>NZ_AP029191.1:4800000-9600000 GCF_055379765.1 Actinomadura rugatobispora | reverse complement strand
CTCGCGGGTCCGGGCGGCCCGCGGGTCGGCCGCGTGCGCGGCGCCGTCCCCCAGCGCCGGCGGGAACCACAGGTCGAAGAGGGTGTCGAAGGTGGGCCGGTGCGCGGGCCGCTTGATCAGCGTCGCCGCGTACGCGGCGCGCAGCGCCTCCCGGTCGACCAGGTCGATCACCTGCATGGCGCGCACCGCGTCCAGCCCCTCGGCGACCGACACCGGCATCCCCGCCTCGCGCAGCGCCGCCACGAAACCGGTGTGCCGGTCGACCAGGGACCGCCGCGTCCCGCCGGTGCCGCCGTCCGCCTCGTCCACGATCAACCCTGGAGGCCGAGTTCCTTGACGGCGCGCTCCTGGTCGGAGACGTGCTTGAGCACCACGCCCAGGGTGCGCGCCACCGCCGCCTCGTCGAGCTCGTCCAGGCCGAGCGCCAGCAGCGTGCGGGCCCAGTCGACGGTCTCGGCGATCGACGGCGCCTTCTTGACCTCCAGCTCGCGCAGCGTCCCGACCGTGCGGACCAGCTGCTCGGCCAGCGCCGCCTCGATCCCCGGGACCTGCGCCAGCACGATCTCGCGCTCCCGCTCGGGCTCGGGGTAGTCCAGGTGCAGGTAGAGGCAGCGGCGCTTGAGCGCCTCCGACAGCTCCCGCGCCGCGTTCGAGGTGATGAGCACGAACGGGCGGCGGACGGCGGCGACCGTGCCCAGCTCGGGGATCGTCACCTGGAAGTCCGACAGCACCTCCAGCAGCATGCCCTCGACCTCGACGTCGGCCTTGTCGGCCTCGTCGATGAGCAGGACGGTGGGCCCGGTCCGCCGGATCGCCGCCAGCAGCGGCCGCTCCAGCAGGAACTCCTCGGAGAAGATGTCGTCGTGGGTCTGCTGCCAGCCGCGGTCGTCCTGCGTGGCCTGGATGGCCAGCAGCTGCTTCTTGTAGTTGAACTCGTACAGCGCCCGCGCCTCGTCCAGGCCCTCGTAGCACTGCAACCTGATCAGTTCCGAACCGGTGGCGGCGGCGACCGCCTTGGCCAGCTCGGTCTTGCCGACCCCGGCGGGCCCCTCCACCAGGAGCGGCTTGCCGAGCGCCTGGGCGAGGAAGACGGTGGTCGCGATCTCCTCGTCCGCCAGGTAGTCGACCTCGGCGAGCCGCCGGCCGACATCGGCGGGCGAGGCGAACACCGCCGACTCCTCCCCCCGGCCGTCCACCTCGACGGTCATCCGCGCACCCTGCCGTGCGCGCCGTTCTGCACCCTGCTGTCCGAGATCATCCCTTGGCCTTCGTGTAGGTCTGGTTGTTGCCGGCGAACAGGAGTTTGCCGCCGGTGAGCGTGGCGCCCCAGTACGAGGCGGACTTCGGGTCGCCGCCCTGCCAGGAGAAGCGGTACTTGCCCTTGCCCTCGGGGATGACCTGGCCGTTCCAGAGGGAATGGCCGCCCTGCGTCCACGAGCCGCTGCCGTCCGCCTTGAACTGGAAGAAGTCCCCGGCCGGGCTCACCCACCGCCCGACCAGCGGCCTGACGTCGGCCGCCTTCACCTTCGGCACGGCCGGCAGCGCCGACTGCCCCGCGCCGGGCGGGACGCCGGCGGGCGCGGAGGGCACCGAGACCGGCGGGGGCGAGGACGTGGCCGCCCCGGTGGCGGGCTCCTTGTCGTCGCCGCCGCACCCCGACAGCGCCGACACCACGAGGGCGGACGCCAGCGCGCCGCCGCCGAGCGCGCCCCGGCGGCGCCGCGCGCTCGCTGGACGGGGGTGGGCGGCAAGGGCGGGAACGGCGGTCGGGCGGACCCGTGCTCTCACGTGGACCTCCGGGAGGTTCGTGGACGAAGTCGGCATTTTAACCGGCCGGTAGCCTCCGGCCGGCGTGGCCCCACGGGGGGACGGCGGGATTCGTCCCCAGGGGTGACGCGCCCGCCGCGCCCCTCCGCCTATAACCGGAGGATGACGACTCCACGCCTGCCGCGCGACGACCTGGCCGCGGCGCTGGCGGCCCGGCGGGAGCTGGGCCCCGACTATGACGACGCCTTCGTCGAGACGCTCGTCGACCGCATCGAGGAGACGCTCGCGGCGCGGACGGCCGCCCCCGCCCACCGGGGCCGCCGCGCCCCCGCCCCCGCCCCCGGGCCGGGGACCGGGCACGGGCACGGCTCCGATCTCGCCCTGGCCATCGTGTCCCTGGCCGCGGCCATCCCGCTGAGCGCGATCGGTGTCGTCAACGCCGGCATGCCGGGCCTGGTGATCGTCTGGGTCGCCATCGTCCTGGTCAACCTCATCTACGGCCGCCGTCCGCGCTGAGCCGCGGCGGGCGGGGCGCGCCCGCCCGCCGCGGCCGGCGCTCAGGTCACTTGCCGGGCTCGGGGTCGCGGGGCAGACCGAGCAGCCGCTCACCGATGATGTTGAGCTGCACCTCGGTGGTGCCGCCGTAGATCGTCATCGCCCGGGAGAACAGCATGTGCCGCGCCACGCTCGCGCTGCGCTCGTCCGGCACCTCGACGACCGCGCCGGCGCCCTGCGAGGCCCAGCAGTAGTCGGCCACGTCCTGGTTGAACTGCACGCCCAGCAGCTTGCGGACGCTGGCCTCGGCGCCGGGCTCCACCCCGTTCAGCTGCTTGAGCGTGGTGCGCAGGCTCAGCAGGTCGATCGCGTGGCCCTGGGCGACCAGCCGGCCCACCTCGGCCTCGGCGATCGGGTCCAGCTCGGCGCCCTCGAAGAACGCCAGCAGCTCGGGCACGCCCATGCCCAGCCCGCCGCCGGTCGACAGCGACACCCGCTCGTTGCTCAGGGTGTTGCGGGCGACCTGCCAGCCCTTGTCGACCTCGCCGACCACGCAGTCGTCGGAGACGAAGACGCCGTCCAGGAACACCTCGTTGAACAGGGACTCGCCGGTCATCTCGCGCAGCGGGCGCACGTCCACGCCCGCGGCCTTCATGTCGACCAGGAAGTAGGTGATGCCGTCGTGCTTGGGCGCGTCCGGGTTCGTGCGCGCCAGGCAGAAGCCCCACTGCGCGAACTGCGCCACCGACGTCCAGATCTTCTGGCCGGTGAGCTTCCAGCCGCCCTCGACCCGCTCGGCCCGCATCGACAGCGAGGCCAGGTCGGAGCCGGCGCCGGGCTCGCTGAACAGCTGGCACCACACCATCTCGCCGCGCAGCGTCGGGCGCAGGAAGCGCTCCTTCTGCTCCTCGCTGGCGTAGGCGACCAGCGAGGGCACCAGCCACGCGCCGATCACCAGGTTCGGCGGCTTGACCTTGGCGGCCTTGAGCTCCTGCTGGATCAGCACCTGCTCGACCGGCGAGGCGCCGCGCCCCCAGGGCTCGGGCAGGTGCGGCACGGTCCAGCCCCGGTCGCCCATGGTGCGCTTGAGCTCGCCCTTGTCGCCGATCTTCGCCAGCTCGGCGATCTCGGCCCGGAGGCGCTCGCGCAGCGGCTGGGTGTCGTCGTCCAGCTCCAGCTCGACCGCGCGGCGCCCGCCCGCCAGCGCGCGGCGGGCGACCTCGGCCGCGTGGGCCTTGGACGGTCCGGTCAGCGCCCGCAGCGTCAGCACGCGGCGCAGGTAGACGTGCGCGTCGTGCTCCCACGTGAAGCCGATGCCGCCGAGGATCTGGACGGCGTCGCGGGCGGTCTGCGCCGCGCCGTCCAGCGCGACCACGCCGGCGACGGCGGCGGCGAACGCGGCGTCCTCCGCGCGGTCGTCCAGGGCGCGGGCGGCGTCCCAGACGGCGGCGCGGGCCTGCTCCAGCGCGATCAGCATCCGGGCGGCCTTGTGCTTGACGCCCTGGAACTGCCCGATCGGGCGGCCGAACTGCTCGCGGACCTTGGCGTACTCGGCGGCGGTGGTGACGCACCAGCCCGCCACGCCGGCCGCCTCGGCGCCCAGCAGCGTGACCGCCAGGTCGCGCACGGCGCCGTCGGTGAGGCCGTCCAGGACGCGGTCCGCGGCCACCGAGGCGTCCGCCAGCTCCACGGCGGCGACCCGGCGGACCCGGTCCAGGCTCCGGACGGGGGTCACGGTCGCCTCGGCGGCGTCGACCGCCACCCACTCGCGGCCGCCGCCGTCGACGGCGACCGGCAGCACCAGCACGTCGGCCAGCGCGCCGCCCAGCACCAGGGCTGCGCTGCCCGACACCACCAGGGCGTCGCCGTCCCGCCGCCCGGTCAGCTCACCGGCCAGCGCCAGCGCGCCGGTGCGGGAGCCGTCGGCCAGGCCGGGCAGCAGCGCGGCGCGGGCCTTGGCATTGCTGGAGGCGTTCACCGCGGCGCTGGCCAGCACGGTCGGCAGGAACGGGCCGGGCGCCGCGGCCCGCCCCAGCTCCTCGATCACGACCGCCAGCTCCAGCAGGCCGAAGCCCTGCCCGCCGTGCTCCTCCTCGAGGTGCAGGCCGAGCAGCCCCTGCTCGGCCAGGGCCGACCAGAACCCCGGACGGGTCTCCTCGTCCGCGTCCAGCGCGGATCGTACGACCGTCGCCGTGATGTTGCGCTCGGCGAAGCCGCGCACCGACTCGGCGAGTGCCTCGTGCTCTTCGGTCAGCCCGATGGCCATGCGTCACCTTCTCTCAGCCCCATTGACGCACCGATTCTAGAACAGGATTCGAGTCCCGTGCGGCCGTGAGTTACGTCTCAGGCAACGCGTGTCGCACTTCTGTGTCATCCCACATCGGCGCCGACGCGCGCCCGGGGTGCGGTCCACATGGCGACGGCTCGCGCGGGGAGCCCGCGCGAGCCGTCGCCATCGGTCGTTCTCGTCAGATCTCGCGCGACTCCAGCGGGCGCGGGTCGTCCTCGTCGCCGCCGCCCGCGCGGGCGGCGCCGGTCTCCGCCGGCGCCTGCTCGGCGGCCTTCCCGGTCTCGGCCTTCCCGGCGGCGGCGCGGCCGGTGCCGCGGCGGTTCGCGGCCAGGCTCGCGACGGTGGTGGCCACCAGCGTGCCGGCGATGACCGCCAGCGACAGCCAGATCGGGATGTCGGGCGCCCAGGACACGCCGTACTCGTGCAGCGCGTGCAGGACCAGCTTCACGCCGATGAAGCCCAAGATGAACGCCAGCCCGTGCCCGAGGTAGACCAGCTTGTCGGTCAGCCCGCCCAGCAGGAAGTACAGCTGCACCAGGCCCATCAGGGCGAACGCGTTGGCGGTGAACACCAGGTAGGGCTCGGTGGTCAGACCGAAGATCGCCGGGATGGAGTCCAGCGCGAACATCACGTCGGTGGAGCCGATCGCGATGATGACCACGAACAGCGGGGTGACCATCCGGCGGCCGTCCCGCCGGGTGATGACCTTGTTGCCCTCGTACTCGTCGCTGGTGGGCAGCGTCCGCTTCACCCAGCGCAGCAGGAAGTTCTCCTTGACCTCGTCCTCGTCGCCGCCGCGCACCAGCCCGATCGCGGTCCACAGCAGGATGACGCCGAAGATGATGAACACCCAGGTGAAGGCGTGCAGGGCGGCGGCGCCCGCGGCGATGAACACGCCGCGCAGCAGCAGCGCGATCACGATCCCGGCCATCAGCACGGTGTGCTGGGAGTGCTTGGGCACCGCGAACCGCGCCAGGATCACCATGAAGACGAAGAGGTTGTCGACGCTCAGGCTCTTCTCGGTGACGAAGCCCCCGAAGTACTCGGCGGCGTACTGCCCCCCGGAGAAGGCCCACACCCCCAGGCCGAACACCACCGCGAGACCGATGTAGACACAGGACCAGAACGCGGCCCGGCGGGTGGTGAACTCCCGGGTGTCACCCCGGTGGATGACCAGCAGGTCAATGGTGATGATGGCGAGGATCCCGAACAGGGTCAGGCCCCACACCCACGGCGAAACGTTCAAAACAAACACCTCCGGCGGCATGCTCAAACGCCGGAGGTCTCTCCCGCCCTGAGGAACGGTGCGGGCCGATGATCCCGGGCCGGTACGGACCGGCCGTGCTGACGAGACCACCGCGCAGGGATACTCCCCTCCACTACCTCCTGAAACGCGGGGCGCAGCGGCCGCGTTCCAAGATTCTCAGGTTTTTTTGAGGAGAATCCGAACCGGAACGCGACCCCCGCCGTCTAAGGCCCGACGACTCCCAACCTCAACGCCCGCCGGACGGGGCGAGCCTGAGGTAGATGCCCGCGAGCTGGTCCACCGCGTCCGACTCGCTCGGCAGCGAGGTCGCCTGCCGCGCCGCGGCCGCGCCGAGCCGCACCGCCAGTGCGGGATCGTCCAGCACGCGGCTCACCGCCCGCTCCAGCGCCTCCGGGTCGCGCGGCGGAACCAGCAGCGCGGCCTCGCTCTCGGGGCCCCGCACCGGCCCCTCGCCGCCGGCCGGGCCGGCGCCGGTGCGCACCGCGCCCACCATCTGCGGGATCCCGCCGACCCGGGTGGCCACCAGCGGGCGGCCCGTGCGCAGGATCTCCTGGACGATCAGCGGCTGCCCCTCCCACACGCTCGGGACCACGGTGACGTCGGCCGCCGTCAGCAGCCCCGGCACGTCCCCGCGCCCGCCCAGCAGCCGCACCGGCAGGTCCTCGCGCTCGATCCGCGCCCGCAGCTCCCCCTCCAGCGGGCCGTTGCCGACGATCGCGACCAGTGGCGGAGGGGTCCGCCGGGCCCAGCCCTTCGCCGCGTCCAGCAGCGTCGGCAGGCCCTTCTGGTCGGCCAGCCGGCCCACGGTCAGGATCAGCGGCCGCTCGCCCACGCCCAGCTCGGCCCGCAGATCGGCGCGCTCCGCCGCGCTCGGCTGGGAGCGCGGCACCGGCGCGGGCACCAGCGCGTGCGCGACCGAACGGGCCCCCAACGCGCGCATCCGGTCCTCCAGGTCGGGCGAGACGCCCAGGACCTCGTCGGCGGCCAGCGCCACCACGCGCTCCAGCGCCCCGTAGGCCACGGCCGTCCGCCCGCCAGCGATCACCGCGTTGTGCAGCGTGACGACCAGCGGCGGGCCGCCGCCGCGGGCGACCCGCAGCGGGCCGGGCGAGACCCGGGCGCACGCCGCGGCGGCCAGCCCGCCCGCCCGCAGCCCGTGCGCGTGCACCACGTCGGCGCCGCGCAGGAGGGTCCGCAGCCGCGCGACCGCCTTGGCGTCGCTGACCGGCCGCGGCCGGTCGGCGAGCTCGACCGGGGCGAACCGCACCCCGTCCCGCTCGAACCTGAACGTCCGCTCGGTGTCGGCGGGCCCGCAGACCACCACGCGGGCGCCCCGCGCGGCCAGCCCGGACGCCACCGACCGCACGTGCCGTCCGACGCCGCCCGCGCTGGTGCCCAGCACGAGCGCCACCCGCAGCCCGTCCAGCGCGGCCACCTCCGCCACGGCCCCGGCCTCCCCTCGCCGCTCCGCCGCTTCCGGCCCGGCAACCGATCCATCAGTCATGACGCGCGACCTTCCGGCTCAGGACGGCCCGCAGATCCCGGCCGTCGATCACGAACGCGAACGCCGCGAACACCGCCGCGGCGACCAGGGCTGCCAGTGCCGCGACACCGATGTCGAGCATCCGGCCTCCCGTGCCGAGCGCGCCCGCCACCGCGGCACCCGCGGCCCCTCCGGCGGCGCCCCCGGCGATCCCGGCGGCGAGCGCGCGCGGTACGCCGCGTACCGCCGCCCTCCCCCGGGCACGTACCAGTGTGGCGATCAGCAACGCCCCCGCCACCGTCATCCCGGCGGCGTTGCCCAGGCCCAGCGCCGCCACCACCCAGTCCCGGCCGGCGGTCAGCACCAGCAGCACATCGGCGATCATGACCACCAGCCAGCCCGTGACGATGGCGACCGCCCCCATCCTGCCGCGATGGCAGGCGAAGAGCACCCTGCCCAGGTGGGCGACCAGGCCGTACCCGAGCAGGCCCGGGGCGAAGGCGAGCACGGCGCGGGCCAGCACGTCCTGCTGCGCGGGCTGGCCGGGGTTGAAGACCACCGCCGCCGGGACGGCCACCGCGGCCAGCACGGCCGCGCCCGCGCACGAGACCAGGATCACGGCGCGGGTGGTGGAGGCGGTGACCCGGTCGAACTCGGCCGCGTCGTCCGCCCGCGCCGACAGCATCGGGAACGCGCTGGTCGCGATGGGAACCGCCAGGATCGCCCACGGCAGGAGGTAGAGCGCCCACGCGTACTGGTAGTTGGCCAGGGCTCCGCCGGTGCCCTCGTAGCTCAGCCGGACCACCAGCAGCGCCGACAGCTGCTGCGCCACCACGGTCGCCAGGCCCGCGACCGCCAGCCGCCGCACCTTCCCGGCGACCCCGTCGGGGAAGCGCAGCGTGGGGCGCAGGCCCAGGCGCAGCCGCCACGCGGCGACGCCCGCGGTCGCCGCCATCGCCACGCCGCCGAGGGCCGTGCCGATCGCCAGCGTCAGCTCCGCGGGCAGCGGCAGCCGCGCCAGGTCGTTCTCGAACCCGCGGCCCAGCGGCGCGTACGCCAGGTAGGCGCCGATCACCACCAGGCTCGACATCAGCGGAGCCAGCGCCGGCGCGACGAACCGGCGGTGCGACTGCAGCAGCCCGTACAGCACCACCGCGACCCCGTACATCACCATCTGCGGCGCCATGATCGCCATCATGTCGGTGCCGACCGACACGATCCCCGACCGCGAGCAGCCCTGCAGGTCGCGGCCCACCAGCAGTTCTATGATCGGCCGCGAGAGCAGCGCCAGCAGCGCCGACAGCGGCACCATCAGCAGCACGATCCAGGTCAGCAGCGCCGAGGCGATCCGGCGCACCTGCTCGCGGTCGCCGCGCTCGGCGGGACCGGCCAGCACCGGGACGACCATGCCGGCCAGCGCCCCGCCCGCCACGATCTCGTACACGATGTTGGGCAGCTGGGTGGAGGTGAAGTAGGCCTGGCTGAGGCAGGAGGTGGTGACGGTCTGGGAGAAGGCGTAGGTGCGCCCGAACCCCGCCAGCCGGGACAGCACCGTGATCACTCCGATGACCACGGCGGCCCCGGCGAGCCCGCCGGTCAGCCGGAGCATCCGCGGCGTCACGCACGCCCCCGGGGGGACGGCGGCGGGTAGGTCAGGGTCACGGGTCTGGGGTTCACCACTGGCGTTCGTTCGGCGGTCGGGAGGCGGGGGCCGGACGGTGGTCCGGCCGGATGCTGCAGGGGCGGGTCGGGTCGGTCGGGGCGGAGTCTTCGGAGCGGTCGGGGGCGGGTCGGTCGGGGGCGGGTCGGTCGGGGGCGGGGCGGTCCGGGTCGCCGTCCGCCCGATCGGAGACCGGGGCGGCGGGCGGGCCCGGGCGGGGACGTCCCGCGCCCGGTGCCGCGGAGGTCGGGAGGGCCGGGACTCAGGGGGCGGGGTCGGTGACGGCTCCGCTCCCGGCTCCCGTCTCCCCGGCCGTCGCTCCCCCGGCGGACGCGTCCCCGGCCGCGTCACCGGAGCCGGCGTCGCCACCGGAACCAGTCTCACCGCCGGCAGCCGCCGTCGTGCCACCAGCGCCGGTCTCGGCGGCGGCCGGGCCCGGCTGCGGCGGCACCGGCGAAGGCACGGGCACCGCCGGGGGACGGCGTCCCAGCATGTCGATCCGGTTCAGCGCGGGCGTCTCCCGGATCACCTTGGTGAAGCTGACGAACTCGCTCGCGGCGTTCAGGCCCGCCACCCCGGCCAGCACCGCCAGCCGGGGGCCGCGCCCCAGGCGGGTGGCGGCCAGGCCCAGCAGCGCGCCGAGCGCGTTGGAACCGGTGTCGCCGAGCATGGCCCGCTCCGCCAGGTCCTCGGGCAGCAGCGCGGCCGCCGCGCCCAGCGGCGCCGCCACCACGGCCGACCCGGACGGGGTCAGCGCCAGCGGCACCCCGGTGATCAGCCCGACCTTGATCGCACGCCCGGGGCGCAGGTCGAACAGGTTCATCAGGTTGGCGCTCCCGGCCACGATCGCGCCGTTCAGCAGCGTGTCGAACGCCCGCCCGGCACGGGACGGGGCGGGCGACCCCGCGATCGCCGCGGCGGCCAGCCCGGTGGCGCCGATCCCGAGGATCTTCACCGCGCCGCTGGTCACCTCGCCGCGCGCCAGCGCGCCCAGATGGCCCTTGAAGCCGCGCGACCCGGCCGAGCCGGCCAGGTCGTCGTACCCGCCGAGCACGCCCGAGCCGGCACCGGCCAGCAGCGCCGCCGCGCGCACCCGTCCGCCCGGTCCGGGGGCCAGCAGCCCGGCCGCTGCGGCGCCCGCCACGAACGCGGGCCCCTCCAGCAGCGTCACGGGCTCCCCGCGGTGGTTGGACCGCCCCCAGACCTCCTCGCCCGGCAGCCCGTTCAGGCCCGGCGGGCGGCCGGTCAGCGCGCGGTAGGCGGCCTGCGCGGCCACGGCGCCCAGCGCCGCGCCGGCCAGCACCCGGACCGTCGGTCGGATCATGCGGGTCACCCGTTCCCTCCGGCGGCGGGCACCGGCGAGGGCAGGTACCCGTTCACACCCGAGCCCGTCCCGTACCGTCCGGCCTTGCCGCCCAGCTCGTTCTGCAACGCCAGGATGGTCACCACCTGGCCGGACGCGGTGTCCACGGTGTCCTGCGAGGACACCGTCTTGTCGAGGTCGGAGTCGCGCAGCGCCGCGATCAGCCCGCCCTCCTGGACGGCCGTCGACGGGCCGCCCAGCACCGCGCCGCGGCCGGCGCCGTCCAGGGCCGCGGCCAGCGCCAGCAGCGCCTTGTTGTCGGTGTCGCCGCCCTCGTAGGCGTACAGCGACGACGGCGCGATCATCACCGCGAGGGTGGCGTGCTGGCCCGGCTTGCCGCTGGTGGTCACATACCCGGCCTGCCGGAACCCGGCCAGGACGGCCGCGGCGGAGGCGTCCTCCCGGCCGGTGCTGGCGGCGTCCTTGGTGACCAACGCGCTCGCCAGTACGGCCGCCGCCTTCTCGTAGGCGCCCGCGCCCTGCGGGAAGGCCATCTCGCCGGGCTTGAGCTGGCCGGCCAGCTCGTCGACGGTGCCGACCTGGGGGTCGTCCAGGAACTTCTTCTGGATCGTCACCCGGCCGGTGACCGCGGCCCCCGCGCTCTTGGCCAGGTTGCTCAGCTGCTCGATGCTGTCGTTGCTCGCGCCGGGCGTCTCCACGAAGACCAGCGACTGGCCCTTGAGCCGCTCGGCGACCAGCTGCGGGCCCATCGTGCGGGCGAAGCTCTCGTCGCCCTCCAGCTGGGCCTCCAGCCGGCCCTGTGTGCGGCGCAGCTCGTCGTTGCTCTTGGCCAGCGACGAGGTCTGCCGCTGCAGGCCCTTGGTCACCGACTGCGACAGCGTCGTGGAGCCCAGGATGATCCCCAGCGCCAGCGCGAGGAAGATCGCGACGATGGAGACGAGGTGGTATCGGAAATCGATCACGTGAAAAGTCCGGTCAGCCAGAAGAGGAACGCGTGCCAGCGGTCGGCCAGCAGCGGACGGATGACGTCCCCGGCGGGCGACATGAACACCGCGGTGGTCATCGCGATGAACGCGCCCAGTACCAGGAACAGCAGCGAGCCGGTCGAGATCCGGCTGCGGTAGAGCCGGCTCACGCCCTTGGCGTCCACCAGCTTGCTGCCCACCCGCAGCCGGGTGAGGAACGTGCTGGCCATCCCGGCCCGGCCCTTGTCGAGGAACTCCACCATGTTGGCGTGCGTGCCGACGGCCACGATCAGCGTGGCGCCCTTGTCGTCGGCCAGCAGCATCGCGATGTCCTCGCTGGTGGCGGTGGCCGGGAACACCACCGCCTCCTGGTCGAGCTCGTGCACGCGCTTGAGGCCGGGCGCCCGGCCGTCCCGGTAGGCGTGCACCACGATCTCCGCGCCGCAGGTCAGCGCGTCGTCGGAGACCGAGTCCATGTCCCCGACGATCATGTCGGGCCGGTAGCCGGCCTCCAGCAGCGCGTCCGCGCCGCCGTCCACCCCGATCAGCACCGGGCGGTACTCGCGGATGTAGGGGCGCAGCGCGGCGATGTCCTCCCGGTAGTGGTAGCCGCGCACGACGATGAGCGCGTGCCGGCCCTCGATCCGGGTCTTCACCTCGGGCACGCCGACGCCGTCGATGAGCAGGTCGCGCTCGCGCTTGATGTACTCCATCGTGTTGGCGGCGAACGCCTCGATCTGGTGCGACAGCCCGGCCTTGGCCTCGGTCAGCGCGGCGTCGACCGTCTCGGCGGTCTGCGCGGTGCCCTTGGCCACCACCTCCTCGCCGCGGTGGACGACCTCGTCCTCGATCCGGACCTGGTCGCCCTCGGCGAGCCGGGTGAAGATCTCCGGGCCGACGTCGTCGACCAGCGGAATGCCCGCCTCGACGAGGATCTGCGGGCCCATGTTGGGGTACCGGCCGGAGATGCTGGGCGCCACGTTCACCACGCCGCCCACCTCGCACGACACCAGCGCCTCGGCGCTGACGCGGTCGAGGTCGACATGGTCGATCACGGCGATCTCGCCCGGCTGCAGCCGCTTGGTCAGGTTCTTGGTGCGGCGGTCGAGCCGCACCGTGGCGCTCACGCCGTTGCGGCCCTCCTCCCGGCCGCGGCGCCGGCGCAGCAGCCGCCGCGAGAGCCGCGCCCTCCGCTCGGCCGTGGCCGCGTCCCCGCCACCGGACGGGACGGACGCACCGGAGCCTCCCGGATCGGTTAGCGGCGACCCCGGAACCGCCGGGGCGGCGGCGTCCCCGTGCCGCCCCGCGGGCCCGGACGCCGTCTCGGACGCCGTGCGCACCTCGATCACCTCCGCGGAGGGACGTGATCCCGACGCCGGCCCGGGCACGGACCCCGAAGCCTTCCCCCGGCCCGGGCGCGTCTCGGTCTCCTCCTCGGAAGTCAGACGCGTTCCCGCCACCGCACTGTTCCCGGGCTCGGGGCTCTTTTCGGTCACGTCGCCGGGACCCGGGCGCACTCCGCCCGCTCCCTCGGGGGCCGCGGCCGCCTTCGGTGCCTTCCCGTGGCCGGGCCGCGTCCCGCTCTTCCGCTGGGATCGCGGGGGCTCAGTGCCCGGTTCGCCCGTGCCCGCGTCCGCGGACGGGACGCGCCGTCCGGCCTCCGCCCCGGTGGGCGGGGGCGCCTCGGATCCCTCGGAGGCCTCGCCGGTCTCGGCGGTCTCGGCCGGTGTGGAACGTGCCCGGGACCCGTCCGCGGCGGGCGCCTCGGACGGTCCGGCGGGCTGTCCGGCCGGCCGCTCGGTGGTGGGGGACGGGTCGTTCATCGCTTCCCGGCGGCGAGGTCCGAGACGCCCAATACGAAGAACAAGCCCTTCCCTCCCCTGAGCAACTGCTAGATTACCGTCCGTCAGCGACGGACGCTCCCGGCGGCAGGCGCTCCCGGCCTCATGGACGGGCCCCGCCGCCGCCCGGCGGAGATGCCGCACGCCCTCGCGGGCGGCCCTGCCCTGCTCGCACGTCGGCCTCCCGGCCGACGGCGGCCCGTGCACCGGAGAGAACCCGTGCGGCGGGACGCGTGCACCGGAGCGCCCGGCGCGCGATCACCGCACCCTCCCGAGCGCGGGCCGACGACAGCCATCCTGCCAGAGCAGGCGAGCGGACACGCCTCAAGGAGCGCACTCGGGCGTGTCCGCCCGAGTGCTCCGCGTCACTCCCGCAGCCCCCGGGGCCCATGGAACGATCATTTCTCCTCGGCGGCGAGCTCGAGGAGCTCCTCGGCGTGCGCGCGGCCCAGCTCGGAGTCCTCCAGCCCGGCCAGCATCCGGGACAGCTCGCGCACCCGGCCCTCGCGGTCGAGCGCGGTGACGCCGCTGCGGGTCACCGTCCCGTCGTCGGACTTCTCCACCAGCAGGTGCTGGTCGGCGAACGCCGCCACCTGCGGCAGATGCGTGACGACGATCACCTGCGCGTTGCGCGCCAGCCGGGCCAGCCGGCGCCCGATCTCCACCGCCGCCTTGCCGCCGACGCCCGCGTCCACCTCGTCGAACACGAAGGTCGGCACCGGGTCGGCACCGGCGAACACCACCTCGATCGCCAGCATCACCCGCGACAGCTCGCCGCCCGACGCGCCCTTGTGCAGCGGCAGCGGCGGCGACCCGGGATGGGGGGCGAGCCGCACCTCGACCTCGTCGGCGCCGTGCGGGCCGTACTCGCCCGTAGGGGCGACCGCGACCTCCACCCGGGCGTGCGGCATCGCCAGCGCGGTCAGCTCCTCGGTGACGGCCGCCGAGAACCGCTCGGCGGCCGCGGTGCGCACGGCGGTCAACTCGGCCGCCTCCGCCTCCAGCCGCCCGGAGAGCTCGGCGTGCTCGGCGCGCAACTGCTCGATCCGGTCGTCGTCGCCCTCCAGGTCGGTCAGCCGTTCCGCCGACCCCCGCGCCCACTCCAGCACCTCTTCCAGCGACTCGCCGCCGCCGTACTTGCGGGTCAGCGCGGTCAGCTCGGCGCGCCGCTCCTGGACGACCGCCAGCCGCGCCGGGTCGGCGTCCACCGACTCGGCGTAGGCGGCCAGGTCGGTGGCGACGTCGGAGACCAGGTACCCGGCCTCGGCGAGCCGGTCGGCCAGCGCGGCCAGGTCGGGATCGTGGTCGCGCACCGCGTCCAGGGCGTTGCGGGCGGTGCCGAGCAGGCTCACCACGTTGGCCGCCTCGAACGCCGCGGACGGATCGCCCAGCAGCGCCTCGTGCGCGGTGTCGGCCGCGCCGCGCAGCGCGTCGGCGTGCCCGAGCCGCTCCTCCTCGGTGGCCAGCTCCACGTCCTCGCCCGGCTTCGGATCGACCTTCTCGATCTCCTCCAGGCCGAAGCGCAGCCTCTCGGCCTCCTGCTCCCGTTCCCGGGAGCGGGTGGTCAGCTCCTCCAGCAGCGCCGTCACCTGGCGGTGCCGCTCGTAGGCCGAGGTGTAGGCGCGCAGCGGCTTG
This sequence comes from Actinomadura rugatobispora, assembly GCF_055379765.1. Taxonomy (NCBI): domain Bacteria; kingdom Bacillati; phylum Actinomycetota; class Actinomycetes; order Streptosporangiales; family Thermomonosporaceae; genus Actinomadura; species Actinomadura rugatobispora. The sequence goes on along the minus strand of NZ_AP029191.1, from coordinate 9,585,273 downwards.
GTCAGCGCGTCGCCGGCATAGCGGTCCAGCGCGCCGCGCTGCCGCCCCGCCTGCAGCAGCCGCTGCTGGTCGGACTGGCCGTGCACGGCGACCAGGTCGTCCGCGAGGTTGATCAGCAGGCTCACCGGGACGGACCGGCCGCCCAGGTACGCCCGCGACCGGCCCTCCGCCGACACCGAGCGGGTGACGATCAGCGCGCCGTCGTCCAACTCACCGCCCGCCTCCTCGACCCGGCCGACCACCCGGCCGCCCGGGTCGACCGCGATACGGCCCTCGACGGTGGCCCGCTCGGCGCCGGGCCGGACCCGCTGCGGGTCGGCACGGCCTCCGAACAGCAGCCCCAGACTGGTGACCACCATGGTCTTGCCCGCCCCGGTCTCGCCGGTGACGACGTTGAACCCAGGCGACAGATCGAGCACGGCCTCGTCGATCACACCGAGGCCCTGGATCCGCACCTCATCGACCATCGGACGCACCAGCGTCACAACCCCTCGCAAAACAGATCCCGGTTTCAGCGCCTCGGGGGTGAGGTTATCGCCCCTGCCCGCTTCCGGCCTCCCCCGCTCGCATCGTCCCTGGTCATCGTCCCGCGCCCGGATCCGAACGCTGGCGGGCGCGGCCGCGCCAGCCCGTCACCGGCAGCCCGAACTTGGTCACGAGCCGGTCGGTGAACGGGGTCAGGTGCAGCCGCGCGAGCCGTACCGGATCGGCGCCCCGGCGCACCTCGACCCGCGCGCCCGGCGGCAGGTCGAGGGTGCGGCGGCCGTCGCACCACAGCACGGCCCGCGGCGTGCCGGGCAGCACCTCGATCGCCACCGCGGACCTGGGCGAGACCACCAGCGGCCGGGCGAACAGCGCGTGCGCGCTGATCGGGACGACCAGCATCGCCTCCACCTCGGGCCACACGACCGGGCCGCCGGCGGAGAACGCGTACGCGGTGGAACCGGTCGGTGTGGCGCACACCACGCCGTCGCAGCCCCAGTTCGACAGCGGGCGGCCGTCGATCTCGGCGACGACCTCCAGCATCCGCTCCCGCTCGGCCTTCTCCACGGTGGCCTCGTTGAGCGCCCAGGTGGTGCCGGCGACGCCGCCGTTCAGCCGGACCAGGACGTCGATCGTCATGCGCTCCTCGACGTCGTAGCGCCGGGTGACGACGCGTTCGACGGTGGCGGTGAGGTCCTCGCGCTCGGCCTCGGCGAGGAAGCCGACGTGGCCGAGGTTGACGCCGAGCAGCGGGGTGCCCGCCGGGCGCGCCAGGTCGGCCGCGCGCAGCAGCGTCCCGTCGCCGCCGAGCACCATCACCACCTCGGCCTCCTCGGCGGCCGCGGCGGTGCCCGGCCGCACGTCGACGCCGGTGCAGCCGATGTCGGCGGCCTCGCCCTCCAGCACGCGCACCGAGATCCCCGCCTCGCTCAGCCGCTCGATCACCAGCTGCGCGCTGCGCACCGCCTCCGGCCGCCCGGTGTGCGTGACGACCAGTACCGACCGCTCACCCATGGGCCCGCCGTCCCGTCCTCGACACGCCAGACATCGTCGCACCCGCCGCGCGGGCCGCGACCCGTGGGCTCGTCACATCCGTTCCGAATCTCACATCCGCTCTAACGTCCACGCCTCGTTCTACGTCAGCCCCGGGGCACCGGATCACCGCGGCCCCTCCTCCACGGCCCGTTCCAGGTCCGCCTCGGACAGGGGCGGCGCGCCCGCCCGCAGCCACAGGAAGTACTCGACGTTCCCGGCCGGGCCGGGCAGCGGGCTGGCGGTCACGCCGAGCACTCCCAGCCCCAGGGTCGCCGCGTGCGCCGCGACACCGCGCACCGCGTCGGCCCGCAGGCCCGGATCGCGGACGACGCCGCCCGCCCCGACGAGTTCCTTGCCCACCTCGAACTGCGGCTTCACCATGACGGCATAGTCGGCGTCGGCGGCGACGCACCGCTGGACCGGCTCGAGCACGAGGCGCAGCGAGATGAACGACAGGTCACCCACCACCAGATCGGGCGGCGCGGCCTCGGGCTGCCCCAGCATCTCGGACGTGAGGTCGCGGATGTTGACCCGTTCGAGGACGGTCACCCGGTCGTCGGTGCGCAGCGACCACGCGATCTGGCCGCGGCCCACGTCGACCGCGTAGACGTGCGCGGCGCCCGCGCGCAGCAGCACGTCGGTGAACCCCCCGGTGGACGCGCCCGCGTCCAGGCAGATCCGGCCCGCCGTCCTCAGGTCGCCGAACGCCTCCAGCGCCCCGGCCAGCTTGTGGCCGCCGCGCGAGACGTACTCGGGCCCTGCGTCCGCGGTGTCCACCACGATCGCCGCGCCCGTCTCGACCTGGGTGGCCGGCTTGCCCGCGGTCTGCCCGCCGACCCGGACACGCCCGGACGCGATCAGTTCGGCGGCGTGCTCACGCGACCGGGCCATCCCGCGGCGCACCAGCTCGGCGTCGAGCCGCCGGCGGCTCATCCCCCGCCCCCCGGCCACGACGGACGCGGCCCGGACACGCCCGGACGCGGTCCGGCAGCGGGCGAAGCAGCCCCGGGCACGGGCGGACGCACCGCGGGCCGCCCCCCTTCCGGGGGATCGTCCTGACCGGCGGAGGCGAGCAGTTCCTGAAGCCGCTGGTGGATCCCCTCGAAGATCTCCACGTGGCCGGACACCGGCGCCGCGTCCAGCTCCGCCAGCCGCGCCAGCGCCTCGTCGACCCGCACGTCGCCGGTCGGCTCGGGGCGCGCGGGCTCCCGGAGCCGCGGCACGGGGCCGCCGGGCGGCGCCGGTACCTGCGCGGACTCGTCCGACATCGCGTCCACCTCCCAGAAACGGGCCCCGTCCGCCGCCATGAGTCGCATCGGGCCCAGTCAGAACGCTACCGTCCCATCACGACATCGTTGTCGACCGAACGGGGAACGGCCTGACCATGGCGAACGAGGAGGAGTGCCGCGGCGCGCTCGACCGCATCTCCGAGCGCCTCGCGGAAGTGGACGCCGACCGGCTCGCCGAGCACGTGGTGGAACGGACGATCAGCTGCCGGATCCCCGACCTGCGGGTGGCGTACCTGACCCGGATCCACGCGGGCGGTCTCGACCCCTTCCGCCGTACCGACGACCCGGGGGGCGCGCAGGTCCGGCTCACCGTGAAGAGCGACGACCTGGTGGCCCTCGCCCACGACGAGCTCAACCCGGCGAAGGCATGGGCGTCCGGGCGGCTCAAGGTCGAGGCGAGCATCTTCGATCTGCTACGCCTCCGAAAGCTCCTCTGAGAGCCCCGGACACACGCGGGCCCCGAGACAGCCTTTCCCCGGCGAGGACGTCCTCGCCGGGGATCACGCATTAGAGGAATACACGCCACACTCGGGACCACGCCAAGGCACAGCAGCCCGCAATCATCCACCCGCGACTCCAAGTGGAACCTCCCTCCAATTCCACACACTCATACGCGAGAGAGTATCCTCCGCGTGCCGGGCGACTTCCAACTCAAGACTCCAATAAATCTACACCCCACCCCCTTGAAGAAGAAGACGACCCCAGATTCATTGCAACCACCCAGTGACCAAATCCCTGGTCACAGGCAGTGAACAAGGGTCAAATGAGACACCACGAGCAACGCCACGACCCCACCAACCAACCACCGCAGCCGACCCACCCCACTCCACCAAACTGCACGTTAGACGGTGCCAGAAGTCGCGACGCCCCTCACTTAGCCGGATCATCCCAAACGCCCAGCAAACCAAACCCACCACCTTATCGACCAATCGCCCTGAGCAGATCAGCACGGCTTCCGGCGATCTACACAGAGCCACACAAACACACAAATAATTAAACCGCCGCACTGCAATCGGCGGACACTGTCAAATGGCGTCTCGCCAGGGTCACACCAATGGGCGTACCCACAACGCACCAGCACGTGCACAGGGCAGCAAAGCCGCAGGAGCGCGCAGGGACGCAGGGGTCGAGACAAAGGAAGCGGAACAAAGGCGCAGGGGCGAGGGGGCTCAAGGGGTAAAAGGGGCGCCGGAGGACGTTCACGCCGCACGGCCATGTGAGGCCGTGCGGCGTGCGATGGCAATGCGGCCGCGGCTGTTCCAGTCCCTGTCGCGAAGCGGCCTCAGGCACCGCGCGAGCGCGTCACCTGGCCGGTGAGGCGATGCCGGAGGCGAGCATCACCGGCCAGATCCCGAACCGATGCCGTACCCACCAAGGCCCGGTAAGGCAAGCACCGGAACGACCAACGCCACCAGGCAAGCACCCGAACGGCCGACCCCGCCAAGCAAGCACCCGAACGACCAACCCCACCAAGCAAGCATCGGAACGACCGACGCCGCCAAGCAAGAATCGGAACGACCAACGCCGCCAAGCAAGAGCCGGAACGACCAACCCCGCCAAGCAAGCACCGGAACGGCCGACGGCGTCGGCCGAGCGCCGGCCAAGCGCCGTGAGTCGGGACTGTGAAACGCGGCTCAGCGTGCGGTGTAGGGGCGGGGCAGGCGCAGGCCTCGCTCCTTCATGACGGCGCGGAGACGGTCGGGGTAGTCGGTGATGATGCCGTCCACGCCGTCGTCCATGAGCTTCTCCATGGTGGGCGCGTCGTCGACGGTCCACGGGACGACCTTGAGGCCGAGGCGGTGGGCCTGGTCGACCATGGCCTTGGTCACGTACGGCCGGTACCCGGGGTCGGTGATCTTGCCGTTCTGCGGGAAGCCGTGGACCGGGGAGAACGCGGAGGCGCCGAACGACTTGACGGCCTTCAGCGGGTCGCCGCCGAAGTCGTCGATGTCGATGCCGCCCAGCCAGGGCGACCTGCCCGGCTGCCCCGTCTGCAGGAAATCGTAGTTGGTCAGGGCCACCAGGGGCAGGCGCCGTTCGACCTGGCGCATCCGCATGAGGGCGCCCCAGTCGAAGCTCTGGATCGTGACCTGGCGCAGGAGGCGGGCGCGGCGCACCTCTTTCGCCGTGACCTGGACGAACTGCTCGCGCGGGGCGGTCTCGTGCGGCGCGCCGGCCTCCACCTTGGTCTCGACGTTGAGCTTGACCCCGTACGCCCGGTGCCGGTGAACGAGCCCGAACACCTCGCTCAGCAGCGGCATCTTCGCCCCGGGGACGGCCCGCTGCCCGGGGTACTCCGCGAGCGTCTGCGAACCGCAGTCCATGGTGCGGACCTGTTTGAGCGTCAGCGTGTTGATGTACTTGCCGACGTACGGGTATTCGGGGTCGTTCGGTACCGCGGGCGCGGTGTCCTTGCACTTGCGGTCGCTGATGCGGCGGTCGTGGGTGACGACGGCCTGGCCGTCCTCGGTGATCTGGACGTCCAGTTCCAGGGTGCTGACACCCAGTTGCAGAGCGTTGCTGAACGCCGGCAGTGTGCTTTCCACGACCAGCCCCAGGCCGCCCCTGTGGGCCTGCAGGTCGAACGCCTTGCGCTTGCCCGGGGCGGACTCGCCCGCCATAGCGGGGGACCCCGCTCCGATGAGCCCTGCGGCCACCAGGCCCATTACGACAAAACGCCTCATGTATACCCCTCCCAAGACAACTCAGGAGAGATCACCATTTAGTCGTGACGGCCGGGCGAACGCCCGGCGGCGGGCTCCGTAACAGCGCAGCTATTCAGGCAAGGCCGAGATGGTCCAGGGCACCGCGCACCGCCTCGGGTGAAGGACTGGACTCGTCCCGCCAGGCCGCGGCCGCCAAGGCCCTCAACCCGTCATAGGGGTCGCCCTCGCCAGAGATTTCGATCACGTCGCCTTCCCAGCGGGCCGTCCACGCCTCGCACTGGAAGCCGTCGCCGTGCCGGCGCACCTCTGGATGCGGTACGAGCAGCCCTGCCAGATCACGAGCGATGTAGGCGGGACGCTGGTGAGGCGGGGCCGTGAGGGCGGTGAGGGGGTCGGTCACCCCGGTGAAGACCAGAAGGCTGTCGGCCCCACCGTTGAAGGCGCCCTCGATATCGGTGTCGAGCCGGTCGCCCACGACCAGGGGCCGTCGCGCCCCCGTACGCAGGATCGACTCATGGTGCAGTGGCCGCTCGGGCTTTCCCGTGACGACGGGGTCCACCCCCGTGGCGGCGCTGATGACCTTCAGGAGCGCCCCGTTGCCGGGCTGGGGCGGCCCCTCTCCACCGGGAATGGTCAGGTCTCCGTTGGAGCCGACGAACAAGGCCCCGTTCCGCACGGCCGTCGCCCCTTCGGCCAGCAGACCGTAGGACAGCCTCGGGTCGTACCCCTGGACGACCGCCGCGGGCCCTTCCGAGGCGGTGGACACGGGACGGAGGCCCTGCCCGTACAGAGCGTGGCGCAACCCCATGCCACCCACGACCAGCACCTTGGCACCGGCGGGCAACCGCTCGGCGAGCAGCCGGGCGGCGGCCTGGGCCGAGGTGACGACGTCCTCGGCGGACGCAGGAACGCCCACCGCGGTGAGCAGGGCGGCCACCGCCGACGGCGTCCGCGAGGCGTTGTTGGTGACGAAGGCCAGCCGCTGACCTCCCGCACGGGCCTTGGCCAGGGACTCCGCGGCCGCGGGGACCGGCCGGTGGCCGATGTAGACGACACCGTCGAGATCGAGCAGGGCGACGTCGTAGGCCTCACTCAGCGGCCGCTCGGAACTCTTCATCGCGGCCATCGTACGAGAAGATCATCTTCGTGCCGCGAGGGTGGCACGTGCATGGCGGAGCGCCTTGGCGTAGTCCTTGTTCTCCGGCCGCATCGCCACGGCCAGGGCCAGCGGCTCGACCGCGCCCTCGAAGTCCCCGAGGCGGCTCAGCGCGAGCCCGAGGCCGAACAGCGCGTAGTCCTCGGCCGGGTCGTCCTCGACGATGCAGCGGAAGTTGTCGGCCGCCTCCCGGAACCGCTTGGCGCCGTACTGGGCACGGGCCAGCGCCTCGCGAACGGAGCGCGACGAGGGCTCGGCGTCGGCCGCCCGCGTCAGCAACTGCACCGCGGCCGCGGCGCTTCCCGACCGGAGAAGCCGCAGGCCACGCGTGTACCACTCGTACACCCCGCCGTCCGGGCCGGCGGGGTCGAGATGGGCGCCGCGCGGATCCTCGCCCGGGGAATCGTCCGCCCGTCCCGATCCTTGACCATCCATGTGGACCTCCCCTTGGACGCCGACCACTCCGACCGTACCCACCCTCCAGGCGCGCACCCTTCGCTGGTTACCATGCCCACGGTGGACGACGATCTCCCCTCCGGCCTCACGCCGGAGGAGTTCAGCGCCCGGATCTTCGGGACGGCCGGGCCGCGGTCGGGCGCCGGCCTGGTGCTGGCGCCGTTCCGCGGCGTCCGTTTCGCGCCGGGGATCGATCCGGCCGCGGTGACCAGCCCGCCCTACGACCTGCTGGACCGCGACCAGGTGGAACGGCTGAAGGCGGGCGGGGGCCACAACATCGTCCGGATCACCCTCCCCGACGACTACGGCACGGCCGCGGCCACGCTCCGCCGCTGGCTCGCCGACGGCGCCCTGGTGACCGACCCCGACCCGGCGCTCTACCTGTACGAGACCGCCGGCCAGCGCGGACTGATCGGCGCCCTCGGACTGCGCGCCGAGGCGGACAAGGTGGTGCTCCCGCACGAGAACGTCTACCCCGGGCCGGTGCGCGACCGGCTCGCCCTGATGACCGAGACCCGCGCCAACCTGGAACCGATCTTCCTCGTGTACGGGGGCGGCGGCGACACGGCCGAGATCATCGACGCCACGGCCGAACGCCCCCCGCTCATGGAGTTCCGCGCCGACGGCGAGCCGCACCGCCTGTGGAGCATCACCGACCCCGCCCTGCACGCCCGTATCGCCGCGGACCTCCGCCCCCGCCGAACGCTGATCGCCGACGGCCACCACCGCTACGCCACGTACCGGGCCCTCCAGGCCCGCCACCACCAGCCGCCTTGGGACTACGGACTGGCCCTGCTGGTGGACTCCACGCGCTACCCGCCCCACCTGGGGGCGATCCACCGCGTCCTCCCCCACCTCCCTCCCGACGTGGCGCTCCAACGCGCCGACGGCATCTTCCGCACGACCGAACTCACCTGGCCGGACGCCCTTTCCGCATTGGCCGCCGCCGAAGGCCCTGCCTTCCTCCTGGCCGGCGGTGACACCTCCCATCTGCTCACCGACCCCGAGCCCGCCCTTCTCGAAGCCACCGTGCCCGCGAACTACTCCCCCCGCTGGCGCAACCTCGATACGGCGATCCTGGACCACCTCCTCATCAAGCACGTCTGGGACATCCCCGAGGACGAGCACAGCGTCGAGGTGGTCCACGACGACCCCGACGCCGCCCTGGACCGCGCCCACCGCTCAGGCGGAACCGCGGTCATCCTCAACCCCCTCAAGGTCGACGACGTCCTGGCCGTGGCCGCCGAGGGCGAACGCGTCCCCCGCAAATCAACCTCCTTCGGCCCCAAACCCCGCACCGGCCTGGTCCTCCGCCTGGTCGACACCCCCTAACAGCGCCGCCCGCCAGGATCCCCGCCGGTTCGGCCCTCGCGAGGATCCTGGCGCTGCCGACTCGCAGCGCCCCACCACGACGCCGCACGTCGACACGTCCGGTGGTCAGGCGCCCGGGCTCTACAACCGCCGCCGAGCGCCGCCGGATACGTACGGGCGCCGGGACAGCCACTACGCCTGGACGGCGCCGAGCTGCCGTCCGGGGGACGCGGCGGCCGTCCAGCCGGGCCCGCCGGGCCCTGGAACAGCAGATCGACGCCCGCTGGCAGGGCGCGCAGCAGGGCGGCGAGGCAGCATTGGCAAGCGCGCGGCCGCGCGCCGTCCCTTGGTACGGGCCGCCGACGCGCCCCGTCGCGGCCTCGCAAAGAAGCATCACCTGCCTCGCTGGCTTTGCATGCCTCGCTGGCCTCGCGGTCGTGCGGTGCCTCCCGGCCAGCCTCTCCACGCAGCTTCGGGTTCGCGTACCGGCGTCGGCTGCCCGCTGGCGGTGCGCGCCGCCGGGCGCTGCGCTGCGCACCGGAACCGAGGCGCCGCAGCACCCCCCTGGGTCACCAGCGGGAGGGCAACGGCCTGGCGCTTCACCGCGGCCTCGGCGGCCTGCCGTTTACCCACCGCCTGGACAGCAACGCCGTGGTCGTGCACCCCGGCTCCCTGCGCCACGCCTCGTGCCTCCCCGATCTCGCATGGTCCCCTCATCACGCAAGTGGGGCCTCACGCATGTCGCGTGACTCGCAAGCCTCGGCGTGCTCATGCCTTGCGGAGTCGCGCCTCGCGCGCCTGGCAGACTGGCAGTTCCTGCTTCGCATGCCCCGCTGGCCTCGCGAGCCTCGCCGTCCTCTCCGGACTCGCTGGTCTCGCATGCTTCCCTGGTGGTCTCTGATACCTCGCGGCGCGCGGGCCTTGCGGACGTCGTGGGACTCGTGTGCGTCCTTGGCCCGGCTGTTCAGGGCCTTGCGCATGCTGATCATTTCCGGCTCTCGAGATACCTCCCCTGGGGGTTGGCGGATTCGGGGTGTATTGGGTGGCCCATGGGCGAGGGCGTAAGCGGGTGAGGCTTTATCGGTTCGGGGTGGTGGGTGGTCGCGCGGTGGAGGCTGCGCTCACCGCGGAGGGGGATGACAAGCGCGTCGTTGACGGGCGCGGGTCGGGGAACTCCCCGCAACGGGGCCTGAGTGTGCAGCTCTGGGTTGGCCCGGTCGCCTGGCCGTGCATCGGGCCGGGTCTGCTGGTGCCCGAACGTGCTGGACGGGTGTCAGGTGGACTGTCATCTCGCGGTGTTGGGTGTGTGGGTGGTGGCGTAGGGTGCGTCGTCGTTGGGTGTCGGTGTTAGGGGCGGAAGTGTTGATCGACAAGGTGGCTTGGGTGCGGTTGGAAGGCGGGAAGGTGCTCAGCACGCGGTCTCGCGGGAAAGAGGTGTTCTACCTGCCTGGTGGTAAGCGGGAGGGCGGGGAGAGCGACCTTGAGACGCTGGTGCGTGAGATCAGGGAGGAGCTGGCGGTCGAGATCCTTCCTGGGAGCGTTGAGCGGCTTGGTGTGTGGGAGGCCCAGGCGCACGGGCAGTCGGCCGGGGTGACCGTGCGGATGAGCTGTTACACCGCGGATCATCGGGGGACGCCGACGGCCTCCAGCGAGATCGCCGAGGTCGATTGGCTCTCCTATGCCGACCGGGAACGGGTCGCGCCCGTCGACCAACTGATCTTCGACGATCTCAGGGCGATGGGCCGGCTGGACTGACCGGGGCGGCGTACTCCACCGGCTCGGCCTCGTGTACTTCGACCTCGTAACGGCCCAGGCGGGTGGCGTCGTTCCTCCAGAAACGGCGGCGAAGCGAGCCCTGGACGCCGATCAGGTCGCCGGGCCGCCAGGTGGCGGTGCGGTCGCCCAGGTGAGGGTCGAAGGTGGCGCAGCGGATGGTGTCGACCGTGCGCCGGCCGCCCCCCTCGCGCGGCCGGTCCACGATCAGCCGCCAGGACACGACGCCGCCGCCGGCGGGTAAGGAGCGGCGGGACGGGTACTCGGCGAGCCGGCCGACCAGGATGACGGTGTTGACGTGCATGGTGCTCCTTTCGACGGAGTCCACGCTGCCTGGTCGCGGGGCCGGGCGGAAGGCTCGGCGTGAATTGTGGATAACTCGGCCGGGTGCGAGAGATGATCGCGGGATGGCTACCACGATCACCCCCCTCGGCGGCGGCGTCTACGAGATCGACACCCGGATGGCGGGCTACGCGGGCATCACGGCGGGGTATCTGATCCTCTCCGACCGGCCCTGCCTGGTGGAGCCCGGGACGGCCGGTTCCGCACCCGTGGTGCGGGATGCGTTGAGCGAGCTGGGCGTGGGGCCGTCCGATCTGGCGACGGTGGTCGTCACGCACATCCATCTGGACCACGCCGGTGGGGTGGGTGACATCGCGTCGATGTATCCCGAGGCGGAGGTCGTCGTGCACGAGAAGGGGGCGCGGCACCTGGCCTCCCCCGAACGACTGATGCGCAGTGCGCGCATGGTGTACGGGGACGCGCTCGACACGTTGTTCGGGGAGTTGAAGCCGACCGAAGCGGCGCGTATCCGTGCGGTCGAGGACACCGGCGTGATCGACCTGGGCGGGGGACGCCGGTTGGAGTCCTACTACTCCCCCGGGCACGCCAAGCATCATGTGGGGTTGATGGACTCGCAGACGGGCGACCTGTACGTGGGGGACGCCGCAGGCGTGTACATCCCCGAGACGCAGGACGTGCGTCCCGCCACGCCCCCACCGGACTTCGACCTGGACACGGCGATCGCCTCGCTCGCCAAGTTCCAGGAGCTGGGGCCGCAGCGTCTGCTGTTCGCCCACTACGGGCCGGTGACGGAGGTGAACGACACGCTGGAGCGGTCCGCCGAGGAGCTCCGGGTCTGGGTGGACGCGGTGCGCGACGCGCGGGATCTGGGCCTGGACCTGGACCACGCGGTCGCGATGGTCAAGGACCGCACGTACGAGCGCTACGCGGTGACGCGCGAGGGGGCCGACCCGGAACTGGCCGCGAAGTACGAGGTGCTCAGCGGTGCCGAGGCCAACGTCGCCGGGATCATGCGGTCGTTGGATCGGAAGGACTGACCGCTGCGCCAGGGCAGACCCCCTCGCGGCGGGGCTAGTGGCGGAAGGGGCCTGTGACCTCGTAGGTGTAGCCGTCCGTACCGGCGACGAATCCGCTCTTGCCGCGCTGGGAGGAGAAGTAGAGGCGGCTGCCGTCGGGGGAGAAGGCGGGGCCGGTTATCTCTGACTCGTCGTGCCCGAGGAGGCGCAGGAAGGGGGTGACCGTGCCGTCCGGGGTGATGAGGTTGATCTCCATGTTGCCCCCGTCCTCGGCCACGAAGAGGTCGCCCGAGGACGCGCCGGTGATGTTGTCCACGCCCGTCAGCGGTGGTTCGCCTTCTGTGACGAGGTCGTCGTCGTAGGCCAGGTCCAGCCGTTCGGCTGCCGCGTCATAGGACCAGACGCGGTTGTCGCCCTTGGTGGTGAAGTAGCAGATGCCGCTTGCGTAGAAGCAGCCCTCGCCGCCGTCGAAGCGCATGGCCCCGGAGACCTGGTTTCGGGTGGGTGTGGTCCACAGGCGGGGGTTGGGCACCTGCGCCCAGCGGACGGGGCCCGTGCCCGTTCCGAGCAGCACCTCGAGCGTGCCTTCGGACAGTTCACCCCAGGTCTTGGGGCGGAAACGGTAGAAGCACCCGTCCGACTGGTCCTCGGTGAGATAGACGACCTTGCGTTCCGGGTCGCAGGCGGCCGCCTCATGCTTGAAACGCCCCATCGCGGGGTGGGAGCGAGCCGACTTGGCACCGAGGGGGTCGGTCTCGTACACCAGTCCGAGGTCATGCTCCTCGCATGACAGCCAGGTGCCCCACGGCGTCGCTCCTCCGGCGCAGTTCAGCGTCGTGCCGTTCAGGATGCGGTACGCGGAGGTCACGGTCCCGTCGGCGCCGAAGCGCACGGCCGAGGCCCCTCCGACAAGGGGGACCTCGGAATTGCTCACGTAGACCCAGCCGTCTCCGTCCCCGAAGCAGGCGCCGCCGTCGGGAGCGGGGTGCCAGGTGTGGCGGGTGCCGGGCACGCGTTGCAGCGAGCGGGCCACGACACGGCCGGTGAAACCCTTGGGGAGTTGGAGCCCGTTCGCATCGGCGGCCAGCGGCGGACCGTACGGGCCGGCGCCGGGTTGGGCCGGATCGGCAAAGGCCTGATGCCACAACGCACCTGTGAAGGCGGTCGTGCCGCCGGCGATGGCGGTCGTCCTAAGGAACACGCGTCGGTTCAGGGGGGTGGACATGACGCTCCTCACGCGATGGGCGAAGACCGTGAGGGAGTCGATCATGCCGGGGTGACTCCCTCACCCCCCGATCGGCACGATCATGTGAATATCGGGCGAATCACGACATGCGTCAACCCGTCCGCCGGGCGTCGTCCGCGGCCCGGCGTCCCCGCCGCGGTGCCGCGTAGCGGTGATCAGCGGCGTGGAAAAAGCCCGCCTGCCCGAAGGCAGGCGGGCTCGTCGGCTCGCGTTCTCGATTTCAGTGTTCGGCGGGGCCCCGCTCGTCGGGCTCGTCGGCGGTCTGCGGCTCCAGGAAGACCGCTGGCGCCTCTGGAGCCTCCGGCCCGTGCGCATCCTCGGTGGGCTCGCCCGGAGAGTCCGAGGCGTGCTCTGAGGCCGTTTCGGGCTGGGCCTCCTTGAATTCGATCGCGGTCGGCCCGGGTGGCTCCGGCGCGTCCTCGTCTGCGGCGGTTCTTCCTTCGGCGGTCCCGGCTTCGGCCGTGGCGGGAGCTTCGGTCGCCTCCTCGGCGTCCTGGGGCGGGGCCTCCTCGGCGTCCTGGGGCGGGGCCTCCTCGGCGTCCTGGAGCGGGGCCGCCTCACCGGTTTCCGCGTCGGCCTGGACGCCGTCGTGCTCCTCGGGCTCGGTCTCCTCGGTATCGAGGATGTGCAGGCCCTCGAGTTCCGCGTACCGCTCGGCCGCGTCGGTCTCGCCGTCCCGGTCGGCCGCCGCCGCCCGTGCGAACCACTCGGCCGCCTCTTCCTCACGCTGCGCGTCCGCGAGAGCGTCCGCGTACGCGTAGAACAGCCGTGCCGACCAGGGACGCAGCCTGCGGTCCCTCAGCTCGGGCACCTGCAGGGTGACCACGGCCGCGTCGTACTGGCCCAGGTCCCGGCGCGCGCCCGACTCGACGATGCGCAGCTCGATGCGGCCGGCCTGATCGAGCTTGTCGGCCTCCGGGGACTTGACGAGGTCGAGCGCGCGCTCGGGGCGTTCCAGGCCGCGCTCGCAGTCCGCCATGACGGGCAGGTAGGCGTCGTCGCTCGTGCTCAGGCGACGCGCCGCCCGCAGCTCGGCGAGGGCCTCCGCCCACTCGCCCGCGTGATAGGCGGCGAGCCCGGCGGCCTCACGCACCAGGCCCACCCGTGAAGCGACCCGCCGAGCCGCCTTCGCGTGCCGGTAGGCGGCCTCCGGGTCGTCCTCCGCGAGCCGTCCCGCCATCACCAGGTGACGCGCCACGCGTCCGGCCAGATCCTTGGGCAGGGTGCGCAGTTCCGCACGCGCCTCAACGTCCAGCTCTTCACCGGTCACATCATCGGGGAGCAGCGGGTCGTCGTGCTTGGGAGCGGGCCTTTCCTGTGCCTGGCCCTGTTCCCGGCGTCCAGCACGATCCCTGGGCGGCCCATACGAACGCCCGCCCGTGCCCTCCTGCGGCCTCCTCGGCCCACGCCCCTCGAACCGGCGGCCACCGCCGCCCTGTCCCTGACGCTCTCCACGCCCCGCACGATCGTCGCGGCGCGGCCGGTCATCGCGGCGAGGGCGGTCATCGCGGCGCGGCCGGTCGTCACGGCGTGGACGATCGTCGCGGCGTGGACCGTCCTTGCGGGGGTAGCGGTCCCTCGGCGACCGGTCATCACGACGGATCCGCTCGTCCTGGCCCGGCCGGTCGTCATGGCGCGAACCTTCGCCGGGCTTGGACTGGTCGCCACGACGCACACGGTCATCACGACGGAATCGGTCATCGCGGCCCGGGCGTCCGTCCCGTCCGCGACGGTCTCCCTGGGACGCGTTGTCGTCGCGCCGGAAACGGTCGTCGCGTGGCGTGCGGGGCCGGTCGTCCCTACGGGGGCCTCCATCGCGCCCCTTCGGGCCGCTTCCGGGCCTTTCCCCTCCTGGACGCCCCTGCCTCTCGCCTTGGGGACGCCCCGAGAAACGACGTTCTCCCTGGGGGCCGCCCGCTGCGCGCGGCCCTCGTTGAGCACCAGAACGGCCTCCGGGATGGAAGCCGCGCTCCTGCGAGCCACGCTCCTGCGAGCCGGACTCCGTTCCTCCCGGGCCTCGCCGCTCGCCTTCGCGCTTGAACGGCCGGTCCGGACGGCGGTCATCCCTCTTGCCGCCCTGCGGCTTCTTCCAACCGCCGCCGCCCGAGCCTGGACGGCCGGCGCCGAACGAGCGGCCGCGTTCGCCGCCGGCCTGGGGCCGGCGGCCTTCGCCCGAGCCGCCCTCGTAACGACCACCGTTGCCCTGAGAACCGCGGTCCCGCGGGCCACCGCCCTTGCGGTACCCCGAACCACCGGGGCCGCTGCGGGTGTTCCCCCCGCGACGGGGCGGCGTACCACGCCCCCCGTTCTTCCCGCGCCGCTCGCGGTTGTCGTCGCTGCGGCCGTCCTCTTCCGCGCTCATCACGTCCGTCACTGTTCTCGGTGGCTCCATGGACCTGTTCCACCCATATTGACAGGTCCACGACACGCGTCGAGGGCCGCCCCATAAATCGGGGCGACCCTCGACCAATAAATGTCCGGCGGTGTCCTACTCTCCCACACAGTCTCCCATGCAGTACCATCGGCGCTGAAGGGCTTAACTTCCGGGTTCGGGATGGGACCGGGTGTTTCCCCTTCGCCATAACCACCGAACGACCCACGCACACCAACCCCTGCAGGGCCGGTGGCAAGCTCGTTCGAGCCGTACGGCTCACACTATTCAAGACTCAAACACACGGGGTTCCCGTTTGTTCTCCGGGAACCACACAGGGACGCGAACACCAACCGCAGCAGACCTGCCGATCAGGGTGTGTCAAGCCACTCGGCCTATTAGTACCGGTCAACTCCACCCGTTACCGAGCTTCCATCTCCGGCCTATCAACCCAGTCGTCTACTGGGAGCCTTACCCCACCGAAGTGGGAGGGAGAACTCATCTCGAGGAAGGCTTCCCGCTTAGATGCTTTCAGCGGTTATCCCGACCGAACGTAGCCAACCAGCCGTGCCCCTGGCGGGACAACTGGCACACCAGAGGTCCGTCCGTCCCGGTCCTCTCGTACTAGGGACAGACCCTCTCAATTCTCCTACGCGCGCAGCGGATAGGGACCGAACTGTCTCGCGACGTTCTAAACCCAGCTCGCGTGCCGCTTTAATGGGCGAACAGCCCAACCCTTGGGACCTACTCCAGCCCCAGGATGCGACGAGCCGACATCGAGGTGCCAAACCATCCCGTCGATATGGACTCTTGGGGAAGATCAGCCTGTTATCCCCGGGGTACCTTTTAGCCGTTGAGCGACACCGCTTCCACACGCCGGTGCCGGATCACTAGGCCCTGCTTTCGCACCTGCTCGACCTGTCAGTCTCACAGTCAAGCTCCCTTGTGCCCTTGCACTCACCACCTGATTGCCAACCAGGCTGAGGGAACCTTTGGGCGCCTCCGTTACTCTTTGGGAGGCAACCGCCCCAGTTAAACTACCCACCAGGCACTGTCCCCCACCCGGATCCACGGGTGCGGGTTAGACGCTCAAAACGACCAGAGTGGTATTTCACCAACGACTCCACCGACACTGGCGTGCCGGCTTCACAGTCTCCCACCTATCCTACACAAGACGCTCCAAACGCCAATGCCAAGCTATAGTGAAGGTCCCGGGGTCTTTCCGTCCTGCTGCGCGAAACGAGCATCTTTACTCGTACTGCAATTTCACCGGGCCTGTGGTTGAGACAGCGGGGAAGTCGTTACGCCATTCGTGCAGGTCGGAACTTACCCGACAAGGAATTTCGCTACCTTAGGATGGTTATAGTTACCACCGCCGTTTACCGGCGCTTAGATTCTCAGCTTCGACCCGAAGGCCTAACCGGTCCTCTTAACGTTCCGGCACCGGGCAGGCGTCAGTCCGTATACAGCGTCTTACGACTTCGCACGGACCTGTGTTTTTAGTAAACAGTCGCTTCCCCCTGGCCTCTGCGACCACCCCCAGCTCCGGCAGCAAGTGCCATCACCGGACGTGGTCCCCCTTCTCCCAAAGTTACGGGGGCAATTTGCCGAGTTCCTTAACCACAGTTCACCCGATCGCCTTGGTATTCTCTACCTGACCACCTGAGTCGGTTTAGGGTACGGGCCGCCGGTACACTCACTAGAGGCTTTTCTCGGCAGCATGGGATCACTCACTTCACCTAAAACGGCTCGGCATCACATCTCACCCTCAACGGCATGCGGATTTACCTGCACACCGGGCTACATGCTTACCCCAGGACAACCATCGCCTGGGCTGAGCTACCCTCCTGCGTCACCCCATCGCTCACCTACTACCCCCTCGGGCCGACCGCTAGGCCCGGAAGAAACCCGAAGGCTCCAACCAGGATTCAGGGTCTTAGCATCAGAGGATTCAGCGTTGGCGCATACCAGCGGGTACGGGAATATCAACCCGTTGTCCATCGACTATGCCTGTCGGCCTCGCCTTAGGTCCCGACTTACCCTGGGCGGATTAGCCTGCCCCAGGAACCCTTGGTCATCCGGCGGGAGAGTTTCTCACTCTCCATTCGCTACTCATGCCTGCATTCTCACTCCCACGCCCTCCACCACACGATCACTCGGCGGCTTCACCGGACGCAGGACGCTCCCCTACCCATCCCAGCCTCACGACTGAAATGCCACGGCTTCGGCGGTGTGCTTGAGCCCCGCTACATTGTCGGCGCGGAATCACTTGACCAGTGAGCTATTACGCACTCTTTCAAGGATGGCTGCTTCTAAGCCAACCTCCTGGTTGTCACGGCAACTCCACATCCTTTACCACTTAGCACACGCTTAGGGGCCTTAACCGATGATCTGGGCTGTTTCCCTCTCGACTACGAAGCTTATCCCCCGCAGTCTCACTGCCACGCTCTCACTTACCGGCATTCGGAGTTTGGCTGACGTCAGTAACCTTGTCGGGCCCATCGGCCATCCAGTAGCTCTACCTCCGGCAAGAAACACGCAACGCTGCACCTAAATGCATTTCGGGGAGAACCAGCTATCACGGAGTTTGATTGGCCTTTCACCCCTAACCACAGGTCATCCCCCAGGTTTTCAACCCTGGTGGGTTCGGGCCTCCACACCGTCTTACCGGCGCTTCACCCTGCCCATGGCTAGATCACTCCGCTTCGGGTCTACAGCATGCGACTCAAACGCCCTATTCAGACTCGCTTTCGCTACGGCTACCCGCCACCGGTTAACCTCGCCACACACCATAACTCGCAGGCTCATTCTTCAAAAGGCACGCCATCACGAACAACCCCCGAAAGGGCTGAGGACGCTCTGACGGCTTGTAGGCACACGGTTTCAGGTACTCTTTCACGACCCCTCACCGGGGCACTTTTCACCTTTCCCTCACGGTACTGGTCCGCTATCGGTCATCAGGAAGTATTCAGCCTTACCACGTGGTCGTGGCAGATTCACACGGGATTTCACGGGCCCCGTGCTACTCGGGAACACACCCAGAAGCCACTCAGATTTCGTCTACCGGACTCTCACCGTCTACGGTCGGCCTTCCCATGCCATTCGACTACCCGAGCAGTTTGTAACTTCTTGTCAGCACGGCAGCACTGACCGGATGGTCCCACAACCCCGCACACGCAACGCCTGCCGGCTATCACACGCGCACGGTTTAGGCTCCTCCGCTTTCGCTCACCACTACTCACGGAATCACTATTGTTTTCTCTTCCTGCGGGTACTGAGATGTTTCACTTCCCCGCGTTCCCACCAACCGCCCTATACATTCAGACGGCGGCGACACCCCATGACGGGTGCCAGGTTTCCCCATTCGGAAATCCCCGGATCAAAGTCTGGTTGCCGACTCCCCGAGGCATATCGCAGGCTCCCACGTCCTTCATCGGCTCCTGATGCCAAGGCATCCACCGTATGCCCTTAAAAACTTGAACACACAAAACGATCAACAAATCGCAACAGAGAACAAGAACCCCCGAAAGGGCCCTCATTCAGAGATGCTCGCGTCCACTGTGCAGTTCTCAAAAAACAACCGGGACCACCAGCCCCCCAGCCACCAACCGGCGACCAGGGCAACCAGCCCCGCAATCCAGAAGAAACAACCCAGCCCCATCACACCCGAGTCGAAGACTCTCGTGTTCAGGGGCTGAAGGGTCCGTTTCCTCAGGACCCAACAGCGTGTCCAGCTCCCCACCCGCCCGACGACCAACGTTCCCACTCCCGACCCCGAAGAGTCAGGCGGTACTAGCCGGCTCGCACGAGCGGCGAGCTGAATAACCAGTGCTCCACATCTATGAGCAGCCACCCGGCAGACACTCGCTGCCGAAGACGGCCACCGACCACAAGCCCCCTAGAGGCACTCGTAGCCGACTGTGCTCCTTAGAAAGGAGGTGATCCAGCCGCACCTTCCGGTACGGCTACCTTGTTACGACTTCGTCCCAATCGCCGGCCCCACCTTCGACCGCTCCCCCCAAAAAGGTTGGGCCACGGGCTTCGGGTGTTGCCGACTTTCGTGACGTGACGGGCGGTGTGTACAAGGCCCGGGAACGTATTCACCGCAGCGTTGCTGATCTGCGATTACTAGCGACTCCGACTTCACGAAGTCGAGTTGCAGACTTCGATCCGAACTGAGACCGGCTTTACGGGATTCGCTCCACCTCACGGTATCGCAGCCCTTTGTACCGGCCATTGTAGCATGTTTGCAGCCCAAGACATAAGGGGCATGATGACTTGACGTCATCCCCACCTTCCTCCGAGTTGACCCCGGCGGTCTCCCATGAGTCCCCACCCGAAGTGCTGGCAACATGGAACGAGGGTTGCGCTCGTTGCGGGACTTAACCCAACATCTCACGACACGAGCTGACGACAGCCATGCACCACCTGTCACCGGCCCAAAAGGACCCCGCATCTCTGCGAGTTTTCCGGCGATGTCAAGCCTTGGTAAGGTTCTTCGCGTTGCGTCGAATTAAGCAACATGCTCCGCCGCTTGTGCGGGCCCCCGTCAATTCCTTTGAGTTTTAGCCTTGCGGCCGTACTCCCCAGGCGGGGCGCTTAATGCGTTAGCTGCGGCGCGGAATCCGTGGAAGGACCCCACACCTAGCGCCCAACGTTTACGGCGTGGACTACCAGGGTATCTAATCCTGTTCGCTCCCCACGCTTTCGCTCCTCAGCGTCAGTACAGGCCCAGAGCACCGCCTTCGCCACCGGTGTTCCTCCCGATATCTGCGCATTTCACCGCTACACCGGGAATTCCATGCTCCCCTACCTGCCTCTAGTCTGCCCGTATCCACCGCAGACCCACAGTTAAGCCGTGGGCTTTCACGACGGACGCAACAAACCGCCTACGAGCTCTTTACGCCCAATAATTCCGGACAACGCTTGCGCCCTACGTATTACCGCGGCTGCTGGCACGTAGTTAGCCGGCGCTTCTTCTGCAGGTACCGTCACGTTAGCTTCGTCCCTGCTGAAAGAGGTTTACAACCCGAAGGCCGTCATCCCCCACGCGGCGTCGCTGCGTCAGGCTTCCGCCCATTGCGCAAGATTCCCCACTGCTGCCTCCCGTAGGAGTCTGGGCCGTGTCTCAGTCCCAGTGTGACCGGTCGCCCTCTCAGGCCGGTTACCCGTCGTCGCCTTGGTAGGCCATCACCCCACCAACAAGCTGATAGGCCGCGAGCCCATCCCCAACCGAAAAACTTTCCACCCTCACACCATGCGACGGAGGGTCATATCCGGTATTAGACCCGGTTTCCCAGGCTTATCCCAGAGTCAGGGGCAGGTTGCTCACGTGTTACTCACCCGTTCGCCGCTCGAGTACCCCCGAAGGAGCCTTTCCGCTCGACTTGCATGTGTTAAGCACGCCGCCAGCGTTCGTCCTGAGCCAGGATCAAACTCTCCATCAAGGTCCGAACGACGACTCCGAAAAGCCGCCAAACCTCAGGAAAAAATCCCAGCAAAACACCAACCCGTACACGGGCCGGTGCACTGCCTCAAAGAAATCCCCACCACGAACCCTCACAAGAAGGGACCGCGGCCACGGGGTGGTCCGACCTAAACGGCCGGACCTATAAAGGCACTGGCTTTTAACACGCTGTTGAGTTCTCAAGAAACGGACACCCACCGCGTTCGCGCCCACTCTCGCGAGCCCGTCCTCCGGGGCAACCCTTCTACCCTACCCGACTCGACCGATTTGTCAAACTTCGTCCGGTTCGGTGTACCTCCCAGGTCCGAAGGACGTGAAGAATCTTCACGCCTGCGGTCTGGGAGGTTCCCCTCGGGCCAGCCGCCTGTCGGCGTCCCGCTCCCCTTGGGGCAGGTAGAACATTAGGTCGGTCCCGCAACAGCGTCAAATCGGGGATCGGAGGACCTGAAACCCCAGGTGACAGGGCGTTTTCAGGCGTTGGAACATGCCCGTAACACCCGTCCCGTGACCGCACTGTGACGTGAATCTACCGAGCTTTTCCGTGCCGGCCGTCCGAGGTCGGCGCGCTTCCGCGCAGGTGGACGCCCAGACGCGCGTCCACGGCCGCACGGCAGGAGCCCGGGCCCCGCGTCAGCGAACGGACCGGGACCCGGGCTCCTTGTGCCTCATGGCCGCGTGGAGGTCAGTCTCGCTTGACCTCTACGCCGCCCACGTTGCGCTTGCCCCGCCTCAGGACGAGGAAGCGGCCGTGCAGCAGGTCGTCCGCGGACGGCACGGCGTCCTCGGCGGCGACCTTGGTGTTGTTCAGGTACGCGCCGCCCTGGGCGATCGCGCGCCGCGCCTCCGACTTGCTCTTGCACAGCCCGGACGACGCCAGCAGGTCGGCCACGGGCGGCAGCTCGCCCGTCGGGATCTCCACGCGGGGGACCTCGGCCAGCGCCGACCGGAGGGTCCGCTCGTCCAGCTCCTCCAGAGCCCCCTGGCCGAAGAGGGCGCGGGACGCCGCGACGGCGCGGTCGGTCTCGTCGGCGCCGTGGACGAGCGTGGTCATCTCCTCCGCGAGCGCCCGCTGCGGGATGCGCGCGGCCGGACGGTCGCCGCCCTGCTTGACCAGGTCCTCGATCTCCTCCCGCGAGCGGAAGGAGAACACCTTGAGGAACTTCTCCACGTCGCGGTCGTCGGCGTTGAACCAGAACTGGTAGAACGCGTACGGCGAGGTCAGCTCGGGGTCGAGCCAGTAGGTCTCGCCGCCGGCGGTCTTGCCGAACTTGCTGCCGTCGGCCTTGGTGAGCAGCGGGGTGGTGAGGGCGTGCGCGGACGCCCCCTCCACCCGGCGGATCAGGTCGACGCCCGCGGTGAGGTTGCCCCACTGGTCGCTGCCGCCGGTCTGGAGCAGGCAGCCGTACCGCCGGTGCAGTTCCAGGTAGTCCATCGACTGCAGCAGCACGTAGCTGAACTCGGTGTAGCTCAGCCCGGTCTCGAGGCGGGTCTTCACCGTCTCGCGCGCCAGCATGCGGTTGACCGGGAAGTGCTTGCCGATGTCGCGCAGGAACTCGATGACCGACAGCCCGCCGGTCCAGTCGAGGTTGCTGACCATGGTGGCCGATTCGGGGGCGTCGCCGAAGTCCAGGAACCGGGAGATCTGCCCGTGGATCCGCCGGACCCAGCCGGCGACGGTCTCCTCGGAGTTCAGGACCCGCTCGGCGCTCTTGCCGCTGGGGTCGCCGATCAGTCCGGTGGCGCCGCCGACCAGGCCGATGGGACGGTGCCCGGCCTGCTGGAAGCGGCGCAGCAGCAGGATCTGGATGAGGTTGCCCAGGTGCAGCGACGGCGCGGTCGGGTCGAATCCGCAATAGAGCGTGACCGGCCCCGCGGCGAGCAGTGCCCGCAGTTCGTCCAGATCGGTGGACTGCGCGATCAGTTCGCGCCACGCGAGATCGTCGAGGATGTCGGTCACGTTCTCCCTCGTTCCAGCATTGCCGGTGGTACGTCTACCAGGTTGCCTGATGGGCCGCCGTTCACCGTAACGGTTTTCAGCGGCCATACATGAAAGAGCGGGCGGGCACGAAGAGTTCGTGTCCCGAGGCGAACCGGGCCCGGACGCCGGCGGGTTCCCAGACGGCGTCCTTGAGCACGGGCCGGTCTCCGACCGGGAGTTCGATCTCCACGAAGTGCCCGTACCCCAGGCCCGAGTCGCGTCCGGCGTAGATCTGGTGCTCCACGACCCGGCCGAAGATCAGGCTGCGTCCTTCCTGCAAGCCTATGTAGTGCTGCGACTCGTCCGGGTACTGGATGGTCGACGGTTGCTGCAGCTGCTTCAGCGTGGTCGTGCGCTGCAGCGTCAGGTCCAGGAAGAGGACCGCGAGGATGACCACGGCCGGCACGAGGGAGGCGGCCAGGGCGATCCCGCGGGAGCTCCCGCGGGCCGCTTTGCGGGGCATTGCGCCCTCCTCTTCCAGTCCGGGGGTCATGCGGTCGGTTTCCGCTTGCGCGGGACGTGGGCGCGGTACGGGGAGACGGTGGGGTCGCCGTCGATCCAGAAGCGCCAGGGCGTCTCCTTGCCCCCGTTCACGCCGGTGCGGGGTCCTGACCTGATCCGGGACGGGTCGGCCGGCTCCCCCGCCGTGATCTTCAGCGGGCGGTCCGGGGAGCACACGTCCGAGCCGTTCTGGTCGCGCCCGATGCCCAGGGCGGTGCACAGCCGTGCGGGGCCGCGGGCCAGGTCGCGTTCGGTGGAGTTCGGGCGGCGTTCCCTGGCGGTGCCCATCCCGGCGACGATCCCGCCGGCGCGCAGCAGGACGGCCGAGGCCGTGCCGTCCTCGCCGCAGACCAGGTTCACGCAGAAGTGCATGCCGTAGGTGAAGTACACGTAGGCGTGCCCCGGAGGCCCGAACATCACCGCCGTACGGGGCGTGAGCCCGCGGTACGCGTGCGAGGCGGGGTCGAGCATGCCCGCGTACGCCTCGACCTCGGTGAGGCGCAGCGCGACGTCGCCGTGGACGAGGACGTGCCCGAGCAGGTCCGGGGCGACCTCCTCCACGGGCCGGTCGAAGAACTCCCTGGGCAGCGGTTCGCGGGTGAGGGCCTGGGCGGAGACCTCGGGCCCCCCGGGGGGTTGTGTGGGTGCCATCGTGCGGGTCGCGTCCAGGAGGGGTCAGGAGTCGGTGTCGGTGCCGTCCGAGCCCGCGGCCCAGGCGGCGTGGCCGTCGACGAGGGCGCGCAGCGAGGCCAGCTGGTCGCGGACGCGGTCGGGGGCGGTGCCGCCGTGCGCCTTGCGGCTGGCCAGGGCGCCCTGGACGTTGAAAACCTCGCGGACGTCCGGGGTCAGGTGCGGGGACACCTTGACCAGCTCCTCGTCGGTGAGGTCGTCGAAGTCCTTGTCGTTGACCTGGCACCAGACGACCAGGTGGCCGACGACCTCGTGCGCGTCGCGGAAGGCGACGCCGCGCCGGACCAGCAGCTCGGCCAGGTCGGTGGCCAGGGCGAAGCCGTCGGGGGCCGAGGACTCCAGGCGCTCGGTGTTGACCCGCATGGTCGCGATCAGGCCGGACATGGCGGGGAGCACGAGCAGCAGCGTCTCGACGGCGTCGAAGGCGCCCTCCTTGTCCTCCTGCAGGTCGCGGTTGTAGGTCAGCGGCAGGCCCTTGAGGGTGGTCAGGAGGCCGACCAGGTGGCCGATGAGGCGGCCGGCCTTGCCGCGGGCCAGCTCGGCGACGTCGGGGTTCTTCTTCTGCGGCATGATCGACGACCCGGTGGCGTAGGTGTCGTCCATCTCGATCCACCGGAACTCCTGCGAGGCCCACAGGCAGATCTCCTCGCCCAGGCGGGAGAGGTGGACGCCGGTGAGCGCGGCGGCGAAGAGGAACTCGGCGACGAAGTCGCGGTCGGCGACGGCGTCCATGGAGTTGGGGGCGGCCGCGTCGAAGCCGAGCTCGGCGGCGGTGGCCTGCGGGTCCAGCGGCAGCGACGAGCCGGCCAGGGCGCCCGAGCCGAGCGGGGAGACCGCGGCGCGGCGGTCCCAGTCGCGCAGCCGGTCGATGTCGCGGGTGAGCGGCTGAACGTGCGCCAGCAGCTGGTGGGAGAACAGCACGGGCTGGGCGTGCTGGAGGTGGGTCATGCCGGGGGCGGCGACGCCCATGTTGTGCTCGGCCTGGGTGATCAGCGCGGTCTCCAACTCGACCAGCCGGCTGACGATCTGCCGGACGTGGTCGCGCAGGTAGAGCCGCAGGTCGGTGGCGACCTGGTCGTTGCGGCTGCGGCCGGCGCGCAGCTTGCCGCCGAGGGCGCCGAGGCGTTCCAGCAGGCCGCGCTCCAGCGCGGTGTGCACGTCCTCGTCGGCGACGGTGGGACGGAACTCGCCGTTGCGGCAGGCCGTCTCCAGGTCGTCGAGGGCACCGAGCATGCGCTCGAGCTCGTCGCCGGTGAGCAGCCCCGCCCGGTTGAGCACGCGGGCGTGCGCGCGCGAGCCCATCAGGTCGTACGGGGCGAGCCGCCAGTCGAACTGGACGCTCACCGAGAGCCGCGCGAGCGCGTCCGACGGCCCGCCCTCGAACCGGCCGCCCCACAGTCGCGTCGGTGCCTTCGTCACGAAAATCCTCTTTCCCACCGCTAGGGGTTTGTTCCTCGGTGCCGCGTCACCGCGCGGGCGCCGGGGTCTCCTGCTGTCTCCGGAGTCCGGCTCGGCCCGGGCGCGCAGGTGCCCGTCCAACCGTACTGCCACCCGGGCATCCGGCATCAACGCACGGCCGCGAGCCCGGCCCCGAGGGCCGGTCAGCCGCGCCGTTCCCGCCCGGCGGCCAGCTTCAGCAGCGCCTGGGCCAGTTCCTCGCCGCCGTCCGGGCTGCGCGCGATCACGAGGATGGAGTCGTCGCCGGCGACCGTGCCGAGGACCGAGGGCCACTCGGCGTGGTCGATGGCCGAGGCCAGGTACTGGGCGGCGCCCGGCGGGGTCCGCACCATGACCAGGTTGGCCGACGCCTCGGCGGAGACCAGGAGTTCGGCGGCCAGCCGGCCGAGCCGGCCGGTGAACGACTCGGCGTCGCCTCCGGTGCGGGCGCGCCGGATCCGGTCGCCGCCCTCCCCCGGGACGGCGTAGATCAGGCTGCCGTCGTCGCCGCGGAGCCGGACCGCGCCGATCTCCACGAGGTCGCGCGACAGCGTCGCCTGGGTGACCTCGACGCCCTCGTCGGCCAGCAGCTTGGCCAGCTCCGCCTGGGAGTGGACGTGGTTGCGGGACAGCAGATCGACGACCTTGGCCTGGCGCGCGGTCTTGGTCATCGGGATCGTCATCGCGCGCCGCCCGCCGAGCGCTCCAGCAGCCAGGCGATCAGCGCCTTCTGCGCGTGCAGCCGGTTCTCCGCCTCGTCCCAGACCACGCTGCGGGGGCCGTCGAGGACGGCGGCGGCGATCTCCTTGCCGCGGTAGGCGGGCAGGCAGTGCAGCACGATCGCGTCGTCGTCCGCCTGGGCCAGCAGCGCCTCGTCGACGGCGTACGGCTCGTACAGCGAGGTGTCCTTGCCCTCCTGCCCCATCGACACCCAGGTGTCGGTGGCCAGCACGTCGGCGCCGGCGGCGGCCCGCTTGGCGTCGGCGGTGACGGTCACGGACCCGCCGGTGGACGCGGCGATCTCCGCGGCGCGGGCCACGACCGCGGCGTCGGGCGGCAGCGACTCGGGGGCGCCGATCCGCACGTGCATCCCGGCGGTGGCGCCGCCCAGCAGGTAGGAGTGGGCCATGTTGTTGGCGCCGTCGCCGAAGTAGGCGAGGGTCAGCCCGGCGAGGGCTCCCTTGGACTCCCGGACCGTCTGCAGGTCGGCGAGGACCTGGCAGGGGTGGAACTCGTCGGTGAGGGCGTTGATCACCGGGACGGTCGTGCCCGCGGCCATCTCCTCGATCCGCTCCTGCCCCGCGGTCCGCCACACGATCGCGCCGGCCTGCCGTTCCAGGACCCGGGCGGTGTCGGAGATGCTCTCCCCGCGGCCGAGCTGGCTGGTGCCGGCGTCCAGGACCAGGGCGTGGCCGCCGAGCTCGGCGATGCCGGTGGCGAAGGAGATCCGGGTGCGGGTGGACGGCTTGTCGAACAGCACCGCCACCGTCCGGGGGCCTTCCAGGGGCCGGTGGGCGAACCGGTCGCGCTTCATGGCGGCGGCCAGCTCCAGCACCTCGGCCTGCTCGGCGGGCGTGAGATCGTCGTCCCGGAGGAAGTGCCTGGCCATCGGTCAGTTCTCCTTCTCGGCGGCGGCGTCGAGGATCGCCGGGAGGGCGTCCACGAACGACCCCGCCTGGTCGGGGGTGAGGATGAGGGGCGGGGCGAGCCGGACCGCGGCCGGCTGCAGGGCGTTGACCAGGAA
Organism: Actinomadura rugatobispora; assembly: GCF_055379765.1. NCBI lineage: Bacteria > Bacillati > Actinomycetota > Actinomycetes > Streptosporangiales > Thermomonosporaceae > Actinomadura > Actinomadura rugatobispora. Next base: position 9,558,351 of record NZ_AP029191.1, on the reverse strand, counting down.
CCCGGCGGAGCGGGCGGCGGCCTCGACCGCGGCGGAGCGGTCGGCGGTCAGCACCAGCGCCCGCCACAGTCCGCGGCCGCGCACGCCGGCGTCCCCGGCGGCCAGCAGGGGGTGGCCGACGGCGGCGATCCCGGCGGCCAGGCGCTCCCCGACGGCGGTGACCTGGTCGAGCAGGCCCTCCTTCTCGATGGTGCCGATCACGGCGAGGGCGGCGGCGGCGCTCACCGGGTTGCCGCCGAACGTGCTGCCGTGGTCGCCCTTGGCGAAGACGTCCCCGTGCGGGCCGAACGCGACGCACGCGCCGATCGGCAGGCCGCCGCCCAGCCCCTTGGCGAGGGTGAGGACATCGGGGGCGGCCTCGCCCAGCTCGTGCCGGAAGGCGAACCAGGCCCCGGTGCGGCCGACCGCGGACTGGATCTCGTCGGCCACGAACAGCGCCCCGGTGGCGTCGCAGATCCGCCGCGCGGCGGCGAAGTAGCCCTCGGGCGGCGGGACGACCCCGGCCTCGCCCTGCGCGGGCTCCAGGAACACCGCCGCGCACTCGTCGGTCACCGCGGCCTCGAGCGCCGCGGCGTCCCCGTACGGGACGAACCGCACGTCCAGCGCGTACGGGCCGAACGGGTCGCGGATGGCGGCCTTGCCGGTCAGCGCCAGCGCGCCCATGCTGCGGCCGTGGAAGCCGTTCTCGGCGGCGACGAAGTAGGACCGGCCGTGCGTCTTGCCGTACTTGATGGCGATCTTGAGCGCGGCCTCGTTGGCCTCGGTGCCGCTGTTGGCCAGGAACACCCGGGCGTCGGCGCCGAGCAGCTCCAGGAGCTTCTCGGCCAGCAGCACCTCGGGCTCGTGCAGGAAGAGGTTGGAGGTGTGGGCGAGGCGCGCGACCTGCGCGGACACCGCCTCGACCAGGGCCGGGTGGCCGTGCCCGAGGCTGCTGACGGCGATGCCGGAGATCAGGTCGAGGTAGACGTTGCCGTCGACGTCCCACACCCGGCTGCCCTCGCCGCGCGCCAGCGCCAGCGGCGGGACGCCGTAGTTGGGCATGAACGCCGCCCCGAACCGCGCCCTGAGATCGTCGTTCGCGCTCGTGGTGTTCGTGGTGTTCGTGCCGTTCGTCCCGGTCATGGCGTGTCCTCCGCTCCGCTCGCCGTCCCCGCGGCCCCGGCCGGGACGGCGGCGGCGCCCGGCACGCTGGGCAGCACCATCGTCCCGACGCCCTCGTCGGTGAAGATCTCCAGCAGCAGCGAGTGCGGCACCCGGCCGTCCAGCACGTGCGCCTGCGGGACCCCGCCCCGCACCGCGTGCAGGCAGGCCTCCATCTTGGGCACCATCCCCGACGACAGCTCGGGCAGCAGCCCCGCCAGCTCGTCGGTGGTGAGGCCGTCGATCACGTCGTCGCTGGCGGGCCAGTCGGCGTACAGGCCCTCCACGTCGGTGAGCACCACCAGCTTCTCGGCGTCCAGCGCCACCGCCAGCGCGGCCGCGGCGGTGTCGGCGTTGACGTTGTAGATCTGGCCGTCGTCGCCGCGCGCCACGCTGGAGACCACCGGGATCCGGCCGTCGTCCAGCAGCGCGCGGACCGCGCCGACCTGCACCTCGACGATCTCCCCGACCTGGCCGATGTCGACCGGCTCGCCGTCCACCACGGCGTGCTTGCGCTCGGCGGTGAACAGGTTGGCGTCCTCGCCCGACATCCCCACCGCGAACGCGCCGTGCCGGTTGACCAGCCCGACCACGTCCCGGTTGACCTGGCCGACCAGCACCATCCGGACGACCTCCATCGCCTCGGGGGTGGTCACCCGCAGCCCGGCGGTGAAGCTGGACTCGATCCCGGCCCGGTCCAGCGCGGCGTTGATCTGCGGGCCGCCGCCGTGCACGATCACCGGGCGCAGCCCCGCGTAGCGCAGGAACACGATGTCGTCGGCGAACGAGGCGCGCAGCGCCTCGTCGGTCATCGCGTGCCCGCCGTACTTGATCACGACGGTGGTGCCGTGGAACCGCTGCAGCCAGGGCAGCGCCTCGACCAGCGTCCCGGCCTTCTCCAGGACCCCGGCCCGGTTCTTGCGCATCCGCGCCCCGGAGACCGTGCTCACCCCGTCGCTCCGCTCCTCGGCCGGGCTCATGTGCTGTACGCCGAATTCTCGTGGACGTACTCGGCGGTGAGGTCGGTCGTCCAGACGGTGGCGCTGTGCGGGCCCGCCGACAGGTCGACGGTGATCGTCACGTCCCGGGGGCGCAGGTCGACCTTGTCGCGGTCGTCGCCGACCGAGCCGTTCCGGCAGACCCACACTCCGTTGATCGCGACGTTGAGGTGGGCGGGCTCGAAGACGGCGTCGGTGGTGCCGACCGCCGACAGCACCCGGCCCCAGTTGGGGTCCTCGCCGTGGATGGCGCACTTGAGCAGGTTGTTGCGGGCGATGGAGCGGCCGACGGTGACCGCGTCGTCCTCGCTGCCGGCGCCGACGACCTCGATGGTGATCGCCTTGGACGCGCCCTCGGCGTCGACCAGGAGCTGCCGGGTCAGGTCGGCGGCGACCTCGGTGAGCAGCGCGGTGAAGGCGGCCTCGTCGGGCGTGACGCCGGAGGCGCCGGAGGCCAGCAGCAGCACGGTGTCGTTGGTGGACATGCAGCCGTCGGCGTCCAGCCGGTCCAGGGTGACGCCGGTGGCGGCGCGCAGCGCCCGGTCCAGGGCGGCGGCGTCCAGGTCGGCGTCGGTGGTGATCACGCAGAGCATGGTGGCCAGCGAGGGGGCCAGCATGCCGGCGCCCTTGGCCATCCCGCCGATCATGTAGCCGCCCGCGCCCTGCCGGAAGGCGATCTTGGCGACGGTGTCGGTGGTGCGGATGGCGTCGGCGGCGGCCAGCCCGCCGTCGCCGCGCGTCAGCTCGCCGCCCGCGGCGTCCACGCCGGACAGCAGCGCGTCCATCGGCAGCCGCTCCCCGATCAGTCCGGTGGAGCAGACCGCGATCTCGCCGGCGGAGTCGTCCAGGACCTCGGCGACCTTCTCGGCGGTGGCGTGGGTGTCCTGGAAGCCGGCGGGGCCGGTGCAGGCGTTGGCGCCGCCGGAGTTGAGCACCACCGCGCGCACCCTGCCGCCCTTGAGGACCTGCTCGGACCACAGCACCGGGGCGGCCTTCACACGGTTGCGGGTGAAGACGCCGGCCGCGGCGCGGGACGGCCCGTCGTTGACGACCAGGGCCAGGTCTCGGGCTCCGCTGTCCTTCAGCCCGGCGACGACGCCGGCGGCGCGGAACCCCTGTGGGGCGGTGACGCTCAAGGGGACACTCCGATCGTGGTGAGACCGAGTTCTTCGTGGAGGCCGAGGGCGAGGTTGGCGCTCTGCACGGCGCCGCCCCCGGTGCCCTTGGTGAGGTTGTCGATGGCGGCGACCACGACGGCGCGGCCGGCGCGCTCGTCGTGGGCGACCTGGACGAGGGCGGTGTTGGCGCCGAGCGTCATGGACGTGGCCGGCCACCGCCCCTCGGGCAGGAGGCCCACGAACGGCTCGCCGTCGTAGGCCAGGCCGTAGGCGTCGCGCAGGGTCTCCAGGGTGACGCCGGGCCGCGTCTTGGCCGTGCAGGTGGCCAGGATGCCGCGGCTCATCGGCGCCAGCGTGGGCGTGAACGACACGGTGACCGGCTCACCGGCGACCCCGCTGAGGTTCTGGATCATCTCGGGGGTGTGCCGGTGGACGCCGCCGACGCCGTACGCGCTGACCGAGCCCATGACCTCGCTGCCCAGCAGGTGGGGCTTGAGGCTGCGGCCGGCGCCGGAGGTGCCGGAGGCGGCGACGACGACCACGTCGGGCTCGACCAGTCCGGCGGCGAAGGCGGGGTAGAGCGCCAGCGTGACCGCGGTCGGGTAGCAGCCGGGGACGGCGATGCGCCTGGCCCCGGCGAGGGCCTCGCGCTGGCCGGGCAGCTCGGGGAGCCCGTACGGCCAGGTCCCCGCGTGCGGGGTGCCGTAGAAGTCGGTCCAGTCGGCGGGGTCGGCGAGCCGGAAGTCGGCGCCGCAGTCGACCACCAGCACGTCCTCGCCCAGCTTCTCGGCCAGCGGCCCGGACTGGCCGTGCGGCAGCGCCAGGAACACCACGTCGTGCCCGGCCAGGGCGTCCGGCGTGGTCGGCGCGAGCGTGCGGCCGGCCAGCGATCGCAGGTGCGGCTGGTGCGCGCCGAGTTCGGTGCCGGCGTTGGAGCCGGCCGTGAGCGTGCCGATCTCGAATCCGGGATGGCCGGCGAGGATGCGCAGCACCTCGCCGCCCGCGTATCCGCTGGCGCCGGCGACCGCCGCCCTGACTCCCATGGTCTCCGCCCCTTCCCCGATGAACGAACGGCAAGAGTATGCATGAGACTGGATGGATATTCAAGTCGATCTCAAGGATACTTCGAGAACTAATCATTTGACAGCTAAATTTCGGGTGCCTAAGAATAGGGTCATGCAGGAGGAACCCAACCTGGGCTTCGGCGACCTGAGCGCCCTCGGCCCCGTCGAGGAGTGGCCCGTCGGACGCCTGTTCGCCGCGGCCGCCCGGCTCTCCGGCCCGGTCATGTACCGGCTGGTGGAGCGGCACGGTGCCAGCCCGGCGGGCTTCTTCCTGCTGCGCGCGCTCATGCTGGAGAACGGGCTGCGCGCCGGGGAGCTGGCCAAGCGCCTGATGATCACCCCCGCGACGGTCACCTCGGTGGTCGACACCCTGGAGCGCAACGGCCACGCCGAACGCCGCCGCGACCCGCGCGACCGCCGCGCCGTCCTGGTGCACATCACCGACTCGGGCCGGAGCCTGGTCTCGGAGACGGGGCACGCCCTCCAGGACGACCTCTGGCAGCTCTACGACGTGGTCGACGAGGCCGACGAGCCGGCCGTCCGCCGGTTCCTGCTCCGCCTGATCGAGCGCTTCGACCGGTTCCCCGACGACGATCCCCCGCGCTCCCCCGAGGACGGGGCCCGGGGCGGCATCCCGGGCTGCGCCCCGCCTCGCTGACCCCGCACGCGGCCACCCGACCACGACGAAAGGACCGAGCACGTGTCCCCACCCCAGGAGACCGCCAGGTCCTCCGGCGCGACGGCGCCCGAGGACGCGGCGGCGAAGGTGGCCGGGGCCGCCCCGGCCGCGGCCGCGGCAGGCGGCGACGAGCGCCCCGTGGCCGTCCGCACGGTCGATCTGCACAAGACCTACTCCAGCCCGCGCGGCGACGTTCGCGCCGTGCAGGGCGTCGACCTGGACGTGGCCCAGGGCGAGTTCTTCGGCCTGCTCGGCCCCAACGGCGCCGGCAAGTCGACCACCATCGGGATGCTCACCACGCTGGTGGTGCCCACGTCCGGACGGGCCGAGGTGTGCGGGCTCGACGTCGTCCGCGACCAGGTCGAGGTCAAGCGCCGCATCGGGATGGTGTCGCAGAACAACACCCTCGACAACGACCTGGACGCGTTCGAGAACCTGGAGTTCCGCGGCCGCTACTTCGGCATGGGGCGCAAGGACGCCCGGCGCCGCGCCGACGAGCTGCTGGAGATGTTCAACCTGACCGACCGGCGGAAGGGCAACCCGTTCGAGATGTCGGGCGGCCAGGCCAAGCGGCTGATGATCTGCCGCGCGCTGGTGCACCGCCCGCAGGTGCTGTTCCTGGACGAGCCCACCGCCGGCCTCGACCCGCAGACCCGCGTCAACCTCTGGGAGGTGCTGCGCACGCTGCAGGCCGACGGGCAGACCACCGTCCTCACCACGCACTACATGGAGGAGGCGGAGGCGCTCTGCGACCGGGTCGCGGTCGTCGACCACGGCAAGGTCCTGGCCAGCGGCACCGTGGACGGCCTCAAGTCCTCCGCGGGCGCCGACACCGTGATCACCGTGACCTACGACGGGCCGCCGCCGGACGGCGTCGCGGCGCTGCGCGAGCACGCGGCCGTCGGCAGGGTCGAGATCACCGGGCGGCAGGTGCGGGTGTTCGCCCGCGAGGCCGACGGCGTGCTCGGCGACCTGGTGGCGATCGGCGCGGCGGCCGGGGTCGGCGTCACCGACGCCGCGCAGCTGCGGCCCAGCCTGGAGACCGTGTTCCTCACCCTGACCGGACGGGAGTACCGCGAATGAGCACCGAGCAGGCCGCACAGGACGAACAGTCCGGGCAGGTCGCGCAGGCCGGGCGGGTGCTGCTGGAGCCGCCGGCGATGCGCCCGACCGTGACGCGGACGTTCCTGGCGATGATGGCCCGCGAGGTGCGGGTGATGCGCAAGAACTTCATCGCCACGTTCCTGCGCGTGCTGGCCCAGCCGCTGATGTTCGTGTTCGTGTTCGCCTACGTGCTGCCGAAGATCGGCGGCGGTGCGGCGACGATGGGGGCGGGCGGCGCCGCGGCGCAGGGCGCCAACTTCACCACCGTCCTGGTGCCGGGGCTGGTGGCCTCCTCGATCCTGATGCAGGCGATGATGGCGGCGATCATGCCGCTGATGATGGAGCTGACCTGGCAGCGCTCCATCACCGACCGGGCGCTGGCCCCGCTGCCGGTGCCGATGCTGGCCATCCAGAAGATCACCGCGGCCGGGCTGCAGGGGCTGATCGGCGGGCTGCTGGTCTTCCCCGCCGTGCTGTTCATCCACGCCGACGGCCAGGCGCCGCAGGTGCACGTCAGCAGTTGGGCGGTGCTGATCGTGATGATGGTGGCCGGGTCGCTGCTGGCCGCCTCGGGCGGGCTGCTGCTCGGCACGCTGATCGACCCGCAGAAGGCGCAGATCCTCTTCGCGGTGATCCTGCTGCCGGTCACCATGCTCGGCTGCGTCTACTACCCGTGGTCGGCGCTGGACGAGATCCGCTGGCTGCAGATCGCCAGCCTGTTCAACCCCCTGGTGTACGTGAGCGAGGGGCTGCGGGCGGCGCTCACGCCCGACGTCGGGCACATGCCCACGTGGGCGTTCATGCTGGCGGTCATCGGCGGCACGGCGGTGCTGACCTGGGTGTCGACGCGCACGTTCACCAAGCGCGTGCTGACCTGAGCCGCGGGCGGCAGAGCGGAGTGTGCCCGGCCCGGCGGCCACGGCGGTGTCGTCAGGTACACCCCGCTTCGGGTGTTCAGGCCCATGGGGCCCGCCCGGCCCGCTTCCTAGCGTCATGGGCATGACGAAGAACACCTTCCGGAATGCCTCCCGGCGAGCGGGCACCGCGCTGCTCGGCGCGGGCCTCGCCCTGACGGCCGTGCCCACCGCGGCCGCCGCCCTCACCTCCCCCGAACGCCCGCCCGCCGCGCCCGGGAAGAAGGCGGACCCGCGCGGCACGGTGGTGTCGGCCACCCGCGTCGCGCACATGTCCGGCGACGAGGCGGGCCGCTACCTCACCGCCATCAGCCCCGATTTCGGCACCCCCGCGCCCCGCCACGGCGTCGACACCTACCGGGTCGTCTACCGGACGATCTCGGCGACGGGCGCCCCGACCACCGCCAGCGGGGTGGTGTCCCTGCCGGCCCGCACCGCCGGCCGGACCCTGCGCGCCGTCAGCTACGCGCACGGCACGCACGCCTCCCGCGACATGGCCGGGTCCGTCGACGAGCAGGGGCAGAGCCGGGTCGCGGCGATCTACTACGCGGCGGCGGGTTACGCCGGGGTCGCCCCCGACTACCTCGGCCTGGGCCTCGGCCCCGGGCACCACCCCTACATGGACGCCGCGTCCGAAGCCTCGGCGTCCCTGGACATGCTGCGCGCCGCCCGCGCCGTCGCCGCCTCGCACGGCCGCGTCCTGAACCCGCGCGTCCTGGTCACGGGCTTCTCCCAGGGCGGGCACGCGGCCATGGCGCTCGGCCGCGAGCTGCAGAACGGCGCCGACCGGCACCTGCGCCTGGGCGCGCTCGCCCCCATCAGCGGCCCCTACGACATCCGCGACGCCCAGATCCCCGCCTCCCTGTCGGAGGACGGCCCGCTCGCCCCCAGGGCCTCGGTGTTCTACCTGTCCTACGTCTCGGTGGCCTGGAACCGGCTGCACCACATCTACGACTCCCCCTCCCAGGTGTTCAACGCCCCGCACGACAAGGCCGTCGAGGGCCTGTTCAACGGCACCACCGGCGAGGAGGAGATCGTCACGCGGCTGCCCGGCACCATCCGCGAGCTCGCGACGCCGCGGTACCTGCGGCAGCTGGAGCACCCGTCCGGGGCGCTGCTGCGGGCGATCCGGTCGGCGGACGGCACCTGCGACTGGCGCCCCCGCGTCCCGGTCCGCATCTACGGCGCGAGCGGGGACGAGCACGTCGCGTTCGCCAACGCGCGCAGCTGCGCGCGCACGCTGCGCGCGCACGGCGCCCGCCCGCAGGTCGTGGACTACGGGCCGGACGCCGGGCACGACGCGACGGTGTTCAAGGGCCTGCCGGACACCCTCCGCTGGTTCCAGGCCCTCGGCCGCTGAACGGGCGCCGCGGCTACATCGGGTCGACCTCGGTCAGCCCGGCGTCCCGGTCCAGGCGGAGCCACCGTGTGATCCCGATGGTCCGCAGGAAGGGGACGTCGTGGCTGACCACCAGCAGCGCGCCCTGGTAGGCGTCCAGGGCCTGGCCGAGCTGGCGGACGCTGGCCATGTCGAGGTTGTTGGTCGGCTCGTCCAGCATCAGCAGCCGGGGAGCGGGCTCGGCCAGCAGCAGCGCCGCCAGCACGGCCCGGAACCGCTCCCCTCCGGAGAGGGCCCCGGCGCTCCGCTCCGCCCGCGCGCCGCGGAACAGGAACCGCGCCAGCCCCGCCCGCACGGTGTTGACCGGCGCCGACGGCGCGTACGCGCGGACGTTGTCCACCACGCTCAGCCGGTCGTCCAGGACGTCCAGCCGCTGCGGCAGGTACCGGACGCCCTCCACGCCCACCCTGACCGAGAGGCCGTCCGCGCCCGGCACGCCGTCCTCGCCGAGGATCGCCCGCAGCAGCGTGGTCTTCCCGGCGCCGTTCGGCCCGACCAGCGCGATCCGCTCCGGGCCGCGGACGACCAGCTCCCCCAGGGCGCCGGCCCCGGACTCCGGCGCCGGCGAGTCGGACGGCCCGGACGCGGGCACGGCGAGTCCGGTGACGGTCAGCACCGTGCTCCCGGCCGGGACCCGCGTGGCCGGCAGCGCCACCCGGATCTCGGCGTCGTCCCGGACCGCCTCCTCCGCCTCGGCCAGCCGGTCCCGGGCGTCCGACAGCCGCCCCTCGTGCATGATCCGGTGCTTGCCCGCCGACACCTGCGCCTGCCGCCTGCGCTCCTGCATGACGACCTTCGGCTCGCGCTTGCTCTCGAACATCTTGTTGCCGTACCGGACCCGGCGGGCCAGCTTCACATGGGCCTCCTCCAGCTCGCGCTTCTGCCGCCGCAGATCGCCCTCGGCGGCGCGGACGGCCCGTTCGGCCGCCTCCCGCTCGACCGCCAGCAGCTCCTCGTAGGCGGTGAGACCGCCGCCGAAGGACCGGACGGCGCCGTCGCGCAGGTCGGCGATCTCGTCCACCCGCTCCAGCAGCTCCCGGTCGTGGCTGACCACGATCAGCACGCCGGGCCAGGACGACACCGCCTCGTGCAGGCGGCGGCGCGCGTCCAGGTCGAGGTTGTTGGTGGGCTCGTCCAGCAGCAGCACGCCGGGACGGGCCAGGAACCGCCCGGCCAGCCCTACCATGATCGCCTCTCCGCCGGAGAGGGTGCCGACGGTGCGGTCCAGGCCGTCCTTCTCCTCGGCCAGGGACGCGAGGCCGAGGCGGGCCAGCTCGGCGCGGGCCCGTTCCTCCACGTCCCACCCGTCACCGACGGCGGTGAAATTCTGCTCGGTGGCCTCGCCGCGCTCGATCGCGTGCAGCGCGGCGCGCACGGCGGAGACGCCGAGCAGGTCGGACACGGTTTGGGCGGTGCCGAGCGGCAGGTTCTGCGGCAGGTGGCCGATCTCACCGGCCACCGCGACCGAGCCGGACGCCGGGCGCAGCTCGCCCGCGATCAGTTTGAGCAGCGTGGACTTGCCGGAGCCGTTGACGCCGATCAGGCCGGTGCGGCCGGTGCCGAACGCGGCGTCCAGGCCGTCCAGGACGACGGTGCCGTCCGGCCAGGAGAACGACAGCTCCGAGCAGACCACGGAGAAAGGGGATGCGGAAGACATGCGCGGACCTCCAGAACGCGTCGAATCGATCAGGACACGTGGAGACACCGCGGGAACGCGCATCTGGGGCCGGGCCGCCGCGCGGGCATGCGAAAAGCCCGGGACGGAGGGTCCACCAAGGTCAAGAAACGCGCGCGGGCCAAGCCCACCGCGCGGTGTCTGCGACCTCAGTTCTCCAACGGACTCCCCAGCCGGGCGACGATGTGACCGAGCGAGCATACCCGGACGACCAACGCGACACAAGAGCTATTGAGTGGCATCAGTCGCGTTGAAAACGCGAGAGCGGCCCCGGTGCGGCGCGCGCACCGGGACCGCTCCCCTCGCCTGAATGCCGGACGGGCGGTCAGCCGCTCCGGAGCACCGCCCCGGTGCGCTCCACCGCGGCGGCCACCGCGGCGTCCCGGGACGCGCTCAGCTCCTCGGCGGTCAGCGTGCGGTCGGGTGCCCGGAACCGCAGGCTGTAGGCCAGCGACTTGCGCCCCTCCCCCGCCTGCTCGCCGGTGTAGACGTCGAACAGCCGGATCGACTCCAGCAGCTCTCCCGCGCCCTCGCGCAGCGCCGCCTCCACCTCCGCCGCCGGAACGGCCGCGTCGACGACCAGCGCCACGTCCTGCGCGGCCATCGGGTACGGCGACACGTGCGGCGCCCGCACCACCCCGGGCTCGCCGAGGCGGCGCAGCTCCAGCTCCATCGCGCAGGTGCGCGCCGGCAGCCCGTACGCCTTGATCACCCGCGGGTGCAGCTCGCCCGCGTGCCCCACCAGCGTCTCGCCCGCGTACAGCGCGGCGCAGCGGCCCGGATGCCACGGCGCGTGCCGGTCCGCCCGCACCGTCAACTCCACCCCGGCCTCGCGCGCCACCGTGCGGGCGGCCTCGATCGCGTCCGCCCAGTCCGCCGGACGGCCCTCGCCCCACCAGCCGGACGGCTCCCGCTCACCGGCCAGGACGACGGCCACCCGCTCCGGCTGGTCCGGCAGCGCCGCCTCGACCGAGGCGATCTCCTCGGCCGTCGGCCCCCGGTCCACCGGAAGCCGCGGCGACCGCAGCGGCGACTCCGAACGCGGCCGGAAGACCAGGCCCGTCTCGTAGACGCCCACGTCGCCGAACCCCCGGCCCACGTTGCGGGCCAGCGCCTTCAGCAGGCCCGGCAGCAGCGTGGTGCGCAGCAGCGGCTCGTCCTCCGACATCGGGTTGGCCAGCCGCAGCGCCCGGCGGCGCGCGTCGCCGGCCGGCAACTGCAGCGCGTCCCAGTCCTTCTCGGCGACGAACGGGAAGCTCAGCACCTCCACGTACCCGGCGCCGGCCAGCGCGCGGCCGACCCGGCGGCGCAGCCGCTGCCGCGGGGTGAGACCGCGCCCGGCGACCGGCCGCGGCGCCCGCGCCGGGATGGCCTCGTAGCCCTCCAGCCGGATGACCTCCTCGGCCAGGTCGTTGGGGTCGGTCAGGTCGGGGCGCCACGACGGCGGCGTCACCGTCAGCGTGTCGTCCCCGGCCACCGCGCAGCCGACCTGCTCCAGCCGCCGCACCACGGCCGCCCGGTCGTACGGCACTCCCGCGACCCGGCCGGGATGCGCGGCCGCCATCGTCACCGTGCCCGGCTCCACCGGGGCCTGCGCGTGGGTCACGCCCGGAACGATCTCCGCGCCGCCCAGTTCGGCCAGCATCCGCACCGCGCGGTACGAGGCGTACAGCGGCAGCTCGCGGTCGACCCCGCGCTCGAACCGGTAGGACGCCTCGCTGTGCAGCCGGTGCCGCCGCCCCATCCGGGCGGTGCCGATGTCGTCGAAGTGCGCGGCCTCGATCACCATGTCCGCGGACTTCTCGTCGATCTCGGTGGTCAGGCCGCCCATCGTCCCGGCCATCGAGATCGGCCCGGACCCGTCGGTGATCAGGATGTCCTCGGGGTGCAGCTCGCGCCGCACGTGGTCGAGGGTCTCCAGCCGCTCGCCGGGCTCGGCGCGCCGCACCACGACGGGACCGGTGAGCTTCTCCCGGTCGAAGGCGTGCAGCGGCTGGCCCAGCTCCAGCATCACGTAGTTGGTGACGTCGACGGCCAGCGACACCGGGCGCATCCCGGCGCGGTGCAGCCGCACCCGCATCGGCATGGGCGTCTGCGCCGCAGGGTCGAAGCCGCGCACCTCGCGCAGCACGAACCGGTCGCAGGCGGTCGGGTCGGCGATGCTCGCCGGGTACGCCTCGCCCGCCGCGTCGCCGGCGGGAAGATCGACGCCCGCGGGATCGGTGAACGGCACGCCGTAGGCGATGGCGGCCTCCCGGGCGATGCCGCGGATCGACAGCGCGTAGCCCCGGTCGGGGGTGACCGCGATGTCGAGCACGTCGTCGCGCAGGCCCAGCAGCTCGACCGCGTCGGTGCCGGGCGGCTCGGCCCCGTCCGGGACGGGCGGCAGCACCAGGATGCCGTCGTGGTCGTCCCCGATGCCCAGCTCACGCACCGAGCAGATCATGCCCTCGGAGAGCCTGCCGTAGGTCTTCCGTGAACCGATCTTGAACCCGCCGGGCAGCTCGCCGCCGGGCAGGATCACCACGACCCGGTCGCCCACCGCGAAGTTGGTCGCGCCGCAGATGATGTTCTGCGGCTCGCCGGTGCCGTTGGCCCGCCCGACGTCCACCTGGCAGTAGCGGATCGGCTTCTTGAACCCGGTCAGCTCCTCGATCGCCAGCACCCGGCCGATCACCAGCGGGCCGGTGAGGTCGGCGCCGGCCTGCTCGACCGTCTCCACCTCCAGCCCGGCGTCGATCAGCCGGGCGGCCAGCTCGCGGCCGGTGACGTCGGCCGGGAGCGCCACGTACTCCCGCAGCCACGAAAGCGGCGCGCGCATCAGATCTCCATCCCGAACGGAAGGGCGAAGCGCACGTCGCCCTCCACCATGTCGTGCATGTCCTCGACCCCGTGCCGGAACATGAGCGAGCGCTCCACGCCCAGCCCGAACGCCCAGCCGCTGTAGCGCTCGGGGTCGATGCCGCAGGCCACCAGCACCCGCGGGTTGACCATGCCGCAGCCGCCCAGCTCGATCCAGCCCTCCGAGCCGCAGGTGCGGCAATGAGGTGCGCCGGGCTCCACCGACGCGCCCCGGCACACGAAGCACTGCATGTCGACCTCGGCCGACGGCTCGGTGAACGGGAAGTAGGACGGCCGGAACCGCGTCCTGAGCCCTTCCCCGAACATCCCGTTGACGAACGCGTCGATGGCGCCGCGCAGGTCGGCCATGGTCAGGCCCTCGTCCACCGCCAGGCCCTCCAGCTGGTGGAAGACCGGGCTGTGCGTGGCGTCCAGCTCGTCGGTGCGGTAGGTGCGGCCGGGCACCACCACGTACACCGGGAGGGGCCGCGTCAGCAGCGAGCGCACCTGCACCGGCGAGGTGTGCGTGCGCAGCACCAGGTCGGCGTCCTCCGACTCCACGAAGAAGGTGTCCTGCATGGTGCGCGCCGGGTGGTCGGGCTTGAAGTTGAGCGCGTCGAAGTTGAACCAGCCCGCCTCGACCTCGGGGCCCTCGGCGATCTCGAAGCCCATGGAGACGAAGACGTCGGCCATCCGCTCCTGCAGGGTCGTCAGCGGGTGCCGGGCGCCGCGCGGGGCGCGGTCCCACGGCAGCGTGACGTCGACGGTCTCCTCGACCAGCACGCGCTGGTCGCGCTCCTCCTCCAGCTCGGCCTGGCGCTTCTTGAGGGCCTGGGCGACGGCGCCGCGGGCGGCCCCGATCCGCTTGCCGGCGTCGGCGCGGGCGGCGGGCGGCAGCGCGCCGATCTCCCGGTTGGCCAGGGCCAGCGGGGAGCGGTCGCCGGCGTGCGCCAGCCGGACCTGCTTCAGCCCGTCGAGATCGGACGCGGCGGCGATGGCCGCGAGGGCCTCGTCGCGGGCCCGGTCGAGCTCCTCGGGCTGCAACGCGGACACCTCGACGGGGTCGTAGGACTTGTTGGGTGCAGACATGGTGGTGTGACAACTCCGGTCGGCGTGGAACGCCCGCAGTCTAGTGGGCGGACGGGAAAGATCCGGAAAGGACGGGCCGGCCGTCGGCGCGGCGCGCTCGGCCCGGTGGTGCCGGGGGAAAGCCCGCGCGGGCGCTCGGAGGAGGGGCGCCTCGGTCAGGAGGCGTAGTCCGGAGCGCCGGCGGGCATGGTAAATCGGAACTCGGCGCCGCCGCCGGGGGCGCGCCGCACGGTGATGGTGCCGCCATGGGCCTCGACCAGGCCCTTCACGATGTAGAGGCCGAGCCCGGTACCGCCGCGGCGGTTGCCGCCGGGGCCGCGCCAGAACTGCCGGAACACGCGCTGGACGGCCTCGGGCGGGATGCCCTCGCCCTCGTCGCGCACCGACACGGCGGCCCCCTCCTTGTGCGCGTCCGGTTCCACCACGATGGTGACAGTACCAGCGCCGTGCCGCACCGCGTTTTCCAGGAGGTTGCCCAGGATCTGGTCGATCTTGTCCGGGTCCAGCCACATCTCGGGCAACTCGCCGCGCGACTCGAACCGGAACCGGTCCTCCGGGTCGCCCGCCGCGATCCGGCCGGCGATGACCTTGCGGGTCTCCTCGATCAGGTCGACCACCTGGCGGCGCATCTCCAGCCGGCCCGACTCGATGCGGGACACGTCCAGCAGCTCGGTGATCAGCCGGGTCACCCGGTCGGCGTCGGCGTTGACCGTCTCCAGCATCACCCGCTTCTGGTCGTCGTTGAAGCGGTGCCACTTCGCCAGCAGGGTCGCGGTGAAGCCCTTGACGCTGGTCAGCGGGGAACGCAGCTCGTGCGCGACGGTGGAGACCAGATCGGCCCGGTCGCGCTCCTGCCGGGCGCGGTGGGCGGCGTCGCGCAGGCACACCGTGAAGCGCCGCACCCGGCCCCGCTCGTCCCGCCGGTAGGCCGCGGTGACCAGCAGCTCGCAGCCCCCGGGCAGGAACAGCGACCGCTCGGGGTGGCGGGTGCGGGTGGCCAGCCCGTCGTAGGGCGCCAGGCACTTCCACCAGTCGCGGCCCTCGGCGTCGTGCAGCGGCAGCACGTCGCGGAAGTCGCGGCCGATGGCCGAGGCGGCGGAGATCTTGGTCATCCGTGCGGCGGCGGCGTTGAAGGTGATGACGCGGGCGTCACCGTCGGCCACCACCAGCCCGTCGGGCAGATCGTCGGTCATGTCCTCTTGTACGGACTCGTGTGCGGGGCGGGACGTGCCCTCTCGCGAGGGCACGCGGCGAGGCGCGTGCGGGGAGTCGTCTCCGCCCACAACGGCCTCCAGACACGGTAGAGACTCGGTAGAACGCGGTAGAACGCGGACTGTCGAGAAGAGACTCTAGCCGGAGACGGCCACCTTACGGGACCCGCAGAACTCCCTGCGGCTAGGCATTTGTGGCCTCACCGCCCAGGATCCGGCCGTACGGGAAAGCCGCCTCCCCCTCCCGCCCCGCCCATCACGCACCGTCGGGCCCCCGGCAGCCCCAACGGCCCGGGCACCCCGTCAAAGCACCCCAAAACCACAGCAACCCATACAACCACCCCCAACACACCCGCCCCCCGCGAGAGCCGCCCCGGAGCCACGGAGATCACCCCAGACACGGAAGGCCACCCCGCGCACGCAAGAGCCACCCCAGACACGCGAAAGCCGCCCCGCACACGCGAAAACCGCTGCGGGCGCGGGAAACCCGCGCCAGACGCGCGAAGGCCGCCGCGGGCAGGCGCGGCCAAGGTGCGGGTAGGTGGGCGGGGTCAGGCCGTGGGGGCGGGCTGGGCCGCCAGCGCGTCCTCGACGTCCTCGTAGACGGGGAAGACCCGGTGCAGGCCGGTGATGCGCAGCAGCTTCCGCTGGGCGGGGCGCACCCGGGCGAGCCGGACCTCGCCGCCGTCCGCGGACACGCGGTTGTGCACGGCGACCAGCGCCCCCAGTCCCGCGGCGTCGCAGAACGGCACGGCGGCGAAGTCGACCACCAGGTGGCGGTGGCCGGCGGCGTGCAGTGCCGTCAGCCGGGTGCGGAGCAGGTCGGCGGTCTGCAGGTCGATCTCCCCGCGGACCTCGGCCAGGACCGCGGCGCCGCGCGTCTCGACCGCCTCCACCTCCAGGAGGAGCCCGCCGCCGGGGCAGGCGGGGTCGCGGACCGGCCGTGCTCCGCCGGAGCGGCAGCGCAGCTCGGGCGCCCGCCGGGCGTGCCGCTGCACGCCGCGGCCCGTCCTGCCGGTGGTCCTGCCATCGTCGGTCATCATGTCGCCCCCAAATCGCACGGCCTCGTCGCCGTCCTGGTGAACACCGTAGGGATCGCGGCCCGCCTCGCGGATCCCTCGCGGGTCGGTTATCACGCTCCTCCTCAGGAACGACCCCACCACCCGCGCGCCCCGTGCGCATCCCACCGATGTCCGTTCATCCTTGCAGGTCAGCACGGGAGAAGCATGATCCGAACCGGCCGTTTGCGGCCAGCCTTGCGGGAACACAGGCGGCCGCGCGTGAAACCCCAGGTGACGGCGTGTCGCCTGGGAACCGCGAGTCAGGCGCCGGCGCGCCGGGCGCGCGCCGAGGCATAGAGACAGACGGCCGCGGCGGTGGCGAGGTTGAGGCTCTCGGCGCGGCCGTAGATGGGAACCCGGATCACCTCGTCGGCGTGGGCCAGGATCTCCTCCGGCAGCCCCCAGGCCTCGTTGCCGAACACCCAGGCCGTGGGACGGGCGAGGAGACCGTCGTCGATCGCCTCGTCCAGGGTGCGCTTGCCGGCGCCGTCGGCCGCCAGGACGGTCAGCCCGGCGCCCTTGAGGTCGGCGACCAGCTCCTCGAAGCGGGGGCCGACGACCACGGGAAGGTGGAACAGGCTGCCCGCGGAGGCCCGCACGCACTTGCCGTTGTACGGGTCGACCGAGGCGTCGGTGAACACCACCGCCTCCGACCCGGCGGCGTCGGCCGTGCGCAGGACGGTGCCCGCGTTGCCCGGGTCGCGGACGTGGGCCAGCACCGTGACCAGCCGGGGGGCGGTCTCCAGCGCGGTGCCCAGGGGGACGTCGACGAACTCGCAGACCGCCAGCAGCCCCTGGGGGGTGACGGTCTGCGCCAGCTCGGCCATGACCTCGCCGCTGACCCGGAGCACCGGGACCCCGGCGCGCTCGGCGGCCTGCACCAGGTCGCCGTGCCGTGTCTCGGCCTCGGCCGTGGTGAACAGTTCGGCCAGCCCGCCCGGGATCTCCAGGGCCTCCCGGACGGCCTGGGGGCCCTCGGCGAGGAAGCGGCGCTCGCGGCGCCGGAAGGCGCGTTTGGCGAGCCGCCGAGCCGCCTTCACCCTGGGTGATCGGACAGAGGTCAGCTCGCGGCCCGCCATGCGGTGAATCGCCCGTCCGCCGGTCAGGCGGCCTGGCTGCCCTCGGCGGGCAGCGCGGCCTTGGCCACCTTCACCAGGGCGGCGAAGGCGGGGGCGTCGTTGACGGCGAGCTCGGCCAGCATGCGCCGGTCGACCTCGACCTCGGCGGCCTTGAGGCCCTGGATGAACCGGTTGTAGGTCATCCCGTTGGCGCGGGCGGCGGCGTTGATCCGCTGGATCCACAGGCGGCGGAACTGGCCCTTGCGGTCCTTGCGGTCCCGGAACGCGTAGGTCATCGAGTGGAGCTGCTGCTCCTTGGCCTTGCGGTACAGCCGCGAGCGCTGTCCGCGGTAGCCGCTCGACCGCTCCAGGACGACCCGACGCTTCTTGGCGGCGTTGACCGCCCGCTTCACGCGTGCCACGTTTCGAACTCCTTCGTGGGGGCCGGGGCCTCCGGGCCTCGGCCGGTCGTACGGGGTCTGGGGCGCCGGCTACTTGCGCAGCAGCTTCTTGATGTTCTTGGCGTCGGCCGGGGTCACCACGGCCTGGCCGTCCAGCCGGCGGGTGCGCTTGGACGGCTTGTGCTCGAGCAGGTGGTTGCGGTTGGCGCGGCGGCGCATCACCTTGCCGGAGCCGGTCAGCTTGAAACGCTTCTTGGCACCGCTGTGGGTCTTGGTCTTCGGCATGGTCGCCGTCGTCTCCCTCACTGGATCCCTCGGGTGCCTCCGCTCGGGCACGGAGGCGTGCCTGAGCGGACGCGTGCCGCCGGTGGCGGTGAGCGCCTGTCAGGCTGATGTACGTGCGTCACGACCCTGCGAGCGCAAGCGCGGCGAGCGCAGGATCGGGCCGGGGCGGTCGCTGTGACGGCCGCCCCGTCCGGCCCGGGCCCGGCGGGCCGGGCCCGTCAGACGGAGGCGGGACCGGAGTCCTGCTGGGCGCGCGCCTTGGCCTCCGCGCGCTCCGCCTTGGCCTCCGCCTTCTTCTTGTGCGGGCCGATCACCATGATCATATTCCGGCCGTCCTGCTTGGGCCGGGACTCGACGAAGCCGAGATCCTCGACGTCCTCGGCCAGCCGCTGCAGCAGCCGGCGGCCCAGTTCGGGCCGGGACTGCTCGCGACCGCGGAACATGATCGTGACCTTGACCTTGTCCCCGGCCTTGAGGAACCGCACCACGTGACCCTTCTTGGTCTCGTAGTCGTGCGGGTCGATCTTCGGCCGGAGCTTGATCTCCTTGATGATCGTGTGCGCCTGGTTCTTCCGCGCCTCACGCGCCTTCATCGCGGACTCGTACTTGAACTTGCCGTAGTCCATGAGCCTGGCGACGGGCGGGCGCGCGGTGGGCGCCACCTCGACGAGGTCGAGATCCGACTCACGCGCGATTTCAAGGGCCTTGGCGATGGGCACGATGCCCACCTGTTCGCCGTTCGGGCCGACGAGCCGGACCTCGGGCACGCGAATGCGGTCGTTGATACGCGGTTCGGCGCTGATGGGACCTCCTTGGGGCCGTTCTCACGTCGTTCTCAACGTCTTGTGGACCGGTCGTACCCCAGGCCTTCCATGCGAAAAGCCCCGCACGACTCGCATGCGGGGCCACCTTCGGTCGCCTCGGACGCCGGAGCGGCCGAGGACGCCGACGGAACGGGCGTCGTGACGCCCGTACGCCGGACCGAGACCCACCAGCCTTCTGGCCGGTCAGGTGGGAGGTGGCCTCCGCTTGAGCGCCCCGTGCGGTCTGCCGTGCGGGCATCCGTACAGGGCCGGTCGGTTGTTCAGCTTATCACCTGCGGGGCCACACCGTGACCTGCGGCATGCCGGCGTCAAGACCGGCATGCCCGGCCGCGGGCGGCACACCCGCATCGGAGTCTGACTGAGGTACGCAAACAGTCTCAACACCCCGCCGTCACCGTTCATTCCCCGGCCCGCCGCCGGTTGTTACCGTGGTGCCGAGCACGGACCGCCAGGGTCGGTAGCACGGAAAGACCCCCAGCTATGCCCGCATTCAGGACCGATGCCCCGCTGCCCGCCGCCTTCGGCGAGGCCCGCCCCAAACTGGAGTTCGCCCAGAAGGCCTTCATCCTCGACGAGGACCGCCTGCTCA
This sequence comes from Actinomadura rugatobispora, assembly GCF_055379765.1. Taxonomy (NCBI): domain Bacteria; kingdom Bacillati; phylum Actinomycetota; class Actinomycetes; order Streptosporangiales; family Thermomonosporaceae; genus Actinomadura; species Actinomadura rugatobispora. Next base: position 9,538,901 of record NZ_AP029191.1, on the reverse strand, counting down.
TGGTGCGCAAGTCCGCGTCCGATCCGTACCATCCGGGCCGCTGGGAGGTTCCGGGCGGGCGGCTCGAGGTCGCCGGCGACCTCGATCTGGACGACCACATCCGCCGCGAGGTCTGGGAGGAGGTCGGCCTCAAGATCGCGCCCGGACCGCCGTTCCACCTCTGGCAGTGGTACATGCCGGGCCGGCCGCGCGGCCGGAAGGCCATCCTTCCCCGCCCCGTCCGGGTGGTGGCGGCGGCGCGGCTGTGCAGCCCGGTGACGCACGAGGTGAGCGTCGAGAACCAGACCGCCACCGACCATCTGGCCGACGCCGCCTGGGTGCCGCTGCGGGAGATCGACGGGTACGACCTAATCCCCAGCCTGCGTCCGGTGATGAGGGCGTTCCGGCAGATGTGCCCCGCGCAGTCCCTGCCCACGCGGTACTCGTCCCCGTCCCACCCCCAGCCCGCCTGGTTCTCGCCCGACTTCCCAGACCTTCCGGACCTCCCCGCGCCGGGCTGAACCCCGCCGCCGGCCCCGCCATGGACATCACCGAGACTCCCACCCGATCGCCCGTGGACTGGCCCGGCCTCCAGGGCGTCGCCGACCGCCGCTTCCGCCTGCTCGCGATCGGGGACGTCCGGATCGAGGTGCGCGCCACCCTGCCCGGGCTGCGCTTCACCGAGGTCACCCACGACCGGCTTGCCTACGCCCCGGCCCGGGCGATCGTCGCGGGCACCGCGGTCAACATGGCCCGGCGCGCGGCCGGCTACTTCCGCCGGGTCGGCGTGCTCGCCCGGGTCGGCGACGACGACTACACCCCCGTGATCCGCCGGGAACTGCGCCGGCTCGGGCTGCGCGACCGGCTGCGGGTCGAGCACGGCACGCCCAACGGGGTGACCGTCATGCTGCGCGACGGCCCCTCCCCGGAACGCCGCGGCGCGCGGCTGCTGGTGGCCGACGACGACGCGCCCTCGCGCCGGCTGTCGGAGCACGACGTGCGCTCGGCGGCCGCCGAGATCCGCCGGGCGGACGCGCTCTTCCTGGACGGGTACGCGCTGCTGTCGCCGGTGTCGCGGGCGGCGCTGCACCGGGCCGCGGCGATCGCCCGGCGGCACGGCACCCTGGTCGCCTTCGACCTCGTCCCGCACGACATCGACGCCCGGCTCCCCGCCGCCGACGTGGTGCCGCTACTGCGCCAGGCCGACGTGGTCATCAGCGAGGCGCCGACGCTCGCCCGGCTCCTCGGAGGGACCGCGACGGTGACCGGCTCCGCCGAGGCGCGGGAGCTGCTGCCCGTCCTTGACGCGGCCGTCGAGGGGCGGCGGCCCCTGTGGCTGCTGCGCTTCGGCGCCACCTCCCTGGAGCACGTGCTCGCCCACCGGCGCGACGAGCTGCTGCTGGAGTACCCCACCGGGTTCGGCGAGGGCGTGGAGCGCGCCGGGTTCGGGGACCGGCTGGCCGCCGGTGAGCTCTACTGGTGGCTGGCCGCGCGCTCGGAACGCTGACGGGCGTCGTCGGCCGCCACCGCCGTGCGCAGGTCCTCCAGAGTGCGCAGGAACCGTGCCCGGCTCTCGGGAAGGCCGAACGACTCCTGCCAGCGCCAGGACCGCTCTTCCCCCGCGTCGCCCTCCAAGACGCGCATGGCGACCCCGCGCAGGTACTGGCTCGGCACGCCGTCGGCCGGGTGGACGGTCGCCCTCCCCTGCTCGTCCACCAGCAGGTAGGAGCGCCCCGCAAGGAAGAGGCCATGCACGGTGTCGCGTGTGGCGCACGCGCCGGGAAGCCCGTGCGCCTCCAGTCTGTCGCGCACGCCGCCCCCTGCCCCGCTGCCGCGCGGCAGCAGGTGCCAGTGCGCGTGGTCGATGCAGGCGCCCCCGCCCTGCGAGGTCCCGGGCCCGTGCTCGAACATCAGCAGGCCGTCTCCGCCATAGGCGTCTCTGTAAAGACGGGCGACACGGTGACGCCATTGCCACGCCCGTGCCCACAGCCCCTTCCCGAAGGCTCCCGCACACTGGAGATGCCTGGACGTCACCAGCAGCACATGCCCCTCGGCCAGCGGAGCCAGGTCAGGCATGAGGAAGAAGTCGCCGTCGGCGGCGAGCACCGCCCGCTCACCCGGAAGGTCCGCCATCGCGTTGAGCCGGAACCGCAACGGCGGGCACAGCACGCAGTCCTCTCCCGCCTGTCGGCTCGCCTCGTCCACCTCCTGCCCCGGTCCCCGCTCCACAGGTCGCCGCACCATCCCGTCCTCCTCGTGTTCCGCGCCAGGGTGGCGGGACCGCCACTCTCCCGTTTCTTGACTACTCGCCCTAACTGGAACCCCCTGACTGAAACGTGCCCGCGCACGGGCATCCCTCTGGACGGTCGCGGACACAGCCACCAAACCGGCGGGGTAGAGAACCTGGCTGAACGGGCACATAGCCAGGAGAAGGCGGTAACCGTGCACCTCTCCCCCCACTCCCGCAGGACGGCGCCGGCGGCGCCCCGGACTCCGGCTCTTGACATGGCCGTGCTCACCGCACGCCTCGACGAGTCGCTCGACGTGCTGCGCGACGCCTACGCGGTGGCCGACGGCGACGGCGGCGGCTGGTACCACGACCTGACCAGGCCCGAGCCCGGCACCACCGCGACCGCGCTGGGCCTGCTGGCCTTCGCCGAGGCGAGACGGCCGTTCGAGCACTTCGACGACGGCCTGGCCTTCCTCACCTCGCGGCAGACCGCCTCGGGCGACGTGCTGCGCGACGGAGGATGGTCGACCAAGACGAGCCTGGGCATGCCCGTCGTCGAGGCCACCGCGTGGATCGCCCGGTTCCTCGCCCGCTCCCGCTGCGACCTGCGGGACGACGCCCCCGACGTGCGGCGCGCCTACCACTGGCTGCTGCGCAACCAGAACTCCGACGGCGGCTGGGGCTCGCTGCTGGGCTGCCAGTCGCGGGTGTGGCTGACCTGCCTGGCCCTGCGCGCCCTCACCCAGCTCAACCCCTACGACCCGGCGATCGTGCGGGGCGTGGAGTGGCTGACGGCCGACCGCACCGGGGAGCGGCCCGGCTGGGGGCCGACGTCCATGGCGGCGCCGACCGTGACGCACACCGCCTTCGCGCTGGTGACGCTGGCCGAGGCCCGCCCCGGCCACAGCGACGCGCGCATCCTGGCCGCGCACGACTGGCTGATCGAGCACTTCGACCCCGAGGACGAGCACACCTGGATCGAGACCTACGACGTCTCCCCGCACGGCACCGGGTCCAAGCCCGTCTGGCGGCTGGCCCTGTGGCACTTCGGGCTGCCCATCGCGCTCATGGCGCTGCTGGGCGACCCGCGCGGACCGTCGGGCGCCACGGTCGCGCGGGCCTTCCACACCCTCGTCCAGGGAAAGGTGACCAACCCGCGCTGGAACGGCTACCCGGGCAGCGGCCGCACGTCACTGTGGACGCTGTGGTGGCGGCTGGAAGGGCTCACCGAACTGTTGCGGCTGCCGCTGCTGCGCCCGAGGGACATGCTGCACCTGACGCCGGACGCGACGGTCGTGCAGCGCGCGCACGCACGCGACCGCCCCTTGCCCGCCCTCATCCCGGCACGCCCGCGCACCGACCTGGTCCGGCTGGTCAGGCGGCACTGGACGGTACTGGTGCTCACCCTGGTCACGGGCGGAAGCCTGGGCGGCGTGGCGGTCGGCCTGTGGGAGTGGAAGGACTTCTGGCTCAGCGTCATCCTGCCGATCGTCCTGACCTTCACCCACGAGGCCGTGAAACGCCGCCGGTCCCCGCCGGCCGTCCCCCCGGCCCCGGAACCGAGCCAGCGCTCGTCGGTCTGACCTGGGGGGACTGCGACGCACCAGGGGCGTCAGGCGGACGCGCGGCGGGCCAGTTCGGCCTCCCCGGCGGCGCGCATCGCCTCGACCGGGACGTCCTCACGGCCCGTCATCAGGACGACCTGCCGCGCGGCCTGGTGCAGCAGCATCTCGAAGCCGCCGACGACCGTGCCGCCCGCCGCCTCGACCGCCGCCGCGCACGTCGTCGGCCACGGCGCGTACACCACGTCGAACAGGGACGCCCCGGACGCGGCGACCTGCGCGGCGTACGGGTCGGCCGCGATCCCCGGCAGGGTCGAGATCACCAGCTCGACGCCCAGCAGGTCCGGCAGCCGGTCCAGCGCGCCGATCCGCAGCGCCAGCCCGAACCGCTCCCCCGCCGCCATCGACTCGGCCGCCCGGTCGGGGTTGCGGACGGCCAGCCCCGCCTTGGTCAGCCCGAGGTCGGCCAGCGCCGCCAGCGCCGAGGCCGCCGTGGCCCCGCCGCCCAGCACCAGCGCCGACGCGGGGGCGCCCAGCCCCGCCTCGGTCAGCGCGGCCACGATCCCGTGCACGTCGGTGTTGTCGCCGTGCCTGCGCCCCTCGCGGAGCACGATCGTGTTCGCGCCGCCCACCGCCACCGCCAGGTCGGACACCGTGTCGACCAGCTTCAGCGCGGTCCGTTTGAGCGGCATCGTCAGCGACAGCCCGGCCCACTCCTCGTCGAGCCCCTCCAGGAAGCCCCACAGGCCGGTCTCGTCGCACTCGTACGCCTCGTACACCCAGTCGTCCAGGCCCATCGCCGCGTACGCCGCGCGATGCAGCACCGGCGACAGCGAGTGTTCGATCGGCCTGCCGAGCACCGCCGCCCGCGCCACTAGTTGCCTCCGTTCTGGGCGAGGTACTGGTTCAGCTTCTGCCGCAGCCGGTTGAACTCCTGCTCGTCGGCGGCGTACTCGGTGATCCGGTTCTTGGGGTCGGTGGCCACGAAGAACAGCCAGTCGCCTTCCTCGGGCTCGATCACCGCGTCGATCGCCTTCTCCCCGGGGTTGGAGATCGCGCCCGGGGGCAGCCCCCCGTAGTTGTAGGTGTTGTAGCGGTTCTTGGACTTGATGTCCTCGTTGCTGGCCACGATCCCGTACTTGTTCAGCCCGTAGAGCGTGGTGCTGTCGAACTTCAGGAACATCGGCACCGGCTTGTGCCGCAGCCGGTTGTAGATCACCCGGGAGATCTTCGGCATGTCATCGGGCCGCCCGCTCTCGGCCTGGATCAGGGAGGCCATGGTGATCACCGTGCCCGGCTGCAGCTTCGCCCGCTGCGCCCGGCCGGCCAGGTCCGACTGCTGGGCGAACTGGTTGAACCGGTCCACCATCGACTTGAGGATCTCGCGCGCGGAGGCGTTGGGGTTGAGGTTGTACTGCCCCGGCCACAGGTAGCCCTCGATCTTGCCCTTGGCGTAGGGGGGCAGCCCCAGCCCGGTCGGCCTGGTGATCACCCGCTGGAACTCGCGCACCGGAATCCCGGTCTTCTTCGACAGCTGCTGCGCCACCTGCACGGCCCGCAGCCCCTCCGGGATGATGATCTGGTTGCCGGCCCGCGCCTTGGGGTCCAGCAGCAGCGCCATCGCCGACGACGACGACATCCGCTTGCGCATCTGGTAGAAGCCCGGCTGGATGCCGGCGGCCTTGGGGTTCTTCCCGTAGACCGACACGAACGCCCGGGTGCTCTTGACCACCTCGTGGCTCAGCAGCGTCGCCGCGATCGTCGAACCGCTGTCGCCGTCCTTGATCTGGACCGTGACAGCGCCGCTCCCCTGGCCCTCGTAGTCCGGCGGGTGCAGCCGCTGGTCCACCCAGGCGACGCCCAGCACGCCGCCGGTGCCCACCACCGCCACCAGGAAGGCCATCGCGAACAGGAACGCCGCACTGCCGCTGCGGCGCCGCCGCCGCTGGCGCTGGCGCCCGGCGCGCCGCCCCCGCCGGGGATCGGGCCCTCTGGCGTACCCGCGGTCGCCGTGCGGATCGGAGTCGGAGAACAGGTCCAAGTCGTTCATGAGCTTCCCCGGACGATCTCGCCTGGGGGTCGTCCCGTCAACCGCTCGCCGTCCAGCGCCGCCTGCAGCAGCACGGCCGCCGCGGCCTGGTCGACGACCTTGCGGCGGTCGCGGCCGTGCACCCCGCCCGCGCGCAGGCCGCTCTCGGCCGTCACGGTGGTGAGCCGCTCGTCGTACAGCCGGACGGCCTCGGCGGGGAGGCGCCCGGCGAGGCGGGCGGCGAACTTGCGCGCCCCCTCCGCCGCCGGCCCCTCGCGGCCCGACAGCGAGGTCGGCAGCCCGACGACCACCTCCACCGCCTCGTGCTCGCCGGCCAGCGCGACCAGCCGGTCCAGGTCGCCCTTGCCGCGCTTGACGGTCTCCAGTGGCGAGGCGAGGATCCCGGCGGGGTCGCTGCGCGCGACCCCGATCCGCACGGTACCCACGTCCACGCCGAGCCGGACGCCGTTCCTCATAGGCCCGCTCCGTCCATGGCTGCTTCGTCCGCGGCCCCCGCCCCGCTCACCGGCAGGCTCACACGACCCCCCGGCGGGGGAACGGCCCCCCGCAAACCCCCGCGGGACCGGCGCTCATGCCCTCGCTCCGCCCTGTCATGACGCTCCCACCGCCCGTTCCACGGCGGCGAGCGCCTCGTCGACGGCGCCCGGGTTCGAGCCGCCGCCCTGCGCGAGGTCGTCCTTGCCGCCACCGCCGCCGCCGAGCGCCTTGGCCGCGACGCCGACGAGCCTCCCGGCCTTCAGGCCGCGCTCGCGGGCGCCCTCGGTGACCGCGATCACCACGACCGGACGGTCCTTCGGCACGCCCACGACCATGACCACGGCGGGCCGGGCGGTGAGCCGGCCGCGCACGTCGACCGCCAGCTTGCGCAGGTCGTCCGCGCCGGTGCCGTCGGGCGCGCGGTAGGCGGCGAACGCCGTCCCGCCGACGTCGCGGGCGCCCTCGGCCAGCGATCCGGCGACCGCCAGCACCTCGCGCGACCGCAGCCGCTCCAGCTCCTTCTCCGCGTCGCGGAGCCGGGCCACCACCCCGGAGATCCGCTCGGGCAGCTCCTCCTTGCGCGTCTTCATCTGCTCCGACAGCTGCGCGACCAGCACGCTCTCCTTCGCCAGGAAGCGGAAGGCGTCGATGCCGACCAGCGCCTCGACCCGGCGCACGCCGGCGCCGATCGACTGCTCGCCCAGCACCTTGACCAGGCCGAGCTGCCCGGAGCGGGCCACGTGGGTGCCGCCGCACAGCTCCCGGGAGTAGTCGCCGACCTCCACGACCCGGACCTCGTCGCCGTACTTCTCGCCGAACAGCGCCAGCGCGCCCATCGCCCGGGCCTCGTCGATGGAGGTGTGGAAGGCCCGCACGTCCAGGTCGTTCACCAGGACCTCGTTGACCTCGTCCTCCACGTCGCGCAGCACGCTGGGCGGGACGGCGCCCGAGGCGGTGAAGTCGAACCGGAAGCGGCCGGGGGAGTTCTCCGAGCCCGCCTGCGCCGCCGACTCGCCCAGCGCCCGCCGGAACCCGGCGTGCACCATGTGGGTCGCGGTGTGCGAGCGGGAGATCGCCCGCCGCCGCTCCACGTCGATCTCGGCGTAGGCGGTGTCGCCGACCCGGGCCTCCCCGGAGCGGACCCGGCCGCGGTGCACGACCAGCCCGGCCAGCGGGGACTGCACGTCGTCGATCTCGATGACCGCGCCGCCGCCGAGCCGGATCAGGCCGTGGTCGGCGAGCTGGCCGCCGCCCTCGGCGTAGAAGGGGGTGCGGTCGAGGACCACCTCGACCTCGGCGCCCTCGCCGGCCGCGGGCACGTTCGCGCCGTTGACCAGCAGCCCGGCCAGCCGGGCCTCGCCCAGCACCTCGCCGTAGCCGATGAAGTCGACCGCGCCGCCGGCGCCGACGAGCAGCTCGTCCAGGACCGAGACGTCCAGGTTGCCGGTCTTCTTCTCGCGCGCGTCGCGCTTGGCCATCTCGCGCTGCTCGGCCATCAGCCGGCGGAAGCCCTCCTCGTCGACCCGCAGGCCCTGCTCGGAGGCCATCTCCAGGGTCAGGTCGATCGGGAAGCCGTAGGTGTCGTGCAGCTTGAACGCCTGGTCGCCGGCCAACAGCGGGGTCCCGGCGCGGCGCGCCTCCGCCACCGCCTGGTCGAAGATCGTGTTGCCGGTGCGCAGCGTCTGGAGGAACGACTCCTCCTCCGCGTCGATCACCGTGTGGATGGTGGCGGCGGTGCGGACCAGCTCGGGGTACTGCTCCCCCATCGCGCCGATCGCGGCCGCGGTCAGCTCGTGCATGAGCCCGGCGTCCTGGCCGCCCAGCAGCCGCAGGTTGCGGATGGAGCGGCGCAGGATGCGGCGCAGCACGTAGGCGCGGCCCTCGTTGCCGGGGCGGATGCCGTCGGCGACCATCATCGTGCCGCTGCGCACGTGGTCGGCGATCACCCGCAGCGACACGTCGGCGCGGTGGTCGCGGCCGTACCCGGTGCCGGTGAGATCGGCCGCCCGGGTCAGCACCTTCCACAGCGTGTCGGTCTCGTAGATGTTGTCGACGCCCTGGAGGATGGCGGCCATCCGCTCCAGGCCCATGCCGGTGTCGATGTTCTTGGCCGGCAGGTCGCCCGCGACATCGAAGTCGATCTTGGTGCGGACCTCGGCCAGCTGCGACTGCATGAAGACGAGGTTCCACACCTCCAGGTAGCGGTCCTCGTCGACGACCGGGCCGCCCTCGCGGCCGTACTCGGGGCCCCGGTCGTAGTAGATCTCCGAGCAGGGGCCGCCCGGGCCGGGCACGCCCATGTGCCAGTAGTTGTCGGCCAGGCCGCGCCGCTGGATGCGCTCCAGCGGGACGCCGACCTTGTCGTGCCAGATGCCGGCGGCCTCGTCGTCGTCCTCGTAGACGGTGACCCACAGCTTCTCCTCGGGGAAGCCGAACCCGCCGTCGGCCTGGGGGCGGGTGAGCAGCTCCCAGGCGAAGGGGATGGCCCCCTCCTTGAAGTAGTCGCCGATGGAGAAGTTGCCCAGCATCTGGAAGAAGGTGGCGTGCCGGGTGGTCTTGCCGACCTCCTCGATGTCGGGCGTCCGCACGCACTTCTGCGCGCTGGTCATCCGCACCGCGGGCGGCGTGCGCTGGCCGAGGAAGTACGGCTTGAACGGGACCATCCCGGCGTTCACCAGCAGCAGGGTCGGGTCCTCGGCGATCAGGCTGGCCGAGGGAACCACGGTGTGCCCGTGCTCTTCGAAGAACCCGAGGAAGCGGCGCGCAACCTCTGCCGACTCCATGATCAGTGGCCATCCTTGTCGTCGTCGATGATCGTGTAACGCGGCGCGCGGAGGATCCGGCGGCGCGCGGGGCCGTCCGGCTCCGGGGGCGCCTGGTCCATCTCGACGGCCTCCCGGAGCTCGGCCTCACGTGCCCGCATCTCGGTACGCACGTCGTCGGCGAAGTTCCTCAACCGGTCGCCCGCGCCGTGCCCGGCGGTCACCGCGCGGGCCGCCACGCCCTCGGGCGACAGGCTGCGCGCGAAGCGCTCCACCCGCCGCTTGACCCGGTGCGTGGCGTAGACGCCCGCGCCGGCGCCCACCGAGAGCCAGAACAGTCTTCTCATTGTGCCTCGCTTCGACCGGGGATCATCTGCCGCGCCCCCTGCCGCCGGACCGGGCCTGCAGCTGCGGCCGCGAGGCGCCCCCGCCGGAGCGGCCCCCGCCGGAGCGCCCCTCGCGGGACTCGCGGACGTCGCGGGCCTCCTCGGCCCGGCTGCCCAGGGCCTTGCGCACGCCGTAGGAGAACGCCGCGGCCTTCACCAGCGGCCCGCCCATCACGGAGGTCATGACGGTGGTGACCGCGGAGACGTTCTGCGTCACGCCCGCGACCTGCTTGGTGATCACGTCGGTGCGGCCGAGCTGCTCGTTGGCCCGGCGCACCGTGCGGCTCATGTCCTCCATCAGCGGCAGCGCCTGGTCGCCGATCTCCGAGAGGACCTTGCTCGCCTCGGTCAGGACGCGGGCGAGCTTCAGCAGCGTCAGGGCGAGGAAGGAGACCAGCACCGCCCAGAACACGGCCACGATGAGACCTGCCAGCTGTCCACCAGTGAGCATCAGGGCTTCCGTTCCGCTGTGTGTCCGCAGTGTGTACGAGTCGGGTGCCGTCGAATGATCTCGGGTACCTGTCGGGTCCGTGCCGGGCCGGCGTGCCGGGCCCGGTCTGGAGAGAGACCTTACCCTGGCCACCGGCCCTGACCGTGCCGGGTCGCGGACCCCGCGCCGACGGCGGCGCCCCGCGATCCCAGGGGCGTCCCCGGGCAGGCTATCGGGCGAGCGCGGCCGATGGCGGGAGCAACGGCCGCAAAGATCGAATCCGCCGCCCGCCTCCCTTCCGGCGGCTCGGTCTTCTAGCGGCTCAGCCGTCCCTCGGCTCGCTCCTGCCCCGCAGGACGGAACGAATGCGCGACAGCACCTCCGAGAACCGGGCCTCGGCGCCGTGCCGCGTGGGCCGGTAGTACTCGCGGCCGTGGACGGAGTCGGGCGCGTACTGCTGGCGCACGACGCCGCCCGGATGGTCGTGGGCGTACCGGTAGCCCTGGCCGTGCCCGATCTTGGCGGCGCCCTTGTAGTGGGCGTCGCGCAGATGACCGGGCACCGGGCCCGCCTCGCCCTTCTTCACGTCGGCGATCGCGGCGTCCACCGCCATGATCACCGCGTTGGACTTGGGGGCCAGGGACAGGTGGATCACCGCCTGGGCCAGGTTGATCCGCGCCTCGGGCAGCCCGACGAACTCCACCGCCTGCGCCGCGGCGGTCGCGGTCTGCAGCGCGGTCGGGTCGGCCATGCCGATGTCCTCGCTGGCGTGCACGATCAGCCGGCGGGCGATGAACCGCGGGTCCTCGCCCGCCTCGATCATCCGGGCCAGGTAGTGCAGCGCGGCGTCGACGTCGCTGCCGCGGATGCTCTTGATGAACGCGCTGATGACGTCGTAGTGCTGGTCGCCCTCGCGGTCGTAGCGGACCGCGGCCCGGTCGACCGCCTTCTCCAGCACGTCCACGTCGATCGCCGCGCCGCCGTCGGCGACCAGGGCGGCGGCCTCCAGGTAGGTGAGGGTGCGGCGGGCGTCGCCGCCGGCCAGCCGGATCAGGTGGTCCTCGGCGGCCGGGTCGAGCGCCACCCGCCCGCCGAGCCCGCGCTCGTCGGCCAGCGCCCGCCGGACGACCTCGCGCAGGTCGTCCTCGCCGAGCGGCTCCAGGGTGAGCAGCAGCGAGCGCGACAGCAGCGGGCTGATCACCGAGAAGAACGGGTTCTCGGTGGTGGCGCCGATGAAGGAGACCCAGCGGTTCTCCACCGCGGGCAGCAGCGCGTCCTGCTGGGCCTTGTTGAAGCGGTGCACCTCGTCGACGAACAGCACGGTCTGCCGGCCGGTCATGCCGAGCTCGCGGCGGGCCAGGTCGATCTCGGCGCGGACCCGCTTCACCCCGTCGCTGACCGCCGAGACCTCCACGAAGCGGCGCGCGGTGGCCTGGCTGACGACCGTGGCCAGGGTGGTCTTGCCGGTGCCGGGCGGGCCCCACAGCACCAGCGACATGGGCACGTCGCGGTCGACGAGCTGCCGGATGGGGGTGCCGGGGCCGAGGAGGTGCTGCTGGCCGACGACCTCGTCGAGCGCGCGCGGCCGCATCCGCACGGCCAGGGGCTGCTCGGCCCCGCCGCCCGCGCGCCCGCCGCCCGCGGCCGCGCTGGGGGCGCCCGGCGACGCCTCCGCCGGCCCTGGGGCCCCGGGATGGTCGAAGAGCCCTTCCGGTTGCCCTGGTTCAGCCCTGCTGGTCACGCTCCGACACTATCTCGGCGAACGGACGTCCCTGACGGCCCGCGGGCGCCGCTAGTATCGCGATTCGCGGGCTTTGTCCGGGAACTCCGCACCCCGCCCGCGGCGTTGGTTCGCCCGGAGGTTGAATCGGAGCGTGACGGTGGGCCGTACAGACCCGCGACCGCGCCATGGGCCCGCAGGGCTGCTCATGGCGCTGTTCCTGGTGGCCGGCCTCACCTTCAGCTACGGGCTCGGGCACGCGCCGCCGCCGCGGGTCTGCACCGCCCACGCCACCAGCGTCCCGGCCGGTCTGGCCGACGCGGCGGCCGCCCAGCACGCGGGCGCCCCCGCCACCGGGCCCCTCGCGGCCTCCGGGGCGGCGGCGTTCAGCGAGCCCGTGCACCTGCCTCCCATGGGCCCGAACGACGCCTGCCTGAGCCTGGCGGTGCTGCTGGCCCTCCTGGTCCTCAGCGTGGCCGCCCACCCCGGCCCAACGGGCGCGCGGCGCCCGCGCCGCTCGGGCTGGTTCCTCGCGCCTCCCGCACTTCCCGCGCCCTTGGCGCGCTCCCTCTCCTGCCTGCAGGTGCTCCGGCTGTGACGCGCCGGCCGTGAGGCCGGGCCATGCCCGGTCCACGGCCGTCCCAGTCACCCGTCCCCGAGCACAGCACCCCGAGAGGGAGTTCCATCATGTCCAAGAGCGCACGCAACCGAGCGCAGCGCAGCGTCCTCAACCAGCGCCAGGTGCCCTGGGGGAGCATCGCCTTCTTCACCGTGATCGGCCTCGTCGCGGCCGTCGCGATCGGCTACGCCTTCGTCCAGAGCCGCCCGTCCTCCGCCGACTCCTCGATCGCGGGCCTGATCCAGAAGGACGACCTCGCCCAGGGCCACACCTCCAGTCCCGTCCAGTACGACACCACGCCCCCGATGGGCGGCGACCACGACCCGGTGTGGCAGAACTGCGACTCCCGGATCTACGACCGCCAGCTCCGCAACGAGAACGCCGTCCACTCCCTGGAGCACGGCGCCGTGTGGATCACCTACACGCCCGGCCTGGCCGCCGACCAGATCGACAAGCTCAAGGGCAAGGTGGAGAACACCGACTACACGCTCATGAGCCCCTACCCCGGCCAGGACGCGCCGGTCATCCTCACCGCGTGGGGCAAGCAGCTCAAGCTCCAGAACGCCTCCGACGCGCGGGTGGACGCCTTCCTGCGCGCCTTCGTGAAGGGTGAGCAGACGCCCGAACCCGGCGCCGCCTGCAACGGCGCCAAGGACGCGCCGTGACAGGGGCATCGCGGGGGCGGCGGGTCACCGTCGCCCTCGCGGTGCTCGTCCTGGCCGTCGCGGGCGTGCTGGCCGCGCTGGCGGGACTGCGGTCGGGACGTCCGGCCGGCGACGGCCCCGAGGCGGGGTTCGCCCGCGACATGAGCGTCCACCACGCCCAGGCGGTGCGGATGTCGTTCATCGTGCGGGACCGGACCGAGGACGAGCGGGTCCGGCTGCTGGCCTACGACATCATCAACACCCAGTCGGCCCAGATCGGCATGATGACCGCCTGGCTGGACGAGTGGGAGCTGCCCAAGACCGACCCGGCGGGCCCGATGCGCTGGATGGCCGGGCACGGCGGCCACGGCGGGTCCGGGGCGGCCCGGCCCGGCGGCGCGGCGGCCATGCCCGGCATGGCCTCCCGGGAGCAGCTGGACCGGCTCGAGCGCGCCTCCGGCAGGGACGCCGAGGTGCTCTACCTCCAGCTCATGATCACCCATCACCGGGCCGGGGTGGAGATGGCCGAGGCCGTCCTGGCGCGCACCGGCCACGAACGCGTACGGCGGCTGGCCCGCACCATGGTGAACGGCCAGGGCTCGGAGATCGCGCTCATGACCGACATGCTCCGGCAGCGCGGCGCGACCGCGGGCCGGTGAGCCCGGGGCAGGGGTGACCGGACGGGCGGGAAGGCCAACCTGCCGATAACGCTTGACACCGAACCCGGTTCGCGGGTCACTGGCCACCATGGCTCCGAACCTCAGCGGATACCACCGGGCACTGGACCTCTTCGAGGACATGGTCGGCGGCGTGCCCGGCGATCGCTGGTCCGCGCCCTCGCCGTGCCCTGAGTGGACGGCCCGTGACGTCACCGGGCACGTCATCGCGGGTCAGTACGCCATCCTGGCGCTGGCCACCGGGCGGCCGGCCCCGGACGCGCCCTGCCGGCCCGGCGTGTTCGCCGCCGACGACGCGCTCCAGGCCTGGCGCACGGCGCGCAAGGAGTGCGACGCCGCGCTCACGCCGGAGGCGCTGCGCCGGCCGATCCCGTTCGGGACGCTGGGAGAGGTTCCGCTGATCGACTTCCTGGGCGCGAGCGTGCTGGAGCCCCTGGTGCACTCCTGGGATCTGGCCCGCGCCACCGGCCAGCCGGCCCGGCTCGACCCCGGCCTGGTGCACCACGCGTTCGCCACGGCCCAGGTGGTGGCCGCCGGCCTGCGCAGGGACGGGCGGCTGGGCCCGGCGCTGACGCCGCCGCGCGGCGCCGACGAGCAGACCCGGCTGCTGGCCTTCCTCGGCCGCGCCGCCGAACCGGCCGCCACGCGCCCGGCCGACTGAGATCGTCCCGGAGGGAAGGGGTCAGGAGAACTCGGCGAGGGTGCGCTCGGCCTCCTCCAGCCAGGCGCGGCGGGCCGTCAACGCCTCCTCCGCGTCCTTGACGGCCTTGTCCCGGCCCGCGCCGCGGGCCTTCTCCAGGTCCTTCTCCAGCTTCTCGATGGAGCCGCGCAGCTGCGCCACCGTCGCCTCGGCACGGGCCCGCGCCTCGGGGTTGGTGCGCTGCCACTCCTTCTCCTCGGCGCCCCGCACCGTCTCCTCGATCTTGCGGAGCCGGCCCTCCAGCCGGTCGCGCTGGTCGCGCGGCACCATACCGGCGGCCTCCCAGCGCTCCTGGATCGCGCGGAGCGCCTGCCGCGCCTGCCGCACGTCCCGGACGGGCAGCAGCCGCTCGGCCTCGGCGAGGATCTTCTCCTTCTCCTCGGCGTGCACCCGCAGCTCGGCGTCGCGCTCGGCGAACGCGGCGGACCGGGCGGCGAAGAAGACGTCCTGGGCGCCCTTGAACCGGGCCCACAGGTCCTCCTCCACCTCACGGGAGGCCCGCCCCGCCAGCTTCCAGCGGCGCATCAGGTCGCGGTAGGCGGCGGCGGTGTCGCCCCAGTCGGTGGACCCCTGCATCGCCTCGGCCTCGGCGACCAGGCGCTCCTTGTCGCGCCGGGCCTCCTCGCGCTGGTCGTCCAGGGTGGCGAAGTAGGCCTTGCGGCGCTTGGTGAAGGCGTTGCGGGCCGCCGACAACCGCTTCCACAGCGCGGTCTCGGTGGGACGGTCGATGCGGTCGGCCGCCTTCCACTCCTCCACCAGCCTGCGCAGCCGCTCGCCGCCGTTCTTCCAGTGGGTCTCCTCGGCCGCGATCCGCTCGGCCTCGGCGACGATCCGCTCCTTGATCTCGCGGGCCTCGTGCCGGGCGTGCTCGCGCTGGGCCTTGACCTCCTCGCGCTTGCGGCCGACCTGCTCGGTGAGGCCGTCCAGCCGCCGCACCAGGCTGTCGAGGTCGCCGACGGCGTGCGCGTCGGTGACGGCCTCGCGCAGCCGGGCGACGCTCTGCTGGGCCTGGGCGGGCTGCAGGTCGGTGGTGCGCAGCCGCTGCTCCAGCAGGCCGATCTCGGTGGCCAGCGCGTCGTACTTGCGCTTGAAGTAGGCCAGGGCCTCCTCCGGTGCACCGGCCTGCCAGGAACCCACGACGCGCTCGCCGTCCGACGTCTTCACGTAGACGGTGCCGTCCTCGTCCACCCGGCCCCAGGGATCGGTCGCGCTGGACACCCTTGCCTCCTGAATCACGGGCCCGATCGTGTACACAACCACCGGACCCTCCACACCTTAGTATCCCGTTCGCCTAATTCCCGGCGATCGAGACGCTCTGGATCGTGACCTTCTTCTTCGGCTGCCCGGTGCCGTCCTCGCCGGGCTTGTCGACGCCGCCCTTGGCGACCTTCTCCAGCGCGTCCAGACCCGAGGTGATCTTGCCGAACACCGAGTAGTTCGGCTGCAGCTGCGAGTCGCCGTAGACGAGGAAGAACTGGCTGCCGTTGGTGCCGGGGCCGGAGTTGGCCATGGCGAGGGTGCCCTTGGTGTACTTGGCGCCCTCGAGGTTCTCGTCGGCGAACTGGTAGCCCGGGCCGCCGGAGCCGGAGCCGGTCGGGTCGCCGCACTGCAGCATCCGCAGGCCCTCGCTGGTGGACAGCCGGTGGCACGAGGTCTTCTCGAAGAACTTCTTCGCCGCCAGGAAGACGAAGGAGTTGGTGGTGCAGGGGGCCTTGGCGCCGTCCAGTTCGATCCCCACGTCGCCCTGGGTGGTCTTGATCGTCGCCTTGACCGGGCCCTTGTGCTGCGGCGTCGCGGCCGGGGTGCCCAGGTCCTTGGGCGCCCCCGCCTCCTGGGCCGGGGTGTAGGTGCAGTCGCCCGCCTTGGCCTGCGGCTCCTCGGCGTTGGACGAGTCGTCCCGCCCCACCAGGGCCACGGTCCCGGCGGCACCCCCCGCGACGATCGCCACCGCGGCCACCACCCCGATGATCCGGATGCGGCGGGCACGGGCCTCCTGGGCGCGCCTACGCGCCTGCTGCCGCTCGTAACGCTGCCGAGCGAGCTCCTTCTTGCGGTCCTTCCCCGCCACGTGCCTAGCCTCCGGTGTGATCAGATCAGGTGAACGTGCAGCGCATAGTAGCGGTCCACGGCGAGCCGCGGGTCCGCCGTCACCCGGCCGGACCGGCCCGCCACCGCGGGTGCCCGGCCGCCGCCGCCGCGACACGACGATCAGTGAATCCCGTTCGCGGTGGCCACGGCCCCGCCGGTACCCTCGGAGGCACCGCGCGATTGGCCGGGTGTGGCCCGGCCACGGCGCGCACCGGACCCACAGCTCCATCCAGCGAAGTTTCAGGAACGCCGCTTCCCGGACGCGCTGACGAACCGCACCGCCGCAACCATGGCCTGAAGGAAGGACGACCGTGCTCGTCGCCGGGTTCCCCGCAGGATCGTTCGCCGCGAACTGCTTCGTCGTGGCACCCGCCGCGGGTGAGGAGTGCGTCATCATCGACCCCGGCCAGGACGCCGAGGCCGGAATCGAGGAGATCCTGCGCGAACACAGGCTCAAGCCGGTCGCGGTGCTCCTCACCCACGGCCATCTCGATCACGTCTGGTCGGTCGCGCCGGTCTGCGGCGCCAAGGACGTCCCGGCCTACATCCATCCCGACGACCGCGACCTGCTCAGCGATCCCGCCAAGGGCTTCTCGCTGAACGCGGGCCAGCAGCTGTTCGGCGGGCTGGAGCTGTCCGAGCCCGACGATGTGAAGGAGCTGACCGACGGGGCCGCGCTGGAGCTGGCGGGGCTGAGCTTCACCGTCGACCACGCCCCGGGCCACACGCCTGGGTCGGTGACGTTCAGGACGCCGCCCGCGGGGGAGATCCCCGACGTGATGTTCAGCGGGGACCTGCTGTTCGCGGGTTCGATCGGGCGCACCGACCTGCCGGGCGGCTCCTACGAGGAGATCCTCGCCAGCCTGGCCCGGGTGTGCCTGACGCTGCCCGACCAGACCGTCGTCCTGCCGGGCCACGGCGAGCAGACCACCATCGGCCGCGAGCGCGCCACCAATCCGTTCCTGGCGGAAGTGCCCGCAGACGGTCCACGACAGGGATTCTGACCTTAACGATCATGAGTTCGAGCTTTCAGGCCCCCAAGGGGGTCAGCGAATACGTCCCGCCGCGCGCGGACCTGTTCTCGGCCATCCGCCAGGCGTTCGCCGAGCAGGCCAGGCTGGCCGGGTACGGCTATCTGGAGCTGGCGGTCTTCGAGGACACCAACCTCTTCAAACGGGGGGTCGGGGAGTCCACCGACGTGGTCAGCAAGGAGATGTACACCTTCGAGGACCGGGGCGGCCGGTCGCTGACGCTGCGCCCGGAGTTCACCGCCGGGGTGCTGCGGTCGGTGCTGGAGCACGGCCTGCACAAGCAGGGCGGGCTGCCGGTCAAGATCTGGACGACCGGCCCGGCGTTCCGCGCCGAACGGCCCCAGCAGGGCCGCTACCGGCAGTTCTACCAGCTCGACCTGGAGGCCATCGGCAGCGAGGACCCGCAGGTCGACGCCGAGACGATCGCGATCGCCTGGAACTGGTACCGCTCCCTCGGCCTCACCCAGGTGCGGCTGCTGCTGAACTCGCTGGGCTGCAAGGAGTGCCGTCCCGCCTACCGGGCCCTGCTGCAGGACTTCCTGCACGGCCTCGACCTGGACGAGGCCACCCGCGCCCGCATCGACATCAACCCGCTGCGGGTGCTGGACGACAAGCGTCCCGCGGTGCGGGCCCAGCTGGACGGCGCCCCGCTGATGGCCGACCACCTGTGCGGCGACTGCAAGGCCCACCACGACCGGGTCCGCGAGCTGCTCGCCGACCTGGGCATCGCCTGGGAGGACACCCCCACGCTGGTGCGCGGGCTGGACTACTACACCCGCACCACCTACGAGTTCGACCACCCGCTGCTCGGCGCCCAGTCGGGCATCGGCGGAGGCGGCCGCTACGACGGCCTGTCGGAGGACATCGGCGGCCCGCCGCTGCCCGGCATCGGGTTCGGGCTCGGCCTCGACCGCACCGTCCTGGCGCTGGAGGCCGAGGGCACCGGCTTCACCGCCCCGCCGCGCTGCCAGGTGTTCGGCGTCGCGCTCGGCGACGAGCCGGGCCGCAGGCTGTTCACGCTGGTGAACGAGCTGCGCCAGGCCGGGATCGCGGCCGACATGGCCTACGGGGGCAAGAAGCTCAAGGGCGCCATGAAGGACGCCGACCGGTCGGGGGCACGGTACGCGGTGATCCTGGGCGAGCGAGATATCGCCGCCGGGTCCGCGCAGGTGAAGGACCTGGAAGGCGGTGACCAGGCCGCCGTGCCGCTCCCCCAGATCGTCTCCACGTTGAAGGAAAGGCTTTCAGGATGATCCGCTCGCACGAGGCGGGGACGCTCCGCAAGGAGCATGCCGGTCAGCAGGTCACGCTGGCCGGCTGGGTGGCCCGCCGGCGCGACCACGGCGGTGTCACGTTCATCGACCTGCGCGACGCCTCCGGCACCGCGCAGGTGGTGTTCCGGGAAGAGGACACCGCGCACGACCTGCGGTCGGAGTACTGCGTCAAGATCACCGGCGAGGTGCGGGTGCGGCCCGCCGGCAACGAGAACCCCGAGCTGCCCACCGGCGACATCGAGGTCGCCGCCTCCGACATCGAGGTGCTGTCGGAGGCGGCGCCGCTGCCGTTCCCGATCGAGGGCGACGTCAACGTCAACGAGGAGGTCCGGCTCAAGTACCGGTACCTCGACATCCGCCGCGACGCCGTCGCGAAGGCGATGCGGGTCCGCTCCGAGGGCTCCTTCCTCGTGCACGAGGTCATGCGCGAGCACGGCTTCGTCAACGTCGAGACCCCGACGCTGACCCGCTCCACCCCCGAGGGCGCCCGCGACTTCCTGGTGCCGGTCCGGCTCAAGCCGGGCAGCTGGTACGCGCTGCCGCAGTCCCCGCAGCTGTTCAAGCAGCTGCTGATGGTCTCCGGCCTGGAGCGCTACTACCAGATCGCGCGCTGCTACCGCGACGAGGACTCCCGCGCCGACCGGCAGCCGGAGTTCACCCAGATCGACATCGAGATGTCGTTCGCGGAGCAGGACGACGTGATCCGGGTCGCCGAGGACCTGGTGGCACGGCTGTGGAAGGAGATCGCCGGGTACGAGGTCCCCCGGCCGATCCCCCACCTCACCTACGCCGAGGCCCTGTCGCGGTACGGCTCCGACAAGCCCGACCTGCGCTTCGGCAACGAGCTGACCGAGCTGACCGAGTACTTCTCCGGCACCTCGTTCCGGGTGTTCCAGGCCCCCTACGTCGGCGCCGTCGTGATGCCGGGCGGGGCCTCCCAGACCCGCAAGGAGCTGGACGCCTGGCAGGACTGGGCCAAGG
Source organism: Actinomadura rugatobispora (assembly GCF_055379765.1). Lineage (NCBI taxonomy): Bacteria > Bacillati > Actinomycetota > Actinomycetes > Streptosporangiales > Thermomonosporaceae > Actinomadura > Actinomadura rugatobispora. Next base: position 9,519,291 of record NZ_AP029191.1, on the reverse strand, counting down.
CGCGCGGCGCCCGCGGCCTGGCCTACGTCCTGGTCCAGGAGGACGGCACGCTCGGCGGCCCGGTCGCCAAGAACCTCTCCGACGACGAGAAGGCCGGGCTGGCCGCCAAGGTCGGCGCCGCGCCCGGTGACGCGGTCTTCTTCGCGGCCGGGAAGCCGCACGCGATGCGCGAGCTGCTGGGCGCCGCCCGGCTGGAGATCGGCCGCCGGTGCGGTCTGATCGACGAGTCGGCGTGGGCGTTCTGCTGGGTGGTGGACGCGCCCGTGTTCGAGCCCGCCGAGGACGAGAAGGGCGAGCAGATCGGCTGGACGCCGGTGCACCACCCGTTCACCGCGCCCAAGCCCGCGTACTGGGGCGACTTCCAGGAGCGCCCCGGCGAGGCCCTCGCCGACGCCTACGACATCGTCTGCAACGGCAACGAGATCGGCGGCGGCTCCATCCGTATCCACCGCGCCGAGATGCAGCAGCGTGTGTTCGACGTGCTGGGTCTGTCGAAGGAGGAGGCCGAGTCCAAGTTCGGGTTCCTCCTGGAGGCGTTCAAGTACGGCCCGCCCCCGCACGGCGGCATCGCCTTCGGCTGGGACCGCATGGTCATGCTGCTGGCCGGGGTCGACACCATCCGCGATGTGATCGCCTTCCCGAAGGCCGCCTCCGGGCACGACCCGCTGACCGGCGCCCCCACCCCCATCACCGAGCAGCAGCGCGCGGAGGCCGGCGTCGACGCCGTCCCCGAGGACACCCCCGAAAACTGAGCGTGCGCAAAAGGGCCGGTCCCAACGGACCGGCCCTTTCCTCGTGGAAAGACCACCCAAGCCCGCTGAGCAACCCCGCGACGACCTCAGGCGTCGCGATCGCGTGCGAAGCCAGGTTCGAGCGAAGCGAGAACCTGATCGCGAAGCGAGCCGTCAAGGCGAGTTCGGAGCGATGCAGCGATCGCCGTCGGCGCGACAAGCGAGGAGCGCCAGCGACGAGCGCAGCTCGCGCCGACAATCAACGCTGCGCGCCGCTGGTGACGCGGTAGACGTCGTAGACGCCGTCGATCGAGCGGACCGCCTTCAGGACGTGCCCCAGATGCTTGGGGTCGCCCATCTCGAAGGTGAAGCGGCTGACGGCGACCCGGTCGCGGGTGGTGGTGACCGACGCGGACAGGATGTTGACGTGCTGGTCCGACAGCACCCGCGTCACGTCCGACAGCAGCCGCGGCCGGTCGAGCGCCTCCACCTGGATGGCGACCAGGAAGACCGAGTCCTCGCCGGGCGACCACTTGACGTCGATCAGCCGGTCCGGCTGGGATTTCAGGCTGGCCACGTTGGCGCAGTCGGAGCGGTGCACCGACACGCCGTGCCCGCGGGTCACGAAGCCGACGATGTCGTCGCCGGGCACCGGGGTGCAGCAGCGCGACAGCCGCACCCACACGTCGGAGTCGCCCGCCACGACCACGCCGGGGTCGCCGGTCGTCCGGGTGCGCTTGCGCTTGGTGGGGAGCGCGATCTCGGCCAGGTCCTCGTCGGCGCTCTCCACCCCGCCGAGGGCCTCCACCAGCCGCTGGACGACGTTCTGCGCGGAGATGTGGCCCTCGCCGACGGCGGCGTACAGCGAGGAGACGTCCGGGTAGCGCATGTCGCGGGCGAGCGCCAGCAGCGCCTCTCCCGACATCATCCGCTGCAGCGGCATGTTCTGCTTGCGCATCGCGCGGGCGATGGAGTCCTTGCCGGACTCGATCGCGGTGTCCCGCCGCTCCTTGGAGAACCAGTGCTTGATCTTGTTGCGGGCGCGGGCGCTCTTGACGAAGTTGAGCCAGTCGCGGCTGGGCCCGGCGTCCTGGGACTTGGAGGTGAAGACCTCGACGGTGTCGCCGTTGTCCAGGGTGGACTCCAGCGGCACCAGCCGCCCGTTGACGCGGGCGCCGATACATCGGTGCCCGACCTCGGTGTGGATGGCGTAGGCGAAGTCGACCGGCGTCGCCCCCTGCGGAAGGGCCATCACGTCGCCCTTGGGGGTGAAGACGAACACCTCCGAGACCGACAGGTCGAACCGCAGCGACTCCAGGAACTCGGCCGGGTCGGCGGTCTCCTTCTGCCAGTCGAGCAGTTGCCGCAGCCACTGCATGTCGCCGGCCTTCCGGCCGCCGACCGTCTCCTCCTTGTACTTCCAGTGCGCCGCGACGCCGTACTCGGCCCGCCGGTGCATGCCCCAGGTGCGGATCTGCAGCTCGACCGGCTTGCCCTCGGGCCCTATCACCGTCGTGTGCAGCGACTGGTACATGTTGAACTTCGGCATCGCGATGTAGTCCTTGAACCGGCCGGGGACCGGGTTCCATCGCGCGTGGATCGAGCCGAGGGCGGCGTAGCAGTCGCGGACGCTGTCGACCAGCACCCGGATGCCGACCAGATCGTAGATGTCGTCGAAGCTGACATCCCGGGCGATCATCTTCTGGTAGATCGAGTAGTAGTGCTTGGGTCGGCCGGTCACGCTGGCCTTGATCTTGGCCTCGCGCAGGTCGGTCGACACGTTCTCGATCACGTCCTGCAGGAAGTCGTCGCGGCGCGGGGCGCGTTCGGCGACCAGCCGGGCGATCTCGTCGAACCGCTTGGGGTAGAGCGTGGCGAACGAGAGGTCCTCCAGCTCCCACTTCAGCGTGTTCATGCCCAGCCGGTGGGCCAGCGGCGCGAAGACCTCCAGCGTCTCGCGGGCCTTCTTCTCCTGCTTGTGCCGCGGCATGTAGCGCAGCGTGCGCATGTTGTGCAGCCGGTCGGCGAGCTTGATCACCAGTACCCGGATGTCGCGGGACATCGCCACGACCATCTTGCGGACGGTCTCGGCCTCGGCCGCCTCGCCGTACTTGACCTTGTCGAGCTTGGTCACCCCGTCGACCAGCGCGGTGATCTCGTCGCCGAAGTCGGAGCTCAGTTCCTCGAGGGTGTAGGCGGTGTCCTCGACGGTGTCGTGCAGCAGCGCCGCGCACAGCGTCTCGGTGTTCATCCCGAGCTCGGCCAGGATGGCGGTGACGGCGAGCGGGTGGGTGATGTAGGGGTCGCCGCTCTTGCGCTTCTGATCGCGGTGGTAGTGCGCCGCGACGTCGTAGGCGCGCTCGATCTGCCGCAGGTCCGCCTTCGGATGCGTGTTGCGGACGGTCTTGATCAGTGGTTCGAGTACCGGGTTCATGGTGGGACCGCGCTGGGAGCCCAGGCGGGCGAGCCTGCGGCGCACCCGGGCGGCGGACGGCGGGATCGTGGTCTGGGACGGGCTCGCGGCCCGGCCGGACCTGGACGAGGACGTACTGGTGGACGGGCCTCCCGGCCCTTTGTGTCCGGAGTCTGAGGCCCTGGTGGGCCTCGTTCCCTGCCGGTCGGAGGCTCTGGCAGGCGGCGCCCCACCGGAGGAGCGCCCCGGCGGGGGGCTCCCCGTCCCGCCGGAGGAGGACGCGGGCTGTGGGGACGAGGGCTCTGCGGAGGCGGGCCTGGCGGACGTGCCCTTCGCCCGGGGCTCCTCGGGGGTGATCTTCGTCACATCGGACCCGCTGCCGGGTCCGGTGGTCGCGTCTTCCGGGGAGGGCCGGCCGGCGAGGGCGTCCGCCGCCTCCGGCGTGACCTCGGCGATCCGGGGCGTCGAGCCCGCCGGATTCGGCCTGCCGGACCGGGACGGTGCGGCGGCGGGACCGGAGCGGGTGGGAGGAGTTTCGGTCGGGCCGTTGGCGGCCGCGGCGGCGGGTGCCTGGGATCCGGAACCGGTGGACGTGGCCTGGCCGTCGGGTGATCCGCCCGCCGGAGCGGGGCCGCCGGGCTCACCGGGGGCGGGCTCGGGGGCGGAGGGCGCGGAGGGCGCGGAGGCCGTGCCGGCGGCCCTGGTCCGGGACGCGTGCGCGTCCCGCCTGGTCCCCGGCTGCGTCGCCGGGCCCGCCGTTCCCTCGGCCACCGTTTCGGTCACCGCGTCGGTCGATACCACCTCACCGGGCACCCAGCCTCCTCTGACCTCGGGGCGCCGTAGCCTCCTCGCCGAGCGGGATGCGCCCGTCCCCCGCCGGACCCGATGGCGTCAGTGTATCCGCCACCCATTTCGTACTAGACCGTAACCAGTGAATGAACGTCCAGATTCCCGAGCTTGTCCCGTCCGTGCAGGAACGACAGCTCCATCAGGACCGAAATCCCGACGACCTCGCCGCCCGCCCGGCGGACCAGTTCCGCCGCCGCCCGGGCGGTGCCGCCCGTGGCCAGGACGTCGTCGACGATCAGCACCCGTTCACCGGAACCGAACGCGTCCACGTGCATCTCGATGGTCTCGGTCCCGTACTCGAGATCATAGGTCTCCTCGTACGAGCGCGAGGGCAGCTTTCCCTTTTTCCGCACGGGGACGAACCCTGCACCGAAGTGGTAGGCCACCGGGGCGGCCAGGATGAACCCGCGCGCCTCGATCCCGACGATCTTGTCGACGGTGCCGCGGCCGTGGTGGTTGACGATGGCGTCCACCACGCCCGCGAACGCCACGTGGTCGGCCAGCAGCGGGGTGATGTCCTTGAAGACGACGCCGGCCTTGGGATAGTCGGCCACGTCCCGGATCCGGTCCTGGATCAGCTTGTCGAGGTCCACCTGATGCTCCCTGGTCATGCGTCGGCCGTGCCCCCGTCCCGAGGACGGTGGGCACGGCCGGCGCTTCCGTTCGTTCGCTGTCCGCCGCTACTTGCCCCGGCGCTGCTGCCGGGAGCCCCGCTTGGGCTGCTGGCGCGGCCCCTGCTGGACGACCTTGCGCACGCTCACCGAGGCCGGGAGCTCGTCCGCCGGGACGTCGTCGGAGGGCTCCGCGTCGTCACCGGGGTCGCCCGAGCCGCCGCCTCCGCCGACGGCCACCGCCGCCTCGGCCTTGGCCACCTTGGCCTGCCGCTTGGCGCTGCTCTCCCGCCGGGCGATGTTGGCCCGCAGCTCGCGGTACTTCGGCTCGCGCTCCTTCAGCTGCACCAGCAGCGGCGTGGCCACGCAGATCGAGGAGTAGGTACCGACGATCATGCCGACGAACAGCGACAGCGACAGGTCCTTCAGCGTGCCCGCGCCGAACAGCGTGGTGCCGATGAACAGGATCGCCGCGACCGGCAGGATCGCCACCAGCGAGGTGTTCAGCGAGCGCACCAGGGTGCTGCTGAGCGCCTGGTTGGCCGCCTCACTGTAGGTGATCTTGGAGGTGGGGCCGAGCGGCTTGGTGACCTCCTTGATCATGTCGAACACCACCACGGCGTCGTACAGCGAGTAGCCCAGGATGGTCAGGAAGCCCAGCAGCGTCGCGGGCGTGACCTCGAACCCCGACCAGGCGTACACGCCCGCCGTGATCACCAGGTCGTGCACCAGCGCCACCACGGCGGCCAGCGCCATCCGCCACTCGAACGCCACCGACAGGTAGGCGATGATCAAGATCATGAAGACCAGCAGCGCCTGCCAGGCCTTCTCGGAGATCTCACCGCCCCAGGACGCCCCCACCACCTGGGTGCTGACCCGCTGGGCGGGGACGTTCAGCTCCTCGGCGACGTGGTTCTTGACCTCGGTCACCTTGCCGGAGCTGAGGCTCTCGGTGGTGACCCGCCAGTCGCCGCCCGCCTTCTGCACGATCGCCTGGTGCGCCCCGCCGCCGGTGACGGCGCCGCGCACCTGCTCGATCGAGGCGCTGGGCGCGCTGAAGGTGAACACCGAACCGCCCTTGAACTCCACGCCGAAGTTCAGGCCCTGGATCAGCAGGCCGGCGATGGACACCACCAGCAGCAGCCCCGAGATGGAGTACCACACCTTTGGCTTGCCGACGATGTCGGCGCTGATCTCGCCCCGGTAGATCCGGGAGATGACTGCGCGCAGCCCCAGCATCAGGCCTCCTGGCTCTTCGGGCTCGTGGAGCGGGCGGAACCGGCGCCGGCGGTCGCGGTGGCCTTGGCCGGGCCGGCGGCGGGCACCGCGGCACCGGCGGTACGCGCCGCCGCCTTGCGCAGCCGCTTGGCGTCAAGCCCCGACAGCGGATGGCCGCGGCCGAAGAACCTGGTCCGCGACAGCAGGCCCACCAGCGGCTTGGTGAAGAAGAACACCACGACCACGTCGATCAGCGTCGTCAGGCCCATCGCGAACGCGAAGCCCCGGACCCCGCCGACCGCGAGGAAGTACAGCACGAGGGCGGCCAGGAAGGTCACCGCGTCGGCGACCAGGATGGTGCGCCGCGCCCGCTTCCACGCCACCTCGACCGAGGGCCGCAGCGTGCGTCCCGCGCGCAGTTCGTCGCGTAGTCGCTCGAAGTAGACGATGAACGAGTCGGCGGTGATGCCGATCGAGACGATCAGACCGATGATGTGCGGCAGCGACAGCCGGAAGCCCATGTTCTCACCCAGGATCACCACCGACACGTAGGTGATCCCGGTGGCCACCAGCAGGCTGGAGACCGCCACCAGCCCCAGGCCCCGGTAGTAGAGCAGGCAGTACAGCACCACCAGCACCAGCCCGATCGCACCGGCGATCATGCCGCCGCGCAGCTGGTCGGAGCCCAGCGTGGAGGACACCTCGTCGATCGAGCTCTGGGTGAACTCCAGCGGCAGCGCGCCGTACTTGAGCACGTTGGCCAGGTCGGTGGCGTAGACCTGGTTGAAGCTCTCCGGCGGGCCGTCGATCTGGGCGGTGCCGCCGGTGATGGCGCCCCGGCTGATGCTGGGCGCCGACACGACCTGGCCGTCAAGGACGATCGCGATCTGGGAGCGCGGGGAGCTGGGGTCCTGCTGGTAGGCCTGGTACGCCTCGGTGGTGGCCTGCCCGAACTGGCGGCCGCCCAGGGACTTGAACTTCATGCTGACCCACCAGCTGCTCTGCCCCTGGGTGGCGTCCGGCGGCATCGCCGAGGCGTCGGAGACCTGCTCGCCCAGCACCCGGACCGGGCCGAGGATGTACTTGGCGACCTGGCCCCGCTCCTCCTTCTGGTCGCAGGCGGCGACCCACTTGCGGTTGGGGTCGTTGGACCCCTGCACCCGCTTGTCGGGCACGTAGCAGTTCAGCTCCTCGAACTGCTGGATGACCTTCTTGTCGTCGATGCCGGTGTAGTCGGGGGCGCCGCCGGCGGCGCCCGGCGGCACCAGGTTCGACGGCAGCGACGTCGGCGCCTGCGAGGCCGGGGCGGAGGGCGACGCCGACGGCGACGCCCCGCCCGAGCCGGACGGCGTGGGCGTCGGCGCCGCGAACGCCTCCGACATGGCCCGGCCCCGCGAGGACGGCGACGCGCTGGGCGAGCCGCTCGGCGACGGGCTCGGCTTGCCCGAGCTCTTGGGGGTGGGCGTGGCCGCCGGGCTCGGCGCCGCCCCCGTCGGCTTGCCGTCGGCCACCGCGTACACCTGGCGGAACTGCAGCTTGGCCGTGGTGCCGATGAGCTGGACGACCCGGTCCTGGCCCTCGCCCGGCACGTTCACCACGATGTTGCTGGAGCCCTGCTTGGCCACCTCGGCGTCCGAGACCCCCAGACCGTTGACCCGCTGGGTCATGATCTTGACGGCCTGGTCCATCTGGGTGGACGGCGGCGTCCGCCCGTCGGCGGTCTTGGCGGTCAGCGTGACGGTGGTCCCGCCGGCCAGGTCCAGCCCCAGCTTGGGGGTGGGCTGACCCTGCAGGAACATCACGCCGGTGAGGGCCGCCATGACCACGAACAGCGCGAGGAGCGTACGCCCTGGATTGGGAATGTTGCTGCGAGGCGGAGCCACTGGTCGTCTAACTTCCCGTAGTCGTCGTGGGTCGGCGACCGGGCGCCGCGCCCGGCCGTGGTCGGCGGATCGCCGGAATCAGCCGGAGGACTTCTTCAGGCCCTTGCCCGCGCCGGCTCCCTGCGCGGCGGGCTTGCCGTCCTTGCCGTCCTCGTCCTCGCCGGCGGCGGCCCCGCCGTCCTCGGCGTCGGCGGACTCGCCCTTGCCGTCCTTCTTCAGGTCGGTCTTGGCGGTCTCCTCGCCGAGGTCATCGTCGTCGTCCTCGGTGAGGTCGATCTCCTCGGCGGGCTTGTCGGCCTCGGTGACGACCTGCATCACGGACTGCTTGACGAACCGGGCCTGGACACCGGGGGCGATCTCCAGCACGAGGCCGTCGTCGTCCACCGACACCACGTCGGCGTACATCCCGCTGGTCGTCATCACCCGCGCCCCGGGCGCCAGGGCGCTCTGCATCTGCATCTGCTCCTTGCGCCGCTTGCTCTGCGGGCGGATCAGCAGGAAGTAGAAGACCAGGGGAACGGCCAGGAGCAGCAGGAGGTTGAAGGCCCCGCTACCGCCCTGCTCTGCCGCAATAATCATGTCGCTGCCCATCACTGGGGCATCCTTCCGATGTGGTTTGCCCAGCCTGTCGCCGGTGTGGCGGCATCCGATGGAGCGGTCGGCCGGGAACGGGTGACCAAGTCCCGGAGTCTAGAGAGTACGCCAGACACCGGCAACGACGTGACGATCGGGAGCGGCGTGAAGTTCCCAAGCCGTTACTGCCCGCACGCCACTCCGTGATCATCGGCGACGATCACTGCTCCGGCGGGTCGCCGTCGTCGTCCAGTGCGAACAGCGTACCCGCCATCGGCGCGGAGGCGGGCGGGGTGAGCCCCAGATGCGCCCACGCCGCCGGGGTGGCCACCCTGCCCCGTGGCGTGCGGGCCAGCAGACCCTGCCTGACCAGGAAGGGCTCGGCCACGACCTCGACCGTCTCGGGCTCCTCCCCCACCGACACCGCCAGCGTCGACAGCCCCACCGGTCCGCCGCCGAACTTGCGCATCAGCGAGGCCAGCACGGCCCGGTCGAGGCGGTCGAGGCCGCGCTCGTCGACCTCGTACAGCCTGAGCGCGGCCCGGGCCAGCTCGCGGTCGACGGCGCCGTCGGCGCGCACCTCCGCGTAGTCGCGGACGCGGCGCAGCAGCCGGTTGGCGATCCGGGGCGTGCCGCGGGAGCGCCCGGCGACCTCCGCGGCGCCCTCGTCGCTGATGTCGACCTCCAGCAGCCGGGCCGACCGCTTGACGATCACTTCCAGCTCGGCGGGCTCGTAGAAGTCCATGTGCGCCACGAACCCGAACCGGTCGCGCAGCGGCCCCGGCAGCATGCCCGCCCTGGTGGTGGCGCCGACCAGCGTGAACGGGGCGATGTCGAGCGGGATCGCGGTGGCCCCCGGGCCCTTGCCCACCACGACGTCGACGCGGAAGTCCTCCATCGCCATGTAGAGCATCTCCTCGGCGGGACGCGCCATCCGGTGGATCTCGTCCAGGAACAGCACCTCCCCCTCGGCGAGGGTGGACAGCACCGCCGCCAGGTCGCCGGCCCGCTCGATCGCGGGCCCTGAGGAGATCCGCAGCGGCTGCCCGAGCTCCGCCGCGACGATCATCGCGAGGGTGGTCTTGCCCAGCCCGGGCCCGCCCGACAGCAGCACGTGGTCGGGGGTGCGGCCGCGCCGCAGCGCGCTGTGCAGCACCAGCGACAGCTGCTCGCGCACCCGCTCCTGGCCGATGAAGTCGTCGAGCCGCTTGGGGCGCAGCGCGGCCTCGATGACCTGCTCCTCGGGCCCGTCGGCGTCGGCCGAGACGATCCGTTCGGGCTGGTCCATCGGCCCCGTCACCTGCTGAGCTTCTTCAGCGCGGACTTCAGCAGCACGGCGACCGGCGGCGGGTCGCCGCCGTCGAGGTCGGCGGCGACCGCGTCCACGGCGGCGTCGGCGTCCTTGGCCGACCAGCCCAGGTTGATCAGGCCGTTCTGGACCTGCTCGCGCCACGGCTCGGCGCGCACGGGGGCGCGCGTGTCGCCGCCCCCGACCGGGCCGCCGAGCCGGTCCTTCAGCTCCAGCACGATCCGCTGGGCGCCCTTCTTGCCGATGCCGGGCACCTTGGTCAGCGCCGCGAGGTCCTCGCCGGACACCGCCAGCCGCAGCGCGTCGGGGCTGTGCACGGCCAGCATCGCCAGCGCCAGCCGCGGGCCGACGCCGCTGGCGGTCTGCAGCAGCTCGAACACCGTCCGCTCGTCGTCGTCGGCGAACCCGAAGAGCGTCAGCGAGTCCTCCCGGACGACCAGCGAGGTCGGGACCCTGGCCTCCTCGCCCACCCGCAGCCCGGCGAGCGTCGCCGGGGTGCACTGCACCGACAGGCCCACGCCGTGCACGTCGATGACGGCGGCGTCCGGTCCGGCGGCGGCCACCGTGCCGCTGACGAAGGCGATCACTGGCTCGTTCCCCCTCGGGTGCTGGTGCGGTCGCTCCTGGTACGGGCGGCGGCCAGCCGCGCCTGCGCGCCGCCGCGCCAGACGTGGCAGATCGCCAGCGCCAGCGCGTCGGCCGCGTCGGCCGGCTTGGGCGCGGTCTCCAGCCGCAGCAGCCGCGTCACCATCTTCGTGACCTGGGCCTTGTCCGCGCGGCCGTTGCCGGTGACGGCGGCCTTGGCCTCGCTGGGGGTGTGCATCGCCACCGGCAGCCCGCGCCGGGCGGCGACCAGCATGGCGACCCCGGCCGCCTGCGCGGTGCCCATGACGGTGCGCACGTTGTGCTGGGAGAAGACCCGCTCGACCGCGACCGCGTCGGGCCGCAGCTCGTCCATCAGGGCCTCGATGCCGATCTCGATGCCCAGCAGGCGGGTGGCGATGTCGGCGTCGGGCGCGGTCCGGACGACCTCGACGCGCACCAGCCGCAGCGGTGTGCCCGGGGCGCCGTCGACCACGCCGACCCCGCATCTGGTGAGCCCGGGGTCCACGCCCATCACCCGCAACGCCGCTCCTTCGATCTTGTGTTCGACGGGTCGCCACGCTACTAAACCCGCCGGACAATCGTCGCGTATCCCGGGGACGTGTCGTCCCACCGGGTCAGAAGTGGTCGAGCGCGAACGGCGTGGCGGCGAAGGCCGCGTCCAGGGCGGGCGCGTCGCCCTCCAGGAGCCCGGCGGAGCGGAGCGTGGAGGTCGGCACCCCGCCGTACAGGGCGGCGAGGCCGCGGGCCCCGACCCGCACGGCCGGACGGCCCGCCGCGTTCCCGCGCTCCAGGCGGCCGGCGCCGTCCCGCACGCTCAGCCACCAGGACCCGGAGTTGGCCGGGAGCTGCGGATCGTCGATCTCCAGGGCGGCCTCGGCCGACACGCCGGGCGGGAAGCCGCGCGCCTCGACCGCGGCCGGGGCGTCGATCACGCGCAGCATCCAGCGGGTCCGCCGGACCTCCTCGAACGTGCGTTCCCGGGTCAGCCAGAAGACCGGGTCGTGCGGCGCCACGTTCGCGTACACGGTGGGAACGATCGACGAGCCGGACCCGACGAGCGCCCAGAGCGCCCGCAGCGTCGCCTCCGAGCCCGCCACCACCCGCTCGACCTCCAGGGACGTGTTGCCGTCGCCCCAGTGGTAGTCCAGGAAGCCGTCCTCGGCCAGGTAGTGGTAGACGTCGCGGTCGGCCAGGTAGATCCGCCAGGCCGTCTCTCCCCAGTCGATCGGCCCGCAGTGGCCGGCGTCGCGGTGCACCCGGCGGACGGTCTCGGCCACTTCGGCGGCGTCGTCGGGGCCCGCACGGCGCGGAGAGACGGAGGTGTCGGCCCGTACCTCGCGCAACGCCTCGGCGGGGAGCGCGGCCCGGTGCAGGGAACCGGCGTGCTCCCAGCCCAGCGAACGGTACAGCGGCGTGGTCGCGGGATACAGCACCGACAGGGGGTGCCCGAACGCGGCGCAGCGCTCCAGCACCTCGGTCATCAGACGGCGGCCGACCCCCCTGCCGCGGGCCTCGGGGGCCACCGCCACCGCGCCGACGCCTCCCATGGAGACGGGACGGCCGTGCCACCACTGCGCCAGGTCGTGGATCCGCGCCATCGCCACCGGCCGGCCGCCTTCGTAGCAGGCGAGCTGGCGGCCCCCGCGCAGCGTGTGGCCCGCGAGCCGGATGCCCTGCGCCCACTGGCCGTCCGACAGCGGCCCGAACCCCTGGGAACGCAGGTCGCGGACGGCGTCCAGCCCTGCGGCGTCCAACGACCGGATCTCCATGATCCCGACCCTACGGGACGCGCGGCCGGACGCCGCCGCGAGAGGCGGGCGGAGTCCGGACGCGGACCGCGGCTAGTCGAGGGAGGCCATGATCTCGTCGGAGACGTCGAAGTTGGCGTAGACGTCCTGGACGTCGTCGGAGTCCTCCAGGGCCTCGATCAGGCGGAACACCTTCTTGGCGTTCTCCTCGTCCAGCGGGACCGAGACGCTGGGCAGCCAGCTGGAGTCGGCCGACTCGTAGTCGATCCCGGCGTCCTGCAGCGCGGTGCGCACGGCGGTCAGGTCGCCGGCCTCGGAGACGACCTCGAAGTTGTCGCCGAGGTCGTTGACCTCCTCGGCGCCGGCGTCCAGGACGGCCAGCATGAGGTCGTCCTCGGTGGTGCCCGCCTTCGGGACGATCACGACGCCCTTGCGGTTGAACAGGTACGACACCGAGCCCGGGTCGGCCAGCGAGCCGCCGTTGCGGGTGAGCGCCACGCGCACCTCGGAGGCGGCGCGGTTGCGGTTGTCGGTCAGGCATTCGACCAGGAGCGCCACACCGCCGGGGGCGTAGCCCTCGTAGGTGATGTTCTGCCAGTCGGCGCCCCCGGCCTCCTCACCGGCGCCGCGCTTGCGCGCGCGCTCGATGTTGTCGTTGGGGACGGAGTTCTTCTTCGCCTTGAAGATGGCGTCGTACAGCGTCGGGTTGGCGTCGGGGTCGCCGCCGCCGGTCCGCGCCGCGACCTCGACGTTCTTGATCAGCTTGGCGAAGAGCTTGCCCCGCTTGGCGTCGAGGGCCGCCTTCTTGTGCTTGGTCGTCGCCCATTTGGAATGGCCGGACATCCTCTTACTCCTCCTCCATCGCCCGGCGCACCAGATCGGCGAAGTAGTGGTGCACTCGGTGGTCGCCCGTCAGTTCAGGATGGAACGCGGTCGCCATGAGGCGCCCTTGGCGGACGGCGACGATCCTACCGATGTTCGGGCCGCTCTCGGCGCGGCCGAGGACGCTGACGCCCGCGCCGACGGACTCGACCCAGGGCGCGCGGATGAAGACGGCGTGGAACGGCGTGTCCCCGACGCCCTCCAGCGGCACCTCGGCCTCGAAGGAGTCGACCTGGCGGCCGAAGGCGTTGCGGCGCACCGTCATGTCGATGCCGCCGATCGTCTCCTGGCCGTCCGCGCCGTCCCGGATCCGGTCCGCCAGCATGATCATGCCGGCGCAGGAGCCGTAGGCGGGCATGCCCGCCTCGATCCGCTTGCGCAGCGGTTCGAGCAGCTCGAAGGTGCGCGCCAGCCGCCACATCGTGGTGGACTCCCCGCCGGGGACGACCAGCGCGTCCACGCGCTCCAGCTCCTCGGGGCGGCGCACCCGCACGGTCCGCGCCCCGGCGCCCTCGAGGGCCCTGGCGTGTTCGCGCACGTCGCCCTGGAGGGCGAGGACGCCGATGGTGGGCACGGCAGCAGTCACGTGGAACCTTCCGGGGAGAGTGCAGGGGCGCGGGCGCCCCTCAGGACAACCCTAGACGTTCAAGTACAACGTTCCCGGACCTGGCACGTCTTCCCCCTGGCCGGGCCCTCAGGAGAGCTTGAAGCGGCGCACCGGCAGCTCCAGCGGCAGGAAGCCGTCCTCACCGCGGTCGGTGATGCCGCGGCCGAACATGTGGGCGCCCGCCAGCGCCAGCCCGAACTCCTCGGGGTCGAAGGGCAGCGGCACGTCCGGGGCGCCGTCGTCGACGGGCTTCCAGAACGGCGCCTCGACCGGCAGCCGCCCGCCCTGGTCGACCACCACGCCGTCCTCGGCGGTGACGAACACGTCGCGGCGCAGCAGGCCCCCCTCGTACCAGCGGAACCAGCAGCCGGAGATCACGCTGTGCAGGACGAGGACGCCGCAGCGCGCGCCGGGCAGGGTCGCGGCGACGCTGTCGGCGATCCGGCGGGCGTCGTCGTCGAGGCAGAACAGCCGCCGGTCGCACAGCAGCAGCGCGCGCCCCGGGCCGTCGCCGAACACGCCGACGAACAGCTCGTCCTCGTACGGCCACAGCGCGAAGTCCAGGACCGTGTCGCCGGTCTCGGTGAGGGTCGCGGCGGGATAGAGCCCGCGGGCCAGCGTCGCGGCGGCCTCGGGATCGGGGTGGGGGTCCAGGCCCGGCCGGAACACCTCGGCGGGTTCACCGGCGCTCGCACAGGCCAGCGCGACCGACCACCCCATGATCGTCCCCTCCCGCGGCCGCCTGCCGCCCGGGGGCCCGCTCCTCCCCCAACGACCGCGCGGCCAGCGTAAACCCTGGGGCGCGGGTTGGGGAGGGGGCGCCGCAAGTAACCGGCGGGTCACCGGCCCGCCGCCCGGAGCGGCCGGGGCCTGGCCGGCCCCGGCCCGGGGTCACCAGCCGCGGCCGGCGAACTTCTGGTCCTCGCCCAGGGAGGCGACGTTGATGCCGACCATGGCGTCGCCGAGGCCGCGCGAGACCTTGGCGATCACGTCCGGGTCGTCGTGGAAGGTGGTGGCCTCGACGATGGCCTTGGCGCGCTTGGCGGGGTCGCCGGACTTGAAGATGCCCGAGCCGACGAAGACTCCCTCGGCGCCCAGCTGCATCATCATGGCCGCGTCGGCCGGGGTCGCGATGCCGCCCGCGGTGAACAGCACCACCGGCAGCCTGCCCGCCTCGGCGATCTCCTTGACCAGCTCGTACGGCGCCTGCAGCTCCTTGGCGGCCACGTACAGCTCGTCCTCGGGCAGCCCCTGTAGCCGCCTGATCTCACCCCGGATCTTGCGCATGTGGGTGGTGGCGTTGGAGACGTCGCCGGTGCCGGCCTCGCCCTTGGAGCGGATCATGGCCGCGCCCTCGGTGATCCGGCGCAGCGCCTCGCCGAGGTTGACGGCCCCGCACACGAACGGGACGGTGAACGCCCACTTGTCGATGTGGTTCTCGTAGTCGGCCGGGGTCAGGACCTCGGACTCGTCCACGTAGTCGACGCCCAGCGCCTGCAGCACCCGGGCCTCGACGAAGTGGCCGATCCGGGCCTTGGCCATGACGGGGATGGAGACCGCCGCCTTGATGCCCTCGATCATGTCGGGGTCGCTCATCCGGGAGATGCCGCCCTCGGCGCGGATGTCGGCGGGCACCCGCTCGAGCGCCATCACGGCGACCGCGCCGGCGTCTTCGGCGATCTTCGCCTGGTCGGGCGTGACCACGTCCATGATCACTCCGCCCTTGAGCATCTCCGCCATGCCGCGCTTGACCCGGGCGGTCCCGGTGGCGGGAGCGTTGGTCGGCTCGGGGGCGGGATTCGCAGTGGACACGGGCATTCCTCACGTGGACGGACGACGGGTATGAATCCATGATATTGCCTGCTCGACACGGCCCTGGACCCGCCATGGTGTCAAGATCGCGGGCGCCTTCCTTACGGAGTGGAGCCTTGCACCGCGGTGCCCGCGCCTGCAGGGGGCACCGGGGCCTCAGGGGATGCGGGGGCTGCCGTTGTTGACGAGCACCATCCACACCTGACCGGGCGCGAACGTCATCGGCTCGCCGCCGGCGGTGGTGAAGGTCGTCCCCTTGTCCTCCGACGGCCGCGACCACGTGGTGTCGTAGGCCTTGCCGTCGCGCAGCACCACGGCGCGCCCGGTGCCGGTGGTCTTGATCAGCGGCGTGTAGTTGCCGAGGAAGTCGTGGAACTGCGAACGGGTCGTCTCGGCGTACTGGACGACCACCGTCCGCCCGCCCAGGACCCCGCCCTCGGCCGCGGTGTTGGTCCGGCCGTTGTGGGCCGACAGCCACCGCTTCTGCTTGGCCGACCAGGTGAAGGACATCCGCGTGGACGGCCAGCGGGCGGTGAACGTCGCGGTCGGCTTGCCGCCCTCGGGCGCCGGGCCGAACCGGAACCCGATGTCGCGCGGCCCCTCCGCCTTGGGTGCCTGCTTCAGCAGCGTCCTCGGGTTGGCGTAGAGGTTGTAGGGGATGGGCTTGGGCCCGTAGCGGAAGTAGGCGCGGCCGCCGTTGTCCTGCGAGATGTCGTACACCGGCGCCTGCTTGATGTACTTCTTCATCTTGCTCTGGACGCCGGAGAACGCGAACGCGGGCCGTCCGAACTGCGGGAGGAGGTGCAGGTCGGAGATCCGGGCGCTGCGCACCGGCCCGACCCGCGCGGGCAGCTTGGAGGAGTAGACGGCCATCAGCCGGGTCTCGCCGCCCTCGACCTGCTCCACGTACACGATGTCGGCCGAGCCCACCCCGGTCTGCGGCAGCGCCATCTGCGTGTTCTCGATCTTCACGGCCAGGACCGGGTTGTTCACTCCGGCCCGCCCGCCGGTGAAGGGATGCGTGGCGGGCGCCGACGGCCGGTCGGCGCCGCCGCCGGGGGCGGCGGCGTTGGGGGGCGCGGCCGTTTCGGGCCCGTCCGAGCCGGAGCACGCCGTCAGGGCGCCGCCGAGCACGGCGGCACCGATTCCGGCGGCCAGCCGTCCGCGCACCCCTCCGGCCCATGCGTTTCGCACGTTCTCACCCTCCAGTCGGCAACCTGCCCGAGGGTAGCGAATACGAATTACCGCATTGGTCCGGTTCAATCCCGGGCATCCCGGGGTCTTCCGGTCAGGTCAGCCGCGCAGGGCCTCCGGCGGATCGTCGTCGATCTCGAAGAAGCCCGGCAGCGGCGCCCGCCCGGCCAGCGGCAGCACCCGGATCAGCATCTTGCGGCGCGCGGTCCGGGCCTGCGCGACCGCGTCGTTGTAGAACCGGCGGGCGTAGACGACCTTGGCCGCCGCCCCGCCCATCTCGTCCAGCACCGGCTGCCCGCCGCCCTTCTCCTTCAGGGTGTCGGAGAAGTCGGGCTGGTCCACCACCGCCCGCAGCGCGCGGGACAGGTCGCTCTCGGCGAACTCCCGGGACTCGGCGTCGGCGGTGCGCGCCTCGTGCGCCGCGGTGGCCAGCACCAGGCTGGTCGCGGGGTCCAGCAGCCGCGAGGCGGCCAGCTCCAGCGCCACCGCCGCGCGCCGCACCAGCGCCGCGTCCAGCGCGGCGCGGGCCGTCTCCACGCGCACGTGCAGCCGGTCCAGCCGGGTGGCACGCCAGGAGACGTACACGCCGACGAGGAAGACGACCGCGATCCAGAACAGGACGTCGATGATCCAGTCGGGGAACATGTGATCGAAACCTCTCAGGCCCCGCGACCGGACTCGACGACACCGGCGCCGTCCAGCGCGACCGTCTCGTACACCCGCAGCACGTCGCGCGCCACCGCCGACCAGTCGTAGCGGCGGACGGCGGCGCGCGCCTCGGCCGACAGCTGCTTGCGCCGGGCCGGGTCGTCCAGCAGCTCGCCCGCCGCGGCGGCCAGCGCCTCGTGGTCGCCGACCGGGAACAGCGCCCCGGCGCGGCCGCCCAGCAGCACCCGGTCGAAGGCCTCGATGTCGCTGGCCAGGATCGGGGCGCCCGCCGACATGGCCTCGGCCAGCACGATGCCGAAGCTCTCCCCGCCCAGGTTGGGCGCCACGAAGACGTCCACCGAATGGTAGGCGCGGACCTTGTCCTCCTCGCTGACCATGCCCAGCACCACCACCCGGTCGCGGAGCTCGGGCGAGACCTTGGCGACCGCGTCGTCGGCGTCGCCGGGCCCGGCCAGCAGCAGCCGCAGCCCGGGCCGCTCGCGGCCGAGGATCTCGAACGCGCGCAGCAGCACCGGCAGGCCCTTGCGCTGCTCGTCCATGCGGCCCAGGAAGCCCAGCGCGCCGCCGGCGCCGCGGCCGGTCCCGGCCTCCTCGCCGCCGTCGGCCCGGCCCGGCCAGCCGGGCAGCGGCTCGGCCATCGCGTACCGCTCGGTGGCGACCCCGTTGGGGATCAGCACCGCGTCGCCGCCCAGATGCTCCACCAGCGTCTTGCGGGCCGCCTCCGACACCGCGATCCGACCGGTGATCTTCTCCAGCGCGCTCTGCAGGATCGGCGCCGTGACCGACACCAGCCGCGACTTCTGGTACGAGGCGTGGAACGTGCCCACGATCGGCCCGTCCGCCGCCCAGCAGGCCAGGATGCCCAGCGACGGCGCCGCGGGCTCGTGCACGTGCAGCACGTCGAAGCCGCCCTCGTTGATCCACCGCCGGACCCGGCCGGCCGACAGGAACCCGAAGGCGACCCGGCCCACCGAGCCGTTGTAGGGCACCGGCACGGCCCGGCCCGCCGGCACCACGAACGGGGGCAGCGGGACGTCGTCGTCGGCGGGCGCGATCACCGACACCTCGTGGCCGAGGCCGATCAGCGCCTCCGCCAGGTCGCGGATGTGCTGCTGGACGCCGCCCGGGACGTCCCACTCGTACGGGCAGACGATGCCGATCCTCACCGGCCCGCCTCCTCCAGATCCTCGACCCACACCTTCTGGAGCATGTGCCAGTCCTCGGGGTGCGCGGCGATGCCCTCCTCGAACACGCGTGCGAGCTGCTGCGTCATGGCCTGGATCTTCTCCTGTCTGACGCCCCCGGCCGGAACCGGGATCTCGTCGTGGACACGCGCCGCCCAGTACTCGCCTTCGTACCACAGGGTGACCGGGAGGAGCGCGGCCCCCGTCTGGACCGCCAGCGCCCCCGACACCGCCGGCATCCGGGCGGCGGACCCGAAGAACTCCACCTCGATCCCGCTCTCGGTGAGGTCGCGGTCGACGACCAGGCACACCATGCCGCCGCCGCGCAGCCGCTGGGCGAGCCGCCCGTAGGCCGAGGCGCCCCTGTGCGCCAGCACCTCCATGCCCAGGCTCTCACGGAACGCCACGAACCGGTCGAAGAGGGATTCGGGCCGCAGCCGCTCGGCCACGGTGGTGAAGGTCTGGCCCTGGTGGGCCAGCCAGGCGCCCGCGTGCTCGTAGTTGCCCATGTGGGGCAGCGCCAGGATGACGCCGCGGCCGGAGTCGAGGGTGGAGAAGATCTTCTCGTGGCCGGTGACCCGCATCCGGCCGACGACGCGCTCGCGGTCGTACTCCGGCAGCCGGAACACCTCCAGCCAGTAGCGGAAGTAGGACCGCATGACCTTCTTGCTGAGGATCCTGACCTCGTCGTCGACGGCGTCCTTGCCCAGCACCCGGGACAGGTTGCGCTCCAGTTGGCGCACGCCGTGGCCGTGCCGCTGCCAGGTGCGGTCGGCCAGGGCGGTGAAGGCCGCCCTGGCGGCCCGTTCGGGCATCTTGCGAACGATCGTCCAGCCGAGCGCGTAGGCGGTGTCCATCACCTCGTCGCGGACGGACGCGAGCTTGGAGGGCGCGGCGCCCGCGGTCACGCGGGGCGCTCCGCCCGCTGCTTGGCGCCGCCGCTGCGGCGACCGGAGCGGCCGCCGCCGTCACGGCCGCGGGGGACGTTCTTCGGCTCGGCGCGCGGGACCGCCGGCGCCGCCCCTTCCTTATCCTTCTGCTCCGGGGCGGCCGCGGCGCCGTTCTGACCGGCGGCGGGCCCGGTCCCGTCCTCTTCGGACTCCTCGGACTCCTCGGCCTCCCCGGACGCGCCGGACGCGTCGGCGGCCAGCGCCTGGGCCCGCACGGTCGCGAACCGCTGCCCGACCGTGACCGTGCTGAGCGCGGCCAGCACCCACAGCGCCAGGGCCAGGATGAACGGCACCCCGAGGCCGTCGAACCCGGCCGCCACCAGCACCACGATCAGCCGTTCGGCGCGCTCGGCGATCCCCACGTCGCAGGTGTACCCGAGCCCCTCGGCGCGGGCCTTGGCGTAGGAGACCACGGCCCCGGCGACCAGGCAGTACAGCGCCAGCCAGGCCAGGCCCTCCTGGCCGTCCCGGTACAGCCCGATCATCAGCCCGGAGAAGATCGCCGCGTCCGCGACCCGGTCCATCGTGGAGTCGAGGAACGCGCCCCACTTGGAGATCTTGCCGGTGACCCGGGCCACCGCCCCGTCCAGCATGTCGAACAGCACGAACGCGGTGATGACCATCGTGCCCCAGAAGAACTCGCCGCGCGGGAAGAACCCCAGCGCCCCGGCGAGCACGCCCGCCGTCCCGATGACGGTGATGGCGTTGGGCGAGACCCCGGTCCGCGCGACGGTCTGGCCGATGGGGGTCAGAACGCGTCCCAGCGCGGGCCGCAGTTTGTTGAGCATCGCGTCCGATCCTGTGAAGTCGTGGTGGAGGTCCCGCCGGGATCGCTCCAGGGTCCGCACCGGGCCCGCGGCGAACGACGCCCGCGGGCCGCGCAGCGCGCCCATCGTAGTGGGAGCGCTCGTCGCCGGGGGTCAAGGCGGCGCGCCGTGGGCAGGTTCACCTGAGAAGTGATGGCGGACGTTTGCCGTTCACCTCTTGTGATCCTCGCCGTCACGGGAAAAGGTATTGACACGGGTGTGACGTCGGTCACGCCGTCGGGAGGTGGCCTGGCGCCGCACTCGGACGTGAGGACCGGGCCCCGCCAGGGGCCGGGCCCTCAGCCGCACACGGCCCCGCGGGGCCCGTCCGAGGAGGTAGTCATGGCGGACAAGGGAGGCCATCCGGGAGGCTCCGGGAGGGCACCGGAGGCCGGCCGGCCCGACAGGGTGCGCAACGTCGCGCTGGTCGGCCATTCGGGGGCGGGCAAGACCACGCTGGTCGAGGCGCTGCTGGCCGCGACCGGCACCGTCCAGCGCCGCGGGCGCGTGGAGGACGGCACCACGGTCAGCGACTTCGACGAGGTGGAGGTGCGCCAGCAGCGCTCGGTCAACCTGGCGCTGGCACCGCTGACCTTCGGCGACGTCAAGGTCAATCTCATCGACACACCCGGGTACGCCGACTTCGTCGGCGACCTGCGGGCCGGGCTGCGCGCCGCCGACGCCGCCCTGTTCGTCATCTCGGCGGTGGACGGCATCGACGGCCTCACCAGGCTGCTGTGGGAGGAGTGCGCGGCGGTCGGCATGCCGCGCGCGGTCGTCGTCACCAAGATCGACCAGCAGCGCGGCGACTTCGACGACGTCGTGCTGGCCTGCCAGGACGCCTTCGGCGAGGGCGTGCTCCCCTGCTACTTCCCGGTCGGCTCGGGCGACGGCCTCAAGGGCGTGATCGGGCTGCTCACCCAGCGCTGCCTGGACTACTCCTCCGGCGAGCGCGTCGAGTGCGCCCCCGACCCGGAGTTCCTGGACCAGATCGCCGAGCAGCGCGCCGCGCTGATCGAGGGGATCATCCAGGAGAGCGAGGACGAGACCCTCATGGACCGGTACCTGTCCGGCGAGGAGCTCCCGGTCAAGGAGCTCATCGAGGACCTGGAGACCGCGGTGGCGCGCGGCAGCTTCTACCCGGTGCTGGCCACCTCCGTCCCGCACGGCGACCATCCCGGCCCCGTGATCGGCATGCTGGAGCTGCTGGAGGTCATCACCCAGGCGTTCCCCTCGCCGCCCGAGCACGGCATCCCGACCGTGACCGGCGTGGACGGCGGACCGGCCAGGAACATCGCGTGCGACCCCGAGGGCCCGCTGGTCGCCGAGGTCGTCAAGACCACCTCCGACCCCTACGTCGGCCGGATCTCGCTGGTCCGGGTCTTCTCCGGCACGCTGCGTCCCGACAGCACCGTGCACGTGTCCGGGCACGGCCTGGAGGACCGCGGCCACGAGGACCACGACGTCGACGAACGGGTGGGCGCGCTCACATCCCCGCTGGGCAAGGCGCAGCGCATCATCTCCTCGTGCGCCGCCGGCGACATCTGCGCCGTCGCCAAGCTGGGCCGGGCCGAGACCGGCGACACCCTGTCCGATCCCGGCGAGCCGCTGCTGATGGCGCCCTGGTCGATGCCCGACCCGCTGCTGCCCGTCGCCATCCAGGCCCACTCCAAGGCCGACGAGGACAAGCTCAGCCAGGCGCTGGGCCGGCTGGTCGCCGAGGACCCGACACTGCGGCTGGAGAACAACTCCGAGACCCGCCAGCTGGTGCTGTGGTGCATGGGCGAGGCCCACGCCGACGTGCTGATCGAGCGGCTCCGCACCCGCTACGGCGTGGAGGTCGAGCGGATCGAGCTGCGGGTGCCGCTGCGCGAGACGTTCGGCGCCGCCGCCCAGGGCCTGGGACGGCACGTCAAGCAGAGCGGCGGGCACGGCCAGTACGGCATCTGCCACATCGACGTGGAGCCGCTGCCCTCGGGCGAGGGCTTCGAGTTCGTCGACAAGATCGTCGGCGGGGTGGTGCCGCGCCAGTTCATCCCCTCGGTGGAGAAGGGCGTCAAGCAGCAGATGGCGCGCGGGGTGTCGGCCGGCTATCCCATGGTCGACATCAAGGTCACCCTGCACGACGGCAAGGCCCACTCGGTCGACTCCTCCGACATGGCGTTCCAGGCCGCCGGCGCGCAGGGCCTCAAGGACGCGGCGGCCAAGGTCCCGATCCTGCTGCTGGAGCCGGTCGACGAGGTCACGGTGCTGATCGGCGACGACTACGTGGGCCAGGTCATGTCCGACCTGACCTCGCGGCGCGGGCGCGTGCTGGGCTCGGAGTCGGTGCCCGGCGGCCGGACGCTGATCAGGGCGGAGGTCCCGCAGCTGGAGATCATCCGGTACGCGATCGACCTGCGCTCGCTGTCGCAGGGCACCGGCACCTTCAACCGCGTGTTCCTGCGGTACGAGCCGCTGCCCAGCACCATGGCCGACAAGGTGTCGGCCGAGGCCAGAACGGTCTGAGCGGGCCGCCCGGCCCCGGGGCGCGCGAGCCCGCGGCGCCCCGGGGCCGCCGCTCTCGCGGGGGGCGTGCGGGTTCGGCACGGCGCCCGGTACGGGTCAGCGGGATGCGGGGCCCGGTCCGGGTCTCTGCTCGGCGGGGAGCGCGCACGCGGGCGTGGCCCCCGGCAGGCGGCCCCGGTTGCCGGCCACCAGGCGGTAGACGCCGTGCGCCGCCCAGCGCAGCGGCGGCACCCGGATCAGCAGCCCGAGCGGCCGCCACGGACCCCCGGCGTCGACCAGCAGCATCGCGGCGGCCTGCGCGCCCCCGTAGAGGCGGCCGTCGCGCGCCACCCAGACGACCTCGCGCGAGGCCCGCTCGACAGAGGTGCCGAGCGCGTCCAGATCGGCCACCTGGTAGGGCACCGGCTCGGCCGAGGTGGGGACGCGCCGCTCCACGAACCGCACGGAGGCGGTGCAGAAACCGCAGTCGCCGTCGTACAGCAGCACGGGCCGGTCTCGCTTCGTCATTCCCCCGTCCTGCCCGCGGGGCCGGCGTCCCAAGCCGAGTGCCGGTAGTAACACTCTGAGGGGGCGACCCCTCAGACTCCCCGGCAAGAGCGGGACTGACCGTCACCCTCCACTCCGCCGGCGCTCCGCTCCGGGTGCCGGTCGTTTCACCCTGAGGGGGCGACCCCTCAGACTCCCCGGCAAGAGCGGGACTGACCGTCACCCTCCACTCCGCCGGCGCTCCGCTCCGGGTGCCGGTCAGTCGTGCCCGGGCCAGGCGTCGGCCAGGATCTGGCGGGTGTCGCGCAGGAGCTGCGGGAGCACCTTGGTGCGGCCGACCACCGGCATGAAGTTGGTGTCGCCGCCCCAGCGCGGCACCACGTGCTGGTGCAGGTGCGCGGCGATCCCGGCGCCGGCGACGTGGCCGAGGTTCATGCCGACGTTGAACCCCTGCGCGCCGCTGGCCTTGCGCAGCGCGGTCAGGGCGCGGCGGGTCAGCTTGGCCAGCTCGTCGTACTCGGCCGGGTCCAGTTCGGCGTAGTCGGCCACGTGCCGGAACGGCACCACCATCAGGTGCCCGGAGTTGTACGGGTAGAGGTTGAGCACCGCGTAGACCCACTGGCCGCGGGCCACGATCAGGCCGTCCTCGTCGCTCATCTCGGGGATCTCGCAGAACGGACAGCCGTCGTCGGCGCCCGCGCCGGTCGGCTTGCCCTCGCCCTTGATGTAGGCCATCCGGTGCGGCGTCCACAGCCGCTGGAAGTTGTCGGGCATTCCGGCGCCGCCCCGTTCCTCCTCGAAACGGGGCTGGCGAGCGGTCTGCGCCCCCGGCTCGGGCGCTTCCTCGCGCACCTCCGGCATCACAGGCTCCTCCGGCTCTACGCTCAAGGCGGCGGTCTCCTTTTGTTCACGGCCTGACCAGCAGCATAGAGAGAGAAGCCGGAGGCCATGAAGCCGGGATGCCTCCGGCGCGGCCCCGGCGCCGCCCTGGCACGCCCCCTTCGGCGACCCCGATTCGCTCCGTACTCGGCAGAACGTGCAGAGTTGGCTTGAGTTCACCAGACATCACCAGACTTCACCCGAGTCGTCCCCCGCCACCGTCGTCACTCCGACACCATGGGGGGCGAAACGGGACGGGCAACGACCGTGGGGAGCCGAACGATGACCGACCTCGACAAGGAATTCCCGGGCGGCGGAGCGGAGGACCCGCGTCCGGAGGTCAGGTCCATGCCGTTCTTCCCGGGGCCGCCGGCCCCGGGGCCGTCCTCGGGACCGTCGTCGACCGGCGGCGTCCCGCTGCCCGCCCCCGCGCCGGTTCCCCCGAGCACTCCCCCGGCCGCTCCCCCCGCCGCTCCCGCGCCCGAGGAACGCCAGGCGCCCGCCATCCCGACCGCCACCTCCGCCGCGGTCGTCAAGGGCCGAATCACCATCGAGGATCAGGTGATCGAGAAGATCGCGAGACTGGCCGCGCTGGAGGTCGAGGGGGTCGCCGCGTCGTCCGTGCGGCCCTCCTCCCCGGGCGGGCCGGCCGGCGGGGCACCGCCCGAGGGGACGGGGCGGCCCGGCGGCCGGGGCCCCGCGCACGACAACGAGATCTCGCTGGACCTCACCCTCACCGTCGAGTACGGCCGGGTGGTCATGGACGTGGCCAAGGAGGTCAAGACCAACGTGGCCCGGGTGGTCAGCCAGATGCTCGGGATGCGCGTGGTCGCGGTGAACATCTCCGTGGACGACGTCGTCCTGCCCGCCGCGGCCGGGCGCGACGGACGCGCCCCGGCCTGACCCGGCGGAGAGAGATCGGGGTCGTTCCCCTCCCGCCCACGGGAACGACCCCGACGATCCCTCGGGCCGCCATCGCGACCAGGAACGCACTCTAGACAGCGCGAGGATCCGCACGAAGCGGTTTCGCCCGGTTACCGCCCGGCGCGCGCGTAGCAGGTCTGCATCGCCACGCCGACGGACACCGTGGTGATCTTCACCCGTTCCACCATCGGCTCCGTGACGCCCGCGAACCGGAACGAGTGCGGCCGGCCGCCGGTCGCGGTGCCCTGCCGGGACTGCGGCGCCCGGCCGCGCAGCGACACCTCGGCGCGGACGAGCCCGCTGGCCGCGACGTTGACGGTGACCTCCAGGCCGCCGGCCGCGGCCCGGTAGAACGCGGTGCCGGCCGGGCACCAGGTGACGGTGCCGCCGCCCCCGCCCGGCCCCGCCGGGCCGCCGCCGCCCTGGTCCTGCCCGCCGCCCTGCCCGGGCGTGCTCCCCCGGCTCTGCTGCGGCTCGGGGTCGACGGCGCCCGTCCCGCCGGGAAGGGGCTGGACGGGCTGGGGCGCGGCGGGGGTCGTCCCCGTGCCGGAGGCGGCGCGGCCGTTTCCGGCCGCCCCGCGCGGCTCGTCGCCGAGCAGCGGCACCAGCAGGACCGCCACGGCCGCCGCCACGAGCGCCAGCGCCCCGCCGTACCCGGCGAACCGGCTCCAGGCCGGGGCGCGGCGCCCGGCCGCCCTGCGCGTGGACTTCATACCGCCGTGGACTCCAAACCAGTGGGCGTCGAGGCTGCAGCGCCCGACACTACCGAACGGTAACAACTTTCGGAGCGCCATGCCCGCGGACGGCACCGATGACCACAGAGGAGCAGAGAGGAGCGGACCGCGGGGATCAGACCTGGACGCGGTCCCGGACGGCCGCCACGACCTCCTCGACCGCCTCCTCGATGGAGACCCCGTTCTTCTGCTCGCCGCTGCGGTAGCGGAACGACACCGCGTCCTTGGCCACGTCGTCGTCCCCGGCCAGCAGCATGAAGGGCACCTTCTGCTTCTGGGCGTTGCGGATCTTCTTCTGCATCCGGTCGGCGGAGGCGTCGACCTCCACCCGGATCCCCCGCTCGCGCAGCCGCTCGGCCACCTTCTGCAGGTGCGGGACGTGCGCGTCGCCGATCGGGATCCCGACCACCTGGACCGGCGCCAGCCACGGCGGCATCGCACCCGCGTAGTGCTCCAGCAGCACCCCGAAGAACCGCTCGATCGACCCGAACAGCGCCCGGTGGATCATGACCGGCTGCTGCCGCGACCCGTCGGCGGCCTGGTACTCCAGCTCGAACCGCTTCGGCTGGTTGAAGTCGACCTGGATGGTCGACAGCTGCCAGGTGCGGCCGATCGCGTCCTTGGCCTGCACGGAGATCTTCGGGCCGTAGAACGCGGCGCCGCCCGGGTCGTCCACCAGGTCGAGCCCGGAGTCGTCGGCGGCCTCCTTGAGCGCGGCGGTCGCCTCCGCCCAGTCCTCCTCGACGCCGATGAACTTCTCCGAGTCGTCCCGGGTGGACAGCTCCAGGTAGAACTCGTCGAGCCCGTAGTCGCGCAGCAGGTCGAGCACGAAGCCGAGCAGGTTCTTGATCTCCCCGACCATCTGCTCGCGGGTGCAGTAGATGTGCGCGTCGTCCTGGGTCATCCCGCGCACCCGGGTGAGGCCGTGCACCACGCCGGACTTCTCGAACCGGTAGACGCTGCCGAACTCGAACAGCCGCAGCGGCAGCTCGCGGTACGACCGCCCGCGCGCCCGGAAGATCAGGTTGTGCATCGGGCAGTTCATCGGCTTGAGGTAGTAGTCCCCGCCGTCCACCTCCATGGGCGGGAACATGTCGTCCTTGTACCAGCCCAGGTGCCCGGAGACCTCGAAGAGGTTCTGCTTGGTGATGTGCGGGGTGTTGACGAACTCGTAGCCCGCCTCCTCGTGCCGCCGCCGCGAGTAGTCCTCCATCACCCGGCGGACCACGCCGCCCTTGGGGTGGAAGACGGCCAGGCCGCTGCCGATCTCGGGCGGGAAGGAGAACAGGTCGAGTTCGGCGCCCAGCCTGCGGTGGTCGCGCTTCTCGGCCTCCTCCAGCAGCTTGAGGTACTCGTCCTGCTTCTCCCGCGACTCCCAGGCGGTGCCGTAGATCCGCTGGAGCTGCGGGTTCTTCTCGCTGCCCCGCCAGTACGCGCCGCCCGAGCGCATCAGCTTGAAGGCGGGGATGACGCGGGTGGTCGGCAGGTGCGGGCCCCGGCACAGGTCCTTCCAGCGCAGCTCGCCGGACTTGGCGTCGAGGTTGTCGTAGATGGTCAGCTCGCCGGCGCCCACCTCGACGTCGGCGCCCTCGCCCGCCTCGGGGGCCGAGCCCTTGAGGCCGATCAGCTCCAGCTTGTACGGCTCGCGGGCCAGCTCCTCCCGGGCCTCCTCGTCGGAGACCGGGCGGCGGGAGAACCGCTGCCCCTGCTTGACGATCTCGCGCATCCGCTTCTCGATGCGCTTGAGGTCCTCGGGGGTGAACGGCTCGGGCACGTCGAAGTCGTAGTAGAAGCCGTTCTCCACCGGCGGGCCGATGCCCAGCCGGGCCTCGGGGAACAGCTCCTGGACGGCCTGCGCCATCACGTGCGCGGCCGAGTGCCGCATGATCGCCCGCCCGTCGGCCGAGCCGATCTCGACCGGCTCCACGCTCTCGCCCTCGCGGACCCGGTAGGCCAGGTCGCGCAACTCGCCGTCCACCCGGGCGGCGATGACGGTGCGCCCGTCGGCGTCCAGCACGGTCCCGGCGGTCGACCCCGGCTCCACCACCCGCTCGCTTCCGTCGAGGGTGATGCGCAGCTCAGGCACGGTGGACACGGGTACTCCTCGCGATGATGAAGGCGATGATGAAGGGATGTGCACGGGGTCCGATCCAGGACCGGGGTCCGATGCTACCGAGTCCGGCAGGTCACCGGACGCATCCTCCCCAGGGCCCTCGGCCCGTTCCCGTCCGGGGGCCGGTTCCTGTCCCATGGTTCGCTCCTGTCTCGTCGTATCGGTGGGAGCGGCCCCGGGGAACGGCCCTGGCAAAGGCGAAAGGCCCCGGGATCGCTCCCGGGGCCTCGCCGCTGGCTCGTCAGGTCAGGCGGCGGTCGCGCCGGGAGTCCCCGGCGTCGTCGTCGCCGGCGCGTGATGCGCGCCCATGCCTGCCATGCGCCCCATGGTAGCCGACGCGGCCGGGGGCCGCCGTGCGGTCGGCCGGGGGCGCCGTGCGGTCAGGTCCGCGCCGGCGTGGCCAGCTGGTCCATGTCCTCCAGCTCGCGGCCCTTGGTCTCCGGCACGGCCCGCATCACGAAGATGAAGGCCAGCGCCGCGAAGACGGTGTACATGCCGTACGCCAGCCCCAGCGAGACGCCGGAGATCCCGGGGAAGGTCGTGGTGATCAGCCAGTTGGCGATCCACTGCGCGGCGGCGGCGACGGCCAGCGCCGAGGCCCGGATGAAGTTGTTGAACATCTCGCCGAGCATCACCCAGACCACGGGGCCCCAGGTGGCGGCGAACGACAGCACGTAGACGTTGGCGGCGACCAGCGCGACGGGCCCGGCCGCGCCGCCGAGCACGGGCTCCCCGTTCACCACCGGGGCGGTGGCGAAGCAGATCGTCATGATCCCCAGCGTGACCGTCATCCCGGCGGCCCCGGCCAGCAGCAGCGGGCGGCGGCCGATCTTGTCGACCAGCGCGATCGCCAGCAGCGTGGCGAGCACGTTCACCACCGAGTTGATCACGGAGGTGAGCATGGCGTCGTTCTCGCTGAACCCGACGGCCTGCCACAGCGAGGACGAGTAGTAGAAGATCACGTTGATGCCGACGAACTGCTGGAAGACCGACAGCAGGATGCCCACCCACACGATCGGCAGCAGCCCGAGCCGGTGGCCGCGCAGGTCGCGCAGGTGGACGGGCCGGTCGCGGGCCAGCGAGCGGCCGATCTCGCGGATCTTGAGGTCCACGTCGCCGTGCCCCATCACCCGGGCCAGCACCGCGCGGGCCTTCGCCGGCTGGTGCTTCTTGACCAGGTAGCGGGGCGACTCGGGGATGGTCGTGGCGATCACCCCGTACATCACGGCGGGGACGATCGCGCTGGCGAACATCCAGCGCCAGGCCGTGCCGCCCCAGGGGAACTGCCCGGACGCCCCGCCCTCGGAGGCGCGGGCGATGACGTAGTCGACCACCAGCGCGGCGAAGATGCCCAGCACGATCGCCATCTGCTGGAGCGAGCCGAGCCGCCCGCGCAGCTCCGCCGGGGCGATCTCGGCGATGTAGGCGGGCGCGATCACCGACGCGGCGCCGATCGCCAGCCCGCCGACCAGGCGCCAGAACGTCAGGTCCCAGGCGTTGAAGGCCAGCGCCGAGCCCAGCGAGCTGACCATGAAGAGGATCGAGGCGATCAGCATCACCCGGACGCGGCCGATCCGGTCCGCCAGCGGCCCGGCGAACCAGGCCCCGGCGGCGCACCCCAGCAGGGCCGACGACACCACCAGGCCCACGACCACCGGGTTGAGGCCGAACTGGGCCTTGATCGCGTCCACGGCGCCGTTGATGACCGAAGAGTCGTAACCGAAGAGGAATCCGCCCAGTGCCGCCGCGCCGGCCAGCATCGCCGCGGTCGCCGCCGAATGCGACGGCCCCTCCGGGTGGGCGGGTCCCAGGTCGCCTTGTCCGGGTACCCCGTGTTGAGCCATGAACGTGCCTTTCCCGATGAAAAGCACGTTAAGCAAGTCCTTACTCGCGCACAGCCACGCCGATCACGTGCGGGGAGGCCGGGTTGGGGAGACGCGAGGCGGGGAAGGCGAAGCGGCGCTCGCGGCGCACGGTGAAGCCGCAGCTGGCGATCCACTCGTCGGTGGGCCGGGAGACGTGGCAGCCCGCCGCGACGTACGGCCACACCACGTCGGCGTACTTCTGGAACGTCACCATCCCGGTCGTGTCGCCCCGCACGTGCTCGTAGTAGCGCAGCTCCCCGCCGGGACGCAGCACGCGGCGCAGCTCGGCCAGCGCCCGGACCGGGTTGCGGACCGAGCACAGCACCAGCGAGACGACCGCCACGTCGAAGGAGGCGTCGTCCAGGTCGAGCCGCTCGGCCACCCCGGCCCGCACCGCCACCGGCACCGGCGCCTGCGCGGCGGCGGCGACGGCGCGGGCGCGCAGCGCGGGCTCCGGCTCGACGGCGACCACCTCGGTCACGCCGCCCGGATAGTGCGCGAAGTTGGCGCCGTGGCCCGCGCCGAGCTCCAGGACGCGCCCGGAGGCGCCGGCCAGGAGCTCGTCGCGGTGCGCGTCACCGCCGATCCGCGCGGCGGCCGCGTCCAGCCGGGGGTAGAGACGGGCGAAGACGGGGTGCCTGAGATCATCGGTCATCCCAGCAGTCTCCGCCACGCGCGTCTAACCCGTCGAGGCGGCGGTGGCCTCGGCGTGGCGCTCCGCGACGGCGGGCCGGGGCTCTCCGGACACGGGGGACACGACGGACGCCGCGGACGCGGCGGCGGCGCGCCGGTGCAGCTCCGGGATCACCCCTTCGGCGAACCAGTAGGCCTCCTCCAGGTGCGGGTAGCCCGACATGATGAACTCCTCGATGCCGAGCGCCGCGTACTCCTCGATGCGCTCGGCCACCTCGGTGTGGCTGCCGACCAGCGCGGTGCCCGCGCCGCCCCGCACCAGGCCGACGCCGGCCCACAGGTTCGGGTAGATCTCCAGGTCGCGCGCCGGGCCCCGGGCGCCCGCGCGGTACGACTCGTGCAGCTCGCGCATCCGCCGCTGCCCGACCGAGTCGCTGGCGGCCAGGGCCTGCTGCGCCTGCTCGACGTGGGACGGGTCGACGCCGTCCAGCAGCCGCCGCGCCTCGCCCCAGGCCGCCTCGGAGGTGTCCCGGCTGATGGTGTGCAGCCGGATCCCGAACCGCAGCTCGCGGCCCTCGGCGGCGGCCAGCCCGCGCATCCAGGCGATCTTCGCGGCCACCTGCTCCGGCGGCTCGCCCCAGGTCAGGTACACGTCGACGTGGCGGGCCGCGACGGGTCCCGCGGCCTGCGAGGAGCCGCCGAAGTAGATCTCGGGGAGGGGGTCGGGCGGGCGCGGCGCGACGGCGCCCTCGACGCGGTAGTGCTCGCCCTCGAAGTCGAACGGCTCGCCGCTCCAGGCGCCGCGGACGATCTCCAGGAACTCGCCGGTGCGAGCGTACCGGTCGGCGTGCGGCAGGTGGTCGCCGAAGCGGCGCTGCTCGGCCGACTCGCCGCCGGTCACCACGTTCAGCAGCAGCCGCCCGCCGGAGATCCGCTGGTAGGTGGCGGCCATCTGGGCGGCCAGCGTCGGCGCGACGAATCCCGGCCGGAAGGCCACCAGGAACTTCAGCCGGGAGGTCTCGCGCAGCAGCGCCGCGGTGACCAGCCAGGCGTCCTCGCACCAGGTGCCGGTCGGGGTCAGCACCGCCTCGAAGCCGAGCTGCTCGGCGGACCGGGCGATCTGGGCGAGGTAGTCGATGTCCGGCGGGCGCACCCGGTCGGCGCTGCCGGGACGGTCGCCGGGGCGCCCGACGCCCGCCGGGACGCTGTGCCCGCCGCCGACCAGGGCGCGGCTGTCGCCGGTGGTGGGCAGGAACCAGTGGAAGCGCGGGACGCCCGCGGTCATCGGCTCACCTCGATGTCGTTGAAGCGGCGGTCGACGAACTCGGCCATCTCGACCTTCCCGGGGATCAGCTTCTCGCCGAGGAAGGTGTCGGCCACCTGCTGCTCGTGC
Organism: Actinomadura rugatobispora; assembly: GCF_055379765.1. Taxonomy (NCBI): domain Bacteria; kingdom Bacillati; phylum Actinomycetota; class Actinomycetes; order Streptosporangiales; family Thermomonosporaceae; genus Actinomadura; species Actinomadura rugatobispora. The sequence goes on along the minus strand of NZ_AP029191.1, from coordinate 9,487,711 downwards.
CGCACCAGCGCGTCGTCGACCTTGATCAGGCTGGCGGCGCGGCGGCGGGCCGCCTGCACGGCCACCGGGAGCGGCAGCCCGGTGTCCTTGGCCCAGACCTCGCCCCACTTCTCCGGGTGCTCGGCGGCCCAGACCAGGGCGCGGCGCTGCCGGGCGAGGTAGTCGCGCAGCGCGGCCGTCTTCGCCTTGTCGTCCAGGGCCTTCTCGGCGGCGACGATGAGGTTGTAGCCGGTGGTGTAGCCCCGGCCGTCGACGAGGACGCGGGCGCCCGCCTGGCTCTGGCCCTGCGCGGTGTAGGGGTCCCAGACGGCCCAGGCGTCCAGCCTGCCCTGGCTGAAGGCGGCGAGGGCGTCGGGGGGCGCGAGGTACTGCGGCTGGATGTCCTTGAAGCCGAGCCCGGCCCGCTTCAGGACGGCCAGCAGGTGGTAGTGGGCCGAGCTGCCCTTGGCCACGCCGATCCGCTTGCCCTTGAGGTCGGCCGGGGCTTTGATCGCCGAGTTCCCGGGCACCAGGACGGCCTGGCCGGTCAGCCCGAGGTCGGCCGCCGCGGCGATCTTGATCTTGGATCCGGCGGCGGCGGCGAACACCGGCGGGGTGTTGCCGACGGCGCCGAAGTCCAGCGCCCCGGCGTTGACCGCCTCCAGCAGCGGCGGGCCGGAGGTGAACTGGTTCCAGGTGACCTTGTACGGCAGCTTGCCCAGTTCACCGGCCGCGGTGAGCAGGGCCTGCTGGCCGCCCTTCTGGTCGCCGATCCGCAGCGTGACCTTGGACAGGTCGACCGATCCGTCCTGGCGGATCGCGGCGTTCTGCGCGTCCTCCCCGCCGCCGCAGCCGGTGGCGGCCGACGCGGTGAGGACGAGCGCGGCCACGCCCGCCAGCAGCGTGCGGAGTCTTCCGATCGTCATGGGTGGTTCCTCGCTCTTCGAGGGGACTCGGGAGGGCGTGCTCAGGTGGGCGTGACGCCGAGGCGGTCGAGGAGGACGTCCCGCAGCGCGGTGAGCTCGGGGTTGTCGCGGTGCCGGGGCCGGGGGACCGTGACGCGCGACTCGTGCGCGATCCGGCCGCCGTCCAGGACGAGCACCCGGTCGGCCAGCAGCAGCGCCTCGTCGACGTCGTGGGTGACGAGGAGGATGCCGGGGCCGTGCCGCTCCCACAGGTCCAGGACGAGCCGGTGCATGGTGATGCGGGTGAGGGCGTCCAGGGCGCTGAACGGCTCGTCCAGCAGGAACAGGCGGGGCTCGCGGACGAGCGCGCGGGCGAGCGAGGCGCGCTGGGCCTCGCCGCCGGACAGCGTGAGGGGCCAGGCGCCGCCGCGCTCGCTCAGGCCGACCTCCTCGAGCGCCTTCTCGGCGGCCGCCCGCGGCTCGGGGACGTCCAGGCCGAGCGCGACGTTGGCCCGGACCCGTTTCCAGGGCACCAGGCGGGGCTCCTGGAAGGCCACGGCGGTGGTGCCGCGGACGGTCAGGCCGCCCTCCTCGGTGAACTCGGTGTCACGGTCCAAGCCGGCCAGGGCGCGCAGCAGCGTCGACTTGCCCGAGCCGCTGCGGCCGAGCAGGGCGACGAACTCGCCGCGCTCGATGGTCAGGTCGATGCCGTCCAGGACCGTCCGGTCGCCGAACCGCCGGGTCAGCCCCTCCACCGTCGCGACGGGCTCGGCGGGGGCCGGGCCGGGCGTCCCGGCGGCGATCACGTCAGGAAGTCCTTGCGCCATGTCAGCGCCCTCCTCTCCAGCAGCCGGACCAGCGCGTCGGTGATCAGGCCGAGCGCCGCGTACACCACCAGCCCCAGCACGACCACGTCGGTGCGCAGGAACTCGCGGGCGTTGTTGATCATGAAGCCGAGGCCGGAGGAGGCGTTGACCTGCTCGGCCACGATGAGCGCCAGCCAGGCGATGCCCAGGCTCTGCCGCAGCCCGACCAGGGCCTGCGGCAGCGCGCCCGGGAGCACGATGTGCCGGATCAGCGCGAACCGGCCCAGCCGCAGCGTGTGCGCGACCTCGGCGAGCTTGCCGTCCACGCCGCGGATCCCGGCGAAGGTGTTGAGGTAGAGCGGGAAGGCGACGCCGAGCGCGACCAGTGCGACCTTGGGCGTCTCGCCGATCCCGAACCACAGGATGAACAGCGGGATCAGGCCGAAGTGCGGCAGTGCCCGCAGCATCTGCATCAGCGGGTCGACGGAGTTCTCGCCGAGCCTGCTGAGCCCGGCGATCACGGCCAGCCCGACGCCGGCGACGCCGCCGATGAGGAAGCCCAGCGCGGCGCGCTGCACCGAGACCCCGATCGCGCTGGGCAGCGTGCCGTCGCGGAGGAGGTCCACGCCGGTGGCGGCGATCGTGGTGGGCGCCGCCAGGAGGCGTTCGGAGAGCAGGCCGGTGGACGAGGCCAGCTGCCACAGCACCAGCAGGACGAGCGGGCTGACGGCGCGGGCCAGCGCGGAGCGCGGGAGGCGCACGGAGAGGATCTTCGGGCGGGCCCGGGCGGGGGCGCGCGCCAGATCGAGGGAGGAGGTGGACACGGTGAAGGAGCCCTTCGCGGCGTTCGTTCGGGGGACGGCGTACGTTCAGGGGACGCGGCGTGCGGGGCCGTGGGAGGCGCCCGCTAGGCGGGGCGACACAGGCAGCCGGCCTGCCGCCGGAGGACGACGTGCAGGCGCGCTGCGGGATGGGCGGGGCGGCTCACGATCTTCACCCTGAACCAAAATCCCTATTAAGTCAATCGGGAATATTAATAAAGTAGGACATTGACCGCTACCCAGGGCCCGGTCGCGATCTCCCTCCCCCGGGGCAGGCGGACCGTCGGTGCCGCGCCTTAGGCTCCAAGGTGCGATGACCGATGTTCCCCTTCCCCCGCGCGACGAGCCCGCGCCCCACGGCCCCCTCCGGCCCGAGCCGGCGCGGCACGACCACGTGCGCCTGGTGCAGGGCGTCCGCGCGGCGCTGATCCCGGGCCCGCACGACCCGCGGGCCACCATGCTGCCGCCGCCGATGTGGCTGCGCGTGCCGATCCTGCTGCTCATGCTGGCCATGACGATCGGGTTCACGGCGGGCTCCATCGCCATCCCGATCGAGGTCGACGGCCGGCCCCCGGGCCTCAGCGCGCTGTTCGGCGTGCTGCAGGCGGGCCCGCTGCTGTTCGCGGTGCGGCGGCCGCTGGCCGCCTGGCGGATCGCCGCCGGCGGGCTGCTGGCGGGGGCCCTGCTGGTGCACGACACGGCCTTCTGGCCGTGGCCGGTCACCGCGTTCCTGGCCCACCTGGTCATCCTCTTCTTCGTCGCGCTCGCCTGCGACCGCGAGACGCTGGTCGGCGTCGGCGCCGTCACCATCGCGGGGCTGATCGGGCCCGCGGTGCTGTTCGGGATGCCGGGCTGGTTCGGCGCGATCCTGGGCGGGATCGTGCTGATGGTGCTGGCCTTCGGCGACGCGGTCGGCGGGCGCCGCACCGCCGAGGCGATCCTGCGCGAGCAGGAGGAGCTGCGCCGCCAGGACCTGGCCCGCCAGGCGGTGCTGGAGGAGCGCGCCCGGATCGCGCGCGAGCTGCACGACGTGGTCGCCCACCACATGTCGGTGATCGCCATGCAGGCGGAGGCGGCCCCGTACAAGATCCCCGAACTGCCGGACGCGGCCCGGCACACCTTCGGCGTGGTGCGCGACGCCGCCCGCGAGGCGCTGACCGAGACCCGCCGGGTGGTGGGGCTGCTGCGCTCCGACGACGAGGGCGCCGAGCGCGCCCCGCAGCCGGGCCTGGACCGGATGGACGACCTGGTCGCCACCGCCCGCCGCTCCGGGCTGGCGGTCGGCGTCACCGTGGTCGGGCTGCCCCGGCCGCTGGCGGTCGGGGTTGACCTGTCGGCGTTCCGGATCGTGCAGGAGTCGCTGAGCAACGCGGCCCGGTACGCGCCCGGCGCCCGGGTGGCGATCGAGATCCGGTACGGCCATGACCGGCTGCACGTCGCCGTCACCGACGACGGCCCGCGCACCACCCCCGAGGAGTCGCACGGCGGTGGGCACGGCCTGGTGGGCATGCACGAGCGGGTGGCGATGCTCGGCGGCGCCCTGACCGCCGGGGCCCGCGCGGAGGGCGGCTGGTCGGTGGTCGCCGAACTGCCGTACGGCGACTCGGAGTGATCGCGCCGGAGCGGTGAGCGGGCCCGGCTAGTGTTCCTGTCGTGACGATTCGGGTGCTTATCGCCGACGACCAGGTGATGATCCGCGACGGGCTGGCCGCGCTGCTGTCCTCCGATCCGGAGATCGAGGTGATCGGGCAGGCGGGCAACGGCCTGGAGGCCGTGGCGATGGCCCGCGAGCTGGACCCGGACGTGATCGTGATGGACATCCGGATGCCGGAGATGGACGGCCTGGCCGCGACCGCCGAGCTGGTCGGCGAGCCGCCCGGCGACGACGTCGACCCGGCCGGGATCAGGCCGAAGGTGCTGGTGCTGACCACCTTCGACCTCGACGAGTACGTGTACGAGGCGCTGGGCTCGGGGGCCAGCGGGTTCCTGCTCAAGGACGCCTCGGCGGCCGACCTGGTCAACGGGGTGCGGGTGGTGGCCGCCGGGGACGCGCTGCTGGCCCCGTCCATCACCCGGCGGCTGATCGGCGACTTCGCCCGGCGCCGCCGCCACCAGCGGCCCAGCCCGGGCGCGACCTCGTCGCTGACCCCGCGCGAGCTGGACGTGCTGCGCCTGATCGCGCGGGGCCTGTCCAACGCCGAGATCGCGGCCGAGCTGGTGCTGGCCGAGCAGACGGTCAAGACCCACGTCGGCCATGTGCTGACCAAGCTGGCGCTGCGCGACCGCACCCAGGCGGTCGTGTACGCCTACGAGAACGGCCTGGTCGGCGGCTGACCCCGGCGGGCCCGCCCGGCGGGCCCGGGACGCGGGCGCGCCGCCGGGGGCGCATCAGCGGGCGGGGTCGAGTACGAGCTTGCCGGTGCTGCGGCGGGCGCGCAGGTCCTCGTGGGCCCGGCGGGCCTCGCTCAGGCCGTACTCGCCGCCGGAGACCACCCGCAGCCGGCCGTCGGCCACCAGGCCGAACAACTCCCGGAGGGCGGTGCCCATGACGTCGCCGGGCATCTGGAAGACGTGCGCCAGCCACATCCCGGCGATGGTGGTGGAGTGGGCCAGGAGGGTGGCGGGCTGGACGGGCGAGGGCGCCTCCCGGGAGGCCATCCCGTAGAAGGCCAGCCGCCCGAACGGGGCGAGCGCCCGCAGGCTCTGGTCGGTGACCCGGCCGCCGGTCATCTCCAGCACGATGTCCACGCGCCTGCCGCCGTTGGCCTCGATCAGGGCGGCCGTCAGGTCGGGCTCGGCGGGGTCGACCGCCACGTCGGCGCCGAGCTCCAGGGCCAGCTCGCGCTTCTCCTTGGAGGAGGCGGTGGCGATGACGCGGCCCGCCCCCCAGGCCTTGGCGATCTGGACGGCCAGCGTGCCGACCCCGCCCGCGGCGGCGTGCACGACGACCGTCTCCCCCGGCTCCAGGTGGGTGCTGCGGCGCAGCAGCACCCAGGCGGACGCGCCCTGGATGATCATGCCGAGGGCGGTGACGTCGTCGACGGCCTCGGGGACGTCCCAGGCCATGCCCGCCGCGGCCACGGCCTTCTCCGCGTACCCGCCGCTGCCGGTGAGGGCGACGACGCGGCGCCCGTCCGCGGTGCGGCCGACGACCTCGCCGCCCGGCACCAGCGGCAGCTCGGTCTTGGAAAGGTAGCTGTCCTCGGCCTGGTGGGTGTCGGCGAAGTTGACGCCGGCCCGGGACACCTCGACCAGGAGCTGCCCGGGACCGGCGACCGGGTCGGGCAGGTCGGCGACGTTCAGCACCTCGGGGCCGCCGAACTCGGTGATCTGGATCGCGCGCACGCTCTCTCCCTCGGATGGACGGTCTGGATCGGGGCGGGCCCGAGGGTCAGCGGGGACCCGGGACGCCGCGGAACTTGAACGGGCCCGGCTCGCGCCCGGGGACGACGAACCACGCCTCGCCGGAATCCTCCCCGTCGAGGATGGCCATGAACGCGCCTACCACGTCCTCGACCTCCAGGATGGGGAACCCGCGCTCCTCCAGCTCGGCCTTCATGCCGCCGAGGATGGCGGTGTCGGCGAACGAGGGGCACAGCGCGTTGACGCGGATCGCCTCGGGCGCGTAGGCGGGGCCGAGGGCGCGGACGAGGCCGATGACGGCGGCCTTGTTCGCCCCGTAGACGGGGTCGAACGGGGTGGCGGTGAGGCCGGCCATGCTGGCGGTGGCGATGATGTCGCCGCCGCCGCGGGCGCGGAGGGCGGGGAGGGCTGCGTGGACGCCGTACACGACGCCGTCGAGGTTGATGCTCATGGCCCGGCGGTACAGGTCGGGGTCGAAGCCTTCGCCGAGGTCGCCCCCGCCGACGATCCCGGCGTTGAGGAAGGCCACGTCCAGGCCGCCGAACGCCTCGACGGCGGCGGTCACGGCGGCCTGGCTGTCGGCGGGTTCGCGCACGTCGCAGCGGACGTAGCGGCCGTCGAGCTCCTCGGCGAGCGCGCCGCCCCGCTCGTCGTCGATGTCGGCGAGCACCAGCCGCGCGCCGCCGGCGGCGAGCCGGCGGGCGACCGCCGCGCCGATGCCGTTGGACCCGCCCGTGATCAGCGCCACCTTGCCCGCACCGTCGAAAGCCGCCATGTGACTGCCTTTCCCCAAGTAACTGACTCGTCAGTTACTATAGCCGAATGGACTTCGGTTTGAGCGAACGGGCCCAGGACTACCTCGCCCGGCTGCAGGACTTCATGGACTCCCACGTGTACCCCGCCGAGCCGCTCTACGCCGAGCAGCGGCGCGAGCTGCGCGCGGCCGGCCAGGAGCACACCGTCCCCCCGATCGTGGAGGAGCTCAAGGTCGAGGCGCGCAAGCGCGGCCTGTGGAACCTCTTCCTCCCCGACAGCCAGGACCCCGCCCACGGCCTGTCGGTCACCGACTACGCCAGCCTGGCCGAGGTCACCGGCCGCTCCCCCAACCTCGCCCCAGAGGCCATCAACTGCGCCGCGCCCGACACCGGCAACATGGAGGTGCTGCACCTGTTCGGGACGCCCGAGCAGAAGGAGCGGTGGCTCACCCCGCTGCTCAACGGCGAGATCCGCAGCGCGTTCGGGATGACCGAGCCGGACGTGGCCAGCTCCGACGCCACCAACATCTCCACCCGGATCGAGCGCGACGGCGACCACTACGTCATCACCGGCCGCAAGTGGTGGATCAGCGGCTCCGCCGACCCGCGCTGCAAGATCATGATCCTGATGGGCAAGACCGACCCGGACGGCCACCCCTACCGGCAGCAGTCGATGGTGCTGGTGCCGCTGGACACCCCGGGCGTGGAGATCGTCCGGCCGCTGCCCGTGTTCGGCTACTCCGACCAGCACGGCCACTGCGAGATCCACCTCAACGAGGTGCGGGTGCCGGTGGAGAACCTGGTCGGCGAGGAGGGCGGCGGGTTCGCCATCGCCCAGGCCCGCCTGGGCCCCGGCCGCATCCACCACTGCATGCGCGCCATCGGCATGGCCGAGCGGGCCTTGGAGCTGACGTGCGAGCGGGCCGCCTCGCGGGTGGCCTTCGGCAAGCCGCTGGCCCGGCAGGGCGTCGTCCAGCAGCAGATCGCCGAGTCGCGGATGGCGATCGAGCAGGCGCGGCTGCTCACTCTCAAGACCGCCTGGCTGATCGACGAGCAGGGCGTCAAGGCGGCCCGCTCCGAGGTGGCGGCGATCAAGGTGATCGCGCCCCGCGTCGCGCTGGACGTGGTCGACAAGGCCATCCAGGTGCACGGCGCCGCCGGGGTCAGCGACGACACCCCGCTGGCCGCGATGTGGGCCGGGCTGCGCACGCTGCGGCTGGCCGACGGGCCGGACGAGGTGCACGTGCGTTCCGTGGCGCGCGCCGAGCTGGGTAAGTACCTCGGCAAATGACGCGTGAGACGGGGGAGGCCGTTCCGGGTGTGCGGCGCAGGATGCCGCACGCCCAGCGCCGCGAGCAGCTGCTGAGGGTGGCGCTGGGCGAGTTCGGGCGGCGCGGCTACCACCTCACCCAGATGGAGCACGTGGCGGCGGCCGCCCAGGTCTCCAAGGCGCTGCTCTACCAGCACTTCGCGTCCAAGGAGGAGCTGTTCGCCGCGGTCACCGACTCGGTGGTCACCGACCTGACCGGGCGGCTCAACGCGACGGTGCCCGCCCGGGGCGGCTCGGGCGAGGGCATCCGCGCCATGGTGCGGGTGCTGTTCGACTACGCCACCGAGGAGCCGGACGCCTGGGCGCTGGTGATCCGGCACCTGGACAAGCCCGAGGTGGGGCTGGGGCTGCGGGAGCTGCGCGAGCTCCGCGACCGGCTCGGCACCGCGTTCGCCGACCTGCTGCTGCGGCGCCGCCGCGCCGACCCCGCGCTGTCGCCCGCCGCGCTGGCGGTCAACGAGCGGCGGGCGCGGCTGCTGGTCCCGCTGATGTACGGCTCGATGCTGTCGATGGTGTCGTGGTGGCTGGAGCATCCCGACACCGAGCGGGCGAGCGCCGAGCAGATGGCCTACGAGTTCATCTGGCTGGGCCTCGACCGGCTGCGGTCCGGGGAGCGCCTCCCGCCCCCCGGCGCCGAGGACTGAGGCGGGCGGCGAAGCGGGGCGGCGGGCCCGGCGGCGAACGCGGCGATCCGGGCGTGGCCCGTGCCGAAGCCCCTGAGGACAGTCGGTCAGAGGGCCATCGGACCGTCCGCAAGACGGTCACGGCACCATCCCGTAACGATTCCGCCTCTACCGGTTCCGCAAGCCGCCTCACCGGCGCAACGATGACGCTGTGGCAGCCGACGGAAGTGGCGGGACTTCCCATGCCGGTCGCATCGCGGACCGGCTCAGCGCCTGGCCGGGGGTCTCCAAGGTCCGGGCGGACTGCGGCATAGGGGTCGCCCTGGCCGCCAAGGGCGTCCAGGTCATCCATCTCCATACCGGCGCGGAGGCCGAGCTGCGGCTGACCCGCCCGGTGGTGGACCGGATGGGCGCGGCGCTGGCCGACTCGGGCCGGATCACGATCCAGCCCGGCGGCGAGTGGATCTCGGTGCGGCTGGACACCGGCTCGGACGTGGCGCTGGTCGTGTCGCTGGCCAGCGTCGCGATCAAGGCCGGTGTGGCGGTCGCGGGCACGCCCGCCGGGACCGCGTCCCGGGCCGCCGCGGTGCGGCTGCGGGCCCCCTGCAGCCTGGCGGCGGGCGGCCTGCCGCCGGACCGCCTGGCCGCGCTCATCACGGCGGGCGGCGGATCGCCCATGCCGCTGAGCCAGTTCCCGCTGCTGCCCAAGGGCACGCGCCACGGCCTGGCGGGCCCCGCCGACTAGCGCCGCCCGGCCTGGCCTGGCCGTCAGTCGCCGGCCAGCCCGGCGCGGACGGCGTACACGGCCAGCCGGATCCGGTTCGGGCAGCCGGTCTTGGACAGCAGCGCGGCGATGTGGGTCTTCACGGTGGTGACGCCCAGATGCAGCCGCGCGGCGATCTCCTGGTTGGACAGCCCGGCGGCGACCAGGGCCAGCACGTCCCGCTCCCGCGGCGTGAGCGGGCCGGGGTCGGGGACGCGGGCGGACTCGTCGCGGGCGCGGACGGCCCGGTCCACCAGCCGTCCGAGCACCTCCTGGCTGAAGGGGGTGCCGCCGGCGGCGGCGCGGCGCACCGCCTCCAGCAGTTCCCCGGGCGGCGCGCTCTTGACCAGGAAGCCGCACGCCCCGGCGGCCAGCGCCGGGTACAGGTGGTCGTCGTCGCCGAACGTCGTCAGCGCCAGCACCCGCGCCGCGGGCCGGGCGGCCGTGATCCGCTCGGTGGCGGCGGTGCCGTCCAGGCCGGGCATCCGCAGGTCCATGAGGATCACGTCGGGCAGGACCCGTTCCGCCTGCGCCACCGCCTCGTGGCCGTCGGCGGCCTCGCCCACGACCTCCAGATCGGGGGCGGACTCGCAGAGCATCCGCAGACCGGCCCGCACCAGGTGCTGGTCGTCGGCCACCAGGACCCGGATCACGGCCGCGCCTCCAGCCGCTCGGCCCCCGGCCGCGGGTCCGGCCGCCCGTCGAGGGGGAGCTCGGCGGACAGCTCCCAGCCGGGGCCGGCCGGGCCCGCCTCCAGCGTGCCGCCCAGCAGGCCGACGCGTTCGCGCATGCCGACCAGCCCGTACCCGGGCGGGGAGGCGGGACGGTCGCGGCCGCCGCCTCCCCCGTCGCGGATCATCAGCCGTACCGCGTCCGGGTCCACCCGTGCGGTCAGCCGGACACGGGCGCCCGGACCGGCGTGCTTGGCGGCGTTCGCCAGGCCCTCCTGCACCAGGCGCAGCACCGTGACGCCGCGGACCGGGTCCAGCCCGGCGACGGCCGGGTCGACCGACGCCTCCACCGCCAGGCCGGTGCGGCGCCCCTGCTCGACCACCCGCTCCAGCGCCGCCGGCAGGGCGGCGGGCTCGACCGGCGGCTGGTCGTCGTGGACGGTCGACGGGTCGCGCAGCACCGCCACCAGATGGCCGAGGTCTGCCAGGGCCGCGGTGCCGGTGGCGTGCAGGTCGTCCAGGACCTCGCCGACCCGCGGGCCGGAGTCGGGCAGCACGTGCCGGGCCACCCCGACCCGCAGCACCATCGAGGACACGTGGTGGGCGACCAGGTCGTGCAGCTCGCGGGCGATGGCGGTGCGCTCGGCGGCGCGGGCCGCGCGCGTCTCGGCGAGCCGGCGCCGCTCCTGCTCGGTGGCGCGCTCGCGGGCCTCCCGCGCGACGGCGCGGACCGAGCGGATGTAGGCGCCGCCGAGCAGCAGCACCGCGGCGAAGACCGCGACCCGGAACAGCGCGGGCACGACCTCGGCGGCCGGGTCGCCGATCCGGCCGCAGGCGACCGCCAGCGCGAAAGCGGCCGCGCCCGCCGACAGCTCGCGCGCCGGACGGCGGACGGCCAGCTCGAACAGGGCGATCGCGAGCATCCCCTTCACCGGCATGATGACGGCGGACGCGGCGACCTCGGCGGTGGCCAGCAGCACCGACAGCACGGCCACGGCGGGCATCGGGAGCCGGACGGCGGCGGCGTACGCGCCGTACGCGGCCAGCACCACCGCCCAGTCGCCGACGGACCCGGGACGGTGCATCAGGGCCAGGTCCCCGGCCGCGAGCACGGCGACCAGCACCAGGCGCAGCGGGGCGAACCAGCGCCCGACGAGGTTCTCCACCCGGTCGGCGAACACGTACCGATCGTAGGCCGGGCACGCGGCCCCGCCCTCCGCCGCGAGCAGGAGGCCGCCTCCTCCACCCGGCCGCCGCGCACCGTCCGGGCGGACCGGCGAGGACGGGCCGGGCGGCGGCGGCGTTCCGGCCCGCGGGCGGATACGCCGCGCCGCCCGGCCCGCTCAGATGGGACGCATGGAGCTCATCACCGCGGGCCGCGTGCTCGCCGTCATCCTCAGCACGGGCACGTTCGCGTTCCTCTTCCTGCACGACTCGTGGCGCGGCGACAACCTCTTCCTCGTGCCGGACCTCATCCTGTGCGGGCTGCTACTGGTGGCCGCCGCGCTCCCCCGGCGGCACGCCGTGCCGGCGCTGGCCTTCTCCTTCGCCATGTGCACCGGGGTGTTCACGGCGTCAGTGTCGTCGTACGCGGTGCGCGGCGAGCTGGGCGCCGCGAGCTTCGCGGGGGTGCTGGCGGCCGCGGTCATGGCCGTCCTGCTGCTGACCCGCGGGGCGTCCCGGGCCGTTCAGGACGGCGGCGGGCAGCGCAGCGCGAGGTAGAGGTCGGCGCGGCCGCTCATCGACCCCATGCTGCGCCCGGTCAGCATCTCGATCCGCCGGACGCGGTAGCGCAGCGTGTTGACGTGGACGTGCAGGAGGTCGGCCGTGCGCTGCCACGACCCGCTCGTCTCCAGGAAGAGGTCGAGCGTGCGGACCAGTTCCGAGCCGTGCCGGGCGTCGTGGTCCTCCAGCGGTCCGATGAACCGCTCCCGGTACGAGCGCCGCACGTCGTCGGGGAGGACGGCCAGCAGCAGCCGGTGCGAGCCGAGGTCGGCCTCGCGCACGACGGTCACCGGACCGGCACTGTCGCGGGCGTGCCGCAGTACGCGCCGCGCGGCCTCCACCGCCGCGGCGAGGCCGCCGGCGTCGCCCGTCGCCTCGCTCACCCCGGCGGCGACGGTGCGCCCCCGCAGGACGAGCGGGTAGCGGCCGGCCACGTCCCTCAGCGCCGCCTCGACGCGCTCCGCGCCGGCCGGCCCGTTGACCAGCGCGATCACCGTGTCGTCGCGCTCGCACAGCAGGACCCGGCCGGCCCGGTCGGGTGCCGCCGTGCGGGCCAGGGCGCCGCCGACGATCCAGGCGCGGGGCAGCGCGGCGTCGAGCGCGACCGCGACGGCCACGGTCGGCGCGCCCGGGTCGGCGCCGAGCGAGCGGAGCCCTCCCGCGACGGCCTCGTGGTCCGCGCCGCGGGCGGCGGCGTCGAGCAGGTCGCGGACGCGGCGCTGCTCGCGGCGGCGCCCCGCGTCGATCCGGTCGAGTTCGGCGCCGAGGACGGGCAGGGCCGCCCGCATCGCCCTCTCCCCGCCCGCCGCGCCCGGGGCGTCGCCGCCCGGGCACACCAGGTGCCCCTGGACGCCGCCGTCCGCCCCGCGGATCGGGCGCACGGCCAGGGCCGCGGCGGGCGGCGGCGCGGCGCCGGTCGCGTGCAGCCAGGCGCGCTCGACGTCCTCGCGGGCGGGCGGGTCGCCGGCGGAGGCCAGGACGGTCGCCAGCGGGGAGAGCACCCAGCAGTCCAGCTCCGTCTCCTCGCGCAGCAGGCGGACCACCCCGCGCACCCCTCCGGCGCCGTGCGCGGCCGCGGCCAGGCGGCGGCGCAGTCCCGCGGGCGAGTGCGCCTCGGCGACCCGTTCGGCGATGGCCGCGAACGCGCGGTCGTCGGCGGCCGCGATGAGCGGCAGCCCGCGCCGCTCGCACTCCACGACCAGGGAGACGGGCGGTCCGTCCGGCGCCGCCGGGCCCACCACCAGCGCGGCCGCGCCGCGTCCGGCCAGGGAGGCGGCGAAGGCCGCGCACTCGGCGGGGCTGCGGTACCACCGCCCGGTGGTCAGGACCAGGTCGCCGCCGCGCACCTGGGCGCCGGGGCCGGGGAGGTCGGTGACGCGCACGCGCCTGATCCGGCGGCCGAGCGAGCCGTGCCCCGCGACCAGCGAGAGCGCCAGGTCGCCCTGGGCCAGCAGGTCCGCCACGCGCAGGACGGCCGGTGCCGTTTCCGTCGCCATCTTCTCACCTCGGGAGCCGATCCAGCCCCCGGAGCAACATACGGGGAACGTATCAGCCGTCCGGCCGGTGATCGAGCACGGCCCTCAGGGCAGTGCCGGCGCGGTGGCAGTCGTGGAACGTAGAGTACAGCGGCACCGGCGCGAGCCGGACGACATCGGGTTCGCGGGTATCGGCCACGACGCCGTGCGCGGCGGCGAGCCGGCCGGCGACCGCGGCCGCGTCCGGCACCCGGACCGACAGCTGGCAGCCGCGCGCCGCGGGGTCGGCGGGCGTGACGACCTCCAGCCCGGCGACCCGTGACAGGCGCGCGGCCAGGTAGGCGGTGAGGCGCTCGCTCCTGGCGCGCAGCGCGTCCATCCCGGCCCGGTCGAAGAGCTCCAGCGAGGCCAGCACGGGCGCCAGCGCCAGGATGGGCGGGTTGGACAGCTGCCAGGCGTCGGCGGTGGCGGGCGGGCTGAACTCGGGCGCCATCCTGAAGCGGGTCGCCGGGTCTGTGCCCCACCAGCCCGCCAGCTTGGGCACCGCGGGGTCGCGCACGTGGCGCTCGTGGACGAAGCATCCGGCGACCGCGCCCGGTCCGCTGTTGAGGTACTTGTAGGAGCACCAGGCGGCGAAGTCCACGTCCCAGTCGTGCAGGCGCAGCGGGACGTTCCCCGCGGCGTGCGCGAGGTCCCAGCCGACCGCGGCGCCGGCGGCGCGGCCCGCCTCGGTGATGGCCGGCATGTCCATGAGCTGGCCGGTCAGGTAGTTGACGCCGCCGAGCATGAGCAGGGCGACGTGCCGTCCCTCACGTTCGAGGTAGCCGAGGACGTCGCCGGTGCGCAGATGCTCCTCGCCGGGACGCGGGCGCAGGCGCACGACGGTCCGCTCGGGGTCGAGCCCGTGGTGGACGGCCTGGCTGCGCACCGCGTAGGAGTCGGAGGGGAACGCGGTGTCCTCGATGACGATGCGGGTGCGTTCCCCGGCGGGCCGGTAGAAGCTGGCCATCATCAGGTGCAGGTTGACCGTCAGCGAGTTCATCGCCACGACCTCGTGCGGCAGCCCTCCCACCAGCCGGGCGAGGGGCTCGCGGGCCTGCTCGTGGTAGTCGACCCAGGGGCGGCGGCCCTGGGTGTGCCCCTCGACGGCAAGCCGCGCCCAGTCGTCCAGTTCCTCGTTCACCCAGCGGGCGGCGCTTCTGGGCTGGAGGCCGAGCGAGTTGCCCGCGAAGTAGGCGGACTCGGCGTACGGGCCTCCCGGCGCGGGCGGGATGTGGAAGTCGCCGCGCAGCGCGGGCAGCGGGTCGGTCGCGTCGAGCCGCAGGGCCTCGGCCTCCATGTCGTTCAGGCGGTCGTCCACGCCGCCGTTCACGCCGCCGTTCACGCCTCCACGTCCTCGATGTCGAAGAAGCGGCGGGCGTTCCCGCCGAGGATCGCCGCGCACTCCCGCTCGCTCAGCTGCTCGCACGCCCGGACCGTCGCGCCCGGCTCGAGCTCGCCCAGCGGGAACGGGAAGTCGGTGCCGAGCATCACCCGCTCCGCGCCCATGACCTCCACCAGCAGCCGCAGCGCGCGCGGGTCGAACACGGCCGAGTCGACGTGGAACCGGTCGGTGTAGGCCGACGGCGGACGCGGCGAGTCGCGGCGCACGATGTCGCGGTTGCGCCAGGCGTTGTCGGCCCGCCCGAGCAGGTAGGCGAACGACCCGCCGCCGTGGCAGAAGCACAGCCGCAGCGAGGCGGGCAGCCGTTCGAACGCGCCGGACAGGATCAGCGACAGGATCGACAGCTGGGTCTCGGCGGCCATCCCGACCAGCCACGGCAGCATGTACCGGCCGCCCATCCGGTCGCCGCCGAGCATGTCCCACGGGTGGACCAGCACCGGCACGCCCTCGGCGGCGCAGTGCGCCAGGAACTCCACGACGCCCGGGTCGTCGGGGTAGCGGGAGCCGACGTGGTTGCCGATGTGGACGCCGCGGTGCCCGGCCGCCGCCGCCTTGGTGACCGCCGCGCACGCCAGCTCGGCGTCCTGCAGCGGAACCTGGCACAGCGGCAGCAGCCGGCCGGGGGCCTGCGCGCAGTACTCCAGGATCCGCTGGTTGACCAGCTCGCACCAGTCGGCGGCGCGGGCGGGGTCGGCCTCGTACCCGAACATCAGCGGGGTGGAGGAGACCGCCTGCACGTCCACGCCGGAGCGGTCCATCGCGGCGACCCGCGCGGCGGCGTCCCACAGCTCGGCGCGGACCGGCCGGTACTCGGCGTCGCCGCTCATCATCATGCCGGCGCCGTCGCCGCCCTCCCGCAGCCACGGCTCGCCGGCGCCGGCGAGCACCCGCGCCTCGGCGCGGGAGATCCGGGGGAAGACGTGCGCGTGCACGTCGACGACGGGCCGGTTCACGCGCGGGCCCGCGTCCTGGGGCGGGCCTGCTCGGGCCACTCCTTGCCGGGGTGGACCGCGCCGCAGTTCCCGCACGTGCGGTCGCCGTCGTAGAAGCTCTGGAAGACCGGCGGCAGGTCGTCCACGATGGAGCCCACGTGCAGCTCGGCGCGGTGCACGCGGTGGTGGCATTCGAGGCAGTACCACTCGAACGCCTCGCGCGTCCCCTCGGGCCGGGCGATCTCCACGACCAGGCCGATGCTGCCCGGCTCGGGCCGCTGCGGGGAGTGCCGCACGTGCGGCGGCAGCAGGAAGACGTCGCCCTCGTTGATCTGCACGTCGACCGGCGGCCTGCCCTCCTCCTCCATGACGCGCAGCACCATGTTGCCTTCGAGCTGGTAGAAGAACTCCTCGATCGGGTCGTCGTGGAAGTCGGTGCGCTGGTTGGGGCCGCCGACCACCATGACGATCATGCCGGCGTCCTTCCACACCTGGACGTTGCCGACCGGCGGCCTGAGCAGGTCGCGGTGCTCGTCGACCCAGCGGGAGAGGTTGAAGGAGCGCCCGAAGGACAGCTTCGGCAGGCTCATGGCGATCCGGCCCCTTTCGTTGGCTCGCCCGGAATGTGCGCCACGCAGGCGATCTCGATGAGCAGGTGCGGGTGGGGGAGCTGGTGGACGGCCACGGTGGTGCGGGCCGGGCCGGTCTCGTCGAAGTACTCGCCGTAGACCTCGTTGTAGCCGCCGAAGTCGTTCATGCTGACCAGGTAGGCCGTCACGCTGACCAGGTCGTCCAGATCGCCGCCGGCGGCCCGCAGGAGGTCCCGGACGTTCTCGATGACGGCGCGGGTCTGCTCGCGGATGTCCAGGTCGGTCACGCCCATGGGGTCGGCCGACGCGCCGGCGAAGGTGCCGTCGGGGCGGCGCGAGCTGGTGCCGGACACGAAGAGCAGGTCGCCGGCCCGCTTCACGTGCGGGAACCGTCCCCGGGGCCTGGCCTTCCCCTCGACCAGCAGCGCGTCCCGGCGGCCGCCGGTCATGTCGCCGGTGATGTCGCCGGTCATGTCGTCACCTCCACCGAGCCCAGCCGGGAGGCCGTCACCCTGACGTGGGCGCCCGCGGGCAGCGGCACGGCCGCCGTCGCGGCGCCCGCCAGCACCACCCAGCCCGGCTCCAGCACGATCCCGGCCTCCTCGGCGAGCCGGGCGGCGGCGCGCAGCGACCGCGCCGGGTCGCCGAGGATCGCGGCCGACGAGCCGGTCTGCACGGCCCGGCCGTCGATCTCCATCAGCATCCCGAGGTTGGCCGTGCTCCCGACGCGGCTCGGGTCGTGCCAGGCGCCGACGCCGTAGCCGGACGCCGAGGCGTTGTCGGCGACCACGTCGGGGAGCGTGAACGAGAAGTCCCGGTAGCGCGAGTCGAGCACCTCGAAGCCGACCGCGACACCGGCGACGGCGGCGTCCACGTCGGCCGCGGAGCGCACCGGGCGGCCGATCAGGTAGGCGATCTCCGGCTCGATCCGCGGGTGGATCAGCCGCCCGGCGTCCACCGCCGACTCGACCAGCATGGCGTCGGTCAGCAGCCCCCAGATGACGTCGTCCACGCCCATCTGGACCATCTTGGCGCGGCTGGTGAAGCCCATCTTGACCCCGGCGAGCCGTTCGCCGCCGGCCAGCCGCAGATCGATCCCGGCGCGCTGCACCCGGTAGGCGGTGTCCACGTCCAGGTCGGCGCCGTCGGTCAGGCGCGGGATCGCGCGGGCCTCCGCCCTGGCCCGCTCCAGCGTCTCGGCCAGCGCGCCGGCGTCCACGTCCGCCGCGCCGCCCGCCGCCTGCCGCTCGCTCACGCGTCCTCCCCGCTCTCGCGGTCCTCGGCGAAGGCGACGCGGACGTCGCCGAGCCCTTCGATGCGCGCCTCCAGCACCTCGCCCGGGACCGCCGGGACCATCGGGCCGAGCGCGCCGGTCAGCACGATGTCGCCGGCGCGCAGCGGGTCACCGGCGCGGGCCAGGGTGTCGGCGAGCCAGAGCGCGGCGTTCAGCGGGTGGCCGAGGCAGGCTGCGCCGGTGCCGGTGGACAGCTGCTCGCCGCGCCGCTCCAGCACCATGCCGCACAGCCGCAGGTCCACTTCCGCCAGCGGGACGGGGCGGTTGCCCAGCACGAACATCCCGGACGAGGCGTTGTCGGCGACGGTGTCGGCCAGCGTGATGTCCCAGTCGCGGATCCGGCTGCCCGCCACCTCGATCGCCGGGAGCGCGAACGCGGTCGCCCGGATCAGGTCGGCGGCGGTGTGCCGCTCGTGCGGCAGGTCCCGCTCCAGGACGAGCGCGACCTCCGCCTCCGCCCGGCCCTGCAGCACCGCGCCCGCGGGGATCTCGGCGCCGTCGGGCACCGCCATGTCGGCGTAGAGCGTGCCGAAGTCGGGGCTGTCCACGCCGAGCTGGGCCTGGACGGCGGCCGAGGTCAGCCCGATCTTGCGGCCGACCGGGCGGCGGCCCTCGGCGGCCCAGTGCCGGGCGAGGTGCCGCTGCACGTCGTACGCCTCGTCCGGGCCGATCAGGTCGCGGACGGGCGCGCACGGGACGCCGGTCGCGTACGCCTCCAGGATGCGCCGGGCGGCGGTCTCGATGGCCATGTGCCTCTCAGATCTGGACGCAGATGTTGACGGGCTCGGAGAAGAAGTCCAGGGAGTACTCCCCGCCCTCGCGCCCGATCCCGGACGCCTTGACCCCGCCGAACGGGGTCCGCAGGTCGCGCAGGTTCCAGCAGTTCACCCACACGATGCCGGTCCGCACGCGCGGCGCCACCCGGTGCGCCCTCGACAGGTCGGTGGTCCACAGGGTGGCGGCCAGGCCGTACGGGCTGTCGTTGGCCAGCCGCACCGCCTCCTCCTCGGTGTCGAAGGGGGCGACGTGGCAGACCGGCCCGAAGATCTCCTCGCGGACGGTGCGGGCGGTCTCCGGCAGCCCGGTGAGCACGGTCGGCTCCACGTAGAAGCCGCCGTCGCGGGCGTCGCCGAACCGCGGCGCGCCGCCGCCCGCGACGACCGCGGCGCCCTCCTCCCGGGCCAGCCGGTAGTACGACAGCACCTTGTCGCGGTGCTCCGCCGAGATCATCGGGCCGTAGCCGGCGAGGGCGCGGGCCCGCTCGCCCAGCGCCGCCACGAACTCCTCGAAGACCGGGCGCTGCACGTACACGCGCTCGGTGCACAGGCAGATCTGGCCGGAGTGGGTGAAGGAGGACCGGGCCGTGCCGTCCACGGCGCCCGCCAGGTCGGCGTCGGCGAACACCAGCGCGGGGTTCTTGCCGCCGAGCTCGAACGAGACGGGCGTGACGTGGTCGGCGGCGTTGCGCATGATCGCGGCACCGGTCGCCGACTCGCCGGTGAACGCGATCGCGTCCACCCCCGGGTGCCCGGTGAGGAACTCCCCCGCCGCGCCCGCGCCGTGCCCGTGCACGAGGTTGAACGCCCCGGCGGGCAGCCCGGCCTCGTCGATCACCGAGGCGAGCAGGGTGGCGGTGGAGGGGGTCTCCTCCGAGGGCTTGGCGACCACCGCGTTGCCGGCGGCCAGCGCCGGGGCGACCTTCCAGGTCAGCAGGAGCAGCGGCAGGTTCCACGGGGAGACGACCGCGACGACGCCGAGCGGGCGGCGGACGGTGTAGTTGAGCGCCCGGCCGCCCGCGCCCGCGGACCAGCCGGGGATCTCGGTGGTGTACGCGCGCTCGGGCCGCCCGTACAGCAGGTCGGCGTAGGCGCGGAAGTTGCCGGCGGCGCGCGGGACGTCGACGGTGGCGGCCAGCTCGCGCGGCTTGCCGGTGTCGGCGGTCTCGGCGTCGACGAACTCCTCGAACCGCGCCTCGACGCCGTCGGCGATCCGGCGCAGCGCGGCGGCCCGCCCGGTGTCGCCGGTCGCGCCCCAAGCGCCCTCCAGCGCGCCGCGCGCGGCCCGGACGGCGGCGTCGACGGTCTCCCGGGCGGCCTCGGGGACGCGCCCGCGCTCGCTGCCGTCGCACGGGTCGAGCAGCGCGAAGGTCTCCGCGCCGGGCTCCTCCGCGAGGAAGGCCCCGCCGACGTAGTGGGCCGGCTTCATGAACCCCTCACCACGCCACGTCCTCTCTCGTCCGCTCGCCGCCCGTACGATCATCTTCATCCCGTGCGCTATACCTGTCCAATACCTCCTGCCATCAGAGATATCGCAAAGTCGTTATAGGGTGCGGCCATGCGGCCGATCGACCTGCTCAACGGGCGGCTCAAGCTCCGCCACCTGGTCCTGGTGGTGGCCGTCGCCGACCAGGGCAGCGTGCTGCGCGCCGCCGAGCACCTGCGGCTGGCCCAGCCCGCGGTCACCCGCAGCCTGCGGGAGGTCGAGCAGATCCTCGGCGTCGAGCTCTTCGCGCGGGGGCCGCGCGGGATGACGCCGACGCTGTTCGGGGAGGCGTTCGTCGAGCACGCCCGCGCGGTGCTGGCCGAGCTGCGCCGGGCCGGCGAGCGGATCACCGGGCTGGCCGACGGCGAGGTCGGCACCGTCACCATCGGCACCCTGCTGGCCGGGTCCAACGTGCTGCTGCCGCGGGCGATCGCGGCGCTCAAGCGGGACCGGCCGCGGATCACCGTGATCGTCCAGGAGGCCACGTTCGACGCCCAGGTCCCGCGGCTGATGGACGGCGAGATCGATCTCATCCTGGGCCGTCTCAACCCGATCGGCGGCACCCCGGAGCTGCGCCAGATCGGCCTCTACAGCGAGCCGGTGCGGCTGGTCGCGCGGGCCGGCCACCCCGTCCGGTCCCGGCCGGATCCGGGCCTGGCCGACCTGCTCGGCTACCCGTGGGTGCTGCCGCTGCAGCGCACGGCGCTGCGGCAGGAACTGGAGGAGGTCTTCCGGGACCAGGGGCTGCCGCTGCCCGCCGACCTGGTCGAGTGCACCTCGATCCTGACCGTGCGGACGCTGGTGCGCGACACCGACGCGATCGCGGCGATGCCCGAGCTCGTGGCCCGGGCCGGCGACGGGATCGCGCCGCTGCCGGTGCCGCTGGACCCGGTACGGCGGCGGGTCGGCGTCACGCTGCCCGCGCGCCGCCCGCCGACGCCCTCGGCGCGGCTGATGCTCGACCACCTCCGCCGGGAGGCCGCCGGCCTCTCGGCGCGGCTCGCGGAGGGCTCAGAGCGAGTGGACGAGGGCGAGCAGGGCCCGGCTCACCGCTGAGCGCTCGTCGGCGAGGTCGAGCACCACGTCGAAGTGGTCCCGGTCCGGGACGACCATCAGCTCGGCCGCGCGGCCCCAGTGCCGGGCGAAGCGGCGCGACTGCTGCAGGAAGCCGGGCCCGTCGTGCTCGGCGACCGCGACCACGGCGGGGAGGCTGCGCCCGGCCGGCAGCAGCTCCGGGCTGAGCGCGGCGGCGCGCCGCACGTCCAGGCCCAGCCACTCGTTGACGTAGACCCGTGTCAGCGGCCGGAGGTCGAACAGCCCGCTGAACGGCATCGCCGCCCTGACCGCGTCGCCGGGCAGGCCGAACTCCGCCTGCCAGCCGTCCAGCATGGTCATCGCCGTCAGGTGCCCGCCGGCCGAGCTGCCGCCCACGACCACGCGCCCGGGGTCGAGGCCGTGCGCGCGGCCGTGCCGGTGCACCCAGGCGACCGCGGCCCGCACCTGCCGGACGATCTCCTCCAGCGTCGCCGCGGGCGCGAGGGTGTAGTCGGGAACGACCGTCGCCACCCCGTTGCGGTGCAGCGTCCGGGCCATGAACGCCGAGTCCGCGCGCGACAGCGCCCGCCAGTAGCCGCCGTGGAGGAAGACGAACACCGGCCGCGCCTCGCCGTCCCGCCCGGGGCCCCAGACGTCCAGGCGCTCCCCGCCGGTCTCGTCGTAGACGATCCCCGGATGCCCGGGCAGCCCTTCGACCGCCGCATCGGACATCGCGCGGTAGCGCGCCATGAGGTGCCCGAACCGCTCCTCGCCCGCCAGGGCCCGCACGTTGTAAGCCGCGTCCAGCTCCGCGTCGGTGAGCCCGTGCCCGGGCCAGTCGTCGATATCCCGTTCGTTGAGATCCATCGCCCTCCCGCCTTCCGCCTCCGCCGTCAGGATCCCCCGGCCAGGGCCTCGTCACGCCAGACGGGCTCGGCGGACTCGCGCACCCGCCCGTCCGCGCCGCAGATGAGGTAGCGGTCGAAGTCGTCGGCGAACCAGCGGTCGTGCGTGACCGCCAGGACCGTGCCCTCGTACGACTCCAGCCCCTGCTGCAGGGCTTCCGCGCTGGCCAGGTCGAGGTTGTCGGTGGGCTCGTCCAGGAGCAGCAGCGTCGCGCCCGACAGCTCCAGCAGCAGGATCTGCAGCCGGGCCTGTTGGCCGCCCGAGAGGGTCTCGAACGGCCGTGCCCCGGCGGGCGCCAGCTCGTACCGGGCCAGCGCCGCCATCGCGTCGTTGCGGACCAGCGCGTACTCGCTCATGACGATCTCGGCGGGGGTCCGCCCGTGCAGGTCGGGCCGGGTGTGCGTCTGGACGAAGAGGCCCGGCGCCACGCGCGCGCCCAGCCGCGCCACGCCCGAGTGAGAGAGGTCCTCCCCCGCCAGCAGCCTCAGGAACGACGACTTCCCCGACCCGTTGGAGCCGAGCACCGCCACCCGCTCGCCGTACCAGACCTCGAAGTCGAAGGGCCGCAGCAGGCCCGTCAGCTCCAGCGACTCGCACACCAGCGCGCGCTTGCCCGTCCGGCCTCCGCGCAGCCTCATCCGCACGTTCTGCTCCTTGGGGGCGCTGCGCGGCGGGCCCGCCTCCTCGTACCGCTTCAGCCTGGTGCGGGCGGCCTGGTAGGAGGAGGCCACCGCGTCGTTGTTGGTGGCCCGCTGCCGCAGCGTGTGGACGAGCTGTTTCAGCCTGGCGTGCTCCTCGTCCCAGCGGCGGCGCAGCTCGTGCAGGCGTTCGGTGCGCTCGCGGCGCGCCTGCGCGTAGCCGGCGAAGCCGCCGCCGTGCACCCACACGTCGCCCGACTCCACGGTGACGACGCGGTCGGCGACGTCGGCGAGGAGGCGGCGGTCGTGGGAGACCAGCAGCACGGTCTTGGGCACGCCACGCAGCCTCTCGGCCAGCCACTCCTTGCCTGGAACGTCCAGGTAGTTGTCCGGCTCGTCCAGCAGGAGCACCGCGTCGGGGCCGCGCAGCAGCGCCTCGAGCACGATCCGCTTCTGCTCGCCGCCCGACAGCGTGGTGACCGCTCGGCCCTTCACCTCGTCGTAGGGCAGCCCGAGGGCGGCCGTGGCGCAGGTGTCCCAGACGACCTCGATCTCGTAGCCGCCCGCGTCGCCGTAGTCGGCCATGGCCTGGGCGTAGGCGAGCTGCGACCGCTCGTCCTCGGCCAGCTCCCGCTCGGCCCGCGCGAGGCGTCCGGCGGCGGCGCGGACGGGGGCGGGGGCCACCGACAGGAGCAGGTCGTGCACGCTCCCGCCGTCCCGGACGCTCCCGATGAACTGCCGCATCACGCCCAGCCCGCCCGAGGTCGAGACCGTTCCCCCGGCCGCGCGCAGATCACCGGCGATCAGCCTCAGCAGCGTGGTCTTCCCGGCCCCGTTGGGCCCCACGAGGGCCGCCTTCACGCCGTCGCCGACGCGGAAGGAGACCTCGTTCAGCAGGGGCCGCCCGTCCGGCAGCGCATAGGTCAGGCGGCTCACGTCGACATGCCCCACGGCGACCTCCTCGTACAGTGTTCGAGTTTCTAGACCGACGATCCACTACCGGGCCAATGTACTAGACTCCCGCCCCATGAGCGGCAGCGTGTGGCTACGGGAGGAGCGGCCGCGGCGGGAGTCCCCGCCGCTGACCCGCGAGCGGATCGTCGGCGAGGCCGTGGCCTTCCTGGACGAGGAGGGACACGAGCGGCTGACCATGCGCCGCCTCGCCGAGCGCCTGGGCACCGGCTCCACGACCCTCTACTGGCATGTGAAGACCAAGGACGACGTGCTCGACCTGGCCCTCGACGCGATCTTCGGCGAGGCCCGGATCCCGCCGGACGGCACCGGCTGGCGGGAGGCCGTCACCGCGCTGCTCGGCGAGTGGCGCGCCGCGATGCTGCGCCACCCCTGGTCGGCGGCCCTGCTCAGCCGCCCCCTGCTGGGCCCGAACGTGCTGGCCCGCACCGAGTTCATGCACGCCACGCTGGTCGCGGCGGGCTTCCGCGGCCCGCATCTGGTCGCCGCCGCCTCCGGCCTGTCCAACTACGTGATCGGGGCGGCGCTGACGCAGGCGGGCGGCGGCGACGAGGCCGCCGAGCGCGAGGCGGCCGACGCGCTGCTGCGGCGCGAGCGCGACCGCTACCCCAGCCTCGCCGAGCACGGCCACCTCAGCGGCAGCGACTGGGACGCCGCGTTCGCGCAGGGCCTGGCCTACCTCCTGGACGGCATGGCGCCGCACGCCGCGGCCGGCGCCGGGCGCCGCCTCAGGAGTTGAGGTAGGCCAGCACCGCCAGCACGCGCCGGTGGCCCGAGTCGGTGTGCGGCAGCCCCAGCTTGGTGAAGATCGCCCCGATGTGCTTGCTCACGGACCGCTCGGTGATGACCAGCGTGCTCGCGATCGTGGCGTTGTCCAGGCCCTGGGCCATCAGCCCCAGCACTTCGCGCTCGCGCGGCGTGAGGGCGCGCAGCGGGTCGCCGCGCGTGGACATGAGCTGGGAGACGACCTCCGGGTCCAGGGCGGTGCCGCCGTCGGCCACCCGCCGCAGGGCGTCCAGGAACTCCTCGACCCGGCCGACGCGGTCCTTGAGCAGGTAGCCGATGCCCTCGGCGCCCCCGGCCAGGAGCTCGGCCGCGTAGGTCTCCTCGACGTACTGCGACAGGACCAGGACGGGCAGGCCGGGGATCTCCTTGCGGGCGGCGATGGCGGCGCGCAGGCCCTCGTCGCGGAAGCCCGGCGGCAGGCGCACGTCCAGGACGGCGACGTCGGGCCGGTGCTCCAGCAGCGCGGGCAGCACGGCCGGGCCGTCGTGGGCGACCGCCGCGACCTCGTGGCCGTCGGAGGTGAGCAGCAGCACCAGGCCCTCGCGCAGCAGGACGTTGTCCTCGGCGATCACGATCCGCACGGCAGCTCCACTTCCAGGGTCGTTCCCCGCCCGGCGGGGCTGTCGAGGCGGGTGGTCCCGTCCAGGGCCGCCACGCGGCGGCGGATCCCGGCCAGTCCGCTGCCGGCCGCGGGGTCGGCGCCGCCCTTGCCGTCGTCCCGGACGAGGACGCGCAGCGACCCCGCCGTGCGCCGGAGCGAGACCTCGGCGCGGCCCGCGCCGCTGTGCTTGGCGATGTTGGTGAGCGCTTCGGCCACGACGAAGTAGGCGGCGGCCTCGACGGCGGCGGGCGCGCGGCCCGGGTCGGGCACGTCCAGGTGGACGGGGATGTGCTGCCCGGCGGCCAGGGCCCGGATGGCGCCGGGCAGGCCGCGGTCGGACAGGATCGGCGGGTAGATGGCGCGGATCACGGTGCGGAGCTGGGTGAGGGCCTCCTCGACGCCGTCCCGGGCCTCCAGGAAGAGGGTGCGGGCCGCGTCGGGGTCGGCGTCGAAGCGGCGGTCGGCCAGGCCGAGGCGGAGCGCGACCGCGACGAGCTGGGCCTGGGTGCCGTCGTGCAGGTCGCGTTCGATGCGGCGGAGCTCGGCGCCGTGCGCCTCCAGGGCCTCGGCCCGGGTCTCGGCGAGTTCCTCGATCCGCTCGGTCAGGCTGGAGCGGCGGGTGGGGCGCAGCAGCAGCTCGGCCAGCCTGGCCTGCCCGCGCGCCAGCCTCGGCACCCCCCAGACCAGGATGGCGATCTCCACCGCGGCCTGGACGAACGGCATGGTCAGCGCCTTGGGCCAGCTGTCCAGCACGATGAACGCCGACTGCGAGCCCTCCGGCGCCGCCCACCACCAGAGCGGCTGGCTCAGCGAGTACAGCACGGCCGGCCACATGAAGATCGCCAGTACGGCCATGACCAGGCCGGTGACGCCGTGCAGCGGCATCCAGGCGAGATCGCGCCAGGTGGCGGAGGAGCGCAGCAGCCTGAGACTCTGCACCAGACCGGTGCCCCGGGTCGGCTCGTACGGCTCGGGGATCTCGCGGCCGAGCGCCTTCCCCGCGCGGCGCCGTTCGGCGCGGGCGAGGGTGCGCACGGGCCGCAGCGCGTCGGGCAGCCAGGGCAGCGCGATCAGGGTGACGGACAGGAACAGCACGACGGGCAGCGCGGCCATGCCCGCCAGCGCGGGCAGCGCGGTCCGCAGCCCGGCGGCGAGATAGCGCGTGGCGTCGCCGCTGCGTCTGAGGGCCTGTCTCACGGTTCGTCTCATCTCCCCCGAAACCGTAAGGCACGGCAGGCCCGGACGTCGCTGTCACGCACCCCCGGATCCATGGTGTAGCGGGCTACACCACCGATCCGGGGGCGCGCGCCCATGTGCCGGCACCGCCCCTCGGCCTACGTTCATGCAGGTGAGAAGGGTGGACGAGGTGATGCAGACGATGGCGGCGCGCACGGGCACGGCCTGCGCGGTCCAGTTGGAGGCGGTGACCAGGACCTACGGCGAGGTCACCGCGCTGAAGGAGGTCTCCTGGGCGTTCCCGCGCGGCGGGTTCACCGCCGTGATGGGCCCGTCGGGGTCGGGCAAGAGCACGTTCCTGCACTGCGCCTCCGGACTGGACCGGCCCACCTCGGGCACGGTCCGGATCGGCGGCGTCGACCTGGGCGCGCTGAGGGAGGCGAAGCGGACGCGGCTGCGCCGGGAGCGGATCGGGTTCGTCTTCCAGGCGTTCAACCTGATCCCGACGATGAGCGTGGCGGACAACATCACGCTGCCGCTGCGGCTGGCGGGCCGCGAGGCCGACCCGGCGCGGCTGGCCGGGATCGTGCGGCGGGTGGGGCTGTCCGACCGCGCCGCGCACCGTCCCTCGGAGCTGTCGGGCGGCCAGCAGCAGCGGGCGGCGATCGCCCGGGCCCTGATCACCGAGCCGGAGGTGGTGTTCGCCGACGAGCCGACGGGCGCGCTGGACCCGCGCACGGCGCGGGAGGTGCTGCGCCTGCTGCGGGAGGCGGTGGACGCCGCCGGGCAGACCGTCGTGCTGGTGACGCACGACCCGGTGGCGGCGTCCTGGGCGGACTCGGTGGTGTTCCTGAGCGGCGGCCGGATCGTGGACGAGCTGGCCTCGCCCACGGCCGCCGAGGTTTCGCGGCGTTGGGAGTCGCTGTGAAGACGCGTCACGGCATCTTCGTCGCGCTGGCGTTCGCGGCGGTGCTCATCGGGACGTTCGGGGTGCTCCTGGAGTCGGCGCTGCGGGCGCACGCCCCGGTCGCGCGGTACGGGGAGGCCGCGGCGGTCGTCACGGCCCCGCAGTCGGTCTCGATGCTGATCAAGCAGCCGGGGTCGGAGCCGGAGACCCAGCGGCGGCCCCTGACCGAGCGTGCGCGCGTGCCGGTCGCGGCGGCGCAGCGGCTCAGGAGCGTGCCCGGCGTCCGGGACGTGGTCGCGGACGTGTCGTTCCCCGTGGCCGCGGCGGACGGCAGGGCGTTCACCGGGCACAACTGGAGCCGCCTGGCCTCGCTGCGCACCGGACGCGCTCCCCGTACGGCCGGTGAGGTCGCCCTGGAGCAGGCGTCGGGAGCGGCGGTCGGCCGGCGCGTGATGTTGCAGGTGAACGGGGCCCCGCGGCCGTACACGGTGACCGGGCTGGTCGCCGAGGGGGCGTACTTCGCCCCGGAGACGGCGGTCGCGCTGAGCGGCCGCCCGTCCGAGGCCGACGCGCTGCTGGTCTACACGGGCGGCGGGGCGGAGACCGCCGCGCTGCGCGAGGCCGTCCCGGGATTGAAGGTCCTCACGGGCGCGGCGCGCGGGGACGCCGAGGACCTCAGTGTCGCCACGGCGCGCCCCGACGTCGTCGAGATGGGGGCCTCGCTGGGCTCCGTGGCCGTCATGACGACGCTGGTGGTGGCGGGCGGGCTGATCGCGCTGTCGATCCGCGAGCGCGCCCGCGAGTTCGCGCTGCTGCGGACGGTCGGCGCGACGCCGGGGCAGGTGCGGGCCCAGATCGTCCGGGAGAACGTGCGGGCGGCGGTCGCCGCGGGCCTGCTCGGCGGGACGCTCTCGCTCCCCGCCGGTGCCGCGATGCACGCGGCGATGGCGGGCAGGGGCGTGCTGCCCGGCGGCCTCGGCCTGTCCCTGAGCCCGCTCCCCGCGCTGGCGGCGCTGCTGATCGCGGTGCTCACGGCGGCGGTGTCCGCGCTCCTGGCGTCGCTGCGCCTGGCGCGGATCCGCCCCGTCCAGGCCCTGGGTGAGGCGGCCGTGGAGCGCCCCGGGCTGCCGCGCTGGCGGGTGGGCGCCGGCGGGCTGTTCCTGGTGCTCGGCCTGAGCGCGCTGGGCGCGTCGGCGGCGACCTCCGGCGCCACCGCCGCGGTGTCGGTGGGCGGCCTGGTGATCTCCCTGATCATCGCGACGGCGTTCCTGGGCCCGCTGATCGCCCGCATCGGCGTGCGGGTGCTCGGCGGCACGGTCCGCCGGCTCGATCCGGTCGCGGGCGGGCTGGCGGCGCACGCGGCGGGCGCGGCGGCGCTGCGGGCGGGTGCGGTGCTGACGCCGGTGGCGCTGGCGGTGGCGTTCGCGGGCGTGCAGCTGTTCGTCCAGTCCACGATGGTGCGGGCGACGGAGGTGCAGGCCCGGGAGGCCACGCGCGCGACCCAGGTCCTGGTCTCGGCCGGGCCGGGGCTGCCCGCCGAGGCCGCGGCGGCCGTGCGGGCGACGCCCGGGGTGACCGCCGCGACGGCCGTCAAGCGCACGACGGTGGTGATGGCGGTCAACGAGCTGGGAGAGAAGCAGTTGCGCTCGCTGCCCGCCCGGGGCGTCGGCGCCGGCGGGCTCGCCGCCACCACCGATCCCGGCGTGGTTTCCGGCCGCCTCGGCGAGCTGCGCGGCGAGACGGTCGCGCTCAGCCGGGACGTGGCCGGCGGGACGCGGGTCGGCGCGATCAAGCCGCTGTGGCTCGGCGACGGCACCCGGCTCAGGCCGCGCGTGGTGGCGATCTACGAGCGCGGGCTGGGCCTGGGCGACGTGCTGCTCCCCCGCGACCTGGTCGCCGCGCACGCCACGTCCCCCCTGGACGACCACGTCCTGGTGTCCGGCGAGGCCGACCTGCGGCCGGTCGCCGCCCGCTACGCCGGGGCCCGGGTCGTCACCGCCGGGGCGTTCGGCGCCCGGGTCTCCGAGGAGCTGCGCCTCCAGGGCTTCCTGAGCGGCGTGGTGGTGGCGGCGATCTGCGGGTTCATCGTCATCGGCCTGGTCACCACCCTGGCGACGGCGACGGCGGCGCGGCGCGGCGAGTTCGCGCTGCTGCGGCTGGCGGGCGCGACCCGGCGGCAGGTGCTGCGGTCGCTGCGCCTGGAGGCGGTGGTCGTGCTCGGCACGGGGCTGGCGACGGGGGCGCTGATCGCGGCGGTGACGCTGCTGGTGTTCGCGACCGCCGTCACCGGGCTGCCGCTCCCCTCGGTGCCGCCGGTCCCGGCGGCGCTGGTCCTGCTGTTGGTGGCCGGTTCCGGTGCCGCCGCGATGCTCCTGCCCGCCCGCGCGCTGCTGCGCGGGGATTCCCCCGGAACCCCCTGACCCGACCCCTCGTCCCCCGCTACCAGATCGTGATCCGCGCGGTGACCGGCGCGGCGGGCCGACCGAACCTGGCGGCTGGTCCCCCTGGCGGGGCCGACGCCGTTAACATCTCGGGAGTGCCAAGATCCCCGTTGGCACGACGCGCACCCGAACGGCGAGAGATGGACGACCTAGAGCTCCGGCCGGCCCTGCCGGGCAACCTGCCCCAGCTGTTCGCCGACGCCACCGTCGAGCGGACGCTGTCGGCGGGCCTGCCCGAGGGGGACGTGGTCTGGCCGGACCCCGGATACCCGCAGCACCAGCTGGTGCTGCGCCCCGCGTTCTGGCTCAGCGACGACCCCGTGAGCGGCGAGCTGTGGTCGCGGCTGCGGACCGAGCACCCGGGGTCGGGGCTGTGGCCGCTGCTGCTGGACGAGTCCGACCAGCCGTGGGCGGCCGGGCAGGTGGCCCCCGAGCCGGTCGCCGACATCGACAACTACGCGCCGGGCGCGTTCATGTACGAGGTGTGGGGCGACTGGGCGGAGCAGGCGTCCGAGGACGACGTCGACGACCTCGCGCCGTTCGGGCTGCACTGCCCGGGGCCCGCCGAGCCCGCCCACCTGCTGGACGACCCCGACGCGCTGGCCGACCGCCACGCGCGCGTGCTCGCGCGGCGCGGCATGTCGCTGGGGCTGGCCGCCGTGGAGCGCGGCGCCGACGCCCTGGCCGCGCTGGGGTGGCAGGGGGCGCTCAACCACAACGAGTGGACCGCTCCCCTGGCGGCGGTCGTGCGGAGCTGGGAGGAGCGGTTCGGGGCCCGTGTCATCGGGCTGGGCTTCAACACGCTGGAGCTCAGCGTGGCCGCCCCGCCGGTCACCACCCGCCAGGCGGTGCACGTCGCCGCCGAGCACTGGGCCTTCTGCCCGGACATCCTCTTCCAGGGCCCCGGCACCCTGACCGGCTACGCCGAGGAGATCCGCGGCAAGACCTGGTGGTCCTTCTGGTGGGACTGACCGGTGCGAGCGGTCCGCTGATCGGCCTCGGGTGGCGGGGCATTCGCCTCGCTGTCTAATATGCGGCGCACGGGACCGACCGCCGGCGAGCCCCTCCTCGCCGCGACCCGGCCCCCGGACGCCCCTCCCTGCCCGAAGGCGCCCTCTCGGCGATGTCCGAGGGCCGCGCTTCCCCGGTGCGGTTCGGGTGCGCGGGGGTGCCCCTGCGTGGGGCGTGGAGGGCTTGGGGGGTCGCCCCCGCGATGACAGGAGGCTGGGTGCGGACGCGCGGGTCACGAAGGGGCGGGACGGGCATCGGCGGGTCCGGGAGGAGGACGGGCAGGGCGCTGCCCACCGTGATCGGGGCGGCGCTGGCCGTCACGCTGGTCGCCGACCTGGTCGTGGTCGTCTCCAAGCGGTCCGGGGGCGACGAGCCCGCGGGCACCGACCGCCTGGTCTCCGTCACCGGCGGCGCGGCGGACCAGGCGCCTCCGGTGGCGCCCCTGACCAAGCGCTACACCCCCCATCTGCTCATCGCGGGCACCGGAACGCTCCCGCCGGACGCGGTGGAGCGGGCGAAGCGGGTGAAGGGCGTCGCGGGGGTCACCGTGGTGGACGCGGCGCGGGCCCAGGTGGCGGGGCGCCGGGTCGGGCTGCTGGGCGTGGACCCGTCGTCGTTCCGCTCGTTCGTCCCGGCGCAGTCGGCGGAGTCCGACCAGCTGTGGCAGACGATCGCGACGGGCGGGCTGGCGGTGTCGTTCTCGATGAGCCAGGACGGGTCGCTGCCGCTGGGCGGGGTCGTGAAGGCGGGGCGCAGCGACCGGCCGGGCCAGGTGCGGGTGGGCGCCTACGCGGCGATGGGCATCGGCGACGTCGACGCGGTGGTGTCCCGGTCGCAGGCCCGCGCGCTCGGCATGCCCCAGGGCAACGC
Source organism: Actinomadura rugatobispora (assembly GCF_055379765.1). Lineage (NCBI taxonomy): Bacteria > Bacillati > Actinomycetota > Actinomycetes > Streptosporangiales > Thermomonosporaceae > Actinomadura > Actinomadura rugatobispora. The sequence goes on along the minus strand of NZ_AP029191.1, from coordinate 9,456,630 downwards.
GCTGGTGGTGAGCGCGCCCAAGACCGACGCCAAGGCCCTGACCAAGAAGCTGCAGCGGATCCTGCCGCGCGGCACCCGGATAGCGCAGCTCAACGCCCCGGCGAACACGCCGTCCAGGGGCGGGTCGGCGCGCCGGCAGCCGCAGGTGACGGGGCGGCCGGACGGCGTGCGCGGGACGCGGTCGCTCATCACCGGCAACCTGATGACGCCGACGATGCGCTCACTGGTGATGGAGCTGGACCAGATGTACGGCCCGTTCCCCACCATCGGCTGCTTCCGCAGCGGCGCGGACGCGCAGGACCACGCGCACGGGCGGGCGTGCGACTTCATGGAGAGCGTGGGCGGGCGGATGCCCAGTTCCAGCGCGGCGCGGCACGGCGACCAGGTCGCGCAGTACGCCGTCTCCAACGCGCGGCGCCTGGGCATCTCCTACGTGATCTGGAAGCAGCACATCTGGAACGTGCGGGGCGGCGGCTGGCGGCCGATGGCCGACCGCGGCAGCATCACCCAGAACCACTACGACCACGTGCACATCTCCGTGCTGCGCTGACCGCCCGCGCCGGCGCCCCCGGAAGGTTCAGGGCAGCTCCTGCTCGCACCACACGGCCTTGCCGCGGGCGGTGCGGCGGACGCCCCAGCGCTGCGCCAGGCGCCCCACCACGTGCAGGCCCCGGCCCGACTCGGCGGGGTCGGCGTCCTCCTGGTGGCGGATGCGGGGGCGGCCGTCGGAGGAGTCGAACACCTCGCACACCAGCCCGCCCTCCCGGACCAGGCGCAGGGTGAGCCGCCCGCCCGCGTGCCGGATGGCGTTGGTGACCAGCTCGGAGGCCAGCAGCTCGGTGGTCGGCGACAGGTCGCCCAGCCCCCACTCGCCGAGCCGCGCGCGGATCAGGCCGCGGGCGCGGCGGACGGCGGCGGGGTCGGCGGGCAGCTCCCAGGAGACGTGGTCGTCGGCCGGGATGCGGCGCAGCCGGGCGACCAGCATGGCGATGTCGTCGCGGTGCTGGTCGTCGAAGACGCCGTCGAGGGTGGCCTGGCAGAGGTCCTCCAGCGGGCGGGCCGCGGCGCCGCGCGCGAACGTGCGGCGCAGCCGGGCCAGGCCGTCGTCGATGTCGCGGGCCCGGTTCTCCACCAGCCCGTCGGTGTAGAGGAACAGCAGCGTGCCGTCCTCGACGGTGAACTCGCGGGTCACGACCGGGCCGTCGCCGACGCCCAGCGGCGGGGCGGGCGGGACGTCCAGGAACCGCGCGTCGGCGTCGGGCGGGGCCAGCAGCGGGGGCAGGTGCCCGGCGCTGGCCACCTCGCACCGCCCGCTGACGGCGTCGTACACCACGTAGGCGCAGGTGGCGAAGTGCGGTTCGCGCTCGCCGAGGGTGCGCATCAGGGAGTCGAGGCGCTCCAGCGCCTCGGCGGGCGGCAGCTCCAGCGCGGCCAGGGTGTGGATGGCGGTGCGCAGCCGGCCCATCGTGACGGCGGCCCGCACGCCGTGCCCGGCCACGTCCCCGACCACCAGCGCGACCCGGCCGCCGGGCAGCGCGATGGACTCGTACCAGTCGCCGCCGACCTCGATCAGCCGGCTGCCGGGCAGGTAGCGGTGGTGCACCTCGACCGACGACGGCGCGGACAGGCCGGTGGGGAGCATGCTGCGCTGGAGGGTGAGCGCGGTGGCGCGCTCCCGGCCGTACCGGCGGGCGCTCTCGATGAAGATCGCCGCGCGGCTGGCGAACTCCATCCCGATCTCGATGTCGTAGGCGTCGAACGGGCGGTGCGCCACGTTGCGGGTGCAGACGAAGAAGCCGAGCATCGCGCCGTCGGCGAAGATCGGCAGGATCAGCATCGAGGCGCCCTTGAGCAGGTCGGACACCGGCGGCCGGCGCCAGGCGTCGGCGATCCTGGACGCGCCCTCGCCGCCCAGCCCCACCAGCACCGGGGCGCCGGTCCGCAGGCAGCGCACGTAGGGGGTGCCCTCGGGGTAGCTGAGCACCTCGCCGGTGGGGAAGGTGGCGTCCCAGGCCTGGTCGCCGTCGTCGAACGCGACCGCCATGCGGCGCAGCGCGGGCGACCCGCCGGCCTGCTGCTGCGGCGGGTCCTCGTCGGCGTCGACGAGGCTCTCCATCAGCAGCAGCCCGCCGGAGTTGCAGAAGTGCGGGACCAGCACGCTCATCAGGCCGCGCGCCAGCAGTTCCAGGTCGAGGGTGGCGCCGAGCCGGGGCAGCGAGTCCTCCAGCAGGGCGCGCCTGATCACCGCCGGGTCCAGGAAGCGGTCGGCCAGCGGGACGGGGACGCGGATGACCGCCAGGGCGGCCGGGGCCGCGTCGCCCTGGCGGGACGGCCCGCCGGCGAGGGCCGGGCCGCCGCTCATCGGGTGCACGGTGACCACGGCGTCGTAGGTGGCGCCCTGCCGGGTCTCGACGGTGAGCATGGTGGTGCGCTCCCGCTCGAAGCGCAGCGCCTCGTCCAGCGGGTCCTGCGCGCCGGCGATGACCTCGCCCAGCCGGGCGCCCAGCAGGTCCTCGGGATTCTCGGCGAGCACGGCGGCGGCGTTGCGATCGAACTGGAGGATTTTGCCCGACGCATCCATGCCGAGAATGAGAATTCGGGTGGACGACTGCATCGCTCAATTATGGGACATTGCGCGTGTCCGCGAAGGCGGATGCGCGAAGGCGCACTCAGGTCATGACTGCGCACCCGACAGGACGTTACTCGGCCTTGGCGGGCGGCCGGGAAATCGGCCCAGGTCACCTTGCCCGCGACATGCTCGGGGGCGTCGCGGGGGCCGTCCCGGAATCCGCGTGAAACGCGTCCGGGCAGCCTGACGGCCGTTACTCTCCGGCGGCGCCCGGTCGCGTTCGGGTAGCTCCGGGCCGGTTCCAATGGGAATCGGTTCGCGGAACTGCGCGGTCCGCGGCTTACCGCACGGAATATGCGGTGGAACGGCTCATCACCGGCTCCGGACCGCCCTGCTCGGTCACGAGCGGCCGAAGACCTCCGGCGGGGGGACGGGCGCCTCGACGTCCTCGCCGTCGCTCAGCGGCGCGGCGCCCGCGCAGAACCCGGCCAGCTCGTCCCCCGCCATCACCCGGGCCCGGAAGGCGCCGCCCGCGGCCCGCCGGGTCAGCTCGGCGGCCGGCAGCGGGTGCCGGGAGGCGGCCACGATCAGGTTCCCGAACCGGCGCCCGCGCAGCACGCCGGGCTCGCCGATCAGCAGCACGTGCCGGAACACCGAGCGGACGGTCGCGACCACCCGGCGGGCGAAGGGCAGCCGGAAGCCGTCGGCCACGTTCATCAGGTAGACGCCGCCGGGCCGCAGCACCCGCGCGGCCTCCAGGGTGAACTCGCGGGTGGCGAGTTCGACCGGCATGGACGCCTCCGCGAACGCGTCCAGGACCACCAGGTCGTCGGCCGCGTCGGCCAGCGCGGCCATGCCGGTCCGCCCGTCGGTGATCCTGATCTTGACGCCGGGGACCTGCCGGAGCGGCAGCCGCTCGCGCACCAGCCGGACCAGCCGCCCGTCCGGCTCGAAGACCACCTGGCGGGAGCCGGGGCGGGTGGCGGCGATGTAGCGGGGCAGCGTGCAGCCGGCGCCGCCGATGTGCGCGGCGTCCAGCGCCCGCCGCTCCGGCCCCGGCCCGCTCCCCGGCTCGGCGTCCTCGCGGACGTCGAGGCAGTCGACGACGTCGCCCATCAACTGCATGTACTCGAAGTCGAGATAGGTCGGGTCGGACAGGTCCACGTAGGACTGCGGCACGCCGCCCACGCACAGCATCCATCCGCCGTCGCGGTCGGCGTCGCGCAGCAGCTCGGCCTCACCGCCGTCGATCTTGTGGAGATCGGAGCGGAGCCGCGCCCCCCGTGCCTTCCGTGCCATGTCTCCCCACTTTAGGGCTTTGGGAGGGTCGCCGGAGATCAGCCGGTCGTGGCCGCCCGCTCGGCGGCGAAATGGCAGGCGCTCGGGTGCGCGGAGCCCTCCCGCTCCTCCAGGGCCGGCTCCCGCTCGGCGCACACGTCCTCCGCCTTCCAGCAGCGGGTGCGGAAGCGGCACCCCGACGGCGGGTCCAGCGGCGACGGCGGGTCCCCCTCCAGGACGATCTGCCCGTCCAGGCCCGCCCGCTCGGGGTCGGGCACGGGCACCGCCGACAGCAGGGCCTGCGTGTACGGGTGGGTGGGGTGCTCGTAGATCCGGGTCTCGTCGCCCGTCTCGACGATCTTCCCGAGGTACATGACCGCGATCCGGTCCGAGATGTGCCGCACGGCGGCCAGGTCGTGGGCGATGAACACGTACGCCAGCCCCAGCTCGTCCTGCAGCTCCTCCAGCAGGTTCATCACCTGGGCCTGCACGGACACGTCCAGCGCCGACACCGGCTCGTCGCACACGATCACGTCGGGCCGCAGCGCGAGCGCCCTGGCGATCCCGACGCGCTGCCGCTGCCCGCCGGAGAACTGGTGCGGGTAGCGGTCGGCGTGGCCGGGGTCGAGGCCGACCAGCTCCAGCAGCTCCTGCACGCGGGCGCGCCGCTCCCCCTTGGGCGCGACCTCCGGGTGGACGGCGAACGGCTCGCCGACGATGTCGCCGACCGTCATCCGCGGGTTGAGGGAGGAGTAAGGGTCCTGCAGCACCATCTGGACGCGGCGGCGCAGGGCCCTCAGCTCGCGGCGCGGCAACGCGAAGATGTCGCGGTCCTCGAACCGGACCGTGCCGGAGGTGGGCCGCTCGGCGGCCAGCAGCAGCCGGGCGAGCGTGGACTTGCCGCAGCCGGACTCGCCGACCACGCCGAGGGTCTCGCCGCGGCGCAGCTCCAGGTCGACGCCGTCCACGGCCCTGACCCGGCCCACCTCCCGCTTGAACACCACGCCCTGGGTGACGGGGTAGTGCTTGACCAGGCCCTCGACCCGCAGGATCGGCGCCTCCCCGGACGGGGCTCCCGAAGGGGCGTCAGCCACCGTGCACCTCCTCGGCGAAATGGCAGGCGGCCGCGTGGCCGGGGGCGACCTCGACCAGCGGCGGGCGCTCCTCGGCGCAGACGTCCTCGGCGCGCGGGCAGCGGGGCCGGAACGGGCATCCCGGGGGCAGCGCGGCCGGGTTGGGCGGCGCCCCCTTGATCGGCACGAGGCGTTCGCCGCTGCGGTCCAGGCGCGGCACCGAGGCCAGCAGGCCCTTGGTGTACGGGTGGGCGGGCCGCGCGTACAGCGCCCCGGCCGGGGCCTGCTCGGCCACCGACCCGGCGTACATGACCACGATCCGGTCCGCGACGCCCGCGACCACGCCGAGGTCGTGGGTGATGAGGACCAGGCCCATGCGCAGCTCGTCCTGGAGGTCGGCCAGCAGCCGCATGATCTGCGCCTGGACGGTCACGTCCAGCGCGGTGGTGGGCTCGTCGGCGATCAGCACGTCGGGCTCCAGCGCCAGCGCCATCGCGATCATGATGCGCTGGCGCATGCCGCCGGAGAAGTGGTGGGGGTGGTCGCCGAGCCGCTCGCGGGGCGAGGGGATCCGCACCCGCTCCATCAGCTCGACCGCCCTGGCCTTCGCCTCCTTCCGGCGCATCCCGCGGTGCACCTGGTACATCTCGCAGATCTGGTCGCCGACGGTGAACACCGGGTTCAGCGCGGTCAGCGCGTCCTGGAAGATCATCGAGATCCGGTCGCCGCGGTACCGGCGGCGGCGCCGCTCCGGCAGGCCGAGCAGCTCCTCGCCGCGCAGCCGCACCGACCCGTGGGTGATCCGGGCCGGCGGGCTGTCGAGGATGCCCATCACCGCCTGCGCGGCCACGCTCTTGCCCGAGCCCGACTCGCCCAGGATCGCGACCGTCTCGCCCTCGGCCAGCGTGTAGGACAGCCCGTTGACGGCCCGGACGTCCTGGTCGCGGACGCGGAACCGCACGTGCAGGTCCGCCACCTCCAGCAGCGGGGCGTCTACCCCGGCGCCCGGTCCGGCTTTCTTCGGCTCGGCCATCATCACCGCAGTTTCGGGTCGAGGGCGTCCCGGACGGCGTCGCCGAGCATCAGGAAGCTCAGCACGGTCGCCGACAGGAACACCGCCGGGAAGATCAGCAGATGCGGGTGGTCGACGAAGTAGGACTGCGCCAGGTTCAGCTGCAGCCCCCACGACACCTGCGGGTACTGCAGGCCGACGCCGAGGAAGTCCAGCGTCGCCTCGCCGGAGATCACGTTGCCCACGTTCAGGGTCGCCACCACGATCACCGGGGCCAGCGCGTTCGGCAGGATGTGGCGCAGCATGATCCGCCGGTCCGAGGCGCCCAGCAGCCGGGCCGCCTGCACGTAGTCGGCGTCCCGGACGGCGATCACCTGGGCCCGCATGATCCGGATCATCGTGGTCCAGCCGAGCAGCACCAGCACCAGCGTCATCGCGCCGACGCCGTGGCCGGGGAAGGCGACCAGGATGACGGTGGCGCCCAGCACGAACGGCAGCCCGAAGAACACGTCGGTGATCCGGGCGACGACCGTGTCCAGCAGCCCGCCGTAGTAGCCGGCCAGCATCCCGAACACCATCGCGATCAGCAGCGCGAACAGCGTCACCGCGACGCCGATGAACAGCGTCGGGCGGGCGCCGTGCACCACGTGCGCGAAGTAGTCGCACCCGGCCAGGTCGGTGCCGAACGGGTGGTCGCCGCCGGGCGCCAGCCGGGCCAGGTTGGGGTCGCAGCCCTCGTTCCTGCCGCGGCCGGTGAACAGCCAGGGCGCCGCCGCCATCGCGCCGACCAGCAGCAGCACCGCGACCGCCCACCAGAACACCCAGCGGCGGCGCAGGTCCTGCCAGGCGTCGTGCCACAGCGAGGCGGGCCGGCCGCCGCCGACCGCGCCGACCACCACGGGGCCGCCCGCCACCGGGACGGCCGGCGCCGCGGCGCCCTGGGCGGGCCCGTCGTCCGCGTCCTTCATCTTCACCATCATTCGTCGCCGGCCGTCACTCGTAGCGGATCCGGGGGTCCAGCACCCCGTACAGCAGGTCCACGACCAGGTTGACCAGCAGGAAGATCAGCACCAGCACGGTGACCGCGCCGACCACCACCGGCCCCTCCTTCAGCTGGATGGACTGGAACACCTGCTGGCCGATGCCGGGCAGGTTGAAGATCCCCTCGGTGACGATGGCGCCGCCCATCAGCGTGCCGAAGTCGACGCCCAGATAGGTCACCACGGGGATCAGGGAGTTGCGCAGCGTGTGCCGTCCCACCACCCGGGCCCGGGTGAGCCCCTTGGCCCGGGCGGTGCGGACGTAGTCGGCGCGCAGGTTCTCCGCCAGGCTGGTGCGGGTCAGCCGCGCCACGTACGACAGCCCCAGCGACCCCAGCACCATGCCGGGCAGCAGATAACTGAGCGGCCAGCCGTCGTCGGTCCCGGCGGTCGGGAAGATCGACCAGTGCACGCCCAGCAGGATCTGCGCGGTGTAGCCGAGCACGAACACCGGGACGGCGATCATCAGGGTGGTGCCGCCCAGCACCAGCGTGTCGGCCAGCTTCCCGCGCCGCAGCCCGGCCCACACGCCCAGCCCGATGCCGACCACCAGCTCGAAGATCCAGGCGGTGAGGGCGAGCTGGATCGTCACGCCCCACCGCCCGCTCAGCATCTCCGAGACCTTCTGGCCGGTGTAGTTCTCGCCGAGGTCGCCCTGCAGCAGGCCCAGCATGTACTTGCCGTACTGGACCAGCAGCGGGTCGTCGAGGTTGTAGCGCTCCCGGAGGGTCTGCCGCACCGTCTCGGGGATCGGCTTGTCCCCGGCGAGCGCCTGGATCGGGTCGCCCGGCAACGCGAACACCATCGCGTAGATGAGCAGCGTGGTGCCGATGAAGACGGGGATCGCCTGCAGGAGCCGCCGGAGGACGTAACGCCACATCTGCGCTTACTTCACCGTCACTTCGTGGACGACCAGGCCGCCCGCGTACGGGGTGATGGTCACGTCGCCGACCTTGTCGGAACGGCCGCCCTGCCCTGCCCACGTCCACAGCGGGATCTGCGGCATCTCGCGGAGGGCGAGGTCCTCGGCCTGGTTGTAGAACTTCAGCGCGTCCTGCTCGTCGCCGGCGGCGTTGCCCTTGGCGATGAGCCCGTCGAACTCCTTGTTCTCGGGGGTGCCCTCCCAGCCCATCTTGTTGCCCGCGCTGCCCCACATGTTCTGCAGGTAGTTCTGGGCGCTGGGGTAGTCGGCCTCCCAGTTCTGCCGGTACGGGCCCTTCTCCTCGCGCCGCGACAGCAGCCCGAAGTAGTCGGCGGCGGGCACCTGGCGGAACTGGACGTCCTTGATCCCGAGGTTGGTCTTCAGGGAGTTGGCGACGATCTGCATCCACTGGTAGTAGGTCGGCTGGGCGTTGGAGAAGTACAGCTCCAGCGTCCCCTCGAATCCGCCGGCCTTGTCGTACAGCTTCTTGGCCTCGGCCGGGTTGAAGGTGCACGCCTCCGCGCACGCGCCCTTGCGGTACCCGGTGATGATGGACGGCAGCAGCGAGTCGGCCACGAGGTAGTCGCCGTTGTAGACGGCCTTGTTGATGCCGTTGCGGTCGATGGCCATGGAGATGGCCTTGCGCAGGTCGGGGCTGGCGAAGCGCTTGTCGAACAGCGGGAAGCCGAGGTAGTCGATGGTGCCCGTCTTGCGCGGCAGGAACCGGTCGCCCAGCAGCCGCTTGGCCTCGGGCACCTTGGCCGCGGGGATGGTCTGCTGCACGTCGACCCGGCCGGCGCGCAGGTCGGTGTAGATGGTGTCGGCGCTGGCGTAGCTCTTCCAGGTCACGCCCTTGTTCCTGGGCTTGCGCGTGCCGGTGTAGCCGCTGAACGGCACCAGCTTGACCTGGCGGTTGCGCTCCCACTTGCCGCTGATCCGGTACGGCCCGTTCCCGATCGGCGCGTCCTCGTAGGCCTTGAGGTCCTTGTAGGCGGCCTTGGGCATCGGCGCGAAGGCGGGGTAGGTGAGCAGCTGCGGGAACTGGTTGAACGGTTCCTTCAGGGTGACCTCGAGGGTGGTGTCGTCCACCACCTTCAGCCCGGACAGCTTGTCGGTCTCGGGCTTGGCCTTCTCGTCCTCGGGGTTGAGCTCGTCGTACCCCTGGATCTGGGAGAAGTAGTCGTTGGCCTCGTAGGCGTTGGGCCCGTAGGCGGCGTTGCTCCAGGCGTCGGCGAAGCTGGCCGCGGTGACCGGCTCGTCGTTGTGGAACTTCTGCCCGGCCCGGATCTTGACCGTCCAGACCTTCTGGTCCTTGGTCTCCACCGACTCGGCGGCGAGGTTGACCGGCTTGCCGTCCTTGCTCAGCCCCACCAGGTTCTCGAACAGCCCGCTCAGCACGTCGAAGGAGTAGCTGCTGGTGGTGTTGCCGGGGACGAGGTGGTCGGGCTCGCTGTGCCCGACCGTGAAGGTCCCGTCGCCGGATCCGCCGTCGCCGCCGCAGGCCGCCACCCCCGCCGTCGCCGCGAGCGCCATCGCGGCGAGCGCGGCCAGGCCCGGTCGCACACCCCTCAGGATGGTCATGATCCTCCTCAGTGTCGGGGAGCCCCGCGCCGGGCGAGGCGTCCCGGCGCGCTGCACGCAGCGTTGTACCGTTGGCGTGTTTTCGGTACGGCGACTGGCGATTCTTCATCGGATCGAGACCATGCCGGCAACGGCCATCGCCATAGCGACAGGTCAGCGCGCGTCAGAAACGAAGGAACCCTTCGGATAGCGCCGGTTCGGCGCCGAGAGGACGGGGATGGTGACCGGACCGCGGGTGCGGGAACGGGACCGGCCGGCCGCGGCCGGCGACGAGGTCGCGCGGCTGTGCGCCGACCTGATCCGCTTCGAGACGGTCAACCGCGGCGAGGGCGACGCGGACCCGGAGCGGCCCGCCGCCGAGCACGTCGCCGCGCTGCTGGACGAGGCCGGCGCCGACCCCGTCGTGGTGGAGTCCGCGCCCGGCCGGGCGAACGTGCTGGCCCGGATCCCCGGCACCGACCCGTCCGCCCCCGCGTTCCTGATGCACGGCCACCTGGACGTGGTGCCCGCCGACCCCGCCGAGTGGAGCGTGCACCCGTTCTCCGGCGAGATCGCCGGGGACGGGTGCGTGTGGGGCCGCGGAGCCGTCGACATGAAGGGCACGCTCGCGATGACGCTGGCCGTGGTGCGGCAGCGGCTGCGCGAGGGGCGGCGCACCCGCGGCGACCTCGTCCTGGCGTTCCTGGCCGACGAGGAGTGCACCGGCGACTACGGGTCCCGGTACGTGGCGCGCGAGCACCGCGACTTCTTCACCGGGTGCACCGAGGCCGTCAGCGAGTCCGGGGGGTTCAGCGTCGCCGCGGGCGGCGGCCGGCGGATCTACCCGATCGCGACCGGCGAGCGCGGCACGATGTGGATGAAGCTGACCGCGCGCGGCAAGGCCGGGCACGGCTCCAAGCCCGCGCCCGCCAACGCGGTCGCCGAGATCGCGCACGCGGTGTCCCGGCTCGCCTCCCATGAGTGGCCGGTACGGCTGACCCCGGGCGTCCGCGCCCTGCTGGACGGCCTCGCCGAGGCCCTCGGCACCGCCATCGACCACGACCGCCTGGACGAGGAGGCGCGGCGGCTGGGCGCGCCCGGGCGGCTGTTCGAGGCCACGATCCGCAACTCGGCGAACCCGACCCGCCTGGACGCCGGGTACAAGATCAACGTGGTGCCGGGGACGGCGTACGCCCAGGTCGACGGCCGCTACCTGCCCGGCACCGGCGAGGAGTTCCTGGCCACGGTCGACCGGCTGCTCGGCCCGAAGGTCACCCGCGAGTTCGTCAACTACGAGGAGGCCCCCGCGGCCGATCCCGCCGGGCCCACCTTCGCGGCGCTCGCCGCCGCGCTGCGGGCCGAGGACCCGGGGGCGCACCCCGTCCCGTACGTGATGGGCGGCGGGACCGACGCCAAGTCGTTCAACCGGATCGGCATCAGCAGTTTCGGCTTCGCCCCGCTGCTGCTCGGCCCGGAGCTGGACTACTTCGGGATGTTCCACGGCGTGGACGAGCGGGTCCCGGTCGAGGCCCTCCGGTTCGGCACCCGCGTCCTCGACCGTTTCCTGGACAGCCGCTGAGACGCCCGCCGGCGCCTGCGGGGGCGGGCGCCGGAGGCGGTCACCGACGTTCGGCGGCCGGTTCCGGGACGGCCTCCGCCGGGCCCGGGAGACCGAGCAGGGACAGCAGGTCCTCGACCACCCCGTCCGCACGGGTGCGCGGGGGCGTCCGCAGGAAGTCGGCGATCGGGCGGGCGGCGACCGCGCGGCGCGCGGCGGCGGCCCAGCACGCCGCGCGCCCGGCCATCTCCTCGACGGCGCACGGCGCGGCGCCGGGCCCGGCGGGGACCAGCGCGCGCCAGTAGCCGCCCGCACCGCTGAACCCCTCGACCGCGGCGCGCCCGGCGCTCAGGAACGACCCCAGCAGCGCCGGTGCGCGGGTCGCGGCGGCGATGTCGACCAGCAGCGCCACGCTGTCGGCCACGGCGGCGTCGGCGCCCAGCTCCCAGATCTGCCAACCGTCGCCGAGCGCCCGGTGCCCGGCGACCGCGGGCAGGAACGGGCGCAGCACGTACAGTTCCGGTAACGGCCGATCGTTCCGGCCCACGACGAGATAACCGCCCGCGCCGTCGCGCATCCCTGGAGCCCCTCCTCGCCCTTTGGTAAGGACAGCGCCGGCGGGCGGTGAAACGTCACGCGGCGGGAGGGTGAACGGAAACTTCTGGACGGCGCCGGGGCCGTCACAGCAGGACGGGGGCCAGTTCCCTCCACTGCGGCAGCGGCGGCTCGGCCGGGTCGGCGGTGAGGACCTGCACGCAGACGTGGTCGGCGCCGGCGTCCAGGTGCTCCTGGACGCGCTCGAGGATCGCGCCGGCGTCCCCGTAGGCGACGATGTCGTCCACCAGGCGGTCGCTGGGCCCGCCCGCCAGGTCGGCGTCTCCGTAGCCCAGGCGCCGCATGCTGGCCTCCTGGTGGGGCGCGAGGCCCACGTACCCGGCGACGTGCTCGCGCGCGACCTCGCGGGCGCGGGCGGTGTCGGTGTCCAGGACGACGGCCTGCTCGACGCCGAGGAAGGCGTCCGGCCCCATGATCTCCCTGGCCTGCGCGGTGTGTCGCACGGGCACGAAGTAGGGGTGGGCGCCCCAGGTGCGGCGCCCGGCCAGGTCCAGCATCCTGGGCCCGAGGGCGGCCAGGACGCGGCGCGGCGGCGTCGCGGGCGGCACGGAGTGCACCGGCACCGCGTCCATCCGGTCCAGGTAGTCGGTCATGGACGCCACGGCGCGGCCGACGACGGGCATCGTGTACCCGTCCAGTCGCATGGGGGTGTCGTCGACCCGGTGGCCGCCCAGGCCGAGCAGGTAGCGGCCGGGGAACGCCTCGCCCAGGGTGCGTTCGGCGGTGGCCATGGCGATCGGGTCGCGCACCGCGATGTTGGCGATCCCGGACGCGACGACCACCCGGCTGGTGGCCGTCAGCAGCAGCCAGGCCTGCCCGAAGGTGTCGCGGCCGAAGCTCTCCCCGAACCAGATCGCCCCGTACCCCAGGTCCTCGATCTCGGCGGCGGCGTCGCGGACCCATCCGGCGGGCCGGCCCTCCAGCGCGAACGTCCAGAGCCCGACCCGGCCCAGGGCCCGGCGTGCGTCTTCGGTCATCGGTCACTCCTCACAGCTTTCCGGAGAACCTCTCCGCTTAGTCCCGGGCTACAATACGGAGAACTTCTCCGTTTGGCCAGCCGGAGGCGGGCGCCGAGGATGGGGCGATGACCACAGCGCAGGACGGGCGGGCGCCGCGCGCCGACGCGCGGCGCAACCGGGAGCGGATCGTCGAGGCCGCCCGCGAGACCTTCGCCGCCGAGGGCCCCGGCGCGTCCCTGAACGAGATCGCGCGCCGCGCCGGGATCGGCCCCGGCACGCTCTACCGCCACTTCCCCAACCGGGCGGCGCTGCAGGCCGCCGTCCTCCAGGACCGCATCGAGCGGCTGTGCGCGCGCGCCGCGGAGCTGCGGGAGACCGCGTCGCCGGACGAGGCCCTGGCCCTCTGGCTGCGGGCCTTCCTGGCGCACGCGCGCACCGACCACGGCCTGGCCGGGCAGCTGATGGTGGACGGGCGCGGCGGTCTGGGCATCGACTGCCACCAGATGATCAGGGACGCCGCGGCGAGCGTCCTGGACCGGGCCCGGAGCGCCGGCGCGGCCCGCCCCGACGTCTCCCCCGCGGACATGATCGATCTCGTGGTCGGGGTCGCGCTGGCCGCCGGCGAGCCGGACCCGGCCGACCCGGGGCGGCCGGAGCGGCTGCTCGGACTCGTGCTGGACGCCCTGCGCGGGTAGAGATCAGGCGTGGACTTCGCCAGCGCCGCGCACGAGCTCTACGGGGTCGCCCCGGACGCGTTCATGGAGACGCGCAAGCGCCTCGTCCAGGAGGCCCGTGCGGAGGGCGAGGCCGCGCTGGCCAAGCGGATCGGGACGCTGCGCCGCCCGACGCTGTCCGCGTGGGCGGTCAACCTCCTCGGCCGGTCGGCCGGGGAGGAGCTGGGATGGCTCCTGGACGTCGGTGAGCAGTTGCGCGGGGCGTGGGCGTCGGGCGGGAGCATCGGCGGCCTGGAGCAGCGCCGCGGCGAGCTGGTGCGGCTGCTGGTGCGCAGGGCGCGGGAGCTGGCCGAAGAGGCCGGGCATCCGCTGCGCGAGCCCGCCGTGCGGGAGGTGGAGGACACCCTGCAGGCCGCCACCGTGGACGCGGACGTGGCCGAGGAGGTCCGGCAGGGCCGGCTGGCCCAGCCCCGCAGCCACGCTGGATTCGTCCTCACGGGGTTCCCGCCCCCCAGGGAAGAGGCCGAGCCCGCAGAACCCACCGTGGAGCCGGAGGAGGCACCGGCCCCGAAGAAGCGCAGGGCGGCCAAGGGCGGCGGGGCCGCGGCGGCCCGTGCCGCCGAGAAGCAGGCCGAGACTGTGCGCGCCGAGCGGGAGAAGGCGCACCGGGCGGCCCAGCGCAAGGCCGAGCAGGCCGACCGCGACCTCGCGGCCCGTGAGGCGGAGCTCGGCGAGGCCCACGATGATCTGGAGTCGGCCGACGCGGACGTGGGCAGGCTGCGCCGCGAGCTGGACCGGGCGGTCGCCCGTCAGGAGTCCGCCGCGCGGCGCGTGGACAAGGCCGAACGGCTGCGCGACAAGGCCGCGGAGGCGGCCGGCGACGCGCACCGCCGGGCCGGTGAGGCCGCCCGCGCGTGCTGAGCGTCACGTTCCCGGAACCCCTGTGTTCAGGCCCCGGTGTACGAACCGGAAACATTCATGAAGTACCGTCGGGCCGAACCTGATTCTAAAAATGGAGGGGGCAGCGGTGGCGGTACCGGCCTTGGAGCAACCGGCGGACTGGACCGAGCCGGGGGCCCACCCGGTGGCCCCCGGCGTGCACCGGATCCCCTTGAAACTGCCGATCGACAGCCTGCACTCGGTCAACGTCTACGTGATCGAGGACCCCGACGGGCTGGTCGTGGTCGACTCCGGCTGGCCGCTGCCCGACAGCAGGGCCGCGCTGTCGGCCGGACTGCGCACGCTCGGCCACCGGCTGGAGGACGTGGCCCAGTTCCTGGTCACGCACGCGCACTGGGACCACTACGGGCAGGCGCTGGCGCTGCGCGAGGCGTTCGGGGCCCGGGTGCGGATCGGGCGCGGCGAGAGCCTCTCGATCGAGGCGATGGTCGCGGCCCGCGGCCGGCCGCACCTCAGCCAGGCCCGGCTGCTGCGCGGCTGCGGCGCCCCGGCGCTGGCCGACGAGGTCGAGGCGATGGACGGCGACGGCGGGGAGGGCGTGGTGCTCGACACCGCCCCCGACGCCTGGCTGGACGACGGCGAGCGGGTCGCGCTGGGCCGGCGGGGCCTGGACGTGTTCGCCACGCCCGGCCACACCCGCGGCCACGTCGTGCTGCGCGACGCCGCGGCGGGCCTGCTGTTCGCCGGCGACCACGTGCTGCCGCACATCTCGCCCTCCATCGGGCTGGAGTCCGCGCCCGAGCCCAAGCCGCTGCGCAGCTACCTGGAGTCGCTGCGGGTGGTCCGGGACATGCCCGACACGCTGCTGCTGCCCGCGCACGGCCAGGTCACCGGCAGCGTGCACACGCGGATCGACGAGCTGATCGAGCACCACCGGGAGCGGCTGGACATCGCCGCCGCGCAGGTCCGCTCCGGCCACTCGACCGCGTTCGAGGTGGCACGTGCCATGCCGTGGACCCGGCGGCAGCGCAAGCTGGACGACCTGGACGTCTTCAGCCGCATGCTGGCCGTCCTGGAGATCGACGCCCACCTCGACGTGCTGGTCGACCAGGGGGTCCTGGACTCCCAGGTGAGCGACGGCGGCGTGCGGAGCTACGCGCCCAGGGCCTGAACGGACCGGCCGGGGTCGCGGCCCAGGAAGGCCACCAGCCGGTCGCCCGGGGCGGCGCCGTCCGGCACCGCGACCGGCGGCCGGAACAGGCCCTGGCGGGCGTGCTCCGGCACCAGCAGGGGCGCCAGGCGCAGCAGCCGTTCCGCCAGCGGGGCCGGTATCTCGCACGCGGCCCCGGACGTCCGGGCGACGTCCCAGGCGTGCACGGCCAGCTCGACCGCGCCGGTGCCCGCCACGACCCCGCCCATGACCGGGCAGCCGCCGACCATGACGACGCGGCCGTCCCGGTCGGCGTCCGACCAGGCGGCCGCCAGCCGCCGCGTCCGCTCCCGCAGCCCGGCGACCAGGCCGCCGGGCTCCCCCGCCGCCGGCGTGGCCGTGCCGGGATCGTCCAGGCGTACCGTCCCCAGGGCGACGGCCTCGTGCAGGGTGGCGAGCGAGTCGTCGAGGTGCCGCAGGAGCATCCACAGGTCCCAGCCCGCGCAGGGCGTGGGGCGGCGCAGGTCGTCGCCCGTGAACGCGGGGAGCGCGTCCAGGGTCTCCAGCGCGAATCCCGCGGCGTGCCGCAGCAGCCGCGAGCCATACCGCTGGAGCGCCTCCGCGTCCTCGGCGTTCCCGGCGTTCTCCAATGCCTTCTCCAAAGCCGTCATGGGGGTTCTCCCTTCGCCCGTACCGACCGTGGAAACGGGGCGAAGTCATCGCGCGGCGGCCCTGGAAAGACCTTCAGGACACCTTCCCCGCACGCGCGAGCGCGGCATGTGTGGCGTCTGAGTCAGTCCCGCGGGGGAAATGACTGAAGGCGGCCCCCGTGTCCGGAAGCCGTACGCCGGGGCCCACGACGACGAGGGTGGGAGACCCTGGTGGACGACGCCGCCGTGCTCTTCCTCACGGGCGCCGGGACCGGACTGCTGGCGGGGGGCGGCTCGTGCGCGGCGGTCCAGCTGGGGCTGCTGACCGGGGCGGTGCGGCACGCGCCGCGTCCCGCCGCCCCGGTCGCGGCCTTCCTGGCGGCCAAGCTGGCGGTGCACACGGCGCTCGGCGCGCTGCTGGGGATCGCGGGCGCGGCCGTCCAGCCGGGGCCGGGCGTACGGGCGGCGCTGATGGTGGCCGCCGCGGCCGTGCTGCTGGTCTTCGCGCTGGACCTGATGGGCTTCCCGCCCGCCCGCCGCCTGCTCCGGCGCCTCGGCGGCCCGGACGGCGACCACTGCGCCACCCAGGCGGACCTCGTGGACGGCACGTCCGCGACGCGTCCGCGGTACGGGCGCCTGCGGCGGCCGGCGGCGCTGGGCGCGGCGACGGTGCTGCTGCCCTGCGGCGTGACGCTGTCGGCCGAGCTGCTCGCCGTCACCTCGCGCTCCCCCGTCGCCGGGGCCGCCGTCATGGCGGGCTTCGTGCTCGGCACCGCGCCGCTCTCGGGGCTGCTCGGGGTGGGGCTGGGACGCGGCATGCGGATGCTGCGCGGGCGGCTCACCGCGCTCGTCGGCGTGGGACTGGTCGCGGTCGCGGGCTGGACGCTGATGTCGGGGCTGCGGCTGGGCGGCTGGCTGCCCGGCCCGGGAACGACGGCCACGGCCGCGACCCGCGATGTGACGCGCAACGTCACGACCGACGCGACCGGCGCCCAGGTCATCACGATCGGCGCGGCCGACCGCGGCTACCGGCCCGCGCTGGTCACGGCCCGCTCCGGGGTGCGGACGGTCCTGGTCGTCCGCACGCACGGCAACCGGGGGTGCACGCGCGCGTTCACGATCCCGTCCCGGAACCTGGAGCGGATGCTGCCCGTGACCGGCGACACCCGCATCGACCTGGGCACCCCGCGGCCGGGCCGGCTGCGCTTCACCTGCGCCGCCGGGCACTACCCGGGGGCCGTCACCTTCCGCTAGGCCCGCCGGCGGCGGCGAGGCGCGCGGCGATGCGGTCGACGTCGCCGCGCTCGGCGGGCGGCAGCGGCCTGATCGCGGACGCCTCGGCGAGGAGGCGGGCGGCCGTCCCGGTGTCGCCCTCCAGCGACAGCGCACCGGCCAGCCCCTCGGTCGCCAGCGCCACCGTGCGCGGGTCGGCGGCGTCGCGGGCCAGGGCGAGGCTCTCCTCGTGGCGGGCCCGCGCCGTGGCCGCGTCGCCGCGCAGCTCCGCGACGAAGCCGAGCTCGGCCAGCACGTAGGCGAGGCCGGACCGGTAGCCGTCCGCGCGGTGCGCCTCCTCGGCGGCGCGCAGGTGCTCCTCGGCGGCCTCGAGCCGTCCCTGCCTGCGCGCCGAGGCCCCCAGCCCCACGCGGGCGTGGACGACGCCGTGGTGGAACGACCCTTCGCGCGCCACCCGCAGCGCGCGCTCGTAGTGCGCGTCGGCGGCGGCGTGGTCCCCGGCGAGCGCGGCGAGCCTGCCCAGCTGCGAGATCTCCTCCACCACCACCGGCCACAGCTCCAGCTCCTCGGCGGAGGCCAGACCTTCCCGGTGCAGCCGCCCGGCCCGGCCGTAGTCGCCGTCCACCTCCGCCAGCACGCCCAGCAGCCGCAGGGCCCGCGACCCGCCCCAGCGGTCGCCCGTCTCGCGGAAGAGCGCCAGCGCCTCCTCGCCCTCGCGGCGCGCGGCGGGCAGGTCGCCGAGCCGGAGGGACTCCCAGCCGAGGACGCTGAGCGCCGCGGCCGTGCCCCAGCGGTCGCCGGCCCGCCGGAACTCCTCCAGCGCGGCGTTCACCAGGGCGATGGCGGCGGGGAGGTCGCCGCCGTCGGCGCGGGCGAGGCCGAGCAGCCAGCGCTCGCGGGCGGGCAGTTCGTCCGGCGGCTCCACCGGGTCGGCCGGCATCCGCTCCCACGCCTCCAGGGCCGCGCGCCAGACCAGCGCGCCGGACCGCGCCCCGCTCTCGGCGCCGCCGGCCGGACCGGCGGCGCCGAGGGCCCTGCCGAACGCGCGGTGCGCCTCGCGGTAGCGGCCGCGCAGGAACCAGTACCAGCCGAGCGCCCCGCACATCCGCAGCGCCCTCTGCCCCGCGTCCCGGTCCAGGAGGCGGTCCAGCACGGCGCGCAGGTTCCCCGTCTCGGTGTCGAGCCGCCGCAGCCATTCCCGCTGCGCGGGGCCGCGCAGATGACGGTCGGCCTCCGCCGCCACCCCCGCGAAGTGCCGGGCGTGGCGGTCGGCGCACTCCTCCGCCTCGCCCGCCTCGGCCAGGCGTTCGCGCGCGTACGCAGCGACGCTCTCCAGCATGCCGAAGCGGCGCGTCCCCGAGCCGTCCACGGAAAGCAGGGAGCGGTCGGCCAGGGCGGCCACCGCGCCCGCGACCTCCCCCGCCGCCACGCCCTCTCCCGCGGCGATCGCCTCGGCCGCGGCCAGGTCGAAGCCGCCCGCGCAGACCGACAGGCGGCCCAGGACGGCCCGCTCGCGGTCGTCGAGCAGGTCCCAGCTCCAGTCGAACGCGGCGCGCAGCGTGCGCGCGCCCGAGCCCAGCAGCCGGAACCGGTCGTCCAGCCTGGCCGCCACCTCGCCCAGCCCGAGCGTGCGCACCCGCGCGGCGGCCAGCTCGATCGCCAGCGGCAGCCCGTCCAGGCGCCGGCAGAGCGCGGCGATCTCCTCGGTGTCGCCGTCCCCGGCCTCGGCGGCGAATCCCGAAAAGGCGTCGGCGACCCGCTCGCGGAACAGCCGGACCGCAGCCTCGCGCCCCAGCGGGGGCACCGGCCACAGCCGCTCGCCGGGCACGGCCAGCGGCTCCCGCCCGGTGGCCAGGACGCGCAGCCCCGGCGCGGCCCCCAGCAGCGCCACGACGAGCCTGGAGGCCGGTGCGGCCAGATGCTCCACGGTGTCCAGGATCAGCAGCGTCCGGCGGCCGCGCAGGGCCTCCGACAGCGCGCCCCGCACGCCCAGCGCCGCAGCGATCCGCTCCGCCAGGACGGCGGGGTCGGCGCGCGCCCCGGCCGCGTCGACCCCGGCGAGCTCGACCAGCCAGGCGCCGTCGGCGGCGTCCGCCCGCGAGGCGGCCGCCTCCAGCGCCAGCCGCGTCTTGCCGACCCCGGCGGGCCCGGTCAGGGTGACGAGGCGGTGCGCGCGCAGCAGCTCCCGGACCTCCGAGACCGCCTCCTCCCGCCCGACGAGCGCGGTGAGCGGGACCGGCAGGTTGGTGGCGGGCGGCTCCGGAGGCCCGGCCAGCGCCGGGTCCTGACGCAGCACGGCCTGGTGGAGGGCGGCCAGCTCGGGGCCGGGGTCCACGCCCAGTTCCTCGGCCAGCCGCTCCCTGATCTCGCGGTAGGCCTCCAGCGCCTCGGCCTGCCGCCCGTCCAGGTAGAGGGCGCGGATCCGGACGGCGTGCAGCCGCTCGCGCAGCGGATGGGCGGCCAGCATCGCCGGGAGCTCGTCGGCCAGCGCCCGGTGTTCGCCGCGTTCGACGCGCTGCTCGGCGAGGCCCTCGAACGCGGTGACGCGCTGCTCCTCCAGCCGTTCGGCGGCGGCCCGGGCGAACGGCGTCCCGGCGTACTCCGCGAAGGCGGGCCCCCGCCACAGCGCGAGGGCCTCCTCGTAGCGCGCGCTTGCGAGCAGGTCGGCGAAGACCGCCGCGTCCACCTGGGACGGCTCGGCCCTCAGGCGGTACCCGTGCGGCGCCGTCTCCACCAGGGCGCGCGCCCCCGGCTCGGCACGCTCCAGGGCGCCGCGCAGCTGCGCCACCTTCGACTGGAGCGCCCCGGTGGCCTGCGCGGGCGGCGCCCCCTCCCACACGTCCTCGATCAACGTCCCGGCGGGGACCGTGCGCCCGTGATGGACCAGCAGGTCCGCCAGCAGCGCCCGCACCTTGGCCCCCGGCACGGCGACCTCCTCGCCCGTGTCCGTCCACACGGCCAGCGGCCCCAGCACCCCGAATCGCATGCCGCGATGGTAAGCGGACCGTCAGCCGGTCATCAGCGGGCCCCCGTAGCGTCGCCGACGTACCCGCCGAGAGCCGAACGAAGGAGCGAACGATGTCCCACACGACGCTGCCCCGGACGATCGTCATCTACCCGCGGCCGGACGCCGGCCCCGCCGGCGACCTGGTCGAGTTCGAGGGCGGCGGCCGCCGCGTGACGCTGGTCGGGGTGCCGGATCTGGACGAGGCGGCCCCGGTGGTCGAGCGGCTCGTCGGCGAGGGCGCCGGGCTGGTGGAGCTGTGCGGCGGCTTCGGCCCGGTCGGCGCCGCCCGGGTGATCGCCGCGGTCGGCGACCGGGCCCCGGTCGGGGCGATCGGCTACGACTCCGAGTCGCTGGCCGCGATCTCCCGCTTCCACCTGGCCTTCCTCGCCGGCGAGCTCCAGTCGGAGCTGTTCCTGCTGCTGGTCCCGGGCGCCGATCCCGAACGGGACCGGATCGTCCGGGAGCACGGCGGCGGCGCCCGGTTCACGGCGGTGGCGGTGCCCGACATCGCCGCCGCGGAACGGGTCGCGGCGCAGGAGAAGGTGGGCCTGATCGAGCTGTTCGGCGGGTTCGGCGCCGACGCCGCGGCCCGGGTGCACGCCGCGGCCGGCGGCGCCCCGGTGGGCACGATCGCCTTCGGGATCGAGTCGATGGACGCGGCCGCCGCGTTCCGCGCCGCCTGACGCCCGGACCGGCGGCTCAGCCCCTGCGCGCGGCCCCCGGATCGCCCCGGCCCGCCGGATCGGTCCGGGGGCGCCGCCGCGCCGCCGCGGAGGCGGCCGGGATCAGGCAGATCGACGGCTGCGTCACCGCCAGCAGCGCGCGGGCGGCCTGCCGGAGCCGTTCCCGGTCCAGCGGGGAGGCGACCAGCTCCGCCGCGACGGGGTAGCTGGTCCGCGTGCCGACGACGGACGCCGACGGGAAGGCCAGCAGCCGCTCGGGACCGCCCGGCTCGTCGCGGCACAGGTAGACGTCGACGTCCAGCGCGGTCTCCCGGATCAGGGATCCGCCGTCGCGTCCCTGCTCGGCGATGGTGCCGTCGGGGGCACCGCGCACCAGCGGGAACCCCGTCTCGTACGCGCCGCCGGGACGGGGCTCCAGCACCCAGCGCGCGAACGCGGCCAGGTGGGCGGCGCCGTCGACCAGCGGGACGCGCCCGCCGGGCAGGCTCTCGAACCACCAGCCGTCGCCGTCCCAGCCGAGCGCGAGGTGCCGCGCAAGGCCGTCCTCCGCCCAGGCGTACCGGAACACCGGCTCGGCGGCGCCGTCCGCGTCGCCCCCGCCGGTCCTCGTGTCAGCGCGCATACCGCTCCCCGTGCGGATCCGACTCCCCATGGGGACTCTGACGAACCGGACCCGCCACACGTTCCTCCGAACACATGAGCTTCCCTGACGAAAAAAATTGTCGGCATGTCACCACCGGCACGTACCGCCGCGATAATCTGGCGGTTCCCGAGCGCCGGAGGTCGCGGTGTCGCACGAGTCCACGGAGATCACATCGGAGGCCGAGCTGCGGGAGCTGCTCGGCGCGCCCATGCCCAGGGCGGTCGCCAAGGAGCGGGTGCGCCTGCACGCCTGGGACCGCGAATGGCTGGCCCGCTCGCCGTTCTGCCTGATCGCCACCAGCGACGCCGCGGGCGACTGCGACGTCTCGCCCAAGGGCGACCCGCCCGGGTTCACGCTGGTGCTGGACGAGCACACGATCGCGATCCCCGAGCGTCCCGGCAACCGGCGCGCCGACGGGTTCCGCAACATCCTGTCCAACCCGCACGTCGGGCTGATCCACCTGATCCCCGGGCGGAGCGAGACGCTGCGGATCAACGGGCGGGCGCGGCTGGTCCGGGAGGCGCCGTTCTTCGACCGGATGGTGGTCAAGGGGCACCGGCCGGTCCTGGCGCTGGTGGTCGAGATCGAGCAGATCTTCTTCCACTGCGCCAAGGCGTTCATGCGCTCGGAGCTGTGGCGGCCCGGCAGCTGGGAGCCGGACGCGCTGCCCTCGCACGCGCGCATCGTCAAGGACGTCCAGCGCGTGGAGGAGACGGTGGAGCAGTTGGAGACCTACTACGGCGACCAGTACGCCGCCAAGCTCTACGCGGGCTGACGGGCTGACGGCCGGACTCCCGTCCGGCCGTCATCCGGTCTCCCTCGCGGCGGAACCGGTGTCAGCCGCTCTTGCGGCGGAACTGGCGCTGGTGGTCGGCGCGGTCGTGGGCGCCGCGGACCTTGGAGCCCCTGCCACCGCCGCCCGCGCCCTTGGCCGCGGACGCGCCGCGCTTGCGCTCCAGCGCCTCCCGGAACCTGCGCTTCACCTCGTCCTCGGCGCCTTCCCGATCGCCGCCCGCCGGCTCTCCATCCGAGTCGCTCATGGGGACCTCCGCTCTCCTTGGGACACTCCTAGCGTCGCATGCCCGGTGGGAAGCCGCACGTCCGGTGGCCGCGGGACGGGTGTGATCTCTGTGGGATTGCACCAATCCGCGATCATGTCCGGGTCCGCTCTTCTAAAGTGCTGAAGGATGGACGCCCCCACCCCCGACGAGCACCCCCCGCTGGAATCGATCAGCGCCGAGCCCCTCCTCACCGCCGACTACCAGACCCGCCCGGCGGTGTTCTACGAGAGCCTGCGGGCCCGCTACGGCCCGGTCGTCCCCGTCGACGTCCTCGGTGTGCCGATCTGGCTCGTCCTGGGCTACGCGCAGGTGCTGGACGTGATGCGCGACCCGCGGGGCGTCTGGAGCAAGCGGGTCGAGTCCTGGCGGGCCCACGCCGAGGGCCGCGTCCCGGCCGACTGGCCGATGCTGCCCATCTACACCGCCGACAGCTCGGCGCAGCGCGACGGCGCGGAGCTGACCCGGCTGCGCAACGCGTGGAGCGTCGGCCTGCGCCCGTTCCAGGACCGCACCCGGCCGCAGGCCAAGGAGCTCGAACGGGCCGTCTCCCGGTACGCCGACGACCTCATCACCCTGATCGGCGAGGGCGGGCTTACCGGGCAGGCCGATCTGGCCACGCAGTACGCCCGGCCGCTGCCCCTGTTGATCATCAACCGGCTGCTGGGGTTCGAGGGCAGGCAGGGCGACGAGCTCGTCCAGGACCTGTGGCGGGCGCTGGACGCGGGGCCGGAGGCCGGCGCTGCGACGGCGCGGATCGCCGCCGCGGCGGCCGAGATCTGCGCGGCGCGGGCGCTCCAGCCGACCGACGACCTGGCCTCGCACATGCTGGCCGCGGCGCCCGACCTGACCCCGGAGGAGATCGCCCACGAGCTGCCGCTGGTGCTCGGGCTGCTCGGCGACCACACCGGCACCCTGATCTGCACGACGGCGGTCAAGGTGATCGGCGGGGACGTGCGGATGCGGGAGAGCCTGTCGGCCGGGATGCTCCCCGAGGTGGTCAACCGGGCGGTGATCGCCGACCCGCCGCTGGCCAACACCACCCTGCGCTGGCCGAAGACGGAGGTGCGGATGGGACGGTACCGGATCGCGGCCGGCGACCCGGTCATGCTCTCGCTCGCCGGCGCGCACACCGACCCGGCCTTCGCCGACGGCATCGACCCCGACGCCATCTACAGCTCCCGGGCGCATCTGGCCTGGGGTTCGGGGGCGCACGCCTGCCTGGGCCGGGAGCTGGCCACCACCGTCACGACCCTGGCCGTCGGGAAGCTGTTCGAGCGGTTCTCGGCGCTGCGGCTGGCGGTCCCCGAGGAGCAGCTGGGCTGGCACGCCTCACCGCTGTCGCGGTCGCTGCGCTCGCTGCCGGTGCTGTACGAGCTGCCCCCGGACGCCGCCGGGCGGCGTCCGGTCGGCCCGCCGCCCGAGCAGATCGAGGCGGAGCCGGAGGCGGGGCGGCAGGGCCCGACCGCCTCGGAGCCGTCGCTGGCACGCCGCGTGCTCCGCGCCTTCCGCAGATCCTGAGGGCCCGGCCGGGCCCGGAGGGTCAGCCCCCGGAGGTGTAGTGGCGGCGCAGACCCGCCAGCGTACGGGCGACCTCGTCGTCGTCGGGGAGGCCGTGGTCCTCGAAGAACCCGAGGAAGTCGGCACGCCGCGGGTCCCCGCCCGCCCCGACGAACGCGACCGTCTCCCCGACCCCCGCGGCGAACAGCAGCTCGCGGGGCAGCCCGAGCATGGTGTCGAAGCTGGTGGTCTTGGCGTCCCACAGCGGCCACACGTCCCGGGCCCGGCGGTGCTCGGCCACCAGCAGCGCGGCCATGCCGATGCCGTGGCCGAACCCCCAGGAGTGACGGTGCCAGAGCGCCTCCTGCTCCAGCAGGTAGAGCGGGAGGCCCGGATCGTGCCGGGCGGGCGGGCCGTCCTCGCCCAGCAGCGCCTCCAGGACGGCGCGCCGGTCGGCCGCGGCCGCGTCGTAGGGCAGCCCCTGGTCGTCGGTGCCGCCGTCGAAGGCCAGCAGCTCCCGGTGTTCGGGGTCGGCCCGCCACCAGTCCGGATCCGGGACCATCCCGCTCCTCGTCCTCAGGGTGTAGACGTCACGCGATCAGGCATTCTGCCCGATCGTGACGTGCGCGACCACCGGGTAGTGGTCGGAGGGGTAGAGGCCGCCCTGCTGGTAGGGGTCGATCTCGGTCCAGCGGGTCCGCACGGCGCCCCGCGACAGGATCCAGTCGATGCGGTCGCCGTCCGGCACCGGGGCCTTCCAGCCGCCGAAGGTGTTGTAGGCGGGGCCGCGCTTCTCCGCGGTCTTCCAGGTGTCGGCGAAGGCGTCGGCGCCGGTGAGGATCCGGTACGGCTCGGTCTTCTCCGCGGCGGCGTTGAAGTCGCCGGTCAGCACCACCGGGACCCCGGCCTCGAAGCCGCGCACCCGCTCCAGGATCAGCCCGGCGCTCTTCACGCGGGCGTTCTCCGACTGGTGGTCGAAGTGGGTGTTGACGTGGTAGAAGACCGTGCCGGTGCGGCGGTCGCGGAACTTGGCCCAGGTGACCATCCGGGTGATGGTGTTGCCCCAGGTCTTCGATCCGATCACGTGCGGGGTGTCGGACAGCCAGAAGTGGTCGAAGTCCAGCACCTCGAAGCGGTCCTTGCGATAGAAGATCGCCGAGAACTCGTCCCGGGTGCCGCCCTGGCGTCCCATTCCGACCCAGTCGTGCTCGGGCAGCGCGCCGTCCAGGTCGCGCATCTGCTGCCACAGGGCCTCCTGGACGCCCAGCAGGTCGGGGTGGTGCTTGCGCAGGACGTTCTTCATCAGGGGCAGGCGGGACGGCCAGTCCTTGGGCGGGGCGTCGGCGTTCAACCGGATGTTGTAGGACATCACGCGCAGCTTGGCGTCGCCGGCGAAGGCCGCGGGGGCGGCGACCACTCCGGCGACCACTCCGGCCACCAGGACCGCCAGCGCGATGAGCAGGTGAGGGAACCGGCGGAGCGCGCCGGACCGACCCGGGAGGGGCATGTCGATCCCTTCTCAAGATCTTCGATGACCGCCTCACGGTGACGGGCGCACATGGCGTCCCGGCGGCGTCCGGCCGAACGGCCCCGATCGGCTGCGCGACGCGCCGTGAACCGTTCCGGCTCGCGATCACGGCCCCGTTTATCCCGCGACGCTCGGGAACGACCCAGCGGGGAAGGGGGAGTGAACATGCAGCAGGACAAGAGCGACAAGCACGGCGCCCGGCTCGACGAGGAGATGGAGCACGAGACCGAGGGCATGGTCCGCGGCGGCCACTCCACGCGGGCCGAGGAGTTCAGGGAGGCCGAGCCCACCTCGGACGAGCCCGCCTGGGATCCGGCGACCGTCCCGGGCGGGCGGCGGGAGGGCTCGCCACCGGGGATGAGCCCGCAGGACGTGGAGGAGCGCAGCGCGCTGGCCCGGATCCTCACGGGCGTGCGCTACCCGGCCCGGCCGAACGAGCTGGTCGAGCACGTCTCCGGGGCCGACACACCGGAGACGGCCATCTCCGCGCTGGAGAGCCTGCCGGACCGGCCGTACGAGAACCTCGCCGACGTGGCCGACGAGCTCGGCTACGGACGGGAGGAGCGCCGCTTCTAACGGCCCGCGGCGCCGCCGCCGGGCTCGACGCGCTCAAGCGCGCCCGTCAGGCCCGCCGCTCGTGCTGCGGGAAATCGGTGGGCGCCCCGCACCAGCGGGTCAGCGCCTCCCGGATGGCGGCGGCCCGCCGGTCGGGCACGGTCTCGTCGGTCGCCCAGGCGATGTACCCGTCCGGCCTGACCAGCACGGTCGTACGGGTCGCCCCGCCCGCGACGACGCAGCGCACGCGATCGGCCCACCGTTTGGTCGCCAGATAGGTGACCGCCGGGTCGTTCGCCGCCACGACCAGGACGAACCGGCCGTCCCGCAGCGCCTCGTACAGCCTCCGGCGCGGGCCGGCCAGCCGCACGTCGGGGGCGCGGCGGCCGGCGAGCCGGTGCGCGCCGGGCGGCGCGGGGTAGGAGACGTCGATGCCGGAGATCGCCCCGGCCAGCCTCCGCTCCACCGGGCCGATCCGGGTCGCGACGCGGGCGACCGCCGTGCGGACGGCGCGCAGCAGCCGCGACTCCAGCAGCGCGCCGCGCAGCAGGGCGCCGCTGCCGCGCAGCACCGCGCGGCCGACCGGGTAGCGCTCGTCGTCGTAGCCGTCCAGCAGCCCGGGCGGCGCCCATCCGTGCAGGTCGGCGACCAGCCGCCAGCTGAGGTCGGCGGCGTCCTGCAGCCCGGTGTTCATGCCCTGGCCGCCCGCCGGGGAGTGCACGTGGGCGGCGTCGCCGGCCAGGAAGACCCGCCCGGCGCGGTACCGGGGGACCTGCCGCTCGTCGCTGTGGAAGCGGGAGGTCCAGCGCGGGTCGTGCATGCCGTGGTCGGTGCCGAGGGCACGCCGGGTGACCTCGCGGATCTCCTCCATGCTGACCGGCTCGGAGTCGGCGACCTGGTGCCGCCGGTTCCAGGCGATCACCCGGTACCAGCCGTCGCCGAACGGCGCCAGGAACGCGAAGGCGTCGCCGACCGCGTTCGCGGTCAGCACCTCGCGCGGCGCGTCGTTCAGCCGCACGTCGGCCAGCATCACCGAGCGCACCACCGAGCGTCCCGGGAACGGGAGCCCCAGCTCGCGGCGGACGGTGCTGGCCGCCCCGTCGGCGCCGACCAGGTAGCGCGCGGTCAGCACGTGCTCGGAGCCGTCGGCCCTCCGGACCCGGGCCCGGACGCCGTCGTCGTCCTGCTCCAGTCCGGTCAGGTCGGTGCCCCAGGCGATCCGCGCCCCGGCGTCCAGGGCCCGTTCCTCCAGCACCCGTTCGGTCTCGTACTGGGGCGTGATCAGCACGAAGGGGAAGCGGCCCGGCAGCCGGTCCATCCGCACCCGGGCCGTGCCCGGGAGCCGCAGCGTGGTGATCCGTTCGCCGGTGCGCAGCAGCTCGTCCGCCACGCCGCGCGCGTCCAGCTGTTCCAGGGTGCGGGCGTGCACCGCGAAGGCCCGGGTGAGGTTCAGCTCGCCGGTGCGTCGCTCCAGCACCGTGCAGCGCACGCCGGAGGCGGCGAGGTCCCCGGCGAGCAGCAGTCCTGTGGGGCCGGCGCCGACGACGAGCACGTCGGCGGGCGCCATGTCGCTCTCGCTCTTGTCGGCCATGGTCGGGACCCTTCCCACCGTGCCGCGTTTCGCACCTGCGCGCCCGTCCCGTCAGGGCGTCCTGGACGGGACACGGCGCTCACCCCCGGGCCCGGCCCTCCCCGGCCGGCCGCTCCCTGTCCCTCAGCCGAAACTTCTGGATCTTGCCGGTGGAGGTCTTCGGCAGCTCCGCCACGAACTCGATGACGTCGGGGACCTTGAAGCGGGCCAGCCGGTCCCGGACGTGCCCGGCCAGCTCCTCCATCTCCACCGCGGCGCCGTCCCGCAGCACCACGAACGCCTTGGGCCGCTCGCCCCACCGCTCGTCCGGCACCGCCACGACCGCCGCCTCCGCGACGGCCGGGTGGGAGTCCAGCGCGCTCTCCACCTCGACCGTGGAGATGTTCTCCCCGCCGGAGATGATGATGTCCTTGGCCCGGTCGCGCAGCTCCACGTACCCGTCGGGATGACGGACGCCCAGGTCGCCGGAGTGGAACCAGCCGCCCCGGAAGGCGTGCGCGGTGGCCTCGGGATCGTCGTGGTAGCCGGCCATGACGTTGTTGCCGCGCATCACGATCTCGCCGAGCGTCGCGCCGTCGGCGGGCACGTCGTCCATGTCCTCGCCGACCACCCGCAGCCCGTCGGTCTGCAGCATGCCCACGCCCTGCCGGGAAAGCAGCCGGGCCCGCTCCCCCGCGTCCAGGCGGGGCCAGTCCGGCTGCGGCTCGCACACCGAGTACGGCCCGTAGGTCTCGGTCAGCCCGTACACGTGGACCAGCCGCGCCCCCAGCTCCTCCATCCGCCCGATGATCGTGGGGCTGGGCGGGGCCGCGGCGGTGGTGATGACGAGCGGCAGCGGCAGCGGGTGGGCGCGCGGCGAGTCGGCGATCATGCGGAGCACGGTCGGGGCGCCGTTGAGGTGGGTGACGCCCTCCTCGTCGATCAGCCGCCAGATCCTGCCGGCGTCCACCGCCCGCAGGCACACCTGGGTGCCGCCGATCGCCGCCAGGGCCCATCCCGTGCACCAGCCGTTGCAGTGGAACATCGGCAGCGTCCACAGGTAGACGCTGTCCGGGGTGTGCCGGGAGTGCACGATCTCGCCGAGCGCGTTGAGGTACGCCCCGCGGTGGGTGTAGACGACGCCCTTCGGCTTGCCGGTGGTGCCGGAGGTGTAGTTGATGGAGATCGGGGCGTTCTCGTCGGCCACGGTCCAGGGCAGCGGGTCGTCGGAGCCGCTCTCGAGCAGGTCCTGGTAGGAGAGGCCGCCCACCGCGGGGTCGGGCGACGCGCCGGACTCGGGGTCGGTCACGGTGACGATGTGCTCGACCGTGGCCAGCCCCCCGGCGGCGGACGGCGCCGCGGCGGGATGCAGGGCCGCTTCCACCACCAGCACCTTCGCCCTGGAGTGGTCGCAGATGTAGCGGACCTCCTCGGGCGCGAGCCGGGTGTTGATCGCGACCAGCACGGCCCCGGCCAGCGGCACGGCGAACTGCGCGACCAGCGACTCGGGGACGTTGGGCGCCAGGTAGGCCACCCGGTCGCCGGGGCCGACGCCGAGGGAGCGCAGCGCGTGCGCGAGCCGGACGGCGTGCGCGGCGAACTCGGCGTAGGTGCTGCGCCGCTCGCCGTAGACGACGGCGGTCTTGCCGGGGAACACCTGCGCCGACCGTTCGAGGAACGAGAGCGGGGTCAGCGGGGTGTAGGCGGGGCCAGTGTCCACGATGACCTCCAGAACCGTCGCGGTGGGGAAGCGGGCTGGGCTGCCGCGCCCTCACATCCTCCCCACGGACGGCCGTTCGCAACGCCGCGGCCCGCCGGACGGTCACCAAAGTCAGACCTCGGCGGGCGGAGGTCGGCCGGCGGAGGGCGGCGGCCCGGCCAGCCCGTTCAGCAGCAGCCGGGTCAGCGTCCCGACGATCTCGCCGTCGTCCGCGTCCGGGCCGTCCTCGCCCGCGGTGAGGACCGCGTACCCGAACATCGAGATCATCGCGCCCATCGCGGCGGCGACCAGCGCCGGATCGCCGGGCAGCGGGTGCCCGCGCTCGCGCGAGTACTCCAGGTGGTCGCGGAAGTCGGCGGTCTCCCGCACCAGGGTCCGCCACGTCCCGCCCGCCCCCGGGTCGTCGGCCATGAGGGCCTGCATCCGCGCGACCACCACGGGGAGGTGGTCGCGGTAGACGTTCCAGGCCACCTCGAGATGCTCCCGGAGCTGGTCGCGGTCGGTGAGGTCGTGCTCGCGCGGGTGCGCGGGGCCGCGCTCCCGGTCGCGCGCGCCGATCTCCTCGTCGGCCTGGGCGCCCATGTCGGCCATGAGGGCCTGGAGCAGCTCCTCCTTGCCCGCGAAGTGGTCGTAGAAGGAGCCGGTGGCGCGGCCCGCCTCGGCCGTGATGTCGGTGATCTTGGTGTTGAGATAGCCGCGCTCCATGAACAGCCGCCGCGCCGCCGCCTTCAGCGCCTCGCGCGTCTCGGCCGCCCGCGCCTTCCGGACCCCCGCCTTGGGGGCCGCCGCCCTCTCGGCTCCCGTCTTCCGTTGGGCCACCCGTCCTCCGCCCTCGCTTGACGCCTCCTGGTCGCGACATCATACTGAACCGAAATTCGCCGAATAGAGATTCGGTGAATGTAGATTCGGGGAGGTTTCCGATGCGCGTGGTCGTGGCGGGCGGCGGCGTGGCCGGGGCGGCGAGCGCGATCGCGTTCCGGCGGATCGGCGCCGAGGTGACGGTGTACGAGTCGCACGCCGACCCGGCGGGACCCGTCGGCTCCTTCATCAGCCTCGCCGCCAACGGGCTGCGCGGGCTGGAGGCGCTGGGCTGCCTCGACCGCGTCCGGGACGCCGGGTTCCCGGTCCCCCGCCAGCGGCTGTGGGCCGGATCCGGCAAGCTGCTGGGCGACCTGCCGCGCGGCCGGCTGTCGGACGACCCGACGCACAGCGTCACACTGTGGCGGGGCCGGCTGGTCGAGGAACTGCGCGCCGAGGCCGTCCGGCTCGGCGCCGAGATCGTCACCGGCGAGCGGCTCACCGGCGCGGACACCGAGCCCTCCGGCGGCGTGCGGGCCAGGTTCGAGAGCGGGCGCACCGCCGAGGGCGACCTGCTGACCGGCGCCGACGGCATCTGGTCGGCCACCCGCCGGATCCTCGCCCCGTCCGCGCCGGGGCCCGTCTACGGCGGCTACTACACCGTCTCGGGAGTGGCCTCGGGCGTGGACGCCGCACCGGGAACCCTCGAACCCGGAACGTTCAACATGGTGTTCGCGCGCGCCGGGACGTTCATCTCCATCGCCGTCCCCGACGGCACCGTGTGGTGGGCCGCGCAGGTCACCGCGCCGGAACCGCCCGGCCCCGGCACGATCACACCCGACTCTCCAGCCCGGCTCTACCGGGACGAGGAGCACCCCTCGGCCGTCCTGCGCGCCGCGACCGAGACGCACCGGCCCGCACCGCACCACGTCCTGGAGTCCGTGCGGGTCTGGCACGGCGACCGGACCGTCCTGGTCGGCGACGCCGCGCACCCGGTCGGGGCCGGGCAGGGCGCGTCGATGGCGGTCGAGGACGCCGTCGTGCTCGCCCGCGCCGCCGCCACCGAGCCGACGGTTCCCACCGCGCTCGCCGCCTACGAGCGCGACCGCCGCGCCCGTACCGCCAAGCTGGTCAGGATGGCCGCGGCCAACCGCGACGCCAAGACGGCCGGGCCGGTGGCGCGGCGCGTCCAGAACATCGTCATGCCGCTGGCCCTCCGCGTCTTCTACGAGCGCTCGACCGCCTGGCTCTACGACCACGACCTCGCGCCGCTCCCGCCGAGCGCGGCCTGATCAGCGCGGGTTCAGGGTGAGGCCGAGGTTCTGGAACTGCTCCACCGGGTGGTGGTAGCCGCGCTCGATGTGGTGGACGCCGCGCAGCGTGGACGGCCCCTCCGCCACCGCGGCGGCCAGGACGGCCGAGAACCCCGCCCGGATGTCGGGCATGGTCACGTCGCCGCCGCGCAGCTTGGAGACGCCGCGGACCACGGCCGAGTGCAGGGCGCTGGTGTCGTGGTAGCGGCAGGCGGGTCCGCCCAGGCACGTGTCGTAGACCTCGATCTCCGCGCCCATGCTCTTGAGCGCCGGCACGTACGCCAGCCGGTTCTCGTAGACGGTCTCGTGCAGCACCGACATGCCGTCGGCCTGCGTGAACAGGACCATCAGCGGGGTCTGCCAGTCGGTGGCGAACCCCGGATGGGTGTCGGTCTGCACGGCGGCGGGCCGCAGCCCCTGCGGCGCCGAGGCCATGATCCAGTCGTCGGTGATCTCGAACCGGGCGCCCATCCGGGCCAGCGTGGTGATCGCCGTGACCAGGCGGTCCTGCGGGCAGCCGTGGACGCGCACCTCGCCCCGGGTGACCAGCCCGGCCACCAGGTAGGAGAACGCCTCGATCCGGTCGCCGGCCAGGGTGGTCTCGGCGCCGTTCAGCCGCGCCACGCCCTCCACCACGATCCGCCGGTCGGGGCTGAAGGAGATCCCGGCGCCCATCCGCTGCAGGAACAGCGCCAGCTCGATGATCTCCGGCTCGGTGGCGGCGTTCCGGATCACCGTCTTGCCCTCGGCGAGCACGGCCGCCAGCAGCACCGTCTCGGTGGCGCCCACACTGGGGTAGGGCAGCTCGATCCGCGTGCCGCGCAACCGGGAGGCGCGGGCGTGGATGCCGTCGGCCGCGATCTCCACCTCGGCGCCGAACGCGCGCAGCGCGTCGACGTGGAAGTCGATCGGGCGGCGGCCGATCGGGTCCCCGCCCACCAGCGGGACGAACGCCTCGCCCGCGCGGTGCAGCAGCGGCCCGAGCATCAGGATGGGAATCCGGTTGAGACCGGTGAAGGCCTTGGGCACGTTCGGCTCGGCGACCGGACCGGTGGTGATCGTCAACTGGTCGGCCGAGCGCTCCACACTGGTGCCCAGATGCTCCAGCATCGCCGCGGTGATCCCGACCTCGCCGACGTCCGGCGCGTTCCGGATGACGCTCGGCCCGTCCCCGAGCATGGCGGCCACCATGTGCTTGCTCACGGCGTTCTTCGCCCCGCGAACGGTGACGTCACCGCGCAGCGGCCCGGACGGCTCGATCTCCCACACCTTTTCGGTCACCCGAGCAGCCTACGGGTGCCCCGGAGGACGACCAACCCGCAGCGCCGCGGCCGCTCCCGGCCGGCGGGCCTCCGCACTCGCCCGGCAACCGGGACGAATCCCCGCAGACCGACCCTCCCCAGCGACGCCGACATCCCCACACCAGATGTACGGACCCGGCCGAGAGGAGCCCACCTTCTCACCGCGGCAGGCCGTCCGGCCGGGGGTTGCCGTCGTACACGAACCAAAAAGGCAGATAAATGAGAAAGGGCCCCGCCGGTAAACCCGGCAGGGCCCTTTCCTAATATGTGTCCGGCGGTGTCCTACTCTCCCACACAGTCTCCCATGCAGTACCATCGGCGCTGAAGGGCTTAACTTCCGGGTTCGGGATGGGACCGGGTGTTTCCCCTTCGCCATAACCACCGAACGACCCACGCACACCAACCCCTGCAGGGCCGGCGGCAAGCTCGTTCGAGCCGTACGGCTCACACTATTCAAGACTCAAACACACGGGGTTCCCGTTTGTTCTCCGGGAACCACACAGGGACGCGAACACCAACCGCAGCAGACCTGCCGATCAGGGTGTGTCAAGCCACTCGGCCTATTAGTACCGGTCAACTCCACCCGTTACCGAGCTTCCATCTCCGGCCTATCAACCCAGTCGTCTACTGGGAGCCTTACCCCACCAAAGGTGGGAGGGAGAACTCATCTCGAGGAAGGCTTCCCGCTTAGATGCTTTCAGCGGTTATCCCGACCGAACGTAGCCAACCAGCCGTGCCCCTGGCGGGACAACTGGCACACCAGAGGTCCGTCCGTCCCGGTCCTCTCGTACTAGGGACAGACCCTCTCAATTCTCCTACGCGCGCAGCGGATAGGGACCGAACTGTCTCGCGACGTTCTAAACCCAGCTCGCGTGCCGCTTTAATGGGCGAACAGCCCAACCCTTGGGACCTACTCCAGCCCCAGGATGCGACGAGCCGACATCGAGGTGCCAAACCATCCCGTCGATATGGACTCTTGGGGAAGATCAGCCTGTTATCCCCGGGGTACCTTTTAGCCGTTGAGCGACACCGCTTCCACACGCCGGTGCCGGATCACTAGGCCCTGCTTTCGCACCTGCTCGACCTGTCAGTCTCACAGTCAAGCTCCCTTGTGCCCTTGCACTCACCACCTGATTGCCAACCAGGCTGAGGGAACCTTTGGGCGCCTCCGTTACTCTTTGGGAGGCAACCGCCCCAGTTAAACTACCCACCAGGCACTGTCCCCCACCCGGATCCACGGGTGCGGGTTAGACGCTCAAAACGACCAGAGTGGTATTTCACCAACGACTCCACCGACACTGGCGTGCCGGCTTCACAGTCTCCCACCTATCCTACACAAGACGCTCCAAACGCCAATGCCAAGCTATAGTGAAGGTCCCGGGGTCTTTCCGTCCTGCTGCGCGAAACGAGCATCTTTACTCGTACTGCAATTTCACCGGGCCTGTGGTTGAGACAGCGGGGAAGTCGTTACGCCATTCGTGCAGGTCGGAACTTACCCGACAAGGAATTTCGCTACCTTAGGATGGTTATAGTTACCACCGCCGTTTACCGGCGCTTAGATTCTCAGCTTCGACCCGAAGGCCTAACCGGTCCTCTTAACGTTCCGGCACCGGGCAGGCGTCAGTCCGTATACAGCGTCTTACGACTTCGCACGGACCTGTGTTTTTAGTAAACAGTCGCTTCCCCCTGGCCTCTGCGACCACCCCCAGCTCCGGCAGCAAGTGCCATCACCGGACGTGGTCCCCCTTCTCCCAAAGTTACGGGGGCAATTTGCCGAGTTCCTTAACCACAGTTCACCCGATCGCCTTGGTATTCTCTACCTGACCACCTGAGTCGGTTTAGGGTACGGGCCGCCGGTACACTCACTAGAGGCTTTTCTCGGCAGCATGGGATCACTCACTTCACCTAAAACGGCTCGGCATCACATCTCACCCTCAACGGCATGCGGATTTACCTGCACACCGGGCTACATGCTTACCCCAGGACAACCATCGCCTGGGCTGAGCTACCCTCCTGCGTCACCCCATCGCTCACCTACTACCCCCTCGGGCCGACCGCTAGGCCCGGAAGAAACCCGAAGGCTCCAACCAGGATTCAGGGTCTTAGCATCAGAGGATTCAGCGTTGGCGCATACCAGCGGGTACGGGAATATCAACCCGTTGTCCATCGACTATGCCTGTCGGCCTCGCCTTAGGTCCCGACTTACCCTGGGCGGATTAGCCTGCCCCAGGAACCCTTGGTCATCCGGCGGGAGAGTTTCTCACTCTCCATTCGCTACTCATGCCTGCATTCTCACTCCCACGCCCTCCACCACACGATCACTCGGCGGCTTCACCGGACG
This sequence comes from Actinomadura rugatobispora, assembly GCF_055379765.1. Taxonomy (NCBI): domain Bacteria; kingdom Bacillati; phylum Actinomycetota; class Actinomycetes; order Streptosporangiales; family Thermomonosporaceae; genus Actinomadura; species Actinomadura rugatobispora. The sequence goes on along the minus strand of NZ_AP029191.1, from coordinate 9,421,420 downwards.
CAGGACGCTCCCCTACCCATCCCAGCCTCACGACTGAAATGCCACGGCTTCGGCGGTGTGCTTGAGCCCCGCTACATTGTCGGCGCGGAATCACTTGACCAGTGAGCTATTACGCACTCTTTCAAGGATGGCTGCTTCTAAGCCAACCTCCTGGTTGTCACGGCAACTCCACATCCTTTACCACTTAGCACACGCTTAGGGGCCTTAACCGATGATCTGGGCTGTTTCCCTCTCGACTACGAAGCTTATCCCCCGCAGTCTCACTGCCACGCTCTCACTTACCGGCATTCGGAGTTTGGCTGACGTCAGTAACCTTGTCGGGCCCATCGGCCATCCAGTAGCTCTACCTCCGGCAAGAAACACGCAACGCTGCACCTAAATGCATTTCGGGGAGAACCAGCTATCACGGAGTTTGATTGGCCTTTCACCCCTAACCACAGGTCATCCCCCAGGTTTTCAACCCTGGTGGGTTCGGGCCTCCACACCGTCTTACCGGCGCTTCACCCTGCCCATGGCTAGATCACTCCGCTTCGGGTCTACAGCATGCGACTCAAACGCCCTATTCAGACTCGCTTTCGCTACGGCTACCCGCCACCGGTTAACCTCGCCACACACCATAACTCGCAGGCTCATTCTTCAAAAGGCACGCCATCACGAACAACCCCCGAAAGGGCTGAGGACGCTCTGACGGCTTGTAGGCACACGGTTTCAGGTACTCTTTCACGACCCCTCACCGGGGCACTTTTCACCTTTCCCTCACGGTACTGGTCCGCTATCGGTCATCAGGAAGTATTCAGCCTTACCACGTGGTCGTGGCAGATTCACACGGGATTTCACGGGCCCCGTGCTACTCGGGAACACACCCAGAAGCCACTCAGATTTCGTCTACCGGACTCTCACCGTCTACGGTCGGCCTTCCCATGCCATTCGACTACCCGAGCAGTTTGTAACTTCTTGTCAGCACGGCAGCACTGACCGGATGGTCCCACAACCCCGCACACGCAACGCCTGCCGGCTATCACACGCGCACGGTTTAGGCTCCTCCGCTTTCGCTCACCACTACTCACGGAATCACTATTGTTTTCTCTTCCTGCGGGTACTGAGATGTTTCACTTCCCCGCGTTCCCACCAACCGCCCTATACATTCAGACGGCGGCGACACCCCATGACGGGTGCCAGGTTTCCCCATTCGGAAATCCCCGGATCAAAGTCTGGTTGCCGACTCCCCGAGGCATATCGCAGGCTCCCACGTCCTTCATCGGCTCCTGATGCCAAGGCATCCACCGTATGCCCTTAAAAACTTGAACACACAAAACGATCAACAAATCGCAACAGAGAACAAGAACCCCCGAAAGGGCCCTCATTCAGAGATGCTCGCGTCCACTGTGCAGTTCTCAAAAAACAACCGGGACCACCAGCCCCCCAGCCACCAACCGGCGACCAGGGCAACCAGCCCCGCAATCCAGAAGAAACAACCCAGCCCCATCACACCCGAGTCGAAGACTCTCGTGTTCAGGGGCTGAAGGGTCCGTTTCCTCAGGACCCAACAGCGTGTCCAGCTCCCCACCCGCCCGACGACCAACGTTCCCACTCCCGACCCCGAAGAGTCAGGCGGTACTAGCCGGCTCGCACGAGCGGCGAGCTGAATAACCAGTGCTCCACATCTATGAGCAGCCACCCGGCAGACACTCGCTGCCGAAGACGGCCACCGACCACAAGCCCCCTAGAGGCACTCGTAGCCGACTGTGCTCCTTAGAAAGGAGGTGATCCAGCCGCACCTTCCGGTACGGCTACCTTGTTACGACTTCGTCCCAATCGCCGGCCCCACCTTCGACCGCTCCCCCCAAAAAGGTTGGGCCACGGGCTTCGGGTGTTGCCGACTTTCGTGACGTGACGGGCGGTGTGTACAAGGCCCGGGAACGTATTCACCGCAGCGTTGCTGATCTGCGATTACTAGCGACTCCGACTTCACGAAGTCGAGTTGCAGACTTCGATCCGAACTGAGACCGGCTTTACGGGATTCGCTCCACCTCACGGTATCGCAGCCCTTTGTACCGGCCATTGTAGCATGTTTGCAGCCCAAGACATAAGGGGCATGATGACTTGACGTCATCCCCACCTTCCTCCGAGTTGACCCCGGCGGTCTCCCATGAGTCCCCACCCGAAGTGCTGGCAACATGGAACGAGGGTTGCGCTCGTTGCGGGACTTAACCCAACATCTCACGACACGAGCTGACGACAGCCATGCACCACCTGTCACCGGCCCAAAAGGACCCCGCATCTCTGCGAGTTTTCCGGCGATGTCAAGCCTTGGTAAGGTTCTTCGCGTTGCGTCGAATTAAGCAACATGCTCCGCCGCTTGTGCGGGCCCCCGTCAATTCCTTTGAGTTTTAGCCTTGCGGCCGTACTCCCCAGGCGGGGCGCTTAATGCGTTAGCTGCGGCGCGGAATCCGTGGAAGGACCCCACACCTAGCGCCCAACGTTTACGGCGTGGACTACCAGGGTATCTAATCCTGTTCGCTCCCCACGCTTTCGCTCCTCAGCGTCAGTACAGGCCCAGAGCACCGCCTTCGCCACCGGTGTTCCTCCCGATATCTGCGCATTTCACCGCTACACCGGGAATTCCATGCTCCCCTACCTGCCTCTAGTCTGCCCGTATCCACCGCAGACCCACAGTTAAGCCGTGGGCTTTCACGACGGACGCAACAAACCGCCTACGAGCTCTTTACGCCCAATAATTCCGGACAACGCTTGCGCCCTACGTATTACCGCGGCTGCTGGCACGTAGTTAGCCGGCGCTTCTTCTGCAGGTACCGTCACGTTAGCTTCGTCCCTGCTGAAAGAGGTTTACAACCCGAAGGCCGTCATCCCCCACGCGGCGTCGCTGCGTCAGGCTTCCGCCCATTGCGCAAGATTCCCCACTGCTGCCTCCCGTAGGAGTCTGGGCCGTGTCTCAGTCCCAGTGTGACCGGTCGCCCTCTCAGGCCGGTTACCCGTCGTCGCCTTGGTAGGCCATCACCCCACCAACAAGCTGATAGGCCGCGAGCCCATCCCCAACCGAAAAACTTTCCACCCTCACACCATGCGATGGAGGGTCATATCCGGTATTAGACCCGGTTTCCCAGGCTTATCCCAGAGTCAGGGGCAGGTTGCTCACGTGTTACTCACCCGTTCGCCGCTCGAGTACCCCCGAAGGGGCCTTTCCGCTCGACTTGCATGTGTTAAGCACGCCGCCAGCGTTCGTCCTGAGCCAGGATCAAACTCTCCATCAAGGTCCGAACGACGACTCCGAAAAGCCGCCAAACCTCAGGAAAAAATCCCAGCAAAACACCAACCCGTACACGGGCCGGTGCACTGCCTCAAAGAAATCCCCACCACGAACCCCCTACAAGAAGGGACCGCGGCCACGGGGTGGTCCGACCTAAACGGTCGAACCTATAAAGGCACTGGCTTTTAACACGCTGTTGAGTTCTCAAGAAACGGACACCCACCGCGTTCGCGCCCACTCTCGCGGGCCCGTCCTCCGGGGCAACCCTTCTAACTTACCAGGTCGTTCTCGGCTGTCAAGTTGATCTGCGAAGATCTTTTCGACATCTGAGAGTGATCCGGTTCCCGCGTACCAAGATCCGGCGTGCCCGAAGGCCGCCTTCTTGATCCTTGGGTAGTGCCCATCGGGCCGGCCACCTTGCGGCGTCCTGCATCCCGTCTCGGGCTGACCGACTCATCGTACAACAGGCCGAGCGGAGCTCGAACCGGTTTTGAGTCGGCCCGCCGGGGCCGTCCGCCTCTCGGCGTCCCGCATCCCCTTGGGCATGGATGACTTTAGGCGCACGGTCCGGACTCGTCAAATCAGTCCCTCGGGTCCCGTCCGTCTCTGGAACATCGCAGGTCACGCCGTACATAGGCGGGGCGCATTCGGGTACCGTGCGCTCCAGTCGGTCGCCTCGTGGCATGACCCCCCGCATCCCCTGGAGGCTCGGCGTGAAGGGAACTTCTTCCACCCGCCGTTCGGCCGAACGCCTGGTCGTCGCGGCGACCATGGGGCCGACCGTGCACAGCGTCCATGCGTGGCGTTTCACGGTGGTGCCCGGGCTGATCGAGGTACGGGCGGATCCGGACAGGTTCCGCGCGACCGGTGACCCCACGGGACGGAGGCTTCATCTGAGTTGCGGCGCGGCACTGGTCAATCTCCGCCTGGCCGCCGCGCAGCTCGGGCGCGAGGCCGTCGTCCGGCTCCTGCCGGATCCGTCGAGCCCCGCCCTCCTCGCGACGGTCCGCGTATCGGGCCGGCATCGTGTCACCAGGTTGGAGCGTCTCCTGTACGCGGCGACGCTCCGGCCGCTGCCGTCCGCGGGCGGTGGTACGGCCGCCAACGATCCGCTGCCGTCCGCGGTGCTGACCGAGCTGGCGGAGTCGGCACGGCTGGAGGGGGTGACCCTTCATCACCTGCCCGCCGACGGCCTCGTTCCGCAACGGGTCGTGCTGACCACCCGAGGCAGCGCCCCCGCCGACTGGCTACGTGCGGGCCAGGCGTTGCAGCGGGTGCTGCTCAGCGCGGCCACGCGTTCGGTCGTGGCGCGGTTCCGTTTCCAGGCGTACGGCGACGTCTCGTGGAACGTCCTGGAGGTGGTGCAGCCCGGCGACGTTCCCCAGGTGTTCCTTGAGCTGCGTCAGGATCGGCGTTCACTGCTCAAGGCGGCGGTACACCGAGAGCACGAAGGACAGCGGCACTGGCAGCGGATCGGGTAGCTCCGCGAGCCGCTTGTCCAGTTCTTCGGCTGGGACGTGGTGGGCGCTGGGCCCCATGCCCACGAGCGTGGCCGCGTCGTCCCGCGTCATCATCACCTCGGTCTCGAGCCCTTCACGGGTCTCCAGGGTGAAGCGGTCAGCGAGTGCCGTGTCCATGCGTTCGGTCTTCTGCTCGTCGACCGTCAGCAGCCCCAGGGAACTCACCAGCGTGCCCAGGTGGCGTTCCGACGGGGTGACGGCGTAGAGCGTCCCGCCCGGTTTCAGGACTCGCTGGAATTCGGCGGCGTTGCGCGGTGCGAAGACGTTCAGGATGGCGTCGGCCGCGGCGGACCGTACCGGCAGGGGGCGCCACAGGTCCGCGACGATCGCGCCTATGCGCGGGTGCGCGCGCGCTGCGCGGCGGGCCGCGTGCTTGGAGATGTCGAGGGCGAGGCCGACCGCCCCAGGCGAACGGTCCAGGACTGAGCGCAGGTAGTGGCCTGTGCCGGCTCCGGCGTCCAGGACGACCTCAAGGGGGCCCGCCACGCGATCGCTGAGCAGTTCCGTGAGCGGGGCGAAGTGGCCCGCTCCCAGGAAGCTCTCCCGTGCGCGCACCATCTCGGGGGTGTCCGCCGTGCCCGGCCGTGCGTGCCCTGAGAGCAGATTCGCGTAGCCCTGCCGGGCGATGTCGAACGCATGCCCGGCAGGGCAGCGCAACGCGCTGGTCTGCAGTGCGAGGCTGTCTCCGCATACGGGGCAGGCGAGGTGTTCGACGACGTCGGCCAGCATCCGTCCATCATCGACGATGCGCCGGCCCCGCCGGTGCGCGGCCCGCCCGGTCAGCGGCGCAGCGGCGAGGGGTCCCGGCCGGCGCCCGGCAGCGCGATCGCCACTTCCAGGACGCCGTTGCTGTAGCGGGTCGTCAGCGTGTCGCCGTCGGCCTCGTCCGGAAGCGTCATCACCCTGCGGAAGAGGCCGTAGGGGATCTCGGCGCGGTGCCGGGCCTTGTGGTCGTCACGGCGGATCGCCTTGATCTCGACGGTGTCCCCGCGCACCGAGACGTCGATGTCGCGGGCGGGGTCGACTCCGGGCAGGTCGGCGCGGATCACGTAGACGCCGTCCTCGACGTAGTCCTCGGCGCGAATGGGGCGCCCGGCCTGGCGGAGGCGGGCTACGGGCGCCGATCGGGCGACCCGGCGGAGTGGTCTCATCGGTCGCTCCTCCCTGACGGGCTTACGGGGTTGGTCTATCCGAAACCCTGGTCGGGTGAACGCGTCCAGGGGGTCGAATGGGCATGCTCCGCCCTCGCGTCTGGGCCTCGGTGGCACGTCCGCTTTCGGTCATCGCGGCGCGCCCCGGGTTCCGGGCCCTCCGGATATGCGGCGGGCGCCCCGCACCATGCGGCCGCACCGGAGAGACCGGGCGGCCGCATCGCGCATGGCACAACTGAAACCGCCCTGGGGAAGGCCGGGGCGGCTTGGAGGAGCAGAATCGGTCAGGAGGACTTGAGGCGGCTGCGGACGTCCTCCATGTCGAGCCCGCGCACCTGCTCGATCACGTTCTCCAGCGTCGGCGCAGGCAGGGCCCCGGGCTCGGCGAACACGATCACCCCGTCCCTGATCGCCATCAGCGTCGGGATGGAGGCGATGCCGAAGCGCTCGGACAGCTCCTGCTGGGCGTCGGTGTCGACCTTGCCGAAGACGATGTCGGGGTGGTTCCCGGCCGCCTTCTCGAACACCGGCGCGAACCGGCGGCACGGACCGCACCATTCCGCCCAGAAGTCGACCAGCACGATCCCGTCGCTCTGGGCCACCTCGTCGAAGTTCTCCGCGGTCAGTGTGACCGTCGCCATGTCATTCGCTCCTCGCTCGGGGTATCAGGACGGGTAGAGCGGTCAACGGCCTCGCAGTATTCCCCACCCGGGAATCACAGAGGGGTAATTAGGCGTTGTGCCTTCAGGGAGATCGCATCGGAGAAGGGTCAGGATGGCTGCAACCCGTACCAAGGGCGACAGGGTCGACGCCCCCGACAAGGATCTCGTCGGGGCGTATCTCGACCGGATCGGCCGCACGCCGCTGCTGGACGCGGTGGAGGAGGTTGATCTGGCGAAGGCGATCGAGGGGGGCCTGTACGCCGAACAGCTTCTGGAGCAGGGGACTCCGCCCGAGGGGGCGACCCTGGAGGAGCTCGAAGAGCTCGTCGAGGCGGGTCTGCGCGCCAAGCGCAGGTTCGTGGAGGCCAACCTCCGGCTCGTGGTCTCGATCGCCCGCAAGTACCCCACCGACTCGCTGCCCCTGATCGACCTCATCCAGGAGGGCAATCTGGGACTGATGCGCGCGGTGGAGAAGTTCGACTATCGCCGCGGCTACAAGTTCTCGACGTACGCGACATGGTGGATCCGCCAGGCGATCGGGCGTGGGCTCAGTCACACCGCCCGGACGATCCGGCTGCCCGTCCACGTGGAGGAGGAGCTGTCCCGGCTGCGCCGCGCCGAGCGGCAGCTGGGCCGCGAGCTCGGCCGCGAGCCGAGCCGGGAGGAGCTGGCCGAGGCGGTCGGCGCCGAGCCCGAGCACGTGGACGAGCTGATGCGGTGGCGCCGCGACCCCGCCAGCCTGGACGCGACCGTGGACGACGCCGGCGAGACGCCGATGGGCGATCTTCTGGAGGACCCGGAGGCCGTGACGCCGGAGGCGGAGATCCTCGCCCTGGACGATCTGGAGGGCCTGGCGCGGCTGCTGGAGCGGCTTCCCGAGCGGGAGTCGGCGATCCTGCGGGCCAGGTTCGGGATGGACAACGGGCAGCCGCTGTCGTACGCGCAGATCGGCGCCCGGTACGGCCTGAGCCACAACCGGGTGCGGCAGATCACCGACCGTTCGCTGCGGCGGCTGCGGCAGCTGGCGTCGGACGCCGACCTCAGCGGCCGCCGGGCGCTGGCGGGCACCGCCGCGGCCTCCGGTCCCGCAGGGGACGGGGAGCCGATGCGCGGGCGGCCCATGCGCGACACCACCCCCTCCAAGGCGGCCTGATCGCCGGATCCGAGTGACATCGATGTCCGTCCAGCCCGTGTGAGCGTTTCCCCCCAGGGACGGTCCGAACGATCTTCGGGCCGTCCCTCGCGCTTTCCGCGGGGGCCGGGGCTCCACGGGGCCGGGGGCGTGCTCGCCACGCCGTGCGCCCCATGCCGCGGGCCCGGCGTGCCATAGCCTTGTCCCGTCCAACGCAAGACTCCGCTCCACCGACCGTTCGCAGGGTAGAGATCTCGACATGGCCATGAACAACACGGGGGACCTCGACGCCTGGCGCGACCTCCCCGCACTCCAGCAGCCCGAGTGGGACGACCCGGCCGAGGTACGGGTCGTCGCCGAGGAGCTCGCCAAGCAACCGCCCCTGGTGTTCGCCGGCGAGTGCGACCAGCTCAGGGAGCGTCTCGGCGAGGTCGCCCGGGGCGAGGCGTTCGTGCTCCAGGGCGGCGACTGCGCCGAGACCTTCGAGGGCTCCAACGCCGACGCGGTCAAGAACAAGCTCAAGACGCTGCTCCAGATGGCGGTCGTGCTGACCTACGCCGCCAGCGTGCCGGTGGTCAAGATCGGGCGGATGGCGGGGCAGTACGCCAAGCCGCGGTCCAAGCCCACCGAGAGCCGGGGCGGCCTGGAGCTGCCCGCCTACCGGGGGGACGCCGTCAACGGCTTCGAGTTCACCCCTGAAGCGCGGCGGAACGATCCCTGGCGGCTGCTGAAGGCCTACCACAGCGCGGCGGTCACGCTGAACCTGTGCCGGGCGTTCACCAAGGGCGGCTACGCCGACCTGCGGCAGGTGCACGCGTGGAACCAGGATTTCGTGGCCAGCAGCCCGGCGGGGCGCCGCTACGAGCAGGTGGCCGGGGAGATCGACCGCGCGCTGACGTTCATGAAGGCGTGCGGCGTCAATCCCGACGAGTTCCACAGCGTGGAGTTCTACTCCAGCCACGAGGCGCTGCTGCTGGAGTACGAGCGGGCTCTGACCCGGGTCGACAGCCTCAGCGGGCTGCCGTACGACGTGTCGGCCCACCTGGTGTGGATCGGTGAGCGCACCCGGCAGCTGGACGGGGCGCACGTGGAGTTCCTGCGGCACATCCGCAACCCGATCGCGGTGAAGCTGGGGCCGACCTCGACGGCCGACGACGCGCTGGCGCTGATCGATCGGCTGGACCCCGGCCGGGAGCCGGGCCGGCTGACGTTCATCACCCGGATGGGGGCGTCGAAGGTGCGGCAGGCGCTGCCGCCGCTGATCGAGAAGGTGGAGCGGAGCGGGGCCCGGGTCGCCTGGATCTGCGACCCGATGCACGGCAACACCTTCGAGGCGCGCGGCGGGCACAAGACGCGCCGGTTCGACGACGTGCTGGACGAGGTCACCGGGTTCTTCGAGGTGCACCGGGCGCTGGGCACCCACCCCGGGGGCATCCACATCGAGTTCACCGGCGACGACGTGACCGAGTGCGTCGGCGGCGGGCACCCGATCGACGAGGACGATCTGCACCAGCGGTACGAGACGGCGTGCGACCCGCGTCTCAACCGCGGTCAGTCCCTCGACCTGGCGTTCATGGTCGCCGAGCTCTACCGCAAGACCCACTGACGGCGGCCGCCTCACCGACCGTCCGGCTCCCCCAGCGAGCCGGACGGTCAGTGGAACGAACGTCTCAGCCGGGCACGAGCCGGGAACGGGCGCCTCACCGGACGTGACCGCCTCAGCCGCCTCCGCGACCGCACAACGACCTCAGGTGTTGCGAGCGCGTCCGAAGGCAGGTTCAAGCGAAGCGAGAACCTGATCGCGGAGCGAGCCGCCAGGCGAGTTCGGAGCGATGCAGCGCTCGCCGTAGGCGCGACAAGCGACGAGCGCCAGCGAGGAGCGCAGCTCGCGCCTACACAGAAACCTCGGCCCAGACGACCTTGCCGCCGGTGACGGGGTCGGCGCCCCAGTCGTTGGCGAAGCGGTCGACGATGAACAGGCCGCGGTGCGATTCGTCCAGCGGCCCGGGGACGGTCAGCCGGGGCATCTGGGCGGCCCGGTCGCGGACCTCCACGCGGACCCGGCCCGGGCTGCGCAGCAGGCGCAGCTCCAGGGCGGTGCCGGCGTGCAGCACGGCGTTGGCGACGAGCTCGGCGACGATCGCGGTCACCAGCTCCTCGCGCTCCATCAGGGCCCAGGTGCGCATGGTGCGGGCCGCCAGCCTGCGGGCGTACTCGACCGCCTCGGTCTGGGGGGCCGCACGCAGTGTGGTCTCGGTCATGGGATCGCTCACCCAGCGCTCGCCGTGCAGGGTCGGGTACTCACCGTACAGGACCCGGCACCCACCGTGCGGGCTTTCGGCTTCGCGGTGCGGGGCCGCCGGGCGGTGCCGCGGCCCCGGGCGCCGTCGCCCATCAGCCGACCCCCTCCCCCGCCGCCCCGCCGATGAGGAAGCGGTCCAGGCCGGTGGTGCGCAGGACGTTCTCGACCCGGCCGTAGGCCCCGGTGACGGTGAGCGTCGCGTTCTGGGCGCGGGCGTGCTTGTAGGCGCGGACCAGCACGTTCAGGCCGGAGGAGTCGCAGAAGTCCACGGCGGTCAGGTCGACCACGACCTCGCGCTCGCCGGAGTCGACGAGCTCGGTGAGCCGCGCCCGCAGCTCGTCCGAAGAGTGCAGGTCGATGGAGCCGCGCGCGGCGATCGTCGCGCGGCCGTCCTGTCGTGTCGTGTGCAGAGCAAGCCCCACGCCACCCCACCTTACCGATTGTTGAGCTCCATCATGACGCCCGGAGAACGATGAGGGCAACGTCGTCGCCCGACGGTTCGGGACCGAAATCACGTACCGCGCGCTGGATCCGGGCGGCCACCGCGCCCGCGCTGAGCCCGGTGCAACCGGACAGAAGTCTTTCCAAACCGTGACCGTCGCCGAGCAGCCGGGCCCCTGAACGGCGTTCGGTGACTCCATCAGTAACACACAACAGCACCTGGCCGCGGCGCAGCTGGACGGTCTCGGTGCGGAACTCCACCCCGTCGAACACCCCCAGCAGCGGCTGCGGGGAGGCGGCCTCGGTGACCTTGCCGTCCGGGTCCAGGACCAGCGGCGGCGGGTGGCCGGCGCTGGTCAGCCTGATCGAGACGCCGTCGCGGCGGGCCCGCGCGGCGATCTCGCCGTGCAGCAGGGTGAGCAGCCGGCCGCGCTCGCCCTCGGCGAGGATGAGCCGGTTGAGCCGGGCCAGCACGTCGGGCACCGACATGTCCTCGGCGGCCAGGATCCGCAGGGCGTGCCGGGCCAGGCCGGTGACGGCGGCGGCCTCCGGGCCGGTGCCGCACACGTCGCCGATGGCGAAGCGCCAGCGGGAGGCCTTCGCGGACAGGGTGGCGGGGCCGGTGGTCTCGAAGACGTCGTAGAAGTCGCCGCCGACCTCGCTGCCCTCGCCGGCCGGCTCGTACACCACCGCGACCTCCAGGCCGGGGATGTCGGGGATGGCGGGCGGCAGCAGGCTGCGCTGGAGCGCGCTGCTCATGGCGGTCTGCTCGGAGTAGAGCCGGGCGTTGTCGACGGCCAGGGCGGCGCGGCGGGACAGCTCCTCGGCCAGCTCGATGGCGCTGCGCGGGAAGCGGTCGCCGGGCGGGCGGCCGATCACGATGGTGCCGATCCGGCGGCCGCGGGCGATCAGCGGGAAGGCGTAGGCCTGGTCGGCGGCGGTGGCCCCGGCCGCGGCCCGCACGTCCGGCGGGGCGGTGGCCAGGCCGTTCCAGGGGCCGGGCGAGTCCATCGGGGGCGCCATGTCGGCGTGCTCCAGCAGCTCGCGCAGGCCGTCGGAGCGGGTCTCGTCGGCGTGCCAGACGTAGGCCAGGCGGGCGGCGCCGGCGTCGGTGACGGTGTAGACGGCGCACCAGGTGGACAGCCGGGGGACGACGAGCTGGGCGACCAGGGCCATGGTGCGCTCCTGGTCGAGGGTGCCGGCGAGCAGGTCGCTGGCCTCGGCGACGAAGCTGAGCCAGCCGCGCCAGGACCGTTCCAGCTCGCCCACCCTGGCCTTCTCCAGGGAGAGCGACATCTCGTCGGCGATGCGGCCGAGCCGGGTCGCGGTGGACTCCTCGAAGCGGCCCGGGGCCGCGGACACGGCGACGACGACGCCGGTCAGTCGCCCCTGGGACTCCAGGGGCGCGGCCGCGAGGGAGCGGGCCCGCAGGGCGGCGGCGATGGGGTCGGAGGCGTCGGAGGACACCCAGGGCGAGCCGGCGCGGGCGTCGGGGCCGAGGTTGACCACCGACAGCTCCCCCAGCGGCACGTCGCCGGGCAGGCCCGCGGAGGCGCCCAGCACCAGGCGCCCGTCGCGCTCGGTGAGCAGGACGGCGGCGGCGTCGGCGTCCAGGACGTCGCGGACGGTGGTGACGGCGGTCTCCAGCGACTCGCGGGCGGCCGGGGAGCGCAGCATGCGGTCGCCGGCGCCGGGCAGCGGGGCGGCGGCGTCGCTCGCGGCCGCGTCCCGCAGGCTCCGCCCGCCCAGCGCGTCGCGGTCGCCGCGCGGGGCGTTGCGGGCGCGTCCGGCGCGGCCGTCCCGCCGGGAGCGGACGCCACCGGCCTCGGCGCCGCCGCGCGGGCCGCCGAACGCCCCACCGGAGCCCGCCCCCGCCCCGGGCTCCTCCGAGGACACCCGGGGCCCCGAGGCGCCGTTGGACGCCCCGGGCCGCGGCAGCCGGAACCACACGCCCTTGGTGCGGCGGTCGTAGGTGACGCCCCAGGACGCCGCCAGCCGCGCGATCGACGGCAGGCCCCGGCCGCTGGAGGCGCTCATTCCGGGCATCGCGACCGAGCGGGTGGGGTGCAGGTCGCGGACCTCGACGAGGATGTCGCCGTCGGCGGTCAGCCGGCAGGCCACCTCGAAGGAGGTCCCGGCGTAGGTGACGGCGTTGGTGGCCAGCTCGCTGGTGGCCAGCACGGCGTCGTCGGCGGCCTCGTCCATGCCCCACTCGGCCAGCACCCGCCGGACGAACTGGCGGGCGTCCGCCACCGAGGCCGCGGCGGACGGGAAGGTGGCCGACACCGTCTGCCGTTCCAACAGTCGATCCTCACTCGTCGCGGTCATCGCCCGCCGCGCACGGCGGGGCGTGGGTCTGGCTATCGTGGCAGACCGGCCGACCACTCGGCCAGAAAAGCCCCGCCGCCAGGGATAAAGCCCTACCGCACGGTAAGCACGACAGACGGTAACACGAAGACTACAAGCCCGCGCCGGCGGCGCAGGCGTCCCATCACGGCCGCCTCCCGCCCCTGTGGCGACGTAGAGTACAGATGCGGCCCCGGAGGAAGGTATCCGTGGTTCCCCTGCACCCATACGCATACCCACATCGCGGGCCAGGAGGTCGAACAGCATGCCCCGTACCGCGTCCGGCACCCGCCACAACGGCGGTTCGTTCCGTGACACGACACCCCGGTACAGTGACGCCGACCTGGCGCCTCTCCTGAAGGCGCTGGCCGCCGTCCGGGACGGCAAGATCCGGACGGAGGTCGACGTGCCCGGGGAGGGCGCGGTGGCGGAGGCGGCGGCGATCCTGGAGGAGATCCGGGACAACGGCGAGCAGCTGGCGACCGGGCTGAGCCGGGTGCGCCGCGAGATCGGCCGGGACGGGCAGCTGCGCGGCCGGATCCCCGCGGGCGCGCTGAAGGGCGCCTGGGGGATGGCGGTCGAGGACGCCAACGCGATCATCGACAAGCTGACCGATCTGGCCACCGGCATGTACCAGGTGGTCGAGGCGGTGGCGCAGGGCGACCTGAACCAGCGGGTGGAGCTGCGGGTGCGCGGCCGTCCCATGCGCGGCGAGCTGCTGCGGATGGCCAAGTCGGTCAACGGGATGGTGGAGCTGCTCGACCAGTTCACCTGGGAGGTCACCCAGTTCGCGCGGGAGGTCGGCACCGAGGGCCGGCTGGGCGGGCAGGCGTCGGCGCGCGGCATGACCGGCCGGTGGCGGGACGTGACCTCCGCGGTGAACGCGATGGCGGGGCGGCTGACCGACCAGGTCCGCGACATCGCCGAGGTGACCACGGCGGTGGCGCGGGGCGACCTGACCCGGAAGGTGACCGTCGAGGCGACCGGTGAGCTGCAGGAGCTGAAGCTCACCGTGAACACCATGGTCGACCAGCTGTCGGCGTTCGCCGACGAGGTCACCCGGGTGGCCCGGGAGGTGGGCACCGAGGGGCAGCTGGGCGGCCAGGCCAACGTGCGGGGCGTGAGCGGGGTCTGGAAGGACCTGACCGACAACGTCAACGCGATGGCCAACAACCTGACCTACCAGGTCCGCAACATCGCCCAGGTCACCACGGCGGTGGCCGAGGGCGACCTGGGCAAGAAGATCACCGTGGACGCGCAGGGCGAGATCCTGCAGCTGAAGCTGACGGTGAACCAGATGGTCGACACGCTGTCGGCGTTCGCCGACGAGGTGACCCGCGTCGCCCGCGAGGTGGGCACCGAGGGGCGGCTGGGGGGCCAGGCCCGGGTGCCCGGGGTGAGCGGCGTGTGGAAGGACCTGACCAACAACGTCAACGGGATGGCGTCGAACCTGACCTACCAGGTCCGCAACATCGCGCAGGTGACCACGGCGGTGGCGCAGGGCGACCTGACCAAGAAGATCACGGTCGACGCGCAGGGCGAGATCCTGCAGCTCAAGGACACCATCAACACCATGGTCGACACCCTGTCGGCCTTCGCCGGCCAGGTGACCCGGGTGGCCCGCGAGGTGGGCGCGGAGGGACGCCTGGGCGGCCAGGCGAAGGTGCACGGCGTGAGCGGGGTCTGGAAGGACCTCACCGACAACGTCAACTCGATGGCGAACAATCTGACCACGCAGGTCCGCGGGATCGCGCAGGTGACCACGGCCGTCGCGCAGGGCGACCTGACCAAGAAGATCGCCGTCGACGCGCAGGGCGAGATCCTGCAGCTCAAGGACACCATCAACACCATGGTCGACACCCTGTCGGCCTTCGCCGCCGAGGTCACCCGCGTCGCCCGCGAGGTCGGCACCGAGGGGCGGCTGGGCGGCCAGGCGATCGTGCCCGGCGCCGGCGGCATGTGGAAGGACCTGACCGACAACGTCAACGGCATGGCCGGCAACCTGACCTACCAGGTGCGCAACATCGCGCAGGTGGCGACGGCGGTCGCGCACGGCGACCTGACCCGGCGCATCGACGTGGACGCCCAGGGCGAGATCCTGGAGCTGAAGACCACGCTGAACACCATGGTCGACACGCTGTCGTCGTTCGCCTCCGAGGTCACCCGGGTGGCCCGGGAGGTGGGCATCGAGGGGCGGCTGGGCGGCCAGGCCGAGGTGGAGGGCGTCTCGGGCACCTGGAAGCGGCTGACCGAGAGCGTGAACGAGCTGGCCGGCAACCTGACCACCCAGGTCCGCGCGATCGGCGAGGTGGCCAGCGCGGTCGCCACCGGCGACCTGAGCCGCAACATCACCGTCGGGGCGCGCGGCGAGGTCGCCGAGCTCAAGGACAACGTCAACCTGATGGTCGCCACCCTGCGCGAGACCACCCGGGCCAACGAGGAGCAGGACTGGCTCAAGACCAACCTGGCCCGGATCGGCGGGCTCATGCAGGGCCACCGCGACCTCATGCAGGTCGCCGAGCTGATCATGAGCGAGCTGACCCCGACCGCCAACGCCCAGTACGGCGCGTTCTACCTGGCCGAGCACTCCGGCGAGGAGACCGAGCTGGCGCTGATCGCCGGGTACGGGGTGCGCAAGAACCGCGCCGGGGCGCTCCGGTTCGCGCTGGGCGAGGGCCTGGTCGGGCAGGCCGCGGCCGAGCACCGCACGCTGCTGATCGCGGACGCCCCGGCCGACTACATCAAGATCGGGTCGGGGCTGGGCGAGGCGGGCCCGGTCAACATCATCGTGCTGCCGATCATGTTCGAGGACTCGGTGCTGGGCGCGATCGAGCTGGCCTCCTTCGCCCGGTTCACCGACGTCCACCTGGCCTTCTTCAGCCAGCTGATCGAGACGATCGGGGTCACCCTCAACGCGATCAGTGCCAACACCCGGACCGAGGCGCTGCTGACCGAGTCGCAGCGGCTGGCCCAGGAGCTGCAGGAGCGCTCGGACGAGCTGCAGCGCCAGCAGGGCGAGCTGCGCAACTCCAACACCGAGCTTGAGGAGAAGGCGGCGCTGCTGGCCCAGCAGAACCGCGCGATCGAGATCCAGAACTTCCAGATCGAGCAGGCCCGGCGCACCCTGGAGGAGCGCGCCGAGCAGCTGGCCATCTCCTCGCGCTACAAGTCCGAGTTCCTGGCCAACATGTCGCACGAGCTGCGCACCCCGCTCAACAGCCTGCTGGTGCTGGCCAAGCTGCTGTCGGAGAACCCGGGCGGCAACCTCACCGACAAGCAGGTCGAGTTCGCCCAGACCATCCACGACTCGGGCACCGACCTGCTGGAGCTGATCAACGACATCCTGGACCTGGCCAAGGTCGAGGCCGGGAAGATGGAGCTGCACCCGCAGCGGCTGGCGGTGTCCGGGCTGGTCGACTACGTCGACGCCACCTTCCGGCCGCTGGCGGTCGACAAGGGCCTGCACTTCGGGGTGGAGGTCTCCCCCGAGGTGCCGGGCCTGCTGCACACCGACGAGCAGCGGCTGCAGCAGGTGCTGCGCAACCTGCTGTCCAACGCGGTCAAGTTCACCGCCGAGGGCGAGGTGCGGCTGCGGATCGAGCGGGCCGGCGACATCAGCTTCACGCTGCCGGCGCTGTGGAACACCCCGGACGTGATCGCCTTCCGGGTGATCGACACCGGGATCGGGATCAGCGCCGACAAGCTGCAGGTGATCTTCGAGGCGTTCCAGCAGGCCGACGGCACCACCAGCCGCCGCTACGGCGGCACCGGGCTGGGCCTGTCGATCAGCCGCAACATCGCCCGGCTGCTGGGCGGGGAGATCCACGCCGAGAGCGAGCCGGGCCGCGGCAGCGTGTTCACCCTCTACCTGCCCGCGCAGTACTCCGAGCCGGACGGGCGGCGCCGCTCGGTGCTGCCCGACGAGCCGGTGCCGGCGGCGGTCACCGCCACCGCGACCGACCCGGGCGCCGCGGCGACCGCGCCGCCGATGGACCCGTCCATGGACCGGGTGCTGGCGGCCGAGCAGTCCGCCCCCGCCGGCGACCGTCGGGGCGAGTCCGAGCCGAGTCTGAACGGGCTGCTGGACGAGCCGCCCGCCGACTTCCTCGACACGGTGCTGTCCGGCCGCAAGGTGCTGATCGTCGACGACGACGTCCGCAACGTGTTCGCCCTGACCAGCGTGCTGGAGGGCTACGGCATGGAGGTGCTGTACGCCGAGGACGGCCATGCCGGCATCGAGGTGCTGCACCGCAACCCGGACGTGGCGCTGGTGCTCATGGACGTGATGATGCCCGGCCTGGACGGCTACGCCACGACCGCCGCGATCCGGGAGATGCCGCAGTTCGCCGAGCTGCCGATCATCGTGATCACGGCGAAGGTGATGAAGGGCGACCGGGAGAAGAGCCTGGCCTCCGGCGCGTCGGACTACGTCCCCAAGCCCGTGGACGTGGACCATCTCCTGGACGTCATGCGCAACTGGCTGCAACCCTCCATCGTCCGCTAGCCGCGCGGCCGACAATGGGGGCGGGCGGGCGCGGTGCGCCCGCCCGGACGGGGTGGCGAGCCGGGACGAGCCGGAACAGAGATGGTAGAAGGGCAAGCGTGGACGACAAGGCGAAGATCCTGCTCGTGGACGACCGCGAGGAGAACCTCATCGCGCTGGAGGCCATCCTCAGCTCGCTCGATCAGGACCTCATCCGGGCCCGTTCCGGCGAGGAGGCCCTCAAGGCGCTGCTGACCGACGAGTACGCGGTGATCCTGCTGGACGTGGTGATGCCGGGCATGGACGGCTTCGAGACCGCCCGCGACATCAAGCGCCGCCGCAAGACCCGCGACCTGCCGATCATCTTCCTGACGGCGGTGAACAGCGATCCCGACTACGCCTTCCGCGGGTACGCGGCGGGCGCGGTCGACTTCATCTCCAAGCCGTTCGACCCGTGGGTGCTGCGGGCCAAGGTGTCGGTGTTCGTGGAGCTGCACAACAAGAACAAGCAGCTGCGCGACCAGACGGTCCTGCTGCGCGAGCAGGCGGCGCTGCTGAGGGAGCAGGCCGCGCTGCTGCAGGCCCGGCCGTCCACCGATCCGAGCCGGGGGCCCGGCACCCTCCCGGAGGCGGCGGCGCGCGCCGCGGCGGAGTCGGCCGCCCGGCTGGCCTCGGTCGAGGAGCAGCTGGAGCGGCTGGGCAAGCGGCTCCCTGGCACGCTCCGCGAGGAGTTCGAGGAGCTGGACCGGCGGGTGGCCGACCTGCGCGACACCGTGGCGGGGCCGGACGACGTCGCACCGTGATCCCGGGTCGCCGTGATCCTGGGTCGCCGCGGTCCCGGACGGTGCCCGCGGGCGTGATCGTCCCCGGGCGGCGCCGCACGGGCCCCGGGTGAGCGCGCGGCCGGTGGCGGGTGCTTCCCCGCCACCGGCCGCGGTCGTTCCGGCGGCCGTCTGCGGTGTTCGCGCCCCGCTGTCAGGAGGCGGGCGCGGCGTCGCGCAGCTTGGCGCGGGCCGCGGCGATCCGGGCGAGGGTGCGCTCCCGGCCCAGGATCTCCAGCGACTCGAACAGCGGCAGGCCCACCGTGCGGCCGGTGGCGGCGACGCGGACGGGCGCCTGCGTCTTGCCGAGCTTGAGGCCCTGCGCGGCGCCGACCTCCTCCAGCCGCGTCTTGAGCCGCTCGGTCTCCCACGGCACGTCCCGGTAGGCCTCCTCGGTCGCGGCGAGGATCTCCGCGGCCGGACCCTTCAGCATGGCCTTGTTCCAGGACTGCTCGTCGTAGGGCGGCTCGTCCAGGAAGGCGAAGTCGACCATCGGCACGATCTCCGACAGCACCGCCACCCGGGTCTGGGCCAGCGGCGCGAGCCGCTCGAACACACCCAGGTCGACCTCGAACGGCGCGTCCTCCAGGAACGGCAGGCACTCGGCGACGAACCGCTCCGGCGGCAGCGCCCGGATGTACTCGCCGTTGAACGCGCGCAGCTTCTTGACGTCGAAGAAGGCCGGCGAGGTGTTGACGTTCTCGATCCGGAACTCCTCGACGATCGCCTCCCACGGCACGATCTCGCGGTCGCCGGAGGGCGCCCAGCCCAGCAGCATCAGGTAGTTGCGCATGGCGTCGGACAGGTAGCCCTCGGCCCGGTAGTCCTCCAGGGCGACCTTGTCGCGCCGCTTGGACAGCTTCTGCCGCTTCTCGTTCACGATCACCGGGACGTGCGCCCACACGGGCGGCTCGGCGCCCAGCGCCTCCCACAGCAGCTGCTGCTTGGGCGCGTTGGACAGGTGCTCCTCGCCCCGCACCACGTGGGTGATGCCCTGGCTGATGTCGTCGACCGCGTTGGCCAGCAGGAACGTCACCGAGCCGTCGGCGCGGGCGATGACGAAGTCCTCCAGGACGGCGTTCTCGAACACCGGCTTGCCGCGCAGCAGGTCGACCACCGTGGTCTGCCCCTCGTCGGGGCTGCGGAACCGCAGCGCCCGCCCGGGGCCGGGCTCCAGGCCGCGGTCGCGGCAGAAGTTGTCGTAGCCCTTGTACTGGCCGCCGGCGCGGGCGATCAGGTCGTCGCGGGTGCACTCGCAGTAGTAGGCGCGCCCGGCGTCGATCAGGGTGCGGGCGGCGGCGGCGTGCTTGTCGGCGTTGGCGGACTGGAAGTAGGGGCCCTCGTACTCGCCGCCGTCCATGCCGAGCCAGGCCAGCGCCCGGATGATCCCCTCGGTCCATTCGGGCTGGTTGCGGGAGGCGTCGGTGTCCTCGATCCGCAGCACGAGCGTGCCGCCCGCCTGCTTGGCCATCACCCAGTTGAACAGGGCGGACCGGGCCCCGCCCACGTGGAACATCCCCGTCGGGGAGGGGGCGAAGCGTACCCGGATGGAAGAACCAGAGGTCGACGGCGTGGAAGACATGCCTCAAGCGTAGAGCGCCCGGCACCCCGCTCGCGCCTGTAATTCGCCCCCCCTTCCCCCAGCGGCGGAGGGGCCGGTCAGGGCTTCCAGTACGGGTCGCGCCCGGAAAGCCCCAAGAGCCGGTCAAGGAGCGGCGCCGACTCGGGGACCTCGACGCGCTCGCCGAACGCCTTGTACTGCCGTCCCATCTCGGCGGTGGGCTGCAGCTGCTCGTAGGCGGCGGCGACCAGGTCCCCGGGGATGACGGCGGTGTCCTGGCCGGTGGCGACGGCCAGGTCCCAGCCGTGCAGGACGCATTCGCCGAGCATCATGCCGCCGATGACGGGGGCGGGCATGCCCTGGGGGTTGCCGGTGAGGCTGGTGCTGCCCTCCCAGGCCGCGGGGTCGGTCCACGCCTCGGCCATGGCGCGGGCGCGCTCGGTGTAGAGGGCGGCCCAGTCGCCGTCCGCGGTGAAGTCGTGCCCTTCGTCCACGCCGGCGGGCGGCTGCTCCTTGCGCGCGGCCGTCGCCGCCGGCCCGGCCCAGTAGGTCATGTGGTTGACCAGTGCCCGCACGTCCCAGCCGGGGCAGGGGGTCGGCGCGTCCAGCCGGTCCGCCGGGACGCCCCGGACGATCCGCGCCGACGTCTCGGCCGCGGGCACCATCAGGCTCCGGAATTCCATCTCGCCCTCGCCTCTTTCTCGCTCATCCGTTCGAAGAGCTTTCCACGCTAGAGCGGGCCCGGCGGCCGGTCTTGTAGAAACGCGACAGGCCGCCGCGGCACCGGCGCGCACGCCCTAGCCTGGGGGAATGTCCCGGATTCTGCCCAGTAGCACGCGCGGCATCCTGAACGCCCGCGCGGCGCTGGAGAGCTTCCAGGTCACCAGGATCGCGCCCGCCGCGGAGCTGGCGCCGTTCGTGGACCACTACTGGGTGCTGGTGTGGGACCTGCGCGGCCGCGAGCCGCACCGGCAGCGGGTCCTGACTCGGCCGGCCGTCCACATGACGTTCACCAGCTACCTGACTTCCGGGACGACCCGGGACCGGGTGGTGGGCGTGGTCCGGGACGGCTTCGCGGAGGAGATCGCCGACGAGGGCCGGGTGGTCGGCGCGGCGTTCCGGCCCGGCGGGTTCCGGCCCTTCCTCGGCGCCCCGCTGTCCACGATCACCGGCCGGACGCCGCGCGTGCACGAGGTGTTCGGCGCGGCGGGGCGCGAGCTGTGCGCGGACGTCTTCGGCAGTCCCGGCGCGGAGGGCGCCGTCGCGCGGCTGGAGGCGTTCCTGCTCGGCCGGCGCCCGGCCGGGGCGGACCCGCGGGCGGGCCTCGCCGCCGGGATCGTGGCGCGGATCGCCGAGCGGCCGGGCCTGGTCCGCGTGGACGACCTGGCGGCCGACGTGGGCGTGGGCCCGCGCAGCCTGCAGCGGCTGTTCCAGGAGTACGTGGGCGTCGGCCCCAAGTGGGTGATCCGGCGGCACCGGATGCTGGAGGCGGCGGAGCGGGCCGCCGCGGGCGCCCCGGTGGACTGGCCGGCGCTGGCGGCCGAGCTCGGCTACGCCGACCAGGCCCATTTCATCCGCGACTTCACCGCCTCGGTGGGCACCTCCCCGGCCCGGTACGCCCGGGACCAGCGCGAGGCCCCCGCGGGCCGCTGACGCGCCGTCCGCGTCCGCGGAGGCACGCCGGGCGAGCGGCCCGCCCGGCAGGCTGAGAAGATCGGTGGATGACGGATCCCCTCGTGAGCCTGCCCGCGTTCCGGGAGGCCGCCGCCGAGCGGCTCGGCGCCTTCGCCCACACCACCGTCCCCGACTCCCCCGGTTCCCGCCGCGCCGGAGTGGTGCTGTGCGTCGTCGAGCACGAGGGCGTCCCCTCGGTGATCCTGATCAAGCGCGCCTACCGGGGCCGGAACGCGGGCCAGTGGGGGCTGCCCGGCGGGCGGATGGACGAGGGCGAGACGCCCGAGGAGGCCGCCCTGCGCGAGTTGCGGGAGGAACTGGGGCTGGCCGTCGGGCCCGCCGAGGTGCTCGGCAGGCTCGACGACTTCCCCGCCGCCTCCGGGTTCTCGATCACCCCGGTGGTGGCGGCGCCGTCCGATCCGGGCCCGCTGCGCCCCAGCCCGGACGAGGTGCACTCCGTCCACCACGTGAGCCTGGCCCGGCTCGCCGCCGACGACACGCCGCGCTGGGTGCCGCAGATCGACGGCGGGCACCTGCTGCAGATGCGGCTGCGCCCCGACTGGGTCGTGCACGCCCCGACCGGGGCGATGCTCTGGCAGTTCCGCGAGGTCGTGCTGCTCGGCCGGGAGGCCCGGGTCGCCGACTTCCTGCAGCCCGACTGGACCCGCAACTGAGCCCCGCGCCCCCGGAAAGGCCGCGGGCTGGGGCCACGCCGCGGATCGTCAGGCGGGCGCGGCCTCGATCACGCGGTACCCGGACGGCGGGAGCGGGCCGGTGATGGCGGTGAGCCCGAACCCGGCGGCGCCGAGCAGGTCGCGGAAGTCGCGCTCGGTGCGCTCGCGCCCGCGCAGCACGACGAGCATGTTGATGTCGGACATCACGTTCCCGGAGTCCTCCGGCGTCACCACTTCCGGCATCACGAACTCCACCAGCAGCACCCGCGCGTCCGGGCGCATCGCCTCGCGGCACCTGCGCAGGATCGCGGCGGCCTTCTCGTCGTCCCAGTCGTGGACGACGCTCTTGAGCACGTAGGCGTCGGCCCCCTCCGGCACGGACTCGAAGAAGTCACCGGAGACGACCCGGCACCGGTCGGCCACGCCCGCCTCGTTCAGGGTCCGCTCCGCGCCCGCGTGCCCGGCGGGGAGGTCGAACAGGATTCCGCTCGCGTCCGGCACGGCGCCCAGGATGGCGGCCAGCAGGGTGCCGTCGCCGCCGCCCAGGTCGGCGATGGTGCGGAAGCGGCCGAAATCGCCGTTCTCGACGACGGCCGGTGCGACCGCGCGGGTGTGCTGGGCCATGGCGGTGTTGAACGTTCCCGCCAGTTCCTCGTTCGCCGCCATGAATTCGAACGATGTCATTCCGGTGACGCGTTCCCAGGCGGGTTCACCGCTGCGCAAAGTGCCGACAAGATCGCCCCAGGAGTTCCACACCTCCGGCCCGCAGAAAAGCCTGACGAGCCCGCGCACCGATCCCGGGTCGTCGCTTTTCAGGCCCGCGCCCAGCGGGGTGAGCTCGAAGAGGTCGGTGTCCCGCTGCTCCACCACCCCCAGAGAGGCGAGGGCGCGCAGCAGCCGCCGCAGTGAGGGCGCGTGGGTGCCGGTCTCCTTGGCCAGGTCCTCGCCGGTGCGGGGCCCGGCGGCGAGCGCGTCGGCCACCCCGGTCTCGGCCGCCGCGTACAGGACCTGCGCCGGCATGAAGCCGTAGGCCAGGTCGAGAAGCGGTGATCGGCCCATGGTCGTCTCCCTTCGTCGGTCGTCGAAGGGGACGTTAGACGGCGCCGCGACACGCCGTATTGGACGAATGTGACCGCCCCGGCTCGTAACAAACCCGTGATCTTGCCGGAAGCGAACAGACATTTCCGGTTTATCCAGCTAACTAACGCTTGAACGGAGGATGCTCCCAAGCTGGAGGAGGAACCCGTGAAACGCACGGGCATCACCGTCACCGCTCTCGCCGCCGCGCTGACCGCCACCGCGGCGCTCGCGCCCGCGGCCCACGCCGCACCGCCCGCCCCGCCGGGGAAGGCCGTCACCCTCGAGCACCTGGCGGCGCTGACCGTCGCCGCCGAGGGGTCGTCCACGGGCTACGACCGCGACAAGTTCCCGCACTGGAGCACGGTCTCGGGCGCCTGCAACACCCGCGAGATCGTCCTGCAGCGGGACGGGACCAACGTCCAGACCGACTCCAGCTGCGCCGCCGTCTCCGGGAGCTGGTACAGCCCGTACGACGGCGCCACCTGGACCCAGGCGTCCGACGTCGACATCGACCACATGGTCCCGCTGGCCGAGGCCTGGCGGTCGGGGGCCAGTTCCTGGACCACCGCGCGCCGGGAGGGCTTCGCCAACGACCGCGCCAGCTCCCAGCTGTGGGCCGTCACCGACAACGTCAACCAGTCCAAGGGCGACCAGGACCCGGCCGAGTGGGTCCCGTCGCGCACCGCCTTCCGCTGCATGTACGCGCGGTCCTGGACGGACGTGAAG
The DNA here is from genome assembly GCF_055379765.1 of Actinomadura rugatobispora. Lineage (NCBI taxonomy): Bacteria > Bacillati > Actinomycetota > Actinomycetes > Streptosporangiales > Thermomonosporaceae > Actinomadura > Actinomadura rugatobispora. The sequence continues at coordinate 9,397,579 of NZ_AP029191.1, read as the reverse complement.
TACCGCTACGGCCTCACCGTGGACTCGGCCGAGAAGTCGGCCCTGACCAACCTGGTCAACAGCTACTGCTGACCCGCCCGCGGCCCCGGGCCCGGCCCGGGGCCGCGCCGGCGGAGATGACGATCATCAGGCGTCGGGGGTCCGGGCGCGGAGCCATTCCAGGGCGCGCTCGATGTGCTCCTCGGTCAGCCCCGCCTGAGGCTCGACGGAGACGAGCAGGTGATCGCCGACGCCCGGCTCGGCGGCGATGCGGTCGGTCGCGTCGGGCTCGTCCTCGAACCACACGAACGGGCGGCCGCCGGTCCAGGCGGCGACGTGGCGGGCCTTCCAGGAGCCCAGCGAGACGCCCTCGGTGATCCCCGGGAACCGCGGAATCGGGACGAACGGCAGCTCGGGCAACCCGACCCTGGGCCCGATCCAGGTGTTGGCGTGGTCGCACCAGTAGCTGGCCCAGGCCAGCTCGGCGCCCGCGGCCTCGACCAGGTCGAGCAGCATGCGCCCGTGGCCGGCGTTCAGCCACAGCTTGTAGGTGATGCCGTTGGGCGAGCACCGCACGCGCCGGAACCCGCGATGCGGCCGCTCGAACGGGTTGAGCACGCCATCGACGTCCAGCAGCACCACCGGGGACCCCATATCCGGACCGTACGCCATCACCGGCCGCCCGTCGAAGACCTTTCCGCGCGCCGGGGGGCGGCCTGGTCGCGCCGCGGCGCGTGGGTCATGGTGGAAGCATGTGCCGACTCTTCGGGATGACCACCGGCGGGCCCCGGGTGCGGGCCACGTTCTGGCTGCTGGACGCGCCCCAGAGCATGCGCGCGCAGAGCCGCAGGATGCCCGACGGCACGGGGCTGGGATGGTTCTCGCTCGGCGACGAGCCCGTCCGGGACCGGGCCCCGGTCGCCGCGTTCGAGAACACCGACTTCGCCTCCGAGGCGCGCAACGTCGTCTCCCACACCTTCGTCTCGCACGTGCGGTACGCCTCGACCGGCCGGGTCAGCGTCCACAACGCGCACCCGTTCGACATGAACGACCGGCTGTTCGCCCACAACGGGGTGGTGCAGGGGCTCGGCGTGCTGGAGTCGTGGCTCACCGACGTGGACCTGGCGCTGATGGAGGGCCAGACCGACTCCGAACTGGTCTTCGCCTACATCACCGCGGAGATCAGGCGGCACGGCGACACGACGGCGGGCCTGATCGCGGCGATCCGGCGGATCACGGCCGAGCTGCCGGTCTACTCGCTCAACATCCTGCTGGCCGAGGCGCACCGGATCTGGGCGCTGCGCTACCCCGAGCCCAACGAGCTGTGGGTCCTGGCGCCCGAGCTGGAGCGGAGGGCCCGGCACCTGCACGCGGGGCACCAGCCCGGGAGCCTGGACGTGACGTGCGTGGACGGCGAGCGCCACACCCCCGCGTACGTGATCGCCAGCGAGCGGATGGACGAGGACCCCGGCTGGCGGCTGCTGCGGTCCGGGGAGCTGCTCGTCGTGGACGGGCTCACCGCCACGTCGCTGTACCCGTTCGAGGCCCCGGCGCGTCCCCTCACCGCGGCCGACCTGTCCGCCGCGGAGGCCTCGTCGCAGGCGTGAGTCCCGGCGGCCGTGGGCACTGTCGGTGGCGGGCCATAGAGTGGGCCGGGCGATTCGGTTGAGGAGATCAGATGGAACCCCAGCTCACCCTGATGGCGGTGCACGCGCACCCCGACGACGAGGTGCTCGGCACCGGCGGCCTGCTGGCCCGCTGCGCGGAGGAGGGCATCCGCACCGTCCTGGTGACGTGCACGAACGGTGAGGCGGGCGACGACGCGGGCGGCCTCAAGCCGACCGATCCCGGTCATGACGCGGCCGGGGTGGCGCGGCGGCGGCTGGCCGAGCTCCAGGAGTCGGCCGGGCTGCTGGACATCGGCCATGTCGAGCTGCTCGGCCACCGCGACTCGGGAATGGAGGGCTGGGACACCAACGGCCATCCGGAGGCGTTCGCGAACGTCCCGGTGGAGCAGGCGGCCAAGCGGCTGGCGGAGCTGATGGAGCGCTACCGCCCGCAGGTCGTGGTCACCTACGACGAGAACGGCGGCTACGGGCATCCCGACCACATCCAGGCCCACCGGGTCGCGGTCGCCGCGGCCGAGTCCACCGGGATCCCCGACAAGCTCTACTACACGGCGGTCCCGCGCTCGGGCGCCCGGCAGCTGATGGAGTTCCTCAAGCTGGCCGGCGAGGACCTGGCCGGGGTCGAGCTCCCCGACGACTTCGGCGTCCCGGACGAGATGATCACCAGCGTGGTGGACGTGTCGGCGTACGTGGAGCGCAAGGTCAAGGCGCTGGAGGCGCACGCGAGCCAGGGCGAGAACATCTTCCTGCTGCGGCTGCCGGAGGAGGCCCGGCGGCTGGCGCTGGGCGCGGAGGTCTTCATCCGCCACTTCTCCCGGGTCGACGCCCCCGACCACGAGGACGACCTCTTCGCCGGCCTGCGCGGCTGACCCCCCGGCGGGTCAGGTGCCGGGGGCGGGCATGCCGCGGCGGGCCTGGGCGCGGTAGTGGTCCAGGACGTCCTGCCGCAGTAGGTAGCCGAAGCCCGCGCGTTCCAGGCGCAGGCCCAGACCGGCGGCGTCGGTGCCGAGGGCCTTCGCGGTCGTCTCCAGGTTCCAGCCGTGGGCGGCGAGGCGGGTGAGGAGGTAGCCGCGGCGGACCTGGGTGTCCGACAGCCGGAACGACTTGAGGTAGGCGATCCGGCCCTTCCTGCGGGTGATGACCTCGCCGATGTGGTTCTCGCGGCGCGGTGAGAAGGCGGGCATGAAGCGCCCGAGCTCGAAGCCGTTGAGATGCTGGACGGCCCGGTAGCCGCCGTCCGGGTCGAACAGGCCGCCCGCCATGACCGTGTCGTGGAACGACGCCCACTCGTCCTGCCGCAGCCCCGCCTGGGCCCGCAGGTCCGCCAGGGAGCCGACCCGGGTGTCGTCGATGCGCACGCTCATTTCGGCGGCGGGCAGGTTGAGCAGCCCGTACTGGTAGATCGTCTCGCCGAACAGGTCCTCCACCAGGGTGGCGTGCAGCGCCCGGTAGTCGTCGGGGTGCGGGACGACGAAGGCGCTGGCCAGGGCATCGGCGACGTACACCATGACGCCGCACTGGCCGGGGTGGACCTCGAACACGCCGAGGGCGTCCTCCAGGCCCCGCACGTGCAGGCCCAGGAAGGTCCGCTCGGCCCGGGGCGACAGCCCGCCGCGCAGCGCCCGCTGCGACCATTCCTCCCAGGCGATCTCCGGGCCGCCGAAGTGCAGCGCGAGGTAGCCCTCGACGGCCAGGTGCAGCGGCAGGAACCGCAGCCGGTCCTTGGCGACGCGGCGCGCCATCCGCCGCCGGACCCTGACCGGCAGGGACGCCGGGGCGATCCCGGCGTCGTCCTTCTGCAGCATCCGGGTGCCGTACGAGGCCGCGGGCCCCTCGGTGTTCGCCCAGGTCGCGACGTAGGCGTGGGGGATGAACGCGGTGTAGACGGTGCGGTCGCCCACGGCCACCACCGAGGGGTCGTCGTAGACGTGGCGGTGCAGCCGCAGGTTCTCCACCGGCTCCTCGCGCACGAGCGGGACGAGCCGGACCGACCCCCAGGCCTGGGCGGGCCGGGTGGACAGGCCGGCCAGCGTGAGGTTCTTCATCATCGGCTCCCGGTGAACCGCGCGACGCGCTCGTCGAGGTAGGCGCGGACGTCCCCGAGCCCGGCCCGGCCCTCGGCGAAGCGGGCCAGCTCGACCAGGGTGGGCAGGTCCTCGGCGTCCCGGATGCCGGCGGTGGGCACGGTCGGCGCGAGCCGGCGCACGTCGAAGTCGTCGGCGTCGTACACCGGGTTGAGATGGGTGACGGCGACGCGGCGGCCGGGGTCGAGCCGGGTGCGCCACACCCGCAGGACCTCGGCGGCCAGGCCGGGCGGGGCGTTGTCCCAGCCGTCGGAGACGATCACGAGGCGTTCCGGGGCGGTGTCGAGGGCGTCCAGGATCCGCTCCCCCAGCGGCGAGGGCCCGAACGGGTACAGCAGCAGCTCGTCGGTGCGTCCCGAGACCCACAGCGGCGTGTACCGGGACGCGAGGGCCCGCAGGAGGTGGTGGCAGGCCAGCGCCACGGCCAGGGGGCGGCGGCGCTTCTGCCCGGAGCCGGTGGTGGAGAAGCTGTCGTCCAGGACGGCGGTGACGCGGCCCCACTGACCCGCCAGGGGCCCGGCGGCGCGGCGGGCGGCGGCGCGCAGGGCCGTGGTCAGCTCGTCGCGGCGCCTGACCCGGTCGTCGAGGGGCAGCGCCAGGACGTAGGTGGCGAGCCTGGTCAGCGGCATGGCCGACAGGTCGGCGGCGACGGCGTCCGCCTTGTGCGCGCGGGCGTTCTCCTGGAGGCGGAGGCGCTCCAGGCGGGTCATGCGCGGCTCGATGCGCTCCAGGAAGACCTTGCGGGGGATGCCGTGCTTGGCCGCGAAGCCCTCGGCGACCGTGTAGGGCAGGTCGTACAGGGCGGCCTGCTCGTAGTGCGCGCGCCGCCAGGTCTCGAACATCGGCGTGCGGAACCTGCCGCCGCGGCGCGGCGCGAACAGGAACGCGCCCAGCTCGCCGCGGGTCGCGCCGTCCTCGGGCAGGCGGAGGTGGGCGTGGCGGACGACCTCCCGCACCGCGCCGCGGTACTTGACGGCGTCGAAGGCCGGGTCGGGGCGGGAGGCCATCCACTCGCGGAGGATCGCGCGGGTGCGGCGGTTGTTCACGCCGACCTGGCGCAGCTCGCGGAACACCCGCAGCACGCGCTGCGGCGGCAGCAGCCGCAGCCGGGCGGAGATCAGCCGCCCCTCGGCGCGGCGGCGGTCGGCGGGGACGTCGGAGGCGTACACGAGCAGGTTGCGGACGATCAGCGCGGCGTTGTGGTCGTTGACGTCCAGCGCGAGCGCCGCCGCGTACAGCTCGCGGTAGTTGGCGAGCATGTACTCGTGCAGGAAGTCCAGCGAGAGCCGCTGGCCGTGCTCGTCGTGGTGGAACTCGCGCTGGCCGGTGGAGGTGATGGCGGCGTTGACGAACATCAGCACGTCCTCGCAGGCGACCAGGTCCGCCAGCGTCTCGCCCATGCCCCGTCCCCGCCCCCGCCTCGCACGATCCCCGGGTGCCGGCCGGGGAATGGGGGCGCGAACAGCGAATCACCGCTTGTAAAGAACGAGTTCCGGAAGTCGCACCGGAGTCCCGCGGCCGGCTCACGCACCGTAGCACCGCCGAGCGGGGCGAATCCGCCCATTTTCAACGGGCCGAGGGGATCGGTCAGGGGCGGTAGGTGCCGAAGTACCAGATGTTGCCCTCCAGGTCGCGGGCCGCGTAGTCGCGGGAGCCGTACGGCTTGTCGGCGAGCCCCGCGGTGATCTCCGCCCCGGCCGCCCGCGCCCGGTCGTGGTGCGCGTCCGGGTCGTCGACGGCCACGTAGATGCCGACGCCGCCGGCCTCGGCCTGCGAGATCATGACGATGCCGGTGTCGTAGCGCATCTCGGCGTGCACGATGCGGTCGCCCTCCCTGGCGACCTCGTGGGTGACGAACCCGAAGGCCCGTTCCAGCCACTCCATGGCCTTGGCCGGGTCGGTGTAGTGGACGAGCGGGTAGAAGGTCTGCCTGGGCATGTCGGTCATGTCGTTCCCCCTGGTCGTAGCGGATGACATGCCCAGTCTGCGGGACGCCCCCTCACCCCGTCTTGGACGAATGTGACCCGGGCGAAGGCGACCCGGGCGAAGGCGATCCGGGCGAAGGCGATCCGGGCGAAGGGGAGCGGGCGGCGTCGCGTTCGGCGGCCAGGCGGCGGGTCTCGGCCGAGACGGGCGCGCCCAGGATCGCGGTGACCACGTCGATCAGGTAGCTGGTGAACAGGCGGTCGTCGGTGCGCGGCCCCGAGCGGGCGCGGCGGCCCAGCTCGATCGAGGCGTGCAGCAGGGCGGTGAAGCGCCGGTGCAGGCGCGCCGCGTCCTCCTCCAGCAGCGGCAGCACCAGCATCCGCCACCGGTAGATGCTGTCGGAGGGGTCCTCCAGCGCCGCCGTGGACAGGAGCGGGTCGGGACGGTTGTGGACGGCCGCCCAGATCTGCAGGAAGTCGCGTCCGCCCTCGTCGGCGAGGAGGGCGGCCAGCGGCCGCACCAGCGCCGCCGCCAGCGCCCGCGGGTCGTCCAGGCCCGCCGACTCGTAGGCGTCCAGCAGGGCGTGCCGGCGCGCCTCGATCTCGGGGCGGTGCCGGGCGACGATCGCGCGGACGATCCCCGGCCGCCCGCCGAAGTGGTACTGGACGGCGGTGGCGTTGCGCGCCCCGGCGGCCTGGTTGATCTCGCGGAGGCTGACCGCGTCCAGGCCGCGCTCGGCGTACAGGCGCTGGGCGGCGTCCAGCAGCCGCTCCCGCGTCGACGCGGGAGCGGCCGCGGAGGCCGCCGGGCCGGAAGGCGTGTCGGTCACTCGTTCCCTACGGCTCGTTCCAGGGCGTCGGCGTAGCGCGCGCGGGCCGCCTCGCGCCGGGTGGGCAGGTGGCCGCTGGGCCACAGCCCCTCGACCGGCTCGTAGTCTCGCAGAATCTGCCGGGCCACCGTGATCTTGTGGACCTCGGTGGGCCCGTCGGCGATCGCCATCGACTGGGCGCCCAGCAGCATGCCGGTGAACGGCATCTCCCCCGACACGCCGAGCGCGCCGTGCAGGTGCATGGCCCGCTGGACGACGTCGTGGAACACCTTGGGCATGGCGGCCTTGACGGCGGCGATGTCCTTGCGGACCTTGCGGTAGTCCTGGTGCTTGTCGATGAGCCAGGCGGTGCGCAGCACCAGCAGCCGGAACTGCTCGATCTCGATCCAGCTGTCGGCGATCTTCTCCCGCGTCATCTGGAGCTTGGACAGGGGGCCGAACCTGGTCTGCCGCGACACCGCCCGCTCGCACATCATGTCGAACGCCTTGCGGACCTGGGCGATGGTGCGCATGGCGTGGTGGATGCGGCCGCCGCCGAGCCGGGTCTGGGCGATGGCGAACGCGCCGCCCTCCTCCCCGAGGAGGTTGCCGGCGGGCACCCGGACGTCCTCGTAGCGCAGGTAGCCGTGGGAGCCCTCGCGGCCCGTGCCGACGCCGACGTTGCGGACGATGGTCAATCCCGGCGTCCCGGCGGGCACGATGAACATCGACATGCCCTCGTAGGCGTTCACGTCCGGGTCGGTCACGGCCATCACGATGATGAAGGCGGCGTGCTTGGCGTTGGAGGAGAACCACTTCTCGCCGTTGATGACCCAGCCGTCGCCGTCGCGCTCGGCGCGGGTGGTGAACATCGTGGGGTCGGAGCCGCCGTGCGGCTCGGTCATCGAGTACGAGGAGGAGATCTCGCCGTCCAGGAGCGGCGCGAGGTAGAGCTTCTTCTGCTCCTCGGTGCCGAAGTGGGCGATGATCTCGGCGTTGCCGGAGTCGGGGGCCTGGCAGCCGAACACCGAGGGCGCGAAGCGGGAGCGGCCCAGGATCTCGTTCAGCAGGGCCAGCCTGACCTGGCCGTAGCCCTGGCCGCCGAGGTCGGGGCCGAGGTGGCAGGCCCACAGCCCGCGCTCCTTGACCTGCTGCTGCAGCGGGCGGACCAGTTGCCTGAAGCTGGGGTCGGCCTTGTCGTACGGGTCGCCGAGGACCAGGTCGAGGGGCTCGACCTCGTCGCGGACGAAGGCGTCGGCCCAGTCGAGCAGTTCCTGGTACTCGGGGTCGGTGTCGAAGTCCCAAGCCATGCCGGCCTCCCTCTCTGATGCGGCGCCGCGGGTGCGCCGCGGGCGTCTCCCAACGATAATGTGCCTATCTGAATGATTAATGCAAGTGCATCACTGTTACTCTCCGCATCGAGGGGCACACCCCCGTATGGCCTTGCCTAGGAGGAACGCCGTGCAGCAGCCCGCAGAGATCGAGCGCGCGCTCGTGGACTTCGACGTGCTCGACGCCTGGATGACCGGGCGCGACCTGCCCGGCGGCCCGTTCGAGGACGTCCGGCTGCTCAGCGGCGGGACGCAGAACGTGCTGCTCCGCTTCCGCCGCGGCGGCCGCGACTACGTGCTGCGCCGCGGTCCCCGCCACCTGCGCACCCGCACCAACGACGTGCTGCGCCGCGAGGCGCGGGTGCTGACGGCCCTGGGCGGCACGGACGTCCCCGCACCGCGCGTGATCGCCGCCTGCCCCGACGAGAACGTCATGCACGGCGCGGTCTTCTACCTCATGACGCCGGTGGAGGGCTTCAACGCCACGGTCGCCCTGCCCGAGCCGCACGCCTCCGACCCGGTGATGCGGCACGCGATGGGCCTGCACGCCGCCACGGCGCTGTCCGCGCTGGGCGCCGTCGACCACGAGGCGGTGGGGCTGGCCGACTTCGGCAAGCCGGAGGGGTTCCTGGAGCGCCAGGTCGGACGCTGGATGTCGGAGCTGGAGGGTTACGGCTCCCTGGAGGGCTACCCCGGCCCCGAGATCCCCGGCCTGGAGCGGGTGGCGTCGTGGCTGGAGGCCAACCGCCCCACCACGTGGCGGCCGGGCATCATGCACGGCGACTACCACCTGGCCAACCTGATGTTCTCCCCGACCGGCCCGGAGGTCGCCGCGATCGTCGACTGGGAGATGTGCACGATCGGCGACCCGCTGCTCGACCTGGGCTGGCTGCTGGCCACCTGGCCCGGCCACGGCGACGAGAGCGCCTCGCTGGCCGGCCCGCTCGGCGCGGCGGGCGGCCTGCCCGGGCCGGGCGAGCTGGTCACCGCCTACGCCGGGCGGGCCGCCGCGACCGCGGGCCGCGACCTGGCGTCGATCATCTGGTACGCGGTGCTCGCCTGCTTCAAGCTCGGGATCGTCCTGGAGGGCACGCACGCCCGCGCGTCCGCGGGCAAGGCGCCCAAGGAGACCGGCGACCTGCTGCACTCGATCACCCTCGGCCTCTTCCGCCGCGCCGAGGCCTTCATCGCCTCCGAGTAGGTCGCGGCAGGGGGCTCAGACGGTGCGGCGGAGCGTGATGCGGCGGGTGCCGTCGCGGTCGACCTCGTCGGTGGCGATCTCGAAGCCGTGCGTCTCGGCGTACCGGACGGTCGCGGCGTACCCGTAGGCGCGGGCCACCTCCGTCAGCCACGCCGCCCCGTACCGGGTCCGGTCGTACTCGCTGACGATCGCCTCGAACGCCCCGTCGCCACGGCGCGCGAAGCCGATGTCGTTGCTGGCGCTCCCGACGTGCCGGCGGCGGACGATCACCTCGGCCCGTTCGGGGCGGGCGTCGCCCCGGTAGCCGTACAAGGTCTGCGGGGCGTCGTGCACCTCCACCTCACCGAACCCGACGGCGGCGAGGGCGGCGGCGAGCAGGTCGGGTTCGCGGAGCGCGGTGCGGACGCGGGTGAAGTGGGACATCGGCGGGGAACCTCTCAGGCGAGTCGGACGACCGGGTGCCCCTCCAGCACCCAGACGCGGCGGACGAGGTCGAAGGCGGAGACGGTCAGCCGCTTCTGCGGGTCGACGCGGAAGTCGAGCCGGAACCGGTCGGCGCCGGCCGCGGCGGGCGGGTCGGCCTCCAGGAACGTGGGGGTCTCCTCGTTCAGCCAGACCATGGCGCGCTCCTGCTTGCGCTGCGCGGTGACCTGCACGGCGCGCGCCCCGCCGGCGGCGTCGAACACGATCTCCAGGTCGGCGGCGTCCCGGTGGGTGGCGTGGGCGAGCTCGTAGATGGCCAGGCCGAGGCGGCGCTGGCCGTCCCGGACGGCCCGGATGCCCAGCGACCTGACCGGTTCGGGCGTCGGGTACGGGGTGCCGGACTCCACCAGCGGCTCGAACCCGTAGACGCCGGTCTCCTGGTCGACGTGCCGGATGACGTAGTCGTGCTGGATGTGGTCATGCAGCTCGTGGCCGCCCGCGATGCCGGCCGCGCCCGCCGCGACGGCCTCCAACGGCCGGTCCAGATGCACCGATTCCGGGTCGAACTGCAGCGCGATCGCGTCCCGGACGGCCGGGATCAGGCTGCTGCCGCCGACCAGGAACATCCCCGCCATCTCCCCGGCCGGGTACCCCTTGGCCGCGGCGCCGTCGAGGACCTTGCGCAGCGTGCGGGTGACCCGTCCCAGGACGTCGCGCTCGCGCAGCATCCGGTCGAACGCGCTGCGGGTGATCTCCGCGGCGTAGCGGCGCCCGGTGACCGGGTCCACGGCCCCGATCTCCGCGGCGTCCTCGCGGGCGAGGGCGACCTTGGCGGACTCGGCCGAGGCCAGCAGCGCCCGGAACACCCGGTTGCGGGCCACCGCGTCGGCGTGCGACAGCCCCGCCTCGTCGGCCGCGTGCTCGGCCAGCAGCGCGTCGATGTGGTTGCCGCCCAGGTCGACGCCCGCCTTGGCGACGACCCGCACGCCCGGCCCGCCGCCGGCCAGGCCGCGCTCGGGGTCCTGGACGCGGACGGCGGAGACGTCGAGGGTCCCGGCGCCGAAGTCGAACACGCAGAAGACCTGGCCGGGGTTCATCCGGGCGCTGTAGCCGACGGCGGCGGCGGTGGCCTCGTCCACCACCCGGATCCGGGCCGGGCCGTCGGCCACCTCGCGGACCAGCCAGTCGCGGTAGGTGTCGAAGGCCTCGACCGGCGCGGTCGCCACGATCTCCAGGTCGTCGGCGCCGGCGGCGAGGGTGGCCAGCGCCATGACGTCGCCCAGGAAGCGGGCGGCCGCCTCCCGCCCGGAGATCTTGCGGTCGCCGACGGGGCGGGGGATGTCGGCGGCCCGCCCGGTGAGGTTGCTCTTGGTCGACTGGAAGACGGTGACGCCGGGCCGCGCCGCCAGCTCCGGCGTGACCTGCGCGCCCAGCCAGCGCCGTTCGCCGTCGGCGTCGTAGGCCAGCAGCGACGGCACGACCCGCTGCCGGACGCCGCGCGTCCCCTCGCGCAGCAGGTCCGCCCCTTCCAGCGGGACGGGCTCGCCCCGCCCCAGGGTCTCGTCCCAGCGGGCGACGACGGTGTTGGCCGTCCCGAAGTCGAGGCCGATCCGCGCTGTCATGTCTCCCTCTCCCCAGGTGCGTTCTCGCCGGCGGCCGGACCAGTGTGCGTCATGGCCGCGCCTCCGGTCTCCCCAAGGCGATGTCGTCGACGGCGCCGATGTCGTGGGCGGCACCGCCGGGAAGGCCCAGCGCGATGTCGTCCCCGAACCGCACGCGCAGGCACAGCCGCAGCAGCCGCAGCGGCTCGGCCACCGAGTCGGCGAGGGAAGGGAAGGCCAGCACCTCTTCGACCTTCGCCAGATCGGACGGTGTGGCCTCGGCCAGCGGACGGTGCAGCAGGGACCCGAGCCGGTCGCCGAACCACTCGTCCACCCGGATCTCGTTGTGCAGGTCCGAGACCAGGCGCTCCCCCATGGGCGTGGCCGACAGGCGCCATCCGGCGTCCGCGTTCCGGCCGTGATCGGTCACGGGCGAGGGCGCCTCCAGCAGCGAGGCGGCGTCGGCGAAACGGGGGTGGGCGCCGGTGGTCCAGGCGACCAGGCCCTGCAGCGGCAGCGCCCGGAGCTGGTAACCCGGGCTCAGGGGCCTGCGGTCCTCCTCCACGAGGGAGTTCCCGGAGATCAGCCACCGGTGCATGTGTTTGCCGTCGGCGGTCACCAGCTCCCTTTCCGACACGAAGGCGAACTCGCGGGTGCGCGGGACTTCCGGCACCGCCGCGAACGCGATCCTCTGGCCGGTCTCCCCGTCGAGGACGGCGATCCCGCCGGGGCCCGCCACGGCGATGCGGCCCGACCGCCACTCGACCCCGAACGCGAAGGGCCCCAGCCGAGGAAGCCCCAGCTCGCCGGCCTCGACGGTCAGGGACGGGTGGGTGTAGGGCGGCCGGAACAGCCGGACGCCGGAGAACGAGACGACCGCCACCCCGCCCGGCACGGGCAGGATCTGGCCGACTCCGCGGTCCTCGGTGGCGATGAGGTGCCGCTCGCCGTCCGCGTACCGCACCAGCGGCCCGAGCGAGTCGCCGACGACCGCGAGGACGGCGTCGCCCGTGTGCGCGAAGAACCGCCACCCCCGCTCGTGGACGATCGGCTGGTGCCCGGGGTGGTCGACGGCGGCCGTCTCGTACTCGGCGAGGGTGTCACCGCTGGGCAGGGCGATGTCGAGCAGGCGGATCGGCCGGAAGGTCGGGGGGAGAATGAGGGTCACGGCCAGCCGCCTGCCGTCCGGCGAGATGGCGACGCGGCGGGTCTGCGCCCCGCCGCCGAGGGCGATCTCCATGGCGGGGGCGTGGGTGAGGAGGGCATCGCGCAGGACGGCGGGCCCGCTCGGGCCTGGATCGCGCAGCCGCCGGAACAGCTCGTCGCGCTCGTCGTGCGTGCCACCGGCGGCGGCGTCCTCGCCCGACGGGCGCCAGCTCGGGGAGATCCGGCGGGCCACCTCGCCCGCCTCCAGCGGCGCCACGTCGAGCGCCAGCCGCCACAGCCGCGGCCAGTCCTCATCGGCGGCCAGCCGGTCCACCAGCCGGGTGCGCTCGCGCACGCCGCGCGGCCGGGCGGAGGGCCGGGCCGCCAGGTCGCGGATCCGCTCGAGTTCGCCCGCCTCGGTGAGCGCCTCCAGCACCCGGGCGCGCAGGGCGTCGCCGGCGCCCGCGTACCCGGCGGCCAGCAGGGAGCCGTCGGGGTCGGACGCGCGGAGCTGCTCGATGTCCCCGAGGAGCAGGCGGAAGACGGCGCACTCCCCCGGATCGTCGGGCAGCAGTTCGCGCTCACGGCAGGTGCGCGCCAGCCGGGGCAGGAGGTGGCCGGGAGTGGCGTCGTCGAGGAGGCCGCGGCACAGGGCCTCGGCGGAGGCCAGGCCGAGCGCCAGCATGCTCAGCGCGTGCTCCGGCTCGGCCTGCTCGGGGGCGGGCCATCCTGCGCCGAGCAGGTAGCCGCCCAGCGGTTCCGACGGTTCGTCCAGCCACCGGCTCCAGAGGAACTCCAGCGCTCCGTCCGACGGGCGGTGCGGGTTGCGGAGCAGTTCCCGCTCGAGCGGACCGGGGTCGGAGAGCTCGTGCACCAGGCGCCAGAGGGCTTCGAGCAGCGCGCCGTCATCGGTGGCGCAGAAGCGGGCGGCGTCCGCGCGTACGGCGTCGTCGCCGTCCAGGAGGAGGCCGGGCACGCAACGGACGTCGGCGGGCCCGCAGACCTCCGCCAGGCGGCCCTGCAGGGCGGCCGACTCCCATCGGGACTCGCCCCACGCCGCGGGGACGTCGAGTGCGCGGGCCACCTCGCGCAGCTCCGGGTCGCGCCGCCGCGCCCAGGCTTCGGCGACGAACTCCTGCGCCTCCACGCGGCGCACGTGGCCCGCGTGCTCCTCATCGGATGCCAGCCGGAGGAGGGCGGGCTGCACGGGGCCGAGAGGCCCCCTCGCCACGAGGCGCCTCCAGGCGCGGTCGGCCCCGCGGGTCGGCGCGCCGTCCTCGCCCGTGCGGCCGGTCGCGCGGATCCTGCGCTCGCGGGCGTTCCGCCCCATCATCGCGTCCCCTCCCGCGTGCCGAGGGCGATGTCGTCGTCGCCGCCGGGCCCGGGCGGGACGGCCGAAATGTGGATCTCGGTGGCCAGCCGGTGCTCCAGGCGCAGCCACAGCACCTCGGCCAGCGGGCGGGCCGCGGCCGTCGCCGGGTCGCCGCGGACCAGCTCGATCCGGCGGAGATCGCGGGAGCCCAGCTCGCCGGGCCACCGCCGGGCCATGATCGCGACGTCGACCGCGTGCGGGGCGTCGGCGACGGCGATGTCGCCGCCCGCGGTGAGCGCGTGCACGGCGCCGTCCGGGCTGCCCCACAGGGCGTCCCCGGTCCTGCCGTCCAGCTCCCGGACGCCGCCGGCGGGGCCGAGCGTCGCGGCGTCGAGGTAGCACACCTGGGCCGGACGCTCGTGGCGTCCCGGCTCCAGGACGGCCAGCTCGCCGCGGCCCCTGATCGAGACCGGATGGCGGCGCCCGGACAGCGGCTCCAGCGCGGCGGACGCCTCGGTCTCCAGCCCGCCGCCGGGCACCACGCGCATGCTCTCCACCCGAGAGGTCGCGGCGGACACTGCCACGATCCGGTCCGGGCCGAGGAAGCAGACCTCGTGCTCGCCCTGGACGGCCTCCGACCTGGCCAGCCGTGCGTACGGCCGCGTCCCGATGATCTGGAGGCGGGGGCCGTCGAGCACGAGCCGTCCCGTGCGCGGCTCGGCCGCCATCCGGTACGGCGCCGCCCCCTCCTGCAGCGGGGTGTTCCAGAACAGCTCGGTGTAAAGGGGGAACCCGCCGCGCGCCCCGCCGGAACCGTCGAAGTACAGGACCCTGGCGAGCGCCTCGCCGCCCGGCGCGCCGCTCACCTCCAGGGCCGCGAACCGGCCGTCGCCGAGCGCGGCCATCGCCGGGACCGTCCCCTCGAGTCCCCGCAGGACCACCTCGCGCATGTCGTCCTCGTAGCGGGTGATGCCGCGGCCCCTGACCGCGTCGGCCCGCCCCTGCCACGCGGCGGCGAACAGGGCGTCGCCGGTGTGGACGAGCGTGGCGGGGTGGCAGCGGTCGAGCCGTTTGTGCAGCAGCCGGTTCCCGCGCGCGGTGAGGTCGAAGACGTGCAGATGCCCGGGCCCGTCGCCGTCCTCGCGGGAGGAGACCGCCAGCCGCCGCCCGGACGGGTCGATCGACACCTCGGCGATCCGGCCGGGCACCGACAGCTCCAGCGCGCCCACCGACGCCAGCGCGCGCAGGCCCTCGGCCGCGGCCTGCGGGGTGAGCCGCGCGAGCGCCCCGAACACCTCCAGATCGGCGTCCCGGGGCCGCCACGCCGCCGCCTCCGCGCCGCCGCCGGTGAACAGGCGCATCGCCTCGACCGCGTGGACCAGCGGCAGGGTCGCGACGAGCCGCCACAGGTCGTCCCAGCGGCCGTGCCGAGCGTACTGCCCGGTGACGTGGCCGATCTCCTCGCCGCTCAGGCGCGTGCTGCGGTCCATCACGATCCGCAGCAGGTCCAGGTCGCCGTCGCCGATCACCGCGGTGCGGATCCGGGCGCGCTCGCGTTCGCCGGCCGCCTCGTAGGCAAGGGCCAGCAGCGACCCGTCCGGGTCGGCGGCCCGCCGGTCCTCCGGCCGCCGCGTCAGCAAGAGGAACACGCCGCGCCGCACCGGGTCGGACGGTACGAGGCCGTGCCGCGCGCACCACGCCGTGAGGCTCCCCACACGCCGGTCCTCGTCGGCGAGCGCGGCCTCGCAGACGGCGTCGACCACCTCCGGGACCGGATCGGCGAGGATCGCGGAGCGCGCCGCTTCCGCCACCGGGTGAAGGTGGCGGCGGGCGGACTCGGCGAGTGCCTCCGCCAGGTCCGCGCCGCGCTCCCCCAGCGCCACCCGGCTGAGCCCGCGCAGCGGCTCGGCGGACGCCGGACGGCCCGCCCGGACCAGGGCGTGCCGGATCCGGGCGGACTCGGGGCCCGCGCCGTCCTCCAGCCACCTCCGCCACAGCTCGTCCACGGCCGGCTGCGCGCCGCGGCGCGCCGCCCACAGCAGGCGGGCGGTGCGCAGCCTCCCGGTCGCTCCCATGGATCAGTCCAGCTCCAGCCGCACCTGCGACTTCTCGGCCACCGCGATCTCGGCGAACGACGCCGACTGCGCCCGGCCCTCGTGCAGCCACGCCCGCAGCCGCTCGATCACCTCGCGCTGGGAGCGGCTCAGCGGCACCGTGCGGCCGATCGCCGCCGTGAGGTCGGCGGTGCGCACGTCGCGCTCCTCGGCGAACGCGGCGTACATCGCGTCGATCACCGCCTGCTCCAGCTCGGCGCCGACGAAGCCGTCGGAGATCTGCGCGAGATGGTGGACGTCGAAGGCGCCCGGGTCGCGCCGCCGCTTGCGCAGGTGCACCCCGATGATCTCGCGGCGCTCCTCCTCGGTCGGCAGGTCGAGGAAGAACACCTCGTCGAAGCGGCCGCGGCGCAGCGTCTCCGGCGGCAGCGCGGTGATGTCGTTGGCGGTGGCGACCGCGAACACCGGCGCGGTCTTCTCCTGCATCCAGGTCAGCAGCGTGCCGAACACCCGCTGCGAGGTGCCGCCGTCCAGGTCGCCGGCGCCGAAGCCCTTCTCCAGCTCGTCGATCCACAGCACGCACGGCGCGATCGTCTCGGTGAGCTGCAGCGCCCGCCTGATCCGCTCCTCCGACTCCCCCACCAGCGAGCCGAACAGCGCGCCGACGTCCAGCCGCAGCAGCGGCAGCCGCCACATCCCGCCGATCATCTTGGCGGTGAGGCTCTTGCCGGTGCCGGGGATGCCGATCAGCGCCAGCCCCTTGGGCGCGGGCAGCCCGTAGTCGGCGGCCTCGGCGCTGAAGGCGCGCTCGCGCAGCGCCAGCCACCCCTTGAGGGCGTCCAGGCCGCCCACGTCGTCGATGGTCTCCTCGACGGAGAAGTACTCCAGCGCGCGGCTCTCCCGGATGACGGCCTTCTTCTCCTCCAGGACCGCGTCGATGTCGCGGTCGTCCAGAACGTCGTCCCGCACGATCGCCTTGGCGAACGCCCGCTTCGCCTGCGACGCGGTGAGCCCCAGCGCGGCCTGCGCCAGCTTGGCGCGGCCGTGCGGGGTCAGCTCCGACCGAACGCCCCGGGTGCCGCCGACCAGGTCGTCGAGCTCGCGGCGCAGCGCGTCCTCGGCGGGCAGCGGCAGCTCGACCACCACCGCGTCGTCGCGCAACTCCCCGGGGACGGTGTCCGCGGGCGTGGTGACGACCAGCGAGGAGCCGGTGAAGACCAGCTGCTGGGCCAGGTTGCGCAGCCGCCGCCGGATCCGCGGGTCCTTGCCCCAGAACTCGTGGAAGTCCTTGAGGACGTACAGGTCGCGCCGGTCGGGGTGCTTGAGCGCCAGCTCCTTGATCTTCTCCAGCGCGGTGCCCGGATCGGCGGCGTCGGGCAGCGGCCGGCCCGCCTTGGAGTCGAACCGGTCGGCGACGTCCCACACGACCAGGTCCGAGCCGGGGTCCCGGCCGCGGCGCACCTCGTCCAGGATCCGCAGGGCGCGCTGCTCCTCCACGGTGACCAGCACGATCAGCGACACCCGCGCCCGCAGGTAGAGCCCGATCTCGTCCCGTACGCTCATCGCAGCCCCTCCGCCGCCCTCGCCGCCATCGCCGTCGCCGCCCGCATTCCGGTGACCACCAGGCCGCCGTCGGGCGCGATCACCATCTCCGTCTCGGGCACGTCCTCGAAGTCGGCCGCACGGTAGCGGCCCGTCCGCGCCCAGTACATCTTGTTGGCCGACCCGCGCAGTCCGGCGCCCAGGTGGAGGCGCGGGTTGTAGCGTCCCGCGACGACCATGTCGGCGTCGGCCACCGCCGCCAGCCGGCCGGGGTCGGCCTCGATCTCCTCCCGGGTGAAGCCGGTGAGGATCACCACCCCCAGGCCGCCGCGGGCGGTGACCTCGGCGCAGAACGCGGCGACCGCGGCGGGCTGCTCCAGCGGCTCGCCGCCGGTGAGGGTGACGCCCTCGATGTCGCCGGCGGCGGCCAGCGCGGCGGCGGCCAGCTCGCCGGCCGTGCGGACCGGCCCCTCGGGACGGTGCGTCTCGGGGTTGAAGCATCCGGGGCAGCCCAGCGAGCAGCCCTGGCTCCAGACGGTGAACCGCAGGCCGGGGCCGTTGGCGCGGCTGCGCGCGAGCACGCCGTGCACCCGCCACGGCACCGACCGGGGGGCACCGGTGCTCCCGGGCGGGGTCACCCCCACACCTGGTCGCGGCGATCCTGGCCGGCCTCCGCCTCGTCCTCGACGTACGCCTCGGCGGTCATCTCCCGGGTCTCCACGTCGCCGCCCAGCATGCGGACGAGGTCCTCGGTCTCCTCCAGGCAGCCCATCCCCGCGATGCCGTCGACGTGCATCCCGACCGTGCCGTCCGGCGCGATCGTGACCTCGATGTTCTGCTCCGCCATGCGCGTTCTCCTCGTACCCGGGCCATATCGGGGCGTACGGCCCCCGAGGGTTGGACGAACGGAAGATCGGCGAGGTTCGGACCGGTGCGGCGCCGGGGGCGGGCCCGGCCGGATTCGGCCACGACCCCTTGTAGTACTACATGCTGTCGTACTACGGTCGGTCGTAGTGATCGACGACCGACCGGAGGCGGGCGCGATGGCGGGCATGACCGGTGCGGCGAACGCCCTCGACACCAGGCTCGGCGTCGCCGGCTTCGCACGCCGCGCGGCCCGCAAGGTCTTCCCTGACCACTGGTCCTTCCTCTTGGGCGAGATCGCGCTCTACTCCTTCGCGGTGCTGCTGCTGTCGGGCGTCTTCCTCACCCTGTTCTTCAAGCCGAGCATGGCCGAGGTCGTCTACGACGGCTCCTACGCGCCGCTGCGCGGGATAGAGATGAGCGAGGCGTACGCCTCCACGCTGCACATCAGCCTGGAGGTGCGCGGCGGCCTGCTGGTGCGGCAGATCCACCACTGGGCGGCGATCGTCTTCGTCGCCGCGATCATGGCGCACATGCTCCGGGTGTTCTTCACCGGAGCGTTCCGCAAACCGCGGGAGCTGAACTGGCTGCTCGGCTTCACCCTGTTCACGCTGGCCCTGGTCAACGGCTTCACCGGCTACTCACTGCCCGACGACCTGCTGTCGGGCACCGGGCTGCGGCTGGTGCTGGGCGCCGTGCAGTCGCTGCCGCTGGTCGGCTCGTACGCGGGCTTCCTGCTCCTGGGCGGCGAGTTCCCCGGCACGGACCTGGTGCCGCGCCTGTACATCCTGCACGTGCTGGTCGTCCCCGGGCTGATGCTCGCGCTGGTCCCCGTGCACGCGATCGTGCTGCCGTGGGTGCAGAAGCACACCGACCACCGGCGCGGCCTCAGCACGGAGAAGACCGTGGAGGGCAAACCGTTCTACCCGGTCTTCATGGCCAAGACCGCCGCGTTCTTCCTGTTCGTCGCGGGCGTGACCGCGCTGCTGGCCACGATCGCCCAGGTCAACCCGATCTGGCTGTACGGGCCGTACTCCCCCACCGCGATCAGCGCCGGCTCCCAGCCCGACTGGTACCTGGCCTTCGGCGACGGGGCGCTGCGGCTGATGCCCGGCTGGGACGTCACCGTCGCCGGGCACACCCTCGCGTTCGGCGTCATCGTCCCGCTGCTGGTCGTCACCGCCTTCATGACGGCGCTCGCGCTGTACCCGTTCATCGAGCGGCGGCTGACGGGCGACCGGGCGGTGCACCACGTCCTGGACCGCCCGCGCGACGCCGCCACCCGCACCGGAGCGGGCGCGGCGGGGATCGCCTTCTACGGCGTGCTGTGGGCCGCGGCGGGCAACGACATCATCGCCGAGCGGTTCCACCTGTCGCTGTTCGCGACCACCTGGTTCTTCCGCGCGGCGCTGTTCGTCGGGCCGGTCGTCGCGTTCGCGGTGACCCGCCGCGTCTGCCTGGGGCTGCGCCGCCGCGACATGCTCCTCCTCAAGCACGGGGTCGAGACCGGCATCATCGTCCGGCGCCCGTCCGGCGGGTACGTCGAACGCACCCGCCCGGTGCCCGAGGAGACCAGGATCAGGCTCGGCGCCCTCGAACTGGAGACGGCGCGGGAGGCGGCCGAGGATCCACAGGGCATCGCGGGCCCGCGCTGAGCCGGCCCCGCCCGCGTCAGGCGACGCCCTGCAGCCGCGTGAGCGGCGTCAGGCCGGCCAGGCGGGCGACGTCGCCGGGCGCGACGACCTCGCAGCGGATGCCGTACTCGGCCAGTTCGCGGCCCAGGCACCGGGTGAACTGGACGGCCGTAGCCCCGGACGCCGCCCCGACCGACAGCCGCGGGCGCGGCACCCGGACGGCCGCGTCGGAGGCCACCGTCACGATCGCGCCCGAACGGCGCGGCACCATGCGGCGGGCGACGGCCCGGGAGACCAGGAAGACGCCGGTCGCGTTCACCGCGAAGGTGTCGGCCCAGCCGTCCTCGCACAGCGCGGCGGGAGCGGGGCCGGGACGCAGGATGCCGGCGACGTTGACCAGGACGCCGATCGGGCCCAGGTCGCGCTCGGCGCGCTCGACGGCGTCCTCGACCGCGTCGCCGTCGAAGACGTCGCCGGGGCAGGCGAGGGCGCGGCCCGGTCCGAGCGCGGCGGCCAGCGCCCGGGCGGCGGCCGCGTCCCGGTCCAGGACGGCGACCCGCGCCCCGGCGGCGGCCACCGCGCGGGCGATGTCGGCGCCGGCGCCGCGCGCCGCCCCGGTCACGAGCACGACCGTGCCTGGCGGGGTCCGGGTGCGGTCCATGCGGTTCCTCCACTCGGGGCACGACGGGCCGGCCGTCAACTTAGGAGTACCTAACTTAGGTGACCCTAACTCAATGCGAGCCGGACGTGCCCGTCAAGGTCCCGGCGGGAGTGAGCCTGATCACCCGGACCGCCGGGGAGCCCTTGCGCGGCGCTCCTCCCGGCCGCCGAGTTCCGGGGTTCCCGCTCGCGCGCCCCCGGTGATCTGGCAAGATCGCCCGAATTACCCGTGAACGCCCCGGAGCGCGGAGCCCCGGAGCCCGGCCGCCCGCACCGGCCCGTACCGATGGGAGGACGCACGACCCGTGAGTGATCTCCGCTCGATCGCCGAGCTCAAGGACGTCGCCGATCCCGCCTGGCCCGAGCTGCGGGAGCTGCTGGGCCGCGCGGACGGGCACCAGACGGCCGAGATCCTGCCCGTCGCCCCCGAGGCCGGCGAGAAGGCGCTGCACGGGATCCAGGTCAGCGCCGGGTCGTTCCTGGGCGCGCTGGCCCTGCACACCGGCGGCGTGCTGGTCGACCACGGCTGGGTGCGGGTGCTGGGCGGCGGCTCGCCGGAGCTGGGCCTGCCGAGCCTGGCCGAGGCCAACCCCGCCCTCGCCGAGCGCCGCGGCCCGGCGCCCGCGCTGCTGGTCGGGTACGACGTCCTCGGCGGCCGGTTCGAGATCAACGGCTCCGACCCCGCCCGCGACGGGCGTCCCGGCGAGCCCGGCCAGCTGTGCTACTTCCAGCCCGAGAACCTGGAGTGGAAGCTGCTGGAGACGCCCCAGCGGGTCTTCGGCCACAGCATGTGGCTGCGCTTCCTCATCCTGGGCAACCTCACCGACTTCTACTGGACGCTCCGCTGGCCCGGCTGGCAGGACGACGTCGCCGCCCTCCGCCACGACCAGGGCATGAGCTTCTACCCGCCGCTCCCCACGCTGGACGGCGCGGACGAGATCGCCGCGGCCGACCGCAGGCCGGTACCGGTGAGCGAGCTGTTCTCCCTGTACGAGGAGTACCGCACGGCCGGCATCGGCACCGGCTGACGCCCGCCCTGCGGGACGCCGCGCAGGCGAGGGCCGTCCCGGCGGCCGGCTATCCCCGGCGGAAGGGCCGGAAGAACTCCCGAACGTCGGCGGTGAAGAGGTCCGGGCACTCCAGGGCGGCGAAATACCCGCCGCACGGCAGCTCGCTCCAGTGCACGATGGAGTGAACAGCGTGTTGAGGTGGATCGCGGCCACGCGGTCACCGTCCACGGCCGCGAGCCTGCGCGTGATGGCGTGCCCCCAGTCGCCGCCCTGCGCTCCGCACCGGGTGTAGCCGAGACGGCGCATCAGCTCGGCCCAGGCGCGCGCGATGCGGCCGACGTCCCATCCCGTGCCCGGGGTGGGGCCCGACAGCCCGTACCCGGGGATGTGCGGCAGGACGAGGTGGAAGTTCCGCGGGATCGCCGCCGTGCGAGCGCGGAT
This sequence comes from Actinomadura rugatobispora, assembly GCF_055379765.1. NCBI lineage: Bacteria > Bacillati > Actinomycetota > Actinomycetes > Streptosporangiales > Thermomonosporaceae > Actinomadura > Actinomadura rugatobispora. Next base: position 9,375,935 of record NZ_AP029191.1, on the reverse strand, counting down.
CGGTGAGCGGCCCGATGACGTCCAGGAACTCCACCACGGACCCCGGCCACCCGTGCGTCAGACCAGGGGAAAGGCGTCCGGCTCGGGAGAACGGACGTGCAGCAGGTGGACGTTCGCACCGTCGATCACCGTGGTGTACTGCGGATGCCGGAAGGGCCGCACGGTCACTCGCCGTCCTCGGGGCGTCGGCCGGCCAGGTCGCGCTCGCGCACCGCCTCGGCCTCGTCGAGGCCCCAGTGGCCGCGGTCGCGCCGCTGCTCGGCCTGCTGCTCGATCCACCGGTTGTGGGTCTCCCAGGCGGTCTGCTTGCTGGTGCCCAGGGCCCGGCCGATCTGCGACCACGAGGCGCCCCGCTCACGCGCGGTGCGGACCGCGAGCTGGCGGCCGTAGCGCGCCTTGCGGGCGATCACTTCCCCCAGGGCGATCATCTCCAGGGCCTCGGCGCGGCTGAGCGGCTCGTGGTCGTCGTCCTCCTCGAACAGGTCGCGGGTGCGCAGGTCCTCGTAGCGGGCGAGCGCGGTGCGCAGGGTCAGGGCGGTGTCCAGGTCATCGGGCGACATGTCCCCATCGTTCCGTCAAGACAACCTGACGTCAAGTTTGCCTGACGCCCGCGGAACCTGATGTCGGATTCCCGCCAGCGCGGGCGGGGCGCGTCCCGCGAGGCTGAACGCATGAGTGCATGGAAGGACCGGGCCGCGCGGCCGTTCCGCTTCGGCGTGGTGGCCGAGTCGGCCCGTACGGCTCAGGAGGTGACCCGCCTGGCGGTCCGCGCGGAGGAGCTGGGCTACGCGACGCTGACGCTGCGGGACCACCACCTGACCGAGCCGTTCGGCGACCAGCTCGCCCCGATGATCGCGCTCACCGCCGCCGCCCTGGCCACCCGCGCTCTCCGGGTCGGGACGCTCGTCCTCGCCAACGACCACCGGCACCCGGTCATGCTCGCCAAGGAGGCCGCCACCCTCGACCACGTGTCGGGCGGGCGCTTCGAACTGGGCATCGGGGCGGGCTGGCTGCGCGAGGAGTACGAGCGGGCGGGGATGCCGTTCGACCCGGCCGGTGTGCGGGTCGGCCGCCTGGAGGAGTCGCTGCGGATCCTCCGGGGCCTGCTGCGCGGCGAGAAGACCACGTTCTCCGGGGAGCACTACAGCGTGCGCGACCTGGCGGTCTTCCCGCGCCCGGCACAGGCGCCGCCACTGCTCGTCGGCGCCGGCGCCGGCCGGATGCTGGGCATCGCCGGACGGCACGCCGACATCGCGGGCATCCTCCCCCGCGCCCTGCCCGACGGCACCATCTCCGAAGAGATCTCCGAACGGATGCCGGACACCATCGCGCGCAAGGTCGACCACGTCCGGCGGGCCGCGCAGGAGGCCGGACGGGACGGCGTCGAGCTCAGCATGCTGGTGTCGCCGACGTTCGGCCCCGACCCGCGCGCCGCCGCCGCGCGCACTGCCGTGCTGCGCGGGTGGGGCGCCTCGTCCACCGACCTGGTGCTGGACATGCCGTCACAGTTCGTCGGCCCGCCCGAGCACATCGCCGAGCAGATGACCGCCCGCCGCGAACGCTACGGCTTCACCTACTACGTCGTCCCCGACCGCGCCATGGAACGCTTCGCCCCCGTCATCGATCTGCTCACCTCACCGTCAAAGCCCCGAGACCCGAGACCTTGACAGCGGGCGCTCGGCCACGGCGCGGCGAGGCACCGCCTCCCGCAGCCGGACCATGCCGACCCCGTAGCGGCGGAGCTCCAGGATGTCGATGGTGCCCGGTACCCGCAGCGCCCTTGCGCCCGCCCGAAGCGCTACGAAACGGAGCGCTCCGAATCCGACCGGGACATCGGGGACGGCGCGCTTTCGACGATGCTCGTGGGCGCGGTGCGGTAGCGGCCCGGCGCGATCCCGTACTCGCGCTTGAACGCGTTGGCGAAGGCGTACTCCGAGCCGTACCCCACCTGCCCGGCGACCGCCGCCAGCGGCGCGTCGCCGTCGCGCAGCAGCCGCGCCGCCGTCGTGAGGCGCCACCAGGTGAGGTACGCCAGCGGCGGCCGCCCGACCAGCGCGGTGAAGCGGCGGGCGAACGCGGCCCTCGACAGCCCCGCCGCCCGGCCCAGCTCCTCGACCGTCCACGGGCGGGCGGGGTCGTCGTGCAGGGCCCGCAGCGCCGCGCTGATCTCCGGATCGCCCAGCACCCCGGCCCAGCCCGTTCGCGGCTGCTCCTCGTACCAGGCGCGCAGGATGAACAGCAGGAGCGTGTCGAGCAGCGCGGGCACGACGGCGTCGGTTCCCGGCCCGGGGCGTTCCATCTCGGCGGCCAGCAGGTCGATCGCCCCGCGCAGCGGGGCGCCGCGGCCGAGCCGGGCCGGCAGGTGGATGATCGGCGGCAGCTCGTCCAGCAGCGGGTGCGACCGGGTGCCGTCCATGCGGTACGCGCCGCACAGCATCACCGCCGAGGCGTGCGCCTCCGCCTCCGGATCGGTGGGCCTGATCTCGTTCAGCACGATCGGCTCGGAGGCCGTCAGCGGCGTCGACGGGCTGTCGGCCAGCCCGTGCGCGGAGCCTCGGGCGGCGAAGACCACGTCCCCCACGCCCAGCCGGACCGGCTCGCCCTCCTCCGGGAGCAGCCAGCTCGACCCGGCCAGCATCACGTGGAACCCGGCGGCCGACGAGGCGTGGAACCACGCGCCCCACGGGGCCCGCTCCGCGGTGCGCGACGAGTGCGGCCGGCCGGTGCGCACGGAGGCGATCACGTCGCTGAGCACATCCATACGCGAACGATAGTAACCGAAGACGATCGAGTATCTACAGAAGCGTCTGGATTATTCAGCATCTTCATCGGCCGCCCTAGATTCGAGCCATGAAGATCGTCATCTATGGCGGGCACGGCTACCAGGGCCGGCTCGTCCTCGCCGAACTCGCCCGCCACGACACCGAGATCGTCCTCGCCGGCCGCAATGCCGGACGGCTCGAGGCGGCGGCCGCCGCCGCGTCCCGGAACGGCACCGGCACGGTCACAGCCACCCGCGTCGCCGACAGCGCCGACCACGACGCTCTTGTCGCCGCGTTCCGGGACGCGGACGCGGTCATCAACTGCGCGGGGCCGTTCACCCCGCAGGGCGCGGCCGTCGCGCGCGCCGCCGTCGCCGCCGGCTGTCACTACACCGACACCTCCGGCGAGCAGTTCCACGTCAAGGAGGTCTACGACGCGTGCGCGGCGGACGCCGAACGCGCCGGCGTCAGGGTCACCCCCGCGATGACCGACGGCGGCGTCCCCGGCGACCTCCTCGCCCGGATCCTCGCCGAACACCTCGGCGGCGGCCCTCTTGAGGAGGTCCTCGCCGGGCACCTCGTCACGGGCGCGAGCGGCATGTCGCGCGGCTCGCTGCGCTCCCTGTCCGGCACCGCCGACGTCCTGAGAACGGGCGGGCTCGCCTACGAGAAGGGCGAATGGCGCGGCGACGCCGAGCCCCGCCTCACCGCCATCGACTTCCCCGGGAGGCCCGGCACACCCGTGATCAGGTTCGCCCTCCAGGAGGTCGTCACCGTGCCGCGCCACCTGGACGTGACGCGCGTCCAGGGATTCGCCGAGGCCGGTCTGGCCGAGTTGTTCGCCACCACCGTCTCCGAGGAGGCCATCGCCGCCATGCCCGAGGGGCCCTCGGACGAGGAGCGGCGCGGCGACCACTGGACGATCGTCGTCCAGGCGGTCGCCCAGAACGGCCGCCGTGCCCGAGCCAGCGCCCAAGGGCCCGACACCTACGGCACCACCGGCGTCATCGCCGCCCTGGGAACCCTCCGCATGAACGGTCCCGCCGGGGGGCGCACCCCCGCCGAGGTCCTCGACCCGGCCGGTTTCCTGGACGCTCTGGCGCCCTACGGGATCACCTGGACGGTCGACGGCTAGGCACAGCCCCGGCCTACGGCACGGCGCTCGCCTGGCGGCTCGCCCCTCACCGGGTCTTGGCGAGCGCGGCATCGCTCCGCGATCTGGCCGGTGACGCTCGCCTCCGGCATCGCACCACGGCAAGGCCCGGTAAGGCGGGACTCTGAGCCACGGCCTAGACCTTCCGGGCGACGCCCCCGTACAGGTGGACGTGCGCGTCCGACTCCACGGCGGCGTCGTCGTCCGGACGCCAGTGGTGGACCAGCACGACACCGGGCGGAAGCAGGTCCAGACCGTCGAAGAGGCCCTCCACCTCCGCCTTGTTGCGCGCCTTGAGCGGGATGCCGCACGTGCTGAAGGCCGCCACGCCCCTCGCGACCTGCTCGGGGGCGCTGTCGGCGGTCACCGCCGACAGCGCCAGCACGCTCCCCGCGGGCAGCGGCTCCATCAGCCGGTCGATCACCCTCTTGGCGACGCCGTCGTCCACGACGTACTGCAGGATCGCGATCAGGCTCAGCGCGACCGGCCGGTCGAGATCCAGCGTGTCCCGCAGTTCGGGGGCGGACAGGATGGCCTCCGGGTCGCGGACGTCGGCGTCCAGGCAGGCGACCCTGCCCTCCGGACGGCCCGAGGTCAGCAGCGCCCGCGCGTGCACCAGCACGACCGGGTCGTTGTCGACGTACACGACCCGCGACTCGGGGGCGGCGCCCTGCGCGACCTCGTGGAGGTTGGGCGGTGTCGGCAGGCCCGTCCCGACGTCCAGGAACTGCCGGATCCCCTCCTCCACCGCCAGATGCCGGACCACCCGCCGCATGAACCGCCGGTTCGCCCGCATCGAGTCGCGCAGGCCCGCCCAGCCCCGGCCGATCTCCTCGGCGGCCAGGCGGTCCGCCGGATAGTTCTCCTTGCCTCCCAGCAGGTAGTCGTAGATGCGGGCCGGGTGCGGCCTCCCCGTCCTCAGGTCGGCCGGCTCCTCCGCCACCATCTCCCCCTCACGCCTACACCGATCCTTACCCCACAAGTTAGGCGGGCGGGGCGGGAAGGAGACCGATCTTGCCGACCCCGGCCAAAACCCATGCCGGGTGTGACGAATCGCGTTCGGTTTCCTCGCCCGTATGCCGACGCGGGGGTTACGCGGCGCCGATCCCGTGTCAGCATGGAATCGTCCCGCGGGGACCGGGCAGATGGTAACGCCCTTAGCTGGGAAGAGTCCCAGACACCGCGCCGTCCGCCCCGGCCCCGCGGGCGGTTAACGTGTCGGCATGGGCGGCGGTCATGCGCATTACGTCATCGTGGACGGCAAGGAGCTCGGTGTCTGGTGGCGCCGGCGGGGCGCGCACACCTTGTTCCACGACGTGATGTGGGGTCCGGATCGGACCATCGATTTCATCCGGAGCCAGTCCGGCGGCACTTCCGCCTCGTGGATGAATTCCGTCTGGTGGGAAGGCGTGGCACTGCTCGACCTCCGGCGGCGCCGGATGCTCGTCCATTCCGGGCAGGACGTGGCGGGCCCGCAGCGAGATACCTCCGTCCTCGAAATCCGTGCCTGGCTCCGCGTCGCCCACGCCCTGTGGCCCCGCTGGACGGTCACCTGGGCCGCGCGGGAACTGTTCGAGGTGATGGATTACCTGGGACTCCCCTACGACACCGTCCTCTACCTGGACGAACCGCCCCGGCCGCAGCGCGTCCAATGGGCGCTGCCACCAGCCGAGGACGACGACCTCTCCTGCGTCGCCCTCACCCTGGTCGCAGTGCGGGACGCCTCGGGGCGCCTCTCCTTCTCCGGCCTGTGGTGCGACGGGATGGAGGGACCGCTGCTCGCCGGACCGGAGATCATGCTCGTGCCGCAGGAAGAGTCGGTTCCCTTCGCGGCGCTCGAATCCGTCCCGCGCAACGGCGTGTACATCGATGCCACCACCCGACGGCTCGACTGGTGGTCGCTCGACGCCCCGCACGACCCGCGCACGGCGGCCCGGACCTGGACGGGCTGGACCCTGATCGATCACGGCGACGCGTTCGAGGAGGTCATCGACCTCATCGGCCCCGAGATCCTGCTCCAACCCCCGTCAGGGGAGCGCCGCATCGCACGCTGGTTCGACGAGGACACTCGCGATCCGGCCGACCGCCGGGCCCTGAGAAAGGCGCTGATCACCCCTTGACCTTCTGAACGGCGAACGCGGCCCCGTCCACGGGCATTCCGTTGAAGAAATAGCCGAGGTGGGCGAGGAAATTACCGGTCGTTCCCTGGCAGGCGAAGTCGTCCTTGACGCAGTAATTCTGGATGCGGCTCGCATACACATCGAACACCCCTTTGACACGAGGCGCCGCGGCCTGTTCGGCGGGGTCGAAGTCACCGACGTTGAACGGCTCGCCTGCCGTGAATCCCGGGTCGCCGTACAGCAGCACCGCCGCGATCCTCCCTCCGGCGGCGGCGGAGATCTCCCCGGCCTCCTTCCCGGCACGCCGCCTGTCCGGCGGAACCAGCGCGTCGCCGGTGACGATGGCCCCCTGCGAGTACCCCATCAGCACGTACTTCTGCCCGGGACACTGCTGCGCCTCAGCGTTCAGGAGGTTCACGAGGTTGGTGACGCCGGTGCCGGGACTCCCACCGGAGAAGTCGGCCGGGTAGGTCAGTTCGGTGAACTCGCCGTCGGGGACCTCGGCCAGGATCCGGTCCCCGATCGGCTTCTGCAGCCAGCTTCCGCTCTGGGGTTCGGTCGTTCCGCGCGCGGAGATGACACTGACCGCCTTGCACTCGGCCGCGGCCGCGCCCGGGGCGAGCCCAACGCCCCCGGCGAACGCGAGCGCAGCGGTCAGCCCTGCGGAGATCCAACGCATGTCGTCCGGCTCCTCGACTAGACGGGGTGGTGCGGCATGTGTAATCGCCACCCCCGCCCAACCGCTACACGCCCCTCGACAACTTCCCCCACCCCCGTACGAACCGCCCCACGAGAACAGCACACACCGAACTCGCGGCTCGCTGGACGCCTCCCAGCTCAGGGGGGCGGGGGCCGCTCTTCGAGGGCTTCGGCGAGTTCGTCGACGTGGAGGTGTTCGGGACGGAAGCGGCCGGTGCGGTACGCGGCGCGGCCGATGATGTGGGCGGCGACCGGAACGGTCATGATCTGCAGGAGCGCGACGAGGAGCACCGTGGTGATCACCGCGCTGGTGGGGAACTGGACGCAGAGGGCGGCCAGCACCAGCAGCAGGCCCACCGCCTGCGGCTTGGAGGCGGCGTGCATGCGGGTCAGGAGGTCGGGAAGGCGCAGCATGCCCAGCGCAGCACCGAGCGTGCTGCCCGCCCCGGCCAGAAGGAAGATCGCCGTCACGACGGTCACGTGTCACTCCCCTCGGGCTGCTCCCGCAGAACCAGGAAGCGGGCGATCGACACCGAGCCGACGAAGCCGACCAGGGACAGGGCCAGGAGCGTCGGCAGCGCCCACGAATCGCCGACGGCGATGGCGTGCACGCCGAGTGCGGACATCGTGATGGCGACCAGCACGTCGAGGGCCACCGCCCGGTCGAGCATGGACGGGCCGCGGATCAGCCGGGCCAGGGTGCAGACCGCCGCCAGGAACAGGGCGCCCGTGGCGAGGGCGATGACGATGCTCACGAGACCTCCACGGCGCGGCGGTCGGCGCGGGTGCCGAAGGCCCGTACGACGCGGCGTTCCAGGGCCAGCACGTCGGATCGCGCCTTGGCCACGGCGCGTTCGTCGGAGCCGCCGAGGACGTGCAGGAACAGGGTGGACGTCTCGCGTCGCACGTCGAGCACGAGGGTGCCGGGCACGGCGGACAGTGCGATGGCCGTGACCGTCAGGATCAGGTCGGACCGGGTCCGCAGGGTCACGCCGAGCACCGAGTTGACGATGCCGCGTTCGGCCGTGCCGAACGCCTGCCAGGTCAGCGGCCCCGCGCTGCGCAGCAGGTCCAGCCCGAAACGGGTGGCGAAGCAGGCGAAGCCCCAGGGGTGGAAGCGCAGGCCGGGGTCGATCGGCGGCAGCGGGAACACCACGACCAGCCCGATCGCGAGGAGCAGCCCCGACAGGGCGTTGGCGATCGAGAACCGGTCGCCCATCAGCAGCCAGATCACGGTGAGCCAGATGACCAGCGGGAACTGGATCACCCGGCGGCCGACCCGGACGCTCAAGGGCGGGAGATCGTTCACGGTGCTCCTTCCGGTGCGACGGCGCGCACGTAGTCGCCGGGCTCGGCGAGCTCGGCGGCGGCACGGTCGGTCAGTGCGAACAGCGGCCCGCCGCCGACGGTGTAGGCGAGGCTGAGGACGGCGAGCGCGACGGTGGCGCCGACCATGGCGGCCGGCAGCCGGACGGTCGTGGGCATCTCCGGCTCCTCCTCGGTCTCGTCGGACTCGGGCCGGACGGCCGTCGAGGGCGCCCTCCAGAACACCTGGTTCCACACTTTGACCAGGGCGTACAGGGTGAGCAGGCTGGTCACGACCGCCGCGGCGACCAGGATCAGCGGGAGGACGCCGCCGTCCCGCAGGCCCGCCTGCAGCAGCCCCAGCTTGCCGAGGAAGCCGGACATGGGCGGGATGCCGCCGAGATTCATCGCGGCGACGAAGAACAGGATCCCAACGAAAGGGGCGGTGCGGGCCATCCCGCCCAGGGAGCGCATCGAGGTGCTCCCACCGCGCCTCTCGATCAGCCCGCTGACCAGGAACAGCGTGGTCTGGATGGTGATGTGGTGCAGGGCGTAGAAGACGGTGGCGGCCAATGCGATCACCGATCCCAGCCCCACCCCGAAGATCATGTAGCCGATATGGCCGACCAGCGTGAACGACAGCAGCCGTTTGAGGTCGACCTGCACCATCGCGCCCAGGACCCCGACCAGCATGCTGAGCAGCCCGGCGACCAGCAGTGTGGTGCGCAGGGTGTCGCCGGGGAACAGCAGCGTCTCGGCCCGGATCACGCCGTACACGCCGATCTTGGTGAGCAGTCCGGCGAACACCGCCGTGACGGGCGCGGGCGCGGTCGGGTAGGAGTCGGGCAGCCACATCGAGAGCGGGAACACGGCGGCCTTGATGCCGAACGCGGTGAGCAGCATCAGCTCGGCGAGCAGCGCCACACCGTCCGGCAGGGGGGCGATCCGCACCGCCAGCTGGGCGAGGTTGACCGTGCCGGTCGCCGCGTACAGCACGGCGATCGCGGTGAGGAACAGCATCGACGACAGCAGCGCCACGACGATGTAGATGGTCCCGGCCCTGATCCGCGCGGCCGTCCCGCCCAGGGTGATCAGGACGTAGCTCGCCATCAGCATGATCTCGAAGCCGACGAACAGGTTGAACAGGTCGCCGGCCAGGAACGCGTCGGCCACTCCCGCGGCCAGGAGCAGGTAGGTGGGATGGAACACCGACAGCGGCGTGATCGGTCCCCGCTCGGCCATGTCCTGCCCGATCGCGTACACCATGACGGCGAGGGTGACGGCCGCCGACACCACGAGCATCAGCGCCGAGAGGCGGTCGGCGACCATCGTGATCCCGATCGGCGCGGGCCGCCCGCCGAGCTGCACGGTCAACGGCCCGGAGCGGTCGGCGGCCACCAGCAGCGCGACCGCGATCCCCAGCACGATCGCGAGCACCGTCACGCTGATCGCGCGCTGCAGCATGGGACGGCTCGGCCCGAGCACGATCTTGACGCCCGCCGCCAGCAGCGGAAGCAGCACGGGGAGCGGCACCAGCTGGTTCACCGACCACCCCCCGGCGAGCCCTCATCGTCCCCGCCGTCCTCCGCGGCCGACGGCTCAGCCGAATCCGCATCACCCCCGAGCAAGCCACCCCCAGGCGTCCGGTCAGCAGACGCGGCGTCATCAGCCGCAGGCTCAGCAGGCGTGCGCTCGGCAGGCGTGGGACCAACAACCGTTTGGTCCCCGGACGCTTGACCAGCGGACGTCTGGTCGCCCGACGTTGGGTCACCCGACATTTGATCGCCCGACGTTTGCTCCCCGGGCGTTCGGTCCCCGGACGTTTGGTCCCCGGGCGCTCGGTCGCCCGACGTTTGGTCCCCGGGCGCTCGGTCGCCCGACGTTTGGTCCCCGGGCGCTCGGTCGCCCGACGTTTGCTCCCCGAGCGCTCGGTCGCCCGACGTTTGCTCCCCGGACGTTTGGTCGGCGGACGTGGGGTCAGTGGACGTGGGGTCAGTGGACGTTTGATCGCCGGATGTTTGCTTGCCGGGCGCTGGGTCGGCGGACGTGGGGTCAGTGGGTGGGGTGTTGCTGGGCGGGGTGTTGCTGGGCGGGGTGTTGCTGGGCGGGGTGTTGCTGGGCGGGGTGGGGTTGGGCGGGGTGGGGTTGGGCGGGGTGGGGTTGGGGGGTGATGGGTTCGAGGTGGATGGGTCGGGGTCGGCGGGGTCGTCGAGGGCTCGGCGTTGGCGTTCGGCGTGGATGCCCTCGCGCAGTTCGGCGCGGGCCTGGCGGACCTCGGCGCGGCGGCGGCGGCGCCATTCGCGGAACTCGCGGCGCTGGGCTCGGACCTGGACGCGCAGATCGTGGCGGCCGCGGGTCACGCGGCGGTCCTCGGTGTCGTCGCGGACCTCGTCGTCGCCGCTCAGACGGCCGTCGCGGTAGGCGATGGCCAGGACGAACGCGGCGGAGCCGAGCGCGATCACGATCGCGGTGAGGATCATGGCCTGGGGCAGCGGGTCGGCCATGGGCCGGTGCGCGGACGCTCCGTCGTCCAGGATGGGGGCGCGTCCGGCGGGGCCGCCCGTGGTCAGGATGAGCAGGTTGACGCCGTTGCCGAGCATCAGGAAGCCGACCAGAAGCCGGGTCAGGCTGCGCTCCAGGAGCAGCGAGACTCCGATGGCGATGAGGAGGCCACCGGTGGTGGCCAGGGTGATCGAGGCGGTCATGCGGCGGCCTGCCGGTCGACCTCGGCACCCAGGGCGTTGAGGATGTCGAGGATGAGGCCGAGGACGATCAGGTAGACGCCCACGTCGAACAGCAGCGAGGTCGTCACGTGGAGGTGGCCGAGCAGCGGGAGGTGGAGGTCCCAGGCGGCGCTCTCCAGGATGGCGTCGCCCCAGACGAGGCCGCCGAACGCGGTGCCGGAGGTGATCGTCACGCCCAGGCCCAGGAGCAGGCCCACCTTGACCGGCGCGGCCTCGGCGAGTTCGAACGGGCCGCCGGCCAGGTAGCGGATGGCCAGCGCCAGCCCGGCGACGATGCCGCCGACGAAACCGCCGCCGGGCGCCGAGTGCGCGGTGAACAGCAGGTACAGCGAGAACAGCAGCACGGTGTGGAAGGTGATCCGCGCCACCACCTCCATGACGATGAGGCGGCGTTCTGCGGCGAGGGTGCGGCCCGCGGCCAGCCAGCGCCTCTCGCCGGGCCCGGTGGGCGGGGACGGGCCGTCGCGGCCCAGCGAGGACATGCCGGGCACAGCCCACATCGCCGTGCCGGCACCGGCGTCGGCCGCGCGCGGCGGCGGCGCCACCCGGCGGCGGGCGTAGATCATGCTGGTGACGCCGAGCGCGGCGAGCGCGACCACGGCGCTCTCCCCGAGGGTGTCCCAGGCGCGGATGTCGACCAGGACCATCGCGACGACGTTCGTGCCGCCGGCGTCGAGCGCCGCGTCCGGGTAACCGGTGGAGATGGGCGGGGCGTCGCGGGCCTGGACGGCCAGCAACGTGACGGTGGCGGCGAGCAGGCCGGTGAGGGCGCCGACGGTCACGTGCAGGCGGCGCCGGAACGACGGCGCGGTGCGCGGGAAGTCCTCGGGCAGCCCGCGCAGCACCAGGACGAAGACGATCAGGCTGGCGGTCTCCATCAGGATCTGGGTGAGGGCCAGGTCGGGCGCGCCCTGCAGTGCGAACAGGACGGCGACGCCGTAGCCGGAGGCTCCCGCGATCACCACCGTCTGGGCGCGGGCGCGGGCCCGTACGGCCGCGGCCGCCGCGGCGACGGTGAGGACGGCGGCGGCGACCTGCGGCAGGCCGTCCCAGAGGTGCCAGGCCGCCGGGGTCGGCCAGGGGCTCTCGACGAGCAGGACGACGCCGGTGAGCGACACCGCGGTGAGGAGGATGACCACCAGGTATCCGGGCAGCGACCCCCGCTGCACGAAGCCGGTCACCTGGAGGGCGAAGTCGTTCAGGCCCTGCATGGCCCGGCGGTAGACGGTCTCGGGCTCGAAGAGGGTGAGTTGCCGCTGGAGCCGTGCGACGGATCGTCCGGCGAGGAACAGGAGCGCGCCGACGCCCAGTGACAGCGCGGTGAGCTGCAGCGCCTCGCCGAGGCCGTGCCAGGGGGCGAGGTGGTAGTCGTAGGGGCCGCCCGGGAACGGGGCGGCCTCGCGGGAGAGCGGGGCGTCCATCAAGGACGCCAGCAGGCCCAGCACCACCCCGCCCGCCGCGAGCAGCGCCGGGGGAAGGAGGAAGAGCGGTCCGGGCCTCGTGGCGGGCGTCGGCTCCCCGACACCGGCGAAGGCTCCCCACACGAAGCGCAGGCTGTAGGCGGCGGTGAAGGCCGAGCCGAGGACGAGGAATCCGAGCAGCACGGGCCGTCCGCCGATGAACGCCTCGTAGGCGGCCTCCTTGCCGGCGAAGCCGAGCGTGGCCGGGATTCCGGCCATCGAGGCCGCGGCGGCGATCGCCACGGCGCACAGCCACGGGGCCGTGCGCGCCAGCCCGTTCAGCTCGCGCAGGTCGCGGGTGCCGGTGCAGCGGTCGATGATGCCGACGACCAGGAACAGCGCGGCCTTGAACAGCGCGTGCGCCAGCAGGATGGTGAACCCGGCCAGCGCGGCGACGCGCCCGCCCTCCCCCAGCAGGACGGTCATGAACCCGAGCTGGCTGACCGTGCCGTAGGCGAGCAGCAGCTTGAGGTCGGTCTCGCGCAGCGCCCGCCATCCGGCCAGCACCATCGCGGCGGTGCCGAGGACGAGCACGGCCGGTCTCCACACCGCAGCGCCGGAGAACGCGGGCGAGAGCCGGGCCACCAGGTAGACCCCGGCCTTGACCATGGCCGCGGCGTGCAGCAGGGCGCTGACCGGGGTGGGCGCGGCCATCGCGGCGGGCAGCCACAGCCCGAACGGGACGATCGCCGACTTCGACAGCGCCCCGGCGAGGACGAGCACCAGCGCGACCGACACGGCGGTGCCCTCGGGGGGGACGCTCCAGGAGCTCCGAGAGCCGGTAGGTGCCCGCGGTGCCGCCCAGGATCAGCAGGCCGACCAGCATCGCCAGCCCGCCGGAGGTGGTGATGACGATGGCCTGGGTGGCGGCCCTGCGCGCGGTCGAGCGCTCGGCGTCGTAGCCGATGAGCAGGTAGGAGAAGACCGTGGTCAGCTCCCAGAACACGTAGAGCAGGATCAGGTCGTCGGCCAGGACCAGGCCGAGCATCACGGCGGCGAAGGCGATGAACTCCCCCGCGAAGGCGGGCAGGCCGGGCTCGGAGCCGGTGAAGTAGCGGGCGCAGTAGGCGACAATGAGCGCGCCGACGCCTCCGACGATGAGGGCCATCATCCAGGCGAGCGGGTCGGCGCGCAGGGCGAGGTCGAGCTGCAGGGCGGGGATCCAGGGGAGGGTCTCGGCACGGGGGGCGGCGCCGTGCAGCCAGGGCGGGAGGGCCCAGACGGCGGCGGCCGCGGGCACCGGGGCGAGCAGCAGGAAGGCGTTGCGGCCGACCCGCCGCACCAGCGGCGGGGCCAGCATCGCGGCCGCGCAGTGGACCGCCAACAACACCAGCAACTGATGCCCCAGAGCAATCGATCAACAACTCTCGGTAACCATAGCGACGGGGTCGGACGGTTTTCGCACCGCCCCGCGGCGGCGGCCTCCGCGCACGGACGTCGCACGGCCGGGCGAGTCCGGTTTGTCCGGGCTGCTCAGCGCATTCCGGCGATGGATCTGCGGACGCGGCGGATGTCGCGCAGGCGGTGCTCGTAGGTGGCGCCGGTGAAGAGGAGGGCGGCGCCGGTCAGGGCGATCGGCAGCCAGCGCGGGCCGTTTCCGACGAGGTCTGCCAGGGCCGGGAAGAGTTCGTGTGCCGCGTTCACCACGAGCACCGCCCCGCCGAGCAGCAGCAGGGCTTGGAGGCGGGTCCAGGCGCCGGCGAGGGTCACGGCGAACGCGGTCAGTCCCAGCAGCAGCGGGCGTATGAGGCCGTCCTCGTTCCAGGCCGCGACGAGACTGGGGAGGAGTGTGAGCGCCAGGGCGGGCCCATAGGCGGTCCAGGAGGAGAGCGTGTCGTCGCGGCGCCGCAGCCATCGGCCGCCGAGAAGCAGCAGGAGGCTCACCGAAGTCGTGTACGCCTCCGGCGCGGTGACCGCGGTGTCGCCGAGGAGCAGCCACAGCGCCAGGTGCAGCAGTACCGCCCCCGCTCCCAGGCCGGGGAGGCGACGGTCAGCGCGGGTGGCGACGCCCAGGGCGAGGGCTCCCGCAAGGGTCAACGCCAGGCAGGCGTACGGGACGCTGGCGCACGCCAGGCCCACGCCGACGGCGGCTACGGCATAGCCCGCGAACTCCACGGCCGCCCCCGCCGTGCGGTGGCGGTGGCCGATCTCCCATGCGCCGAACGCGGACGGCGCCGCCACGGCCGCGAGCACCGCGAGCCCTGCGAGTTCGACGCGGAAGCCGCCCGCGAGCACGCCGGTGGCCACGAGCCCCGCAGCGGCCAGGACGGCGGTCGCGGACGACGCGCAGCGCATCGCTTCGTGACGCGCGGCCACAGCGCAGCCGGTCGCGAGCGCGGCGACGCCTCCCGCGACGGCGAGCGTCGGAGCGGTCATCGGCAGCGACCACGCGACGGCGAGCGTGGTCAGCCATAGGGCCATGCCGCCCGCGAACCAGTCCATGGTGCGGGAAAGGGCCGTCCGTACGGCGAGTGCCGCGACCAGTGCGCACACCATGGCCAGCCCGGCTCCGTGGGGGAGGTCGGCGGTCCAGGGCAGTACGAGCACGGCCGGGGGCACGCCGAGTACGGCCGCCCTGTAGGCGCCGCGCGGCCCGTCCAGGAGGCGGGCGCTCGCTATGGCCGTCACGGCGGCGAGTCCTGCGGCCGCCGCGGCGGCCGGTGGCACGCTCACCCCGAGGTCGTTGAGAAGAGGCGATTCCCGGAAAGAGCCGAGGTCCTCGGACCATGCCCGGCCCACCCATGCGTAGGGCGCGAGGAGTGACAAGAACAAGCGCGGCAGATGCAGCAGCAGGGCGAGCCCTGAGATGACCCAGGCGAAGATGAGCACGGCCAAGCGCGCTTGGCCGTGCAGCCGCGCGGCCGCCATCACCGCGGTCAGGCCGCCTAGCCCCAGGACGAGTGTGACCTGGTGGACGTGGCCCCCGGTCATGCCGAGGGCGCCGCCCCAGAGCGCGAGCGCCCCCGCGTTGAGGGCGTGTGCGAGCCGGGGGCGGTGTTCCCCGATGAGCGCCCCAGCCCGCACCGCGAGTGCCGCTGTCGCCAGGACCACGAACGCGGCGTACCGCGCGGGCAGATCCCCGGCCAGCGCCGCCGCGGCGCCCTCCGCGCCCACGGCCAGCGTCGTGACGGCCGATGCGGCGGACGCGACGGGCGAGTTCCCGCCGCGCAGCGCGCACACCACGCCTGCCAGGGCCAGGGCGGCGAGCACCGCAAGCGTCGCGGTCTGGTCGGCCAGTGACCAGGAGACGGCGAGCGTGGCCGTCCAGAGGGCCGCTCCTCCCGCGGCGGTACGGTTCATGGCCGCCCACAGGGCGAGCGCCGCAGTGAGTGCGACGAGGAAGGCCAGCGCAGCCCAGTAGGGAAGGTCGGCGGCCAACGGCACGGGGGCGAGCGCGACCGGGACCGCCACCTGGGCGACCCCAAGTGCGGCCCAGCGGCCCCGGTGGACCCCGGCCGCGCACACTGCCGCGATGGCCGCCAGCACCAGGATCGGCATGAGCATGGGCCGTACGGTCCAGGCCGCTTCCGGTGTCAGGGCGCCCCGCGCGCTCTCCGTCGTGCCGGTCCACGTCTTGGCGAGCCATCCGTACGGCCCGAAGAGCGCGGGGAAGAACGCGTCGCTCAGCGGCAGTGGCGCCAGGAGTGCGAAGAGGTAGGACTCTCCGATCGCCCCGGACGACGGCAGCCCGACGCGCCGCAGCGACCATGCCGTGGCCGCGCCGAGGAGCGCCGTGACGGCCAGGGTGAGGCCGAGGACCCCCGCCCAGGTCGACCCGATCCCCTCTGACGGCAGCCAGGCGACGCCGATTCCCACCGCGACCAGGGAGAGCACCGCGGAGGCGATGTCGAGGGCCACCGCTTGGGCGGGACGGTTCGCTCGTAGCGCCGCCCCGGGCGGGACGACGCGGACGACAGCGAACCCCGCACCGAGCAGAACCGTGCGGACCGTCCGGCGGGAGTCCACCACGGCTCGCGCAAGCGCGCGCGGCGGGTCTCCTGTCGGCAGTGCGACGGCCAAGGCGATGAGCCGTACGCCCAAGAGCGCGAAGGGGAGGAGTTGCAGGGACCAGGAAGAGGTGTTCCAGAGCGCGATGAGGAGGGCTCCGCCGCCCAGGACCGTCCCTGCCCCCATCGCAACCTGCGCGACCGTCGTACGCGCCGGGCCCGCCAAGGCGAGGAAGGCCACCGCCACGACGACCGCCGCCACCGGCCACAGGGAGTCGTCCCCCGCGGGCCACATGAACGCGAGCGCAGCGGAGTGCACACCGAGGGCCGTGGCCACGGACGCGAACGCCACGTCCCTGGACAAGGAGGCGATGGCGAGCAGCACGACGGTCAGCGCCAGCACCACGGCGACCGACGCGGCGTAGGGCATGCCCGTGGCCGCGGGAAGGACCAGAACGGCCGAGGCGGCGAGCACCAGAGCGACGCCACGCGTCACAACCCGCAACACGGCCCGCGGTACCGCATCGGCGACGATGTCAAGCAGATGCTTGGGCAGGATCAGGGCGACGATGGACGCGGCCACCAGCACGAGCGGCGACGCGGGCGTTCCCGTCTCCGCCATCTGATCGAGCCCGGTTCCAAGGGCCGCGCGAGGCCCTTCGGTGTTCCAGATGGCGGCGTCGACGTTCCCGGAGAGGGGCGCGACGGCCGTGACCAGTACCTCCGGCATCACCCACACGACGGTCAGCGCGAGAGCGGCCACCCCAGCCGCGCCCGCTCCCAGTCGCAGCCGTTGGGGCGTCCAAGCGCTCCCCACCAGGACCAGGCACGCGGACATCGCGTATGCAGCCACCGACCATTCGCCAGGAAGCACCTCTTTCGCAGGAGTCGCACAAGCCGCCACGGCACAGACGCCGGACAGACCCGACGCGACGCCGCGCCACACCTCGTCCTTCAGAAACCAGCCGCAGGCGGCCGTGACGAGCGCGGCCAGGACGAGCACGCCGGAAGCCCGCAACGCCTCGTCCAGAGAGGCGACCTGGAAGGACTCCGCCAGTGCGGTGGCGGTCCCGGCCGCCCCCGTCCCGAGCCCGGCGACGGCGGCGACGGCCCGCTCGGGCGTGCGGGAGGCCCGCGTCCAGACGAGCACGTCGAACGCCGCCGTAAGAACCAGGGCCAGCGCAAGACCGGTCGGCGTGGGCCCCAGGGCGACCGCCCCCAACGGCAACGGCACCTGGGCGAGCGCGAGCGCGGTGGGGGCGGGCAGCCGGAGCGGTGCGATCCGCGCGTAACCCGCCCAGAGCAACGCCAGTACGGCCGAACCCACTGCGGCGGCCCAGAAGCCGGTGTCGTCCGAGCCGGGCAGGTCCAGCTCTTCGGGAGCCGTTGAACGACCTGCGACCGCGTTGGCGACGGCCACGCCCGTCAGGGGAAGGAACACCAATCCGATGTAGGCGACGGTCTCGGCCGTGGAATGCAGTCGCCGCCGTACGAGCAGCCAGGGAAAGGAGAGGGTGCCCACCGTGATGGTGGCCAGGATCGCCGCACGGATGCTCAGGTGCCCCCAGCTCACCACCGTGAAGACGACCGCCGCTATGCCGAGCATCAGGCCGCCCAGGAGCAGCAGAAGATTCTGCACCGCATACCGGGATAGGTCGCGCCTGGGCCCGCGCGGGGCCTCTGCACGCCCGACGGCATGTCCGCGAGCCCCCGGCTCGGCGGCGCCGACCGGTGCAGGCGGATCTCCCTGGACGGCGGCCGTGCCCCTGGCGCCCGCCTCGGCGCGGGGTTCGGCGCGGGGTTCGGTGGCGGCTGTTTCCTGAAGGCTCCCGGCAGGAACCCCGGCGGCGGCTGTCTCGGCCGTGGCGGGGACGGGCGGCGCATGCTGCTGCTGCCGCAACAGCGTCAGCAGCCGGATGCGGTGCTCGTCCAGTTCAACGCGCCGCGCCGCCAGGCCGCGCACCGCGGCGTCTATCTCGATGATCTCTGCCTGGACGCGCCACAGTTCCTCGGTCGGCGCTCCCGCCAGCGGCAGCCCGCACGTCCTGCACGCGGGGCCCCGATCCCCGATCACATTCCAGCAGCCGGGGCAGTTCCGCCGATCCACCGGCGACACCTCACTTGGCTTGGGAACGGACCCAGGACCCTAGGCACCCCGCGATGACATTCACGACATCCGTGACCGAACCGGTACGGAATCGATCGCGGACGGTTCGCCCCCGGCGAAGGTTGTGATCATGGAAGACCCTGGGGGTTCGACCCTTCCGGAGGCGGCACCGTTCCGTGACATGTCCCTCACCCTGCGATCGCCCTGAAGGGTCCCGTTTCGTCGGAGGCCGGGGCCAGGATGTGCGGCATGCACAGCTCCCCAGAACTGCCCGGAGACGGGCCCGACGACCTCCCGGAGGACATCGCCGCCTGGCTCGCCGAGCACGAGCTGGCGTGCCGCCGCACGGCCCGCCGCTGGATCGCGCACTCGGCCGCCGTCCCCGTCCGCGTGCTGCGCCGCCTGTGGCCCGATCCGGCCTGGCGCCAGGTCCTGCGCGGCACGATCGTCGGCACCCGTCGCGACGGCGTGCACGGCTCCCCCGTCACCGTGGCCGGCCTGCTCGTCGCGGTCGGCGAGGCGCCCGGGGCGCACACCGAGATCCTGACCCTGGAGGGGGGCACCCGGCGGATCGCCGACGAGCACCTGGTCTTCGCCCACCACCAGGACATCCCCGACCCCGAGGCTGCCGGGCGCGTCGCCGACGAGCACGGGCTGCGGCTGTGGCAGGTGCAGCTCGACAGCGACGGCTTCCCGTGGCGGCCCCACGAAACGCTGCTGGCCGCTCAGTTCGACTGGGTGCGCGACTGGCAACTCCGCAACGCCCTCGCGCCCGTGGGTCCCGCCACTGCGAACGCTCTGGACGCCCCCGGTCACCCCGGCGAGCAGGCGGTGCGCACCCGCGTCCACCGGCATCCCGCGCTCGGCGAACGGCCGGTGGTCCGTCTGCTGGCCGACACCGAGGCGGCCGGCGCCGACCTGCTGGCGAGCGCCCTGGGCTGCCCGCCGCCGGAGGTCGGGCCCGCCCTCCTGGCCGCCGCCCGGCACCCGCTGCTGGGCTACCCCGCGTGGGCCCTGGTGCACGATCCGGACGCGTCCGGCGCCGCCCTCGCGGGTCTGAAGGTGCTGAACGAGGCGCGCCGCGCGGCCGCCGGGAGCCCGCAGACGGCGTTCGAGAAGCTGCGGCGGCACGCGTCGGGCGGCGCTCTTCCCGCCTCGCACGCGCCCGCGTTCTGGCTGGAGGCGGCCACGGTGTTCGGGCAGCCGGGAGTGCCGGCCTCTCCGGGGGCCGACCTGGCCCGCCGCTGCCGGGCGCTGGCGGTTCCGCCGGCCGACCGACTGCGGAAGGATGCCGGGCTGTGGCACGCCCTGGTCCGGGTGGGCATGGTGGACGGCGAGGAGTTCTGCCGCGACCTGGCCGCGCGCGAGGACCCCGAGGCGGCGCACGAGGCGTTCCGGGAGATCGCCCTGCACAGGATGACCGGCGCGCCGCGGTTCAGGACGCTGCGGGAGTTCGCCGTGGCGGCCGGGCGCGACGGCGTGGAGCAGGACGCCCGCGACCTGGGCGACATCATCAAGCGGCAGGGAAGCCTGTACGAGTTGCCGGACGTGGCGTTCAAGGGCAAGCGCAAGGCCTTCGTGCACCTGGCGCGGACCGACGACTGGTGCCTGCGGCTGCTGTTCGGGTTCCGTTCCCAGCTGGAGATCCTCGCCTGGCACGGCCTGCTGGAGCCGCTGCTGGCCGACGCCGAGGTGGCCGGGCGGCTGCGCGGCGGCGTGCTGTGGCCCGGTTCGTCGGCCACGCGCTGGGTGAACGAGACCTACGGCCGCGAGTGGGGCGCCTGGAGCGCGAAGGTCCGGCAGCGGCTACTGGACTTCCTCGCGCCCGTCCTGGTGGAGGAGGGCGAGGGGGTCGCCATCGAGGGCGGCGAGTGGACCGACCTCAACGCGCTCGACGTGCTCTGCGAGCACGGGGTGCCGCTGGCCGCGCCGGTACGGGCGATCTCGCTGACCGCCTGGTACCGCACCGGCGAGGACCGGCGGCGGCCGCTGGAGCACGTGGCCGCCGATCCGCGCTTCCGGGAGCTGCTCAAGGCGGAGGTGGCGGCGTTCGACGGCGCGCCCGAGCCGGCCCCGCCGCCCCGCAACCAGCCGCCGCCCGCGCCGTTCGCCCGCGAGCAGCTGCTGGAGTTCCCGGCGCTGGCCCCCGTCGTCGCCGAGGTCTTCCCTGACCTGGCCGACGCAGTGGGGAGTCCGGCCGACCCGGTGCTGCGCAGGGCGCTCCAGGACTTCGGCGTGTGCTTGGACGGGGCGCCCTCCGGTCGCCTGGGAACGCTGCGTTCCATGCGCGCCGCGGCCGCCCGCCTGCGCGGCGAGAGCGCGGCCCCCGTCCCCGTGCCGGGCGTCCACTGGGCGCTGCTGATCGAGCACGTGGGCGCCATCGCCGTGCGCGCGGTCTCTCCCGCGACCTCGGACGAGGAACGCCGGGCCCTCGCCGACTTCCTCGGTGTCTGGGCCGGGATGCCCTTCATCGCCGAGCCGGAGCGGGGCTGGCAGTACGGCACGCTGAAGCACGGCACGCTGACGGGCACGGGGCTTCCCGAGGAGGTGGGCGAGGCGGTCCTGCTCTACCGGGGCGATCAGGGCCGCAGCGGCACCGCGCTCGGAGCCGCGGGCGACGCTGTGTGGTTCGTCCGGCCCACCCCGCGCGCCGGGAAGCCCGATCCACTGCACGGCCGGATCGGTGTCCTGCGCGACATCGACCCCGGCTGGGCCACTCCCGAACGGATCGGGGCGTTCACCCGTACGCTCGCCCGGCGCGGCCCGCTGACCTGGGGGAAGCCGGTGCAAGAGGCGGCCGGTGAGCTGGCCGGCGAGCTGGCGCCCGACCATCCGGATCGGATCTGGACTCTCACACGGGCCGACGCGACGCTGATCCTCGCCGGGTTCCCGGGAGCGGCGGGCGGGCTGTCCGGCGAGCGCCGCAAGATCCTCAAGCTCAGGGCCTCCGAGGAGCCGGACGCGCAGGGCAGGCTGGCGGTGCTCGACGGGCCGCAGCGGCTCCGGCTCGCCGCCGCTGTGCCGCCGCCCGATCCCGCGTCGTGGTGGCGCAAGGACGGCTGGAACGGCGCGGCCGCCCGGGTCGCCGCCGCCTGGCATGGGCCCGACCCTGGCCCGGCGGCCTTCTCCCCGGCGGCGACGTACGACCTGATGGGCTTCCTTTACACGCACCGGCCCGGCGCCCCGCATGTGGACGCGAAGCTCGCCACCCTGGGACGCCCCGATCGGGCCGCGGTCCTCACCACGGACGGCGGACACACCTTCCGCTGGAACCGCTTCCAGAACAGGCCCGAGCTCGTGCCCACCGCGATCACCGCGGAGCTGGAGCAGGTCCAGCTGGTCGCCTGGGCGGCGACGCGGCTGCCGATCGGGCACCCGGCACTGCGCCGCCTGCCGGAGCTGCTGCGGCTGCTGCGCGAGCGGCTGGAGCATCCCGATGTGGTGATCGCGGCCACGCGGCGCTGGCGTGGCACGCCGCACGACTCCAGGGGCGGCGGCGCCCCGCCGAAGCCGGAGGAGCTGTTCGGCCCCGCCTCCCGGCTCCCGGTGGTGGGCGGGGAGGTCCATGACGACGGGGTGTTCATCGCCGTCCCCTACCCCCAGGCCGCGGACCCGGCGCCGCAGGTGCTCTTCCGTCCGGCGGCGCTGCGCGCGGGGGGCTCCACCGCCGCGCGTACGGCCCTGGCCTCCACCGATCCGGACTTCGCCCGGTGGGAGGCCCTGCTCGAGCTGGCGTTCGCGGACGATCTCGAGCGGCTGGCCGAGCGCGCGGCCTCCTCCCCCGTCCCGGACGGCGAGTACGAGGCCAATCCGGCCTTCAGCGCCCCGGAACTGGTCGAGGTGGTGGGGGCCGAGCTGTCGGTGAGCCCGGACGCGGCGGCGCTGTACCTCCAGCTGGCCGCCATGACCGATCCCACGGACCGGCTCGTCCGCCGCTGGAACCGGTGGGGCGCCGAACGCCACGAGCGGGCCGGGCGCGAACTTCTCGGGGCGGGGGCCGTCCTGCCCCGTCCGGAGGAGAAAGAGGAGGGGAGGCAGTTGCACGGCCGGTCCGCCGTCCTCCCCGGGGCACTCACCGAGTGCCGCGCCATCGGCGCCCCGGATAAGGGCGGGTGGGTGATGGAGGCTTACAAACGACGCCTGTATCCGGCCCTGGAGGCCCCTAAGGGTGGCGTGGATCTCATTATGGCGAGGGGGCTCGTCCACCGTCCGCCGCACGAATTGTTCGCGCTCGCCTGGGACGAGGTACGGCCCGCTTGAAGCGGGTCAGGAACGCCGGATCGGCGCCAGGGCAGTACCGGAGCGGCGTAAGGGAGAGCGTGATGCGAGAACGGGAACGCCCCGATGATCAAAATGGTCATCGGGGCGTTCCCGTTCGCTCGGGCGGAACGGCGGACATCGCCGCCGAACACCTTGGGAGATCCTTGGGAGATCCCTGGGAGAACCCGGGGGGCACCCTACGCGGGCTGTCATGAGACCCCTATGAGGGGCCCACGTTCGGTGGGTTCAGGGAAGGAGGGTCGGAATTGATCGGATGATGGGAAGGGTCAGGAGCCGAAGGGCTGGGGCTTGCCCTTCCCCGGGCCGTCGCCCCACTTGAGAACCTCGTACTTGAGGCCCTTGATGTGGCCCTCGCCACTGCCGGCGTTGTACTTGCTCGCCGGCTTCTTCCCGTCCAGGAGGTAACGGAAGGTGTAGGTGTCCAGGTCCAGCATCACGCCCCTGTGGGAGGGCTCGCCGGGGCCGCGGTCGCCCACGAAGCCGGTGATGCTGCGGCCGTTGGCGCTGACCTTGACCTTGGTGTGCATGGGCCAGCTCGGGCTGGCGAACAGGCCCTTCTGCATCGGCTTGCCGCCGGCGGGGGCGCCGGTGTCACCGTTGATGCCCGAGCCGTCGTCCCAGAAGTAGGACGCGGTGGTCGTGCCGGTGAGCAGGGCCTTGGTCTTCTTCTCGCCCGGCTTGGCGGCCTTCTTCTCGGTCTTGCGGGCCTCCTGGGCCTTCGCCTGACCGGTCTGGGGCCGGGTGTTCTGGGGCTGTCCGGCCTTCCCCGCGAGGGTGCCGGGCTGCTCGGCGTCCTGCCGAGCCACCATCGCCTGCTGCGACGGCGTCTTCTGCTGCTGAGCGGTGTCATCGCTGCTGGCGGCGGCCACTCCGGCCACCAGCATGCCGGCCAGGCAGGTGCCCGTGGCGGCGGTCATGACGACGTTGATCGCTCGCTTCTGCATGTGAGTCCTTTGTTCGGCGGTCAGGGCAGCCGTTTCACGCCGGAACAGGGGGATCCCGTGTGGCAGGGGAAACGGCCCCGAGAGTCGAGCTCGGGAAAGAACGAGACGCCGCGCGGAGGGACCCGCGAATCGGTGATCCGGCGATTCCGCGCATGGGCGGACCGCGTTCGTGTCCGGTCGCGCATGACCGGCTCCCGGGCACGCGCGCAACACGAACTGGATCAGCGGGAGATTGCCGACCGGGGGCTCGTCGGCCCATCCGGTTGACGGCCTAGCATGGGAAGGCCGCTCGGCGAGAGAAGATCCCGCCTGGCGGGCGGGAACGCGACGACTCTGTGTTCAGCCAGGTCAAGTGGTCTTTGACCGTGACCTGGCGTCGAGTATATGCGCCATTACCACGTCTAGACCAAACCACACTTTTCTTTACCTTTTGCCAGGTAGATCTTTTATGTCCGGCTCATCCTGCTGTGTCGTGGAATGCCGTTGCAGCAAGGGGATCCGGCGCGTGCCGGGCCGCTCCGGCGGGGCCGCTGTGGCACGATGACCCGCATGACCGAGCCCGCCGACCTCCGAGCCGACGACGTCACCCCGGGCACGGGGACCGCCCTGGGCAAAGGAACGGTGAAGCCGCCGCGGGCCGGCCTGGACGAGACGCTCCCGCCCGCCGACTGGGGCGCCCGGCGCCCTGTCGCACCGGGCACCCGCGCCGCCTGGGGGTTCGCCGCCCTGGCCGCCGTCCTGGTCGCCGGACGCCTCTGGGCGGCCCCGCTGATCGGCGCCCGCGCGCTGGACGCCTGGACCACGATCTTCGTCGCGATCTGCGTCCAGGCCCTGCCCTTCCTGGTCTTCGGCGTGGCCCTGTCGGCGGCGATCACCGCGTTCGTCCCGGCCTCCTTCTGGAACCGGGTGCTCCCCCGGCGGCCGGGCGCGGCCGTACCGGTCGCGGGCGCCATGGGGGCCGTGCTGCCCGGCTGCGAGTGCGCCTCGGTCCCGGTCGCGGGCGGCCTGATGGCGCGCGGGGTCGCGCCCGCCGCCGCGCTGACGTTCCTGCTGGCCGCGCCCGCCGTCAACCCGATCGTGCTGGTCGCCACCGCCGTCGCCTTCCCCGACGCGCCGGAGATGGTCCTCGGGCGGTTCGCCGCGTCCATGATCGTGGCGGTGCTGGCGGGCTGGGCGTGGCTGCTGTTCGGCCGGGGCGAGTGGATCAGGATCCCGTCCCGCCCGCCCTCCGGCACCGGGGCCGCCGCGCGCTGGGAGGCGTTCCGGCAGGCCATGCGGCACGACATCATGCACGCGGGCGGCTTCCTGATCGTCGGCGGCGCCGCGGCCGCCACCATCAACGTGGCCGTGCCCTCCGAGTGGGTCGGCGGCGTGGCCGGGATCCCCTGGCTGTCCGTCCTGGTCCTGGCCGTGCTGGCGGTGCTGATGTCGATCTGCTCGGAGGCGGACGCGTTCGTGGCGGCCAGCCTCAGCCAGTTCTCCCCGACCGCCAAGCTGGCGTTCCTGGTCGTGGGGCCCATGGTCGACCTCAAGCTGATCGCGCTGCAGGCGGGCTTCTTCGGCCGCCGGTTCGCCGTGCGCTTCGTCCCCCTCACCTTCGTTCTCGCCGTGGCGGTCAGCGCGATCGCCGGAGGAGTGCTGCTGTGACCAAGGCCGCGCAGAACCTGCTGCTGATCGCGATCGGCGCCGCCGTGCTCTGGATCACGCTGGCGACCGACGAGTACCTCAACTACGTCAAGCCCTGGTTCCGCCTGCCGCTCGTGGCGGCGGCCGCCGCCATGGTCGTGCTGGGCGGCGCGGGCCTGCGCCGGGAGTGGCGGGAGAAACCTGAGGACGCCCACGGGCACGACCACGAGGACGGGCACGGGCACGGGCACGGGCACGACCACGGCGGGCACGACCACGGCGGGCGCGGCCCCCGGGTCGCGTGGCTGATGTGCCTGCCCGTGCTGGCGATCTTCATCGTGGCGCCCCCGGCGCTGGGGTCGTACACCGCCTCCCGCGACACCGGCCGCCAGGCGCAGCCCCCGCCACCGCCCGCGGCGGGCTTCGGAGAACTGCCGCGCACGGGCGGGCCGGTCCCGATGACCATGGGCGAGTTCATCGGACGCTCCTACGAGGCCCAGACCGGGCAGTCGCCGTACCTGCGCGGCGTCCCGGTGCAGCTGACCGGGTTCGTGACGCCCCGTCCCAAGGGCGGCGGCTGGCAGGTCACCCGCCTCAAGATGGCCTGCTGCGCGGGCGACGCGGTGCCGTTCCCGGTGGTGGTGCACGGGTTGGAGCGGCCGCCCGCCGACGCCTGGGTACGGGTCGTCGGCACCTGGCGTCCCCCGGCGGGCGGCGAGGCCGTCTCGGGCGTGCACGAGCTCCAGGGGCAGTCGGTCACGCGGATCAAGAAGCCCCGGAACCCGTACGAATGACCGGCGCGAAGGACGGCGGCAGGGCGCTGGTGCTGGGCGGCGGCGGTATCACCGGCATCGCCTGGGAATGGGGCATCCTGTCCGGGCTGGCCGAAGCCGGGATCGGCCTGCACGAGGCCGATCTGGTGGTCGGCACCTCCGCCGGATCGATCGTGGGCGCGCAGGTGGCCTCCGGCATCGATCCCGAGGCGCGCTACCAGGTGCAGCTGGCCGGGGCCAATGGCGAGATCCCCGCGCGGGTCGGCCGCGCCGTCATGGCCCGATGGGCCTGGGCGGCGCTGCGTTCGCGGACTCCTGAGCGGGTCGGGGCGCGGATCGGGCGGCTGGCCCTGATCGCCCGTACCGTCCCCGAGGCCGAGCGCCGGGCGGTGATCGAGTCGCGGCTGCCGGTCCGGGAGTGGCCGGAGCGCCCCTTGAAGATCACGGCGGTGGACGCGGCCACGGGCGCGTTCACGGTCTTCGACCGCGACGCGGGCGCCGGGCTGGTGGACGCCGTCGGCGCCAGCTGCGCGGTGCCGTGCGTCTGGCCGCCGGTGACGATCGCGGGCCGCCGCTACATCGACGGCGGCGTCCGCTCGCCCGCCAACGCCGATCTGGCCGCGGGGCACGCCGCCGTGGTCGTCCTGGCGCCCAGCGCCGGGGGTTTCGGACCGGTCGCGAGCGTCGGCCGCCAGGTCGCGGCGCTGCGCCGGGCCGGCGCCCGGGTCGCGGTGATCACGCCCGACCGGGCGGCACGGGAGGCGTTCGGCGGCAACTCACTGGACCCGCAAGGGCGCGCCCCGGCGGCCCGCGCCGGACGCGTCCAGGCGCCCTCGGTCGTGGACGCGGTGAAGGCCGTCTGGGGGCGCGCGTGACGGGCCCGTCCAGGCGGGGCGGGCGGAGAAGGACCCCTGGAAGGTCGAGGGCTCCCGTGCCGTCGACGCTGGAAGAGCTGCCGTTCGCCGAATGGCTCGTCCCGCACGACGGTCCCTGGGAGCCGGACGGCGATCACGACACGGTGCGCTTCGGGGCGGTGCGCGTGCCGGACGTCAACGCCCCCGGCTCACGCTTCCTGGACTGCGCGTTCACCGGCACGGCCCTGGAAGGCGGCGGGCTGCGGCGGGCACGCTTCATCAACGTGTGGGCGCACGAGCTGCGCCTGGTGGGCACGGACCTGACCTCGACCGAGTGGCAGGACGCCGCGCTGCTCGGTTCGGTGATCGCGGCGCTGCCGTTCTCCGGGGCGCGGCTGGACCGGGTGACCTTCCGGGGATGCAAGCTCGACGGGATCAACTTCCGCGACGCCGAGCTCACCGACGTGGCGTTCGAGGACTGCCTGCTCCGGGAGGTCGACTTCGGCGGCGCCGCCCTCACCCGCACCGCTTTCCCGGGCTCGCGCCTGGAAGCGACCACGTTCGCGGGAGCGCGGCTGGATCAGGCCGATCTGCGCGGCGCCGAGCTGAGGATCACCATCGAACCCTCGTCGCTGCGCGGCGCCATCGTCTCGCCGGACCAGCTGCTGGATCTGGCACCGCTCCTGGCCGAGGCACTGGGCATCATCGTCGAAGCCCCCTCCCGACCACGCACGTGAGGCCGTCCCGAGCCGCCCAGGAGGAGGTTGCCTGAAGCCGTTTCCCGGCCCGCGGTCCACGGACGGGTGACCGGCTTCGCCTGTTCTCCGCCCGTTCGTTCCCGGCCCGCGACTCCTCGCGGGACCGCTTCCGCTCCGGGGCCGCGCCCCGGTCCTGTTCCGTTCCCGCGGGAGGCGGGAACGGACCGGCGAGACTCGCGGCCCGGAATCGCGTCAGCGAATCGGGAAGGCGGAGGGGAGCAGAGGGGCGGAGGCCGCCCCGGTGTACGCGGGAGCCGGGGAGAAGTCGGCGGCCGTGGGCGGCGGCATATGCCGCTGCGGAGGCACCGCGGCGGCGGGCTCCGCGGGCGGCGGAACGTGGGTGCCGTCGGCGCGGCGCGGTTCGGGGAACCGCTGGGCCTGAGCACGCTGCTCCGTCAGCACCGCCATGAGGGCGCGCGCGGTCTCCTCGTCCATCCTCATCAGGACGCTAGGCCGGCCCGTGGGGTCGACGAACGGGGAGACCGAAGGTGCGGCGGCCTGCTGAGGCAGGGCCTGCCGCATCTCTTCGCGGAGGTCGTGGGCAAGCCGCAGCGCCTGTCGGTCGCTGTCGCTCAAGTGTGCGTTCATCGCGATCTCCGGGGAGTTCACGTGCGGGGGTCCGGGGCAATCCTGCTAGGAATGGCGTGCATGTGCAAGGGCCGATGCACGTGCAGGAGACGGGGGATCGGCCATTTTCGCCGCCTCGCAGCCCCCTCCCGACCACCATCCCTGCCCCGCCCGCGCGGCCGTAACCTGGCCGTGACCGGCAGGGTTTCATCACCCTCACAGGGCCCACGGGACTCTCCTGCGACCCGCCACCCGATCCTGGAGATTTTTCTAGAATCTCCTTCCGGTCCAGGAGAACGCGACAGCGCGCGTCGGCACCGCTACGCAGCGGCGCGGTGATGATCACAGCGTGGCGCCGTGCACCTCCGCATGGTGACGACAGCCCGGGCGGCACGCTCTCAACCCGGAATACCGGCCATCCTCAAGATCAACACCACCATGGGGCGGCTCGGCCCCCGGAGCGGGGATTTCACTCGACAGTGTGAGCGAATGACGGGCACTCGGAGGGCGCGGGGCGCCCGGTGGTGCCGGAGGCATGAGCGAGCAGCAGCCCCAGAGGCGACAGCGCCGACATGGCAAGATCTGTCCTCAGGCGGTGGTGCCCTGAGGGAGGGCGCTGCCGCTCCTGAGGCGGGGCACTCCTAATACAAAGGTGCCCGTTGGGCGGGAACGCTCCTCAGGCAAGGGCACCCTTGAGCAAGAGCATCGTCAAGCAAGGGCGTCTCTAGGCAAGCCGTCACGGAGGCGAGGGGGCTCCTTCGCCGGGGGTGCCCCTGAGGCGAGCGGACGGTCTCTGGAAGGGTGGGCCGACGATGACCGAGACCCTGACGCTGCGGGCGATCAATCGGGCGACGCTGGCGCGGCAGATGCTCCTGGCGCGCGAGGAGACTTCCGTCGCCGAAAGCACGGCGCGATTGTGCGGTCTCCAGGCGCAGGAGCCCAAGCCCCCGTTCCTGGGGTTGTGGACCCGCATCAAGGGTTTTCAAGCCGAGGACCTCCACACGGCCCTGGACGAGCGCAAGGTGGCACGGGCCACGATGATGCGGGGCACCCTGCACCTGATGGCGGCCCCGGACTACCTGTCACTCCGCTCGCCGCTCCAGCCCGTTCTGGACGCGGGCCTCAAGGTGCTCGGCCCTCGCGCCAAGGGACTGAACGTAGAACAGGTTCTTCCGGTCGCCCGCGGCCTGCTCCAGGAGTCTCCCCGCACCTTCAACGAGATGCGCTCTCTTCTCCAGGCCGAGTTCCCTGAAGTCAACGAGCGCGCTCTCGGCTTCGCGGTGCGCATGTGCCTCCCCCTGGTGATGGTGCCGACCCAGGACCGCTGGGGGTTTCCGCGCAACGCGGCGTTCACCCTGGCGGAAACGTGGCTCGGGGAGGCGCCGTCCCCCGACTCGCCCTCCGCCCTGGACAACCTCGTCGTCCGCTACCTGGCGGCGTTCGGGCCCGCTTCGGCAGCCGACGCGCAGGCCTGGTCCGGTCTGCCCGCGCTCAGCGGGGTTCTGGACCGCCTAAGGCCACGGCTGCGCGTCTTCTCCGACGAACGCGGCCGCGAGCTGTTCGACCTCCCGGACGCCCCCAGGCCGGACGAGGCCACGCCCGCCCCGGCCCGGTTCCTTCCAGAGTTCGACAGCCTCGTCCTGGCCCACTCAGACCGCCGGAGGGTCATCTCCGACGAGCACCGTCCCGGCCTCACGACCAAGAACCTGCGCGTGCGCGCGACCTTCCTCTGGGACGGCTTCGCGGCAGGCACCTGGGAGACCGAGCGCAAGCGCAAGACCGCGACGCTGCGCCTCCGCCCCTTCGCCCCCTTGCCGCGCGCCGCCCTGAAGGAACTGAGCGCCGAGGCCGAAACACTCCTCGCCTTCACCGACCCGGACGCCGCCGACCTCCACGTCACCACCGAACCCGGATAAGAGGAACGCCTGGAAGGACTCGGAGGTCTCATGCGCCGAGGGGGCTGCGCCTCTACGAAGCCTCGGCGTCGTGGACCCATGTGAGGAGCGTGTAGTCCCTCCCCTTGTCCCTCACAGGCGCGGGCGCCCTGTCGGTCAGGCGGAACCCGGCCGCACGCGCGACACGGCTGCTCGGATGGTTGTCGGGCTCGATCTCCAGATAGACGCGCGCCAGGCCGAGTTCCCCGTGGGCGTAGTCGGTCAGGACCTGGACGGCGCGCACCGCCAGGCGCTGCCCCCGGTGCGCACTGCCGATCCCATAGCCGATGGTGGCCGCGCCCCGGTCGAGGAGGGCCTCCCCCAGGGGTCGGTCGTCCCCGGCGGTGATTGCCAGGTGGATGCGCAGACCCGATGCGAACGACCGTTGCGCGCGCTCCAGGTAGTTCCTCGCGGCGCCCAGGTCGAACGGGGACGCGATGGGCGTCCGGTGGGCGATGTCGGGGTCGTCGAACAGCTCCACCATGTGGACGAGGTCGTCCTCTCTCCACGGCCTCAGAACGAGCCCCTGCCCAGCGAGACGGAACGGCGCCGCCGCCTCGGGCTCACCCACTCGTTCCTCCGACACCCCTCACACCCCTCACTCAGTCGTCCTGCCCCTGGGCCGCGGCAAGGAACGTGTCAGGCGATCGTGCGCCCCATGCCCTCCCAGTAGGGCGCGCGCAGTTCCCGCTTGAGGATCTTCCCGCTGGGGTTGCGCGGCAGGGCCTCGACGAAGTCCACCGAGCGGGGCCGTTTGAAGCCGGCGAGGCGTTCCCTGGCGTAGCGCAGGATCTCCTCCTCCGCCGGCGAGGCGCCCGGCCTCGGCACGACCACCGCCTTCACCGTCTCGCCCCAGCGTTCGTCCGGCACGCCGATGACCGCGACGTCCACGATGTCCGGGTGGGACGCCAGGACCTCCTCCACCTCGATCGGGTACACGTTCTCCGCCCCGGTGACGATCATGTCCTTGATCCGGTCGGTGAGGAAGAGGTAGCCCTCGGCGTCGAGGTGGCCGGCGTCGCCGGTGCGCAGCCAGCCGTCCCCGGCGAGCAGCGCGGCGGTCTCCGCGGGCCGGTTCCAGTAGCCGGGGGTGTTCTGGGACGAGCGGACCAGCAGCTCCCCCGGTTCCCCGGGCGCCCGCTCGGCGCCGGTCGCCGGGTCGACGATCTTCAGCTCCACCCAGTCGTACGGGCGGCCCGCCGACCGCATCAGGTGCCGCCGCGGCCCGTCCGGATCGTGGTCCTCCGGCTCGAGCTGCACGATCGCGCCGGTGGTCTCGGTCATCCCGTACAGCTGGAACAGCGGGGCCCGGAAGGTCTCCAGCGCGCGCCGCAGCACCTCCGAGGTGATCGGCGACGCGCCGTAGGTGATGGCCCGCAGCGCCGAGTAGTCGCGGCCGCCGGCGTCCGGGACCTGGCACATGAACTGCAGCACGGCCGGCACGATGAAGGCGTTGGTGACGCGCTCCCGTTCGACGGTGTCCACCAGCGCGGCCGGGTCGAGGTCGCGCACCAGCACCTGGCGGCAGCCCGCGTACAGCCCGGCCAGCGCCCACCCGGTCCCGCCGATGTGGAACAGCGGCATCGGGACCAGGCTCACCGAGGAGCCGTCCAGCCGCCAGCGCCGCGCCATCCGCTCGCCGATCGCGAAGTTGGCGTTGGTGAGCTGCACGCCCTTGGGAACGCCGGTCGTCCCGGAGGTGTAGAGCTGCACGACGACGTCGTCCGGCGTGCCGGTGTGGCCGGGATCCGAGGCGGGGCGGGCGGCCAGCCACTCCTCGTACGCCTCGCCGGTGACGACGGCCCGGCCGGGGAGCCGGGACGCCAGGGCGGCGAACTCGGCGTCCACCACGGTCACCGCCGCCCCGCTGTCGGCGATGATCGCGGCGATCTCCTCGGCGGTGAGGCGCCAGTTCACCGGGGCCAGGACCGCCCCGAGCTTGGCGGCGCCGAAGAGGAGGTCGAAGAACTCGGGCGCGTTCTTGCCCACGTACCCGACCCGCGAGCCCGCGCCGAGCCCGGCGGCGCGCAGCCCCTGGGCGGCCCTGCTGGACCGCGCGTCGAGTTCGGCGTACGTTACCGTCCGGCCGTCCCCGGTCACGGCGGGAGCTCCGCCTCGCTCCCTGGCGTGATCGCGGACGATCGAGACGACGCGATACTCCACCACCGGCCCCTTTCCGAACGACATTCGGTTACCGCACGTGACCCTATCCGCCGCCGACCGCCCCCGGAAGGGCCAGCCC
This sequence comes from Actinomadura rugatobispora, assembly GCF_055379765.1. Taxonomy (NCBI): domain Bacteria; kingdom Bacillati; phylum Actinomycetota; class Actinomycetes; order Streptosporangiales; family Thermomonosporaceae; genus Actinomadura; species Actinomadura rugatobispora. Next base: position 9,343,659 of record NZ_AP029191.1, on the reverse strand, counting down.
ACAAGGCATAACGCTACGAGCGTGGCCGACTCCGAATAGTGATCAATCCGATATCTGCGCTGATTGAAAGATCCATCAAACCGGCGCAAGCTATCCCTCACACCCGGAAAGCCCCGCGAATCCCTTATCCGGCCCGAACCCATCCCTATCGCCGACAGGACGCGACCATGTTCGAGATCTGGGAGACGGGCGATCCCGCCCGGCTCATCAGCGATGCCGGAAGCCTCAAGGTCGCGCTCGAGAAGGTCGACACGATGTGCCGCCTCCGCCACGACCAGGCCGTCGCGCACATCGGGGAGGCCGCCGCCGAAGAGGGCTACCACTTCGAGATCCGGGACCAGGACGGCCGGGCGCTGGCCCGGCTCACCTACGTTCCCGACACCACCCGGGCCTACCAGAGCGTGGTCGTCGAGGAACTCCACGGCGGAGACCCGAGCTGAGGCCATCCTCCGTTCCCTTCAGGGCAGGGCTCGTCCAACCCGGGACACTTCCCGGCCCATGACGGCACTGCCCTGCTGGCGCGATCTGAGCCGCTCGCAGGCAACCGGGCCCGTGCCGCCGCACGAGGCCCGCTGACCTCGTACCATTTCTCAGGCTTCGGGCTCTGCGTCCAGAAACTCCCGATCTGGAGGAGGTCTCGGCCACCGGCCGGGGCCGGGCGTGGCAGGATGCCGGGAGGCTTCGCGAAGGGAGGGACCTGTGGGGGCGTCCCGATGGTGGAACGGCTTCGGCAAGAAGTCGGCCTACCCTCCCCCTCCGTCCTCTCCTGCCCCAGAAGAACTCATAGCGGAGGCCCTGCGCCTGCGTTCACAGGGGGCGGGGCCCTCCGAGGAGCACCTCGCCGCGCTGGCGGCCGACCCCCGTACGACCAGGGCGCTCATGAAACGGCTCCAGCGAGGCGTCACCACCGCGTGGGAGCGCGGCTGGCAGCCCGCCGACCTCTCCCGGTACATCGCGCGCGGGGTCGGCGACCTGCACCAGAGCCTCGCGCTGGACGTCATCGCCGCCGAGATGCGCGGCTACGCCGCCACGACCGTCGACGACCGCTGGCGCGACCAGCTCGCCGAGATCGACGCCCGGATCTGGTGGGACGGCGACCACGCCGCGGCCTGGTGCGAGGCCGAGAACGCCGATCCGGAGACCCTCGTCGAGTGCGCCTTCGAACTCCTCGAACTCCTCCTGGCGCTGCCCCGGCTGGCGACGATCGGACCCCGTCCCGGAACGGCGGGCGCCCAAGCCTCGCGCCCCCGTACCGTCGAGGTGAACAAGCGCATGCTCGGCAAGGTGCGGGCACTGCTGGCCAAGGCCGAGTCGACCGAGTTCCCCGAAGAAGCCGAGGCGCTCAGCGCGCGGGCACAGGAGCTCATGGCCCGGCACAGCATCGATCAGGCGCTGCTGGACGCCGAAGCCGGCGGCCCCGCCGAACCCGCCGGGCGCCGCGTCCCCGTCGACACGCCGTACGACGGTCCCAAGGCGGCGCTGCTCACCGTGGTCGCCGACGCGAACCGCTGCCGGGCGGTCTGGCATCGCGAACTGGGCTTCTCCACGGTCCTGGGCTTTCCCGCCGATCTCACGGCGGTCGAGATGCTCTTCACGTCGCTGCTCGTACAGGCGACGACCGCGATGGTCCACGCCGGGCCGCGACGCGACGCGGCGGGCAGGTCCCGGACGCGCTCGTTCCGGCACGCCTTCCTCAACGCCTACGCCTCCCGCATCGGGGAACGGCTCCGCGAGGCCGCCGGCCGGGCCGCCGCCGACACCGGAGGCGACGATCTCCTCCCGGTCCTGGCCGCGCGCGACCGGGCCGTCGACGATGTCGTCGCGACCTTGTTCCCCAATCTCACCAAGGGGCGCGCCCGCTCGGTCTCCAACCATGAGGGCTGGGCCGCGGGCCGCGCGGCGGCCGATCTGGCCACGCTCAGCGCCCGCTCCGAGGTATCGGCCCCCTGAGCCGGGCCTGGAGGCGCGTCTCTTCCTGCGGCCTCAGGCCGCACGAACCCCCACCGGCGCCATGGCCGCCTCGTTCCAGGTGCCCGCCGTCCGGGCACCGCCCCCTGCGAGAGGTCCGGCACCGGCACCTCTTCCAAGCGTGTCCGCCGCCTTCCGCGACGGCCGCGTCCCCCCTGGGAGCCTGGGGGGACGCTACGTCAGGCCTTCCTGCGCCGGGTGTTGCCACCACGGCCGCGCAGCGGAACGCCGGCTTCCTTGAGCACGTTGTAGATGAATCCGTAGGACCGGCCGGTTTCCGCGGCCAGGTCACGAATGCTTTCTCCTGCCGCGTACCGGGGGGCGAGCTCCGCCGCCAGCCGGGTGCGCTCGGCACCCGTCACACGGGTGCCCCTCGCCAGAGTGCGGGCCACGAGTACCTCCTGACTCGACGCGTGAGCTGAGGCGCTGGGATCACGGGACCGGGATCGCCGAGATCATTTCCGCAGCTCACAGCACTGTTGATCTACCCAACGTACACAATCCCCGAAAATCTGCCCGCAATGCCGCGCGAAACGACACAAGACCGGCCACTGGTGGACTTTTCCATGGCGAACGGCGTGTCGTTACCAGGCCCAACACGCACTCCACACCCACGAACCCCAGGCCACGGCCCGCCCCCGGGCCCTTCGAGGCCCGCGTTCGGGGCGTCCGCGGGCCCCAGGAGCCTCAGAAGCCCCAAACGGTCATCATCGTCTAAATCCACAGCAAATTCTCAGCTATCCAGCCCGCACGGAACCTCGTCCCGCGGCCGGAACAGGCCTGCCCGGCACCGTCCACCACCCACCGTCCAGAAGCGGCCATACCCACGGCGGCCGAGCCGCGCCCGAACGCGCGAAGACGGCCCAGGTACAAGCCCCAGCACAGGCCGGACGGTGCAGCCTCAGAGGGCCGATACCTCGGAGCAGGCGCTGAGAGTGGCCAGATCGGCTTACGCGCGACCCGCGACCCAGCCCTCATGGTGAGATTCCGGCGCGAACAGGGCCGCACTCCACCCTGCCCCTGACAGACGGCGCCACCCCCTCGATGACGAGCAACGCACCCATCCAGAGCAGCGCCCTTCAGGGCCGGTCGACGCCACCCCGCCCGTGATCGGAAACGCCCCCTCCACAGCCGGTCACGTCACCCGTCCGAGACAGACGGCCCACTACGCCCATAACGACCGGCGCCACCTGCCCACCACAAACAGCTCCGCTCCGTCCATGACGGGCGGCGGCATCCCGTCGCTCCTCAGGCCTGCAGATCCGCCGGAACCTCCTCCACGGCGCCCGCGAACTCCTCTCCGATTTCGGTGGGCGCCTCCGGCCCGCACGACGCCGCCACCAGCTCCGTCACCTGCCGTCCTGTCGCGTCCTCCGCACCGGACAGCGGCGCGACCCCCTGCGAGGCGGCCTCGCGCAGCGACAGGTCCGCGCGTGTCAGCGGACGGCGCAGTGGCGGGAACGGGAACAGCGAGGTCTCCTCCAGGCCGTCGACGACCAGCAACTCGCCCGGCGCCAGAGGCCGCCACCCGGCGTGGTCGTCCATCGGCTCGCTGGCGATCACAACGGCCGGCACAGGCCTGTCCGCGGCGACCCCGCCGCTCCCGGCCTGCCCCGGCTCGACGCCGCTGAGACCGCCATCGCGGGGCGAAAGCACCCACAACTCGTTCGACTCCGGATACCGGGCCGCCCACATGCGCCCGGCCTCCGCCATGAGGAAGTTGAGCGAGAACACCGGCAGCTCGGCGCCGATCCGGCCCAGCGCCTCGACGATCCCCCGCGTGGTGTCGCCCTGGCGGCGGATCTCGGCGGTCAGGTAGGCGAACATCAACTCCGAGTCGGTCTCCCCCGCCACAAGGGCGCGGTCGATCTCCGTCAGCCACGACCGGAGCGTGGACCACTCCTGGATCACCCCGTTGTGGGCGAAGAGCCGGTCGTTCATCACGAACGGATGGCAGTTGTGCACGGTGAGGCCGCCGACCGAGGCGTCGCGCACGTGCGAGACGAAGGTCTGCGAGACGACATTGCGGGCGTGCAGGGCGAAATCCGGATTCTCGAACGCGGCGAGCGGGGCACGGTCACGCACCGGTTCATGCCCGAGCGAGAACCAGCCGAGGCCCGCGCCGTGCGGCATCCGATGACTTTGCGCGCGCAGGCTGCGCGGCGCGTCCATCAGCCAATGGGCGGCCCTGGCCCTGGTGCCTCCAGTGCTCATGCCGAAGAGTCGGCACATGCCGATCACCTTTCTCATCGGTCAGCACGTGTCGTCCCCGGCTCGGAGCCTCGACCGTACGGCGACCGCGCCTTCCCGGAAGCCCCGCCGCCGGTACGGACCATCCGGCCGAACGCCGTCATGCACGACCATTCGGTTGAGAACCCTGCGGACCCGGATCCGGCTCGCCCCTGCGGCAGTGATCGCTCCCAAGGCATGCCAGGGCATGACACTGCAGGGGATTAACTGCGGGTGGCGGTGACCTTACCCAGTGCGTTCACCTCCTGTCCGGCACTTCCCCACAACCAGCCCTCCGATCCCGCACCCCTTACCCCGCCCTCAGAGCCCACACTTCACATCGAGCGCCCGGACGCACCGAAAGCCACGGCACCAGGACCGAAGCCGCAAAATTCGTCACCGGTCCGGCCTGTAAGTCCGGACTCGAAGTGTCCTCACCAACGCGCGGGCGCGTTACCTGGCCGGTGATCCGACACGGGAGGCAAGCGTCACCGGCCAGCCCGCGAAGCGATGCCGCGCCCACAGGCCCGGTCAGTAAGCCGACAGGCGAGCGCTGCAGGCCAGGACTTTGCGACGCAGCCTAGGAATGCTCCGCGGGGACATCCCGCCGGGAAGCACTGTGACCGGCCTCAGGCAGCGAGCGTCCCGAGGAGCCCCCGCGGTGGCCGCGCCGTCGCGCGAGTGTGAAGGCCAGGCCGTAGACGGTCAGCGCGAGGGTGCCGCCGCAGATCGTCCCGATGACTCCGCTCGCAAGGGTCATGTGGATGGTCCGAGGGAGGTCCGGCTGGTTGATCAGGGTGATGGAGCCCAGCGTCCCGCCCGCGATCGCGCAGATGAGGATGCCTCCGCATATGGCCGCCGCCGTCCTGGCCGACACGCCGGGCGCGGCCTCGCGCGTGCCGGGCGCCCTGCGCAGCCACCGGTACAACCATGCCGCGATGATCATGACGCCGAGCAGGCCGCTGCCGTACTGCAGCCAGCGGTAGAGCTCGAGACCCGCCACCGACGTCGTCACCAGCCACGGCATGGCGTCGGCGAAGCTGTGACGGCGATGGGTGAACGCGTCCCAGAGAACATGGGTGACCGTCCCCACCAGGAGGGACGGCGGCACCCAGAGGATCATGGACCGCCGGAAGCCGTTCGCCGGCCCGGTCAGCTTCCGGCGCGCCCAGGCCGGTGCCAGGGCGACGAGCGGGCGCTTCCACATCAGATGGAACGCGGCGAACAGGGCGAGGCCCAGCGCGATATCGATCGTGACGATCCCGAGCGGATCATGAGTGGCGCCCCGCTGCTCGCCCATGGAGAAGAAGTACGGCAGATCGGGCGCCATCGAGCCGACCACCAGCGCCGAGGGGACCATGCGGCCGCGGGCGAGGGGGATCACGGCGGCCGGATGACTGAGGGTGAAGGGCACCGCCCCAGCTAAGCCATCGCCGCTCGCCCGATCAACCCGGTTCCACTCGAACATCGAGAGTTGGAGGATCGAACCTTCACGACGTCCGGCTGGATTGCCGGGGCCCGGGTCGTGCCATTGTGCGCTTGTGCCACGCGTTTCGCACGCCGACGCCATCCTGCCCTCACCACTCCCGAGAGGATGAAGCAGCAGAGGGACCGGGCGAGACGAAGCTCATGACCACGACGTCCCCGGCGCGCTGCGAAGCCGTGCCCCTTCCAGGAGACCGCCTCAGCAACGGATCTCGCTTCCGATCCTCGTTCGCCCGCCCCTCGAATCACCCCGGTGCGAACGCGAACTTCCACCCCTCCCGCCGAACCCGCTCTGTCCCCCCGCCCGCGTCGTCGCGCCCCACATGACGCCTCTGTCGAACGAGTTGCCCGGTCACCCCCCTGACCACCGCTGTCGCCGCACGGCGGCGACACTCGGCCATACCTGCGAGGACGATGGACGGACTAATTGAGATATTCACCAAACGTGATGAGCTGGGACACAATTGCCGGAATTTCCCAAGCAGCCTCACCGGTAGGGCTTTTGCCTTCTCGTGAGAGTCGTATGACCGCCACGAGGTATAGCCGTTCCAACATGAGACGACTGTGACCAAACGTCAACGCTCCGTAGCCAGAGTGGCTATGATCGGGCCATCTGACGCTTACCACCGCGATCCCCCGGGGCGAAGATGAACCGATTGCTGCCAGACGCCAGACACACCGGCTCGATCGGTGGAGTCGTCCGTTGCGCGGGCGGACTGGTGGGGGGCCTGGCCGTGGTCGGCGCCACCTCGCTCAGCACGGCCGCGCCTGCCGAGGCCGCCGACGGGCCGCGACCCCGCAGCTCACTTCCCGTGGAGTGCCGCCTGGCCCTGCGCGGCGGCGATTGGCACACTCTGCGCAAGTGCCGGGAGGCCTGGCAGGCGGTGTACGAGGCCCGGCACCGCGGCAGACTGGAACGGCAGTTCAGGGAACGCTATACCGACCGCCCGAAAAAGCAGCCACAACGCGTACAGGCCTCCCCTCCTCCTAAGACACCGAACAAGCCGTCGTCGCGTCCCGCCACACCACCCCCCGTTCGCACTCCCCCGCCTCCCACTCCCCCGCCCCCCACTCCGCTGCCGTCCACCACCCAAGGGCTGGCACAGGAGGCATCCGAGACGGCGTCCCTCCAGCCTTTGCTGCTGCTCGGGCTGCTGCTGCCGGCCGTAGCCGCGATCGGTTATCCGATGCGGCGCCGCATCTACGCCATGGCCGGCGCCTCCTTCATCTCTCCCCTGCCGCCGCCCGCCGAACGTAAGGCGAGCTTCACCTATCGGCCCGCGATCGACCCCTTCGCGGTGCCACTGCTCGGCCTGAGCGGCGGCGGAGCGTCCGCCACCGCACGCGTGTTCACGCTCATCGCCTTGGAGGAGTTGGGCAACACCGCGTTGGTGGTGATCCCCCGTCCCGATGCCACGGTCCTGTTCGGACTGGCCGAAGACGACCTGCTCGACGAGACCGGCGCCAACCTGTTCATCCCGGGCAACCTCGACGCGGCCCTCGCGTACATGGAGACCGAGCTGGCGATCCGCCGCAACACCGGCACCACCGGAGCGCCTCGCCTGCTGCTGGTCGCCGACGGCGGCACGGAAACCGACCGGATCGAGGAGCTACAGGGCCGGCACCCGGAGGAGTTCGCCGCCGTGCTGCTCGGCGACTGGCCGGGCGAGTCGGCCTCGGTGGACGAGGACGGCCTGGTGCAAGCACCCCCCGCACTGGCGGCCGCCCTGCCTGAACGCCTGCCGGCGATGTCTCGTACCGAGGCCCGCGACCGCCTGAACGCAGCCGCCCAACGCCACCAACCCACCCCCCGCCGCCCCCGCCGCCGCTAACCCCAGCCCCCTTCCCCCCAGAGTCCGATTTTGTCGGCTCAGGCCCCCCACTCACCATGATCTCCGTCGACCCGAGCACCACGCGCATCGCGACGACCACGGCTCCGAGGCCAGGACGGACCAACCCAGCACCAACGGACGGCCCGCAACCGCCGCGACACCCGAGCAAGGACGCCCCACGGCGGGCCGATGACCACCCCGAACACCACGGACATCCCGACCAACACAGCATCGAGAGCAAGGCAGTCCAACCCGGCACCGACAGCCCGGCCGCCGACGCCCGGCCAAGGACAGCCCACGGCGGGTCAATGACCGCCCCCAAATCGCGCATCCCGACGAACACGTCGTCGAGGCCAGGGCGTGCCAACCCGGCACCGACGGACGAACGGCCCGCCGCGACGCCCGGTCAAAAACAGCCCACAGCGCGTCGATGACCGGCCCGAGCACCACGCGCGTCTCGACGAACACGACGTCGAGAGCAGGACAGTCCAACCCGGCGGCGGACGGACCGAGGCGCCACCGAGGACGGCCCGCAGCGGTTCGATGACGTCGGCAAAGGCCCGGGCCCCTGTACCCCAAGCGTCGCCAGACCCGAGCCGGCTCGTCACCTGGCAGGCGGGACGGACCGCGTCGGCGCAGGGCGGCCAGCAGCTTTCGTGCTGGCCTCCCGGTACGGCGCGGCGCCGACCGCACCGAAGCCCCCGACGGGCCGTTCGCGACGGAGGGCCTGCGGAGCCGCCGCCACCCGGCCAAGGACGACCCACGGCGGTCGATGACCAGCCCCAACACCGCGCGCATCCCGACGAACACGACGTCGAGAGCAGGACGGTCCACCCCGGCGGCGGACGGCCCGCGGCGCCACCCGGCCAAAGACGGACTGCAACGGGTCGATGACGTCGGCAAAGGCCAGGGCCTCCCTACCAAGGGCCGACAGGCCCGAACCGGCCGGTCACCTGGCAGCCGGAACGGATTGCGTCGATACAGGGCGTCCAGCAGCATTCGTGCTGGCTTCCCGGTACGGCGCGGCGCCGACCGCACCGAAACCCTCGACACGCCGTTCGCGGCAATCCCACCCGCGACGCGACAGAGCTGGGCGTATCGCCACCACCCCACGGGCCTAACCCGAACCTGCACGAGCCCTCGCACCCACGGATGAGCGAGACGGCCTCCACGAGCGCGGCGCCAACCACGCCGAAGCCCTCGACACGTCGTTCGCGGCACTTCCACCCACGACGTAACAGAGCTGGGCGTACCGCCACCACCCCCACGGGCCTAACCCGAAGCTGCGCGAGCCCTCGCATCCACGGACGAGCGAGACGACCTCCACGAGCGCGGCGCCAACCACGCCGAAGCCCTCGACACGTCGTTCGCGGCACTTCCACCCACGACGTAACAGAGCTGGGCGTACCGCCACCACCCCCACGGGCCTAACCCGAAGCTGCGCGAGCCCTCGCATCCACGGACGAGCGAGACGACCTCCACGAGCGCGGCCCAACCACGCCGAAGCTCCCAAACGCGGCGCTATCACCATCTCAACAACACGACAGAGCCGAACGCATCGCCACCACCCACATGGGCCTCTTCGAAAACAGCACGAGCCCCCGACCCACGGGCGGGCAAGACGGCCTCCAGGAACGCGGCGCCGACCACGCCAAAGCCCCACACGCGGCGTTACCGCCTTCCCACCCGTGACGCAACGGAGCCGAACGTATCGCCACCACTGCCATGGGCCTGACTCGAACGCGAGCCCGCGTACCCGCGGGTGGAGGGAACGGCCTCCGGGAGCGCGGCGGCGGGCGCGGCGGGGGTCTGTCCAGTTAACGGTGTGACTCGATATTGCTGAGGTCAGCTGCCGGCGGTGGTGAGGCGGCCTTCGAAAGCGATGTCGAAGGCGTTGAGGGCGGCCTTCCACCGGGCGATCCAGCGTTTGCGGCCGGTGCCGGTGGGGTCCAGGCTCATCACCGCGAGGTAGACGCACTTGAGGGCGGCCTGCTCGTTGGGGAAGTGCCCGCGGGCCTTGACCGCGCGGCGGATCCGGGCGTTCACCGACTCGATGGCGTTGGTGGAGCACACCACCTTGCGGATCTCGGGGTCGAACTGCAGAAACGGCACGAACTCGGCCCAGGCGTTCTCCCACAACCGCACGATCGCCGGGTACTTGGCGCCCCAGGTCTCGGCGAACTCCAGCCACCGCTCCATCGCCGCCGACTCGGTCGGTGCCGTGTAGACCGGCTTGAGCGCCTTGGCGATCTTGTCCCAGTCCTGCCGGGCGGCATAGCGGAAGGAACCGCGCAGCAGATGCACGATGCACGTCTGGACCAGGGCCTGCGGCCAGACGTGGGCGACGGCGTCGGGCAGCCCGGTCAGCCCGTCGCACACCACCATGCAGGCGTCGTCCACGCCCCGGTTGCGCAGCTCGGTGAGGACCTGCAGCCAGTACTTGGCGCCCTCACCGCCGCCGTCCCCGGCCCACAGCCCCAGGATGTCGCGGGTGCCCTCGGCGGTGACCGCCAGCGCCACATAGATCGGGCGGTTGGCGACCTGCCCGTCGCGGATCTTGACCTGGATCGCGTCCAGGAAGATCACCGGATACACGGGGTCGAGCGGCCGGTTCTGCCACTCGATCATGCCGTCGATGACCTTGTCGGTGATGGTGGAGATCGTCTGCTTGGACACCGAGGCGCCGTAGACCTCGGCCAGGTGCGCCGAGATCTCGCCATGGGTGAGGCCCTTCGCGCTCAGCGACAGCACCATCTCGTCCACCCCGGTCAGCCGCCGCTGCCGCTTGCGGACGATCTTCGGCTCGAACGTGGCGTCCCGGTCCCGCGGCACCTCGATCTCGACCCGGCCGACCTCGGTGGTGACCATCTTGGAACGGTGACCGTTCCGGACGTTCCCGCCACCCTCGCCCGTCCGTTCGTGGCGGTCCCGGCCCAGGTGATCGGTGATCTCGCCCTCGAGCGCCGACTCCAGCACCCGCTTGGTCAACTCGGCCAGCAAGCCCCCCTCACCGGTCAGCTCCAGGCCCTGCTCGCGGGCCTGGGCCACCAGTCGGCCGACCAGCTCCTGCTCGACCGCGGCCGTGGTCGGCTTGTCGGACTCGGCCACCACAGCCTCCGTGCTCGTTCCGGTTGTCATGTGTCACTCCATGATCAGGAGTTACACCGAAAACCGTACAGTCCCCGCGGCGGCGACGATCCGGCGCGCATGAGCGGCGCGGCTTTCGGGTCGGGACACTTGTAACGCCGCGCGGCGTTCTTACCGCTTTGGTCTATCTGGCTCCCACGATCTGTAATTCAACGGTGGCTGACCCAACCCATGTACGGCCCCGCAGCCCGACGCCCCCGGCAACCTCGCCCCCACCGGCGGCGTCCCCCGCCGCATCCCCGGCTCGGACGACAGCGCTGACGGGGTGGCGGTGGTTGCTGCATCGTTTGTGAGGGCATTTTTGGACTTGGTCGCGGGCTGGGGTCGTTGCGGGCGCATGATCGGGTTGGACAGGAGTCGGGGACGGCGGCTGGCCGATGAGCATCGGCGGGCAGCGTTGCGGGCGGTGTTCTGTGCGTTGGTCCGCTCGGCTGCGGGCTGTGGCGCTACTGGTGCTCGGCGTCGGGTTCAGTTATCACCTCCGAGATGGGAGCCCGCTGCGACGAGGGCGTCCGGGAGGCCGTGGCGGGCAGCGACGGGGGCCGTCCCACCGCCTGCTCTCCGGGGTGCTTCCGCAGAAGGTGCCGTCCATGGTCGCCGGCATGCTGGTCCGGCTGGATGCAGCGTCGCCTGCAAGCTCGTTGGCGACACGGGTGTCCGGGCGGCGTGGTTCGTAAGGGTTCCGGGCGGCGCTGGGTGGAATCTGGGTGAAGCGCATTGCGTCCGGAGCGAAGGATGGTGCTGGGGGCTACGCGGCTTGCGCGTTGACTGTGGAGCGGGCGGTTGTGAGGGCGCGTAGTGCGCGGGTGGCGGTTGCGGGGTTGGGCGGCGTCTCGGCGGCCCGGTCGAGGTAGGCGCTGCAGTGCAGCATCCATTTGCGCAGGGTGTCTGCGTAGCGCTGCTCGTTGCGGCGGGCCTGGGCCACCGCCTGGTCGTGCCACTCGGCGTGGACTCGCGCGGTCAGGTCGGTGTCGGCGGCCAGGGCGCGTACATCGGCCAGGGCATAGCGGGAGAGCTGGTCGGTGGGCAGGGCCCGTTCGGCCGCGATGCGGCCGAAGACGCCTTTCGGCCAGCCGAGGACGAGCGCGGCTCCCTTGGCCTCGACGCGGTCGAGCAGTGGGCCCTTGCGTGCGGCGACGACCTCGGCGACCCGGTCGGCGAGCGCCTCCACCTCGTGGACCAGGTAGACGGGATACTGCTGGTAGCGGCCGACCACCCTGAGCTCGCCCCGGGCGACCAGGACCTCGACGTCGGCGCGCTCGACGTCCAGGCGCACCCGCACCGCCAGCAGTTCGGCGGCCTTGCCGGCGCCGATCGGCGGCTGGTCTCCGAAGGCCGCGATGATCCGCGCTTTGTCGCCCTGGCATCGCTCGACCAGCTCTGCCGACCACCGGCCGTTCATGTCGGGCTCGGGGATCAGGCCGTGCCCGCGGGCCAGCCGCAGCTGCCAGTCGGCGAGTCCCAGGCGGGCGGCCAGCTGGCGAACGCCCAGATCGACCCGGAGATTGCTGTCGGTTTCCATGATCATGCCTTTCTGCTCGCGGATACGTACGGCAATATCGTTCTCGACGCAGCGTGACCGCGATAGTAGAACGGGATTCTGTGGAAAACCCGCGTGCGAGAGTGGGGGCATGACTGCTGTTCGACGTCTGGGGCTGGGGCTGGCCGCGTTGGGACGGCCCGCGTACATCAATGTTGGCCGTGCGGAGGACTTGCCGCCGGAGCGCGGGGTGGACGACCTCCGGAAGGCGACCTGGGACGTCCTGGACGCGGCCTACCGGGCCGGAGTCCGCTGGGTGGACGCGGCGCGCTCCTACGGGAAGTCCGAGGAGTTCCTGGGCGGCTGGCTGGCTGAGCGCGGCCACGACGACGTCACCGTGTCCAGCAAGTGGGGTTACGCGTACGTGGGCGGATGGCGGTTGGACGCCGACGTCCACGAGGTCAAGGAGCACAGCCTCAAACGCTTCCGCGAACAGTACGCGGAGACCAGGCGGTTCCTGGGGGACGGCGTGGCCGTCTACCAGGTGCACTCCCTCACGGCTGACAGCCCGTTGTTCGGCGACAAGGCGTTGCAGAACGCGCTCTCGGAGATCGCCGGGGACGGTGTGAGGCTCGGGTTCTCGACGTCTGGGCCGCGCCAGGCCGACGCCGTTCGGCAGGCCCTGGAACTGGAAGTGGACGGGCGGCGCCTGTTCAGCACGGTTCAGTCCACGTGGAACCTACTGGAGCCTTCAGTGGGCGACGCCCTCCGTGAGGCCCACGATGCCGGCGCCCACGTGCTCGTGAAAGAGGCCCTGGCCAATGGCCGTCTTGCCGTTGACCCGGCCGAGCCCGTGCGGCGGGTCGCGAGCAGGTATGGCGCCGGGCCGGATGCCGTCGCTCTGGCGGCGGCACTGAGCCGGCCTTGGGCCGACACCGTTCTGATCGGAGCGGTGAGCACTGCCCAACTGGCCTCCAATCTGGAAGCGCTCGACCTTGCACTGGACGCCTCCGATCAGGAGGCCCTGGCGTCCCTCGTCGTCGCGCCGGAGCGCTACTGGGAGGAACGGGCCGCTCTTCCCTGGACTTGAGGGCTCGGAAAGGGTTCGGAGCGGGTGTGAAGCCTGGTACGTGGCACCATTAGACGGCCTCCCTGTCGCGATCGGAATCGGTGCCCATGCAGCCTCTGCCCCCAGACGCCCCTCAGATGATCGGCCCTTACCGGGTCGCGGCCAAACTGGGCGAGGGCGGTATGGGGCAGGTGTTTCTCGCGAGCTCTCCCAGCCGAAGGCTCGTGGCCGTGAAGGTGATCAGGTCCGAGCTGCTGGACGATCCCCACTGGAGGGAGCGTTTCCGGCGCGAGGTGGTGTCCGCACAGTCGGTCAGCGGCTTCTACACCGCGCCCGTGGTGGATGCCGATCCGGACGCCGATCACCCTTGGCTGGCGACGCAGTACATCAACGGCGTCAGCCTCTCCGCGGCCGTAACGGAAAAGGGGCCGCTTCCAGAGCAGGCGGCGTGCCGTCTTGGGGCCGGCCTGGCGGAAGCGCTCATCGCCATTCACCGGGTCGGGATCGTTCATAGGGACCTGAAACCGTCCAACGTGCTGCTGGCTGCGGACGGTCCTCGCGTCATCGACTTCGGCATCGCCCGTCCCCTCGACGCCGTGCCTCTGTCGCGGTCCCAGATCCTGGGCACGCCCGCGTACATGTCCCCGGAGCAGGCATTGGGCGAAACCGTCACACCCTCAAGCGATGTCTTCTCCCTCGGTGCCACGCTGGTGTACGCGGCGATCGGCAGGGCTCCGTTCGGTTCCGGCCGGAAGGTGCGCGGCCGCATCGTGTACGGGGAGCCCGACCTCACCGACCTGCCCGATCCGATGCGGGGCCTGGTGACCCGGTGCCTTTCCAAGGAGGCCAACGAGCGGCCTTCCCCAGAACAGGTCCTCACGGCCCTGTCGACGTTGCTCGATGCGCATTACGGCGAGGAGTGGCTGCCTGCGGCCGTGGCGACCCTGATCGGGGAACATGAACAGACCGTGACCGAGGCCACAGCCATACTGCCCTCGACGTACTGACCCCTGGAGGGCCGCGGTGCGCGTCCTTCGTGAACCCTGGAACTCGGGCTCCCGTCAGGAAAGCCCCTCCGCGAGGGTGTCCCAGAAGGCCGTCTCGTAAGCGTGGAGGAGCCGCGCGGCTCGCACCATCTCTTCCGGGTCTTCGCCTGAGGTGAGCCCTGCGGCGATGACGGCGACGGCCCGTTCAGGGAAGCCGGGTGGAGATTCGGCGAAGAAGCTGAAGAAGCCCACGGCGGCCTCGTCCAGGCCGTACCGAGCACGCAGCGCCGCGGCGGCCCGGCCGCAGTAAGCGCCCCACTCTTCAAGGTTGGCCAGCATCGCCAGGGCGACCTCGCCCGCGGTGCCGAATGCGGCACGTTGTGCGAGAAAGGCCGGGTAGGCCTGCGCCATGGGGCGGGGCTCGTACGTGTTGAGATCCTTCTCACTCAGCCCCAGCGCGGCCGCGAAGTCCTGGAGGAGGGTGAGCGCCTGCGTCTCGCCCTGAGCCAGCGACAGGAACATCTCGCCGGCGGGGGCTTCCGGGTAGCGGGAGGCGAGCAGCGCGAAACTGCGCCGGTCGCTCCCGACGATGCGGTACTCCTCCCCCGCGAGCCAGGCGAGGCGTTCACGCGGCACGGCACCCGCCTCGAGCAGGTCCAGGAACCGGTTGCCGGTGGCCGCGGCCGAGATCTCCTCACGCGCGCGCGTCGCCAGTTCCCTGGCCGGTCGGTCTCCCATCCACCCACCGCAGCATCTGCCCCGCCCCGCCGTCAAGCACCCCTGTCAACCTCGGGCAACCCCAGGATCAAGCTGCATGATCGCGTGGATACGATGAGGATCGGAACGTCTACGCGGGTGTGGACGGAGTTGGGAGCGAGAGAGAGTATGTCCGATTTCGAGCTCAACCATGCGAGCGGCCGAATGCCCCTCGAGGTGACGCAGGCCACCGAGGGCCCCTCGGGCCTCGGCATTGGCAGCCTGCTCAAGGAGACGGGCCATGTCACCCTGGACACAGGGTTCACCAACACCGCGTCCACCACATCGGAGATCACCTATATCGACGGTGACGCGGGGATCCTGCGCTACCGCGGCTACCCCATCCACGAACTGGCGGAGAAGTCGTCCTTCCTGGAGGTCGCCTACCTCCTGATCTACGGGGAGCTTCCGACCGCCGACGAGCTCTGGTCGTTCAGCGACGCCGTCCGCAACCACACGCTCCTGGACGAGAAGTTCCGGGCCTTCTTCTCCGCCTTCCCCCGTCGTGCCCACCCGATGGCGGTGCTCTCCTCGGCCGTGAGCGCGCTGTCCACCTTCTACCAGGACAGCCTGGACCCCTTCGACGCCGAGCAGGTCGACCGGTCCAGCATCCGGCTCATCGCCAAGCTCCCGACGATCGCCGCCTACGCGTACAAGACCTCCATCGGGCAGCCTCTCCTCTACCCGGACAACTCCCTCGGGTACGTGGAGAACTTCCTCCGGATGACCTTCGGGCTGCCCACCCAGCCGTACGAGGTCGACCCGGAGATCGTGCGGATCCTGGACATGCTGTTCATCCTGCACGCCGACCACGAGCAGAACTGCTCCACGTCCACCGTGCGGCTGGTGGGCTCCAGCCACGCCAACCTGTTCTCGTCCATCTCGGCGGGGGTCGACGCGCTGTTCGGCCCGCTGCACGGAGGCGCCAACCAGGCCGTCCTGGAGATGCTGGAGCGCATCCACGAGAGCGACGACAACGTCGACTCCTTCGTGGAGCGGGTCAAGAAGAAGGAGCCCGGCGTCAAGCTGATGGGCTTCGGCCACCGGGTGTACCGCAACTACGACCCGCGCGCCGCCGTGGTGAAACAGGCCACCCGCCAGGTCCTCGACACGCTCGGGAAGTCCGACCCCCTGCTCGACCTGGCGATGCGCCTGGAGGAGGTCGCGCTCAACGACGACTACTTCATCGAGCGCAAGCTGTACCCGAACGTCGACTTCTACACCGGCGTCATCTACAAGGCGATGGGTTTCCCCACCAACGCCTTCACGGTCCTGTTCGCCCTGGGCCGGCTCCCCGGGTGGATCGCCCAGTGGCGCGAGATGATGAACGACCCCAACACGAAGATCGGCCGCCCGCGTCAGGTGTACGTGGGCCCGAGCGAGCGCCACTACGTGGATCTGGGCTCGCGCTAAGGAACGCGCCCCACGCCCACCGAGCGAACCGCCGCCGAACCGGGCGCGGGGGCGAACGTCACGCCGTCGGGGCCGGATGCAGAGGAACTCCTCCGCATCCGGTCCCGATCGCATTTTCCAGGGCGCCAGACGAACCCCTCAGAGGCAACGGCCCCCAGCACTGGTCTCGCGTACCGCCGGGCGGTCGGCCCTCGCGTGGCCGCCCGCCGCCTTCTGATCATCCGCGCCGGGTTTTCCACAGAATCCGGTTCTACTACTTCTGCCCGCCTCCCCCGGCCAGCCTGGACGAGTCGTCCCGCAACGGCCCGAGGAGACCCTGTCATGTCCGAGTCCATCAGCTTCACCGTGCCCGACCAGACCACCTCGTGCTTCGTCATCGCCGCCGATCAGGCTCCCGGCGAGCTGCCCCTGCCCGCCCTCCGCCGGCTGGCGGCCCCGTTCGCGCTGGAGGCGATCGAGCGGCTCGGCACTCCGCAGCTCGCCATCACCTCCTATCCCGCCGCCCACTCCCCCTGGCGCCTCGACCACGCCCTCGTCGTCGGCGACGAGGACGACCCCGGGCTTGAGGGCCTCGCGCTCGACGCCGCCCACCACATCGGCGTCACCGCGGCTCTACCGTCCACGGACCGGCCGTACGGCATGCGTCTCGCGCGTGCCGTCGCCAGGTGCATCGCCGAATATCTCGCCGGCGTCCCGGTCGACCTCGACACTGGGCAGATCCTGTCCGCGCGTTCCCGCGAACCGTCCTCCTTCCGCCTCGCGGACGACTGGCTGGGGGCCTGGCTCCCGCCGTACCGCGACGACGGCCGCTGCACGACCTCCGATGACGAGGTCGACGGCTGCGCCTGCGTCGGGCTCACCACCCGGGGCCTGACCCGTTTCGGCCTTCCCGAGCTGCAGATGACACAGGTCTCCTGCCCCCACGACCTCGCCGCCCTCAACATCCTGCGGACGACGGCGCAACGGTTACTGCCCATGGCCAACCAGCCGGGCGGTCACACCTTCCCCCGGGTGCTGTCCCTCACCGGGGGCGACTTCGGCGGCTACTGGGGTGTGCGCGACCCCATCTGGGCCGACGAGCCCGTACCCGTCCAGCTCACTCCCAGCGGCCCCTGCCTTCTGGGCGTGGGTCCCCCGGAGGATTTCCCGGGCACCCTGAACGAATGGCTCTGGGACGACCTGCCGCCCGTCCTGTACGACCTGCTCAGTTGCGGCCGGGACGCCGTCCGCTCCGACGCGGGCTGATCGGGGACTCCGATGGGCTCAGGCCGGATCCGCGACGGTGGCGTCGCGCGACTTGCGCAGGGCGTTGAGGCGCTCTGCCGAAAGGTCGTACTGCAACGTGCAGGCGATGGCGATGGACAGCAGCAGCGCCGGGGCGAGGGCACCACCGAAGAGGATGGCGTCGATCGCGCTGTCGGGCTGGGAGACCGGCTCGTCCGGCTGGGAGGAGACGAAGCCGGACGCGGCCAGGATCCAGCCCAGCACCAGCGCGCCGAAGGCCATCATCACGGTCTCGGCGGCCGTCCAGAGCCCGGTGAAGACCCCGGCGCGGCGCTTGCCCGAACGCAGCTCGTCGTAGATGAGGGTGTCGGCCAGCATCGAGAACTGCAGCAACTGCAGACCGGCGTAGCCGATCCCCGTGAGCATGACGCAGCCGTGCGCGTACACCTCCCCGAACGCCGGGGTGGCCGACAGCGACATCCCGCCGATCATGAACAGGAGGCTGGCGGCCAGCATGCCGCCGCGCTTGTCGAACCTGCGGGACACCCGCACCCAGACGGGCATGATCACGATCATCGGGCCGATGAGCGCCAGGAA
The DNA here is from genome assembly GCF_055379765.1 of Actinomadura rugatobispora. Classification (NCBI taxonomy): domain Bacteria; kingdom Bacillati; phylum Actinomycetota; class Actinomycetes; order Streptosporangiales; family Thermomonosporaceae; genus Actinomadura; species Actinomadura rugatobispora. The sequence continues at coordinate 9,325,473 of NZ_AP029191.1, read as the reverse complement.
CATCGTGGTGATCGCGCCCGTGTCCTCCAGGATGTAGGACGCGAAGTAGGGGGAGCCGGCGAGCATGATCCCCACGGCCAGCATCTGCGCGCAACTGAGTCCCAGCAGCAGCATGAAGGGGCGGTTGCCGCGCGCCGCGGCCAGTTGGGCGCGCACGGTGACGTGCTCGGTCTCGGCCCGGTCGATGTGGGGTGCCCTGGCGGTCCCGAAGAAGGTGGCCACCATCGCGAGCAGCACCACCGTCCCGATGACCATGGCCATCAACCGGTAGCCGCCGAGCGTCGGCTCCCCGCCGTCGATGTTCACCAGGGCGGGCGCCAGCCCGCCCGCCAGCAGGATCGCCAGTCCCAGGAAGCCCATCCGCCAGGTCAGCAGCGTCGACTGCTCGTGGTAGTCGTCGGTCATCTCCGCCGGCATCGCCTTGTACGGCACCTCGAACAGCGCGTAGGCCGTGGCGGCGAGCAGAAACCATCCGCCCACGTAGAGCGCCGCCGTCGCCCCGGTCACCGGGCTGCCCGCGAAGGTCATGACGAACGTGGGCGGAAGCACCACCGCGCCCGCGAGCAGCCACGGCCTGCGGGCGCCCATACGGGAGACCGTGCGATCCGACCAGCGCCCCACGACCGGGTTGACCACCAGATCCCATGCCTTGGGCAGGAAGACCGCCAGCCCCGCCAGCCCGGCGGGCACGCCGAGGGAGTTGGTCATGTAGTAGAGGAGCAGCAGTCCCGGAACGGTGCTGAACGTTCCGGCGCAGAACGATCCGAGGCCGTAGCCGATGCGCAAGGAGCGGGGAAGGGGGGCGGTGGGCATGCGTTATTAGAACCTGTTTCGGCCCGGTGGCGGAAGATGCGAGGGGCTACCGTCGTGCGCCATGGAGAACGACGAGACAGCCGCTTCGCTGCAGCGTGTGCTGGACGATGTCGCCGCCGAGCGCGCGGCGCAGGATCGGCTCTGGGGCGTGCAGGAGTTCTCCGACGGGACCGGGGCGGCGTATGCACCCAGGGCGCGGGAGGCCAAGGAGGAGTGCGCCGCGGCCGCACAACGCGGCGAGCTGACCTGGCGGCACATCCTGGCCGAGGAGTTCTTCGAGGCCCTGGCCGAATCCGACGCCGTCCACCTGCGCACCGAACTGGTCCAGACGGCCGCCGTGGCGGTGAAGTGGATCCAGTCCCTCGATCGCCGCGCCGGGATGCCTCCCCACCGGACGAAGGAGGCCGGTGGATCCTTCGAGAAACTGGTCCGCGATCGGATCCCCGAGATCATCCAGAAGCACGGCGGAGTCCCGCGGGCCCGCACCGCCCGCGACGGGGAGTACGGCGCCCTGCTCCGCACGAAGCTGTACGAGGAAGTCGGCGAGTACGTGGCGGCCGGGGATCCGTCCGAACTGGCCGACATCCTGGAAGTCGTCCACGCGCTCGCCGCGCTGCACGGCCTCACCCCGGCGGACCTGGAACGCCTCCGTGCGGGCAAGGCGGTCGAACGGGGCGGATTCACCAGGCGCCTGGTCCTCACGCTTGGCGACCCGGCCGAGAGCACGTAAAGGTCCTAGGGCCTGCCTCGAAGTGCCCTCAGGTCCCGCGCGAGCGCGTTACCTGGGCGGTGGCGCGATGCCGGAGGCGAGCGTCACCCGCCAGATCGCGGAGCGATGCCGCGCCCTCACAGGACCGGTTAGGGGTGAGCTGCCAGGCAAGCGCCATGGGCCGGGGCTTTGAACAAAGCCCTAGGCCTTCCGAGGGTCCGCATGGTGGCCGCCTGGTGCGGGAGCATCGGCGGCCACCGTACGGGCCAGATGTAGAGAAAGGGGGTACGGGCGTTCGGGTGGAAGAAGGTGCTTGGCCTTGGCGGTCTGCCCGTCTTGGAGGAGCCGATGGATCCTTCGGACCAGCGGGGTCCGGTCCTCGATGGCGAGGGTCCACTCGTCGACGTAGCGATCGACGATGTGGCGGCTCAACCCGATCTGGATGCTTCTGGCCTCGAGTTTCTGCCCGCGCAGCGTGCGTTCCGGATCCCACTGGACATGGACCAGGGCCTCGGCGAAGCGGGCCCGCCACTCGTCACTGCCCGCGAAGATCTTCCGGTCGGGATCCGTCGGAACGGCCTCGGCCAGGGCCTCCTCCCAGCCCGCACGCGTGATCCGGACCGCCAAGATCATCTCCTGCCCGGGCTTGCGGGCCCAGTTGCTGCGCGCCATCAACCACAGGAAGGAGGGTTTGATCCAGGTCATCCGGCCACGCGAGAACGGGGGCACGAAACGGCCGTGCTCCACAGCGGGCACGCCGATCTGGGGGCTGTACGCCTGGTAGACCGTGATCGAGTCGCGATCGAACTCGGCGCGGATCTGCCTCATCGGGCTCCTCGTCCGGGAAGTGGGCGGTACCCACCGTCGGGCGTCGAGCGGCAGACGATCAAGTGGTTTTCCGGCGGGGATGCGCTTGATCGTCGATGTCGGGCGATGTCGCCGGGTCTCAGGGGCGGGGGCGGACCAGGCCGGTTTCGTAGGCGACGATGACCAGCTGGGCTCGGTCCCGGGCGTGGAGTTTGGCCAGGAGATGACCGATGTGGGTCTTCACGGTCGCGACGCTCAACTGGAGGTGGGCGGCCAGTTCGGTATTGGAGAGGCCGCGTGCGATGAGGGCGAGGACCTCGCGTTCGCGGCTGGTCAGGGCCTCCAGCTCGCGGACGGGCGGGGCGGAGGTTTCGGGACGGCTCGCGAACTCGGCGATCAGGCGGCGGGTCACGGTCGGGGCCAGGAGCGCCTCGCCGGACGCGACGACCCGGACGGCCGCCAGGAGGTCGGCGGGAAGGGTGTCCTTCAGCAGGAACCCGCTGGCCCCCGCGCGCAGTGCGGCGTAGACGTAGGCGTCCAGGTCGAAGGTGGTGAGGATGAGCACGCGGACGGCGGGGGCGTCGGAGCACACGCGGCGGGTCGCCTCGATGCCGTCCATTTCCGGCATGCGCACGTCCATCAGGATGACGTCGGGCTTGGTGCGGGCTGCCAGGTCGACCGCCTCGGCGCCATCGCCCGCCTCGCCCGCGACCTCGAATCCCGGGGTCGTCTCGAGCAGCACGCGGAGGCTGCCGCGCAGAAGCACCTGGTCATCGGCGATAAGAACACGGACGGGTTCGGTCACGAAGCACTCCGGTCGTACGGCAGGCGGGCCCGCACCGCGAAGCCCCCCTCGGGACGAGGGCCGGCAGTGAGCTCTCCGCCGTACATCATCGCCCGCTCCCGCATGCCGATCACGCCGTGGCCGGGCGTCGCCCCCGGCAGCACCCGGACGCCGGGCCCGTCATCGGTCACCTCGATCCGCACCTCCCGCTCGTCCTGCTCGACGACGACGCGGCTGCGCGCCGGGGCCGCGTGCTTGACGACATTGGTCAGCGCCTCCTGGACGATCCGGTAGACCGCGAGCGCCACCCCTTCGGGCAGCTCGCCCGCGCGGAGCCGAAGGTCGACCCGTACACCGGCCATCGCGGCGGTGTCCGCCAGCCTGGGGATTCCGGCCAGTCCCGGGACGGGTGCAAGCTCGTTCTCGGTCAGTCCGGAGAGCGCCTGTAGACCCACCGCATGAGCGTGGCCAAGGTCGGCCCCTGGGACATGGCCACGCTCCGCCCCCTGAGCATGGCCGCGGACGGCCCCTCGAACATGGCCACGGTCAGCCCCTTGGAAGCGGCCACGCTCGGGCTCGGGCTCCTGAGCGTGGCCGCGCTCGGCACCTTGGACGTGGCCGCGCTCGGCCTCTTGAGCATGGCCGCGGGCAACCCCTTGGACGCGGCCGCATGCGGGCTCCCGAGCGTGGCCGCAGTCAGCACCTTGAGCGTGGTCGCGGGCGGGGGCTTGGACGTGGCCGCAGGCGGGCTCCTGAGCGTGGCTGCGGGCGGGGCCTTGGACGTGCCCGCAGCCGGGCTCCTGAGCGTGGTCGCGGGCGGGGGCTTGGACGTGGCCGCAGGCGGGCTCCTGAGCGTGGCTGCGGGCGGGGCCTTGGACGTGGCCGCAGGCGGGCTCCTGAGCGTGGCTGCGGGCGGGGCCTTGGACGTGCCCGCAGCCGGGCTCCTGAGCGTGGCTGCGGGCGGGGCCTTGGACGTGCCCGCAGCCGGGCTCCTGAGCGTGGTCGCGGGCGGGGGCTTGGACGTGGCCGCGGGCGGGCTCCTGAGCGTGGCTGCGGGCGGGGCCTTGGAGGTGGCCGCAGCCGGGGTCTTGAGCGTGGTCGCGGGCGGGGCCTTGGAGGTGGCCGCAGCCGGGGTCTTGAGCGTGGTCGCGGGCGGGGCCTTGGAGGTGGCCGCAGCCGGGGTCTTGAGCGTGGTCGCGGGCGGGGCCTTGGAGGTGGTTGCGGGTGGGGTTTTGAGCGTGGCTGTGGGGGGTGGACGGTTGGAATGCTTTGCTCTCGGGGTTCTGCCCGGGCGGGGGGTTGTCGGCGGGGACCTGGTGGGCGGTCGGGAAAGGGGGATAGGGAGGATCCGACGGGGCGGTGCGTAGGACGCCCAGGAGGTGACGCATTTCGGTGAGGGCGCTCCGGCTCGTGGTCTCGATGACGCGCAGGGCGTCCAAGGCCTCCTGGGGGCGGGCCTCCGCCACGTGGACGGCGACACCCGCCTTGACCGCGATGAGGCTCATGCTGTGCGCGACGACATCGTGCAGCTCGCGGGCTATGCGGAGGCGTTCGTCGGCGACGGCCTGGTCGGTGAGCTGGCGGGCTGACTGGGCGGCGTACTTGCGGCGTTCGCGGACGGCGCGGCCGATCGTCCAGGAGGCGCCGAGCACGGCCAGGCTGAACAGCAGGCCGCCGATCAGGCCGATGACCGCGTCCCGGGGCCCCGCCAAGGGGCCGAGGATGATGACGAAACCGCTGAACGTGCCGATCAAGGGGGTGGGGATCCAGCGGCGCGGGCGGCTCGCCAGGGCCACCGGGTAGAGGGCATACGCCGCGGCGAGGAAGGAGTCGCCGGGGAGCCGCAGCACGAACGTCGCCACGATCGACATGGTCAGCACCAGGGCCAGCACCCGGGACGGCCATCGGCGCCTGACCGCGAGCGGCGGCCCGACCAGGAGCACCGCCAGGAACTCCACGGGCGGCGGCACCACGTGGGTGTCGCGCCGGGCGGTCAGCACCAGCATCAGGAAGGTGTACGCCAGTGCGGCGCAGGCGTCCAGGCCCATCAGCTGGTGCCGGTCGAGCCGCCGGACCAGCAGGGGGCGCAGCTCGGGATCGTCCACGTTCAGACGGTATATGCCCAGGCCGGGTGGCGCCTCCGGCCGTGGCATGTCATCCCTGGGTAGGAGAACGGTCCCGGCGGCCGGGCGCGGTCGGACCGAGGGCGTAGGGGGAGGTCCCGTCCCCGCTCCGATGTGCCGGACGGGCCGGGCCGGGACCGTTGACGACATGATCGAAATACACGAGCTGACCAAGCGGTACGGGCGTTCCGTCGCGGTCGACGGCCTGTCGTTCGGGGTGCGGCCGGGGACGGTCACCGGGTTCCTCGGCCCGAACGGGGCCGGGAAGTCCACGACCATGCGGGTCCTGCTGGGCTTGGACGCGCCCACGTCCGGTACGGCGCTGGTGAACGGCCGCCGCTACCGCGAGCTGCGCCGTCCAATGCACGAGGTCGGCGCGCTGCTGGACGCGAACGCCGCGCACGGCGGGCGCAGCGCGTTCGACCATCTGCGGTGGATGGCGCGCAGCAACCGGATCCCGGTGAGCCGGGTGACGGCGGTGCTGGAGCATGTCGGGCTGGCCGGTGTGGCCCGGAAACGGGTCGGCGGGTTCTCCCTGGGGATGCGGCAGCGGCTCGGGATCGCGGCGGCGCTCCTCGGCGATCCCGGGGTGCTGATGTTCGACGAGCCGGTGAACGGCCTGGACCCCGACGGCGTCCGCTGGATCCGCGAGCTGATGCGGTCGCTGGCCGCCGAGGGCCGCACGGTGCTGATCTCCAGCCATCTCATGAGCGAGATGGCGCTCACCGCGGACCGGCTGGTCGTGATCGGCCGGGGCAGGCTGATCGCGGACACGTCGGTGCGGGAGCTCGCGGACCGGTTCCGGCAGGGCGTGCTCGTGCGGTCGCCGCGCGCACCGGAACTGTCGGCGGTCCTGGTCGCGGCCGGGGCGACGGTGGACGCGGGCGCGGGCGGGGAGCTGTCGGTGCACGGCCTGGAGGTGGACGCGATCGGCGACCTGGCGGCGGCCGAGGGCATCCCGCTGTACGAGGTGACGCCGCGCAGCGCCTCGCTCGAGGACGCGTACATGGAACTGACCGCCGGAAGCACGGAGTACCGCGCCTCATGAACGCACTCCCTATTCATGTGTTCGCGTCGGAGTGGCTGAAGCTGCGCTCCGTCCGGTCGACGTTCCGCACCCTCGGGGTGGTCGTCCTTTTCGTACTGCTCTGCGGCCTCTGGTCGTGGTTCGCGGCGAGCTCCTGGGATGAGATGACGTCCGAAGAGCAGGCCATCGCCACGATGGCACCCGCCGTCCAGCCGCTGGTGCTGGCGCTGCCGATCTGCGCGGCGGTCATCGGCGGCCTCGCGATGACCTCGGAGTACGCGACCGGGATGATCCGTACCAGCCTGGCCGTGGTGCCCCGCCGGGGGCTGCTGTTCGCGGCCAAGGCGGCGGTGGCCGCCACGGTCACGCTGGTGACCGCGCTGGTGGGCTTGTCGGTCGCCCTGGCGTTGGGACGGTTGATCGTCGGGGATCGGCCGATCTCCACGTTCGAGCCGTCCGTGGGCGAGCAGGTGCCGCACCTCCTCACGCTGAGCGCGGCGGCGGCGGTGATCGCGCTGGTGACGTGCGGGACGGGCGCAGTGCTGCGGTCCACCGCCGGGACGCTGACGGTCGTGATCGTGCTCGTAGCCGTCCTGCCCCAGGTCGCCAACCTGGTGCCGGCTCCGTGGGGCGAACGGCTCCTGTCGGTGCTGCCGCTCATGCTCCCCTTCCAGATCGTGGCGGCGCCGGGTGCGTCCCAGGATCTGGGCGTGCTGTCACCTGCGGCGGCCTCCGCCGTCCTGGCCGCGTACGCGATCGTCGCGCTCGCGATCGGCGCCTTCTCATTCGTACGGAGGGACTCATGACCGTCACGACGGAGGCGCATGCGCCGCGCACGAGCAAGGGACTCGCACTGCCGGACGCGGCGGCGGCCGAATGGCTCAAGCTCCGATCGGTCCGCTCGACCCAGGTGGTGCTGGGTGTCGTCCTGGTGTTCCTGCTGCTGGGAGTGCTGCTGGCGTGGCAGACGACCGCGATCTGGGACGGCCTCTCCCCCGAGCGCCGTACCCGCTTCGCGTTCACCGGGCCCGCGGCCCTGGTGTCCTGGGCGGCCGCACTGTGCCTGGGCGTGCTCGGGGTGCTGCAGGTCACCTCCGAGTACCGGACGGGGATGATCCGTACGACGCTGGCCGTCATGCCGCGCCGTCCCGCCATACTCGCCGCCAAGGCCGGGGTCCTCGCGGCGCTCGCGCTGGCCGTCGGCAACGCGGTCACGCTGGCGTCCTTCTTCACCGAACGCCTGATCGTCGGCGACCGGCCGATCCCCGGTCACCGGACGGCCGTCGCGCAGGAACTCCCGGAACTGCTGGCCAGGGGCTCGATGGTCGTGGTGTACGCGCTGCTGGGGCTCGGGCTGGCGGCCCTCCTCCGCTCAACGGCGGGCGCGATCGTCGGGCTCGTGCTCCCCTGGTACATGCTGCCGATCTTCACCGGGTTCCTGCCCGCCCCGTGGGACAAGCGGGTCTCGTCGTTCATGCCGGACGCACTGCCGGAGCAGATCGTGGGTGGAGGCAACACCCATTCCGTCTACGGCGACCTGCTCCCTCCGGTCGCCGCCGTGGCGGTGGCGGTGGCGTACGCGGTCCTGCCGGTCTGCGCAGCCGCCTTCGTCCTGAACCGCCGCGACGCCTGACCAGCGGGCCGCGCTCCGCACAACGCCCCACCCCAGCCGCCTGGGCAGGCGGGCCTCTCCCCCGTCTGCCCAGGCGCAGCCAACGCGCCCGAAGGGACCACTCCCGCCTCACGATGCCGCGACCTGGCCGCCTTGCCGCCGAGTACGCGGACGCAGCCCAACTACCCGGCAGTCTGAGCCGCGCGGCCTCGGACGAACGACAGCCCGAGTCGTCCCCCCGCACACGGGCACACCCCAGTTGCCCAGCGAGCCCGGCCCGTCTGCCACGTTCAGGCTGCCGCCAGCAGGGCAGTCCAAGCCGCCGAGCACGCGAGTCCGGCCTGCACACCGCGTGCAGGACGCCCGGACCTCTATCGGAACGGGTGCCTCCAACCGCCTTACAGGGGCCACAGTTGCTCGGCGTGCCGGCCATACCGCCGTCGGAACGGCGGTGCGCCTGCTCCGGGCTTATCCCAACGGTCTGCGGGTCGTTCGGGGCCTTGGCTGGACGAAATTCGGCCTGATCCGTTCGGGGTTAAGGACGTCCGCCTGTGGCCATATTTCCCGTCCAGGCAGTGGCGCGGGAGTCTTGGTCACGGAACCGCGTGGGTCAGGTGGTTCGTAGATGCGAGGTTCGGACGGTGAGGCGGTCGCGTAGCAGGGCGATCGCCTCAGGGAGGGTACGGGCCGCGGCCTGGGCGCGGACCTTCCGGCCGTCGATCTCGACGACGGTCTGGACGAGCGCGGGACGTGGCAGCGCCTCGTCGGCGACGACGCTCAGCGTCAGCCCGGCCGAGGCGATCGAGCCGCGCACACCTTGGAGGGCCGTGCGGAGGGCGTGCTCCGCTGCGGCGCGCTCGTCCTCGGTGACGCGACCGGACGTGAGGAAACGGACTTCTGGCAGTTCATGAACGGTCGAATGCATGATTCCCCCAATCTGCGATCTCTTCACCGGAGGGCCCCGCACGGAGCGGCGCGCCGCGCGGTGGCCGCCCCGTCGCGCGTGCGGAAGGAGCGCGACGGGCGGACTGAGCCCTCCGTAGATAAAGACTTGGTAGCGGTTCGCGGCGTTTGCCGGTTCCGGCGAGAGCTTCATCACGCGTCACTCCGCGTGCCCGTTCGCGCGTTGTCTGGCAAACTACCTGCGGAGCCACAGTCGACCCCATAGACTGCGGACGTCGACCTCGGCCCCACGCAGCACAGGTGACCAGGCGTGACCGCCCGCTCTTTACCACGGCTCGCCGCCCTCGCCGAGGCTGAAATTTTCACACTTCCCAAATACGGGCCCCGATCCTCTAGCATGTTGCAGTGCCGTTCCGCCCTGTGAACGGTCCCGTCGACTGGCTGGTGACCCCTTGCCCCAGGATTCAGCTGCACAGATGTCGTCGGCCGAGAGTATTTCGGCCGGAGGCCGGCTCCTCGATTACCCGCGCCATGGCGGGCCGACCGTCCTGCGCATCCTGCTCGGCGCTCAGCTTCGCCGGCTGCGCGAGGCGCGCGGGTTGTCGACCGAGGAGGCCGGTTACGAGATCCGCGGCTCGCACTCGAAGATCAGCCGGATGGAGCTGGGTCGGGTCGGGTTCAAGGAGCGGGACGTCGCCGACCTGCTGACGATCTACGGCGTCACCGACCCCGAGGAGCGCGAGGCGCTGCTGCAGCTGGCCAAGGAGGCCAACACTCCTGGCTGGTGGCACCAGTACGGCGACGTGCTGCCCGGCTGGTTCGAGACCTACCTCGGCCTGGAGGGCGCCGCGTCCCTCCTGCGCACCTACGAGGTGCAGTTCATCCCGGGGCTGATGCAGACCGAGGACTACGCCCGCGCGGTCGTACGGCTCGGCTACACCGACGCCGCCGATGAGGACGTGCAGCGCCGCGTCGGCCTGCGGATGACGCGGCAGGAGCGCTTCAGCCGGCCCAACGCCCCGACGCTGTGGGCGGTGCTGGACGAGGCGGTGCTGCGCCGCCCGCTGGGCGGCCGCGAGGTGATGCGGGGGCAGATCCGGCATCTGATCGAGATGACCGCGCTGCCGAACGTCACCCTGCAGATCGTGCCGTTCGGGGCGCTGGAGCACGCGGCGGTGGGCGGCCCGTTCACCATCCTGCGGTTCGCCGAGCCCGGCCTGTCGGACGTGGTGTTCATGGAGCAGCTGACCAGCGCGCTCTACCTGGACAAGCCCACGGACGTCGACACCTACATGCGGGCGATGAACAACCTCTGCATCGCGGCCACGCGTCCGGACGACACCGTGAACTTCCTGGAGCGGGTGCTCGCCGACTTCTGACCGCCGGACGGACGCGCCGGTGCGTGATCATGGGCCCGTCGCGGGCGGAACGCTGTTGGGCGATACAGAGCATGAGGTTCTCGCGCTGACGCGAATGCCCAGGTAGAGGGAATGCCTGGGATCTGACCGCCGCATCCGGCCAAGCGAATTCACGTTGTCAGAATTCGTCACGCTCCGTGAAACGGCGGCCCGGTGGCCTTGACCGCCCGGCGCCCGGTCGCCCGTGCGGGGCGACAAGATCGGGGGCCGCGTTCACATTCCATCGCCATGGGCCATCCCCCGGGGCATGCCTTGCAAGGCATGCCCCGGGGAAGCCTGCCCGGGGGTCCAGTCTCGTCCCTTAGTTCTTGGCCAGTGGGGCCAGTTCGCGCCACTGGGGCAGCGGGACGTCCTGGGGGGTGGAGGTGATCACCTGGAGGGGGAGGTGGTCGGCGCCCGCGTCGAAGTGCTCGGTGACGCGGCGGGCTATGGCGTCCAGGTCGCCCCAGGCGAACACGGAGTCGATGAGGTGGTCGCTGCCGCCGCCGGTCAGGTCGTTCTCGGAGAAGCCGAGCCGCAGCAGGTTCTTGGTGTAGTTGGGCAGGCGCAGGTACATCTCCAGGTGGGCGCGGGCCGTCGCGCGGGCGCGGTCGGGGTCGCGTTCGAGCACGACCTTGACCTCCGGGGCCAGCAGCTTGCCCTCCCCCAGGACCTCGCGGGCCTTCTGCGTGTGCTCGGGGGTGATGAGGTACGGGTGGGCCCCGGCGGCGCGGTCGCGTGAGGCGGCCAGCATCTTCGGGCCGAGCGCGGCCAGGACGCGCCTGTCGGCCGGGGAGCCCGCGGTGTCCAGCCGGTCCAGGTAGTCGATCATGGCGCTGTACGGGCGGGTGTAGCGCTCCCCCACCAGCGCCCCGTGGCTGGCGCCGAGGCCGAGGACGAACCGGCCAGGATGGGCCTTCTCCAGCGCGGCGGTCTGCTCGGCGACCGCCTCGGGCTCGTGGTCCCAGATGCTGAGGATGCCGGTGGCCACGGCCAGCCGCGAGGTCGCCTCCAGCAGCGGGGCCGCCTCCTGGACGGCCGGGCTGCCGCCCAGCCACACCGCGCCGTAGCCGAGTTCCTCCAGTTCGGCGGCCGCCTCCCTGTTGCGCCCGGCGTCCCCCGCGCGGATGCCGATGTTCCACACGCCCAACCGGCCGAGATCCATGCGTGCCTCCTGTTGATCGATTTCCGTCCCCCGCGACAACCCGGCGGCTCCCGCGCGTCATTCCCTTCCCCGGGGGGCGGGTTCAATCCGGCAGGACGCGACGGTCGCGGCTGCGGCCGGTGCCTCGGAACTCGGCGATGACGGTGCCGTCGGAGACTCTCCGCACCGTGACGTCGTAGACGCCTCCGCGGCCGAAGCGGAGGCGTTCGGCGGCGGAGGCCTCCAGTACGTCGCCGTCGTGGGCGGGGGCGGCGAAGACGATGTCGGCGGCCGCGGCGACGGTGACGCGGTCGTGGGTGTTGCAGGCGTAGGCGAAGGCGGAGTCGGCCAGCAGGAACAGGTAGCCGCCGTGGGCGAGGCCGTGGCCGTTGACCATCGCGGGGGTGACGGTCATGCGGACCCGCGCCCGTCCCGGGGCCACGCCGGTGACCTCCATGCCGAGGTCGGCCGCCACCCGGTCGCGTTCGCGCAGGGTCTCGGCGCAGCGTCGCGCCACCTCGTCGGCAGAGCTCATCGGTTCAGCGTAGTGATCGTTCCGTATTGATCGTTGCGAACGCGGGAAGGTCCTCGCAGGGGCCGCGGTTGATGTGGAGACCCGTGGACGTTTGATACATCGGAGAAGAGGGATCTCGATGCTGTTTGGGCAAGAGCACGTCAAGCGCTACCGCGAGACGGACGGAGCGGAGGGCCACGACTGGCAGGGCACCACGACGCTGCTGCTCACGACGACGGGCCGGCGCAGCGGCAAGCAGTACACCATGCCGCTCATCTACCAGTGGGACGACGAGAACCCCGTCGTGGTGGCGTCCAAGGGGGGCGATGACGCGCACCCCGACTGGTACCTCAACCTGCAGGCGAGCCCGGATGTCGAGGTGCAGGTGCGCGCCGAGAAGTTCCGCGCCCGCGCGCGCACGGCGACCCCGGAGGAGAAGGCGCGCCTCTGGCAGAAGATGACCGCGACCTGGCCGGCGTACGACGAGTACCAGACCAAGACCGAGCGGGAGATCCCGGTCGTCATCCTCGAGCGGGTCTGACCGCCCGCGGCGCTCCCGCCTCTGTTCGCGTGGTTCTCTTTCACGGGAAGGGCGGGGGCGTGTAGCGTCGGTGGGAACACGCGTTCGACCGTCCAGAAGCCACCGGGGTGCTGAGGTGCCGACGTCACGGAGCGCCGACGGCGGGGATCCGCCGCCGCGCCTGCTGAAGCGCTGGGGTATCGCCGATCCGGCGCCGCCGGCGCCGATCGCGCCCCGCCGCTGGCGGGCCGACACCGGTTCGGGGTCGTTCTTCCTGAAGGAGTACGGGGAGGGCGGCCGCCGCCGCGCGGCGTTCCAGCACGAGGTGACCGCGGCGCTGGACGCGGCGGGGCTTCCGGTGCTGGCGCCCGTTCCGGCGGTGCGCGGGGGCCGGACGCTGGTCACGGCGGGCGGGCGCGGGTTCGCGCTGTTCCCGTGGGTGGAGGGACGGCGGCGCGGCGGCCTGGAGCTCACCTTCGGCCAGTGCGAACGGCTCGGCGGGCTCCTCGGTGAGCTGCACGCGGCGATGGACCGGCTGACCGCGCCCGTCCAGCAGAGCCTGCTGGTGCCGACGCCGCGCGCCGCCGACGCGGTGGCGGCGATCGACGGGATGCTCGCCGGGCTGCCCGGCGACGGCAACGACTTCGCCGCGCTCTCCGAGCGGCGCCTGCGCGAGCGGCGGGCGCTGCTCACCGAGCTGGCCGACCACCAGCCGCCGGAGATCGAGGTGAGCACGGTCGGCCATCTGCACGGCGCGTTCCACGAGGGCAACCTGCGGTACGGGGGTTCGGGGAACGTGACGGCGGTGCTCGGCTGGGGCGCGATGACGACGGGTCCGGTGGCCGGGGAACTGGTGCGCTCGGCGGCGGCGCTGTTCGCGTGCGAGGACGAGCCCGGCCTCGACCTCGACCGGGTGATGGCGTTCATCCGGGGGCATCGCGCGGCGTTCCCGCTGGACGCGGGGCAGATCCAGGCCGCGGTGCATCGGGAGTGGTGGGAGCGGCTCTGCGACGTCGCTCCGCTGCGGCACCGCTACGTGGGCGACGAGGGCTCGGGCGAGGAGCCGGCGACGGGCGTCCGGGCGGCGGCCCTGGTGGGCTGGTGGTCGGCGAATCTGGAGCGCACGCTGGACGTGTTCGCCGCGCCGTACACCGAGGCGCCGGTCGAGGCGCCCGAGGAGAGCCCCGCCTACGGCTGACGGTCCTCGCCGGCGCGTTTCGCCTCCTCTTCAAGGGAGCACGACCGGAGGAGCAGGTTCGTTCCGCAATTTGGACTAATCAGTACATAACCGTTCTGCACGGAAGGACCGATCATGACCGCAGTCGCGCTGCTGGGAACCGGGATCATGGGCACGGCGATGGCCCGCAACCTGCTCCGGCACGGGTTCGAGCTCCGGGTCTGGAACCGTACGCGCTCGCGCGCCGAGCCGCTCGCGGCCGACGGCGCCACGGTGGCGGGGTCACCGGCCGAGGCCGCCGACGACCCCGAGGTGGTCTCCGGCGGCCCAGGACAGCGTCTACCTGCAGGCCAAGTTGACCTCCTCCCCTCGTGAACGAGGGGATTCCAACCCGTGACCTCAGGGGAGGACAACAGGTTGAGGTTCGCGGTTCGTCCGCCCCGGCAACCCGGAGCGTCCCCGCGCAGCAACGGCCGGTCCGGCCGCCGTGCACACGAGCCCAGGCCCGCGTGCGATCTTGCGTGCCGCGTTCACATCAGCATTGCAGGCGAAACCGCAGGACCCGCACCCGGAAACGCGCTTGGCTCTCGCGCGCCTCCACGTCCCGGGTCCCGCACGCCAAGCAGCGCTGCAAGGTGAACGCGGGATCGATCTTGTACTCCAGCCGCTCGACCAGCATGACCCGGCCAGCTCGGTCTCCACCGGCCAGGCATCACAGACGGTAGCACCGAGACCGCAGACCGCGCCCGGGGTTCCTGAAATCCGCCGTGGGCGGCAGATTGAAGCCGGGGGTTTCGTCGGAGTACCCGATGAAGGCGATCCGGGACGGCGACTTCGAGCCGAGTTTCACCCTGCGCAACGCGGAGAAGGACACCCGCCTCATCGGTGAGGCGGCGCGTTCGGCGGGGATCCGGGTGGACATGACCGACGCCGCGAACCAACGCTTCCGCCGCGCGATCGACCAGGGGCACGGCGACGAGGACATGGCCGCCACCTACTTCGCCGGCTTCTCCGCCCAGGCCACCGCGCCCGGCTCGTCTTGAGGCGCGGTCGACGGGGTTCAGCCGACGGCTTCGGTGGACGGCGCGTCGGCGGGTGGGGTGTCGGTGAGGGGGGCTTCGAGCAGGTGGGTGAAGGAGCCCGCGAGCTGGCGGAGTCCGTCCGGGGCGGAGGGGTCCGCGCGGAGTTCGACGATGGCGCCGTTGGGGACGGAGCAGCCCCTCAGGAAATGGCGGAACATGCCCATCGCCGCGGCGTCCGGGGCGGTGACGCCCGTGGACAGCGACCAGATGAGCGCGCGCATGTAGAGGCCGTGCGTGAAGACCGCCACGAGACCGTCGCCGGTCCGGCGGTTGAGGCGTTCGACGAGGTCGCGCGTGCGGGCGATGAGGTCCTTGAACGACTCGCCGTCGCCGCCGTTGACGTATCCGGGGTCGCAGCGCTCCCAGTAGGCGAGGCTGTGGGGACGGCGTTCGGCGTTGGTCGTGCGCGGGCCGTGCAGGCTTCCCAGGAACGTGAACTCCTGGACGGGCCACTCCTCGTAGGGCACCTCGGGGAAGCGTTCCCTGGTGAGCCGCGCGGTCTCGCGGGCCCGGACGAACGAGGAGCTCACGATCAGCGCGGGCGGTTCGGTGAAGGCGGCGGCGACGCGCTCGGCCTGGGCGCGGCCGAGTGGGGTGAGCGGCGCGGCGCCGGGTCCGTCGGTGGGCAGTCCCGCGTTCGACTCGCTCTGCCCGTGCCTGATCAGCCATGTCCTCGCGCCCGCCGTTTCGATCATGGGCACCAGGCTGGCACGTGCGGGCCGTCCCGCGGAACCCCCGGTCCGCACCGCGCGGGAGGGCGGGGCCGGACGCCGTAGAAAGATGGGGCGCATGGAGATTCTGAGCAGCCGGATCCTGCTGCGGCCCGCCGACGCGGGCCGCGCCCAACGCTTCTACCGCGACGTGCTGGGCCTGGCGGTGTACCGGGAGTTCGGCCCGGAGGACGCCCCGGGCATGGTGTTCTTCATCGGCACGGGGTTCCTGGAGGTCTCCGGTCACGGTTCGGGCGAGACCGGCGGGACGATGATCTGGCTGCAGGTGCGCGATGTCCGGGCCGAGCACGACCGGCTGTCGGCGGCGGGCGTCACCGTCCTGCGGGAGCCGCGGGTGGAGCCGTGGGGGCTGGTGGAGATGTGGATCGAGGACCCGGACGGCGTGAAGATCGTTATCGTGGAGATCCCGGTGGACCACCCCCTCCGCCGCGACCGGCGCCGGTGACGGCGCAGAGGAGGGACCCCATGGCGGCGACGGCCTCCGATCCCGCGGCCGGCGGCTACTGGAACCACAACACGCACTACCACGGCCTGGTGCTGCGGGCCGTGCCGCGCGGTTGCCGGGACGCGCTGGACGCCGGGTGCGGCGACGGGCTGCTCGTGCGGCGGCTGGCGGCGCGGTCCGGGCAGGTCACGGGGCTGGACAGGTCCGCCGGGATGGTCGCCGCGGCGCGGGAGGCGAGCGGGCACCTGGCGAACGTCGGCTTCGTCGAGGCCGACCTGCTCTCGCACGATCTGCCGCGGGAGGGGTACGACTTCGTCTGCAGCGTCGCGACGGTCCATCACATGGATTTCGGCGCGGCGCTCACCAGGATGCGCGAACTGCTGCGTCCACGTGGGACCCTGGTCGTCATCGGCCTGGCCCGGACGGGGTCGGCGGGTGACCTGCTGTACTCGCTCGCGGGCGTGCCGGTGCACCACTACCACCGGCTTCGCCATCGCAGGCGCGCGGGCGAGCCGGGTGCGCCGCTGGCCGAGCCGGGCATGACGTGGGGGCAGGTCCGGCAGGAGTCCCAGCGCCTGCTTCCGGGCGCGCGTTTCCAACGGCACGCGCTCTGGCGCTACTCGGTCACCTGGCGCAAGCCGCCGGGCGAGGATCCCGCGGCCTGACACGCGCCACGCGCGAAACTGGAAAACACTGGAAGTGTCTGGAAGCTCCTGTACTCTCACCCGCATGTCCCCGTCACCCGGCGTACCGAGCCCCGAGGCGCTGGAGGCGCGCATCGCGGAACTGCGCGCCTCGGTACGCCGGGCGATGGCGCGGGGCGACCGCGCCGCCGCCCGGACGCTGCGCGCCGAGCTGCGCCGCGCCGAGGACGCCTGGGACGACGCGGTCCTCGGCGAGGGCCCCGCGCAGCCCGCCGAGGCCGATGACGAGCCCGCAGCGGATCGACCCGCCGCGGAGCGCCGCGCCGCTGAGCGCGCCGTCACGGGACGGGGCGCCGAGCGCGAACGCGGGCTGGTCCCCGTTCGCGAGCAGGTGCACCAGGCGCTGACGCTGCTGAGCGTCCCGGCCGCGCCGAAGCTGATCGGGTCGGTGTACGCGGCGTTCTTCCCCGGCGAGATCGCGGGGAGCCGGCTCACCAGCCTGCGCCGCGACGAGGAGCGCTCGTTCCGCACCTCGCCCTACTCGCGCCCCTACTACCTGTGCGCGGCCCTTACCGCCGACATGCTCGCGCCCGCCCGCGGCCTGATCACCGTGAGCACCTGGCCGCTGGAGCAGCGGGTGGTCGGGCCGCTGAGCGCGCGCACCGACTTCCTCACCGCCGCGCTCCGGATCGCCGAGCACGCCGGTCGCGGCGGCGCCTCGCCCTCGCCCGCCGTGCAGCGGCTGCTGTGGCGGTTCGCCGCCAACATCCCGGGCACGACCGGGGGCTCGGTGGGCACCGTCGAGCCGGCCGCGCTGGCCGAGGCCGCCGCGGCGGAGCTGGAGGTGCACCGCGCGGCCGACGGCGGGCAGCGGCGCGAGGCCGCCGAGCGTGCGCTGAGCCGCCTGGACGACGCCGAACGCCTCTTCGGCAGCCGGCTGCGCGCCATGCGCACCGCCGCCGCCACGGGCACCAACGGACCGGCGGGCCCGACGGGCGCCGTCCCGGGCGCCACCGCGCGAGGGTCCGCCTCACCGGCGAGCGCGCAGCCCGCGGCCCCGGCGCGCATCCGCCCGGCCGGCACGCCCGGTGCGGGCGCCGGTGGCGGCGGCCCGCGCTCGCGCGCCCCGCGCGGCACCGCGAAGGGCTCCCGCGCGTCCGAGAACACGCGCGCCGCCGAGGAGAAGCCGCCGGCCCCGCCGGCGCTCCGGCAGCGCCGCGCGAAGGGCGGGGGCACCGCCTCCCGCAAACCCCGCAGGCCCGAGTCGCCGGCCTCCTCGGCGCTCCGGCCGCACCGCGCCACCCACGAGGACGACCGATGAGCGATACCGATACCGCACTGGACTTCGACCTGGACCGGCTGCGCGGCGGCACCCCGCCCCGCAACCACGACGCCCGCACCATCGCCGCGCTGACCGCCAATCCCGGTTGCGCGCGCCGCGGGGTGATGGACGCCGCCGGGGTCGACAAGGACTTCCTCGCGCGGGAGCTCGGGTTCCCCTCGCCGTTCGGCCAGTCGCAGTTCGCCATCACGCGCGGGAACGTGTTCGAGGCCCAGGTCAAGGCGGACGGCTGCGCCGAGCTGCTCACCCTGCTGCGCGAGCGGCTCGGCCTGGAGGTGCCCGAGGTCGCCTACGACGACCTGGAGGTCGTCGCCGGGAACGAGGGCCGCGAGCTGCGGCACGCCCGCACCCGGCGGCTGCTGGCGCGGGCGCTGGAGTCGGGCGAGGGCACGCTGTTCGACCATCCGCTGCTGCGGCTGGAGATCGCGGGCCAGGTCGCCTATCTGGAGCCCGACGTCATCGCCTTCCAGCTGCGCGGCCGGCTGCACGTCATCGAGATCAAGTCGTTCGCGGTGGTGGACGGGCAGGCCGAGCCCGAGCAGGTGGCCGCCGCCGCCCGCCAGTCCGCCGTGTACGTGCTGGCGCTGCGCCGCCTGGTGGCCGAGCTGGGCCACCGGCCCGACCGGGTCTCGCACGAGGTGTTCCTGGTCTGCCCGGAGAACTTCTCCAACCGGCCCACCGCCACGCCGCTGGACGTGCGCCCGCAGCTGGCGGTGCTGGAGCGGCAGCTGGCCAGGCTCACCAAGATCGACCGGATCGTCGGCGAGCTGCCGCCGGACCTGACGTTCGCGCCGGGCGACGCGCTGCCCGAGGCGGTGCGCGCGGTGGAGGCTCGGTACGCGCCCGACTGCATGTCGAGCTGCGAGATGGCCTTCTTCTGCCGGGACGAGGCGCGGGCCTGCGGCGCCACCGGAACGCTCGGCCGCTCGGTCCGGGACGACCTGGGCGGGGTCGACTCGATCGGCACGGCGCTGGGGCTGGCCGAGGGCACGCTCGAGCCGTCCGACGACCTGGCCGAGACGGCGGTGCAGCTGCGCACCGCCGCGCGGCTGCGCCGCGAGGTCCTGGGCGGGGCGGCATGACGGGCTCGCCCCGGGCCCCGCTCCGCGCCCCCGTCGTCCCGTCCCACGGCGAGAGGGCGGAGGTCCCCGCGACGTGAGCGTGCTCACCTCGCTCGCCCAGCTGGAGGCGGCCGCGACCGGCCGCGCCCAGCCCCTGGCGACGGTCCGGCACTGCCACGTGTCGGACGCGCCGCTCGTCCTGATCCCGCTGAAGCTGGCCGGTGAGGCGGCCGCGCCGCTGGCGGTGATGCTGGGCGCCGACCGCGCCGATCCGACGCTGCTGGTCGTCCCGCAGCCGCGCAACCGCGACCTGCGGTTCGCGTTCGCCGCCGACCTGGCCAAGCTGGTCCTCAACCACGTGGAGACCAGCCGCGGCGGCGTGGAGGAGCTGCCGGCGGGCAAGGAGGGCGAGGAGCGGATCCGGTACGCCGACGCCCCGCAGCTGCTGGTGCCGAACCGGGGCGGGGTCGGGTTCCTGCGGCTGCTGGGCCGCTCGACGCGGTTCCGGCGCACCGAGGGGCCGTACGCGGTCGACGCCGCCGTGCCGGTGCTGGGCCGCTGGCTGACGTGGTTCGCCGACCGCAACGACCACCCCGGCTCGTCGCTGCTGCTGGCGATGACCGAGACGCTGCGGCTGCACTGGGCGACCGGGCAGAGCGCCCTGGAGGACGGCAACCTCGCCGCGCTGCTGGGCTGGATCGCCCCGCCCGACGGCCTGGACGGCCCGGCCGCCGCCGCGCTGGCCGAGGACCCGGTCGCCTGGCCCCCGGCCGGTCCGACGACCGACCCGTCGTTCGACAACGAGGTGCTCGCCCCGGCCATCGCCGCCTACGACCACGCGGGCCGCGACCCGCGCGCCGAGGAGCGGGTCCGCAACGTCATCGCCGAGCAGCTCACCCCCACCTGGGAGGTGATGTGGCGGGCGGTGGACGTGCTGCGCGCGCTGCCGCCGGGCGCGAGCGTGGCCTCCCGCTGGGAACGCGACCGCGACTCCTTCACCTACTACCACCAGACGTTCGGCGAGGCGTACCCGCAGGCCCGGCGCGATCCGCCGGTGCGCGCCGCCCGCCGCCTGCACGACCTGGAGCGCGCCCAGGACGCCTACGACGCCCAGCGCGCCTTCGACGACCCGCTCGTCATGGCCGAGCACCGGCTCACCGGCCAGGCGTTCGGCGGCACGGTCGTCGCCAGCGACCCGACCCGGCTGGACGAGACGGGCAAGCGCCCCAAGCTCCGCCCGCACGTGGTCGTCGCGACGGAGGACCCGGTGCGGCTCGACACGGGCGCCACGGTGTGCGACGCGTCCCGGCCGGCGCTCAAGGGCCGCGTGGTGGAGATCGACGCCGCGGCGGGCGAGGTGCTGCTGGAGCTGACCGGGGGCATGGGCCGCAAGCTGGTGCCCGAACCCGGCGTCGTCCCGGAGGCCGGCGCCCGGGTGGTGTTCACCTCGCGCACCGCCGACTCGTGGGGCGCGGCGAAGTTCCCCGACCGCGAGGACACGCCGTGGACGCACGGCGGCCCGCCCGACGAGTACGTCCCCAGCGACGAGGACGCGGCGGAGGAGTGGTCATGAGCGAGCCGGACGGACGGGGGAGGAACGCCATGGGCGAGGCGGAGGAGTTCGGGCTCGATCCCTCCGTGGCGGCGACCAAGGTGGTCGAGGAGGTGCTGGCCGACCTCGACGGCGGGCATCGCGGCGTGGTGGTCGACTCCCCGCCCGGCGCGGGCAAGTCGACGCTGGTGGTGCGGGCGGCCGCGCACCTGGCCGCCGCCGGTGAGCGGCTGATGATCGTCGCGCAGACCAACGAGCAGGTCGACGACCTCATCGACCGGATCGCCGGGAAGCATCCCGACGTCACGCTCGGACGGCTGTCGGCCTCCACCTACACCATCTCCGATCGCGTCGCGGCGTACCCGGGCGTGAAGGTGGCGACGAAGGCCGACCAGTTCGCCGACCGCATGGTCGTCATCGCGACCGCCGCCAAGTGGGCGACGCTGACCGACGGCTCGTGGCCGTGGGCGATCGTGGACGAGGCGTACCAGATGCGCTCGGACATGCTGCTGCGGATCGCCGGGCGGTTCGAGCGGGCGCTGTTCGTGGGCGACCCTGGTCAGCTCGACCCGTTCTCGACCGTCGAGGTGGAGCGCTGGGCGGGCCTGTCGTGGGACCCGATGCGCAGCGCCGTGTCGGTCCTGCTCGCGCACAACCCGGATCTGCCGCTGCACCGCCTTCCGGTGTCCTGGCGGCTGCCCGCCTCGGCGGCGCCGGTGGTGTCGGAGGCGTTCTACCCGTTCACCGGGTTCCGTTCGGGGACGGGTCCGGGTGACCGCCGCCTGGAGTACGGCGCGCAGGGCATGGGCACCAGTTACGACCGCGCGCTGGACGAGGCGGCGGCGTCCGGCTGGGCGTTGTACGAGCTGCCCGCGCGGCACACGCTCCGTACCGACTCCGAGGCCGTGAACGCGACGGCGGCGCTCGCCGTGCGGCTGCTGCAGCGGGGGCCGGTCGCCCATTCCGAGCAGGGCTCCGCGCCCGTCACCGCGGAGCGCGTGGCGATCGGCGCGGCGCACCGCGACCAGGTGACCGCGATCCGGGCGGCGCTGGGCGAGCACGGCGAGGGCATCACGGTCGACACCGCCAACCGGCTCCAGGGCCGCGAGTACGACGTCACCGTCGTCCTGCACCCGTTGTCAGGGCGGCGCGACGCGACCGCGTTCCATCTGGAGTCGGGCCGGCTGTGCGTGCTGGCGTCCCGGCACCGGCACGCGTGCATCGTCGTCGCCAGGGCGGGGATCCCCGAACTCCTGGACGCGCACCCGTCCACCGAGCCCGTGCATCTGGGCGTGCCGGTCAAGTTCCCCGACGGGTGGGAGGCCAATCAGGCCGTGCTCGCCCATCTGTCCCGGCACCGGGTGCAGGCCCACGCCTGAACGGCCGGGTCAGCGCCGGGCGGTCGCGGCCCAGCGGCCGTTGTGGCGGGCGATCTCGATCGGGTGGTCGAAGCAGGCGCTGACGAGCTCGGTGGTGAGGACCTCTCCGGCGGGGCCGGAGGCCAGGACGGCGCCGTCGCGCAGCAGCAGCGCGTGGCTGGTGCTGCTCGGCAGTTCCTCCAGGTGGTGGGTGACCAGGACGCTGGTGAGGTCGGGGCGGCCTTCGCGGAGTTCGTCGATGGCCGACAGCAGGCGTTCGCGGGCGGCGACGTCCAGGCCGGTGGCGGGCTCGTCCAGGAGGAGCAGCCTGGGCTCGGGCATCAGCGCGCGGGCGATCAGCGCCCGGCCCCGCTCGCCCTGGGACAGGTTGGGCCAGCGCGCGCCGGTGCGGGGGGTGAGGCCCATCAGCTCGATGAGCTCGTCGGCGCGGCGCAGCTCGTCCTCGGTGGGCGTCCAGCGGGGCACCAGCTCGATGGTGCCGGTCGCCCCGGTCAGGACGATCTCCCGTACGGTGCGCGCGGACTCCAGCGGGTGGCGCGGGTTGACCTGGCCGATCAGCTTGCGCAGCGCGTGCACGTCGACGCGGCCGAGCCGGTGGCCGAGGACCTCGGCGGCGCCTCGGGTGGGGTGGGTGTAGGCGCCGAGGATGCCCAGGAGGGTGCTCTTGCCGGCGCCGTTGGGACCGAGGAGGGCCCAGTGCTCGCCGGTGAGGACGGTCAGGGTGACCTGGTCGAGCAGGGTCCGGCCCTCGCGGACCAGATCCACCTTGTCGGCGTTGAGGACGATGTCGGCGCCGCCTCCGTGCGCCGGGTTCCGGTCGGTCACGGCGGACCACGCTAGCGGACAGGGGAGGCCGCGGGGCCTGCGGGGTAAGGAGATCGGCGGTGCCCGGCTCGGGTGCGGGGTTCGCGTCCATGGTTCGATGCTGGGGGCCGGACGGATACTGTGAGAGCCGGTGCCCGGCGATCAGGGGAGGGACATGGAGGACATCGGCTTCATGTGCGCCCGCTGCGGCGGCGAGGTGCACGACGTGACCCACAACCGCGAAGGCTCCCTGGACGGCGTGGGCTACCGCCACAACCGGCGCGTCGAGCCCTGGGACCACGAACTGGAGCTGGCCGTCGGCACGCCGACGCCGCGCGCCCGCGCGTGCGACTTCTGCGGGGTGCCCGGGCCGAGCTGGCTCTACTACCCCACGCTGGACCCCGAGGACACCGACATGTTCGAGGTGGAGCTCGACACCACCCACCTGTCGGACGACGACACCGCGGTGGCGGTGCTCAACATGCTGTACCCGTGGTACGCGTGCGACACGTGCTCGGTGCTGGTGGCCGACCGCAACATCGAGCGGCTGATCGTCCGGGCGCTCGACCGCACACCGGTGCGGGACGACGGGCCGGTCGACGAGGAGACCGTCCGGGCCCGGCTGACCGGTTCGCTGTCGGTGTTCTTCACGACGCGTCCCGGGCGCCCGCAGCCGTCGCGGGCTCTCTGAACGGTAAAGCCGACCTCTCCTTTCCGCCAGACCTCCCTTTCCTCACCTGCCCCTTGCCCGGTGTTTCCCATGCCGTCCCGGAGCCTCCGCCGGACGGGCGGCGGCGGGCGCGCGACCCTGGACGCCGGGGTGGCGCGAACGGTTGTCCGAGCGGCTCATTAAGATTCCGTCAGTTTGGGCACGACAGATGAACGTCCGGGGGAAGAAAGTGATCATTGAGACGCGCTACCGCGGTCCCGAGGGATCGGGCAACGGGGGGTATGTCGCGGGGCTGCTGGCCGGGCACGTGTCGTCGGACACGGTGACCGTGGCGTTGCGGCACCCGCCGCCGCTGGAGACCGAGCTGCTGGTGACGGCCGACGACGAGCGGGGGCTGGGCGCGCGGCTGTGGGACGGCGACCGGCTGGTCGCCGAGGCGCTGGCGGGGGCGATCGTGGTGCCGGCGGTGCCGCAGGTGCCGTTCGAGGAGGCGCTGGACGCGGCGGAGAAGTACCGGGCCGCCGAGCGGCACCCGTTCCCGGGGTGCTTCGTGTGCGGGCCCGACCGCGAGCCGGGCGACGGGCTGTGCCTGGAGCCGGGGCCGGTCGGTGAGGGGACCGTCGCGACGCCGTGGGTGCCCGAAGAGGTCCCCGCCCCGGAGATCATGTGGGCGGTGCTGGACTGCCCCGGCGGGCTGGCGTCCGGCCAGGACGACCCGCCGGTGGTGCTGGGCACCATGACGGCCCGGGTCACGGCGCTGCCCGAGGCGGGTGAGCGGTGCGTGGTGATGGGCCTGGCGCGCAGCCGGGAGGGGCGCAAGCTGCACGCGGCGGCGGCCGCCTACGGCGAGGACGGCCGGCTCCTCGGCCGCGCCGAGCAGATCTGGATCGAGGTCGACCCGGACCGTCTCACCGGCTGACCCCAACCGAACCGGCCCGGCCTTCGCGAAGCGCCGCGCCCACCCGCCCCGACAGGCGTAGCCGCTGCCGCGACCCGGCGGCGGCCTACACGCGACCGGATGTCGCGCGCGGCGCGCCGAAGCACGGCCAGTGCGCAGGCAGGCGACCCCGCCACGCGCCTTCCGTGCCACGGGCCGGCCCCCCAACCACGAGCCTCCGGCTGCGGGCGGACCTCCCGGCCACGAGGCTTCCTTGCCACGGGCCTCTTGGGCTCGGGCGGGAGGTCGGCGGCGCGCCCCCGCAGCGCGGCCCGGAGTGGGGCCTCGGGCCGTGAGGGCGCGCGGCGCATCCTGACCGCCACCGACTGCGGTCAGGGACGGACGGTCACGGGCCGGTGTAGAGCGGGTCGTTCGGCTCGCCGGCGCCGTTCATCTGCCTGCCGCTGGGCACGGGGGCGCCCCCGCCCTGTGCGGGCCCTCTCTGCCCCTGCGGCCCGCCCTGCGGCTGGGCGCCCTGTCCGGCGACCGGAACGCCCGGTTGGCCGGGCTGGCTCGGCTGCCCCTGGCCCTGGCCCGGCTGGCCGTGGGCCGGGCCCATCTGCGGGACGCCGGACGCGCCGTAGCGCCCGCCGGGCGGAATGTTGGACGACAGCGTGTTGTGGGTGAACTGGTCGATCTGGCGGCGGGCCCGGTCGGCCTCGGCGCGCGCGGCGTCGCGCTCCTCGGCGAGGGCGGCCAGCGCGGCCTGCTGCTCGGCGACCGACTGCGACAGCTGGCGCAGCTGGAGGGCCTGGTCGCTGACCTTGGTCTGCAGCTCGTCGCGCTCGGTGACGGCCTGCTGGGCCTGGGTCAGGGAGGCGTCGCGCTCCTTGGCGGCCTCCTCGGCGCGGGCGTTGGCCCGTACGGTCTCGGCCTCGGCCTCCGACTGGGCGCGCAGCGCGGTGGCGCGCTCGGCCTCGGCCTTGCTGGCGGCCTGCATGGCCCGCTGGCGCTGCGCCTCGGTGTCGCGCATGGCGTTGCGGAGGTCCTCGGCGCCCTGCTTGGCCACGGCGGACTCGACCCGCTGCGACTCGACGGCGCCCTCGGCCTCGGCGACCTTGGCGTGCAGCGTGACCAGTTCGGCGCGCGCGGCCTCCAGCGCGGCCAGCAGCTCGGTCTCGCGGGCGGCGATGCGGTCGCGCTCGCTCTCGGCGGCCAGCTTGGCGGAGACCGCCTGCTGGGCGATCTGGTGGGCCTCTTCCCAGGCCTGCTGGGCGGCGTCGCGCTTGGCGGTGGCGAGCTTGGACTCCTCGCGGGCGCGGGCGGACTCCCCTTCGGCGGCCTCGGCGCGCTGGCGGGCGGAGGCGGCCTCCTGCCAGGCATCCTCGGCCTGGCGGTGGGAGGCGTCGCGCTCGTTCTGCGCGATGGACAGCTCGC
Source organism: Actinomadura rugatobispora (assembly GCF_055379765.1). Taxonomy (NCBI): domain Bacteria; kingdom Bacillati; phylum Actinomycetota; class Actinomycetes; order Streptosporangiales; family Thermomonosporaceae; genus Actinomadura; species Actinomadura rugatobispora. The sequence goes on along the minus strand of NZ_AP029191.1, from coordinate 9,299,919 downwards.
GGGCGGCCTCGGCGCGCACCTCGGCGACGCGGCGCTCGACCCCGGCGACGCTCAGCTCGGAGGTGAGGGAGTCGGCGAGCAGGTCGGCGGTCTTCTCCAGGCGCTCCACCATCTCCCAGGTGGAGGCGACCTGGCCGGTCAGGCCGGGGGCGTCGCGGCCGCGCTCGCGGCGGTTGCGGGCCTCGCGGGCGCAGGCGCCGTCGTTGTCCTGGCAGTAGCGGACGGCGCGCACGGCCCCGACGGGCTGCGGGACGGGCCGCCCGCAGTTGGCGCAGGGCCAGACGGCGACGGGCTCCCCCATGCGGGCCACGGCGGTCTCGGTCCTGGTCTCGGGGACGCGCGACGCGCTCTCGTCGCCGGAGCCGGAGGGCGACGCGGAGGCGGAGCCGGAGCCGGCGGCGGTCCCCTTGCCGGCGGGCTTGGTCCCGGGTCTCGGGGCGTCGACGACGGTCCGGTCGGCGGGATCCTCGGTCGGGGAGCCGGCGGGCTCGGGGGAAGCGGCGGGGGTGGCGGGGGTGGCATCTTTGGTCGTTCCAGCCTCGGAGACCGCGCCTTCGGAAGTCCCGGCCTGCCCCCTGGGGCCGCTATTGTCGCGCTCATCACTCGTAGGCATGGAATGAACCATACGCACTAGTACGCGTGGCTGCAGTTACTTGGGTGCCATGTGGTACCCCGCACTTCCTCGAAGGGCGCCGCGGGCCCCGGACCACGGGATATCGATGGTGACGTTGGGTGCCGCCACAATCACCCCGAGGCGCCACTGCGCCCTTTTCACGCTGTGCGCCGTCCACCCCGCCCGACCCGTCACGCCTGCGGGTCGGGAAGGCCGCCCAGTTCGGGGACGCGGTGGCCGTAGCGCGCCAGGAGCGCCCGGTTGCTCTCGTCGCCGCCGGGGACGTTCGCGCTGGTCCAGCAGGGCAGCTCGACGCCGCGGGCGGCGGCGAGGTCGTCCAGCTCGGCCAGCACCCGCGACCAGGCGTAGGCGGCCATGATCGTGGAGACGGCGGCGGTCCGCGGCGCCTGGGGCGGGTGCAGCACGTCCCCCGGCGGCACGGCGGTGTCCAGCACGATCGTGGCGTGGTCGGCCAGCGTGGTCTCGGCACGGGCGGCGGCGGCCCGCGACGCCTCCGGGGAGGTCACGGCGATCACCGGCACGCCGCGGCCGGCGCACTCGGCGGCGACCTCGACCGGGTAGGGGTTGCGGCCGCTGGTGGAGAAGACCACGGCCACGTCCGGCGGGGCGGGCTCGGCGTCCAGGACGACCGAGCGGCCCAGGCCCTCGGTGCGCTCGGCGCGGGTGCTGCGCAGGGCGTCGTCGAGGGGCAGCACCGAGGGGTCCCAGATCGGCTTGACCGCGGCCAGGCCGCCGGCCCGGTAGAACGTCTCGAAGACCAGGGCGAGCGAGTGGCCGGCGCCGGCGACGTGCACGATGCCGCCGGCCTCGATCGCCGGAAGGAGCAGCGCGGCGGCGTCGGCGATCGCCGTCCCGGATCGGGCGTCGACCTCGTCCAGCAGCGATCGGACGCGATCAGGGTAGGAGGTCCTCCGGAGGGCCTCAGGCATCGGAGCGCGCCTCCTCCCCCGGGGCCTCGGCACGCAGTGCCCGCTCCAGCTCGGCGGCCATCTCGGCGCGGCCGGGCGCCGCGCGCAGCCGGTCGGCCAGCCCCGCCGACAGCGCCCGTGCCAGCGCGGACAGGGACGCGACGTGCGCGTCGGCGTCCGGGGTGCAGAAGGCAAGGAGGAGGTCGACCGGGTCGTTGTCGGGGTGGCCGAACTCGACCGGCTCGGCGAGCCGGGCGGCGGCCACGCCGACGCCCAGGCCGCCGTCCTCGGGACGGGCGTGCGCCAGCGCCAGGCCCTTGGTCAGCACGATGTAGGGGCCGTTCTCCTCCACCACCCGGACGCAGGCGGCGGGGTAGCCCTCCCCCGCGGCGCCCATCTCGACCAGGATCGCGGCCGCCGCCTCGACGGCCTCCTTCCAGCCGGCCGCGGGCACGCCGTCGCGGGCCCCGACCGCCGCAGTGGACTCCGTCACGCGAGCCAGCCCTTCTCGGTCAGCCGCTCGAGCAGGCGGGCCTGCAGGCCCTCCTTGTCGAGGAAGTCGGTCACCGTGATCACCACCGGGGCCAGGTCCTCGATCTCGCTGGTGTGCATGCCCTGCCCGATGATCACGTCCGGGGTCATGCCGCGGGCGGTGGAGATGTCGGTGTTCTCCACGCGGGCGTCCACGTCCAGGGCGCGCAGCGCGTCCTCGGCGGTCATCTTGAGCATCAGGCTGGATCCCATGCCCACGCCGCAGACGGCGAGCACCTCCAGCGTGCGGTCCAATGCCATGTCGTCGTGTCTCCTTCTTCCTTCTGGACGCCGGATGGGGCGGGCGTCGCGGCCCGGGCGGCGGGCCGGGCCGGGACGCCCGTTCTGTCAGGCCTTCTTGCCGCCCTCGGTGGCGGGCTCGGTTCCGGCCGGGACGGCGTCCTTGGCCGCGGCCTCGCGCCGCTCGCGGCGGCCCAGGATCAGCAGTGTCCCCGCGGTGACGGCCAGGGCCACCACCGGGACGGCCCAGATCGAGGCGTCGCCGACCACCGGGTCGATCGCCTTGAGCAGCCACGCGATGGCGTACCAGTCGGGGTCGGCCAGGGTGGCCAGCTCGGGCGCGGTCCGCTCGAACAGGCCCCAGGTGACGGCCTGCCCGATCGCCAGGATCAGACCCGTGATGACGCCGCCGATCACCGCGCCGCGCCAGCCGGCCACCACGTTGCCGAACAGCGCCGCCGCGCCGCCCACGAAGAACAGCATGATCATGGGCGGGGCCAGGGTGAACCAGCCGGCCGTGGCGAAGACGCCCAGGCAGGCCAGGAACACCGTGGTGGACGCCACAAAGCCGATCATCACGGCGGTGGGCGCCACCGGGAACACCGTCGGGGCGTCCAGCGCGGGCCGGGTGCCCGGGATCACCTTGTCGCTGAAGCCCTTGAACGCGGGCACGATCTCGGCCAGGAACATCCGCACGCCGAACAGCAGGATCGCGATGCCGCCCGCGAAGCGCAGGCCGACCAGCAGCGCCCACACCCAGGGCGAGAGCTTCTCGTCCATCTCGGCGGCCAGCTTGGCCACCACCTGGTCGTCGGCGAAGGCCACCGCCACCAGCATGATGACGGAGATGACCAGGGCGGTGCTGACGTTGACGTCCTTGAAGAACGACAGCTGGCGGGGCAGCTTCACCTTCTCGGTGTCGTGCCGCTCGCGGTCGCCGAACGGGCGGGCGAGGTATCCGGTGGCCAGCGCGGCCAGGGAGCTGGTGTGCGCGAACCCGAACCGGTCGTCGGGCATCACCCGGCGCATCAGCGGCCGCATCCACAGCGGCTGCAGCGTCCAGTACGCGGCCACGAACCCGGCCCCGCACAGCACGAGGGTCAGCTGGTCGGCGCCGGGCGCGATGGTGACCAGCCCGGCGACCACCACGGTGCTGATCCAGAACATCAGGTGCCCGGTCAGGTAGAGGTACCGGGCCGCGGGGAAGATCCGCACGATCGCCACGTGCAGCAGGAACGCCACCGTGATGACCAGCGCGATCGTGCCGCCCTCGCGGCCGAGGAAGTCGGTCAGGCTGTTGTCGGCCTTGGGCGGCGTGGTGCCCATCGCGTCGGCCAGCACGGTCTGGAAGCTGGTCAGCCCGCCGGTGAAGATCTCCACGCCGATGAACAGGATGACCACGCCGATGGTGGCGCGCAGCGCGCCGGCGAGGGTGTCCTCGAAGCGCTTGCGCTGCAGCAGCAGCCCGATCAGCGTGATCAGGCCGATGAGGATGGGGACCTGGCCGAACACGTTGTCGGCCAGGAAGGTGAGGGTGTCCTTGAAGATGTCCACGGTCTGGTCTCCGTTCCTGCGGGGCACCGAATCCCCGGCCGGCGGCGCGGCCGGCCGGGCGGGGGTTCGGGTCTGTCGGTGCGCCGGTGCCCCCGCCGGCGCGGGTGAAGCGGTGGGGCCTGCCGCGGCCCGTTCCTGCCGCGGCCGGTCAGCGCGGGACCGGTTTCAGCTCCAGTTCGAGCCGGTAGCGGTCACCCCGGTAGAGGGAGCGGACGTACTCGACCGGCCGCCCCTCCTCGGTGTGGCTGACCCGCTCGAACAGGAACGCCGGCGCGTGCACCGGAACGCCCAGCACCTCGGCCTCCTCGGCCGTGGTGACGGTGGGCTCGATCGTCTCCCGGCCGGAGGCGAGGACGATGCCGTGTTCCCGCAGCAGGGTGTAGAAGGACCGTCCTTCCAGATCCTCGCGGCGCAGCTCCGGCACCAGCGCCCTGGGGAGGTAGAGGGTCTCGATCGCCATGGTGGCGCCGTCCGCCAGCCGGAGCCGGCGAATGGTAAATACCTCTTCCATCGGGGAGATGGACAGCCTGCGGCCGATCTTCGCCCCGGCGGTCTCGGTCCGGAACGACAGCACCCGGCCCCCCGGGCGCATGCCGCGCCGGATCATGTCCTCGGTGAACGACGACATGGTCAGCGCCACCGCGATCTTGCGTTCGGCCACGTAGGTGCCGCTGCCCTGGCGCCGGTCCAGCAGCCCCTGGGCGGCCAGCTCGTCGATCGCGGCCCGGAGGGTGGGCCGCGACACGCCCAGCTCGGCGGCCAGCCGGCGCTCGGACGGCAGCGCGTCGCCGACCTCCAGGCCCTCCAGCATGGCCAGCAGTTCGCGGCGCACCGCCCGCCGTTTCGTGGTCGCGGGTTCCGGCTCACCGACGGATCGCACGCCGCTCACCTCCCCTTCCCTTCGTACCGTCGGTCCTCAGGTTAGGCTGCGGTCAGCAATTGGTCAATACCACTTTGGAACGGTCTGAGAAAACGCCGAGCACCCGCCCGGAGGACGGGTGCTCGGGGGGAACCCGGGGTGCTCGGGGGTGAACGTCAGCGGGCGCCGTGCTGCGCCATGGCCTTGCGGATCCGCTTGTCGGAGACCGGGTAGCGGGTGCCGAGCTGCTGGGCGAACAGGCTCACCCGCAGTTCCTCCAGCATCCACCGGATCTGCCGCACGGACTCCTCGTCGCGCCGGGCCGGGTGCAGCCGCTGCACGAACAGCCCGTACTCGGCCTCCAGCGCCCCGGCCTGGTTCATGAGCAGCCGGTCGCGGTTCGGGTTCTCGGGCAGCTTGTCGAGCCGGACCTGCAGCGCCCGCAGGTAGCGCGGCAGATCGGGCAGCCGCTGCCGGCCCGTCTCGGTCACGAACCCCGCGTGCACCAGCCCGGTCAGCCGCTCCCGGATGTCGGTCAGCGACGGGACCAGGACGAGGCTGGCCGTGCCGCGCAGCCGCCGGTCGATCTCGTGCGACTCGGCCAGGATCCGCTCCACCTGCGCCACGATCGCGGCGGTGGCGTCGTGCAGGTCGGCGCGGACCCGGTCGTACAGCGCGCGGAAGCCCGCCTCGTCCCAGGCCGGGCCCCCGGCCTCGGCGATGAGCCGGTCGGCGGCGGCCGTCACGCAGTCGTCGAACAGGGCCGCCACCGAACCGTGCGGGTTGTGGCTGAGCGCCAGCTTGCCCTGGTTGGTGAGGCGGCCCTGGATGAGCTTGACCGGGGACGGGGCGTTGAGGAGGATCAGCCGCCGCGTCCCCCGCCACATCGCCGAGCGCTGCTCGGCCTCGGTCTCGTACATGCGGACCGCGACGCTGTCGCCCTCGTCGGTCAGCGCCGGGAACGCCTTGACCTCGTACCCGGCCTGCTTGCGCTCGTAGGTGCGGGGCAGCTCGCCGATCGTCCACTCGCGCAGGCCGGTGCGCTCCACTCCCCCGGCCGTCGCCGCCTTCGACAGGGTGCCGCGCACCTTGCCCTTGAGCCGGCGTTTGAGGGCGTCGAGGTCGGTGTCCTCGGCGAGGGTGCGCTTGCGGTCGTCCACCACCCGGAAGGTGATCCGCAGGTGCGCGGGCAGGCGGCCCAGGTCCCAGGCCTCGCGGGCGATCTGGACGCCGGTCATGTCGCGCAGTTCGCGTTCGAGGGCGTCCAGGAGGGGCTCGGTACGCGGCGTGAGCCGCTCCAGCGCCTTGCGCGCGTAGTCGGGCGCCGGGACGAAGTTGACCCGCAGCTGCTTGGGCAGCGACCGGATCAGCTCGGTGACCAGCTCGCCGCGCAGCCCCGGCACCTGCCATTCGAAGCCGTCCGGGCGCACCTGGTTGAGCACCTGCACCGGGATGTGGACGGTCACGCCGTCGGCGTCGGCGCCGGGCTCGAACTGGTAGGTCAACCGCAGCCCCAGCGGGCCCTGCCGCCAGGAGTCGGGGTAGTCGGCCTCGCTGACGTCCCCGGCGTTCTGGTTGATGAGCATCGACTTCTCGAAGCTCAGCAGGTCGGGCTCGTCGCGCCGGGTCCGCTTCCACCAGGTGTCGAAGTGCCGCCCGGAGACCACGTCCTCGGGGACGCGCTCGTCGTAGAAGTCGAAGAGGGTCTCGTCGTCGACGAGGATGTCGCGGCGCCGGGCGCGGTGCTCCAGCTCCTCGACCTCCTCCAGCAGCGCCCGGTTGTCGTGGAAGAACCGGTGGTGGGTCTCCCAGTCGCCCTCGACGAGCGCGTGCCGGATGAACAGCTCCCGCGACAGCGCGGGGTCGATCGAGCCGTAGTTGACGCGGCGCTGCGCCACGATCGGGACGCCGTAGAGGGTGACCTTCTCGTAGGCCATGACGGCGGCCTGCTTCTTGGACCAGTGCGGCTCGCTGTAGTTGCGCTTGACCAGGTGCCCGGCCAGCGGCTCGACCCACTCGGGCTCGATCTTGGCGTTGATCCGCCCCCAGAGCCGGGAGGTCTCGACCAGCTCGGCCGCCATCACCCAGCGCGGCGGCTTCTTGAACAGCGCCGATCCGGGGAAGACGGCGAACTTGGCGCCGCGCGCCCCCACGTACTCGTTCAGCTGGCGGCGCCGCTGACCGCCGCCACCGCCGCCCTCGTCCTTCTTGTCGGCGTCCATCAGGCCGATGTGCGACAGCAGGCCCGACAGCAGCGCGACGTGGACGCGGTCGGGCGGCGCGTCGGCGGTGTTGGGCGTGACGCCCAGGGACTTGGCGACCTGCTTGAGCTGGGAGTGCAGGTCCTGCCATTCGCGGACGCGCAGGAAGTGCAGGAACTCGTTCTTGCACATCCGCCGGAACTGGCTGCCCGACAGCTCCCGCTGCTGCTCCCGCAGGTAGTTCCACAGGTTCAGGTAGGCCAGGAAGTCGGAGGTGGGGTCGGCGAAGCGGCGGTGCTTCTCGTCGGCGGCCTGCTGGTGCTCGGCGGGACGCTCGCGCGGGTCCTGGATCGACAGCGCCGCCGCGATGATCAGCACCTCGCGGACGCAGCCGTTGGCCTCGGCCTCCAGCACCATCCGGCCCAGCCGCGGGTCGATCGGCAGCTGAGCCAGCCGCCGCCCCCGCTCGGTGAGGCGCTTGCGCGGGTCCTTCTCGGCCGGGTCGAGCGCGCCCAGCTCGTGCAGCAGGTCGACGCCCGCCTTGACGTTGCGGCGGTCCGGCGGCTCCACGAACGGGAACGCGGCGATGTCGCCCAGCCCCAGCGCGGTCATCTGCAGGATGACCGAGGCCAGGTTGGTCCGCAGGATCTCCGGGTCGGTGAACTCGGGCCGGGTCTCGAAGTCCTCCTCCGAGTACAGCCGGACGCAGATGCCCTCCGACACGCGCCCGCAGCGGCCCTTGCGCTGGTTGGCCGACGCCTGCGACACCGGCTCGATCGGCAGCCGCTGCACCTTGAGCCGGTGGCTGTAGCGGGAGATGCGGGCGGTGCCGGGGTCGACGACGTACTTGATGCCCGGGACGGTCAGGGACGTCTCGGCGACGTTGGTGGCCAGCACGATCCGCCGCCCCCGGTGGGCCTGGAAGACCCGGTGCTGCTCGGCCGACGACAGCCGCGCGTACAGCGGCAGCACCTCGGTGGCCTCGCCGCGCCGCCCCCGCAGGTGCTTGGTGAGGGCGTCGGCGGTGTCGCGGATCTCGCGCTCGCCGCTGAGGAACACCAGGACGTCGCCGGGGGCCTCCAGCGCCAGCTCGTCCACCGCGTCGAGGATGCCCTGGATCTGGTCGCGGTCGGGGTCGGCCTTGGCGTCCTCGGGGTCCGACAGCGGCCGGTAGCGCACCTCCACCGGATACGTGCGGCCGGAGACCTCCACGATCGGGGCGTCGTCGAAGTGCCGGGAGAACCGCTCGGGGTCGATGGTGGCCGAGGTAATGATGATCTTGAGGTCGGGCCGGCGCGGCAGGATCTCCCTGAGGTACCCGAGCAGGAAGTCGATATTGAGGCTGCGCTCGTGCGCCTCGTCGATGATCAGCGTGTCGTAGCGGCGCAGCAGCCGGTCGGTCTGGATCTCGGCCAGCAGGATGCCGTCGGTCATCAGCTTGACCAGCGTGTCGTCGCTCGACCGGTCGGTGAAGCGGACCTTGTAGCCGACCGCCTCGCCCAGCTCGGTGCCCAGCTCCTCGGCGATCCGGTCGGCGACGGTGCGGGCGGCCAGCCGGCGCGGCTGGGTGTGCCCGATCGAGCCGAGCACGCCGCGGCCCAGCTCCAGGCAGATCTTGGGCAGCTGGGTGGTCTTGCCGGAGCCGGTCTCACCGGCGACGATCACGACCTGGTGGTCGCGGATCGCCGCCGCGATGTCGTCCTTCTTCTGGCTGACCGGCAGCTGCTCCGGGTAGGTGATCGCGGGCACGGCGGCGCGGCGCCGGGCGACCCGGCGCTCGGCGGCCTCCACGTCGGCGGCGATCTCCCGGGCCACCTGCTCGCGCCGGGACGCGTCGCGCATGTTCTGCGTTCCGTCGATACGCCGGCGGAGCCGGTGCCGGTCCAGCGGCATCAGCTCGGGCAGTCGCGCGCGCAGATCGGCGAGCGGCGCTTTCACAGGAGTCCTCATAAGCTTCGACAAGGATAGGTCGCGGGCCGGAGTGATCTTGCAGGGCGGCCGGGCCGCGCGGCCGCGACCTACGCACGGTAGCCGCCGGGGGCGGGCGGGGGCGATCGATTTTTCCGCCGCACGTGCAACGCGCGCCGGGGGCCGGTCATTCCATCTCCTGCGACAGCTCGGTTACCGTGCGAAGTCGCCGTGCATCGTTCAGGATGGTCGAACATGGGGACTCCACGTGGCGCCGGGCGCTACCGGATCGACAGGCTGCTGGGTTCGGGGGGATTCGCGGCGGTCTGGCTGGGTCATGACGAGGACCTGGACGCCCCGGTCGCGATCAAGATCCTGGCCGATCACTGGACGCTGCGCGAGGACGTCCGGGAGCGGTTCGTCCAGGAGGCCCGGCTGCTGCGGCAGGTCGACTCGCACCGGCTCGTCCAGGTGTACGACATCGGCGAGCTGGACGACGGCCGCCCCTACTTCGTGATGACCTACGCCGACCGCGGCACCATGGAGGAGCGCCTGGACGGCGGGGCGCTGCCGCTGAACGAGGCGCTGCGGGCGGCCCGGGAGATCGCCGAGGGCGTGCAGGCGCTGCACGAGCGAGGGATCGTGCACCGCGACCTCAAGCCGTCCAACGTGCTCATCCGCTCCGCCCAGGGCGAGGGCCCCGGCGAGCGGATCATGCTGTCCGACCTGGGCATCGCCCGCACCGGCGACCGGCTGTCCAGCCTCACGCTGCCCGCCGGCTCCCCCGGCTACATGGCGCCCGAGCAGACCCAGATCGACGGCGCGCCGGACCAGCGGTCGGACGTGTACGGGCTGGGCGCGCTGACCTACCACCTGCTGACCGGGGAGCCGCCGGGCGAGGACCGGCGCCCGCCCAGCGAGGTCGAGCCCGCGATCCCGCCCGCGGTGGACCGGGTCGTGCTGCGCGCGCTGGAGCACGATCGGGACGCGCGCTGGCCGACCGCGGCGGCGTTCGCGAACGCCCTCGACCGCATCACCAGCAGGATCGACACCGACCCCCTGGCGGCGGCCGCCGTGGCCCGCGACCGCCCGGCGAGGCGCCGGGCGCCGGGCCGCCGGACACTGGCGGTGGCCGGAAGCGCGGTCGCCGTCGCGGCCGTGGCGATCGGCGCGGCCTTCCTCGTCCTGGACGACGGCGGGGGACGGGCCGCTGACGCGACCGCCAAGAGAGCCGACCCGCAGGGCCGCTGGCTGCGCACCGATGCCGGGATCCCCTCGCAGTACCGAGCCCTGATCGTCCGGGCGGGCACGTGGTGCGAGATGAAGGGCCTGTCCCCCGCGCTGATCGCGGCGATGCTCAAGGTGGAGAGCGACTTCGACCCAAAGCTGTCGGACCCGCAGATGGACGAGTACGGCATCGCCCGCTGGACGCCGCGCGTGCTCGTCCACTGGCAGCCGGGCGGGCTCAACAACCCGGAGCCGCGCCCGGCCCAGATCACGCCCGAGCTGTCGATCCCCGCGATGGGCCGCTACCTGTGCTTCTGGGGCAAGGACCTGGTCAACGTCCAGGGCGACCCCGCGCTCAACCTCGCCGCCGCGTACCGCACCTCGTCCAAGACCGTGGTGAAGGAGAACGGCGTCCCGGACAAGTACCAGCAGTACACCGCCCGGGTCGCCACCCTCATCGACGCCTACGAACCTCGCTGAGCACGCGGCACGAGGCGCAGCGCGAGCCCGGGGCACCTGGCCACGGCCCGGCGGGCGTCGTCCTCCAGCCGGGCGGGGACCGGCTCGCCGGGGATGACCGGATAGCCGTACTCGTCCATGCGCACCAGCCCGCGCAACACGTCGGCGCAGAGCCCGTGGCCGTCGCAGCGGCTCCAGTCGACCTCCAGGCGCAGCCGCGCGTCGGTGTCGGCGGGCAGCACGCCGAGCACCGGCCGCCCGCAGCCACCGCCGTCGACGTGCCGGGCGGCGTCGGCCGCGAAGACCTCCAGCGCCGACAGGACGAACCGGGCCGTCCCGTCGGGGTGGGCGCACGCGCCGCGCCGCTCGGCCATCCGGGCCGACCGCCGGACGGTCTCGCACGCGGCCGCGGCGTCCCGGCCCTCGGCGAGCGCGGCCAGCGCCCCGGCGAGGTCGGGAAGGCCGAGCCGGCAGGGGCCGCACTGCCCTGCCGACTCGGCCGCCAGATAGCGCACGACCCGCGCGCACTCCCCCAGCGGGCAGGTGCCGCGGCCGAGCGGCATCACGATGCCCGCGCCGAGGGTGCCGCCCACCGCCGCCAGGCCCTCCCGCGACAGCCGCGTGCCGACCGCCGCGTCCCCCGGGATCCAGGCGCCGTGGTAGCCGCCGACCAGGACGCCCTCCCCGGCACGGGTCCCGCACAGGTCCAGCAGGTGGCCGAGGGGCGCCCCGGCCGGGGTCTCCACGACGGCCGGGAAGCGGGCCGAGCCGGTCACGGTCAGCAGCACGGTGCCGGGCTCGCCGGGCGTGCCGACCGATCCATACCGGCGCGGCCCGAGCCCGGCGAGGACGGCCAGCTGGGCGTAGGTCTCGGCGTTGGACAGCAGTGTGGGCATCCCGCCGACGCCCTTGGTGGACGCGCGGACCTTGCGGCCGGGCGGCACCGGCCGCCTGCCGTTGATACCGCGGATCAGCGCGCCGCTCTCCCCGGTGATGAACCGCTCGGGGAGCCGCACGACCCGGGCCCGCCCGTCCAAGCCCCGCTCGGCGAGGGCGCGCTCCATCGACTCGGCGGCGGTCTCGTCGGTCACGCCGAGGACGATCTCGGTGGCGCCGAGCGCGGTCGCGGCCAGGGTGGCGCCGTCCAGGACCAGGTGCGGGGCGCGGCACAGCAGCACCTTGTCCTTGGCGCTCCCGGGCTCGCCCTCGGTGCCGTTGACGACCACGACGGGCCGCCCGCGCCGCCGTGCGGCGTCGAGGACCGCGCGCGCCTTGCGAGCGAACGGGAACGCGGCGCCGCCCCGGCCGTGCAGCCGCCCCTCCTCGGCGAGCGCGACCAGCCGGGCGGCGGTCAGCGGCCGCGGCTCGGGGTGGACGCGGCGGTGCGCGTCCCAGTCCAGACGGGCGGCGCCGTCCAGGCCGGCGGTGAGGCGGGGCGGGCCGAGGTGCCGCACTGCTATCCGGGTCACGGCGCCCGCCTCGCCGCCCGCGCCCGCAGGATCGGCCGGGCGGCCAGCGCGGCCGCGACGCCGCCGAGGCAGCACAGGTAGGCCGCCGTCACCCAGGGGGCGGGGTCGCGCCCGGCGGTGAGGCCGTGGCCGATGGCCAGCGGCCAGGCGGCGTAGGCGGTGAGGTGCAGCGCCCGCCAGGTCCAGGGCCTTCGGGACGCGGCGAACCGTCCTCGCGCGATCCCGCTGGCGACCGCGACGATCAGCAGGTAGAACGCCACGGTGCCCAGGCCGGATTCGCGCGTCGGCAGGAACATCTGGGCGGCGCCGACCCGGTGACGCAGCAGCTGGGTGGCCAGGTGGAGCAGCAGCATGGCGACGGCGGTGAACGCGGCGGCGCGGTGCAGCGCCTGGGCCCGCACCCGGTTGCCCGGGGACAGCAGGGTCTGCTCGGCGGCCAGAACTCCGATCATGACCGAGATCGACAGCGCCACCAGCGCGAAGACGCCGCAGTAGAAGTCGAGGAAGTCACCCACCGCCGCGACCGCCGGGGTGGACCAGCCGAGCGAGATCGCCAGGCCGAGGAGGAGACCGGCGGCGGCAGGCACGGCGAAGGCCCGCAGCACAACGCCCCGCGCCGCGGTCGCGGGCCCTCGCGCACGCCCGGCCCCACGGCCTTCCGGGGCGCCGCCCAGGCCGAAGCCCAGGGTCATCTCGTGCGGCGGGCGGTCGGGATCCATCGCTCGTCAGCACCGGCCTCTCGGAATCGTCCCCTCACGAATCCTGACGGCCTCTACGATGCCCGCTCCGGGCGTCCGGTTCGGTGATTTTCCCGTAACCATGCGTGATCAACGACCAGAAGGCGGCAGGTCAAAGCGACGCCGTGCGATGCCGTGCGATGCCGTGCGAACGGGCCGCGGATCGTCCAAGATGGTCGAACATGGGGACTCCGAGCCGCGCCGGACGCTATCGAATCGACAGGCTGCTGGGTTCGGGGGGATTCGCGGCGGTCTGGCTGGGCCATGACGAGGATCTCGACGCCCCCGTCGCCGTCAAGATCCTCGCCGAACACTGGACCCAGCGCGAGGACGTGCGGGAACGCTTCGTCCAGGAGGCCCGGCTGCTGCGGCGGGTCGACTCGCACCGGCTCGTCCAGGTGCACGACATCGGCGAACTCGACGACGGCCGCCCCTACTTCGTGATGACCTACGCCGACCGCGGCAACCTGGAGGAGCGCCTGGCCTCCGGGGCGCTGCCGCTGGACGAGGCGCTGCGGTTGGCCGGGGAGATCGCCCAGGGCGTGCAGGACCTGCACGAACGCGGCATCGTGCACCGCGACCTCAAGCCGTCCAACGTCCTGATCCGCGCAACCTCCGCCAAGGGCGGCACGGGCGAGCGGATCATGCTGTCCGACCTGGGCATCGCGCGCACCGAGGACCGGCTGTCGAGCCTGACACTGCCCGCGGGCTCGCCCGGCTACATGGCGCCGGAACAGACTCAGATCGACGGCGCACCAGATCAGCGGTCCGACGTCTACGGGCTGGGCGCGCTGACCTACCACCTGCTGACCGGGGAGCCGCCGGGCGAGGAACGGTGCCCGCCCAGCGAGGTCGAGCCCGCGATCCCGCCGGCGGTGGACCGGGTCGTGCTGCGCGCCCTGGAACATGATCGGGACGCGCGCTGGCCGACGGCGGCGGCGTTCGCAGCGGCCCTCGACCGCCTGAACAGCAAGATCGACACCGATCCGCCGACCGGTGCCGCCGCGGCCCCCGATCGCCGTCGGCGGCCAGGCCGGCGGACCCTGCTGGCCGCCGGGAGCGCGGTGGCCGCCGCAGGGGTGGCGGCGGTCGCGGCCTTCCCGACCCTGGGCGACGGGGACGGGGAGGGACGGGCCTCCGACGCGGCCAACGCGGGCACCGACCCGCGAGGCCGCTGGCTGCGCACCGACGCCGACATACCGGCCCAGTACCGGACCCTGATCGTCCAGGCGGGCACGTCGTGCAAGGTGGAGGGCCTGTCCCCGGCGCTGATCGCGGCAATTCTCAAGGTGGAGAGCGGCTTCGATCCGAAGCTGTCCGATCCGGGCATGAACGAGTACGGCATCGCCCGCTGGACACCGCGCATGCTCATGCACTGGCAGCCGGGCGGGCTCGGCAACCCCGAGCCGCGCCCGGCCCAGATCACGCCAGAGCTGTCGATCCCCGCGATCGGCCGCTACCTGTGTTACTGGGGCAAGGACCTGGCCGACGCGCCCGGCGACCCCGCGCTCAACCTGGCCGCCGCGTACCGCACCTCGGCCAAGATGGTCCGGGAGTCGCTCGGCGTACCGGAGAAGCACCAGGCGTACATGGCGAGGGTCGCCAATCTCATCGAGATGTACGAACCCGCTGACCGGTCAGGCGACCCGCCCTGATCCCGGCGACGACGTCCGCGAACACGTCCCGCCGCAAGATCAGCCTCGGCCCGTCCGGATCCCTGGAGTCCCGCACACCGACCCCCAAACCAAGATCCGCCGGCTCGACGCACTCGCTCTCACCCGCGCCAGCACTGCGGCTGGACTTGCGCCAGTGGGGGGCGCTTTTCAATAGCTCGCCTTGATCGCGCGGACGAGCTCCCCGAACTCGCGCCGCTCCAAGACCAACTTCGACCCCTCCGGGTCCTTCGAGTCACGCACACCAATCGCGGCAGCAAGATCCACCAGCTCGACACAGTGGCTTTCTCCAGAACCAGCACTGTGGCTGGACTTGCGCCATTGGGGGGTGGTGTTCACAGGCCCTCCATGATCGTTCTAATGAGTTCCCTGCTCTCACCGACAGGAAGGGCGTTTCCCGAGATGCGGCCGAACTGTATCGAGAGCCAGTTCACCTGGTCAGTTGGTTCGATGATGTGGCCGCCGACTTCGGTTTCCACATACCCGAGGTCCGCCTCCTCGTCGTAGGTGAGCAACACGAACATACCCCGCGGGAAGACTGCCCTACCCGTTGGCACGACGTTGATTACCACGTTGAGCAGTTCGGACAACTCAAGCAGCTGAGCGAGCTGCTCCTTCATCACCTGAGGGCCGCCGACCACTTCACGCAGCACCGACTCACGGAACACGGACACTACGTGGGGCGGGCTCTCTCGCGTAAGGACATCCTGACGGCTCATCCGTACCGCAACGTATTCCTCGATCTTGCCCGGCGGCTCATAGCTACTGATCAGGTACCGCGCGTAAGACTCGGTCTGGAAGAGCCCGTCGATGTGCAGCGGGTGGTAGGCGCGGATCGCGCGTGCGAGGGACTCCAGATCGGTGTACTTGCGGAACGGGGACCGTTCGACCTCGCGGCTGATGTCGTGGTAGCAGTCCTCGAAGTAGGCGATTTCGGTGAGGTCGAAGAGTTTGTCGAGGCGTTGGGCGGTGTCCAGGCGGGGCGGGAGGCGGAGCGTCTCGATGGCTGTGATGCTCTCGCGCGAGATGTAGCAGGCGGCGCCGACCTGCTGGGCGGACATGCCGCGCTCGTTGCGGAGTTTCCGGAGGCGGTAGGCGAACTTGGCGGCGGCGGACTCGTGGGGCGTCTCGGGTACGGACATCGGATCCTCCCGGCTCGACGGTCGTCTTGGTAATGCCTTGACAACCGAACGTAACGGGGTTTTCTCCATGGTCAAGGGCGAAGAGGACGGGAAATCACCGTTTCGTCGCACGCATCCCTGTTATTGGTTCCGATACCGCGGCGGGACGATCATCACGACAGGTCGTCGTGCAGCGCGCGCATGAACTTCTCCCGGCGCCGCTTGTCGGTGTCCCGCCATTCGTGCGCGCAGGAGGTGCACCGCCAGTTGGGGTCGTTCGGGCGGACCTCGCTGCTGGTCCTGAGCCGCGCGACGAGGCCCTGCTCCTCTGCGCGCATCATCGGGGTTCCGGGGAAGTGCAGGCCGCCGACCAGCGGGATCGGCGTTCCGGCGCACTGCGGGCACGGTGGCGCGGTGGCGGGTGGGACCAGGGCGGGGAGCCTCCGGCCGGGCAGGGCGAACGCGTGGACACGCTGCGCGGCGCAGCCCTGGCAGGTGCCGAGGTACTGGGAGACCAGGTGATCGTCCGCCTCGGTCACGATGTTGCGCCACCACCAGCGGAATTCACCGCAGGGGCAGGTCCGGTGGGCGGCCTCGGTGAGGGCGCTGATGTTGGAGTCGTGGCCGTGTTCGACCGGCGGCTGCCGGAAGGCGTCGATCGTTTCGGCGGGATCGGCGAGCCCGTACCGCTTTCGCTTCCATGCCATGTCCTCGGGGCCCCGGTAGCCCTTTCCGGCGCATTCGAGGCATGTGCCCGGACCGGCGTTGGCCGCGGCGCATTCGCACCGTCCGTAGCCGCGGCGGCTGCGGCTGCGGGCGGTGCCTTCGCATTCCAGGCACACGGTCCAGCCGTGGCAGTATTCGCACACCACGCCGACGCCGCCGACCGTGCTGGCGGTGAAGTGGGGCTGCCGGAGATCCCGTTCGGTGAACACGACCGGGGTCCAGCCGGTGAACGTCACCATCCCGGCCCCCTGCCCCGCGTACACCATGACACTGAAGTCGTCGCCCGTGGCCGACGCGCGGATCTCTCCGGGGTGGGCCTTCCAGTGGTGTCCGGGCCATCCCGCCGCCTCGAAGGCGTTCAGGGCGGCGTCGACGACGGGTTCGGCGGGGCGGTCGTCCGCGCCGGTGGCGACCAGGAACAGGGCGCGGTGGCCGACCGGTTCGGGCCCGTGCAGCAGTACCGGGTCGGTCCACTCGCGCACGATCACCGGGGGACGCTCCGGGTAGGCCGCGGCGGCGGCCTCCAGCATCCGTTCGCGGAGGAACGCCTCAGCGGACATCACCGGCGCCTCCCTGCAAAATGATCTCTGTTCGCAGGCTACGCCCGTTCAGGACGCCGGCGGGTTCCAGACGCCTGTGGCGGCCGTCTCCTTGACGTAGTCGGCGAAGGGGCGCGGGTCGCGGCCGAGGGCGCGGCGGACGCCGTCGCCCACCCGGTCGCCCGCTCCCTGGCGGAGGGTGTCCATGAGGTCGGCGACCTCGTCGCTCAGGTCATCGGGGAATCCCCCGGAGCGGAGCAGTTCGGCGTAGGCGGTCTTCTCCAGGGGCGTGTAGCGGATCTCCCGGCCGGACGCGGCGGCGATCATCTCGGCCACGGTGCGGAACGACAGCGGCTCGGGGCCGCTCAGCTCGTAGGTCTCCCCCGCGTGGCCGTCGCGGGTGAGGGCGGCCACGGCGACGTCGGCGATGTCCTCGGCGTCCACGAACGCCTCGCGGCCCTCGCCGGTGGGCACCGCCAAGTCGCCCGCCAGGATGGGCGGGAGGAGGTAGTCCTCGCTGAAGTTCTGCGAGAACCAGGCGGGCCGCAGGATCGTCCATTCGGCGCCGGAGGCGCGCACGGCCTCCTCGGCGGGTTCCTGGCCGTGCACGACGTCGCCGTCCTTCGTGCGCGCCGACAGCAGGACGAGCCGCCGGACGCCCCTGTCCACGGCCTGGCCCACGAAGGCGGCCACGGCGGCCATGTCGACGTACTCGGCCATCGGCACGAGGTAGACGGCCCCGGCGCCGTCCAGCGCGGGGCCCCAGGTGGCGCGGTCGTCCCAGTCGAAGCGGGTTCCCGTGGTGCGGGAGGCGGCCCGGACGGGGGCGCCGAGGGTCTCAAGGCGGGCGGCGACGCGGCGGCCGGTCTTGCCGCGGGCGCCGATGACGAGGATCGGTGAGTCGTTCATGGGATCGATCCCACCGCCGCGGGACGCGTTCCTCCATGGGCGTCCGTCCCGCGGGCATGCGTGATCGTCCCCGGTCAGGTGGCGCCGTAGACGGGTTCGGGCTCGGGGGTCTGGGCCAGGAGGTCGCGGACGGCGGCGCCGACGTCGGCGGGGTCCCAGCGGGCGCCCTTGTCGATCACGGGGCCGTGGCGGAAGGCGTCCATCACGCAGATCCGGCCGCCGTCGGTCTCGAAGATCCGGCCGGTGACGGCGCGGGAGTCCGCCGAGCCGAGCCACACGACCAGCGGCGAGACGTTCTCGGGGGCCATCGCGTCGAACTCGCCCTGGGCCGGGCGGGCCATGGTCTCGCCGAACACGTCCTCGGTCATGCGGGTGCGGGCGGAGGGCGCGATCGCGTTGACGGTGACCCCGTACCGGCCGAGTTCGGCGGAGGCCACGAGGGTCAGCCCGACGATCCCGGCCTTGGCGGCGGAGTAGTTGCCCTGGCCGACGCTGCCGAGCAGCCCGGCGCCCGAGGAGGTGTTGATCACGCGGGCGTCGACCGGGCGGCCGGCCTTGCTCTCGGCGCGCCAGTGGCGTCCGGCGTGCTTGAGCGGCAGGAAGTGGCCCTTGAGGTGGACGCGCATGACGGCGTCCCACTCGTCCTCGGAGAGGTTGATCAGCATCCGGTCGCGCAGGAACCCGGCGTTGTTGACCAGGACGTCCAGCCGTCCGAACGCCTCCAGCGCGGTGGCGATCAGCCCTTCGGCGCCGTCCTCGGTGGCGATGTCGTGGGGGCTGGCGACGGCCCGGCCGCCCAGGGCCTCGATCTCCTTGACGACCTCCTCGGCCGGGCTGGCGGTGGCCTCGCCGGTGCCGTCCCGGGCGATGCCGAGGTCGTTGACGACGACGAGGGCGCCCTGGCGGGCGAACTTCAGCGCGTGGGCGCGGCCCAGGCCGCGCCCGGATCCGGTGACGGCGACGACGCGGTCCTTGCAGATCACTTGGGGTCCTCCTTGTTCGCGGTGGCGGCGTCCAGGAAGGCGGGGCGCTCTCCCCCGCCGTGCATGGTGAGGGTGGCCCCGGTGATGTAGGCGGCCAGGGGGGAGGCGAGGAAGGCGCAGACGCGGCCGACCTCGTCAGGGAAGGCCATCCGCTGGACGGGGATGGTGCGCTCGATCGCCTCGACCCCGCCCTCGTCGCCGTAGTGCAGGTGGGACTGCTCGGTGCGGACCATGCCGAGCTTGAGGGCGTTGACCCGGACGCGCGGGGCCCACTCGACGGCCAGCGAGGCGGCCATGCTCTCCAGGCCGGCCTTGGCGGCCCCGTAGGCGGCGCTGCCGGGCGAGGGGCGGGTGGCGCTGACGCTGCTGATCATGATGACCGCGCCCCCGGCCGGGGGCATCCGCTCGTACATGACCTTGGACATGATCAGCGGGGCGGTCAGGTTCAGCTCGATGATCTTGGCGTGGGTGCGCGGGTCGCCCTCGGCCAGCGGCAGGAACGGGGTGCCGCCCGCGTTGTTGACCAGGACGTCCACCCTGTCGAGGCTCTCGGCGAAGGCGCGGGCGGCGGACGCGTCCCGCACGTCCAGGGAGGCGAAGCGGGCGGTGCGCCCGGCGGCCTCGGGGAGCCGGTCGGGCTCGCGGCGGGCGACGGCCACCACCTCCGCCCCGGCCTCCAGGAACGCCCGGCTGATGCCGAGGCCGACACCGCGCACGCCCCCGGTCACCACCGCCACCTTGCCCGTCAGTTCCGGTACCGGCACGTCGCTCCCCTCTCCAGGTCGCTCTGCTACCTTCTGTTCTAACAAATGTTTGGTGGAAAGGTAGCGCATGGGAATCTCCACCACGAGCCGTCCCGGCGGGGTCGCCGAGATCGTCGTCGACGCGCCGCCGGTCAACGCGCTGACCGTCCAGGGCTGGTACGACCTGGCCGACGCGGTCACCGCCGCCGGGCGCGACCCCGCCACCGGCGCCGTCGTGCTCCGCGCGGAGGGGCGCGGCTTCAACGCGGGCGTCGACATCAAGGAGATGCAGTCCACCGAGGGCCACACCGCGCTGGTCGGCGCCAACCGCGGCTGCCACGCCGCCTTCGCCGCCGTCTACGACTGCGAGGTCCCCGTGGTCGCCGCCGTGCACGGCTTCTGCCTGGGCGGCGGCGTCGGCCTGGTCGGCAACGCCGACATCGTGGTGGCCTCCGACGACGCCTTCTTCGGGCTGCCCGAGGTCGACCGGGGCGCGCTGGGCGCCGCCACCCACCTGGCGCGGCTCGTCCCGCAGCACCTGATGCGCGCGATGGTCTACACCTGCCGCACCGTCACCGCCGCCGAGCTGCACCACCACGGCTCGGTGCTGGAGGTCGTCGCGGCCGAGAAGCTGCTGGCCACGGCCCTGGAGGTCGCCGGGACGATCGCCGCCAAGGACCGCTACGTGATCCGGCGGGCCAAGGAGTCGCTGAACGGCATCGATCCGGTCGACGTCAAGCGCAGCTACCGCTACGAGCAGGGCTTCACCTACGAGCTCAACCTGGTGGGCGCGGGCGACGCGCACCGCGAGGCGTTCGTCCGGCGAGGACGGGAGGACGGCCGGTGACCGGCACCGCGATGGACAAGGTCATGAGCGTCGAGGAGATCGCCGGAACGCTGGAGAGCGGGATGACGATCGGGATCGGCGGCTGGGGCTCGCGGCGCAAGCCGATGGCGCTGGTCCGCGCGATCTGCCGCTCGGACGTCACCGATCTGACCGTGGTCTCCTACGGCGGGCCCGACGTGGGGCTGCTGTGCGCGTACGGCAAGGTCCGCGCCGTCGTCGCCCCGTTCGTCACGCTGGACTCGGTGCCGCTGGAGCCGCACTTCCGGATCGCCCGGCAACGCGGCACGGTCGCCTTCACCGAGTACGACGAGGGCATGTTCATGTTCGGCCTGTACGCGGCGGCGCACAGACTGCCGTTCCTGCCCACCCCGGCCGGGCTCGGCTCGGACGTCCTGAGGGTCAACCCGGGCCTGCGTACGGTGTGGTCGCCGTATCCGGACGAGGACGGGAACGTCCAGGAGCTCATCGCCGTCCCGCCGCTGAAGATGGACGTCGCGCTCGTCCACATGAACCGGGCGGACGCCCGCGGCAACGCCCAGTACCTCGGGCCCGACCCCTACATGGACGACCTGTTCGCCAAGGCGGCCGGGCGCACCTACGTCTCGTGCGAGCGGCTCGTGGAGGAGCCCGGCGCGCTGCTGAAGGAGGGCCCGGTGCAGTCGCTGCTGATCAGCCGCTCGCACGTGGCGGGCGTGGCAGAGACCCCGAACGGCGCCCATTTCACCCTCGGCGAGCCCGACCACGGCCGCGACGAGGCGTTCCAGCGCCTCTATGTGGAGTCGGCCACCGATCCGGAGAAGTGGGCGGCGTTCCGCGACCGCTTCCTGTCCGGCGACGAGGCCGCCTACCAGGACGCCGTCCGGACCTGGCGAGAGGAGCGCTCATGAGCGTGACGAGGGCGGAGGTGTGCGCGGTGGCGTGCGCCGAGCTGTTCCGCGGCGACGGCGAGATCGTGGCGGCGGCGGTCAGCGGGACGGTGCCGATGCTCGGCTCCCGGCTGGCGCGCAGCACGTTCGAGCCGGGGCTGCTGACCACCGACGGCGGCCCGGCGCTGACCGCCGAGCCCGTCCCGCTGGGCGCGACGGCGGACGGCTCGGCCGCCGGAACCGAGGGCTGGCTGCCGTTCCGCGACCACCTGTGGCTGGTGCTGAACGGGCGGCGGCACGTCATCCTGGGCGCCAGCCAGATCGACCCGTACGGCAACTCCAACATCTCCTGCATCGGCGACTGGGAGCGGCCCAGGTCGCAGCTGCTCGGCATGCGCGGCGCCCCCGGCAACACGCGTGTCAACACCACCAGCTACTGGATCCCCAAGCACTCGCCGCGCGTGTTCGTGGAGAAGGTCGACTTCGTGAGCGGCATCGGCTGGGACCGCGGCGCGTACGAGATCCGCGCGGTGGTGACGAACCTGGCGGTGCTCGACTTCGCCACGCCCGACCGGAGGATGCGGCTGCGGTCCGTCCATCCGGGGGTGGAGGTGGAGGACGTCGTGGCCGCGACCGGGTTCGAGCCGGCGATCCCCGACGAGGTTCCCCAGACACGGCTCCCCACGGACGAGGAACTGCGGATCATGCGGGACGTCCTCGACCCGCGCGGCCTGCGCGAACGCGAGGTCGCGTCATGACCGAGGCGGTCCTGGACACCCCGCTGACGCGCCTGGCAGGCGTGCGGCATCCGGTCGTCCAGACCGGGATGGGCTGGGTGGCCGGGCCGCGGCTGGTGTCGGCGGTGGCGAACGCGGGCGGCCTGGGGATCCTGGCGTCGGCGACGATGACGCTCGACCAGCTGGGCGCGGCGATCCGCGAGGTCAAGGAGCGGACCGGGGAGCCGTTCGGGGTCAACCTGCGGGCCGACGCCTCCGACGCGGGCGAGCGGATCGACCTGCTGGTCAGGGAGGGCGTGAAGGTCGCCTCGTTCGCGCTGGCGCCCAAGGCGGAGCTGATCGCCCGGCTGAAGGACGCCGGCGTGGTGGTGGTCCCGTCGGTGGGCGCCCGGCGGCACGCCGAGAAGGTCGCGGCCTGGGGCGCCGATGCCGTGCTGGTGCAGGGCGGCGAGGGCGGCGGGCACACCGGCCCGGTCGCCACCACCCTGCTGCTGCCCCAGGTCGTGGACGCGGTCGACATCCCGGTGATCGCGGCGGGCGGGTTCTTCGACGGGCGCGGGCTGGCCGCGGCGCTGGCGTACGGGGCGGCGGGCGTCGCGATGGGCACCCGGTTCCTGCTGACCGCCGACAGCTCGGTGCCGGAGGAGGTCAAGCAGGTCTACCTCGGCACCCGCGAGACGGTGGTGACGCGGCAGGTCGACGGGATGCCGCACCGGGTGCTGCGCAGTGACCTGGTGGACGCGCTGGAGCGGTCGGGCCGGGCGGGCGGCCTGGTGCGGGCCGTCCGCAACGCGGCCCGGTTCCGGAGGCTGTCGGGCATGTCGTGGCGGGCGATGATCGCCGACGGGCGGGCGATGAAGCACGGCAAGGACCTGTCGTGGTCGCAGGTGCTCATGGCCGCCAACACCCCGATGCTGCTGAAGGCCGCGATGGTGGACGGCCGGCCCGACCTCGGGGTGATGGCGTCCGGGCAGGTGGTGGCGGTGATCGACGATCTGCCGACGTGCGAGGAGCTGATCGGCTCGATTGTCGGCGGAGCGGTGCGGGCGATCGAGGGGCAGCGCTCCCACCTGGCGGGTTAGCGGCCGGTGTGCACGATCTCCCGCTGCCACGCGTCGCGCGGCTGGACGTGCAGGCGCCAGTAGTGCTCGGCGATGTCGTCCGGGTCGAACGCGGTCCCGGTGGCGACGGGCCCGTCCACGGTCACCGTGGCGACGTGCACTCCGGACGGGCCGTACTCGGCGTCCAGGAGCCCGACCAGCGCCCGCACCCCGGCCTTGCCGAGGGAGAGGCTGACGTAGCGCGGGTCGGGCTCGGGCATCCCGCCGGTGACGATGTAGGTGCCGTGCCCGCGTCCGGCCATGCCGGGCGCGACGTGCGCGGCCGCGTTGACGGCGCCGACGACGTTGACCGCCCAGGCGGCCTGGTGCTCGCGGACCGACAGCTCGCCGGGCGCGTCGGGCCGGATCACGGCGGCGTTGTAGACCACGGCCTCGGGCGGGCCGAACGCGCTCGCGGCGGCGTCGAGCGCGGCCCGGAGCCCGGCCTCGTCGGTCACGTCGGCCGTCAGCGCCAGGGCCCGGCCCCCGGCCCGCTCGATGTCGGCGGCGACCGCCTCCACGGTCGCGGCGCTCCGGGCGACGACCGCGACCGGCAGCCTCTCCCGCGCGAACCGCAGCGCCACCGACCGGCCGATCCCCGGCCCCGCCCCGATCACCACCGCACCCGCCATCTCCGGCCTCCTCGCCTGGTCCTACTGGGTGTCCGGGCCGACGTTAGGGCTTCACACCGATGTGAGGGTCAAGCGCTGTCACACCTTGAGCACGAGCTTGCCCGTCGTGCCGCCCGACTCGATCCGGCGGTGCGCCTCGGCGGCCGACTCCAGGGGCAGTTCCTCCACGTTGACGTGCAGGTCGCCGAACGCCGCCGCGGCAACCGCCCGCCGCAGCGCCCGTCCGATCTCGTCCGGGCGGACGGCCGTGAAGGCGCCCAGGTTGAACCCGGCGACGGTCTTGGTCGACAGCCACAGCTCGTTGGGCGAGAGCGGCACGTCCGCGGCCGCCGAGGCGTTGCCCAGGACGATCATGCGCCCGAGCGGGGCCAGGGCGTCCAGGCTCGCCCGGCGCGCGGGCCCGCCGACCATGTCGACCACGATGTCGAAGCCCTTCCCGCCGGTCAGCCCGGCGACCCGGGAGGGCAGCTCGTCGCGCAGCACCACCTCGTCGTAGCCGAAGCCCCGCGCGACCGCCGTCTTGGCCGCGCCGCCGACCGTCCCGACGACCTGCCCGGCCCCCAGCAGGCGGGCCGCCTGGCCCAGCTGGCTGCCCAGGCCCCCGGCGGCGGCGTGCACGAGCACGCTCTCGCCCGGCTCGATCCGCGCCACCCGGTCCAGCGCGAAGAACGCCGTCGTGCTGTTGGACGGGACCGCCGCGGCCACCTCCGGCGACAGGCCGAACCCGTCGATCGGGGCCACGAGGTCCGCCGAGGTGACCACGACCTCGGCGTACCCGCCGCTGTCGACGACCGTCAGCGCCGCGACCGGCTGCCCGGGGCTCAGCCCGTCCACGTCGGCGCCGAGGGCGCGGACCCGCCCGGAGACCTCGATGCCGGGCACGAACGGCAGCGGCACGTCCGCGATGCCCTGCCGGTAGAGGATCTCGGCGAAGTTGGCCCCGGCGTACTCGACGTCGATGGAGACCTGGCCGGGGCCCGGCTCGGGGACGGGCCGCTCGTCCAGGCGCAGCACCTCGGCCCCGCCGAACTCGGGGATCGTGATCGCGCGCATCAGTAGCGGCTCCCCACGGGGGCGGGGAGGCCGTCCAGCTCGGCCAGGTCGGCCGCGGTCAGCTCCAGGGAGGCGGCCCCGGCGTTGTCGCGCAGGTAGCGGCGCTTCTTGGTGCCGGGGATGGGGATGACGTGGTCGCCCTGCGCCAGGGTCCACGCGATCGCGACCTGGGCGGGGGTGGCGCCGTGCCGGCCGGCCACCTCCCGGACGACGTCCACGATCGCGAGGTTGGCCTTCAGCGCCTCGTCCTGGAAGCGCGGGTTGCCGCCGCGGAAGTCGTCGTCCTCGAAGTCGGCGCCGGTCACGGTGCCGGTGAGGAAGCCGCGGCCCAGCGGAGAGAACGGCACGAACGCCGCGCCGTTGGCCGCGCACCAACCGACCACGTCGCCGGGCCCCTCGCCCGCCTCGCCGAAGTCGGGGTCGCCGGAGAACGCGCCCGCCGTGCCGCCGGGGACGCCCATCGGGTCCCGCGTCCACAGCGACAGCTCGGACTGGATCGCGGCCACGGGGTGGATCGCGTGCGCCTCCTCCGCCTGCGCCGCCGTGACCTCCGACAGCCCCAGGTGGCGGACCTTGCCCTCGGCCACCAGCTCGGCCATGGCGCCCCAGGTCTCGGCCAGCGGGACCTCCGGGTCGACGCGGTGCAGGTAGTACAGGTCGGCGGTGTCGGTGCCCAGGCGCCGCAGGCTCTCCTCGGCGGAGCCCTTGACGTGCTCGGGCGTGCCGTCGCGGCCCATCCCGTTCGGACGGCCCGGGGCGGCGACCAGGCCGGTCTTGGTGGCGACGAAGGCCCGGTCCCGGAACCCTCCGGCCAGCGCCCGGCCGAGCAGGCTCTCGTTGTGGCCCTGGCCGTACTGCTGGGCGGTGTCCAGGAACGTGACGCCCAGGTCGAGGGCCTCGCGGATCAGCGCGACCGAGGCGTCGTCGTCGCGTTCGGAGGAGCTGTAGGCCCAGCTCATGCCCATCAGGCCCAGGCCCACCGCGCCGACCGGGGCACCGGCGAACGCGCGGGTGGGGATGGGGCCGTTCTTCGTGGTCTCGTCCGTCATGCCCACGATCCTGGACGGCCCCGGCGGCGTCCGACAGAGTCGGCTTATCGTGGGTCTGCCACCACCACCCTCGGGATCATCCGGTCTCGGCCAGGCGGGGTCCGCTCATGAGCCGCTCCAGCCTGGACTCGGTGTCGCCGCCCGGCTTGGGGTTGTGCAGGACGAGGTGGTGCCCGGGACGGTCGGGCAGCGGCAGCACCGTCGACTCGAAGACCAGCTCGCCCACGTCCGGGTGCCGCACCGCCTTGATCGCCTGGCCGCCGGACGACACGTCGTGCCGCGCCCACAGCGCGGCGAACTCGGGGCTGGCGACCAGCATGCCCTCGATCAGGTCGGTGAACCCCTCGTCGTCGGGGTAGCGGGCCACGTCGGCGCGGAACCGGGCGACCACGCCGGGCGCCGCCTGCTCCCACTGCGTGTGCAGGGCGCGGTAGCGGGCGCTGGTGAAGAACGTCACCAGGCAGTTGTGGTCGGTGTCGCCGTACCCGAACACCGCGCGGGCCGCGGCGTTGATCGCGATGAAGTTCCAGCGCCGGTCGCGGACGTAGCCGGGACGCGGCGCCCAGGCGTCCAGCACGCGCTGCAGTTCGGGCGTGACGGGGACGGCGGGCTCGGCCTCGGCGCGCGGCGGGTTGAGCCCGGCCAGCAGGTAGAGGTGCTCGCGCTCGGCCCCGTCCAGGTGCAGGGCGCGGGCGACGGCGTCCAGGACGCTCCCGGAGACCTTGATGTCGCGGCCCTGCTCCAGCCACGTGTACCAGGACACCCCCACGCCGGCGAGCACCGCGACCTCCTCGCGCCGCAGGCCGGGCGTGCGGCGGCGGCCCGCGGAGGGCATGCCGACGTCGGCGGGGCTCAGCCGGCCGCGGCGGTTGCGCAGGAAGTCGCGCAACTCGTCGCGGCGGCGTCCGGCGGCGGAGGCGGAGTGGATCTCGCTGGTCATGCCGCCACGATAACCCCGGGCCGTCAGACGAAGGGGCGGCCCGTGTCGAGGCGGCGGCGCGCGTCGCGCAGGTACAGGTTCCACGGGAAGGCCCGCATCCGCCGCGGCATGACCCGGTTGATCCGGGCCGCCCGGCGCGTGAAGTGCGCGAACCGCGCCTGGTCGCGCTCGCTCCACGGCAGGCCCAGTTCCTCCCGGAACTCGGGCGGCAGGAAGCCCAGGGTGACGAAGCGGCTGAACCGGCCGAGCGTCCACCGCGCCGGGGCGGGCAGGAACGACAGGTCGGTCAGCGCCTGCAGGTAGGCGCGGGTCACCCGGTCCATCTCCAGCTTGCCGAGCTCCTCCTTCCAGTACTCGGCGAACGCCTCCCGGTCGGCGGGCCACAGGTCCGCGGGCACCTGCAGGGTGGTGCCGAAGCGGGCGGCGTGCGTGTAGAGGTCGTCCAGCGCCTTGTCACCGAGCGGCCCGTACAGCGCCTGGAGGACGTCCTCGGTGCCCTTGTACAGGCAGGCGGCGACCCACAGCTGCAGCTCGCGGTCGAAGGCGTTGTACTTGACGGGGCTGGAGGCGTCGGAGCGGACGAACCGGTGCGACCGGTTGACCTCCTTGCGCATCCACTCCCGCTCCTCGTCGGTGCCGTGCCAGGCGACGGCGACGTAGCTGAGCGTGGTGCGCCCCCGCTTGATCGGGTGCTTGTCGATGCGGCCGCTCTCGACCTTGCTCTCGGCGACGCCCCGGCCGACCGGGAGCCGCGACAGCTGCATGACGACGTTGGCCGACGCGGCGCTGAGCGCGAACCAGTGCAGCGCGTTGCGGACGACGTACGGGGTGTCGCCGGCGGCTCCCGCGCTCTCGTCGGCGGGCAGCGGTCGCCCGCCTGGGAGGTCGAGACGATCGGCTGCTCCGGCGGTCATGTGACCTCACTCTCGGGAAGGCGTCACGGAAGGCGAACCGGCACGCCCACCGTGACACCTGTAAGTGGTCACTTGCAACGTGATCTGGGCCACCGTCCAGCCCCCGTCTCAGCCCCGCGTCTCACCCCGCCGTCTCAGCCGGCCGCGCCCCGCTCCCGCAGCCGCGCGATCGCCGCCTCGTCGTAGCCCAGCTCGGCCAGCAGCGCCCCGGTGTGCTCCCCCAGCTCGGGGATCGGGCCCATCCGCGCCTCGGCGTCCCCGAACGTGATCGGCGGCAGGATCGCCCGCAGGTCCCCGACCGGCGACCCCACCTCCCGCCAGCGGTCGCGCTCGGCCAGCTGCGGATGCGCGACCAGTCCGTGGCCGTCGTTCAGCGTGGCGCTGGGCACCCCCGCCTCGTCCAGGCGGCGCAGCAGCTCCTCGCGCGGCATCCGCGAGGTGGTCTCGGCGACCAGCGCGTCCACCTTCCCGCGGTTGCGGACCCGGGCCTGGTTGGTCGCGTAGTCCGGGTCGGTCACCAGGTCGGGACGGTCCAGCACGCCGGTCGCCAGCGCCGCCCAGCCGCGGTCGTTCTGCACGCCGATGACCACGTCCGCGCCGTCGGCCGTCGGGTACGCGTCGTACGGCGTGATCACCGGATGCCCCAGCGTGGTCCGCCGCGGCGGCTCCCCGGTGTACATCGTGGTGTAGAGCGCCTGGCCCATCCACTCGGCGACCGCGTCGAACATCGACACCTCGATCGCCGCCCCCTCCCCCGTCGTGCCGCGCCGCACCAGCGCGGCCA
The DNA here is from genome assembly GCF_055379765.1 of Actinomadura rugatobispora. Taxonomy (NCBI): domain Bacteria; kingdom Bacillati; phylum Actinomycetota; class Actinomycetes; order Streptosporangiales; family Thermomonosporaceae; genus Actinomadura; species Actinomadura rugatobispora. The sequence goes on along the minus strand of NZ_AP029191.1, from coordinate 9,271,576 downwards.
GCGTGCCGGAGAAGGCGTACATGCCGGCGGCGATGTCGGCCAGCGGCGAACCCGCCTTGACCGGCGTCTCGGGGGTGCCGGTGACCGAGATCAGGCCCGCCTCGGCCTGCACGAGCATGTCGTAGGCGCGCTTGTCGCGGTACGGGCCGCGCGAGCCGTACCCGGACATGTCGACCACGATCAGCCGGGGACGCCCGGCGCGCAGCTCGCCCGCCGACAGGCCCATCCGCGCCGCCGCGCCGGGGGCGAGGTTCTGCAGGAAGACGTCGGCGCCCTCGATGAGCCGCGCCAGCACCTCGCGGCCCTCCGCGCTCTTGAGGTCGAGGGCGATCGACTCCTTGGACCGGTTGAGCCAGGCGAAGTGCGTGCCCAGCCCGCCCCGCACGTTCGAGTCGTAGGCGCGGGCGAAGTCGCCGCCGTCCACCCGCTCCACCTTGATGACGCGCGCGCCCAGGTCGGCGAGCTGGCGGGTGGCGAACGGCGCCGCCACCGCCTGCTCCAGCGCGACGACGGTGATGCCTTCGAGGGGAAGCACGACCTGGTCCCTCAGCCTTCCAGCAGCCGGCGGCCGATGATCATCTTCTGGATGTCCGCGGTGCCCTCGCCGATCAGCAGCATCGGCGCCTCCCGGTAGAGCCGCTCGATCTCGTACTCCTTGGAGTAGGCGTAGCCGCCGTGGATCCGGAAGGAGTCCTCCACGACCTCCTTGCAGTACTCGCTGGCCAGGTACTTGGCCATCCCGGCCTCGAGGTCGTTGCGCTCGCCCGAGTCCTTGCGGCGCGCGGCCATCACCATCATCTGGTGCGCGGCCTCCACCTTGGTCGCCATCTCCGCCAGCCGGAACATGACCGCCTGGTGCTCGGAGATCGGCTTGCCGAACGTCTCGCGCTGCCGGGAGTAGTCCAGGGCCAGCTCGTAGGCGCGCCGCGCCACCCCGCAGCCGCGCGCGGCCACGTTCACCCGGCCCACCTCGACGCCGTCCATCATGTGGTAGAAACCGCGGCCCGGCGTGCCGCCCAGGATCTGCCCGGCCGGGACCCGGTGGCCGTCGAACACCATCTCGGTCGTGTCGACGCCCTTGTACCCCATCTTCTCGATCTTGCCGGGGATCGTCAGGCCCGGCGCGACCTCACCGAAGCCCGGTGTCTTGTCGACCAGGAAGGTGGTCATCCCCTTGTGCCCGCCGTCCGGGTCGGTCCGCACCAGCGTCGCGACCAGGTGGGACGTGCCGCCGTTGGTCAGCCACATCTTCTGCCCGGTGATCACGTAGGAGTCGCCCTCCGGCACCGCCCGGGTGCGGATCGCCGACACGTCCGACCCGCAGTGCGGCTCCGACATCGAGAACGCGCCGCGGATCTCGCCCGCCGCCATCTTCGGCAGGTAGTGCGCCTTCTGCTCGGGCGTACCGTGCTGGGTGATCATCCAGGCCACGATGAAGTGGGTGTTGACGATCCCCGACACGCTCATCCAGCCGCGCGACAGCTCCTCCACCACCAGCGCGTAGGTCAGCAGCGACTCGCCGAGCCCGCCGTGCTCCTCGCCGATCATCAACCCGAACAGGCCCAGCTCCGCCATGCCGTCCACGATCCGCTGCGGGTAGGCGTCGGCGTGCTCCAGTTCCGTGGCGACGGGCAGGATCTCCTTGTCGACGAACGCCCGCACCGTCGCCAGGATCTCCCGCTGCTCGTCGCTCAGCCCGTACGTCTGCTGCAGCCTTCCGCCGCTCACGATCGATCGCCCTCCCTGGCTCGCCATGGTCATGTCACGCAGTGGTCGTTGTTCTCTGGGCCGTGGTCATCGGCCCTGGAATCGGGGGCGGCGGCGCTCGGCGAACGCGGCCCGGCCCTCGGCGAAGTCCGCCGAGCCGAACAGCGCCGCCTGCTCCTCGCGCTCGGCCTCCAGCATGCGCTTGAGGCTGTGGTCGGCGCGCGACAGCACCCGCTTGGTCGCGGCGATGCTCAGCGGCGCCAGCGCCGCGGCCTCGGCGGCCCGCTCCAGCGCGGCGTCCAGGGCCTTGCCGGGCGAGGCGAGGGAGTCGGCGAGCCCGATCTCGTACGCGCGCGACGCCGGGACGGTCCGCCCGAACACCAGCATCTCCTTGGCCCGGCCGAGGCCGACGCGCTGTGGCAGCGTCCACAGCAGCCCGCCGTCGGGGATCAGCCCGACCCGGCCGAACGCGGCGACGAACCGGGCGTCCTCGGCCGCGACCACGTGATCGCAGACGGCCGCCAGGGACACCCCCGCCCCCGCGGCCGCGCCCTCCACCGCCGCCACCACGGGGGTGGGGCAGGTCGCGATGAGCCGGACGGCGCGGTGCAGCGGCAGCAGCCGGGCCCGCGCGCCCTCGGCGTCGACGCCCTCGGTGTCGCGGAGATCGCCGCCGGCCGAGAAGACACCGCCCGCGCCGGTGAGCACGATGGCCCGCACGGCGGCGTCCGCGGCCGCGGCGGTCAGCTCGGTCAGCAGCCGCTCGCGGGTGGGCAGGTCGATCGCGTTGCGCGCCTCGGGACGGTCGAGCGTGAGCACGCGGATCGTCCCCTGCTCGGCGTCGTGGTCGGCGGTACGGATCACGCTGCTCCTCCCCGTCGCGGGCCAGAATTTTTTATACGATATGGCCCCGGCTCGGGGCAACGGAAGGCGACCCTGGGGCAAGGGCCCTCAGCCCTCGCGGCGGCCCCCGCCGGTTCCCTCGTCCCAGAAGCCCTGGCCCTCCAGGTGCACGACCAGCAATGTGCCCGCGTGCCGGATGTGGGTGCGCATCGCCTGCCGGGCGGCCTCCGCGTCGCCCGCCCGCAGCGCCGCGAGCACCAGCTGGTGGTCGTCGACCGACGCCTGGCTCCACCCCTGGATGCTGGAGTAGAACCGGCGCGGCGCGTACCGCACCACCAGCTGGAGCAGCCAGGCGGTCTTGGGCGAGTGCGCCGACAGGTTGACCACCCGGTGGAAGTGGTGGTTCGCGCGCTCGATGCCCTCGGAGTCGCGGGTCTTGGAGGCCCGCTCCAGCTCCTCCTGGGTGCGGTCGAGGACGGCCAGCTCCTCCTCGCCGATGGTGCCCGCGGCGCGGGCCGCCAGCTCCCCCGCGAAGTACGCCTGGGCCTCGAAGAGGTCCTGGACGTCCTGGCGGGTGAGCGGGGCCGGCATGAACCCGCGCCGCGGCTCCAGCTGGACGAAGCCCTCGCCGCGCAGCGACAGCAGCGCCTCGCGGACCGGGGTGACGCTGACGCCCAGGTCCTCGGCGATCCGCTCCAGGCGCAGGAACTCGCCGTGCCTGACCTGCCCGGCCATGATCAGATCGCGGACGTAGGCGGCCACCTCGTCGCTGAGCTGGCGGCGCCTGCCGGGCGCCTGGTCACCTGGAAGGGCCACCGTCATCGTCTCCCGCGCGCTCCCTGTGTGATGTGACCAACAAAATATAGGAAGAGCGGGCGCAGGGTGTTCACGCGAAGGTCGCGGACATGGCGGTGACGCCGCCCGGGGCGGTGATCGCCAGTTCCCCTCCGCCCTCGCCTCCGCCGTCGCCGGGCGAGCCGGTGGCGGCGAACGGCTGGCCCGCGTACACGGGGCTGCGGGCCCGGAACGACAGCTCCCGCACCTCCCGTCCCGCGCGCCGGGGCAGCTCCAGGCAGAGGATCGCCAGCAGCGGCCCGTGCACGACCAGGCCCGGGTGCCCTTCGACCTGCGTCGCGTACGCCTCGTCGTAGTGGATGCGGTGTGCGTTGTAGGTGAGCGCGCTGAACCGGAAGAGCAGCGTCGGATCGGCCGTCATCCGCAGCGTCCAGGGGGCGTCGGCCTCGGGTTCCTCGAACGAGGGCGGGGCGGGCCGGTTCGCGGGGTCCCCGCTGCGGTAGACCAGGTCCTGCTCCTCGACCGCGAGCTCCTCACCCTGCTCGGCGAAGGTGTGGCGGACGGTCACGAAGAGCATCTCGCCGCTGCGGCCCTGCTTGAGCGCCGTGGACGCCAGCTCCGACCGGCGCGTGACGGTGGAGCCGATGCGCAGCGGACGGCGGACGGTGAAGCGGCCCCCGGCGAACATGCGCCGGCGTTCGGGGATGGGCGGCAGGAAGCGCCCGGCGAGCGGATGGCCGTCGGGCCCGAGGTCCCTCTGCGCGGGACGGTCCAGGAAGTGGAGCCACTGCCACAGCGGGGGCAGGTCGCGTTCCGGAGGGGCGGTGTCCAGGACCCCGGCCAGCGCGAGCGCGGGGCCCGGCTCGATCGTCTCGGTCGTCTCGTACGGCTCCGGCGCCCAGCCCTCGACGTCGATCACGCCACCGCCCCCTTCTCGCGGAGCGCGGCCGGGTCGAGGCCGAGTTCGCCCACGATCTCGTCGGTGTGCTCGCCCAGGCGCGGAGCCGGCACGGGTTCGCGCGGCGCGGGGGCGGCGGTGTCGAGCGGGGAGGCCGGCGCGAAGATCTCACCGACGCCGGGCTGCTCGATCCGCCCCATCATCGGGTTGCCCTCCAGATCGATCTCGGAGAAGCGGCGGTAGGGCGCCCACAGCACCGAGGAGCCCTCCAGGGCCTGCGTCACCTGGGCGAGCGTGCGCGCCTCGAACCAGGGCGCCAGGAGCGCGGCGAGCGTCTCGCGGTGGGTGTAGCGGTCGCCGTCGGTGGAGAAGTCGGCCTTGAGCAGGCGCTCCAGCTCGGTGACGGTCGCGGTGAGGCCGGTGGTCTCGCAGAGGTCGGTGAAGTGCCGCGCGGTGAGGGCGACCACCATCACCCGGGCGCCGTCGGCGAGCGCGAAGTCCCGGCCGAGGCCGCCGAAGAGGTGGTTGCCGATCCGGGGGCGCTCCTGGCCGAGCTGGGCCTCGGCGAGCAGGCCCAGGTTGCCCGCCATGGCGAGGGCGACGTCGTACAGGGGCAGCCTGATCCGAGCGCCCTCGCCGGTGCGGGAGCGGCGGCGCTCGGCGGCCAGGATCCCGGTGGCGGCGTAGAGCCCGCAGGCCACGTCCCAGGCGGGGAGCACGTGGTTCACCGGCGCCGCGTGCTCGGACGGGCCGGTGACCAGCGGGAACCCGATCTCGGCGTTGACGGTGTAGTCGACGGCGGCGCTCCCGTCGGGATGCCCCTCGATCTGCACGTGGATCAGGTCGGGCCGGGTCCGCGCGAGCGCCTCGTACGACAGCCAGCGGCGCCCGACCGCGTTGGTCAGCACGATCCCCGCCCGGGACGCCAGCCGGGTGACGACCTCGCGGCCCTCCTGGCCGCGGAAGTCGACGGTGACCGACCGCTTGCCCTTGTTCATCCCGGTCCACATCAGGCTGGTGCCCGACGGGGCGAGCGGCCAGCGCCCGATGTCGGCGGCGCCGCCGAGCGGGTCGACCCGGACGACGTCGGCGCCGAGCTGGGCCAGCGTCATGCCGCCCAGCGGGGCGGCGACGAAGCTGGAGATCTCGACGACCCGCAGCCCTTCCAGCAGTGCTCCCATCCTCACCCCTTGTCATATATTTCATATGACTATAGGGGCGCGTCACGGGACGAGCGGGCAGTGGGTCCCGGTGTAGATCGTGGGCATGCAGCGGTTGCAGTGGATGCACAGCGACGGCGTGGACGCGTCCGCCGCGATCCGCGCGACCAGGTCCGGCTCGCGCAGCAGCGCCCGCGCCATCGCCACGAACGCGAACCCCTCCTCCATGGCCAGGTCCATCGTCTCCCGGCCGGTGATGCCGCCCAGCAGGATCAGCGGCAGGTCGAGCGCGTCACGGAAACGCCTGGCGTGCTCCAGCAGGAAGGCGTCCCGGTACGGGTAGGCGCGCAGGAACCGCTTGCCCGACAGCCGGACGCCCAGCCGCAGCGGCTGCCGGAAGTTGGCCGCGAACTCCGGGATCGGCGCGTCCCCGCGGAACAGGTACATCGGGTTGAGCAGCGAGCTTCCGGCGGTCAGCTCCAGGGCGTCGACCGACCCGTCCTCCTGGAGCCAGCGCGCGACCTGCACGCTGTCGTCCACCTCCAGCCCGCCCCGCACGCCGTCGCGCATGTTGAGCTTGGCGGTGATCGCGATCTCGTCGCCGACCTCGTCGCGGACGGCGCGGGCGATGCCCCGGGCGACCCTGGCGCGGCCGGCCAGGCTCCCGCCGTACTCGTCGTCGCGCCCGTTGAGCCGCGGGCTGAGGAACGAGCTGGCCAGGTAGTTGTGCCCGAAGTGGATCTCGACCGCGTCGAAGCCGGACTCGACCGCCAGCCGGGCCGCGGTGGCGTGCGCCCGCGTCACCCGCTCGATGTCGGCGGCGGTCGCGGGACGGGTGAAGCGCATGCCGAGCGGGTTGAAGAAGCGCCCCGCCGACAGCGCGGGCAGCCGGTTTGAGCTCGCGTCGGCCACCGGCCCGGCGTGCCCGATCTGGGCGCACACGGCGGCGCCCTCGGCGTGCACCGCGTCGGTGAGCCGCCGCAGGCCCGGCACCGCCTCGGGCCGCATCCAGATCTGCCGCCGCTCGGTCCGCCCCTCGGGCGCCACCGCGCAGTAGGCCACCGTCGTCATGCCCACCCCGCCCGCGGCGGGCCTGCGGTGGTACTCGATCAGCTCGTCGGTGACCAGCGCGTCGGGGGTCGCGCCCTCGAACGTCGCGGCCTTGATCACGCGGTTGCGCAGCCGGACCGGGCCCAGCCGGGCCGGCGCCAGCACATCGGGTGCCATGGCGCGGTCAGAGCCGTTCGATGATCGTGACGTTGGCCTGGCCGCCGCCCTCGCACATCGTCTGGAGGCCGTACCGGCCGCCGGTCCGCTCCAGCTCGTGCAGCAGCGTGGTCATCAGCCGGGCGCCGGTCGCGCCCAGCGGGTGGCCCAGCGCGATCGCGCCGCCGTTGGGGTTGGTCCGGCCGGGGTCGGCGCCGGTCTCCTTCAGCCAGGCCAGCACGACCGACGCGAACGCCTCGTTGATCTCGACGGCGTCGATGTCGCCGATCGTCATCCCGGTCTTCTTCAGCGCGTGCGCGGTCGCCGGGATCGGCGCCGTCAGCATCCGGATCGGGTCCTCGCCGCGCGCGGACAAGTGGTGGATCCGGGCCCGCGGCGTGAACCCGTGGTCGCGGACAGCCCGCTCGGAGGCGATCAGCAGCGCCGCGGAGCCGTCGGAGATCTGCGAGGACAGCGCGGCGGTCAGCCGGCCGCCCTCGACCAGGGTCCTGAGGCCCGCCATCTTCTCCAGGGTGGTGTCGCGGCGCGGCCCCTCGTCGGCGGCCGCGTCCCCGTACGGGGCGATCTCGCGGACGAACCGGCCCTCGTCGATGGCGCGGATCGCCTTCCGGTGCGAGTCGTAGGCGAACTCCTCCATCTCCTCCCGCGAGATGTCCCAGTCGCGGGCGATCATCTCCGCGCCGGCATACTGCGACACCTCCCGGTCGCCGTACCGCCGCGTCCAGCCCGCCGACCCGGCGAACGGCCCGTCGGTGAAGCCCAGCGGCTCGGCGGCGGTCATCGCGTACCCGATCGGGACCTGCGACATGTTCTGCACGCCGCCCGCCACCACCAGGTCGGAGGTGCCCGACAGCACCGCCTGCGCGGCGAAGTGCACCGCCTGCTGGGACGAGCCGCACTGCCGGTCCACGGTCACGCCCGGGACCTCCTCCGGCAGGCCCGCGGCCAGCCAGCAGGTGCGGGCGATGTCGCCCGCCTGCGGGCCGACCGTGTCGACGCAGCCGAAGAGCACGTCCTCGACCGCGGCCGGGTCGGCCTGCGAGCGGTCCATGAGCGCCGTCAGCACGTGCGCGCCCAGATCCGCGGGATGCACCGCGGCCAGGGAGCCGCCGCGGCGCCCTACCGGCGCGCGGACCGCCTCGACAATGAACGCCTCGGGCATGGGGGTCTCCTTCGCAGGGGGGGGTGAACTGCTAGGTCGCCTCGGTCACCTGGATGCCCTCCAGGACCATGGCGAGGTACTGCTTGGCGATGTCGTCGGCGGACAGCCGCCCGCCCGTCCTGTACCAGCCGGCGGCCACCCACACCGTGTCCCGGACGAACCGGTAGATCAGGCCCCGGTCGAGGTCGGCGCGGAAGGCGCCCTCGGCGACCCCGCGTTCGAGCAGGGCCGTCCACATCGACTCGAAGCGGCGGTGCGAGTCGAGCAGGTAGGCGAAGCGCTCGCCGGCCGCCAGGTGCTTGGACTCGTTCTGGTAGATCACCACGGCCGGGCGGTGCCGGTCGATGCAGCGGAACGACTCCACGACGATGGCCTCCATCGTCTCCCGCGCGCCCAGACCGGCCTGCAGGACGCGGTCGTAGGCGGCCCACATCTCGTCCAGGAACGTGGACAGGATCTCGTCGGCCATCGACTCCTTGGAGTCGAAGTGGTAGTAGAGGCTGCCGCCCAGGATCCCGGCGGCGTCGGCCACCTTCCGGATCGTGGTCGCGGCGTACCCCTGGGAGGCGAACACCTCCGCCGCCGTGGCGAGCAGTTCGGCCCGCCGCTCCGCGCGCGCGGCGGCGGTGCCCTCGGTGTCACGCCGGCGTGGACTCATGTGGCTGGTTTCCTTCGGACGCTCTAGGGATGCTGGCTCGAGACGGACACGACCTCGCCCGTCATGTACGACGAGTAGTCGCTGGCCAGGAAGACTATGACGTTCGCGACCTCCCAGGGCTCGGCGTAGCGCCCGAACGCCTCCCGTGCCGTCAGCTCCTCCAGCAGCTCCTGCGAGGTCACCTTGACCAGATGCGGGTGCATGGCCAGCGACGGCGACACCGCGTTGATCCGCACCCCGTGCTCGGCGGCCTCCAGCGCGGCGCAGCGGGTGAGGGCCATGACCCCGGCCTTGGCGGCGGCGTAGTGCGACTGGCCCTTCTGCGCCCGCCAGCCGACCACAGAGGCGTTGTTGACGATGACGCCGCCGGAGTGCTGGCCGCGCATGATCTGGAGCACGGCGCGGGTGCAGCGCATCGTGCCGTTGAGGGTGACGTCCAGGACCTTGCCCCACTCGCCGTCGGTCATGTCGGCCAGCTCGGCGGTGCCGCCCAGGCCCGCGTTGTTGACGGCGACGTCGATCCGGCCGTGGCGCTCCACGGCCAGCGCGTACAGCGCCCGGACCTGTTCCTCCGAGGTGACGTCGCAGGGCAGCGCCGCGACCCTGTCCTCGCCGAACTCCTTGGCCAGCTCGGCGCGGGTGCTCTCCAGCCGCCGCTCGTGCGCGTCGGACACCACCACGCGGGCGCCCTCCTCCAGGCACCGCCGCGCGGTCGCGCCGCCGATCCCGGCCCCGGCCGCGGCGGTGATCACCACGACCCGGTCGCGAAGCAGGTCGTGCGGGGCGGGGGGCATCGTCATGGGCGTGTCTCCCTGGGGAGGCCGAGCACCCGCTCGGCGATGATGTTGCGCTGGATCTCGTTGGAACCCGCGTAGATCGTGTCGGCGCGGGAGAACAGGAACAGCCGCTGCCAGTCGTCCAGGTCGTAGGGCTCGCCCTGCGCGACCAGCCCGGCGGCGCCCAGCACGTCCATGGCGAGCTCCCCCAGCTCGCGGTGCCAGGTGCCCCAGACCAGCTTGGAGATCGACGACTCGGGGCCGGGCGCGCCCGCGGCCACCCCCGCCATGGTGCGGGTCGCGTTCAGCCGCATGATCTCCAGGCCCATCCAGGCCCTGACCAGCCGGTCGCGCAGCAGCGGGTCGGCGGCGGCGCCCGTGCGGCGAGCCAGCTCGATCACGCCCTCCAGCTCGCGGCGGAACCCGACCTGCTGGCCCAGGGTGGCGACGCCGCGCTCGAAGCCCAGCGTGGCCATCGCGATCCGCCAGCCGTCCCCGGGCTCGCCGACGACGCAGGACGCGTCGGTGCGGGCGCCGTCGAAGAACACCTCGTTGAACTCCGAGGTCCCGGTCGGCTGCACGATCGGGCGGATCTCCACGCCGTCCTGCCGCATCGGGACCAGCAGGTACGACAGGCCGCGGTGGCGCTCGGAACCGGGCTCGGTGCGGCACAGCACGAAGCACCAGTCGGACTCCAGGGCCAGCGACGTCCAGACCTTCTGGCCGGTGATCCGCCAGCCGTCCCCGTCCCGCTCCGCGCGGGTCTGCACGCCGGCCAGGTCGGACCCGGCGCCCGGCTCGGAGTAGCCCTGGCACCACAGCTCCCGCACGGCCACGATCGGCGGCAGGAAGCGCTCGCGCTGCTCGTCCGTGCCGAAGGCGATCACGGTCGGGCCGAGCAGGTTCTCACCGATGTGGCCCACCCGGGCGGGGGCTCCGGCCAGCGCGTACTCCTCGTTGAAGATCACCTGCTGGCGGAGGCTCGCGCCGCGCCCCCCGTGCTCCTTCGGCCAGCCCACGCAGGTCCAGCCGGCGGCGGCCATGTGCCGCTCCCAGGCCAGCCGGGTCTCGAACGCCTCGTGCTCGCGGCCGGGGCCGCCCAGCCCGCGGGCGTGCGCGTAGTCGCCCGACAGGTGGGTCTCCAGCCACGCGCGGACCTCGGCCCGGAAGGCCCGGTCCGCGGGCGTCTCGTTGCGCTGCACGCGCGCAGCCTATCAAACGGTTGTTAGAAAGAATCACTCGATCCGGACCGCGAACAGCGTCGTGTCGTCGGCCGCCCGGTCATGCCCCATCCGCGCCAGCACCCGGTCCAGCACCGGCTCCGGGCTGCTCGACCGGTCCCGGAGGATCTCCATCAGCCGGGCGATCTGCTCGTCCAGATCCACGTCCCGCCGCTCCACCAGCCCGTCGGTGTACAGGAACACCAGATCACCGGGCTCCACCCGCGTCGTGACCGTCGGATACCCCAGGGACGGCACCGCCCCCAGCATCGGCCCCGGATCCACCTCCAGCTGCCAGGCCCGCCCGTCCCGCACCAGGATCGGCGGGAGATGCCCCGCACAGCTCCACTGCATCTCCCGGGCGCGCGGATCGTACCGGGCGATCAGCGCCGTCCCCGTCGCCGCCGGCTCCGGCTCCATCTGGCCCACCATCTCGTTCAGCCAGCCCATCAGCCGCCCCGGCGGCTGATTCGTGTAGGCCAGGCCCATCAGCCCGTTGCGGGTCCGCGCCATCGCCGCCGCCGCCGGAAGCCCGTGCCCCGCCGCGTCACCGATCGCGAACAGCGACCGGCCGTCCGGCAGCGGACGGGTCGCGAACCAGTCCCCGCCGATCCGCGCCGCGCTCTCCGCCGCCAGGCTCCGGATCGCGACCCGCAACCCCGGCAGCGGCATCACCTCGTCCGAATCGGGCAGGATCGCCCGCCGCAGCGTCACCGCCACCCGCCGCTCCTGCGCGGTCCGCGCCTGCTGCCGCAGCATCTCCCGCCGCGTCTCCGCCAGCGCCCGCTCGATCCCCCGCCGCCGGGTGATGTCCTGCGACACGATGTTGACCGACACCGGACGGCCCGCCCTGTCCAGCACCGGCTCGGCGAAGATCCACAGATGCCGGTACTCGCCGTCCGGCGTCATCACCCGATGCTCCATCTCCACCGGGGCGCGGCGGCTCAGCATCGTCTGGACCCGCTCCTCGACCAGCGGGCGGTCCTCGTCCACCACCAGCTTGGTCAGCTCGTCCAGCATGGGCGCCGTATGCACCGGATCCAGCCCGAAGTTGTGGGCCATCTGCTCCGACCACTCCAGCTCGTCGGTCGCCAGATCCCACTCCCCGAACCCCATCAGCGCCAGCCGCCCCACCCGCTCCAGCCTGCGCCGCATCCGCTCCTCGTCGTCGTGGTAGCGCCAGCTCACGCAGATGCCCGTCGGGACCTGGACGCAGTGCACCGACATCCGCGACGTGCGCGTCACGCCCTCCTGGGCCGTCGAGAACTCGAACGGGCCCCGCTTGAACACCTTCCCCGTCTCCAGCGTCTCCACGTACGAGGTGAACAGCCCCAGCAGGGCCGACCCCGGATCCATGCGAAGCAACCGCTTGCCCATGAGCTCCGCGACCCCGCGGCCGAACAGGTCCTTGGTGAACTCGTTGGCCCCCGCGTACAGGAAGTCCAGCACCGTGCCCTCGACCCCGCGCACCGGCACCAGGTGCACGGCCGCGTCGATGGACGCGTCCAGCACCGCCCGCGCCGCCGGATCGTCCTCCACCTCTGCCAGCCGCCCCTCGTCAGCGGCCAGATCCGCCTCCGCGGCCCGTCCCGCCTCCACCAGCGGCATCACCGTCGGCGGCGGCAGGGGCTCGCCCTCGCCCCCCTCCCTGCGGGCCCCGATGACCAGGGCCGCGGCCTCCTCCATTTCCAGGTCCAGGTCGCGCGCCAGCCAGATCAGCTGCTGCAGCGCCTCACCCGGCTGGACCCCCAGTCTGGCGGCGAGCACCACCCGAGCCTCGGCGATGACCGCCCGGCCCCGCGCGGCGCCCCGTAGATCCGCCAACTCCGGTATGAGCGGCGTACTCTCCGCTTCTCCCACCCCGAAGCCCCCGTTCGACGCGATACGGCGTTACGAGAGAAGAACCGTACATAAGGCTATGAGGAGCCCTATTCATAACCTTCGTCCCTGAGCGCGTATTTTGCCGCTCACTGACCGTGTTGGCGCCGCCGCTTTACGAATCCGCCGCCCGATAGACCTGCTTGGTCAGCGTCGTGACCCGCTGGGCCGCCACCTGGAACGACGAACCGGCCGGATGCAGCGTCAGCACCACCACGATCCGGTGGCCCACGACCCCCGTCGTGTGCAGAACGGGCCGCCCCAGCCCCAGATCCGGCGCCGCCGCGGGCCTGACCAGCCCCGCCTTGCACGGCACCGCGGGCACGTCCCCGAACCCCGACCACCCCTGCTTGACCGCCCACGGCCGCGGCAGCGCCCGCGGTATCCCGAAGTACTGGTCGTACTTGTCGAGCCCGCACGGGGTCGCCTTCCGCAACTCCCCCATGATCAGCTCCCGATGCGCCGCGGGCGCCTTCTCCAACAGGAACCGGTACGTCCTGGCCACGTCCATGGCGCTCAGCGCCGTGTACCCCCAGAACCCCGGCTTGTCCGCCGGCGGCGGCCGCGTGTCGCGCAACCCGATCACCCTCGCGGACCGCTCGATGATCGCGCCCTTGCCGCCCCGGGCCCAGAACCGCGTCGCCGCCCCGTCGTCACTCGACCTGAGCATCGGCCGCAACATCGCCAGGTCCCCCGCGGGCACCTCGGTCTTCCCCCGCAGATAGTCCAGCGCAATAAGGATCTTCACCACCGACGCCGACCGGAACGTCCGCCGCGCCCCCTCGTGCAGCAGAACCTTCCCGCTCTCCCGGTCGTAGACCACGTACCCGGCCCGCACCCCCGCCGGCACCGTGACATGCGGCTTCTTCCGAGCCACCGAGGGCCGCTCCGCCGCCGTGCTCACCGGCCGCGCCGCCGGAGTCTTCCCATCCGCACCACAACCACCCAACACCAGCACCCCGGCGACGACCAGCCCCGCACGCCCCACCAACGAGATCACCCGGCCATGCCTACCAGATCGGCCCCACCGCAACCGAGTACGCACCCACGCCCAGACTGCGCTACAGTAATCACGCCCGCTCAACCGGGCACCGGGACGTAGCGCAGTTTGGCAGCGCACTTGACTGGGGGTCAAGGGGTCGTGGGTTCAAATCCCGCCGTCCCGACAGAGTTAACGCAGGTCAGGGCCCTAGTTCTCACTTGTGAGACGGGGCCCTTTTCGCGTCCTAAGGCCGTTCGTTCGTCTCACAATCTCTCACACGCCTAGCTGATCTTGTAAATCTGGCCCAGCGCCTCGGCGCCGGTCTTCAGGTCCTCATCGTTCGCGTGGACGTAGGTCTTCTGCGTGAACGCCGAGTCGAAGTGCCCCGCCCATTTGGAGATCACGGAGATGGGCACGCCCGCCTTCTCCATGAGGCTCAGCGTCGTGTGCCGCGAGTCGTGAAGCGCGATCCGCTTCAGGCCCGCCCGCTTCAGCAGCCGGCCAAACTCATCGGAGTACCACTCCGGGTGAACCGGCATCCCCAACTCGTCCGTCACGAGGTACTGGCCACCCTCGTACCACTCCAGGGCGGCCACGCCGTCCCGGTACGCCTGGCCAGCTTCCTCGCTCTCGGCCAGCTGTGCCTTACGCAGGCGCTCCAGCGCCTCGGCCAGCGCGTCGTCGAGCGGCAGTTCCCGCAAGCCGTTCCGCGACTTCGGCGGCTCGATGATGACCTTGGACTCGCACATCACGCGTGTCTGCTCAACCTTCAGCGTCCGCGCCTTCAGGTCGACGTCCTCCCACCGCAGGCCGAGCACCTCGCCCCGGCGCAGACCGTACAGCGACAGGCGCCAGGCGACCTCCAGCCGGATCCCAGCGATCGCACGGAGGAAGGTGTGCACCTCGGCCTTGGTCCACGTCTCCCGCTCGGCCTGCTGGTAGCTGACGTTCTCGACCAGCGCCACGACGTTCCGCACGAGCTTGCCCTCACGTACGGGCAGCTCGAACGCCGCGCGCAGGCGGCCGAGGGTGAGGTTCACCAACCGGCCCGACAAGCCCGTCCCGGGCTTCCCGCCGCGCTTGCGGCCCTCGGTGAGCATGTAGTCCACCAGGTCCTCGATGTCGTCCTTGCTCACGCTCTGGGCGGGGCGGGCGCCGAGCTGCTCGCGCACGCAGCGGAACGCGTGCCCGTAGTTGGCCTTGGTGTTGCGGCGCTTCCCACGCGTGGCACCCTTCAGGTACGAGTCAATGACCTGGTTGACCGTGACCTTGGACGGCGCGACGTACGTACCCTCGCCGGTCTGGTGGCGGATCTTGTTGAGTTCCTTCTCCGCGTCCTTCTTCAGGTCGAACGTGAAGGTCTTCTGCCTGCGCTTGCCCGTCTTCGGGTCCGGGCCGATGTCGACCACGAAGCGGTACCGCTTCCGGCCGGTTTTCAGCATGATCGTCTTGATCGGGTCTCCTGCCATCTACTCCTCTTCCGCCTGGGGGGTGGGTCGCGGCGTACCGGCGGCAGAACGCCACGGCGGCGCGCCTCTTTGACCCATTGGTGCACGGTGGTGACCGGCACGTTGTTGGCCGTGGCCAGCTTGGCCGCGGGGCGGCTGCCTCGCTCGGTCAGCCACAGGAAGCGTTCGGCGACCTGCTCGTAGAACTTTCTTGCGCCCGCTCGGCACCTGCAACGTGCGGGACAGTTCAGGCTCTCTCTCGTCCGCAGGCGGGCGTTGGGCCCACGCGTTGAGCACGCTCTGCGCTCGGGTTTGCTCATCGAAGTTGACGAACGGGTGATCGCCCTTCCCTGGGCGCTGCGGGAGGCTTGAGACACGGCGGTTCACGGCTGCTTCGATTCGCGCGAATGGCAGGTTCCGGACCAGGACCGCAGTGACCGCACCCGTCCCCCTGACCAGGGTCTCGCGGACCACCAAGGGGGAACTGCGGGCCGGGCTGGGTTCCGACTTCGACGAGCAATTCACCAACGGCGGCGATCATCGCTCCTTCGTCGGTGCAATGGCGCGGGGCGGTACGCGCACGGCAAGTCCGGCGGCGGCGCCGGCGTTCGCCCGCCAACTCTCAGGTCTGCTGCACCGCCTGGTCCGCGTCCAGGAGGGCCGTGACACCGAGCCTTCCGCCTGCGTGATCGACGCCCAGCATCAAGACCTCCACCAACGTCCCGGCCGCCGACCAGGGCATCGACGCCGCCAAGAAGATCGCCGGCCGCAAACGCAGCACCGTGGTCGACACCGCCGGGCTGATCCTGGCCGTGCTGGTCACCCGACCCGGGCACCGTGACGGGCGAGCGCGCGGGCAGTCTCGCACCCCAGGCCGCTGTTCGTACCGGTGACGACGAACGTGCGCCCGCTCTGGTCTGGGATGTCCCTGCTGCTCCAGCGCCCCATGGCGACTCGTTCCGACGATCGTGCGCACTGCCGGACGTGTACTAAGTACATATTTACTTATTATCCCCGCCTTCGCCTGGAGCGATGGGCAGCCCGCTCAGAACGCCGTGTCGGGGGTTCGCATCAGGTCGAGTGTGGTGGCCTCGACGGTGATCCTTTCGGCGGTGAGGTGCGGTAGCACGGTGATGGCGAAGAACCGGGCGGCTGTGATCTTTCCTGTGTAGAAGTCGTGGTCGGCCGACGTGAGGCCGTCACCGGCGAGCCTGGTCAGGGCGATATCGGCCTGACGGCAGAGAAGCCAGCCGATGACGAGTTCGCCGAGCGCGTACAGAAGGCGGGTGGTGTTGAGTCCGGCCTTGTAGATCTCCTCCGGGTCGTCGGCGGCAGCGGACGTCCAGCCGGTCATGACGTCGACCATCGCCGAGACGTCCTTGAGCGCTCCGCCGAGCAGTCGGCGTTCGTTGCGCAGGGGGTCGTCCGCGCCGCCGCTGTCGGTGAAGTCTCTGATCAGGCCGGCCAGCTGCCGCCATGTCCCGCCCTGGTCTCGGACGATTTTGCGGAAGAACAGGTCCAGGCCCTGGATCGCCGTCGTCCCCTCGTACAACGTGTCGATCTTGGAGTCGCGGACGTACTGTTCCAGCGGGTAGTCCTTGAGGAAGCCGGATCCACCGAGGGTCTGCAGCGACTCGGCGCCCAGCAGGGCGTAGGCGCGCTCGGAGGAGAAGCCCTTCACCAGCGGGAGCACCAGCTCGTTGAGGCGTTCCGCCGTGTCGTCCCGCCCGCCGGACTGCTCGGCGACCCGAGCGGCGTCGCGGTAGGACGCGGCCAGCAGGTACAGGGCGCGCAGACCCTCGGCGTAGGCCTTCTGAGTCATCAGGCTGCGGCGCACGTCGGGGTGCCGGAAGATCGCGACCCGCGGCGCGGTGGCGTCGCCCATGCGAGTGAGGTCGGGGCCCTGGATGCGTTCCGAGGCGAAGTCGCGTGCGCTGAGGTAGCCGGTCGACAGTGTGCCCGCCGCCTTGACGCCCACCGTCATTCGGGCACCTTCGATGACCATGAACATCTGCTTGATGCCCTCGTGCACATCGCCGACGAGGTAGCCGACGGCCGGGTGCTTGGCGCCGAATGTCAGTTCGCAGGTCGTCGAGGAGGTCAGACCCATCTTCTTCTCGAGGTTGGTGACGTAGACCCCGTTGCGTTCTCCCAGCTCGCCGGTCTCGAGGTCGACCAGGTACTTGGGAACGAGGAACATCGACAGCCCCCTGCTGCCCGGTCCGGCTCCCAGAGGCCGGGCCAGCACAAGATGGAAGATGTTTTCCGACAGGTCGTGATCGGCCCCGGTGATGAAGCGTTTGACGCCTTGGATGTGCCAGGTGCCGTCGCGCTGCTCGATGGCCCTGGTCCGGCCCGCGCCCACGTCGGATCCGGCGTCGGCCTCGGTCAGGACCATGGTCGCCATCCATCGGCGTTCCAGCGCCAGGTCGGCGAAGCGCTTCTGTTCCGGCGTGCCGATCTGCCACAGGATCTGGGCGAACGTCGGCCCGGTCACCATGAGGTAGGTGCTGGGATTGGCCGCCATGGCCAGTTCCCCCACCGCCCAGGCCAGGCTGGACGGGGCGGACTGGCCGCCGAAGCCGGGATCGAGGAACAGGCGGTAGAACTCCGAGTCCATCCACGCGTGGAACGACTTCTTGATCCCACCTGCCATGGTCACCGCCCCGGTCTTCGCGTCGAAGACCGGCGCGACGCGGTCTCCCTCGGAGAAGGAGTCCGCGAGGACGCCGGTGGCCAGCCTGTCCACCTCGGCCAGCAGGCTGCGCGCGGTGTCCTCGTCGAGGTCCGCGAACGGCGCCTTGCCCAGCAGTTCCCTCAGCCCGAGCACCTCGAAGAGATTGAACTCCAGGTCACGGAGATTGCTCCTGTAATGGCCCACGGGGGTCGTCCTCTCAGGCGGTGGTCACACGGAAGCAGGGCAGTTCAGGAGACGACTCCCCCTCCAGCCGGGCGATCTCCAGATGAACGCGATCTCCGATGCGCACCGGCGCGTCACCGATGACCCGCGACAGCATGCGGGGGCCCTCATCGAGATCGATCAGCGCGATCGTGTACGGGACCTGCGCGGAGAACCCTCCGGCGACGCGGTGCGCCACGGTGTAGGAGTAGACCGTCCCCTTGCCCGAGGCCGTCCGCCAGCTCAGCCGGTCGCAGTGGCAGTGCGGGCAGATCGCCCGCGGATAGAACACTGACCGCAGGCACTCGTCGCATCGCTGCAGCCGCAGTTCCCCTGCGGCGATGCCGTCCCAGAACGGCCGGGTCTCCGGGGTCGACGCGATCTCGGGCATCAGAACCTTCCCAGGACGACGGTGGAGGTGGTGGAGAGCATGCCGCCGGTGCCGTGGACCAGGGCCAGTTCCGCCCCGGGCACCTGCCTGCCGGGCTCTTCCGCGTAGTCGCCGCGCAACTGCCGGGTCGCCTCGATCAGCAGGAAGATCCCGTACATGCCGGGGTGGGTGTAGGACAGGCCGCCGCCGTCGGTGTTCATGGGCAGCGCGCCGCCCGGGGCGGTGCACCCGCCTGCCAGGAGATCGGCGGCCTCGCCCGGCTTGCAGAAGCCGAGGGACTCGAGAGTGAGGAGCACGGTGATGGTGAACGAGTCGTAGATCTCCAGCAGGTCGATCGCGTCGTGACTGACGCCGGCCATCCGCATCGCGGCGAGGCCGGACCGGGCCGCGGCGGTGACAGTCAGGTCGGGCATGCCGGCGATCGAACAGTGGGTGACGGCGTCGCCGTGGCCGAGAATCTCGACCGGGTGCGTGGCGACGTGGGGCCAGCGGTCCTGGGCCGCCACCACGACCGCGCCTCCCCCGTCGGTGAACAGGCAGCAGTCCAGCTTGCGCAGCGGCTCGCAGATCATCGGCGACGCCATGACGTCCTGCACAGTGATCGGCTCACGGTTGGGGGCCTTGGGATTGAGGGCGGCCCATCTGCGGGCGCTCACCGCGACCTCGGCCATCTGCTCACTGGTCACGCCGTACCGGTGGAGGTAGCGGGCGGCGGCGAGCCCGTAGGCGGCGATCGGGAGCGGAACCCCGAACGGTGCCTCGAACTGAGCCGCCATCACGTCGGTGATGTCGGCGGTGCCGTTGCCGACGGGGTCGGTCCGCTGCGTGCTGCCATAGGTGATCAGCGCGACGTCGATGACCCCGGCCTCGATCGCCGCGGCGGCGTGGCCGACGTGCGCCTCGAATGAGGACCCGCCGATGTTGGAGCCGTCGAGGTAGCCGGGCCGGATGCCGAGATACTCGGCCAGCGTCGCCGACGGGCTCCACGACCAGCGGCCCGCCGTGAACAGGGCGTCGACGTCGGAGAAGCTCAGCCCTGCCTCGGCCAGCGCCGCCTTGGCCGCACTGGCCTGGTGCGACATAACGCTCAGGTGCGGCGTCCTGCCGACCTCGGATTCGGCGACACCGACGATCGCCGCGCGCCTCTTGCTAGCCACGAACGGCTCCCTTCCGGTCGGTGCGCCCGGCCGGCGCGTGGCCGGTCATGTCCGCGTTCGGTCGGGCCTTGTCCACCAGGGCCGGGATGGCCACGTCCAGTTCCTCGTAGCCCCACAGCGCCCTGTTGTCGGCGACGGGACCGGCATGCCAGCCCTCGGCGACGCTGATCTGGCCGCCCATCACGTTGAAGATCCGCCCGGTGATGCCCCGTGCGGCCGGCCCCGCGAGCCACACGACCAGCGGCGGGACGTTCTCAGGGGCCCGCGGGTCGAACCCGTCGGGGCCCGCGCCGGGGTCGGCCATGATCCCTTCGGTCATCCGGGTCAGCGCGCCCGGGGCGATGGCGTTGACCGTGATGCCGTAACGCTCCAGTTCCATGGCGGCGATCAGGGTCAGCCCGGCGATGCCCGCCTTGGCGGCGCCATAGTTGGACTGGCCGGGGTTGCCGTAGATACCGGAGGAGGATGTGGTGTTGATGACGCGTGCGTCGACCTCTCGGCCCGCCTTCGCCCCATCCCGCCAGTAGGCGGCGGCGTGGCGCAGCGGGGCGAACGTGCCGCGCAGGTGCACCCTGACCACTGAGTCCCACTCCTGCACCGTCATGTTGACCAGCATCCGGTCACGCAGGATGCCGGCGTTGTTCACTAGCACGTGCAGGTCACCGAAACGGTCGATCGCCGACTCGACCAGCCTGCGCGCGCCGTCGAAGTCGGCGACGTCCTCACCGTTGGCGATGGCCTGCCCGCCCGCCGCGCGGATCCGCTCGACCACCTCGCCCGCGGGGCCGCTGGACGAACCGCTGCCGTCGACGTCCGCGCCGAGGTCGTTGACCACGACCTTGGCGCCCTGGCGGGCGAATTCGATGGCGTGGGCGCGGCCGATGCCGCGCGCGGCACCGGTGACGATGACAACACGTCCTTCCACCACTCCGCTCATTCGGACCTTCCTTCCTGTCGGGGGTACATGTCGTCGATCTGTGCCGCGTAGCGCTCGGTGACGGCGCTGCGGCGGACCTTCAGGGTGGGTGTGAGCTCACCGGTCCGCGTGGTCCACGGCGCGGCCAGGACGCGGAACGCCTTGACCTGCTCGACCCTGCTCAGCTCCGTGTTGGCGGCGGCGACCAGCCGGTCGATCTCGGCGAGCACGACGGGATGCGCCGCCAGCTCGGCCAGGTCGGCGGTGCCGACGTCGTGTGCCCTGGCCCAGTCGGGTGCGGTCTGCTCATCGAGCGTCAGCAGCGCGGTCACGTACTTGCGCCGGTCTCCGACCACCAGGGCGTGCCCGATCAGGGGATGTGTCCGCAGCGGCGCCTCGATCTTGGCCGGGGCGATGTTCTTGCCTCCGGAGGTGATCAGGATGTCTTTCTTGCGGCCGGTGATGTACAGCAGGCCGTCATCGTCGACGCGGCCGAGGTCTCCTGTGGCGAGCCAGCCGTCGGTATCGGTGTCGGGCTCAACGGTCCCGTCGGCGCGCAGGTAGCCGAGGAATACCACGGGGCCGCGCACGCGGATCTCACCGTCGTCGGCGATGCGTACCTCCGTTCCGGGAATGGGTGCGCCGACGGCGCCGGTGGCGAAGCGGTCCGGCGTGCTCAAGGAGACCACTCCGGAGGTCTCGCTGAGCCCGTACAGTTCCAGGACGGGCAGGCCGACGCTCGCGAGGAACTCCAGCACCTTGGTCGGGATGGGTGCGGCGCCGACGGTCAGACGGCGGGCGTTCTCCAGGCCGACCGCGGCCCTCAGCGCACGCAGGCGGGAGACGTCGAGTTCGGCGAGGCGAGCGGACTCCTCGGGAGGGATCTGTTGCCGGGCGGCCCGCCGCCGGTGGACGTCGAGGCAGAACCGCCGGGCCTCGTCCACCGCGACACGCTCGGTTGCCGGAAGGCCGTCGAGCGTGCTCCGCAGGGCGGCGGCGAGCTTCTCCCAGGTGCGGGGCACGGCTCCGAAGGTGTCGGGACGCACGATGCGCAGCGCGGTCGGCAGTTCGGCAGGGTCGGGGCACATGACCGCCTGGCCGGCGGTCAGCAACGGGAGGTAGATGCCGAAGAGCCGCTCCGCGATGTGGGCCAGCGGAA
The DNA here is from genome assembly GCF_055379765.1 of Actinomadura rugatobispora. Lineage (NCBI taxonomy): Bacteria > Bacillati > Actinomycetota > Actinomycetes > Streptosporangiales > Thermomonosporaceae > Actinomadura > Actinomadura rugatobispora. The sequence continues at coordinate 9,250,300 of NZ_AP029191.1, read as the reverse complement.
GGTAGGAGATCGACCGTGGCTGCTCGGGAACCGGGCTACTCGCGTGCAGGGCCGCCGACGCCTCCAGGACGTTCCGGTGGCTCAGGACCACGCCCTTGGCCGCGCCCGTGGTGCCCGAGGTGTAGATCATGCACAGCGGATCGTCCGGCCGAACCGCCTCCTCCAGGACTGCGGCACTCTCCGGATCGGCGACGCCGCGCCCGTGGACCTCGGTGTAACCGACGAACCGGTCGTCGTCGGGGACGGCGGTCGGGTCCACGACGACGACGCTGACCGACCGTGGCAGCTCGTCGAGGACGGGCATCCACCGGGTCACTTGTTCGGCGCCTTCGAGGACGATCACGTGGGCGGCGCTGTGCCGGGCGGCGTGACGGATGTCGGCGGTGCTGAGCGTGTCATAGGCGGAGCAGGAGATGGCGCCGAGGTGGGCCGCCGCGAGATCGGCCACCCAGTGCTCCGGCCGTTTGCTCATCATGATCAGCATCCGGTCGCCCCGGCGCAGGCCGAGCGCCCGGAGACCGAGGGCGAACGCGGCCACGTCGTCGCGCAGCCTCGCCCAGGTCACCGTGTGCGTGCCCGGTCCGACGCCGGTGGTCAGCGCCGTTGACTCACCGAAGTGGCGGGCGTTGTAGTGCAGCAGGGCCGGAACGGTCCGTTCACAGCCGTCGGGCAGAGGGCTCACAGGGGCCTCCTCGCATACGGGAGACGATCGGCCGCGACGCGCGGTCTGCGGGATCGGAGTGCTGCCCGGAGTGCCGTGGGCACACCGGGGCCCGGCATCGCCTCTCTCCACCCCGCCGCCGTGGCGAATTCAGGGGATCAGCAGTTTTCGAGGAGGCCGACGAATGAGCCGGACGCAGCTCCCGGGTCCGTACCGAATGGACACTGCCGCGACGCCGGTCGATTTTCGCACGGCCCCGGGGAACTCGATCGGAGTTTGTCCCCGGGGAACAACGAATGTCAAGTGCCGGCTTCGGCCGATTCCGCGCCGGGCCAGCGGTGGCATTCGGCCGACACCTCGTCGAGAAGGCTTATCAGTGCGTGCAGTACGGGATTGTCGTCGCCCTCCCGCCAGGCGAGGGCGAGCGGCAGGGCGGGCATGTCGCTGACCGGGACCAGCACGACGCCGGGGACCTTCAGGTGACTCGCGGACATCGGCACGAAGCCGATGCCGGCGCCCACCGCGGCCAGCAGCATGATCGTGTGGGTGTCGGGGGCCTCCTGCACGATGTTCGGGCTGAACCCCTGAGCGAGGAAGGCGCTGTGCAGCAGGGTCACCGTGCCCGAAGCCCGCTTGCTCGGATAGCTGATCACGGGTTCCCCGCGCAGTTCGGCCAGGCGGACCCGGTCACGGTGCGCCAGGGGGTGGCCGACCGGGAGGACCGCACCGAACGGGTGCTCGGTGATCTTGCGGACCACGATTCCCGACCCGGGGACCGGCAGCCTGATCAGGCACGCGTCGATCTCGTCCCGATCGAGCCGCTCGATCAACTCTCCGGCGAAGGCCGGCCCCGTGATCTCCAGCCTGACGTTGGGCCTGTGCCGACCGAACTTGCCCGCCATCAGGACGAGCACCTCGTAGAACGTCGGCCCGCTGACTCCCAGCCGCAGCACCCCGGTGTCTCCCCCAGCGGCCAGCCGCGCCGTGCGCACCGCTGCCTGAGCGGCCTCGACACACCGTCTGGCCTCGTCGAGGAAGGCCTGGCCGGCGGGGGTGAGGGTCACCTGCCGGGTCGTGCGGCGCAACAGTGTCACACCGACCTCGTGCTCCAGCCGCTTGATCTGCTGGGACAGCGGGGGCTGGGCCATGTGCAGCCGCTCGGCGGCCCGGCGGAAGTTCAGCTCCTCCGCGACGACGATGAAGGCGCGCAGGTGCCGGAGCTCCATCCTCGCACCTCCGTTCCCGCGATTATGTAGCCGGGACGTATCAATCCTACTCGCCTTTGGTGTTGGACTGTACGTGACCGGGGTCATAGCGTGGACATGCCCAAACCACCGACCGGGCGAATTCGCCTCCCCACGGCTCCGCGCGGAGCGGCCCGCCCGCAGAACGTCATCTTCACCGCTGGATTTTCTGTTCGGGAGAATCGCAGCACACAAATCTCAGCAACGAATGATGTCGTGCCCTGGCACGCATTCTTTTGGGGAACCGCGACGCCCCCGAATGCGGGCCACGTTCAATCCACCCCGACAGGCAAAGGAACGACACGACATGGCAGTGACGGAATCGGGTGCCGGAGAGGCCGTTCCGACGGCCGGCCCGGCCCCCGCCCAGATCCGGCGCGTGGCGCTGGGCTCCGCCGCGGGCACCGCGGTCGAATACTACGACTTCACCATCTACGGGCTGCTCTCGGTGGCGCTGGCCGCCCACTTCTTCAAGTCCACCGACCCGACCGCGGCCCTGCTGGCGACGTTCGCGGTGTTCGGGGTGGCGTTCGTGCTGCGGCCGCTGGGCGGCCTGATGTTCGGTCACCTCGGTGACAGGCTCGGGCGTCAGCGCGTCCTGACGGTGACGATCCTGATGATGACCTTCAGCACGTTCGTCATCGGCGTCCTGCCCACCTACTCCTCGATCGGCGTCCTGGCGCCGGTCCTGCTCCTGGCCGCGCGCGTGGTGCAGGGCCTGTCGGCGGGCGGCGAGGCCACCGGCGCGGGCGTCTATGTGGCCGAGAGCGCTCCGGCGAACCGCCGGGCCTTCTTCGTCAGCGGGATCTCCGGAGGCGCGCTGTTCGGCGCACTGGTCGCCTCGGCCCTCATCGTGGGCCTGCGGTACGCGCTGCCAGCGGACGCGATGGCCGAGTGGGGCTGGCGCATCCCCTTCCTGATCAGTCTGCCCATCGGGGTCGTCGGCTTCTGGATCCGCCGCCGCCTGGAGGAGTCCCCCCAGTTCATCGAGATGCGGAACGAAGGCCGGCTGGAGGGCGCCCCGGTCGTCGCGGCGGTGCGGGGCTTCAGCCGGCCGATCCTGGTGGCCGCGCTTCTGACGATGTTCCCGATGGCGGGCTACTACCTGATCTACATCTACATGCCCACGTACATGAACAAGGTCGCCGGGTTCGACGCCATGGTCGGATTCTGGTCCTCCACCGTCACTCTGGTGGTGGCCTGCGCGGCGACGCCGATGTTCGCGGCCCTGTCCGACCGGATCGGCCGTAAACCGATGTTCCTCGTCTCGAGCGTCGCGACGTGCGTCCTGATCATCCCCGCGCTGGTGGTGATGAACTCCGACAGTGTGCCGCGGGCGATCCTGGCCCATGTGCTGATCGCCCTGCCGCACGCGGCGGCGCAGTCGGTCCTGATGGTGACGCTCACCGAGCAGTTCCCGGCCGTGGTCCGCTACTCCGGGTTGGGGCTGGGGTACAACCTCTCGGCCGCGGCGGCCGGCGGCAGCGCCCCGTTCGTGGCGACGTGGCTGGTCGACCGGACCGGCAGCGTCACCTCACCCGCCTGGTTCGTGATCGCCCTGACGGTGCTCACCCTGGCCGCCGCCATCAGCCTGCGTGAGACCGCCGGCAAACAGCTCCAGGCAGCCTGATCTCATCCCACCCACGTGCAAGGAGTGACCACCGTGCCCGAAGACCTCACCCCAGCGACCACGACGTCCGGGGCGCTGCCCCGCCGGGGTCTCGTCATCTACCCGAACGAGCCCGCTCCCCAGGCCGTCGAACTCGCCCGGTCGGCAGACGCGCTCGGCTACTCCAACGTGTGGTTCGGTGACTCGCAGAACAACTGGCGGGAGGTCGCGTCCCTCATGGGGGCGACCGCGGTCAGCACCCAGAGCGTGATCATCGGCACCGGGGTGACCAACGCGGTCACCCGGCACCCGTCGGTGTTCGCGTCCATGTGGGCGACCGTCGCGGAGTTGTCGGAGGGACGGGCGGCGGTAGGGATCGGGACCGGCTTCACGGCGCTGGGCACCATCGGCCACAAGCCGATCTCGCTCGGCGCGCTGGAGACCAGGATCAGCGAGTTCCGCGAGCTCATCGGGGGGCGGTCGGTCGTCGAGGAGACCACCAAGGCGGAGTACCGCCTGGACTACCTCACCGACCGGCCCCGGAACGTCCCCGTTTACATCGCCGCCTCCGGCCCATCCGCGCTACGGATGGCCGGGCGGGTCGGGGACGGCGTCATTCTGCTGCTCGGCACCGCCACGGAGTTCATCACCGAGGCCCTGGGCCACGTCCGGGAGGGCGCCGAGCAGGCCGGACGGACACTCGCGGACATCGACGTCGTGCTCTGGAGCGAGATCGCCATCGGCGACGACCCCACCGAGGCACGGGACCGCGTCCGCGGCCCGATCGCGCGCCTGGTGATGCGCTGGCTGCCGATGACGCTGCCGGAGCGCATCGTCCCGGCGATCGAGCACTTGCGCACGTACGCGCCGGAGTACGAGGGCGACTACTACGGCCACAAGGTGGCCAAGCCCGAGCACGCCAAGGAGGTCCCCGACGAGGTCGTCGACATGTTCGCCCTGGCCGGGACCACCGAAGAGATCGAAGGCCGGCTGGCCGAGATCTCCGCGGCCGGGGTGAACCAGGTCGCCGTGGTACCCGCCTACGGCACGACCCGGGAGCAGCGCATGGCCACGGTCCGGGCGTTCGCGGCCATCGGCCAGGGGACCCGGTGACCGTGCACTCCGGTCTCGAGCACCGGGAAACGGCGCTCGAACCGGCGCTCCCGATCATCGACCCCCACCACCACCTGTGGCCCCGCCCCGTCATCTCGTACGGACCGCAACAGCTCTACCTGATCGATGCGTTGCTCGCCGACACGACCGCAGGTCATGACATCCGCGCGACCGTCCATGTCGAATGCTCCTCCGGCTACCGCACCACGGGGCCGCAGGTACTCCGGCCGGTGGGTGAGACCGCCTGGGTCATCGGCCAGCGCAGACCCGGCCGTGGTGAGCTGGCGGGCATCGTCGGGTACGCCGACCTGCGTCTTGGCGATCGGATCGGTGCCGTACTCGACGCCCATCAGGAGATCGCCGGACACGCCTTTCGGGGCATCCGGACCCGCGCCACCTGGAACCCGTCCCACGACGTGTCCAGCGCGGCCGAGGACGGCCTGCTGCTGTCCTCGGCCGCCGGGCCGTCCCTGCGGCAGCTCCAGCGGCGCGGGCTGCTCTTCGAGGTGTGGGTGTACTTCAACCAACTCGACGACGTCGCGCGGGTGGCCGAGGACAACCCCGACCTGCCGATCGTCGTGGACCACCTCGGCAGCCCGCTCGCGACCGGGGCCGCCTACCGCGGGCAGCGCGACGGCGTCCTGGCACGCTGGCGGCGGTCGCTGCGGCGGCTGGCGGGGCTCGGCAACGTTCACCTCAAGATCGGTGGTATCGGCATCCCGTCCGTCGTCGACCCCCGGCTGACCCAGGCGCCGGTGACCTCGGCCGCCCTCGCGGACTTCTGGGGTCCCGAGATCGGCTTCTGCATCGACGCCTTCGGGCCTGCTCGCTGCATGTTCGAGAGCAACTTCCCTGTCGACGCCTACCTGTGCGACTACGTCACCCTGTGGAACACCTACAAGCGCGTCAGCGCCGACCTGTCGGCCTTCGAACGCGACGCGCTGTTCCGCACGACCGCCCTCACCGTGTACGGCCTCGACCTCCCGACATCGCACCCGGAGGTGCCGGCATGAGAGAACTCCTGTACCCCCGCTCGATCGCGGTCCTCGGCGCCTCGAACGACCCCGTGAAGCTGTCCGGGCGGCCGGTCGACTACATGAAAAGGTTCGGCTACCGCGGCCGGCTGCTGCCGATCAACCCCACCCGGCGCACCGTTCAGGGCCTGCCCGCCTACCGGAGCCTGGACGAGGTCGACGGTGACATCGACCTGGTGATGATCATGCTCCCGGCCGAGCGGGTCAGCGAGGCGGTACGGACCTGCGGCAAACGCGGCGTCAAGGCCGCCATCGTGGGAGCGGCCGGTTTCGCCGAGACCGACGCCGCCGGCGCCGCGATGCAGGAGGAGCTGCGCACGGCCGCCGCCGAATCGGGAGTGCGGGTGCTCGGCCCGAACTGCCTGGGCATGATGAGCGTCGCGGACCGCGCTCTGCCCACCTTCTCCTCCTCCCTCGACGAGCACGTCGAGTTGCGCAGCGGCCCGGTGGCTTTCGTCAGCCAGAGCGGCGCGTTCGGTTCGTGGATGTTCAGCGAGGCCCAGCGGACCGGCATCGGCATCTCCCACTACATCAACACGGGCAACGAGGTCGACCTGACGGTGCCGGAGCTTCTCGACGCGCTTCTCGACAGCGAGCAGACCCGCGTCCTGCTCGCCTATCTGGAGGGCGTCAACGACGGCGAGCGCCTACTGACGGCCGCGCGGCGGGCGAGCCTCCTCGACAAGCCGATCATCGCGGTCAAGGTCGGCAGGTCGGTGGCCGGGGCGCGGGCCGCGCAGTCGCACACCGCGTCGCTGGCGGGTGAGGACGCGGTGTTCGACGGGATCGCCCGGCAGCACGGCATCGTCCGCGTCGACGGCACCGAGGCCATGCTGGACGCCGCCCAGATCTTCGCGGCAGGGCGGCGCAGCGCGGGGCGCAGGCTGACAGCGCTGACCGGATCGGGCGGCGCGGGCATCCTGATGGCCGACGCGGCGACGGCCGCCGGCCTGATCGTCGAGTCCTGGGACGAGCCGTGGCAGGCGAAGATGGCCGCTGTCATCCCCGCGTACGGGACCGCGCGCAACCCGGTCGACCTCACCGGCATGCTGGTGGTCGAACCTGACCTGCTGCGCCGCAGCCTGGAGGTCGCGCTCGACCACCCGGGCACCGACATGATCGTGGTCCTGCTCGGCAACTCCGACGGGTGTGCGGACGAGTTCGTCGCCGCGGTCGCCGACGCCCACGAGACCACCGATCGTCCGATCGTCGTGGTGTGGACCGGCGGCAGCGGCATACCCCGCCGGCGACTGCGCGATCTGGGGATCCCGTGCTACACCGATCCGGGCCGCGCCGCCGCCGCGCTGGGGCTCCTCGCCGACTACAGCCTGCGTCCCGCCATGAGGCAGCCGGAACGGCCCCCGCGCATCGACCCCGGCGCCGCCCGGGAGGTCATCCGGCAGGCACGGGCGGCCGGACGATCCCAGCTCGACGAGGAGGAGTCGAGTCGCCTGATCGCCGCCTACGGCGTCCGGTGCGCGGAGTCACGCGCGGTCGCCGACGCCGACGCCGCCGTCGCGGCGTTCGCTGAACTCGGCGGCCCGGTGGCGGTGAAGCTGCTGTCGGACCGGATCGGCCACAAGAGCGACATCGGCGGAGTGCGCCTGGGCCTGTCCGACACCGAAGAGATCCGCGCCGCGGCGGGTGACCTGCTGGCCCTCGCCCGGTGCGAGGGAGTCCCCGAGGCTCGGCTGCTCGTGCAGCGGATGGCCGAGCCCGGCACCGAACTGATCATCGGGATCAAGCGCGACCCCGCCTTCGGCCCGGTCGTCGTGGCGGGTCTGGGCGGAGTACTGGTCGAGGTCCTGGCCGACAGCGCGTCCGCCGCCGCACCGGTCGGCCCGGAGACCGCGCGGCATCTGCTGACCGGCCTGCGTGGCGGCGGGTTGCTGGGCGCCGTTCGCGGACGACCGCCCCGCGACGTCGACGCCGCGGCCGACGCGGTCGCCCGGGTGTCCTGGCTGGCGGCCGATCTGGCCGACGAGATCGCCGAACTCGACGTGAACCCGCTCATGGTCGCCGAGGCGGGAGCCGGGGCGGTCGCCGTCGACTGTCTCGCCGTGCTGACCAAGAAGAACTGAGAACGCGAGGGGCAACGCCATGGATTTCCGATTCGACCAGGATGAACAGCAGCTCCTCGATCAGGCGGGCGCGACGTTCCGCCGATGGCTGCCGCCCGAACGGCTGCTCACCGGCTCGTCGACCGCCGCCGCGTGGGACATCATCGCGGCCGACGGCTGGCTCGCGGCCGGGTCCACCGGGGACGACGACGCCTTGTCCCTGGCCCTGGTCGCCGGCATCGGCCGGGAGGCCGGCCGGGTGCTGGCGGGAGAGGGCTTCGTCACCAACGCGGTCCTGCTCGCCGCCGCCGAGGAACCGGTCGCGCCCGGCTTCCTGATCGCCGACGGCCGGAGCGAGCCGGTCACCGGCCCGACCGGGGAGACACCGGTGCCCTGGTGCTTCGGCGTGGAGACCGGGCTCGTCGCGTACCGCATCGACGACGCCGGGACTCTTCACCGGTGCGAAGGCGACGCATGGGACTTCCAGCCCGCCGGACGCCTCGCCCTGGGTGTCGGCACCATCACCCCCACGCCGATGTCACCGGTGTCCCGGATCTCCGTTACCGACGAACTGCTGACGTCGGCCCAGATCGTGCACGCCGCGACCCTGGTCGGCCTCGGCGAGACGGTCATCGGCGACGCGGTGGATTACGCCAAGCAGCGGATGCAGTTCGACCGGCCCATCGGCGGGTTCCAGGCCGTCAAGCATCCCCTCGCCGACGCGACCATCGCTCTGGAGGTCGCCTGGAATGCCGTGCTGTACGCGGCGCTGCGGCCCGCAGATACCACGGCCGCGATCGCCCGGCTCCAGGCCAAGAACGCCGCCGACCTCGCCACCCGCGTGGCCGCGCAGACCTTCGGCGGCATCGCCATGACCTGGGAGCACTCCATGCACCTGTATCTGAAGACCGCTCAGGCGAGCCTGTACCGGTTCGGCGCCCCTGACGACCACGCGCTGCGGCTGGCCGAGTACCTGATGAAGGAGGGTGAGGCGGCGTGAACCTTGATGAGACCCCCGCTGAGGCGGCCTTCCGCGCCGAGGTCCGCGACCGGCTGATGGCCGAAATCGTCCCCCTGGTGAGCGGCCGGCCGGTCGGCTTCGCAGAACGGCTGGAGGCCGACCGCAGGCTCGCCGCCGCGGGCTACCTGGGATATTCCTGGCCGACGCGGTTCGGCGGAGCCGGCGGCGACCCGATCATGGCCGGGATCCTCGACGAGGAGTGCTCGCGGGCCGGCGTCCCCAGGTCGCTGTCGCCGTCCCGGTTCGGGGCGGATCTCCTGGCCCCGGCCCTGATGGCGCACGGCACCGATGACCAGCTGGCGGAGCTCCTGCCCGGCATCCGCGACTGCCGGACCATCTGGTGTCAGGGCTTCTCCGAGACCGAGGCCGGATCCGACCTGGCCAACGTGCAGAGCTTCGCCACCGACGCCGGCGACCATCTGGTCCTGAACGGGAGCAAGGTCTGGACGACCCAGGCCCACGAGGCCGACTGGTGCTTCGCCCTGGTGCGGACCAGCCGGGACAGGCCGCGCCACCGGAACCTGTCGTTCGTGTTGTTCGACATGAAGCAGCCCGGAGCGTCCATCCGCCCGATCACCCAGCTAACCGGAGAGGCGGAGTTCAACGAGCTGCACTTCGACGGCGTGCGCGTCGAGCACCGGCACGTGATCGGCGGCATCGACGACGGCTGGCGCGTCGCCATGACAGTGGTCGGCGCGGAACGGTCCTACGGCCAGCTCAGCCGTTACCGCAACTACCTCGGCCAGTTGAAGGCCGTCGCGGCGATGATCCAGCGGGCCGAGGCCGGGCCGCGGTCCACCTGGCTGCGCGAACTCGGCGAGCTCACCGCCGACGTGACCGGCATCCGCAACAGCTCGTACAAGATCACCTCCCTGGCGGCGGCCCGGGAGCCGCTCGGAGTGCTGCCCTCGATGACCAAGCTCTGGTGGAGCTCGACCCACCAGCGGCTGATGGACCTCGGTCAGGAGGTCGCCGTCGCCACCGGCACCGACCTCGACCACTGGCAGACCGAATGGCTGCGCTCCCGCGGCGAGTCGATCTACGCCGGGACCTCGCAGGTGCAACGCAACATCGTCGCCGAACGCATGCTCGGCCTCCCCAAATAGGAAGAGGGCACGTCAATGGATCACGGGATCACCGTGCGGGCCTCGGGCAAGGTCGCCGAGGTCGTCATGGATCGCCCGCCGGTCAACGCGGTCGCCGCCGAGACCTACGAGGCTCTCACCGCCGCGTTCCGGGAGCTGTCGGACCGCACCGACGCCCACGCCGTCATCCTGCGCTCGGCCGGGCGGCTGTACTCGGCCGGCGCGGACCTCAAGCAGCCGGCGGAGTCCGACAGCCTCGCCGAGCGCGGCCCCGAACGGCGCCAGCGCCTCGCCCGCACCTGCTACGAGGCCATCCTGGACTGCACCCTGCCGACCATCGCCGCCGTCAACGGCGCCGCCCTGGGCGCCGGCGCGGTCCTCGCCGCCTGCTGCGACATCCGCCTCGCCGCCACCGACGCCAGGATCGGCCTCCCCGAGATCAAGGCAGGACGCTGCGGCGGCGGCAGCCACCTGATGCGGATCCTGTCCCAGGGGCAGGTCCGGCTGATGTACTTCACCGGCGACCCGATCAGCGCCGAGGACGCCTACCGCCTCGGCCTGGTCCAGCAGGTCTGTGAACCCGACCGGTTGCTCACCGAGACGCGCGATCTGGCCGCCCGGATCGCTGAACAGAGCCCTCTCGGCCTGCGGCTCGCCAAGCAGGCCCTCAACGAGGCCGAGAAGCACCACGTCAGGTCCGGCTACCCGGCCGAGCAGGTTTACACCCTCCGGCTGGGCACGCATCCCGACGCCGCCGAAGCCGCCGGGGCGATCCTGGAGAAGCGCGCCCCCGTGTGGTCGTGGCCCGCCGTACAGGAGGTCTGACCCGGTGACTGCGCCGCCCCGCGTCCGGGGCGGCGCGAACCCTCCGCAACCTGCTGATGGAGATGGGCGAGCAGGCAGACCAGATTTCTCGTGCGTGATCGCGACGCCAAGTTCACCGCGGTGATCGACCGGGTGTTCACCTCCGCCGGCTTGCAGGTCATCACCACGCCGCCGCGGGCACCGCAGGCCAACGCGATCGCAGCGCTGCGCTTGCCGGAAACCTCATCCGTGCAGGTAAAAGGCATGAAAGCTGGTGGCCCTGTGTCCCGGGCTTGGTCGCCTGGCCGAGCACGGGAACGGTGACGGCAAAGCGGTCGCCACGGCAGGATGAGCGGCTGTGCTCTTGCGACTGGCCTACTTGACCGTGACGAACACGTCCGCGCTGTTGCGTCTTCTTCCGGTAAGCGACCGGGACAAGGACACCGAGATCTTGGTTCTGCTTCATCAAATCGCGGTGCTGGAACGCCAACTGAACGGCAGGAAGGTGCGGTTCACCCGGCCCGACCGCTGTGCTTGCCGAAAAGTACGTCCGTGCAGGTGAGAGGCGTGATGGCCGGGGATTGCGGCGTAGGGCCGGGAACTGTCGCGGGACAGGCCAGGACACCGGCCTCGCCATCGGGATGATGGGCGGTTGTGCTGTTGCGACTGGTCTACTTGACCGTGGCGAACACGTTCGCGGTGCTGCGTCTGCTTCCTATGACCGATCGGGAGAAGGACGCCGAGATCTTGGTGCCGCGGCATCAGATCATGGTGCTGGAGCGCCAACTGGACGGGGCGAGGGTGCGGTTCGTCGGTCCGGATCGAGCACTGCTCGCGGCGCTGCTGCACCGGTTGCCTCGTGGTGTACTGCTCCGGATACGGCTGCTCGTGCGGCCGGACACGGTCTTGCGCCGGCACCGGGACATGATCGCGGGTCGGCACGCCGCTCGCTCCAGACCCAAGCGGCCGGGCCGCCCACCGACCGTCCGCTCCATCCGGGCTCTCGTCCTTCGCCTGGTGCGGGAGAACCCGAGCTGGGGGTACCGGCGGGTGCACGGCGAGTTGCTGGTGCTCGGCGTCACGGTGGCCGCCTTCACGGTCTGGGAGATCCTCAAGAACGCCGGAGTCGATCCGGCACCCGAGCGTGCATCGACCACGTGGGCCGACTTCCTGCGCTCCCAGGCCGGGGCACTCCTGGCGTGCGACTTCCTGGAGACCGTCACGCTCACGGGTGCGCGGATGTACGTGCCGGCGGTCATCGAGCACCACAGCCGCCGGATCCGCGTTCTGGGCGCCACCGCCCATCCGACCGCGTCGTGGGTGACGCAGGCGGCCAGGAACCTGGCCATGGACCTGGAGGACGCCGGCTGCCGGGCACGGTTCCTGATCCGTGACCGGGACGGCAAGTTCCCTGACCTCTTCGACATCGTTCTGGCCGATGCCGGCATCCAGACGGTGCTGACCGGGGTGCGGATGCCGAGGATGAACGCGGTGATGGAGCGGTGGGTGCAGACCTGCCGCCGCGAACTCCTCGACCGGACTCTGATCTGGAACCAGCGGCACCTGCTCTACGCCCTCCGCGAGTTCGAGACCTTCTACAACGAGCATCGGCCTCACCACGGCATCGCCAACGCCCGCCCGTTGAAGTCGCTGCCTTCACCGATCACCGAACCCGACGAGATCGCCCAGCTGAACATCCGAAGAAGTCAACGTCTGGGCGGCATCCTCAACGAGTACCGGCATGCGGCTTGACCTGCGCGGACGAGGTTTTCGGCAAGCACAACGTCTGGTCGAACTCGGAATCGACCTGGTCGGCATCGCCGAATTCATGGACTACCCGACGATGATCCCCGGGGTCACCCTCGTCGACTGGGAGACCGGCGCGCCCAACGCCCGCTACCGCGCCCTGGACCCCCTGATGCGGCATTTCGGTGCCGGTGACACCATGGTCTCCACCGGCACCGGTGTCCCCGGAATCCCCGACCCGCGACTTCACGCCCAAGCGTTCATCACGAAGGCGGGGACGCCGAAGCCGCTCATCGTCAATAAGACCGGCAAGACCGTGACGGTCGCACTGGAACAGACCAACGAGCCCACCGGAGTCACGGACGAACTCCGGATCGAGCAGGTGAGCGCCCGCACCGGTGCGGGTCGCGCGGTCTCCACAACGGTCAATGAAGGCCACATCGTCCTGGACCCCTATGCCACGGCGGTACTCTCACCGATGTAGTGCGCACCGCACTGCCAGCGCATTCCAGAAAACCGCAGGACTGGATTCCGTCGGTACCGAACCGCGGTAATGGCGCTGCGTTTCTTTACTGATCAGCCTGCCGAAAATTCTGACTCGACAGTCGTCGACGGCCATTCCTGCCACGTGCCAGGCGGCTGGGGCTGCTACCCACGATGGCATGGATCTGACATGAAGCCTCGCCCGGGCAGCACCCCAGCCGCTTGACCATTCCGGACGGCTGCCAGGCAATCCCACCAAAACTCGGTGATCGCCACCGGCTTGCCCTGCGCGACGAGCGTACGCACGCCCTCGGCGAACCGGCCGGCGATCTCCGCCGACCGGTAGAGATCCACGGACACGATGTCGAAGGGTGCCCAGTCCACGCGGTCGATCGGTATGGCGGCGTAGGTGACCTTGCCGTGGAACCGCTCGCGCACGACAGCGACGGCCTTGCCGAGGAGCTCGTTGACACGTGCGCTGACCTCGGCGATCTGCTCGCGCAGGCGATGCGGCTGTAGCGGCTTCGGGCGGTTGTGACCTGCGGAGATGCGTGGCGCTCCGCTACCCGGCGACCCGGCGCGCGTGGGAGGGGCACCGCAATGGTCCGCTGAGCGGAACGATGTTCGACCGGGATTCGGGGACAACGCAAGCTGTCGTTCGTGCGAACGCCGACCACACTGAAGCGCTACGAGCCGTTCTGCCTGGCCGATCCGGACTTCTTCGACACGCCGGAGCGGGTGGCCGACGCGGCCAGCCGCTTCGCCCAAGCCGACGAGCCCGCCCCGAAGGGCTGGAGCCGGAGCGAGATCGGCTGGTGGGTCGTGCTCACGCCCGGCGCGTACGGCGAGCAGGGGTGGCGGATCGACGTTTCCAGCACGCTGCCCACCGCCGCCGAAACCGTCGAACGGGTCTGGGCCTACTGTGTCGGCGCGGGGATCGCGTTCCGGTTCCTGCGCAGCGGGGCGGCCGTCCGGTCGCAGAACGCCGACGCCGCCGACCGTCTGCACAGTGGTGTGCTGGCACGGCTCCACCCGGTGAGTGAAGACGGACTCGGCGCGGCTCTCCGGCAGCTTTCCGAGCGGCTCGCGGGCATCCGGGGCCCGGCCCCGCTGGGCGCCAGGCGGGTCGGCGCGGGTCCGCTCTACGTTCGCTATGACTCCGATCTGACCTGCGCGGACGCCAATGGAGAACCGGTGCGGGCGTTCCGTCATCCGGCTGGGCACCTGAAGCCCGCGCCCCGGCGCGCGGTGTTCACGGTGCCGGACTGGGTGAGGGTGCCCGATACGGTGCGGCCGCATCTGACGCAGTCCAAGGGCCGGTTCCCGTACCGGATCGACGAGGTCCTCAACGTCTCCAACGGCGGCGGCACGTACCGGTCCGGTCAGTTGGTGCTGCGGGAGGCCCGGCCGTACTGCGGGCTCGACGAGCGCGGTGGCGACGCGGTCGAGCGGCTCGGTCGCCACCGCCGAACGCTGCAGCGGCTCGCCGGGCTGGACTGCGTTCCCGAGCTGGTCGGCTACCGCATCGTCTGGGAGCACCACTACCTGATCGAGGAGTACATCGCCGGGAGGAGTCTCTTTCATGAGGCCCTCGCGCGTTATCCGCTGGGCCACGAGGGGGTCCCGGCGGCGCGGCTCCAGGCGTACGCCGAGTGGGCAACCGAGGTCCTGGCGAAGGTCGAACGGGCGCTGGACGCGATCGGCGACCGGGCCGTCCGGCTGACCGAGCTGCACCCCAAGAACGTCATCCTGCGCCCCGGCGGCGGCGTCGCGCTCGTCGGCCTGGAGCACACCGGTCCCGGCGGATCTCCCGCCTTCGCGGTGCCGTCAGGGCACCGCGAAGGCGGGCACCGGTACCTGCTCGCCTGCCTGCGGTTGTGGACGTTCCTGCCGATCAACCCGCTGCCCCAGCGAGACCCCGGCAAGCTGCCCGCGCTGGCGGCGGTTATCGACGGCGAGTTCCCGCTGCCGCCCGGGTTCGGCGCCGGGTTGGTGCGCGCCCTGGGCGGAGAAGAGGGACGGGACGCCGCCACCGAGATGCTGGAGCGGGCGGACTGGCCGACGCTCCGGGACTCACTGGTGGCAGGCATTCACGCGAGCGCCACGCCCGGGCGCCCCGACCGGCTCGTTCCGGGAAGCCCGGGGCCCTGGGGCATCGGCGGGCACGCGTACGACCACGGCGCCGCCGGAGTGCTGCACGCGCTCCACCTGGTCGGCGCCGAGGTCCCGGACGCGTACGTGGACTGGCTGGTCGCCGCCGTGCGACGCGATCCGCGTCCCCGTCCCGGGCTGTACGACGGACTGCACGGGGTGGCCGCCGTGCTGGCGGAACTCGGCCGTACGGACCGCGCGCTGGAAGTCCTCACCCGCGCCGACCGGGACGGCGATGATCTCCCCGCGGGCCTGTCGAGCGGCCTGGCCGGGATCGCGCTGAACTGGCTGCACTTCGCCGAGCTGACCAGTGACGGCTCGTACCGCGACCGGGCGTTGCGCGCCGGGCACCGGCTTGCCGGGCCGCCCGCGGCCCCGGCCGGTGCGGGGGGCCTGCTCACCGGATCCAGCGGGCCGGCCCTGCTGTTCGTCCGGCTGTACGAGACGACCGGTGACCCGTTCTGGCTGACCCAGGCGGAGTCCGCGCTCGGGCGGGACCTCGGCCGGTGCCGGCCCGACAGGGACGGCGCGCTGCTGCTGTTCAACGGCAGGCAGAACCTGCCGTACGTACGAGACGGAAGCGGGGGCGTCGCGCTGGTCCTGCACCGTTATCTCCAGCACCGTCCAGCGGCTGCGGAGAGCGTCGCGCTGGACGGCATCCGGCGGGCCTGCAAACCGGTCTTCGTCCGGCTCCCGGGTCTGTTCGACGGCCGCGCCGGGTTCGTCACCACGCTGATGCGGTCCGGCTCGGCGGAGGACGAGCGGGCCGCCCGCTCCCAGGTGCGGCGTCTGGCCGTGCACGCTCGGCTCCACGGCGGGCGGCTGGCGTTCCCAGGCACCGGCCTGCTGCGCCTTTCCATGGATCTGGCCACCGGGTCGGCCGGGATCCTCCTTGCGCTCCGGTGCGTGTTCGAGCGGGGGCCCTCGGGGCTCCTGCACGTGGACGCGCCCGGTCATCACCGCACCGTGAGAGGAGGTGACACGCATGGACGAGATCTACGAGCTCCAGGACCTGGAGACCGAGAGCCAGGAAGAGGCCTGGCCGTGTAACAACAGCCACAACTCGAGCTGGCTGGGCGCCTCCTGAGGCCGGCCTGGCTGAGCCGCTCTTGAAAGAGCCGGTCGGTCGCCCCCGGGCGACCGACCGGCCCCATCCGACATGCCACTGGAGACGTGTGTGATCGCGCAGACCTTCCTGGCGGCCGACCCCGTCTTCGTCGACCTGCTCGCCAACGTGGACGACGCGGCCGACCGCTTCGCGGTCGCGACGCGGCCGCTGCCGGACGGGTGGCGGCGCTCGCTGGACGGCGGCTGGGTGTACCTGAGCCCGCCCGGCGCCCGGCTGCCGGAGCAGGGCTGGAAGGTCCACATCTCGGTGGCCCGCGACGAGGCCAGGGACACCGTGGAGACGGTGGCGGACTACTGCCTGCGGCAGCGGATCGCGGCGAAGTTCCTGCGCAGCGATCTCGTGGTGCACATCGTCAACGGCAAGCAGGCGCCGCGTACCTCCAGCGGCAAGCTCATCACGCTCTATCCGGTGGACGACGCGCAGCTTCAGCGGGTGCTGAACGACCTTTCCGCCGCACTCGCGGGCCGCTGCGGGCCGCGCGTGCTCAGCGACCTGCGCTGGGGACAGAGCCCGCTCTACCTGCGTTATGGCGGCTTCCGGGAGCGCTACTGCCTGTCCGCCGAGGGGCAGCACGTCCCCGCGATCCGGGATCCCGACGGCCGCCTGGTGCCGGATCGGCGGGCTCCGGTCTTCAGGGTGCCGCCCTGGGTTCGCGTCCCCGACTTCGTCACGGCCGGAACGGGACCCGCCGAAACCACGGACTTCCCGTACCGGGTGGAGAAGGCCCTGCACTTCTCCAACGGCGGTGGGATCTACCGCGCGGTCGACCATGTGACCGGACGGACGGTCGTCCTGCGCGAGGCCCGCCCGCATGCGGGGCTGGACGAGGAGGGCGCCGACGCGGTCGCCCGGCTCGTCCGGGAACGCGCGATGCTGGAACGTGCCGCCGACCTCGCCGTCGCCCCGAGGGTCCTCGGCGGTGGAGTCTGGGCCGGGCACCACTTCCTGGCCACGGAGTTCATCGACGGAGAGCGGCTCGCCGACGCCGTGGCGGCCCGCAACCCGCTGCTGCGCGCCGGCTCCGGGCCGAAGCGCCGCGTCGCCTACACCTCGTGGGCGCTCGGCGTGCTGGACGGTGTGGCGGCCGCGCTCGCGAAGCTGCACGGCAGGGGCATCGTCTTCGGCGATCTCCAGCCCGGCAACATCCTGCTCCGGTCCGGCGGCGGCGTCGCCCTGGTGGACTTCGAGACGGCCTTCGACGTGGCCGAGGACCATCGGCCGGGCCTGGCCACCCCGGGCTTCGCGGCGAGCTGGGCGAGGACCGGGTTCACGATCGACGAGTACGCCCTGGACTGCCTGCGGCTGTCGGTGTTCGTACCGCTCACGCCGCTGATGGGCCTGTCCCCCGGCAAGGCGGGCGAGCTCATCGACCTCGCCGGGGAGTCCTTCCCGCTGCCGCCGGGCTTCGCGGACCGCCTGCGCGAACGGCTCGCGCGCCCGGCCGCGAACACCGAGGGCGCCCGGCCCGCGCGCCCAGTCCGGAAGGCCGACTGCGATCGGCCGGGTGCCTCGTCCGGTCTCGACGCGCTGCGGGACGCGATCGTCCGCTCCGCGACACCCGAACGGCGCGATCGGCTGTTCCCCGGGGATGCCCGGCAGTTCGACCGGCAGGGCACCACCCTGGCGTTCGGCGCGGCCGGCGTGCTCCACGCGCTGCACGCCACCGGCCGCAGCGACCACCCCGAGTTCCCCGAGCACGTGGCCTGGCTGATCCGCGAGAGCCCGCGGCTTCGCTGGCCCCGCCCCGGGCTGTACGACGGGCTGTCGGGAGTGGCCTGCGTTCTCGACGAACTGGGGCACGGGCGGGAGGCGCGCAACCTGCTCGACCGCGCCCTGACGTTGCCTGCCGGCGGTCCCGGGCTGTTCGGCGGGCTCGCCGGCGTCGGTATCGCGCTGCTGCGTTTCGGCGAGACCGGCCGGGCGGCCGAGATCGCGAACCGGCTGCTCGCGCTGCCGTCCGAGGGCGTACGGACCGGCCTCATGCACGGGTGGTCCGGCGCCGCGCTGCTGTTCGTCCGCCTCTACGAGGTGACGGGTTCGGCGGATCACCTGACGGCCGCGCGGACCCTGCTGACCCGAGACGACTCCCCCGGGGCGGGACTCGACCTGGAAAGCGGCGCGGCGGGTCGCGCGCTGGCTCTGCACGAATATCTGGCCCATCGGGACCACCCGTACTTCGCTGGGGTCCGCGACCGGCTGCTCGGCGACCTGGCGGTGGAGCTGACGCCCGCCGCGGGGCTGCTCAACGGCCGGGCCGGGCTGCTGGCCTGCGTGACCCGGCTGGGCGGCGACCCCCGGACCCGGGACCTGCACCTGCGGCGCTTCGCCGTGCACGAGGTCCCCTACCACGGGCACCGCGCCTTCCCAGGGGCCGTGCCCCAGCGCCTGTCCATGGACCTCGGCACGGGAACGGCCGGTGTCCTCCTCGCGGCGCACGCGGCGCACGCGGCGCTCAAGGGCGTCCCCTGCCCGCTGCCGCTGATCGGCGGGAGGACGGGATGAGCGGCCTGTGGCGAAACCGGGACTTCCAGCTCCTGTGCGCCGGACAGGGACTGTCGCAGCTCGGCTCCCAAACGTCGAGCCTCGCGATCCCGCTGCTGGTGCTGCACGAGACGGGATCGCCGCTGGCGGTCGGGATCGTGGAGGCCGTCTGGACGACGGTGCAGGTGGCCGCCTTCGTGCCCGCCGGGATCATCGTCGACCGGTACAACCGGCGCGCCGTCATGGTGATCTGCGACCTGGGCCGGCTGGCCGCCAGCGCGGCGCTCGCCGGGGCACTGCTCACCGGCTCCGCCTCGCTCCCGCTGTTCCTCGGCTACTGCACGATCATGGGGCTGCTCGGCGCCCCGTTCACGGCCGCCGGGCCCGCGGCCCTGCGAGAGATCGTGCCCGGGGACGGCATGGTCGCGGCCGTGTCCGTGCTCCAGGCGCGCAGCCAGGTGACCTACATCCTCGGGCCGATGCTCGGCGGCCTGCTGTACATGCTGTCGCCGAGCCTGCCGCTCCTCTTCGACGTCTTCTCCTTCGCGGTCTCGGCGCTCAGCATCCTGGCGCTGCGCGCCTCGCTCCGGGTGACGGCACCGGCCGCCGAGCGACGCGGAATCGTCGGCGACCTCGCCACCGCCGCGAGATTCCTGCGGTCCGCCCGCTACCTGCGGCGCCAGATCCTGATCGGGGCGCTGCTGAAACTGGCGTTCGACGGGCTCTTCCTGGCCATCATCATCGTCAGCTCTATGCGGTCGGCGTCCGGCCTGTCGGTCGGCGTGATCATGGGGCTGACCGCGGTCGGCGCCCTGGCGGGCTCCCTGCTGGCGCCCCGGCTGGACAAGCGCTTCGCGATCCGGCCCATGGTCATCGTCGCGACGCTGACCTGCGCGTGCCTGGTTCCGGCGATGGCCCTCACCGGCAACGGCCTGGTGCTGGCGGGACTGCTGGCGGCGTGCTCGGTGCTGGTGACCGCCGCGAGCGTGCTGCTGGCCGCACAGCAGGTCCTGCTGACCCCCGCCGAACTCCAGGGCCGGGTGCACAGCGCCGCCAACCTGGTGAACTTCGCCTTCGCGCCGGTCGGCACGGTGCTGGCGGGCTGGCTGCTCGGCGTGCTGCCGCACGCGGGCGTCTTCCTGGTCTTCGGCGCCTTCCTATGGGTCGTGGCGCTGTCCGACCTCGCGATCCCCGCCACGCCCAAGCCCGCCGCCCAGCCGGAGACGCGGGAGCCGACCGGGCTCGCCGCGACCTGACAACCACTTCCGAAAGGATCTTCCGATGGACACCTCGAACGGCCCCGACGACGTCGTCTGGGACGTCACCTACGCGTGTCCGCTGCGCTGCACGCACTGCTACTCCGAGTCCGGCCGCCGCCCGTCCCGGCAGCTCGGACACCAGGACATGCTGCGGGTGAGCGACGCGATCATCTCGCTGCGGCCGAAGATGGTCTCGCTCGCCGGCGGCGAGCCGCTGATCGTGCGCGGCATCTTCGAGATCGCCGAACGGATCTCGCAGGCCGGCATCGCGGTGGTCGTCTACACCGGCGGCTGGACCCTCAGGCAGGACATGCTGGACGAGCGGATCGACCCGCTGCGCGGCATCGCCGTCAGCCTGGACGGGGCCACGGCGCGGACCCACGACCGCATCCGTGGCCGTGCCGGCTCGTTCGACCGCGCCCTCAACGCACTCGGCCTCCTGGACCGTGCCGCGGCGGAACGCGCGGCGCGCGGCGCCAAACCGGTCAAGTTCGGGCTGGAGACGGTCGTCGTGCGCAGCAACTTCGACCACCTCCCGGAGATCTGCGCGACCATCGCGCCGCGCTTCCCCCGGCTGAGCCTGATCACGTTCGGCGCGTGCGTGCCGACGGGACTGGCCACCCGCGAGGGATTCGCCGAGCACGAGCTGCTCACCGATGAGCAGGTCGCGCGGCTCGCCGACCCCGAGTACGCCGGGTGGCTGCAGTCCAAGGCCCCCTCCTCGGTGGAGGTGTCCACGACCGACAACCACCTCGAGATGCTGCACCCCGACCACGTCCGCGACGGGATCGCCCCGCTGACCCTGGTGGTCGAACCCGACGGGGAGGTGCGGGGCATGCCGACCTACGAGGGCACGGTGGGCAACCTGCTGGACGAGCCGGCGTACGTGCTCTGGGAACGCTCGGTCGCCCGATGGACCGACCCGTTCGTGACCGAGACCCTCGAACCCGTGCGGACCATGGCGCAGTGGGCCGCCGCGGCCCGGCGGATCGACTACCACTTCGGCTCCGCCGAGGTACAGGCCCGCATCGACCGCCGCCCGGCCTTCGCCGGATGAACCCGTAAGGAGCACCCATGACAAGGAGGATCGTGGAAGTCCTCTCCGTCGAGACGTCCGAAGCCGGACGCCTCAATGGCAAGGACGTCGTATCGCCGGGTCGGGCACCGGCCCCCCAGGAGCCGCCGTCTCGGACCACCCCACGCCCGGCCGCGGACGCACCCTCGTCGGACCTCGGGCTTGAGGACTGGTTCGCGCCGCACGGGCTCGCCGAGTTCACCGACACCGTTCTCGGCCACCGGCCGTTGTGCACGGGCCCGCGCCCAGAGCTCGCGGCCCGGCTCGCCGACGCGTTCGGCCTCCACTCGGCCGGGGACGTCCTCGCGCTCCGCGACGCGGAGATGTACGCCTGGTTCCCCACGCTCGACGGCGGAACGGCGAGCGCGCCCATCGCCGGCCGGACCGCGCCCCTGTTCCATGCGGGCGGCACGACGATCTACGTCAGGAACATCGCCAGGTTCGCCGCACACGAACGTGCGATGGCGGCGGCGTTCGACATCCCGCGCACCGGCGTGCACTGCCAGCTGTACTGCAACCGGCCCGGTGCCGTCACCACCATGCACTTCGACCCGTCGAGCGTCATCACGGTCCAGCTCTCCGGCCGGAAGACCTGGCGCCTGGCGCCCAACCGGTTCGCGTTGAGCCCGCTCGACGGGTGGGCGCCCGGCAAACCCGTCCATCCGGGCCTGCGCGCGTACACCCATGACGTACCGCCCGCCGAGATGCCCGCCGACGCGGTCACCTACGACCTCGAACCCGGAGCCGTCCTGCACGTTCCGCGCGGCTACTGGCACGAGACGGTCTCCGACCAGGACTCCCTGTCGGTGCACTTCATCATCCACACGCCCGCGCGCCTCCAGGCGATGCTCGCCATCCTGCGCAATGAGCTGATGCAGGACGAGCGGTGGCGCCGCTCGGCCCGCCGCTTCGACGCGCCGGACTCGATCGACCTGCTCGCCGACGACTACGCCGCCCTGCGCGACCTGGTGTCCCGGCTCGACCCGCGCGACGTCGTCCGCGGCCCCGCCCCTACGACCCCATTCGAGGACGAAACGTCCTTCGTCCGGTGCGGTCAGGCAACTCTCGGCGTGGACGGCATCGACGAATCGACGGCACGCGTGACGGTCACCGCCTACGGATTCGGCGACACCGAGGCCACCACCCTCAACGTCGGCACCGACTTCCTCCCGGCCTGCCGCTGGATCGGCGGCCTGCCCATCGGCGCCGCGTTCACCCCGCCGGACCTGCCCGGCCTCTCCACACCCGAGGCGCGGTCGCTCCTGCCCCTCCTCGAACGCGCCCACCTGATCCGCCGCCCCGACGAGCCGAGCCGCTAGATCGAGTGCGCCGGAACTGCGGCCCGTCCGGCGTCTTGGAGATCAACGACGTACAACTCGACCACGTCTGCCTTGGAGCGCGACACCTGGCTCGCGCTCCGTTCCGCCGCGCCCAGGCCGGCGCCGCACCGGCGGGAGCGAGCCCTCGAGCCCGCCCTTGCCGGCCAGCGGGCGCGGCAAAGGGCGCGGTGTCTTCGTGCCGCGTCCAGCTGCATCCGGATGACGCCCAGAACGCGACGACCCGTTTCGGGGTTCAGCTCTGAGGTCCTCCGCATGCTGGGCGTTCGGCGCGGCGACGCCAGTGGACGACGGCCGGAGGATCGCACCCCGCGGGAAGCACACCTTGGGCACCGGCGAGGCCCCGGCCGCCCCGCCCCGGCTCATGCCGTCGCGTCGCACCATTGACCTCACCGCGTCCGGGCTGTGCGTGCCCGCCTGTACCTCCGGTAGGTGCGCCTCGTCACCCGCCCCTCATCCGGAACCGACAAGGGTGCGGCCCGCATGCGGCGGGCTCGCGGCCGGCGCGTCGCCTGCCTGCGGGACGAGGGGTGAGCGCAAGGACGGTCAGCAGTTCTCCATGCCTGCCAGCGGCGCCAGCACGCGCCCGGCGCCGGGAACGCGGCCCAGGTTGGCGCTGATCTTGTCGGCGGTGTCCCGGACGGGAGCGGCCAGCTCCCGCAGCCTCCGCGGCTCCAGGACCACCACTCCGACCGCCGCCACCACCGTCCCGCCCGGCGCGCGCACCGGCGCGGCGACGCACGCCACCGGCACCGCGGTCGTCTCCAGGTCGAAGGCGTACCCGTGATCGCGGGCGTACCGGACGCGCCGGCCCCACTCGGCCCGAGAAGAGCCGCGCGGAACGGTCAATGCGGGCCGGGCGGCGCTGATGACCGCCTCGGTGGCGGTCGCGGGCGGCAGCACCTCTCCAGGACGCAGCGAGATCACCTCATCGGCCCGCCCGAACATCCCGGCCACGGTCACCGCGTCGGCGGACTCCATCACCGCCAGGCAGACGCTGTCACCGGTCGCGGCCGCCAGCCGCCGCACCGGAGCGGCGGCGGCCGAACGCAGCACGGGCGCCGGATCCCACGCCTGCCCCAGGCAGAACGCCCGCACCCCCACCCGATACCGGCCGCCGGGGCCCCGGTGCACGATCCCCAGTCCCACCAGTTGATCCAGCAGCCGGTGCACCGTCGCCTTGGGCACTCCGGTGGCGGCCGCCAGTTCGCTCAGGCCCGCCTCACCGCGCGTCGCCACCTGCTGCAACACCGCGAAAGCGCCCTGCAGCACTCCTCGGCCTCCACCGGAACCCGGCCTGAGGCGCGCACCACCACCGGCTTCATCACCGTGCGGACCGCGGTGGCAACGACGGTTCTCCTCGAGCGCGTCCGACGGTGTCATTGGCCGACCTCCTGGCAAGACGAAAGCTGGCGAACACCAGCGGTTGCACAAGCCTGGGAGCCCTAGAACGATGTCATCTGCGGCAGTCGGCGGACATCGGGGAAATTTCGTATCGTCCCCACAGTTCGAGTGCGGGATTCGCGATGCGACCCCAGAGTCACTCGCCGTGACGAATCCTCAACCGTTCCCACGGGCGGGGAGGGCGCCGTCGCCACTACCGCAGACCGCCTGGTGCCCCATCACGCGACCTTCACAACGTTCGGCAACCCCGACGGGGGGCGGGAAGGGCGAGGCGAACTGCCAGGCGGCGCGAGCTGGGCGTGGCAGGCGAAGTACCTGTTCACCCTCGACAACGATGCGTTCAAGCAGATCGACAAGTCCTGGACCGCCCTGGCGATGTTGGAGGCCGGATCGGTTGGCTCTCAGCCGGCAGCGGCAGCAGAGCCGCGTGACCGGTGGAACGCTTCCTCGTACTCGCGCGGGGGAATGAGCCTTTTTCAGCAGCGGTTTGAGGTGGGCTGATCACAGCATGATCGCGGGCGGCTTGTGGCCCCAAGAAGAGAAGAAGCCCCTGGTAGGACGGTTGATCTCTCACAACCGGCCGTCCACACCAGAGGCTTCCATGCTTTTCTACCGTGCTTCGCTGCCGTTGTCGCGCCGAACCCTGACCTACGCCACCGGCGTGGTCCGCCGCCACCGCAAGGCGATCGGCAGCAAGGGCCGGGCGCTGCCGCCCGACGCCCAAGCCCTGATGACCCTGGTCCACCTGCACAAAGGCGACACCTACGCCGAATTGGCCGCCGGGTTCGGCGTATCGGTCGCCACCGCCTGGCGCTACGTCAACGAAGCCATCGACCTGCTCGCGGCCCGGGCCCCCACGTTGCCCGCCGCGCTGCGCAAAGCGCGCCGCGACGCGCTGCCCTACCTGGTGCTGGACGGCGTCCTGATCGCGATCGACCGGGTCGCCGCCGACCGCCCCTTCTACTCGGGCAAGCACCGCCGACACGGGATGAACCTCCAGGTCATCGCAGGACCGGACGGAACATGGCTGTGGGTGTCGGGGGAACTGCGCGGCGCCGTCCACGATCTGAGGGCCGCGCGGATCTGGGGCATCATCCGGGCGCTGGCCTCCGCCGGGCTGCTCACCCTGGCCGACAAGGCCTACCAGGGAGCCGGTGAACACGTCCTGACGCCCTACAAAGGGCGCGGCAAGCCAGAGTCCCAGAAGGAGGCCAACCGCGCCCACGCACGACTCCGCGGACCGGGAGAGCGAGCAAACGCCCAGCTCAAAGCCTGGAGGATCCTGCGCAAACTCCGGTGCTGCCCCCTCCGCACCGGCCGCATCGCCAAGGCAGTCCACACCTTCACCTCCGCGAGACCGCATCACGTTGAAAATAGCCTCGTTATTTAGCCCATCGGACCCCGGATGACGATGATGCGGAGGGATCGGTGATCGCGTCCAGGTCGGCGAGTCAAGGGCGCGCGGGGTCAAATCCCGCCGTCCCAACCAGCCTTTTCACAGGCCAGAAGGGCTTCAGAGCTTGATTCCGAGGCCTTTTTCGCTCCCGAACCGTATTCGGGAGCCAATTGGGGAGCCACTCGGGACCGCTTGACGGCGTCAAGAGGTCCTGACCTGCCGCCTAGTACTCCAGCCGTAGAAGGTGATCTTTATCGTTTCCGGGTGGATTGTCGCTGGTAGTGGCAGGTGCGGGCGCGGGCTTGGTGGCGTCGCCGCCAGTGCGACCAGTGCAGGCAGTGCGCGGGATCAGGGGCCGTGCGTGAGGTCATGCGGGTCAGTAGCCGCTGGACCCTCGGCCAAAGTGATCGGAGCCAGGTCGGGTTGGTCGCCGAGGCGGGCGCGTTCGGCTGTGGTCACGGCGGCCAGGAAGGCGTGCGCGAGCATGGCGAGGGTGGTCCACCGGTACCAGGATCTCCAGGTGCGGACCTGGTGCTGGTCCAGACCGCACAGGCCCTTGCCGGCCTGGAATGCCTCCTCGATGGTCCAGCGCCGTCCGGTAACCTTCACCAGCGCCGCGACCGGCACCGGGCCGGGCGCGTAGCAGCGGTAGAACGCCAGTTCCCGTGTGCGGCGGTTGCGCCGGATCAGCAGCCACCGGCATCCCGGCCGGTCGGTCCGCCGGTCGGTGTCGACCAGCGCCCAGTCATAAAGACGATGGCCCTTGGCGCCTGCCCCGGCCGACAGTCGCTGCCAGGCCCGCTGGGGAAGGGCGGCGGCCACCTGGTCGGCACGGCGGGCGCCGATGGGCAGGGCGACCCGGTGGGAGGCCGCCACCGCCAGCACATATCCCACGCCGCGTTCCTCCAGCTCATGGCGCAGGGCAGGGTACTGGCCGTAGACCTCGTCGGCGGCCACCCACTCGGCCTGCGTTCCGGCGTCCAGCGCGCGGGCGATCATGCGGCGGGCCAGCTCGCCCTTGGTGGCGAAGGCTCGGTCGGCGGGCACTCGGGCGTCATGGCGTCGCTGGTCGTCGCCGGCCCAGACGTGGGGCAGATACAGCTCCCGGTCGATGAAGGCGTGCCCGGCGTCGGCCGCGTAGGCCAGGAACACCGCGACCTGGCTGTTCTCGATGCGGCCGGCGGTGCCGGTGTACTGGCGTTGCACCCCGGCCGTGCGGGTGCCCTTCTTCAGGTCGCCGGTCTCGTCCACCACCAGCACCGCCCCGGCGCCGGCGAGGCGGGCGGTCACGTACCGGCGCAGATCATCGCGTACGGCGTCGGCATCCCAACTCGCCCGCGACAGCAGATGCTGCATCGCGTCCGGGGTGGCGTGACCGGCGTGCTCAGCCAGCGTCCAGCAGTTCTTGCGCGGCAGCTCGGCCAGCAGCCCCAGCAGCATCGCCCGGGCCGTGCGTCGTGGCTCCACCCGGGTGAATCTGCAGGCCAGATGGCCCATCAGGTCATCGAACATGCTCTGCCAGCGGCCAGGGTCTACGCTGTGGCCAGCGGCCACCGCCCGGTTTTCGTTTGTCCTCACAAACAACGATGATCACGCGGTGGCCGTCCTGCTTCCAAACGCCCTTAACCAGCAAGATCGCGATCTACATCTGGAGCACCAGGAGGCGCCTGTGCAGTGACGTCGAGACCTTTGGCACCCGTAACCCCTCCAACCGCCGTTCCAGGAGCGCGACCTCAAGCAGATCGAAGCTGTCGATGCTCCCCTGGGCCAAGTCTCTCTCGTCCAGGTTCAGCGAGATGCCGCTGAGCTGCAGCACCGTCTCCGGCCGTTCCAGGAGGCGCATCCGCCGCAGTGAAGCGGGAAACGACCGGTACAGCAGCGCCGCGAGCAGTGCCCGGTCCGGACCGGTGAACCGCACCCCCGCCGTGTCCAGTTGGCGCTCCAGCGCCGTGACTTGATGCCGCAATACCGGAATCTCAGCGTCCTTCACCCGATCGGTCAACCGAACACCCGGACGACCGCGAGATTACTGGCGCATTCTGCGCAAACTCCGCAGGACGAGGAGACTCAATCGCCCGTACGCGAAGAGACGAAGAACAGTGCATTATTGACGTCTCCATCAACAGCAATGCCGCCACCATAAAAGCGCCGGAGGGAATTAACGACGAGCGACGCGTAGATCAGTCCTGCTGGAGAGATGACGTCGCCCGGCTCCAGCACTTCAAGCCTGAGCCCGCCATCCGTTCCGATCAGCGAAACGAAAACCGGCTCAAAGAACTCCACAGCAGGCACAGGTAGCCTGAAACCTAGAAGATCGACCGCCCGAGGGGCCGAGATATTCCACGAGAACGACCAGTACCCACCTCTACTCTCCGCCGTAGGCAGCAAGCTCACAGGTATATCGTCCGGCGAATACTTCCGCCCCGATCTCCCATTGCTCAACTACTTATCCCATCTAATATATTCCCAGTCATCTCGGTATCGATTGATAACGTCGAACGCCCCGGGCTTGAACACCCATTCGCCTTCTATGCCTCCCGGCAACAGCAGGCGCCCCTCCTCCAACTCATCGACGACAGAGCGCGGCAGTCTACAAACGATAACACAAACCTCGCCTTGCCCCACGTTCACCCGCTGACCCCAGAAGTGTGCCTGCTGGATGTTTGCTACTGGCTCCGCCGGATCCAACTTGAACGTATGAAAACTTCCAGACCTGCGCGACCCTTTATCATTCTTCCTGAGCGCCGCTTCCGTGACCCCATTGACTTCGATGTCGTCCGCGAACCGTGCACGCGTACCGTGCACGAATTCAACTATATCGTCTGCACAATTGTGTACTAGAACACTTCTCTCACCGCCCTGGACATGGTAGGTGTGATCGATCTCGACGGTGAGGTTGTGGACACGACGCGATTGCTTCCAGGTCTTGGTGGCGGTGATCTGGACGTGGGTGCCGGCGCTGGTGCGAAGCCACATGCCGGGCTTGAGGTCTATTGCCTTGGTCCAGCCGCGGTTGCCTTCGACCCAGAAGGGGTGCTCGTCGGTGGCGGTGATGGTGCCGGTCTTGTCGCCACGGGTGCCGTCGGTGTCGATGGTGATCTTGACGAGGTTCTTCGTGCCTTCGCCCGGGATGAGGGCGGTGACGCGCCGGCCTTGTTCCTTGCCGGTCTCGGGGTCGGCGGCCAGGACCTCGTCACCGACGTCGACGTCTTCGATGGATTTGTAGTTGCCGTCGGCCATGAGTACGGGGGTGCCGGTGACGAAGCTGTTCTTGGTGGTGCATGGACGCAGGCCTCCTGCCAGGAAGTCGCCGGCCTTGCCGGCGAGCTTCCCGCCGACCTTCACCGCGCCGGTACCGCCGCCTGCGACGAGGCTGACGGCGTCGAAGGCGTATTCGCCTGCCTTGAAGGCTCCGGAGTCGGCGTCCAGGCCCACGGGCTTCATGAGGGCGTCCTTGACCCCCGGAATCATCAGGATGGGGCCCAGCGGCGTGGTGGCTCCCATCAAGGCCAGCGACAAACCGGTGGTGAACTCGGTCACCTGTTTGAGCGTCTTCTCCCAGGAGTGCTTGCCTTGGCCGTCGGTGGAGCCCCAGCCGAAGAAGCCGTGGGTGCCTCCACCGCCACCTTCGCCCCCTGAGCCGGATGCCCCCGATCCCCCGGCGGCGGGCGGCCCCTGTGCGGCGGGGCCTTGCGTGCCCACGGGGTCGCCGACCGCGGCCACGGCCTGCTTCCGCAGGTCGGTGAGCGAGCCCTCGGTGTCGCGGACGACATGGTGGGAGGCGCCCGTCCTGCCGGGTGCACGGCCCGGCCCCGTACTGATCCGCTGGCGCTGGTCGGCGTAGCCAGGCCCGCGGACCTTCTGCGGGATGGGAACCGAGACGCGCTGCGCCTTCCGGCGTTCCCGACCCTTGGCAGCGTCGGTACGTGCTTGCTGGGCGCGGTGGCGCGCCGCCGCTACCGCCGCCGCAGACGAGCCACTCCGGGACGGTCCGTGGCCGACACCGCCGCCTCCGCCTCCGCCACCCGAGTTGCCCCCTCCACTGCCACGACGGTCGTTGCAGTTTCCTCCGCACCCGTCGGGCGGATAGTTCGGCGGTTCGGGCTTGACGATCCATCTGTCCGGGCCCGGCCGGAAATGCTGGACGATCCTCTTGATGGCCCTGCCGACGCGGCGTACCAGTCCCCCCAGCGGGATGCCCCAGTGGCCAGTGGGGTCGGTGATGTTCAGCGGGTCGCCGTTGGCGTAGGTGTAGCGGTTGGCGCCGATCGAGCCGCCTGCGGGATCGAGTGTCCAGTCGTCGCGGCTGGTGAAGGCTCCGCTCTTGGGTTCGTACCAGCGGGCGTGCATGTTGACCTGGCCGGTGCCGGGGTCGGTCCAGTCGCCCTGGTAGCCGATCCCCAGTGCCCCGCCCGATCTCGCCATGGGCTGCCCGAATGGTTCGTAGGCGGTGGATTCGGTCACCGAGCCGAGTGTGTTGTCGGGGGCGAAGCCGCCGATCACGTCGCCACGCCGGTCGGAGAGCGTGATGCGCGGGCCGGCGACGCCGCCGGTGGCCAGCAGTCCGCCGGAAGGCCCGCGGGCATAACCGTTGACGCCGTCCCGTACGGGGTCCTTCTCCAGGCCCGCGTAGGAGAGGGCGATGTCGTTGCGCGTGGCGACCCGGTCGAGGGCGTCGTAGGTGTAGGTGGTGTTCCCCGCCGCAAGAAGCCGGTCGAAGGCGTCGAATGTGTAGTCGGTGCCGGTGCCGGTGGCCAGGGTTCCGCGTGGGGTGTAGGCGAAGGTGGCGTTTCCGTCGGTGAGGCGGCGGTTGCGCTCGTCATAGGTGGCGCTGGCAGCGCCGGCTTTGGTGCGGTTTCCGGCGGCGTCCCATTGGCAAAGGGTCTCGGTGCCGTTGTAGGACCAGGAGGTCAGGCGGCCGGCATGGTCGTAGCCATAAGTGTTCTCTCCTGCTCCGGCCAGTCCGGCAGTGGTCTTGCCGGTGAGGCGATCGTTGTCGTCGTAGTTGTAGGTGATCGAGGCGGCGACGCTCCCCTGGCCGTTCTCGAGGGTGTCGGTGACGGGGCGGCCGAGGTCGTCGTAACCGGCGGTACGGAGTCGGCCCGCACCATAATCGATCTTGTTGGGCTGTCCGGCGGGGTTGTATCCGATCGTCTGGGTCGTTCCGGTGATGCCGTCCTGGACGGTCCTGAGGCGGCCGCCGGCATAGCCGAACGTCGCCGCGCCGGACGCGTCGGTTCGGGTGGTCATCTGGCCGTCGCCGTTGTAATCCCAACTCGCCGATCCGGACGGTCCGTCGGCCGACAAGAGCAGGCCCCGGTCGCTATAGCTGTAGAGATTGGTCCCCGTCCCTGAACCGACCTTGGTGAGGCGGCCGGCAGCATCGTAGGCGAGGGTTCGCTCGGCGGTCGGCGACGCTGTGCCGGAGCCAGTCTCGGTGAGCAGCCGCTGGGCCGGGTCGAAAGTGCGCCGCCGGATGATTCCGCCCGGGGCTGTGATCTTGACTGGGTTGCCGGCCTCGTCGTACGAGGTGGTCCAGGTACGGTCGGACGGCTGCGGATGAGCGGCGGTGGCCGGCTCGGTGATCGACTCGGCCAGGCCCAGAGAATTGACCGTGTAGACGGTGGAGTTGCCGCGGCCGTCGGTGAACCTGGTTCGGTTCCCGGCAGCGTCGTAACCGAACGTCGTGGTGATCGACTCGGTGTCGCCAACGGGTTCGACCTGTTTCACCAACCGGCTCAGCGAGTCGTACTGGAAGGTCGTCGAGCGGCCGAACGCATCGGTCGTCCTGGTGGGATTGCCCGACAGGTCGTAGGCGGAGGAACGCTCGCGGAGTCCGGTGCCGTCCGGTTTCAGGTCGGTGGTGCGGACCAGGTCACCGAACGGGTCGTAGGTCAGCCTTGTCGTGCGGTTGAGGGCATCGCTGCTACGGACCTGGCGGCCCGCGTGGTCGTAACCGACCTGGCTCGTGACTCCCGCGCCGTCAACGGTTTTGGTCAGCTGACCCAGGGTGTCGTAAGTGCTGGTGGTGGTGACACCGGTCGGGCTGGTGGTGGTCAGCAGGTTGCCCACGTCGTCATAGCCCGCTCGGCTCGTGTACGCGGCCGGCGTCGGGCGTCGCTCGATGCGAGTGCTGGTCACAGGACGCCCGAGGTCGTCATAGGTCGCTTCGGTGCGGGCGCCGGTGGGGTCGATGGTGGACAGGACCTCGCCGGTGCGGGTGTAGGTGTACCTCCACTGAACGCGATCGTCGTTGGACGTGTGCGGCTCGTCCACGGTGTTGACGCGTCCGAGCCGGTCATAGCTGTAGCGGACGTCGTTCTGCCGGGGATCGACGACCTTGCTGACGCGCCCCAGCGGGTCGTAGTGCGTGACCGTCGTCGGAGTGAGTTGGGTCGTGGATCCCGGTGGGCTGTAGGCGGGGGCGATCTGCTTGACCGGTTGACCAAGGCGGTCGTACTCGGTGCGACTGGTATTGCCGTTGGGGTCCTTGACCTCGGTCTGCTCGTCGAAGGCGTTGTAGCCGGCGACCGTTTCGGGGCGGGCGGTGGCGGGCTGGCCGCCGTTGTTCTCCACCGCGACGGGTGGGGAGGTCGTCTTGATGAGACGGCCGAGTTCGTCGTTGGTGTAGGTGGTGGTGAAGGCGGTCTTGTCAGCACCCGGGGCGTTGCCGCGGGGGTCGGTGACGGCGGTGAGCAGGTCGCGTTGGTCGTAGGCGTAGCCGGTGACCCTGCTGGTGGTGCCGTCGGTGACGGTGGCGGTGGTCATGCGGCCGGGGCCGTCGTAGGTGTAGTCGACGCTGTCGCCGACGGCGGGGGTCGCCCAGGTCACGTTGGACGCGTTGCCGGAGCGGGTCTCCTTGGTGACGTTGCCGGCCGCGTCGTACCGGTAGGCGAGCCGGCGGTTCAGTCTTCCCGGGTCGAGTGTGGCCGACTCCAGGCGGCCGACCCTGTCGTACACGTTCTCGACGACCGTCATACCGTTGGCGCTGGTCTGCCTGGTGGGGTTAACGGCGCCGTCGTGCTCGATGGTGGCCTGGATGTAGTCGCGCTTGGTTTCGTCGGGGTTGCGGAAGTCGCGCAGGATCGTGCTCTTGGGCAGGCCGTCGCCGTAGTAGGTGTAGTCGACCTTGCGGCCCATGGCGTCGATGTCACTGGCCAGGCGGCCGGCGTAGTCGTAGAGGTAGCGGTTGACGACCAGGTAGTCACCGGTGCCGGGGGCGCCTTCGGGGTCTCCGTCGAAGTCGCGCAGCCGAACTTCGGCGAGGGAGTTGCGCGAGGTGTAGGCGTATTCGTAGCGGTTGTCGGCGGCGTCGACCATCGCGACCACGTTGCCGAAGCGGTCGTAGTCGTAGGCGGTCTCGTGGTCGTGGGCGTCGGTGACCTTCTCGACCCGGTTGTAGAGGTCGTAGTCGTAGGTGGTGACGCGGGGTTCGCCGTCGGCGACGGTGTCGGAGACCTGGTCCTTGACCACATTGCCGTCGGCGTCAACCGGCAGCGCTGGAAGACCCGCATCGAGCTCGCGAATGCGATCTTCGAATACCTGGAGATCTTCCACAACCGCCGACGCCGCCACAGCGCGCTCGGGATGCTCAGCCCGGTGGAGTACGAAAGACTCCACTCAGCCCAGCAACTGGCATGAGATTCCGGTAACGCGACACCACGGAACTCGGGGCACATCACTCTAGGTTGTGACTGGACCTGCGGTTCTGTGTGGTTGTTGAAGTAGTCGGCCTCGTATTCGTCGGGTGGGGCGTAGCCGCGCGTAGGTGCCTGTCGTCGCGCACGGTGGTCCCGACCTTGCGGCCGCGGCGGGCGCCATGCAGGCCAAGTTCGCGCACCAGGCGTTCCACCGTGCAGCGCGCCACCCGGTGGCCTTGCGTTGCAGCTGCCGCCAGACCTTGCGGGCGCCGTAGACCCGGTAGTTGTCCTGGTGGATGCGTGTGATCTCGGTCTTGAGCCGCTCGTCGCGGACCGCCCGGGCCGAGGCCGGACGCGACTTGGCGGCGTAGTAGGTGGAGGGGGCGATCTTGGTGCCGTGCGCGCTGAGGACACGGCAGATCGGCTCGACCCCGAACACCTTCCTGAACGCGATCAGTACTTGTGTGGCCGGTCGAGCTCGGCCGCGAAGAAACCCTCCGCGGCCTTGAGGATCTCGTTCGCCCGCTTCAGCTCGGCGTTCTCGCGCTGAGCCGCTTGAGCTCCGCTGATTCCCCGGTCGTGGTCCCCGGCCGGGCGCTGGCGTCGACCTCGGCTTTACGCACCCAGCTGCGCACCGTGCTTGACGCCCAGCCTGGCCGCGACGGCCTTCATCGCCGACCACTCGGTCGGATAGTCCGGCCGAACCTCGGAAACCATACGGACCGCACGATTGCGCAGCTCAGGGGGATAACGGGACGGACGGCCATGACTCGATCCTCTCAGGGAATCGAGCCTCCACCCGACCCTGTGCGCAGCCGGATCCGGGGGCCCGGATCCGGTCGACCAGGTAGGACGACATCCCGGGGGCGAGGGAGAGCGCCGCCTGCCCGGCCGAGTTGGCGCCGCCGACGACCGCGACCGGATGGTCTCCGTATCCGCGGACGTCCAGATCGGTCGCCGCGTGGTGGATGCAGCCCCGTTTCTCGAAGGCCGCCCAGCGGGGCACGTCGAGGCGCCGGTAGCGGCGATCACCGCGCGGGCCTCGATCCGGGTGCCGTCGTCCAGCAGGACGGCCGGCCGGCGCCCGTCGGCGAGGTCGAGGCCCGCGGCCTCGCTGGATCCGCACGCCGGACTTGAGCGCCTGCACCATGGCCGGCCGGGCCAGGGCCTCCCCGCTGATCCCGTGCGGGAAGCCGAGGTAGTTCTCGATCCGGGCGCTCTTGGCGGCCTGCCCGCCGCGGCCTAGCAGCACGGTGGCGGGGCCTCGGAGGCGCCGTAGACGGCGGTGGCCAGCGCGGCGGGCTGGGGCCTCCGGAACGGCAGGTGAGACCGAGGGCCTGCGCGATCGTCCCGGGCGTCGCGCGGCGCAGCACCGCGCCGTGCAGGACGGCGGCTGGTAGATCGTCTTCGTCGAGCCCCTCGGTCCGCATCAGGGCGAGGCCGGAGACCGAGGTGGCGTCGAGCCAGAAGATCGGCAGGAGCAACTGCTCCAGGTACGCGCGCAGTTCCAACGAAGTGCCCGTACCGGGTGAGCCGACGATCTCCAGGGCGCTGCCGCCCGCGGACCGGATGGTCTCGCGCCGTTCCCGGAATACCTCGATCAGGGTGTCGGCGTGCTCGGCGAGGGCACGGCGCAGCGTCGCCGGTCTGATCCGGACGACCGTCCCGGCGGATTCCCCCGCGCGGTCAGATAGACGTTCTGGCCGGTGAGGAGGTTGAGCTCGCCGAGGATGTCGCCGGGGCCTCCCTGGTAGATCGGGCGCTCCGGCTCGATCGCGGTCGCGTCCCTGACCAGATCCACGACCACTGTCCAGAGCAGGAAGAAGTCGTAGGAGGCGTACTGGTTCCGGCCGGACTCGGCCCGCCCGCCAGCGGAACTGCTCCTCGTCCAGGACGGGCCCGCCCTGCGTGTCGTCGTTCATGAGCGCTCCCTTCCTCGGGTCAGGCCGCGACGGCGAGCCGCGACGTCCGCCGCGTGCGTACGGCGGTCATGGTGTAGAGGAGCAGGCCGGCGGCGGTGAGGACGAACCCCGCCCAGACCGTCGAGAGGGTTCCCCAGCCGGCGGCGAGGGTGACCGCCCCGCCGATGGCGCCGAGGGAGTTGGCCAGGTTGAGTGCGGCGAGGTTGAGCGCCCCCATCAGGGTCGGAGCGTCCGGTGCGGCGGCCGTCAGCCGGACCTGGATGGTGGGGATCGCGAACATCATGGTGGCGCCGACCCCGAACAGGCATGGCATCAGGACGAGCAGATGCGTCCCGGCGGCTCCGATGAGCACCAGGAGGGCCAGGGCACCGCCGTAACCCCAGATCAGGCCACGGTGTTCGAAACGGTCGGCCACCTGCCCGCCGAGCTGGTTGCCGGCCGCCATGCCGAGGCCGAAGACGGCCAGGGCGATCGGGATCAGCGCGGGATCACGCTTGGCCGCGTCGGTGACGAAGGGGCCGATGAAGGTGTAGACGGCGAAGATGCTGGAGATCCCGAGCGACGCGACGGCGACCATCAGCCAGACGTTGAGCCGGCGGAGCCCGTCCAGCTCGTTCCGGACGGAGCCGCCGCGGAGATCGTCGGTGCGGGGCAGCCAGGCCACCAGTGCCGCGCCGGCGGCCAGGCCGACGGCGACCACGGTCCAGTACATCGCGCGCCAGCCGGCCTGCTGGCCGATGAAGGTGCCGAGCGGCGATCCGACGATGGTGGCGATGGTGAGTCCGCCCATCACGGTGGCGAACGCCTTGCCGCCCCGGCCGGGGCCGTACACGTAGGCGGCGACGACGGCGCCGGCGCCGAAGAAGGCGCCCTGCACGCCGCCGGTGACGAACCGGAAGACGATGAGCAGCGCGACGTTCGGCGCGAGCGCCGACAGCGCGTTGCCGGCGAGAAAGAGGCCGATCAGGCCGAGCAGCAGCGTGCGCCGGTTGACCCGGGCGGCGAGCAGGGTGATCGCCGGCGAGCCGACCACCACACCGATGGCGTAGGCGGTGATGGCGTAGGTGGCGACGGGGAGTGACACGTCCAGGTCGGAGGCGAACAGCTGGATGATCCCGTTGCTGCCGAACTCACCGGTGCCGATCGCGAAGGTGCCCAGCGCCAGAGCGGCCAGCGCCGCCTTGGGACTTCCCTTGGGTTTCGCGTCCGCGCGGTGCCGTTTCTCCTCCAGGACGCACTGTCCTCCGTACGCTTGTTCATGCACGTCGTCTCCTTCAGCGTCATCCGGCCGCCGGTATTCCAGTAGCCGACGGCCCGGGTCACCATGTCGGCGACGGCCCGTTCGGACGTCGCCGACTGCGCGCGGGTCAGCGCGCCGCGCGCCGGATCAGGTCGGCGGCGGCCTCGGGCTGGGAGATCATCGCAACGTGCGAGGCGGTGACCTCGACGCTCTTGGCCCCTGCCCGCTCTGCCATGAACCGCTGTGCGGCGGCGGGGAGCACCTGGTCCTTACGGGCGACGAGGTAGTAGGACGGGATCGTCTTCCACGCCGGAGCACCGGACGGCTCCCCGAGCGTCCGGGTGTCGGCGGGACGCTGGCCGGCCTGCATCAGCTCCGCGGTCCGCCGCGGCACGTCGCCGGCGAAGACGTCGCGGAAGAACTCCTTCTTGATGTAGCCGTCGACCAGGCCGCCGCCGTGGGGGCGGAAGTCCAGCGCCTCCTCGTTGAGCCTGCTCCCGGGGAACTTGGTCTGCAGGCCCAGGAGCGTCTCCCCTTCGTCGGGCATGAACGCCGCCACGTAGACCAGCGCCTTCACGTTGGGGTTCCCGGCGGCGGCGTTGGTGATGACGATCCCGCCGTAGGAGTGCGCGGCCAGGACGATCGGGCCGCTGAGCGTCGCCAGGACGCTGGCGAGGTAGGCCGAGTCGGAGGACACGCCGCGCAGCGGGTTCGCGGGCGCGATGACCGGATGGCCATCGTGGATGAGGCGGGCCGCGACGTCGTTCCAGCCCGACGCGTCGGCGAACGCGCCGTGGACGAGGACCACGGTCGGCTTGGGCTTGCCGGCCGGGCGGGCCTGCGCCGGGGCCGCGGCCGCGAGCAGGGCTCCGGTGGCGGCGACGGTGGATCCGGCGAGTACCGATCTGCGAGTGGGCATCGAGGTGCCTTTCAGGAACGACGCGTTCGTCTCTCGGACGCAGGACGATCGTCGGTCCGCGGACTTGACGATCGCTGAACGGCCGGTTCACTCGTCGTCCAGTGCCGTTCCCTAGCGTGCGGGCCATGCGAACCACGGAACCTGCGGGCATGCGAACGCCGAGCAAGAACGCTCAGAAATGGGGCTTCCGGGCCGACTTCATCGCCTACGTCGTGGGCGTCGCGGCCCAGATCGTGGTGTGGTGGCTCGTCACCCCGGAACACTTCTTCTGGCCGCTGTGGTCGATGATCGGCTGGGGCGTCGGGCTGGGCTTCCATGCCTGGGCGGTGTACCGGCCGTCCCGACCCGGGATCTGACCTCAGGCCGCCCTGATCGTGCCGGCCGCGCCGTCCTGTTCGCTACCCGTGGTTCTCGCTGGGCGCCGAAGCCGCCGCCGTGGTGAGACGGCCAGGAACCGGGTCGAGACCGTCCAGGAGTTCCTGGGCGCGCCGGGCGAAGAGGTGGGTCTCGTGCTCGGCCGACCAGTCGCGGGCGGCTTCGGTGGCGGCCCTCACCACGTGGACGGGTTCGCCGCGGGCCTGGAGCAGGCGTGCCCGCAGCAGCCGGACCAGGCCCTCCGCGTAGCGCTGGCCGTGGGCCTCCAGAGCCCGGTCCGCCCGGTCGAGGGCGTTCTCGGCCCGGTCCGGCACGCCGGCGGCCAGCCACATCTCGGCGATCAGCGCGAGGTGGTAAGCGATGCCGAAGCGCGGCGGGTCGGTCAGGGTCGAGGCCAGGAGCAGTTCGGCCTCCTCCGAGATCCCGATCGGGTCGTCGCCGGTGAGGGCACGCGCCCAGTACCAGTCCAGCCTGACATAGTGCTCCTGCTGGATGGCGAGGCGGCCGGTGCCCACGGCGATCCATCGGTCGACCACCCGGA
This sequence comes from Actinomadura rugatobispora, assembly GCF_055379765.1. NCBI lineage: Bacteria > Bacillati > Actinomycetota > Actinomycetes > Streptosporangiales > Thermomonosporaceae > Actinomadura > Actinomadura rugatobispora. The sequence continues at coordinate 9,212,571 of NZ_AP029191.1, read as the reverse complement.
TCACCCAGGCGGCATCACCCGCCATGGAAGCGATCATGGTCATGTAGTAGGCCCACGTCGCGACGGCATACCCGTCGGCCGGGCCGTTCCATCTGTCGATCATGGCGGCGGCGGCTTCGACGTCGCCGTGCAGCGCGGTCACGACGGCTTGCCAACCCGGCCACTCGCCCGAGACGTCGCGCCGGATCGGGGTGTCGTCCCGCTCGGGGGAAGCCGCCCCCTCGCGGATGGCGCGGTCGTTGTCGCCGAAGGACCGGTAGGCCGCGCCGATGTCGCCGACGTCCCACTGGTGCAGGCCCAGGGCCTGCCGACCGTACACCTGGACGACCGGATCGCTGGACGCCCTGCCCTGCTCGGACAGCCGGCGGACCAGGTCCTCCCGGTTCCACTCCAAGAAGGTGTAGGCCCCGAAGAGGCGGGCGAACAGGAGGCCCGCGGCCTCGGCGTCCCGGCCGAGCCGGCGGGCCAGCTGTTCCGCCCGCTCCAGCAGGTCGAACGTCGTCCCGCCGTATCCGGCCTGCCGCCGCGGGGCGATGGCGAGCAGCGAGAGCGCCGACAGCTCCAGTTCCGGGAGCCCCGCCGTCCGGGCGATCTGGGCGGCCTCCTGCAGGTACCGGTCGGCGGCGGCGAAGGCGAACTTGGCCGTCGCCCGCCGGCCCGCACGCTTCATCGCCTCCGCCGCGCGGACCGGGTCGGCGAGAGGACCCGCCGCTCCCAGGTGGTGGGCGAGCCGTTCGGTGACGGCCTCATCGTCGACGTCGCCGTCCTCGAGCGCGTCCGCGATGCGCAGGTGCAGCCTGATGGCCTGCTGGTGCGCCATCGTCTCGGTGACGGACTCGCGGACCAGGTCGTGCGAGAAGCGCAAGGAGAACGGGTCATCCGGCCTCGGCTCCAGCATGCCGAGCGCACGCAACGGATCGAGGAGTTCGAGGCATGTCGCGACGTCGATCCCGGCCACGCTCGCGAGCAGCCGGAGCTCGGCGTCGCGGCCGATGAGCGCGGCGATCCGCAGCAGCTCACCCGCGTCGGGGTCGAGGTCGGCCATCCGATCGCGAACGACGTCGCGGACCGTGGACGGCACCCCGATCCGGGACGTGCCATCGCCGAGCCCGCCGCCGTCGTCGTGGAGAAGCCGTGACAGTTCGCGGACGAAGAACGGGTTGCCGGCGGTACGGGCATGGATGTCGCGGGCGACGTCCGCGTCCGGTTCACGGCCGGTCTCGCGGCGGATCAGCTCGGCGACGTCGTCCGGGCCGAGCGGGCCGAGCCCGATCCTGCGGTGGCCGGGCAGCCGGCTGACGGCCGCCAGGACCCGGGAGAGGTCGGAGCCCGGTACGGGCGCCCGGTCGCGGAGCGAGCCGATCATCGCGGAACGGGCCGGCAAACGGCCGGCCAGATGGCCGAACAGCTGGAGCGAGGTGGCGTCGGCCCACTGGAGGTCATCGACGATGAGCAGCAGAGGCTGCTGGGCGGCGGCCTGACCGATGACGCCGACGACCTGCTCGAACAGGCGGAACTGACCGCGGCTGCCGGTGAGCACGGGCGGGGTGCCGTCGGGTGAGCCCAGCAGGACGCCGAGATCGCTGCTCCTCCACTTCTCGCGTGCCTGCGCCGGCAGGATGTCGAGCACGAGGGTGAGCGTCTGTTCCCACGGCCACATCGCGGGCGCTCCGTCGCCTTCCAGACACGCGGCCCAGACGACGAGCGCGCCGCGCCGTCCGGCGTCGGCGGCGGCCTCCTCCAGGAGGCTGCTCTTGCCGACACCCGGTTCGCCTTCGACGATGCCGAGCCCGGTACGGCCGTTCAGGGCGTCCTGCACGGCCTGCCGCAGCACCGCGAGCTCCTCGGTCCGCCCGACCAGACCGGAACCTCCGCTCTCGGGAGCCCGGTTCATCGCCGGGGAGGACGTCGAGGCCTGTGTGAGCACGCGCAGGTGCGCGGCTCGCAGCGCCGGACCCGGTTCGATGCCGAGTTCCTCGCTGAGGCGGTCCCGGAACGCGCCGAAGGCCGACAGCGCCTCGGCCTGACGGCCCGCCGCGCCGAGCGTCGAGACGAGTGCGGCCTGGACGGGTTCGTGGAACGGCTCCATCCGCGCGGCAAGGTGCAGCGCGGGGAGCACTCGGTCCGGTCGGCCCAGCGACACGGCCAGATCCGCGGCGGCGGTGCAGGCCGAAAAGAACTCCTCGTCGATGGCCGAGAAGACTGCCATCGCGGCCGTTGCGTGGGCGAATCCGTCCCCCGCAGGCCCCCGCCAGAGTCCGAGCGCCTCGACGTAGTGGTCGAGCGCCCGCTCGTCCTGCCCGTGGGCCAGGCTCGCCGCCGCGGCCTTGAGGAGTTCTCTGAAAGCGACCAGATCCAGGGCGCCGGGACCGGCGCTGAGCACATACGCGTTGCCCCTGCGCTGCAGGTAGGAGCTGGTTCCCCGGGCGCCGATCGCGGGTTCGAGCAGACGGCGCAGGCCGCCGACGTACTTGTGGATGACGTTGAGCGCGCTGGCGGGCGGGTCGTCACCCCAGATCAGATCGATCAGTTCACTCGTCGTGACCGGCTGGCCGACGCCGGCGAGGAGCAGCGCCAGCAGATAGGCCTGTTGCCGTGGGCCGACGTCCTGCTCGGCTCCGTCGCGCCATACGCGCAGCGGGCCGAGGATCCGCAGCCGCACCGGACCGGCCCCCGACGACGCATCAACGTGGGCTCGGATCGGTGGGTTGGGCACGACCACGCCGTTCGACCCCCGGATGGACGACAGATCACTCATTATGGGCCGACCGTCACAACCGGGTCCAGCCTGACCGTACGGCCGGGTCAGCCGTACGGCGAGTGATCGTCCGAGGGGGTCAGCCGGCTTCCTCCACCGGAGTGCGCCCGACAAGAACGGGCTCGCGGACATCACGGCGCGTGATCAGACGTCCGAACCCGGCCGCTGTGAAGAACATGACAATGCCGTAGACCACGGCCGGGAGAGCCATCTCCGCGTTGTTCAACAGCGTCGGGCCGAGCGCGATCGTCATGGCGAAGCCGGTGTTGTGAATGCCGATCTCGAACCCGGCCGCGGCGGCGTCCCGGTGACCGGCTCCGACGAAGCGGGGCACACCATAGCCGACCAGCAGGCTCACGACGTTGAAGGCCAGCACGGCCGGGCCGACCGAACCGAAGGAATCGGCGAGGCCGTTCCGCTGGCCGTACAGGACCGTGGAGATGACCACGACCAGGACCAGGATGGACAGCACCCGCGCCGGGCGGTCCAGCCATCGCGCCACCCGGGGAGCCCGCGCGCGCACGAGCATCCCGATCGCGACCGGCACGAGCACGATCGTCAGAACCTGGATCACCTTGCCGGTCTGGAGCCCGACCTCGGCGCCGCCGGCCAGGAAGTACGCCGTCGACAGGTTGACCACAATCGGCAAGGTGATCACGACCAGCACCGAGTTGATCGCGGTGAGCGTGACGTTCAGCGCGACGTGCCCGCCGAACAGATGGCTGTACAGGTTCGCCGTGGGGCCGCCCGGCGACGCGGCCACCAGCATCAGACCCACCGCCAGTTCGGGAGGAAGCCGGAACGCCAGGACCAGGCCGAAGCAGATCACCGGCAGGACGACGATCTGGCACAACAGCGCGGCAGCGGCCGCGCGCGGATGGCGCCCCACCCGCAGAAAGTCATCAACGGTCAACCCGAGGCCCAGGCCCAGCATGACGACGCCGAGGGCGTAGGGCAGACCTGCCGCGACCAGCTCGGAGACCATGTACATCGCCCCAATCAGCCCATGATGATTCAACTCCCGCGCGAACACTAGGCCTCATGAGTTGACGCCCACTGGATTCGGCGATCCAGTGAACGTCAAGAAGGGCACGATCCGCACCCGGTTTCCCATGGGCCCCGCGTCGGCGTCTCCCCCTAATGAACGCCCATCATGCCACCGCCCACAGCAAGGACCGAGCCCGGCGGCCGCGGCCCACCCGGGCGGCAACGCTCGAGCCCCTGCCCGCGAGCCGCCCGCTGAGTCTTCGGCCGCCTCAGAGGCTGCCGATCCGGCGAAAACCGCGCAGAAGCCATCAACCTCGTCGAACACGCTCCTTCACCAGCAGCCGCACAGGTCGCCCCTCCTCCAACACAGAAGAGGACGACGTTGCTGTTCCCCGGCCCGGACCGGGGAACAGCAAGTCCGAGTCGGCGGCGTAATCGCCGTCAACTCTGCTCACGATGGGTGCCGTCCCTCGCAAGATTCCGGTCCCCAGCCTTGTCGGTGCCGAAAACTCGGCCATGGCGGTTGAGCTGGGGTTTCACGGTTCGCCGGACATGGTCACCAGGAGCGTTCAGCATCGGGGTTGTGAGATTCTCGTGCCGCGCCACCGACTGGCGGTGCTGCAACGACAGACGCCCCGACCTCGCTTCTCCTGGGCCGACCGTGCGCTGATCTCGGCATTGGTCCGGCCGCTGCCCTCGCGGCGGCGCACCGGAATGCTCATCACGCCCGGCACCCTGCCGCACTGGCACGCGGATCTGGTGAAACGACGCTGGACCTACAAACGCAGACGGCCGAGACGCCCCCCTGCCTCCCCGACCATCCGGGATCCGGTGGTCCGGATGGCCGCCGAGAATCCGACGCGGGGATACCGTCGCATCGCCGGAGAGCCAGCCAAGCTCGGCCGTCGCATCGCCCCGGCGACGGTGTGGGCGATCCTCAAGAAGACCGACATCGACCCCGCACCGCGCGGCAGCGGACCGACCCGGGGTCAGTTCCCGCGCTCGCAGGCAGAGAGGATGCTGGCCTGCGACTTCTTCACGGTCGAGACCATCACCTTGACTCGCCTGTACTGGCTCACCGTGGTCGAGCACGCCGCCCGCCGGCTTCATGTCCTGGGCGTCACCGCGCACCCGACCCGACCGTGGATCACGCAGCAACCCCCGCAACCTCATGCTCGACCTGGGTGAACGCGTCGGCGGGTTCAAGTTCTTGATCAGGGACCGCGACCGTAGGTTCACCGGCATGTTCGACGAGGTGTTCCGCTCCGAAGGCATGCGCATCGTGCTCACGGCGCCGCAGGCACCGCGTATGAACGCGATCATGGAACGGTGCGTCGGCAGCGTACGTCACGAGGTACTCGATCGGACGCTCATCCTCAACGCCGCGCACCTGCGCAAGGTCCTGGCCGAGCACGAAGCCCACTTCAACGAGCATCGCCCACACCGGACCCTGAACCAGGCATGCCCGCTGCGGGCGCTCCCCGAGCCCACCGACTCCGAGACCAAGGTCATCCGACACGATCGCCTCGGCGGCCTCCTCCACGAATATCTGTCCAGATCTCCGGAGTCGAGCCTGATTCCGCTGAGGAGGTCGGCCGCTGGCGCGGAGGGCGGTGCGGATCGCGGCGCGAACGCCGTCGAGAGTGTCATAGGTACTGGTGCCCGCCCACCCCCAACAACGCCACCGCAAGCCACGACATCGCTGCCCGCCTGCTCACCACAGGCCACGAAATGCCCGACGGCGTCCTGTGTCACAGCGACGCGATCGCGTTCGGCCTCATGCGAGCCCTGCGCGAAATCGGGCTCCGCCCACCCCAGGACATGCGCATCATCGGCGGCGTCGACGTCGAAGTCGCCGCCATGTGGGAACCCCCGCTCACCAGCATCTCCATCCGCGCCGAAGACATGGGCCGCGCCGCCGCCCTCCTCCGACGCATCATGACCGGCGAGGCCCCAGACGGCCCACACCTGTTCCCATCCAACCTCATAGTCCGAGAAGGCTGTGGATGCCATTCTCCGCGCCCGGGCACCGCAGGAAATTCGCGGCGCACCACAACATCGGGCGTGGTGCTGCGCCCAGGCTTCACAGTGATCAGTCCTTTGTGAACAGCTCGACACCACGGACCGGCAGGACACCAGGTCAGCGAGTCTGCTCCCCGCGCACGTGGGGATGGTCCCATCGAGACCCTGAACATGGACTGCCTGCGCGCTGTGGGATGCGGGAACTGTCGAGGTCACCAACCACACCACCCGGGCCGACCTGCGCGCACGCCTCACCCAGATCAAGGAGGCGTCCCCCGGTGATGACCAGACCCGGCAGTGCTGGTGTCTGATCAGGGACCAGCAGACCCCGGAGGAACGCGCCGAAGTCGTCGCGTCCCTGAAGTAGGCGCGCCGGATCGGCGACTTCTCCGCCGCCATTCTCTACATGGCCTGCTCATTGCCCGTGTCCCGCGTGGCCAGCGCCTCGCGCCAACGAGGAGCCCTAGAAACAGACCGATCAAGAACGCGCTGCGCGCTGGCCGGGCACCGCCCTGGAACCAGGGCCGGACGGTGTCGGATTCCTGGTGTACCTGGCAGCGGAAGGCCGGCAGCAGGGCGATGGCGGCGCCTGCTCCGGCGCCGGCGGTCAAGCCGGTGCACACCGCCTCCACGCGCACCCGTGCTCGGCCGGTCCCGGGCCAGGCGGCATCGGCGGCGCCCAACAGGCATGCCGTGGTGATCCAGATGGCCGCCGCGGCGGCCGGCATCCAGGGCACGGCCGTCGGCGACCGCCCTGCAGACGGTCAGCCGTCGCAGCACTGCCGCCGACCGAGCTCGGACGCCTGCCCACGTCCCCCCCTGCGCCACGCATTCGAACCCCTTGGTGGGACGCACAGGCGGCCACGTGTGATTCAGCCTGAGGGCAGTACCGGCGGTTGGCCAGCGCTGGGACGCGACGCGACATGCGCTCCTCCGTTCCTAGAGCCGGACTTCCTTCCCGCCGTTCTGGGCTCGTTGAGGAGAGTTGCCGACGGTTGGTCGCCGGGCCGAGCGGATGGAACCGTGGCAGTTTGAGCCGGCTCGGCGGAGTGCTGGTGTCGTGGCAGACGAGCGGCACGACCTTGAACTCCACCTTGGGCGCCCCGATCCCGCTGTCATGGCCGGGCGCGGGTGAGCACGAGCTCACCGTGACCATCACCGACCGCGCCGGTCACACCGTGACCGGAAGCGTGCGGTTCACGGTCGCGACGTCAAGGGCCCGTCCCCCGGCGAGACCCCTCCGTATCGCCTGGACATGGTGAAACTGAGCAGGTCATCCCTGGAAACACGGCGGTAACCCCGAAGCGATGAAGTGCCCTCGTAGACCTCACATTTCCGTCACGAGAGCAGGAATCGCATGCGCCACAGCCTCGCCGTCGCCGCCCTCGCCGGGACGCTCGTCATCTCCTTCGCGGCACCGGCCGCCGCCGACCCGCCGCAGGAAGGTGCCTGGCAGCGGTTGCGCAGCAACCTGGAGGCCGTTGTCGACGCCGCCGCCGACACGGGGATCACGTTGTCGGTCGCGGCCACCGACCTGTCCGGACGCTACTGCGGCGCGAGCCTGAAGGTGGGCGGCGACGAGCGGGTCAAGGCCGCCAGCGTCATCAAGCTGGGGCTGCTGGCCACGCTGATGGACACGGTCGACCGCGGTTCACTCGATCTGAACACGTCCGTGCACATTCCGGAGGGGTCGAGCAACATCGTGGGCGGCTCGGGCACCCTGCGCAACCGCGAGTTCCCGCTCGACATCACCGTCGACGAGCTGATGCGGCTGATGGTGCAGGTTTCCGATAACACCGCCACGAACGTCCTGATCGACGTGGCCGGAGGGTTCGGCGTCGTCAACTCGTTCCTGGCCGCCGCCGGTTACGAGAGCCTGTGGCTGGGCCGCAAGATGATCCACCCCGCCACGCCGCCGCTGCAGGAGAACTACATCACCGCCGGCGAGGTCACCGAACTCATCGTGGAGTTGTGGGACGGAACGCTGGTGTCCCGATCGTCCAGCGACTACATCCTGGACCTGATGCATGGCCAACTCGTCAACACCAAGTACGGGGCTGTGATCCCGCGCGAGCACCTGGCGAACAAGACCGGTGAACTCGCCGACGTCTCCCACGACTCGGGGGTCATCACCCTGCCTGGCCGGGAAATCGCGCTCACCACCACGACCGCCTACTCCGGCCTTTCCCAGGCCCAGGTCAACCAGTACGTCCAGGAGACCGCGCGGATCGCTTATCGATTCACCCAGGCCGCACTGCCCGGCGACAAGGGCAAGCGTCCCGCTAACTCCTACTGCCGGGGATCACACTGATCGGCGTCCCAGGCCCCGCATTGATACCGGACTGTCTGAGGCGGGGGTATCCGCTCAGTGCGAAAAATGATCTTGTAAGAGCGTGTCTCATGTGGCCAACCTGGCGAGTCTCTTGTAGCAGGTAAGGGTGGCGGCGAGGACGAGGAATGCGTTGAACAGATGGCCGTGGCGTTCGTAGCGGACGGTCAGCCGCCGGTATCCGAACAGCCAGGACAGGGTGCGTTCGATCTTCCAGCGGTGGCGTCCCAGACGTTCGCTGGATTCGACGCCGGCCCTGGCGATGCGGGGCACGATCCCTCGTTCACGCAGCCAGGCCCGATACTCGGCTGAGTTGTAGGCCTTGTCGGCACGGACCTTCTCCGGCCGCCGCCGGCGCGGTCCGCGCCGTGAACGCAGCGCGGGTAAGGCCATCAGCAGCGGCTTGAGCACCTGGCTGTCGTGCACGTTGGCCGCCGAGACCGCGACCACCAGCGGCAGCCCGGCGGCATCGGTCAACACGTGCACTTTGCTGCCCTTCTTGCCCCGATCGACCGGATTCGGGCCGGTCAGCGTGCCCTCTTTTCCACGCGGACGGCGGCGGCGTCCACGATCGCCGAAGCCCAGTCCAGTTGCCCACGCGCACCCAGCTCGTCCAGCACCGCATGGTGCAGCCGGGGCCACAGCCCGGCCTTGGTCCAGGCGGTGAAGCGACGATGCGCGGTCGGCACACTCACCCCGAACTCCGCAGGCAGATGCCGCCACGCGCACCCGCTGGCCAGCACGTACACGATCGCCGTGAACACCGCACGATCATCGACTCCCACCGTCCCACCACCCTGCCGACGCGGCACGAACTTCGGGATCAACGGCTCGGCAAGCTCCCACAACTCATCAGGCACCAGCCGCCGCGCGAGATCAGAGGCCACAAGCACCGATTGTGCCGCAGGCCAGCCTCACTCCATATGAGAGACGCTCTAATACGACAACGACAGGTTGTTATGTGCAGCGTCTCTTGTAGTGGCTGACCTGGGCGCATCTGACTATGTCGCCGCCAGGTCGACCAATGGGGGGGTGTGTTCGAGGGTGTGGGTGATCGGTGCGGTAATGCGGTTGAACAGTCGGCGTATCTCGTTCAGGCTCAATGCGATCAATGAGGGCTGTGCCGTGTGGTCCGAGCCCTCTTTTTGGCGGCGTCGCGGACGATGACAAGGAAAGCGGCGGCGGCCATGGACAGGGTGATGTGCCGATACCAGGCCAGATATCCGCGGACCTGGTAGTGGTCCAGTCCGGTCTCGTTCTTAGTGGCCTGGAAGCATTCCTCGATCGGGGTGTCGGCGCCTGCGAAGCAGATGCAGTAGGCCAGGTCGGAAGGATCGCTGATGCTGCGACGGGCCAGCGCCAATGGCCCCAGCCGGTCCGCCGCAAGGGGCGGATCTCGGTCGCCGCCCAGTCCGACACTCGTGGCCCCGCGCTCCATCACCGCAGTTCAGACGTTTCCACGCCGCCTCTGGCAGGTCGGCGATGACGTGGTGGCTCCGCACCTTGGTCAAATTCATCGCCACCACCATCGCCGACTTGGGAACCGCCACAACGTGCGGAATATCGCACGCCTCCAGCCACAGCCGGAACTTGGCGTCCTGCCCATAGGCCTCATCCGCGGTCACCCACCCGAACGGAACATCGCCCAGCACCACCCGTTCGATCATCTGTTGCGCCAGGGCCGGCTTGGTCGCGAACGCCACCTCGTCGGGCACACCGGCCTCCCGGCACCGTTCACGGTCCCCGGTCCATCCCTTGGGAAGGTACGACTCGCGGTCGATCAGCGCCCGCCCCTCGGGCGAGGCACACGCCAGGAACACGCCGATCTGAGAGTTCTCGATCCGACCCGCGGTACCGGAGTATTGACGGGCAACACCCGCCGATTTCGCGCCCTTCTTCAGAAAGCCGGTCTCGTCCACGATCAGCACGCCCTGCCGCGCGTCACCCAGGAATTCGACCACCACGTCACGCACATCGTCGCGCAGACCACTGGTGTCCCACGCATAGAAGTTCAGCAGCCCTGCATACCCACCGGGCCGGGCTCGCCGGCGGCCTCCGCCAGCGTCCACCCGTTCTTGCGCTCGGTCTCGCTCAGCAGTCCGCGCACGCAGGAGGCCATGCGACGACGTGCCTCCACCCGCGGGAACCGGCCGGCGAACCGGCCCACGGACGCCTCGAACCCCGTCGACCACCCCAACGCCACATCCGCCATCACACCATGATCAACGCTGAATCAGGCGCTGATGCTACGACCTGTCGTTGTCGTACTACATACACCGTTAACTGGACAGGCCTTGAACCTCCTGAGTCCGGAGATTACAGAGCACCGGAGCGGCGCCGATCCATCGGGGTTCCTGTCCCCCGCGCCCCGACGCTAGGCCATAGTGGGGTCATGAAGTATGTGTTGCTGATCTGCGACGATGAGAAGGTGTCGCCGTCCATGGAGGAGATCGCGGCGGACCCGGCGTATCAGGCGTATGCGGCGGAGGTGGATCGGCTGGGAGGCGACCTCGGGGGCGCGCGGCTGCGTCCGGTGGCGGATGCGACGACGGTCCGCGTCCGCGACGGAGAGACGCTGGTGTCCGATGGCCCGTTCGCGGAGACGAAGGACTTCATCGGCGGTGTTGACATCGTCGAGTGTGCCGATCTGGACGAGGCGATCGCGCTCGCGGCGAAGCATCCGTACGCGAGATGGGGCTGCATCGAAGTCCGCCCCGTGTGGGAATGACCGCGCCGGAGGCGGTTCGTGCCGCTGTTGATGCGGCGTATCGGGACGAGTGGGGCCAGGTGGTCGCCACGCTGATCGGGCTGACCGGAGACTGGGACCTGGCGGAGGACTGCGCGCAGGACGCGTTCGCCGCCGCGCTGGCGACGTGGGCGCGCGATGGAGTTCCAGCTCGGCCGGGTGCGTGGCTCACGACGACGGCACGTCACCGGGCGATTGATCGGCTGCGGCGTGACTCGATAGGGGCGGCGAAAGTGCGGCAGGTCGCTGTGCTGGAGCGTGATCCGATTGTGCCGTCGGCGGAGGAAATTCCTGACGAGCGGTTGCGGCTGATCTTCACGTGCTGCCATCCGGCGCTGCCGTTCCCTGCCCGGGTCGCCCTGACGTTGCGCACGTTGGCGGGGTTGACCACGGGTGAGATCGCCAAGGCGTTCCTGACCGCCGAGCCGGCGATGGCGCAACGCCTGGTACGCGCCAAGCGCAAGATCGTCGAGGCCGGGATACCGTACCGGGTTCCACCGGCGGAGCTCTTGCCGCAACGGCTGACCGCCGTACTCGCGGTGCTGTACCTGATCTTCAACGAGGGCTATGACGAGAACGACGGGCGCAGGGGCCTGGCGGCTGAGGGGATTCACCTGGCCCGCGTGCTCGTCCGCCTGATGCCGCGGGAGCCCGAGACGCGTGGCCTGTTGGCGTTGATGCTGCTGCTCGAGGCCCGCCGCGCGAGTCGCACCGACGACGGTGTGCTGGTCACGTTGGAGCACCAGGACCGATCCCGGTGGGATCGCGCGCTGATCGCCGAAGGCGTCGCGACGCTTGACGAAGCGTTGGCCATGCGGCGCTCCGGGCCCTATCAGGTGCAGGCAGCGATTGCCGCCTGTCATGCCACGGCGTCCGATGCCGCGGCTACCGACTGGCCACAGATCGCCGCCCTCTACACGGAGCTCGCGCGGTTGGCGCCATCTCCCGTGGTGGATCTCAACCGCGCCGTGGCGATCGCGATGGCCGACGGCATCTCCGCCGGACTCGCTCTCGTCGACGAGCTCGCCGAGTCCGGAAAGCTCGATGGTTACTACCTGCTTCCCGCGACACGAGCCGACCTCCTGCGCCGGGCCGGCCGCCTCGCCGAGGCCGCCACGTCGTACGAAGAGGCGCTGAAGCTGGCGCCGACCGATGCCGAACGCCGCTATCTGAAGGATCGCGTTTCCGGGCTCTGACCAGCATAAGGACCATCGCGGCCCAGTTTTTCGAAGTTTCTTCTCGTTCGGTGTCGATCCCGGGCGGCCTCCTTCGTCGGTGGGGCAAAGATCCCAGCGAAGAGAGGCGAGAACGATGCCGAACACCGAGTACCTGACCGCCACCATGACCGTCGACCGGACGCCGGAAGAGGTCTTCGAGGCCATCACCAATGTCCGCGGATGGTGGAACCAGAATCTCATCGGTCACTCCACCGCCCCGGGCGATGAGTTCGTCTTCACCGACGACACCGCGTACGCCGGCGAGACGGCCCAGGAAGCCAAGCAGGGCATCCGCTTCGCCCGGTTCCAGGTCAGCGAGGTCGTACCCGGCCAGCGGGTGGTCTGGCACGTCGTGGACTCCTACCTCAGCTTCATCGACGACCATGACGAGTGGACCGGCACCAAGGTCGTCTTCGATATCGCCGCCGATGGGCAGGGCACGACGCTGCACTTCACGCACGAAGGTCTCACCGCGGAGGAGTCCGCCTGCTTCGAGGCGTGCTCGCGCGGGTGGACCTACTACATCACCCAGAGCCTGCCGCAGCTGATCAACACCGGCGCCGGCCAGCCCTTCGCGAGGTACGACTACTGAGCCGCCGCGAGCTGAAGGAGCACCGAACCCATGTCTGTCACCGAAACCCCCGCGGCTCTGCCGGTCCTCAAGCGGGTACGCCCACGTCAGGGGCTCGTGCTGGTACTGGTGTGCGCCGCCCAGGCAATGGTCGGCCTCGACGTCGCCATCGTGAACGTGGCCCTGCCCTCAATGCAGCGAGACCTCGGCGTCGGCCAAGGCAGCTTGCAGTGGGTCGTCGTCGCGTACGGCCTCCTGCTCGGCGGATTCCTCCTCGCCGGTGGCCGGACGGCCGACCTGCTGGGACGGCGCCGCGTCCTGCTCGCCGGCCTCGGCTTGTTCACTGTCGCATCACTGCTGGCGGGCGTGGCGCAGAACGCCGGCCTGCTGATCACGGCGCGCGGGCTCCAGGGACTGGGGGGCGCGCTCATCACCCCGGCGGCCTTGTCGCTGCTGGCCGTCACCTTCCGCGAAGGGCCGCAGCGCAATCGGGCTCTCGGCATCTTCGGAGCCGTTGGCGGAGTGGCCGGAACGGCCGGCGTTGTCGCGAGCGGGCTCATGGCCGATGGTCCGGGCTGGCGGTGGTCGTTCTTCATCAACGTTCCCGCGGGCCTTGTGCTCATCGCACTCGCCGCCGCCTGCCTCGCGGCCGATAAGCCCGGTGACCGCTCCGAGCGACCCGACGTCGCGGCAGCCGGCACGGTGACCGGCGGACTGCTGGCATTCGTCTACGCACTCCACCATGGCTCCACCCACGGCTGGACCTCCGCCATGACCCTGGTGTGGTTCCTCGCGGCCGGCGCGCTGATGACCGTGTTCGTGTGGATCGAGACGCGTTCACCAGCCCCGCTCGTGCCGGCCAGCGCGCTGCGGAACCGTACACTCGCCGCGGCCAACCTCACCGCCCTGTTCGCGTTCGGCGCGTTCTTCTCGTTCATCTTCCTCGCATCGCTGCTGATGCAGCAGGAACTCGGCTACTCGCCAACGAAGACGGGGCTGGCATGGCTGGCCACGACGCTGACGGTCTTCGTCGCGCCGTTCGCCGCGGGCGGCATCGCAGCCGCTGTGGGCGTACGGCGCCTGCTGGTAGCCGGTTTGCTGCTCTTGGCCGGTGGAATGGTGTGGCTTGTGCGGGTCCCCGCCGACGCCGGCTATCTCACCGACCTGCTTCCGGCGTTCCTGCTCGCCGGACTCGGCTTCGGGCTCTGCGTGCCCTCTCTGCACATCGGCGCGCTGTCCGGCGTCACCGAGTCGGAATCGGGACTCGCCTCGGGTTTGATCGAGACGGTGAGCGAGATCGGCGGTGCGGCAGGCGTCGCCGCGGTATCAACGGTCCTCGTGGCGGGAACCGGCCTCGACGGCTTCCAAACCGCATTCGCCGCCATCGGTATCCTCGCCGGCCTCGCAGCCATCACCGCGGCAACCGGGTTCCGGCGCGATGCCTAACTCGAACCGAGTCGAAGATGTTCTTCAACATGCTCGCCGTGTTCGAAGCCGATCTGCTGAAGATCAGCACCCGCGAGGGCATGGCCATCGCCCGCTCCCGCGGCGGCCGTCCACCCGCCTTCGACCCGGTTGACCACCGCAGCCGCCACGCTGCGGAGTACGGCATCAACCGCCTCAAACGCCACCGCGCGGTCGCGGCCCGGTTCGACAAGCTCGCGGTCCGTTACCAGGCCACCATCCACATCGCCGCCATCAATGAACGGCTGTGATCCCTTCTGGAACAGGCCCTAGCTTGATCTTTAACCCGTCCGGCGTGGTGCCTGCGGGCCGTCCTGGGCCGGGCCGGGAGGGTTTGGGTGCACCGGCCGGACAGGACAGTTGCGGGCGCAGGCGCCGAAACCCGCGGCGGACCCGGGCAGGGGTCAGGCGCTGTGGTGGTGCCGGGCGTTCCCAGGGGCGGCGCAGGTCGGCGGCCAGGGGACGGCCAGGCGCAGCTGGGTGTAGGCGGCCGGCACGATCCAGGTCCACCGGTCGGCCGCCTGCGGGGTGCGGACCTTCGGGCAGATCCATCCAAGTGGTCTGTTTGAGCAGGCGGAAGGTGTGCTCGATGTCGAAACGGCGCAAGAACGCCTGCCAGAGACGATCGACGTCGGCCGGTGTGGCGCCGGTGCCCGACCACCACAGCCACACCGGCTTGGGGATCGCGCCGCTGGGCAGGTGCTCGATGTCCAGCCGGACGACCGTGCCTTTGATGTTCCCCCAGTTCTACGGTCACGTGCGCGAGGAGACGGTGGCCTGGAGCTGGTGGTGTTGTTCGAACTCTTGTGGCGTCTTCCATTCGAGGGCGGAGTGGCAGCGGGTGCGGTGGTAGAAGCCTTCGATGTATTCGAAGATCGCGTTGGCGAGTTCGAGGCGGATATTCCAGCCCGACGGTTGAGCAGTTCGGTCTGCATCAGGAAGCAAAGAGAAAGTGACCATGATCCAGCCGACCGGCAACCGGGACCCGGACGAGACGCACGAGGCCGTACAACGCGGCCGCGCCCGGCAGTACACCCTGTGCGCCATCGCCCTGCAGCACGACCGGCTCAGCGTTGGGGCCGAAGGCGTCTTCGACCAGGCCCTCACCAACGGCCTCGCAGCGGTAGTCGCGCATACCTGGCCCAGCAAGGAGGCCGACCGCAAGGGCCGGGTGCTATCGGCCGACTCGCTCCTGACGGTCATCGAGAACCACGGCACGGCCGCCGAGGATGGCGTGATGTGGGTGCCACACGATCCGGAGGGCCCGCTCTACGACGAGCCGTTCTACGAGGAGCCGCATGAGGCAACCGAGGACCAGGTCCAACCCTTCGATGACGAACCCGGCGAGTGGTGGCTGAAGCAGAGTTGGGACGGGCCGATCTTCGCCGCCCACCACCATCGGCTGCCGACTTCACCACGGTGAAAGTCACCACGCTCCGCGCCGCGATCGTGGCCACCCAGGCGATCCGACACGCGCGCGACGCCGGCACCGAGGACGAGGAGCACCAAGTGCTCACCGAGGATCATCTAGGCCCTGTTCGTAGTTCGGATCACCACAATCGGGTTACGTGCTCTGCGCAGGGTGGTGGCGGGCGGTAGCACGGTCGCATGACGCGTGGTGATCTGACCGATGCCGAGTGGGAGCTGGTCGAGCCGCATCTGCCGCTGGGGGGTGTCCGGGCCGATCCCTGACCTGCGCAGCTACTTCAACGCGGTGATGTGGAGGTTTCGGACCGGTAGCCCCTGGCGGGACGTTCCGGAGGACTACGGGGGCTGGTCAACGATCTACGACCGGTTCCGGTTGTGGGCGCGCGCCGGGGTCTTCCAGGCGCTGATGGAGGCGATGATCGCTGAGGCGGCGGCCCGCGGGGATGTCGATCTCGGCCTGGTCGGTGTGGACTCCACCGTCGCCCGCGCGCACCACCACGCCGCCGGGATGGCGGTCGACCCCGAGCTGCCGGCGGACCTGGAGAAGGCCGTGGCGGAGGAAAAGGGGCTGCGGCACAGGAACAGAACGACCCCATAGAGCACGGGCCACAGGACGGGCCGGACCCCCGAGCGAGAACAGCGCCGCGCGGTTCGCCGACGCCGCCGGGCCCGTCTGAAAGCGGCTGCACTGGGCCGGTCCCGGGGCGGGCTGACCAGCAAGGTCCACCTGGCCGCCGACCGGCGCTGCCGGCCGCTGTCGATCATCCTGACTCCCGGGCAGGCCGCCGACAACCCCCGCTTCATCCCCGTCATGGACAAGATCAAGATGCTGCCGGCCCCGCACCCGGCCCGGCGCAGCCGCCGGCGACAAGGCCTACTCCTCCCGCGCCAACCGCGCCTACCTGCGCAGACGCGGTATCAAGGCGGTGATCCCACAGAAGGCGGATCAGGCCGCCAACCGCAAGAAGAGGGGGCGCCGTGGCGGCCGCCCTGTCCAGCACGACGCCACGCTCTACACCGACCGCAACACCGTCGAACGCTGCATGTGCGCCACGAGGCGCCTTGCTGTATCCCCGGTTCAACCGGGAGGAATTGGAGGGAGATTCCTGGGCCTGATGGCTCACCTGGATCCAAAAGGTGATGGGGACCAGAGCATGCCAGACAATCAGTGACCGGGCTCAGTTGCCAGGGACGGTGCGCTGAGGGGCCCGCGTGATATGGCGAAAGCTTGATTGCCTGAACCCCAATCTCCAGTCGATGAAAGTTCGCATCCATCGGAAAGGCCACTGAAACCGATGCCATGTCCTGTGACGGCTTTGATGCATGGTCGACACACCCTCGATGACATGGGCGATGTCCAGTGAGGACATTGAAGGAGATGAGTGGGGCGCCTACGTCACGCTAGGACGTACAGCAAGGACGAACGTGGGATCGCCTACGGGGTGCGAACCCTAAGGCGACGGAGTGCCCGTAGTAGTCGCAGGAGTAACGACCTGCCAAGGAGAGCGGGAAAACCGCTCGCAGGGCGAAGGGGCACAGGTGACCGGGTGCGAACGAGACCGGAAGGTATGCGAAATGCAGAACGCCGACACGGTATTAGGCATCCTTCGTGAGCGCGGCAGACGAGAACTGCCGTGCAACGAACTGTATCGACAAATGTTCAACCCGCAGTTGTACTTGGTGGCTTACGGACGCATCTACTCCAACAAAGGGGCGATGACGCCGGGAGCCACGCAAGAAACCGTGGACGGCATGTCGCTGGACAAGATCGGCCGCATCATCGATGCGATGCGTCACGAGCGCTACCGATTCAGTCCCGTCAAGCGGGTCAGCATTCCCAAAAAGAACGGGAAGTCTCGACCTCTCGGACTGCCGACGTGGACAGACAAACTGGTCGGTGAAGTGATGCGTCTTCTTCTGGAGGCGTACTACGAACCGCAGTTCTCCGACCGCTCCCACGGGTTCCGGCCTCGAAAGGTTGCCACACCGCTTTGACGGAGGTGTGCAACACCTGGACGGGGACGACCTGGTTCATCGAAGGCGATATCTCTGACTGCTTCGGATCGATCGACCATCAAGTCGTCATCGACACGTTGGCAGAGAAAATTCACGATGGCCGGTTTCTGCGGCTGGTGCGCAACATGCTTGAGGCCGGGTACATGGAGGACTGGACCTGGGGCGCCACGCTCAGTGGGGCACCCCAGGGCGGCGTGCTCTCTCCGCTTCTGTCCAACATCTACCTGCATCGGCTGGACAGTTTCGTCGAGAAGGTTCTGATTCCGCAGTACACCCGGGGGCGGAGCAGGGTGCGGAACCCTGCCTACCTGGAGGTGGTCAACGCGATCGCGCGTGCCCGCAGGCGCGGCGACCGGGCCGAAGTCCGGTCACTTCGCAAGCGGCAGCGCAGTATCCCGAGCGTGGATCCAAACGATCCAGGCTTCCGAAGGCTGCGCTACGTGCGGTACGCGGACGACACCCTTCTCGGGTTCATCGGGCCGAAATCCGAGGCCGAGGAGATCAAACGGCTTCTCGCGTTATTCCTTCGTGAAGACCTCAGGTTGGAATTCTCGCCGGAGAAGACTCTGATCACCCACGCTCGTAAGGGTGCGGCATCGTTCCTCGGATACGAGATCATCGTGCAGCACAATGACAGGCAGGCAACTCGTGGTCGCAGAACCGCAAACGGGTCGATTGCTCTACGTGTGCCAGCAAAGGTGATCCGGGAGAAGGCAGCCCTATATTTCAGTCGCGGAAAACCCGCGCACCGGTCCCAACTTCTCAACGAGGACGACTACACCATCGTCAACGTCTACGGGGCCGAATACCGGGGCATCGTCCAGTACTACCTACTGGCCGGCAACGTATGCCGACTACATCGGCTGCGTTGGGCCATGGAGACCTCGTTGCTCAAGACATTGGCAGCGAAGCACCGCTCCACAGTGTCGAAGATGGCGGCCCGCTACAAAGCCAAAGTCGAGACACCATACGGGCCTCGCACGTGCTTCGAAGCCAGCGTCCTCCGCGGCGGAGGCGGGAAGCCACTGGTCGCGCGATTCGGCGGAATCTCACTCACGCGACAGAAGGCGGCGGTCCTCATGGACCGTCAAGTGGCCAATCCTCACCCCCGAAAAGAGCTGATTGCCCGGCTCTTGCAGGGTAAATGCGAGCTATGCGGGACATCGGAAGACGTGCGAGTGCACCACATCCGAAAACTCGCTGACCTCGACAGGGAAGGGTCATCTGCTGAGTGGCGTGCGGTCATGGCGAAAAAGCGGCGCAAGACTCTGGTGGTCTGCACTGCCTGCCACGACACGATCCACTCAGGAAAGCCAACCTGAAGCGACACGAAATAGGTTACTGGAGAGCCCGTTACGGGGAAACTCGTACGGCGGGTTCGGAGGGGGCCGTGCGGAAAAGGACCTGCCCAGAACAGGTACCTCGCCGCGCGGCCTACCCAACCAACCAGACCAAGGAGTGGCGCGGCCTGGCCTTCCGCTTCGACAAGACCCCGGAAAGCCATCTGGCCGGTCTCCATCTTCGCGGAACCATCTTGTGGATCCGGAGCCTGCCCGCCCACATGAAGATCCGAACTCCATACAGGCCCTTCGAGGAGGCCATGCCCTGCAGGCCCAGCACGTAGTCCGACGTTGGTTGTCACCTCCTCTCCATCGACGGGGCGGTCAGGAACGGCACGATCTCCAGGTGCGGCCGGTTGCCAGATCCGCGGACGCGCGCAGGTTCTACTCACCGGGAAAGGTGAGGCCGGGCTCATCCGCCAGGCAGAACAGGTTGAGCGCCTGGACGCCCCGGTCGAGCTGCTGGTCCATGTCGGACCAGTCCAGTCGGGGCGCCATATGGCGAAGGGTGTAGATCAGGCCGGCCATTCCGTTGAACAGCCCGCTGCCGATGCACAACTCGGTAGCGCTGGCGCGGCAGAGCGCCGGAACGGCGTTGGCGAGCCGGTCGTCCGCCGCGTGACGCAGGAACCGGTCGCCCACGATCGCCACTCCGGCGCTGCCGGTCGCCAGGTACGGAAGGACGTGACCGCCGTTGCGCAGCTGCAGCGTCCCGTCGGACATCTCCTTGGAGTGGCCCGGCCGCCGACGCTTCGGTCAGCGGCCGAGTTTGGATGCGGTCGGGGCTTCGGTGATGCCGAGCTCCTCGAGCTCCTTCGTGATGCGGTCGCGCAGGACGAACTTCTGGATCTTGGTCCCGGACATCGGCCATTCCGTAACGAACCGCACGTAACGGGGAATCTTGTAGGACGCGATCGAGCCGCGGCAGAACCGCACGATCTCGGTCTCGGTCAGACTCGCGCCCGGCACCGGTTGGATGAAGGCGGCGGGCACCTCCTGGTAGCGCGCGTCCGGCGCACCGACGACCTGCGCGATGCCCACCGCAGGATGGCTGACGAGGTAGTCCTCGATCTCGACCGCCGCGACATTCTCGCCGCCGACCTTGAGCATGTCCTTGATGCGGCCCCCGTAGACGAGGTTGCCGCCGTCGACGAGCATCGCGCGATCACCGGTGTGGAACCAGCCCTCCGCGTCGATCGCGGCGGCGGTCTGCTCCGGATCCTTGTAGTACCCGTCGAACATCGAGTAGCCGCGGAAGCACAGTTCGCCCATCGCGCCCTCGGGAAGATCTCGGTGTGACTCCGGGTCGACGATCTTGATCTCCATGCCGCCGACCGGCCGTCCCAGCGTCCGCATGCGGATCTCGTAAGGATCGTCGGGCAAGGTGAGCGTCAGGTTGGTGGCGCACTCGGTGGAGCCGTAGGACGAGACCTGACGTGCCTGCGGCATCCTCGCCTCGAACTGGGCGAGCCGTTCGGGGGTGGCGATGTTCTGGATCAGGCGGACCGCGCTCAGGTCGGTCGACGGGAAGTCCGGGTGATCGAGGACCGCCAGCCAGATCGTCTCGAAGGCCGGGTAGAGCACGGTGCACCGCTCGGTCTGGATGCTCTTCAGGGTTTCGGCTGGCGTGAAGAACCCGGGGTGACAGTACTTCGCCCCGGTGGAGAAGCAACCGAGCATGGGGACGATCCCACCGCAGTGGAACATCGGCAGGGGATCCCAGAGGGCGTCGTCCGGTGTCAGCATGAACCGTGTTCTGGCCACGGCCTCGGCCTGCCTGACCACGGCCTCATGGCTGAGGAGGCAGCCCTTCGGCCGCGCCGTCGTGCCAGAGGTGTACATGAGCAGTGCCGCATCGCGCACCCGCACCCGCTGCTGGAGAAGCTTGACCTCTTCGCGGGTCACCGAGGCCGCCGCCGCGTCGAATTCCGGACGGCCGAGCGAGCCGGGCATGGACCCTTGAAGATCCACGACGACTCGTAGCGCGGGTACTTCCGGCAGCGTCAGCCGGCCGGGTTCGCCGTCGGCAAGGCCGGGGAGGACCTCGCTCACCAGGGCGGTGTAGTCCACGCCATCCGGGTCGGAGGAGACGACCAGCAGCGCCAGGTCCGCGTGGCTGATCACGTGTGCCAGCTCGTGCACCTTGAAACGGCCGTTGATCGGGACGGCGACCGCGCCCAGTTTCGCGGCGCCGACGAGGGCCGCGACGTAGTCCGGGGAGTTCGGCATGAGGATGCCGACCTTGTCGCCGTACCTGATGCCGAGGGCGTGCAGGCCGGCGGCGAAGCGGTCGGTCTCGGCGGCCAGCTCCGGGTACGTGAGGCGGTCTTCCCGGATGACGAGGGCGTCCCCGTCCGTCCGCTCTGCCTGCTCGTCCACAAGATCGCCGAGTGTTGTCACGCGGATGGCCATGGGCGTGCCGCCTCTCTCAAACGATTGGTAGATTCCTCCGCACCACCCTGCCGGAGGCCCGCTGGACGCGCGGTTCTGGTGACCGGACCGGTTACCAGTCGTCCTGCCGGCCGGCCGCCGACACCGTCTCGTCCCAGAACGACTGGAGCCCCGGGGGAAGCGCGCCGATCTGCACGGTCGCGCGCAACCTCGCGGCGGCCTCCGGCACGCCCACGTTCCACCGCAGGAGAGCGCTGTCCATGCCCCACGCCGCTTGCTGCTGGAGAACGTGCTCCGCCTGTTCTCCCACGTCGGGCGGCGAGCCTTCTTCGAGGGGAGGGGCGAGAAGCGGCCGGGACAGCCGCGCCGCCGCGGGCCCCCAGCGCTGGTCGACGGCCGCCCACCACGATGCGAGCCGGCCGGCGTCGACGTCCTCAGGGGGCAGATACGACAGCGCGAACTCGGCGGCGACATCGCCCGCACCCTCTCCGGACAACCAGATCGGGACCAGGGGCTGCACCGGCGCCGGGGTGACACGCACCTGCTGCCAGTTCGCGTCGCCGTTCTCCGGCAGGTCGGCCGGAACCCGCCATCGGGCGCCCCGATGACGGAACGGACGTGCGGCCAGCGCCTTGTCCAGCACTTCGAGTGTCTCGGAAAGCTCGTCGCGGTCTCCGGACGACCGCAGCACGACGGTCAGCCGTCCTCCGAGTACTTGGTCGGCCACGCCGATTCGTTCCGCGAGGTGAACGGGATGCATGCCCACGGGGACGACGGCGACCAGCCGCGCCCAGCGGACGGTGTCGGCCAGAGACGACACCGTCAGCAGGGCGTCCGCCTCCTCGCTGCTTTCGATCACCACCATGTCCAGCCCGACGTCGTCGGCGATCGCGGCCGCGCGGGTGCGTTCGTCCGGGTCCGCCTCCGTGGGCAGAACGACTCCGATCCTCATCGACCTCAGCTCCTTGGGTGTGCCCCTGTCATGCCTTCCGCAGTTCAGGGATCACCGTGTTCGCCAGCTCGTTCATGACCCGCCGGTAGGCGGGCCGCGGGAAGTCACCGCGCACCTGCATGAGAAAGGTGTCGACACCTGCGGCGCGCAGTGCGAGGAGGCTCTCGGTCACCTGCTCCGGGTCCCCCACCACGGCGGCTCGCCGGGTTCGGCGCGACTGCCTGTCCAGCAGGTCGGGCCTTGTGAAGCCGGGACTGCCCTGGAGACGGAACCAGGCTCCGGCGTACTCGCGGTAGTGGGTCACCAGCCGGTCGAGCACACGGTCCCTGCTCTCCTGTGTGCCGTCACTCGTCACCCATACGTCGACCAGCATCCCTGTCCGGCCGGGAGTGAGGCCGGCCGCGGCCGCCTCCTGCGATGCGAGGGTCCGGCGCAGGTCGATCTCATCAGGGGTGAGCGAGTTCGGAAGCAGCAGGCCGGCACCGTGCCGTCCGGCGCGTCTGATCGCCGCCTCCGCCAGGCCTCCGACGTAGACGGGTGGAGGGCCGGACCAGGTACCGGCATGGTCTTTGAGAAGAGTGGTGAGCGCCGCCTCCATGCGGCGGCCGCGTTCGGAGCGGCGAACGCCCACCCCGTCGAACTCCTCGTCGCGGTAGCCGAGCCCGACCCCGAGGTCGAGCCGGTCGCCGTAGGCGGCCACCAGCGTACCGACGTCGCGGCTGACCACCGACACGTCATGTTGCGGCAGGAGCAGCATCGCCGTTCCCACCCGGAGCGACGAGGTCGCGGCGAGCGCCGACGCGACCGCGATGAGAGGCTGCGGACACCAGCCGTCGTACCAGAAGTGGTGTTCGGCCACCCAGAGGGTGTCGTACCCGAGTTCCTCGGCCAGCCGCGCGTCGTCGCGCAGGTCCGCGTACAACCGTGGCCACGGTGACGGGGCGTAGACCGTCGAACGCATGGACCACAGGCCGAGGCCCACGCGCACATCCCGCCGGCGCTCAGCCACGTGCCGGCCCTCGCAGCTGGCGCAGGAGGGCGACCCGGTTGCTGACGCCGGTCAGCGCGACGAGCCGACCGTCCTCGACCGTCGCGAAGGCCGCGAGGTGTCCCTCGACGACCTGGTCATCGGTCTGCGAACCGGGCAGGCCGCCGAGATAGCGACCGCGGACGGTCGCGTGGAACGCGGCCCGATCACCGCTGGTCACCATGTGGTCGATCCGGCTGTCGTGCAGTCGCATCCGTGGTTGCTCGGCCGACCACGGGCCGGGATCGATCCGGATGGCCGTGTCCGGGCTCTCGGGCGGCCAGGCCCGCAGGCCCTCGATCCAGGCGGTGACGGTCTCGGCGGTCGCCGGTCGGGGATCGATCACCGCGGCCGACCAGGGGTCCACGGCGATGGGGGGCACGGCTTGCCCCTCGCCGGCGACCTGACGGCGGCGGGAGTAATGGTCCTGCTCGACCCAGCACTCGGTCAGCCTCCGCCCGTCGAACCGGTAGATGCTGACGCCGAGCCATGAGGCCGTGCGTCGCGGGTCACCGGCTTCGGCTCCGTGCTCGCTGAAGAGCAGCGCGGTCCACTCGCCGTCCGTCACCAGGTCGTGCAGGGCGAAGCCCAGGTTGGGGAATCGGTCCATCTGATGCCGTACCGCGGGCACGTAGTTCTCGTCCCGGCCCCGGACGACGTCCCTGCCCATGTGCAGGACGTAGTCCTCGCTCATGAGTCGCCGGCAGACATCGAAGTCATGGCTGTTCACGAATCCAAACACATAGCGGCGCATCGCACCCAGGGCGTCCACGGTGTTCCTTTCGTCATGAGAGGAGACGGACCCGGCGCTCGGGCGCTGGGCGGCGGGCGGCCACCGATGGCCTCCTAGCCGAAGTTGATCATCTTGGTCTCGAGATAGGCCGCGATTCCCTCGGGACCGCCTTCACGCCCGATCCCCGACTGCTTGAAGCCGCCGAAGGGCTGGGTGACGCACATGCCCGCGTTGTTGACGAAGATCTGACCGGCCCGTACCTCCCGGACCACGCGCTCGGCGATGTCGGGATCGTTCGTGTAGACCGCGCCGGCCAGTCCGTACTGCGAGTCGTTGGCGATCCGGATCGCGTCGTCGAGCCCGTCGTAGGGGATGAGGGAGATCACCGGGCCGAAGATCTCCTCCTGAGCGATGCGCATCTCGTTGCGCACCCCGGTGAACAGGGTCGGCTCGACGTACCAGCCCTTGTCGAGCCCTGCCGGGCGGCCGCCGCCGCTCGCGACGCGCGCCCCTTCCCGCCTGCCGATGGCGATGTAGCCCTCCACGCGCTCGCGCTGGCGCTCGGCGGCGAGCGGACCGAGAGCGGTCGCGGGATCGAAGGGATCCCCCACCACGACCGAGCCGAGCGCGGCCGCCATGGCGTCGGCCCACTCCGCTTCCCGCGCCCTCGGCACCAGCACGCGTGTGATCGCGGCGCACACCTGGCCTGTGTGCCCGATCCCGGCGGGGACGAGCGAGGGGAGCACCTCGGACAGGTCGGCGTCCTCGGCGACCAGCCCGGCGGACTTGCCACCCAGTTCCAGGGTGAACCGGGCGATCCGCTGGCCGCACAGAGAGGCGATCCGCCGGCCCGCGGCGGTGCTGCCGGTAAAGGCGATCTTGTCCACGTCCGGATGCCGGACCAGGTGCTCGCCGATCTCCCGGCCGCCGGGCAGGATGCCGATGACCCCCTCGGGGACGCCGGCCGCCTCAAGGCACTCCGCGAACAGGTAGTTGGTCAACGGGCCCTCGGGCGCCGGCTTGAGGACCACGGTGCACCCGGCGGCCAAGGCCGGCCCGACCTTGAAGGCCGCGGCGGCCACCGGACCGTTCCACGGGATGATCGCACCGACGACGCCGACCGGCTCGCGGACGATCCGCATCTTCGCACCGCCGTCCAAGCGCTCCTCGGTGAACCGCATGCTCTCGTGCAGCGTCGCGAACTGGCGCAGCATGGCCGTGGCCAGGCCGTGGAATGTCTCGCCGACGGCGACCGGGGCTCCGACCTCGGCCGCGAAGACCCGGGCGAACTCGGGAATCCTCTTCTCGACCTCGTCGGCGATGCGCGCGAGCAGGGCCCCGCGCTCGGCCGGGGTGGTGTTCCGCCACGGCCCTTCGAACGCCCGGCGCGCCATCGCCACCGCCGCGTCGACATCGGCGGTGGTCGGCTCGGGAACCTGAGCGATCACTTCTTCTGTGCTGGGGGAAATGACATCGATACGGCCGGTGCCCTGGGGAGCGACCCACTCGCCCCCCATGTAGAACCGATCGAAACCACGGATGGCCGGTGCCGTTGGCGTGGACGTCACGACATCACTCCTTGTGCAGCTCAGAGCCAAGTAGGAGGCGGTGGTGGAGGCGCCCTCTGGGCTGGAAGGGCTCCTTCCGGAAAGTTAGGGCACGCCCTCATCGACCGGTTGGATCCGCGCGCACGAGCTCTTGCGCACCCGGGAACTCGGCCCCGGCCTCGCATCGGTCCGGGGCCTGCGGGAGCGCGGCATGCCGGACATCACTGGGCGTCAGGCCGAACTCCACGCGGAACAGACGGGAGAGATGGGCGGGATCGGAGAAACCCCAGCACGCCCCGATCGCGGCGATGGTGCGGTCACGGTTGCCGGGATCGGTCAGGTCCCGCCGGACCTGACGAAGCCGCTGGCCGCGGATATAGCCCGAGACGCTGGTTCCAGTGCCCTCGAAGAGCCGGTGCAGGTAGCGGACCGATATGCCGTACACCGCCGCGATCGTGGCGGGCCGGAGGTCCTCGTCGCCGAGATGCCGGTTGATCCAGTTCAGAATCGACAGCCGCAGCGCGGAACCTGATCGGGCCGGAGGCGGCGTATCGGCCAGCACCACCTCCAGGAGCTCAAGCAGCAGGTTCACACACCGCGAGGCGCTTTCCTCGGAACACTCTCCGAGGCGCACCGGCAGATCGGCCAGGTACGAGGAGAAGAGGGCACCGGCTCCGCGGTCCACCGACAGTGGATGGCGCTGCAAGGAGTCCAGCACGTCGTCGCCCATCGGCAGGCGGCTCCGCGGAATCAGCACCGCGTCCGCGACGAAGTCGGAGAGCTGGGCGACCCGGTAAGGCGCTCCGGTGTGGTACACGGTGACCATGCGCGGCGCGAGGAACGACCTCCGGTCCTGTTGCTCGAGACTCGACCGGCCGCTTCGCTGGACGAGGATCTTGAACAGATCGGCGGGATCGGAGCGGCATCCCGTCGGAGTCCGGCGCACCAGCTGCTCCACCGACGCGACACGCATCACCGTGACCTCGTCGACTTCGCACGCCTCGACGGCGGCGCGGAAGGACTCCGGCCGGTTCACCTCTGCCTGCAGCGGTACGGCGGCTTTCCCGATGAGCTCGCGATACTGGTCGACATCCGCGGTGACAGTACTGACCTTCAACATGTGCCGACCCTCCTCGCACCCGGCCAACCTCGGCCCGGCGGATCGCCACGTCACGCTGGCATCGCATGGCGGTACCCGGACACTAGCAGACAAATGTCTGGCGCCCAACCATACGTCTGGTAGTTTCCTTGCGTCGGGAGAGAAGACCGCTTCTGAGGAGGCCTGGATGACCAACGGCAAGCTGGCGGGCAGGGTGGCCCTCGTGACCGGCGCCGCCCGCGGACAGGGGCGCAGCCACGCGGTGCGCTTCGCCCGCGAGGGAGCGGACGTGATCCTCGTGGACGTGTGCGCACCGGTCACCGACCTCGGCTACCCGCCGGCGAGCCCGGACGATCTCGACGAGACCGCCGGCGCCGCGGAGAAGGCGGGTGCCCGCGTCGTCACGGCCGTCGCCGACGTGCGTGATCTGGACGCGCTCCAGCAGGCGGTCGAGCGGGGCGCCGCCGAGCTGGGACGGTTGGACGTCGTCGTCGCCAACGCGGGGATCAGCGCGTGGGGACGGCTCTGGGAGATCACACCCGACCAGTGGCGCGCGGTACTGGACACCAACCTCACCGGGACCTGGCACACCCTGAAGGCGGCCGCGCCGTTGATGATCAAGGCGGGCAACGGAGGATCGATCATCACGATCAGCTCGATGGCGGCGCTCAAGCCGCTGCCCGCGCAGGCCCACTACGGCGCCTCCAAGCACGGTGTGGTCGGCCTGACCAGGGCCGCCGCCCTGGAACTGGGCGAGTACGGCATCCGTGCGAACTCAGTCCATCCCTGGACCGTGGAGACCGACATGGCCACCGATACGGCGCTGGGCGAACTGCTGAGAAACAACGAGAGCTACCTGAAGTCCTTCGGCCAGGTGCTCACCGAGCCGCCGATGGCCGCGCCTTCGGACATCACCGACGCGGTGCTGTGGCTTGCTTCGGACGATTCCCGCACGGTCACCGGTATCGCATTGCCGGTCGCGCTGGGAGCGACGCTCGTCTGAACGTCGCTCCACCCACCACGCCCGGCCGTCCGCATCGGGACTCCCGCGGTCACCGGTCCGCGATCGCGTCGTCACCGCGGCGTTCGATCACGAGTCCAAGGCCGCGGTCGTTACGGGCGACGGTGCCCTGGCGTCAGTGCCGGCGGACGGATCGGGTCAGGACGCCCCGGCGGTGAGCCTGCGCTCGGCGGCGAGCCGATCCGTGATGGCCCGCACCTCGCTCACCACCCCGTCGCGGACCGTGAGCAGGCCGGACACGTACAGGCTGGCGGGGCGGTCCAGCAGGCGGTCGCACTCGTCGAGCCCGCCTGCGTACGACCCTTGAACCACGACGTGGAAGGCAACGCGCTCGCCCGCGGTGAACAGACTGAGAACCCGCGTGCGGGGCGCGTTCAGCATCACGCGCTGCGGGGCGGCGTCGTGTTCGTCGTCCAGGCTCCCTACCGGGGCGTCGAGCACGCCTCCGCCGGTGAGCCACCGCCTGGCGATCGTCTCGGCATCGGTGTCCGGCGCCGCGGGTCGTCCCGTCCACGGGTCCAGCCCTGCCGGGCGGACGGGATAGGCCTCCCCACGACGTTGCTGTGTGCGCCGGCCGTGGTAGTCCTGCTCGACACGGCACTCCCGCAGGCGCTTTCCGTCCCACCGGTAAAGACTGACTCCCTGCCACGACGCGTAGCCTCCGTGCAGCGCGGACCACCCGTGCTCGGTGAAGTGGAGCGCTGCGCGGTCCTCGCCGAGTACGAGTTCGTGCACGGTGAATCCGAGGCCGGGGTACTGGCGGTACTGCCTCTGCGTCGCGGGGATGTACTGGTCGTCCCGGCCCCGAATCTCGAATTCGCCCATGCGCAGCAGGTAGTCGTCGACCATGATCTCCTTGCACACCGAGAAGTCGTGCGCGGCGGTGTACGCGAAGGCATACCGGCGCAGCAGCGCGGCTAGCGGGTGCAGACCGTCGACTGATTTCATGACCGGCAACGCTATCGCGCCCAACCAATCGTTGGGTAGCCTCTGTGCACGGGATCACGGAGCCGGCGTTAGCCCTGCGCACCTCTACGGCGGGGTGCGGCCCGCATCGCATGGGGGCGACCGCGGGCTCTCTGTCGTGAACCGCCGTCAGGTCGGCGCGCGGCGAACTCATGCGCTTCGCCTCCCGCCGAGCACCCGGCCAGGCCGCAGATCGGCGGGAAAGCGCTCCACCCTGCGGCCCGCTCGCGCGACGCACGTGGCCACTCCGCCACAGCCCGTCCTGAGGCACGGCTCGACCTTGAGCGGCAGGCGCAGGGCATGCCGCCCCCTGAGCCGGTAGACGTCATGCCTCGTCCAGGGCCCGATCGCGTTCGCGACGTGAGGGGGGCGGTTGTATATACATGGACATCAATGTAATTTACGGCGCATCAACATGACGGAGGGTTCAAGGTGCGTGAAGCAGTACTCGTCGACGCTGTGCGTACACCGTTCGGCCGCGGCCGGCCGGGGGGAATCTTGTCCGGTTGGCATCCGGTCGACCTGCTCGCCACGACCCTTGCCGCGGTCGTCGACCGGCAGGGCATCGATCCGGCGACCGTGGACGACGTCATCGTGGGATGCGTGTCGCAGGTGGGCGAGCAGTCGTTCAACATCGCCAGGGGCGGTGTGCTGGGCGCGGGGTTCCCCGTGTCGGTGCCCGCGACCACGGTCGATCGACAGTGCGGATCGTCGCAGCAGGCACTGCACTTCGCGGCCCAGGGCGTGATCGCCGGAGCCTACGACGTGGTCATCGCCGCTGGTGTGGAGTCGATGTCGCGGGTGCCGATGTTCTCCTCGCGCGGCGACGCCGACCCCAACGGGACCATGGTGGCCGCCCGCTTCGGCGACAGCCTCGTCCAGCAGGGGGTGTCGGCGGAACTGATCGCGCAACGCTGGGGACTGAGCCGGGGCGCTCTGGACGCGTTCGCCGAACGCTCTCACCGGCTGGCGGCCAAGGCCGGACCGTCCGGTGAGGTCCTGCCCGTCGAGATGGACCGCGGGGACGGTCGTCACGGCGAGTTCACCACCCTCGACGAGGGTGTCCGGCCGGAGACCACCGCCGAGGGCATCTCCCGTCTGCGTCCGGCGTTCCGGACCGACGAACTCGCCCGGCGCTTCCCCGAACTCGACTGGAAGATCACGGCGGCCACCTCATCGCAGATCTCCGACGGCGCGGCCGCGCTGCTGGTCATGGAGCGGGCGACGGCGGAGCGGCTCGGAGTCCCGGTTCGAGCGATCGTCCGCGCGTTCTCGGTCGTCGGGGACGACCCGACCCTGATGCTCACCGGAGTGATCCCGGCGACCAGGAAGGTCCTCGCCTCCGCCGGTCTCACCATCGACGACATCGACGTGTTCGAGGTGAACGAGGCTTTCGCGCCTGTCGTCCTGGCCTGGCAGCAGGAGACCGGGGCCGACCTGGAGCGCGTCAACGTCCACGGCGGCGCGATCGCCAACGGCCATCCTCTCGGCGCCTCCGGGGCCAAGCTGATGTCCTCCTTGCTCGCGGCTCTGGACGAGCGCGGCGGGCGGTGGGGGTTGCAGACGATCTGCGAGGGCGGCGGCATGGCGAACGCGACCATCGTGGAGCGCGTCGCGTGAGCCGGGACCTGTTCGACGTCGCGGGGCTGCACGTCCTGGTGACCGGCGCCACCCAGGGAATCGGGCGGATGATCGCCGAGGGGTTCGCCGGGAGGGGCGCCGCCGTGACGGTGACCAGCCGCACGGAGAGCGACTGCACGGCCCTGGCCGAAGCGCTCGGTGAAGGAGCCGAGGCGGTCGCGGTCGATCTCTCCGCCGACGACGGGGCCGACGCCCTCGCCGCCCGGATCGCCGAACGCCCGCTCGACGTCCTCGTGAACAACGCGGGTGTCACCTGGGGCGCCCCGCTCGAGGAGTATCCGGATCACGCCTGGGACCGGGTGATCGGCCTGAACCTGAAGGCCCCCTTCAAGCTCACGGTCGCGTGCCTGCCCGCGTTGCGCCGCGCCGTGCGGCGGCGCGGCCGGGCGAGCGTGATCAACATCGGTTCCGTCGACGGACTGCTCGTACCGCGCTGGGAGTCCTACGCCTACTCCAGCTCCAAGGCGGCGATGCACCACCTGACCCGGCATCTGGCGAAGCGGCTGGCCCCGGAACAGATCACCGTCAACGCCGTGGCGCCCGGTGTGTTCCCCAGCAGGATGACCGGCCGCGCCTTCACCGACGGTGAGAGCGCCGAAATCGTCGGCGCGACCCCGCTCGGAAGGCTCGGCGAGGCCGACGACATCGCCGGGGCGGCACTGTATCTCGCCTCACCCGCCGCGGGCTGGGTCACGGGGGTCGTGCTGCCCGTCGACGGAGGATGGGGGACCCTGCGATGAGCGCGGATCTGCGCGAACCGCTCAGCCCGGAGCACCTGCACTACCGTGACTCGGCGCGACGGTTCGTCGCCGCCCACATCGTCCCCCACCGCGAGCGCTGGGAGGAGCAGCACCGCCCGGACCGGTCGCTCTTCGAGAAGGCCGGGACGCTCGGCGTGTTCGGGTTCGGAGCGCCGGAGGAGTTCGGAGGCGCCGGTTTCACGGACTTCAGGTTCAACGCCATCTTCTCGGAGTGCCTCGCCGAGCAGGACGCCCTGGCCGCCGGGCTCTGCCTGAGCATGCAGGCGGACATCGCCATGCCCTACCTCGTCCACTCCACATCCGACGAGCAGCGGGCTCGGTGGCTGCCCGGCGCGATCGCCGGAACCTCGATCGTCGCGATCGCCATGACGGAACCGGGTGGCGGATCCGACGTCGGCGCGGT
Organism: Actinomadura rugatobispora; assembly: GCF_055379765.1. Classification (NCBI taxonomy): domain Bacteria; kingdom Bacillati; phylum Actinomycetota; class Actinomycetes; order Streptosporangiales; family Thermomonosporaceae; genus Actinomadura; species Actinomadura rugatobispora. The sequence goes on along the minus strand of NZ_AP029191.1, from coordinate 9,181,152 downwards.
GCAGACCAGCGCCGTGCGGGACGGCGACGACTACGTCGTCAACGGTTCCAAGACCTTCATCACCAACGCCGGCAACGCCGACCTGATCGTCACCGCGGTGCGGACGGGCCCGGGGAAGCACCTCAGCCTGCTCGCCGTCCCGGGATCGGCGCCCGGCCTCACCAAGGGCGGCCCGCTGCCGAAGGTGGGCCAGTCCGGGGCCGACACCTGCGAGATCTTCTTCGAGGACGTGCGCGTCCCGGTCGCCGACCGCCTCGGAGAGGAGGGCGGGGGCCTGCGGATCATCAAGCGGCATCTGACCCAGGAGCGTCTGATCGTCGCCGTCCACGGCCTGGCGCAGGCCGAGCGCGCGTTCCAGCTGGCGCTCGAGCACGCCCGCGAGCGGCGCGCGTTCGGCAGGTCGATCGGCGCGTTCCAGCACAACAAGTTCGTCCTCGCCGAGATCAAGACCGAGCTCGACATCGCGCGCGCCTACCTGGAACGCCTGATCCCGCAGCACACCTCGGGCCGGCTCGACCACATCGACGCGGCGCAGGCCAAGTGGTGGATGACGGAGCTGTGCAAGCGCGTCGTCGACCGCGCCGTCCAGCTCTTCGGGGGCTACGGCTACATGCGGGAGTACCCGGTCGCGCGGGCCTGGGTCGACAGCCGGGTGCAGACCATCTACGCCGGCACGACCGAGATCCTCAAGGACATGATCGGCACCTCGCTCGGGCTCAGGGAGGACCCCCGTGGCTGACTTGATCAAGATTCGGCGGCACGACGGCATCGTCGTCGCCGTCGTCGACGATCCCGACCGGCCGGTCAATGTCGTCGGCGAGGAACTACTGGAGAGTTTCGCCGAATGCCTTCGCACCTTCGAGGCCGACCGGCGCGCGGTGGGCATGGTGATCGCGTCGGGGAAGCCCGGGAGCTTCGGCACCGGCGCCGACATCGACTGGCTGCCGCAGCTCGCGCGGCGCCCTGACGTGGAGGCGTTCCTGGCCCGCAACCACGCGGCCATGACGGCGATGGCGCGGTCGGGCAAGCCGATCGTCGCCGCCCTGAACGGCCCCGCCCTCGGCGGAGCCTTCGAACTGGCGCTCGGCGCGACCGCCATCGTCGCGCACCCCGGCGTCAGAGTCGGCCTGCCGGAGACCGGCCTCGGGCTCATCCCCGGGGGAGGCGGAACCCAGCTGCTGCGACGCTTCGTCTCCACGGCGGAGGCCGAGCGGATGCTCGTCGGCGGGCGCGTCCTGCGCGCCGAGCAGGCGCTCGAGATCGGGCTGCTGGCCGCGCTCAGTACGTCCGAGGACGATCTGATCGACCGCGCCACCGATCTCGCGCGCTCTCTCGCAGGCGCCGCCCCAAGGCCGGTGGAAGGCGACAGGACGCCGCTCCCCGCCGACCGGGCCGCCGGTCACCTCGGCGAGGCCCGGCGCGGGGCGCGTGCCGCGCTGGTGGCCGGCATTGACGGCGGCCTGGAGGCGGGGCTCCAGGAGGAGCGCCGCGTCTTCATCGAACTCCTCTCCGGGCCCGAATTCCGAGCGGCGCGACATCTCCGGTCGGCCGAACGCGCCATCCGCTCGGCGGCGAAACAGGGTTCCGCGAGCCCGCCGGTGGCCGCTCTGGGCGTCGTCGGCGCCGGGCAGATGGGAGCGGGAATCGCGGCGGTCGCCTCGGCACGCGGCCTGGGCGTCGTGCTCCGCGACGTCGACGAGAGCCGTCTGCGGGCCGCCGCCGAACGGCGCGACCGGCTCACCGGCGGCCCGAACGGCAGTCCCGGGACGTTCACCGTCACGACCGCCTGGGACGGCTTCGATTCCGCCGACGCCGTGATCGAGGCCGTGTTCGAACTCGAATCGCTGAAGCACGAGATCCTCGCCGGAATCGAGCAGGCCGTCACCCCGCGGGCGCTGGTGGCCACCAACACCTCCGCCCTGAGCGTGACCGGACTCGCCCAGGCGGCCCGGGAACCGCACCGATTCCTGGGGATGCACTTCTTCAGCCCGGTCGAGCGGATGCCGCTCGTCGAACTCGTGGCGCACCCCGGAACCTCCGCCGACACGCTCGCCCGCGCCCGCGCACTCGCCGGCGTCCTCGGCAAGACGCCGATCGTGGTCACCGACAGTCCAGGGTTCTACACCTCCCGCGTTTACGCTCGCTGGCTGGTGGAGGGCGTCCGGCTCGTCCTGGAGGGCATGCCGGTCGAGGCCGTGGACGCCGCGGCCGTGGAGGCCGGGTTCCCGGTCGGCCCGCTGCGCGCCATCGACCAGGCCGGCCTGCGCCTCGTTCTCCAGGCCAGCATCGGGCAGGTGGCACGCAAGCTGTTCGCCGACCGTCTCGACGTCGAAGCGATCGAGGTGTTCCTGCGGCGAATGGTCGAGGACGGTGCCGGAGGGCGCGCGGAACGGAAGGGCTTCTATGCCTACGATGCCGACGGCCGCCGCGGTGCCCCCGGTGCCTTCGGTGCCCCCGGTGTCCCACCTGAGCCGCCGGACGGCGCCGCCGAGCGGATGCTGTTCGCCTTCCTCACCGAGGCATGGCTGTGCTGGGACGACCAGATCATCGAGCATCCCGACGAAGGCGACGTCGGGGCGGTCCTCGGCATCGGGTTCCCGCGCCTGCTCGGCGGCCCCTTCCACTGGGCCGACTCACGAGGCGCCGGCGTCGTCCTCGACGCCATGCGCGGACTCGATCCACGCGCCTTCCCCCCGGGCGGGCAACTACCCGAGCTCGAGCGCCGCGGCGGGACGTTCTCCGAGCTGCCACGCCATCGAACGGGACTCTGAGCGCTCCCGGAATCTCTGGAGGGCGTCGATCTCGTCATCTGAGCGGGACACCCGCTGACGAGCACCGTTTCGCGCGGCCGCGGTCGTCGCTCGCCTCAGCCTCCGGGGCGGCGGCGGTCCGCGACCGCCGACCGACGGAGCATGCGGAGGTCGTTGACCTGCTCGGCCGGGAACAGGTCACGGCTGAACACGGTGGAATTGAGACGGGCGGTGGCGGTCAGGACGGCACGGGACCCCTCGTCGGTGAGCAGGATCAGCCACGACCGGCCATCGTCCGGATTGCGTTCGCGTGTGACGAACCCCTGCTGTTCGAGACGTGTGACCACGGCGCTCGCGGTGGTCTGGTGCACCTCGAGTTGCGTGCAGATCGTCGAGATCGAGAGACGCCCGGAGCGGGCGAAGTAGAGCAGCACGAGAATCTCGTACCGCGCGAAGGTCAGGTCGAGATCCCTGATCTGCTCGTCGATCAGTGCGAGGACCATGCGATGCGCGCGGATGAGCGAGGTGACCGCCGACATTCCCGGCGCGGCGTCGGCCCATCCGTGCGCGACCCATTGCTCGTACGCGTCGGCGACCGGATCCCGGGCATCGCCGGCACCGTCCGCGGGCTCCGCATCCGACCCCATCACCGACCCCGCCACCCGAGAGACGACCACCAAGATACATTGACGTCAATGCATTATGCCACACGCTCCGCCTGACGACCTCGCGCACGATCGCGGTGGCGGCTCGGTCGCCGGGGCTCGACCAGGGCCGTGCCAGGCGACTCCGCCGGGACGGCGCGAAGCCGGGCTCTCAACCGATCATCCGCACCCCCGCCTTCTCGCGAGCACCGCCGTCTCCCGCAGGTCGTCGGGGGCCGCCAGGGGATGGCCGAACCCGGCCGGCAAGGCGTCCCAGGCGTTGCGAGGTTCCGTCGTCCAACGTTCGCATCATCCCGACGCCGCCTTCAGGCGCGCGGCCATGCCCGCAGAGAAGATCCTTCAGCTCGTCGCCGTCTCCGGCCGCGGCCCCACTTTGAAGTCGAAACCATTTTATTAAATTGACCAGCGCATTGACGGTGACAGGCGCTCCTGCCATGCTTAACGCGCCCAAACCAACGTATGGTTGCTTGAAGGGATCGTCGTGAGCCAGACCAGGAGCAAAATCGCGCTCGCCACCCTGATCGCACTCGTCGCGACGGGTTGCAGCGGCCAGAGCGAAGGCGACGCCGGCGGCGGCAAGCGCCCGTCCACGGTGAAGATCGCCATGCTGGCCGACCTCACAGGTGGGGCGTCCTTCTGCGGCAAGGCCGCCCGGACGGGCGCCGAGACCGCCGTCAAGAAGATCAACAACGACGGGCTCGCGGGTCCCGGCACCAAGCTCGCGCTCACGGTCAAGGACACGGCGACCAACCCGCGCCAGGCGGCGTCGGCGATGAGCCGGATAGCGGGTGATGACGCGGTCGCGGTCACCTTCGGCTGCGCCAGCCAGGTGGCCCTCGCCGTGGCGCCGGTGGCGCAGCAGTCGAAGATCCCGTTCGTCGCGATGCAGTCCGGGGCTCCAGGTGTGCTCGAGGCGGGAGACTACGTCTTCCGCTCGACGGCGCCGCAGTCGAGCTACCAGAAGCTGGTCGTGGACAAGCTCGTCCCCCGGGGCGTGAAGTCGGCCGCGATCGTGTACCAGAGCGACAACGCCACACTGGTGACGATGGGCGAGAAGATCTACCCCTCGCTCCTGGCGAACGCGGGCATCTCGGTCATCGCACGGGAGAAGTTCCAGGGTGCCGGGTTCGACTTCGCGGCCTTGGCGTCGAGGGTCGCGGGCCGGTCGCCCGACGCGGTGATCATGCTCGGCCAGGGCACGCCCAACGTCACGGTGATCACCCAGCTGCGCCAGGCCGGCTTCCGCGGCACCGTCGTCGGCTCGCAGAGCTTCGAGGGCGGCGTTCTCGCGCCGCTCGGCGGGCTCGCCGACGGCGCGCTGTGGGCGTCGGACTTCAACACCGCCGGGAAGTCGCCGTCCACCCGGGCCTTCGTCGACTACTACCGTTCGGTCAACCGCGCCGAGCCGTCGACCTTCGCGGCCCAGGCATGGGACTCGATGATGCTGCTCGCCGCCGGAGTCAAAGCGGCGCCGAAGGTGGACCGGGCGGGAGTGCGCACCGGGCTGCAGACCGCCGCGGGCGCCGGGGTCGAGGGCGCCGTCGGACGGATCCGGTTCGAGGGCCGCGACGCGCGGGTGCCCGGCCTGGTGATCACCTGGCGGAACGGGCGCGAGCAGCTCGCGGACGCCGCGAACGGGTCCTGACATGCTGCTCTCCCAAGTGGTCAACGCCGTCGTGCTCGGGGGCATCTACCTGCTCTTCTCCGCGGGGCTGACCCTGTCGTGGGGCGTCCTGGACATCCTCAACCTGGCCCACGGTTCGATCTTCATGTTCGGCGCGTTCAGCGCCTACGTCCTGATCCGCGACAGCGGGATGGTGCTCGCGCTGCCGGTGCTGGCACTTTTCGCGGCGGCGGTGGGCGCGCTGCTGTCCGCCGTCCTGCAGCTCCTCGTCTTCGGGCCGCTGAGACGCCGCGCGGACTCGCGCGGGCAGGCCGAGCTCGGCGTGCTGATCGCCAGCATCGGGGCCAGCCTGATCCCGGTCGCCGTCGCGCTGAACCTGGCCGACGCCGAGGTGGTGAACCTGCCCGGGGACGTCGCCCGCACCGCGGTGCACACTCTGGGCCCGATCAGGATCACGACGCTGCAGATCGGAATCGTCGTCCTCGCGGTGCTCCTCGCGGGCGCCCTGGCCTGGTGGATCGCGCGGACGAGATCCGGCCGGGCGCTCCGGACGATCGCCTTCGATCCCCCGACGGCCGACCTGCTGGGGATCCCCGTCGAGCGGCTGTCGCTTCTCACGATGGCGATCAGCGGGGCGCTGGCCGGCGGCGGCGGGCTGCTGCTCGCGGCCAACGCCAACGCCATCGAGCCGCACATGGGCGACGGGCTGCTGCTCAAGGCATTCGCCGTGATCGTCCTCGGCGGGGTGGGGAGCATCGCCGGGGCGGCGGTCGGGGCGTTCGTCCTGGCGTTCGCCGAGACGTTCGCCGTCGCCTACGTGTCCGGCGACGCCCGCGACATCATCGCGTTCGCCCTCATCCTGCTCGTCCTGGTCCTGCGCCCAGAGGGCCTGGTCTCACGCACCGCCTGGCAGCGTGCCTGATGGACGAGACGCTGCTGATGACCGGACTGATCTACTACATCGTGGGCCTGGCGTTCCAGGTGGTGCTGCGCAGCGGGGTGTTCTCCCTGGCCGCGGCCGGATTCTGGGGCATCGGCGCCTACACGACCGCGCTGACCGTCCAGGACCTCGGCTGGCCCGTCGCCGTCCTGCTCGCCCTGCTCCTGGCCGCCGTGCTGGCCCTGGTCCTGGCCGTGGCGCTGGGCCGGCTGCGCGGACTGTACCTGGGCATGGCCACCATCGCGTTCGACCTGCTCGTGGTGTCCCTGGCGTTCGGATGGGACTCACTCACCGGCGGTGCGCTCGGGCTCTACGGGATCCCGCGCGCCACCACCCCATGGCTGATCGGTGCTTTCGCCGGGCTCGCGACACTGGCCGTCGCCCTCGTGCAGTCATGGGCCGGCGGCCGCTTCGTCGACGCGCTCCGCACAGACGAACCGCTCGCCCGATCACTCGGCATCGAAACCGGGCGGCTGCGGGTCTCGATGAGCGTGCTCAGCGCCGTCCTCGGGGCCCTGGCGGGCGCGCTCATCCCGCTGACCTTCGGCATTCTGGGCCCCGGTGACAGCGGCTTCTCGCTGGTCGTGCTGGGCCTGACCATCGTGGTGATCGGCGGATCCGGGTCCTGGGTCGGGCCCGCCGTCGGCGCGCTGGTCGTGACGGTGCTGCCCGAGCTGCTGCGCTTCGTGGAGGAGTGGCGCGACGTCGTCTACGGCGCCCTGGTCATCCTCATGGCGCTGTTCGCCCCGTCCGGACTGATCGGGATGGCAGGGCGGTGGCGGACCAGGGGCCGGCGCCCGGGGAACGCTCCGGCATCGACTTCGGAAGGTGTGGCATGACGGCGCTGCGATGCGAGGACGTCGCCGTGCACTTCGGCGGGGTCAAGGCCGTCGACGGCGTCGAGTTCACCGTCCGGGCGGGAAGTCTCTGCGGGCTCGTCGGCCCGAACGGCTCCGGCAAGACCACGCTGCTCAACGCGATCTCCGGCCTCGTCCCGCTGACCCGCGGCCGGATCACCGCCGGCGGCGAGGCCGTCTCCGGCCGCGCGGTCCCGCACATCGCCAGGTCGGGGATCCGCCGCACCTACCAGGCGATCCGGCTGGTCCCCGGACTGACCGTGCTGCAGAACGTGATGCTCGGTGCCGACGACGGGCGCCGGTTGCTCGACGGGCTCGTCCGCCCGCGGCGAGCGGCGCGGGCCGACCGCGAGTCCCGGGACCGCGCCCGGGAGGCGCTGGCCCGGGTCGGCCTGACGGGGCTGGAGAAGAGCCTGCCCGGCGCACTGCCCTACGGCCACCAGCGCCGGGTGGAGATCGCGCGGGCGCTGGCCGCCCGGCCGCGCCTGCTCCTGCTCGACGAGCCCGTCGCGGGGATGTCGCCCGTCGAGCGCACCGAGATCGGTGATCTTCTCACGAGCCTCCGCGACGACGGGATGACCCAGCTCCTCGTCGAGCACGACCTGGAGATGGTCACCCGTCTCACCGACCACCTCGTGGTGGTGGACTTCGGCCGCGTCATCGCTGACGGCGACCCCGCCACCACGGTTCGCGACGACCGAGTGAGGGAGGCCTACCTTGGCCGACGACACGATCCGGCTGCAGATCACGGAGCTGGTGGTGCGCTACGGGGGCGTGACGGCGGTTGACGGGATCGGCCTGACCGCACGATCCGGCCGCGTGCACGTGGTGCTCGGCTCGAACGGCGCCGGCAAGAGTTCGGCGATGCTCGCGACGTGCGGCAGCGTGCGCCCGGCGGGCGGGCGCGTGCTGCTCGACGGGAAGGACGTCACGGGACGCCCGGCCTGGCGCATCGCCCGGGCGGGGATGGTCCTGGTGCCGGAGGGGCGCCGGATCGTGGCACCGCTGTCGGTCGAGGAGAACCTGCTGCTGGGCGGGTACCCGAACCGCTCGGCCGCGCACCGCGCCCGCACCCTGGCCGAGGTCTACGAGATGTTCCCGGTGCTCGCGACCCGCCGGAGCTCCCCTGGCGGCCTGCTCAGCGGCGGAGAGCAGCAGATGCTGGCGTTCGGCCGGGCCCTGATGGCCGACCCGCGCGTCATCCTCCTCGACGAGCCGTCCATGGGTCTGGCCCCGATCATGGTGGACACCGTGATGGACGCGGTGCGCCGGATCGCCGACCGGGGCATCGCGGTGGCGATGGTGGAGCAGAACGCGACGGCGCTGGAGATCGCCGACGAGGCGTCCGTCCTGGAGCGGAGCCGGGTGGTCTTGTCCGGTCCCGCCGCGGACCTCAAAGCCGACCCCCGGCTCGAGCGGGCCTTCCTCGGCCTGTCGGGGCGCGGCCGGGACGACGCGTGACCGGCAGGATGGCCCCGCCGCTCGGCGTCCCGGCACGGGTGGAGCCGCGCGCGTCGGCGATCGACGGCCGGCACGACGCGGACTTCCCGAGCCTGTCGCGCCGAATGCGGTCCTGAAGGTCGGAGGACAAGCGCCGGTCAGTGCCCGTGGCCGGCCCGGAGGCCCGCGCGGCCTCCGGGCCGGCCGGTACCACGACCTGCGCAACCCGGGCGGCGCGCGCCCCTGGCCTGCGGATGGACGGCCGCGCCGGCCCGGATCCGCCGGCTCGCCCGCCACCACCGCCCGGGCCGGTCGCATCACCCGAGGGCAACCGAATGTAAGGTTGGGCGCGTGGTGAACAGGAGGCGAGCCCCGCGTACGGACACCGCCCCGCCGTTCCGGGCGGACGACGGGCGCTGGCAGGAACTGCTGGAGATATCCGCCCGCATCTTCGCACGCAAGGGGTACCGGTCAACGACGCTGCAGGACATCGCCGACGAGTTCGGCGTGCTCAAGGGCAGTCTCTACCACTACATCCGCAGCAAGGACGACCTGCTGTTCGAGGTCATCAAGTCGGTGTTCGGCGACGGGCTGCAGAACCTGCGGACGCTCGCCGAAGCGGATCTCGATCCCGTCGAGCGACTGCGTGAGGCCGTGCGGGGCCACGTCCTGCACCTGGTCGACAACCTGGACGAGACCACCGTCCTGCTCCACGAGTTCGACCAGCTCTCCGACGCTCGGCAGACCAAGCTGGCGATCCGCGAATACCAAACGATCTTCGCGCACCTGATCGCCGAGGCGAAATCCGACCCCCGGGTCAAGCCCGACATCGATCCCGAGCTCACCGCGCTCGCGGTGCTCGGCACGGCCAACTGGATCTATCGCTGGTTCCGGCCGGACGGCAGGCACACGGCGGTCGAGATCGCCGATTTCTACGCGGAGTTCCTGGTCGACGGGATGCTGGTCTGCAACGAGCACCCGCCGCCCGCAGCGCACGGCGTCCGCCGCTGAACGTCCGCCGTCAACCGATCCGCATTCTTCCGGTCCGAGCCGCGGCGGCCCGGACCTGAGCCCCGGCGCAACGCGCTCATGACCTTTGGGGACACCACGTGACGCCTCTGGCCAGAGCGCCCAAACTACCGTATGGTTGTTATCGTGGGATGATCTACCTGGGCGAAGGCGTTGACGGTGCGTACGGACGCCCCGCCAGCCCTCCCCCTCGCCGTCCACACCGCTGACACACCCGACCGAGAGGGGACCGCCTCCGTGCGTGCCGCAGTCGCCACCAAGTTCTCCCAGGACGCCTCCGCATCCGCGGTGGAGGTCGTCGACCTCGACGAGCCGACGCCCGCGACCGGGCAGGTGCTCGTCACGGTGAAGGCCGCCTCGTTGAACCACCACGACCTGTGGAGCCTGCGCGGGGTCGGAGTACGTGAGGACCGGTTGCCGATGATCCTCGGTTCGGACGTCGCCGGCGTCACCGACGATGGCCGGGAGGTGATCGTGCACGCGCTCGTGGCCGACCCCGCTCGGGGCGGTGGCGATGAGCTGCTCGATCCGCGGCGGGGCATGCTCGCCGACGCCCTGCGGGGCGGGCTGGCGGAGCGAGTCGCGGTGCCCGAGCGCAACCTCGTCGACAAGCCCGCATCACTGAGCTTCGAGGAGGCGGCCTGCCTGCCCACCGCCTGGCTGACCGCCTACCGCATGCTGTTCGTCCGGGGCGCCGGGCGTCCGGGACGGACAGTGCTGGTGCAGGGGGCGAGCGGAGGCGTCGCGACCGCCGCGATCGCTCTCGCCCGGGCCTCGGGGTTGCGGGTATGGGTCACCGGCCGTACCCCCGAGAAGCTCGAGAAGGCCCGTGCCCTCGGCGCCGACGCCGGCTTCGCCACCGGCGCGCGCCTCCCGGAGCGGGTCGATCTCGTCGTCGACACCGTCGGCGAGGCGACCTGGGAGCACTCCCTGCGCTCGGTGCGGCCGGGCGGTACCGTCGTGGTCGCCGGAGCGACGGCAGGCGCCTCCGTCACCACCGACCTCTTCAAGGTGTTCCTGCAGCACATCACCATCCACGGCTCCTCCATGGGCAGGCGCGAGGAACTCGTCGACCTCCTCGCCCTTTGCGACGCCCGAGGCGTCCGGCCGCACATCGACTCGGTGTTCCCGCTGGAGCAGGCACCCGCCGCGTTCACGAGACTGACGTCGGGCAGCACGTTCGGCAAGATCGTCGTCGTGCCCTGACAGCCGCTGGTCTCCGCCGACGCGCTTCGAGAACGGCGGACAGGCGGATGTCGAGGGACGGCAACCGCGATCAGTGCGGCCCTTGCGACTCGGTCGCCTGTACTTCGCGGCAGCCCCCTCCCCCGGCGTCAGTTCCCGATCGTTCAGAGGGCGCCTGGCCCGCGAGCGAGCCTGCGCGCCGGCCGAACCCGACGCCCAGCCGACCTGGTACTGGCAAGACCATGGCGGGTGACCCGGCCAGTCTCATCGCAAGCCCGCGGGCCCAGATCCCCGAGCGGCACAGGGGGGGGCCTGGCGGAACCGTTGCGCCGCCACGGTATGCCCAGACGCCGAGGGCGCGATGATGACCGAGTTCGCGGCGAACGTCGCCCGCCGGGGTTCCGGCGCTGCTGGACGTCGAACCCGCCATCCACACCGCCGCTTCGATAGCGTCGACGCGGTCGCCCGCGCCTCCGGCGTCGGGAAGCAGTCGATCTACCTGCGCCGGCGGAGGAGCCGCTGGCCGACGTTCTGGAGGCCCGGGCAGCGACGATCGCCGACGCGGGATCTTTGCGCGGGGACCTCGTCCGGCTCGCCCGCCAGATCATGGACCTCTACCTCGGGGACCGGCATGAGGCCGTGCTGCGCCTGGATGTGGAGGCGCGGCGCATTCCGGAGATCCGGCGGCACTGGGAACAGCTGAGAGAGTCGCAGGTGCCGGCCGCGCGAGCCATGGTGCGGCGGGGCATGGGGTGAGGTGCCGAAGGACACCTCGGTCACGCTCCTGTCCGACGCCCGCTGCGGAGGCGTCGTGACGATCCCCCAGGCACTCGAGCCCAGAATGCGGGCGCCTACGCCGAGGAGTCGGTGGACTTCCTCCTCACCCCGCCCCGCGAGGAAACCTGAGCCGAGCGTTCGGTGCACGCGAGCATTCCGCCGACCAGCAGGTCTGCATACTGGTCCGCGACCTCCTCCGGCGCCCGGACGCCAGGGCGGTACCAGCGGTGCACCCAGTTCGCCGCGCCGAGCACCGCGAGGGCGGCGAGCTTGGGGTCGACCTCCGGCTTGACCCGTGCGTCGGCCTTCGCATCGGCGATCAGGTCGGCAATGATCGTCTGGTACTCGCGGATCGGCAGAGCGGCGCGGTGCTCGTCGGAGAGCTGGTCGAACTCGTGCAGGAGCACCGTGGTCTCCGCCAGGTTGTCGATCAGGTAGAGCACGTGCCCGCGCACCACGGCGCGCAACCGGTCGAGGGGATCGAGGTCCGCTTCGGCGAGACCGCCGAGGCTGCCCAGCCCCTGGACGAAGACGGAGCGGATGACCTCGAAGAGAAGATCGTCCTTGCTGCGTATGTAGTGGTAGAGGCTGCCCTTGAGCACGCCGAATTCGTCGGCGATGTCCTGAAGCCGGGTGGACTTGTAGCCCTTGCGGGCGAAGATGCACGCGGCGATCTCAAGCAGTTCGGGCCAGCGTCCGCCGTCCGCCCGGAAGGGCGGGGCAGTGTCCGTGCGTGGAGTCCGCCTCCTGTTCACCACGTGCCCCGCCTCAGTATCGTCGCGCATCGCCGAGGTCTCCACACCGTGTAGATTACCCAACGATTGGTTGGGCGCCTGCCAGGAGCGGAGGAGGACACCCATGAAATCGGTCGACGGCCTGCACCCGTTCGCCGCATTGCTGCGCCGCCATGTCTTCGCATGGCGGGCCATCACCGACCGGCTCGCCGCCAAGCCCGCGTGAAGGTCAGGGGCAGAGGCCCGGGTGTCCCCCCGGGTGCGCCGACCAGGTGGGCGGCGTGCCGAAGCCGCGATCGGCGCGCCTGTCCACCAGTTCGGCGTCGAGACCGCCGATGTCTCCGAAGTCGGGTGTCAGGTCTGACCCGCGTGGTGGCCGCCGAGGGCCGCCACCCCTCCCCCTCCGTCGATCCGGGTCAGGGCGACACGGCGCCGTGAGGGACATCGCGATACTCCCTTCTCAAGGGGCACGGGGCATGCGGCAGACACGATCCGGTCAGGGGCTCCTGCGTCGCCGCCCGCGTCCGGAGCCACTCGCGCTCCATTCCGTTGCCCAGACCGGTGCCGCCCCGCCGTCGAGCGTGATGAGCGCAACGACGTGGGGCCGTTTGTCCCCGTACGCCAGGGCCTGCCCGACCAGTGGACGCTCCTTCAGCAGGTTCTCGATCATCGAGCGGGCGACGTTCTCGCCACCCGCGGTGATGATGATCTCCTTCTTGCGGTCGACGATCTTCAGGAAGCCGTCCGGGTCCAGTTCGCCGATGTCGCCGGTGTGCAGCCATCCGTCGGCGTCGATCAGGCCGGCGGTTAAGGTAGCCGTTCACCCGACCACCGGCCGTGGAGACGGACCAGCACACCGCGTGGCCGCTCGTCGGGCACCAGGAGCCTCACCGTGGCCGCGTGCCCGCCCGGCGCCGGCACGCATCCCCGCGAGTGCGGCGGTGAGCCCGCGAGCCTCCTGCGGAGTCATCTCATGGATCGGCTTCGTTCCGCTCTGAGCCGGCTCGGTCAACAGTGCGGTGGTCGCTTCGTCAGGGCCATGGGCCGCCTTTCGATCACGGGGCCGAGGGGAAGGCATGAATGGTGCGAGCAGGGCGGAACAGCCGCCCGCCAACGCCCAAGGGTCGGCCTCGTGGTGCGGTCATAGGGAGCGCGGCCGGGTCCCGGCGGTGGGGGGCGGCTGACCGGTACGGCGCACGCGGAGCGCCTCATCACTGGGGTGCCCGGGCGGCGCGCCCGGAGACCGAGGACGAGCGGTCAGTCGTAGATGATGACGCCGCGGATGTTGCGGCCCGCGTCCATGTCCGCGAATCCCTGGTTGATCTCTTCCAGGGCGTAGGTGCGGGTGAGGAGTTCGTCGAGACGCAGATCGCCCCGCTTGTACAGTCCGAGCAGCTTGGGCACATCCACCCGGGCGTTGCAGGTGCCGTAGAGGGAGCCCTGCAACCGCTTGCCGGACATCACGAAGTCGAGCAGGTTCAGATCGATGTGCTCCTGAAGCGCGGGCGCCGCCGAGGTGACCACGAGCGTGCCGCCTTTGCGGGTGAGCACCCCGCAGGGGCCGACGAGGTTCCCGTACCCCACCCCGGCGGTGAGGATGACCCGGTCGGCCATGACGCCTTTGGTCAAGGTGCGGACGAGTTCCGTGGCCTCGTCGAAGTCCTTCGCGGAGTGGGTGGCTCCGAGCCGCTCGGCGGTCTCTCGCTTGAACGGCACCGGGTCCACCGCCACGATCACACTGGCCCCGGCCAGGCGAGCACCCTGCACCGCGTTGACCCCGACACCGCCGGTACCCACGACCACGACGGTGTCCCCGACCTCGGTCCCGGCGGCGTGCACCGCCGAGCCCCACCCGGTCGGGACGCCGCAGCCGATCAGCGCCGCCTTCTCCAGCGGGATGTCCCTGTCGATCTTGATCACGGCCGTGCGCGGCGCGACCACGTAGGGGGCGAAGGTACCCAGGAAGGACATGGCGCCCACCGGCTTGCCCCGCGCGTGGATCCGGTTGGTGCCATCGGGCGCCTTGCCCCCGAGCACGCCCGCACCCACATCGCACAGGCTGCACATCCCGGCCGAGCACCAGCGGCAGGTGCCGCACGAGGGCAGGAAGGTCGTGACCACGTGGTCGCCGACCTCCAGCCCGTGGACCTCGGAGCCGACCTCCTGGATCACCCCCGCGCCCTCATGACCGCCCAGGACCGGAGCCCAGGGCAGCGGGATGTCGCCGGTGTCGAGGTGGGCATCGGAATGACACAGACCCGAGGCCGCGAGTTTGATCAAGACCTCCTCCGGCTTCGGCGGATCGAGCTCGATCTCCTCCACGGTCCATCCCGACCGGGTCCCGGGCTCCCACAGCAGAGCCCCCTTGGTCTTCAGCGCCATCGTCGACTCCTCACCGAACGTGACCATCTTGGTCTCGAAGTAGCCCGCGATCCCTCGGGGCCGCCCTCACGCCCCATCCCGGGCTGACTGAACCCACCGAAGGGCTGGGTGACGCACATCGAGGCGTCGTTCACGAAGATCTGACCCGTCCGGACCTCCCGGACCACGCGCTCGGCCACCCCGGGATCGCGGGTGTAGACCGCGCCCGACGTGTGGTGGACCTCCGTGGCCCCTCGAACGCTCTGCGGGCCGCCGCGACGGCCGCGTCGATGTCGGCGGTCGTGGGAGCGGGGACCTGCGCGACGACCTCTTCGGTGCTGGGGGACACGACGTCGATCCGACCGTCGCCACGTGGAGCGGCCCACTCCCCTCCAAGGTGGAAACGGTTGAGTCTCCGAATCACGGGTTCCAGTGAGCTCGCCGTCACGGATACGCTCCTCTGCGCCGTCTATGTACGTCGATATGCCTCGCAACGGGACGTTGTTACCGATGCTATGAGAGCTGACTCACAGAACAGTTGGATTTGCGCGTCCGATATCTTGCCTTTCCGGGCATGGCCGCACCGGCGCGGCAGGCACGCACGTACCGCGGGTGGCGGTCCCGGTCCCCTGGTTCGGCACCGGGCACGCTCGGCGTCGGCCTGAACTCCGCTCGGAACAGTGCGCCCGGCCCCCGTTCGATGCTCACCGGGCTCGGCGCGACCTCCTCTGCGCCGAGCGGCGGCCGCTCGCGTGGCACGAGACCCACGTCCGCCATGAAGTCCCCGTGCTCGATCACGCCGTAGGGCCGGGCGGTGCCGTAGACGGTCAGGGCACGTGGTGGAAGGATCGTGCGTCCGTCCTGCTGATCGATGGTGGCGCGTCCGCTGTGCTGGACAAGAATTCGATCACGCCGGAGCGCGCCTGCCGGCAGCCGTACCCGCTCTGCAACCGACACGATCCGCATGAGGGGATGTCGTCCACCGCGCTCGCACCGATCGCGGCGCCTCCCGATCGGCGTTGATCTCCAGGGGCGCGACCAGGCGCCCGACGAGCTCCCGCCACCGGTCGCGGTCGGAGCGGACGCCGCTGACGGCCGCCATGGTCAACCCACGGTCGTGACAGCCGGTCCCGAACTTCCGGCGGTCCCCAGTTCCTCCATCAACCGGTCTCTGAGCCGGAACTTCTGGATCTTCGTGGCGGACATCGGCCACTCTTCGATGAAGCGCACATGCCGGGGCACCTTGTATTTGGCCAGGCCCTGGCCGCAGAACTCGATGACCGCTTCCTCGGTCAGGCTCGCCCCCGTGCGCACCTCCACGAAGGCCGCCGGCACCTCGTCGTACTTCGGATCCGGCACACCGACGACCGAAGCGACCTGGATGTCGGGGTGCGTGGTCAGATATGCCTCCACCTCCAGGCAGCCCACGTTCTCCCCGCCGACCTTCAGCATGTCCTTCGTCCGTCCGCGGAAGGTCAGATTGCCGTTGTGATCGATGGAGGCGAGGTCGCCGGTGTTGAACCAGCCTTCGCCGTCAATGCTCGCGGCGGTCTTCTCGGGGTCGTTGTGATAGCCCTGGAAGAGGTTGAACCCGCGTACGTGAATCACACCCACGTCCCCTGGCGGGACTTCCCGGTCGGTGAGCGGGTCGCGGACCTGGGCCTCGACACCGGTGAACGGCTTGCCCGAGGTGATCCGTTCCTCCAGCGGGTCGTCAAGGCGGCCCATGATGGCGACACCGCCCAACTCCGTGGAGCCGTAGCAGCTGACATGGGTGGTGTGGGGCAGCTTCTCCTGGAAGACGCGCAGCTGGTCAGGCGGGCCGACCGTGAGCATGGCGCGTACCCGGCGGAAGGTGTCCGGAGTGTAGCGGGGGTGGTTGAGCAGCGGGCCGGTCAGCGTGGGATAGGCCGGGTAGAGGAGGGTGACCTTCTCCCGCTCGATCATGTCCAGCGCCGCATCCGGCTCGAAGTGGGTCATCGACACCCATGCCGCGGCCGCGTTGAAGACTCCGATCATGGGCGCCTGCGCGCTCACGTGGAACATCGGCAGCGGATTCCACATCCGGTCGGCCTCGGTGACCTGGAAGACCTCCTCGCCGACCGCCTTCCCCAGGCGCACCACGGATTCATGTGTGAGCGGGCAGCCCTTGGGGGCCGTCGTGGTGCCCGACGTGTACATCATGATGTAAGGCATGTCCGGGGTCACCGACCTGGCGGCCGCCCGCACCGACTCGGCGTCGACGTCACGGCCGAGGGCCAGGAACGACTCGCGGGTCAGGAAACCGCGCGCCGAGCGCGTTCCGAGCACGACGGCGCACCGCAACTGAGGCGCGCCGTCGAGCCGTGGCGTACGGCCCGCTTCACCCGCCGCGAGTCCGGCGAACGCCTGATGGAGCCGACCCACGTAATCGACGTGCTCGTCCACCGCATCCGTGGTGAACAGCACCTTCATCCCCGAGTCCGGAACCACGCGCGCGATCTCCCGTGGCGCCAGCCGCGCGTTGATCGGCACGAACAGCGCGCCGACCATGGCGGTACCGAGCATCGTGTGGACGAAGTCCAGGCCGTTGGGCATCAGGGTGCCGACCGCGTCACCCCGCCCGATCCCGAGCGCGGTGAGCGCGCGGGCCACCATGGTGGCCGACTCCTCAAGCCCGCGATAGTCCTGCCGAGCTTCCGGGAATATCAAGCTGTCGTTGTCCGGGTGCTCCCGTGCCGCTCGCTCGATGAGCCCCGGAACCGTCAGAACGGTGTCCTGCATGATCACGTCTCCCGCTCAAACCTTGTCGAGTCGCCCGCTCAGGCCGACAAGAGGACCTCTGCGTCGCCCTCCACGACGACGCGCCCCTCCGCCTCCAGGGTGACCTCGCACCGGACCTTCTCCCCCGCCGCGCCACGTTCCCGTCCGGTGACCCGCCCGTGTGCGCGGACGCTCTGCCCTGCGACGACGCTTCCACTCAGCCGCACGTACAGCCGGATCAGCCGTCCATCGGGAAACGCGGTCCGCACGAGATTCGCCAGCATCGCCATCGTCGACGGCCCCTGGTTGACCTGGCGCTGTGCGATGCCCAGCCGCGGCGCGACCTCCGGATCGAAGTGCAGCGGATTCGGGTCGGCCAGCAGCAGGGCCAGGACCTTCATCTTCTCCGCGTCGACCTCGGCAAGCACCCAGTCCGGCAGCTCTTCGGTCTCTGGAGTCATCCACCCTCTCCTCGCCTCGGCAAGGCGTAGACGTTGCGGACCACCGCATCCGTGCCGCCCCCCGGCCGAACGAGTTCGAACCGCGCGGTGAGCAGGTCGAACTCCCCCATCGTCCTCCCCGACTTGCGCACCACCGATTCGACCGTGCCGGTCACCCGGTACTCCAGCTCGGCCTCGAACTCGCCCGGGAACTCCAGAGTCGACTCGGTGAGCATCGGTCCGTCGGACATCTCCGTCCCCCACATCCGGAACAGCTCGGCGACGCTCACCCCCAGTCCACGCTGGGCCGCGACGAATGCCATCACCGGGTGCGGCGCCTCCTCCGGCGTCGAATAGAGCGCATCGTGCCCCAGCCAGTTCTCGTAGTCGGCGAGGCGCCACACACCGTCCGGGATCGTTTTCCCCACAAGGTGCGCCAGGGGATGCGCGGCGGCGGGAGCGCTCATGAGAACGACCGGGGCAGGCCGAGGCCCTCGGCAATGCCATTACGGGCCATCTCGTTCGTGACCGGCCCGATCCGGAACAGGCGGACATCCCGCCAGTAGCGCTGCATGTCCGTCTCCGCCGAGTACCCCATGCCGCCGAGGATCTGCAGGCCGAGATCCGCCGCCTGCCCGCCGAGCTCGGAGGCCACCACCTTGGCCATGTTCGCCTCCTGCCCGCAGTCCCGGCCCAGCGACTGCAGCCAGGCAGCACGGTTGACCATCAGTTCGGCCTGGTCACGCCACATGGCTATGTCGGCGATGTGGTGCTGCAACGCCTGGAACCGGCCGATCGGGCCTCCGAAGGCCTCACGTTCCATCACATAGCGCAGCGCGTCCTCCAGGACGCCGTCCATGATCCCGACGCAGAAGGAAGAGAGCATGATCCGTTCGTTGTTCAGCGTCGGCAGCAGCATGTACCAGGCTTTGTTCTCCTCCCCCAGCAGGTTCTCCTCCGGGATGAAGACGTCGTCGAGATACACGTCGCACGAGCCCAGGGCCCGCATGCCGACCTTGGGGATCTCCCGGATCGTCACGCCCTCGCTCTTCGCGGGAAGGATGAAGAGCGAAACGCCCTGGTGACGTTTCGCGGTGTACTCGTCGGTCCGGGCCAGCAGCAGAATGTAGTCGGCGACGTGAGACATCGAACTCCACGTCTTCTGTCCGTTGACCACCCAGCCGCCCTCGACCTTCTTCGCACGGGTGCGCATCCCGCCGAGCAGGTCCGTCCCACCGCCGGGCTCGGTGAACCCGATCGCCCATTTCTCTCGCCCCTCGGCGATGGCGGTGAGATGCGTGCGCTTCTGCTCATCGGTGCCATAGATGCCGACGGACTTGCCACCGGCGAACGAGGTGATCCCCCAGACCCAGGTCAGACCGGCCAGCGACCGGGCCAGCCCCCTCGCCAGGATCATCTGCGTCAGGATGTCACCCCCCTGGCCTCCATACTCCTCCGGCAGCCCGATGCCGTGGAAGCCCGCCTGGGTGAACTTGTCCCACAGGGCGTGAGGGAAATTGTGCTCGTCCTTCTCCAACTCCCGCGCCCACTCCTTGGGGACCTCCTGGTCGACCCACTCGTCCACGGTCTTGCGAAAGAGCTGTTGCTGCTCACTGAGCTCGAAGTCCACTGCCAACGCCTCTCATCCGATCGCGCTCCGGTCCTGCCGGCTCGGAGTCTACCCGCCCAGACAACCGTTTGGTAGGGCAGATCGCTCGCCCTGCTCGGCACATGGCAGGTGAAACGTCTCCCACGCCGGACTCTCCAGTGCGCCTTCGGGCCGATTGCACGAAGAAAACGCTGGTCAAGAAGGAGACGGCCGCCGTTGGACGCCGCTACCCGGCGGTGAGCCGCGCTGAGGCGGCCGACACCACCGGGACCGGAACCCGCCCCTCTCACGGCACGACGGCGACCTTGCCGGAGGTTCGCTCGAGTGCACCGAATCGACCCGCGGGTGGAGGGACCGGGCGGACCAGGTCCGGCGCGCCAGTTCGCCCGGGACCCGGCCCATCGCCGAGCCACAGATCGCCCGGTGCCGCACGAACACCCGGGCCTGGTCGGCCTTCATCGCCGGGGTGACTTCCAGCGGCGACGGACACGGCGCCACGCTCGATCCGGATGCCGTACCCGGGAAAGTTGCCGGGAGCGGCGGAAGGAACACGGCGTCTGCAACTGATCCGGCACCACCAGGCCCGCGATACGGCTCGGCTCCCTCGTGGCCGGTGGCCGAGTGTGGCCCCTCGCATACGAACGGTCCCCTACAGGAGGTGCTCATCGTACGCTGGCATTCCGCGTTCAGATGATCGCTGTCCGTCGCTCGGCACCACCTGCCGTGAACGTGCGGTCCTGTGGCTGGTCATCGCTCCCCCTGTGCGTGAGGTCGTCACGAGCCGAGGAGCCTGGTAGTGCAGCAGATGTCCAAGGGCGCCAACATCGACCTGTCCGGCCTGACCACGGCTTCAGGACCGTTCACCGTGGCGTTGAGCTGGACCGATCCTTCCGGTGAGGGCGAGGCCGATGTGTCGGTGCTGCTGGTCGGCGCCGACGGCAGGGTCGGCAGCGACGCCGACTTCGTCTTCTACAACCAGCCGGCGACCCTCGATGAGTCGGTGCGGCTGCTGGGCAAGACGCCTACTGCCACCGGCAGTGAGGATCGCATCCTGGTCGACCTGACCAGTGTGCGGCCCGAGGTGCAGCGCGTGGTCATCGCCGCAAGCCGCTACGCCGCAGCGACCTTCGGCGGCCTCGACGATCTGCGCCTGGCCGTCTCCGACAGCACCGGAGAAGCGCTGCTGGCCTTCGATATCAAGGACGCCGACGCCGAGACCGCATTCATCTTCGGGGAGTTGTACCGCCGGGGCGAGCGCTGGAAGTTCCGGGCGATCGGCCAGGGCTACGGGTCCGGCCTGGCCGGCCTGGCCGGCGACTTCGGCATCAACGTCGACGACAGCGACGAGGAAGACGCACCCCAGGCACAGCCCCGGCCACCCGCCACACCCGACACCGACCAGCCTCAGCCCCCGACTCCTACGGCAGAAGCGGCCGCGCCCATCCCTCAAGCGCCGGTCACGGTCGAGCAGCGCCCCCAGCGGGTGCGGACGACCAAGAAAAGGAAGACCACCGTCCCCAAGGCCGCCAAAGTCAACCTGGCCGAGCACCCTTCCTGGCAGCACGCCCGTCTGTTCCCGGTCACCGGGCTGCGCAACGATCAGGAACGCGAGGCGCGCGCCACCGCAACGCTGCTGGCGGTGATGGCACAGGTGCCCGAGTTCGGCCGCCGTCTCACCGCCCGCTTCAACGCTCCCGCCGGGACGATCCAAACCTTCGCCGAAGCCTCCTTCAAGCACGGCGATGGCAAGGTACGGCCCGACGGCGTGCTGCGCGTGGCACGGGCCGGCCGGATCTGGACCGCGCTGATCGAGACCAAGACCGGTGGCAACCCCCTCAAGGCCGACCAGGTCGAGGCGTATCTGGAGGTGGCGGCCCGGCACGGCTACGAGACCGTGATCACCCTGTCCAACGACCTGGCCCTGGACAACGAGCACCCGCTCAAGGTCGACAAGAAGCTGCTGCGCAAGGTGTCCCTACGCCACCTGTCGTGGGCCGAGGTCGCCCACGAGGCCGAGATGCTCTGCCTCCACGACGGCGTCGCCAACCCCGTCCACGCCTGGCTGCTGAGCGAACTGCTGTACTACCTGCGCCAGGACAACGCCGGCTGTCAGGGCTTCCGCGACATGGGCGCCGCCTGGGTCCCGGTCCGCAACGCCGTCACCTCCAACACCCTACGGCTGGGTGACCGGCGCGCCCTGCACGTGGCCGAGAGCTGGGAGAAGCTGATCCGCCAGCTGTGCCTGCGCCTCAGCGGGCAGACCGGCCTGGCCATCGCCCCGGTCCTGCGCAAACGACGCGATGGAGACGCCTCGGTCCGCCGTCTGCAGACCGTCACCTCCCTGGTGGAGAACGGGAGGATGAGCGCCGAGATTCGCATCCCCAACGCCGGCGGCCCCGTCCTGTTGGAAGCCGACCTGCGCACCGGTCATATCGAGACCACCGTCGAGATCCCCGCGGCTGAACGCGCCCGCTCCCTCACCCGCGTCCAGTGGCTGCTACGTCAGCTGAACGACGCCCCACCCGAGCTCCGCGTCGAAGCCCTCACCCCTGGTCACAGAACCGGCCCCTGCGACCTGCTGAAGAACCTCATCGCCGAACCAGGCCTGCTCGTCCCCGAAGACGCCGAACAGATCGATTCCTTCCGGTTGACTCTCGCAACCGGCATGGGCACCAAGCGCGGCATCGAAGAGACCGGCTTCGTCCGCAGCGTCGACACCGCCATGGACCGCTTCCACCAAGAGATTCTCCACGTCATCAAACTTGAGACCACGACTGCCGATCCCAAACCAGCCGGCTGATCTCTTCGCCCGACCCGCAGGACGCCACTGGCGGCCCGCGGTCGTGAACACCTCGACCAGTTCCTTCTTCTGGGTGTCCACGCTGATGACCGGCTGCCCCGCCCTCTGGTGGTCGTTGACCTGCTCGTTGAGGTAACGGAACTGAGCGTCCCGGTCCGGGTTCTGCTTGCCCTCCAAGGTCTTGACGCTGCTCTGGAGACTGAACCCCTCTTCCCGCAGCAGGTCAACGACCCTGTCCGCGCAGACCTGGTGGCCTTGGTCGGTCAATGCCCTGGCCAACGACAGCGTCGTCCAGCGAAGCGGCGACATCGGGTCCCCGCGCATGTCCAGTTCCACCCGGGCCGGCAACGCCGGTCGCGGCCCCGGGTCGATCTCGACCAAGCCCGATGGCACGCGCGGCGGTCTCGAGGCTGATCGTGGTGGGAAGGGCGAGAAGCTCCTCCTGGCTCATCTGCTTCATGGCTCAGACCCCCTTCCTTAGGCTGTTGAACCATCTCGCCCTCTGCCCGAGGCCGTGGGTGCCGTTTCGCCGGCGATGTTGCGGGACGGCGGTGCACCGGCCGCCAGCGGCAGGCCCGCGCCGCGGACATGGTCGATCGCGCTTCGCGCTTGGTTGACCGCTTCGCCACAGACGAGCGTGAAGGATGCAGCGGCTGAAGGCGCCGAGCGACTCCTCGAGATTCGCGCCAGGGTCATGGACGAGGCGCCCGTCCGCGTGCTGGCACGCCAGGAAGCGCTCGATTTGCGTAGGGTTGATCAAGGCCGGAGGCGGCTGCCGAGACGGCGTCCAACACCGGGTGGACGGTCGCCACCGGTGAAGCCGCCTGGTTCACCGACGGCCCGGTTCAGCGACCGGACGGCTCTTTTCAGTTCGTGGGCGATTGCTCGGTCTCGAAATCCTTTTGGGTGTTACTACCGCTGTTGGCTCGGTCGTTGGTCATGAGTGCGCTCCTTGAGGTGCAGGCCCTCCTTCGCTGGTCCGCAGGGACCTTGAGGAGCCATCGTCACGATTCGCCTCGACGCAGCCGTCACCCGGCGACATCGGCATAGACCGCACGGACGAGCGGCGCGAACGGGTGCTGGCTGTGGTGGCGTTCGTCGAAGAACTCGTTGTGGCAGATCATGACGGCGAGTTCCGCGTCCAGGTCGGCGAAGCCGAGAGCTCCCCCGGCTCCGGGGTGCCAAAGGACGCGGCCGCCTCCGAACCCCAGGACCTCGCGGTAGGCGGGAACCGATCCGCCCACCATGAGTCCGCCGGCCCCGATCACCGCTCGCGGACCGGCGATCGATCCGGCTTCGAAGGTACACGCCCGACGATCGAGGAACGTCGCAATGCGGTCGGCGGCCAGCAGACGCGTTCCGGCGAGCTCACCGCCCTGGGCGTACGCGGCCCACAATCGCGCAGCCTCTCGTGCGGTCACCCACGCACCGCTCGGGTCGATCCGATCCCGGTACTCGGGGGTATTGATCTCGTGATCCGCCGTGACCGTGAACGTCATCGGCTCGCCGCTGAGAATGTCGCCCCGCATGACGGCGAGGCGATGCTCCACACCGCCGGGAAGCCGGTGCCACACCCCCGAGACGCCAAGGGGCTCGTGGACCTCGTCGCGCACGAGATCTTCGAACGACCGGCCCGCCGGGTCCACCCGGCGGGCGATCTCTCCGACGACGTAGCCCCACGTTCGTGCGTGATAAGTGCTGCGCTGGGCCGGATCGTCGCTCGGCGCTGAGCGCGCCAACCGGTCCGCCATCCACTCCCAGTCACCCAAGAGCTCAGGAGTGGCGTCGCCGGGGAGCCCGGCCAGACCGACGCGATGCGTAAGGGCGTCGCGAACCGTGAACGAATCCTTGCCCTGCGCGCCGAACTCCGGCCAGATCGACGCGATGGTCTGGTCGTAGTCGATCAGGCCGCGCTCGACCTGCACATGGAGCGCGGTGGCCGTCGACACCTTGCCCGCGGACGCGACCCAGAAGATCGTGTCGGAGTCGACCTTTCGCCCGCCCACCGACATCTCACCGACACTGACATCGAGGACCAGTTCACCGCGGTGATACACGGCGACCTGCAAACCCACCTCGCCGCTGGAGAGCGCCTCGTCGATCGCGCTTCGCACTGCACTGCCCATCGTGGGCTCCATCCTGTTCATCGTCGCGGTCACGTGGCTGTATTCGTCGTAGCACTACTGGGTCGAGGTGGATCGGGATCGGACCAGGGTGGCCGACGCGACTTCAACGAGTCCGGCGCCGCAGAGGCCATCAGCACCGCCGGTTCCCGTAGCAGCGTCGTCGCTGCGTTCTCAGCGCCGCTCCTTGGTCCTCAGGGACGCGGAAGTCCCGCGACCGAGCACCGTTCGATGCACCCGAAATTGTGGGTCACCGGTCTGCTCTCCAGAACGTGATCTGTAACGTAGATCACTACCCTAGGATGACACAAGCCTTCCAGGTCGTTCACCCCTGGGCCGTGTGTCATGGCCGGGCGATCTGCTTGACAGAACAAAGTCTGTTGAACAGAATCAATGCTGCTTAGCCCGAGGACCTCGTGGCGCAAGCTCGCCGCGGCCCATCGGTTGCGGGTTCAGTCGATGGACGGCAAGGCGAAAGGCTGCGGACATGACCTTCCCCGGGGACTCCGGCACCCATGTGTCCCCCCACGCGGACGCCGACGTGCTCATCGTGGGGTTCGGCCCCGTGGGCCAGACACTGGCCGGCCTCCTTGGGACGTCCGGACATCGCGTCATCGTGTGCGAACGACGACAGGGCCGCTATGAGACCCCCCGCGCGGGCCACTTCGATCACGAGATCATGCGCATCTTCCAGTCCCTGCACATCGCCCACCAGGTCGAACGCATCGCCGACCCGGCGCGGCTGTATGAGTTCCTCGACCCCGGCGGAGAGGTGCTCGCGCGCCTGCCGCGCGAGTGGGACGCTCCGTCCGGATGGGACGCGTCATACCACTTCTACCAGCCGGAACTCGAGGAGATCCTGGATGCGGCCATCCGCGAGATTCCCACGGTGGACGTGCGTTTCGGTGCAGCGGTGGTCGATCTCCGCCAGGAGACCGACCACGTGGCAGCGACCCTGGAGGACGGTG
Source organism: Actinomadura rugatobispora (assembly GCF_055379765.1). NCBI lineage: Bacteria > Bacillati > Actinomycetota > Actinomycetes > Streptosporangiales > Thermomonosporaceae > Actinomadura > Actinomadura rugatobispora. The sequence continues at coordinate 9,156,108 of NZ_AP029191.1, read as the reverse complement.
CGGTCGTCACCGCGCGTTACGTCGTCGGCGCGGACGGCGCCAACAGCACGGTCCGCCGCCTTTGCGAGATCCGCACCGAGGACCTCGGCTTCCGGGGCGACTGGCTGGTCGTCGACGTCCGCCCGCGGCCGGGCGCCCGCCCACTGGACATCCCGCACACGGGCCAGGTTCTGAACCCGGCCAGGCCGAACCACATGGGCCGTGTCGCGCAGCGCTACTTCCGCTGGGAGTTCATGCTCGTCGACGGCGACGACCCCGCCGAGGTGGTGACGGCGCAGCACGTCTGGAAGCTGCTCGAACGGTGGATCGGTCCGGACGAGGGAGAGCTGATCCGCCAGACCGTCTACCAGTTCAGGTCCGTCGTGGCCGACACGTTCCGCGCCGGATCGGTACTGCTGGCCGGTGATGCCGCGCATGTCATGCCGCCCTTCCTCGGGCAGGGCATGAGTTCCGGCATCCGCGATGCCGCGGCCCTCGCGTGGATGTTCGATCTCGTGCTGAGCGGTTCCGCGGCCCCGCGGCTACTCGACCTGTACACGGCCTCCCGGCGGCCGCAGGTCACGGCCTACATCGAGGAGTCGGTGCGGATCGGGACGGTCGTCTGCGAGACGGACCCCGTCCGCGCGGCGGAGCGTCGCAAGTCCCTGCAGTCGGCCACCGAGCTCCCGCCCCCGTTCGAGCCGCCCGTCGGGGCGGGTTTCATCGCCGGGCAGGCGCTGGCGGGGCGCCTGGGCGTCCAGCCGCTCCTGCACACGGACGACGGTACGATCAAGCGGGCTGACGACGTCTTGGGGACTGGGTTCACCCTGTTCAGCCTCGTGGATCTCGACGAGGCAACGAGGGCCCTGGCCGCCGGGCTGGAAGACGCGATCGGGCTGCGGACGGCGGTCGTCGGCACCGTGCGGGGCCTTCAGGAGGAGGGCGAAGCGCTCAGCGGCTGGATGAAGGAGGCCGGCGTCGTGGCCGTGCTGGTCCGTCCGGACTTCTACGTCTACGGCACCGCGACCGAGGCCGATGAACTGCCCGACCTGCTCGCGTCTCTCCGTCCAGCGCTGTCACTGACCTGAGAATCCGCCGACCGGACTTCGCCACGGACCAGTTCGACCCATGGCCGGCACCGTCTGCTTCGACTCCGTGCCGGCGGCCTGCAACGATCTAACTCAGTGACGCGCCTAGCTGGTCGGCGGCCTGCAGCAGCACTGGCACATGCTCGGCGAGCTTGTCCTCTGTCAGGCGCACCGACGGTCCGGAGATGCTGACGGCGGCACGCGCGTTGCCGGCGGCATCGCGCACCGGAACGGCTAGGGCGTGCAATCCGATCTCGCTCTCGCCGAGGTTCATGGCATAACCCTGACTCCGGACGATCTCGAGCTCGTCCTCCAGCATGCGCCGGCTCTTTTTGGCCGCGGTCGTGCCTCCGCGGATCCGGCTGCTCGGGTAGCGCTCCCGTAGCTGCTCGCGGGTCAGCGCCGCGAGCAGAACCTTCCCGGCGGCGGACGGGTGCGCGGGCGCTCGATCACCAGTGCGTTCCGCGGCCCGGATGGCGAAGGTGCCCTCCACGCCGTCCAGGAACACAATCGTCGAGCCGTCCAGGATGATGAGGTGGATGGTCTCGCCCAGGTGCTGGCGGAGCCGCTCGAGCGTGGGTCGCGCAACGGCCCGCAGGTCGGTCGCGCCGATGACCGCCACGCCGATCTGGACGAGCTGCGGGCCCGCCGCGTAAACACGCGTGGGCTTCTGCTGCAGCAGTCCCTGGGACTGAAGCGTCGTCAACATGCGGTGGGCGCTGGATCGCGCGATGCCCAGTTCCACAGCGACCTCGGCCACCCGCAGGTCGCGCCTATCGCGAAGCATCAACAGAACACGTGCGGCGTTCTCGACCGACTCGATCGGATAGTTCGCCGGCGCCGACATGGGGCCCCCTGGTCGTGAAGAAGGAACGCCACGGACGCGGTGGCCGCACCAGAGTATCACGAGACGGCCGATTCGTTCCGCACTGCAGAACTTCGTCTGGCCGACCTGTCTATGGGGCAGACCTGACGGACGCTCGTGCCGACCTTTGAGGATATGCCTGAGGGGACGATCGGCTTCGGAATCTGACGCAGGCGCAGAGCGCTGTCCGGCCGGCGGAGACGGCCGTGGCGCCGAGCCCGTGGGTCTTTCGCGGCAGGACGACGCGGCCCGGCACCTGCGAAACGCGCGCAGGAAGTTCTGTTGCGAAGAACATAGACCGTAGGACAGAATATCGACAGAGCTCAGCCGTGGCGTACCGGCAATGCCGAGCCGCAGCGTTCTGAGGTTCAGCTCGCCAGCCCGACCGGCCCATCGCCGTAGCACCCAGCGCACCAGCAGGATCGATGGCGGAAGGACGCCAGTGGCATGAACAAGACCGCAAGCTCCGTCCGGCGGAAGGTCGCCGAACTCGGCCACGTCGGCCTTCGATGCTTCGACGTAGAGAAGCAACTCGAGTTCTACACCGAGGTCCTGGGACTGGTCGTCACCGATCGCGACCCCGCCCTCGGCAACTACTTCCTCTCCGCTCGTCCTGACGCCGAGCACCACGAACTCCTGCTGGCGAAGGGGCGTGACGTCGCTCCGGACGGCCTGCTTCTCCAGCAGATCTCCTTCCGCTGTGAGACCTTCGAGGACGTTGTCGGCCTGTACCGCCAGTTGAAGGAGTATGGGGCGACGTTCGACATGATCGTGTCTCACGGCAATGCCGTCGGGGTGTACTTCTTCGACCCGGAAGGCAACCGGGCCGAGGTCTACTGGCGGACAGGGCTCGTCGCGCGCCAGCCGTTCATCGAGAACATCGACATCGAGACCCCGGCAGACCAGCTGATGGACGCCATCCGTGCCTCGGTCGAGAAGTTCGGTGCGAGCGGCTTCACCGAGGAGAGCTACGTGCGTTGGACACGTGACCAGGCAGGCCAGATCGATGTCGTCACCACATTGGAGACAACCAAGTGAAGTTCGTCCGATTCTCCGGTCCTGACGACCGGATCCAGGTGGCAGTCGTTGTAAGGGACCGCTTCCGCGTCCTCGCCGGCGTCGAAGACCTGCTCCCGCTGATCGAGTCCGGCGAAAGCGCGCTCCTGGACGCAGGCCGCGCGGCCGAGAAGGCCGGTGAGGAGGTCGACCCGGCGGAGACGCAGATCCTCTCGCCGCTCGCAACCCCACCTACCTTCCGTGATTTCTATGCGTTCGAGCAGCACGTTCGCGCGGGCAGGGCCTGGCGCGGACTGGAGATGGACCCGACGTGGTACCAGATCCCCGTCTTCTACTTCTCGAACCCCTACGCCTTCCGGGCGGACGGTGACATTCCGATGCCCCCGGGAGCGTCGAAGTTCGACTTCGAACTGGAGGTGGCCGCCATCGTCGGCAAGGCTGGTTCGAATCTCACCGTCGAGGAGGCCGAGGACCACATCATCGGCTATTGCGTGCTGAACGACTGGAGCGGCCGTGACGTTCAGCATCGCGAGATGACGTTGTCACTGGGCCCGGTCAAGGGCAAGGACACCGCGACAGGCCTAGGCCCGTACCTGGTGACAAAGGACGAGCTCGCCCCGTACGCCACCGCCACCGGCTTCGACCGCGCCATGACCCTGACGGTCAACGGGCGTCTGTACGCCGAGGCGAACTGGTCCGATGTCCACTGGTCCTTCCCGCAGATGGTCGCGTACGCCGCACGCGGAACCGAGGTCCGGCCGGGGGATGTCATCGGCTCGGGCACGTGCGGCACAGGATGCATCCTCGAGCTGTCGCGGACGCACGGCGAGGAGAAGTACCCGTGGCTGAAGCCGGGTGACGAGGTGGTCGCGACCATCGAAGGACTCGGAAGCCTGCGCAACACGATCGTCGACGCCGACCCTGTGCATCCGCTGGACCGTCCCTAGTGGTGGCTCGGCTCGACCTGGCCGCGAGCGGGGGCTTGGAGGACGCGCAGTTGGAGCGCGAGGAGGATGTAGTGCCCCACCAAGGTGGTGAGCTCGAACAGCCGCGCGAGGCCGATGGTGCGGTGGAGCTCGTCGAATGTCAGGACCGGCAGGTCCCCGTCGTCCGCCCTGCGCACGGCGTCCGCCACAAGGGCCTCATGGGCGTTCAGAGAGCAATCGCCGACGCGGATGTCGAAGAGCTGCCCTCCGGTCAAGCCGACCGAACGGGCGATGGGCTCGTGAGCGAACCGCTCGAAGTCGGCGTCCCGCTGCGCCGCGACGGCCAGGATCGCATTCTCGCGCGCCCCGTCCGGCACTCCCGCTCGTAGTGCAGGGCGCACCAGCGGCCTGCAGCGCATGACCACGTTGGAGCGACTCCCAGGCAGCCTCGTCCCTCGACCGTCCGTGCCAGTCCCGCCTGCGAAGACCGGCGGCCGCCGACGATGGTTTCGTACAGGATCGAGCTCGGCTGGCAACAGCTTCGGCTAGTCGGCATAGGTCGCCGGCCCTTGGAGGTCGAGCGGAAGCGCAGCGCGTCGATGCGCTGCTCCGCCGATGCAACGGAGCACATGCTATTCCTCGCCAACCCTAGGAGTTTTCGTGCGTGTCACCGAGCCGGATGACGTCCTGATGGGCACCCCTGATGAGATGGAGGACGCGGCCAAGCAGCGCGCCGCTCTGCTCCGATCCATGCCCCTGACACGAATGCTGGACTACGGCATGGATCATTGGGACGCCACCGAGCTGACCGGCGCCCCGGCGTCCCAGGCCTGGGACGAGGCCGCGGCCCTGCTGGCCGACACCCAGCTCGAGCGGGCGCAAGCGGCCGCCGCGCGAGGCGACGTCGAAACCGCGGTCAGCTGCTACCGTCGGGCGACCGCAGCCCTGGTCTTCGCACAGATGGCCTACAACCACGACACTGCCGAGAAGCGTTCGCTGTACGAGCGACTCTCCCGCGCCTACCAGGACGCGGCCGAACTCGACACCGACCTGCGTGTCGAACGCCTAGCGGTGCCGTTCGGCACAAGCCACTGCAACGCCTGGCTCGTCCGCCCCAGGACGGAGGGTCCGGAACCCACGGTCGTCATCGTGGGAGGTCAGAGCGGATGGGGCCCGGCCTACCACCGCCAGGCCGAGGCGCTCGCCCGACGCGGAATGTCCACCGTGCTACTCGAGGCCCCCGGTCAGGGCGAGACGCGAATCGTCAACGGTCTTCATTTCGACAAGCACTCCGACGGTGCCTTCAGCGCAACGCTCGACCTCGTGCAGAAGCGCACCGGTTTCGATGGCCCGTTCGGCGTTTGGGGAAACAGCTTCGGAGGCCTGATGGCCGCGCGCGCCGCGGTTCACGACAGCCGCTTCGGTGCCTGCTGCGTCAACGGAGCGCCCGCACGACCGGTGCCGGCACCGTTCCGCACGGCCGGCGAGCAGTCGCGGGCGCTCCTGGGCGTCGGCAGCGACGAGGACGTCGCGACCATCTTTCGCACGCTCTGGCTCGACCCCTACGTCGACCGGATGTCAGCGGCCTTGCTGGTGCTGCATGGCGCCGACGACCCCCTGATCACGCTCGACCAGCAGAAGGCGTTCCTGGGGCTGTCGTCCCAGTCCTCGCTGCGCGTCTGGGACGACGGCGAGCACACCATCTACAACCATTCCGCCGAACGCACGGAGTTCGTCGGCGACTGGTTCCGTGCCCGGCTCAGTCGCAGCTGATTCAGACGCGACCGACGATCCTGCCCGGCATGGCAGGCCGAGCCACTGATGGCCACCGACAACGACATCAGCCACATCTCACGTGGTGAGGACAAGGCGCCGGCCGGGTCCGGTGGGCGCGGTCCAGCCCTGTTCGACCTTCGCCTGGGGCATTGGTAGTGGTTCGATGGTGAGGGCGCCGCTGGAGATCTGAGTGGCCAGGGCGGGGAGTTGGGCGAGGAACCCTGCGGTGGTGATCGATCCCTGCCCGCTGCCCATGATCTGCAGGTTCGCGGCTCGTAGCAGGTATGACGGAAGGTCGATGTCGGGGCCGGCGACGGAGCCGATCTGGATCCAGGTCAGGCGCCTGGCCCGGTCGGTGCCGGCTTTGGCCAGGGCGGGCATCGCCTGCTCGGCCGGACGCCCCCACAGGTAGTCGACGTCGAAGTCGGCTGCGGCCTTGCCGAGGCCGTGGGCGATGTCGGCGTCCTCTCCGTTCAAGGACACGACCTCGTCGGCGCCCAAGCCGGTGAACAGCCTCAGGCGGTCGGAGTCGCGGCCCGCGCCCAGGTGGCGGGCGGCTCGGTGCGGCGGGCGATTCGGCGGAGCCGCTGGCGTTCGGTGGCGACGGGCTTTGGCAGATGCGTCAGTTCGGGACAGGAAAGAGAGGGCAGGCAGGCGGCGCATCTACGTGTGGCGCAGGCAGGACCTCATCGACAGCGGCCGGCTTCCCGGCACCACTTCGCCGCCTGGCGCGTGGCCGGCGGCGATCTGGGCGATGATCGGGTCGTCCAAGGCCCACGTATGAGGCCGTTTCCGCTGAGATGGTCCGGGCCGCTGTCACGGCGTCGCCGACGGGTCGCGCGATGGTCTACCGAGCGTCAGTCGGATCAGCAGTGGGGCCAGGAAGGCCATCCCGAAGAGCCGAAGGCTCTGCACGCTTGAGATCAGGGGCAGGTTCGCATGTGTGGAGGTGGCCGTCGCCACCACCGCGTTGATCCCGCCGGGCGTCGTGGCCAGGTAGGTGTCAGCGAACGGTATGCGGGTGACGGCAGAGATGGCCCATGCCGACGCTCCACAGGCCGCACTGACGGTCACGCTGCCGACCAGGGCGAGCGGAAGGATCCGGCGCAGCCGCCACAGGGTCTGGCGGGAGAACCGCAGGCCGACATCGAGCCCGATCATCGTGAACAGCAGGGTCCGCAGCGTCCCGCTGGGGGCGAACCCGTGCACCGCGCCGGTCGCGGTGAGCGCTGCGGAGACCAGCATCGGGCCCATCATGGCCGGACTGGGCAGCCTCATTCGGGACCCCGCCATCAGGCCCGCCGATGCGACGATCGCGAGCGTGACCAGGCCGCCCGGCTGATCGTGACCGCTGACCAGATGCCAGGGACCGGCGGCGACCGAGGGGCCCGCGCCGTCCCGCGGCCGGGAAAGGACCCAGTTCAGCAGCAACGGCGTACTCGCCACGACCAGGCCCAACCTCAGGTACTGCATGAACGCCACCACGCGGCTGTCGGCGCCGAGATCTTCGGCGGAGGCCACCGCGGCGGCCGATCCTCCGGCGATCATGCCGAGGGTGGCGGTGGCCCGGTCCACACCGCTGAACCGGACCATGACCCAGGCGGCCCCTTGGCAGATGAGGAGCGTGGCCACGGTCACCACGATCAGAGGCGCGGCCGAACCGGCCACACCGCCCAGCGCGGACGTGCTCAGGTAGGTCCCCATCAGTACGCCCAGCAGCGACTGCGAACCACGGCTGAGCAGTGCCGGCGGACGTTGGCGCACCAGTCCCGTGGTCGCCGCCACCAGCCCGCCCAGCAACGGCACCAGCATGTGCGATGAGGGTATGGCCGACTCGCCCAGTTCCCCCGCCCCCACCATGACCGACAGAACCGCAGCCCAGGCCGGCGGTCCGAGGACCCGCCGCCATGCGCGACCGCCGAGACGTTGATGAAATCGCATGTCAAGAGGGTATGAAGGCCGGGTTAGCGGAAAACTAAACCGAGTAACCGTGTCGCAAACGCAGGGCGCGGAAGCGTAAATCGGGCCGATGAGGTCCTCAAGGGCGCCGGTACGTTTTCGCCGCCGAACTCGGTCGGCCCGGACGCGGTGGTCTGCCACCTTTAGGGCCGAACCGACCCGCCTTCCCGGCCCCTGGTGCTGTCACTGGTCTGAACTCGTTTGGCGCCGCAACCGAAGGGCCTTGGAGGCGAAGGGCAGGAGGGACAAAGCCACGATCACCGCTATGGCGGGCAGCAGGTAGTGGTCGATGTTCGGGACCGTGGAACCCAGGAGGTAGCCGGCGACCACCAGCCCCGTAGTCCAGATCAGGCCGCCTGCGATCTGCCAGATCGCGAACGTCCGGGCGGGCACTCCGACCGCCCCGGCGAGGGGGTTGAGGACGGTGCGGATGACCGGCACGAATCGCGCCAGAACGATGGCTTTGCCGTGGCCGTAGCGGGCGAGGATCTCTTCAGCTCGTACCGCGCCGCGCAGCAGGTGATCGTTCCGGGTGCGGGCGAGCAGGGCCGCGCCGCCACGGCGCCCCAGGAGGAAGCCGCACTGGGCTCCCACCAGTGCCCCGATGGCCGAGGCCAGCAGGACCCAGGGCAGCGAGAGCCGGTCGGCCCCGTGCACCGTGCACAGCAGGCCCGCGGTGAACAGCAGCGAGTCGCCTGGCAGGAAGAAGCCCACCAGGAGCCCGGTTTCGGCGAACAGCACCGCGGCGATTCCGACCGTGCCGAAGGTGGCCAGTAGCGAGCCGGCGTCCAGCGGGTTCACGGCTGCGAGCACGGACATGGACGGCTCCTCGGGTCAGCGGTCGGTGTCGGCGGGCGGGTCAGGGTTCATGGCTGGGGCCACCGGGAGTGCACCGGAAGTCCGGGAAGGCGCCGCAGGCCCGTCGGCGAGGAGCAGCGACCAATGTGCCGGCCCCCTTTGGCGCAGAGCGCGATCCGGGGCCGGCTGCTGAGGACCAGAACGGTGACCGCCGACGGCGCCCCGGCGCGGGGCCCGCACAACTCCCGGTTCACCTTCCTTCCAGCGATGGTCTTGACCTTGGGTTCTCCGGAAGGCTATGGACGAATGCCTTAACGCCGGCTAAGCGAAGGTAAGCATGAGGTTTACCTACGGTTCGATCTCGTAGCGGTAGCCGCGGCCGCGCAGCGTGGTGATGCGGCGGGGGTTGTCACCGTGCTGGGCGAGTTTCCGGCGCAGTGCCGAGACGTGCACGTCGAGGGTCTTGGTGGGGCCGAACCAGTTGATGTCCCAGACTTCGTCGATCAGGTCTTCGCGCGTCACGACCTGTCCGGCGCGGCCGGCCAGGTAGGCGAGCAGATCGAACTCTTTGGGACGCAGGGAGATTTCGGTGTCGGCGATCGTCGCGCGCCGGGCGGCCAGGTCCAAGCGCAGGCGGCCGACCGTCAGGTAGCGGTCTTCATCGGGCTGGGCGGCGCTGCGCCGCAGGTGGGCGCGCAGCCGGGCCATCAGTTCGGTGAGCCGGAAGGGTTTGGTGAGGTAGTCGTCGGCGCCCGCGTCCAGCGCGACGATCACTTCGAACTCCCGGGTGCGTGCGGTCAGGACGACGATCACCGTCTCGCGGGAGATCGAGCGCAGGCGTCGGCACAGCACCACGCCGTCCATGTCGGGCAGGCCGAGGTCGAGCAGGACCAGGTCGGGTGCTCTCTCCTGCACGTACTCCAGGGCCTGGGCTCCGGTGGTAGCCCATTCCGATTGGTAGCCCTGCCCGGTCAACGCCTCGACGAGCTCCTCCCCGATGGTCGGGTCGTCCTCGATGACCAGCACGAATGCCGTCAGCATGCCCTCGATCGTAGACGGCACCGGGTCAACGCCGGGTTCGGTGCGAAGGCGGTGGAAGGCTGGGGAGATGGAGTCCACGCCCCTGAGGCGGCGGTTGCTCGTGGCGATCGCGGGCATCGCCGCCGTGACGATCATGTTGTTCGCCTTGCCGCTGGGCGTCGCCGTGCAGCGGCTCTACCGCAACGAGGCGGTCACCGAGTTGGAGCGCGACGCGACCGTGGTCGCAGCGGCGACGCCCGATGACGTGCTGAGCCGGCCCCGTTCCGTGCGGCCGCCCGCAGGGCTGCGATCGGGACTGGATGTGGGGGTCTACCGCACGGGCGGGCAGCGGCTGGCCGGAAGCGGCCCGGTGGGCTCAGCGCTGGCCACTCACGCCGCCGACGGCCGGCTGCATGAAGCCGTCGAGGGCGTGGACCTGGCGGTGGTGGCACCGGTCCCCTCCGACCAAGGGGTGGCGCTGGCCGTGCGGGTGAGCATGCCCGTCGACAAGGTCCACGACCGCGTCGAACGCGCCTGGCTGACCATGGCCGGCCTGGCCGTTGCGGTGCTGGCCCTGGCGGTGGGGCTGGCACGACGCCAGGCCAGCCGGCTCGCCACTCCACTGGAGCGTCTCACCCAGGCGGCGCAGGCGCTCGGCGAGGGCGATTTCAGCGTCCGGACCCGGCATTCGGGGATCCGGGAGGCCGACACGGCCGGCGTGGCGCTGGAGGCGACCGGGCGGCGGCTCGGGCAGATGCTCGACCGGGAACGGGCGTTCAGCGCCGACGTCTCACACCAGTTGCGGACGCCGCTGACGGGTTTGCTGCTGGGGCTGGAGGGCGCCCTGCAGCGGCCCGGCGCGGACCACTCGGCCGCCCTGCGCACCGCGCTGGAGCGCGGCCGGCGCCTGGAGGAGATCATCGACGATCTGCTGCTGCTGGCCCGCGACGCCGGTCCCGAGCGCGGCCCTCTCGATGTCGCGGGATTGCTGGCCGACCTTGAGGCGCAATGGCACGGACGCTTGGCGGCCGAGGGGCGTCCGCTGACGGTCGAGGCCGAGGAGCCGCTACCGGAGGTCGCGGCCGCCGCGTCGGCGGTCCAGCACATCCTGGAGGTGCTGGTGGACAACGCCACCCGGCACGGCCGAGGCCGGATCACCGTGCTGGCCTCCGACATCGGCGGGGCCCTGGCCATCGACGTCACCGACGAGGGCACCGGCCCCCTCGACGCCGAGTCGGTCTTCGAACGGCGCTCCGCCGGAGGCGAAGGGCACGGCATCGGCCTCGCCCTGGCCAGGTCGCTGGCCGAGGCCGAGGGAGGACGGCTGGTACTGCGCGGCTCGGCGCCCACCACCTTCACCCTGCTGCTGCCCGGCTCCGCGAGCGAGGCGTACACATGATCCCGGTGCCAGGCGGGTGATGCGTGGCCGACTGTCCAGGCCGAGTGCCGGGTGGGCCCACTCGATCGCGAGGGTGCGGGTGAACTTGTGGCGGGCTCCCAGACAAATGGACGAGACAGGAAGGAGGTAAGCGGGGCGGTAACCCGCCACTAATCCATCGCTCACCAGGGGCTTTCTACGGTGGGCATTCACTGGCGCCTAAGGAGAGCAGGAGGCAGGCGCATGAATGTCCTCCCCTACACCCTGGCGGTTGTCGGGGCACTCACCCTCAGTGGGGCCGTCGTCGGCGGGTGTGGGTCGTCGCCCCAGTCCGCGCCGTCCGGGGGCGGGGCCGCGCCACCGTCGGCCTCGTCCGGGTCGCGTCCGGGACCGGTGCCGACCGAGTCCAACCCGCCGGGCGACATCCCCGACAACACCCAGTTCGTGGCCTACCGGGCGCACGGTTACCAGGTGAAGGTTCCCGAGGGGTGGGCCCGGTCGGATCTGCCGACGGGGGCGAGCCTGACCGACAAGCTCAACACCATCCGCGTCGAGGTGGTTCCGGCGCGCACCGCCCCCACGATCGCCTCGACCCGCGCCACAGAGGTGCCCGCGCTCCAGTCCACGACGGCCAAGTTCGCCTTGCGCGGCGTGGAGATGATCTCGCGGGGCGGCGGCCAGGCCGTCCGGATCGTCTACGACGCCGACAGCCCGGCCGATCCCGTCACCGGCAAGGTCGTCCGCGACCGGTTCGAGCGGTATGAGTTCTACCGGGCCGGGCACGAGGCCGTCCTGACGCTGGGCGGGCCGGTGGGAGCCGACAACGTCGACCCCTGGCACACCGTGTCGGACTCGTTCCGGTGGCTGCCATGACTCCAGTGGCCGCCACGGTCCTGGAGGCCGACGAGCTCTACCGCTTCTACCGGGCCGCCGAGGGCGAGGAGACGATCGCCCTGCGCGGCGTCTCCCTGACGCTGGAGGCCGGAGGGTTCATCGCCGTCACCGGCCCCTCGGGCTCCGGCAAGTCCACCCTGATGTCGTGCCTGGCGGGGCTGGACGAGCCCGACGGTGGCACGGTCCGGCTCGACGGCACCCCGATCAGCCACCGGCCCGAACGGGAACGGGCGCGACTGCGCGCACGCCTGGTCGGGGTCGTGACGCAGACCGGGAACCTCATCGACCACCTCACCGTCCGGCGCAACATCGACCTGGCCCAGCGCATCGGCGCCAGGCCCGACCGGGCCTGGCGCGAGGAACTGCTGAGAGAGCTGGGGCTGACGGCCCGGGGCGGGGCCGAGCCCGCCGCGCTGTCGGGTGGGGAGGCCGCCCGCGCCGCGCTGGCCGTCGCGCTGGCCACCCGTCCCCCGGTGGTGCTGGCCGACGAGCCCACAGGGGAACTGGACGCGCACACCGAGAGCGAGGTCCTGGCCCTGCTGAGCGGCTTGGCCGAGTCGGGCGTCGGCGTGGTCGTCGCCTCCCACAGCCCGGCCGTGGCCCTGGCCGCCGACCGCACCGTCCACCTGCGCGATGGCCGGATCATGACCTCCGGGGAGCCGCGGCGATGACGCACCTGGCGGGAAGGCAGCCGGTCGAAACGCCCTTGGTGGAGTTGCGCCAGGTCGCCCGAACGTTCGGGCGCGGGCGGGCCGCCATGGTCGCCCTCCACGAGGTCGGCTGCACGGTCCTGCAGGGCGACCGGATCGCGATCACCGGGCCCTCCGGATCGGGCAAGACCACCCTGCTGCATCTGATCGCCGGCCTCGACAAGCCGACCGCGGGCGAGGTCCGCTGGCCCGAGTTCGGCGGGAACCCCCTCGACCATCCAGGCGAGGTGGGCCTGGTGTTCCAAGGGGCGAGCCTGCTGCCCGCGCTGGACGTGCTGGAGAACGTCGCGCTCCCCCTGCTGCTGGCCGACCGCCCCTACGGCGAGGCCGTCACGCGGGCCCGCGCCGCACTGGAGCAGGCGGAGATCGCCGAGCTGGCCCAGCGGCTCCCCGAGGAGCTGTCGGGCGGCCAGGCGCAGCGCGTCGCCGTGGCCCGGGCGCTGGCGCCCGCACCGCGGCTGATCGCCGCCGACGAACCGACCGGGCGGCTGGACACCCGCCACGCCCTGGCCGTGGTCGACCTGCTCGTCCGCGCCGCCGGCGAACTCGGCGCCACCCTGCTGCTGGCCACCCACGACCCCCGGATGGCCGAGCGCCTCGACCGGTGCTGGGAGATGCGGGACGGCACCCTGAACGAGGTGACAGCATGATCACCCTGCTCTGGTCGCGCGGGCTCGTGGCGCGCCGTACCGCCAGGCTCGCGGCGACCGCGGCCGCCATCGCCGCGGCGGTCGCGCTGCTGGCGTCCCTCGGCACGTTCCTGGCAGCGGCCAAGTCGACCATGACGCACCGCTCCATCGACCGGGTCCCGGTGGACTGGCAGGTGCAGGGCGACCCGGGCATCGCCGGGACGCTGCGCACCGACCCGCGCGTCAAGCAGTGGCAGCGGGTCGACTTCGCCGCCACCCCCGGGTTCCAGGTGCGGGCCTCCGGCCAGACCCTGACCACAGGCGCCGGGCAGGTGCTCGGGCTGCCCTCCGGCTACGCCGCCACCTTCCCCGGCGAGCTGCGGCCCCTGCTGGGCGCGGGCGGGACCGACGGCGTCCTGCTGGCGCAGCAGACCGCGGCCAACCTGCACGCCGCCCCCGGCTCCAGCGTGACCGTCCACCGGGCGGGCCGGCCCGACGCCAAGGTCACCGTGGCGGGTGTGGTCGACCTCCCGGCCGCCGACTCGCTGTTCCAGACGGTCGGCGCCCCGCCCGGCGCCCAGCCCTCGGCTCCCCCCGACAACGTGCTGCTGCTGCCGTCGGCCCAATGGCACCGGCTGTTCAACCCGGTCGCGGCAGCCCGGCCCGACCAGGTCCGCACCCAGTTCCACGTACGGCTGGACCACCGCCTGCCCGCCGACCCCGCCGCCGCCTACAGCTCCGTCACCGGTCACGCCCGCAATCTGGAGGTTCGCCTCGCGGGCGTCGGCCGGGTGGGCGACAACCTCGGCGCCGCTCTGGGCGCGGCACGCGAGGACGCCCTCTACGCCCAGGCGCTCTTCCTCTTCCTGGGCGCGCCGGGAGCCATCCTCGCCGGACTGATCACCGCCTTCGTCAGCGCGTCCGGCGCCCCCCGCCGCCGCGCCGAACAGGCCCTGCTGCGCACCCGCGGCGCGACGCTGCGCCACCTGCTCACCCTGGCCGGCGCCGAAGCCGCCATCGTCGGCGCCGCCGGGGCCCTGGCCGGGCTCGGGCTCGCCGCGCTCACCGGCTGGATCACCTTCGGCACGGCGGGCTTCGGCGCCGCCCCGACGGCCACCGCCCTGTGGTGGGGCGGCGCCGCCGCGACAGGGCTGGCCATCGCCGCCGCCGCGGTCCTGGCCCCGGCCGCCCGCGACGCCCGGCAGCTCACCGTCACCACCGCGAGCCGCGCCGTCGGGCCCGCCCGCAGCGCGCCCCTGTGGATGCGCTGGTGGCTGGACGCCTGGTTCGCCCTCGCCGCGGCCTTGGTGTTCTGGGCCGCCGGCAGGAACGGGTACAAGATCGTGCTGGTACCCGAAGGACTGCCCACCCTCTCGGTCAGCTACTGGGCCTTCGCCGCCCCCGCCCTGGCCTGGATCGCCGCCGGGCTGCTGTGCCTGCGGCTCACCCACGCCCTGCTGGGACGCGGACGGCCCCTCGTCCGCCGCCTCGCCCGGCCGTTCGCCGGAAGCCTGTCCGACACCGTCGCCGCCTCCCTGTCGCGGCAGCGCGGGCCGATCGCCCGCACCGTGGCGCTGGCCGCGCTCACCATGATGTTCGCCGTCTCCACCTCGGTCTTCGCCGCCACCTACCGCACCCAGGCGTCCGTGGACGCCCAGCTCACCAACGGCGCCGACGTGACCGTCACCGAATCCCCCGGCGCCTACGTACCGCCCTCCGAGCAGCACCGGATCGCCGCCGTGCCCGGCGCCTCACGCGTGGAGCCGCTCCAGCACCGCTTCGCCTACGTGGGCGCCGACCTGCAGGACCTGTACGGGATTCACCCGTCGAGCATGCGCACGGCCGTCAACCTGCCCGACGCCTACTTCAGCGGCGGCACCGCCCGCTCGCTGCTCGCAAGGCTCGCCAGGACACCCGACGCGGTCCTGGTCAGCCAGGAAACCGTCCACGACTTCCAACTGCACCCAGGAGACCTGCTCCGCCTGCGCCTCCAGAACGGCCGCACCAAGCAGTACCGCACGGTCGCCTTCCACTACGCGGGCATCGTCAAGGAGTTCCCCACCGCCCCCCGCGACAGCTTCATCGTCGCCAACGCCGACTACATCGCCTCCCAGACCGGCAGCGACACCGTGGGCTCGTTCCTGGTCTCCACCCCCGGGCACTCCCCGGGCCAGGTCGCGTCGGCACTGCGGAAGAATCTGGGCCCAGGGGCACAGGTGACCGACATCAACTCCGCCCGGCACGTGGTGGGCACCAGCCTGACCGCCGTGGACCTGAACGGCCTGACCCGCATCGAACTCGGCTACGCCCTGGCCCTCACCATCGCCTCGACCGGGCTGCTGCTCGGCCTCGGCTTCACCGAGCGCCGCCGCACCTTCGCCCTGATCCGGGCCCTCGGCGCCCGGCCCCGACAGCTCGGAGCCTTCGTCTGGCCCGAGATCACCGCCCTCGCCCTCGGCGCCGCCGCCCTCGGCGCCTCATTCGGATGGCTCCTGTCCACCATGCTGATCAAGCTGCTGACCGGGGTGTTCGACCCGCCACCCGCCGCCCCCGCCATCCCCTGGGGCTACCTGACCGCCCTCGGGGCCCTGGCCCTGGCCGCGCTGATCGGCGCCGGAGCCCTCACCCTGCACGCCGCCCGCCGCCTCTCCTCCACCGAGGACCTGCGAAGGTACTCCTGAATCACGCGAGCAGATCGGCAAGCGTGCTGATCTTCGACCAGCAACCCGAACCGCTCGTTCAACAGCTCGACGACGCCAGCCGCCAGGCAACGGTGTTGTCTCCCGCCGTGGGGCGCCGTCCAAGGCGGCGGCGTAGGCCCTCCACGATCCGCCGGGCCGGATCCCCTTCGTCCTCGGCCCCGCCCCGCCCCGCGCTCCGGGTGAACACAGGAGGTCGGCGAAGGGGCGGGGAACGGTGTGGCCGGGTCGCCGAGACCCAAGCCAACGTGGCCGTCAACACCGTTGTACGCCGGGCTCAGATCCGTGCGGGAACTCCGCCGTGGTCGATGATTCTGCCTTCGTCGAGCAGGTGCACCGTGTCGGTATGGGCGCGGATCAGGTGAGTCTCGTGGCTGACCACGACCAGTGCCATTTCACGTTCGGTGCGCAGCCGGTCCAGCATGGCCATGATGTCCGCGGTGGTGCCGGGGTCCAAGGCCGAGGTGATCTCGTCACAGAGCAGGAAGTCGGGGTCCGCCGCCAAGGCACGGGCTATGGAGATGCGCTGCCGCTGACCTCCGGAGAGTTCGGCGGGGTAACGGCCCGTGAGATCGGCCGGTAGGCCGACCTCTTCCAGGAGTTCAATGATTCGTGCGTCGAGTTCCTCCTTGCTCAGCTTGCTCAGCCGGAGGAGAGGCCGGCGGAGGGCCGCCCCCACCGTTCGCATGGGGTTCAGTGCGTCGAGCGGATTCTGTGGCACGAGCTGTATGCGTCGCTGTGCCTCATGCGGGCGGCGGCGGGCGCGGGGTGCGAGGGGCGCGCCATCGAGGGTGAGGAAGCCCGTCGAAGGGGGTTGCAGGCCGGCCAGGACTCTCAGCAGAGTGGTCTTGCCCGAGCCGGACGGGCCGACCAGGCCGACGGCCGAGCCCGGCGGCGCGGTGATGTCCACGGCTTCGAGGGCCCGTTGGGTGGTCGATCCGTTGGGGAAGGTGACACTGATTCCCTGCGCCACCAGTCCCGGCCTCGTCGGCTCCACGGACACGCGCGGCGGCGGGGCGGACCGCGGCCTTGGGGCCTTGCCCTTGGCCGCAGGAGTGGTGAGGCCGATGGTGGTGTCGGCGCAGGCGTGCACCAGTTCGGGGTCGTGGCAGGCCATCACGATGGCCAGATTCCGTTTGGCCGCGAGGTTGCGCAGCAGGTCGGCGATGTCGTCCCGGAGGGCGCGGTCGAGTCCGGCGGTGGGCTCATCCAGGAGCAGGATCTGGGGTTTGCGGGCGAGCGCGCGGGCGAGGGCGACACGGCGTTGCTGGCCACCGGACACGGCGGTGGGGCGCCGGTCGGGCAGGCCGTCACCACAGGGCAGGCGGCATTCCTCCAGCAGGCCCTCGATCGCCTCGCGGCTCCTGTCGACCGCGGTCTCGGCGATGAGGCGGCCGATCTTCATGCGGGGATTGAGGGCCGATCCCGGGTCCTGGCCGACATAGCCGATGCGGGTACGGCGCAGTTCCCGCAGTGCCCGGGGTGGCAGGGCCAGGATGTCCTGGCCCAGCACGTCAAGGGTGCCACCGGTGACCTGGGCACCGGCGGGCAGGTGGCCGAGGAACGCGCGCAGCAGTGTGGTCTTGCCCGAGCCGGAGGCACCGGTGAGGGCGGTGATCTGCCCGGCGTGCACGGTCAGGCTCGTCTTGGGCAGCAGAATCGGCCCGCTGGGAAGGGACACCTCGAGGCCGGTGCAGGTCAGCAGCGCGGTGGTGGAGGTCATGGGCGTACCGCCCCCTGTCGTCGGGCGAGGGAACCGGAGGCGAGATTGACGCTGATGGCCAGGACGGCGATGGCCACGCTCGGTGCGAGGACGGCCCACGGGTTGAGCAGGATGCCGCCGGCGTTCTCGCGGATCATCAGGGCCCAGTCCGCCGCCGGGGGCTGCGGCCCGATCTGCAGGAAGCCGGCCATCGAGATGATGTAGACGGCTTCGACGAAGCGCAGCCCGAACAGTGCCAGGAGCGTGGAGCGCAGGTTCGGGAGCAGTTCGCGCGCCGTCACGTAGGTGAGTCTCTCCCCGCTGGCGATGGCGGCCTCGATGTACCCGGCCGTCACCAGCGGCGCCGCCGCGCCGGCGACGACGCGGGTGGTGTAGGGGACGCCCAGGACGATGGTGGCGAGGATGACCGCGAACCGCCCGCCGCCGGGCCAGGCGAGGGCTATCAGCATGATGCCCAGGACGGGCGGCAGGAGGACGGCGATGTCGGCGGCGCGTTCGACGAACCGTCCCGCGACGGGGCTCAGAGCGGCCAGGCAGCCGAGCCACACGGCGACAGTGGTGACGATCACGGCGACGGTCAGGGCGCTGCCGATGAGGGCGACGCCGCCGCTCATCAGGCGGCTGAGGACGTCGCGTCCCAGTTGGTCCCCGCCGAGCAGGGCGTCCCCGCCGGGTGGCGCGAAGGGGATGGCGACCGGGGTGTCGATGGGGTGGGGGGCCAGGAAGGGCCCGGCCAGGGCCGCCAGGATCAGGAGCAGGCCGGGGGCGATCCGCCGGAGGGCACGGGCTTGCGGCCGCCTGCGGGACGCCGCCGCGGAGGTCACGGGCGCCGTCCCAGGACGCGGGCGCGGATGAGGTCGGAGCCGAGGAGCACCATGCTGATCGCGGCGCCGGCGCAGGTGACGACCCCGGCGATGAGCGAGGTGTCGCGGTCGGCGACGGCACCGGCCAGGAGGTTGCCGATACCGGGGTAGTTGAACAGC
Organism: Actinomadura rugatobispora; assembly: GCF_055379765.1. Lineage (NCBI taxonomy): Bacteria > Bacillati > Actinomycetota > Actinomycetes > Streptosporangiales > Thermomonosporaceae > Actinomadura > Actinomadura rugatobispora. Next base: position 9,137,664 of record NZ_AP029191.1, on the reverse strand, counting down.
GCCTCCACCACCACGGCGCCGCCCAGCAGCATGCCGGTGGAGGTCGCGACGCCGGCGGCGATGGCGGGGACCGCGCCCGGCAGGGCGTGGCGGAGCACCACTCTGCGGGTGGGCAGACCGTCCAGGCGGGCGGCTTCGACGTGCGGTGCCGCGTCCTGGTCGGCGAGTGCGCCGCGCACGATCCGGGTGTTCCAGCCCGTCTGCGGTATGGCCAGCGCCAGCACCGGCATGATCAGCATCGTCCACGAGGCGGGGGCGCCGTCGGCGCCGGTGACGGTGACGGCGGGCAGCCAGCCGGTCCACAGCGACAGCAGCAACAGCAGGGCGACCGCGACCACGAACTCGGGCAGCGCGAACGCCGAGGTGGCGGTGTGCCCGATGATCCGGTCGGTCAGGCGGCCGGGGCGGGCGGCGGCCCAGCAACCCAGGGCCAGCGAGGCGGCCACGGTCAGGACGAACGCGCTCAGACCGAGGAGCAGGGTGTTGGGAAACGGGTCGGCCAGCATGCCGGTGACGGGCTGCCCGTGGGCCGAGGTACCCAGGTCGCCGGTGGGAAGCGCCGTCATCCAGTCCCAGAAGCGCTCCCACACCGGGCGGTCCAGGCCCAGCAGGTGCCGTCGGGCCTGCAGGTCAGCGGCGCTCTCTCCGCGTTCGGCGGTCGCGGTGGCGGCGTCGCCCGGCAGTAGTTCCACGGCGCCGAACACCAGGGCGAGCAGCACGGCGAGCATCAACGCACGGCGCGCGAGCGCACCGGCCACGGCCACGGCCGCCGCCGCGGCCCGCCCGCGCACGGTGAGCGCTCCCTTCTCGGCGGTCACCGTACGCTCTGTGACTTTGTGGTCCTGGGCGGTCGGGCTCAAGTGAGCCACACGTTCTCGAGCTGGACCCGGCCGTAGCCGGGGAGCGTGGGCAGTCCCTGCACCTTGGACTGGGCCAGGTCGATGCCGTCGGCCATGCCCCACAGCAGGTAACCGGAGCGCTCGTGCTGGAGCCGCTGCACCTCCCGCAGCGCCTGTGCGCGCGCCTTCTCGTCGGCGGTGCCCAGGACCTTGCGGTACGCGGCGTCGAAGTCCTTGTCGGACCAGCCCGACTCGTTCTGGCCGCCCTCGCTCACCATCGTCTTGGAGGCGAAGAACACCACCGAGTCGTTGGTGCCCCAGTAGTTGGTGTAGAGGTCGCCCTTGAGCCAGGTCTTCTCATAGAAGAGGCCCGACTCCTGCTTCACGACCTTGATCTTGATCCCGGCCTCCTGGGCCTGGGAGGCGAACAGGGTCGCGGACTCGGCGAGGCCGGAGATGTCCTCGGTGGTGATGAGCTCGTAGGTCTTGGACAGGTCGAACCGGGCCTCGGCCAGCAACTGCCTGGCCCTGGCGAGGTCGCGAGCGCGCTGCGGGATGTCCTTGGCGTAGGCGGGGTCACCGGTGCCCATGATGTCGTTGGCGACGGTCCCGTACCCCGACAGGACCTGCCTGACCATCGCCTGGCGGTCCACGGCCAGGCGCATCGCCTCCCGTACACGGACGTCGGCGAACGGCCCGCTCGCGGTGCGCATGACGATGGGCATGGACATGTCGTTGGGGCGGCGCAGGACTTTCAGGCCCTTGCGGGCACCGGCGGTGCGGGCGGCGATTGCGCCGACGTTGGAGGCCACGTCGATCTGCCCGGCGAGCACGGCGTTGGCCATCGCCTGCGGCGTTTCGAACATGGTCACCTCGATCGCGTCGAGGTGCGCCGCCCCGCCGTACCACTTCTCGTTGCGCACCAGGCGGGCGTTGCCGCCGCGGTACCACTCGAGCTTGAACGGGCCGGTGCCCGGAGCCTTCTCCAGCGCCTGGTCGGGGGTGTCCTTCTTCAGGACGAACGTCGTCAGGCGGGTGAGGAGGGGGAGTTCGGCGTTGGCGTAGTCGGAGGCGAGGACGACGGTGCGGGTGCCGTCGGCGGTGATGTTGCGCGCCTGGATTCCCGGCAGCCGGGCCTCGCCCGACGGGGTGCCCCGCAGCCTCCGCAGGGACCAGACCACGTCCTCGGGGGTGACGGGCGTGCCGTCGTGGAAGGTCGCGTTCTCGGCGAGCGTGAAACGCCAGGTCTTGAGGTCGCTGGAAGGTTCCCAGGACGCCGCCAGCCGCCCGACGGTGTTCTTGTCGGCGCCGGGCCTGGTGAGCGTGTCGTAGATCAGGGCGAGGATGAGGTAGTCGCTCTCGTTGCCCTGGGTGCCGTGCGGGTCGCGGGTGATGGCGTTGGCCCGGCCGAGGGCGCCGATCCGCAGCGTCCCGCCCTTCTTGGGCTTGGTACCCGCTCCGGCCGTCTGATCGTCGATACCTCCGCCTGAGCATGCCGCCGACACCGCGACGGCGGCCAGCGCGGTTCCGCCGGCTGCCAGAACTTGACGCCTTCTCACGTGCACGCGCCCTTCAATAGGCCAGATATCGGATATTTATTTAGGTTTGCCTACCCTAACGGAACCCCGTTCCGCAAGGTGCTCGCGATTCCGCTGCGTTTCCGCTGCGCCATCGCGCCGCGCACCTGCCTTCCGGATCGGCCGCCAACGGATGATCTAGATGGTTAGGCAAGGCTATGCTAACTTCTACAAGCGTGTAAATGCATTGGCGCCACCGCCCTCCCTCCGATCGGACGTCGGCGCGGCCCGCAGCCGCATGACCTGGCCTTTCGACCCGCCGCGACCCTCTCGGCGCGGCCCGCACCACGCCTGTCTCCCGCCCCCCCACGGAACGGAGCTCTTCGCCATGCCCACGGCACCCGTACCGGTCCGCCACCTCGATGACGCCTCCGTCCGCTGGCTCCGGCGGTCGGCAGAGCAGATCCTCAACGCGTGCGGAACCTCGGCCGCGTCACCGCGGCTGTTCGACAACCTCGCCCGCGCCGCAGGCGAGTCCAGCGGCCGCCTGCGTCACCACTGCCGCCCCATCGACACCGCGGACGGACTGTTCGTCCTGCGAGGTCTGCGGGTCGACGCCGACGACCTCGGCGCGACGCCCACCGGCTGGGCCACCGCCGGAGACAACGGAGCCGTCCACGACATCATGCTGCTGCTCCTGGCGAGCGTGATGGGCCACCCCATCGCTTGGGAAGGCCAGCAGGAAGGCCGGTTCGTGCACAACATCGTGCCCTCGCCGGGGCACGAGACCGAGCAGACCGGCGCGAGCAGCACCGTCCTGCTCAGCCCGCACACCGAAGACGCCTTCCACCCTGGCCGGGCCCATCTGCTGATGCTCGGCTGCATGCGCAATCACGACCGGATCGCCACCACGGCGGCCAGCGTCCGCAAAACGCACCTGGCCGAACAGGACGTCCAGGCCCTGACGCGGGCCACCGTGCCGATCCTCCCCGACGACGCCTACACCCAGGCGCAGGGCTACGCCCGGCAGCCGTCCCCGGCCGTGCCCACCTTGTTCGCCGCCGAGGACGGCCTGACACTACGGTTCGACCCGGCCTACACCCCGCTGCGTGACGCCGACGTCCCCTACCAGCACGCCTACCGGCGCCTCCATGCCGAGCTCGCCCGCGTCTCGGTCGCGGTGATCCTGGAGCCCGGCGAGACCCTCGTCGTCGACAACGACCTGGCCGTGCATGGACGGGTGCCGTTCCAGCCCCGCTACGACGGCACCGACCGCTGGCTCAAGCGCGCCTCGATCCGTGTCCCCGGCCGCCGCACGCGCCCGCCGTCCGAAGCCGGCGAACACGGATACGGGCAGGCCGTCCTCACTGCCCGCCCCGGTCGCGCACGAACCCCCAAGCTCTGAGGAGTCCCCATGACCTCCCCCCTTCCCGGCGGCCCGGTGACCGGCGACGGCAAGCACCTGCGGATCCTGTCCACCAGCGACCTGGCCGGACTCGACATCTCCCTGGACCAGGTCGTCGCCACAGTGGAGGGCGCCTACCGCACCCTGCACGCAGGCCGGTCCGACAACCCCCGCAAGCTGACCGTCAAGCCACCGGACGGGCACTCGGTGGCCTACGCGATGCTGGGCCGCGACGGCTCCCGCGAGGTCGTCGCGATCAAGACCTCCTACAAGCACGGCGTGGACCGGGGCCGTGACGACCAGCACTACTACACGGCCCTGACCATCTATGACGACGTCACCGGCCTGCCGGTCGCGATGATGGACTGCTCGCGCATCGGCTCCCTGCGCACCCCGGCCGTCTCGGCGCTGCTGGCGCGCGAGTGCGCCGCACCCGCGGCCCGCACCGCCCTGGTCGTCGGCACCGGGACGCAGGGCCGCCTCGCGCTGCCGTTCCTGCTCACCACACTGCCGCGGCTGGATCGGCTCATGCTCTTCGGCACCCATCCCGACGGCGTCGCCGCGGTCCGCGCGCGGCTGGCCGAGCACTTCCCTGACCGGGACGTCGACATCGTCACCGATTGGCGGGCCGCCGCCGGCGACGCCGACGTCGTCATCGCCACCGCCGGCCCCCGCACACCCGCCGCGATCGAGGCCGCCCACCTCAAACCCGGCGCGCTGTCGATCCTGGTCGGGCACGGGCTGGCGCCCTCCGCACTGGGCGCGGCCGACCGGGTCGTGGCCACCAGCGAGGCGCAGATGAACATCACCGGGACCGACATGGCCGACGCGGACGGCAACCTCCGGCCCGTCGACGCCGAGCTGGCGCCCGTGATCGCCGGCACCGCAGCCGGGCGCCGCTCCCCCGAGGAACGGGTGTTCGCCTACAACAGCGGCCTGGTCGTCACCGACATCGCCCTGGGACACCATTTCGCGCAGCTGGCCATCGCCCAGGGCCTGGGCACCGAGGTCGCGCTATGGCGGTGAGCGCACCGGCATGGCCGACCCTGCCCGTCCTGCCCGACCCCGCAACGGACGCGATCCTCGGCAGCGGCCTGCTGGAGGAACTCGCCTACGCGTTCGGAGGGCCCTTCCATTTCCTGCTTCCCGACGCCTTCGACGCCAACCTGCGGGCGCTGCGCGCCGCGCTGACCCGGGCGGGCGTGGACGGGTCGGTGTACTTCGCCAAGAAGGCCAACAAGGCGGCGGTGTGGGTCGAGCGATGCGCCGCCGGTGGCGCCGGCGTCGACGTGTCCTCGGCCGGTGAACTCCGTGAAGCACTGGGGCACGGCGTCCGCGGCGAGGACCTCATGGTCACCGGACCGGCCAAGAGCCGTGCCCTGCTCGGCCTGGCGGTCCGGCAGGGCGCCCTGATCGCCGTCGACGAACTCGGCGAACTCGACGCGCTGATCACCGTGGCGGCGACCGGACCCGGGCGCCCGGCCCGGCTGCTGCTGCGCTGCCTGCCACCCGGCCAGCCCCACAGCCGCTTCGGCATGGACGACGCCGAACTGGCCACCGCGCTCGAACGCTGCGTCCAGGCCGGCGTCACCGTCCGGATGGAGGGGTTCAGCTTCCACCTGGCGGGCTATGCCGTCCAGCCCCGCACCGACCTCGCCGGACGGCTCGTCGCCCGATGTCTCAAGGCCCGCGCCGCGGGACTGCACGCCCGGCGGATCAGCGTCGGCGGCGGCCTGGCCGTCAGCTACACCGACGCCGCCAGCTGGCGGACCTTCCTCGCCGAGCAGAGAGGCGACCACTACCACGCCGGCCGGACCTTCACCGCCGACGACTTCTACCCCTACCACTCCCCCGCCGCCGGGGGCGGGGCACTGCGCGCCCTGCTGGAGGCCCGGCCCTCGGGAGGCGACCGGCCCCTCCGCGAAGTGCTCCGGGACTCCGGTACCGAACTGGTGCTGGAGCCCGGACGGGCGCTGCTGGACAAGGCCGGCGCGACCGTGTTCGCCGTCCAGGGCGTCAAGGACCGCCAGGGCTACCAGATCGTCACGGTCGACGGCACCAGCCTGAGCCTGTCCGAGCAGTGGTTCGGCAGCGAGTACCTGCCCGACCCCTTCCTACTGCCCCGGGACCCTCGAAGTCGCGGCGGCGTCCATCCGGCCAGCATCGGAGCGGCGACCTGCCTGGAATCGGACATGCTCACCTGGCGGAAGATCCCCTTCACTCGCCGTCCCCGTCCCGGCGACCTGCTGGTCTACCCCAACACCGCCGGCTACCAGATGGACTCCAACGAATCCTCCTTCCACGACCTGCCCCTCCCCCCGAAGGTCGTCATCGACGGCACCGGGCGCCCGCGTCCGCGCTGGCGGCTGGACCGCCACTTCACCTGACCCGCCCCGGCGCCCCCTCAGGAGTCACCGATGCCCGGATCACCCCAGCGGCCCGCCGTGGTCACCCGCGTCTCCGATCTCATCGGCCACACGCCCCTCCTGGAGCTGGCCACCACCGAAACCGGCGGCCGGCTGCTGCTGAAGCTGGAGATGTTCAACCCCACCGGCACCGCCAAGATCCGCATGGCCCGGCAGATGGTCGCCGACGCCGAAGCCCAGGGACGGCTGCGCCCCGGCGGGCGCATCGTCGAATCCACCTCCGGCAACACCGGTCTGGGGCTGGCGGTCATCGCCGCCGAACGCGGCTACACCTTCACCGCCGTCGTCGACGGCCACTCCTGCCCGGACAAGCTGCGCGGCATGAAGGCCCTCGGCGCCGAACTGGTGTACGTCACCGACGACGGCACCGGAAGCCTGGCCACCGCCGCACGCGAGGAACTCGCCGAGCGGATGGCCCGCGGCCAGGACAACACCGTCTTCACCGAGCAGCACAACAACCCCAGCAACGGCGTCGGCTACGTCCCCCTCGCCCACGAGCTCGCCGACGCCCTCGACGAGGACATCGACGTGCTCATCGGCGCCGTCGGCACCGGCGGCGCGCTCTGCGGCACCACCCGCGAGCTGCGCAGACGCGTCCCCCGTCTCACCACCATCGGGGTGGAGCCCAAGGGGTCCACCGCCTTCGGCGGGCCCGCCCACGACTACCACCAGTCCGGCACCGGCACTCCCGAAGGAGCCGAGATCGGCGCCCTGGTCGACTTCGACCTCATCGACGAGGGCGTCAAGGTCGGCGACGTCGAGGCCTTCGCGACCTGCCGCGCCCTCGCCCGAACGGGGCTGCTCATCGGCGGCTCCGCCGGCGGGGTCGTCCACCAGGCGCTGACCCGCCTGCCCGGGCTCCCGCCGCGGACCACTATGGTCGCCCTGGTCAACGACGGCGGAGAGAAGTACATGGACACGGTCTTCAACGACGACTGGATGCGGGCCCGCGATCTCCTCTCGCCCGAAACCGAGGAAGAGATCGAAGAACTGCTCGCCAAACTGCGCGGGAGCCGGTGACCCACATGCCCACCCCCCTGCCCACCGCCAAGGCGGCCCTGCTGCTGAGCGACGGCCGCGCCCTCGCCGCCCTGGCGGTCCCGCTCATCCTCACCCAACTCGCCCAGGTCGCCCTGACCACGACCGACACCGTGATGATGGGGCTGCTCGGAACCCAGGAGCTGGCCGCGGGCGGCCTGGCCATCGTCATCTTCAACCAGCTGCGCACCATGGGGGTCGGCCTGGTCACGGCGGTCGGCAACCAGATCGCCGCCGCCGCGGCCCGGGTCGAGCAGGCCGCCGGCGGGGAGGGAGAGGGCTCGCGGGAGAGCTCGGCGGAGGTCCGCGCGATCGTCCGCGCGAGCCTGGCCGTGGCGACGCTGGCCGGCATCGCCGGAGCCGTGCTGATGATCGGCATCGGCCAGGCGCTGACCTGGCTCGGCCAGGACGCCGCCGTCGTGGAATCCACCCAGACCATGCTGCTCGCCCTGGCCCCCGGGCTGCTGCCCTGCCTGTGGTTCCAGGCCGTCCGGCAGTTCACCGTCGGGATGCGCCGCCCCCAGGCGCTGCTACAGATCACCATCGTCTCGGTCGCCGTCAACGCCGGCCTGAACTGGGTTCTCGTCCACGGCACCTGGGGGCTGCCCCAACTGGGCCTGACCGGCATCGGCGTCGCCACCTCCACCGTGTATCTCCTGTCCTTCCTCGCCCTGTACGTGTCGGCGAAGAGGGACTCACGGCTGGCGCCGCTGCTGTCGCTGAACATCGCCAAGGCCGACCCCGCCACCGTCAGGCGCATCATCGCGCTCGGCGTGCCGATCGCGGCGACCTACGGCTCGGAGGCGGGGTTCTTCTCCGTCACCGCGCTGATGGCCGGGTCGTTCGGCCCCGCAGCCTTGGCTGCGCACACCGCCGTCAACCAGCTCGTCTACATCGTCTTCCAGGTCGCCGTGGGCCTGTCCCACGCCGCGTCCATCAACGTCAGCCGCGAGCTGGCCCTGGGCCGGACCGATCGCGCCCTGCGCATCAAGAACACCGCGCTCGCCTGCGCCGCCGCCGTCATGACCTGCGTCGGGATCCTCTACCTGACGGTGCCGCACCTCGTCCTGCGCCCGTTCCTGGACGCCGGCGCCCCCCAGTCCGAGCAGGCCCTCAGCATCGCCACCCACCTGCTCATGGTCACCGCCGTCCTGCAGTTCTTCGACTGCTCGCAGAACATCGGCGTCGGGCTGCTGCGCGGCCTGGAGGACACCAAGAGCGGATTCCGGATCACCCTGATCGGTTACTGGGCCGTCGGCCTCCCCACCGCCTGGCTCCTTGCCTACGCGCTCCAACTGGAGACACTCGGCATCTGGCTCGGCCTGCTCATCGGCCTGGCCACCACCGCCCTACTCCTCCTCAGGCGTTACAGCTTCGCCCTCCGTGCGCACACGGCGGCCGTCTCCGCCGCCGCCTAGATCGTGTCCCGAAGTGAGCTGAACAGCGGCGTGTCTGAGCCGAAACAGAGAGGTCTCGGGCAGAGGGTTCATCGACCAAGAAGAACCGGACACCGGAGACCTCGTGGCCACCCTCGCGGTGACGAGGCGGTTCGCCCTGACCGACGCTCAATGGGTGGTGCTGGAAACACCGTTGCCGCTGCCCAGGCGGCCGGGTCGACCCTCGAAGTGGACCAAGCGGCAGTTCATCGATGGCGGGTGCGAGTAGGGGCGCCCTGGCGGAATGTGCCCGAGTGCCACGGCTCCTGGCATGCGGTGTAGTTGTTGTTTCGCCGCTGGCAACGGGAGGGAGTGTGGGCTCGGGTCCTCACCACCCTGCAGGCTCGGGCCGATGCGGCCGGGCTGATCGGCTGGCAGGTGAACGTTGACTCCACGATCGCTCAAGCCCATGAGCACGCCGCCGGGGCCCGCACCCGGCCGAATGAGCAGCCGAGCCGCGCGCGGAGCCGGCGTCGAGTCAGGCAATCATGCTGAGGCGCTCGCGGGCAGGCTGGCCATCAGCCCCTGGGGAGGGCGGAACGGCAGTAGCGACTTGCTTGCGAGGGTGGCGCCGGTGCCGTTGGGGTTTGCGGGAGCGACTTTCTGGAGGGGTCTTAGGGACGGCATCGCCGCAGGTTGCTGCTGTATCCCAGCACCACGTAGTAATAGGCGCGCTAGCTGGAGACGTCGATCCCACTGGAAGGACGCGGCGGTGTAGCCCTCGCCCTGGAAGATATCGCGGCCGTACAGGTACGGCTCGCACGCGATACCAAAGGCAAAGGTGCTGACCGCGAGCAGCAGGCCGCGCACGCGCAGCGGTGAACAGCGTCGCGACAAGGACCGACACCGGGAACGCCAGCCCCTGGAAGCCGTATGTCGTGTCGCCGATGTCGACGCGCAGACGCGCGATCCTCGACTCGGCACACGTGCGAGCCAAAACGGGGGCGAGCACACCGGCCCCAGTCCCGTGGACCGGGGTAAACCCGGTTCCAAGCTGCACATCCCGTCCGACCGCAACGGCCTGCCCCTTCTGGTCGCCGTCTCGGCCGGGAACGGCCACGACAGCCACGCCTCAAGCCGAGGATCGGAGCCCAAATGAGACGGGCCAATGAGAAGGGCCGAGCCCGACGCATCGGCAAACTCCATGCCGACAAGGCCTACGACATACCTGAGCTGCGCCGATGGCTGGTCCGACAGCACATCTTCGCAGCCGCATTGCCGATCGACCCCACCGGCACGCCTCGCTCTACCCATGAGCTCATCTGTGCGCAACAAAACGCCGCCGCCATGTTCAAAGCACCACAGAACCGAGCCCGCTGAGGCCGAGGGACTCCGGCGTCTCAGTAACGCAAAAAGCCTGGCTTGAAGTCCCTCCTCGAACCCGGGGCAGCTCACCTGCGCGGAGTCGGCGCCGCCGGATGGCCTAGGTGCGGCGCAGCCGGTGCGGGCGAAGTCCCGGCAGTATCGTAGGGCCGCCCTTCCTGCTTCGTGGGCTTGGCGGCGAGTCGCTGCCGGCCGTTCCGATCCTCCTCGCAGGCCTGTCCGAGTCGGCGGGCACAATTCCCACCATGACCGACGCGATATCCCCCTTCCGCTGGCTCAGCGGGCGCTCCGCCCTGGGAGAGATCTTCTGTGTCTCGTTGTTCCGTGGCCTGTCACCTGTCGAGGTCTTGCGGCGCTTCGGGCCCGAGGACGCGACGAGCCGGGCTATGAGCATGCGGGAACTCTGGGACCTGGTTGCAGAGTTCACCCACCTCACCCGAGCGGGCAACGGCGGCGGGTACGTCGGGGCCCTTCAAGCCGACGGGTGGAGCGTGGCCGTCGAGCCGCTGGGCTGGTACGCCTCGCTGACCGAGTTCGGGGCCAAGCTCTCCCGCGGGTGCGAGATGGTTGCGGTTTCGCGGCACGACTACGCCGAGGACCACTTCGTGCACGCGATCGACGGCGAACTCCTCACCGGCTTCATTCCGAACAAATCAACCCGCCGATGGGGCCGTGCCCCGGACGCGCTCAACGAGGCGCTGAACAAGTTCGGATTTCCGACCGAGGATCTGGACGATGCGGCACGGGAGGCGTCCTGGCGCCGAATCTACGAGGATCGGGTCGCGCGCGCTTTCGCGGTGGCGGCCGAGGTCACGGGCGTGGCGTTCACACGGGACCTCATCGACGGGCTGCTCCTTGCCGGTGCGGTCGACCAGTCTCCGCTTTCGGGACCGCAGCCCAAGAACGTGTGACCGGACCGTCCCAGGGCCGACACCCTCCTGGACGACGTCACCGACGGCGACGCCTCGGGCGCGCAGGCGTGCGTGCGGCCGCCGGTACACCCGACCGAACCCATTGCCTCCTGGCTTGCGATCATCTGGGTCACCCCGTCAGCCGACAGCTACGGGGTTAAGACGAATACCCGATTCCCTAGACCATCCCTGGAAGCTCACCGCTCCCTCTCGCCCGTTTCGCATCAGAAGGACGGGGCCATGGCCGAGCTCGGCCTTGCAGGCGAGTCCGGACTGATCGGCTTCCTCCGCGGCATCGGTGTGACCCAAGCGCAGCGGGAAGCCCGCCTCGTCTGCATCCTCAAAGGATGAGCGAGGCTCAGTGGTGATCAGCAGCGTGCATCCGGAGGGCCGGCCGTCGCCATCCAGGCGGAGTATGCCGATCATTACAGCGCCCGCCGGCCCCACCGCAGCCTGAACCGGCAACCGCCCAACGGACGCGGACAACCGCCTCCGCCCGGCGACATTCGAGTCCTACGCCGTGATCGAGTCGGTGAACTCATCCATGAGTACTCGCAGGTCGCATGAGGTGACACACTTCCGGCACGGACACCCTCAGAGACCGGGAAGGCTCAGCGACCACGGGGTATTCCCGGCATATTCCACGCTTCCACCGGCGCATGCAAGGATCCAGTTGCGAGAAACGGCCGCGCGAGCGAGGTGATCCGCGACGGCGGAGAGCGTGTTATCGCGACGGCTGGCATTGCCGCTCGCATCAGAACTCGCACTCGGCTTTAGAGCAATCCACCAGCGGAAAGATCCGGTCCGAAAGGGACGGAAAGTCCCTGAACAAGCCATCCTATACCGAGCGGTGTACGGGGAACCGTTCTCTTTCCAGATGAGGAGCAATGAAGAACCTGACCAAAGCGGTCACCATCGGCATTGGCGTTGCAGCGGCGAGTGTCGTTCTCGCGCCACCGGCCTTCGCTGTTAATTTTATCCGAGACATCGGCGACGGGACAGTTCGCTACACCGACGACACCAATCAGATGTGCCTCCAGGCGGACAACACCCTGGGGACAGCCTGGGTGGAAGTGGCCATGTCCCGCCAGGGCGGAGGCGGAGTGCCCGTCATCATCAGGGACCACAACGTCGATCACCCGGGCGCCACCTGCAGGCTCCTCGACATTCCCGAGAACGTCACCTACCAGGCCGAATACCGGAGCTATTGGGAAGGGCGAGGAACCCCGATACGTGGGGTGTTCCTCTTCACCACCTGACTGACCCCGACAAGGCGGGCTCCCCGGCCACCACCCGCGCGGCATTACGGGGAGCCGGCATCCGACAAGCATGCCGGCCGACAGCAGATCCAGGAAGATCTCGGGCTTGCAGCCTTTGTGATCGCATTGGTGATCATCGGGTGATGTGGGACGGATGCGAGGCGAAGCAACCGGGCATGGCACCCAACTCGAGGTCACGGCTCCTGATCGGAGGCACCTTGGTTGTGGTGGTCGGGTGCGATGACACGCCACTCGGACGCGAACGGCGGCCGAGCCCCTCATGTTCCCGAGATCCATGTCGATAAATGACAGCAAGCTTTTGGCTTATTCGATGATTGCCGAGTCTGGGCGGCGCCGATAGGGCTTGCCCGGCACTCGGCAACCACGCGGGAGGCCTCAGCGACCAGGCACCCGCTGCGGAACAAATTCAATGAAAGGCAATTATGTCGCGCCTACTTGCACGTGCTCTCGCCACCCTCATGCTCGCCGTCGCCGCAACCGGCGTCACCGTGCTGACCACGGCCGCTCCCGCCTCGGCCGATGGCTGCTACACGTGGAGCGGCGAACTCCGCAACGGCAGCCGTGGCGCTGCCGTGACCCAACTCCAGATCCGGGTGGCCGGTTATCCCGGCTACAACTCCAACCTCGTCATCGACGGCGTCTTCGGCGACGCGACCGAGGCGGCTGTACGGCGCTTCCAGTCCGCCTATGGGCTCACCGCCAACGGCGTCGCCGGGTCGCAGACCTTCAACCGCATCTACGCCCTCCAGGACGACGACTGCACCCCGATCCACTTCACCTACGGCGAGATGAACCAGTGCAACAGCACGTGGTCGGGCGGGCTGGTCTCCGCCGCCCAGGCCCGGTCGAACGCGCTGCGGGTCATGTGGCAGTTGGAGGCGCTGCGCCACGCCCTCGGCGACCGGCGGATGGTCGTCTCCAGCGCCTTCCGGAGCGTCGCCTGCAACCCTGATGCAAGTGACACCTACAGTCGGCACCTGTACGGCGACGCCGCCGACTTCACCGGCACCCCATCGCTCTGCGCGATCGTGCGGCAAGCGCGATACCACGGGTTCGAGGAGATCCTCGGCCCTGGCTACCCCGGGCACGGCGATCACGCCCACGTGGCCAACGACCCGAGCAGGACCTGGTCCGCCAGCCAGTGCTTCTGACGCCGTAGACCGACCCCGCCACCCACGTGCCGGCCCCGCGCACCCGCGCGGGGCTCCGGCGGCGCAGACCTGGGTGTGGTGCCGGTTGCACATCCTCTCGAGTCTGCCCAACCTACGGCTTTTCCGCTTGTAAGGCGTGCCGATCGCGCCCCGCGCCGATCGCCGTAACAGGCGATCGCCCGCAGGGCCCTCGGCTTCTGCCCGGGTACCTCATCAAGGCCGGGTGCGAGATTTCGTCGAAGCAGGCGGTGATGTCGCCCCGCACGACTCACTCATACTTTGCTGCCCGAGCCGGCGTTGTACGGCGTGCTGGTATTCGTGATCGCGCCTGCGGCCACGGGTCTTCGCCGGATGGATCGCAGGCCGGCACGTTCGAGCATCGGGTGCGGAACTATGACCGCCGGCCGTCAGATGGCGGTCGTCCACGGCGACGTGTCGCCGAAGAGCCTGGCCGCCCTGCGCGCGCGAACCGGGCGTCCAGCGTTCGCGTGCCGTTCTCGTCCGCGATCCCGCGGAACAGTTCGCGGGCCTCTTCCCAGACGTCCCTGGCCGCGCGGTGGTCGCCGGCGCCCTCGTGGGCGTCGCCGAGGGAGCGGAGCGTCCGCGCGAGGTAAGGGATCCAGCCGCGGGTTCGCCAGACCTGGACTGAGCGTTCGAGGGCGGCGATGGCGGCGGGCAGATCTCCTTCGGCCAGGTTCAACTGCCCGAGAACGCTGAGCGCGTCGGCGAGATGATGGCCGAAGTTGCCGTTCTCGCTGTGGGCCAGCGTCAGTTCGACGGTCGCCCTGGCCCGCTCGTCCCCGACCGCGACGAACAGCTTCGAGAGGTAGAGCAGTGAGAACGTCTCCAGATAGCGGTCGTTCAACCGCCGTGCCATTCCCAGAGACCTCTCCAGCAGTTCCCGGCCGCCCGTGATGTCACCGCAGAACGATTTCGCCGCGCCGAGGAACTGGGTGATCGTCGTGGTGTAGTGAGCGTTCCCGAGCGCCTCGGCGACCTGCATCGCCCGCTCCAGGACGGTGACCGCCCCCTGAGGGTCGTCCTCGCCGTGGATGATCGCCATCACGTGTAAGGCCCGCGCCTGGCCGCCGAGGTAGTCCGCGTCGGCGGCCATCCGCAGGGCGCGCTCCGCCAGGGCGAGCGCTTGCGAACCGTTCCCGTCCGCCGTCGTGCCCCAGGCCAGGGTCGCCAGAGCGTCGGCCATTCCGACCGGATCGTCCAGCGTGGTGAACAGGTCGAGGAGCTGCGAAGCGCCGGCCCGCATCCGTGTCATCGCCGGTCCGGGGCCCGCCGGTGAAGTCCAGGTGGTGACCTCCAAGAGGCCGCGCATCAGCACGGCCTCGCCCCGCTTGTCGCCGGTCTCACGGCAGAGCGCGAGCGCCTGCTCGTGCATGCGCTGCCAGCCGTCGTACAAACCGCGCACGTTGAGGTACGTCTCGGTGGACCCCGCAAGATCCCATGCGAATTGGGTCAGGCGCGCCTCGCACGCTTGCGCGACCCCCGCCATCAGCGCGGCGTGCTCCGCGCCGAACCAGGCCATCGGGTCGGCCAGCAGCCGGTCGGAGACCGCCGCGGGCAGCCACCGGCGCGGCGCACAGCTGTGCATGGGTGCGTAGCAGGGCCCCGGGACGTGTTCCGCCGCGACCTCCGCCAGCGCCAGCCACGCACCCAGGGCCCGCTCGAGCGCGGCCTGGCGCTCGGGTTCGGAATCCTCGCGCAGGGCGCGCTCACGCGCGTACAACCGGATCAGATCGTGGAACCGATATCTGAGCGCGCCCGTCTCGTCCGTCCCGGTGGGGTTCAGCAGATGAGCGTCGACCAGGATCTCGATCTCGCGTTCCGCCTGCCGCACCGGCACATCCAGCAGGGCCGCCACAGGCCAGGACGCGAAATCGGGCGCGTCCAGCAGCCCGGCCAGCCGGAACGCCCGCTGTGCGCCGGCGGGAAGCGTCCGGTAGCTCATCTCGAATCCCGCGCGGACGTCGAGGTCGCCCGCCACGAGTTCGTCCAGCCGGTGCCGTTCCTCCCCGAGGACGCCGGCGAGATGGGACAGACTCCAGTGCCGTCTGCCGAGCAGCCTGGCCGCCGCGATGCGCACCGCCAGCGGGACCCGGCCGCACAGCCGGACGATCTCCAGAGCCGTGTCCGGGTCGTCCTGGACGCGTTCGTCGCCGACGATCCTTCTCAACAGGTCCATCGCCTGGGCCGACGACAGGACGTCGAGTTCCAGCAGGCTCGCGCCCTCCAGACCGATCAGGCGGACGCGTCCGGTGAGGATCACGGCCGTGCCGGGGGCCCCGGGCAGGAGCGGCCGCACCTGCTCCTCCCCGGCGACGTTGTCGAGCAGAACGAGGATTCTGCGTCCGGCCACACAGCTCCGGTAAAGCGCCACGCGCTCTTCCAGGGATTCGGGTATGCCGGTGCCGCTGATGCCCAGTGCGAACAGGAACCGGCTGAGCACGTCCTCTGGGCGGGTGGGGTCGGCGGAGGCGCCGCGCAGGTCCGCATAGAGCTGGCCGTCGGGAAAGGAACCCGCGATCCGGTGCGCGACGTGCACGGCGAGCGTGGTCTTACCCAGGCCGCCCAGACCAGCGATGCCGGCCATGGCGACAGTGGCCGGCCGTGGCTCGGTAAGGACCTCGGTGAGGTGCGCCACCTCGCCGTCCCGGCCCGTGAAATCCGCGATATCCGGCGGCAGTTCGGCCGGGGTCGGAGCCGCCCGGCTTTCAGGCATCGGCGGCGCCGTGGCAAGCACCGGACGGTCGGCCGCCAGGACATGGACATGCGCAAGGTGCACATTCTCGCTCGGCTCGATGCCCAGCTCGTCCGACATGCGCGCAGCGAGTGCATGGTAGGCCCGTCGGGTTTCCGCCGCGCTGTACGGGCCCGATCCCCCAGCGGGGCCCGTGATCGTCGCCCTGACGGGAAGAACGAGGTCGAGTGAGGGGTCCTGAGTGAGGATGCTCCGATGCATGTCCTGCAGTTCTTCGGTCGGGTCCAGCCCGGTCTCTTCGATCAGAGTCATGCGGGCACGCGTGTATTCAGCAAGCGCATCCGCCCGCCGGCCGCAGCGGTACAGCGCCAACATCAGCTGCGCCCGCAGCCGCTCCAGCAATGGGTACTCGTTGGTGAGCGCGGTCAGCTCGCCCAGCAGCCCGGCGTGGCGCCCGAGTCTCAGGTCCACGGCGATCCGCGACTGCAAGACCGACAGGCGGACCTCGTCCAGCCGCGCGGCCTCCGCGGCCAGCATCGCGACGTCGGTCATGCCGGCGAACACGGCCCCGCGCCAGAGACTCAGCGCCTCGTGCAGGCGGTGGCCGGCCTCCGCCTGGTCACCGGCGGCCTCCGCCGCCTGCCCTGAGGCGGCCAGGTGCTCGAACCTCGCCGCATCCAGCTCGTCCCGGACCACCGGCATCAGATAGCCGGAGCCCTGCCGCACCACGCGAGCCGGGTCGCCCAGGTGCCGCCGGAGCCGGTGCGCGTAGGTCTGCACATTCTTGGTGGCGCTCTTCGGTGGGGTGCTCCCCCACAGGGCCACGGCCAGTTGATCCTCAGAAACAGGGTTACCCGCTCGGCACAGCAGAACCGCCAGCAGCACACGCTCCTTGGGCGTGCCGAGATCGAGCTGTTCACCCTCGCGCCACACCGTCAGCGGACCCAGTATCCCAAATTTCACCGCGCCTCCTTGGCTGGACGCACAATAGACCTGGACGGCCACCTGGTCCGCCGCGCGTTTGGGAGCACAATGTCAGCTCCCATGCCTCAGAGACATCCTGAGCCCCCTCTGGTTACGAAGACGCAGCAAAAGCGGCCCGGTCGAAGCCGCCGGCCGATCCGGCCATTTGCGCGTAGCAACAGTCGCTGGGTGCGGGAGTTCCCCGCGGGTAGCCCGGACGCGACGGGCGGGACTACGCCCAGTCGGCGATGCCCGCCGTAGTTCGGGACCGAGCCCGGTTACGGCCAGGCACGGCGGGTCCTAGATCGTTGATGGGAAATGTGTGTGCTGGTCAGTGGTCGTAGGCGGTCAGTGAGCGTTTCACCGGTGCGCCGATGAGCCAGTTGTGCCAGATGGCGGCGTTGAGCGCGAGAACGCGCTGGCCGACGCGGGCCCACAGCCCTTCGGTGGTGCGCGCGTTGTGGCGTTCCAGTCCGAGCTGGTTCTTCAGGGTCCAGATGATGCCCTCGATCCGCTGGCGCAGCCAGGGCGGGAACACCTTCACCGCCGGTTCGGGCTCGTCATCGCGCACCGGACGGATCAGCACATGCCCCAGGTCGGCGGCGGCCTTCTCGATCCCGGCTCCGGCGAAGCCCTTGTCGCACACGATGGGGCAGGGGCCGTCGGCGATCGGGCGGACGTGCAGCAGGTGCAGGGCCTGCTTGCGCTCGTCGAGTTCTTTGGGGTGAGCCAGGCTGAAGGACGAGACCGTTCCCTCGGCGGTGGTGATGAGCATCAGCTTGGCACCCCGGTAGAAGGCGTGGTGGGAGGTGTCGCGGCCGTAGCCGGCGATCTCCCCCAGCGCCGAGCGGTTCACCGTGACTCGGGAGGCGCCGCACGGCACCGGGGTGCCGTCCATCAGCCGCAGGTTGTCGTACCAGGTCGGGACCGCGCGGGCCAGCCACAGCGCCACCACCTGCAGCACCGGGCCCAGATCCCGCAACTGTCGGTTGTACTGCGACTGACGCGGCAGCCGCGGGAACAGGTGCCCGATCCGGGCGGGGGCCAGCCGCAGCCAGTGGCGTTCGTCATCACAGCGCAGCAGGACCTGGGCGGTGGCCACACAGATCAGCTCGGCGTCGGTCAGCAGGCGGGGCCTGCCCGGCCCGAGCCGCCGCGATGGCAGGACATCGTCGTCCAGGTGCACGTAGAGTGCGGTCAGAAGGGCGTCTAGATCTGTCTTCACACACCGATCCTGGGCGCCCTTCACCATGCTTGCGGCCGGTTCAGCAATAACCCATCAACGATCTAGTAGGGCTTTGTTAGTTCGTCATGGTGGGTGCTGGTGGCATGTGGGGCATCGGCCGCTCCAGGTGGCGAGCAGCACTTGGAGCTGTTTGAGAATCTTGTAGAGACTCAGGCCGCCCCGGCCGCTTTTGGGCTGGCCAGGCGTAGTTCGGTGAGGAAGAGGTGTGCGGCCGAGGCCAGGGTGACGTGGCGGTGCCAGCCGGTCCAGGAGCGGCCCTCGAAATGGGTGAGGCCGAGGCCGGTCTTGAGTTCGCGGTAGTCGTGTTCGATCCGCCAGCGGATCTTGGCCAGGCGTACGAGGGTCTTGATCGGGGTGTTTTCGGGCAGCGTGGAAAGCCAGTAGTCGGTGGGCTCGGGCTCACCGGGCGGCCACTCGGCCAGCAGCCAGCACGCGGGCACACTGCCGTCGGCGGCTTTGGGGATGTCCCGGTTGGCGGGACGTACCCGGATCGCGGTGAAGCGTGAACGCAGTTTGGCGGTGGGGTTGGCCGCGGTCTTCCTGGTGCCCTGGCGCCAGGTCACCCGCCGCAGGCTCGCGCGGCCGGCGGCCAGCACCAGGTCACGGAGGTTGGAGGCATCCCCGGCGTAGCGTGGCCCGGGCGGGCGGCCGCGTCCGCAATAGGCCGGCGTGACCGGCACCGCGTCGCCGTCGTAGGCGCTGGTGGCGGCCTTGACAGCCATCACATAGCCGATGCCGCGCTCGGTCAGTCCCAGCCGGAAGGTGGTGTTGTCGCCGTATCCGGCGTCACCGACGACCAGCGGCGGCATGTGCCCCCAGGCGGCCAGTTCGTCGATCATGTCCAGGACGAGCCGCCATTTGGGACGATGCCGTACCTGATCGCCGATGCCGCAGCGCCTGCGCCGCTCGGCGATCCGCCCCGCCTCCTGCGGATCGGCGGCCAGCGTGTCATCCCACCGCTCGGGCATGAACAAACGCCAGTTCAGCGGGGCCGAGCAGGCGTCGGTGACCGCATGCACGCTCACCGCGATCTGGCAGTTGGTCACCTTGCCCGCCGTCCCGGTGTACTGCCGGGCCACACACGGCGACCCGTCCCCGTCCTTGAGGTGTCCGGTGTCGTCCAGAAGCCACGCCTCCGGCTCCACCACCCGCAGCGACCGATCCGCCAACCTCCGCCGCACCGCCACGAAATCCCACGTCGAGGACGTGATGAACTGCTGCAGCCGCTGATGATCGACCCCCAGGCGCTCGGCCATCGGCTGCATCGACTTACGCCGCCCGTCCAGCATCAGCCCCCGCAGATACAGCCCGCCGTTCAAGCGCTGCTCACGACGCGCGAACGGCGTGAAAATCTCACCCGCGAAGTCCTCAAGACGGCCACGAACCTCAGCCAGCTCAGCCGGAGTCACACCAAGATCATCCCATATGATACCGAACTAACAAAGTCCTACTAGGAGGTCTCCGCGGACAGGTGTTCTCCGCAGCCCCGCTCCTGGGGGGCTGCGCTGGTCAGATGGATCTGCGAGTTGTCGCAGACCCAGGGGCCGTAGGTCTTGCCCGTCCCGATGTCCCCGCCGCGCACGGTAAGCCCGATCTGCGCCACAGTGTTCTTCAGCTTCTCAGGATCGCCCTCGGGGTGATTCGGCGTGATCGCGTCGAGCACTGGATACCACAACTGCAGGGCATGCCCGGCCCCAGGGTTGACCTGCACGGTGACAGCGAGGCCACTGATCTCGCTGACGCAGGTGTTCTCGCTGTTCAACTTGACGACATAGGCCGTTGAGCCGTAGCCACTTATCCGGAGTGCCAGCTTGAGCGGCAGCGAGGATTTGAGCGTGGTGCGAATCTGGATGGGAATCAGGATCAGGCGCGACTGGTCCAGCGACGGCGCCGCGCACGAGGTCAGTGGTCGGCTCACTTCTGGTAGCCGGGAGGCGGGCACCGGCGGGGCGACGAGGACCTGCGAGGAGTAGCTGTCGCCTCCCTGGTTCTGAGTGTCGACGGTCGCGGCGGTCCTGTAGTCGCCGGAATGAGGCGAGGCGGTCTGCGGTGAAGTCGGCGTCACCGGCTGCGTGGCGGTGACGGAACCGTCCGAGGAGCTGCTCCCGCACCCGACAGCGAAGGCGCACAGCGACGTGAGTACCAGCGTTGTCATGGTTCTGTGCATTACTTCTCCCTGGCCTTTAGAGATCTACACAGCGGACCGCCATACCTTCGGGCGTTGTCACCTCGAGCGAGGCGTCCTTCTTCTCCGGCACGCCGATCGACGCGGTTGGTGCGAGATCCAGTCGCAGACTCGAGGCGAGCATCAACCCGCTCGACGACTGGCCGGGCCGTCCCGGCTCCGAGGCGGCGTTCGCCTCTCGCGCGACTGCCGATCCTCGTCAAGATCTTGGTCGTCCCGGCACAGCTGAAGCGCGGCAGCACGTTGCTCACCGGGCCGGCGAGCGCCATGAGATGGCGCGGGGGAATTTCGATCGCTTGTTCCAGACGGGTGAAAGTCTCTTCTGCCTCATCCAGGTCAGATCGCTCGCCGGACCGCTCATACCCAGCAGACAACGTTTGTCCCAGTAGGAGTGAACAGACCTCGCGGACAAGCCTCACGGCGTCCGACAGATCACGGAGGCCCCCGGGAAGCGAAGTACCGTCCTGCCAGGGCGTGCGCCTGCCGCAGACGTTCGTCGAGAGGCGCTCGCGTCAGTTCCACGGCGTCACTCACCGGCGCCACTCCGTCCATCGGACAATACCTGCGGCGCGTCTCGACGGGAGCGGCCTTCTGCGCCGGGAATCAGCGTAAGGCGCGGAGGGGCCGGATGCGCAGGAATTGGCCGACCCGGGCCTGGGGCTTTTGTGCTGCCCTGACGACGTGTTGCGCCCACGCTTCCGGCCGGGTGCAGGAACCGCCATCTCCCCGAAACGAATTCCTGATGATCCAATGACCTCGTCCACGTTTGTGATCACGCAAGTCCACTCCAAACCAAATGAACCTGGGCGAACTCGCGTTCGGGCTGGTGGGAAGGGGCGGGTCGCGTGGGACTCGAACCCACAACCTACGGATTAAAGCCGCTGGGCTCTTGTCAGCCCGGCTCCTTCGAGGTTGCGCTGTGCCAGGCTGTCCGCGTCCAGCCCCATTTCGTGCCGGGCCGTGTCGCCCGAGGTTCTGGCCGCGGCGCAGGCGGCCACGGCTGTCGGCGTCCGGGCCGGACTGTCTAACCGTCACAAGCCGAGGACCTCGCCCGGGAAGCGGGCGTCGCGTCATTGTTCCTCAACAAGCTCGCGTGGCTCGGTTCGTTGGACTCGGTTGTGTGTTCGCGGGGACGGGTCCTGATCTGGCCAGGCGCGGAAGCGAGATCGAGCTGGTTGCGAGCGCATCCTTACGGCGTGGGTTGATGATGGTCGGTATGGCCGGGAGTCGATGGGTTTGGGTCGGGTTGGGGTCACGGTCGTGACGGTGACCAGGCTGGGCGGCTATTTCGTGGCAGTGGGTTTGGATAAGGCTGACAGGCGGCCAGCGTGGTCGCAGCCCTGACCGCGCTGGTGGGGCTGACGGTAGCGGTGTACGGGCTCGTCGGAGCACCAAGTCCGGGGCTGGGGCGGCTGGTGTCGCAGCGGGGCCGGGCGTCGGGCCGGGGACAGGTGACCCTGGTCGGCGGGAGCCAGACCACCGCTGGTGGCCTGGGCGCCGGTAGTGCCGGTTCTGGGAGTGGGGGTGGTGCCGACCGGGTGCGGCAGGACGCTCAGGGAGATGCCGTTGGCGCTGGTGTTGATGCATGTGCTCATCGAAGGTGAGGCACCTGATCGTGCGCTCGTCGACCGGATCGTGGACCGGGTGTTGGCCCCGTTGCTCGGCACGAGGCCGTCCGGACGCTCTGCGAGGTGACCGGCACTGTCCGTATAGAACGGGTTCGTACTAACGTGGGTGGTGAGCCCAGAACGGCCCGATGAAGGGAGCGGTTCTCATGAACGCGCCCCAGTCGCCCGTGGTCTTGCCGGGGCCTCGCAGCTGCCCGTTCGATCCGCCGCCGGGGTATCGGCGACTGCGTGAACAGCGGCCGGTCGCCCCGTTGGCGTTCCCTGACGGCGCGGTGGGCTGGCTGGTGACCCGGTATGAGGATGTGCGCGCGTTGCTGGCCGATGACCGGTTCAGCTCTGACAGGGAAAGGGCCTCCTCCCCGGTGCGCCGCAACGTGTTCCATAGTGAGGATCGTCCCGGAATGCTGCTGAACATGGATCCTCCGGAGCACACCCGGTATCGGCGGATGCTCACCCGCCATTTCACGGTGCGGCGGATGCGTGCCCTGGCTCCGAGGATCGAGCAGATCGTCACCGAGCATCTCGACGCGATGGAGGCGGCCGGTCCGCCGGTGGATCTGGTGACGGCCTTCGCGCGGCCGATCCCCTCGCTGGTCATCTGTGAGCTGCTCGGCGTGCCCTACGCCGATCGGGAGGACTTCCAGCGGTGGACGGCCACCGTGCTGAAGCTCGACGCCGACGAGCAGGAGGCGTGGCACGCCCGCGACGCGTTGCGTCGGTACATGCGCGACCTGGTGGCCGTCAAACGCGCCCATCCGGACGACGCCCTGATCAGCACCCTGATCACCGAGCAGCGACCGCAGATGGCACTGACCGATGAGGAAGTGGCGGGCATCGGCCTCCTGCTGCTGGTCGCCGGGCACGAGACCACCGCCAACATGCTGGCGCTGGGCACCTTTGCCCTGCTGCGCCATCCTGAGCAGCTGGATGTGCTGCGCGCACATCCCGAAGGGGTGGATCATGCGGTCGAGGAGCTGCTGCGTTACCTGACCATCGTGCAGTTCGGCACCGTCAGGGTCGCCCGCCAGAACGTCGAGTTCGGCGGTCGGCGCATCCGCGCCGGGCAGACCGTGGTGGCCTCGCTGCCGGCCGCCAACCGTGATCCCGGCGAGTTCCCCGACCCCGACGATCTCGATCTGGCCCGTGACCCCTGCCGGCATGTCTCTTTCGGACACGGCGTCCACCAGTGCCTGGGGCAGCAACTGGCCCGCGTCGAGATGCAGATCGCCTTCCCCGCCCTGTTCCGGCGTTTCCCCACGCTCGGCGTGGCGGTGCCGCCCGAGCGGGTCCCCATGCGCGATGACATGTTCATCTACGGTGTCCACACGCTTCCCCTCACCTGGGAGGTGGCCACGCCATGAAGATCCACATCGACCACGACCGCTGCCGCGGCGCCGGTCAATGCGCCTTGACCGCGCCCGAACTGTTCGACCAGTCCGACGACGACGGCACCGTCGTCGTCCTCGACGACCGGCCTCCGCCTGAACTGCGCATCCCTGCCCGGCGTGCCGCGAGCCTGTGCCCCAACGCGGTCATCCGCATCATCGACGAGCCGTGAGAACGGCCGTCATCCGCAGGAGACGGCGCCGAACGCGCGTGGGCGCACAACCGCAGGTGACCACGCACGGCCACGGGGCCGGGGGCGAGGCCCTCCGGCGGTCCGGCACAGCGTGGACCAGGTCTTCGCGGACTGCCGGCCGTTCATCGACCCACCGGTGACCGGAAGGGGGACGATCATGTGTGGTATCGCGGGCTGGGTCTCTTTCCAGCGGGACCTGGGCGCCGAGCGGGCGGCCGTGGACGCGATGACCGAGACGATGGCCTGCCGTGGTCCGGACGACCGCGGTACCTGGATCCAGGGTCCCGCCGCGCTCGGTCATCGCAGGCTGGCCGTCATTGACCTGCCGGGCGGCCGGCAGCCGATGAGCGTCCAGGACGCGGAGCACACGGTGGTCCTGGTCTACTCCGGCGAGGTCTACAACTTCATGGGGCTGCGGACACAGCTGGCCTCGCGGGGGCACCGCTTCACCACCGATTCCGACACCGAGGTGGTGCTGCACGGCTATCTGGAGTGGGGCCGGGCCGTCGCCGAACGGCTCAACGGCATGTACGCCTTGGCGATCTGGGACGCCCGCGAGCAGGAACTCGTCATGATCCGTGACCGGATGGGCATCAAGCCTCTGTACTTCTACCCCACTCCTGACGGGGTGCTGTTCGGGTCCGAGCCCAAGGCGATCCTGGCCAATCCCTTGGCCTCGCCGACCGTGACGCTGGACGGCCTGCGGGAGGCGTTCGCGTTCGTCAAAACCCCCGGTCACGCCATCTGGCAGGGGATGCGGGAGGTCGAGCCGGGGACGGTGGTGACCGTCGGCCGGGAGGGCATCGGCGTCCGCGTCTACTGGTCGCTGCGGCCCCGGCCGCACCCCGACGACCGGGACGACTCCATCACCCGGGTGCGGGACCTGCTGGAGGACATCGTCGGCCGCCAACTCGTCGCGGACGTGCCGCGCTGCACCCTGCTGTCCGGCGGTCTGGACTCCTCCGCCATGACCGCTCTGGCCGCGCGCCGGCTCGCCGCCGCCGGGGAGAAGGTCCGCAGCTTCGCCGTCGACTTCGTCGGCCAGAGCGACCACTTCGTCCCCGACGACCTGCGTGCCACCCCGGACGGCCCCTACGTGCACGATCTGGCCCGCGCATGCGAGACCGACCACCAGGACATCGTGCTCGGCTCCGACCAGCTGGCCGACCCCGCGGTGCGGGCCCGGGTGATCCAGGCCAGGGATCTCCCCATCGCCATGGGCGACATGGACGCTTCCCTGTTCCTGTTGTTCAAGGCCATCCGGCAGCATTCGACGGTGGCCCTGTCGGGAGAGTCCGCCGACGAGGTGTTCGGCGGCTACCAGCAGTTCTTCGACCCCGCGGCCCGCGCCGCCGACACCTTCCCCTGGCTGGTGCACTTCCGGCAGCACTTCGGCGGCGAGGAAAGCGTCCTGACCGAGGACTTCACCAAAGCACTCGATCTGCGCACTTACGTGCGCGACAGCTACCGCCAGGCGGTGGCCGCGATCCAACGCCTCGACGACGAAAGCGACTTCGATTACCGGATGCGGCAGATCGGCCATCTCCACCTCACCCGGTTCCTCCGTGTCCTGCTGGACCGCAAAGACCGCATGAGCATGGCGGTCGGCCTGGAGGTCCGCGTGCCGTTCTGCGACCACAGGCTCGTGGAGTACGTCTACAACACCCCCTGGGAGCTGAAGTCGTTCGACGGCCGGGAGAAGAGCCTGCTGCGCGAGGCCACCGCCGACCTGCTGCCCCGATCGGTGTACGAGAGGGTGAAGAGCCCCTATCCCTCCACCCAGGACCCCGCCTACGCCGTCGCATTGCAGAACCAGATCAAGGAGCTTCTAGCCGCCCCCTCACACCAGGTGTTCGACCTGGTCAGCCGCGACCGGCTCGCGCGCGCCGCCGCGACCCGGGCACCTCAGATCGGCCAAGCGTCCCGGCGCGGGCTGGAGACGGCCCTCAACCTCGCCATGTGGATCGATCTGTACTCCCCGCATCTCACGCTCAGCTGACAGTAGGTAGAGGGTGAGCGCGACGGCGCGAGAACGGCCAAGGCCAACAGAGCGTCGCGCATCCCGTCGACAAAGACATGGCGGACTCCTCGGCCAGCAGATCCGAGCTGCCCTGAGGGCGCCCTGGGGGCGGCGACATGCAGAGCACCCGACAGCCCGTCGGTGGCCTGCCAGCAGTCCTGCGGTGGCGGAGCCGATGCTGGTGCGGTCACCGCTGGTCGGCAGGCCGTCGGCCAGCGCCGCGTGGGTGTTCCTTCGCGTCCGCCCTGTGTCGTCCGCTGTGCGCCTACCGGTCGCGGACGGCGTGGGTCAGGTGCGTCACCCCTTTGAGAGGGCTCCGCGCGGACCGGCTCCAGGGCCACGCGGCCCGCGTCCACGCCCTCGAACAGGCGGATCCCGGAGCCGAACAGCACGGGTGAGAGCGCGAGCCTCAAGCCACACCGGGATCTCCGCCCGCTCGTCATCGGCAGCGACCTCCAGGCCCTCCTGCCAGCAGCGCGCCGCCCGCTCACTCTTCCCGGCGCCCATCGGAGCAACCAGAACCCGGAGTTGGCCTTCTGGGACGACCACCGCGGGCGGCGGCCGCTCCTGCATCCAGATCTGCGCGCATCCCTGCGGGACTCGGGCACAGCGGCCAATCGCCGGCGTGTGCGCGCCTGCGGTTGACGGACGCCGATGCCAGGGCCGACAGCGTGCTCGGCGTCACCAGCCGATGCGAGCGCAGCCACGGCGGAAGTCGACGCGCCAGAGCCGAGATCACCGCGCGGTCGGCCCAGTCCCGTCGGGGCCGCCCGACCTGCCGACGCAGCACCGCGACCTCATGCCGCAACACCGAGATCTCTGCCTCCTTCGAGGCATCACCGCGAACCAGCGGTACCGGCCACCCCGTAACGCGGATGAACATCAAGTACGGCAGCCGAAAGAGCACAAGAGCCGAGGGCAGAGCCCAGCCCATGTGCCATGGACGAGTTCTGGCACCTCACACGCGCTGGTGGACTGGTTCTGCGCTGGAGGCTGCCAGCTGCACCTGCCCATCCCCCTGGGGCGCTCTCCTGGCTACGCGGATTTCGTCTCGTGACCTTCGGTGCCGCCAGGCATGTCGACCTGGTCCTGACCGTTGATGCGGATCACGCAGCGGCTGAACCGGACGCCGTCGACGTCGCGGAGTTGGCCGAACTATGCAGTTACGACCAAGGGCAAGGCAGGCGGCCAGGCACCGCAGAACGACAGCTCATCTATATGAGGAATTTCCACCGATTAAGGGGATTGCCAGCCTTTCTCGACCATGTGGCGAGGTGTCGGGATGGTCGTCGCCCAGTACCCGCACATAGTCGGGCAGCAGACTCTGCAGGGCGGTGACGGCGGTGTCGCAGCGACCCTCCTGGCCGTTCCTGTGGGCTTGGTCGGCGCGTGCTCGCAGGGCCTCGAGGCGGTCGGGGTGGTGCGGGTCGGTGCGCCGGCGCCACAGGTCGTGCAGGCGGGCGGCCACCGCGGCGGCGTCGGGGGGCCGCTGGTCGGGCTCCTTGGCCAGCAGTTCCCGCAGGTACTCCTCCAGTTGGGGCGGGGTGTCGGGCCGCAGCGTGCGGGCGGGGGGCGGGGGTGCGGCCAGGTGCTGGGTGACCACCGCGCGGGCGTCGTCGCCGGTGAAGACGTGGCGGCCGGTCAGCAACTGGAACACGGTGGCGCCGAGGGCGTACAGGTCGGCGCGGTGGTCGACGGGCTGCCCCATGATCTGCTCGGGCGCCATGTAGGCCAGGGTGCCGATACTGGCATCGCCGGTCAGGCCGGTGGTGGCGCCGTGCAGCCGGGCGATGCCAAAGTCGCAGACCTTCACCGTCCCGTCGCCACTGAGCATGAGGTTGGCGGGCTTGACGTCGCGGTGAACGATCCCGGCCGCATGCGCGGCGGCCAAGCCCTCGGCGGCCTGCGCCCCGTACTCCAGCACATCCTCGATCGGCAGCCCGCCGGGATGGTCGCCCAGCAGGCTCTTCAGATCACGACCGTGCAGGAACTGCAGCACCAGATAGGACAGCCCGTCATGCTCCCCGACGTCGTGAACGGCGGCGATGTTGCGGTGCGACAACCGCGCCGCCGCCCGCCCCTCCCGCTCGAACCGGGCCAGCGCCTGCTCCCGCAGCGAACCGTGCATCAGATGCGGCTGCAGCACCTTGACCGCCACGGCCCGTTCCAGCCGCAGATCCTCACCTCGCCACACCTGGCCCATGGCGCCCTCACCCAGCAGCTCGACCACCCGGTACCGGCCCGCCACCACCACACCCTCAACCAGCAACCCGCCCCCAACATCCGCCGGCAATGGCTCCAACCCGCCAAAAGAACGACCCCAACCTACGGCCCAGAACCCCAAAAGCCACGGCGCGCCACAAAGTGGGCCGTCAGCCCATTCGGGCGGTGAGGAGAATCGGAAGGATGATCAGCTGCTGAGTCCGCCACCTGCGGTGATGCGAACAGTGGACCGGACACCACACCTCTGCCCTATTTCCCCCGGCATCTCCGCAGGTTGCGACGTCGAGATCGAGTCGAGCGGTGATCTGGGCCGTGCTCGGCGCAGCCGTCCACAGCCGCAACCCGGCCCCCGATACTTGGTTTGCCGAGGACCTGCAAATCTCAGCGAACGTGATCCCTGCCTGCCGCACTCCGGCCGTCTCCCTACCAGTCAGCGGAGCGGCGGGGTCCAGGGCCATGGCCGGCAGGCCGTCCGCCGCCGGGTGCTCGTCTCCAGCCGACTGTCCGCTCAAACACCCGCGGCGTCGAGCTTGCTGCCGGCCGAGGGCGCACCGGGCTGGGGCAGTTGGCCATCGCCAGGCGCGGTGGGCTTGTCGGAGTCGTCGCGGTCTTCCCAGCGGCGGCACATCCCGTCGCGGAGGTTCTCCGTTCAGTCGCGAAGCCGGGCGGAGCACTCAACGTCGGTGAGCTGGCAGCGTGGCTCACGGCTGGAGTAGCGCCATTCGTGGGTGAGGTACAGCCGGCCGTCTGCGCCGAGGCCGAGCATCTCGGCGGCGAAGGGGTTGCCGGTGCCGTAGTCGACGCCGAGCGCGAGCCAGTCAACGATCTCGGGGAGAGCCGCGACGACGTGGCGGCACGTCTCCTGCTCGCGAACGATGACTCCCCTCCGTAGTGGTGCGCCGCCCCGTCCTCCCCAGTGGCTGTGCTGCGTTTCCGCTTGCATACTCACCTGCGGAGACGCGGCATCCTGCCCGGATCATGGCGCCAGGTTCCTTCGCGGTCCTGAGGGGTGGAGACGGAACCATCGAGCAGCGTCGATCCCCCGGCCCGACGGCGGCCGCGTCCGCGGCAGCCGCACCTGCGACACCGCCACGACGACTAGATCATGATCGCCCGGCGTCGGATCGTGGCCGGAAGCATCGAGACCTCCGTGTTCATCCCCCTGCGCGCCCAGTGGCGAGCATCCCGACCCGATATGGCCGGGGCCGGTGAGCCGCGTGGACATGGATCGGGTCGCCACCGACTCGATGCTCGCGTCCGAGTGCTGGGGGGCGCCGGCCTGGTCCGGTATGGGCGGACGGGTGGCCCCGGCCGGACCAGGTCGGCGTCTGCGGGAGTCCTCCGTCAGGTCGTGGGGAGTGTTCGGAGCAGGTAGTTCCAGGCGGCGTCGAGTTGTTCGGGTGCGTAGCAGCGGGCGCGTTTGGCCAGGGCCTCGGCCTTGTCC
Source organism: Actinomadura rugatobispora (assembly GCF_055379765.1). Lineage (NCBI taxonomy): Bacteria > Bacillati > Actinomycetota > Actinomycetes > Streptosporangiales > Thermomonosporaceae > Actinomadura > Actinomadura rugatobispora. The sequence continues at coordinate 9,108,337 of NZ_AP029191.1, read as the reverse complement.
GAGTGGTCGTAGGTGCCGGTGACCGCGGCGACCTGGAGTTGGGTGCGGCAGGCTTTCTCCAGGAAGATCGCCGTCATGACGGCGGTGGGGACGTCGGGGCCGGTGGTGACCAGGCCGTGGCGGTGCAGGAGGAGGGCGTTGCGGTCGCCGATCGCCTCGGCGACCGCCCGGCCCAGTGCGCGGTCGCGGATGAGGTCGCCGGTGGCGGTGAAGCGGGCGATGTCGGGTGGCCAGAACAGGGTGCCCTCGTGCCCGATCGGGTGGAGCGGCAGCCCGGTGGCGGCGAAGGCGACGGCCGACTCGGCGTGGCTGTGGACCACCGCGCCGACGTCGGGCCGGGCGGCCATGATCTCGGTGTGGATGGGGTACTCGAGGTGGACGCGCCCGTCGCCGGCGAGGAGCGTTCCGTCGCGGGCGATGAGCACCACGCGTTCGGCGGTGATCTCTTCCATTCCGTGGCCGGCGGCCTTGAGCCACGTGCCCGCGCCGCCGGGGTCGCGGAGGGAGAGGTGTCCCCAGATGAGGTCGGCGTTGCCGTGCGCGGCCAGCACACGGCAGCCGAGGGCGACCTGGTCGGCAGGGGTCACCGGGTGTCCTTGGTGAGGAAGTCGCCGACGATCCGGTTGAACTGGTCGGGCTGTTCGAACATCGGCCAGTGCCCGGCGCCGGTGATCATGTCGAAGGCGGCGCGGGGCAGGATCTCGGCGGCGCGGCGGCCGACCTCGGCGGGGGTGGTGGGGTTGTGGTCGGTCCACAGGACGAGGGTGTCGTGCTCGATGCGGGCGAGGTCGTTCTCGCCGAGCATGTGGACCCGGTTGGCCTGGCTGGGCTGCTCGGCGACGAGTTTGGCGAGCGCTTCCTCGGCTCCGGGCAGGGTGTAGTAGCGGTAGCGGCATTCGACGAGTTCGTCGGTGACGGTGGCCGGATCGACCATCAGCCATTCCAGCCGCTCGCGGACGCTCTGGCGGGTCGGTGCCGTGGCCGCCTTGGTGGTGACGGCCTTGACCTGGGCGTGCACCTTTTTGCTTTCGGTGACGCGATCGGGGTCTGACAGCAGCAGCCCGGCGCCGGTGACGGAGACGAGCTTGCCGACGCGGTCGGGGTGCTTGAGCGCGGTGTAGAGGGCGGTCCAGCCGCCCAGTGACTGGCCGACGAGGTGGGCGCGTTCGGCGCCGATGGCGTCCAGGAAGCCGATGAGGTGCCGGGTGAAGGCGGGGGCGTGGTAGGTGACGTCGGTGGGGCGGGCGGTGAGGCCGTGGCCGAGGGCGTCGATGGCGTAGATGCGCAGGCCGCGTTCGGACAGCGGGACGATGTTGCGCAGGAAGGCTTCGGCGTGGCCGGTGAGACCGCCCATGAGGATGACGGCGTCGCCGTCACCGGCCTCGATGGAGCGGGTGCGCCAACCCGCTGCGTCGCGGTAGCGGGTTTCGGCGCCGAGGCAGTCGGTCCAGAAGGACATCAGTTCTCCTTGCTGAGGAAGTCGATGAGAGCGGGGTTGAGGAGCTCGGGGTGTTCGTACTGCGGCCACTGCTTGGCGCCCTTGATAGTGAGAAGCCGGGCTTGGGCGATGGCGTCGCGTGCGGTCTCGATCACCACCTGCGGGGTGTGGCCGTGTTCGCCGCGCACCAGCATCACGGGCATGGCGAGTCCGGCCAGCCGTTGCGGCGTCAGCAGGGAGCGGTCGTTGTCGGCGGCGCGGACCAGGCGGTGCACCTGCCGGGCCTCCTCCGGCTGGTAGAGGAGGGTTCGGATCTCCACCAGTTCGGGGTCGAGGCGATCGGGGTCGGCGAGCAGCCCGGCCAGGCGGGTGCGTACGGCCTCGGGCGTGGGCTCGGCATAGGCCCGTCCGCCTCGCTCGTAGGCGCTGCGGGTCGTGGGGTCGGCGAGGCGTTCGGACTCGGTCTGCAGTCCGGCGGGCTCGATGAGCGCCAGCCGCCGGACCCGGTCGGGGGCGCCGAGGGCGATCAGTGCGGCCGTCCAGCCGCCCAGCGACTGGCCGACCAGGTCGGCTTCGTCGAGTGCGAGTGCGTCCAGGACGGCCAGCGCGTGGACGGCGAGTTCCTCGACGGTGTATCGGGCTGCGGGCGGGCGGCCGGTGAGACCGTGGCCCAGCAGGTCGAACGCGATCGCCCGTCGTCCGGCTTCGGCGAGTGCGGGCATGGTGCGGGCGAAGGTCTCCAGGTGTCCGCCGCGTCCGTGCAGCAGGACGATCGGAGGGCCGTCCCCCAGCGAGGCGATCCGGGTCGGCACTCCCCCGGCGACGATGTGCCGGATCTCGGCGCCCAGCAGGTCGGTCCACAGGCTCACAGGTGGGCCCGCAGGAACTCGAGGGTGCGTTCCCAGGTGAGGCGGGCGGCCTGGGGGTGGTGGTTGGGGTGGGTGTCGTCGTGGTAGGCGTGCCCGGCGCCCTGGTAGAGGTGTACCTCGATCGGCTGCTCGGACAGCTTGAGGGCCTCTTCCAGGCGGCCGACCTGGTCGAGAGGGATGACCTCGTCGGCTCCGCCGAAGTGGGCCTGCACCGGGCAGCGGACGGTCGCCGCGATGTCGATGCGGGATCGGATCCGGCCGGTCGGGCTGTAGGCGGGGGGCAGTTCGGGCAGTCCGTACAGCGGAACGGCGCAGGCCAGCCGGTCGGTGCCGGTCGCCCAGGCCAGGACGAGGCCGCCGCCGAGGCAGAAGCCGACGGCGGCGGCGCGGGAGGCGTCGAGGTCGCCGCGCCGGGCCAGGTAGTCCAGGCCGGCGTCGAGGTCGGGGATCGCCTGCTCGTCGCGGGCGGCGAAGAATGCCTTGGCGCGCCGCTCTTCGGGGGTGGTGTAGTCCTGCGGGGGGCGTCCGCCGATGCGGCTGTACAGGTCGACGGTCAGGCAGGCGAATCCCTCGGCGGCGAAGAGTTCGGTGACCCGTTCGCGGTGGGCGGTGACGCCCAGGTTCTCGTGGGCCATGATGACGACGGGCGGTGGGGCGCCGCCGGGTGTGCGGACGGGCAGGGCCAGGTAGCCGCGGATCTCGTCCCGGCCGCTGGGGAAGGTCACCCAGGCGGCGTCGGGTGGGGTCGGCATGGTCTCCTCCGTGAGGTCAGCCCGCTCGTGGGGATGCCGGCGGGTTGGTGGCCGCGGCGCGTCCGAGCAGGTACTTGATGTGGGTGCCGAGGGCTTCGAGGCGGCGCCGCGACATGCGCGCGGTGTGGCCGCAGACCGCGACCGCGCCGGCCGGGCGGCCGGCGACCATGACCGGGACGGCCACGCCGGCGATGCCGGCGATGAACTCGCCGATCTCGACGGCGTAGCCGTACCGGCGGCAGGTCCGCAGTTCGCGGCGGAATGCTTCGGGGTCGGTGATGCTGGCGGGGGTGCGCTGCGCCAGCCGCAGCGTCGCGACGATCTCCTCGCTGTCTTCCACGGGCAGGCCGCTGAGGATGGCGCGGCTGATGCAGCCGTTGCCCAGTGCCGAGCGCCGGCCGAGCGGTGACAGCGACTCCGGGGAGTGCGGTGCCTCGCGCTTGGCGGTGATGAGCAGGGACCGATCGCGCCAGTCGATCTCGGCGACGAGCACGGTCTCCCCGGTGGAGCGGATGAGCTCCTCGGCGACGCCTTGGGTCAGGTGGGCCAGCGCCGTGGTCGCCGAGACGAGGCTGCCCAGTTCCAGCAGCCGGTTGCCCAGCACGTAGGCGCCGTCGTCGGCCTGCCTGAGGAAACCTCGTTCCACCAGCGTCACCGCGAGGCGGTGGGTGCTGGCCTTGGGCAGCCCCGCGGCGGCGGCCAGCTCGGAGAGCTGGAGGCGGGGATGCGCGGCGCTGAACGCGCTGAGCACGTCCAGCGCCCGGTCGACCGAGCGGACTCCGCGGCGGCGCGGCCCGTCCTGCGCGGTGGGGCCGGAAGGAAGAGGGCCAGGAGTATCGGGCATCAGTACCTCACGAGCAGTAGGGCGGGGCCTGGCTCGTATTTTCCCTGGTCACCAGCGTCTCGGGCACGTTGGCGATCTTCTTGACGCCCGGTGTGCCGCGCAGCAGGCCCACGACGTTGTCGATCGCCATCTCGCCGACGCTCTTGGGCGTGTTGCTGACGGTGACCGCGATGTCGCCGGCGCCGATCGCCTTGACGCCCGCGGCGCTGCCGCCGTTGGTGAGGATCTTGATGTCGTCGCGTCCGGCGGCCTTGAGGGCGGCCAGCACGCCGAAGGCCATGTCCTCGTTGTGCACGAAGACGTAGGAGACCTTGGGCCGCGCCTGGAGCAGGTTCTCGGCGACGTCCTGGGCCTTGGCGCGCTGCCAGAGCGCGGGCTGGTCGAACACGACCTTGGCGGCGCCGCCGAGGCTCTGCTTGAAGGCGTTGTTCATCAGGTCGGCGGCCGCGCCGGGGGCGCCGCCGACGATGCCGACCTCGACGGGCCTGCCGCCGCTGTCCTTGACCAGCCAGGCTGCGAGTTCGCGGCCGACCTTCTGCACGTCGGTGACGACCGCGCCGAGGATCTTGCTCTGGTCGACCGAGGCGACCGAGGTCAGGAAGATCGGGATCCGGGCCCGGTTGGCGCGGTTGATGCCGCCCTCCAGCGAGTCGATGTTGACCGTCTGCACGACGATCGCGTCGACCCGCTTGACGATCATGTCGTCGATGTTGGACAGCTCCTTGGCCGGGTCCATCGCCGAGTTCGCGGTCAGCAGCGTGACTCCGGCCTTGTCGGCGCGTGCCTGCATGGAGCGCTGGAGGCAGGTGTGGAACTCGATGGAGTTGCCGTTGACGAAACCGACCGTCAGCTCCTTGCCGGAGGGGACGGTCGCGGTGGCCTCGCCTCCGTCCTCGACCGAGCAGCCGGTGAGGGCGATGCCGGCGGCCAGGGTGAGCGCCGTGGCCAGTCTTCTGGGTGAGCGGCCGGTGGTGCCCGGTGCGGCGAACATGTCGATCCTCCCGAATCGGTGCGGGGTGGTGGGGTGGGCGGCGGGGGGCCGAGTGTGCGTCGCCGGTCAGTGAGGTCGTCCGCGCAGGTGATTGGTGATCGCCGCGACGAGCAGGACCGCGCCGAGCGCCACGTTCTGGTAGTGGGAGTTGATCTGGAGCAGGTTGATGGAGTTGGCGACCACGCCGAGGAGCACGACTCCCAGGACGGTGCCGACGAGGGTGCCGCTGCCGCCGTGCAGGGCGGTGCCGCCGATGACGACCGCGGCGACCACGGTGAGTTCCAGATGAAGGCCGCCGGTGCCGGGGCTGGCCGCGCCCAGCCGGGAGACGAGCATGACGCCGCCGAGCCCGGCCAGCATGCCGCCGAGGGTGTAGAGCAGCAGCTTGGTCCGGACGACGGGGATGCCGGCCAGGCGGGCGGCGTCCTCGTTGCCGCCGATGGCGAAGGCGTTGCGGCCGAACGCCGTCCAGCGCAGTACCAGGGCGGCGACCGCGCAGACGATGACGGCGATGACCACGAGGGCGGGCACGGCGCCGGCGACTTCGCCGAAGCCCAGCGGCGCCAGGTGCTCGCCGATGGAGATGCTCTTACCGTCGATGATGAGCAGGGCCGCCCCGTCCAGGACGGTGGAGGTGGCCAGCGTCGCCACGAACGGCACGACCTTCAGGCGCGTCACCACGATCCCGTTGACCAGGCCGATCCCGGCACCGAGCGCGAGGGCCAGCGCGGCCGCCGTCCATTCGTCGAGGCCGCCGACGATGAGCTGGGCGACGACGCCGTGGGTCACGGCCGCGATCGCACCGAGCGAGAAGTCGATCCCGCCCGCGGTCATCAGCAGGGTCAGCCCCGCGGCGAGCACGGCCACCACGGCGATCTGCTGGGAGACGTTGAGGAGGTTGGGGCCGGTCAGGAACACCTCGCTGTTGACGGCGGTGAAGGCCCCGACGACCAGCAGTACCGTGAGCAGGCCGGCGTGCCGGGAGACCCCGGGAGGAAGAGCGAAGCCGGTTCGGCCTCGCAGCGCGGTGAGTGCGGTCATGACTGGTCTCCTCCAGCGGTCAGCGTTACCAGGTCGTCCCGGGTCACCTTCTCGATGGGCGAGTCGGCGACGATCCGCCCGGAGCGGACGACGACCACGCGGTCGGCCAGCCGCAGCACCTCGTCGACGTCGGAGGAGCCGAGCAGGACGGCCGTGCCCCGTTCGGCGAGGCCGTCGACGATGTGATGGATCTCGGCCTTGGCCGCCACGTCCACGCCGTTGGTCGGCTCCTCCAGCAGGCAGGCGGCCGGTTCGCCGTCCAGCCATGCCGACAGCAGCACTTTCTGCTGGTTGCCGCCTGACAGGGACGCCACGGGCGGGTCGGCGTGCAGGGTGGTGACGCCGTAGCGTTCGCGGGCCTGGCGTCCCTCGGCATGCAGCCGGCGCCAGCGCACCAGCCACGGCCGCAGCCGTCCCCTGCGGACCAGGGCGAGGTTCTCATCGACGCTGAGGACCGGCACCAGCCCGTAGGACAGGCGGTCGCCGGTGACGCAGCGCAGGCCGGCCGCCAGACCGGCACCGACGTCGCCGGGGGCGACCTTGGCGCCGTTCACCGTGAGATGCCCGCTCTTGGCCCGGCGGAGCCCGGTGAGCAGCCGGAACAGTTCGGACTGGCCGTCTCCGGCGGGGCCGAGGACGGCCACGACCTCCCCGGCGCGGACGGTCAGGTCGAAGGGGTGCAGGCGGCCTCCGGCCAGCCCGGTCAGCTCCAGCACCGCCTCGCCCGCCGACCGGTTCCTGCCGGGCCGGTCATGGACGAGCCGGTCTCCGACCATGGCGTTGATCAGTGCGGGCAGGTCGATCTCCGCGGCACGTGCGACGGCGGCCACGTGCCCGTCGCGCATCACGGTGACGCGGTCGGCCAGGTCGAGGACCTCGTCGAGGTGGTGGGAGATGTAGACGATCGCGGTTCCCCGGTCGCGCAGGGTGCGCACCAGGCGGTGGATCGTCTGGGCGTCCCGGCCGCCCAGGGAGGCCGTCGGCTCGTCCAGGATCAGTACCCGGCCGCCGAGATGGACCTCGCGGGCGATCTCCACGAGGGTCTGCTCGGCGGGGCCCAGGCTCCCGGCGACCGCTTCCGTCGCCACTTCGATGCCCAGTCCGTCCAGGGCGCGGGCCGCCTCCCGGTGGGCCTGCTTCCACCGGATCCGCCCGCCGCGGGCCGGAAGGCGGCCGAGCAGGATGTTCTCGGCGACCGTCAGGCCGTTCACCAGGGTGCGTTTCTGGTGGACGATGCTCACACCGGCCGCGTGGGCGCGGCGCGGCGTGAGCGCGGACCGGTGCTGCCCGTCGATGACGATGTCGCCGGCGTCCGGGGTGAACGCGCCGCAGATGAGCTCGACCAGGGTCGATTTGCCCGCCCCGTTCATCCCCACCAGGGCGTGCACCTCGCCCGGCAGCAGCGTGAAGTCGACGCCGGCGAGTGCCTGCGCGCCACCGAAGGCCTTGCGGACCTGGCGCAGCTGGAGCACCGGAGCCGCCTGCCGCTCGTGGAGGCCGATGTCGGCGTCCCCTTGCGGCACGCCGCCGCGGCCGTCGAGGGCGGCCATGTCAGGATCCCTCCGCGGCGGCGTACATGTCCTGGTGGGCCACGCCGAGGACGACCATGAGGTTGCGCAGCGCCACGGGGTTCATCCCGTGCGCCAGCAGCCAGGTCGCGTCCTTGGCGGCGACCGCGCGCCGCTCCTCGCCGGTGAGCCGGTAACCCGCCAGGACCGGCTCCGGCGCGGCGCGGAAGGATCGCAGGACGTCGGGATCGTGTTCCAGGTCCCGGGCGAGGTGGTTGAGGCCGACGATGCTCACGGCGTCACCTCGAACGCGCTGATGCCGATGCCGACCGTCCAGGCGGGCATGGGCCGGTAGGCGTGGACGCGGGCGGGGCCTCCGGCCGCGCCCGCGGCGATCAGCCAGGTGCGGATCTCCAGCGCGCCGTTGCCGGCCTCGTCCAGGATCCGGGCGTCGTCCCAGTCCGCGACGTCCGCCGCCCGGCCCTGTTCGAGGAGTTCCAGCAGCCGGGTGTCGAACTCTTCGTTGATCTCTCCGAAGCGGGGCAGCCCGACCCAGTGGGACAGCCCGCCGGTGCCGATGACACCGACCCGGGAGCCGTCGGGGAGCGCCCGGACGGTTTCGCGCAGTGCGGCGCCCAGGTCCAGGCAGCGGCGCAGCGACGGCAGCGGCGGGGTGTTGCAGTTGACGAACAGCGGGACGACACCGGCCGCCGCGGCCGCCGGCAGCTTGGCCAGCGGCACCGTGAAGCTGTGGTCCAGTGCCATGGTGTGGGAGCGCGCGAGGTCGAACCCGCGGGCGGTGAGCCCGTCCAGCAGTGCCGCCGCCAGCCGCGGCCGTCCCGGCACGGTGCCGCCGGGGTTGCCGAACTCCGCCCAGCCGTGGTGCTCCTCGGCCAGTCCGAGGCAGAAGGCGGGGTAGTTCTCCAGCCCGAACGTCTCGTAGTGGTCGGTGGCGACCAGGACGACGGCGTCCAGATCGGCCGCGGCGATCTCGGCGTCGAGGCGCCGCCAGGCCTGGTGCAGGATCGCGGAGACCTCGGGGTCGGCCTGCGCGTTCTTGACGATCGCGCCCACGTGGGAGGTGGCGGCGGCCAGAGCCAGGTGTCCCATCACCCCTCCCTCGCGGCCAGGAAGCGGATGTCGTCGGGGTGGGCGTCGCCTCGCCGGACGACGTCGGTCGCCTGGAGCCGGCCGCAGGCCGGGCAGGTGTAGCGGCGCAGTTCCAGGTCCGGGTCCAGCCGGGTGGCGTGGCCGAACTCGTGCACGTCGTGGCCGATCTCCACGGTGGCGTGCGCCCGCCACACCTCGTCGGCCGCGGACAGCACGCAGCCGCAGGCGCAGGCGACCCACCGCCGGCCTCCCGCCTGGACGATCTCCAGGCCGTCGCCCACCGGGTGGAGCCGGGTCCGCGGCCCCGCCGGCGGCTCGGGCAGCGGCTTGTCGGCGGGCAGCGCGCGCCGCGCGGCCCGCAGCCGTTCACGCCGGGCCGCGGTGGCGCCGGGATCGACGCGGCCGTCCTCCGACAGCACCGCCCCGTAGAGGCGCACGGCCGCCTGCGCGGTGATCGCCCCGAAATCCAGGTCGGCCTGGACGTGCTCGGCGGCCCGGTCCAGCGGGTCGCCCCAGCCGCCGCCCGCCTGCGGAACGGTCGCCAGGATGTCGTCCTCGCCCAGGTGGTAGAGGCCCTGCCGCCCGCGCATCACCGGACGCTCCCCCGACAGCTCCTCGACCGAGGGGATCCGCCCGGCGGCCAGCCGCGCCCTGACGTCACTGTGCTTGACGACCGTGCGGGTGTTCTGGGCACCGGGGTAGCCGCCGAAGATGCCGGTGGAGTTGGGCACCTCCCAGCCGTGCGCGGAGTTCAGCGCGGTGACGTCGCGCCCCCCGTGCACGGTGTAGACCGCGCCCATGCTCATGCCGCCGCGGTGCCGGCCGGCGCCGCCGGAGTCGGCGACCAGGCCGCGCCACAGGTACAGCAGGGGCGAATCCATCTCAACGGCCTCGACGTTGGAGATGCGCTGCCGCTCGATGTTGTGCTGGCCCTGGGTCCAGGCGCCGTCGCGGTGGGCGTAGGCCGCGCCGCCGGTGGCGAGGCAGTCCATGATCACATACGTCTGCCGGGCGCCGTTCTCGCCGGCTCCGGTGAGCACGAACTTGTCCGGCCCGCCGGCCGGGCCGGCCTGCGCCTCGCGCAGCAGCTCGTCCGAGCAGGCCGCCAGCTTCGACAGGCATTCGGTGGCCGTCATCTCGACCAGCCAGCCGGCCTCCAGCGCGCCGCCGCTGACCGCCGCGGGACGCGAGGCGTTGCAGATCAGCCCGTCGGGGCACTCCACCTCGACCGGCTTGAACAAGCCCTCGTTCCAGGGGGCGTCGAAGGCCAGCGTGGGCAGCAGGGCGGCGGCGATCCCGGCCATCATCCCGGAGTAGGCGCAGTTGATGTAGCCCTTGGCCTGCGGCGACGATCCGGAGAAGTCGAAGTGGAGCGTGTCGCCACGCTTGGTCAGCACCAGGTCGATCTCGTAGGTCGCGTTCTCCCGCGACTGGGCCAACCCCCCGTCGTTGTCAAGGTAGGCGCGCGAGTGCAGGCGGGCATCGGGCAGTTTGGCCAGCCGGTTGCGCAGCCGCTTCTCCGACAGGCCGATGAGGTTGGCCATGACCGTGCGGACGGTGGCGGCCCCGTACTTGTCGGCCAGCGCGGTCATCGCGCGGACCGCGGTGTTGTTCGCGCCGATGAGCGCCCGCAGGTCCAGGTTGACGGTCGGTGCCATCCGGGTGTGGGCGAGGATCAGGTTCCACACGTCGGTGCGGACCTTGCCGCCGTCGACCAGCTTGGTCGGCGGCATCTGCAGGCCCTCCTGGTAGGAGTCGGTCGCGTCGATGCAGAAGCTGCCGGGGGTCATGCCCCCGACGTCGACCATGTGGCACATGGCGCCGGTCCAGGCGAGCAGTTCACCGTCGAAGAAGATCGGCGCGATGAGGCCGACGTCCTGGGCGTGGACGGTGCCCTTCCACGGGTCGTTGACGATGAACATGTCGCCGGGGGCGATGCCGGGGTCCTCGGTGCAGTCCTCGATGACCGACCGGGTGATGGCGGCCATGGAGGAGGCGTGCGACAGGATCGTGCGGCCCATCGCGGCGACCGAGCCGTCGGGGAGGTAGAGCCCGACGTTGTAGTCGCTGGCCTCGACCACGTGGGTGGACCCGGAGATCGCCGCCAGGGTGGCGCCCTGCTCGTCGGTGATGGCCAGCAGTCGGTGCCGGATCACCTCGAAGGTGATCGGGTCGACCGTGTCGGTGGCGGTGTCGGTGGCGGTGGTGGTCACGCCTCCCCCTTGCAGTCGATGACGAGGTTGCTGTGCTGGTCGACCTGGAGCGCCTGGGACGGGCCGATGACCACGGTGGTGCCGGCGAACTCCAAGATCGCCGGGCCGCGCAGGGCCGCTCCCGCGCCCAGCCCCTCCCCCCGGTACACGCGGGTGGCGATGCGGCCGGTCTCGGGGAAGTGCACCTCCCGCTCGCCGATGAGCGCGGCGTCGGGGTCGGCCGACCCCGGGTAGGCGCCCTCCCGGACGTCGGTGACCTTCACCCGGCCCTCCACCCTCAGCGTGTGGATCTCCACGCCCGCCCCCAGCAGCGCGGTGCCGGCGCCGTAGATCCGCTCATAGGCGCTGCGGAACTCCTGGATCAGCTCACGCAGGACGCCGGTGGTCACCGGACCGTCCGGCACCGCGAGCGGGAGCTCGTGGGACTGGCGGCGGAACTTCAGGTAGGCCACACGCGACAGGCGGGCGCGCGGGTCGCCGTCCAGGTCGGCCCGGCACCGCTCGGCCAGCGCGTCGAAGGTCGCGGTGATTCGCTCGGCGTCCAGATGGGCGGCCGGGTCCCGCGCTCCCGGGGGCGTGCGGTTCACCTCGGTGGTCTGCACCGCCCGGTACCGGTCCGAGGTCACCGTGCCGTAGGCCGAATGCACGGTCGAGGTCGGCGGGACCACGAGCGTCGCGATGCCGGCGGCCTCGGTGTAGGCATAAGCGTGGGTCGGCCCGGCGCCGCCGTAGGCGTAGACCACGAAGTCGCGGGGGTCGTGGCCCTGCTCGACGGTCACCTTGCGCAGCAGGTCGGCCATCTGGTTGTCGGCGACCTTGCGGATGCCGGCCGCGGCCTCCTCCACGCTCAGATCGAGCGGATCGGCGATGTGGGCGCGGATGGCCTTCTCTGCCAGGGAACGCTCCAACGGCATGCGGCCGCCCAGGAACCGGGCGGGATCGATGATGCCCAGCACGACGTCGGCGTCGGTGACCGTCGGCCGGTCGCCGCCCCGGCCGTAGCAGGCCGGGCCGGGCACCGATCCGGCGCTCTCGGGGCCGACGACCAGTACGCCCGACTCGTCCACCGCCGCCAGGGACCCGCCGCCGGCGCCGATCGCGGTCACCTTGATCCGCGGCAGCGCCAGGTGCAGGTCTCCCACCTCGCTGATCCGCTCGACCAGCGGCTCGCCATCGATGATGAGACCGACGTCGAAGCTGGTGCCGCCCATGTCGGAGGTGATGACGTTCGGGTGCCCGAGCCGGGCGGCCAGCGCGGACGAGGCGAGCACACCGCCTGCCGGGCCGGAGGTGAGCATGGACGATGCGCGGCGGGCGGCGTCCTCGGCCCGCATGACTCCGCCACCGGAGTCCATGATGGAGAAGTCGCCGGTGAACCCGGTCGAGCGCAGTCGCCCCTCCAGGCCCGCGATGTAGTCGCGGATGACCGGCCCCAGGTAACTGTTGACCACGGTCGTGGCGGACCGCTCGTACTCCCCGATGACCGGCGCGACCTGGTGGGACAGGGTCAGATAGGCCTCGGGCCACTCCTCGGCGATGATCTGGGCGACCCGCTCCTCGTGCGTGCCGTTGACGAACGACCACAGGAACGACACCGCCAGGGCCCGCACGCCCTCCTCCCGCAGCCGCCGCAGGGTGCCGCGCACCTCCTCCTCGTCCAGCGCGACGATCTCTTCGCCCCGCGCGTCGGCGCGCTGGGTGATCTCCACGATCCGGGAGCGCGGAACGATCGGGTCGGGGTTGCGGCGCCGGCTGTAGTGCCCGGTCGCCGCGCCCATGCCCACCCACGACGTCATCGACCGCTGGATGAGCATCGTGTCGCTGAACCCCCGCGTGGTGAGCAGCGCGGTAGGGGCGCCTTTACGCTCGATCAGCGCGTTCGTCGCCGCCGTCGTGCCGTGCGCGAAGTAGCCGATCGCGGCGCAGAACCCCGCCAGGTCCGTCCCGTAGGACTCCGCGGCCAAGCGCAGGGCGTTGACCACGCCTTCGGACCGGTCGTGCGGGGTGGTCGGCGACTTGAACAACCGGGGAGGGCGCCCGTCGCGGAGAACGACGAGGTCGGTAAAGGTTCCACCGACGTCGGTTCCCACGAAGAACCGCGGCACCGGGTCCGATTCACTTTCCACGCTTGCCTCACCAGAGTCGACACGAAACCGTCAGCGCGTCCGGGGGTTCGTCACCGATGTGACGACCGTGTTGCGCTTGCGCCACTCTGGGCGGTGACCCAGATCACCAGCAATGCCCCGGTCCGCAGTGCGGAACGGCGCCGCTCGCCGGCAGGTGCGGTTCAACGTGCCGGGCCGGATGGCGCACGGCATCACCGGGGTGTTCCGCGGCGAAGGCAAAACCCGACGCCAAGGATGCAACGATCACCGTCGACCACTCGGCGCCGAGTCGCTGGTCCAGGTCGGCATCTCCGCCGGCCGCGCTCGTCGCCGCCTTCCCCCTGATCGAACGGCGGCGGGAGGATCCCGGCGACGACCTCCTCACCGCCCTGGTCCAGGCGCGGGACGAGGACGGCGGCCAGCTCACCGAGACCGAGCTGGTGACCGTGGTGCCGACGCTGACGATCGCCGGGCACGAGACGACCGCGCACCTCATCGGCAACGGCATCGCGGCCCTCGTGAGCCATCCCGACCAGCTCGCATCGCTGCGCGATGATGCGGAGCTGCTGCGCCGGTGCAGTCCCGTGGTCGATGCCAAGCTCCGGTACGGGCCGTGCCGCCCGAGCGGCTGGAATGGCAGCCGCTCCCCGGCGCGCGGCAACTCCTCCGCCTCCCGGTGAGACTCGGGCCATCCTGAAACCTGCCCGCGTAGAGAAGTGGCGGTCTCCTCTCCCGAGGAGGCCGCCACTTCTTCGTTCAGAGCCGGGCCGGCGTCATGCGGCGAGGTCTCGGCGCCGCACGCCGAACAGACCCGCGGCGGACAGGGCGGCCGCCATGAGGGTGAGGACGGCCAGCGTGAGGATGCTGGGACGTCCGAAGAAGGGCAGCACGTGGGCGAACGGGGACAACGCCTTGAAGGTCCACTCGGGCCATCCCAGGTGCTGCCCGAACTCGGCGACCAGCGCCACGACCAGCGCTCCCCACCCGATGACCGCGGCGCCCCGGCGGAGGAGGCCGTAGGCGGCCATGGCGATCCCGACCATCACCCACACGGCGGGGACCAGGCTCAGCGTGGTGATCAGCATGTCGCCCAGTTCACCGCTGCCCAGCCCGAAGCACAGCCCGAGGACGAACTGCAGCACGACCGGGATGGCCAGTGCGACGAGCAGGTGCCCGGCGGCCCAGCGCATACGGTCGACCGGCGTGGACAGCAGGAGCTCGGCGTGGCCGCTGTTCTCCTCCTGGCCGAGCCGCAGCAGGCTCATGATCGCGTACATCGTGATGAGGAAGCCGGTGGTGAAGGCGATGTAGGCGAAGAACGCATCGCCCGGAGAGGCGCCGCCGCCCATCGCGGCGGCCCATTCCTTCATGCGGGCGCTGTCGGCGTACTCCTCCATCGCCTCCGCCCCGGCGAATCCGGTGGGGAGCGCGATGGCGACCGCGGCGCACGTCCAGGCCACCGCCATCGGCCGGTGCAGGCGCCAGACCAGCGCGAACGGGCTGCGCAGCCCCGCGGGCGCTCTGGCCGGGCCGGGACGCGCGGTCATCAGACCGGCGCCGAGGTCGCGGCGGGAGGCCAGTGTGAACGCCAGCCGCACCAGCACGACCGTCAGGGCGAGGGCGAGCAGGAACGGCCACCAGCGTTCGTCGGCGTAGGGGCGGGTGCGCTGGAGCCAGGCGTTGGGGATCAGCCAGCCGAGCGATCGCACGGTGCCCTCGCCCATGTCGAAGACCCCGCGCAGGAAGTGCATGCCGATGAACAGCGAGATGGCGGTCGCGCCCGCCGCGCGGGAACTCTCGGTGATCTGGGCGGTCACCGCGGCCAGCCCGGCCGCGATCCACACCGCGCAGCCCACGGCCAGGCCCAGGGCGTAGGAGCCGCCGGTGGGCATCCCCGCGCTCGCCAGCCCGGCGGCCGAGATCACGGCCAGGATCGCGCCGGCGGCGAGCACGACGACCAGGGCCGCGGCGAGCTGGGCGTGCCGGCCGACCGCGGACGCCCCCACCAGTTCCCGACGGCCCGCCTGCTCCTCGCCGCGGGTGTGCCGCACCAGGAAGATCGCGGCACCCAGCGCCGCGATGATGGTGGCGCCGCCGAAGCTCTCCTGCGCGATGAGCGCGGGAGCGGTGTCGGCGTAGGCCGGCCCCTGGAACAGCTTGAACATCGGGACGTCCACCATGACGTCCTGGTAGCGCGCCTGGCGTGCGGCCGCGTCGGGATAGACGGTGTCCACGCTGTTGGCACGGCTGGTCACCACGCCCAGGGTGATCAGCATCCAGACCGGCAGCCACACACGGTCGCGCCGGAGGATCAGCCGGATCAGCGGGCGGGTCCCGGTCAGCGGCCCGCTGGAAGAGGTCGCCGGCGCGCGCCCGCGCCGTGTCGCCACCGAGGTCATCGCGTCACCGCCGCCTGCTCCTCCGCGCCTGTCCGGTAGTGGCGCATGAACAGCTCTTCCAAGGTGGCGGGCTGGACGGAGATGTCGCGCAGCCCGAGCGAGCCGAGATGGGTGACCACCGCGCCGATGTGCCTGGTGTCGACCTGGCAGCTCAGCCGGCGGTCGTCGATGTGCAGGTCGTGGACGCCGGGCAGGCTCTCCAGCCCGTCCGGCGGAACCGACAGCTCAGCCGTGACGGAGGTGCGGGTGAGGTGCCGCAGGTCGGCGAGCGTCCCGGTCTCGACGATCCGCCCGTCCCGGATGATGCTCACCCGTTCGCACAGGGCCTCCACCTCGGACAGGATGTGGCTGGAGAGCAGGACCGTGCGCCCGCGCTCTCGTTCCTCGCCGACGCACTCGCGGAACACCGCCTCCATCAGCGGGTCCAGGCCCGAGGTCGGCTCGTCCAGCAGCAGCACCTCCACGTCCGAGGCCAGCGCGGCGATCAGGGCGACCTTCTGCCGGTTGCCCTTGGAGTAGGTGCGGGCCTTCTTCCTGGGGTCGAGCTGGAACCGTTCGATGAGCTCGTCACGGCGGCTCCCGTCGGCCTGGCCGCGCAACCGCCCCAGCAGATCGATGACCTCGCCACCGGTCAGGCTCGGCCACAGGGTCACATCGCCCGGAACGTAGGCGAGCCTGCGGTGCAGTTCGACCGCCTTCTCCCAGGGGTCCTCCCCCAGGAGCCGGGCCGTGCCCGCGTCCGCTCGCAGGAGCCCGAGCAGGACCCGCAGGGTGGTGGTCTTCCCGGCCCCGTTCGGGCCCAGGAAGCCGTGCACCTCCCCCGCCTCGACGACCATGTCCAGACCGTCCAGCGCGCGCGTTCGCCCGAACGTCTTCACCAGGCCGGAGGTTCGGATGGCTTCACTCATCGTCCTGTCCCTTCATCGAGGGTGGGGACTGCTGCTTGACGACCGCGTCGCGGATCTCGTCGCCGACTCCGGAGGCGACGAACTCCGCCATGCAGGTGTAGATGTCGAACATCGCCATGGCGACGCGGGAGGAGTTCTCGGGCGCCAGCACGTCGCCCCCCATGCGCTGGGACAGCTGCTCGTGCAGCACCACCGTGGACAGGTGCATGGCCGCCATCACAGCGGCAGCGTCCCGCGCCCTGTCCGACCCGGCGGGGAAGCGCTCGGGCCACATCCGGCTGAGGAAGTCCTCCGACACCGCGGCGCCGGTCTCGAACAGCGCGGACGCCGTCGGTGACCCCTCGACCATCGCCCGGGCGACATAACGGGTGATCAGCGGACTCCTGGCGAACAGCTCGGCCATGAAGTCCGGGTTGCCGATCTCGCCGCTGGTGACGCCGAACTTGTCCAGTCCCCCGAAGGCCTCGACCACGTAGTCGTCACAGGCCTGGATCAGCTCCTGTTTGGAGCCGAAGTGATGCTGCAGGAGCCCGTGCGACACCCCCGCCGCCTCGGCGATCCCCTTGATCGTCGCGCCTTTGAACCCGCGCTCGGCGAACTGGGCGAGCGCGGCGTCCCTGATCCGGGCCCGCGCGGTCAGGTCCTCCGGCGGCCGGTCCCCCCGCCCCGTGACTGGATGCATATCCAGGACACTAGATGAACGTATTGGAACTTGGAAGTACGTATTGGCGACGGGATCGCCAGACCTGGCTTCCTTCATCGACGGAGAATCCGGCGATGGATCTGCCAGACGTCGGCCGGGTTCAGCGATGGGAAGGCAACGCCCAGTTCAGAGCGACTCGGCGGCCGCCAGATGCGTCGGCACTCAGTGGCGAAGCCTTCACGGGGCGCGTGGGGGCGGTGTTCGGCCTACCCCTGTTCCAGGCCACGCCGGCGTTCACGATCGTCGCCGCGGCGACCGTCACGGTCCGGTGACCGGGTACGCGGTACGGCCCCGTACGCGGCCGGCCGGGATGCGAACTCGCCCCTAGACCGTGATGAGTGTCCCGGCCCCGCGACATGCGGACCCCACGGCCTTGTTCCGTCCAGCCCGCCACGAATGTCGCCTGGTGCCGTAACCGCGACCTGCGCTGTTTCTCCGCGCACGGCTCGAGACGTCACCCCCCGCCACCGGGGCGGGCCGGCGAGGGGTGGGCTCTGGCACGCCGACGGAACAGGAGGAGTGCGGCCACGGTGGCCGTGAGAGAGGTGACGAGCACGGCGCGGAGGCGTGCTGGACGACGCCGGGGTCATCGGTGGCCGGCTGTGCGACCAGCAGGCTGACTTGGCCACCGCGGTATCCGGCGCGAGTCCTGGTGGCTGCTTCACCTTCGATGAGGCGATCGCCTCATCGAAGAACTGCTGGAACGTGGGATGCACCTGGAATGTCGGTTCCCATGACCTCCCACCCGCATGCCCACGCTGCCGTGATCAACTCCTTGTCAGGCCTGGCCGTCACCGGCCGGGGGCGGCTCCGAGCGCCCAGGGCGGCGGGCGAGAGTGCGCGCCCGCCCCAGCACCGGGCCGTGCCAAGCGGGGACCTCTCGCTCGTCGTCGAATCCGCGGGCCACCACGATGTCGGTGGAGGAGTGCGCCAGGATCGACAGGACGATGGTCGCCGCGACCAGATGGAAGATGTGGTCGGCGGCGGCGATGCCCGACTCCAGCACCAGCAGTCCGTACACCACAGAGGCGAAGCCCTTGGGGCCGAACCACATCACGGCTGCCTGCTCCCGAGTGGTCAGCCCCGATCTCAGGAACGAGACCCAGATGGCCACCGGACGGGCCAGCACGAGCGCCAGCACCGCGAACACCCACCCGGCCATCCCGACCTCGCCCAGGAAGGCCGGGGTCAGCAGCGCGCCGAACACCAGCAGCGCGGCCAGCTTGAGCAGTTCGGCGACCAGTTCGCCGAACTCCTCGAACGCCTCACGGTGCTGGTCGCCGATGGTGGCCACGGTGATCCCGGCGGCGAACGCGGCCAGGAAAAGGTTCCCGTGGGTGGCCTTCCCCAGTGCCAGCACCAGCAGCCCGATCGCCACCGCGTTCAGGGGTTCGTACTTGGGCGCGATCGCGAACAGCCGGGTCCGCTCCAGCATGATCGCCGCCCACGGCACGGCCACACCGATGACCAGGCCCAGTCCCAGCTCCGAGCCCAGTTCGGTCAGGTGCAGATCGTGCGATCCCTGGGCGATGGCCAGGAACAGCACCACGAACGGCAGGATCAGCCCGTCGTTGACGCCGGACTCCACGTTCAGCAGGTGCCGCAGGCGCGGCGGCACGCGATCGTTGCCCACCAGCGCCGCCGCGAACACCGGGTCGGTCGGGGTCAGCACCGCTGCCACCAGCAGGGACTCGACCCAGCCAAGGCCGGCGACGTAATACGCCAGCAGGGCGGTCACCAGCAGCGTCAGCGGCAGCCCCCACCCCAGGGCGCGCCCGGGCAGCCGCCAAGCGCTGCGCAGGTCGCGCCAGCCGGCGTGCATGCCGTCGGTGAACAACACCGCGAACAACGCCAACTCGGCCAGCCCGGCGACCAGCGGATCGCCCGCCTTGAGCGACACCACTCCGCTGGCACCGTCGCCCAGCAAGAAGCCGCCGACCAGGAACAACGCCGCCGTGGAAAGGATCGTGCGATTGGCCAGACTGGACACCAGTACGGCCAGCAGCAGCAAGGCCGCGAAGGCGGTGAGCAGGGCGATCATCGGTTGGCGCTCCTCGGGAACGATCGATCAAAACCGCCGACCAGACTTCCCGGCACACCGAACCACGACCTTAACGGGATTCAGCCGAGCAGACCACCTGTATATGCACCCGGTCCTGCCGATCCGCGTCCCGGTGAGCGAATTGCACGACGGTCGTCGGCTACCGGAAGATCCGGCCGACCGAGTCCGGTCAGTACCCACCCCCGTCACACCGATGACGGCGCCGGGTTGCTGAAGCGGGGCCTTGACCTGAGGCAGAGCGCGGCAGCGGCGCCGGTGGCCAGGCCCGCGACGAGCAGCAGCCATGGCACGCCCCGAGCGGTGACCGCGAGGTGCCCGCCGAGCCGGCCGGTATGGCTCACGGCGGTGGCCGGCACCGGCTCGGTGCGTCCGCCGGACTCCTCCCCGCGCACCGACTGGACGGCCAGGATCGCGAAGACGGTGACCATCAGTGCCATGGTCAGGCCCATCAGGCCGAGGTAGCCGTCGAGCATGTCATCGGCGCCGCCCATGACGGCGACGAAGTCCTCGGGAGCGTCGGCGAATCCGTCGACCAGCGGCCGGGTGAACGCGCCGTAGGCCGTTCCGGCGACCAGCAGGGCGATGCTCCAGCCGATGAGGTCGGCACGGTGGAGGCGAAACGCCAGGGTCCGCGCGTCGCGCAGCCAGCCGGCGGCACGGGACGCCCGGGGCGCGCGCCGCCACCGCCGGGGGGCGGTGAGTTGGGCGACGCGGCCGGCGACGTCGGCGCGGACCACCGCGCGGCCCGCACGCTCTGCGGGTGTGCCGGACGACGGTCAGCAGACCCATCAGCCCCGCACCGACCATGATGGAGAGGCCGTACTGCCCGGCGAGGAAGCGTTCGATGGTCAGGTCGTCGTAGCCACGGCGAACACGGTGCTCAGGGCGGTGCCGAAGTAACCCCGAGCGCTGTGAGACCGACGGTCCAGGCGGGGAATCGGAAGCGGTCGCGGCGCAGTATGAACCGCAGCAGCGTGCCCGTGCCCGTCAGCGTGCCGCCTGGCCTGATGCGGGTCGGCGCGTCGAGGGCACTCGCGGTCATGAGGTCCGCCCATCGTCGCGTCGCCCCGGTATGCCAGTTCGCCGCCGTAGTGGCGCAGCAGGAGCTGTTCGACGTGGTCAGCGCGCACAGGTCCAGTTCTCCGAGGCGGCGGACGGCGTCGGGCAGGCGGTCGCCGTCGACGTCGACGCGGACCTGGCCGTTCTCGGCGCGGTAGTCGTGCACGCGGGCAGCGTCGCCAGGTCCGCGGCGTCCCGGCCGGTGGTCGCGGTGACGGTGGTGCGGGTCAGGTGGCGCAGCTCGGCCAGCCTGCCGGACTCCACCACGCGGCCCTGCCGGACGATCGAGACACGGGTCGGCCAGCGCCTCCACCTGGGCGGGGATGTGGCTGGCCTCCTTCGCCTCACGGATGCATTCCTGGAACACCGCCTCCATCAGCGGGTCCAGGCCAGCGGTGGGCTCGTTGAGCAGCAGGTCGACATCGCCGCGAGCGCCGAGACCAGCGCGACCTTCTGCCGGTTGCCCTTGGAGCGGGTGCGGCCCTGCTGTGGGGTCGAGGTCGAACCGTTCGCACAGCGCGTCGCGGCAGGCCGGGTCGGTGCCGCCGCGCAGCCGCGCGAACAGGTCGATCGTCTCGCCCCGGTCAGGTTGAGCCACAGTCCACGTCGCCGGGAACGTAGGCGAGGCGGCGGTGCAGGCCGACCGCGTCGGCCCACGGGTCACCGCCCAGCAGCCTGACCTGTCCTGCGTAGGCCCGCAGGACGCCGAGCAGGATGCGAATCGTGGTGGATTTCCCAGCCGTTGGGACCGAGGAATCCGTGCACCTCCCCGGTCTCCGCGGACAGGTGGACCCCGTACGTCTTCGTCGCACTTGACGAAGAGCGCGATCACAAGGGTGTCCAGGTTGTTCTTCACACACGGTGATCTTGAACCCTCCTCCATGCCGCGACTGGTACACCACATCCCGATCCTCAAGGGATGGCCGACGGCCCCGGCACGGCCCTGGTCGGCGACATCGGCCCAGGCTTCACCGGCGAAACCGGGCACCACACCTTCGCCGCCAACGAGCTCTTGGCTGGCCCGACCTCCGCCGGCAACGGCGTCTGTCCTACAGGTCTCAGGTGTTCAGTCCGCCGGCTGAGCCGGATCGGCCTGCTCGCCGCAGAACACCTCGTTGACGAGCCGTTGCCGGGCGTTCTGGAACGCTGTCGCTATGGACAGGTCGGCGTCGCCCGCCCAGTTCAGGACGGCGGTCAGGGCCGTGCCGCCGTTGTGGGTGACGACGGTGCGGCCGCAGTCCGTTTTCTGCACGAACACCCCCAGCTCGTAGGCCATGTTCGGGATGCCCGTCGGGCCGGGGTGCACATCTCGGCCAAGAAGGGGGCGCGGCGGGTGATGTTGATCGTCTTCTGCCTGCCAGCTTCCTCATAGTGGGCGTGCAGTTTGGGGTGCTCCGGCGAGGCGTCCAGCACCACGGTGCCCCGGGCCGGCACGTAGTCGGTGTTGGGATAGCTCCAGCTCGTCCCCGGCTCGAACCGGGCCGGCTTGGACAGTGCCAGTCGTATCGGGGTGGGCCGGCCGGCGCGGCCTCTGATCGGGCATGGGCCGACACCGTTGTCAGCCCTCCTCCTCGGGTCGGTTCGACCCGAGGAGGAGCAGCCGTGCGTGACCACGGTCACGGATGCCGGTCTTAGGCACCTTCTAGGACGGCCCATCGCGGGTTGCCGGTGGCTTGCTGGGTCAGCGTCCACAGGCGAGCGCGGGCGGCCGCCTGGTAGGCGAACGCGGGCGCGTTGACGGGACGCAGGTTCTCGTCGATGTAGATGCCGCGGAGCCGGGCGCGCTCATCTCCGGCGGGGTCGGCGCAGGCGTCCCAGGTCTCATCCCGCCCGGCGACGGAGGCGTAGGTCTGGCCGAGCCGTTCTGGCGGCGCCGACATCACACGGGCAGATGCGTACAGCATGCGCAAGGGGCGCGGCATGGCCGCGACGCGTTCGGGGTCCAGGCGCACCTGCGGCACGCGCACGCATGCCACGTCCAGCCGCCCTTCGGTGTGAAGAGCGAGGTGGTACGTGGTCATGATCTGGGCGAGCTTGGCGTGGTAGTACGCCTTGGCCGGGCTGTACCAGGAGGGATCGTCCAACCGGTCGAATCGGATTTTGATACGGGGCATGGAGATCAGCCCCTTGCTGGCCACGGAGATGAGCCGCGGGCGTGGCGCGGCGGCCAGGAGCGGGCTGAGCGCGGCGGCGAGCCGATGCGGCCCCAGGTGGTTGGTCGCCCAGAACAGTTCATGGCCGGCGGATGTGAAGCGGGGTTCGCGGATGGCCTGGTCGAAGACGGCGGCATTGTTGATGAGGAGGTCCAGGTGCGTGACCTCCTCGGCCACCCGGGCGGCGGCGAGGTCGATGGCGCCGGAGTCCGCCATGTCGACGATCACAAGGCGCGCCCGGTGGCTCGCCGCGGTCCTGTTGATGGCCTCAAGCGCGGCCCGGCCGCGGCCGGGGTCGCGGCACAGCGCGTACACCCGGTGTCCTTCGCGCGCCAGCAGGACGGCCGCACGCAGACCGATCCCCGAGTTGGCGCCCGTGATGGCGATCGTGAGCGGACTGGTCGACATGGGCCCTCCCCGGCCATACGATCCGATCTGTTCGGATCGATCCGAACAGATCAAACCACGGTGGGACGGGCGCGAGAAACCATGAGAGCGAGCGCGGTGCAGTGAGCAGTGCCATGAGCAGCGAGGACTTCGTCGAAGAGGCCGGCCTGTACTTCGAACGGCTCGGCCTGAGCAGGACCGCCGGAAGGGTCATGGGCGTCCTGCTGCTCTCCGATGACGACGGCATGGACCTTCCGGAACTGCGTGAGGAGCTCGGCGCCGCCAAGAGCAGCATCAGCGTCGCGGTCGGCCGGCTGGCGCAGGCGGGCCTGGTCGAGCGGTTCCGCCGTCCCGGAGCCCGCCGCGACCGCTACCGGCTGACCCGGGACGTCTTCGGCCGCGCCTTCCGGTCGAAGATGGCCGAATTCCAGCGGTTCCAGGAACTGGCCGAGCACGGCCTGGCCGTCGTCGGGGACGACCCGCGACGGCGCGAGCGGCTGGAGAACATGCGCGACATGTACGCGTTCATGGCCGAAGGCTTCCCGCGCCTCCTGGCCGAATGGGAGCGGACCCGCCAAGCCCCGTCCCACCGGCCGTGACCAGGGCCAGCCGGCCACGGGCAGACGATCGGCCCGCGAGAAGGATCGGAACGGTGGTCCTGGAGCCGGCGATCCCGCTGGGGCCAGCGATGCAGTGGGGCGCGATGCAGTGGGGCGCGATGCCGACGGCCGCGCAGGTGAGTCAGGCGGGCTTGGTGAGGAAGCCGGTGATGTCGGCGGCGATGTCGGGGTAGTCCTCGGCAAGCCAGATCATGTGGCTGGGGGCGGTGCTGATGAGCAGGCGGGCGTGCGGGATCGTCTCGGCCAAGGATCCCGCGTGGGCGTAGGTGACCGATCCGTCGTCGCGGGAAGCGATCACCAGGGTCGGCTGCCGGAGCCGCGCCGCCTGCCGGGCCGCCTGGGCTGAGGTGGCGGGGGCGGCCATGATGCGCATGTCGTTGCGGAAGCCCGAGCCCGAGCGCATCTGGGTGAACAGCTCCAGCAGCGCCGTGCGGTGGGCGGCGGGAAGGCCGGTCAGCAGTTCGGCGACGGGACGCGAGGTCAGGTCGGGCAGCAGCACCCTCAGGGCGAGATCGGGGGCGCGGCGACTCAGGGCGCGGATCAGTGCCCAGGTGGCCGCTTGGGCGCGCGGGTGGAAGGCCACCCCGCCGGCCATGCGGGTACGGCGGTCGGGCCAGGGCAGCAGCCCGACGGCGCTTTGCAGGATGAGGCGCTCGACCAGGTCGGGGTGGCGGGCCGCCAGCGCGAGTGCGGTCGGGCCCCCGGCCGACTGGCCCACCGCGCCGGCCAGGGAACCGATACCCAGGTGGGCGCACAGGCCGGCGAGCACATCGGCGAACCGGTCCGGGGTGGTGCCGGTGCCCAGCGGGGTACGGCCGTAGCCGGGACGCGAGACCGCCAGGATGGTGTGACCGGCCTCGGCGAACACCTCCTCGCCCAGCGCGATTCCGGCGCGCATGTGCCCGCCGTGCAGCATCAGCACAGTGCGGGGGCCGCGCTCCTCCAGCCGGTACTCCACCGGCCCGGCGGACAGGTCCACCAGCCGTGTCGGCCGTTCGGCCCCTTGCTCACCGATCATCGCGCAGTTCCTCTTCTCCCCGGAGAACGGCAGAGATCTAGATGTTGCCCGAACTCCTCAACGCAGATCGGGTCGTTCCGGTGCCCGAGTGCGCTGTCAGCCCACGATGGAGCGTTGTCCGGAGGGTTTCGGAGCCCCAGACGCACATGCCCGACCGGCCATCCGCCTCCAGTTGCTCCGCGCCGAGGCCGAGGAACCGGAAACCGAGATGGTCGAAGCGATGGCGCCCGGACTTCTGCGGCCGGCCGGCGTCGGCTCGATGAGCGCCGCGCAGGTCCTGGTCAGCTGGTCACCCCCGGGCCGGTTCCGCTCCGAGGCCGCGTTCGCCGGCACCGCGCCGATCGCTGCATCCTCAGGTCTGACCACTCGCCACCGGCTCAACCGCTCCGGCGATCGGTATCTCAACGCGCGGTACACACCATCGTGCTGGTCCGCACCCGCATCGCCCCGGCGGCATACATTCAGCGCCAAGCCCGGCGCTGCCCGAAACGCACCGTCGCACGGCGGCCAGGCAAGCTCCTGGAGAACCGGTCAGCCGACGGCCCCTCATCCTCACAAGAGATGCGCCGCCTCCTGTGAGGGGCCGTTCGGCGCGGTCAACCGAGTCCGGAGTGGAGTACACCGTGACCCTGTCCGCGAGTGCCAGCGAGCACTCGCCCGCGCGCAGAGCACGGCCGCTTCGATCGGGTCGCCGACCCTGGTCCCGGTGCCGTGGAGCTCGACGTACTGCACCGCCGCCGGGTCGACTCCGGCGCGGTCGTAGGCCGACCGGGAGCACCTCTTGCAGAGCCTGCCGGTCCGGTGTGGTGAGGGTACGGCCGCCTGCCGTGATCACGCAGTACAGCCGGTCGCCGTCCTCGACCGCTCTGGAGCGCGGCTTGAGGACCACGACGCCGCCGCCTTCGCCGCGAACGTAGCCGTTGGCCCGCGCGTCGAACGTGAAGCAGCGGAAGTCGGGAGACAGCGCTCCGAACGCCGCGACACGGCCCGTATCGTCGGAGGCGACACCGAGGAAGACACCGGTCCGACCGTCGGCCAGAAAGGACGGGCCGAGTGGCGCCGTCGTGGCCGACCACTGCGGTACCGCCGACCCGAGTGCATCGGGCCGCCCGGTGCCCGTGCTCGGCCCGCAGGTCAAGATGCGCCTGCAGCAGCTCACTCCCTGCTGTTGGAGGAGTTCCTCCAGGCCATCGTGTGTCCAGGTCGCGGTGACCGGGTCGGCGAGCCTTCCGAGGAGACACC
Organism: Actinomadura rugatobispora; assembly: GCF_055379765.1. NCBI lineage: Bacteria > Bacillati > Actinomycetota > Actinomycetes > Streptosporangiales > Thermomonosporaceae > Actinomadura > Actinomadura rugatobispora. Next base: position 9,082,915 of record NZ_AP029191.1, on the reverse strand, counting down.
TGAAGGTGTTCTTCGCGACCGCAGAACCGACCCTCTGCCAGCAAGATCTTTCCACATCTGAAGGTACAAGCTCATCCGGTGGAACGGATCGGGTGGAGCTGCGGGCGCGAGCCATCGGTATGGCCATCGGCGTGAAGGCGACGCATTATGGAACGATGCTGTTCCGTAGGCGGCGCACCCCAGAACGCAGCCAGGACGTGCTGGCTGCTGCCCTCTACGGGCGCAACAGCCGCGCCCGTGAGCGGATCGACCGGTGGTGGGCGGCCGGCGGAGCCGATCGCGACGGGGTCTGGCGCGGCGCGTGGTTCCTGCTGAGTGCGGCGTCCTTCAGGTTCGGCAACCACGAGCGGCCGGAGCGAGTCGTTCCGGTGCTGGAGTTCCTGCTCGAGGCCGACCCCACGTCCCCGTACCGGCCGCGGGTCCGGCTGACAGCCTGTCTCCCGCCGACCGCCGCCCGCCCGCCGGTCGGCGTGTACAGGGGCGATCCGGAGGTTGGACGGCTGGTCGAAGCCGCGCTGGGGTTCCCCGATCCCACATTGCGCCAGCGGTTGGCCGACCTGTTGTCCGTCACCGACCAGCCCGGCCTGCTGGACGCCCTGGAAACCGCCTTCCGGCCGCGTGCGCGGCTGGGCCCGACCTACCTCGGTGCGGCACCGCCCGGCCATGAGACCCGCTGCAACCTGTGGCGCAGCGGCGAGCCGAATGCGTTCCTGAAGATCGTCTGCGCCAACCCCAACCTGCCGCGGCCCCCTGCCCAGACCGGCGACATCGACCTGATGCTGCTCGCGCTCCTGAAGGACCGGCCCGATCTGCTGCCGGCATTCGAACAGGGCGCCTTGGCCGTGCGGCTGCTGGAGTATCTCGGTACCTGGCTGCCCGAACAGGTCCACGACCGGTGCCGCCGCGCGTTGCGTGACCTGTCGGCCCGGGAGGACGTCACGGTGGTGTGCGACCAGGCCATGCTCGGTGACGCCGAGGCGATCGCCGCGGCGCGCGACGCCGGGCACCGGCCGGCCGACCCCGCCTGGACACCCGTCTTCCTGCTGCTCACCCGGCAGTTCGCGGCCTATCGCGAGGCCGATCCGGACGAGCGGGTCCTGCAGTTGATGTGCTCCAGCGACGGGTCGACCATCGGGGAAGACGCCATCCTCGACCGGATCCTGGGAATTCTCGACACGGACCTGCCGGACGACGTGGCCGCAGCCGTGCGGCGGTCCTTGCGCGACCTCGGTCCCTTGGACGGCCCCTCGGTCGAGGACCTCAGACGCCGGTGGCTGCGAAGGACCATTCTGGCCCGCGCAATCAAGCGTGAGCCGGAGGCGGTCGCGGCCGTGGTCGACGCGGGCTATCTGCCCGAAGACGACGACCAGGATCTGCTCCCGCTGCTCTTCCTCACCGAGCAGTTCGAGCGGTACGACCGCGAAGATCCGAACGGCACAGGGCTGCGCGCCGTCCTCGCCGAGAAGCGTTACCGGTACGAGCACCGGCATTTCCGAACCGTCGCGGAACGGGCGGGACGCCCAGATCCCTGGCCGCCCAAAGAGCCGTCGCCGTCGGGCAACCGGATGTCGACCCGGCACGCCACCACGTGGCCGAGCAGCTTCGGCGGCGACGGCTTTGGCGGTCACTTCTGATCACCCGGTGCCAAGAGGCGTCAGTGAATGCTCTCCGGCACCTGCCTTGTCGCCCGGGCCATGAGCAGCAAGGGATGTCGGCCTCCCCGGATCCGTCGCGAAGCACGCGATTGGGCCTCAGAAGGTGATGACGACCTTGCCGAGGAGGCCACCGGCTTCGAAGCTCTCGTGGGCGGTACGGATATCGGCGGTCGGCGATCCGATCGACGTGGGCGTCGGCCCTCTGGAGCACGCCCGCCGCTGAACACCGTCAAACGGTACGCCCGGAACGACAAGCCTCCCAGGCTCGATTTCACACGCCTCCGCTACCCCTGCGACAGAGCCGACCTCAATCGGCCCCCGCCTTCGGGCTCCCTGACGCCCTCAGCCGCAGTGAACGTCGTACAGATCGATTCCGGCGCCGTCGACGCCACCAATGACGTCGATGCAGGCGCCCGGTGCCGAGACATATACCGGACCCGCGTAGTAGGTGGAGTCCCCGTAGTCGTGATCCCACGGGGTGATTCCGGTTGCGGAACGGCGTATGCCGACCGACTTCCAGTTCTCCGTATTGGCCCAGGCGCCGTATCCGTAGGTGAGAGCGCAGTTCTTTTTCGCTCCTGAGCTGTAGTAGACCTCGAGGGTTCCCTTTCTGGTGCCGTTCTCCGGGATGGCGTAGACGCCGACACGGCTGTAGCCGCTTCCACAGGGGCCGGCCGCGCTGGCCGGGGACGCGCCGACCACCAGCGCCGCGGACGCCACCCCGGCAGATGCCAGGATCGCGAGCACACTCCGAGTGTGCATGCCTTGCCCTTCGCTCGATCGTACGGTTCCGTTGACAGCCATGACCGTCCGCATAGAGCGGCGATGTGCAAGGCGGAGCGGCTCACGGCTCGGCCCGGTTCGATCACCTCCCCCGTAGGCCGTCGGGTCGCGTCCGCAACGCTTGCGTGCGTATTCGTTGACGATCCCGCCCAGACGTTGCCTTCTTCGTGTCCAAGCTGACGATTCGGTCGGGGCTGGTGACCGGTGAAGGCGGCGGCCTCGACGGGGGCATTGGCGAAGATCTGATGAGGCCGGTGCTCGTTGCAGAAGGTCTCGAACTCGCGGAGCGCGTGCCGCACGGGGGCGTCACCGCACCATGCCGGTCACCGTCGAGGGACTCGCGCTTGCCTGATCGTCGCCGCGAGACGGCAGACAACGGTCAGGTGCCGCGGCGCTGCTTCTCGCGGTAGCGGCGGGCCTTCACGATGTTGCCGCAGCCGCGCATGCTGCACCAGCGGGCCGTGCGGCTGCGCGACTCGTCGTAGAACAGCCAGCGGCATTCAGGGTTGGCGCAGGACTTCAGTCGTGTCCACGTTCCGGTGAGCACGGCCTGGTGCACTGCGGCCGCCAGCACCGCGATGGCCCCTCCGGCGCCGTCCTCCCGTGGTCGCAGTGAGGCGGCCACACCGCCGTGCAGGACGTCGAGGCGGACCACGGCGGCGTGCCGCGCCGCCAGATCGTTGAACGCCTCGACGGCCTCACGAGGCGCCTCCTCACCCGCGGTGTTGGCCGCGGCCAGCGTGCGCACGGCGCCGCGCAGGTTTCGCAGAGCGTCCAGGCCACCGGCCGTGATCGGCCGATCGTTGCTCAGCACGCCCTCGCCTGCCAGCCACGCGGTGGCGGCCTCGATGTCCGCCAGAGCATCGCGGCCGTTGTAGAGGTCCTCGGTGTCGACGAACCTGCGCACCAGTTCCAGCATGCCGGGCGCCGCGTTGCCGGGGTCGTCGGTCACGTTCACGGCTCTCTCCCCATCACCATCGTCTTCGACTTGATTGTAACGACGCGACCATCTACGGTCACCAGTGTATCGCTTTTGGTGGTGACGGTTCAGAGAAGCTCCTGCTAGGGCGAAGGGAACTCTTCGATGACCCACGACGTGGACACCGTCAAGGAGGCGAGCGCCGAGCGCTCCGCCGCGCTCGGGCTGCTGGCGATCTGCGCCGCGCAGTTCCTGGTATCGCTGGACCTCTCCATCGCGAGCATCGCCGTGCCGCACATGAGCGCCGAACTGGGCCTCGCGCGCGACTCGTCGGGCTGGGTGCTCTCCGCCTTCGCGCCGGCCTTCGCCTCGATGCTGCTGCTGGGCGGACGCGTCGCCGACCTGTACGGGCGCAAGCGGGTCTTCGTCACCAGCCTGCTGGTCCTGGGCACGGCGTCACTGCTGGCCGGCGCCGCCTGGAGCCCGGCCACGCTGATCACGGGACGGGTCCTGCAGGGTCTGGCCGCCGGCTTCATCGCCCCCTCGGCCCTCGGGCTGCTGACCGCCACCATTCCCGAGGGCCCGCAGCGCGAACGGGCCTTGGGGATCTACGGGGCGGTCCTCTCCGCCGGGTTCGTCAGCGGGATGATCGGCGGTGGCCTGCTCACCGAGTTCCTGACCTGGCGCTGGACGATGTACATCAACGTGCCCGTCGTGCTCGCGGCGGTGGCGCTGACCGTGCGCCACCTGCCCGAGAGCCGCGTCAGCGGAGGGGGCCGGCTGGACGTTCCCGGCGGCCTCCTGTCGGCGGGGGCGATGGTGTGCGTCGTCTACGCGCTCGAGGAGGCCGGCGCCGGAACGGCGTGGGCGTCCACGGCGCTGATCCTCGCCGCCGGCGTGGGCCTCATGCTGGCGTTCGTGAGGGCCGAACGCCGGACTCCCTCGCCCATCCTGCCCATGTCGCTGTTCAGGATCGGAGCCGTGGGCGGGGCTAACCTCGTCGGCCTGGTGATGGTCGCCGCCTACGGTGGGATGCTCATCATCCTGACCCTGTACCTGCAGGAGGTTCTGGGCTACGGTGCGCTGCCCGCCGGGCTGGTGTTCGCGGTCTCGGGCGCCATCGCCATCATCACCAGCACGTTCACCGGGAAACTCCTGCAACGCCGGCGCCTGGACCACGTGCTGCTGTTCGGCATCGTCGTCGCCGCGCTCGGCCTGCTGTCGCTGATCTTCCTGCCGGAACGCGGCGGGCTGTGGCTGGTCATCGGGGGCACCTCGGTCAACGCCCTCGGGCACATCATCGTCCTGGTGGTCGTCAGCATCGCCGCCAACAACGGTGTGCCGGCCGACCACAAGTCCGTCGCCGGGGCCGTGCTGAACACCGCACAGCAGCTGGGCATCGCCCTGGGCGTGGCCCTGCTGACCTCGCTGGCCGCCGCCGTAGCCGAGGCCCAGCCGGAGCCCGACTCCGCGGCGGCGCTGGTCACCGGCTGGCGATGGGCGCTGGCGCTGAGCGCGGCACTGGCCCTCTCGACCGTCCCCCTCACCCTGGCACTGCGCAAGAGGCTGCGGATGTGACCCGGTCGCCACGGTGTCGCCGCGCCGATCGCGGGTATCGAGTGTTCTCGATTAGATGGTTACGAAGGCAGGGAGGTTCGAGCATGGCGGATTTCACGACGGCACCGCTCACACCCGAGACGTGGCCGGACTTCGAACAGGTCATGGGCTCGAACGGCGGCGCGCGGGGATGCTGGTGCATGCACTGGCGGCTCTCGTTCAAGGAATGGGAGGCCGGACAAGGGGACGGCAACCGGGACACGCTCCGCAAGCGCGCGGAGCAGCAGCCTCCTCCCGGCCTGGTGTGTTACGTGGACGGCGAGGCCGTGGGCTGGGTCGGGGTGGGCGATCGCTCGGAGTACCCCCGCCTCCAGCGTTCGCCGGTCACCAAGCCCCTCGACGACACCCCGGCCTGGGTGATCAGCTGCCTGTTCGTGCGACGCGGCCACCGCCGGCAGGGACTGCAGGCGAAGATGATCGCCGCTGCCTGCGACTTCGCCGCCGACCACGGCCGGCACACCGTCGAGGGCTTTCCCGTCGCGCCCGCACCAGGACGGACGGCGGGCGCGGACAACGCCATGACCGGAATCGAGTCGGCGTTCTGTGAAGCCGGGTTCACCGAAGTGGCGCGCCGCAAGAAGGACCGCCCGGCGATGCGCCGTACCGTCGCCGACGGCTAGGCGTACCGACCACGGAGGTCGTGGAGTCGGCGGGCCGGTCAGATGCCGCCGGGCGGCCCGCTCGCCTGGAGGCCCGCTCCTGAGCGAGCGCGGCATCGCACCGCCGCGCGGTACCTGGCACTTTCAGGCCCTAGGTCTCCCGGCGCTCGAGCCGCAGTTGGGCGGGCGTCCCGAGCCGCACCGACTCGACCGCCGCCCGCCGGTAATACAGTTGGGCGTCGTTGTCGGACCGCATGCCCGCGGCGCCGTTGATCTGCATGGTCTGCGTCGTGACGGTGCGGGCCAGGTCCGACGCCGCCGCGAGATCGGCCGCCGCGTGCGCGGCCGCGTCGGGGTCGTGCACCAGCATGCGCGTCGCGTCGATGTGCATCGACATCTCGCTGAGGCGGAACGCCAGGCCCTGGAACTTGCCGACCGGCTGGCCGAACTGGCGGCGCGTCTTGGCGTACTCGACGGCGTGATCGAGCGCGGCCTGGGCGAGACCCACCAGAAACGCCGCCTGGCGCACACGCGCTCCGGCCAGCGCCGTCTCCCACTCGGCGGAGGAGTCGGCCCACGCGGTCACGGGGGTGCCCGCGAACTCCACCTCGTACGCCTCGCCGCGGCCCGTTTCCTCCAGCCGCCGCATCGTGATGGACGGGTGGTCGGCGGGCACGAGCGCCAGCCGCAGCCCGGCGGTGTCGACGCCGCCCACGAGAAGGTGGTCCACCTCCGTCGCGAACCCGACGAAGGACCGCCGGGCGGTGATCGCACCGTCCTGGCTGGACCATGGTTCGGCCGCGACCGCCAGCGCCACCGGCGCCTCCCCGACAGCGTCGTCCGGCAGCAGATCCCGCGCGGTGAGCGTGTCGAGCAGCGGCCCCTGGTACAGGACCGACCCGAGCAGCTCGGCGAGCCGCACGGTGTCGGCGGTGTCGAGCGCGCCGAGCCCGACCAGCCCCTGCCACACCATCCCGCGGATCCCGCGACGGTCGTCGTCGTCCCCGCCGCCGGCGCGCGGCCGATCGGCCATCCGCCGCACCAGCGGCGCCAGATCCTCGTCGAAGAACTCCGCGATGGCTGCGGTCATGACGGCAATCCCAACTTCGAGGTGGCGACGAAATAGAGCATGATCTCCGACGAGCCCTGGGCGAGGGTGAGCCCCGGTGCCTCGCGCAGCGCGGCGTCGAAGACGCCCCCGGCGATCGCCTCGGGGTCGCGTGCGTCCAGCAGCGCCCGCGGCCCGAGCAGTTCGACGGCCGCCAGCGACACTTCCTTGGCGGTCTCAGAGGTGTACCACTTAGCGGTCGCCGAGTGGACCTCGTCCGGCCGTCCGTCATGCAGGTTGGCCACGCACCGCCACGCCAGCAGCCGCGCGGCCCGCACCCGCGTCTCCAGTTGAGCCAGCCGCTGCTCGCTCCCGGGCGGCGCGTGCTCCCGCAGCGCGGCCAGCGTGCGCTCCGCCTTGGCGGAATGGTCCAGGCCGGTGCGCTCCAGCGGAAGCACCTTGCCCAGCACCTGCCACCCGTCGTCGACGTCGCCGAGGACGTCCTCGGGCCCGACCCGGATCCCGTCGAGCGTCACCAGGTCGAACCGCTCCTCCGACAGGTTCCACACCGGTTCGATGACCACGCCCAGGCTCCGCAGCGGGACCAGGAACAGCGTGATCCCGAAGAAGTTCACCGGGCCGGTCGACGTGCGGGCCGCGCACAGCGCGAAATCGCTGTGCTGCGCCTTCATGTTGTAGATCTTCCGGCCGTACAGGCGCCAGCCGTCGCCGTCCGGCTCTGCGCGGGTGGTCAGCGACGCCAGGTCCGATCCGACGTCCGGTTCGCTGAACAGCACGTTGGCCGTGGTCTGGCCGCGCGCCAGGCCCGGCAGGAACCGCTCCTTCTGCTCCTGCGTGCCGAACAGGTGGACGGCCATCCCCACGATGTCGATGCCCAGCAGGTGCACGTTGTCGGGCACGCCGTGGCGGATCATCTCCTCGGTGAGGATCGCCTTCTCCACGATCGTGGCGTCGGCTCCGCCGTACCGCTTGGGCCAGTTGATCGCGAGCCAGCCGAGCTCGCCCAGCCGCCGGTGCACGTCGAGCAGGCCGCTCTCCTGCCCGTCCGGCATCCGCCAGGCCTGGGCGATCTCCGCGCGGACCGCGTCTTCGCACAGCAGTGCGCAGACCTCTTTCCGGAAGCCGGCCTGTTCCGGCGTGGAAGCCGGGATCATCGCACGCTCACCTCGCTCAGTCTGTCGCGCATCACGTCCGCCAGCGCCTCGATGTGCGGTGGCCGGAGCATCGTGTAGTGGTCGCCCCGCAGCACGTGGATCTCATCGGCGCAGGCACGCCATCGGTCGAGCTTGCCGGGCTCGGAGTCCTCGGCGCACAGCACCACCACCCGGCCGTCCACGGGCGAGGGCTGGAACATCAGGAGCGCGCGCACGTTCGCGGCGAACACCGGGAACCGTTCGGCCACCTCGGCCTCGCCCGGTTCGGCGCCCATCGCCGCGACGTCGTCGGCGAACCGCGCGCGCAGCTCCTCATCGCCGGGACGGTACGGCGCGTCCGGGATTCCGGTGTCGATCACCAGCGTCACCGCGGCATCACCGTCCTGGCGCGCCATCTCGAACGCCACCGCTCCGCCGACCGACCAGCCGCCCAGGTGCAGCGGCCCCTCGGGCTGGACCTCGCGGACCGCGGCCAGATAGGCGGCGGCGAGGCCGGGCAGCCGCCGCTCCTCCGTCGCGCCGCCGTGCAGGCCCGGATCCTCCAGCGCGTAGACGGGCTGGTCGTCCCCCAGCAGTGCGGCCAGCGCGACGTAGGGCGCCACCGATCCGCCGGCGGCGTGCACGAGGAACAGCGGCGGCTTGGTGCCGTCGGTCCTGAGCGGCACGATCGGAGACGCCGTCTGCTGATCGGCGCCCGGCAGCCGCCCCTCACGTGCGGAGGGAGCGCCCTTGCGCCGTGCGAGGGCCTCCTCCCGTTCGCGTTGCAGCCGGAGCCGCAGCAGCGCACGCCGCTTCTCCTCCAGAGTGGCCGGGGGCGAGCCGTCCATCAGCTCGACTCCCTCAGCAGCCGATCGACTTCCTCTTCGTCCAGCCCGGCGATCTCGGCCTCCAGCCGCGCCACCTCCTCCTCCCCCAGCAGCGCACGCTGCGCCTCGTCGATCTGCGCGGCGAACTGGCTGAGCACCGGGTAGCTGAACAGCCGCCGCGGGTCGAGCGTCACCTGGAAGGCGTCGCGCACGCGCGAGACCATCTGGGTCACCTGGAGCGAGTTGCCGCCGAGGACGAAGAAGTTGTCCAGCGCACCGACGCTGTCGGCGTCCAGGCTCAGCAGGCCCTGCCAGATCTCGGCCAGCCGGCGCTGCGTCTCGGTGGTCAGCTCGGCCTGGGCCACGCCGCCGTCGGGACGCGGGTCGGGCAACCGCGCGTGGTCGATCTTCCCGGTGGAGGTCAGCGGGAGCTGCTCCAGCTTCACGTAATCGGTGGGCACCATGTGCAGGGGCAGCCGCCGGGTCAGGTGCTCGCGCAGCGCGTCCGGCTCGAACTCGCCGACCACGAAGGCGGCCAGCCAGGCCGACGCCGTGTCCGGGTCGCGCACGGTCACGACGCTCTGCCGGACGCCGTCGAACCCCTCGATGGCGTGCTCGATCTCGCCGAGCTCCACGCGCAGCCCGCGCAGCTTCACCTGGCGGTCGACGCGGCCCAGGAACTCCAGCTGGCCGTCGGCGTTCCAGCGCACCAGATCGCCGGTGGCGTACATGCGCTCGCCCGGCGTGAGGGCGAACGGGTCGGGCAGGAACTTCTCGGCGGTCTGGTCGGGCCGGCCGAGGTAGCCGACGGCCAGACCGGCGCCCGCCATGAACAGTTCCCCGGGCACGCCGACCGGCACCGGCCGCAGCCCCTTGTCCAGGACGTAGGCGCGCTGGTTGGCCATCGCCCGGCCGATCGGCGGCGGGCCGTCCAGCGGCTCCGGGGGGCACAGGTAGTCGACGCACGTGACGGTGACCTCGGTGGGCCCGTACCCGTTGTGGAACTCGCGGCCCGGCTTGCGCCACCGGTTGACCAGGTCGGGGCCGAACGGCTCCATGCCGATGAAGCACACCCGCAGATCGTCCACGGTGGACGGATCGAGCAGCCCGAGCACCGCGGGCGGGATGTCCACCAGCGTCACCCGCTCCTCGGCCAGCAGCGCCTGGAGCTTGTCGGGATCGAGCAGCTCCGTGCGGGGCGCGCCCACGATGGTCGCGCCGGCGGTCAGCGTCGAGAACACGTCCGACACGCTCACGTCGAAGGCGGGGTTGGAGAACTGCAGGATCCGGTCGTCCGGGGTCACCGAGAACATCTGCTGGAAGGTGGTGCAGAAGTTCACGGCGGCCCGGTGCGGGACCATGACCCCCTTGGGGGTGCCGGTCGAGCCCGACGTGTAGATGACGTAAGCCGTGTCCTCCTGCGCCACGCGTACCGCAGGCGGCGAAAGAGGCCGCCCGTCGAGCGCGTCGGTGTCCAGCAGGATCCGCCCCACCTCCGCGGGCACGCGGTCGGCGAGATCCGACGTCGTCACCACCGCCGCCACATCGGCGTCACCGAGCTGGTAGGCCAGCCGCTCCGGCGGATACTGCGGGTCGAGCGGCAGCCACGCCCCACCCGCCTTGAGCACGCCGAGTTCGGCGGCCGGCAGGTCGAAGCCGCGCTCGAGCAGGACCGCGACCACGCGCCCGGGCCCCACCTTGAAGTCGTCGACGAGCGCGTGCGCCAGGCGGCTGGACCGCTCGTCCAGCTGCGCGTAGGTCAGGTCCTCCCCCGCGAAGCGCATGGCGACCGCGTCGGGCGCCTCGGCCACGCGCGCCGCGAACAGCTCGTGCAGCAGACGCTCGTCGCGTTCGCCGGGCACGGGATTCCACTCGGTGAGCACGCGCAGGTATTCGCTGCTGGGCATGATGTCCAGCGTGTCCACCCGGGCGTCCGGCCTGGACAGCGCGTCGGCCATGACCGTGGTGAAGTGCCCGACCAGCCCCTCGACCCGCTCGTGGTCGAACAGCTCGGAGGAGTACTCGATCCATACGCCCAGGCCGCCGTCCGGCAGGTCGTTGATCTGGAAGGTGAGGTCGAACCGGGTCGTCTCCGGCTGCGGTGTCAGCATCTCGACGTCCACGCCGGGCAGGCGCCAGCGCGCGATCATCGGCTCCGGCAGCAGCGTGAACAGGTGCGCGACCAGCGGATTGCGCCCGGACAGCCGCTCGGGCTCCAGCTCCTTCACCAGGCGGCCGAACGGCACGTCCTGGCGGGCCATCGACTCCAGGATGGTGGTGTTGGTGGCGTGCGCCAGGTCACGGAAGCCGGGATCGCCCTCGAGGCTGCCGCGGACCACCACCGTGTTGGCGAAGAACCCCATCATGGGTTCGGTCTCCGAGCGCGTCCGCCCCGACAGGACGGACCCGAGCGCGATGTCGTCCTGGCCGGTGTAGCGGTTCAGCACGACCTGGTACCCGGCCATCGTCAGGGCGAGCAGGGAAACGCCCTCGGCCTGGGCCAGATCACGGATCCCCCGTGCGAGATCGTCGGGCAGGCGGGTCTCGTAGATGCGCCCGGCCCCGGTGGGCGCCGACGGGCGCTGCCGGTCGCCGCGCAGTTCCAGCGACTCCATCCCGTCCAGCGCGGAGCGCCAGTAGTCGATCTGCTTGGCCGGTTCCTCGCTGAGCATCCAGAGCCGTTGCCACGCCGCGTAGTCGGCCGGCTGGAGGTCCACCGGGGGGAACTCCGCGCCGCTCGGATCGGTGTAGCGGGCCGTCAGTTCCTCGGCGAACTGGCGCGACGACCATCCGTCGATGACGATGTGGTGCCAGACGATGGACAGCACGTGGTCCTCGGGGCCCAGGCGCAGCAGGGCGAACCTGTGGGGCGGGCCGTTGCGCAGGTCGAACTCCTCGCGCACCTGCCCGTCGATCCAGTCCTGAACCGACTCCTCCGTCCCGTCGGTCACGGGCAGTTCCCACGTCTCGGGCACCGGGTCGACGGCCTGGAAGGGCACGCCGTGCTCGTCGCCGAACCGGGTGCGCAGGCTCTCGTGCCGCGCGACGATCCCGCGCAACGCCTCGGAGAGGGCGGCCACGTCGAGCGGCCCGCGCAGCCGCATCGCGAACGGCACGTTGTAGACCGGTGCCCCGCCGACCATCTGGTGCAGGAACCACAGGAACCGCTGCTGCTCGGCGATCGCCATCTTGCCCGTGCGCGGGACGGCGACGATCCGCTCCCGATCGGCCTTCTCCGCCACGCGCTGGCGGACCTTCATCTCCAGCAGGGCGCGCCTGATCTCGGCGACGTCCCCGGTCTTGGGTGAGGTCATGATCTCCGTCTCCTCCTTCACCGTCGCACGCTCAGCGGGCGCAGGTCGGTCCACACCCGGGCGATGTGCTCCAGGCAGTCGCCCCGGCCGCCCGCGACGCCGGCCTCGCGCCAGCCGGCCGGGATCTCCCGGCCCGCGGGCCAGATCGAATACTGCTCCTCATGGTTGATCACCACGACGAACGTCTCTTCCATGGCTCTCACCTTTCCTGTGCCGCCAGGGCGGGAATGTCGGCCAGCTCGCCGAGGTAGCGATCGAGCGTCTTGAGCCCGTCCGTCGCCGGCCGCGCCAGCGAGACCGCGTGCCGGCTGAACCGCTGGGTGTCGAAATGCCGGGAGCTGTCGGTGAACATGTGGTCGAACTCGGCCGGAGCCGCGTCGCCGCCGCCGGACGGGGGCGGCAGCATCAGGCACAGCCCGGCGAGCCTCGCGTCGGTCTCGGCGCCCCCTTCGTCGGGCTCGGCGCCCTCTTCGTCGGCCCCGGCGAGCCTCGCGCCGGATTCGGCGACGGCCCCCAGGCGGTCGCGAAACTGGGCGTAGCCGACCCGCTCGAGTCCGCACCGGTCCGCGAGCACGTCGAAGGCCTCGGCGAAGCGCAGCCTCGCGGGCCACAGCACGTGCATCGGGCCGTCGGGCACCTCGATGTCGCCGATCGCGGCGCCCGCCACGAACTGGCTGACCGCGTCCACCGGCGTCACGTCGGTCTCGGCCGCGGTCGGGAACACGCATCCGGTACGCGCGCACGCGTACAGCAGGTTGTGGGCCAGCGAATCCGGGTTGGCCACGCCGGTCTCCCGGTGCGGCCAGACCTCGCCGAGGCGGTGCACCACCGAGCTGACGCCCTGCCGCTGCGCGTCGGCCAGCAGGCTTTCGGCGACGTACTTGGATCTGTTGTAGCCGTCCGCGGCGACCCCGTCCGTCTCCGGGATCTGGTCCTCGGCGATGCGCTGGGCGGCCGGCCCGGCGGGCGGGAAGATGCTCAGGGTCGACAGGGTGTGCACGCGGGCGCCGCCCGAAGCGAGCTTGATGAGCTGCTGCACGCCGATCACATTGGCGGGGCGGTGGTCCAGATAGCCCGACAGGAAGTTCACCGCGCCCGCGGCGTTGACGACACCGGACACGGTCGAGGCGATCGTGTCGAACCGCCGCTCCGACAGGCCCAGCAGATCGCTGCCCAGGTCTCCGGGGAGCACCTCGACCCGTCCGGTCTTCAGCGCCATGGGCAGCATCTGCCAGGCGGACGTCAACTGGTACCGCTCCAGGACCTCGGTCAGCCGCCGGGCCCCGTCAGGAGCGTCGGCGCACCGCACCAGGCAGATCAGCCCGGCATGGGAGTTCACCAGCAACTCGGCGAGGATGTGCGCCCCGACGAACCCGGTCGCGCCGGTGAGCAGCAGCGTCTGCGGCGGACGCCACGCCAGGTCGTGCTTGATGTAGGCCAGTTCGGCGCTGTCGTCGTCAACGCCCTTGGACAGCCGTTCCGCCTGTTCGCGCACGGTCGGCGCGACGAGCAGATCCCTGGGCCGCACCGGCCTTCCCAGACGGTGGCCGACCGCGGCCGTGAGCCGGTAGGCGATCAGCGATGTGCCCCCGTAGTCGGAGAACGGCACGGACACCGAGACCAGCTCCCGTCCCAGCACCTCCCGCCACGCCGAACAGACCAGCTCCTCCATCGGGTTGGCGGGCGGCTCGATCCGCTCTGCCGGGCCCGCCTGCCGCGCCGTCTCGGCCGCGATGAGCGCGGCCAGCGCCCTGCGGTCGGCCTTGCCGTTCCGGTTGAGCGGGAGCGCGTCGAGCACCACGATCTGATGCGGGACCTGCTCCGCCGGCAGCTTCTCCGCCGCGTACATGCGCAGCAGCTCCACCGACGGCGCGTTGCCCGCCGATCGCGGCGTGACGCACGCGACCAGCGTTGACTCGGGCCCCTCACCGAGCACGACCGCCATCGCGCTGCCCACCAGCGCATGGTCGGCCAGGGCGGACTCGACATCGCCGAGCTCCACCCGCACCCCGCCGAGCTTGACCTGCTCGTCGCGCCGGCCCATGAAGTACAGCAGCCCGTCATCGCCGACCCGCGCCAGATCGCCCGTCCGGTAGAGCCAGCCGCCCGGGATCTGGGGGAAGGGATTGGCCACGAACACCTGCGCGGTGCGCTCGGGATCGTTGAGATAGCCCGCTCCAATGCACTCCCCGCCGAGGTACACCTCGCCGGTCGCGTTCATCGGGGCGGGCTTGAGGTCGTCGTCGAGCACGATCGCGGCGGTGTTGTCGATGGCGCGCCCGATCGGGATCCGGTCGACGTCGGCGTCGGTGACCTCGTGGAACACCGACCCGATCGAACACTCCGTCGGCCCGAAGGTGTTGGTGACCTTGAGCTCGGGCAGCAGCGCGCGCAGCCGGTGCACCACGCCGGGACCGGACGCCTCCCCGCCGATCAGCATGCGCCGCAGGCTCGACGTCGCCTCGCGCAGGTCCTCGCGCACCTCCAGCAGCGTGACGAACACCGCGAGCACGGACGGCACGAAGTCGGTGATCGTGACTCCGTGGCGGCCGATGGTCATCGCGGTCTCCTCGAGGTCGAGGATCCCGTCGCGGTGCGGCAGCACGACCTGCCCGCCCGACACCAGCGGCCACAGCACCTGCCACATCGAGGAGTCGAACGTGGACCGGCTGTTCTGCAACGTCACGTGATCGGCTCCGTCGCCGAACCGGCGCGACATCGTGGTCAGCCTGTTGACCAGGCCGCGGTGGTCGTTGAGCGCGCACTTGGGCGTGCCGGTCGAGCCCGAGGTGTAGAAGCCGTAGATCAGGTCCTGGGGTGCCGGCCTGCGGTCGGCCGGCGGAGGCGTCGGGCCGGCCGGATCGTGCGGCGGCTCCGCGCAGTCGACGATGACCGTGGGGAGGGCCAATCCCAGGTCGGCGATGGCGTCCGCGGTCGCCGGGGACGCCACGACGGCGGACGGCGCCAGCTCGGACACCACCGTCTTGAGGCGTTCCGCCGGCCAGGCGGGATCCAGCGGAACGAACGCCGAGCCCGTCTTCATCACCCCGAACAGCGCCGCCGGAAATTCGGGCCCGTCCGCTATCAGCACGGGTATCAACTGCCGCGTCGACACACCGCTGCCGATCAGCTGATGGGCCGTCGAGTCGGCCGCGGCATCGAGGTCGGCATAGCTCATCGTGGTGTCCCGATAGCGGATGGCGGGACGGTCCGGCGCGTTCTTCACCTGCTCGCAGAACAGGTCGAGGACCGTGCTGTTCCGGGGGAACGCATGCCGCGGCCCAAGGGACAGTTGAATGGCGCTTCGGGCAGGTTCGCTCAGGTGCGCCTGCTGATGGCTTCGCATCGTGCTCCCGTGGTCTCGACTGGCAAGAGCTGCCTTGTGCGGGGCAGATCACTAGTCAGGTCGGTGAGTGTCAGGTAGCCAGGGCCGACCTTCCGCAAGCATGACGAGGGCGTCGAAGAAGTGTGCGCCGCGTGTGACGGCCGTGGATGGGCAGGCGCGGCTCACACAGAATGGTCAGGCTCCGGTGAGTGAACCTTCTTCATCCCGTCTTCCGGTCGAACAGGACGTGGGATGGCCATGGGGACGAGCCTGCCGGAGCGCGGTTTCCGGCTGGTTCTCAGGTGGTTCTCATGCAGTTCTTGCCGCGAGAACCACCTGAGAACCGCCTGAGAACCGCGCAGAAACCGCGTTTTGCCACGCTCGGCCCCGTGATCGTTCAGACAGGAGCTCAGGGTTCACTGAGTGCCGGATCGCGCCCGCCCGACAGCGCAGGGAGAATTCGTGGGGCCTTCCAAGAATGACGAACGCATCGGACTCCTCCAGTCGGGCGGGCTTTCCTCCCTGGCCGTCGGAGTCTGGCTTCATGAACTGCCCGCCCCGGCCAGGCATTACATAGCCGACATCGGCCAGTCGGACCGCGCGGAGATGGACGCGCTCGCCGCTTCGTTGCGAAGATTCGGCGACGAGGTCTCCGTGATCGACCTGAGATCGTCCATGGCCGCGGTGGCGTCGGATCTGCTCCGGTATCGCGCCCGTCACGACGGCGGCTACTGGAACACCACCGGTGCCGCGCGCTTCGTGCTCGTCAGCGAGGTCACGCCGCTGATGCGGGCCGACGGATGCCGGCGGTTCGCCCACGGCTGTGTCGGCGGGGGCAACGACCAGCGCCGCTTCGCGCGCTACGGCGCCCAGATCGCCCCGGAGCTGCCCATCATCGAGCCGTGGACGGACCCGCAGGCGCTCGAGCGGTTCCCCGATCGCCGGACCATGCTCGAGGCCGTCGTCGAGCACGGGCTGGATCTCGACCCGGGCAGCGGCGCCGAGCGGTCCACCGACGCCAACCTCGCCGGGATCTCGCACGAGTCGGCCGAGCTGGAAGACCTCGAAACGCCGGTCACCCGGCTCGATCCGCGGTGGAGCAGATGGCCCGGGCAGACCCCGGACGAGCCCGAGACCGTCACCGTCGTCTTCCGCGACGGACGGGTCGCCGACGTCGACGGCAGCGGGCCCGACCCGGTCGAGTGGATGGCGCGGGCCAACCAGGTCGGTGCGAGGCACGGCATCTGGCTGCGCGATGTGGTCGAGCGCCGCATCATCGGCACGGTCTGCCGGGGCATCTACGAGGCGCCCGGCCTGGAGCTGCTGGACCGCGCGTGGACCCGCGTCCTGCAGGCCGGCCTCGACCCCGCGGGGCGCGATCTCTACGATCGGCTGGCCTCGACCCTGGGCGACGCGATGTACGAGGCGCGCTGGCTCGAGCCGGCAGCGCACGCGGCGCGGGACGCGATCGACCGGCTCGTCGGCGAGCTCGACGGCAAGGTGACCCTGTCCGTCCACCGGGGCATCGCCCGGGTCGATCGGATGAAGGTCGTCGCCCGCGTGCCCCAGCAGACCCGGTTCGGCTCGGGCGGCAACCGCTGGAGCCGGATGGCCGCCGTTTAGGCATGGAAGGAGACAGCGATGCGCGAGCGTCGATTCGGCCGGTTGGACTGGACGGTCAGCGAGATCGGCCACGGCATGTGGGGCATAGCCGGCGGCGAGGGCGGATGGTCAGGAGCCGAGGACGAGGCCGGCAACCATGCGCTCGACGAGGCGGTGCGGCTCGGGTGCACCTTCTTCGACACCGCCTGGATCTACGGCCGCGGGCACAGCGAAGAGATGCTCGGTCATCTGCTCAGAAGGCACCCGGAACACCGGCCGTACATCGCGACCAAGCCCCCGCCCAAAGACCTCAAGTGGCCCTCCACCCGCGACTCCGAACTGTCTGACGTATACCCGCCGGATCATCTCTGGGAATACCTGCACCGCAGCCTCAAGGGGCTCGACGTGCCATGCGTCGACCTGTTCCAGTTCCATGTCTGGGAGGACGCCTGGGCGGACGACAAGGCCTGGCAGGACCCCATCATCGAGATGAAGGAACGCGGGCTGATCAAGGGGGTCGGCATCAGCGTCAATCGCTGGGAGCCCTGGAACGTCCTGCAAACCCTGAACACCGGCCTGATCGACACGGTCCAGGTCATCTACAACATCTTCGACCAGGCCCCCGAAGACGAACTGTTCCCGGCCTGCCGAGAACTGGACATCGCGGTGATCGCACGGGTTCCCTTCGACGAAGGCACGCTCACCGGCACCCTCACCCGTGACACCCGCTGGCCCGAAGGCGACTGGCGCAACTCCTACTTCGTGCCGGAGAACCTCGCCGCGAGCGTGGAGCACGCCGAACGACTGGCGCGGATCGTACCCGAAGGAATGACCATGCCCGAACTCGCGCTGCGCTTCATCCTTCAGAACCCTGACGTCGCCACGGTCATCCCCGGCATGAGCAAGGTCGCCCATGTCCGTGCCAACATCGCCACCAGCGACGCCGAACCTCTGAGCGAAGAACTGATGGCGCGGTTGCGCGAACACCGCTGGGACCGCCAACCCACCGCGTGGTCGCAATGAGCGCCGCGCCGAAGCCCATCGTGTTGTGGGCCGTGCCCCGATCGCGGTCGACGGCGTTCCTGCGCATCATGCTGGAGCGCGGCGATCTCGAGGTCGTCCACGAACCGTTCTCGTACCTGCAGATGGACGGCCACTTCGATGTGGCGGGCAGGCGGGTCACGTCGACGACCGAATTGCTCGACGTGATGTTCGAGGTCAACGCCAACAAGCGCCGGGTGTTCGTCAAGGACACCTCCGACTACGACTACACGCCGCTGCTCGAGGACGAGCGCCTGTTCGGCGACGTCGTCAACACGTTCATGATCCGGGAGCCGGCGGGCGCGATATCGTCGCACTACGCGATGAACCCCAAGGCCACCCTGGACGAGTACGGATTCGAATACCTGCACACCATCTTCGAGGCCGTGCGAACGACCACCGGCGAGGTCCCCCTGGTGGTCGACGGCGACGATCTCGTGGCCGATCCGGAGGCGACGGTCCGGGCTTATTGTGAGCGGGTCGGGCTCGAATTCATGCCCGAGGCGATGCGCTGGGATCCCGGTGAACGAACGAACTGGCAGCGCAAGGCCGCGTGGCACTCGGAGGTCGCCGAGAGCAGCGGGCTGGTGGCCAAGGCACCTCCCAAGCAACGCGAAACGCCCGACACCAACGAACACCTGCGCCGCGTCGCCGAGCACCACCGACCATTCCACGACGCCCTCGCCCGCCACCGCCTCGCCGGCTAGTGGCCGCGTTCACCTCCGTGCCTTCGCTCGCGCGGCGGCTGAGGCAGAAGGCCATGCGTCCCGCTAGTCCCCCAGGCGCATCTAGGGGGCTAGTCGGGTGAGTATGGTGGCCGGAGGATCCAACGCAGGATCGTTGACGAGAATCGCCTGTTCCAGCTCGCGAAGCTCCGGGCCCACGTCCAGGCCCAATTCCTCGACAAGAACACGGCGGCCTGTTCGATAGACCTCGAGCGCTTCGGCCTTGCGGCCCAGCTGGTAAAGCGCGAGCATGAGCTGGGCCCGCAGCCGCTCCCGGAAGGGGTTTTCGGCGACGAACCTGTAGAGGTCGCCGATGATGTCCGCATGGCAGCCCCGGGCCAGCTCGACCTGCATCAGCTCTTCCACGACCGCCAGACGCTGCTCGGTCAGCCGCGCGGACTCGTCGCGCGGGGTCGGCAGATGTTCTTGACCTACATACGCCGCACTTTGCCACAGGGTCAGCGCCTTTCGGAACTTCTCGGCGCCTTCCGCGGCATGCCCGGCGCTGACCTTCGCGCGCCCATGCTCCACGAGCTCCTTGAAGTGGAGCGCGTCCAGTTCTCCGGAATTCACGGCGAGGACGTAACCCGGCGGGCGGTGTTCGATCCGCCGTATTCCGTCCAGCCTACGGCGCAGACTGTGAATCTTGACCTGCAGGACTTTGCCGGCGGTCCGGGGAGGACGCCCTCCCCACAGCTCCTCGATCAGGCGATCGGCCGGTACGACGACATTCGGTGTGCACAGCAGAACGGCCAGCAGGTCACGCATGTGGGGTGACAGCCGGATGGCGCGCTCTCCATTCCACACCTCCATCACCCCGAGAATGCGAAACTGCATCTTCACCTCACCCTCCATGAGTCCACGATGTCACCCCGCGACCTCGACCGGCAGTCGTCGATGGCGGCACAGCCCCAGGCTCCGCGGCGATCCGTACTCCGTCGACGAGGAGGGAGTCCCGCCGCTGGGCGATGCGGCCGAATTCGTCGATCCGACACGCACAGTCATCCGTGCGACCTTCCGTCGAGACCTCAAACGACAGAGAGTTACAACGGAAGTATCGGCGACGCTACGCGCCTCCATCTCCCGAAAATCACGGGAACACTCCCCAGCCATGAACGACCCAAACTTGTTGGTCAACATGATGTCAACTTGATTCACCTAGACCGACTCCCCCATGCCTTTCCTTGTGCCATCACCCCTGGTCAGACTGCTCCAAGAGAAGTGGATCTTCCACCCGCCAAGCGACGGCCCGCCCAGAAGCCGACTCGGCGTCCTGGACGATGGCAAGAGAGATCACCGTGACGCAGTGACTCACCTTCCAAAAGTGATCATTCAGTTTTCACCTAGGGTGATGTCTGCACGCCAGGCCCACGCCGCAGGTGATCCCGAGTTTCGCAACCGTCCGCAATTACCGCGTCACGCACCGCACACCCGCAAGACGAATGCCTATTTTGCCCACCTCCCTCTGAGATTCGGCAGGCTCGATGCACGGAACCGACGACCTAAACAAGATGAACGACTCCTTTAAAACGCGACGAATAGACAGTGAACCCATTGCATCCCTCGGCGGTCCGGTCGATTTCACGCAGGCTGCGACCACATTCGTGCGGTGTCGCGCCGCGTTGCGTCACGCTCTCCCAGTCAGGCCCAGCGGCGAGGACGCGGATCGCGAGCCAGTTGTCGCCGTGCGGGTCCACCGGGGCCACGACGCCCTGCACGAGGAGGATCACGGCGTGCCGGGTGTCGACGAAGCTGGTGCATGTCAGGGCCAGGTCGCACTCCCCCGCCCAGCGGAGGGGCTGAGCGGTTTCCGCCGCGAAGACCATCACCATGGCGAGGCCGATCCGCAGCGCCGGGCTAGATCCTGTCCCGCGACGGTCAGCATCGGGGACTGAGCACAGCGTCTTCACCGGTTGCCAGTCGGTTCCGGCCAGGCGGGTGATCGCCGCGTACCAGGCGTTGGAGCCGCCCGGGCCATTCGCCGAAGCTCACACTCTGCCACCAGCTGATGAAGTACAGCGCCCCGGCGACCCGGAGCCGCCCGGGCGGCGGCGTACGTGAGGAGCAGCCGGCGTCGTCGGACCACAGCTAAAGCGATCGATCACAGAGTTCTTCACGTCCGCCTACTTGCTCAGCGCGCGGCGTCACAAGGAACCTGCGGACAGCCGTTGCCACTGAGAATGATCTCGGTGTCCTGAACCCACGATCTGGGCGGACGGTTTGTTCGTCGTGGTCCTGGAGCATGCGCATGACGGTTGCGGGTGAGGAGTGCCATCCCCTCTCCTTGCCGGTGGTGATGACGAACCGGGCGGCCATGTCGAGCAGACTTGGCTTCTGATCGCGCACGTGGAGGGCGTGAGAGGGCACGCGGCGACCGGGCGCTTCCACCGCTCTGCAGCGACGCCTGACGGCAACTACTTCTTTCAGCTCCCCAAACTGCCCAGCGGACTCGGGCCACCCCACCCCGCGTGAGTGCGCTTCAAGATCGTCTCCCCCAGACGGGGGCAGGTGGAAAGATCCACGCATGAACGTCCCATTGCGTTACGCCGCTCTCGGCAGTTCGTTCGCCGCCGGCCCGGCCATCGCTCCGGTTGTGGACCCCAACGCCATGCGGTCGGGCAGGAACTATCCGCATCTACTGGCAGGGCGTCTCGGCGCGGAGCTGACCGATCTGACCACATCCGGCGCGAGCACGGCGACGATTCTGGACCAGTCGCAGGTGACCATAACGGGTGCGGAGTATCCGCCCCAGCTGTGGTCAGTGCCGGAGTCGGTGGATCTCGTCACGGTCACCGCCGGCGGCAACGACCTGAACTATGCAGGGTCGATGCTGTTCACGGCGTGGCAGCGCGTTCAGCCGGACGGCCCGTTCACGACAATGATGGCCGCCGGTTTCGCGGACGGTATTCCGGTGCCGACGGCGGACGATGTGGAGCGGACGGCGGCGGGGCTGGCGCAGATCGTCGAGCGGGTCCGTGTTCGCGCGCCACGGGCGCGGGTGCTGCTGGTCGACTATCTGACCGTGATCGGCGGCGACACGGCGCCAAGCGATGAGGTGCCGTTCGAGCCGGGGGAGATCGAGGCATTCCGGGTGATCCAGTCGGCGTTGGAGGCGGCGTACACGGCGGCGGCCGACCGGACCGGGGCAGAGCTGGTCGCGGTGTCGCAGGCCAGTCGCGATCACGCATTGGGTACGGCCGAACCATGGGTCGCGTCCTTCGCACCGGACTTGATGGAGACCGCCGGGTCGTTCCATCCGAACGCGGCAGGCATGGCGGCGGTCGCCGACCTGCTTGGAGAAAGACTCCATTAAGAGGACATAACAAAATGCGTGCGTAGCGCTACGCGCCGTGATGGCTGGTGTGTTGTCGGGGCATGGGCATGGGCGGGCGCGTGCCGCCGGGTTGAATAGCGCATTGGCGAATCTGGTGAGCGCGGAGGCCGGGATCAGCGCGGGCACGGTGGTGGAGCAGGCGACGGCTGGGCCCTGACGGCCGTCATCGCCACCGACCGGTGTCGCGCTGCAGCTGGTGAGCCGTGACCGGACCGGCGGCGAGGCGGTGCCGGCCCACATCCTGACCCTGCTCACCGCCGACGCCCGCTGACGCTTCCCCAACGGATCCGAGCGCGATCGATGACGCGGAGCCAGGCGTTAGGCAAGTTCGCCTGCGGGGTCCGGCGCGGCGACGAGGCAGGGACGCGCCGGTGGTGACCCGGCTGACGGACGGCACGGTGTGCGGCGATCGGGTCGAGGTCAGCAGCCAATTCCTGGCCTTGCCGGAAAACGCCGTCGACCTCCAGCAGCGCCCGCCGTTCCAAGGCCGAGCCCCTGGAAGCAGGGGGCTACTGCCAACTCATCGATCCTGATCAGCCCCTCCGCCACCCGATCCGGCCCGACCCGGGCTGTGGCATCGGGATAGCACCGATCGGACGGGAAAGGCGCCTGCGTCGTCCATGCCGTTCCGGAACGGTCAACGCCGTCCGTCCCGCTGAAGGCTCCGGGCACACCACCCGGGTCCTGCTGGACGTTCCCGGCTTACCGCCGAGCTGGCGGTGTTCGTCGATCCGCACACCGCGCAGGTACGCGGAAAGCTGGAGAGCTACGGCAACTCAGGGGGCACTGCTCGTGCGAGCCTGGATCTCCAACCTGCACCGCCACCTGCACCTGGGCGAGACGGGGCGCTTCTACAGCGAACTGGTGGCCTGCTGCTGTGGCTGGGCCCGACGCCGCCGCGCCGGCCGCAAGCTCCGCGGCCTCCTGACCCCCGAGCGCGGCACGCCTGGGCGGCGACGGCCGTGTCCGGGCACGGCGCCATCGGTCTCCACCGGCCTGACCTGGTCCAAGCACGCGGGCACCAACGTCGAGGACCTGCGCTGGTCGACGCCGGAGCCCACGTCGACCACGCGGCCTCCGACGTCGGGATGGAGAAGGTCGCAGGCCGCCGCGGGCAAGAACCTGTGGCAACCGCGCAAGATCACCTGGCCGGACGGACCGGGCGGCGACTACGTCGTCATGAAGATCGACAAATAGTGGCCCCAGCGCCTCCCGCAGGGCAGGGACCGCCGAACCCGCCGCAGCTCCCCCACAGAACAAAAGACCCAGCCCGCAGGCACCGGCAGCTGACACGGCCCGGCCGCTGGACGATTCTCGCAACGTCTCCAGCGGCCGTTCGGGACACGATCCGCACCACGGCACACGACGGGTGTCGGGGCGACGGGCATGTTTGGCCGCCTTCTGTGCCATCGCTGTGCCGGTGCGGTCCCAGGCCATGCTGCCGACAGCCGGGCCCGGCGACTCACCATTGTCCGGCAGTTCTTCCGCTCCGCTCGAACCCACAAGATCGTGCTCGTCATCGTGCAGAACAGCACCCTCGACCATCAGCGGCGCTGTTCCGGCATCGCTGCCGTCGACCGGACGGTCCAGCTCGGGCGGCGGCCGCCCCGGGTGCCACTGGACCCGGCGAGCCGGATGATCCTGCGGTAATGCCTGCCAGGTCGCCAAGGGCACCAAGGCCGACCGATCCCCTTCACCGCCTAGTACTACAGTCGCGTTCATGACGCGCGTGTCCGCGTCGCTGGTACGCACGACCGTCTTCCACGACGGCCCCTGCAAGACGATCGCAGACGTCGAGTACGCGATGTCCGGTCGACCGGCGCAACAACCAGCGCCTGGGACTTCAGATGCCACCCACCGTGTGGTGACTGCTCAGATCTGGTTCGCGCCTCCGTCAACGTAGAAGTTCGCGCCGACGACGTAGCTGCTCTGTTCCGAGGCCAGGAAGGCCACGACTGCGGCGGCCTCCTCAGGCTGACCCATGCGGCCCCTGGCCACGGTCGCGGCGACATTCTCCTTGACGGCCCTAGCGGTCTCCTCGTCGCCGAAAGCGGCGGTGCCCCCGGGAGTCTCGATCCATGCCGGCGAGACCACGTTGACCCGGATGCCACGGCCCTTGAGCTCGTTGGACCACGTCCGTGCGAAGGACCGGACGGCCGCCTTCGACGCCGCGTACGCGCCGAACGCCTCTACTCCGCGGTCGCCGGCGGTCGAACCGACCAGGACGATCGAGGCTCCGTCGTTGAGCAGCGGCAGGGCCTTCTGCACGGTGAACAGCGTGCCTCGGACGTTGACCGCGAAGGTCTGGTCGAAGTGCTCCTCGGTGGTCTGCTCCAGCGTCACGAACGCACCGACCGCCGCGTTCGCCACAAGCACGTCCAAACCCTTGCCTCGCGCCCGGACCGCCTCGTAGAGCCGGTCCAGGTCCTCCGGCTTCGAGATGTCACCGACGACCGCGGTGGCCCGGTCCGCTCCGATGGTCTTGACGGCGGCCTCCAGTTCGGCCTCGCGCCGGCCGGTGACGAACACGTACGCGCCCTCGTCCGCCAGCCGTACGGCGGTGGCCAGACCGATCCCGCTGCTTCCTCCGGTGACCACCGACGTCTTGCCATTCAGCTGTCCCATGGGGGTGTCTCCATCACTCTCTCGATGCCGATCCGTGCGACATCGATACTGCGGGAGATCGGGGATACTATCCATAATGCAGCGTCCGGCGTTCTTTACGTATCGTCCAGGAGGTGTCGTCGGTGCTCGGCTTTGGGGATCCAGTGGCTGACGCGATCGGCCTGCTCAGGCCCCGCACGGTGATCGGGCCCAGCCTCCGGGCCGTGGGTGAGTGGGCGTTGCGCTTCGACACGTTCTTGCACGTGCGGGTCGGCGGCCTCGTGCGCGGCACGTGCTGGTTGATCCTCGAAGGGCACGAGCCGGTGCTCCTGCAGGCGGGTGACACCTTCATGCTGGGCAACCCGCCGCCTTACGTGCTGGCCGGCACGCTCGACGCAAGCCCGCGCCCCGCGGAGCCGGTGTGGGCGGGCGCCGAAGACGGGTTCGTGCGGATCGGCCCGGAGTCCGAGGACGACCTCTACCTCTGCGTCGGGCACATCGCGTTCGACGACGGGAACGCGGCCCTCCTGACCGATCTTCTGCCGCCGCTCGTGGTCGTCCGCGTGGCCGATCCTCACGGCAGGCGGCTCGCGCAGCTGATCGATCTCCTGGCCACCGAGGTCGGGGCCGCCGCCGTCGGCGGCCCGCTGGTGCAGAACCACCTCGCACAGATCCTGCTCGTGCACATGCTGCGCGCTCACGCCGGTCAGACAGACCGGCCCACAGGCTGGCTGGGCGCCCTGAACGAGGACGGCATCGGTGCCGCCCTGCGCGCCATGCACGCGGACGTGGCCCACTCCTGGAGCCTCAAGGAGCTCGCCGAGATCGGCCACATGTCGCGTTCCGCGTTCGCCCAGGCCTTCAAGAGCCACGTCGGGGTCCCGCCCCTGGAGTACCTGATCCAATGGCGCATGAGCCTCGCGCGCGACGCCCTCGCCCGCGACACTCTGTCGATCTCCGAGCTCGCACGGGCCACGGGCTACCTGTCCGAGAGCGCGTTCAGCACCGCGTTCCGCCGCGTGGTCGGCTCATCGCCCGCACAGTTCCGGAACCGGGCACGGCAGCCACCGCGTTCGGCCGCGAACGGAAGCTGAAGGAGGCGTCCTGTGCTCAGCAGTGAGCTCGCCGGGCTGGCCGGCGTGACCGTGCCGTTCGGCCGCCATACCTGCGATTAGTTCCGGCGCTCCATCGGGTCTCTACTCTGGACGACCGCTACGACCAAAGAGGAGTCTCATGGGCAAGGTCATCTACTGGATGAACACCTCGATCGACGGCTACATCGCGGATCCTGACGGCGGCATGGACTTCATGGAACCGGCCGAGGACTTTCGCCTGGCGGCCAACGACCATGTCCGCCGGATCACGGCGTTCCTGTTCGGGCGGCGGCTGTTCGAGGCGATGGAGAAGCCCTGGACTCAAGACCTCGGCCAGGAAGGCGCCCCGGCCATCGAGCGGGAGTTCGCCCAGCTCTACAAGGAGACGCCGCGGTACGTCTTCTCCGACACCCTCCAGACCGTCCCCGAAGGGGTCACGATCGTCCGTCGGAAGGACGCCGTGTCCGCGGTGACGCGCCTCAAGCAGGAGATCGACGGCACCCTCCAGCTCGGCGGCCCAGAGCTGGCCGCCTCCCTGGTGGACCTGATCGACGAGTTCTGGGTGTACACGTTCCCCGTGATCATCGGGGAGGGCAGGCCATACCTGCCCGTAGGGAAGAAACTGCTGCTGCGCCCGGTCGAGCACCGTTCCTTCGCCTCGGGAACCACGTTCCGGCGCTACGTACGGTCCTGACCGCCCAGGAGCGGACCCCGCACGGGCGTACAACACAGCGGCTGTACGCCCGTGCGTGCTCCTGGACGAAGTGGCGCGCGCGTCACTGAACCAGCTCGTTGGAGACGATGACCAGACTCCTCACGCTCGGTGAGACCTGGAACAGCAGCCGGGGGCGCCCCTGCCGAGACGGTCATGATCTTCCGCTAGCCGTACCAGCAGCGGCAACGGGTGCAAGCGCCGTGTCGTCGGGCCAGGGGTACGGCTCGCCGCGGGTGTCTCGGTAGCGGTCGACCGTGGTCATGTCGGGTCGGCGCTGAGCCGCGGCGGCGACCGGTGGGGTTCATAGGCCGCTTCTGGCGATCGGGTGCGAGGGCGGCGTGGCGTGGACAGGCTCATCGATGGTGGCGATGCCCAGGCCGCGGGTCTCCGGGAAGACCCAGGCCCACAGGGCCACACCGGCGTACAGGACGGTGGCGGCGAGGAAGATCGGCGTGTAGCCGGAGCGGTCGATGACCGCTCCGGCGATGATCGGCGGGAGGGCGGAGGTGCCGCGCGCGATCTGCAGGGCCGAGGAGACCCCGGTCGAGCGGAACGCCGTGGGGAAGACCTCGGTGAACAGGGTGCCGAAGATGGTGGGGGCGTTCGACCCGAAGTACAGGACGAAGAACGGCACCAGGATCCACGCCGTGTCGAGCAGCGTGGCCCCTCCCAGGTAGACGATCAGTCCGCCGGTCGCGGCCAGCGCCATGATCAGGGAGAGGGTGGGGCGGCGGCCCCATCGGTCGCAGGCCCAGGAGCCGAACAGGCAGCCGACCAGCCCGGCGAACGCGGTGAAGAAGATCCACCAGGATGCGTCGGACATGCTGAACCCGCTCGAGACCAGGTAGTCCGGGAGCAGGGTGGTGACGCCGTAGTAGGCCCAGAAGTACATGATCGCCGCGATCAGGCACTTGAGGAGCGGGACGACGAAGGAGCGGCGGGCGTACTCGCGGGGGGCCGGACGGGCCGCCGCGGCCGTTCGTTCCCAGGCGGGCGACTCCGGTGTGTGCGCCCTCAGGTAGATGACGAGCAGGACGGGCAGGCCGGAGATCGCGAACGTCCATCGCCAGCCGACCGCGGGCAGCACGTGCCCGCCGACGACCGAGGCGAGCATGATCGAGAGGAAGGCGCCGCCGTAGAACAGGCCGCCCCACCAGCCGCGCCGCTTGGGGCCGATCGCCTCGGAGATCAGCGACTGGCCGACACCGTACTCGCCGCCCAGGCCCATCCCGGCGATGGCGGTGAGCACCAGCAGGACCTCGTAGTTCGGGCTGAGCGCGCGGGCGAACGTCGCCAGCGTGAACATCAGCACGGTGATCACCAGGACGCGGCGGCGGCCGATCCGGTCGGCGAGCACCCCGAAGAGCACCCCGCCGACCGCCATGAAGATCAGCGAGGTGGAGACGATCCACGCGCCCTGAGCCCCGGAGAGCCCGAACTCCTTCTTGATCGGGATGAGCATGAAGGTCAGCAGGAACACTTCGTAGTAGTCGAAGAGCCAGCCGAGGAAGGCCCCGAGGAACGCGCCGCGCTCCTTCTTGCCGAGGCGCAGCCTGCCTTCGCTAGTGTCCGGCATCGCGGCCTCCTGTCACAGGCCGGGTGAGGATGAGCGTTCCGGCGGCGGCGGGACGGGCCCGCCAGCCGGATCGGACGAGGATGGTCGTGTCGTCCTGCGTCACGATCGCCGGGCCCGCCAGCTCCCCCGTGACGCCGGCCCGGGACAGCACCGGAACGGTCGCGAAGCCGCCGGTCTCGGGCAGATAGACCTGCCGCTCGGTCCGTGTGGGTGCGCCGCCGTGCCCGCCGACCCGGTGGTCGGTGCCCGGCGCGGCCGCGGTGGCGCGGACCGCGGTGATCTCCACGCGGCCGTGCGGGTCGTCCTGCCCGTAGAGGCGGCGGTGCAGGTCGGCGAAGTCGGTCTCCAGGCGGCCCACCATGTCGGCGCCGCCGGTCACCGGTACGGTCAGCTCGTGCGACTGGCCGACGTATCGGGCGTCCACGGCGAGCCGGACGGTGATGGCGGACGGGTCGGCGCCGGCCCGCTCGATGTCGCTGCGGGCCGCCGCGGCGATCTCGTCGAGCCGGGCGCGCAGGTCGGCCGGGTCGAGATCGGCGGTGCCGTGCTGGAAGGTGCGCCAGCGCGGCACCTTGACCTCGGCGGTCAGCAGCCCGTACGCCGACAGGACGCCGGGGTGCGGGGGGACGAGGATCTCGGCGATGCCCAGGTCGGCGGCGATGGTGCAGGCGTGCATCGCGCCCGCTCCGCCGGAGGCGACCAGGGCGAAGTTGCGCGGGTCGTGGCCGCGGCCGACCGACACGACCCGGACGGCGGCGGCCATCGCGGCGCAGGCGATGCGATGGACGCCCCAGGCGGTGGCCACCTCGGTCATGTCCAGCCGTTCGGCGACCTGCCGGATCGCCTTGGCCGCGAGGTCGCGGGACAGCCGCAGGCTGCCGCCGGCCAGTCCTTCTTCGCCGAGGAACCCGAGCAGCAGGTTGGCGTCGGTCACCGTGGGCTCGGTGCCGCCCCAGCCGTAGGCGGCGGGCCCGGGGGCGGAGCCGGCGCTGCGCGGGCCGACGCACAGGCTGCCGGCGGCGTCCACGTAGGCGACGCTGCCGCCGCCGGCGCCGATGGTGTGCACGTCCACGGTGGGGAGCCGCAGCGGCTGGCCGCCGATCTCGCCCTCGTCGTGGGTGAGGGCCTGCCCGTCCACGATCATCGCGACATCGGTGCTGGTCCCGCCCATGTCGAAGCCGAGCACGTCGGGACGGCCGGCGGCGCGGCCGATGGCCGCGGCGCCGGCGGCGCCGCCGGCCAGGCCGGACAGCAGCGTGCCGACGGCGCGCTCCTCGATCAGCTCGCTGGCGACGATGCCGCCGTGCGACTCCATGACCTGGAGCGGCACCCGTACGCCGGTGTCGGCGAGCCGGGTGCGCAGGCCGGCGATGTAGCGGCCGATGAGCGGGCGGATGTAGGCGTCCATCGCGGTGACCACGAGCCGTTCGAACTCGCGGAACCGCGGGTCGATCCGGGACGACAGGCTGACGATCACGCCCGGGTGGCGCTCCTCGATGATCTCCCTGGCGCGCTGCTCGTGCCGCGTGTCGACGAACGAGAACAGGAAGGAGACGGCGATCGCGGTGACGCCGTGCCGCAGGACGAGCTCGTCGGCGGCACTGGCGACGGCGTCGGTGTCGAGCGGTTCGATCTGGGTGCCGTCCGGGGCGATCCGTCCGGGGACGCCGTACACGCGCTCGGGCGGGCAGAGGAAGTCGGGCGTGTCGGAGCCGGTGAACAGGTCGTACATCTGCCGCCGCTTGCCGCGGCCGATGTGGAGGGTGTCCTGGAAGCCCTCCGTGGTGATGATCCCGATGCGGGCGCCGTCGTGCTGGAGGACCGCGTTCGTGCCGACCGTGGTGCCGTGCACGATCGAGGTCACCTCCGCCGGGGAGGCGCCGGCGGCGTCCAGGGCCTGGCACAGGCCCTCGATCAGGCCCACGCCCGGGTCGTGCGCCGTGGTCGGGACCTTGGCGATGGTCGCGGCGCCGCCGTCGTCCGGGCAGACGATGATGTCGGTGAAGGTACCGCCGATGTCGATTCCAACCGAGACGGTCACGCGTCGCGCTCCTTGTCCTCGAGGTCCTCACGGTCGTGCCGGGCCGCGGACGAGCGGGCCCGCTCGGTCGCCGCGGCGTCCACGTCGCCGTCGCCGGTGACGACGACGCCGTACAGGTCGCGCGCGGCGTCCCGGGTGACCCGGCGGTCGCGCACGTCCCGGGCCACGTCCTCGGCCGGACGGGTGTGCGGGTCCCCGTAGCCGCCCCCGCCGGACAGGCGGACCCGCAGCCGGTCGCCCTCGCGGAGGTGCACCATCGTCTTGGACGGCAGCGACTCGGCCGTGCCGTCGGCACGTTCCACATCGCCGTGGCTGAACGGGGCGCCGAGGCCGCCTCGCAGGCCCCAGGCGTGCGTGGTGTGCCGCTCGCCCCGGTAGTTGGCGCTGGCCGAGCCGGCGGTCAGGGTGAACACCTTCTCCGTGCCGCAGCCGCCGCGCCAGCGCCCGGCGCCGCCGGAGTCGGCCCAGATCCGCCAGCTCAGCACCCGTACCGGCGACTCCATCTCGATCGCCTCGGCCGGAACGTTCATGCAGTTCGAGGCGCTGGCCTCGACCGCGTCCACCCCGTCGAGGCCGGGCCTGGCGGCCATCCCGCCCATCCCGATCTCGCTGGTCACGTACGTCCTGCCGGTCGCCGGGTCGGTGCCGCCGAAGTTCATGACCAGGAGCTGGCCGCTCTGCGCGGCGGGCATCCGGTCCGGTACGGCCTGGGCGAAGCAGCCGAACAGCGCGTCGCACAGCCGCAGCACCGTCGCGGTGCGCGAGTTGACCGGTGCCGGCTCGTGCGGGTTGACCAGGCTGCCGGGCGGCAGCGTGATCTTGACGCCGCGGTAGCAGCCGCTGTTGTTCGGGATGTCGGGGCCGGTGACGGCGCGCAGCACGTAGTAGACGGCGGCGATGGACGAGGCCGGGACGCAGTTGTAGGGGCCCTTGGCCTGCGGTGCCGTCCCGGTGAAGTCGACGTGCAGGTCCGAACCGGCCACGGTGACGGTCGCGCGGATCTCCACGGGGCGGCCGATGTCCACGCCGTCGTCGTCCATGAAGTCGGTGAAGGTGTACGCGCCGTCGGGGATCTCGGCGACGCGGGCCCGGGTCAGCCGTTCGGAACGGTCCAGCAGCGCGGCCATGACCTCCTCCAGCACGGTGAGGCCGACCTCGTCCACCAGCTCGCGCATCCGGTCCTCGGCGAGGTGGCAGGCGGCGAGTTGGGCGCGCAGGTCCCCGAGCACCACGTCCGGGGTGCGGACGTTCGCCCTGATCATGTCGAAGATCGGGGTGACCGGCTCGCCCGCGTCGAACAGCTTCATCGGCGGCAGCCGCAGGCCCTCCTGGTACAGCTCGGTGGCGTTGGGCGGCAGGCTGCCGGGCACCATGCCGCCGATCTCCTGATGGTGCGACATCGTGGCGGCGATGCCCACCATGTCCGCACCGTGGAACAGCGGCCGCAGCACCGCGATGTCGGGCAGATGGGTGCCGCCCGCGTACGGGTCGTTGAGGATGAAGACGTCCCCCGGTCGCATGGTCTCCGCGGGCCAGCGTTCCAGCACCGACCGCACGGACGGGATCATGCAGCCCAGGTGGATCGGGATCGCCGCCGCCTGGGCGACGTTGTCGCCCGACCGGTCGAAGACCGCGGCCGAGGCGTCCAGTCCCTCCTTGACGATGGCCGAGTAGGCGGCGCGCAGCAGCGCCGTCTCCATCTCGTCGGCGATCGCCGACAGCCGGTATCTGACGACTTCCTGGGTGACGGGGTCCACATGCACTCCTGTCGGATCGCGAACCGGGGAATCGGCCTGGCGGGCGCGGCCACGTGTTCTTGACGGTCGATACTCACGGTGGGTCCCCGAGCCCAGCAAGATGCAGAACGTGCAACGGGCACCGCCCCGACTACACGTTCTGCCGCGCCATCGTTCAGCCCATCCGGCCGCGGGTGCGGCGGCGGAAGTCCCGGCCGCGCAGCGCGACCAGCAGCCGCAGCCGGGTGTCGGTGTCGTCCAGCGGGCCGTTGACCAGATCCGCGAGGCGTTCCAGCCGGTAGTAGAGGGTGCGCCGCTCGATGTTCAGCGCCCGCGCCACCTCGGCCTTGCGCCCGCCGTGCTCCAGGTACGCCGCCAGCGTCGGCAGCAGCGGGGAGCCCGCGGTCGCGTCGTGGTCGAGCAGCCGGCCCAGTTCCCGCGCCACGTGCCGGGCCAGCGCGGGGCCCTGGTCCAGGTCCATCAGAAGGCGGTCGATGCCGAGGTCGTCCGGGGACAGCACGCCCCGCCCGTGCCCGGTGCGCAGTCCGTACCGGACCGCCTCGCACGCCTCGCCGTAGGCGCGGGGCAGGCCGTCCATCCCGACCGGGTCGCCCAGGCCGACGAGCAGGTCGACGCCGTGCCGGGCCGCGCACTGCTCGACGACCTCGGCGGTCCGCTCCCGGGGCTCGCCGCCGGGGGCCGGCAGGACGGCGATGAGCTGGCCGCCGTCATAACCGATCAGCGGCCTGGGCTGGACGCCGAACACCCGCCCGGTCACGGTCGTCACCGCCCGCAGCGGGCGGCCCAGGCGGTCCCCGCGGCCCTCCTCCGGCAGCTCGGTCGCCAGCGGGCGCATGACCAGCACGAGCAGCGGCCCGGACAGGTCGGCGCCGAAGGTGCTCGCCTTCAGCCGCATCTCCCGGACGTCCTCGTACCGGCCGCCGAGCAGGTCGTGCACGAAGGTGCTGCGCGCGTCCAGCCGCTGCCGCTCCAGGTCCGACACCGACGCGAAGGCCAGCCCGATCGCCGCGGCGGCCCGGTCCAGCGCCAGCCGGTCCACATCGTCGATCGGACGGGGACGGGCCAGCATGTGGATGGTCCCCCACAGCTCGCCGCGCGCGACGATCGGCACCCATGCGCAGGCCAGCCCGGCGGACTCGGCGGCGACCGGGGAGCCGTCCGGCGGGCTGGGATGGCCGACCCGCGCGTGCGCGGACCACCCGTCCACCCAGCCGCGCAGCTCCGGGGTGTCGGGCGCGTACGCGATCACCTCGTGCGCCTCGTCCGACAGGACCACCGGATGATCGACCGCACGGGCCAGCTCGGCGATCATCTGGGGCAGCCCGGCGCCCTCCATCGCCAGCCGGGAGAACCGGCGGCTGATGCCCTCCGCGCGCTGCAGCATCCCGTAGTGCGCGTTGACGATCACCGAGTGCACGGCCTGCGTCATGTCCATGAAGTACGCCGGCGTCCGCAGCGCGATCAACGGCAGCCCCGCCTCGTCCGCCGCCTCGACCAGGGCGTGCGGCACCGCGGCGAAGGTCACCCCGACCTCGATCGCCACGCCGGCCAGGCCGGTCCGGGCCAGCGCCCGCACCCACGCGCGCTGCGCGTCCGCGTCCCGGCTGATCCCCATGCCCTGCGTCAGCAGCAGCTCGCCGCCGGTGAACAACCGCGCCGAGTCCGGCATCTCGGAGATGTGCACCCACCGCACGGCGCGGTCCAGACCGTCCTCACCGGCCAGGACGCGGGCCCCGGCACGGCGGAACGGTTCGTAGCGCAGCACGTCCCTGAGGATCAGGCTCATCGCCTCAAGGTACACATTCCGCGAAATAGAACGACGTTCCGCGTCATAGTCCGCTCATTGCCGCCCGTCCGGACCGCAACGAAGATCGCAGAGCCACCTCGAAAGCACACGGACGGAACGAACTCATGCACCTGGCACGGCAGGACGCCGGAGCCGCCGTCATCATCGGCGGCGGGATCATCGGCGCCGCGGTCGCGTACGAGCTGGTCCGGTACGGCCTCACCGCGACGCTCGTCGAAAGGGACGCGATCGGCCGTGGGCAGTCCGGCCGCAACTGGGGATTCGTGCGCCAGCAGGGCCGCAGCCCGGCCGAGCTGCCGCTGATGCGCGCCGCGACCCGGCGGTGGGGCGAACTGGAAGAGGAACTGGACGCCTCGTTCGACTGGGTGCGCGGCGGGAACCTCGCGCTGGCCACCGACGACGACGGCGCCGAACGGTACCGGACCTGGGCCGGGATCGGCCGCGAGCACGGCGTCGACACCGCCTTGATCGGCGCCGCCGAGGTGCAGCGGATCGTCCCCGGGCTGCGGCTGCCGTACACCGCCGCACTCTACGCGGCCGGGGACGGGCACGCCGACCCGTTGTCGGCCACCCGCGCGTACGCCTCGGCCGCCGAGCGCGGCGGGGTGCGGGTGCTCTGCGGGCACACCGCGCGCGCGATCGTCCAGCGGGGCGGACGGGTGCGCGGTGTGGTCACCGACGGGGGCACGCTGGACGCCGACGTCGTGGTGTGCGCGGCTGGATCCGCGTCCCGGCGGCTGCTGCGTACCGCGGGGCTGTCGCTGCCGCAGAACCTCGTCCGCGGAACGGTCGCGATGACCGAACCCGTGGAGCCGCTGACCAGGGCGAGCGTCTGGGCACCCGGCCTGGCGTTCCGGCAGCGCCCGGACGGACGCCTGGTGGTGTCCACCGGGGGCGGCGGCGAGGTGGACCTCACCCTGGAGACCATGATCCAGGCGCGCCGCTTCCTGCCCGCGTTCCGGCACAACGCCCGCCGCCTGCGCCTGCGCGTCAACGGCGCGGCGCTGCACGACCTGCGCCGCCGGTTCGGCGCCGAACTGCCGGACCCGGAACCGCGCCCGACGTACGGCCGCGTCCGCGACAGCATGCTGCGGCTGCGCGAGGCCGTCCCGGCGCTCTCCTCGGTCCGCTGCGAGCGGGCCTGGGCCGGCCAGATCGACTCCACTCCCGACGCGCTGCCCGTCGTCGACCGGTTGCCGGACCCCGCCGGCCTGGTGGTGGCGACCGGCTTCAGCGGTCACGGGTTCGGCCTGGCCCCCGCGATCGCCGAGTCCGTCGCCGATCTGGTCGTCGGCGCGCCCCCGCGGCACGAGACCGGCACGTTCCGGTTCAGCCGCTTCGCCGAGGGCGACTTCAAGGCCCCGGACGCCATCCTCTGAGCCCGCCGGCGGACCCCGCTCGGCTGTGCGGCCAACCTGAATCCGCCGTCGGCCAGACGATGCGGACTGGCCCGGTGTGGGCGGCGGCGGGCGACCCCATGCACAGGGCGCGGATTCCGGACTCCTCGGCGGCCGGTGATGCTCGCGACGGCCCCGCCCATGCTCATGCCGAGCATGCCGATGCGCTCGGAATCGGCGAAAGGCGAGCGTCCGCACGGAGGCTGTCCGTGTCATGTCGCCCGGTCTGTTCCCTCAAGGGGGAAGCAACTTTCCGCAGGTCGCTGCTCTGGTAGCCCTCCCTCCGATCGTCCCCGCGAGCGAACCGCGCGAAGCGCGTTGTGATTGCGCGTTGCGGGGGGCGGCGGGACGCGGACGGTTTCGGCTGTGGCCGATGCCCGAAGGTTGCCGGAAGGGGGAAGCGGATGCAGCCGATCACGACTGACGATCCCGTCGGCATGGGGGCGTATCGGGTGCTGGCGCGGCTGGGAGCCGGCGGCATGGGCCGGGTCTATCTGGCGCGTTCCCCGGGTGGACGCTTTGTCGCCCTGAAGGTCATCCGACCGGAGTTCGCCGGGGACGCGGAGTTCCGTGCCCGGTTCCACCGCGAGGTGGCGGCGGCCCGGCTGGTCAGTGGGGCGTTCACCACGCCGGTGCTGGACGCCGACACCGAAGGCCCGGTGCCATGGCTGGCGACCGCCTACGTCGCGGGCCCGTCCCTGCAGGAGGCGATCGACGGGTACGGGCCGCTGACCGAGGCGGGGACCCGTGCGCTGGGTGCGGGGCTGGCCGAGGCTCTCGTGGCGGTGCACGACGCGGGGCTGGTGCACCGGGACCTGAAGCCGTCCAATGTGCTGTTGACCGCCGGCGGTCCCCGGGTGATCGACTTCGGGATCAGCCGCGTCCTGGACGGAACGGCGGTGACGCAGGCCGGTTCGGTCCTGGGGACGCCCGCCTACATGTCGCCCGAGCATGTGAACGGCGGGGTGTCCGCCGCGAGCGATGTGTTCTCGCTGGGCGGCGTGCTGGTCTTCGCGGCGACGGGAAAGGGGCCGTTCGGTTCGGGCCCGGCGGACGCGCTGCTGTACCGGGTCGTCCGGTCGGAGCCGGTTCTGGACGGCGTCCCGCACGCCCTGCGCCCGTTGGTGGCCGCGTGCCTGGCCAAGGACCCGGGCGGGCGGCCGGGGCCGTGGGATCTGCTCGACGCGCTTGCCCGGGGCGCGTCGGCCGACGCGTCCAGCTGGCTGTCGGCCGGGATCCGCGCGGATCTGGCGCTGCGGGAGCGCCGGCTGGCCGATCTGGAGACCTCGCCGCCCGTCCCACTCCCTGAACCCTCGCGGGCTGGGCAGGAGACCCGGCCGGCCCTCCGCACCGGGATAAGGCGGCGCCGTGTGATCGCGCTGGCGGGCGGGGCCGCGCTGCTCTCCCTGGCCGGCGCGGGCGCCGCCGCCTGGCGCTCGAGCATGTCGGGCCACGACCCCGACGCGCCGGGGACGGGGAACCCGGGGTCGCTGGTGGGAGCCAGACAGGGCCCCGCCCCCACGTGGACCTTCGCCTCCGAGCAGCCGTACACGTTCGCGCAACTGGTCATCGGTGAGGGGACCGTCTATCTGGCGGGCCCCGTACTGGAAGCGATCGATCCTTCGACCGGTCGGCGGAAATGGTCCGTGCGGACCGCCTCGTCGAGAATGCTCCTGTCGGGGTCCCAGATCTTCACCGCCAGCCCCAAGCAACGGCTCAGCGTGCTCGACGCCGCCACCGGCCGGCAGCGGCGCCAGGTGGAGAGCGGCGAACTGTACACCGCCCTCTCAGGGGCCGTGGAGTTCATCGGAAGTTCCGGGGACCTGCTCGTACTGGGAGCCTTCGGTGGTTTCCTGACCGTCTTCGACACCCGGACGGGGCGCATGGCCTGGAGGAAGAACCCGGCCGTCGACACCCGGCAGATCGCCGTCGACGAGGACGCCTGTTACGTCCGCACCGACCGGGACCTGTACGCGCTCGCCCTCGACAACGGACGGGAGTTGTGGCGCACGCCGCTCAACCCGGCCACCGGGATGCCGAACCTGGTTCGGTCCGGCGGCTCGCTCATCACCTCCACGGCGGAGGGCGCGGTCGCCCTGGATCTCGCCGGACGGCGGCTGTGGGCGAGCGCCCTCCAGGATCCCAGGGAAATCCGGCTGTACGCGCGGATCACAGTGAACACGGACACGGTGTTCTGCTTCATGGTCGACACCATCGTCGCGCTGGACCCGAGGACCGGCGCGCATCGCTGGCGCGCCCAGGCTCCCGCGCCGCTCGACTCGCTCCAGGGGCAGGGGCCCGCCGTGTCGCCGGCGGTCATGGCCGTGCCCCTCGACCAACAACGCACCTCGGCGGGCTTCAGCGTGCTGGACGCCCGGACGGGAGCATCCCGGTGGAGGGTCCAGACACCGGGCGACCGCTCCACCCACTGGATATTGGCGGTGGACGCCGGAACCGTCTTCGCCTTCGACGGGACGCGACTGCACGCGTTCCGCGGCTGACGTGGCCGACACACCCCTCAGGAGCTCACACATTGCACCCCCTTGAACCGGGAGATCCCGACAAGATAGGCCCGTACCGCCCGCTCGCCCGATTGGGCGCGGGCGGCGTGGGGATCGTGTTCCTCGCCCGGTCCCGCGGGGGCCGGGCGGTCGCCGTCAAGGTGATCCGTCCGGAGCTGGCCGACCAGTCCGGCTTCCGCGACAGGTTCGCCCGGGAGATCGCCGCGGTCCGCCGGGTCGGCGGCGCGTTCACCTGCGCGGTGCTCGACGCCGACGCCGACGCGCCCCGGCCGTGGCTGGCCACCGAGTTCGTCGCGGGGCCGTCGCTGCACCAGGCCGTCGCGTCCCATGGCCCGCTGCCCCCGGCCGCCCTGCAGCGCCTGGCGGCCGGTCTGGCCGAGGCGCTGTCGTCCATTCACGCCGCCGGGGTCGTGCACCGCGACCTCAAGCCGTCCAACGTGCTGCTCGCCGGTGACGGCCCCAGGGTGATCGACTTCGGCATCGCCCGCCCCGCGGACGAGTCCGCGCTGACCGCCACGGGGGTCTTCGTCGGCTCGGCCGGGTACATGGCGCCCGAACTGGTCCTCGGCACCGAGATCGGCCCGGCGGGCGACGTCTTCTCCCTGGGCGCCGTGCTGGCCTTCGCCGCGACCGGGCAGGGGCCGTTCGGGACGGGCCCCGCCCCGGTGCTGCTGCATCGCGTCGTGCACGAAGCTCCGGACCTGGCGGCGGTGCCCACCGAGGTGCTCCGTGCCCTCATCGCCGCCTGCCTCGACAAGGACGCGCGCCGCCGTCCCCTTCCCCGGGACGTGGCCGCCGCACCGGTTCCCGTTCCCGTTCCCGGCGCGGCGACCTGGCCTTCCGGACCGCTGACCGGCGACATCCGCGACCGTGAGACCGAGCTGACGACCATGCTCCGCCGGGGGCCCTCCGCCCCCGGACGCCGCCGGTTCCTCGTCGCGGGCCTGGCGGGCGCGGGCCTCGCGGTCGCCGGAGGCGCCGCCGCGTGGACGACGTGGCGGCTCGGCGGGGCAGGCGAGAAGCAGATCAAGCACCTGTGGACCGTGCGCGCGAAGAGCCGTGACGCCGAACCGCGCATCAGGCTGGGCAACACCTTCCTGTACCTGGAAGATCAGACGCTGCAGGCGCTCGAAGCCGCGAGCGGCGAACGCCTGTGGCAGCACTCCGCCGGCCTGGGTTCGACCAGGCCGGCGGTCGCGGCCGGTCCGTCATCGATCCTGCTCTGCGAGCTCGACCTCACGGAACTCGATCTGACCACGGGAGAGGGAAGGACCATCTTCCGATAGGAACCGCTGGCCGAGCATACGCCCAGGGAGGTTCTCGGCCTGCGAAACGGCGTGGTGTTCCTCCGGCAGGACAACGCCTCCGACGCCGAGGACTCGATCAGCACCAGAACACTGGCCGACATGGCCCAACAGTGGTCACTGCCCGTCGACTTCAACGGGGATTCCACTTTCATCCTCTCCGGCGACCGCATCTACTTCATGGACGGGCGGAACCGTCTGCTGGCCATCAACGCGACCAACGGTTCGATCGCATGGGAACACCAGGCCGGCCTCAGTTCCGGCCCCGTCCTGGCATCGGGGAACACGGCCTATATCCAGCACGGGTCCCGGATCCTGGCCCTCGACGCCGCGACCGGCCGGACGCGATGGGACTACAGCGCCCGGGGCAAACCCTCCGGCCTCTCACTGTCCCAAGGATCCCTCTACGCCCTCGACCCCGGCGGCATGGCATTCTCGATCGACGCCGCCACCGGCCGGACGCGTTGGACGAGCCGCAGCAAGGTCGGGAGCCCATCGGGCGATTCGGTGATCTGTTCCGGGATCCTCTTCGCGGGAGCCAAGCCTGCCTCTCGGACGGACGAGTCCGACACTGGCCTGTTCGGCTGGGACGTGGCCACCGGAGAACTCGTCTGGCGATTCCCGCACAAGCCCCGCGAGGACGGCCTGGGCTGGAAGCTGATCGCCGGGGGCGACATGTTCTTCGCCGCCTACAACGCCGACCTGCTCGCCTTCAGAGCCGCCTGACGGGCGCGTCACAGACGGCGACCAACAACATCTTGGTGGACGTTCGCCGAGATGGCGGGCATAGAAGATGTCTGGAGCACGTTCCGGCCGACCGGGCAGGGGCGGTCCGTCAGGAAATCCGCTCGACCGACACCCATCTCTGCACTGACAGCCGCCATGTGAAACCGCCCCGGTGGCCGAAACTTCCACGTTCGACCACCGTCGCATCGAAAACGACCGCGAACCGGGCGCCCTTGTTGCGTCCGCGCGCCACCCGATCGTCCTCGATCAGGTCGGGCCACGGCACCTCCTCCGACTCGACCTGGCACCAGGTAACTCGTCGCCGCCATCGCGAACGCCGCACGATCTTGAGCCCGTTCCACTCCCAGTGCGAGTAATACACACCCTCGAACCGGCCTGAAGCGCCCACTTCCAACACGCCCATTTTCGACTGATCGGAATCGGCCATGGCCTGATTCAACCAGGGCGACCACTCTGAGACACTCCCCCCGATCGCCTGTCGGCAGCGAGTGGCCTTGGGGCATGAAACGGACGCCGCACAGTGTGCGACCTGAACAGGCCAGGCGCCGGTCAGGTCACCGCAGGCGGTTCCTGGTGCCGCCCGTCCCCGCCCTATCCAGTCGCCCGAGATGGTTCGTGCCTGCGGTCTGATCCGCATGCCGCGGAGCGCCCACCGCACCGAGAGCTCGGCTACCGCCACATGATCGGCGCCCGGTTCAACGAACGGCGCGCACATGCGTTTGTCCGCCATTGAGGCACGCATTATATTGCCGACGTGCTCCTTTTCTCACGCACGTGGACTGCATTGCGCGCGGCGGTCGCCGAACTGCCGGACGAGGACTTCGCTCAGCCGTCCGGCTGTGCCGGCTGGCTCGTGCGGGACCTGGCGTGCCACCTGGTCATCGACGCTCAGGATGTCCTGATCACCCTCGTGACCCCCGCCGGAACAGAACCGACCTGCGACGCGGTGACCTACTGGAACGTCTCCGACAGACCGCCGACCGGCGACGACCCGCTCGACGCGCTGATCGTCCGGCTGGCGGCCGCGTACGAGGAGCCGCGGCTGCTCAAGTTCCACCTCGACGACGTCGGCTCCGCCGCCGGCCGCGCCGCCGAACTCGCCGACACGGACCTGCGGGTCAGCACCCAGGACAAGGTCCTCACCGCGGGCGACTACCTCTCCGCGTACGTCATCGAGTGGACGCTGCACCACCTCGACCTCATCGCGCACCTCCCGGACGCGGCGAAGCCACCCGCGGAAGGGCTCGCCCGGTCCCGCGAGATGCTGGAGAAGATCGCCGGGACCGCGTTTCCCGCGTCGTTCTCCGACGAGGACGCGCTGTTGGTGGGCACCGGACGGCGTGCCCCGACCGAGGTGGAGAAGACCGCGCTGGGTGAACTGGCGGTGAAGCTCCCGTTCGTCCTGGGGTAATGATCCACGAGGACGGAACCTTCAGCGCGGGCTGACGACGATGACGTGGAAAGGCTCCGCCGCCTGCGTGCCTGCAGACGACTCCGGGTCTGGCCGCTGATCGGATGGCAGGTCGCCGGCCGGGACGCTGTGGCTCGGGAACATCGGCATCGAACGCGGACGAGATCAGCGCACGAGGAGGAAGGGCACGGTCGTGGCGAATATCGCGACGGGCGGGCCGGCCATGACCTGGAGCACAGAATGATGTGTCAGGGTCGTCCGGGACCATCCGATCAGCACGACAATGACCGCCAGTCCTAGCATGCCGGGGCCCCAGACGAGGGAAAGAATCGCCACGGCGGCACCTGCGATCCCGGTGTGAAAACTGATCTTCCACAGGGCGGTGATCGGCCCCATGACAAAAAGCACCCCGAGCATCGCCGCCTGGACCGCGACCACATCCGACGGTGCGCCGACGACCTGAAGCACGCCGATTCCGATGACTATCAGAACGGCCGAGATCAGGAGCGGTATGACGCGGTGCTCTCGGGTCGTCAGGTGATGGTCGGTGTACCGCCCCGCGACGACCCCTCCGATGATCACTGCCATGGGCCCGATCACGGTGATCGCCGCCCCCAGAAGACCCCAGGCCAGCCCGGTAGGACCGGATCGCCAGCCCACAGCCAGGAAGAGGGCCATGGCCAATGCCCATGGGGCGAAGATCTCGGTGATGACCTTGGCCAGGCGGAACCGCCATGTCGTCGGCGTAGCGATTTCATCGCCCTCAACGGACTCAGCGGCATCTGGTGCAGACATATACCATCCCCTGTTCCTGATCGCATACTCGGCCCTGAGGGGTCCTGAGCCATGAGACGCGAAGTGCCCGCCATGAACCCCTGGACGAGATCTCGGCCTCCACTCTTCTCCTTTTCATGAGACCTTGAACTCACACTCTTTGCGTGACGCGATATGAGACCTTACTGCATCTGCGTCACTCTCAAATCCAAAGCTCTGAGCGAGACAGATACTCGCCAGCGATGCGCCATTACCTGCCATCCACGAGCAGTCCAAACGTTCCGGGGCGCCCCCTGTGGGCATGAGCGTCAGACGAACGTCAGCGATGCGCCAGCGAGCCACATGCGCACCGCGCTACCGTCGCGATCACACCGACCCACCAGGAAAGGGACGGTGTAACACATCGCTGCCATCGGCGTGCACCTCAGCCGCCGCCCGTCAGCGTGCCGGGCGATCCCCTACCAGCGCGGATTGCCAGGACAGCCCTGCGGCCGATCTCATCACCTTGCGCAGAACTGGGTCAGGACGGTGTCGTCCTCCAGTTTCTGCTCGCCCCAGTCAGCGTTCCGGTTCATGGTGAGGACGTGCCGGCCGTCGGCGGTGGCCACCGTCCGGGAGGCCGAGCCGGGGATCATGCCGCCGTGGCCCCAGACCGAGCAGCCCTTCTTGAGTTTGAATTCGCGGATGCCGAGTCCGTATCCGTCGTTGGGGCCACCGTGTCCCTTGTCCCCGTTGACGTGGACGGTGCTGGTCAGTGCCCGCTGCTGCTCGGCGGGTAGGAGCTCGCCGCCCAGCAGTTTGGACAGGAAGGTGGTCACGTCGCCGACGGTCGAGATCAGTGCCCCCGCCGAGAAGGCCACCGTGGGACTGAATTCTGTGACGTCGTACACCTTGGCGGCCGGTTCTTCCGCGAAGAGCGTTGAGTAGTGCCTGGAATGCGGTCGGGGCAGCTTCGGCGACGTCTCGGGAACGCTGGTGCCGCGTAGCTTGAGCGGCTTGATGATGAGCCGCTCGACCGCTTCCTTGTAGGTGCCGCCGGTGACCTTCTCGATGATCATCCCGGCGAGGATGTAGTTGGTGTCGGAGTAGTCCCATTCTCCCCGCTCATCGGGCTTGCTGCCGTCCTCGGGCTGGAAGTTGGGCGGGTGGGCGAGTCCGATGTTCACCAGCTCGCGGGGTGTCCACCGCCGGTGGCGGTTCTTGTCGAACTCCTCCCCGGCGTACTTGGCGCGGAATCCCTCGTCCATGTTGTAGTCGAAGATGCCGCTGGTGTGGTTGAGCAGGTGCCGGACGGTGATGTTCTCGGCGTGGTAGTCCTTGCCGCGCACCACCCCGGGCAGCCACTTCTCGACACTGTCGTTGAGCGACAGCCTGCCCTGGGCTTCGAGTTTGAGGAGCACGGTCGCGGTGAACGGCTTGGTCATGCTGGCGATGCGGAACCTGTCGTCAGTGCCGCGCGGCTGGTCGCGC
Source organism: Actinomadura rugatobispora (assembly GCF_055379765.1). Taxonomy (NCBI): domain Bacteria; kingdom Bacillati; phylum Actinomycetota; class Actinomycetes; order Streptosporangiales; family Thermomonosporaceae; genus Actinomadura; species Actinomadura rugatobispora. Next base: position 9,039,753 of record NZ_AP029191.1, on the reverse strand, counting down.
CCGGTCTCGCGGACGCCGGCCCGGCCGTTCCATCTTCCGCGGGCGTCTTTCACCTGGGCGATGACTCCGGGAGTGCCCTGCTTGACGATCTCGTCCAGCGCGGCCTGGGTCCCGGCGTGTGGCCGAGGGGCGGTGCTCGGCGAGGCGGCGATCGCGAGGCCGGCGGCGGTCGTGGCGGTGAGCGCGCCCACCGCGGTGAGGACGACGAGTGCGCGGCGCGATGGCTGGAAAGCGTTCATACGAACGATTCAACCGATCGCCGGAACAACGCACCATCGGGGATGTCCCTGAGATCATTCAGGGACGAATATCAGGGATATCAAAGGGACGATACCGACAACCTTCGGGGCCATCTTCTTGAGGTGATCCACAAGGCAATGCGGCACACGCTCGCTGATCATTGACTTTCAGCCGTGCTGGGATGCGTGCGACTGGGCGGGCATGTCCCGATCGGGTTACCGGAACGGCCTTCCAGGCGCTCTGTGCGTCACCTTTCAGGACTGGCTGCGACGCTCGCGGCGGCGAAGAACAGCGCGCGACGGCATGTGGGCCGCCGACTCCTGAAGTGTGCGCCTTCACATGGTCCGATGGCTCTACGCCTGCCGGGGAAAGCGATTCCCACATCGGTCACCGTCATCTGGCTGGAGTTTGGCTGACGCGGTAGTCCCTGCGGCAACGTGGAATCCTGTGGAAGGTTCAGTGCCTTCGACTCGCTGACCGGGAGCGGGTGTGATGGTCGAGATTCACGTTCGTTTCGTCGCTGCCCGGGTGAGCGGGATCGAATCCGTATCGGCCGATGTGGGAGCCGCTTCGTCGCCTCGTCCCAGCACCCGGGTCCACATCCATGCCGGGCGGACGCCGAGGAGGATGCTGACCACGCCCGCGCAGGCGACCGCGTTCGCTGGTCCGATCAGGTCGGCCATCGCACCCGCGGCGAGTACGCCCAGGCCCTGCACCGTGACGAGGCCCGAGGAAAGGACGCCTAATCCCCCGGCCCGGACGGGCTCCGGAAGCAGTCGTACGAACGATGCGCTGAGCTGGATGTGATAGCCGGTCGCCAGCGCACCGGAGACGGCGAACAGGAGCGTGGACGCGGCGAGGCCGGGGCGGAACGCGCACAGCGCGAGGGGTACTCCGGTGAGCAGCGCCAGCGGTGCCAGGGCGCGGGCACGGAGGGCCTCGGACAGCAGGCGCCCGAACACGACCGCACCGACGACGCTCCCGACCGAGGTTCCTGCCATGATCAGCCCCACTGCCGCGGCGGAGTCGCTGCCGAGCGCGCTCGCGTACGGGGCCGCGAGGCCCTCGGGGGCGATGTGACAGCCGGCCAGCCAGCTGAGGCCGAGGAGCGATCGCAGCCCGGGATGGCGCAGGACCGGCATCAACCCGCCCGACGCCGGCCGGGATCGGCTGGTGTCCGCGGCCGGAGCGTCCCGCCGGCGTACGCCGAAGTGCACGAGCAGCGCGGAGACCGCGAAGCTGATGGCGTTCAGGCCGAGCCCGGCGCTCGGACTCACGGCCTGGGTCAGTGCGCCCCCGGTGAGAAACCCGGCGACCTGGGCGGTCTGGATCGTCATCTGCCTGATGGACAGGCCGAGCACATAGCGGTCGCGGTCCAGGACGTCCGCGAGCAGTGCGAGCTGGGCCGCCTTGAACGGCCCGCTGAGCGTGGTCATGCCCGCGAGCAGCACGCAGAGCACGGGCAGCGGCAGGCCGGGCACCGCCATCAGGCCGACGAGCGCCGCCCGGAGCAGGTCGGTGACGACGATGACCCGGCGGCGCGGGTACCGGTCGGCGAGGCCCCCGAGCAGCACGCCGCCCAGCAGCGAGGGCAGATAGGTGAGGGCGTAGGTCAGCCCGGTGAGCAGGGCCGAGGACGTCCGCTCGTACACCAGCACGGACAGCGCCACCCGAGCGAACTGATCGCCCAGTTGGGAAAGCAGTTCCGCGGCCCACAGGGCGCGGAACTCGCCGACCGCGAAGACCTCTCGGAAGGTCGCCGGCGTCGGCCGTGGCCTCACCGGGGGCGCCCTGAGTCGTCCGGGCTGGTGCCGCGGCAGGATTCTCCGGCGACATCGCGCAACTCGATCCTCCTGTTCGCGGGTTCAGCGGTCCTGAGCGAGGCGGACGGGTGAGTGCGCAGGCGCGACGCCCACCCGTACCGCGTCGCGTGTACGAGGCCGAGCTCACCTCGGTCTCGTCGGGGGGTGGATCTGGCTTAGTACTCGACGCCGCGCATGAACTTCACCTCCTTCTCTGAGGGCTTTGAGCAGACAAGAGGGAAGGAAGGCTCCACCTCCGCTGCGGCGGTCTCTGAGTTAACCGGGGGGCGCTGGCGTCTCGCTGACGAGTCGCTTACGTGCCGGAGACGGCCCTTCAGGGGTCGGTGAGGTGGGTGGGTCCTGGTAGGGGGTGTTGCTCTCTTCGGCGCGAGCGCGCTCGTGCGCGAAGAGACGTACAAGGTCAGGCAGGCGGTAGCGGATCTCCGCCACGGTGCCGGGGACGGCCACGTCCAGGAGTCTGGCGTCGACGAGTCGTTCCAGTGCCGCCTCGGTGTCGGTGTCGCTCAGGTCGGCGATGGCGGCGGCAGACTGTACGCCGAAGTCCGGTTCGGGGAGCAGGGCGATCCGGTGGAACACCATCTTGGTGCGGTCGTCCAGAGCGCGGTGGCTGAGCGCGAGAGGCGCCCGGATGTCCAGCCCGCCGTGCACGAGTTCGTCCAGGCGTGCGGACTCCTCGCGCAGCCGGGCGACGAGGCGCACCAAGGGCCAGTGCGGCTTGGTCACGAGCCTGGCCGCGGCGATACGCACCGCGAGCGGCAGGCCGCCGCAGAGTCGGGCCAGCTCTTCGGCCGCGGGCTGCTCCCCCGCGACCCGTCGGCGCCCGAGCACGTGCCGTAGCAGTTCGAGCGCCTGGTCTGGGGGCAGCACGTCGAGTTCCAGGGACCGAGCGACATCGAGCCCACCGAGGCGCCGCCGGCTGGTCGCCAGGACCGCGCAACTGGAGCTTCCGGGTAGCAGCGGCCGGACCTGCGCCTCATCGGTGGCGTTGTCGAGCACGACCAGAACCCGTCGGCCGTTCACGATGCTGCGGAACATGCCGACGCGGTCGTCGAGGTCGTCAGGGGTCTGCCGGTGGTCCACGCCCAGGCTCGAAAGCAGCCGCATCAGCGCGTGCGCCGGATCGAGCCGCTGCGCGCCGGCCCTGTTCAGGTCGAGGTACAGCTGGCCGTCGGGATAGTTCTCGGCCAGCAAGTGCGCGACGTACACCGCGAGGACGGTCTTGCCCACGCCGGCCCTTCCAGTGATCAGCGCGATGGGGACCGCCCTGGAGGCTGCGGTTCCGATGCCGGGACGAAGCGTCGCCAGCAATGCGCCGACTTCCCGGTCGCGGCCGACGACCGCGCCGACGCCCGGGGGCAGTTGCCGGGGGATCGCCGGATGCGCCGCGGGCGCGGCGTACGCAGGCGCGGCAGGCGCGGCGGGCTCGGCGATGGCGGGCCCGATGGTCTCGGACACCAGGTCGAGCCCGGTCCGGCCGGAGAGGATCGCCGTCTCGAGCTGCCGCAGATGTTCGCCGGGATCCAGGCCCAGTTCCTGCGCCAGCCGCTGCCGGGCATGCCGGTACGCGGCCAGCGCCTCGGCCGTACGGCCGGCGCCGTGCAGGGCGATCACCTGCTGGGCCCAGAACCGCTCACGCAGCGGATGCTCGGCGGTCAGTTCACGCAGTTCCGCCACGACGCCGCGGTAGCGCCCCAGCCGCAGCTCCGCATCGATCAGGCGTTCGTGCGCGTTCAGCCGCTCCTCGGTGATCAGCGGCACCTCCTCACGGTGCAGCGTCTCGGACGCCACGTCGGCGAGAACTGGGCCGCGCCACAGGGTCATCGCCTCACGCAGCCGCGCCGCCTCACCGGCGACATCATCGTCACGGCCGCACCGCGCAGCCGCGCTGGTCAGCACACGGAACCGCGACAGATCGAGTTGGACACCGCCGCCTCCGGGCCCGGCGTCGGGGTCGGCGTCGACGTCGAGCCGGTAGCCGCCCGGCACGCTACGGATGGAGTGCGCCCGCTCAGAGCCGAATGCCAGCCGGATTCTGCGCACGTGCGAGTGCAGCGTCGCCCGCGCGGTCGCCGGCGGCCACTGCCCCCATACGCAATCCACCAGCCGGTGGTACGGCACCGGCCTCCCGGCGCTCAACGCGAGCGTGGCCAGCAGTGCGCGCTGCTTGGCCGCCCCCAGGCCGATGGCTTGTCCGTCCACGGTGACCAGCAGCGGCCCCAGCACTCCGCAGTGCAGATACGAATCCGCCGCCCTGGCGCCGCGTCCGCCGCTCACCCGAACTCCGCCGGCCCGACCGGGCTCAGTCGACCGCCTGCGCGTCCATGGTCTACACGGCCTGAACGCTGCATCCGTTGAGTTCTGCTGTGGCCCTTCACGCTTGTCCCTCCGATCGGGCGGTCGGCGCATGGCCGGACGAGCCCGGCGGCAGAGCCGAGAGTCGTGGCCATGCACCTCGGTCGGGGTGCACTGGGGAGCCCGGAGATTTCGGGGGCGTTCTACGGGCAGCGGTTGATCTGGCCGGCGTGCCGAGGTTCCGCGGTGAGCTGGATTCCAAGGACGGACTCGACATCGCGCAGTGAGTCGTCTTCGAGATAGCGGTGGAGGTAGGGGACGCGGGCCAGTGAAAGGACGGCGAAGCGTCGGACGATGGCGTCGATCATCGCCGCGCCGGTGTGCAGCTCGTGGTGGTGCTCGCGCCAGCGCTCCAGCGATTCCGGCTCGTCGTAGAAGCGGTCGGCGATCGCGGCGTCGGCGCGCTCGTGGGCGAACTCGTCCACGATGAGCCGCCCGCCGGGGGCGAGGAGGGCCGACGCCCGGTCGATCGCCTTGTCCAGTTCGCACATGTGATGCAGGGACAGCGAGAAGATGATCGCGTCGAAGCGCTCGTCGTCGTACGAGCAGATGTCGGCCACCCGTACGGTCGGGCTCGCGTGCTCCGGGTCGATGTCGATCGCGGTGACCTCATAGCCGGCGTCCCGCAACCGGTCCGCCAGCTCGCCGCCGCCGCAGCCGGCGTCGAGCACCCGGGCCGGTGGCGGCGGGAGGTGGGCGGTGATGAATTCCATGCGTTCTACGGTCGGGCCACGGCGGCATAAGGACAACTGCGGGTTTCGCAGCCCAGGTATAAGCTGCGCGCATGCTTGATGCGTGGGCGCTGCGCATTCTGGTGGAGGTCGGAGAGCGGGGCTCGTTCTCCGCGGCGGCCGAGGCGTTGACCATGACTCAGCCCGCGGTCTCCCGCCAGATCGCCTCGCTGGAGCGCGCCCTGGGGGTCGACCTGTTCCGCCGGGCACCGCGCGGAGTCCTGCCCACGGCCGCCGGGGCGCTGGCGATCGACGAGGCACGGGAGATCCTCGACCGGATGAACGGGCTGCGGGCCCGGATGGACGCCTTCGCCGAGTTGCGGACCGGGCATCTGCGGATGGCGGCGTTCCCCAGCGCCAACACCGCCTTCGTCCCGGACGCGATCCGGCGCTTCCGCGACGCGTACCCGGGGATCGACGTCAGCCTGGTCCGGGCCGGCACGGACGAGATCCGGGCTGGCAGACTCGACCTCGCCCTGGTCACCGACTGGGACTCGGTCGATCCGGGTGTGCAACTGACGCCGCTGCTGGACGAGGTGCACCGGGTGGCGCTCCCGTCCCGGCATCCGCTGGCGCGGCGTACCACGGTCCCGCTGCGCGAACTGCGGGACGAGACATGGATCGAGGGCGCCCACCCCGACTGCCTCGGCCCGCTCGACCTCCTCACCGAGGCGCTCGGCGGCCCGCCGCGCATCGGGTTCACCTGTGACGACTGGACCGGAAAGCAGGCACTGGTCGCCGGTGGCCTGGGCATCACGATCATGTCCACGCTCGCCTCGTCCGCGGTGCGGCCCGACATCAGGCTCCGCCCGACGGTGCCGCCGCTCCCGGCACGCAAGGTGCTCGCCGCGGTCCCGCCGGTCCGGCTCCGCACCCCGGCCACCAGTGCGATGCTGACCCTGCTCATCGGCCTCGCCGCCGAATACCGCTGATCGCCCACCGTGGGCGTCGGCTCAGGCGCGCCTCACGCCGGCCAGGCCGGAGGCGCGATAGAAGGCGGTCAGCCCATGCCCGAGCTTTTCCGCGGGTCTTCGGGTGGTGTTCGCCCGAACCCATCTGGAGGAGCACGGCGCCGCCCACGACGGCGACGAGCGCGGTCGCCTTGGCGGGGTCGACGGGTTCCCCGAAGACGGTGATGCTGACCACGGCCACCACCGCGGTGCTCAGGCCGAACAACGCGTAGGCGACGCCCGCCTCCACATGCTGCAGGGCCACGGCGAACAGCAGCAGTTCGAGGAAGAACGCGACCACCGCCGCGACGGCCGGGACGGGACGGCGGAACCCGTCCGAGCCGTCGAGCAGGAACACGCTCCCCGCGTCGGTGGCGATCGCCGCGTACAGGGCGGCGCGGCCGAGCGCTGATCGGCCGTCGTTCATGCCGCTCCCGTCCCGAGCCGCAACGCCACCACGCCGACGACGATGCAGGTCATGCCCGCTATCTTGCGCGCGTTGGCGCGTTCGTCCAGGAAGAGCACACCGGTGAGCGCGACGGCCAGCGTCCCCACCGCGGCGAACGACGCGTCCGCGACGCTGGTGGGAATGGTCCGCAGCGCGACCGCGAAGGTCCACAGGGCCAGGCCGTACGCGCCGACCGCCGCGACGCCGAACCATGGGCGTCGCAGGCCCTGGGAACGTTTGAGCGCGTAGGTGCCGGCCGCGTCCCCGGCCACGGCGATCGCCAGATAGAGCCACCCCATGGTTCGGCGTTCACTGGGGCTCGTCGGCCGTGTAGGGCGGCGCCGGCTCGTACTGCATGGAGCGCATGACGGCGCGGGCGTGGTCGCGGCCGTGGAGGCGGCCGACCAGCCACAGCGCCATGTCGATGCCGGCGGACACGCCCTGGCTGCTGACCAGGTCGCCGTCCACCACGTATCGGGCGTCGCGGACCACCGTGATGTCGCCGCGCGCCTCCAGGGCGTCTTCGAGGTCCCTTTCGGTCGCCACGCGCCGGCCGCGCGCCGGACCGGCCGCGTGCATCAGGAACGCGCCGGTGCACACGCTGGTGGCCCATACGGCGCTGTCGGCCGTTCGTTTGATCCAGTCCATGAGCACCGGGTCGGCCATCGCGGACTCGATACGCTTGTGGGCTCCTCCGGGGACGAGCAGCACGTCCAGCGGCGGATGGTCGTCGAGGGTGTGGTCGGGCAGGACGCGCAGGCCCTTGTTGCAGCGTACGGGGCCGGAACGCTCGGCGACGAGGACGCAGGTGTCGGCGTGGCCGCGGCGCATCGAGGAGGTGGTGAACGCCTGCCAGGGGCCGACGAAGTCCAGTTCCTCGACCCCGTCGAAGATGAACAGCCCGTAGGTGGTCATCGCGCTACTCCTTCATGAAAGGACGGGCAGCCCCGGCGCTGGGTGCGGCCGAGGCAGGATGAACGCAGGGGCGAACGGCGGCGCCGGGACGCGGGCGCGATGCCGGTCATGAGACCGACGTCTCCACGGGGCAGCGATCCTGGGGGCAGGCGAGGTAGTCGCAGAGCCTGCAGATCCGGTCCGCGTGCTCCCGGTCCACCGACAGGCCGGCCAGCACCGGCTCGCTGAGCGCGGCCAGTGCCCGCCGCTGCGCGTCGGTCAACGGCTCCAACGCCCGGCGGAGGACCTCCCGCCGCTCGGCGACGATCGCCTCGGCCGCCCTCTCACCGGCCTCGGTGAGCCACAGCGAGACGCTGCGCCGGTCCTGGCCGGGACGCCGCTCGACCAGGCCGTCGGCGACGAGCCTGTCGACCAGCCGCACGGTTCCCGAACCGGTGATCCCCAGGACCCGGCTCAAGGCGTCGATGCGCTCCCCGGGCACGAAATGGATCGTCGCCAGCGCCGACGCGCCGCTGGTCCCGTGGACGCCGGCGCGTCGCGTGGTCTCCTCCAGCGCGTCGGCCAGAGCGACCACGAGGGCCGAGACGAGGTTCGCCGATCTGTCATCCACGCCACCGAGATTAGATGACTGACTCAGTCATGTAAATAGGGCCCAGGTGCGGATCGGGCGGCGGTGCCGGCGGACGCCGTGACCGTCAGCGAGCCGTCAGCGGACCGCAAGCGGCTCCGCATAGCGTCACCCCCGTACTCACAGCACCGAGGTCAAAGGAGTGACGCCATGCCTCAGTCGGTCGGGTTGATCGAGCCGTTCGACGGCTTCGGCACCGACGCGGCCTTCCGCCCGCCCACGACCGCACCTGCGTAGGCCGTGGCCGGGACGCGGTTCCAGTGTTCGTGCTGTGCTCACCGTGGTGGTCGTTGACACGCAACCATGCGCCTACCTGGCTTGAACAGCCCCAGGACCGGGCGTCGCCTGGCACCGGTCGACCTCGACCGGTCGGTCAACGCACGCGCTGGCCGCTGGATCGCTGAGTACAACGGCGCGCGCGCCCGTAAGCACTCGCAAACGTGAAAGCAGGACTGGGGAAAGGCCGCATGGCAAGCTCGGAAATCGAGTACACCACCTACATCCACGCCTCGCCTGAGCAACTGTGGCGGGCGCTGACCGACCCGGCGTTCACCTGGCGTTACTGGGGGGTCGCCTACGAGTCGGACTGGCGGGTGGGGTCACCGGTGAAGGTGCAGGTCACCCCCGATGGGGACTTCAGCGATCTGGGCTCGGTCGTCCTGGAGTCCGAGCCGTATCGGCGCCTGTCCTTCAGCAACGGCACGGCCCCTCCCGAACACCTCGAGCAGTACGGGAGGAGCGCGGACGACCAGGCCGACGAGCCGCGCCGGTCGACGACCACGTTCGACATCGAGCCGATGGGGGCGACGGTCAAGTTGACCTTGGTCCATGCCGGCCTGCAGCCGACGAGCGAGGACTTCGACGCGTACGCGGAAGGCTGGCCGCAGGTCCTGTCGAGTCTGAAGACCCTGCTCGAAACCGGCGAGACGCTCCCCCTGCCGACCGAATAGGGCCGATCGGGACCTTGGGTCATCGTCGAAACCGATGGCGCTCGCCGAGCGGGAGATGCGGCCGGCCGCCGGAATCCGGGTGTGCAGGCAGCTGGGAACGAGATCGCGGTGGTCCGCTCGCGTCCCGGACGGGCGCTCCCTACCGGTCCTGGTGATTCCGGGCCGAGGGTGCCTCGGTGCTGCCCTATCGCGCCTTCCGGAAACAGGCCGCTCGACGTGCTCATGGTCGAGCATCGGGGCGTCGGGCCGTCACGCAAGGACACGACGGGAACCGACCTAGCCGCAATGCCGGGTAGTTAAGGGCTTGGGGTGGGCGTCAACTCAGGTGGGTGGAGGATGTCGATGGTGAGGGTCGCCCGGTGGTTGGTGCGGTCGACCTGGCCTTTTGCCCGGTGTTTGGAGATCGCTCGTTTGACGATGCGGGGGCAGCTGCGGTCTCGGCGGGCGGGCAGCGGGTTGTCCAGGACCGCCCGGCCGATCTGTCCGACCAGGTCGATGACGGTGCCGGCGATGACCCCGGCGGCGTGGACGACCTGGTCGCGGGCGGCCAGCAGCGCGACGGTGAAGCTGGCCCGGTCGGCGGGGAGGCCGCCGCCGGCCGTGGCGTCGGCCATCGCCAGCCGCAACGCCTGGTAGACGGCCAGCAGAGCGTAGATCTCCTGGTCGGCGCCCTGCGGGGTACGCGAGCGCAGGACACGGCCGCCCAGCATGGTGGACTTCAGCTCCAGATAGGTCGTCTCGATCTCCCACCGCTGGTGGTAGAGCCTCACGATCTCCGCAGCCGGGTGGAGGCGCGGATCCAGCAGGGTGGTGATCAACCGGTAATGGCCGGTGCGGTGCCCGCCGCCCGACAGGGTGAGGGTGATCTGGGCGTCGATCACCCGGATCGGCACCCCGCCCAGCACCGAACGCCACGATCGGTCGGCCAGGGTCTCAAGACGGGGCAGCGGCCGGTTGCTCTTGCAGCGGATCAGCAGGTCCGCGCCGGTGCCCTGCGGACCGGCGATCGCCGCCACCAGGGCTTTGACGGCGAAATTGCGGTCGGCCAGCAGCAGCATGCCCGCCTTGAGGCAGCCGAACAACTCGGGCGCGTAGGCCGTCTCACCGGTCGCGAACCGGCCGAACCCGGCCCCCAGCACGGTGCGGGTGCCGCAGGCGACCACCGCGACCAGCCGGACCAGCGGATAGCCCGACCCGCCATGACTGCCGCTCTGATGACCATAGGCCGCCAGATTGGCCGGGCTGTCGGGGACACTCATCGTGGTGCCGTCCATCGCGCACACCAGCAGCCCCCGCCACCGCACCGCCCCCGCGGGCGGACCGGCCAGCAGATCGAACAACGCCCGCAGCGGCGCGACCCCCACCCGGCGGCGGGCCTGGGCCAGCACCGACGACGAGGGCACCCACCCCGGCCCCTCCAGGCCCGACACCAGCCGCGCCCACACCTGCCCAAGGCCCTGCCCCTCGAACAACCCCGCCGCCAGCAGCAGATACACCACCACCCGCGACGGCAACCGCCGCACCCGCCGCTGCGCCGACCGCGTCTCGGCCAGCACCTCGTCCACCATCTCGAACGGCACGATCCGGGTCAGTTCCCCCAGATGCCCGGGCGCGAACACCCCGCCCGCCCAACGGTCGACCGAACCCATGGCACAGGCCCCAGCAGACCTGGCAGACTCAACACCCAACGGAGATCCAGTAGGTCAGACGGACGATGGTAGAAGATCACCCGTTCTACTGGATCTCCGTTCCCACGTCTCCAAGATCCACCAAACCCCTGGACAACCAGCCCACAGGCCTAACTACCCGGCATTGGACCTAGCCGCCGTCCTTGATGCCGCCCGCAGCGACCAGGCGGTCGTTTACGGCGCGACATACGGCAGCTATCTGGCCCAGGTGTTCGGAGTGTGGCACCCGGACCGGGTCGCCGGAATGGTGCTCAACTCACCAATGCAGTCGGCCGACGACGTCGAGGCCGTCCGCGCCCACCGTCGGGAGCTTCTCTTGACGGGGCCGGGCCATGCGGCGACGGCTGCGGAGGCGGGCCGCGGGTGAATCATGATCTCGGATGTCAATGGAGGCGAGATGTTGATCAAGGCCGCTGGGGGTGGGCTGGTCCGAGCTTTCACCGGGGTTCTGGTGCTGCTCGCGGCGGTCTTGACGGGATGCGGGCCGGGCGGAGATCCGCCTTCGCAGCGCCCTGCCCCGACGAGTTGGTGGAAACCCGAACCCGGGCAGTTCTCGAACTGGGATTGGCAGATCGACGAGCCCTACGATCTGAGTGCGCGCCGCGACATGTACGACCTGGACCTCTTCGATCTGGCCCCGGCGGGCTCGCAACTCCGCTATCGCGACGGTGAGGCGATCGACCTTCCGCCGGGGCCGCTGGCCGGAATGATCGACGTGCTGCACGCCCGGGTCCCCCGGCCGGTGGTGATCTGTTATCTCGACACCGGCGCGTACGAGCACTACCGGCCTGACGCGCCGAGGTTTCCCGGGCACCGTGCACACGCCACGGAGATACCGGACCGGCCGGAGCCACCGAAACCGGGTTCGGTCATCGGCTGGAACACCGGCTGGGAGGAGGAACGGTGGCTCGACATCCGGAAGGCCTCACGCGGAGCCTTCGCCGAGATCATCTGGGCCCGGCTGGACCTGGCCAGACGGATCGGCTGTGACGGCGTGGAGCCGGATCAGAACAACCTGCTCGGCAACGCCCCCGGGTTCGCCGTCACATTGGCCGACCAGCTGTCCTGGTACCGCGAGGTCGCCGCCCAGGCACACAGGCGGGGCCTGTCGGTCGGGATGAAGAACGGTCATGACCAGCGTGGAGCCGCCGCCGCGCTGGTCGATGTCTTCGACTGGGCCCTGCCCGAAGAATGCGCCGAGCACGGCGAGTGCGCGGAACTCGAGGTGTTCATCAAACGGGGCAAGGCGGTCTTCGCCGTCGACTACGAAGGCTCGGTCGATCCGGCGACGGCCTGCCGGGCGCACCGCCGCCACGGTTTCGATGGGCTCATCAAGGACGAGCCGCCCACCGCCCGCCACCGCCGGCAATGCAGCCGCTGACCACAGAACTGATCTTGTACCGCGATCTCCAAGTCGTCGAAAGACTTGCCGAAGAACACCCTGCACTTCCCGGGGTCATATGCATGTCCGGAACGACTTCGGAACCTGGCCGAGTGCGCCTGCAACTCTGCCACTGCGGGATGGCCGGGCCAGTAGGCGATGGGATCTCGGCGTTCTCGGCCGTCCTGTCAAACCGTGGGAGCGGCTGCGCTCTGGACGGGGCCATCACTCGACCCATTCCGAGCCCCGGCACGAAGCCGGAAGGCTTCGATTCCTGCTGTGAGGGCGCGGACCGCTGGCTTCCCGCTGAGTATGGGTTCGCGACGGCGCAGCCGGGCGATGGCGATCACCTCGGCCGCGATGTGGTTCCGCCGAGCTCGCTCAAGCGGGGCGTCCATGCGGGAGAGTTCGGCTGTGCGAGCGCGCCGACGGCGGCATCACGGTCTCCTCGACCTACCCACGGGCCGTCGTCGCCGCCCAGGGCTCCTTCGGAGCCCGTCCCCCGTCGACCAGACGAGTGGTCACTGATGCTCCTGGGATCTGTGGCACGCCCGCCCGCTTGAGTATCTCTAGTGGGACTCGTAGGCACGTTCAAGGGTGGTTGGGAGTCTCGCCGAGCACGTCCCGCGCGGCGTGTGCGAACGCGTCAACTCGGGCGTTGGATTTGCTGGTAAGCCACGCCAACGCCGTCTGCGAGCGCGGGATTCCTTCGATCGGCACGAAGGCCACACCGGGATAGCGGTAATGCTCGGCGAAAGAAGTGATGGTGATGTGCACGACCTTACCGAGCGCGACGAGCGGGAGAAGTTCACTCATCGTGTGGACGGCTCGCCGCGGAATGAGTCGGCCGGCGGGTGTGCGCGGAGGAATGAACGCGTCCATCAGTTCGGCGGGTATTCGCGGCATGACCGTCACCGTGACGCCGGCGAGGTCCTCCGCCGTCACATCGGTGCGGCGCGCGAAGGGGTGGTCGACGGCCACGGCGAGCAGCCGGGCCTCGTCGGTGATCACTGGTCCGATGGTCAGGTCGGGCGCGGAGTTCGGCAGCCTCAGCACGACCGCGTCGCCCTGGCCGGACCGCAGCCATTCGAGCTGCGATTCGATGGCGACCTCACGGACCACCACGCGGCAAGCCGGATGGCGGGCCTCGAATGTGCGGACGATGTCGGTCAGATGGGGGCCACTGTAAGTGGGCGGGTCGAGCATGCCCAGGTGGAATGTTCCTGCCACGCCGCGGGTCGCATCCTGCGCCGCGCGTAAGGCGGACACGAGCGCTTCGTGCGCGGGGTGAAGCGAATCCCGCAACTGGATGCCCAGCGGGGTGAGGCCGACTCGCCGACTGGTGCGGTCGAACAGCTGCCCGCCAAGCCGGGACTCCAGCGCGCGAATGGACTGGCTGACGCGTGAAGGAGTGAGCCCCACCTTTTCCGCGGCACGCCCGAAATGCAGTTCCTCGGCTACGGCGAGGAACGTGCGGATCTCACGCAACTCGATCCCGTCGACCATGTAGCGACTCTACATGGTGCCGGAAGGAATGTGTTCTTGATAGGCCTGTCCGCGCCCGGTGACGATGGTCGCGTCGGATCGTCATGGGCTCGGAAGGAGTCTGAATCATGGTTGCTCGGATTGCCGTCGTCTACTATTCCGCGACCGGAAACGTGCATGGCATCGCGCGGTCGTTCGCCGAAGGAGCCGCCGAGACAGGCGCCGATGTCCGGCTGCTGCGCGTGGCGGAGACCGCGCCGGCGCATGCCGTCGAGCGCAACCCCGACTGGCGAGCACATTTGGACGCCACCGCCCACCTGCCACTGGCCACACTGGATGACCTGGTGTGGGCCGACGGATACGCCGTCGGCACCCCTACCCGGTTCGGTAACGTTGCCGCCCAATTGAAGAGCTACCTGGACACCACGGGTGGGATCTGGGAGGCCGGCCATCTCGCCGGCAAGCCGTTCACCGCGTTCACCAGTACCGGGGAGCGCCACGGCGGGCAGGAGTCGACGCTCCTCGCGCTCTACAACGTGGCCTATCACTGGGGCTCGGTCATTCTTCCCACCGGCTATGTGGACTACGACATCATTCACGCGGCCGGCGGCAATCCCTACGGGATCAGTAACGTCTCCGGCGACGGCGAGCCGACCAAGGATCAGCTGCGCGCCGCGCACTTCCAGGGTGGTCGGCTCGCCCGCGTCGCCGCCGCACTGGCGCCGCTGCGCGTCGCCTAGGCCAAAGGAGTCTCAATGACCGAGTCAAGCCGGTCGCGTCACCGGTGGGGCGGAGGTGAACGTTCCTCTGTCACGCGGCATCGCCCGCACCACATCGACGCGGCGGCGCGCGAGCGGCATGACCACCTGGTCGTGTACGCGCTCTTCAGAGCGTTTGAGTAGGTAGTCGTTGCGGGCTGCGCCGGGACGCATCCAGGCGGTCTTGGCCGCTTTGAGGAAGAGGCGCCGCTATCGCCGGTCGTAGTTCTTCGGACGGTGCAGACTGCCGTGACGCCGAACCGATTCGCGTGGAGCCGAGGCCAGGTTCTGCGTGGGCGGCCAGACGCCTGCGTCGGGCTACCTCGACAGGTCACCCACGATCGCGATGGACTCGGTCCCCAGGATCGGCCCCATGCCGGGCAGGGAACCGATGATCTCGACGCGCGGGTTGGCGTGGAAGCCCTCACAGGTATGCCCGTCGATGTCCTTGAGCCGCGCGTCCAGGTCCAGCGGACGGGGCGCCGACTCGCGCTCCAACGCCGCAAGCCCGCCTCTGCCCCGGCAGACCGGTGTGCTGGGCTTGGACGACGGCCATGGCCGCGATCCGGGCGCCGCGCTTCGTGCGGCGCTTCAGCCAGGCGCCGTCAGGCACTCGACGCCGACACGGCGCACCCCGGACGGAGTCTGGTACGCGGTCGGCATGATGATCCGCCCTTGGCGACCTAGTGGTCGAAGCGCAGGCTGATGCCCTGCAACCAGCCGGACTTGGTCGGCGATCAGATCGGCGCGGTGACCGGCCACCAGCCGCAGCTGGTGACCGGTTCGGCGGGCGGGGCCAGCGGGTCAAATCAAGGCGCATCTGGGCGGTGTCGGCGATGTCTACCCCTCACCGCAGTTGGCCCTCCGGTTCGCCTTGCGGGCCGGAATCAAGGCCACGCCCGGCCTTGGGCAACCAGCAGCGTGGCGGCCGTGCCAGCGATGTCCGCCGCCCACACCGCCTGGTCGGGCAGTTCGACGGCGGTGCCGATCAGCTCCAGAATCGCGGCCTCGTCATTGACGACCTTGTGCGAAGACACCAGGACGACCGTCCGGTGGTGATACCGGCCCAGACCCGTGTCCTTGCCTCGTGCGAGTGTCCTGCTCCATTCTGCATCGTCGTGGTCTACGGAGCACTCCGCCGCCAAGTCCCTGATCAGCGCTGCCCGCAGCGGTCGAAGCGTTCTGGAAGATCGGGCGGCCATTCCTTGCAAACCGCCGACGGCAAACCGCCATCAGCCGCACCCGGTCCCCGAGACCACCAACCCTTTTAGGGAACATCATGCGAACTAAGCCCCAACACGCCGATGTGTTCTCGCCCCCTGTTCTCTGCCTCGCGGTAAGCGCGTTCGTCATGGGCACCGCCGAGTTCGTCATCACAGGTCTCCTGCCCGACGTCGCGGCCGGCCTCGGCACCTCACTCTCGGCAACGGGCATGCTGATCTCGGCGTACGCGCTGGCGATCGTCGTGGGCGGCCCCGTCTTCGTGGCGATCGGCACGCGACTGCCGCGGCGCCGACTGCTCATGTCCGCCGCGACGGTGTTCGTCATCGGCAACGTGTGCGCGGCACTCGCTCCGAGCTTCCCCGCGCTGGTGGCGAGCCGCGTCCTCAGTGCCCTCGGGCAGGGAGCGTTCCTGCCGATCGCAACGGTGGTCGCCGCGGAACTGGTCGCCCCGCGACATCGATCCCGCGCGATCGCGCTCGTGTTCGCCGGAGGAACGGCGGCCAATGTGGCCGGCACCCCCCTGGGCACACTGCTGGGGCAACAACTCGGCTGGCGGGTCACGTTCTGGGCGGTTGCCGGGCTCGCCGCAGCGGCCCTCGTCCTGAGCCGGGCCACCCTGCCGGTCAGCCCACCACCGGCGACCCCGCCCACCCTGCGCACTGAGCTCGGCGCTTTCGGCCGAGCGCAGGTCTGGTTCACGCTGACGATCGGCATGGCCGCCTTCGGCGGTCTGTTCGCCATGCTGACCTACGTCACGCCGCTGCTCACCTCGGTCAGCGGCTTCACCGAGTCCGCCGTCGCGCCCCTGCTCGCCCTCTTCGGGCTCGGGCTTCTCGTCGGCAACGCGCTCGGCGGGTGGGTCGGCGAGCACGCCCCGCTACGTGCGCTCGGGGTGGCCCTCGCCGTCCTCGCGGCCGGCCTCACCACCCTCGCCGCCGGCGCATCCCACCCCCTGCTCGCGGCATCGGCATTGGCCCTGGTCGGTGCCGCCGCCTTCGCGGTCGTCGCACCGTTCCTGACCAGGCTCGTCGACCAGGCCGTCGAGGCGCCGCTGCTCGCCGCCGCAGCCGGCGGCTCGGCGGTCAATCTCGGAGCCGCGGTCGGCTCCCACCTGGGCGGCATGTCGCTGCCTCACCTTGGTTTTGTCGGGCCGCCCACGGTCGGGGCGGTCATTGCATCGGCCGGGCTGGTCGTCGTTGTCGGCGCCGTGGTCCACTCCCACTGGAAGGAGCGTGAGAACAGCGGCTCTGTCGCTCTTCCGGCAGTAACGGAAAACCAACCTCCGAGAGAAGGACGCGGTGGCACCGAAGGTGAAAACCGGCTCGGCCGTACAACCGTGCGCCCCGGTCAAGCCGCAGACCGCGGATGAACGAGTGCAAACGGGGCAAGTCCCCTCCTTCCACACTGTCCTTACCCGACGAGTACAGGATCACCGCCCTGCGCTACTTCGTGCTCAATGCCACCGGCCACAAGAGCCACGCAACGCCGCTTCGCCCCGACTCGGCAACCCGCAGGTGGACGGGTGGGTCACGACGTCCGTCTCGGCTGTGTACGGGGGTCCGGCGGAAGGCCCAGGACTCCGGCGGCCGGGAGACCAGCGCCGATCATCGCCAGCAGCGCGGCGGCATTGCGAGGTGACTGGCCATGATGCTCCTCCTGTTCGGTTCCAGGGCGAGGCGAAGCGGCGGAGCACGAACACCGCGCACTGGTTCGACATCTCCGCCGCCCGCCGCGACCTGGAGCGGGCGTCGGCGCTGATCTGGTCACGCCCCCGGAACTGGTGTTCACCAGCAGCGCGCGGGCGTGCACCAGCACCAGCGGGTCGTTGTCCACGTGCACGACCTTCGACTCGGGGGACCACGTCCACCAGGTAGTACTCGCCCAGGGTCGTTCGGCTGGCCGATACAACGACCAGCATCGTCGTACCGCCGGCGAGTACCGTGACACGCCACTTGGCGGCCAGGCCCACGCTGATCACGAAGGTGTTGCACGTCACGTGCCCGCTCGGGTAGGCCCAATCCTGGGGGGCACCGGCGGCCCCGGACGCCGAAAGGCCACCTGCAGGCGCAGTGTGGCGAGGCAGACCGCGAGCAACACCCCGCACCGTGGGAGGCCGCCACAACAAGCCGACCACGGTGGCCGTCAAAACGGCGATGTCGGCTAGCGTTCCGACGTCGTCTCAGGCCGCGAGTACAGGTGGCCGACGATCCAGGAGTCCAGTGGAGGAACGCGATCGCCGCGGCGCGAGATCTATCAGGTACCTGCCGGAGGTGTTCACGAGTGGCCCTGACCCAGGGTGATGTGGCCGACTTTGAGTCGCTTCCCGCAGCGGGTGTGATCGTTTCCCAGATCGAGGCATCGGCGAGGTGTCTGGTTATTGCGCGTCTGGTCGAACATCCGGCGGCAGGCGCCATGTGCCCGCTGTGCGGCCGTTTGATAGATCATCAGGGTTGGGCGTCAGTCACTGATGTCGGAGGCGCTTGACCTTGGGCGCGGCGGCCGACGGCGAACTCGCCGCGAGCAGGTCCTCTTTGACGCGTTCGGGGCCGGGCTTTCATGCCAGGTTGAACGTCGGCCAAGCGGTCGGAAGGTCGTGATCGAGGCTCACGTGCCGCTGTGTTCGGGGTCTGCAGGCCTGTGACCCGGTCTTTTGTGTACCGGTCTC
Organism: Actinomadura rugatobispora; assembly: GCF_055379765.1. NCBI lineage: Bacteria > Bacillati > Actinomycetota > Actinomycetes > Streptosporangiales > Thermomonosporaceae > Actinomadura > Actinomadura rugatobispora. The sequence continues at coordinate 9,021,515 of NZ_AP029191.1, read as the reverse complement.
TACCGCCATCCAGGTGGCTCGAATGTCCCGATGATGCGGCCGCGGCCCACCGTTTTCTCGGCGATGGCGGCCAGCCCCTCCCGAAGCGGAGCCCCATGTGCCAAGGCGACCCGCTCACTGAGCGCGTAGACCGTGAAGCGATAGCGGTGCCGCTCACCTCTGGGCGGGCACGGCGCGACATAGTCGGTCCCGTCACTGGTGTTCAGTGACTCCACGGCCTTGGCGGGCCTGGCGCCCTCGATGACTTGGCTGGTGTTCCCATCGATGTTGGCGACGACCCAGCTCACGTACCCGCCGGTCGAGGTGTCCAGGACGTCGGCCACGATCGCGAACGCGGTGGTCGTGCCCGGCGGGGCGCCTGACCACCGCAGCGGCGGGGTCTGGCCGGACCCGCCGTACGCAGCGCACGCGTACCGCGCGGGCAGGGCCTGGGTGTCCGCGAACGCCGGACTGGTCACGGTGAGTTCCGCGGTCTCCACACTTCCGAACAGCGCGGAGTCAGTGAGCCCGCATCCACCCGCCAGCATCGCCGCCCACGTCAGGGCGGCCCCCCTCATCAGCGCATGTGGACGCACCCGTCCCCGGCCGGTGACCGGACGAGGTCTCCGCCACGTCATCGGGAACCGATGATCAGGTGCGGTCGCATGTGGTCACCACCTCGGACGTAGGGCATAGTCTCCAAGCGAGGTTATTATTACATTAGTAGTAGCGTAGGGGTTGAGACTCTTGAGGCGGAGAGCGCTTGGACAACTGGAGTCGGAGGTGCTCGCGGCGCTGGCGGCGCTGGGCGGCACGGCCGGAACGGCGGAACTGCAGGCCCGGCTGGAGGGGCATTCCGCGTACACCACGGTCAACACGATCCTGTTCCGGCTTCACGAGAAGGGGCTGGTCACCCGCGCCCGCGTGGGACGCCACTACCGGTACCGGCTCGCCGTCGACGAGTCCGAGCTCGTGGCCGACAGGATGCACGACCATCTGCGGCACGCCAGCGATCCGGGCACCGCGCTGAGCCGGTTCGTCCAGGCGCTCAGCAACGACGAGGCGCGCAAGCTGCGCGAGATCCTCAACCGATCAGGAGATGCGGAGTGAACTGGTTCACCTTCCTTCCCGTCGTCCTCATGGCGGCGCTGAGCATGACCCTCGGCAGGGTGCCGTTACCGCTGCACCCCACCTGGTCGGCGCGGCTGCTGGCCACCACCGGCGCGATGACCGTCATGGCGGTGCTCGGCACCGGCGTCTTCCTCACGGTCAACTACGGCGCGACACTCGCTCCCGGCGCCGCCGCCCACATGCCCGAGTGGGCGTTGTTCGGGGACGACACCCCCGTCCCGGCCATGGCGGGGATACCCGCGACCCTGCTGACCGTCGCCGGCGTCCTGGTCATGACCCATCGGGTGGTCCGGCTGGTGACCGACCTTCGCACCGCCCAGTCGGAGGCGCAGAAGCCGCTGGAGACGGCGGTCCCGATAGCCGTCGCAGTACCCGGACGCCGCGGGGGCGTGCTGCTGTCACGAGGGCTCCTGAACGCCCTGACCCCCAAGGAGCTCCAGGTCGTCTTCGAGCACGAACGCTCCCACCTGCGACATCATCATCATCGTTATCTGGCGGCCGGCGTCATGGCCGCGACGCTCCTCCCTCCCCTGAGGCCGCTTGACGGGAGACTGCGCCTGGTGGTGGAGCGGTGGGCCGACGAGGACGCAGCGGAGGCCATCGGCGACCGCGCCCTCGTCGCCCGCACGATCGCCAAGGTCGCCTTGGCCCAGTCACCGGGGGATGTCTCCGAGCCGACGACCGCCTTCGCCCAGTCCGGTGTCGTCCAGCGTGTGGAGGCACTGCTGGGACGCCCGCCCGCCAAGAACACCGTCAGCGGTCCGCTGCTGTTCGCCGGCAACGGCTTCCTCACCAGTTCGCTGACCGCCGCCACCCTGCATCTCGACCACGCGATCACCTCCACCCTGCTGGCCGTGCTCGCACTCAGGTGAATCCCCACCGCGGCCGGGGGCGTTGAGTCAACGCCGGGCGCGGACTGATCAGCGTTCCAGGACGTGACGACGGTGACGCATCGGCCGAGCGCGGTTCACCGGTCTCACAGGTCGAATTCCGCCGGTTGCAGGCCCACGACGAAGCACGCCTCACGGACGACGGCCTTCTCGGTGTCGTCGAAGTCGCCGTCGGCGCCACCGATGATGATGCCGATCTGGATGACGGCCCTGGCCTCGGACGGGTTCTTCTTCACCCTGCCGATGTCCTGGAGGACCGAGACCTTGCCGAAGGCGAAGTCGGCGGTGAGCTTGGACACGTAATCGTTGAAGCGGTGCTGCAGGTCATCGGCCGGGAAGTTCTGCAGCACCTCGTTGCCGGCGATGAGGGACGCGGTCCGCTGCCTCTCGGAGGGATCGACACTGCCGTCGGCTGCCGCGACCAAGGCGCACATCGCCATGCTGGCATCTCGGAACGCTCCGCTCTTCAGTTCGTTCTTCTTACTGAGAAGCTGCGACTGCATCTGCTGCGTGGACTCGCGCAGTTTCTTCCACAGAGCCATCGGACTCTCCTCCCGTGACGTGTCCGGCTTCCTGGAGCCTAACTGATCTGCTACAAGTGTAGTAGCACATCGGGCGGCCCGGCCGGCACGGCCGGTGAGCCACCGAACAGCCGATACGGAAGGAAACACAGCATGGGCGTCAGCCTGTCCAAGGGCGGCAACGTCTCCCTGACCAAGGAGGCGCCGGGACTCTCGGCGATCACTGTGGGACTCGGCTGGGACGTGCGCAGCACGACCGGCGCCGACTTCGACCTGGACGCCAGCGCACTGCTGCTGGACGAGTCGGGCAAGGTGCCCTCCAACCAGCACTTCGTGTTCTTCAACAACCTGCGCAGCCCGGACGGTTCCGTGGAGCACACCGGCGACAACCTCACCGGGGAAGGAGAAGGGGACGACGAGCAGATCAAGGTGAACCTGACGGCGGTTCCGGCCGAGGTCGCACGCATCACCTTCCCGGTATCGATCCATGAGGCCGACGCACGCGGGCAGAACTTCGGCCAGGTGCGCAACGCCTTCATCCGCGTCGTCAACCAGGCCGACGGCACCGAACTGGCCCGCTACGACCTCACCGAGGACGCTTCCACCGAGACCGCCATGGTCTTCGGCGAGCTCTACCGCAACGGCGCCGAGTGGAAGTTCCGCGCCATCGGCCAGGGGTACGCCTCAGGTCTGTCGGGAGTGGTCAAGGACTTCGGCGTCGACGCCTGATCCCAGCCGCACACCCACGTTCGGCCCGCCGTCCAAGTGCGACGTGGATGCGAAAACACGCACGATCCCCTGCTCAGCGCCTGTTCAGCCCTCACGCGCATGCGCGGGCAGCGACGACGGAGGCACGCCTCCTCCTGGAGGATCGGGACTCTCCAGGAGGAGGCATCGATTCCTACGCGCACGAGCGGGCGGGCGTCCGGACGTCCACGACGTCGCGCCGGTGAAGTGACGGCAGCGGCCATCCTCACCGCTGCGCCGACCGCACGCCTATCCACATCCGGATCGACAACTCACGTCGCCCGCCGCCGCGGCACATGCCACTCAGAACGAGTTCACTCCTCCTCGAAGCTCTCGGTGGCTTCCTCGTAGGCCTGCTCGTAAGCGTCCTCGTAAGCGTCCTCGACCGCTTCCTCCACCGCCTGCTCGTAGACGGCGGCCTGGTAGGCGTTCGCGGCCGCGGCGTCGGCTTCCGCCGCCGCATCCTCGTCGCCGTCCTCATCGTCATCGTCGTCCACCAGTTCGTTGACGACCGCCCCGGCCACGAACCCGGCCGCCACGCCGCCCACGGCACCGGCGGCGACCCCGCCCCAGCCCGGTCCATGACCGTGATCCCCATGACCGTGCTGGTCGTGGTGGTGGACATCGTGGCCCCCATGGTGCCGGCTCGTCACAGCCTGCAGCCAGCGTTCCAGCTCGTGCTCCCATGCCAGGTGCAGGGCCTCCCCGTGTGCTACATGGAACCGCCCGAACACGTCGTCCCCCTCGGAGAACACGGTTTCCGACCGGTCGGCCTCCAGGATCACCGCGAGCTCGTGCGGGCTCGCGACGAAGGTGAGCTCCACCTCCTCGATCCGCCCCGCGTAGTGCGGCGGGGCGAGGAACTCAATCTCCTGGTAGAAGGGGAGTTGCTGGTGGACGCCGGCAATGTGCCCCTGCTCGACGTCGGCGCTCTTGAACGCGAACCCCAGAGCCCCGAAAGCGTCCAAGACCCGCTGCTGGGAGGGCAGCGGGTACACCGAGAGCGAATCAAGGTCACCCGTGTCGGCAGCCCCCGCGACCCGGAGCTCCGTGCGAACCCCGACACCACACCCGTGCAGATGCTGACCGTAGAGGTCGGTGAGAGGCAGCTCCCACGGCAAGGGCATCTGAAAGGGAATCGCCTGGTACTGCCCGGCCCCCAGCAGGAAGGCGTCCGTGATCGCGCCGCGGTGGAACTCGCGGACGCCCTCCCCCTCATGATCCTCGTGCTCGTACTCCACCACGGTGGCGAGGCTCAGATCGAGCCCGTGCACGTGGACGTCGTGCTCTCCGCCCTGAAGGCGCACTTCCCCGGACAGGTACTCGCCTGGGCGGCACATCGAGACCGCCGGCACGGTCTCGATGGAGGGCCCGCCCACACCGAAGGCACCCAGCAACTGCTTGAACACCATGGAGGTTCTCTTCTCATGTTCTGTTGTCAGAGCGCGGCGGCACCGGCGGCACCATGATGAGCCGACGCGCACATTTTCTACTACAGTTGTAGCAGAAACGTTGGTCTCCGACCGTGTCCTCCCCGCGACCGCAGACGACAAGGCCGGCGCTCTCCCCCGCCACGCCAGCGAACTCTGGCCCACTCGCTACGCCGCGGCCGGCTCCGATCCGGCTGGATCCCCCGTCAACGGTCTCCACCGGGGACACGCCCTTCCAGGTACGGAGCGGAGGCGTTGAGCACGAAGCCGGGCCCTCCAGTCAGTGCTCAAGGTCGTGTCACGCAGGCCGGGCGTGGCAGCGCACCGCCTAAAACCCATGCATGGTGCCCTTGCTGCCGACCGCACCGCTGGAGTCCTTGGTGCCTGCGATGGGAAGCTCCGGTAACGAGAGCGCCGGGGGAAAGCAGGCGATCGATAGCGTTAACCAGCCTCAAGGGCGCCTGCCACACGGCCTGGTCGACTGCGTTCGGGAGACCGTCCAAGCCGTGGGCGCGGGCGATGCCGACCAGACCACTGGTATATCCCTGCCCCAGAGCGCGAAAGCGCCAATGCCCTGCCCGCCGGTACACCTGAGCGAAAACCAGGGCGATCTGGGTAGAGAAGTCTTCGCAAAGGTCATAACGCACCATTTCGTCATCCGTGATCGCGTCCAGGACTCGGATGAAGGCGCGGCGGACATCACCGAAGGAGCAGCCACGCCGAGAGGCTTCGTCGAACCACCCCACGAAGTACATTTCGGCAGTGGCCGCCGACAGCGCGTCCAAGCCGACGTGGAACCGCAGCCCCACAGGGAGGCCGACGGCGCCGCCGGGGGTCCCGGCGTACATGGGGCTCATCGGGTGCCATCCGACCGGCGGATCGTCACCGTCTCCGACCACCAGCGCCGCCCCCTCGAACGGGGCATCGCGACCGGGTGCCGCGACCAGCCCACCCATTTCGATCAGCAACGCCCCGGGGGCGGCACCGCCGTACAATTCCACGCTGCGCCCCTTGTGCAGGGTGAGCCCCACCGGCACTCCCAGGCAAATTATTACATGTGTAGTAGTTTGAGGGTAGACCCTCAGGGTCGCAGACGCGATCACCATCCTGATCGCGCGGTGAGATTCAGCGCCGTGTGCCTTCTATCAGCCCACCTCATCGTCAGCCCGAATGCTGTACGCCGCAGGCCACCTGACGCGGTCCCTTCACGGCGGCTCGGATGCGAGGCCATATCGGCAACGGACGCCGTGCGAGCAGGACTTTGTTCGGGACGCGCGCCGTTCCCGATCTCGCCGATCCACCCGTGCGTCGCGACGAGGTGACCGGCCCGGCCGAAGGCGTCATCAACCTGTGCGTCTCCCGCGTATCCGCCTGGTTCGAGGGCGATCAGCGGCGTAATCGCCAGTGGCCTCCGGGATCACTCGCGGATGCGCAGGGAGGCCTTTCACAGGATGGGCAGTCCGAGGGCGTGGTCGAGTTGCCAGGCGGCCGAGGCCAGCAGGCCGGCGCCGAGGCCCGCGCCCATGAGGATGACCGGCCCGGCGACGGAGTTCTTGTCGGGCGCAGCGGTCAGCAGCGCTTGCACACGCTGGACGACGCCCGAATCGGCGAACGTGGGAAGGGGCGGCGTGGCGGAGTCGGCCGAGGAGCGGGCCAGGGCGACCTGGGCGATGGTGCGGGCCACGAGCTTCCGGTCGCCGACGGCTTCGGCGGCGTCCTCGTCGGCCCACCGCTCCAGGGAGAAACGCAGCCGTGCGTTCAGGCGCCGCAGCGGCGGGAGGGTGCCCGCGGCCAGCGCGCCGAGCGCCAGGTACCGGTAGTGGCGGTGGCGCAGGTGGGACGCCTCGTGCTCGAACACCACCCGCAACTGTGACCGGTCCAGCCTGCGTAGCAGGCCGCGCGACACCAGAACCCCGCCATCGCGCCCGGGCACGGCGACCGCCAGCGGGACATCGGACTCCACCACCCCTTGCGAGGTTTGCTGGGCGTGGCGGACCTCGGCCGCCCAGCGGGCCGACAGTTTGGCCACGGTCAGGGCGCTCAGGCACGTCAGGACGATGACCGGAACACCGAGAACCGCGTGCACGGGCTGATCGTCCCCGAACAGCGCCCATTCGGGCAGCCGCTCGGCCGCATGCGGGAACAGCGTCGCGGCGTAGTTGATGGAGATGAAGACCAGGGTCCCGATGGTGGCGGCCATCGCGCTGACCGCGGCGGTCAGCAGCAGCCGGGCCGACCAGGCCGGGTGCAACGGCAGCGGCACCACCCCCAGGGCCACGGCGACCACGAGCGCCATGACCGCGGGCAGGAAGGTCAGCCAGATCACGCGGTCTCTCCAGATCGGGGCTGGGGTTTGTCCAGGACGGCGCGCAGGGCCTCTTCTTCCTCTGCGGTCAGGTTCTGCACGAACCGGCTCAGCACACTGGACAGGTCGCTGGCATGGCGGAGATGGTCTCGCATGCGGTCGGCCACCAGCCGGGACTGGTCCACGGCCAGCCTGTACAGGTAGTGGCGCCCCTGACGCTCACGGGTGACCAGGCGCTTGGCGTGCAATCGGAACAAGATGGTGTTGATGGTGGTGTAGGCGGGCTCGCCCGGAATCTGCTCCCGCAACTCGGCGGCGCTGACGGGGTCGACGGCCGCGGCGAGCGCGGCCAGTACCTCGGCCTCCAGTTGTCCCAGTTGCCGTCGCGTCACCCGACTGCACCTCCATAGTTCCCGATCGCGTCCGCCGCAGCCGGCCTCACAACGGCCACACCGAACACAAGCCTAATCACGCGACGGCGTCACTCGGAGCGCATCATCAGGGACGGTGACGGCGTGAGCAAAGGGCACAGATCAAGGGGGTGTTTCAATCTCGCGGGCCGGGGTGTCAGATGAAGGATGGACTTCGCGCTGGTCGCAGTGCCGGTGTTACTGAAGCGGTGTTCGCAGGCGGCGGGTTCGCTGCGGCAGCTTTCGAGCTCACGGAGGTCGCGCGGAAGCGGCCGACCGCCGAAGCTGAGCCCGTCCCCGGCCTGCCGACCCGACAGAAGTCACGGACTCTGATGGGCCAAGGAGACGGGGGGCGGCAAGCCCGAATGAGGTGCGGGTAGGGGCGGCGGTCCTCAGGAGCCGACCGTCGTACCTGTGCAGGGCGCGGCGTCATGCGGCGGCACCGCCCGCCCCGATGACGAGAGTCAGGTGAGCTCGTCTTCGCTGAGCACACAACGCAGGAGGCGTTCCTCCTCGGGACTCAGGGATCGAACGAAATGGTTCAGTGCGTCCCAGGGATCGCTGGCGTAGCGCAGGTGGCCGCACATCCGATCGGCGACCAGTCCCGGCTCGTCGACCACCGCCTGGTAGACGAAACACCGCCCCCGCCGCGTCCGGGACACCATTCGCTTGCCGTGCAAGCGGGCCAGTACCGTGCTGACGGTGGTGTAGGCAGGTTCGCCGGACACTCGAGCCTGCACGTCGGCCGGCGACAACTCCCCCTCGGCACCGGCGAGCACCGCCAGCACCTCGGCTTCCAGTTGTCCGAGCGGCCTGCGAACCGCAGATGAACTCTTCACTACCAAACCATGCCGCAATGGGGTGGAACCTAACCATAACCCGCTTACGCCCGCCCCCGAAACGTGCATGACAGCCGACGGGCACCGTGATGAGAGAAGGTCGAACCGACCGATCACGCTCAGTTCGACGGCCGACCGGCGATCCGGCAACGACACCGAGGCACAACCGGCGGGCAACCGCCCACCCTCCACCTGGAATGTCAACCGTCCCACCGCCCGGCGATGACGTGCGCAGGCCGCCGCGACGTCCGCGAGCACCATGTGGACCTCACCCGCACGGCGGCCTTACATCACCGGAACCTTTCTGCTACAAGTGTAGTAGCAGGGCGGTCACGGTGGAAGCGAAGGCCTCCGGGCCGGACGGATCCCGCCGGGCGAAAGATCTAGCGTGTCCGGCGCCAAGGCCGGCTCGCCGAAGGTGAGGGGTAGCGACCGTGTCGGTGTCGTTGGTGAAAGGCCAGAAGATCTCGCTGGACAAGTCCGGGAGCGGCCTCAGTCGTGTACGGATGGGCCTGGGCTGGGACGCGATCAAGAAGAAGGGCCTGTTCGGCAAGCGCGACCAGGAGATCGATCTGGACGCCTCCTGCGTGCTGTTCGCCGGCGACGGCATCGCGGACGTGATCTATTTCGGCAAGCTGACCAGCGAGGACGGCTCGGTGCGGCACACCGGGGACAACCTCACCGGAGAGGGCGACGGCGACGACGAGTCGGTGATCGTGGATCTGAGCGCGGTGCCCGCGCACGTGACCTCGCTGGTGTTCACGGTCAGCTCGTTCAGCGGCCAGACCTTCAACGAGGTCGAGAACGCCTTCTGCCGTCTGGTCGACGAGACCACCAATGCCGAGATGGCCCGGTTCACCCTCACGGGCGGCGGCACCCACACCGCCATGGTCATGTCCAGGCTCTACCGGCACGACTCGGCCTGGAAGATGAGCGCCATCGGTGAGCCCTGCGAGGGGCGCACCCTGAAGGACATGCTGCCCGCGATCGCCGCGCACGCCTAGGTCGGCACAGGCCGATCGAAGGGCCGGTCGGGCCGCTCGCGGGCATCGTTCCGCCCGGCCACGGTCAGCTTTCGGCCAGGACGATCACCGCGCCGTCGGCGGCGAGCGTGAGTGGTGCGCTCTTGTCAGGGTTGAGGACCGCCACCGGTCCCCCAGGGCACGTTCGCCGCGGCGGCCGCGGGCTTGAGGTAGATCTCCGAGCCCTCGGAATCGAGCAGGTCCATGTAGACCTCATGCAAGTGCCGGTCCTCGCTGTGCTGGGTCAGCACCTGGTTGATCGGCTTCTCGCTGACGATGCAGTAGGGCTCGGCGCGCTCGGGGATGCCCGGCGTCGGTCGGCACGATGACGTGCCGACCGACGTCCAGGCCCTCCAAGGGCGTGCGGTCGGCGGGATCGCGACGCTGGATCCAGCCAGGATCGCTCGGCCAACTGGGCACCGCCGCTGGTGGACGGGCGGTCTAGGTGACCGTGGGGTGAGATGCCGAGCAGGGTGTTCACCCGGTAGTGGCCGACCGCAGACGGGCACCGGGCGGCGCGCTGCGGTCGCACGTCCCGACAGGCAGTCGCCTGCCCCGTCAGCGGAGTGGCTTCAGAAACGTCGTTTTGATCCAACGCCGCGGGTTGATCGGCTCCGAGGCAGGAGACGGGCTTCGGGGCCGACCTCGGCGATGGCGCGGGCGCCAGGTCTGTGCGGCCAGCAGCAGGCTGCGCGGTTTGGCCCGGTCGTCGAAGCGGCCGTGCGCGCCGTGGTCGCGGTCGGTGTCGCGTGGTTCCCAGAGGTTGCCGGGCTTGTGCGGTGCCTCTGGTTCGCTGGTCTCCTGGGAGCGGTATCCGGCGCGGCCGAGGTAGCGGTCGAGGAGGCCGGGAATGATCTTTTCGGCGAGCAGTGTGGCGACGGTGGAGCCGCCGACCCAGCGTTCGCGGCGGCGCGGGTGGTCGGCGGCGTGGACGATGGCGCGGGCGGCGACCTCGGGCTGGTAGATGGGCGGCACCGGTTGCGCGCGTCGTGGCAGGCGCGAGCGCACCCAGTCGAACTGCGGGGTGTTGAGCGCGGGCAGTTGCACCATGGTCACCTTGACCTTGCTTCCGTCGTGCAGGAGTTCGGTGCGCAGGGATTCGGTGAAGCCCTCGATGGCGTGCTTGGCGCCGCAGTACGCCGATTGCAGCGGGATGCCGCGGTAGGCCAGGGCGGAGCCGACCTGGACGATGACTCCGGTGTCACGCGGTTTCATCCGGGCGAGCGCGGCGCGGGTGCCGTTGACCGTGCCCAGGTAGGTGACCTCGGTGGCCCGGCGGTACTCCTCGGGCGTGACCTGGTCGAAGGGCGCGAAGACGCCGGTGAACGCGTTGTTCACCCAGGCATCGATGGGGCCGAGTTCGCGTTCGACGCGTTCGGCCGCCGACTCCACCTGGGACGGGTCGGCGACGTCCACGGTCAGTGGCAGGGCGGTGCCGCCCAGTTTCTCCACGTCGGCGGCCGCGGCCTCCAGCCCGGCGCGGCCGCGGGCGAGCAGCGCGACGCGGGCCCCGCGCGCGGCGAAGGCGCGGGCGGTGGCCCGCCCGACCCCCGCGCTGGCACCCGTCACGACGACGACCTGATTGCGCACTGTTTCCTCCCTATCTACCTTGATCGATGTCCTGGGCGTGCCCGGTCGCGCCGGGCCCGCCCCCTGGCCGCCCGTCGAGGCGGGCGGCGCATTCCAACAGGAGTGCGTGCACGAAGGCCTGGGGGAGGTTGCCGCGCATCTGCCGTTGCGCCACGTCGTACTCCTCGGCCAGCAGTCCCGCCGGCCCGCACGCGGCGCGGTTGCGCTCGAACCAGCGCAGCGCGGTGGAGACGTCGCCCTGTTGATGTGCGGCGAGCGCGGTGAGGAAGCCGCAGAGCAGGAACGCCCCTTCGGCTTCGCCGAGCGGCCGGTCGCCGTGCCGGAATCGGTAGGCGTACCCGTCGTCGGTGAGTTCGGCGAGGTAGGCCCGCAGCGTGCGTCGGGTGTGCGGGGCGTCGGCGGGAACGGCGCCGCGGATGGCGGGCAGCAGCAGCGCGCCGTCCAGGCGCGGGTCGCCGGGCGCACGCTGCCAACGGCCCGTGCGGTGCGTCGCACGGGCCATCGTGTCGGCCGCGATGGCGTCGGCCAACGCGGTCTTTCCATGGGCGCGCAGTCCGGCCACGCAGTTCAGGCGGCTGTGCGTCCATTGCCGGTTCTCCAGTTCCCAGATGCCGGCGTCCGGCTCCCGCCAGCGCGCCTGGACGGCCGCCGCCGCCGTCCGGGCCGCGCCGCGGCCGTCGGCATCGAGCCGGTCGCGCCGGGCCGCGGTGTCCAGCAGCAGGAGGGCGTCGCCGAAGCAGTCCAGTTGGAACTGCCGGGACACGTGGTTGCCGACCTGGTCGTAGCCTCCGGGGTAGCCGGGGAGGCCCAGGCGGCGCTGATCGGGCACGGGCCTGCCGGTGAGGGTGTACGCGGGCGCCAGGTGCGGCCCGTCCTCGTGCAGCCGCGCCGTCACGAACCGCACCGCGTCGTCCAGGAGGGGGTCCGCTCCCGCGGCGGCCGCCGCCAGGCCCGCGTAGCACTGGTCACGGATCCACACGTAGCGGTAGTCGTAATTGCGGCCGGCCTCGCTGCGTTCGGGCAGGCTCATGGTGGCCGCGGCCACCATCCCGCCGCCGTTGCCGGTCAGGCCGCGCATGACGGCGTAGGCGTGCCGCGCGTCCCGGTCCGCGATCGTGTGCAGGCGCGGCACGACCCGGCTCCACGCCCGCTCGGTGGCGCGCCAGGCATGGTCGGCATCGGGAGGGGCTTCCCGGAGCGGCCGGTCGGCGATCTCCAGGACCAGGTCATGATGTCCCCCCGCGGGGACGGTCAGGTCCAGTTCAATGCCGTCTCCGGCCTTGGCGGCACCCGCGCCGGTCCAGCGGAACCACAGCCCGCCGGCCTCGGCCTCCCACGTACCGGCCCGGTCAGGACGGTCCTCGCCGCCGTCTGGGCGACCGGTTCCGCGGAACCTCGGGCGGTGCGCGCCGAAGCCGGGGCGCGGGTCGCAGACGACGTGGACTCGCGCGTCGCCCTTCTGGGCGAGGATTCGCCGGAGCAGCACCGCGCGGCCGGCGTCGCCCGGGAACGCCAGCGCCTCGCGGCACTCGATGATCGCACCGGTCGTCACCCACCGGTTCCGCCAGATCAGCGAGCCCGGCTCGTAGAAACCGCCCCACACGAATCGCCCCCGCGGCGTGACGGCGTAGATCCCGGCGCCGCCGATCAGGGAGGCGAACACCGCGTCGCTGTCCCAGCGCGGCGCGCACATCCAGGGGAACTCCCCGCGCGGCCCGGCGAGGACGCCGCGCTCGCCGTCGGCGAGGAACGCGTACTCGCGCAGGACCTGCGGCGGATACCGGTCGCCGTTCATGCGACCCGGTACTCCTGCGCGTCGGCCCGGCGGAACTCCAGCCCGAGCCCCGGGGCGTCGTCGCGCGGGCGCACGGTCCCGCCGGACGGGTCGAGAGCGCCGTCGAAGAGCATCGACTCGATGCGGACATGGTCGTGGAACCACTCGATGTGGCGGGCGTTGGGGATGGCCGCCATGGCGGCCGCGTGCAGGTGCGGGGCGCAGTGTGCGGACAGCTCCCTGCCGTGGGCGCGGGCGAGGGCGGCGACGCGCAGGAACTCGGTGATCCCGCCGACCCGGGTCACATCGGCCTGGAGGCAGTCGACCGCGCCGACCAGCCGGGCGAAGTACGGCAGGTCGTAGCCGTACTCACCGGCCGCCACCTCGCAGGACACCGCGTCGCGCACGGTGCGCAGGCCGCCGGTGTCGTCGGAGGACACCGGCTCCTCCAGCCATCGCAGCCCGGGGGCCTCCGCGGCGATGCGCACGGCCTGCTTGGCGTTGTAGGCGCCGTTGGCGTCGGCGTACAGCTCGGCGCCGGCGCCGATGACGCCGCGCGCCAGGTGGAGGCGCTCCAGGTCCCGGTCCTCCCGCGTCCCCCAGGCCTCGCCGATCTTGATCTTCACGCGGGGGATGCCCTGGTCGCCGGTCCAGCGGGCGAGCTGTTCGCGCAGTCGCGTCGCGTCGTACGTCGTGAACCCGCCTGAGCCGTACACGGGCACCTCGTCGCGGACGGCCCCCAGGAGGCGGTGCAGTGGCAGACCGAGCCGGCGCGCCTTCAGATCCCACAGTGCGCAGTCGACGGCAGAGATCGCCATGGCGCACATCCCGGGACGCCCGGCGTTGCGGACGGCGCGACACATCCGCTCGTGCGCCGCGGGCGGGTCCAGGACGCCGGTGCCGCGGACCGCCGGCTGGAGCAGGGAGGCCACCGTCTCGGTGATGGCGGCCGGCCCGTAGGTCCAGCCGATGCCGGTCGTCGCCTCCGCGCTCGCCTCGATCAGGACGAGCGTGGTCGAGGTCCATTCCAGGGTACCGTCGGCCTCGGGGGCGTCGGTGGGGATCGTGTACGCGGCGGCGGCGAGCGTGATCACAGCAGCTCCGCGAGGAGTTCGGCGAGGTGCCGGGCCCGCGCGCCGGTACCGGCCGCGATCTGGGTGCGGCAGGAGAACCCGTCGGCCAGCACGGTCGTGTCCGGGTCCGCCGCCCGCACCGCCGGCCACAGCCCCAACTCGGCCGCGCCGACGGAGACCTCGTAGTGGCCGCGTTCGAAGCCGAAGTTGCCCGCCAGGCCGCAGCAGCCCGCGTCCAGCACATCGGCCTGGACGCCCGCGCGTCTCAGCACCTCGGTGTCGGCGTCGAAGCCCCAGATGGCGTGCTGGTGGCAGTGCGGCTGGGCGAGGGCGGTGCGGCCCGTGCCCGGCGGTGGTGCGGTGATCGCCTGCGGCGCCCGGTCGAGGAGGAACTCCGCCAGCGAACGGGTCTGCCCGGCGAGGCGTTCGACGTCCGGATCGCCCGCCAGCAGCTCGGGGGCGTCGGCGCGGAACACCGCCGTGCAGCTCGGCTCGAGCCCGATCACCGGGACCCCGGCGCGGAGCCGGGGCGCGAGCGCGCGGACGGTGCGGCGCAGCACGCGCTCGGCGGTGGCCAGTTGCCCAGTGGAGATCCAGGTGAGCCCGCAGCACAGCGGAACGGGCGGCATCTCCACCCGGAACCCGGCCGCCTCCAGAACGCGGACGGCGGCCTCGCCGATCCCGGGATGGAAGTTGTTGGTGAAGGTGTCCGGCCACAGCACGACCGGCGGCCCGTCGACCCGGGACCCGGAGAACCGGTCGGTCAGCCGCCGCCGGGCGAAACGTGGCAGCTCCCGGCGCCTGTCGACCCCGCCGGCGCGCTTGACCGCCCGGTCCAGCAGCGGCGCGTGCGTGAGCGCGTTGACGGCGCCGGGCGCCAGCGCCGCGACACGCGCCCAGAGCGGGAGCCAGCCCATCGAGTAGTGCGAGGGCGGGCGGATCCGCCGCCGGTAGTGGTGGGACAGGAACTCCGCCTTGTAGGTCGCCATGTCCACCCCGACCGGGCAGTCGCCGCGGCAGCCCTTGCAGGCCAGGCACAGGTCGAGGGCCTCGTGGACGTCCTTGGAGCGCCACCCGCCGGTGACGACGGCGTCCTCGCCGCCGCCCGGCATGCCGCGCATCATCTCCATCAGGAGCCGGGCACGCCCCCGCGTGGTGTGCTTCTCCTCGCGGGTGACGCGGTAGCTGGGGCACATCACGCCGCCCGATGAGGCGCGGCACTTGCCGATGCCGACGCAGCGCGCCGCCGCGTGGGTGAACCGGTCGTGGTCGCGGGGGTAGGAGAAGCGGGTCCGCGGCTCGGCGGGGTGGTAGCCGAGGTGGTCGAGGTTCTCGCCCAGCCGGTACACGCCGGGCGTCCTGGACGGATCGGCCGCCTCCAGGGGCGAGGCGACCTTGCCGGGGTTCATCCGGTCGCGCGGATCGAAGATCCCCTTGTAGCGTCCGAACAACCGTACGATCTCCTCGCCGAACATGATCGGGAGCAGCTCGCCCCGGGACTGGCCGTCCCCGTGCTCGCCCGACAGCGACCCGCCGTAGGACGCCACCAGGCGGGCGGCCCGCTCGACGAACCGGCGGTAGACCGCGGCGCCCCCGGGGTCCTCCAGGTCGAACGGGATCCGCGTGTGGACGCAGCCCTGCCCGAAATGGCCGTACAGCGACGCCGACCCGTAGCCGAACTCCTCCAGCAGGGCTCGGAAGTCACGCAGATAGTCGCCGAGCCGTGCTGGCGGCACCGCGGCGTCCTCCCAGCCCTCATGGGTGTCGCGGCCGCCGGGCGGGTACGCGGTCGCGCCCAGCCCCGCCTCCCGGACCTTCCACAGCCGCTCCTCCTCGGCCGGGTCGTCGAGGTAGGAGACACGCGTGTCGTGTTCGGAGCGGTGCATGTCCTGGAGGAGGCGTTCGGCGCGTTCGTCGGCCTCCTCGCGGGTGTCGCCGCCGAAGCGCACCATCAGCCAGCCGGACCCCTTCGGCAGTTCCTCCAGCACGCCATGCCCGGCGACGTGCTCGACGCGGGCCAGGTCGATGAGCGTGTCGTCGATCCCTTCCAGGGCCAGCGGATCGTGCCGTGCCACGGCCGGGACGGCGTCGCCCGCGGCCGTCACGTCGGCGAAACCGAGCACTACGAGTGACTGGTACTTCGGCACGGGCACCAGCGAGATGTGGGCCCGCAGGGCCGTCACGAGCGTCGACTCGCTGCCGACGAGCGCGCGGGCGAGGTCGAAGCCGTTCTCGGGCAGGAGCGCGTCCAGGTTGTACCCGGACACCCGCCGGGGGATGTCGGGGTACCGGGTGCGGATCAGCGCCAGATTCTCGTCGACGAGCCCGCGCACGGCACGGTAGATCTCGGCGCGGCGCCCTCCCTCGGCGAGGATACGTTCGTACTCCCCCGCGCTGGTCGGCCCCACCCACATACGAACGCCCTCGTAGGTCAGCACCTCCAGCCCGACCACCGAGTCGGCCATCTTCCCGTACGCCTGGGCGGAGGCACCGCAGGAGTTGTTGCCGACCATCCCGCCGATCGTGCACGTGTCGTGGGTGGACGGCCTGGGGCCCACCATCAGCTCGTGAACCGAGAGTTCCCGATTCAGATCGTCGAGGCAGGCGCCGGGTTCGACGACCGCCCGCCGCCGCCGCGGGTCGACCGACAGCAGCCGGCGGCAGTACTTGGACCAGTCGATCACGATGCCGGTGTTGCAGCACTGGCCGGCCAGGCTGGTCCCGCCGCCCCGGGAGAGCACCGAGGCATCGTGCTCGCGGCACACGGCCACCGCCTCGACCGCCGCGTCCACGTGCCGCGGCACCACCACGCCGATCGGGGCCTGCCGGTAGTTGGAGGCGTCGTGGGCGTAGGCCGCGCGCGACCCGGCGTCGAACCGGACCTCGCCGTCCACCCGCGCTTCGAGATCACGCTGGAGCGCCGTACGCATACGGGTCACCTACCCGGGTCCCCGGTTTCCATCGCGTGGTCCGGGAAAGGGGCCCCAAAGAGCCGCTGTCAGCCCGAAAGGATCTGATCATGGCGCCCACGGTGGGGACTACCTGCTGACACGCCTTCGGCAATGGGACGTGGACCACCTGTTCGGCTACCCCGGCGACGGCATCAACGGGATCGTGGCCGCGCTCGGCCGGGCCGATGACCGCCCCCGGTTCGTCCAGGCCCGGCACGAGGAGATGTCGGCGTTCGAGGCGGTGGGATACGCCAAATTCTCCGGCAAACCCGGGGTGTGCCTGGCCACCAGCGGGCCCGGCGCGATCCACCTGCTCAACGGCCTCTACGACGCCAAACTCGATCACGTCCCGGTGGTGGCGATCGTGGGGCAGACCGCGCGCACCGCGATGGGCGGCAACTACCAGCAGGAGGTCGACCTGCTGAGCCTGTACAAGGACGTCGCCTGCGCCTACGTGCAGATGGCGACCGTCCCGGCGCAACTGCCCAACCTGATCGACCGGGCCATGCGCATCGCCATCGCCGAACACGCCCCCACCGCCGTGATCATCCCCTCCGACCTGCAGGACGAGGACTACCAGCCGCCCGCGCACGCGTTCAAGAACGTGCCGTCCTCGGCCCCCGGCCACACCGCCCCGCTCACCCGCGCACCCGACGAGGAGATCGAGCGCGCGGCCGGGATCCTCAACGCGGGCTCGAAGATCGCGATCCTGGTCGGCCAGGGCGCCCGCGGCGCCGCCGCCGAAGTCATGGAAGTCGCCGAACGCACCGGCGCGGGGGTGGCCAAGGCCCTGCTGGGCAAGGACGTCCTGCCCGACGACCTGCCCTACGTCACCGGCGCGATCGGCCTGCTGGGCACCCGCCCCTCCTACGAGCTCATGCGCGACTGCGACACGCTGCTGATCGTCGGGTCCAACTTCCCCTACACCCAGTTCCTACCGCCCTTCGGCCAGGCCCGCGCAGTGCAGATCGACATCGACGGCCGCATGATCGGCATGCGCTACCCCACCGAGGCCAACCTCGTCGGCGACGCGGCCGAAACACTGCGGGCACTGCTCCCCCGCCTGAACCACCAACAGGACCGCTCCTGGCGCCGCACCATCGAGGACAACATCGCCCGCTGGTGGGGCACGGTCGAACGCCAGGCCAAGGTGGCCGCCGACCCGATCAACCCGATGCTGCTGTTCTGGGAACTCAACCAGCGGCTGCCCGACGACGCCATCGTCACCGCCGACTCCGGCTCGGCCGCCAACTGGTACGCCCGCGACCTGAAGATCCGCGGCGCCGTCCGCGGCTCCCTGTCGGGAACCCTGGCGACCATGGGACCCGGCGTCCCCTACGCCATCGGCGCCAAGTTCGCCCACCCCGACCGCCCCGCCATCGCCTTCGTCGGCGACGGCGCCATGCAGATGAACGGCCTGGCCGAACTCATCACCATCAAACGCTACTTCTCCGACTGGGCCGACCCCCGGCTGATCATCGCCGTCCTGCACAACAACGACCTCAACCAGGTCACCTGGGAACTGCGCGCCATGAGCGGCGCACCCAAGTTCGAGGAATCCCAGACCCTCCCCGACGTGGCCTACGCCGCCTTCGCCCGCTCACTGGACCTGGAAGGCATCGAGGTCGAAAAGCCCGAGGCGATCGGCCCCGCCTGGGACCGCGCCCTGACCGCCGACCGACCCGTCGTCCTGGACGTGCACTGCGACCCCGACATCCCCCCGATCCCGCCCCACGCCGAGTTCGAGCAGATCAAGGACGCCGCCGAGGCCATCATCAAGGGCGACCCCGACGCCGTCGGCGTGGTCAAGAAGGGCCTCAAGACCAAGGCGCAGGAACTGTTCCCGGGGAGTGGAGGCTGACCTCGGACGGTTCAGGCCAGGGCGACCAGCTGGACCGCGATGATGATGTCGACGCCTTGGGCATAGGCGACCTTGTCCAGCTTGAGGTGGACGAAGTCCCAGACTCCGCGCAGGAACCAACCCGCGGCCACGATGTGGCGGGGCGAGGCCCAGACCGGCCAGGCCCAGGGCGGCGATCATGCCCGGCGCCTGAGCCTGGAACGCGGCCGACCGGCGGCGTCCCTGACGAGGATGACCAGCACTGCAGCCGCCACGACAACGTCCAGGCTCCGCAGGTCGGCGAAGGCGCCCAGCAGAACGGCGCGCACCGCCCACGTCGCTCGCCGCCATCGGAACTTCGCGACGACCAGGTACAGGAGGGGCAACAGCGGCAGGTCCCCGGCCAGGGCGACCACCTCCTCGTCCGACCCGCCGCCGCTCAGCCTGGGAGCCGCCAAGGCGACGGCGAGCCCGGCCGGCCACAAGCGCCGGATCGGCATCGGCGCACTCCGGGGCGAGGCGGGCGTTGATCCGCGATCTTCATCATGCCGGCCATGACATACCGGGCTGGCGTATCTGGATGGACTCCCGGGCCGCGCATGCGGGGCTCCGGGCCAGAAGGACGGCTGATGATCTCATGGCCGATGAGGCCGCTGCTCCACAGCCCGAACCTGATCCGCGAGACGAGGCGGCACGTCCCTGGGGCGCTCGCCCGGCAGGCCCGTTGTCCATGATGGTGATGCCCGCCTGGAAGTGGCAGGCCGCCCGGTGGCGGGGACCCGGATCACATAAGTCGACTGTTTCGCTTTCCGTGGCCCTTTGCTTAGTGGATACGGGGTGGCCGATGTTTCCGGCGGGGTTGGCGTGCCCGCTGCGGCATACGGCGAGTACGGCCGCCGCCGAAACCGGGCCGGGCCGTTCAAGATTGCAAGATTCGCGCTGACCGGCCCTGACGGTTCAGAGGTATCGTTGTACGATTTATTAATGGACCGTAAGGGCGGCCAGGGGTCCCACGTGGGGTCGCTGACGCAGCAGGATTTCGTGACGCTGCTGGAGTTCCGTACGAGGCTGCGGCGTTTCCTGGCGTGGAGTGAGCAACACGCCAGGGAGGCCGGAGTGACTCCGCGGCAGCACCAACTGCTGCTGGCGATCAAGGGCCACACCGACCCCCGCGGTCCGACGGTCGGTGAACTGGCGCGCTACCTGCTGCTGCGCCACCACAGCACGGTCGAAATGGTGAACCGGGCGGAGGAAGCGCGGCTGGTCGCCCGGTACCGCGATGTCGACGACGCGCGGGTGATCCGGGTCCGGATGCGGGTCCACGGCGAGCGTATCCTGGCGGCGCTGACACGCCAGCATCTGATCGAACTCGGCGAACTGGCCCCCGTCCTGGACCACCTCGCCGCCCTGCTGGACAACCTCGGCACGCCCAAGCCGCAGGCAGGCGGGCCGAGGTGCCCCGCCCCCGCGACCTGACCCGTGTTCTCCCGGTTCTCCGTGGGACGCCGCGTGTCGCGGCCGGACGTCGGCGATGCGACGCCTAGCCGCGACACGTGTGATCAGTCCGGCGATCACGCTCCCGTGACGGTCATCGGTGCGAACGTGCCGGGAGCGCCGCGGCCCCGATGCCCAGCACCACGATGAGCGCGCCGACGATGACGTTGCTGATGATGGTCCCGCCCTTGGGAGAGGCCCCGGACACCACCCAGGGCGCGATGATCGTCCACACACCGATGAGCGGAACGGTCCACGCCACCCCGTGGGTGCGGCCGAAGGCCGCGGCCAGGCCCATCGCCATCGCGGCCACGGCAAGACCCGTGATCAGGTTGTTCACCTGCAGATCGCCCGTGCCCCCGAAGCGCCCGAACCCCAGGATCCAGGGCGACAGCGCCAGGTACAGGCCACTGAGAATGATCAACCCGTCCAGCGCCCGCGCGGCGGGCTGCTCAGCGGCCATCTCGTAGTGGGAACGCAGTTCTACCAGATCGGGATGTGCTCCGATGCCCGCGGTTCGGGAAGTCATGAGCTCCCTCCATTCCACGATCGAATGGCGTCTTTCACTCGGCGCCCCGCCTGGAGCCCCGGCCCGCTCGCATCACCTGACGATATCCATCTCTATCGCCCAGCGATATAATACACCGCGGGGCCGGGAACCGAGAAGAGCGAAGAAGCCCGTAGACCAATAGCCCCTGACTGTTGACAGAGTGACATGAAATGGCGATGTGCTTTTTGTGGCCGATAATACGCATGTTGCCGACGCAAGTGGGGGTTCCTGGGCCGGGCCCCGCCGAGCAAGGCGCGGATGACGACCGCATTCGTCCTTTGGGGAGGCGGGAGCCTGGGGCCGTCCAGGTCGGCATGCTCCGCGCACTCACCGCCGACGCTTCGACCGCCCCGACAAGAGGGCGTCGAGGAACTGGCGTGCTCGGTCGGCAGCCACGACGTCCACCCGCTGAACCTGCCGCAGACGCTGCACGCGCCGGTGCGCAACCCTGTCCATGCACTGAAAGGGGCCGGGCATCGGCATCGCCAACGGCACCTTCGCCTTCCGCCCGTTCACGCTCACCGAGGCGATGGGGTCGGCCGTCAGAACCACCTGTCCAGTTCCTGACCTGGGCTCATGCGGCGCGGTGGCAATCGTTGATCGCGCCTGTGACCACTGGCCTTCCCGACCGGCGTTCGGACGGCGTTGACGTCGGGGCGGGTTGAGGCCGGCGTGTGGCCTCCAGGCGCCGGCGTCTGGGCAGCATGGTGATGGTCCACAACCCTTCGGCCATGAACACCTCTGCGAAGGCGGCGGTGAAGAACGGGTCTCGGTCGCGGATCAACCCACGCAGCCAGCCGACACTCTCGCCCAGGTCCATGGCCAGTTAACGGGCTTGCCGCACCACCCACACCCCGCTCGCATGTGCGGGTCACTCCGGCCAAGTGCAGCCGCCGGGTGCCGTGCTCGATGAACACCAGCACCCACAGCACGCTTGAGCAGGACGGTCTCCAGTACCTGTACCGCTCGAATATTGAGTTCGGTTTCTACGGGACCGGTTCGGTCTCACCTGCACGGACGTTCCCGGCTCCACACGTCGCCTCACCCAAGGCGACGGCCGCCCCTGGCCTCCGAGACGGCATCAGGGCAGGCCGACGGCGGTTGGAGTCCCGCCCGCGCCCCCAGAGCGGCTCTCTCAAACCACCTTTGCGATCCGGCACTCAATGCCCGCCGGGCCCACCGATGCCTGAGCCGCTGTCGCACCGCTGAACGTCGTGGTGTCACGGACATCGAACGTCCGCTCCCCGATACGCTGCTTGGTCGCGGCATCGAGCACCTCAACGGTCACCTTGAACCGGGAAGAGTCGCCCTTGATGGTGCCGCTGATCGTGACCGTCCCGGCGCCCCCGACGGTGTTCACCTGGCAATCGACCTGGGCGTCGTAGGACTTGCTGCCGAGCCGGGGCGTTCCCTCCCCAGAGAGTGCCGGGACAAGCAGGCCAAGCACAGCGATCAAGCCGGTGACACCCATGATGACCGCGGCGATGATGAGCGCCTTCTTGTTTCTGCGCCGCCCGCCCCGACCGTAGGGATCTTGGGCGAGGGTCCATTCGTGCGTGGGCATCTGACCTCGTTCAAATCGTTCCGAATGATCATATCCCCCCAACCCGGACGAACGGCCGGACACCGAGCCCTCGGAGCTGGGGCAGGGCGTCCGCCGCCTGTGCGAGTACGTTCAACGCGCGGTCTTCGGAACTCGCGGTGCAGTGGAGCGACAATGGCCTCGGACGAAAGCCCGGACGACAACGCACTCGCGGCGGCCATCGACGGCGCGGACGCCCCCGGTTCGACACGCTGGAGGACGCCGAGCGGCTCAACGGCCTCGGCCGGGTGGAGCGCGACCGGGCGGCCGTAACGCAGCGGCGTGTCCTGCTCACCCTGCACGGTGAGCGGGTCCGGCTGCCGAAGGCACGGCCGCGCCATGGCTCAGCAATCCGGGCGCGGACACCAGCAGCTGGCGCGGCCTGCGGGCGGTGCCCTAGGCCCGTTGGCGTGCGCCGCCGCCTCCACGGCGGGGCCGAGCAGCAGCCAAGCGGGACGGCGTCGCGAGGTCGTCCACGTGGAGCCGGAGACCGCCACGCTCCACCGCCGCCTCCCCGATTGAGGGGGGTCATGCGCATCCGCAGCGGCCCGCGACGAGCATGCTGCGCGCCAGCAGGTTCGCCGCGGCCGACCAAAGACCAGCCAACTCGGCCTCGGTCACCTCCCGAAGACGGGCGGGCAATGTGACCAGACCACGATCAGGCTCATCCCCTTGTTCACGATCACCGCCGACAACTCGGCGAACCCTGACAGGCCGATCAGCAGCGGCAATCGGAACTCAGGCCCGCCCGACAACCACACCACCACGCCGCCCACGAACACCTGCGGCGCCGACCGCGTCCTTAGAGCCGGCGCTGCCTCGTCCGTCGCCCCCTGTGCCACCACGGCGTCGAGTTGTTCGGGCCTGGATCACGGTCAGCGCAAGAAGGACATCGGCACACGCCCCGACCTCCAACACACCCCTGACCAGGGGAATTCTCGACCGTCGAACCCCTCGACGGTGTCCGTGGTCACGCGTTCGGAGCCATCTGCGGAATGATGTCCGGGGGCCCGATGACGGAGAGAAGCTGCAGTTTCTCGTGGCTTTCGCTGCCGGGGACGGCGGTGTAGACGAGAAGGATGTGCGACTGCTCGGGGTCGAGAAGTGTCTGGCAGGTCAGTTCCAGAGCGCCGACTTCGGGGTGCATGTAGCGCTTGACGCCGTTGTAGTGGATGCCGATTTCGTGCTTGTTCCAGATGGCACGGAATTCTTCGCTGCGGGCGAGCAGGAGTTCCATGAGGTGAGCGGCCCGTGATTCGGGGCCGCGGAGTGTGACCATCGCGCGCAGTCCGGAGGCGAAGACGCGGGAGTGCAGCGCGTGGTCGTCGGGGTGGTACAGGGCCCGGGTGGCCGGGTCGGTGAACCACCGGTAGCCGATACTGCGGGCCGGGCCGGTGTATCGGGTGGTGTCGCCGGTGAGTGCGACGCCGAGCGGGGTCTGCCGGAGTGTCTCGCCGAGCTCGGTGACGATCTCGGCGGGGGTGTCGGTGAGCCGGTCGAAGATGCGGAGCATGCCGGGACTGATGTGCTCGCTGGTCGCGCCCCTCGCGGGCGGGTTGTGCCCGGCGAGGCGGAACAGGTGGTCGCGCTCGTCGAGGGACAGGTGCAGGCCCTGCGCGATCGAGGCGATCATCTGCTCGGACGGGTGCGGTCCGCGCTCCCGCTCGAGCCGGCTGTAGTAGTCGGTGGAGATGTGGCAGAGCGTGGCGACTTCTTCGCGGCGCAGACCGGCGGTTCTGCGCCGTTGCCCGCGCGGGAGACCGACGTCCTCGGGTTGAAGCGACTCTCGACGGCGGCGCAGGAACTCGGCGAGCCCAGCTCGATCGATCACGGCTGCTTCCTCCCTCGTTCCAGTGCCTTTCATCCTGCCACCGGTGCCGGATGGCTGCCTGGGATTGTGAATCCCCCCTTCGGGTCACGTTCGGCTGGGTCCGGCCTGCCTGGGATCGAGAGGCCGTGGATGTCCCCGTGGATCCGGCGCAGCATGAGATCACATCCACTTCCGGAGAAACCAGGAGCAGCACATGGCACGCACACGACCGGACATCACCGTTCCCGACCTCTCCGGGAAACTCGCCGTCGTCACCGGCGCCAGCGATGGTGTCGGACTGGGCCTGGCGACCCGCCTGGCCGCCGCCGGTGCCGAGGTCGTCATGCCCGTCCGCAACCGTCGCAAGGGCGAAGCGGCGGTCGCGAAGATCAAGCAGCAGCGGCCGGAAGCGAACCTGTCCCTGCGGGACCTCGACCTGTCGTCGCTGGGCTCGGTCGCCGCGCTGGGGGCGACGCTGCTCGGCGAGAACCGTCCGATCCACATCCTCGTCAACAACGCCGGCGTGATGACCCCGCCGGACCGGCAGGCCACCACCGAAGGGTTCGAGCTGCAGTTCGGCAGCAACCACCTGGGGCACTTCGCTCTCGTCGCCCATCTGCTGCCCCTGCTGCGCGCGGGACGCGCGCGCGTGACCTCGCAGATCAGTGTCGCCGCGAACGAGAACGCCATCAACTGGGACGACCTGAACTGGGAGCGGTCCTACCACGGCCGCCGCGCGTACAGCCAGTCCAAGATCGCCTTCGGCCTGTTCGGGCTCGAACTGGATCGGCGCAGCCAGGCCGGAGGCTGGGGGATCACCAGCAACCTCTCCCACCCCGGCATCGCCCCGACCAACCTCCTGGCCGCGCGCCCCGAGGTCGGCCGGGCACGAGACACCACCGCCGTGCGCGCCATCCGCATGCTGTCCCGCCGCGGCATCCTCGCCGGCACGGTCGACACCGCGCTGCTTCCGGCCCTGATGGCCGCCACCTCGCCGGACGCACGCGGCGCCCGCCTGTACGGTCCCAGCGGTCTCGGGCACCTGAGCGGCGCGCCCGCCGAACAGGCCCTCTACTCCCGGCTTCGCAGCGAGGACGAGGCCAGCCGCATCTGGCAGATCTCCGAGAACCTCACCCACACCTCCTTCCCGGTCGACGAGGGTGCCCGGCCCAGCCTGGGATCGAAGAGCCCTGACAGTCGTCGGGCTCGGTGAGAAGGGTGGGCGGCCGAACCATGGGAGATCTCCACGAATCCACGTGACGGCGGCACCATCCGGCAGGCCAGGATCACCGTCGACGGGGTGGGGACCAAACCGTGGCGGCTGATGACACTCGAACGAGCCCTGACCGGCCGTCCCGCCACCGTCGACGCGTTCGTGTCGGCGGTCGGCAACGCCGCGGAAGGCGCCCGGCCGCTGATGCACAACGCGTACAGGCCCGCGCTGCTGCCACGCGCGCCGATCCGGGCCTTCACCGTCCTACGGGAGAGCCGATGAACGATCGGCACGCTCTTGCACGCCGGGCGGACCGGCACCATCGACATCGGAGTGGCCGACAGCTACTACCGAAAGCCGATGCCCCTGCAACACAGCGAGACCGCGAATGCCCGTCTTCGGGGTCATTGATCACGCCGCGGCGGCGCCGACCCCCCTCGGCGGTGATCTTCTGTGACGGGCTGGCCACGCCGGGTAAATCCACGTACGCCGACGAGGTCGTCGTCGACTGGCCGCACCGCTATCCGCGGTCACAAGGTCTCGACGGCCGGACGGTCATCTGCGTACTTACCCACGAGGCGAGCGACCGGCTCGAAGGCGGCGGCACGAGGGCCGTCTCAGCGGAAGGCGCCGATGTGGCGCCGGGCCCAGTCGGCGAAGGTACGCGGCGGGCGGCCGAGAACCTGTTCGATGTGCGGGCTGACCCGCCGCTCCGCCGGGGTCGGCTCGCCCAGGGCGTCGAGGGTGGTCTCCACCACGGGTCCGGGCATGAACTGCAGCATCTCCGCGCGGGCCTCATCGCGGGTCTGCTCGACGAACCGGACCGGCTCGCCGAGCGCGGCCCCGATCGCTCCGGCCCGTTGCCGGGGCGTGGTGCGGGCGGGACCGGTCAGCTCGTAGACCTGCCCGGCGTGGCCGTCCTCGCGCAGGGCCGCGGCGGCGACCTCGGCGATGTCCGCCGGATCGACGGTCGGCAGGCCGACGTCCCCGAACGGCGCGGCGACCGTCCGACGGGCACGGACCGTCTCCGCCCAGGCGTAGGCGTTGGAGTTGAATCCGCCGGGTCGCAGGATGGTCCAGATGAGGCCCGACTGCCGGACGGCGTCCTCGATGGCCCGCATCGTGCCGCCATGGGACGCCGACTGCGGCCGGGTGGCGACTCCTATGGAGGACAGCAGTACGACCCGTTCCACTCCACCGGCCTTCGCGACGTCGAGAATGTCCCACGGGCGCAGCAGAGGGGCACTGGCGCCGCCGTCGTGGAGGAACAGCGCGCCGCCTCCGTCGAGAGCGGGCCGGAGGCTCTCCGGGACGGTCAGGTCGGCCCGCTGGAGCCGCACGCCATCCGGCGCGGCCGCGTCCGAGACTCCCCGGGACACCGCCGTCACCTGCTCACCGGCCGCGGCGAGCGCCTGCACGAGCGGTCGGCCGACGTTGCCGGTCGCTCCCGTAATTACGATCATGAATGGCTCCCGTGTCGTTCCATCGCGGTCATCGACGCCCGAGCGGGCGCGAACGTCGCCGGCCAGAGCGGCCTCGCGACGACCCGGCGACGCTAACACCCTCGATATAGTAGGTACCTAGAGGAAAGTAGCTCTCTGAGAGGAACCCGATATGGAGCGGTCTCGGACGCCCGCGCCGATCGATCCCGAGCAGGCATGCCCGATCGCCCCGGTAGTGGACATCGTGTTCAGCCGGTGGACCACGCCGATCCTGTGGACCCTCAACGAGTACGACCGGCAGCGGTTCGTCGAACTGTCCCGGCGGATCCCCACGATCACGCCGAAGGTGCTGACCCAGCGGCTGCGCCAGCTCGAACGCGACGGCCTGATCGTGCGCAGCTACCACGCCGAGATTCCCCCTCGGGTCGAGTACGAGATCAGCGAACTCGGCCGCAGCCTCGCCCCGATCTTCGCCCACCTCGCCGAATGGGCCACCGCCAACCTCGACAAGGTCGAGCGGGCGCGGCACGACCACGACGCGAGATCCGCCGGTTGACGCGCCGGCGTGCGGCTCCGGCAACATCGCGGCAGGTCATCGACAGTCTCGCGGCCCGGCTGTGAGCGGCACGCCCACTGCCGGCGGACGACCGCCGAGCACTGGAAGACGTCTTGGAAAGGTTCCTGGCGGCCGGTGCCCAGTCGCGATCCTCCACGCGTCCGGCAGCACATGGCCGCGACAGCAGGAGCCCCTGGTCCGCATGAGCACCCAGATGCTGTTCCCGCGCGGGGAGCAGTTGGAGCGAGGGGTGAGGGCGCACCGGGCGATCCTGAAGGTGATCCTCAACGGGGATCAGGACCGCGCCGAGGAACTCGCCCGAGGGCACACCTCCGCGGGACCGATGGGTGCCCGTGCTCCGCGCCGAGGACCGGCCAGGAGACGCCCGGTGGCATCGGCGAGTTCAGCCGCCCGCTGATCCGGTTCCGCCTCGGTGATGTTCTGCATCGGATGGGTGAGCACGATCGTCGGCAGCGGGCGGTCGGTCTCCTGAAACGCGGTGATGTCCTTCACGCGCTGCCCGAACGGTTCGGTGAGGACGGTAAAGCCCGTGACTCCCGCCCGCTGCACCAGGACCGACGCGAGCACGAGCGGGTTGAGCAGCGCGGTGACAGTGGTGCTGTCCAGCAGGCCGAGCTCGCCCGCGATCATGCCTACGAGCTTCGGGGTCAACTGGTTGCAGATCAGAGGTGTCGGCTGAGGGGGAACCTCTCGGTGAGCCCGGCGAACGCGTCCGCATGGTCCCTTCGATAGGACTCCGCCATCTCGGATCGCGGCCGGTCGCTGACCGTCCTGCGATGCGCTTCGACGACGTGCCCTATGTTGGCGCCGGCCTTGCGGAACTCGGCACCCACGAACTCCAGCAGCGGCGGCTGGGGCACGTCGAGGCCCACGACCAGCGCGCCCGCGCCGTCGCCGTACCCCCAGAGTCCCATCGCGGACGGGTCGGCGAAGTCGACGGTCTGCGGCCACCGCTCCGCCGCACGATCGCCGCCGTGCTTCGCGAGCCAGCCGTGGGCGAAGTCGAGGGCCGCGAGCGTGGCGAGGCACCCGGCCATCATGTCCATGCCCAGGGTGCGGTCGCCCAGCCCGCACAGCCGGATGATCTCTGCGGCTACCGAGCACGAGGCCGGATAGTCCCGTGATGCCCCGCAGTAGATGACGAGTTTCAGTTCGTCGGCCCGGATTCCGCTTCCTGCCAGACCCATGCGCAGGCCAGGGCACCCATGCCGCTCGGGTGGTCATCGGCTCCGCCGTGGTACGCGCGCTCCCACCCTTGGTACACGGCGACGAGCGTCCGCACGTCGACAGATGGCGGCAGGTACAGACCCACGGCCAAGACTTCAAGGTTCCGGATCGCCTTCGCATCCACCTCTCGAGGCCCCTGTGTCCGGATAGTCGTCCATGCGCCGGGCCGCCGACGTTGTGCTTCCGTGGACGGGGTCACCGCCCTGGCCGCGTCCGGGTCCGGCGGCAACTCGGTCTTTCCACCCCTTCGGATTCGACTCTCCGCCCCGGGGCGCCCCCCGAACAATCTCCCAAGCGCGAGGGCGCGGGTGCACTGTTCGAGGGGCCCATCGCCGGATGAGGCCGAAGGAGCGTGGTCACTGGCCGCCGAAGGCCGCCTGGCGGAGGCCGTCGTCGGTCATCTTCGCGACCGCGATCGGGGACTTGTAGGTCAGCACTCCCCCGTAGCCGAGGAAGATCTGCTGCATGCGCTCGAGCGTCTCGCCGTTGACGGTGAGCTTGGGATCGAAGGCGTAGAGAGCGCCGTTCCGGATCGTCTGCTCCGGCGCGTCGACGCCCTTGGCGAGCGACGTCACGACCTCCGCGTCCTTGCGGTAGTCGCCCTGCAGCCTCTGTGCGGCGCAGGCGTTCGCCTTCAGGAACGCGGCGCCGGTGTTCCGGTGGTTCTTGAGCAGCGAGGGGCCGAACACCAGACCCGCGAGCGAGTCGTCGCCGTACACCCGCTTGACATCGATGACCGGCTTGGCCGTGCCCGCCGCCTCCACCTGGGCGGTGTACGGCGCGGTCAGGAAGGCGGCGTCGACGCTTCCGTTCTCCAGCGCCGGCACTGTGTCGGCCAGCGACATCGTCACCAGCTGGACGTCCTTCAGGGTGCGGCCGCCCGCGGCGAGCACCCTGGCGATCTGGTACGAACCGGCGGTGCCGACGTCACCGATCGTGCCGATGCGCCGCCCGGCCAGGTCGGCGGGCTTGGTCACCTGACCGGAGTCGACGAGCGCCTTCCGCACGTACACGCCGACCGGTGCCGGTTCGCCGGCCGGGGTGGCGATGGTCCCGAGCCCGGCGACGACGGCCAGCTTGGCGCCGGAGTTCACCTGGTTGAAGACGGCGGCCGACGGCGCGCCGGCGTAGACGTCCAGCTTGCCTTCGGCGACGAGCGCGACGGCGTCGGCGGGCTGCACCGCGCTCAGTTTCACCCGGAGCCCCTGCTGTCGGTAGCAGCCGATCGATTCGGCGAGGAACACCGGTGCGAGGGACACCGAATTGAGGTAGCCCACCGACACCGAGTTCGGGTCGGACTTCGCTCCGTTGTCCCCTCCGCAGGCGCCCAGGGCCGTCGTCAGCACCGAGGCGAGCAGCAGAGTCGTCAGGCGGCGGTGCTTGGATGCTGGCAGTTTCATGGTTCTCCTCGCCTCAGATCCCGGACCGGCGCGCCCACGGGGTCAGCACCCGTTCGGCGAGCCGGATCAGCATGTTCGCGATGACGCCGACCGCGGAGATGGTCACGATGCCGACGTACATCCGTTCGGGGATCGCGATGTTCCAGGCGTTCCACACCAGGTAGCCCAGCCCTTCCTTCGCCGCGACGAACTCGGCGCCCACGATGACGATCACCGCGAGCCCCGCCGACAGGCGCAGCCCGGTGAGCATCTGCGGCAGCGCGGCCGGGGCCGTGATGTGGCGCAGCGTCGCGAGCCGGGACGCGCGGCTGGCGCGTCCCACGTCCAGATAGCGGGGAGAGACTCCGGCGACCGCGTCGATGGTGTTCAGCAGCACGACGAAGAAGCACGTCAGCGCCACCAGAAGCACCTTGCTCGTCTCGCCGATCCCGAAGATGAGCAGCAGCAGCGGCAGAATCGACAGCTTCGGGACCGTGTACAGCGCGACGATCACCGGCTCGAGCCCCGACCGCAGCAGCCGGCTGGGAGCGATGGCGAAGGCCAGCAGGAGTCCGGCCCCCGCCCCCAGTGCGTAGCCGAGGACGATGCGCTGCAGACTCGCCTTCAGCGACGCGATGTACAGCCCGCTCTCGAACATGCGCTGCCACTCGGCGACGATGTCGCTCGGCGGCGGAAAGTAGCGGCTCTCGATGAGCCCGGTCGATCCCGCGATCTGCCAGGCGGCGATCAGCGCGACGGGAACGAGCACGGCCAGTCCCCGCTCGAGGAGACGCCTTCGCCGCTGGTGCCGGCGCGGGTTCTGCTCGGCCGCGCCCGGACGGATCTCTATCCACCGCTGTCCCGGGTTCCCCGGCTCCTGCCGGTCCGGCGTCGCGGCGGCCGTGCCGCCACCGGGCATGCTGGTGCTCATCGGGCGCCCTCCTGCTGGATCTCCCGGCGCAGCTGTTGCCAGATCCGTTCCCGGAGCTCGGTGAACTCGCGCGCCGCCCGGATCTCCGCCGGGTCCCGCGGCCGCTCGAAGGGCACATCGATGATCGTCCCGATCCGGCCGGGGCGCGCGGACATCACCGCGATCCGGTCCCCGAGCAGCAGCGCCTCGTCGATGCTGTGGGTGACGAACACGACCGTGTGCCGGTCGGCCTCCCAGAGTTCGAGCAGCTTCTCCTGCAGCAGCAGGCGCAGCTGGGCGTCGAGTGCGGCGAGGGGTTCGTCCATCAGCAGCAGCTCCGGCCGTACCGCCAGGGCCCGTGCGATCGCCACCCGCTGCTTCATCCCGCCCGACAGGGTCTCGGGGTAGGCGTCCGCGAATCCCCCGAGGTCGAGCAGGTCCAGCCAGTGCGCGGCCTCGTCCCGCGCCGTGCGCCTCGATCGGCCCGCCTGCAGCAGGGCGAAGGTGACGTTGGCGCGCACGGTCTTCCACGGGAACACCGAGTAGTCCTGGAAGACGATCGCGGTGGCCGGTCGCGACCGGTCGTCGTGCCGGATCCGCAGCGTGCCCGTCGAGGAACGTTCCAGACCGCCCATCATCCGCAGCAGGGTGGTCTTGCCGCATCCGGACGGCCCCAGCAGGCACAGGAACTCGCCGTCATGGACGTCGAGGGAGATTCCCGACAGCGCCTGCACCTCCCGGCCGTTGGCGGAAAAGACCTTGCCCACGTCCCGGACCGAGACCTTCGGCAGCACATCGGCCACGGCCGACGATCGCGAAGACGGGTCCGTCAGGGACCGGCCCCTGGGGCCGTTCTGAGCAGGTGGCATCTCGAACCTCCTGTGTCCGGTGAGGTCCCGGCACTGTGACCTCGGATGACGCTCGTGCCGCAGGCCGCGCGTCTGGCAGTTATAGCAATCTTCGATAAGATAGTAAACAGATACCTTGCTCCGATCAGTGCTGCTCAAGCGGCCGGGAGCACGGCACACTTCAGAGGATCCGTTGGGCAGCGCACGCTTCCGCTGGTCGAGCAGGGCGGCTCCGCTGACCGTGGACGACCGTCGCGAGCGTGCCCGCAAGTCCCTGCCGGACATGGTCTGGGCCTACGACGACCACGACGCCGAGAGCGAGACGACGCTGCGGTCCTACCTGCGCCTTCAGCCCGTGGACGCTGCGGCACCACGTGCTTTCCGGCAAGCCGAGCGCCCGGGGGCGCCGCTCGCTACAGCGCCAGGCCAACGCGCTGACTTCCACGCCGCCAGGGCGCGCTGGGGTTTGGCCGAGCGCTGCCCGGGGCCCGCCGCCGGCGGCGCGCAAAGAGCGCGACCTGCCGCCCACGACACTGCGCACGCGGGAGCTGATCAACCTTCCGGTGCTGCTGGCCCCCACCGGCCCGACGGGACTGAGCCCATTGGACCGGAGAGTTGGGGCCGCTCGCACGACCGGGCGGGCCGGCACACGTGCCATCATCAGCACCGCCGCGGCCTACAGACGGCGGAGCGGCATTGCTCCCAGCCGTATCCCTGCTCGGACCACAGCGGCCTGCACGACCCCACGCTCGAACTCATGCGCCGCGCCGAAGGGGCCAGCTACCCAACGCTGGTCGTGACGGTCGACGTGCCTGTACTGGGCAACCGGGAGGCCGAAGGCCGCGTGGGAATGGGCAGTCCGCCGCCCCTGTCGCCGGCCCGTGTGCTCGGCGCGATGCCCCGTCCGGGGTGGTGCTACCGGTTCCTGCGCCATCGACGCGTGTAGGCGCGGAACCTGGTGGACGCTGGCAGCACGAAGGCCGCCGTGCGCTCGATCCGGCGGCATGAACGCCTGGTGAACCCGACGATCAACTGGGACATTGTCGCGCTGGGCGTCGATGGCATCGTGGACTCCACCCACGGTGGCCGCCGACGCCGCGGCCACGCTCGGCGCCTTGTCGGCGATAGCCGACGATGTCGCCGGGCACGCCGAAGTGCTGCTGGACGGCGGCGTCCGGCGAAAATCCGACGTGGTCAAGGCCCTCTGCCCGGGCGCGAACACCGTTTGCACCGGCAGGCCCTACCTGACCGGCAGGAATGGCCTCGGTCCTGCGCATCCTGCGCGCGGAGATCATCGGCACGATGGCTCTGATGAGTGCCGACTCGCCCCGGGACCGGGCGAGCCGGCGCCCGTGCCCGTGACCGACCGCGCCGGCGGGCTGGTGCCGCCTGCGCCACTGTGATCGCGGCGCTGGGCCTGTCGGCGCAGGCGTCCGGCCACGAGGCATTGCCCAGACCGGCCCCTGGGCTGCCCGGCGGGAGGTGACCGATCAGCCGGCGGGCACCACGACGCCTTCGATCACCTCGGTGAACCGGTGCAGGGTCTCGACACGGGCGAAGTCGGTGAACCACACATAGAAGCGGTCAACGCCGGCCGCGTGCAGGCGGCTGAAGTGCTCGGTGAGCTCGGGGGCAGTGCCGACGACGATGTTCTCGGACAGCTTCGTAGCGCCGTAGCGGCGCTGGACCAGCGCCGTCATCTCCTGCCGTTCCTGTTCGGAGGAGACCAGGCCGACCATCGGCTGCATGGAGACCCGCGCCTCGCCCACCCGGTCGCGAAGCTCCCCCAGCCTATGCAGGGCGTGGATCGGGATGTTCCACCAGTCCGCGTGCTCCCGGGCCAGGGCGAGGGTGCGTCGACCGACGCCGCCGATCGTGACCGGGATACGACGCGTGGGGACCGGGCGTTGCAGTGCGCCCCGCAGGGTGAAGTGCCGGCCGTCGTAGTCGAACTTCTCGCCGCTCCACAGGCCGCGGATGATCTCCAATGACTCGGTCAGGCGGTCGACCCGCTCGCGCGGCTCGGTGGACCCCACCCCGAAGGTGCTCAGTTCCGCGGGCACGCTGCCCCAGCCGATGCCGACCTCGAACCGGCCGCCCGAGGCGTGGTCGAGCGAGACCGCCTGGCGGGCGAGCACGGCGGGGTGCCGCAGCGCGTCGCAGAGGACGAGGTGCCCGACGGTGAGCGTGGTGGTCCTGGCCAGGACCCAGGCCGCGATCGACATCGCCTCCCACATCTCGTGCTCGTAGGCCAGCGGGGGCGCGAGGTGGTCCATGAACGCCATGCCCTCGAATCCCGCGGCCTCCGCGGCGAGCGCGCGCTCCACGATCGTCTCGTGCGACATGCGCATCTGCGGAAGGAAAAGGTGGAAGGTCGGACGCACGCTGGGCCTCCTCATGGCAACCGCTGGACTGTCCGGTGTTGTCTTGCAGAACGCTGTAAGCCTGTTCTCGGCCATCTTCTCTGGGGACGCCCTGGTCGGGCAGGAGCCGCAGGGCGAAGCGCCAGGGCCCGTCCTCGCCGACGAACTCATCGACATGGCAGCCGGCGAGGGCCCTCAGGGTTCCCGGTTCGATCGCGGAGGTCGCCGCCCACGCGCATTCACCGATGCGGTGTCCCGATCGTTGGTCGGCATGCTCCTCACTTCCGGCCGGCCTCTTGCCCCTGGAGCAACGCTAGATTACTAATCTTAGGTAAGAAAGGCTGTCGCCCGGACACACCGCCGGAGAGGTGACGATGCGTTTCATGTTCCACTACCCCGAGACCGTCGGCCCCGACGGCGACGTCCTCGATGCCGGATCGCTGCGCGCGGCGGCGGTCGCGGCGGAACACCACGGGTTCGACGGGTTCTCGCTGAGTGAGCATCCGGCACCGGGCGCCGCATGGCTGGCCTCGGGGGGACACCAGGCGCTCGACCCGTTCGTGGCGCTCGGCTACGTGGCGGCGGCTACCGAACGGTTGCGGCTCTTCACCTACCTCGCGGTCGCTCCCTACAGGAACCCGTTCCTGCTGGCCAAGGCGGCGGCGACGCTGGACAAGCTGTCGGAAGGCCGTCTCACGCTCGGGCTCGGCGCGGGATATCAGAAGAGCGAGTTCTACGCCCTCGGCGTGGACGTGAAGGAACGCGGCGCCCTGTTCGACGAGGCGCTCGACGTACTTCCGCTGCACTGGAGCGGTGAGCCGTTCAGCTACCGGGGCCGGCACTTCAGCGCGCGCGATGTGATCGCTCGGCCGCGTCCGGTCCAGGACCCGATCCCGATCTGGATCGGCGGCAACGCCGCGCCCAGCCGCCGCAGGGTCGCGCAGCGAGCACAGGGCTGGATGCCGATGGTGGGTGGAGGGGACCTCGCCACCAGCGCCGGCACGGCCCCCCTCGCCACCGTGACGGAACTCGCCGAGGCCATCGCCGAGGTACGCGAGCAGGCCGCCGCGGCCGGACGCGCCGAGCACATCGACGTGGCGGCCTCCTACCAGGGCGCAGGAACCACAACGCGACTTCTCGAACCTGACCGTCATCGGGAGGTCCTCGCGGAGCTCGAGACGGCGGGAGTCGGCTGGGTGGTGATATCGCACCGCAGCAACGACTCCACGGCCATCGTGGAGTTCATCGAAGCCTTCGGCTCGACCTACCTCGCGTGACGGATCGGCTGCGCAGCACTCGCACCCGCACAGATATCGACCCACAAGAACCTTCAGACGCAACCGGCGCGACACCGGCCGAGCAGGATCGCGAGCGCGGTCGGCGAGGGACGGCGGATCAGTGGGCCGGACGGAGCCGAGGTGAGAACGCGTGACCGATCTACTGCCCCCCGAGGACGCCCCGGGCAGGAGCCCCCGTCCGAAGAAGGAGAAGATTCCCCCGTTCGCCCGGAGGGTGGCGACCGCGGGATTCGCCGGAACGTTCGTCGAGTACTACGACTTCACTCTGTACGGGGTGCTGACCGTGGTGTTCTCGCCGCTGTTCTTCCCGTCCGACGACCCCACGACCTCGTTCCTGGCGGGACTCGCGGTGTTCGGGGCGGGCTTCTTCGCCCGCCCGCTCGGCGGGATCGTCTTCGGGCACATCGGCGACCGGTACGGCCGGCGGGCGGCCCTGATCGGGACGATCATGCTGATGGGGGTGAGCGTGACCCTCATGGGCCTCCTGCCCACCTACGAGCAGATCGGGCTCTGGGCGCCGCTGCTGCTGGTCATGGCGCGGCTCGGGCAGGGCTTCTCGGCCGGCGCCGAGATGCTCGGCTCGGTGACCTACGTACTGGAGTCCTCGCCGCCGTCCCGCAGGTTCCTGCTCGGCTCGCTCACTCCGCTAGGCGCCATCCTCGGCGGGAGCCTCGGCGGCATCTTCTCCGGGGTCCTGCGCGGCGCGCTCGGCCCGGACGCGATGAGCTCCTACGGCTGGCGCATCCCGTTCCTCGTCGGGGCCCCGCTGGCACTGATCTGCCTGTGGATGCGGGCGCGGCTGGAGGACTCCCCCGAGTTCACCGGCATCGTCGCCCGCAAGGAGGTCGTCAGGTCGCCGCTGGGCGCGACACTGCGCGGGCACTGGCGCATCGTGCTGATCGCCGGGATGGTCGCGCTCGCCGCGCACGGGACGGCCGGGATGAACGCCTACTTCGCGACCTTCCTGGCGGGCACCCGGGAACTGCCCCAGGACCAGGTCTTCATCGCCGTTTCGATGGCGGGCCCGTTCGGCCTCATCACCATTCCGCTGGTCGGGCTGCTGACCGACCGGTTCGGCCGCAAGCCGCTGCTGGCCGGTGTGCTGACGGCCTTCGCCGTCACGATCGTCCCGGTGCTGTGGCTGCTGAGCACCACCCGGTCCTTCGTGGGAATGGCCGCCGGCTGCGTCGTCTTCATGTCGCTGGCCGCCCTGATCATGGTGCCGGCGCTCGCGCTGATCGCCGAGATGTTCCCG
This sequence comes from Actinomadura rugatobispora, assembly GCF_055379765.1. Classification (NCBI taxonomy): domain Bacteria; kingdom Bacillati; phylum Actinomycetota; class Actinomycetes; order Streptosporangiales; family Thermomonosporaceae; genus Actinomadura; species Actinomadura rugatobispora. The sequence continues at coordinate 8,985,065 of NZ_AP029191.1, read as the reverse complement.
CCCGAGGTCCGCTACACCGCCGCCAACTTCGGCAACAACATCGGCACCGTGCTCGGATCCGGCCTCGCCCCACTGGCCGCCGCCTCGCTCGCCGCCGCGACCGGCTCGGGCCTGGGACCTGCCATCTGGATCGGCGGCCTGGTTCTGCTCGGATTGCTGGTGCTCCCCCGCGTCAGGACGACTGAACATCGCCCTGGCCGAGCCACCGCCACCGGGGAGGCGGACCTGGCCGGAACGTGAGAACACGGAGCCCTCATCGAGGGCACGACGACAGGAGCGGCATGCCCCGGCAGAAGCCCCTCTTCGACTACCTGGCGCTGGGCGGGGATTCAAATCTGGTCGCGAACGAGTGCGTCGCCTGCGGCGCGCGGTACTTCAACCGATGCAACGCTGCGCCGGGTGCTTCCGCACCGGGTCCCACGCTCGATTGCGAGGTGACGAGTGTGGAGGGGAACCCGGTGGACGTCTCACCCGGTACCAGCACGTGAAGGTGCGGGTGACCAGCCAGTCCATGCGCACGGACATGACCAAGCTGCACCCCGACAAGGACACCGTCGACCTCACGGCCAAGACGGCCCTGGACGACCGCGAACTGAAGCCCCCTGTCCGACTCGTTCAAGCGAAGGAGCGTCAACGACACCGGCTAAGTAGAGCCCTCTTGAGCGGTGCTGGCCGCTACCGAGTCCACCGGACAAAGAGGTGATCGCAACATTCCCCTCACGGAATTGACCGAGCAGCCCGACGGCGACGTGGTGAAGGGCCTCGCTGACGCCTTGGCCGCGGCACGCGATATCGACGGACACCAGCAGCCGAGGGTAATGTTGCCAGGGAGCGAAGATATGCCGAAAAGGGCGCATGATCCCCTCTCCGACCGGCCTGCCCGGGGCCGGTTCGGTCGCTTCCGGCGGTTCTTTAACGCTCTCCTTCATCCAGTGCTGCAGCGCCGCCGCAATCATTTCGTACCGGCGAACGGAAGCCTCGTGGATCGTCCGGGTCGACACATGCGCCGGTGCCGCGACCTCCCGGATCCATACCACCTCATAGCCCGCCATCTCGAGGAAGTCGGTCACCACCCGGAGCACGACCCGCTCGATCCGGGTCCCGGCTGGCGAACCCACTACTTCCTCATCTCGGTCACGGGCCACGGCTCCCCCGGCGGCGTCCCGAGCCGCGTTGCCGGGACGCCGCGGCTCGTACTGGGTCAGTTCGTCCTCTGCCCGTTCGACAAGCTCAGGGTTCCGCCATCGGTCAGCAGCGGCACGGCGGACAGGGCGCCCGTGGCGGTATCTACGCCCATGATCTTGGCCTGGCCCGCAGCGGGCAGCGCGTCGAGCTCGTCGGCGAAAGTGACCAGGGCGACCAGACCCGGTCGGCGCCGATCACCTCCACCAGGCAGATCGCGATGGTGCCCTCGAACGGCGCGTGCCCGCCAGATCTGCCCCTCCCCCTCGTTGAGGCAGCGGGCACACCCGCCCTCGGTGGCGTACAGACCAACGACGATGCCAGCGTCCTGCACCACCATCCAGAGCAGCGGCCCACCCCGCGTTCGAGCAACCACTCAAACTCGCGGATGGCCTCGTCCACGATCACCGGAGTCGGGAAGATCCGGTCCTCGACGTTCGACGCCCAGTGCTCGTGCGTCCAGCGCGCAGCCTACGGATCGTCGGCGAGCCGATCTGCCAGGTGGAAGAACGCCGGGACCTCGATTCATTTCAGCGGGGAGCGACCTCGATGAAGGCGGGTTCAGGAACGTACTCGCTTGACTTCACCAAGCGCGAGAATTCCTTAGGCAGGTACATGGTGAACGCGGTCCTCCAGCCGCCCGGTAACGCCGTTTTCAATTTGACAAGTGGATGGTAACATCGTTTTCCTCAAGTGGAGCCCGACCAAAAGACCTTTGGAGGCATGCTCCGATGCCGATCGACATCCGCACATTGAAGGGCGACCCCGCGGCGTACCAGGCCGAGTTGCGGCGACGCTGGACAGGACTGCTGAGCTACCGGTACATCGGCCGCAACCACAGTTCGATGAACACCGGACCGGTCGACAACACCGTGACGCTGCGCCGCGACATGCGCAATGCCGCCGGAGGCCTCCTGGTGGCCCCACTGTCGATCAGCGCACCCGAGGGTGACGTCGGCTCGGACCTGGAGACGGTCCCCAACCCGGTCATCCACTCCTGCCAGATCCTGGACGACGCACGCGACGTGAAGCGCATCGAGGTGGTGGAGTCAGAGGTACTCCACTCGGGCACGCGCATGGGCTACAGCCGATCGAAGATCGTTGACGCGGACGACCCCGGGCGCGTGATCGCGTTCACCGAAGGGCAAGGCGTACGGATCGGCGCGGTCCCCGAGGGCCTGCACAAGATGGAGGAAGACAAGCTCGACATCGAGGATTCGCCCGACCTGCCGCCCCTGCGGGAGGCGTTCGGCTGCGCCCGCCGCGCCGACGGGCACTGGATCCTGCCCGAGCTCGCGGTCGAACTCGCCTCGCCCGACGCCGCCCTGCACATCGGGCCGCAGCACATCCTGCTCGAGACCGCAGCGATCGACCTCGCCGCCGGCGCCACCGGCACCGACCGGCTCCAAATGCAGACCTGGCACGTCATGTTCCTGGCCCGCGGCAAGGTCGGCCCCTTCCGTGCCGAGGGCGAGGCGGTGCAGGGCACCGACGGCAACGTCGGCGTCCGTCTGACCTTGCACGACGAGGGCAACGGCGACCGCGCGGTGACGTCGGCCTCTGCCGTGATGCGGATCGTCCCCTAGATCATCAATGGCAGAGGGTCGGCGGGCCAGCGGTCCCTACTGCTCAGTCGACACGTCGGCCTCGGCCACCAAGGACGCTGGCAGAGATCGATGGCGATGATGTCGGCCCTCCTCGGCCAGCCGAGCACTTGCCGGTGGCTGGCCCCGGCAAGTGCTCGAATGCACGGTGCTGTGCACCGCCGCCCGCCTGGGCGCGCCGTCCGCCGATGCGCTGGCAGCCGCCGCTGCGCCCGCAATGCCGCCGGGTGGTGGGGCCGCCACCCACCGACCGTGGCGCCGCTGTGCTTGATCGTGGCGGCCCTGGTGCTTTATCGATGCCCGCATCCCGTGGGTCGCGCGCTCAGCAGAGCGGCCGCGGCCTACGCAAGGCCACGCGGCGAGGTACAGCGCACCACCAGCCGCGACAAGACCGCCGCCCGGTGCGGCCGGGGGCCGGCGTCGCGCACGCGACCGCGGCGACCGCGGTCGATACGCCCGGGCCTCTCACGATCCGAGCCAACGCCGGAGCCGCTTCATAGAACGCACCGAGGCGCGAATCGTCGTTGATGTCCAGGGCGACCAAGCGAACCGATTACGCGGTCAGCGGCCATACCTCTGCCGATTTAAGTCGTCCCGGGGTGGAGTCCGCGCTGAGCCCGCTTCCGAAGGGCTGGAGCGCGCCGACGCCGACCGGGCACCTGTGGTTCGCGGACAGGTGCAGCGTCAGCTCGGCGTAGATGAAGCTCCACTTGCCGTGGGACAGCCGAGCGGTGGAAACGTAGTCAACGCGGCGATCGCGGGGTCGGCTCGCCGTCCCACACCTGCCGACGCCCTGACCCAGCCCCGCAGCGGACCTGTCCGAGTGGCACGCCTCCCACTTGGCTCGCCACAAGTGCCCGCGCCACAGTGAGTTGACCGACGCACTACCCCGCTCCAATACCGGAGAGCTCTGCAAACAGCACTTGTGCGAGCGGTTGCCACGGGATACCGGGGGAATGAGGGCAGTGCCCGAAAGGCCGGGGCCCCTGGCCCTGGCGCTCAGCCCAGAAGACGGGCAACTGGCTGCCACGCTCGACGCCGTCCCGCCGTCTGCGTCAGAGCGGCGGGGCAGGTCATCCTGACAGCGAGCAGGGCGGTCGCCATCTCGCGAGCGCGCTCATTGTGGAGAGCCCGGGCATCGCTCCGTCGGTACGGCCCCCGCGGCGAGCCGGACGCCGAACTTGTCCCCAGAGGGTGGCCTATAGAGGGGGACGGCACCGATAGGAGCCTGAACGTACGAGCCAAACCCCGTGGTGGGCTGGCTCGGGCCGATGCCAGCGAACTTCGGATGGTCGCGGACAAGCCCGCTTAGCGAGGTGGCGAACGCCCTTCCAGCACTGGCCGCAGCTCGACCTCGTCTTGAAAGTCCTGGACGAGCCGGAGTTCGAGGGCGGAGTGCATGGCGGTTGAACTGTCCGGGCCGCAGGTGGTGTCCAAAAGGCGGCTCTCACAAGGAGTGGGCAGGGCCCGGTGCGGGGACACGCCGAGGGCGTTCGGACACGGATGCCCGGTTCAGCAGCCACCCGAACGGGGCGGTGCGAGCAACGCCGTTCAGCATCATCCGAGCGAGCGCGCTGGAGGGCTGCCGGTGCACATTCACCGGCGGGAACGGGCATTGGTCTTGGCTACCGCTGGGCGGTGGCGATTCAGCATGACCGCAGTTCCGTGGCCGGGCTGGGTGGCGAGCCCTGAATGGCTTCCCCGTCCCATCATCAATCTTGTCTTGCCATCGTGCGGACATGCCAGCGCAGGTGGGCGCGCATGCGGCTCAGCATGGCCGGATCATTGGGCGGGCGCCTCATGCCCTGGGGGGTCGGCAGACCGGCTTGCGCGTAACACATGATCGACCAGCTGACCGTCCACAGCGCGACCTCCGCGTCCACGTCCGGCCGCACGGCGCTGCGTACGAGCGCAAGCGTTTGCGGCACCATTCGTGCGTAGTTGCGCTCCTCCAAGTCGGTGATGTCACTGGCGTCGGACAACCGGCGATGCTGCCACAGCCTGGGGAGTTCCGGGTGCTCCAGGCAATGCACGAGAAGGCGGTCGAACAGAAAAAAGAGGCCATCGGCGTCCGGAGTGAAACGCGACGTTATCAGCTCCTGTTCGACCAACCACTCATCGGTCGTCCGCTGCATCGCCGCCAGGTACAGGTCGCGTTTGCCGCCATATCGTTCGGTCACCGTGCCGGGGTCGACACCGGCCGCGTCGCTGATCATCTGGGTGGAGACCTCGTCGTAGCCGAGTGCGGCGAACAGATGTCTGGCCACCCCCAGCAACTGGTCGTCCGCCGCGTCGCCACCACTCTCATCGTGTACGGAGTTAGCGGGGGGAGGCGCCTTCGACGGATTGGACTCTGTCATGCCATCACCTCCGGGCGTCTGTCTCGTCCCAAACTACCCGGTGATACCGAACCGCCAGACTCGGAGTGATTCAACAATCTTGGATGCAATTTTACCGGCGCATTGGCCACCTGCTGGCGCAATGACCCTGGGTATAACTGACGCATAGGACCACATGAGAGGAATACGCTGCGTGCGACTATCTACTCGCTTTCCTTCGTCCGTCGGCGGGTGAGGTCTGGACGGGCTCGGCGATGCCGCCCCTCACGAACAGGTCTTCGAGGGCTTCAACCGGCAGGCACCCCTCGGGTTGCGGCTGGTCGTCGTCGCGCTGGTGAACCGGCACGCGCCCATCCGGTTGGGCGATCAGGTTCCGCGGGCTTCCCTACCGCACGGACTTTCCGGGCAACCGCCCTGGACCGGCTGCGGCCGGGACGGGATCGAAGGCAAAGTGCCCACCGCCTGGTGGACGAGCGCGGGACGCACTTCCCCGCCCGAGGACATCGGGCCGCTGAGATGCGAGAGCTGAGCGAAACCCTGACGCCCTTGCCCGCCCTCTGACCGCCGGCCGTCGGCACCACGGGCACGGCGGCATCGACTTCCTGGGACGATCCACCGGTCGATGTCGAGCGCCCCTCGGCGGCTGGTACGACCAACTGCTGAACGCGCACTCGAACACCGCCGTCGTCGCGCGTCACCCGGCGAACGTGGACGCAGGTTGGTCCTATCTGGCCGGCGAGGCTTTCGGGACGTCGAGCGCGGCGGCACTGACCAGGCTCGCCCGGATCGTCTCGTGCTCGCTGGACTGCAGGGTGTTCGTGTGCGAAGCGCTCAGATGGGCGGCGGCCAGGCTGGTGGCCTTCGTGGAGTTGCCCTGCTCGATCTCATTCACCAGCTTCTCGTGGGTGCGGAGGGCGGCGCGCCGTGTCTTGCGTCCCAGCGGCGCCGACGGATCCGCCTCGGTGTCCGCTCCGTCGGCGATCGTCTCCCATACCAGTGAATCGTGAGCGGACCAGATCGCCTGCAGCGCACCGATCACGACGATCATCGGCTCGTTGCCACAGAACGAGACGATGCTGGAATGGAAGTCCCGCGAAAGCCGCAGGTACGCCTCCATGTCCTCCAAGCTCTCCCACTGCTGTTCCACGAGCTCGCGCAGCACAGGGACGACGGTCTCGGCCCGGTCCTCCCGGGAGGCGCACAGACCTGCACAGATCGGCTCTAGATGGCGGAGGGCGATGCTCACCTCCTGGGGCGAGGTCTCCCGTTTCTGGAGGACCATCGCGATCATCTGCGCGGCGCGCTCCGGCGTCGGGCTGTGCACGATCGCCCCGCCGACATTGCCGCGGCGTACGCTGATGAGCCCCTCGGTCTCCAGAATCCGGAGCGTCTCACGCGCGACCGGCGGACTCACCTGGTAACCGTCGAACAAACGCGCCTGACTCGCGAGGAGATCGCCCTCCTTCAACCGGCCGGACAGAATGTCCTCGCGCAACTGCGCCGCGATGATCTCAGCGAGTCGCGGTTGACGCAAGTGGGCCACGTGCTCTCCCATCAGGGTTGCCCGGCGAGCCGAGGTGCGGGTCCCTGGTCCGTACACCCAGCGGCTTCTCTATCTATCGCATATAAGATTACCTGACTGGCTGACCGACAGGCTCGTCATCCGCACCACGCGCGTCCTGTGCCGATCAGCCCGCCGACATCCCAGACGAGGCAGGGGCTCGCGGCGGCCCCTCAACGCTCCATTCCCAGGTCGTCGCCGGGCGGATCCGATCTGGCGCTTCACGCCGAGACTCCCCGCAGCGCATCCCCTGCCGGACTCAAGTCGATCTCGCCTGGCACCGTCCGGGGCGGCTCACGCACAAGGTGAATCTCTCTCGGCATCTCGTATCCGCCCAGCGACCGAGCGGCCTCCTCACCCAGCCGGGTCGGTCGGCATCCCCAGGATGGCCGCCGCGCGGACGTCCGGATGCGCCTCCGGCACGCTCCTGACCTGATCGGGCAGCAGCCTTGCGGCCGCCTCGGATGATCGTCTGGTCGAGGACGTCAAGGCACCCGTCGGCCTCGATGCGCCCGAGGTCGTTCGCATCCACCCCGCATCGGGACCGGGCTGGGTCGGTTTGACCTCCAGCAGACCCAGTTGGCCGGGCCCGAGCACGTCGTGGGTGCGATCGTCCACGATGCGGGGCCGACCCGCTCGTCGCTGCCGCACGCCTCTTCCCGGTACTTCGCGTGATCGCGCAGCGTCCACTCCGCCACGCCTGCGGCGAACTCGGCCACGCTGCAGGACGCCAGCAAGGGCACTCCTGACCAGCCGACGCAGGCGCCCGCGTCCTCCAGCGATGGTGGTGCCGGCCTCGACACGGAGGCTGGAGAGCTCTGCGGAGCCGGGCGCGGGCACGAGGAGCTTGGGAGCCCATGCTGACCGTCTTCGGCTGGCGTGGGAAGCCTCTTCCTCCCACGTGGTCGGTGCACGGGTGACATTGCCAATGTGGCGTCTGGGGGCTCGACGGCCCAGCGTGACGCACCCGTCCGTCATCGACCGCTGAAGTCGGGGTCAGACCGATCGGCGAACGTCTTGGCTCCTGCCTTGAAGTTGCGCGGCAGGCGAGTTCGAACCTCATCGTCTCGTCCGTCACCCCGCCTTCGGAGCTTCTAAGATTAGTAGTATATATATCTTAGAACGGAAACGTACCCACAGATGGAGGTCGGCCATGCCGGACGCGAGGATCCTGCGGGAGTACGGCGAGGAACCCGGCGTCGTCCGGCTGACCATCAACAACCCGCAGAAGAGGAACACCTACGATCCCCAGATGCGCGATCAGCTCGCCGCCTACCTCGGGGAAGCCGCCCAGGACGACGACGTCAAGGTCGTGCACCTCAGGGGTGCGGACGGCATCTTCTCCACCGGGGCCGACATGAACAACGCCTACGCGTGGTACGGGGACGGGAAGGCCAAAGGGCGCAGGCCGAGCCAGCGACGGCGGCTGACCGTCGACCGGCGCACGTTCGCCTTCTACCACGAGTTCATCGGGTTCCCGAAGGTGACCGTGGCCGAGATCAGTGGTTTCGCACTCGGCGGTGGGCTGGAACTCGCCCTCGCGGCGGACATCGCCGTTATCGCACGCGACACCCGGATCGGCATGCCGGCGACGCGTTTCCTGGGACCCGCCCTGGGATCGCTGCACCTGTTCTTTCACCGGCTGGGCCCGGTCCTCACCCGGCGCATGCTCCTGACGGGCGATCTCATCGAGGCGGGTGAACTGGAAGGGCTCGGCGTCTTCACCGAGTTCACCGACGCCGGGTCCGTGGCGGCGCGAGCCGACTACTGGGCGCGCAAGGCCGCTCGCATGCCGGCCGACGGGATCGTGATCGCCAAGGAGATGTTCCGCTTGGTGGAGCAGCTCCAGGCATACCAGGGCGAAGAGGTGCTGAGCTACGTCACCCATGCCTTCGGCACGAACCTGCGGTTCGAGGAGGATGAGTTCAACTTCGTCAAAGCGCGGGCCAAGCACGGAACCAAAGAGGCATTCCGGCTGCGTGACGAGCACTTCGACGTCGACGGCTGACCACACGTCGAAAGGCGTCCCCTCCGCCGCAGCGCTGCGGGCTTGCGGACCCTGAAGGAGTTCAGAACCGCGCGCCCGGCCACCTCGGCCGACTGCCCCGAGGGCCGACGAGCGACTGCCGGACGTGAGGAGGGCACCGCTCGTCAGAGCTCATCAGAGGATCTCCAGCACCGGGGCCGAGCCCATGCCGCCGTCGGCGCACATGGATGCGCAACCCAGTGACGCTCCCCTGCGGTGCAACTCCCCGACCATGCGGGCGCCGGTCGCGGCGATCGGGTGGCCCAGACCGCTGACGATGCCGCGTTCGCGGTCGAGTCCCAACGCTACGGATCTCCCCCGGTGCACCTGCGGCGCCGATGACCTGGAGAGCGTCTTCCTGCACCTGCTCACCGAGCACCACCGGGCGTCTAGGTCCTGCGTTCCTAGGCGCCCTGGGTGACGCTTCTGGCCTTTCTGCTGCCGGTGCTCCTGTCCGGCGTCTTCGTGACGGCCTCCGGCGGAACACCCCTGGACGGCAAGTCCCGGGCGCTCGGGATCTCCCCTGACTGGCCCCGTTTCCGCGCCGCGCTCATGCAGATCGACGCCGCGGGCGATTTCCTGCTCGTCGGCATCGTCGTCACCTGGATGTTCGGCCGCGAGTTCAGCGACCGCACCGTCCTGGACCTGCTCACCCTTCCCAGCTGTTGCCACGGCCTGGCTCGGCGTCCTCAGCGGGTTCCAGACGGTCGTCTGGCTCGCGGCGGGAGCGTTGCTCGGCCTTCCCGGGCCTCTGGGCGCCGCGACCGATGGTCTGCCGTCCCTCCTCCTTCTGCCGGGCATCGGGGCGACCGTCGCCTTTCCTCGTCTCCGGCGTCGCCATCGCCGCGATCGGCGGGAGCGCCTGGTGGCAGAGGGCAGAGCACACCTGACCAACCGCGGGCCTTGCTCGTTCCTCTGCGCTCCCCCACCGCTCCTCTCCCGGCTCCGGCGCCGGGCGGGTGACGTGGCCGGCCCCGACACGAAAACGTCATCGAGTCGGGGCCGACCGTTGAGGTGTTCAGTCCTTGACGGACTCGGCCTTGGCGTCCTCGGGACGTTCGCCGCTGAAGTAGGCGCGCGTCTCGCGGTAGACCAGGGGCGAGAGGATCAGCAGGCCGATCAGGTTGGGCAGGGCCATGAGGCCGTTCATGACATCGGAGAAGGTCCACACCGTGGTGAGGGTGGTGGTGGCGCCGATGTAGGACACCACGATGAACAGCAGCCGGTAGGGCAGCACGACCCTGCGCCCGAACAGGTACTCCACGCACCGCTCGCCGTAGTACGACCAGCCCAGCAGGGTGGAGAAGGCGAAGAAGATCAGGCTGACGGTGACGATGATGCTGCCCCAGTCACCGGGCAGGCCCGCGTCGAAGGCCCAGGCGGTGAACTTGCCCGCGTCCTCCTCGCCGCCGTTCTTCCACACGCCAGTGACCACGATGGTGAGGGCGGTGAAGCTGACCACCACCAGGGTGTCGATGAAGGTCTGCGTCATCGACACCAGCGCCTGCCGGACGGGGTGGGTGGTCTTGGCCGCGGCGGCCGCGATGCCGCCGGTGCCCAGGCCGGACTCGTTGGAGAAGATGCCGCGCGCCACGCCGTAGCGGATGGCGGCGGCGACACCGGCGCCGACGAACCCGCCCGCGGCGGAGGTGCCGGTGAAGGCGTCGCTGAAGATCAGGCCGATGGCCCCGGGGACCTCGTCGATGTTGAGGGCCAGCACGGCCGCGCCGCCGACGACGTACAGCACGATCATCATGGGCACGAACGCGCTGGCGACACGGCCGATGCTCTTGATCCCGCCGAGGATGACGGCGGCGGTGAGCAGGGTGACGATCGCGCCGGTGAGCCAGGTGGGCCAGCCGAACTCCTGGTTGACGTTCTCGGCGACGGCGTTGGCCTGGGTCATGTTGCCGATGCCGAACGCGGCCAGGGCGCCGGCGATGGCGAAGAACCCGCCCAGGAACACCCCCAGCGGTCCCTTGATGCCGTTGCGCAGGTAGTGCATCGGGCCGCCGCTCTGCTCACCGGCGGCGTCGGTGCGGCGGAACCGCACGCCCAGGAACGCCTCGCTGTACTTGGTGGCCATGCCGACCATGCCGGTGAACCACATCCAGAACACCGCGCCCGGCCCGCCCAGGGAGATGGCGGTGGCGACGCCGACGATGTTGCCGACGCCGACGGTGGCCGCGAGCGCGGTGGCCAGGGCCTGGTAGTGGGAGATGTCCCCCTCGGTCTCACCCCCGTCCGACCGTTTGACGAAGGCGAGCCAGAAGGCCAGCCGGAACCGCCGGATCTGCAGACCGCGCAGCAACAAGGTCAGGTACAGGCCGGTCAGCAGCAGCAGGGGAATGAGCAGCCAGGGGCCCCAGATGAAGCCACTGGCATCGTTGAGGAAATCGTCGAAAGCGTTCATCACACCACCGGGTCCAGGAGCGGGCGGAGATCACTCGGACGGTAGGTGATGCCGCGGCCATTTGTGTACTTCTGGTGACCAGACGTTACAAAATCGTCTTGTCGGCGTTTCGCGGGTCGGCGAAGGCCGCCTTCCGGGCCTGCGCCGACCCTTGGTCGGTGGGGTGCAGGGCGCCGTTTGTGCGGTTCCTGTCAGGCCATGTGGCCAGGTGGAATCGTCATGATGGGCGGGCCGGCGGCGGCTCGGAGGGGCGAGGGCGTTCGGTACGCCAGCGTTCGATCAGAGCGGGGAGTTCGCGGAACATGAAGCCGTAGAAGTCGCGCATCTCCTCCAGCCGGCGGGCCGCGGGGCTGCCCGGACCGGCGGCCTCGATGCCCCGGTCGGCGGCCTCGAACATGGCCTGGACCATGCCGTTCTGCGTCGACATCAACGTGGCCCACGCGCCCTCTCGAATCCGGTAGTGCTCGCGCCGGCTGCCGGGAGCGGGGGCGCGTTCGATCAGCCCGACCGTCGAGAGCATCTTGATCGCCCCTGACACGCTGCCGGAGCTGATGCCCAGCCGCTCGGCCAGGTCGGGCGCGGTGACGCTGTCCTCGTCGGCGAACATGAAGGCCGCCAGAACCCGCGCGGTCGCCTTCTGCATGCCGCCCTGGACGAAGCCCAGCGCCATGTGCTCCGCGGCCTCGGCCGTGTCCGCCAAGATCGTCCCCCTCCCCGAGATCTTGATGAAATCCTAACAGCTCGAAATCTTCAATAATCTCTGAAAATTCTATAGCTTCCCGGGTATGAGCGACACCGCGATCGAGCTCACCGGGCTCACCAAGACCTACGGCACCCGCCGCGGCCTCACCGACCTGACGCTCCAGGTCCGCGCGGGCGAGGTGTTCGGCTACCTCGGTCCCAACGGCGCAGGCAAGTCCACCACCATCCGGATGCTCCTGGACCTGATCCGCCCCACCTCCGGCACCGCCCGCGTCCTGGGCCTGGACCCCCGCGCCGACGCGGTCGAACTGCACCGCCGCATCGGCTACCTGGCCGGCGACTTCGTCGTCGACGGCCGCCAGAAGACCGGCGAATGCCTCACCTTCCTGGGCAACCTGCGCGGCGGCGTGCCACCGGCCCGCATCCTCGAACTGGCACAGCGACTGGACCTGGACCTGTCGGCACGCATCAAGAGCCTGTCCAAGGGCAACCGGCAGAAGGTCGGGCTGATCCAGGCGTTCATGCACCACCCCGAACTGCTCATCCTGGACGAGCCCACCTCCGGCCTCGACCCCCTCGTCCAGCAGACCTTCCTCGACATGGTCGGAGAGGCCCGGCGGGCCGGGCAGACGGTGTTCATGTCCAGCCACATCATGAGCGAGGTCGAAGCCGCCGCCGACCGCGTCGCCATCATCCGCGAGGGCCGGCTGGTCGCCCTGGACACCGTCGCCGACCTGCGCGCCCGCTCGTTCCTCCAGGTCCGCGTCACCTTCGACGCCCCCGTACCGGAGGAGGACTTCACCGACCTGCCCGGAGTCACCGGCCTGGCCATCGAGGACCGCACCCTGACCTGCCGCGTCGACGGCCCCCCGGACCCGCTGATCAAGGCCGCCGCCCGGCACACCGTCACCGGCCTGCACGCCGACACACCGGACCTGGAAGAGCTCTTCCACACCTACTACAGCGGCGCGCCGAGCACCGCCTGACCCGGCACCACGACGAAACGGCGGCACCATGACCACCACCGCGACCACCCCGGCCACCGGCTCCGGCGTCCCGGGAACCGCAGGCCCCGGCCGCTTCCTGAACTCCTCGATCTTCGGGAAGACCCTGCACGACAACAGGCACGTCCTCACCGTCTGGGCCCTGGCCACCGGCCTGCTGGCGATGATGTACGGCGGCTTCTACCCGCAGATCTCGGCCGATTCCATGGCCTCGGTCCCCGAAGCCATGCGCGGCTTCGGCTTCGACGACGCCCCCTCCGCGGCCGGCTACCTCCAAGGTGCCGTCTTCGGCCTGCTGGTACCGCTCATGGCCACCTTCTACGGCGCCGCCACCGGAGCCCGGATGATCTCCGCCGACGAGGAATCGGGCTACCTGGACCTCCTCCTGGCCCACCCCGTCGGACGCACCCGGCTGCTCCTGCACCGCTTCGCCGCCCTGACCACCGGCGCAATCGCCATCGCCGCCGTCGTCTGGGCCGCCATGCTCGCCATCCGCGACACCGCCGAACTCGGCACCGTCAGCGTCGGCGGCTTCACCGCCCAGGCCATCAACCTGGCATTGCTGGCGACCCTCTTCGGCGCGCTCGCCACCGGCCTCGGCGCCGCCACCGGCAAAAGCCGCGCCACCGTCTTCGGCACCGCCGCCGGCCTCGGCGTCGCCACCTACGCCCTGCACGGCTTCGCCCCGCAGATCGGCGCCGACTGGCTACGCCACCTGACCCCGTACCACTACTACATCGGCGGCGAACCGCTCAAGCACGGCCTGCAACTCGGCGACGCCACCATCCTGTCCGCCGCCGCGGCCGTCCTGATCGCCGCCGGCAGCCTCCGGCTGAACCGCCGCGATCTCGCCCGCTGAACCTGGCCCGGCACGCCCATGCCGAGCCCAGGCCGACAACGCGCCGGGGCGTCCGTTCCCGCTGGCGCCAGCATGGCGTCGCAGCGGGCGGGACGAGGAAGACGTGCCCAAAACAAGCAAGGCGGTCTTGGCGTGCTGGAGGTCGCGCCGTCACCATCGCCAACGGCGGCGTCCACCCAGGACATCGGCGGCTGCGGGGTCGTGGGCCGTGCCGGGGCGGGCCATGGTCGGGCGCCCGGGCTCTTGATCATGTCGGTGTAGTAGCTGTCGTGGTGGATGAAGAACGCGGTCCGTCCCTCGTCTCCTTCGAGGCGGCGCCGGGGCGAACAGGATCAGGAATTCGACCGGACGGCCGGACGGGTTCCCGAAGGAGTGCAGGCTGCCTGGCGGTACGTAGAACGACTCGGTGGGCGTCGGTGCTCATAGAGGCCGAAGTCGCCACCGGTCGATGTCTTGGGTAGTCGGTCCGGCCCTCGGACGGTGTGACCAGATCGGCCGATGTGCCAGCGGGACGGAAGCGTGCACTGCCGTGGTAGTGGGCTGGGGGGTCGTCGGCGTCCGACCAGGACATTTCACCTCCTTAGCGAGCGAGTACGCGACCGGACATGTCGCCGAACACTGACGGTTCGACCTCGGTGATGAAGTCGGTGGGGAATCCGGGGGCGAATCCGGTAGCGGTTTCGAGTCGCTCGATCGCGTCGGCGGGGAGGGTGAGGTCGAGTGCGGACAGAGTGTCGTCGAGTTCCTCGACCGTGCGCGGCCCGGTGAGGGGGTGCACGGCTCGGGACCGTGTCCTGGTCCAGGCCAGCGCGACCTGAGCCGGGCTCGCTCCGAGTTCGCCCGCGACCTCACGTACGACCACCGTCACAGGGGATTCCGGATCGTCCGGACTGGCCGCACCGGCTGGAACGGGTGGGCGCGCGAGAGCGCCGTGCCCGAGTGGTCCCCATGCGGCCACGGTGAGGCCGAACGCCTCGGCCATGGGCAGTAGTTCGCGTTCGATGTCCCGTCGCAGCAGGCTGTAGGGGGCCTGCAGGCCGGCGAAGGGCGTCCAGCCGCGCCAGTCGGCGAGGGTGTTGGCCTGCGCGACGATCCAGGCGGGGGCGTCGGAGATGCCGATGTAGCGGACCTTGCCGGCGCGCACCGCGTCGTCGAGGGCACGCATGGTCTCGGCGAGAGGTGTGTGCCGGTCCCATATGTGCACCCAGTACACGTCGATGTAGTCCGTGCGGAGGCGGCGCAGGCTCTCCTCCAGTGAGGGCACGAGGTTCTTGCGGTGGTTGCCGGCGGCGTTCGGGTCGGTCGCGTCCCGGGTGACGGTGTACTTGGTGGCGAGGACGAAGCGTTCCCGGCGTCCGGCGAGTAACTCTCCGACGACGCGTTCGCTGTTGCCGTCGCCGTAGAAGTTCGCCGTGTCTATGACGTTGCCACCGGCGTCGGCGTAGCGGTCGAGGACCCTCCGGGCGTCGGCTTCGGTCAGACCGCCGTCGGGGTATCCGTAGGCCATCGTGCCGAGGAAGAGTTCGGAGACGCGCAGGCCGCTGTTGCCGAGCAGTCGGTATTCCATGTCAGCTCCGTCGATGAAGGTGTGGCCGCCAGGCGGTGACCGTTCCGATCAGTTCCGCGAGATCGGTGGTCCCGTGCTTCCGGCCGATGTCGATGGCGACTTTTCGCCGGGATCGAACGAGATACCGGCCGGCGGTCGTGTGGGCCGCGGCGACGGGCGCCTAGGTCCGGTTGTGGGCCCGCAGCGGCGCGAGCGCCCGTGCCCAGGCGATCAGTTGGTCGAGCATGTCGGTGAGGGCGTCTTCCTGGTGCGGCGCGGGGCGCAGGTACTGGAAGTCCTCGAAGTCGGTGTGCAACCCGAGCCCGACCTGCGCCGACACGTCGGCGATCTGGAGTTCGCCCATCATCGACCGGAGCTGCTCGACGGCCCGCGCCCCGCCGAAGGCGCCGTACCCGACGAACCCGGCCGCCTTGTTGGTCCACTCGGCGTACAGGTAGTCGATCGCGTTCTTCAGTGCGGCCGGGGGCGCGTTGTTGTACTCCGGTGTGACGAAGACGTAGCCGTCGAACCGGGCGACGACCTGCGACCAGGTCTTGGTGTGCGGCCTGGTGTACCGGGCCATCATCGGGGTGAACGGTTCGTCGAACATCGGCAGATCGATCTCGGCGAGGTCGACGAGCTCGAATTGCGCGTCGCCGCGCTTGGCCGCCGCCTCGTACACCCAGCGGCCGACATCGCCGCCCTTGCGGGGGATGCCCCCGCCGTTCCCGTCGTCGCCGGGTCGGGTGCTGCCGACGATGATCGCTATCTTGATGGTCATCGGGTCTCCTTCGCGCCGTTCACTCGCGGACGACGCTATGACCCCGGATCGAGATGACCAATGCATGCACGTCTCGAATTAATCATCGAACGTCTTGCTCCCTAGACTCTCTTCCGTGGACGTGTTGAGCGATGTCATCGCGAGCATGCGCATCGGGCGCCCCGGTTTCGCGCGGGCCGAACTACGCTCGCCATGGGGCATGCGGTTTCCGCCGAGCCCCGGCACCGCGGGGTTCACCGTGCTGCTCCGCGGGTCCTGCTGGCTTCTGGTCGACGGCCGGGAGCCGATCGCGGTCGGACCGAGCGACGTGATCTTCGCCCCGCGCGGAGACGGCCACGGCCTGGCCGACAACCCGGCCACACCGCTGGTCGAGGCCGTCCACCCACCGCCGCCCCCGGCCGGAGGAGGCGACGTGGTGACCCTGTGCGGCGGCTACCGGCTCGACCCGAACCGCACCCACCCGCTGCTGCAGGACGTTCCCGCCGTCCTCCACCTGCCCGCGCGGCTCGGACGCCACGACGACCTGCGCTCCACACTCGGCGCGCTCGGCCGGGAACTCGAAGCGCCCCGCCCTGGAAGCGCGGCGCTCGTCCCGCTCCTGCTCGACATGCTCCTGCTGCACGTCCTGCGTGCCTGGTTCGAAGACCAGCCGCACGAGCCCGGCGGCGCGGGCTGGGCGGCGGCACTGGCCGATCGATCGATCAGCTCGGCGCTGCACGCCATCCACAGGGACCCCTCGCATGGATGGACCGTCCAGTCGCTCGCTGAGGAGGCGGGCCTGTCCCGGGCGGCGTTCGCCCGCCGTTTCAGCGCCGCGGTCCGCCAGCCGCCCCTGACCTACCTGACCTGGTGGCGGCTGACGACCGCGGCGAGCATGCTCCGCGAGACCGACGCCTCGCTCGAACAGGTCGCCTTCCAGGTGGGTTACTCCTCCCAGTACGCCCTCGCCAACGCGTTCAAACGTGAGTACGGCGTCCCGCCCGGACGCTTCCGTCAGACCGCGAGGGCATGACCCCACCGCCTGAACCCCTGTTCTCGTGCATAGCCGGGCGGCGGCGACTCGACCTGTCGCGGACGGTGCTCAACACGTTGTCGGGCGGGCTGTGCAGTGCTGCTCGGCATCGTTGCGGCCGGGACGCACGACGCCCGCGCTCGGGTGGTGCGAACGTGCGGGCAGGTAGTCCGGGTCGATCCGCGTGCACAGGTATGGCTTGCCCTTGGGGGTGAGCATCGCGGCGATCGCTTGCCAGAACGCGTCGTGGTCACCGCCTGGTCGCGGGGCGATGCCCGGGCTGCTCAGGTCCGCCGGACGCTCTCCCGGTACTGCCCGGGAGTAAGACCGATCTGCCAGGCGGCGGCCTGCACCGGGTCCCGGATCCAGCCGGGCACCAGCTCGCCGAACTCCCGCCGGGTGCCGTCCCGTTCCACCGTCCCGTTGGTCATCAGCAGCAGGTGCAGGTGGTCGTCGTACAGTTCCTCGACGCACCAGAGACTGAGGACCTGCCCAGGGTTGCCCGGGTCCGGTGCCTCCCGACCGACCCGCGGCCATCCCGCCTGGCCGACCACCTGACCCCAGCCGGCCCGCCCGGCCAGCATCTCCACGGCGCAGCGCCGCTGTTCGGAGTTGCGCAGCGACACCGCGCGGCGGATCGGGACGTCCTCTTCGACGATCTCGCGCGGCATGGTGACGCCGTGCCACGCCCACAGGCACCAGCCGTCGGGGTACCGCACCGCCGGGCCGCTCGGATGGTGGAGCCGGCCTTCGGCGTCATGGTGCAGTTCGATGGGACGTTCGGTGAGGATCACGCTGTTGCGCATCGGCCACCACTCCCCGACCTCGCGTCCCACCCGGAGCAGGCCACGGCTGTGGCGGTCCGGTTCCCAGACACCGCAGCGTGCCAGGAAATCGAGACGGGCCAGCTGCCCCAGCATCGGCGGGCGGACCGCGCCCAGCCGGGGCAGCGCCGCCACCTCGGGAAGCTGCTGCGCGTCCTGCCAGGTCGCGGCCACCTGGTCGACGGCCGCGCCGACAGCCTTGCCGAGCCCGGTCTCGACCGCGGCGGTCACCTCGCGGCCGAGCCGGCCCGGCAACCCGCCCCACCGCGGGTCCCGCTCCAGGTCGTCCAGGTCAGGCGGCAGCGGCTCCAGCATGATCAGGTCGGTCTCCGGAGGGTCCTGCGGCACCTGTTCGACGACGGCCTCGCCAGTCGGTTCCGGCAGCGTCTGCCACGCCCGCCTGGTGACCAGCGGAAGCCGGCCCGCGCGGATGTCGGCACCGATGCTGCCCGCCATCGGGGAGCCCAGCCAGATCACGTGCTCGGGTGGCTGCCGGCCGGCGCCGAGGTAGACGTCCTGGACGCCCGCCTCGGCCGCCGCCCGGTCCACCGGCCCCACGGCCAGCCCGTGCCCCGTCCACTCCTCGCGCACCGACGCCGACAACGCCTGCTGCTCTGCGGTCGGCGCCGTCGGTGGCCGACCGTGACCGTGTGCGGGACGCAGGTCCGTCATCGTCAGTCCGCAACAAAGCGGACGGTCGCGCTCATTGCCTGCTCCCGTGCCGCCCGCTCGCGCGCCGCCTGGTCACGGGCCGCCTGCGCCATTGCCTCCTGCTTACGAGCCTGCTTGCGGGCCTGGTCGCGCTTGCGACGAGCCCCAGGATCGAGGACACGCGGCGCCAGTTCGCGCTTGCGGCGCAGCACGTACCGGCCGGGGGCGATTCCGGTGTCGCCGTGCTCGGGGTGGTCCAGCCAGGCGGTCGCGCCCTCGCCGACCTCCAGCGACCCCAGGGTGAGGTCGTCCGCCGCGCCGCCGTCGCGGAAGTCGTACCGGACGTCACCGGAGGCCAGCAACAGGTGCGTGTGGCCGCCCGCCTCCCCACGGACCACCGCGACACCGGCCGCCGGGACCGGGGTCATCGGACGCTGGTGGTCGTCCACCGCCATCGCGGCGGGGATCACGGACACATCCCCCTGGTGCTGCAACCCGGCGATCGTCGGGATGTCGAGTTCGGCGGCCAGATGAGCCAGGTCGATGCCATCCGACCGCACGCTGCTGAGGAGTTTCACCACGGCCTCCCTCGAAGTGACTTGCCCAAAAGCTAGCGCCGTCGGCCCCACAGGGGAAACGTATTTTTCGGGACCGCATTCAAAGCCGCCAGCACACCCCCGCCCGACCTGGGTTCGCGAATGTCCATCAGTCTTATTGAAAGCTCCGCTATTCCACCCGCACGGCCCCAGCAGCGTGCCGCCCAGCGCCGCCATCACTGCGATGGGCATGTTGCTGTACAGGCTCCAGCGCCAGTCGGCGCACATTCCAAACGCCCCGGCCGTGTTCACGGGTCTGGGTGAAGGTGGCGGGTACGAGCAGGGCGGCGAACGTCCCTTGCAGCGCCCGCGCCGCGAACAGCATCCCGGGGTTTTGATCGTCGGCATCTGCCCTCCGGGCGTTCGCCGCCGAACCAGGTACACGACCGCGTTCCACCATGACCAGGCCCGATGTGCCTTTGACGTCATTCGGTCACTCGTTTGCCCGGTGGGATGCGCAGGTGGTGGAAAGGCGGCGGGGCGGGTGGCTCGCGTCCGTCCCGCCGCTCGGGACGTGATCGGCTGGGTCAGCCCTGTGGTTTCCTGCGTTCAGATGTTGCCGGTTCCTGTTGCGGGTCGGCGTTCGAGGTGGGCGGCAGGTGCCGTAGCAGTGCCACGGCCGCAACGGCGAGCGCGGTCAGCAGCACGGCACAGCAGAGCGCCGCGGTGTTCATCCCGGTGGTGAAGGCGTCGCGGGCCGTCTCCAGCAGCCGCGCCGCCGGCTCGGGCGGTAGCTGCTGGGCGAGGGCGGTCGTTTCGGTGAGGGTCTCACCCGGTGCGGCTTTGGGAAGACCGTCGCGGTAGACGGCGGTGCCGACACTGCCCAGGGCGGCCACCCCCATGGCCACGCCGAGTTCGGTCCCGGTCTCGCTCAGCGCCGAGGCCGCGCCCGCCTTGCTCGGCGGCGCCGAGCCGACCACCATGTCGGTGCCCAGCGCGGTGGCGGGGCTGCCGCCGGCGTAGGCGAGGGTGAAGCCGAGCACCGTCAGCAGCGTCCCGGATCGGGCGTCGACCTGGGTGAGCAGCACGAATCCGGCCGCCGACACCACCAGGGCGGCCCCCACCACGTAGCCGGGACGCACCCGCCGGGCGGCCAGGGGCGCCAGCGTGGAGGCGATCAGCAGCGCGCCGGCCGATGGCAGCAGCCAGAGCCCTGCCTCCAGCGGCGACATCTGCCGCACCAGTTGCAGGTACTGAGCGACGAACAGGTAGATTCCGCCGACGGTGGCCGCGCTGACCAGCAGCATCACCAGGGAGCTGCCGAGGGTGCGGTCGGTGAACAGCCGCAGATCCAGCAGCGGCTCGGCCAGTCGCCGCTGCCGGCGCACGAACAGCACGCACACGGCGGCGCCGACCGCGATGAAGGCCAGCGGGACGAGCGCCGGACCCCGCACTGACAGTTCTTTGACGCCGTAGATGACCGGCAGCGTCGTGGCCGGCGTCAGCACGACGCTGAGCAGGTCGATGCGCCCGGGTCGCGGGTGGCGGACCTCCGGCAGCAGCATCGGCGCGGTCACCAGCAGCAGCGCCAGCACCGGCACGCCGGCTACGAACACCGACCCCCACCACAGGTGCTCCAGCAGGACTCCCCCGAGCACCGGCCCGGCGGCGACGCCCACCGAGAACACCGCCGCCCACACACCGATGGCCAGCCCGCGCTGGCGCGGCACCCGGAACATGTCACTGATCAGCGCCAGGGTCGACGGCATCAGCGTCGCCCCAGCCATCCCCATCAGCCCGCGAGCGGCGATCAGCGCTTCCGCGCTGGCGGAGTAGGCGGCCAGGAGCGAGGCGGCCCCGAAGCCGGCCGCGCCGAGCATCAGGAGCCGGCGACGACCCAGCCGGTCGCCGAGCGCGCCCATCGTGACCAGGAACCCGGCGATCATGAAGCCGTAGATGTCGACGATCCACAGCAGTTGGACGCCGCTGGGCCGCAGGTCGGCGCTCAGTTGTGGCACCGCCAGGTGCAGCACCGTCAGATCCACCGCCAGCAGCAAGGTGGGCAGGGCCAGCACGGCCAAGCCCAGCCATGCACGCAGCCGGGCCGGGGATGCGTCATGCGGCAGCATGGACGCGGACATTCGATCTCCTTCACAAGAAGGGTGATCAGCCCGCACGACCCGACGCGAATCGCCGACGGTCCGCGCCGCCCGTTCGCCGAGAACACCGCCCGCTACAGCGCAGGCGGTACGGCGGTCACGGCACGGAAAGGGAACCTCACCTCGAGCACCTCGACCCACGACGGTAATCCCGTCGAAGTGCGGTGAGACGACGGTTCAGGGCACCAAGCGCAGCGGCCCCATGCAGGCAGAATCAACCAGGCAGGAAACAGGTCGGATCACCTGTGGACACCGAAAGCCGCTCCGGCGCGAAGGCTCGCGCACGTCACTGTGGACGCGCTTGACGATGAACGGGAACGACGGTCAGTTCAGGGCGGGCCACGCAGGCGAAGCGGAAGCCTGGACCATACCGCGAACCACGATCGTCAAGATCACCCTCCAGGAGCCGGACGGCAGCGCTCCCGCGATGCTGGCACGCCAATTCTCGACCATGCAAACTCACCCCGGCCGACCAGCGCTCGGAGGTCGGTGCTCATCGCCGTCGATCGAGGTCCAGCCACCCCCTGGTGCGGGCGGTCATCGGCGGCTCCCGGGTTGCCGCACTTCTTTGCGGCCCGGCACGTGAGGCTGGTGGCGAACTGCCGCGTCACCGAAGAAGTCAGCGGCGCACGCCCGCGACAGTCCCGGCACCGGCTGGTCCCCGCTGATGGGACTCCGGCCGCAAGGAACACAGGCCGTTCGATCTGCGACTTCTGCCAGTCGTAAAGCTGATCGACGGCCCAGGCCACGGAGCTGGAGCGCTTCAAGGACCTCGGCGACGGTTTGAACACCGAATCTCGCATCGGGGTACCGAATGATATTCGGAAAACCCTCGTGATTGAGTGATCTTCGGCGGATATGCGATCGATGGGTCGCCCCCTGGATCGGGTTCCAGGTTCCCGTTGCGGGCGGCCGGCGTTGAAGGAGCCGAGGATGAGCCTGACCGTGGAGGAAGCGGGCCGCGCGCTCGCCGATCCGAGCGCGTACGCCGATGACGCGCGGCTGCACGCGGCGCTGGCGCTGCTGCGCCGCGAGGCCCCGGTGCACTGGGTCGAGCCCGACGGCTACCACCCGTTCTGGGCGATCACCAGGCATGCTGACGTGCTGGAGATCGAGCGCAACCATCAGATCTTCCTGAACGCGCCGCGCCCGCAGTTGCTCCCCTCGGCCGTCGAGGACGAGATCGAACGGCAGGCCGAGCAGGGCCTCGGGCTGCGCACGCTGATCCACATGGACGACCCGGACCACCGGGTGATCCGGGCGGTCGGGGCGGACTGGTTCCGGCCCAGGGCGATGCGCGACCTTGAGCCGCGGATCAAGGAGCTGGCCCGCCGGTACGTGGACCGGATGGCCATCCTCGGCGACACCTGCGACTTCGTCCGGCAGGTGTCGGTGCACTACCCGCTGTATGTGATCCTGTCGCTGCTCGGCCTGCCCGAGTCCGACTTCGAGCGGCTGCTCAAGCTGACCCAGGAGCTGTTCGGCGGTGACGACAAGGACATGCGCCGGGGCGAGACCCCCGAGGAGAAGTTCGAGGTCCTGATGGAGTTCCTCGGGTACTTCCAGGAGCTCACCGCCGCCCGCCGCGCCAACCCGACCGACGACCTGGCCTCCGCGATCGCCAACGCCAAGGTGGACGGGAAGCCGCTGAACGACTTCGACGCCGCCTCCTACTACGTGATCATCGCGACCGCCGGGCACGACACCACCAGCGCGACCATCTCCGGCGGGTTGCACGCACTGATCGAGCACCCCGGCCAGCTCGCCCGGCTGCACGACGACCCCGCGCTGATGCCCCTGGCGGTGGAGGAGATGATCCGCTGGGTGACCCCGGTCAAGGAGTTCATGCGGACGGCGAACCAGGACTACAAGCTGGGCCAGGTGACGATCCGCGAGGGCGAGTCGGTGCTGCTGTCGTACCCGTCGGCGAACCGGGACGAGGAGGTCTTCGACGACCCGTTCCGCTTCGACGTGGGCCGCGATCCCAACCGACACCTGGCGTTCGGGTCCGGCACGCACTACTGCCTGGGCGCCGCGCTCGCCCGGATCGAGATCCGCGTCTTCTTCGAGGAACTGCTGCCCCGGCTGGAGTCGATCGAGCTGGCCGGTACGCCGGAGAACACCGCCACCACGTTCGTCGGCGGCCTGAAGCGGCTGCCCATCCGCTACTCCCTGCGAGGCTGAATCCGCCGGAAGTAGGGACGGGACTGTGCGGGACGTCGATCAGTCGGCAGATGCTCACGGGATGTGCGGCGTGCCGTTGGAGATCAGGTGTCAAGGAACTGTGCACGCTCCGTCAAGGACGGCATGCGCGTGCCGCAGCATACTGAAGCCAAACTGCCGGGAATTCGATTTCCGCCCATGCGGCGATCTGCGTCATACAAGCGGTTGAGAGGGCCTGTAATGTCTCGGACGTACCGGCGCATATTCGTGCGTATCGGTTTGGCCTTTGGCCTTGTGCTCGCCTCGATCACGTTCGTGGCCTCGCCCGCTTCGGCCCACACCCTGGGCGAAGCCGTCGTTTCGGAGCGGGGGTGCGGTTGGCCGAACGGCGACTACAGGGTGCTCACCAGGGTGGATCTCTGGGATGACCGGAACGACATGCCCTTGGGCGAGGTCTATGTGTTGTGGAACGGCACCTATCGGGAGAACTGTGTCGTCACCTTGAGGGTCGGCCGGGCGGACGGCGTCGCCAGTTATACAGAGGCCGTCTTGGAACGCCAGGGCATGAAGACCATCAAGGACGAGGGGAACTACGCCCACTATGCGGCGGCCAGCGGCTACGCCGCCGGCACGTGCATCAGGTGGACGGGGTCCATCGCGGCGATCTACGGCGGAGGAATCTACGGCACCACCACCACCGAGTGGAGGTACTGCGGCTGATGTCCGGCTCAGCGCGAATCCAGCGGGTGACGTTGCGAGCCGGTCGTCAGGCCTGCCGAGGCCATAGCTGCCAGGACGCTGCGATGGCTCCTCGCCGCCGCCTCCGCGACGGGCATCGCCCGGTGGACCGGCGTGATCACCTCGGCGCCGATCCGTCGAAGAGCGCCGATCGGGTCGAGCGTTCGCAGGAAACGGTCCAGGTCGAACTCCCCCTCGGCCGGCAGTGCGCGGTCCATGCTCTCGTTCCGGGTGCCCGGCGTGTCGAGGAGCGCTCCGTCATCGAGTTGCACGGAGAGGACGCGATCGCCGTCGATCGATGCCAGGAGCTCGAAGTCAGGGTCCGAGCGGAAGAAGTGCCATGCGTCGATCAGAAGGCCGCCGTTGGCACGGTCTGCCTGCTCGACGATGTCCCATCCGGTTCGGAGGTCCGGTACCGACGACCAGGGCATGAACTCGAGTTGGGCCTCGGCTCCGAATGCGGCGACCCTGTCGCCGACGTCCCGGAACGCGGCCGCCATGCCCGTCTGGTCCAGGGCGCTGTGGGGATTCGGCACCACGCTCACGAGCTCGGCTCCCACCTCCGCGGCCCCGCGCAGCGAATCCTCCAGGCCGATCGCCGCGAAGGGCGATACGGGCGGCACGAGCGTCGGGTGCCATCCCATCAGAGGATCGAAGATGATCCTGAGTCCGGCCGTGCGGATGCGGTCGCCCACTTGTGCGGGCGAGAGTCCGCGCTCCGACTCGGTGGCGAGATCCAACGCGCTCAGGGACACCCATTCGTACGGACCGTCGGCCGCGACTTCGACGCGCGTCTCCAGGTCTCCGAAGAAGTCAGCGGTGCCGGCCCAGAGGATCCAGCTCACCGGGTTCCGGTCGATGCGTTCAACGGTCATCCGGCCTCCTCGTACTCGCCTCGGCGTTCACCGGCGCCCGGAGGGGGTGGACGCGCACACCCCCTCCGGGCCGTCGACCGGGTCAGCTCGCCGGCGCTTTCCAGATCATGTTGTCGCAGGTCATCTTCGGTTCGGACTTGATCTGCCCCTGCTTCTCCGCCAGCTCGATGGCGCGCTGGAGGGCACCGCAGTCCAGCTTGGTGGACAGCAGGCGCATCGGACCGTCCTTGGAGACGACCTGCTTGGCGAGATCCAGGCTCGGGACCCCGAAGGACTTCTGGAGCCCGGCCGCCACGGTGTCCCGGTTCTGCTCCGCGGTGACGTAGTCGAGTGCGTCGCCGAATGCCGCGCAGAACTTCTGGGCCTTGTCGGGGTTCTTGTCGAGCCAGTCCTTGTTCGCCATCCAGCCCGAACTCATCGTGTTGTACATGTCCGAGGGGGCGTCCTTTTCGTTGGGGACGTCGACGAACAGCTTGACGCGGTCCTCGCCCTGCTGGGTGAGGAAGGGGTAGGTCACCACGGCGTCCACCCGGCCCTGGTCGAGCGCGGAGAGGGCGCCCTTGCCGTAGCCGATCGCGACGTAGCTGACGTCGGAGGCCTTGAGGCCGCCGGCTTCGAGCATCATGCCGCCGAGCAGCTCGGTGGTCGACTTCAGTGCTGAGACACCGATCGACTTCCCCTTCAACGCGGCGATCTTCTGCTTGTAGGGCAGACCGGCCATCCCGGCCAGCGGGCCGTCCGAGTCCACGATGAGGCCGTTCCAGATCACGGGGCCGACACCGCAGAAGTAGCGGAGGTCGGCTCCCTTCTGATTGGCCTGCGCCATCACCACCGGGCCCTGCTGGACGGTCTGGATGGAGCCGTTGGCGAGACCCGCCAAGGCCGGAGCCGCACCCTGCATGGGGACGTTCTCGGCCTCGAGGCCGCGCTTCTTCCAGACCCCCGCCTCGGACCCGAGGATGAACGGGGAGTCGGAGGCGGTCAGGCTGGTCGCGACGTTGATCGTGCCGGCCTTGGAGTCGCCTCCGGCTCCGCACGCGGCCAGGCTGAGCGCGCACGCGACGCTGACCAGCGCGCAGGTCATCTTGTTCATCCGGGTCTCCTCGTCGTTGCGCGGTCGAGTTCCAGCTCGACCAGGGCCGTTCACTGGCCCATGTCTTCACAGGGTGTTCTGGTAGCCGCCCGCCACCGGCAGCCCGGCCCCCGACAGGTAGTCGGCCTGGCGCGAGCACAGGAAGGCCACCAGCGCGCCGAAGTGGTCCGGCGAGCCGATCCGGCGGCCGGGCCCGTCGCGGTCGGCCGCGAAGGCCAGGTAGCGGGCGGTCGAGTGCGGACCCGGCTGGATCGAGTTGACGGTGATGCCGTCGTCACGAACCTCGTCGTTGAGGGATTTGAGGTACACCGAGAGGGCGGCCCGGGCGGCACTGCTGCTCGCCAGGCCCACCAGCGGTTCGCGGGCCCCGAGCGAGGTGATCGCGACGACCCTGCCCCAGCCGCGCGCCCGCATGGCGGGCACCGTGGCCGTGCACAGTTCGACCGCGCTCATGAAGTTGAGCCGCATGGCCTCGTCGACCGCGTCCTTGGTCAGGTCCACCGCGTGGGCACCGCGTGGTCCGGGCGCGTTGGCGACCAGTATGTCGATCCCGCCCATCGCGGACCCGGCGTCCTCGGCCAGCCCGGTTCCCGAGCCTTCCGAGGAGAGGTCCGCGACCGATCCGGTGCATCGGGGCCCGAGCCGTTTCAGTGCGGCGTCGAGGCGATCGGGGTCCGAGCCGCAGATGTGCACCCGGGCCCCCTCCGCGACCAGTCGCCGTGCGGTGGCGAAGCCGAGCCCGGTGGTCGCCGCGGGGACCAGCGCACGCCGGTCACGCAGGCCCAGGTCCATGGCCGCTCCGCACGGTGGAACGTTCCGGCCGGTTCACTCCCAGCGGAGCAGCCACTGCTCGCCCTTCTCCGCGATGAGGCCGAACACGGTGGCGATGACCGCCATCACGACCAGTACCGCCAGCATGCTGTTGATATCGAAGGAGTTGCTGAAGGACACGACCGACAGCCCGAGCCCCTGCTTGGCGGAGACCATCTCGCTGGCCACCACTCCGAGGAGGCTGTAGGTCACCGAGAGCCGGACCCCGGCCGCGATGGAGGGGACCGCCGACGGCAGGGCCACCTTCCACATCACCTCGTGGCGCTTGAGACCGAGGGTCTTCACCACCGCCAGCTGGTCGGGCTGGACTCCTTTGACCCCGGCCCGGGTGTTGAAGAGCATCATGAAGAAGACGATGGAGACCGCGAGGAAGACCTTCGACCAGATCGTCAGGCCGAACCAGAGCAGGAACAGCGGTGCGAACGCGATCCGGGGGAGGCTGTTCACCGGGATCAGGAAGGGCGAGATCACCTTGTCGAGGAAGGGGACCTCGGCGAGCACGAGACCCGCGAGGATTCCGGACGGCACCGCGATCAGGAGCGCCAGGAGCGTGGCCCAGAGGGTGTCGAGTGTGGGAGCGACCAGCTCGCCCGATGCGAGCATCCGGGTCAGCGAGTCCCACACGCCCGAAGGCTGCCCGACGAACTGCGCGTCGAGGCTTCCCGTGCCGACCAGGAGTTCCCAGCCGCCCAGCACGATGACGACCAGTGCGGCCCGGCCCAGCCAGACCTGGATCGTTCCGGTCTTCTTCGGCTTGCGCCGCTGCCGCCGGGACGGCTTCTCCTTCGGAGTCGCCTCGGCGGTCCTGGTGAGAAGGTCACTCATGGCCTTCCCCTTCCTGCAGGAGGTCGAAGAGATCCCGGTGCAGCCGCTGGAACTCCGGGCTGAAGATGATCTCCTTGAGGTTCCCTGAACGCGGCCGCGGCAGGTCGACCGGCTGGTCGGACGCGATCCGCCCGGGCCTGGGCAGCATGACCACCACGCGGTCCGCCAGGAGGATGGCCTCGTTCAGGTCGTGGGTCACGAACAGCACGGTCTTGGAGACGCGGTCGGATCCCTCCTGCTCCAGGAGGTCGAGGAACTCCGCCTGCAGGCGGAGCTTGGTCTGGGCGTCGAGCGCGCCGAAGGGCTCGTCCATCAGGAGGATGTCGGGGTCGGTGACCAGGGTGCGGGCGATCGCGGCGCGCTGGCGCATGCCGTGCGACAGCTGGCGCGGGTAGACCTTCTCGAAGTCGGCCAGGCCCACCAGCTCGAGCATCTTCCGCGAGCTCGCGAGCCGCTCGGCCCGTGACAGGCTCGTGCGCGCCTCGAGACCGAGCTCGACGTTCTTGTGGACGCGGCGCCAGGGCAGCAGGCCGTCCCGCGCGAACATGTAGCTGGTCTTGTTGCTCGGGCCGCGCACGGGCTGCTCGTCGATGACGACCTCGCCCTCGGTCGGCTCGACCAGGCCGGCGAACATGTTCAGCAGGCTGGTCTTCCCGCAACCGGATGCTCCGACGAGTGCCACGAACTGGCCCTTCGGCACCTCGATGTTCACCTCGCGCAGCGCCTCGACCGTTCGCCCACCACCGAGCCCCCCATAGGTGAGGCTGACATTGCGGGCCGCCAGCACGGACTCACGCGCCTCAGTGCGCGCCTTGGGCGCGACCTCACCGGTCACGGATGTCGTCATTCGGGTGCCCACCTCCAAACGTTGCGTGTGTTCCCGACGGGGATCCAGGGCGGTCGTCATGCACTTCTCAGCTCGCCCGGGGCTCATCTGGGACGATGCCGGGCGAGTATGTTGCATCAGTGTGAAGTTACAGTGTGACGTACGTCAATAGGTCGGGATGAACAGCCTCAACTCCCGGCACGGAGAGGCCGTCCGGGAGCGGCCGAGAGGAACCCGAAACCCGCCTGGAGCGAGGCGGCAACCTCGATCGATGCCATCAGGATCATCGCGGGCGGGCCCTGGGCGGAGGGCTCTTGATACTAGACAATGACACTAGTAACCTCTCGGCCGGTAAGTGTAGTCCTCCTGTGGTAAGGAACGCCCTGGTGACACGAATCGAGATCGCTGGCATCACGGCTGAGGACACCGACCTCGCGCTGACCGACGGTGTCTCCGGCCTGACGTGGGGCCGGCTCCTGGACCAGGCCGTGCGCGCCGGCAACGCCCTCCGCGACGCCGCGGCCGGTGGCCGGGCGGCGGTCATCGGCGCCAACGAGGTCCGCACCCTGGTGGCGCATCTCGCGGCGGCCCTGGCAGGTGTCTCCTCGGTGGCGGTGAACGCGCGCCTGCGTCCGCAGGAGGTGGAGTACATCCTCCGGGACTCGGGATCGACGGTGTGCGTGGTCCCCGCGAGCCGGTATGCCGACCTCTTTCCCGTGGCCGAGCGCGCCGGCTGCCGGACGGTCGTCTCCGACGTCTCCGGCGCCACGGCCTGGCAGGAGCTCGTCGAGTCCGGCGCGCCCGACTGGGACCCGCACGCACCGGTCGAGCCGCTCGTCCTCTACACCTCCGGAACCAGCGGCTTCCCTAAGGGCACCCACTCGCGCTGGGCCGCACGGCCGGAGCCGGACGTCGGCCGGCACCTCGATTCCGTGCGCGCCGGCATGGCCGCGGTCCCCGACGGCCCCCATCTGGTGGCCGGGCCGCTGCACCACAACGGACCGTTGATGGGACTGCGCAGCCTGCTCATGGGACGGCCAGTCGTGATCCTGCCGAAGTTCACGGCCGAGGCCGCCCTGGCCGCCATCGAGCGGCACCGGATCGCCTCGACGGTGATGGTGCCGACCCACCTGAGCCGGATGCTCGCCCTGCCCGAGGACCTCCGCCGCCGGTACGACGTCGGCAGCGTGGCGCACCTCGTGCTCACCGGCGCCCCGTGCCCGCAGGAGGTGAAGCGCGCCTTCATCGACTGGTTCGGACCGGTGGTCAGCGAGGCCTACGGCGGTTCGGAGTCCGGGACCGTGTGCATGATCGGCTCCGAGGAGTGGCTGCGCAAGCCGGGCTCGGTGGGTCGTCCGCTGCCCCGCTTCGACGTGGTCGTGGTCGGCGACGACGACCGGCCGCTGCCCGCGCACCGTACGGGCCGTCTCTATTTCCGCGACCGGACGGGGCACGGGATCGAATACCTCGGCGACCCGGAGAAGACCGCGGCGGCCCATCTCGAGCCGGGGCTCTTCTGCCTCGGCGACGTCGGGCACGTCGACGGCGACGGCTATGTCTTCGTCACCGACCGTGCGGTCGACATGGTCCTCTCGGGCGGGGTCAACGTCTATCCCGCCGAAGCCGAGCGCGTCCTCCGTGACCACCCGCAGGTCGAGGACGCCGCGGTCATCGGCGTCCCCGACGAGGACATGGGCGAGAGCCTACTGGCCCTGGTCGTCCCGGTCGCCGGGCGGGCACTGGACGAGCGGGCCCTCGACGCGTACTGCCGCGGGTTCCTCGCCTCGTACAAGTGCCCGCGTTCGTACGCGTTCGTCGACAGCGTCGGACGGGACCCGATGGGCAAGGTGCAGAAGAAGCGGCTGCGCCAGGCGTATCTCGCGTCGAGTGCGGGGGCACCGGGTGCCGTTCCTCATGCCTGAGGCACCGGTGCCCGCGCAGGCGGCGAAGGCCGGCGCCGCCCGCTGGACGATCCACGTGCTGCCGTCCGGGGTCGAGTTCCGTGCGCGCGACGGCCAGACGGTGCTGGAGGCCGCCGAGGAGCAGGGCGTCATCTGGCCGACGACCTGCCGTGCCAACGCGGAGTGCACCCGCTGCTTCTTCGAGATCGTCGAGGGCCGGGAGAACCTCTCCGCCATGGAACGCCGTGAGGAGGAGGCCCTGGACGCGATCAGGTGGCGCGGGATCCCGCGCCCCCTGGAACGGCTTGGTTGTTGCGCAGAGGTACATGGCGACGTGGTGGTGCGTCGCCGCAGTGTTCGTAAACGCGAGGAGAAAGCGACCCGATGAGCATCACGGAAGACCTCGGCCGGATCCATGCCAACGTGGAGAAGCACAAGCTGTCGTACCCGGAGGAGGCCGGATTCGGGGAGCTGCACCGCCCCGAGCCCGCCTACTCCCACATCGACCCGAAGCGGTACACCTCGCCGGAGTTCCTCCAGCGTGAGTTCGACTCGTTGTGGTCCGGCACCTGGCAGATGGCGTGCCGGGCCGAGCAGGTCGCCGAGCCGGGCGACTTCCACGAGTACAGCATCGGCCGGCAGAGCTACCTGGTGGTGCACGGGCAAGACGGCAGGCTGCGCGCCTTCCACAACGTCTGCCCGCACCGCGGCAACCTGCTCAAGCCGTCCTGCGGTTCGGCGAAGGAGCTGCGCTGCGGCTACCACGCGTGGGCCTGGACCCTTGACGGCAGGCTCAAGGACATCCCCGACCGCCAGCTCTTCCCGGAGATCAAGGACGACGACTACGCCCTGCACGAGGTCGCCTGTGACCAGTGGGGCGGCTTCGTCTTCATCCACCCCGTCCCGGCCGAGGCGGGCAGCCTGCGCGAGTTCCTCGAACCCCTCGCCACCGAGGTGGACAAGTACCACCTCGACCGGTTCCGGGCCTCGATGCACGCCGAGATCGTCCTCGACTGCAACTGGAAGGTGGCCCTCGAGGCGTTCCTCGAGGCCTACCACGTCGGGGCGACCCACCCGCAGCTCATGACGTTCCTCGACGACGTCAACACCGCCTTCAGCGAGTACGGCAGGCACGCGATGATGATCGTCCCCTACGGCGTCCCGAGCATGCGGCTCGAGCACGTCGACCCGGCCGAGATCTACGAGTCCTACTACTCCCGGTCGGCCTCGGGCTTCCGGCACAGCAAGCAGGGCAAGGGCGAGGACGCCGCGGGGATGCCCCGGCAGCAGACCGTCGACCTGCCTCCGCAGCTGTTCGACGAGGACGGCGAGTGGCGGCTCGACGAGTCGGTCAGGGAGTACCTGATCAAGCAGAACCGCGCCAGGGCGGCCGAGCTCGGGCACGACTACTCCGAACTCAGCGACGCGCAGATGGTGGACGACTACGACTACCACATCTTCCCGAACCTCAAGTTCAACGCCCACGCCGGCGGTGCGCTGACGTTCCGCTCGCGTCCGCACCCGACGGACCCGAACCTGTGCGTCTTCGACGTCTACACGCTGGTGTGGGACAACGAGCACGAGGAGCGCGCCGAGGTCGCGCCGACCATCGCGGTGAACGTCAAGGAGGTCAGCATGGGCCAGGTCCTGGACCAGGACTTCTCCAACCTCCCCCACGTCCAGCGGGGACTGCACAACTCGGCGCTCGAGCACCTGACGGTCGGGGGTTCGGAGATGCGCGTCATCCACTTCCAGAAGAACCTGATCGAGCATCTCGAAGCGGCCGAAAGCGCCCGGGCCGGTCAGGACTGAGCGGGCGCCGGCCACGGGGCGGCGCGCACCACGTCATCGATCGTGGTGCGCGCCGCCCCGTGGGGCGATCAGAACTTGACCTTCTTCGTCAGGCCGCCGTCGGCCACGACGTTGACCCCGGTGACGAAGCCGGCGGCGGGACTGGCCAGGAAGGCGACCACGTTGGCGATCTCCTCGGCGGCGCCCATCGAGCCGCGCGGGATCTGGCCCAGGATCGACTCGTAGAACGCGGGGTTCTGTTCCTTGATCGTCGCCCAGCTTCCGCCCTCGAAGTACACCGGGCCGGGCGAGACCACGTTGGCCCGGATGCCTTTCGGGGCCAGGGTCTGGGCCAGGCCGGAGGTGTGGTGGATCGTGGCGGCCTTCAGCGCGCCGTACGGGCCCGCGGGGTTCCCGCCGAACGTCTCCACCGCGGCCGTGGTGCCGATGGCCACGATCGAGGCCGCGTCCGACTCCTCGAGCCTGGGCAGGGCGGCTTGGACCAGATGCACGTAACCGAGCACGTCGACCTCGAAGTTCCGGCGCCACGCGTCGACACCGGCGCCACCGAGACCGCTGACGTTGCTCACGACGATGTCGATGCCGCCGAGCGCCTCGGCGGCCGCCCCGACCCAGGCGTCGATCGACGCGGAGTCGGCCATGTCCACCTGCTGCGTGTGCACGTCACCGAGCGACTTCGCCGCCAGGGCGAGCGCGTCCGGATCACGACCGCAGATGGAGACCGCGGCGCCTTCGGCGACGAGCGCCCGCGCGATCGCGAGCCCGATCCCCCGGCTCCCACCCGTGATGAGGGCACAACGACCGTTCAGCCCCAGATCCACCGATTTCCTCCTGCTCGTTGCCGATCAATTGTCCCAGTTACTTTAGTGTAGTATCAGTAAGAAGGGAAGGTGAGGTGGGCCCAGTCCACCGCAGTACAGCACCGCCTTTCGCCCTAGGCAGTTGACCTGTGCGGCCCAATAACTTGATGCTCACCTAGATTTCTCCGTGCCCCGCGTTCATGCCGGGGTCACCCGGAGCCGACAACGAGGAGTCGCGGTGCGAGCAGCCTTCATCAGTGCGGCAGGAGCCATCCGGATCGAGGAGGTCGCGGATCCCGCGCCCGACCGCGGTGGCGTCGTCGTCGACATCGTGTCGTGCAGCATCTGCGCCACGGACGCGCACTACTTCGCGGCCGGCGGACATGACGTCCCACCGTCGATCTTCGGACACGAGTGGGTCGGCCGGGTCTCCGAGGTCGGTGCCGACGTCACCGATCTCGACGCCGGGCGGCTCGTCGCGGTGACCGTCGGCACGTCGTGCGGCACGTGCGCGCCCTGCCGGCGCAACCTCGGCGACCTGTGCGCGAGCACGCTCCAGCAGGCGCGCGGCCGGGACTCGGCCGCCTCTCCCTGGGGCGGCTTCTCCGATCGCATCGCCGTCACCGCGAGCCGGGTGCTGCCACTGCCGGAGTCGATGCCCGCGGAGTCGCGCGAGCTCGTCGAACCCGCCGCGGTCGCCCACCGCGGCGTGCGGCGGGCGGGGATCCGGCTGGACGATCTGGTCGTCGTCCAGGGCGGCGGTGCGATCGGGCAGTTCGCCGCCCAGTGGGCGAGACTCGCCGGCGCGGGCCGGGTGGTCGTCGTGGAACCCTCCGCGCCCAGGCGCGAACTGGCGGTCGCCTTGGGAGCGGACGAGGCGGTGCGTCCCGACGAGGCCGCCGACCGCGTCAGCGAACTCTCCGAAGGACTGGGTGCGGATGTGAGCATCGAGTGCACCGGGATCGCTTCGCTGGTCTACACCGGGTCCGAATTCCTGCGGCGGGGCGGCCGGCTCGCACTGCTGGGCTTCCCGCTGGAGCCGTCGACCATCCCCGTGCGCGAATGGCTGATCCGTGAGCTCGAGGTGGTCGCGTCGATGGGCTACAGCAGGTCCGACACCGCCACCACGGTCAGGTTCGCGGCCGACGGACGGCTGCGCGCCGCCGGGATGGTCACCATGCGGATCGGCTTCGACGGTCTTGAGTCGACCCTGGCCGGGATGCACGCCAGGACGATCGACGAACCGCGGGTGGTCTTCGACCCCGGAGCGCACTGAGCCGTCCGGTCGTCCTCCAGATCGGCGAAGGGCCGGAGGCCCTGGCACAGGGCGGGTTCCATGGTGACCTGACGCACCGTGAACCGTCGGGAACAGCACGTCGGGCGCCGCGGCTAGGATCTGTACCGACACTGGCCCTGAATCACGGCTCTTCGGGCACGGGCTTCTGGACGAAGCCGAACCCCCCACCGGACCGGGCGTGCGCACGGAGCCGACAGAACGGACTCGAGGATGACCAAACCTGAGGAAGGGGTACCCCGCGGCGCCCACCGGCCGTCCCGGCGGGCGCAGGTCGTGGAGGCGGCGATCCGCGTGTTCGCGGACCAGGGACTGAAGGCCTCGGTCGCCGCGGTCGCCGCGGAGTCGGGCATGAGCCCCGCGTCGATCTACTACCACTTCCCGACGAAGGACGAGCTCCTCACCGCCGCGCTCGAGGAGATCAGCTCGCGCATCTCGAAGACCACCCTGGCCGCCGGAGGCGAAGAGGCCCTGGACATCCGCGGGGCGGCGCAGGCGGTGTGGGAGTACCACCGCGAGCACGCCGCGGAGACGCGACTGCTCTACGCCTGGGCGGCCACCGGTCCCGAGCCGGCCCGGGCGGTCCGGGACCAGTTCGTGGCCCGGCACGTCGAGCAGTCCCGCCGGCGGATGAGCGATCAGGGGCGCCAGTCGCGACTGGACCTCGCGGTGGCGGACCTGGCGGCCCGCGCCTACGTACGGATGGCCATGGACCTGTCCCAGGCCTGGGCCGCGGGCGGCAGGATCGCCGGCTATCGGCGCAAGGACCTGATCGTGGAGGCGCTCATCGAGGTCGGCGAGCGCCTGGCCGGATCCTCGCCGGACACCCGGACGATGTGACGCAGGACGGCTGACTGCCGATGGCAGGAGCTCCGGGATGCGGAGCCCTGCCATCGGCGTCTTCGGTTAGCGCGTTACTTTAGTCATTTCATATATGGCGCACCGGGCGAAGGGTCACATTCCCAAGGCGTCCGCCACCCGGTCGGGCAGCCCGGTCCATGCCTCCGGCGAATCGATCCCGGTCCAGAAGTTGGGGTCGAGGATGACCTCGGCGACGCCCGCGTCCCGGGCCCTGGCGACCTGCTCCGGGATTCCGTCCACGCCCAGCAGGGGCCGCGCCTCGGTGGCTCCGCCCGGGGGCTCCATGAAGATCCGCCAGTAGAGCTCGACCGGGGCCCGGCCCTCCGCGCGCTGCGCGTTGATCTCTTCGTGCTGCCGCACGATCACGTCGAGGGGGAAGGTCGGGTTCCAGATGTCGAACAGCTTCGCCGTTCGGCGCCGGCCGGCTTCGGAGAACATCCCCGAGAGAAGCTTCGGGCGGGGGCGCTGGACCGGCTTCGGCGAGACGATCGAGGGCGGGATGTCGAAGAACTCGCCGTGGAACTCCACGGGGTCCTCGCCCCAGCAGGCGAGGACCGCCTCGATCAGCTCGTCCGCGCGACGGCCCCGGGTCCGGAAGTCGACGCCCATCTGGTCGTGCTCCTCGCGCGACCAGCCGATGCCGAAACCGGCGACCAGGCGTCCCCCGGAGATCACGTCGATGGTGGCCAGCCGCTTGGCGATATCGACCGGGCGGTGGTAGCCGGCGACGAGGATGCTGGTCCCGATCGCGATCCGCTCGGTCCACGCGGCGAGCGCGGACAGGGACTCCGTCGCGGAGAGCATCGTCCGGTACTGCTCGGGCACCGCCCGTCCGGGCTGGCCCGCGTAGGGCGCCGTGGGCTCCAGCGCGAAGAAGAGGTGGTCCTGCACCCAGAGGCTGGTGAAGCCCCTGGCCTCGGCGCGTTCGGCGAACGTCCGCAGCACCTCGCGGCCCAGATGAGGACCCAGCTGCGGAACCGAGAAACCGACACCCGTCATTTCGCGCCCTCCTCGACTCGTGCTCAGAAACTAGCGCCATCATGTTTCTTTAGTCAATCTCTTGTTACTGGTACGCTGCGGGAGATCGGTCTGGCAGGCTCCGCGGCGGCGCCGAGCAGAGAGAGCGGGAAAGCGCATGGACCATCGAGCACGACGCGGCCTGCTGGTCTGCGGTGGGCGGTTCCACGACTTCGACTTCGTCCGGCTCCGCCTGCTCCAGCTGCTGGCCGAGGACGAATCCGTTCGGATGCAGGTCGTCCCGGACTGGTCCGGGATCGAGGCACGGCTGCCCGCCTCCGACTTCCTGATCAGTTACACCTGCGACGTCCGGCCGACCGAGGAGCAGGCACGGGCGCTCTCGCGGTGGGTGCGGGACGGCCATCGATGGCTGGCCCTCCACGCCACCAACAGCGCCCTCGAGCTCGGCGGGCGGCGGGTCACCGCGCTACCGCTCCCGGAGGCGTTCGTGGACGCCCTCGGGAGCCGGTTCCTGTCGCACCCGCCGATCGCCCCGTTCACCGTGACCGCGGCCGAGCCGGATCACCCGCTGGTGGCCGGCGTCGGCGAGCTGGTGGTGAGCGACGAGCTCTACCTGAGCGAGCTGCGTCCGGGAATCCGGCCGCTCCTGACGACCCGCTGGAGCGGCGTGACCCCGCGCTTCGCGGACTCCGACTGGACCGGCGACGAACCGCGTCCCGTCGCCTATCTCAATGATCACGGCGCGGGGTGCGTCTACTACCTGACCCTGGGCCATGCCCGGGGGCACTACGACATGCAGCCCGAGACGGACTACTGGCCGGAGGTGGACCGCGGCCCCTGGGAGGAGCCGGGCTTCCAGCTGCTCGTCCGGCGCGGCCTCGGCTGGGTCTCGGAGAGGAGCACGGCATGAGCACGAAGGTCCTCGCCCTCACAGGCGGCCACTCCTACGACGTGGAGGCGTTCCGCGGATACCTCGGCGAGCTCCACGGGTGCGAGGTGACCTGGGCGGAGCAGCCGGACGGGAACGCGCTGATCCGTTCCGGCGAGGCCGCGTCCTACGATGCGCTGCTCTGCTACGACATGCCCGGCATCACCGTGAAACTGCGGAACCCGATCCGCACCGAGGCACCGGACGCGGCCCTCAAGCAGGGCTGGCGGCGGCTCCTGGACGCGGGAACCGGTGTCGTCTTCCTCCATCACGCCCTGGCGAGCTGGCCCGAGTGGCCGGAGTTCGCCGAGATCATGGGCGGGATCTTCCTGTACCGGGCGGGCACGGTGCGCGGTGAGCGCCATCCCGACTCCGGTTACATCGAGCACGTGCCCGAGGAGTTCCGGGTCGTCCGGGACCACCCGGTCACCCGGGGTCTGCCGGAGAGGTTCCGGCTCGCCGGCGACGAGCCCTATCTCTGCCCGGTCTTCGAGGACTCGGTCGAGGTCCTGGTCCGCCGGGTGGGGTACGAGGAGGCGGGCGCCTACCTGTCCAGCGAGCACACGGTGCTCACAGGCGAGGAGAGACCCTGCGCCGGCGCCTCGTCCCTGGTGAGTGACGCCGCCGCGTGGGTCCGGCGGGAGCGGAACAGCCGGATCGTCTACCTCCAGCCGGGGGACAACGGCTCGTCGTTCAAGTCCCCGCACTTCGTGCACCTGACCCGCAACGCCCTGGCCTGGGTCTCCGCGGTGCGATCGTGCGGTTCGTCCGCCGCTGCCGGCGAAGAGTAGAGGGGAAGTCCATGTTTCACCTGACTTCGGAGCACCTTGAGTTCCGTGATCTGACCAGGAAGTACTTCGGCGCGAAGGTCGATCCCTCGGCCGAGTCGGCCGGTGCCGGTGAGATCCGCGGCTGGTGGCGCCGCGCCGACGAGGAGCTCGGGCTGGGCGCTTCCTTCCTGGCCGAGGAGCTGGGTGGCCTGGGGCTGGACTTCGGCTTCGCCGCCGTCCTGCTCGAGGAGGCGGGCCGCGTCCTGCTCGATGCCCCCCTCCTGCCCGTCGTGGTGGCCTCACAGGCCCTGCGGGGGGTGGACGCGGAGGTCGCCGCGCGGCTGATCACCCCGGGAAGGTCCCTCGGGGCGGCCCTCGGCGGCATCGACTGGACGGCTCCGCCGCCCCTGCGGATCAGCGGCTCGGGCGCCTCGTCCACCGTCACCGGCGAGCTCGGGCTGGTCCTCTACGGCCAGAGCCTGGACGTCGTGCTCTTCCCCGCCGTCGACGCCGCAGGCGAGGTGGGGGTGTACGCCGTTGAGACGACCGCGGACGAATATGCCGCCTCGCCCATCACCGGCGTGGACCTGCGCCGGGAGGCCGCGCGGGTACGCCTCGACGCCGCCCCCGTGGTGAAGGTGTCCGCCCCCGGCGACGGTGCCGCGCAGGCCGGGCGCATCGGCGACATCGCCGCGATCGCGCTGGCCCTCGAACAGGTCGGCGCGGGTCAGGCCGCCCTGGAGATGGCCGTCGACTACGCGCGCACCCGCGTCCAGTTCGGGCGGGCGATCGGCTCGTTCCAGGCCGTCAAGCACCGGTGCGCGGAGATGCTCGTGGACGTCGAGCGCGCCCGGTCCGCCGCGTACCACGGGGTGACCCGCGTCCTGGCCGGCGAGGACCTGGCGGAGCCCGCCGCGCTCGCCCAGGCCACCGCGTCGGAGGCCCTGGACCGGATCGCCTACGAGAACGTGCAGGTGCACGGCGGCATCGGGTTCACCTGGGAGCACCGGGCGCACCTGTACGCCCGGCGGGCCACCTCGACGCGGGCACTGCTGGGCGGCCCCGACCTCCACCGTGACCGCCTGGTCGCGGCGCTCCAGCGCGCCTGACCTCCCGATCGAGTAGTCGGCCCCCGGCACCCAGAGGTGCCGGGGGCCGACCGCCCGGTGCCGACGGGTCCTCGTCAGGCGCCCGCCGTCCGAGCCGCCGCGAGGGCCGGCAGGTCCGGATTTCCCAGCCGCCAGCGGATCGCGAGGGCGAGCCCGTCGGCGAGCCACCGGCCATCGCCGGGAGCATCGCCGGCGCGGGCGAATCGCCAGGTGTAGGTGCCGCCCAGTTCGAGCCACTGCGTCTCCAGGACGTGCATGGCCCGCACCTCGCACTCGAGGACCACGTGGTCGCCGTCCTGGCTGATCAGAGGGTTGGAGACGCTGTGCTGGGTCGCGTCGCAGTCGTTGATGAAGCCGCCGCCGACTCGGGCGACCCAGTCGTCCGCCGTCCACCAGCCGATCGAATCGGGACGCCACGAGCTGTAATCGAGGTGCAGACGATCGGCGAAGGCGGCCCGGTAGTCGCCCCACTCGCGGCGGTCCAATCCCCGCAGTGCGCGGTGGACGATCTCGAGGACCTCCCGGCCGCTCTGCTCGCGGACGGTCATCCGGACGCCCGGCGGTCCTCGGCGAGCGCGGCGCGGACGCTGTCGACACCGCGGCCGCCGACCGCGCTGCCGGTGGCCTCCGCGCTGTGGGCATGCCCCAGGTGGTGCAGTCCGAAGACGGAGTCGAGTCCCGTGGAGAAGCCCATCAGGTCCTCGCACTGGTTGACCGCCCGCTTGGCCAGGGCCAGCCCGAACCGCGGCTGCTTCGCGATGCGCGCGGCGATGTCCAGTGTCCGGGCCTCCAGCTCGGCCCTCGGGACGACGCGGTTCACCATGCCGAGCTCCCTGGCGCGCAGGGCGTCGACCCGCTCGCCGAGGAAGAGGAACTCCTTGGCGAAGCGAGGGCCCATCACCCACGGGTGCGCGAAGAACTCGACACCGGGCACCCCCATCATCACCACCGGATCGGCGAAGAAGGCGTCCTCGGCGGCGATGATCAGGTCGCACGCCCAGGCGAGCATCAGCCCGCCGGCGACGCAGGCTCCCTGGACCATCGCGATGGTCGGCTTGGGGATCTCGCGCCAGCGCTTGCACAGGCCGAGGTAGAGCTCCGACTCCCGTGCGAAGCGGGACTCCACCCCCGGCTTCCCCACGTGGTCCCACCACATGCCGGCCGCGGGCGGGAAGGATGTGCCCGCGTCCCGTCCCGGCGTGCCGAGGTCGTGGCCCGCCGAGAAGTGGTCGCCCTCCCCGCCGAGGACGATGACGTGCACGTCATCGTCCCGGGCGGCCTTGAGGTAGGCGGAGTCGAGGGCGTAGAGGAGCGCCCCGTTCTGCGCGTTGCGGTAGCGCGGCCGGTTCAGCTTCAGCACCGCGACCCCGTCGCGCACGCCGTAGGTGACGAGCTCTTCCCCGGGATCCTGTCCTGCGGTCATCGTTCCTCCGGCCCTTCAGTCGACGACGTGCTTGCGCACGGTCTCCACGATCCGGTCCACCGACGGGATCGCCAGTGCCTCCAGCGACGGCGACTGGGGAAGCGGGATGTGCGGCGTGGTGATCCGGACCGGCGCGCCGTCGAGATACTCGAACGCCTCCTCGACCGCGATCGAGACCAGCTCCGCGCCCCAGCCCAGCAGACGGGGGTTCTCCTCGACCGTGAACAGCCGGCCCGTCTCCTTGAAGCTGTTCAGGACCGTGGTCACGTCGAGCGGCACCAGCGAACGCAGGTCGATGACCGTGCAGTCGATGTCGTGCCGGTCCGCCAGGATCTCCGCCGCCTCCACCGCCTTCGGCACCATCGCGGCCAGCGCGACGATCGTGGCGCGCCCGCCGGTCCGGACGATCCTGGCCCTGCCGAGCTCCTCGACGATCTCGCCGTCCTCGACGTCCTGCTTGGTGGCCAGCAGCGCCTTGTGCTCCATGAACATGACCGGGTCGCTGTCGCGGACCGCCGCCGCCATGAGCCCGACGACGTCGCGCGGTGTCGAGGGCGCCACGACCTTCAGCCCGGGCACCTGCATCAGCCAGTTCTCGACGCTCTGCGAGTGCTGCGCGCCGAAGCGGAGGCCGCCGCCGTTGCCGAAGCGGACCACCAGGGGCATCGTGATCTGGCCGTTCGTCATGTACGGCGTCTTGGCGATCTGGTTGACGATCATGTCCTGGCAGACCGAGACGAAGTCGGCGAACATGATCTCGGCGATCGGCCGCAGGCCCGTCATCGCGGCCCCCATCGTGGCGCCGATGATCGCGTCCTCGGAGATGGGCGTGTCCAGGACCCGCTTCGGGCCGAACCGGTCGAGGAGGCCGGCGGTCGTCTTGAAGACGCCGCCGGCCGCGCCGAGGTCCTCGCCGATGAGGATCACGCGCTCGTCGCGCGCCATCTCCTGGGCGATGCCGCGGGCGACGGCGTTGCGATAGATCAGTTCCGCCATGAGGCACCTCCGTCGGCCCACACGGCCGTCATCAACTCCGCGGGATCGGGATTCGGGGACGAGACCGCGAACTGCGCGGCGTCCTCGGCGTCGCGCTCGGACTCCGTCTCGATCTGGTCGAGGGCGGCCTCAGGGACGCCGGCCGCGACGAGCACGCCGCGGTAGAACGGGATCGGGTCGCGCTTGAGCCACTCCGCGATCTCCTCCTCGGGGCGGTAGGTGCCCGGGTCCGCACTGGCGTGGCCGAGGTGCCGGTAGGTGACGGCCTCGATCAGCGACGGCCCTCCCCCGCTCCTGGCCCGTTCGATCGTCCGGGCCGCGGTCGCGTAGACCTCGTCCGGATCGTTCCCGTCGACCAGGATCCGCTCCAGCCCGTAGGCGGAGGCGCGGTCGGCGGCCGGATTCGGCACCGCGGTGACGTCCCGGATCGGCGTGTACTCCATGTAGTGGTTGTTCTCGCACACGAAGACCACCGGCAGCTTCCAGACCGCGGCCAGGTTCAGGGCCTCGTGGAAGGCGCCGATGTTGGTCGTGCCGTCGCCGAAGAAGCAGACGGCGACCTGGCCGGTGCCGCGGTACTTCGCGGACAGGGCCGCGCCGGCCGCCACCGGGAGGTGCGCGCCGATCACGGCGTACGAGCCCATCATCCCGTGCTCGACGCTGGTCAGATGCATGGAGCCGCCCTTGCCCGCGGCGAGGCCGGTCGACTTGCCGAGCAGCTCGGCCATGATCGGACGCATCGGCACGTCGCGCGCGAGGATGTGGCCGTGGCCGCGGTAGGTGGCGAAGGTGTAGTCGTCCTTCCTCATCGCCA
The DNA here is from genome assembly GCF_055379765.1 of Actinomadura rugatobispora. Lineage (NCBI taxonomy): Bacteria > Bacillati > Actinomycetota > Actinomycetes > Streptosporangiales > Thermomonosporaceae > Actinomadura > Actinomadura rugatobispora. Next base: position 8,942,829 of record NZ_AP029191.1, on the reverse strand, counting down.
CGCCGAACGCCGCGGCGATCGCCTCCATCCCGATCGACGCGTGCCCCGGCCCGGTCAGTCCCTGCTGGAAGAGCCGGTGCCACCGCTTGTCGAAGTGCCGGATCCGGGCCATCAGCCGGAAGATCGCGAGCTGCTGCTCGCGTGCCGGCGTGGCGCCGCCCTGCCGGTCATGACGCCGTTCGACGGCCGTGTCGGTCATCGCGCCTTCTCCATTCACAGACGAATCGCCTTGTACTCGAAGTACTCCTCGAGCCCGTACCTGCCGAGTTCCCGCCCGTTGCCGGACTTCTTGACGCCGCCGAAGGGCGCCCTGGCGCTGAACGCACCGCCGTTGACCGCCACCTGGCCGGTCCGGATCCGGCGGGCCACGGCGACGGCCCGGTCCTCGTCCCCGGACCAGACCGCGCCGCTGAGCCCGTACTCGGAGTCGTTGGCCACCTCGACGGCCTCTTCGGTGTCGTCGACCGGGATGACCACGAGCACGGGACCGAAGATCTCCTCCTGCGCCACCCGCATCCCGGACTTCACGTCGGTGAGCACGGTGGGCGTGACGTAGTAGCCACCGCCTCCGGATCGGCCTCCGGGGTCGTCGGAGATCCCGCCGGCCAGCAGCCGCGCGCCCTCGCTCAGGCCGAGCTCGATGTAGGAGTTGACCGTCTCCCGCTGTTCGGCCGACGCCATCGGGCCGACCACGGTCCGCGGGTCGGACGGGTCCCCGACGACGACTTCGGCGACCGCGGCCCTGATCTCGGCCTCGACCTCGGTCTGGAGCGATCGCGGCACGACCAGGCGGGTCAGCGCGGAACAGGTCTGGCCCCCGTTGGAGAAGCAGGAGCCGAGGGTGCCCCGGACGCTGCGTGCGACGTCGGCGTCGTCCAGCACCACGGAGGCCGACTTGCCACCGAGTTCGAGCGCGACCCGCTTCACCGTCGCGGCCGCGGTGGCGGCGATCCGCGCCCCGGCCTCGGTGGAGCCGGTGAAGCTGATCATGTCCACGTCCGGATGCGCGACCAGGGCCTCGCCGATCACCCGCCCGGTGCCGGTGAGCAGGTTGGCGGTCCCGGCGGGGAGGCCCAGGGCCTCGATCTCCTCGAACAGGAGGACCGAGCTCAGGGGCGCCACCTGCGAGGGCTTGACCACGATCGCGCATCCGGCGGCCAGTGCCGGCGCCAGTTTCGCGACGACCTGGTAGATCGGGTAGTTCCACGGCGTGATCGCGCCGACGACACCGACGGGTTCGCGGACGACGGTGACGTTGTCCACCCGCTCGTCCAGGGGGAGTTCGGCGAGGGCGTCCGCCGTGCCCCGGATCGTCGCGATCGACAGGCCGACCTGGACGGAGCGGGAGAAGGCCAGGGTCGACCCGACCTCCTTGCTCATCACGGCCGCCAGCTCGTCCTCGCGGGCGGCGAGCCGGTCGGCGAGCCGGCGCAGGAACGCGACGCGCTCGGGCACCGGGACGGCGCTCCACTCGCGCTGGGCCCGCCGGGCCGCGGCCACGGCCCGCTCCAGCTGGTCCGCTCCGGCCGGCCGGAGCGTTTCGACGACGGTCGCGCTCGCCGAGTCGAGAACGGTGATGCCGTCCCCGGATCCGGTGCCGGCCTCCCAGGCGCCGTCGATGTAGTTGCCCGGCCGCAGAGCCATGGACTGGCCTCCTCAGTCACTCCGAGTGGGCCCGGTCACAGGCCCACGCCGGGCAGGCTAACCAGTAACTAGATGATGTGGCAAGTAATCGACTGATACTCAAGAAAGAAGGATGCGGCGGCCCACCACGTGCGCGGCGTGGACATCGGTCCCGAAGGACGCCGAAGGCCCCTCCGGCCCCTCGAGGCCCTTGGCGGCCAGCTCCGCCAGGAGCGCCAGCAGCGCCATCGCGCGCATCGTCCCGCCGAGCCGCCCCAGCTCGGGGTCCCGTCGCAGCACCTCCTCGGCCATCACCTTGACCACCGGCTCGAAGGGGGAGACCTCGGGCTCGTCGTCGGCCCCGTGGGAAAGCCGGTTGGCCACGAAGAGGAAGCGCGCCTCCTTCGGCGAGCGGCGGATCCACTCGGCGGCCCGGTTGATCACTCCGTCGACCCAGTCCTCCATGGCCGCCTCGTCCCGCTGAGCTGTGACGACGTCCAGGAGCGACCGCCCGATGCGCTCCCGCAGGGCGTCGAGCAGCTCCTCCCGGCTGTCGAAGTGGTAGTAGACCGCCGCGGAGGTCATCCCGGCCCGTTTCGCGATCCGCGAGATGGCCACGTCGTACTGCCCGTCGCTCATCAGCTCGTCGAGCGCGGCGTCGAGCAGCTCCTCACGACGCGAAGGTCTGTGGGCCGGCCGAACAGTTGCCATCAGAGCCTTGCCACCTTTCTATAGTTATTGTTGACTATGTCGCACCCGCCGGACCGTTCACACCAGCGTTCGCAGCAGAACATCTAGATGATCGGTCCCTTGCACCCAGCGTAGTGATGCCCGCGAAGACAGGAGGGCGGCGACCGTGATCGACCGCACCGGACCGGTCCGTCCGGCGCCCGGCGAGCGCATCCTCACCCCCCTCGGCCACTCGGCTTCACGAAATCGATCATCCAGGAGGCGCCTTGCCCGAAGTGTCGCAAGCATCGGCGTTGGAGGACTGGGCCTCCGACGCGAACGGCTGGCTGGCCGGACGGCTGCCCGCCCGGCCCGAGGAGGGCTTCGAGTGGGGAGCCGGCGACGACGGCGCCCCGGTCTTCCACAACGTCTCCGACGAGGACCTGGGGCGGCTGGTCGAACGGAGCGCCGCCTGGCAGCGGCAGAAGTACGACGCCGGCTACGGCGCCCTGACCCTGCCCGAGGAGCACGGGGGCGCCGGACTCCCCGGTGAGTACGAGCGAACGTTCGCCCAGCTGGAGTCACGGTTCCAGGTGCCGCACACCCCCGAGCTGGTCGGTGTCACCGTCGGCCTGATCGCCCCCACCATCGCCCGGCTGGGCACCGAGGAGCAGCGCGCCCGGTGGCTCAGGCCGATGCTCCGCGCCGACCTGCTCGCCTGCCAGCTCTTCTCCGAGCCGGAGGCCGGCTCGGACCTGGCCAACGTACGGCTCCGTGCCGTGCGCGAGGGCGGCTCGTGGGTGCTCAACGGTCAGAAGGTCTGGACCTCGGGGGCGCAGTTCGCCCAGGTCGGCGAGCTCATCGCCCGCACCGACCCCACCGCCCCCAAGCACCGGGGCATGACCGCGTTCATCGTGCCGATGGACGCACCCGGTGTCGACATCCGCCCGTTGCGGCAGATGTCCGGTGGCACGTCGTTCAACGAGGTGTTCTTCAACGATGTCCGGATCCCCGACGCGGACCGCATCGGCGACGTCGGCGACGGCTGGCGGGTCGCCCTGACCACCCTGGGCTTCGAACGCGGCCACTCCGGACGGCGCAAGGTCGGCGGCAGCTGGGAGTACCTGTGGGAGCTCGCCCGGCACACCGGCGCCCTGGAGGATCCGCTGAAGCGTCAGAGCGTGGCCAGGGCCTACACCGCCCACCGCCTGCTCGAGCTGCTCGGCGACCGGGTCGCCACCGCGCAGGCCGCGGGCGAGGCACCCGGTCCCGAGGGGTCGCTGCGGAAGGTCTTCTGGGTCGACCAGCTCCGGGCCTTCTCGGAGACCAGCCAGGACCTGCTGGGCGAGCGCCTCGCCTTCGACCACGGCGAATGGGGCACCTACGCGTGGAGTGAGCACGTCCTCGGGGCGCCGGGCTTCCGCATCGCGGGCGGCTCCGACGAGATCCAGCGCAACATCATCGGGGAGCGCGTCCTCGGGCTTCCCGCCGAACCACGCAACGACAAGGGACCGATGACCGAGTGACCATCCTGGAAACGGCGATCGTGGCGGCGCGGCCGCAGGCCCTGGCCGACTACTACCGCACCGTCTTCGCCCTCGAGCCGGAGTGGAGCATCGAGCTCACCGACGAGGCGTTCGCCGCCTCGGGGCTGGGAGTGCCCTGCCAGGTGATCTGCCTCCGCACGCCCTCGGGCCAGCGGCTCAAGTTCCTGGGCCCCGCCCGGCGGCCGCGCACCGGCCACGGCGGCCCGCCGGTGATCGAACACGCCGGCGCACCGCTGTTCACGCTGGTCGTGGACGCCCTGGAGGAGGTCGTCCGCGCCTCGCGGGCGGCCGGTGGCGGCGTCCTCGGCGACGGGACGGTGATCGACGTCAAGCCCGGGGTCCGGGTCACCTTCCTCACCGACCCGGAGGGGAACGCCGTCGAACTGATCGAACGCGCGTCCTGACGCACTCCTCCGCCGCCACCCCACACCAAGGAGCAAGTATGGACACCATCGACGTGCTCGTCATCGGATCCGGCATCGCCGGCCTCTCGGCCGCGCTCTCCGCGACGGAGAACGGCGCGGAGAGCGTCGTGATCCTCGAGGCCGACACCGAGATCGGCGGGTCGTCCCGCCTCAGCGGCGGCATCATCATGGGCGCCGACTTCAAGCTGCAGCGCGAGGCGGGCATCGAGGACTCCGCGGAGAGCTTCTACCGCGACTACATGAACGCCAACGTCTGGAACCTGAACCCGGCGGCGGTCAAGGCGTTCTGCCGCGAGTCGGGCCGGGCGATCGACTGGCTGGTCGACCACGGTGTCCAGTTCCACCCCGCCCTGGTCTTCGGAGGCTCCGAGAACACCCCGCGCTGCGTGGCGGCGGTCGGGCAGGGCGGGCAGCTGGTGAACAGCCTCGCCCGCGCGGTCCGCGAGGCGGGGGTGGACATCGTCGTCAACCACCGCGTGGAGCGCATCCTGGTCGAGGACGGGCGCGCCGCCGGCGTGGTGGCGGACGGCGAGGAGATCCGTGCCGCCGCGGTGGTGATCGCATCGGGCGGCTACGGCGCCGACCGCCGGCTGCTGGCCGAGCACAACCCGTCCTTCACCGCGACCGGCGACTGGGGCTGGTACATCGGCACCGGCACGGCGCGGGGCGACGCCTTCGGTTTCGCCGAGCAGCTCGGCGCCCAGATCGTCGGGCACGACCGCGGCCTCCGCCTGCTCCACCCCGACTTCGTGCACACCTTCGAGAGCTACATCCCCGGGTGGATGGTCCTGGTGAACAAGGAGGGGCGGCGCTTCGTCGACGAGTCGGCCCCGTACGGCGTGCTCGAACGGACGACCCACCGGAACGGCGGCGTCGCCTGGTTCGTCTTCGACCACCAGGCCGTCGACCGGAGCACGGCCGGCCGGACCAAGGCGTACAAGCAGGTCTTTCCCGAGCGCGAGGAACGCCAGAGCCCCAACTGGAACCCGGCGATGATCGCCGAGCAGGTCGAGGCCGGCCGGATCCACTCCGCCGGCACCCTCGCCGGGCTCGCCGAGGCCGCTGGCCTTCCGGCCGACCGGCTGCAGGCCACCATCGAGTCCTACAACGACGACCGCCCCGACGAGATGGGGAAGGACGCCCAGTTCGTCCGCCCGGTCGCCGAGGGCCCGTTCTACGCCGCCGAGGTGCGCCTCGCCACCCTGTGCTGGACGGCCGTCGGCCCCGCCATCACCGGCCGCGGCGAGATCACCGACACCCTGGGCCGCCCGATCCCCGGTGCCTACGCCTGCGGCGAGGTGACCGGGGGAATTCTCGGCGACGTGTACGTCGGCAGCGGGAACTCCGTCGGCAACTCGGCCACCTTCGGGCGGATCGCCGGGCGGAGCGCGGCACAGGACGTCTCCGCCACGCACTCCGCCTGACCCTCGCCGCCCATGGCGGCCGCGGCTCTCAAGAGAGGCGCGGCCGCCATGAACGGGGTCACGCGAGCTTCACCAGCATCTTGCCGAGGTTGGCGCCGGTGAGCACACCGATCAGCGCTTCCGGTGCGTCGGCGATGCCCTCGCGCACCGTCTGCATGACGACCATCTCGCCCCGGTCGATCCAGCCGATGACGTCGTCCTCGAACTTGTCCTGCAGATCGAAGTGGTCCCTGGCGATGAAGCCGCGCAACGTCAACCGCTTGAGCACCGCCTGGATCAACTGGTCGACGGCCGGGCCCTGGTGCTGCGCGGAGAAGTCGACACCGAAGTTCGAGATCATCCCGCACAGCGCGATCCGGCCGAACGGATTGAGCAGGTCCAGCGCCGTCGTCAACTGCTCGCCCCCGACGTTGTCGAAGTAGACCGAGTAGCCGTCGGCACTGGCCGCCCGGAGCCGCCCGGCCAGATCTGGTTCGCGGTAGTCCAGACCGGCGTCGAAGCCGAAGTCGTCGACCAGCGCCCTGGCCTTGTCCGGGCCACCCGCGGTGCCGACGACGTGGACGGCCCCGAGGTTCCTGGCCATCTGGCCCGCCACACTGCCCACGCCGCCGGCCGCCCCCGAGACCCAGACGGTGTCACCGGGCACGATCTGCGCGATCTCGGTGAGGCCGACGTAGGCCGTGAGGCCGGTGAGTCCGAGGACACCGAGCCAGTACGGCGCCGGCGCCCGGTCGACCCGGATCCGGCGGACCTCGTCGGCCCGGACGACGGAATGCTCCCGCCACCCGAGCTGATGGCGTACCCAGGCGCCCTCGGGAACGTCCGCGGACTTGCTCGCCACGACCTGGCCCACGGCCATCCCGTCGAGGGGCGCGCCGAGCGCGAAGTTCTGCGTGTAGTGCTTCTCGAAGTCCTCGAGCCGACCCCGCGTAGAGGGATCGACGCTCATGTAGTGGTTCTCCACGAGCACCTCATCCGGCCCGAGCGCAGGCAGGCCGATGTCGGCGATCTCGAAATCCTCCACCCTGACGACCTGCCCCACCGGCCGGCGGGTCAGCACCACCGCCCGCGTGGTCGTCTCTCGTACGGAACGCGCCTGCCCTGCCGTGGTTCCCATAGACATCTCCTGGATCACTATCAACCCAACTATCTTAACAGAGCCTATAGAAACTGGCCCGCCATCGACAAGCCCCTCCCACCAGACCCCACAAAACCCCAGCGACCTGCACATACTCGCGAAGAGAGCCACCCGCTCACAGGACGCACACAACCCCACTCCCTACCGGTTCACGCCATCCGCACATGGAAACAACAAGTTGCCTCGGTAACCCGGCCCTCCCCCACGCAGCATCTGAACCCCAGACGCCTACGCAGAGCAGAAGCACCTACGCGGGTCGGCCAACATCACCTCGGGCGATTTGCGGAACAACCTCTTTTCAGCAGCCGTGCGAGGTCGGCTGACCACAGCATGGTCGCGTCCGGTGTGGCACCCCGAGAACGCGAAAAAGAGGCTTCACATGCTCATGGACCGTGCTTCGCTGCCGTTCTCTCCACCTACGTCACCGGGGTCAATGACAGCTGACGACGGCCCGCGTTAAAGCCGTTGTCATTCGGGACTCCTGTCCCTGTCGGCCCGAGTCCACCGAGTGCATGCTTCCCTCTGTTAAAGGGGGTACCAGTGAGACGTTCTGCCACGGCCATCGTCGTAGCGGCTGTTCTAGTCACTTCCAGTGCAGGGTGCGGGTCGACCGCGGCGCCGACAGCGGCAGGCTCGGAAAGCTCGCCGCCTTCCGCTCCTGCGAGCACGCCGTCACCCACGCCGTCGGTCGAGAAGCGCACCGTCACCGAGACCGAAGCGATCCCGTTCAAGACCAAGAAGGTGAACGACCCCACGCTCGCCAAGGGCGAGACCAAGGTGAGAACCCGTGGCGTCGCGGGTGTCAGAACCCTGACCTACAGCGTCACCATCACCGATGGAGTGCAGACCGGCAGGAAGCTGGTGCGAAAGGCGGTCACGAAGGCACCGGTCGCCCGGATCATCGCCGTCGGTACGAAGCAGACGCGGCAGTGCGATCCGAACTACAGCGGCGCCTGCGTACCGATCGCCAGCGATGTCGACTGCGCGGGCGGCAGCGGCGACGGCCCGGGCTACGTCCAAGGCCCCGTCCGCGTAGTCGGTTCGGACATCTACGACCTGGACCGCGACGGGGACGGCACGGCCTGCGACTGAATCCGCGTCCCGCAAACGCGCTCTCGGCATGGCACCTCGACCTGAGCACGCGGCATGCTGCGTCGCCGCTAGCCCTCTTGCCCCCGGACACACGCTGGTCGTCCCGACAGACCACTACACCGATATCTTCGACACGCCGCCCGGCTCCCTAGGTGACCGAGGCGTTCGCTGCGCAATCTGTTCGCTGTAGGCCCGGATGTTGTGCAGGGCCTGCTGCTCGGCTGGCCGGGATGTTGACCGGGCTGAGAATCGCTACCCGGGGGCGGCGGACGGTTCCTTGGAACCGGTCGGCTCCCGCTCGACGTGAACGCGTGGGCCGAACGGGCCGGGCATGTCCGCGCCGCGCCCAACGGGCGTGCCGGACGGCCACGTGTGCTGGGCCGGCGAACTCTCGCTCTGGCTAGACCGTCTGGGTCAGAGGGTGTCGTCTGCGAGAGGGGACTGCTGTGACCGTTCGCGCCGAGGAAGAGGACCGGCGAACGAGCAGCGCCGCACGGCGGATCCGAGGGCGCCGCGTCTGGGTGGACGTGCTGCTCTGGGTTGCTCTGGCGCCGTTCGCGGTTTGGGCGGCGCTGCGGGTGTCCGGCTGGGAACCGGTGTTCGGGTGGAAACAACTGGTCGCCTTCACCCCGTACGTGGCGACGGTCTCCCTGGTCGTCCCGCTGGCGGCGTTGTCGCTGCGCAGGTGGTTCGTCGTTGTGGTCGGGGTCCTGGTGGCCGGGGCGCTGGGCGTCGTGGTCGTCCCGCGTGCGCTGCCCGACGCGAACCCGGCGGCGGACGGGCCGCGGGTGCGAGTGCTCGCGGCCAACCTGCTGGCGGGAGGGGTGCCCGCGAAGGACATGGCGGACCTGGTACGGCGCGAGCGGCCCGACGTGCTGGCCCTGCAGGAGGTGACGCCGGAGGCGGTGGAGTCGCTGGACGGCGCGGGCCTGCGGGAGTCGCTCCCTTATCGGGTGCTGCGGCCGAGTCCCGGCGTGGTCGGTTCCGCCGTGTACGCGCGCTTCCCCGTCCGGGAGCAACCGCTGATCAAGATCGGGTTCGGGCAGGCGCGGGCGCGGGTGGACGTGCCCGGCGCCCCGCCGGTCGAGGTCGTCTCGGTGCACCCGTGCGCGCCTTCAGCGCCCGACCGCGCGGGCTGCTGGAAGGCGGGCTTGCGAGCGCTTCCCCGGGCGGACGGGCGCGGCCCGGTCCGGATTCTGGCCGGGGACTTCAACGCCACGGCCGACCACGCCGAGTTCCGCAGGCTGACCGATTCCGGGTACCGCGACGCCGCCGACGTCACCGGCGGCGGGCTGCGTCCCACCTGGCCGGCCGGATGGCGCGGCAGGGTGCCGCCGGTGACGCTCGACCACGTCTTGGCCGATGCGCGGGCGGCGGTCCGCGGCTTCGAGATCCACCGGCTGCCCGGCACCGACCACCGCCCCGTCCAGGCCGATCTCACCCTTCCCCGCGGATAGCCGGCCGCACGTCAGGGCCGCAGGACCAGCGAAGGACACCATCCCAGGGCTGCTAGTGAGCCTCCTGAGGTTGCGGGGGCGGCAGTGCCGCTTCACCGTTCGTTCGTCGTGAGGCACGGCTCTGGCGTTACCGAAACTTCCGATAAAAGGGATTCTTTGGGAAATATGATTCCGGCGGAGTGTGCCTGCTTACCCCGTCCGCTCGTAACCTGGATGTGGAAACTGCAGGCGCATGAGCCGAAAGATCGACCCGCGCCCCGAGCGAGGAGGTCGGCATGCCTGTGATGACAACGTACGAGCATGGGGCGCCCTGCTGGGCGGAGCTGTCCACGCCGAACATACAGCGGTCGAGGGACTTCTACTGCGAGCTTTTCGGCTGGAGCGTCTACACCATGGCGGATACGCTCATCGGCGATGTCGACATATTGACGCTCGGCGGGGTCGACGGCCCCCGGGTGGCCGGTCTGCTGGACATGGCCGATGTCACGCTCTCGCCGAACTGGACGTGCTATTTCAACGTCCGCGACCTGCCGCGCGCCGCCGACGCGGTCCGCGAGGCGGGCGGAGAGGTGTTCTTCGAGGCCGATGTCGGGCTCGGGTTCATGGCGCTCGCCGCCGACACCGAGGGCGCGGGGTTCGGGCTCTGGCATCCGCACGTCCAGGTCCACCGGGGCGCGCACGTCGTCGACGAGCCGAACGCGATGTGCTGGCTGGAGCTGGCCTGCCAGGACGCCGCCGCGGCCCAGGACTTCTACGGCCACGTCCTGGGCTGGGGGAAGCCGACCGAGTTCCAGGGCGCGACCAGCGACAAATGCTTCATGTGGACGATGACCGGCCGTCCGATCGCGAGGCTGGTGTGCGCCGACGAGCCGCCGCCGGACCGCGGCTCCCCGGCGCGCTGGTACCCGTACTTCGCCGTCGCCGACTGCGACGCTTCCGCCACCGCCGCGGTACGGCTGGGCGCGACGGTGAAGGTGACGTGCACCGAGACGGTGCACGGGCGGCTCGCCTCGTTCGCCGACCCCACCGAGGCGACCCTGGACGTCATCCAGTTGCGCCCGCGATCGTAGGACGGCACGGCGGTACCCGGCGCTTCTCAGACGTCGCGGACGCGGAGGGCGGTGTGGCCGGCGATGGCGATGCCCGCGGTCGCCGCGGCCAGGACCGCGAGTCCGGCTCGGGGGGCGAGCATGTCCTCGATCGGGACGACCGTGTAGGCGGCTTGGCCGGCGGTGATCGGCCAGTACCATGCGAACCGGTCGCCGATGGCGCCGGGCAGGCCCGGGACGAGGAGGGTGACGCCGACGAGCATCAGGTAGAGGGGTCCTCCGGCGAGTGCCGCGAGGACACCGGGATCACCGACGCCCGCCGCCGGCAGATCGGCGCCCCTGAGCATCAACTGCACCGCGGTGAAGCTGACGAGTGTCGTGGCGATGCCGGTCACGAGTGCCACGGCCCCCACGACCACGGCCTTCGCCGCGAGCAGGCGGGACCGTGAAGGTACGACGGTGATGCTGGTGCGAGGGGGGTGACGCTGAGCGCGCCGAGCATCCCGATGACCAGTTGCGCGAAGAGGAATCCCTTCAGGCCGGCCGCGGTCGGATCCCAGTCGCCGGGCAGGTCGGACGGGGAAGTGCCGAGCAGATCGGAGGCGCCCAGCACGCTCAGGGCCGCGCCGGCGGCGATCGTGCTGACGGCCGCGATCCAGGTGCTCCGGACGCTGCGGAGCTTGGTCCACTCGGAGCGGAGGACGCCCATGTGGCGGCGCCCGGCGGCCTGTTTCGGACGGACGGCGCTCATGCGGCGCGGCTTTCGTACTCGGTGGCATCGTGGGTGAGGCGGAGGAAGACCTCCTCCAGAGAACTAACGCGGGGACGCGACCTGCGCGACGCGCTGATGGCCTTCGCTCTGCGGGTGGCGACGACGGCGTTCCCGTCGTCGGAGTACGTGACCTTCCGCCGCCTGACCTCGCAGGAACGATCCGCACCGCGCCGCGCAGCACTTCGTCGTCCTCACCCTGCTTCTCGCTCTGGACACGCTCAAGGACGACCCGGGCGGCGAGGCGGCCAAGGCGAAGATTCCGGCCATCATCGCCGATGGCGTCGACGCGTTCCTGCGCGCCTACCGCTGAGACTCGCCGCGTCCGAGCAGGCGGAGCGCGCGCTGTACGCCGGCGCCGCGGTTCACGCTCTGTCCTGCGAACGGGGCTGCGCCTCCTTGAGGATGTCGTCCCCGTCGTACAGCGTGGCCCCGAAGTTCCACTCCTGCTCCGAGAGGAATGACACCAGCCGGTCCCAATCCTCCGGGTCGATCCGTCCCGCCAGCCGCACGAGCCCGTAGCGGGACAGCGTCTCCAGCACCGCCCAGTCGGTGGAGAAACGCAGCTCCTGGGCGTACTCCCCCGGGCCGACCTCCCAGCCGGCCTTCTCGAAGGCCATGCCGACCTCGCCGAGATCGGGCCCGATCTCACCGCGATACCTCTCGCCCGGCTCGGCGTGGACGCCCGCGTAGAAATTGGGCACCCTGGCCAGGATCTCCTGCCACCACCCCGGGATGTGCTCCGGATCGCGCGGATAGGTGGCCAGCTCCTTGCGGAACTGCTCGGGCACGAACCCGTGCGGCGGTTCGATCTCGCCGTCGTAGTCGAACTCCACCCTGAACCGCCCGTCGGCGGCCACCGTGAACTCCATGGAGTGCCAGGTGCCGGTCCCCTGCCGGTACATCCCGTGCTTCAACCGCCCGCACGGCTCGCTCAGCCCCTGGGGGATGTTCTCGGTCCGGTACGACCCGTCCTCCTCCTGGACGGCCAGAGAGGCCAGCGTCCCGGCTCCGACCAGCGCCGTCCACCGGAACGTCGCCTTGGCCCAGCCGGGACGCAGGCCGTCGGTGAGGATCTCGCCGATCCTCCGCTGGACCTCCTGCTGTCCCTCGGCATCGAGATCACCACGCGCCATGCCATCGCTCCTTCGAGATCGCGTCCACGTACAGGCACTGAGACGCGACTCTCCGTCCATCCGTTTCCCCGGATTCGGACGGACCTCGACGGTCGAGACTCCACTCCCTCGGGACGCGCCTGCGAATTCCTTATGAGCCGGTCGCCCTCACTCTGTCGGAAACCACAGGGCAGCGGTCTCGGGACGATCGGATCATGGCCTGGACGCGGCGAGGCCGATCGCCGGGGTGTTCCCGGGGCGGCACACCGAGTTCCGTTCTGGCGAGAACCGTAGGGGGCCGTTCGGGAGACAAGGGGTGTTCATCCCGATCCGAGCTGGAGGACCGCATCGTGCACCGACGACTGGGCGTCGTGTGAAGGCCGTGCCCGTGAAGCCGCCCGCGGCGAGCGGGCTCGCCGACGCCGACGTGATCCGGCTGTCCCTGGACGACCCCGAATGGTTCGCCGAGTTGTTCGACCGGCACCATCGCCGGATCCATCACTACGCCGCGCGGCGCCTGGGGGTGCAGGCGGCCGACGACATCGTGGCCGAGACCTTCCTGGCGGCCTTCCGCCGCCGCGCCGCCTACGACCTGGCGCAGCCGCTGGCACGGCCCTGGCTGTACGGGATCGCGACCACCCTGGTGGCCCGGCACCGGCGGGCCGAGGAACGCTACTACCGGGCGCTTCGGCGCACCGGGGCCGACCCTTTGCCCGAGCCGCTGGCGGACGCCGTGGCCACCCGGGTCGTGGCCGAGAGCCGGCAGCGCCAGCTGGCGGACGCGCTGGCCGGGCTGTCACGCGGCGACCGCGACGTGCTGCTGCTGGTGGCCTGGGGCGATCTCACCTACGAGGAGGTCGCCCAAGCCCTGGAGGTGCCCGTCGGCACCGTGCGTTCCCGCCTGCACCGGGCCCGGCGCAAGGTCCGCCGAGCCCTCGGCGACCCCATGACGGCCGAGGAGGCCACCGATGAATGACCTGGACCTGCTCAAGGACCTGCGCCGGGCCACCCCGGAGATCACTCCCGCGGCCGCGGCCGCGGCGCGTGACCGGCTGCGCGCCGAATGGACCGAGCCCGCGCGCGGGCCCCGCCGCGCCGTCCCGCGCGGCTGGTCACCGCCACGGCTGGCCACCCGCGCGGTCCTCGCAGGAGCCCTGGGGCTCGCGCTCGCCGTCGGGATCGGCGTCGCGCAGAACACCGGTGACCCGCGGCACGGCGTCCGTCCGGGCACCTCGATCGCCAACGCCGCCGTGCTCGGGGAACGGGCCGCCCGCGCCGTGGAGAACACCCCGTTCACGATGCCGCGCCCGGACCAGTGGATCTACCACAAGGGACAGTCCGCCCAGTTCAGGGGCGACATGAACACCTGGTGGCTCGGCATGGACACCCGGAGGATGAACACGTGGGAGGACTGGGAACGCGTCGACGGCCAGGGCTCGGCCCAGTTCGTCGGGGGCAGGCTGCAGGTCCGCACCCCCGGGAGGCGCGAGGACCTCTCGGGCGACCTCGTCGGCTACAAGGCCCCCGGCCCGGACATGTACCGCGTGATCAAGGAGCTGCCTACCGAGCCCGGCGCCCTGCTGCGCGCGCTCTACGACCCGGACACCCTGCGGGTCCCCGATAATCCGGACGCGCCGAAGAACGTGCCGCGTGCGGTGCGGGTGAAGCCGGACGACCGTTCGGTCTTCGGGACCATCACCGATCTGCTCCAGCGGCCCCTGCCCCCCAAGCTGCGGGCCGCCCTCTACCGGGCGTTGCCGCGCATCCCCGGCGTGTCGGTCCAGACGGACGCGACGGACGCCGCTGGACGGCACGGCACGGCCTTCACCAACACCTTCGAGGGATGGGTCCGCGAGATGATCATTCTGGCCCCGGCCACGTACCGCTATCTCGGCACACGTTCCTACGCCGTCCGCGACCACGTGGCCCAGGGCGAGGGCACGGTCAAGAAGGGCTCGGTCCTGCAGCTGACCGCCCAGCTCGACATGCGTGTCGTCGGCAAGCCCGGCGCACGGCACTGATAAACGGGTCGCTCCGGCGCCCCGGCAGCGACCCGGCCGTTACCAACCGCTGCGCACAATGCTGGCGGGAGGTGCCCGGGTGCGAAGGGTGGACCGCGAGCACTACGCCGGCCTGCTGCGGCTCGCGTACCTGGTGCTGGACGACGGCGACGCCCCTCTCGCGCGCGCCCGCCGCGTCGCCGCCGGTGCGGCACGGGTTCGGCACGGCGGTCACCCGGCCAGGCGGGCGCGGCTCGTCGCGCTCCTGCTCACCGCCCCGCCGGCCGGCCGGCACCGGCTGCACCGTCTCTTCGTCGAGCCGGTGCGGACCCCGCCGGGGCCGGTCCGGGCGGCGCTGCGGGAGCTGTCTCCGCACGAGCGGCTCGCCTACCTGCTGCGGTGCGACGGTCTCACCGCACCCGAGGTCGCCGCCGAGCTGGGCGTCCACCGCGAGTCCGGCGTCCGGGCCGATTTCCGGGACGTGGATCGGGTCACCGCCGCCGTGGACGGCCGGACGGGGCTGGACGAGGCCGCGCAGCGGGCCGAGATCGAGGCGTTCGAGCCCGACCTCGTCCGGCTCCGCCCGCCGCCCGCCGTCCCGCCCGCCTGGCGGGCCGGCATGGCGGCCGTGCTCGCGGCGGCGCTGGTGGCGGTCGCCGGGTTCGTCCTCACCCGGCCGGACGCGGCGCCTGGCGGGCCCGCCGCGATCGACCCTGGTGCGTGGCAGAAGACGGGCACACCGACCATCAACGAGTGGCCCGCCCAGGGCGGCCGGCTGCACGACGCCGGGCTGCTGCGCCGGGCCGCCGACGCCTGGCGGACCGACCGCCGCGACCCGCCGCTCGGCCGCGTCTTCGTCCTGTACGCCGGGACGGTGGACGGCGCGGCCCTGGTGGTGCTGCGCGACTCCCCCGGCCCGCGGGACGCGCCCCGCGTGGCGCAGTACTTCGAGCGGCGCCTGTCGCGCGGCGTGGAGTCGGTCCGCACGCTCGGGACGGGCGCGGGGCAGCTCATCATGCTGGGGATGACGTGGCGCTACCTCGTCCCGCCATGGCTGCGGGACGTGCGGGCGGCGATGCCGTCCCGGCGCTCCCCGGACTGGCAGCCGGTGGCGGTACGGGACGGGCTCAGCGATCCGCTGCCGTGGAGCTGGTTCACGCCGCGCTGCCAGAACTACGTGGTGTTCCAGATGACGTCCCGGCCGGCCGCCGGCGGGCGACCGCGGACGGTCACGCAGCTCGCCCCGCACAACCCGCAGTCCGCGGCGCCGCAGGTGTGGTTCCGCGACCCGCCGGAGCAGGAGGAGCGGTTCCGCTGGGCCGCGCTGCACGCCGTCGCCTGCGAGGCGGCGGCGACGCTGACCGAGTCGGGCGACCTGCGGCTCGGCCATCTGTGGAGCGGCGAGCTGCCCGAGGGCGGCGGCCGGGCGACGCTGCTGACGGTGGACGCGTCCTCACCGGCCCCGGGCGGCTCGATCCTGATCTCCGAGGACGGCCGGGCGCTGTCCGAGCGGGGCGGGACCAACAGCGCCACCACCTCGTCCGCCGGGACGATCACCGCCGCCCTGTGGTGGCGGGCGCCCCGGCGCTGGCATCTGGTGGCGGCGGCCGGCCCGAGCGTCGCGCGGCTGAAAACGGTCGGCGAACTGGGCTCCCACGAGAAGGGCGCGGGACGGCCGGGCGGAACGCCCCTGCTGGTGGTGCCGGGCCCGCGCGCCGGCGGCACGCCCCCGGAGACGGCCCGCCTCCCGGTCGTCCAAGTCGTGGCCTACGAGTCGGACGGAGACCGCACGGTCGTCAGCCCTTCATGAGAAGAGTGGCTCCCTGAAACGGCTGCGCCCAGCGTGCCCTACCCCCTCCTGAAGAGCGCCTTTGCCAAGCTGGACCCGCGCGGCCCGAACGAGCCCTGCGGATCCGGAGCGAAGGAGAGCCATGAGCAAGGTCTTCAGCGCCCATGCCGTCTCGGTCGACGGCTATATCAGCGGTCGCACGCCCGACGGCGGCGAGGAGTTCGGGCGCGGTCTCGGTGACGCGCCCATGCTCTTCGACTGGTACTTCGACGGGGACACCCCGAGCCGGCTGTTCGACGGATTCAAGCTCAGTGAGCCCAGCGCCCGGCTCTTCGACACCATCGCGGCACGAGTGGGGGCGGTGGTGGCGGGGCGCACCACCTACGAGCACTCGGGCCATTGGGGAGGCGGCGGCCCCCACCCGACGGCGCGGCTCTTCGTCCTCAGCCACCGGCCCGCGCCCGAGATCAGCGAGACGCAGACGCTCGTCACCACCGGCGTCGAGGACGCCGTCGCCGCGGCCCGCGAGGCCGCCGACGGCAAGGACGTCGCCCTCATGGGCGGCGGCGTGCTGACCTCCGCGCTGGAGGCGGGCCTCGTCGACGAGGTGATCCTCCACCAGGTGCCCGTCCTGCTGGGCGGGGGTCGCGGCTTCTTCCACGAGTTCCCGGAGCACGTGCGCCTGCGTCTGCTGGAGGCCGTCCCGGCACCCGGCGTGACCCACCTCCGCTACGAGGTGGCCCGATGATCCTCGTCACCGGCCCCGGGTGATCAGAAGGTGATGGCGACTTTGCCCCGGGCGCGGCCGCGTTCGAGGTAGCGCAGCGCGTCGGGGATCTCGGCGAACGGGTAGGTGCGGTCGATCACGGGGGTGATCTGTTCCCTGTCCATGAGGTCGGCCAGGAGGCGCAGGTCCGTGGAGTTGGGCTTCCAGGCGACGCTCGCGATGCGCTGCCTGACGAACGGGTTGGCGAGGGCTCCGCGCAGGATCTGCGCCGCCGGGCCGAGCAGGCTGCCGCGGGCCGAGGCGATGCCGCCCACGATCACGAGCGTTCCGCGGGAGGTCAGGGGACGCCGCAGTGCCACCAGCGACCGGTCGCCCACGATGTCCAGGAGCAGGTCGTAGCGTCCCCGGCGTTCGGTGAAGTCCTCGCGGGTGTAGTCGACGACGTCGTCCGCGCCCAGGGAGCGGACCAGTTCGATGTTGCGGGTGCTGCACACGCCGGTGACCTCGGCTCCGAAGGTCTTGGCGAGCTGGACGGCGAACGTGCCGATGCCGCCGGAGGCCCCGTTGACCAGGACCCGCTGACCGGCGGAGATCTCGCCCACGTCCCGCAGCCCCTGCAGGGCGGTGTGCGCGGCCATCGACACCGACGCCGCCTGCTCGAAGGTGAGGCGGGCGGGCTTGACGGCCAGCCTGTCCTGCGGGACGGCGACGGTCTCGGCGAACGAGCCCAGCCGGACCTCCCCGAAGACCTCGTCGCCGTGCCGCAGTCCGGTCACCTCGTCGCCCACGCGCTCGACGACGCCGGCGAGGTCGGCGCCGAGGACCAGGCCGGGCTTCGGCCGGCGCAGCCCCATGCTGAGCCGTACCAGCTTCGGGTCGGCCGCCGCGTGGCGCCAGTCGTAGGGGTTGACGGACGCCGCCCGCACCCGGACGAGCACCTCGTCCCGGGCGATGGCGGGCTCGTCGACGTCCTTGAGGGTCAGCACGTCGGGCGAGCCGTAGCGGTCCCAGCTCCAGGCCTTCATGGCGTCTTCCTTCCGGTGGATTCCGTCGTACGCCGTAAGGTTGTCATACGCCGTAAGGCTATCGTACGGCGTAAGGGAGTCAAGGGGTGCGGCGGAAGAGGGTCAGACGGTGACCGGAAGTGACGGAGCGCCCGGCGGGCTCAGGAGCCGGCGGTGCGGCGGCGCTCCAGGCCTTCGAGGATCAGGTCCAGCGCGAACTCGAACTCGAACTGGTCGTCGCAGAAGCCCAGGGTGCCGTCCGGGTCGTCGTGGACGGCGTCCGCCAGCATCCCGACGAGGTTCGGGAACTGCTCGGCCATCTGCTCCATCATCGCCGCGGCCGCGGCGTCCGTGCTCTGGGCATCGTCGGGCTGGAACAGCTCCTGGGTGAACCCCAGAGCGCGGCTGCCC
Source organism: Actinomadura rugatobispora (assembly GCF_055379765.1). Lineage (NCBI taxonomy): Bacteria > Bacillati > Actinomycetota > Actinomycetes > Streptosporangiales > Thermomonosporaceae > Actinomadura > Actinomadura rugatobispora. Next base: position 8,924,590 of record NZ_AP029191.1, on the reverse strand, counting down.
AGGACGTGCAGCGCGCGGTGGGCCAGTTCGTAGGAGAACCCGCCCGCCCGGAGGAGGGCGACGATGTGGTCGACGTGGGCGATGAAGATCGGGCTCGTGCTGGCGCGGGTCTCGAGCACCCGCGGGGCCCAGCGGTGGCGCAGGAGGACCTCCCGGGCGGCGAGGATCCGCGCGCGCAGCGCCCCCTGCCAGTCCTCGTCGGGAGAGGGCGCCTCGACCTCCTCCACCGCCGCCATGATCTCCCCCAGGACCACCTCGACGAGGCCGTCGAAGACCGCGTCCTTGTTGGCGACATGGTGGTACAGCGACATCGCCTCGACCCCGACCTCCTGCGCGAGCCGGCGCATGGTCAGCGAGTCGAGGCCGTCCCGGTCGGCGAGCCGCACGGCCGCGCGCAGCACCCGCCTCCGGCTCAGCGGGATGCGGGGCTGCTCGGTCAGCTCGTCGGCGTCGGTACGTGGGATCATGGATCTTCCTCCCGGCGCACTCTACCCGTACACGGTAAGTCTCACGCCGGTTCCCACGCGCGGCTAGTGGGCGTAGCGGAGTCTGGCCTGGTAGGGCTCTTCCAGCCGGGCGATCTCCGCGGGGGTCAGTTCGAGCGTCAGTGCCTGCTCGATGACGTCGAGATGGGCGGGGGCGGTGGGGCCGAGGAGGGGCGCTCCGCTGGGGGACTTGGCGAGCACCCAGGCGAGGGAGACCGCGGCCGGAGAGGCGGCCCGGTCCGCGGCGACCGCCAGCAGGCGTTCCAGGACGCGCTGGTCGCTGTCGCGCCCGTACCACTTTCGCGCGTGGTCGTCGGTCCGGCCGCGCTCGGTGCCGCGGTCATGGCCCCGCGGGTCGCCGGCGAGGAAGCCGCGGGCCAGCGGGCTGTAGGGCAGGAGACCGATCCCCTCGGCCCGGCACATCGGGATCAGTTCGCTCTCGTGCTCGCGCCACACGAGGTTGTAGTGGTGCTGCATGGTCGAGAAGGCGTGGCGGCCCAGCCGCCGGGCCTCGTAGAAGAATTTCGCGAACTGCCACACCGGCATGTCGGTCGCGCCGACATAGCGGACCTTTCCCGATTCGACGAGGGTGTGCAGGGCGTCGAGCGTCTCCTCGATGCGGGTGTCCTCGCGCCAGACGTGCGTCTGGTACAGGTCGATGTAGTCGGTGCCGAGCCGGCGGAGGGAGTCCTCGACCGCGGCCAGGATGTGCTTGCGCGAATAGCCGCCGGTGGTGGGCGTGCCGCCCATGCGGTTGCCGACCTTGGTGGCGAGGATGTAGTCCTCGCGGGGCAGCAGGCGGCCGAGGGCGGCTCCGAGCACCCGCTCGCTCTCGCCGCCGGAGTAGAAGTTCGAGGTGTCGAAGAAGGTGATGCCGAGTTCGACGGCCCGTTCGATGACGGGAATCGACGCCTTCTCGTCGAGGACCCAGGATCGCCACGTCGGGCTTCCGATGCCCATGGCGCCGAATCCGATCCGCGATGTCCAGAGGTTCGTGGAGCCCAGCCGCGTGTGGTCCATCAGTCCGTTTCTCTTCAGCCCGCGTGCGAGCGGGATCGTTCGGATGTCGGCACCCGGAGGCTCTCGAAGAGCTGGGTGACGGTGTCGAAGTCGCGCTCGTCGATGTCGATGCCGTGATCGACGGCGTTCCGGTAGGCCGGGGTGTCGAGCCCCTCCCCCGCACCGCCGGTGGTGGCGCGCAGCGTCAGCTCGCCGGAATCGGGGCCGCGGACCTCGACGCGGACGTCTCGCTCGGCGGCGCGCGCGACGAGGTAGGGCAGGAACACCGCGCCGTAGACGTTCCGCACGCGGACCTGGCGGGAGCCCGCGGCGGCCGCCTCGGCGCAGGCGAAGTCGAAGATCCGGATGCCGAACTCCAGCAGGCTTCCGCCGCGGGCGTCGACGACGGCCTCCTCGGGGGTCTCCGCGATCACGCGCGGACGGGGCCGCGGGCTCCAGTTCAGCCGGGCGCGGTTGGTCTGGACGAACCGCAGCGCCCCGCCCGTCACCGCCTCGGTCCAGACCAGCATGTCGGCGGTCTCGTCGGCCTGCCCCAGCGGGACGCCCACCATGCGGAGCGCGTCGGGGGCGTAGCGCCGCAGCTCGGGCACGGCGATGTTGGTGGTCATCGTCTCGTCCTCATGTCCTCACGACCGTGTTCTCCGTCGCCCCCTGGGCGCCGATTCCCCACTCCCCCTCGTGGCCGTCGGCGAGATCCTCCGGCAGGGGCGCTCCCCGGTAGAAGAGTCCGCGCACCCACCGGCCGCTGTGCGGCGTCGGCAGCTCGATCCCGAGGACCGACAGGAAGCATCGGATTCCGTTGCTGGCGAGAAAGTCCGCGTCGCAGACGCTCGCCCGAAGCTCGCTGTAGGGCGACGTCGCCGCCAGCTGGACGCGTGCCACCGAGAGCGAGTGCTCGGGCTCCTCCAGCAGGAACCTGCCGATGCCGACGTCGCCGGGCACGGACGCCAGGAAGTCGTGCAGCCTGCGGGTCATGCCCGCGACGTCGATGACGGTCTCACGCTCGACGCCCACGTCGACCGATCGCTCGCCGCGCCGGTTCTCGCCGTTCTCCTCCGAGCGGTACCAGAAGAACTCCCGTTTGCCGGGGCTCTCCAGGTCCAGGGTGAGGGCCCAGCCGAAGTGCTCCTCCAGGAGCGCGCGGACCTCGCCGACGGTCATCGTCGGGTCGACGGCCTGCGGCCGCTGCATCCCCGCCCTGGTCACCCGGCTGAACTCGCCGGCCTCGGGATAGAGCTCCAGGAGGAGGCCGCGGACGACTTCGGCGGCCTCGACGCTGCCGTAGCCGTCCACCGCCTCCAGCAGGGCCGGCCACGTGCGTTCGGTGGCGTCCCCATCGGCTTCGAGCAGTGCGTGGAGGTCGTCACGTGCGCGGAGAAGTGCCGCGGCGACGTCTCCGCGAGGCTCGATCAGGTCGGCCGCGGCCTCGGGGGCACCGGCGTAGGTGGACGCCGCGTTCGCCAGCAGGGACGCCAGGCGCCTGATCCGTCCCGGGTCGGCGGGCTGGGCGGCGGCGTAGGCGAAACCGAGCTCACGGGTGAGCATGAAGGCCGAGAGCCGCGCCGGCCAGCGCACCAGCGCGGCGACGGTGCCCAGGCCCGAGGAGTTGCCGATGCCGATGTGCCGCCGGATCCGCGGGTCGAGCGCCACCGCCCGGACGTCGCGCACCCGCGCCGTCGCCTCGACCAGGTCGAGGCTGACCAGGCGCCAGAGGTAAACGCAGAAGAGGTCGATGTGGTACGGCATGGACAGCGGACCGCCGTGCCGGGCGTGGCTCTGCCAGGCGCGGGTGCCCATCCGGCCGTTGCCGTAGTAGCCGCCGTTGCGCAGGATGTAACCGCCGTTCGCGTCGAGGGAGGACACCGCCGGCTGCTCTCCGCGCGCCAGCGCGTCGACGACCTCGTCGAACGTCCTGGTTCCGCGACTGGCGATGGTCCAGCCGTAGACCTTCGGGTCGGTGCGCCCCCGCCACACATGGGCGTCGAACTCCCGGCGCTCCCGCAGGAACCGCTGCTTGTCGGCGGGGCCGTCCAGCAGGATCCCGAAGAACTCCACCCGGGTGTCGCGGAAGAGGCGCTGGTGCCCCGGCGGGAACGGCGGGTAGACGAAGACCCCGAAGGAGAGTCGTCGCTCCTCCGCCCGGATGTCGTAGGCCATGTACCCGGTGCCGTCCTCGGCGACGTCGCACTCGCGCAACGTGATGCGCCACCGGTTCTCGGCCATGCGGCGTACCAGGGTCTGGGCGAAACTCAGCTTGCCGGCGGTCATGCCGCGCAGCGTCCGCGGCGACATCACCTCGTCGGGTGAGCGCATCAGCGCCGCGGCCCGCCGGGCCTTCTCCGACAGCTCCCCCGGGAGCTCGTCGAACACCCACTGCGGAACGCGGACACCGGCTCGCGGCGTCGTCATCCGTCCATCCTTCCGACCGTTCCACGCCTGACCGTGTGTCACAGGCCCGCCAGGTAGTTCTCGGCGGCCCCGAGCGAGATCACGTCGGCGTACTTGGCGTCCATGTCGAACAGGTTCACCTGGTGCGGGAGGACGGCCCGGTCGAAGACGCACTCCTCCACCACGGCGTTGCGGAAACCGTGCGCCGCCGCGTCCACGACGCTCGCGCGCACGCAGCCGCTGGTCGTGCAGCCCGCGTGGACGACGGTGTCGACCCCGCCGCCGCGCAGGTGAGCGGCCACGTCCGTCCCGTGGAAGGCGCTGGCCGCCGATTTCGCCACGACGTACTCGCCGTCCCGCGGGGCGATCTCGTCGATGATGTCGGTGCCGCGGCGCGGCGTGCCGGGGCGGTCGCCCTCGGGCCTGCCGTGGGTGTAGACGACCGGGATCCGCGCGGCCCGGGCCGCCGCCAGGAGCCGTGCGATCGCGGGCACCGCGCGCCACGCGGCCCCGCCGCAGCTGTCGGGGTACTTCGCGACCGAGTCCAGAACCGGTTCGTCGGCGTCCCCGGTGAAGTTGTACTCCACGTCGACGACGAGCAGCGCCGGCGATGCGCCGAGCCCGAACACGCGGTGGTATCCGGCCTGCTCGTAGACGGCCCGCTCGGACGCGGTCAGCGCCTGGAACACATCGGCGGGCGCGCTCGCGGATGGTCCGGCCGACGGCACCCGGCTCATGGGGCGGCCCCCGCGCCGGCCCTGGCCGGGGTGTCCCTGACCTCCCGCCAGAAGTGGCAGGCGACCATCCGGCCGGGCTCCACCTCGGTGTACGCGGGCGCCTCGGCGCGGCACCTGTCCCGGGCCAGCGGGCACCGGGCCGCGAACCGGCACCCGGCGGGCAGGTTCGACTGGCTCGGCGGCTCGCCCGCCACCGGGACGACGGGCCGGTCGCGCTCGATCCGGGGGTCGGGGACCGGCGACGACGCGAGCAGGCTCACGGTGTAGGGGTGGTAGGGCCGTTCGTACAGCGGCTCGCTCGCCGCCGACTCCACCAGCCGGCCCGCGTACATCACCGCGACGCGGTCGGAGATGTGCCGCACGACGCTCAGATCGTGGCCGATGAACAGGTAGGAGAGGCCGAGTTCCCGCTGGAGCCTCCGCAGCAGGTTCAGCACCTGCGCCTGCACGCTCACGTCGAGCGCGGAGACCGCCTCGTCGCAGACGATGAACTTCGGGTTCACCGCGAGCGCCTTGGCGATGCAGACGCGCTGGCGCTGGCCGCCCGACAGCTCGGAAGGGCGGCGGGACATCATCTCGCGGCCGAGCCCCACCAGTTCGAGCAGGTCGCCCACGCGCCCGCGCCGCGCCTCGCCCTTGGCCAGACCGTGGATGGCCAGCGGCTCGGCGACGATGTCACCGACCTTCATCCGCGGGTTGAGGCTGTCGTAGGGGTCCTGGAAGACCACCTGCAGTCCGCGGCGGACCTCGAGCAGCCGCCGCCGGCCCGCCCCGGTGACGTCGACGCCGTCGAACCTCACCGTGCCGCCGGTCGGCTTGACCAGCTGCAGGACGGCCCGGCCCGTGGTGCTCTTCCCGCACCCGGACTCCCCCACCAGGCCGAGCGTCTCGCCGGGCGCGACGGCGAACGAGATGCCGTCGACCGCCCGGACGTCGTACCCGAGCCTGCGATGGGCGCGGGACCGGGACTTGTAGTGGACCCGGAGGTCGGTGACCTCCAGCAGGGCGCCGTCGCCGGACGGCGTCGCGCCCGTCGCGCTCGTCGCGGTCGCGGTCATCGTGCCTCCCCTCCCTCCATGACGGCGGCGTCCGCACGGCCCGTCCGAGCACGTACCTCGCCGGGGTCCACCCAGCACGCCGCGGTGTGCCGCTCCGGTGAGACGGGTTCTGGCGCCTCGGCGGTGCAGCGGTCGAGCACGACCTGGCACCGGTCCGCGAACGGGCATCCCGGGGGCAGTGCCAGCAGCGACGGGGGCCTCCCCTCGATCGAGACCAGGTCCTCCGACCGCGGGGTGTCCAGCCGCGGGATCGCGCCGAGCAGCCCGACGGTGTAGGGGTGCTCTGCGGCGTAGAAGATCTCGTCGACGTCGCCGATCTCGACGATCCGGCCGGCGTACATCACCGCCACCCGGTCGGCGAGGCCGGCGACCACCCCCATGCTGTGGGTGATCACGACCATGGCCGTGCCCAGCCTGGCCGTGACCCGTTTGAGCAGCCGCAGGATCTGCGCCTGCGTCGTCACGTCGAGCGCCGTCGTGGCCTCGTCCGCGATGAGCAGCTTCGGGTCGCAGCTGAGCGCCAGCGCGATCATGACGCGCTGCCGGAGCCCGCCGGAGAGCTGGTGCGGATAGCTCTTGAGCCGCGCGGCCGGATCGGAGATCTCGACCAGGCCGAGCAGCTCGACGGCGCGGGCGTCGGCCTCCCGCCGCGACGCGCCGGTGTGCTGCCCGATCACCTCGCGCAGCTGCGCGCCGACGGTGAGGGTCGGGTTGAGCGTGGTCATGGGGTTCTGGAAGATCAGCGCGATCTCGTTCCCGCGCAGCGCCCGCAGCCTGCGCTCCGGGAGTCGCAGCAGGTCGCGCCGCTCGTACAGGATCTGACCGGAGGTGATCCGGCCGCGGGTGCGCGGCAGCAGCCCCATGATCGCGAGGGCCGAGGCGCTCTTGCCGCTCCCCGACTCGCCGACGAGGGCCAGCACCTCGCCCGCCCGCACGGTGAACGAGACGCCGTTGAGGGCGTGCACCGGGCCCCGGGGCGAGTCGTAGACGGCCTGGAGGTCCCTCACCTCGAGCAGGGGCGTCTCGATGTCAGACTTCATCGCCGGCTCCTCCACTCCGTTCACCGGTCCGTTCGCCGGTCCGTTCGCCACCCTGGATCGCCGTGCCGGATCGCTTCCGCCGGCGGCGGGTACGCCCCGTGACCTTTGGATCGAAGAGGTCGCGCAGGCCGTCCCCGATCAGGTTGAAGCTCAGCATCGCGACGAAGATGAGGAAACCGGGGACGAGCGACATCAGCGGCACGGTGCCCAGATAGGGATAGCCGTCGCGGAGCATGCCGCCCCAGTCGGGCGCGGGGGCGGGGAGTCCCAGCCCGAGGAAGCTCAGGCTGGCCGCGGTGAAGATCGCCATGCCGCCGGTCAGCGCCGACTGCACCACCGTCACCTCCAGGACGTTGGGCAGCAGGTGCCGCAGCAGCACCCGCGACGTGGACGCGCCCGACACCTTCGCCGAGGCGATGAACTCCCGCTCCCGCAGGCTCAGCGCCTGGCCGCGCACGACGCGGGCGAACTTGGGCACGTTCACCACGGCGATGGCCGCGGCGACCGTCCAGAAACTCGGTCCGAGCGCGTAGGTGATCGCGAGCGCGAGGATCAGCTCCGGGAAGACGATCAGGCCGTCCATGACGCGCATCACGACCGCGTCGACCCAGCCGCCGACATAGCCGGCCAGCAGGCCGACCAGCACCCCGACGACGAGGGCGATCAGCACCGAGACGATGGCCACGGCGAGCACGAGCCGGCCGCCGTACAGGGCGCGGCTGAAGACGTCGCGTCCCAGCTGGTCGGTGCCGAAGACGTAGCCCCCTCCCGGAGGGCTGAGCACCGTCGCGAGGTGCTGTTCGAGCGGCTCGTGGGTGGCGAAGACCGGCGCGGCCAGCGCCAGCACGACCAGGACGGACAGCAGGACCGAGCCGAGCGTCAGCCGCGGGTAGGCGCTCGTCGCCGTCCACAGGCGGCGCCCCGTCGAGACGCGCGGCCGGGCCGCGGTCGGGAAAGTGGTCGCGGCCATCTCAGCTCACCTTGATTCTGGGATCGAGGGCGCCGTAGAGGAGGTCGACCAGCAGGTTGATGACGACGACGCCCAGGGTGATGACGAGGATCAGCCCCTGGAGTACCGGGAAGTCCTTGCCGAGGATCGAGTTGGTCAGCAGGGTGCCGACGCCCGGCAGGGAGAAGATGTTCTCGGTGACGACCGCGCCGCCCACCAGCCCCGCGGCGTTGAGCCCGACGACGGTGACCATCGGGATCATCGTGTTCTTCATCGCGTGGCGCACCACGACCCGGCGCGGGTCCAGGCCGCTCGCGTGCGCCCGCAGGACGTAGTCCTCGGAGAGCACGCTGAGCATCAGCGCCCTGGTGTAGCGGGCGAACGTCCCGACGTAGGCCATCGAGAGCGTGACCGACGGCAGCACCATGCGCTCCAGGTTGCCCAGCGGGTCCTCCGAGAACGGCACGTAGCCGCTGCTCGGGAGCACGCCCAGGGTGAGGGCGAAGAAGTAGACGAGCAGGATGCCCAGGAAGAAGTTGGGCAGCGACAGGGCCAGCACCGAGGCGCCCGAGGCGAGTGCGTCGATCCAGCGGCCGCGGAAGAGCGCGGCCGCCACGCCCAGCGCCGTCCCGGCCACCAGGGCGATCAGCAGGGCGAGCACCATCAGCTCGACCGTGACCGGGATCCGCTCCAGGATCGTCTCGGTGACCCCGGTCGGCGTCCGGAACGAACGGCCGAGATCGCCCTGCAGCAGGTTGCCGAGCCAGTCGAAGTACTGGACGGCCATCGGCTTGTCCAGGCCGAGGCTGCTGGTCATCTGCCGCAGCTGCTCGGGCGTCGCCGAGGAGTCCTGGCCCCCCATGAGCGTCCGCACCGGGTCGGGGAACAGCACCCGCGTGACGATGAAGGTCAGCACGCTGACCACGATCATCACCAGCACCGCCGCGCCCAGTCTCTTGATCACATACCACGTCACAGCAGCCTGTGCCTCCAGCCTTGAGGGATGTCCCGCGACCGCCCGGACGTCACCGGCTGATCCACATCTCGCGCAGGCGGTAGATCGCGTCGGGGTACAGGGTCACGCCGCCCAGCCCGCTGCTGTGCGGGACGAGGGCGTTGGGCCAGACGACCCACACGTACGGCGCGTCCTTCTCCACGATCCGCTGGATCCGCCGGTAGATCTTCGCGGCCTCGGCGTTGTCGAGGACGCCGGCGGCCTCGTCCAGCAGGCGGTCGACCTCGGGATTGCTGTAGCCGGTCGAGTTCTGGCCGCCCTTGCTGTAGAGCAGGGTCCGCAGGAGCCCGTCCGGGTCGGCCCGCGGTGTCCATTGGGTGAGCGACCAGCCGATCTTGTCGTCCACCACGTTGTTGTAGTAGTCGCTGCCGGGGACGGTGCCGACCTTCACCTTCAGGCCGATCTTGGCGTAGTCGCCCTGCAGGAGCTGGGCGATCGCCTGGTAGTCGGAATCGCTGGAGTTGACGTAGTTCACCGTCAGCCCCGCCGCCCCCGCCTGCTGGACGAGCTGCCTGGCCCGGTTCAGGTCGTAGGGGTACACCGGCAGGGTGTCCTCCTCGAAGTACGCCCAGCCGATGCCGGTGGGACCGGTGGCGACGCGCGCCTTGCCCCGGTAGATCGCGCTCCTGACGCCCTCGCGGTTGGTGGCGTGGGCGATGGCCTGGCGCAGCTCGGGCCTGTTGAACGGCGGCTTGTCGCAGTCCATCTGCAGCGCGTACCAGCTCCCGGTCCGCGCCTCCTTGAGCGCCACGCCCGAGTCCTTCTGGATCGTCAGGGCCAGCTGCGGGGTGATGGGGTCCGTGAGGTGCGCCTCGCCGGTGCGCAGCATCGTCAGCTGGACCTGCTGCTCCGGCGTGTTCTTGAAGGTGATGGAGTCGAGGTGCACCTTGCCGGGGTCCCAGTAGCCGTTGAACCGCTTGAGCTTGAGCTCGCTGTCGGCGGTGTAGCCGACGAACTCGAACGGTCCGGTCCCGACCGGGTGGACGCCGTAGTCCGCGCCGTACTTCTGGACGGCCGCCGGCGACACCATGAAGCCTGGCCGTTCCCCGAGCGCGGCGAGCAGCGGCCGCCAGGCGGTGGCCAGGTTCAGCTCGACGGTCGCGTCGTCGACGACCTCGACGGCTTCGAGGGGCGGCGTGAGCGAGCCGCGCAAGGGCGAGTTGGTCCTCCTGTCGAGGATGCGGTCGAGATTCCACTTCACGGCCTCGGCGTCGAAGGCCGTGCCGTCGTGGAACCGCACGCCCCGGCGCAGATGCAGGGTCAGCCGCTTGCCGTCCTTGCTCGTCTCCCACTTCTCGGCGAGCTCGGGGACGATGTTGAAGTCCTTGTCGTAGGCCACCAGCGTGTTGTAGATCGCGTAGTAGGCGAAGCGCTCGGTGGTGTTCTGCGAGAAGGCCGGGTCCAGCGTCGAGAAGTTCATGCTCATCGCGAAGACGAGGTCTCCGCCGCGGACCGGCGGCCCGGTCGGCCCCTCGGCCCACTGCTCGCCGGTCGAGACGCCGCCGCACGCGGCGATGAGCAGGCCCAGCGCGGAGACCCCACCGGCCTGCAGGACGAACCGCCGGCTCATCGCGCCGTCCGGCGCGGGGCCCGGCCGATCCGCGTTCTGGCGTGCCACTGCCTCCACCTTTCGTCAGAGTCGGATGATGCTGCGTGGACCCGGGTCAGTCGCCGCGCGCGACCGCGCGGCCGGGCGGGCGCCCGGACGGCGGGACCCGCGGGCCTTCCCCGGGCGGGTGCAGGAAGTCGCGGACGGTGGCGGCGACGATGCCGGCGGCCTCCTCGAAGACGGCGTGCTTGACGCCCTCGACGACCACCAGCCGCGACCCCGCGATCCGTTCGTGCATCGCCCGGGACATCTCGGGGGGCGAGCCGACGTCCAGCGCGCCCGTCATGATCAGTGTCGGAGCGGTGATGCGGTGCAGCTCGTCGATGAGGTCGGTGGTGGCCAGGACGCGGAAGGCCGCGGCGTAGGCGGCCGGGTCGTTCCGCCGGAAGCGGTCCAGGTGCGCGCGGACGACGCCGGGGTTCTTCTTCCGGAAGTCGTCGGTGTACCACCGCTCCCCGCCGTCGGCGACGACGGCGGGACCGCCGGTCTCCACCGCGCGCAGGCGGGCGAGCGCCGCGGCACGCTGTGCTGCGGTGCGGCCCGCGACGGCGCTCAGGATGACGAGCCTGCCGACCAGTCCGGGATGGCGCAGCGCGACGGCCTGGGCGATCAGCCCGCCGAGGGAGAAGCCGACGATGTTCGCCCTCGCGATGCCCAGCTCCGCCATCAGGCCGACGTGGTCGGCGACGAAGTCGGCGATGTCGTAGGGGCCCGCCGGCTTCGGCGAGGTGCCGTGGCCGCGCAGGTCATAGCGGACGACCGTGCCCTTGTCCGCGAGCGGTCCGATGACCGGATCCCATCGGGCCAGGTCGGAGCCGACGCCGTGGATCAGGACGGTCGGCGTCCCCGCCCCGGGCGCGCCGTCGACGACGGTGTGCAGCGTGGTGGCGGGGAGCGTCCCCTGTGCTGGTTCCGACGCCGAGGGGCGCATCCGTTCCATACAGGCATCCCTTGTTCTGATGGCGTACCGGGTTCCGATGGTGAACCGGGCCGGTCGTTCGGCGGGTCACCGGTCGTTCGGCAGGTCGATGGGCCGAAACGCGGTGTTCCCCGCGAAGATGCGCATCAGTCTGCCGTTAGCTATCTGACAGGTCAATAGCTGACGGTCTCGACATCTGCTTGTAACACACGCCGTGCGGGCACCGTGTCGTCCTCCGCGTGCGCGAGCCCCGGCGGAATGCTCGTCCGCGAAGCCGACGGCAGACGAGGCGGCGGCGCGGCGCCGGGACGGGCGGCGCGCGCACAGTGCGGTCAGCATCGCCGCCGAGCTGTCCTACAGCGGACATCTCTCCCGGTTCTGTGTCATGATTGCGCCGTGACGTTCTCTGGTACTGCCGTCAACCGCCCGCCCGCCCTGATCCGCGATCAGGTCGCGGCGCAGATCCGTGAAGCGATCACCGACCTGCGGCTCCTGCCCGGACAGGTGCTCGTGGAACGGGAGCTGTGCGAGACCACGACAGCGAGCCGCGCGACCGTCCGGGAGGCGCTCCGCCAACTCGAGTCGGAAGGTCTCGTCGTCTCCACCAACGGACGCGGGACCGTGGTGTCGACCCTCTCGGTCGAGGACGCGAAGCAACTCTACGAGGTGCGCTCCTCCCTGGAGGGCCTGGCCGGACGCCTGTTCGCCGAGCGCGCCACCGAGTCCGAGCGGCGCGCGCTGCGGACGGCGCTGATCCACCTCGAAGAGGTCGCCGAGGACACCCGCCGGCTGTCGATCGCCAAGACCGCGTTCTACGAGGTCCTGGTGAACGGGGCCAAGAACGCCGAGCTGAAGCAGATCCTCGACTCGATCAACCGCCGGGTGACGCTGGTCCGCGCCGTCTCGCTCTCCAAGCCCGGCCGGGCCAAGGAGTCCCTCGCGGAGGTGCAGGCGATCTGCGACGCGGCGGTCGCCGGTGACGCCGCCCGCACCGAGGAACTGTGCCGTCAGCACGTCGAGCACGCCGCCGAGACCGCGCTTCCCCTGCTCGCGGAAGGTGAGGGCCTCGATCTCATCTCTCCGGAGCTCAGGGGCTGAGTCCGGCCTCGGTGTGAAGAGCGCCCCGAGCCAGGGCCGAGGGGCGCCTTCCCACGTGTGGACCGTCGCGTGCGGACCGTCGCGTGCGGACCGTTGAGCCTCAGGCCGGGCCGGCGTCCGCGACCTCGCGCTCGTGGTCGGCGATCGCCGCCCGCGCGCTCGGCAGGATCGACACGGCGGCGGGGACGCCCGCGTAGACGGCGACCTGCCGGACCACCGCGGTGAGCTGCTCGGGGGTGAGCCCGTTGCGGAGCGCGCCGCGCGAGTGGATCTCGAACTCGCGCGTCTTGCCGAGAGCGGCCGTGACGCCCAGGACGACGAGGCTGTGCTGAGCCCGGGCCAGCCGGTCGTCGGTCCAGATCTCGCCCCAGCAGTACGTCGTCATGAACCTCTGGAACTCGACCGTCAGATCGTCGACGTGGGAGGTCGCGGCGTCGACGTACTCGGAGCCGAGCACCTCCCGGCGCACCTTCATCCCCTCGTCGTGAAGGTCCTGGTCGGGCAGCGTGTCAGCGGACATGTGTGGCGATCTCCTTCGCGATCGGTTCCGGGCATTCCTGCAGGACCGTGTGGCGCGCCCCCGGCAGCACCGCCGCGCGCCCGCCGGTCCGGTCGGCCATCAGCCGGGACATGCGAGGCGGTGACCCGATGTCGGACTCGCCGGTCATCGCGAGCAGCGGCGCACGGATACGCCCCAGGTCGTCCGCCAGATCCGTGGTGGCCAGCACCCGGTAGGCGCGGGTGTAGGCGTCGCGGTCGAGCCGCTCCATCCGGGCGACGACCTCCGCGCCGGCGTCCGGGTGCCCGGCCAGATACTCCTCGCTGAACCAGCGCCGCACGCTGCCGCGCGCGGCACCGGCGGGGCCTTCGGCCTCGACCGTCGCGAGCCGCCGCAGCACCGCGGCCCGCTCCTCCCCGGTCCGGCCGGCGACGGCGCCGATCACGACGAGACGGCGAACGGCCTCGGGACGCGTCACGGCGATCCGCTGGACGATGAGGCCGCCCAGCGAGAAGCCGACGGTGTCGGCCGTCCCGACGCCGAGGCGTTCGAGGAGCCGCAGGTGGTCGAGGACGAAGTCGTCCACGTTCCACGGACCGGCGGGCGCCGGCGAGCGGCCGTGCCCGCGAAGGTCGTAGCGGACGAACGCGCGCCCCGGCGGCAGCTCGTCCAGGACGCCCTGCCATGCCTCCAGGCCGCTGCCCACCCCGTGGACGAAGACCAGGGGCGGGCCCGCGCCGAGGTCCCCGTCGACGCGGTAATGGACGTCCACCGGCTCGGTGAGAGGCTGCGGTCCGCCCGTTGCCCGCGGCGATGCGGGGAAACCCGATGTCATGGCGTCCTGTCTGATAGCTGCTAGATGCTCGGAATCTAATCGGCACCGATCATCTTGTCAACGAGCGTGTCCCGCAGCTTCACGGTGGTTCGACCTCACAGCTGACAGACAGCCGACATTAGGTTAGCGTGCTGGCCTGCGGATCACGCGCTTCGCCTGAAGGGACGACCTGAATGCCACTGCTCCCCGACACCCACGTGCACGCCCCCGAGTGGCCCGGCCGCGACTGGCGCATGCTGATCGGAGGCAGGTGGGTGGAGTCCGAGGGGCACCGGGAGGTGGTGGACCCGGGGAGGGGCGAGGTCATCGCCGTCGTTCCCGAGGCCACGCTCACCCACACCGACGCGGCCGTCGACGCGGCCCGCCGCAGCTTCGACGCGGGCACCTGGCACCGCCTGCCCGCCGAGAACCGGGCACGCGTCCTGTGGCGCATCGCGGACCTGCTCGAAGAACGGGCGGACGAGATCGCGACGGCGGAGGCGCTCAACCAGGGCGCACCCCACCGCAACGTCCGCAACGGCTTCCTCCCCGAGGCGGCCCGCGTCTTCCGGTACTACGCCGGCTGGGCGGACAAGATCGCCGGCCGGGCCTCGCAGCTGCGGCGCCGCGGGATGGACCTGCACGCCTACACGCTCAAGAGCCCCGTCGGCGTCGCGGCCCTCATCACCCCGTGGAACTCGCCCCTGGTGATGGCGGCGTGGAAGGTCGCCCCCGCGCTGGCGGCCGGTTGCAGCTGCGTCGTCAAGCCCGCGGAACTGACGCCGCTCAGCACCCTCATGCTGGCCGAGATCGCCCAGGAGGCCGGCCTTCCCGACGGGGTGCTCAACGTCGTCACCGGCGACGGCGTCACCGTCGGCGCGCGCCTGAGCGAGCACCCGCTGGTGGACAAGGTGGCGTTCACGGGTTCGACCTCGGTCGGCAAGGCGATCGTCCGCGCCGCGACCGGCAACCTGAAGAAGGTGTCCCTCGAACTCGGCGGCAAGTCCCCGGTCCTCGTCTTCGACGACGCGGACGTCGAGGAGGCCGTCGCCGGGGCCGCCGCCGCGATCTTCTCCAACGCGGGCCAGGTGTGCACGGCCGGCTCCCGGCTGCTCGTCCACGAGGCCGTCTACGACGAGGTCGTGGCCGGCGTCGCACGGCGCGCGGAGGCGCTCAAGGTGGGGTACAGCTTCGACCCTCTCGCGGAGATGGGGCCGCTCATCTCCGCGGAGCAGCGCGAGACGGTGATGGGCTACATCGAGTCGGGGGTCACCGAGGGCGCCACCGTGGTCGCGGGAGGCCGGAGCGCGGGCCCGGGATTCTTCGTGGAACCGACCGTGCTCGGCGACGCGCGGCCGCGGATGCGTGCGGTCCGCGAGGAGATCTTCGGCCCGGTCGTCGCGGCGATGCGTTTCAGCACCCTCGACGAAGCGGTCGCGGCCGCCAACGACACCCCCTACGGCCTCGCGGGCTCGGTGTGGACGCGCAACGTCAGAACGGCGCATCAGGTCGCCGCACGCCTCAGAGCCGGCCGGGTCGGCATCAATGTCCACGGCCTGCCCGACGTCACCATGCCCACCGGGGGCTTCAAGGAGTCCGGCTGGGGGCGTGAGCTCGGGCCCGAGGGCCTCGACCTCTTCCTGGAGTCGACCTCGGTCTTCACCAGGCTGTCCTGATCCGGGCGGCGGCGCGATCCGTTCGGCGACTTTTCGGGTGTTCCTTTATTCGGGTCGGGGAAGGCGGGCGGCGGAGGGTTAGGGGAAGGTAAAGAAGGTTGACGTGAATGGTCAGATGGCGTGAGATTCCTTGAGGACGAACTCGCCCGGTACGTCGCGGGGAAGGGCGTCGATTCGGCTATTCGCCACTCGGCCCCGGCAGGTGTGTCTTTGTCGTGATCCCGGGCGGGTCGCGCACCCAGGAGGGGAGACGCCGCCTTGGCCGCACGCACGGGCCGCCGGAAATGGGAAGAAGCCGCATCCGAACGGCTGCTGAAATCCGGGCGATTTCTGCGGCGCACGGAGACGACCGCGGACCTGCGCGCCGTGTACCGGGACGACCAGGACGTCAACGACCGGCCCTACCGGGAGCGCTGGGCGCACGACCGGGTCGTGCGGTCCACCCACGGGGTGAACTGCACCGGCTCGTGCTCCTGGAAGGTGTACGTCAAGGACGGGATCATCACCTGGGAGACGCAGCAGACCGACTACCCGAGCGTCGGCCCGGACCGTCCCGAGTACGAGCCGCGCGGCTGCCCGCGCGGGGCGTCGTTCTCCTGGTACACCTACTCGCCGACGCGCATCCGCCATCCGCACGCACGGGGCGTGCTGCTGGAGATGTACCGGGAGGCCAGGGCGCGGCTGGGCGATCCCGTCGCCGCCTGGGCGGAGGTCACCGAAGACCCGGAGAAGCGGCGGCGCTACCAGGAGGCGCGCGGCCGCGGCGGGCTGGTGCGGGTCGGCTGGGACGAGGCCCTGGAGATCGCCGCCGCCGCGCACGTCCACACGATCGCCCGGTACGGGCCCGACCGGGTGGCCGGGTTCTCCCCCATTCCCGCGATGTCGATGGCCTCGCACGCGGTCGGCGCGCGCTTCATGTCGCTGATCGGCGCGCCGATGCTGTCGTTCTACGACTGGTACGCCGACCTGCCGATCGCCTCGCCGCAGGTTTTCGGCGACCAGACCGACGTGCCCGAGTCCGCGGACTGGTGGGACGCGGCGTATCTGGTGCTGTGGGGTTCCAACGTGCCGGTGACGCGCACGCCGGACGCGCACTGGATGGCCGAGGCGCGTTATCGCGGGCAGAAGGTCGTGGTCGTTTCACCGGATTATTCGGACGCCACGAAATTCGCCGACGAGTGGCTGCACCCGCATCCGGGAACGGACGGGGCGATGGCCATGGCGATGGGCCATGTGATCCTCACCGAGTTCTTCGTGCGCCGCACCGTCCCCTATTTCGCCGATTACGTCAAGAAATTCACCGATCTGCCGTTCCTGGTGTCGCTGGTCCCGGGAAAGGACGGGGAGCCGACGCCCGGCCCGTTCGTCACCGCGTCCGATCTGGACCTGGACACCGGCACCGCGCCGGAGTCCCGGAACTGGCAGCCGGTGCTGGTGGACGACCGCACCGGCGCCCCCGTGGCGCCGGGCGGGACGCTGGGCCACCGCTGGGACGAGGAGGGCGCCGGACGTTGGAACCTCGACCTCGGCGACGTCGACCCGCGGCTGTCCCTGCTCGGGGAGGGCGAGTCCGTCCAGGTGGTGCTGCCGCGCTTCGACGTCGAGGACGGCGTCGTGCGCCGGGGCGTGCCGGTCCGGCGCCTGAACGGCCTGCTCGTCACCACCGTGTTCGACCTGCTGCTCGCGCAGTACGGCGTGCGCCGCGAAGGGCTGCCCGGGCAGTGGCCCGCCGGGTACGACGACCCGTCGCAGCCGTGCACCCCGGCGTGGCAGGAGGGCATCACCTCCGTCCCGGCGCAGCGCGTCGCCCGCATCGCCCGCGAGTTCGCGACCAGCGCGGAGCGCACCGAGGGCCGGGCCATGATCGTCATGGGCGCGGGGACGAACCACTGGTTCCACTCCGACACGATCTACCGCTCGTTCCTGTCGCTGCTGCTGCTGACCGGGTGCCAGGGCGTGAACGGCGGCGGCTGGGCCCACTACGTCGGGCAGGAGAAGGTGCGCCCGCTCGGCGGCTGGCAGCAGCTGTCCCAGGCGGCCGACTGGGCGCGGCCGTCCCGGCAGATGGCGGGCACCCCGTACTGGTACATGCACACCGGGCAGTGGCGGTACGAGGGGTTCTCCGCCGAGGCCCTGTCGTCCCCCACCGGGCGCGGGCTGTTCGCGGGACGGCACACCGCCGATCTCGTCGCGCAGTCGGCGCGGCTGGGCTGGATGCCGTTCTACCCGACGCTGGCGGCCAACCCGCTCGACCTCGGCCGGCGTATCGCCGAGGCCGGGGCCGACCCCGGGCGGTGGACGGCGGCGGAACTGGCCGCCGGGCGGCTGTCGTTCGCCTGCGCCGACCCGGACGCGCCGGAGAACTGGCCGCGCGTGCTCACGGTGTGGCGCGCCAACCTGCTCGGGTCGTCCGCCAAGGGCAACGAGTACTTCCTGCGCCACCTGCTCGGCGCGGCCGACAACGCCTCCGCCCCGCCCGCCGGTCCCGAGGCGCGGCCGCGGGAGGTGACCTGGCGGGACGGCGAGCCGCGCGGCAAGCTCGACCTGCTGATGGCGCTGGACTTCCGGATGACGTCCACCACGCTGTACGCCGACCTGGTGCTGCCCGCCGCGACCTGGTACGAGAAGCACGATCTGTCCAGCACCGACATGCACCCGTACGTGCACGCCTTCTCCCCGGCGATCAGCCCGCCGTGGCAGACCCGCACCGACTTCGAGATCTTCCACGGGCTGGCCCGCGGGCTGAGCGAGCTGGCCGCGGGCCGGCTGGACACCGTCCACGACCTGGTCGCGACCGCCGCGCTGCACGACACCCCCGGCGAGCTGGCCACGCCCGGCGGGCGGGTCCGCGACTGGGCGGGCGACACCTCAGGCGCTCCGGGCGCGCCGCCGCCCGAGCCGGGCCGCAACCTGCCGTCGTTCACTCTCGTCGAGCGCGACTACACCGCCGTCGCCGACCGGCTGGCCGCCCTGGGCCCCCTGGTCGAGGGGAAGGGCATGACGGTCAAGGGCGTCACCGTCCGGCCGGACGCCGAGGTGGAGTGGCTGGCGGCGCGGTGCGGCACGGCGGCCGGCGGCACGGCGCGGGGCCGTCCCCTGCTGGACACCGACGTCAAGTTCTGCGAGGCGATCCTCGCGCTGTCGGGCACCACCAACGGGCGGATCGCCGCCGAGGGCTTCTCCCGGCTCGCCGAGCGCTGCGGCCCGTCGTCCGGGCTGGACGAGCTGGCCGCGTCGGTCGCCGAACGCCGCGTGCTGTTCAGCGACACCCAGGGCCGGCCCGTCCAGGTCGGGGCGAGCTTCGAATGGTCGGGCAAGGAGGCGCCGGACCGCCGGTACGCCCCGTTCACCATCAACACCGAGCACGCCAAGCCCTGGCACACCCTCACCGGGCGCCAGCACTTCTACCTGGAGCACGACTGGATCGCCGAGTGCGGCGAGCAGCTCCCGGTGTACCGGCCGCCGCTGGACATGGCCGCGCTCGGCGAGTTCCGCGACCACGCCTCCGGGGCCGGGGACACGGGCCGGTCGGTGACGGTGCGGTACGTCACGCCGCACTCCAAGTGGTCGATCCACTCCGAGTACCAGGAGAACCTGCTGATGCAGACCCTCGCCCGCGGCGGCCCGGTGATCTGGATCAGCGTGCCGGACGCCGAGGCGATCGGCGTCGCCGACAACGACTGGATCGAGGCGGTCAACGGCAACGGCGTCGTGGTGGCCCGCGCGGTCGTCTCGCACCGGATGCCCGCCGGCACCGTGTTCATGTACCACGTGCAGGAGCGCCTGGTGAACGTGCCGCGCTCGCAGGCCACCGGGCGCCGCGGCGGCGTGCACAACGCGCTCACCAAGCTGCTGATCAAACCGACGCACCTGATCGGCGGGCACGCGCAGCTGTCGTTCGCGCCCAACTACTACGAACCCACGGGCAACCAGCGGGACGCGGTCACCGTGATCCGGCGGCGGTCCCAGGAGGTGAGCTACTGACATGCGCGCGGCCACGACGAGAGTGATGGCGCAGATCGCGATGGTGATGAACCTCGACAAGTGCATCGGCTGCCACACCTGCTCGGTCACCTGCAAGCAGACGTGGACGAACCGGTCCGGCACCGAGTACGTGTGGTTCAACAACGTCGAGACGCGTCCCGGCCAGGGCTATCCGCGCGGCCACGAGGACCAGGAGAAGTGGAAGGGCGGCTGGACGCTGCGCGACGGGCGGCTCGTGCCGCGCGGCGGCGGGCGGCTCCGGCGGTTCGCCCGGCTGTTCGCCAACCCCGAGCTGCCGTCGCTGGACGACTACTACCAGCCGTGGACCTACGACTACGAGAACCTGACCAGCGCGCCCCTGGGCGACGACCCGCCCACCGCGCCGCCGCGCTCGCTGGTCGACGGCGGGCCGACCGCGGTGACGTGGGGCCCGAACTGGGACGACGACCTGGGCGGCGGCCCCGCCGAGCTGGCCCGCGACCCGCTGCTGCGCAAGGTCGGCGACGACGTCCGGCTGGAGTACGAGCGGTCGTTCATGTTCTACCTGCCGCGGATCTGCGAGCACTGCCTCAACCCGTCGTGCGTGGCGGCCTGCCCGTCCGGGGCGCTCTACAAGCGGATCGAGGACGGGATCGTGCTGGTCGACCAGGACCGCTGCCGCGGCTGGCGGATGTGCGTGTCGGGCTGCCCGTACAAGAAGGTCTACTTCAACCACCAGACGGGCAAGGCGGAGAAGTGCACGATGTGCTACCCGCGGATCGAGGCGGGCGAGCCGACCGTCTGCTCGGAGACGTGCGTGGGGCGGCTGCGCTACCTCGGGGTCATCCTGTACGACCCTGACCGGGTGGGGCGCGCCGCTTCCGTCCCCGACGACAAGGACCTGTACGAGGCGCAGCTCGAATGCTTCCTGGACCCGGAGGACCCGGCGGTGGCCGCGGCCGCGGAGGCGAGCGGCGTGCCGCACGACTGGGTGGAGGCGGCGCGCCGGTCGCCGGTGCACGCGCTGATCAGCCGCTACCGGGTGGCGCTGCCGCTGCATCCGGAGTACCGGACGATGCCGATGGTCTGGTACGTCCCGCCGCTGTCGCCGATCGTGGACGCGCTGGCGGAGACCGGCCACGACGGCGAGGACACCGGCAACCTGTTCGGCGCCATCGAGGCGCTGCGGATCCCGGTCTCCTACCTGGCCGAGCTGTTCACCGCGGGCGACCCGGAGCCGGTCGAGGCGGCGCTGCGCCGCCTGGCGGCGATGCGCGCCCACATGCGCCGCGTCAACCTGGGCGAGCCGCGCGACCCGGCGATCGCCGGGAGCGTCGGCATGGACGTGCGGGGCGTCGAGGAGATGTACCGGCTGCTGGCGCTGGCCAAGTACGAGGAGCGGTACGTGATCCCCACCGCCTACGACGGGCGGTCCGGCGGCGGCGAATCCGCGTCCTGCGGGTGCAGCCTGGACGGGCCGGGCGGCCCGGGAATGCTGGAGCCCGCCGCCCACTCCCACCCCGGCGCCGGCGCCGACTCCTTCCACGCCCCGCTCGCCCCTCCCGTGGCGCGCGCCACCGGCGACGGGCGCCGCGGGCGGGTCAACCTGCTGAACTGGAACGGGCGCGGCCGTCCCGCCGGGCTGTTCCCCGCACGTCCGGAGGAGCAAGAGTGATCAAGCCGATCGTGTGGCAGTCGGCCTCGCTGCTGCTGAACTATCCCGGGCCAGGCTGGGCGCGGGCGGTGTCGCTCGTCACGGACGCCGTGGGTCCCGGGAAGGGGCCTGCCGCCGAAGCGGTGCGCCGGTTCGTCCGGGAGACACGGGACGTGGAGGCGCTGGAACTGCAGGCCCGGTACGTCGCCACGTTCGACCGCACCCGCCGCCGCACGCTCTACATGACGTACTACACCGACGGCGACACGCGCTCGCGGGGCGGGTCGCTGGCGGCGCTCAAGGCGCGGTACCGGGCCGCCGGGTGGGCTCCCGAGGAGTCGGAGCTGCCGGACTTCCTGCCGGTCATGCTGGAGTTCGCCGCCCGCTGCCCGGCGGGCGGCGCGCTGCTGGCCGAGCACGGCGCCGGGCTGGAACTGCTGCGGCGGGGGCTGGACGCCCACGGCAGCCCGTACGCGCTGCTCGTGGACGCCGTCCGCGCCACGCTTCCCTCGCCGGGGCGCGCGGAGCGCCGTAGCGTGCGGTCGCTGGCCCGCACCGGGCCGCCCGCGGAGACGGTGGGCCTGGAAGGGGCGCCCGGGCTCCCCGCCTTCGGCGCCTCGGCGGCCGCGGCGGAGGGAACGCGCCGGTGAGTCACGTGCAGGTCGCCCTGTGGGGGGTCCTTCCCTACATGGTGCTGGTGCTGTTCGTCGGCGGGACGGTCTGGCGGTTCCGGTACGACCGTTTCGGGATCACGACCAGGTCCACGCAACTGCATGAGAGCAGGCTGCTGCGGATCGCGAGCCCGCTGTTCCACTTCGGCCTGTTCTTCGTGATCGCCGGCCACGCGGCCGGGCTGCTGATACCCGAGAGCTGGACGGAACGGGCGCACGTGTCGGAGTCGTTCTACCGGCTCAACGCGCTCGCGGTGGGCGGCGCCGCCGGGCTGGCCGCCGCGGTGGGGCTCGGCCTGCTGATCTGGCGGCGCGTCCGGGTCCGCGCCGTGCGGCGGGCCACCCGGCGGGACGACCGCGTGGTGTATCCGGTGCTGGCCGCCGCGCTGCTGGCGGGCCTCGCCGCGACCTTGCTGGGGCCCGCGTCGGGCGGCTACGACTACCGGCTGGGGGTCTCGGTGTGGTTCCGCAGCGTGTTCGCGCTCGCCCCGGACGTCCCGGCGATGGCGGACGCCCCGTTCGTCTTCCAGGCGCACGCGCTGCTCGGGATGGCGCTGTTCGCGCTGTGGCCGTTCAGCCGTCTCGTCCACGCGTTCGCCGCGCCGCTGGGTTACGCCGTGCGGCCCTATGTCGTCTACCGGTCGCGCGGCGCGGGTTCCGGGACGCGCGGCGGTCACTGGTCGGTGCCCCCGTCGAGCGCCGGCCGCCGATGAGGGCTTCCGCCACCGACCAAGTGCGGGACGGCGTCGCCGCCCCGCCGCGTCGCGGGCGCCTGCGTCCGGTGCTCGCGCCGCTCGGCGGCGCCGCCGCCACCGCGCTCATGGCGGCGGTGTGCATCAGCGTGCCCGCGGCGCTGGCGTGGTGGACGGACCGGCCGCTGGTCTTCCCCTCGCTCGGCCCGACCATCTTCCTGGCGCTGACCAGCCCGTTCGCCGAACCGTCGTGCCCGCGCAACACCCTGCTCGGGCATCTGGTCAGTGCCGCGGCGGGCTACGCCGCGCTCGTCTGCGCCGGGCTCACCCGGACGCCGCCGGACCTGCTCCACCCGGACGCCCGCCGGATCCTCGCCGTCGCGATCGCCCTCGGCCTGACCTGCGCCGGGATGGCGGCGCCGTGGACCCGCCACCCGCCGGGCGGCGCCACCACGCTGATCGTCGCCCTGGGCCTGCTGCGCACCCCGGCGCAGCTGCTGGACCTCATGGCGGCGATCGTCCTGACCAGCGCGCTGCTCGTCGTGCTGAACCGGCTCGCGGGCAGGCCCTGCCCGTGGTGGCGGCCGTCCCCCGCTCGGCGCGAGGGGCGCCCGGAGCGCACAGGAAGGTGATGAACACGAACACGCGCCTGGGCCGGTCCTTCCTGGCCACCGTCGGGCTCGTCGTGCTGCTGCTGGTGGCGGCGGCGGTCCCGCTGTCCCTGCTGGCCCGGCATCACTACCGCGACGAGGCGATGCTGCGGCTGGAACGCCAGGCCGTCGCCGCGGAGACGGCCTGGCGCACCGCGCGGCACCCGTCGACGCCCGTCGCGGCGCACTCGGCCGTCGGCATCTACGGGTACGCGGGACGGCGGTTCGCCGGGACGGGCCCCGCGCGCTCGGCCCTGGCGGCGGCGACCCGCGACGGGCAGTTCCACGAGGCGGTGGAGGACGGGCACCTGGCGATCGCGATGCCGGTCACCGACGCCCGGGTGATGCGGGTCAGCATGCCGTACGCCCCGGTGGCGCACCGGACGGAGCGCACCTGGACGATCATCTGGGCCGTCGCGCTGGCCCTGGCGCTGGCGGCGTCGCTGCTCACCCGCCGCTCGGTCCGCCTGGCCGGCCGCCTCGACCGGGCGTTCGCGCGGGAACGGCGGTACAGCGAGCACGTCGCGCACCAGATGCGCACCCCGCTCACCGCGCTGCTGGTCGGGCTGGAGGCCGCGCTGCAACGTCCCGGAACGGACCTGGGCGCGGCCGTCCGCACCGCGGTACGGCGCGGGCACCGCCTCGCCGACACCGTCGACGACCTGCTGCTGCTGGCGCGCGGACGGCAGGCGCCGGAGCCGCTCGACATCCCGGGGCTGCTGGGCGACGTCCGCGACGCCCGGCTGCCGCTGGCGGCCGAGGCCGGAAGGAGGCTGACCGTCGGCGTCCCCGCGCCGCTCCCCCGGATCCGCGCCGCGCGCGCCGCCCTCACGCAGATCCTCAACGTGCTGGTGGACAACGCGCTCGTCCACGGGCAGGGCGACATCACCCTGACGGCCCGCCACCACGGCGGCATCGTCGCGATCGACGTCGCGGACTCCGGCCCGGGAGTGCCGCACATAGCGCGCGACGGAACGCGCGACGGTGCGCGCGGCACCGGGCTGGCGCTGGCGCGGGCCCTGGCGGAGGCCGAGGGCGGGCGGCTGCTCGCACGGGCGGGCGCGCCGACCGTCTTCACCCTGGAGGTCCCGGTCCGGCCACGGCCACCGGACCCGGCGGTTCAGACCCCGGTGACGTAGCCGTAGCCGCGCCCGCGCACGGCGATGATGCGCCCGGACTCCAGCCCGGCCTCGGTGAGCCTGCGCCGCAGCGCGGAGATGTGCACGTCGAGCGTCTTGCGGTCGCCGAACCAGCCGGGACCCCACACCTCGCGCATGAGATCGTCCCGGAGCACCACCTCGCCGGCCCGGGACGCCAGCGCCATCAGCAGATCGAACTCGCGCGGCCGCAGCGCGACCTCCCGCGCGCCCGCGAACGTCCGGCGGGCCTCCGGCTCCAGCCGGAGCGCGCCCACGACCACCGTCTCGACCTCGGCCCCGTGCGGGTACCGGCGCAGCTGCGCGCGGGTGCGCGCCAGCAGCTCCCCCAGGCGCCGACGTCCAGCGCGCTCACCACGTCGCGTTCCCGGCTGCGCGCGGTGAGCACCACGATCGCGGTGTCGGGCAGCCGCCGCCGCAGCACCGAGCAGAGCTCCACCCCGTCCACGTCGGGCAGGCCGAGGTCCAGGAAGATCAGCTCGGGCGGCCGCCGGTCGACCATCGCCACCGCCGCGCCCCCGGTACCGGCCAGGCCGACGGTGTATCCCTGCTCGTTCAACGCGGTGACCAGTTCGGACCCGATCTCCGGATCATCCTCGATCACCAGCAGCCGCGCGCCGGACACACCGTCATCGTACGCACGCCGGCGCCGGCGGAGGCGACCGCCCGGCCGGTCAGCCGTCCTCGTCCTCGTCGTCCTCGGTGAACTCCTCGATGATCTCGCCGGCGACCATGCCGCCCACGACGCCGACCGCGACACCGGCGGCCGCGCCCGCGGCGACGCCGCCCCAGCCGGGGCCGCGGCGGTGGCCGTGCTCGTCATGATGGCCATGCCCCTTGTGGCCGTGGCCGTCGGGGTCGTGGCCGTACGGGTCGTGGCCGCCCGCCGTGTGGAAGCCGCCCGCGTGGCCTCCCCCGGTCAGGGCGTCCAGCCAGCCGGTCAGCTCGGCCGCCCAGTCCATCGCCATGAGCTCGTCGTGCCCGGCCTCGAGGCGGAAGATCTGGTCGCTGGAACCGAACAGGCCCGAGCGCTTGTCGGCCTCCAGCACCACCGCCATCCCCGAGGGGTTCGCGACGAAGGTCAGCTCGACCTCGGAGACCCGGCCCGCGTACGGGGCGGGCGGGTAGAACTCGATCTCCTGGTAGAACGGCAGCGACTGCGCGACGCCGTGGATGTGCCCGTGCTCCACATCGGCGCTCTTGAAGTGGAACCCGGCCTGGTCGAACCCCTCGATGATCCGCCGCTGGGACGGCAGGGGCTCCACCGTGACCGGGTCGAGGTCGCCCTTGTCGACCGCCTTGGCCACGGCCAGTTCGGTGCGCACCCCCATCGCCATGCCATGGAGCGGGTGCCCGTTCACCTCGGTGACGGGGGTCTCCCAGGGGACGGGGAACTCGAAGGCGATGACCTCGTCCTGCTTCGCCGGCACCCGGAACGCCCCGGCGACGTCCACGCGGTGGAACTCCACGGCGCCGGTGGACTCCTCCTCGCCGTGCTCGACCTCGATCCGGGTGCCCAGGGAGAGGGTCACGCGCTGGATCTCCACGTCGTACTCGGCGGCCGTGATGCGGACCTCGCCCGCCAGCGGCTCGCCCGGACGGCACCGCGAATCCGTGAGCACGGTGTCGACCTTGGGGCCGCCCACTCCAAGCGCCCCCATCATCTTCTTGAAGACCATGACGACTCCTCTCGCGTCCGGAACCGCCCCGCGGCGGCCTCCGCCGGCCATGCTATTACAAATGTAGTTTCAGTTGGCCGCCGGCTCCGTTCCAGGGCGTGTCCCGTCCCCGCCGTCCCGCACCGACGGGCGGTCGTCGCGCAGGGCCCGGACCTCGTCCCGCAGCGCGGAGATCTCCGCCAGCAGGAGCGTGTTCGACTCGCGCTGCGCCTGCATGAACGTCTCGGCCACCTCCTGGTCGTCCTCCTCCATCGCCCGGACGACCACCGCGATGAACAGGTTGAGCACCACGAACGTGCACAGGAGGATGAAGACGACGAAGAAGATCCACCCCGCGGGATGGTGCTCCATCACCGAACGCGCCACGTCCGACCACGCCTCCCCGGTCATCACCTGGAACAGCGTGAACAGCGAGGTCGGAAGGTCGCCGAAGTACTCCGGCGTCGTCGCCCCGAAGAGCTTGCTCGCCATCACCGCCGCGACGTAGAGCACCAGCGCCAGCAGCGCGGCGATCGAGGCCATCCCCGGCACCGCCCCCAGCAGCGCCGACACCACGCGGCGCAGGCTGGGCACCACCGAGATCAGGCGCAGCGCCCGCAGGATCCGCAGCGCCCGCAGCACCGACAGCCCGCCCGAGTGCGGGACCAGGGAGATGCCCACGACGACCGCGTCGAACAGGTTCCACGGGTCGCGCGCGAACCCCACCCGCTGGACGTACACCTTGGCCAGCAGCTCGACCACGAACACGCCCAGCGCGACCCGGTCCACGGCGTGCAGCACCGGGGCGTAGCGGTCCATCACCGGCGGGACCGTCTCCAGGCCGAGAGTGACCCCGTTGATGAGGATCACCGCGATGATCAGCCGTTGCGTGCGCCGCGACTCCACCACCGCGCGCACCCGCTCGACCCGGCTCACGTCATCGGACGGTCTCGTCCGCAGGGCCGCCCGCGCCGGAGGCGCCGGGCAACTGCTTGAACACCATGAGGGGCTTCTCTTCTCTTCTTCTGTTGTCGGAGCGAGGCCGTTGCCGGGCCGCCGCGCGCGAGTCGTCGCGCACGTTTCCTACGACAGTTGTAGCAGAGGAGTGGGAATCCCACCACGCGCTCCCCCGCCTCCACGGGCGGGGCGGCGACCGTCAGGCCCGGCCGCCCTCGGGCCGCTCCGCCCCGTCCCGCCCCCGGGAACGTTTCCGCGCCTTCTCGGGACGCAGCCGCACGCCGGTGATGGCGTGCCGGTCCAGCCGGGTGACCTCGATCTCCCACCCCGGCACGCGGACGCGGTCGCCCGTGCGTTCGGGGATGCGGCCGAGCCGGGACAGCGCCAGCCCGGCCACGGTGGTGTACTCGCCGCCGGCCAGGTCGTCGATCCGGACGCCGATGTCGGGCAGGTCGTGGATCGGGAACGACCCCGGCAGCAGCAGCGACCCGTCGGGCTCGGTCCGCACCGCCATCACGTCCGGGTCGGTCTCGTCGTAGATCTCCCCGACGATCTCCTCCAGCAGGTCCTCCAGGGTGACGATCCCGTCGACCGCGCCGTGCTCGTCCACCACCAGGGCGAACTGCTGGTGCTCGGTCTTGAACCGGCGCAGCGCGTCGGAGACCCGCACGGTGTCGGGGAACATCATCGCCTCCCGGGCCACCTCGGCGACCGGCGCCCCCGGATCGGTGGTGATCAGCTCGCGCAGGTTGGCCACGCCCACGACATGGTCGAGATGGCCGGACGCCACCACCGGCGCGCGCGAGTGCCCGGACTCGGCCAGCGCCTCCCGGGCCCGGCCGCCCGGCAGGTCGGCCGGCAGGGTGAACACCTCCCGGCGGGGCACGAGCACCTCGCGCAGCGTGCGCTCGTGGATCTCCAGCGCGCCGGAGATGATGGTGCGCTGCTCGGCGTTGAGACCGCGGTGCCCGGCCACCAGATCCCGCAACTCCTCCGGGGTGAGCTGCTCCTTGTCGGCCCGCGGATTGCCGCCGAGCACCCGGACCACCAGGTCGGTCGACCTGCCCAGCGTCCACACCGCCGGACGCGACACGGTGGCCAGCACGTCCAGGGGCCTGGCCACCAGCAGCGCCCAGGGGGCCGCGAACTGCATGGCCAGCCGCTTGGGCGCCAGCTCGCCCAGCACCAGCGTCAGGAACGTCAGCACGAGCGTGACCAGCCCGATGGCCACCGGTTCCGCGGCGCCGCCGAGGAAGCCCAGCGGCTCCACCAGCGGCCGGGCGAGCGACACCGCCGCCGTCGCCGAGGCCAGGAAGCCCGCCAGGGTGATGCCGATCTGGATCGTGGCCAGGAACCGGTTGGGGTCGCGGGCCAGCCGCACCAGGGTCCGCGCCCCCGCCCCGCCGCGCCGCTCGAGCTGCCGCAGCTGCCCCTCCCGCAGCGAGATCAGCGCGATCTCGCTGCCCGCGAACACCGCGTTCAGCAGGATCAGCAACGCGACCAAGGCGACGGTCAGCCAGTAGTCACCCATGTGAGCTCCCCACACGACACCGGAACGATCCCGCCCAATCTATTACATTTGTAGATGCAGGATCGGCGCCGGCGTGCGTCCCTTCAGGCGTCCGCGGACGGGGGGAGCAGCGCGGTCAGCACGGCGGTGAACGCCTGCTCGATCACCTCGGCCGTGACGGCCTCCGGGTCGGCGAGATGCTCGTTGACCAGGCCGTTGGTGAGGCAGTGCAGGATCAGACCGGCCAGTTCGGAGGGGACGGCCGGGTCGCCGCCCGCGCGTTCGGCCGCCTCGGCGATCGAACGGGCGGCCGCGTCCCGCTGGGCGCGGCGCACCGGGGCCAGGACGGCCCGGGTCCGCTCGTCGTGAGCGGCGCGGGCGGCGAACTCCAGGCCGAGCCGGCCGCGCCCGGTGTCCCCGACGATCCGGGTGCTGATCAGCTCGGCGACGCGTTCGACCATCGCGCGGGTGCCGCCCGCGGCGTCGAACTCGGCGGTCACGGCGGCGAGTTCGTCCTCGGCGCCCCTGCCGAGGACCGCACCGAAGAGTTCCCGCTTGCCGCCGAAGTTGGAGTACACGGCCCCCTTGGTGAAGCCGGCGCCGTGGGCGATGTCCTCCAGCCGGGCGTCGGCGTAGCCGCGTTCGGTGAACACCCGCACCGCCTCGGCCAGCAGCCGCCGCCGCACCTCGTCGCGCGGCACCCGCCGGGCGGGCCCTGGGTCGTCGGTCATGAACGTAGCGTAGCATACTCAAAGTATTCAGTACTTTCGGTATCGAACCTCGGGAGGGCCCGATGACCACCTCGTTCCGCCGCCGCCTGCCGCTCGCCGCGGGAGCGCTGCTCGCGCTCGCGTCCCTCACCGGCTGCGGCGCCTCGGCCGGCGACGCCGAGCCCGAGAAGCGCGACTTCGGCCCGGTCGGCACCCGGCTCACCATCGCCAAGGACGACGGCGACCTGGACGTGCGGCCCGCCGACGTGACGAACGTCCGGGTGACGCGCCGGTTCGACCGGTGGTCGCTGATCGGCGGCGAGCCGACCGCGACGTGGGAGCTCAAGGGCGACCGGCTCACCCTGGCCACCGGCTGCGGCACGCTGGTCGGCGGCTGCGAGGTGCGCTACGAGGTGCTGGTGCCCCGGAACCTCGCGCTCAGCGTCGAGGGCCGGAACGGCAGGATCACGGCCACCGGATTCGCCGCCGCGCTGCGCGTCCGCAGCGACAACGGCGCGATCGCGGTCACGGGCGCCGCCGGCCCGCTCGACCTGCGCAGCGAGAACGGCGCGCTGCGCTCGTCGGCGACCACGTCGCAGCAGGTCTCGGCCGCCTCGCAGAGCGGCAGGGTCGAGCTGTCGTTCACCGCCGCGCCGCGGCGGGTGGCCGTGACGACCGAGAACGGCGAGGTGACGGTGTCGGTGCCGCGCGCCGCGTACAAGGTCGCCACCGCCACCGAGAGCGGCGAGGTCCGCGCCGACGTGCCCCAGGCGGCCTCCGCCCCCCGTTCGATCACCGCCCGGACCGGCAGCGGATCGATCACCCTGACCACCCCGGCCGGATGACCTCGGCCGTCCGGCCGGGCTTCACGGGACGGGTGGTGGATCGAAGGGCCGCGGGGCCAGGAATCGGGTCAGGACGTTCTTGGTGATCGTCGAGACGTCGTTGGCATAGGCGTCGTACGACAGGGCGCCGCACCAGGCGATCGAGCCCGTGGAGAAGACCGCGCCGCCGGAAGGGGTCTCGTAGAAGACCATGTCCGCTCTGAGGTCCGGGGCGGTGAGTTCCTCGGTGGCGGGCGTCCAGTGGTCCTCGGGGAAGTCCGTGGCGGTCGCCAGGACGAGAGCGTGCGGAGGCGTGCCCAGCGACGGATCAGCGCGGTCCACCTCGTAACCCGCCGCGCCGTGGGAGAGGACCCGGTTGGGGAAGTCGCCGATGGGTTCGTCCGCGGGCACGCCCTCGAAGATCCAGCTCGCCCTGGGGTCTTCGCTGCCCGGCCCTCGCACGTAGGGTGCGCCGGTGGCCTTGGGCGTCGTGGACCAGCAGCCGGAGAAGCCCACGCCGACGTAGCGCTGCGGGGCCCTGCCCCGCCACCGCCACAGACCGCCGGGCTCGCCGGTCGTGCTCAGGTGCCCCTCCCCCGGCGCGCAGTGCCAGGCGGTGACGGCGGCTCCGTGCCGGCGGACCTCGATGGTGTGGCCCTCTTCCTCGTCCAGGCCCGTGACCCAGTAGAGGCCGTTGCCGGAGAGGTACATGTAGCGGCCGCCGGAGTTCTGGTACGCCTCCAGCGCGTCCAGCATCGGCCGCGACCAGTACTCGGCGTGGGTGCCCGAGAGCACGACCCGGTAGCGGTTCAGCAGGGCGGCGCCCTCTCGGTGCAGGTCCGCGTCCGTCACGATGTCGACGTCGTGGCCGTGGTGGTGCAGCCACTCCAGCAGGTGCAGGTCCGCGCCGAGCTGGTGCGGCGACTCCAGGATCGGCAGGTGGAAGCCGGGGCGCAGGTTCAGCAGGGGGCGGCGCCAGGAGGAGTAGCAGACGCCGCTGCCGTCGGTGTGGGTGTCGTAGGTGCTGTTGAGGCCGTGGTCGAGGACGTACCGGCCGGCGGCATCGCCCTTCCCGCCGTACTGCTCCAGTGCGCGGACGTTGCCGTAGGCCAGCCAGCTGAACAGCGGTGCCACGAACAGGATCGGCGCGGTGGCGCGGTCGCGCGGTGGTCGCACGACGAACGGGACGAGGTCCTCGCCCTTGTTCGCGCCCCGGACGCGGGCGGCGTAGATGCCGCTGGGCAGGTCCGCGTCCACGGTCCACTCGACGGTCGGGGTCCAGCCCGCGTCGTCGAGGTCGTCGTCGTGGAAGTGGAGGGCGTCGTAGCGGGACGGATCGGCGGCGGGCGAGTCGTGGCCGTCCCAGCGCGGCCCGGTCACGCCCCGGGTCGGCATCTGGACGGTGCGGCCGTGCGGCGCGTTCCCGGTCGCCTCGATGACGTTGCGGGTGCCGATGACCTTGGCGAAGTCCCAGGCCGCCGCCGGCATCGGCGGGGCCGTGAGGTCGAGGCGGTCGCGCTCGGCGACGCGTTCGGGCCGGGTCAGCGCACGGGCGAACAGCCGGGGCGCCGCGATCTTGCCATTGAAGGTCGCGCCGGTGTGGTCGCCGGAGGCGTCCCGGAGCCACGCTCCGGCGATCAGCAGGGGCGCCCCGGTCGCGGCCGGGCGGGCGACGGTGGCCCGCGCGGCGGCCTCGGCGATCTCACTGATCACCGACCGGGACGGAACGGTCCAGGCCCGGGCGGGCATGACCGTCACCGACAGCTCCTCCCCCGGCCCGTCGAAGGCGGCGACCACGCAGTGCCAGTCGTCTTCGCGGAGCCGGCGGCTCGTCTCCACCCGGTCGGCGCCGTCCCGGCCGGACGCCGTGAGACCGGTGACGGTGAAGCGCACGCGGCCGTCCTCGGTCAGGGACAGGGACCAGCCCGTGCCGGAGGCGTCCCGCTTGCCGATCAGGGCCTGCTCGCGGGCGGCCGGCAGCGTCGGCCGGACCCAGAGCGCGACGCTGAAGGCCGCACCGGGGTCGAGCCGGGGATCATGCGGCACCCGCACATGCGATCCGCGCCGCAAGGGCCGGGGCCCGGAGGGATAGGCGCCCTCCACGGTGGCGGCGACCGGCTCGGCCGCGCTCGCCTCCTCGCCGCGCAGGCGGACCAGGGACACCCGCACCTCCGGGTCGGCGCTGCCGACCATCAGCGAGAGCCGTTCGCCCGCACTCACGCAGATCGGGTCGCAGTACCCGACGACGTCCATCGCCCTCCCCCTCAGCCGGTCGCGAGGCGGGCGCCGGTCGCCGGGTCGAAGTAGTGCAGGGCGTGCGGGTTCACCGCCAGGTCGATCTTGTCGCCGGGCCGTACGCGCAGCCCGGCGGGCACGCGGGCGCACAGCAGCCGCTCCTCGCCCCCGTTCCCGGGTCCCGCGGCGCGCTCCTCGGTGAAGGTGGCCCGGCTGATCGCCGCGGTCTCCTCCGGTGTCGACGGGACGGCGAAGAACAGCAGCGCATCGGCGCCCAGGTCCTGGCGCACGGCGCATTCCACGCTCAGCACGCGGTCGCCCTGGGCGGCCTCCGGGCGCAGTTCCTCGGGCCTGAGGCCGACGAGGACCCGCTCGCCGTCGCGCACCGGGGGGAGCGGCCCGGCGTTCAGGCTCAGCGTGAAGCCGCCCAGCGCCAGCGCGTCCCCGTACCGGGTGCCGATCGCGAAGTTCATGGGCGGGGAACCGATGAACGCCCCGACGAAGGCGTTGGCGGGACGGGCGTACAGCTCCTGGGGCGCGGCCACCTGCTGGAGTTCGCCGCCGCGCAGGACGGCGACGCGACGGCCCAGCGTCATCGCCTCCACCTGGTCGTGGGTGACGTAGACGGTGGTGACGCCGAGCTTGCGGTGCAGCTGTTCCAGTTCGGCGCGCATGGAGACGCGCAGCTTGGCGTCCAGGTTCGACAGCGGCTCGTCCATCAGGTAGGCGCGGGGACGACGCGCGATCGCCCGTCCCATCGCGACCCGCTGGAGCTGGCCGCCCGACAGGGTGCCCGGCCGGCGGCCCAGCACCTCGCGCAGCCCGAGCAGGTCCGCGACCTCGTCCACGCGCGCGTCGATGTCGCGTTTGGCGGTGCCGCGGACCCGCAGCCCGTAGCCGAGGTTGGCGCGGACGGTCATGTGCGGATAGATCGCGTAGTTCTGGAACACCATCGCCACGTCGCGCTGCCGGGGCTCCAGCGCGGTGACGTCGTCGCCGCCCATCCGGACGGCCCCCGACGAGGGGCGCTCCAGCCCGGCGAGCAGCCGCAGCAGGGTGGACTTGCCGCAGCCGGACGGGCCGACCAGGACGAAGAACTCCCCCTCCTCGATCTCCAGCGAGACGTCGTCCACCGCCGCCCGCGCCCCGTCGTACCGCATGACCACATGGTCGAGTTCGATGGACGTCATCGCGCCCTCCTCTCCTCTCACCCGTGCAGGGTGCTGGTGAAGCCCTTCATGACCGAGCGCTGGGCGACGGCGAACAGCGCCACGACCGGCACGGCCGCGATCAGCGCGGCGGCGAAGATCAGGGGCCATTCCGCCGTGTAGCGCCCGACGAACGAGTAGACGGCGACGGGGAGCGTCACCTTGTCGCTCCCGCCCGCGAAGACCAGCGCGACGAAGAAGTCGTTCCACACGAACAGCCCCGTCAGCGTGGCGACGACGCCGGTGACGGGCCGCACCAGCGGGAACACGATCTGGACGAACACGCGCAGCGGCCGGGCGCCGTCCACCCGGGCGGCCTCTTCGTAGGCGGCCGGCATGCCGCGGAAGAAGCCGGTGTAGAGGAAGACCGCCAGGGGCATCTGGAGGCCCAGGTAGACCAGGATCAGCCCGGCGCGGGTGCCGGTGAGGCCCGCCTCGACCATGAAGGCGTACAGCGGGATCATCCCGAGCTGGATCGGCATGATCAGGGCGAGGACGAACAGCCCGAACACCGCGCCCGACAGCTTCGTTCCGCGGCGCGCGAGCGCGTACCCGGCCGGTGCCGCCAGGACGACGAGCAGCAGCACGACCGCGGCGGTCGTCAGCGCGCTGTTGAACAGCGCCTGCGGGAAGGACACGGTGTCGCCGCCCGCCTCGTTCCAGGCCCGCCCGAGGTTGCCGAGCGACGGCGAGGACGGCGGCGCCAGCGTCGACCCGCCGGAGTCGCCGGGATCGCGGAGCGTCGTGGCCACCACGAGGTAGACGGGCGCGAGCATGGGCAGCGCGCCGAGCCAGAGCCCCAGTTCGCGGAAGGCCGTCCAGCGGCCGTACCGGTTCACGCGCGCCTCCCTCGCAGCCCGCGGACCTGCACCAGCGCCGCCAGGCACACCCCGGCCACCAGCAGCAGCGCGACCGCCGCGCTGTAGCCGTACCGGCCGTTGACGAACGCCTGCTTGTAGACGTAGGTGCCGAGCGTGTCGGTGCCGCCGGCGGGGCCGCCGCCGGTGAGGGCCATCACCTGGTCGAACAGCATGAACGCCGAGATCGTGGACAGGGCGGTCCCGATGGCGACGGCGGGGCGCAGCAGCGGCAGCGTGATGTCGCGGAACCGGCGCCAGGGCCCGGCGCCGTCCACGTGGGCGGCCTCCAGCAGCTCGTCCTGGACGCTCTGCACGCCCGCGAGGTAGATGAGCATGTGGTAGCCGGAGAACTGCCAGATCATCACGATGACGACGGCCACGAGGGCGGTGTTCCGCTGGCCGAGCCACGGCTGGGCGAACGAGGCGAGCCCGGTGCCCTCCAGCAGCTCGTTCAGCGGGCCGTCGACGTCCAGGATGAACTTCCAGATGTAGGCGACCACCAGCGGGCTCACCACGGCCGGGACCAGGAACAGCGCGCGCAGGACGTGGCGGGTGCGCAGGGTGCGGGCCAGGCCGAGCGCCAGCCCG
Source organism: Actinomadura rugatobispora (assembly GCF_055379765.1). Taxonomy (NCBI): domain Bacteria; kingdom Bacillati; phylum Actinomycetota; class Actinomycetes; order Streptosporangiales; family Thermomonosporaceae; genus Actinomadura; species Actinomadura rugatobispora. Next base: position 8,889,946 of record NZ_AP029191.1, on the reverse strand, counting down.
AGGCCGACGGCGTTGACGCCGACCACGTACAGCGCGGCCAGGACGAGCGTCTGGGCCACGACGTGCGAGCCTTCGCCGAAGAACTCGCCGAAGTTGGCCAGGCCGACCCAGGAGGGCGCGGTCAGCCCGTCCCAGTCGGTGAACGCCGACAGCCCGCCGAGCAGGGACGGCCCGAGCAGGAGCAGCAGGGTCAGCACGGCGGCGGGGGCGACGAAGGCCCACGGCACCGTTCTCGGACTTCTCATCATGGGGGGCTCCTAGGGGGCCTTGCTCGTCCAGGCCGCGTCCATGGGCCGCAGGACGTCGGCGGGCCCCGTCCGGCCGTTGAGGATCTTGACCAGGCCGCTGTCGAACAGGGTGATCAGCTCCGGGTTCGGCCAGTGCTGGTCCATGATCGGGCTGGTCCTCCCGTCGCGGAGGTAGGGCTCCAGGGCGGCGGCGTAGGCGGGGACGCGCCTGGCGTCCGGGCCCTCGGGGATGGCGGGGACGGCGTCGTCGAGCGCGGTGTAGCGGACGCGGTGGGCGGCGTAGTGGTCGACGAACCGCTTGGCGAGCGCCGGGGCGCCCGCCTTGGCGGGGACGACGAGGCCGCTGCTGGGACCGGCCGGGACGCGCACCCGCGCGGGGTCGTCGTCGCCGGGGAAGGGGAACATCGTGAACGTCGTCTTGGGGGCGGCGGCCTGCCAGAGAGGCAGCGTCACCGTGGGGGCGACGACCATCTGCGCCTTGCCCTCGCCGAGGGACCGCGCGGCCGCCTCCCGGGTCGTCCCGGCCACGCCTTCGGCGAAGCAGCGGGCGTCCTTCATCTGCCCGAAGCGCTCCACGGCCTTCGCCCAGCCCGCCGTACCGGCGAAGGTGGCCTGGTTCGCCAGGCGCTTGGCGGCATGGCCGGGGTCGTCGGCGAAGACGGTGGACGCCGCCAGCGCGAAGCCCACGATGTGCGGCATCTTCGAATCCTCATGGCCGGCCATCGCGAACGCGGCCTTCCCGCCCGCCGCGGCCTCACGGCACCGCGACAGAACCTCGGAGAAGGTCTTCGGCACGGGCGTGCCCTTGGGGGCGAGCACGCCGATCGCCATCGTGTCGATGGGGAGGCCGTACACCTTCGAGCCGTCGCCGACGACCGACCTGTAGTCCTTGGGGATCCCGCCCGCCCATGACGCGGCGCTCAGGTCGGCGAGCAGCCCCTTGTCCGCCAGGGCACGGGCCGTGCCGGACTCGCCGTAGCCGAGCACCGTCAGCGCGACGTCCGGGGCGCGGCCGGTGGCCAGCTGCCGCCTGAGCGCCTGGAGGTGCTGGTCGAAGGGGGTCTTCTTCACCGTGACGGTGACGCCGGCGTTCGCCTTCTCGAACTCCCGCGCCGCGACGTCGAAAGAGCCCTCCTTGCGCCCGTCGTCCCAGACCGAGAGGACGAGCTCGCCGTCGCCGCGGGCATCGCCGCCGCCGCATCCGGTCGCCAGCAGCGGCGGCGCCAGCGCGAGGCAGCACAGTGTTCTGAGCCTGTTCTTCATGAGTGACCTTCTTCCTGGCCGCGGGGCCTGACTCAGTCGCGCGCCGGCGCCAGCCGGAGCCGGTGGGACCCGCCGCCCACCTCGATCACGAGGTGCTCGCCGCTGCGCCTGACTCCCTCGACGCCGTTCGCGCCGGAACGCCACATCGTCCGGCCGTCCTTGGTCAGCTCCGCGGGGGCGGCGGCGGACGCGGGCAGCCAGATCTCGGCCTCGCTGGTCGCCGGGACCCGCACCACGATGTCCAGGGCGCCGTCGGCGGCGTGCCAGTCGACGGACGCGTCGCCGCGGACGGTGCGCAGCCGGGCGCTCGCGCGCTCCAGCCGGTGGGTGAGCGCGGGGCGCACCCGGATGCGCCGCCAGCCCGGTTCGGCGGGCGCGAGCCCGGCCACGTCGTTGAAGAGGAACTTCTCGATCATGGCCATGAGCTTCATGTTCCGGCTGAAGGTGGGATCCCCGCCCCAGGTCTCCCAGATCGTGGTGGCGCCGCGCTCGACCTGCTGCCCCCAGCTGGGGAAGGTGGTCTTGGTGGCGATGCCGTACATGGCGTCGGCCGCGCCGATCCCGGTCAGGACGTTCTGGAGCGCCGCGGTGCCCATCGTGCCGGTGCTCAGATGCCCGCCGTCGCTCTCGATCCGTTCGACGAGCACCCGGCCGACGCGGTCGCGATGCTCGTCCGGGACGATGCCGAACCACAGCGGCATCGCCTGCGCGGTCTGCGAGCCGGTGGCGTAGCGACCGGTGGCCGGGTCGAGGAACCGGTCGTTGAAGGCGGTCCGGATCGCCTCGGCCAGTTCGCGGTAGCGGGCGGCGTCGGCGTCCTCGCCGACGACCGCGGCGGCGTCCGCGACCATCGTGGTCACCGCGTGGAACCAGGCGGTGGAGGTCAGCTCCACGGGCGTCCGGTTGGGGCTGAGCGAGCACGTGCCGTCCGGCTGGGGCTCCATGTGGTCGCCGAGGCCCTCGCTGAGGATGAGGTCCTTGGCGCGGGTCCGCAGGAACTCCACGCCGCGGCGCATGCCCGGGTAGTGCCGCTCCAGGATCGAGCGGTCGCCGTAGAACCGGTACAGGTTCCACGCGATGCTCGGGTACGACGTCATCGCGAAGTCGGGCAGCGGCGCGTACGGCCAGTAGATCACCGCGGACCAGTCGTCGGGGAGCTCCTCGCGCGCCTTCTCCAGGTCGCCGTACTCCTGGCTGTCCAGCGCCTCCTGCATCTCGACCTTGCCGCGCCACTGGAGCGGGCAGATGGTCGGGAAGCGGCCGTCGGGCAGCTGGGTGCCGGCGAGGTCGTCCAGCCATTTCAGCCAGAACGCGCGCGCCTCGAAGTCGTAGAGGTAGTCCTCGACCGACCAGCCGGGGTCGCCGACCCAGCCGACGCGTTCGGCGCGGTCGGCGGCGTCCTGGGGGAAGCCCTGGAAGCTGGCGCGGAACGTCCACAGCACGTTGCGGTGGATGCGGTTCAGCAGGTCGTCGGAGCAGGCGAACGTGCCCGCGGGCTCCAGGTCGGAGTGGACGACCCGGGCGCGCACCTCGTGCAGCTCCACCTCGGGGCTGGAGGCCGTCACCTCGACGTGGCGGAATCCGTGCAGGGTGAACCGCGGCTCCCAGATCTCCTCGGCGGCGCCCTTGAGGGTGTACACGTCGGTCTGCCTGGCGGCGAGCCAGGACTGCGTGTTGGCGTCGTCGTCGAGGTTCCCGTCGGCGTCGACCTCACCGGCGTGCCGCAGCTCGACGCGCGCCCCGGCCGGGCCGGTCACGCGGATCGCCGTCCAGCCGGACACGTGCTGGCCGAAGTCGACGACCTGCCTGCCCTCATCGGCCCGAGTCGTGGCGACGGGTGAGAGCGTCTCGATCACGCGGACGGGCTCCAGGAGCTGCGCGCGGACCCGTCCGGCCGGGGCCCGCACCTCCGCCGCCGGGGACCAGCCCGCCGCCGCGAACCCGGCGCGGTCCCAGCCGGGGGCCTCCTTGCGGGCGTCGTAGTGCTCGCCGTGCGAGTAGTCGTTGTAGACGACGGGCCCGGCGGACGTGCGCCAGGTGCCGTCGCTGACGACGGTCACCCGCTGCCCCTCCGCCGTCTCGATCTCGATGCGCAGCAGCGCGGCGGGACGGTCGCCCCACGGCGTGCGCGGGAACGGCCCCGGGCCGTTGTCCGGCTCCGCGCTGTACCAGCCGTGGCCGAGGATCAGCCCGACCGCGTTCGCGCCCGCGTTCACCTGCCCGGTGATGTCGTAGGTGGAGGCCAGGACGCGGGGGGTCGGGGATGCGGGCGGGCTCGCCGTCGCCGTCGCGCAACTCCGGATCGTGGTCGTAGCTGGTGGTGGCGGGATCGAGGACGCGGTCGCCGACACGGCCGCCGTTCAGCCGCAGCTCGTAGTAGCCGAGCGCGGAGACGTGCGCGCGGGCGCGGGTGACCGTGCCGGGCACGGTGAACTGCGCGCGCAGCAGCGGCGAGGACACGCCCGCCTCCCCCGCGATCCACTGGGCCCGGCCCCAGTCCGACGGTTCCAGCAGCCCCATCTCGAATCTGGCGGGCGGGGCGTCCGGGCCCGGACCGCCGCCGCGACCCCACAGCCGGACCGTCCACCAGCAGCGCTCGCCCGAACGCAGCGGGCGGCCCGCGTAGGCGACCCCGTTCACCCGGTCCGCCGGGACCCGGCCCGAATCCCACAGGTCGGCGCTCCCGGCCGCCAGCAGCCCCGGCGCGGACGCGACCAGAATCTGGTACGCCCGCAGCTCCTCCGCGCCCGGCCCTTCGGGCACCCAGCCGAACACCGGCTCGGGCACGTCCAGGCCGAGCGGGTCCACCAGATGCTGGCAGCGCAACCCTGTGGCCCGCAGCTCTCCGGTCTCGGTCATCTGTCTCTCCCCTGCTTCGCGTGCGGTCGTGGCGGGCGGTGTCGGTCGATCGGTCAGTCCATGCGCAGGCCGCCGTTGACGTCGTAGGTGGCGCCGGTGGTGAACCCGGCCTCCGGGGAGACCAGCAGGCCGATCGCGTGCGCGACCTCCTCGGCCGCGCCGAGCCGGCCGAGCGGCACCGAGGCGGCGAGCGCGTCGCGGGCCCGGCCGTCCAGCGCGGCGATCATCTCGGTGCCGATGGGACCGGGGGCGACGGCGTTCACCCGGATGCCCTCGGGCGCGAGCCGGCGGGCGAACGACCGGGTGAGCGCCAGCACCGCGGCCTTGCTGGCGGCGTAGTGGACGCTGGTGGTGAGCCCCCCGGCCTGTCCCGCCAGCGAGGCGACGTTGACGATCGAGCGGTCGCCGCGCGCCGCCCGCAGCAGCGGGATCGCGGCCTTCACGACCAGGAAGGCGCCGCGGGCGTTGGTCTCCATGACGGCGTCCCAGTCCGCCGCCGTGATCGCCTCCCAGTCGGTGTACGGGCAGATCCCGGCGTTGTTGACGACGGCGTTGAGGCTCCCCCACTCCCCCGCGACCCGGTCGAGGAGCCGTGCGGCGCCGTCCGGGTCGCGCTGGTCCAGGTGCGAGGCGACCGCCCGCACGCCGAGGGCGCGGCATTCGGCGGCGACGCGGCCGGCGCCCGCGGCGTCGGCGGCGTAGGTGAGCCAGACGTCGTCGCCGCGGCCGGCGAGCAGGCGGCAGGTCGCGGCGCCGATGCCGCCGCTCCCTCCGGTGACCAGGACGGTGCGGTTCTCGGCCGGGGTCATCGGACGTACTCCGGGTTGACGATCGAGGGGACGGGCCGCCGGTCCAGGAAGTCCACGACCTGCCGCGCCGTCCGCTCGCCCAGTTCGTCCAGCGCCTGCGGCGAGTACCAGGCGGCGTGCGGGGTGAGGATGACGCCGGGCAGGTCGCGCAGGGGGCTGCCGGCGGGCAGCGGCTCGGTCTCGAACACGTCCAGCGCGGCCCCGGCCAGATGCCCGTCCCGGATCGCTCCGGCCAGCGCCGCCTCGTCGATCAGGCCGCCGCGGCAGGTGTTGACGACCACCGCGCCGCGCGGGAGGCGGGCGAGGGCGCGGGCGTCCAGCAGGTGGCGGGTGCGGGCGGTCAGCGGGACGTGCAGGCTGAGGACGTCGGCGGCGGCCAGCGTCGCCTCCAGCCCGGCGGGCCGGTGCCCCGCGGCCGTGATCACATGGTCGGTCACATGCGGGTCGTGCACGACGACCGGGAAACCGAGCGCGGCGGCGTGGGCGGCGGTGCGCGAGCCGATCCGGCCGAAGCCGACGACGCCCAGGGTGGTCCGGGACGGCCGGAAGGCGGCGGGCGCGTCCTCGGTCACCGCCCAGCGGCTCCGGCGCACCGCGCGGTCCAGCGGGAACAGCCGCCGTCCGGCCGCCATGACGAGCGCGATCGTGTGCGCCGCGACCTCCTCGACGCAGTAGTCGGGGGTGTTGGCGACGGCGATGCCGCGCGCGGTGGCGGCCTCGACGTCGATCATGTCGTAGCCGATCCCGAGCCGCCCGACGAACCTGCAGCGCTCCAGCCGGTCGAGGACCTTGGCGGTGATCGGCGCCCACTGCACCATCAGCGCGGTGGCGTCCGCGGCGGCCTCGATCACCTCGTCCTCGGTGCGGCACCGCGCGACCCTGGTCCGCAGCCCGCCCGCCCGCAGGATCTCCAGGACGCGTTCGGTGCCGGGCAGGTCGGTGTCGGTGACGACGACGAGCTCACTCATCGGCGGCCTCCGGCAGCGCGGTCCGGATGCGTTCGGCGGCGATCTCGATGTGGCGCGCCATCTCGGCCTGGGCGACCGCGGGGTCGGGGTCGAGGATCGCGTCGAGGAGCACGTCGTGGGTGGCGGCGTGGTGCTCCAGCTCCCCCGGCCGCAGCGCGGCCGTGGCCGCGCGCAGGAACGCGCCGATGCGGCTGCGCAGCTGGGTGACCAGCTCGCCCACGAGGCCGTGGTCGGCCAGTTCCCAGAGCCGCTCGTGGAAGCGCTGGTCGATGTCGAACACCTGCCGGAAGTTGCCCTCGACCGCTTCCTTGCGCATCCGCGCGACCATCGCGCGCAGTTCGCGTTCGTCCTCGTCGGTGAGGCGCTCCCGGACGCGGGTGACGACGAACTGCTCCAGGACGACGCGCAGCGAGCACAGTTCGTCCAGCTCCCGGGGCGTGAGCGTGGCGACCCGCGAGCCGCGGCGGGGCGTCCGCTCGATCAGCCCCTCGTCGGCCAGCTTCGACAGCGCCTCGCGGATCGGGATGTGACTCACGCCCAGCTCGGCGGCCAGCGCGCGCTCGACCAGCCGGGTCCCGGGCGCGTACCGACCGTCGTGGATCGCGTCCCGGATGCTGCCGGCCACCTGGTCGGCGAGGTTCCCGGGGTTCAGTGGGTTCAGTGTCATCTGCGCTTCCGTCATCTCGGCAGTGAACGCTATAGCATTTAGCGTATAGCGAGTTCATGGCAAACGCTATAGCATCTAGCGAACCCGTGGTGAGACCCGTGGTGAGACTCGTGGTGAAAGAGGGGCAGGATGCGGATCGCAGCACAGCGGAAGGCGCTGGTCACCGGCGGCGGATCGGGTTTCGGGCGGCTGATCGCCCACCGGCTGCACGCCGCCGGCGCGGCGGTGACGGTCGTGGACGTCGACGCGGACGGCGCCGCGGAGGTCGCCGGCGAGCTGGGCGACCGGGCGCTGGGCGTGACCGCCGACGTCCGGTCCCCCGAGGAGATGGCGCGGGCCGTCCGCACGACCGTGGAGAGGTTCGGCGGGCTGGACACCCTCGTCGTCTCGGCGGGCGTCTTCCACATCGGTTCGCTCGAGAGCACCACCGAGCAGGACTGGGACCGCACCCTCGGCGTCAACCTCAAGGGCGCGTTCATCACCGTCCAGGCCGCGGCCGCGCCGCTGCGCTCCAGCGGCCGGGGGCGGATCGTGACGATCGGCTCGGACTGCGGGCGGCGCGGCTTCGCCCGGCAGGTCCCCTACACCGCCTCCAAGTTCGGCCTGATCGGACTGACCGAGTCGGTGGCGGCCGAGCTCGCGCCGGACGGCGTCACGGCCAACTGCGTCTGCCCGGTGGGAGTGCCCACGACCGGCATGGGCCAGGAGGTGCTGGACTGGAAGGTCCGCCAGGCCGGGGAGACACCGGAGGCGATCATGAAGGCGACCGCCCGGACCAACCCGCTCGGCCGCAACGCCAGCGAGGACGACGTCGCCGACGCCGTGCTCTTCCTCCTGTCCGAGCAGGCGGGGTTCCTGACCGGGGTGACCCTGGACGTGGACGGCGGCGCGCACCTCGGCACGGTCCCGGGGACCCGCTGATGGCCGCCATCCCGCTGGTGGACACGCACGTCCACTTCCACGACATGGGCCATCCGAGGCTGCGCTACAGCTGGCTGGAGCCCGGCGCCCCCGTGGACGAGGTGACCGGCCCCGACGCCGCCATCCGCGCCCAGCGCTACTGGGCCGACGACTTCCTCGCCGAGACGCGCTTCCACAACGTCGCCAAGGTCGTGCACGTCCAGGCCGCGATCGGCAGCGAGGACCCGGTGGAGGAGACCCGCTGGCTCCAGGCGTTCGCCGACCGGCTCGGCGCCCCGCACGGGATCGTGGCCTACGCCGACCTCGCCCGTCCCGACGCGGCCGCGGTGCTCGCCCGGCACGCCGCGTTCGCCAACCTGCGCGGCATCCGCGACCTGCGCTACGACGGCTACCTGACCGACCCGGACTGGCATCGGGGCTACGCGGCACTGGAACGGTACGGCCTCGTCTGCTGCGACGACCCGGCCGTCGAAGAGATGGCCGACGCGCGGAAGCTGGCCGAACGCCATCCCGGGGTGACCCTGTGCGTGGACCACGCCGGATACCCGCGCCGCCGGGACCGCGCCTACTTCGAGGAATGGCGCGCCGGGATGCGCGAGCTGGCCAAGGCGCCGAACACGGTGGTGAAGATCTCCGGCCTCGGTCAGGCCGACCACCGGTGGACGGTCTCCTCGCTCCGCCCCTGGGTGCTCGAATGCGTCGAGGCGTTCGGCGCCGGCCGCGCGTTCTTCGGCTCGAACTGGCCCGTCGACCGCCTCTACAGCTCCTACGGCGACGTCGTGGACGCCTACGCCGAGATCATCGCGGAGTTCGGCGAGTCCGAGCGGCACGCGCTGTTCCACGGCAACGCCGAACGGATCTTCCGCCTCGGGGAGGGCTCATGACCGCCCGCTCCGGCGGCGGCGGGACCGGCGGGAGGGTCGCGCGGATCGCCGTGATCGGCTGCGGGTGGTGGTCCACCTACGCGCACCTGCCCGCGCTCTCCGAGCACCCCGGCGCGGAGATCGTCGCGGTGGCCGACTCCGACCCGGCGCGGCTGGAGGCGGCGGCGAAGGCGTTCGGCGTGCCCGCGGCGTTCGCCGACACGGCCGCCCTCCTGGACGCGGTGGACGTGGACGGCGTCGTGATCGCCGTCCCGCACGCCGCGCACCACCCGGTGGCCAGGCTCGCGCTGGAGCACGGGGCGCACGTGCTGCTGGAGAAGCCGATGACGATCGAGCCCGCGCACGCCCGCGAGCTGGTCGCGCTCGCCCGCGACCGCGGCGCCGAGCTGATCGTCGACTATCCGTGGCATTACAACGAGCATGTGCTGGCGCTGCGCGACACGATCGCCCAGGGGACGATCGGGCCCGTCGAGCACGTGTCGGTGCTGTACGCCTCCACGGTCCGCGAGCTGTACCGGGGCGATCCCGAGCCGTACCGGGAGGTGTTCGGTTACACCGTCAACGCCCCGGACTCGCGCACCTACAGCGACCCGGCACTGTCGGGCGGAGGGCAGGGGCAGACCCAGGTCACCCATGCGGCGGCCCTGCTGCTGTGGCTCACCGGGCTCCGCCCGCGGGGCATCGCCGCGTTCCGTGCCGATTTCGAGCTGGACGTGGACCTCGCCGACAGCATCGCGATCCGCTTCGAGGGGGGTGCGATCGGGACCCTGAGCTCCACCGGCGCCGTGCTGCCCGTCCATGAGGAGATCATGCGCCTGGAGGTCTTCGGCCGGCACGGGCACGTCCTGCTGGACGTCAACCAGGGCACGGCCTCGGTCCACCACGCGGGCGGCCTCACCGAACTGCCGCGGCTGCCCGCCGGGGAGCGCAATCCCGAGCACGCGCCCGTCCGCAACCTCGTGGACGTCGCGCTGGGGCGGGGCGGCAACGGCTCCCCCGCCGACGTCGGCCTGGGCGCCGTGCAGTTCGTCGCCGCCATGTACCGCTCGGCGCGGGACAACACCATCGTCGACCCGACGCGACTCTGAGAGGGACGCCCGATGCTCACAGGTTTCTCGCACGTGGGATTCACGGTCACCGACATCGAGGAGGCCGCCGCGTTCTACCAGAAGGTGTTCGAGGCCGAGCCGCTGGTGCGCCGCGTGTACGACGCCCCCTACACCTCGGTCCAGATCGGTTACCCCGACGCCCGGCTGGACATCGCGATCTTCCGGATCCCGGGGTCGGACGGGCTGCTCGAGCTCATCCAGTACCTCAACCCGGTCGGCGTCCCGGTCGACCTGGAGACCCGCAACCCCGGCACCGCCCACCTGTGCCTGAACACCGACGACCTGGACGCCGAGTACGCCAGGCTGACCGGGCTGGGGGCCACGCCCCGCAGCGCGGCCCCGGTGGAGATCACCTCCGGCCCCAACGCGGGGCGCCGGGTCGCCTACTTCCGCGACCCGCAGGGGCTGACCCTCGAACTGATGGAGATCCGCTGATGCGCGTCGCGAACCTCGGCGGACGCCTCGTCCTGCTCACCGGCTCCGGGGCGCTGGACGTGGAGGACGCCTCCGGCGGCCGGTTCGGCGCCGACCCCCAGGCCGTGTACGCCCGCTGGGCCGAGTTCGCCTCCTGGGCGGCGACGGCCTCCGGCGGGACGCCCTACGACCCGGACCTGCTCGGCCCGCCGGTCCCGGCACCGCGCCAGGTGTTCGCGATCGGGATGAACTACCGCGCGCACGCGGCCGAGGCGGGTTTCGAGACGCCCGACCGGCCCACGGTGTTCACCAAGTTCCCCAGCTGCGTCACCGGCCCCCGCGGCACGGTCGCGCTTCCGCCCGGCGGGCACACCGACTGGGAGGTGGAGCTGGTCGTCGTCATCGGCGCCACGGCCCGCCATGTGAAGGAGGCGGACGCCTGGGACCACGTCGCCGGCCTCACCGCGGGGCAGGACCTGTCCGAGCGCATCGGCCAGCTCGCGGGGCCCGCGCCCCAGTTCAGCCTGGCCAAGTCCCACCCGGGCTTCGGCCCGATCGGGCCGTGCCTGGTGACCCCGGACGCCTTCGACGACCCTGACGACATCGAGCTGTGGTGCGAGCTCAACGGGGAGCGGGTCCAGCACGGCCGGACGAGCGATCTGGTGTTCCCCGTCCCCCGCCTGATCGAGGAGCTGTCGGCGACGCTGCCGCTGCTGTCCGGCGACCTGATCTTCACCGGCACCCCCGCGGGCGTCGGCATGGGCCGCACCCCGCCGCGCCGGCTGGCCCCCGGCGACGAACTCGTCACCGGCGTCACCGGCGTCGGCGAGATGCGGCACCGGCTGCGTTGACGTCCCCTCAGCCGAGCGGGACGGTCAGGAAGGGCGCGCCGGTGGGTTGCGAGGACCCGCCTGCGGGTTCGACGGTGACGGCGATCGTGCGGGCGTCGGCAAGTCCCTCTGCGATGAACGGGCGCCGTCCCTGGCTCGCGGGCGGCGGCAGGGTTCCGGCCGAACGCGGGGCGGCCCGTCCGAGGTACCACAGCTGGTAGGTCTCGTTCTTGGGCAGGGCGCGGAGGCGGGACGCGGCGACCACGGCCTTGTCGAGCGAGCGGGAGGCCACGACGGTGAGGGTGCCGGCGCCGCCGGGCCGGGCGGTGGCGGTGCGGGCGTCGGGCGCGGTCAGGACGGCGGTGACCTGGCGGTCAAACGCCCGCGCGCGGTCGGCCTCGCGGTACTGCTGGACGGCCGCCGTACCGCTGATCAGGGCCAGGACCAGGCAGGCCGCGGCGAGGACCCACCCGGCGCCGCGGGCACGGGCGCGGGGCAGGCCGCGGGCGATCCTGGGCGGGAGCTGCCGGGTGTGGGCGATCTCCTCGAGGACGTCGCGGTGCAGGGAGTCCGGTGGCCGCCGGGTTGCGGCCACGGCCAGGCGCGCGGTGGTCTCGCGGAGGCCGCCGACCTCTTCGGCGCACGTGGCGCACCCGTCCAGGTGGCGCCGGAAGCGGCGGCGTTCGGTGTCGCTGAGCGCGTCCAGGGCGTAGGCGGCGGCCAGCAGGTGCGGGTCTTGGGTCATCGCTGGACTCCCAGGCAGTCGCGCATGCGGATGAGCCCGTCGCGCATACGGGTCTTGACCGCGGCCAGGCCGACGCCCAGCAGTTCGGCGACCTCCCGGTAGGTGTAGCCGCCGTAGTAGGCCAGGGTGATCGATTCGCGCTGGACGTCGGTGAGGCCGCCCAGGCAGCGCCGCACCTGCTGGTGCTCCAGGCGCGTGTGGGCCTCCTCCGCCACGACGTCGTAGTCCGGATCGGGGGCGGCGGCGCGCCTCTCCCGGTCGCGTCCCGCCTGGGAGGAGCGGACCCGGTCGATGGCGCGCCGGTGCGCCACCGTCATCGCCCACGCCAGGGCGCTGCCGCGCTCGGGCCGGTGGTGGGACGCCTTGCGCCAAATCTCGACGAGGACCTCCTGGGCGACCTCCTCTGCCTGGGCAGGATCGCGCAGCACCCGCAGGGCCAGCCCGTAGACGGGCCCGGACAACTGCTGGAAGACCTCTTCGAAGGCGTCCTGGTCACCGCGGGCGACACGGGCCAGCAGCACGGCCAGATCGTCCACGGCGTCCACCGTGCCCGGCGCCGCGCGCCGGGCCCGCCCGCTCGGATCGTTCATCGTCACAATCATGGTTCGGAGCGGACGGCGCCGCGGGTGGGTGTGTGAACAAGCTCACACGCCCGTCCGAACGGTGCGGGGTCAGGGGCCCTTGTGAATGCGGCCGTCCTTCATGACGAAACGGACGTCCTGGGTGACGGTGATGTCCCGGGACGGGTCGCCGGGGACGGCGATGATGTCGGCGAGAAAGCCCTCCCGCAGCCGGCCGAGCTCGTGGTCCAGCTCGACCAGCTCCGCGCTGGTGACCGTCGCCGCCCGCAGGGCCTGCATCGGCGTCATCCCGCGCGACACCAGCGCGACCAGTTCCTTGGCGTTGTCGCCGTGCGGGACGGCCGGGGCGTCGGTCCCGCAGGCGATCTTGACGCCGGCGGCGATGGCCTTGGGGAGCATCGACCGGGCCTGGGGGAACACCTCGGCCGCCTTCCTCCGCAGCTCCGGCGCGGCCCGCCCGATGTCCATCGCGTCGGTCAGGTAGGTCGTCGACACCAGGAACGTGCCGTGCTCGACCATCATCTTGAGGGTTTCCTCGCTGGCCAGGAAGCCGTGCTCGATGCAGTCGATGCCGGCCCGGACGCACGCCTGGACGGCCCGGTCGCCCACCGCGTGGGCGGCGACGCGGATGCCGGCCCGGTGGGCCTCGTCGGCGATGGCGGCCAGTTCCTCGTCGGAGTACTGCTGGGAGCCGGGGCCGGTGCTGTGCGACATCACCCCGCCCGAGGCCGACACCTTGATCACTTTGGCGCCGTGCCGGATCTGGTAGCGGACGCAGGCGCGCACCTCCCCCACGCCGTTGGCGATGCCCTCCCCGATGCTCAGCGGCATGATCCCCGGTGCCAGGCGCTGGAACACGGTCGGGTCGAGGTGGCCGCCGTAGGGGGTGACCGCGTGCCCGGCCGGGATGATCCGCGGGCCCTCCACCCATCCCTGGTCGACGGCGCGCTGCACCGCGACGTCCAGCAGGTAGCCGCCCGTCTTGACCATCAGGCCGAGGTTGCGGACCGTGGTGAAGCCGGCGTGCAGCGTCGTGCGGGCGTTGAGGGTCGCGCGGATCGAGCGGTACGCCGGATCGTCCTGGACGCCGTGCATCGGCAGCGGCAGGCCCGTCGGGGTCTCCGGGCCGCCGATCAGGAAGTTGAGCTCCATGTCCATCAGCCCGGGCAGCAGCGTCACCTCGCCCAGGTCGAGCTCGGTCGCCCCGGCCGGGATCTCGGCGGGGCCGATCGCGGCGATGCGGTCCCCCTCGACCACGATCACGGCCGGGGACCGGACCTCCCCCGCGTCGACGTCCACCCAGCGGGCGGCCCGCAGCACGATCGGCGCCGAAGGCGCCCCGGGGGGCGTGGGGGGTCGTCCCCCCTCGGACGGCGCAGCCGGAGCGGTCACGGGGCGGGCTCGATGTCGCAGTCGAAGGTCGACGAGCCGCTGTCGGGGACTTTCGGCTGGCGCCACACCTCGACGGGGAAGGACACCTCGATCATCGAGTACAGCAGGTGGAGGAGGTTGGTCGCGTCCTCGGGCAGCGCGTCGAACGGGAGCCGCTCGATGTAGGCCATGGCGTCCTCGGCGCGGGGCACGACCGCGTCGTAGAACGCCTGCATCTCCTCCATCGTGCTGGCGAGCCGGGTGCCGTACCGCTCGTGCTCGGTGGGGAGGCACCATTTCACGGCGAACGGTTCGAGACCGGCGAACTCCCGCGGCAGCAGCGCGCTCACTTGCGGGCCCCCTCGTGGTCGTGGACCCAGTCGCCGACGACCTTGTGGAGGTGCCGGCACAGGATCTCCTGGTCGTTGAGCAGGAAGCGGTCGACGTACCGGGTCTCCAGCATCATCTGCGTGGCCTCGAGCGTGTTGGCGTCCTGGAGTGCGAACTCCTTGAACGTCACCGCCGCCATCTCCTGGGCGATGCGCTCGCGGACGTTGGTGGCCGGCACGAAGTAGACGTTCCCCTCGAAGACGTGCGTGTTGGACGAGGTCGGCCAGTAGTGGTAGGTGAGGTACCACCCCTGGCTCCAGATGAGGATCACGAAGTTCGGGAACAGCTGGAAGGAGTCCAGCCCCCAAGGTTCGCACTTGGCGGGGTTGACGCCGGCCGGCATCTCGCCCAGGTCGATCTGGTCCCACGGGCCGAACAGCCCGCTGCGGGTCAGGATCTCCATGGGCTTGACCAGCTCGGTGTCCATCTCCCAGAAGCGGACGCCCGACGTGCTCACCATCCGGTGCGGATCCTCGAGCTGGTAGTGCGGCGCCTCGAATCCGGCCTGCTGGGCGGCCGTGGAGTACTTCTCCGGCGACTGCTTCGCGTGCAGGACCGGTGCGTGGTAGAACTCGGCGAAGGCGTCCATGTACAGCTTCCAGTTGGCCTGGATCGTGGTGCTGTACCCGAAGCGGGCGGTCTGCTTCTCGAACGGGTAGCCCTCCAGGGCGGTCACCATCGGGCCGAGGAACTCGCGCAGCGACTGCTCGGGCTCGCGGGCGAAGTTCACGAAGATGAACCCGGCCCAGACGTCGCAGTGCACCGGCGCCAGTCCGTACCTGCTCTTGTCGACGTCGAAGAACTCGCCCTCCTGCTGGATGAAGTTCAGCGAGCCGTCGAGGTCGTAGCGCCAGCCGTGGTACTTGCAGGTGAACTGGCGGCAGAAGCCCGCGGTGTCCTGCTTGGGGTCGTCCGACCAGACGAGCTTGTTGCCGCGGTGGCGGCAGATGTTGTGGAAGGCGCGGACCTCCCCCTCCCTGTCGCGGACGACGACGATCGCCGCGCCGGCGGCGGCGATGTCCTTGGTGAAGTAGCTGCCCTTGCGCGGGAGCTGCTCCACCCGGCCGACGTTCAGCCAGGCGCGCTTGAAGATCGCCGCCTTCTCACGCTCGTAGAACTCGGGGGTGATCGAGTCCTCGTAGGACACCGGCTCCGTGCCCAGCTCGGGATAGTGCTGGGTCCAGCTGCCCTCGGGCGGCTTGGGGAATCGCGGCATGGTCCTCCTCCTTCAGGGCGATGGGGCGGTGGGGCGATGGGGTGGATGGGGGCGGCCGGGCGTCACAGCACCGACCCGCCGTTGACGCCGAGGACCTGCCCGGTGATGAAGCCGGCCTCCTCGGAGGCGAGGAAGGCGGCCGCCGCGGCGATGTCGTCCGGGGTCCCGAGATGGCCGAGGGGGATGTTCGCGGCCATCTTCTCGTTCGGGGGCAGGTTCCCCTCGGCCTGCGACCGGTGCTGCATCGGGGTCTCGATCCCCGACGGCGGGATGCTGTTGACCGTGATGCCCTGGGACGCGTAGGCGCGGGCCAGGGACTTGGTCAGCACGATCACCCCGCCCTTGGCGGCCGCGTAGTGCGCCATGGTGGGCGAGCCCCGCTGGGCACTGGACGAGGCGATCGTGACGATGCGGCCCCAGCGCGCCGCGACCATGTCGGGCACGGCGGCCTGGCAGCAGTGGAAGGTGCCGGTGAGGTTCACGTCGATGAGGCGGTTCCACCGCTCGGGAGTGATCTCCTCGAACCGGTCGAAGGCGACGAGACCGGCGCTGGTCACGAGGATCTCCGTCGGCCCGAGCGCCGCGCGGATCTCGGTGAACGCGGCGTCGAGGGCGGGGCGGTCGGTGACGTCGGCGGCGAGCCCGAGCGTCTCCACGCCTTGCGTCCGCAGTTCCTTGGCGACCCGGGCCGCGCCGTCGCCGTCGAGGTCGAGCACGGCGACGCGGTGGCCCTGCTCGGCCAGGTGGCGGCAGGTGGCCTCGCCGATGCCCGACGCCCCTCCCGTGACCACCGCCACCCGGGGCCGCCGCCCCTCCGTACGTGGCATCGCTCCGTCCCTCCTCATTCTCATGGTCATTCGTAGACGACCTCGACGACGGGGCTGGCCGGCACCGCCTGGCAGGTGAGCACCCATCCCTCGTCGACCTCGTCGGGGGTCAGCGCCTCGTTGTTCCGCATGACCGCGCGCCCCTGCACGACGCGGGCCATGCAGGTGGCGCAGGTCCCCGCCTCGCACGACGAGGGCGCCCGGAGACCGGCGGACCGCGCCGTCTGCAGGAGCGTGGCGTTGTGGCGGTGCGCAACGGTCGCGGTCTTGCCGCCGAGCTTGACGGTCACCTCGATGCCGTCGGCGGGGCCGGTCGCGGGCTGCTCGGCGGGGGTGAACCGCTCGATGCGGATCCGGTCCTGTCCGACCCCCAGGTCACGGAGCCCGGCTTCGGCGACGTCCATGAAGCCGTCCGGCCCGCAGATGTAGAAGGCGGCGTCGCCGGCGCCGGCGGCGTGGCGGGCCACGGTGCCGCGGTCGACGAAGCCGCGCGCCAGGTCCTCGTGGTGCTCGACGGCGAGGCGGTCCGGGTGTCGTCCCGCCAGCGCGTCGAGCTCGTCGCCGAAGATGGCGGCCTCCCGGGCGCGGTTGGCGTAGAGGAGGCGGACGCGGCGTCCGGTGGTGGCGAGGGCGGTCTTCAGGATGGAGAACACGGGCGTGATGCCGCTGCCGGCGGCGAACGCCACGATGTCGTGCCCGCCCCGGTCGAGGACGAACGAGCCGCCCGGCCGGGCGACGTCGAGCACATCCCCCTCGCCGACGGCGTCGTTCAGCCAGTTCGAGACCAGGCCGCCCGGCACCCGCTTCACCGTCACCCGCAGTTCGCCGTCCACCTCCGGCGCGGACGACATCGAGTAGCTGCGCAGGTGGGTCCGCCCCTGGCGGGCGACGCGGATCGTGACGAACTGCCCGGCCTCGTAGGCGAAGGCGCCGGCCAGCCCGGACGGCACCTCGAACACGAGCGAGCGGGCCTCCGGGGTCTCCTCGACGATGCGCCGGACGCGCAGCGGGTGGTACCGGAGGCGCTCCGGGACCCGGTCCGGGGGCACCGCGTCTGAGGGCATGCTCTTCCCATCGGCCGGGACGTTAGTCAAGCGACTAACATCTTTGATCACATGATTAACATGGGAGCCGCACCGGGGGCAAGGGCCGGGGGCGGCCGCCCGGGCGCCATACTGGAGAAAGATCTGGGACCTGCAGGGGGAGGACGCGCATGCCGGCACGACGGAGCCCCGTCGACGAGTCGGCGACCCGCACCGCGCTGCTCGACGCCACCGAGGAGCTCATGCTCGAGGAGGGGTACGCGGCCGTCACCACCCGCCGGCTCGGGGCGAAGGCGGGGCTCAACAACGCGCTGGTGTTCTACTACTTCGGAACGGTCGACAACCTGTTCATCGAGCTCTTCCGGCGGGGCGCCGAGCGGAGCCTGCGGCGGCTCGAGGAGGCGCTGCGGTCCCCGCAGCCCCTGTGGGCCTTCTGGGAGCTGACCCACGACTTCTCCAGCAACGCGCTCATCATGGAGTTCACCGCGCTGGCCAACCACCGCAAGGCCATCCGCGCCGAGATCGCCGCGTATTCGAGGAAGTTCCGCACGCTGCAGCTCGAAACGCTCTCGGGCGTGCTCGAAGGCCACGGCGTCGATCCCCGGCGGTGGCCGCCCGCGTCGCTGATCCTCCTGATGGCCAGCTTCTCCCGCTTCATGCACATCGAAGAGGGATTCGACCTCGACATCGGCCACGCCGAGACGGTCGCGGTCATCGAGCGCGAGATCCGCGCCCTCGAGGGCGAGCGGCGGCCGGCCGGTGACGGGGCCGTCGCCGGCCGCGCCGAGTAGGCGCACCGGCCGGCGAACGACCCCGGGCCCTCAACGGATCGGCTCGTCTCCGAACACCGTCGTGCGGAGCAGCTCGCGGGGCGAGTCCGGAGGGTACGGCGCGGCGCGGTGCACGACGCCGGTGTTGTCCCAGATGACGGTGTCCCCCACCGACCACCGGTGGCGGTAGACGCGCTCGGGCGCGGTCGTCCGGTCGAGCAGCTCCTGCAGCAGGGCCCGGCCCTCGCCGGCGTCCATCCCGACGACATGGTCGGCATGGGCGCCGATGACGAGCGACCTGCGGCCGGTGCGGCGCGTCCACACCAGCGGGTGGGTCGACGTCGGCCGCCTCCGCCACCGTTCGAGCTGCTCGGGCGCGGGATCGGGCGTGACCCGGCGCTGGGACGCCTCCAGCGAGTGCACGACGCGCAGGGAGCCGAACCGTTCCCTCTCCTCGTCGCCGAGCAGCTCGTAGGCGGCGTAGGTGCTGGCGAACTCCGTCTCCCCGCCGCCGGCGGCCACCTCCTTGGCGCTGAGGACGGTGGCCTTCTGCGGCGGCTCTCCGTTGAGCGGCGTGCAGCCGTCCATGTGCCACTCGAAGGTGGCCTTGAGGTAGTCGGCCGACGCGTTCTTCGACTTGTCGAGCGTCACGCGGTAGATCCCGGGGACGGCGTGGTGCCCGGCCTCGTAGTCGATCTCGCCGAGCCGCCGGGAGAAGGCGACCTGGTTCTCCGGGTCGAGGTGGAGGCCGCGCAGGACCAGGACGCCGTACTGCTCGAGCGCGTCCAGGATGGCCCCGGCGACGGCGTCGTCCCGGGCGAGCCGCTCGGCGCTCAGGCCGCCGACCTCGGCGCCGACGGTGGCGGCGAGGGGCCGGCAGGTGATGGTCGTGGTCACGGGGAGGGCTCCAGGTAGCGGTCGAAGTAGGCGGTGCCGGAGTCGATGACCTTGGGCTGGTGCCAGACCTCGACGGGCAGCGAGACCATGATCAGCGAGTACACGAGGTGGAGCAGGTTCAGCTCCCGCTCGGGCAGCTCGTGCAGCGGGAACGTGTCCAGGTGCGCCATGGCGTCGCGCACGCGCGGGTACATCGCGTCGTAGAACGGCTGCATCTCCGCGATCGTGCTGTTCAGCCGCTCGGCGTACCGGGCCGCCTCGGTCGGGATGCACCACTTGGCGGCGAACGGCTCGCAGTCGGCGAACGCGTCCGGAAGCATCGGGTCGCTCACGCGGGGACCCCCTGCTCGTCGCGCAGGTAGGACCGCACCCAGTCGCCGACGACCTTGTGCAGGTGCCGGACCGTGACCTCCTGGTCGGACAGCGGGTACGCGTCGATGACCCGCGACTCCAGGCCCAGCTGGGTCCCGTCGAGGGTGCCCGCGTCCTGGAGGCCGGCCTCCTTGGACACCACGGCGGTGACCTCGTGCCGGATCCGCTCGCTGGCGTTGCGCGACGGCGGGAAGTAGTACGACATCTCCCACGTGTGCGTGTTGGGGGAGGTCGGCCAGTACTGGTACGTGAGATACCAGCCCCGCTCGTAGACCAGGATCACGAAGTTGGGGAAGATCTGGAAGTTCGAGATCGACCACGGATCGAGCCCTCCGGGGTTGAGCCCGGCCGGCAGGTTGACCGGGTCGAGCTCGGGGATGTCCGGGCGCTCCCAGGGGCCCATGAGGCCGGCCTCGGTGACGTGCTCGATCGGGTACATCTCGTGCGGCGGCGTCAGATGCCTGGGGACGCCCTTCCACCCGCCCGTGCTCACCAGCCGGTGCGGCCCGTCCATCTGGAAGTGCGGGACCTTGAAGCCGGTCTGGAAGCTCCGCAGCGCCGGGACCTGCTGCTGCGAGTGCAGGATCGACGCGTGGTAGTACTCCTGGAACGCGTCGAGGAAGATCTTCCAGTTGCTGAGGATGTCGGCCTTGAACGCGTACCGCTCGGTGACCAGGTGGAACGGGTAGCCCTCCAGGCCCCGCACCATCGGCCCGAGGAACTCCGGCAGCGACTGGCTCGGCTCGTCGGCCAGGTTGACGAAGACGAACCCTTCCCAGACCTCGCAGTGCACCGGCACGAGCGGGAACTCGGCCTTGTCGAAGTCGAAGTACTCCTCTTCCTGGAGGACGAACTTCAGCGCACCGTCCAGGCCGTACCGCCAGCCGTGGTACTTGCACATGAACTCGCGGCAGGTGCCGCGGGTCTCCTCGCGCGGCGTCTCGCCCCACAGCAGCTTGTTGCCGCGGTGGCGGCACACGTTGTGGAACGCGCGGACCCGGTCGTCGAGCCCCCGCGTGAGGATGAGCGAGGTCCTGGCGACGCCGAGGTCCTTGGTGAAGAAGCTCCCCTTGCGGGGCAGCTGCTCGACCCGGCCGACGTTCAGCCACGCCCGCCGGAAGATCGCCTCGCGTTCCAGCTCGTAGAACTCCGGCGAGATCGAGTCCTCGTACGACACCAGGCCGGTCCCCATCTCCGGAACCCGTCCGGTCCAGCTGGCCTCCGGCGGCTTGCCCGAACGCGCCATGGCCCGTCCTTCCCTGCCGTCCCGCTCGACGACATCTGTCGCGATGTTCATCGACTGACTAACATGCTCTGGATAACACGCGCCGAGCCGGGGCCGCAAGGTCCGCGCCGACGAGGGAGCGTTCATGAACGAGTGGAAAGACCTGTTCATCGGGGGCGAGTGGATCACCCCGGAGAGCGGCCGGCACATCGAGGTGATCTCCCCGCACACCGAGGAGCCGATCGGCCGCGCCGCCGCGGCGGGCACCGCGGACGTCGACCGCGCCGTCGCCGCGGCCCGGCGGGCGTTCGACGAGGGGCCGTGGCCGCGTACCGATCCGGCCGAGCGGGTCGCGGTGATCCGCCGGCTGGCCGCGCTCTACGGCGAGCGCCGCGACGAGCTGGCCGCGCTCATCACCGCCGAGCTGGGCGCCCCCATCTCCTTCGCCGAACGGGCGCAGGTCGCCCTGCCCTGGTCGATGATGAGCGCGATCGCCGACATCGCCGACGGCTACCCGTGGCAGGAGAAGCGGCCCGGCGTGTACGGGCAGGACATCGTCCTGCGCAGGGAGCCCGTCGGCGTCGTCGCCGCGGTGATCCCGTGGAACATGCCGCAGTTCCTCACGGTGACCAAGATCGTCCCGGCGCTGCTCGCGGGCTGCACCGTCGTGCTCAAACCGGCACCGGAGTCGCCGCTCGACGCGCTGTTCCTGGCCGGCCTGTTCGAGCAGGCCGGCCTGCCGCCGGGCGTGGTGAGCGTCATCCCCGCCGACCGCGACGTGAGCGCGCACCTCGTCGCCCACCCCGGCGTCGACAAGGTCTCCTTCACCGGCTCGACGGCGGCCGGCCGGCAGGTGGCGGCGGCGTGCGCCGCCAACCTCACCAGGGTCGGCCTCGAACTCGGCGGGAAGTCGGCGGCCATCGCGCTGGAGGACGCCGACCCGGCGGCGGTGGCGACGGCCGTCCGCTTCTCGGGCATGGGCATGGCCGGGCAGATCTGCAACGCCCTCACGCGCGTGCTCGTACCGGCGAACCGCGTCGACGAGCACGCCGACGCCCTCGCGGCGACGCTGTCGGCCCTCAAGGTCGGCGATCCGACCGACCCGCGGACCGAGATGGGCCCGCTCGTGGCCGAACGCCAGCAGCGGCGCGTGCGAGAGTACATCGACATCGGCGTGCGCGAGGGCGCCCGGCTCGTCACCGGCGGCACGGGCCTGCCCGAGGGCGTCGAGCGCGGCTGGTACGTGCGGCCCACCGTGTTCAGCGGCGTCGACCCCTCGATGACCATCGCCCGCGAGGAGATCTTCGGCCCGGTGATCGCGGTGCTGCCCTACCGCGACGAGGACGAGGCCGTCCGCATCGCCGACGACACCGAGTACGGCCTGGCCGGCGCGGTGTTCACGGCCGACACCGAGCGCGGCCTCGGCGTGGCCGCCCGGGTGCGCGCCGGCACCTTCGGCGTGAACCAGGGGTACTCGATGGACCCGGCCGCGCCCTTCGGCGGTGTGAAGGCCAGCGGCTACGGCCGCGAACTCGGCCGCGAGGGCATCGAGGGCTACCTCGACATCAAGTCGATCTCGATCGCGGCCCCGTAGCCGGCGTCGGCAGCAGCCGCGGCACCGCCCGGATGTAGACCACCATGCCGATCACCTCCACCAGGGTCTGGGCGACCACCACCACCGCGGCGACGGCCAGCGTGTCGGGCAGGGCCAGGGCCAGGGGGAGGACGACCAGGGAGTTGCGGGTGGCACCGGTGAACACGATGGCCCGGCCGGCGGGCACGTCCAGGCGGAACAGGCGGGCGACGCCGAGACCGGCGAAGGCCATCACCACCAGGAAGGCCACGTAGAACGGCACGACGCGGGCCACGGCGGCCAGGTCGCCGCCCAGTTCGGGCACCTGGGAGGCGACCACCGTGGCCAGGGTGGCCGCCATCAGCGGCACCATGGCCGTGCCCGCCGCGTCCGCGGCCCGCCGCCCGGCCGGCCGGCGGGCCGCCCATGCCTGGGTGAGCCAGGCCAGCGCGAGCGGGACGACGATCAGCGTCAGGAACGCCTCGACGAACGGGCGGGCGTCCACCACCTCGGCCAGCCCCGGCCCCATGAACACGAACAGGAACCCCGGCAGCAGGATCATCTGGACGAGCAGCAGCAGCGGGGTCGCGGCCAGCAGTCGCCGGTTGTCGCCGCCGGCCAGCCCCGAAAAGACGATCACGTAGTCGACGCACGGCGTCAGGAGCACCAGCAGCACGCCCAGCCGGACGGCCTGATCACCGGGCAGGAACCCGAACATCGCGGCCACGACCAGCGGGACGACCGCGAAGTTCACCACCAGGGCGGCGGCCAGGAACCGGCCCGCGCGCAGCGACCGGGCCAGATCGGCGGCGGGGACCTGCAAGAACGTCACGTACAGCAGTGCCGCCAGCACCGGGTTGATGGCGTGCTCGAGCCAGGGCCCCGCAGCGGGGGCGGCCCGGCCCACCAGGCCCCCGGCCGCCAGGGCCCCCACGTAGACGGCGACCTGGTGGCGTTCCATGGTGGACAAGAGCGGTCACACCGCCGGGGCGAACAGATCGGCGAGCAGGCCGGCGCCTTCGTCCGGGGCCCGGACCTCCAGACGCAGCACCGGGCCGTCCAGATGCAGGCGGAAGTCGAAGAAGGGGCAGCACCGCTGCTCGGCGGCGGCCAGCGCGGCGATGTCGGCGGTCCGTTCGGCGGGCAGGACCAGGCGCACACCGCCGTCGATCTCCTCGCGTCCGGCCCCCGACAGCAGTCGGCGCCACTGCCCGGCCCGCTCGGTGACACCGTCGCCGGGCAGCGAGCAGGCCACCGGGGCGGTGCGCCACCGTTCGGTCGGTACGGGGTCGGGCTCGAGGAAGGCGCAGTGCGGATCGCAGGGGGTGCTGCGGTCCGGCAACGCGTCCAGGTGCTCCAGCGCGCGGTGCAGTGTGCCGGTGAACGCGGCCAGCTCCGCCGCACGCCCCTCCGCCTCGGCGATCCGCGCGGCGATCCTGGGCCGCAGATCGGCCTTCACGTCCATGCAGGCGCCCGACTCCCGCACCGCCAGCAGCTCGGCGATCTCCTCCAGCGGCAGCCCGAGGTGCTTGGCCGCGCCGATGAACGCCAGGCGCTCGGCGGCGTCCTCGCCATAGAGCCGGTAGCCGGCCGGGCTGCGCCCGGCGGGCAGCAGCCCCGCCGCGTCGTAGAACCGCAGCGTGCTGGCCGGGACACCGGTACGTTCGGCGAGCTGGGAGATCCGCATCGTGTTCACGCCTCGACCGTAAACCTTTGACCCGACTCTAAGGTCAAGCGCCCAGAGGCCCCGATCCGGGCGATGGATCGGGGCCTCCGGAGGTGCGTCCTCGGGTTACCTGGTGAGGCTTCCGTCGTGGTGGTCGGCGGACGCCTTCGCCGTCCCGGCGGCCGCGGGCCGGGTGGCCGGGCCGGGGAGGTCCTTGCTGTAGGCGTAGGTGAGGGCCGAGTGGGCGATGGCGCCCAGGTTGACCTTCAGGGCGGTGTCGCTGATGTTGGTGATCGTGTCGCAGCCCTGGTGGTAGCACGGGTCGTACGGCTGGCCCGCGGTGCCGCCGAACAGGGCGGCCTCCTGCGGGGTCTTGACGCCCTCCGCGCCGGTGAACAGGCCGCCGGAGGGGATGCCGACCGCGATGAACGGGCCGTAGTCGGAGCGCCCGTCGAAGTCGGTGCCGACGTGGCCGAGCTTCAGGGTGTCGAAGTACTTCTCGAAGGTCTTCTCGATCTCGTCCGATCCGGGCGGCCCGGCGGGCGCGCCGGTCGCGTCGGAGTCGTCACCGTCGTAGATCTTGTACGCGAAGTTGGGCGAGGCGACCATGTCGTAGTTCAGGTAGAGGGCGATCTTCGCCTGCTCGGCGGCGGGCAGGTTCGCCACGTAGTGCTCCGAGCCGAGCAGTCCCAGCTCCTCGGCGCCCCACCAGGCGAAGCGCAGCTTGTTGCGCGGCGGCAGCTGGCCCAGCTGGACGGCCACCTCCAGCAGCGCGGCGCTGCCGGAGCCGTTGTCGTTGATCCCCGGCCCGGACAGGACGCTGTCGAGGTGGGCGCCGCCCATGACGACCTTGCTCGGGTCGCCCTTCTTGGACTCGGCCAGGACGTTCCAGGTGGTGCGGGTCTCGCTCTCGGTCTCGGTGCGCAGCCGCACGACCGTCCCGGCCGGGGAGGCGAGGTCCTCGCCGACGGCGAAGCTGGTGCCCACCGTGGGGATGGTGACGCCGGGCTTGTTCAGCGTCCCCTGCAGGGTGGCGGTGCGGCCGGGCTGCCCCTCGTTGAAGACGATGACGCCGCTCGCGCCGGCGGCCTGGGCGTTGAGGGCCTTGACCTCGAAGTCGCACGTCCCGCGCTGGACGAGGGCGATGTTGCCCGCGGTGAAGCCCGCGAAGTCGGCGGCCTCGCACCCGCTGGTGGAGCTCGGCGCCGGCGACGGCGGCAGGGTGAGGTCGACGGCCTGCACCGTCGCGGTGACGTCCCCGGACCCGGAGTAGGTCATGGTGGCGAAGTCGCCCACCGAGCTGCCGTCGGGCGGCGTGGGGGCGTAGGTCCTGGCCTCCGGCGAGGTCTGGTTCAGCACCGCGGTGGAGTTCTCCCGGAAGAACGGGAACGCGAACGGCTGGACCGTGACGTTGTACCCAGCCTTCTTCAGCAGGCCCGCGACGTAGTCACGCGAGGCCGCGTAGCCGGGCGTTCCCGAGGCCCGGCTCCCGCCGTTGGCGGCGGCGATGGCCTGGAACGCCTGCAGATGCCGTTTGGCGTTCGGAACCTTGATCGAGTTGAGCGCTCTCTGCTGGGCGCCGGCACCGGGATCGGCCGTGGCGGGCGCGGCGAGGGAGAGTGGCAGGGCGATGGCCGTGACCGCGGTGGCGGCACGGAACACACCCCGGCGAACGTGAAAACGCACGATCGGCTCCTCGGAGTTCGGATGATCTAGGAACGTATCCCTAAATATCCGCACAGGGAAGGCGCGTCGCTCCCTCACAAACGACCGAATATGGCCGCGGCGGAGGCCCGTCACCGCGTCGCCGGAAATCACGTTCCGCCGCGCAGCGGTAAATCACGATGATCACTTCGCGCGCCTTGGCGGGCCTTCCTACGGCCTGCGAGAAAGGGCCCTGAAAAAGGTCCGAAAATGGAAGGGATCCGCCGCCGAGGCGGCGGACCACTCGTCCGGCAGGTTCGGCCTCGACCCGCTGTTCGCAGGCGGCCGGGAGGAGACCGGTGGGGTATCTGCGGTTGCTGGGGGATCGCCGGATCCTCGTGCTGTGGCTGGCGCAGTCACTGAGCGTGCTCGGCGACCGGATGTACGCGCTGGTCGTGATGTGGCTGGTGTGGGAGACCACCGGCTCGGCGGCACTGATGGGCCTGGTCGCGGTCGCGGAGTCGGTGCCCTACGTCGTGATCGGGACGGCCGGTCGCCGCCTGCTGGTCCGGTTCGCCTCGCTGGGACGGCTGGCCGCCCTGGACGCGGCGCGGACGGTGGTCGTGGGTGCGCTGCCGGCGGTGTGGGCGGTGCACGGCGCGAGCCTCGTCGCGCTGCTGGTGGTGGCCGGGCTGCTGGGGGCGCTGGGGGCGCTGTTCGACCCGAACCTGGGCGCGCTGGTGCCCGATCTGGTGCGTGCCGATCAGGTGCAGGAGGTGACGGGGCTGATGGATCTGGTCGCCCGGATCGCCCGCATCGCCGGACCGGGCGCGGCCGGGCTGCTGCTTCTGGTCGTGCCTGAGGTCGCGCTGTACGTCGTGGACGCGTCCACGTTCGGGGTGTCGGCGGCCGCGCTGACGCTCTTGTCCCGCCGCGCTCGCGCGAGTCCGCGGCCCGCCGGTGACCGGGGGACGTCGGATGCACCCGGGCGGCCGCGGGCGCGGCGCCTGGTGGCGGCATATCCGCTGACGGGATGCATGGTCGGCCTGCACGGGGCGGGGCAGATGCTGCTGGGGGTGGCGTTGGTGCTCCCGGCGCTGCTGGCGCTGCGCGGCGGCGAGGGGGCGGGCGCATACGCCGCGGCGATCACGGCGACCGGGGTGGGCGCGGTGGCGGCGAACCTGGTGGCCGGCAACCTGCGGGCCGCCTCGACCGTCCCGGCGGCGTACTGCCTGGCGTGGATCGCCCAGGGTGTGGTGATGACCGCGACCGGCGCGGTGGGGTCGGTGGGGTGGATCGTGGGCCTGTCGCTACTGGCGGGGGCGGTCGGCCCGTTCTGCGCGATCGGGCTGCGCACCCACCTGGCCCGGTTCGGGCGTGATGAGCGGCTGGCCTGGATGGCGCTGGACCAAACCGTGCTGCGCGCGGCCGGCACCGTGGGGACGCTGGTGTTGCCGGTGCTGGCCGCTTCGCGTCCGGCGGCCGGGTTCATCGCCGGTGGCGCCGCGACCGTGGCGGTGGCGGCGGGGGTGTGGGCGGCGGCCGTCGTCAGGGGGCTTCGGTGAAGGTGGTTCCTTCGCGGATCAGGGCGGCGAGGCGGCGGCGGTCGGGTTTGCCCGAGGGGAGCAGCGGGAGCCGGGAGTCGTCGGCGATGAACCAGCGGCGGGGGACCTTGTAGCTGGACAGCGCTTCGCGGGCCTTGGTCCTCATGGCCCCGGTGTCCCAGGTCTTCGGGTCCTTCGGTACGACCACTGCGGCGACGACCTGGCCGCGGTCGGGGTCGTCCAGGCCGATCACGAGGGAGTGCCGGATCTCGTCGAACTCGTCCAGCACCGCCTCGACCTCCTTGGGCGAGACGTTGGCGCCCGCCGACTTGATCAGTTCGGTGGTGCGGCCGGCGAAGAACAGCCGGGCGTCGCCCTCGTCCTCGGACTGGAAGACGCGGTCGCCGGTGTGGTACCAGCCGTCGGCGTCGAAGACCTCCCAGCGTTCCCGCTTCAGGTAGCCCTCCATGGCCCCGGGGCCGCGGATCAGCAGCTCGCCCTCCGTGCCGCGCGGGACGGGCAGGCCGGTGGCCGGGTCGATGATCCTGACGTCGGTGGAGAAGAACGAGCCGCCCGACTCGCTGAGGCTGCGGTGGGTCGGCGTCTCACCCGGCACGCTGGTCATCGAGAGGTCCGCGGGCCCTTCGAGCAGCATCCGCGCCGAGGACAGGTCGCGTTCCGGGAAGTCGGGGTGCGCCCGCAGTTCCTGGACGAACGTGGGGAACCCGACCACTGCTGTCCCGCGCTCGCGCTCGATCAGTTCCATGGCCTCGGCCGGCCGGGGACGGGGCAGGCACAGCACCGTGACCGGCGCGTGCAGCGCGCCCGCCACCGAGAGGATCCCGCCCACCCAGAAGAACGGCATCGTGGTGAGGAACTTGGGCGGCAGTTCGCCCGCCCACGCCCGCTGGTGGCCCGCCATGATGGTGGTCTGCCGCATGATGGTGCCGTGCGTGAGCACCACGCCTTTCGGCTCGGCGGTCGTCCCCGAGGTGTAGACGACCACCGCCGGGTCGGCGGGGAACACCTGGTCCTCGACGGCGGCCAGCAACCGGGCGTCGGCGTCATCGGCGCGCGGGTCGGCGAACAGGTCGAAGTGGGTCGCCCAGGGCCGCTCCACCGGCTGCGTCGTCCAGATCCGGCGGAGGTACGGCGCCTCGGGCAGGCGCAACGGCCCGGTCCCGTGGTCGGCGAGGGACGGCAGCGCCTCCGGCAGGAACGCGGGGACGTCGACCTCCAGCACCCTTTCCGGGACGATGAGCACGTCGACGTCGCCGATGCGCAGGGCCGTGCGGAGCTCGCGCGGGGTGTAGAACGTGCTGAAGGGCATGACGAGCGCGCCGATGCGGCTCGCGGCCAGCCAGGTCAGCAGCCACTCGCCTCCGTAGGTGAAGAACAGCCCCACGCGGGTGCCCTTGCCGATGCCGCGCGCCAGCATGCGTCGGGCGATCGCCGCGGACAGCCGGTCGGCCTCGGCGTAGGTGTACCGCTCCTCCAGTGACACCAGGTAGTCGGTGTCCCCGAACTCGCGGGCCGCACGCTTGATCGCGTCACCGATGGTCGGCCTGAAACCGATGTCAGGAGGGTGCATGCGCCTCGTCTCTCCAGCCGCGACAGCGTTCGGCGTCCCAACGTATTACGCGAGTGTTCAGCCGATGTGACCGGCCTGGACGTTGGGTTTCCGGGAGCTTCGTCCACGCTGGTCAGCCCGGGCGCCGGTAGACGAACGCGGGGGCGGGCTCCTGTTCCGCGGCGGCGGCCGTGTCGCGGACGAGGTGGTGGTCCGGGGACAGGGAGCAGGCGGGGTCGGTGCGGGCGGCGTCGCCGGTCAGGGCGTGGGCCTGGCAGCGGCAGCCGCCGAAGTCGGTCTCGCGGCGGGGGCATTCGGCGCACGGCCCGCTCATCCAGCCGGTGCCGCGGTAGGCGTTGAACGCCGCCGACCGCTCCCAGATCCAGGCGAGGGACTTGTCGCGCACGTTCGGCGGGTCCAGGTCCGGGATCGCGTACGCGGCGGGGCAGGGCAGCGCGGTGCCGTCGGGGCCGACGGTGATGGAGCGGGCGCCCCAGCCGCCCATGCAGGGTTTGGGGACGCCTTCGTAGTAGTCGGGCATGACCCAGACCAGTTCGGGTCGCCGGTGGCGTTCGCGCCATGCGGCGACGGTGACCTTGGCGCGGTCGAGCTGGTCGCGGGCGGGGAGCAGCGCGGCACGGTTGCGCAGGGCCCAGCCGTGGAACTGGGTGTTGGCCAGTTCGATCCGGTCGGCGCCCCAGGCCGCGCCCAGTTCCAGGATCTCGGGCAGGTTGCCGAGGTTGCGGCGGTGCAGGACGACGTTGAGCCCGAACGGCAGGCCGGCGGCGCGGATCACTCCGGCCGCGGCTTCCTTGGCGGTGTAGGAGTCGCGTCCGGCGATGAGGTCGGAGCCGGGACGGCGGGCGTCCTGGAGGGAGAGCTGGACGCTGTTGATCCCGGCCCGGGCGAGTTCGTCCAGGCGCTCGGTGGTGAGGCCGAGGCCGCTGGTGACCAGCTGGGTGTAGATGCCGGCCTCGTGCGCGGAGGCCACGATGCCGGTCAGGTCGCGGCGCAGCAGCGGCTCGCCGCCGGAGATGTGGGCCTGGACGATGCCCAGGTCGGCGGCCTGGGTGAAGACGCGGGCCCAGTCGGCGGCGGACAGCTCGGCGCTGGTGCGGACCAGATCGAGGGGGTTGGAGCAGTACGGGCAGTGCAGCGGGCAGGCGTGGGTGACCTCCGCGAGCAGCGCCCATGGCGCGGGCACCTCGGTCATCGCAGCCAGCCCTCCTCGCGGACGCGTTCCAGGAACGCGGGCACCTCGTCGTCGAGCGGCGCGTCCGGGAACGCGGCGGACAGCTCGGCGATGACGTCGGCGACCGTGCGGCGGCCGTCGCACAGCCGCAGGATCCGGCCGCCCGCACCGGTCAGCCGGACCGCGCGCTCGGGCATGAGGAGCAGGTCGGCGTCGCGGACGCGGTCGTACCGCAGCATGACGGACCGGTCCAGGACGGGCCGCCAGGGTTCAGCGGACATCGAGGGTCTCCACACGGTGGATCATGGCGTTGTCGACCGCGTCGAGGAGCGTCCAGAGGACGTCGCACTTGAAGGTGAACGCGGCCAGCACCCGCTCCTGGTCGGCCCGCGTCCGCGCCCAGGCGTGGACGAGGTCGAGCGCCTCCTCCGAGTCGCGGCGGCCCTGCCCGACCCGTACCTGGAAGTAGCACAGCCCCTCGGGCTCGATCCACGGGTAGTGGCGCTCCCAGGCGGCGATCCGGGTGACCATCAGGTCGGGCGCGAACAGCTCGGTCAGCGACGACGCCACCGCCTCCAGCGGGGAGCCGTTGCGGCAGAAGTTGACGTAGCCGTCCACCGCGAATCGCACGCCGGGAAGCACTCCTTCCCCAGAGAGCAGAAGCGCTCTGTCGAGGCCGACGGCCTCCCCCAGCCGCAGCCACCGCTCGATCCCGCCGGAGCCCTCCTCCTCGGGACGCCCGTCGTGGTCGTGGATCCGCCGGATCCACGACCGCCGCAACTCCCGGTCATCGAGCTTGGCCAGGATCAGCGCGTCCTTGATCGGAATATGCCGCTGGTAGTGGAACCGGTTGAGGATCCACCGGCGCAGCTCCTCCGCCGACAGCAGCCCCTCGTGCATGCGCACGTTGAACGGGTGCCGGTGGTGGTACCGCTCCTCGGCGAGCGTCCGGAGCCGGTCTTCGAGCCGGCCGGGCGGCCAGGGTGCCGTCTTCATCGTTCGTTCAGCGCTCCCTCAGTCCTCGGCCGTGAGGTACGCCGTGACCTCCAGCGAGGTCTCCACGATCTGGTAGTCGGGCGTGATCCAGGTGTCGGTCATGCCGGTTCCTCTTTCCTCTCGGTCCGGGGCGGTCCCCCGGAGGCTCACTGGACGACGATCTTCCCCGTGCTCTGCGGGAAGACCGGGTCGTTGTAGAAGTACTCACCCGCCTTGGTGAAGGTGTGGGAGTACGACCGGCCGGGGCTGAGCCGGCCGGTGTCGAAGACGCGCTCGAAGAACGAGGCCGCGCCGTGGCTGTGCGCGTTGCCCTCCGGGTTCACGAAGGTGACCTTCGTCCCCACCGGCACGGTCAGGTGCTGGGGCGACATGGCGTTCTGCGCGACGATGTTCTCGGTGCCGCCCGGGGCTCCGGCACCGGCGTCCCACACGCGGCCGAGGGTGACGGTGTCGCCCACGGCGCTGCCCGCGACCGGCGCGGTGCGGATCTGGTTGCGCTTGGACGGCGGGGTCGGCGTGGGCGCCGGGGCCACCTTCCCGTCCAGTTTGAACGCCCAGAGGTGGTCGCCCTTGGGGATGTCGGGGTAGGGCAGGCCGTTTCCACCGGCCAGGACGGCGATGTACTGCTCGCCGTCGATCTCGTAGGTGACCGGGCTGGTGTGCACGCCCGCTCCGCACTGCCAGCTCCACAGCTTGCGGCCGTCGATGTCGTCCATCGCGTGCAGCACTCCGTCTGGGCCGCCCTGGAACATCACCCGGCCGGCGGTGCTGAGGATGCCGTTGCCGTGGGCGAGCGACCAGTCGCCCTCCCGGCGCCAGACGGGACGGTTGGTGCGGGGGTCGACCGCGACGATCCCGCCGGAGAAGTACTCCCCCAGCGGCCGGGCCGTGTTGACGCGGCCCCCGTTGGTGTTGGAGTAGGAGGAGTTGATCAGTCCGTAGCCGACGTACAGGAGACCGGTGTGCGGGCTGAAGGAGATGTGCGACCAGTCCGCGCCGCCGCCGGCCCCCGGGTACAGGATCGTGGCGTCGTCCCAGAACGGGGTGTAGATCGGGCCCGTGGGGTAGTGCGGCACCGGCCTGGTCGTGTCGCGGTGGCTGGGGGCCAGGGGGACGAACGGTCTTCCGCCCGGGAACGGCTGGGTGGGCCAGGTCTTCTGCCGCGCGTCCTGCGGTACGGGCCGCTCGGTCATGCCGTGGACGGGCTTCCCGGTGGCGCGGTCGAGGATGTAGTACATCCCGGTCTTGCTGCCGTACACGACGACCTTGCGGGTGCGGTGCCCGATCCGCAGGTCGATCAGCACGGGCGCCATGACGTTGTCGTAGTCCCAGATGTCGTGGTGCACCGACTGGAAGTGCCAGCGGCGCTCGCCCGTCTTGGCGTCGATCGCGACCAGGCAGTTGGAGAAGAGGTTCAGGCCGCCGCGGGTCGAGCCGTTGGTGCGCGGGTAGGGGTTGCCGAACGTCCAGTAGACCAGGTCGAGTTCGGGGTCGACGGCCGGGTGCATCCAGCAGACCGCGCCGCCGGTCTTCCAGCTCTCGCCCTCCCAGGTGTCGTTGCCGTACTCGCCGGGTCCGGGCGGCCCCCAGAAGGTCCACGCGACCTCGCCGGTGCGGGCGTTCAGCGCGTAGCCGCGGCCGCGGGCCCCGGCGGTGCTGCCCTCGGTGCCGATGTAGATCAGCCCGTCGTGGTAGACGACGGCGCCGGCCAGGCCGCCGCGGTTGCCGCCGCACTGGCCGTTCTGCGGGTCGCAGCCCGGGTCGCCCTCGCCGGGGACGAGCAGTTCGCGCTGCCAGACCACGCCGCCGGTCTTCTGGTCCAGCGCGTAGACGATGTTGGAGCCGGAGGTGGTGTACACCAGGCCGCCGCCGAGGCCGACGCCGCGCATGTTGGTGCGCTCGGAGCCGACGCTGGTCTTCCACTTGATCTCGCCCGTCCGGCCGTCCACGGCGAAGAGGTTCTGCTGCGCGGTCTGGACGTACAGGACGCCGTCCTGGGCGACGACGGTGCTCTGCTGCGCGCGCCCGTCGGTGGCGCCGCCCTCCAGGTTGACGTGCCAGGCGCCGCCGAGCCGCTTGACGTTGCGCCTGGTGACGCGCCGCAGCGACGAGTGGTTCTGGTTGCCCAGGTTCCCGCCGACCTTGGGGAAGTCGCCGCCGGCCGGTTCCAGCCCGCGGGGCTGCCCGGGGACGGGAAGCGCCATCGTCGAGCCGGTGTCGGCGTGCGCCGGCGCGCGGAAGGGTGTGAAGGCGGCGGTGCCGCCCGCGATGGCGGCCCCGGTCAGAAAGTTCCGTCGTCTCATGCTGCTCTCCAACCCGCCGGTCCGGCTGATGGTCCACTAGACGGATGACTCAGTCCGCTGAACGGACGACACGGTAAGCCGGGATCCGAAGGGCTGACAACCCCCCGATGCGAACGAACCCGGCACCATCAAGGCCACCTTTCGACGGCGCCCCTTGTTGTCCGGGCATCGGCGTGAGATCGTCATGCAACCTCTGAACGGTTCATCCAGACCACTAGATGGACCTCGGAGCGAGCATGTGAGGAAGGAACCTGCGTCATGAGGAGACCCTCGTCCCATCTGGTCACCGCGATGGTGTCGGCGATCGGCACCGCGGCCGTCCTGGTCGCGGGCACGCTGGCCGGAGGGCTGCCCGCCGCGGCCGGAAGCCCCCAGGCCAAGCCCGAGAAGCGCGGCGCCCAGGAGCTGGGCGACCCCGAGTACGGCGTCTGCCGGGGCACCGATCCCCGCTGCTACCACGACTGGGGCAACTTCGATCCCGCCGAGGGCTACAAGGTCCTGGTGTACAGCCGTACCGCCGGACCGCGCCACGCCAACCTCGGGCCCGCGCTCGCCGCCGGCCTCAATCCCCCGCTGAGCGCGGCCAACGCGGCCCAGAGCGCCCTGGTGAAGATGGGCAAGGACAACGGCTTCGCCGTCGACTGGACCGAGGACGTCACCCAGCTCTCCTCGGCCGGGCGGCTCCTCGGCTACAACGCCGTGGTCTTCCTCAGCACCACGCGCGACACCCTCGACGACGCGGCGCAGACGGCGCTGCGCCAGTACGTCCGGGGCGGCGGCGGCTTCGTCGGCATCCACAACGCGTTCGGCACCGAATACAACTGGCCCTGGTACGAGGGGCTCCTGGGCGGCGCCAACTTCTACGACCACGGCCCCGCCCAGCCCGGCACCGTCCAGACCCTGAACCGCAGGGACGCCTCCACCGCCGGCCTGCCCGCACGCTGGGCGTTCAGCGACGAGTGGTACAACCTGGTCCCCTTCCCGTCGCGCGTGCGGATCCTCGCCACCGTGGACGAGCGGACGATGGAGCGCGGCACCGAGGGCGGCCTGGGGCACCCCGGGCACGGTTCGTCGCATCCGATCGCCTGGTGCCACTACTACGACGGCGGCCGGGCCTGGCTGACCACGCTCGGGCACGACGCCAAGGCGTTCACCGACGACGGCTCGACCTTCGCCGGGGCACCCCAGTTCCAGCGGCTCGTCCTCGGCGGGATCGAGTCGGCCATGGGCAGGAAGCCCTTCTGCCGCTGAGCCGCGCCCGGCTCCACGGGTGGCCGGGGATCCCCCGGCCACCCGTGCACGCCACCCTCTACAGGCCCAGATAGATGCGCCGGACGCGGACGTCCTCGCGCAGTTCCCGGGACGTGCCGGTCATCGCGACCTCGCCGTTCTCCATCACCACGCAGTCGCTGGTCGCCTCGAACGTCAGCTTGGCGTTCTGCTCGACCAGCAGGAGGCTCAGGCCCTCCTCGCGCAGGCGGACGAGCACCGCGAGGATGTCCTCGACGAGCTTGGGCGACAGGCCCATGGACGGCTCGTCCAGCAGGAGCAGCCGGGGCTTGGCCATCAGCGCCCTGCCGACGGCGAGCATCTGCTGCTGCCCGCCAGACAGGGCCCCGGCCAGGCGCCCGCGCATCTCCCCCAGCACGGGGAACAGCTCGTACACCTCCCCCAGCGTCTCCCGGGTGGCGGAGTCGCGCCAGGAACGCGCGTAGGCGCCGAGCATCAGGTTCTTCTCGACTGTGAGCCCGGGGAAGACGTGCCGTCCCTCGGGAACGTAGCCGATCCCGTGCCGGACCACGTCCCGCGCCCTGACCCTGGCCAGGTCGGTCTCGCCGAAACGGACCCGGCCGCCGCTGCGGGGCACGAGCCCCATCAGCGCCTTGAGCGTGGAGGTCTTGCCGGCCCCGTTCGCGCCGATGATGCCGACCGACCGGCCGGGCTCGACGGTGAACGAGATCGACCTGACCGCGCACACCCCGCCGTAGTGGACCGAGAGGTCCTCCACCGCCAAGGTCGCGGTACCGCCGTTCATGAGCTCACCTCCGTGGTCGGAAGGGGCATCTCGGCCATGGCCGAGTCGCCGAGGTAGGCCTCGATCACCGCGGGGTCGCCGACGACCTCCTCCGGCGTGCCTTCCGCGATGACCACGCCGCCGGCGAGGACGGTCACCCGCTCGCACAGCGACATGACCAGGCCCATGTTGTGCTCGATGAGCACGACCGTGACGCCGCTGCCGCGGATGGACCGGACGATCTCGGCGAGCTGCCGCACCTCCTCGCCGTTGAGGCCGGCGGCCGGCTCGTCCAGCAGCAGCACGCGCGGCGAGCCCGCCATCGCGCGGGCGATCTCGATGCGGCGCTGGATGCCGTACGGCAGCGAGCCCGGGGCGGCGCCGGCGAACTCGGTCAGCCCGAACCGTTCCAGCAGCGCGTCCGCCCGCTCGTCGAGCCGGCGCTCGCGCCGCAGGACGCCGACCGGCCACAGCACGTACCGCCAGCTCGCGACGGTGCGCGACCGGTCCAGGGCGACCAGCAGGTTGTCCTTGACGCTCATCTCCCCGAACAGCCGCAGGTTCTGGAAGGTGCGGGCGACGCCCAGCATGGACAGCCGGTACGGGCGGGCGCCGGTGACGGTGCGGCCGTCCAGGACCACCCGCCCGCCGGACGCCTTGTAGAAACCGCTGATGACGTTGAACAGCGTGGTCTTGCCCGAGCCGTTGGGCCCCACGATGCCGCGGATCTCGCCGCGGGCGACGGTGACCGACACGCCGTCCAGCGCCTTGAGCCCGCGGAACCGCTTGCTCACTTCGCGGACCTCGAGCATGGGCGGGGCTCCCTCCGCGTCCGCCCCCGCGGCCTTCGCGGCGGGCTCGTACGGCTGGAACGGGCGCAGCTCGGCGCGGTCGGCGGACCTGCCGCGCCGCCGGTCGACCGCGCCGCGGACCCGCGCCGGGATGCCCGCCAGCCCGGTCGGGGCGAAGACGACCATGATGACCACGACG
Organism: Actinomadura rugatobispora; assembly: GCF_055379765.1. Lineage (NCBI taxonomy): Bacteria > Bacillati > Actinomycetota > Actinomycetes > Streptosporangiales > Thermomonosporaceae > Actinomadura > Actinomadura rugatobispora. The sequence goes on along the minus strand of NZ_AP029191.1, from coordinate 8,854,045 downwards.
GTGCCGAATCCGAGCTGGGCGATGGTGGGGTAGTCGACCAGCTGCTCGCGGATCAGCGTCAGCCCGATCGCGCCGACCACGCAGCCGACCAGGCTCTGCCGCCCGCCGATCACCACCATCGCCAGCAGCAGGAACATGTTGGCGATGTTGAAGGTCTCGGGCGCGATGTAGCGGATCAGCCCGACGTACAGCACCCCCGCCACGCCGCCGAACACGCTGGACAGCATGAACGCGGCCATCCGCAGCAGGGGGATCTCCGCGCCCACCGCGCCCGCGGCGAGCGGGTCGTCCCGCATCGCCTTCAGCCGGCGCCCGAGCCCGGTGCGGACGACGAACAGCCCGAAGGCCAGCGCCAGCCCGAACACCACCACTTCGAGGTAGTAGTACAGGTACTCGCTGGTCAGGTCGATGCCGAACATCGGCGGCACGGGGATGGCGGAGATGCCCTCGGCGCCGCCGGCGATCTCGGCGTTGGTCGTCCAGTTGATGAACCCCAGCGCCAGGCCGAGCGTGACGATGCCGAGGTAGTGCGACTGCATGCGCAGCGCCGGGATCCCGACCAGCAGCCCGACCAGCGCCGAGGCGACCATGGCGAGCGCGGCCGCGGGCCAGAAGCCCAGCCCGCTGTGGGTGGTGAGGATCGCGGTCGCGTACGCGCTGACGCCGAAGAAGGCGACCTGCGCCAGGTTGATCTGCCCGGCGATGCCCATGGCCAGGCCCATCCCGATGGCCAGCAGGGCGAACACCAGCGCGATGTTGACCACGTGGATGGCGTAGCCGCCGACCTGGTACGGCAGGATCCAGGCCGCCGCGACCAGTGCCGCCAGCCCGCCGACCCTGGGCGCGCGGGGATGCCGGAAGGTACCGGGGAGGTTCATGCTCGGCTCACCGTCATCTCGCCGAACAGGCCCAGCGGGCGGACCATGATGATCACCGTGAAGACCAGGAACACCACCAGCTCGGAGTAGCCCTGGAAGTGCCCGGCGGCGAAGGAGTCCAGGACCCCGATCGCCAGCCCGCCGACGATGGCGCCGGGGATGTTGCCGCAGCCGCCGAGCATCGCGGCCGCGAACCCCTTGATGCCGATCGCGCCGCCCATCGTCGGGTTGACGTACAGCAGCGGCCCCACCAGGCCGCCGGCCAGCGCCGCGAGCCCCGCGCCGATCGCGAAGGCGATGGCGTTGCTGCGGCCGACGTGGATGCCCACGGCGGTGGCGGCCTCGTGGTCCATCGCGACCGCCTGCATGGCCGCGCCCCGCTTGGTCCGCTGCAGGAAGCCGACCAGCAGCACGACCGCGACCGCCGCGATGAGCAGGACGACGAGGTCGTAGGTGCGCACCCGCAGCCCGAACAGCTCGATCGGCGCGGCCTGCACCGGGTTGTCGACCGCGTGCCCGGTGGCGCCCCAGATCAGCACGGCCACCGCCTGCAGCACCATCCCGAAGCCGATCGTGCCGATCAGCATCAGCGTGAAGTCCTTGTTCTCCAGCGGGCGCAGCACCCGCTCGATGAACAGCCCGATCAGCCCGGTCAGCGCGATCGCCAGCGCCATCGCGACCGCGAACGGCAGCCTGGTCGACATGTAGAAGGTGGACGCCGCGTACGCGCCGATCATCAGGACGTCGGCGTGCGCGAAGTTGACCAGTCCCATGGTGCGGTAGACGAGGGAGAAGCCCATGGCGACCAGCGCGTAGATCGCGCCGAGGCTCAGCCCGCCTATCAGTGTCTGAAGGAAGACCTGCATGGTTCTCTTCTCCGGTCAGCCCTCGGCCTGGACGAGCTTGCCGTTCTTGATGAGCCCGATACTGGTCGCCTTGATGCCGACGCCCGTCTCGTCGTAGACGAAGTCGCCCAGCAGCCCCCGGTGCCGCACGGCCCGGATCGCGTCGGCCAGCTTCTTCCCGGTCGCGACATCGCTGTTCTTGAGCGCGGTCAGCATGATCTGGGCGCCGTCGTAGGCCTTGGCGCCGTGCATCTCGGCCTCCTCGTTGAAGGCGGCCTGGTAGGCGGCGGCGAACTTCCTGGCGGCCTCGCCGATGTCGTTGCTGAGGTAGGGCGAGCTGACGATGGTGCCCTCGGCGTTCTTGGCGCCGGCGGTGTCGATGAAGACGGGGGTGCCCTGCGGGGCGGCGCCGGCGAACGGGACGGTGATGCCGAGGTCGCGCGCCTGCTTGACGATCAGCCCGGACTCGACCTCCTCGGCGCCCAGGAAGACGACCTCGGGCCCGGCCTGCCGGATCTTGGTCAGCTGGGCGCTGAAGTCCTTCTGGTCGATGGTGACGACCTCGTCGGCGACCGGCTTGACGCCGCGGTCGGCCAGCGCCTTGCTGAACGCGTCGTGCTCGCCCTTGCCGTACGCGCCGTTGTTGGTGATCAGCGCGAACTTCTTCATCTTCTCGGTGTCGGCGAGGTGCTTGGCGAGCGTCTCGTCGTAGGTCGTGCTGGTGGGGCCGTTGAGGAAGAGGTAGGGGCTCTTGAGCGCCACCATGCCCGGGGACTGGCCCGAGGCGATGTTGGGGATCTCGAACTGGCGCAGCACGGGCGCCATCGCGATCGTGACGGCGCTCTCGGCGGTGCCGAGCATCGCGATGTACTTCTGGCTGGCGATCTTGCGGGCGATGTTGGTGCCGACGGTCGGGTCGCCCTGGTCGTCGAAGACGTCCAGCTGGATCCTGCGCCCGTTGATGCCGCCGGCCTTGTTCCACTCGTCGACGGCGAGTTTGACGCCCTTGTGCTCCCACTTGCCCAGCGAGCTCAGCTGGCCGCTCTGGGCGTTGACGACGGCGATCTTGATCGGTCCGGAGCCGCCGGAACCGGAGTCCTCCGACTCGCCGGGGGCGCCGCAGGCGGCGGTCAGGCAGGCCGCCAGCGCACCGGCGGCCAGGGCGGAGAGACGGAACCTGGACAGGTTGAACATGAGCGTCACCTCGGGGGGTGGGGGTTGCGGAAGGCGGCGGGGGACGGCGGCGGTGCGGGAGAACGGGGTCAGGCGCGGGGCGGTTCGCCGGGGAAGGCGCCCTGGTAGATGTCGTTGATGTTCCAGTGCCCGGGTGTGGGCACCGGCTCGTTGACCATGGGGACGTCCAGCACCGCCGGGCGCCGCCGGGTCACGGCCGATCGCAGTGCGGTGCCCAGCTCCCCGGGGGCGGAGATCTCGTAGCCGTCGGCTCCGCAGGATCGCGCGAGGGCGGCGAAGTCGGGGCTGTAGGGGCGGCCGTCGGGGTCGTGGAACTCGCAGCCGTAGGCGGCGCCGAAGTTGGCCGCCTGCAGGTCGGCGATGGTGCCGTGGGCGCGGTTGTTCATCACCACGAAGATCACCGGCAGGCCCTGCTCGACGGCCATGGGCAGCGCCGGGAGCTGGGCGCTCATCCCGCCGTCGCCGATCAGCGCGACGACGACGCGGCCCGGCCGGGCGATCTGGACGCCGATCGCGGCCGCGGGCCCGAAGCCCATGGTGGACGCGCCGCCGGGCGTGATGAACCGGCCCTCGGCGGGCAGCTCGTAGCACTGGGCGACGCCGTTCTTGTTCCAGCCCACGTCCGTCACGAGGATCGCGTCGTCCGGCAGGGCGTCGCGCAGGTCGCGCAGGATGCGCTCGGGCCTGAGCGGGAAGTCGTCGGCGCGGCCCCGCTCGCGGCTGCCGGCGAACAGCTCGGTGCGCGCGGTGCGGATCCGCTCGCGCAGCCCCGGCCGGGTGAGGGGTTCGGGCCGGGCCGAGCGCACCGCCGCGGCGATCGCCTCGACCGCCCGCGCGACGTCGGCGACGGCGCCGACCTCCACGGGGTGGTTGCGGCCGATCTCGGCCGGGTCGATGTCGATCTGGACCAGGCGGCCCTGCCCCTGCCCGGGGCCGAGGTTCCAGGTGAACCGCGGGTCCCAGGAGCTGGCGTCGGTCTCGGCGAACCGGGTCGCCAGCGCCAGCACCACGTCGGCGGTGCGCGCGTAGTCGTTGGTGGTGCGCAGTCCCCAGAAGCCCGGCATGCCCAGCAGCAGGGGGTGGTCGTCGGGGACGGCGCCCTTGCCCATCAGCGAGTGCGCGATCGGGATGTCCAGGTGCTCGGCGAGCGACAGCAGCGCGGCGCGTCCGGGCCCGCCGCGCAGGCCCCCGCCGAGGTAGATCAGCGGCTGCCGGGCCCCGTCCAGCAGCGCGGCGATCCGTTCGGCGACCGGGGCGGGCAGGTCGGGCCCGGACGTGCTCGCCGGGAGCGGGCGCTCCTCGCCCGGAACGGGCCGGGAGAACAGGTCCATCGGGACGTTCAGCAGCACCGCGCCGGGCCGGCCGCTCGTCGCCGTCCAGAAGGCCCGCTCGGTGAACCGGCCCAGGTCCTCGGCGCGGTGCACGTGCCAGGCCCGCTTGACGAACGGGCGGTAGATCGCGGTCTGGTCGGCGTCGGCGTGCAGGTTCACCTCCTGGTGCGGATGCCGGCCGTGGTAGTAGGAGGGCACGTCCCCGGAGATCGCGATCAGCGGCACCGAGTCCAGCGCGGCGGTCGCCACCCCCGTGACGGCGTTCATCATCCCCGGCCCGACGTGCACCAGCAGCACCCCGGGGCGGCCCGACGCACGGGCGTAGCCGTCCGCGGCGTGCGCGGCCGCCTGCTCGTGCCGCGCGATGACGAAGGTGATCGGGCTGCGGCCCAGCGCGTCCAGCAGCGCGATGTTGGTGTGCCCGCAGGTGCCGAACACGTACTCGACGCCGTAGGACTCCAGCTGGCGGACCAGCGCCTCGGCCGCGGTGACCGCCGCGGCGCGGCCGAGGGACTCGCCGTCGTGGGCGCGGGTGTCGACGGTCATCGGGCGTTCTCCTCGTCTCGGGGCAGGTCGCTTGATCCGCGCGCTCCCCAGAGGGAGACGCCGCGCAGCATCAGGGTCTTGACGACGGTGTAGTCGTCGATCATGCAGCCGGGGGACTCCCGGCCGAAGCCCGAGTCCTTGACGCCGCCGAACGGGACGTGGTCCAGCCGGTAGTTGGAGGAGCCGTTCACCACCAGCCCGCCGACCTCCAGATCGCGCCAGGCCGTGATGATCCGCTCCAGGTCGCGGGTGAAGATCCCGGCCTGCAGCCCGTACCGGCCGGCGTTGCAGCGCTCGATCGCCTCGGGGAGGCCGTCGAAGGGCAGGACCGCGACCAGCGCCCCGAAGACCTCGTCGGTCACGACCGCGGCGTCGTCGGGCGGCCCGGCGACGATGGTGGGGGCGGCGGTGGCGCCGTCGCGCTCACCGCCGAGCACCAGCCGGGCACCGGCCGCGGCGGCCTCGGCGCTCCAGCGCACGACGCGTTCGGCGGCCTCCTCGTCGACCATCGAGCCGACGTCGGTGGCCGGGTCGAGCGGGTCGCCGACCTTGAGCGCCGCGACGGCGGCGGTGAAGGCGTCCAGGAACTCCTCGAAGCGGGGGCGGTGCACGTACACCCGCTGCACCGAGATGCAGCTCTGCCCCGAGTTGGTGTACCCGGTGCGGGCGCAGACCCGCGCGGCGGCGGCGATGTCGGCGTCGTCGCAGACGATGGTGGCGGCGTTGCCGCCCAGCTCCAGGACCAGCCGCTTGGCGCCCGCCGCCCTGGCCACCGCCGCGCCCGTCGCGGCGCTGCCGGTGAAGCTGATGACGCTCACCTCGCCGGCCGCGCACAGGGCCGAGCCGACCTCGCCGCCCCCGTGCAGGAGCTGCACCGCCTCGACCGGCATCCCGGACTCGACCAGCAGGGCGACGACGGCGGTGGAGGCGGCCGGGGCCTGCGGCGGGGCCTTGACGATCGTGGTGTTGCCCGCGGCGAAGGAGGCGCCGAGCTTGTGCGCCAGCAGGTTGGCCGGGGCGTTGAACGGCGTGATCGCCAGGGCCACGCCCGCCGGGGCGCGGTAGGTGAACGCGGTGTTCCCGATCCCCCGGTCCCAGCCCGCCACCGGGAGTGTCTCGCCGCCGATCCGCCGGGCCTCGGCGGCGCACACCGCGAAGGTGTCGGCCACCCGGTCGATCTCGCCGCGCCCGTCCTTGAGGGGCTTGCCCAGCTCCAGGGCGAGGAGGCGGGCCAGCTCGTCCCGGCGCTCCAGGGCCGCGGCCGAGGCGCGTTCGAGGATCTCGGCGCGGGAGGCCGGGGCCAGGCCCGCCACCGTCCGCGCGGACGTGCGGGCATAGGCCCGGACGGCGGCGACGTCCTCGGGGCCGGCGGACGGCGCCCGGCTCACGAGCCGCCGCGAATACGGTCCGATTCGTTCACTCTGCGGACCATCGGTGACCCAGCCGCCGGCCACCAGAGCCGCCGCCTGTACCGCTGCGGCCTCGGGATCGGCGGCAAGAACCGGGTTCGGCATCAACTTCCTCCTGGACCGCTAAACGGTTCATCAGGCCCACTTCGCGGACCTGCGAGCCAACGTAAGGGCACCCGCCGCCCCTGACAAGGCCCCTCTCGCCGGAACTTGCGCCCGTCCGCGGGCCGCGGGCGGTCCGCACGACGGTGAAGGCCAGGAAGGATCGTCTCTAATGTTCGAACCAGTGAGTTAGTTATAGGTGACCTGGCTCACAGACGGAAGGGCGAGCGGAGGTTTTTCTGGACCCGCACCTCCCTCTGCACCGGCTGACGGTCCAACTAGACCGCCATGCGGACTGTGTGTAACGTACGAATCCGGGAGACCACCAGAGCCAGGGAGAGCGAACGCCTGTGAGTCCAGCGAGGAAGCCCGAGGCCGAACCGCCGGCCGACGCCCAGGGCGTGCGCAGCGTGCAGCGGGCCGTGGAGATCCTGTCGCTGCTGAGCGAGGAACGGCCCGTGGTGACGATCCGCGACATCGTCACCGCCACCGGCCTGGCGAAGACCACCGTCATCCGGCTCGTGCAGACCCTGGAGCACAACGGCCTGCTCTGGGCGACCCCCAACGGCTACCTGCCGGGCCCCGGGCTGTGGCGGTGGGCCCACCTGGCCCGCAGCAGCTGGGAACTCCCGCCCGAGACCCGCAAGATGATGCGCGACCTGGGCGCGCGCAAGCGGGAGACGGTCAACCTCTACATGCTCCGCGACATCTACCGGGTCTGCGTGGCACAGCAGGAGAGCCCGCAGCCGCTGCGGCACGTCGTCCACGTCGGCGACGAACTCCCCCTCTGGGCCGGCGCCTCGTCCAAAGTGCTGCTGCGGGACGCGCCCGAGGGGCTGCTCGCCCGGATCGCCGTCTCCTCCCCCTACGGCGAGGGCCACGTCCGCCGCCTGCGCGAGTGGATCGACGAGGCGGCGCACCGCGGCTGGGCGGTCAGCCACGGCGAGCGGGAGGACGGGCTGTCCGCCGTCGCCGTCCCGGTCCTGGGCCGCTCCGGCAAGGTGGTCGCCGCGCTGTCCCTCAGCGGCCCCACCGTGCGCTTCACCGACGACCAGGTCGAGCTGTTCGCGGCGGACCTGCGGCAGGTGGCCAAGGAGATGTCCGAGCGCGGCTTCGACCACCCGCTCGCCCCCGCGCACTGATCCCGCCGATCACGTAGGAACGCGCGCGCCGCCGCGGCGCGCCACCGAAGGAGCAAGCGCATGCAGGAGCGACCGCTCAGCGGCATCCGGGTCCTCGACCTGACCAACGTGCTCGCCGGACCCTACTGCAGCTACCAGCTGATGCTGCTCGGCGCCGAGGTCGTCAAGGTCGAGACCCCCGGGCAGGGCGACCTGGCCCGCAACCTCGGCCCCGACCCCGAGCTGAACCGCGCGGGCCTCGGCGCGTCGTTCCTCGCCCAGAACGCGGGCAAGAAGTCGCTCGAGATCGACCTCAAGGCCCCGGCGGGCCGGGCCGCCTTCGAGGACCTGGTGCGCGGCGCCGACGTGCTGCTGGAGAACTTCCGCGCCGGCGTGCTCGACCGCCTGGGCTTCGGCTGGCCCCGCCTGCGCGAGCTCAACCCCCGGCTCGTCTACTGCGCCGTCTCCGGATTCGGCCAGACCGGCCCCATGAGCCAGGCCCCCGCCTACGACCAGATCATCCAGGGCCTCTCGGGGATGATGAGCGTGACCGGGACCAGGGAGACCGCGCCCCTGCGCGTCGGCTTCCCGGTCTGCGACACCGTGGGCGGGCTCGCCGCCGCGCTGCACATCTGCGCCGCCCTGGCCGGCCGGGCGTCGACCGGCCGGGGCACCTTCCTGGACGTCTCCATGCTGGAGGCCGCGGTCTCCGCCATGGGCTGGGCGGTGTCCAACTACCTGGTCAGCGGGGTGCCGCCGGAGCCGATGGGCACCCAGAACGCCACCTCCGCCCCGTCCGGCACCTTCGAGGCCGCCGACGGCCCGCTGAACATCGCCGCCAACCGGCAGGAGCAGTTCGAGACCCTCTGCGCGATCCTGGACCGCCGCGACCTGCTCGACGACCCCCGCTTCGCGGACCGGGAGGCCCGCAAACTCCACCGCGAGGAACTCGACGGCGAGCTCAACACCGTCCTGCGTCGCCGTACCGCGCGGGAATGGGAGGAGACCCTCGGAGCGGCCGGGGTGCCCGCGGCCCGGGTCGCCGAGGTCCCCCAGGCGGTCGAGCTGGAGCAGCTGCGCCACCGCGGCTTCTTCACCGACCTGCCCTTCCCGGACGGGTCCGGGAGGACCCTGCGGGTGGCCGGAAGCGGCGTCCTCCATGACGGCGAGCCCCTGCGTCCCGCCGCCCCGCCCCCGCTGCTGGGCGAGCAGAACGGCGAGCGCCGGGAGCTGGCGGCGCGCTGGAACGGCACCGAGACGGCCGTCACCCCGTGAGACCGCACCCGTGAGACCGCACCCATGAGCCGGCACCGTGAGGAGCTTCCGTGACCGAGATCGACCCGACGGGGGCCGTGGCCGGCTGGTGGGCCACCGCCGTCTCCCGGATGGAACCCGGCGTCATCGAACTGCGCGGCCGTCCCGTGCAGGACCTCATCGGCACCACCGGCCTCAGCTCGATGATCTGGCTGATGCTGCGCGGCGACCTGCCGGACCCGCGGCAGGCCGGGCTGCTGGAGGCGGCCCTGGTCGCCGCGGTCGACCACGGCCCGCAGGCCCCCTCCATCGCCATCGCCCGCATGGCCGCCACCTGCGGCGTCGGCCTCAACAGCGCGGTCGCCAGCGCGGTCAACACGCTGGGCGACAGCCACGGCGGCGCCGGCGAGCAGTGCGTCCGGTTCCTGGACGGGATCCTCGAAGCGGAGGCCGCCGGCGCCGACCTGCCGGCCGCCGTCGAGCGGGCCGTCCGCCAGGGGCCCCGCTACGTCCCGGGCTTCGGCCACCGGTTCCACCCGGTCGACCCGCGCCGCGACCCGCTCCTGGGCCTGGTCGAGAGCGCCGTCCAGGACGGTGTCGTGCCCGGGGACCATCTCCGCGCCGGCCTCGCGGTCGAGGCGTACCTCGCCGCCAAGGGCGACAGGCCGATCCCGATGAACATCGACGGCGCCACCGCCATCATCTACGCCGAACTGGGCTTCCCCGCGCCCCTGGCCCGCGGCCTGTTCGTCCTCAGCCGCAGCATCGGGATCCTCGCCCACGCCTGGGAGGAGACCCAGCAGGGCCGCCGCAACAAGGGCCCGATCCCCCGCTCGATCCTGCCCGCCCGGCTGCCCTGACGGGCGTCCGGCGCGGCCCCGGCGCGGCGTCGTCCGAGGTGAACGTCGCTCTGACCTCTTGACATGTGATGCCGCGCACCATGAACATACGTGACGGCCCGATTAATTAACTATCTAGTTCGTACTAACGGGCTCTCACCCCGAGGAGCATCACGTGCGCGACCACCCGACCGCCGGCACGGCGGGAACCCCCGAGGGAGGCCAGCCCCGCAAGGCCGCGCTGGCCGCCTGGATCGGCAGCGCGCTGGAGTACTACGACTTCTTCATCTACGGCACCGCCGCGGCGCTGGTGTTCGGCAAGATCTTCTTCCCCGACTCCGACCCGGCCGCCGGCACCCTGCTGGCGCTGGCCACCTTCGGCGTCGGCTACCTCGCCCGCCCGGTCGGCGCGTTCGTCCTGGGGCACGTCGGGGACCGGTTCGGCCGCAAGAAGGTGCTGGTCTCCACCGTCATGCTGATGGGCGCGGCGACCTTCCTCGTCGGCTGCCTCCCAACCTACGGCCAGGTCGGCCTGCTCGCACCGGTGCTGCTGGTTCTGCTGCGGCTGGCCCAGGGCTTCTCGGCGGGCGGCGAGCAGGCCGGCGCCAACTCCATGACCCTCGAGCACGCCCCCTCGCACCGCCGCGCGTACTACACCAGCTTCACCCTCAACGGCACCCAGGCCGGCCAGATCCTGGCCACCGCGATCTTCCTGCCGGTCGCCGCCCTGCCCGAGGACCAGCTGCTGAGCTGGGGCTGGCGGGTCCCGTTCTGGCTCAGCGCGATCGTCATGGTGGTCGCGTACGGCATCCGCCAGAAGCTCGCCGAGACCCCCGTGTTCGAGCAGGAGGCCGCCCAGGGCGCCGTCGCCGGGCTGCCGCTGGCCGTCCTGCTGCGCGACCACTGGGCCGACGTGCTGCGCGTGATGGTCGCCGCCGTCATCGCCTCGGTCAGCACGATCTTCACCGTCTACGCCCTCTCCTACGCGGTCAACACCATGGACCTGGAGAAGACGCCCATGCTGTGGGTCGGCGTCCTCGCCAACGCCGCGGCGCTGGTCGCGCTCCCGCTGTTCGGCAGGCTCGCCGACAGGATCGGGCGCAAGCCCGTGTTCATCGGCGGCTCGCTGGGCTGCGCGGTCCTGATGTTCGCCTACCTGTGGGCCATCTCCGCCGGGAACTACCCGCTGATCTTCCTGGTCGGCATCCTGATGTTCGGCGTCGTGCACAGCGCCACCGGAGCCGTCTGGCCCGCCTTCTACGGGGAGATGTTCAGCGCCCGGGTCCGGCTGTCGGGCACCGCCATCGGCACCCAGATCGGCTTCGCCATCGCCGGGTTCGCCCCGAGCATCGCCGGCGCCATCGCCGGGGACGGCCCCGGCGCCTGGCTCGGCGTCTCGATCATCACCGCCGTGCTGTGCCTGATCAACATCGCCGCCGTCGCGACCGGCCGCGAGACCTACAAGGTCCCCACCGACCAGCTCGGCGTCCGCCCCGCGCCCGCCGCCCCGGCCGCCCCCTCGCTCGCGGAGCGGGCATGACCGGGGACGCCTTCCAGGTGTACGCGCTGCGTTACGCGCACCGCGACGGGAAGCGCGGCCAGCACTTCCACGGCTACGACGAGCGCTGGGACGAGCCGCACCCGACCGCCTACTACATCTGGCTGGCCGTCTCCGACCGGCACACCGTCGTCATCGACGCCGGGATCGCCCCGGACCAGGCCGGCCGGCTCGCCGGGATCGACTACCACGCCTCGCCGGTGACGCTCCTGGCCGACCTGGGGGTGGCCGCCGGATCCGTCGGCCACGTCGTCCTGACCCACCTGCACTACGACCACACCGGGACGGCCGCCGCGTTCGAGAACGCCCGCTACGTCCTCCAGCGCGCGGAACTCGACTACTGGACCGGGCCGTGGGCGCGGCGCGTCGAACGGGAGCGCTGGCTGGTCAACGACGACGACCTCGCCCACCTGCGCGGGGAGCGGGACCGGGTGCGGCTGGTGGACGGGGACGCCGACGTGGTGCCCGGCCTGAGCGTCCACCTGGTCGGCGGCCACACCGCCGGCATGCAGGTGGTGCGCGTCCGCACCGGCCGCGGCCACGTCGTCCTGGCCTCCGACGCGAGCCACTTCTACGAGAACCTCGAGGACGACCGCCCCTTCGCGATCCTGCACAGCATGACGGGCATGTACGGCGCCTTCGACCGGATCAAGGAGCTGGCCGGCGGCCCCGGACTGGTCGTGGCCGGGCACGACCCCGAGGTGCTCGAACGCTTCCCGCCGCCGTCCGAGCCCTTCCGCGGGCGGATCGCACGCATCGCCTGAACACCACGCCACAGATATCGGGGACCCCAATGCAACCGACCGTTCTCGTCCTGAACGGCCCCAACCTCAACCTGCTCGGACAGCGCGAACCCGAGCTGTACGGCACCGTCACCCTGGCGGAGATCGAGGCCAGATGCCGCACCGTCGCGGCCGGACACGGCCTGGGCGTGGACTTCCGCCAGAGCAACCACGAAGGGGCGCTGGTGGACGCCGTCCAGGAGGGCGCCGCCGGCATCGTGATCAACCCGGCCGCGTACGCGCACACGTCCATCGCGCTGCGCGACGCGCTGGCCACCGCCGGGGTCCCGATCGTCGAGGTGCACCTGACCAACCTCCACCGCCGCGAGGCGTTCCGGCACACCTCCCACACGGCCGCCATCAGCGACGCCGTGATCTGCGGCGCCGGCGCGCACGGCTACGAGCTGGCCCTGCTCCACCTGGCCGCGCTGCTGGACGGGGAGCGGCCGGCATGAGCGGGCACCTGATCGGCCTGATCGGCTCCGGCATCGCCACCTCGCTCAGCCCCGCCCTGCACGAGCGCGAGGCCGACCACCACGGGCTGCGCTACCTCTACAAGATCATCGACATCGCCGAGCTCGGCGTGGACGCCGGTGCCGCGGGCGACCTGGTCCGCACCGCCCGCCGGCTCGGCTACACGGGGCTCAACATCACCCATCCCTGCAAGCAGACCGTGATCGAGCACCTCGACGAGCTGTCCCCGGACGCCGCCCGGCTCGGCGCCGTCAACACCGTGACCTTCGAGGGCGACCGCGCCATCGGCCACAACACCGACTGGACCGGCTTCGCCGAGTCCTTCGCCCGGGGCCTGCCCGACGCCGCCGCGCACCGGGTCGTCCAGCTCGGCGCCGGCGGCGCAGGCTCCGCGGTGGCGCACTCCCTGCTGACGCTCGGCGCCGACCGGGTCACCCTGGTCGACGCCCGCGCCGACCGCGCCGAATCACTCGCCGCCGAACTCACCGAACGCTTCGGCCCCGGACGCGCCCACGCCGCGGCGCCCGCCGACCTGGAGTCCTCGCTCCGGCACGCGGACGGCCTGGTGAACGCGACACCGGTCGGAATGGCGGCGCACCCGGGATCCCCGGTCCCCGGCGAACTGCTCCGCCCGGACCTCTGGGTCGCCGACGTCGTCTACCGCCCGCTGCGCACCGAACTCCTCGGCCGGGCCCGCGACATCGGCTGCCGCACCCTGGACGGCGGCGGCATGGTCGTCTTCCAGGCGGCGCACGCCTTCCGCCTCTTCACCGGCCTGTCCCCCGCCACCGACCGCATGCTCGCCCACCTGTCCGCCCTGATCACAGCCTGACCACGGCGGGCAGGGCGCCGATGAGTTCCGCGGGCTCGCCGGGTCTACCTCGTCGGAAGGTGCCTACCGGCACGCAAACGATACGCAGGTGGGGAGAGATGCCGACGTGACCTCCAAACCACTGCCGCCGGTCGTCGACGAGCAGAGCTGGCGCGGCCGGCTCGACGAGTTGCGCGCCCGTGAGAAGGCCGCCACGAGGGAGCTCGATGCCATCGCCGCCCAGCGGCGGAGGCTGCCCATGGTGCAACTGCCGGACTACACCCTGGAGGGGCCCGGCGGCCCCGTCCGGCTCGTCGACGTCTTCGACGGAAAGTCCCAGCTGATCGTCTACCACCACATGTGGAACCCCGGTCAGGAGTGGCAGTGCCCGGGGTGCACCGGGTTCACCTCCCAGTTCTGGAAGCTGGAGTTCCTCGACGACTACGACGCCCGCTTCGTCATCGTCACCCAGGGACCGATCGAGGAGGCCCTGGCGTACAAGCGGCGGGTCGGGAACGCGATGGACTGGTACTCGACCGCCGGCAGCTCCTTCGGCGGCGACATGGACGCGCCGCCGGGGGGCGGATTCGCGGTCAACGTCTTTCTCCGCGACGGCGACACCGTCTACCGCACCTGGCACACCAGCGGCCGCGGCACCGAGCAGCTGAGCCACACGTTCCCGCTCATCGACCTGCTCCCCTACGGCCGGCAGGAGGAGTGGCAGGACGTCCCGGAAGGCTGGCCGCAGGCGCCGACCTACAGCCATTGGTGGAGCTCGGAGCAATACACCCGATACGGCGAGGACGCGCACTAGGCGAAGGCCGGTCCCCGGCGAGACGGGCGGACGAAACGAGGAGATGCGCGGTGTCTCGTCCGCCCGTGCCCGGGCCGGTTACGGGCGGACGAGCAGGACGTTGCCGAGCGAGCGCTGACCGGTGGCGTCGGAGGGCCGGTTCACGATGCCGGTGCCCGAGGTCACCATGACGCTGGAGCCGCCGCCGTCGAGATTCAGCGCCTCCCGGGCGCCGAGCAGCTTCATGAGCTCACCGGTCTGGGCGATCCCGAGCCCTTCGCTGTAGCCGTCCTGCCTGCCGTCGACCACCACCAGCATGAGCCGGCCCCGGCCGTCCATGCCGATCATCGAGCGCGGGTTGCTGCGCAGGGCCCAGTTGTAGGTGAACGTCTGGTCGGTGCCCTCCCGGATCAGCCCGTCGGCCACCGCGTTCACGTTCACCTTCCCGTCCCTGACCAGGGTCGGGCCGACCTGCAGGATCGTGGTGTCCGGCGTCAGCGGCACGCGGCGCCCCTTGCTGTCCTCGACCCGCTCACTCACGCGCAGCCGATCGCCCGCCTTCACATGCCCGAGCAGCCAGGCGGCGCTCTCACCGATGGCCTGCACGGTGGAACCGCCGGCCGGGACGCGCGCACCGCGTGAGGTGTTCACCGCCGTCACCCGGTCGTGGGCGTCCAGCACGGCCTCGGCGCCCGCGCCGGCGGGCGGCGTGCCCCATTCGGGGGTGAAGAGCACCAGTTCGCTGGCGTCGGTGCACTTGAGGTCGTGCTGCGGCTTCTCGGTCGGCTGGTCCCCGCCCACACCGCCGCAGTTCCAGATCTCACCCGGCAGCCGGTTGACGCCGTCGATCTCGACGGTCTCCCGGCCGGCCCGCAGCCGCACGTGCGCGGTGTAGGCGTCCACGTCCACCGCGCGCCCACCCTTGGTGATCTTGATTCCGCCCCGGCCCTGCGTGGCCGAGCCGATCAGCCTGCCGTCCTTGACGTACATGCCGCCGGGCGCGCTGTTGTAGAACCACTGCGCGTTCACTCCGGCCACCGCGCCCGCCGCGGCGGCGAGGTCGGTCAGCTTCTCCGTGCCGTTCAGCGTCGGGCCGAAATCGGTGCCGACCGTGCCGCCGAACTCGCGGAAGTCCACGCGGAGCACATGCACCTTCTGGGGCGCCCCGGCATCGGTGCCGTCCTGCGCGGTGTAGCGCGTACCGCCCGCGAACCCGGCCGCCCTGATCGTGGACAGCGCGCTCGTCGCCTCGGCGCCGGTGGCGTACCGCCCGACCCGGACGGTCCAGCCGACGGGGCCGGCCGGACGGTCGGCGAACGCGGGCGAGGAGACCTCCTCCAGCCGCGGCTCGAACCCCTTCGCCCGCAACGCGCCGACCACGCGATCGGCGATCTCCTTCGCCCCCAACGCGGTGTTGGCCGTATTGAGCTGCCCGTCGACCGTGCCCGGCAGGTACACCTGGACGGTCCAGAAGTCGCCGGCGTCCTTGGCCCCGAGCGACAGCGAGGTCAGCGTCACCCCGGACGCCACGGTGGTGGTCACCGGCGCCGCGCTCAAAGGCAGCCCGCCGCCGAAGAAGGACTCCCGCGGGGACGGGGCCGCCGTCGCCGCGGGCACGTTCACGGCCAGTACGGCCGCGGCCACCGCCACGGCCGAGAGGGTTTTCGGGCGCATGCAAGTCCTCCATGTCACGGTAAAAACAAGCATGATCAGACAAAGGCCGACGGATGGCCCGAAACCGTCCTCGAAGGGTCTGCCGCGCAACATGACGTGAACAACTGCGCCGGCGCGCACGAGCTGACCTGCCCGGATGGCTGAACGATCACGCCCCGGGCCCGGCGCGTGCGCGGCTCGGGAGTTGACCGCGGCTCCCGGCGGCGTTCCAAAAGCAACAGTTTTGCAATCCTTGCAATGAAAGAGGCGGGGTGTCTAGCATGCGGATCCGAGGCCGAGCGTGCGGAAGGCGATGTCAGTGACGGTTGAGCTGTCGTGCGGGCTGCCGCCCGGTCCCGCGTTCGGCGATCTGGCGGTTCTGGCCGAGAAGCTGGGCTATGCACGGGTCTGGATCTTCGACTCGGCTCCGCTGTGGGAGGACCCGTTCGTCCATCTCGCCCTGGCCGCGGAACGCACGTCGCGGATCGGGCTCGGCACCGCGGTCCTGATTCCGAGCGAGCGGTCGGAGATGGCCATGGCGTCGGCGATCGCGGCCATCGCCCGGCTGTCCGGCGGCCGGTTCCGGGCCTGCTTCGGCACGGGCGCCACCGCGCGCCGCACCATGGGCCGGCGGCCGCTGACACTGCGCGCCCTGGAGGAGTACGTAGCGGCCGTGCGCGGGCTGCTGGCGGGCGAGACCGTGACGATCGAGGATCAGCCTGCCCGGATGCTGCACGCGGAGGGCCTGGCGGCGCCTCGTCCCATCGACGCGGAGATCTGGTTGAGCGCGTTCGGTCCGCGCGCCATTGAACTGGCCGCACGCATCGCCGACGGCATCGTCGGCCAGTCCGTACACCCCGCGCTTCCGATGGCGACCATGCGGGCGGGCACGGTGCTCGAACCGGGTGAGGACCGCGGCGCCCAACGGGTGGGCGAAGCGGTCGGCCCATGGCAGGTGGTCGCCTTTCACGAGGCCTACGCCATCGGCGGGGCCGCGGCGGTCGACGCGATGCCCGGTGGGCAGGAGTGGCGGGAGGCGCTCGAACGACTCGCTCCGGAAGGCGAACGCCACCTGCTGGCCTACGAGGGGCACGTCACCCATGTGACGGAGCGTGATCTTCCTCTGGTCGGCTATGACCACGGATTTCCGACGCTGATCGGAGAGGCGGACGAGATCCGGGACGGCCTGGAGCAGCTGGGGGAACGCGGCGTGCGAGAAGTGATCTACACGCCGAGCGGACCCGACGTCGCCCGCGAACTGCGCACCTTCTCGGCCGCGGCGCGCAGGTGATGATCTCCGGTGAGCCGGTGGACCGCTCACCGTACGGCGCCCCGGAGACAGGTCGCCCGGCCCGTCGACGAGAATTACGTTCTGATATCATGAAAACATGGTTCTCCTCATGGGCGGCGGCAGATGATCCTCGACTTCACCCCAGACCAACGGCTGTTCCACTCCACGACCAAGGACTTCCTGGAGCGCACGGCGCCTGTCGCCGCCGTGCGCGAGCTCGCGGACTCCGGCGGCGGGTTCGACCGCGACTGGTGGCGGCGGGGCGCCGAGCTCGGGTGGACGGCGCTGCTGGTGCCGGAGGAGCTCGGCGGCGGCTCGGTCTCCGGGTCGCCGGTGACGGAGTTGACCATCGTCGCCGAGGAGATGGGCCGCGCGTGCGCCCCCGGCCCGCTGACCACGACCAGCGCCGTGCTGGCCGGCCTGGCGCGCGCGGGCGACCGGTTCGCCGCCGCCATCGAGGCGATCATGAGCGGCGAGACCGTCGCGAGCTGGGCGTTCTACCGGCCGGGCCGCGGCCTCTCCCTTGACCACGCGTCGCTCTCCGCCCGGGCCGAGCCCGACGGGGAGGGGTACCGCCTGTCCGGCGAGGTCGACCGGGTGGAGTCCGGTGACCAGGCGGGGGTGTTCCTGGTCACGGCGGGCTCGCCCGGCGGGCCGGTGCAGCTGCTGGTGCCCGCGGACTCCCCCGGCGTCACCGTCACGCCGACCTGGACGCTCGACGTCGTCCGCCGCACGGCCCGGGTGGGCTTCGCCGATGTCGCCGTCCCGCCGGACGCGGTGGTGCAGCGCGGCGCCGAGGCCGCCGCCGCGGTCGAGGCGCAGCTGCAGATCGCGGCCGCGCTCGCGGCGGCCGAGATGGCCGGCGCGGCCGACCGCACCTTCGAGTTCACCGTGCAGTGGATGTTCGACCGCTACACCTTCGGCCGCCCCCTGGCGTCCTACCAGGCGCTCAAGCACCGCATGGCCGACAACAAGACCTGGCTCGAAGCCTGCCACGCGACCGTGTCGGCCGCGGCGCGGGCGCTCGACGACGACCCCGCGGAGGCGGCCGAGGCGGTGAGCGCCGCCAAGTCGTTCGTCGGCGCGAAGGCACCCGTGATCATCCAGGACTGCGTCCAGATGCACGGCGGCATCGGCGTCACCTGGGAGCACGACATCCACCTCTACCTGCGCCGCGCCACGCTCGACCGCGCGCTGTACGGGACGCCGGAGGAGCACCGGCGCCGCATCACCGACCTGCTCGACCGGAGGGCCGCATGACCACCGACGACCTCGAATCCGTCGAGAGCTTCCGGGCGAGGGCGCGCACCTGGCTCAAGGAGAACATGCCTCCGGCGCCCGACGGGTACAGGTGGCAGGGCGACGACGCGTCGTGGCCGCGGGCCAGGGAGCTGCAGAAGATCCTCTACGCGGGCGGGTTCGCCGGCATCTGCTTCCCGAAGGAGTACGGCGGGCTCGGCCTCACCCCCGCCCACCAGCGCGCGTTCACCGAGGAGTCCCTCGGCTACGAGATGCCGCTGGCGCTGAACGTGCCGACGTTCTCCATCTGCGCGGCGACGATCCTCGACATGGGCACCGAGGAGCAGAAGCGCGCGCACATCCCGGCGGTCATCAAGGGCGAGGAGGTGCTGTGCCAGTTCCTGTCCGAGCCGAACGGCGGCTCCGACCTGGCCGGCCTCACCACCCGCGCGGAGCGCGACGGCGACACGTGGATCCTCAACGGCTCGAAGATCTGGAGCACGTTCGCCTTCGCCGCCGACTACGCGCTCTGCCTGGCCCGCACCGACTGGGACGTGCCCAAGCACCGCGGACTCACGATGTTCCTGATGCCGGTGCACGCCGAAGGCGTCACCATCCAGCGCATCAAGCAGACCAACGGCTCCGACGAGTTCTGCCAGGAGTTCTTCGAGAACGTCGTGCTCCCGGCGGACGCGGTGGTCGGCGAGGTCAACGACGGCTGGACGGTCGCCAGCCGCCAGCTGTTCCACGAGCGCACCGCGGTCGGCGGCGGCTCGCCGTACACCAGCGGAGCCCGGCCGCGCAGCGGCGGCGAGGTGCACGACCTGCTCGACCTCGCCGAGCGCACCGGCCAGCTCGACGACCTCCGGGTCCGCGAGGACATCGGCGAGGCCAAGGCGATGCGCCTGGTCGAGGAGCAGATGATCGCCCGCGTCTCCCAGGCGATCAAAACCGGTGCGATGCCGGGCCACGCCGGGTCGCTCCTCCGCCTCTTCCACGCCGAGACCGTGTGGATGCAGACCGACGCGGCGCTGCGGATCGCCGGAGCCGTGGGCGTGACCGGCGAACCGGGCCGCGACCAGGACCCGACCGACGTCGGCGAGGACTTCATCTACCGCCAGGCCTCCGGGCTCGGCGGCGGCAGCACCGAGATGGCCCGCAACATCATCAGCGAACGCCTGCTCGGCATGCCGCGCGAGCAGGCCGCCGACCGGGACATCCCGTTCCGCCAGGTCAAGACGGGCCGGTAACCGGCCAGATCGGACGGCACCGACCGTGAGCCGGTCGGTGCCGTTCCGCGTCACCCCGCAAGGCCGCCGAGGGTCAGGTCGAGGAGCCGGCGGCCGCCGTCCTCGGGGCGGTTGCGGCTGACCGTCCAGGCGATGCCGCTGACCAGGTCGAACAGCTCCTCGGGCGTGACGTCGGCGCGGACGGCGCCGGCCTCGCGGGCCCGGTCGAGCAGCGTCCGCGTGATCTCCTGCATGCTCGCGCAGGTGACGCCGAGCGCCGAGTTCCGGCTCCCCGCCGCGTCGAGGACGCGTCCGGGCAGGTCGCCGTACGTGCTGACCTGATCGATCATCGCCAGCAGCCACGCGCGCAGCGCCTCCGCGGGACGCGGGGCGGAGACCAGCTCGGTGCCGCGCCGGTGGGTGGCGGCCATGTTCTCGGCGAGGGCGGCGACGAGCAGGTCGTCGCGGTTGGGGAAGTGCCGGTACAGCGTCGCCGAGCCGACGCCCGCGGCACGGGCGATCTCGTCGATCGAGGTCCCGGCGCCGTCGCGCAGGAACGCCCGCTGGGCGGCGGCGACGACGGCCTCGTAGTTGCGCCGGGCGTCGGCGCGCTTCGGCTTGCGCGGCCCGAACTCCGGAGGTGCGCCCGGAGCGGATGCCGGTGCGGCGCCCGTCACTTTCGCCTCCCTTGACACTAAGCGGGGACAGACCCCATATTACCGATGCGGGGAGCGTCCCCGTTTTTCATCATAGCGAGGTTCGGCCAGATGACCCAGGAAACGCGCACGGAACGTGACATCGACGGCCGGGAACCCGGTCCGGCCGACCCGCTGGCGATCCTCATGGCGGAGCGGGAGATCTACAGGACCTTCTACCGCTTCTTCCGGATGGCCGACCTCGGGCGGTTCACCGACATCGGCACCGCCTGCTTCACTCGCGACGCCCTCATCGAGTACGACGTGATGCCCGGTCCGACGCAGCGCTTCCACGGCCGGGACGCGTTCGCCGCGTTCATGTCGGCGGGCGGCCCGCGGCGGGAACCGCGGGTGGCGCACGTCGTCGGCCAGACGACCATCGACTGGATCTCCGGCGTCCCGCACGTCGAGGCCTACGCGACCGTGTACCACTGGGCGGCCACGCGCACACCGCTCGGCGAGCACCGTCCGGCGGACTGGACGGTGGTCGGCCTCGTCCAGGACACCTTCGCCCAGGAGGACGGCCGATGGCTGATCAGCCGGCGGCACGTCGAGCCCGTGGCCGGACTCGTCGCGGTGGGCACCGCCCCGCGGTGAAACGGCCGGGCGCCCTCGGCGCCCGCCACGACCACGGCGCGGTCCGGCTTGCGGGATCCGGCCGGGTGTGAGATAGATCCTAAGGAAATCTATAACGATGACTTCAAGATTCCATATCTGTAGCTTCAGTTCGGCGGGCGGGCGGGTGTGGCCTGCCTGGACGCGGCCCCCTCCCCCGACGCCGAGGCCCCTCACGCGCCGAAAGGAACGCCCCATGACCGTTGAGGACATCGCCAGGACCAACAAGGAGATCCTGCGCGCGTACTACGCGGGCGGCTCGCGCGACGGGTCCTCCGGCGGGGACGCCGACGACCGGCTGGCCGAGTTCTTCCACGAGGACGTCGAGCTGCCGGCGAACACGATGCCGAACGGGCGGCAGGGCCTGGCGGGGCTCCGGGAGCACAACCGGTACCTGGCGACGAGGCTGAAGGGCCGTCCGGTGACGGTCGAGACGATGATCGCCGAGGGCGACAAGGTCGCCGTGCAGCTGACGGTGCGCGGTCAGGTGATCGGCGAGGTGATGGGGCTCCAGCCGAGCGACCGGGAGTTCGAGATCGAGGAGCTCATGATCTTCACGTTCCGCGACGGCAAGGTGAGCCGGGTCGACCGTGTCGCCGACCGCTACGCGCTCGTCGAGCAGGTCGGGCAGGGCAGCATCACCGTCGGCTAGCGGACCGCCCGGCGCACGCACTCGACAGGGGCAGGGAACTGTGACTCGGCAAGGCGATCGACGGCTCCACGTCAACCTCCATCTCGACCAGGCGGGCCATCACATCGCCGCCTGGCGCCGCAACGGCCACGACCTCTCCCGGTACGACGACATCACCTACGACATCGAGCTCGTGCGGCTCGCGGAGCGGGGCCTGCTCGACTCGATCTTCATCGCCGACGCGCCGATGCTCCTGCACAACGCCAGGTACCGGGTGCCGTTCCTGGAGCCCATCACGCTGCTGGCGGCGTACGCGGTGGCGACCAGCCGCATCGGCCTGATCGCGACGGCCTCGACGACCTACTTCGAGCCGTACAACCTGGCCCGGCAGTTCGCGTCGTTGGACCGTATCAGCGGCGGGCGCGCCGGCTGGAACATCGTCACGACGGCGCTGACCGGGGCGGCGCGCAACTTCGGCGACCGGGAGCTGCGCGACCACGACGGCCGCTACCGCGACGCCGAGGAGTTCGTCGACGTGGTCACCAAGCTCTGGGACAGCTGGGAGGCCGACGCCGTCGTCGCCGATCCCGCCGGCGGGGTGTTCGTCGACACCGGCAAGGTCCACGCGATCGACCACCGCGGGCGCGTCTTCGACGTCGCGGGGCCGCTGAACGTCCCGCGCTCCGCGCAGGGCCGCCCGCTGCTCGTCCAGGCGGGCGCCTCGGAGGCGGGGCGGAGCTTCGGCGCCCGGTTCGGCGAGGTGATCTTCACCAACCAGCTCTCGCTCGAGTCGGCGCGGGCCTACTACGCCGACATCAAGCGCCGCGCCGCCGGCTTCGGGCGCGCACCGGAGGAGATCTTCATCCTGCCGGGCATCAAGCCGGTGCTCGCGAGCACCGAGGCCGAGGCCCGGCGGCGGGCCGCCGAGCTCGCCGAGCTCATCGAGCCCGAGATCGGCCGCACCATCCTGACCTGGCAGGTCGACGGCATCGAGCTGCCCGAGATGCCGCTGGACGAGCCGTTCCCGGACCTGACGGCGACGCTGCCGCCGGAGGTGCGGAGCCGGTACGCGCGGCTGGTGGAGATGGCGCGCCAGCACGACATGACGACCGGCCGGCTGCTGCGGCGGCTGGCGGCCGGCACCCATCGCGAGTTCATCGGCACCCCCGAGATGCTGGCCGACGACATGGAGGAATGGTTCCGCGCCCACGGGGCTGACGGCTTCACCCTGCAGCCGCAGGAGCTTCCGGAAGGGCTGGAGGTCTTCGTCGACCACGTCGTCCCGATCCTGCAGCGGCGGGGCCTGTTCCGCCGCGAGTACGAGGGGACGACGTTGCGCGACCTGTTCGGCCTGCCGCCCGTGCCGAGCCGGCACGCGGTCGGGTGACGCCCTACGGCGCGTAGGCGCGCAGGAACGCGTCGACGCCCGTCCGCTCGGTGCGGCGGACGGCGTCGGGCGGGACGGGCCGCGTGCCCAGCGCGCTCTCGGCGTCGAGGTCGGCCCAGATGAGGGCGATGAAGTGGCTGCCGGCGCGGGCCGGGTCGTCCATCCGCAGGCGGCCGGCGTGCGCCAGCTGCGCCATCCGGCCGGCGAGCGCGTCGAGGGAGGCGTCCCGTCCCGGCCTGTTCACCGTGTCGGCGAACAGGTCGGGGAAGCGGCCGATCTCGGCGTAGATCAGCCGCCGGATCGCCCAGGCGTCCGGGTCGAGCATGCAGCGGGTCAGGTTGGCCGCCAGTTCGAGCAGGGCCTCGCGCAGGTCCTCGGGATCGGCGGGGAAGGCGGCCAGCGCCTCCAGCGTCCTGGCGTTCAGGCGCTCGTTGGCGGCCCCGATCGCGTAGCGGAAGAGCTGCTCCTTGTTGCCCATGTGGTTGTAGATCGTCGGCGTCGCGACCTCGGCGGCCTCGGCGATGTCGTCCATCGTGGTCGCGGCGTACCCCTTCGCGCCGAAGACCCGCTGCGCGGCGCGCAGGATGGCCTCGCGCTTCTCGACGCGACCGCGCAGCGGCGGGCCGGGCGGGGTGTCGGTCGTCACGCGAGGAGTTTAGTGGACGGCCCGCCGCATATTCCCTACTATAATGGTCGTAAAAGTTAGCTACAGCGGCCGTTAAAGAACGGGATGAACGCATGAGACGCTGGATCATCGTCGCGGCGGCGGCCGCGATCGCCCTCGGCGGTTGCGGCTCGGGCGCGCAGTCCGGCGGCGCCGGCCGCTCCGGTGGTCACGCGACGCTCCTGACGACCCTGCAGCCGCCGACCTTCGACCCCGCGTCGATCGCCTCGGTCGGCGCCGTCGAAGGTCCGCTGGGCTACGCGGTCTACGACAACCTCTTCCGCGTCGACTACGCCGCCGGCACGGTGATCCCGCGGCTGGCGGAGTCCATCACGCCCGACGAGGCCGCGACCGTCTGGACGATCAAGCTCCGGCCGGGCGTCACGTTCAGCGACGGGACGCCGCTGGACGCCGGGGCGGTGAAGTTCAACTGGGACCGCATCAAGGACAACCCCCAGCTGGGGTCGGGGTGCTCCACGACGATCGAGGACTTCAAGGCGATCGACGTCAAGGGGCCGCTCGAACTGCGGATCACGCTGCCCGAGCCGCGCGGCAGCCTCCCGCAGCAGCTGTTCGGCAGCGGCCAGGTGCGCAGCGGGACGTGCACGAACATCGCCTCGCCGGCGGCGCTGAAGAAGCACGGGAAGAGCTACGGCACGAGCCCGCAGACCACGGTGGGGGCGGGCCCGTTCGTGCTCAAGGAGCTGGTGCCGGGCAGCCATCTCACGCTGGAGCGCAACCCGCGCTACTGGGACGCGCCGCGCCCCTACCTGGACAAGCTCACGGTCAGGCAGGCGCCCGACATCACGACCTCGGTCAACGCGGTCATGTCCGGCGCCGCCCACGTCGCGAGCGTGATGGCGTTCACGCCGGACATCACGCGCTACAAGCAGGCCGGGTTCCGGTACCACCTGCAGCCGATGAACGGCGCCGCGATGGTGATCTTCAACGCGTCCCGGCCGCCGCTGGACGACCCGCGCGTCCGCCGGGCGCTGACGCTGGCGACCGACCTCGACGACCTCACCAAGAAGAACTTCGCCGAGACCGTCAGCCCGTCCGACGGCTGGCTGACCAGATCGTCCCTCTTCTACGACGCCGGGCGCGCCGCCCAGCTCAGGCAGCCCACGAACGACCTCGCCGAGGCGCAGCGGCTGATCGACTCCTATGTCGCCGAGAAGGGCGGCCCCGTGACGGTGACGGTGCCCGCGGCGCCCACCGCCATACCGACCTTCACCACGCTGCAGCAGCAGTGGCGGCGGCTGAAGAACGTCCAGGTGAACATCGAGACGGTGACCGGTCAGGTCGCGACCCAGCGGCTGCTCGCCAACCAGGCTCAGGTCGCGCTCAACCAGTCCGGCGCCAACGACCCCGAGGCGATGGTCGCCTCGTTCGGCACCGGCGGGCCGCAGAACTACCTGAAGTGGTCCGATCCCCAGCTCGACGCGATCCTGGCCAAGGCGCGGCCCGAGACCGACCCGGCCCGCCAGAAGGCGCACATGGTCCAGGCCGCCGAACGGCTGGTCCAGCTGAACTGGTTCATCATGCTGTACCGCCCGGGTGCTCCGACGCTCGTCGCGAAGGACCTCACGAACGTCAAGCTGCACGACCCCTCGCAGGTCGACCTGGCCCAGCTGAGGTTCAGGTGACGCCCGGGACCATGCTCGCCGCCGTCTCCCACGAGGGCGAGTCGCACTTCCGCCTGGAGCGGGTCCCGGTGCCCGAGCTCGGCGACGGCGACGTCCTCGTCCGGGTGGAGGGCGCGTCGATCAACAGCTCGACGCTGCTGCGCTGGCGGGAGCTGCCGTGGTACCACCGGCTGCCGGCGATCATCGGGATCCACGCGGCGGGCACGGTCGCCGCCCGCGGCCGGCACGCGTTCGGGACGGCCGTCGGCGACCGCGTGCACGTCGACCCGACGCTTCCCTGCGGACGCTGCGACGCGTGCCTCTCCGACAACGGCGTCTCCTGCCGCGAGGGCGTCGTGGTGATCGGCTCGGATCCGGGCGAGGGCGCGAGCGCGGCGGCGCGAGAACGGTACGCCCACTACTCGTCGGGGTGCTTCGCCGAGTACTGGCGCGTCCCGGCCACCGCGATCAACCGGGTGCCCGACCACGTGCCGTTCCCGGTCGCCGCCGGGCTCGGCCTGCTCGGAGTCTCCTACCACGCGCTGACCGCCGCGCGCCCGCCGAGGGACGCGACGATCGTGCTCACCGGCGCGACCGGCGGCAACGGCGCGGCCGTCGTCCGCCAGGCGCCGCTGCTGGGCGTCGGGCGGGTGCTGGCGGTCGGCCGCTCGGCGGAACGGCTGAAGGCCCTGCGGGAGCTGGCGCCCGAGATCGTCGAGCCGCTCGTGCTCGAACCCGGCTGGGAGCGCGACGACGGCCTGACGCGGGCGATCCGGGAGCGCACCGCCGGGAAGGGAGCCGACGCGCTGCTCGACTTCCTGCCCTCCGGGCACGCGATCACCGCGCAGGCGCTGTTCGGTCTGCGGACCGGCTCGCGGGCCGTGCTCTACGGCGGCGACGGCACCGAGCAGCTGGCGTTCGACTACGTCCGGGCGATGCCGGTGTCGCAGTACCGGCTGCTCGGCGAGCGCGGGCACGGCCGGCGCGACATGCTGGAGATCCTCGGCCACCTGGAGGCCCGCCGGCTCGACCCGGCCCCGCTCGTCACCCACCGCTTCCCGCTGGAGGCGATCAACGACGCCGTCGACCTGCTCGACGCGCACCGCGCGGGCGCGGACGTCACCAAGTGGTTCGTCACGATCGAACCGGCCGCGCCATGAGCCCGCCGCTGATGGAGGTGCGCGACCTGCGGCTCCGCTACCGCACCGGGCGCGGCATGGTGCACGCGGTGGACGGCGTCAGCCTCACCGTCGAACGCGGCGAGACGCTCGGCCTGGTCGGCGAGTCCGGCTGCGGCAAGACGGCGTTCGCGCGCGCGGTCACGGGGCTGGTGCCCGGGAACGACGCGCAGCGGAGTGGATCGGTCCTGTTCGCGGGAGAGGACCTGCTCGCCCTCGACGACGAGGCGATGCGGTCGGTGCTGGGCACCCGGATCGCGATGGTGTTCCAGTCCCCGCTGACCTCGCTGAACCCGGTGATGCGGATCGGCGCCCAGCTCACCGAGGGCCTGCGGCTGCACCGCTCGCTCTCCAGGGCCGCCGCCCGCGCCGCCGCCGCCGACCTGCTGCGCTCGGTGCACATCGCCGACCCCGAGGCGATGCTGCGGCGCTACCCGCACCAGCTGTCGGGCGGCATGCGGCAGCGGGTGATCATCGCGATCGCGCTGGCCTGCGGGCCCGAGCTGCTGCTGGCCGACGAGCCGACCACCGCGCTGGACGTCACGGTGCAGGCGCAGATCCTCGACCTGCTGGCCGAGCTGCGGCGCGAGCGGGGGATGGCGACCGTCCTGGTGTCGCACGACCTCGGCGTGGTGGCGACGCGCACCGACCGCATCGCGGTGATGTACGCCGGCAAGATCGTCGAGTACGGCCCGACGCGGGCGCTGTTCCGCCGCCCCCGGATGCCCTACACCGAGGCGCTGCTGGGGGCGATCCCCCGCCTGGACGCCGAGGACCGCGGCCCGCTGCGCACGATCCCGGGCAGCCCGCCGAGCCTGCTCGACCCCGGCCCCGGCTGCCGCTTCGCCCCGCGCTGCGCGCACGCCGGGCCGCGCTGCCTCGCCGAGGAGCCGCCGCTGCGCGAGGCCGGGACGCCCGGGCACCGCTTCGCCTGCTGGCACCCGATCGGGACGGAGCCGTAGATGACGCCGAAACTCGAAGTCGACCGCCTGGCCGTCGAGTACCCCGCCCCGGGCGGCCGCACGGTGCACGCCGTGTCCGGCGTCAGCTTCGCGCTGGCCCCCGGCGAGACGCTCGGGCTCGTCGGCGAGTCGGGCTGCGGCAAGTCGACCACGGCCAGGGCGATCGCCCAGCACGTCCGCGCGACGGGCGGGACCGTGCGGCTCGACGGCCGCGACCTGTCGACGCTGCGCCGGGGCGAGCTGCGGCGCGCCCGCACCCGGCTGCAGATGATCTTCCAGGACCCGGTCTCCTCCCTGAACCCGCGCCGCCGCGTCGAGGACATCGTCGGCGAGGGCCTGCGCATCTGGGGGCTGGGCGACGCGCGGGAGCGGGCCGAGAAGGTCCGGACGGCGATGGAGGCGGTCGGCCTGTCCTACGACCCGGCGGCGCACCGGCGCCGCGGGCAGTTCTCCGGCGGCCAGTGCCAGCGCATCAGCATCGCCCGCGCGCTGGTCCTCGAACCGGAGGTGCTCATCTGCGACGAGCCGGTGTCGGCGCTCGACGTCTCCGTCCAGGCGCAGATCCTCAACCTGCTGGTCGACCTGCGCGGGCGCCACGCGCTGACGATGCTGTTCATCGCGCACGACCTCGCGGTCGTCAGGCACGTCAGCGACCGCGTCGCGGTGATGTACCTGGGCAGGATCTGCGAGATCGCCACGCCGGACGCGCTCTACCGGCGACCGCTGCACCCCTACACGCGGACACTGCTGGACGCGATCCCGGTCCCCGACCCGGACGTGCGGCCCGCCCCCGCGCCGCGTTCCGACGGCGTCCCCTCGCCGCTCGACCCGCCCTCGGGCTGCCGGTTCCGGACGCGCTGCCCGCGCGCGAGCGAGCGCTGCGCGGCCGAGGAGCCCGCCGTCCGCGAGGCCGCCCCCGGGCATGCCGTCGCCTGCCACCACCCGCTCGCGGCATGAGGGCCGTCGCCCGCCTCCTGGCCCGGCTGGTCGCGACGTTCCTCCTGGTCACGTTCGCGGCCACGCTGCTGCTGCAGCTCACGCCGGGGTCGCCGGCGACGGTCATGGCCGGGGACAACACCTCGCCGGCGGTCGTCGACGCCATCAACCGCCAGTACGGCTTCGACGATCCGCTCCTCGTCCGCTACGGCGACTGGCTCGCGGGCCTGTTCCGGGGCGACCTCGGCATCTCCTACCTGAACAGGCAGCCGGTGCTCGACACGATCCTGCGGCGCTTCCCGGTCACCTTCGAGCTCGCGCTGCTGGCCACGCTGCTGGCGCTCGCGATCGCCGTGCCGCTGGCCGTCCTGTGCGCCCAGCACCAGGGCTCGCGCCTCGACCGCCTCGTCGGCGCGCTCGGCTCGGCCGGAGTGTCGGTGCCCTCGTTCGTGGTCGCGATGACGCTGATCTACCTGCTCGCCTACCGGACGCACGTCTTCCCGCTCATCGGCTGGACGCCGTTCACCGAGGCCCCGCTGGAGAACGTGCGCGGCGCGGTGCTGCCGGTGGTGTCGATCGCGCTGGCCGACACGGTGGTGCTGCTGCGCGTGCTTCGCGCCGACCTGATCCAGACGCTCCAGCAGGACTTCATCGCCCTCGCCCGTTCCAAGGGACTGCCCCGCCGGACCATCATGTGGAGGCACGCTCTGCGCCCCTCGTCGTTCTCGCTCCTCACGCTGAGCGCCCTGACGCTCGCGCGCCTGCTGGCGGGCACCGTGCTCGTCGAGACCATCTTCGTGCTGCCCGGCCTCGGCACGCTGCTGCTGGAATCGATCACCAACAAGGACCTCGTCACCGTCCAGGGCACGGTCGCGTTCATCGCGATCGCCTTCCTCGCCGTCAACTTCCTCGTGGACCTGCTCTATGGCCTCCTCGACCCCCGCACCCGCGTCCGCGCGTGAGCGCCGGCGGCGCCCGCCGCCGGCCGTCGCCTGCGCGATCGCCTGGCTGGCACTGGTCATCGCGGCCGCGCTCACCGCGGACCTGCTGCCGATCAGCGACCCCGGCGTGGACGTCGGCCACGGCGTGCAGACGCCGCCGTTCGAGGTCGCCGGGCAGCTGCCGGGCACCGACGCGCAGGGGCGCAGCATCCTCTCGCGGCTGATCTTCGGCGCGCGCGTCTCGCTCGCGGCGGCCGCCGCGGCGCTGGTGATCGCGGTCGTGCTCGGCCTGCTCGCCGGCATCACCGCCGGCTTCGTGCGCGGGAGGTTCGACACCGCGGTCGGGCTCGTCGTGGACGCGACGCTGGCGTTCCCGGGCCTCATCCTGCTGCTCGCGCTGGCGGCGGTGCTCGGCCCCGGCATCCCGACGATCATCATCGGGCTGTCGATCGCCGCGTTCCCGTCGTTCGCCCGGCTGGCGCGCAGCGGGACGCTGCGGCACGCCGACGCCGAGTACGTGCTCGCCGCGCGCGGGCTCGGCGCGCGGCGCGGCACGATCCTGCTGCGCGAGATCCTGCCGGTCGTCGCGCCGCCGGTGTTCGCCTACGCCGGCGTGATCGCGGCCGTGCTCGTGCTGGCCGAGGCCGCCCTGAGCTTCCTCGGGCTCGGCGTCGTCACCCCCACCCCGAGCTGGGGCAACATGATCGCCGACGGGCGCAACCATCTGCAGACCCGGCCGCACCTCGTCTTCGTGCCCGCCACCGTGCTGTTCCTGACGATCCTGTCCTTCAGCGTGGTCGGCGAGTGGCTGCGCGGCCGCTCCGACGAGCAGGCGAGGCTGTGACGTGCCCGGAGCCCTAGGGCTTGTTCGTGCCGCCGGCGTCGACGGTGAACTGCAGGCCGGTGACATAGCGGGCCTCGTCCGAGGCCAGGAAGAGCACGGCGTTCGACACGTCCCGCGGCTCGACGGCCGGCGCCAGCGGGTTCATCGCGCTCATGGCGAAGAGCGGTTCGCGCGCCGCGAGCTCCTCGGGCGGCGGTCCGAGGCTGAGCCCGGTGCCGCTCACGCCGGTGGGGTGCACGGTGTTCACGCGGATCCTGTGCGGGGCGAGCTCGTTGGCGAGGGCCTTCATCAGCCCGACGACGCCGTGCTTGCTCGCCACGTAGTGGGCGTAGGGGACGTGCCCGCGGATCCCGGCGGCCGAACTGATCAGGACGACCGAGCCGCCCTCCCCGGCTTCGATCATCACGGGGACCGCCGCCCGCACCGTGTTCCAGGCGCCCTTGAGGTTGACGTCCATGACGAGGTCCCACGCCTCCTCGGACAGCTCCCACGCGCTTCCGGCGCTGATCACGCCCGCGTTCGCCACGACCGCGTCCAGCCGGCCGAACTCGGCCGTCGCCGCGTCGACGGCGGCGCGGAGGTCGGAGACCGAGCGCACGTCGGCCGGCAGCGCGACGCAGCGGCCGCCCGCCCGCCTGACCAGCTCGGCGGTCTCCTCCAGCTGCTCCTTCGTGCCCAGGGAGTAGGCGAGGACGTCACCGATGTCGCGGCACACGTCGGTGACGACGACGTCCGCCCCCTCCTCGGCCAGGCGCACCGCGTGGGAACGACCCTGGCCGCGGGCCGCTCCTGTCACCAGCGCGACCTTGCCCGTCACACGCCCCATGGCCGATCACCCTACCGCGGAGGAGTGAGAATGGGACCCGTGCAGAGCAACGAGCAGTCGTGTCCTGTCGTGAATCTCGATTACTCGGCCCACCGCCCGCAGGGCGAGTGGATCCGGACGTTCGACGAGCTGCGGGCCGAGGCCCCCTGGTACCGCAACGACTTCGGCCCCGGCTTCTGGATGATGCTGAACCACGAGGGCATCCTGGAGATCCTGCAGAACCCGGAGGACTTCTCCAGCAGCTCCGTGGTGGCCATGGATCCGGATCCGGCGTACCGGTGGATCCCGGAGATGCTCGACGGGGAGGAGCACCGGGAGTGGCGCCGGCAGCTCGCGCCCGCCTTCTCCCCCAGGGCGATCGTCCGCCTCGAGGACCGGGTCCGGTCATGGGCGCGCGAGGTCATCGACCGTATCGCCGAGCAGGGCTCGTGCGACTTCATGGCGGAGTTCGCGCAGATCTACCCGACGACCATCTTCCTCGACCTGATGGGCCTGCCCGCGGCGGAGCTGGACACCTTCATGGAGTGGGAGCACCAGATCCTGCGCTCTCCCAAGACCGAGGAGGGCCGGGTGCTGCGGATGCGGGCGATGCGCGCGGTGACCGGCTACTTCGCCGAGGTCGTCGCCCGCAAACGCAGGGAGCCCGGAGACGACCTCATCAGCGCGGCCCTCCGGTTCCGGATCGGCGGGAAGCCGGTCGGTGAGGAGGACCTGCTGGCGTTCTGCCTGCTCATGTTCATGGCGGGGCTGGACACGGTCACGGCCACGCTCGGCTGGAGCTTCCTGCATCTCGCCCGCAACCCCGAGGACCGCGAGCGCATCGTCGCCGATCCGGAACTGATCCCCGGCGCGATCGAGGAGTTCGTCCGGGCCTACGCGATCGTGCTGCCGGGCCGCAAGGCCACCCGCGACACGGAGGTCCAGGGCTGCCCGATCAAGGAGGGCGACATGGTGCTGCTCCCGCTCAACGCCGCCACCCGCGACGACGGCGCCTTCGACGACGCGCGCACCGTGCGGATCGATCGGAGCCCCAACAACCACATCGGCTTCGGCGCCGGCCCGCACCGGTGCCTGGGGTCCCACCTCGCCCGCCGCGAACTGAGGATCGCCTTCGAGGAGTGGCACGCCCGCATCCCCTCCTACCGGCTGGCGGACGAGGGCTCCCGGGAACTGCTGGAGTCGGGCGGCCAGCTCACCCTGACCACTCCGCTGCACCTGACTTGGGACGTCTGACCACCGTCTCCGCGCCCCCGGCCACCACCGGGATCCGCTCATGGGACTCCGGTCTCAGCGGGCGATGAGAACGGGCCTATCCTACGGCGAGATCGGCAATCCGATGGGCCTTGCGCCGAGAGCGACGGAGGAGCACATGGAGATCAAGGGCAAGAAGGCGGTCGTGGTCGGCGGCGCGTCCGGGATGGGCCGGGCCACCGCGGAACTGCTGGCGGCGCGCGGCGCCGCCGTCGCGGTCCTGGACCGCGAGGGCTCGGCGGGCCCGGACGTCGCCAAGGCCGTCGGCGGCCCCTTCCACCCCGTGGACGTCACCGACTTCGCCGGCACCGAGGCGGCCCTGGCCGCCGCCGTGGCCGACCTGGGCGGCCTGCACGTCGTCGTCACCACCGCCGGCGGCGGCGTCGCCCAGCGCACCCTCGGCAAGACCGGCCCGCACGACCTGGACGCCTTCCGCCAGACCGTCGACCTCAACCTGATCGCCTCCTTCAACATCTCCCGGCTCGCCGCCGCGCACATGAGCACCAACGAGCCCGAGGACGAGGAGCGCGGCGTCATCATCAACACCGCCTCCATCGCCGCCTTCGAGGGCCAGATCGGCCAGGTGGCCTACACCGCCGCCAAGGCCGGCATCGCGGGCATGTGCCTCACCATGGCCCGCGACCTGGGCTCGCTCGGCATCCGCGTCCTGGCCATCGCCCCGAGCCTCTTCTCGACCGGCATCACCGCCGGCATCCCCGACGACTTCGCCAAGGCCCTCACCAAGGACGCCGCCTTCCCCAAGCGCATGGGCCGCCCCGAGGAGTACGCCAAGCTCGCCTACGCCATCGTCGACAACCCCATGCTCAACGGCCAGTGCCTCCGTCTGGACGGCGGCCAGCGCTTCGCCCCCCGCTGACACGTCCCACGGCCGGACCGGCGCGGAACGGCTCGTCCCCCCGCAGTGGGCCGGGACGAGCCGTTCCCCTTCCGCATCAGTCCGATCCGACCAGTACCACCCATGGACGACCGGCAGGAGCCTATGGAGATCACGGAGAGGCCGGGGCTCGCCCGCCTCCTCACGCTCGAACCGGTGGGCGGGAACCTGCTGCGGGCCGCCGCCGAGGACGCGCCCTCGCACCCGGGGGCGCGGCTGTTCGGCGGGCAGGTGGCCGCGCAGGCCCTGATGGCGGCGGGCCACACGGTCCCGGCGGATCGGGCGGCGCACTCGGCGCACGGCCACTTCCTGAGGGCGGGCGACCCGCGGCTGCCCGTCGACTACCGCGTCGAGGAGATGCGCGCCGGGTCGAGCTTCACCACCCGCCGCGTCGTCGCCGAGCAGAACGGCGCCGCGATCTTCCTTCTCACCGCGTCCTTCCAGGTCGAGGAGGAGGGACTGCGGCACCAGACCCCCCGGTCCGCGGCGCCCGATCCGGAGACGCTGCCGCCCGCGATCGAGGCCATGGCGAGCGCCGGAGAACCCTCGCTCAGTTGGTTCCGCACCTTCTCCGCCACGTTCCCCCTGGACCTGCGCTTCGACGGGGAGCTGCCGCGCGTCGCCGTCGCGCGCGGCGAGCGCAGGCCCCCGAAGCAGCGCTTCTGGCTGCGGTCCGCACGGCCGCTCGGCGACGACGCCCTGCTGCACGCGGGCGCGGCGGCCTTCGCGACCGACGTCTTCCTGCTCTCCTCGTCGCTGCCGCCGCACGGGTTGAAGGCGGGCGACCCGGGCCTGGTCTTCGCGAGCCTGGACCACACGGTCTGGTTCCACCGGCCCTTCCGGGCCGACGAGTGGTTCCTCTACGACCAGGAAAGTTTCTGGGCCGACCGGGGCAGGGCGCTGTGCCGCGGCCTGATCTTCGACCGCGAGGGCGTGCTCGTCGCGACGGTGATGCAGGAGGCCCTGGTCCGCGCGCCGCGCACCCGGCCGGGGCCCTGAGGCACGGCTAGGGCCGGCCGGGGTCGTCGGAGCGGGTCGGGCGCAGGGCGCGGCCGACTCTCTGCGCCGCCTGCACGATGTGCTTCTCGGCCGCCTTCGCCTGGTCTTCCCGGTGGGTGATGAGGTTGAGGCAGGTGCGGGGGACGGTGTCCGGGATGGAGGCGGCGATGGCGTACGCGCCGACCAGTATCTCGCCCTCGCTGGTGGCGTAGCCGCGCTCGCGGGTCCGGGCCACGGGCGCCGGTTCGCCTTCGCGCGGCGGCGCGGCGGACAGGAGCGCGTAGCCGGCGGCCCCGCGGTCGATGGGGGTGCGCATCCCGGCCTTGAACGCGATGTGGTGGGAGGTCGTCGTGGGCTCCACCAGGACGATCGCGACGGCCTCGTCGCCCTCGGCGACGAACAGCGCGACGGTGCAGCCGAGGTCGTCCGCCGTCTCGCGCATGATCGGAAACGCGGCCTCGCGCAGCGCGGGCAGGTAGGTGTCGGCGAGCGTGGCCAGCCGGGCCCCCGGATGGTACGTGCCGTTCTCCCCGTGCGCGACGAAGCCGAAGTCGGCGAGCGTCTGCAGCAGCCGGTAGGCGATGGACCGGTGGACGTCGAGCTCGCGGGCCAGCTCCTGGACGGTCATGCCGCCGCTCGACTCCACGACCGTCAGTAAGGCGCGCAGGCCGCGCGCGAGCGTCTGGCTGCCCACCTGCGTGCGTCCCGTGGATCCTGCCATGTACGAGGCCCCCTCACCCATCACCCGGCCGGCCCTGCACCGGCGCCCGGCGGCGTTGACGGCCCGCTGGACCGGTCCCTACCATGTGCACATATATCGAGCACGTGTATGTAAATAATGATACAGCATCGAGGGTAGGCGCGCGAACACGGCGCGCCGCCCGGTGGCGTCGGCACCGGCCGCAGCCCGAACGTCAGAAAGGATCCGCCGTGCCCGTTGCCCTGTGCGCGACGTCCCATTCACCGCTCATCGGCCTGCACGATCCGGCGCCCGAGGTCAGGGCGGAGGTCGACGCCGAGTTCGCCGCGGCGCGGGCGTTCGCCGAGGACTTCGCCCCCGACCTGGCCGTGATCTTCGCGCCCGACCACTACAACGGCTTCCTGTACGACATGATGCCGTCCTTCTGCGTCGGCGCGGCCGCCACCTCCGTCGGGGACTACGGCCTGCCCTCCGGCGCGCTGGACGTGGACCGGGACGCGGCGTACGCCGTCGCCGAGAGGGTTCTGGCGAGCGGCGTCGATGTGGCGGTCTCGGAGGACATGCGGGTCGACCACGGTTTCGTCCAGCCGCTGACGTTCCTCTTCGGCTCGTTGACCGCGGTTCCGGTCGTTCCCGTCTTCATCAACTGCGTGGCCGAGCCGCTGGGGCCGGCCGTCCGCGCCCGGCACCTGGGCACCGCGGTCGGGGAGGCGCTGAAGGAGATGGACCGCCGCGTCCTCCTGATCGGCTCGGGGGGGGCTGTCGCACGATCCACCGGTGCCGCGGTTGAAGGAGGCGACGCCCGAGGTCGCGGAGCGCCTGACGCACGGCCGCGACCCCTCGCCGGAGCAGCGCGCCCAGAGGGAGGGCCGCACCGTCAAGGCCGCGAGCGAGTTCGCGCACGGCGGCGGGGCGCTCCGCCCGCTCAACCCCGACTGGGACGCGCTGGTGCTGCGCTCTCTCGCGGCGGGCGACTTCGCCGCGGTGGACGGGCGGAGCAACGAGTGGTTCGTCGCCGAGGGCGGCCACTCCGCGCCCGAGGTGAGGACCTGGATCGCGGCGTACGCGGCGCTGGCGGCCGCGGGCCCGTACACGGTCCGCTCGTCCTACTACCGGGCGATCCCCGAGTGGCTCGCCGGCTTCGCGACGACCACCGCGGTCCCGCTGGACGGTGCCGCGTGAGCGGGGCGGGGGCGGTGGCGGTCCACCGGCGGACCATCGTGGTGGACGGGCTCGTCACCGGCTTCCTCGACGCGGGCGAGGGGGAGCCGGTCGTCCTGCTCCACGGCGGCGAGTTCGGCGCCGAGGCGGAGATCGCCTGGGAGAACACCATCGCCGCCCTGGCGGAGCACCACCGCGTGCTGGCTCCGGACCAGCTGGGCTACGGCCGGACCGCGAAGGTGGTGGACTTCGTCGACGGGCGCGGCGCGAGGATCCGGCACGTGGCGCGGTTCTGCGCGCTGCTGGGGATCGACTCGGCGTACTTCGTGGGGAACTCGATGGGCGCCGTGAACCTGCTCGTCGACGCCGTGGCGGACGCGCCGATCCTGCCGGTGCGCAAGATGGTCGCCATCTGCGGAGGCGGTGAGATCCTGCGGAACCCGCACACGAGCGCGCTCTACGACTACGACGCGACGCTGCCGGCGATGCGGCGGATCGTCGAGGCGCTGTTCCACGATCCGTCGTATCCGGCCGACGAGGACTACGTGCGGCGGCGCTACGCGTCCAGCGTCGCCCCGGGCGCCTGGGAGGCGATCGCGGCGGCGCGCTTCCGCCGTCCCGGGGCCGAGCCCCCGGCGGGCCCGCGCGGCGAGCCGGCGTACGAGCGGATCTCCGTCCCGGTGCTGATGGTGGAGGGCGAGAAGGACAAGCTGAAGCCGCCCGGCTGGGCGGCGGAGATCGCCGACGTGATCCCGGACGGCTCCTCCGTGGTGGTCGAAGACGCCGGCCACTGCCCGCAGATCGAGCGTCCCGAGGTCGTGAACAAGCTCCTGCTGGACTTCTTCGTCGACTAGGCGCCTGGAAGGCCGTCGCCCGGACCCCGCGGGATGTTCCCCGCGGGGTCCGGGCGAAAGGCGCCGCCGGGGCTACCGTTCCGCGCGGTCCGAGGGCACCTCGCCCGTGGCCACGGCCTGGCCCGCGCGGAATCCCCAGACCATCGCGGGCCCGATCGTTCCCCCCGCTCCGCCGTAGGCCCGTCCGGTCACGCCCGCCATGGCGTTGCCCGCGGCGAAGAGTCCGGGGATCACGCCGCCGGACACGCGCTGGACGCGGCCGTCGCGGTCGGTGCGCGGCCCGCCCTTGGTCCCCATCGCGCCGACCGAGACCGGCACGGCGTAGAACGGCGGCGTGTCAATCGGGCCGAGCGTCCGGCCCGCGGCGGTGGCCGCCGACTCGTCGCCCCACCAGCCGTCGTACGCGCTGGACCCGCGCCCGAAGCCCGGGTCCTCCCCCCGCGCGACGTCGC
This sequence comes from Actinomadura rugatobispora, assembly GCF_055379765.1. Taxonomy (NCBI): domain Bacteria; kingdom Bacillati; phylum Actinomycetota; class Actinomycetes; order Streptosporangiales; family Thermomonosporaceae; genus Actinomadura; species Actinomadura rugatobispora. The sequence goes on along the minus strand of NZ_AP029191.1, from coordinate 8,817,080 downwards.
GGTTCCAGTCCTCGATCGTGCGCGCCAGCCCGTCCGGGTCGATGCCGGTCGCCGCGGCGAGCGCCGGAAGGTCGGCCGATCCCGAGAACCAGTCAGGGACCGGCTCTCCCGGGGCGACGCCGAGGAAGCCGTAGCGGTCGAGGTGAACGGAGTCGAACACGATCCACGCCCGGTCGTTGACGTACCCGTCGCGGGGGTCGAGGTAGTGGAAGGCGCCGGCCATGGAGTTGTAGTCGCAGGACTCGTTCACGAACCGCCGGCCGGCCCGGTTCACCATGATGCTCCGGGGACGGGTGCGCTCCAGCCTGACGCTGCGGCTGCGCGGGCGGCCGTCGATGGTGTCCCCCGGGATCCGGACGATGGGCACCCACCATGCCTCGCCCATGGTGCCGAGGTCCGCGCCGAGGGCCATGGCCATGCGCAGCCCGTCCCCGGTGTTGTTGGGCGGCGACACGGCGCCGTGCATAGGGCCCCGGAGGAAGGCGCGGACCAGCGTCTCGTCCCACTCGAAGCCGCCGGTCGCCAGGATCACGCCGCGGCGGGCGCGCACGGCGACCCGCTCGCCGCCGGTCTCGACGCGCACGCCCGCCACGGCGCCGCCGTCGTCTCCGGTGAGGAGCTCGACGGCGCGGGCGTTCGTCCGCGGGACGACGCCGGCGTCCAGCAGCCCCTTGAGGAGCCCCGCGACGAGGGCGGTCCCGGCGACGCACGTCGACGCGGGCGCGTCTCCGATCGACGGATGGAGGCGGGCGCGGGTCTCCGCGTCGAATCCCACGTTGCTCCAGTCCGCCGGGAAGGCGGTGATCCTGTCCTGCCACTCGCCGAGCCGGGCCGCGTCGTACGGCGCGGGGCTGAGCGAGCGGCCGCCCGTGGGTTTCCCGCCGGGCAACTCCGGTTTGTAGTCCGGGAAGCCCGCGGCGATGTCGAAGCGCACCTCGCTGTGCGCCTCGACGAAGTCGATCATGCGGGGTGCGGTGCGGACGAAGGTCTCGACGAGACCGTCGTCCATCGACCCCAGGGACTGGGCGCGGAGGTAGCGCAGCGCGTCCTCGACGGGCAGGTCCAGGCCGGGTGCCCGGTCGTGGGCCGGCACCCACACGATCCCGCCCGACACGGCGGTCGTCCCGCCCACGGTCGGCGCCTTCTCGTACACCTCCACGGAAGCCCCGTGCGACACGGCGGTGAGCGCCGCGGTGAGTCCCGCGCCGCCGCTGCCGAGGACGACGACATCCACCTCGTGATCCCACGCGGTCATGGCTCGCGCCTCCCATCGTTCCTGTGACTCGTACCTGTGACGCGTGTTCCGATATTTACATCACAGTACTCATTATCTTCACACTAATCGATGTTTCCGGCGGATGAACATTGACGGCCCGCAGGTGGCTGGCTAAGTTGTGAATATCGCAACAGCATGTGCGTTATATACACACAGGCTGTCCCCCTGTCAGTGAAGGGTCAACGATGGGTTCCAGTCCCCCGCGCACGGCGCCGCCCACCGCGTCCAGAGATCGCGTGGACGTGTTCATCGTGGGCGCCGGCCCGGTCGGGCTCACGCTCGCGAACCTCCTCGGCGCGCACGGCGTCTCGGTGCTCGTGGCCGAGGAGCGCGCGGCGCTCATCGACTACCCGCGCGGTGTCGGCCTGGACGACGAGTCGCTGCGCACCTTCCAGTCGATCGGGCTGATCGACCGGGTGCAGCGGCACACGATCCCGAACCAGATCCTGCGCTTCGTCAACGGCAAGGGCCGGGTGCTCGCCGAGATCGCGCCGAGCGGCACCGACTACGGCTGGCCCAAGCGCAACGGCTTCGTGCAACCGCTCGTCGACGCCGAACTCCTGGCGGGGCTGGCGCGCTACCCCTCGGTCGAGGTGGCGTGGCGGACCCCGGTGGAGACCTTCGACGACACCGGCGACGGGGTGATCGTCCGGATCCGCTCCGGCGAGGACTCCGGAGAGGGCTCCGTCCGCGAGGTCCGCGCGCGCTACCTGGTCGGATGCGACGGCGGCCGCAGCCTCACCCGCCGCCTGCTCGGGACGTCCTTCGAGGGGACGACCTCCTCGACCCGCTGGCTCGTCGTCGACATCGAGAACGACCCCCTGGGCTCCCCGAACAGCTATGTCGGCGCGGATCCGGAGCGGCCGTTCGCCTCCATCTCGATCGCGCACGGGATCCGGAGGTTCGAGTTCATGATGATGCCGGACGAGGCGGACGACGAGGCGGAGAAGCCGGAGTTCCTGCACCGCCTGCTGGCGCCCTACGTCCCGGACCCGGCCCAGGTCCAGGTGATCCGGCACCGCGTGTACACCCACCACTCCCGGCTCGCCGGAACGTTCCACAAGGGCCGTGTCCTCCTCGCCGGCGACGCCGCCCACCTCATGCCGGTCTGGCAGGGGCAGGGGTACAACAGCGGGATCCGCGACGCGGCCAACCTCGGCTGGAAGCTCGCCGCCGTCGTCCGCGGCCTCTGCGGCGAGGAGCTGCTCCCCACCTACGACCAGGAGCGGCGCGACCACGCCCGCGCCATGATCGACCTGTCCACCACGGTCGGGCGGATCATCTCGATCCGGGACCGCCGGCTCGCCTGGGCGCGCGACCGGGTCGCCTCCGCCGCCTCGGCGTTCCCGTCGCTGAAGCGCTACGTCGTCGAGATGCGGTTCAAGCCGATGCCGCGCTACCAGAGCGGGGCGATCGTGCCGCCGTCGGGTGCGGGCTCGCCGGTCGGGCGGCTCTTCATCCAGCCGAAGGTCCGCACGTCGGACGGCGTCATGCTCCTCGACGACGCGCTCGGCGGCTGGTTCGCCGTGCTGTGCTGGAACAACGACCCGACCGCGATCCTCGACCACGACGCGCTGGAGCTCTGGCGGCGGCTCGGGGCACGGCTCGTCGCCGTCGTGCCGGAGGCGCAGCTCGGCGACGGCGCCTTCCCTCCCGAGGTGCTCGTCGTCGGCGACCCCGGCCCGCTGAAGGCCTGGTTCGACGCGCACCGTGAGTCGGTCGTCTTCCTGCGCCCCGACCGATGCGTCGCGGCCGCCTCGATCGCCCAGCAGTCGTCCGCGACCTCCCGACGGCTGATGAAGGCCCTGGCCCTGAACCCGTCCGCCGCAATCCCGGAAGAGGTGGGGGAGAATGACCGATAGTCGCAGCGACCACGACCACGAGCACGACCGCGATCCCGAACCCGACCGCACCGTCGACGTCCTCGTCGTCGGCTCGGGCGCCGGCGGCCTCACCGCCGCGCTCGCGGCGAACGCCCGCGGGCTCAGCACGCTCGTCGTGGAGAAGGCCGCGCACTTCGGCGGCTCCAGCGCCCTGTCGGGCGGCGGGATCTGGGCCCCCGGGGCGCCGCAGCAGGTGCGCGCGGGGGTGCGCCTGGACTCTGAGGACGTCCTCGAATACCTCCGCAAGATCACGGACGAACTGGTCGGCGATGACCGGCTCAGGGCCTACCTGGAACACGCTCCGAAGATGCTCGCCTTCCTGGAGGGGGCCAGCGAGCACCTCCGCTTCGTGTGGAAGCCCGGCTACCCCGACTACTACCCGGAACTGCCCGGGGGCTCGGCCGAGGGAAGCGTCATCAACATCCCCCCGATCGACATGCGCAAGCTCGGAGCGGACGCCGAGCGCCTGCTCCCGCCGCACGCCGTCGCTCCCCCGGGACTGTGGATCGGTCCCAACGAGCTCGTCGACTTCTACCGGCTCCGCCAGACCTGGAAGGGCAAGCTCCTCTTCACCCGGCTGCTGTGGCGCATGGTGCGGGCGCGGCTGCTCGGCGAGCGCGTCGTGACGATGGGCCAGGCGCTCATGACCCGGCTGATGCTCGCCTTCCGCGAACGCGGGCTGGAGCTGTGGCTCGACTCCCCCATGACGTCGCTGACCACCGACGAGACCGGGCGGGTCACCGGCGCCGAGATCAGGCGGGACGGGACCGTCCGGCGGGTCCGGGCGCTCGGGGGCGTCGTCGTCGCCTCCGGCGGGTTCGACCACGACGCCGAGCTGCGCCGGACCCACCAGCCGCAGGCCGACCCGTCGCTGAGCCTCGGCGCGACGTCCAACACCGGTGACGGCATCGTCGCCGCCCAGCGGGCCGGCGCGGACCTCGACCTCATGGACGGCGCCTGGTGGTACCCGGCGGTGGCGTGGGGCGAGGGGCGGGTGCAGTTCAGCCTGAACGAGCGGATGATGCCGGCGCAGTTCATCGTCAACGGCGACGGCGACCGCTTCATCAACGAGGCCGCCCCGTACCAGGACTTCGGCTACACGATGATCGCGGGCGAGGACGCCGGCGTCCGGCACATCCCGGTCTGGCTGATCACCAACGAGTGGTGCTGGCGGCGTTACGTGATCTTCGGGCATCTGCCGCTGCCCAGGATCCCGTTCGCGCCGGTCCCGACGGGGCGGAAACTGCCCGGCTCGTGGACCGCGTCGGGCTCCGTCGTCACCGGGGGGACGCTCGACGAGCTCGCCGGGCGCATCGGCGTCCCGGCCGACCGGCTGCGCCGCACCGCCGACCGGTACGACCGGATGGCCGGGACGGGGCGCGACCCCGACTTCCACCGCGGGGACAGCCTCTACGACCAGTACTACAGCGACCGCACGCTGCCGCACCCGAACCTGGCGCCGCTGGGCGAGGGCCCCTACTACGCGTTCGCCCTCAGGCTCTCCGACCTGGGCACCAACGGCGGCATCGTCACCGACGCGCGGGCCCGCGCGCTGCGCGGCGACGGCACGGCCATCGACGGGCTGTACGCGACCGGCAACGCGTCCGCGACGATCATGGGCCGCAGCTACGCCGGCGCGGGCGCGACGCTCGGCCCGGCCATGACCTTCGGGTACGTCGCCGCCAACGACATCGCCGACGCCCGCGGCGGCTCCCGTCCCGAGCGCGCGGAAGGGCGGAGGACACCGTGACGACGAACGGAAGCCCGCCCGAGTACGGCGGCAAGCGGGTCGTGGTCACCGGATGCGCGTCGGGCATCGGCGAGGCCCTCGCGCGCCTCCTGGTCCGCCAGGGCGCCGAGGTCATCGGCCTGGACCGCCGGCCCACGTCGGCGCCGGTCGCCGGGTTCCACCGCGTCGACCTCGCGGACTCCCGCTCCGTCGCCGAGGCGGCGGGCGCCGCGGGCGACCGGATCGACGCCCTGTTCAACGTCGCGGGCGTCTCCGGGCTCGCCGACCCGGCGGAGATCATCGGGATCAACTTCGTCGGCACCCGGGAGCTCACCGAACTGCTCCTGGAGCGCATGACCGCGGGCGCGGCGGTGGTGAACACGGCCTCGATCGCCGCCTCGCACCACCCGCGGCGGCGCGAGCTGGTGGCCGGCCTGCTGGCCGCGGCCGACCGCCCGGCCGCCACGCGCTGGTGCCGCGACCACCGGGAGCGGATCGGCACCGGCTACGCCGTGTCGAAGGACGCCCTCGTCTGGTACACGCTGACGCGGTCGGTCGAGCTGGCCGCGCGGGGCGTCCGCATGAACTGCGCGGCCCCGGGGCTCACCGACACGCCGATCCTGGACGCGTCCCGGGAGTCCAGGGGAGCCGGGTTCCTCGACTCCATCCCGCGACCGCTCGGCCGGACGGCCGAGCCCCGCGAGCAGGCGGCCGTGCTCGCCTTCCTCAACAGCCCCTCGGCCAGCTACCTCACCGGACAGGTGATCTGGGTCGACGGCGGATACATGGCGGGCGTCGCCACGGGCCGGTTCCCGAACGTCACGGGCGGTGTCGGCGACGCGCAACAGCCGGGAGAACGATCGTGACGGACATCATCGCCGGGCTCGCGACCGGGGCCATCTACGCCATGGTCGCGCTCGGCTACAACATGACCTATCTGGCCTCCGGGGTCCTCAACTTCGCGCACGCGAACCTGATGGTCGTCGGGATGTACGTGGCCTACTGGGCCTACAGCGCCGGCGGCCTGCCGATGCCGCTGGTGTTCGCGGTGGCCTTCCTCCTCGCCGGGCTCGCCGGCGTCCTGGAGGAGCGGTTCGCGATCCAGCCGCTGCGCAAGGCGGAGGGGAGCGCCGAGCTGGTGACGATGGTCGGGGTCGCCACCGTCATCACCGGGATCATCGCCCTGGTCTACGGGACGGACGCGCTGCGCGTCCCGTTCTTCGGACCGGACGGGACGCTCGTGTTCTTCGGCACCCGGGCGCAGCCGCTCGACCTGATCATCGTCGCGGCGGCCATCGTGCTCGCCGTCGCGCTGGAGCTCGGCACCCGGCGCACCAGGATCGGCCTGGCCGCGCTCGCCCAGATCGACGACCGGGAGGCGGCCCAGCTCCGCGGGATCAACGTGGGCGCGCTGTCGATGTGGGGGTTCGCGTTCGCCGCCGCGGTCGGAGGGCTGCTCGGGCCGCTGCTGGTCGCCAAGACGTTCGCCGCGCCCTCGCTGGCGCTCATCCTGGCCGTGAAGGGATTCGTCGTGCTGGTACTGGGCGGTGTCGGGAGCCACCGGGGCGTGCTCCTCGCCGCGTTCGCGATCGGGATCATCGAGGCGCTGGGCGCTCGCTACATCGGACCGCTGTACCGGGACATCGTCGTGTTCGTGGTGTTCGCGGTGACCCTGCTGGCCTTCCCCCAGGGGCTGGCGGGCGGCCGGAAGGAGAGAGTGGTATGACGACGGGTGCGGCACGCAGGCTCGCCCTCGCCGGGTGGCCCGTCATCGTCGGCCTGGTGGCCGTGCTGCCCTGGCTGGGCCTGAACAGCGCGACGATCCGCCTGGTCCTGCTGATCGCGATCCTGTCCATGGTCGTCAGCGGGCTGAACCTCACGCTGGGCTACGCCGGCGAGCTCGCCCTCGGGCAGGTGCCGCTCTACGCGGCGGGCGCGTACACCACCGGCTATCTCGCGATCAACGTCATCGACGACCTGCTGGTGTGCCTGCTCGCGGCGGTGGCGGTGGCCGTGCTGCTGGGCGTGGTCACCGGGCTGCCCGGGCTGCGCCTGGGCGGCTGGGCGCTCGCGATCACCTCGTTCTTCGTGGTGCTGCTGATCCCCTCGGTCGTCAACATCTTCGGCGACCGGCTCGGCGGGCTGGAGGGGCTGAACGGGATCCCGGTCCCCACGCTGCTCGGCTCCGAGCTCGGCGACAACGGCTTCTACGTCGTCGTCATCCTGGTCACGGCCGCGTGGTTCGCCGTCTTCCGGAACATCGTGGTGTCCCGGCACGGGGCCGCGTTCCTCGTCCTGAAGCAGAGCCCGGTGCTGGCGACGGCGATCGGCACCTCCCCCTTCGCGACCAAGGTCACCGTCTACGCGCTCAGCGCCGTCCCGGCGGGCATCGCGGGCTGCTTCATCGCCTACCTGGACGCCTACCTGTCCCCGCTGACCTTCGGTCTCGAGCTGGCGATCGTCATCCTGGCGGCCGCCATCCTGGGCGGGGCGACCAGCGTCTACGGCGCGATCGTGGGCGCCGCGATCATGGAGATCGGGCCGCTGCGGATCACGGTCTTCGACCAGTACGCGCTGGTCGTGTACGGCGCCTTCCTGATCGCCGGGGGCCTGCTGCTCCGCAACGGGCTGGCGGGCGTGACCGAGCGGCTCGGGCGGAAGGCGGCGGCGCGGCTGCGCCGCCGGTCCGGCCCCGCCGGGGACGCGGCCCCGGCCGAGCCGCCCGCCGCCGTGACCTTCCCGGCCGTCGACGGGCTGGCGCTCACCGTGTCGGGGGTGAGCAAGCGGTTCGGCGGCAACCTCGCCGTCGACGACGTCTCCTTCGAGGCCGGGCCGGGCCGGATCACGGCGCTCGTCGGGCCCAACGGGTCCGGCAAGACGACCCTGATGAACCTCATCTCCGGGTACTACTCGCTGGACGGCGGGACGATCAGGCTCGGCGACCAGGTGATCTCGGGCCTGCCCGCGCACCAGGTCGCGCGGCGCGGCGTCGGGCGCACCTTCCAGACGCCGCTGATCCCGCAGGGGCTCACGGTGATGGACGCGATCGTCACCGGGCGGTTCGCCCGGCACCGGATCTCCCTCGCCGAGAGCGCGCTGCGCCTCCCCCGGCACTGGAAGGCGCTGGACGCCGAACGCCGCACCGGCCGGCAGATCATGGAGAGCCTCGGGCTGGCCCGCCAGGCCGGGACCCCGGCCGCCGACCTCGCCCTCGGCACCCGCCGCATGCTCGAACTGGGCCGGGCCATCGCCGGGGGGAGCTCGCTGGTCCTCCTGGACGAGGTCGCCTCCGGTCTCGACGAGGACGACATCCACGGGCTGGTGCGGGTGCTGACGAGCATGCGCGACGCGGGGATCACGATCCTCCTGGTGGAGCACAACTTCGCGCTCGTCCGCGCGCTCGCCGACACCATCGTCGTGCTCGCCGAGGGACGGGTGATCGCCACCGGGTCCCCCGACGAGATCGCGTCCCATCCCGAGGTCGTCCAGACCTACCTGGGCCAGGGCGGCGAGATCGCCGGCACCCGGGTCGCGGACGAACTGCTCGACACCGAGAAGGCGGACCGGGCATGACCACGCTGGAAGTTCAGGGACTCGCCACCGGCTACGGCGATCTGCGCGTCGTGAGCGACGCCACGTTCCGCGCGGACAGCGGGTCCGTCACCGCGCTCCTGGGCCGCAACGGCGCCGGCAAGACCACGACGCTGCGCGCCGTCGCCGGACTGAACAAGATCACCGCGGGCAGCGCGACGCTCGACGGCGCCGACCTCTCCCGGATGGCACCGTACCGCAGGGCCAGGGCGGGCATCGCCTACGTCCAGGAGGGCAAGCGCGTCTTCCGGTCGCGGACGGTGGAGGACAACCTCGTCCTCGGCACCTACGCCTGCCGGGACCAGGCGCGCGGGCGCACGCTCATCAAGGAGATGTACGAGCGCTTCCCCATTCTCGCCCAGCGCAGGAAGCAGCCCGCCGCGTCGCTCAGCGGCGGGCAGCAGCAGATGCTCGCGATCGCGCAGGCGCTGGTCGCCGATCCCGGGGTCCTGATGCTGGACGAGCCGTCCGCGGGCCTGGCGCCCGCGATCGTCGGGCAGGTGCTCGATGTGATCAAGGACCTGCGGGCGGGCGGCCTGGCCGTGCTCCTGGTGGAGCAGGCGGTCGACTTCGCCCTCGCGGCGGCGGACCGGGTCGTCGTCCTGAACGTGGGACGCACGGTCTACTCGGCCCGCAGCGACGACCCCGGCCTCCGCGACGCGATCCAGCGCGCGTACATGGCCGAGGAGAGCGAACTCCCGTGACGCGGCCCCCGCGTCCATGAAAGGCCACGACCAAGTTCGGAAGCACGGAAGAAGGAAGCCCACCCCCATGATGTCACTCAGCGCACCCCTCAGACGCCGCTCGGTCATCGGGACGACCCTCGCGCTCGCGCTCACCCTGTCGGCGTGCGGGACCACCTCCGAGGGCGACGACAAGGAGTTCGACGTCCTGTTCATCGGCGGTGTCACCGGCCCCACCGCCGCGACGGTCAAGGCGACGACCGACGCCCTGGAGGCGGCCGCGGCGTCGGTCAACGAGGCCGGCGGCATCGCCGGGCGCCGCGTCAAACTCCAGTTCAAGAACTCGCAGGCCGACCCCACCCGCGCGGTGAGCCTCCTGCAGGAGTCGCTGTCGGGCTCGAACCCGCCCGACGCGGTGATCCCGAGCGGGTCGAGCGCCGAGGCGCTGGCGCTGGTGCCGCTGCTCACCCGCAAGAAGATCGTCTCGGTGGGCTTCGGCGCCAGCCCGCTGCTCAACGACCCGAAGAAGTACCCGTACCACTTCCAGACCGCCCCCAGCAGCGCGGCGCAGCTCACCGGCCTGCGCCCGCACCTGGAGAAGAAGGGGGTCAAGAGCCTGGGCGTCCTGGTCTCCAAGGACGAGTACGGCAAGGGCGTCGTGCAGGCCATCAAGGAGCGGATGGCCGGCAGCGCCATCAAGGTGAACGCCTTCGAGTTCGTGGCGACCGACGTCGACCTGTCCGTCTCCTACCGGCGCATGCTCGCCACCAAGCCCGACTTCGTGTTCCTCGACACGACCGGTGAGGCCGCCGTCCGGCTGATGCAGGCCCGGACGCAGGCCGGCGGGACGAGCGTCCCCACGGCCGCCGGCATCGGGATGTCGCTCACCGCTGGCGGGCCGTACAAGTACGGGAGCCGTGAGTCCAACGAGAACCTCGAGATCCTCGTGTTCAAGGTCGAGGTCGCGGTGCCGGAGAGCCAGCAGTCGCCGACGTTCAAGGACTTCTACAAGCGGTACACCGGCGGCAAGCCCACCACCCAGAGCCTGTCCACCCCGTCACTCGCCTGGGACGAGCTGCGGCTCCTCGCCGCGGCGGGCGCGCGGCCGGGGGCGCTCGACAAGACCCCCGACTCCCTGGTGAAGGCGTTCTACAACCTGCAGATGCCGGCCGGGCACTGGCTCACCGAGACCCAGTTCAGCTACACGCCGGACCGGCACACGCCGATCCCGCCGCCGGACGACTTCCCGTTCATCCCGTCCTCGCCGCAGGTCAACGGCCAGTACCAGGTCAAGTCGGCGCAGTAGCCGGCGCACCGGAAGAAGGGACAGCGGATGACGCTCTGGACCGATCTGGGCTCCACCCCGTTCACGGTCCGCAGGGTGCGGGTCGGCGACTGGTCGACGCGCGTGCTGGAGGCGGGCGCGGGCACGCCGCTCGTCATCATGCACGGGACCGGCGGCCACCTGGAGGCGTTCGTGCGGAACGTCCCGGCGCTCGCCGAACGGTTCCGGGTGATCGCCTACGACTTCCCCGGTCACGGGCGCACGACGCCGGCCACCCGCGACCTCGAGATCGCCGACTACCAGGAGCACCTGCTCGGGCTGCTCGACGAGCTCGGGCTCGGCCGCGTGCATCTGAGCGGCGAGTCGCTCGGCGGATGGGTCGCGGCGGGGTTCGCCGCGGCCCATCCCGAACGGGTCGACCGGATGGTCCTGAACACGCCCGGCGGCTCGATGGCGACCCCCGAGGTCATGGACCGCATCAGGACGCTCAGCCAGGGCGCGGCCGACGATCCCAGCCCGGAGCGCATCCGCGCCCGGCTGGAATGGCTGATGGCCGATCCCGCGTCGGTCACCGACGAGCTCGTCGCCGTCCGCCGGGCGATCTACGCCCAGCCGGGTTTCGCGCGGTCGATGCGGCACATCCTGTGCCTGCAGGACCCGGAGGTGCGGCGCCGCAACATGCTCACCCCCGAGATCCTGTCGAGGATCGAGGCGCGGACGCTGGTGATCTGGACCAGCCACGACCCGTCCGGCCCCCCGGACGCGGGGGCCGAGATGGCCGGCCGCATCCCGAAGGGCGAGTTCCGGCTCATCGACGGCGCCGGGCACTGGCCGCAGTGGGAGCAGCGTGCGGAGTTCGACCGGACGGTCCGGGAGTTCCTGGCGCCGGAGGGTGCCGCGTGAGCGGCGGCGTCGCCCCCGAGGCCATCGCCGCCGCGGCCGACCGCCTCGACCGCGCGGCGATCGACCGCGCGGCCTGCGCCCCGGTCGCCGACCTCATCGGCCCGTCGGACATCGACGCGGCGTACGCGGTGCAGTCGGCGCTCACGGACCGGCGGGTCGCGCGCGGCGCCCGGATCATCGGGAAGAAGATCGGCCTGACGTCGGAGGCCGTCCAGCGCCAGGTCGGGGTCGACCGCCCGGACTTCGGGGTGCTCTTCGACGACATGCGCCACCCCTCCGGCGGCACGGTGCCGCTCGACCGGCTGCTGCAGCCCAGGGCCGAGGCGGAGATCGCCTTCGTCCTCGCCGCCGACATCCTCGATCCCGACCCGGCCGTCGTCCGGTCGGCCGCCGGGACGGCGGTCGCGGCCATCGAGGTCGTCGACAGCCGGATCGAGGACTGGCGGATCGGGATCACCGACACGGTGGCCGACAACGCCTCCAGCGGCGTGTTCGTCCTCGGCGACCGCGAAGTGCCGGTCGAGCGCTTCACGCCCGCCGAGGTGTCGATGCGGATGTTCCGCAACGGCGGGCAGGCGAGCGACGGGTCGGGCCGCGCGTGCCTCGGCGACCCCCTCAACGCCCTGGAATGGCTCGCCCGGACCGCGCTCGACATCGGCGCTCCGCTCCGCCGCGGCGACATCGTGCTGTCCGGCGCGCTCGGGCCCATGGTCCCGGTGCGGGACGGGGACCTCATCGAGGCCGACATCCACCCGCTGGGGCGGGTGTCGGCGACGTTCGTGCAGGGCGGCTGACCGCCTGCGCGTGGCCTATCGCTGCTCGGCGGGGTGGGCGTACAGGTCGGGCAGGCGCATCCGGGTGGCCTGCAGCCGGTCGACGATGATCTCGGTGAAGCGCCGCGACAGCTCGTAGGCCATCGCCGGGTCGACGGCGCACAGCGCGCGCAGCAGGGGCGCGTCGAACTCGATCGCGCGCACCGGTGTGCGCGCGCACGCCCCGAACCGCCACCGGTACGGGGCGTGCAGCCAGGACCAGCCCAGCACGTCGCCCGGCCCCAGCGTCTCGATCACGACCGCGCCGCGGCCGGGCACCTGGAGGTCGATCACCACCGCCCCCTCCTGCAGGATCCAGAACCGGTCGGCCGCGCCGCCCTCGTCGAACAGCCGGTGCCCGTCCGGGAAGGCGGCCGGCCGGGCGGTGCTCGCGATCCGCGCCAGCGCCCGCCGGGGCGTCCCGGAGAAGAACGGCTCGTGGGCAAGGGTCATCTCATCGATCATGGCCGGGCCTCCGGCTGCACGATCGCGACCGCGCACGGCGCGTGCTGCAGCAAGGTCCCGCTGGTGGCGCCGAGCAGCAGCGGATCGAACCCGCCCGTCCCGCGGTTGCCGACCACGGCGAGAGCGGCGTCTTCGGCCGCCTCGAACAGCGCCTCGCGCGGCGGGAGCATCGGCACCGACGTGGCCGCCTCGACCTCCGGATACCGGATCCGCCAGGGCTCGACGGCGTGATCCAGCCGGGTCTGGCACATCTGCAGCAGCTTCTCCTGCTCGGAGAACAGCGCGAGATCGGCTTCGGGCACCGCGCTGGGCTCCCAGCAGCCGTGGACGGCGAGCAGCGACCACCCGCGCAGCGCCGCCTGCCGGAAGGCGAAGGCCAGCGCCGCCTCGCCCCCGGGCGACCCATCGACACCCGCGACGACCAGCCCACTCCGTGCCGCCGCGTTCCGCACCACCACGACCGGACAGGTGGAACGGGCGGGCAGCCGCAACGCGGTCGACCCCACCGGCAGCTCACCCCGTCCGCGCGCACCCACGACGGCCAGTTCGGCGTCACGGCACTGGTGCTTCAGCGCGACGTGGGCGGGCCCGTTCATCAGGTGCCGGCGGACCGCGACCGTGGGCTCGGCCCGCTGCGCCAACTCCGCACCGTGGTTCAGGACGTGCTGGCCCACCCGCTTGAGGGTCGCGGTGCCCTCGTAGTCGATGTAGTCGATCGGGTACGGCCAGCGCCAGGCGTGCACGACCTCCAGCGGAAGCTCCCGCAGCCGCGCCTCCTCCACCGCCCACGCCAGGGCGTAGTCGCTCTCCTGGGACCCGTCGTAACCGACGAGCACATACCTCCCCATGGTGAATCCCCCTCCTGGTCCGGCGCCGCCACCCCCGGCCTCCAGGCTCGATGCTGCGACGCCCCGAAGGACCGGACCAGGGACTTTCGTCCCGAATGGGCCTCGGGGCGGCCCTGGTGAGGGTCAGGCGCCGACGGTCTCTCCGGGGACGCGGACGACCGCCACCGGGCATTCCGCGTGGTGGAGCAGCGCGTAGCTGACCGACCCGAGCAGCAGGCCGCGGACGCCGCCCAGCCCGCGCGACCCCACCACCAGCAGCCGGGCGCCGACCGAGGCGGTCATCAGGGCCTCCCGAGGCGGCCCGGACACGACCTTCGCCGTGGCCTCGACGCGCGGGTGGCTCTCCCGCCAGAAGATCAGGAGCTGCTCCAGCCGCGTCCGGGCCGCCTCGCGCAGGCCGTCGGCGTCCACCAGCGGCGGCAGGTCGTCCGGGCGCGCGGAGTCCCAGGCGATCACGGCGGTCAGCCGGGCGCCGTGCGCCTCGGCCTCGGTGAACGCCAGCGCCAGGGCGGCGCGGGAGGCCGGGGAGCCGTCGACGCCGACCACCACCGTGCCGGGCTCCTGTTCGGGGGCGGGTTCGGGCTCGCCGCGCACCACCACCACCGGGCACGGGGCGTGCGCGGCCAGCTGGGCGCCGACCGAGCCCAGCATCAGCCCGGTGAAGCCGCCCAGGCCGCGCGAGCCCACCACGACGAGATCGGCGTCGGCGCCCGCCTCGATGAGCCTGGCCGCCACCGCCCCCCGCTCCAGCAGGAGGTTCACCTTGAGATCGGGGGCGATCTCACGGACGCGCCCGGCCCCCGCGTCCAGGGTCTCCTGGGCCGCCGCGCGCAGGTCCAGCGCGGGCATCGCGATCGCCCCGCCGATGTAGAGCCCCCAGACATGGACCACGGTCAGCGGCACCCCGCGGGCGCTCGCCTCCGCGGCCGCCCAGTCCAGCGCCCGGACACCGGCCTCGGACCCGTCGTAGCCGACCACGACGCCATTGCTCATGTTCATGCTGTTCTCCTGCCCCTGCGGATCGGTCACCTGCAGTCTTCTGCCCGGTGACGTCCGGTATCAGAGGGCGTCGGTCCATGACCATGAGGACCTTCGGCCCTCCGCCGGGGCCGCGCGCGGGAGAAGGGTGGAGGGGAAGGCAGGAGGTGCGCGATGAACATCTGCTCGTTCCCCGCGTTCGCCGACCCCCGCGACGGCTGGGGACACATGGGAAACGGGGCCTGGGCGGGCTGGATGATGGGCTGGGGCCTGCTCCTCCTGCTCCTCACCGTGGCCGCGGTGACCGTCGCCGTCGTGCTGGTCATCAGGGCCACGGAGCGCCCGCCCCGCACCGCCCCTCCCGCCGTCGGCCGCCCGGACGACGGCGTGGAGCGCGGCCGCGGCATCCTGGCCGAGCGCTACGCCCGCGGCGAGATCGACACCGCCGAGTACCGCGAGCGCCTGGCCACACTGGCGGGCCCGCCCGGCGATCCCGGCTGAACGTTGCCGGGCGGTCCAGCAGGAACAGCCGAGCGCGCGGGCACGGCCCCTCATGGGAGGGGTCACGGCCGGGGGTCGTCGTCCAGGGGCTCGAAGCGCGCCAGCTGCTCCTCGACGAGGGAGAGGATCTCGTCGTGGCCGTCGGTGATCCCGAGCATGCCGTCCATGGCCAGCCCGCGGGACAGCGCGACGGTCAGAACGGCCAGCGCGGACGGGGTCGGGCCGCCGCCGTCGGTGGCCCGGCTCTTCACGGCGTGCTCGAGTATCTCCTTCTGTATCCGCCGGTACCTGCGCGTGTAGGCGACGAGTTCGGCGTGGACGACCTGCCGGTGGTGGGCCAGCGCGAGGAACTCGATGGTCAGCGCGCTGTCGCGGGGCTCGCTGCTGACCTCCCACAGGGCGCGCAACGGCTGGTCGGCCTCCGCGGCGCGCTCCAGCCGCCGGACGGTCGCGTCGGCCCCGCGGCGGAAGACGGCCAGGAACAGCTCGTCCATCGTGCGGAAGTAGTAGTAGACCAGGGCCTGGTTGACGCCCGCCTTCGCGGCGACCTTCCGCGTGGTGACCGCGGCGTACCCCTCCTCCAGCAGCAGTTGCGTCGCCGCCTCGATCAAGACTGCGCGGGTCTTGGAGTCCCTGCCGGGACGGGGATCGCTCATGGCGCCGTCGCGTGCGGGAGGCCGGGGGTGCGGGCGGTGGGAACCACCCGGCCACTCTATCCACCCTTGACCTGCGCCGCCCCCGGCTGTTAGGCATATGCCCAAGGATATTTAGGCGGGTGCCTAGACAGGGTGGGAACGAGCGTGCCCGATCCATCACCCTGAGCGCGCCGGCCGGTCCGCGGGGCGGTCCACCTCACTCGTCCGGAGGAGAGATCATGTCCATCGCCTTCACCCCCGTCAGCCCGGAGATCGGCGGCGAGGCCACCGGTCCCACGGGACGCCTGCTGCTCGAACCCGGCAACGCCGAGAGGCTCCGCGCCGCGCTGGACGCCCACGGGGTGGTGATCTGCCGCGAGGCGCACCTGGAGGACGGCGACCTCGTCGCCCTGAGCAGGCTCCTGGGCGAGGTGGTCGTGGCCCCGATGGGCGGCGACACCGACCACCCGGAGATCTCGACGATCAGCCTGGACCCCGCCAAGAGCGAACTGGCCGCCTACCGCGCGGGCACCTTCTACTGGCACATCGACGGCGCCAACGACGAGATCCCGCAGAAGGCCACCCTCCTGGTGGCCCGCCAGGTGTCCGACGAAGGCGGCGACACCGAGTTCGCCAACACCTACGCGGCCTACGAGGCGCTGCCGGAGAGGGAGAAGGAGGAACTGGAGGGGCTGCGCGTGGTGCACAGCTTCGCCGCCGCCCAGACGCTGGTGCACCCCACGCCCTCGGAGAAGCAGCTCGCCGCCTGGCGGCGGGTGCCCTCCGGCGAGCATCCCCTGGTGTGGACGCGCCGCAACGGCCGCAAATCCCTCCTGGTCGGCGCCACCACCGACCACGTCGTGGGCATGCCGCAGGCCGAGAGCCGCGCGCTGCTCGACCGTCTGCTGGAATGGTCGACCCAGCCGCGGTTCACGCTGCGGCACCACTGGACCCCCGGCGACCTCGTGATCTGGGACAACACCGGAATGCTGCATCGCGCGCTGCCGTACCAGCCGACCTCCCCGCGGCTCATGCGCCGCACGACCCTCGTCGGCGAAGAGGCCGTCGCCTGACAGGCCGGCCATCACCGCCGCACCGTTCAGACCATCAACCTTGGAAGGACGACCCGACATGGCACGCGTTGAACCGCTCCCCATCAAGAAGTGGCCGCCGGAGATGCGCGAGGCGCTGGCCGCGATGGTGCCGCCGGCGCCCCGGCACTCGCAGCCGACGTCCGAAGGCCGTCCCAAGGCCCTCAACACGCTGGGGACCTTCGCGCACCATCCGGCCCTGGCGCGTGCCTTCTTCACCTTCAACGGCCACATCCTGATGGCGACCACGCTCACCGAGCGGCAGCGCGAGCTCCTCGTCCTGCGGGTCGCGACGCTGCGCTCCTGCTCCTACGAGTGGGCCCAGCACGTTTTCATGGCGCACGACGCCGGCCTCACCGACGATGAGATCGGCCGCGTCGCCTGGGGCGCGGACGCGCCGTACTGGGACCCGCTCGACGCGGCCCTGCTCCGCGCGACGGACGAACTGATCCGCGACGGCGCGATCGCGGATCCGACCTGGGCCACGCTGTCCGGCGGCCTCGACGAGCAGCAGCTGATGGACGTCATCTTCACGGTCGGCGCCTACGAGACCCTCGCCTGGCTGATGCGGTCCTTCGACCTGGAATTCGACGAGGACCTGCGCCGGGACACCTGACCTCTCCCCACGACTCGCACGCCCCCGGCGGCCCCGCCGGGGGCGTTCTTCACGCGCCGGCGCCCCGCCGCCGGCGGCCGAGTTCCTTTCTTCAAAATACATAAAAGATCTCTGGCGACTGTAAACCGGCGAAGTGAGGCGCGCGTCACGGGCCTTATCATTTGATCTCCAGGGCGGTGGACGAACTTTCTCGCGATAGGGCGAAAACTTGACCTGACAATCGGGCGTCCCACGTAGAGAAGGGTCGAACACGTCCCGAGAGGAGATCGCATGAGAATCACGCTGCGGCTGATGGTGGCGGGCCTGGCCGCCGCCATTGCCGCGCTCGTCGCCGGCGTCGGCGCCGTTTCCGCCAATGCCGACGGACCGGGGACCGACAGGCGGATCGTGGCGGCCATCGAGGCCCAGCCGTGGAAGGCGCTCAAGAAGGGCGACCGGGACTACCGGGTGGCGGCCGCGCGCTGCTTCCTGGCCCAGTTCGGCTACTTCAGGAACTGCGACCCCAGGGCCGCCGGCTCCGACGTCTTCGATGACGCCCTGGTCACCGCCGTCAAGAAGTACCAGGCCGCCCGCGACCTCGAGGCGACCGGCGGGCTCAACGCCGAGACCTGGGTCACGCTCCGCGCCGACCACGGCGTCGCACGGCCGGGCGACACCCGTTCCCACCTGGTCAAGGGACTGCAGCACTCGCTGAACATCCTGGGCGACGCCATCCCGGTCGACGGCGTCTACGGGAACAGGACCAAGACCGCCGTCTGGAATTTCCAGAGCCGCAAGGAAATCGGGGTCGACGGCACGGTGGGGCCGATCACCTTCCGCGCCATGTTCGCGCAGGGCTCCGAGAACCTGCGCACTCCCCGATGACCACGACTCGATCGGCCGCGCACTCCCACTGAAACATCATCCGGGGCTGGGAGTGAAAGGTCGATATCCGGGTGGCCGCCGTCCGGCGGCCGCCCGGAGCCGCTATTTCTTCGGCCCGATATTCGCGGTGCATTCGTCGACGGAGGCGCCCGGAAGCCGGTGGCGAAGCACCCCGGTGAATCGATCGAGATCCCGGACGAAGATTCCCTGGGAATCCTTGAAGAGGGCGGCATGCCCGAGTCGCGCTGCTCGGCCGTCGCCCGGTGGGGCGGAGAAGTTCACGGCGGCGTTCCGAACCGGCGCCGCGGCGCGGGCGTCGCATGCTGATGTGAACGATCTTCCGCCCGCGTCCGAGGGGAGATAGCGTGCCCGGCCCCCTGCTCTTCCTGCTCGTCGTCTTCGGGTCCATCGCCGGGTTCGTCGGCGTCCTCTTCCTCATCGGCTTCGTCCTCACCGGGCTCGCGTCCCTGTTCTCCGGCGGCACGTCGTCCAGTACGAGCGGCGGCTTCTTCGGAGGGGGCTCCTCCGGGAACCGCTCGGACTCCTCCCGCAACGAGAACGGCGGGTGCGGGGGCTACTCCTGCGGTTCCTCCTGCGACTCCTCCTGCGGCGGCGGTGACTGACCCGCCAGCAGCACCCCCGCGCCGCCCAGGACCAGGCCCGCGATCGCCAGGCCGTCGAGGGCCTGGCCGACCAGCGCGAACGCCAGCAGCGCCGTCACCGAGGGCGTCAGGAAGAACAACGTGGCGACCCGGCTGGCCGACGCGCGCTTCAGCATGGTGTTCAGCAGCAGGAAGGTCCCGATCGAGTTGACCAGCACGATCCAGGCCAGCGCCCCGCCGAAGGCCGTCCAGTCGCCGACCCGTGGGGTCTCCCAGGCCAGCGACGCCAGGCCCAGGACGGGAGCGGCGACGAGGAACTGCACCGCGGTTCCGGTCCGCACGTCCATGTCGGCGGCGAACCGCTTCTGGTAGAGGGTGCCCAGGCTGAGCCCCAGCACCCCGGCCACGCACAGCACGGCGGCGGTGCCCGCCGCGGCGGCCGCCGGGACGGCGATCCGGTCGGCGACCGCCAGCACCACGCCCGCCGCGCCGAGCGCGAACCCCGCCCATCGGCGGGCGCCGATCCGCTCCCCCAGCAGCGGCCCGGCCAGCAGCGCGATCAACACCGGGTTCAGCCCCTGCACCAACGCCACCACGGCGGCGGGCAGGCCCATGCCCAGCGCGGTGTAGAGGGCGCCGAACTGGACCGCCTGGATCAGGAGGCCCGTCACCGCCAGGTGCGCCAGCCGCCGTCCGCGCGGCCAGGGCGCGCGCACCGCCACCGCGTACGCGGCCAGCAGCACGCCCGCCAGCGCGAACCGCGCGAAGGTCAGCAGCAACGGCGGCGCCGCGTCCACCCCGATCACCCCGGCGATGAACGCGCTGCTCCAGAGCACCACGAACGCCGTGGGCGTCACCGCTCGGACGGCCCGGCCGCCGCGGCCCGCCGTCCCCGCGGGCGGCGGGGACGTGCGGCTCCCCCGGCGCAGGCCGATCGCCATGAGCCCTCCAAGTAACCGGTCGATGTGGTTATCCCATCTGGTCACGACTCTGGGTAACCTGTCAATACGGTTATCCTGGAATGGTGGAGTTCACCTTCGTCAGCGGCGACGCGGCCCTCGACCTGGCCGGCACCGTCCGGTACCGCCGCCACGAGCGGTGCGAACTGCTGACCGGGCCCGCCGAGGCGGCGCGCTGGACGGTGGCCGCCGGGCTGCTCGACGCTCCCCCGCACGCCGGCGCGGCCGACCTGGCCGCCGCGGTCGCGCTGCGGGAGGCGATCTACCGCGCCGCCACCGCGGTTCTGCGCGGCGAGCATCCCGCCGCCGCCGACCGCGACGCCATCAACGACGCGGCCGCGCGGCCCCCCGTCACCGTCCGCCTCACGGCCGAGGGCGGCGTGGCGCGCACCGGTGACATGGCCGCCGCGCTCGCCGAGGTCGCCCGCGCCGCCGTCCACCTGCTCACCGAGCCCCTCGCCTCCGCCATCAAGGAATGCCAGGACCCGCGCTGCACCCGCCTGTACGTGGACCACTCACGGCGCCGCTCGCGCCGCTGGTGCGACATGCGCGAATGCGGGAACCGCGCCAAGGCCGCCGCGTTCCGCGAGCGCAACCTCGCCGGGCCCTGACCGCTTGTCAGGGGCATGCGCTTGACTGCCCCCATGGACGGTGAGCAACTGGCGGCGGCCGTGGCCCGCCTGATGGGCGTGGGTGCCGGTGACCTGACGTGCGACGAGCCCGGGCATCCGGACGGGCACACCTGCCTGCCGATCTCCGGCGGCGCGGACGTGGACGGCCTGATCGAGACGCTCACCAAGCGGTACGCCGGCCCGTTCACCCACGCCGCATCGCCGTCCCTGCGCTTCGCGGAGCAGGCCGGCCGGACGCACGCCTGGGTGTGGGACGACCGGGCGGTCACGCTGGGGCGGGGCCCGGACGGCCGGCCGTTCATAGCTGTCGCGGAGCGGGACATCCCTCGCCCGGAGGAGCTGCCCGCGGAGATGTCCTGGGTAGAACGGCTGGTCGCGATCACCGCCGGGACGGCGTCACCCGTGCCCGCGCCCGACTGGGCGGCGGTCGAGTCCCGCCTGGGCGCGCCGCTGCCGGGCGACTACAGGCGGATCGTCGAGACGTTCGGCTGCGACGGCCTGTTCGACGCGTTCTTCCAGGTCTTCACCCCCGATGAGCTGATCTGGCATGCCGAGGTCCACGCCGGAGACGACCTCGCCCCGGGAGACGAGCATCCGCCCTTCCCCGCCCCGTCGGGAGTGATCCCCTGGTCGAGCAACGAGCACCAGGAGACGTTCTTCTGGATCACCGAAGGGCCCGATCCCGACCGCTGGCCCGTCTACGCCGTGGACAGCCTCGGCGACGGCAGCCGTTTCGAGTGCACGGCGACGGAGTTCCTGTTCCGCCAGATGACCGATCCGGACCACCCGTTCTTCACACGGTCGGACAACCTCCGCGGGCACTGGTTCATGAAGTTCGCCCGATCCGGCGCCTGACGCGCCCGTCCGGCTCCGCACCGACCGGTGCACCGGGCGACCTATCATCGTGACGTGGTAGTTGAAAGAGAAATTACCCCGGGCGGCGCGGACGCGGCGCGGGTCGAGGTCCTCACCGCGCGGGACGTCCCGCTGGGCGGCCCCCGGGCGATGAGGGTGCGGCGCACGCTGCCGCAGCGGGCCCGCACGCTGATCGGCGCCTGGTGCTTCGCCGACCACTACGGCCCCGACGACGTCTCCGCCGGCGGCGGCATGGACGTCGCGCCGCATCCCCACACCGGCCTGCAGACGGTGAGCTGGCTGTTCGGCGGGGAGATCGAGCACCGCGACAGCATGGGCAACCACACGCTCGTACGGCCCGGCGAGCTGAACCTGATGACGGGCGGCCACGGCATCAGCCACTCCGAGGTCTCCACCGCCCGCGCCACGATCCTGCACGGTGTCCAGCTCTGGGTGGCACTGCCCGAGGAGCACCGGCACACCGGCCGCGACTTCCAGCACCACGTCCCGGACCCGGTCCGGCTGGACGGCGGCGAGGCCAGGGTGTTCCTCGGCTCGCTGGCGGGCGCGGCCTCCCCGGTGCGGACCTTCACGCCGCTGCTCGGCGCCGAGATCACCCTCGAGCCGCGGGCGGCGGTCACCCTGGCGGTGGACCCCGGCTTCGAGCACGGCGTGCTCGTCGACGCTGGGGACGTCCGCGCGGCCGGAACCCTCCTGCGGCCCGCCGAGCTCGGCTACCTCGGCGCGGGCGCCGGCACGCTGACGCTGGCGAACGAAGCGGACACCGCCGCCCGCATGCTCCTGCTCGGCGGACCGCCGTTCAACGAGCGGATCGTCATGTGGTGGAACTTCATCGGCCGGAGCCACGAGGACATCGTCGAGGCGCGGGAGGCGTGGCAGAACGCCTCCGGCCGTTTCGGCGCCGTCGAGGGCTACGACGGGGACCGCCTCCCCGCGCCGGCCCTGCCCAACGCCACCCTCAGCCCCCGCGGCAACCCGTCGCGCTGAGGGCCGACACGCAGAATGATCAACGACCGATGAGGCTGGAGCCATGAGCGACACGACCACGACCGCCGACGTGGAGACCATCGACAACCCCGACGCGAACCGCTACGAGGCGCGGGTGAGCGGGGACCTGGCCGGGTTCTCCCAGTACATCCGCACCGACGAACTGATCGCCTTCGTGCACACGGAGGTCGACCCGGCCTACGAGGGGCGCGGCATCGGATCGGCGCTGGTCCGGTCCTCCCTCGACGCCGCCCGCGTCCAGGGCGTGCCGGTGCTCGCGGTGTGCCCGTTCTACACCGCCTGGATCGCCAGGCACCCCGAGTACCAGGACCTGCTGTACACCAGCAAGAGCCGCGTCACCGACTGACGACCGGGCCCCCTCGGCGTCGCCCCGTGAACGCCTCACAGCGCCGGTGCGCCGGTTGTGTGACAGATGTAACCGTGTGTGAGTCCTTGGCGTGACATGGGGTTAACGGGCGTTTCATACGTTCAGCGCGCTGTCCCGATCCGATGAGGGGGCTGATCGTTGACCGCGCTGGATTCGCAGGCCGCGACGCAGGTGCGAACGGTCTGTTCTTACTGCGGTGTGGGCTGCGGAATCGTCCTGGACGTCACCACGGGGCCGGACGGCCGCCGGAAGGTCGTCAAGGCGACCGGCGACAAGGCGCACCCGGCCAACTCCGGGCGGCTGTGCACCAAGGGCGCGACGACGGCGGACATGCTGGCCGCGCCCGGCAGGCTCACCTCCGCGCTGGTACGGGACGCGCGCGGCGCCGAACCCGTACCGGCGGGGGTGGACGCGGCGATCGGCGCGACGGCCGCCCGGCTGCGCGCCGTCATCGACGAGCACGGCCCGGACGCGGTGGCCCTGTACGTGTCGGGGCAGATGAGCCTGGAGGCGCAGTACCTGGCCAACAAGCTCGCCAAGGGGTTCATCGGCACCAACCAGATCGAGTCCAACTCGCGGCTGTGCATGGCCAGCGCGGGCACCGGATACAAGCTGTCGCTGGGCGCCGACGGCCCGCCCGGCTCCTACCAGGACTTCGACAGGGCCGACGCGTTCCTGGTCATCGGCTCCAACATGGCCGACTGCCATCCGATCCTGTTCCTGCGCATGATGGAGCGGGTGAAGGCGGGCGCCAAGCTGATCGTCGTCGATCCGCGGCGCACCGCGACCGCCGCCAAGGCCGACCTGTTCCTGCAGGTCAAGCCCGGCACGGACCTGGCGCTGCTCAACGGGCTGCTGCACCTGCTGGTCGAGGGCGGGCACATCGACGAGGCGTTCGTCGCCGACCGCACCGAGGGCTGGGAGGCGATGCCGGAGTTCCTGGCCGGCTACCCGCCCGCCACGGTCGCCGAGATCACCGGAGTCCCCGAGGACGACCTCCGCACGGCCGCCGAGTGGATCGGCACCGCCGCCGAGTGGACGAGCTGCTGGACCATGGGGCTCAACCAGAGCACCCACGGCACCTGGAACACCAACGCCCTGATCAACCTGCACCTGGCCACCGGCGCCATCTGCCGCCCGGGCAGCGGCCCGTTCTCCCTGACCGGCCAGCCCAACGCCATGGGCGGCCGGGAGATGGGCTACATGGGGCCCGGCCTGCCCGGGCAGCGCTCGGTGCTGGTGGAGGAGGACCGCGCCTTCGCCGAGCGGCTGTGGGACCTGGCGCCGGGCACCATCCGCGCGGACGGCTCCGGCAAGGGCACCGTCGACATGTTCCGGCGCATGGCCGACGGCGACATCAAGGCCTGCTGGATCATCTGCACCAATCCCGTCGCCTCGGTCGCCAACCGCAGGACCGTCATCGACGGGCTGGAGGCGGCCGAGTTCGTGGTGACCCAGGACGTCTTCGCCGACACCGAGACCAACGCCTACGCCGACGTGGTCCTGCCCGGCGCCCTGTGGACCGAGGCCGAGGGCGTCCTGATCAACAGCGAGCGGAACCTCACCCTGGCCCCGCGGGCCGCCGACCCGCCCGGGGAGGCGCTGCCGGACTGGCAGATCATCGCCCGGATCGCGTGCGCGATGGGCTACGCACACGCCTTCTCCTACTCCGGTGCCGAGGAGATCTTCGAGGAGATCAAGGGCGCCTGGAACCCCGCGACCGGCTACGACCTGCGCGGCGTGACCTACGGGCGGCTGCGCGACACCCCCGTCCAGTGGCCCGCCCCGGACCCGGACGGCCCCGACCGCAACCCGATCCGGTACCTGGACCGGGACGGCGGCGGGCCGGTGTTCCCGACCGCGAGCGGCCGCGCGGTGTTCTTCGCCCGCCCGCACATCCCCGCCGCCGAGATGCCCGACGACGCCTTCCCGTTCGTCCTGAACACCGGCCGGCTGCAGCACCAGTGGCACACCCTCACCAAGACCGGCAAGGTCGCCAAGCTCAACAAGCTCGACCCCGCGCCCTTCATCGAGATCCATCCTCAGGACGCGCGGGAACTGGGCATCGGCGAGGGCGACACGGTCGAGGTCGCCTCCCGGCGCGGCAGGGCCGTGCTGCCCGCCGTGGTGACCGACCGGGTGCGGCCCGGATGCTGCTTTGCGCCGTTCCACTGGAACGATCTGTTCGGCGAGTACCTGAGCGTCAACGCCGTGACCAGCGACGCGGTCGACCCGCTGTCGTTCCAGCCCGAGCTCAAGGTGTGCGCGGTCTCGCTGACCAGGGTCGCCACGCGGGCGGCGATGCCGCCGTCCATCCAGGGCGGCGCCGGAGCTGTGGGCGGCGACGCCCCTCCCCCGGCCGCGGCCGTCTTCGGGCTGCAGGACCTGGCACCGCCCGTCCTGACCGAGCCCGAACGCCGCTACCTCTCCGGGTTCCTCGCGGGGCTGGACGCCGGGGCGCCGGGCGTCCCCGTCCTGCCGCCCACGGCGCCGTTCGGGCAGGACAGCGCGCTGTGGGTGAACGGCGTCCTGGCCGGCCTGTACTCCCGCGTCCCGGCCCCCGTGCCCGCGGCGGAGGCCGGGGGCACGGGTCGCGAGATGGCCGTGCTCTGGGCGTCGCAGACGGGCAACGCCGAGGAGTTCGCGGCCGCCACCGCCGAACGTCTCACCGCGGCCGGGCACCGGGTCGCGCTCCGCTGCATGGACGACACCGACCCGCGCTCGCTCCCCGGCGGCGAGCTGCTCCTGATCACCAGCACCTTCGGCGACGGCGACGCGCCCGACAACGGCTCGGGCTTCTGGGACGCGCTGGCCGCGGACGACCTCCCACGCATGGAGGGCGTGCGGTACGCCGTCCTGGCCTTCGGCGACTCCTCCTACGACGACTTCTGCGGCCACGGCCGCCGCCTGGACCGGCGCTTGCAGGAGCTGGGGGCCGTGCGGCTGGCCCCGCGCACCGACTGCGAACCCGACTACGACGCCTCAGCCCAGGCGTGGCTCGACCAGGTCCTCACCGCCCTGGAGGATCGCCCACCGGCCGCCGGTGCCGCTCCGGCTCCGCCCGCCGCTCCGGCCGCCCCCGCCCGCCGCGCCAAACCCGTCCCCGCCGCCGCCCGCCTCACCGGCAACCGGCTGCTCAGCCGCCCGGGGTCGGCCAAGGAGGTCCGGCGGTTCGTCTTCGACACCCGTGACGGCGACGCCCCGCTCGCCTACCAGGCCGGCGACGCGCTCGGCGTGCGCCCGGTCAACTGCTCCGACCTGGTGGCCGAATGGCTGGCCGCCACCGGCGTCGACGCCGGCACCGTCATCGAGCTGGACGGCGTCGGCCCCGTCCCGTTCGATGAGGCGCTGCACCGGCATCTGGACATCACCAGGATCACCCCGGACCTGCTGCGCTTCGTCGCCGAACGCACCGGCGACCGCGCCCTGAGGAAGCTGCTGCGTCCGGGCAACAAGGGCCAGCTCACCCAGTGGTCCTGGGGCCGCCAGGCCGTCGACGTCATCGCCGAGCACCCCGTCCGCGCCACCGCGCAGGAGTGGGGGGACGTCCTCAAGCGCCTGCAGCCCCGCCTCTACTCGATCTCCTCCAGCCCTCTCGCCGAGCCGCACGAGATCGCGCTGACGGTCTCCGTCGTCCGGTACGACAACCTCCACGGCCGCACCCGCAAGGGGGTCTGCTCGGCCTTCCTCGCCGACACCGCCCCCGACACGCCGGTACCGGTCTTCGTCCAGACCGCACCGCACTTCCGGCCGCCGTCCGACCCCGACACCCCGATGGTGATGATCGGCCCGGGAACCGGGGTCGCACCGTTCATCGGCTTCCTCCACGAACGGCGCGCCCGCGGTCACCGCGCCCCCAACTGGCTCTTCTTCGGTGAGCAGCACCGCGCCACGGACTTCTACTACCAGGACGAGCTGACCGGCCTCCACGACGACGGCCACCTCACCCGGCTCGACACCGCGTTCTCCCGCGACCAGCGCACCCGGACCTACGTCCAGGACCGCATGCGCGAGCACGGGCACCGCCTGTGGTCCTGGCTGCAGGACGGCGCCCGCCTCTACGTCTGCGGCGACGCGTCCCGCATGGCCAAGGACGTCGACCAGGCGCTGCGCGACATCGCCGCCACCCACGGCGGTCTCGCCCCGGACGCCGCCACCGCGTACCTCAAGCAGCTCGCCTCCGACAAACGCTACGTCCGCGACGTGTACTGACCGCTCGCAGGGTTCAGGGGCTCTCGAAACCGGCCGCCGTCAGTACGGTCCTGCCCTGTGCCGAGACCACCAGCTGGAGGAACTCCTTGGCCAGGGCGGGCTGGGGCGCCTTGGCCAGGGTGGCGATGGGGTAGTCGTTGATGGCCTGGGCGGCCTCGGGGAAGTCGATGCCGTGCACCTTGGCGCCGGCGGCCTTGACGTCGCTGCGGTACACCAGGGCGGCATCGGCCTCACCGAGGGTGACCTTGTTCAGGGCGCCCTTGACGTCCTGTTCCAGCGACACCGGCTCGACCTTCACACCGGCGGCGCCGAGGGCCTTCTGGGCGGCCGCGCCGCACGGGACCTGCTGGGCGCACAGCACCACCTTGACATCGGACCCGGCCAGGTCCTTGATGCCGGCGATCTTGCCGGGGTTGTCGGCGGGGGTGGCGATCTGCAGCCGGTTGCGGACGAAGGTCTGCGGCTGCCCCTCGGCCAGGCGCGCGTCGGTGACCGTTTTCATGGTGGCGGGGCTGGCGGCGGCGAACACGTCCACCGGGGCGCCCTGGGTGATCTGCTGGGCCAGGGTGGAGCTGCCGCCGAAGTTGAAGCGGACCTTCACCCCCGGGTGCGAGCCCTCGAAGGTCTTGCCGAGCGCGGTGAACGACTCGGTCAGCGACGCGGCCGCGAACACCGTCACCGTCTTTCCGCTTCCGGCCGATCCCCCGGAGGCGTCGTCGCCGGTGTCGCCGCAGCCGGTGACGGCCGTCGCGAGCAGGGCCAGACCGGCGACCCCGGCGGTCAGCCCGGAGGTCAGACGGGTGGTCAGGTGCTTGAACTGCACGGCGGCTCCTCAGGGGTACGGGTCACGGCCTCGGCGATCACGCGGGGGCGCCGCGACGACCCTTACCTTATCCTTGCAGAAACGACACTCCAAGCCGCATATGGCATGCATCTGCCAGTACCGTGCCCGAGCTGAGTCGCAGATGCGGAACTAGAACGCGTAGTCCCAGGCGATCTCCCAGAGCAGGAGGGAGCCGTCCGCCATTCCGGAGACCGCGTGGTGGGCGTCCGGGGTCATCGCGGCCGAGGCCACGTAGGCGGTCTTGACCTGGTGGAGGCAGCGGCCCTCCTCCAGGTCCCACCAGCGCAGCGTGGTGTCCTCTCCGCCGGACAGGGCGTGGCGGCCGTCGGCGCTGATCGCGACGGAGTTGATCTGGGCGGTGTGGTGGACGGGGAGGCGCCCGCAGGTGCCGGCGGCGAGGTTCCACGCGCATACGGCACCGCCGGTGCCGCCGGACACGGCGTGGCGCCCGTCGGGCGTCACCGCGACCGCGCTCACCGCTTCACCGTGGTCGGTGAAGGTGCGCAGGCACCGCCCGGCCGCCAGGTCCCACCAGCGCACCGTCCCGTCGGCGCCGCCGGAGAGGGCGCGCCGGCCGTCGGCGGTGACGGCCACGGAGTTGATGAGCCCGTCGTGGCCGGTCAGGGCGTGGAGGCGGCGGCCGCGGGCCAGGTCCCACCAGCGCAGGACGCCGTCCACGCCCGCGGACAGGGCGCGGCGACCGTCGGGCGCCAGGGCGACCGAGAACGTCGGCGACCCGGTGCCCAGGGGCAGGGCCGCCCGGCACCGGCCCTCGCCCAGGTCCCACCAGCGCACCGTGTCGTCGCCCACGGAGACGGCGCGCCGGCCGTCGGGCGTCACCGCGACGCCGAAGACGAAACCGTCGTGCCCGGTCAGGACGCGCAGGCACCGGCCGGTGGCCAGGTCCCACCAGCGCAGCGCCGCACCGCTCGCCGACAGGGCGTGCCGAGCGTCGGACGTGATCGCCACCGCCTTCGCGAGGTGGCTGGGCGACTCCAGGCGACGGGTCTGCCGGCTGCCGAGGACGGCGGTGCGCCGACCGCCGTGGCCGGCCCGCCGCCACAGCTCCGCCAGCGCCGGGTCGTGCCCGAAGCCGGGGACGGCCCGCGCCCGCCGCAGTTCCCCGGCGGCGCCCCGGGGGTCGCCGCGGTCGAGGAGTGCGCGGGCGGCGTCCACGCGGTTCCGGAACTCCTCCGCCTGCGCCCCCCAGGTCGAGCGTGAAACGCGGACGGCTGTAGCTCCAGGGCGCGGCACCGCCGGTCGCGAGGTCCCACCAGCGCACGGTCTTGTCGAAGCCGCCGGAGACGGCGGTCCGGCCGTCGGGGGCCATGGTCACCGCGTTGATCGCGCCGCCGGAGGCGGAGAACGTGCGCAGGCAGCGCCCGGTGGCCAGGTCCCACCAGGTCAGGTCGCCGTCCTTGTCCCCGGCGACGGCGGTGCGGCCGTCCGCGCTGACGGCGACCGCGAGGATCGTCGGAGTGATCACGTCGATCACGCGGTGGCCGTAGGTGAGGACGCGGAGGCCGCGGCCCGTGGCCAGGTCCCAGGACCGCACGGTGCCGTCGCCCCCGCAGGACAGGAACACGCTCTCGTCGGCGGCGAGGGCGATCGAGTACGCGGCGTCGTCATGGCCGGTGTAGGTGCGCACGCACCGGCCGGCGTCCAGGTCCCAGCGGCGTACGGTGCCGTCCTCGCCCGCGGAGAGGGCCTGCCGGGCGTCCCGCAGCACGATGATCTGGTTGACCGGGCCGTCGTGGCCGGTCAGCGTGCGCAGGAGGCGGCCGGTGGCGAGTTCCCACCACCAGAGGGTGCCCGCGTGGTCCCCGGCGAGGGCGAACCGCCCGTCGGCGGAGGCCGTCACCCAGCGGAAGGGCGCCCCTTTCCGGCCGGTGAGGGTGCGCAGGCAGCGGCCGGTGGCCAGGTCCCAGCACCGCACCGTGCGGTCCGGGCTCCCCGTCACCGCGAGGCGGGCGTCGGGCGTCACGGCGACCGAGAAGACCGGGTCGGTGTGCGCGGTGAGCGTGCGCAGGCAGTCGCCGGTCTCCAGGTCCCACCACCGCACGTCGCCGTCGTCGCCCCCCGACAGCGCGTACCGGCCGTCGGGGGTCACGGCCACCGAGAGGACGGTGCCGGTGTGACCGGCGAGGGTGCCCAGGCACCGGCCGGTGCGCAGGTCCCAGCGGCGCAGCATCCCCTTGTTCCCGGAGACCATGGCGTACCGGCCGTCCGGCGTCATCGCCACCGAGAGGACGGCGACGTCCTCCTCGGCGACGGTGCCCAGGAGCGCGCCGCGGCGCAGGTCCCAGCTCAGGACCCGGCCGTCCTCGGCGCCCGTGATCGCGCGCATGCCGTCCGGGGAGAGCGCGACGCCGCGCACGCGCCCGGTGTGCTCGCTCAGGACGTTCAGGCACCGGCCGGTGGTCAGGTCCCACCGGCGCACGGTGCGGTCGGACCCTCCGGAGAGGGCGTAGCGGCCGTCGGGGGTCACGGCCACCGACCAGATCTCCTCGGAGTGGCCGGTGAGCGTCGTCGCCCGGCGGTCACCCGGGCTCCATGAGCGCAGCCCGCCGTCCTCGGCGCCCCACACGACGCGCCGGCCGTCCGGTGTGACCGCCACCGTGCAGATCCAGCCGGACTCGCACCGGGCGGTCGACGACGGTTCGCCGGCGCCGCCGCGCTCCAGGTGCACCGACTCCAGCAGCCGAGCGAGGTCTCCGCCGGCCTGCTCCGCCGCCTCCAGCCGCCGTACCAGTTCGTCGTCGGTGATGAGTGCGTCGCGCCAGTGCAGCAGGCCCAGGTTGAACGTCGCGTCCGGGTGCCGCGGGTCGTCGCGCAGAGCCCGCTCCCAGCAGGACTCGGCCTCCTCTCGCCGGCCGCCGAGGAGCAGGGACACGGCCTGGTCGTAGGCCGTGATGAGCCGGTCCGCGCATTCCTGAGCGGTCGGCCGCTCGGCCGGGTCGGCGGCCAGGCAGTCGCCGAGCAGGGCCGCGACCCCCTTGGGGGCCGCCGGGCGCTGGTCGGCGTCATCTCCCGCGAACAGTTCCAGGACGGTGGCCGCCCACGAGCGGACGTCCCCGGCCATGCCGTCGTCCGCGGGCGACGCCGTCCGCCGTGCCGATCCCAAGCCGGTGAGCTTCGCGACGCCGTCGGCGGTGAGCAGCACGCCGGCCGTCCCCACGTCGCCGTGCACCACGCCCGCCTCGTGGACGGCCTGCAGCCCCCACGCCAGTTGGACGGCCATGTCGATGATCTCGCCGGCCGTGGAGAGCCGCCCTGCCCGCGCCGCCTCGGCGAGGTCGTCACCTCGCACGTCCTCGGCGACGACCTCGGGAGCCCCGTCCACGACGCGGACGTAGTGACACCCGCGGACGTTGCGATGCGGCGGCAGCCCCAGCCAGGCCCACGTCTGCTCCGGCAGGACGGCGGACTCCGCCGGGTTCACCCGCGGCCCCTCACGCGGATCGGTGACCGGATCACGCTCAGGGCCACGCCTGCGCCCGAACAGCCGCCGGCTCCTGCCCACCCTGGTCCTCCTCGCGCTGCCGCCCCGACCGGACGTCAGGCTCCCAGACCGCCGCCGGGAGGGGTCCCGGCGATCTCAGCGCGGGCCGCTCAGCCGCCGCGCGCCTTGACCATGGCGGTGCGGCTGACCTTGGTCGCGGCGCTGCGCGGGACGGCGTCGACGAACTCGACGGTCTTGGGCACCTTGTAGGCCGCCAGCCGGCCCTTGGCGTAGGCGATGACCTCGGCGGCGTCCGGCGGGGCACCGTGGTCGGCGGGTTCGACGACGGCGTGCACCCGCCGCCCCCACTCGGGGTCGCGCAGCCCGATGACGACCACGTCGGCGATCCCGGGGTGGTCGATGAGCGCGGCCTCCACCTCGGCCGGGAACACGTTGGCGCCACCGGTGATGATCATGTCGACGGCGCGGTCCTTGAGGTAGAGGTAGCCCTCCTCGTCGAGGTAGCCGACGTCGCCCGCGGTGTGGAACCCGTCCTCGGTGGCGGCGGCCCGCTTCGCCTTTCCGCGGTAGCTGTAGCCCCCGCCGATCGCCGACCGCAGGTACACGGTGCCGATCTCCCCCGCGGGCAGGTCCCGGCCCTCCGCGTCCAGGATCCGCAGTTCGGTGCCCTGGAAGCCGCGGCCGACGCTGCCCTCGTGCGTCAGCCACTCGTCGCCGCGCAGCGCGGTCAGGCCGAAGCCCTCGGTCATGCCGTAGGCCATGAAGATCCGCTCCGGCCCGATCAGCCCGGCCCAGCGCCGCACCAGCGACGGCGGCATGGGCGCCGCGCCCTGCAGGATCCACTGCAGGCTGGACAGGTCGCGCCCCTCGATACCGGGCAGGTCGGCGATGCGCTGCAGCATGGTGGGCGTCGCGGTGAAGGTCGACACCCGGTGCCGCTCGATGAGGTCCACCACGCGGGCCGCGTCGAACTTCTCCATGACCACCAGCCGCTCGCCGCCGAGCAGGTTGTTCAGGGTGGAGAAGCCGTTGGTGTGGTACATCGGCGCGGGCACCAGGATCGTCTCGGGACGCGGGATCGGCTGCCACAGCGCGGCGAACGGCACCACGCGCCGCTCGTCGAAGAGCGCGGGCCGCTCGGTCATGATCACCTTGGGGGTGCCGGTCGAGCCGCTGCTGCAGATGCCGAAGACCTGCGGCGACACCGCGTCCGGGAGGTCGGGCACCGGATCGCCGGCCGTGGCCCGGATCCAGGCGATGTCGGACGGATCGAGGTGCACCTTCGCGTCGATCACCTCCCGCACCCTCGCCAGCTCCCAGTCCGGCAGATCCCAGCGCATCGGCACCGGCACCGCGCCGAGCTTCCACGCGGCGAGCGCGCCGAGGACGAACTCGGGGGTGTTGCGCAGCGCGAGGCAGAGCCGGTCGCCGGTCCCCAGCCCCCGGGCCGCGAGCGCGCCGGCCAGCTGGCCCGACCTGCGGTGCAGCTCCTCCCAGGTGAACGTCACCTCCTCGCCGTCGAGCAGGCACAGCCGCAGCGCGATCTCGTCGGGGCGCTCGCCGGCCAGCGCGGCGACCCGTCGGCCATAGCTCATCGGACCGTCCAAGGCACCTCCATCCAGAACTTCAATGTCGACATCGATATTGAGTTACTGTTCGCCGGGTGTCAAGGCGTTCGTCCGGGAGAAGGACCCGCCCGCGTCAAACGGAGAGGATGGAGACTCCGGCGGTGCCGGGTGCTCCGTAGAGCTGGGCGTAGCCGACCCGGGGCTGGCCCGGGACTTGGCGTTCTCCGGCCTGGCCTCGGAGTTGGAGTACCAGTTCGTGGACCTGGCGCAGGCCGGAGGCGCCGATGGGTTCGCCGTTGGCGATGAGACCGCCGTCGGTGTTGACCGGCAGCCGCCCGCCGATCTCGGTGGCGCCCTCGGCCAGCAGCCGCTCCTGCTCGCCATCGGCGCACAGGCCGTTCTCGGCCATGTGGATGATCTCCGCGCCCGCGTCGGTGTCCTGCAACTGGACCACGTCCACGTCCTCGGGACCGATGCCCGCCTCCTCATAGGCCGCCCGCGAGGCGAACACCGTCGGCGCGTCCGCCTGCTCCACCGCGGCCCACGAGGCGTGCACCTCATGCGCCCCATAGGAGCGCGTGCGCAGCGTGGTGGCGCGCAGGAACACCGGGGAGGAGGTGTAGCGGTGGGCGATGTCGGCCCGGCACATCACCACCGCCGCCGCGCCCTCGTCGGGGCTGCAGAACATGTAGCTGGTCAGCGGGTAGTTCAGCATCCGCGACCCCAGGACGTCCTCCTCCGACAGCGGCTTGCGGCGGAAGGCGTTGGGGTTGATGGCGCCGTTGCGGTAGTTCTTGGCCGCCACCCGCGCCAGCGTCCGGTGCGAGATCCCGTGGTCGTGCATGTACCGGTTGATCTTCATCCCGAAGAACTTGGTCGTCAGGAAATGACCGATGTCCCCGTACCACGACGGCGCGCTGTAGTGGATCGGGTCGGCGGTGAAGGCCCCCGAGTCGTGCTTGTCCATCCCGACCGCGACCCCGATGTCGTACTTGCCCGACCGGATCCCATCGGCGGTCAGCTGCAGCGCGGTCGCCGCGGTCGCGCACCCGTTGTAGACGTCCATGAACGGGATCCCGGTCAGCCCCAGCAGGCCCACGACGGCGTCGGGGTTGTCGACCTCGCGGCTGCCGCCGAAGGCGAACTGCACCTGCCTCCACTCGACCCCGGCGTCGGCCAGCGCGCCGCGGACCGCCTCGGCGCCCATCTCGATCGCCGACTTGGCACCGAACCGCCCGAACGGGTGGATCCCCACCCCGATGATCGCGACATCGCCCATCTCAGCTCGCCTCCTGCTCACCGCGCGGCCTGAAGGCGTACGACATCACCTCGGTGCCATCGCCCTCGGTACGGAAGGTGAAGATCTCCAGCTCCAGCTCCATCCCGAAGCCGATCCGCTCGGGATCACTCACCGTCAGGCGCCCCTCGACGCGCACCTCGTCACCGAGCTGGACCAGGCCGACGGCGAAGGGGCGGAAGGTC
Organism: Actinomadura rugatobispora; assembly: GCF_055379765.1. Classification (NCBI taxonomy): domain Bacteria; kingdom Bacillati; phylum Actinomycetota; class Actinomycetes; order Streptosporangiales; family Thermomonosporaceae; genus Actinomadura; species Actinomadura rugatobispora. The sequence continues at coordinate 8,782,907 of NZ_AP029191.1, read as the reverse complement.
TCGGGCGTCTCACCACTGGCATAGGGCTCCTTGGGCAGGAACTCCTGCGTCGTCCACGTCCACAGCGTCCCGGTACGCGGCAGCAGCACCCGCCCCATACCGGTGTCACCACACCGCGGACACGACGACTGCATCGGGAACGTCGTGGCCTCACACCGGCCGCACCGCCCCCCGATCAACTGAGGTCGCTCACTGGGCCAGGTGAAGACATCGGGCGCGAAGGGAATCTGTGGCAACGACGACTCCTAGCGTGCGGGCCGGTCGGCGAGGCCGTCGGCCGTGATGAACCGGCAGCGGCAGGCGGCGATGCGCCAGCCGTCCGGGGTCCGGACAAGCTCGTCGACGTAGACGGCGTGGCGGGAGATGCCCTCGGTCCGCTCGGCGAAGAGCAGGTTCCGCGTGGTGCGGGCGCGGTCGGCGCCGGTCATCTCGATGACCGGGACCCCGCCGAGGTGCAGTCCTCCGGGGGCCGAGCCGGCCATCTTGCGCAGGCCCTCGTGCCCGTCGAACGTGCGCCCGTACACCTCGTAGCGGGCGTCGGGCGTGAACAGCGAGACCCAGCCCTCCACGTCGTCCAGGTCGAGCGTGATGCAGTAGCGCGCCAGCAGGTCGCTGATGGCGGCGTGGTCTTCGGGGGTGACGAGCATCTCGCACTCCTCGTGCCGGCCGGTCGGGGGCGGTCACCAGCGGGGCCTCGGCCGCGATGTACCAGGGCTGACCACAGTAATCTTCTCCCGAACGCGGTAACAATATTGACATCGAATTCATCTATTGATACCGCCCGGCAGCCCGCGCGCGCCGCGGCCGGTCCGCGGGGTCGACGCGAGACGCATGCAACATTGACGTCAATGTAGAAAACTGTCAGGGTCGACGCGACAGCAGATCGCGTAACCATCGAGGGAGGCCGCACATGGCCGATGGCCGGGAGGCCGACAGCCCCGTGCTCGTCGAGGCCCGTGAGGGGGTGGGGATCGTGACGCTGAACCGTCCCGAGACCCTCAACTCCAGTGATGAGGCGCTGCACGCCTCGCTCGCCCGGGTCTGGCCGGAGCTCGACGCGTCGCCGGACATCCGCGCCATCGTCCTGACCGGCTCGGGCAAGGCCTTCTCGGCGGGCGGAGACCTCGGCCTGCTCGACAGGATGACCCGGGACACCGCGCTGAGGGCCCACATCATGGCGGAGGCGGTGGACATCGTCCGCGGGATGACCTCCGTCCGCGTGCCCATCGTCGCGGCCGTCAACGGCCCGGCGGTCGGCCTCGGCTGCAGCCTCGCCGCCATGAGCGATCTCGTGGTCATCGAGGAGCACGCCTACTTCGCCGACCCGCACGTGGCGCTGGGCCTGGTCGCCGCCGACGGCGGCGCGCTGACCTGGCCGCTGCTCACCGGCCTGCTGCGGGCCAAGGAGTACATCCTGCTCGGCGAGCGGCTGCCGGCCGAGGAGGCGCTGCGGCTCGGCCTGGCCAACCGGGTCGTGCCGAAGGGCCAGTCGCTCACCGCGGCCCTGGAGCTCGCGACCCGGCTGGCGAAGTCCCCGCCGCAGGCGGTCACCGAGACCAAGGCGCTGCTCAACGACTCGCTGCTGCGCGCGGTCGGAGCGCTACTGTCGAAGGGGATCGAGAGCGAGTCGGCCTCCTTCGACGAGCAGGCGTTCCAGGCCAATCTGGCGAAGATGCTGAGCCGACGGGGAACGAGCTGACCGGTGAACGTCGAGGACGAGGACGAGCGGTTCCGGGCGGAGGTCCGGAGTTTCATCGCCGAGCGCGCGCCGCGCCTGCGCATGAGCGAGGGGACGCGGGCGCCGCGCGACGCCGGTGAGGAGCGCGAGATCCGGGGGTGGCTCGGCGCGCTGTACGAGGCCGGCCACCTGGGCGCCGGCTGGCCCCCCGAATGGGGCGGCCGTCCCGATCACCGGCCGACGCGGGACCTCATCCTGATGGAGGAGCTGTTCCGGGCCCGCGCCTACCGCCCGCTCGACCAGGTGATGCTGGCCAGCCACGAGATCCTGGAGTTCGGGACCGAGGCGCAGAAGCGCGCGTACCTGCCGCGGATCCGCTCGGGCGAGCACATCTGGTGCCAGCTCTTCAGCGAGCCCGACGCGGGCAGCGACCTGGCCTCGCTGCGCACCCGGGCCGACGCCTCCGGTGACGGGTTCGTCGTGACCGGGCAGAAGGTGTGGTGCACCGACGGGCACTGGGCGGACATGGGCATGCTGCTGGCCCGCACCGACCCGGCGGCCGAGCGGCACGCGGGCCTGACCGCGTTCGTGGTGCCGATGGACAGCCCGGGGATCACCGTCCGCCCCATCCGGGAGATGACGGGATCGGCCGAGTTCTGCGAGGTGTTCCTCGACGAGGTCCGGCTGACCTCCGAGAACGTGCTGGGCCCGGTCGGCGGGGGCTGGTCGGTGATCAACTCGGGGCTCGCCTCCGAGCGCGCCTTCGTCGGCGCCAACGCGGTCCAGCTGGAGATGATGTACGACGACCTGGTCGCCCTGGCCCGCGCGGCCCGGCTGCCCGACGGTAGCCGGGCGATCGACCAGGAGAGCGTCCAGGCCACCCTCGCCGAGCTGCTGGCGAGGACAGAGGCGGCCAAGCTCATCGTCCAGGACACCGTGCGGCGGATCGTGAGCGACGAGGAGCACCCCGCCGACGGCCCCGTGGCCAAGCTGGTCTACACGGAGCTGAACGTCGAGCTGTGCGAGCGCGCCCTCGGCATCGTGGCCTCCGCCGCCCATGTCGACGAATCGGACCGGGAGGTCGTCGAGCGATGGTACGAAGCGTTCCTGTGGTCACGCGCGCTGACCGTGTCCGGCGGGGCCTCGGAGATCATGCGCGGCATCATCGGACGGCAGCTCCTCGGCCTTCCGCGGGCGTGAGCCGATGACGGCGACCGACGGCTTCCCGCGCGCCTCCGCCGAGGCCGCGCGACGGTACCGGACCGCCGGCCTGTGGGACGACCGGACCCTGGCCGACGGCGTCGAGGCGGCCGCCGCCCGCGGGCCCGGCGCGGTGGCGCTGGTCGACAACGAGCGGCGGATGACCCGCGCCGAGCTGGCGGAGGCCGTGGCCGCCGGGGTCGCGACCCTGGCCGCGGCGGGCGTCCGGGCCGGCGACGGCGCCGTGCTGGTCAGCGGCAACACGCGCCACGGGGTGATCGCCTACCACGCGCTGCTGCGCTCGGCGGCGACGGTCGTGGCGCTCGACCGCCGGTGCGGGATCGCGGACCTGCGCGCCGCGCTCGACGTCCTGCCCGAGGGATCGCGGGTCATCGTGCCCGCCACGGAGGCCGGTCGCCTGGGCGAGGTACTCGACCCGGCCGCGACCGTGTCCCTGGAGCTGTTCGACGAGCGGCCCGCACCCGGCGCCACCGCCGCGAGCCCGTCGTCGGCGTGGAGCGAGCCGGACCGCGACCGTGCCGCGGTCGTGCTGTTCACCTCGGGCACCACCAGCCGCCCCAAGGGGGTCGTCCACTCCCTCAACACCCTCACCGCGGGCGCGCGCAACATGGCGCTGATCACCTCCGCGGACGAGGGCACGGTGCAGTTCCTCGTCAGCCCGCTCACCAGCATCACCGGACTCATGCAGGTCCATCTCGCGGCCGACGCGCACGCCGCGCTCGTCCTGGAGGACCGCTTCGACCCGGAGGAGTCCCTGCGGCGCATGAACGCCGCCGGGGCGACGCTGCTGGGCGGCGCCCCGGTCATCGCCGAGCGCCTGCTGCACGCCGCGCTGGCGGACACCAAGGCCGACGCCGGCGCGCGTCTCAGCCTGCGGACGCTCGCCCTCGGCGGCGCGATGCTCCCGCGGCCCCTCCTCGAACTGGCCACCGACACCTTCGGGATCGAGATCGCCCGCGTGTACGGCTCGTCCGAGGCGCCCAACTTCACCGGCAGCCTCCCCGGCGACGAGCGGGAGCGGCGGCTGTCCGACGACGGCGCGCTCACGCCCGGGAGCGAGGTGCGCGTCGGCTCGGCCCAGCACCCCATGGAGGGCCTGCTGCGCGGGCCGTGCCTGTTCCTGGGCTACCTGGATCCCGCCGACGACGACGACGCCTTCGAGGACGGCTGGTACCGCAGCGGCGACCAGGTCGAGCTCGACCAGGGCAGGCTGACGGTCGTCGGCCGGCTCAAGGACGTCGCCAACCGCAACGGCCTGAAGATCTCGCTGGCCGAGATCGACGCCGCTCTCGAGGGTCTCCCCGGCGCGCTCGAGAGCGCCTCGTTCGCCCATCCCGACCCCGCCACCGGGGAGCGGCTCGCCGTCGCCGTCCGGCCGGCGGACCGCGCCGGGATCACGCTCGACGGCGTCGTGGAGCACCTGCTCGCCGCGGGGCTGGCCAAGCGGAAGCTGCCCGAGCAACTGGTGCGCTGGGACGGCCCGCTGCCGCGGACCGCGTCGGGGAAGGTCGTCCGTTCGCGCCTGCTCATGGAGTCCCCCGGGAAGGACGGCGACCTGGCCGCGCGCCTGCGCGCGGTGACCCGGTGACCGCGGGCGAGACGGCACCGGGCCGCGCCGCCGCATCGTCAGAAAGGATCACCTTTGGCTGAACGGACCGCCCGCAGAGCCGTCCTCCCCAATGCCGGCCGCGGCAGGCGGGGCGACGAGGAAACCGACAAGCGCCGCGGCACCGGACGCACCTTCCGGGGGCGCGAGACCCGACGCCGGCTCATCGAGGGGGCCAAGGCGGTCTTCGAGCGCGACGGCTTCCTGCATGCCCGGATCGCCGACATCTGCGACGCCGCGGGCATCTCCCACGGCTCCTTCTACACCTACTTCGTCTCGAAGGAAGAGATCTTCACCGAGATCGTCGACTCGGTCGAGCTCAACCTGCTCACCCTGGAGCCCGCTCCCGCCGACGCCGACCCGGTCGAGCGGATCCGCGCGGCCAACGAGCACTACCTGCTGGCCTACGCCGCCGACGCCAAGATCATGCGGGTCATCCACCAGGTGGCCACGATCGACGCCGAGGTCAGCGAGACCCGCCTGCAGCGCCAGGACGCCTTCGCGCGCGCCATCGAGCGCCGCATCCGCCACCTCCAGGAGGCCGGCCACGCCGACCCCGCGGTGGACCCCGCCTACGCGGCCCAGGCGCTCGGCGGCATGGTCGCCTACTTCGCCGAGTACCTCTTCAACACCGACAACACTTTCGGTTTCGACCTCGCCGGCGCGACCGAGCAGCTCACCCGCATCTGGACGAACGCGCTCGGCATGCACGACGCCGCCGCGGAGCGGGCGCCCGCGCACGACTGAACGGCCGGGCGGCCTGGAGGCGCCGGACGGTCGCGTCCGGCGCCTCCAGGCCGTGGTTCACCAGGTCGGGACGTGGCGCCCGGACGGGTCGGCGCTCGCGGAGCCGGCCGGACGTCCCCCGCCGGACCAGCCCTCGTGCCGGGCGATCGACCGCAGGGCCTGGCGCGGGTTGCGTCCGAGGCGGGCGTCCAGGTGGGCGCGCCGTTCGTACAGGTGCAGGCCGTACTCCCAGGTGAAGCCGATCGCTCCGGTCAGCTGCAGCAGGTCGTGCAGCATGGGGACGGCGCCCTCGGCGACCGCGGCCTCGGCGAGCAGGACGGTCCGTCCGGCGTCCGGTGCCCCGGTGCCCAGCCGGTCGGCCGCCGCCTCGGCCAGGAGGGACACGCCGCGCAGCCGCACGGTGTGGTCGACGAGCCGGTGCTGGACGGCCTGGAACCCGCCGATGGCCTTCCCGAACGCCTTGCGCTCGCGGGCGTGGCCGACCGTCCGCTCCAGCATCCGCTCCAGGCCGCCCAGAGCGTCGCCGGCGAGCAGCAGGCCGTGCAGGCGCTCGACCCGCAGGCGCCCGCCCGGCTCCGCCCTCACGGGCGAGCCCTGCGCCCCCGTGAAGGCGATGTCGGCGCACGATCGGGTGACGTCGAACGCGTGGGAGCTCTGCGCGGTGCAGGTGCCGGCGCGGGGAACGAACACCATGGTGTCGCCGTCAGGCGGCAGGCACAGGAAGGAGTCGGCCTCCTCGGCGCCGGCCACCAGGTACGCCCGCCCGTCGACGCGCACCTCCCCGTCCCGCTCCACCACGGTCGCGGCGGGATCGAGGAAGGCCAGTGCCGGGATGTGCTCGCCGGCCCCTATCTCTTCGAGCAGGGCCGGGCGGCGGGGGTCGTCGAGCCAGCGCGACAGCGCGTGGGCGGCGGCGACCACTCCCGCGTAGGGGGCGCCGTGGAGCGCGGCGCCGAGTTCCCGGGCGGCCGTCAGGGCGGCCGGCGCCTCGTCGCCGAAACCGCCGCACTCCTCGGTGGCGCAGAACGCGGTGACGCCCAGTTCGGTGAGGGTCGGCCAGCGGGCGCGCCAATCAGTGTCGACGACCGGCTGCTGCGAGGGGGCGCCGGCGCCCAGGGCCTTCCTCAGCGCGGCGGCCAGCTCCCGCAGGTCGGCGCGTGTGGTCGTCATGAGTCCCACCTCCGGAGGAGCGCGGCGGCGGGCAGGGCCGGGTCGGTCCGCGTTTCCCGGACCCAGGTTCCCAGTCCGTGGGTCAGTTCGGTAGAGGTTCCCAGCAGCGCGTCCAGGGCCAGGACGCGGCTGTGGAAGTGGTGGTGGTCGTGCTCGGCGGTGAAGCCGATGGCGCCCAGCACCTGGAGGGTGCGCTGGCAGACGCGGCGGCCGTTGCGGCCCGCCAGCGCCTTGACGACCTGGTCGTGCCGCGGCGGGGTGTCCCCGTCCAGCCGTACGGCCGTGGCCGTGACGCCGTCCACCGCGGCCAGGTCCGTCAGCGCCCAGGCCAGCAGGTGCCGGACGGCCTGGAACGTCCCGATCGGCCGGCCGAACTGCTCCCGGGCCGCGGCGTGCTCGGCCGCCAGCAGCAGGCCGGCCTCGGCCGCCCCCAGGATCTCCAGGGCCGCGGCGATCCGGCCGAGGAACCGGCCGCGCGCACGGGCCGGGGCGGCCCGGTCCTCGGGGACGGCCGGGACCGCCGCCGGCGGTTCCCGGTCGATCTCCCGGATCGTCAGGCGGCCGGCGACGGCGACGGTCCGCAGCTCGACCTCGTCGGCGGCGACGACGTCGGCGCCGTGCCCGGGACGGTCGATGAGCAGCGACCGGCCGGCGACGTCGCCCACGACCACCAGCCGCTCGCCGCGGCGGGCCGAGCGGCGGGGGATCGCGGCGACCAGCTTCCCGGGCGACAGCCCGGTCAGGTCGAGGAACGGCTGGGCCATCAGGGCGCCGAGCGCGGCCGAGTCGGCCAGTTCCCGCCCCTGGGCGCGGAACAGCGCCAGCGCGGCCTGGCGGGCCGTGAGGTCGGCCAGTTCGGTCAGCAGGTCCCACCAGCCGAGCGAGGTGAGCGGGTCGCCTCCGTCGCCGGCCCGCAGCGCGCGGCTCGCGGCGTCGACGAACGCGTCATCGGCGCCCTCGGCGAGGAGCGGCCTCATGGCAGCCGCAGGATCTGCTTGGCGATGGTGTCGAGCTGCATCTGCTGGGACCCCCCATAGACGGTCACGATGCGGGAGAAGAGGTAGTCCTGGCGGCGGACCGCCGCGTGCTCGTCCTGGAGTCCGATGGCCAGGTCGGTGTCGTCGGCCAGCGACCAGTCGTTGACCGACTGCTCGGCCGCGGCCAGCAGCAGCTTGGAGAAGGCCGCCTCGGGGCCGGCCAGCGTCCCGGTGACATAGCGGTCCATCACCACGTGGCTGCTCGCGCGCACCGCGGCCAGATCCAGCAGGGCCTCCCCCAGCAGGCCGTCCTCGGCGCGCGGGCCGCCGTCCTCGGCCTCCGCCGCGGGACGGAGGCCGTCGAACAGCTGGCGGTACAGGAAGCAGTGCCGGAACCAGGCGAAGGTCCCCCGCTCGTGGGCGAGGATGTGCATCGCGACCTTCCAGCCGCCGCCGACCTCGCCCACGACCTGGCCGGACGGCACCCGCACCCCCTCCAGGGTCACCTCGGCCAGCTCGTCGGTGCCGTTGGCCTGCTCGATCGCCCTGACCTCGACCCCGGGTGAGCGCAGATCGACGGCGAAGGCGGTCAGGCCGCGGTGGCGCGACTCCCGGGTGCCGGTGCGGGCCAGCACCAGGCACCAGGACGCGTAGCGGGCCCAGCTGGTCCAGATCTTGCGGCCGCTGATCACGTAGCCGTCGCCGTCCGCGGTGGCGCGGGTCCGGACGCTGGCCAGGTCCGACCCGGCCTCGGGTTCGGAGAACCCCTGCGACCAGCGCTCGTCGCCGCGCAGGAAGCGCGGCAGCACCCGCGCGGCGAAGTCGCGGCGGCCCATCGCGAGCAGCGTCGGCGCCAGGATCTCCAGATGCTCGAACAGGGCCATGGCGCCCAGCCCGTGGCGGGCCAGGGCCTCCCACATCGCCGCGCGGTAGGCGATGCCGCCGCCCAGTCCGCCGAACTCCTCCGGCCATCCGCGGCGCGCCCAGCCCTCGTCGAACAGCACCCGCATGAGCTCCGACATGGCGGCGACCCGCTCGGCGTACGAGGGGATCGGCCGCGCCGCGGCGACGAAGGCCGGCGGCCGTGCGGCCAGCCACGCCTCGAAGGCGGCCGTGTAGGTGTGCACGTCGCCGGCCAGGGGGCCGGGCGCGCTTCCCGCGTTAAATTCCGACATTGACGTCAATATAAAGAGCGTGCCCGCGCCGGCGCAACCTTCTGCGCCCCGCATCACAGGGGTAATATCGAAATCGACGTCGACGTCATAGCATGGGGCCATGGACGACTTCACGCTCGAGGACGAACTCGCCGTCCGCACCACGCTCGCCCGCTACTGCCGCACCTGCGACGACGGCGACATCGCCGGGGTGTCGGCGCTGTTCGCGCCGGACGGGGTCTTCGCCGTGCCCGCCCGGAACCTGGAGGCCCGCGGTACGGCCGCCATCACCGCGTGCTTCGAGGAGAGCCAGGGGCCGCCCGAGCGGCGGGGCAAGCACCTGACCCTCAACACCGTCCTGGAGACCGGGAACGGCAGGGTCACCGCGGTCTCGGACTTCCTCTTCCTGCGCCCGGTGGGCGCCCAGCCGGTCCTGGCGATGGCCGGCCGCTACGACGACGAGTTCGTCAAGATCGACGGGAGGTGGGTGTTCGCCCGCCGGGAGGTCCAGGCCGGCCGCTGACGCCCGACCGCCGACACCCGGGCACGGGCGGGCCGCCGGGGGCCGGCCCGCCCGTCTCGCCCGCGGCCACGGTGCGCGCCGCCCCGCGAACGGCGGCGCGCACGCCGGTCAGAGCCCGCCGGTCAGAGCCCGCCGCCGGCGGCCCTCTCGGCCAGTTCGCGGCGGAGGATCTTGCCCGTGGCCGAGGTGGGGAACTCCTCGACGACGACCACCTGGTCGGGCGTCCCTGGAACCGCGGAGCCGCCGCCGGACCCAGTCCCGCACGCCGGCCTCGTCGACCGCCCGGCCGGGGCGGAGGATGACGAACGCGCCGATGCGCTGGCCCCACTCGACGTCCTCGACGCCGGCGACGACGCAGTCGAGCACCGCGGGATGGGCGTTGATCACGTCCTCGATCTCGGCGGGGGCGATGTTCTCCCCGCCGCGGATGATCGTGTCGTCGGCGCGCCCGCGCACGAACAGGTACCCGGCCTCGTCGACGAAGCCGCGGTCCCTGGTGGGGAACCACCCGTCGGCGCCGACCTTCCGCCCGGCCTCCAGGTACTCGCCCGCGACCTGGGGGCCGCGCACCGCGATGTCCCCGACGACCCGGGGCGCGACCGGGCGGCCGTCGTCGTCGTGGATCTCGATCTCCACGGTGGGCAGCGGCCTGCCGACCGAGCCGAGCCGGGCGCGGACGGCCGGGTCGGCCGCGGAGGCCGCCGCGCGGTGGTCCTCGGGGCCGAGGATCGCGATGGAGGAGGCGGTCTCGGTCAGGCCGTAGGCGTTGACGAAGCCGGTCTCGGGGAACAGCCGCAGCGCCTTCTCGACGACCTCCCCGGAGATCTTCGCGCCGCCGTAGGACAGCGAGCGCAGGCACGCCGGCCCCCGCGCGCCGCGGGCCTCCAACTCGGCGACGATCCGCACCAGCATCGTCGGCACCACCATGGCGTGGGTGACCCGCTCCCGCTCGACCGTCTCCAGCCAGCCCTCGGGGGTGAACCGGTCCAGGTAGACGATCCGGCGCCCGCTGTAGAGGTTCGACAGGGCGTTGGCCACCGCGGCGATGTGATACGGCGGGACGCACACCAGCGTGGCGTCGTCCTCGGCCGCGGACCCGAACTCGACCGAACCGAAGACGTAGGCGGCCAGGTTGGCGTGCCGCAGCACCGCGCTCTTCGGCGCGGCGGTCGTGCCGCTGGTCATCAGCAGCACCGCCACCGACTCCGCGTCGATCTCCCACGCGGCCTGCGGCGGCTTCTCCGCGGCGGGCAGGCCGAGGAACTCCTCCAGGCCGATCGCCGGCGCCCCGTCCACCCGGTCCGGGGTGTCGGTCACGACCAGCGGCTCCTTCTGCCGGCCCAGCACGTCGGCGAGCTGCTCGTCGCCGTAGCGGTAGTTGACGGGCAGGAACGGGACGCCCGCCAGCGCGGCGGCGAACAGCGCGACGGGGAACGCCGGGCCGTTCGGCCCCAGGTAGAGCAGCCGGTCCGCGCCGGAGGAGGCGACGCGGGCCGCCCCGGCGACGGCCCTGTCCCGCAGCCCCGCGGCCGTCAGCCCGCCCGCGCGGTCCCCGACCAGGACCCGGCCGGGATCACCGTCGGCGACCATGTCCAGGATCATCGCGAGGTTCATCGGTCCCCGCGTTTGATCTGGTTGAAGGGGACGCCGCGGTCGGCCGCGTGCTCGCGCGGCATGCCCAGCAGGCGCTCGCTGATGAGGTTGCGCGCCATCTCCGAGCTGCCGCCCCCCAGGCTGCCCGCCTGGCGGCACAGGAAGTGCAGGCTCGCGTAGTCGAACTCGTCCCCCTCGGCCCCGACGCCGATCGCAGCGCCCGAAACCTGCACCGTGGCGTCGGCGTGGGACTCGCTCTCCTCGGCGTGGAACAGCCGGGGCACCGAGGCCGCGGCGGGCGGCAGGTGGCCGCCGGCGATCCCGGCCGAGACCCGGTCCACCAGCTGCCGGTGCACGACCGTCATCGCGATCGCCTCGCCGACCCGCCGCCGCACCTCCGGCTCGTCGCCGCGGCCCGACCGCCGGGCCAGGTCGAGGATGTCGGGCCGCGGCCTGGTCGGCGGCTGGGCGTAGCCGCTGGTGAAGATCGAGCCGCCCCCCACGGCGGTGCGCTCGTGGTACAGCTGCCGCGACGCGACCGTCCAGCCGTCGTTGACCTGCCCGACCACGTGCTCGGGGCCCAGCACGACGTTGTCGAAGAACTCCTCGCAGAACTCGTCGGTGCCGTCGGCCATCCGGATGCGGTTCATCGTCAGCCCCGGCGCCCGCGTGGGCATCAGGAACATGGTCAGGCCCTCGTGCTTGGGCTTGTCCGGATCGGTCCGCACCAGGCACAGCCCGTAGTCGGCGCCGTAGGCGAAGGTGCTCCACACCTTGGCGCCGTTGATGATCCAGTTCTCGCCGTCCCGCACCCCCCGGGTCAGCAGGCCCGCCAGGTCCGAGCCGCCGCTGGGCTCGGACAGGAACTGGCAGAGGACCTCCTCGCCCCGGATCGCCGCACCGATGTGCCGCCGCTTCTGCTCCTCGCTGCCCGCCTCCAGCAGCGTCGCGCAGCAGATGCTGAACGAGGGGATGTTCAGCACGATCGGCATCTCGTAACCGTCGGCCTCCTCGCTGAACGCCTGCTGGTAGGCGTGCGGGAGGCCGAGCCCGCCGTACTCCGCCGGGAAGCAGATGCCCGCGAACCCGCCCGCGTACAGCTTCTGCTGCAGTTCCCGGGCGCGCACCCAGTGCGCCGGGTCGTCACCGCTCAGGTGCGGAGCGTTCGGGTCGATGCGCGGCATGTTGTCCGCCAGCCAGGCCCGCGCGCGGGCGCGGAAGGACTCCACGCTCTCGGTGGTGGTCATCGTGTTCCTCTCTCCCCTCGGCCGATCACAGACCGGCCAGGTCGGCCAGCCGCCGGCGGTGCTCGTCCGGGGTCCCGTACAGCGAGTGGTCGACCGTCGCGCGGCGCAGGAACACGTGCAGATCGTGCTCCCAGGTCACCCCGATCCCGCCGTGGATCTGCACGCAGTCCTGCAGGACGGTCAGCGACCGGTCCCCCACGAAGCTCTTGGCGACGCTGACGAGCTTCGCCGCGTCGGCGGCGTCGTCCTGCACCGCCGCCGCGGCGGCGAACGTGGTGGCCCGGCACGCCTCCAGCCAGGTCCGGTTGTCCGCGAACCGGTGCTTGAGCGCCTGGTAGGAGGCGATCGGCCGGCCGAAGGTGTAGCGGTCGAACGCCCACTTCAGCGTCGCGTCGAACATGCGCGTCAGCCCGCCGCAGACCTCCGCGCACTGGATGACCAGCGCCACCTGCAGCTGCCGCTCCACCGCGCGCGCGTCACCCGGCGCCCCCACCAGCGCGGAGGCGTCCACCTCCACCCCGTCGAACCGCACCGACCCGAACTTGCGGGTCAGGTCCAGGCTCCGCTGCGCCGTGACCGACACGCCGTCGGCCACCGCCGGGACCAGGAACTGCGCCGTCCCGTCCGGGGTGGCGGCGGTGACCAGGAGCAGATCGGCCTGGCCGGCCGCCTCGACGCGGTCCTTGACGCCCTCCAGCCGGAAACCGCCGCCGGCCGAGGGGGACGCGGTCAGCCCCGGGGCCAGCGGGGCCCACGACCCGCCCGGCTCGTACACCGCCCACGACGCGATGCTCTCGCCCGAGACCAGCGCCTCGATCTCGGCGGCGTGGCCGGGGCCGGTGCCGTGCGCCGCCACCAGACCCGCCAGCACGACGTTGGTCGCCAGCAGGGCTCCGGGGGCCACCCCCGTGCCCAGCTCCTCGGCGAGCAGGGCCAGGTCCCGCACCCCGTTGCCCGAGACGCTCCCCCCGCCCAGCTCCTCGGGCACCAGCAGCGCCGTCCAGCCCAGCTCGGCGGCCCGGCTCCACCAGTCGCGGTCGAATCCCGTCTCCGCCTCCCCGCTCCGGCGGATCCGGTCCAGGGGGTACTCCTTCTCCAGAAACTCCCGCGCCGTCGCAAGGAACAGCTTCTGGTCGGAGGAGAGATCGAACTCCATCACCAGGTCCTCACCTTTCTCCAGAGCGCCATGGTCGTCAGTCCGAGGCCGGAAGCGGCTTGGCGCTCTTCAGCACCACCGGGCTGCCGTCGACGGCCAGCTCCGCCGTCCCCGCCCGCACGCACAGCAACTCGATGTCGACGCCCTCGGCGGTGTACCGCTTGCCCAGCTGCGCTCCCCCGCCCCCGCCCGCGGACGCCGCGGGCGAGGCGGGCGGCACCGACGTCCTCGCCGCCATCTCCTCACCACCGCAGGTCACCGAGACCTCCGGGCCCGCGTGGCGGACGACGACCACGGCGGTCGCGTCCACGGCACTGACAAGGGTCTGTCCGATCTTCAGCTCCATCACGCGTCCCTTGCCGGGGAGAGCACGACCACGGGGATGACCCGTTCGGTGCGCGTCTCGTAGACGTCGTAGTTCGGCCACTGCCCGGCCATGATCTTCCACAGCCGGGGCCGCTCGTCCGCCGACGCCGTGCGGGCGACGACCGGGACGTGCTCGGCCCGCACCTGGAGCTCGGCCCGGGGCTCGGCCTCCAGGTTCAGGTACCACTGGGGGTGGTCCGGGGCGCCGCCCTTGGACGCGACGACCAGGTAGTCCTCGCCGTCGCGCCCGAAGATGAGCGCGGACGTGCGGGGCTGCCCGCTCCTGCGCCCGGTCGTGGTCAGCAGCAGGGTCGGCACGCCGTTCCACAGGTAGCCGACCTCGCCGCCGGTCTCCCGGTAGCGGCGGATGTGCTCGGCGCCGACCAGGTTGAGGTCGGGCGCCTGGTAGCCGGGCTCTTTCTCGCTCATGCGCGGTCTCTCTATCCGAAGACGACGGGGATCTCGGTGACGCCGCGCTCGTACATGCCGATGAAGCGGGGCGGCTCGCGGTCGGGGTCCAGCCGCAGGTCGGGCAGCCGGTCGAGCAGCGCCCCGATCCCGGCGCTCATCTCCGCGCGGGCGACGTGCATGCCCAGGCAGATGTGCGGGCCGCCGCCGAAGGCGAAGGACGCCTTCATCTTGCGGGTGATGTCGTACTCGTCCGGGTTGTCCCAGCGGGCCGGGTCGCGGTTGGCCGACCCCAGGCACAGGTGCAGGACCGACCCGGCGGGCAGGTGCGTGCCGTGGAAGTCGACGTCCCGCGTCACGTACCGGGAGAACATCGGGTCGGTGGGCATCCACCGCAGCGCCTCCTCGATCGCGGGGCGCAGCAGCGAACGGTCGGCCTTCACCCGTTCCAGCAGGTCCGGCCGCTGCAGCAGGGCGGCGAGCGTGATGCCCATCTGCTTCCAGGTGGTGCCGGACCCGGCGAGCAGCAGGAGCAGCGCGAAGGAGTAGATCTCGGCGTCCGACAGCCGGTGGGTGGTGCCGTCCTCCTCCTTGAGCTCGGCCTCGACCAGGATGCTGATCAGGTCGTCCTGCGGATTCTCACGGCGGGCGGCCACGATCGGCCGCAGCACCTCCACGATCTCCATCGGGCGGGACATGGCCTCGCGGACGTCCAGCGCCCGCTCCGGGGAGATGCCGAAGCTGCCCGTGATCGTCAGCACCGGGATGGCCGCGCAGAAGTCGACGTTCAGCTCCGCGCGGCCGTCGGCGGCGAACCCGTCGATCAGCGCGTGGACGGTCTCCTCGATCCAGTTGGTGATCCACCACCGGGCCCGGGCCGGGACGAACGACGGCTGCACCAGGGCCCGGTAGCGGCGGTGCTGGTCGCCGCCCATGTTCAGCATGCTGTTGTACACGTCGGCGCCGCTGGTGGGATCGACCTCGTCCGGGGAGGAGGCGAACACCTCGGGGTTGCGGTACGCGGCGTCCAGGGCGGCGTGGCTGAAGGCCGAGTAGTGCGGCCGGTCGGGCTCGGGCAGGCCCTGGAAGAAGGCATCGCCCGCGTAGCCCGTCAGCTTGTGCACGGTGCCCTCGTGCACCGTCCCCTTCTCCCGCAGCTCCCGCCAGACCGGGTAGGGATCGGCGGTGAAGTCGCCGCCCATGCGCACGTTGTAGCTGCTGCGCAGGTCGAACAGATGCCGGAGCCGCTCGCGGTCCAGCGCTTGGGTCTCGCTCATCTCCGCTACCTCGCCACGTATCCGCCGTCGACCGGCAGGAGGACGCCGGTGATGTTGGCGGCCCGGTCGGAGGCCAGGTAGACGGCGGCCTCGGCGCAGTCCTCGGCGGTGATGGGACGGCCGAGCGGGTGCATGGCGCCGACCTGCCGGACCGCCTCCTCGCTCATCTGGTCGGCGCCCCCCATGCCGCCCGCCGCCATGAAGTTGGTGAAGGGCATCCCGGCCGGGCAGATGGCGTTGGCCCGGATGCCGAACGGCGCGCCCTCGATGGCGACGGCGCGGGTGAGCTGGTGCACCGCGCCCTTGGTCGACCCGTACACCGATCCGCCCCAGCCGACGAGGCCGGCCACCGAGCCGGTGTTGAGGATGACGCCGCCGTCGCCCTGCTCCTTGAAGCGCAGCACGGCGTGCTTGCTCCCGAGGAAGACGCTGCGCAGGTTGACCCCGATCAGCCGGTCGAAGTCCTCCACCGTGTGGTCTTCGAGCAGGGCCCCCAGCCGGGGGGTGGGGACGCCGACGTTGTTGAACAGGACGTCCAGCCGGCCGAAGTGCTCGACCGCCGCGCCGAGCATGGCGATGACGTCGTCCTCACGGGAGACGTCGGTCCGGACCGTCACCGCGGTGCCGCCCGCCTTGCCGATGAGCTCGGCCGTCTCCTCGACCCGCTCGAGGCTGATGTCGGCGCAGACGACGCGGGCGCCCTCCTCCGCGAACCGCACGGCCGACGCCCGGCCCACGCCGGACCCCGCGCCGGTGACCACGGCGCTCTTTCCCTCAAGCAACATCCGTGTCACGCTCCATTGTCGTTCGGCGCCAGGCTCAGCGCGCTGGTGGGGCAGGCGTCGACGGCGGTGCCGATGTCGTCGGCGGGGTCGCCCGCCTGGTCCACGACGACCGCCTTGGCCTGCTCATCGTGCTCGAAGGTGTGCGGCGCGTAGACCAGGCACATGCCGCTGCCGAGACAGAGGCTCCGGTCGACGACGACGCGACCGCTCACCGTCAGACCCCGGCCAGGACGGGCGGCTCGGCCGGGGTGAACCGGTAGAGGCGCTCGGCGTTGCCGCGCAGGATCTTGTACTGGGTCTCCTCCGGCAGGTGGCCGATCCGGTTCTTGATCACGCCGATGGAGTCGGGCCAGGTGGTGTCGGAGTGCGGGTAGTCGGTCTCGCACATGATGTTGTCCTCGGGGATGTCACCGAGTTCGATGCTGGCGATCGCGTGCGCGTCGTCGATGATGCAGCCGAAGATGTGGTCGCGGAACGAGGCGCGGACGTCCAGGGTGTCCAGGTCGATCGCGCCGCTGCCGGCGTGCTCCATGAACTGCACGCCCTTCTTCACCCAGTGGCGCTGCTTGTCGAGGACCTGCTCGGCGCGCTCCAGGAAGTAGGGGATCCAGCCGGCCTCGCCCTCCGACAGGGCGATCTTGAGGTTGGGGTAGCGCTGGAACAGCCCGCTGAACAGGAACGACAGCATCGTCCCGGAGGTGCGGGTCGCGCCCCAGGTCAGGTTGGCCATGAACGGCGCGTCCTTGCAGATCTGCGGCAGCGTCGACGACGAGCCGACGTGCATCGACACGACCATCTCCAGGTCGTTGGCCGCCGCCATGACCGGCTCCCAGTAGCCGTCCTTGTCATGGATGGTCGGCAGGCCCAGCGGCTCGGGGTTCTCGGAGAAGGCGAAGGTGGTGGCGCCCTTGTTCGCGCAGCGCTCCATCTCCTTGACCGCCAGCCGCGGGTCCCACAGCGGGATCAGGATCAGCGGGATGTAGCGGCCCGGCGCCGCCCCGCACCACTCCTCGATCATCCAGTCGTTGTACGCCTTCAGGCACACCAGCCCGAAGTCGCGGTCGCTCGCCTCGTAGAACAGCTGCCCGCAGAACCGGGTCACCGACGGGAAGCACAGCGAGGCCAGGATGCCCGCGCGGTCCATGTCCTTCACGCGGGCCGCGGCGTCGTAGCAGCCGGGCGCCATCTCGCTGTAGGGCACCGGCTCGGGGCTGAACTCCTCCTTCGACTTGCCCACCACGGCGCTCAGCCCGGAGCTGGGCATCCGCTTGCCGTCGTAGACCCAGAAGTCCATGCCGTCGTCGTCGACCTCCAGGTGCGGGGCGCGGTCGCGGTCCTTGGCCGGGACGCGGTCGGTCCACACGTTCGGGGGCTCCAGGACGTGGTCGTCGACCGAGATGAGCCAGTCCAGGTTGAGATTGGTCGCCATCTTCCGTTCCTTCCTGCCGGGCGGGCTCAGCGGAGCTCGCCGACCACCATGTGCTTCACTTCCTGGAAAGCGCGGATGCCGTCGGTCCCGCGCTCGCGGCCGAGGCCGCTCTGCTTGTAGCCGCCGCTCGGGGCGTAGGCGCTGAACAGCGCCGTGTTGACGTTGACCGCGCCGGTGCGCAGCCGCCGGGCCACGGCCGTCGCCGCCGCCACGTCGGCGCCGTAGACCTGACCGGACAGGCCGTACTCGCTGTCGTTGGCGATCCGCACGGCGTCGTCGACATCGCGGTAGCCGATGATCCCGATGACCGGGCCGAAGATCTCCTCCTGCGCCGCCGGGTTGGAGTTGTCGGGCAGGTCCAGGACGGTCGGCTCGAAGAAGTAGCCGTGCTCCAGACCCTCCGGGCGGCCGCCCCCGAAGGCCACCCGGCCCCCCTTCTCCCGCGCCATCTCGACGTACCGCTCGCAGCGGTCCCGCTGCGCGGCGCTGATGACCGGGCCCATCAGGGCCTCGCGGTCGGAGGGGGGACCGACCTTGATGCCCGCGTAGACCCGCGACACCGCCTCGACCACCTCGTCCTTGCGGTCCTGCGGGACGAGCATGCGCGTCGCGGCCACGCACGCCTGACCGGCCGTGGCCGCCACGACGGCCATCGCCCCGCCCGCCGCCTTCTCGACGGCGTCGGGCAGGTAGATCTGCGCCGACTTGCCGCCCAGCTCCAGCGCCACCCGCTTGATCGTCGGCGCCGCCTGCGCCAGGATCGCCCGCCCGACCGTGGTGGATCCGGTGAACGACACCATGTCCACGGCCGGATGCGTGGTGAGCAGCTCCGCCCCCGCCGCGCCCGGCTCGACCACCACGCTCAGCACGCCCGGCGGGATGCCGGCGACCTCCGCCGCGGCACCGAACATCAGCGAGGAGACCGGCGTCAGCGGGCTCGGCCGCAGCACCACCGAGTTGCCCGCCATCAGCGCCGGGACGATCTTCTGGAAGCCCATCATGAGCGCCGCGTTGTACGGCGTGATCGCCGCCACCACGCCGACCGGCTCGTGCCGCCGCAGGCTCAGCGCCAACCGGCCGCGCACCAGCTCGTCCACCGGGACGGGGTTGGACTCCTCGTGCGCCATCGACAGGTACAGGTCGATCGTGTCGCGCGCCGCGGCCAGCCCGGTGCGCAGCTGCGTGCCCTCGGCGAAGAACACCGGCTGGCCCGCCTCGGCCACGATCGTGTCGACCAGCGCCTCCCCGGTCGCCTCGATGTGGTCGAGGAACGCGTGCAGGGTCTCGGCGCGCTCCGCGGCCGGCAGGTCCGCCCACACCCCGGCGTCGAAGCTGCGCCGCGCCTCGACGACCGCCCGTTCGATCTCGTCCACGGGCGCGGCGGAGACGTCGGCCGCCGGCGTCTCGTCCGCCGGATTCTCCACGGTGAACCTGTCGTCCCCGTCCACCCACTTGCCGGCCACATACGAGCACCAATGAGGAATGAGTCCCACCGATTGCTCCCTTCTCTCACGCTGACGGGTCAGAACGATTCGGCGGCGTAGACGACGGCGCCGCCGTAGTGCGGCGAGGACTGGCAGGCGACCCCCACGGTCGCCTTCGGACGCTGGCGCTCGCCGGCCCGGCCGGCGAGCTGGAGATAGCACTCGAGCATCTGGGGGATGCCGTGCATCCGGCCGTTCCCCAGGGCCCCGCCGCCCGACAGCACGGGCAGCGCGCCGGGACGGTCGCTGTCGATCCGCCCGTCCTGGACGAACCGGTGCGCCTCCCCCACCGGGCAGAAGCCGAGCGCCTCCAGCCAGAACCAGACGAACGGCGAGAAGCCGTCGTACATCTGCGGCAGGTCCACCTCGTCCGGCCCGATCCCGGCGCTCTCCCACAGCCGGCGGGCGGTCTCCGCGCCGCCGGACATGATGTCGTCGAGCGTCCAGTGCAGCGGCAGCCGCGCCGCGGGAGGCGGGCTGGAGGCGTAGCCGGCGACGTAGACCGGCTTGTGCGGAAGGTCGCGGGCACGTTCGGCCGAGGTGACCACGAACGCCGCCACCCCGTCGACCGGGATGTCGCAGTCGTAGCGGCAGATCGGGTCGGCGAGTGTCGGCGCCGCCAGGTACTCCTTCTCGGTGAGCGGCTTGCCGTGCCAGTACGACCAGGGGATCCGGGCGCCGTTCTTGCGCGCCTCCACCAGCACGGCCGCCATCGCCTCCCGCGTGGCCCCGTAGCGCCGGAGGTACTCGTTGTAGGGCAGCGCGATCATCGCCAGCGGCCCGAAGTAGCCGGCCGGCGCGGTCCACTGCTGCGGGCCGGCGACCTCCCGCATCGGGTTGCCGTGGTAGCTCCCCCGCGGATTGTGCAGCGCCCGGTAGAACAGCACGTGGTCGGCGGCGCCGCTCGCCACGGCGTTGACCGCCAGCGTCAGGGCGCCGGAGACCTGGCCGATGCCCTGGAAACCCGCGACGTAGCGCGGCGCCGTGCCCAGGTGCTGCGCCATCCAGCCGGCCGTCACCGTGCTGATCCCGTCCTCCACGGCGTGGGCGCCGGCGGAGGGGAACAGCGACGCGGCGACCACGCCGTCCACGTCGCGCGGTTCCAGCCCGGCGTCGGCGATCGCCCGGCGGGCGGTGTCGACGGCGAGCGCGCCCAGCGGCCGCGCGGCGTGCCGTTCCACCTGGCTGTGGGCGTAGCCGGCGATGGCCACCTTGGTGCTCGCCGCGAACCTGCCGCTCACGCGCCCTCCTCCCCTCTGCCCTTGCCGCCGAGCACGAAGGCGGGGACGGCGACGCCCGGCGCGACGTCCTCGAACGCCGCCTCCACCGAGGCGCCGACGCGGACGGGCGCACCGGGACCGTCGAGGAGCCGGCCGATCACCCGCAGCCCTTCCTGCTCCGCGAGTTCGACATCGACCAGCACGAACGGCAGGTCGTCCGCGAAGCCGGGCAGGAACGACTGGCGCATCACCGTCCACGAGCGGACCGTGCCGCGGCCGCTGACCGGCTCGAACGCGAACTCCGGGTCGGTGCTGTGGCAGTGCGGACAGGTCTGGTCCGGCGGAAGCGTGAACGCGGCGCACCGGGAGCAGCGGGCGACGGTGAGCACGTGCCGGGCCGCCGCCTCCCAGAACGGGGCGGACAGCTCGTCCGGCGCCGGCACGGGGCGCTGGGCCTCGGTCACGGGATCGCCCCGGCGTCCTTGAGCGCCGCGATGTCCTCCCAGGTGCGTCCCAACTCCAGGAGCACCGCCTCGGTGTGCTCGCCGTGCTCGGGCGCCCGCCGCAGGTCCGGCGGCCGCTCGTCGAACTGCACCGGCACCGTCGGCAGGGAGTACGTCACGTCGTCCTCGACCACCTGGCCGATGTAGTCGTTGGCCAGGACCTGGGGGTCCTGCAGCAGCTCCTCCACCGCCTGCACGGGCGCCCACGGGGCGTCGATCCGCGCGAGCAGGTCCTTCCACTCCTCGAACGTCCGCCTGGCGAACTCCGCCTTCAGCTCGGCGATGCAGGCGTCCCGGTTCTCGCGCCGCGCCGCCAGGTCCACGAAACGCGGATCGTCCACCAGTTCCTCGCGCCCGACCAGCTTGCAGAAGTCCGCCCAGTACCGGTCCCCCTGGAGGAACACGAGCTGGATGTGGCGCCCGTCCTTCGTCGCGTAGACGCCGACCAGGGGGTTGGGCGACGCCTCGTTCCCGGAGGCCGCCCTCGGCCGATGCCCCTGCAGCGCGGACAGGACGTCGGACGACAGCGTCCACATCGCCGTGGCCAGCAGCGACACGTCCACCACCGACCCCTTGCCGCCGCGCTCGCGGCGCAGCAGCGCCGTGGCGATCCCGAACGCCAGCGCCATGGCGCCGTTGCGGTCGCCCATCGCACCGCGCTGGCCGATCGGACCGTCGCGGTCGGGCGGTGTCAGGACGTGCGCCATGCCGCCCCGCGCCCAGAACGCCGACGAGTCGTAGCCGGGCAGGTCGGCGTCGGGCCCCCGCGGCCCGTAGCCGTTCCCCCGCGCGTACACGAGCTTGGGGAAGCGCTCGGTGAGCGTCTCCGCGTCCAGCCCCAGGCGGCGCAGCGCCCCCGGCCGGAAGTTGGTGAGGAACACGTCGGCCGTCTTCAGCAGCTCGTCGAGGACGGCCCGCCCCTCCTCCTGGCGCAGGTCGAGCGCGACCGACCGCTTGCCGCGGTTGGCCAGCGCCATCGACAGGTTGACCCCGCCGGCGTCGGTCCCGATGCCCTGCGTGGCCAGGCCCCGGTACGGGTCGCCCTCCAGGCGCTCGATCCGGACGACGTCCGCGCCCCAGTCGGCCAGCAGCGCGCCGGCGACCGGGACGAACACCCACTGCGCCAGCTCGACGACGCGCAGGCCGCTGAACGCACCTTCGTCCACCAAGAACCTCCCTGTCTCTGCGGCGGTCACAACCAGCGCCTCCTGAAGGTGTGCGGTGTTCGCGGGGCGGCGCGACATCCCGGCGGCGGGGACCCGCGCGAACGCGCGGGTGATGCGGGCGGTTCGGGCGTCGCGGCGATGGCCGCGAAGGTCGATCGGAGGATGCGCGGGCGTTCGTCCGGGCCGGCCGCAAGCGGATCCGGTCGGCGCCGCCGGGGAGGGCCCTGGCGGCGCAACCCGCGAACAGGTTGCTGGGGGTGGGTAGTTGCTATCATTTAAGCAGCGCTGCACTAAATGGTAGCAACGACGTCTGCGGAAGACCAGACCTCCGGCTCCTGTTTCGAGAGCTCCGGCGGACGTTCGGCCGATTCCGAGCAAGAGAAAAGGCGCTCGCGTGCGTCGAACGCACGCGAGCGCCGGGGGCGAGAACTCAGGCGGGGAAGGTCCTGGCGACGGCGATGCCCGTCAGGCGGTCGTCCCTGCCGGCGTCGCGCAGCTCCACCTGGCCGAGGCCGTCGCGCAACCCGGCGGTGGCGACGACGGGACCCACCCGCGCGGGCTGGAGGTAGCGCAGCTCGAGCGAGGACAGGGTGCCGCCGGGCGCCAGCGACAGCACCGCCTCCTCCGCGACCAGGGCGATCAGCCCGCCGTTGATGGTGCGGGAGGCGTTCAGGCCGTCCTCCGAACGGGGCAGGACGGCCAGCCCCGGCCCGCGCCGCTCGCACCCCGCACGCTCGGCGAACGGCTTGACCAGCCGTTCCTTCTGCAGCGGGAGTTCGACGCTGAGGGTGGCCGGCAGCGACACGCCGGGGTCCGGCGCCAGCATGAACGAGCCGTGCGCGATCGCCCACGGCTCGCCGCCGCCGGTGGTGAACTCGACCCGCCCGGTGAAGACCGAGCGGCCGGCCTTGACCGTCCGGGCGATCCCCAGCAGCGTCCCGGCCGCGGGAGCGGGGCGGTACAGGTGGACGTCGAGTCCCAGCGTCACCGGCACGCGCGGGTGCGTGACCTTGGACGCCAGCAGGCCGATCAGCGTGTCGGCCCAGGTGGCCAGGATGGACGTCCGCAGGCGCGCGGTGCCCGGCACGTGCATCTCCGGGGTGATCGAGGCCGTGCCGTGCAGGTCCTCGCCGACGCTGGTGGTGGCGAAGCCGAGCTCGCCGAGCATGTGACTCGATGCCTCGGGGCCGGTCTCGGGGCCGGTCTCAGGGCCAGTACTGACGCTCACAGCGGTCTCTCCTTGCGCGGGTCGGCCGGCGGTGCGCACCGTCACCGCACCCTCGCTCCCCCGTCGTGATCCATGTAATGTCAACTTCGACATCGAAGTTTGGATAAGTCTGCGAAGGCTTGTCAAGAACCGCGGAGGTCACCATGACCGAGTCGACGCTGGAGGGCATGCTCGCCATCTTCGACGTGGCGCCGGACGGGGCCGACCCGCGGCGTTTCCTGGGCCACAGCGACCCCGGGAGCCGCCAGGTCGTCGAGGCCAGCCAGATGCTGTCACAGGCGATCGTGGCGGCGGGCAAGGCCCTGCCCGAACGCACCGTGCGGTCCGCGCACGGCCTGTTCGTCTCCGCGGGCGATCCCGCGCTGCCGCTGGAGTTCACCGTCACACCGGTCCAGGTCGGCCGCTCCTTCGCCAGCGCCACCATCGCCGTCACGCAGGGCGACCGGACCCGCTCGACCATCTCCGTGCTGCTGGACCGGCCCCAGCCGGACCTCATCCGGCACGACCGGTGGACCGGCCCGGAGGTCGGCGGCCCCGACGCGGCGAACGAGATCGACATGCCGCTGCCGGGCAGGCGGCTGCGCATCGAGGGGGTCCGCGACATCAACGATCCCGACGAGGTCGGGCCGCCCGTCGTGGACGCCTGGCTGCACTACGACCAGGTCCCCGGACGCGACGACCTGCGCCGCGCGCTCCTCACGCACTTCACCGGCCACCTCTCCATCTCCACCGCGATGCGGCCGCACGCCGGGCTCGGGACGTCCCAGGCGCACTACACCGTCTCGACCGCGCCCATGGGCATCTCGGTGGTCTTCCACGACCCGGTGGAGTGGAACGGCTGGATCCGCTACCACCACGAGAGCACCTACGCGGGTGCCGGCATGAGCCACATCCGCGGCCAGGTGGTCACCGAGGACGGGCGCCTGATCGCCTCGTTCACGCAGGACGCCATGATCCGCGCCCTCTCGCCGAGCGGATCGGCGGCGTCCATGCCCGTCGCATCCCGGCTCTGACAGAGCGCGCAGGGCCGCCGCCCGGACGGGCGGCGGCCCTGGCGACGCGGCGGCCCCCGGCCGGATCAGACGGGGATGAGGCGGGACAGGTTGCCACCCATGATCTTGGCCTTGGCCTCCTCGGTGAAGGAGGCCAGATCGTCGACGAAGGTGATCGGGTCGGCCTTGCCCTCGGGGTGGGGGTAGTCCGAGCCGAACAGCACCCGGTCGATCCCGAGCAGGTCGGCCAGCGCCGCCATGTCGTCCTCGTTGACCTCCTCCCCCTCGTAAACGAGGGGGATTCCAACCCGTGCCCTCAGGAGAGGAACCTCAGGTTGAGGTTCGCGGTTCATCCGCCCCGGCAACCCGGAGCGTCCCCGCGCAGCAACGGCCGGCCCGGCCGCCGTGCACACGAGCCCGGCTCGCGTGCGATAGTGCGCGCCGCGTTCACATCGGCGGTGTTGCCGACGTAGCTGCAGGACCAGCACCGTAAAACACGCTTGGCTCTCGCGCGCCTCCCGGTCCCTGGTCCCACACGCCGGACAACGCTGCGAGGTGGACGCGGGATCGATCTGTACACGCGGCCGGGCGCCTGTACTCGAGCCGCTCGACCAGCATGGCCCGACCAGCTTGGTCTCCAGCGGCCAGGCATCACAGACGGTAACACCAAGCTCGCAGACCGCGCTCGGAGTTTCGGAAATCCGCCGCGGCGGCGGATTTCCGATCCTTGTCCTGCTCCGCAGAGGTCCGATTCCTCCCCCGCCGAAGGCGGGGGAGGAATCGGATTTCCCGATACCCCGGGTGGAGAAGATGCCGTCCCGATGGTCGAACGACCAGACCTCGTCCATCCGCTGCTTCAGCCGTGGATCACCACGCGTGAGCTCCGGGTCGTCCCACACCCGTTCTTCCAGCAGGCTCGCCAGGGCGGGGAACATCAGCGTCCGCTGGATGCCCTGCTCGTCCATCAACTCCAGCCGGGACCTGGGGGGGGTCGTGGAACGACTTGCCCTCCGGGTTCCCGTGCTTGAAGTAGTCCTCCTGGGCGCCCGGACGGGCCACCACCTCGAAGGTCGGGTTCGGGATGTACTCGCTGATCTGCCCCCGGACCGCGATCTTCGTCCGGCCGCGGACCTGCACGTACTGGATGGCGCCCCGGTGGTCCTCCGGCAGGTGCCGGGTGAACGCCTCCTCGGTCTCGTACATGTGGTTGTCCGCGTCGAACAGCGGGAACGGCAGCTCACGTGACGGCATGTCGGGCTTCCTTTCGCGACGAGATGGTCGCCTCCCGCCCGGCGGGTCCCCTGTGCGGTCGCACGGGCCCGAGCGAGCGGGCATGACCTGGTCGACCTCCCCGGCAGCGTAGCTCAATGTCAATATCGACATCAATACTGACTTCGGGCTATCGTGCAGACGGCGGGGCCCGAGGACGGCCGCGGGCACGCCTACCCCCCAGGAGGCATCGACACCATGGGACAGCTGGACGGCAAGGTCGCCTTCATCACCGGAGCGGGCCGCGGCCAGGGACGGTCGCACGCGGCGCTGCTCGCCGAGCACGGCGCCGACGTGATCGCCGTGGACGTCTGCGCCGACATCCCGACCGTCCCCTACCCGATGGCCACGGCCGACGACCTCGCCGAGACCGCCCGCGTGGTCGAGGCGGCCGGGCGGCGGTGCGTGACCGCGGTCGCCGACGTCCGCGACATCGCGGCGCTGGACAAGGCCCTGCAGCACGGCATCGCCGAACTCGGCGGCGTGGACATCGTCCTGGCCAACGCGGGCGTGCTGCACAGCGATCCGGGGGCCGAGACGACGCTCGAACGGTCGGCGGCCAACTGGGCCGACGCGATCGGCGTGATGCTCACCGGCGTCTTCAACACGCTGAAGGTGACCGAGCGCCCGCTCATCGACCAGGGCCGCGGCGGCTCGATCGTCGTCACCGGCTCCACGGCCGGGCTCAAGGGGATGACCGACGGCTCCGGCGGCCTCTCCGGGTACAACGCGGCCAAGCACGGCCTGGTCGGCCTCGCCAAGGGGTGGGCCAGGCTGCTCGGCCCGCACAGCGTCCGGGTCAACGTCGTGCACCCGACCGCGGTCGACACCTTCATGATCAATAACCCGCACTCGCCGATGACCGACGGGAGCCGCCTCCAGCAGGTCACGCGGGTGCTGCCGGTGGACCGGCTGCAGCCGGTGGACGTCAGCCGGGCGATCCTGTGGCTGGTGTCCGACGAGGCGTACGCCGTGACCGGCATCTCGCTGCCGGTCGAGGCCGGCATGACCCTGTGATGATGGACGCCGACGCCGTCGCCCTGCTGCTGGTGCGCGTGGTCGTGGGCCTCACAATGATCGCCCACGGGCTCAACCACTGGCGGGGCGGTGGCCGCATCGAGGGCACCGGCCGCTGGTTCGGCGGGCTCGGCCTGCGGCACGGGGTGCTGCAGGCGTGGATGAGCGTGGTCACCGAGATCGGCGCGGGGATACTGCTGGTGGCCGGCCTGCTCACGCCGCTGGCGTGCGCGGCGGTCATCTCCGTGATGCTGGTCGCGGGCCTGCTCGCGCACCGTCCGAACGGCTTCTTCGTCTTCAAGGACGGCTACGAGTACGTCCTCGTGCTCGCGGTCGTGACGCTGGCACTGGCCGTCCTGGGCCCCGGGCGGCTGTCGCTCGACGCCGCCGCCGGCACAGAGGTGGACGGCTGGGTCGGTGGCGGCATCGCGCTCGGCGTGGCCGTGGTCGCGACCGCGGGCCTGCTGGCGACGTTCTGGCGGCCGGAGCGCGGGAAGTCCGATGCCGCCGCGTGACGGACAACCTCTCAAGAGCCGGTGAGAGGGGGCAGGAGGCCCGCCGCGGCCCAGTCCGCGACGAACGCGGCCATCGCCGGAACGGTGTCGCGGTGGAGGGCGGCGGCATCGGACCGGACGCGCAGGTCCACGTGCACGCCGGACCGGGCGGCGCGCGCGGCGAACGCCAGCGAGTCGTCCAGCAGGGGATCGTTGCCCGCCGCCAGGAGCTGGATCGGGGGCAGGCCGTGCAGGTTGCCGAAGAGCGGGCTCACCAGCGGATCGTCCTTGGCGGCGCCGCCGGCGTAGGCGGCGACGCGGGCGCGGACCGCGCCGAGGTCGAACGCCGGATCGCCGGCGGCGTTGAAGAGCAGGCTGGACGCGCCCAAGGTGAGGTCCAGCAGCCCGGAGACCAGCGTCCCGCAGCCGGGCAGGGCGGCCCCCCGGTCGCGCAACCGGAGCAGCAGGGCGGTGACCAGCCCGGCTCCCAGCCGCTCGCCCGCCACCGCGACCGGTCCGAGGCTCCGGCCGAGGTCGTAGGCGGCCTCGACGTCGTCGAGTGCGGCGGGGAAGACCTGCCGGTAGCGGGCGCAGACCACCGTGGCCCCGGTCTGGAGGGCGAGCCGGCGGGCCGTGTCGGGCACCGGCTCCGGGTCGGCCGCGAGGTAACGGTCCCCCGGCGCGTAGAGGACGACCGTCCCGGCCGGGTCTGGGGGACGCACGATCAGGCCCGCGGCCGTCGCCTCGGTGCGCACGCCGGTCATGGCGTCTCCGCCGCGGCGCGATCCAGGCCGAGCAGCGTCCGGAACGCGGGTGGATTGCGCCGCAGGCACTCCTCCCCCACCGAGCCGAAGCCGTCCGCGGGGCCGGTGGAGGGGTGGGCGTAGACGGCGGTGATCGTGATCGGGACGTCCTGTGCCTCGGGCGGTCGCGTGGACCGGTCGTCGCGGAGCACGACGGAACCCTTCGGCAACGAGAGGCCGCGGTCGTCGAGGACCCACGAGGCCACCACCACGAGCGCGTCCGGCACCTGGGACGGCGCGTCCGAAGCGGACAGGCCCCGCAGGATCATGTCCGGCCCGAGAAGGCCGTGCGCGGCCGTGCGCGCGAGCGGGTGCAGCGCGATCTCCTCGAAGAGCCGGTGGCGGGCGAGCAGCCCACCGGCGTCCGGGGCGCGCGACTCGGACTGGACGCGTTCGCGCAGCTCGTCGGCGAACGCCTCGGAGATGGCGCGTTCGATGACGGTGTGCCCGCGTTCCTTGAACTCGGCCACGTGGCGCGCGAGCCCGAGCCTGGCCGCCCGGTGGCCGAGGTGGGGGTTCTCGATCGTGCGGGCGGCCATGTGGTCGTGCAGCCCGGCGAGCACGGGGTGCATGGCGGCGGGAGCGCTCCCCTCCATCCGCATCACGCCGGGACCGTGCCGGTGCACCATCTCGCGGCGGGCGCGGTCCATGGCGTCGCGCCCGGCGGCGTACACCGTCTGGACCATCGCCAGCATGCCCTGGTAGTCGCCGGAGACGCGCAGGTCGGCGTCCTGGATCTCGCCCGGCCCGGCCTCGACGGCGCCGCCGCCGACGCGGACGTGCCAGGCGCCGCCGATCCCCGGCGGCGGATCCGTGAACGTCTCGCAGAGGGTGAAGCGCACGTCCGGCGCGGCGTTGCGGACGAAGCGCGCCGCCTCCTCGATCCACGCGCCGGAGAGGAACTCGAACCGCCCGTCCGCGGGCGCACGGGTCATCGAGGCGACCTCCCGTTGACCATGCCGAAGCCGTAGGTCTTGTATCCGAGCAGGACGAGCAGTTCCTCGGAGGCGAACTGCACCACGGCCGGGTCGAGCGACAGGAACCAGTTCTCCTGGGGGCGGTACATCGTGCGGGTGTACCAGCCGAAGACCGCGGCGCGCCGCCGGTCGGCGGTGCGGTTGAAGCCGGTCTGGTGCCAGAGCCGGCTGTCGAAGACGACCAGCGAGCCGGCCGGGGCCTCCATCGGCACCGACGAGGTGTCGTCCTCGGGCCGCGGCGAGCGGTTGAGGAGATGGCTGCCCGGGACGAAGCGGGTGGCGCCGTTGTCGACGGTGAAGTCGTCGACGCACCATGCCGCGTTGGCGCCCTGCGGCTCGGCCGGCCAGGGCTCCTGCAGGAAACGCTGGTCGGCGTGGACCATCATCTCCCCGCCGCCGGGGCCGGTGATGTTCGCCGACAGGTTGCCGAGCAGCATCGGCCAGCCGAGCCGGGAGCGGACCAGGCGCAGCGCGGTCGGATGGGCGGCGAGGTTCTCGAAGACCGGTCCCCTGCTGAGGACGTTCCACACCCGCTGGTTCGTCTCGTCGTGCGCGTAGTCGGCGGCGAAACGCTCCTCGCGACCCCACGTGCGGTCCGCGGCGGCTGCCGCGTAGAGACCGTCCTTGACTGCGCGCAGGGTCTCGCCCTCCAGCACGTCCGTCACCGCGCAGATGCCGTGCTCTTCCAGGTCGTGCTCCGCGCGCTCCAGGTCGTTCGTCGGGGCCGGGAGCGTGGCTCGGGTGGTCATCTGACGCTCAGCCGCCCGCGCCCGCCTGCGCCGCGACCCACTGGGGATGGTTGGCGCGCATGGCCTCGACGATGGGCTTCCACCGCTCGACGGTCTGGTCGTACACCTTCATGTCGAAGCTCGTGGACGTCCGGAACTCCAGGACCTCCACGCCCTCCGGCCCCGCCGTGTACGCGTAGGGGGCCTCGGCCTGCACGAAGAACCCCTCGCCCGCCTTCATCGTGCGGGTGCCCATCGTGAGCTCGCCGGAGATGACGTAGTAGAGGCAGTCGGCGGAGTGGCTGTGGCGGGGCAGCCGGAAGCCGGCGCCGAACCAGGCGTGGACGAGGCTGAAACCGTCCGGGCCGTGGCCCTTGAAGAGGACGGTGACGCGCTGCCCGTCGCGCAGCGGGCTGGTGTCGTACTCGGCGTGGACGGCCTTGTCGATCCGCGGTGCCGACATCATGCCGTCGTCGTCGATCGAGGGCGCGTCCTCCGAACGGAAGAACCTGATCTTGTTGACCCGCTCACTCGCGGCCATGACCCCACCTCATCTCGGCGATACGGAATTCCGGAGTCTTGTCAACTTCGACATCGACTTTGACAATGCCATGGGCCCCGCCGGGCGTCAAGGCCGCTCGGCGCCGATCGCGTCCCCGGGATCGGCGGCCGGATCGGCGCCCGCCACGTACTGGACGGCCGGGACGGACAGCGCGACGAAGGCGATGGCGCACACCCCGAAGATCCAGATCACCGGTCCGAGCGAGGAGCCGGTGACGGTGAACAGCAGGCCGGCCGCGAACGGGGCCAGCCCGCTCGCCAGCACGGTGCCGATGTTCTGGCCGAAGTTCGCGCCGGTGTAGCGCACCGGCCCGGGGAACAACTCGGCGATGAGGGTGAAGGCCGGCGCCTGGACCATCGCCACCAGCAGCGAGTACACGCCCAGCGCCACGATCAGCCCGGCGAAGCCGGTCGCCTTCCCCAGCATGTACATCACCGGGAACGCCGCGACCAGGTACCCGACCAGCACCGCCGCGAACGTCCGGCGCTGGCCGTACCGGTCGGCCAGCCGGCCCGCGACCGGGGCGAGGAACGCGCTCAGGATCGAGCTCACCGCGGAGGCCGCGAAGACCTCGCCGCCGGGCAGGTCGCGGTTGCCGACCAGATAGGTGTGGAACCAGGCGGCCAGCCCCGCCGCGCCGTTGGCGCTGATCGCTATACCGCCCGCGATGAGCACGTTGCGGCGGTGCACCGTCAGCACCTCGCGCAGCGGGGAGCGCGTGACCTCCCGGCGCTCGATCATCCGGGTGAACTCCGGTGAGTCCTCCAGCTTCGTCCTGATCCACAGCGCGATCGCGGTGAGCGGGGCGGCGATCAGGAAGGCGATCCGCCAGCCGTAGTCCTCCATGCCGTCCCGGCCCAGCACGCCCGTGAGGACGGCGGCGGTGACGGTGCTGGTGGCGCCGCCGAGCACGGCCCCCATCGACGTCAGCGACGCCATGAACACGCGGCGCCGCCGCGGCACCGACTCCAGCACGTAGGTGATCGAGCCGAGCATCTCGGACCCGGCCGAGATGCCCTGCCCGAGCCGCAGCAGCACCAGCAGGAGCGGGGCCAGGGCGCCGAGGGTGGCGTAGGTCGGGAGGATCCCGACCAGGGTGCTGCACACACCCATCAGGAGCACGCTGAGGACCAGGGCGTTCCGCCTGCCGCGCCGGTCACCGTACCGCCCGAACAGGATCCCGCCGATCGGCCTGGCGACGAACCCGGCGCCGAACACCGCGAGCCCGGCCAGGAACGAGGTCGAGGCGTTGTCGGACGGGAAGAACTGCGGTGCCAGGAAGACCGTCAGCACTCCGTAGAGCGCGAAGTCGTAGTACTCGATGAAGGTGCCGACGAAACCCGCGAGCGCGGCCCGGCGGGCCATGCGCGGTGAGGGCCCCGGGGCTCCGGCGGTGGACGAGGGGGGTTGCATCATGGACTCCCGGTCAGGAGGTGGCCCGATGGGGTGGGGAATCTCGGCGCAGGCCCGTACACGGGCCCGCCGCGGATGCGGAGGCGGGCCCGGACGCGGGCGGGGGCGGGGGCGTGCCGGCTCAGCCGTCGAGCTCGGCCCTCCCCCTGCGGACGGTGACGGGTTCGGCGAGCCGCTGCTCGTCGCAGATGCGCTGGACCTTCTCGATCGTCTCGTCGAGGCCGGCGCCCAGGCGCGGGCCGGGAGTGAAGGCCGCCGGCAGGTGCTTCATGCCGTTGATGACCCCGATGGTGTCGTAGTGCACGGCGCCGCCCTCGGCGCAGGCGAAGTCGGGCATCCGGTCCAGGACCGCGGTGAGCATGGTCTTGAACGTCACGCGCGCCACGTTCGAGCCGATGCACCGGTGGATGCCCAGCCCGAAGCTGTTGTGGCGGTTGCCGCTGCGGTCGAGGCGGATCCGGTGCGGGTCCTCGAACACGGTCTCGTCCCGGTTGGCCATCGCCCATGACAGCCAGAGGCGGTCGCCCTCCTTGAACCGGGTGCCGTTGATCTCGCAGTCCCGGGAGACCGTGCGGCCGTCGCCCTGGGCCGGGGTGAAGAAGCGCAGGAACTCCTCGGTCGCGCTGTCCAGCAGCGTCTCCCGCTCCCGGCTCAGCCGCTCCCGCTCCCCGGGATGCCGCGACAGCCACTCCAGGGAGTGCGCGGTCAGCGCCGTGGTGGTGTCGAAGCCGCCGCCGATCAGCAGCATGACGACGCCCAGCAGCTCCATGTCGTCGGGCCGGCGGCCGTCCAGCTCGAGGTGCACCAGCTCGTTGATCAGCCCGGGACGCGGCTCGGCCCGGACCGCTTGGATGGTCTCCAGCATGTGCATGCCCATGCGGATCTGGAGTTCCTGCACCCGGGGATAGTCCGGCGAGTCCATCGGGGTGTAGACGGCGGCGTGGACGGGTTCGCAGTAGACGTCCCAGTCCTTCAGCGGCATGCCGAGCATCGCCAGGGTGAAGACCGCGGGCACGATGTTGGCGAGATGGTCGACGAAGTCGATCCGGCCGGTCTCGATCACCTCGTCCAGGCACGCCCGGGTCAGCTCCTCGACCACGGGCCTCCACCGCGCGACCGCGGCCGGCGACAGGTAGGGGTTCAGCGCCTGCCGGTAGTACCGCTGGTCCGGCGGGTCCATCTCCAGGAAGCCGCCCCGGTTCCGCTGTCCGGGCGGGGGCGGGATGGTGATCCCCACGTAGCCGGTCCCGGTCCCGGTCACGTCGTTGTCGTTGGACAGGACGTCGGCGCGCCGGGCGAGGTCGAACAGCTCCTTGTTGCCGCTGGCGAACCAGTAGCCCCCGTGCGTGTCGTTCCAGGCCACCGGGCACCTGCCGTGGAACTCGTCGGTGAGCTGCTCGAACTCCACCCGGTACCGCGTGGAGTGGCGGTCCAGGCTGATGGCGGGCCGCTTGCGCCCGGTGTCGGTGGTCTGCGTTTCGTCATCGCTCATGGCGGTGCTCCAGCCCGAGTCGGAAGGGGGGTGGGGAACGTCAGGCGTGGAAGTCGTGGAACTTGAGGTACGACCCGGCGTCCACGCGCAGCTGCAGGCCCGTGACGTACCGCGACTCGTCCGAGGCGAGATAGACCACCGCGTGGCTGACGTCGACCGGTTCGATGTAGGGGATGGGCATGGCCTGCTGCGCCGGGAACGCCGGCAGCGCGTCCTCGCGGGTGGGGTTCTCCAGGTCCGGGCGGAACGCCTTGTACATCGGGTCGCTGTTGAGCATGCCGGTGTTGCAGTTGGTGGGGTGGACGACGTTGGCCCGGATCTGCCGCGGCGCCAGGTTGCGCGCCAGTTCGTGGACGAAGTGCGACAGCGCCACCTTGGCGTACTGGTAGCCCGCGCCGCCCGGGTCCCTTCCGGGCTCGGCGATCTGCATGCCGACCATGAACGCCGCCGCCGACCCGGTCGCGATGATCGAGCCGCCCTCGGTCAGATGCGGCAGCGAGACGTGGACGGCGTTGATGACGCCGACCAGGTCGGTGTCCACCGCGTCGGCCCACGCCTGCATCGGCGGCCGGCCGCCCATCGGTGAGATCCCGGCGTTGGCGACCACCACGTCGAGCCCGCCCAGCTCGGCGATGCCCTGCTCCAGCGCGGCCGCCAGCCGCGCCCGCTCGCGCACGTCGGCCTGCACCGCCACGATCCGCCGGCCCTGCTCCTCGACCAGCCGCACCGTCTCCCGCAGATCCTCCGGGGTGCCCAGCGGGTACAGGTTCGTCGCCAGGTCGCCGCAGAGGTCGACGGCGATGATGTCGGCGCCCTCCTCGGCCAGCCGGACCGCGTGGCTGCGGCCCTGCCCGCGCGCGGCCCCGGTGATGAAGGCGACCTTGCCCTCGACTCGACCCATGATGAGACCTCTCTCTCAGGTGGTCGGCGGCCGCTCCGGCCGTCGACGGAGGGGAATGCGATGGTCTTGACCTCGGGGAGACCCGTCGGGACACTGCGGGGACGCCGCGGTCGCCGCGGTGCCGTCCCGGCCTCCATGCGCGCCTCCTCCGCCCGCGGGACCGCTCGGCCCGGTCCCTTGCGGAGAGCATCCACTGTCTATAACTTCGACGTCAATATCGGAAGCAGAGCCGGAAGCGGGGGCCGTGACAGCACGACGAAGGGCACTGGTGACCGGGGCCGCCCGGGGGCAGGGGCTGGCGATCGTCCGGCGGCTGGTCGACGAGGGCTACGCCGTGGTCGCCTGCGACGTGCTGGAGGACGAGCTCGCCACCGCCGCCGCGGCGCTGCCCGCGGACGCGGTGCACGCGCGGCGGCTCGACGTCTCCTCCGCGGAGGAATGGCAGGCCGCCGCCCAGAGCGCGCGGGACCGCTTCGGCGGCCTCGACGCGCTCGTCAACAACGCCGGCGTGCTGCACCGCGCGCACATCGCCGACGAGGACCCCGCCGACTTCGAGCGCGCCTGGCGGGTGAACTGCCTCGGGCCCTTCCTCGGCATCCAGGCCTGCCTGCCCCTGCTCCGGGAGGGCGCCGATCCCGCCATCGTGAACACGGTGAGCAGCGCGGGCATGCGGCCTTTCCCGCGCCACGTCGGGTACTCGACCTCCAAGTGGGGGGCGCGGGGCCTGTCGCTCAGCGCCGCCGCCGAGCTCGGCGCGGAGGGCATCCGGGTGAACTCGGTGCTGCCGGGGCCGATCGCCACCCCGATGCACGAAGCGGAGACCATCCGGCGCCTCAGCTCCTCCGCGCTGCTCGGCCGGGCGGGCGAGGCCCACGAGGTGGCGGAGACGGTGGCCTTCCTCCTGTCGCCGGGGGCCTCCTTCATCACCGGGTCCGAGGTGCTGGTCGACGGCGGCCAGCTGCTCCGGATGCACACCTGACGCGACCGGCCGTCCGCCCGGCTCACGCCACGGTGGGCAGCACCTCTTCGGAGGTCCGCAGGACCTTCGCCAGCGCGGGGTCGCGATCGCCGCTCCGCCAGAGGAGATGGGCGTAGATCGGCGGGATCTCCTCGGCGAGCGGGAGGATCCGCACGCCGTCCAGGGTCATCTGCGCGACCGCCGAGTCGGTGGAGAAGTGCAGCCCGACACCGGCCGCGACCAGCGCGAAGCACGTCCACGAGTCGGGGGCGGTCTGCACGACGTCCGGGACGAAGCCCGCCGCGTGGCAGCCGTTGACGAACATCGCGCGGACCGCCGAGCCGTACTCCTCCGGCATCGCGATGAACGGTTCGCCGCGCAGGTCGGCGAAGGAGACCGACGCCGCCGCCGCGACCGGATGCGCGGAGGGGACGGCGACGATGCCGCTCTCCCTGGCCACCACGCGGCTCTCGACCCCGGCCGGCGGGTGCTCGAAGCGCGCGATGGCCAGGTCCGTCGTGTGCTCCAGCAGCTCGCGCACCACGGCCGGGCCGTAGCGGCCCGGCCGGAAGGCGAGGTCGATGCGCCGGTGCCGCTCGCGCACCGTCCGCGCGAGCCGTCCCACCATGGCCTGGGACGCCGGGCCGGCGAAGCTGAACCGCACCCGCCCGCTGTCGCCGTGGTGCGCCGCCTCGACCTCGGCGCGGGCCTGCTCGCCCATCCGCAGGATCGCCGCCGCCGGTTCCAGCAGGGCCCGCCCCGCGGGCGTGAGCTCGACGCGCCGGGTGGTGCGGTCGAACAGCGGGGCGCCCAGGTCGGCCTCGAGCGCCCGCATCGTCCGGCTGATGTAGGGCTGGGCGAGGTGCAGGCGCTTGGCCGCACGGCCGAAGTGCAGTTCCTCGGCGACCGCGCGGAACACCTTGAGCTGGATGAAGTCCACGGCGAGATTATATCCGCGGGTGAAATAGTCACCGAGCTATTGGTATTTGACTTGCATCAGAAGGGATCGGAGAATCGAGGCCCATGAGCGACAGAGTCGGCGACGAGGACTTCTCGGACATCCTTCACCAGGTGCGGCGTTTCGTCCGGGACGACGTCGTGCCGCGGGAGAACGAGATCATGGCGGCCGACCGGGTCCCCGACGATCTGCGCGCCGCCGCGGCGGAGATGGGGCTGTTCGGCTACGCGATCCCCGCGGAGTGGGGCGGGCTCGGGCTCGACCTGCGCCAGGACGTCGAGCTGGCGATGGAGTTCGGCTACACCACCCTCGCCCTGCGGTCGCTGTTCGGCACCAACAACGGCATCGCGGGCCAGGTGCTGGTCAACTTCGGCACCGAGGTGCAGAAGAAGCAGTGGCTCCAGCGCATCGCCTCCGGCGAGGTCGTCGCCTCGTTCGCGCTCACCGAGCCGGGCGCCGGGTCCAATCCCGCCGGGCTGCGCACCCGCGCCCGCCGCGACGGCGACGACTGGATCCTCGACGGCCAGAAGCGCTTCATCACCAACGCACCCCTCGCGAACCTGTTCGTGGTCTTCGCGCGCACCCGCGAACCCGGCCCGGACGGCCCCGGCATCGCGGTGTTCCTGGTGCCCGCCGACGCCCCCGGGGTCAGCGTCGGCCCCAAGGACGCGAAGATGGGCCAGGAGGGCGCCTGGACCTCCGACGTCGTCTTCGACTCGGTGCGCGTGCCCGAGTCGGCGCTGGTCGGCGGCGCCGAGGAGGTCGGCTACCGCGCGGCCATGATCTCGCTGGCCCGCGGGCGCGTCCACATCGCGGCCCTCGCGGTGGGCTGCGCGCAGCGCGCCCTCGACGAGTCGGTCGCCTACGCCGCGGCCAACACCCAGGGCGGTGTCCCCATCGGGGAGCACCAGCTCGTCCAGGCGATGCTCGCCGACCAGTACACCGGCGTCGCCGCGGGGCGCGCCATGGTCCGGGACGCGGCGGCCGCCTACGACAGCGGCGCCGACCGGCGGGTCATGCCGTCCGCGGTCAAGCTGTTCTGCACCGAGATGGCCGGCCAGGTGGCCGACCTGGCGGTGCAGGTGCACGGCGGCACCGGGTACATGCGCGAGGTCCCGGTGGAGCGGATCTACCGCGACGTCCGCCTGCTGCGCCTCTACGAGGGGACGAGCGAGATCCAGCGCCTGATCGTCGGCGGCTCCCTGGTGCGCGGCGCGCGCGGCCGCACGTCCTGACCCGGCGATGACGAGGAGAGTCACGATGGGCCTTCTGGACGGCCGGACCGCGGTCATCACCGGCGGCGCGCAGGGCATCGGGTACGCGATCGCCGAGTGCCTCATCGCCCAGGGCACCCGGGTCGTCCTCGGCGACCTGGACCTCGCCGCGACCGAGGACGCGGCGAAGCGGCTCGGCGGCGCGGGCACGGCGTCGGCGGCGCGGTGCGACGTGACCGCCGCGGCCGACGTGGACGCGCTCCTCGCGCACGCGGTCGAGGTCTTCGGCTCCCTGGACGTGATGGTCAACAACGCCGGCATCACCCGCGACGCCACCCTGCGCACGATGACCGAGGACCAGTTCGACCAGGTGATCGACGTCCATCTCAAGGGCACCTGGAACGGCACCCGCAAGGCCGCCGCGATCATGCGGGAGCAGAAGTCGGGCGCCATCGTCAACATCTCGTCCCTGTCGGGCAAGGTCGGCATGGTGGGCCAGACGAACTACTCGGCCGCCAAGGCGGGGATCGTCGGGCTGACCAAGGCGGCGGCCAAGGAGATGGCCCACCACGGGGTCCGCGTCAACGCCGTGCAGCCCGGCCTCATCCGTTCGGCGATGACCGAGGCCATGCCCGCCAAGGCGTGGGAGCAGAAGATGAGCGAGATACCCATGGGCCGGCCCGGCGAGGTGGCGGAGGTCGCGAGCGTCGTCCTCTTCCTGGCCAGCGACCTGTCCTCGTACATGACCGGCACGGTGCTCGAGGTCACCGGCGGGCGGTTCATGTGAGCGCGAGCCTCGGAAAGGGGCCCCATCATGCGTGAGATCGTGATCTGCGAACCGGTCCGCACCCCGATCGGCCGGTTCGGCGGCGCCCTGAAAGGGCTCGGCGCCGCGGAGCTCGGCGAGATCGCCCTGCGCGGCCTCCTGGAGCGGACCGGGCTCGACCCCGCGGCGATCGACGACGTCGTGGTCGGGAACTGCTACCCCAGCAGCGAGGCGCCGGCGATCGGCCGCGTCGTCGCGCTCAACGCGGGCCTGCCGGTGACGGTGCCCGGCATGCAGGTCGACCGGCGCTGCGGCTCCGGGCTGCAGTCGGTGCTCCAGGCCGGGATGCAGGTGGGCGGCGGCGTGCACGAGCTGGTGATAGCGGGCGGCACCGAGAGCATGAGCAACGTCCCGTTCTATTCGGGCGAGATGCGCTGGGGCAGCAAGGGCCCGGGGGTGACCCTGCACGACGGGCTCGCCCGCGGGCGCGTCACCGCGGGCGGGCGCGACCACCCGGTCCCGGGCGGCATGCTGGAGACGGCCGAGAACCTGCGGGGAGAGT
The DNA here is from genome assembly GCF_055379765.1 of Actinomadura rugatobispora. Taxonomy (NCBI): domain Bacteria; kingdom Bacillati; phylum Actinomycetota; class Actinomycetes; order Streptosporangiales; family Thermomonosporaceae; genus Actinomadura; species Actinomadura rugatobispora. The sequence goes on along the minus strand of NZ_AP029191.1, from coordinate 8,744,863 downwards.
ACGGCATCTCCCGTGAGGAGCAGGACCGGCTCGCCCTCGCCTCGCATCGGCGGGCGGTCGCCGCGCAGCGGTCCGGGGTGTTCGCCGAGGAGATCGTCCCGGTCACGGTGCGGACCCGCAAGGGCGAGCAGGTCGTCGACACCGACGAGCACCCGCGCGCCGACACCTCCCTGGAGGCGCTGTCCGGCCTGCGGCCGACGCTGGGCCGGCAGGATCCCGGCGCCACCGTCACCGCCGGCAACTCCAGCGGGCAGAACGACGCGGCGGCGATGTGCGTCGTCACCCACCGCGAGCGGGCCGAGGCGCTGGGGCTGCGGCCGCTCGTCCGCCTCGTGTCGTGGGCGGTCTCCGGCGTCCCGCCCGCGACCATGGGCATCGGGCCCGTCCCCGCGTCGGAGGCGGCGCTGGAGCGCGCCGGGCTGAAGATGTCCGACGTCGACCTGGTCGAGGTCAACGAGGCGTTCGCCGCGCAGGTGCTCGCGTGCACCCGGGAATGGGGGTTCGGCGCGGCCGACTTCGAGCGCCTCAACGTCCACGGGTCGGGGATCTCCCTCGGGCATCCCGTCGGCGCCACGGGCACCCGCATCCTGGCCACGCTCGCGCGCGAGATGTGCCGCCGCGAGGCCCGGTACGGGCTGGAGACCATGTGCATCGGCGGCGGCCAGGGCCTCGCCGCCGTCTTCGAGCGCGTCGCCGCATGACCGCGGCGTTCACCTGACGCGCCCTTCCGCACACCCCGGATGTGCTAGCATTTGAGCATAGGTATGCTAGCATTGCAGCAATACTGCATGATATGCAAGCATCCGGGGGACGCACCATGCCCATCAACCCGTCACCGGCCGTGCTCCGCGCCAACCAGCTCCTGTGGCACCTGGCCCGGCGGCCGTCCGAGTCGTACTCGGTCTCCGAGCTCGCCAGGATCGCCGACATTCCCCGGGCGACGTGCGATTCCATCCTGCAGGCCCTCGCCGAGTCGGGCCTGGTCGTCCGCCGGGAGCCGGAACTGCGGTACGCGCTGGGCAGCTTCTGCATCGCGCTCGGCGACGCCGCCCGCCACGCCAATCCGATCCTCAACGCCGCGAGCCGGGAGGCGGAGGACGTGGCGCGCAGGCTGAACGCGTGCGTGGCGGTGTCGGCGCCGGTGGCCAACGAGACCCGCGTGATGGCGGTGTCGGACTGGGGCCCGCCGCTGGGGCTCCGCCCGCGTCCCGGGCAGTCCATGCCGCTCGTCCCGCCGTTCGGCGCCGTGTTCGTCGCGTGGGACGACGCCGACGCCGCCGCCTGGCTGGCCCAGGCCGGCGAGGACCGGCCCGACGAGCGCCCGGACCGGTGGCGGAAGGCACTGGAGGCCATCCGGCGCCGGGGCTACAGCATCTCGGTGGCCCGTGCCGCCACGGACCCCGGCCCCCACGAGTTCGACTCCCTGCTCACCCTGCCCGACGCCGAGGACGCCCGGCGCCGGCGGGACGAGCTGGTCGGCCTGATGCAGCACACCGAGTACCTCGCCGAAGAGATCGCCGACACCGCGACCGTCCGCCTGACGCAGATCTCGGCGCCGGTCTTCGACGCCACCGGGCGCGCCGCGGCGTCGCTCATGCTGATGGGGCCCCAGCACGATCTCACCGGCAAGGAGCTCGCCGCCCTCGCCCAGCAGGTCGCCGAGGCAGCCCGCCGCGCCGGCAAGGCCGCCGGTGGCGGCAACGGCGTCTGAGCCGCCGCTCCGCTCCGGGTGCCGGCGCATATAACACTCTGAGGGGGCGACCCCTCAGACTCCCCGGCAAGAGCAGGACTGACCGTCACCCTCCACTCCGCCGGCGCTCCGCTCCGGGTGCCGGTCAGTCGGCGTCGGCGAACGCGCCGATCACTTCGGAGAAGCGGTGCAGCGTCTCGGCCGGGGCGAAGTCGGTGAACCAGGCGTAGAACCGGTCGACGCCCTCGGCGTGGCGGCGGGCGAAGTGGTCGGCCAGCTCGGGAGCGGTGCCCACCACCAGGCTCTCGCCCATCTTGGTGCGGCCGAACCGCCGGTGGGCCAGGGCGGTCACTTCCTCGCGGCGGTCTTCGTCGGGCACGAGCGCCACCATCACCTGCATCGACACCCGTGCCGTCCCCGCCTGCTCCCTGAGGGCGCCGAGCCGGTCGAGGGCCTGGACGGGGAGGTTCCACCAGTCGGCGTGCTCCCTGACGAGGGCGAGGGTGCGCTTCCCGACACCGCCGATCGTGATCGGGATCGGCCTGGTCGGCACGGGCCGCTGGCGGGCCCCCTTCAGCGTGAAGTGCTCGCCGTGGTGGTCGATCTCCTCGCCGGTCCAGAGAGCGCGCATGATCTCGATCGACTCCGCGAGCCGTCCGACGCGCTCGGGCGGCTCGGCGTCCGGCAGCCCGAAGATCGCCATCTCGGCGGGGACGGAGCCCCACCCGATGCCGAGCTCGAACCGGCCGCCCGAGGCGTGGTCGAGCGAGGCCACCTGGCGGGCGAGCACCGCGGGGTGGCGGAAGGCGTCGCAGAGCACCAGGTGCCCGACGGTGAGCGTGCCGGTGCGGGCGAGCACCCACCCGGCCAGCGCCATCGCCTCCCACATGTCGTGCTCGAAGGCGAGGGGCGGGGCGAGGTGGTCCATGAACGCCATGCCCTCGAACCCGGCGTCCTCGGCCGCCCGCGCGCGCTCCACGATCGCCTCGTGCGACATGCGCATCTGGGGCAGGTACAGATGAAAGGACGGGTTCACCAGGTACCCCCACAGCGCTCCGGGATGTCCATGACCAGGGCGCAATAGTAACATCGAGCTCGAAATCAATCTCTCCGCCCTGGGAGCGGCCGGACGAGCAGACGATCGGGGAGCGTGATGGCCACGGGTGAGCCGGCGGCGTCCTGGGCCGAAGCGGCGCTCGGACGCCTGCGCCGCGGGATGGACGGGCTCGACGCGCTGCTCGGGAGCGGGGCCGATCTCGAGGCGGTGGTCCGCCGGGCCGCCGGGTCGTTCGGGTTCGCGATGGGCGTGCGGACCGCCGACGGCACGGTCGTGAGCGGCGGCCGCGACGGGTCGCTCTCGGCCGGCCCTCCCCCGCCCGGCGCACGCTGCCGCAGGCTCCCGGGCGGCTCGCATGTCTGGCTCCACTCCGGGGACGGAACGGCCCCCGAGAACGGTGAGGCGCCGGCATCCGCCGGGGGCTCCCCCGCCGACCTGGAGGAGCTCGTGCTCCGGTGCTTCGGCGACGCGGTCGAGAGGACGATCGCCCGATCCGGTGAGCGCCAGACCGCGGCCGACATCCACACGGCGGTCGACGGCCTGGCCTCGGCGGAGGACCGGCGGCACGCGCTGCGCCGGCTGGGGCTGCGCGACCGCGCGCCGGTGATGCTGCTCGCGCTGGCCGGGCCGGCCGCGGGCGTCGAGCGCGTCCTCGGGCAGATCCGGACGCTCGCCCCGGTCGTCCACCACGTCCGCGACGACAGGGTCCACCTCGTGCTCGCCGACGGGCTGGGCGGCGTGCGAGAACTGCACATGCCGCTGGGGGTCCGCGGCGCGTTCACGCCCCCGGGCCCCGCCTCCAGGGCGCCCGAAGCGTGGCGCCACGCCCGCAACGCGCTCCGGTTCGCGCTGCCGAGCACCCGCGAGACCGGCCCGTACCGGAAGTCGGAGGCCGTCCTGGTCGACTCTTCGGCGCTCGGCTCCTACGCCATCCTGGCGGAGCAGCTGGGCGCCGAGGGATTGGCGCAGGTGCCCGACGTGCAGCGCCTCGCGCAGTTGCTCCGGGACAGCGGTCCCGAGATGGAGCGGACCCTCCTGGCGGTCGCGGCCACCGACTCCCTCCGCCAGGCGGCGCGGACGGTCCACCTGCACCACAACTCGGTCGCCCACCGGGTGCAGCGGGCCGAGAAGGTGCTCGGTTTCTCCTGCACGGTGCCGTACGGGCGCGCACGGCTGCTGCTCACGCTCACGCTGCACCGCCTCCTGGAATCCCACAAGCTCTTCTGAGCCGGAGTGAGCCGGAGCCGCCGCGATGGTCGCCAAGTGGCGCCCGGTTCGAGCCAGATGACCGGTGACCCAGGTCATGCCGCCCTGCGAGGGTGATCGCGCAGGCCGCGACGTGAGGAGGGCACATGGCACGGCACACCGACTACGACGCCATCGTCATCGGCGCGGGCTTCGGCGGGATGTACGCGCTCCACCGGCTCCGCGACGACCTCGGCATGCGGGTGCGGGTGTACGAACGCGGAACGGACGTGGGCGGCACCTGGTACTGGAACCGCTACCCGGGCGCCCGCTGCGACGTCGAGTCGATGTTCTACTCCTACTCCTTCTCCGAGGAGCTGGAGCAGGAGTGGGAATGGACGGAGCGCTTCCCCGCGCAGCCGGAGATCCTCGCCTACGCGAACCACGTCGCCGACCGCTTCGACCTGCGCCGCGACATCGCGTTCGGGATCTCGGTCGCGGCGGCCTCGTTCGACGCGTCCGGGAACCGCTGGCTGGTCGAGACCGGCGGCGGCGAGCGGGCGAGCGCGCCGTTCCTGATCACGGCGGTGGGGTGCCTGTCCGCCTCCCGGGTCCCCGCCATCCCGGGGCTGGACGATTTCGCGGGCGAGACCTGCCACACCGGCCGCTGGCCGGAGCGGGGCGTGGACCTGGCGGGCAAGCGCGTGGCCGTCATCGGGACGGGGTCGTCGGGCGTCCAGGCCATTCCGGTGATCGCGCGGGAGGCCGGGCACCTGACCGTCTTCCAGCGGACCCCGCACTTCACGATCCCCGCGGGCAACCGCCCGCTGCGGCCGGACGAGGTGGCCGGGATCAAGGCCGAGTACCGCCGCCTCCGGGCCGAGAGCAGGGTGTCCCCCTCGGGCGTGCCGCTCAAGGAGCCGCCGATCGGCAGCGCGCTCGAGGTCCCCCGTGAGGAGGGGATCGCCGAGCTCGACCGCCGGTGGAAGAACGGCGGCACGGCGCTGATGACGACGTTCAGCGACACCTCTCGCGACATCGACGCCAACGGCGTCCTGGCCGGCTACGTGCGGGAGCGGATCCGGGAGGCGGTGGCGGACCCGGCGACGGCCGACCTGCTCACGCCGGCGGACTACCCGATCGGCGCCAAGCGGATCTGCCTGGACACCGGCTACTACGCGGCCTACAACCGCGACGACGTCACCCTCGTCAGCGTCCGCGACACCCCGATCGAGCGCATCACCCCCCGCGGCGTGCTGGTCGGCGGCGTCGAGCACGAGGTGGACGTCATCGTCTTCGCGACCGGGTACGACGCCATGACCGGGCCGCTCAACGCGATCGACATCCGGGGCGCCTGCGGGCGGTCGCTGCGGGACGCCTGGGCGGCCGGCCCCCGCACGTACCTCGGGATCGCCGCCGCCGGCTTCCCGAACCTCTTCATGGTGACCGCGCCGGGCAGCCCCTCGGTCCTCGTGAACATGATCGTGTCGATCGAGCAGCACGTCGACTGGGTCCGCGACCTGCTCGCCCACTGCCGCGAGCACGGCATCGTCCGCGTCGAGGCGCGGGCCGACGCGCAGGACCGCTGGGTCGAGCACGTCAACGAGCTGGCGTCCCGCACGCTGTACCCGAGGGCGGACTCCTGGTACGTCGGCGCCAACGTGCCGGGCAAGCCCCGGGTGTTCATGCCCTACGCCGGGGGCATGGGGCCGTACCGCGAGGCGTGCGACGACGTCGCCGCGGACTCCTACCGGGGCTTCACGCTCACCGGGCCCGGCACCTCCGTCCCCTCGTCGAAAGCAGGCCGTCCATGACCGACCGCGCCGTGAGCACCCGCCACCTCGTCGACCCGGCCGTCGCCCCGGCGCTCGACGTCTTCCCTGCCTTCGCCTTCAGCGCCGAGACGCTCCCCGCGATGCGCGCGAGGATGGGCCGGACCGTCGAGGGGGCTCCCGATCCGGCCGAGCTGTACCCCGACGTGGATCGGAGCGAGCACCGCGTTCCCGGCGCGGCCGGAGACCCCGATGTCCGGGTGCTCCACTACGAGCCCCGGGGCAGGGCGGCGGCGAGCCCGGCGCTGGTCTGGATGCACGGCGGCGGATTCGTCATCGGGAGCGCCGATGACGACGACCTCACCTGCCGGCGCCTCGCGTCCGAGACCGGCGCCGTCGTCACCTCGGTCGACTACCGGCTCGCCCCGGAGACCCCCGCGCCGGGCCCGGTCGACGACTGCTACGCCGCGCTCGCCTGGGTGCACGGGAACGCCGGCGAGCTGGGCGTGGACGGGTCGCGCATCGCCGTGGGCGGCGCGAGCGCCGGCGGCGGCCTCGCGGCCTGCCTCGCGATCCTGGCCCGTGACCGCGGCGAGATACCCGTCGGGTTCCAGGCCCTGGTCTACCCGATGCTCGACGACCGCACGGCGACCACCGAGCCGGCCTCCCCCTACGCCGGGGAGTTCGTCTGGACGCCGGCCGACAACCGGTTCGGCTGGTCGGCCTACCTCGGCGGGGAGCCGGGCCGGGCGGGCGTCTCGCCGTACGCGGCCGCGGCGCGCGTCGAGAGCGCCGCGGGCCTTCCGGCGGCGTTCATCTGCGTGGGGTCGCTCGACCTCTTCGCGGAGGAGGACGCCGAGTACGCCGTCAAGCTCATGCGCGGCGGCGTGCCGACCGAGCTGCACGTGTACCCGGGCGGCTACCACGGCTACACCATGGTGCCGGACGCGTGGATGGCCAAGGCCCACCACCGCGACCTCCTCGGAGCGCTCGGCCGGTACTTCGGCCGCGGCGCCGGCTGAGCGGCCGCTGATGACTTATATCGACATCAATATTAATATTCCCGCACAGGGATCCACCCGACGGACGGGGGCACCATGATCGCCGCTTTCACCACCTCCGGCGGCGTGGGCGTGGGCGAGGTCCCCGAGCCGGTCCCGGGGGAAGGCCAGGTGCTGGTCGCCCCGCTGGCCGCCGGGATCTGCGGCTCGGACCTGCACCTGGTCGACGCGATCACGGCCCGGGGGGAGGCGGCGCCGCGGATCGTCCTGGGGCACGAGTTCTGCGCCGAGATCCTGGAGCCGGGACCGGGCACTTCCGGCCGGTTCGAGCCCGGGACGCGCGTGGTGTCGGTGCCGCACGTCTTCGGGCCGTCCGGTCCGGTGGACCTCGGCTTCTCACCCGTCCTGCCGGGCGGGTTCGCCCCCCGCGCGGTGATGCAGGAATCGCTCCTGCTGCGGGTTCCCGACGGCCTGGAGGACGAGCGGGCCGCGCTGACCGAGCCGCTGGCCGTCGCCGTGCACGCGGTGCGCGCGGCCCGTCCCGCCCACGGCGACGTGGCGCTCGTCATCGGCTGCGGGCCGATCGGCCTGGCCGTCATCGCGGTGCTGAAGGCCGAAGGGCACGGGCCGGTGGTCGCCACCGACTTCTCCCCCGCGCGCCGCGCCGTGGCCGAGCGGCTGGGCGCGGACGTCGTGCTGAACCCGGCCGACTCCTCCCCCTACGAGGCGTGGGACGAGCTGGGCGTCACCGAGCGGCCCCCCTCGCCGCTCCTGGACGGGGAGCTCCCCGCGGGAAACGTCATGGCCTTCGAGTGCGTCGGCGGGCACGGGCTGCTCCAGCAGCTCATCGACGGCCTCCCCCGGCACAGCCGGATCGTCGTCGTCGGCTCCGGCGTCACCCCGGAGACGATCACTCCGGTGGCGGGGATCCTCAAGGAGGTCTCGCTCACCTTCGTCTTCGCCTACCGGCAGGCCGAGTTCGCCCACGCCCTCGGGCTCCTGGCCGGCGGACGGGTCGACGCCGGGGCCTTCGTCACGGGGGTCGTGGGGCTCGACGGCGTCCCGGGCGCCTTCGACGACCTGCGCGCCGCCGACGAGCACGTGAAGATCATCGTGCGTCCCCGATGACGGCGGTGACGGCGGCCCGGCGGGCCTCAGCCGCCCGGAACCCCGAGCACCGCGGCGTTGCCCTCGCGCCAGATCGCCCTGAAGGCGCGGTGGAGGATGACCCAGCCGCCGGCGGAGCGGCGCAGCTCGTCGTCGTAGAAGCCCACGACACGGAACGTCGGGCCCTCGGGGTGGCCGGCGCGCACCAGGAGGGCGTCCAGGTAGCTGCGGGCGGTGGCGCCGTCCGCCGTCTCGGCGATGTCGACGTTCGTGACGCGGTGGGCCGAGGCGTCCAGCGGAGCGTGCAGGTCGCGCATGTGGCGGGTCAGCGCCGGCGCGCCGCTGATCGTCCCGGCGGCCGTCGTCATGGTGCAGTCCGGGTCGAAGAGGGCGCCGAAGAGCTCCCAGTCCTTGGTGTCGATCGCGGTGGCGTAGTCGAGGAGCACCCGCTCGACGCCGGTCATCGCGGTCATCGCGTTCCCCGCCCCGCTCCCGCTCCGGGCCCCGGCCGGGACGGCTCAGCGTCTCCGTGCGCCGCCCGCAGGAGCGCCGGCAGGTGGCCCATGAGCGTCTCCCAGAAGGCCGTGTCGTCGCTTCCGGGCGCGAAGTTGCTGTCGAGGACGAGCTCGTCGCAGCCCGCGGCGCGGGCACCGTCGATGCGCTCGCACAGCGCGTCCACGTCGCCCACCCACCGGCCCGTCGACTGCCCCATCGGGCCGGGCTCGGCGGGACGCCCGTCGCCGGGCGCGACCGAGGAGGCCAGCACGCGGAGCGAGAGTTCGAGCGGGCCGCGGCCGAACTCCGACCGGGCGAGCTCGTTGAGGGCGCCCAACCGCTCGACGGCGGTGCCTGGCTCCAGGCCGAAGGGCTGCCACACATCGCACCAGCGGGCGGTGCGCCGCCATCCCGCGCGGGCCACGAAGCCCCCGTACGTGCGGACCCGGACGCCGTCGTGGGGCGAGGGCGAGGTCTGGCACAGGGGGATGTCCACATGACGCCCCTTGTACTCGACGGTGCCGCCGCGCCAGCACAGGTGCAGCGTCTCCAGCACCTCGTCGGCGAGCCGGCCGCGCTCCTGGAACGGCGCACCCATGAGGCGGTACTCGTCCTCGCACCACCCGACGCCCAGGCCCAGGGCCAGGCGCCCGCCGGACAGCAGGTCGAGGGTCGCGGTCTCCTTGGCCAGCACCAGGGGGTGGTGGTAGCCGACGACGAGGATGGAGGTGCCGAGCGTGCAGCGCCGCGTCCGCCCGGCGACGTAGGCCAGGACCTCCAGGGGCGCCAGCGCGTGGGCGTGCTTGTCGGGCCACGGCTTTCCCGGCACGCCGCCGTAACCCGAGATCGGAGCGAGGGGCCTGAACAGGTGCTCCTCGACCCACACCGAGTCGATGCCGACGCGGTCGGCCTCTACGGCGAAGTCCGCGACGAGGGGCATCCGGGCGGCGGGGCCGAGCTGGGGCAGGCAGACGCCGAGGCGCACGGTGCGGTCCTCCTCCCCTGATCAACTCAACATCGACATCATATTTGATTACGCTGGGCGGCGTCCAGACCGGAACCGGCCCGGCATGGACACGCAGCCCTCGGACCTGCGGGAATCGCCGCGACGGCCGGGTGCCCCACCCTGCCCCCCAGCGGTGGACGGGCCGGACAGACACCGAGAACAACTCCCCGTCCGGTCTTGACGCAGGACAGCCTCCAAAAGCAATATCGATTTCGACATCGAGGTTCGGGTCGGCGAAGGGAGGCGAGCGGATGACGAGATCCACCCCCGACCCCTGAGGTCCCGCCACATCCTGATCTCGCTCGCGACAGGTGCTCACGGTCCGCGCCGCGCCCATCATCGTCGCCTCACCGAGTCCGGCCCCATCTCGCCGACGCCCCCATCGACCACATGAGGGCGCCGCCGGACTCCGCCGCCGCTGGTGCACCGACCCAGCGCCCGGACATCCTCCGCGCCGACCGCCGCCCTCGGACCGGCCCACCCGCCGGCCCGGTCCGCCACCACAGGCCAAGCGCTCTTCACCGCTGCCCTCGCACGCCCGGACGAGTCCGGCCGTGCCCGACACCACCCCACCCCACCTCCGGAGGACCGGATGACCGTCTCACCCGTCCCACCCAGTCAACGTGCGCACACACGCGTGCTGCTCACGCTGATCGCGGTCGAAGTCTTCGCCGTCACCGAGACCGCGATGGCGATCGCGGCCATCCCGACCTTCATGCGGGTCTTCGAGGCCGACGCCGCGGCCGTCGGCTGGACCACCACGGCCTACCTGCTGGTGGGCGCCGGCTTCGCGGCCACCAGCGGCCGGCTGGGCGACATCTTCGGCCGCCGGAACGTCCTGGTCTTCCTGCTCGGCGCGGCGGCCTGCGGCTCGCTGATCAGCGTGCTGGCCACCGACCTGTGGATGGTGGTGCTCGGCCGCGGCATCCAGGGCCTGGCCGCCGGCGCCCTCCCGATCTCCTTCGCGCTGGTCCGCGAACTCCTGCCGGAACGGCGGGTCCCGCTCGCGATCGCGCTGCTCGGCGGCATCGTGCCGATCTGCGCCGGCGCCGGCGGGCTGCTCGCCGGGGTGCTGCTCGACAACGGCGGCTGGCGCCTGCTGTTCTCGGTGGCGACCGTGCTGGGCATCGCCGCGGCGCTGACCGGACTGGCCGGGCTGCCGCGCACGCCCGGGCTCAGGCCGCGGCCCCCGGTCGACATGGTCGGTGCGGCGCTCCTGCTCCCGGCCAGCGGCGGCGTGCTGTTCGGCGTCACCCAGGCCGGGGAGTGGGGCTGGACCGACATGTGGGTGCTCGCCTCGATCGCGGCCGGGATCGTGGCACTGGCCGCCTGGTTCGGGTGGGAGCGGCGCGTCCGCGAGCCGATCGTCGACGTCCGGCAGTTCAGAAACCGGAAGGTGCTGCTGACCACGCTGGGCACGCTCGCGGTGGGCATGGGCGGGCAGGGGGCGGCGACCATCATGGCGCCGATCGTCCTGCAGCTGCCCGACAGCGCACCGGTCGGCATGGGCCTGTCCCCCACCGCCGCCGGCGCGGTGATGCTGTGCATCGCGGTGATCAGCTACGGCGGGGCGGCGCTCAGCGGCCGGATCGCCCAGGTGGCCGGCGCCCGCTGGTCCCTGATGATCGCGTGCGCCCTGTACATCGTCGGGCCCGTCATCTGGATCCTCCAGGCGCAGAGCCTGGTCGGCACCCTCATCGGCCTGGGCCTCACCAACATCGGCTCCGCGTTCGCCTTCACCGCCCTGCCCAACCTGATCGTCGAGGTGGTGCCGCCCGAGCAGACCGGTGCGGCGACCGGCATGAACCGGGTGACGCTCAACGTCTCGATCGCCACCGGCCTGGCGATCGCCTCGGTGATCCTGGCGTCCTCCACCGCGCCCGGCACGCCCTTCCCGACCGAGGCGGCGCTGACGGGCGGGTGCCTGTTCATCATCGGCTCCGCCGTGGTGACCCTGATCCTCACCGCCTTCATCGGCGGCGCCCGCCAGGCGGACGCGCGCCAGGCGCCGACGCCCGACCTCGGCTCCAAGCAGGCCATGGCCTGAATGGACCGCTCCGCTTCACCGGGCGGCCGTCCTTGCCGGGACGGCCGCCCGGCCCATGACCGGGACTACCTGATCGCTGACCGGCGGGCCGGGGACGGGAGCACGGCGAGTTCGGAGAGCTTGCCGGGACCGGTGGCGACGACCGCGACGTAGCGCGCCTCCACCGGCCGGTCGCGGCGCAGGGGCGCGTAGGCCTTCCCGTCGCGGGACACCTCGACGCGCGGTGCGCGGCCCGGTGCCCAGATGGGCAGGACGGAGCCGATCCGCCGGACCGCGCCGAGATCGACGACCATGCGGCCGCCGGCGGGCCCCGGCGACCAGGCGGTCCGGCGGGCGCCGTCCACGGCTCGCGCCGGATCGGTCATCCCCGGCGGCCGCGGCGAGGTCGGGTAGGTGATGCGCCCCCGGGCGAGATCGGTCGTCGGCAGGCGCGGCCCGCGGGTGAACGCGGCGCGCTTCGTCGTGCCCCGCGCGACGCGGACGTTCACGGTCTCGCCGGTGGTCAGGGACCGCAGCCGCACCCGGGCCGGTTTCGCGCCCGGCGCGTTGGCCACCTCGACCGCGCGGGAATCGATCACCTTCAGGGTCAGTCCGGCGGGCGGCGCACCGCCGCCGGGCCCGTAGGCGGCGAACCGGGCGGGCGCGATCCTCGCGTCGGCGGCGCGGAGCGCGAGGTCGTACCGCGTGGACCGGCCGGGACCGGTGCGCTGGACGCCCTGGTAGAGGATCGCCTCCCGGGCGCCCTGCGGCAGGACGGCCGTCGCGCCGGTCACCGCCGCCGCGCCCAGGTTGAACAGGCTCAGCTGGCCGCCGGCGAGGCTCGCGACCAGGCCCGCGCAGTCGGTACGGGGCGCGGGCGACGCGCTGCGGGACGCCGTCCGCCGCGGCGCCTCGGCGGGATGCGCCTCGACGGTCAGCGGGGTCGCGGGCCCGTCGGAGAGCGTCACGCCGGTCGGCGAGACGCTGATCGGGTTGCGCCCGGTCCGGACGACGAGGCCCGCCCGGCCGTCCACGTTCAGCCAGCCGCCCGGGACGCGCCGGGTGACAGGCGTCCGCGCCGCCCGCCGCCAGGTCCGCCCATCCGGCGAGGTCTCGACCGTGTAGCGGGCGGGGCGGGCATGGCCCCAGTGCAGCCGGACCCGGTCGACGGGAAGCCGGTCGCCGAGGTCGACCGTGATCGACCGCGGCCGGGTGCGCGGCGGCGGAGGGACGCCCGAGTCCGGCACCGGTGCCGGACGCGGCGCCGTGTCGCCGTCCGTCACCCGGTGCGCGGGCGCCCGCGGATCCGGGGCGGACACGGTGACGGGCCTGCCGCGCGCCCGGTTCGCGCCGGTGCCCGCGTAGATCTCGAACTCGTCCAGCGCGCAGCAGCCCTGGCTGCCCGGGGCGGCGGCCCTCACCCGCACGTAGCGTGCCGCGGCGGTGCGCAGGCGCAGCTCGTCGGCGCCCGTGCCGCCGTCCGGCGCCGGGAGCGTCACCGAGCCGCCCGCCCAGGTGAAGGTGCGGTCGCCGTCGAGGCCCGGCACCCCGGGCATCGTCATGTTGTACAGGCGGAGCACCCCCTCACCGGCGGCGACCCCGGAACTGGCGTAGACCGCCGATCCGTCCGGGAGGGTGGTGAACCCGACCACGCCGCCGGGGACGGTGAGGGCCGAGGCCGCCCCGGTGAACCCGTCCCGCGGCCGGGTGTACGCCCGCGCCCGCCGCGCCGTCACCGGCACGGCCGTGCTCGGCAGGAACGACGGGCTGGTGCCCGCCGAGTCGAACAGCCAGTCGTCGTGCTGCGGGTGGTAGGCGAACTTGACGTAGCCGGGCTTGGTCACGGCGGCGGCCAGGGCGTTCGCCGACTGGTGGGCGAGCAGTCCCACCCCGGGACCGTGGTCCACGGCGGTGGTGTACCGCTCGAAGTACCGGCGCGGGGAGACGGGGCGCACCGCGCCGCCCGCGAGCCGGTGGAGCAGGTAGGCCATGCCCACCTCGGCGCGCGCCTCCGGCTCGTACTTGCCCTCCCCGCTGAACTTGGTCAGCCGTCCCCCGGGCGGGTAGCGCACGTAGGGGATCAGCCGGTCGGCGAGCATCGTCTCCGCCGCCGCGGCGTACCGGTCCCGGTCGAGGACGGCGCGGGCGGTGACCGGGAGCAGCTGGCGGCCGTAGAGATGGTGGCGGTCGGCGACCATGAAGTCCTGCGGAACGCCCGAGTCCATGCCGGTCTGCGCCATCGTCGCCCACAGCGGATCGTCGTTCGGCGGCGTCACCAGCTCCTCGGGGACGCTCCGGTCCGCCAGCAGGAACTGGGCCGCGTTCCGGCCCGGGTAGGCGCCCATCGACTGCTGGTAGATGGGGTTGTACGAGCCGTGGTTCTCGACGATGAAGGTGCCCCAGACGTTGTGCGCCCGGTTCCAGGCCGACACCGGGCGGCCGTTCAGCGGGGCGGGGTTGGCGCGGTCGGCCGGGGGCAGCCCGCCCATGTTGGCGGTCCAGCGGGTGAGCCACTCGCGCCAGGACGCGGCGTTCGGGTCGTCCGGCAGCCAGGCGAGCGCGGTCGCGAGCGGCATCGTCCGGGCGCCCATCTCCTCCATCTTGGTGTCGCCGCGGTAGCCGCCGCGCAACCCGTTGGTGTGCGGGTCGGTGTCGCCCGCCGCCACGATGGCGTCCGCGGCGGACCGGATGATCCGGTCGATCCGGGACCTGGTGGCGCTCGTGAGGCCGGACCACAGCATCTTCGCCGCGGCGACGAAGTAGGTCTCCATGGTGGAGTCCCAGTAGACGGTCCGCCCCCAGGTCCCGGCCGGGTCGATCCAGCGGTTGCGGGCGGCGGCGTACTCGATCGTCCGGAGGGTGTGGTCGCGCAGGGTCGCGGCGGTGACCCCCGCGATCGCGGGGTCGTACACGCCGTACTCGAGGAGGACGGCGTTGCCGAAGACGGCCACGTGCCGGAAGTCGTCCAGCCGGTACGAGCCGATGCGCCCGTCCCAGGCGCTGTCCGCGACCGGGGTGTTCAGCAGCAGCGCGCGGTTGTAGACGGCGGCGAGCCGGCCCCCCGGCCCCCGGCCGGGCCGCGCGGTCGCGGGAGCGGCGGCGCCGAGGTTGACGAGGACGGCCGCGGCGCACGCGAAGGCGAGCGTGCCGAGTCCACGCCTCATGAGGGCGGGGTGCCGCGCACCAACCTGATCATGAACACGGAGCGTAGCGACAGCGCGCGCGTGCGCACGCTCGAACACGCCGTTGACCTGCGAAGTTGATCAGTGAACAAGTTACGCGCACCGGGCATCCTAAGAAAAGGATGCGCGCGTTGGTGCCGACACACCGCGGAGATGCCGTGATGCTCAGAGCGCTTCAGGGAAATGATCCGACCCGGATCGATGTCTACGACGTTCTCGCGCTACTCGGCGAAGGCGGCATGGGCAGGGTCTACCTCGGCCGGGACGAGTCCGGCCGGCTGGTCGCGATCAAGAAGATGAACGAGCTGGCCAGGGCCGGGGGCGCGCACTTCTTCGACCGGCTCCGCAAGGAGTTGAAGGCCGTCGAGCGGATCGGGGCCGACTTCACCCCGCCGGTCCGCAAGTCGTGCCTCGATCCGCACGACCCGTGGATGGCCGTCGACTACATCAAGGCGCCGACGCTGCGCCAGCTGGTCCAGCAGTTGCCCAGGCCGCTCCCGGTCGAGGCCGTGGTGTGGCTGGCCGGGTCCCTGCTCCGCGTTCTGCGCGAGCTGGCGGCGAAGGGCATCGTCCACCGCGACCTGCATCCGGCCAACATCCTGGTGCGCGCCGAAGGGTCCCTGGTCATCGACTTCGGGCTGGCCCGCGACCTGGCCCGGGCCGTGACGCAGCCGTACTACGCGTTCGGCGCGCGCGGCTACATGGCGCCCGAGCAGCGGGACGGGACCCACCCCCAGACGCCCGCCCTGGACGTGTACTCCCTCGGCGCCGTGCTGGCGTTCGCCGCGACGGGCGAGGACCCCGGCACTTCCGAGGACTGGCTGATCGAGCGGGACGCAGCGGGCAGGCCCAGCCTTCCCGGCCTGCCTCAAGAACTGCACGACGTCGTCCACGCCTGCATGCGGCACCGGTGGTGGGAGCGGCCGAGCCTGGAGAAGCTCGAAGCCCTCGTCCGCGCGCTGCCGCGCGGCGGGGAACCGGACGGCGTCGCGCTCCTGCCGACGGACGCGCTGGGAGTGCTGCGCGACTACGCCGAGATGCCGGTGGACGACAGGCCCGAAATCCGGCAGGTCCCCCGCGTCTCCGAACCGGCCAGGGCGCCGCTCGGCTCGGGTGAGCGCTTCCCGGTCGGATCCAGCGACCAGTACGTGAGGCCGGTCGTCGAGGGCGATGTCCTGGTCGTCGCGGGGCTGGCCGGTGTCGTCCAGGGCTTCGGGCGGCACAGCGGGGACCGGCTGTGGGAGACGCCCCTCGGCGGCCGCGTCGAGAGCAGGCCCGCGGCCCGGCACGGGACCGTGGTGGTGTGCGGCAGCGACCACCGGGTGTACGCCCTCGACGCCGAGACCGGGAAGGTCCAGTGGGTCCACGGGCTGGAGAGCACCATCGGCTCGGCGCCCGAGGTCACCGATGACGCCGTGGTGTTCGGTGACCGGGCCGGACGGCTGCACGCCCTCGACCTCGCCGGCGGGCGGCGGAGATGGAGCTTCGCGGCCGCCCACTCGTTCCACGCGCGGCCGGTCATCGCGGGGGGCGTGGTCTACGCCGGATCGTGGGACCGCTCGATGTACGCGGTCGGGCTGGAGTCGGGGAAGGAGGAGTGGCGCCGTCCGGTGCGCGGCGAGATCCACCAGACCGCGGCCGTCGCCGGCGGACGGGTGTTCTTCGGCAGCGGCGACCATAGGCTGCACGCGCTCGACGCTGGCACGGGCGCGCCGCTGTGGACGTTCCCGACCGGCGGTCCGGTGCACTGCGAGCCCGTGGTCGACCGGGGCGTGGTGTACTTCGCGGGCTCCGACGGCTGCCTGTACGCGGTCCGGGCGGACACCGGGGAGCAGAAGTGGCGCGCGCTGGCCGGCTCCTTCACCTCCTCACCGGTGCTGGCCTGCGGCAGGCTCTGGGCCGGAAGCTTCGGGACGGTCTGCTCCGTCGACGCCGCGGACGGCGGCGACCTGAGGGAGCTCCGCGTGGGTGACGCGGCCGTCCTGGAGGTGGCGCTCGCCCCGGACGGCGAGCGCGGCCGGTTCTACCTGGGCACCGCCGACGGCCAGGTCGTGATCGCCTCGGCCCGGACGTCCGGCGGGCCGCGGAGATGAGCGGCTGGTGGCCGCGCATGGTCTGGCGGACGACCTCGACGGCCCGCCTGAAACGGTCCCGGCCGCCGTGCACGATCGAGGAGGAGCTCTCCCCCGTGCCCTGGGCCACGCGGTACTCGGCGCGGTCCGACGACGACGGGCGGTCGCTCGTGATCGCCTGCCTCGACGGCGCGTGGAAGAAGTCCGCGCAGCCGGAGGAGTACGCGACGGCGGTCGCCCGGATGACAGAGCTCGGCGAGGCCGGATCGCTGGCCCGTACGGTCCAGGGCGGGGTCATGCCGGAAGGGCCCTGGTGGCTGCTGACCGAGGGCCCCGCAGTGACGTCGCTGCGGGATGTGGTCGCGGCCGGCGGGCCGTTGCCCCAGGAGGATCTGTACCGGGTCGCCGAAGCCGTGGCGCACGCGCTGACCCTCTTGGACGAAGCGGGTCTCGTCCACGGGATGCTGACCCCCGACTGCGTCCGGGTGGACCTGGACGCCGACCTGGTCAAGGTCGAGTGGTACGGCTTGCTTCCCGTGCTGGGCCGGGTCGAGTTCCCGGCCGGAGCCCCTTACCTGGCGCCGAGGAACGGCCGGTTCCAGCGCGGGATCGGAATCAAGGACGACGTGTACTCGTTCGGCCGCCTGCTGCTGTTCATGCTCATCGGCGACGACCCGCCGGGCCTCCGCCGCCGCGCGCTCAGGCGCCGGCTGCGCCAGGACCCGGACGTGGACGACGACCTGGTCCGGCTGATCTCCGGTTGCCTGCGCCGCTGGGCGTGGACGCGTCCACGCGCGGAGAAGGTGCTGACCCGGCTCGGGCGGCTGCGGGGGCTCTCGCAGCGAAGCCGCTCGTACATGGAAAGCCTCACTCCGCCCGACGAGCCTCCGGGATCTGAGACGGTCCCCGCGACGTCGCGCGAGGACGAGACCCCGCTCCCCGACGAGGGGCGGCATGCCGAGGAAGACGAACACGTGGCACGAGCAGGCACCCGCCCCCATCCCGATGTCGTCGACGCCCACCGCATCCTCAAGGAGGAGATGTCCGGACCGGGCGCGGCCGACGACGACTGGCAGCCGCACCACAAGCCGGTCAAACCAACTGAACCGGCCAAGGCGACCGAGGCGGCGGAACCGGCCGGGCCGTGGGTCTTCCCGACCAACGGGATGGTGGACGCCCCTGTGACGGTGGCCGGTGGAGTCGTCTACGCGGCCTCGACGGACGGCCGCCTGTACGCCCTGGACCTGTCCTCGGGAAAGCACCGCTGGACCTACGCGACGGACGACGCGGTGCTGTCCGCTCCGGTCGTCGCGAACGGCCACGTGCACGTGGCGTCCACCGACGGCAGGGTGCACTCCGTCAGCGCCGAAACGGGGCGGCCGGTATGGCAGCTGGACGCCGGGCCGATCGGGATCTCCGACCCGGTGCTCGTCGCCGGCGGTCTGCACTTCGTGACGGCCGAGGGCGACATCGTCTCGCTCTGGCTCCGCTCCAGGACCACGGAGATCACCTTCGTGGGCGACGCGGTGGGCTCCTCGCTCACGGCCGCGGGCACGGACCTCTACGTGGGGGCGCTGTCCGGCCTGCACGCCATGACGGTCGCCGATGAACGGCTCGTGCCCCGCTGGCACTACGCGCACGCCGATTTCAGCGGATGCACCCCGGCCGTGTCCGAGCACGCCGTCTTCGTCGGCGGGACGGGCAGGGACGGCGGGGACGCCCTCTACGCCGTCGGCAGAGCCGGCGGCGAGGAGATCTGGACGCGGCCGACGAGGGGACTCGTCTGCGGCCGCCCCGCCCTCGGGGCGGGGGCCCGATGGCTGTTCGCCGCCGACGACGCCGGCGGGCTGAGCGCCCGCGACGCCGCGTCCGGTGCCGAGCTGTGGGCCGTCCAGCACCAGGGCGGCTTCGTCAGCGGCCCGGTGGTCGACGGCGGCACCCTCTACGCGGGCGGCCGCGACCGCCACCTGCGCGCGTACGACACCGGCGACGGCAGGCCGCTGTGGAAGGCGGCGACCGGTGGATGGATCAACCGCGGCGGCCCCGTCGCCGCCGGCGGGCTGGTCATCGTCGGCTCGGCGGACGGCCATGTGCACGCCGTCACCGCCGGCGGCGACCGGATCGCGGTCCCGCCCGAGCAGATCGACATCCGCTTGACACTGTGACCACGGAGGTGGCCCATGCCCTACCAGGCCGAGATCAGCCGAGCCCGGCCGGCTTTCTTCGTCTTTCTCGTCGACCAGTCCGGCTCGATGGACGGCTTCACCCGGGACGGCAAGATCAAGAAGGACGTGGTGGCGGAGTCCCTCAACCGGCTCCTCCACCAGCTCATCAACCGCTGCGTGGTGGAGAAGGGGATCCGCAACTACTTCAAGATCGCGGTCATCGGGTACGGGGCCGGGGACCGTCCCGGCTCGGTGCTGCAGGGCGGCCTCGCCGGGTTCGACTTCGTGACCACCAGCGAGCTCGACGAGAACAAGCTGGGCATGGACGTCATCGAGGAGCAGTACCCGGACGGGAACGGCGGCTACGTCCAGCGGCGCCGCAAGGTGCCGATGTGGGTGCGGCCGGTCGCCGAGGGGCGGACCCCGATGTGCGCCGCGTTCACCAAGGCGTACGGCCTGCTCGACAGGTGGGTCAGCGAGAACTACGACCACTTTCCGCCGGTCGTGCTGAACCTCTCCGACGGCTGGGCCACCGACGGCGACCCCACCGGGATCGGCAAGAAGATCGCGTCCCTGGGCACCAACGACGGCCAGGTCCTGCTGTTCAACCTCCACCTGTCCTCGGAGGAGTCGGCGTTCGGGAACGCCGGGCGGCCCATCGTCTTTCCCGAGTCCCCCGCCGGCCTGGACGCCAAGGCCGCCACCATGTTCGAGATCTCGAGCCCGCTCCCGGACCGGATGCTCGGGTACGCGGCCGAGCACAACATCAGCGCCCGTGCCGGGGCGCGCGGTTTCATCCACAACGCGGGCGCCGATCTGGTGATCAAGTTCCTGCAGATCGGGACCCGGAACGTGCCCGGCGGGAAAGGCCCCTGATGAAGGCGTCCATCCGCGTCTTCACCCAGGCCAAGCGGGGCGAGCTGGAGGCGGACAACATGGACGCCTGCTGGCCCGGGGGCGACGGCGAGGCCGACCGCCCGGTGGTCCGGCTGGCGATGGCCGACGGCGCCACCGAGCACCTCCTGTCGGGCCGGTGGGCGGCGCAGGTGGTCCGCAGGCTGAGCCGCTCGCCGGTCCGCGACGTCGCCTCGCCGGAACGGTTCGCGCGCAACATCGGCGTGCCCGGCGCCGGCTGGGTGCGGTCGCTGGCGGCGTACCAGCAGATGCGCGAGGAGCAGGGCGAGCCGCTGCACTGGTACGAGTTCTCCAAGCTGCTGGAGGGATCGGCGGTGACCGTTCTCGCCCTCTTCCTCCAGGACGGTGAGGGCACCGCCACCCGCGGGACCTGGCACGCAGCGGCGATCGGGGACACCAATCTCTTCCACTCCCACGTCCACGGCGACCAGCGCACGACCGCCGCGTTCCCGCTGCGGCACCAGGCGGATTTCACGGACACGCCGCCGCTGCTGCTGAGCGAGGTCTTCGCCGAGGAGGAGATCCGGCCCCGGGTCCGCTGCATGTCGGGAGAATGGGCCTCGGGGGACGTCTTCCTGCTGGCCACCGACGCCCTGGCGGCGTGGATCTGCGGGGCCTTCGAGGCCGGGGGCGACCCGTGGACGGAACTGGACGGCGCGACGGCCGGCCCGGAGGCGTTCGCCTCCTGGCTCGCCGGCAAGCGCAACGAACGCGAGATGCGCAACGACGACGTGACCCTGTTGCGCTTGGCCATCCACTGACCGGTGTTCCAGGAGGGAGGGCGGTGGTGACGAACTTTCCGCCGGTCGACGACTACATCAACTGGCTGGACGACACCCGGGACTGCTTCGCCCCCGGTGCGCGCTTCCACGCCGCCGAGGTGGAGCCGCACACCGACGGCCTCCCCCGCGGGCGGACCGGCCGGTTCGGCGTCGTCTTCAAGATGACCGCGGCGAACCAGTTCTACGCGCTCAAGTGCTTCACCGAACCGGACCCCGACCGCGCCGGCCGCTACCGGCTGCTCACCGAGCGGCTCGCCGGCGCGTCCATGAACTGGGTCGTCCCCGTCGAGTTCGACGAGCGCGGCATCAAGGGCTGGGACGGGCGCTGGTGGCCGACCGTGACGATGCCCTGGGTGGGCGGCAGCCCGCTGGTCGACTGGCTGGACGACCACAGGGGCGACCGGGCGGCGGTCGAGCGCTGCCGGATGGACTTCGCCAGGACCATGGCGTCCCTGGAGGACAGCGGGCTGGCGCACGGCGACCTGCAGCCCGACAACGTGCTGGTCGAGGCGGGCGACCGGATCCGCCTGATCGACTACGACGGCATGTTCGTGCCGGGGCTGCACAACCTGGAGCTGAGGCAGTCGGGCATCAGCAGCTTCCAGCACCCGGCGTGGCCCGAACACGGCCGCCTGGGCCCGACGATGGACCGCTTCCCCGCGCGCCTGATCCATCTCAGCCTGCTGGCCCTCACCTACGACCCCGGCCTGTGGACCGAGCTGCACACCGACGGGTCGCACGCCCTGTTCTTCGAGGCCGACGACCTCTCCGACCCCGGGCGCTCGGAGCGGATCGCGAGGCTGTGGGGGATTCCGGACGCGACGATCCACCGGGAACTGGTGCAGCTCACCAAGGATCTGCGGCACCGCACCGGGGTGATGTCCATCCCGCCCCTCGACCCCGTCTACCGGCGGCTGGACCCGCTGGGGTTCGTCGCCTCCCCCCGCCCGCGCGCCACCGGTCTTCCAGGAGCCGGTGCCCGACCCGGGCCACGCACCACCGGCGCACAGCACCGCCGCCCGCCAGGCGGCACGGTTCCGGCGCCCTGGTCGCCCCCGGCCCACCCGACCGTGCCCGGACCGTCCACACCCCCGCGCCAACGACGCAAGCCCCACTACGCCTTCGCCGGAGTCTTCCTCGCCCTCCTCGTCCTGGTGGTGCTGACCCTCATCCTGTGATCCGGATGATCGTGGAGGGGGCTCCCTGGCTGGTCAGCTTCGAGTAGGGGCAGAGGGCGGTCGCTTCCGCGAGCAGGCGGGCGGCGGTCTCGCGTTCCACTCCGGGCCAGCTCACCACGAGGTCGGGCCGCAGCTGGTAGCCGCCGTCGCCGGGGTCGCGGCCGAACGCCACGGAGGCCTCGATCGTGATCGGGGCGGGGTCGAGCGCGTGCCGGCGGGCCACCAGGCTGAGCGCGCCGTGGAGGCAGGCGGCGAAGGCCGCGGCGAACAGCTGTTCGGGGTTGGGCCCGGTGGTGTCGCCGCCCAGTTCGCGGGGCACGCGCAGGCCCAGGTCGAGGGCGCCGTCGGAGGAGCGGGCCCTGCCGGTCGCGCGGCCGTGGCTGGAACCGCCGCCGCTCACGGTGACGTGCGCGGTGTAGAGCGGCTTGAACGCGTGGCCGTCGTCCGCGGGCGGGGCAACCGGGTCGTGCATCAGTTCCGCCTCTCCTGCCAGCGCCGCAGCTTGTCGGGGTTCAGCACGATCCATACGGCGGTGACCTCGGCCCCGGCGACGCTCACGCTGACCACCGCGACCGCCCGGCCCGCCCGGCGCAGCACCAGACCCGTGCGGCCGTTGACGGACTCGACGGTCGCGACGGTGCGGGGCCGGCCGGTCAGCAGCGCCGTGACGAAGCGGGCTACCGCGTCCGCGCCGCGGGTCGGGTGGATCGCGGCGCGCACCTGGCCGCCGCCGTCGCTGACCACCATCGCGTCGGCGGCCAGGACCGCTTCCAGCGCCGCGGTGTCCCCCGTGCCGCAGGCCGCCGCGAACCGGCGCACGACGTGATCGTGCCTCCCGAGCAGGGCCGGGTCGGAGACGTCCTGCCGGGGGTGCCGCCGCGCCCAGGCGGTGACCGGGTCGGGGGCGGGGCGGAGGGCCGGGCCGGCGGGCAACGGGGACGCGGACACCAGCAGTTGCAGGCAGATGCCTCCCGCGACACGTGTGAGCCAGGCCCGGGGCACCGCGATGCCCTCGCGTTCGCCGTCGTCGAGGGCGTACCAGCGGCGGTAGGTCTCGTGGACGATCCGCTCCGCGGCCCCCGCGCCGAACATCCACACGGCGATCTCCAGCAGGTGCCGCCGTTCGTCGAGCATCTCCGCCAGCGAGGAGGCGGCGCCCGAGCCGGTCATGGCCGCCCGTCCTCGTGGTCCCGCGTCCGCGCGGCGGTGATCTTGGAGGGGTTCATCATCCACAGGACCTGGTCGATGCGGTCGTCGGAGCCGTTGACGGTGAGGACCGTGAACATCTCGCCGTCGCGGAAGAGCAGGGCGGCCGCCTGACCGTTCACGCTGGCCCAGCGCACGCCGACCCCGCTCCAGAACCGGTCCGAGAACGCCCTGACGTACCTGGCCACGCGGAACGCGCCCACCACGGGGAAGCGCGACGCCCGGACGGCGCCGCCGCCGTCGGAGTAGCTGACCGCGTCCGCGGCGAGGAGCTCCTCCAGGGCGGCGAGGTCCCCGGCGCGGGCGGCGGCGACGAAGGCGGTCAGCAGCCTGCGCTGCTCGGCCCCCGTCACCGGCGCCCGGCGCCCGGACCGCAGGTGCTTGCGGGCCCTGCTGACGAGCTGCCGCGCCGCCACCTCGCTGACCTGGATGATCTCGGCGATCTGCGGATAGGGGTAGTCGAACGCCTCGCGCAGGACGTAGGCGGCGCGTTCGGTGGGCGAGAGCTTCTCCAGCAGGAACAGCACGGCCAGGCCGAGGGCCTCGCCGCGTTCGGCGCCGAGGTGCGGATCCGCGCTGGTGTCGACGGGTTCGGGCAGCCAGGGGCCGACGTAGGTCTCGCGGCGGACCCGCGCGGACTGCAGGACGTTGATCGCGAGCCGGGTGGTCGTCGTCGCCAGGAAGGCGGCGGGATCGGCCACGGTGCCGCGGTCGTAGGTCTGCCAGCGCAGCCAGACGTCCTGCACGAGGTCTTCGGCCTCGGTCGAGCTGCCCAGCATCCGGTACGCGATGCCGAACAGGCGCGGCCGCACGCCGCCGAAGACCTCCGCGGCCCGGTCGAGATCCTCCGGCCCGGTGTCGCCCACGCTGATCGCCCCCGTTCCCCTGGTCATCATGCCTCCCCTACCCGATCGACCGCCTTCGGACAGCTTTGACAGGACAGACCGCCGGTTTGTGACACCGCGCGCCGTCACATCCGGGGGTGAGACCGTTCGGCGGTGGTCGCGCCCGTCCCCTCCTCGCGGAAGTCGATCTTCCGGTGGGTTCCGTCGCACAGCGGCTTGCCGGAGGAATGGCCGCAGCGGCACAGGGTGATCCTGTTCCGGGTCTCCAGCGGCCGGCCGTCCGCGCGCAGCACCGGCACGCCGCCGGTGACCCACAGCGCGCCGGCCAGGCCGCCCTCCTCCTCCAGGACGGAGATCGCCCGCGGGAGGTCCGGCTCGACCGTCTCGCCGCCGCGTTCCAGAGCGTAGCTGTACGACCCGGACGGGCAGTGGTCGATCCGGCCCATGACGGTGGAGCGCACGTCGCTGTCGCCGGTGTCGGCGAGCATCTCGGCGATCGGCCTGGTGCGCCCGAGGCAGAAGGCGGCGTGGACGCACAGCTCCCCGACCCGCTGGGCCGAGATGCCCGTCCCGTCGTGCACGTGCTGAAGTTCCGCGTACGGCCGGACGTCGGCGGACTCGGTGCCGTCGAATCCGATCACGGCGTGCGTCCCGTCGCAGAACGGCTTGGCGCCCGACCGGCCGCAGCGGCACAGCGCGTAGGTGTCCTCGGTCGGCAGGGCGTCGCCGGTCCGCCAGGTCAGCGCGTCGCCCTCGGCGGAGACGATCTTGCGTTTGCGCCTGAGCGGGAGCCCGCCGTACACGAGGTAGGGTCCGCCGGCGAGCACGACGATCCGCTGCCGGTCGCCGGTGCTCCACCGGCGCAGCTCGGGTGCGACGTACTCGAAGGTGGGGCCGGCCGTGGTGCCGTCCTCGTCGGGCATCCGCATGAGTGCCTGGACCTGGGCCCGGAGCCCGTACATGGTGCCGGTGGCGACCGCGAGCAGCCTCGGGCTGCCGTTGAACGCCTGCTCGAGCAGATGCAGGACGGCGCAGTAGGTGTGGTCGAACTCCTCCTGGGCCGTGCGGATGGGGCTGCCCGGGGCGTGATCGGCGCGCCTGGGATCGCGCCTCATCGGCAGGACGCCGTCGAGGTCCACGCTGATGGCCTCGCCGGTGGGGCCGGACCGCGGGGTGTCGCCGCGCCGGTAGCGCCGGCCCGCCCTGAGCTCCTGGAAGCGGTAGTAGTGCGCGACCTCGTCCCGTTCGGGGTGGTGGACGTCGCGGTCGCCGTCCCAGACCTCGCCGCCCGCCAAGCCCTCGCCCTGCTCGACGATCTCCTCCAGCGCGGCCAGCGCCGAGGCCAGGTCGCCGACCGCGACCAGCCGGCCGGCGGTGTTCCGGAAGTGCCCGCCGTGCACCTGGCGGGCCGGATCGCCGCTGAAGACCTCCCGCTCGCCGAGCCGGTCGCACAGGTGGCGCAGGCCGTCCCCGATCGCGGCGTAGAACTGCCCGATCGTCTCATAGCCGTCGTCCTCGGGCGGGGCATCGGGCGGTGCGGGCCGTTCGAGGCGGAGGAACATGTCGAGCGCCTCCGCGCCGAACGGCAGCAGCGACAGCTGGAGGGAGCGGTCGCCGTGCGGCAGCCGCCGGGGGTACGGCTGCAGCATCCGCGGCGTGTCCAGCCGCGGGCTGCCGCCGACGGCGTTGAGCAGGTTCGCGGCCAGCGCCAGATGGAGCATCTCTTCGGCGAAGACGCCGGCCACCACCTGGACGGCCTCGGGATTGCGTTCCGGGTCGAGCGAGTAGAGCGCGCACAGGTACGGCGGCAGGGTCGCGTGCTCCAGCTCGATCGCCCACTGCAGGTGCTCGCGGAGATCGTCGAGCGTCGCGATCCGCGCCGGCGGGACGGGCGCGACGGCGTCCCGCCGCTGGACTGGGTGATTCACAGATGTCTCGTTTCGCCTGTCGAAAAGGGGGAGGGCCAGGGCGCCGTACACGCCCGCCGCCGGCGGGCTCAGGCGCCTTCGGCGGCGCCGCCCTGGTCGGGCCGGGAGCCGCCGTACAGTTCCTCGACCGCGTCGAGAAGGTTGCGCAGCTCGATCTCCTGGCGCTGGACGTCGGCCGGATCGAACAGCCACTCCGAGACCGGCGGGCCGGTGGCCTCCTCCGGGCGGCTGGACTCGGCCAGGGTCAGTTCCGCCTCGACGTCGACCTCGAGTTCGATCTCGAGGTCCTCGTCTCCGGTCGGCGTGCTCATCGTTCCTCCACGTGCGGCTTGGACGGATGTCCGGCCGGCCGGGTAGCGCGGAGGTGCTCGCGCCGGGCGAGTTCCGCCTCGTCCACCAGGGTCAGCATGGGCTGGCCCGGTTCGCAGAGCATCGTGACGGTGAAGCGCAGCGGCACGTCGTCGCGGTTGTTGCCGTCCTGGTAGTGGATGACGTCGCCGCCGGGCTCCCAGAACGCCTCCCCGGCGCGGACGGCCCGCTCCGGCCGCCCCTCGACCTCCAGCAGCATCTCGCCCTCCAGCACGTAGCCGAAGGCCGGGCCCGAGTGCCGGTGCGGCGGCGCGCCGGGGTCGCCCGGCGGGTACTCGATGACCACGGTCATCACGTGCGCCCCCGCCGGGATGAAGGGCGGCTCGGCCTCCTGCAGCGTGGTGAACGCGGTCTGCCACGCGGTCGACCTGGCCTTCGGCTCGGTGCCGGACATGGGATCTCCTCCTTGACTCTTCGATCGAGGGCGCGTCGCTACTCGGCGGCCGCGCTCCCCAGCCAGTCGGCGTACTTGATCTCGCCGAGGGTCGCGCCGTCGACCGGCACGAGGTCCGGCTCGCCCAGCTCGGCCCCGAAGTAGTGCGCGTGCGGGTCGGTGACCACCTCGCGCTTGTCGCCCCAGGCCGTCAGGGCGTCCCGGAAGAACTCGTCCATCCGGAACCGCTCGGGACCGGCGATCTCGATCCGCCCGTTCAGCGGCGTGCCCACCGCGGCCCTGCCGACCGCCCGCGCGACCTCGTCGCCCGCGATGGGCTGGAACGCCACCGGCGGCATCCGGACCGTGTCGCCGTCGGTGGCGCCGTCGGCGATCCTCCGGGCGAACTCGAAGAACTGCGTCGCGTGCACGAGCGAGAACGGGATCGCCGAGTCCTCGATCAGCTTCTCCTGGGCGATCTTCGCCCGGAAGTAGCCGATGTCGGGCCGCCGCTCGGTGCCCACCACCGACAGCGCGACGTGGTGGCCGACCCCGGCCTCCTTCTCCGCGGCCAGCAGGTTGCGGGTGGAGGTCTCGAAGAACTCCAGCACCGCGGCGTCCTCGAAGGACGGGGAGTTGGACACGTCGATCACCACGGACGCGCCGGCCAGGGCCTCGGCCAGCCCCTCGCCGGTGAGCGTGTTGACGCCGGTGTTCGGCGCGGCCGCCACCGCCTCGTGGCCGTGCTCGCCGAGCCCGGCCACGACCTTCGACCCGATCAGGCCGGTGCCGCCGATAACCACGATCTTCATGTCAGGCCCTCCTGTTCGCCGGGCCGCGGTCGCCGCCCGGTCGCCAGCTAAGACAGGGCACCCCGCCGGCCTGTGACAGCTCCGGCGAATTTCGGCGAATCGGACGCCGGCTGTCACAGGCGCGGGCGCTGCCCTGTCTTGTCGGCAGGACGACCATGAGCGACGGGAGCGAGACCGTGCCGCCAGCAGGTGACAGGTACCGGATCCGGGTGCGGATGACCGCGCGCGCGATCGACGAGCCGCACCGCACCTCCAGCCCGCTCGAACTGCTGTTCGATCTCACCTTCGTGGTGGCGGTCGCGGCCGTCACCGCCCAGTTCGCGCACGCCGTCGCCGGCGGGCACGCCCTGGACGGGCTCGTCCCGTTCCTGCAGGTGTTCTTCGCGGTGTGGTGGGCCTGGATGAACTTCACCTGGTTCGCGTCGTCGTACGACACCGACGACATCGCCTACCGGCTGCTGACCATGCTGCAGATGGCCGGCGCCCTGGTCCTGGCGGCGGGCGTGCCGGCCGCGGCCGACCACTCCGACTACCGCGCCGTCACGATCGGCTACTTCATCATGCGGATCGCCCTCGTCGCCCAGTGGCTGCGGGCCGGTGCCGAGGACCCGGCGGGCCGCCCCACCGCCCTGCGGTACGCCGCCGGGATCACCGCGCTGCAGGCGGGCTGGATCCTCCGGCTCGTCCTGGCGGAGACGGGCGCCCTGCCGTCATGGGCGCGGCTGCCGACCTTCGCCGGCCTGGCCGCCCTGGAGATCGCGGTGCCCTGGTGGGCGGAACGCACCAGGAGCACCACCTGGCACCCGCACCACATCGCCGAACGCTACGGCCTGTTCACGATCATCCTGTTCGGCGAGAGCGTCCTCGCCGCGTCCAACGGCGTTCAGGGGGCGCTCGAAGCGGCCGAGGTCAGCGTCTCCCTGATCGTCATCGCCTCCGCCGGGCTCGTCCTGCTGTTCGCCCTCTGGTGGCTCTACTTCCTCGCCCCCGCCGGCGAGGGCCTCAGCGACCGCCGCAAGCGCTCCTACCTGTGGGGATACGGCCACTACGGCATCTTCGCGGCCCTCGCGGCCCTCGGCGCCGGCCTCGAGGTCGCGGTCGAGCAGACCGGGCACGATCTCAAGGCCACGCCCCTGGCGATCTGCTACGCCGTGGCGATCCCGGCCGCGCTGTTCATCGTGCTGCTCTGGCTGGTGCACCGGCCGCTCCTGGCGGAGTCCGTCGTCCATCCCGTCGCGCTGCCGGGCGGCGTCGTCGCCATCCTGCTGCTGCCGCTCGCGGCCTCGCCGGCGGGGGTGGTCGCCGTCGTCGCGGCGATCGCGGCCGTCTGCGTCCTGATGACCGCCGCCACCATCGTCCCGAAGGCCGGCCGGAAACCGTTCCTAAGCAGTGTCCAGGAGTGACATCTGGTGCCGGCTCCCGGGACTGCGCGCATCCCGAACGGTGTTGGATGGGCTGGTCTCCCGCGTTCGCTGAGTCCTCGTCCGGCGACGTGCATCGTGTGCAGGTTCCGTGACGGGTGGGCGGGTTCCCTCACGCCCCCGTGCGCCCGGTCGGGCCTGGGCGGTCCGATGCCCGCGGCGATCGCTCTGGTCGTCGCGGGGCGGTGCCGTCCGTCGCCGGATCGGGTGCCCGAGGGCGCGTCGCCCGATCGCGATACCGGCGGCATCGTGTCGGGACATCTTTCGTTTGCTGCTGGTGAGGGGCTTGCGCCAGTGTTCATCGCCCCAGATCGAGGTGTACGCCGGGTCCACCGCGACGATGGCGAGGTCCTGCTCGGCGGCCATCGAGACCAGTCGGGCTTTGAGCCTGCCGGTCGGGAGTGCGGAGATGAGCTGCCGGAATCGCTTCTTGCGGCCATGCTTCTCGCGGGCCTTCTCGGCGGTGAAGTCCAGGTTCTCGATACCGATCGCCGTGACACCGCACCGCTTGGCCCAGTGCAGCAACCGGCTGATGGCGTGCCGCACCTGGGCGTCGCGGTGGTCTGCGGTGCCGGACAGGTCGTAGCCGAAGCGTTTCGGGTCACCGACAGGGTTGCCGTGCGCATCAAGGCGGTAGGCGGCGAAGTGGTCGGCGTTGGTGTCCACTCCGATCACACCCTGCGCGCACGCCGCCTGGAGAGGGAGGGTGCGTGCGGGGGTGCGCTGCCAGGAGGCAGTGAGGTACCAGCGGTCGCGTTCGGGGTCGTGGTGGATGCGGTAGGCCACCGCCCGGTCGGCCTGGATGCGGTCGGCCCACTCGGCTCCCCGGTGCTGGAAGGCGACGCGGGCGGCCAGGACGTAGCGGCCGTGCGGAGCATTGGCCAGATGGGCCAGCGGGGCGGGGAGCCTGAGGGCCGCCTCCCCGCCGGGGGTGAGGCGGATGGTCTCGTTGCCGTACCGCTTCCCGCTCTCGCCATCGGCGGCCAGGAACGATCGTCCGGCCTCCCAGCGCTCCCGCCACCGCTGCTCGGTCAGCTCGGCATTCTCGAGATGGTGGCGAACGTGGGCAAGCCTCTTGCCGCCGCGCACCACGTGCACGATCCCGGCGTCCCGGTCGGCCCGCTCACCGGTGAGCCGGTCTTTCAGGGCGGCCAGGCGGCGGGACTTGGCGAACCACTCCCGCCGAGACCGGTACCCGCCCGGCGCCCGCCCGGCACCCCTGGCTCCCAAGGGCAGGGACAGCCGGTGCTCCAGCGTCCGCACCCCCGACTCCAGGCCCTGGACGTGCGCGTGCTGGGCGCCGCGGGCCAGGGCCCACTGGTCATGGGTGGCCTTGGTGATCGAACCAGCCCACCGCGACGACGACACCCCGGTCAACTCCCGCTTGCGCGCCGCCCACCGGTCGGCATCATGGTCCAGGCCGTCGCGGCACCGCATCTTCAGATCCCGCGCGGCCAGCGAACCCAGATGCGCCCCCACCAGCCGCAACACCCGCTCGTCCTCAGCCGTCAGGCCCTTGAGACGGTCACGCACCGCCACCCCCGACGGGCCCGCCGCAACGAACGGCGGCGCGATCGTACGCACCCCGCCGTCTGGGGGGCGGGCTGTGCGGCCGGGGGCGACCACACCACTGGAAGCGGTGCGCGACATGACGAACACTTTAAGTGATGAGATTCGAACATGCAATCGACTCGTGCTGCTCGGACACCATGGCGGCATGGTGCGCGGGACGGGGCGGCTGTGGACGGCCGTCGTGCTCATCGCCGCGGTCGGCGTGACGGGATGCTCCGGCGGCGAGGAAGCGGACGGGCCGCGGGCCGCCGGCGGGCCGTCCACGTCAAGCGCGGCGGCCATGCCCGGCGACGGGCAGACGCGGCAGCTGATGGAAACGCTGCGCGGGGGCGGGCACGCGATCGTGTTCCGGCATGCGGCCACGGACCATTCCGACCCGGACGCCGACGAGGTCGATCTCGGCGACTGCGCGACCCAGCGGAACCTCTCCGAGCGGGGCCGGGCCGACTCGCGCGCGATCGGGCAGGCGTTCCGGACGCTGCGCCTCCCGGTGGGCGAGGTACGGACCAGCCGTACTGCCGCACCGCGGAGATGGGCAGGCTGCGTCCGCTGCTGGGCCAGGCGCCGCCGCGCGGGCGCAACACGGTGCCGATCGTCCACGGTCACTACGTGCGCGCCCTGGACGGCATCGAACTGGCCGAGGGCGAGGCCGCGGTCTACCGGATCGCCGGCGGCCGGCACGAGCGGGTCGGCAGGGTCCTGCCCGGCGCCTGGACGTCCTGACGGCGGGGGCTTCGCTAGAAGATCCAGTCGTTGGCGCGCGCCTGTTCGAGCAGCTGGTCCGCCTCCCGGCTCTCGAGCATCTCCAGGCCCCGGACGGCCCAGAACCGCAACGGCTCCTCCCGGCTCTCCAGCTGGTCGCGGAACACCGCCAGCGCCTGTGCGGCGCGGGCCTCGGCGATGAGTTCCAGCAGCCAGCAGCCCAGGTCCTGATCTTCCCGCTCCGCCGCGAACTCCGCGATCAGCTCGTCGACGTACCCGTCCGCGTGCTCGCGCAGGAAGTCGAAGGCCTTCTCCCGGACGCGCGGGTCCCTCTCCCGCATGAGCTGCATGGCCTGATCGAAACGACGCCGCGACATACGCCGACTTTACGGGCGCCCACCGACACAACCGGACGCGTTGATGGAAATGAGGTTCTCGTATTTGAGATTACCACTTGCATAAGTCTACGGAGGCGTCTACTTTCGTGTCGGCAGGCCGCTTCACCATGGAGGCAGACCGTGGCGCACTTCACCAAGCCCGTCGAGGGCAGCTGGACCGATCACTACCCGCATCTGCGGAAGACGCCGACGACCTACGAGGACTCGATCTCACCGGAGTACTACGAGCTCGAGCGCAAGGCGGTGTTCGCCAAGACCTGGCTGAACGTGGGACGCGTCGAGCGGGTGCCCCGCGTCGGGTCCTACTTCACC
This sequence comes from Actinomadura rugatobispora, assembly GCF_055379765.1. NCBI lineage: Bacteria > Bacillati > Actinomycetota > Actinomycetes > Streptosporangiales > Thermomonosporaceae > Actinomadura > Actinomadura rugatobispora. Next base: position 8,713,292 of record NZ_AP029191.1, on the reverse strand, counting down.
AAGGAGATCCAGGTCCTCAACACCTCGATCATCATCGTGCGCGGCAAGGACCAGCGGGTGCGCGCGTTCCACAACGTCTGCCGGCACCGCGGGAACAAGCTGGTGTGGCAGGACTTCCCGGGCGAGGAGGTGCAGGGCACGGCGCGCCAGTTCACCTGCAAGTACCACGCCTGGCGCTACGGCCTGGACGGCGCGTGCACCTTCGTGCAGCAGGAGAGCGAGTTCTTCGACCTCGACAAGGGCGAGTACGGGCTGGTCCCGGTGCACTGCGACGTGTGGGAAGGCTGGATCTTCGTCAACTTCGACCGCGAGTCCGAGCCGCGGCCGCTCAAGGAGTACCTGGGCGCGTACGGCGCCGGGTTCGAGGGCTACCCGTTCCACGAGATGACGCAGGTGCACGAGTACCGCGCCGAGATCGGGGCGAACTGGAAGCTCTACATCGACGCGTTCACCGAGTTCTACCACGCGCCCGTCCTGCACCAGAAGCAGGCGGTCCCGGAGGAGTCGCTGAAGCTGCAGCAGGTCGGTTACGAGGCCCTGCACTACGGGATCGACGGCCCGCACGGCGTCGTCTCCTCGTGGGGCGGCATGGCGCCGCCGAAGGACGAGAAGATGGTCAAGCCGATCGAGCGCAAGCTGCGCAGCGGGCTGTTCGGCCCGTGGGACCCGCCGATCGACATCGACCTGCCGCCGTCGGTCAACCCCGGGCGGCACAAGGCCTGGGGCATGGACTCGTACCTGATCTACCCCAACTGGATGCTGCTGGTCTGGAAGCCGGGCTGGGTGCTGACCTACCACTACTGGCCGACGTCCTACAACACCCACATCTTCGAGGGCACCTGCTACTTCGTGCCGCCGAAGAACGCCTGGGAACGCGTCCAGCAGGAGCTGGCGGTGGTCTCGTTCAAGGAGTACGGGCTGCAGGACGCCAACACCCTCGAGGCGACCCAGAAGATGCTCGAGTCCCGGGTGGTCACCGAGTTCCCGCTCAACGACCAGGAGATCCTGCTCCGGCACCTGCACCAGACGACCGAGCAGTACGTCGCCGACTACGTCAAGCAGCACCCCGAGGCCAAGGACAGCGTGCCCGGCCCGGCGGCCCGGTGAAGAGGAGAACCACGATGGCCGTTTTCCCGCAGCAGTTCGCCGACCTGGAGCCCTTCGCCGACTGGGCCGTCCAGACCGAGAAGGCGCGTTACGCCAAGCGCTTCACCAGCACGATGGAGGAGCTGCAGGCGTTCTACGACGCGGCGTTCCCGCGCCTGGACGACGCCAAGGCCTACCTGGAGAAGGTGTCCCTCGACGACATCAGCGAGGAGGACAAGCACCTGACCTGGCTGTTCTGCGCGCTGTGCACGGTGTCCTTCCCGGTCGAGGTGTGGCGGCAGCCCAAGGTGCCCGACTCGGGCCCCTCCTCGATCGACGCGGTCCGCGAGCCCGCCGTCTAGCCCGCGCGGCTCCGCTGTCTGCCCTCCCATCACCGCCTTCGCGGGCCGGCGCCCCGGCCCGCGGAGGCGGTGATCCGCGTCCGGCTCAGCGCGGCGTGAGACCGGCGTGGAACAGCGTGACGGCGTGCCGGATGTGGCGTTCCTCGTCGTCGGGGTCGCGGCGCAGCCCGAACACGGCGAGCATGGCGGGGAAGCCGGACACCATCGCCAGGAACTGCTCGGCGGCGAGTTCGGGGTCGTCGACGACGATGGCGCCGGCGCGGGCGTGCCGTTCGAGGACGTCGACGACCGAGCGCAGCCGCGGCGACCAGGTCATCGAGTGCGCGGCCTCGGCGAACTCGGGGAAGTGGTGCGCCTCGCTCATCGCGACCCGGGTCAGCCGCGCCACCTGCGGGTCGACGACCCGCGCGATCGCGATCCGCGCGATCGCCGCCAGCGCGGAGGGCAGGTCGTCGGCCACGTCGTCGAGGTCCGGGGCGTCCCAGTTCAGGGTGGACATCGCCCACGGCAGCACCTTGGCGAACAGCGCCCGCTTGTCGGGGTACTTGGCGTAGAGCGTGCGCTTGCTGATGCCCGCCGCGCGGGCGATCTCCTCCATCGTCGCGCCCTCGAAGCCGCGGTCGGAGAACACCTCCAGCGCCGCCTCGCGCAGGCGCCGTTCCAGCTCGGCGGCCTCGGCCCGCGTGGGCCGACCGGTTCTGAGGTGCTGTCCCATGGCATGAAGTATGACCGCCCGCGCGGGATCCCCCGGGCCGGGGCCCGGCCCATTGACCGAAAGTAAACGCGAACGTATATTTCCGGGGAGACCCGGGGAGGGACATTGGGCACCACCGCACAACCGGCCGCACTCGATGCCGGCGATGTCGCCGCGTGGACGGAGCGTCCGCACGAAGAACTGCTGGGACTCGCACGAGACGTCGTGGAGCCGGTCCAGCGCGAGGTGCTGCGGCGGCGGTTCGAGGCGCTGCGCCCGCGCGTGGAGGCGCTGGGCAGGCTGGCCGAGCGGCAGGACGTCGGGCGGATCGACGGCCTGGACGACGTCGTCCCCGTCATGTTCGACCACAAGGTCTACAAGAGCTATCCGCTCAGCCTGATCGAGAAGCGGCGGTTCACCCGCCTGACCGCGTGGCTGAACCGGCTGACCACCCACGACCTGCTCCAGACGCCGGTGGACGACCTGCGCTCGGTCGACGACTGGCTCACCCGCCTCGACGACGACGGCATGATCATCGGCCATTCCACCGGCACGACGGGGAAGCTGAGCTTCATCCCGCGGTCCCGGGTCGAGTGGCCGGCCTGGCGCAACGCGCACTTCCTGGCGATGCGGGCCGCGCTCGGCGTCGACGTCCGCCAGGTGAAGATCCCGTCGTTCTCCGCCGGATACCGCAGCGGCCACCAGATGATGACGAAGATGGGCCGGCTGATGGCGGGGGCGCAGGCCGGCGGCGACGAGGCCCGCCACATGCTCCACGACTACCCGCTGTCGTCGGACCTGCTGTCGCTCGCCGGGCGCCTGCAGGCCGCCGAGGAGCGCGGCGAGCTGGACGAGCTGGAGATCGACCCGAAGATCATCGAGGAGCGGCGGCAGCTCATCGAGGCGAGCCGCCATCGCGACGACGACCTGCAGAAATGGTTCGCCAGACTGGCCGAGGAGTTCCGCGGGCAGCGGGTGCGCATCGGCGGCACGTCCGCCGACCTGGTCCGGCTCGCGCTCAGCGGGCGCGAGCAGGGCGTCGGGTGCGAGTTCGCGCCCGACTCCATCCTGATGGCGGGCGGCGGCTTCAAGGGTTTCAAGGACGCCCCGGCCGACTGGCAGGACCTGCTCAAAGACTTCTTCGGCATCGACCGCGTCGCGAGCATGTACGGGATGTCCGAGTGCATGGGCACCGCCCCGAAATGCTCGGCCGAGTACTACCACTTCCTCCCCTACACCCTGCCGATCGTCCTGGACGAGGACGCGAGGCCGCTGCCGCGCGAAGGCGTGCGGACCGGCCGGCTCGCGCTGTTCGACCTGCTGGCCGAGACGTACTGGGGCGGCTTCATCTCCGGCGACCGCGTCACGATCTACTGGGACGATGCGTGCGCGTGCGGCTGGAAGGGCCCGCGCATCGACGGCGGCATCGTGCGGTTCTCCGAGCTGGAGGGCGGCGACGACAAGATCACCTGCGCGGGGACGGCGAAGGCGTACAACGACTTCATGGACTACGTGAGCGGAGCGTGACCCCCATGTCCCGGACGGCCGCCCCGGAGACGGCGACGAGCGTGCTCGACATCCCCATCGTGATCCGCGGCCGCGTCATCGAGCCCGGCGACGACGCGATCGTGTTCGGAGGCCGCGGCGGTGCCGCCTTCCGCCAGGCCGACCCGCGCCGGTACGCCCGCGAGCTGGTGCTCGCCAGCCCCGGCGACCTCAAGGACCTGTACGACACGCCGATCGACGAGATCATCGACTTCCTCGCCGAGCTCGGCGGGCGCCTCACCCTGGACAACCCGCTGATGCGCAAGGCGTTCGACCTCGCGCTCGAGGCCGGCGACATGACCGAGCCGGTGCTGCGCCCGATCTACGAGCAGTTCCCCCGGATGTTCGACCGGGACCGGCTGGGCGCGCAGATCGACGCCAAGGTGGGCAAGGACTACCTGGACGGATGGGTCGAGCAGGGCGGGCCCGGCCGCTCCCTGGTCCGGATCCGGGCCGTCGGGACGCGGCAGCTGCACATCATCGCCGGCAACGTCCCGGTCACGGCCGGCATCACGATCGTCCGCGGCGCGCTGACCAAGGGCGACACGCTGGTCAAGACGCCCTCGAACGACCCGTTCACCGCCGCGGCGATCATCCGCACCATGGTCGAGCTGGACCCGGACCACCCGGTCACCCGGCATTTCGCCGTCGCCTACTGGAAGGGCGGCGACGCGGAGGTCGAACGGCAGGTGATCACGCCGAACCGGATCGAGAAGCTCACCGCCTGGGGCGGGACGGCGTCCATGACGCACATCCAGAAGTACCTCGTGCCCGGCATCGAGCTCATCGCGATGAACCCCAAGCTCTCGATCTCCATCATCGGCCGCGAGGCGCTGGAGGGCGAGGAGGCCAGGGACCGGGCCGCGCTCGGCGTCGCCCGGATGGCCGGCCACATGAACCAGACCGCCTGCGCCAGCACCCGCGTCGTCTACGTCGAGTGCACCGACGACGAGGACGACCTGGCCCTCCTCGAGGACTTCGGGCACGCCGTCCACCGGGCCTTCCTCGCCCTTCCGCCGCACGAGTCGACGGCGCCCAAGCGCCCCGCGCCCGACCTGGAGGAGGAACTGCGCGCGATCGCCCTCGACGAGGAGTTCTACCGGGTCATCGGCGACACCTCCAGCGCGGGCGTCGTCATCTCCCGCACCGCCGACGAGCCGGTCGAGTTCGCCCGGCAGCTCGGCAACCGCATCGTCAACCTCGTCCCGGTCCCCGACATCACCAAGGTCCCGCGCTGGGTCAGCGAGGAGACCCAGACCGTCGGCATCTTCCCCGAGTCGCTGCGCCGGAGGCTGCGCGACGGCCTCGCCCTCCACGGCGTCCAGCGCACGCAGCCGATCGACCGGTCGATGCAGATGAACGATCTCGATCCCAGCCAGACCGTCCGGTTGCCCCACGACGGCACCGAGCCGTTCCGCCGGTCGGTGCGCTGGGTCGTCGACACCTCGGCCGAGGCGGTCTAGCCATGGAACTCCGCCGGCTCGGCCGCAGCGGCCTGTACGTGTCGGAATTCGCGCTCGGCGCGATGACCTTCGGCATGAAGGACTGGGGGTGCGACGAGGACACCGCGGTCCGCCTCGTCGACCGCTACCTGGACGCGGGCGGCAACTTCCTCGACACCGCCGACGGCTACCCGGGGTCGGAGGAGATCTGCGGGCGCGCGCTCAAAGGCAAACGCTCCCGGGTCGTGGTCGCCACCAAGTTCGGGATGCCGACCGGGCGCGGCCCGCACGACCGCGGCGGGAGCCGTATCAACATCCGGCGGGCCTGCGAGCGGAGCCTGCGCCGCCTGGGCACCGACTACATCGACCTCTACCAGCTGCACGTGGACGACGAGGCGACCCCGCTGGAGGAGACCGTCGCGGCGCTCGACGACCTCGTGCGTGCCGGAAAGGTCCTCTACGTGGGCGCGTCCAACCTGCGCGCCTACCGCCTGATGAAGGCGCTCGCCATCAGCGACCGCCTCGGCGCGGCGCGGTTCGTGTCCTTCCAGGGCCAGTACAACCTGATCGTCCGCACGCTGGAGCGCGAGCACGTCCGGCTCTTCGCCGAGGAGGGCCTCGGCCTCATCACCTGGAGCCCGCTGGCGGCCGGAATGCTGACGGGCAAGCTCCGCCAGGGTGCCGAGCCGCCCGCGACACGGCTGGCGCAGCGGGAGGTCGCGTTCGACTCGCTGGTCAAGAACGACCGGGGCTTCGGCATCGTCGACCTCGTCCGCCGGGCCGCCGCCCGGATCGGCTGCACTCCCGCGCAGCTCGCGCTCGCCTGGCAGCGCACCAGGCCGGTGACCGCGACGATCGTCGGCGCGCGCACCGAACGGCAGCTGGAGGACAACCTCGGCGCCCTCCACGTGCGGATTCCCGCCGAGATCCTGGACGAACTCGACCAGGCCACCGCCCCGCCGCCCGAGTACCCCGGAACCTTCATCGACATCTTCCAGGGCTGGCTGCGCGGCGGCACCCTCCTGCAGTAACACATGTGAACGCTCCCGTATATTTATTGCACACCCACCGCCCGAGAGGACCCCGGTATGCCACAGCCGCCTGAGGAGAAGGTCGCCATCGTCACCGGCGCCGCGTCGGGCATCGGGCTCGCGATCGCCGAGCGGCTGGCACGCGACGGCGCGAGGACCGCGCTGTTCGACCTCGACGGCGACGCGGCCGAGACGGCCGCGGCCAAGATCCGCGGCGGCGGGGGCCGGGCGGTCGCGGTCCCCGCCGACGTCGCCGACCGCGACGCCGTCGCCCGCGGCCTCGAGGAGGTCCGCGACCGCTTCGGGCCCGTCACCATCCTCGTCAACAACGCCGGAAAGGAGGGCTTCCGCCGCTTCCTGGACATCTCACCGGAGAAGTGGAACGAGATGCTCGCCATCAACCTGACCGGGACGTTCCACTGCTGCCAGCTGGTGCTGCCGGACATGATCGCGGCCGGGTGGGGGCGCATCGTCAACATCTCCTCCTCCAGCACCCACGGCGGCCAGCCGTACATGGCGCACTACGTCGCCTCCAAGACCGGGATGGTCGGCCTCACCAAGTCGCTCGCCCTGGAGTTCGGCCCCGACGGCGTCACCGTGAACACGATCCCGCCCGGGTTCATCGACACCCCGATGACGCGGCGCAACGACGCGCGGGGCAGGTTCGGACCGGGCGGCATCGAGGAGGCCATCTCCCGGACCCCCGTCGGCCGCGCGGGCAGACCGGAGGACATCGCGGCGGCCTGCGCCTTCCTCGTCTCGGACGAGGCGGGCTACATCACCGGCCAGATCATCGGCGTCAACGGCGGCCGCAACACCAGCTGACGAACGGGCTCCGAGCCCGTGAAGCACCGAGGTCGGTGCCGGGTCGCCAGTGCGGAGTGCGGACAACTGCCGCCCGGGCGTGAAGGTCGGCCTGACGGCCACTATCGGACGCGCGGACCGTGCCGATTTCTCCAGTGAACACTGGCGTCCTTATGGCGGCCGTCCACAGCGGGGAGCGCCTCTACCTCGCGCGGTTCGACGGCACCGCGTTCCAGCCCGTCGCACCGCCGCCCGACGTCGCCTACGCCTACGACACCCGCCTGTGGGCCGGTCCGGCCGGGGTGTGGATCCAGATCAGGGTGCCGGGCCCGGACAGTACGATCAGGCCCGCGCTGTTCCGGCGCGTCGGCGACGCCTGGGAGGCGGACCCGCTCGCCGGCCGGTTGCAGGACGGGCTGTCGGACCTCCAGGCGCGCACCGCCACCGAGGCATGGACCGGAAGCTGCCGCTACAACACCGCCACCGAACGCAGTGAAGCGGTGGTCCTCCACTGGAACGGCTCCGCCTGGACGATGCTGCCGCCGCTCCCCACCGACTCGTGCGTCACCAGCGTCGCGCCCACCGGGGGCGGAACGGTCTGGGCACTCACCTACGACACCCTGTACCGCTGGAACGGCACGACGTGGACCGCTTCGGCCCCCGAAGGCAACTTCGACAACTACGGCAAGAAGGTGCGGCTGGACAAGGACGGCAACCCGCTCGTGATCGTCCCCCGCCCGATCATCTACGGCCGCGCGCCGCTGCTGCGGTACGCGGGCGGCACCTGGCAGACCTTCACCACTCCTGTCGAGACATGGGTCGGCGACCTCTCCGTCGCGCCGGGCGGGCGCATCTGGGTGACGGGGAACACGCTGATCGATTCGCCCGTGATGCTGACCTCTCCCTGAGGGCCGGCCGGTCGCGTTCGGAGAACAGGCCCGGTGTCCGCATGGACATCGGGTCTTTTGCCTGCCGGGGACCCGATGTCCACCACGGCACCGGCATGGGCGAGGCAGGTGGTCAGTGGGACTCGGCGAAACGCTCCGGTGGCCGGCGCGACGCGCCCGGCTGCGCGGTGGTCGATCCCGATCGTCGCGACTCTGGGCCACTCCACGAGTTCTGTGACGCTTTACACATTCATTCTTCTCAAACCGGGCAATATTTCCGAGAAATTCTCAGATGGTGATTCTCGCGCGCGTCGCGGAAGGGACGCAGAACGGCGCGGAACACTAGAGAACGAAAAGGAACACCTTGCGCCCAACTGCTGTGACCTCCGGTTTCGTCGCGCCGCGAAACGGAGTGGAACACCCCGGAACGCTCGCGTAGATCACGCGATGTGCCTGGTTGGTGCCATAATTGCCCGCAGCGAGAAAAGATCAACTGAGGCGAGAACCAGCGACGAAAGCAGCGGCGATGAGCGACGAGCGTCCGTGGAGTCCGGAGGCGCTGCAGGAGTTCATTCGGATTCTGGAGGATTTCCGGCGCGCGTGCGGGCGGCCCAGCCTGCGGAAGATGGAAAGGCTGTCGGAGCAGGTGGCGGAAACGCAGCGGCGGGCCGGCCGCGATCTGCCGTCGCTGTCCCTGGCCACCCTGAGCAACGTGCTCAACGGCCGCCGCAGCGGCCCGCCGGACTGGCGCTGGGTGGCCACCTTCGTACTGACCTGCCAGAGATACGCCGTGAAGGCCGGGCTGATCCCGGCCGACCCGGGCGAGAGCACCCTGCCGCAATGGAACGCGATGCTGCAGGAGGTCTACCTCTCCCCGCCCGACGGGGACACCGGCAACGGCCGGGCGCGGGTCGAAGGCCGTCACACCCGGCCCTTTCCCGGGCTGCCGGCACCGGGCGACCCGCCCGACGCGGGCGGGCCCTCGCTGCCCCTGGCCGCCCCCGTCCACGTCCCCGATCCCGACCAGCCCAGCGTCCGCAACGGGGCGCCGCCGGCCAGGCCCGTCCCGGTCGCCCTGGACGGGCGGGCCCTGCAGGCGATGTCCGAGGAACTGATGCAGGACTACGTCGGCGACCCCGAGGGCACGCCGACGCTGACCGAGCAGCGCATGCTGACCCTCTTCGGCCGGCACGGGGTGCGCCTGGTCCGCGCCGCCGAGAGCGGCGATCCCGAGTCCTGCTTCGAGCTGGGCGTGCTGCTGTGCCTGGAGGAGCGCCCCCAGGAATCACTGGCCTGGCTCATGCAGGCCGAAAGCCGCGGGCACGGCGCCGCCACCGCGCTGATCGAGAGCCTGGTGCCCGCCACCGCGGCCACGGAGCACGCCTACCTGCTGGGCCGCCGAGCGCTGGCCGACGGCGATCTGCAGGCCGCGCAGGTCTACCTGGAACGCGCGGCGCGCCGCCGGCACGTCCGCGCCGCGTTCGAGCTCGGCGCCGCCCTGCCCCACGACCGCGACCAGGCCGTCTACTGGTTCTCCCGCGCCGCCGATCTCGGCCACGACCTCGCCCGGTGGTGGGCCGGCACGCTCGCCGGCCGCGACCCGTCAGGTCCGCGCGCACGGCTCGCCACCGATTAAATAGACACCGCTGTTTGGCAAGGTGTTCACCGGGCCGTCGGGGGCGGTTGGGGGGACCGAGATCCGCCGGCGGTCGGATGATCGACGGCCGGAGTCGCGGTGACGGGAGTGGGATGACCGGAGCGAGGGGGGCCGTCGCGGCGGAGTGGCGGGCCGGTGACGTCGTCGACGGGCGGTACGAGGTCGTCGAGACGCTCGGCCGGGGCGGGATGGGGGTGGTGCACCGGGTCCGGCACCTGGGCTGGGGCACCGATCTGGCCGTGAAGTCGCCGCGCCCCGAGATGTTCCGCGACGCGGCCGGCCGCGAGCGGTTCGTCACCGAGGCGGAGACGTGGGTGTCGCTGGGGTTGCACCCGCACGTGTGCACGTGCCACTACGTCCGCACGCTCGGCGGCGTTCCCCGGGTGTTCGCGGAGTACGTCCCGGGCGGCAGCCTGCGCGACCGGATCGCCGACCGCCGGTTGTACGCCGGTGGCCCGGAGCAGGCGACGGCCCGGATCCTGGACACGGCGATCCAGATCGCGTGGGGCCTCGACCACGCGCACGGCCGCGGGCTCGTCCACCAGGACGTCAAGCCGGCCAACGTCCTGCTCGACGAGGCGGGAACGGCGAAGATCACCGACTTCGGCCTGGCCCGTGCCCGGGAGGCCACCGTCGCCGGTTCCAAGGACGGGCCCGGCGCGACCGTGCTGGTGCCGGGGAGCAACGGCATGACGCCCGCGTACGCCTCGCCGGAGCAGTTCGCGCGCCGGTCCCTGGGGCGGCGCAGCGACGTGTTCAGCTTCGCGGTCACCGTCCTGGAGATGCTGGTCGGCGAGGTGACGTGGATGGTCAGCCCCGCCGCGGGCGCCACCCTGGCCGCCTGCCTCTCCGACGGCACGGGCATGGCCGTCCCGCGGATCCCCGCCGACCTGGCCGACCTGCTGACCCGCTGCCTGCGCGACCACCCCCGGCACCGGCCGCGCTCGATGGCCGAGGTCGCCGACGGGCTGACCGCCTGCTACGAGGCGCTGACCAGGGCCGCGTACCCGCGTGCGCGGCCGCGCGCCGCCGACCTGCGGGGCGACGAGCTCAACAACCAGGCGCTGTCGCTGCTCGACCTCGGCCGGACCGCCGAGGCCGAGCAGGGGTTCGCCGAGGCGCTGGCCGCCGACCCGCGGCACGCGCAGGCCGCCTACCACCTCGGGTTGCAGCGGTGGCGGCGCGGCGCGATCGGCGACGAGACCGTCGTCGCCCAGTTGGAGGCGGTCCGCGCCGACACCGGCGATTCCCGGCGGGCGCGGTTCCTGCTGGCTCAGGTGCACATGGAACGCGGCGATCTGGACGCCGCGCGCGAACTCCTGGACGGGGTGGCCCGGGAGCGACCGGGCGACCGTGAGGTGGAGGCGGCCCTCCAGGCCCTCGGCGGCGGCCGGATCACCCACGCGCGCTGCACCGGCGCGCAGGAGATGGCCTGGACGGCCGACCCGCCGCCGCGGACGCGCCTGCCGCTCAGCCTCGGCGCCGACCGGAAACTGGCGCTGAGCGGGGAGGCCGACGGCACGGTCCGGCTGTGGACGCTCCTCGACGGCCGGTGCCGGCTGACCCTCACCGGGCACGAGGGCCCGGTGAGGTCCGTCGCGTTCTCCGCCGACGGGACCCGCGCCATCTCCGCGGGCGAGGACGACACGGTCCGGCTCTGGGATCTGACCGGGGGGCGCTGCGCCCAGACCTTCCATCAGGCCAGGCACAGTGCCGTCGCCATGAGTTCCGACGGCGACGTCGCCGTCTACTCGTCCTATGACGGCGCCCTGCGGGTGGTCGACACCCGCAGCGGACGGGTCGTCCGCCAGGTGAAGGTCAGGAGCTGGGGGTCGCCGTCGGCGCTGATCAGCCCGGACGGCCGCTGGGCGATGAGCTCCGAGACCGGGATGAAGGCGGCCGTGCGGCTGTGGGACCTGGCCACCGGCGAGTGCCGGCACGTCCTGCCCGAGCCCATCCCGGGGTCGGCGACCGGCGGGTGCTTCAGCTCCGACAGCCGCTACGCCGCCACCTACGGGCCCCTCGACGGGCCGATCCGGATCTGGGACGTGGCCACCGGCCGATGCGTCCGCGTGCTGCGGGACGCGGGCCCGAGCGGCCCGATGTCCCTGAGCGACGGCGCCCGGTACCTGATCTCCGTGCAGGGTGTCCACCTGCGTTTCTGGGACGTCGACAGCGGCCGTTGCGTGCGGCGGTTCGTGGCGCACCGGGGCGGTGCCCGCGCCGTCCGTCTGAGCGCCGACGGCCGGTCGGCCGTGTCGGCGGGCGAGAAGGACGGCACGGCACGGTGGTGGCGGCTGCCCCTCGGGCAGCACGTCGCCGCGCCGAGCCTGAGCCGCCCGCGCCCGCACACCGAGCTGAGCGACTCGGACGCCACGGTCGACGCGCTGGTCGCCGAGTCGGAACGGGCCCTGTCCGACGGCCGGCTGACCGCGGCGCTCGATCTGCTCACGCGCGCCAGGACGGTGCCGGGGCACGAGCGTGCGCCACGGGTCATGTCCGCCTGGCGCGCGCTGGGCCGCCGCGCCGTCCGGACGGATCTGCGGGCCGCGTGGGTGTCGGCGGTGCTGACCGGGCACCGCCGCGGCATCGCCGCGGTCGACGTCGGCGCCGACCGCGGGCTCGCGGTGACCGGCGGGCAGGACGACACGGTCCGGGTGTGGGACCTCGGCACCGGCACCTGCCTGCACACGCTGACAGGCCACCGGCAGGCGGTGGTCTCGGTGGCCCTGAGCGCCGACGGACGCCGGGTCCTCTCCGGCGACAGGCGGGGCGCGGTACGGCTCTGGTCGACCGACACCGGCGAGTGCCTGCGCGTCCTGGCGGACAACTTCTCGCTGCTGGACAGGGCGCGGTGGGCGCGGGTCAAGGCCGACGAGTACATCGGGGTCGAGGAGCCCGGCGGCCCGCGCGGGGGCGTGGACGTGCCCATGGAGGCGCTCTTCGGCGACGCGCACGTGCGGTTCGGCGACGGCGGGCGGCTCGCGGTGGTCGGCCACGGCGACGGCCGGATCCGGTTCTGGGATCTCGGCACCGGCGCGCAGGTGCGCGCCATCGACACGGTGGACTTCGGCGAGGACGGCCTGGAGGCGCGCGACATCGGCATCAACTCGCTGGCGATCGGCGGCGGCGGCCGTCTCGTCGCCTCCGGCCACGGCGGTCCTCCGCGCCGCGGCGCCTCGGTGCGGCTGTGGGACTTCGACGAGGGCCACGCCAGGGGCGTTCTGCGGCCGAGACCGGCGGACAGGCGCGTCATGGGGCCCGAGGTGACCGCCCTGTGCCTGAGCGCCGACGGACGGCTCGCCCTGTTCAGCGACAAGGCCACGATGAAGCTCTACCTCTGGGACGTCGCGACGGGGCGGTGCGTGCGGGAGCTCGCGGAGAACGCCGGCTGGTCGCTGGACGCCCGGTTCACCGCGGACGGCCGGTTCGCGGTGTCGGCCGGTTTCCGGGGCGTCCGCGTATGGGAGGTCGGCAGCGGGCGATGCCTGCGGGTCCTCGACGACCGGGAAGGGAAGGGAGTGCGCTGCCTCGCGTCGACCCCCGACGGGAGTTTCGTGCTGGCGGGCCATGAGGACGGTTCCCTGCGGGTGTGGGAACTGGACTGGGAACTGGCCGCTCCCCCGTCGTATTCGGCGTGAATTGATTCTTTTCCATGCGCAAGCCGCTGGCCGCATCCGGACGTTGTCCCCATCTTGCCGGAGCCGACTCCGGCCGTCCCCGAACCAAAGGGCGGACCGCGGTCTGACCAGGCGTTCGAACCCGCGTCTCCGGCGCCGCTCCGATCGTTTTCCGGAAAGCCGTCAATTTCCGCAATCAGGTGCGGGAGGCCGCCGTCATACTTCACGCGGAGCCCACCGGGAACGGGGGGCCGGGGCGGTGAGGGAGCGTGGTTCGGCATGTCATATCGGGCGCCTGGACTGTGGGCCTCCATGGATGACGAGCGCCTTGTGGGCTGTTTCCGGCAAGGCGATCACGGCGCGTTCGGCGAACTGGTGCGCAGGCATGAGCCGCGGCTCTTCCGGGTGTGCCTGCGCATCACGCGGGACCCCGAGGACGCCCGGGACGCGCTTCAGGAATGCTGGCTGAAGGCGATGACCGGGCTCGCCGGATTCGAGGGGCGTTCGCAGGTGAGCACCTGGCTCCACGCGGTCGCCACCCACGTGGCCCTCGACCAGCGGCGCCTGAAGGAGCGCCTGCCCGACCCGGTGGCCACGAGCGAGATGGATCTGCTGCTCCCGGCGCTCCCCGGGCCCGCCGAGCAGGTGGTAGGGCGCGAGTACTGCCGCCGGTTGCTGGCGGGGCTGTCGCCGGCGAAGCGCAGTGCCCTGATCCTGCACTACGCCCTGGGCCTGTCCTACAAGGAGATCGCCGATCTGCAGGGCGTTCCGCTCACCACCGTCCAGACGCGCATCCTGCGCGGGCGCCGCGCCTTCGCGTCCCTGGCGGAGGCCGCGCCCGCGGGCCTGCGCGCGGCCTGACCGGGCCGCGCGGACCCGTCAGGCGGAGCCCTCCTCGGCGAGGAAGTAGAACGCCTCGCACAGCTCGCGGGCGGTCTGGGCGTGCCGCCGGACGACCCTGGAGTGCGACCACTCGTGCGACTGCCAGCGCCGGATCTCCTCGTCGGCGGCCTTGCGCAGGTCCGCCGGGGAGGCGCCGGGCGCCGCTCCCAGGCACGCGGCCGCGTCGTGTCCGGCGGCGAGACGGATGAGGGCCCGGTGGTCGTCGTCCGGCAGCACCAGGCCGCCCGAGGCCGAGGTCGCCAGGGCGGCGGCGAGGGCGGTCTGGCGCATCAGCGGGTGGCGGCGCAGATCGGCCAGCCCGGAGCGCAGCGCCATGAGCGCGGCGATCTCCTCCTTGGTGCGGCCGAGCGCGCACACCTCCTCCAGCAGCGCCGCGGCGGACGCCGCGCGGAGGCGGTCGGCCCGGGCGCCGAAGTGGTCCCGGATCTGGTCGAGGAGATCGTCGACGCCGCTGTGCCGGCGCAGCACCGCCAGCACCTCGGCGGTGCTCGCGCCGCCCTCCCGGACGGCGGTGACGGCGATCTCCACGCCGTAGCGGCCGAGCAGGCCCAGCAGCCGCTCGCGTGCGGGTCCGGTGATCGGGGCGCCGCTCCAGGACGTGAACGTGTCCGAGGAGAAGAGCGCCTCGTCGAGCTCCGCGGGATCGGCGGCCGCCAGCCGGAGCAGCGACGCGGTGTCGGCGTCGGTGTAGTGGTCCCCCAGCACGGTCTCGGCCAGCAGGCCGGCGACGGGGACCACCCGTGCCGCCACGCCGGAGAGGCGGTCGCCGTAGCGGGCGGCGACCCTGCGCGCGCGGGGCCAGGGGTCGCCGATGCCGTCGCCGAGCTCGTCCACCCGGCTGAGGACGCCCAGCACGTTGAGCGCGGTGATGTGCTCGTCGGCCCTGCGGCGCAGGGCCTCCAGCGCTTCCAGGTCGTTCTCGCCGGGGTGCGGCGTCACGTAGAGGAGGGCGTCGGCGCGGGCGAGCGCGGCCATCGACAGGTCGTCCAAGCCGGTCAGCGAGTCCAGCCCGGGGGTGTCGACGACCGTGTAGCCGGAGGCGAGACGCTCGTTGGGGGCCTCCACGACGAGTTCGGCGATCTCCTCGTGCGGGATGCCCAGCGCCGCCGGGTCGTCGGGCACCCCGCCGCCGGGCCGGGCCGGCACGTGGCGGACGCCGCCGTCCCGGTGCCGCACCTGGACGCGGTTGACGTGCGCGTCGCGGAACCAGGCCACCAGGAGCGTGCACTCGGTGGCGGCGGTCGCCGCCAGCCGGTGCCCGAGAAGCGCGTTGACCAGGGTGGACTTGCCCGCCTTGAGACGTCCGCCGACGGCCAGCCGCAGGGTCGGCTCGGCGAGCCGCGCGGCGACGGCGGCCAGCCCCTCGGCGGCGGGTGCGGCGGGGTCGAGATGCGGCACGGCCCGCTCGCAGAGGACCCGCAGCCGGGCCGACAGCGGCCCCTCGACGGCCGTCATCGCCTCGTCCACGGCCGGGGCGCCCGGTGCGCGGCGGCGGCGCGCACGTCAGCGCACCCCCAGTTCCCGGCGCATGGCCTCCGCCCGTCCGCCGAGGCCGCGCAGCCGCTCCAGCCCGGCACGCGCCTGCCGGCGGTCCCGGGCCAGCGTCTCCTGCGCGGCGCGCAGATCGCTCTGGTGCGCGGCCAGTTCCGCCTCCAGCCGCGTCCGCTGGGCCGCGATGCGCTCGGAGACCGCGTCCCCCAGCCGGTCGCTCAGCTCCTCCACGGCCGCGGAGATCTTGGGCGGGATCTCGGTGTTGAGCTCCACCACCAGCCGGTTGACGTACTTGGTGGCGTCGCCGCGCGCCCGGCGCAGCTCCTCGCGCCGCTTGCGGCGGCCGCTCAGCAGCGCCATCAGCCCGAACCCGGCGGCCACGGGCAGCAGGATCGACCCGGTGACCGCGCCCAGCGCCGCGATGGTCAGCGCGCCCGCGCCCCAGCCCGGCATGACCCGTTCGATCATCGCCAGCGGGCCGCGGGAGTCGTCGGCGGTGGTCCCGGGCCGCGGCAGCTCCCGGAGCCGGTCCGGCAGCGTCAGCTCCCGGCTCACCTCGACGTCCACATCGGCGAACTCGCGGCCGATGTCGGCGGCCAGGGCCCGCATCCCGGTGCGGACGCCGTTCTGCAGCTCCAGCCAGACGCCCTCGATGCCGGCCTCCAGGTCGCCGGGCAGCTCGCTGAGCAGATCGGAACCGCCGCTCTTGGCGATCTTCTCCTCGGCCAGGGCGCGCAGGTCGTTGACCGAGCGCTGGAAGCCGAGCCGCAGCGTGCGCTCCAGCTCGCGGGTCCGCCGCGCCAGGGTCCGGCGCCACTGGGCGTCGGCGCCCTGCAGCTCGCGCAGCCGCTCGCGCCGCTCCACGACCTCCCGCTCCAGCTCCGGATCGCCCTCCAGCGACCGCACCCGCCGTTCCAGGGCGGCCGCGAGCGGCTCGATCTGCGCGGCCGCCAGATGCAGCGCGTTGTCCAGCCGGATCTGCCAGGCGCGGGACGCGACCCGCTCGGTGAGCGCCGCGCTCAGCTCGCCGATGCCGGACGACGCCGCCAGCCGTTCCGCCTTCGCCGCGTCCCCGGACTCGCGGGCGGCGACCGCCTCCAGCTCGGCGCGGCCGCTCACCGGGAACCACGGCGCGGACGCGTACCGGGGCGCGTGCTCGGCCAGCAGCGCGCGGTTGCGCTCCAGGACCTCCCGCCAGCCGCGGTACTTGTCGGTCTGCGCGAGCACGAACAGGACGGTCCCGATCCGCTCGGTGGCCCGGGTGAGGAAGGTCAGCTCGGACCGGGTGAGCTCGACCGACCCGTTCACCACGAACACCAGCGCGTCGGCCCCGGTCAGCGCCGCCAGCGTGATCCGGGCGTGCCCGGAGACCAGGCCGCCGACGCCCGGCGTGTCGATGAGCACCAGGCCTGCGCGCAGCAGCGGGGACGGCACGCCCACACGGACGTGCCGCACGTCGTCCCGGACCTCCGCGCCGCTCTCGGGGTCGAGGGCCGCGTAGGCGGGGATCTCGTGGAGTCCGATCGGGACCGGATCCGGCTTTCCGTTCAGCACGGCCTCGGCCTGCGGCTCGGGCGCGTACCCGACCGCCAGGTGGACGCTGGTGGCCACGTCCACCTCGACCGGCAGCAGCCCCGGCCGCCCGACCAGCGCGTTGATGAGCGAGCTCTTGCCGCGCTTCTTCTCCCCCACCACGATGGCCCCGGCGGCGCCGGTCTCGGCCCGGCCCGCCTCGGCCCGGATCGCCGCGGCGGTCGCGTCCCGGTCGGCCGGATCACCGAGGGCCATCACGGCGTCGGCGACCTCCTGGCAGAGCGCCCGCACCTGCGGCGCGAGCCGGCTCGCAAGCCGGCTCTCGTCCTCGTTCACCGGTCCCTCCCCCACGTGTCGCCGAAGAAGTCACCGGTGTGACCCGGCCGTTCGGGCAGTTCGACATCGGGCGGCGGCTCCGTCCGCCGGACCGGCCGGACGGAACCGCCGCCGTGCGGATCGGACGGCGCACCGGGACCCGCGCCACCGAGCAGTTCCTCGATGTGCGCGAGCTCCCCCTCGGCGGCCTCGGCCTCCTTCAGGGCGGCCTCGTAGCGCAGCTTCGCACGGTGCCACGCCGCGATGAGCTCCTGGCGTTTGCGCTCGGGGAGGCCCCGCGCCTGATCGGTGCGCTTGCGCGCTCTCGCCGCGTCGCCGCCGAACGAGTGGGGCGTGTGATGCTCCTCTTCGGGCCCCAGGAAGGCGCGTGCGATGTCCCGGGCGACCCCGCGCAGACCGCGGCCGCCCCGGTCCTCCTCAAGGACCTGCTCGTGCTGGAAGCGGTCCCAGTCGGACCGTTTCGGAGCTCCGGCGGACTTGGGACGCACGGGTTCCGTCCGCGGCTCGGGCTTCGGCCTGGGGATCGTCCTGGGCTCTCTGACTCCTTCGACGCACAGGTGGGTGAGGTGTTCGGCGCGACGGTCCGCCATCGTCCACCAGCCCGTGGCCAGGGCGAAGTCAGCCCCGGTCAGGACGGCTCTGTCCCAGTACTCGGCAGCCTGGTCCGCGGGAAGGACGTGCACCACGTCCGGCTGGACGGAGAGCCGCCGCCCACCCTCGCCCTCGGTTTCCTTGACGGAGGTCGACGCCCAGGGGGCCGGTTCGGGCAGGGTCCGCTCCAGGACGATCTGGTCCTCGTGCAACTCCCACACCGGCTTCATGAACCGCTCGTACACGCGTCCCGCCCACTCCTGGCAACGCGCGGCCAGGTCCGCCAGGGGCGGCAGGTCGGCGACGGAGCCGCCCGCGCCGAACCAGCCGACGAAGCAGTAGAGTTCGCGGCCGCCCTGCAGGTCGGTGTGCATGGCGTCGCTCAGCATCCGGGCCCGGCAGGCGACGCCGACCAGCACCCCGTCCGCGCCGCGCGCCAGCAGGAAGCGCGGGGCGTGGCTCTCCTCGCCGGCGTCCGGGCGGACCAGGTCCTCGCCCCCGTTGATCACGTCGAGCATCGCCTTCTCGGGCCGGCCGCCGAGGGGCACCCCGGCGGGCCAGGCCCGCCGCCACCGGTCGACCCACCGGGTGCGGCCGTACACGACCGGCGACCACTCGGTCATCGGACCACCCCGTCCTTGATGATCGGGAGCCCGTCGAGCTCGCCCATGAGCTGGGCGGCGCGCTGCTGCGCGGTGTCCAGCTCCTTCTGCAGGTCGGCCGCCCGCTGGGCGGCGAACTCGATCTCGCCGCTCTTCCGCCTGATCTCGCCGCCGCGGAAGAAGCCCGCGCCGAAACCGCTGCGCAGCTGCTCCAGCTCGGTGCGGGCGTCGGCGCGGCGGCTCTCGACCTCCTTCAGGTCGCGCCGGTCGAAGGCGGCCTGCTCGGTCAGGTAGTGCATCAGGGAGAAGATCAGCGGCTTGTGCACGAAGATCGGGTCGACCTGGCCCGGCTTCACCGTGCCGCCCGGCTCGACCCCGAACCGCCCCAGCTGCACCGGGCAGATCATCGCGGTGACGCCCGGGTAGTAGGCGAAGGGCACCAGCTTCTTCAAGTTCTTCACCATCACCCTCAGGGCGTCCTGGCGCGGCATCCCGCTCCGCTCCTCCAGCACGTCGCACTTGGTGACGATCACGACCAGGGACGGCCGGGCCCGCCCCTCCTCCTTGAACTGCTGGAAGAGCCGCATGATGGTCTGGGTGAAGATGCTCAGGCCCATCGCCCCGGTCACCTGCATGCCGGCGCACTCCTCCCTGATCCAGTCGCCGACGTGGTGGCCGTCCAGGACGAGGTAGATGCTGTTGGACTCGGCCAGCCGCTCGCGCAGCGTCGGGATGTCGGCGGCGGTGTCGGCGTCCCTGGTCGACGCGGTCCCGGCGCCCCCGCGGAAGTCCACGAAGTCCAGGTGCAGCATGGTCTCCAGACCGTGGTTGAAGATCATCTGGTAGGCCGTCGGGACCTCGTCGGTCGGCGGCGGCAGCTCGCCCCGCGTGTACAGCGTGTCCCACCGCCGGGTGAGGTCGATGTGGTCGTCGGGGTCCCGGGTGAACAGGTGGTAGCCGTGCACGCCGGTCGCGAGCATCGCGTACATGCCCAGCATCAGGGTCGTCTTCCCGGAGCCGGTGGCCCCGAGGATGGTCAGCTTGATCTCCGGAGTCCTCATCGCGCTTCCTCCCCGCGGCTCAGCCGGCCGCGTCGAGTACCTGATCGAGAAGTTCCTGCAACCGCTCGGCCGGTTCGACCAGCGGTTCCAGGCGGGACAGCTCCGCCAGCGCGGACCGGCGGCGCTCCTCGGCGAGCTGGGCGTACGACGACTCGCCCTTCCACCAGCTGGTGAAGCGGTCGACGACGGTGTCCTGGGCGGCCAGCCTGTCGGCGGACTCGGCGTGCTCCTGGACCAGGGCGGTCAGGGTGTTGATCCGGCTCAGCAGGCCGACCCACAGGCACGCCAGGACGGGCACCGCCACGTTGACGGGCTCGGGACCGCAGGCCACCGGGACCGCGAGGCCGATCGCCGACTCCGACCGGTCGATCGCCTCGATGAGCTGCCGGAAGGGGGCGGCGATCCGCTCCTGCGCCTCCTCGCCGAGGTGCGCCACCAGGTCCCACTTGGTGAAGACCACCAGCACCGGCAGCACCGCGCCGTCCCGGTCGGCCAGCGCCCGCATGACGTGGGTCACCAGGGTGGCGTTCTCCAGGGCCGCGCCGCGCCGGGTCGCCAGGCGCTGGGCATCGGCGAAGACCACGATGGCGTCGGACTCGCGCAGATCCTCGTACAGTTCCTTGGCCTGCTCGCTGTCGACGCTCCTCTCCGACAGCGCGCCGCCCCGGTAGTCGCGCCAGGTGAAGGGGAACACGTCCGATCCGTTGTGCTGCAGCACCAGGTTGAAGCTGCTGCGCTGGTTGCTGGGGTCGGGATACCTGCCCTTGCGGATCGCGCGGGCGGCCTTCTTCAGGACGCGGTGGTCGTACGCTTCGGCCGCGCGGAGCGAGAAGCCCTCCATTCCGACGCGCATCGTGTCGTACATGAGCGATACGTAGGTGGTCTTTCCGGCCGAAGAGTGACCGATCATGACGATCTTCATGAGATGTCCGGCATCCAGTCCTCGGGGTCGGGGTCGAGCGGGGGGCGGCGCCTTCGCGGCACAGGGTCCGCCGACGGTGCGGGGTCCGCCGACGGCGCGGCGGTCCCGGCCGTGGATGAGAGCAGGGCTCCGTGGACGACGGCCGATTTCGGATCGGGTGCCGTCAGCGGGAGGGCGCCGAAGTGCTCGGCGATGAGCTCCGCCACGCGGGGCACCTGGCTGGAGCCTCCCGCCAGCGCCACGGCGGCGAGGCCGGCCGGGTCCAGGCCGGCGCCGGCCACCGTGGCCGTGAGCGTGTCCAGGCTGCGCCGGAGGTCGCCGTCGACGATCCCGGTGAACTCGTCCCGGGTCACCCGGAACGTCGCCGGATAGCCGGGCACCGCCAGGTCCACGGTGTACAGCCGCGACAGCACGTGCTTGGCGTCGACGACCTCGCGGCGCAGCACCGCGCGGGCATGCTGCGCGGCGGGGCCCGCGGCCGGCTCCGCCCAGGCGGCCGGGTCGCGGTCGACGGCGCGCGCCTCCAGCATCTCGAGGAAGCGCTCGTCGAGGTCCTCGCCGCCCAGCGAGGCGTCCCCGCCGGGCTCGCCGACCAGGACGAACCCGGCGCCGTCGCGGCGCACTACGGCGGTGTCGAAGGTGCCTCCGCCCAGGTCGTACACCGCCAGGCACCCGCCGTCGGGCAGGTCGATCCGGGAGGCGTCCGCGCACCCGGTCGCCGTGCAGCCGACCGCGTAGTGGACGGCGGCCGCGATCGGCTCGGCGACCAGCCGCGGCGTGCCCAGCCCCGCCGTGGCGGCGGCCTTCCGCAGCGCCGCGAGCTCCTGGTCGCCCCAGGCCGCCGGATGGGTGAGGACGACCTCCCCGGGCTCGTCGCCGCCCTGGACGGAGCGCGCCTCGGCGGCGGCCCGCTCCAGCACCGCCGCGACGAGATCGGTGGTGGCGACCGTGCGCCCGTTCAGCCTGACCTTGGGCCCGGCGACCAGCGCCCGCTTGGGCAGCCGCACCGCGCTCGCCGGTTCATGGCGTCCGCGCTGCACCGCCTCCGGGCCGGTGAGCAGCGTCCCCTCGGCGTCCATGGCGACCGCCGAGGGCAGGTAGCGGCTGTTGGCGATCTCCAGCGGGACGATCCGGCCGTCCACCGACATGGCGACGGTGGTGAAGCTCGTCCCGAAGTCGATCGCCAGCGCCCACTGCCCCATCCGGGCCTCCCCGTCCGTTCGCCTGTCCTCTTGGACGGCACGGGCGGGCGGATTTCATGCAGCGAAAGCAGAGAAAGTAAAAGAATCTTCAAATGTCCTGGTCGAAGCCCGAGTCGTCGACCTGGTCATCGCCGTAGTCCTGGTCGGCGAGATCGGGCTCGGGGGCAGGCTCCAGCGCGCCGTAGGACGCCGGCAGGCCGTGCGGCACCTCGTGCCAGCCCCGCATCGGGTCGTACTCCCAGCCCCGCACCGGATCGTGCTGCCAGTCGGGCGTCGGGTCGACGGGATCGCGCGGGTCGACGTGGTCGGGGTGCGCCCGGTGCCCGCCCTGATCTGCGGGATCGTCCTCGTGGCCGAGCCACCACCAGACGCCGACACCGGCCGCGGCCAGGGGGATCATGGCGAGCCAGGGCGCGCCGGACCTGTCCTCGTAGGCCCCGGTGAAGTCCGGGACCAGGCCGGCGACGGGCCGCACGGCCGGGACGTGCAGCCAGGCGTCGGCCTGGTAGCCCTTGGCGCTCATGACCACCTGGACGGGCTGGAAGTCGCGGGCGGCGAGCCGGACGTCGTAGCCCTGCGAGAACACCTGGCGGTACAGGTCGTCGGACACGATCGCGGCCATGTCGGCGTCCCGGTGCCGCTTGAGGGCCTGGCGGGGCGGCGCCGAGTCGACCATGCGGCAGGCGGCGACCACTCCGGCGCCGACGTAGCCGATCGAGGCGAGCTGCACCGGCCCCTGCGCCATCCCCATCCGCAGCCGCAGCCGGCCCGCCTCGCCGGGCAGGGAGTTGACCCGGCTCATGGCGGCGTTCAGGGCGAGGATGACGGTCGGCAGGACGCGGGCCTCGTTGATGCCGGGCGGCAGCGTGATCAGCTGCCCGTCCCCCTGGTCCTGGCGCGCGCAGGAGTCGGGCGCGATCCCCGCGGCCTTCAGCGCGTGGACCATGCTCCACAGCAGCCGCCCCTGGGCGTCGACCTGCCCTGGCGCGCTGCGCTTGGAGTATCCCTCGAGATCGACCACGAGGCTGGTCCGGCGCACCGCCGGGAGGTTGTCGCTACCCATTCGACGGCCCCTCGGAGTGGTGGCGTCCTTGACTGGCGGGCTTCACGCGGAGCTTACCGATTCGGCACCCCGGGCATCCGGCCGGAATGGGACGGGCAGCGGGACGACGGTGCCGAGCGCCTCGTCCGCCCTCGCACCGGTGCCCGCCCGGATGAAACCCCGGTACCTGATCCCCTTCGCCGAGATCCTGATGGGCTGGAAGCCGGCCGGGTCGAGCCTGCAGAAGCCGGTGCTCACGACATCGGCGTAGAGCGAGTCGGACACGGCCAGGACCAGGTCGTGCTCGGGCCGCCGGTCGAGCAGGGCGCGCAGGGGCGCGGAGTCCAGGAGGCGGCTCACCACGATCGGCGCGGCGCCGGCGGGACCGAACGGGCCCGGGGCCAGCGTCCCGTGGTGGAAGGCGAGGCGGATCCGGAGCCGGTCCCCGGCGGCGCGGCGCTCGTTGATCTCGGCGAGCGCCGTGTCGAGCTCCGCCGACAGGGCGCCCACCGCGTGCGAGATGTCGACGTCCCCGGGGAGCACGGCCAGTTCCCCGTCCCCGGCGAACTGCCGGTACCAGAGCTCCCGGTCGAGCCCGGCCCCCGCCGCCGCGCGTTCGAGCGCGTGCCGCAGGTCGTCCTGCGCCATGAACTGGCGCAGCGCGTCCCGCGCGCTGTAGCGCTCGACGTCGACGGCCACCAGGAGCCGGTACTGCAGGCGGGACCGCGCGGCCATCGGCGGTCACTCCGCCCCGCCGGCCGGCCTCGCCTGGGCGCGCAGGGCGTCCAGGTCGAGGATGGCGGTCCGGCGGTATCCGGTCGCGATCAGTCCGCGCGACTTCAGCTTGCGGAGCTCCCGGCCCGCGGTGTCGGCGTCGGCCCCGGCCATGGCGCCCAGTTCGTC
This sequence comes from Actinomadura rugatobispora, assembly GCF_055379765.1. Taxonomy (NCBI): domain Bacteria; kingdom Bacillati; phylum Actinomycetota; class Actinomycetes; order Streptosporangiales; family Thermomonosporaceae; genus Actinomadura; species Actinomadura rugatobispora. Next base: position 8,689,578 of record NZ_AP029191.1, on the reverse strand, counting down.
CTGGGTCAGCTCGACGTCGAAGACGATGCCCTCGTCCTGCGGATGGCCGTAGGTTCCGGCGAGGTCGACCAGGATGCGGGCGAGCCGGACGCGGGTCGGGTAGCCGTAGAAGTCGACCCGCCGGCGGTTGGCCCAGCGGAGCCGCCGGCTGATCACGCCCGACACCTTGATGCCGACCTCCGGGACGTCCTGCAGCAGGCCGAGGAACTCGTCCCGCGAGATGATCTTCACCAGCACCCGGCCGCACGCCATCACGCTCGCCGACCGCGGCGAGCCGTCGAGCGCGGCCATCTCGCCCACGGTGTCGCCGGCCATCCGGATGCCCAGCAGGGCCACGCGGCCGTCGCCGAGGTTGGAGGTGACCTTGGCGAAGCCCCCGAGCAGCAGGACCACGTGCGTCGAGCGCTCCTGCTCCCGCAGCAGCACCTCACCGTGCTCGTAGCGGCGGCGGGACCCCAGGTCCATCAGCCGCGCCCGGCTCGCGGCCGACAGCTCGGCCAGCAGCGTGCCGCGCGGCCACGGCCGTTCGGGCGCGGACCCGGCCGGCCGCGGAATCGCGGAGTGAGTCATGGCAGCCTCCCCGAGAGCGGCCTTCATCGGCCGCCGTACGGCAAGGATGACCGACATCGCCGGGAAGGAATACGTCCATTACCGGAATGGCACCGGTTCGCCATCCAAAGGAACGATACAAAGGCCGCCGCCCCTTCCGGCCGCGGCTCTCGTCACCGCGCGGGAGAAATGACGGTGGCGGGTGGTAGGTCTCGGGGCATGGACGAGTGGCCCGGAGCGGACGCCTTCGAATGGGTCGGCGGCACGTGGCGCAGCGAGGCGGCGTGCGTCACCTTCGTCGAGGACGATGACGTGGAGCGGGTCGCCGCTTCGTTCGGTGGGCGCGTGGACCACGCCGTTCGCGTGCGCGGCGAGCGGCCGCCGGAGGAGGCGCCGGCAGTCGTCGGCGATCAGGTCCCCGGGGCCCGCCGGTTCGGTGAGGGCCTGCCGGTGGCGCTGTTCGCCCGCCGGGGCGGCTGGGTGATGGCGTTCGAGGACAACGGCGGCGAGGGTGTGCGCGCCGAGGTACTGCAGCGGGTGGCGCGGGTCGTGGAGTCGGAGGCGATGCGCCGCCTGCGCGGGTATCCCGATGGCGTGTCCTACACGGCGCCCGGTCATGCCCTTGCCGTCCAGGCGCTCATGCGGGCGACGGAGCCGGGCCCGCCCGCGAACACGGCGTACCGGACGATCAGGTGCGCCGATGAGGTCAGGCAGGACCTCGAACAGGACGTGGCGGGCCTGCGCGAGGTCGTGATGCGAGCCTTCGCCGCTCCCTAGAGTGCGCTCACGGACGACTCGAAGGCGGCTTCGAGGCGGCCGTTCGCGGGTGCGAGACTGGGCCCCGTGTTCGTACAGTTCCTTGCGGCGGCCGGCGTACTGGCCGTACTGACGATGGTTCCCGGTCCGGACATGGCCGTGGTGACCAAACGGGCCCTCGCCTCCAGCACGCGGGACGGCCTGCGGACCGTCGGCGGCATCGCCGCGGGCCTGCTGGTGTGGGCGTGCTCACCGTGGCAGGGCTGGCGGCCGTCCTCGCCGCGTCCGCCACGGCCTACACCACCGTCAAGCTGTTCGGGGCGCTCTACCTGGTCTTTCTCGGCGTCCAGTCACTGCGGCACAGCCGTTCGGGGGCCGGCGCGGTGAGCGCACCGTCTCCGAACGGCAGCCCGTGGCGGACCGGGTTCGTCAGCAACATGGTGAACCCGAAGATCGCCGTCTTCTACACCGGCCTGCTGCCCTCGCTCGCCCCGTCCGGGCTCCCCCCGCAGGCCGGGATGGCGCTGCTGGTACTCCTGCACGCGGCCCTCACCCTCGGCTGGCTCGGAGGCTACGTGATGCTGCTGTCCAAGGCCCGCGCGCTCTTCGAGAAGCCCTCCGTGCGCCGGGCCATGGACCGCGCCACCGGCGTCGTCCTGATCGGGTTCGGCGTGCAGGTCGCCACCGCCCGCCCCTGATCGGGTCGGCGGGCATGGCCGGGCACCGGCGGTCCTTCGACCGGCCGGTGCCCGGGGGCGTTCTCAGGTCGTCGCGACGCCGTCCTCGTGCGCCATCCAGTGCACGAAACGGTGCAGCGGGTACATGGCGTCGTGCGGGTTGCCGATCGTGCTGGGTCCCGCCTCGCCCAGCCGGACGACGCGCTGCACGCCGCCGCTGGCGAGCCGGTCGCGGTAGTCCGGCATCCGCTCGAAGGGGTAGAAGCCGACCGTCTGCGTCGCCACGTTGACGTGCCGCACGGCCTGGTCGAGGGAGTCGACGCGGACCACGTTGGCGGTCTTGTTGATCGGGTGGAAGTCCACCGGCTCGTCGGACCGGATCACCAGGCCCTTGCCGTCGGTCCTGCCCCAGACGCCGAACTCGTCGTCGAGCATCATCAGCGTGTCGATCTGCTCGCGCAGGTCCCTGTCCAGCGGCCGGGCATCGCCCGAGGCGGCCGCCTTGGCGGCGATCCGGGCGTGCAGCCGCTCGCAGAAGCGGTCGGCGTCGGCCTGGTCGCCCTCCAGGTAGACGAAGCGGCTCGCGACGCACGCCTCCTGGTTGAGCACCATGACGTCGGACGCGGCCAGCTCGGCGGCGAGGTCGAGCGTCTCGTCCGAGGCGAACGCCTCCCTGCCGACCATCGAGATCGAGGTCTTGGGGTCGAACGACACCAGCTGGAAGCCGGGGCCGAGATACTTGATCACGTTGTTGATCGCGTCGCCGCCGCCCCACGCGACGATCTTGTCGAAGTACTGCGGCCGGTACAGGACGCGCTCCACCGCGTCGTCACCGCCGCGCCAGTAGACCGCCGTCATCGACCTCACGATGGGGTGGTCGGGATCGATGTCGGCCATGATCCGCAGGATCGCGACCGTCGTGAACGGGTCGCTGGACGACATCTTGAAGAGGTTGACGGCCTTGACCATCGCGCCCTGGGCGATGGACTTCACCGCGACGCCGGGAGAGTTGCCGGGCAGCACGTGGATCAGACGGGGAGCGAACGCCCGCACGAAGCTCTTTCGGCCGGTGAAGTCCTGCTTGGGGATCCACTCGTCCAGCGCCCTGGGATCGGGGAAGTTCTGCTCGACCACCGTCTCCAGCAGCCGCCGGTCGAGATAGGCGGCCGCCCCGGTGACCTGCGACTGCAGCACCGGGCGCGGGAGGACGTGGGTGGACGACATGCGCTCGACGCAGTCCTGCACGAACGGGTTGTGCGGGTCGCGGATCCGCTCGCCGGTCTCGACGAGGAAGTCGATGATCTCCTTGAGCGGGACGTTCAGCAGCGGCGGCACCTCGCCGCGCGGGTGCACCGCCCGGTCCATGGCGATCGCCGGCGTGGTGAAGCCGGCGCCCAGGTCGCGGGACCGGTGCGTGACGTCGTCGCCCTCGACCAGTTCGCCGCGCAGGAAGAACGGCGCGGAGACGGTGGTGGCCTCGTTGTGGACGGCGGTCATGACAGGCCCCTCACGTAGGCGTCCACGGTGCCGGCGCAGCCGATCTTGTCGTCACCGGCGGCCAGGTCGGCGTACCGGGCGATGTCGTTGCGCACCGACGGGCCCGTGCTGCCGCAGGCGCAGGGGTCGAGGTCGAGCGAGATCTTGTCGCCGGTGATGATGCCGCCCCAGCGCCCGTCGAGCGAGAGGTCGAAGAAGGCGGCGCGGCCCTCGATCTCGCCGCTCTCGTGCGGCAGCAGGTTGTCGCCCGTCTCGTCGAGGATGAACGGCACGATCCACGGCGGCACGTGGTAGCGGTCGCCCTTCTGGCACTTGGGCATGCCGGAGTTGAGCTCCTGCATGGAGTAGTTCTGGAAGTCCCGGTCGGGCGGGATGTTGAACGTCTGGTGGACGAACTCCTGGTAGTCCGGCGGCAGCTTGGCGCGCTTGAGCCCGCCGCCGACGTAGAGGCAGTTGTCGGGGTGGAAGTGCTCGGCCGCGTAGCCCATCTCGCGAACGATCTTGGCCACCTGGTAGAGCGAGTTCCACATCCCCGCGATGTAGAGCTTGTCGGCGCGGTACCGCACGAGCGCCTCGGCCGTCGCGGTCACCGAGGCCTTCATCACGGCCTCCCGCTCCCGGGAGGTCTTCTCGAAGTCGGCGAGCTCGTCGGGGCGGGCGGTGCCGTCGGCGATCTTCTTGCGGAGCACGACCATCTTGGTCAGCGAGCCGACGGTGATCGGGGGCACCGGCGGGCGGAAGCCCTCCTTGGCCGGGTCGCCGAAGGCGTTCTTCTGCGCCTCGGCGATGACCAGGTTCTTCGGGACGGCGGCGGTGGCGCCCGTGCCCATGATCCGCCGGTCCCCCTCCGGCTTGACCCCCGAGCCCCAGGAGAACACGTTGACGGTGTCCTTGCGCGACCAGTCCATGTCCCGGTCCGAGGCGAGCAGCATCGCCGACTTGCCGGTCGTCCCGCTGGAGCAGGACACGTAGTGCCCCCTGGCCTGGAGCCGGTCGATCCATTCGTCGATGTCGGAGATGTCGGACGTCTCGATCGGGCTGATCGGGTACGGCGAGACGGTGCCCAGCCACTTGCCGAGCCGGTCCCACCTCTCCTCGATGAGGAAGCTCTCCGGGTAGCTCTTGTAGGCGGTGTGCGGGAACAGCAGCGGCACCGCGTCCGCACGGTCGCGGATCCGGGTGATCCCGGCCTCCCGGGCCCGGTGGCCCAGCAGTTTGATGCGGTCCCTGCGTTCCTGGAACCGCTCGTCGAGCGCCGCCAGCTGCGTCTCGCGCAGCTCGGCGTGCGAGTGGTCGAAGCGGTCCGGGGCGTCGACCAGCCGCGTCAGTCTTTCGAGGGCAGAGCTCACCGGGCATCCTTCCCTGTGTCGTTGCCGGGCAGAAAATGGCAACTCATGCGTATCATTATGGGCGAGTGGAGTGAGGATGCAAGTGGCGGTACCGAGGAGGCCGGCATGACGAACGTCAGCCCGCCGGCCCGTCCCAGGGCCGGACGGCCCACCCGCGCGCAGGCCGAGGCGCGGCACGAGGAGCTGCTGGACACCGCGCTGGACCTGTTCCTGGAGCACGGCTACCAGCTGGCGACCATCGAGATGATCGCCTCCCGCGTCAGCATGACCAAGCGCACCGTCTACGCCCGCTACCCCGACAAGGCCGCGCTGTTCCTCGCCGCGGTCCGGCGCGCCATCGAGCGCCAGGTCGTCCCCCGGGAGGTGTTGGAGAACGTCGACGACGGCGACCTCGCCGAAACGCTGGAAGCGGTCGCCCGGCTGCGGATCGGCCAGGTGATGACGCCCAACGGCCTGCGCCTGCAGCGCGTCATCAACACCGAGAGCTACCGCTTCCCCGAGATCTTCGTGACCCACAACGAGCTGAGCACCGCGCCGGTGTTCGACTTCGTCTCCGGCCTCCTCGACCGCGCCGCGGCCGAGGGGACGATCGCCCCCATCGACTCCGGGCAGGCCGCCCGCGCCTTCATGAGCATGGTCGTCGGCGGCCAGGTGCGCGCCATCGTGGCCGGCCGGCCGCCGACGCCCGAGCAGATCGACGAGCGGGTCGGGTTCACCGTCCGCCTGCTGCTGGACGGGCTCCGTCCACGCTGAACCGATTGAGAGGCAGTACGTTGACGTTCGATGCGAACCGGCCCGTCGCGGTCGTGACCGGGGCCAGCTCGGGGATCGGCCGATCGACCGCCCGCAAGCTCGTGGAACACGGCTGGCAGGTGATCGGCGTCGGCCGCGATCCGCGACGCTGCGCCGAGGCCGAGGCGGAGATCTCGGCCTCGCCCGGCGGCGGCGCCTTCCGCGTGCTGCGCGGCGACTTCACCCTGATGGCCGAGGTCAAGCGGGTGGCCGACGCGATCGGGGGCTGGACGCCGCGGCTCGACGTCCTCGTCAACAACGCGGGCGGCGTACGGGACCGGCAGATCGTCACCGCGGAGGGCACCGAGGCGACCTTCGCCGCCAACCACCTCGCCCCGTTCCTGCTCACGCGGGAGCTGCTGCCGCTGCTGCGGACCGGCGCGGCGAGCCCGCCGCCCGGACCGGCACGGGTGATCGCCGTGTCGTCGAGCGCCCACCGGATCAGCAAGGGCCTGCGCTGGGACGACCTGCAGAGCCTCGGCCGTTTCCAGACCGCCGCCGCCTACGGCCAGGCCAAGCTCGCCAACATCCTGTTCACGCGCGAACTGGCCCGGCGGGCGGCCCCGGACGGGATCGTCGCGCAGGCCATGCACCCCGGAGTGGTCGCCACCAACTTCGCCTCGCACGGTGACCCGGTGATGCGGGCGCACATGGCCGCCGCCGACACCGTGTCGCCCGACGAACCGGCCGAGACGCTGGTCTGGCTGGCCACCGAGCCCGAAGGCGGTCGCGACGGCGGGCGCTACTTCCACCGGAAGGCGGAGGAGGCTCCCAGCGAGCTCGCCCGCGACGATGCCGCCGCCGCCCGCCTCTGGAGTGAAAGCGAGAAGCTACTGGCCGAACTCGGCTTCTAGCGCACGAGCCTCCGCGCTCCCACCCGTCGCCCGCGATCCTTGGCGGCATCGGTACCGTCCGGTCTGGTGAACGACCGGATTCGGGGTAGGCGTGGATCCATGGACAGCGTGACACGGGGGCTGGTCGCCGGGGCCGCGGGCACCAGCGCGCTCAATGCCGTCAGTTATCTCGACATGGCCGTACGGGGCAGGCCGGCCAGCAGCACTCCGGAAAAGAGCGTGGAGAAGCTCGCGGAGGCCGGCGGCATCGGGCTCGGGGACGACACCGACAAGGCCGAGAACCGCAAGGCGGGCCTGGGCCCCCTGCTCGGGTACGGGACGGGGCTGGGCGCGGCGATGGTCTACGGCCTGCTGGCGCGGCACCGCCGCGTCCCGCGCCCGGCCGCGGGCCTCGCGCTGACCGGGCTGGCGATGCTGGGGTCGAACGCTCCGCTGACCGCGCTCGGCCTGACCGACCCGCGCCAGTGGACGTTCAAGGATTGGGTGAGCGACATCCTGCCCCACCTGGCCTACGGAGTCGTCGCCGCCGGCGTGTACGAAGCCCTGCGGTAGCGCCGCCAGGTCGTCCGCCGGGGTGGGACGCCCCCGGCCGTCGAGGCCGGGGGCTTCTCGCTATTCGAACATGCCGGGCTCGTAGTCGCCGGCGGGCTGCTGGACGATGACGTTCATCCGGTTGAAGGTGTTGATGGCGGCGATGAGGGACACCAGGGCGGCGAGCTGGTCCTCGTCGTAGTGCTTGGCGGCGTTCGCCCAGACCTCGTCCGCGACACCGCCGGCGGCGTCGGCGATGCGGGTGCCCTCCTCGGTGAGCTCCAGGGCGGCCCGCTCGGCCTCGGTGAAGACCTTCGCCTCCCGCCAGGCCGCGACCATGTTGAGGCGCAGCGAGGTCTCCCCCGCGTGCGCGGCCTCCTTGGTGTGCATGTCGAGGCAGACGCCGCAGCCGTTGATCTGGCTGGCGCGGATCTTCACCAGCTCCTGCGTCGCGGCCGGCAGCGTCGAGTCCCGCACGGCCTGGTTCGCCGTGACGATGTACTTCAGGAACTTGGCCCCGACCGGGTTGCCGTAGTAGTTGAAACGGGCTTCCATCGCGAGCTCCTTTGCCCTTGCCGGTGCTTACACCCCGTTGACGGAACAGCCCGGCCGAATGCGACACGGGCGGATGTGACGTGCGCCTCCCGCCCGTCGCGGCCGCCGCCCGGCCCGATCTCCAAGCGACCGCCAACCAGCACCAAAACCCCAGGTCAGGCCGTTCCTCTGAGAACGCGCGGGGCACCTGGACCATGTGCCGCGCTACGACCGGTTCCGGGACGAGGTCGCCAGGGTGCAGGCGGCGCACCCCGACGTCGAGCTCTACGTGGTCTGGAGCGGGCCCGGCGAGCCGGTGATCCTGCACTTCATCCGCACCCGTCCGGCGATGCGCGGCCAGGGGCTGGCCGAGGCCGCGCTCCGCGACGTGCTCGCGCTGGCCGACGAGTGGCGGGTGCCGGTCCGCCTGACCGCCGAGCCGGTCACCGGCGACACCGACACCGACCTCGCGCGGCTCATCGCGTGGTACGAGCGCCACGGGTTCGCGCTCCGCGGCCCGGCCCGTCCGGGCGAAGACGCCGTGATCATGCAGCGCCCCGCCCCCGAGGACGACCCCCCTCCCGAACGACCCGAGCGGCACGGGCGACGCCTCCGGTAGCGCGCGCCGGAACCCTTCGACGCCATTCCCGCCAGAGTCAAGATCAACATATTCCGCCGCCGGCGGGAACGCTCCGCAACGGCGCCAGAGCCCGCGGGCGAACGGCCGGGCCGTGCCGTCGCGAGGGCGGCGGGACGCGTCAAGATCGAGAAAAGGAAGCGCACCGGGAATTTCGCAATACGTTTCGAATTCTGCGGGTCTGGCGCGGGGAGGCCCGCTGAGAGTAACGTTCTCCCAACCAGAAGGAACGCTCTTGCAAAATGGTAAGCCGATAAGTACAGCCGGTGACCGATCGCGAGTTCCCGTTCCGGCGGATACGCACCAGTGACGGCATTCCCTGCACCGCAAAGGAGACATCGTCGTGAAAGTCAGGGTCGATCCAACGCGCTGCCAGGGCCACACGCTCTGCGCGATGCAGGCTCCGGACGCCTTCGAACTGGACGACGTCGACGGCCACGCGTCGCCGGCCAGTGAGAACGTCCGGGCCGGCCAGGAGCCCCAAGTGATCAATGCCGTCAGGAGCTGCCCCGAGCAGGCGATCTCTGTGGAGGACGCGTGAGCACCGAAGATATCGTCAGCGACGAGGACCGCAAGAAAATCAAATATCTCTTCGACCGGCACGCCCCCGACTACCGCGAACGGTTCGAAGAGATAACCCGGGAGATGCATTCCAAGTGCCCCCTCGCGTGGTCGGAGTCCTACGGCGGCCATTGGGTCGCCGCCGGCAACCGCGAGGTCTTCGAACTCGCCCGCTCCGCCGAGTACGTCTCCAACGACCATGACGTCACCGGGGAGAAGCGCGGCTACCAGGGGATCTCCATCCCCGCCCCGCAGCGCGGCCGGGGCAATCGGGGCGGCTTCCTCGAAATGGACCCGCCCGAGCAGCGCCACTACCGGCAGGCGCTCAATCCCTACCTGTCCCCGGCCGCCGTCCAGCGCTGGACACCGTGGATCGACGAACTGGTGCGCGCCTGCCTGGACGAGAAGATCGAGGAAGGCCGGATCGACTTCGTCGAGGACCTCGCCAACATCGTGCCGGCCGCCTTCACGCTGGCGATGATGGGCATTCCCGTCAAGGACTGGCGGACCTACAGCGAACCGGCGCACGCGGTCATCTACACCCCGCTGACCTCACCCGACATCCAGCGGGTCGGGCGACTGCACCTGGCCATGCAGCAGGAGCTCGCCCGGCGGCTCGCCGAGATCCGCGCGCATCCCCGGCCCGGGCTGGTGAACGGGCTGATCACCGCCGAGATCAACGGCGAGAACCCGTCCGACCAGGAGCTGCAGGGCGTGCTCGGCCTGCTCATCGGCGGCGGCTTCGACACCACGACGGCGCTCACCGCGCACGCCATCGAATGGCTCTCGCAGAACCCGGGCGAGCGCGACCGCCTCGTCCGCGAGCGGGCCACGCTGCTGGACCCCGCCACCGAGGAGTTCCTGCGCTTCTACAGCCCGGTCGTGGGCAACGGACGGACGATCTCCGCCGACTGCGAGCTCGCCGGGACCCGGTTCAGGGAGGGCGACCGCGTCTGGGTGTCCTTCGCGATGGCCAACCGGGACCCCGCCGCCTTCCCCGACCCCGACAGCATCGACCTGGCGCGCGAGGGCAACCGGCACAACAGCTTCGGGCTCGGCATCCACCGCTGCATCGGCTCGAACGTCGCGCGCACGGTGTTCAAGCGCATGCTCGTCCAGGTCCTCGACCGGATGCCCGACTACGCCTGCGATCCCGAGGGCACCGTGCACTACGACACGATCTCCGTCATCAACGGCATGCGCTACCTCCCCGCGACCTTCACCCCCGGCCCCCGGCTCGGCGCCGGTCTGGAGGAGACCCTGGAGAACCTCCAGAAGGCCTGCGACGAGCAGCGGCTCGCCGAGCCCGTCACCGCCCGCAAGGCGAAGGCGAAGGTCACCGGCTCAGAGGGGGCGTAAGGGGGCACGCACACGGCGGCGGCCGCCTCGACCCACCGGCACGAGAACGAGAGCACGTCCTTCAGCCCGGCACGATCAGCGGGCGGGACGCGGCCGTGCGGCCTCCCGGCGATCAGCGGGGCCGGCGGCCTTCGACCGCCGGTCGAACTTTGTCCACCCTTGACATCCGCTGAGATCACCGGCCGCGTCCGGGGGCATCACCCGATTCGGGGGATGCCCCGCGCCGGGCCGGCGGGGTAGGTCGGGAGGGACGGCGAGAGGAGATGCCCTCATGGAAGCCAGCACGTTCCTCCTGCTGTTGGCGCTGGCACTGGGCCTCGCGACACAGCCGTGGTCCATCCTGGCGGCCGTTCTCCTCTCCGCCGCGAAGGGCGGCACGAGCAAGGCGACCGCCTTCGTGGCCGGCTGGATCGTGGCACTGGCGGTGGTCGCGACGGCGGGTGTCATCCTGCTGCCGTCGCGGGGCGCCTCGGCCTCGAAGGCGGCGTCGCCCGGCCACGCCGGCGCCGACGTGGCCCTGGGCGTGCTGCTCGGCGCGGTCCTGATCTGGCACTGGCGGACCCACCGCTCCGCGTCGACGAACACGGTTCCCGGCTGGGTCGGGCGGATCGACAAGATGTCCCCGGTGCTGGCCCTGGGGCTCGGCGCCTTCCTGCCCAGCTACATCCTCGTCGCCGCCGCCGTCAACCAGCTGCTCGAGGCGGGCTGGAAGGGCGGCGGCCTCGCGGGCGTCATGGTCGCCTTCGTCGTGCTGGCGTCCGCCGGCGTGGCACTGCCGCTGGCGATCACGCTGGCCAGGCCCGACCGGGCATCGGGCGTCCTCAAGCGATGGCGGGAGTGGCTGATCGTGAACCGCCGCCCGATAACGTACGCGACCTCCGGCCTCTTCGCCGTCCTTCTCGTGATCAAAGGGGTGGCGGGGCTGCTGCTCAGCTGACGCTCAGCCGCCGCCGTACGGCCGGCGGCGGCCGCGGGCCCAGCGGTGGTCGGAGGAGTATCCGGTGACGGCCTGGAGCCAGCCGGTCAGTTCGTGCTCCCAGGCCATGTAACGCGCCTGCCCGTGGGTGACCTGGAAGCGGCCGAAGGGTTCACCGCCCTCGGAGAGCAGGTCGCCCCGCCTGTCGGCCTCCACGGCCACGCCCAGCCCGTCCGGGCTCGCCAGGAAGGTCAGCTCCACGCCGCGGACGTGCCCGCCGTACTGCTGCGGAGGATGAAACTCGATCTTCTGGTGGAAGGGCAGTTCCTGGTGCAGGCCCGTGACGCGGCCGCGTTCGGCATGGGCGCTCTTGACCTGCGAGCCCAGCTCGGCGAAGGCGTCCAGGACCCGCTGCTGCGACGGCAGCGGGCCCACCGCGAGCATGACCGGATCTCCCCGGCCGGCCGCGTCCACGTCGGTGCGCAGGCCGACGGCCATGCCGCGCAGATGCCGCCCGCGCGCCTCGGTCAGCGGCGTCTCCCAGGGCAGCGGGAGCCGGAACGGGATGGTGTGCGGCCCTCCCGCCGCGAGGTCGAGACCGCCCGCGATCACCGTGCGATGGAACTCCAGCCCGGCCTCGCCCTCGCCGCGGAGCCGGGCGACCAGGCTCAGCGCGATCTCGCCGACGCGGACGTCCCGGTCGCCGCCCCGCAGGCGCACCTCGCCGGCCAGGTGATCGCCCGGCCGGCAGTGCGCGGAGGCCGGCACCGTCTCCACGGAAGCAACACCGGTGCCGGACGAGTCCGGCGACTGCCTGAAGCCCATCGCTCCCCCAACGGATATGCGGTTGTGATCGCGCCCGCGCCCGCCACCGGGACGAACCGGGCCGCCTCCCAGAGAACCATCTCCCGCGTCCAGGCCACGGGCGATATCCACTACGACACTTGTAGCAGATCAGTTAGGCTTCGGTCAGGCCGACCGACGACCGGAGGCGATCCGATGGCCCTGTGGAACCGGCTGCGCGAGTCCGCCCACGCCACCCGGTCCCGGTTCACGGCAGGGAGGAACGCGTTGCGGAGCGCCGTGTTCCGGGACGCCGCCATGGCGATGTGCGCGCTGGTGGCCGCCGCGGACGGCACCGCCGCGGCCGCCGGGCGGCAGCGCGCCGCCGCCCTCATCTCCACCAGCGAGCTGCTCGCGAACTTCGAGGCCGGCGACCTGCACTGGCGCTTCGACGACTACCTCGCCAAGCTCACCGCCGACTTCCCCTTCGGCAAGATCGGCGTGCTGCACGACATCGGACGGGTGAGGGGCAGGCCGGCCGAGGCGCGCGCCGTGATCCGGCTCGGCGTCGCCGTCGGCTGGGCGGACGGCCGCCTCGACGGCGGCGAGAAGGCCGTCATCCGTGAAGCCTGCCGGGCCGTCGGGCTGTCCCCCGCCGACTTCGACCTGTGAGCGGGTGCGGGTCAGGCGCTCCCCGACGAGCGGAGCACCGCCCCGCTGCGGAACACCTCGGCGGCCTCGCTCGTGCCGGAGGGCACGGCGGCGGCCGCCAGTGCCTGGGCCTTGAACGCCCGCGCGGCAAAGCTCAGCCTGTGCAGCACCGGTCCGGCCTCATCGCCGAGGTCCGCCGCGGCGTCCTCGCCCCAGAGCCTGACGTCGACCCTGCCCTCGTCGAGCGCTCTGAGCACGATCCGCCGGACCCGCGCGTCCGAGCCGTACAGATCCGCGCCCACCGCGATCGCCTGCGGCGGCCACGACTCCTGCACGGGCGAGGAGAGCGCGCACTCGAAATCGATGGGCCGGGCGCCGAGGATGCTCAGCGGTCGCGGATCCGCGTGGTCGGCGGTGAGCACCAGCGCGTCCCAGCCGGCCATCGCCCGGTCGAACAGCCAGCCGCCCGCGTGGCGCACCGCGTCGACCGGGTCGGGCGCGAGCACGATCACGCGGTGCCGCAGGGTCCTGGCGCGAGAGCGGGTCGACAGCCGGGGCATCCGATGCAGGCCGCGCGCGCACGGATCGGCGGGGTTGAAGGGTTGGACGGTCATCGGGTCTCCTTGCCCGTGAGAGGGATCGCAACGGTCCAGGAGACGGTCGGCGCCGAGCCCGGCGGCGGGCCGCTGCGCGGCGGCCCGCCGCCGTCGACCGCCTCCTTACTTGAAGTCGCTCATGCTCTTGCCCACATCGGCGAGCTTGACCGGCTTGGTGTAGCCGCCGGTGAACCTGTGGGCGGGGGCGTTGCAGCGGTAGGCGCCCTTGTCGGGCTTGAAGTCGGCCGGCTTCCAGCCCTGCGGGGTCGCCTTCTCGACGTTGAAGCAGGACAGCGGCGCGTCGTTCTTGGAGAGGTCGACCGGGGCCTGCAGGCCGCCGCCCGTCCACGCGGTCTCCTTGACGGCCGTCTCGAAGAGGCACTTGCGGGTGAGGTTCTCACCGCAACTGGAGGCGGCCTTGGCGAACAGCAGCCAGGTCGAGAACGCCCGCACCCCCGGCAGCGTCACCTGCGCCTTGGGGGCGTGCTTCTTGAACAGGTCGACGAGCTGCCGGGTCGCGGGGTTGGCGGCGGCGGTCTCCAGCGGATGGATTCCGCTGAGGTCGGCCAGGGTGTTCTGGGTGCCGAGCGAGGGGGCCGCGAGCTGGATGAAGGCGGGGTTGTAGGCGTTGCTGTTGGCGTCGATCCAGTCGGGCTTGTAGCCGATGCCGGTGAGGGCCTGCTGCAGCTTGGGCAGGTCCTTGAAGTCGCCGAGGTACATCAGGCCCTTGACGCCCTTGCTCTTGATGGCGTGGGCGTACGGCGTCCAGTCGGTGACGCCCTGCGGCGGGAACAGATCGGTGTAGGTGATCTTGGCGCCGACGGCGGCGAACGTCTCCTTGGCCTGTTCCAGCAGGGTCTTGGTGGCCGGGGAGTCCCCCGTGAGGATGCCGACCGAGCCGGCGCTGGCCGGGTAGGCCTCCTTGACCAGCCAGGTGATGTAGCCGGTGTAGCGGTTGTAGGACGGTCCGCCGGTCTGGCCGATCTGCAGGTCCGATCCGTTGTTCTCCAGCTGGACGACCTGGGCGGGGAAGGCCGGCAGCAGGCAGGACAGCCGGTCCTTGACGCCGAGGCCGTCCAGCCCGGAGCTGCCGCCGACCAGGGCGAAGTCCTCGCGGCACGACTCCAGCATCCGCTGGCGGACCTCCATGAACCTGGCGTCGCGGATGTTGGCGACGACCTTGCGGCCGTTGATGCCGCCCGCCGCGTTGCACCACTGCGTGAACACCTTGGCGGTGTCGAGGTACTCGGAGTTCTTGGTGAAGCCCACGTCACTGAAGACCCCGATGTCGATCTCTTTCGCGGTGACGCCCTGGGCCGACGAACCGGTCGCCTTACCGGGCTTGCAGATGCCCTTGAGGTCGCCGAAGTCGGCGGGGGCGGCGGCCTGAGCTGCCCCGGGCGTTTCCTCGGTACTGGTGCCGCCGCGGGCGCACCCGGCTGCGAGCAGGGTGAGCGCCACCAGGGCGGCGAGGGGGCGATGCGGTCTCACGGATCCTCCTCGTGCTGTCCCCGACTGAATCGAACGGTGAATCAGGTGTTCGGCCCGCCTGCCGCGAGCACGGCGGACGGGACCTAGGGAGCGAGCAGGACCTGTGGGTTCACGCGACGAATCCGCGGTGGGGTGGGATGCGGAGCTTCGCCCACAAGCCTTGAGCCGGGCCGACGAACGGGCGGCCTCTCGCGAGACCGCCTGGCCCGTGCGACACCCTCTCGTAATGAGTGAACACTAACTTCTCCTTGAAGGCGCCGCAAGCACCACCTCGAAGGCGACGACGACCCGCCGCGACCTGCCCTTCCACCACCGCACCGGCGTACCGTCGGCCCGCCCGTCACATAGAGTGAACACTTGCTTTTCATAGTGCGGAGAGATACAAAACTCGGGACCGTACGCCGGGTCCGCGCCCGTGGCGCGGGGAGACGAGGGCAGATGGCGAAGCCGGCCGACGAGGCGCGCATGATCGACGCGACCGACGAGGTGTTCCATCCGGCCGGCGAGGACCCGCACTGGAGCGAGAGCGCATGGTTCGGCTTCGCCGTCCCGGAGCTGGACCTGAACGGCTTCGTCTACTTCTTCCACGACGTCCGGACGGGCGTCTCCGGAGGCGGCCCGGCGCTCTGGGACCCCAGCGGCGAGGAGGTCTACGACTGCCGGTACTACGACTGGCGGTGGCACCAGCCCCCCACCGGCCCGCTGGAGTTCAAGGACTTCCGGCTGCCCAACGGCCTCCGGCACCAGGTGCTGGAGCCGATGCGGCGCTACCGGCTCACCTACTCCCAACCCGGGCTGGAGCTCGATCTGGAGTGGACGGCGCTGATGGCGCCGCACGAGATCCGCTACGACAACCTGTCAACGATGATCGGCGCCCGCCACTTCGACCAGCCGGGGCGGGCCGTCGGCACGGCGGTGCTGGACGGCGAACGCCTGGAGGTCGACTGCTTCTCCCTGCGGGACCGCACCTGGGGCCCGCACCGGCCGGGCGCGTCCCGGTCCGGCGACTACCTGTGGGCCATCGCCTCGCCGCGGTCGCACTGGCACGTCATCACCCATTCCACTGACGAACCCGGCGTGGACGCGGTCATGAACGGCTACCTCGTCCGGGACGGCGAGGCGGGCGACCTGGTCCGCGGCGAGCGGCGCGTGCTGGAGCGGCGGCGGGGCGCACCGGTGCGGGTCGTCCTCGACGCCGAGGACGACCGCGGACGCACCCTCCACGCCGAGGGCCGGGTGCGCACCGCCCTCCGCTGGCTGGGCTGGCCCGGCCGGCTGGCATTCTGGACCCTGACCGACTGGCGCTGGGACGGCCTCCAGGGCTGGGGCGAAGACCAGGAGTTCTTCCCACGCGACCAGGTCCGCTCGCTCATACACCCCTGAGCGAGAATCAAGCAAGTGCTCACTCATTACCCCTCCCGCCATCGGTCGCCCTTCACCCCCGGCGGTTGAAGGTGATGTCCAGGCGTTTTGGTTTGCGGGACATGCCTGAGGTGAAGGAGACGTCGGTGCCCGGGGCGAGTCTGATGTCGCTCACCCGGGCCAGGAGTTCCTCGAAGACCACGGTGATCTGCAGCCGGGCGAGGTTGGAGCCCACGCAGCGGTGGCGGCCGAGGCCGAAGGCGAGGTGACGGTTCGACTCCCGGTCGAAGGTGAGGCGGTCGGCGGGGGTGAACTGGTCCTCGTCGCGGTTGGCCGAGCCCAGGTGGGCCACCACCCAGTCGCCGGGGCACAGCTTCCGGCCGCCCACTTCGGTGTCCTTGGTGACGTAGCGGGCCGTGTACTGGACGGGGCTGTCCATCCGGAGGAACTCGTCGAGGCCCCTGCTGACCCACGCCGGGTCGCGCAGCCTGTCTTCCAGGCCGGGCGTGGTCGCGACGTGGTACACGATGTTGGCGATCGCGTTGGTGGTGGTGTCCAGGCCGCCCAGCAGCAGGATCATCAGCGTGCCGATGCGTTCCTGGTCGGTCAGCGGGCGGCCCTCGACGGTGCCGTTCAGCAGTGCGGCCAGCACGTCGTCCCGGGGTGGCGCGGTGCCGCGTTCGACGGCGGCGATCCGGGCGTCCAGGACGTTGCGCGCGACCCGCTGCAGCGCCACGAACCCCTCCCCCGCGTTCTCGCTGCCGATCAGCATCGTGGCCTTCTGCAGCTCGCGGATCTCGTCCTCGTCGTCGGCGGCGAGGATGATCCGGGCCAGGCCCAGCGCCGGGACCGGCATCGCGAGCTCGGTGAGCAGCTCGCAGCGGCCGCGGTCGGCGAACGCCTCGATGAGCTCGACGGTCGCCCGCCGCAGCGTGCCGACGTGCGGGGCGAGCGCCGACGGCGTCAGGAACGGGTTCAGCAGTTGCCGGTAGTCGCGGTGGATCGGCGCGTCCACGTGCAGCGGCGGCATGGGGGGTTCTTCGGGACGGTGCGGCACCGTGATGCCGTGCGCGCTGGAGAAGGTCTCGGCGTCCTTCAGCACGGACCTGACGCCGGCGTAGTCGGTGACGAGCCAGTAGCCGCCGTGGCTGGAGCTGTGGGTCACCGGGCATTGGGAACGGGCGTGCGCGAGAACCCCGTGCAGGTGCTCGGGCAGCGTCGGGTCGTACAGGTCGATGTCCCGCAGGATCGCGGACGGCTCCGTGGGGGTGGTTCCGGCGGTCATGGTGCCGAGGATGGAGGGCAGGCATTACAGGAGGCGTTAGACCGGGGGTAACGGTGGGGCTAACGGCGCGGTCCGAGCGTCGCGAAGGTGGAGAAGCTGTACATGAGCGGGCGCGCGGACATCGTCGGCGCCCATGAGAACCGATTCAGGTTCGCCGAGCTGATCGTCGACCACGGCCGGCGGGAGGCCGCGGCCGGCGGGCCCCTGCAGCAGATCGGGACCTGGATCCTGATCGGCATGACCGGCCGGTGGCAGCGCGTCATGGCGCTGTGGGAGTTCACCGACGGCTGGGACGGCTTCAGCGCGCTCGTCGAGAAGACCATGGTCCGCCCGGATCCGGCGCTCGCCGCCCTGTACGACGGCATCGAGGGGCTGCGCAGCGGTGGCGAGGACTTCCTCATGCTCCCCGGTGCGGGGTGCCCCGATCGCGACGGCCTGGCGGCACGGGGCGTCGCGGGCTCGCTGATGTCCTACGAGACCGTGCGGGTGGAGCCGGGGGCGGAAGAGGCGTACATGGAGGCCGTCCGGGACCGCTGGGCACCGGTCGCCGAGGGCTGCGGCCACCGCCTGATCGGCAACTACCGGGCCGCCAAGACCGACGGGCTCGTGTTCACCGCCTGGGCGCTGGAGCGCGGCGACCACGCCCGCCTGGCCCGTTCCGCCGAGGCGCGCGCGTGGCGGGAGTCGGCCCGGACCTGGGCCAGGTCGTGGCAGGAGGAGCTGTGGATCGCCGCGCCCGGTTCGCCGCTGGCGGGCCCGGAGACGGCCCGGCGGTTCTGAGTGATCCGCCGGGGTTAACGACGCGGGTAACGAGGCGGCGTGACCGTCGTCACCTGCCGATCCGTACCGCGGCACTCGCCGCCGACATCGCGTGGAGCGGGCATGGAGATCACCGCCGGAGTCACCACCGCCCCGGGCTCGGGGTTCGCGTTGCGCACGCTGGAGCTGGACGGTCCGGGCCGCGGTGAGGTGCTCGTCGGCGTGCGGGCGGCCGGTGTCTGCCACACCGATCTGCTGTGCGCCGACGGCGTCCATCCCGCGCCGTTGCCGGGGGTGTTCGGGCACGAGGGCGCCGGGGTCGTCGAGGAGGTCGGGGACGGCGTGGAGGGCTACGCCCCCGGTGACCGGGTCCTCATGTCGTTCGACTCGTGCGGGGCCTGCGCGCGGTGCGGGCGCGGGTTCCCCTTCTACTGCGAGGAGTTCCAGACGCTGAACTTCGGCGGCGGCCGGCGGGACGGCGGCACGGCGCTCAGCCTGGACGGGCGGCGCGTGCACTCGCACTTCTTCGGCCAGTCGTCGCTGGCCACGCACGCGGTCGCGCGGGCGCGGACGCTGGTGAGGATCCCGGACGACATCCCGTTCGAGGTCGCGGCGCCGCTGGGCTGCGGGGTGCAGACGGGGGCCGGCGCGATCCTGAACGTGCTGCGCACCCGGGCCGGCGGGACGGTCGCCGTGGCGGGCGCCGGCGGCGTGGGGCTCGGCGCGGTCATGGCGGCCCGGCTGTGCGGCGCGGGGCTGGTGGTGGCGATCGACCCGATCGCGTCGCGGCGGGCGCTCAGCCTGGAACTCGGCGCCGACGTCGCGCTCGATCCGCACGGCACCGACGTCGCGCGGCGGCTGGCGGAGCTCGGCGGCGTGGACTCGGCGGTGGACACCTCCGGGCGGCCCGCCGTGATCACCGCCTGCTTCGAGGCGCTGCGGCCCAAGGGCGGGCTGGCGCTCATCGGCGGCCCGGCCGAGCCCACCTTCGAGTTCGAGGCCTACAAGTTCTTCGACGGCCGTTACGTCTGCGGGCTGAGCATGGGCGAGTCGGTGCCGCGGGAGTTCGTGCCGGTGCTCGTCGACCACTGGCGGGGCGGCCGCTTCCCGGTGGACCGGCTCGTGACCGCCTTCCCGCTGGCCGATCTCGGCAGGGCGGTCGAGGCGATGCGGAGCCACGAGGTCATCAAGCCCGTCCTGATCCCCTGACAGCACGAAGGAACGAGGACGACCATGCCCAAGCCCGCCGAGGAACTGGCCCAGGAGTTCGACTACACCGATCCGGAGACCGTCGAGCGGCTCTACGAGGTGTACGCCGCGTTGCGCGCCCGCTCGGGCGCCGTCCACAGCCCCAGGTTCGACGGCCACTGGGCCGTCACCCGCTACGAGGACGTCGTCGAGATCTGCAAGGACACCACCGGGTACACCAGTACGCGGGGCGCCACGATCCCCGACGTCGGCAACGTCGTCCGGTCGATCCCGCTGGAGGTGGACCCGCCCGAGCACACCCGGTACCGCCGGTTCCTGGGGCCGCGGTTCCGCAAGGCCGAGACCGACCGGATGGAGCCGAGCGTCCGCCGGATCGTCCGCGGCCGTCTCGACCGGTTCCGCGGCGACGGCGAGGCCGACCTGGTGCCGGCGCTGACCGAGCAGGTCCCGGCGATCGTGATCGCCGACCTGCTCGGCCTGCCCGAGCAGGACTGGGACGCCTTCCGCGCCTGGACCACCACGATGCAGCGGACGGCCTACTCCGGCGACAAGGAGGCCAATTCGCGGGCGTCGCAGGCGCTGGCCGGCTATCTCGGGGACGCGATCGAGGCGCGCCGGGGCAGCGGCGAGGACGACGGCGGCGTGCTCTACCAGCTCGCCAACGGCCGGGTCGGCGACGAGCCGATCCCGCACGACCGCGCCCTGGGCATGGCGCTGCTCATCCTGATGGCGGGGCACGAGACCACCGCGAACGCCGCCGCGAGCGCGCTGTACTACCTGGCCGACAAGCCGTGCCTGCGCGACCGGCTGCGCGACGACCCCGCCCTGACCGCCCGGTTCGTCAACGAGCTGCTGCGCTACGAGGCGCCGGTGACCGGGATGGCGCGCACCGCGACCTGCCCGCACGTGATCGACGGCAACGAGATCTCCCCCGGCGACAAGATGCTGCTGCTGTTCACCTCCGCCAACCACGACGAGCGCGTGTACAGCGATCCCGACGCCTTCGACCTCGACCGCGAGGAGCGGTCGCATCTGGCGTTCGGGTACGGCGCGCACCGCTGCCTGGGCGAGCAGCTGGCGATCCTGGAGCTGAAGGTGATCGTGTCGGAGGTGCTGCGGGTGCTCCCCGACTACGCGCTGAGGCCGGGCACCGAGATCACGCACACCCCGTGGGTGGCGCGCGGCCCGGCGTCGCTGCCGGTCGTCTTCACCCCGAGCACGGCCGGCGAGGAGGTGCCCGCGTGACCGGCGGACCCGTCCAGACGATCAACGGCGCGTCCGCGCCGGGCGGCGGATCGTTCGCGGTGGTCGACCCGGCCACCGGCGAGCCGTTCACCCGGGTGCCCGAGTGCACGCCGGCGCAGGTCGAGGAGGTGATGGCGGCGGCCGAGGCGGCGTTCCGCACCGGCTGGCGCACCTCCCGGGAGCGGCGGCGCCGGGCGCTGCACGCCGCCGCGGACGTGCTCGCCGCGCACGAGGACGAGCTGGCCGCGCTGGTGGTCCGCGAGCAGGGCAAGCCCCTCGCGGACGCCCGCATGGAGGCGATGGCGGGCGCGCTGGTCTTCCGCTACTACGCCGACCTGGAGGTCCCGCCGGAGATCATCCAGGACGACGGGTCCGCCCGCGTCGCGGTGACGCACCGGCCGCTCGGGCCGGTGGTGGCGATCACCGCGTGGAACATTCCGCTGATCATGGCGTGCTGCAAGGTCGCGCCGGTCCTGGCCGCGGGGAACACGGTGGTGGTGAAGCCGTCGCCGTTCACCCCGGTGACCACGCTGCGGCTGGGCGAGCTGCTGCGCGAGGCGTTCCCGCCGGGGGTGCTGAACGTGGTGAGCGGCGGCGGGCCCGAGCTCGGCGCGCTGCTGACCCGCCATCCGCTCACCCGCAAGATCACCATGACCGGGTCGGTCGCCACCGGCAAGAAGGTCGCCGCCGCGGCGGCGCCCGACCTCAAGCGGGTGACGCTGGAGCTCGGCGGCAACGACGCGGCGATCGTGCTCGACGACGCCGATCCGGCCGCCATCGCCGAGCGGCTCTTCTGGGGCGCGTTCGGCAACTGCGGGCAGCTGTGCATCGCGGCCAAGCGAATCTACGTGCACGAGGACCTGCTGGACGGGGTCACCGAGGCGCTGGTCGCGCGGGCGGAGCGGACCGTCGTCGGCGACGGCGCGGCCGAGGGCACCGAGCTCGGGCCGCTGCAGAACGCGCCGCAGCTGGCCCGGGTCACCGGACTCGTCGAGGAGGCGCGGGCCAAGGGCGCCAGGGTGCTGACCGGCGGGCGCCGCCTCGACCGGCCCGGGTACTTCTACGCGCCGACCGTGCTGGGCGGCGCCGGGCACGGGATGCGGATCGTGGACGAGGAGCAGTTCGGCCCGGTCATGCCGATCCTGGCCTACCGCGACCTCGACGAGGCCGTCCGGCTGGCCAACGACACCGCCTTCGGCCTCGGCGGCTCGGTCTGGAGCGGCGACCCGGCGCGGGCGGCGGAGGTCGCGGCCCGGATCGACGCGGGCATGGTGTGGATCAACACGCACGGCGACAACGCCTTCCCCCGCCAGCCGTTCGGCGGCGTGAAGTGGAGCGGGCTCGGCTCGGAGCTCGGCCCGTGGGGGTTCCTGGCCGCCACCGACACCCAGGTCGTCTACGAGTCGCGGGCGACCGGCGAGCCGCCCTCGCTCATCCAGACCCAAGAGGCCTGAACGGCCCGAGCCGAGGAGGGGACCGCCGATGCGCGCGCCCGGTGAAGACGATCTGCGGCCGATCGCAGAGGGGCTCGGCCTCGGGCTGTCCGAGGCCGAGCTCCGGGCCGTGACCGGCCTGATCGGCGGCGATCGAGCATCTGTGGCCGATGGCGCGGACGGTCGCCGACGTGGCGCTGCTGCTGGAGGTGATGGCCGGGCCCGACGGCGTCGACCAGCGCCGGTGGCAGGAGCCTGAACGGCCGGGCGTACACGTCTCCATCCCCGAGCACCGCCTCGCCGCGGCCATCCTGCCCGCGTCGATGCTCATCGGGACGACGCACCAGCTGCTGTACGGCGACGGCGCCGGGCTGAACCACCGCGGCCCCGCCGACCTGCCGCTGATGCGGGCCGTGCTCGACGGCCGCCGCTCCCGGGCCGCGGCCCTCTCCCCCGGCATCACGATGGCGCTGCTCGGCGGCGGCTACCTGCTCGCCCAGGACGGCGGCATGGGCTACGCCATGGCGCGGCAGGCCGCGCCGTGGCTGCGGGCCGGCTACGACAGGGCGCTCGCGCGCCACGACCTCCTCGCCATGCCCCGGGCATCCGGCGATCTCGGTTCCGGCCGGGCTCGTCGACGGGCTGCCGAAGGGCCTGATGCTGGTCGGCGCGCACGGCGACGACGCGGCCGTGCTCCGCGCGGCGAACGCCTGGGAGGAGCTCACCGGCGGCTTCCCGCGGCCCGCCGGGGCGCCCCGCGGCAGGTAACGCGGCAGGTAATGGCGCCTCCGGAGGATCGCATCGACACCGATGCGAAGGAGAGGCCATGACCGGGCCACACGAAGGACGAATCGCGGTCGTCACCGGAGCCGGGCGCGGCATCGGCCGGGAGTACGCCGCCGCGCTCGCCGCCGACGGTGCCACCGTCGTGGTCGCCGACCTCGACGAGGGGCTGGCCGACGAGACGGTCAAGCTGATCACCGCCGACGGCGGCAGGGCGGTGGCCCGGCGGGTGGACGTCGGCGACCCGCGTTCGGCCGCCGATCTCGGCACGTGGCTGCGCGGCGAGTTCGGCGCGGCGCACATCCTGGTCAACAACGCCGCGATCTACCACTCGATGCGCAACGACACCCAGATGGACGTCGACATCGACTACTGGCGCAGGGTCTTCGCGGTGAACCTGGACGGCGCGCTGCTGGTCACCCAAGCCGTCGCGCCGCTGATGGCCGAGGCGGGCTGGGGCCGGATCGTCAACCAGGCGTCGACCGGCGCCTACTCCGGTCTCGGCGGCGCCTACTGCGTGTCCAAGCTCGCGATCATCGGCCTCACCCAGGGTTTCGCCAGGGAGCTGGGGCCGCACGGCATCACCGTCAACGCGATCGCGCCCGGCCTGATCTACACCGAGGCCACCATGGTCACCGTGCCGCCCGAGAGCAGGGCCGCGCTCACCGCCGCGCAGGCGGTGAAGAAGGAGGGCCAGCCGGCCGACCTCGTGGCCGCGCTGCGGTTCTTCTGTGGCGAGGACTCCGGCTGGGTGAGCGGGCAGGTCACCGTCGTCGACGGCTTCAAGACCCTGCGCATCTGACCCGCACGCTGAAGGGCCCCTGGCGGAATCCCGCCAGGGGCCTTGCGCTTGCCGGCGCCGCCGCTAACGGCCGCGGCGGCGGAACGTGACGGGCAGGGACGTCCAGCCGGAGCCGGTGCCGGCCTCCCGTTCGAGGACGGCGCCCTCCGCGAGCCTGATGTCCTCGATCCGGGCGAGCAGTTCGGCGGCGCCGATCTGGATCTGCATCCGGCCCAGGTTGGAGCCGATGCAGCGGTGGTAGCCGAGGCCGAAGCTCAGGTGCGGGTTCTTCTCCCGGTCCAGCCGCAGCTCGTCGGGGTCGTCGAACACGGTCTCGTCGCGGTTGGCCGCCGCGAAGTGCAGCAGCACGACGTCGCCCCGCTTCAGCTCCCGGCCGCCGAGGACGGTGTCCTTCATGACGGTCCGCGAGAGCGAGCTGACCGGGGGCTCGAAGCGCAGGAACTCGTCCAGTTCCTGCCGGGTCCAGTCCTCGGCGCGCAGGTGCTCCTCCAGGCCGGGCGTCTCGGCGGCGTGCCGGAAGACGCCCGTCAGGGCTGCGTTGGTGGTGCTGAGGCCGCCCATGACCAGGATCATCAGCGTGCCGACCCGCTCGTCGCGGGTGAGCGGGCGGCCGTCGACCTCGCCGTACAGCAGCGCGTCGATCGCGTCCTCGTGCCGCACCCCGGACCCGAGCCGCTGCTCCAGGATCTCCTCGACGATCTCCTCCAGGCGGGCGCGCTTGTCGCCCTCCTGCGCGGGGTCGTTGCGGGAGATCTGCGCGGCGACCTCGCGGGCCCGGCCGAACAGGTCGTCGTCGTCGACGTGCAGGATCACCCGGGCCAGCACCTCGGCGGTGAACGGCGCCGCGAAGTCGGCGTGCAGGTCGGCGGCGCCGCGGCCGGCGAACGACTCGACGGTCTCGATCGCGATCCGCCGGATGGCGTCCTCGTACCTGGTGATGCCCGCGCGGGAGAAGTGCCGGTTCAGCAGCCTGCGGAAGTCCTTCTGCAGCGGCGGATCGAGGTCGATCGGCGGCATCATCAGCGACTGGTGGTGCGGGAAGGCCACGCCGTGGCTGGAGGAGTAGGTCGCCGGGTCGCCGAGCGCCTCCCGCACCTCCGCGTAGCTGGTGACCAGCCAGTATCCGCCGTGGGCGGTGCTGCGCGAGACGGGGCAGCGGGATCGGGCGTGGTCGGTGACCTCGAACAGGTGCTGCGCCGTCTCGTGGTCGTAGGCGTCGAAACCGTCGACCAGGCGGTCGAGGTCGGGGCCCGCCGGGGCCGGTCGTGTCTCGGTCATGGGTCGCTCCGTTGGTGTTCAGCCCGCGTTGAAGGAGATGGTCTGGGCCAGGGTGAATTCGAGGGCGCCCTGCACGCCGTGCTCGACGCCGATGCCGGAGCGCTTCCACCCGCCCATCGGCGAGTGGACGCTCATCACCCCGTTGCCGCCGTTGATGCGGACCCGGCCGGTGTCCATCCGCTCGGCCATCCGGTAGGCCGCGCCGGTGTCGCGGGTGATGATGCCGCCGGCCAGGCCGTAGTCGGAGTCGTTGGCGATCGCGACCGCCTCGTCGTCGGTGTCGAAGTCGATGACCACGCCGACCGGACCGAAGATCTCCCTGCGCGCGACCTCCCAGCGGTTGTCGACGCCGGCCAGGATCGTCGGCTCGTAGAAGAAGCCGGGCGTGACGTCGGGACGCCGGCCGCCGGTGACCAGCGTCGCGCCGTCCCGCAGCCCGCCCGCCACGAAGCCCTCGACCCGCTCGCGCTGCGCGGCGGAGATCAGCGGGCCGAGGGTGGCGGACGGGTCGGCGCCGCCGCCGATCCGGACCTTGCCGGCCAGGTCGGTCACCGCGGCCAGGTAGTCGTCGCGGAGTGAGCGGTGCACCAGGTGCCGGGTGGTGAGCTCGCAGCCCTGGCCGCAGTGCGCCATGTTGAGGCCGAACACGGCGGCGGCCGCGGCCGCGGCGTCGGCGTCCGCCCGGACGATCGCGGCGGACTTGCCGCCCAGCTCCAGCACCAGCCGTTTCAGGGTGGGCGCGGCGGCGGCCATGATCGCGGCGCCGACGGCGTCCGAGCCGGTGAAGCTGATCAGGTCGACGCCGCGGTGCTCGACCATCGCCATGCCGCCGTCGGCGCCCGCGTTGACGATGTTGAGCACGCCGGGCGGCAGGCCGATCTCGTCGGCCAGGTCGCCGAACAGCAGCGCCTCCAGCGGGGTGAGCGGCGACGGCTTGAGCACCGCGGTGTTGCCCATGGCCAGCGCCGGCGCGATCTTGCAGAGGTTCAGATAGAACGGGAAGTTGTAGGGGGTGATGGCGCCGACCACGCCGACCGGGCGCCGCTTCACCACCTCGGTGCCGAGCATCGGCGCCCGTCCCGGACGGGGCGCGAGCGACAGCGGCATGGTCTCGTCGAGGTCGCGGGCGGCCAGGTCGGCGCAGAACTCCAGGTGGCCCATGCCGCCCACCCAGTGCACGGCCTCGGCGTTGGCGGGCAGCGCGCCCGACTCGGCGACGATCTGCGCGATGATCGCGTCCTTGCGGGCGGTCAGCGCGTCGGCGAGGCGGACCAGGTACCGGGCCCGCTCCTTGCGCGCCATGCGCGGCCAGGGGCCCTCGTCGAAGGCCGTCCGGGCCGCGGCGACGGCGGCCCGCATGTCGTCGGCG
The DNA here is from genome assembly GCF_055379765.1 of Actinomadura rugatobispora. Lineage (NCBI taxonomy): Bacteria > Bacillati > Actinomycetota > Actinomycetes > Streptosporangiales > Thermomonosporaceae > Actinomadura > Actinomadura rugatobispora. The sequence goes on along the minus strand of NZ_AP029191.1, from coordinate 8,663,520 downwards.
GTGCCCGCGGGCACCGCGCCGATCTCCCGCTCGGTGGCGGGATCGATCACCGGGAGCGTCTCGTCCGAGGTCGACGGCCGCCACCGCCCGCCGATGTACTGCGCGTCGAAGCCGTACCGGATCTCACCCACGTTCCCCCTCGCCATGCGCCATCCCTGCCCTTCTCGGTGAACGGTCGAGGTGGCAGCGTCCCGCGGGGCCCGTTACCTGACCCGTCACCGGGCGGCCGGGACGCGCGCACGGTAACGACGCGGGTAACTGGGGCCGGTTTTCCTGTTCACCGTGCGCTCTGAGAACGAAGGCATGGCCGTGCGGGTCCTGGAGGGGGTCAGGGTCGTCGAGATCGGCGGCATGGGGCCCGGGCCGTTCGCCGGGATGGTGCTGGCCGACCACGGCGCCGAGGTGGTCACGCTGGTCCGGCCCGGCCGCGTCCGGCGGATGTACGAGGGCCGGACGATCTTCGAGCGGGGCAAGCGGTCCGAGGTGGCCGACCTCAAGTCCGGCCCGGGACGCGCGCGGGCGCTGGAGCTGATCGCGGACGCCGACGTCGCCGTGGAGGGCTTCCGGCCCGGGACGGCCGAACGCCTCGGCCTGGGCCCGGACGACTGCCGCGCCGCCAACCCCCGCCTGGTGTACGCGCGGATGACGGGCTGGGGCCAGGACGGGCCGCTCGCCCGGCACGGCGGCCACGACATCAACTACATCGGGCTCGCCGGGTACCTGCACCAGGTGGGGCGGAAGGGCGGTCCGCCCGTGCCGCCGCTCAACATCGTGGGCGACTTCGGCGGCGGCGGGCTGCTGCTGGCGTTCGGGATCGTCGCCGCGCTGCTGGACGCGCGCCGCACCGGCCGGGGCCGGGTGGTCGACACCGCCATGGTCGACGGCGTCGCGCTGATGATGGGCCACTACTACATGCCGGGGGCGCGCCTCGGCCCCCGCGGCACCAACCAGTTCGACTCGGGCGTGCCGTTCTACGACGTCTACCGCACCGCCGACGGCGGCTACATGGCGGTCGGGGCGACCGGCGCGGACCTGTACGCGCGGATGACCGAGACCCTCGGCGTCGACGTCTCCGACCTGCCAGGACAGCACGATCCGGCGGGCTGGCCGGAGCTGCGCGAGCGCCTCACCGCGGCGTTCGCCACCAGGACCCGGGCCGAGTGGACGGAGGTCTTCGCCGCCGTCGACGCGGCCGTGACGCCCGTCCTGGACCCGTACGAGGCCCTGGACCATCCGCACCACCGCGCCCGCGGCACGTTCGTCGACGCGGGCGGGCACCGCGAGCCCGGCCCCGCGCCGCGCTTCCGCGAACTCGGCCCCGGCAGGGAGCACGCATGACCGGACCGCTGGAGGGCGTCGCCGTCCTCGACTTCACCACCTCGCTGTCCGGGCCGCTGGCCGCCGGGATCCTCGCCGACCTCGGCGCCCGCGTGATCAAGGTGGAGCACCCGGCGAGGCCCGACCGGGCCCGGTTCGTCGGGACGCGGCGCGGCGGCATCTCCGCGATGTACCAGATGGCCAACCGGGGCAAGCTGTCGATCGCGCTCGACCTGCGCGAACCGGACGGCGCCGCCACCGCGCTGGCCCTCGCACGCGAGGCCGACGTCGTCGTGGAGAACTTCCGCCCCGGAGTGACCGAGCGCCTCGGCATCGGCTACGCCCGCCTGAGGGACCTCAACGACCGGCTCGTCTACGTGTCGATCAACGGGTTCGGCTCGTCCGGGCCGTACGCGCGGCGGCCGGCGTTCGACAGCCTGCTGCAGGCGTACGGCGGCCTGGCGGCGCTCCAGGGCGGGGCCGGCGGCGAGCCGGGGCCGATCGGGCACGCGGTGGTCGACAAGCTGGCCGGGATGATCGGCGCCCAGGCCGCCCTCGCTGCGCTGCTGGCGCGCGGGCGCGGCGCCGGCGGGCAGCACGTCGAGGTGTCGATGCTGGAGGTCGCGGCCTGGTTCGTCCACCTCGACGCCGCCGGGCCGAGCACGCTGCCCGACGCGCCGAAGGACCAGGGGGACGACGCCACCACGGGACAGCGGACGGCGCTGCGGTTCGCCGACGGCTGGGGCATGGTGTCGCTGGGCCACGACGGCGGCCTCCGCGCCCTCTGCGAGGTCCTCGGCGTCGCCCTGCCGCCGGAACTGGCGACCATGGCGGGTCGCCAGGCGCGCCCGGAGGCGTTCCGCGCGGTGCTCGACGCGATCAGGGGCAGGGCCGCGGGCCTGCCGCGCGCGGCGACCGGGGCCCGTCTGGTGGCGGCGGGCGCGCTGTACGCCGACGTCCTCGAACCGGCGGAGATCCCGGCCAACGAGCAGGCCGTCGCCCGGCGGCTGTTCGTCGAGTCGACGCACCCGGTGGCGGGCCGCGTCGTCGAACCGCGCCTGCCCGCGGTGTTCTCCGCGACACCGCCCGCCGACCCGGGCCCCAGCCCGGCGCTGGACGAGCACGGCGACCTGATCCGCGCGGAACTGGAGGGACGGACCCATGCCTGACGTCGACATCGTGATCGTCGGGGCCGGCGGCGCCGGTCTGGCCGCGGCGGTCAGCGCCGCGGACGAGGGCGCCTCGGTGCTGGTGGTGGAGGCCGCCGACCGGGTGGGCGGCGCCACCGCGCTGGCCGGGGGCAGCTTCATGGCGGCGGGCACCGCGCAGCAGGCCGCGGCGGGCCATCCCGGCGACTCCGCGGACGAGTTCTACGACTACTACATGACGTTCAACCGCTGGGACGCCGACCCGGCCGTGGTGCGCCGCTTCTGCGACCGCGCCGAGCCGACGCTGCGCTGGCTGGAGGGCCTCGGTGTCGAGTTCGCCCCGGAGAACCTCTACCGGGCCGGGCTGGAGCGGTCGCCGCGCAGCCACCGCCCGACCGGCGCCGGGCGGGCGATCGTGCGGGCGCTGGGCGCGGCCTGCGCCGAACGCGGCATCGAGATCGCGCTCGGCAACCGGGTCGACGGCCTGACCGCCGAGGACGGCCGCGTGACCGGCGTGCGGGCCCGCGGCGAGGACCTGACGGCCGCCGCGGTCGTGCTCACCACCGGCGGCTTCGGCGCGAACCCCGACATGGTCGCCGCGCACTACCCCGACGCGGCCCGGGGCGGCGGCGAGGTCTGGTCGCCCGCCCCCGCCACCTGCGCCGGCGACGGGATCGCGCTGGCGGAGGGCGCCGGGGCGGGCACCACCGGGCGCAACCACGGCGAGCTGCTGCTCACCCCGGGCTTCGGCCGCGACCTCGAACCGTTCGTCCCCGGCTGGCTGGTCTACGTGACCGAGGACGGCCGCCGGTTCGTCAACGAGCTGGCGCCGCACACGGTGATCACGCCGCTGGCGCTGACCCACGGCGACGCGTGCTGGGCGGTGTTCGACGACGCGGCGTGCCGGTCGGCGGCGGCCGCCCCCGACGCCCCGTTCGGCGCGGGCAGCTGGGTCGCCGGGACGCTGCTGGCCGAGGCGGAACGCGGCCGCGTGCGTACCGCCCCCACGATCGCCGGGCTGGCCGCGCGCACCGGCATGGACCCGGTCACGCTGGCCGCGACGGTCGCCCGGTACAACGCCGACTGCGCGGCGGGCGCCGACTCCCGGTTCTTCAAGGACCCGGCCGTGATGAAGCCGATCGCCGCACCGCCGTTCTACGCCGTGCGGATGGTCCCGTCCGTCGTCGCCGTCACCGGCTACGGGCTGCGCACCGACCCGGACGCGCGCGTCCTGCGCGCCGCCGACGGCGAGCCCGTCCCCGGCCTGTACGCGGCGGGCGAGGTCAGCGGCAGCGTGCTCGGGGCCCAGTACGTCGGCGGCGGCAACGCGGTCGGCAGCGCCCTGATCTTCGGCCGGATCGCCGGGCGCGCCGCCGCCGCCGGCCCCCGCTGACGTCAGTCCGCCAGGAAGGCGGGCAGCACCTTCTCCACCAGCAGGTCGAACTGCTCGCGCGGCCGCCATGACGCCAGCCGCAGGGAGATGTGGGAGGCGCCCTCGTCCCGGACGGCCCGCAGCTGCTCCGCGCACTCCTCCGGCGACCCGACCGCCGTCATGGCCAGGGCGCCGTCCCGGTCGAACACGCCCTCGCCGTAGTAGTTGTCGAAGAAGCGCCGCGCCTCGGCCAGGCACTCCTCCCGGTCGGGGCCGATGTTGACGCTGTGGTAGACCCCGATCGGGAACGGGCCGGGGTCCCTGCCCGCGGCGCGGAGCTCGGCGTCCAGCCCGGCCCTGAGGGCGGCGACGTACCCGGGCGCGCCCCGGCTGGTGAGCAGGCCGTCGGCCCTGGTCGCGACGCGGCGCAGCACCCGCGCGGCGTGCGGTCCGGCGGGCGGGTTGGCGCTGATCCAGATCGGGCAGGGGTCCTGGACGGGCGCGGGCAGGATCCGGATGCCGTCGTAGCGGGCGAACCGCCCCTCGAAGTCGACCGGGTCGCCGGTCCAGAGCCGCCGCACGAGGCCGATGTACTCCTCCAGCCGGGCGACGCGCTCCCTGTCCGGCACGCCGCCGAAGTGGCGGCCCTCCTCCTCCGACGCCCCGCCCTTCTTCTGCAGGCCGTTGCACACGGCCAGCAGCGTCCGCCCTTCGGAGACGACGTCCAGGCTCGCCCACTGGTAGGCGAACAGCGCCGGATCGCGCACCGCGAAGCTGGCCATGCAGCCGGCCCCGAGCCGCAGCGCCGAGGTGGTGCCGGCGAGCACGCCCAGGCAGGCGAGCGCGTCCGGGCGGGCCTTGGACGTCAGGCTGTCGCCCACCCACGCCGTGTCGAACAGGCCGGTCTCCTCCGCCAGCGGCGCCAGCCCGAGCAGCTCCCGGACGGTCCCGACGCCGAACAGCGACGCGCGCTGCGGAATGGTGATGCCGATCGACGTCACGATGACGACGCTCCCTCAACAAGGTCGAAGTCCACCGTCACGGCCTCCCACGACAGCTCCGGCGCGGACGGCGTGCGGACCAGCCGGGCGCCCGGCGCCGGCCGGACGTCCCGCACCCGCGCCAGCAGCGCGTCGACGGCCGAGACGATCTCCATGCGGGCCAGGTTGCTGCCGATGCAGCGGTGCGCGCCGAGCCCGAAGCTCAGGTGCGGGTTCCGGCGCCGGTCGACGTCCAGCTCGGCGGCGTCCGGGAAGACGGACTCGTCCCGGTTCGCCGAGCCGAGCATCACCGCGACCATCTCGCCGGCGCGCACCCGCCGGCCTCCGACCAGCACGTCCCGGGTCGCCGACCGGGCGATCATCTTGACCGGCGGCTCCAGCCGCAGGAACTCGTCCAGCGGCCCGCGCGACCAGCCCGGTTCGCGCAGCCGCTCCTCGATCCCGTCGCGCGCGGCGAGGTGCGCGACGATGTGGCCGATGGCGGCGACCGTGGTCTTCAGCCCGCCGAGCAGCAGCTGCATGACCGTGCCGACCCGCTCGTCGCGGGTCAGCGGACGGCCGCCGTCCACGGTGCCGCGCAGCACCGCGTCGAGGACGTCGTCGCGCTCCTCCCGGCCGGCCAGGTCGTCCAGCATCTCCTCGACGACCGCCTGCAGCCGCCGGAAGGCCCGCGCGTTCTGCTCCGCGCTGCCGTAGCCGACGCCCTCGACGATCCCGCGGACCTCGGCGAACCGCACCGGGTCGCGCAGGTCGAGGATGACGGTGCTGAGCACCGCCGCGGTGAGCGGCTTGGCGAAGTCGCCGATGACGTCGCAGCCCGGCCCGCCGCGGGCCCGGTCGCCGAGCGGCAGCACCGCCTCGACGTGCTCCTCGGCCAGCCGGTGGACGCGGTCGGCGTGCCGGGCCAGGCCGTGCCGGGAGAAGTACCGGTTGAGCAGCCGCCGGAAGTCGGTCTGCAGCGGCGGGTCGAGGTCCTGCGGCGGCTTGCGCAGCCGGTCCTCCACCGGGATCATGATCCCCCGCGCGTTCGAGAACGTCTCCGGGTCCGACAGGACCCGCCTGATGTCCTCGTGCGCGCTGACGATCCAGTAGCCGCCGTGGGCGTCGCTGCGCGCGACCGGGCACCGGCCGCGCGCCGCCCCGACGATGTCGAAGTACCGCTGCGCGGTGCCGTGGTCGTAGCCGTCGTAGTGCTCGATCGCCGTGCCCGTCTCGTTCCGGGTCCCGCCGCCTGTCGTGGCCACCTGCCATCACCTCACGCGTGGTCCGGCCGCCGCCGCGGCCCTGGCGAGCCCGAGCCTGGCCCCCGCTCGTTACCGGCCGCGTTAACCGCTCACCCCCCGCACACCCGCTCCGACCACGGGTAACGAGGCCGGTAACACGGCCGGGCCAGCATCGGGCCAACGTTCACGAGGCGGAGGAGGCTACGGGATGGGGAAGCGGCGGACCGTGCGCGTCGGCTGCGGAAGCGCCTACGACGGTGATCGCCTCGACTGGTCCGTGGACCTGGCGAGGAGCGGTCTGGTGTCGTACCTGGGCTTCGACTGCCTGGCGGAGGCGACGATGACCTTCGCGCAGCTGCGCCGGGTGCTCGACCCGTCGGCCGGGTACGCGCACAACCTGGAGCCGGTGGTCCGGGACTTCGGCGGCTTCGTCGCCGACGGCCTGAAGATCGTCGGGAACTTCGGGGGCAGCAACACCCGCGCCGCGGTCGACACCGCCGTGCGGCTGTTCCGCGAGCAGGGCCGGAGGGGCGTCCGGGTCGGCGGCGTCCACGGCGACGACATCCGCGACCGCGCGTTCGGTCTGGACCTGGAGCTGCCCGACCTGGGCTGCCGGATCTCCCAGGTCAAGGAGCCGGTCGTCTCGGTCAACGTCTACTCCGGCGCGGCCGAGGTCATGGAGCTGCTGGACCGCGGCGCCGACTTCGTCATCGGCGGCCGCACCGCCGACCCGTCGCTGTACGTGGCGCCGATCTGCCACGAGCTCGGCTGGGACCTGACCGACCTGCAGCGGGTGGCCGAGGCGACCACGGTCGGGCACCTGCTGGAGTGCGGGATCCTGGTCAGCGGCGGCCGGCTGGCCAACGCGCCGCACCAGCTGCCCGCCGACGCGGTCCGGATCGGCATGCCCTACGCCGAGGTGGGCGACGACCGGATCGTGATCTCCAAGACGCCGGAGTCGGGCGGCGTGGTGGACGAGCGGACCGTCAAGCTCCAGCTCGGCTACGAGATCCAGGACCCGGCCAACTACCTCACCCCCGACGTGACCCTCGACGTCAGCCGGACCGCCGTCGCGGTCGTCGGCGAGAACCGGGTCGAGGTGACCGGGATGACCGGCAAGGCGCGTCCCGAGACGCTGAAGGTGCTGGTCGGGCTGGACCTGGGCTGGAAGGTCGGCGCCGAGATGTCCTTCGGCGGGCCCGGCTGCCTGGAGCGCGCCGAGTACGCCAAGGAGCTGCTCGCGGCCCGCTGCGCGGAGTTCAGCGCCGGGATCGTCGACTCGCGGGCTGACCTGATCGGCGTGGACTCCCTGTTCGGCGACCGGGTCGCCGCCGGGTACCCGGCCGAGGTCCGGCTCCGCTTCGCCGCCCGCTGCCCGGACGAGGACGTGGCCCGCGCCTACATGTTCGAGGCCAAGCACCTGTCCTTTTCCCTGGCCGGTGCGACCGCGAGCACGCCCTCGATCGAGCGGTTCATCGGGGTGACCCGCGCCTACGTGCCGCGATCCGCGGTCTCCCTGGAAACGGAGCTGGTGACCGTATGAAGCTGCACGACATCGCCTACAGCCGGGCCGGGGACAAGGGCGACGTCTCCAACGTCTGCGTGTTCGTCGAGGACGACGCGCACTGGCCGCTGCTGCTGGAGAAGGTGACCGCCGGCAGGGTCCGCGAGAAGTTCGGCTCGCTGGTCAAGGGCGAGGTCACCCGCTACGTCTACCCGAACCTGCACGGGCTCAACTTCGTGCTCGAAGGCGCGCTGGACGGCGGCTGCAATTTCGGGCTCCGCCTGGACGTCTACGGCAAGTCGTACTCGTCCCTGATCCTCGACATCGACCTGTGAAGGAGGGTTCCGGTCACCATGGACCGCACGAACCTCGACTGGATGATCTCGGTTGACGACCACGTGCTGGAACCGCCGGACGTGTGGCAGGGGCGCGTCGCCGCCAGGTACCGCGACCGCGCGCCCAGGCTGGTCTCCGACGGCGACGGCGAGCGCTGGGTGTACGACGGCCGCGACGTCCCGACCTCGGGACTGTCGGCGGTCGTCGGCAGGGACAGCACCGAGTTCAGCCCGGAGGCGATGAGCTACCGCGACATGCGCCCCGGCTGCTACGACCCGGTCGCCCGCGCCGAGGACATGAACCTGGACGGCGTCATCGCCTCGCTGTGCTTCCCCTCGTTCCCGCGCTTCTGCGGGCAGATCTTCTACGAGGCCGAGGACAAGGAGCTCGCGCTGGAGTGCGTGCGGGCCTACAACGACTGGATGATCGAGGACTGGTGCGGCGCGGTGCCGGGCCGGTTCATCCCGATGGCGATCATGCCGCTGTGGGACCCGGCGCTGGCGGTCGGGGAGATCGAGCGCACCGCCGCCAAGGGCGCCCGCGCGGTCGCGTTCTCGGAGAACCCGGCGCCGCTGGGGCTGCCCACGATCCACGACCCGTCCCGCTACTGGGACCCGGTGCTGAAGGCCGCCGCCGACAACGAGCTGGTGGTGTGCATGCACGTCGGCTCGTCCTCGCAGCTGCCCCGGATCTCGCCGGACGCGCCGGTGCTGGCGAACATGTCGTGGGGCTCGGTGCGGACCGCCGGGGCGATGCTGGAGTGGCTGTTCAGCGGCAAGTTCCAGGAGATCCCGCGGCTGAAGATCGCGCTGTCGGAGGGCAGCATCGGCTGGATCCCCTACTTCCTGCAGCGCGCCGAGCAGGTGCTCACCACCCAGAAGTACTGGGCGGGACGCGGCGTCCGGTTCGACCCCGCCGGGGGGACGGCCGGCATGGGCTCCAACCCGGCGGTCGACCTCGACGCGATCGACATCTGGCGGGACTACCGCGAGCACATCTTCGGCTGCTTCATCGACGACGCCGCGGGCATCGGGCTGCTCGACATGGTGGGCGAGGACAACATCATGATCGAGACCGACTACCCGCACTCCGACTCCACCTGGCCGGGCAGCCTGAAGCTGGCCGGGCAGCGGCTCGGCCACCTGCCCGCCGAGACCCAGTACAAGATCATGCGGGGCAACGCCGAGAGGCTCTTCCGCTTCACCCCGGCCGAGCCGCCCGCGACCGCCTGACCCGCGTCGGCCACCACGGGCCCACGGCTGCGCGCCGTGGGCCCGTCTCCCTTTTCTCGCTGTCAAAGGGCCGGTGAGCTGGTGCGTTACCGCGTGGATGTAACGCATGTCATAACGACCCGCGCCTTGGCTGGAGGCCCACAGGCATCCGCCTGACCCACCTCAGCCACAGGGGACAGCCGTGCGAAACAAGGACAGGCGCCGCAGCAAGCACGCCATCGCGCTGGCAGCAGCGTCCACGCTGATCTGCCTGCTGGCCGCGGCGTGTTCCAGCGCCGATGGCGACAGCACCGCCGGGGAGGGCGCTCTGGGGACGATTCCCCCGGACTCGCCGTCCCCGGCCAAATCCACCCTGACCTTCGGCAGCATCTCCGCCGACACCGGCCCGGTCATCCTGTCGTCGATCGCCGACGGGACCGAGGCGTGGGCCCGCTACGTCAACACCCACGGCGGCATCGGCGGCCACCCGGTCAAGATCGTCCGCTGTGACGACGGGCTGGACGCCACCAAGAACCAGGACTGCGCCCGCCGGCTGATCCAGGACACGTCGGTCCTCGCCGTGATCGGCGGCGAGACCGTGGTGACGCCGCTGGTGGCCGCGCCGCTGCTGAACCAGGCCGGGCTCAGCTACCTGTCGACCGAGACGACCGGCGAGGGCGAGATGAAGGGCCCGGCGATGTTCGCCATCACCGGCGGCGCCATCACCCAGTTCGCCGCGCTCGCCAAGCACTTCCCGGCCAACGGGGCCAAGAAGGTCGCGCTGGTGAACGCCGCGTCCACCTCCTCCAGCAAGGCGGCGGCGCGGACGACCGAGGAGGTGAAGGCCGCGGGCGGCAGCGTGGTCGCCACCGTGTTCGCCAAGCCGGGCACGCCCGACTACTCCCCCGTCGCCACCCAGCTGCTGTCGGCGAACCCCGACGTGATCTTCACCGGGGTCACCCCGACCGACCTGCCGGCGCTGGTCCGCGCGATCCGCCAGCAGAACCCCACCGTCAAGATCGCCACGCTGGCCAGCCAGTGGCCCGCCACCACGGTCAAGACGCTCGGCGACACCAAGGACGGCCTCTACATGGCCACCGACTGGGCCGCCTTCCCCGACGACTCGGCCGACCCCGACATCACCGCGATGCGGGTGATGCTGCACCGGATGGGCAGGCAGGCCAGCTTCGGGCAGGGCTCGATGTCGGGCTGGCTCGGCGGGCGCGCAATGGAGGCCGCGATCGCCGGCATGAAGGACGACAAGATCACCCGCGCGGGCCTGACCGCCCACCTGCGCGCGGCGACGCTCACGGTGAAGGGCGTCCCGGTGCCGCTCACCCTGCCCAAGGGCTCGGCGCCCGGCGGCTACGACGGCCTGGCCAACCCGTCCGCGTACATCAACCAGTGGAAGGGCGACGACCTGAAGCAGGTCGCCCTGGTGCGGGACGTCTTCGCCCCGGCCGGGGGCTGAGGCCCCATGCACGCCAACATCCAGCTGCTCATCCTGGGCGCCGCGGCGGGAACGCTCTACGCCCTGCTGGCCTCGGGCCTGCTCATCGTGTTCCGGAGCTCGCGCGTCCTGAACTTCGCGCACGGCGCCATCGCCACCGTCGGCGCCTACAGCTATCTCTTCTTGATCCACGAGCTGGGCTGGCCGAAGATCCCGGCCGTGGTGGGCGGGGTGCTCGCCTCGACGGCCGTCGGCGTCGCGTTCGACCTGCTGTTCATGCGCAGGCTGCGGCACGCCGACCCGCTCGCCCGGCTGGTCTGCACGCTGGGCCTGATGGTGCTGATCCACGCGCTGATCCACCCGGTCTTCGGCAAGGAGGACCCGGTCCCGGTGCAGCTGTTCCCGACCGACACGCTGCGGCTGCCGTTCGGCGAACCCGCCTTCATCATCGGCCTGGACCGGGTCATCCTGATCGTGATCACCGTGGTGATCTGCGCGCTGCTGTGGGCGCTGTACGCCTTCACCCCGTTCGGCCGCGCCACCCGCGCGGCGGCCGACAACGAGCGCGCGGCGCAGCTGCTCGGCGTCCCGCCGCAGCGGCTGGAGATGCTGAACTGGGCGCTGGGTTCCGCGCTGGCGGGGCTGGCCGGGATCTTCCTGTCCACGCTGCAGCAGCCCAGCCTGAACGCCTACACCCAGGTGCTGGTCACCGCGATCGCGATCTCGCTGGTCGCCGGGTTCCGCTCGTTCGGGCTGCTGGTGGTGGTCGGCACGGTGCTCGGCAGCTGCTCGGCGCTGCTGCTGCGCTACAGCCAGCGGCTGGCCGAGGCCACCGGCGTGCCCGGCTGGGACCAGGCGCTGCCGCTGCTGGTGATCATCGGCGCGGTGGTGATCGGCGGCCGGAGCGTGGTGCCCAAGGGCGCCGAGACCAGCCGCAGCCTGCCGCCGGCGCGGCTGCCCGAACGGCCCTGGCGGTGGGCGGCGGTCGCCGCCGCCGCGGGCGTGCCGTGGTTCCTGCTGGCGCCGATCGGCCTGGTCGACCCGACCACGGTCAGCCTGATCATCGCGGTGGCGCTGATGTCGCTGGTGGTGCTGACCGGCTACTGCGGCCAGATCTCGCTCGGCCAGATGACGGTGGCGGCGGTCGGCGCGCTCGGCGCCGGCCGGGTGCTGGAGCACGTCGGGCTGACACCGCCGCTGGCGCTGCTGGCCGGCGGCCTGCTCGCGGTGCCCGTCGGGTTCCTGGTCGGGCTGCCCGCGGTGCGGGTGCGCGGCGTCAACCTGGCCGTCGTCGGTCTCAGCGTCGCGATCGTGATGGACGCGACGGTGTTCTCCTCGGAGCGGCTGACCGGGGCCGGGCTGGGCCTGAAGTACCCGACCGCGTCGGTGTTCGGCATCGACATGAACGGCATCACCCAGCAGCGCGCGTTCGGAATTTTCACGCTGGTGATCACCGTGCTGGCGGGGGCGTTCGTGCTGTACGTGCGGCGCAGCCCGCTCGGCGCCCGGTTCCTGGCGGTGCGCGCCAACGAGCGGGGCGCGGCGGCGCAGGGCCTGTCGGTGGGGGCCACCAAGCTGCAGGCGTTCGCGATCGCCGCGTTCATCGCGGGCGTCGCGGGCGCGCTGCTCGGCTACCGCAGCCAGCAGATCGCCTGGGCGTCGTTCGAGTTCTTCACCTCGATCACGCTGGTCTCGGTGCTGTACCTGGGCGGGATCACCTCGGTCGGCGGCTGCGTCCTGGGCGGGCTGCTGCTGGCCAACGGCGGGCTGATGGCGCACGTGTTCAGTTTCAGCGGGCACGCGCACACGATCGTCAACGTGCTGTCCGGGCTCGGCGTGATGAGCATCGTCATCATGCATCCCGAGGGCCTGGCGGGCGTGCCCCGGCAGATCGCCGAGGCGCTGCGCGGGCGCCGGAGACCCGGCCCGGACACCGGCGGCGGCGGTCCCGGCGGCGCGCACCGGCCCGCGGTGAAGGCGGCGGCCGGGCCCGCCCTGGCAGAGGAGCGGGCGCGATGACACGGCTACTCCGGATCCGGGACGTGGACGTCGAGTTCGGCGGCGTCAAGGCCCTCGACGGCGTCTCGGTCGACGTCACCGCCGGCCACGTGCACGGCCTGATCGGGCCCAACGGCAGCGGCAAGTCCACGCTGATGGACGTGGCCGGGGGCTTCCTGCGGCCCGCGCGCGGCACGGTGGAGCTGGCCGGGAGGCGCGTCGAGCGCCGCCCGGCGCACCGCCGGGCGCGGGACGGGATCGGCCGCACCTTCCAGGGGCTGGAGCTGTTCGACGACCTGTCGGTGGCCGAGAACCTCTCGGTCGGCCTGGTCGGCGGCGCCCGGCCCGCCCGCGCGGACGTGGAGTGGGCCGCCGGCCTGCTCGGCGTCGCGGACGAGCTCGACCGGCTGGTGGTGGAGCTGCCGCACGGCCGCCGCCGGCTGGTGAGCGTGGCGCGGGCGATCGCCGGGCGGCCCAGGGTGCTGCTGCTGGACGAGCCCGCCGCGGGCCTGGAGACCGGCGAGACGGCCGAGCTGGGCCGCGCGCTGCGCGAGATCGTCGCGCCGGAGACCGCGATCCTGCTGGTCGAGCACGACATGCAGCTGGTGATGGGGGTCTGCGACCGGGTCACGGTGCTGCAGCTCGGCGGCGTGATCGCCGAGGGGAGCCCGGCGGAGATCCGCACCGATCCGCGCGTCCGCGCCGCCTACCTCGGGGAGGGCTGACCATGCTGCTGGAGATCTCGAAGGTCACCACCGGCTACGGGCGGATGCCCGTCGTGTGGGACCTCGACCTCACCGTGGCCGAGGGCGAGATCGTCGCCCTGCTGGGCCCGAACGGCGCCGGGAAGACCACGGCGCTGCTGACCGCCGGCGGGTTCCTGCGGCCGATGTCGGGCACGATCACGCTGGACGGCGCGTCCATCACCGCCGTGCCGCCCTACCGGCTCAGCCGGCACGGCCTGGCGGCGGTCACCGACGACCGGGCCCTGCTGCCGTCCCTGACCGTGCAGGAGAACCTCGCGCTCGTCCGGAACCGGAGGTCGGACCCGCTGGCGCTGTTCCCCGAGCTGGAGCGGCTGATGGGACGGCGCGCGGGGCTGCTGTCGGGCGGCGAGCAGCAGATGCTGGCACTGGCCCGCGCGCTGTGCTCGCGCCCCAAGGCGATCCTTCTGGACGAGCTGTCGCAGGGGCTGGCGCCGCTGGTCGTGGAGCGCTGCCTGAAGGCGCTCACGGACGCCGCCGCGGAGTGGGGCCTGGGCGTGCTGCTGGTGGAGCAGAACGTCAGCGAGGCGCTGAAGGTCGCCGACCGCGCGTGCGTCCTGTCGCACGGCCGGGTGGCGCTGGAGTCGGACGCGGCGTCGCTGCGGGAGGACACCGGGCTGATCGAGTCGAGCTACCTCGGCGAGGCCGGGGCCGGGCCGGGAACCGATCCCGGGCCCGGCTCGGGCACCACGGCTAGAGGCGGTTCCGCAGGATCGGGGTGAGCGCCTCCAGGACGGACGCGTCCTCGATCGTCGGCGGCACGGGCTCGTCCCGGCCGCCGGCGATCCCCCGCATCGTCCGGCGCAGGATCTTCCCCGACCGGGTCTTCGGCAGCGCCGGCACGATGGACGCCTCCCGGAAGGCGGCGACCGCGCCGACGTCGCGCCGGACCGCCTCCACCAGCTCGGCGCGCAGCTTCGCGGCGTCGTCGCCGGCGGCCTCGGCGCCCGCCTTGAGCACGATCAGGCCGTAGGGCACCTGCCCCTTGAGCGGGTCCGGGACGCCGATCACGGCGCATTCGGCGACCGCGGGATGGGTCGCCAGGGCCGCCTCGATCGCGCCGGTCGACAGGCGGTGCCCGGCGACGTTGATGACGTCGTCGATCCGGCCCATGACGAACAGGTGGCCGTCGGCGTCGAGGTGGCCGGAGTCGCCGGTGTGGTAGTGGCCCTCGTGCCGGCTGAGGTAGGACTCCACGAACCGGTCGTCGTCGCCCCACAGCGTGGCCAGCGCGCCCGGCGGCAGCGGCAGCCTGATCGCGATCTCGCCCTCCCGCCCGGCCGGGACCGGCGCGCCGGACTCGTCGAGCACCCGCACGTCCCAGCCGGGGACGGGCACCGTGGCCGAGCCCGGCTTGACCGGCAGCGCCTCAAGGCCGCGCGGGTTGGCGGCGATCGGCCAGCCGGTCTCGGTCTGCCACCAGTGGTCGGTGACGGGCACGCCCAGCACGCGGGAGGCCCAGTGGTAGGTCTCCGGGTCGAGGCGCTCCCCGGCCAGGTAGAGCGCGGCGAGCGTGGTGGTGTCGTACTTGCCCAGCTCGGCGGCCTCCGGGTCGGCCTTCTTGATCGCCCGGATCGCGGTCGGCGCGGTGAAGATCGTCTTGACCCGGTGCTCCTGGACGATCCGCCAGAACGCGCCGGCGTCGGGCGTGCCGACGGGCTTGCCCTCGTACACCACGGTCGTCGCCCCGACCAGCAGCGGCCCGTACACGATGTAGCTGTGGCCGACGACCCAGCCGACGTCGGAGACCGTCCAGAAGACGTCCCCGGCATGGACGTCGTAGACGGCGCCCATCGACCAGGCGAGCGCGACGGCGTGGCCGCCCGCGGTGCGCAGCACGCCCTTGGGCTTCCCGGTCGTGCCGGAGGTGTAGAGGATGTAGAGCGGGTCGTCGGAGGCCACCGGCACCGGATCAGCGGGCTCGGCGGCCGGGACGACCTCGTCCCAGTCCAGGTAGCCGGGCAGGGTCAGGTCGGCCGGGCAGGCGTCGCGCTGGAGCATCAGCGTGTGCTCCGGGCGGTGCGCGCTCAGCTCCAGCGCCCGCTCCAGGATCGGCTGGTACTCCACGACGCGCGCCGGTTCGAGCCCGCACGAGGCGGCGACCACGAGCGTGGGCCGGGCGTCCTCGATGCGGGCGGCCAGCTCCTTGGCGGCGAACCCGCCGAAGACCACCGAGTGGACGGCGCCGATGCGGGCGCAGGCCAGCATGGTCATCACCGCCTCCGGCACCATCGGCATGTAGACGACCACCCGGTCCCCCTTGCCGACGCCGAGCGCGGCCAGCGCGCCGGCGACGCGCGCCACCTCGTCCCGCAGCTCCCGGTAGGTGAACGACCGCCGGGCGGGCGTCCGGGACGGGTCCACCATCGCCGAGTCCCAGATCAGGGCCGTGCGCTCCCCCGCCCCGCCCGCCACGTGCCGGTCCAGCGCGTTGGCGCAGGTGTTCAGCTCCCCGCCGGGGAACCACCGGTAGAACGGCGCCGCGCCGGCGTCGAGCGCCCGGGACGGCTCGGCCGTCCAGTCGATGATCTCGGCGGCCTCGCGCCAGAACCCCTCCGGGTCGGCCAGGCTCCGCCGGTACGCCTCCGCATACGCTCCCACGTTCGCATCCCTCCGGCTCGTCGGAGACGCCGTGCCGGCGTCCACCGGCACGGTATTGACGCGCCGGTCCCCTGACCAGGTGCGGGTAACGCGAGCGATAACGGAGCCCGCGCAGACTGCCGCCATGGCAGCGACTCCGAGAGCAGACGTCATCGTCGTGGGTTCCGGCGCGGCCGGGCTGGCGGCGGCGCTCACCACCGCGCGGGCCGGGCTGGGCACCATCGTGCTGGAGCGGACCGGCCTGCTCGGCGGGACGTCGGCGATGTCGGGCGGCCTGGTCTACGCGCCCGGCTCCCGCCCGGCCCGGGAGGCCGGGCACGTCCCCGACCCCGGCGCCGTCACCGGCTACCTGGAGGCGGTGGCGCGGCGTCCGATCGACAAGGCCCGGCTTGAGGCGTTCCTGGAGGCCGCCCCGGCGATGGTGGACGAGCTGGCCGGCGCGGGCGTCGCGTTCCGGCTCACCGGGCTGGTCGACTACTACCGGGACGCACCGGGCGCCGGTCCCGGCCACGTCCTCGGCACCCACCCGTTCGACCCGTCCGGGCTCGGCGGGCTCGCGGCGCGGGTCAGGCGGTCGCCCTACCGCGGCCCCGAGGAACTCTGGACGGCCGGCACGGGCCTGGTCGGCCATCTCGTCGCCGCCTGCGCGCGCGCCGGGGTGCGGTTCCGGACGTCCTGCCGGGCCAGGAAGCTGCTGGTCGAGGACGGCCGGGTCGCCGGGGTGCTCACCGGAGGGTGCGCCGAGAGCGTCGCCGTCCGCGCGCCGGACGTGGTGCTGGCGAGCGGCGGCTTCGAGTTCGACGACGGGCTCCTGCGCGAGTGGGTGGGGGCGCCGCTCGAAGGCTCCTGGAGCTGCCCCGGCAACGAGGGCGACGGCCTCGCCATGGCGCGGACGGCGGGCGCCGGGCTCAGCGGCATGGGCGAGGTCCAGTGGTACGCGCTGCTCCGGCTGTCGGACGAGGAGCGGGAGGGCGCGCCGCTGATGCACGACGCGAGCCCGGCCCGCAACCTGCCCGGCTCGATCATCGTCGACCGGAACGGCCGCCGCTTCGCCAACGAGGGCACCCTCTACCAGGACTTCGGCCGCGCGGTCGCCGACCCGGACGCCGCCCGCCTGCCCGCCTGGCTGGTCGTGGACGCCGGCTTCCTGGACCGGTACCGGGAGCGCTGCTTCGGGGACCGGCCGCTCACGCCCCCGCACTGGCTGTCCGCCGGGACGATCTCGGAGCTGGCCGGGCTCATCGGCGCCGACGCGGCCGTGCTGACCGAGACGGTCGAGCGCTTCAACGCCGGCGCGGCCCGCGGCCTGGACCCCGACTTCGGGCGCGGCGAGGCCGCCGTCGACCGCGAGTGGGGCGACGGCGACCGGGAGGGCGCCCGCGCCTGCCTGGCCCCGCTGGAGCGGGGCCCGTTCCACGCCACCCGCGTCTACGCCGGGTCCTCGGGCACCACCGGCGGCCCCAGCGTGGACCCCGACGCGCGCGTCCTGGACGGCGCCGGCGCGCCGATCCCCGGCCTGTACGCGGCCGGGAACATCACCGCGGGCGTGTTCGGGGACTCCTCACCCGCCAGCGGGGCCACCCTCGGCCCCGGCATGACGTTCGGCCACCTCGCCGGCCGCGCCATCGCGGCCGGCCGCCGGGACGCACACACCGATCACAAGGAGGCATGACCGTGGACGTGTTCGTGGACAAGGACCTGTGCCAGGGCCACGCGCGCTGCAACCTGATCTGCCCGGAGGTCTTCGACCTCGACGAGCACGGGTTCGCGGTGGTCCTCGCCCAGGAGGTGCCGCCCGGGCACGAGGGCGCGGTCGAGGACGCGGTGCAGAACTGCCCGGAACAGGCCATCACGATCAAGTAGAGGGGCCTCCGATGACCGACGACGACCGGATCGGGGCCCTCGAACGGCGGCTGCGCGAGGTCGAGGACCGGCTGGCGATCTACCAGCTGCTGATGACCTACGGACCGGCGGCCGACAGCGGCAGCGACGACGTGGTGCGCGCGCTGCACACCGAGGACGCCGAGTACGACAGCGGCCTGGAGACCTTCCACGGCGCGGCCGGCATCGCCGAGATGATCGCGTCGCTGCCGCTGCACCGCAAGATCATGGCCGGCGGCTCCGGGCACATGGCGACGCTGCCGGCCGTCCGGATCGACGGGGACCGGGCCGTGGCGCTGTGCCACGGCATGCTGCAGCGCTTCGACCGGAAGGCCGACGCCTTCCGGGTCTGGCGGACGACGGCCGTCCGGCTGGAGTTCCGCCGGACCGCCGCGGGCTGGCGGATCCACCGGCGCCGCAACCATCTGATGGACGGCAGCGACTCCGCGCACCGGCACTTCCGGGACGGGCTGCGCGAGGTCGGCGCCGTCCCCGGCGAATGAGGCTGGGAGCCGGGCTGCCGACCGCCCTCGGCCAGCGGGACGGCCGCGCCGTCGCCGGGTGGGCCCGTGCCGCCGAGCAGCACGGGTTCGCCTCGGTGGCCGTGGTCGACCGGCTGGTGGCGCCGACCTACGACCCGCTCACGGCCCTGGCCGGGGCGGCGGCCGTCACCGAGTCGGTCGACCTGTACACCTCCGTGCTGCTGGCGCCGCTGCGCCCGGCGGCGGTGCTGGCCGCGCAGGCCGCGACCGTGGACCGGATGTCGGGCGGGCGGCTGCGGCTCGGCGTCGCCGTCGGCAGCAGGCGGCCGGACTACGAGGCCGCCGGGGTCGCGTTCACGCGCCGGGGCGCGATCCTCGACGAGCAACTCGCCGCCTTGAAGGCGACCTGGGCGGACGGTGCCGATTTCGTCTCCCCCGGCCCGGCCCCGTGCCGGGCGGGCGGCCCGCCCGTGCTGATCGGCGGCGCGTCCCGGGCCGCCGCCCGGCGGGTCGCCGCACTCGGCGACGGCTGGATCTGCGGCCTGGGCGGGGCCGAGGGCTTCGCGAGCGGCGCCGCCACCGTGCTGGCGGAATGGAGGCGCGCCAGACGGGACGGCCGTCCGCACCTGCTGTCGGTGGTGCACTACGCCCTCGGGAGGGACGCCGTGGCGCACCGCGAGGCGTTCCTGCGCCGCTACTACGGCGCGGCCCCGTTCGTCGAGCGGATGATCGCCGACACCCCGGTCAGCGAGGCCGACCTGGCGGAGGTCCTGGCCGCGCACCGGGAGGCGGGCTGCGACGAGGTGCTGCTGTTCCCCTGCTCCGCGGAGCCGGGCCCGCTCGACGCGCTGGCCCGGCTCCTCTGATCGCCGCCCTGATCAACGGTCCCGGCAGAGGTTCCTGATCTCGGCCACGACGTCGCCGGCCCCGGGCAGCCACGCCTGTTCCAGCGGCGGGCTGTAGGGCACCGGGGTCGGCGCGCCGCCCAGCCGCCGGACCGGGGCGTCCAGCGTCCAGAACCCCTCGTCCACCGCCCGCGCGGCCAGTTCGGCGCCCACCCCGAAGTCGCCGGCGCCCTCGCTGACGATCAGCAGCCGGTTGGTGCGGCGCAGCGAGCCGAGGACGGTTTCGGTGTCCAGCGGCGCGATCGTCCGCAGATCGATCACCTCGCAGGAGATGCCGTCCTCGGCCTCGACGATCGCGGCCGCCTCCAGCGCGGTGTGCAGCGCCCGCGAGAGCGTCACCACGGTGATGTCGTCGCCGGGCCGGGCGACCGCGGCCCTGCCGATCGGGGTGCGGTGGCCGGGCGCGGGCGCCGGGCCGGAGCCCGCGTACAGCAGCCGGTTCTCGATCACGACCACCGGGGCGGGCAGGTCGATCGCCGAGCGCAGCAGGCCGTACATGTCCTCCACCGTCGCCGGCATCAGCACGACGAGGCCGGGGATGTGCGCGAGCAGCGCCTCCAGGCTCTGCGAGTGCTGGCTGCCGGACGAGCGGCCCACGCCGAACTGGGTGCGCACCACCATGCCGACCTCGGTGGCGCCGCCGGTCATGAACCCGAGCTTGGCCGCCTGGTTCATCAGCTGGTCGAGGCACACGCCGACGAAGTCCAGGTACATCAGCTCGACCACCGGGCGCAGCCCCGCCATCGCGGCGCCGACCCCGAGGCCCATGATCGCCGTCTCGGCGATCGGGGTGTCCAGGAGCCGCCCCGGATACTTCGCGTGCAGGCCCTTGGTGATGCCGAACACGCCGCCGCCCGCGGCGACGTCGATCCCGGCGAGGAAGACGCGCTCGTCGTCGGCCAGCGCGTGGTCCAGCGCGGCGCGGACGGCCTGGCTGCCGCGCAGCGCGGCGTCCGGGTCGCGCGGCGGCGCCGGGGGCGGCGCGGGCGCGCGGGCCACGACGCGCCGCACGTCGCCGAGCTCGGCCATGCGGCCGGGGTCGGGCCAGGGCGCCTCGCGGGCGGCCTTGACGGCGTGCTCGACCTCCGCGTCCACCTCGGCGCCGACCGCCTCGACGTCCGCGGCCGCGACGCCGCCCGCCAGCAGCGCGGCGCGGGCGCGGTCCAGCGGGTCGGGCAGCCGGGCGGCCTCCGGGTCGCGGTAGCGCTGCGGGTCGCCCTCGTAGTGGCCCATCACCCGTTCGGTCACCGCTTCGAGGAGCACCGGGCCGGCGCCGCCGCGCAGCCGGGCGACCAGCCCGGCCGTCGCGGCGTCGACGGCGTCGACGTCGTTGCCGTCGACGCGCTCGTGCGCGATCCCGTAGCCGCGCGCCCGTTCCGACAGCGGCACCGGATGCTGGTCGCCGGTCCGGCTGAACTCGGAGAACCCGTTGTTCTCGCACACGAACAGGATCGGCAGCCGCCACAGCGCGGCCAGGTTGACCGCCTCGTGGAAGGCGCCGGTGGCCACCGCGCCGTCGCCGAAGAAGGCGGCGACGACCCGGTCGCTCCCCGCCCGGCGGGCCGCGTGGGCGGCGCCGGCCGCGATCGGGAGGCCGGCGCCGACGATCCCGTTGGCGCCGTAGATCCCCCGGCCCGGGTCGGCGATGTGCATCGACCCGCCGAACCCGCCGCAGGTGCCGGTCGCCCGGCCCATCAGCTCGGCGAACATCCCGGTCATGTCGAGGCCCTTGGCCAGGACGTGGCCGTGGCCGCGGTGCGTCGAGGTGATCACGTCGTCGGCGCGCAGCCGCGAGCACACGCCGACGGCGACCGCCTCCTGCCCGACCGACAGGTGCACGAAACCGGGCACCGCGCCCTCGCGGTACAGCGCGGAGGTGCGCTCCTCGAACCGCCGGATCCGGAGCATCCGCCGGTACCGGTCGAGCCGCACATCGGTCCCGGTCCCGGTCCCGGTGCCGGTGCCGGTCACCGTCACGAGGCGCCGCCCGGAAGCAGGTGCTCGGTGAACCAGGCGGTGGCGTGCCCGGCCGCGGCCCGCAGCTTGTCCTGGTCGCTGTAGAGCGTCATGTGCGTGGTGTGCGGCAGCGTGACCAGCTTCTTCTTCGCCGTCGGGATCTGGTTGTAGGCGCCGATCTCCAGGTCCCACAGCGTCAGGTCGTCCGCCTCGGCCACGATCACCAGCGACGGGACGTCGTAGATCCGCCGGGTGAACGGGACGACGTCGTACTCCAGGAGCAGGTCCACGCTCTCGACGGTGCTGCTGTTCTGGTACAGCGGCGCCTCGGTCTCCTTCAGCGCCTTGAACGTGTGGTAGGTCTCGGGGAACGGCCAGGTGCCGAGGTCGGCGGCCGGATCGGCGGTCGCGTGCGGGACGTGCAGCCGCTCGCCGGGCTTGTCGTAGCGCAGCGCCCGGTCGTCCAGGATCGTCCGCCACAGCCTGCGGTAGCCGACGGAGCCGTGCGCGCGGCGCATGTTCTCGTACCCGTCGATCACCGGGATCTGGCTGACCAGGCACTTCACCCGCGGGTCGGTCGCGCCCAGGATCAGCGCGTGGCCGCCGGAGTAGGAGATCCCCCAGACGCCGAGCCGGTCGGCGTCGACGTCGTCCAGGCGCTCCAGGAAGCTGAGCGCGTTGCGGTAGTCGCGGATCTGCGCCCACGGGTCGAGGTGCTGGCGGACGTCGCCGTCGGAGACGCCCAGGTTGCGGTAGTCGAAGACCAGCGCGGCGATGCCCGCCTGGGCGAACGCCTCCGCGTAGTACGGCATGACGAGCTCACGGACGTAGCACCAGCCTCCCGCGAGCACGACGGCCGGGAACGGGCCCTCGCCCTCGGGCCGGTACAGCCAGCCGCGGCACGTCTGTCCCTCGCTCTGGAACTCCACGTCGGATCGGTGCATGAAAGGTGACTCCTATCTGAGGTCCGGGCAGCCGCCGCCGGCGTGCGCGGCGACGACGCTGGCGAATCCGGTCAGCAGGGACAGGGCGACCCGCGCGGCGCCGTCCGGGAGGCGGCACACGCCGCGTCCCGACAGCGTCGCCATGAACGTCTCCAGCTCGGCGAGCGCCGCCGCGCCGCCCCTGCCCCCGTCGAGGTCGTCGAGGATGGCGGCCATGTCGGGCAGCCCGCGCGAGCACGGCGGGCACTGGCCGGCGGTCTGCTCGCCGAAGTAGCGGACGATGCCGGCCACGACCCGCACCGGGCAGTCGTCCGGGCCCAGGACCTGGATCGACTTGGTGCCCAGCGACGCCCCGGCGGCGCGCAGCGCGTCCGGGGTGAGGGCCGCGTCGAGGCGGTCCGGGGTCAGCAGCCCGCCCGCGTACCCGCCCACCAGGACGGCGCGGGCGCCGTCGAGCAGGCCGTGGTCGTCCAGCACCCCGGCCAGCGACCGGCCGAACTCGATCTCGGCGACCTCGAACGGGCCGCCGAAGCGGCCGATCGTGAAGACGCCGCTCCCCGGGCAGCCGGGCGTCCCGCCGGACCGGTACGCCTCCGCGCCGATCGCGGCGGCGACCGCCAGATGGACGAGCGTCTCCACGTTCTGGACGAGCGTCGCCCGCCCGAAGACGCCCACGTCGCTCGGGTACGGCGGGCGGATCCGGGGCAGCGGGTCCTTGCCCTCGATCACCGACAGCAGCGCGGTCTCCTCCCCCGCCACGTACCGGGTCGGCACCCGCTGGACGCGGATCTCCAGGTCGTCGCCGCGGGTCGCCTCGACCGCCGCGGTGATCCGCTCGGCGGCCTCGTGCGCGTCCTCGTCGACGGCGACGTAGCCGAGCGCGGCGCCGACCGCGCGCATCGCCAGCCGCAGCCCGTCCAGGACGGCGTACGGGCGGTGCGCCATCAGGTGGCGGTCCTTCTCGGTGCCCGGTTCGCGCTCGGAGCCGTTGGCGACGACGACGGGGCGGTCCGCGCCGATGACCCGCCGCCACTTCTCGGCGGTCGGGAAGCCCGCCCCGCCGTGGCCCGCCAGGCCCGCCTGCTCGACCAGGTCGAGCAGGGCGCCGGGCGTGTGGTCGCGCCAGCCGCCTGCCGCCCGCCACTCCTCCAGCGACTCGGTCTTCGTCCCGTCCGCCAGGAGGAGGCGGGGCGCGAAGCCGCCACCGGGCTCGGGCGCGGGCGCTGGTTCGGGCGGCGGGGCCGCCGCCCTGGCCGCGAGTTCCTCGCGAATCGCGTTGCGCGGGCACATCGCGTCGGCCTCCAGGCCGCGCGCCCGGATCTCCTCGTCGTCGGCCGCGAGCCGGTCGCCGTCCGGGGTGACGTAGGCCAGTCCGTACCGGTCGAGCTCGAACAGCTCGGGCGCGACCAGCACGCAGACCCCCTGCCCGTCGCAGCGGGTGGCGTCGACGCGGAATCTGACCTGCTCGGTGGTGGTGGCGAGACGCCGGTCCATGCCTTGCCTCCCCCTCAGAGGATGATGCTGAGCGTGCCGTGCGAGTGGAGGGTCTCCACGTCCAGCTCGGCCCGGCGGAACCTGATCTTGAACGTCCCGTCGGCGGCCGCGACCAGCCGGTACAGGTACCGGCCCATGTAGGTGTCGACGCCGCGGCGCGACCGGTACACCGCGAAGTTGGCGGTGACCTCCAGCTCGTCGCCGTCCCGGGACAGGATCCGGGTGTTGCCGATGATCCGCCGGGTGCGCGACCAGGGGAACTCCCGGTGCGCCTTGCGGCTGTTCAGCCGCTTCACCCGGGCGTCGATCATGCCGCGGGTGTCGGAGACCAGCATCAGCGCGTCGGCGGGCCCGCCGGAGGGCCGGTCGGTGCTCGGCACCTCGTAGCGGGCGTCGGGGGTGAGCAGGCCGAGCCACTCGTCGAGCCGCCACTCGTCCAGCAGCGCGGCCTCCTCGTACAGGAACGCCTCCACGTCCAGGCGGAGCGCGTGCCGGTCGGCGGCCGCGGCCTCGGGCGTGACGGTCATCGGATCACCGCCGAACCGGCCGGGGCGGGCGACCCGGACGCCTCGCCCGGCGACTCCACGCCGGTGACCCGCTCGGGGAAGCCGGAGCCGTCCATGAGCGCGGCGTACGACCGCCAGAACGTGCGGATCTGCAGCTCGTCCTGGGAGTTGGACTCCCGCGTCATACCGCGCGAGATGTCGCTCCACCGCGCCTCGCGGACGGCGGCGAAGCCCTGCTGGCACGACTCCAGCGCCTCGACGTCATCCGGGCTGGCGAAGCCGCCGGGGCCGAGGAAGGTCAGGAAGCTGTCCAGGCGGCGCTGCAGCGCCGCGCTCCCCTCGGCCTCCTCGGCCGGCGCCAGCGCCCACGCCTCCAGCGCGTGCCGGTCGGGGGCGGTCGGCTCGATCCGGCGGACGGTGATCGCGGCGACATCGTTGATGATCAGGTTGGGGAAGATCATCAGGTTGCGGAAGGTGTCGGCCATCCGGCGGCCGCGCTCCGCGCCGTGCCGGTCGACCAGCCGGGCGAGCGTGGCCGCGATCTCGTCCCGGGCCTCCTCGCCGAAGAACGGCTCCCAGTAGGCGATCGGCCGGCCCCAGGCGGCCGGGCTCTCCACCACCGCGTGGCCGTTGCCGAGGTCCACGCCGTTCCCGGCGCCGAGGGCGTCCTTGCGCTGCCCGCCGCCGGTGTCCTTGACGAAGTCGACGTAGGTGGCGTGCACCGTGGGCGCGTGGTAGCCGTCGATGCTGTTCTCCAGCATCAGCTTCCAGTTCGCCTTGACGCTGTAGCGGTGCGCGCCCTTGACGATCCGCATCCCCTCCGCGGCCTGGTCGAGCACCAGGTCGAGGTACTCGATCGCGCCCGCCAGGTAGGCGCGCAGGTCGACGGCCTCGGCGTCGTAGTTGACGAACCACAGGCCCCGGTAGTTGTCGAACCGGGCCGGGGCGACCAGGTTGTGGGCCTCCTTGCGGAACCCGGGGCCGTAGCCGTCGGCGCCGGGCGTGACCACCAGCCGGCCCGTCGTGTCGAAGCTCCAGGCGTGGTAGAAGCACTGGAACACCCGCGTGTTCCCCGCGTCCTCGCGGCACAGCGTCGCGCCGCGGTGCGTGCAGGTGTTGAAGTGCATCCGCACGGTGCCGCCCGAGTCGCGCAGGAAGATCAGCGGGCGGCCGCCCACCCCGCGCCGGACGAAGTCCCCCGGCCGCGGGATCTCCGACTCGTGCCCCACGTACAGCCAGCAGCGGTCGAACAGCGCCCTCCGCTCGCGGTCGTAGACCTCCGGCGAGGTCATCAGCGAGCGGTGGACGCGGAAGATCCCGTTCCGCCGGTCGTCGACCACCAGGTCGTCCCGGTATCCCATGGTCACAGTGCTCCTCTCGGCCCGGTCGAACCGGAATCGAGCGCGCCGGCATCGATCGCGCCGGCCTCGGTCAGCTCGGCCAGTTCGGCCTCGCCGATCCCGGCCGCGGCCAGCACGGCCCGGGTGTCCTCCCCCGCCTCCGGGGCCCGGGTCGGCGGGCGCGGCGTCGCACCGTCGAACAGGCACGGCGTGTTGACGCTGACGTGCCGGACGCCGAACTCGTCGTCGAACTCGACGACCGCGGAGCCGGCCCGCACCTCGGGGTCCGCGACGGCCTCCTCCAGGCCGCGGACCGGCGCCCAGACCAGCCGCCGGGCGCCGAGCCGGTCGGCCCACTCGGCCAGCGGCCGCTCGCGGAACAGCTCGTCGAGCAGTTCCAGCAGCGCCGTGCGGTTCGCGCGCAGCCGGGCCGGGTCGCCGCCGCGGAACCGGGGGTCCTCGTCCAGCCAGGGCGCGCCGAGCGCGTCCAGCAGCCGGTCCCAGTCCCGGTCGGGCGTCATGACCTGGAGCCACAGCCAGCGCGCGTCGGCGGTGCGGAAGCAGTTGACGGTCGGGATCGGGGCCGTGTCCCGGCCGCCGGCCCGGTGCGCGCGGCCGCCGTTCAGCAGGTCGCCGGCGTCGGAGGCCATCAGCCACATCCCGGTGGCGGCCAGCGACGTGGTGACGTGGCCGCCGGTCCCGGTGCGCTGCCGCGCGAACAGGGCGGCGGCCACGGCTCCGGCGAGGGCGGACCCGGCGGCGCGGTCGCCGAACCCGCCGGCCGGCTGGGGCGGCTCCCCGTCCGGGCCGGCGAACAGCGACGCCGCGCCCGAGTAGGACCAGTACGCGCCGTGGTCGTAGCTGCGCCGGCCGGCCAGCGGCGAGGCCAGGTCGTAGCCGCTGATCTGCGCGACGATCAGCCGCGGGTGGCGTTCCCGCAGCGTCGCCGCGTCCAGTTCGAGCCGTTCCAGCGCGCCCGGGCTGAGGTTGGTGACGAACACGTCCGCGGTGGCCAGCAGCCGGTCGAGGGCGGCCCTGCCGCGGTCGATCCGCAGGTCGAGGACGACGCTGCGGCGCGACCGGTTGTGCACCTCGAAGCGCGGGTTGACCGGCGGCGCGCCGTCCCGCTCCAGGGAGCCGGGACCGCGCGCCGGATCGCCGCCGGGCGGTTCGACCTTGATCACGTCCGCGCCCCAGTCGGCCAGCACGGTGGCACAGGCCGGTCCGGCCGCGAAGCGTCCTATCTCGATGATCCGGACGCCGGCCAGGGGCGCCTGGCCGGCCTCCTCGTCCCCCATGGGGTAAGCGGTTGCGTCGGGCACGGAACCGAGCCTGCGGCACGGGCATTACCCCCGGCGTTAACGCCGGTCGGCGGGCGGTTCCTCACCCGATCGCGGCGGCGCTGCCGGCCGTCGGACGCATGGCCGTCCGGGCGCCCCGGCGCGGCTGTCCCTGCCCGGCCCGGCCGGTGCGCGCCGGGCCTGCCTCCACCGGGTCGCGGTTCAGCAGCCTGCGCGCGTCACCGGGCCGCAGGCCGAGCTCGGCCAGCGCCTCGGTGGCCCGCCGGTAGACGGCGAGCACCGAGCTCTCGCTGCCGACCTTGCGCTCGATCGCCACCAGCACCCGGTAGGCCGGGTCGGAGTACCGGTTGGTCTCCAGCACCGCCTCGCAGGCGCCCCGCGCCGCCTCGGCCCGGCCGAGCTCCAGGTAGATCGTCGCCAGCTCCAGCCGCGCCTCCTCGTGCACGAGATCGAGGTAGTTGCGCCGCTCCTCGGCCCAGGGCAGCGAACTGCCGTCCAGGTAGCGGCCGGGGGCCAGCTCCAGGCCCGCCTCCAGCCGGGCCCGCCGCTCCGGCCCGGACGACGCCCCGGCCGTGGCCAGCATCCGCTCGGACTCGATGTCGTTGGCGACGAACGCCGTCGTCTCCGGCAGCATGACCAGGTTCCCGCGGCGCTCCAGGTTCACCCCGCTGCTGCGCCGCAGCTTGTGCACGATCTGCCGGAAGTGGTTGCCGCCGCTGCGCTGGTCGGCGTCGGGCAGCAGCCGCCGCTGCAGCTCGAACCGGTCGATCCCGCGCGGGTGCAGGGCCAGGCAGGCGACCAGCTCCAGGATCTTGGTCCGGCCGATGCCGGCGGGCCGGCCGTCGATCAGCAGGTCCCGGTAGCGGCCGAACGGCTGCAGCACCATCGTCACCTCGGCCACGCCCTGCCGCGCCGCCCCGGACGGGCCCGGCCGGGCGGACGGGGCCACCACCAGGCGCCGCCACCGCGAGTCGTCCGGCGCGCGCTCCAGCTCCCGCCGCAGGATGTCGGGGAACAGCTTGATCGACTGGATGAGCAGCGAGAACGACCCGGTCAGCATGGACACGTGGTAGGCCTGCTCGGCGGCGCCGGTGGCCGCCTCGGCGTTGCCGAGCCGCGCCTCGGCCTCCGACAGGCCCGCCGCCGCCATCGCCAGCATCAGCCGGCGCTGGCAGCGGGTCATCGAGGTGACGGTCTCGCGCAGGATCAGCCGGGCCTCCTCGGTCCGCCCGGCGCGCAGATAGGCCAGCCCGAGGAAGCACTGCGCGATCTCGACGTAGGCGGTCTGCCCGGTGCGCGACATCTCGTCCAGCACCGGTTCGAGCTGGGCGATGCCCGCCTCCGCGCCGACGTCGGTGAACTGCAGGTAGCCCATGAAGATCTCGTAGACCGGCAGCAGCGAGAACCCGGACCGCTGGCTGTCGGCCATCGCCAGCCGCAGATGCTCGCGGGCGCTCTCGTGGTCGCCGTTGGCCAGGTTCAGGATCGCCTCGATGAACCGCGAGTGCGCGCGCTCCCTGATCTCCTGCGGCACCCGCCGCCACAGGTCGCCCGCCACGTCGGTCTCCTCCCGGAACGCCGCCGCCAGCACCAGGTTCGGGTTGAGCACCACGGACTCGTCGTCCAGGTTGCCCATCCGGGCCAGCTCGCCCAGCCGGCCCTGCAGGAACAGCCCCCAGCTCATCTGGCGGTCCACGTCGGGCAGGTCGCGGGCGTCCGGCGGCGGGACGTACCGGGTCGCGACCGCCACCTCGATCATGTAGCGGACCACGTCCGCGCCCGAGTCGCCCTCGTACTTGTCGAGCAGGCCGAGGGCCTCCTGCGGGTGCGCCTGCAGCACCCACGCCGCGATCGCGAGCAGGCTGGGGTCGAGCTCGATCGCGGCGCGCAGCCGGCCCTTGCGGTCCAGCCCGCGGATCAGCGCGCGGGCCCGGTCGAACTCGCGCATGCCGTGCGCGGCGCGGACGCACGCGCCGATCAGCCGCGGGTCGGCGTGCACGCGGGTCTCGCCGAACGCCTCCAGCCAGCGCTTGACGACCGGCCAGTCGGCCCGGCCGAACAGGGCCGGGAACGCCTGGACGGCCGTCTCCACCGCCTGGTCGAGGTCGCCGAGCGACAGCCACACCTCGGTGGCGTCCTCGAACTGCCGGACCGCCGCCAGATGGCCGGCGTAGGCTGCGCGCAGCCGCACGTGCCGCTCCGGCTCCGTCTCGATCAGCCGCTGCCGCAGGAACGAGCGGAACAGCGAGTGGACCACGATGGCCGAGGAGGTGGCGCTGGTCGCGGGCAGGTGCCGCGCCGACACCGCCAGCCACAGCCGCTGCCCGTCCGGGCCGCACAGCGCCGCCGCGACCTCCGGCGTCACCGTGCCGGTGACCGAGGTGTCCAGCAGGAAGCGCCGCTCGTCCTCGGGCAGCGGGCCGAGCACCTGGCGGCCGAAGTAGGCCGACAGGTCGCGCAGGTTGGGCTGCTCGCCGAGGCCGAACCGGGAGGCGAACGCGACGCCCGCGGCCCATCCGCCGGTCGCGGAGAAGATCCGCTCGCAGGTGTCCGGACCCGGGCCCGTGTCCATGCCCGTCTCCAGGCCCGCGTCCGGGCCCGCGTCGGCCCGCCGGACGTACTCGGCGGTCTCCTCCAGGGTCAGGTTGAGGGTGGCGTCGCCGAGCTGGGCGATCTGGCCGTGCACGTAGCGGCGCTGCAGCGGCCAGGGCAGCTCCTCCCGCGACAGCAGCAGCATCCGCATCCGGTCGGGCAGGTACTCCAGGAAGGTGTCCAGGGCCGACGCGGCGTCGGGCGACGCCGAGATCTGCTGGCACTCGTCGATGACGACCAGGACGTCCTCGCCGCCGGACGCGGACGCCAGGATCGCGGCGGCCTCCTCCGCCGTGCCGTTGCTCTGCAGGGTGCCGCGCATCGCGTCCACCGCGTCGCCGGCCACCGGCCCGAGCGCCGTGGCCAGGTCGAACACCAGCCCGGACGCCGAGCGGTCGGAGCGGTCCATGGTGAGCCAGGCGAGCCGGCGCCCGGTGCGGCGGGCGAACAGCTGCGCCTCCACCGTCTTGCCCGCGCCGGGGGCCGCCACGATCTCGACGATGGCGTAGGAGTCGAACAGGGTGTCGAGCAGGTGATCGAGCCGCGGCCGTTCGATCGAGCCGCGAGGTACGCCGGGTGCGGCGAACTTGTGCCGCAGTGCAGGCGCCGAGGTGTCCGTCGTCCGGGGATCCAACAATCCAGCACCTCCTCGCCAGGACGGAGCCCCCGGATCCCATGCCGGGATTCGGTCGGTCCGCAGGAGTGAGTTACCTGCAACATGCCCGAAACCCCGACGGGTGTCAACGAACCGGCAACACCTCGGCGACCTGCGAGGAAACTCCCCGGATCGAGCGTCCCGGCGCTCGGGAGGCCGATAACGCGCGCGATAACGGTCGGCGGTGAGCCTGGCCGTGCTCGACGAAACCCGCCTGTCCGACCCGTGGCGCCCGACGCCGGCACGGGACCGGCACCGCCCCTACCGGAGGTCGATTTTGACGCTGCTGCTGAGCGACAGTGAGGTGCGCGCCGCCTGCGACATCGGTGCCATGGTCCCCTTCCTCGAAGCCGCGCTTCGCAAGGAGGCCAAGGGGCCCGGCCCGCGGCTCCCCGAGCGCGTGAACCTCGGCCACGGCCGGTTCTTCCTGCGCGTCATGCCGGCGTTGCTGCCCGAATCCGGCCTGCTCGGCCTCAAGTTCTTCCACGGCTCCATGCCGGACGGCGTCCGGTACGTGGTCGCGGTGTGCCGGCTGGAGACCGGCGAGGTGGAGGCGCTCGTCGACGCCGCCTACCTGACCGCCGCCCGGACCGGCGCCACCAGCGGCGTCGCGACCCGCTGCCTGGCCCGCGAGGACGCCGCCGCGGCCGGGGTGATCGGGTCGGGGCTGGAGGCGGAGACCAACCTGCGCGCGGTGTGCGCCGTCCGCCCGATCGAACGGGCCAAGGTCTACAGCCGGTCCGCCGGACGGCGCGAGGCGTTCGCCGCGCGGATGTCCGAGTCCCTCGGGATCCCGGTGACCGCCACCGGCGATCCGCGGGACGCGGTGGCCGGGACCGACATCGTCGTGGTGGCCACCAACACCGGGCCCGACCCGGTCACCGCCTACGAGGGCGCCTGGCTGGAGCCGGGGCAGCACGTCGTCTCGATCGGCTCCACCACGGCCGCGCTCCGCGAACTGGACGTGGCCGCCTTCACCGGCGCCGACACCGTCGTCCTCGACACCACCCTCGAGCAGATGAGCCACGAGTCCGGCGACATCATCGCGGTGCTGGACGCCGCGCCCGGCCGGCTGGCCCCGGTCGCGCTCGACCAGATCATCACCGGAGAGGTGCGCGGCCGCCGCAGCGACCGCGACATCACCCTCTTCAAGTCCGTCGGCAGCGCCGCGCAGGACCTGCTCGGCGCCGCCCACGTCGTCGGCGAGGCCCGCCGCCTCGGCATCGGCACCGAGATCGGCGAGATCGCCGCCCCCAAGCGGTTCTGAGCCCGGCGGCCCGGCCGTTCCGGGCCGTCACGCCATGTCAACGATCAACCACCGCAGACAGGAGTCGACGCAGATGAGGTCCCAGGAAGTCGAGTTCCAGAGCGAGGGCGTCACCGTCCGGGGCGACCTGCTGCTCCCCGAGGGCGACGGGCCGCATCCGGTCGTCGTCATGGCGGGCGGCTGGTGCTACGTCAAGGAGCTGCGCCAGCCGCAGTACGCCGAGGAGTTCGTCCGGCGCGGGTTCGCCGCGCTGATCTTCGACTACCGGACGATCGGCGCCAGCGACGGCGCGCCGCGGCAGCACCTGGACCCGTGGGCGCAGATCGAGGACTACCGCAACGCGATCACCTACCTGGAGACCCGCTCCGACATCGACGCCGGCCGGGTCGGCGTCTGGGGCATCTCCTACAGCGGCGGCCACGTCCTGGTGCTGGGCGCGGTGGACCCGCGGGTGAAGGTGATCGTCAGCAACGTGCCGGTGATCGACGGCCACCGCAACATGTGGCGGGTGCACGGCACCGACCGGTTCCGCAAGCTCCAGGACGCGATCCTGGAGGACCGGCGCAAGCGCTTCGAGACCGGCGAGTACGGCTACATCACGATGTCGGGCACTCCCGCCGGCCCGGACGCCGACCTGGCCACCTGGCCGCTGGACGAGGTGAAGGCCGTCTTCGAGGAGCTCAAGCGCACCCAGGCGCCGCGGCACGAGCACCGCAGCACGATCGCCTCGGTCGAGCTGCTGATGCAGTACAACGCCGCGCCGTACGCCGAGCGCATCGTCCACAAGCCCACCATGATGATCGTCGCCAACGAGGAC
Source organism: Actinomadura rugatobispora (assembly GCF_055379765.1). NCBI lineage: Bacteria > Bacillati > Actinomycetota > Actinomycetes > Streptosporangiales > Thermomonosporaceae > Actinomadura > Actinomadura rugatobispora. The sequence goes on along the minus strand of NZ_AP029191.1, from coordinate 8,631,455 downwards.
GACATCACGCTGTGGGACGTCGAGACCAGGGTGTTCGACTCGATCCCCTCGAACGCCAAGCGCCTGGTGGTGCTGCCCTCGACCAGCCACATGACGCTCTACAGCGACCTCACCGCGCTGGACCTGGCCGCCAAGGCGGCCGGCGGCTGGTTCTCCGAGCATCTGGCCGCGCCGCCCACGGTCCCCGGAATGATCGCCGAGTTCGCCGCGCGGTGAGCGTGAGGCGGGGGTGAAGCCGAGTACCGGACCGGACGGCAGGGAGCCGCAAGTGACTGACAGTTCGCCCTTCTCGCTCGCGGGATCGGTCGCGGCCGTGGTCGGGACCAGCCCGAACATCGGCACGGGCATCGCGCTGCGGCTCGCCGCGGCCGGCGCCCGGGTGGCGTGCGTGGACCGGGACGCGGAGCTCGCCGAGCACGCCGCGGCCGAGGTCCGCGCCGTCACCGGCGCCGAGACCCTGGCGGTGACCTGCGACGTCACCTCCGAGGACGCGGTGGCGGCGGCGGTGGCCCGCGTCCGGTCCGGGCTCGGCCTGGTCGACGTGCTGGTCAACGGGCCCGTCGTCTACCTGGAGAAGGGGATCAGGGAGATGTCGCTCGCCGAGTGGCGGGCCCAGCTGGGCGTGCTGCTGGACGGCACCTTCCTGTTCACCAAGCACGTGACCGAGGCGCTCATCGAGGCCGGGCGGCCGGGCGCGGTCATCAACCTGGTGTCCACGGCCGGCCACCAGGGCGAGCCCGGCAACATCGGCTACACCACCGCCAAGGGCGGCGTGGTCAACATGACCCGGGCCGCCGCGATGGACCTGGCGCCGTACGGCATCCGGGTCAACAGCCTCACCCCGACCGCCACCGATCCCCGCCAGGGGATCGAGCGCGGCCGGCGGTGGGGCGTCACCGGGGTCGCCGGCGCCCATGTCGCCGCCCTGGACGTCGCGGCGGCGCAGGTCCCGCTCGGCGCGCTGCCCACGCCGGCCGACTACGGCGACGCGGCGGTGTTCCTCGCCTCCCCCGCCGCCCGCATGGTGACCGGCGCCGATCTGCGGGTGGACGCCGGCTCCCTCGCCAAGTACTGGCGGCAGAAGCCGGGAGGCGGGGCATGAGCGGGCGGACGGCGCCGGCCGCGGTGCCGCCCGGTCGCCGCGAGCGCGAGGTCGCCGCGGGCCGCTGGCGCGACCGCATGATCGACGGGTACGTGGCGGAGGCGGCCGAGCGCCGGCCGGACGCGCCCGCCGTGATCGACGGCGACGTCACGCTGACCTACGCCGAGCTGGAGCGGCGCGTCCGGGCCACCGCCGCCTCGCTCCAGGATCTCGGGGTGGTGCGCGGCGAGGCCGTCTCGTGGCAGCTGCCGAACTGGCACGAGGCCTGCGTCCTGCACCACGCGGTGCTGCGGATCGGCGCGGTCAGCAACCCGATCGTCCCGATCTACCGGCGGCGCGAGCTGGCCTACATCCTGGCCGAGGCGCGCAGCAGGGTGTTCGTCATGCCGGAGACCTTCCGCGGGTTCTCCCACGTCGACATGCTCGCCGAGATCCGCGGCGAGCTGCCGCTGCTGGAGCACGTCGTGCCGTGCCGGGGCGGCGGGAGCTCCTTCGATGACCTCTGCGCGGGCGACCGCGCCCCGGCGCCGGTGGACCGGACGGCGGACGACCCGATGCTGCTGCTGTTCACCTCGGGGACCACCGCGCGGCCCAAGGGCGCCGTCCACACGCACAACACCCTCGACTACGAGAACCGGAGCATCATCGACGTCTACGGCCTCACGCCGTCCGACGTCGTCTTCATGCCGTCGCCGGTGTCGCACATCACCGGCCTGCTCTACGGGCTGCAACTGCCGGCGATGCTCGGCACCGCGGTCGTCCTCCAGGACGTCTGGGAGGTCCAGGAGGGGCGCCGCCTGATCGACCGGCACCGCTGCACGTTCACCGTGGCCGCGACGCCGTTCCTGCACGACCTCACCTACCGGCCGGACCCCGGCGGCCTCGACGTCTCGTCCATGCGCGTGTTCGCCTGCGGCGGGGCCGACGTGCCGCCGGGCCTGATCAGGGACGCCCGGGAGCGGCTCGGCTGCGTCGCGTCCCGGCTGTACGGGTCGACCGAGTTCCCCACCCTCAGCACCACCGGCCCGGACGACCCGCCCGAGAAGGGCGCGGTCACCGACGGGCGCGCGATCGGCGCCGCCGAGTTCCGCGTGGTGGACGACGGCGGCCGCCCGGTGGCGGCCGGGGAGGTCGGGGAGCTGCTGGTCACCGGGCCGGAGCTGTTCCTCGGCTACCGGCGCGCCGAGGACGACGCGGACGCCTTCACCCCGGACGGCTGGTTCCGCACCGGGGACCTGGCCGTCCGGGACGCCGACGGCTACCTCACCATCCGCGGCCGCAAGAAGGACATCATCCTGCGCGGCGGCGAGAACATCAGCGTCACCGAGGTCGAGGCACTGCTGTTCGACCATCCGCGGATCGCCGAGATCGCCGTGGTCGCGATGCCCGACCCGGTCATGGTCGAGCGCGGCTGCGCCTTCGTCGTCCCGCGGCCGGACGCGGGCCCGCCGCTCACGCTCGCCGACCTGGCGGGCTACCTGATCGAGAGGGGCGTGGCCAAGCAGAAGATCCCCGAACGGCTCGAACTCGTGCCCGGGCTGCCCAGGACGCAGTCGGGCAAGGTCCAGAAATTCCGGCTGCGCGACACCGTCCGCGCCAAGCTCGCGTCCGAGGGCGTCATCGCCCCCGCGGACGCCTAGAGGGGGACGAACGACGATGACCCGCTACGGCAGGGCGGAGGCGCGCGAATGGGCGCGCGCCGAGATGAAGGGCGTCTGCAACGTCATCATCCCGTCCTACACCGCCGATCTCCGGGGGCTCAACGAGGCCGGGATCCGGCACGACGTGCGCCGCGACATCGAGCTGGGCTTCAAGGGCGCGCTGATGGTGAGCGAGACCGCCCTCAGCGCCGACGAGTACGTCCAGATGGTCGAGTGGGCCGCCGACGAGGCCGCGGGCCGCCTGGTGCTGTTCTTCCACGCCGCGTTCAACACGCTGGAGGAGAACATCGCGGTCGCCAAGCGCGCCGAGGAGGCCGGGGCCGAGATGGTGCTGCTGTCCTACCCGCCCTCGTTCTACCCGACGTCGTTGCGGCAGGTGTACGACTACACCGAGGCGTTCTGCGCGGAGACCGGCATGGGCGTGATGCTCTTCCCGGTGCCGCTGTGGGGGTTCGAGCGGCTGCACCCGGCGTCCATCCCCGTCGAGATGCTGGAGGAGATGGTCGAGACCATCCCGAACGTCGTCGCGATCAAGGCGGAGGGCGGGATGCCGGCGATCGCCGGGTTCACCGAGACCTGGAACCGGCTCTCCGACCGGGTCGTGGTCACCATGCCGCTGGAGCAGCAGGCCATCCCGCTGGCCACCGTGCTGCCGCTGCAGCTGATCGCGACGTCGAACACCGAGTGCCTGGGCGGCGCCGTCCCGGCCATGCTCGACCTGTGCCACCAGGGCCGTCACGCCGAGGCGATGGAGCTCTACTGGCGGGTCGACCCGGGGCGCCGCGCCAACGACCGGATCGGCGTGGCCGGGACGAACAGCGTGCACCGGATGGCGTGGAAGTACCAGGCGTGGCTGACCGGTTTCAACGGCGGCCCGCTGCGGATGCCCACGCAGCGGCTGGTGGCCCCGCAGATGGCCGGCTACCGCGCCGCCGCGCGCGAGGCGGGCGTCCTCACCGCGACCGAGCCCGACGAGGCGTTCTTCGTCGGCCGCAACCCCGCCTGAACCGCGATCCGGCCAATCCGGCCAATCCAGCCTGAGCCGCGTCCCCTCGAACACATCGGAGGTTCATCATGGCGCTCGTCCAGGAGTTCGGCTACGCGGTGTGCGGCGTGCCCGACCTCGACGCCTCGGTCGACTTCTTCCGCACGGTCTGCCAGCTGGAGGTGTCCGAACGCCGCGACGGCACCGTCTTCCTCACCGGTGGCGAGCAGCACGCCTGGCTCCGGCTGGAGCGCCGCCCGGAGCCGGAGCTGATCCGGCTCGGCTTCCGCGTGACCGGTCCGGACGCGCTCAGCGAGGTCACCATGCGCCTGGAGGACGAGGGCGTCGCCTGGGCCGAGGGCGGCACCCTCCGCGACGACCGGGTCGCGGGCGCCGTCCGGTTCCGCACGCCGCAGGACATCGAGGTCGAGCTGTACGAGGAGCAGGTCGTGCTGGCCGCCTCCCCCGCGCCCGACCGGGGGCTGGAGCGCGTCCTGCACACGGTCGTGGCCACCGACGACGTCGTCGCCGGCCGCGACTTCTGGAAGCGCACCATGGGCTTCCGGCGCTCTGACCAGATCGAGGACCTGGTGGTGTTCCTGCGCTGCGGCGACGGCTACCACCACAGCATCGGCCTGGCCAAGGGCGAGCCTGGGCGGCTCGACCACATCTGCCTGCTCGCCGACGGCATCGACACCGTGGTCCGGTTCCGCAACCACGCCCGCGCGCACCACGTGAAGGTGGGCGACCTGGTCCGGCACACCGCGTCCGGCTCGGTGTCGGTCTACCTGCAGGAACCGTCGCTGGGCATCGGCGTCGAGATCTGCGCCGAGCACGAGGTGATCACCGACGAGTCCTACAACGGGCGGCTGCTCATGGCGGGGCCCGTGACGGCCGACCGGTGGAGCGTCGGCTTCCCCGACGCCGCACCGGCCGGCACCGTCTTCGGGCGGGGCGGCGGCACCGCGGCGGGCGACGCCGTCTCCGGCGCGGGACGCTGACGCGGCGGCCGGGCCACGCGCCCGGCCGCCGGGCCGCGACCGGCTACAGCGCGAGCGAGACGTACTTGGTCTCCAGGTACTCGTGCATCACGTACCTGCCGCCCTCGCGCCCGTAGCCGGACAGCTTCATCCCGCCGAACGGCGCCTGCCCGGTGGAGGGCGCGCCGTCGTTGACGCCGACCACCCCGTACTCCAGCGCCTCGGCGGCCCGCACCACCCGGCCGAGGTCGCGGCTGAACACGTACGCCGCGAGCCCGAACGGGGACGCGTTCGCCCGGCGCAGCGCCTCCTCCTCGGTGTCGAACGCGGCCAGCGCCGCGACGGGGCCGAACGTCTCCTCGTTGAAGATCAGCATGTCGTCGGTGACGCCGTCCAGCACGGTCGGCTCGAAGAACCGGCCGCCGGGGCCGCACGGCGAACCGCCGCGCAGCAGCCTCGCGCCGCGCGCCACCGCGTCGTCCACGTGCGCCCGCACCTTGCGGAGGGCCGCCCCGTCGATCAGCGGCCCGACGTCGACCGCCTCGCTCAGCGTGCCGCCGACCCGCAACGCCCCGACCGCCGCGTCGAACGCCGCCGTGAACTCCTCGCGGATGCCCCGCTGCACGTAGATCCGGTTGGCGGCGATGCAGGACTGGCCGTTGTTGCGGAACTTGGCCCGCAGCACCCCCGCCACCGCCGCGTCCAGGTCGGCGTCATCGAAGACGATCACGGGGGCGTGCCCGCCCAGCTCCAGCGAGAGCCGCGTGACGTTGCCCGCCGACCGCTCGATCAGCTGCCGCCCCACCTCCGTGGACCCGGTGAACGACACCTTCCGGACCCGCGCGTCCGCGAACACCGCCGCCGCGAAGTCAGGCCCCGGCGCGGTGACGACGTTGACGACCCCGGCGGGCACCCCCGCCTCGACCGCCAGCCGTCCCAGCTCCAGCGCGGTGAGCGGGGTCTGCGGCGCCGGCTTCACCACCTGCGTGCAGCCCGCCGCCAGCGCCGGCCCCAGCTTCCGGGTGATCATCGCCAGCGGGAAGTTCCACGGGGTGATCGAGGCGGTCACCCCGACCGGCTGCCGCAACACCAGCACGCGCTTGCCCTCGTGCCAGGACGGCACGGTCTCGCCGTACACCCGGGTGGCCTCCTCGGCGGCCCAGGCCAGGAACGACCGCCCGTAGGCCACCTCGCCGCGGGCCTCGCCGATCGGCTTGCCGCCCTCCCTGGCGATCAGCTCGGCGAGCTCCGCGGACCGCTCGGACACCAGGCCGGCGAACCGGCGCAGCACCGCGCCCCGGTCGTCGGCGGTGCGCGCCCGCCAGCCCGGCAGCGCCGCCGCGGCGGCGCCGATCGCGTCGCGGACGTCGGCCGCGGTCGCCTCGGGCACCTCGGCGAGGATCTCGCCGGTCGCCGGGTCGTCCACCGCGATCGTCCGGCCGCTCTCCGGCGACCGCCACACCCCGTTGATCAGATTGCGCGTCTCCATGCGGCGCATCGTGACCGCGCGCCGTTATCCCGGCCGTCACCGCGAGACGGCCGGTTCCGGTCCGGCGGGTCCAGGTAGGAACGGCTTCGGACTCCGCCGCGAGCGTCCCGCCTGTACCGTGGAGCGCCCGCAGTGAACGCAAGGAAGGCTGGGCGCTCCGTGAGAGAGATCGAGGGCTGGGTACCGCGCGACATCGACCTCGTGACGCCCAACGTCGCGCGCATGTACGACTTCTACCTCGGCGGCAAGGACAACTACGAGGTCGACCGCGAGGCCGCCGCGCAGATCCTGCGGGTCGCTCCCTTCACCCCCGTCCTGGCGTACGCCAACCGCGCGTTCCTGCGGCGGGCGACGCGCTGCCTCGCCGCGGCCGGGATCAGCCAGTTCCTCGACATCGGCACGGGACTGCCCACCCGGAACAACGTGCACGAGGTGGCCCGCGAGGTGGCCCCCGGCTCCCGGGTGGTCTACCTCGACAACGATCCGGTGGTCGTGACGCACGGCCAGGCCCTCATCAGCGGCGCCAACGGCACGCTCGTCCTCGAGCACGACCTGCGGAAGCCGGAGGCGATCCTCGGCGACCCCGCGATCCGCGGGTTCCTCGACTTCGAGAAGCCGATCGGGCTGATGCTGCTGTCGGTGCTGCACTGCCTGACCGACGAGGAGGGCGCCTTCGCGTCGGTGGCGACGCTGCTCGACGCCCTCGCCCCGGGCAGCCATGTGGTGGTCTCGCACATCACCGGCGACGACGATCTGACCGCTAACTCCGTGGCCGTCTACAACAGCGCCAACACCGACATGACGCACCGCACGCGCGAGCAGCTGCTCCGCTTCTTCGACGGGTGCGCGCTGCTCGACCCCGGGCTGGTCCGGCTCGACCAGTGGCGGCCGGACGCCGGCACCGAGACCATCGGGCAAGGCGGCGACTACTTCCAGTGCGGCGTCGGCCGCCTCATCTGATCGCGATGCTCCGCAGGGCCAGTTCCGGTGCCGTCTTCTCGGCCGCCTCGGGGGGCCGGCCGCAGACCAGGACGGGGACGTCGCGGAGCAGGTCGACCGTCGCGGTCGCCGCTCCGGGGCCGTGCGGGCCGTGCCAGGCCAGCTCCACGGCCGCCGACCGCCCGCCGGGGGCGATCTCGGTGCGCGAGGAGGTCAGCCGGTGGGCCGACCAGTCCCAGCCGAACCGCTCGAACAGCTCCCGCTCGGCCACCTGCGCCCACGCGTCCAGGGCGAGATCGCCGCGGTAGTGGCCGCGCAGCGGCGGCGGTCCCGAGCGGCGCACGATCGTGTCGAGGGTCCCGGTGTCCAGGAAGCCCCAGGCCCGCCCGTCCGGCAGGGTGAAGCCGGTCGGGGCGAAGCGGTGGCCGCTGGTGTGGCTGCATCGGCGGACGCGGACGTCCGGCCAGGCAGCGGCCACGTCCAGCACCAGGCGGGTGCCCAGCCGGCCGCAGCAGCCGTCGCGGGCGCCGTGCCCGCACAGCAGCACCTCGGCGGGCGCCTCCCGGCGGCCCGCGTCCGCCTCCGGGGCTTCGACCAGGTCGGCGAGGTGCCCGGCGGGCACGAGGTGGTCGGTGCCGGCGAAGCGGCCGGTGCCGGCGTCGCGGCGCCAGACGGTCACCCGCGTGCCGGACCCTTCGCCGGGGCCGCCGTCAGCGGGCCGGACGGCCAGCAGCCGGGTGCGGCGCAGGCCGCGCCGCCGGAGGCCGGCGAAGACCGGCAGCTCGGTGACGTCCCGCGGCCAGGGCGGCGGCACCTCGACGAGCACGAGCGTGTCGCAGGTCGGCGCGGTGCCGATCGGGTCGATCCCCTGTGCCCGCGTCCAGGGCGCGCACCGGTGGGACAGGGTGGGCGACGTCGTGTCCAGGCTCACGGGCGGGCGCCTTTCATGGGGGGATGGTATCGATCGGCTCCGCGGCGTCGTCCGGCGCCCTCCCCGGGGGACCCGAAGGGAGAATGGCCAAAATTGTGGTGATTTATTGGGAAATAGCTTTCCGTCACGGTGGGCACTTTTACCCCAGCGGACCGTAGCGTCGAAGGGAGGCGCGGAGAGGGGGCCGGCATGCCGGAGAAGACGGCGTACGAGCCGGGCGAGCCGAACTGGATCGAGATCTCCAGCCCGGACGTCGAGGCCGCGACGGCGTTCTACGGCGGCCTGTTCGGCTGGTCCTCCTACAGCGTCTCCGACCCGTTCGTGGGCGACTTCACCATCTTCACGCTCGGAGACGTGACCGGCCCGGAGGTCGCCGGGCTGACCTCCCTGGCCGACGACACCGTCAGCGCCACCTGGACGTGCTACTTCACCGTCCGGGACGCGTCGAAGGCCGCCGATGCGGTCCGCCGGGCGGGCGGCCGGGTCTACATGGAGGCCACCGACGTGGCGCATCTGTGCCGCGTGGTGCTCGCCGCCGACGACCAGGGCGCGGGCTTCGGACTGTGGCAGCCCCGCGCGCTCGCGGGCTGCGGCGTGGTCGGCGAGCCGAACACGGTCAACTGGATGGGCCTGGTGAGCCGGGACACCGCCGCGGCCCGGGACTTCTACCGCCGCGTCCTGGGCTGGAAGGAGCCCACCGTCGCCCAGGGCCTCCTCGTCGACTCCGTCTACGAGTGGCGGATCGCCGACGGGCCGGTCGCGTTCATGGTGCTCGCCGACGAGGAGCTGCTGGACGACGACCTGCCGGCCTTCTGGCTCCCCTACTTCGTCGTCGCCGACTGCGAGGCGACCGTCGCCGCGGCCAAGGCGCTCGGCGGGTCCGTGATCATGCCGTGCACCGACACGCGGTACGGGCCGTGCGCCGCCGTCCAGGACCCGGCGTCCGCGCCGCTGGGCCTCTTCCAGCGCCGCCCATGAGATCGGGCGCGCCGATCCGGCCGGCGACCGGCTACTCCTGCGCGCGGTAGCGCGCCCTCAGCTTGGAGGACGCGGCGTCGACCACCTGGCCCTGCACGCCGGGCTGCATCTCCCAGTGCCACGAACGCAGGTGCTCGCGCGACAACCGCTCCGCCTCGTCCGGGTCGCCGCGTTCGATCGCACCGGTGATGCGTCCGTGCGCCGACAGCACCTCGCGCCGCTCGTCGAGGCTCAGATAGTCACCGGCCTCGTTCAGCGCGTCGGTGAGCGTGAGCTCCCAGGTCTCCTCCTGGGCCGCCCAGAGCGATCCCAGGCCCCGCAGGACCAGCTGCAGCGTCTGGTTGTCGTTGAACGAGCTCAGTACCTGGTGGAACCGGCGGGACGCCCGGGTGAACTCCGCGGCGTCGTCCACCTGCCGCTCGGCCTCGGCGAGCAGCTCGCGCAGGACGGGGACGACGACCTCGCCGCGGTCCGGGCGCATGGCGCAGCACGCCGTGCTCAGCGGTTCGAGCATGGTGATCGCGTCTCCGAGATCGGACACCTTCACCCGCGCCGCCTGCAGGGCCAGCCCGAGGGCGTAACCGGCGCTGGAGGCGCCCGGCGCGTGGATCTCGGCTCCCCCGACGCTGCCCCGGCGGACCGTGATCAGCCCCTCGTTCTCCAGGATCCGCAGCGCCTCGCGCACCGACGGGTAGCTCACCCCGAACTCGGCGACGAGCTCGTCCTGCTTGGGCAGGAGGGAGCCCGCCTCCAGGTCGGCCGCGAGAATGCGCGCCCGCAGCTTGCCGGCGACCTGTTCGGCCAGGCGGAGCTGCCTGGGCCGTCCCCGCCGGGGGGCTCGTGACGAAGGAGGCGGGGACACCATGGTCACAAAGTTAACAGATACGGCTTGAAATGCTGTTAGGAGCTGGTAAAAGCCGTCAGGGCTTGTAGGCGATGCCGCCGTACATGGCGATGTCGGCGTCGTCGACACGGCCCACGTCGACGTGATCGGGACGCCATTTGTGGATCTGCACCACGCCCGGCTCCTCCAGCTCCAGCCCTTCGAAGAAACGCTCCGCCTGGGCCAGGGTGCGCCATCGGAGGGTCTCGCCGTGCGAGTGGTACACCTCCTGAACCCGGGCCAGCACCTCGGGCGCGAAGTCGTCGGTGGCGATGGCGGCGGCGAAGTAGCTGCCCGAGGGCAGCACGTCCACGATCCGCCTCACCACCCGGTAGGCCTCGTCGTCGTCCTCGATGAAGTGCACCATGGCGATCAGCGACAGCCCGACGGGCCGGCTCAGATCCAGCGTCTCGAGCAGCTCGGGCGCGGTGATGATCGTCTCGGGCTCGCGCATGTCCGCCTGGATGTAGGCGGTCCGCCCCTCGGGGGTGCTGGTGAGCAGCGCCCGGGCGTGGGCGAGCACGATGGGGTCGTTGTCGACGTAGACCACCCGGGATTCGGGCGCGATCGCCTGGGCCACCTCGTGGAAGTTGGGCGAGGTGGGAATTCCGGTGCCGATGTCGAGGAACTGCCGGATGCCCTTGTCCGCCGCCAGATAACGGGCCACGCGGTGCATGAAGGAGCGGTTGGCCTGCATGTGGATCCGCAGCGACGGCCACACCTGGAGGGTGGCGTCCCCCGCGGCGCGGTCCGCCGCGTAATGGTCCTTGCCGCCGAGGATGTAGTCGTAGATGCGCGCGCCGTGGGCCCTGTCGGTGTGCAGGTCCACCCCCTCCGCGCCCGCTCCCCCGCTGGCCGGGGTGCCGCCCGGTGCACCACCGTCGGTTTCGCTCACGACTGTTCCCCTCTGGTCACGCCATGCTCCCGCACCACAGGATAAGGCTATTCTCCCGTTACAGAGAGGTTGTCCTGAACGCGTTGAGGGCGGCTTTTTGCCATTCCGTCAGCCGTCCGCGTCGGAAAATCTCCTGGCCAGATCGCGATGCCTGTCCGCGGCCTGCCTCGCCCGGTCGGCGCCGATGGGCGATCCGGGCATGCCGCCCAGGCGCTCGACCTGATCCGCGAAGCGCAGGTGCTCGGCCCGCGCGTGCTCGCGGCAGGCGAGGCAGGTGACGTTGCCCGGACGCGGAGAGGTCATCGCGTACGGCACCCGCAGCCCGCATCCGGTGGTGACCACGCTCGGCAGGTCACCGGCCAGACCGAACGCGGAGGCCATCAGGTCGCGGACGGCGGCATGGCGACGGACCACCTTGACCTCGACATGGATGTGCGGATCGTCCCCGCCCATGGAGCCCTCCCGCGCCCTCACGCCACGGCTGCCGGACCGACTTCACGATCAGTCTGCCACGCGACCCGCGCCTCGGGACCGGCTCAGCCGCGCCCGTGCCGCCGGACGGTCAGGACGGCCGACAGCAGCGTGCGGGTGTACTCGTGCTCCGGGTCGCGGCGGACCCGCCGCCACTCGCCGGTCTCGACCGCGACGCCCTTGTAGAGGACGACGACCCGTTCGGCCAGCGCGGACACCGTGGCCATGTCGTGGGTGATGAGCAGGTAGGACAGTCCGAGGCGGTCCTGCAGCTCGCGCATGGTGTCCAGGATCCGGCCGCGGACCGACAGGTCGAGGGAGGCGGTGGGCTCGTCCAGCACCACGAACTCCGGCTCGGTCACCACCGCCCGCGCGATCCCGGCGCGCTGCTGCTGGCCCCCGCTGAGCTCGCGCGGGTAGCGGTCCCACAGCCCCGGGTCGAGATGCGCCAGCTCCATGGCGTGCTCGGCGCGCTCGCGCCGCTCGGCGGGCGCCAGCCGGGGGAAGTGGACCTCCAGCGGCTCGGTGACCGACTGGCCGAGCGTCCGCCGGGGGTTGAGCGCCAGCTCGGGCTCCTGCAGGACGATCGAGGTCTTGCGGCGGAACTCGGCCAGCCGCTCGCGGCCGAAGCGGGCGAAGTCCTCGCCGCCCGCCAGCAGCCGCCCCCGGTCGATCGGCTCGGCGCCCAGGCAGATCCGGCCCAGCGTGGACTTGCCCGAGCCGCTCTCGCCGATCAGCCCGAGCGTCGTGCCGGGCTCGACGGTCAGCGACACCCCGCGGACGGCCTCGACCGCGTTCCGCCCGCGCCCGTAGGTCTTGTGCACCTCTTCCAGGACGAGCCTGCTCACGACGCCTCTCCTTCGCTGCCGTCCGTGTCCTCCAGGTCGCCGGCTCCGGCGGCCTCGACGAGGGACCGCGTGTACTCGTGCCGCGGGGCGGCGAAGACCTCGCCGACGGGGCCGTCCTCCAGCACCCGGCCCGCGCGCATGACGTACACGCGGTCGCAGTAGTGGGAGACGACGCCCAGGTCATGGGTGACGACGAGGACGCTCTTGCCGTCCTCGTGGCAGATCCGGCTGAGCAGGTCGAGGATCTCGCGCTGCACGGTGACGTCCAGCGCGGTGGTGGGCTCGTCCGCGACCACCAGCTCGGGGGCCAGCAGCAGCGACATCGCGATCACCACGCGCTGGGCCATGCCGCCGCTGAGCTGCCCGGAGTGCCCGGCCAGGACGCGCCGCGGATCGGCGATCTCGACGCGCTCCAGCATCTCCAGCGCCGCCCGGTCGGTCCACGCCCGGCTCCTGCCGTGCGCCCTGCCGACCTGCCGGAACTGCCGGTCCAGTCGGACGACCGGGTTCAGCGCGCTCCACGGCTGCTGCGGGATGAACCCGATCCGCGCGCCCTTGAGGCGGCGCAGCTCCCTGGCGGGCAGGGCCTGCAGGTCGGCGCCGCCGAACTCGGAGGTGCCCGCGGCGAGCGTGCCGTTGCGGGGCAGCATCCGCAGCGCGGCGCGCAGCGACACCGACTTGCCCGACCCGGTCTCGCCGATGATGCCGACGAACTCGCCGGCGCCGACGTCGAACGACACCCCGTCCACGACCCGCGTGGTGCGGCCGTGCCGGGCGAAGTCCACGGTCAGGCCGCGGGCGGCCAGCAGCGCCGCGGACCCGCCGTCCGCCGCGGCGCCGTCCGCCGCGCGCGGGCCGGGAGTGCTCGTCACCTTCACTGGATCTCCTTGGCGAAGTACGCGTCGAGGCTGTCGGCGATCAGGTTGAACGCGACGATCGCCCAGACCAGCGCGAGGCTGGGGAACAGCACGGGCCACCACTGGCCGCCGGTGATCCCGGTGGCGCCGGACTGCACCATCGCGCCCCAGCTGGGGGTCGGCGGGGCGATGCCGAGGCCGAGGAACGACATCGCGCCGATCGCGCCCAGGGCGAGCGCGCCGCCGACGCTGGCCTGGCTCAGCACCGCGCCGCTGACGTTGGGCAGGATGTGGCGGCGCAGCACGTGCCCGCGGCGGGCGCCGATCACCTCGGCGAAGAACACGTACCGGGACTCGCGGATGTGCAGCGCCTCCGCCCGGGTCAGCCGGATGAACCGGGGCATGTTGAGGATCGCGATGGTGAGCACCAGGACCGCCGTCCCGCCCCCGCTGATCTGGACGATCACCAGGATCAGGATGAGCAGCGGGAACGCCTGGAAGCCGTCCACCAGCCGCATGATCGGTTCGGCGAACCGGTTGCGGGTGCCGGCGACCAGTCCCAGCAGCGTCCCGGCCAGCAGCGCGACCAGCGTGCCGCCCAGCGCGATGGGCAGGTCGGCGGCCCCGGCCGCCAGGGTGCGGACGAACACGTCCCGGCCCGAGGAGTCGGTGCCGAACCAGTGCTCGGCGGAGGGCGCCTTGAGGACCGCGTCCACGTCGATCGCGTCGGTCTCGGCGCCGAACCGGGCGGCCAGCGCGCCGCCGAACAGCAGCACGAGCATGCCCAGCCCGATCCAGGCGCCGCGCAGGGCGCGCCGTGCGGCGGGCCGTTCCCGTTTCCGTGTGCGGACCGGAGCGGCGGCGCCCGCCCCGGCCGTCGTCGCCGGCTTCATGGAGGAGGCTCCCTTCAGGAGGAGGCCGCCCGGACCCGTGGGTCCAGCAGCAGGATCAGGATGTCGATCAGCAGGAACAGCACCACGGTGATCCCGCCGAAGACCAGCACCAGCCCCTGCACCACCGGCAGGTCCAGCTTGAGGATGGAGTCGACGCCGAACGCGGCGGCGCCGTCCAGGCTGAAGATCTTCTGCATGATCGCGTTGCCGCCGATCAGCGCCCCGGACACGATCGCGACCGTGGTGAGGATCGCGGTGCGGGAGACCGTCAGCGCGGACAGGAACACCCGGCGGGGCGGCAGGCCGAGCGCGCGGGCGTACTCGACCTGCGGCGAGGCCAGCACGGACCCGAACGCCGACCGGGTGACCTTGGCGAACACCGCCGACAGCACCAGCCCGAAGCTGACCACCGGCAGCACCAGCTGCGCGGCGGCGGCGCGGAAGGCGGCCCAGTCGCCGGCGGGCACCGCGTCCAGCACGGCCACCCCGGTGATCCGCGGCGGCGCGGCCTGGTCGAGGGCGAGCTGGCCGACCGGGGCCGGCAGCAGCCGCAGGTGGAAGAACAGCACGTAGATCAGCACCAGCGCGAACACGAACTCGGGGACCGACTGGAGCAGCGCGACCACGCTCCGGCCCGCCCGGTCCGGCCAGGCGGCGCGGTACCAGGCGCCGACGGCGCCGAGCGCGACCCCGGCCGCGACCGCGACGGCCAGGGCGAGCACGCCCAGGGTGGCGTCCAGCGGCAGCCGGGCCGCCAGCTCCTCGGCGACCGGCTGCCGGGTGAAGTAGGAGGTGCCCAGGTCGCCGCGCAGCAGGCCGCCGAGGAAGGACGCGTACTGGTCCCACAGCCCGCGGTCCAGGCCGAGCTGGCGTTCGGTCTGGGCGATGGCCTCCGGGGTGGCGTACTCGCCGGCGACCGACGAGGCGGCGTTGGTCCCCGACAGCCGGATCATCCAGAAGGCCAGCGAGGCGACCGCGAACAGCGACACCGGGATGGCGATCAGCCGCCCGGCGATCATCTTGACGGGGATACGTCGCATGGTGGTTCGTCTTCCTCGTGGCTGGTTTCCTCGTGGCTCTCGGGTGGCGGCCCGCCGCGACGGCGCGGCGGGCCGCCGGCGGTCACCGGGAGCAGGCCGCCTTCGCCTGCGTGTAGTCGTTGCCGAACCCGGTGCTGGGGACGTCGGTCACGCACTTGTTGCGCACGCCCACGGTCGAGCGGTCCACCAGGTACACGGCCGCCTGCTGGTCGGCGATGATCCCGGCCAGTTCGGCGGTCTTGGCCTTGGTGGCGGGGGTGTCGAAGCCCTCCGCCTGGAGGTCGGCGGCGAGCCCCTCGAGCTTGCGGTCGCAGAATCCGGTGTAGTTCTGCAGGCCGTCGCAGCCCAGCGTCAGCCAGGCCGAGTAGCCGGGGTTGCCGGCGGCGGGCGTCTCGGCCATCAGGAACGCCTGGAGCTTGTTGGCCAGGCCGTCGGCCTTGAACTGCACCGCGGACGGCACGTTCTTGATCCGCATGTCGACGCCGATCGCCTTCAGCTGCTGCTGGATGAGGACGGCGAGGTTCTCGGCGTACGCGCCGGGCTGGGCGTTGGACACGCTGAGCTGGAAGGAGAACCCGTCCGGCACGCCCGCCTGGGCGAGCAGCCGCTTGGCCTCGGCGGCGTCGTGCCGGTAGTTGTCGCCCTTGCCGAAGGCGCCGTACGCCTGGGAGAGGCCGCCCTGCGCCGGCTTGGCGAAGCCGCGGTAGACGGCGGTCTGGATGGCGGAACGGTCCAGCGCGAGGGAGATCGCCCGCCGCACCTCGGGCTTGCCGAGCACCGGGTCCTTGGCGTTCAGGCCGAGCCAGTCGCGGCCGGGGTTGGCGCAGCTCACCAGGTTGACGTCACCGGAGCCGCGCAGGCTCTCCAGCTGGGTGTAGTCGAGGCCGGTCGTCTCGGCGGCCTGGCCGGTGCGCACCAGCTGGATCCGCGAGGACGACTCCGGCACCGTGCGCAGCACGACCTTGTCGACGTCGCCGCGCTGCCCCGCGTAGTGCGGGTTCTTCCCGAAGGTGATCTGCTGGGAGCCGAACTCGGTGAGCGTCCACGGGCCGAAGTCGGCGGTGTGGTCGGTCAGGTACTTGGTGGCCCACGGGTCGCCGGCCCCGGCGTTCGCCTTGGCCGTCGCGCTGTCCAGGATCAGGCCGGAGTTCCCGGCGAGGGTGTACTTGGCCAGCTCGTTGCGCTTCTTGAGGTGCAGGGTGAACTGCGTCGGGCTCTTGACGGTGATGGTCTTGTCCGGGTCGAACCCGCCGACGGTGAACCACAGCGTCTTGGCCGAGGCGTCGATCGCCTTGATCCGGTCGATGGACCACTGGACGTCGGCGGAGGTCAGCACCTTGCCGGCGGCCGACTTGACGTTGTCGCGGAGGGTGAAGTCGATGCCCTTGCCGTCCGGGGTCTCCGTCCAGGAGGACACCAGCGGCGACGAGGCGGCGATCTTCGGGGGGACACCGGGCGCGCAGGCGCCGTCGGCGCGGCCGGAGGTGTCCAGCTCCAGCAGCCGACTGTGCATCACATCGCCGACGATCTTGGATGCCTCGCTGGAGTACTTGGCCCGGTCGACGCCCTGGAAGTCCTGGGGCAGCACGAAGACGTAGCTGCCCGCACCGCCGGCGGACGAGCCGGTGCTACCGGCTCCGCAGGCGGCCAAGGGCGCCGCCAGCAGCGGGATCGTCACGGCGGCTGCCAGCCGCCGTACGGCCTTTCTCGGCATGGAGTGCTCCTGTTTCGCGGAGAGGGGGTCAAGCAGGGGAGGGGCGGGAGCGGGATCAGGGGGCGGGGCGGGCCTTGGCGCGCAGGGCCTCCAGGTAGGCGAACGACTTGGGCACGTCGGTGACGACGGTGCCGTGCGCGGGGGCGATCACGGTGGGGTCGGTGTGGTCGATCAGCCGCAGGAACCGCTGGACCGTGTCCTCGATGTCGAGCAGTTCCAGCCCGCTGACGATCTCGGTCATCGGCGCGTAGGTGTCCGCGCCGGGCGCGAATCCCAGGTCCTCGGTGGTGAGGCCGCAGGCGTCCTGGCGGTGCCAGTGGAAGTAGGCGAACCCGTCGGCGGGGAACAGGGTGCGCGAGCGGTGGTCGAAGCCCCAGACCGTGTTGGGCAGGTCCTTGAACAGCGCCTCGACGATCTCGAACTCGTGGCCGCCGCCGAGGTCGAGCCGCTCCCCCGGCGCCATCGGCCGGTACGCCGAGTCGGGGACGCCGGGGTGGTAGAGGAAGTAGTCGCGGGTGTCGCCGACCACGGTCAGGCCGGGGAACGTGCGGTGGAGCAGGGTCAGGGCGCCGGCGTGCGGGATCTCCGGGTGCGTCGGCATCACGTAGTCGAGCGGCCGGCCGCCGAGCGCCGTGTCCAGGGCGGCGGAGAACCCGGGCCACAGCGCGGGGTGCCCGGCGTCGACCAGCAGGGTCTTCTCCTCGCCCAGCACCAGGTAGGCGTTGAGCGCGGAGTGGGCGAGGTCGGGCTTGCTCCGGTCGAGGAACAGCGCCGAGCAGCCGCCGATCCACTGCACCCCTTCGGCGATCGGCCGGGGGAAGCGGCCGGGGACGAAGTAGGTGCCGTAGACGTCGAGCAGGTCGTCGAGATCCATGGTCACTCCTTCACTGCGGCGGCTCGGGCGCCGAGGACGCGGCGCGCGTGGGACAGGTGGCGGCGGACCGCGTCCGCGCCCTCGATGACGCAGCCGTGGTACGGGCAGAGCCGCTCGATCTCGCGGCCGCCGAAGACGGCGTCGAGGTCGCCGAGCAGCGGCCCGGGATCGGCGTCGCGCATCCAGTAGAAGCGGGCGAAGACGTGCTCCCTGACCTGCTCGTACGTGATGCCCGTCCCGTCGGAGACCGGGCGGTCGCCGGGGGCGGCGAGGGGGACCTCGCCGAAGAAGTCGCTGGAGAACAGCGTCCTGGTCGTGCGGTCGTACAGCCAGGCGAAGCCGAGCGTGGTCAGCCGGGTGTGGAGCAGTTCCAGGCGTCCGCCGCCGAAGCCGACGGTGGACGGCCGCTCGCTCTCAAGGTCGATGGCGCGGTTCGCGCCGGGCGGGACCATGAACACCATCTCGGTGCCGGTGGGAACGTTCCCGCCGAACCCGTCGTACTCGAACCAGCGCAGCAGGTGCCCGGCCCCGGCGAACCAGATCCGCCGCACCCCGAACTCCGCCACCACGGCGGCGAGGTTGCCGATCTGGTCGGCCTCGTTGCGGTCGGCGTAGATCTCCAGCTCGCGGCCGTCCAGCAGCGCGCGGAGCTGGTCGAGGACGAGCCGCTCGTGCAGCCGCACCCCGGTCCCGGCGAGCAGCGCCCGGCCGGGCTCCAGCAGCAGGTAGCAGCCGATCGGCTCGTGCCCGGTCACGCCGGGCGCGCGCCAGCTCAGCCGCCCGTCGATCGGCACGACCCCGCCGAGGCGGTACAGCTCTCCGGGGACGATCTCGGTGGCCTTCATCGGGTCGCCTCCGTCCGGTCCAGGGTGCTGGGGCCGGAGATGCTCTGCCGGTTCTCCTCGACCACCCGCAGCGCCCGCTCGGTGACCTCGGCGAGGTGCTCGCCGCTGAGCGGGGCGCCGTGCGCCGAGCAGACCGTGCGGACGGGATGCTCGCGGACGAGCTCGCGGTAGCGGGCCACGCCCGGCCCCATGCGGTGGTAGCGCATCCCGACGAACGGAAGCGCGAACCGCCGCACGCCGTGCTCGGGCGCGTCCGCCGGGACCTCGCCGGGCAGCAGCCCGCACACCTCGGGCGAGTGGTCGTGGATGTAGCCGAGCCCGTCGGAGGTGAACAGGGTCCGGCCGCGCGTCTCGTAGCCCCACAGCGTGCCGGACAGGTCGTACCAGACCGGGTCGAGGAACTCGAACCGCGTGCCGCCCAGGTCGAGCGCGTCCCCGGCGCGGGTGCGGCGCAGCCGCTCGGGGGCGATCTCCGGGAAGTACAGGTGGTACTCGCGGGTGTCGCCGACCGCGACCGCGCCCGGGTGCAGGTCGAGGAGGCGGCCGAGGTTGCCCGCGTGCGGGATTTCGTGGTGGGTCGGGAAGACGTAGTCCAGCGGACGTCCGTCCAGGCATTCGTCGAGCTGCCGCCGGATCCCGTCCCACTGGGCGTAGTGGCCGGTGTCGACGAGCAGCGTCTTCTCGGTGCCGGCGACCAGGTAGGTGGCCAGGTGCTCGTGGGTGGTCGCGCCCTTGCGGGTGGGCCAGGCGCCGGAGTCCGAGCACCCGCCGAGCCAGTACAGTCCCGGGGCGAACTCCCGTGGGAGCCGGTCGGAGACCGGGTATGCGGTCACGTCTTCTCTCATCTCGTGCGGACCTCCGTCAGCCGGGCCAGCGCGGATCGGGTGTCGTCGAAGGCGCGCCGCACGGTGGCGGCGCCGCTGATCACGCGGCCGTGCACCGGGGCGATGCGCTCCACGTCGTAGGCGGCGGCGACCCGGTCGAACGCCTCGGCCACCTCGGGCGCGGTGGCGCCGGGCAGCCAGTTCACGCGGCGCGGGATCTCCTCCAGCAGCGCGTCCGGTCCCGGCAGGTCCTCGGGCCGCTGGACGACCGGCGGCGCGTCCGCCGCCCCCGGCCGCGACCAGCCGAAGAAGTCGCTGGTGAACAGCGTCTTCGTGGACTCCTCGTACGCCCACTGGGTGAGGAACATCTGCTTGACCGGGGCGTCCAGCCAGTGGAAGCGGACGCCCCCGCCGAACTCGGTGGTGGACCCGTTGGGCGCCAGGCGGATCTCGCGCCGGCCCAGGAAGCTCCGGCCGTCCTCGTCGCCCACCCATTCCAGGATCCCGCCGCCGCCTCCGAAGAGCAGGCGCGCGTCGTCCCGGAGGCCGAGCAGCAGGCCCAGGTTGCCGATGCAGTCGAACTCGTTGCGGGTCGGGAACACCCACAGCGCGCGGTCCCCGGCCAGCTCGCGCGCCGCCCGCGCCACCCGGGGCCGCAGGATCGCCGGTCCGGTGTCGAGGAAGACCGCGTCGCCGGGGGTGGTCAGCAGGTAGCAGTTGAGCGGCTCGAACGAGGCCGTCCCGTCGGCGAGCCAGGTGAGGTCGCAGGCCGGAACGGTGCCGCCGATCCGGTAGAGCGCACCGGGCACCAGCTCGGTGACGGCGGGTCCGGTGACCTGCGTCGCGGCGGCCGTCATCGGACCCGGCCCTCCGGGCTCAGCGTCCCGACGAGCATCGAGGCGCGCAGCAGGTGGTCGCGGGCCCTGGCCGGGTCGGCGGCGATGGCGCGCATCTCCTCGCGCTGGCGGATCCGCTCCGCCTCGTCGGTCTCCTGCAGGACCTCCCAGTTGCGGTGGGTCACCACGCGGACGTAGTCGTGCGCCACGGCGCGGCGCGTCTCCTCGTACCGTTCCAGCGGTCCGGGGTCGCCGCGCTCGGCCGCCAGGATCGCCTCGACCGCCGCGGCGGCGTCGTGGATGCCGCTGTTCATGCCCATGCCGCCCAGGGGGTTGTTGATGTGCGCGGCGTCGCCGGCGAGCAGCACCCGGCCCACCCGGAAGCGGTCGGCCACCCGCTGGTGGACGCGGTAGACGCGGCTGTGCGCCACCCGGTACGGGCGGGGCAGCGGCGCGATCGCCTGCAGCCGGCGCTGGATCTCCTCCGGTTCCTGCGCGGCGGCCGCGGCCTCCTCCCCGCTCGGGATCGGGAACAGCGCCCGCCAGTGCAGCGGCGTCCGCAGCAGCACCAGCCACTCGACGGGGTCGGAGATGTAGTTGACGGTCGCGATGCCGGGGATCAGCTCCGCGAAGTCCTCGGTGGTGGACACCACCAGGAAGTGCTCGGGGTAGGTGATGCCGTCGAAGGCGACGTCCAGGCAGCGGCGGATCGCGCTGCCCGCGCCGTCGGCGGCGATGACCCAGCGGGCGCGCACGGTGCCGCCGGGGTCGACGTCCAGCTCCACACCGTCATCGGTGTCCCCGGCGCGGACGCCGGTCACCTCGGTGCCCAGGGCCAGCGTCACGTTCGGCATCGCGCGCAGCTCCGTCTCGATGATCCGCACGAGGTTGCGCTGCTCGCTCTGCAGCCGGTACGGGAACGGGGTGTCGCCCGCGATGCTGTCGAGGTCGAAGTGCGCGATGACGCCCTCGGCGCGGTCGCGGTACTGGTAGGTGTCGGAGACCAGGCCGACCTCGTGCAGCCGGCCGGCGACTCCGAGGCGGTCGAGGATCTCGAGGGTGGGCGGGTGGAAGGTGGACGCCCTGGACTCGGCCGGGTCGTCGGACCACCCGTGCCGGCGTTCGAGGACGGCCACCCGCAGGCCGGCCCGGGCCAGCGCGAGCGCCGCCGTGGCGCCGACCGGGCCGAAGCCCGCGATCGCCACGTCGTGGTCGCCGGCGGCGGTGCGTCCGCCGGCGCCGTCCGGGCCGCCGTCCGAACGGCCGGTGCCGTTCGAACCGTTGGGGCCGAGGTTCACGGATCCTCCTGAAACATCTGCAGCTCTCACACTGCGGGAACCGCTTGCTCGGTATGTGGGAATGGACAGTAAGCGGGGGTACCGCCGCACGTCAATAGCCGGACCGGGGCCGGATCGGCGATTTAATCAACGGGTTACATGCCGGGTGTCCGGAAACCTGATCGTCATCCGTCCGTGCCGATCGGTGACGTTTCACTGGTGGCCACCGGGTGTCACCACCGTATCGGGGGCGCAGAAAAGCCGAGGTCGTGCCCCCTGGAGGCAGGGGCACGACCTCGGCCGAGCGATGGACCGGCGGATCAGCCGTCCGCGATGTGAGAAGAGAAGCCGCGGGCCGCGCCGCTCCCGGGCCCCCGCTCCAGCGCCGCCGCGATCTCGGCCGCGCCGGACACCAGCAGATTGATGATCTTCATGCGGTCGGCCTGCTGGAGCCGGAACAGCGGGCCCGCCACGCCGATCGCCGCCAGCGGCTCGCCCTGCCTGCGGATCAGCGCCGAGGCGCCCCAGATACCCTCGTCCACCTCGCCGAAGCTCTCGACCCAGCCGGTCCGGGCGACGGTGTCCACGTCGGACTCGATCTGGTCCCGCTCGGCGGGGGTCAGCCCCGTCACCGACGCCAGGTAGCGGTCGCGGTCGGCGGCGGGCATCGAGGCCAGCAGGACGCGCGCGGCCGAGCCGCGGTGCAGCGTCATCGGCTGGCCGGGATCGAACTGGAGCCGGACCGGATGCGGGGACTCCACCCGGTCGATGCACATCGCGTTCCAGCCGACCCGCTTGATGAGCAGGGTGGTCTCGCCGCCGGCAGCGGCGATCGAGTCGAGCACCGGGCGGGCGGTACTCTCCAGGGTGTCGCCGGCGGCCCGCGCCGCCCGGGCCAGGCCGACGAACAGCCAGGTCAGCCGGTACTCGCCGGCGCCAACGTCCTCGACCATCCCGGTGTCGCGCAGGACGGACAGGTAGCGGTAGACCGAACTCTGCGGCATGTCCAGCGCCCTGGCCAGGTCCGCGGCCGTGCGGGTGTGCCGGCGCTCGTTGAACGCCAGCAGCAGGTGCAGCATCTTGCGCGAACTCTCGGCGCCGCTGCGCCGCTGGGCCTTGCCGGCCGCACGCTCGGTCTGGGGCACCGGGCCTCCCGTGTGCTCGGAGCTGATGTCGGGGGTCGTGCTACGATCGCACATAGCAAAAATCATGCTCTCACACTGCGGGAATGGTAGCAGAACCTGATCCCGAAGGATGTCCCCCCGATGGTGCGACACATCGTCGTCCTCCAGTGGTCCGACTCGGCCACTCCCGCGCAGAAGGAGGAGGCGGCCGCGGCGTTCCGCGCCCTGCCCGGCTCCGTCCCGCAGATCCGCGCGCTGCGCAGCGGGCCCGACCTCGGGCTCGTCCCCGGCAACCACGACTTCGCCGCCGTCCTCGACTTCGACACCGTCGAGGACTGGCGGGCGTACCAGGAAAGCCCGCCCCACAAGGAGCTCATCGCGCGGCACATCAAGCCCATTCTCGCCGGGCGCACCGCGATCCAGTTCCAGGTCGGCCAGTGAACGTGCCGGCCGGTGATCCCTCGGCCGGGAGCGGCGGCCGTTCCCTGGCCGAGGACTACCAGGACGCCGGATTCGGCGCCGAGCTGGGGATGGGGGCACGCCCCGCCCTCCTCATCGTCGACCTCGTCCGGGCCTACCTCGACCGCGACTGCCCCCTCTACGCGGGACCGCACATCGAACCCGTCGTGGAGCGGGTCGCCGCGCTCGCCGGCGACGCCCGGCGGCACGGGCATCCGGTCGTCTTCACCTACGTGTCGTACCGCAAGGACGGCGCCGACGGCGGCCTGTTCCGCCGGAAGGTGCCCGCGCTGCGCTTCTTCGAGGAGGGCTCGCCCTTCGCCGCGCCGCCGCCCGAGCTGGCGCCCGAGCCCGGCGACCTGGTCGTCACCAAGCACTACCCGAGCGCGTTCTTCGGCACCTCCCTCGCCTCCACGCTGACCTCGCTCGGCGTGGACGGCGCGGTGGTGACCGGCGTGAGCACGAGCGGGTGCGTCCGGGCCACCGCGCTCGACGCCCTGTGCCACGGCTTCCGGCCCGCGGTCGTGACCGACGCCGTCGCCGACCGCGACCCCGCGCCGCACCGGGCCGCGCTGTTCGACCTCGGCGCCAAGTACGCCGACCTCCGGACGGCCGCGGACGTGCGCCGGGCCTGGGGCCGCTCCCGGGCGTGCGCCGGCGGGGACGCGGCATGAGCGGGCACCACGGCTTCCCCGCCGACCGGCTGCGGGCCCGGATCTCCGCCGGGCCGCCCGTGCTCGCCGCCGGCTGCCACGACGCGCTCAGCGCGCGGCTCGCCGCCGACGCCGGTTTCGAGGCGGTGCACCTGTCCGGGGCCGCGGTCAGCGCCACCGCGCTCGGGCTGCCCGACCTCGGCTTCACCGGCGCCACCGACATGGTCGACGCGCTGCGCCGGGTGAGCGCCGGGGCAGGGCCGGGCGTCCCGATCGTCGCGGACGCCGACACCGGCTACGGGGATCCGCTCCAGGCCGCCGAGACCGCCCGCCGCTACGAGGCGGCCGGCGCCGCCGCCCTGCACCTGGAGGACCAGGTGCTGCCCAAGCGCTGCGGCCACATGGCCGGCAAGCGCCTGGTCCCGGTGGACGAGGCCGCGGCGCGCGTCGCCGCGGCCGCCGGAGCCCGGCAGCGGCTGCTGGTGATCGCGCGGACCGACGCGCTGTCGGTCGCCGGGACGGCCGAGACCCTCGCCCGGGTCGCCGCCTACGCCGCCGCCGGCGCCGACGCGATCTTCGTGGAGGGGGCGCGCGGCGCCGCCGAGTTCGAGGCGGTCCGCGAGGCCGCCGCGGGGCTGCCGCTGGTGGTGAACTTCTCCGAGGCCGGAGCCGAGCCCGACCCGCTGCCCGTGCTGGCCAAGGCGGGCGTGCGGCTCGCGCTGTTCCCCGTCGCGGCGCTCCTGGCCGGGGCCCGCGCGATGCGCGACGCCTACCGCGGCGTGCTCGACCGCGCCGCCCTCCCCGGCGGCACCCTGCCCTGGGACGAGTTCACCGCCCTGCTCGGCCAGGACGCCCTCGTCGAGGCCGAACACCGCTACCGGGCCGCCCCCTCGCCCTCCCTCTCCTCCACCTCCGACTCACAGGAGCCCGCATGACCACCGTGCTCGCGCCGCGCGCCGCGTTCGGCGTCATCGTCCCGTCCACCAACACCGTCGTGGAGGACGAGTACTACCGCTTCCGCGCCCCGGGCGTGTCCTTCCACTCCGGCCGGATCCTGATCCGGGACGCCGCGCTGGACTCCGACGCCGCGTTCGAGACGTTCCTGGCCGGCCTGCGCGAGGAGATCGCCGCCGCCGTCGCCTCCGTGCTGACCTGCGAACCCGACTACCTGATCATGGGGATGAGCGCGGAGACGTTCTGGGGCGGCGCGGCCGGGAACGCCGAGTTCGAGCGGTGGATCGGGGAGCTGTCCGGGCTGCGCGTCTCGACCGGCGCCTCCGCCTGCCACGCCGCCCTGACCGCGCTGGGAGCCCGCCGCATCGGGGTCATCACGCCGTACCAGCCGGTCGCCGACGAGCAGGTCCGCGCCTTCTTCACCGAGCTGGGCTACGAGGTGCACGCCGTGCGCGGCCTCAAGTGCGGCTCGGCGACCTCGATCGCCTCGGTCGGACCCGAGGAGATCCGGGCCGCGTTCGCCGCCGTCGACGGGCCCGGCGTGGACGCCCTCGTCCAGGCCGGGACGAACCTGCCGGTGATCGGCGTCGCCGACGAGCTGGAACGGGAGCTGGGCAAGCCGGTGATCCCGATCAACGCCGCCACCCTCTGGCACGCCTACCGGGCCAACGGCATCACCGACCGCGTCGAGGGCGCCGGCCGCCTGCTCGCGACCCTCTGACCGCCGTCCAGCGAAAGGACCATCTCCATGCCATCGACGCCCTCCGCCGGCACGGTCCGGGTGGCGGCCGCGCAGTTCTTCTCCGGCACGGACGTGCGCGAGAACCTCGCCCTCTGCCGCGGCTTCCTGCGGCGGGCCGCCGGCGAGGGCGCCCGCCTCGTCGTCCTGCCCGAGAACTCCAACCGCGTCCGCGACTACGCGGACCGCCGGGAATGCTGGGAGCGCGGCGAGGACCTGTCCGGCCCGTTCGTCACGGGCCTGCGCGAGACGGCGGCCGAGCTCGGCCTGCACGTCGCGGCCGGCGTCGACCTGCGCGGGGACGCCGAGCCGATCGTGCACATCGCCTCCGTCCTCATCGGCCCGGACGGCGGGATCGTCGGCGTGCACCGCAAGCACGTGCTGTGGGACTACGAGTACACCCTGTTCGAGCCGGGCGAGGAGCCCTACCAGGTCTTCGACACCGCGCTCGGCCCGATCGGGCTGCTGCTGTGCGCGGACGGGATCGTCCCGGAGACCCCGCGGGCGCTGGCCCTGCTCGGCGCGCGGATCCTGTGCAACTCGCTCAACTCCCGGGGGCCCGACGAGCTGCGCGTCCACGTGCCGCTGCGGGCCATGGAGAACCGGGTGTTCCACGTGGCGGCCAACACCGTCGGCGGCCCCGAGCTGGAGTGGCCGTGGATGGGCGGCAGCCAGATCGTCGCCCCCGACGGCACCCGCCTGGCCGAGGCGAGCGAGCTGGAGCCGGACCTGGCCGTCGCCGACATCGACCCGTCCGAGGCCGGCGACAAGCGGATGCCCGGCGTCGCCGACCTGGTCGCCTGGCGCCGCCCCGAGCTGTACGGGGCGCTGACCCTGCCGCTGGACCAGGTGCCCGCCGCGGCGATGTACGGCCCGGCGCCCCGCGACCTGCCGTCCCGGCCGCTGCCGACCGCGCTGATGCAGGTCTCCCACTTCCGCGGCACCGAGTGGACGATCCGGCGCGCCCTCGGCCAGATCGCGTACGCGGGGCGGCGCGGCGCGCGGCTCGGGGTGCTGCCCGAGCTGTTCTGCTTCGCCGACGGCGAGGCCGCCGCCGACCCTGGCGCCGCCGCGGACCTGTCCCGCGAGGTCCTGGACCGGGTCTCGAAGGCGTGCGCCGAGGCCGGGCTGTACGTCGCGGCCAGCCTCGTCGAGAGGGGCGCCGGCGGCCGCTTCCATTCGACCGTCCACCTGGTCGACGACACCGGCGCGGTCGTCCACGCCTACCGCAAGACCCACCTCACCGACGCCGAGCGCGCCTGGGCCTCCCCCGGCGACGAGATCACCGTCGCCCGCACCCCGATCGGCGCGATCGGGGCGATGGTCGGGGACGAGGTGTGGGTGCCGGAGGTCGCGCGGGTGCTGGCGCTGGAGGGCGCGGAGCTGATCGTCCACCCGACCTCGTGGACGTCGCGGGCGGCGATGGAGATCGCGGCGACCGAGCGCACCGAGGAGAACCGCGTCCACCTGGTGTCGGTGACCCGGCTGGACTGCCCGGCCGGGCTCGGCAGCCAGGCCCTGCGCCCGGACGACTTCGCCCCGGGCCAGCCGATCGCGGTGATGCGCTACCCGACCGGCTACTGGACGCGCCCCGGTTTCGAGGAGCAGCTGCTGCTCGACCTCGACCTGCGGGAGGCCAACGACAAGATGATGGGCCACCATCTGGACCCGCTGGCCAAGCGGACCCCGCACCTCTATCCCATGTTCGTGTCCGAAAAGGGATGATGGCGACTTTCCGCAGTTCTCCCGGCCTTCAGGAAAGGCAAGGACCACGGGGTGAATTCTCGGTGAACTTCGAGGTCGGGCGGGCACCGTGCACCGAGAGTGAGTTTTGCCTGCCTCACATCGACCAGTACTGTTTCTGCTGCCGCTGACGGAGCCCCTCGATCCAGCCTTGCCGACGCGGAGCTTCATGGTGCGGCGTCCCCCCTGAACCGTGAGACGCGGCCGGTCCCGGCAGGCGACCGCGCACGTGCCGCGGCCCGCGTCGACGAACGAATACGAGGGCTAGGTTGAACATTCTGGAAGCGGTGTTCCTCGGTGCCGTCGAGGGATTGACCGAATTCCTGCCGGTCTCCAGCACCGGGCATCTGACGATCCTCGAAAGCCTGATGGGGTATTCCCCCCAGGACCCCGACATCACGGCGTTCACCGCCATCATCCAGGTGGGCGCCGTCCTCGCGACGCTGATCTACTTCCGCCGCGACTTCCAGCGGCTGATCGCCGCGTGGGTGCGGGGGCTGGCCAGCCGCGAGCGCCGCGCCGACCTGGACTACCGCCAGGCGTGGGCGGTGATCGTCGGCTGCATCCCGATCGGGATCGTCGGGCTGCTGTTCAAGGACCAGATCGAGACGACGCTGCGCAGCCTCTGGTTCGTCGGTTCGGCGCTGATCCTGTGGAGCGGGGTGATGTACTTCGCCGACAGGACGGCCCGCCAGGACCGGCACGAGAAGGACGTGACCTGGAAGGACACCCTGATCATCGGGGTGGTCCAGTGCCTGGCGCTGATCCCGGGGGTGTCGCGCTCGGGCGCGACGATGAGCGCCGGCCTGCTGCGCGGCCTGGACCGGGTCGCGGTCACCAAGCTGTCGTTCTTCCTCTCCGTCCCGGCGCTGACCGCGGCCGGCGCGCTGCAGATCGCGACCGAGTACGACTCGATCTCCCACGGCGTCGGCTGGCCCGCGACGATCACCGCCACCGTGGTCAGCTTCGCCGTGGCCTACGTGGCCGTGGCCTGGCTGCTGAAGTTCGTCGCCAAGCACACCTACTCCGTCTTCATCGTCTACCGGGTGATCCTCGGCGTCGTCGTGCTCGCGCTGGTCTCGACCGGCGTCGTCTCGGCCACCTGAACGCCCGCTGACGGGACGCCGACCCCCGCGGGTCCAGGGGCTTTCCGTTCTGTGCGGGGCGAACCGGCCCGGCAGGGTGATCGTCAAACTTTTGGCCGTGCCAGGGCCGGGACCCGGGCCTGGCACGGCCGGGTTCGACGCACTTCCGGAGAGGAACGAGATGCGCCTGAGAATGCTGCCCGCGGCCGCCCTGCTGCCGGTCCTCGGTCTGACCGCCTCATGCACGACGGAGAACACCGCGCTCAGGCAGATCCAGCCGAACGCGACCGTCTATATCGACGCCTGGGACGAGGACGCCGACGAGGGGGACCGGGCCCTCGTCGAGCAGAAGCCCTCGGGCATGTGGGTCGTCCCCTCGGACGCGCCCTTCCGCTCCAGGCGCGTCAAGGGCTTCACGGTCCGGGTGACGCTGGACCCCAGGCGCGGTTTCGTGGTCACCGATCTGGGCGGCACGAGGGTCGGCAAGGACCACGACAACTGCCTTGAGCAGGGCGAGACCTATGCCTTCCTCGACACCCCGCCGAGCTCGCTCCGGTGGGAGCCGGCCCGGGCCGACAGCGGTGCGAGCAACGACGACTGCCAGGTCGTCCAGACGGACTGAGCAACCGCCCCCGCCGGTGCCGCGGGCGCCCTCAGGTGATGCCGGCCAGGCGTGACCGGGTGCGCTGCGGGGCCGACGGGGGCAGCGTGTCGATGACGCCGGCCAGGGTCACGCCGGCGAGGCTGTCCCGCCACGCCTGATGCGCGTCGGCCATCTTCACGGCGAGGACGCAGGTGCTCTGGCAGTCCTCGGCCGGCAGCGCCCCCCTCCCCTGCCGCCGGATCTCGCGGCACTCGTAGGGGGAGGACGTGCCGTCCACGGCCTCGACGATCTGCAGCAGCGTGATCTCCGCGGCGGGCCGGGCGAGCCGGAACCCTCCCCGCGGGCCCGTGGTCGCGGCCAGCAGGCCGGCCTTGACCAGTGCCTTCAGCTGCTTGGCGAGGTAGGGCGCGGGCAGGTCGTAGTACTGCGCCAGCTGCGCCGTCGACGCGCTGGCTCCCGGCTCCAGCTGCGCCAGCGTGGTGGCGCAGTGCAGAACCCATTCGGTGCTCGCAGGCAGCTTCACGCGTGCCAGTCTATTCACGGACATTGTGGACCTTTTTAGTCCATGATAGTTTCGTGCCCGATCACGAGGACGGGAGAGCACCATGCGGATCGCCGTCGCCGGCGCGACCGGCACCATCGGCACCCTCACCACCGCCGCCCTGGAACGGGCCGGGCACGAGGTGGCGGGCATCAGCCGCTCGCTCGGCGTGGACCTGACGACCGGTGCCGGGCTCGACGCCGCCCTGACCGGTGTGGCCGCGGTCGTCGACGTCACCAGCAGCAACGCCACCGACCGGGACGAGGCGGTGGGGTTCTTCGGCACCGCCACGCGCCACCTGCTGGCCGCCGAGGAGCGGGCCGGCGTGCGCCACCACGTCCTGCTGTCGATCGTCGGGCTCGACCGCGTCGAGGGCAACGCGCACTACGCCGGCAAGCGGGAGCAGGAGCGCCTGGTGGCCGCGGGCCCGGTGCCGTGGACGATCGTCCCGGCCACGCAGTTCCACGACTTCGCCGCGATGGTGGCGAGCTGGACCGAGCAGGACGGCGTCGCCACGATCGCGCCGCTGCTGGTGCAGCCGATCGCCCCGGCCGACGTCGCCGACGTCCTCGCCGAGGTCGCGGTGGGACGGCCGCAGGGCCGCTACGCCGACCTCGCCGGGCCCGAGCCGCAGGACCTGGTGGACATGGCCCGGCGCACCGACCAGGCGCGCGGCCGCTCCGTCAGGCTCGTGCCGACGTGGTCGGGGATCTTCGACCCGGCGATGGCCGGTGACGTGCTGCTGCCCGGCCCGGACGCCCGCATCGCGCCGACCACCTTCGACCAGTGGCTCGCCGGGCAGACGCCGTAGGACCGCCCGCGGGCCGCCTCACGCGGCGGCCCGCTCCCGGGAGCGGGCCAGGACGAGCAGGACCCCGGCCCCCGAGACCGCCATGCCGAGGACGACGCTCGCGGTGAGGTCCTGGCCGAGGATCGGCACGGCGAGGACGGCGGTCACCGGCGGCACGAGGTAGAGCAGGCTGGTGGCGGCCCCGCCCGTCCCGCGCCGGAGCAGGGCGAACAGCAGGATGAGCGCGCCGATCGAGTTGACGATCGCCAGCCATGCCAGCGAGCCCAGCGCCTCGGCGGTCAGCGGCATGTGCAGCCCGCCGTGCAGCGCGGCCAGCGGGAAGGTGGTGACCGTCGCCCCCAGAAGCTGGATCGTGGTCCCGGTGCGCAGGTCGACGGAGAGGCCGAAGCGCTTCTGGTAGAGCGTCCCGGCGGCGAGCCCGGCCAGGGCCAGGAGGGTGTAGGCGTAGCCGACGAGGGGTGCGCCGCCGGACAGGTTCCCGCTCACCGAGACGGCCACGCCCGCCAGGCCCAGGGCGAGCCCGGCCCACTGGCGTCCGGTCAGCCTTTCGGCGAACATCGGGACCGCCACGGCCGCGACGATCAGCGGGCAGGCGCTGAGGACGAGCGAGGACAGCCCGGCCGGCACCCCGTGCCCCAGGCCGAAGAACACGGCGCCGAGCTGCACCGTCTGCAGCAGCACTCCGGTCGCGAACAGGTGCGCGTAGACGCGGCGGTCCTTCGGCCACGGCGCGCGGGTGGCCAGCGCGACCGCGCCCAGGACGGCGAACGCGGCCAGGAACCGCCAGGCGACCAGGGCCAGCGACGCGCCGCTGCGCGCCCCGATGGTCCCGGCGAGATACCCGCTGCTCCAGATCGGCACGAACACCACCGGCAGGGCGGCCGCCGCCACCCGGCGGGCGGTCCGCCCTCGTCCCGGCGGCGCCTTCTCCCTCCGGCGCCCCGGCTCCCCGTCCGTGTTCTCGGCGGGGTCGGCTCGGCATTCCTCGGACGCGGTCACAGCCCTCCCTCGGCCGGGCGACGGCTCTCCGGATCAACCGCCGCGGCTCCGCCGATCATCCCGCCCCGCGCCCACCGGCACCGACACGACGTCGGCACGTTTTCATGGTTAACCTACCTTTATAATAGGAAATTACAGCCTCCGTCGACAAGGGGAGATCGATGAGCACGACCAGCACAGTCACGGCACCGCCCGTGCTCTCCGACGCCGCGGCGGTCGAGGCGGCCCGC
Organism: Actinomadura rugatobispora; assembly: GCF_055379765.1. Lineage (NCBI taxonomy): Bacteria > Bacillati > Actinomycetota > Actinomycetes > Streptosporangiales > Thermomonosporaceae > Actinomadura > Actinomadura rugatobispora. The sequence goes on along the minus strand of NZ_AP029191.1, from coordinate 8,600,191 downwards.
GCCTTCGCCGCCCGGATCGCGCCCGGCGCGATCGACCGGGACCGGGAGGCCCGCCACCCGGGCCCCGAGCTGGACGAGCTGGCCGCCACCGGCCTGCTGGCCGTCTCCGTCCCGCGCGAGCACGGCGGCGGCGGGGTGGCGGCGAGCACGGTGGGCGAGGTGTTCCGGATCCTCGCCGTCGCCGACCCCTCGGTGGCCCAGCTGATCCTTGCGCACTTCGTACTGATCGCCCTGCTCGGCGAGGCCGGCACCGACGCGCAGAAGGAGTTCTTCTACGGCCGGGTGACCGCCGGCGCGCGGATCGGCAACGCGACCGCCGAACGCGGCACCAAGCACGTCTTCGACCGGCTCACCTCCGTGACGCCCGCCCCCGGGGGCGGGTACCGGCTCGACGGCCGCAAGTACTACACCACCGGCGCGCTGGGCGCCCAGTGGATCGGCGTCGCCGCCTCCCTGGACGGCGACCAGAGCCTGCCGGTCACGGCGTTCGTCCCGGGCGACGCCGAGGGCCTGGAGTTCGGGGACGACTGGACGGCCTTCGGGCAGCGCGCCACCGCCAGCGGCTCGATCGTCTTCAGCGGCGTGCACGTCCCGGCCGACCGGGTGCTGCACCTGGGCCCGGTGCCCGCCGCCCCCCCGCCGCTGATCCTGGGCGCCTACGACCAGCTGCTGCACCTGGCCATCGACGTCGGCATCGCGCGGGCGGCGCTGGAGGAGGGGGCCGCGTTCGTCCGCACCCGCTCGCGCCCGTGGTTCGAGTCCGGCGTGGACAGGGTGTCGGACGAGCCGCACGCCGTCCTGCGCTTCGGCCGCCTGACCACCCTCCTGCACGCGCTGGAGGCGCTGTACGAACGGGGCGGACGCGCCGTCGACGCCGCCCTCGCCGCTCCGGAGCCGACCGACGAGAACACCGCGGCCGCGTCGCTGGCGGTCGCCGAGGCCAAGGCCTACTCCCAGGAGATCGCGGTGCAGATCGCCACCGACGTGCTGGAACTGGCCGGGACCAGCGCCGCCGACGCGAGCCACGGCCTGGACCGGCACTGGCGCAACGTCCGCACGCACTCCCTGCACGACCCCGCCCGCTGGAAGTACGTCCACATCGGCAACCACCTCCTCAACGGCGTCAACCCGCCCCGCTACCCGCTCCTCTAGACGCCCACGGCGGCCGCCTCCGCGCGGCCGCCGTCCGCAGAGGGCCGATGACATTCGCGATTACATTCGTAGGTGTACGGCCCGGTCGCCACGCCGGGCGGCTCCCGAGAAGTGGCGGAGGACCCATGACCACGTTCGACTCCCCCATCCCGCGGTTCCACCTGGCGATGCCGGTCGACGACCTGGACGCCGCCCGCCACTTCTACGGCGAGGTGCTCGGCCTGGAGCAGGGCCGCAGCTCCGATTCCTGGGTGGACTGGAATCTGCACGGCCACCAGTTCGTCACGCACCTGGCGCCGGAGCGTCCGGGGCGGGTCCACAACCCGGTCGACGGCCATGACGTCCCCGTGCCGCACTTCGGCCTGATCCTGACGGTCCCGGAGTTCCACAAGCTCGCCGACCGGTTGCGCGCGGCGGGCACCGCGTTCGTCATCGAGCCCTACGTGCGTTTCGAGGGGCTGGCCGGCGAGCAGTGGACGATGTTCCTGCTCGACCCGGCGGGCAACGCCCTGGAGTTCAAGGCGTTCGCCGACGACGCGCAGGTCTTCGCCTCCTGACCGTCCCCCGGTCGGATCGCGGGCCGAGATCATGTACTTTTCCGGTGTGAATGATGGGAAATCGATCGCGGGGCTCGATCTGACCGGTCTGCGCCGCTCGTTCCACGCGCACGCGGAGACGGCGTTCACCGAGCTGTGGACCTCGGTCGCGATCGCGGCGGAGCTGCGGCGGCTCGGCTGGCGGGTGCGCACCGGCCGGGAGGCCGCCGACCTCTCGCGGGTGCCCGCGCTGCCCGGCCCGGACGAGCTGGCGCGCGCGGCCGAGCGGGCACGGGCCTGGGGCGCCGACGACGACGGCCTGCGAGCCGTCCGCGACGGGCACACCGCGGTGGTCGCCGACCTCGACGGCGGCGCGCCCGGCCCGACGACCGCCGTGCGGGTCGACATCGACGCGCTGCCCCTGGCCGAGTCCGGTGACCCGTCCCACGCGCCGGCCCGCGAGGGGTTCGCGTCGCGGTCGGCCGAGGTCATGCACGCGTGCGGCCACGACGGGCACATCGCGGTCGGCCTGGAACTGGCGCGGCGCCTGGCGGGGAGGGGCTTCCCGGGCCGGGTCCGGCTGCTGTTCCAGCCCGCGGAGGAGGGTGGGCGGGGCGCCCGCGCGATGCTCGCCGCGGGCGCGGCCGAGGGCGTCGACCGCCTCTACGCCCTCCACCTCGGGCTCGGCCTGCCGGTCGGGGAGGTCGCGGCGGGCACCTCCGGCTTCTTCGCCAACGCCAAGCTGCTGGCGGCCTTCACGGGACGGCCGTCGCACGCCGCGCACTCCCCCGAGGAAGGGCGCAACGCGCTGCTCGCGGCGGCTCAGGCGGCGCTGGGCCTGCACGCGCTGCCGCGGTTCGCCGCCGCCGACACGCGGGTGAACGTGGGCGTGCTGCGCGCCGGGACGGCCCCCAACATCGTCGCGGCGGACGCCGAGCTGCGGATGGAGCTGCGCGCCACGGACGGCGAGGTCTGCGACGAGCTCGAGCGCCGCGCCCGTGCCGTGCTGGACGCCGCGGGCGCCGCGCACGAGGTCGGCGTGCGGGTCGAGCAGATCGGCGCGGCCACGACCGCGCGCTGCGACCCGGCGGCGGTGCGGGCGATCGCCGCGGCGGCCCGAGACGTTCCGGCGGTGACGCGCGTCCTGGACGACCACCGGTTCGGGGCCAGCGACGACGCGACGTTCCTGATGCGGGCCGTCCAGGACGCGGGCGGCGAGGCGACGTACCTGGTCGTGGGGGCGTCGAGCCCCGCACCGCACCACAGTCCCGGATTCGACATCGACGAGACCTGCCTGGCCATCGCCGCCGACGTGTTGGAGCGTGCCGTCCGATGAGTTTCAGCCATCTGTCCCATCTGGAGTGCGGGCGGTGCGGCGCCGTCCACGCCGCGCAGCGGCCGCACAACCTGTGCACGGCGTGCGGGTCGCCGCTGCTCGCCCGCTACGACCTGGACGCGGTCCGCTCGTCGGTGACCCCCGCCGACCTCGCGACCCGCCCGCCGGACCTGTGGCGCTACCACGAGCTGCTCCCGGTCTCCGCGCCGGGCTCGGTGGTCAGCCTCGGCGAGGGCATGACCCCGCTGGTGCCGATGGCGCGCTACGGCGAGCGCATCGGCGTGCCCGGACTGCTGATGAAGGACGAGGGGCTGGTCCCCACCGGGTCGTTCAAGGCGCGCGGCGCCGCCGTCGGCGTCTCGCGCGCGGCCGAGCTGGGGATCGGGCGGCTGGCCATGCCCACCAACGGCAACGCGGGGGCCGCCTGGGCGGTGTACGGGGCGCGCGCCGGGCTGACCTCGACGGTCGTGATGCCGGCGGACGCCCCGGAGATCACCCGGCGCGAGTGCGTGGCGGCCGGCGCCGACCTGCACCTGGTCGACGGCCTCATCAGCGACGCCGGGCGGATGGTCGGCGAGCTGGTGGCCCGCGAGGCGGGCCGGGTGTTCGACGCCTCGACGCTCAAGGAGCCGTACCGCATCGAGGGCAAGAAGACCATGGGGCTGGAGATCGTCGAGCAGCTCGGCTGGCGGTCGCCCGATGTGATCATCTATCCGACCGGCGGGGGCGTCGGCCTGATCGGCATCCACAAGGCGGTGCGGGAGCTGACCGAGCTGGGCTGGCTGACCGGCCCGCCGCCGCGGCTGGTCGCGGTGCAGGCCGAGGGCTGCGCGCCGATCGTGCGGGCGTTCGAGCGGGGCGAGCGGGAGAGCACGTTCTGGGAGGACTCCCGCACGGTCGCGTTCGGCATCAACGTGCCCAAGCCGCTGGGCGACTTCCTCATCCTGGAGGCGCTGGCGGAGACCTCGGGCACCGCGATCGCCGTCGGCGACGACGAACTGATCGAGGACCTGCGCGCCGTGGCGGCCCTGGAGGGCGCCTACGTGTGCCCCGAGGGCGCGGCCGCGTTCACCGCCGCCCGCAGGCTGCGCGCCTCCGGCTGGATCGCCGAGGACGAGCGGGTCGTGGTGCTCAACACCGGCGCCGGTCTGAAGTACCCGCAGACGGTCGAGGCGGACGCGCCGATCCTCCCGGTGGACGCCTCGCTCGCCTGATTCCCTATAAAAGAAGTATGTTCTACCCGGTTTCTAGGTGAGGGGATCAGTGGACGAGGACATGACGGCCGTCCCCGCCGGCGACGCCGGCGACGGCGCGGCCCTGCTGGTCGTCGACCGGGTCGCGATCGGTTACCGGCGGAACGGGCGGTACGTGCCCGCCGTGGGCGAGGCGAGCTTCGAGGTGCGGCGCGGCGAGAAGATCATGCTGCTGGGCCCGTCGGGCTGCGGGAAGTCCACCATCCTCAAGGCCGTCGCCGGGTACCTGCGGCCGGCGGCGGGACGCATCGTCGTCGGCGGCCGGGAGGCGCCGCCGCCCGGCCCCGACCGCGCCGTCGTGTTCCAGGAGTTCGACCAGCTCTTCCCCTGGCGCACGGTCCTCGGCAACGTCGTCTACCCGCTGCGGGTGACCGGGGTCGACCGCGCCACCGCCCGCACCCGCGCCGTGGAGCACCTGGAGCTCATGGGGCTGGGGGCGGCGCTCGACAGCTACCCGCACCAGCTCTCGGGCGGGATGAAGCAGCGGGTCGCCATCGCCCGCGCGCTGGCCATCGACCCGCTGATGCTGCTGATGGACGAGCCGTTCGGCGCCCTCGACGCGCAGACCCGCGGGCGCCTCCAGCGCGAGCTGGCCACCATCGCGGCCCGCACCAACGTGACGCTGCTGTTCGTCACGCACAGCATCGACGAGGCGATCCTGCTCGGGGACCGGGTGGTCGTCCTGGCGGGGCGCCCCTCCCAGGTGGCGCGGATCGTCGACGTCGCCGGCCTCGGCGGCCCGGACGACCCCGGCTTCGCCGACGCCCGGCAGACCCTGCGCGGGCTGCTCGCCGAGGAAGGAGAGGACCTCAGCCGTGCCGTCTTCGACTGAGACCGAGACCGGGGCCCCCGGGAAGGCGGCGCCGCACGCGCCGGACCGGGCCCGGCGTCTGCCGTCCTGGTCGCGGCTGCCCGCCTGGGCGCGCCGCACCATCCTGTTCGCCGTGCTGATCGGGATCTGGCAGGCCTACGCGTCGTACTCGGGCGCCAGCCGGTTCGTGTTCGCCGGCCCCTGGGACGTGGCCCGGGCGTTCGCCGAGGGCTGGGCCAGCGGCGAGATCGCCGTGGCGACCGGCACCACCATGCGGCTGCTGGTCACCGGGATGGTCATCGGCATCGCGCTGACGATCGTCCTCACCGTCCTGGCGATGACGACCCGGATCGGCGACGACCTCCTCACCCTGCTCTCCTCCATGATCAACCCGCTGCCGTCGGTGGCGATCCTGCCGCTGGCGATCCTGTGGTTCGGGCTGACCGACTCGGCGCTGATCTTCGTGACGGCCAACGCCGTCCTGTGGCCGATGACCGTCAACGTCAGCATGGGGCTGCGGACCGTCCCGGCCACGCTGACGATGGTCGGCCGGAACCTGGGCCTGACGGGCTGGCGGCTCACCCGCGACGTCCTGATGCCCGCCGCCCTGCCGCACGCCATCGCCGGGCTGAAGACCGGCTGGGCGTTCGGCTGGCGCACGATCATCGCCGCCGAGCTGGTGTTCGGCATCGCCGGCGCGCACGGCGGCCTCGGCTTCTTCATCAACAACTCACGCTATTTCGCACGGATCCCCGACGTGTTCGCCGGGCTGGTGACGATCGCCCTGATCGGCATCGCGTTCGACCTGTTCTTCGGCTGGGTCGAGCGGCGCACGGTGGCGCGCTGGGGAATGAAGGAAGGCGCAACGATATGACCCCCCGCCTGCGGACCCCACGCCCGGCCGCCCGCTCCTACAGCCGCCGCGACGCGCTGCGGCTGGGCGCGGTCACCACCGGCGCCGCCGCGCTGTCCGCCGCGTGCGGCGGCGGCTCGGACGGCTCCGGCAAGGAGATCGGCATCGCGATCGGCAACGGGATCAGCTACGCCGCGTTCAACGTGATCCAGGCCAAGGGCTGGCTCGAGCAGGAGCTCAAGGGCCGCACCATCTCCTGGCGGGTCATCTCCGGCGGCGGCACCACCCGGGACGCGCTGCTGTCGGGCAAGCTCCAGATCGGCTCCTCCGGCCTCGGCCCGCTGCTCATCGGGTGGGACGCCGGCGTCCCCTGGAAGATCGTGTCGTCGCTGAACGACATGCCGCTGTGGCTGGTGGCCAAGGACCCCAGGTTCAGGAGCCTGCGGGACTTCAGGCAGGGCGACCAGATCGCCGCCGTCCAGCCCGGGTCCATCCAGTCGGTCATGCTGCAGAAGGCCGCGCAGCAGCAGCTCGGCGACCCGCACGCCCTGGACAAGAACATCGCCACGATGGCGCACCCCGAGGCGTTGCAGGCGCTGCTCGGCGGCCAGATCGCCGGCGCGTACACCTCGCCGCCGTTCCAGTTCCAGGCCGTGGAGCAGGGCGCCCGCAAGCTGGTCGACAGCTACGGGCTGTTCGGGCAGCACGGTTTCAACGTGATGGCGGCGACCGATGAGTACGCGGAGAAGAACCCGGACGTCCTCGCCGCGGTGCACAAGACCATCGCCCGCGCCAACGACTTCATCATCAAGCAGCCCGCCGAGGCGGCCAAGATCCTCTCGGCCGCGGAGAAGGGCAGGATCTCGGCCGCCCAGTACGAGAAGTACCTCACCCACCAGGGCATCCAGTTCACCACGACCCCGCACGGCCTGCTGAAGATCGCCGCGTTCATGAAGGAGATCGAGGTCATCAAGAAGGTCCCGGGCGACTGGCGCGACCTGGCGTTCGACACCGTCAAGAAGGAGAACGGCTCCTGACCGCGTAGGCGGCCGGGCGCGACGCCCGGCCGCGTCCGCGGGTTGACGGACGGTCGTGCGAGCCCTCCGAAAGCCTTGGTCAGGAGCGGGCCAGACCTCCCCTTCCGGAATGGAAACTTTGGCCGCGATGAACATGTTCCCGCAGGTGGGGGTAGTGCCGCACAGTGTGAACCATTCGCAACGGATTGAAGTGACCTGGTCGGGTCTGGGTGTCACCGTCACCGCCGACCTCGATGACCGGAACGCCGGTCTGGCCCGGGCACTGTGGGAGTCCCTGCCGTACCGGAGCCTGCAGGGCCACGCCCTGGTGGCCGGTCACCACCTCTTCCACGTGGCCCCGATCCACGACCTGATCCACCTGGACGCCGCCCACCGGGTCGACCGCCGGACGGTCCCGGACGGCACCGTCTTCTGCTCGAAGCTGCAGCATCTGGGGATCAAGTACGGGACGCTGACCGAGCCGATGGCGGCCGCCCCGATCGGCCGGGTCGTGCCCGGCGACCTGGACGCGCTCGCCGAGGCCGGGCGCGCGGTGTGGGAGTCGGTCTACACGTCCAAGAAACCGGTCGTGGCCGAGGTGCGGCGCGCCGGCGAGATGGGCGGCCACCGCGTGCCGCGGCTCACCGCCGCCGCGCCGGAGGCCGACGCGCTGATCGGCGACGTGCACGCCGAGACCGAGCGGATCTGGCTCGACCTGCCCGAGGAGCTCGCCGAGGTGCACGACGGCCGGGTCCGCTCGGGCGCGGGCAGCTACGGCACCGTCCTGACGACGATGCTGTTCGTCAACGGGGAGACCCGGCCGCTGGGCTACAACGCCTACAGCGGCCTGGTGCGCGCCGCGCACGAGGGGATGCCGGTGCGGTCGCTGCGCCACATGGCCCGCACCCTGATCGCCGTGCCGGCGGAGTTCCTGGCCTACTGCGGGCTGGAGAAGCTCGGCGCGTTCACCGAACGGGTGCTGGAGCACCTGGACCGGCTCTCGACCCGCGACGACTTCATCGCGGTCATGTCGCACATGGCGCTGTACGTCAACTGCCTGGGCGGGTGGAACCTGCACCTGTTCCCCTGGCATCTGGGCGAGCACCTCACGGCCGGCGGAGCGCGCCGGTGACGGGCGGCCGCGTGGCGGTCGTCGGCGGCGGCGTGATCGGGCTGTCGGTCGCCTGCCACCTGGCCGAGGCGGGCGCCGACACGGTGCTGCTGGAACGGCACGGGCTGGGGTCGGGGGCGTCCCGCGCCACCGCCGACGTGCTGCGCGCCTACTTCCCCGGCAACCCGGTCAGCTCGGCGATGGCGGTGCGGAGCCTGGCCGCCTACCGGGCCTTCGCCGGGCGGACCGGGACGCCGCTGCCGCTGCGGCGGGTCGGCTACCTGGTCCTGTTCACCGAGCCCGAGCAGGTCGCGGCGTTCGAGGACGACCTGCCCGCCCAGCGCGCCGCGGGCGTGGACGTCCGCCCGATCGGCGCCGCGGAGGCCCGTGGGCGCAACCCGCTGATCGGCGACATCGGGCTGCTGGCGGCGGCGTGGTCGCCGCAGGCGTACGTCTCCGACACCGCGGCCATCGTCGGCGGGTTCGCCGCCGCGGCCCGGCGGGCGGGCGCCGACCTGCGCACGGGCTGCCCGGTCACCGGGATCGACGTCCCCGCGGGCCGCCTGGCCACCACCGGCGGCACCCTGGCCGCCGACGCGATCGTGTGCGCCGCGGGCGCCTGGTCGGTGCCGCTCGCCCGCGCGGCGGGGGTGGAGCTGCCCCTGGCCGAACCGGTCGAGCAGGAGCTGCTGGCCACCGGGCCGCCGCCGTCCGGGGACCCGGTCCCCGATATCCCGATCACCCTGCGCGCCGGCAGCGGCCTGCTCGTGCGCAAGCGCGGGGACGGGCTCCTGGTCGGCATGGGCTACCCGGGACCGGATCGGGAGGAATGGCGCGAACGGGTGCGCGCCGAGCTGGCCGCCACCTATCCGAGCCTGGACGGGGCCGGCCTGCGCACCGCGTTCACCGGCGTCCGCGACGCCAGCCCCGACCGGACCGCCTTCATCGGCGGCGTGCCCGGAGACAGGCCCTTCCTGTACGCGGCCGGGTTCTCCGGGCACGGCCTGTGCACGGCGCCCGCGGCCGGGGAGCTGGTCCGCGACCTGTACCTGGGCCGCGAGCCGGACTTCGACGTCCGGCGGCTCGCGGCCACCGCCCAGAGGGGGTGAGCCATGGAACCGGCGCACATCGTGCTGGACTTCCGGCCGGAGGACGTGCACTCGGTCAACGAGCGGCTGCGGCGGGCCGGGACGCTGGTCCCGGTGGAGGTCGAAGGCGTGCGGGTGTGGGCCGCCGCCCGCTACGCCACCCTGGAGGCCGTCCTGACGCACCCCGACCTGTCCCGGGACATCCGGCACTGGTCGCGGGAGGGGCGGCGCGCCCTCGACCCCGGGGGGTCGATCGCGCAGATCGTCGGGGACACCTCGCTGGTCAACGCCGAGGGCGCCGAGCACCGGCGGCTGCGCGGGCCGCTCGCCCGCGCGTTCTCGCCGGGCCGCGTCCGCAGGCTGCGGCCCCGGATCGAGGCGCTGACCGCGGAGCTCGTCGACCGGCTGGCGCTGCTGCCGCCGGGCCCGGTCGACCTGCGCCGCGAGTTCGCCTTCCCGCTGCCCTGCGACGTCATCGCCGACCTGCTGGGCGTCCCGCCGGGCCGGCGGCCCGAACTGTACGAGCACGGGCGGGTGACGTCCACGACCCGGGACGACCGCCGGCGCCTGGCGGGCGCCCGCGCCGGGCGCCGCGCGGTGCTCGCCGAGATCGTCGCCGAGCGGCGGCGCGGCCCCGGCGACGACCTGATCAGCGAGCTGGTCGCCCTGGAGGGGGACGGTCTCGGCCCCGGCGAGGTGCTGGACACCATCGAGGTGCTGTTCGTCGCCGGGCACGTCACGACCGTCAACCTCATCACCAACGCCGTGCGGGCCCTGCTCGACTCCCCCAGCCAGCTGCGGCTGCTGCGGTCCGGGGACCTGCCGTGGGAGGCGGCCGTCGAGGAGTCGCTGCGCCTGCACTCCCCCATCGGGGTGTTCCCGATGCGCTACGCCGTCCGCGACCTGCGGATCGACGGAGTGCGGGTGCGCAAGGGCGAGGCGGTCCTGGCCTGCTACGCGGCGGCCGGGCGCGATCCCGGGCGGTACGGGGAACGGGCCGCGCGGTTCGAGCCGTCCGGCCAGGCCACGCCGCACCTCTCGTTCGGGCTCGGGCACCACTACTGCCTGGGCGCGCCGCTGGCCCGGCTGCAGACCGAGGTCGCGCTGGACGCGCTGTTCGAGGCGTTCCCCGACCTGGCGCCCGCCGAGCCGCTGGACCGGCTCGGCGGCCTGAACACCGTGATCGCCGTCAGCGCCAGGACGCTGCCGGTACTGCTCGGCAGGAGGGCGCGGTGAGCGGCGGCGGGCTCGGGCGGGCGGTCGCCGACGGCCTGCGCGCCGCGGCCGACCGCGAGGTGCTCGTGCGCGGCGACCGCCGGCTGCGCGGCGACGAGGTGCTGGCCATGGTCGAGGCCGGCGTCGAACGGCTGACCGCGCGCGGCGTTCGGCCGGGCGCCACCGTCGCCTGCCTGTACGGCGAGGCGCCCGAGTCGGTCGCGGCGCGGCTGGTCGCGCTGGCGCTCGGGTGCCGGTTCGTGCACCTGGTACAGGACGTCCCGGTCCCGATCGCGGCGGAGACGATGCGGGCGCTGGACGCCTCGGCCCTGCTGTGGGACCCGGCCCGGGAGCCGGACGCCGGGCCGCTGCTGGCCGCGTGCCCGGTGCCGGTCCGCGCCCGGCTGGACGCCGGGCTGTTCGCTCCGACGACGGCCGGGCCGGTGGACATGCCCGGTCCGGACGACGCCCCGGACGCGACGTCGGTGGTGATGTTCAGCAGCGGCACGACCGGGCCGCGCAAGGCCGTGGCGTACGGGCACGGAACCGAGGCCGCCCACCTGACCGCCGCGCGGGCGATCTTCGGTCCCGGACCGTGGCGGCTCCTGGTGGCGCCGCGCGCCCGGTACCTGCCGGGCCTGTTCACGCTGTGGACGCTGGCGGGCGGCGGCACGGTCGTCCTGGAACCGGCCCTGGGCGACGCGCGGCGGCTGGCCCGGCTGGTGGACCGCGAGGGCGTCACCCATTGCATGGCGGGCCGCCCGCTGGCAGTCTACGGCCTCGCCCGGGATCTGGACGCTCCCCTGACCGGCCTGCGGCAGCTGCTCTACGGCGGGACGGCCGCCTACCCGGCCCGCACCGCCGCGGCCGGCCGGCGGCTCGGCCCGGTGCTGACGCAGACCTACGGCATCACCGAGGGCGGTTTCCTGACCGTCCTCACCGCCGACGACCACCACCGCACCGAGCTGCTGGGATCCGTCGGGCGGGCGGTGCCTGGGGTGGAGATCCGCGTCCGCGACTCGCGCGGCGGCGACCTTCCCCGCGGGGAGACCGGGGAGGTGTGGGTCCGGACGGGGCAGCGGATGCTCGGCTACGTCAACGCCCCCGGGCGCACGTCCCGGACGGTGCCGGGCGGCTGGCTGCGCACCGGGGACCTCGGCCGCCTGGACGCCGAGGGCTACCTGTTCCTCTCCGACCGTGCCGCGACCGCGCCGCCCGTGAGGTGATCTCGGCCTGCTTCCACCTCGGGTGAAAGAGTGGGGCATGTAACCGCCCCCTTACCGCCGGGGCCGAGGAGAGGCCGAGGAGACCCATGGACTTCACCCTGCCCGACACGCTGGTCCGGCTGCTCGCCGACCTGGACGACTTCATCGAACGGGAGATCGCGCCGCTGCAGGAGCAGGACGAAAACGCGCGGTTCTTCGACCACCGCCGCGAGTACGCCCGCACCGACTTCGAGAACGGCGGCGTCCCGCGCCCGGAGTGGGAGGAACTGCTGGCGGAGGTGTTCCGGCGCGCCGACGCCGCCGGATGGCTGCGCTACGGCCTGCCCCGGGAGGCGGGCGGCTCGGACGGCACCAACCTGGACATGGCGGTGATCCGCGAGCATCTGGCCCACCGCGGGCTCGGCCTGCACAACGACCTGCAGAACGAGTTCTCGGTGGTGGGGAACTTCCCGTTCGTCCACATGCTCCTGGAGTACGGGACGCCGGAGCAGCGGGAGGAGTTCATCGAGCCGATGCTGGCCCTGGAGAAGGGCGTCGGCTTCGGGCTCACCGAGCCCGACCACGGCAGCGACGCCACCTGGATGGAGACCGCGGCCGTCCGCGACGGCGGGGACTGGATCATCAACGGGGCCAAGCGCTTCAACTCCGGGATGCACGCGGCCACCCACGACGTGATCTTCGCCCGGACCTCCGGGAACCCCGGGGACGCGCGCGGCGTCACCGCCTTCTTCGTCCCGGCCGACTCCCCCGGCCTGTCGGTCGACTTCCACTGGTGGACGTTCAACATGCCCACCGACCACGCCGAGGTGACGCTGCGCGACGTGCGGGTGCCCGACTCGGCGATCTTCGGCGCGGAGGGCGAGGGGCTCGCGGTGGCGCAGACGTTCGTGCACGAGAACCGGATCCGGCAGGCCGCCTCCGGGGTCGGCGCCGGGCAGTACTGCGTCGACCGCAGCGTCGAGTACGCCCGGCGGCGCAGCACCTTCGGCAAGCCGCTGGCGACCCGCCAGGCGATCCAGTGGCCGCTGGTGGAGCTGCAGACCGAGGCCGAGATGCTGCGCGGGCTGGTCCGCAAGACCGCGTGGGAGCTGGACCGGGTCCCGCACATGGAGATCAGCGACCGGGTCTCGATGTGCAACTACCGCGCCAACCGGTTCGTGTGCGAGGCGGCCGACCGCGCGATGCAGGTGCACGGCGGGCTCGGCTACACCCGGCACACCCCGTTCGAGCACATCTACCGCCACCACCGGCGCTACCGGATCACCGAGGGGGCGGAGGAGATCCAGATGCGCAAGGTCGCCGGGTACCTGTTCGGGTTCACGGGCCCGCGCAAGGGCGAGGGCTGAGAGGGCCCACCCGGGCGAGGTGACGCGGGAACGCGGAACCTGCGCGGCCGCCGCCGCGGGTGCCGACTGCGTCCAAGGCGGTGAGTTGACCTCCTCCCCCTCGTCAACCGAGGGGGATTCCAACCTGTGGCCTCAGGAGAGGGCAACAGGTTGAGGTTCGCGGTTCGTCCGCCCCGGCAACCCGGAGCGTCCCCGCGCAGCAACGGCCGGTCCGGCCGCCGTGCACACGAGCCTGGACTCGCGTGCGATGTTGCACGCCGCGTTCACATCAGCATCGCCGACGTAGCCGCAGGACCGGCAGCCGGAAACACGCTTGGCTCTCGCGCGCCTCCCGGCCCCTGGCCCCGCACGCCGAACAGCGCTGCGAGGTGTACGCGGGATCGATCTTTTGCACGCGGTCGGGCGCCTTAGGCTCCAGCCGCTCGACCAGCATGGCCCGGCCAGCTTGGTCTGCACCGGCCAGGCAGTATCGACGTTAGCACCATCCTCGCAGGCCGCACCCAAGATTTCGGAGATCCGCCGTGGCGGCGGATCCCCAGTCCCTGCCCTGCTCCCCAGGAATCCGATTCCTCCCCCGGACGATCCGTCCGCGTGCGCGAGCGCACCGGCGCCCTGAAGTCCAAGGTCGAGACGCGCGTCCGGGAGGGGGCCATCGCCCGGCGGCGCGGCGACGACCTCCTCCGCATCCTCTCCGCCGGGTAGGCGAGGCGGCCGGGGTCCCCTCCGCATCCCCAGGAGGAACGGGACATCTGACTCATGACACCCGGCCGGGAAGATCGGCAGCATCGGCCCATGCTTCGTGGATCGCTGTGTGCGCTGACGTTGGTCGTGTCCCTCGCCGGGTGTTCCAGTGAGGTCGCGCAACCGCGCGACCCCGTGCAGCTGGACGGCAAGGCGTTCGGCCCGGAGCTGCCCGCGGTGCGCCCGTACGAGTTGAACGGACCGCGCACGCTGGCCGGCTGGTCCCGCGATCCGGAGCTGGAACGGTCCGCCGACTTCACCAGGCTGGCCTCCGCGCTCCCGCAGTCGCTCCGCGCCCGGCTCACCGGCGTCCGGGCGGGCTATTACCGGCTGCCCGGCAGCGACCGCGTCCTGGACCGGTTCTTCTACGCGGGCGGCACGCTGGGCGGCGGTGATCCGGAGGCGGTCGCACAGGAGGTCATCGCGTACGCCAACGGCTACCGGCGGCGGACCGTGACGGCCGCGGACGCCACGTTCGGCGACCCCGCCGTCAAGCGCGTCTACGTCAGCTTCGGCCTCGCCGCCTTCCAGAACCCCTACCAGGTCGGCAAGGCGGCGCCCGCGTCGTACAACTCCGTCGTGTGGACGGACGGGAAGACGCTCGGGGTGGTCACGATGGAGAGCCCGAACCTCTCCGACGTGCTCGGCAAGTCCAAGCAGATCCGCGCCGACCTCGGCTGAGCACGCGCGCCCCGGAAAATGGCTCCGGGGCGACCGAAACCCGGGCGGGGAGGTTATATCATCGCGCGCACCGGGGGCGTTCGGAATGTGCACGACGGGGTGGTCGCGCGAGGAGCAGCATGACGAGCACCGGACCGCGGGGCGGCCTTCCCGCGGCTCCCCAGTTCAGCCCCGCACGCGGCGGTCCGTCCATCTGGCGCATGCTGCTGGGCGCGCGCCTTCGCCGCCTCCGTGAGGCTGCGGGCGTGACGCGCGAGGACGCCGCCTACTCGATCCGGGCGTCGGCGTCCAAGATGAGCCGGCTGGAGCTGGGCCGCGTCGGTTTCAAGGACCGGGACGTCGCCGATCTGCTGACCCTCTACGGCGTGCACGACGAGAGGGAGCGGATGAGGCTCCTGGCCGTCGTCCAGCGCGCCAACGCGCCGCAGTGGTGGCACCGGTACGGCGACATCGTGCCGACCTGGCTGGAGACCTACATCGCGCTGGAGGAGGCCGCCCACCGCGTGCGCGTGTACGCCACGCAGCTGGTTCCGGCGCTGCTGCAGACCGAGGACTACGCGCGCGCCGCCATGGACCTGTGCCCGCCGCACAGGCACCCGGACGACCTCGACCGCCGCGTCGAGCTGGAGATGGAGCGGCAGCGGATCCTGGCGCAGCCGGACCCGCCCAGGCTCTGGGCGCTGATCGACGAGGGCGCCCTGCGGCGCCCGGTGGGCGGCCGGCAGGTCATGCGCCGCCAGCTGCGGCACCTGGTCGAGATGACCGCCGTGCCGAACGTGACGCTGCAGATCCTGCCCGCCCGGCTGGGGCTCGGCCTGCCGGGCGGGCCGTTCACCCTGCTGCGCTTCCAGGAGCCCGACCTGCCCGACGTGGTCTACCTGGAGCAGCTCGGCGGCGCCCAGTTCCTGGAGAAGCGGCAGGAACTCGACCTCTACGGCAGCACGCTGGACGCCCTGTGCGCGCGGGCGGCCCAGCCCGACCAGACCGCGGAGCTGGTCAAGGCCGTCATCGGCGACCTCGGCTAGCGGGTGAGCTCCTCCAGCCGTTCGAGCGGCGTGGCGCGCAGCTTCTGCAGGCACATCACCGGCAGGTAGGCGCCGTCGCTCTCCATGACGTGCGTGGCGGTGGACGGGCAGTCCTTCCGGGTCTTCACGCGGGCGGCCACCTTGGCGATGGCCTGCTGGGTGCCGCAGGCCGCCTTGTCGAGCCCGCCGACGGCGAACGACGGGTCCTCGATGCAGTCGCCGGTGCCGAGGACGCCGCCGCCCTGGCCGAGGCACAGCACCGGCCGCGACACCGAGCCGCCGCCGCCGAAGGACCTCAGCTTCATCGTCTCCAGCGTCTGCGGGGCCGGGCAGGCGGCGCCGGAGTCGACCCGGGCGATGACCTTGCCGTACCAGTCGCCGGAGCACGGCTTCTCGCCGCCGAAGCCGAAGGAGGCGCTGCTCACGCAGTCACCCTTGGCGATCATGGCCCCGCCCGCGCCGGGGTCGCCGGGGTGCGGGCCCACACCCACCAGTGGGTGTGGGCCGGGCTGTCGCCCCTGCTGTTCCGGACTTGGCCGTACTTGACCTCCTCCCCCTCGTAAACGAGGAGGATTCCAACCCGTGGCCTCAGAAGAGGAGAACAGGTTGAGGTTCGCGGTTCACCCGCCCCGGCAACCCGGAGCGTCCCCGCGCAGCAACGGCCGGTCCGGCCGCCGTGCACACGAGTCTGGCCTCGTGTGCGATATTGCGTGCCGCGTTCACCTCGGTGTTGCCAGCGTAGCCGCAGGACTGACACCGGACACACGCTTGGCTCTCGCGTGCCCCCAGGCCCTAACTCCCGCATGCTGAGCAAACACTGCGAAGTGTACGCAGGATCGATCTTGCTGCACGCGGCCGAGCGCCTGTGCTCCAGCCGCTCAACCAACATGGCCTGGGCAGCTTGCTCTCCACCGGCCAGGCATCACAGATGCTAGTACCAGCCCGTAGGCCGCGCCCGGAGTTTCGGAAATCCGCCGTGGCGGCGGATCTCCGACCGGCCCGCTCCTCGCCTCTGGGCGTTTGGCCTGCTCCTTCGGGGAAGCCTCAGCGGGAGGGAAGCGGAGGGGAGCCGATGCGGGTGCTGCTGGCGGGATGGCCGAGCTTCCTGCGCGGAGAGGCCACCGCCGGGGACGTCCTGGCGATGGAGGCGGTGCGGGCGACGCTGGCGGGCGCGGGCGTGGAGTGCGACACCGCCTGGAGCCCCGTCCTGCGCCCGGAGGGGCTGACGCTCGACGGTGCGGACCCCGCCCGCTACACGCACCTGGTGTTCGCCTGCGGCCCCGCGCACGGCCGCCAGGTCGAGTCCCTGCACCGCCGTTACGCGCGCTGCCACCGCATCGCGGTCGGCGTCTCGGTCATCGATCCGGGCGCGCCCGCCGTGACGGGGTTCCATCTGGTGCTGCCCCGTGACGCCCCCGGCGCGGAGCCGAGCCGGGACCTGTCGGCCGCGACGCCCGTGCCGTCCCCGGGCCCTCCCGTCGTGGGGGTCGTGCTGGCGCCGGGCCAGGGCGAGTACGGCCGGTGGGCCGACCACGGGCGCGTCGACCGGGAGCTGACGGAATGGCTGCACGCGCGCGGGCCGGCACGGGTGCCGCTGGACACCCGGATCGACCCGCGCGACTGGCGGCACCCGGCGGCGCCCGCCGAGCTGGAGGCCGTCCTGCGGCGGCTGGACCTGGTGGTCACGACCCGCCTGCACGGCCTGGTCCTCGCGCTCCGGAACGGGGTGCCGGCGCTGGCGGTGGATCCGGTGGGCGGCGGCGCGAAGGTCACCGCGCAGGCGCGGGCCTGGGGCTGGCCCGCGATCGTCACCCTGGGCGACCGCGAGGAGTCGTTCCACCTCGACCGGGCCGTGCTGGACCACTGGTGGGACTGGTGCCTGTCCCCCGGCGCCGGGCGGCGTGCTTGCGGGTACGGGACGTTCGCGTCACCGCTCCTCGCCCGTCTCGGCGAAGCGCTCGGACTGTAGGGGCGGAGGCGTCAGGGGCGGAAGGCCCTGAGCGCGGCGTCGACGAGCGCGTCGGCGTACTCGGCGGTGAGCGGCCCGGAGCGGTGCAGCCACCGCTGGAAGAGGGGGGCGTAGAGCACTTCGAGCACCAGGTCGAGATCGGCGTCCGCCGCCAACTGGCCCGCGCGCTGGGCGCTGCGCAGCCGCGCCTTCTTGGCCTCGTCCACGGGACGGGCCAGCTTCTCGCGGTACTGGGCGGCGAGGCCGGGATCGTTGACGATCTCCGCGTTGAGCGCGCGGACGGGCCGCTCGAACTCCGGGTCGGCGAACTCGGCCGCCGTCGCGCGCATGACGAGCTTGAGATCGGCCTCGAGGTCGCCGGTGTCGGGCAGCGCCATGCCCTCGCCGCCGGCGTCCAGGCTGAGCTCCAGGAAGGAGTCGAAGATCACGGCGCCCCTGGACGGCCACCACCGGTAGATCGTCTGCTTGCCGACGCCCGCCCGCGCGGCGATGGCCTCGATCGAGACCTTCCCGTACCCCACCTCGGAGATCAGCTCGCGGGTGGCTGTGAGGATCGCCTGCCGCGACCGCTCGCTGCGCCGGGTCTCGTCGGGCCTCCTGGAGTTGGGCATGCGGGTCAGGCTAGCAGCTGACGAGACGGACCGGTTCGTGTTGACAACCGGTGAGCGAGGACGCAGACTGTGGAGCGTCAACGAACCGAGACGTATCGTCTCGTCTCTATCGAGAAGGGGTGAGTCGCTGTGACGACCCGAAGAGTGTGGTTCATCACCGGCGCCTCCCGGGGCCTGGGCAGGGCGTTCACCGAGGCCGCCCTCGCCGCCGGAGACCGCGTCGTGGCCTCCGCCCGCGATGTCTCACCGCTCGCGGACCTGGCCGGGAGGCACCCGGACGCCCTCCTGCCGCTCCCGCTGGACGTCTCCGACCGCGGAGCCGTGTTCCAGGCGGTCGACAGGGCCGCGGAAGCCTTCGGGAGGCTCGACGTCGTGGTCAACAACGCCGGCGGGCTGCTGTACGGGATGGTGGAGGAGGCCACCGAGGAGCAGGTCCGCGCCCACCTCGACGTGAACTTCTTCGGCGCGCTGTGGGTGACCCAGGCCGTGATCCCGTACCTGCGCGCACAGGGATCGGGGCGGATCCTGCAGGTCACGTCCATGGCCAGCGGAGGGGGCATGGCCTCCGTCGGGTTCTACGGCGCGGGCAAGGCCGCGCTGGACTCGCTCACCGAGGCGCTGGCCATGGAGGTCGCGCCGTTCGGCGTCAAGGTCACGAACGTGCAGATGGGCGGCTACGACACCGGGCTGTTCACGACCGGCACCACGGCGACCGCCCCCGACCCGGCCTACGCCTCCCTGCGGGCCGAACTGGAGGAGATGTGGGGCGACGACGCCGGGCCGGACCCGAGCACCGCCGCACCCACGATCATGAAGCTGGCCGGGCTGCCGGATCCGCCCCGGCGGCTGATCGTCGGCAGCCGGTCCTACGACCTCGTCCAGCAGATGGACGGCGCCCGCACGGAGCTGTACCGGTCGTGGGAGGAGCTCAGCCGCACCGCCCCGGGCTGACCCGGCGGCCGGTTCCGGACGGCGCCGGCGCCCGCCCTGGTCTGGCGAAACGGCGCTCCACGGCCGATGATGTGGTGATCGGGGCCGGGCCGTTGCCCCCGTGCGGTCCGGCCTCTTTTTTGATCTCCACCGGCTCCACCGGCCTCAGCGCCACAGGTGTCTGAGCCGCCAGGGACTCCCCTCGATCTCCGGGCCGACGACCTCCACGACGACCATCGGGCCGTCCGGCTCGCTGGCCTGCAGGCGGAAGAGCCGCGCCTCCCCGGGCGCCTGCCACTCCCCCATCACCTTGCGCACGCGGTACGCCCGTCCCGCCTCGGGCGTGAGCAGGGTCGGACGGCCGGTCGCCGGGTCTGTCTCCACCTCGACAGGTGCATCGATCAACACAGCACCCAACTCTAGAACATTTGTTCGAGTCGCGGCGACGTTCTCTCGCGGAACGTCGGCGCCGCCCGTCGTGGCGGCATCCCGGAAACGCTGTCCACATGCGGCCTGAGCCACCGAACCCCATTGCTAATGCGAAGGTGTTCGCATTAGCTGGTGATGTCCGGCACGACGACACGGGAGCGGCGGAATGCGGGAGACCCGGCAGGCTTCGGGGGCGGTCCGCCCCGGGGGCCGCACGGCGCGCACGCGCGCCGCCGTGCTCGACGCGGCGCGCGACGAGCTGGAGGACGCCGGGTACGCGGGCCTCACCCTGGAGCGCGTGGCCGAGCGGTCCGGAGTGCACCTGGCCACGCTGTACCGGCGGTGGCGCACCGTCGAAGGACTGGTCGTCGACCTGCTGGGCGAGATCGGCAAGACCCGGGTGCCGATCCCCGACACCGGCTCGCTGGAGGAGGACCTCCGGATCCTCGCCCTGGAGATCGCCCGGCTGTACCAGCAGCCCCGGATGCGGGCGCTGATCGAGGGCGTCGTGGCCGCCGCCGTCCGCTCCCCCGAGGCGTCGGACGCCTGGGCCACGGTGATCGCCGAACGCAACCGGCTGGCCGCGCGGATCGTCGAGCGCGCGGTCGAACGCGGCGAGCTCCCACCCGGCACCGACGGCATCGCGGTCATCAGCGCCGTCGGAGCCCCCATCTACTACCGCATGCTCGTGGCCCGCGGCGCCGTCGACGACGCCCTCGCCGAGAGCACCGCCGTCTCCGTCCACGCCGGAGCGCTGAAGGGCGCCTTCACCCGGCCCGCCGGCGATCCCCCGGCAGACGGCACGCCGTCCACCACTCCCTGACAGGACCGCCCCACCAGGCGCGGAAAGGACACGCAATGCGACAGGACATCGAGTTCGACTCCGCCGGCACCACCCTGCGCGGCCGGCTCTACACCCCCGACACCTCCCCCGGCCCCCACCCCGCCGTCGTCGTCACCCACGGCCTGGGCGCGGTCAAGGAGCAGTACACCGACGACATCGCCGAGGCGCTCGCCGCCGCGGGCCTGGCGGTGGTCCTGTACGACCACCCCACCTTCGGCGCCAGCGACGGCGAGCCCCGGCAGGAGGCCGACCCGTGGGCGCAGATCCAGGGCTACCGGGACGCGATCACCTTCCTGTGCACCCGGCCCGAGGTGGACCCCGGCCGCATCGGGATCTTCGGGTCGAGCTACTCCGGCGGGCACGTGCTGGTCGTGGCGGCCCTGGACCGGCGGGTGAAGGCGGTCTACTCCCAGGTCCCGGTGATCAGCGGCGGGACGACCCTGTCGCGGTTCATCCCCAGCGAGGCCCTGGCGGAGGTCCGGCGCACCTTCGACGCCGACCGGCTGGCGCGCTTCCGCGGCGAGCCCCCGGCGATGCTCCCGCTGGTCACCGCGACGCCGGGGGAGCCGGCGGCGATGGCCGACCGGGAGACCTACGAGTGGTACCAGACCATCGAGCCCGAGCGGCTCGCCACCTGGCGGAACGAGATCACCCTCCGGTCGGTGGAGTCGATCTCGGGCTACGAGCCGGGCGACTTCATCTCCCGGATCACCCCCACGCCGCTGCTGCTGGTGGTCGCCAAGGACGACATCCTGACCCACAGCGACCTGGCCTTCGCCGCCTACGAGCGCGCCCTGCACCCCAAGCGGCTGGTGACGCTGCGCGGCGGCCACTTCGTCGTCTACAACAAGGAGTTCAAGAACACCGTCGGCCTGATGACCGAGTTCTTCCTCGACAACCTGGGGCCTGAGGGCGACGCCTGACCGGTTCCAGAACCGATCATGAGATTCCCCGGGTGCCGGACGGGGGTAGGGGCCAGAAGGGTCCGCCACAGGATCACGCACGCCGGAGAGGGAGGCGCGTCTTGACCTCCTCCCCCTCGTGAACGAGGGGGATTCCAACCCGTGGCCTCAGGAGAGGAGAACAGGTTGAGGTTCGCGGTTCGTCCGCCCCGGCAACCCGGAGCGTCCCCGCGCAGCGACGGCCGGTCCGGCCGCCGTGCACACGAGCCCGAGCTCGCGCGCGATCACGAGTCTGGTCTCGTGGGCGATGTCGCGTGCCGCGTTCACGTCGGCGTTGCAGGCGAAACCGCAGGACCGGCACCGGAAACGCGCTTGGCTCTCACGCGCCTTCGGGTCCCTGATCCTGCACGCCGAGCAGCGCTGCGAGGTGCCCGCGGGATCGATCCTGTGCACACGGCCGGGCGCCTTATGCTCCAGCCGCTCGACCAGCACGGCCCATCCGCCGGCCAGGATGCCCCGGTTCAGGCCCGCCTTGGCGGCGACATTGCGTCCCGGCCGCTCGACGGTGCCCTTCGCCGAGCGGGTCATGCCCCGGACGTTGAGGTCCTCGACACCGATCACATCGAACCCGCGCGCCAGCGCGGTGGAGGTCTGCTCCACCCAGTTCTTGCGGCGATCGCTCTGGCGGGCCTTGAGCCGGGCGAGTGCGGCCTTGAGCCTGGCCCGGCGGCCGGAGCCGCGCCGGGCGCGCCCCAGCTTGCGCGCCAGCAGCTCCAGGCGCCGCGTCTCCCCCGGGGTGAGGCCGGGGACCTTCAGCAGGTCCCCGGTCGAGAGGGCGGCGCTGACGGTGACGCCACGGTCCACTCCGACCACGCTCCCGTCACCGGGGCCGGGGACCGAGGGCGGGACGTGCGCGAACGCCACATGCCAGCGCCCGGCCCGATCACGCGTCACCCGATAGGACCTCACACCCTCCGGCACCGGCCGCGACAGACGGAACCTCACCCACCCGCACTTGGGCACCAGCACCGCACCCCACCTGCGCGACAACCGCACGACCTGATGCGGCTTGACGCCCACCTGCCGGAACCCCTCATGCACCCCCTGCTTGCGCCAGGTGGGACGGCGGTGGGTACCGGCGAAGAAGTTGCTCATCGCCTGCGCAAAATCACGCAGCGCCTGCTGCTGCACCGTCTGCGACCCCGCCCGCAACCACCCGAACTCGGCACGGGCCTGCGTGGGCTGCCGGGACTGCTCGTTGTAACCGGGCGCCCCGCCCCGGCGCCGGGACCAGAAGCTGTGTTGCTCGACGGCCAGGTTCCACGCGTACCGGGCGTGCGCGCAATGCGAGAGCAGGACTTGCTCCTGCTCGAGCGCGGGGACCAGGCGGTAACGCGGCACGAGGCGAGCCCAGCGTGCACGCTCGAACACACGGGCGAAAACGTACTGGATCGCGCCTGGTCAACCGGCATTCGCCCGCAGGGGGCGAATCTGCTTTCCCTGCCCTGCTCCGCAGGAGTCCGATTTCTCCCCGGCCTCAAGGCCGGGAACTCCTCGGAGGTCCCTTGATGAACGGATGCGACGCTCGCAGCCTGCTCCACCCGTACCTGCTCCTGCTGCTCTACGAGCGTCCCGGCCACGGGTACGACCTCATCGGCCGCCTCGGCGGCTCGGGGGTCTCCGACGTCGAGCCGGGGCACGCCTACCGGGTGCTGCGCAACCTGGAACGCGAAGGGCTCGTGGTCTCCTCGTGGGTGCCGTCCGAGACGGGACCGGCCCGCCGGAGGTACGAGCTGACGCCCAGGGGCGTGGAGCACCTCGGCACGTGGACGCCGAGGCTGGCCCACCTCGGGCAGGTGATCGCCGCCTTCCTCGACCGCTGGGCCGCGGCCTCCCGCGGCGCCGCCGACGCCGGGCGCGCGGCGTCCTGGTCCTGAGGCGGCCCCATGGAGACGGCGCGGGCGAGGGAGGCGGTCCGGCGGGCGTTCGACCGGCGGCTGGAGCCGGGCCGCGCGCTCGCGGGCGAGGCCGACCGGATCGCCCGCGCCTGCCGCGCCATGGCCGTCCGGTTCCACCGCGGCGGCCGGCTGATCGTCTTCGGCAACGGCGGGGCCTGCGCCGACGCCCAGCACGTGGCCGTGGAGTTCGTGCACCCGGTGATCGTGGGCAAGCGGGCGCTGCCCGCGCTCGCCCTGACCGGGGACGTCGCCACGCTGACCGGGATCGCCGCGGCCGACGGGGTGGAGGAGATGTTCGCCGCCCAGCTGCGCGCGCTCGCGGCGCCCGAGGACATCGCGCTCGGCCTCTCCCCCGGCGGCCGGTGCGGCAACGTGCGGGGAGCGCTGGAGACGGCGCACGGGATGGGCCTGCTCACGGTCGCCCTGACCGGCGAGGGCGGCGGCTTCCTCGCCCGGAACCCCGCGGTGGACCACCTGCTGACGGCCCGTGCCGGCGACCCCCTCCTGGTCAAGGAGATGCACGTGACCGTGTACCACGTGCTGTGGGAGCTGGTTCACGTGTTCCTCGAAAGGCCCGGACTGCTGGAGAAGGAGGGCGTGGGATGAGCGTGCCCGACTGCCATGGCGAGGTCTGCGTCACCTGTTCGGACTCCGCCGTCCGGGTGCGGGTGAGGGAGCTGCTGCCCGACGGGCTCGCGATCGTCGAGACCGAGGCCGGGCCCGAGGAGGTCAGCGTCGCGCTGGTCGACGCGCGGGTCGGGGACGACGTGCTCGTCCACGCCAAGGAGGCCATCGCGGTCATCCCGGACGGTGCGCGATGAGCGCGGGCGGCGGCGTGGAGGCGCTCTACCCCTTCCTGTACGAGGGCGGCGCGGAGGCCGCGGCGGTGCTCGACGAGGTGCGCGCCTCGACGGTGCGGAAGGCCGCGGAGATCGTGGCCCTGCGCCAGAGCCTCGCCGACCTGCTGGGCGACGGGCTGGTCGCGTGCGCCCGGCGGATGGCCGGGGCCTTCCTCGACGGCGGGCGGCTGTTCGCCTTCGGGAACGGCGGCAGCTGCACCGACGCCCAGGATCTGGCCCAGATGTTCCTGCACCCGCCCCAGGGGCGGCCCCTGCCCGCCTTCTCGCTGACCGGTGACGTCGCCGCGCTCACGGCGCTGTCCAACGACGTGGGGTTCGAGGTGGTGTTCGCCCGGCAGCTCGCGGCGTTCGGGCGCCGGGGCGACGTCGCGGTCGGCCTCTCCACCAGCGGCGGATCGGCCAACGTCCTGCGCGCCTTCGACGAGGCGTCCCGGCGCGGCATGGTCACGGTCGGGTTCGCCGGGTACGGCGGCGGCGCGATGGCGGAGGCGGGCACGGTCGACCACCTGTTCGTGGTGCCGTCGTCCTCGGTGCACCGCATCCAGGAGGCGCAGACGACCGCGTACCACGTCCTGTGGGAACTCACGCACCAGGCGCTGGACGACCGGCTGTGACCGGCCGGATCCGGGTCCGGGTCGAGGGCGTCGTGCAGGGGGTCGGCTTTCGCCCGTTCGTGCACGAACTGGCCGGGCGGTACGGGCTGTCGGGGTTCGTGGGCAACGACTCCGAGGGCGTGTTCGCCGAGGCCGAGGGGGATCCGTCGGCGCTGGCCCGGTTCGTGGACGACCTCGGCGGGCGGGCTCCGGCGCTGGCCGTGGTGGAGCGCGTCACGGCCGAGCCGCGGCCGCCGCTGGGCGAGCCGGGGTTCCGGATCGTGCCGAGCGACGGCGCCGCCCCGCCCGCCGCGCTCGTGTCCCCCGACACCGCGACCTGCGCGGACTGCCTCGACGAGCTCGCGGACCCCGGCGGGCGGCGGCACCGCCACGCGTTCACCAACTGCACGCAGTGCGGGCCACGGTTCACGATCGTCAAGGCGGTCCCGTACGACCGCCCCGCCACCACGATGGCCGGTTTCGCGATGTGCGCCGCGTGCGCGGGCGAGTACGGGGATCCCGCCGACCGGCGCTTCCACGCCCAGCCGGTGTGCTGCCCCGCGTGCGGCCCGGCGCTGAGACTCCTCCGGCCGGGCGGCGCGGCGATCGTGGAGGAGGCAGTGGGTGCGGCGGCGGGCCTGCTGCGCGACGGCGCGATCGTGGCGGTGAAGGGCCTCGGCGGCTACCACCTCGCGGCGGTCGCCTGCGACGAGCGCGCCGTGGCCGCGCTGCGGGCGCGCAAGCACCGCGAGGAGAAGCCGTTCGCCGTCATGGCCGCCGACCTGGCGGGCGCGCGGGAACTGGTCCGGCCGGACGCCGCCGGGGCCGCCCTGCTGACCGCCCCGTCCCGGCCGATCGTGCTGCTCCCCCGCCGCGCGGGCGCGCCGGTCGCGGCCGCCGTGGCTCCCGGTAACCGCGAACTGGGCGTGCTGCTGCCCTACACCCCGCTGCACCACCTCCTGCTGGCCGAACTCGGCGGGCCCATCGTGCTGACCAGCGGCAACGTGTCCGACGAGCCGATCGTCCACCGGGACGAGGACGCCCTGGAACGGCTCTCGGGCATCGCCGACGCGTTCCTGACGCACGATCGGCCGATCCACATCCGGACCGACGACTCGGTCGTGCGCGCCTTCCGCGGCCGCCCGTACCCGCTGCGGCGCTCCCGCGGGCTCGTCCCGTCGCCGGTACGGGTGCCCTGGGAGTTCCCGAGACCCGTCCTGGCCTGCGGCGGCGAGCTGAAGAACACCTTCTGCGTCGCCAAGGGGAACCGCGCCTTCCCGTCCCATCACATCGGGGACCTGGAGAACCACGAGACGCTGCGCTCGTACACCGCGGGGATCGAGCACTTCTGCGGGCTGTTCGGCGTCCGGCCGGAGGTCGTCGTCCACGACCTGCACCCGGAGTACCTGTCCACGAAGTACGCGCTGGAGCGGGAGGACGCCGAGCTGCTCGGCGTCCAGCACCACCACGCGCACATCGCGGCGTGCCTGGCCGACAACGGGGAGGCCGGGCCCGTGATCGGCGTCGCGTTCGACGGGCTGGGGTACGGGGACGACGGGACGCTGTGGGGCGGCGAGTTCCTGATCGCGGACCTGGCCGGTTACCGGCGCGCCGGGCATCTGGAGGCGGTGCCGATGCCGGGCGGGGCCGCGGCGGTCCGCGAGCCGTGGCGGATGGCGGCGGCCTACCTCGACGCGGCCTACGGCGATGACCGTCCTGAGCTGGAGGTTGTGCGGCGCAACCGCGAGCGGTGGCCCGCCGTGGTGGCGATGGCGCGCTCCGGCGTGAACGCGCCGGCGACCTCCAGCGCGGGACGGCTGTTCGACGCGGTCGCGGCGATCGCCGGCGTGCGCGACCGGGCCGGCTACGAGGGCCAGGCCGCGATCGAGCTGGAGCAGCGCGCCGACCCCGGCGAGCGCGGCGCCTACCCGGTGACGGTGACCGGCGGCGCGACGCTGGTGCTCAAGGGCACCGACCTCGTGCGCGGCGCGGTCGACGACGTCCGCGCGGGCGCCGGAGCGGGTGTGGTCTCCGCGCGCTTCCACAACGGCCTGGCGCGCTCGGTCGTGGAGACGGCGCGGACGCTGCGCGAGCGTTCCGGGCTGGAGACGGTGGCGCTGTCGGGCGGCGTCTTCCAGAACATGCTGCTGCTGGAACGGGTCGTGGCCGGGCTGGAGGACGGCGGCTTCCGGGTCCTGGTCCACGCCCGCGTCCCGGCCAACGACGGCGGCATCTCCCTGGGCCAGGCGGTGATCGCCGCGGCCCGCGACCGGGCCGGGGCGTGACCGTCAGCAGATGCGCGGCAGCGGGTCGCCCACCAGCGTGTCGACGATCCGCGTGCCACCGAAGGCGGTCTTGAGCAGCACCAGCCCGGACGGGTCGTCGTCGACCGCCCCCACCACGGCGGCGCCCTCCCCCAGCGGGTGGCCGCGCAGCGCGTCCAGCGCCGCCTCCGCCCGGCCGCCGTCGACGACGGCGACGAACCGCCCCTCGCACGCCACGTACAGCGGGTCGATGCCCAGCAGCTCGCAGGCCCCGCCGACCGGGGCGCGCACCGGCACGGCCGCCTCCCGCAGCACGACCGTGCGCCCGGCGGCCCGCGCCACCTCGTTCAGCACGGTCGCCACGCCTCCTCGGGTGGCGTCCCGCATCATCCGCACGCCACCGGGGACCGCGTCGAGGAGCGCGGCGGTGAGACCGTTCAGCGGGGCGGTGTCGGAGGTGACGTCGGCCTGGATGTCGAGCTCGCCCCGGGCCAGCATGATCGTGACGCCGTGCTCGCCGATCGGACCGGACACCAGCACCGCGTCACCCGGCCGCACCGACCCCGGCCCCAGGGCCGGGGCGTCCCCGGCGCGGTCGAGCACCCCGATGCCGGAGGTGTTGACGTAGCAGCCGTCGGCCTTGCCGCGTTCGACGACCTTGGTGTCCCCGGTGACCACGGCGACGCCCGCCCGCGCGGCGGCCTCCGCCATCGAGGCCGTGATCCGCCGCAGGTCGGCGACGGGGAAGCCCTCCTCCAGGACGAACCCCGCCGACAGGTACAGCGGCCGGGACCCGCTCACGGCCAGGTCGTTGACGGTGCCGTTGACCGCCAGGTCGCCGATGTCGCCGCCGGGGAAGAACAGCGGCGAGACCACGTAGGTGTCGGTGGTGAACACCACCCGGGCGCCGTCCACGCCGAGGACCGCGCCGTCGTCCAGCGCCTCCAGCGCCGGATTGCGGAACGCCTCCACGAACAGCGCCTCGACCAGCGTCTGGGTCGCCTTGCCGCCCGCGCCGTGGGCGAGGGTGATCCGCTCCTCCCGCACCCTGGGCTTGCGCCGGCGCGCCCGCTCGATCCGCTCCAGGACCTCTTCCTCGCGGATGTGCCGGGTGGTCATGCGCGGATCGCCTCCTGCACGCGCTGCCGCGTGAACCGGCCGAAGTTGTAGTACGCGGCGCACGCCCCCTCCGACGACACCATGCAGGTGCCGATCGGGGTCTCGGGCGTGCAGGCGGTGCCGAAGACCTTGCACTCCCAGGGCCGGAGCACGCCCTTGAGCACCTCGCCGCACTGGCACGCCTTGGGATCGGCCACCCGCACCCCGGGCACCTCGAAGATCCGCTCCGCGTCGTGGGCGGCGAACTCCTCGCGCAGCCGCAGCGCCGACTGGGAGATGAACCCGAGGCCGCGCCACTCGAAGTACGGCCGCAGCTCCATGACCCGGGAGATCGCGTCCAGGGCGCGCCGGTTGCCGTTCCACTGGACGACCCGCGTGTACTGGTTCTCCACCTCGGCGCGGCCGTCGGCGAGCTGCTGGAGCAGCATGTGCACCGACCGCAGGATGTCCGCCGGCTCGAAGCCCGCGCACACCAGCGGCCGGCCGTACACGGCGGGGATGAACTCGTACGGGCGGCAGCCGATCACGGTGGAGACGTGCCCCGGGCCGAGGAAGCCGTCGAGCCGCAGGTCGGGCGAGTCCAGGATCGCCTTGATCGCCGGGATGATCGTCACGTGGTTGCAGAAGACGGAGAAGTTGGCCACGCCCTCCGCCGCCGCCCGCAGCACGGTCATCGCCGTGGACGGCGCCGTGGTCTCGAACCCGATCGCCATGAACACGACCTTCCGGTCCGGGTTCTCCCGGGCGATCTTGAGGGCGTCCAGCGGCGAGTAGACCATCCGGATGTCCGCGCCCTCGGCCTTGGCGTCGTAGAACGAGCCCTGGCCGCCGGGCACCCGCATCATGTCCCCGAACGAGGTCATGATGACCTCCGGGCGGCGGGCGATCGCGATGGCGTCGTCCACCCGCCCCATCGGGATCACGCACACCGGGCACCCGGGCCCGTGCACCAGCCTGACGGTCTCGGGCAGGTGGTCCTCCAGGCCGTGCTTGTAGATGGTGTGCGTGTGGCCCCCGCACACCTCCATGAACGTGTAGTGCCGGCCCGGCTCGCACAGGCCGGCGATCCGCGCGGACAGGGCCTGGGCCTGCCCGGCGTCGCGGAACTCGTCGACGAACCGCATGACGGTCAGCCGCCTTTCAGGTCTTCGGTCTCGGGAGCGTCGTCCGATCAGTGTTCAGGTGATGTCGGATCCGGACAGGGCGTCCAGCTCGTCGGTGTAGGCCTCGCCGAGCCCGCGCAGCAGTTCCAGCGTGGCCGCGGCCTCCGCCTCGTCGATCTTCGACATGGCGAAGCCGACGTGCACGAGGACCCAGTCGCCCGGGGCGACCCGGTCGGCGCCGAGCAGGCCCACGTTGACGGCGCGGCGGACGCCGGCGACCTCGACCGTGGCCAGGTCGCCGCCGTCCGCCGCGATCGCGACGATCTCACCGGGGATGGCGAGGCACATCAGCGGCGCCGCCCCTCGTTCACATCCGCTCCATCTTGATGTAGCGGGCCATGGCCGGATACTCCCGCCACAGCGCCACCAGCACCGCGGCCCCGGCCACCACGCCCAGGACGGTCAGCGGTCGTCGCATGTCCGTCGTCTCCTTCGTCGCTGTTCTCCGGCCCCGCGTCGGGCAGCGGCCGCTCATCCGGGCGGCAGGTTCGGCATGTCGGGCGCGATCGGGTCGTGCGCCTTCGGGTTCACCCCGGTGGAGCGCCGCGCGTCGGCGGTGTGGTCCTCGTGGTGCCCCGACTGCTTCTCGTAGGCGCCCGGCTCGTTCCCCTGCCGGACGCCCTTGGTGTGCGACGGGGTGTCCGGCGCGACGTCGGGCTTGCCCACCTTGATCTCGGCCATGGTCGTTCACTTCCCTTCCGGGTTCGTCGCCAGTTCCGCGAAGAAACGCTCGATCTCCGGCCACACCTCCAGGCCGCCGGACAGGCCCTTCCACGACCGCCGGACGGCGGCCACCAGCCGGTGGCAGTCGTCGACGGGGACCAGCCACTGCTCGTCCGCCCCTCGGGCGGTGTTGACCAGCAGCGCCTCCACGCCGGGCAGCATGGTCCGCAGCGCCTCGCAGCGCGCCTCGGCCGCCGCCCACACCGGCGGGTCGACCTCCCAGCGGGTGGCGCCGGCCGGGCTGGGGCAGCGGGCGGCCACGCCGCCGTCCGGCTCGCGGACGAAGAACGCCAGCCCGACGGGGACGCCCAGGTCGGCGGACGGGACGCCGTCCAGCCGGACGCGGCGGCGGGGCACCAGCCGGTAGTGCCCGCGGCCCGCCGCGTCCCGTTCGAAGAGGAGCGCGCAGGCGCGGCAGGCGCACAGCAGTTCGTCGCGCCGCTCGTCCAGGACGTGGGCGTGCCCGTCCGCGACCGGGTTCGCGCACAGGTCGCACTTCTCGGCGGGGTCGCGGCGGAGCGTCGCCGCGCGCCCGAGGACCCGTCCGAGCGCCGCCGAGGAGGCGGGCCGGGGTCGCGCGATCCGCGGCGCGGTGGTCATGGGGCCTTCCCCACCTGGGACGCGGGCGGGGCGCCGTGCCGCAGCAGCGCGTCGACCGGGATGAACGTCGCCGGCCGCGCGGCCGCCTCCCCTCCCTCGGGCTCCACGGCGGACAGCTCGGGGGCGACGGCGAGCACGGCGTCCCGCACGGCCTGCTCGGCCATGCCGGCCGTGCTCCCGCACCCGCCCGAGCCCCCGGTCAGCCGGACGCGGGCGACGTCCCCGTCGATGCCGGCCAGCTCGACGTCCCGGCCCTGCGAGCGCAGGTAGGGCCGGACGCCCTCCAGGGCGCGGCTCACCCGCTCCTCCGTCGGCGCGGGGTGGACGTCGTGCAGCGCCAGCAGATGGCCGAGCAGGTCGTCGTCCATCAGGGCCGCGGCGAGCCGGGCGTCACCGGCCGCGCGGTCCATCACGCGCGCCAGCGCCTCGCCGTACACCTCGGCGAGCAGGGCCACGGCGTCGAGCGCGCCCTCGGCGGTCGGCCCCGGCGCCTGCTCCAGCGTGCCGAGCAGCTCATCGATCCGGCCGAGCCGCTCGGCCAGCGCGCCCTCGCCGAGCCGCTCACCCATGGGTGGCACCGAACATCGGCGAATGGACCTTCTCGAGCGTGCGGCCCTTGCCGAGGTACATGTGCACCCCGCACGGCAGGCAGGGGTCGAAGCTGCGCACCGCGCGCATGATGTCGACGCCCCGGAAGTTCTCCGGGCCGTTCTCCTCGAAGATGGGCATGTCCTGGACGGCGTCCTCGTACGGGCCGGGCGTGCCGTAGCTGTCGCGCGGGCTGCCGTTCCAGGGCGTCGGCGGGTACGGGTGGTAGTTGGCGATCTTGCCGTCGCGGATGACGAGATGGTGCGACAGCACGCCCCGCACCGCCTCGTGGAAGCCGCAGCCGATCGCCTCGTCGGGCACCTCGAAGTCCTGGAAGACCTTGGTGTCCCCGGCGCGGACCCGTTCCATCGCCCGCTCGACGAAGTGCAGCGACATCGCCGCCGCGTACGCCACGAAGTAGACCCGCGCCCGGTTGCGCTCGATGGCGTTCGACCACTGCGGGATCCGCCACTCCAGCGTCGTCTCGGGCAGCCGGTCGCCCCTGGGCAGGGAGATCTGGACGGTCTGCCCGGTGGCCTTCACGTACGGCGTGTCCACCAGCCCGGCCAGCGCCGTGGTGTACAGCCGGGCGTACGGCCCGCCGCCGGTGTCCAGCGCCAGGTGCTCCCCGGAGTTCTTGTCGTACCAGCGCGGGCTCATCACCCAGCTGTACTTGTCCTCGAAGTCGCGCTTCTGCGGCGCCGGCAGCGTCGTCTGGTTCCACGGGTGCCGCATGTCGACCGGATTGCCGAGCGGGTCGTGGGTGACGAACGGCTCCTCGCCCGCCCAGTCGTCGTAGTACGAGCTGCCCAGCAGGATGCGGATGCCGAGGTTGATGTCGACCAGGTCGGTGGTGAGTAGCCGCCCGTCCACCACGATGCCCGGGGTGACGTACATCGCCTTGCCCCAGTGATTCATCGTCTCGTACCGGTAGTCGACGACGTCGGGGTTCTGGAACGCGCCCCAGCAGCCGAGCAGGACGCGGCGGCGGCCGACCTCCTCGTACCCGGGCAGCGCCTCGTAGAAGAAGTCGAAGACGTCGTCGTTCATCGCGACGGCCCGCTTCACGAAGTCGATGACGCTCAGCAGCCGGCTCAGGTAGTCGGTGAACAGCGACGGCTCCGGCATCGTGCCCACGCCGCCCGGATAGACGGTGGAGGGGTGCACGTGCCGCCCCTCCATCAGGCAGAACATCTCCCGGGTGACGCGGCTGACCTTCAGCGCCTCCTTGTAGACCGACCCCTCGAACGGGTTGAACGCCTCCATGATGTCGGCGATCGTCCGGAAGCCGTGGATCGCGGCGCCCGGCGCCTCGGTCGTCCGGGCCCGCTTCAGCACGCTCGGGTTGGTGTCCTTGACCATCGCCTCGCAGAAGTCGACGAAGACGAGGTTGTCCTGGAAGATCGTGTGGTCGAACATGTACTCGGCGGCCTCGCCGAGGTTGAGGATCCACTCGCCCAGCGGCGGCGTCTTGATGCCGTAGGCCATGTTCTGGGCGTACGCCGAGCAGGTCGTGTGGTTGTCGCCGCAGATGCCGCAGATGCGGCTGGTGATGAACCCGGCGTCCCGCGGGTCCTTGCCCTTCATGAACACCGAGTAGCCGCGGAACAGCGAGGACGTGCTGTGGCACTCGGCCACCCGCCGGTTCGCGAAGTCGATCTTCGTGTAGATGCCCAGGTTGCCGATGATCCGGGTGATCGGATCCCAGGACATCTCGACGAGCTGTCCCGGGGCCCCGGTCGCCGCCCCGGCCGTCTCCGGGTGCGCGGTGTGCGCCATTGCGTCGTGTCCTCTCGTTCACTGCTGCCGTCAGGTGCGGGCGGGTGCCGTCCGCCGCGGGCCGCGGGCCGCGGCGCGCTCTGTCGCTACGGGCGCCACCGCGGATCGAAGCCGCTGGTCAGCGCCTCCCGGTTGTGGCGCCAGCGGGGCTCCCGGTTGGCGGTCCGGTTGGTGAGGCCGCGCAGCCGGCGGACGAACGCCCCGTACGGCTTGATCATCATCGAGGAGAGGTGGCCGCCCGGCGGCATGTCCATGAAGGGCATGAACTTGTCCGGGAACCCCGGCATGGTGCACGCGATGCAGATGCCGCCCACGTTCGGGCACCCCCCGATGCCGCCCATCCAGCCGCGCTTGGGGACGTTGCAGTTCACCACCGGCCCCCAGCAGCCGATCTTCACCTGGCACTTCGGCGAGTTGTAGTCCCCGGCGAAGTCGGCCTGCTCGTAGTACGAGCCCCGGTCGCAGCCCTCGTGCACGGTCTTGCCGAACAGCCACTGGGGCCGCAGCATCTCGTCCAGCGGGGGCGGCGGCGCGGCGCCGGCGGCGTGGTAGAGCACCCAGGTCAGGGTCTCCATGAAGTTGTCGGGCTGGACCGGGCAGCCGGGGATGTTGACGATCGGCAGCCCCCCGGTCGACCGGTAGTCCCAGCCCAGGTAGTCGACCAGGCCCATGCAGCCGGTGGGGTTGCCCGCCATCGCGTGGATGCCGCCGTAGGTGGCGCACGTGCCCACGGCGACGGTCGCCCACGCGCGCGGCGCCAGCATGTCGATCCACCGGTTCAGGGTCATCGGCTCGCCGGTGTCGGGGTCGTTGCCGAACGAGGTCCAGTAGCCGTCCCCGTTGATCTTCTCGTTGGGGACCGAGCCCTCCAGGACGAAGATGAACGGCGCCAGGTCGCCCCGCGCGGCGGCCCGGAACGGCGCCAGGAACTCCTCGCCGCCGACCGTCGGGGACAGCACCTTGTTGTGCAGGTGCACCTTCGGCAGTCCCGGCACCACGCCGGTCACCACGTCCTCGATCGCCGGCTGCGACGCGGCGGTCACCGACACGGTGTCGCCGTCGCAGCTCATCCCCTCGGAGATCCACAGCACGTGGATCTCGTCGAATCCGCCGCCCGGCTCCGCGCCGCGCCGCGCCTCCATCGTCCCCGGGTCCATGGCGGTCATCGGGCGCCTCCCCGCGCGCCGGCCGCCGCTTCCGCTCCGGCCTCGGCTTCCGGGTCGACCGTGATGGACTCCAGGACGACGTCGTCCCGGCCGCACGCCTCCACGTCCACCCCGCCGCAGCGCGGGCACGCCGCCAGGGTCCGGGCGGACTCGACCGGCGTCGAGCCGCCGCAGCCCCGGCAGTGCACCGACAGCGGCTCCATGACCAGGTCCAGGCCCGCGCCCTCCAGTTCGGTGCCGGCGGCGGCGAGGCGGAAGCCCTGGTCGACGACCTCCGGATCGACCGGGTGCCCGCCCACGCGGACCTTCACCTCGCTCACCCGGCGGCCCCGGGCCCGTGACCGGGCGGCCTTGACGATCGCGTCGCACAATCCCATCTCATGCACAGGTTCGCTCCGTATCAGCTCGTCCGGTATCAGCTCGTCCGGTTCCACGTCGTCCGGCCTCGGATCGGGCGGCCTCGTCGCGGGCGAGCGCCGTCACCAGCCGGACGGCCTCGTCCAGCACGGCGCGCACCGGTTCGGAGAGCCCCATCCGCTCCTCGACCACGGCCGGCCGGCATCCCACGACCAGGACCCGCTCCACGTCCCCGCCCAGCCTGCGCAGGAGCCGGAGCACGGCCAGCGGGTGCATGCCGTGGCCGTCGACCGCGGGCGCGCCCAGCACGGCGTCCCCGCCCATGCCCTCGTCCGGGTCCGCGGCGTCCAGGACGGCCAGCCCGCCCGGCGGGCCGTCGACCGGCAGGGCGTCGACCATGATCAGGGTGTCGTGGCGGCCGTCGAGGAGGTCGTAGGCCAGATGGACGCCGCGGATGCCGTAGTCGACGACGTCGACGCCCGCGGGCAGTGCCGGAACGTCGATGCGGCCCACGACCTCGACGCCGAAGCCGTCGTCGCCCAGGAAGACGTTGCCGATGCCGGCGACCAGCACCCGGCCCGCCGCCCCCGCGCCGCCGCCGCTCATCCGGTGCCCGCCCCTCCGGCCAGCGGCACGATCTCGTCCGGGGAGAAGTACCGGTAGCGGCCGTACCAGCGGTTCAGCTCCGCGGCCGGGTCGTCCTCGATCGACACGGCGAGGTGGCAGGCGTCGTCCACGTCCATGAGCACCTTCTCGACCAGCGCGGTCCTGCCGTCCAGGAACACGTCCTGCGGGTCGGTCCCGCGCCGGCGCGGGCGCAGCCGCACCCGGCTGCCCTTGGACACGGCGACGCCGGCCACCATGACCCGGTCGGTCTCCGGGGACACCGAGGCGTCCGCGCCCGGGTCCCACCAGGGCGTGTCGGGAGCGGGCGGCTCCCCTGCGCCCGCCGGTGCCGGGTCCGGGCCGGCCCCGGAGACGGGGGCGAGGGAGCGCACGGCTCCGTGCAGGCGGGACATCACCTCGGCGGGCATGCCGTCGACCCGGTCGATGATGGCGGCGGCCCGGGCGTCGGTGGCCCGCGCCTCGCGCTTCTCCTCGTCGGTCAGCGTCAGCGTGCGCAGCGAGAGGATCTCGTCGATCTCGGTCGCGTCGTGCAGGTCGCCGGGGCTCTCGGGGGCGACGCGCGGCCGGTCGTAGAGCAGGATCGGCGACGACAGGACCAGATCGCTGCGGTCCTCGGGTCCCGCGAGCACCGGGAAGGTGTGGACGTTCGCGCAGCCCCGGGCCGCCCGCCCGGCCCACTCCGGCGGGTCCAGCAGCGAGAGGAAGGAGCCGCGGTCGACGGCGAGGAGCGTGTGGGAGGCGAGCAGCGACCAGCGCAGCACGTCGTCGCGGGTGGCCTCCGAGCGGTCGGTGCCGTCGCCGTTCTCCACCCGGATCCGCAGCCGGTACGCGCGCTCGGACCCTACGGGCTCACCGGCGGGCGACTCGGTGCAGGTCGCGAACGCGGAGAGCCGCACCGTAGCCGACACCGGCCAGCGTTCGCGCAGCACCCGCCCCCGGACGCCGTCGCCGGCGATCTCCTCGCATTCGGTTCCGCCCGGCGCCCGCAGGGAGAACAGCCGTTCGCAGCCCAGCAGGTCGCCGAGCCTCACCCGCAGATCGAACTCCCGCGGCACCGCCTCGTCGAAGGGCAGTTCCGCGCCGAGCGCCTCGACCCGGCGGTGCGAACCGTCGGGTCCGCGCCGGTGGACGGTCCTGCGCTGCAACTGCAGGAAGCGGAGCCGGCACGTGACCGTGGCGTCCTCCGTGGCGCGGGCCAGGCATTCGGTCTGCTGCCACCACGATTCCGCGGACCCGGCCACCGTGGTGTCGACCAGGCCGTGGGCGTCCGCCCAGGAACGGGGCGTCAGCACCCCGAACTGCCAGCGGACCCGGTTCTTGCCCGAAGAACGGCGGTACGGGTAAAGCAGATAGCCCTCGTAGAGAATCGCGTCGGCCACCGCACGCACGGTCTCGAAACCGTGCTCGCCGACGGCCGCGCCCGTTTTCATCCAGGTCCCCCCGTACCAGGTCAGGTGCCGTCACCACGGGAGAAGAACGGCGCCGCCCCCCGTCGCCTTCTCCGGTATAACGGCCGGAACGGCGCCCGCGTAAGTGACGGGCGCCCCTAGGTGACGGCCGCACCTACCGGAAAAGGCCGGCG
This sequence comes from Actinomadura rugatobispora, assembly GCF_055379765.1. Classification (NCBI taxonomy): domain Bacteria; kingdom Bacillati; phylum Actinomycetota; class Actinomycetes; order Streptosporangiales; family Thermomonosporaceae; genus Actinomadura; species Actinomadura rugatobispora. Next base: position 8,563,737 of record NZ_AP029191.1, on the reverse strand, counting down.
CCCGCCGGAGAAATTCGGGATATCGGAAGCCCTGGCGGGGAGGCCGGGGAAATGCACGCTTCCCAGCACGCCGGACGGGCTCGCGCGGTCGCCCGCGCCGGGGCCCGGGGGCTCGTGGCGGCCATGGCCATGACGGGTGCCCGGACCGTGACGGCCGCGGCCGGCCCGCATCAGAAGAGCCCGCCCGAGGCCATCGTCGCCGAGCACGCCCCCGAGTGGTTCCAGCGGCTGCCGGACCGGCAGCGCGAGGCGCTGACGGAGATCGCGCACTGGTTCTACGGGACCGGCGGCGGCGTGGTGTTCGGCCTGCTCCCCGAGCGCGTGCGCTTCCACGTGCTGGCGGGACCGGCCTACGGGCTGGTGATCTGGCTCGGCTACGAGCTGGCGATCGCCCCGGTGCTGGGCACCGGGCCCGCGCGCCATCGCCGCGTCACCTGGCGGACGGCGGTGGCGATCGACCACGTGCTGTACGGGGTCGTCGTCGCGGGGCGGCTGGCCCCCGAACCCGCCCGCCGCCGGCCCGGTTCCGGTTCCTCACGCCGCACGCGACGGAGATGACGGACTTCTTGGGAAACAGGATTCCGATCGTCCCGTGGTCGTTTACCTGCGCGCCCGTAGCGTGGAGGGGAGCGCGGAAGGGGGTGGGCCATGCCCGGGACGACGTCGTACGAGCCGGGCTGGGTGGAGCTGGCCAGCCCCGACCCGGCCGAGTCCAGGGCGTTCTACCGCGGGCTGTTCGGCTGGGGCTCCCACCCGCTCACCGACGAGCGCGTCTCCGGGTACGAGATGTTCACGCTCGGCGGGGACGCGGACGGGCCCGAGGTCGCGGGGATGGACGCGCTCACCGACGACTCGCTCACCCCTACCTGGACCTGCTACTTCAAGGTCGCCGACATGGGGAAGGCCGCGGCGGCGGTGCGGGAGGCGGGCGGGCTGGTGCTGCTCGACGGCGTCGACGCGGGCTCCCTGGGCCGCATGGCGCTCGCGACGGACCCGGAGGGCGCGGGGTTCGGGCTGTGGCGCCCGTCCCGGTTCCCCGGCGCGGCCGTGGCCGGGGAACCGGGCACGATGTCCTGCGTGCTGCTGGTCAGCCGGGACGCCGACGCGGCCGGGCGGTTCTACGGGCGGGTGTTCGGCTGGACGGACCCCGCGCGGGTCCGGGGCGCCTCCGGCGAGGTCTGCTTCGAGTGGACGAGCACCGGCCGGCCGATCGCCAGCGTGGTGTGCGCCGCCGGCGAGGCCGAGGACGAGCCGCCGTACTGGACGCCCTGCTTCGTCGTCGCCGACTGCGACGCGGCGTGCGCCGAGGCCGAGCGGCTGGGCGGCTCGGTCGCGCGGCCCTGCGCCGAGTCCTCCCACGGCCGGCACGCCCTCCTCACCGATCCGACGGGCGCGTCCCTGGCCGTCGTCCAGCCGCCCCGGTGACCGCCGCGGTCAGCGGGCGTCGCGGAAACGGTCGGTGGCCTCGATGAGGAGGTGGCGGGTGCCGGGTTCGGAACCGCCGTGGCCCGCGTCCTCCACGATGTGGAGCTCGGCCTCCGGCCAGGCCCGGTGCAGGTCCCAGGCCTGGTCCGGGGGCGTCTTGACGTCGTAGCGGCCGTTGACGATGACGGCCGGGACGTGCCGGATGCGGTCGACGCCCGCCAGGAGGCCCTCGCCGGGGAGGAACCCGCCGTTGCTGATGTAGTGGTGCGTGATGCGGGCGAACGCCAGGATCAGGGCGTCGCCGAGGTCGGGCGGCGTCATCGGGAGCAGGGTGTTGGCCGACAGCTCCCAGGCCATCCAGGCGCGGGCGGCGGGAAGGTGGACCGCGGGGTCGGGGTCGGTGATGCGGCGGCCGTAGGCGGCGACGAGGTCGTCCTGCTCGGCGGCGGGTATCGCGTCCCGGAACGCGGCCCACTCGCCCGGGAACAGGTGGGCCGCGCCGCCGGGGGTGAACGCCCAGGCCTCGTCCGAGGGCCGGACGAGCCACACGCCGCGCAGCACCAGCTCGCTCACCCGTCCGGGATGGGCCTGCGCGTAGGCCAGGGCGAGCGTGGTGCCCCAACTGCCGCCGAAGACCAGCCAGCGCTCGACCCCCAGGTGCTCGCGCAGCCGCTCGATGTCGGCGACCAGGTGCGCGGTGGTGTTGCGCTCCAGCGACACCGCCGGGTCGCCCGCGTAGGGCAGGCTGCGGCCGCAGTTGCGCTGGTCGAACAGCACGATCCGGTACGCGGCGGGGTCGAAGAACCGGCGGTTGTCGGGGAGCAGTCCGCCGCCGGGGCCGCCGTGCAGGAACAGCGCGGGCTTGCCGCCGGGGTCCCCGCAGGTCTCCCAGTAGATCTCGTTGCCGTCACCGACATCGAGGAGCCCGGAGTCGTACGGCTCGACCGGCGGATAGTAATCCCTCAGGCGCATGGCCCCCCTTGGACGTCGTCCCATCTCAGGGCGAAACACTATCCATGACACCGAACGACGTGCAGGGGTGTCACGTCTGCCTGGCGAAGAACTCGAGCAGTTCGGGGGCCAGCGCTTGGGCGGCGACATCGTGGTCTTGGCCGGGGAGCGTCCGGTGGACGGCCCCGGGGACGGCCCGGGCGAGGGCGGTCCCGGCGTTGCTCATCCACGCGGGGCTGTTCTGGCCGTTGAGGACGAGGACCGGTTGCTCGATCGACGCGGCCGTGCCGGCGGGCAGGGGGTTGCCGGGCCCCATGACCTCCGCCTCGTAGGCCAGGGTGTGGGCGAGTGCCTCCATCTGCCGCCATGACGGGTCGGCGCGCATCGCGCCGACCAGGTCGGCGGGGACCTCGGCGGCCCGGACCATGAACAGCTCCACCGCCTCGCCCCGCGCTCCCCCGTCCACCAGGGCGGTGAGGCGCGAGGCGAAGTCGTGCGGAAGCTCAGGGGCGCCGGGGTCGACGTGGTACGGCGGTTCCCACAGGGCGAGGCGGGTGATGGCCGGGAGGCGGGCGGCGGCCCGCAGCGCCAGCGCGGCGCCGGAGGAGCCGCCGAACACCATCGCCGTGCCGCCCGCCGCCTCGATGACCGCGGCCAGGTCCTCGATCTCCCGCTGGACGGCGTAGGGCCGGGCGTCCCCGCTGGCCCCGCGGCCGCGGCGGTCGTAGTTGATCACCGTGAACCACGGGGCCAGCGTCCGCGCCACCTCGGCGAGCACGGGATGGGACCGGTCGGTGAAGGCGCCGTGCACCAGGACGAGCACCGGGCCGGCACCGCCGCGGTCGAAGACGATCGGCGTGCCGTCGGCCGAGGCCGCAGTCCCCGTGACGATCGAAGCCGGAGTCGCCGTCATCTCAGCCGGCCGGGTTGACCAGGCACAGCGCCGACCACTGGTGGCCGTCGGGGTCGGTGAAGCCGCGCTGGTAGCGGGGGCCCTCGGTCAGCGGTTCGCCGACGGCCGTCGCGCCGGCGGCCACCGCCTTGTCGAACAGCTCGTCCACCTCCGCGGGGCCGTCGAGGCCGAGCACCAGGATCACCTCGGTGGTCTCGGCCGGGTCGGCGACCCGGTTCCTGCTGTAGCCGGCGAACGTCGGCTCGGCCAGCAGCATGACCTGGGTGCGCTCGCTGATGACCACGGAGGCCATGTCGTCGGTCATCCCGAAGAAGTCGAAGCCGAGCGCGGTGAAGAACTTCTTGGACCGGTCGAGGTCCTTGACGGCCATGTTGACGAACAGGGTGGACATTTCCGTTCCTTCCCGGAGGTCGCGGCCTTGCGGCCTGCCATGTCCACGAGTCTGCCGATCGCGCGGCGGCCGGGCTTGCACCTGAGCGCCGGGCGCTTGACGATCCGTGCCGGGGCTCAGCCGCCCGGCATCAGGCACGCCCTGCGGTACTCGGCCGGCGGCGTCCCGTACACGCGCCGGAACAGCCGGCTGAAATGGGTCGGATCGGGCAGCCCCCACCGCGCGGCGATGGTGCTGACCGACTGGTCGACGTGGACCGGGTCGGCCAGGTCGCGGCGGCAGCGTTCCAGCCGCCGGTGCCGGATCCACGCCGCGACCGTGGTGTCCTGCGACTCGAACAGCCGGTGCAGGTAACGCAGCGACACGTGGTGGGCCGCCGCCACCATCGCCGGGCTGAGGCCGCTGTCGCCGAGGTGCTGTTCGACGAACGCGTGGACGCGCTGCAGCAGCACCCGTTCGCGGGTCTCCGGCTCCAGCTCGGCGACCTGCGACGCATGCTCGGCGACCGTCGTGGTGAGCAGGTCCGTCACCACCGTGGCCAGCCGGGTCGCGCTGGCCGGCCGGTAGGTCTCCACGTCCTCGGCCACCCGGCGCAGCAACGGCGCGGCCAGCGCCGCGGTGCCGCCGTCCCCCGAGAGCGCGACGGCGGTGAGCCGGCGCACCGTGTCGGCGGGCACGGCGAGCGCTTCCCGGGGAAGGCTGAAGACCGCCAGCCGGACGGCCGAGTCGTAGACCAGCTCATACGGGCGGGCGAAGTCGTAGACCGCCAGATCGCCGCTGCCCAGCCGCGCCGTCCGTCCGTCCTGGCCGAGCAGGATCGTCCCCGACAGCGCCAGCACCACCCGGTACGGCTCCGGCCCGCCCCGCCGGATCAGCCCGGGCGTGCGGTGAACGCCGTGCGGCGTCGAGGTCTGGATCCTGCCGACGCCGATCGGGCCGAGCTGGGCGGCCTCGATCCGTCCCTCCAGGGGGACGTCCGGGTCCATCCGCACATCCAGCGGCCCCAGGGTGTCGCAGACCACGTCGAGCCAGGCCTGCACCCGCCGCGCGGCAGGTATGTCACCGGCATGGATGAGGACAGCCAACGCACCTCCCGTGAAAGCCGGCTCATCGTTGCACGTGGTTCAAACCTCCCGGAAGGGCCTTGATCGGCTCTTGCCCGGCCGTGTCCGGCCATTCCCCGGGCATCGCCCCTCACCGCGCATCCGCTGATCAGGCGACGACCGAGGCGACGAAGGCGTCCAGGTTCGCCCCGATGCGGCATGACCCCCTAAATGAGATGTGATGGTTGGAAGACCTTGCTACCGTCAGCATCATGGAGTGTCCGGACTTCCCGATCCTCGGGACCGAACCGCTGCCGGTGGAGCTGGCGAACACGCTGTACGGCGGCGGCGGTGAGCGCACCGACTTCCTCGGCGAGGCGGCCTGGATCGACCAGTGGTTCGCCTGCGTCTGGGACGCGCACGGCCTCGCGACGACGCCGCCGACGGGCCTGGACCGCCGCGCCGGACGGGTGCACTCCCTGCGCGACGCCGTCCACGACCTGCTCTCGGCCGCGGCCGACGGCCGCGCCCCCGGCCAGGCGGCGGTCAGCCGGGTCAACGACTTCGCCCGGGCCGCGCCGGCCTATCCGCGGCTGGAGTGGCCCGCCGGGGGAGCCCCGGCCGTCCAGTGGCTCGACGACACCGGCGGCGGCACGGCCGTCCTCGGCCGCATCGCCGGCTCGTGCATCGAGCTGCTGACCGGGGAGCGGGCGGAGCACCTGCGGCGGTGCCGCGGGCCGGGCTGCTCGATGCTGTTCGTCAAGAACCACTCGCGCCGGCGCTGGTGCCACCCGTCCTGCGGGCACCGGGACCGGCAGGCCCGCTACTACAGGCGGCGCGCCGCCCCGGAGGGATCCCGATGATCACATGGCGGCGGCTCGGCGAACCGGACTTCCCGCTGCTGCGCCGCTGGCTGGAGCAGCCGCGGGTGGCGCGGTGGTGGCACCACGAGACCTCGCCGGAGGCGGTGGCCCGCGACTTCGGTCCCGCGGTCCGGGGCGAGGAGCCCTCCGAGGACTTCCTGGCGCTGCTCGACGGGCGGCCGTTCGGGCTGGTGCAGCGGTGCCGGCTGGCCGACTACCCCGAGTACCTGGCCGACCTGGCCGCCATCACCGAGGTCCCCGAGGGCGCGCTGTCGATCGACTACCTGATCGGCGAGCCGGACCTGATCGGCCGCGGTCTGGGCCCCCGCATGATCCGCGCGTTCGTCGAGCGGACCTGGGACGACCATCCCGGCGGCTCGTCGATCATCGTTCCGGTGGTGGCGGCCAACCGCGCCTCCTGGCGGGCGCTGGAGAAGGCGGGGCTGCGCCGGATCGCGGAAGGCGAGCTGGAGCCCGACAACCCGATCGACGACCGCGCGCACTACCTCCACCGGATCGACCGGCCGGGCTCCCCCGCAGACCTTCCCGGCTGACGGCGAGCCTTCACGCGGCCGTTCAGACCGGGTGGTCGTCCGGGGCCGCCAGCGGCTGGACGCGGGTGGTCGCGGCCCGCCACAGGACGTCCGGCTTGAAGAGCGACTGGGGCGGGGCGGTGAGCGCCAGGACGTTCACCATGCGCGTGCAGACGTGGTGGTCGACGTTGGCGAGCCTGACGACGCGCGCCACGTACCGGTTGATGACGCGGGTGCTGATCCCGGCCGAGGCGCCCTTGGTCGTGGAATAGCGCAGGTCCTCCCCGGTGGCGATGAGCCAGGGGCCGGCGGCGTTCTTGGCCATGCGGCGGGCGATCCTGGTCGGCGCGGCGCCGCTGCGCAGGGCGTCGTCCAGGGTGAGGGCGGAGATGGCGGCGACGCTCATGCCCTGCCCGTAGAGGGGGTTGAACGCGCACACCGAGTCGCCGAGGGCGATGAAGCCCTCGGGCAGGCGGGACAGCTTCTCGTAGTGGCGGCGGTGGTTGGCGGTACGGCGGTAGCTGGTGATGGGGGTCAGCGGCTCCGCGTCCTTGATGGCCTCGTACAGGTGCGGGCTGCGCAGGGACTTGGCGAACTCCAGGAAGCCCTCGTCGTCGGTGGGCGGGTAGTCCCCGGCCATGCCGAACAGGCTGACGATCCACCGGCCGCCCTCCTGCGGGAACAGCGCCCCGGTGCGGGTGCCGTTCGGCGCGTCCGCTTGGAGGTAGAGGGCCTTCCATCCGGGGTCGAATCCGGGCGGGACGGCGTAGCGGCGGCTGGCGTACCCCAGCAGCGGGTCCACCTTCGTCTGCGGGGGCTCGGGGAACCCGAGCCGGCCGAGCCATTCGGGGGCGCGCGAGCCGCGGCCGCAGGCGTCGACGACCAGGTCGGCCCGCAGCGGCTCGGCGTCCGCCCTGGTGCCGTGCTCGCGCGCCTCGACCCCGCCGACCCCGGCACCGGGGCCGCCGGCGGACGGCAGCAGGCCGGTCACCTCGCGGCCGTCCAGGACGGTCACGTTCTCGAACTTGGCCAGCCGGGCGCGGACGGACCAGTCGAGCAGTTCCCGGCTGAAGGTCAGCAGCCGGGTGACCTCGAACCGCCGCCGCCAGCCGCCGGGCGTCATCCACAGCAGGTCGGAGGGCACTCCGAGGACCGGGGCGCCCGCGGTGCGCAGCTCCTCCTCCAGGCCGGGGAACAGCCGCTCGGCGATCTCCATGCCGCGGCTCCACAGCACGTGCAGGTGGCGGCCCTGCGCGACGCCCGGCCGGTAGGCGGCGGCGTCGGGGAACCGGTCGCGCTCGACGAGGGTGACCCGGTCGAAGTGGTCGCTCAGCACGCGGGCGGCCAGCAGCCCGGCCAGGCTCCCCCCGATGACGACGGCGTGCTCGCGGGACGTTCCCACAGTGTGTGCCTCCAGGCTTTGTGACGTGACGGGCCGTTCAGCGGCGGACGGCTCCGGACGGCTTCGCGGGGGGACGCGGCGGCGCGGAGGGTTCGGAGGGGTCGGGCCTGGGCCTGTCCCCCAGGGCGAACGCGACCGCCTCGTCGAGGCCCAGGCGCGAGGCCGCCCGGTGGAACGCCTCGTACTCGCGGTCGCCCAGGGCCTCCCGCGCGTGCGTCTCGCACTGGCCGTGCGGCGCGTTGAAGTACGCCGACCCGAACAGGGGGAGCCCGACGGTGCGCCAGATCCGCCCCGCGGCGCCCTGCAGCGCCGCCGCGTCACGCCCGTCGCCGCCCATGACCCGGACGAGCGCGAGCAGTTCGATGGACAGCACGGTGCAGACGAGGTCGTGGAAGGTGTGGCTGATCCGCATGGACGCGCGGGTGAGCCGCTCCGCCTCGTCCAGGCGGCCCCCGGTCAGGGCCGCGAAGGCCATCACGTAGAGGGCGTAGGCCCTGACCCATTGCTCGTTGTGCTCTTCGCAGACGGCGTGGACCTGCTCGCACATGGCGGCCGCGGCCTCCAGGTCGCCCTGGAAGGCGGTGTTCATGGCGAACTCCACCCTGGCCATGATGACGCTCGCGTTCAGTTCGCCGAGGGCCTCGTACTGCGCGAGCGTCTCCTTGAACAGCACCTCGGCGAGCGCGTGCTCGTCGTTGACGAGCGCGACGCAGCCCAGCCGGTGGACGGCGTTGGCCAGGGCGGTGCGGTCGTCGGTCCGCTGGGCCTCGGCCTGGCTCTCCTCCAGATGCGCGACCGCGCCGGCGCTGTCGCCCTGCTTGATGGCGACGTAGCCGTTCACCCACAGGGCCTTGGCGCGGGTACCGCTGGGCTCGGTGTCCAGGGCCAGTGCACGGTCCAGCCAGTAGCGGCCCTCGTCCAGGAACCCGCACCCGACCCAGTAGAACCACAGGGAGGCGGCCATGTGCAGGCCGGTGCGCGCTTGGCCGGGGGCGGTGAGGCAGTGGTCGAGGGCGGCGCCGATGTTCACGTGGTCCTTGTAGAGGCGCCGGAAGACCTCGGTCTGGACGGAGCCGAACCAGTGCTGCTCCCCCCACTCGGCCAGCCGCAGGTACCAGTCGCGGTGCCGGCGCGCCATGAGGTCCTGCTCGCCCAGCTCGCGCAGCCACTCGGCGCCGTACTGCCGCAGCGTGTCCAGCATCCGGTAGCGCGTCGCACCGCCCGGGGCGGCGTCGTCGCTCCGCGCCAGGACCGACTTGCCGACCAGGCCCTCCACCAGCTGCGGCACGGCGTTCATGGGCAGGACGTCGTCGCCGCAGACGCGTTCGGCGGCCTCCAAGTCGAAGTCGTCGGGGAAGACCGACAGGCGCGCCCACAGCAGCCGTTCCCGCGGCGCGCACAGTTCGTGGCTCCAGCCCACCGTGGTCCGCAGCGCACGGTGGCGGGACGGCTCGTCGCGGCCGTCGTCAACCAGCACCTGGAACCGGTCGTCGAGCCGGGCCGCCAGCTGGTCGAGGGACAGCTCCGGAAGCTGCCCCGCGGCGAGCTCGATGGCCAGCGGGATGCCCTCCAGGCGACGGCACACCCCGGCCACGGTGTCGAGGTTCCGTTCCGTGACGGCGAAACCCGGCACGCGCGCCGCGGCGCGCTGCTCGAACAGCGTCACCGCGTCGGAGCGCACGGCAGAAGCCGAGGCGGGCGCCGCGGGCAGGGGGTTGAGCGTCAGCGTCCGCTCGTCGTCGAGCCCGAGCGGCCGGCGGCCCGTGGCCAGCACGCGCACGCCGGGGGCGGCGTCCAGCAGCGCCCTGACCAGCGGCGCGCAGGACTCGGTCAGGTGCTCGCAGGTGTCGAGGACCAGCAGCAGCCTCGTGCCGGCCAGATGGTCGGCGATGACGTCGAGCCGGGGGCGGGCCGTCTGGTCGGGGATCCGGAGCGTGCGGCCGACCGCGTGGCCCAGGAGCGCGCCGTCGCGCAGCCCGGCCAACTCGACCAGCCACGTCCCGTCCGGGAACTCCGCGGCGAGGTCGCGGGCCGCGCGCAGCGCGAGGCGGGTCTTGCCGACCCCGCCCACCCCGGTCACCGTGACGGGCCCGGGGCGGCGGCACAGGCCGGTGAGCTCGGCCAGCTCGCGGCGCCGTCCCACGAAACCGGTCGTCTCGGCCGGCAGGTTCCCGCCGCGCCGGGTCATGGATTCGGTCATGCCCGCCTCGTCTCCTCCCTCACCGGGACGCGGCCCGCCGCACCGGTCTCCCCGGTTCCGCCGGTCTCGCCGGTTCCGCGCTCCGCGTGCACCAGCAGCACGCCGGCCTCGTCCTCGAGACGGCCCGACACGTGGCCGAGGAGCCGCGCCATGAGGTCGTCCACGATCCGAGCCGGGTCGTCGCCCGCCCGCTCCGCCGCGCATTCGGCGAACGGGAAGCTGCCGCCCTGCGCGTCCCGGGCCAGCGTCACACCGTTCGCGCAGACCAGCAGCCGGTCCCCCGCCCCGAACGGGACGGTCGTCTCCTCACACCAGCCGGCCAGGTCCAGCAGCCCGAGCGGGGGCAGCACCGGCAGCGGTTCCAGGACCGACGCCCGGCCGTCGCGCAGCAGCAACGGCGGCGGATGGCCGCAGCACACCATCTCGGCGCGTCCCGCGTCCTCCGGCACCGACAGCAGGAGCGCGGTGACGGCGTCGCCGGTGTCGCCGGGATGCGCCAGCACGGCGTGCAGCCGCTCGGCGAGCCCCGGCAGCGCCGGCTCGTGCGGGGCCAGTTCCCGGAACGCGTCCAGGACGGTCCCGGCCGCCCGCGCCGCCGCCTCCCCCTTGCCCAGCGCGTCGACGACCAGCGCCCTGAGCCCGAACGGGGTCCGGACGACCGCCTGCCCGTCGCCGCCCCGCCGCTCCGCGGACACCGGCACCAGGCGTCGGCTCTCGGCGCGCACCGAGCCCTCCGCCGTCCCCGCCGCCCCGTCGCGCCCGCCCGGCGGTTCGGCCAGGAGCTCGGTCAGCAGCTCCCGGGACGCCTCGCGGGACGCGCTGTGGAGCGCCAGCAGCTCCATCGCCTGCAGATGGCGGTCCAGGTCCTCGAACTTCTCCAGGTAGGCGGCGCCGACGAGGTTCTCCAGGTAGACCGCGTCGGGCACCTCGGGGTCCGGGAACCGCATGATGGTGAACGCCCCGCCCTCGGCCGCGTGCGCCCCGAAGCGGAACGGCATCACCTGGATGGTGACGTTCGGCCGACGGGAGAGGGCGAGCAGGTACTCCAGCTGGCCCCGCATCACCTCCGGCCCGCCGAGGGGACGGCGCAGCGCCGCCTCGTCGATGACCGTCCACAGCCGCAGGGCGTCCGGGCCCCACAGCCGCCGCCCGCGCCGCATGCGCAGTTCGACCCGGCGCCGGATCTCCTCCTCGCCGGCGTCCGGGTGGCCGAGGCGGAACACGGCGCGCGCGTAGTCGGGGGTCTGCACCAGGCCCGGCACGAACTGGATCTCGTACGTCCGGACCAGCGAGGCCGCCTTCTCCAGGCCCAGGTAGGTCTGGAACCAGGGGGGCAGCACGTCGCCGTGCCGCTGCCACCACCCGGGCAGGTTGCTCTCCCGGGCCCAGCGCAGCATCGTCTCCCGGGTGGGACCGTCGGTGACGCCGTACAGGGCGAGCAGGTCGGCCACGTCCCGCTCCTTGAAGCCGACGCGTCCCAGCTCCAGCCGGCTGATCTTCGATCCGGACGAGCGGATCGCGTATCCGGCCTCGTCCCGGGTCATGCCGGACGCCTCCCGCAGCCGCCGCAACTGGGCGCCGAGGACGAGACGGCGCACCGTCGAGCCCGGCGCGGAGTCGTCGACGGCCACGTCGTCCCTTCCGTGACACCGGTCCCTGGCACCGGTCCCCGGGGACCTCCCGGGCGCACTGTCCTACGGCGTCGCAGGCGTCGCAGGCGTAGCAGGCAGTGTGCCAGCCTCCTCCCGGCGGAATGGGCGATTGGCCGGATGATGCCGATCGGGCGGCCGCGACCGGCGGCCCGGATCCCCCCGGGCACGGGCCGGGAATCGCGGCCTATCCTGGGGAAATGGGCATCGAGCCGGTGACCTTGGCCCTGTGCGGCGATGTCATGCTCGGCCGCGGGGTGGACCAGGTCCTGCCGCATCCCGGCGATCCCTCACTCCAGGAGGGGTATGTCCGCGACGCCCGGGACTACGTCGCGCTGGCCGAGACCGCCAACGGCCCCGTCCCGCGCCACGCCGATTTCGGCTGGCCCTGGGGCGACGCCCTGGCCGTCCTGGACGAGGCCGCCCCCGACGCGCGCGTGCTCAACCTGGAGACGGGCGTCACCCGGGGCGGCCGCTTCGAGCCGGGCAAGACCGTGCACTACCGGATGGCCCCCGGCAACCTGCCCTGCCTGGCCCTGGCCCGCCCGGACGCGTGCGCGCTGGCCAACAACCACGTCCTGGACTTCGGCAGGGAGGGGCTCGCCGACACGCTCGACGCGCTGGCCGCCGCCGGGCTCCCCGCCGCGGGCGCCGGGCTCGACCTGGAGGAGGCGTGGCGTCCGGTGGCCGTCGAGTTGCCCCGCGGCGGCCGCGTCCTGGTCTTCTCGTGCGGGATGGCCTCCAGCGGCATCGACCCGGGGTGGGCCGCGGCGGCCGGCCGATCCGGGGTCGCGTTCGTGGCGGAGCCGACCTACGCGGGGGCCGCGGCGGTCGTGGAGCGGATACGGCGGGTCAGGCGGCCGGACGACATCGTCGTGGTCTCGATCCACTGGGGCTCCAACTGGGGGTACGAGGTCCCCCGGCACCAGGTCCGCTTCGCGCACGCGCTGCTGGAGGGCGGGGCGGACCTCGTCCACGGGCACTCCTCCCACCACCCCCGGCCGGTGGAGGTCCACCGCGGCAAGCTCGTCCTGTACGGCTGCGGCGACCTGGTCAACGACTACGAGGGGATCTCCGGCTTCGAAGGCTTCCGCGACGATCTGCGGCTGCTGTACCTGGCCTCGGTCCGGCCCGGCACGGGCACGCTGGAGCGGCTGCGCATGGTGCCCCTGCGGGCGCGGCGGATGAGCCTGTGCCGGGCCTCCGCGGCGGAGGCCGCCTGGCTGGGGGCGTCCCTCGACCGGGCCGGGCGCGCGTTCGGCCCCCGGACCCGCCTCGGCTCCGACGGGACGCTCACCTTGGACTGGGCCGGCCGGCCCGGCTGATCAGCCCCGCAGCCTGGCGTAGATGTCGCCGGAGCGGCCCCGGGGGCGGATGCGTTCGAGCCGCCGCACCAGGTCGTCCGCCTCGAGCCAGCGTTCGCTCGCCAGCCGCATCGTCTCGATGGGCGAGTAGTTGTAGAGGTAACCGCCGGCGTCGCCGAGCGGCCCGAGCCGCCCGAGCCGTTCGACGTGGGCCAGCGCCTCCAGGGTCGCCTCGTGGGCGGACGGCACGTACTCGAACGACAGCCCCCGCACGGGCCGGGTGAGCCCCGCCAGCACGTCGGCCTCGAAGCCCTCGACGTCGATCTTGAGGAAGGCCGGCGTCCCGTGCGCCGCGATGAGGTCGTCGAGGGTGGTGACCTCGACCTCGACGGAGCGGTCCCACCGCACCCGGGCGAAGCCGCGGTCGGTCGTCACCGAGTCGATCCAGCCGGGCGACATGGTGGAGACCGTCGGCGTCGCCGTGGACAGCGCGAGCTGCGCCCGCCCCGGGCGCGCCCCGGCCGCCTCGGGGACGATCGTGACCCCCTGGTCGCGGCCGAAGAAGAGGCGCAGGACGCCCAGGCAGTCGGGCTGCGGCTCGACCGCGACCACCCGCGCGCCCAGGCGGCGCCAGGCGCGCACCCGGCTGCCCACGTGGGCGCCGATGTCGAAGGCGACGTCCCCCGGCCCGAGGAACTCGCCGTAGAGGCGCAGCATGCGGCGGTGCTTTCCCGGTATGCCGTGGTACATGACCAGTGACCGGGCGATTCCCCAGGCGCGGAGCAGCATCCGCCGACACTACCGCGCGGGGTCGCCGCTCACGGCCAACTCACGCAGCCGACGTTGGCGAACATGCCGCCGGTCACCGTGTTGTCGCAGTTCACGATCGCGCGGACCTCCGCCGGCGCGTCGATCTTGAAGCCGTAGCCGGGGGACGTCCCGGCGAGGGCGACCTCGTTGCCGGTGAAGACGGTGCGCAGTCCCCAGTGGCCGCCGACCCGCGTGCGGTGCGTCCGCCAGCCGTCCGTGCGGCTGGCGGTGCAGGCGTTGTGGGAGAACACCCAGTCGTTGCCCTTGACTTCGCCGCAGCCGTCGCCGCCCGCGCCGGCGTCGAGGACGTTGCCGACGACCAGCCCGCGGCTGGTGCCCTCCCTGACGGCGATCGGCTCGGCGGTCGTCGTGTGGATCGTGTTGCCGGCGACGATGTTGCGGTCGCTGCGATCCGGCAGGCCCTCGGTGTGGACCGGCCAGTCGACGTCATCGGAACCGATCTGGACGCCCTCGCCCCACTGCGAGCCGGCATGCCCCGTGCCGTACACGGTGTTCCCCGAGACGAAGGAGCCCGTCGTGTGCCGGCGCAGGTGGATGCCCTGCTCGCCCACGTCGTGGACGTTCAGCCCTTCCAGGGTGACGTGCTCGGCCCGCTCGACGACGACGCCCTTCCTGGCCGCCGCCACCGAGAAACCGTGCACGTGCCACCATGACGCGCCGTCCAGGTGCAGCCCGTGGCCGCCCCGGTGGCCGCCGTTGGTCAGGACCGCCTTCGGGCCGCCGCACAGCCAGATGGGCCTGTACTCGGTGCCCGGGGTGGTGGCGGTCCAGTTCCCGTCGTAGGTGCCGTCGGCGATCCGGATGACATCGCCGGGCCTCGCGCCCGCGAGCGCCGCGGCGAGCCGTTCCGGGCCGTCGACGGTCACGGTGGGCGCGGAGCATCCCGTTCCGGGGGCGGCCGCACGCGCCATGCCGGGAACGGCCCCCGCGACCACGGTGGTCGCGGCGACCACGGCGACCACGGCGGACGGCGACCGGCCGGGGGCGCGCATCAGCGCCCCCCGAGCCGGACGTTGACCGCCCGCGCGGCCTCTACCAATGCCGACCTGACACCCATCCGTTCCATCTCCTTCAGCCACGCCTCGGCGTCGTTGGGCAGACCGGCGCCCCCGTAGGGCCCGAGGTCGGCGATCCCGTAGCAGGGGTTCCACATGCCCTCGGCGGTGATCGCGGTGATCCTGAAGACCTCGTCGGAATCGTCGATCTCCAGGCACGAGGCGATGCCCCGCATCTCGTTGAAGAACGAGATCTTGACCGCGTTGAACAGGTTGTGGACGTACTTCTGGAATTCCGCCTCCTCGACCCCGAGGAATTGCACGGCCCGGCCGAAGGGGCGGTGGAGATCGCACACGATCTCGCCGGTGAGCTCGTCGCCGCCGACCACCCCGACCGACACCAGCGGCGGATTGATGAAATCCTCGTACGCCGTTCCGGCCCTGAGGTATTCGGGGCAGTACGCCACGCCGAAATCGACGCCGGCCTTCCCGTTGGAGGCCGCCTCCAGGACCGTGACCAGTTTCCGCGTCGTGCCGGGCGGGACCGTGGACCGGTAGACGACGACGGTGAAGGTGTCGGGCGTGGTGTGCGCCAGGGCCGTGCCCAGGGCGCGGGACGCGTCGAGCAGATGCGTCAGGTCGACTCCCCGTTCACCGGCCGGCGCGGAGACGGTCACGAAGACCGCGTTCACGTCCATGAGATCGAGCGCCTCCGGCTCGACCGCCAGGAATCCGAGTTCGGCCGCCCGGTGCCGGGCCGCGGCGTCGGTGTCGACGAAGGTGACCTTGTGGTCATGGCGGCGGAAGCCACGGCCGGTGGCCGTCCCCACCACGCCGGCGCCGATCACGACGATGTTCGCCACGCTCATTCCCGATTCCGTCGGCGGTGCCCGGCCGGGCGATCCGGCGACCGCACCCGCCGACTTCCGCGCACTCTACGAGACGGCGGCCAAAGCGCCGATCATCCGTTCTCCGGCCGCGCCCAAGAAAGGCCCAAGATTGATCGACTCAATGGTTCCGGCGATCGGCGGAAGCGGACGAACACCGACATCGATCAGGTTTTGCCCTGCCACTGCCCGAGGTTGGAATTCGCGTCCCCATAGTGATCTCTGGGGCGGCGAGGCGTCACACCGCCCACCGACACGAGGGGAGACCCGGATGAACGTGCTGGACGAGTTGTTCGCCGAGGCCGAGTGGCACGCGGACCTGGCCGCGGCCGGGCCCGACGGCAGGGAACCCCGGCTGCGGCTGGTCGTCGTCACCTGCATGGACACCCGCGTGAACCCCTACGAGATCCTCCGCCTGAAGACCGGGGACGCGCACGTCCTGCGCAACGCGGGCGGCGTGACCACCCCGGACGTGCGGCGCGGCCTGGTCGTCAGCCAGCGCGAGCTGGGCACCCGGCACATCATCGTCATGCACCACACCAGGTGCGAGATGGCGGGCATCACCGACACCGCGTTCAAGGACGACATCGAGGCGGACACCAGGCTGCGGCCCGACTGGGCGCTGGAGGCGTTCACGAACGTGGACCAGGACGTGGACCGGTCGATCCGCAGGATCCAGGCGGACCGGACCATCCCGTACCGCGACTCGATCTGCGGCTGCGTCTACGATGTCGACACCCACGAGGTGCGGCGCCCGCGGTGGCCGGCGGACGGCGACCGGGCGGCCGCCCCGCCGCCGAGCTTGTTCCGGGGTTAGTTTCGGGGTGAGGAGACCTCGGCGCCGAACCGCTCCAGCGGTTCGGTGACCGGCTGGAAGAAGGTCACGCCCCCGGTGCGGCAGTCGCCCGAGCCGCCCGAGGTGAGCCCCAGCGCGGTGGTCCCGCTGAACAGCGGCCCGCCGCTGTCGCCCGGCTCGGCGCAGACGGTGGTCTGGATCATGCCCGTGACGGTGCCCTCGGGGAAGTTGACGGTCGCGCCGACGGCGGTGACCCGGCCGGTGCTGACGCCGGTGGTGCTGCCGCTGCGCACCACCTGCTGGCCGACGACGGCCTCGCCCGCCTGGGCGATGTCCCTGGTCTGACCGTTGAACAGGTTGACCGCCCCGTCGCCCGCGGCGCCCGCCTCGGCGCGCACGAGGGCGAAGTCGTCGCCGGGGAAGCTGCTCTGCACCGTGGTCCCGAGCGGCCGGTTCCCCTGCTGGTCGGCGGTCCAGGTGCGGACGGCGTTGCCGCAGTGCCCGGCGGTGAGGAAGAAGTCCTCGCCGCCCCGCCGGACGTTGAAGCCCAGCGAGCAGCGCGACCCCTGGCCGAAGATCGCGTCGCCGCCGAGGGCGAGCGTGCCGAGCCGTCCCGGGACGCGCACCGTCCGCACCGCCGCGCCCATCCGCCGCGCCGTCCTCTGGACGGCGGCCATCCGCGTCCCGGTGACGGTGGCGTCGGTCCACACCACCACCTGCGAGGTGGCCGGATCGACCGCCCAGCCGGTGCCGGTCACCGTCCCCATCGACCGCCGCAGCGCGGTGGTGACACCGGTCAGGGCCGCCGGGCTCCGCCGCGTCATCTTCGGCACGGCCCCGGCCCCGCGGACGAGGCCGGCGTCGGCGGCGTTGGTGACCATGACGACGGTGCGCCCGGCGCGGTCCAGGTAGGCGCCTGTCGTGCGGGCGGCGCCGAGCCGGCCGGTCAGCACGCCGGCGAGCGTCGCGGTCCTGCGCGCGGGCGCCGCCGCCCGGGGGCCGCGCGCCGCTCCCGCGCGTCCCTCCCCGGCCTGGACGTCCCCGGCGAGCCTGGCCACCTGCTCGCCGGGACGCTCCGGCGCCCCGGCGGCCCGCACCGCGTACAGCGATCCGGCCGCGAGCCCCGCGGTCCCGGCGGCCACCGCGGTGGCCTTGGCCATCGTGCGCAGACGGCTTCTCCGAGCGGCGTTCCGACGCCTCATGAGCCCTCCCGGCTCCGGCTTCCGTTCCATGTGGGGGTGATACGGAGCGCCGTGCGGAGGAGTTCAAGACTCGGGACGAAGAGCGGGGAGCCACTGGTTTTCACCAGAAAGCACGCATGACACTTTGGCATGGTGCGCGCGGCCGAGCGGACTTACGCTGGACCGGTTCTCACTCTCTGTTCGCGGACCACGACGGACAGTGAGCATCGGATCGGGAGCCATGACCACGCGAAGCGCTGAACGGCAGGTGCCAATGCCACCATCGTCGCCGTCCCCCCGTTCCACCCATGATCCCGACGGGGCCGGCCGGGGCCGCGAGCGGCTGGAGCTGCCCGCGGTCCCCGGCGCGGCGGGCGACGCCCGCCGCTTCATGGCCGCCCGGCTGCGCAAGTGGGGCCTCGACGCGCTCGTGGAGGACTGCGAGCTGGTCGCCAGCGAGCTGGTCACCAACGCGGTGCAGGCGGTCGCCTGCGCGGCCGCCGCGGCGGCCCGCGCCCCGGATCCCGCCGACCCCCCGCCGAAGGTGCGGCTGCTGCTGCGGCGGACCCCCGGCCGGCTGGTCTGCGAGGTCTGGGACCCGGTCGACGCGCGGCCCGTCCCGGCGGCGGCCGCGACGTTCGACGAGTGCGGCCGCGGGCTGCTGCTGGTGGCGTCGCTGGCGAGCGGCTGGACCTGCCGAACCTGCCCGGACGGCGGCAAAACGGTGACCGCCTGGTGGCAGCTGGGGCCGGAGTTGCCAGAGTGACTTGCGTCACCCGAGGGGCTGCCCCAGGATGAGACGCACCGGTCGGCGGGGGCCGCGACAGGCGGCCGGCCTGCACCCGGAGCGCGCTGTTCACGGCATGTCCGAACGGAGGCGACTCGTGCAGGAAGACCGTCCGACACGAACCGGCGGGCAGCGCGCCTGCGTGTCGTGCAAGGGCACCCGGCTGTCGCGTTACAACCACGGCCCCCTCTGCGGTCCCTGCCTGCAGGCCGCCCGTGACGGCAGGGGCATAGCCCCCACCTGGATCTGGGATTCCGCGCCGATGCGGGGGGCGCTCTCCCGCGTGGACGTCCCCGCCGTCGTCGCGCTGGTGCGCGCCGCCGCGGGGCTGTCCCAGGAGGAGCTCGGGCTCCTGGTCGCGGGCTGGTCGCAGTCCACGGTGTCGCGCATCGAGAAGGGCACCCGCGGCACCCTGTACGACATCCGCGAGCTCCTGGCCTGCGCGGACGCGGTGGACATGCCGCGCGAGGCGCTGGCGCCGCTGATCCTGGGGGATCCGGACGCCACCCTGACCTGCGGTGGCGAGACCTGCGGGGGCGAGACCGGCGGGTGCGAGACCGACGCCGTCGAGAGGATCGAGAGAGAAGAGGGAGACCAGGTGGACCGCTGGGACTTCAACGGCATGGCGGCGGGCCCTGCGGCCGCCGCCGCGCTGCCCGCCTTCGAGGTTCCGGCGCGAGTCGACGACGCCCATGTCCGCTACCTGCGCGCGTCACTGGACCGGCTCCGCGACCGCGACCAGGAGCTGGGCGGCGGGGGCCGTCTTCGTCCAGGCGCGCCGGCAGTTCGCCCGGGCCCGCAGGATGCTCGACGAGTCCGACTACAGCGCGCGCGTCGGCCACCGGCTGCTGGTGGTGACCGGCGAGCTGGCCGAGGAGGCGGGCTGGGCCGCCTTCGACTCCGGCGACCAGGTCTCCGCCCGCGCCTTCTACAACGAGGCGCACGTCCTGGCCGGGAGCAGCGGCGAGACCGAACTGCAGACCCACATCCTGACCACCATGGCGATGCAGGCCAACCACCTGGCGTGGACCACCCGGCGCCAGGGCGTGGCCCGCGAGGCGCGGCGCCTGGCCGAGCTGGCCGCCGCCGTCGCCGAGCACGAGCCCTCGCCGCGGCTGCGCGCGCTCGTGTCGATCCGGCTGGCTGTCGCCTACGCCAACGACGGCGAGGCCGCGGGCTTCCGCGGCGCGGTCGCGCAGGCGCGCCGCGAGCTCGACCACGGCGAGCACCCGGCCGACCTGCCCTGGACGGAGTTCGTCACCCCCGGCGAGGTCGACGCGGCGGAGGCGACCGGCCACCTGAGCCTGGGCGCCCCCGGCCGCTCGGTGGAGATCCACCGCAACTCCCTGGAGGATGCGGCGCTGAGCCCCCGCAACCGCCTGTGCGCGGCGGGCTACCTGGCCAACGCGCTCCTGCAGCAGGGGGACGTGGCCGAGGCGATCCGGACGGGGCTGTGCGTCATCACCGGGCTGGCCGGCGGGATGACTTCGGCGCGTCCGCTGGCCAGGCTGCGCGCCGTGCGCGGCGCCGCGGAGCGGATCGGGGACGTGGAGTTCTGCTCCCGCTTCGACGCCGCGGCCCACGGCCTGGCCGTGTGATCAGCCGGCGGGGAGCTTCCCGAGGGTGACGTCCACGGTGCGTTCGGCGCCGTCCCGGACGAGGGTGACCTTGGCGGCGGCCCCGGCCTTCTGGCCGGCGACGGCCTGGGTGAGGGCCTCTTCGGTGGGCGTCCCGGTCCCGTTGAAGGCGATGATGACGTCGCCGGGCTTGATCCCCGCCTTGGCCGCGCCGCCGCCGCGGGCGACCTCGACGACCTCCGCCCCGGCCGGCTCGCCGGTGCGCAGGTCGGCCACGGTGCGGACGGTGACGCCCAGCGCCGCCCGGCCGGAGTTGGTGACCTTGCCGTGCGCGATCAGCTGGGGCACGATCGCCGCGACCGTCGCGCTCGGGGTGGCGAAGCCGATGCCGGGGGCCGGGCCGCCGCCCTCGGGGTCGCCGGCGGCGGCGGTGGGGATGCCGACGACCCGGCCGTCCAGCGTGACCAGCGCGCCGCCGCTGTTGCCGGGGTTGATCGCGGCGCTGGTCTGGATCGCCTGGACGATCGTCGATCCCGGGAAGGCGCCGCCGGGACGGGTCGACACGGTGCGGCCCATGGCGGACACGATCCCGTTGGTGACGCTGCCCGCCAGCCCCAGCGGGCTGCCCATGGCCAGCACGAGCTGCCCGACCTTGAGGGCGTTCGAGTCGCCGAACGACGCCTTGGGCGGTTTCCCGCCGGCGACCTTCACCACCGCGAGGTCGTCGGCGTTGAACGCGCCGACGAGCTCGGCGCGCAGCGGGCCGCCGCCGCTGGCCGGGGTGACCTCGATCCGGCGGGCGCCGGCCACGACGTGGGCGTTGGTGACGATGTGGCCGTCGTCGTCGTACACCACGCCGGAGCCCTCGCCCGAGTCCGTGCTGATCTGCACGACCGAGGGCAGGACGGCGGTGACGGTCCGCTCGAAGCGGCGCTCCAGGTCGGTGGCGCCCGCGGTGCCCTGGGCCTCCGCGGTGCCGGTGGCGCCGGACCGCGCCGCGCGCCCGTCGCCGTCCGTGCAGCCCGCGGTCACGAGCGCGACCAGCAGCACCACCGCCGCCGGCACCGTGGCCGGCGGCATCGTGCCGGCCGGTCCGGCCCTCAGCCCCATCCCAGTCCCTTCGACGGTCACGCGGCCGTCCCGCGGGCCGCGGGCGGCGGGACGGATCTGCCCGCGGGCCGGGGCGGCAAAGCCCTCGCGACGGAAAGAACGCGTCAACGCTCCGTCCCGGGCCCGGGACGGTGTGCACGACCGTGCCGAAGGCCGCTACTTCGGTCGGCCGGGCGGCGACGAAAGTCGCTTATCCCGCCGCGGCCGGGCTTCGTAGCGTCAGGGCGCATGGAACCACGAACCTCACGCCGCCGCGTCCTGTCCCTCGCGTCCGGCCTGGCCGTCGCCGCCGCCGCGTCGCCCGTGGCGGCCTCGCGGGCGGCCGCGGCGGCCCCGGCCAGGGCGGGCGGGCCCGGCCCCCTCCTCATCCGCGATGTCCGCGTCTTCGACGGCCTGCGCCCGCGGGGGCGCGGTTCCGTGCTCGTGGTGGACGGCCTGATCGCCGCGGTCGGCGACGTGCCGGCGTCCCCGCGCCACCGGGTGTACGACGGCGGCGGCCGGACGCTGCTGCCCGGCCTGATCGACTGCCACGTCCACGCGTTCGAGGGCAGCGCGGCGGACGCGCTGCGGTTCGGGGTCACCACCGAGCTCGAGATGTTCGGCGACCCGGCGGGGCTTCCCGAGGCCCGCCGGCGGCGCCGGTCGACGGCGCCGGCCCGGCGGGCGGACCTGTGGTCGGCCGGCGTCGGCGTCACCGTGCCCGGCGGCCACCCCCTCCAGCCCGGCTGGGACTTCCCCCGGGTGACCGCGGACACCGACATCGACCGGTTCGTCGCCGACCGGGTCGCCGAGGGCTCGGACTTCGTGAAGGTCATCCTGGAGAACGGCCCGCCGCCGCCCCGGCCGCCGCTGCCCACGCTGACCGGCGACCAGCTCCGGCGCGTGATCGCCGCGGCGCACCGGCACGGCCGCCGCGCGGTCGTCCACACCGAGAAGCTGGAGCTCTCCCTGGCCGCCGTCCGCGCGGGCGCCGACGGTCTCGCGCACGTCTTCTGGGACGTGGAGGGCGGCCCGGACGGCGTCGCCGAGATCCGCCGCGCCGGGGCGTTCGTCATCCCGACCCTGTCGGTCGTCGACTGGGGCGCAGGCGCCAAGGACCTGCTCGCCGACGACCGGATCACCCCCTGGCTCAGCCCGACGCAGGAGTACCTGCTCGCGCAGGAGCCGCCGGACCGTCCGGGCCGCCCCGACTTCCTCGGGATCGGCTCGGCGAACGTCCGGCGGCTGCACGCCGCGGGCGTGCCGATCCTGGCGGGCACCGACGCGCCCGTCCGCGCCAACGCCAACGGCGTGAGCATGCTGGTCGAGCTCGGGCACCTGGTCCGCGCCGGGCTCTCCCCGAGCGCGGCGCTGGCCGCGGCGACCTCGGTCCCGGCGCGCGCGTTCGGCCTGGGCGACCGCGGCCGCATCGCCCCCGGCCTGCGCGCCGACCTGGTGCTGGTGGACGGCGACCCCACCACCGACATCACCGACGCGCGCGCCATCGCGGCCGTCTGGAAGAACGGCCGCGCCGTCGACCGCACGCCGCCGCCCGAGTAGCGGCGCCGGCGGGCCGGCTCACCCGGCCGGTGCGGGGTGTACGAGGCGGGTGAGCAGGCCGGTCAGTTCCCGGCGGAACGCCTCGGTGTCGGCGGTCGGCCGGTCGGCCAGGTAGCGGTGCGTCAGGGACTCGGCGGCGGCGACCAGGAACCAGGCGGTCAGGTCGGGGTCGGGGACGCGCACGGTGCCGTCCTCGCGCAGCAGGCCGGCGACGAGGCCGACCAGCGAGTCCTGGAGCGCGCGGAGCTCGGCCAGCAGCGCGGGCGGGCGCGGCGACTCCTCGAACAGCACCTGGTGCAGCCGGGGGTCGCCGTCGTGCGCGCCGAGCGCCACGTCGACCAGGACGGTGGCGCGTTCGTCCCAGGCCGCGGGCAGCCCGCGCCGGACGGCGGCCTCCGCGAGCCGGCGGCCGTGGTCGACGTGCCGCCGCGCGAGCTCCAGCAGGATGGCGTCCTTGTTCGGGAAGTACTGGTAGAGCGAGCCGATCGACAGTCCCGCGGCCTCGGCGATGCGGTTGGTGGTGCCCGCCGCGTGGCCGTGCTCGACGAAAACGCGAGCAGCCGCTTCGAGGATCTGCTCCCGGGTCTGGGCCGAACGCTTCTGACGTGGGCTTTTACGCGGACGGAGCCGCTTGGGCGTGCCGGGCATCGGGGGGCCTAACGCGAGTAGAAACGCGAGCAATTGCTCACTATTGTCACGGCATCCGGCGGAACGGCGCAAGGAGCGGTGATGACGGTCGACTACCTGGGGTTCTTCCCCCGATGGGCGCGCGAGATCGAGGGCCCGGCCTCCGAATCGGAGTGGCGGCGCTGGCGCGGCATGGACGTGCACATGGAGCGGGTGCGGGACCCCGGCGCGGCGGTGAAGGTGGTGGTGCTGCACGGGGCGGGCGGGCACGGGCGCATGATGCTGCCGTACGCGCGCCTGGTCGAGCGGGCGGAGGTGGCGCACCCGGTGCAACGGGCGGCCGGTGACCTACGGGGCCTGGGTCGACCTCGCCGAGGAGCTGATCCGGGAGGAGCGGGAGCGCGACGGGCGGCCCGTGCTGGTGGTGGGCGGCAGCGTCGGCGGGATGCTCGCCTACAGCGCGGTCGCGCGGGCCGGCGCGGACGGGCTCGCCGTCACCTGCCTGCTGGACGTCCGGCACGCGCCCGCGCGCGCCGCCGCCGCCCGGTTCGGCCCGTTCGGCACCTACGCGGGACCGGTCATGAACGCGCTGCGCCCCTTCGAGGGCGTGCGCGTCCCGATCCGCTGGATCGCCCGGATGTCGGCGATGGCCAACCGGCCCGACCTGAACGCGGCGGTGGCCCGGGACCGGCTGGGCGGCGGCGGCCGCGTCTCGCTGCGCTTCCTGCGCACGTACCTGGCCTCGGCCCCGGAGGTGGAGCCCGAGGAGTTCACCGCCTGCCCGGTGGTGCTGGCGCATCCGGCCGACGACCGGTGGACGCCCGCCGCGCTGAGCCTGCCCTTCTTCGAGCGGCTGGCGTCCGAGAAGCGGCTGGTGATGCTGGAGGGCTGCGGGCACCTGCCGGTCGAGGAGCCCGGCCTCACCCGGCTGGCGGAGGCCCTGGGCCGGCTGGCGGCCGACGCGGCGCGGCGCCCGCTCCGATAGCGTCTGCTTCATGCGGCTTCATGTGGGATGCGCGATGTGGACGCACGCGCCGTGGCAGGGGCGCTACCTGCCCCATCCGCTCCCGCCCCGGGAACGTCTGATGTCCTATGCGAGCTGGTGCAACGCCGTGGAGGGCAACACGACGTTCTACGCCACGCCGTCGCGGAGCTCGGTCAGGTCGTGGGCGGATCAGACCGCGCCCGAGTTCCGCTTCGTGGTCAAGCTGCCCAAGTCGATCACCCACGAACGGCGCCTGTCCGGCGCGGAGGAGGAGCTGCGGGCGTTCCTGACGGCGATCGAGCCGCTCGGCCCGCGCGCCCACGCCCTCTGGGTGCAGCTGCCGGGGTCGTTCACGCCGAACGACCTCGGCACACTGGCCGCCTTCCTGCGCAGGCTCCCCCGCTCGCACCGGTACGGCGTGGAGGTGCGGCACCGCGACTTCTTCGAGGACGGGCGCTCTCGGCGGTTCCTCGAGCAGGTGCTCACGGGCGTCGGCGCCGAGTGGATCCCGTTCGACACCACCACCCTCTTCCGGAGCCCGCCGACCAGCGACGCCGAACGCGACGCGTGGACGAAGAAGCCGCGCGTGCCGCGCCGCTCGGCGGCCCTGACCGACCGGCCGATCGTCCGCTACCTCGGCCGGGACGACACCGCCCGCACGGTCGAGGGCTGGCGGCACTGGACCGGCACCGTCGCGGAGTGGCTGCGCGAGGGGCGCTCGCCGACGGTGTTCGTCCACACGCCCGACAACGCCGAGGCGCTGATGCTCGCCCGCCGGTTCCACGACGAGGTGCGGGAGCTGGTGCCCGAGCTCGAACCGCTGCCCGAGCCGGTGCCCGCCGAGCCGCCGACCCTCTTCTGAGGCGGCGCCGGTCCGGCCGGCTCACGATCCGGCCCCGCGGTCGGACCGCCGGCGGGACGCCGGGCGCAGCAGCGGGGCCAGGAGCACCATCGTGCACATGAGGAGCGGGAAGACCAGCATGGCCGTGTGCAGCCCGACCGAGTGCGCGATGGCGCCCATGAGCGGCGGCCCCACCAGGAAGCCGACGTAGCCGACCGTGGAGACGGCGGCGATCGAGTCCCCGGGGTGCCGCGGGTTGTAGTGGGCGGTGTGGCTGAAGGTCACCGGGACCACGGCCGCCAGGCCCAGGCCGATCAGCGCGTACGCCGCCAGGCCCGTCCACGCCGTCGGCAGCGCGATCGCGATGACGGAACCGCTCGCCGCGAGGAGGACGCAGCCGCGCAGCAGCTTCTCGGTCGGCACGCGGACGCGCACCCGGTCGGCGGCCAGCCGGCCGATCACCATGCCGACCGAGAAGACCGCGAAGCCGGCCGCCGCGGTCCAGGCCGACGTGCCGGCGACGTCGTTCAGGTACAGGGCGCCCCAGTCGTTCATCAGCCCCTCCCCCATGAGGGCGCAGAAGGCGATGAGGCCGGGCGCCCACAGCCCGCGGGCGGGGAGGGACAGCAGCGGCGCGGAGGGTCCGGCGCGCGGCGCGTCCGGTAGCAGGAACCCGATCGCGCAGGCGCAGACGGCGGCGAGGACGAGCGCGGTCACCAGGAAGTGCCCCTCGACGCCGATGCCCGCGCTCGCCGCGAGCCCGCCGACCGCCGCGCCGAGGACGCCGCCGAGGCTGAACATGGCGTGCAGGCTCCCCATGATGGGACGGGAATAGGCCCGCTCGGCGAGCGCGCCCTGGGTGTTCATGGACACATCGAGGATGCTGTTGCCGATCGCGAACGCCGCCAGCGCCGCGGTCAGCTGGACGAGCCCGGGCGCCAGCGTGATGAGCGGGAGCGCGGCCAGGTAGAGGGCGGCACCGGCCAGCACCCGCCGGCTCCCCCACCGCGCCACCATCCCGCCGGCCAGCGGGAGCCCGGCGAACGCCCCGGCCGCCAGCCCGGTCAGCGCCACCGACAGGGCGCCCGGGGAGAGTTCCAGCGCGTCGCGTACGGCGGGCACCCGGGCGGCCCAGGTGGCGAACGCGGCGCCGTTGACGAAGAACACGGCGGCGATGGCCGTCCGGGCCGCCCGTCTGCGGGCGGGCGGCAGGCTTGTGAGCGCGGCGGCCCCCCGGGCGGCGCCGTTGGCGTTCACCTCCGTGGTGTGTGCACTGCCATCGGTCCTGTTGTCTCTGGGCATGATCTCCTCGCTCGAGGACCGGCCCGCGGGGCGGGCGAGGGTCTCGAGTGCGGGTCGTTTCGGCGGCGGGGTGGGGGCGGGCTCGTCCGGCGGGCCGTCGGGGCGCCGGACGAGCGTGATGCCGCCGTGCGTACGGTGGTGGGCCGCGGGCGGCCGCCGGTGCCGGTCAGTGCCGGGCGCGCACCGGACTGGAACGTTCCCAAACCGGTGGGCGCGACCGCCCCGGCCGTCCTCGCGGCCTCATTCCCTCATTCCCGCCCGGCGGCCTCGCGGCGGAACGCGACCGTCACCGACGGCAGCTCGGGGAAGGGGCCGAGCTCCTCGGCGAGCGACTTCAGCCCCTGGTCGAGCGCGACGCGGGGCCGGTAGCCGATGTCGCGGAGCTTGGAGATGTCGGCCACCAGCCGGAAGCTGTCCTCCAGCATGGAGGCGTCGGCCTCCAGGCGGGCGGGCCGCCCGGTGGCGGTGCCGACCGCGTCGGCCAGGGCGCGCATCGACACCTCCTCGCCGCTGCCGATGTTGTAGTGCTCGCCCGGCTTGCCCGACTCGGCGAGCGTGATGAGCGCCTGGCAGACGTCCTGCACGTGGACGAAGTCGCGGGTCTTGCGGTCGATGTCGCCGACCACCGGGATCGGCAGCTCGTTGAGCTGCCAGCGCAGGAACTGCGACACCTCGCCGCCGGCCGTGCGCGGGTCCTCGCCCGGCCCGTAGACGACGAACGACCGCCCGATCATCACGGGCAGGTCGAGGGCCTCGTACAGGGCGCGCAGCGTGAGCTCGCCGGAGTACTTGGAGGCGCCGTACGGCAGGAACGGCCGGGTCGGGTGCTCCTCGGTCATGGGGAACGCCTGCGGCGTGCCGTACACGATGGCCGAGGACATGAAGACCAGCCGCCGCACGCCGAGCTCGGCGCACGCGTTGCCCACGTTGCACGTGCCGAGCCCGTTCATCTGGAAGTCGAACCTGGGGTTCTCGACCGAACGGGTCCCGCTGGCGTTGCCCGCGAGGTGGTAGACGGTGTGCACGTCGCGCAACGCGAGGAGCGTCTCCCCGTAGTCCCGAAGGTCGGTGCGGCGGTGGGTGACGCCCGGCAGCCCGGCCACGGCCGGGGACGGGTCGGCGAGGTCCACGACGACGACCCGCTTCCCGAGGTCGGTCAGCGCGGCGACCAGGTGGCCGCCCACGAAGCCCGACCCTCCGGTGACGGCGACGTCGGCGTCGTCGGATGGTGAGGAATGCAGCAGCGTACTGCCCATGGGGAGACTCCAGATGTCATGCGTCCCGGCATGGGGACGCAGGGGGTGTGGACGGGGAGGCGGGGGTCGCCTCCGGTGCCGTCCCGCCGCGGCCTCGGTGCCGCGGCGCCCCGGGGCCCGCCGGATCGATCAGGGCCCCGGCGTTGCGGTGGACGGGGCGGCCCGCGCGCCGGTGGGGAAGCGGGCCCGCGCCGGGTGGAGGGCGCGGGCCCGGGCCTTGGACCGGCCGGGCGCCGCCCGTCCGCGGCGGGTCAGGCGCGTCCGCCGAGCTTGGCGACTCCGCGCCGCACCGCGCCGATCATGTGCTCCACCTGCTCGTCGGTCAGGTGGTCGTAGATGGGGAGCTGGATCTGGTGCTCGAAGTAGGTGCGCTCGGCGACCGGGCACTCGCCGTACCCGTGGCCCTGCGCGCGGAACTCCGGCAGCAGGTGGATCGGGAAGTAGCGGATGACGATCTCGATGCCCTCCTCCTCCTGGAGGTGCCGGATGAAGTCGTCCTTGGGAGCGCCGACGATCTCCGGCCGGTAGAAGAGCGTGTAGAGGTGGTAGACGTGGCGGGCGAACGGCTTCTCGATCTGGACGTCGATGCCGCGCACGTCGCGCAGCCCCTCGTCCAGCCGGGCGGCGATGTCGCGGCGCCGCTCGTTGAGGGCGTCCAGGCGGCCCAGCTGGACGATCCCGAGCGCGGCGCTCAGCTCGCTCATCCGGTAGTTGTTGCCGACGAGGTAGCGGCCGTGGGCGAAGTCGTGGGTGTAGGAGCGGAGCACGTGCGCGTCGCGGTAGTAGGCGGGCTGCCGGTACGGGCCGATGGCGGCGTCGTCGCGCTCGGTCATCTCGCCCCAGGTGTGGATGGTGCCCAGCGCGCGGGCCATCTCGGCGAACCGGTCGTCGCCGGTGACGAAGGCGCCGCCCTCGGCGGTCGTCATGTTCTTCAGCGAGTGGAAGCTGAAGCAGCCGATGTCGCCGATGGTGCCCAGGGCGCGGCCCTTGTAGGTGCCGCCGGGGACGTGGGCGCAGTCCTCCACGACGGTGAGGCCGTGCCGGCGGGCGATGTCCATGACCGGGTCCATGTCGACGGCCTGGCCGCCGTAGTGGACCACCCAGATCGATCTGGTCCGCTCGGTGATGAGCGGCTCGATGGTGGCGGGGTCGATGTTGAGGCTGCCGGGGTCGATGTCGGCGAACCTGACGACGCAGCGGCGGGCCTGCAGCGGCCAGGTGGTGACCCAGAACGTCTGCGGGGTGGTGATCACCTCGTCGCCGGCCTCCAGCCCCAGCACCTGCGCGGCCAGGAACAGGGCGGTGGTGCAGGAGTTGGTCGCCTGCGCGTGCCGGGCGCCCAGCCGCTGCGCCAGGCGCCGCTCGAACTCCGCGCCGCTCGGGCCCATCGCCAGCGTGTCCTGGCCCAGCGCGTCCGTCACGGCCTTGATCTCTTCGTCGCCCAGCCGGTTGGAGATCCCGCTGTAGGGCACCACGTACTTCACGGCGGCACTCCTCTCCCTTGCTCCGATGGAGGTGGTTGCTTCGTTGGGGATGTTGTGGACCGCTCCAAGGACGACCCGTCCGAACCTGCGACGGCGCGGCGCCGGCCAGGACGTCGACCGGCACCGGGGCCCGTGAAGTGGAGATCTCAATGTGACGCCACGGCCGGACGGATTCTCGCGTGCGACCACCGTGGTGACCATCCCGTGCCTACCGTGTCAAGTCGATGGTAATGGAGCCATTATCCCGAGCGATATCGACTGCGGGGAAGAAAACAGTAACCCGCACCCAAGCCGCACCCCCAAAGGGCAACTTACGGCAAAAACGCCCGCAGCCCGCCCCCATAACTGCCGATCGACCATATCCCCCGTTCCAGACGTCCACGGTCGGACTCCCACCACTTCCCCAACATCACGACATACTTCCCGTTTTATGGACGACACGGGATATTCGGGCATTCTTCGCTGAGCGCCGCGAGGATCATCGATGACCAGCGGCAACCTTCTCCAGGACGAGCCGGCGAACGCCCGATCGCCCGCATCCGACCACCTCCGGGCCGCCGCGGGAAAGCGAGCCCGCGCCACCCGTCCCGGAACCACAGAACGGCGAATTCCCGTCCCGCGGCGAGGCCATCCGTAAATAGAGATCAATCGAAAATTGATGCCATTCCAAAGAACACGTGCACCGGAACGGCCAACCCCATCAACGTTGCGCACCCGGGTAACGACAATGAGTAAAGGCTTCGGTGAAGCGATTCCCGCGGCCCGGACGGGTATCTAGCAGTCGCCGGGATGGTCACGGCGGAACGGCACGGCAGGGTGGTGAAGGGTCATGCGGCGATGCGGCGCGCGGGCGCCGGAGGACGACGGGAGCCGCCGGTGACCGGCGGAGACGGGCGGGCGGCCCTGGTCACGGGCGCGTCCCGCGGGCTGGGCGCCGCGATCTCCGCCGCGCTGGCCCGCGACGGCGTCGCCGTCGGCATCAACTACCTGCGCGACCGGGACGCCGCCGAGGCGCTGCGCGGGCGGATCGCCGCCGCCGGCGGCCGCGCCGAGCTGTTCCGGGCCGACGTGACCGACGAGGCCGGGGTCGAGGACCTGCACGAGCGCGTGCTGGACGCCTTCGGCCGGCTCGACGTCCTGGTGTTCAACGCGACCGGGCCCCAGCCCGACCTGCCCGTCGAGGAGGTGACCTGGCAGGACGTCCTCGACCAGCTCGACTTCTTCGTCAAGGGCCCGCTGCTGCTCACCCGGCTGGCGGTCGCCGGGATGAAGCGGCGCCGGTTCGGCCGCATCGTCCACATCGGCTCCGACGTGGTCCAACTGGGCCCGCCGTCCTCCAGCGCCTACGTCGCGGCCAAGTCCGCCCAGCTCGGGCTGACCCGCGGCTGGGCCCGCGAGCTCGGCCCGCACGGCATCACCGTCAACTTCGTCGCGCCCGGCTGGATCCCCACCGACCGGCACGACGGCGTCCCCGCCGAGGTCAGGAGGGAGTACGCGGACCGGCTCCCGCTGGGGCACCTGGGCGTCCCGGACGACGTGGGCGAGGCCGTGGCGTTCCTGGCCTCGGAGCGGGCGGCGTTCATCACCGGCCAGACCCTCGCGGTCAACGGCGGCGCCACCTTCGGCTGAGATGATCGTGTTCGTTCGGGAACGGCCGGTGCCCGTGTGTATCTTCGGGGAGCATGCGCAGTGCCCGTGTGTTCGACCGTCCGGCGGCGAACGGAGAACGGCCGTCGGTCAACCGTCCCCCGGTCCCCGATGACGAGGTGCCCCGCGTCGTCGAGTACCTCCGGAACGCCAAGACGGTGATCGCGGCCCGCTCGTACGCCCCCGACGACGTGGAGCCCTCCCGCGGCGACCGGGTGCCGCTGGTCTTCAAGACCGACGGCGCGTGGGTCTGGGCCGGGGCGGTCTACTACTACCTCGACGAGCACGGCATCGCCCCGGAACCCGATCTCGTCGCGCACATCCGCGCGCAGGGCCACCGTCTCGCCGAGGTGGACGACGCCACCCTGGAGATCGCGATCCAGATCGCCACCGGGCAGCGGGAGCCCGACCCGGCGCCGCCGCCCGGGGCGCACGCACCGCAGCAGCAGGGCGCCCCGTACGGGCAGCCCGGAGCGTTCCCGGGAGGCCCGCCGCCTCCGGGAGGCGCCCCGTACCCGCCTCCTCCCGGTTACGGTCCCGGCCTGGCCGGGCCGGGCGGGCCGCCGCCCGTCCCGGGGCCGTTCCCCGGCGCGCCCATGCCCGCCCCCGGGGGCTACCCGCCGCCTCCCATGCCGCCGGGTCCGCCCGGGGCGTATCCCGGGCCGCCCGCGCCTCCCGTCCCGTTCGGGGCGGGCGGGCCGCCGCCGCTGCCGAACGCCTTCCCCGGCGGTCCCTTCCCGGGCCCCGGCTACGCGCCGTACCCCGGGCCGGGGCAGCAGGCGCCGATGGCCGACGACCCGCTGGCCGACCTCGAACGGCGCCTCAAGGACCTGGGCGTCGACCCGGCCGCGTACCGGATCAACCAGGTCGCGGAGGGCGCCTGGTGCCTGGTGCCGGAAGCCGGCCGCTGGTCGGTGTTCCTCGTGCAGAACGGCCGGCGCCGCAAGCAGATGCTCTGCGACACCGCCGACCGCGCCGCGGCCTACCTGCTGGGCGCCGCGCTGTTCTACCGGCGCCCGCTGCCGTAGCGCCGCCCGTTCCCGGCCCGCGGGGGCCGCGGCGCTGCGCGGCGCCGCGCCGCGCTCCCGCCCGTCGATCGGTGATCCTTGCCCATTCTTGGCGTCGCGATGGTCGCTCCGAGAGCTGGTCCGGCCCGTTCCCGGGAACGGTTACGCCTGTTCGTACCGTGATCGGGAGGGGAGTCGTCCGTGGCCGCCCAGCGCACCAGCAAGCAGTCCGGGAAGACGAGCAGCCAGCCGTGGGTGCACACCGACGGAAGAGAGATCCAGGAGTTCGGCACGGTCCGGATGTTCCCGCTCGGGCTGTCGTTCGACGCGCGGATGTACTCCTGCCAGCGGCTCAACCAGGTCCTGGCCGACACCCAGATCCTCTACGGCCTCTACAAGAAGCACCACTGGCTGATGCGCGGCCCGACGTTCTACCAGCTCCACCTGCTGCTCGACAAGCACGCCGAGGAGCAGCTCAAGCTGGTGGACCTGATCGCCGAGCGGGTGCAGACCCTCGGCGGCGTCGCGGTCGGCGACCCCCGCCACGTCGCGGAGATCACCGTCATCCCGCGCCCGCCGGACGGCGCCGAGGAGGTCCCCGCGATGCTGTCGCGGCTGATCCAGGCGCACGAGACGATCCTGGTCGCCGCCCACGACGCGGCCGCCCGCGCCCAGGAGATGGGCGACGACGGCACCAACGACCTGCTGGTGTCGGACGTCGTCCGCACCGGCGAGCTGCAGACCTGGTTCCTGATCGAGCACCTGGTCGACACCCCGCTGATCGAGGCGCCGCACGACGGCCACTCCCGCTGACCCGCGCCGGTCAGCGGGGCTCCAGGGCGGGGAAGCCGGTCTCCGGGTAGAGGCCGCGGACCTGGGCGCTGAGGCGGGCCAGCCCGAGCAGCCCGTCGATGTGCGGCGTGGGGACGCCGACGCGGCGCGCCAGTTCGGCCACCGCGGTCACCAGCGCGTCCAGTTCGGTCGGGCGGCCGGCGTCCACGTCCTGGAGCATCGAGGTCCGCACCGCGCCCAGCCCGCGGGTGACGGCGTGCCGCTCCTCGGGGTCGGCGTCGACGGGCAGCCCGATCCGGGCGCCGACCTCGGCCGCCTCCCGCATGCACGCGCTGGCGACGCCCCGCACCAGCGGGTCGTCCAGGATCCGGTCCAGGGTGGCGCCGGTGAGGGCCGACAGCGGGTTCATGGTCATGTTGCCCCACAGCTTGTACCAGACGTCCCGCTGGATCCGGTCGCTGATCCGCACCTCGAAGCCGGCGCCGCGCAGCGGCCCGGCGACGGCCTCCACCCGGTCCGAGCCGCCGCCGCGCGGCTCGCCGAGGATGATCCCCTCCCCCGCCGGGTGCCGTACCACGCCGGGCTCGGGGCAGGACGCGCTCAGGTGCACGACGCCGCCGACGACCCGCCCGGCGGGCAGCGCCGCCGACACCGCGCCGCCGGGGTCGGTGGACTCCAGGCGGACGTCGTGGCCGAGGCCGTGGAAGAACCACCAGGGGATCCCGTTCATGGCGGGCAGCAGCACGGTGTCCGGGCCGGCCAGGCGGGCGATGGACGGCGCGGCGGCCGGCAGCGCGGTCGCCTTCAGCGCGATCACGACCACGCCCTGGACGCCGAGCCGGGCCGGGTCCGCGGCGACGGTGACCGGGATCGGCGCGGAGCGCTCCCCGTCCGGCCCCTCGGCCAGGACGAGCCCGCCCCGCGCGCGGACGGCCTCCAGCGTCGCGCCGCGCGCGACCGCCGACACCGGCACCCCCGACCGGGCCAGCCGCGCCGCGACCAGGCCGCCGATCGCCCCCAGCCCGTAGACGCAGATCCTCATGCCGCATCGACCTCCAGGGGCTGGACCTGGAACGCGAGTCCGTCGGGGCCACGGGTCACGGGGGGTGCTCCTTGTCGTCGGCGGGGCGTCGGTGTAGGTCAGCGTAGGCTGCGGAAACCGGGGGAGGCGGAGACGCCCGCCGTTTTGTCGGTGCCGGTCGATACCGTCGATCCGCACCTCCACGACCCCGACGCACCACGAGGAGACGGCGGCCCACCATGACATCCGCGCTGATCGGACGGGAGCATCCCGCGTCGGTGCTGGACGCCGAGATCGAGCGGGCCACCACCAGCCACGGCGGGCTGGTGCTGGTCACCGGCGAGGCCGGGATCGGCAAGACGTCCCTGGTCACCAGCGCGGTGCAGCGCGCCCGCGGCGAGGGCGTCCTGGTCCTCGGCGGCTCCTGCTGGGACTCGGCCGCCGCCCCCGGCTACTGGCCGTGGACGCAGGTCGTCCGGGCGCTGGGGCGGGCCGCCGGCGAGGCGGAATGGGCCCGGCTCCAGGAGCTGGCGGGCGCCGAGCTGGGCGCGCTGCTGGGCGAGTCCCCGCCGCCCGGCGGCGCGGGCGCCGACGGGTTCCGGCTCTACGACGCGGTCACGACCGCGCTGGTGGCCGCGTCGCAGCGGCGCCCGGTCGTGGTGGTGCTGGACGATCTGCACTGGGCCGACGCCGCCTCGGTCCGCCTGCTGGAGTTCGCGGCGCGGCACACCTGGTTCGAGCGGCTGCTGCTGGTCGGCGCCTACCGCGACGTCGAGGTGGAGGGCGGCGAGCACCCGCTGCGCGGGCAGCTGGCCGCGCTGGCCGCCCAGGCCACGATGGTGACGCTGACCGGGCTGGGCCGCGCCGAGGTCGGCGCGCTGATGTCCCGCACGGTCGGCCTGGAG
This sequence comes from Actinomadura rugatobispora, assembly GCF_055379765.1. Classification (NCBI taxonomy): domain Bacteria; kingdom Bacillati; phylum Actinomycetota; class Actinomycetes; order Streptosporangiales; family Thermomonosporaceae; genus Actinomadura; species Actinomadura rugatobispora. The sequence continues at coordinate 8,529,493 of NZ_AP029191.1, read as the reverse complement.
CCCGAGGCCGCCCTGGTCGCCGAGGTGCACCGGCGGACCGGCGGCAACCCGTTCTTCGTGGAGCAGACCGCGCGGCTCTGGCACGGCGGCGGCACCGTCACCGCGATCGCGCCGGGCGTGCGCGCCGCCGTGCAGCGGCGGCTGTCGCTGCTGGCCCCGCCGGTCGGGCGGATGCTGACCGCGGCGGCCGTCCTGGGCCGCGAGTTCCACCGCCGGGTGCTCGCGGCGACCGCGGAGACCCCCGTGCCGCACGTGGACCGGTTGCTCGACCAGGCGCTGGCCGCCCGGCTGGTGACCGCCCTCGGCGAGGGCCGGTACGCCTTCGCCCACGACCTGGTCAGGGAGACCCTGTACGACGCGCTCGACGAGGACGCCGCCCGGGAGGCGCACGCGGCGGTGGTGCGGGCCCTCGACCGCTCCCCCGCGCTCGCCGAGGGGATGCTGCCGACCGAGTCGGCCCGGCACGCCCATCTCGCCGGCGACCTCGTCGACCCGATGCGGGCGGTGCGGCTGCTGAAGGCGGCCGCCGACCACGCCTCGGCCCGGCTGTCGGTGGAGGAGGCCGCGCTGCACCTGCGGCGCGCGCTGGAGCGGGTCCCGCCCGACCGCCTCCGCGACCGCACGCTGATCACCCTCGAGCTCGGCGGGACGCTCCACCGCGACGGCGGGGCCGACGCCTCCTGGCGGGCGTTCGAGGAGGCGATCGGGCTGGCCCGGAAGGCCGACGACCCCGAGCTGCTCGCCCGGGTGGCGCTGGCCGCCTACCGGCACCAGGCCGAGATCGGCGGCACCCGCCGCGTCGAGCTGCTGCGCGAGGCGCACCGCCGGCTGGTCGGCGGCGCGGAGCCGGCGGCCACGGTGCCGCCCTACCAGCTGGCGCAGGAGGTGGCGGAGAAGGTCACCGGAATGGCCCGCGAGGGCGGCGACGAGGAGGGGCTGGCGTTCGGGCTGTGGGCGCGGCACGACGCCATCCTCGGCCTGGGCACCGCGGCCGAGCGCGAGGCGCTCACCGTGGAGCTGGCCGACATCGCGCGGCGCTCCGGCGACCGGGCCGCGGTCGCGTTCGCCACCTCGTTCCGCTGGGTGGCGCTGCTGGAGCAGGGCGACCCGCGCTACCTCGACCACTACCGCGACTTCGTCGCCCTCACGCAGGACGACGACTCCACCCTGTGGGGCGCGGCCTCCCTGATCGACAAGGGCATCGTCAACACGCTGCAGGGGCGTTTCGAGGAGGCCGCGGCCCTCATCACCGCCATCGACGAGATCGGCGAGGACGAGGCCCACCAGGAGTTCGGGTTCATGGGCGTCCACCTGCGCTGGGCGCTCGCCGCGCTGCGGGGCGCGTTCGACGAGGCCACCGCGCTGCACGCGGCGATCCGGGAGCACGGGCACCCCTACGCCGTGCTGCTGGAGGGCATCACCGCCGTGGAACGCGGCGACGCCGCCACCGCGCTGCGGCTGCTGGAGGCGATCGAGGACGGGGCGCTCCCGTACCCGCGCGTCATCGAGCCGCTGTGGCTGCGCTTCCTGGCGCAGGCCGCGGCCGTGTCGGGCGATCCCCGGCTGTGGGAGCGGGCCCGGTCGGCCCTGCTGCCGCACCGCGGCCTGTGGGCGGTGGCGCTGTACGGCTGCGACGTGAGCGGCCCGACGGACCTCTGGCTGGGCCTGGTCGACGCCGCCCAGGGGCGCTGGGACGACGCGGTCGAGCGGCTGACGGCGGCCTTCCGCTCGGCCGACCGGCTGGGGGCACGCCCGTGGTCGGTCGAGGCGCGCGTGCGGCTCGGGCTGGTGCTGGCGGCGCGGGGCCGCGACCGCGACCGCGGCGCCGCGCGGGCGCTGCTGGCCGAGGCGGTGGCCGAGGCCGAGGACCTCGGGATGCTGCACGTGCCCGCCCGCGCCGCCGAGGCCCTCGCCGACCTGAGCGGTGACGCCGCCGGGGCGGCCGAGCATGAGCCCGGGCCCTCCGGTGCCGTGTTCCGCTTCGACGGGCGGGTCTGGACACTGTCGTACGAGGGCCGCACCGTCCACCTGCCCGACGCCAAGGGCCTGCGCGACCTGCACCATCTCCTCGGCAGCCCCGGCACGCCGATCCCGGCGGTGACGCTGCTGGCCCCCGAGGGCGGCGAGGCCGTGGCGGCGGCCCGCCGGATGGGCGGCGACGACGTCCTCGACGAGCGGGCCAAGGCGAGCTACCGGCGGCGGCTGGAGGTCCTGGACGAGGAGATCGACCGGGCGGCGGCGCTCGGCGACGACCGCCGGGCCGCCGAGCACGACCGGGAGCGGGCCGCCCTGCTGGAGGAGCTGCGCGCCGCCGCCGGGCTGGCCGGGCGCACCCGCCGCCTGGGCGACGAGGCCGAGCGGGCCCGCAAGGCCGTCACCGCGCGGATCCGCGACACCCTGCGCAAGCTCGACCACCACCATCCGGAGCTGGCCGGCCATCTGCGGGCCTCCGTCTCCACCGGCGCCACCTGCCTCTACCAGCCCCATCCCGCCGCCCGCTGGCGGCTGTGACGGCGAACGCGCCGGGCCCGGCCGGGATCGTCCCGGCCGGGCCCGCGGCGGCACCGGTCACTTGCGGTTGTAGAGCCACATCGTGAGGGAGCCGAACACCAGGATGAAGGCGGCGCCCCAGCCGACCACCCAGAACAGCTCGCCGCCCACGTCCCCCTCCATGAAGCCGCGGACCACCGCGACCAGGTGGGTGATCGGGTTGACGTCCACGAACGCCTGGAGCCAGCCCGGCATCGTCTCCGGCCGCACCAGGATGTTGCTGAGGAAGGTGAGCGGGAACAGCACCATCATGCTGACGCCCATGACCGACTTCTCCGAGCGCATCAGCAGGCCGAACATCGTCCAGACCCACGAGAAGGCGAACGAGAACAGCACCAGCACCGCGATGCCCGCCAGCACCCCCGCCGGGCCGCCGTCCGGGCGGAAGCCCAGCACCAGGCCGAGCACCAGGATCACCAGCGACGCCGCCGTGTAGCGGAACATGTCGCCGAGCAGGTAGCCGACCATCGGCGCGGGCCGCCACATCGGCAGGGTGCGGAACCGGTCGAAGACGCCCTTCTCGATGTCGGTGTTGACCGACACGCCGGTGTACATGGTCGTCATGATCACGCTCATCACCATGATGCCCGGCAGCAGGAACTGCAGGTAGTCGGTGACCGAGCCGGCCAGCGCCCCGCCGAACAGGTAGGTGAACATCAGCGTCATGATCACCGGGAAGACGGTGACGTCGAACAGCTGCTCGGGCACGTGCTTGATCTTCAGCATGGCCCGCCAGCCGAAGGTCATCGACGCCGACAGCGCGCTCGGCCGGCGGGGCCGTTCGGAGGGCGCCAGCACCGCGCCGATGATCTCCGGGGAGGGGACGTAGGCGCCGGGCGCCTCGTCGGTGGTCGTGGTCGTGGTCGCCGTCGTCATGCCGCCATCTCCTTGCCGTCGTCGCCGTCGCCGGCGGCCTGCTCGGCCGGGCGGCCGGTCAGGGTGAGGAACACCTCGTCCAGGCTGGGCTGGCCGAGGGAGAAGTCGTCCACGGTGATCCCGGCCGCCGCCAGCTCGGCCAGCGCGCGGGAGGCCTGCTCGGCGCCGCCCTGGCCGCCGGCGCCGGTGCCGCCGCCGGTCAGCCGGGCGGTCAGCGCGACCGGCTCGGGCTCGGGCTCCACCGGGGCGTCCAGGACGCGGGCCAGCAGCCGCTGCGCCTCGGGACGCTGCGCGGCATCGCGCAGCCGCACGTGCACCGAGCCCGCGCCCACCGAGGACTTGAGCTCGCCCGGGGTGCCCTCCGCGATCACCCTGCCGTGGTCGATGACCGCGATCCGGCCGGCCAGCCGGTCGGCCTCCTCCAGGTACTGGGTGGTCAGCAGCACCGTGGTGCCCTGCGCCACCACGACCCGGACGATCTCCCAGACCTGGTTGCGGCTGCGCGGGTCCAGGCCGGTGGTGGGCTCGTCCAGGAACAGCAGGTCGGGGGTGTTCAGGATGCTGGCGGCGATGTCGATGCGCCGCCGCATCCCGCCCGAGTAGTTCTTGACCTGCCGGTCGGCGGCCTCGGTCAGCCCGAACGCCTCCAGCAGCCGGGCCGAGCGCTCCCGCGCCGCGGGCTTGCCGTAGCCGATCAGCCGGCCCAGCAGGACCAGGTTCTCGGTGCCGGTGAGGTCCTCGTCCACCGAGGCGTACTGCCCGGTCAGGCTGACCCGGGAGCGCACCGCGTCGGGGTCGCGGCGCACGTCGTGGCCGAAGACCCGGGCCTGGCCGCCGTCGGCGCGCAGCAGCGTGGACAGCACCCGCACCGCGGTGGTCTTGCCCGCGCCGTTGGGCCCGAGGACCCCGTACACGATGCCGCGCGGGACGGCCAGGTCGACGCCGTCCAGCGCCCTGGTCTTCCCGAACGTCTTGACCAGTCCCGAGGTCTCGATCGCCAGTTCTGTATCAGGTGTGCTCATGTCATGTCCGCCCTTTCGGTTTCGTTCGTTCAGGAGACGTACGGCCGTGCCGCGCGGGCCTCGCGCAGGGCCAGGCCCCACCAGGCGAGCTGGTCGAGCATGGCCTCGGCGTCCCGTTCCAGGGCGCCGTCCTGGACGGGCGGTCCGCCGTCCGAGGCGAGCAGGTCGAACGTCACGCGCCCGCGCACCGTCGCCATGTGCAGCTCGGTGAAGACCGTCCTCAGATGCTCGATCGCGTACAGGCCCTCGGAGCCGTGCCCGTAGGCCACGAACCCGACGGGCTTGGCCCGCCACTCGTCGTAGGCGTAGTCGATGGCCTGTTTGAGGGAGGCCGGGAAGCTGTGGTTGTACTCGGGGGTGACGACGGCGAAGGCGTCGGCCCGCTCGACCCGTCCGATGAACGCGGCCACGCCGGGCGTGACCGCGCACAGGTAGCGGGCCGGGAGGTCGAAGTCGGCGAGGTCGACGACGTCGACCTCAAGGTCCGCGCGGGCGCGGGCGCGGTCGGCGAACCAGCGGGCGACGCCCTCGCCGGACCGGCCCGCCCGGGTGCTGCCGATGATGACCGCGAGGCGCACCGGTCCGGTCCGGTCCGGCTCCGCGGCGTCCGTGCCGCCCGCACACCCCATCGCGCACCTCCCGATCGCCGCCGGGCCGCCCGTGCGGTCACGGCCCTCACCCGCCAGGCGCGAGATCGGGCCGGACGCCCGCTAGTTCCGATCTAGCGGGCGCCCGGCCCGTGGGGCGCGGGGTCAGTGGTGGATGAGCGGGAGCTCGGGCGCGTCGGTGTCCAGCGGAACGAGCGGGGACCGGACCAGGCCGAGCTGGACGGTCTGCCGGCCCAGCGCGGCGTTCAGCAGCCAGTCGGCAGCGGTGCGGGTGCGGTTCCCCGGCAGCGACAGCAGGTGGTAGCCGCGGGTCACCGTCTTGGCGGCCAGGCCCGACAGCGGGACGCCCAGCGGGTCGGCGGCGGCCTGCGTCCCGCCCAGATCGACGACGAAGCCGAGGTCGCGGTGCCGGTAGGGGCGGCGGACGCCCTCCCCGTACGAGGCGGCGATGTTGCGCGCGACGCGGTCGCCCTGCCGCACGGCGTGCTGCGCGGTCATCGGCGTCACCGCGCCGGGCCTGGTCAGATCGGGCACGGCGGCCGCGTCGCCGCAGGCGTAGAGCTCCGGGTGGCCCGGCACGGTGAGGTACTCGTCGACGACGAGCCTGCCCCTGACGGTGTCCAGGCCCAGGGCCTTCACCAGCGGGTCGGGGCGGACGCCGACGCACCACACGATCGAGCGCGTCGGCACGAACGCGCCGTCGCTGAGCAGGACGCCCTCGTGGGTCGCCTCCCGGATCGAGGTGCCGGTCCGGACGTCGACGCCGCGCCCGCGCAGCACGCGCTCCGCGGTGCGCGACATCCGCTCGTGCAGCTCCGGCAGCACGCGGGGGGCCACGTCCAGCAGCAGCCAGCGCGGCGGGTCGCCCAAGTGTGGATGGCGGCGGGCCAGCGTGCGGGTGAGCAGCACGCCGTGCGCGGCCACCTCCGTGCCGGTGTAACCGGCGCCGACCACCACGAACGTGCGGCGCGCGGCGCGTTCGCGGGGGTCCTCGGCGGTGTCGGCCAGCTCGATCTGGCGGATCACGTGGTCGCGCAGGTACAGCGCCTCGGGGATGCCGCGGAAGCCGTGCGCGTGCTCGGCCACGCCCGGGATCGGCAGCAGCTTGTTGACGCTGCCCACCGACAGCACCAGCCGGTCGTAGCCGGTCTCGCCGCGCACGCCCTCCGGGTCGCAGTAGCGGACGCGGCGCGCCGCCACGTCCACGTGCTCGACCTCGCCGAGCACCAGCCGCGCGCCCGGCAGCGCGGCGGGCAGCGACACCGCGACCCGGCGCGGGTCCAGCAGGCCGCCGGCCACCTCGGGCAGCAGCGGCACGTACAGGAAGTAGTCGGTCGGGTTGATCACCACGATGTCCGCCCGCCCCCGGGCGAGCCGCGCCAGCCTGCGCGCGGCGTGGAAGCCGGCGAACCCGGCACCGACGATCACGATCTTCGGACGTCGCATCCGCCCGCCCCCCTATCCGTCTCCGGCGGTCACCTCACCCTGGCCTCGTCCTCATGGTCACGAGGAGGACGTGGCGAAGCCGCGGTCCCGGGCGTAGCCCTCCAGCCGCGTGCGCAGCCGGCGGCGGCCGCGGTGCAGGCGGGACATCACCGTCCCGATCGGGACCCCGAGGATGTTCGCGATCTCCTTGTAGGCGAACCCCTCCACGTCGGCGAGGTAGATCGGCAGCCGGAACTCCTCCGGCAGGTCGCCCAGGGCCCGTTTCACCTCCGAGTCGGGCAGCCGCTCCAGCGCGGCGGTCTCGGCCGACTTCAGCCCGCCGGGGGTGTGCGAGGCCGCCTCGGCCAGCTGCCAGTCCTCGATCGACTCGGCGGTCGACTGGACGGGCCGCCGCTGCTTCTTCCGGTACTCGTTGATGAAGGTGTTGGTCAGGATGCGGTAGAGCCAGGCCCGCAGGTTGGTGCCCTCCTCGAACCGGTGGAACGAGGCGTAGGCCTTGGCGAAGGCGTCCTGGACGAGGTCCTCGGCGTCCGCGGGGTTGCGGGTCATCCGGAGCGCGGCGGCGTACAGCTGGTCGAGGTAGGGCACCGCGTCCCGTTCGAAGCGCCGGCGGTCCCGGTCCGCGCCCGGCTCGGTCATGGGCATGCGGGGCTCCGTTCACGCGTTCCGCCGCCGGGCCAGGACCCCTGGGCCACCGCGTTCATGTCGTTCCCCCTTCGCGTGGCGAGTCCGGAATGGACCGTATGCCCGACATTTGGCGCGTTTAACGATCGACCCGGAGCGACCGCGCGATCCCGGGCGTGTCCGTTTCGTTGCAGGTAGCCGGGTAGATGCCCCATCAGCCAGAACACGGCGAGGGGGGGAACGCCACATGCGCCCGCACGGGGAAGACGACATCATCGGAGTCCTCACCCACGAGCACCGCGAGATCCAGACCATGTTCGACGACCTCCAGCTGGCGCTCGGCGCCGAGGAGAAGCGCCGGATGGCCGGGGAGGTGACGGTCGAGCTGGTCCGCCACGCGGTCGCCGAGGAGCGGTACCTGTACCCGGCCGCGCGCAGGATCGTGCCGGACGGGGACGCCGTGGCCGACCGCGAGATCGAAGACCACGCCGAGGTCGAGAAGCTGCTCCGGCGGCTGGCGGAGACCGATGTCGGCGACCCCGCCTTCGACCGCATGGTCACCAGCCTGGTCAGCGACGTGATGGCGCACGTGCAGGACGAGGAGGCCACCCTGTTCCCCCGGCTGGCCCGGCACGCCGACGCCGCGGAACTGGCCGAGCTGGGCAGGCGGGTGCGGGCGGCGCGCGCCGCGGCGCCGTCCCGGGCGCGTCCGGCGGGCGGACCGCCGCTCAGCCGGCTGCTCGCCCCGGGCGGCGGGCTGGTCGACCGGGTCCGCGACCACCTGGCCGGCCGGATCTGAACCGCCGCCCGTGAACATCGCGTGAACGGCGCGCGTGAACCGGCCCCGCGCCTGGACCACTCATATGCGGCGGCTAGGCGACAATTCCCGAGAGCAATCCCACGAAGCCGATGGAAATCACTTGCGTCGCCAGCAGCTTCGTCAGGAGGCGGGGATCGGAACGTTCATCGTAAATGTGCCGCGCCGCCGCCTTGGCGCGGCAGGAGAGGGTCTCCCGGGGGATCGAGTGGCGGGAACGCATTCCCCCCGGAACGGTGCCGGTGGGAACGGCGCCCGGAACGGCCGCCGGTACGGGGTCCTCCCGCCGGTCGACGGGCCGGACCAGCAGGCTGGTGATCGCGCGCGTGGGCACCAGCATGTGGTCCCAGTGCAGGGCGTCCAGCGGCAGCGGCCGCCCGTGCCCGTCGACCTCGAAGATGGGCCCGTTCAGGGTGATGTACTGGACGCCGCGGGCGCGGTCGACCGACCGGTCCCCGTACACGCCCCGGTAGGTGTCGCCGCAGGTCAGCTTGACCTCGACCTCCACGTCGCGGCCGGCGAACTCCAGCCACCGCCGGGTCGCCGCCGTGCCGGTCACGCCCGCCGCGCGCACGGCGCGCTGCCAGGCGGCGGAGCCGTCCTCCAGCCTGGCCAGGACGGCGGCGGCCAGCGACGCCAGGGTGAGCGAGATCATGAGGAAGCACACCAAGGACCACGTCATGACGCCGAACGAGGGCACCCGCAGGGCGCCGTTCTCGCGCGCCTCGCCCAGGCTGATCAGGGTCCGCGGGCCCACCAGGCGGAGCAGTTCCAGCGCCAGGAGGGTGGCCGCGGTGACGAGCGCCCCGGCGAGGACCACGCGCCCGTACTGCGAGGGCTCGGGGTGGCGCCGCGCCCGCCCGGGCTCGCGGCGGCGCAGCCGGTCGTAATGCACCCCGGGAAGCAGGACCAGCGCCAGCGGGACGATATGCGCGAGCAGCGTCAGGTTCACAAAGAGCCATTCCCTCCAGCGCGCACGCACCGCAAAGTCCTGCCCCCGGGTTCTTGAGGGCCAAATCCTTCCAGTAGACGGACCCGATTTCAACAGCCGGAGTCGATGGACGAGTAGTCCAATTAAAGGCGCCTATGCGGTCGCGCGGACTAGAGGTCCTGGATCTGGGTGATGACCATCGCCAGGGCGAAGAAGCCGTAGAAGGCGATGGCGATGACCATCCCGGCGAGCCGGACGCCGCGGATCCGCACGGCTCCGGGCAGGTCGCGGGTGTTCAGCCGGACCAGCAGGATCGAGTAGAGCAGGGTGACGACCGACGCGGCGCAGGTGGACACCAGCAGCAGCGCGATCGGCTGGTCGAAGCCCGCCAGCAGGATGGCCGAGCCCAGGACGATCTCGGCCCACACCACGGCGAGGTAGAGGCGCGACTCGGTCCAGCGGGCCGAGCCGGCGAGGTAGTTGCGGCGCAGGAAGTCCGAGGCCACGCGGCCGATGACGTCCAGCAGCCCCATCGCCGCCGCCCAGAGCGAGACCGCGGCGATCGCGAAGAACAGCGGCTTGAGCCATTCCCCGACCTCGGCGGCCATGACCTCGCCCTGGACGCGCAGGAACGACGGGCCGGACTCCAGGTCGCCGCGGCCGAACAGCGTCTCGTACGCCAGCAGGCTCATCACGCTGATGGTGACCAGGCAGACCAGGAAGAAGGTGACGAAGTGCTCGACGTTCGCGCGCTTCCACCAGACCCGCCAGCGGGCCAGGTTCTCCGCGGTCTCGGGGAAGGTGAAGCGGTCGCCGCCCGCGGCCTCCTCCCGGCCGGTGATCGGCGAGATCAGGCGCGGCACGTGCGCGCCCATGCCGTACCGCTTGTCGCGGATCCAGTTGCTGAGGACCAGGTTGTGCACGCCGCCCGCGCCGGCCGCGCCGAGCGCGCTGAGGATCATGGTGAAGGTGATGCCGTCGGGGATCCGCCCGAAGCCGGTCACCGTCTTCTCCGCGCCCTCGCCCCAGGTGGACAGGGAGATCACGAACACCGCCGCGACGGCGAGGAAGAACAGGGTCAGCGCCACCTTGACGGCCTCGACCCGCTCCACCGTCCGGTAGATCACCTTGGAGAGGGTGAGCAGGGCGCCGATGGCGACCAGCACCCCGACGGTGATCCAGACCGGGTCGCCGCCGCCGGCCAGGTAGGTGAACACCGTCGAGCCGCTGGTGGCCCAGCCCGGCCAGACGTACTGGAAGGCGCCCGCCAGGCAGATCAGGACGCCCCAGCCCTTCCACCACCGGGAGAAGCCGGCGACCACGGTCTGGCCGGTGGCCAGCGTGTACCGCTCGATCTCCATGTTGATGACCAGCTGGACGACCAGCGTGGCCAGGGCCAGCCACAGCAGCCCGAGCCCGCCGATCGAGGTGAGGTACGGCCAGAGGATGATCTCCCCCGCCGCCATGCCGATGCCGACGGCGACGATCCCCGGGCCGACCATGCGGCGCAGCGGCATCGGCTCGGGCAGGTCCCGGACGGCCGCCGGTTCCGCGGGGCGGCCGGGCGAGGTGGTGTGTTGGCTCATGCGACTCTCCGGCGTTCCGGGGGTGTGATCCGGCTCACGAGCTTAATGGACGAACTAGTACGTTCCTATAGCCGCACGCCGTCTGGCAAGCCCCTGGGCGCGATACGGTAACGTACTAGTTCGTCCATTAATGGAGGCGTGCGGGGAGATGCGCAGATCCATCGCCACGGTGTCGCTCAGCGGCTCGCTGGCCGACAAGCTGACCGCGATCGGCGCCGCCGGCTTCGACGGCGTGGAGATCTTCGAGAACGATCTGGTCGCCGGCGCGATGGGCCCGGAGGAGGTCCGCGCCCGGGCCGCCGACCTGGGCCTCGGCATCGACCTGTACCAGCCGTTCCGCGACTTCGAGGCCGTCCCGCCCGCCCTGCTCGCCCGCAACCTGCGCCGCGCGGAGCACAAGTTCGCGGTGATGGAGCGCCTGGGCGCCACGCGGCTGCTGGTCTGCTCCAGCGTCTCCCCCGAATCGGTGGACGACGACGCCCTCGCCGCCGAGCAGCTGCGGCTGCTGGCCGAGCGCGCCGCCGAGCACGGCATCACCATCGCCTACGAGGCGCTGGCCTGGGGCCGCCACGTGGACGACTACCCGCACGCCTGGCGGATCGTGCGGATGGCCGACCACCCCGGCCTGGGCGTGTGCCTCGACAGCTTCCACATCCTGTCCCGCGAGACCGACCCGTACGCGATCGAGACCATCCCGGCCGAGAAGATCTTCTTCCTGCAGCTGGCGGACGCCCCCAGGCTGCCGATGGACGTCCTCTACTGGAGCCGCCACTACCGCTGCTTCCCCGGCCAGGGCGACCTCGACGTGGCGGGCCTGGTCGCGCACGTCCTGCGCACCGGCTACGACGGGCCGCTGTCGCTGGAGGTGTTCAACGACATCTTCCGGCAGGCCGCCGCCATGCGCACCGCGCGCGACGCCATGCGCTCCCTCATCTTCCTGGAGGAGGAGGTCGGCGAACGCCTCGACGCCCAAGGGGCCCTGAACCTGCCCGCGCCCGCCCTGTCCCTGCCCGCCCCGCCGCCGGCGGCCCCCGTCCCGACCGGATTCGCGTTCGCGGAACTGGCGGTGCCCGAGCCCCGCCCGCTGGGCGACCTGCTGGACGCGCTGGGCTTCGTCCGCACCGGCGTCCACTCGGGCAAGCCGGTCGAGCTGTGGGAGCAGGGCGAGGCCCGCATCCTCCTCAACTCCGGCAGCGCGGAGAGCGAGGACGGCCCCGCGCTGGGCGCCATCGGCCTGGAGTCGCCCGACCCCGGCGCGTCCGTCAAGCGCGCCGAGGCGCTGCTGTCGCCCGTGCTCCCCCGCTCGCGCGCCCCCCGGGACGCCCCGCTGGACGCCGTCGCGGCACCGGACGGCACCGAGCTGTTCTTCTGCCGCACCGCCCGGCCCGACCACCCCAGCTGGACCGACGACTTCGGCCGGGACCGGCGGGAGCCGCCGGACGGCGAGATCACCCACATCGACCACGTGGCGCTCACCCAGCCCTGGCACCACTTCGACGAGGCGTCGCTGTTCTACCGCGCCGTCCTGGGCCTGCGGCCGCACGAGAGCCTGGAACTGCCCGACCCGTACGGGCTGATGCGCAGCCGCGCGGCCTCCACCGCCGACGGCCGCGTCCGGTTCGCCCTCAACGTCGCCTACGTCGGTGCGCACGACGGCGTCCCTTACGGCGCGTCCCACGGCGGGCCCGGCGTGGCCTGGCAGCACGTCGCGCTGGCCAGCCGCGACATCGCGGCGACCGCGCGCCGGCTGCGCGCCGCCGGGACCGCCGTGCTGCCCATCCCCGCCAACTACCACGACGATCTGGAGGCCCGCCACGACCTGGGCGCCGAACGGCACCGGCTGCTGCGCGAGCTCGGCCTGCTGTACGACCGCGACGCCCACGGCGAGTTCCTGCACTTCTACACCCTCACCACGGGCCGGGTCTTCCTGGAGGTCGTCCAGCGTCTCGGCGGCTACCGGGGCTACGGGGCCGTCAACGCCCCCGTCCGGCTGGCCGCGCAGCACGCCGCCTCCCGGCCCCGCCTAGGATGAAGCCCCGTCAGCCGCCGTTCCGTGGAGTCCCATGTCGTCCCAGTCCGCCACCCCCGCGTCAGGGGGACGTCTTCGCGACGCCGAACGCACCCGCGCCGAGATCCTGGAGGTCGCCCAGCGCGAGTTCGCACGGCACGGGTACGCCGGGGCCAGGGTGGACGAGATGGCCGCGCTCATGCGCACCACCAAGCGGATGATCTACTACTACTTCGGCAACAAGGAGAAGCTCTACATCGCCGTCCTGGAGAAGGCCTACACCGAGGTGCGCACCGCCGAGGCCGCCATCGACGTGCAGCACCTGGCCCCGGTCGAGGCGATCCGCACCCTGGCCGAGCTGACCTTCGACCACCACGACGCGCACCAGGACTTCATCAAGCTGGTCAGCATCGAGAACATCCACCACGCCGAGCACCTGCGCAAGTCGGAGGTGCTGGTGAACCTGGGCGCCCCCGCCTCCGGGCTGATCTCGCAGATCCTGGACGCGGGGCGGGCCCGCGGCGACTTCGTCCCCGGCGCCGACGCCGTGGACGTGCACATGATGATCAGCGCGTTCTGCTTCTTCCGGATCTCCAACCAGCACACCTTCGGCGCCCTGTTCGGGCGCGACCTCGCCGCGCCCGAGCACCGCGACCGGCACCGCGAGATGATCGGCGAGATGGTCGTGGCCTACCTCACCGGCGCCGGGCGCCGCACGCCCTGATCCCTGCGGCGCGTGGTGCCGTGCTCACAGTTCGATCACCGCTCCCTCCCTGGCGACCTCGATTCCGGACGCGGCCAGCAGCCGGTGCCCGTCGTCGTCCGGGTCGTTGAGGGGATTGGTGTTGTTCAGGTGGGTGTACAGGCGGCGCGCGGCGGGCAGCGCGGCCAGGCGCTCGGCCGTGCCGCCGGGGCCCGTGACCGGCAGGTGGCCCATGCCGGTGGAGGTCCGCTCGGAGATCCCGGTGCGGCGGGGCTCCTCGTCGTCCCAGAACGTGCCGTCGACGAAGACGCAGTCGGCGCCGCGCAGCGCGGCGTCCAGCTCGCCGGGCCAGCCGGCCAGCGCCGGGGCGTAGACGACGACCTTGCCGTCGCGGGCGTCCCTGACGCGCAGCGCAACGACCCACGCGTCACCGGCGGCGCCGTCGAGGTCGGCCGCGTAGCGGGGGCGCTTGCCCGACACCCTGATCCCCTGGACCTCCAGGGGGCCGCCGTCGAGCGGCTCGGGTTCCTTCTCGGGCAGCCTCGTCCAGGAGAGCCCGGCGTACGGGGCGAGCACCTTGTCCAGGTGGAGGCCGTCCGACAGCGCCGCGCGGACGGTGCCGGTCGCGACGACGCGCAGGCCGGCGGCCTCCCGCAGGCGGGGCAGGCCGAGGGTGTGGTCGAGCTCGGCGTCGGTGAGGATCACCCCGGCGAGCGGGGTGTCGCGCGTGCCGGGGCCGGGGTGCAGCTCGGCGCACTCCTCGATCTGCTCACCGATGTCGGGGGTCGCGTTCACCACGTACCAGCGGCCCGCCCCGGCCTCGACGGCGATCGAGGCGTGCCGCCGGCGCCGTCCCGGCTCGGCGCGGGCGGCGGCGCACCCCGGGCACGCGCAGTTCCACTGCGGCACGCCGCCCCCGGCCGCCGTTCCGAGCACCAGCAACCGCATCCCGTGCACCTTCCTCTCGGTCGCCTGGATCCTATGCCGCGCTCGACCGGTGATCGGCGCCGCGCAGGAGCAAGTGCGGTGACACTGTGGATGACCGTGCGGCCGGGCGTTAGTGTCGGGTCCTGAACGGTCGCGCAGAGGGAGGACATGGGCACTCTCGCGGAGGAGCGTCCCGGTGACCGGATGTCGGCGGCCGGTGACCCGGGTCCCGCCCTGCACCGCCTGCTGCTGGGCGCGCGGCTGCGGCGGCTCCGGGAGAGCAGCGGGCTGACGGCCGGGCAGGCGGGGGCCGCCGCCGACCTGGGCCCCGCCGAGATCGCCGCCCTGGAGCGCGGCGGCACGGCCTGCCGGCTGCGCGCGCTCATCGACCTGTGCGACCGCTACGGCGTCACCGACCAGGCCGAGCGCGTGACGCTGCTGCAGCTGGCCAGGCGGGCCAACGATCCGGGCTGGTGGGCGGCCTACGACGATGTGATCCCGTCCTGGTTCGAGCCGCTGGTGGGCCTGGAGCAGGCGGCCCGCTGCATCCGGGGCTTCGAGGTGCGGGAGGTGCCGGGGCTGCTGCAGACGGCCGAGTACGCCCGGGGCGCGATCCTGCTGGGCCACGGCGCCGAGCCGGACGCGGTGCTGGAGCGGCGGCTGGAGGTGCTCGTGCGGCGGCAGCGGATCCTCGGCCGGGAGCGGCCGCCGCGGCTGTGGGTGATCATCGACGAGTCGGCGCTGCGCCGCCCCCTGGGCGGACGACCCATACTTTTCCGGCAATTGCAGCATTTGATCGATATGTCAGAACTGCCGCATATCACCATTCAGGTGCTGCCCGCCCGCGCCGCGCGGCCCGCGGCCGAAAACCCGATCGTGCTCCTCGACATGCACGCGGGCGAGCTGAACGACATCGTCTTCGCCGAGCGGCCCGGCCCCGCCCGCTACCTCGACGGCATCGACGAGGTCACCCGCTACCGGCAGGTCCTCGACCTGCTCGCCGTGCGCGCGGCCCGGCCCGACACCAGCCGCACCGTCCTGCACCGGCTCGCCCGCGAGCTCTGAGAGCGCCTCCCGGGAAAGAACACGAAAGCCGTCCGAGAGTGACGGATGACGCAAACCCGGCCCTGACCGCGTGGCATGCTGAGACGCCATGGCCAGAAAGAGATACCCGCGCCATCCGGTGCGCGACGCCTTTCTCCGCCGGCTGCTGGAGCTTCACCAGGCGTGCGGCTCCCCGGCCTACGCGCTGGTGGCCAGGACGTCGAGCCGCCTGAACGAGACCCATCCGGTGCCCGGCGGGTCGGCCAGCCTGCCCGCGCTGTCCAAGACGGCGCTGAGCGAGACCCTCAACGGCCATCGCAAGGGCCTGCCCGACCACGGCTTCGTGGCCTCGTTCGTGCTGTCCTGCTACCGGATCGCCCACGAGCAGGGCATCCTCGCCGAGGATCCGGGCCGCGAGGCGCTGCCCCGCTGGCAGGACATGCTCCGCGAGGCCGAGGAGGAGAGCGAGCGCCTCGGGCTGCCCCGGCGCCGCCTTCCCACCGGCCCGCTCGGCGACCTGACGGCGCCGGTGCGGCTGACCGCCGTCCAGTGCGAGCTGCTGGCCGTCCACGGCGCCTTCGGGCGGGAGCTGGCCCACCGCGCCCAGGCGCGCGAGCCGCGGGCGGTCTACCAAGCGGCGGTGCTGATCGCGGCGGCCCCCGGCCGGGACGAGGACGCCGTCTCGCTGCTCACGATCGCCGCCGCCGCGAGGGATCCGGACGCGCTGGAGCTGCTGCAGGCCAGCCCGCGGGAGCTGGACCGCGCCGCCGCCGCGGCGCACGCCGGCGAGCTGGCGAGGGAGGCCGGCACCACCGGCCGTCCGCAGGCGGCCCGCGCCTTCCGCGCCTGCGCCGCGGCCCTGGACGGCGCCGGAATCGCGGCCCCGGACACCGCCGACGCCCCCTGAGCGTCAGTCCAGGCGCTTGAGCTCGGCGGCGTAGCGGCGGCCGTTGCCGATGTAGAGGGCGACGGCGCCGTCCTGGATCGAGGTGCGGGCGCCGACGCTGATCGTGCCGTAGTCGCCGCGCAGCGCGTACACGGCCATCGGTCTGCCTCCCCTCGCCGGCACCACGACCCTATACTCTACATAATGAAGACGCCAATCGACACTTTTGTGGAATGAACGCGCCCGCGGAGCCGGAGTTCCGGCGCCGCCGCGAGCTCGGCGCCGCCAGCGCCCGCTCGCTGCTGCTGACCGTGCTGGGCGAGTTCGCGCTCCCGGCGGGCCGCCCGGTGTGGACGGCCGCGCTCCTGGAGGCCCTCGGCCTGCTCGGCGTGGAGGAGAAGGCCGTCCGGCAGGCCCTGGCCCGCAGCGCCACCGAGGGCTGGCTGGAGGGCGAGCGCCACGGCCGCCGCACCCGCTGGCACCTCACCCCGTCCGGCCGCCGGCTGCTCACCGACGGCACCGAGCGCATCTACGGCTTCGGCAGGCCCATGGAAGGCTGGGACGCCCGCTGGCTGCTGGTCCTGGCCGGCGTCCCGGAGACCGACCGCAAGCTGCGCCACCTGCTGCGCACCCGCCTGGCCTGGAACGGCCTGGGCAACCTCTCCCCCGGCGTGTGGGTCACCCCGCACCCCGAGCGCGAGGACGACGTCCGCGCCGTGCTGCGGGAGATCGGCGTCGCGCGGACCTCCACCCTCTTCACCGGCGGCCTCGGCGACCTGGCCGAGGCGCGCCGCGTCGCCCGCCAGGCCTGGGACCTGGACGAGATCGAGACCGCCTACGAGCACTTCCTCGCCGCCGCGGACGCGCTGCGCCCCGGCGACGACGCCGCGACCTTCGCCGCCCACACGCGGCTCGTCCAGGAATGGCGCCGCTTCCCCTTCCTCGACCCCGGCCTGCCGGTCGAGCTGCTGCCCGAGGGCTGGAGCGGGGCGAAGGCGTTCGCCCTGTTCCACGACCGCCACGACGCCTGGCGCCCGGCCGCCGACCGCCAATGGCGGGGATTGACGATGTCCTGACGCCGCCGGACTGGAGAACCCGCACCGCGACGAGGGCTGAACCGCCGCCTGGAACCGGCCCGTTTGTCTTGGGCGGCACGGGTAGGGAAGCGGCATGCGACCACCTGCCCGACCGCCGTCGACGGCGGGTCGTACGAAGGACATCTGGGGAGAGCGCACTCCCTTCGCCCCCGGCACTGACTGGCCCGAGCGCGCCGACGCCCACCTGACACGGGAACCGGAACGGTGGGTGACGTCGGCCTGCGTGCTGTGCTCGAACGGATGCGGCCTGGACATCGGCGTCGCGGAAGGCCGCATCGTCGGTGTCCGGGGCCGCACCGGCGACCGGGTGAACCACGGCCGTCTCGGGCCCAAGGGCCTGTACGGGTGGCAGGCCGGCAACTCCCCCGACCGCCTCACCCGGCCCCTGGTGCGCCGTGACGGCGCGCTCGTCGAGACCGGCTGGGACGAGGCGATGGACCTCGTCGTGGCCGGCGCCCAGCGCGTCCTGGAGGAGCACGGCCCGCTCGCCATGGGCTTCTACACCAGCGGGCAGCTGTTCCTGGAGGACTACTACCTCCAGGCCGTGATCGCCCGGGCCGGGATCGGCACGCCGCACCTGGACGGGAACACCCGGCTCTGCACGTCGACGGCCGAATGGGCGCTGATCGAGTCGTTCGGCAGCGACGGCAACCCCGGGTCGTACACCGACGTCGACCACGCCGACACCCTCTTCCTGGCCGGGCACAACGTGGCGGAGACGCAGACGGTGCTGTGGGCGCGGATGCTGGACCGGCTGCACGGCCCCGACCGGCCCCGGCTGGTGGTGGCCGACCCGCGCCGCACCCCCGCGGCCGAGCTCGCCGACGTGCACCTGCCCGTCCGGCCGGGCACGAACGTGATGCTGCTGAACGCCCTCCTGCACGAGATCATCCGCACGGACCGGGTGGACCGGGCGTGGGTGGAGGCGCACACCGTCGGGTTCGACGAGCTGGCCGCCGTGGTCAAGGGCTACCCGCCGGAGCGGGCCGCGGGCGTGTGCGGGGTGCCCGCGGACGGCATCCGCGCCGCGGCGGAGCTGCTCGGGGCCGCCGAACGGCTGGTGTCGACCGTCCTGCAGGGCGTCTACCAGTCGCACCAGGCCACCGCCGCGGCCGTCCAGGTCAACAACCTGCACCTGCTGCGCGGGATGATCGGCCGCCCCGGCCGGACGGTGTTCCAGATGAACGGGCAGCCCACGGCGCAGAACACCCGGGAGACCGGGGCCAACGGCCTGTTCCCGGCGTTCCTGAACTGGCAGAACGACGAGCACGTGGAGCGCCTCGCGCGGCACTGGCACGTGGACCCGATGCGGATCCCGCACTGGGCCCCGCCGACCCACGCCATGAAGATGCTGCGGTACATCGAGCAGGGGTCGCTGCGCTGGCTGTGGATCACCGGGACCAATCCGGCGGTGTCCTGGCCGGAGCTGGGACGGGTCCGTTCCGTGCTGGAGAAGGAGGGGCTCTTCCTGGTGGTGTCGGACGCGTTCCGCACGGAGACGACCGACCTGGCCGACGTGGTGCTGCCCGCCGCCCTGTGGGGCGAGAAGGCGGGGACGTTCACCAACGCCGACCGCACGGTGCACTACTCGGGGAAGGCGGTGGACCCGCCGGGCGAGGCGCGCGCCGACTTCGAGGCCCTGCTCGCCTTCGCGCGGGCGATGGGGCTGCTGGACGACGAGGGCGAGCCGCTACCGCGCTGGAGCACTCCCGAAGAGGCCTTCGACGACTTCCGGGCCCTGACCCGTGGCGCGCTCTGCGACTACAGCGGGCTGAGCCACGAACTGCTGCGGCGCGACGGAGGCGTCCAGTGGCCCCGCCCGGAGCACGCGGACGCGAGCACGGAGCGCCTCTACGGTGACGGCCGGTTCCGGACCGGCGCGTCCGAGTGCCAGAGCTACGGGCACGACCTGCTGACGGGCGCGCTCAACGAGGCCGACGAGTACGCGGCGCACGATCCCGCCGGGCGGGCCATCATCAAGGCCGCCGAGTACCTGCCGCCGCACGACGTTCTCGACGACGAGCATCCGCTGCGGCTGACCACGGGCCGTACCGTCCACCACTGGCACACCCGCACCAAGACGGCGCGCGCGCCGGAACTGCAGGCCGCGGCGCCCGACATGTGGATCGAGATGTTCCCGGACGACGCCGCCGCCAGGGACATCGCCGACGGCGACATGGTGCAGGTCGTTTCCCGGCACGGCCTCGTCCAGGCGACCGTGAGGCTCGACGGCACGCGCAGGGGCGTGGTCTTCGCGCCCTTCCACTACGGCTACTTCGATGTCGACGACGCCTCGGGCGAGGGGGACGCCGAGGGCACCAGGGCGGCCAACGAGGCGACGCCGACCGACTGGGACCCGGTCTCCAAGCAGCCGGTCTACAAGGTGACCGCCGTCGAGGTCGTCCCGCTCGGCGGGGACGAGGAGCGGCGATGACGGGCATCGGGAATCTGGGCGCGCTGCT
The DNA here is from genome assembly GCF_055379765.1 of Actinomadura rugatobispora. Lineage (NCBI taxonomy): Bacteria > Bacillati > Actinomycetota > Actinomycetes > Streptosporangiales > Thermomonosporaceae > Actinomadura > Actinomadura rugatobispora. Next base: position 8,509,906 of record NZ_AP029191.1, on the reverse strand, counting down.
GGAGGAGCTGTACGAGGCCGAGAACGACCTCGCCGCCGAATACCGGGAGGTGGCCCGGCGCACCGTCGACGAGCCCGACATCCACCACATGTGCGGCACCCTGGCCGGGCAGTGCGACGACCATTCCGCCGCCGTCCGCGCCATCGCCGAGCAGTACCACCTCAAGCTGGCGAACGGCGATCCCGGACCGCGCGCCGCCGCCCGGGTCTGCCGCGTGGCGGTCGAGGCGGCGGCCGACGGGCACGGGCACGGCCACATCCCGGCCACGGGGGCGCGCCTGCTGGGCTACCTGCGGGAGCTGTTCCTGGCGGTGGAACGCGTCGACCTGCACTGGATCGTCGCCGGCCAGGTCGCGCAGGCGCTCCGCGACCCCGAGTTCCTGGCCCGGGTCACCGCGCTGCACAAGCAGACGCTGACCCAGGCCAAGTGGCTGAAGACCGCGATCCGCGAGACCGCCCCGCAGGTGATCCTCACCTCCTGAGCTCCGCCCGCGCGTTGAAGAAATTACGTTTCTACGTAATTATGTAGACATGACGGCGGACGATGGGGATCGCGAGGCGCTCGCGGAGCGGCTCGCACGGCTGGAGGAGCGGGTGGCCGCCCTGGAGGCGGGCTCCCCTCCCCCGGCCGACGGCGGCGGCGCCGAGACGCGCCCGGTCGCCGACGCGGAGACCTTCTGGGCCCTGAACGGCCTGAAAGAGCGCACGGACGACGCCGTCCTGTTCACCGGCTCCGTGACGCTGCCCGAAGGCGAGCACTACGAATGGCAGCAGGGCCACCGCACGGCGGACCTGCTCGCCGACGACTGGTCGCAGGCCGCCGACGCGCTGTCCGCGCTCGCCCACCCGGTGCGGCTGCTGCTGCTCAGGGAGATCATGTGCGGCGCCCGCACCACCGCCGAGCTCGCCGCGCACGAGCGGCTCGGCACCACCGGGCAGCTCTACCACCACCTGCGCCAGCTGGTCGCGGCCGGCTGGCTGCGCACCACCGCCCGCGGCCAGTACGCCGTGCCCGGCGAGCGCGTGGTGCCGATCCTCACCATCCTCGCCGCGACCCGCCGCTGATCCCGGCCCCGCGCCGGCCCGCACTCGATGGGAGACCCGTGATGCACAAGAGAATGGCCCGCTTCAGGACCCCGCTCCTCCTGGCCGGCGTGCTCCTCGCGCTGAGCGAGTTCGTCCACGGCGTCGGCCAGGTCTCCCTGGCGGGCATCGTGCTGGTCGTGCTCGGCCTGGTGCTGTTCTTCGTCCCCTCGGGCGCTTCCGGCCGGCCGCCGATCACGCTGCGCAGCCCGGTGAGCGGACGGTGGGTGCCGGTCAACAGCCCGGCCGACAAGGTGCCCAGCCACGGCACCCACGAGCTCGGGCAGACGTACGCGATCGACCTGGTGTACGCGCCGGACCCGGACGTGGAGTGGAAGCCGCTGCGGTCCGGGGCGATCGCGTCGCGGCCCGAGACGTTCCCGGCGTTCGGGCGCCCGGTCGCCGCGCCCGCCGACGGCGTGGTGGTGCAGGTCTGCGGCTGGCAGCGCGACCACTGGAGCCGCAACTCCTGGCCGGCGCTCGTCTACCTGATGATCGAGGGGATGTTCTTCCGGCAGACGCTGTCGCTGCTGACCCTCTCCGGCGGCCGGTTCGTGCTCGGCAACCACGTGGTCCTCGACCTGGGCGACGGCGCGTACGCGGTGCTCGCGCACCTGCGGCGCGGTTCCGTGCGGGTGCGGAAGGGCCAGCGGGTCCGGGCGGGCGACGTCCTGGGCGAGGTGGGCAACTCCGGCAACAGCTCCGAGCCGCACCTGCACTTCCACGTCATGGACAGCCCGCGCCACATGGTCGCGGCCGGGCTGCCGTTCGCGTTCCCGTACGAGAGCGACGGCGAGAGCCGCACCGGCGTGCCCGGCGGGCGGCGTCCCTTCGTGGCCGGCACGGCCGCGGGCACGGAGGCGGCCTCCCGCGCAGCCTGACCCGCCCTGTCCTGGGAGGTTGCACCACCAAACTTGGTCCCGGCATGGCCATAGCGCCCCGGCCCCGGGGAAGGGACGCCCCAGCAGGCAGTCAAGACCGAGACCACGAGTCCAGAGGGGGCCGCGCACATGCTGAACACGCTGAACAAGATGGGGCTGTCGTCCAGCGTCATGTACGGGATGGGGTTCGCGTCGATCGGCGCGTCGGTGGCGTCGTGGGCGATCTCCCGCAGCGCGGAGGCGGCGGACATCGACCGCGCGGACCGCTGGGGCATCTTCGTCGGAACGTGGGCGCCGACGTTCTTCGCGCTGGGCTGCGCGATGCGCCTCGAGGAGCAGTGGGGGCCCAAGGGCACGCGCGAGCAGATGAAGGAGTCGCGCGAGCGCGCCCGCGAGGCGATGCCCATCAGCTAGCCGGACCGGCCGGCCGGGCGGGTGGCGGCCGCGGGCCGCCTGATGGGTCCGCGCGCGCCCGGCCCCGCCCGGCGTCGCATGGTCTACCGCCTCACCTGGCGTGGAATGTTCGCGCTATCACGACTCTGGCCGGGGGTATTGACATGGGTCCGCGTTAGCGCAAACATCGGGCCACCCGACCCGTGCGGAGGAGATCACATGACCGTCCCGCCCGCCTCGCCCCCCGCCGGCGCGGGGCCTGGAGCGAGCGGAGGCCAGGCCGCCCGGCCCCGGGCGGCGGTCATGGAGGACGTCGCCCTGCTGGCCGGGGTCTCGGCGATGACGGTCTCCCGGGTGCTCAACTCCCCCGACAAGGTGCGGCCCGAGACCCGCGCCCGGGTGCTCGCGGCGATGCGCGAGCTGGACTACCGCCCCAACTCCGCCGCGCGGGTGCTGGTCACCGGCCGCTCCCAGGTGCTGGGCGTGGTCTCCTTCGACACCACCCTGTACGGCCCCGCCTCGACCCTGTACGGGATCGAGCGGGCCGCCCGCGGCGCCGAGCACATGGTCAGCATCGCCAGCGTGAGCTCGCTGACCCGGCGCTCCATCCAGGACGCGGTGGAGCGGCTGCGCTCGCAGTCGGTGGACGGGATCGTGGTGATCGCGCCGCACCGGTCGGCGGCCGACGGGCTGCGCGGGCTGCCGCCGGACTTTCCCGCGGTGGTGGTCGGCGCGGGCGACGACCTGCCGGTCCCGGCGGCCGCGGTCGACCACCGGGCGGGCGCCGAGCGCGTCACCCGCCACCTGCTCAGCCTGGGCCACGAGACGGTCCGCCACGTCGCCGGGCCGATCGACTGGATCGACGCCAGCGAGCGGGTCGCCGGCTGGCGCGCGGCGCTGGAGGCCGAGGGCCGCCCGGTGCCCGAGCCGCTCCCGGGCGACTGGAGCGCCCGATCCGGCTACGAGCAGGGCAGGCTGCTCGCGGCCGACCCCGAGGTGACCGCGGTGTTCGCCGCCAACGACCCGATGGCGCTGGGCCTGCTGCGCGCGCTGCGCGAGGCCGGCCGGCGCGTGCCCGAGGAGGTGAGCGTGGCCGGCTTCGACGACGTGCCGGAGGCGCCGTACTTCGCACCCCCGCTGACCAGCGTCCGGCAGCCGTTCGGGGAGGTGGGGCGGCACGCCTTCCAGCTCCTCATGGAACGCATCGCGGGCGCCGAGGGGGCGCCGCGCCGCACCGTCGAGCCCGAACTGGTCGTCCGCGAGAGCACCGCCGTCATGAACGCCCGCTGACCCGACCCGCCGACCCTCCCGTCCCCGACCCGACCCGACCCGCACTTTGTTAGCGCTAACGCAAGCAAGTGCTAGCTGTGCTGGCTGGACGTACCACCGCGAAGCAAGGAAGCGATCCGTGCGCATCACCAAGATCGGCACCCATGTCGTGGGCACTCCCTGGCGGAACCTCACGTACGTGACCGTCCACACCGACGAGGGCCTCACCGGCGTCGGCGAGGCCCGCATGCTGGGCCACACCGGGGCGCTGCTCGGCTACCTGGCCGAGGCGGAGCGCCGGCACGTGACCGGCAGCGACCCGTTCGACATCGAGGACCTGGTCCACCGGATGAAGTACGGCGACTTCGGCCGCGCCGGCGAGATCGTGATGTCCGGCATCGCCTGCGTCGAGATGGCCTGCTGGGACATCGTGGGCAAGGCCCTCGGCCAGCCGGTGTGGCGGCTGCTCGGCGGCAGGGTGCGCGACCGGGTCAAGGCGTACGCCAACGGCTGGTACACCGTCGACCGCACCCCCGAGGAGTTCCACGCCGCGGCCCGGCGGGTCGTCGAGCGCGGCTACCGGGCGCTGAAGCTCGACCCGTTCGGCGCGGGCCGGATGGAGCTCGACCACGACGAGACGATCCGCTCCATCTCGCTGGTCGAGGCCGTTCGCGACGCCATCGGCCCCGGCTGCGAGCTGCTGGTGGAGATGCACGGCCGCTTCTCCCCCGCCACCGCGATCCGGCTCGCCCGGCTGCTGGAGCCCTACGACCCGGCGTGGCTGGAGGAGCCGGTCCCGCCGGAGAACCTCAAGGCGCTGGCGAAGGTGTCGGCGCACACCGGGCTGCCGATCGCGACCGGCGAGCGGATCCACGACCGGATCGAGTTCCGGGAGTTGCTGGAGCTGCAGGCCGCCGACGTGGTCCAGCCCGACGTCGGCCATCTGGGCGGGATCGCCGAGACGCGCAAGCTGGCCGCCACCGCCGAGACGTACTACGTGCAGCTCGCGCCGCACAACGTGGGCGGCCCGGTGCTCACCGCCGCCAGCCTGCAGCTGGGCGTGTGCGTGCCCAACTTCAAGATCCTGGAGCACTTCAACGACTTCGCCGACGCCGAGATCGGCACGATCGCGAAGGGCGCCCCGAAGGTCGTGGACGGCCACTTCGCCGTGCCGACCGCGCCCGGCCTCGGCGTCGAGCTCGACCTGGACGCGATCGCCGAGTTCCCGCGCCGCGACGCCGACTTCGACCTGTTCGCCGAGGACTGGCACAAGCGCGACGGCACCGCCAGGCGCGCCGCGGCCTCCGGCGGCCCGGGCGGCTCCGGGGAGCGCCGGTGAGCCGTTCGGTGCTGGTGGAGGCGCCGGGCCGCTTCCGGATGGTCCGGTCGGACCCGCCCGAACCCGGGCCCGGCGAGGCGCTCGTCCGGGTCACCGCCGCCGGCCTGTGCGGCAGCGACCGCGAGCTGTACGAGGGCGCCCGCCCGCCGGAGTTCGTGTCGTACCCGATCACGCCCGGCCACGAGTGGTCGGGCACGGTCGCGGCGCTCGGCCCCGGCGCCGATCCGGCGCTGGCCGGCGCCAAGGTGGTCGGCGAGGGCTTCCGCGGCTGCCAGGGCTGCGCGCACTGCCGCGACGGCGCGCCCAACCTGTGCGTGAACGGCTACGACGAGACCGGGTTCACCCGTCCCGGCGCGTTCGCCGACCACCTGGTGGTGCCGGCCCGGCTGCTGCACGTGCTGCCGCCGGACGCCGACCTGCGCGCGGCGGCGCTGCTGGAACCCGCCGCGGTGATCGCCTCCGCGGTGCGGCACGCGGCGCTGCGGCCCGGCGAGACCGCCGCGGTGGTCGGCGCCGGCACCCTCGGCATGCTCGCGCTGCAGCTGCTGTCGGCCGCCTCGCCGTCCCGGCTGGTGGCGGTCGATCCCCGTGCCGAGCGGGCCGAGGCGGCGCTGGCGGCCGGGGCCGGCACGGTGCTGCGCCCCGGGGAGGCGGCCGAGGGCTCGTTCGACGTGGTCGTCGAGACCGCCGGCGTCACCGGCACCGCGCACGCGGCGGTGGCGCTGGTACGGCGCGGCGGCCGGGTCGTCCTCACCGGGATCCCCGGCGACCCGGCCGACGCCGTCCCCGCCGCGCTGCTGGTCACCCGCGCGCTCACGCTGCACACCGTGTTCGGCGCGGGCCCGGCCGACTGGGCGTACGCGGTGCGCGCGTTCGGCAGCGGGGTGCTGCGGCCCGCCGCGCTGATCACCCACGAGCTGCCGCTGTCCGGATTCGAGCGGGCGCTGAAGCTCAGCGCCGCGCCGGACGCGGGCAAGGTGCTGCTCCGTCCCGGCCTCGAGGAGTGAGCGGCCTGCGATGAGCCGACCCGTATCCGATCCCGCAGGAGGAACGATGGACCCGCTCCCCGACCCCGCGCCCGGCGCCGCCGCCGCGGCGGCGGGCCCCCGTCCGCCCGGCGAGCACGCCCTGCTCGCCCTGGGCTTCCCGCCCCGGCCCGAGCCCGCGCCCTCCTCCGCCCGGAGCTTCCCCGACGGCGGCACCTGGCGCACCGAGCTGCCCTCGTGCGAGGGCCCCGCCGTGCTCGCGGCGGTGCTGGAGGAGAGCGCGCGGCTGGAGGTCCCGCTGCACCGGATCAGCCAGGGCAGCGGGGTGTGGATGCTGACCGACGCCGAGATCGGCGAGATGGTCTCCGGCTGCGCCGAGCGCGACATCGAGCTGTGCCTGTTCCTGGGCCCGCGCGGCACCTGGGAGCCGGGCGCGGGCGGCCGCTCCTACCCCGGGTCGGGCCCGCGCGCCCGCGGCCGCGACCAGCTCGCCCAGTGCGTGGAGGACGCCGAGCGCGCCGCCGCCCTCGGCGTGCGGTCGCTGCTGGTGGCCGACGAGGGCGTGCTGTGGACGCTGCACCGGATGCGCGCGGCCGGACGGCTGCCCGCCGGCACCACGTTCAAGGTGTCGGCGCTGGTCGGCCCGGTCAACCCGGCCTCGTTCCAGGTCTGGGAAGGGCTCGGCGCCGACTCGGTCAACGTGCCCAGCGACCTGACGGTCGCCCAGCTCGCCGAGATCCGCGTGCTCAGCGCCGCCCCGATGGACTTCTACGTCGAGGCGCCCGACGACCTGGGCGGCCACGTGCGCATCTACGACGCGGCGGAGCTGGTCCGCTGCGGCGCGCCGATCTACCTGAAGTTCGGGCTGCGCAACGCGCCCGGCGTCTACCCGGTCGGCCGCCACCTGCTGCCCGCCGCCGTCGAGTCGGGCCGGGAGCGGGTCCGGCGCGGCCGGCTCGTCCTGGACACCCTGGCCCGGCTCGGCGCCGGCGGCGGCATGTCCCCGCCCGGCTCCCGCGCCCCGGGCCCGCTCCGGCGGTTCCCCGACACCGCGCACGACGCACTCCCGCTCAACTCCTGACGCGTGTCCCCACCCCCCACAAGGAGAACGACATGAGATTCGGGCGCCTCACCACGGCGGTCTCCGCCCTCGCCGTCGCCGCCGCGCTGACCGGCTGCGGCTCCAGCGAGAAGACCATCGACCAGGAGGCCAGGTCCGGCGACACCAAGGGCGCGCTGATCGGCATCACCATGCCGACCAAGTCGTCCGAACGCTGGATCCACGACGGCGACAACGTCAAGGCGGGCCTGGAGAAGCTCGGCTACAAGGTCGACCTGCAGTACGCCCAGGACGACATCCCCACCCAGGCCAGCCAGATCGAGAACCAGATCACCAAGGGCGCGCGGCTGCTGGTCGTCGCCTCCATCGACGGCACCGCGCTGACCAGCCAGCTCCAGCAGGCCGGGGACAAGAAGATCCCGGTGATCGCCTACGACCGGCTGATCCGGCAGAGCCCGAACGTCGACTACTACGCCACCTTCGACAACTACAAGGTCGGCGTGCAGCAGGCCACCTCCCTGCTCATCGGGCTGAAGATCAAGAACGCGGACGGCTCGGAGGGCAGCGCCAAGGGGCCGTTCAACATCGAGCTGTTCGGCGGCTCGCCCGACGACAACAACGCCACGTTCTTCTACAACGGCGCGATGTCGGTGCTCAAGCCCTACATTGACAAGGGCGCCCTCGTCGTCAAGAGCGGCCAGACCGACTTCAAGACGATCGCCATCCTGCGCTGGGACCCGGCCACCGCCCAGAAGCGGATGGAGGACCTGCTCACCAAGACCTACAACAGCGGCACGAAGGTGCAGGGCGTGCTGTCGCCCTACGACGGGCTCTCCATCGGGATCCTCTCGGCGCTGAAGAGCAACGGCTACGGCACCCCGGGCCAGCCGTACCCGGTGGTGACCGGGCAGGACGCCGAGGTGGCCTCGGTCAAGTCGATCCTGGCCGGCGAGCAGTACTCCACCATCTTCAAGGACACCCGGCAGCTGGCGGCGGAGACGGTGAAGATGGCCGACACCGCGCTCAAGGGCGGCAAGCCGGCCGTCAACAACACCACCGACTACAACAACGGCGTCAAGGTCGTCCCGTCGCAGCTGCTCCAGCCGGTGATCGTCGAGAAGTCGAACGTGAAGACGGCGCTGCTGGACAGCGGCTACTACACGCAGGCGCAGCTGGGCTGAGGCCGCCATGACCAACGACACGACCGGCGCCGAGGCCGGCGGCGAGATCCTGCGGATGCGGGGGATCACCAAGACCTTCCCCGGCGTCAACGCGCTCCAGGACGTCGGCCTGTCGGTGCGCCGCGGCGAGATCCACGCCATCTGCGGCGAGAACGGCGCGGGCAAGTCCACGCTGATGAAGGTGCTGTCGGGGGTGTACCCGCACGGCGCGTACGAGGGCGAGATCCGCTTCGAGGGCGAGCCGTGCCGGTTCTCCGGCATCCACGACAGCGAGCGGCGCGGGATCGTCATCATCCACCAGGAACTGGCGCTGTGCCCGCAGCTGTCGATCGCCGAGAACATCTTCCTCGGCAACGAGCTGTCCTCCGGACGGTCCCGGCGCGGCGGCCCGCGCCGCGGCCCGCGGGGCCTCCTGCCGGGGCTCGGCCTGATCGACTGGAACCGCACCAACCACGAGGCGGCGCGGCTGCTGGAGCGGGTCGGGCTGCCGGAGAACCCGGTGACCCCGATCGCCGACCTGGGCGTCGGCAAGCAGCAGCTGGTCGAGATCGCCAAGGCGCTGTCCAAGGAGGTGCGGTTGCTCATCCTGGACGAGCCGACCGCCGCGCTCAACGACGAGGACTCCGCGCACCTGCTCGACCTGGTGCGCGGGCTGCGCGCCGAGGGCATCACCTCGCTGATCATCTCGCACAAGCTGAACGAGGTGCTGGCCATCGCCGACTCGGTGTCCATCCTGCGGGACGGGCGCATGATCGAGACGCTGGACCCGTCCCGCGCCGAGGTCACCGAGGACCGGATCATCGCCGGGATGGTCGGCCGCGACCTGGAGCACCGCTACCCGCCGCACGAGCCGGACATCGGGGACGAGGTGCTGCGGATCGAGGACTGGACGGTGCACAGCCCCACCCAGCACGGCCGGGTGGTGGTCGCGGACGCGGGGCTGACGCTGCGCCGCGGCGAGATCGTGGGGCTGGCCGGGCTGATGGGCGCGGGCCGCACCGAGCTGGCGATGAGCGTGTTCGGCCGCTCGTACGGGACGGGCATCTCCGGCCGGCTGTTCAAGGACGGCCGGCCGATCGAGGCGCGCACCGTGCGGGAGGCCATCGGGCACGGCATCGCGTACGCGACCGAGGACCGCAAGCGCTACGGCCTCAACCTCGTCGAGGACGTGAAGCGGAACGTGTCGGCGGCCGGGCTGGGCCGGCTGGCCCGGCGCGGCTGGGTGAACGGGCACGAGGAGTACCGGGTCGCCGAGGGCTTCCGCACCGGCCTGAACATCAAGGCGCCCAGCGTGCTGAGCGAGACCGGCAAGCTCAGCGGCGGCAACCAGCAGAAGGTCGTGCTGTCCAAGTGGATCTTCACCGATCCGGACGTGCTGATCCTGGACGAGCCGACCCGCGGCATCGACGTGGGCGCCAAGTACGAGATCTACTCGATCGTCAACCGGCTGGCCGAGCAGGGGAAGGCGATCCTGCTGATCTCCTCCGAGCTGCCGGAGCTGCTGGGGATGTGCGACCGGATCTACACGATGGCGGCGGGCCGGATCACCGCCGAGGTGCCGCGCGCCGAGGCCACCCAGGAGCGCCTCATGACCCACATGACCATGGACCGCGACGGCCGGGACGAGCCCGGCGGCGGCACGCCGAAGGACAAGGAGCAGGTCCCATGAGCAGCGCGCCCGCGAACGCCGGCGCCGGCGCCGGCACCGATGCCTCCGGGACCGGACCGGGCGGACCGGGGAAGGCCGGCCCGGCGGGGGACGGCGGCGGATCGCCGTACCGGCTGTCGATCAACATCAGGCAGAGCGGCATCTACGTCGCCTTCGCCCTGATCGTGGTGCTGTTCACCGCGCTGACCGGCGGCGACCTCCTGCAGCCGCAGAACATCTCCAACATCATCGTGCAGAACTCCTACATCCTGATCCTGGCGATCGGGATGATCCTGGTGATCATCTCCGGGCACATCGACCTGTCGGTCGGGTCGGTGGTGGCCGTGACCGGGGCGATCGCCGCGGTGCTGATGGTGAACCACGACCTGGCCTGGCCGGTGGCGCTGCTGGTGACGCTGGCGGCGGGCGGGCTGATCGGCGCCTGGCAGGGCTACTGGATCGCCTACTTCGGGATCCCGTCGTTCATCGTGACGCTGGCCGGGATGCTGCTGTTCCGGGCGCTGACGCTGACCGTGCTGGGCAACCAGGGCATCGGCCCGTTCCCGTCGGAGGTCCGCACGCTGTCGAACGGCTTCACGGCCGGCTACCTGGGCAACGTCGGGCTCGGCGCGCTGGGCGGGGCGGACCTGTTCAGCCTGCTGGCCGGGGTCGCGGCGGTCGCCGGGCTGGCGGCCGCGCAGTGGCGGACCCGCACGGCGCGGCTGGGGTACGGCCAGACGGTCGACCCGTTCCCGGTCTTCGTGCTGAAGATCGCCGCGGCCGGGGCGCTGATCATGGCGGTGACGGTGCAGCTGGCCCGGTTCCGCAACCTGCCCTGGGTGCTGGTGCTGCTGGCGGCGCTGGTGCTGGGCTACACGCTGCTGACCAACCGGGCGGTGTTCGGCCGCCGCATCTACGCGGTGGGCGGCAACCTGCAGGCGGCCACGCTGTCCGGCGTGAAGGTCAGGTCGGTGGTCTTCTGGATCTTCGTCAACATGGGCGTGCTGTCCGCGCTGGCCGGGATCATCTTCGCCGGCCGGCTCAACCAGGCCGGGCCCACCGCCGGCAACACCTTCGAGCTGGACGCGATCGCGGCCGCGTTCATCGGCGGCGCCGCCGTCCAGGGCGGGGTCGGCAAGGTGGTCGGCGCGATCACCGGCGGCCTGATCATGGGCGTGATCAACAACGGCATGTCGCTGATCGGCGCGCCCAGCGAGCGGGTGATGCTGGTCAAGGGCATCGTGCTGCTGGCCGCCGTCGCGTTCGACGTGTGGACCAAACGCCGCGCCGGCGCCCCCGTCCTGCGCTGAGACCGATCCTCCCCGCCGAGCTCGTTCCTCCCCGCTCCGCCCCCGAGAGGAGAGTCATGAGGTTCATCCCCCACTGGACAACGCCCCTGGCCGGCACGGCGGTACTGGCCGCCGCCCTGGTGGCGGCCTCCGTCCCGGCCGCCGCCGGTCCGGCGCCCGCCCCGGCGGGCGCCGGCCGTCCCGAGATCGGCAGGGAGCCGTTCGGGTCCCTGGCCGACGGCACGAAGATCGAGCGCTACACCCTGAGCAACGGACGCGGCATGCGGGTCCGGGTGCTCACCTACGGCGGCATCGTGCAGAGCCTGGAGGTGCCCGACCGCAAGGGGCGGCCGGGCAACGTCGCGCTGGGCTTCGGCTCGCTGGCGGGCTACCTCGGCGATGCCTACACCGAGGCCAACCCCTACTTCGGCGCGATCATCGGGCGGTACGGGAACCGGATCGGCGGCGCCCGGTTCACCCTCGACGGCACGACCTACCGGCTGGCCGCCAACAACGGGCCCAACAGCCTGCACGGCGGGGACCGGGGCTTCGACAAGAGGGTCTGGAAGGCCGAGCCGGTACAGGAGGGCGGGAACGTCGCCCTGCGCATGACGCGGACCAGCCCCGACGGGGAGGAGGGCTACCCCGGAACGCTGAAGACCACCGTCACCTACACCCTCACGCCGAAGAACGAGTTGCGTATCGGCTACCGGGCCACGACCGACAGGCCGACGGTGGTGAACCTGACCAACCACACCTACTTCAACCTCGCCGGGGAGGGGTCGGGCGACGTCTACGACCACCGGCTCCAGGTCGACGCGAGCCGCTACACGCCGGTGGACGCCACGCTCATCCCCACCGGTGAGCGGGCGCCCGTGCGGGGCACGCCGTTCGACTTCACGGCGCCGCACGCCATCGGCGAGCGGATCCGCGACGGCCACCCGCAGATCCTGGTCGGCCAGGGGTACGACCACAACTTCGTCCTGGACCGCCAGGGGCCGGGGCTGTCGCGCGCGGCGCGGGTCACCGAGCCGCGTTCCGGCCGGGTCATGGACGTCCACACCACCGAGCCGGGCGTGCAGTTCTACTCGGGCAACTTCCTGACCGGCACCTTCGCCGGCACGAGCGGGAAGGTGTACCGGCAGGGCGACGGGTTCTGCCTGGAGACCCAGCACTTCCCCGACTCGCCCAACCAGCCGGGGTTCCCGTCCACGACGCTGCGGCCGGGCCAGGTGTACGACACGACCACCGTGTACGCGTTCTCCGCGCGCTGATCCGGGCGGACACTGATCACAATGGGACGGCCGGGCGGCGCGACCGCCCGGCCATCCCTTCCTTCCCGGAGCAGTCCTGGAGCATGACGATGACTTCGACGAACGAGATCGAGGTGGCCGTGGCCGCCGGCGCGGCGCTGGGCGAGGGCCCGACCTGGGACCCGGCCGGCGGGCGGCTGCTGTGGGTGGACATCCTGGCCTGCGAGGTGCACGCCTACGATCCGGTCACCGGCGCCGACACGGTCCTGCGGGCGACGCCGCAGCACGTGGGCGCGGCCAAGCCGCGGGCCGGCGGCGGGCTGGCGGTCAACCTGCGCGACGGGGTCGGCCTGTACGACCCGGACGGCTCGTTCCGCTGGCTCGCCGAGTACCCGGAGGAGGGCGTGCGGGGCAACGACGCGGCCGTGGGGCCGGACGGCGCGCTGTGGGCGGGGACGATGCGCTACGACACGCGGCCGGGGGGCGGGAGGCTGCGCCGCGTGCAGCCCGGCGGCGGGACGGCCGTGATCCTGGACGATGTCACCATCAGCAACGGCCTGGGCTGGAGCCCGGACGGCCTCCTGATGTACTACATCGACACTCCGACCGGGCGGATCGACGTCTTCGACGTGGAGCCGGGCACGTTCCTGCCGACCGGCCGCCGCCCGTTCGCGGAGGTGCCGGAGCCCGGTGAGCCGGACGGCCTGACGGTGGACGCCGACGGCAACCTGTGGGTGGCGGTGTGGGGCGGCGGCCGGGTGCTGCGCTTCACCCCGGACGGCGCGCTGGACGGCACCGTCGAGGTCCCGGTCCCGCTGACGACGGCGTGCGCGTTCGGCGGCCCGGACCTGCGCGATCTCTACATCACCACCGCCTCGCAGGGCGTCCCGCCCGGCACGCCGGACGCGGGCGCGCTGTTCGTCGTCCGGGACGCGGGCCGGGGCGCCGCCTCCCCCGCCTTTCCCGGCTGAGGCTCCCCCGCGTTTCCCGGCTGAGGCCCGCGCGGCGGAATGCGGCGGCACACTGGGGAGGTTGCCCCTCAAAAGATCGTTTCAGGAGGACGCGGGTGCTGGACACGGGCTTGTTCGAGCAGGTCGGCGAGGTGGTGCGGGGCGCGGCGCCGCGCGATCCGGGCGAGCCGCGGGTGCAGGTGCGCCGCAACGGCGTGAAGGTCTGGTACGGGTCGCCCGACACCGCGGCCCGCGAGCACTACGAGGCGCAGATCATCGACGCGGAGATCGCCGGGTCCGGGTCCGGCGCCCGCGCGTTCGCGGTGGAGATCGGGTTCCACGCGGAGCACCCGAAGGAGGCCGACAACGACGCGGCGCTGGAGCGGCTGCGGGCCCGGGAGGGGCGCTGGCGGCCGGAGCTGGGCGAGGAGGCCGTCGCCGGGGCGTTCCTGGGGCGCGGGTCGTGGCGGCGGGTGTCGGAGACCTGGCCGGACCCCGATCTGGACGACCCGGACCTGGCGTTCGACATCGGTGTGCGGCTCGTCGAGTACATCCGCGTCCTGGAGGCGCGGAACACGGCCGGGTGACCGCCTCTGACCGGGCGAAGGTTTGTCCGGCGCCGCCCGCTGGGAAGGGAGCTTCCCGACAATCCCCCTATTTACGGAAGCTTCCTAATTCCTGAAGTCCTCCGGCCGCGGGTGCGGCGCGGCGCCGCGGCCGGGGGCGGCGTGAAAGGATCCCTCACCATCGACGTCACCGACGAGCACTACCAGCGCATCGCGGAGACCTACGAACGCAACTGGGCCGACCGTCCCGAATACATCGCGTGGATGGCCGACCGCATCATGTCCTGGCTGAAGCCCGCGCCCGGCGACCGGATCGCCGACATCGGCTCCGGCACCGGCCTGTTCCTCAGCAGGCTCCTGGAGACGGCCTCCGCCCGGACGCCCATCCTCTGCATCGACCCGTCCCAGCACATGCTGGACCTGCTCCCCGACGACCCCCGCCTCTCCCCCGTCCGCGCCACCGCCGAGCAGATCGCCTCCGGAGAGGTGACGCTCCCGTACGAGAACGTCGACGCCTTCGTGTTCAAGGAGGCGATCCACCACGTCAAGGACATCCCGGCCACGCTGCGCGGCCTGGCCGACCGGCTCGCGCCGGGCGGGAGCGTCCTCATCGTGACGCTGCCCCGGCGCCTGGACTACCCGCTGTTCCCCGAGGCTTTGGAACGTTTCGCCGCCCACCAGCCCGAGCCGGACTCGATCGCCGCGGCCATGCGCGCCGCGGGCCTGCGCACCGAGCACCGCCACGAGGAGTACGCGGTGACGATCGACCGCGAGCAGTGGATCGCGCTGGTGCGCAACCAGTGGATGTCGGTGCTGTCGTCGTTCTCCGCCGAGGAGATCGACGCCGGCGTCGACACGATCCGCCTCCACCACCCCGAGCACGAGATCACCTACACCGACCGCTTCGCCTTCATCCAGGGCTTCCGGGACTGAGCCGCCCGCCGGCGGTGACGGCGGCGATCCCGCCGCCGTCACCGCCGGCCGCCTCGTCGCCCACCGTGTCGCCGACCGCGACCGTGCCGGGCCGCACCACGGAGAGCTTGGTCCCGAACGCGACACCGCCCTCGGGGACCCTGCGGTAGGCGGCGAGCGTCCGCAGCGGTTCCGGACCGGCCTTCCTCCCGCCGTCCTGGTCGACGGTGGTGACGGCGCAGCGGATGGCGAGCTTGGCGAAGGCGAGCCCGGCACCGCCGATGGCGAGGCCGCGCAGCGCGTCCTCGGCGTGCGGTTCCTCCGGTCCGTCGATCACGATGTTGGGCCGGAACCGGCTCATCGGCAGCGCGGGGTGCCCGGCGTCGGCGAGCCGCCGGTTGAGCTCGTCCAGGCTCGCCCGCGAGACGAGGTGGACGGCGCCGCTGTCGGCGTATCCGGCGCGTCCCGGTGTCAGGCCGCCGGTGACGCGGTCGTGCTCGGGCGGGACCCGCACCAGCCTGCTGGGCGCTCCGAGGAAGTCCGACAGCCAGGCCGCGGCCTCCGGCCCCTGGTCGATGCCCTGGTACGGGGTCCCGAACAGCTCGACGTCGCCGCGGGCCGAGCGCACGTCCACGTCGATCGCGACGGGGCCGGTGCCCGGCGCGCGCAGGGTGAGACGGTCCCCGTCGGCGCCGATCTCGGGACGGATCAGCGCGAGCCGGGGATCGCGCCGCTGGCTGCGGAACGTTCCGCCGCCGTCCACGACCATGAAGGCGCGGTCGTGTTCGAGACCGGCCTCGCCCACCCGGGCCGCGGTGAGCCCGATACCGGCGCACCCCTTGACGGGATAGGTCACGAGTTCGACGACGACGGCCAAGACTCCCCCTGGTTCACTCGGCGACAGGCGGGACGCTACGGCCCGCCCGCCGCCGGAGGCCAGGGTTTCGGCGCGTACCTGACACGAATACGTCAGGTTCGCCCGGATCAGGTCCTGGCGGTGCGGGCGAACAGGCGGGCGCCCGCGACCAGGCAGAGGGCCGCCGGCGCCAGGGTGACGGCGGCTCCCACGGCGACGGTTCCGCTGGCGTAGTGGCCGAGGAACGCCTCCCGCACGGCGTCGACCGTGTAGCGGAACGGCACGGCGTGCGAGACCGCGTCCAGCCACGCCGGGCCCAGGCTCATCGGCAGCAGGACGCCCGACAGCAGCATCAGCGGCAGCATCGCCGTGTTGGCGATCGCGGCGAACTCGGGCGTGGAGCCCACGTTCATCGCCAGCCCGTACGACAGCGCCGACAGCGCCGCCGCCAGCACGGCGACGAACGCCAGCCCGAGCAGGACGCCCGGCAGCGGCGCGCGCAGCCCGAAGGCCAGCCCGAGCAGCACGAGCAGGACCGACTGCGCGACCAGCTGCACCACGTCCCGCAGCACGCGGCCGAGCAGCAGCGCGACCGGGCTGACGGGGGTGACGCGCATGCGGTCGATGACGCCGAGGGTGCGGTCCATCATGATGCCCAGCCCGACGAACGAGCCGCCGAGCAGGGCGAGCTGGACGAGCAGGCCGGGCACGAGCGCCTGCCAGGACGACCCGTCCACTCCGAGGGCGACCTCGGTCAGCAGGGGGCCGAAGAGCGCGAGGAACAGCAGCGGCTGCAGCATGCCGAAGAACAGGTTGGTCTTGGAGCGCAGCGTGGCGCGCATGGCGCGGCCGAAGATGACGCCGGTGTCGGCGAGGAGAGCGGGCATCGGAACTTCCGGGGTCGGTGGGGCGGGCGGGGTCAGATGGCGACGGGCGCCTGTTCGGGGGGCGCGCTCCGTCCGGTGACGGCGAGGAAGGCGTCCTGGAGGCCGGCACCGGGGCCGCCGTGCCGGGCCTTGAGCTCGGCGGGCGTGCCCTCGGCGGCGATCGCGCCCGCGTCCACGATCACCACCCGGTCGGCGAGGGCGTCGGCCTCGTCCAGGTAGTGGGTGGTCAGGAAGATCGTGGTGCCGTGCTCGGCGCGGATCCGGCGCACCAGGTCCCACAGGTCGGAGCGGCTGCCGGGGTCCAGGCCGGTGGTCGGCTCGTCGAGGAACAGCACCTCGGGCCGGTTGACCAGGCCGAGCGCGATCTCCAGGCGGCGGCGCTGGCCGCCCGACAGCGCGGCGGTGGGAAGGTCCATGAGGTCGCCCAGGCCGAGGTCCCCGGCCAGTTCGCCGGCGCGGCGGCGCGCGGCGTCCTTGGGCAGCCGGTGCAGGCGCCCCTGGGTGACCAGTTCCTCGCGCACGCCGCACGCCGGGTCGAGGCCGCCGGACTGCGCCACGTACCCGATCCGGGCGCGCACCCCGGCCGGGTCGCGGAGCAGGTCATGGCCGGCGACGGTCGCCTCGCCTCCGGTGGGCGGCAGCACGGCTGGCGGAGATCGTCCGCGGCCGCCCGACCGCTGTCCCCGGCCCGCGCGGTGCTGGCCCGGCTGCGCGAGGAGGTGCGCGGCCGGGAGCGCAGCCTGGGCCTGACCGAGGGGTGCGAACTGTTCGCCTGTGAGGTCGATTGAGTGAAAAGGCGGGTGATCAAGTGATCCGACTTGACGTTTTGTGTTCGTCCCCGTACTTTAAGTAGCGCGATCTGGGACGCTGGGTTTGATGTCGGCGTGCGGGGCCCCCTTTCCACCGGAGTGATGGTCTGGGGCCTCCCCGTCGCCTCTGGTCGAGCCAACATGGCCAGGTCGCGCAGGGAACCGGCCTCCCGGGAACGGACCACGCACGGGATGCGTGTCGCCGCCCCGGGGTCGAGTACGCCGGGGACCAGTGCGTCCAAGACCGTTCGGGGCGCGCGGCTGAGCAACTTATGCACAGTCCTTAGGAACGGTAGTTCAGGACGCGGTCGGCTCTCGACGGCGTCGAGGAGGTCCAGCAGCGCGGCGGCGATCGTGCCGGGGTCCTCGCCCGCCGCCGTGCGCCGGCCGATCTCGCCGAAGACCTGGGCGTGGCACCAGCCGATCTGGCCGGCGACCAGGCGGGGGAGCGGGTCGTCCGGCGCCGCCCCGGCCTCCTCGGCCAGGACCTCGGCGAGCCGGTCGACCATCTGCCCGCCCAGCTCCTCCAGGCGCGCCATCAGCGTCGGCGCGGCCCGCATCATCTCGAAGACCCGCCCGAACCCCGAGCCCGCCTGACCGCGCCCGCCGCGCCGCGCCGTCGACGGACGGCACGGCGCGGTCAGGGGAAGGGCTAGCCGGCGGCGCCGGCGCGGTCGCGTTCGGCGGCCAGCTGCAGCGCCACGTCGATGATCATGTCCTCCTGGCCGCCGACGTACCCGGCCTCGCCGACCCGCTGCAGGATCGCGTGCGCGGGCACGCCGTAGCGCTCGGCGGCCCGCTCCGCGTGCAGCAGGAAGCTGGAGTAGACCCCGGCGTACCCCTGCGTGATCGCGGACCGGTCGGCGAACGGCAGCCGCGGCAGGAACGGCCGCACCACGTCCTGCGCGGCGGCCAGGACGCCCTGCACGTCCACGCCGGTGGCGATGCCCAGCCGGTCGAAGGTGGCGGCCACCACCTCGGTCGGCGCGTTGCCCGCGCCCGCGCCCAGCGCGCACAGCGCCCCGTCGATCTGCCGGGCGCCGTTCTGCACGGCCAGCACGGAGTTGGCCACCCCCAGCGAGAGGTTCTGGTGGCCGTGGAAGCCGACCTGCGCCTCCCGCCCGACCTCCTCGACCAGCGCGGCGACCCGCTCCTGGGCGTCGCCGAGCACCAGCGCCCCGGCCGAGTCGACCACGTACACGCACTCCGCGCCCGCGTCCACCATGATCCGCGCCTGCGCGGCCAGCTCGGCCGGGCCGATCCGGTGCGACAGCATCAGGAAGCCCACGGTCTCCATGCCCAGGTCGCGGGCGGCGGCGAAGTGCTGCGCCGACACGTCGGCCTCGGTGCAGTGCGTGGCGATCCGGGCGACGGACGCGCCCACGCCGTGCGCCTGCCGCAGGTCCTCGACGGTGCCCAGGCCCGGGAGCAGCAGCACCGCGATCCGGGCGCGCTCGGCCTCGTCCACGGCGGCGGCGATCAGCTTGACCTCGTCCTCGAGCGAGAACCCGTAGTTGAACGAGGAGCCGCCCAGGCCGTCGCCGTGCGCGACCTCGATGACCTCCACCCCGGCCCGGTCGAGGGCGTGCACGACCCCGCGGACCTCGCCCTCGGTGAACCGGTGCGCCATGGCGTGGCTGCCGTCGCGCAGCGTGGAGTCGGTCAGCCTGATCTTCTCGTCGACAGCGGCGTTCATGACGCCACCTTCCCTTCCGCGAGCCGCTCGCCGACGCGGGCCGCGGCGGCGGTCATGATGTCGAGGTTGCCGGCCCAGGGCGGCAGGTAGTCGCCGTTGCCGCGGACCTCCAGGAATACCGCGACCCGGGCGTGCCCGTTCCAGATGTCGCGGGGCTCGTCGAACTGCGGCTCGGCGCGCAGCGCGTACCCGGGGACGTAGGCCGCCACCCGCTCCACCATGGCGTCCACGGACGCGGCGATGGCGGCGGTGTCGGCGTCGGCCGGGATGGCGCAGAACACCGTGTCCCGCATGATCATCGGCGGGTCCACCGGGTTGAGGATGATGATCGCCTTGCCCCGGTCGGCGCCGCCGACCGACTCGATCGCCCGCGCCGTGGTCTGGGTGAACTCGTCGATGTTGGCGCGGGTGCCCGGCCCCGCCGAGCGGGAGGCGATCGACGCCACGATCTCGGCGTAGGGGACGGGCGCCACCGACGCGACCGCGTGCACGATCGGGATGGTGGCCTGCCCGCCGCAGGTGATCATGTTGAGGTTGGGCGCGTCGGCGAGGGTGTCCAGGTTGACCGGCGGGCACACGAACGGCCCGGCCGCGGCGGGGGTGAGGTCGATGGCCTGGATCCCGGCCTCGGCGTAGCGCGGCGCGTTGGCCAGGTGCGCCTTGGCGGAGGTGGCCTCGAAGACCAGGTCGGGCAGGACGGCCTGGCCCAGCAGCCAGTCCACGCCGCCCGCGGACGCCTCGACCCCCAGGTCGCGGGCCCGCGCCAGCCCCTCCGACTCCGGGTCCACCCCCACCATGGAGTGCACCTCGATCGACTCGCTGCGCAGCAGCTTGACCAGCAGGTCGGTGCCGATGTTGCCCGGCCCGACGATGGCGGCGGTGAGCGTGCTCACGAGCCCTCCCCTCGGAAGCGTGCGGTGACGGTGCCGATCCCGGCGAACGCCGCGGTCACGGTGTCCCCGGCGGCGACCGGGACGGCGGCGGTGAGCGAGCCGGGCAGCACCACGTGCCCGGCCTCCAGCGTGACGCCCATCGGGCCGAGCACGTTGGCCAGCCAGATCAGCGCGTTGAGCGGGGACCCGAGCACCGCGCCGCCCGCGCCGGTCTGCACCAGCTCGCCGCCGCGGTGCAGCAGGCAGCCGGTCAGCGACAGGTCCAGCCCGTCCGGCCGGACCGGCGTGGTGCCGAGGACGACGCCGCCGCTGGAGGCGTTGTCGGCCACGGTGTCGGGGAGCGTGATCCGCCAGTCCGCGATCCGGGAGTCGATGATCTCCAGCGCGGGCAGCACGAAGTCCACCGCGGCGGCCGCGTCCGCCGCCGTCACCCCGGGCCCGGCCAGCGGCCGGCCGAGCACGAACGCGATCTCGGGCTCGATCCGCGGCTGCACGAACCGGCCGGCGTCGATGGGCGCGCCGTCGGTGTGGAACATGGTGTCCAGCAGGTGCCCGTAGTCCGGCTGGTCCACGCCGAGCTGCCGCTGCATCACCGCCGAGGTCAGCCCGACCTTGTGGCCCTTGATGACCGCGCCGTCCGCGACCCACCGCTCGACCTGGGCGCGCTGGACCGCGTACGCCGACTCGAGCGACACGTCCGGGAACGTCTCGGTGAGGGGCGCCACCGGGACGCGGGTGGCGTACGCCTCCAGCAGTCCCGTGGCCGCCTTCCCCACGGATTCGGGGTCCATGGTCGTCCTTTCGTCGTTTCCGCAGGTGAATCCTGATCCCCGGGAGCCGCCGGAGCCAACGGTCTCGTCCCACGTGACGGGACGCGGCCCGCGGAATCCCGCCTAGGGTGAGCGCATGGCCCCCGCGACCGACGACACCTACCTGCACCGCGTCGTGACCGTGCTCAACGCCTTCCGCGCCGAGGAGAACGCGGTCGGCGCCGCCGAGCTGGCCCGCCGCACCGGCCTGCCGCGGTCCACCGTCCACCGCATCGCGCTGACGCTGGTGGAGGAGGGGCTGCTCGAACGGCACGGCGCGGAGGTGCGGCTCGGCCTGCGGCTGTTCGAGATCGGGCAGCGCGTCCCGCGGCAGCGCGCGCTCCGCGACGCCGCCCTGCCCTACATGTCCGACCTGCGGGAGGCGACGCGGCAGACCGTGCACCTGGCGGTGCTGGAGGGCAGCGAGGTCGTGTATGTGGACATCCTCCGGTCGCCCGGCGGGCCGCCGATGCCGTCCCGGGTCGGCGGGCGGCTGCCCGCGCACGCGACCGGCGTCGGCAAGGCGATCCTGGCCTTCTCGCCGCCGGAGGTGGCGCGGGCCGTGCTGGACGGCCGGCTGCCCCGGCTCAGCGAGCGCAGCACCGTCGCGCCCGGCCTGCTCGCCCGGGAGCTGAAGGGGATCCGCCGGGCCGGGGTGGCCTACGACCACGAGGAGTCCGCCCAGGGCGTGGTCTGCGCCGCCGGCCCGGTCCTGGGCCCCGGCGGCGAGGTGCTCGGGGCGCTGTCGGTGTCGGGCTGGAGCAACCGGATGCGCCTGGACCAGGTCTCCCCCGCCGTCCACACGGCGGCGCTGGCGCTGTCGCGCACGCTCGGCCACCGCGGCGGCACGCTCGGCGACGGCGGGGCGCGCCCGGCCCGCCGCCGCTGAGCTGGGCACCTTGACTGTTGGACGGCGTGTTGGATATCACCAAGAGGTTACTTATCAGTAAATGAGCAATCACCGCCGGGCCAGGAGGCGACCTTGAGCGAGCGAACGGGAGCGGCGGGGGTCAGGAACGCCCCCGGGGTCCCCGAGATCCCATGGGGCACCCTCCCGCCGGAGGTGATCGACCCGATCCGCCCGTACGTCGACGACGTCGCGCACGAGATGATCGACTGGATCCGGCAGCGCATCCCCGAGTACTCCCGGCCGCTGGGCAGCAACTACGGGCAGAAGATGTGGGGCGCCATCCGGCAGGCCGTCTCCGACTTCCTGGTGGTGGTCTCCAGCCCGGACGCCTCCTGGGAGCCGCTGCGCCAGATCTACGCCGAGATCGGCGCGTACGAGGCGCGCAAGGGCCGCAGCCTGGAGAGCCTGCAGACGGCGATGCGGCTGTGCGGCCAGGTCGCCGCCCGCCGCTTCACCACCGACGCGGCCCGGCTGGACTGGCCGCACGAGACGCTGGGCCGGCTGATCGAGGCGCTGTTCGTGTTCCTGGACGCGATCTCCGAGGCGGCCACCCGCGGCTACGCGAGCGTCCACGACCGGCCCGGCAGCCAGCGCGAGCACCTGCGCGCCCGGCTGCACGCCATGCTCACCGGGGACGGGCTGGCCGACCGGGTGGCGATCACCCAGCTGGCACGATCCACCGGCTGGGGCACCCCGTCCACGATCGCGGTGGTGGCGGTGCGCAGCCTCGGCGACCAGGCCCCGCCGCTGCTGCCGCCGCCGGTGCTGGCCGACTGGCACAGCCAGGTGCCGTCGCTGGTCGTCCCCGACCCCGACAGCCCGGGGCACCGCGACCTGCTCGCCGCGCTGGGCGGCACGCCCGCCGCGGTCGGCCCGACCGTCGACCTGTCCCGGGGGAGCGTGTCGCTGCACTGGGCGCGGCGGGCGCTGGAGCTGGCCGAGGCGGGGAAGATCCCCGGCGACGGCCTGGTGCGCTGCGTGGACCATCTCCCGACGCTGGTCGCCTCGGTCGGGCTGGACCTGATCGAGGCGGCGATCCCGCAGCGGCTCGGTCCGCTGCTGGAGCTCACCCCCAACCAGCGGCGGCGCCTGGTGTCGACGCTGCTCACCTACCTGGAGAACGGGCGCAACGCCGCCGCGGCCGCCCAGCGCCTCAACGTGCACACCCAGACCGTCCGCTACCGGCTGTCGAGCCTGGAGGAGCTGTTCTCCGGCGAGCTGAACGACCCCGGACGCCATCTGGAGCTGCTCCTGCTGCTGCACAGCTGGCAGCACCTGGTCGAGCCGCACGAGGACTGATCCCGCGCCCTCCGGGCCGTCCGGGTGGTCGGCGCCACCCCGCTGGTCTAGCCTGACCAGCACAATCGGGTTGCGGCGAAGGGAACAGCGGATGAACAAGACCGAACTCATCGAGGCCGTGGCGGAGCGGGCGGGCAGCGAGCGCGCCGTGGCGCGCCGCCACGTGGAGGCGGTGTTCGACGCCATCGTCGACAGCGTCACGGCCGGTGAGCGCGTGCTGGTGACCGGCTTCGGCACCTTCGACCGCGCCGCCCGCCCCGCCCGGACGGCCCGCAATCCGCGCACCGGGCAGACGGTCGAGGTGGCGGCGGGCGAGGTGCCGAGGTTCCGGTTCGGGCAGACGTTCCGTAACCGGGTGGCCCAGGGCGCCGACGGCGCGTCCGGCGGGACGGCCGCCGCCGCGGCACCCGCCCCGGCTCCGGCGCGGGCCACGGCCGCGGCGGCCGTCCAGGAGGAGGCCGCCGCGTCCGCCGAGGTCCAGGCCGCCAAGCCGCCGAAGAAGGACAAGAAGGCGAAGAAGGCCAAGCAGGCCGCCGCGGACGGCGGGAAGGCCCGCAAGGAGACCAAGACCGTCAAGAACGCCAAGGCCGGGAAGACCGGGAAGGACGGCAAGAAGGGCGGCTCGGGGAAGAAGGCCGCCAAGGCTCGCTGACGTTACCGCCGCCCCCTCCGCCTCGCGCGTGCCGCACGCGCGGGGCTTCTCGCATGCCCGCTTCGCTTGCCATTTCTGTGATCCAGCCCACCCATTCCGGCCTTCAGGTCTTGACCTCGGACACTCACGGGCGTAAACAAAGGAGAACCAACTCAAAACCTGGAGGAAACAACATGCCGGGTGCGGAGCGGGGAACGGCCCGCGGATGATCGTCACGGTGACCCTCAACCCGAGCCTGGACCGGACGATCGAGGTGGACGTCCTGACCCGGGGCGAGATGATCCGGGCGCGCTCGGCGCGGCTGGACCCGGGCGGCAAGGGCGTCAACGTCTCCCGCGCCCTGCTCGCGGGCGGGGAGGTCGCCTCCACCGCCGTGGTCACGGTCGGCGGCTCCGAGGGCGAGCAGCTGCGGCGGCTGCTGGCGGCCGAGGGGCTGGCCGTGCGCGCGGTGCCGGTGGCCGGGCGCACCCGCTCCAACGTGACCATCGCCGAGCCGGGCGGGGTGGTCACCAAGCTGAACGAGCCCGGCGCCCCGCTGTCCGGCGACGAGCTGGCCGAGGTGGCCGGGGCCGTCGCCGCCGAGTCCGCCGCGGCGAGCTGGGTGGCGGGCTGCGGCAGCCTGCCGCCGGGCGTGCCCGACGGCATCTACGCCGAGCTGTGCCGCCGGGTCTCCGCGGCCGGCATCCGGGTCGCGATCGACTCCAGCGGGCCCGCGCTGCTCGCCGCCCTCCCCGCCCGTCCCGACCTGGTCAAGCCCAACCGGGAGGAGCTGGCCGAGGCGGTCGGGCGCCCCGTCGGCCGGCTCGCCGACGTCGTCGAGGCCGCCCGCGAGCTGCGCGCCCGGGGCGCCCGCGGGGTGCTGGTGAGCCTGGGCTCCGACGGCGCGGTCCTGGTCGACGACGACGGCGTCATCGCCGGCGACGCCCCCGTCGCCCACCCGCGCAGCACGGTCGGCGCGGGCGACGCCCTGCTCGCCGGGTTCCTGGCCGCCGGGGCGCGCGGCCCGCGCGCGCTCGCCGAGGCGCTGGCCTGGGGCGCCGCCGCGGTGCGGCTGCCCGCCAGCCGGATGCCGCGGCGCTCCGACATCCGCCACGACATCGTCCGCATCCACTCCCGGCCCGACCTCGACCAGCCCCTCGTGAGCTGACCCGCGACACCTTTCCCTCCACCCCCACCCCCCCGGACCATCAGGAGGCCGTCATGGCCACTGCGTACACCCCGCAACCGACCGGCGACGGAGTCAGGGCCCGCGTCCAGCGCCTGGGCGGCCATCTGGCGGGCATGGTGATGCCCAACATCGGCGCGTTCATCGCCT
The DNA here is from genome assembly GCF_055379765.1 of Actinomadura rugatobispora. NCBI lineage: Bacteria > Bacillati > Actinomycetota > Actinomycetes > Streptosporangiales > Thermomonosporaceae > Actinomadura > Actinomadura rugatobispora. The sequence goes on along the minus strand of NZ_AP029191.1, from coordinate 8,484,971 downwards.
GGGGTCTGATCACCGCGCTGTTCATCCCCACCGGCTGGCTGCCCAACAAGGATCTGGGCGAGCTGGTCGACCCGATGATCAAGATCCTGCTGCCGCTGCTCATCGGCTACACCGGCGGCCGGATGGTGCACGGCCAGCGCGGCGCGGTGGTCGGCGCCGTGGCCACCATGGGACTGGTGGTGGGCGCCGACGTGCCGATGTTCCTGGGCGCCATGATCATCGGCCCGCTGGCCGCGTACCTGATGAAGCTGTTCGACGGGCTGATCGAGGACCGCGTGCGGACCGGCTTCGAGATGCTGGTGGACAACTTCTCCGCGGGCATCCTGGCCGCCGCGATGGCGATCGCGGGGAACGTGGCGATCGGCCCGGTCGTGCGCACCTTCACCGAGGCCGCCGGGGACGCGGTCGGCTGGCTGGTCGACCACGACGTGCTGCCGCTGACCTCGGTGCTGATCGAGCCGGCCAAGGTGCTGTTCCTCAACAACGCGGTCAACCACGGCGTGCTCGGGCCGCTGGGCGTCCAGCAGGCGGCCGAGACCGGCAAGTCGGTGCTGTTCATGCTGGAGTCCAACCCCGGCCCCGGGCTCGGCGTGCTGCTGGCCTACATGTTCTTCGGGCCGCGCCGGCTGCGCCCCAGCACCCCCGCCGCCGCGATCATCCACTTCTTCGGCGGGATCCACGAGATCTACTTCCCGTACATCCTGATGAAGCCGCGGATGATCCTGGCCGCCATCGCCGGGGGCGCCACCGGCATCGCCATCTTCCTGGCCGCCGGAACCGGACTGGTCGCCACGCCCTCCCCCGGCAGCATCTTCGCCTACCTCGCCCAGACGCCGCGGGGCGTGGGCAACTGGGTCGGCGTCTACGGCGGGCTGCTGGCCTCGGCCGCCGTCTCGTTCGCGGTGGGCGCGGCGCTGCTGGGCTTCGGCAAGCTCGCCGAGGACCGGCCCTCCGGCGAGCAGGACTCCGGGGACGAGGCGGCCCCCGAAGGGAAGGACTCCGGGGACGAGGCGGCCGCGGCCACGGAAACGGGCACGAACGAAGACACCGGAACGGACACGGGCACCGCCCAGCAACCGGCCGCGCGCTAGCCGCGGCGGCCCCGACCACCCGACCCCCAGCGGAGGACCAGCATGGGAACCACCATCGAAGGCAAGGACATCCGCAAGCTCGTCATCGCCTGCGACGCCGGCATGGGCAGCAGCGTGATGCTGGCCGGGCAGCTGCGCAAGGCGCTGAAGAAGCAGCCGGTCGCGGTCGAGCACACCCCCGTCGACTCCATCCCGTCGGACGCCGACGTGGTCGTCTGCCACTCCGGGCTCGCCGAGCGGGCCCGGCGCGGCGCGCCCGGCGGCGCGGTGGTCGTCCCGTTCGAGATCTTCATCGGCGACCCCGCCGTCGACCGGGTCGTCAAGGCCATCAAGGACGGCGGTGCGCTCAGTGTCTAGCGCCGCGGGGTCCAGCGGCGCGGGGTCTGGCGGCGCGGGCGCGGCCGGGCTGCTCGATCCGGCCGCGATCCGCCTGGACGCCCGCGCCGAGGACCGCGACGACGCGGTACGGCAGTGCGGCCGGCTGCTGGTGGAGATCGGCGCGGTGGAGGAGGCGTACGTCGCCAGCATGCTCGACCGCGAGCGGTCGATCTCCACCTACCTCGCCGAGGGCGTGGCCATCCCGCACGGCACGGCCGCGGGCAAGGACGCCGTGCGCCGGGACGCGCTCGCGGTCGTGCGCTTCCCCGAGGGCGCGGACTGGAACGGCCACACCGTCACGCTGGCCATCGCGATCGCCGCGCGCGGCGACGGCCACATCGGCATCCTCGCCGAGCTCGCCCAGATCCTGATGGACCCCGGGCGCGCCCGCGCGCTGCGCGGGGCCACCGCGGCCGAGGAGATCGTCCGGCTGCTCCGTCCCGCCGACCAGGAAACCGACCCAGACCACGACCACGACGAGGAACAGGAGCCGGCACAGTGAAGGTCGCCCGCTTCCACGCCCCCGGGGACATCCGCCTGGAGGACGCCCCCGAGCCCGAGCCCGGCCCCGGAGAACTGAAGATCCGCGTCCGCAACTGCTCCACCTGCGGCACGGACGTCAAGATCTCCAGGTTCGGCCACCACCACATCGTCCCGCCCCGGGTGATGGGGCACGAGATCGCCGGCGAGGTGGTGGCCGCCGGGACCGGGACCGAGGGCTGGGCGCCCGGCGACCGGCTCCAGGTGATCGCCGCGATCCCCTGCGGGACCTGCGCGGAGTGCTCGCGCGGGCGGCGGACCGTCTGCTCCCGGCAGGAGTCGATGGGCTACCACTACGACGGCGGCTTCGCCGAGTTCATGATCGTCCCCGCCAAGGTCCTGGCCGTGGACGGGGTCAACCGGATCCCCGAGGGCGTCTCGTTCGCCGAGGCGTCGGTGGCCGAGCCGCTGGCCTGCGTGCTGAACGGGCAGGAGCTGGCGCGGGTCGGCGAGGGCGACGACGTGGTGGTGTTCGGCTCCGGCCCGATCGGCTGCCTGCACGTGCGGGTGGCGCGGGCGCGCGGCGCGGGCCGGGTGTTCCTGGTCGAGCTGAACCCCGACCGGCTGCACCGGGCCGCCGAGCTGGTCAAGCCGGACGCGGCGATCCTGGCGGACGGCACCGACCCGGTCGAGGCGGTCCGGGACCTCACCGGGGGCCGCGGCGCGGACGTGATCATCACGGCGGCGGCCGCGCACGCGCCGCAGACCCAGGCGCAGTGGATGGCCGCGCCGGGCGGCCGGATCAGCTTCTTCGGCGGGCTGCCCAAGGACGACCCGGTCATCTCCTGCGACTCCAACCAGGTGCACTACCGGGAGCTGACCATCGTGGGCGCCAACGGCTCCAGCCCGGCGCACAACGCCCGCGCGCTGGGGCTGATCGGCTCGGGCGAGGTGCCCGTGCACGATCTCGTCACGCACCGCGTCCCGCTGGCGCGCGTGCACGACGCCCTGGACCTCGTCGCGCGCGGCGAGGCGATCAAGGTCACCGTCGAGCCCTAGGGCGCGTCCCGGGGTCGGCACGAGCGGGGAGCGCATCCCCGGAAGGCAGGGAGAACGTGCCCGAACGCATCGTCGTCGTGGGGTCGGCGCAGGGGCTGCACGCCCGGCCCGCCAGGATCTTCGTCCAGGAGGCCGCGCGGCAGCCCGTGCCGGTCCTGATCAGCGCGGGCGGCAAGGCCCCGGTGCCCGCGGCCAGCATCCTGGCGGTGCTGGCGCTGGGCGCCGGGCACGGCGCCGAGGTGACGCTGAGCGCCGAGGGCGAGCACGCCGAGCGGGCGCTGGACGAGCTGGCCGAGCTGGTCGCCCGCGATCTGGACGCCGAGGAGCCCGGCGGGGCCGGGGCCGGGTGAGTCCCCGGGCTGCCGCCGCCGCATGACGGCTGTACGACAATGGTGTCCCCGTCACCACGTCCAGGGCAGGTGAGCCGACGACCATGTACGCCGAGGAACGGCAGCAGGCGATCCTCGCCCGGGCCCGCGCCGACGGCCGCGTCGACGTGGTCGCGCTGTCGGAGCTGTTCGCGGTGACCACGGAGACGATCCGGCGCGATCTGACCGTCCTGGAGCGGGCGGGGACGCTGCGCCGGGTGCACGGCGGCGCGATCCCGGTGGAGCGGCTGGGGTTCGAGCCGGCGCTGGCCGCGCGGGACGCCGTGCTCACCGAGGAGAAGGAGCGGATCGCCAAGGCGGCGCTGGCCGAGCTGCCCGACGAGGGCTCGGTGATCATCGACGCGGGGACCACCACCGCCCGGCTGGTGCAGCTGCTGCCCGCCGACCGCGAGCTGACCGTGATCGTGAACTCGCCGCCGCACGCCACCGCGCTGGCCGCCCGCGCCAACCTGACGGTGATCATGCTGGGCGGCCGGGTGCGGGCGCGCACCCTGGCCACGGTGGACGACTGGGTGCTGCGCCCGCTGGCCGACCTGTGGGTGGACGTGGCGTTCATGGCCACCAACGGCTGCTCGGCGGCGCACGGGCTGACCACCTCCGACCAGGCGGAGGCGGCGGTCAAGCGGGCGATGATCGCCTCGTCCCGGCGGCGGGTGCTGCTCACCGACCGCACCAAGATCGGCAACGACAACCTGGTGCGGTTCGCGGCGCTGTCGGAGATCGACGTGCTGATCACCGACACCGGGCTGGACACCGAGGTCGCCGCCGAGCTGGCCGCCGAAGGCCCCGAGGTCATCCGCGCCTGACCGGCCCGTCCGCCGGGGCGGCGTGGAGGCGCCCGGACAACCGACTGTACGGTTGGACAGGATCTGTGGCGATGTGAGGCGGAGGCACCCGGATGAGCCACCGTACGGACCCGGAGACGGGCGGGGAGAAGGGCGCGGGCTCCCCACCGGAGATCGTGCGGCTGTTCGACCTCGAGGCGCTGGACGGCGACGCCTTCCAGATCACCGCGACCGGAGGGATCGGGCGGGAGCGGCTGTTCGGCGGCCAGGTCGCGGCGCAGAGCCTGCGCGCCGCCTGCCTGACCGTCGGCGCCGGCCGGCTCCCCCACTCCCTGCACGCCTACTTCATCAGGCCGGGCACGCCCGGCGAGCCGCTGCGGCTGGACGTCGCGCGCACCCGGGACGGCCGGGCGTTCTCCACCCGCCACGTCACGGCCGCCCAGGGCGGCAAGCCCATCTTCGAGATGATCGCCTCGTTCCACGACCCGGAGCCGGGCTTCGACTGGCAGGCCGGACCGCGGCCGGACGCGCCGCCGCCCGGCCGCCTGGAGCCGCCGGAGTTCCCGGCGTTCATCCGGCATCCGCCCGGGTTCGAGTTCCGGGTGGTGAAGCCGCCCCGCCCGAACGGGTTCCCGATCCCGCACCCGTTCTGGATCCGGTGCCGGGAGCCGCTCGGCGACGACCTGACGCTGCACGCCTGCCTGATCACCTACCTGTCGGACATGGCCGTGGTCAGCAGTTCGCGGGCGCCGGGCTCGCCGCGCGAGCTGGCGGCGGCGGTCAGCCTGGACCACGCGCTCTGGTTCCACCGGCCCGCCCGGGTCGACGAGTGGCTGCTGTTCTCGGCCGACCCGGCGAGCAACTTCGGCGCGCGCGCCCTGGCCCGCGGCACGCTGCACACCGAGGACGGGGTGCTGGTCGCCTCGCTCGCGCAGGAGGCCCTACTGCGCCCTGCCGGCGGCTCCTGACCCGGGCGCGGTGCCGTCCACGAGCGGGAGGCGCAGCGCGGCGGGCGCGTGCGCGGGCACCGCCGGGTCGCGCGGCGCGACCCACTCCAGCCGCCGGTAGGCGGCGCCCGGCTCCGGCCGCGGGTCCGGCTCGCCCCGGTTCGGCCAGAACGCCATCGCCCGCTCGGCCTGCGCCGTGATCGTCAGGGACGGGTTGACGCCGAGGTTGGCCGTGATCGCCGAGCCGTCCACCACGTGCAGCCCGGGGTGCCCGAACACGCGGTGGTAGGGGTCGATGACGCCGGTCTCGGGCGAGTCCCCGATGACGCAGCCGCCGATGAAGTGCGCGGTGGTCGGGATGTTGAACAGGTCGAACCAGGTGCCGCCCGGGGTCGCGTCCAGCTCCTCGGCGAGCATCCGGGTGGCGTCGTGGCCGATCGGGATCCAGGTGGGGTTGGGCTCGCCCGTCCCCTGCCGCGCCGACAGCAGCCGGCGGCCCAGCAGGCCGCGCCTGGCCCGGACGGTGATGGAGTTGTCGTGGGTCTGCATGACCAGCGCGATGATGGTCCGCTTCGCCCAGTCCCGCAGCGACAGGCCGCGCAGGATGATCGTGGGGTGCCGGACGCTCTGCCCGGCGAACTTCGCCCAGCGCGGCAGGCGCCCGCCGCCGTCGACGAGCAGCGTGCGGATGGCGCCCATCGCGTTGCCGTTGAGCCCGTACCGGGTCGGCTCGATGTGGGTGTTCTCGTCCGGGTGGAAGGAGGAGGTGATGGCCAGCCCGGTGCTGTGGTCGACGTCCTTCTCGCGGTGCCACACGGTCATCCGCTCGACGCCGAGCAGGGCCTCGGAGTTGGTGCGGGTCAGCTCGCCCAGGCGCGGCGACAGGCGGGGCAGCCGTCCCTTGCCGCGCATCTCGTGCAGCAGGGACTGGGTGCCGTACGTGCCGGCGGCGAACACGACCTGCTCGGCGGTGATCGTGCGGCGGCGGAGCGGGAGGGCCCCGGTCCGCACGACCTCGATCTGGTAGCCGCCGCCGTCCCTGGGGGCGACGGCCCGGACCGTGGTGTCGGGCAGCACGGTGACGCCCTTGCGCTCGGCCAGGTAGAGGTAGTTCTTGGTGAGGGTGTTCTTGGCGTTGGCGCGGCAGCCGACCATGCAGGAGCCGCACGCGACGCAGGCGTTGCGGCTGGGCCCGGCGCCGCCGAAGTACGGGTCGTCGGCCTCCGCGCCCGGCTCGGTGCCCGGCTCGCCGAAGAACACCCCGACCGGCGTCACGTGCCAGGTGTCGCCGACGCCCATGCGCTCGGCGACGCGGCGCATCGCCTCGTCGGCGGGGGTGATCAGCGGGTTGGGCGTGACGCCGAGCATCCGCTGCGCCTGCTCGTAGAACGGCGCGAGCTCGTCCTGCCAGTCGGTGATGTGGCCCCACTGGCGGTCGGTGAAGAAGGGGCGCGGCGGCACGTACAGCGTGTTGGCGTACACCAGCGAGCCCCCGCCGACGCCCGCGCCCGCCAGGACCAGCACCTTGGCCTTGCCGCGGACGAGGTGGAACCGCTGGATGCCGCGCATGCCCAGCCGGGGCATCCACACGTACTTGCGCAGCCGCCAGTTGGTCTTGGGCAGGGAGCCCTCGTCGAAGCGGCGGCCGGCCTCCAGCACCGCCACCCGGTAGCCCTTCTCGGCCAGCCGCAGCGCGGCGACGCTGCCGCCGAAGCCGGACCCGACCACGACCACGTCGTAGTCGAAGCCCTCGCCGCCGTCGGTTCCCGCCATGAGCCGGTCGCCTCCTCCGTCGCCGCGCGCCGTCGCCCGGCCGAATCTGAACGACCGACTATCGACCCGCGGCGGCGGCAGCGCAATGTGCGCGCGGCATCACTTCGCGCGAGGGTTTGTCATCGCGCTGACAAGATCGTGCCCGGCGCGCACGGCGTCGCCGACCGACTCGCGGAGCAGGTCGCGGGCCGCCGCGGCGCCGCCGGCGAGCCGCTCGATCTCCTCGCGCGCCAGGTCGTCGCGGACGGTCGCGGCCAGCAGCTCGCGGTAGCGCTCGTTCTGCTCGGGCAGCCGCCGCACGACCTGCCACTCGTGGTACGCGTCGTCGAGGCCGCGCGCCTGCGCCGCGTAGGTCTCCAGGGCCTCGACGCGCTCGACGACCGAGGCGACCGACAGCTCCAGGGCGCGGTCCTGCGGCTCCAGCAGCGCCCGCACCCGCGGCGAGAGCCGCTCGGGACGCTGCGCGCGGCGCTCGCGGCGCAGCCGGGTGTGCTCGGCCAGCGCGACCGCGATCGCCCATTCCTGCCGGGGCAGCACGACGGTGTTGTCGACGTCGTCCAGCAGCCCGGCGCGGTGCGCCGCCGAGCCGAGCACCGCGTCGCAGGCCCGCTGCGCGCGTACCAGCAGCCGGGCCGCGGGCCGGTCGAGGTCGCCGGGCAGCAGGTAGCGGCCGTGGTACCGGCGGGCGGCCCGGGCGGCGGCCGGCTCGCGCAGGTGCCGCAGGATCCCGGCCGTCCAGCCGGTGAAGCTCACCGCGGCCAGCAGCACCGCCGCCTCGCCCTGCCCGGACAGGATCAGCAGGGCGTGGACGAGCGGCACGACCAGCATCGCCAGCAGGGCGGCGCGGCCCCACCCGAAGACCACGTCGACCAGGTCGTCCCCGTCCATCGCGGCCAGGAAGAACATGCGGATCCACCCGCCCGGCAGCACCCCGTAGAAGAGGGCGGCCGCCGGGACCCACAGGGCGCGCGCGGCGATCGTGCCCCGGCCGGTCCGGGGGCGCGGCGGGGCGGGCAGGCGGGCGGCGACCAGCCGTTCGGGGGCGGCGTCCAGGAGCGCGCGGTCCTCGGCGGGGATCTCGGGGTCGAGGACGGGCCGGGGGCGTCCGTCATCCGTCATGGCACTCCCACCGCTCGGGAACGAACCTGACCATCACCCCGTGCCTATCACGCGGAAAAGGGGCGCTCCAGATCCTCCACGAGATCTTCACAACTCGGCGGCGCCGGCCGCGCCGAGGGCCCTGCGCAGCGCCGCGGCGAGGTCACCTGGGCGGGGACGGGGCAGGATCGCGCCCAGGTGCGCATCGGGACGCACCAGCCACGCCTCCCCGGCCCTGACGCCCAGGCCGCGCGCCACGGCGCCGCCGGGATCGGCCACGACGTGCACCGGAGCCCCCGAGACGGCGCGGGCCTCGGCCACGAGGTCCTCGCCGTCACCGAGGCCGGGGGCGAGCAGCAGCGCGAACCCGTCCCTGAGCAGCCGGCGCAGCCTGGTGGCGCCGCCGGGGTCCCCGAGCGGCAGGTCCGGGACGATCACCCCGGGCGCGGGCGGCTGCACGGCGCCCTTCGGCGGCCGTCCCGCCGGCGGCGGCCGGGTCGGCTCGGGCGTGGTGAGCGGCGAGCCGCCGTACCAGAACGGCTCGGCGAACCGGCCCGAGTCCACGCCCCCGATCGCCGCCGGATCGGCCGCCGCCCGCTCCAGCGCCGCGATCCGGCGCGCCCGCGCCTCCTCCCCCTGCGGCACGAGGAAGCGCATCGTGGCGGCCGTGACGTCGAGGTTCTCCAGCGCCGCCGCGTGCCGCTCCAGGTGGTAGGTCTCCAGCAGCTCCGGCGGCGCCCAGCCGCGCAGCACGAACGCGATCTTCCAGGCGGCGTTCTCCGCGTCCGGCACCCCCGAGTTGAGGCCCCGCGCGCCGAACGGCGCGAACACGTGCGCGCAGTCGCCCGCCAGCAGCACCCGGCCCACCCGCATCCGGTCGGCCACCCGGGACTGGAAGCGGTACACCGAGCGCCAGAGCATCCGGTACGGCCGGTCCCCGATGATCTGCCGGACCCGCCGGTCGAGGCCGCCGCCCGCCTCCTCCTCGTCCAGCGAGAACCCGGGCGGCACCTGCCAGTCGATCCGGTACCGGGACCCCGGGCACGGATGGATGAGCACCTGGCGGCCCGGATTCCACGGCGGGTCGAAGTAGAAGCGCCGCTCGTGCTCCCAGCCGGGCAGATCCGCCTCCAGGTCGACGATCAGGAACCGGTCGTCGAAGCCCTCCCCCGGGAACCCGACGCCGAGCAGTTCGCGCACGCCCGGGGACCGCCCGCCCGAGCACGCCACCACGTAAGGCGCCCGCACCGCTTCCCCGTCCCCGCAGTGCACGGTCACCCCGCCGGCGTCCTGCTCCAGCCCGGTCACCTCGCAGCCCCACCGCACCTCGATCAGATCGGCGTGCTCGGCGACACAGGCGTCCAGGATCTCCTCGGTGCGGGACTGGGAGATGTTCACGCACGGCGGCAGCGTTCCCGGTTCCGCGAACCGCCACGAGAACAGCTCCCGGTCGCGGAAGTAGGTCCGCGCCGTCGTCCAGGCCAGCCCCTCCTCGGCCACAGCCTCCGCGCCCGCGTGGCACCAGATGTCCAGCACGTCGCCCTGCTGGCAGATCGACCGCGACCCCGCCGCCGCACGCCCCGGATGCCGCTCCAGCACCAGCACCCGCACCCCCCACCGAGCCAGCAGCAGGGCGGCCGTCAACCCGACAGGCCCCGCCCCGATCACGAGAACCCGGTCGCTCATCTCGTCAGTCCTGGAGTTCGGCCCAGGTCTCGCGGTCGCGTTCGGGGGTCCAGACGCGGGGGCGTTCGATGCCCTCCAGTTCGTCCCAGAGGCGGGAGACGTCGAACGGGAGGCAGTGCTCGAAGATCGGCCAGCCGCCGTAGGCGGGGGCGAGGGCGCCGTGCACGGCGGCGAAGGCGTCCTTGAGCGTGCCGCCGCGGTCGCGGACCTCGCCCACCTCGGCGATCATCACCTCGAGGAAGTCGCGGGTCTGCGCGATCGCGGCGCGCACCGCCTCGCGGCCGTGCGCGACCGCGCCGCGGCCGCCGATCAGAGTACGGGCGCCGAACGACTCCACGTGGTCGAGGGTGCCGGCGGCCCACTCGCGGTGGAAGGCGTCGCCGGTGTAGAGAGCGGCCTGGGTCTCCACCAGGTCGCCGGCGAACAGGATGTGCCGCCGCGGCAGCCACGCCACGATGTCGCCCTCGGTGTGGCCGCGCCCGCAGTAGGCCAGGTCGAGGTCGCCGCGGTCGCCGCCCAGGTCGATGGTGAGGGTGCTGGAGAACGTCACCGTCGGCCAGGTGAGCCCGGGGATGCCCTCGGGCTCCTTGAACAGGCGGGGCATCCGGCCGTACTCCGACTCCCAGTCCTGCCGGCCGCGCTCGGCGATCAGGGCGCGGGTGCGGTCGTGGGCGATGATCACGGGGGCGCCGAACGCGCTCGCGCCCAGCGTGCGGACCGCATGGTAGTGCGACAGCACGAGGTAGCGGATCGGCTTGTCGGTGTGCCGCCGCAGCTTCACCAGCCAGTCGCGGGCGGCGGCGGGGGTGGCGAGGGCCTCGAAGCAGACCAGGAAGTCCTCGCCCTCGACGGCGCCCACGTTGGGGTCGCCCTCGGCGGTGAGGGCGTACACCCCGTCGTCGAGCACCTCGAGGGTCTGCTCCTTGTCGGCCAGGTCTGCGGACGACGCGAACGGTCTGGGCATCGTTGCCCCCTTCACGGGATCGCCGGCGGTGCGGGGTTTCATTCCACCGCGCGGCGCCCGGCAATCCCGGGTGAGAAAGATCTTGCGCGGGGAATGGTCTGCAGCGTGGACGTCGCGCTGGGTCTGCTCGCCGTCGTACTGCTGACCGCTGCGACGGGCTGGTTCGTCGCGCAGGAGTTCGCGTTCGTCACCGCCGACCGGTCCGAGCTGGAGCGGCGGGCCCGGGAGGGCGACCGGAACGCCGCCCGCGCCGTGCGGGTGATGGGGCGGGTGTCGTTCATGCTGTCGGGCGCCCAGCTGGGCATCACGGTGACCGCGCTGATCGTCGGGTTCATCGCCAAGCCGGCGCTGGCCGACCTGTTCGCGCCGGGGCTGGCGGCGGCCGGGGTGCCGGCCGCGGCGGTCGGCGGGATCGCGGTGGCCGCCGGGTTCGCGCTGGCGACCGTCGTGCAGATGGTGCTGGGCGAGCTGCTCCCCAAGAACCTGGCGCTGGCCAGGGCGGAGCCGCTGGCGCGGGCGCTGGCGCGCTCCACGCTGGTGTACCTGGCGATCGCCTCCCCGGTGATCCGGCTGTTCGACGCCGCCGCGGGCCGGCTGCTGCGGGCCGTGGGGATCGAACCGGTGGAGGAGCTGCACCACGGCGCGACGCTGGAGGAGCTCGGCCACATCATCGGGGAGTCCGGGGAGGAGCTCCAGGAGGGGCAGGACCTGCTGGAGCGGGCGCTGGCGTTCCCCGAGCGGACGGCCGAGGAGGTCATGGTGCCCCGGGTGGACGTGGTGACCGTCCCGGCGGCGGCGACGGCCGACGGGCTCACCGACATCATCACGGCGCACGGCCACACCCGCTACCCGGTGGTCGGGGACAGCGTGGACGATCTGGTCGGGCTGGTGGGGCTGGAGGAGCTGGTGCGGCTGGACCTCGAGGAGGCGGCGCGCACCCGGGTGGGCGACGTGTGCCGTCCCGCGCCGCTGCTGCCCGCGACGCTGCCGCTGCCGGAGGTGGTGGCGCGGCTGCGCGACGGGGAGGGCGCGATCGCCTGCGTGGTCGACGAGTACGGCGGGTTCGCGGGCCTGGTCACCTGGGAGGACGTGGCGGAGGAGCTGGTCGGGGAGATCGCCGACGAGAACGAGGTGGGCGAGGACCTGGCGGTGCGCCGCGGCGACTGGTGGACGACCGACGCCGGGCTGCGGGTGGACGAGGTCGCGCACGAGACCGGGATCGCGCTGCCCGCGGGCGGCGACTACGAGACGGTCGCCGGGCTGCTGCACAAGCGGCTGGGCCGGATCGCCGAGCCGGGCGACGTGGTGACGGTGGACCTGGCGCCGCGGCGGCTGGGCGAGCCGCCGCGGCGCGCGGTGGTGGAGGTGCTGTCGGTGCGCCGGCACGTGCCGGAGCTGGTGCGGCTGCGGGTCGAGGACGTGCCCGCGGGACGGGGCGGGTGATCGGGCCGTGGACCTCTCCACCGGGGTGCCGCTGACCGTGGGGCTGCTGGCCGCCAACGGGTTCTTCGTGGCGGCGGAGTTCGCGCTGGTGGCGGCCAAGCGGCCGCGGCTGGAGCGGGCGGCGGCGCGGGGCAGCCGGACGGCGGCGGCCGCGGTGGCGGGGATCGGCGAGCTGTCGCTGATGCTGGCGGGGGCGCAGCTGGGCATCACGATGTGCTCGCTGGGGCTGGGCCTGGTGTCCGAGCCGCTGATCGCCGAATCGCTCGCCCCGCTGTTCCACGCGGCGGGGCTGCCGCACGGGGCGGCGCACGCGGTGGCGTTCGTGCTGGCGCTGGGGCTGGTGACGTTCCTGCACATGGTGGTCGGGGAGATGGCGCCCAAGTCGTGGGCGATCATCCGGCCGGAGCGGTCGGCGATGATCCTGGCGCCGCCGTTCCGGGCGTACGCCGCCGTGGTGCGGCCGGTGCTGGCGGCGCTGAACGCGGTCACCAACCTGCTGCTGCGGCTGGTGGGGGTGCCGCCGCGCGACACGGTGAGCGTGTCGCGCACGCCCGAGCAGCTGCGCAGCCTGGCGGTGGAGTCGCGCCGGCTGGGGCTGATCGAGGAGACCGATCTGCATCTGCTGACGGCCGCGCTGGACGCGCCGCGCACGCCGCTGTCGGGCCTGGTGATCCCGCTGTCGGAGGTGGTGTCGGTGCCGCCGTCGGCGACCGCGGCGGAGATCGTGGAGACGGCGGCGCGGACCGGGCGGCTGCGGCTGATGCTGCGCGGCGCGGCGGAGGGCGGGCCGCCGCGGATGGTGCATGTGCGGGACGCCTACCTGGCGCGGGCGCGGGGGCGCCGGGCGACGGCGGGCGGGCTGGCGCACCCGGTGCCGGCGCTGGCGGCGGCGACGCCGGTCGCGGAGGCGGTCACGACGCTGCGCGCCCATCACAGCCATCTGGGCCTGGTGCGGGAGGCCGACGGCCGGATCGCCGGCCTGATCAACCTGGACGATCTCCTCTCCACCCTTGTCAACGTCGGTTGACAAGGATCGAGTGTCAACCTACATTGACACCATGGACGACGGAGTGAGGCTCGCCCAGGAGGCGGGCAGCCGGGACCCGGCCGTCGGGCTGCGGGCCGTGCGGGCGCTGCGCGAGCTGGCCGACCGGCTGGAGGCGCTGCAGGTCGCGGGGGCGCGCGAGCAGGGCTGGTCCTGGCAGGAGATCGCGGTCTGCCTCGGCGTGAGCCGGCAGGCCGTCCACAAGAAGCACGGCGGAGGCCGCCGTGTCCTCAAGAAGGAAAGGTGACACGGGGATGTTCGAGCGCTTCACCAAGGAGGCCCGCGCCGCGGTGACGGGGGCGCAGCAGGAGTGCCGCGCCACCTCCGGCCGCAGGATCGGCACCGAGCACCTGCTGCTGGCGCTGCTGCAGGGCGACGGCCCGGCCGCCCGCGCCCTGCGCGACCACGGGCAGGAGCCCGGCGCCCTCCGCGCCGCCGTCGTCCGCAGGGCCGGGGCCGGCGACATCGACGCCGAAGCGCTGCGCACCCTGGGCATCGACCTGGACGCGGTGCGCCAGGCCGCCGAGAGCAACTTCGGCGAGGGCGCGCTGGACGCCCCCGCCGGCCGCTTCCGCAAGGGGCACATCCCGTTCGCCCCCGAGACCAAGAAGGCGCTGGAGCTGGCCCTGCGGCACGCGATCCGGCTCAAGCACGGCCACATCGGCGGCGGCCACCTCCTGCTGGGCCTCCTGCACGACAACGAAACCGAGGCGGTGCGCCTCCTGGCCGCCCAGGACGTGCACGTCGCCGCCCTCCGCGCCGACGTCACCCGGCTCATCACGGCCGACGCCGCCTGACCCGCCCCGGCCCGGCTTCACCCGCGGCGCCGGGCCGCGCGGCCGCACCCCGAACCCGACCCCGCCGTAGTTGCGCCGCTCCATCCGATCACGGCGGCCACCGGTCCCCGCAGGGATCTTCGACAGGCTCCTCAAACGTTACGTGATGCTAGAGTCACGGATTGTGAAAATAGCGGTACAGGTGAAGCTGCTGCCGACGCCCGAGCAGGCGGCTGTGCTGAGCCACACCCTGCGGGCCTGCAACCAGGCCGCCGGCCAAGCGGCACAGATCGCGTTCGAACGGGGTGCGTTCTCTCGAGCCGGGTTGCAGAAGCTGTTGTACTGCCAGATGAAGGCACGGGGCCTGTCGGCCCAGCCCGCCCTGCATGTGATCCGCAAGACCGCCGACGCCTACACCACCCTGCACGCCCAGATCCGCGCCGGGCTCCTGGGCGAACGGGGCTCACCACGGCGGACCGAGGCCACCTCCAAGCCGATCGGTTTCCGGCCGGATGCCGCACAGCCGTTCGACGATCGGTGCCTGTCTTGGCAGCTTGACACCCGCACCGTGAGCATCTGGACGATCCGCGGCCGGATGAAGAACCTGTCCTTCACCGGTGAGCCGTCCCAGCTGAAGACCCTGGCCGAGCATCGCCGGGGCGAGTCGGACCTGGTGTGCCGGGACGGGAAATGGTTTCTGATGGCGACCTGCGAGGTGCCCGAGGCCGAACCGTACGAGCCCGCCGATTGGATCGGGGTGGACCGCGGCATCGCGAACCTGGTTACAACCAGCGACGGGCACAACCACCAGGGCCGGAGCCTGGAACGCTACCGGCGCCGGATGGCGCGGGTGCGGGCCGAACTACAGGCCAAGGGCACCAAGTCCGCCAAGCGCAAACTCAAGAAGCGGGCGCGCCGGGAGGCCCGGCACGCCGCCCATGCGAACCACACGATCGCCAAGACGGTGGTGGCCGATGCCCAACGCACCGGACGCGGGATCGCCCTCGAAGACCTCAAGGGCATCCGCGACCGGGTACGGCTCAGGCGGCACCAGCGGGCCACCCTCGCGTCCTGGCCATTCCACCAACTCGGCACCTTCATCGGCTACAAAGCCCGGCGTGCCGGGGTGCCGGTGATCGAGGTGGACCCTGCCCACACCTCCCAGGGGTGCCCGCGCTGCTGGCACGTCACCAGAAGGAACCGTCCCACCCGGGACGTCTTTTACTGTATGGTCTGCGGGCTCGCTGGCCCGGCCGACCACATCGCCGCCGTGAACGTCCGAAGACGCGCACGAACGGCGTGGGTGTTCGTCAACCCGCCCCATGCAGCCGTGTCACCGCCCCATCGTCAGAGGCAGTCACGAGCCGCAAGCCCATCCCTTTTCAGGGGCGGGCAGTTGACTCCGGGCAAAGTCTTCGGCGACCCCGCGTCCTGACCGCATGGCCCCCGCCGGCGCGGGTAGGGCGGGCTGCACCGATCCCCGCAACCGACGGAGGCAGTCATGCGCGTCGTGGTCGTCGGCGCCACCGGCAACGTGGGCACCAGCACCGTGCAGGCGCTGGCCGCCGACCCGGCGGTCACCTCGATCCTGGGGCTCGCCCGGCGCCGCCCCGGACTCAAGGTCGACAAGACCCGGTGGGCCGTGGCCGACGTGAACACCACCGACCTGGTCCCGCACTTCCGGGGCGCGGACGCCGTCGTCCACCTGGCCTGGCTGTTCCAGCCCACCCACGCGCCCCTGGTCACCTGGCGGGCCAACGTGCTCGGCAGCGCGCGGGTGTTCATGGCCGTGGCCGAGGCGGGGGTGCCGGCCCTGGTGTACGCGTCGTCGGTGGGCGCGTACTCCCCCGGCCCCAAGGACCGCGGCGTGGACGAGACCTGGCCCACGCACGGCTGGCCGGCCGCCGCCTACAGCCGCGAGAAGTCCTATGTGGAGCGGCTCCTCGACGGGTTCCAGGCCGAGCATCCCGAGTGCCGCGTGGTGCGGATGCGGCCGGGGTTCATCTTCAAGCGGGAGTCGGCCGCCGAGCAGCGCCGCCTGTTCGCGGGACCGTTCCTGCCCGGCCCGCTGGTGCGGCCGGGGCTGATCCCGATCGTGCCGGACCTCCCCGGGCTGCGCTTCCAGGCGCTGCACACCGCCGACGCGGGCGACGCCTACCGGCTGGCGGTCGTCCAGGACGTGCGGGGGCCGTTCAACCTGGCGGCCGAGCCGGTGATCGGCACCGGCGAACTGGCCGAGCTGCTGAAGGCCCGGAAGGTGCCGGTGCCGGCCCGGGGCGCCCGCGCGGCGCTGCGCGCGGCCTGGACGATGGGCATGGTGCCCGCCTCGCCCGACCTGCTCGACCTGGCCCTGCACGTCCCGATCATGGACACCGCGCGGGCCCGGGCGGAGCTGGGCTGGTCGCCCGCGCACACGGGCATGGAGGCGCTGCGCGACTTCCTGGCGGGGCTGCGCACGGACGCGGGCATGGACACCCCGCCGCTGGCACCGGGGACGGGCGGCCCGATGCGGCTGCGCGAGCTGATGACCGGCGTGGGCCGCCGCCCCTGACGCCGCCCCGGGAACAGGGTCCCGTCACCGCGGTTGACCTCGACCACGCTTGAGGTCGCACACTCGTGGTGAGGAGGTGCCCGACATGTCCATCCAGCTCGATCACATCATCGTCCCCGCCCGGGACAAGAAGGTCTCGGCCGAGTTCCTCGCCCACGTCCTGGGCCTGGAGGTCGGCCCCAGGACCGGCCCGTTCCTGCCGGTGAAGACGGGCAACGGGGTGACGCTCGACTTCATGGACTCCGACGACTTCCGCTGGCAGCACTGCGCCTTCCTGATCCCCGACGAGGAGTTCGACGGCGTCTTCGCGCGGATCAAGGAGTCCGGCGCCCGCTACTACGCCCACCCGGACGGCAGCGGCCCCGGCCAGATCAACACCCGCGACGGCGGGCGCGGCGTCTACTTCGACGACCCGTCCGGGCACGCCATGGAGGTCCTGACCGTCCCGTACGGCGGCTGGTCCTGACCCCGGGGGCGGGTTCCTGGACGCGGCGAGCGCCCTGTTCGCCGAGCGGTTCGACGTCTCGCGCGCCACCGTCCACCGCCATGTCAAAACCGGGTTGTGAGACTCTGGATCACGTGGACGGCGACGAGGTCTGGTGGCGCGCCGACGAACTGGAGGCCGGCGGCGATCGCGAGGGCGCCCGCGCGCTGTACCTGGAGGCCATGGCCGGGGGCGTGACGGGCGCCGGGGTCGAGTACGGCGTCGCCCTGCTGCGCTGGGGCGAGGACGCCGCCGAGGCGGAGCGGCTGTTCCGCGCGTCCATCGCCGCCGGCGAGGACTGGAACGGCGACGAGCGGCTGGGCGAGCTGCTGCGCGACACCGGGCGGGCCGAGGAGGCCGTGGAGATGCTGGGTGCCCGCCTGGGCGAGGGGCACCTCCACCTGGCGAGGCTGATGGCGAACATCCTGGCCGGGGACCCGCTGCGGCACGCGGAGGCCGAGCAGTGGTACCGCGTCGCGCTCGACGACGAGGACCCCTACGCCGCCAACGATCTGGGCGCCTTCCTCAGCGAGCGGCCGGGGCGGGAGGAGGAGGCCCGCGTGCTGCTGCTCCGGGCGTACCTGGCCGGCGACGACCTGGCGGCGGGCAACCTGGGCTCGATGGCCTCCGATGACGGCGACACGGCCGAGGCGATCCGGTGGCTGCGCATCGCCGTGGAGGAGGGCCGGGACGCCAAGCTGCTGCAGCTGTCCAAGCTGGAGGACGAGGCCGGCGACGCGGCGAGCGCCGCCCGGCGCATCCGCCGCGCCATCGGGCTCGGCCTCGCCGGCGCGCACACCGCCTACGCCCGGCACCTGCAGCGCAACGGCGAGGAACCGGTGGTGATCGAGGCCGCCCACCAGATCGCGGTGGAGGCGGCGGACGAGGACGCCGACTACTGGTACGCGGCGTGGCTGGAGGTCCGCGACCGCCTGGAGGAGGCGCTGCGCCACTACGGCCTGGCGGCCGAGGGCGGCGACCGCGACGCCTACCTGCGGCTGGCCTACGTCCTGCACGATCTGGACCGGGACGAGGAGGCCGAGGTCCGCCTGCGCGAGGGGACCGAGCTGGGCGACCCGCACTGCGCCGTCGCCCACGCCCATCTGCTCCTGGACCAGGACCGCGCCGGCGAGGTGCCCGCCGTCCTCGAGCGCGCCACCGCGCTGGGCGCCGACCTTGAGGAGATCGAGGGGCTGCGCGGCCTCCTTCCACCGCGCTGATCCGTCCGCCCGCCCGGCCCTTGGTCTACCGTGCTGTAGATCGTCGGCGACGAGGGGGAGGTTCCATGTCCTATCCGGAGGCCCGGTACCTGGGCGAGGGCGGCGAGGTCAGCGGCGTGCTGCGGCGGGCCGCCGCCGGGCCCGACCTGACGACCGCGCGGGCCGGGGCGCCGCCCGGGACCGGAACCCGGACCAGCTACCTGGGCACGGGCGGCTCCACCGGCGGGGCGTTCGGCCTCTACCAGTGGGACATGGGCCCGGAGCCGTCCGGGCCCGCCGCGCACTTCCACCGGACGATCACCGAGTCGTTCTACGTCCTGTCCGGGACCGTCCGGCTCTACAACGGCCAGGACTGGGTGGACGCGACGCAGGGCGACTTCCTGTTCGTGCCCGAGGGCGGCGTCCACGCCTTCCGCAACGAGTCGGGCGAGCCGGCGTCGATGCTCATCCTCTTCACGCCGGGCGCGCCGCGCGAGGCCTACTTCGAGGCGTTGGCCGAGATCGCGACCAGCGGCCGGCAGCTGTCGAAGGAGGAGTGGACCGAGCTGTACCGGCGCCACGACCAGTACATGGTCTGATAAGCAGCGGCCGAGCGCGGTCAGTCGAGGGGCGTGACGCCGAACCGGCGCAGCCGCAGGGCCGGGTTCTTCGTCCGGACCTCGGCGACGCGGTCCGGGGAGACCTCCCCGGCCGCGATGCCGGTGCCCTCCCCCAGCGACGCCACGACCACGCCCATCGGGTCGATGATCATGCTGTTGCCGGCGCCGTTGGGCGCGCACTGGTCGGCGGCGACGACGTAGATGGTGTTCTCGATGGCGCGGGCCCGGACGAGGGTGCGCCAGTGGTCCTCCTTGAGCGGCCCCGGCACCCACTGGGCGGGCAGGGCCAGCGCGTCGGCGCCCGCGTCCACCAGCAGCCGGGCCATCTCCGGGAAGCGCGCGTCGTAGCAGGTCTGCATGCCGAAGGTGACGCCCTCGACCTCGAAGGTCTGCGGCGGCTCGATCGGGCCGCGGCGCACCAGGTCGGACTCCTTGTAGCCGAACGCGTCGTACAGGTGGATCTTGCTGTAGCGGGCGACCGGCTCGCCGGACGGGGCGAGGGCGACGAGGGTGTTGGAGATGCGGCCCGGCTCGTCCACCGCCTCGTTCACGCCGGCGACGACGTGCACGCCGTGCCGGGCGGCCAGGTCGGCGAGGCCGCCGACGAACGGCCCGTCCAGCGGCTCGGCGGACTCGACGAACCGCTCGTCCATCTTCGGCGCGGCGAACATCGCGTACTCGGGCAGCACCACCAGCCGGGCGCCGCGCCCGGCGGCGTCGGCCACGAGCTTGGCCGCGTCCGCCAGGTTCCGCTCCTTGTCCTGCCCTGCCGCGAACTGCGCTACGGCGACCTGGACCATCTCGTTCTCCTCGTTCCGTGCGTTGTTTCCAGGTACGACCTGCCCCGAGACGCCGCCGGGAAGCGTGCCGCGATCATCGGCTCCGCGGGGGGTGGTCAGCCGCCCAGCCGGTCGACGGAGATGACCTTGACGACGGCCTCGCCCGCCTCGTCCGAGCCGACCAGGTCGACCTCGGCCGTGATCCCCCAGTCGCGGTCGCCCGCGGGGTCGTCGAAGACCTGCCGGACCCGCCACAGGCCGTCGTCGGGGACCTCCTCGATCTGCAGCAGCCGGGGCCCGCGGGCGTCCGGGCCGGTGCCGAGCTCGTCGTGGTCCTCCCAGTAGCCCGCCATCGCGTCCTCCCAGCCGTCCGCGCCGAGGCCCGGGTCCAGCTCGCCGAGCTCGGAGTACCGCTCCAGCGCGGCCAGCTCCACCCGGCGGAACAGCGCGTTGCGCACCAGCACCCGGAACGCGCGGGCGTTGGCGGTGACCCGGGTGACCCGCTCCTCGATCGCCTGCTCCAGCTCGCCCTCGTCGCGCGGGTTGGCCAGCTGCTCCCACTCGTCCAGCAGGCTGGAGTCGACCTGCCGGACCAGCTCGCCCAGCCACTCGATCAGGTCGATCAGATCATCGGTCTTGATCGACTCGGGCACCGTCTGCTGGAGCGCCTTGAAGGCCCCCGACAGGTAGCGCAGCACCAGGCCCTCGCCGCGCGCCAGCTCGTAGAAGGCGATGTACTCGGTGAACGTCATCGCCCGCTCGAACATGTCGCGCACCACCGACTTGGGCCGCAGCGGATGGTCGCCCACCCACGGATGGCCCGAACGGTAGATCTCGTACGCCGCCTCCAGCTCCTCCTGCAGCGGCTTGGGGTAGTCGACGTCCTGGAGCAGCTCCATCCGCTCCTCGTACTCGATGCCCTCGGCCTTCATCTCCTGGACGGCCTCGCCGCGCGCCCTGTTGAGCTGGGCGGCCAGGATCTGCCGCGGGTCGTCCAGCGTCGCCTCGATCACCGACAGCACGTCCAGCGCGTACGACGGCGAGGCCGGGTCGAGCACCTCGAAGGCGGCCAGCGCGAACGTCGACAGCGGCTGGTTGAGCGCGAAGTCCTCCTGCAGGTCGACGGTGATGCGGGCGTACCGGCCCTGCTCGTCGGGCTCGTCCAGGCTCTCCACCACGCCCCCGGCCAGCAGCGAGCGGTAGATCGCGATCGCCCGGGAGATGTGCCGCCGCCGCGCCGCCGGGTCCTCGTGGTTGTCGGTGAGCAGCCGCTTCATCGCCTGGAACGCGTTCCCGGGGCGGGCGATCACCGACAGCAGCATCGCGTGGCTGACCTCGAACCGGGAGCGCAGCATCTCCGGCTCGGCGTCCTGGAGCTTGGCGAAGGTGTCCTCGTCCCAGCCGACGAAGCCCTCCGGGGGCTTCTTGCGCTGCACCTTGCGGCGCTTCTTGGGGTCGTCGCCGGCCTTGGCCAGGGCCTTCTCGTTCTCCACCACGTGCTCGGGGGCCTGCGCGACCACGAACCCGACGGTGTCGAACCCGGCCCGGCCCGCGCGCCCGGCGATCTGGTGGAACTCGCGGGCCCGCAGCCGCCGCACCCGGTGCCCGTCGTACTTGCTCAGCGCGGTGAACACCACCGTCCGGATCGGGACGTTCACCCCGACCCCGAGGGTGTCGGTGCCGCAGATGACCTTGAGCAGCCCGGCCTGGGCGAGCCGCTCCACCAGCCGCCGGTACTTGGGCAGCATCCCGGCGTGGTGGACGCCGATGCCGTGCCGGACGAACCGCGACAGGTTGCGCCCGAACCGGGTGGTGAAGCGGAAGTTGCCGATCAGCTCGGCGATCCTGGCCTTCTCCTCCTTGGTGCAGACGTTGATGCTCATCAGCGCCTGCGCCCGGTCCATCGCCGCGGCCTGGGTGAAGTGCACCAGGTAGATCGGGGCCTTGCGCTCGGCCAGCAGCTCCTCGACGGTCTCGTGCAGCGGCGTGACCCGGTAGTCGTAGATCAGCGGCACCGGACGCTCCGCCGAGGTGACCAGCGCCGTGGGCCGCCCGGTGCGCCGGGTGAGGTCCTTCTGGAAGAACGAGACGTCGCCCAGCGTCGCCGACATCAGCAGGAACTGGGTCTGCGGCAGTTCCAGCAGCGGGATCTGCCAGGCCCAGCCGCGCTCGGGCTCGGCGTAGAAGTGGAACTCGTCCATGACCACCAGGCCGATGTCGGCCTCGGCGCCGTCCCGCAGCGCGATGTTGGCCAGCACCTCCGCGGTGCAGCAGACGATCGGGGCGTCGGCGTTGACGCTGGCGTCGCCGGTCATCATCCCGACGTTCTCGCGGCCGAACATCTCGCCCAGGTCGAAGAACTTCTCCGACACCAGCGCCTTGATCGGCGCGGTGTAGAACCCGACCTGGTCGCGGCCCAGCCCGGCGAACAGCGCCCCCGCCGCCACCAGGCTCTTCCCGGAGCCGGTGGGGGTGGCCAGGATGACGTTCGCGCCCGACACGACCTCGATCAGCGCCTCCTCCTGCGCCGGGTACAGCGTGATGCCGCGCCCTGACACCCATCGCTCGAACGCCTCGTACAGCGAGTCGGCGTCGGCGTCGTTACCGGAGGGGAGCTGATCGATGAGGTTCACCCCTCCATCCTGCCTCTGATCGCCCACTGCCCGCGCCGCGCCCGGGCGATTATGATCTCGGGCAGGGACGGGCGGCGGAGGGCGGCGGGGCCATGGCGTCGGGGACGGTCGGCAGGTTGACGGGGCGGCTGTCCGGCCGGCGGGTGCTGCGCGGGTGCCGGGAGATCGCCGACGAGGTCGCCTCGGTCGAATCCGACTTCGTGGATCTCTCCGACTCCGCGCTGGCCGCCCTCACCGGCGGGTTCCGGGCCCGGATCGCCGCCGGGGAGGATGCGTTCGACCTCCTGATCGAGGCGTTCGCGGCGGTGCGGGAGGCGTCCCGGCGGACGCTGGGGCTGCGCCACCACGACGAGCAGATCATGGGCGGGGCGGCGATGGCCATGGGCGCGGTCGCCGACATGCGCGACAGCGAGGGCAAGACCCTGACCTGCGTGCTCCCGGCCTACCTGGCCGCCCTGGAGGGCGGCGCCGTGCACGTGATCACGATGGACGACCGGCAGGCCGCGGAGGCGGCGCGCTGGATGGGCCCGGTCTACCGGGCGCTCGGCATCGAGGCCGGGCTGATCGGGCACGACCTGGAGACGGACGCGCGGCGCGCGGTGTACAGGGCCGACGTCGTCTA
Source organism: Actinomadura rugatobispora (assembly GCF_055379765.1). NCBI lineage: Bacteria > Bacillati > Actinomycetota > Actinomycetes > Streptosporangiales > Thermomonosporaceae > Actinomadura > Actinomadura rugatobispora. The sequence continues at coordinate 8,462,169 of NZ_AP029191.1, read as the reverse complement.
CGGGTCCGCCGACGAGATCGGCTACGACGTGCTCCGGGACGAGCTGGCGTGGACCCCGGACGAGCTCGTCCTGCGCGGCCTGGACGCGGGGATCGTGGACGACGCGCTGCACCGGTTCGTCCTGCAGGGCGACACCGAGTTCCTGATCAGCGGCCCGGCGGGCGAGGACGTGGTCGAGCGGCGCACCGCCTGGGCCGGGGTCGCCGGGTCGCTGAGCCTGGACGCGGGCGACTACGCCGTCCACCGGGAGACGCGCTCGGTCCGCCTCCTGCCGCAGGGGGTCGACCGGCTCCAGGACCTCCTGGGGGTCGACGAGCTGCGGCCGGTCGAGGACGCGGTCGAGCTGGGGGTGGTGGCCGCCGTCCTGCGGGCGCGGGAGTTCGGGACGGAGGAGCCCGACCCCGCCGGGAACGTCAGGCTCGCCAGGATCACCGGCGGTGGGCTGCTGCGCGCGTACGGGACGCTGTCGGGCGCGTCGGCCGGTGCCGCCGAGCAGTCGGAGGTGTTCCAGCGCCTCTACGGCATGACGGTGGTGCCGATCCCGTCCCGGCGCCCGGAGGGCGAGGAGTCCGGCTGGATCGTCGAGATGGACCGCTACGAGCGGCAGGCCACGGCGAGCATGGCGGTGGACCTGCAGCGCGCGGAGCGGGCGGCGGAGCGGGCCGCGATCATGCCGGGCGGGGAGCCCGTCGCGGTCGACGGCCTGTTCGGGGAGTACCTCGAGATGCTGCTCCATGGGCTGCCCAGGTCGCTCGGCCGCGACGACGTCGAGCACGTCCTGGCGCGCATCGGGGACACCTACCCGATCTCGGTGACGGCGGACGAGCTGGTGCGCGCCCCCAGGCGGAGCGCGGTCATGGAGCGCCTGCGGGCCGACATGGTCGAGGCGTACGGGCGCCGCGAGCGCGAGCTGGGCGCGGAGCTCGCCCGGGAGATGGAGCGCAGGGTGCTGCTCGCCGTGACGGACCGCGGATGGCGCGAGCATCTGGCGCGGGCGGACGCGCTGCCGGGGAGCCTGTCCCTGCTGGGGAGCGGCGAGCCCGGCGAGGAGTCCATGACCGAGGCGTACCTGGACGCGGTGGCCGACTCGCACCTCATGATGAGGGAGCTGATCGTCGAGGACGTCGTCGGCTACCTGTTCCACATCGAGCTCGACCCCGAGGAGCCCGAGGACGCCTGAGGGCGCCGCCGGCTCCGCCGGTTCAGGCCGGGCGCTCGGTGCGGTCACCTCCCCAGAGGGTGTGGAAGGAGCCCTCGCGGTCGGTGCGGCGGTAGGTGTGGGCGCCGAAGAAGTCCCGCTGGCCCTGGGTGAGGGCGGCGGGCAGGCGCCGCGTCCGCAGCGAGTCGTAGTACGCCAGCGCCGTGGCGAACCCCGGCGCGGGGATGCCCGCACGGGCGGCGGTGGCGGCCACGTCGCGCCAGGCGTCCTGGGCGTCCCCGAGGGCCTCGGCGAAGTGGTCGTCGGTGAGGAGCGTCGGGGTCGCCGGGTCGGCCTCGTACGCGGCGCGGATGCGGTCCAGGAACCGGGCGCGGATGATGCAGCCGCCGCGCCAGATCGTGGCCATCGCGCCCCGGTCGATGTCCCAGCCGTACTCGGCGCTGCCCGCCTGGATCTGGTGGAAGCCCTGCGCGTACGCGACGATCTTGGAGGCGTACAGGGCCTTCTCGACCGCGTCGGCGAAGCCGGAGCCGGCGGCCGCGGGCGCGGACCGGGCCGGGCCCGGCAGGCCCTGCGCGGCCTCCCGCAGGTCGGCGTGCCCGGAGACCGACCGGGCGAACACCGCCTCGGCGATCCCGCCGACCGGGACGCCCAGGTCGAGGGCGGTCTGCACGGTCCAGCGGCCGGTGCCCTTCTGCTCGGCCTGGTCCAGGACCACGTCCACGAACGGCTCGCCGGTGGCGGCGTCGGTGTGCGCCAGCACCTCGGCGGTGATCTCGATCAGGTACGACTCCAGCCGCCCGGTGTTCCAGGTGCGGAACACCTCGGCGATCTCGGCCGGGGACAGTCCGGCGGCGTGGCGCAGCAGGTCGTAGGACTCGGCGATCAGCTGCATGTCGGCGTACTCGATGCCGTTGTGCACCATCTTCACGAAGTGCCCGGCGCCGTCGGGGCCGACGTGCACGCAGCAGGGCGTGCCGCCGACCGAGGCGGCGATGTCCTCCAGCATCGGGCCGAGCGCCGCGTAGGACTCCGCCGACCCGCCCGGCATGATGCTGGGGCCGTGCAGCGCGCCCTCCTCACCGCCGGAGATGCCGGTGCCGACGAAGTGCAGCCCGCGCTCGCGCAGCGCGGCCTCGCGGCGCCGGGTGTCGGCGTAGTGCGCGTTGCCCCCGTCGACGATCATGTCGCCGGGCTCCAGCAGCGGCGCGAACTCCTCGATGACCGCGTCGGTGGGCTCGCCCGCCTTCACCATGATCACCAGGCGGCGGGGGCGCTCCAGCGCGGCCGTGAACTCCTCGGGCGACCGCGCCGGCAGGAAGGTCCCCTCGTGGCCGAACTCCTCCACCAGCGCCTTGGTGCGCGCCGGGGTGCGGTTGTGCACCGCCACGGGATGGCCGTGCCGCGCCAGGTTGCGGGCCAGGTTCCGTCCCATGACCGCCAGTCCCGTGACGCCGATCCGCGCCCCGCCCTTTTCCGCGTTCCCCATTGGCTCTCTCCTGCCCATCTCGCTCATCTCGCGCCCTACCCCTTGGTACGAGGGAGAACACGGCCGCGTTCGGGCGACTCGGAGCCGCATGTCCTTGTTCCGCGCGGGAACGGCATCCATGGTTGAGATCTCACGCACAGCGCCGAGAGGGGAGCGATGCTGGGACTGCCGGAGGGCGTCGAGGCCTGCCTGTTCGATCTGGACGGGGTGCTGACCCGTACCGCCGCCGTGCACGCGGCGGCCTGGAAGGAGATGTTCGACGAGTTCCTGCGGGAGCGGGCGGAGCGGACGGGCGAGCCGTTCGTGCCCTTCGACTCCGCCAAGGACTACAGCCGGTACGTGGACGGCAAGCGGCGGGAGGACGGCACGCGCTCGTTCCTGGAGTCGCGGGGCATCACCCTCCCGGAGGGCTCCCCCGAGGACCCGCCCGAGTCCGAGACCGTGCGGGGGCTGGGCTCGCGCAAGAACGCGCTGGTCCTGAAGCTGATCGAGGAAAAGGGCGTGGAGACCTTCGACGACTCGATCGAGTACGTGCGGCGGGCGCGGGCGGCGGGGCTGAAGACCGCCGTGGTGTCCTCCAGCGCGAACACCGTCCAGGTGCTGCACGTGGTGGGGATCGCCGACCTGTTCGACGCCCGCGTCGACGGGGTGGTGGCCGCCGAGCGCGGCCTGCCGGGCAAGCCGGCGCCCGACACGTTCGTCGAGGGGGCCCGGGAGGTCGGCTGCGAGCCGTCCCGCGCGGTCGTCTTCGAGGACGCGCTGGCGGGCGTGGAGGCGGGCCGGGCGGGCGCGTTCGCGTACGTGGTGGGCGTCAACCGGGTCGACGGCGAGCACGCCCGGGCGCTGGCCGAGCACGGCGCGGACGTGGTGGTGGACGACCTGTCGGAGTTGCTGCAGGGCGACGAGGTACTGAAGGGGGATCGGTGACCGAGCGGGACGTGCGGGGCGCCTCCGACCGGCCGGTGTACGCGGTGGAGCCGTGGTGCGTGCGCGAGCCGGAGCTGCGGCTGGACCGCCTGGCGCAGGGCGAGTCGGTGTTCGCCCTGTCCAACGGGCATGTGGGGATGCGGGGCAACCTGGACGAGGGCGAGCCCCACGGGTTGCCGGGCACCTACCTCAACTCCTTCTACGAGCAGCGTCCGCTGCCATACGCGGAGGCCGGGTACGGCTACCCCGAGCAGGGGCAGACCGTCATCAACGTCACCAACGGCAAGCTGATCAGGCTGCTGGTGGACGACGAGCCGTTCGACGTCCGCTACGGGCGGCTGCACCGCCACGAGCGGATCCTGGACCTGCGGGCGGGGACGCTGACCCGCGAGGTGGAGTGGACCTCCCCCGCCGAGGACCGGGTGCGGATCACCTCCACCCGGATGGTGTCGCTGACCCAGCGCGCGATCGCGGCGATCTGCTACGAGGTCGAGCCGGTGGACGAGCCGCTGCGGCTGGTGGCCCAGTCGGAGCTGGTGGCCAACGAGCAGCTGCCCGATCTGGGCGACGATCCGCGGGTGGCGGCCGCGCTGGAGTCCCCGCTGGTCAGCGAGGAGCACGTGCACAACGGCACCAAGGTCATCCTGGTGCACGCCACCCGCAAGAGCGGGCTGCGGATGGCCGCGGGGATGTCGCACGAGATCGAGGGTCCGGGCCGGATGGAGGTGGACGCCGAGAGCTCCCCCGACGTGGGCCGGATGACGGTGGCGACGGAGCTGCAGCCGGGGCAGAAGCTGCGGATCGTGAAGTACATCGCCTACGGCTGGTCGTCCCAGCGGTCCCGGCCGGCGCTGCACGACCAGGTGGTGGCGGCGCTGGCGGCGGCCCGGCACACCGGCTGGGACGGGCTGCTCAAGCAGCAGCGCGAGTACCTGAACGAGTTCTGGCGCGGCGCCGACATCGAGATCGACGGGGACGCCGAGATCCAGCAGGCGGTCCGCTTCGGGCTCTTCCACATCCTGCAGGCGGGGGCCCGCGCGGAGCGGCGGATGATCCCGGCCAAGGGGCTGACCGGGCCGGGGTACGACGGGCACACGTTCTGGGACACCGAGACGTTCGTGCTGCCGGTGCTGACCTACACCCACCCGTCGTCGGCGGCGGACGCGCTGGCCTGGCGGCACATGACGCTGCCGCTGGCGCACGAGCGGGCCCACCAGCTGGGGCTGGCGGGCGCCACCTTCCCGTGGCGGACGATCCGGGGCCAGGAGTGCTCGGGGTACTGGCCGGCCGGGACGGCGGCGTTCCACATCAACGCCGACATCGCCGACGCGGTGGTGCGGTACGTGGACGCGACCGAGGACGAGCGGTTCGAGCGCGAGGTCGGGCTGCCGCTGCTGGTGGAGACGGCGCGGCTGTGGCGCGACCTGGGCCACCACGACGTGGAGGGCGTCTTCCGCATCGACGGCGTGACCGGGCCCGACGAGTACAGCGCGGTCGTGGACAACAACGTCTACACCAACCTGATGGCGCGCCGGAACATGCAGGCGGCGGCGGCGATGGCGATGCGCCATCCCGACCTGGCCGAGCGGTACGGGGTGAGCACGGACGAGGCCGCGTCCTGGCGGAACGCGGCGGCGGCGATGCTGCTCCCCTACGACGAGCGGCTCGGGGTGCACCCGCAGAGCGAGGGCTTCACCAACCACGCCAAGTGGGACTTCCAGGGGACCAAGCCCGACCACTACCCGCTGCTGCTGAACTACCCGTACTTCGACCTGTACCGCAAGCAGGTGATCAAGCAGGCGGACCTGGTGCTGGCGATGCACATGTGCGGGGAGGCGTTCACCGACGAGCAGAAGCGGCGCAACTTCGAGTACTACGAGGGCCTGACGGTGCGGGACTCCTCACTGTCGGCGCAGAGCCAGGCCGTGATGGCCGCGGAGGTGGGGCATCTGGACCTGGCCCACGACTACCTGGGCGAGACGGCGCTGATGGACCTGCACGACCTGGCCCGCAACACCCGCGACGGGCTGCACATCGCCTCGATGGCGGGGGCGTGGAGCGGGCTGGTCGCGGGCTTCGGCGGGATGCGGGCGTCCGACGGGTGCCTGTCGTTCGCGCCGCGGCTGCCGGGCGGGATCAGCCGCATGGCGTTCCGGATGCGCTACCGGGGCAGCCGGGTGCGGGTCACGGTGCGGGCGGAGCACGCGATCTACGAGCTGCTGGAGGGGCCCGGCCTCAAGCTGCGCCACCACGGGGAGGAGTTCACCCTGGGGGACGAGCCGGCCGAGCTGCGGATCGAGCCGATGCCCGGCCTGCCCCGGCCGGCGCAGCCGCCCGGCCGGGAGCCGATGCCGCGCCGCACCGACCCTCATCTGCGGGAGGTGCCGGAGCAGTCGCTCGCCGCCGACGGCCTGGGCTGACGCCCTCACCCACCGGGGACGGTGCCGCAGGAGGCGTCCCCGGAGGGGACGTCCACGGGCCGGACGGCCACGGGCGGGGTCGCGCCGGACGGCGCGCAGGGGTCGCAGACGTCCGCGCCGCCGGCGGCGGTGGTGCGGACGGCCCCGGTCTCGGGCTCGCACTCGACCATGAGGCGGCGGGGGCCGGGGCCGTTGTCGCCGAGCCGGTCGTACGGGTTGGCCAGCGCGCACGTCTTCAGGGACAGGCAGCCGCAGCCGATGCAGTCGGTGAGGTCGTCGCGGAGCCGTTCCAGCTGGGCGATGCGGGAGTCGAGATCGGCGCGCCAGGTCTCCGACAGCCGCGCCCAGTCGTCGGCCGTGGGGGTGCGGCCCTCGGGCAGGGTGCCGAGGGCGTCCCTGATGTCGCTCAGCGGGATCCCGACCCGCTGCGAGATCTTGATGAACGAGACCCGGCGCAGCGTGTCACGGGGGAAGCGCCGCTGGTTGCCGGGCGTGCGGCGGCTGCTGATCAGCCCCTTGGACTCGTAGAAGTGCAGCGCGGAGACCGCGACCCCGCTGCGTTCGGCGAGCTGGCCCACGGTCAGCTCGTGCACCCTGTGCTCCAAGCGCGTCATGGGCCCCATCGTAGGTCATCCTCAACAAGAGTTGAGGTTTGCGCCGCCGAGCGCGGCGGGGCGCGGGGCGCGGGCCGGGGTCAGCCCGGCGTGGGAGTGGCGCCGCCGGCGCCCATCCCGCCCGCGGGCCGCTCCGCCCGCCGCTCGGCCTCCTTGCCCGCCTTGCGCAGCCGGAACGCGGCGCCGATCATGATCGCGCCGACCACGATGGCGAACGCGCCGATCAGCCAGACCAGCGCCAGCGCCCCGGAGACCGGCCAGGCGAACAGCAGCACGCCGAACAGCACCGAGAGCGCGCCGGCCGCGATGTAGAACCACTCACCCTCGATCTCGCGGCGCAGCGCGACGGCCGAGATGATCTCGAACACCCCGACCACGACCGCCCAGACCGCGATCAGCATGAGCAGCGCGAACGCGGTGATGGCCGGCCAGATCAGCGCCACCAGGCCCAGCACGATCCCGGCCACCCCGATGACCGCGGCCCAGGTCCGGGACCCCCCGAATCCGCCGCGGATCGCGCCGACCAGCGCGATGATGCCGTCCACCAGCGCGTACAGGCCGAACAGGATCACCAGCGCCAGCACCGTGATCCCCGGCCAGAACAGCGCGGCGAGGCCGAACAGGACCGCGAACCCGCCGCGTACCGCCAGCACCCACCAGTGCCGGGTGATCAGATCGAACACGTCAGGCCTCCCTCTCCGTGGCGGCCCCCGGGTCGAACGCCCGGAATGAACGTCTTTGAGCACGCCTTTCCCGAATGACTGCCCGTACGGAAAGCACCCGTTCCCTCAGCGAGCCAAAATTCGGGTCGACTCCAGGCAAAGCCCGGCTACGATCACGCGAATGCGCCCCTTCTCCGGACCCTCCGATCTGCGCGCCATGCAGGAGCTCACCCGGCGGCTGGAGCCGCGGAGCGGCCGCTGGCACATCGGCGAGCTCGTCTGGTACCGCCACCAGCACGGCGAGTGCGCCTGGCCCACCGCCCTGTGGGAGCGCGGCGGCGAGACCGCGGCGTGGGCGTGGCTCGCCCGGCCCGGCGAACTCGACCTGCACCTCGACCCCGCCCACCCCGACCTGGCCGACGAGATCCTGCGCTGGTTCGACGAGGTCGCCGGGAGCGACTCCCGGGCGATCACCGTGCTGGACGCCGAGACCGGCCTCATCGAGACGCTGCGCCGGCACGGCTACCGCGAGGTGACCGAAGGCCCGTTCTTCATCCACCTGCGCCGCGACCTCGACGGGCTGCCCGAGCCGGAGGTGCCCGAAGGGTACGCGCTGCGGCACGTGCGGGGCACGGGCGACGCGATGGCCAGGGCGGCGGTGCACCGGGCGGCGTTCTCCCTGCCCGGCGCGCCGTCCATGGTCACCAGCGCCGCCTACGAGCGGATGATGGGCGTGTGGCCGTACCGGGCCGACCTGGACTGGCTGGTGGAGGCGCCCGACGGCTCCCCCGCCGCGTTCTGCCTGGTGTGGCTGGACGAGCACAACCGCGAGGCGGTGCTGGAGCCGGTGGGAACCGATCCGGGGCACCGGCGGCGCGGGCTGGCGAGCGCGGCCGTCCTCGCGGCTCTGCGCACCGCGCGGGAGCTGGGCGCGGAGACGGCGCGGGTCGCGGCGCGGGGAGACGACGCCTACCCCTCGGCGCGGGCGACGTACCGGTCGGTGGGTTTCCGGCGCTCGGCGCGGAACGTGACCTTCGTCCGCTGACGGAAGGGAAAGAGCGGGCCGCGCCGTCGCCGGCGCGGCCCGCTCTCTGTGCCGGGATCTACCGGTGGGTCAGTGGCCCAGCCGGTTCACCAGGGCGTTGTACTCGTCCCACAGCTCCTTGGGCAGGTGGTCGCCGAAGGTCTCGAAGTGCTCGGGGACCAGCGCGGCCTCCTGCCTCCAGACCTCGGTGTCGACCGTCAGCAGGGTGTCGAGGTCGGCGTCGGCGATCTCCAGGCCCTCGGTGTCCAGGGCCGCCTTGGTGGGCAGGTGGCCGATCGGGGTCTTGACGGCGTCGGCCTGGCCGTTGAGGCGCTCCACGATCCACTTCAGGACGCGGCTGTTCTCGCCGAAGCCGGGCCAGATGAACGTGCCGTCGGCGTTCTTGCGGAACCAGTTGACGTAGTAGATCCGCGGCAGCTTCTCGGCGTCGGTGGAGCGGCCGATCTTCAGCCAGTGGCCGAAGTAGTCGCCCATGTTGTAGCCGCAGAACGGCAGCATCGCGAACGGGTCGCGGCGCAGCTCGCCGACCTTGCCCTCGGCCGCGGCGGTCTTCTCCGAGGCCACGTTGGCCCCGAGGAACACGCCCTGCTGCCAGTCGAAGGACTCGGTGACCAGCGGGACCGCGCTGGCCCGGCGGCCGCCGAACAGGATCGCCGAGATCGGGACGCCCTTGGGGTCCTCCCACTCGTCGGCGATGATCGGGCACTGCCCGGCCGGGGTGGTGAAGCGGGCGTTGGGGTGGGCGGCCGGGGTCGTCGACTCCGGCGTCCAGTCGTTGCCCTTCCAGTCGGTCAGGTGCGCGGGCGGCTCGTCGGTCAGGCCCTCCCACCACACGTCGCCGTCGTCGGTGAGCGCGACGTTGGTGAAGACGCTGTTGCCCCACAGGGTCTTGACCGCGTTGGCGTTGGTGCCCTCGCCGGTGCCGGGGGCGACGCCGAAGAACCCGGCCTCGGGGTTGATCGCGTAGAGCCGGCCGTCCTCGCCGAACCGCATCCAGGCGATGTCGTCGCCGACCGTCTCGACCTTCCAGCCGGGGATGGTCGGCTGGAGCATGGCCAGGTTGGTCTTGCCGCAGGCGGACGGGAACGCGGCGGCCACGTACCGGGTCTCACCGGTCGGCGGGGTGAGCTTGAGGATCAGCATGTGCTCGGCCATCCAGCCCTCATCCCGGGCCATGGTCGAGGCGATCCGCAGCGCGTAGCACTTCTTGCCGAGCAGGGCGTTGCCGCCGTAGCCGGACCCGTAGGACCAGATCTCCCGGGTCTCGGGGAAGTGCGAGATGTACTTGGTGGAGTTGCACGGCCACGGCACGTCCTGCTGTCCCGGCTCCAGCGGGGCGCCGACGGAGTGGACGGCCTTGACGAAGCCGCCGCGCTCCTCGATCAGGCGCAGCGCCTCGGTTCCCATCCGGGTCATGACCTTCATCGACACCGCGACGTAGGCGGAGTCGGTGATCTCAACGCCGAGCTGGGAGATGTTGCCGCCCAGCGGGCCCATGCAGAACGGCACCACGTACATGGTGCGGCCCTTCATGCAGCCCTTGAAGAGCTCGCCGAAGGTGGCCCGCATCTCGGCGGGCGCGATCCAGTTGTTGGTGGGGCCGGCGTCGGCCTCCTTTTCCGAGCAGATGTAGGTGCGGTCCTCTACTCGGGCGACGTCACTGGGGTCGGAGGCCGCGTAGAAGCTGTTGGGCCGTTTCTCCGGGTTCAGCCGCTTGAACGTGCCCTGCTCCACGAGGAGCCCGGTGAGGCGCTCCCATTCCGATTCCGAGCCGTCGCACCATTCGATCCGGTCGGGCTGGGTCAGCTCGGCGATCCCGCGGACCCAGTCGATCAGCGCTGTGTGACTGGTTGGGGCCTCGTCGAGGGCCGCTGCCGACGACGCGGTGACCTGGTTGGACACGGGCAACTCCTTCAGCTGTTCGCAGGATCTTTGCATCATGAACAAAAGCGAACGTCTTTGCCATTTGGTCTGGACCAATCGCGGCAGCTTTTGGGGGTTGCGGTCCGTTTATGTGACTGATATCACCTGGCCCGTCTTGTCCGGGGTCGGAGGGCCGCGGGCACCGGTTCCGCCTGGCGGAGTTCACGCCGGGTAAACGTGGGTTTCGGTGGCCTTCACGGCGGCCCAAACCCGGCTGCCTTCGGTCAATTGGAGTTCGGCGACGGCGCCGGGCGTCACGTCGGCGGCGGCCGGCAGCGGCGGGCCGTCCAACCGGATCCGGACCCGATCGCCGTGGCGCTCGATGGCGCCGACCCGGGCGGGCCACAGATTGCGCGGGCTGCCCTCCGGCATGGAACGGTGGATCGCCACCGACGATGGCGCGAAGGCAAGGAAAACCTCGCCGTCGAGCTTGTCGATCGTATCCAGTTGGTGGGCACCGTCCTGGAGCGTGACAGTACCACCGGACGCGTGCCCGCGATAGAGGTTCAGCCCGACCAGGCGTGCCACGTAGTCGGTCCTGGGACGCCGCGCCACTTCGGCGGGCTCGCCCTGCTGCACCACCCGGCCGCCCTCCACCACGACCAGCCGGTCGGCGAGCACCATCGCGTCCAGCGGGTCGTGGGTGACGAGCACGGCCGCGCCCTCGAAACCGGCCAGATGGCGGCGCACCGCGGCCCGGATCTCCAGCCGCGTATGCGCGTCCAGGGCCGACAGCGGCTCGTCCAGCAGCAGCAGGCTCGGTTCCACGGCCAGAGCGCGCGCCAGGGCCACCCGCTGCGCCTGCCCGCCCGACAGCGTCCTGGGACGGGACGAGGCGTAGTCGGCCAGGCCGACCCGTTCCAGCCACTCGGCGGCCCTGCGGCGCGCCTCGCGCCGCCCCGTCCCCTGGCAGCGGAGCCCGAACGCGACGTTCTCCACGGCGCTCAGATGCGGGAAGAGCAGATAGTCCTGGAAGACCATGCCGATCCCCCGCCGCTCGGGCGGCAGCGCGTGGACGGCGTCACCGTCCACGCGGATGTGCCCGGCGGCCATCGGGGTGAGCCCCGCCAGGGCCCGCAGCGCGGTGCTCTTGCCCGCCCCGTTGGGCCCGAGCAGCGCCACGACCTCACCGGGCTCGGCCTCCAGCTCCACATCGAGCTCGAACGGCCCGCGCCGTACCAGCAGCCGCGCCTCCAGCCCCCGCCGCCCGCTCACGCCGTGTTCACCCACCGGTCCCGGAGCGCGGCCAGGACCAGCACCGACACCACCAGCAGCACCAGGCTCAGCACGATCGCGGCCTGCGGATCGGTCTCCAGGGCGAGGTAGACGGCCAGCGGCATGGTCTGCGTGCGCCCCGGGAAGTTGCCCGCGAACGTGATCGTGGCCCCGAACTCCCCCAGCGCCCGCGCCCAGCACAGCACCGCCCCGGCCGCGATGCCCGGCGCCACCAGCGGCAGCGTGACCCGCCGGAAGACCGTCCAGCGGGTGGCGCCGAGCGTGGCGGCGGCCTCCTCGTACCGCAGGTCGGCGGCGCGCAGCGCGCCCTCCACGCTGATCACCAGGAACGGCATCGCCACGAACGTCTCGGCCAGCACCACGCCCGCGGTGGTGAACGGCAGCGTGATCCCGAACGCCGAGTCCAGCCACTGGCCCACGACCCCGCGCCGTCCCAGCACCAGCAGCAGCGCCACGCCGCCCACGACCGGGGGCAGCACCAGCGGCACGGTGACCAGCGCCCGCACCAGCCGGGCGCCCGGGAACGGCACCCGCGCCAGCATCCAGGCCAGCGGCACCCCGAACAGCAGGCACAGCCCGGTCGCGAGCGTGGCGCTGACCAGCGACAGCCGCAGCGCCTCCAGCACCTGCGGCTCGCCCAGCCGCGTGCCCAGCGTGGACCAGGGGGCCCGGAACAGCAGCCCGCCCAGGGGCAGCACGAGGAAGGCCAGCGCGATCAGCGCCGGGACCATCAGGATCCACGGCGGCCGCCCCGGATGCCCCTCCCCCGCCTTGGCCTTCTTGGCCTTCCTGAGCCGCGCGGGCGCGTCCGGCGGGGCGGGCGGGGTGGAGGCGGTCACCGTACGGCGCATGGCCTCACGCCGCCGCCGCGACCATCACCCGGCCCGGCCCGGCGGGCACGCGCCCTCCGTTCACTGCCCGGCCAGCTCGACCACGACGTTCGTGGACTTCACCACGGCGTCGGCCACCACCCCGGGCGCCAGCCCGAGCTCGTCGGCGGCCTCCCGGCTCATCAGCGACACCAGCCGGAACGGCCCGGCCTGGATCTCCACCTGGGCCATCACCCCGTCCCGCCGGACGTCGGTGACGATGCCGCGCATCCGGTTGCGGGCCGAGGAGGAGGCCAGCTCGGCCTGGCCGGCCTCGGCGCGGACGAAGGCGGCCAGCTCGGCGGCGGGCACCAGCCGGTGGCCGTGCTCGTCGCGGGACGCGGCCAGCCGCCCGCCGTCCACCCAGCGCCGGACGGTGTCGGCGCTGACCCCGAGCAGCGCGGCGGCCTCGCTGATCCGGAAGGTCGTCTCGGTCATCACGGGCACACCCTACCCCTCGCACTTACCAGGTCGGTCCCTGGATATCACCCGGAGATGCGATGCCGCCTCGCCGGTCAGCCCGGCCCGGCGCCGTTCCCCGGCTCGATCACCCCGGCGATCATCCCGAGGGACGCCCAGTCGACCAGGCGCCTCCGGCGGATCTCCCCGAACGTGGCGATCTCCACGGCCGTCCGCTCGCCCTCGGCCGCCGCGCCTTGCGGCTCGGCCGACCGCAGCTCGGCCAGCTCGGCCTCGGTGACCTCGGCCCCGAACACGTGCGCGCGGTGCGCCGACATGGCCGCGTTGACCTGGCGGTCCCCGTACGCGCGCAGGCGGCCGGGCGGGAGCTCCAGGCCGGTCTCCTCGGCCAGCTCCGCCAGCGCCACGGCCGGCGGGTCGTCCGTCCCGGCCGGGCCGGACCCGCCGGGCGGCTCGTGCACGAAGCCGTCGGCGGTGGCGCCCGGCCCGCGGAACTCGCGGACCAGCACGACCGTCGTCTCGTCGAGCGTGGGCCCCGGCCGGTAGAGGACGACGACGCTCGTGTCGGGCCGGAAGACCACCAGCTCGCCGTCCTTGACCCGGTCCTCGGCGGTGACGCGCACCCGGACGCGCAGCCCCCACTGGTCGCCGAACCGCCAGGCGACGCGGGCCCCGAGCAGGACGTTGCCCGCCGCGCGCTGCGCCCCGTACCAGCGCTGGAAGGGGCCGGTGCGCCACAGCGCCAGCGGCACCGCGCACTCGCCCCCGGAGCGGGGCGCGCCCGCGCCGATCCTGTCCAGGGCGGCGGCCACCGTGCCGGGGAGGTCGGTGGCGGTGGGCACGCCGTGCTTCTCGGCGTAGTGCAGCAGGTAGCGGTTCTTGGGGGCGCCGGGCGGGGCGCCGAACACCGCGCGCCCGCTGTCGTGCCACATCCCCCATTCGACGTTGGTGGTGAACGCGGGCATGGTGTCCAGGTCGCGCGGCACGTAGAAGAGCACCTCGTCGGCGAGGTGCAGGCAGCGCTCCTCCCAGTCGACCTGGCCGGTGTAGTCGTCCTGGATACCGTGCCGGTCCTCGGGGTCGAACACCACCAGCCGCCCGCCGCCGCGCCAGCGTGCGCGCAGCTCGGCGAGGGCGGCGGGGCGCCAGGACGGCACCTCGGGCGAGCGCGGCGTGGGACCGGCCAGGAAGATCGCCGCGTCCCAGCGGTCCGGCGGCTCCTCGCGCGCGTACACGGTGATCGTTTCCTGGGCCATGGCCGTACCTTCCTGTGTTCGGGCCGCCCGCGCCGGGCCGCCGGCGGCCGTCGCGGCTTGGACCGATCCCCTTGGGGTAAAGGGCCTTCCAACAAACATTCCGCCCGGTCTAAGGAGAGAAGCGATGACTGGGACAAGGCGGGTGCCGCGCAGCCGCGGCGCCCTGTGCGGAGCGCTGCTGGTGCTGCTCGGACTGTGGGGCGGGCTCCTCCCCTTCGCCGGTCCGTACGCCGATTTCGGTTTCGCCCCCGACAGGACGTGGTTCTACACCACCGAGCGGTTGCAACTGAGCGTGGCCCCGGCGATCGCCGTCGGGCTGGGCGGGCTGGTGGTGCTGGTCGCCGCCGGGCGCGTCCTGGCGATGACGGGCGCCCTGCTGGCCGCGCTGGGCGGCGCCTGGTTCGTGGTCGGGCGCCCCGTCGCGGCGCTGTGGGACGTGCAGGGCGTCGGCGCGCCGCTGGGCACCGAGGAAGGGCGGCGGCTGGCCGAGGACCTGTCGGGCTTCTCCGCGCTGGGCGTGGTCGCGGTGTTCCTGGCCGCGCTGGCGCTGGGACGCTTCGCGGTCGCCGGCGCGCGGGACGCGGAGGACTACGGCGGCTACGGGGACGACGGCCACGAGGAGCCCTACGACGCCCCGAGGAGCTCCAACGTCACCTCGCGCTACTCCGGCTCCAGCGGCACCACGCAGCCGCTGGCCCCGGCGTTCGGCCGCTACGCGCGGCCGCCGCAGGACGAGCCGCCGGGGCCGCCGCACGCCCCCGACCAGCGCGTGGCGGGAGATCCCGGGCCGCGGGCCTAAGGCCGGGGGCCCTGAGGCCAGAGGCCCGGAGCCGAGGGGGTCAGCGGTTCCTGCCGCGCATGTTGCGGACGGAGGCGCTGGTCTCGTAGTCGCGCTTCTCGTCGTCGAGCCGGACGTCGTCGCGGTCGGTGAACATGGCCACGAAGGCCACCAGCAGGCCGACGCCGCCGATCCACGGCTCCTTCCAGGCGAAGCTGAGCGCCACGCAGCCCAGCGCGACCGACATGAGCAGCAGCAGCTTCACAGGCACCCCTCGAGCATCCGGTGCGGCGCACTCCGCCAAGTAAGCGATAGGTTACATCGCTTCCGCCTGACTGCATGGTGACACGACCCGGCCCGCCCACGAAAGTGCCATGTGGGGGGACGACCCCCCACACCCCCCGGCGACCGGGCGGGCCGGAAACGATCGCCGCTACTTGCGCTTGGAGCGCTTCTCGCGGATCTTCATCGCGATGTCCAGCGGGGTGCCCTCGAACCCGAACTCCTCCCGCAGCCGCCGTTCGATGAACCGCCGGTAGCCCTCCTCCAGGAACCCGGAGGTGAACAGCACGAAGCGCGGCGGGCGCACGCCCGCCTGCGTGGCGAACAGGATCTTGGGCTGCTTGCCGCCCCGGACCGGGTGCGGATGCGCGTTCACCAGGTCGGCGAAGAACTGGTTGAGCTTGGAGGTCGGCACCCGGGTGCCCCAGCCCTCCAGCGCCGTCTCGATCGCCGGGACGAACTTGTCCATGTGCCGTCCGGTGCGGGCGGAGATGTTGACCCGCGGCGCCCAGCGCGCGTTGTGCAGCTGCCGGTCGATCTCGCGCTCCAGGTAGTGGCGGCGCTCCTCGTCCAGCAGGTCCCACTTGTTGTAGGCGATCACCAGCGAGCGGCCCGACTCGATCACCATCGAGACGATCCGCAGGTCCTGCTCGGCCAGCGGCTCGGTGGTGTCGACCAGCACCACGGCGACCTCGGCGCGCTCCAGCGCCGACCGGGTGCGCAGCGTGGCGTAGAAGTCGGCGCCCTGGTTCTCGCGGTGCCGGCGGCGGATCCCGGCGGTGTCGATGAACCGCCAGGTCTTGCCGCCCAGCTCGATCAGCTCGTCGACCGGGTCGCGGGTGGTGCCGGCGACCGCGTCCACGACCGCCCGGTTCTCCCCCGCGAGCTTGTTGAGCAGGCTGGACTTGCCGACGTTGGGACGGCCCAGCAGCGCCACCCGGCGCGGCCCGCCGGTCTCGCCGAACGTCTCGGCGGGGGCCTCCTCGGGCAGCGCCTCCAGCACCGCGTCCAGCAGGTCGCCGCTGCCGCGCCCGTGCAGGGCGCTGACCGGGTGCGGCTCGCCGATGCCCAGCGACCACAGGATCGCCGCGTCGGACTCGGCGCCCACGTCGTCGACCTTGTTGGCGACCAGCACCACCGGCTTGCCGGACCGGCGCAGGATCTCCACCACGGCCTCGTCCACGTCGGTGGCGCCCACGGTCGCGTCGACCACGAACATCACCACGTCGGCCAGGTCGACCGCCAGCCGGGCCTGCTCGGCGATCGCGGCGGCCAGGCCGGAGGAGTCGGGCAGCCAGCCGCCGGTGTCGACCACGGTGAAGCGGCGGCCGCTCCAGGTGGCGTCGTAGGCGACCCGGTCGCGGGTCACCCCCGGCACGTCCTCGACGACCGCCTCGCGGCGCCCGATGACCCGGTTGACCAGGGTCGACTTCCCGACGTTGGGACGGCCCACGACCGCCACCACGGGCGCGGGCGCCTCGTCGGCGGCCCATGCGCCGGAGTCCCCGGCCTCGCCGGCGTCCTCGGGGAGGGTCTCGATCTCGTACTCGCTCACGTGTGCCACTCAGTCGCTCATCGCTCTGGCGAGGCGGAGGACCGCCTCGATGACCTCGTCCAGGCCCAGCCCGGACGAGTCGATCTCGACCGCGCCGCCGGCCTTGGCCAGCGGGGACGCGGTCCGGGTGGAGTCCAGCCGGTCGCGGCGGGCCTGCTCGGCCCGTGTCACGGTCACCGACGCGGCCGGGTCGGCGGCCAGCTCCTTGGCCCGGCGCGCGGCGCGGACCTCCTCGCTGGCCGTCAGGTACACCTTGACGGCCGCGTCCGGGGCCACCACGGTGCCGATGTCGCGGCCCTCCACCACGATCCCGCCGGCCCCGATGATCTCGCGCTGCAGCGCGACCAGGCGCTCACGGACGGCGGGGACGGAGCTGACCGCGCTGACCGCGTTGGTCACCTCGCGGGTGCGGATGGGCGCGGACACGTCGGCGCCGTCCACCGTGATGGCGGGGCCGTCGGGGTCGGTGCCGGACTCGATCACCGGCTCGGCGGCGCGGGCCGCGACCGCGGCGGGGTCGTCGACCGGGACGCCCTCGCGCAGCATCCACCAGGTCATCGCGCGGTACATCGCGCCGGTGTCGAGGTAGCGCAGGCCGAGCGCGCGGGCCACGCCCTTGGACGCGCTGGACTTGCCCGACCCGGAGGGGCCGTCCATGGCGATGACGAGCGGCACGATGCTCCCTTTCTTCGCGGCGAGACGCGGTGCGGTGGTGCTCCAGGCGGTGCGGCCGACGTGCCAGGCTACCGGCTCTCCGGGAGGACCTCGGCCGCCCGGCGCGAGCCGCCTCCGGGACGGGAGGTCAGCCGGGGACCGACCAGCCGCGCGCCCGCAGCTCCTCGGCCAGGCGCTCGGCGGCCTCGGGCCGCACCGAGATCTCCAGCACGCCCAGCGGGCGGCCGGGCGAGTGCTCGATGGTGACGTCCTCGATGTTGACCCCGGCGATCCCCGCCGCCTGGAAGATCATCGCCAGCTCGCCGGGGCGGTCGGGGATGACCACCTGGACCACGGCGTAGGACGACGGCTCGCCGCCGTGCTTGCCGGGGATCCTGGAGCGGCCCGCGTTGCCGCGCAGCAGCAGGTCGGCCACGTGCCCGGCGGCCCCCTCGCTGCCGTCGCGCAGCAGCGAGGCCGCCACGGCCAGATCGGTGGCGACCGCCTCCAGCACGTCGGCGACCGGCTCGGCGTTGGCCGACAGGATGCCGATCCACAGCCGGGGGTCGCTGGCGGCGATCCGGGTGACGTCCCGCACGCCCTGCCCGGCCAGGCCGAGCGCCACGTCGCCGGCGCCGGTGAGGCGGGCGGCGACCGCGGCCGACACCACGTGCGGCGCGTGCGAGACCAGGGCGACGGCGCCGTCGTGCTCGGCGGCGTCGACCACCACCGGCTCGCCGCCGCACGCGCGCGCCAGCGCGGTGACGGCCTCGACGGCCCCCGGCGCGGACTCCTCCGTCGGGCACAGCGCCCAGGGCCGGCCGAGGAACAGGTCGGCGCGGGCCGCGGCGGGCCCGGAGCGCTCCCGGCCGGCCAGCGGATGGCCCGCGACGTAGGAGGTCAGGTCGCAGCCCAGCTCGGCGGCCTGCCGCAGCGGCAGCGCCTTGACGCTGGCCACGTCGGTGTAGACCGAGGCCAGGCCGCGCTTCTGGGCGTCCAGCAAGGTGACCGCGACGGCGGCGGGCGGCACCGCCAGCACCGCCAGGTCGGCCGGGCCCCCGCCCGGCTCCCCCGAGGCGCCGCCGGGGAGCGCCTCGCCCGCGCCGAGCTCGACCGCCATCCGCAGCGAGACCTCGTCGCGGTCGGTCAGCAGAACCTCGGCGCCGCGCTCGCGCATCGCCAGGGCGATCGACGTCCCGATCAGCCCTGTCCCGACGATGACGACACGCCCTGGAATGCCCTCTTCAACCACCCCACAAGCCTAGCGACGCTTCGGGGCTCCTCCGGCCGCTTCGCGCCGGGCTACTGGGCGATGTCCAGGCGCAGCGCGGTCGCGCCCCGCAGGTACACGTGCTGGATCTCCGACCGCGGCCGGTCGGTCTCGATGTGCGCCATCAGCCGGATCACCCGCGGCAGCGCGTGCGGCACCGCGATCTCCGACGCGCACAGCAGCGGCACCTCGTGGAAGCCCAGCTTGCGCGCGGCCAGCGCCGGAAACTCCGCCACCAGGTCCGGCGTCGCCGTGAACAGCACGCTGATCACCTCGTCGGTGGTGAGCCCGTTGCGGCCCATCACCTCGCTGACCAGCTCCGTCGTGGCCTCCAGGATCTGCTCCCGGTCGTCGGCGTCGACCTGCGTCGCCCCCCGGACCGCGCGTACCGCCACGTGTTCGTCCCTTCCCGTCTCGCCAGTCTCGCGCCGCTCGGCTACAGGCCGACCGCCTTGTACAGTTCGCCGATCTCGGTCACGGTCAGCGCCCGCATCGTGCCGGGCTTCAGCTGGCCCAGCTTGATCGGCCCGAAATCTATGCGGGCCAGCTGCTGGACGGGGAACCCGACCTCCTTCAGCATTCGCCGCACGATGTGCTTGCGCCCCTCGTGCAGGGTGATCTCCACCAGCACCCGCCTGCCGACCTGGTCGAAGATCCGGAACTTGTCGGCCTTGGCGGGGCCGTCCTCCAGCCGCACCCCGGCCCTCAGCCGCTTGCCCAGATCGCGCGGGATCGGCCCGTGGATCTCGGCCAGGTAGGTCTTCTGCACGCCGTAGCTGGGGTGGGTCAGCCGGTGCGACAGCTCCCCGTCGTTGGTCAGCAGGATCAGGCCCTCGGTGTCGGTGTCGAGCCGGCCGACGTGGAACAGCCGCTCGGGCACCTCCACGTAGTCGGCCAGGGACTTGCGGCCCCGCTCGTCGGCCATCGTGCTCACCACGCCGCGCGGCTTGTTGATCGCGTAGTAGCGCATCTCGGCGCGGGTCTCGACCCGGCGGCCGTCGACATGGATGACGTCCCGGCGGGGGTCGACGCGCTCGCCGAACCGGAACACCTCCTTGCCGTTCACGGTGACCCGGCCCTCGCCGATCAGTTCCTCGCAGTGGCGGCGGCTGCCGATCCCGGCCTCGGCCAGAACCTTCTGCAGGCGCACACCCTCGTTCTCGTTCATTCGGCCCCTCGCCTGACGGCTCGGGACCGAATGAGCCGGGGTGCTGTGCTCACCGGTTCACTCCGTTCCTCGCCTGGCGGCTCGTCTCTTCGTTCACTTGTCCTCGATGATCTCTTCTGGCAGGTCGTCGGGCAGGTAGGGGGCCAGCTCGGGCAGCTCGTCCAGGTCGCGCAGGCCGAGCCGCTCCAGGAAGTACCCGGTGGTGCGATAGAGGTGCGCCTGCGTCTCGGGGTCCTGGCCGGCGTCCTCGATCAGGCCGCGCAGCGTCAGGGTGCGGATCACCCCGTCGCTGTTGACGCCGCGGATCGCCGAGACGCGGGCGCGGCTCACCGGCTGCCGGTAGGCCACCACCGCCAGCGTCTCCAGCGCCGCCTGGGTGAGGCGGGCCTGCTGGCCGTCGGTGACGAAGCGCTCCACGACCGGGGCGCACACGTCCCGGGTGTAGTACCGCCAGCCGCCGGCGACCTCCCTGAGGTCGAACCCGCGGCCCTGTTCGGTGTATTCCGCCGACAGCTCGCGCAGCACGGCGGTGATCTCGTGGGTGGGGCGCTCCAGCAGCTGGGCGAGGGTGATCTCGGCGACCGGCTCGTCCACCACCAGGAGGATCGCCTCGACCGACGCCCGCAGCCCCGGCAGGTCCTCGTCGCCCGGTCCGTCAGTCATCGCCCTCGTCCTTCTTCCCGTCGCCGTCCTCGGCGGGGCGGGCGCCCTCGTAGTCGTCGCCGACCTTGATGTCGCCCTCCTCGCTGCCCGTCCAGGTGATGTGCAGCTCGCCCAGCGGCTCGGGCTGCTCGAACGCCACCGCCAGCTCGCGGTACAGCTCCAGCAGCGCCAGGAACCGGGCCACGATCTCGAACGTGCCGTCGCAGTCGTCGGTGAGCACCCGGAAGGTGGTCTGGCGCAGCGCACGCATCCGCTCGATGACGATGGCCGCCTGCTCCTTGACGGTGGTCTGCGCCTGGTAGATGTGCTCGACCGACACCGACGGCGGCGCCTTGGGGGTGAGCGCCCTGGCGGCCAGCCGGGCGAACTGGTCGGGCCCCAGGCCCAGCAGCACCTCGGGCAGCAGGCCGGCGAACCGCGGCTCCATCGGCACCATCCGCGGGAACCGGCGCCCCTGGTCGGCGATCTTCCCGGCGAAGACCCGCGCGACCTCCTTGTACGCCCGGTACTGCAGCAGCCGGGCGAACAGCAGGTCGCGGGCCTCCAGCAGGGCCAGGTCCTCCTCGTCGTCGACCTCCCCGGACGGCAGCAGCCGCGCCGCCTTGAGGTCGAGGAGGGTCGCGGCGACCAGCAGGAAGTGGCTGGCCTGGTCCAGGTCCCACTCCTTGCCGTGGGAGCGGATGTGGGCGATGAAGTCGTCGGTGACCTTGTGCAGCGAGACCTCGGTGATGTCCAGCTTGTGCTTGGAGATCAGCCCCAGCAGCAGGTCGAACGGGCCCTCGAAGTTGTCCAGGTGGACCTGGAAGCCGCGCGCCCCCTCGGCTCCCTGCTCCGGCTCCGGTTCCGTCCCGGCCGCCCCCGACGTTCCGGACGTTCCGTCCACGTCGCTCACGGTAGCCGAGCCCACCCGGTGTCCTCCCCTTCCCGCCGACCGTCCCGCCGAAAGAACCATGCTCCCACGTGCGCGCGAGCACCCGCGCCACGCGAACCCGGACGGCCCCCGGCGTGTCAAACTTGTCGATCACATCCCCCCGCAGGCCCCGGAGACCCCATGCGCGCTGGGTTCGAGCTGCACGGCCGGTACCGGCTGGAGGAGCGGCTGGGCCGGGGCGGGATGGGCGAGGTGTGGCGCGGCCACGACCGGGCCCTGGAGCGCCCGGTCGCCGTCAAGCTCATGATGGGAGTGCGGGCCGACGGGGAGCCGGCGGCGCGGTTCCGGCGGGAGGCCACCCTCGGCGCGCGGCTGCGGCATCCCGGGATCACCGCCGTGCACGACATCGGCCAGGACGAGGACCTGCTGTTCATCGTCATGGAGCTGCTGGAGGGCCGCGACCTGGCCGCCGTGGTGGCCGGGTCGCCGGGCGGGCTGCCCGTCCGGCGCGCCGCGTCCCTGGCCCGCCGCGCAGCCGAGGCGCTGGCCGCCGCGCACGCCGGAGGCGTCGTGCACCGCGACCTGAAACCGGCCAACCTGTTCCTCACCAGCGGCGGCGAGGTCAAGATCTGCGACTTCGGGATCGCCCGCGCCGCCGACGCCGCGTCCGTCCTCACGGCGAAGGGGCAGGTCTTCGGCACTCCCGTGTACATGTCGCCCGAGCAGTGCCGCGGCGACGGCGCCGCACCCCGTCACCCGGGCGAGACCGCACGCTGGTACTCGACGAGCCCTCGACTCGCACCCCGGCAAGGCGGAGCGGATCGCACGCTCACTGCTTCTCATTCTCACAGGGGGGGGAAGGCCCACAGGTTCTTCGCGCGCTGTTCCACCGTCAGCCTGATCTTGATAGCCGAGAGGTACGCCGCGACGGACCCGGCCCGCGCGAGCAGGATCATCGGCATCCTCCCCGAGGACAGACTCAAGGACCTCTCCTCGCAGCTGATCATGGACCTGGCGCCGGCCCGTCCCGGCCTGGCCGAGCGGTTGCTCACCTCCCGCCCTCGCCCCGACCGCGACTTCCGGCTGACCGGGCAGGTCGCCTCCGCCATGGCCGCGAACCACCCGGAACACGCGAAGGCATTGATCAAGCGGACGCGCCGCACAGCACGGCTCATCCTGCTGCCGTTCTCCCGCCACACGGCCCTCGCCAATCTCGCCGAGGGCATCGCGCCGGCGTTCCCCGACCGGGCAGAGGCGATCGCCCGCTCCATCGCGCGAGGCCATCCCGGTGCCCTCGCCGAGGCCGCGATCGGCATGCGGCAGGCGCATCCGGAGCGGGCGGCGCGGCTGGCCGACGGGCTGACGGGCTGACGGGCCGGCGCGATTCGGCGCTGAGCCGGGTCGTCCCCGAACTGGCCCGCCAGGCTCCCGACCGCGCCGAACGGCTGGCGGCCGGCATCACCGACACCTTCCTGCGCGCGACGACCCTCGCCCGGACCGCGCAGATCCTCGACGGCCGTGAACCGGTGCGGCATCTTCGCCACGAGCGGCGCCGTTCCGTGCAGGAGTCCCTGCGCGGGCGACACCGGGAGTCCGCCATGCTGTGGCTGGACGTCCCCTCGCTGGACGTCTGATCCGGCGCCGACCGGCTCGTGCGGGGCCGGTCAGTCCTCCTCCTCCATCGCGCGCCAGCGCTGGAGGACCTCGCGGGCCAGGCCGCGGTAGGCGTTGGCGCCCATGGAGTTGGGGTCGAAGTAGGTGATCGGCTCGCCGGCGACGGTCGCGTCGGGGAACCGGACGGTGCGGTTGATCACGGTGTGGAAGACCTTCTCGCCGAACGCCTCCACGATGCGTCCCAGCACCTCGCGGGTGTGCAGGGTGCGCGAGTCGTACATCGTGCCGAGGACGCCATCGATGACCAGCTCGGGGTTGATCCGCCCCTGCACCTTGTCGATGGTCTCCATCAGCAGCGCGACCCCGCGCATCGCGAAGTACTCGCACTCCAGCGGGATCAGCACGCCCTCGCTGGCGGCCAGCGCGTTCACCGTGAGCAGGCCCAGCGACGGCTGGCAGTCGATGAGGATGTAGTCGTAGTGCGGGACCGCCGACTTCAGCGAGTGCGCCAGGATGTACTCCCGGCCCACCTCGTGGACGAGCTGGACCTCCGCGCCCGACAGGTCGATGTTGCTGGGCAGCAGGTCCATGCCGTCGACGCCGGTGTCGATGACGACGTCCTCCCAGTCGGTGTCCGACTCCAGCAGGAGGTTGTGGATCGTCATGTCGAGCTGCCGCGGGTCGCCCTTGCCCAGCCCGACCGACAGCGCGCCCTGCGGGTCGAAGTCGACCAGCAGCACCCGGCGGCCGTACTCGGCGAGCGCGGCGCCCAGGTTGATCGTGGTGGTGGTCTTGCCGACCCCGCCCTTCTGGTTGCAGATCGCCACGATCCGCGCGGGGCCGTGCTCGGCCAGCGGTTCCGGGTCGGGGAACGCGGGCACGGGACGCTGAGTCGGCCCGAGGGCGCGGCTCGGATCGGTTTCGATGGTGGCGGAGGAGAGGACCCCCCCTGAAGCCTGCGTGCTCGTCACCAGATCCCTCCCCGGTGGCCCGAAAATGCCATCCAGCACCGGGGACTCTAGGGCTTGACATCACCTGTCACAAGCCGACGCGCGCCGTTGGTCGCGATTTGTCGACGGGCGCCCCAGCAGGTCACCGGCCAGGTGTCAGCTCCGCGCGCGCGGGTGGGAGGTGGCGTAGACCTCGCGCAGCAGCTGCACCGTCACCAGAGTGTAGACCTGTGTGGTCGTCACCGAGGCGTGTCCGAGCAATTCCTGGACGACGCGCACGTCGGCCCCGCCGTCGAGCAGGTGCGTGGCGAAGGAGTGGCGCAGCGTGTGCGGCGAGACGTCCGACAGGCGGGCGCGTTCGGCGGCGGCGCGCAGCACCATCCAGGCCCCCTGCCGCGACAGCCGCCCGCCGCGGGCGTTGAGGAACAGCGCCGGCCCGCCCCGCCCGGCCCGCGCCAGTTCTGGGCGGGCCCGCACGAGGTAGGCCTCCACGGCGCGGCGGGCGTAGTCGCCGATCGGGACGACGCGGGCCTTGCCGCCCTTGCCGGCGACGCGCGCGAAGCCCTCGCCGAGGTCGAGGTCGTCGACGTCCAGGCCGACGGCCTCGGAGATGCGGGCGCCCGAGCCGTACAGCAGCTCCAGCAGGGCGCGGTCGCGCAGCGCCCTGGCCGCCTCGGCGTCGCCGTCGGCGCCGCCTCCCGCGGCCGCCAGCAGCCGCTCGACGTCGGCGAGGGAGATGGCCTTGGGCAGCCGGCGCGGCGGGGTCGGGGGCTTGACGTCGCGGGCGGGGTCGGTGCCGGTCAGGCCCTCGCGCAGCGCGAAGCGGTGCAGGCCGCGCACGGCCACCACGGCGCGGGCCGCCGACCCGGCCGACAGCGGCGGGTGGTCGGCGTCGCCCTCCCGCAGCCCGGCCAGGAACTCGCGCACGTCGTCCTCGGTGACCTGGTCGATCGCGGTGCGGCCGCGGCCGGTCAGGACGGCCAGGTAGCGGCGCAGGTCACGGCGGTAGGAGCTGAGGGTGTTGGCGGCCAGGCCGCGCTCCACCGCGAGATGCCCGAGGTAGGTGCGCACGGCCGAGCCCAGGGGGGTGGCGTCGTCGGGGGTCTGGCCGTCGGTTCCGGGCCGCGCGCCGCTCCGGCCGGTCGTGCTCGGTGACAGTTGCGGCACCTCTTCCGGGCGGGGTGGCCGAGTGGGACGTGCCCATCATGCCCCCTCCGGCCGCGCGGGAACGCGCCATCCGCGCGCGCCGCGGGCCGATGTCGCAACAAAACCGACATGCGCCCGTGCGGGGGCCCGTGCGGGCGCCCGGCCGGGGGCGCCCGCACGGGCGGCGGTTCAGCCCTCGGGCGCGTCGACCGGGCGCAGGTCGCGGTAGCCGCGGGCGCGGGCCGCGTGCACGGCCAGGATCCCGGTCACCGCGATCATGTTGTGCAGGTCACCGGCGAGGACCTTGCGGACCGCCTCGTCCAGCGGCACCCACACCACCGGCATGTCGGCCTCCTCGTGCACCCGCTCGAAGTCGATCTGGTCGGCGGGCACCTCGGTCAGGCCGCGGGCCAGGAAGATCCGCACCCGCTCGTCCGACATCCCGGAGGAGGGCAGCACGTCGGCCAGCACGTCCCAGCGGTCGGCGCGGTAGCCGGCCTCCTCCAGCAGCTCGCGCTCGGCCAGCTTGTGCAGCGGCTCGCCGGCCACGTCGCGCAGCCCCGCCGGCGCCTCCCACAGCAGGTAGCCGGAGGCGTGCCGGTACTGGCGCAGCAGCAGGACCCGGTCGGCGTCGTCGACGGCGAGGATGCCGACCGCCCCGGGATGCTCGATGACGTCGCGGTGGACGATCTCGGTGGTGCCGCCGCTGGGCATCGGCACCGAGTCGCGCCGCACGTCGAACACGTGCCCCTCGAACACGCGCTCGGTGGCGACGACCTCCCAGCGGTCGCGGCGGTCGCGCACGTCGTCCACGCCCGGCGGGACGGCCCCGGGACCGCTCACGAGGTCGACACCGCGTCGGCGCCGCCGCGCAGCTCGGCGTAGTCGAGGGCGGCCGCGACCAGCCCGGCGAACAGCGGGTGCGCGCGGGTCGGGCGGGAGCGGAACTCCGGATGCGCCTGGGTGCCCACGAAGAACGGGTGCGTCTCGCGGGGCAGCTCCACGTACTCCACCAGGCGGCCGTCGGGCGACAGGCCGCTGAAGCGCAGCCCGGCCTGCTCCAGCTGCTCGCGGTAGGCGTTGTTGACCTCGTAGCGGTGCCGGTGCCGCTCGGAGACCTTGGCCTCCCCGTACAGCTCCCGCACCACCGAGCCCTCGGCCAGGTCGGCCGGGTACAGGCCCAGCCGCATGGTGCCGCCCATGTCGCGCTCGCCCGCGACCACGTCGACCTGGTCGGCCATGGTCGCCACCACCGGGTGGGCGGCGGCCGGGTCGAACTCGGTGCTGCCGGCGCCGGGCAGCCCGCCCTGCGACCGGGCCGCCTCGATGACCATGCACTGCAGGCCCAGGCAGATGCCCAGCAGCGGGACGCGGTTCTCCCGGGCGTGCCGGACCGCGCCGAGCTTGCCCTCGATGCCGCGCACGCCGAACCCGCCGGGGATCAGCACGCCGTCGACGCCGTCGAGCTCGCGGCGGGCGCCCTCGGGGGTCTCGCAGTCGTCGCTCTTGACCCAGCGGATGTTGACCTTGGCGTCGTTGCCGAACCCGCCGTGCCGCAGCGCCTCGGTGACCGACAGGTAGGCGTCGGGCAGGTCGATGTACTTGCCGACCAGCGCGATCGTCACCTCGCGGGCGGGCCGGTGGACGCGGCGCAGCAGCTCGTCCCAGGCGCCCCAGTCCACGTCGCGGAAGGGCAGGCCCAGGCGGCGCACCACGTAGGCGTCCAGGCCCTCGGCGTGCAGCACCTTGGGGATGTCGTAGATGCTGGCGGCGTCCACCGCGGAGACCACGGCCTCGCGGTCGACGTCGCACATCATGGAGATCTTGTGCTTGAGCCCGTCGGTGATCGGCCGGTCCGAGCGGCACACGATCGCGTCGGGCTGGATGCCGATGGAGCGCAGCGCGGCCACCGAGTGCTGGGTGGGCTTGGTCTTCAGCTCGCCGGAGGGGCCGATGTAGGGCAGCAGCGACACGTGCAGGAAGAAGCAGTTGTCGCGGCCGATCTCGTGCCGGATCTGGCGGACCGACTCCAGGAACGGCTGCGACTCGATGTCGCCCACCGTGCCGCCGACCTCGGTGATGACGATGTCGACGTCGGTGTCGGCGGCCATGCCGCGGATCCGGTCCTTGATCTCGTTGGTGATGTGCGGGATGACCTGCACGGTGTCGCCGAGGTACTCGCCGCGCCGCTCCTTGGCGATCACGTTGGAGTAGACCTGGCCGGTGGTGACGTTGGCGGACCCGTGCAGCTCGGTGTCCAGGAACCGCTCGTAGTGGCCGATGTCGAGATCGGTCTCGGCCCCGTCGTCGGTCACGAAGACCTCCCCGTGCTGGAACGGGTTCATCGTGCCGGGGTCGACGTTGAGGTAGGGGTCGAGCTTCTGCATCGTGACCCGCAGGCCGCGCAGGGCGAGTAGCCGCCCCAGGCTGGACGCCGTCAGTCCCTTGCCGAGGCTGGAGGCGACACCGCCGGTGACGAAGAGATGCTTGGTAGGACGTGTTCTACCAGTGGCTGCCGAAGGCAAGAAGGCGCTCCCGTGGTCGTTGCGAGGCGGACGGTACCGCACTGTCCACGGGCCACCAGGATAACAGGCACGACACCGTGGCCCGTCCGGGTCGTGCCCGTCCAGGTCGGTCAGGCCCCTGGTCAGAGGCCGGTTCCCGGCCGGGTTGACCGAATCGGGCGCGGAAACGGTTCCCGCGCCGCGAAAACGCCGGTCAGATCCGCGGGGCGGCCGTGGGCATGATCGTGCGCAGCTGCCGGGTGAGCTCGTCGATCAGCGACCGGGCCTGGTCGGCGGCCTGCCGGGCGGCGTCGCGCTCCTGGGAGAGCTCGGCGATCGCGGCGCGCTGCTCGGTGACGGCCTGGGCAAGCTGGTCGACCCACTGGTCGCGTTCCTTGAGCTTCTCGGCGACCGCGTCCCGCTCGGCGGCGACCTGGCGCATCCCGGTGACGGCCTTGTCCCGTTCCCGGCCCGCCTGCTCGGCCTGGCCGCGGGCCAGCGTCAGCTCGGACTCGGCGCGGGCCTGCGCCTGGACGGCGGCCTCCCGGCCGCGCTCGGCCGCCTCCCGGCCGCGTTCGGCGGCCTCGCGGGCCGAGGCGGCGGCGTCGCGGGCCTGGCCGGCCGCGTCCCGCTCGCGCTCGGCCTTCTTGGCGGCCTCCAGCGACTGGGCGGCGGTGTCGAGGGCCTGCTCGCGCTCGGCCTCGGCGCCCTGGACGCGGCGCCGGGCCTCCTCGGCCTCCTTGGCGGCCGCGGCGGCGGTGTGCTGGAGGTTCTGCGCCTTCATCTCGGCGTCGGTGAGCTTGGCGCGCAGCCCCGACAGGTCGCCGTGCGCCGACTCCAGCGCCCGGGACAGCTCGGCGGCCTGCTCGGCCATCCGGTCGCGCTCGGCCTCGGCGGCGCGGCGGGCGTTGACGGCGTCCTCGACGGCGCGCAGGGCGTCGTCGCGGGCCTCGCTCATCGCGTCCCGCTGGGTGATGGCCTGCCGGACGGTGGCCTCGGCCTCGGCGACCCTGCGCTCGGCCTGCTCCATCCCGGCCTGGGCCTGCTCCATCTGGGAGCGGGCCTGCTCGGCCTGCGCCCGGGCCTGGTCGGCCTGGACGCGCGCCTGGTCGGCCTGGACACGCGCCTGCTGGGCCTGGTTCCAGGCCGCGGCGGCGTCGCGCTGCGCGGACTCCTTCTCGGCCTGGACGGCCGCGATCTGCGCCTGCGCGTCGCTCTGCGCCTCGGCCAGCCGCCGCTCGGCCTCCACCGCGCGCCGGTCGGCCTGCTCAGCCTGACCCCGCGCACGCTGCACCTCACCCCAGGCGGCCGCCGCGTCGCGCTGCGCGGACTCCTTCTCGGCGGTGATCGCCGCGATCTGCGCCTGCGCGTCGCTCTGCGCCTCCGCGATGCGCCGCTCGGCCTCCACCGCGCGCCGGTCGGCCTGCTCGGCCTGACCCCGCGCACGCTGCACCTCACCCCAGGCGGCCGCGGCGTCGCGCTGCGCCGCGTCCTTCTCGGCCTGGACGGCGGCGACCTGCGTCTGGGCGTCGGTCTGCGCCTCGCTGACCTTGCGTTCGCCGGCCGCCAGCGCGTCGCCGATGAGGTCGGCCATCTGGCGCAGCCGCTCGACGATGTCCCAGGGCTGGGCCTCGGGCCTGTCCTGCTCGGGCCGCGCAGCCTCGCCGGGACGCCCCGGCGAGGCGGCCTTGATGGGCTGCTGGGCGGCCGCGTCCCGGCCCATGGCGGGCCAGGGCGCACCGGTGTCAGGGACGGGGCGCGACCCCGATCCGTTCAGCTCGCTCACGTGTCTCCTCGCCTGGCGGCGCGGGGCCGCGGACGCGGGGGCGTCGTACTCATGGTGTTCGCCGCACTCCTCGCCCGGCGTCGATCGTCCGCCCGGCGGCTCGTCGCTTCGCTCACCCAAGGCACTCTAGTGCCGACCAGCACGACGTTTGCCCAGTTTGGGGTTTAGTTTCGTGATCCGCGTGGTCTATTCGCGCGCATGAATCCGCTCCGGGCCGTCGATGAGCAGGTTCCTGAGCGTCCGAAACTCCGACTCGACGGGCTCGCGCCGCCCCGGAGCGATGCAGCAATCGCACGAGGGCGCCGCCGGGGCGCACCCGCCTCAGCCACTCTACTCAGCCACCGCCGACCTCAGCCGTTGCGATGGCGAGTCGAAGCGATGCGGCAATCGCACGCGACGCCGCCATGAGCGGCTATCCGGTCGACACAACCTCACCCCCCTACGACGCTCAACCGTTGCGATTGCGAGCGAAGCCAGGTTCGAGCCTGCGAGAACCTGATCGCGCAGCGAGCCGCCAGGCGAGTCGGAGCGATGCAGCAATCGCACGCGGCGCCCGCCGAAGGAGGGCGTTCAACGCCCGACGCCAAGGGCGCCGCAATGAGCAGAGGGGGCGTTCAACGCCCGACGCCAAGGGCGCCGCAATGAGCAGAGGGGGCGTTCAGCGCCCGACGCCGAGGGCGCCGCAATAATCTCAGCATGGAGCTTCGGACCTTGTATCCGCCGATCGAGCCGTACGACTCCGGGCTGCTCGACGTCGGCGACGGCAATCACATCTACTGGGAGGTGTGCGGCGATCCCGGGGGCAAGCCCGCGGTGATGGTGCACGGCGGGCCCGGCGGCGGCTGCAGCCCCGACCACCGCCGGCAGTTCGACCCCGAGGCGTACCGGATCGTGCTGTTCGACCAGCGCAACTGCGGGCGCAGCACGCCGCACGCCGCCGACCCGGAGGTGTCGCTGGAGGCCAACACCACCTGGCATCTGGTGGCCGACATGGAACGGCTGCGCGAGCACCTGGGGATCGAGCGCTGGCAGGTGTTCGGCGGGTCGTGGGGCAGCGCGCTGTCGCTGGCGTACGCGCAGGCCCATCCGGACCGGGTCACCGAGCTGGTGCTGCGCGGCATCTTCATGCTGCGCCCGTTCGAGCTGTACTGGTTCTACCAGGAGGGCGCCTCGCTGCTCTTCCCCGACCTGTGGGAGGACTACCTCGCGCCGATCCCCGAGGACGAGCGCGAGGACCTGCTGTCCGCCTACGCCGAACGGCTGAACTCGCCAGACCGCGAGGTGCGGGTGGCCGCCGGCCGGGGGTGGTCGCAGTGGGAGGGCCGGACGGTCACGCTGCGTCC
Organism: Actinomadura rugatobispora; assembly: GCF_055379765.1. Taxonomy (NCBI): domain Bacteria; kingdom Bacillati; phylum Actinomycetota; class Actinomycetes; order Streptosporangiales; family Thermomonosporaceae; genus Actinomadura; species Actinomadura rugatobispora. The sequence continues at coordinate 8,431,565 of NZ_AP029191.1, read as the reverse complement.
CGACCCGGAGCTGGCCGAGTCCTTCGGCGAGCCCGACTACGCGGTGGCCTTCGCCCGTATCGAGAACCACTACTTCGTCAACGAGGGGTTCTTCGAGGAGGAGCAGCTGCTGCGGGACGTGGACCGGATCCGGCACATCCCGGCGGTGATCGTGCAGGGCCGGTACGACGTGTGCACCCCGGCCGCGACCGCGTGGGATCTGCACCGCGCCTGGCCCGAGGCCGAGTTCCATCTGGTGGACGACGCCGGGCACGCCTACAGTGAGCCGGGGATCCTCCACCGCCTCATCGAGGCGACCGACCGCTTCGCCCGCTCGACGGGCTGATCCGCCGGGTAACAACTCCGTCACATAGCGGTCATTTCGCCGTCATCGAGCCGCCGCCGCGGGCCGCCCTCGCGGGCCCCCGGTCACGGGGGTGGTCCTCTCGGGAGCCCTTACCGGCGAGGCGTTCGGGGGACCTCCGGGCGGTCGCCGGGTGCGGCCCACCAGCCCCATGGCCCTCTCACCTCGCGTGACGCAACGTGACGCTCACCGCACACACCCCGTTGACAACCGGATTGTGTGATTCACGTCACAGAAATGAGACATAAATAACGTCATCTGCTCGTAACAAATCACTAGAGTGCCCCTCGATGAGACTCCGGTGCAGCTGCGGCGCAGACACCCCGGTTACCCCTGCGTATCGCCCGGAATAGCGCCCGCCACGCGCGCCCGCGTGGCGCATAAATGGCACCGAATTTGACAAGCACATTGTTATACCCCGTGCGCCACACCCTAAACATCTCGCACATAACATTCCGTAGCGATCAGTGGCCGGGATTCGCTAAATTACCTGGACATGGCAGCGCAACCCCTGCAATCGCCCCCTGACCGATCCGGACCGGACCCGGCCATTAGGCTCGAGGAGCCCCGTCTTACGGATGGCCCGGAGATGTGGCGGCTGGCACGGGACTCGCAAGTTCTCGACGTGAACTCGCCCTACAGCTACGTGCTGTGGTGCCGCGACTTCGCCGGCACTTCCGTGGTCGCCCGCGACGGTTCCGCCGCGTGCGGTTTCATCACCGGCTACACGCGGCCGAACCGGCCCGACACCCTTTTCGTCTGGCAGGTCGCCGTCGACCACACCTACCGCGGCCTCGGCCTGGCGCGGCGCATGCTCGACGGGCTCGGCGACCGGATGGCGGCCCGCGGCTGCCGCTACCTGGAGGCCACCGTCACACCGGACAACACCGCCTCCACCAGGATGTTCGAGTCCTTCGCCCGCGGCCGCGGCTGCGCGGTCGCCCGCAGCCCGCTGTTCACGCCCGAGCACTTTCCCGAGGGGCACGACCCGGAGGTCCTCTTCCGCATCGGCCCCTTCCCGCCCGCGACGCCGTCCGTCGCGCCCGACGGGAAGGCCGTCTGATCCGTTCCGCGGACGGGTCGCCCCGCCCCTCCAGGCGGCGCGCCCTGCCCGCCCGAGGCCCGTCCGGAGCCCGTTCGCAGCGATCTCACAGCCGGCGCCCAGTTCATCTCCCGACAGTTCGCAGCCCGTTCTCAGCCCGTTCACCACACCTGCCGGAGGCAGAAACATGGATGTTTTCGCCCACCTCGAATCTGAAGTCCGCGGCTACTGCAGGGGCTGGCCGACCGTGTTCAGCACCGCCCGCGGCAGCCACATGACCGACGAGGACGGCAAGACCTACCTCGACTTCTTCGCCGGTGCGGGAACGCTCAACTACGGGCACAACAACCCGCAGCTTAAACAGCGGCTCATGGACTACCTCGCGAGCGACTCGGTGGTCCATGGGCTCGACATGTACACGGTCGCCAAACGCGACTTCCTGGACCGTTTCAACGAGATCGTGCTCGCCCCGCGCGGGCTCGACTACAAGGTGCAGTTCCCCGGTCCGGCGGGCAACCATTCGGTGGAGGCGGCGCTCAAACTGGCCCGGAAATTCACCGGCCGGGAGAGCGTCATCAGCTTCACCAACGCCTTCCACGGCATGACGCTGGGCGCGCTGGCCGTGACCGGCAACTCGATGAAGCGGGACGGCGCCGGGGTGCCGCTGGGTCACGGCGTGGCGATGCCCTACGACAACTACCTCGACGGCCGCACCCCCGACTTCCTGCTGCTGGAGACGATGCTGGACGACAGCGGCAGCGGCCTCGACAAGCCCGCCGCGGTGATCGTCGAGACCGTCCAGGGCGAGGGCGGCCTCAACGTCGCCACCGCCGAGTGGCTGCGCGGCCTGTCGGACCTGTGCAAGCGGCACGACATCCTGCTGATCGTCGACGACGTGCAGATGGGCTGCGGCCGCACCGGACCCTTCTTCAGCTTCGAGGAGGCCGGGATCACCCCCGACATCGTCTGCCTGTCCAAGTCGCTCAGCGGCTACGGGCTGCCGTTCGCGATCACGCTGATGCGGCGCGACCTGGACGTGTGGGAGCCCGGCGAGCACAACGGCACCTTCCGCGGCTTCAACCCCGCCTTCATCACCGCCACCGCCGCCCTGGAGGACTACTGGACGGGCGAGGGCCTGGAGAAGCAGACCCTGGCCAAGGGCCAGCAGGTCGAGCTGGCCCTGAACGAGATCGCGCTGGAGCACGCCGGCGCCATCGAGGGCGTCCGGGGCCGCGGGCTGGCCTGGGGCCTGGTCATGCGGGACGCCGAGATGGCGCCGCGGGTGTGCGCCGAGGCGTTCGGCCGCGGGCTGCTGATGGAGACCTCCGGGCCGGAGGGCGAGGTGGTCAAGCTGCTGCCGCCGCTGACCACCACCGACGCCGAGCTCGCCCGGGGTCTGGAGATCATCGCCGAGTCGGTCCGCGCGGTCCGCGCGACGGTGGCGGTCTGACCGCCGCCGCGGTCCACCGCCCCCGGCGGCCGGGGCCCCGCGCCCCGGCCCGCAGAACGAAAGGAACACACCAATGATCGTCCGTTCTCTCAAGGACATCATCGGCACCGAGCGCGACGTGCAGGCCCCGACATGGTGCAGCCGCCGCTTCGTGCTGGCCGGCGACAGGGTCGGCTTCTCCCTGCACGACACCGTCCTGTACGCGGGGACGTCCACCAAGATGTGGTACGCCAACCACATCGAGGCGGTCTACTGCATCGAGGGCGAGGGCGAGCTCGTCAACGAGGAGACCGGCGAGCGGCACCGCATCGAGCCCGGCGTGATGTACCTGCTCAACGGCCACGAGCACCACACGCTGAACGCCCACACCGACGTGCGCACCGTCTGCGTCTTCAACCCGCCCGTCACCGGCCAGGAGGTCCATGACGAGAACGGTGTCTACCCCCTGCTCACCGAGGAGGACGCATGAGCATCATCGAGAGCCATCCGAGCATCGACGACCCCTATCCCACCCGTAAGTGCGGCGAGGCGGTGCTGCTGTACCGGCAGGACCCGGTGGTGTACGGCGGCCCCGAGGACGGCCCGGTCGACGCCGCCACGCTCGACTCGTTCGAGACCAACGGCTTCCTGAACGTCGACGAGCTGCTGCGCCCGGACGAGGTGGAGGACTACCGGGCCGAGCTGCGCCGGCTGTCGGCCGACCCGGCGGTGCTGCGCGACGAGCGCGCCGTGACCGAGCGCGGCACCGACGAGGTGCGCTCCATCTTCGAGGTGCACAAGCTCAGCGAGGTGTTCGCCGAGCTGGTCCGCGACCCCCGCGTGGTGGGCCGTGCCCGGCAGATCCTGGGTTCGGATGTTTACGTGCACCAGAGCCGGGTGAATTACAAGCCAGGCTTCACGGGCAAGGACTTCTACTGGCACTCCGACTTCGAGACCTGGCACGCCGAGGACGGCATGCCCCGCATGCGGGCGGTGAGCATCTCCATCGCGCTCACCGAGAATTTCGTGCACAACGGCGGTCTCATGATCATGCCCGGATCGCACAAGACCTTCGTGTCGTGCGTCGGCGAGACGCCCGCCGACCACTACAAGGAGTCGCTGAGGCGCCAGGAGATCGGCACGCCCGACCCCAACAGCCTGTCGATCCTGGCCGACAAGTACGGGATCGAGCTGTTCACCGGCCCGGCGGGCTCGGCCACGATGTTCGACTGCAACTGCATGCACGGCTCGAACGGGAACATCACGCCGTTCCCGCGCTCGAACGTGTTCATCGTGTTCAACAGCGTCGAGAACGCCTGCACCGAGCCGTTCTCGGCGGACGAGCCGAGGCCCGCGTTCATCGGCGCCCGCGATTTCACCCCTGTCGGGGCGTAACCGACTGCGCCGCGCGCCCGATTCCCCTAGAACGGTTTATTAGTCCCGCAAGTCCCGCAAGTCCCGTCAGTCCGATCAGTCCGGTCAGTCCCGAGCGTCCCGTCCGGCGCCTGTTCCGGCCGATCCCGACCCACATACCCGACCGACGGCCCCGCGACCGCCGGAGGGCCCCAGCGGCCCCCGGCGGTCGCGGGGCATCACTAGGAGATCAACGATGACTTCCTCCAGTTCCAGGCGCGACTTCCTGCGCACCGCGACCCTGCTGGCCGGCGGGGTGTCGCTGGCCGCCGCCGGCTGCTCGACCACCAACCCGGAGACCGAGCGCCAGGGCGGCGGCTCCTTGGCACGCGCCAAGCAGGAGGGCAAGATCAAGGTGGGGTTCGCCAACGAGGCGCCCTACGGCTTCACCGACAAGTCCGGCAAGCTCACCGGTGAGGCGCCGGAACTGGCGAGGGCGATCTTCAAGGAGCTCGGCATCCCCAACGTCGAGGGGGTCCAGGTCGACTTCGGCGGGCTGATCGCGGGGCTGAACGCCAAGCGGTTCGACGTGATCGCGGCCGGCATGTTCATCAACAAGGAGCGGTGCGCCTCGGCCGCCTTCTCCGACCCCGACTACGTGGCCAAGACCGCGTTCATGGTGCCCAAGGGCAACCCCAAGAAGATCCTGAAGTTCGAGGACGTCACCAGGTCCAAGGCCAACATCGGCGTGCTCACCGGCGCGGTCGAGGGCGGCTACGCCGAGAAGCTGGGCGTGCCCAAGGGGCAGATCAAGCCGTTCCCCGACCAGCCCAACGCGTACGAGGGCCTGAAGGCCGGGCGGATCGACGCGATCGCGCTGACCCGCATCTCGCTGGCCGACCTGCTGTCCAAGCACCCGGGTGAGCCGTTCGAGGTCACCGAGGCGTTCACCCCGGTGATCGACGGCAAGGAGCAGCTGGGCGCGGGCGGGTTCGGCTTCCGCAAGGCCGATACCGACCTGCTCAAGGCGTTCAACGACAAGCTCACCGAGTTCAAGCAGCAGAACAAGCTGCTGCCGATCATCCAGCCGTTCGGGTTCAGCCAGGCCGAGCTGCCCGGCCCGGGCGACACCGCCGCCAAGTTCTGCGCGGTCTGACCCATGGGGCACGTCCTCGACAGCTACCAGCTGCTGCTCCGGGGCGCGGGGATCACCATCCAGCTCACGCTGTACGGGAGCGCGCTCGCCGCGGTGCTCGCGCTGGTCTTCGGACTGGCCGGCACCGCGCGCAATCCCGCCCTGCGCGCTCTCAACAGGGTCTACGTGGAGTTCTTCCGCGGCACCGCGACCCTGGTGCTGATGTTCTGGTTCTTCTACGCGCTGCCGCTGGTGGGACTCCGGTTCACGACCATCTTCGCCGCGGTGCTGGCGCTGGGCCTGAACGTGGGCGCCTACGGCGCCGAGGTGGTCCGCGGAGCGATCAACGCCGTGCCGAAGGCCCAGTACGAGGCCACCGTGGCGCTCAACTTCACGCCGGCGCAGCGGATGCGGCGGGTGCTGCTGCCGCAGGCGGTGGCGCTGATGCTGCCGCCGTTCGGCAACCTGCTCATCGAGCTGATGAAGGGCACCGCGCTGGTCTCGCTGATCACGATCAGCGATCTGACGTTCCGGGCCAAGCAGATCCAGTCGTCCACGGGCGAGACGTTCTGGACCTACACCACGATCCTGGTGCTCTACTTCATCATCGCGCAGTTCCTGCAGCTGTTCGTGCGGTACGCCGAGCGCCGGGTGGACCGGATGCTCGGCCGGACGCCGTCGCGTGAGCAGAGCCTGGCCACCGTGTCGGCGAGCGCGCCCGGCAGCGGGGTGATGTGATGACCTGGGACTGGACCTACACCGGGGAGATCCTCCCCGACCTGCTGAACGGCCTGCGCGTCACCATCCTCGCCACGGTGCTCGGCTACGTGCTGGCGCTGGCCCTGGGGCTGGTGTGGACGCTGCTGCGCCGCTCCCCCAACAAGGCCGTCAGCCAGACGACGCGCTGGATCCTGGAGTTCATCCGCAGCACCCCCCTGCTGGTGCAGCTGTTCTACATCTACTACGTGTTCCCCTCGATCGGGCTCACCCTCGGCCCGCTCACCGCGGGAATCCTCGGCCTGGGACTGCACTACTCCACCTACACCGCCGAGGTGTACCGGGCGGGCATCTCCGACGTCCCCCGCGGCCAATGGGAGGCGACCGTCGCGCTCAACCTGCCCAAGCGGCGGGTATGGCAGGACGTGATCCTTCCTCAGGCCGTCCGCAAGGTCGTGCCCTCGCTCGGGAACTACCTCATCGCCATGTTCAAGGACAGTCCGCTGATCTTCGGGATCACGGTCGTGGAGCTGCTCGGCGCGGCCTACCAGGCCGGTTCCGTGGGAGGCCAGTTCCTCGAACCGATCACGATGGTCGGCCTGCTCTTCGTCGCCGTCAGCGTCCCGTCCTCGATCCTCGTCCGTCGCCTGGAGAGGCGCTATGCCACCTACTGATGCCACACCCCCGGCCCCGACTCCCGAGGACGCCTCGGGCGTCCCGCTCGCGAAGGGCGACGGCCCGCCGCCGAAGGGGCCCAGCCAGGCGCCGGGCATCCGCTTCGAGAAGGTGGTCAAGCGGTTCGGCCAGAACGTCGTGCTGCGCGAGCTCGACTTCACCGTCGCCCCCGGCGAGCGGGTGACGCTCATCGGGCCCAGCGGCTCGGGCAAGACCACCATCCTGCGGCTGCTGATGACCCTGGAGAAGGTCGACGACGGCGTGATCCGGGTGGGCGACGAGCCGCTGTCGCACATGGACAAGGGCGGGAAGCTCGTCCCGGCCAACGAGAAGCACCTGCACGAGATGCGCAAGAAGATCGGCATGGTGTTCCAGCAGTTCAACCTGTTCCCCAACATGAACGTGCTGCGCAACCTCACCGAGGGGCCGGTGCACGTGCTGGGGCTGTCCAAGGACGAGGCCGCCGAACGGGCCCGCAAGCTGCTGGACATGGTCGGCCTGGCCGACAAGGCCGCCGCCCACCCGACCCAGCTTTCGGGCGGCCAGCAGCAGCGCGTCGCCATCGCCCGCGCGCTGGCGATGGAACCGCAGGTGCTGCTGCTGGACGAGGTCACCTCGGCCCTCGACCCCGAGCTGGTGGTGGGCGTGCAGGACCTGCTGCGCGACATCGCCAAGGAGAGCGACCTGACCATCCTGTGCGTCACGCACGAGATGGGCTTCGCCAAGGACATCTCCGACCGCGTACTGATGTTCGATCAGGGGCAGATCGTGGAGGAGGGCCCGCCGGAGCAGATCTTCGGCGAGCCGTCCGAACAGCGCACGCGGGACTTCCTCCAGGCGGTCCTGGCCTCGTAGGGGCCGCCGCCGGGCGTACCGCGGCGCCATGGATCACCCGCGCTCCCGTCGCCCCGGGAGCGCGGGTGGTTCACCCCCCGCGCCCCGGGGCGCCGTGGTCAGGGCGTGCGGCGCCGCCACGGCCGCGGCCGCGGGCGTCCAGCCAGGCGACCGGGAGGGCTGCGGCCATCCCGGCGGCCGCCACCGCGAACGACCCGGCGATCCCCAGGACGCCGGACAGCAGCCCGATCGCCACGGCCCCGGCGCCGGTCCCGGCGTCGAAGGCGATGTTCCAGGCGGCGCTGGCCGTGCCGTGCCCGTCCGGGCCGGAGCGCTGGAACATCACCACCAGCGTGTCGTTCTGGACCAGCCCGAACCCGAGCCCGTAGAGGGTCGCGGCGGCGACGGCCGCGCCCGTGGCCCAGCCCCCGTCCATCGCCGCGGCGGCGGCCATCCCCGCCATCCCCGCCACGCCCGCAACGCCCCCGGGTGCGGTCAGCCGCCCGGCCCCGCAGCGGTCGTTCCAGACCCCGGCGCCCCAGCGCCCGGCGATGATCGCCGCGGAGAGGGCGAACAGCGCGACCGCGGCGGCGGCGGGATCGTGCAGGGCGAGGGGCAGGAACGAGACGACGCCGCCGAGGGCGCTCGCCGCGGCGAACAGCGCCGTCCAGGGGCCCGCCGCCCGGGTCAGCGCGCGGCCTGCGGCCGACACCCGCAGCGAAGCGAGGAATGTCGGCCCGGCACTTGCCGGGGGGGTCTGCGGGGTCGTCCTCCCGGAATGACGCCGACAGCCGCGAGCGGAGCGACGGTGCGCCCGTGCGGGACGTCCCGGAGGCGGCGCCCCGCGCCGGGGCCAGCGCCGGGTGCCGCGACATGACCGCCACCAGCGGGGCGGCGAGCACGCTCAGGGCCCCCGCGGCCACGAAGACCGGGACGAAGCCGTACCGCTCGGCCGCCCACAGCCCCGCCGGCAGGATCAGCACCTGCGGCAGCCCGACGGCCAGGCCGTACAGGCCGACGGCCCGTCCGCGGCGGCCGGGCGCGACCAGGCCCGCCACCAGCGCCGCGCCCGCGACGGTGACGATGCCGAACCCGGCCCCGCGCACCGCCGACACCGCCAGCACCCACGGCAGCGCGGCGGAGGCCGCGTAGGCGAAGGTCGGCACGCCCAGCAGCAGCGCCCCTGCCGGCAGCAGGACGCGGGCCCCGAACCGGCGGGTCAGCCGGCCCATGGCGAGCTGGACGGCCACCGTGACCGCCATGACGGTCCCGGTGGTCGCGCCCGCTCCGCCGTGCCCGGCGCCGCCGCCGACCGACCACAGCGGCACCACCGAGATCAGCACGGCGTGGTTGGAGAACATCCCGAACGTCGCCGCCAGCAGGAGCAGGAAGTCGCGGCCGGCCAGCCCGGAGGGCGCGGCGTCGCGCCCGGGGGCGACCCGGCCGGTTCGGGCGGTCGGGGCGGGTATGTCGCTGGGGGTCACCCGACCGTTGCTACCGCACCCGGGGTGTCATGTCCAATATCGGGTTAACACCTGTCTTTTCGCAGCCGAATCGGATTCGGTACCGTGGGGCGCAAGCTCCGGCGAAGGGAGGTCACGCGTGACCGGAACAGCGGCCTCGGGCACGGCCATCGTGGGACTCGGCATGACCGAGCTCGGCAAGGTGTACGGGCGCAGCCCCCGCCGGTTCGCGGCCGACGCCGTCCGGCTCGCCACCGCCGACGCGGGGCTGTCCCTGGACGACCTGGACGGCCTACTGGTCAGCCACGGCATGGGCGGCTCCCCCGGCATCGAGCTCGCCGACACCCTCGGCTTGCGCGACCTGCGGCTGCTGTCCCAGATGAACTCCTTCGGCGCCACCGCCGGCGCCATGGTGTCGTACGCGGCGATGTCCATCCTCAGCGGCGCCGCGTCCACCGTGGCCTGCGTCTTCGCCGACGCCCCGCTCAAACCGAAGACGTCGGCGGGCGAGGCGTACCACCGCGATTCGCCCGCCTGGTACGGGTTCGGCGGGATGACGGCCGCCCTCGGGTTCCGCAGCGTCAACGCCTTCTACGCCCTGGCCGCCCGCCGCCACATGGAACGCTACGGGACGACCGAGGAGCAGCTCGGCGCCATCGCCGTCAGCACGCGCGAATGGGCCGTCCGCAACCCGATCGCCCAGATGCGCGAGCCGATCACCCTGGACGACCACCGGGCCTCCCGCTGGATCGCCGAACCCCTGCGCCTGCTGGACTGCTGCCTGGTCTCCAACGGCGCCGTCGCCATCGTGGTCACCGGCGCCGACCGCGCCCGCGACCTCGCCCGCCCGCCCGTCCACCTGTGGGGCTGGGGCCAGGGCCACCCCGGGCACCGCAAGGAGCGCGGCAGCGGCTTCGGCCTCACGACGGGCGCGCTCACCTCCGGCCCGACCGCGATGAAGATGGCCGGGGTGACCGTCGACGACGTCAGCCAGTGCCAGCTCTACGACTGCTACACCTACACGGTGCTGGTGACCCTGGAGGACTACGGGTTCTGCGCCAAGGGCGAGGGCGGCGCGTTCGCCGCCTCCGGCGCCCTCGGTCCCGGCGGCGCGCTCCCGACCAACACCGGCGGCGGCCAGCTCTCGGCGTACTACATGTGGGGCATGACGCCGCTGTCGGAGGCCGTCGTCCAGGCGCGCGGCGACGGCGGCGACCGCCAGGCCGGCAACGACGTCGTCCTGGTCAGCGGGAACGGCGGCATCCTCGACCACCACTCCACGCTGATCCTCAGCCCGCACCCGAAGGGGGCCTGACCCGATGGAGATCGGCATCCTCAAGCGAGACGGGCGCACCGATCCGTTCTTCGACGGCACCGCCGCCGACCGGCTGGTCATCAAGCGCTGCGCGGCGTGCGACCGCTGGCACGCCCCCGACCAGCACTCCTGCCCCGGCTGCGGCGCCGAGGACCTGGCCTGGGCCGGGGCGAGCGGCGCGGCGACCCTCGTCACCTGGACGGTCACGCACGGCCGCCCCCGCGCCGACGGCACCGTCCCGCCCCCGGCCGTGCTGGCGCTGGTCGAGCTGGAGGAGGGCCCCTGGCTGCACGCCCGGCTCGACGGCGCCGCCCCCGCCGCCCTCCGCGAGGGCCTCCCCCTCGAAGCCTCCTTCGAGCACCCCGCCGAAGGCGAGGCCTACCTCCTCTTCCGCCCCGCCCACTGAGCCGAGGGAGCCGCGAGATGCGCACCGAGATCTGCGAGCGGTTCGGGATCGAGTTCCCGCTGCTGGCCTTCAGCCACTGCCGGGACGTGGTCGCCGCCGTCACCAACGCCGGCGGCATGGGCGTGCTCGGCGCCGTCGCCTACACCCCCGATCGGCTGGAGGAGGAGCTGCGCTGGATCGACGACCACGTCGACGGCCGCCCCTACGGGGTCGACGTGCTGGTCCCCGGGAAGATCGACGAGTCGGCGGAACGGGCCGGGCGCGGCGAGGGCGGCCTGGACACCATGCTCGCCGCCGTCCCCAAGGAGCACTGGGCGTTCCTGGCGGGCCTCTTCGCGAAGTACGACGTGCCCCCGCCCGACCTGGACCGCGCCCGCCGCGGCGACTCCCGCGGCGGCACCCAAGTGACCAAGGAGGGCGCCACCGAGCTCATCGACGTGTCGCTGTCCCACCCGATCCGGCTGATCGCCAGCGCCCTCGGCACTCCCCCGCCCCTCATGGTGGACAAGGCCAAGGCCGCCGGGATCCCGGTCGCCGCCCTGGTCGGCACCGCCGAGCACGCCCGCCGCCAGGTCGCCGCCGGGGTGGACCTGATCGTGGCCCAGGGCGGCGAGGCCGGCGGCCACACCGGCGAGATCTCCACCATGGTGCTGGTGCCCGAGATCGTCGACACCGTCGCCCCGATCCCCGTCCTGGCCGCGGGCGGCATCGCCACCGGCCGCCAGATGGCCGCCGCGCTGGCGCTGGGCGCCTCCGGTGTGTGGTGCGGCTCGGTCTGGCTCACCACCGAGGAGGCCGAGACCTCGCCGACCGTCAAGGCGAAGATGCTCGCCGCGACCTCCCGCGACACCGTCCGCTCGCGCTCGCGCACCGGCAAGCCCGCCCGCCAGCTGCGCTCGGCCTGGACCGACGAGTGGGACGACCCCGCGAGCCCGGGGCCGCTCGGCATGCCGCTGCAGATGATCGTCGCCCACGGCGCCATGGCCCAGATCGAGAAGATCGCCGAGTCGGGCAACCCGGGAGCCCGCGCGCTGGCCAACTACTTCGTCGGCCAGTGCGTCGGCCTGATGAACACGGTCAAGCCCGCCCGCCAGGTCGTCTACGACATGATGCGGGACTTCGCCGAGGCCCTCGACCGCCTTAACACCATCTCCGGCGAGTAACTCAACTCTCCACCGGAGGTCACCCCTACCCCCGGCGCAATTCGCACTTTTTCCTATCACTCGACACAGAGCCTCTATACGCTCGCACCAAGCGATGTCGCTCCCCGCGCGGCCGCTCCACCGCAGGGCGCACGCCCACGTGGATTAATGACACATGGGTTCACAACGCGCCCCTCAGGACACCGCGACCGAGGGAGACGATGGGTGAACGCCCCCCGAGAACCGGACTCGGCCAGCGAACTCTTCACCCTGTTCAACCGGCTCACCCGGCCGCTCCCCTGGCGGTTACACGTACGCCCGTTCCCGGTGGTGGTCATCGAGCCGGGCACCATCGCCGTCGACGAAAGCGCGTACATGGCGGCGCTGCACAAATGCGCCGAGAAACTGAACCTCACCCACCAGTACGTGGAGTTGAGCGAGAACGGAGAGCAGGGCGGCGAGTCGCGCAACCCCCGCTCCAGGGCATGCACGCTGCTGGACCGGTTGACGCAGAATATCCACTGGGTCGCCGAATCCCCTCATTACGGCGCGTTCCGTTTCCCCCGATCAGACCTGGTCAGGACGCTGGAGGAGGCCGCCGCCGCGGCCCGGGGCCACGCATCCGATTCACAGGACATGTCGGCCGTCGCGGTGACGGCCTGGAACAGGCAGGCGAGCCTGTTCCCCAGACGCAACCGGTCCGCCAACGTCTTCGCCCAAGGCGCGACGGTGGCCGCCTTCGTCATGGCGGTGGCCGGCGGCATCATCGGCGGGTTCGCCGGACAGAACAACTGGATCGCGCTGGCCATCACAGGAATCCTCTTCGGCCTGCTTTTCCTGACCGCCGCGCTCCCCGCCCGCGGAGTCTGGCTCCCGGTCCTCTCCCGCGTGGGCTTCGGCGGCCGATACCGGTGGCTGGCCACGTCTTCCCTCATCAGGATCCTCGGGGACGGGAGCGGCGGCGCCCAGGGCCGCACCGGCTTCGAGGGGCGCCTCTACGAGGTCCTCAGGCGCCTGACCACTTCCGCCCCCCACGACTTCCTGCTCCGGATCAAAACGCTGGCCTTTCTGGAGGACATGCGGGCGAACCACCGCAGGCTCTCACCCGACCTGCGCGGGTTCAAACGTTCCGCCCCTCCCGTGCTCTTCCTCAAGGGGGTCACCGAGAAGAACGGCGGGATAGACCTGCTGGCGGCGTTGAGCGACATCCGCAGCCAGCGCAGCGAAATGCACCCGCTCCTCGTCATCGCCTCAGCGGACTCCGCCCACCGCGGCGAACTCCCCGGCCCATCCCCCACCCCCGAACGGAAGTCACTTCTGGGCATCTACGGGGGATGGCGCGCGGCGCTCGGCACCCTCCAGCCCCCCAGCAGCCACGTGCCGCTGCCCTGGCTGCTCCGCCTGCCCGTCCAGCCCGGGGACGCCGCCTCCATTCCCTCGCGTCCCGCGACACCCCGCCGCCGCCCCCGCTGGACGTGGGCCTGGTCCAGGCGCGGACTGTTCGCCGGAGTGGCGGCGCTGGCCATCATCGCGGGCATGGTGCAGGCCAGCCTTCGCCTGGACTACTGCAACGTGGGGATCACCTTCGACTGGAGCACCGACACCCGTTTGCACAGGCATCCCGACGGTTTCAAGGAATGCGCGGGAGTCGCGACCGGGAAAGTCCGCTTCGAACGCGGCCGGCCAAGCGTCGGAATCGACAGCGAAGTGCGCCCGCCCAGCCCCGGCAACACCGGCTCCCGGCTGACTCTCGCCGACCTGCAAAACAAGATCAACAAAGAGAACGAGCGGGTCAGAAAAAGCAGAAAACCCTATGTCACCGTGCTCCACGCCGGGGCCTTCACCGCCCGGCAGGGCGAACATGACCGCGCCGTGAGCAGCATCAGGGAACTCGCGGGCGCCCACCTCGCACAGGTGCGGAACAACGGGCGGCAGCATCCCGGCCAGGTCGGCAATTTCCTGCAGGTGCGGCTGCTGCCCGTCAACACCGGCCAGGACATGGGCCTGGCCGGAATCGCCGCCGACCGCATGCTGGATCTCGCCCGCAGGGATCCGACGGTCATCGGCGTGGTGGGCCTGGCCCGCAACACGGCGCACACGCAAAGAGCCATCCGGCGACTGCACGACGCAGGCCTCCCCGTGCTGGGCACCGCCAACTCCTCGGACCGCCTGCCCGCACTCCCGCATTACTATTCGCTGGCCTCGACCAGCCTCGAGCAGGCCACGGCGGCCAAAGCGGCCGCACGTGAGAAATCGGGGACCCGCCCGATCGAGCGCATCATGATCGTGTCGAGGGCGTCCGACCCCTCCGACGACGCCTACGGCCCCGAACTGGCCTCCGGCGTGCTGGAGGCGCTGCGACCTCGCCATGTGGACAGCGTGCCGTACCTGAGCTCCAACGACATCTCCGACAAGGTCCGGAACGCCTGCGCAGGGGCGGATTCCAGTCCCTACACGCTGGTGTACTTCGCCGGGCGCGCCGAAGACCTGTGGGGCTTCATGCACGGCCTCGCCCTCGGCGGCTGCACCGATCGGGAACTGACCGTGGTGGCCGGGGACGACGTGACGAAGTACCAGTTCGGGACCGGGCCGTACCAGGTCGCCCTGCATCCGAAGATCACCTTCTACCACACCGCCTTCGCCCACCTTCCGCACCTGATCGCGAACAGCCGGGCCACGATCAGCTCCTTCTTCCTCCTCGCGCGCAATCCCGCCTTCCTCGGCCTCGGCAACGGAGCGACCATCCAGGGGGCCGACCCGGTACTGGTCGACGGTCATATGGCCCTCGCCTTCGACGCGACCTCGGCCCTGATACAGGCGGCGCAGAATTCCTTCAACGTGCTCGGGCTGAACCGGCCGGATCCGGCCCAGATTCCGGGCAGCCGCTCGGTCACTTCGGGCTCCGTCCGGCTCGCCCTGCCCCACGTCACGGTGCCCGACGGCGCGACCGGGAAGGTCGACCTCACCCGGGAGACCCACAGCCGGGCCGGGCCGGGCAATCGGGGCCTCACCCTGGTCAAGATCACCGCTCAGGACGGGCGGGTGAAGTCCGAGCCGGTGTGCGGACGGCTCAGCGGCGGCGGCGCCTCGGCTCCGGGCCTGGATCCGTGCCCGCGGCCGCCGCTCAGCGGTACTGGTTGAGGGGGCGGCCGGGGCCCTTGCCGACCTGGTCGACGAACAGGCGGGCCAGGGCCTCGTGGCCCCGGACGGTCGGGTGGAAGCTGCGCGGCTCGGCGGCCAGGGCCGAGACGCTGACGGCCAGGCCGTTCATGTACGGGTCGGAGCTGCCCACCTCGTGCCCGGCGAACGTGCTGTAGGCGTCGGCGAACTCCACGCTGCCGGCCCCGCCGGTCGCGGCGATCCGCTGGTCGGCCTCCGCCGTGGTCTGCCGGATCAGCTCGTTCAGGTCGCGGGCCCGCGCGTTCAGCCACTGCTGGTCGGCGACCGAGAGGTTGTCGCCGCCGGCGCCGTCGGCCTCGGAGAACGCCCGCGGGTACCCCATCACGATCACCCTCGCCTTGGGCGACTTCGCGGTGACCTTGGAGTACAGGTCGGGAAGCGTGCGGCGCAGCTCGGCCATCCGGGCGGCCACGTCGCGGCCCTGGTCGGAGCAGCTGCGGCTCCAGGGCAGCTTGACCACGCACCCGGCCAGCACCTTGGAGAACCCGACGTCGTTGCCGCCCACGCTGATGGTGATCAGGCTGGTGTTCGCGTCGATCCGGGTGAGCTGGGAGGGCTCGCCCGACTTGCCGCTCAGGAAGGTGCGGGTGGTGGCGCCCGAGCAGGCCCAGAACGCGCTGCCCTTGAACGGGAAGCTCTTGGCGACCTGGTGGTAGTAGGCCTTGGAGGTGCGCTGGCAGCGTTCCAGCGGGTTCTGGTCGGCCACGGTGGCCTCGGCGCCGAGGCCCGAGGAGTAGGAGTCGCCCAGGGCCACGTAGGTACCCTGCGCGGCGGCCTCGGCCGGGGTGAGCGCCCTGCGCTGCGGCTGCGCGCGCGCCGGATCGGCGCTGGCGACCTTCATCTTCGCAGGGCAGCCGGCGCCGAAGACCTCGCACCGGACGGCGGGCAGCGCCACCAGCGGGGTGATCGCGACCGCCAGCAGTCCGACCAGCACCGCGACCGCCCGGCCGCGCGGGCCGAAGCGTACGCCCGGGATTCGCATGCCACCGTCCCCTTCTCCGGCTCCCCCTTGGCAGACGCCGCGAGGGCCGCCCGGGTTCCCGCCTTTACATTGTAGATTATTTTCCGTACCGCGCGCTCAACGATCTTGAGTGCGGGATCCTGGGACGGTGCTCTCCGTGCTGACCGGTCTGGGCCTGTCGTCCGCGGCGGGCCTGAACGCCTTCATCCCCGCCCTCGTCGTCGGCCTGCTCGACCGCCACAGCGACCTGGTGCGGCTGCCCGCGGAGTTCGCCTGGCTGGCCGACGGTCGGGTGCTGGCACTGCTGGCCCTGCTGCTGGCCGCCGAGGTCGTCGTCGACAAGGTCCCGGTCGTCGACACCGTCAACGACATCATGCAGACCCTGATCCGCCCCGCCTCCGGCGGCGCCGTCTTCGCCGCCACCGAGGCCGCCGCCCGCGTCGACGACTCCACGTTCATGCGGGACAACCCGTGGATCGGCTGGACGCTCGGCATCGCCGTCGCCCTCATCGTCCACCTCACCAAGACCTCCGTCCGTCCCGTCGTCAACGCCGGCACCCTCGGCGCGGGCGCACCCGTCGTCAGCACCGTCGAGGACACCTTCTCCCTGGGCATGAGCCTGCTTGCCGTCCTCGCCCCGGTGGTCGCGCTGATCGGCCTCGCCATGCTCGGCTACGTCGGATACCGCCTGCTCCGCCTCCGCAGACGACGCGAGGAGCAACCGGGCTGAGGCCCGCCGGCGCCGCACCGCCAACGCGACGACCACCACCACCGCCAGCACCCCCGCCAAGGCCCAGCCCGCCGCGCCGAGCAGCCGCTCCAGCCGCGCCACCGAGGCCCCCGCGAACGCGCCGAGCCCCACGTACACACTCGCCCACAGCAGCGCCCCGGCCAGTGAAGCAGGCAGGAAACGGCCGTAGGGCACCCGCGACGCCCCCGCCGCGGCCGGGGTGAGGGTCCGCACGACCGGGACGAGCCGCGTCAGGAACACCGCCGCGGCCCCATGCCGGCGCAGCGCCGCCAGCGCCCGCTCCCAGTGCCGCTCGCCGAGCCTCTGGACGACCCGCGTCCGCCCCAGGCGCGACCCGTACCGGCGCCCGATGCCGTAACCGACATGGTCGCCCGCCGTCACCCCCAGAGCCACGACCACCAGCATGCTGGCGAACCGCACGGGTTCCGCCGCCGACGCGCCCAACAGCAGCACCGCCGTCTCTCCCGGAACCAGCGCGCCGAGCCCGAGCCCCGACTCCGCGAACGCCAACAACCCCGCGACGACCAACACGACCGCGAAGGGAAGCTCCCCCATCGTCCGGACGCCGTCGACGATCCATTCCACCCCGTGCCCCCGCGCGTTCGACCGCGCCGCCCAGGGGCAACCTTAATCAACCGGACGAAGCGGGCAAAGCCCGACACCCCCGGTAGGTCAGAGCTCCGCCCACATCACGACCCGCGGACCCAACTCGTGCAGACCCGCCCCGACCTCGGCGTCCCAGTGAGCGCGCAGGCCAAGCCCCCAACGCTCGCGCGGGAGCTCCTCGAAACCGTGCGCGGCGTACCAGGGGCCGTTCCACGGCACGTCCCGGAACGTCAGCAGCGAGACCCCGGGCGACCCCGCCTCCGCCGCGCGCCGGAGCACCTCCTTGAGCAGCCTGCCGCCGATCCCCTTCCGCACGTGGTCGGTGTGCACGCTGATCTGCTCCAGGTGGACGGCGCCGTCCACCTCCTCGACCGCCGCGAACCCCACCGGCGGATCCCCGGCCACGAGGATCTCCGCCCGCTTCTCGATCATCATCTCGACCACCATCGGGCCGGGCGGGAACACGATCCCCAGGGGGGTGAACAGGGCGTCGCCGGACTGCTCGATCCCCGGCAGCACCGGCCAGTCCTCGGGCCGTGCCGGGCGCGGTTCCAGATCCATGCCGCGATCGTACGTCCGCCCCGTCCCGGCAAACCGCATCCACACCACGCTGCGAACCCCGTCGGCGCGCACGCCCCACTCCGAGGCCAGCGCATCGATGATCCGCATCCCGCGCCCGTTCTCGGCCAAGAGGTCGTCGCACAGCCGCGGCCGCGCTCCCCCTGCCCCGTCGTCCGCCACCTCCGCGCGGACGCGGACGCCCTCGTCCACCACGCTCACCTCGACCCGGCCGCCCCGCCCGGACGCGGTGTGCTCGACCGCGTTCGCGAACGCCTCGTTCACACACGTCCGCACGTCGTCCAACGCGGGATGCCCTGCTCCCAGAACATCCCGGACGTACGCCCGCGCCAAGCCTGCGGCACATTCAAGCCCCGGCAGCGTGACCCCGACCCCCGCCCCGTTCACGCCGCCGCCGCGATCGTGCGCGCGACCTCGTCCAGCCGGGCCGCGTCGACCTCAGCGCCCCGCCAGAGCAGCAGCCACGCATGGCCGCACTGCACGGCGACCACCGGCTCCCAGTGCCCGTCCCCGCACCGCACGTACAGGACGGGCTCCGCGCACCGCGGGAACTCCAGCCGGCACCCCAGTGAGCCCGTCCACAACCGCCACGCCAACCCGGCCAGGAGCGCGTACCGCATCTCGCTCGGCGCCATCACATCCCCTTTCGGTCCTGATGTCACCGGCCAGATTCATCGCGCTCCGCACACGCGACAACACTTTCGGCTTCGCCCGCGACGTCCAGTCACTGGATTTCCAGAGTCCCTGGATCCTCGTGGCCCATGACTGCACACCGTGACACTCTGATCACATGGCGGAATCACCCCCCTCGACGGCCCGCCTCCGCAAGATCGGCCGCACCCTGCGGCAGATCCGCGAGGAGGCGGGCCTCACCCTCAACGCCGCAGGCCGCCGCATCGAACGATCGGGCTCGTCCCTCAGCCTGATCGAGAAGGGAACGCAACTACTCCGGCTGCGCGACCTCAAACACATCCTGGACGTCTACGACGTCGACCCCGACACCCACCACGCCCTGATGACCCTCGCCGCCCAACAACACCAACAAGGCTGGTGGGACGACTTCAAAGACACCATCCCAGCCGATGCGCTGGATTACACCTCGCTTGAGAACGACGCGACCCACCTGGACGCCTTCGAGATGGGCTTCATCCCCGGTCTCCTCCAGACCGAGGACTACGCCCGGTCAATCGTCCGATCGGATCTTGAGGAGGCACAAACCAGCAAGATGGATGGCTTCCTGGCCTTCCGGATGCGACGTCAGCAGATACTGGATCGTTCTGCTCCGCCTCGGCTGCGCCTGGTCATCGACGAAGCTGCTTTGCGTCGCACACGAGGCGGCCGCACGGTGATGCGCGAGCAGCTTTTCAAGCTGCTCGACGACTCCCAAAGACAGCACATCACCGTGCAGGTTCTCCCCTTCTCCTGTCGAGAGGATCCGGGAGTGACCGCAACCTTCTGGATGCTGGACGTCGGCCGACCGCCCATCCTGAGCTCGGTTCTCATCACCCACCTCACCGGCAGGCTGCATCTGGAAGGCAAAGCAGACCTTGAGCGCTACAGCGCGGCATTCGACCGGCTGCGCACCTCAGCCCTTACCGAGCCGGATTCCCAATCCCTGATCAAGCGCCTAGTCTCGGACCTATGAACGCATCGCCCCTGTCCCAGGTGACCTGGCGCAAGAGCAGCCACAGCCAACTCCAGGCGTCAGAATGCGTCGAAGTGGCGGCGATGACGGAAGCCGTGGCAGTACGAGACTCCAAGGATCCGCACGGCCCCGTCCTCACCCTCCCACCCACCACATGGCACTCACTCCTACGCAACCTCAAAAACGCCTGACCAGCACCTAGCCTCGCCCTATGAACGAGGCCCGCCCCTCCCCCACCCGCTGGCGCAAGAGCCGCCACAGCAACAGCCAGGCTGGCGAATGTGTCGAGGTTGCAGGACTAAGCGACGCCGTGGCCGTACGCGACTCCAAGGACCTGGGCGGCCCCGTCCTCCCCCTGCACGCCGCCACGTGGCGCTCACTCCTGCGCGACATCAAGAACAGCTAACGGGTCTTGCCGGAGTCGTAGCCGGCGTCCAGATGGACGGTGATGTCGTCGGGCGGCGGACCCAATTCGTCCAGCTCACCGCCACCGGGCGCCTTGGTGATGCAGCCGTCGACCGCGAGGTCGTCCAGGATCAGGCCGACGATCCGGTCGTAGGCGGCCAGGGCGATCCGGTTGAGCCGGGCGAACACCCCGGCGGCGATCCATTCGTCGCGGCGATTGCGGATCGTGGTTGCCGAAGCCGAACCACAGGACCTGGAGCAGCTTGCCGAACACGAGCCGGTCGCTGATGCGCCGCCGGTGACAACCCAGCGGATGCGCCGGGTCGTACACCCGGCCGCTTGGGCAGCAGCGCCTCGAACTGGACCCACAACGGTTGCGCGAGCTCTTAATCAGCGCCACGGGGCCACCTGCATGAATAGCCGACGACGTTATGGCGAGGCGTTCGCCGAGCGATTCCGGTGCGCCGGCGGGGGTTCCTTCGAGAGCTGCGTAAAACCGGGTGATCCTGATTGGTCCGGGGCGGTACCGTCCCGCATCATGATCACCGAGGCATGGGCACTTCTGGACGCCGGCGACATCCCCGGGCTGCTGGGGCACCTTCGATTCAACGCGGAGAGCATGGAGCAGGCCGAGGTGGCGCGGCTCTTGGAAGGGGCGGCCGCCCGATCGGGTTTCGACGATCTCAGGGAGGCGGCCGCCGCCGTCGCCGCCGACCCGGCCCGCCCCCAGACTCTGTACGCCTTCGGTCACGCGTGCGTGGAACGGGGCGTTTCCTTCCTCGCGGTGCCGGCGCTGCGCTCGGCCCTCACCATGGCGCCCCGGTCTACGGCGGTGCTGAACGAACTGGTGGCTGCTCTGGAGGACGAGGTCAGGCACGCGGAGGCCGTCACCGTGCTGGACGAGCACACCGCCATCCTGCGCCCCTGGCCCGACCGCTACCTCGTCGCGTACAACGCGCTCATGGCCGGGGACCTGGCCCGCGCCACCGGGGAGGCCGAGCGGCTGTCCGTGCCGAAGGACGACCACTGGCTGCCCGCGCGCGACCGGCTCGCCCGGATGCTCGCCCGCGCCCATGCGATCCGCGCGGTCAGCCCGCTCGACGCCAAGGACCTGCGGGGCTGGCATTTCGTGCTCAGTGGCGGTGTGCTGGCCACGCTGTCGCCGTACGGGTTCGACGCCGGTATGACGGGCCGCTACGCGTACATGGGCGACGGGTACGGCGGCTGCCGCCGCAGCCTGGACCGGCTCCGTCTGATCCTGGCCGCGGCCGGACGGGAGCCGAAGGTGATCGGCCTGCTCCCCGACCGGTCGAGCCACATCCTCGGGCTGGCGGCCGCGCGGGTCCTCGGCCTGCCCGCCGAGCCGTTCGCCCCGGGACGTCCCGACACCCTCGTCGTGGCCTACAACCTCAACGAGACCGACGTGAGCGAGCTGTGGGAACGTACGCCGGGCCAGGTCCTGTTCGAGCACGCCACCTGCTGGACCACGCCGGCGCCGGTCAGCGCGGACGTCAGCGGGTTCCTGCACCAGGCGGTGACGGAGCCATGGGGCGAAGGGCTCCGGCAGGGAACGGACGGCTCCCTGCAACGGATCCCGCCCGACGAACGACCCGTCGAGGAATTGGCCGACGAGATCGTACAAGCCGCGCCCCTTCTGGACGAGGGCGACGGCGCCACGCCCCCTGACCGCGATGAGGCGCTCCACCACCTCGTCGCGTTGATTCGCGACCATTGGCTGAGCGGCCCCCGCAGCCGCGTCCGTTCCCCTGGCCCCGTCCCCAGTTCCCGCTTCCTCTAACTGCTGGACATCGTGCAGATCGCCCTGGATCTGCCGGCCTGGATGCCCGCCGGGCTGGTCGAGGCCCGAGTGACGGTCCGCGACGGCCGTGCCGAGAAGGTCACGCTGCCACGTGGACGCCTTCGCGCTCGAACTGGACCGGCCCAAACAGGACATGAAACGCTCGCTGCTGGTCGAGGGGTACGGCATCCCGCTGGGCGGGGTGCCGGCCCCGGCCGATCGAAACGATTCCCCGCTGCTGGGCTCCACCCTCGACAAGCTCGATGACCTGGGCCACTGCCCGACGAGATCACTGCCCGACGAGATCACCGTCAGTAACCTGGCGCGCCGCGCCTGGACCACCCACGTCACCAATCTGCGCGACCTCTAAGCGGCGCTCAGCCTCGGCTCATGACCGACCTACGTTCACTGGCGCACGAGCAGCCACAGCCAACTCCAGGAACCGGAGTGCATCGAGGTGGCCGAGGGTGAACGACACCGTGGCAGTACGAGACTCCAAAGACCCGTCCTCACGCTCCCGCCCACCACCAAAGGTGGCTGACCTGCCCCCGGTGTCCTGAGCCGTCAATTCGGCGTCCGATGTTCGATCGTGATCGGCCGTCGCTACTGCCTGAGGAACTCCGATGCCTGACGCCATGTGTCGGACAGTTCCGGGTCGTCCGCGGTCCAGGTGGTCGACCGGAGCGATCCGCGGTCCCGGAACGCGCGCATGATCTGCAGGTGAACAGGCAGCTTGACGAAGTTCCGCATGGCCTGATCGCTTTCCCATAGGGAGACCGAGCCGGACCTGCGCCGTAGGGGTTCCAACCAGAGCCAGTGCCCGACGGCGCCCTCCAGGGTCGGCCACAGGCGCGTCAGTCGTGTGCCCGCCCGGTAGATCCTCGGCATGTCCCAGAGGTGGTCGGCGGTGAACTCGGTGACGCTGACGAGCACGTGGCCGTGGGCGTCGGCCGGTCCAGGCGTCCAGGCGCTTCTCAGCACGAGTCAGTCCTCCGGAAGGGCGTCGGGGTCGGTGGCGTGGCCGCGCAGCCGCTCCAGGACGGCACGGCGGGCGCGAGTGAAGGTGATCTCGCGGCCGACGAGCCGCGAGTGGATCACCGCGGACTCGCCCAGCGCATCGATCTCATAGGCGAGCTGCCCGGTATCGAGGTGGCCGGGAAGCTCGCCGAGGGCGATGGCCTCGTCGAGGAGCGACCGGATGAACGCCAGCCAGTCGTGGATCGACTCGGCCAACCTGGTGTGCACGGCACCGGGCCGGTCGTCGAACTCGGTCTGGGCGGCGAGGAAGAAGCAACCTCCCGGCAGCGCGCCGTCGGCGTAGAAGGCCAGCCGCGCCTCATGGAGCGCGAACACCCTGCGCAGACCGGGAGGTGTGCGCAGGGCCGGTGCCACGACCCGGTCGGTCCACTGGCGGCGCGCCCAGTCGATCGTGTCGAGCTGCAGGTGTTCCTTCTCCTTCCAATGGGCGAACAGCCCGGACTTGCTCACGCCGAGGTGCTGGGCGAGGCGTCCGAATGACAGGCCCTCCATGCCGTGCACCGAAGCCAGCGCCACGGCGGCGTCCAAGACCGCCTCCCGGGTTCGCCGCCCCCGCAGCAGCCGGCCGTCTCCCCGTCCCTCGTCTTCCATGCCGCCGAGGATACTATAAGACCGACCGGTCGGACTTATAGTGAACCCTGCGGTGGTCAGTGTCCGGAGTCGTCAATTCGGTGGCAGTCGATCGTGGTGCTTCAGCAGCATCCATGATCACGCGAAGGCCGCAGTTTCCGGACGCGATCGCTTCGCACCGTCTGTGAGCGGCCTGTCATCTGATCGCCTTGTGGGCTGAGGCGTGGTGAGGCGGCAGGGCCGCGGTGGTGTGATGTCGATCTGGACGAGGGCAGTGCGGTGGTCTGCCGACAGCTGCGGCGACGCGACGGGCGACTGACAGTGCCCGCCCAAGACCGCGCGAAGCACCGGGATGATCTCGCTGGAGCGCACCACCATCGCGGCGCTGCGCACCGCGCCTGGCAGCAGGCGGAGGCGGACGCCCACGGCGAGGGCCCGTACCGGCTGTGGACGGTGTTCAGCCTTGGCTGTTCACACTGTCAGTGTCCCCAAGCGACGTCTTAGCGGACGATCACCCGCACAGCGGCGAGGTTCTGGACCAGGCCGTATGGGGTGTCAGGGTCGCCGTTCTGTTGCGCGGTTACGCGGGCGACGGTGTCGTACGTGCCGGGCTTGACGAAGGTGTGAGTCGCCCGCTGGTGGATCACGGATCCATTCGGGGACGGAGAGGCCGTGAAGGTGCCGGTGCCCTTGAAGTCCCACTCCACTCGAACGATCTTTCCTGCGCCGGGCGGGACCTGGGCGCTGAGGGAGAACGTGACGGGTGTGCCGGCGTGGTGCGGACCTGGGTCGGCCCTCAGTGTCGCGACCGGCTGGACGCCGTGGCGTTGCGCGGCCGTTGGCGCGAGCCGAACCTGGGTATCGGGGTCGATGCCGTAGCCGGTGGTGGCGGGAGGCCGGATGCCGCGGGTGACCCAGGCGTCCAGGTAGAGCAGTGCCTGCTGCAATGCGCCGTCGTATCCGACGATGTGGGCGGCGGCGTCGGTTTCGGGGCTGGTGGCGGGGCCGCGGCGGTCGTGGTCGGCGTTGTCCATGTACCAGAGCCGGTAGCCGCCGCCGAGGTCCGCGTCGCGGACCTTGCGGTGGTACCAGTCGGCGAACCAAGGGTATGCCTGGACGTCCATCGTGGACGCCAGCATGATCATTCTGCCGTGGAAGCGGCCGGTGGCGACCGCGCCGCCCGCTCCGGCGGCCAGGATCGGCCCGACGAGGGTCGGTCGCTGTGGCCCGGCAGGAAGGCCGTTCGCGGTGCGGTATTGGTTCCAGCCGTACTGGTCCGGGCCCGGGACCTGATGGCGCTGGTAGTACTGCAGCGCCATCAGCCAGGAGTTGTCGATCCGCACCGACGTGCCGGGCTTGATCTGGTCGGTGACCGACGGGTCGGCCCCGGCCCCGAAGGTGAGGGTGCGCCCGGTCACCCTTCCGATCGGCACGACCTTGCCCGCCGCCGGTCCGCTGGCGATGACCAGATCCGCGCCCGCAGTCTCCCCCTCCGGCACGTCCGCCAGCACGAGCCCCCTCGGCGAGCCGACCAGACCCGTCGCCGTCGTGTCGTGGCGCACCCGAGCCGCACGCACCGCCGGCTCGCCACCCTCATAACCCGCCTTGGACCAGAAGTCGTCGGAATAGGTCGGATCGAGGGCCCGGACCCCCGGCTGGACGGCTTGGAAGGCGCCCCCGTCCAACGTCGCGTACTGCCACCACCCGCGCAGCGGGAAGCCCAGACGTGTCACCTCGCGCAGGATCGTGCGCTGTTCGGCGTTCAGGCCCGCGTAGGGATTGCCGCTGCCGCCGGGCGCCACCGCCTCGGCGACCTCCGGCAGCTTGTCGCGCAGCACCCGCGAGGCCAGCAACTGAGCGGTCATGGAACTGGGGATGCCGTTCGGGACGCCCGGAACCATGGGAACACCACCGTCCCAAACGCCTCTGCTGTTCTCCAGCCCACCGAGCGTCTGGTACGCGCCGCCACTCGCACCGTAGAGGTAGCCGCGCGGCCGCACAGAGGAGCGGTAGATCTTGGCCGCGACGGTCCGGGAGTATTTCGCCGATGCCGCGTTCACCCGGTAAGGCCCGACTTCAGCGGCGGCCGTGACACCTCCGCCGTTGTTGGTCGAAACTACGTATGCGCCGTTGGAGATGGCGAAAGCGACGGTTTCCGACGCCGCGTCCTCCTGCGTCACCGTCGGGTAGGTGGACTCGAAGAAACGCCCCCGATACTGGCCCGGTGCCGGGAAGTAGAGCGAGAATCTCGCGTTGGTCCCGCTGAATCCGCCGTGGACGTAGCGGTAGTGGACCGTGACGCCGGTCGCCGGGTCGGTCGTAGTCCCGGGCCGGTCGGCGTCGATGTAGGGCTCGTCCAACACCGGGTCGACGCACGCGGCTGTGATGAACACTGGGCCACCGGCCGTGAGTGGCCTGCACCAGGCCGTCCCTTCTGCGGCCGTCGCCACGCTCGCCGGGATGACGACGGCGGCCAGCGCCGTCATCGAGGCCAGCGTGGCGGGTGCGGGTGCCGCGGCGATGCGCCTGGTCCACGTACTGCTGGTTCTCCTTGACATGACCATCCTTTGCGGGGGTGGGATGAGGCGGCTCGGTCGCCGTGAAGACGGCGCCTGGAAAGCGGCACGCGGCCGACCCCACAGGCAACCGCGGCCGCTCATAGATGAGTGATTCCTCATGCTCGCGATGTGCGGGATGCCGTCACTGCGCGCGCGGAAGGTGCCACGGATCGCGCTGTGGTCACAGGCTTGGACACGCTCGTGGTCGCAGCGTGCATCAGGGTCGACGGAATTCACCGAGGTAGAGTCCGCCACTACCAGCGAGGGGTCCGCTGGCCCGGGGATCGAGCACGAACGCGACACGGCGCCCATCGGGCGCGGGAACCGACTGGTTGGCCTCCCCACCGATATCGCTCACATACGTGAGCCTGCGGATGTTTCGCGAGCGTTCGTAATCCACGACGAAAAGATCGAAGGGCTTGTCCCCGTAGCGCGCGTGACCGCTGACACCCCGGTCAGGGCCGTCGGGGTCGGAGATCCGGTTCGACTCCTCAAGACCGAAACGCTCGTTCGGGAATGAGTGTGCCTCGTTATGGGCAGGGTCCCGCGACAGGTTCGTCACCGCGCCGGTACGCAGGTTCACCTCGTGCATCTCTCCGTTGAGGACGCCGTCGATGTCGTCGATATGGTAGAAGGTGAGCGCCTGATCATTCCTGAGGAAGTTGTAGGGCTCGATCAGGCCCTCGAGCGGAATCTTGATTTCCCGCCGGCTGGTTATCGCGGCATGCGACCCGTCATGTGCAATGGTGCCCGTCCACAACCCTCCGCGGACGCTCCAGGCAGCGAGTCGGAAGCCGCCGTCCGGTGCGGTCGCCGGGTGCCGTACATCATCTCCTCGGGGTGATGCTGGGCGTGGTCGGCGTTCGTCCCGCGGCGACGCGGTGGACCGCGTGATGGCGACTTCTCCCACGGCCTGCACGCCCAGGGGTTGCGGCGGCCGCGAAAGGGACTGTGGCATCCAGTACAGTTCGGTGCTCGCCTGGTCCGGGCCCGCTGTGATGAGGAAGCTTCCGTCGGGCAGGTAATAGATGCGTTCGACCAGCCCCTTGTCGCCCCACTGACATGTGAGGCACCGCTCTTGGCGGGTGCGGAGATCCAGTTCGTGCGCGTGACTCTGCTCGGTGTCGGATTCGGTAAAGGCGATCTTGGTGCCGTCGCGCGACCACACAGGCCGGTCGCCCCAGTCGAGGACGCGGCGTATGTCGAAGGGAGCGCTGAAGTAGTCGATGCGAGGACGCTGCTCGGCGGCCGCCGCGTTGGGCGACAGCGAGCCGAGGATCGACGCACCTGTGATGAGTGTGAGCAGTCGGGTTCGTGGTCGCATTGATCTGCTCCCTTGGCCTGCGACGATGAAGTCGGACTGGATGGGCATCGGTATCCGCTCTTGGCCGCCGCGATCGTCGCGCGCGTTCGTGCCGTCATGCCCGGGGCTTGGCCGCGGCCGGGTTCGCTCAGTGACACCGAGACGGGACGTCGATTCAGGCCTCGGATGTGAGCGTGGTGCTCCATCCGGGGCCGGTGCACCACGGATCATCGGTTCGCAGACCGCCGCCCCTCCTCGGCCGGAAGATCGCCGGGCCGCGGGCGAGCAGCGGCTGGAGGGGGTCGCGACCTTGGAGAGCCACGGCTCTGGGCTCGATACGCGGGCGTGGACGGTGTCGGTTTCCTCTTCGACCCGCCGATGCAATCGGACATCCCCGTTGGCCCAGTCCATCTCCCCTTGCTAGATGGACCGGGGCCACCCCACCGCGGCATGACGCCCCAGGACGGTCCCGGCGGGACCGGAGCCCCATCCCCGACGCTTCGGATGCCGTCATGGCGCGAACTCCGAGGCGAAGTCTTCGACATCGACCAAGTCCTCGAAGCCGAAGACGTATGCCGCTTCGACCAGGTCGGAGAAGTCCAGACCGCCCGCGGCGATGGCCTCGTTAGGGTAGGCCGAGGTCGGATTGAACTCCAACGCCAAGCGCCTGGCCTTGGCCCATACCTTCCCGCTTTCCGGGTCGGCCAGGAGGGCGGGCCACGCCGTGCCGCCGAAGGTCTTGAAGCCCGGTGTCCCGTTGCCGACCTCGTTGCCGTTGGCGATCTTGATGTAGTCGAGGTGGTCCCGCACGTAGGCGAGTGCCGCGGGTGTCGTCAGATACTCGTTGACCTCGCTGTGCTGGACGAGATGCACCCGTGACCTCATATCGACGGCCGGCGCCTTCTCGGCGATGCGCCGGGCCACTGCCGCGGTCACGTCCGACTGGCCCGCTTCCATGATCCACACGTCGCCCCCGCGGCGCAGTGTCTTCAGGGCGTGCTTGGCCAGGAACGCCACCGCGGCAGGCCGGTCGGCGTGCGCATCCGCCCATGCCCTGCCGAACGCGAGATTGAACAGCGAGGTCGCGTCGATGAAGCTGCCCGGGTTGTTGCCGTAGGTGCCGGTCGCGGCGACGTAACGCACACATGCCAGGCGCTCGTCGCGCAGCATGGTCGTCAACCCGGCCGCCGCCAGCAGGTCATCGGTGTCAGGCTTGTTGTCGAAGTTCGCGATCAGGAGGTCCTCGGCCGGGTGGAACCGCCCGACCGGCTCGGCGGTGCGGCAGCCCGCCCCGTTCTTGGACTGCTTCGGGGCCGCGTCATCCGCGTCGCCCCTGGCGCTTGACGCGTCTGCCCCAGAGATCGCGAGGCACAGGAGGCCGGCGAGCGCCACGATGCCCAGGCGCCGGATCGGACGCTTCATGACCGGGGCCGGGAGTAGGGCGGCAGCCGGTCGGGCTCGACCCTCCAGGCGTCCGGCCCGCCGGCCTGCCACGCCTCAAGGTCGAACAGCAGCAGCGCCGAGCCGTCGCCGTGTGCGTCGTTCGCGTCTTTCAACGTGAAGGCGATCCTTCGGCGATCGGGCGATATGACCGGCTGGTTGGCGCCGTAGCCCTTGAAGTCGGTGAAGTGCGTGAGCCGCTGCCAGCGAGCCTCACCGTCCAAGGCCACCCGCCAGATGTCGATGGCGAGCGGGCCGACCTCGCTTCTGGGGTCCCGCTCCACGGCGATCCAGCGGCCGGCCGGATCGATGCCCTCCGCCTCCTCGTACCACGGTGACCGGGAGTGGTTGACGATCTCGCCCGTCACCCGGTCCACGCTCGTGACCTCGGAGCCCTGGTGGCCGTAGGTCGTGAAGAGCAGCTCGCGATCGACACCACGGTGCCCGCGCACGGTGCGGAAGTCCTGGGGCTCCAGCAAGGCGATCGGTCGCGCGACGTCGTTGCGGTCGAGGAGCAGCGTCCGGTCGACCAGGGAGGGGGTGCCCCGGCGGTCGTAACGGATGCGACCGGTGAACAGTTGCGAGGGTGCGTTCAAGATGTCCCTGTCCGGGTCGTCGAAGTCGTAGTCCGAGCGGGCCCAGGCGATGGTGGTCGAGCCACGCGCCCCCGACACGGCGATACCCTCCCAGCACCGTTCGCCCAGGGGCACCGGGGCACTGTGACCGAGCGGCTGCCGCATGAGCCAGATCCGGCCGTCGAATCGTCCGCCGGTCGCTTCGCCCGGGGCGCACAACACCAGGTCACCGTTCGTCAGCGGCGTGGCTCTCAGCACCGGCGGCGCGAAGCTCCCGGTCAGCACCCGGGCCCGGGGCCGCCGACCGTCCGCACGCCCGTGGCCGAGGTCGACCCGGTAGTCCCAGACCTCGCCGCGCTCGTCGATCACATACAGGCTGCGCCCGTCGGGTGCCCACTGGGGCCTCGACGCGTTCATCCCCTCTGGCAGGGGCAACTGGACGATGTGCTCGGGCAGATCGTCCAATGGCGACTCGGGCGGTGTCTCACCGGCTGCGGTCGTACCGGCCACGGCCAGTGCGACCACGAGCAGGCCGCGGCCGATCCGTCGGGTAACTCCGATCACCATTCGCCTCACTTTCGGAAAGGAGCCAGAGGTGAACGGCCGGGCGCTCCGAACCGGACCACCAGGCCAGAAAGAAACCTAGATCCAAATTTTTAAAACGACACTCTCAGGTTTAGGTATGAGCAACCTCACACGTATTGGCGTGGAAGTCAAGGACGATCTCTGGGGCCCGCATAGGGTGCTGGTCCTTCTAGCCGATTTCGCGGGAGACAGCCCAGATATCGACGTATTTGGACGGCTCGTCGAGCAATCACCGGTCGGCGACTCGGCAATCGGGAGCCGCTCGTTGAACAGCTCGACAGACAGGACGACATTGCAGTGTGCACGCCGGGCAGGGCAGCGGTGAAGAAGTCGGTCGCGACGAGTTCAGCGACGGGCCAGACGGCCAATTCTGCCACCGGCCCCTTGCTTCTCAACTAATCAGACAAGCAGGCGCCGTGCCCGTTCCGTCCCCATGTCGGCGCCGCCGCGGGGAGGAACGGACCCACACATGAATCAGTGACCGTGCATCCGCGGCGGCCTCCGATGATCACCGCGTTGGGATCGAGGTCGACGCTCTCGGTGGAGCGCTTGCCGAGGTCGACGATTCTCTCGTCGACCTGTTGCAACTGGCCTTAGCCTGGTTGGCTTCGATGTACTCGATTTTCGGGTAGCGCTCCTTCAGCCCTTTGATGACCATCTTGAGGATCCGCTTTTTCTCGGCGGGTTACCGCCTCTGCTTGATCAGGGACGCGGGCAACACATGTGTTCGCCTCGGCGTTGCTCAGACCCGCATGAGACCGTTGGGTTCGCAAGGTTTTGAACCGCTCGGTGCGCAGCAACCGGCCTTACCGGGCCCGGAAATCGACCTGGACCCGGGCCTGCGAGAGTGATTCTCCAGCCGCTTGCCCCGCGGCCGCCTGCGGCACCGCGGAAGCGACCACCACGGCGGCGCCCACTCCGGAAACCAGCCTCCACTCGTGACGATGTATCGGTCTCTTGAACACCTTGCATCAGCCTCGTTCGTCGTTGCCTGCACGGTGTGACCGGTGGCCACTACGCCGGACGTCCCAATCAGAAGCGGCCTCGAGTACGTGGTGATGTCACCGAAGTCGTGTACTGCTCCAGGCGGGGCGGCCGCCTCGTGATTCCCGGGACAGGCTCGTCCGCTCGTCCCGGATGCTCGACACCAGGCAGGCGAACCGCGGCAGCACCAAGGCGCCCCGCGCGCAGCCGGCCGGTCCGGCGTTCATGCCTTGTCGGTCGGATCGCATCACCCATCCCTGTGATCTGCGACACCAGAGTGAATGTAGAATCGCATTACGGATTTCGCGTGTCAAGAGTTTGATTCTCGCTCAGCGGTAGGCGCATTCACACAGGTGCGTGCTGCCATGTGCGCTGGCAGACACCGGTACGGCAGGCCGTGCACGTCGTTGCTGGACGAACCGGCGGGTAAGGCCGGGCTACTGTGGGGACGTTGGCCCAGCAACGGCCCCAGAACGGCGGGCGGCGATCTTCACGCCCGTCCCCACTTCACCGGCGAAGCTGGAGCGAACCAGCCGGGCGGGTCCCCAGATGACGTAACCGAGATCCGAGTTCTGGTCGGTGGCGAGGATTCCGGGCAGTTCGTTTGCTCGACGCTGCTGAGCGTTCGATCGTTTGAAGGGGAACCCGTCGACCGTCTCCCGCAGAAGGTCGGCGAGCCGCGTGACACACAGGTACTTGCTGAGGAAGAACAGCGACCAGGACGCCTCGTGCCCCTCGGGGGTGCCGTGTAGGCGATGCCGGATGAACGACGCCGCGAGTACCAGCGCGTCGATACGTTCGTGGCTCTCCTCCAGCGGGTTGACCACGCAGCGACCGTCCTCAATGAGGGAGAGGACGGCCGCGATGAACTCGGCCCTGGACGGCGCCGAAGGGGACTGGCTCGCCGCGGCCGCAACCAGCGCCTCGAACTTGGCGCGGCTACGTCCGATCACCACCACTCGGTCTCCTGCTGCGAGGTAGTGGCGCGCCAGGGCGGCGCCCATCCCGTCCGTGCCTCCCGTGACCACGATCGCCCCCACGACGCACTCCCATCATTCCGGAACACAGGTTCCGGGCCGCCGAAGACGCGTTCCGACACCACGGCCTTTCCGTCGACATGCGTGCGGTCGCGGCAGCGGCCGGAGTCGGCATCGGCACGCTCTACCGGCACTTCCCCACCAGGGAAGACCTCGCGCAGGCCATCACCGGGTCCGACCTCGCCGTCACGCACCTCCCCGATCGGGCGTCAGCGATCGCGGACTGCGAGAGTTCTTCACCAGGACGCCGGCTCAACTCACCGCCAACAAGGCCATGATCGACCTACTCGCGGGCGGATCCCCTGCGACGCGGATCTTGAGCGATGCCTTGCCCATCTGAGAACCGTCGGCCGCGGAGCCATCGAGCGATCCGCCACCGACCGCACCCTCGCTCCGGACGTCACCGCATACCAGTTGCTCGGCCTCATCCGGATCGTGCAGCTCATCTCCGAACCGGCGCCGGGCACGATTGAGCATCAGGTCGAACTCGCGCTGCGAGGGTTGGCCGCCTGATGCTCGCGATCAACGCGCCCGACGCGTCAATCCCTCATCGCTGGCCTCACGAACGTCCGCCCCCGCAACAGCAGGGTGTCCGGGTGAAGTGGCGCACCGCCGATGGCCGGTCCGGCAACTGCGTGGACGGCAAGGGCATCAAGAAGTGCAGCAAGGACTTCCCCGAGAAGAGGACGGAGAGATCGGCGACACCAGCGGCCGGCAGGCCGGCAAGAGATGACCGGGTGCCGTTCACGGATGTGCCGTAAGCGGCAAGTCCGGTGCCTTCGCACGGGTCATGCCCCTTGCGCGACGTCCTGCCACCGGGCGGGCTCGGGTCCGCGCAGTGCGTGCTGGTCGGCTGAGCTGTGGGCGTTGACCATCGTGTTGATGAGGTCGGCTGTGCCAGAAGGTGGCGGAGAGGCGAACGCGTCGGCGGCCTCGACCGACCCAGTGGGCCCGAGGGGGCAGGAGTTCGCATGCGGTGAGGTCGTCGGTGAGCACACCCTCGGGCCCGGTCACCGGGAACGGGGTCGCACGCCCCGGCGGTCGCCGTCGTCCGTCAGGACCGCCGCTCTGCGGAGGTCTGCGCGTCCGACCGTAGCCATGGCGACACATCCGCCTCCAGCCCGATCCGTCCGTCGGCGGTCTGCGGC
The DNA here is from genome assembly GCF_055379765.1 of Actinomadura rugatobispora. NCBI lineage: Bacteria > Bacillati > Actinomycetota > Actinomycetes > Streptosporangiales > Thermomonosporaceae > Actinomadura > Actinomadura rugatobispora. The sequence goes on along the minus strand of NZ_AP029191.1, from coordinate 8,398,548 downwards.
AACGGCAGCGTGGACGACGACTGCCGGAACAGCGCAACATCCGGACGCCCACTGTTCGATCCGTCGTACAAAGCTCCGTGACCAGGGAGCCAACGCAGGATCTACCAAGGATCTCACCGGCCCGTCGGAGCACAACAGCGCGTCGGCCAGCTCGAACAGCGCATCCGGTGCTTCAGCAGCACCCATGATCGTGCGAAGGCCGCTACGTTGTCTGGAGGTCGTCTATGCGAGACGGTCCAGCAGTTGGGCCTCGGCGGCTTGGGCTCCGCGCCCGGTGTCGGCCCACACTTCGATGGTGCAGGTGGACCTGCCAGAGGCGGGGAACAGACGGCCCACCGTGGTGGACAAGAAGGCTCGATACCCCTCACCCTCCCACCACCACTGCGTCAGCCCCGACCCCTCCGCCAAGAGCCGGAGCCCTGTGGCGCGCTTCCGGATGTGCTCGGCATCCGGCAGGCTGAGCGGCTCGGAGCGCTTCCAGGCTCGACTGGCGGACTCTTCGTGTAGTGCGGCGTCCTCAATGAGGACATCGGGGTGGCCGAATACCTTGACCACACCATCCGGTGTCCATCCTGGGCCGCTCACCGTATAGGCGACGGACCCATCGATTCTGAGCAGGATTGACCAGGGGATCGAAGTCGTGTGCTCGATCAGGTCGATCCACGGCTCGTCATCGGCCCCGCCGAAGTCAGGCCGAGGCTCGAAACTCATTCGTTCGCCGAAATGCACGGCAGGGTTGTAGAAGGCCAGCCCGCCGTAACGCTGCTGTGTCTCGCGCAACAACCGCAACGCCCGATCGTCTGCGATCCCGTGGCGCTCTCGCAGTTGGGACCGGAGAACCTCGTCATCAACCGAGGCGTCGAACGGCTCGCGGAGAGCCCAGGAGCTCAAGAACTGCCGCGCTCGTGGAGTCAAGCTGCCCAGGTCATCGAGTATGTGCTGTATCTCGCCATCCTGTCACGATCACGCAGCCCGAGCACACCGCAGCGGAGGTTGAACAACGAACCTGGAATCTGTCCGGCAAGCTCGCCCGCTGCACCGAGGCGCCTGTGATGGCCGTCGACGCTGTCGGGCCCGCGGCCGGTCCGGCCAGCGCCGACTCGAAGCGGTACAAGAACTCACTGTCGGTGGCGGCTGGGGCGTCCAGGTGAAGTGGCGCACCGCCGATGGCCGGTCCGGCAACAGCGTGGACGGCAACGGCTCCGGCGAAGGCGTCAAGAAGTGCAACCAGGACTCCCGCCGAGTACTCGGCCCTGAAGCGCGGGGCTTGTTGACTCGGCCAGGACGTGGTTCACGCTCCCGACTGCCCCTTACGGCGGGACGGTCACGGGTCGCATCCACCCGCCCCGGCTATGACGGGGCGGGTTCGGGCGTGCGCGGGCAGCGCTGAGCGATGTACCAGCACGAGCGGCGGCACACATTGGCTGCGGGCTTTGTAGGTGATGAACACAGCGAGCCGGCGGAACGGCCAGAAAGACAAGCGCGCTCGCTGGTCGCGAGGAACCGGAACCCGTTCGCCTATCCCACTCAGCCCCTCGAGTACGATCCGGCGCCCGGTGCGTGCCGCGACGGCGACGACGTGCCACCGCGCGGGCTCGGATCCGCGCACGGCGTGCTTGGTCGGCCGAGTTGTGGGCGTTGACCACCGTGTTGATGAGGTCGGCTGTGCCGGAAGGTGGCGGTGGCGAACACGGTCGGCGGCCTCGACCGACCCGGGGCACGGGCAGGAGTCAGCGGGCGGTGAGTTCGTCGGTGAGCACGCCCTCGGACCCGGTCGCTGTCGTCCGTCAGGGCCGCCGCCCGCTCACGCCGTCCCGAACAGGATCGATCCGACCTCGAATTCGGGGGTGAAGTTCGTGTCGACGCCGGGGCCCACTACGGCATGGACGACCCCGTCACAGCTGACGCCGGAGTACAGGTGGGCGGTGTAGACGGCGGAGTGGTTCCACGCAGAGCCGGCGTGGAACGGCTGCGCCAGGGGCGTGCATCCCCCGCCCGTACCGGGTTTCACGTTCTTTACCGGCAGGGTGTGGGACTGGCCGCCGAACAGGTCGACGCTGTCGCCCGCCAGGGCGTGAGCAGCGGTGGCGGGAACGCCGACCAGGGCGGCCGCCAAGAGGACCGGAGCGAGAAGCTTGATCATGGGAACTCTCTTCGAACAGACGGGCTGCACCACCAACCTAAGCGAAGAGTAGTAGCTCGACTACATGCCGTGAGGATACGGTTTTGTTCACTGGTCTCGGCAGCATGACGGACCAAGCGCCTTGACGCGTGGCTGTCCCCCAGCGACGTCGCGGCATACTGGCTCGGCTACGCGGCGTCGGTGTCAGTGCCCCGCACGATGTATAGAGATCGTCACCGAACACGGCCGAGATCTGGATCTGTCCGCCCAGGGCCTCCACGTAGCAAGCGTTCGATCTGGGAGACCCGGCTCTTGGTCACGCCCATCCGATCCCGCGACAGCCCGAGACTCTTGCGCCGCTCAGCGAGCCGATGCTCATCGATATATGCCTGATTCCGCTGACGGGCCCGGGCGACACCCTCCTCACCCCCGGCTCCGGCCACGACCTCGGCACGCACGTCGCTCCACTTGGGGAAACTCGTCATAGCCGCCCTCCTCAGCCTCTCGTTCCTTTACCCATCCCTGAGCGACCCCGCCGTCCTGCGGCCAGAGCCCACAGGGCCGCCGAACGCGGCGCGGAGCTCATCCAGGTTGAGGATGTCAGCCGGCCAGTGACTGGAAGCGTTCACCAGGCCGCCACGTCAGTTCCAGCGGGACCCCCTCGTGGGCGAGGTCCTGGTCCAGCAGCCCGGTCCAGGACGGGCGCCACCGCGACGCACGGGACGCCATCTCCGCACGCAGCCCGGTCAGGTGGACCCTGAACCCGTCCCACCAGACGGGCAGATGGTCGTAGGCGCGGTCGGCGGTGAACCCGTCGGCGGTGACCGCGACACGGGCGTGCGTCCACCGGCCACGCTCTGGGTCGGCCTCCCGCTCCCGCCACGCGTCCAGCAGCGCGGACAGCTCGGCATCGGCCATCTTTCCCCATCCGATGCCGAGCTTGTAGTTGTGACCGGGTCGGTCGGTGCCCGTGTAGGCGACCTCGATGGAGGTCTCGCCCAGGTTCGCGCGCACCCACGCGGCGACCTCGTCGGGGTCGGCGGAGGGCGCTGGACGGTCCAGCTCGAACGAGTTGCGCATCGCCTTCGCGATCGCCCCTTCCACCTGTTCCAAGTCCATGATGTGCACGCGCCGCACGGCGGGCTCGCCGGTCCCGGCGGCGAGCTCCGGCCGCGAGGCCCCAGGCGTCACGCCGAGCCGCCGCGCCAGATCCAGGACCTCCGCGACCGGCGCCGTGAGGTCGGGCGGCTGCAGGGCCTCTTCCAGCGGCGCGTACAGGGCCTCGATCACCGCCGTGTCCACGGCGCGGGCCGCCACTGCCGCCATCAGGTCGTCGTAGGCATCGCGCGCCGCGTCCGGGTCCTCCGAGCCATCGGCGTAGCCTTCGAAGGACTCCTCGCCGCCGGAGTCGGGGACGCCGTCCATGTCGCCGGGGTACTCGGCCCGCGCCCAGGTCTCCCCGTCCCACCAGTGAACCCACGAGACCAGCTGGATCTCCTTCTGGGCGGCGTGGACATAGTCCCAGGGAAACCAGCCCGGCGCCCCCGCGAGCAGGTCCACGGGCGGGAGTCGGCGGCGGGCGGTGCTGTAGTCGAGGTCGAAGCCGTAGGTGACGGCCCGGCCGCCGTCGACCCACGCGATGCCCCAGGTCCCGCTGCCGAACTCCACGCGGCGCAGGCCGCCCCCGTCCTCCTCGAACGTGATGATCGGCTCACTCGGGAGAGCGGCGCCCAGCAGCGCATGCCCCGCGGCCTCGTTCCACAGTTCGTCCGGATGGTCCGGCTGCACGGCGGCTCCTCATCGAGCATGAATGGTCCGCAGATACCGACGCCCGCGCCGCGCGGCCAGTTCCTGGTAGAGCGATCTGGGGCCGCCGACCGCGCCATGATCGTCCACCCGTGTGTGTTGGATCCCACCGGAATCCATCGTGGCCGTCTCAGCTTGCAACAGCCCTTCCCAGCGGACGCGGATATCCCCGAGGTGACCTGGTGACCACGGGGCCTGGGCCAGAGGTCACTCGGTGGTCGGCCTAGGCAGGTTGAGGGCGGCTCGCATTCCGGCGGCGGCGAGGACGACGGCGGCCAGCAGGTAGAACGGGCAGAACACCGACACGTAGCCGGTCCCCTGCGACGTCGCGACATACGCGGCGAGCAGTCCTCCCGCGGTCAGCGCCCACATGGCCGCGAAAGCGGCGCGGCGGCCGGGCACGCCGGGGAGCATCAAAGCCACCGCCAGGGCCAGTGGGACCAGGCCCGAACTGGTCAGGTACTCGAACCATGCCGCCGGCAGCGGGGTCGGTCCGTAGCCCGCGACGATCACCGCGGTGTCGGTGTGCGCGATGCCCGTCCCGAGGACGGCGTCGTCCTGTCGTGCGGGCCGAGGGAGCAGGCGTGGCACCGGGTTGAAAAGCACCTGCGGGAACACCGAAACGACGAGGGTGACCAGCCGCCAGGTGAGGGCGGGGCGTTCCCACAGACGCGGCCGGGTCCCGGGCGGGGGCTCCGTCATCGGTCCCTCCCTTTTCGATCTTCAGTGGACGGCCCCCATGCAACCGCACCCCGGTGACATCGGGGACGGTGATCGCCGGAGATGCGGCTGTGGCCGTGAGAGCAGCAATGCCGGTGCGTTGGTCTGAGCGACGGTCGTGGGGGGGGTGATGTCCAGGAGATTCAGCGACGGTGTCGTGTCGCTGGACGGCTGAAGGTCGAGCCGGGGCCGCCCGGCCGATTACGGCCAGGCGGGCCCGTCTCTCAGAGCACCGATGATGTGGGTTCGTCACGGACCTCGGGAGTTTGATCATCGCGGGCGGGGCGTGTGAGGGTGGCCGGATGGGCATCGACGACCTGGCCAGGAGCCCTCGTCCACTGACCGGCCGGACCGCGCTGGTCACGGGGGCGAGCCGCCGCGGCGGCATCGGGTACGCCATCGCCCGCCGGCTGGCGGCGTACGGGGCGGACCTCTTCCTGCACCACTTCCAGCCGCACGACCGCGACCAGGAATGGGGGGCCGATGATCTCGGCGCGGTGCTGGCGGACGTGCGCTCTCACCTCGTCGACGGCGCCCGGCTGGCGGACCTGCACGCCGACCTCGCCGAACCGGGCGCGCCAGAGCGGGTGATCGACGCCGCCGTGGCGGAGTTCGGGCACCTGGACGTGCTGGTCTGCAACCACGCGCTCACCGGCCAGGACGGCCCGCTCGGCGCACTGACCGAAACCGAACTGGACCGGCACTGGGCCGTGGACGCCCGATCGTGCATCCTGCTCGCCCAAGCCTTCGCCGACCGGCACGACGGGCGCCCGGGCGGCTCCGTGGTGTTCATGACCTCCGGCCAGCGCCTCGGCCCGCTCCCCGGCGAGGTCGCCTACGGCGCCGCCAAAGCCGCGCTCGAAGGCATCACCGTGACCCTGGCCGACCAGCTTTCCGACCAGGGGATCAGGCTCAACACGGTCAACCCGGGACCGGTGGACACCGGGTACCTGACCGAGGAGATGTGGGAAACGGTCGCGCCGATGTTCCCGTTCGGCCGCTACGGCGAGCCGGACGACCCGGCGCGCCTGATCACCTGGCTGGTGACCGACGAGGCGCGCTGGATCACCGGCCAGGTCATCGACTCCGAGGGCGGCTTCGGCCGCTGGCGCCCCCGCGGCCGATGAACATCAGATCGAGCGGCCTGCCGCGAGCAGTGCGGTGACGAGGTTGCGGCCGACTTCGCCGGTCGCGCCGGTGACCAGGATCGTCCTGGTGTCTCCGTTAGGTGTTGGGAGTGCGGGCGGGCGGGTGTGGGGTGACCATGAGGCCGTTGAAGGTCGGCGGATGTCATCCGGTCCAGCCCAGGACCGGGTGCATGGAACGGACGAAGACCGAGGCGGGCGCCATCCGCAGGGCCGCGTCGCGGGCGGCCAGCGGGAGACGGGCCGGGTCGGCCATCGCACCGAGTTGCCGGGAGCGGCGGGCGATCATCTGGGTGCGGGGGCGGCGGGCGCGGTCGTAGGCGCGCAGGGCTTGGACGACCGTGGTGTCGCCGGTACGGGCCGCCTCCAGCGATCGGGCGAGCACCACGGCGTCTTCGAGCGCCTGGCCTGCGCCCTGGCCGAGGTTGGGCGTCATGGCGTGGGCGGCGTCGCCCAGCAGCGCGACCCGGCCGGTCGCGTAGGTGCTCAGATCGGGCAGTTCGTAGGTGTCGTGCTGGAGCACCGCGTCGGGCTCCACCGACTCCAGCAGGGCGGGGATGGGGTTGTGCCGGCCGGCAAACCGGCGCCGCAGGTCGGCGAGGCCGCCGGTGCTGTTCGGCGGGGCGGTGACCATGGCGTAGCAGTAGATCCGTCCGTCTGCCAGCGGGGCGTAGCCGAACCGGTCGCCCTGCCCCCAGCTCTCCACGCTGCCCTCGACGGGATAGGCGGCGGTGATCATCCGGAAGGTGGTGTAGCCGGCGTAGCGGGGTGCGGGAGCGTCCGGCCACAGCGAGCGCCGGGTGATGCTGTGCAGGCCGTCGGCGCCCACCACCACATCGGGGGTGCTGGTTCCGCCGCTGTGCACCACGGTGCCGTCCGGGCGAACCTGACGGACCTGGACGCCGGGTCGCAGCGTCTGGGGCGGCAGTGCCCGGTGCAGCAGGGCGAGCAGGTCGGCGCGGTGCAGCGTCGCCCACGTGCCGTAGCGGCGGGTGAGCCGGGCGACGTCGTTGCGGATCAGCCAGGTGCCGTCGGCGCGCCGGGTGCCGACGGGGGCGTCGGTCACGGCCTGGGCGCGGACCTGGTCGCCCAGTTCGAGCGCGTCCAGTGCGCGCAGCGCGTTGGGCTGGATCGACAGGCCGGCACCGATCTCGGTGAACTCGGCCGCCTGCTCCAGCACCTGTACCCGCCAGCCAGACCGGTGCAGGGCGATCGCGGCGGCGAGTCCGCCGATTCCGCCTCCGATGATGAGCGCTTGCATCTGTTTCCTTTCGGTCGGGAAGTGTCGTTCGCCGGGGAACGCCGTGCCGGCCGTCGCGCGGCGCTCTTCGCGGGTCAGTGCAGGCCGCGCTTGCCGACGGCCCAGAACGGCTTGACCTTGATCGAGCGGCGGTCCCAGCCGCGCTCGCGGACCAGGTGGTCGCGGATCTGCTGGCAGGTGCGCGCCTCCCCGGCCAGGTAGGCCGCGCCGTCGCCGGTCGGCACGTCCAGATCGGCCACCGCCGCCAGCAGCGTCGCCGACGCGACCGCCGGCGCGCCATGGCGGTGCACGCGGCGCAGCCGGTGCGGGCCGGGCATCGGCAGGTCGTGCTCGGGCGACTCGCTCTCCAGCACCCCGTACACGCGGGCCGCCGGCTCCAGCGCCCGCAGCATCGGACCGAACGCCGCGCTCGCGGTCTCCTCGCCGGCGAACAGGTGGAACGGCGCCGGACGGGTGTGAAAGTCGCCCTGCGGCCACCAGACCGGCACCCGGTCCCCCACGGCGGCCGCGCGCGCCCACCTCAGCCCGATGCCGTCCCCGTCGTACAGGTGCGCGCGCAGTTCGACCGCGCGCTCGCCCGGATCGAAGTCCCAGATGGTGTAAGTGCGCAGCGTCTCGCCCGGACGCAGCAGCCCCGGCACCGACAGGGGGTCGTTGATCTCGACCCGCACGTGCTGCCCGGGAACGTAGGGGAAGCCGATCGGCTCGTCGGCGACCAGGCGGATCCGCCGCATCGTCGGCGTGACCATCCCGGTGTCGGTGACCGTGGTCTCCAGGCGGTACTTGGCGAACGCGCCGCGCAGCGGCTTGCGGATGCGGTTTCTCATTCTCAGGCCCTCCGTGCGTCGCGCCGGCGGGCTCGGCGGGACATGCCCCACCACACCGCGATCACCAGGACGACGAGCAGAATCCATGTCACGAACAGCTCCTTAGAGGCTCTAGAAGTTTTAGAACCTCTAAGGAAGCATAGAGCCGCTAGGCTGTCAACGTTCCCGAGAAAGGACCGCCATGGCCGCCCCCACCGCCCGCAGGCGTGAGAAGCTCCGCCAGGCGACGCTCGCCGAGATCCGCGAGGCCGCCCGCGAGCTGCTGACCACCCAGGGGCCCGCGGCGGTGACGATCAACGCGGTCGCCCGCCGGATGGGCATGAGCGGACCCGCGCTCTACCACTACTTCGCCTCGCACGACGACCTGGTCGCGGGCGTGACCGCCGACTTCCTGCGCGAGCTCACCACGGCGATGGAGACCGCCCGCGACGACCCCGCCAACGGCACCGCCGCCGAGCGGCTGCTGGCCACCTGCCGCGCCATGCGCCACTGGGCCACCGCCCACCCCGCCGAGTTCGGATGGATCTTCGCCAGCCCCATCCCGGCCGCCGCCTCCGCCCGCCTCCGCCCCGACACCCCCCGCAACCAGGCCGCCCGCGACTTCGAACTGGTCTTCCTCCAGCAGATCGAGGAGCTGTGGACCCGTCAGCGCTTCCCCGTCCCCACGCCCGAAGACCTGGCCCCTTCCGTCCGCGAGCAACTGCGCCTCTACGCCACCTCCCTGGGCCGCGACCTGCCCATCGAAGCACTCCACGTGGCCCTGTCCTGCTGGATCAGGCTGTACGGGCTGCTGTGCATGGAGGTCCTCAACCAGCTCGACTTCGTGTACTCCGACCCTGCCCCCATCTACGAGGAGACCCTCCGCGACCTGGCCGCCATACTCGGTCTCGACTACTCGCCACCCGCCTGAACCGTTCCCACGCTTGCCCGTGACACAGAATCTGTTACGCCCATCTGGCCGGCCTGGGCACCTACGTCCGCCTCTCAGACCTCAGCCAAGGTCACCGCTGACGCCGACCCCACTGACCAGGCCCGCTGCCACTACCCCGTGAACCGCCGTCGCCACTGACCTCGCGAACGCTCTCGCAGCGGCCCCTTTCCGCCCTATTCCGGCCGCTCCCCGGCGAGGTCGCCTACGGCGCCGCCAAAGCCGCGCTCGAAGGCATCACCGTGCCCCTGGCCGACCAGCTGTCCGACCAGCTCAACACGGTCAACCCGGGGCCGGTGAACCTGACCGAGGAGATGTGGGAAATGGTCGCGCCGATGTTCCCCCTTCGGCCGCTACGGCCAGCCGGACGACCCGGCGCGCCTGATCACCTGGCCGGTGACCGACGAGGCGCGCCGGATCACCGGCCAGGTCACCGACTCCGAGGGCGGCTTCGGCCGCCGGCGCCCCCGCAGCCGATGAACATCAGATCCGGCGGGGACGACCGCAGGTCATCGTCTGGCGCGGCGTCGGACACACTGATTCCAGCCCGGCGACCTCCTGCTCGCCGGCACCGATGACAAGGTCACCGCCCCTGGCGCGCCGAACGACACGGCAAGGTGCACGTCGACCAGGCCCGGGCCGGCCGCGCTGCCCAGGCTCAAGGGCCGCCAGATGAGCGTCCAGCGGCTGAGCCCGGACGGTTCGATGCTCGCGGTGGTTCATTCCCCTGCGGACGGCGGCAAGAGCTCCGAGCTGCCGGACTGGCGGCTGGGAACGACGAGCAGCTCACGATCCTGGGTGAGGACGGCCGTTTCCTGGCGCAGGGCAGGACCATATGGCGGACGGGCAGGCCCGCGCCGAGATGGTCGCGGCCGTGTTCGTGGACGGTGGCCGGGGCGAAGATCACCAGGCGGGTTACTGGCCGTGGCGCGTCGAGCGATCACGGAGAGCGGAGCGACGCCGTCCGCTTCGCGTGCCGGTGGTCGATCAGCTCGATCATGGTCCCCGGCGACGGACGCGGTACCTCGTCGTAATGGTGCGGCAATGAGAACAACGGCTCCAGCAGCGGTATCAGGTCAAACGGAAGCTCCGCCGGCGCCAGGTAGGCGTCGTCCAGGCGGTAGGCCACGCGCGTCCCGTGCCGGCTGCTCTCTCCCACCACCTCGAGCGGGGTTTCGAGGTCCTGCCAACCGGCGCGCTGCCGGTAGTGCCGCCCGTCCCGCCACACGTCCGCGACGACCTCCGTGCACAGCGCGGTCACCATCCCCATGCCCCACCTGCGCATGGGGATCTGGCCGCACATCAGGGACGTCATCAACTCCGTGATCGCCGGCCGCCGCCCGGGACACATCGGTTCGACCGGAAGCCCGGGCCCGTCGTCCTCGACCGAGAACGTGTGCGGGCCGTCGACGACGACTCGTACGGTCAGCGGCCCGTACGGCGCCTCCTCGACCAGGGCGTCCTGCACGACAAGGGCAAGCGCCACGCCGGGCAGAGCCGGATTCCCGCGTGCCGTCCCCCCGAAGTACATCTGCGGACGACGGCGGACCGCCTCGAACCCCTCAAGAACCTCGATCTTCGATGCGTCGTACGGCATTCCTGATTTTCCCACGAACCGGCCGCAAGCGACGGCCCGGACGCGATGCCCTGCCCGGTACCAGACGGCGATCCTCGCGCTCGCGTGCTCTCGGGGCGACAGGACGCTCACCAGCCTCAGCGAGGGCAGAACCGTCCTCAACCACGACATCGCAGTACCAGCGGCGGCCTGGCTCGCGCCGAGTCGAAGGGGCACCTTCCCGCCCTCGACCATCACCCCACCTGCCCTGCAACCCCCTGAGCAGCTGAGGCGGCCGGTTCCACCCGGCATTCGAGCGGCTCGTCACGAGGCACGCGCCGCATCCAGGCACGCGTCCGGACGACGGGAGACCGCTCGACCACCGCGGCCGGTCAAGCCGGGTGCGCCGACGCCCCCCTCCGCCGGGGCCCGCACGGTCACCGTCAGCCCGAGGTCGTCGGCCAAGGCGGCGAGGGCCGGAGAGGCTCTACGGCCATGGGCGCCGGGTCGGCGCACCCAGACGCGGGGCACGTGGCCGTCGGCCCGGCTCCGGCATCACCACGGCGCCGTCACCCGCGATCCGCGGCGTGGAGCACCACGGCGACTCCAGGAGGACACGCGTTCGCCGACGAGTCGGCGGCAGCGCGGGCCGCGGCCGCGATCGGCGCGGCGCCCCCGGCAGGCGTGCCGCCGCCCGCACTGGGCCTGGAGGCGGTGCGCGTGCCCGCCCGCACCGCCGCGATCGCTGCTGGCGAGCAGGGCGCCGCCGCCAACTGAACGGCCTCCGCACCCTGTGCGCAGCGTCGCTGGATGAGCGTCGTCCGGCGAACCGGCCTTGATCCCCTGGGGCCGCCGCACGCCGGCGCCCTCGGCGCCGCCCGCACTCCGACCCAAGCCGCGCGGGCCGCATGCGGGGGCGGCCGGCAGGCGCCGGCAGCCGGCGGCGGCGCCCGCCTTGCGCTGCGGCGCAGGCACGGGCGCCGGGGCCGCCGAGACGCGGCGACGGGCGCCCGGCGCACCGGCGCTCGCATGGCGGCCAGCGGCACGGGTGGCGAGGAGCGCAGACCCAGGCGGCGCAGACCCGGCGGCGCTGGCGTGCGGAGCGGCCGCGGGCAGCGCGCCGCCCCGCTCGCCGACCTGGGCCCCGCGGCGGGCGCTCATCGCCGCGCCTGCCACGGGCACGGCGCCGCGTGCAACCGACCGGCTGGCCCAGCTCGACCGCCTCGCGGCGTCAGTGCGCGGCGGCCTGCGCAAGCGCGGAGCGGCGCCGCTGCCCAGCGGCCCGGAGCCGAGCGGCGGCGCCTTTGCCCTTCGCCGCACGCTGCTCCCGTCGGCCTGGCGCGGCTGCACGGCGCAGGCGCACGGACTAGGCGGGCGTGGGGTGCAGCGCTGGACGGGGCGTCGCCGCCGTCCGCCGTCGGGCGCCGTCCTCTCGCCTGACCCGCATGGGCGGGAGTGCCCGGCCGACACGGGATCGCCGGGCGACGCAGCGCCGACGCGGGCCGTGGTGTCCCTCCAGCGGCGGTGGGCGTCTCCTCGTTCCTGGGCGCCCAGCGCGCCGGGCGGCGGTTTCTGGGGCTGGGCGGCCCAGCGGCGCCGTGGCTCGGTCGAAGCAGCAGCATCCCGGGACGACGCCCCGCCGCCGGTTCGCCAGCCGGTCGGGCTCGGGCTCGAGGAGGGCGCCGGCACGCGGCGCGGCGCCGGCCGGGGGTGGCCGACCGCCGCGACGGCACCTGATGGCAGCGTGGCTTCTCGTCGGGCTCGGGCCCGACGAGGGGGCCGACACGGGGCGCGGCGCCAGCCCACGAGTGGCCGACCGCGGCGACGTCATCTGATGGTGGCGCGGCCTTCTCGGGCTCTGGTGGGGTGGTGGCGGCGCTGCGTCCACGCGCGGGCTGCGGGGCCGCGCCGTTGCGCAGTAGTACCGGCGGCCACAGTGGGCCCAGGGCCAGGCCGGCGCAGGGCTGCCGGGGGGGGTGGGAGTCGGCATTCCCTGGGGTGCGGCTCCGCGCGGCACCGCTCGGTGCCGTGCCCCGGCGGTTATTTGACGCCGGCCTCCTTCATTTCCCTCAGTTCGCGTTTGAGTTCCTTGATCTCGTCGCGGAGGCGGGCGGCGAGCTCGAACTGCAGGTCGGTGGCGGCCTGGTGCATCTGGTCGGTCATCTGGTCGATCAGGGCCTCCAGCTCCTCGCGGGGGCGCTCGCCGACCAGGTCGGCGGCGTGGCGGCCCGCCTCCCTGGTGCGGGAGGCCAGGCCCGGGACGGGGGCCTTGCCGCGGCTCTGCTGGCGGCCGGCGCCGCCGATGAGGGTCTCGGTGTCGGCGTCCTCGCGGGCCAGGGAGTCGAGGATGTCGGCGATGCGCTTGCGGAGGGCGGTCGGCTCGATGCCGTGCTCCTCGTTGTAGGCGATCTGCTTGGCGCGGCGGCGGTTGGTCTCCTCGATCGCCCGTTCCATGGACGGCGTCACCGTGTCGGCGTACATGTGGACCTGGCCGGAGACGTTCCGGGCGGCACGGCCGATGGTCTGGATCAGGGAGGTCTCCGAGCGCAGGAAGCCCTCCTTGTCGGCGTCGAGGATGGCGACCAGGGACACCTCGGGCAGGTCGAGGCCCTCGCGCAGCAGGTTGATGCCGACCAGCACGTCGAACTCGCCCGCGCGCAGCTCGCGCAGCAGCTCGATGCGGCGCAGGGTGTCGACCTCGCTGTGCAGGTAGCGGACCTGGATGCCCAGCTCCAGCAGGTAGTCGGTGAGGTCCTCGGCCATCTTCTTGGTGAGGGTGGTGACCAGGACCCGCTCGTCCTTCTCGGTGCGCAGCCGGATCTCGTGGATGAGGTCGTCGATCTGGCCCTTGGTGGTCTTCACCACGATCTCGGGGTCGACCAGGCCGGTGGGGCGGATGACCTGCTCGACGACGTCGCCGCCGACGCGGTTCATCTCGTAGGAGCCGGGGGTGGCCGACAGGTAGATCGTCTGGCCGATCCGCTCCAGGAACTCCTCCCACTTCAGCGGGCGGTTGTCGATCGCCGACGGCAGCCGGAAGCCGTGCTCGACCAGCATCCGCTTGCGGGACGCGTCGCCCTCGTACATCGCGCCGATCTGCGGGACGGTCTGGTGGGACTCGTCGATGACCAGCAGGAAGTCCTCGGGGAAGAAGTCCAGCAGGGTGTTGGGGGCCGAACCCGCCTCGCGGCCGTCGATGTGGCGGGAGTAGTTCTCGATGCCCGAGCAGGTGCCGACCTGGCGCATCATCTCGATGTCGTAGGTGGTGCGCATGCGCAGCCGCTGGGCCTCCAGCAGCTTGCCCTGCGCCTCCATCGTGGCGAGGGTCTCCTCCAGCTCGGCCTCGATGCCGCCGATCGCCCGCTCCATCCGCTCGGGGCCGGCGACGTAGTGGGAGGCGGGGAAGACGTAGAGCTCCTCGTCCTCGCTGAGGACCTCGCCGGTGAGGGGGTGCAGGGTGGCCAGCTTCTCGATCTCGTCGCCGAACATCTCGATCCGGACGGCGAGCTCCTCGTACTGCGGGATGATCTCGACGGTGTCGCCGCGGACCCGGAAGGTGCCCCGGGTGAAGGCCAGGTCGTTGCGGGCGTACTGCATGCCGACCAGCTGCCGGAGCAGGTCGTCGCGCTCGATCTCGTCGCCGACCCGCAGCCGCACCATCCGGTCGACGTACTCCTGCGGGGTGCCCAGGCCGTAGATGCAGGAGACGGACGCGACCACGACGGTGTCGCGGCGGGTGAGCAGCGAGTTGGTCGCCGAGTGCCGCAGCCGGTCGACCTCGTCGTTGATCGAGGAGTCCTTCTCGATGTAGGTGTCGGTCTGCGGGATGTAGGCCTCGGGCTGGTAGTAGTCGTAGTAGGAGACGAAGTACTCGACGGCGTTGGCGGGCATCATCTCGCGCAGCTCGTTGGCGAACTGGGCGGCCAGGGTCTTGTTGGGCTGCATGACCAGCACGGGCCGCTGGAGCTGCTCCACCAGCCAGGCGATCGTGGCGGTCTTGCCGGTGCCGGTGGCGCCGAGCAGGACGGCGTCCTTGTCGCCGCGCCCGATCCGCTCGCCCAGCTGGGCGATGGCCTGCGGCTGGTCGCCGGACGGCGTCATCTCCGTGACCACCTCGAACGGCGCCACCCGGCGCCGCAGATCCGTGATCGGCCGCATCCCTCGCCTCTTCCCTGCTCGGACCGGCGGGCCGCTATGACCCGCTCCCACCACTGTATGCAGGGGGTACGACAATCGCGGCCGCTCTATTATTTCCGCAGGTCAGGTGGCAGGCAGCGGGAGCCTGGCGCGGACGGCGAAGCCGCCGTGGTCGCGGGGGCCCGCCTCGAAGCTGCCGCCCAGCCCGGTGACCCGCTCGCGCAGGCCGAGCAGGCCGTTCCCGCCGCTGGGCAGCCCGTGCCGTGGCCCGGCACGGGGCGGCTCGTTGCGGATCTCCACCTCGACGGCCTCCGGGATCAGGGACAGCTCGATCGAGGTGTCGGCGTCGCCGGCGTGCTTGTGGACGTTGGTCAGCGCCTCCTGGACCAGCCGGTACAGGGTGCGGCCGACGGCGGCGGGCATGGGCCGCTCCTCGCCCTGGACCGACAGGTCCACGCTGAGCCCGGCGGCGCTGGACTGCCCGATCAGCTCGCGGATCTCCGTCAGGGTGGGCGAGTCCTGCGGCAGCGCCTCCTCGCCCTGCCGCAGCACGCCGATCACCTGGCGGAGCTCCTCCAGCGCCTGCCGGCCCATGTCCCCGATGACGGTGGCGGTCTCGGCCGCGCGGGCCGGGTCGCGGACGGCGATGGCCTTGAGGGCCCCGGCGTGGACGACCATGACGCTGACCCGGTTGGCCACCACGTCGTGCATCTCGCGGGCGATGCGGGTGCGTTCCTCGCCGCGGGCCCGTTCGGCCAGGAGGTGCTGCTCGCGCTCCAGCCGTTCGGCGCGTTCCTGGAGGGAGGCGAACAGTTGCTTGCGGGTGCCCATGTACAGGCCCAGAAGGACGGGGGGCGCGGTGAAGGCGAACCCGAACGTGGCCTGGGCGAGGAGCGGTTCGTCTGCGGCGGTGGGCCCCGGGAAGAGCAGGAACATCACGTACCCGGCCAGGGCGACGGCGATGACCGTGCGCCGGGACGCGGCGTAGGCGCCCAGGGAGTACAGCGAGACCAGTCCGGAGAAGCCCCCGCCCCCGGTGGGGGTGGCGAAGAGGATGCCGAACACCGACAGGCCCACGGGGTGGCGGCGCCGTACGACCAGGGCCAGGCCCAAGACGGCGCTGGCGGCCGAGACCTCCCAGCGCGGCAGCCAGAAGTGCTGGGGGGCGAAGTAGAGCCAGAAGGCGTCGAACGCGGCCAGGCCGACGGCGAGGGAGACGTCCAGGGCACGCGAGCGACGTGTCGGCCACAGTGCCGACCACCAGCCCCGGACGGTCATGGACTGAGCTTATAGCGCAGGTGGGGCTCTCTATCACGGGCCGTCGGGACCCGGCGGAAACCCTTGCGCGCAGGGCGCTGCGGGCCGGTCCCCGTGGTGGCCCCGCCGCGGGCGCGGTGGTTACGATGCCGACACCGACAACGACGGGGATGACGCTCACGATGACCCGCTTCGCCGCCTGGGCAGGCAAGAACGCCGACGCCGTCATCGCCTTGGTCCTGGCGCTCGTCGTGGCCGCGCTGGGCCTGGGGGTGAAGCTGCCCAACGAGGACGAGATCACCAACAGCGCGGTGCTGGCCGTGGTCGGCCTGCTGGCCACGTCGGTGCTGCGCGACCGGGCGCGGCGGGCCCCGGTGGAGAACGAGATCAGGGACTCGCTGCGGTCGTCGTCGGCCACGCTCGACGGGCTGACCGAGAAGGTCGGCCGGATCGATTCCTTCGAGGGCGTGGTGACCGACACCAAGCGCGCGCTGGAGGAGACCTCGGTCGTGAGGGTCATCAGCGGCGCGCAGGTGGCGCAGGTGCTGGAGGAGGCCCGGCGCAACACCGACCGGTGGTTCTTCAAGGGGGGCACCGGAACCTACATCAGGGCCAAGACGCTTCCCGAGTGCGTGGCGGCCGCGCGGCGGGAGCGGCGCACCCTGCTGTTCCGCCTGGAGATCATCGATCCGACCAGCGTGGCCGTGTGCGAGGACTACGCCCGGCACCGGCGGTCGGTGGCCGAGGGTCCCGACGCAACGGGCGAGCCGTGGACGCTGGAGCGCACCCGCAAGGAGGCGTACGCGACGATCCTGTCGGCGTGCTGGCACAAGCAGCGGTTCGGGATGCTCGACATCGACATCGGCCTGTCCAGGACGATGACGACGCTGCGCTACGACCTGTCGGCGTCCCGGGTGGTGGTGACGCGGGACGACCCGCGCGGCGAGGCGCTGGTGGTCGACAGCGGCAAGTTCTACTACGGGTGGGTCAGCGCGGAGCTGCAGACCAGCCTGGACCAGGCGCGGCGGGTGCCGGTGGAGCAGGCCCGGCTGGCGCCGCTGGACGACGAGCCCACGGTCGAGGAGGTGCGCAAGCTGTTCGACGTGATCGGGATCGAGCTGGCCGCCGCGTACACCGACCGGGACGTCGTCGAGATCATCCGGAAGGCCCTCCGTCCCAAGGACCCCTACGAGTAGCAGAGGCCATGCGCTACACCGAGATTCGCCGGGAGATCGCCGCGGGCACGGCGGCGGCGACGGTTCCACGGTGGGCGCGGCATGTCCTGGACGACATCGCCGCGGGAAGGGTCGCGGTGGAGGCGGTACGGCATCCTCTGGGCTTCCTGTGCCTGCCCGTGGAGAGGACGGGCGACCTGGGCGTCTGCCTGCATATCTGGACTCCGGAGGTAGAGTCGGTGGCGGCGACGACCTCCGGAGTGCACTGCCATAGCTGGGAGCTGGTGAGCTTCGTGTTGTACGGCGAGGTGCGGAACACCCGCGCGCGTGTGGCCGACGTTCCTCCCGCGGGGGCGGACGGCGCCACCCACAGGGTTTTCGAGGTCGTCAGCAGGGGCGAGGTGGACGAGCTGAAGGCCACGGGCCGCACGGTTCGTTACGCCGCCGGCGACACCGGCACGCACGGCACGGGCGCGGTCTACACGCTGCCCGCCGGGGTGTTCCACAGCACGTTCATCGAGGGCGGGCCGGACGCGGCGACGGTTGCGCTGGGCCGGCAGGACCCTGACGGCGGCGATCTCTCGCTCGGTCCGCTGGGCACGTCCTCCCACCAGATGCGCAGGCTGCGCTGCGATCCCGACGAGACGGCCCGGGCGGCGCTGCGTTCGGCGCGGCGCATCGAGGCCGCCCATCCCGCGCTGCCCGAGCCCGAGCCCTCCCTTGAACCGGGCCTTGAGCCCGGCTCGGAGCGGGGTGCGGAGCCGGGTGGGCGCGGCCGGTCCGGCCGTACGGCGCGGGGGTGACGATGGGATCGCGCGTTCCGTCCGCACAGGGCGTGCCGGTCGATCTGGGCGCGGCCCGCCGGGTGGCGGTGGAGGCCGCCGAGGCGGCGGGGGCGCTGCTGCGTGAGCGGATGGGCGCGCCTCTGGACGTGCGGCTGAAGGACCCGGGCGGGGACGTGGTGACCGAGCTGGACGTCGCCGCGGAGTCCCTCATCCTGGGGCGCCTGCGCGAGGCGTACCCGGGGCATCGGGTCATCGCCGAGGAGTCGGGCGTCACCGACGGTGAAGGCGGCGGGGACGGCGCCGGCATGGTCTGGCTGGTCGATCCCCTGGACGGCACCAACAACGTCGCGATCGGCATGCCCGTGTACGCCGTCGGCCTGGCGTTGTGCGCGGGCACGGTCCCGGTGCTGGGGGTCGTGCACGACCCGGTCAGCGGGCGGACGTGGTCGGCGATCCAGGGGGAAGGGGCGCTGGGCCCGTCCGGGGCGCCGTTGCTGCTGAACGGATCGTTGCGTCCGGGCCGTAAGGAGAACCCGGTCGTGGCGTGGACGCAGGGCCACAAGGTGGGCCGCTCCGACCCGGTGGCCTTCCCCCTCAGGTCGGTGCTGGAGGCCAGCAGCGGCCGGGTGCTGCAGTTGTGGGCGCCGCTGGTGGCCTGGGTGATGCTGGCGCGCGGCGACATCGACGGGATCGTGGGCTACCGGCCGGAGGTGGTGGACCTGCCCGCGGGGGCGATCCTGGCGACCGAGGCCGGGGCCGAGCTACGGGCGCTCGACGGCTCCCCCTACGAGCCCGGTATCGACCGTTCCCCGGACGAGCTCAGTTTCGTGGCGGCGCGGCCCGCTTTCCTGGAGCGTCTTCTGGAGACGACCGCGAAGGCCACCCGCCTGGCCCGCGAGGCGAGTCCGTCGGGCGAGTTGCGCCTCGCCTGGTAGCCCCGGGGCCTCAGGCCGTGAGGAAGAGCGCCCCGGTCGCCGCCGCGCATCCGAGCACGGCCAGGACCGCCCCGGTCAGGACGAAGGTGCGCATGGGAACGGCCACTCCCCTGCGGCGGCACCACTCGAACCACAGCAGCGTGGCCAGCGACCCCCACGGGGTGATGACCGGGCCCACGTTGGTACCGATGAGGAGCGCCAGCAGCTGGTCGTGGTTGCCGGACGGGACCACGGCCTCCCCCGCGACGTAGGCGGGGAGGTTGTTGAGGGCGTTGGACAGCCCGCCCCCGGCGAACGCGGCGCGGAAGGCACCGCCCACGCCGTCGTCCTCGCCGATGAGGCCGCGCATCACCGTGTCGAGCCCGTACCGGCTCAGGGTGGGCACCACCAGGAACAGTCCGGTGACGAACACCAGCAGCTGCCAGGGGATCAGCGCGGGTCTCAGGTGTGAGCGGTCGCGCACGGCGAAGGCGACCACGGCGATGAGCGCCGCCGCACCGGCGGCGACGGCGATCTCCCAGCCCGTCTCGGCGCCCGCCAGGACGGCGCCGATGAACACCAGGCACGCCAGGCCGGTGGCGCTGAACAGCACCGGGTCACCGATGGGCGTGGGCGCCGGCGGCTCGTACCGGTCGGCCCCGCGCGCGCCCCGCCGCCAGTAGAAGACCCAGAGCAGGACCATGGTGACGGCAAGGGCGGCCAGTTGCGGCGCCCACATCCGTTCGGCGAACGCGGGCGTCTCCAGGGCCACCCTGTCGGAGGCCAGGAGGTTGGTCAGGTTGGACACCGGGAGCAGGAGGCTCGCGGTGTTGGCCAGCCACACGGTCGTCATGGCCAGCGGCAGGGCGGCGATGCCCGTGCGCGCCGCCAGGGCCAGCATGACGGGGGTGAGCAGCACCGCGGTCGTGTCGAGGTTGAGGAAGACCGTCGTCAGGGACGCGAACGCCACGCACAGCAGGAACAGGGCGCCGTAGCCGCCGCGGCCCGCGCGAGCGACCCGTTCGGCGATGACGTCGAAGACGCCTGCCTCTTTGGTGAGTTCCGCGAGGACGATGACGGCGAACAGGAAGACCAGCATCGGCCCGATCCGCCGGACGCTGGCCTCGGCCTCGTGGGCGGGCAGCAGGCCCGTGGCGACGAAGAGCAGGCCGATGAGCAGGAGCCCGACGCGGACCCAGTCCAGCACGCCCGCGGAGAGACACAGCCGGCGGAGGGTCTGGCCGATCGCTACCACGGGCGCCATGATCCCATAGGCCGCGCGCCGCCTGGGGCGGACGGCGGCGGGCGCGCGATACTGGCCGCATGACTCCCCCCGGTGTCCCCCTCAGGCAGGAGCGTCCGACCGACTTCTTCATCAGCTACTCGCCGGCCGACGAGCGCTGGGCGTCGTGGATCGCCTGGCAGCTGGAGGCGGCGGGGCACCGGACGATGATGCAGGCCTGGGACTTCGTGGCGGGGACGAACTTCATCGACTTCATGGACCGCGGCCTGTCGGAGGCCAAGGTCGTGGTGGCGGTGCTGTCGCGCAACTACCTGCGTTCACGGTACGGCCGGTGGGAGTGGATGACGGCGTTGCGGGCCGACCCGGACGATCCCGCGAACAAGCTGGTGACGGTCAGGATCGAGGACTGCCCCATCGACGGGCTCCTGTCCACCATCACCTACGTGGACCTGGTCGGGGTCGACGACCCCGACCGGGCGCGCACGATGCTGATGCGGCGCATAGAGGAGGCCCTGGCGGGCCATGCCCGTCCCTCCGACGGCCCCGGATTCCCTGGCGGAGGGCGTCCTCCCCTGGCCGGGCGCGTGGAGCAGCCCGAACCCCCTTCCCAGTCGCCCGAGCCCTCGTCGCGCTTGCCCGAGCCCACGGGTGAGCGTCCCGCACGCCGTGCGCCCGTCGTTCCACCGGTCTTCCCCGCCGGGGAGGGGGACGGGGAGAGCACGCGCGAGACCCTGACCGTGCTGCACGTCTCGGGCCCGCGCTTCGGCCGCACGCTCGCCGAGGAGGGCGAGCCCACCACCGCGACCGAGTTGCAGAACCGCATCTGGAGCGAGGTGACGCTGCTGGCGGACGCGGGCGTCCCCCGGCCGGAGCTGCTGGTGGTCACGGGCAACCTGACGCACTCGGGCAGCCGCAAGGAGTTCACCGAGGCGCTGTCGTTCCTGACGAGCCTGCGCGCGCTGCTGGGCCTGGAGGCGCAGCGCGTCGTCATCGTGCCGGGCACCCATGACGTGACCCGGGCCGCGTGCCAGGCGTACTTCTCCAGCTGCGAGGCCGACGACATCGACCCGCAGCCCCCGTACTGGCCCAAGTGGCGCCACTTCTCGGGGCTGTTCAAGGAGTTCTACCAGGGGCTCGACCCGCTCATCTTCGACAGCGCGCAGCCGTGGACGCTGTTCCCCGTGCCGGACCTGAAAGTGGTGGTGGCCGGGCTCAACTCGACCCTGCCGCAGACGCACCGTCCCGAGGACCGGTACGGGCAGGCCGGCCAGGCACAGGCGGCGTGGTTCACCGAGCGGCTGCGGCATTTCGAGGACGAGGGCTGGCTGCGCCTGGGCGCGGTGGAGCACGGCCTGGTCCCCGGGGAGCCGGGGGCGCTGCGCGATGCCGACACGGTCGATTCCCTGCTCGGCGGGCACGTGAACCTGTTCTTCCAGGGGACCGAGTCGGAGCTGGGCGCGATCCCGCTGACGCCTTCGAACGTGCCGTCCGTGCCCTCGCTGGGGGCGGGGCGCCACCAGGTCCTCGTCCTGAGGCGGGACGGCCTGGAACGGTGGACCGCGCAGGACGCGGGAGGGCGCGGCCCCGAACGCCTGGAACGGACATGGGCCAAGGCCGTTGGTACGTTCCCTCCCCCGGCGGAGGCCGCGCAGCCCGCACTTCCCGTGGGCCCGACCCCCGAACTGGGCGAGGGCGCGTCCGAGGGCGAGGGCGCCGATCCTGCCCCCGACCCGACGGCGAGCCTGCTCGACCGCATCGCCGAAGCGTGCGAGACCCGTTTCGAGAAGGCGACCATCCGCCGCATCGACGCCGACCCGCCCCACCTCCTGCTCTCCCATCTGGAGGACGGCTTCGTCCGCCAGTACAGGATCGGCGCGCACGTCGGCCAGGTGACGGACGCGGACGTGGACGCCTTCGTACGGCACGTGCACGCCGACGGCGCCGACTACGGCTCGGAGCTGGTCTACCTGGGCACGCCCCCGCCGCGTTCGCTGCGCCAGGACGCGCTGCGCCGCGGCATCCGGGTGCGCAGCCTCACCGAGTTCCAGGGCCTGCTGGACCTGTCGGAGTACGTCGCGGGGCAGACGTCCCGCCTGGCGGCCGGGGGCCTCTACCCGCCCTCGCTGTACGTGCCGCAGCGCTACCGCGAGCTCGACCGCGTCCCCGCGCCGTCCGAGCGGCAGGAGGAAGCGGACGGCGACCGGGCGCCCCAGGACCAGGCGCCCCAGGACCGGGACGTGCGCGCCGACGTCGTCGGGGAGATGCTGCGCCTGCTCGCCGCCGACCACGGGCGCTTCCTGCTCCTGCTGGGCGACTTCGGGCGCGGCAAGACCTTCGCGCTGCGCGAGCTGGCCCGCCGCATCCCCGCCGAGCTGCCGCACGTCATCCCGATCCTCATCGAGCTGCGCGCGCTCGACAAGGCGCACTCGGTGGACGGCCTGGTCGCCGCGCACCTGGCCAACCACGGCGAGGAGCTGATCGACCTCAAGGCGTTCCACTACATGCTGCGGCAGGGCCGCATCGTGCTGCTGTTCGACGGGTTCGACGAGCTGGTCACCCGGGTGACCTACGACCAGGCCGCCGACCACCTCGACACGCTGCTGCGGGCGGCGCAGGACAAGGCGAAGATCGTGGTGGCCGGGCGCACGCAGCACTTCAAGTCGCAGGCGCAGGTGCTGACCGCGATGGGCGAGAAGGTCGGCGTGCTGCCGCACCGCCGTGTGCTGGGCCTGGAGGACTTCACGCCGTCGCAGGTGCGCTCCTACCTCGTGGGCCGGTACGGGGACGAGGAGGTCGCGGACGCGCGGCTGCGCACGCTGGAGGACATCGGGGAGCTGCTCGGCCTGACCAGCAACCCGCGGATGCTGAGTTTCATCGCCGACCTGCCCGAGGAGCGGCTGCGGGCCGTCGCCCAGGCGCGCGCGACCGTCAGCCCCGCCGACCTCTACCAGGAGATCCTGTCGTCCTGGCTGGCCTACGAGGCCGAACGGGTCCGCCAGAGCGGCGGGCCGTCGGGCCTGACGGCCGACGACATGTGGGCGGCGGTCGGCACCCTGGCGCTGCGGCTGTGGGAGGGCAACGAGCAGTTCCTCCGCCTGGCCGAGCTCGCCGACGTCGCCGACACGCTGAGCGGCCTGACCGACGGGCGCCTGTCGCCGCACCAGGTGACGCACGCGATGGGCGCGGGGAGCCTGCTGGTCCGCACCGAGGAGGGCCTGTTCGGGTTCATCCACGGCTCGGTCATGGAGTGGCTGGTGGCGCGGCACATCGCGGAGCGGTTCGCCGAGGGGCGGGCCCCGGAGGCGCTGGCGCACCGCGCGCTGTCCCCGCTCACCGTCGACTTCGTGTGCGACCTGGCCGACACCCGGGCCTGCCAGGAGTGGGTGGCCGGGGTGCTGGCCGATCCGGAGGCCGGGGACGCCGCCCGCGCCAACGCCATCAAGATCACCACCCGGTTGCGGACGCCGGCCCGCACCGACCTGCGCGGCGCCCGGCTGCAGGGCGAGGACCTGTCGTACCGCGACCTGCAGGAGGTCGACCTGACCGGCGCCGACCTGACCGACGCGCAGCTGGTCGGGGCGAACCTGTCGCGGGCGGTGCTGCGCGGCGCCTCGCTGGCCGGGGCGCGGCTGGACGAGGCGCGCCTGACCGGCGCCGACCTGCGCGGCGCCGACCTGTCCCGGGCCCGGCTGGCCCGCGCCGACCTGCGCGACGCCGACGTGGAGGGCAGCCGGTGGACGCGGGCCGCGCTGATCGCCGCCACGCTCCCCGACCGCATCGCCCGCGCGCCCGAGCTGCGCGAGGCCGCCATCGCCCCGGGGCGTCCCATCGACATCCAGGTGGCGCCCGCCGCGGTCGGGGTGCCGTACGGGTTCCACTTCCAGACCAGCCGGCTCCCGCAGCCGCTGGCCTACAGTCCGGGCGGGTCGGTCCTGGCGGTCGGGGGCGAGGACGGGGGCGTCCTGGTGTGCGACGCCGTCACCGGCACTCCGCTGCGCACGCTCCAGGGCCACCGTGCCCGCGCCTACGCGGTCGCCTTCGACTCGGCGGGCAACATGCTCGCCACGGGCGCGGCCGACGGGACGGTGCGCCTGTGGGACCTCGCCACGGGACGCAGCGCGCACACCCTGACCGTCCACCCCGAAGGCGTCTGGCCCGTCGTCGTGGGGCCGGGCCCCGATCCCCTCGTCGCGGCCGGTGCGGCGGACGGCACGATACGGGTCTGGGACTCGTCCACGGGAAACCTGCGGCACGAGCTGCCCGGCCACACCGCCCCCGTATACACGGCGGTCTTCGACCCTGGGGCGTCCCTCATGGTGACCGGCGACGCCGGCGGCACCCTGCGCGTGTGGGACCTGGGCACGGGCGCCCTGCACCGCACCCTCACCGGCCACAGGGGCGCGGTGTTCCGGGCCGTGTTCCACCCCGACGGCTCCATCCTGGCCGCAGGGGACGAAGCGGGGGTCGTACGGCTCTGGGACATCCGCACGGGCGAGATCCGTGAGGAGCTCCTCGGCCACACCGGACGCGTCTACGCCATCGCGTTCCACCCCGAGGGCCGCCTCATGGTGACCGGCGACACCGACGGCTCGGTGCGGCTCTGGGAGGACGCCCGCCACAAGCTGACCCTGCCGGGCCACGGCGGCGCCATCTACCAGGCCGCGTTCAGCCCCGACGGCAGCCGCCTGGCCACCGCCGACAGCGCCGGGTCCGTCCGGCTGTGGGACCCCGCCACGGGACGGCAGCGGCTGGAGCTGGCCGGGCACCGGGGCGCGGTGTGGCCGTTCGCGTTCCGTCCCGACGGCGCCCAGCTCGCCACCAGCAGCAACGACGGCACCGCCCGCCTGTGGGACGCCGAGACCGGCCAGTGCCGCACCGTCCTGCGCGGCCACGGCAGGCGCGCCACCGGCGTGGCCTTCAGCCCCGACGGCGGCCTGCTGGCGAGCAGCGGCAACGACGGCCTCGTCCGCCTGTGGGAGCCGCGCACCGGCCGGATGGTGCGCGAGCTGCACGGCGTCGCCGACAACCTCACCTCCGCCGCGTTCAACCCCGCCGGGGCCCAGCTCGCCACCGCCACCAACGACGGCGGCGTGCACCTCTGGCAGGCCGGCACCGGCACGTTCGAGCGGGAGCTGAACGTGGAGACCGACCACGTCTGGGCGCAGGCGTTCAACCCCGCCGGGGACGTCCTGGCCACCGCCAACGACGACGACAGCGTGCGCCTGTGGTACTGGACCACCGGGCGGGAGATCGTCGACCTCGCCGGGCACCGCGGCCGGGTCCGCTCGATCGCCTTCGCCCCCGGCGGCGAGCGCGTCGCCACCGGCTGCGACGACGGCCTGGTCCGCGTCTGGGGCGCCCGCAGCGGCGAGCTGCTCGCCGAACTGCGCGGCCACACCGACCGGGTCTACCGGGTGGCGTTCGACCCGTCCGGGGACACCCTCGCCAGCGCGAGCAACGACGGCACCGCCCGCCTCTGGGACACCCGCTCGGGCACCGCCTCGCACGTCCTCACCCGCCACACCGGACGGCTGTGGACGTGCGCGTTCAGCCCCGACGGCACGCTGCTCGCCACCGCCGGCGACGATCTGGTCGTCCGGCTGTGGAACGCCCGTACCGGCCACCACCTGCACACCCTGCCCGGCCACACGCGACGGGTCTGGTCGGTGGAGTTCAGCCCCGACGGCACGCTGCTGGCCAGCGCCGGAGACGACGGAACCCTGCTCCTCTGGGACGTCGCCGACCGGAACGCCCCGTCCCAACGCGCGACCCTCCTCGGCCTGGCCGAGGGCTGGGCGGCGCTGTCCCCCGAGGGCCGCTACAAGGGCGAGGGGAACACCTCAGGGGAGTTCTGGTACGCCATAGGCATGTGCCGGTTCGAGCCCGGCGAACTCGACGCCCACCTGCCCGAGGTGCGCCAGATCCCCCTGGACGCCGAATTCTGACCCCGTCTCAGCCCTCGAACACGCAGTGGGCGACGGTCGCGTCGTCGTGGGGCTTCGCACGGGGCCACCGGATGCCCCTGGGGTCGGTCCGCTCGATCTCCCTCGTACGGGCGATCAGCGCGGCCGGCCCCTCCTTCTCCACGAGCCCGGCCAGCCCCCGCCAGTCCGCCATGCCGAACAGGTCGGCCGGCCGCGTCGCCCCGTCCGTCATCAGGTAGGCGGCACGCAGGCCGCCCAGCGGCACCGTGCCCGTGATCGCGTACTGGGCGGCCGACGGGTCCGCCGCCGCGTAGTACGGCCCGCCGGTGATCTCCTGGAGCCCGTCCGCGCCGTCCAGCAGCAGCGTCGAGTCCGCCAGCACGAGGTAGTCGACGAGATCGCCGCGAACCCGGAGCGCCACCACCGTCGCGGCGGGCGTCGTCGGGCAGGTCAGGTCGCACGTCGCCCGATGCGACGCCGCCACATCGGCGATGGCCCCCGCCAGACGTCCCACCAGAGGCCGCTCATCGGGCCGGTGCGCGCCCTCCGGTGGCCCGACGGGAGGTCCCGCCTGCGGCGCGTCCCCGAGCCCGTCCACGAGCCGTGAGAGCAGCCTCATGCCCAGCGAGCGGGAGTACCAGGCCGTCCCGTGGACACACCCGAGATCGGTCCCCAGCGCCAGCCCGCACCCGTCCAGCACCACGACGGCGCCGGGCGCCGCCGCCACGAAGTCCTCGTTCCCCCGCCGCGGATCCCCCAGCTCCGTAGCCCACGCAACCCGCATCCCGGCCTCCCCGCCGTCTGCCCCAGACCCCCATCATCCCCGACCCGGCACAGCCTCAGAGCTCCAGTCCGAGATCAACAGAATCGGAGCCGGAGTGCGAGGGGACGCCTAGATCGACTTCCGGCGGTGGACTGCGATTGTCGGAGACGGGGCGTAGCATGACCATCCACTTCGATGGAAAGCGGCGGTATGAGCGGTAGTACGCATCTGTCAATTCGTGTCCCATGGCATGATTCCGGATGGTCCGGAACTGTATGTAAGGATCCCCTGGGGAACGCCTCATGCGTTCTACTTCGAAACGTGGGCCAGCGGCGCGATGACAGCTACGAGCTGGCACACGCCGGCAAAGCACTGTACGATCTGGAAGCTCACCGGGTCGGGTGCCTGACCGAGCGGGGCACCTTCCTCAGCCGCCGTCCTTTCCAGTACCAACGTGAGCACCCCTACGGTTTCACACCGGCGTTGAAGGGTCGGATAAAGCCGACCCCCGTCACTGTCCCCGCATTCGGGGCACACGCGACACCCTATTTCTGGCTACACCGCAAAAACGTCGACGAGGTCGTCAACGCGTATAACGTCGACTACCTTCCGGAACGCGAGGATGCCGTCGATGCCGCGCTCGGCTTCCCACCAGAGTGGGTTCTCCATGGAGACAATCAGCAGGCGCTGATCGAGCGCTTCTTCGAGGACGTTGACCCTGCGGACTCGCTGGTCTTCTTCTACGCGAAGCACTCGCCGTTCGACAGCGCGCGCAACGGCGGGCCCCTGTTGGTCGGAGCCGCCCGGGTGACCGATGTCCAGCTCCCCGGGCGGTGGCTCACCGACGGCGCGAGCGCCTTTCCCAATCACATGTGGGAGACGGCGGTCCTGCACTCCCTCAGGTCTGACGGCACCGGCGGCATGCTTCTCCCGGTGGCGGACCTGGCCCGGCTCGACGAGGAAGGTGAGGATGTAACGCAGGCTCTGGCCTGGGCTCCCGCGATCGGCCGTGAGTTCGCATATGTCACCGAGCACGTCTCACATGACACCGCCATCGCCGCCTTGGAAAGGCTGTTCCATGCGGCGCAACGGTGCCGGAAGCTCGGACTCGACATCCCAGAGCACTCCCTGCAGTGGGTCGACGACCGCATCGGCGAGCTCTGGACTATGCGAGGTCCTATGCCAGGGCTCGGCGCGGTACTCGGAGGCGCACTGAAGTTCCCCCACAGCCAGGTCCTCGCACGGGCCGTCGCCCGTCACACACCGGACGGCACCGACCCGTGGGAGGTGCTTGCCGATGCGATCGCGAATCCAGTCGGCTGTCCAGGCGAGCTGAACGCGGCGATACCCGACACCCATCGAAAGATGTGGCGGACAAGCCTTACCCCAGAGCACCTCCGTGTCCTGCGCCTGCTAGCACGTTTCCACATCACCCCCGATCAGGCGGCGGCCCTCTTCAAGGGTTCTACAGAGATAGAAGTGGAGCACGGAGAGCTCCTGGACGACCCCTATAACGCCTATGTCTGCACTGTCGGTGGACCTGATCCCGTACCGTTCGACGTGGTCGACCGCGGCTGTTTCCCCCAGTCCTCCGTCCGCGCGCGGTTCCCCCTCCAAGAGCCGACGGCAATGACCGACGGCGCCGACGCCCGGCGTGTCCAGGCGCTGCTGGTCGCGGTGCTGGAGGAGGCAGCCCAGAACGGGGACACCCTTGTTCCGATGGACCGCGCGATGGAGATGGTCGAAGCGCGGCGCCTCGCCGAACCCTGCCCGATCTCGGAACCGATACTGCGAGCCCATCGGCTCCATCCCGACCAGTTGCGGTACAGCCTGGAGAGCCCGTACTGGCCACCGTTGACGGGCGCCAAGCTCGCCGACGGTACACCCACCTTCAAGCTCACAAGGCTGGAGACGACCGCCCAGGTGATCAGGAAGGTGGTCGACGCGCAGATCGCGCGTCCCCGCATCACCGCGCCCTCCGGCCTCCGATCAAGCCTGGATCAAGTACTCGGCTCGTATCAGGCGGAGAATGACGACGATTCCCAGGCCGAAGACCGGGCTCGGCTAGAGAAGGCCGCAGCGCTCGAGGAGCTCTACTCCTCGCCCCTGAGTGTGCTCAACGGACGGGCGGGAACCGGCAAGACGACCCTCATCAAAGCGCTGACGACCAGAGATGAGGTGCGCGGCAAGGGGGTGTTGCTGCTCGCACCGACGGGAAAGGCCCGAGTACAGCTCCAGACCAAGGTCGGCCTGGAGGCGCAGACCATCGCGCAGTTCCTCACCAAGTGCCGCCGGTACGACGGCAGGACCAACGCCTACATCATTGACGGCACTCTGCAGAAGGCACCCCGCTACGGCACGGTGGTCGTCGACGAATCGTCCATGCTCACCGAGGAGCAGCTGGGCGCGCTGCTCGATGCTCTGGTCTTCCCCGACCGCTTGATCCTGGTGGGCGATCCTCGTCAATTGCCGCCCATCGGATCGGGCCGCCCCTTCGTGGACCTGATCTCGTATCTGACGGCGGGAAGCGAGGTCCCCAGGTTCCCGCGCGTCGCCCAGGGGTACGCCGAGCTCACCGAACTCCGGCGGCAGAAGGGAGGACACGTACGCGACGACCTCATGCTCGCCTCCTGGTTCTCCGGGGACGAGGTTCCCCAAGGTTTCGAGGAGGTCTGGGAGCGGCTGCGCAACGGTTCGTCGATGGAACGGCTCGGCGCAGTGCCATGGCAGGGGGTGCGTCCCACGGAGACGCTGGACGAACTCCTTCGCGATGAGATCGGCATCACCGATGACGATCCTTCGGGCGCTTTCGAGGTGTCCTACGGTGGGCAGCGCAACGGCAAGTGGGTCAACTTCCCATGGGGCAGGGGAGGCGCCGCGTCACGCTGCGAGGACTGGCAGATCCTGTCGCCTACGCGTGGCCGGGGCTGGGGCACCGTTGAGATCAACCGGCATCTGAAACGCACCTACCGGAGCAAGGCGCTCGCCGACGCGCTGAAGCCTCGCCGGGATCGCACGACACCGCCACCACTCGGCACCGAGCAGATCGTCCTTGGCGACAAGGTGCTGAACAACTCCAACGGGAAAAGTGACGCGTATCCGCGGGGGACGGGGCTCGACTACGTCGCCAACGGCGAGATCGGAGTGGTCGTCGGCCGGCTCGGCAAGCGGGGCTCCAACCCGCGCTGGACCGACGTCGAGTTCTCCTCCCAGACGGGTGCCACGTACAGGTACAGCGGGGAGAGCGAGGACGACCCGACGCTTGAGCTGGCCTGGGCGATGACGATCCACAAGTCACAGGGCTCGGAATTCCGGAAGGTGTTCGTGATGCTCCCCGGGTCGGCCCGGAGGCTGTCTCGGGAGATGCTCTACACCGCCCTCACCCGGCAGCAGGAGCGCGTGGTGCTCCTGCACGAGAGGTCGATCGACGAACTGCTGGACCTGACCGTGTCCACCGGTTCGGATACCGCACGACGACTGACCGATCTCTTCACCCCGCCGGCCCCTCGGCAGGTCCAGTTCGCCGACGGGTCCCCCGCCGGGGTCATGGACGCCAACCGCGTCCATATCACTGCGAACGGAACGGTGGTGCGCAGCAAGAACGAAGTGATCATTGCGGGGATCGTCGACGAGTTGGCTCCCGGCCTGTGGCAGTACGAACGGCGGCTGACGCTCAACGGTGCGACGTACAAGCCTGATTTCACGATCGTCACTCCCGATGGCCGGACCATCTACTGGGAGCACCTGGGGATGCTCGACAACGCCGGCTACAAGGCCATGTGGGACCGCAAAGAGCGCTGGTATCGGTATGGCGGGGTGATTCCCTACGAGGAGGGCGGTGGCCCGCAAGGTACGCTCCTCCGGACCAACGACCTGAACGGTGTCAATGTCCAGGCCTGGACGGAATTGGCCAGAGCGGCCATCGGCCCCATCAGCGCAGGGCCCGTGATCTCTTCCAAGAAGAAGATCAAGAAGTCGCGCCCGGGAGAACCGACGTGAAATGTCCCGTTCCGGCTCGCCACCTGCCGTGCTCCGGCGCGATGAGCCGCGCCGGAGCACCCGCAGGCCTCGTCTCACAACGGCAGGAACGAACTCCGGTTGCCGGAGTAGGAGACGTAGAGGGCGTCACGGGCCCGGGTGCAGGCCACGAAGAGCAGGCAGCGCTCACGTTGCAGGTCCTGGCGGCGGGCGATCGGGTCCTCCGCCTCGTCCGTGAGCGCTCTGGGAGCAGGGCAGGCGACGTCGTTCACCCCGATCACCGCCACGCAGCGGAACTCCAGCCCCTTCATCCTGTGCATCGAGCCGATGCGCACGCATTCGGGGGCCGATCCTGAGGCCGCCAGCGAGATCGTCGCGATTCCGGCGTCCCTCAGCGCTTGTTCGGCCCGGCCGGCCACCGGGTTGAACCGGGCCGCGATGCCGATGGCGTGCGGCTCGATGCCCGCTTCCAGCCATGCGCGCACTTGGTCGACCAGGTCGTCCAGTTCGGTCTTCTCGTCCGGGCAGGCGCGGACTACCGGTCGGCGGCCGTGGAGGGAGGATCTGAATCCGGCGAGCGTCGCGGGCTCGTCGTCCAGGCCCGCGACGGGTTCGATCCCCAGGGTCCGTACGGCCCAGGTCAGAATCTCGGCGGTCGTGCGGTAGCTCAGCTTCAGTCGGTGGCTACGGCCCGCCACCTTGATTTCGAGCCGTTTCAGGGAGACGCGGTTGTCGTAGATCCGCTGATGCGGGTCGCCCACGATGAACAGGTCGTCCGGGCCGGAATCGACCGCGGCGCGCAGCATGCGCCAGCGGGACGGGTGGAGGTCCTGCGCCTCGTCCACGACGATGTGCCGGTAGCGGAGGTCGGGGCGGCGTTTGAAGATCTCGGCCGCCCGGTCGGCGAGTTGAAGGTAGGTGGCCTGCCTCGTCCGCCCGAGCGTCTCCTGGAACCGAGCGATCGCGGCCCATGCCTGCTCGCGCTGTGCCGGATTGAGCTGCCTGCCCCGTCCACGGCGGTCGCAGGCCAGATAGGCCGCCTTGCTCGTCAGTCCTTGCGCCAGGACGACCTGTTCCCATTCGCGGTGCAGGAATGCGGGGGAGAACGGGGCGTTGCTCTGGTCCGCCGCCCGGTGCCAGAGGGCTTGCAGTTCCGCCTCCCCGATGATCCGCGGGTACGCGTCCGCCTCTTCCTTGACCGTCCGGTAGGCGAGCTTGTCCGCGTTGATGACCTCAACGCGCTTGCGGACGTCCGGTTCCTCGATCAGCAAATCGAGCTGGCGCCCCAGCGCCTCGGCAAGGGTGGTGGTGAACGTGGTCACCAGGACGCGTTCGGATCGCGCCGCGAGATAGCGCGCCCGGTGCAGGGCGGTGACGGTCTTGCCCGTTCCTGCTCCCCCGGTGACCTGGGCGGATCCGGTGTAGGACGGGCGGTAGGCGAGTTTGCGCTGGGCCGGGTGCAGGAAGAGCCGCCACAGGGCGAACGGGTTCTCCAGGATGCTTGCCAGTTCGTCCGATCCGGACACGAACGCGATTTCGCTGGGCGTCCGTTCCATGGCCGTGACCAGGTCGGCGGTGTCCACCTCGGCGGGGGGCTCCGAATCGGGCAGCAGCCGGCAGACCTCCTCCCATGCCTCCTGGAGGGTCATGCCGTCCGCGAGCGCCAGGAGGGCGAGGAACTGCGGCTCCGGCAGCATGGTCTCCAGCGCACCGAGGTGATCGTCGTTGGTGACGAGCCGTATGATCGGGAGCACTTCCGCGTCGAGGCCGAGTCCGATCAGGTCCGCGTTGGAGAAGTCGGCGAACAGTCGTTCGTCCGTCGTTTCCGCCACCGCCCCGAGCGCGGGTCTGAGGGTGTCCAGCGCCCGCGCGTCGCGGACCTCCA
This sequence comes from Actinomadura rugatobispora, assembly GCF_055379765.1. Taxonomy (NCBI): domain Bacteria; kingdom Bacillati; phylum Actinomycetota; class Actinomycetes; order Streptosporangiales; family Thermomonosporaceae; genus Actinomadura; species Actinomadura rugatobispora. The sequence goes on along the minus strand of NZ_AP029191.1, from coordinate 8,366,123 downwards.
GCAGGCCGAGCCGGTGGTTGACCGAGAACTTGCGGCCGGTGGCGTACTTGTAGGCGGCGTCATGCTCGAGGACGGCGAGAAGGCAGTAGACGTCGCCGGTCTCGGGTTTGAGCACCACGCCACGGCGCCCGTCGTCGATCTTGATCGTACGCACCCGAGGGTCGCGCGCCCCCTGGATCTTCTCGAGGTGAAGGCCCGCGAAGGTGTGCTCCTCGAACTTGTCGATCGCGGCGTCCACGGCCTTGCGGACCTTCTTGTCCAGGTTTGCGTACCCTGTCAGAAAGCTCTTCGCGATCGCGAGTCTGGCCACCGGGGGTTCCCGCCTTCCGCGATGTCGGGTTCAGTTGTCTCAGCCTGGCCGGAACGAGCCAGGCTCGGCTGAATTCTCGTGATCGGTGCGGCACGATGTCTACCGTCGGGGGTCGGGTCTATCGGCCGGGTCTGACAACGGGGCGAACATATGGGGATGGGGCGAGCATGACCGAGACGGTCGTCCAGGACGGGGACGTGCCGGCACCCGGGCAGCTGGTGACGGTGCGCAACCGTGTGTGGGTGGCCTCGGACGTGGTCCAGGGGACGATGGGCGGGCGTGACGGCGGTCTCACCGCGCGGGCTCCCCACCTCGTCGACCTGGTGAGCGTCGAGGACGACGCCTGGGACGAGCGGTTGCGGGTGATCTGGGAGCTCGAGCCGGGCGCGGTCGCGCACGACCGGCACGACCTGCCGGCCCCCGCCGCCGGTTACGACGACCCGCGCCAGCTGGACGCCTTCCTGGACGCCGTCCGCTGGGGCGCCATCGCCTCGGCCGACCGAACCGTGTTGCAGGCCCCGTTCCGCTCCGGTATCGAGATCGCCGACTATCAGCTCGACCCGGTCGTGCGGGCGTTGTCCATGCCGCGCACCAACCTGCTCATCGCCGACGACGTCGGGCTCGGGAAGACCATCGAGGCCGGGCTGGTGATGCAGGAGCTGACGCTCCGGCACCGGGCACGCACAATGCTGATCGTGTGCCCCGCCGGGCTGACCCTGCAGTGGCGCGACGAGATGCGCGACAAGTTCGGCCTCGATTTCACGATCCTCGACACGGCGTTGCTGAAGAGGCTGCGCCGGTCCCGCGGGCTGTACGTGAATCCGTGGACGCACCATCCCCGGCTCATCGTCAGCATCGACTGGCTGAAGCGCGAACGCCCCCGCCGGCTTCTGCGCGACGTGCTCCCTGATGCACCCAAGTATCCCCGTACGTTCGACATGCTGGTGGTGGACGAGGTCCACACGTGCGCGCCGACGACCCGGGGGCGCTACGCGGTCGACTCGCTGCGCACCCGGGCCGTCAAGGAGCTCGCCCCGCACTGCGAGCACCGCCTGTTCCTGTCGGCCACCCCGCACAACGGATACCAGGAATCGTGGACGGCCCTTCTGGAACTGCTGGACGACCAGCGGTTCGCACGCAATGTTCCTCCCAGCGATGAACAGCTCGCACGCATCATGGTCCGTCGGCTCAAGCGCGACCTGCCGCCGAAATGGGACGGCACGGCGCGGTTTCCGGAGCGCGTGCCCGGATATCTGGAGGCCGACTACTCCAAGGAGGAGCGTGACGCGCATCAGCGCTTGGCGGAGTACGCCGGGTCGCGCCGTGATTCGGCCGACGGGGACGCTGGACGTGCCGCGGCCGACTTCGTCACCACCCTGCTGAAGAAGCGGCTGTTCTCGTCACCGAAGGCCTTCTTCGAGACGGTCGGCACCCATCTGGAGACGATGGCCGCCAAGGAGGCCGGCGGGGAGCATCTGCGCCAAGCGTCCAAGGCCGCGGGACAGAGCGTGCTGAAGCCGCTCATCGACCGGCTGGAGGAGACCTCCGAGGAGGACGACGCCTACGCCACGGCCGAGAACGACGCGTTCACCGCCGTCCGCAACGTCACCGCTCCGCTCAGCGCGGACGAACGCAAGCTCCTGGTGGCGCTGCGGGACTGGGCGGGCAACGCCAAGGACCGCACGGACGCCAAGTTCGCGGCCTTCCGGGCCTGGCTCGACCCCATCCTCAAGCACCCGGACGGAACGTGGACCGGCGAGCGCGTCATCGTGTTCACCGAGTACCGCGACACGCAGCACTGGCTGCGGGAACGCCTCCTGGCCGCCGGGTATCCGGCCGAGCGCCTCGCCCAGCTCTACGGCGGCCAGGACACGAAGGATCGCGAACGAATCAAGAACGTCTTCCAGGAGTCCCCGGACCTGCCCGGGGGCGAGGTGCGGATCCTGCTCGCCACCGACGCCGCCAGCGAGGGCATCAACCTGCAGAACCACTGCCACCGGCTGGTCCACTGGGAGATCCCGTGGAACCCGAACCGGCTGGAGCAGCGCAACGGCCGCGTCGACCGGCACGGGCAGCCGTCCCCGCGCGTCGACGTCCTGCATTTCGTGCCGAAGGGGTGGGACACGACCGGGAACGCCGGCTACGCGAACGGCTCGCTGGAGGACGAGCTCTACTTCCTCCACGTCGCCGCCCGCAAGGTCGAGCAGATTCGTGAGGATCTCGGCAGCGCCGGCGACGTCATCGCCGCCCAGGTGGAGCAGAAGATGCTCGGCCGCCGGGTCGACTGGCAGACCGCCGACACCGAGATCGCCCAGCGCGCGGGCAGGGCGGCGCTCAAGGTGAAGCGCGAGCTGGCCCAGGATCTGCAGCGCCTCGCCGACACCCTCACCGGCAGCCGCACCCGGCTGAACCTGTCCCCGGCCACGGTCGAACGGGTCGTGCGCACCGCGCTCCGCCTCGAGCACAACAAGGATCTTCTCGACGCCCCGGCGCCGCCCGGTTTCACCGGGGCCTGCTTCCGGGTGCCGCCGCTGACGGGGTCGTGGGCCGACGCCCGCAACGACGGCCTGCACCATCCGGTGACCGGCGAGGAGCGCGTGGTCACCTTCGACGGCGACGCCGCCGCCGGGAGGTCGGACGTCGTCCTGCTGCACCTGGGGAACCGGCTGGTGCAGATGTGCCTGCGGCTGCTGCGCGCCGAGCTGTGGTCGGGGGCGCACGGCGTCGCCCGCCGCACCGGCCTGTCCCGGGTCACCGCCCGGGTCGTCCCCGGCGATCTCCTGCGCACCCCGGCCGTCGCCGCGCACATCCGAGTGGTGATGACCGGTGCCGAGGGCACCCGCCTGCACGAGGAGATCCTGCTGGCGGGCGGCGTCATCGAGGGCGGCGCCCTCACCAGGGTCAAGGCCGAGGACCTCCAGGCGTGGCTCGCCGCCGCCACCGACGAGACACCGCCCCAACCCCTGCTGGACACCCTCACCGGCCTGTGGCCCGAGATCGAGCCGAGGCTCGCCCGGATTCTCGACACCCGGGTCAACCAGCGCAAGGGCCGACTCGACGCGGATCTGGCGGCCCGCTGCGAGGAGGAGGTCCAGGCCATGCGGGAGGTGCTGGCCGAGCTCCAGCATTCCATCCGCGCGACGCTCGATGACGACGACCAGTGGGAGCAGCCCAGCCTGTTCGAGATCGAGCAGGAGCAGCTGCGCGCCGATCACCAGGCGCTGCGGGACCGCCTCGCCGCGATTCCCGAGCAGCTCAAGCACGAGACCAGCGCCCTGGAGCGCCGGTACGCCAAACCGCGCGCCCGCTGGTTCCCCGCCGCCGTCACCTTTCTCGTCCCCGCCGCGATCGCCCACCAGCACGCCCACCGGAGCACGCACTGATGCCGCCGCGCAGAAAGCCCAAAGGCCCTTCGATCACCCAGCAGCACGCCGAATGGGTCCGCCTGCTGCGGCCGGACGGCCCGTTCGTCTCCGCGACCGTCCTGGCCTCCGTCTTCGGCCAGGGGCTGGACACCGTGCCGCGCCCTGTCCTCGAACGGGTCCGGCAAGGGTGGAAGGAGGTCCAGGCGTCGCCTCAGGTGCTGTTGCCCGCTTGGTACAAGCTGATCCTGAGCGAGTTGCTGAGTTGTACCGACGCTGCCATCGCCGAAGGTGCGGCGCTGCCAGAGGGCCTGCGCGCCTGGAGCCCTACCGACCGGCGCGCCCGCCCCGACGCGGTCCTGTACGGGCCGGACGGCAAGGGCGGTCGCGCCGAGCGGCTCCTGCTGTACCGGCGGCCGTGGAACGAGCCGCTCGCCAAGGCCACCAAGCAGGCGTCCTCCCCGGTCGAGCAGGCGATCGACCTGTGCCGCCGCCGCGCCACTCCTCTCGCGCTGCTCACCAACGGGCGGCTGTGGACGCTGGTCCACGCGCGTCCTGGGGAGCCGCCCACCGTCGCCACGTTCGACGCCGACCTGTGGTTCGAGGAGGACGAGCTGCTGCGCGCCTTCGCGACCCTGCTGTCGGCGCGCAGCGTGCTCCCGCCCGCCACCCTGCCCGACGGCGGCGGGCACTCGGCCAGCCTGGCCGCGCTGTTCGCCCGCAGCGCCGAGAAGCAGGCCGAGGTCACCGACACCCTCGGCGAGCAGGTGCGGGACGCCGTCGCACTGCTCGTCGGCGAGATGGGCCGCCTGGACCGGGAATCCGACGGCGCCCTGCTGGCCTACATCCCGGCCCGTGACGCCTACCGCGGCGCGCTGACCGTCATGATGCGGCTGGTGTTCCTCCTGTACGCCGAAGAGGCGCGGCTCGTCCCGGTCGGCACCGAGCTGTACGACCACTCGTACTCGGTGAGCGGGCTGTTCGACCTCCTCGAAGCCGAACGGAGCCGCTCCGGCGAAGGCTTCGGCGACACCCGCGCGGCCGCCTGGCCCCGACTGATCGCCACGTTCCGCGCCGTGCACGCCGGGTCGGAGCACAACGCGCTGCGCATCCCGCCGTACGGCGGCGGGTTGTTCGACCCGGACCGCTATGACTGGCTGGAGCGCCTACCGGTCACCGACCGGGTCGTGCACGCCATCCTCGAAGCCCTGCTGATCCTCAAGCAACGCGGCGAACGCCTCTCCTACAAGGGCTTGGACGTCGAGCAGATCGGCCACGTCTACGAAGGGCTCCTGGAGTACTCCTGCCGCCGCACCACCGAACCGCACATCAGCCTGATCGGCGCCCTGAACGCGACCGTTCCCCTCGCCGACGTGGAAGAGTCGTCCCAGGGCGAGGACTTCGATGACTGGCTGGGAGGCAAGAGCGGAGCGACCCAGGCCAAGCGCCGCAAGGGCCTTGCCGCCGAACCTGACCCAGACGCCCTCGGCCAACTCGACGCCGCGTGCGACAACGACCGCGAGCTCGCTTCCAGGGTCCGCCCGTTCTGGGGCCTGCTCCGACCGGATCTGCGCGGCCGGCCCGTCGTGCACCCGGCCGGGTCCCTCATCATCGACAAGGTCGGGGACCGCCGCGCCACCGGCACCCATTACACGCCGAGGTCCCTGGCCGAGGAGGTCGTGGAGCACACCCTCGCGCCGCTGTGCTTCTCCCCTGGCCCCGCCGAGGGCGCCGACCGCCCGTCCTGGAGCGCCAAAGCGGCACCGGAGCTGCTCAAGCTGAAGGTCCTCGACCCCGCGATGGGCTCGGGCGCGTTCCTGGTGTCGGCCTGCCGGTACCTGGGCGACCGTGTCGTGGAGGCTTGGGAACGCGACGGCCTGCCCGACGACGTCATCGAAGCCGTCGGTCCCGACTTCGACCGCGACGATCTCCTCCTGGAGGCACGCCGCCGGGTCGCGGCCGGCTGCCTTTACGGTGTAGATCGCGATGAGATGGCCGTCGAACTGGCCAAGTTGTCGCTGTGGCTGGTCACACTCGCCAAGGACAAGCCGTTCTCGTTCCTGGACCACGCCCTGCGCTGCGGCGACTCCCTGATCGGCCTCACCTCGGAGGCGCAGATCGAGAACTACCACCTCGATCCGCAACGCGGCCGGTACATCAACAACCGCACCACCGGCATGATCAGCGAGGTCACCGGCCCGCTGCTCACCCGCGTCCAGGAGCTCCGCGAACGCATCGAGGCCCAGCCCGTCCGCGACGCCGAGCACGGCGAGGAACTCGCCCGCCTCCTCGGCCAGGCCGAACGCCTCGCCGACCGCCTCCGCCTGGCATCCGACGCAGTCGTCGCCGCCGCCCTGTCGGCCGCCGGTGACGCCAAGTCCAACCGCCGCCCCCACTGGGAAGAGCAGGACGAGGACGCCTCCGACCTCTTCGAGGAACGCCTGACCCAACTCGCCGACCTCGTCGAGAAGGCGCTGGAGGTGGACGAGGACGGCTACCCAACCTTCGACGCCGAACAGGCCGAGAAGGAAGCCCGCGAACGCATCACCCCCATGCTGAAGGGCACGCGCCCCGAGCCCATCCGCCCCCTCCACTGGCCGTTGGAATTCCCCGAGGTCATGCGCCGAGGCGGCTTCAACGCCGTCGTAGGAAATCCGCCCTTCATCGGCGGCCAGAAACTCACCGGCAGCGTCGGCGACGACGTCCGCGAATTCCTCGTCCAGTGGATCGCCCGAGACAAGCGGGGCAGCGCAGACCTGTGTTCCTACTTCTTGCTGCGTGACCTGGCTCTAGCACCCAGCGGGCGGACGGGCATCATCGCCACGAACACCATCGCCCAAGGTGACACCCGAGAGGTCGGACTAGACCAAGCCACCGAGTGGGGCTGGGACATCTACCACGCCATCAAGTCTCAGCCCTGGCCCGGCACCGCCTCCCTTGAGGTCTCCCTGGTGTGGGCAGGCCATGCCGCGTCAGGCGAGAAACGCATCCTCGACGGCAACGAAGTCCCCGCCATCACCACATCCCTGGATGCCGTGTCCCGCGTCGTTGGCAACCCGTACCGCCTGGCCACCAACAAGGAGCAGGCGTTTCAAGGCTCGAATGTCCTTGGCGCGGGCTTCATAATCAACCCCCAGCAGGCAGAAGAGCTCATCGAGACCGACCCGCACAACAAGGACGTATTGTTCCCATATCTCAATGGCGAGGATCTTAACCAACACTGGGACTCGTCCGCCCGCCGCTGGGTCATCAACTTTCACGACTGGTCTGAGGAACGCGCGACAACATACAAGGAACCGTTTGAGATCGTTGAACGCAGAGTAAAGCCGTTCCGAGCACAGAATAAGCGAAAAGTCAGACGTGAGCGCTGGTGGCAGTATGCAGAACGAGCTCCAACCCTGCAAGAAGCTATTGAAGGACTCGACTGGGTCTTGACGATCGCCCTTGTTAGCAAGACGGGTTTGCCTGTCTGGCAGGAAACTGGCCAGGTTTTCTCACATATGCTCGGTGTTTTTGCCACGCAACGCGATGCAGACTTCTCCCTTCTATCCAGTGCAATGCACTTCATATGGTGGACGACAAAAGGGCAGTCCACCCTACGCACAGATGCCCGCTACACTCCCTCCGACGGTTTTGAAACTTTCCCACAACCCACTCTTTCAGAGTCGATGGACCAAGCTGGCGAGTCACTGCATTCATTCCGGCGAGAAATAATGAAACAGCGGCGAGAAACACATCCAGGACTGACCGCTATCTACAATCTCGTTCACAATGTATCCGTGCAAGACGAGGACATTGTTCGGTTGCGGGAGATTCATGTTGAGGTTGATGAGGCAGTGCGGGAGGCGTACGCGCTGGACGAGGAGCAGGAGCCGGAGATCCGCGAGTTTGAGGCTCGGATAGCGGCGGCGCCGCTGCCGTCCTGGCGGGAGATCGATCTGGGGCATGGGTTCCATGAAACTCGCCAGGGCGTGCGGTTCACGATCAGTCCGCAGGCTCAGCTTGATGTCCTTGACAAACTGCTGGCGCTGAACCACTACCGGTACAAGCAGGAGGAGCGGAAGGGCCTGCACAACAAGCCGCGTCGCAAGTCGAGCCGGAAGCCCGCGCGTCCGGCGACGCTCAAGACCACCGAAGATGTCGGTGATGGCCTTTTTGCGCCGCCGGACGCGCTTTTCTGACCTCTTGATCACCGTGGGTCGGCGTTCGAGAACACCATCGCCACCCATGACGCGAGGAGCATGTGGACTTGCTCGGCAGCCGACTCCACGTCCGTGCACGGGGCGAGCAGCGCACCAGTGGAGGACCGGAACCACAAGACAGGGAACGTGGGAATGCTGGTCGGTCCCGGCACGACAGTGACGCTCTCCCCCAGCCAGGTCAGGCGCTCGTCGAAGACGCGCAGCAACGGACGGTCATCGACGTAGCGGCGTGCGCACGTCCAGCCAGCATCGCAGAGAGCGAGGGCGAGCCGATCAAGGTGGGCTGTTGCCGGCAGAGCGGCCGCGCGGACGACGGGTACAGGGGGAGTCCCAACCTTCGCACGGCCCTTCCTCCCCCATAGGGAGCGCCGCCGCCAGTGCCACGTCCCACTGCGGTGACGGCCTGGACGACTCATTCGCCCAGCCTCACCGGGTCCATACCTTGACTTGGGCGCGTGTGCGTTCACCCTTCAGCGCCGCGTGAAGTTCATCCGCCGTGGAACAGATGACGGTCGGGTCGACGCCGGCTCCGGGGTCATGGAGTGTGGCCACCCAGTCGCCCAACCGCCCATCGAAACGGACCGATCGCCAGATCCGATGTCCGGTGAACTCCGCGCGCAGTCCCGCAAGCTCTCGATCTTCACAGTTCGTGCCGTCACCCATCGCGGGATACCTCTCCTGGTTCTTCTTGACCGATTGAGGAGACCAGCATGCCGAGTCGAGTTACTCTCAGCTACAAACCGATCTCAAGTCGTCACCAGGCGCCGGTGGCTCGCGTCAAGGAGCGTTCCGTCGCCGTGATCATTCCGGGAGGTCCCCCCATGCCCCGGCACGGACGTCAGCTCCACCCGCACTCGCTTCTCACGTACTTCGGCGCCGAGCTGCGCCGCCTGCGCGAGGCGGCAGACCTGTCGATGGCACAGCTCGGCGAGGCCATCGGCTACACCCCGCAGTGGATCGGCGCGGTCGAGCTCGGCAACGAGAAGCCCTCCCCCGAGTTCGCCGAAGACCTCGACACCTACTTCAAGACCGAAGGCATGTTCGTCCGGCTCGTGGAAGCACACGAGCGCGAACTCAAGCGTCCCAAGGTGCCGCCGAACTTCCCCCGGTTCGCCGAGTTGGAGCAGAAGGCATCCTCGATGCATATATTTGAAGCCCTTCTGATCACTGGGCTCCTCCAGACCGAGGACTACGCACGAGCGGTGTTCCTCACCGTCCAGCAACCGGAGGACGTCGAGCCCCTTCTAGCAGCGCGCATGGAGCGCCAGTCGATCCTCGAGCGCCAGAAGCCGCCCCGGCTCTTGGTGACGGTGGACGAGCACGCACTCCGAACCGTCCTGGGCGACATCGAGGTGATGCGGAATCAACTCGAACACATGATTAAGGTGGCTCATCGCCCCAACGTCATGCTCCAGGTCGTACCAGAGAAGACGGGCGGATACGCCGGATCATGCGGCAGCTTCACCATCTTGGGCTTCGGGAACCGTCCCAACGCCGCCTACATCGAGGCTGCTGGGGTGGGGCAAGTGATCGAGGAAAGCTCCAACGTCGCCAACTTCCACATAGGGTACGACTTGATTCGTGGGCAGGCGCTGCCCGTCGAGCAGTCACTACTGCTGATCAAGTCGATCATGGAGAGCCTATGAGCGAGGTAGATTTCTCGGCCGTGCGGTGGCGCAAGAGCAGTTACACGGATGGCCACGGCGGGCAGTGCGTGGAAGTGGCGGAGGTTGCGCCCGCTGTGGCGGTGCGGGACTCGAAGGATCCCGAGGGGCCGAAGCTGCTCTTCGGGGCCGTGGCATGGCACGCGTTCTCCCAGCGCGTCAAGAGCGGGCGCCTCGACCTGATCTGACCGAGCGGCACCGAAATGTCAGGGGCCCGTGTCATCCTGCGTACATCGCTGGATGACACGGAGGTCCCATGGACGGTACACCCCCCGCTCCTTCCCCGTTCCAGTCCGCTCTGCGCCTCGTGGGTCTGAGTGTCGGCGCGCTGGCAGCCGGCGCGTTCACGACCGGACTGGTGTATTTGGTAGCCCGGCACTGGGTCGGGATCCTTCAGTTCCTCTCCGTCCTCGCGCTTCTCGTCGGCGGCACCGGCGCGTACCTCTACCATCGCCACCACGAGGCCGAACAGCGCCGATGGCAGCTCCAGATGCTCGCCCGGCTCGACCAGGTGGACGTCATGACCGGTCCGGAGTTCGAGGAGCTCACGGCCGAGCTTCTCCGCCGGGACGGTTTCCGCTCGGTCAGGATCCTCGGAGGCAGCGGCGACAGGGGCGTGGACATCACCGCGCTCACCCCTGACGGGCGCCGGGTCGCCGTTCAGTGCAAGCGGAAGAAGGACAAGGTGTTCCCTTCACAGGTGCGCGAGCTGGCCGGAGCGCTGGTCTGCACCTACCGCGACCATGCGGGCGTGTTCGTCACCAACAACTATTTCTCCGAGCAGGCGCAGGCAGAGGCGCGCGGTCACATGACCCTGGTGAATCGGGCGACGCTGGCCGGTTGGCTCGATGGCCGGGAACTCGTGCTCTGAGCGACGACCTCGAAGCCCGGGTATCGACACTCGCGGCTGATCATGTCGCTGGCCGGTTGCGGTCTCTTTCAAGGACCCGTGCAAGGGCATGGGTTCGCGGATGGTATTCCATCATGGATGGCCGCACCCTTTCATCGCTACATTCCGGCTCGACCGAAAGCGCGACGCCTGATGCGAAACGGTCGGTGGCGAGTCGTGCTCGGCGCGGCCTCGCCTTGCCATGAGGATCAGGGGGAAATGCACACGTGAGCACGGAGAACGTTCGGACCTGCGGCCGTCCCACTCGCTCCGGGACGCCCTGCAAGAACCCGGTATACGGAGCGAACGTCGCCTGCGGCACCCATGTGACGGACCATGAGCGCGAGCTGGCGGAGGCGCACCGCAGAGGTTACCGCGAGGGCTACGAGGAAGGGCGCGAGAGCACTTCCGGAGCCGCCGATCTCAAGGTCGAGTGGCTGGAGCGCCGCGTCAAGGAACTCGAGCAGAAACTCGACGACGCGACGCGCGTCCACGAGGTCGACGGGGGTCAGGCGGTCGAGGTCGACGGTTACGCCTACCTGTGGCGCGGAGCCGAACCCCTCGAAGTGGGTGATCACGTGCTGCTGCCCGAAAACTATGTCAGCCGGGTCAAGAACGGTCCGGGGCCGACGCGGGGAGTGGTGACCCGCCTGGGCATCACCTACCGGGGCGAGCTAGCGACCATCATCGGCCGGGCGCCGCGAGACCACGGCTGACCGGGCGAGATCCGCCACCGTCCCCCGCCCGCGCGGCGCTGAGCCACGCCGCCGCGCATTGACGGGGCCGCGCTATCGCCGCCCGTGCCTGTTGCGGCGCTCGGTCTGCTTCGGATGCCCGGCAGCGACCATGGTCAGCCAAATGGTCGACGCGGCGTCGTCGATGGCATACCAGAGGCGCCCGCCCCCGGTGACTTCGTACTGCCACTGCTCGAAGATCTCTCCCTTGACGTTCGCTGTGCCGAGAGAGCCGCTGAGCCGGTGCTGCCGTGGCGTGGTGGCACGTGGCTCATCAACGATGTCGAACCACGCTCGCCGCACATTGCCGGGAACCTGATTGCACAGTTGCCTCCAAGCCCTTCCCACCGCGTTATCAGCTGCGACGAGAGACCATTCGGCGGGCGGATGGAGTTCGTCGCCGCGCTTGGGAGCACTCATTCGGCGTCGACCGGAGGGGGAAACAGGACCGGCCCGTCTCCAGGCAACGGCCGACGCAGGGCGCGGGCGGTCTCGGGGTCGCTCCAGGCGATCGCCGTTGATTTCCAGGAGCGCTTGGCCCGCGCGTAGGGCAGCAGCTCGCCGGTGTCGGCGCCGGCCACCAGGTGGTCGAGAAGTTCACGAACGCATTGCGGGCCTTCCGCCTCGGGCAGCCAGGTCAGCCAGGGCAGGTCCTGAGCGAGAGCTTCCTCGGCCAGTTCACGGTTGGCGCGGGCAACGATCGCCATCGACCGAGCGAGGGTGAGCAGCGCGTCCTGAGCGGCCTGGTAGCGCTCATCGCGAATCAGCCACACGTTTTCGGCGTCACGCCGCTCCAGAAGGACATCGGCGTTGTCCACGGCGGTGAACACTTCACCGCGCTCACGGACAAGGGTGCTGAACGGGAAGGTTCTCGTGCTCATGCTCTCCACTCTAGCACCCGATGCACTCTTAGTGCATCACTAGTGCAACACTCTCGAGTGGGCCGAAAGGCCACCGCGTTCTCGTGTGCACGCGCGATCGGCGGCCGACTCTCAGACACGGGGCGGGTGTCGGTGGCGGCGTCTAGGGTGGCGCTGTGACTGACGAGACGGTGCTGAGGGCCCCCGACCCCGCCGTGATCCGCGACGAGTTGCAGCGACTTGTGATCAAGGATCTGCACGGTCCGCTGGCCGGGGAGTTCGAGGAGTTCCGGGAGCGGCCGACCGATCGTTACGTGCTGGGGAGGCTGGCCCCCGACGGCACGGTGATCGAGCCGGACGAGCAGGACGACACCGCCGACGCCGACGGCGCCGATCTCGGAGAGGACCAGACCGAGCCGAGCGCTCCCAACATCGTGAGCCTGGCACCGTCCTCGCTGGGCTGCACGGTCTACATCGACGGCGAGCTCGACGAGGTGCCCGTCGCCGCCGAGTGGGCCCGTTACGAGCGGGTGCACGCGGAGGACGACGACGCGGCCGGGCCGGTCTGGCGTCGTATCCCTGAGCACGGCGAGGTCTCACTGAAGCTCCGCGAGGGCACGCTCGACCCGGAACCGGTGATCGATGCGCTGCCGCAGGTGACCGTGCAGGGCCGAGCCCGTCGCCTGGACGGGCACTGGCTGGTATCGATCTTCCTGGTGAACGGCCAGCCCAGGCCCCAGCGGCTTCCCGACTCGGCGTGGCTGTTCCAGGCCTCGATCACCGTGCGGGCGCCCGGCGGGTCCGCGCCTTTCCTGCCCCGGCCGGACAGGGCCAGCGGCGGCGACGACGCCGACAAGGCCGAGCAGAACCGCCTGGGCATGGCCTACCGCTTCCATCCGGAGTTCGCTGTCGGGCATGGCACCGGCGTCCACGTGACCCAGTCCCCCGATGACCCCATGCGCGCCGTCGAGATCACCACGGCGGCCGTGCCCGAATACGAGATCCCCTACACCGACGTGCCGAAGGCGGAGGACGACCCCGACCTTCCCGAGCTCGCCGACCTCGAGCTCGACATGAAACGGCTCGCCGAGCTCGCCGACGGTCCTCCCGCCGCGCTCCTGGCGGCGCTTACACCGCTGGTCACCGGCTACCGCCGGTGGATCGAACGGCGCCGGGCCGACCTCGACGACCCGGCCCGCAGGCTGGAGCGGCACCGCTCCGACGCCGAGGCCGCGCTCGAGAAGGCGGAGCTGGCCGCCACGAGGATCCAGCACGGCATCGAGCGCCTCGGCGATCCGCATGCCCGGCGCGCGTTCGGATTCGCCAACCGCGCGATGTACCTCCAGCGCATCCACACCATGGCGGCCGACCGGCGCGGCGTCGACGACTCCGTCGCCCTGGAGACCGCCCTCGCCGAGGTCGACGACCCGGACAACCACCGGTGGCGCCCGTTCCAGCTCGCGTTCGTGCTGCTGAACCTGCCCGCGCTGGCCGACCCCGCGCACCCCGAGCGCGCCCCGGGCAACTCGGCGCTGGCCGATCTGCTCTGGTTCCCCACCGGCGGCGGCAAGACCGAGGCCTACCTCGGCCTCACCGCGTTCACTCTCGCGATCCGGCGGCTCCAGCCGCCGGTGGGCGGCACCGACTCCGGCGCGGGCGTGGCCGTGCTGATGCGCTACACCCTGCGGCTGCTGACGATCCAGCAGTTCCAGCGGGCCACCGCGCTGATCTGCGCATGCGAGAAGCTGCGCGCCGACGACGAGGGGACCTGGGGCCGCGAGCCGTTCCGTATCGGCCTGTGGGTCGGCGCCGGGGTGACGCCCAACCGCACCGACCACGCCGCCGAGTGGCTGAAGCAGCACAAGGGCAACCGGCGCGGTCCGGCACGGGCACAGGGCTCCCCCCACCAGCTGACCTCCTGCCCCTGGTGCGGCACCAGGCTGGAGCCGGGCCGCGACGTCCAGGTCGACATGATCCGCCGCCGGACGCTGGTGATCTGCCCCGACGTGTTCTGCCGGTTCGGGATGGCCGGCGGCCGCGAGGGCATCCCGATCGTGGTGGTCGACGAGGAGATCTACCGCCTGCTGCCCAGCCTGATCATCGGCACCGTGGACAAGTTCGCCCAGCTCGCCTGGCGCGGGGAGACCCTCGCCCTGTTCGGCCGGGTGTCGCGGCGGTGCGAGCGGCACGGCTACGTGACCGACGATCTCCGTTCCGCCGACTGGGAGCTGTCGGGCAGCGCGTCGCACCCGGCCAAGGGGGACGCCCCGGCCGCCCGGATCGTGCCGACCGGCCGGCTGCGCCCGCCCGACCTGATCGTCCAGGACGAGCTCCACCTGATCTCGGGCCCGCTCGGATCCCTGGTGGGCCTCTACGAGACGGCGGTGGACCGGCTGGCGACCTGGGAGCGGGACGGCGGCGAGAGCGTCCGCCCGAAGATCATCGCTTCCACGGCGACCATCCGCCGGGCGGGCAAGCAGATCGGGGCACTGTTCAACCGGCGCACCGAGCTGTTCCCCCCGGCCGGCGTCGACATCGGCGACAGCTTCTTCGCCCGGCAGCGTCCTGCCACTCCCACCGCGCCGGGGTATCGGCCGGGCCGACGCTACATAGGGATCTGCGCCCACGGCGTACGGATGAAATCGACGCTGATCCGGGTGTACGTGTCGGTGCTCGGGGCGGCACAGGCGCTCCACGACAAGTACGGCGGGAACGAGGTCACCGACCCGTACATGACCTTGGTCGGCTACTTCAACAGCCTGCGCGACCTCGGCGGCATGCGCAGGCTCGTGGAGGACGACGTGTCCACCCGCCTGGCGCGGGCCGACGAGCGCGGCCTGGCCAGGCGCTTCGACCCGCTGGCCAAGGAGCTCACCTCCCGGCTGTCGTCGCCCGACATCCCCGACGTCCTGGAGCATCTCAAGGTCCCGTTCCGGGCGAACCGCGCGCGGGGCGAGCGGCGGCCGATCGACGTGCTGCTCGCCACCAACATGATCGCGGTCGGGGTGGACGTCTCCCGGCTGGGCGTCATGACGGTGGCCGGGCAGCCCAAGTCGACCGCCGAGTACATCCAGGCGACCAGCCGCGTCGGTCGTGCGGCACCCGGGCTGGTGTTCACCGTTTTCAACTGGGCGCGTCCCCGCGACCTGTCGCACTTCGAGACGTTCGAGTACTTCCACGGCACCGTCTACCGTCACGTGGAGGCGCTGTCGGTCACCCCCTTCGCCGATCGGGCGGTGGACCGCGGGCTCACCGGAGTGCTCATGGCGCTGGTCCGCGATCTGACCGAGGACTACAACGGCAACCTGAAGGCGGCCTGGTTCGACCGCAACGGCACGCTGGCCGACCACGTCGTGCGCTATTTCGGGCGCCGCGCCGCGGATGTGACCAGTGACAACAGGGTGGGGCGCGCGGTCGAGCAGCACCTTGACGCCCGCCTCGACCACTGGAACGCCCAGCGGCTGATACCCGGCCGGCGGCTCGCCTACGACCACCCGCCGGGCCGCGCCGACGAGGTGGTGGGGCTGCTGCGGCGCCCCGAGCAGGGCCCGTGGGTGGCGATGACCTGCCCCACCTCGCTCCGCGACGTGGAGCCCGGCGTCCGGCTGCTGCTCCTCCCCGAGGACGACGGGCTGTCGATCACGACCGAACCCGCGTACGCTCCGGTGGCCGAGGCCGACGACGGTGACGGTGGCCCCGGCTCCTCCGGGCCGGATGACCAGGACGGGGGCCCCCGATGACGATGCCCGCCCCGCAGCCCATGCGCGTCGGGGAACTGCGGCCCAACCAGCTCCTGCACACCTACGGCGTCGGCGCGGTCGCCGACCTCCCCAACCTGTCGGTCGTCGTCGCGGGACTGGACGACTGGGACCTGGCCAAGACGACCATCGTCCGCGAGGACCGCCTGCTGGCCGCGATCCGCCGCGAGCTCGGGCCACAGGTCGAGACACTGCGCACACCGCCCTACATCCCCGAGACCTCCGACCCGTTCGCCGAATGGACGCGCGTCGGGGTGCCGGTCCGGCTGTTCCCGCGCTGGCTGCGCTGCTCCGACCTGCGCTGCAACCGGCTCGCCCCCGTGGAGAGCAGCATGTTCGAGCTGCTGCCGCATTCGTTCTCGCCGGAACGGATCCGGTACGTCCACGGCTGCCGGGGGCGTGGTGGCAGTCGGCCCACCGTGGTTCCGGCGCGTTTCGTGCTCGCCTGCGAGGGCGGCCACCTCGACGACTTCCCCTGGCTGTACTACGTGCACGGCGGGAGGGTCCCGCAGGAGGGCGAGCATGTGCTGCGCCTGCTCGAGCGCGGCACCACCGGTGAGGCCGCCAACGTGTACGTGGAGTGCTCGTGCGGTCGCAACGTCCGGCGGTCCATGGCGCAGGCGTTCGGCTTGGACGCATGGCGCAACCTGCCCGCATGCCGGGGCCGCAACCCCCATCTGGCCGGTTTCTCCGAGTGCGGGGCCAGGACCCGCACCCTCGGGCTGGGCGCGACCAACGGCTGGTTCGCCATGCAGCTCCAGGCGTTCACGCTGCCGCGGGCAGACGACGAGATCGCGCAGAAGGTCGCCGAGAACTGGGCACAGCTCAACCTGCTGGCCAGCCTGTCCAGGGAGCAGGCCACGGCGCTGCTGCCCAGTTTCGCGTGCTGGCCCGAGCTGGAGTCGTACGACATCGACAAGGTGTGGCGGGCCATCGTCCGCCGTGCCGAGGAGGGCGAGGACGACGGCGACGACGACGATCAGGACCTCGACACCCCCGAGTGGGAGGCCCTCACCCGCCCGGACCCGGTCGAGCTTCCCGACTTCACCATTCGCAAGGAACCCGTCCCCAGCGAGGCCCGTCCATGGCTGAGCGAGGTGGTGCTGGCGTCGCGGCTCCGTCGGGTGTCGGCCCTGTACGGTTTCACCCGCATCGACGCTCCCGAATGGGATGTGCAGGCCACTGACAGCGGCCGTCGCGTGCCCCTGTCGCGGGAGGCGCCGACGTGGGTACCGTGCGCGGAGACCCGCGGCGAAGGCATCCTGCTGCGCTTCGACGAGCAGCGGCTGCGGGACTGGGAGGAGTCGGAGCCCGTCCGCCTGCGCGCCAGAATGCTGCGCCCCGCGCACAACGACTGGAGAAGCCAACGTCAGCTTCCTCCAGGCCAGTGGCCCGGCATGCGCTACCTTCTGCTGCACACCTTCGCGCATGCGCTGATCCGCGAGTTCGCCTTGGAGAGCGGCTACAACGCCTCGGGCATCGCCGAACGGATCTACGCGCGGGGCGGAGACCGGCCGATGGCCGGCATTCTCCTGTACACGTCGGCTCCCGACAGTGAGGGCACCCTGGGCGGGCTGGTGTCGCTGGGGCGTCGCGACCGGCTCGGCACGCTGATCCGTCAGGCCCTTGAGGCCGCTCGTCTTTGCAGCTCCGACCCGCTGTGCGCACAGCACGACCCACGCGTGCATGGCAGGTTGTACGGCGCCGCCTGCCATGCCTGCCTGTTCGCCGCCGAGACGTCCTGCGAGCGCGGCAACCACTACCTGGATCGGGCCCTGCTCGTGGACACGGTGACCGACCCCGACATCGGTTTCCTGGCCCGGTGAGCCCGCCGCTCGCGGCCGTCATCGCGGACCTGACCCGCGACCTGCCGCCCGGCTGCGTGGCCGACTGGGCGCGGATCTTACGCTCGGTGTCCTTACCCGGGCCGGGCGTCGAGGCCACGCTCATCGAAGCCACGCCGGGCCCCGTCGCCGCCGCCAAGGTGGAGCGGTTCGCCACCGCTTGGCGGACCGGCAGACCCCCGCTACCCGGGGCCGCGGTCGCTCTCGCGTTGGAGGTCGGCGCCGCGTCGTATGCCGAACAGCACGCCCGCCAGACCGATGTCATGGTCAGCGGGCCGGTGAGCCTGGGCGCGGATACCGCGGTCCGGCTCACCGGCTCGGTCATCACCGAGGTGATCCGAGGAAGCGAGCGGTCGCTGCTGGTGGTCAGTTTCGCCGCCTTCGGGGTCGCCGCCGTGCTCGCCGAGCTGGAACGGGCCGTCCACCGGGGAGTCCGTATCGATCTCGTACTGGAGAGCGGGCGAGCGGACGGCGGCACGCTGCGAGGTACCGGCGCGGAAGCCGCGTTCGCCTCGCTCGGCGGCGCGGTGACGTTCTGGTCGTGGCCGGCACCCCGCCGCCCGATGGTGCGCGGCGCGCGAGCGGCCATGCACGCCAAGCTCGTGGCCGCCGACGAGCGGGTCGCCGTACTGGGCAGCGCCAACCTCACCGACCGGGCACTCGCCCACAACATCGAACTGGGCGTGGCCGTCCGTGACCCGGACGCCGTCGGCCGCATCGTCCGCCACTTCCGATCACTGATGCGGCCCGGAGAGGGGCCTCTCGAACCGGTGCCGCGCGCTAGCCGTCCTCGATCGTGAACGAGGTCAGGGACCGGAGCTCGGTCCGCTTACGGCTGCGGGCCAGCACGCCCGCCGCCCGGACCGTCGCCCCGTACTCGGCGGCCCGCAGCGCCAGGTTGAACAAATCGGGATGGAGCCGTACCCAGATCAGTCGGCGCATCCGTTTGTCCCTGGTGGCCGCCACACCCTTGATCACCACCCAGCCGGGCTCCGTCGGCCGATCACGTTCGGTCCGCCAGATCTTGCCGGTGACCTCGACCCGCTCGTCGCGCATTCTGCCGTCGTCGAGGTCCTCCTCGGCTTGGGCGAGCACCGACACCTGCGCCTCATCGAACCGGATCGGCGGTGTTCGAACCCCTGTCGGCAGGGACAACGCCCAGGAAAAGCGCAGCTCGAACGGATGGTCCTGCTCGGCTCCCCCGAACCGGGAGAGGGCACGGCACAGATTCGCGGAGATCCCCTCGCCGACGCGTTCGGTGAACGGGCTCAGCTCCGACCTGTCGAGCGCCTCCCCCGCCGCCGAGTGCGCCGCGCGCACGGCGTCGTAGAGCCGCAGCATCGCTCTGCGCCCGAACGGCTGGTCGACGGCGAACAGCCCGTCGTCCTCGTCGAGAGGAACCTCCACGGAAAGGACGTAGCTGCCCTCGGAGGACGGCCCGAGCCGTGCTCGCTTCGGAAACTCCTCCACCCGGTGCGGTTTGCGTCGGGGCAGGACCAGGACGGGATCGGCGACCACCGCGTACGCGCCCACGATGAGCAGTTCGCGGATGCCGTCGACCGTCTGGAGCCCGTCCGCCACCGAGATCGTTCCGGGTGGTGTTCCCGGGTGGGTGCGCACGTAATGGCGATCGACGCTGACGGTCGTGAGATCGCGCAGGATCTGCGGCCTGGGCCGGTCCTCTGTCTCTGACAGGACCTGAAGCAGATTGACCATGCGCAGGACGTAGTCGCGAGCGGTTTCGTCCCCGGGAACGACCACCTCACGGTCTTCGCCTGCATGCGTGAGCGCCCAGAGGGTGGATCCACCGATCCGCTCGGCCTCTTCCCAACCGCCATTGGAGAGGTATGCCTCCACGTCGCGCAGGGGCACTCGGCCGAGGACGGCCATGTACTCCTCATCAGACCGCGCGGTCACGGCGCCACCCCTCCCACACCCGGCCTGATCATGAGGCTCAGCAGCGACTTCGCGGTGAGGAGGTTCGCCTTCGGAACGTCGACTGTGATCTTCTTCTCTCGGGGACGATCGAGAATCGGATGGATCCCGTGATAGCCCTCCCAGTATGCGCCCCATCGCAAGGTCAGGCCCGTCCCGGTGACCTCGGTGTACTCGGCGGGATCATCCGGCACCACGACCAGGATGAGATAACGGGGCATGTCGAAGGCGCCGGCCAGCTGATTGAAATGAGCAATCTTGAGCGGATAGCGCCAATTGTCCGAATTCCCCTGAGGGGTACGCCACGACTTCACCTGGACGTCGATCTGCGGCAGATAGATCGTGCTACGGGCACCGGGATAGCGGATGCCGAAGTCGATCCCGTCGCAGTCCGGTTCGGGCTTCTGGATCTGCAGGCCGACCGCGGCCGCGAGCACCCGGACGTACTGCTCGGCGTAATGGCCCTGATGGTTGTCATGGTCGAGCGGCAGAACCGACCTCCCGCCATCTTCTCGACGCCACGCCGAGCACTGACTCATCTTTTGACCAAGAAGCACTTTATGGTGAAGACCATCACCAATGGAAGGGGGCGTTGACATTCCCCGCGTCGGACACCGCCGCACAGCCGGAAGCCCCGGAGATCGACGACCGAGACCCACGTCCGCAGAAACCCTGAGTACAGGGATCGTGACGTTTTGTCGTACCCGCGGGTGAGACTGGCACCCGGCGGCGGAAGCACCGATCGCACGGAGGTGATCTCCCCGGGTGGCAGCCAAGAGCGCCGAGCAGTTCTTCCACGAGTTCCGCACCGGATCCGCGGCAGATGTCGCGATGTCACTCCTCAGGTCGAAGCACGCCCTAGTCTCCATGGCGCTGATGGCCGCGCACCTGGGTGACGGCCAGATCGTCGACGGGATTTCGCTGACGGCCATGCTCGACGAGGATCTGCCCGCGCTGGAGCGCGGCCTCACCTCAGGCGAGCATGACGCGGACGATCCGGTTCAGCTGGGCGCCGAGCGGATGCTGACGACGTGGGTGAAGAAGGGCTGGGTGCACCGAAGCATCGACGCCGAGACCCGGACCGAGCGCTACCAGCTCACCACCGGCGCCGCGCACGCCGTCCGCCAGATGCGCGGCCTCCGGCAGCAGAGCTCGGTCGCGACCCAGTCCGCCCTGTCGATGGTCATGGCCGAGCTGCGGCAGATCGCCACCGAGTCCGATCCCGACCCGAACACGCGACGGCGGGCCATCGACGAGCAGATCACGGTACTGGCCGCCCAGCGCGACCGGATCGACGGCGGCGAGGCGGTCGACGTCGACGCCGGGGAGCTGATCGACAGGGTGGCCGCGGTGGCTCAGCTGGTCGAGCGGATCCCCGCCGACCTGGCCAGGTACGGAGAGCAGATGCACGCCAACACGGCCATGCTGCTCCGGCAGAGCCTCTCGGACGATCCCGCGGAGTTCGCGCAGACCCTCGACCGCATGTTCGCCGGACACGATGTCATCGCCGACTCGCCGGAAGGGCAGGCGTTCCGCGCCTTCGCCACCCTGGTCGGAACGCCGTCGCAACGGGCCCAGCTGGAGTCCGACATCGACGCGATCCTGACGCAGCTGGAGGGGTTGCCCGATCACCTGGCGGAGATCCTGCGCGGATTCATCAACGCGATGTGGCAACGCGTCGAAGAGGTGGAACAGACCCGGGGCATCGCCTTCCGGCGGATGAGCACCTTCGTCCGGGGTGGTGACGCCGCGCACTACCGCGGCATGCGAACCAGGATCAGTGAGGCACAGGCGCTGGCCGCCGACGCGTTCCAGGTCACGCACGGCGGGCGCGACATCGGGTTCCCCATTCCCATGAGCGGTGCCGACACCTCCTCCGTCGGACGGCTGCGGCTGGACGAGGGCAGCCCGGCAGCCCCCGATCCGGTGATCGATTCGGGGGACGAGTTCGACATAGATCCGGCCGCTCTCGCAGGCCGTGAGTCGATCGACTGGCTCGCCCTACGCGACGCGGTACACGCGGCGATGGCGGCGCACGGCGACATCGCCACCCTGCCCGAGGTGCTGGAGCATCTGCCGGGCGCGCGCACGGGCGACATCATCGCAGTCTGGTCGCTCGCCAACCGGTATGGCGAGGTCGATCGCGACGCCCAGGTCAGTGTGCTCGCTCACACCGACCGCGGGCCCCGTGAGATCACACTCCCCTACCTGGTGTTCGGTGAGCCGATCCCCGACCCGACCGTCCCCACTTCCCACGAGCACGCCCGGCCCGGGCAGCTGTCCCTCTTGGAAGGAGACTCCGGATGACCGGCCCACCTGACCCCTCCTTCGCAGCGATCTTCGACGAGGAGGCGCTCACCGGCCCGCACACCCCTGGACGAACCGCCTCGGCCGTCATCTCCGAGGACACGCTGGCCAAGGTGTTCGAGGAAGACGACGACCGCACCGCCGGCACCCTCGTCGAAGGCCCGGCGCGCCCGCCCCGCTTCGACGGGGACACAGGCGAACTGCCGGCCGAGGCATGCTGGGCTCTCCAGGCACTGGTCGCCGCGCCGCACGTCAGCGAGCAGTCGCGGAAGGCCTGGGCGGCGGTCGTCCAGTACGCGGACCAACTCCGTGTCCGGCTCTCCGAGCTGGGGCTCGTGCTGGAGATCAACCGCGAGCACGGCTACGCCTTCACCCGCCAGGGCGGCGACCCGAGCCCCCACGGCCGCGCGATCCTGCGGACCAAGACGCTCAGCCTCGCGGCGAGCGCGCTCTGCCTGTATCTGTACAACCAGTACGTGCTCGCGCCGGACGCCCCGGTGGTCGAGACGACGGACATGGTCGACCACATGCTCGCGTACCGGCGGAAGAACGACACCGACGACGCCGCATTCGACAAGAAGACACGCACCGCGATCAAGACGCTGGAGGATGCGGCGATCATCAAGCCCATCAAGGGCACCGGACGCTACGTCATCTACGGCGTCATCACCTCGATCCTCACCGCTGAGCGCGTCGAGGCGCTCAGCGACCGTTACCGGGCGATCGCCGACGGCACGCTCCAGCACGCCGACGAAGGCGACACGGCCGGCGTCGACGAACGCGGTGAACGGAAGGACGTGGAAGACGACGGCTCTGCGGAGGGGGAAAGGGGAGGCACCGCCGATGTCTGACGATCTCACGAACCGCGGAGTCCTTGCGGGCCAGTTCCGCCTGGCCCGGCTCCAGGTGATCAACTGGGGCACGTTCTGCGGGTACAAGGACTTCCCGATCGACGCGCGCGGTGTCCTGTTCACCGGACCGTCGGGTTCCGGCAAGTCGTCCCTGATGGACGCTCATTCGATCGCGCTGCTACCGACCCGCGACCAGCGTTTCAATGCCTCGGCGGACCTGACCGCGCGCGGCGCGAAGCAGGGAACGCGCAGCGTGGCCGACTACGTTCGTGGCGCATGGTCCGAGACCGACGACGAACAAGGCCGATCGCAGGTCCGCTACCTGCGTGGCGGCAAACCGACCTGGTCGGCCGTCGGAGCCACCTACGACGACGGACTCGGCTCGGTGACCACCGCCGTGGTCGTGAAGTGGTTCTCCGGGACCGAGACCGACGGCTCGGCCCTGAAGTCGATGTACCGGTTGCATGACGGCCACTTCGAACTGATCACACTGGAGGGGTGGGCCGCGAGGGGGTTCGACACGAGATGGCTCGGGAAGGCGTACCCCGCCGACTGCCCCGAGGGCCCGGAGGCCTATACCCGTCAGCTGCGCAAGCGCATTGGGCTCGGCACCTCCAAGACGGCGCTGTCGCTGCTGGGCAAGGCCAAGGCGATGAAGAACGTCGGCGACCTCAACCTGTTCGTCCGCGAGAACATGCTGGACACGCCCGCCACCTATGCGGCGGCGCAGCGCATGGAGGACGCCTTCACCCCTCTCAACGAGGCGTACGAGACCGCCCGCCGTGCTCATGAACAGCTCAAGATCCTCGCCCCGATCCCCGGTCACTGGCATGCGTACGGCGAGGCGAGGAAGGAGGCCGCGCTCACCGAGCGGCTTCTCGGCGCCCCCGTCGACCGCTACCTTCGGGCCGTTCACCTCGGTGTTCTCCGCACGGAGATCGAAGGGCTGGCCGAGAAGCTGGAGCACTTGGGCGGCCGGCTGGAGGAGCAACTCCAGCTCGCCGACCAGGCGGAAAGCAACTACCTCTCCCTGGAGAACCAGCTCACGCGCGCGAGCGACGTACTCGACCAGCTCGGCACCCGGCTGAAGTCCGCCCGGACGGAGTTCAACCACAGGAAGCGCGCGTTCGATATCTACGCCAGCCACCTCCGTCGGCTTGAACTCGCCCCGCCGGACGACGAGGACGCCTTCCTCGCCCTGCGGGGCATGGTCCGCTCAAAGCGCGATCATGCGGCGGCCGAGAAGGAAGAGCTCAAGCCCGTGCTGCACGACGCGTTCGCGGAGGCCGCCAACGCGAAGCGCGATCTCCAGGCCAGGCAGGAGGAGCTGGAAGCGCTCGTCAGGGCCGGCTCGCTGATTCCCTCCAAGGAACTGCGGCGCCGCGACCTGATCGCGAAGCAGTCGGGCCTCTCAGCGGCGGAGCTGCCGTACGTGGCCGAACTGCTCGACGTTCTGCCCGGTGAAGAGCGCTGGCGGCCCGCGGCCGAGAAGGTGCTGCGCAACTACGGGCTCCGGCTGCTGGTGCCCGCTGACCGGCAACACGCCGTCAAGACCTTCATCGACGAGAACGATATGCACGGCATCGTCGAGTACAGCGTGGTCACCGCGGCGTCCGAGCACCAACCGCGCCCGGAACCTGGCACGTTGGCGAGCAAGCTCGGTGTGAACACCGGGCATCCGTACGGCCCCTGGCTCGCAGGGCAGGTGGCCCGCAGGTTCGAACACGTCTGTGTCGGGTCGGCCCGCGATCTCGACGAACATCGGGTGGCGGTCACGGTGCGGGGGACCGTGAAGCTGCCCGGCAACCACTACCGCAAGGATGACCGGCCGGAGTTGACGAGCCCCTCGTCGTACATTCTCGGCGCAGATGTCGTGACCAAGCGCGAAGCACTGCAGGCAGAGATCACCGAGCTCGAGTCGAAAAGGGACAAGGCCGCGGCCGGAGCGGACGACCTGGATCGCCGGAACACCGCAATCGATCAGGTGGTTCATGCGGCCGAACAGGTCGTAGCCCACAGTGCCTGGGGCGACCTCGACCACAGGCGCTCCCAGCACGAGATCGACGAGCTCACCGAACGGATCCATGAGATCAAGGAGAACGATGTCGACCTCCGACGACTGGAAGAACGACGCGACGCCGCCAAGACCGCGTGGCAGGGACTGAACGACGCCTGTTCCGACCTGCGCAACCGGATCACCCAGAGCGAGCGGCGACAAGAGACGCTGACCGGGGAACTCGCCCGGCAGAGCCCTCGGCCGCACACGGTCGACGACGGCGACCGGGAGTACCTCGATGCCTTGCTCGTCAAGCTCGATGCAGCTGTTTCGTCCGAAGGCATGCCTCATCTTCGGCAACTCCTTCGCAGCGACCTCGAGCGACGGCATCAGAAGGCCAGATCACGCCACGACCTCGCTCTGAGCGGGATGAAGGGAGACATCAACCGCTTCCTGGATAAGTGGCCAGATTCCGCACCCGATGGCACCGGCGATGTCGAGCGCTCCGGCGGCGACTTCGCCGCGCTGCACGACGAGATCAGCGAACGCCGGCTACCGGAGGCCATGGGCAGGTTCCAACTCATGATCAGCCGGGACATGGTGCCGTCGATCATGTTCGTGCAACGCGCCATCGAGGAGGCGGCCAGACAGATCCGGGAGCGCGTCGAGATGGTGAACGAGGGGCTGCGGCGAACGGAGTTCAACACCGGAACCCGTCTACAGATCGCCTATACGGTCAAACCGTTCACGGAGAGCAGGGAGTTCCGTTCCCACGTCGACGCGCTCCTGCGCCACGAGGCGGCCGCGCCGGCGAACGCCGAGGCGTCGATGGGGCAGTTCAAGCGCGTCCGCAGGTTGATGAAACGCTTCACCGCCGACGACGCCGAATCACGCCGCTGGACGGAGAACGTCCTGGACGTCCGGCAGGGCTACGCGTTCTATGGACGCGAGGAGACACCGGACGGAGTCACGGTCAACACCCATCGCAACACCGCCTCCAACTCGGGTGGAGAGCAGGAGAAGCTCGTCGCCTTCTGTCTCGCGGCAGCCCTCAGCTACAACCTCGCGGACGCCGGCTCCGGCGGACGACCGCGCTTCGCGGCCCTGATGCTGGACGAAGCATTCAGCAAGTCCGACGAGACCTTCTCGGCACAGGCGCTGGCGGCGTTCGACGAATTCGGTTTCCAGCTCCTTATCGCCGCACCGATCCGCATGTCCGGTGTGCTCGAGCCCTTCATCGGCCAGGCGATCCTGGTCGAGAAGCGTTCCACGGCCGAAGGCGCGCGTTCCAACGCCGCCACCGCCTCCTTCGGCGAACTCGCCGCCCGGCGGGTCGCCGAGGCCGATGGAGCCACGGATGCGTGAGCCGGACGACGTACTCGGGCAGTTGGGCACCAGGTTCGAACGCGATTACCCCGACTGGGCACGAGGCAAAGGCACCTGGCCGCTGCGGATCTCCCTGCATCCGCCGACCCCGCGGCAACGCTCCGCCGACCCCGTGGCCTGCCACGCCTGGGCCGCGAGATGGGCTGTTTACGAAGGCCCCGGGACGGTAGACCACACGAGGCTCAGGTTCCCGACGGGAACCCATGCCATGCCCAGAACACTGATCCTCGATCGACCGCGCGAGGTGGCGGCGGCTCTGCCGGTCACTCGCGCCACGTGGACGCGGTGCGGCGATCGTCTCACCAGACTGCAGCACGAGTTCCCCGACGCACGTTTCAGTGGAGTGATCCGGCGGATGACCGAGCTGACGGAACGGGACTATCAGCGCTTGGTCGACACGGCCGCCTGGCTGAAGGAGAACCCGACGTCCGACCGCCTGCTGCGCCAGTTGCCCATCGAAGGCATCGACACCAAGTGGCTCAGCAGGCACGCCGCCCTCGTCCTGGCCCTCATCGGAGAGGGGGACGACGGCGTTCCTCCAGCCGAGGACGCCGCATCCGGATCCACCCGGAGACGGCTGCATGAACGCCTCGGGCTTCGCCTACCACCCGAGCTGATCCAGGTCGCCGTGCTCGATCCCGAGCTACGCTCCCGGATGGCCGGAATGAGGCACTTCGCCACCTCTCGTGAGGACCTCGAGCGGTGGCCCCGGCACCCGCGGGTAGTAATCATCCTCGAGAACAAGGAAACCGGCTACGCCATCACCGACGACCAGGCAGACACCGTCGTACTGCACGGTCAGGGCTTCAACATCGCGGACTACGCCCGGATCTCCTGGGTGCGAAACGCTCGCGCGGTCTTTTACTGGGGCGACATCGATGCTCCCGGGCTGCAGTTCGTCAGCGATCTCCGCGGACGTGGAGTGCCTGCCCGTTCGCTCCTCATGGACCTCCCCACGCTCGAGCGTTTCCGGCACCTCGCGGTCAAGGGCACGGTCCCCCGGAGAAGCGTCGTCCCGCATCTCACCGACGCCGAGGCGGCTCTCTACCGCCATCTTGTGCATCATGCCGCAAAGCACGGCGCCGGCCTGCTACTCGAGCAAGAACGCATCCCATGGCCCCACGCCCACTCGGCACTCACCAACGCCATCCGGAAGGCGGACCAGATGTCTTCGGGCTCTTGACTGCTATGCCGCGGGTGCGCAGACAAACCATGCGACGCAGTTCCGGTCGCCGGGCGCTGCAACAAGGCGAGACGGCCCTGAAACGCCCGCTCCTCCCCTGAGAGCCTCAGTCCCAGGGGGGAATCCGTAGTTCATTGCTCTGGCATCGGCTCAGCGGTCTGGGCGCGGCGGGTGAGGTCCTTCCAGAGGTCGTCGACCTGGGCGCGGAGGTCGTCGAGGGAGCCGGAATTGTCGATCACGTGGTGGGCGATGGCGCGGCGGTCCTCGCGGGAGGCCTGCGCGGCGATCCGGGCGCGGGCGTCCTCCCCGGTCATGCCGCGGCGGCCCGTCAGCCGCTCCAGCTGGGTCTCGACGGGGGCGTCCACGACCACCACCAGGTCGTACATCTCCCCGAGGCCGTTCTCGGCCAGCAGCGGGACGTCGTAGACGAGGATGGCGTCCTCGGGCGCGGCCTCCATCAGCTCCTGCGTCCGCTTCCCCACCAGGGGGTGGACGATCGCGTTCAGCGCCGCCAGCCGCTCCGGGTCGGAGAACACGATCGAGCCGACCTTCGGGCGGTCCAGCCCGCCATCGGGCAGCAGGACCCCCTCGCCGAACTCGGCCACCACCGCGGCCAGCCCGGGGGTCCCGGGCTCGACCACCTCGCGCGCGATCCGGTCGGCGTCGATGACCACCGCGCCATGCTTGGCCAGCCGTCCCGACACCTCGCTCTTGCCGGATCCGATACCGCCGGTAAGTCCCACTTTCAGCACGGCACCACAGTAGTGCCGCCGCGTCACGGCCACCGGCGGAGGGTCAGCCCCCGGCCGCGGCGGGGACGAGGGCCTTGCGCATGTGCACGAGCGTGAGATGGGCCGCGACCCGTTCACGGTGGGTCTCGCTGTAGCCGAGCCGCCGGTAGAGGCGCAGGTTGTCCTCGCTCAGGTGGCCGGTGAACAGCACGCAGGCGTCGGCGCGCCCGGCCACCTCCTCCTCCAGGGCGCGCATGAGCCGGCCGCCGATGCCGCGCCCCTGCATGTCCGGGGCCACCACCAGACGGCCCACCAGGCAGGTGTGCTCGCTGAACTGGGCGCGGACGGCCCCCACCAGGCGCCGCCCCGACACCGCCTTGAGCACCGCCGCGTCGCCCTCCAGCAGCCTGCGCATCTGGTCGTACGACTCGACCAGCGCAGGGATGAACGGGTCGCCGTAGAGCTGCGCCTCGGCGACGTAGGCCGCGCGCTGCAGCGTCAGGATCTCGCCCGCGTCGTCAGGGCCGGCCCGCTCGATCGAGGCCGTCGGTTCGCTCATGGGCGCGACCCTAGCGGCGCCCGCGCGCCCCGTCCCCTCACTGCCCGATCCGGACCGTCACCGCGACGGGATAGTGGTCGGACGCCGACGACCGCGGCACGTCGTAGTCGCCGAACATCAGGTCGTCGGTGCCGAAGATCCAGTCGACCCGGCGGCCGTCCCCGGTGGTCGGCGCCGGGTCCCCGCTGGGCGCGGCGCTGCGCAGCTCGGTGCCGTCCAGCATCCGCGAGATCTCCGCGCTGCCCGGCCCGGCGTTGAAGTCGCCCGCGATCACGGTGCGCGGGGCGCCGCCCCACGCCCGCAGCAGCGCGGCGATCTCCCGGCCCCGCTCGGCGGACTGGTCGGCGCCGCCCTCCAGATGGGTCGACCACACGTCCAGGGTCTGCCCGCCGACCCGCACCCGGGCCCACACGTACCCGCGGATCTGCGACCAGTCGCCCTTGGGCATCCGGCCCGTGCCCGACCGCTCCACCGGCAGCGAGGTCAGGATCGCGTTGCCGAACTGGCCGTCGGCCGCCGGGCCCCACAGCAGCTTCATCCCGAGCCGCCGCGACAGCCACACGCCCACGTCGGTCGTCCCCGACAGCAGCGACCCGCGCCCGGCCTCCTGCAGCAGCACCACGTCGGCGCGCTGCGACTCGATGGTCGCGGCGACGGCCTCCGGATTCAGCCGCCCGCTGGGGCCGACGGCGTCGTGGATGTTGTAGCTGACGACGCGGATGCGGCCGTCGGCCGGGGCCGCCTTCGCCTCGCCGTCCGGGCCCGCCACCGTGAAGACCGCCGTGCCGAGCAGCAGGACCAGCGCGGCGGCGCCGGCGGTCAGCGCCCGCAGCGGCGCCCGCGCGGGCAGCGGCCCGCCGCGGGCGGCGGCGATCGCGGCCAGCGCGCCCAGCGCGATGCCCGCCAGGCCGGGCAGCAGGTTGTTCGGGAACGGCATCGGCTCCAGCGCGCTGACCTGGTACGACACCAGGATCAGCCCGATCAGCAGGCCGCCGGTGGCGGCGCCCACGTCGATCCGCTGCACCGGCCCGCCGACACCGGCCCGGCGCAGCGGCGCCCGGCACGCCACCGCCAGCAGCCAGGCCGACAGCACCTGGCCGACGATCACGACCGGGACCACCTCGACGCCCGCGACGGCGTACGTCCCGGCGACCGCCCCGGCGCCCACGCCCAGCAGCGTCCCGCCGAGCACGCACACGCCGCCGGGCACCGCCCGCACGGCCAGCCCGGACGCCAGGAACGCCAGCGCCAGCCCCTGCCCGACCACGATCACCACGTGCGCGGCCGTCAGCGACAGCCACCCCGCCGAGGCCACGAACGCCGGGCTGGACAGCACGAGCACCTGCAGCGCCAGGAACGGCCCGAACGCCGCGGCGCCGAACGCGTCCTGCCAGGAGATCCCCGGCGCCGCCACCGCGCCCGAGGACAGCTCCCGGTAGAGCGCGGCGGCGCCCAGGCCCACGAACAGCAGGCAGGCCAGCCACGGGCCGATCCCCGAGCGCCAGGAGGCGTCCCAGGTCGCGAACGCCATCCGCACCGCGCCGTCGGCCGACAGGCCCGCGACGGTGGCGGTGGCGAACCCCACGCCGGACAGCCCGCGCGCGCCCTCGTACAGCGCCCCGACCGCGATCATGCCGACCGCCGTGCCGACGAAGGCCAGCCACGTCTGCGGCGTCAGCGCCTGCGCCAGCAGCCGCACGGCCAGCAGCCCGCCGACCCCGGCCAGCAGCAGGCCGCGCGGCCCGGCGGCCTTCCTGATCAGCGGCCCGGCGAACCCGGCCAGGTACACCGCCAGGACGACGGCGCCCGCGACCGCGGTGCCCGCCGTGTCGGCGAAATGGTCGTACTGGGGAAGCGCGGAGCGCAGGGTCTGCGCGAGCACCGCCACCGTGATCGCGATCAGCGCGAGCCGCGCCGGGCCCTGCGGAACGATCGGCGGCCCGGCCGGTTCGCCGGTCCTGATGCCTAGGTCTGTGCTGGCCAATTGAACGGATGCTCCCGGGGACGAGCGGAACGAGCGAGCCGACCCATGATCGCGCGTACCGGTGGCCAACACGAGCGTCGCCCACCGCGAGTCGCGCAACCGCCGGAAAACCCACGATTCCGGAGGAGAACACCCCGGATCGGTCGCCCGCCCGAACGGATGGCGCCGGCCCCGGAACCGCTCCGGGACCAAGCCCGATCCAGAGCCTAGAGCCCGAGAAGGCCGCCCGCGCCACGATCCCCCCGAACACCCTCCCCACATCCCGCCTTCGCCGCCCCCGCGCCGCGCTCGGGAGCGCGGAACGTTCCGCGCGGCGTGCCGGGCAGGGCGCGCAGCATGCGGCGTCCCAGGCCGCCGGGCAGGTGGGCGGGATCTCGATGCCGACCGGCGCGACGCGGGCGTACAGGTCGATGACCAGGCCCTTTTCGCGGATCAGGTCGACGACGCCTGCGAGGCCGCCGCCGCGTCCGCTTTCGCCGCCAGAAGGTGGGCGCGGCCTGGCGGTGGCACGCTCTGAGAAGCACGCACACGCTCTGGCAGGCCCGAGCGGACCGTAGGCCGCAGTCGGGCGAGCAGGCGCTCGGGGGCGGCGGGTGGCGGGTCTCTCAAGGGTGCGCCGAAGCGGCCCCTGCGGAGCGCGAATGCGCTTCGGCGGGCGGAGTGAGCCGTGTGCGTTCGGGGTGGGGCGGGAAAGGGCGACGGCCGCGCGCCGCCCCTTTCGGGACGGCACGCGGCCGTCAGAGTGTCCTGCTCAGCGCGTCCGGATCACTGGCCGCCGGACAGCTTCTCGCGGAGCGCGGCCAGCGCCTCGTCGGTCGCCAGGGCGCCGCCGGAGGTCTCCTCGCCGCCGCCGCCCGAGTACGAGGTCTCCCCGGCCGGGGCGCCGCCGCCCTCGGCCTCGGCCTCGGCCTTGCGGGCCTCCTCGATCTGCTTGCGGTGGGCGTCGAAGCGGGACCGGGCCTCGGCGTACTGCCGCTCCCAGGTCTCGCGCTGGGTGTCGTAGCCCTCGAGCCACTCGCCGGTCTCGGAGTCGAAGCCCTCGGGGTACTTGTAGTTCCCCTGCTCGTCGTACTCGGCGGGCATGCCGTAGAGCGTCGGGTCGAAGTCCTCTTCCTCGATGCCCGCGGCGCTCTCGTTGGCCTGCTTGAGCGACAGGCTGATCCGGCGCCGGTCGAGGTCGATGTCGATGATCTTCACGAAGATCTCGTCGCCGACCTGGACGACCTGCTCGGGGATCTCCACGTGGCGCTCGGCCAGCTCGGAGATGTGCACCAGGCCCTCGATGCCCTCCTCGACCCGGACGAACGCGCCGAACGGCACCAGCTTGGTGACGCGGCCCGGCACGACCTGGCCGATCTGGTGGGTGCGGGCGAACTGCTGCCACGGGTCTTCCTGGGTCGCCTTGAGCGACAGCGACACGCGCTCGCGCTCCATGTCGACGTCCAGGACCTCGACGGTGACCTCCTGGCCGACCTCGACGACCTCGGAGGGGTGGTCGATGTGCTTCCAGGACAGCTCGGAGACGTGCACCAGGCCGTCCACGCCGCCCAGGTCGACGAACGCGCCGAAGTTGACGATGGAGGAGACCACGCCCTTGCGGACCTGGCCCTTCTGCAGGGTGTTGAGGAAGGTCTGGCGGACCTCGCTCTGGGTCTGCTCCAGCCAGGCGCGGCGGGACAGGACCACGTTGTTGCGGTTCTTGTCCAGCTCGATGATCTTGGCTTCGAGCTCGCGCCCGACATAGGGCTGCAGGTCCCGCACCCGGCGCATCTCCACCAGCGACGCGGGCAGGAAGCCGCGCAGGCCGATGTCGAGGATGAGGCCGCCCTTGACGACCTCGATGACGGTCCCGGTGACGATGCCGTCCTCGTCCTTGATCTTCTCGATCGTGCCCCAGGCGCGCTCGTACTGGGCGCGCTTCTTGGACAGGATCAGCCGGCCCTCCTTGTCCTCCTTCTGGAGGACCAGGGCCTCGACGTGGTCGCCGACCGTCACGACCTCGTTCGGGTCGACGTCGTGCTTGATGGACAGCTCACGCGAGGGGATGACGCCCTCGGTCTTGTAGCCGATGTCGAGGAGGACCTCGTCACGATCGACCTTGACGACAGTGCCTTCGACAATGTCGCCGTCGTTGAAGTACTTGATGGTCTCATCGATCGCGGCGAGGAAGGCTTCCTCGGACCCGATGTCATTGACCGCTACCTGCGGGGTGGTCGAGGTTGCCTCGGTGCTGCTCGTCATGTGTCGGCTGGCTCCGGATACGGACATGCGTAGTTGCCTGAACTGCGCGGAGGGCCGTTATCCGCCCTGCCGATGACCGGAGGGACGTGGCGGGAAAACCGCCGCGTCAGAGAAACCGATGTCGACCTGACCGAGCGCGAGCTTGCTCCGTCCGAAGCCTGCGCAAGCCCACAGCGCAGCGATCAGCATATTGGACCAGGCCGCCGTGGTCAATCGGGGGGCGGTTCGGGGGGGTTCGGAGGGCCTCAGTAGATCCGGCCCTGCCCGCGCAGCTCCTTGACGAGCCGGTCCTCTTCGGACTTCGGGAACGTGATCGTGTTCGGATCGCCGTCCGAGGTGTACCGCGTCGCCGGGTTCCTATCCAGCTCCTCGAGCCAGGCGGTGGAGCAGTAGCGCGTGCAGTCGTTCTCCTTGATCTTGCCTTCCGAGCGTACACG
Source organism: Actinomadura rugatobispora (assembly GCF_055379765.1). Classification (NCBI taxonomy): domain Bacteria; kingdom Bacillati; phylum Actinomycetota; class Actinomycetes; order Streptosporangiales; family Thermomonosporaceae; genus Actinomadura; species Actinomadura rugatobispora. Next base: position 8,332,890 of record NZ_AP029191.1, on the reverse strand, counting down.
GGCGACGGCCAGCCGGTCGAACTCCGTGTCGAACGGGGATTCGGAGGGCTTCCACCCGGCCAGGAAGATGCCCCGGAAGGCGTAGGAGCCGTCCTTCTTCTCCGCCCACGACCGCTTGTCGGGCTCGGAGCCGAACGGGTAGGCGAGCGTGGCGGTGTGCGCCCCGGTCAGCGAGACGATCTTGGCCTCGACGTCGCCGATCTCCTTCTCCACCTCCTTCCTGGACAGCGTGGACAGGTCCCTGTGGGTCAGCGTGTGGTTGCCCAGCTCGAACCCGTTCTGCGTGAGCCAGCGCAGCCCCGCGGCCTCCTGGGAGGCCAGGCCGAACAGCTCCTTGTTGAGGTAGAACGTCGCGGTCGGGCGGAAACCCGGGTGCTGCCGGGCTACCTCCTGGAGGATCGCCACCGCGGTGCCCGGCTTGGGACGCCCCTGCGGGTCGAGCGAGAACTGCTCCGGCGTGCTGTCGTCGAAGGTCAGCACCACCGGATGCCTGCCCGCGGGCACGTTGATCCGTCCCGTCACGAACTCCCCCGCGGTGATCGGCACGTACCCGCCGCGGGCCAGCCGGACCAGCTCCTCGCGGAACTCCTTGACCGTGCGGTCCAGCGCGAGCGTGGGCTTCTCCACGATGCGGTGGTACATGAGCACCGGGACCTGGCCGAGCTCGTTGGCCTGGACGGCGGCGGCGGCCGGCGTCGCGGGCCGGAGGGGCCCGACGTGGACGGGGGCCTTCGCCGGCCCCGGAGCGGCTCCCGGCCCGGCCGCGCGGTCGCCGAGGCGCACGTCGTCGACCTTGCCGGCCGGCACCGGTTCCTTGCCCCCGGCACGGGCGGCCACCGTACTCGGCGTCTCCGCCGGTTCCCCCGGCAGCCACAGTCCGAGGACCACGGCCGCGACCACGACAGCTGCGGCGATCTTGTGAAGGAGTGGCACGGGTCTCCCGTCGATCAGCGCTGACAGGGCCGGAATAGGAAATACGGCGGCACGGCCCCGAACCAAGCGGACACGGCTTGCCGTACCCGGACATGATCTCCCACAACCCGGTATCGCGCCCACCGAAACCGCCCGATGACCATGATCGATCCGTCCCTTGACCGACCGCCCCGCGTGGCGACTGGCACCCCCGGACGGGAGCGCCCCGCCCCGCCCCCGCGGAGCCTCACCGAGGCGTCGTGATCCGAGCCGCCCACGGTGCCCCCGGGGCGGCCCGAGGGCGCCCCGGGCGGGTCAGTGGGCGGGTCAGTGGGCGCGCCGGGCGGGTCAGTGGGCGGCGGCCTGCCAGGTGTGGCCGGTGCCTATGCTCACCTCGAGGGGGGCGCGGAGCTCGTACGCGCCGGCCATCTGCTCGCGGATCAGGGCCTCCAGCGTCTCCCGCTCGCCCTCGGCCACCTCGAACACCAGCTCGTCGTGGACCTGCAGGAGCATGCGGGAGCGCAGCGCGTGCTCGCGCAGGGCGCGGTCGACGTTGAGGCTCGCGACCTTGACGATGTCGGCGGCCGAACCCTGGACGGGGGCGTTCAGGGCCATCCGCTCGGCCATCTCGCGGCGCTGGCGGTTGTCGGAGGTCAGGTCGGGCAGGTAGCGGCGGCGGCCGAGGATGGTCTCGGTGTAGCCCTCCCTGCGGGCCCGCTCGACGACGTCGCGCAGGTAGTCGCGGACGCCGCCGAACTGCTGGAAGTACTCCTCCATCAGGCCGCGCGCCTCGTCCGGGGAGATCCGCAGCTGCTGGGAGAGCCCGTAGGCCGACAGGCCGTAGGCGAGGCCGTAGTTCATCGCCTTGATGCGGGCGCGCAGCTCGGGGTCGATCTGCTCGGGAGGCAGCCCGAACACGCGGGAGGCGGTGATGGTGTGGAAGTCGGCCTTGGCGCGGAAGGCCTCCAGGAGGGCGTCGTCCTCGGAGAGGTGCGCCATGATCCGCAGCTCGATCTGGCTGTAGTCGGCGGTGAGCAGCGTCGCGTAGCCCGGCCCGACCACGAACCCCTCGCGGATCTGGCGGCCCTCGGCGGTGCGGATCGGGATGTTCTGCAGGTTGGGGTCGGTGGAGGACAACCGGCCGGTGGCGGCGACCATCTGGTTGAACGTGGTGTGGATGCGCCCGGCGTCGTCGGCCATCGGGATCAGCGAGGCGACGATGCTCTTGAGCTTGGAGACCTCGCGCCAGCGCAGGATGTGGTCGAGGACCGGGTGCGGGTTCTTCTCCGCCAGGTTGGTGAGGGCCTCGGAGTCGGTGGTGTAGCCGGTCTTGGTGCGCTTGGTCTTGGGCAGCCCCAGATCGTCGAACAGCACCTGCTGGACCTGCTTGGGCGAGCCCAGGTTGAACTGGCGGTCGACGGCGGCGTGGGCGAGCTGCTCCTGCTCCTTCTCCTGGGCGCCCAGGGTGGCCTCCAGCGAGGCCAGCCGCTCGGCGTCCACCGCGATCCCGGCGCGCTCCATGTCGGCCAGGACGCGCACCAGCGGCAGCTCGACCTCGTGCAGCAGCCGGGTGGCGCCGCGCTTCTCCAGGTCCTGGTCGAGGACGTCGGCGAGCTCGGCGACGGCGCGGGCGCGCACGGCCAGGTCGTCGGCGGCCTCCTGCTCGCCGGACCCGTCGAGGGTGAGCTGCCCGGAGTCGTCGGACTCGGCGCGCAGCTCACGGTGCAGGTAGCGCAGGACGAGGTCGGCCAGGTCGAAGGTGCGCTGGCCGGGCAGGGCGAGGTAGGCGGCCAGCGCGGTGTCGCTGGTGAGGCCCTGGAGGTCCATGCCGCGGGCGGCCAGCGCCAGCATCGGGCCCTTGGCCTCGTGCAGCGCCTTGGGACGGGACGGGTCGGCCAGCCACGCGGCCAGGGCGCGCTCGTCGTCCTCGTTCAGCTCGGCCGGGTCGAGGTGCACCGCGGGGGTGCCCGACTCGCCGGGCAGGGTCGAGGCCAGCGCGATCCCGGTGACCTCGCCGGTGCCGCGCCCCCAGGAGCCGGTGATCGCGACGCCGGTGCGGTGCGCGGGCCCGGCGTGCTCCTCCAGCCAGGAGGGCAGCTCGCCGGGCTCCAGGGCCCGCCGGTCGACCTCGAAGCCCTCGTCGGCCTCCGGCTCGGCGGTGGACAGGGTGGCGTACAGCCGTTCGCGGAGCACCCGGAACTGCAGCGAGTCGAACAGGGTGTGGATCTCCTCGCGGTCCCACTGGCCCATCGACAGCTGCGGCGGCCGCATCTCCAGGCCGACCTCGCAGTCGAGCTTGTTGATCTGCTGGTTGCGCAGCACCTGGCCCAGGTGCTCGCGCAGGTTGTCACCGGCCTTGCCCTTGATCTCGTCGACGTGCTGGACGAGGGCGTCCAGGTCGCCGTACTTGGTGAGCCACTTGGCGGCGGTCTTGGGGCCGACGCCGGGCACGCCGGGCAGGTTGTCGCTGGTCTCGCCGACCAGCGCGGCCAGCTCGCGGTAGCGCTCGGGCGGCACCCCGTACTTGGCCTCGACGGCGGCCGGGTCCATCCGGGACAGCTCCGAGACGCCCCGGACCGGGTAGAGGATCGTCACGTTCTCGTCGACCAGCTGGAAGGCGTCGCGGTCACCGGTCACGATCAGGCTCTGCATGCCGGCCTCCGTGGCCTGGACCGACAGCGTGGCGATGATGTCGTCGGCCTCGAACCCGGCGACCGACAGCCGCGGGATCCGCAGCGCGTCCAGCACCTCGAAGATCAGGCTGACCTGGCTGCGGAACTCGTCGGGCGTCTTCTGCCGGCCGGCCTTGTACTCCACGTACTGCTCGTGCCGGAACGTGGGCTCGGAGCGGTCGAAGGCCACCGCGATGTGGGTGGGCTCCTCGTCGCGCAGCACGTTGATGAGCATGGAGGTGAAGCCGTACACCGCGTTGGTGGGCTGGCCGTCGGTGGTGCTGAAGTTCTCCACCGGCAGCGCGAAGAACGCCCGGTAGGCCAGGGAGTGCCCGTCGAGCAGGAGGAGCCGGTCTCGCTTCGCCGCCGGCGCGCTGTCAGCGGCCGGCGCCTTGTCAGGGGTCGTTGGTGTGGTCGCCACACCTGGACTCTAGTCTGCGCGTACGACAGTTCGAGGGAGGCTTCGATGACCGAGGAGCAGCGGGATCACCTCGCCGCGGTGGTGGAGAGCACCGGCGGCGAGGCGTACGGCGACCTGCCGAGGTCCATGGGGATCGAGTACCTGGAGGCCTCCGCGGAGCGCGTGGTGGGCCGGATGCCGGTCAAGGGCAACACCCAGCCGTACGGCCTGCTGCACGGCGGCGCCTCCTGCGTCTTCGCCGAGTCGCTGGGGTCGGTCGGCTCGGCGCTGCACGCGGGGCCGGGCCGGATCGCGATGGGGATCGAGATCAGCGCCACCCACCACCGCTCGGCCACCGAGGGCTGGCTGACCGGGGTCGCCACCCGGCTGCACGGCGGGCGCACCCTCGCCACCTACGACGTGGTGATCTCCGATGATCGGGACCGCCGGGTCTGCACGGCCAGGATCACCTGCATGCTGCGTGACAAGCCCTCGACCTGACCAGGACCGTTCCAGGCTTTTGGCGGGTTTTGCACCTACTTGTCGGGGACTTTCTTTGCGGTGGACGGCGAACGGTCGGTAGCGTTGATCGGAACGGCCCGGGATCACTGAGTAGACAACGTGCGTGTCCGGGGAAGGTTCGCGCGGCCCCAAAGGTGGTCCTGGGCCTGTGCATGCCCCGGCCCGGCCGGGCCTGACCTGCTCGTACGCTCTCGGCGCCTCCGGGCCGCGCGACACCGGTGACCGCCGATCACCGGTTGCGGTTGGGTTGCGAATGCGATCGGGCCGTTCACCAGCGCGGCGGACCGGCCTAGGTTCGGCCCATGAGACCGGTGATCGCACGGCTGGTGGCCGCCTGCGCCGCCGCGGCACTGGCGCCGTCCGCCCTCACGGCCTGCTCGGGCGCATCGGGCTCCTCCCCCGGTTCGGGCGCCACCCCCACCTACGAGCTCCCGGCCGAACGGGTCCGCGACGGCGAACGGGCGGTCCGCGGCCGGACGGGACGCAGCGCCGACCTGGAGTTCACCGTCCTCGGCTACCGGGACGGCATCCGCGAGATCCTCGGCACCCACGCCGGGATGGTCCCCAAGGGCCGGTACGCGCGGGTGCGGATCCTGGTCGTCAACCGGGGCCGCGACATCCAGGTCTTCGACACCTGGAAGCAGGTGCTCCTCACCGCCGACGGCCGCGCGCACGTCCCGGACGTGAACGCCACCATGGTCAAGCGGCAGCCCGAGCGGCTGTCGGTGGGCGCGGCGATGCGGGCCGAGTTCGACCTCTGGTACGACGTCCCCGGCACCACGCCGGTACGGGGCATCCGCCTCTTCGGCTGGCCCACGGTCGGCGCCGTCTCCGACCCGCCCGGCGCCGAGATCAGGCTCCCCTAGCGGGGGCTCCCCCGGGCTGGAACGCGACGCGGCCGCGGCGGGCCGCCGTCTCACACGGCGAACCCGCCACGGCCACGGTCGCGGTCGCGGTCGCGGTCACGACATGGTCGCGGTCACGGCGCCTGCGGTCAGCCGGACGACGCCGCCTCGCCCAGGTCGCCGCCCAGGTACGCCGCGCGCACCTGCGGGTCGTCCAGCAGCTCGGCGGCCGGCGCGGCCTTGACCACCCGGCCGGTCTCCAGCACGTACGCCCGGTGCGCGATCTGCAGGGCCTGCTGCGCGTTCTGCTCTACCAGCAGCACCGTGGTGCCGCGCCGGTTGATCTCCTCGATGATCGAGAAGATCTGCTGCACCAGCATCGGCGCCAGGCCCATCGACGGCTCGTCCAGCAGCAGCACCTTGGGCTTGGCCATCAGCGCGCGCCCGATGGCCAGCATCTGCTGCTCGCCGCCGGACATCGTGCCGCCCGCCTGGCCCTTGCGCTCGGCCAGGCGCGGGAACAGCTCGTAGGCCTCCTTCAGCTCGGCGCCGAAGTCCCCCTTGCGGGTGTAGGCGCCCATGAGGAGGTTCTCCTCGACCGTCATGCCGGGGAAGATCCCCCGGCCCTCCGGGGCCTGCCCGATCCCGGCGAGCACCCGCTTGTGCCCGGGCGTCCGGCTGATGTCGGCGCCGTCGAAGACGATCGCGCCCGACGACAGGGGGCGCAGCCCCGAGATCGTCTTCAGCGTGGTCGTCTTGCCCGCGCCGTTGGCGCCGATCAGCGTGACGATCTCGCCTTCGCCGACCTCGACCGACACGCCCTTGAGCGCCGCGATCTTGCCGTAGTGGACGTGGATGTCCTTGATCTCAAGAAGCATCGGCCGGAGCCCCCAGGTACGCCTCGATGACCCGCGGGTCGTTCTGCACGTCGGCCGGCCGGCCCTCGGCGATCTTCTGGCCGAAGTCCAGCACCGCGATCCGGTCGCTGATCCCCATCACCAGGCCCATGTCGTGCTCGATCAGCAGCACGGTGCGGCCCGAGTCGCGGATCTTGCGGATGAGCTCCTGCAGCGCGATCTTCTCCGCCGGGTTCATGCCCGCCGCGGGCTCGTCCAGCAGCAGCAGCTTGGGATCGGTGGCCAGCGCCCGGGCGATCTCCAGCCGCCGCTGGTCGCCGTACGGCAGGTTCTTGGCCGCCTCTTCCAGCCGGTGCGGGATGCCGACGAACTCCAGCAGCTCCCGGGCCTTCTCGCGGCCAGCGCGCTCCTCCCGGCGGTGCCAGGGCAGTCCCAGGCCCGCGCCGACGAAGCCGGTGCGGTGGTGCGCGTCGGCGCCCACCATGACGTTCTCCAGCGCCGTCATGTTCTGGAAGAGCCGCACGTTCTGGAACGTGCGGGCCACGCCGAGCTTGGTCACCGCGAAGCGCTTCTTGCCGTCGATGCGCTGCCCGCCGAAGACGACCTGCCCCTCGGTGGGACGGTAGACCCCGGTGGTCACGTTGAACACCGTGGTCTTGCCCGCCCCGTTGGGGCCGATCAGGGCGAAGATCTCGCCCGCGGCGATGGACAGCTCCACCTGGTTCAGCGCCACCACGCCGCCGAAGCGCATGGTCACCTTGCGCAGTTCCAGCACCGGCTCGCCCTTGGCGCCCGGTGCCTCGCCGGGAGCGGGCGCCGCCTCCGAGGGCGCCGTGCCGGCGGCGGGCGCGGCGGCGGCCGCCTCCGTCACGGACGTCTTCGCCTTCGGCGCCTTGGCCTCCGGCGCCTTGTCGGCCTTGTCCGCGGCCGGCTCGTCCGCCGTCGCCTCGTCGTCCACGGCCGGCGTGTCCGCGGCCGTCTCGCCGGTCGCGGGCCTGTCCGTGGCCGCGGCGTCCTTGGCCGGCTTGTCCGTCGCGTCCGGAGCGGTCTCGCCCGGACCCGGCTCCGGGTCGTCGGCCCAGCCCTTGTCCTCCGCGCTCACTTGCTCACCTCCGTGGCAGGACCGGAGGACCCGGGACCGGCCACCTCCGCGCCCATACTGCCCATTCCTCCGGTGCCCTCGGCCAGTTCGGCCTTGCGTTGCCGCGACGGCCACAGCCCTTCCGGACGGAACGCCATCATCGCCACCAGGGCGGCGCCGAACAGCAGCATCCGGTAGTCCTCCGACAGCCGCAGCCGCTCGGGCAGCCAGGCCAGCACGAACGCGCCCAGGATGACGCCCGGCATGTTCCCCGAGCCGCCCAGCACCACCGACGCCAGGATCAGCGCCGACACCAGGAAGACGAAGTTCTCCGGGTTGATCGAGGTCTGCTTGGCCGCGAAGACCACGCCGCCGCTGCCGCCGATCGCCGCGCCGATCGCGAACGCGGCCAGCTTGAACCGGAACGTCGGGACGCCCATCAGCTCGGCGGCGTCCTCGTCCTCGCGGATCGCCGCCCAGGACCGGCCGACCCGGCTGTGCTCCAGCCGCTTCACGAAGATGATCGTGACCACGATGAAGAACACCAGCAGGTAGTAGTACGGCCGCGAGTCCAGGAACCCGTACTTCAGCGGCTGCACGCCGAAGATCTCGAACTCCGACAGCGACGGCGGCCGCGGGATCCCCTGGATGCCGCGGGGCCCGTTGACGTAGTCGCTGTTGTTGACGGTCTTCTTGACGATCTCACCGAAGCCCAGCGTCACGATCGCCAGGTAGTCCCCGCGCAGCCGCAGCGTCGGCCCGCCCAGGACGACCCCGGACAGCGCCGACAGCAGGATGGCGAGGACCAGGACCTCCCAGAAGCTCCAGCCGTACTTGGTGCCGAAGATGCCGATCGTGTACCCGCCGACCGCGTAGAACGCCACGTAACCGAGGTCGAGCAGGCCCGCCATGCCGACGACGACGTTCAGTCCGAGCGCCAGCAGGACGTAGATCCCGATCTGGTCGCTCAGCATGCTCGCCCAGTCGGCGCCCGACGGGGCCATGAACGAGCCGATCGCCTCGCTCGGCAGGAGCAGCGCGCCGATGATCAGCAGTACGTACACGCCCCAGCGGGCCGGGCGGGGCGCCACCGCCCACCGGTCGCGGACCGTGTCCAGGGCCGTGCCGACGCCGCCGCCGGAGCCGCTTTTGCCATTCTTCTTGAGGTTCATGCGCGCGCCTGCTGGAGAGACTCACCGAGGATTCCGGTGGGACGGAACATGAGAACCAGGATCAGCACGGAGAACGCGACGACGTCCCGCCACTGCGAACCGAAGATGCTCGAGCCGTACATCTCGAAGAGCCCGAGCGCGAAGCCGCCGACCAGCGCGCCGCGGATGTTGCCGATCCCGCCGAGGACGGCCGCCGTGAACGCCTTGATGCCCAGCAGGAAGCCCGCGAAGTACCACGCCTGCTCGAACCGCAGGAAGTACAGCGCCGCGGCCACGCCGGCCATCGCGCCGCCCACAAGGAACGTCGCCGACACCACGCGGTCGATGTTGACGCCCATCAGGACGGCGGTCTCGGGGTCCTGCGCGGTGGAGCGGATGCCGCGGCCGAGCTTGGTGCGGTTCACGAACTGGTCCAGCGCGATCATCATCAGCACCGCGCCGAGGAACACGATCAGCTTGTCGTTGCTGATCACGATCGGCCCGATGTCGATGACGTCGGTGCGCTGCACGAAGTGCTGGTCGACCGGGAGCTTGCCCTGCGCCTCGGACTTGCCGAACACCCTGGGGATGATGACCGTGGCGAACAGCTGCTGCAGGAAGATCGAGGCGCCGATGGCCGAGATGAGCGCCGCCAGCCGGGAGGCGCCCTTCTTGCGCAGCGGGCGGTAGGCCACCACCTCCAGCAGCATCGCGCTGCCGCCGGAGACGGCGGCGGCCACCAGTGCCATGACCGCCACCACGCCGACGAGGGCGAACCCGCCCACGCTGGAGACGCCCATCAGCTGGACGGTGCCCAGGGCCGCGAACGTCCCCACCATCCAGATCTCGGCATGGGCGAAGTTGATGAGCCGCAGGACGCCGTAGACCATCGTGTAGCCGAGCGCCACCAGGGCGTAGATCGCCCCGAGCGCCAGGCCGTCGATGGTGTACGGCCAGAAAGTACTAAGGAAGTCGTCGAACACCTTTGGTCGCCTTTGTGAAAAGGAGCGGGAGCGCGCCGTGCGCTCCCGCTCCCGCGCCTGCAGGGCGCCTCATGGAGGGGCGCGATGGTCGAGAAGGCGAGTCCGGCCCCTACCCGACCTTGGCCTCCTTGGTGTTGCCGAGCAGCGGCAGCTTGTTGTCCTTCACCTCGTAGACGAAGATGTCCTGGGAGGCGAGCTCGCCCTTGGCGTCGAACTTGATCGGCTTGCCGACGCCGTCGAAGCTCACCGAGGAGAGGAACTGGTTGATCTTCTCCGGGTCGGTGTTGCCCGCCTTGACCGCCTCGATGAACGCGGTGGCCGCGTCGTAGCCCTCACCGGAGTACACGCCCACCGGGGTCTTGAACTTCGCCAGGTAGTCGTCGGCGAACTTCTTGCTCTTGGCGTTGGTGGTGCCCGCCTCGTCGATCAGGCAGCCGCAGCTGAGCAGGACGCCCTGGGCGTTCTGCTGGCCGGCGCCCTCGATCAGGCCGGTCGCCACCGAGCCGTCGCCCGACATCAGCTTGGCCTTGACGCCCGCCTCGCGGAGCTGCTTGAACAGCCGGCCCGCGACCGAGTAGTAGCCGCCGTAGTAGACCACGTCCGGGTTGTACGACTTGATCTTGTTGACCGTGGAGGAGTAGTCGGTCGCCTTGTCGTCCACCGGGTCGGACTGGACCTCGGCGCCCTTGCCGCGCACCGCGTTGCCGATGCTGTCGGCCAGGCCCTTGCCGTAGTCCTGGTTGTCGTGGACGGTGTAGACCTTCTTGGCCTTGAGCTGGTTGATGATGAACTCGCCGGCGCCGGCGCTCTGCACGGCGTCGTCGGCCACCACCCGGTGCCAGTACTTCCAGCCCTTCTCCGCGAGCGTGATCTGGGTCGCCGACGGCGACACGCTCGGGACCTTGGCCTCCTCCAGGATCGGGCCGGTGCTCTGCGACTCGCCGGAGAACGCCGGGCCGATCAGGCCCGCGATCTTGTCGTTCTTGATCGCGCCCTGCACCAGGGTGGTCGCCTGCTCCGGCTTGCCCTGGCTGTCATAGGTCTTGAGAGTGATCTTGACCTTGGGGTTGGTCGCGTTGTATTGATCGATCGCCAGCTGCGCGCCGTTCTTGGGCGGGATCACCAGGCCCGAGTTCTCACCGGTGAGGTCACCCATCACCCCGATCGTGACACCGTCGCCACCACCCGAGCCTTCGTCGTCACCGCCGCACGCGGCGGCGCCGAGCGTCAGCATCGCGCTCACCGCCACCGCGCCGGTGATCCTCATCATGTTGCGCCGCAAGGTGCCCAACCTTTCCATACGGATCCGGGAGGGGATCGGGTACGAGACATGCCCCGACACCCGGTGTCTCTTCTGGAGAAACCGGTCAGTCAGGGAGCAGGTCTGTCGTACACCGTCGACCCGCCCCAGATCAGCACCCCCGGGCAGAAGGGTTACTCGTTCGTTACGGCTCCGTGCTCATCGCCCCTGGTCACGGCCATGGGCGAGCACGGAGAGTGAGCGTTTCGGCCGGGACGGCGATGGGGCGGTCCGGGCGCCCGCGGGCGGCCGCCGCGACGCCCCCGCGGGCGGCGCGGCGGGGTCACGGCACGATCACAGCACGGTCCCGGTATCACCAGGGAACAGCGCTTTCCCCACATCGAGCCGACCGGAAAACCCCCGGAGGAGCGTCCGGAACCGCGGGCGGACGGCGGCCGGGAGCCGGCGGGAAGCCGGCGCACGCCGGCGGGGCGGCCGGGGTCAGGAGGTCGCCGGCCGGCCGGTCCCGCCCGAGCCGCCGGCCAGCACCGCCTCGGCCACCGCGCGCATCGTCAGCCGGCGGTCCATCGAGGTCTTCTGGATCCAGCGGAACGCCTCGGGCTCGGTCCAGCCGTGCGCCTCCTGCAGCATGCTCTTGGCGCGATCCACGACCTTGCGGGTCTCCAGCCGGTCCTGGAGGTTGGCGACCTCGGCCTCCAGCGCGCGCAGCTCGGTGTAGCGGCTGACCGCCATCTCGATCGCGGGCGCGAGGTCGGTCTTGGTGAACGGCTTGACCAGGTAGGCCATCGCGCCGGCCTCGGTGGCCCGCTGGACGAGCTCGCGCTGGCTGAACGCGGTGAGGATGACGACGGGCGCGATGCGTTCGGCGGAGATCCGCTCGGCCGCGGAGATCCCGTCCAGGACGGGCATCTTGACGTCCAGGATGACCAGATCGGGCCGGTGCTCGGCGGCCAGCCGCACGGCGGTCTCGCCGTCGCCGGCCTCGCCGACGACGTCGTAGCCGTCCTCCTGCAGCATCTCCTTGAGGTCCAGGCGGATCAGGGCCTCGTCTTCTGCGATCACAACTCGCCGAGCGCTCTCCGTCACGCCCACGAGACTACCGGGACCCGCTACGCTGGTCTCGGCCAGGTCCGCCACTGATAACCGGTGGACGTTCTGTGACCTGGATGTACGATTTGCCCCAAATGAATGCCCCGGTACTCCAACGGTAGAGAGAGCAGATTCAAAACCTGTCAAGTGTGGGTTCGAATCCCACCCGGGGCACTTCTCCGACCGCCATCCCACGGACGGCGGTTCTTTCTTTTTCCCGCCTCCGCGCACCGAGTGCCGAGTCCCCGCGACGCGGCGCGGCGCCCCGAGAGGCGCGGGGCTCCTCGGGGCGCTGCGCGCGACCGCGCCCGGACGGCTCCGGGCGGCGCGAGGCGGCGTCAGGTGGCGGTGGCCTGGGCGATGGCGTCGCCGATGCGGTGGACGCGCAGGGCGTTGGTGGAGCCGGGCGTGCCGGGCGGGGAGCCGGCGACGATCACGACCTTGTCGCCCTTCTGGCAGCGGCCGGACTCCAGCAGGCCCTGCTCGACCTGCCGGACCATCTCGTCGGTGTGGTTGGCGAACGGGACGATGTGCGTCTCGACGCCCCACACGTGCGCCAGCCTGCCGCGCACCGCCGGCACGGAGGTGAAGGCCAGCAGCGGGATCGGCGAGCGGTAGCGGGACAGCCGGCGGGCGGTCTCGCCGGACATGGTGAAGGCGACCAGGGCCTCGGCCTCGATGATGGCGCCGACCTCGGCCGCGGCGCGGGCGATGGCGCCGCCGACGGTCTCGGGCATGCGGTCGAGGGTGTGGGTGGCGTGCAGGGCGGCCTTCTCGGCGGTGGAGACGATCCGGCTCATGGTCTGCACCGACTCGATCGGGTACTGCCCCACGCTGGTCTCGCCGGACAGCATCACGGCGTCGGCGCCCTCGAACACGGCGTTGGCGACGTCGGAGGTCTCGGCCCGGGTGGGCCGGGGCGCGGAGATCATGGACTCCAGCATCTGGGTGGCCACGATCACCGGCCGCGCCTTCTCCCGGCACAGCTCGATGGCGCGCTTCTGCACGATCGGGACCTGCTCCAGCGGCAGCTCGACGCCGAGGTCGCCGCGGGCGACCATGATGCCGTCGAAGGCGGCCACGATCTCGGGGAGCAGGTCGACGGCCTGCGGCTTCTCGATCTTGCCGATCAGCGGGACCCGGACCCCCTCCTCCTCCATGATCTGGTAGCAGATGTCGGCGTCGGCGGGGGTGCGGACGAAGGACAGGGCGACCATGTCGACGCCCAGCCGCAGCGCCCAGCGCAGGTCGGCCTCGTCCTTCTCGGTGAGGGCGGGCACGCTGACCGGGACGCCGGGCAGGTTGAGGCCCTTGTTGTCGGAGACCATGCCGCCGACCTCGACGGTGGTGCGCACCCGGGGGCCGTCGACCTCGGTCACCCGCAGCGCCACCCGGCCGTCGTCGATGAGGACGGTGTCGCCGGGGCCGACGTCGCCGGGCAGGCCCTCGTAGGTGGTGGAGACCTCCTTGCGGGTGCCCGGGACGTCCTCGGTGGTGATGGTGAACTCGTCGCCGAGGGTGAGCCGCACCGGCCCGTCCGGGAACCGCCCGATTCGGATCTTGGGCCCCTGCAGGTCGGCGAGGATGCCGACGCCGCGGCCGGTGGCGGTGGAGGCGGCCCGGAGGCGGTGGTAGACCTCCTCGTGGCCGGCGTGCTCGCCATGGCTCATGTTGAGCCGGGCGACGTCGATGCCGGCCTCCACGAGCTCGTGGATCCGTTCGTCGCTGGAGCAGGCGGGGCCGATGGTACTGACGATCTTCGCTCGACGGGTCACGTGCACAACGCTACTTAGTTACCTGCCGGTACGGATATTCATGCAGGATACGGTCGCGAAAGATTAACCCGGTGGTCTAGCTCAAGGGTCTAGACCACGGGCTTCCACCACGGGCCCCACCACGGGCTCCCACCACGGGCTCCCGGGCGGCCGCGGCCCGCCGGGCTCAGCGCTTGAAGATCTCCACGGCGGCCTGGCAGAACGCCTTGAGATCGTCGGGCTTGCGGCTGGTGACCAGCACGCTGGGGGCCTTCTCGCAGGTGACGACCTCCTCGTCGACCCACTCCGCGCCGGCGTTGCGCAGGTCGGTCTGGAGGCTGGGCCAGGAGGTCAGCCTGCGGCCGCGCACGACGTCGGCCTCGATGAGCGTCCACGGCGCGTGGCAGATGGCCGCGACCGGCTTGCCCGCGTCGAAGAACCCCTTGGCGAACTCCACCGCACTGGGCTGCGTCCGCAGGAAGTCGGGGTTGGCGACGCCGCCGGGCAGGACCAGTCCGTCGAACTCGGTGGGGTCGGAGACGTCCACGGTTGTGTCCACCTCGAAGTGGTCGGCCTTGTCCAGGTGGTCGAACGCCTGGATCCGGCCGGACTCGGTGGAGACCAGGCGCGGGCGCCCCCCGGCCTGCTCCACGGCGTGCCAGGGTTCGGTCAGCTCCACCTGCTCGGTTCCCTCGGGCGCGACCAGGAACGCGATGGTCTTTCCCTGCAGGTCAGTGGACATGACGGTGTTCTCCCCCTTGTCGGGTTGTCGCTTCGGGCTTCCACAGGGGGCACTGCCCGTCCTGGACGGTGGTATGCAGGAAGGCGTGAACGCCCTGCGCTACCGCGAGTTCCCGGCGCCGCCCGGGACGGGTTTCGCCTGCCTGTGGACGCACGAGCATCCGGCGGGGGCGGAGACGGCGCGCGTGCAGCCCGTGGTGCCGGACGGGTGCGTGGACCTGATCTGGTGGGCGCGGAACGCGGAGGTCATGGTGGCCGGGCCCGACACCGGCCCCCGTCCCGCCACGCTGGAGCCGGGCGACGTGCTGGTCGGCGTGCGGCTGCTGCCCGGGACGGCCCCGCCCGCGCTGGGCGTGCCCGCCGACGCCGTACGGGACGGCCGCGTCCCGCTCCGGGAGCTGTGGGGCCCGGACGCGGACCGCCTGGGTGAGGCCGTGGCGGGCGCTGAGGACCGCTGTGCGGCGTTCTCCGAGGCCGTCCGGGCACGAATGACGACCCCGCCCGATCCGCTCGTCACCGGGCTGGTGGCGAGCCTGGAGCGCCGGTCGGTGCGCGAGACCGCCGACAGCCTGGGCCTGGGCGAGCGGCAGTTGCGCAGGCGCACGACGGCCGCCTTCGGGTACGGCCCCAAGACCCTGCAGCGGGTACTGCGGTTCCAGCGCGCCCTGGAGCTGGCGCGGGCGGGGCGGCCGCTCGCGGACGTCGCGTACGCGACGGGCTACTCCGACCAGGCCCACATGGCCCACGAGGTGCGCGACCTGGCCGGTGCCCCGATCCGCGCCCTCCTCTGATCCCTCGGAGCCCTCTGATCCCTCTGATCCCTCCCGGACCGCGTCGGGGCGGGGCGGGGCTACCGGGGGCGGAGGCGCTTGGGGAGGGTCGCCACCACCACGTCGTAGGACTCCTCGATCAGGGCCTTGAGTTCGCCGTCGTCCAGGACGCCGTTCAGCAGGACGGTCACCCAGTGGCGCTTGTTGAGGTGGTAGCCGGGCAGGACCGTGCCCTCGTACTGCGCCTGCAGCGCCTGGACCTCGTCAGGGGGCAGCTTCAGGCTGACCCTGGGCGGTTCGGCGTCCTCCCCCAGCAGGGCGAAGATCTTCCCTCCGACCTTGTAGACGGCGGGCTGCGGGCCGAAGGGGTACTCCTCTCCGGCACCGGCCAGGGAGAGGCACCGCTTGGTCACGTCCTCGGTGTTCATGTCCGGAGTCTGTCGTAGGCGCGGAGCGTCTTGAGCCGCTCCAGGGTGATGTACCCGCGCCATTCGGGTTCGGTGATGGGGGTCCAGAAGGGGAAGTGGACCGTCCAGCCGCCGTCGTCGAGGCGTTCGTCGACCAGGGCGTCCAAGTGGGCCTCGACGAGGTCGTCGTCGAACAGGCGGCGGCCGAAGCCTCCGGGCTCGGGCGCGAAGTCGAGCGGCGAGTGGTCCTCCCCGGCCCCAGGCTCGAGGGAGACGAGCTTGAGGAGGGCGTCCCGGTAGCGCTCGAAGACCGCCTCCGCCCGGGCGCGTTCGGGCGCGTGGTCCAGGAAGCACAGGATCGCCAGCGCGTCGTAGGGGCCGGGCTCGTTGCCCTCCTTCTCCAGGTAGGCCCACGAGAACTCGGTCGCGGGCCCGACCCAGGGGTGGCCGGAGCCGACCAGGTGCAGCAGGCCCGCGAGGGTCGCCGTCGGGTTGATACTGGCGGGCGGGTCGTCCGTGGTCTGCCACCACGGGGCGCGGGGGGCGTCCCGTACGGTCGGCAGCACGAACGGCACTCCCCCGCCCGGACGGGTGATGGAGGCCAGGAAGTCCCCGATCCGCCCGACGGCCGGGTCGCCGTCCGCGCCGGCCTCGTGCAGGATCTCCAGGGCGTGCTGGGCGGGCACCGGCTGGCTGGCCTCGCCGCGCAGGTCGGGTTCGAGCGCGTGCCCGTAGCCGCCGTCGGGGTTCTCGTACGGGCGCAGCGCGGCCACGACGGCCGCGGCGGGGCCGCCCCGGAAGTGGAAGGCGAACCGGCGCCGGTCGATGAGCCGCGCGTTCAGCCGCAGGAACTCCTCGGCGGCGTCCAGGTCCTTGACGTGCAGCGTCTTCATGGGCGCCACCCTAGGCAGGCCGGTGAGCGCGCGTCTTGCAGGAAACGGACACCCTGGAGACAGGCATGTACGAACCATGATCGGCGCTGCTTCACTGGCCGTCATGAACGACCCTCTGCGCGAACAGGACCGGGCCGCCGCGGCCCTTGAGGCGGTGGCGCGGGCCGCGGGCCCGTACCTGGACGGCCTGGCGGACCGCCCGGTGCACGACCGCTCCAAGGACGACCTCATCGCCGAGCTGGACGGGCCGCTGCCCGCCGTGGGCGAGGGGGCGGAGGCGGCCGTGGAGCGGCTGCTGCGCGTGGGCACGCAGGCGGCCACGCACTCCTCCGGCCCGCGGTTCTTCCATCTCGTGGTGGGCGGTTCCACCCCGGCGGCCATGGCCGGGGACTGGACGGCGTCGCTGCTGGACCAGTGCGCCGGGCTGTGGCTGGCCTCGCCCCTGGCCGCACAGGCGGAGACGGTCGTGCTGCGCTGGCTGAAGGAACTGTTCGGGCTGCCCGCCTCATACGGGGGCGTGCTGACGCCGAGCGCCACGCTCGCCCACGTCACGGGCCTGGCGTCCGCGCGGCACTGGTGGGCGGGACGGCACGGCGTGGACGTGGCGTCGCAGGGCCTGGCCGGGCTGCCGCCGATGCCGGTGCTCTCCAGCGGGCTGGTGCACGTCAGCACGCGCAAGGCCCTGCAGATCCTGGGATGCGGCCGCGACACCCTGCGCACGTTCGCGCGGGGCGACGACGGCCACGTGGACCTGGCCGCGATGGAGTCCGCGCTGGCCGGGCTGGACGGGCGGCCCGCGGTGATCGTGGCCAACCTGGGCGAGGTGACCACCGGCGCGTCCGACCCGATCGCCGACCTGGCCGACCTGGCGGAGCGGTACGGGGCATGGCTCCACGTGGACGGCGCGTTCGGCATGTTCGCGGCGCTGTCGCCGCGTACGGCGCATCTGGCGGCGGGCGTGGAACGTGCCGACTCGGTCACCGCGGACGGGCACAAGTGGCTGAACGTCCCCTACGAGAGCGGGTTCTCGTTCGTGCGCGACCCGGCCGCGCTGGGCTCGGCGTTCGGCGCGTGGGGGGCCGCCTACCTCCCGGACGCCGATGAGGAGGGGGACGGGACGGAGCGCGTCAACTACAACATGCTCGGCCCGGAGTCGTCGCGGCGGGCGCGGGCGTTCCCGATCTGGGCGACGCTGCGCGCCTATGGCCGCGACGGCCACCGGGAGATGGTCGAGCGGCACCTGGACGTCGCCGCGCACCTGGGCCGGCTCGTGGAGGAGGCTCCCGATCTGGAGCTGCTCGCCCCCGTCCAGCTGTGCATCACGTGTTTCCGTTACCGTCCGCCGGGCGTGCCCGAGGCGCGCCTGAACGACCTCAACGCGCGCCTGGGCGAAGCCCTGCTGGCCGACGGACGGGTCTACGCGGGCACCTCCACCTACCGCGGCATGACGGTGCTGTGTTTCAAAAGGCCCGGCCTACGGCGCTCGCCTGGCGGCTCGCCCCTAACCGGGCCTTGTCGAGCGCGGCATCGCTTCGCGATCTGCCCGGTGAGGCCCGCCTCCGGCATCGCCCCACCGGCCAGGTAACGCGCTCGTGCCGCACCTGAGGCCACGTCGAGACAGGCCCTAGAAGACTGCTGAAGATCTTGGGGTTCTGGCCCCGTCGCGGTTGCGGCGGGGCCAGTGTGGTGTGGTGTGGTGATGGGTGAATGGGCCGGGGAGAGGGTCGGTCCGGATGTGTGGGAGACGTGCCGGGAGCTGATCCCGGCCGGGAGCGTGTTCGCGTTCCTGGCCGAGCACCGTGGCGCGTTGTTCCCGGCGGAGATGTTCGCCGACATGTATCCCTCGGCCAACGGGCGGCCCTCGATGCCGCCGCAGATCCTTGCCGCGGCGATCCTGCTGCAGGCCCTGCACGGGCTGTCGGACTTTGAGACGGTGCAGGAGTTGCGGTGTGACCTGCGGTGGAAGGCCGCCTGCGGGCTGGGCCTTCACGACACCGCGTTCCACCCGTCGCTGCTGGCCTACTTCCGTCGCCGGCTGGCGCGTTCGGCCCGGCCGGACCGGATTTTCGAGGCCGTCCGGCAGGTCGTCCAGGCGACCGGGGTGCTCAAGGGCCGGCAGCGGCGGGCGCTGGACTCGACCGTGCTGGACGATGCGGTGGCCACCCAGGACACCGTCACCCAGCTGATCGCCGCCGTCCGGGCGGTGATCCGCGAGGTGCCGGGAGCGGCCGGGGTCGCCGCCGCCCGGTGCACCGCGCACGACTACGCCCAGGCGGGCAAGCCCCGCATCGCCTGGGACGATGAGCAGGCCCGCGCCGAGCTGGTGGACGCGCTGGTCACCGACGCGCTGCGGCTGCTGGGGCACCTGCCCGAGCAGGAACTGGGCGAACGGGCCGCGAACGCGGTCGGCATCCTGGCCCTGGTCGCCGGTCAGGACGTCGAACCGGCCGGCGGGTCCGACGGCCGCGACGGACGCTGGCGCATCACCGACGGCACCGCCCCCGACCGGGTGATCTCGGTCGTCGATCCCCAGGCCAGGCATGTCCACAAGACCCGCAGCCACCGCCAGGACGGCTTCAAGGCCCACCTGGCCGTCGAGCCCGAAACCGGCCTGTTCACCGCCGTGGCCCTGCGACCGGGCGCCGGGCCCGCCCACCATGAGGCCGTCGTCGGCCTGGACCTGCTCTCCTGCGAGGACACGCCGGTGGAGGTCTTCGGCGACACCGCCTACTCCACCGGCCAGGCCCGCCGGGCCCTCACCGCCGCCGGGCACCGGCTGTTCATCAAACCCGCCCCGCTGCGGCCCGCCATCCCCGGCGGCTTCACCCTGGACGACTTCGCCATCGACACCACCACCGGCACCGTGACCTGCCCCGCCGGGCACACCGCTCCCTTAACGGAACCCGGCGGGCGACACCACCAGCGCAAAGCCACGTTCGGAAAGCTCTGCACCGGGTGCCCCCTGCGCGAGCGGTGCACCAACGCCAAGGCCGGCCGCATCCTGACCATCCGCCCCCACCACGACCTCCAGGCCGCCGCCCGCCGCCAGGCGGCCGGCGATCCGGCCTGGCAAGCCGACTACCGCCGCTGGAGACCACCGGTCGAACGCGCCGTCGCCTGGCTCGTCCACCACGGCAACCGCCGCCTGCGCCACCGCGGCACCATCGCAGGCGACGCCTGGCTGCACACCCGGGCCGCCGCCCTCAACCTCCGCCGACTCATCAACCTCGGACTCACCCGGACCAACAGCACCTGGCATCTGTCCTCGGCCAACGCATGACCACAGAGGGGCTGTCCGGCCCACGGCCGGACAGCCCCTCTAACAAGATCTTCAGCAGTCTTCTAGCCCCAGGAGGCGTTCTCGTCGAGCCGCTCGAAGGGCTGGGTGAGGCTGTACCAGTTGCCCGAGTCGTCGCGGAAGATCGCCTCGATGCCGTACGGCCGCTTCTCCGGCTTCTGAATAAAGGTGACGCCCCTGGCCGAGAGCCGCTCGTACTCGGCCTGGCAGTCGTCGGTGTTGAACGCCCCGGCGCCGAGCACGCCCTTGGCGATCAGCCCGCGCAGCTGCGCGGCCGACTCGGGGTCCAGCGACGGCGGGCCGGGGACCATCAGGGCGAGCTGCAGCTCGGGCTGGTCCTTGATGCCGACGGTGACCCAGCGCATCCCGCCCTCGCCGAGCGTCATGTCGGTCCGCTCCTCCAATCCGAGCTTGCCGACGAAGAACTCCTTGGCCGAGTCCTGGTCGAGGACCCAGACGGTGGCCAGCCCCAACGCGGTGATCATGATGTGTGCTCCCCTCCGTGGACGACTCCTCCACGCTAGGAGCGGGCGGCGGCCGGGCGCTTCTTCAAAGTTGCCGTGCGGGCGGGACGTCCGGGCCGGCGCGGAAGCCGCCGGCCCAGAACATCACGAAGCAGCCCGGGATGGGCGGCGGCGCGTTCTCGCGGGCGCTCGCGCGGAACTCCGTCGGCGTCATTCCGACCTTCCGCTTGAAGCGCGTGCAGAACGTGCCGAGGCTGGAGAACCCCACCAGCAGGCAGATCTCGGTCACCGTCAGGTTCGCCGACCGCAACAGCTCCTGCGCCCGCTCGATGCGCCTGCGGGCCAGGTAGCTGCCGGGGGTCTCCCCGTACACCTCCCGGAACAGCCGCACGAAGTGGTAGCGGGAGTATCCGGCCCGGCCGGCCACGGCCGCCACGTCCAGCGGCCGCGACCATTCGGCGTCCATCACGTCCTTGGCCAGCCGCATCCGGCGCAGGACGCGCGGATCCTCCGTCGCCGAGGTCGCCACGGAGGTCGTCGGGGAGGTCGTCACGGTGCCCGTGCGGCGGGTCAGCGGGCGCCCGGCCAGGGACCGGGCGGGGTGTGCTCGACGGCCTCGGTCTCGACCTTGGTGTCGTACACCCGGAACCCGCGGGCCTGGTAGTTGCGCAGCGCGGCCGGGCCGTCGTTGGAGCAGGTGTGCACCCACACCCGGGTGGTGGCCTCGCGGCCGGGCCAGCGGCCGGCCAGGTCCCACGCGCGGGCCGCGCCGGCGGCCAGCAGGTGGCCGCCCAGGCCCCGGCCGTGGAACTCCCGCAGCAGCCCGAAGTGGGTGATCTCGACTTCGCCGGCGGCCTGCGGGTCCAGCTCCACGTACCCGGCCGGGGTCCCGCGGACGTAGGCGACCCAGGTCTCCACCCCGGGCCGCGCCAGCCAGTTCCGCCACTGCTCGTAGGACCAGCCGAGCCGGTCCAGCCAGTACCAGTCGCCGCCGACCGCCGTGTAGAGGAAGCGGCTCAGCTCGGGTCCCGCCATCTCCGCGCGGACGATCTCGGCGGCGGTCTCCGGTTCGCGTTCCGCCGGGCGCAGATCGGCGCTGTCGCGCTGCTCCAGGTACCAGGTGGTCACGTCGAGGTGCCTGATCGGCATGCGGTCCCCCCACATACAAAGCCGCCGTGTCCCGGGCTCGCCCGTGTCAGGGCACGCCGGGATCACGGCGGGGTGAAAACGGTCCAGGGTCGGCTGATTTCCGGCCAGGCTATAGGACGCGGAGGGCGGCGCGGACCGGGTCGGGCCACAGGCCCGGGGTCCGGTCCGCGCCGCCGCGGGCTCAGGTCAGGCGATCGGCCTGGCCGTCGGGGGGATCGGGTAGGGCAGCGCGGTGTCGCCGCCGAGGAACTTGTCCACGCCGTGCGCGGCGGCGCGGCCCTCGGCGATCGCCCAGACGATCAGCGACTGGCCGCGGCCCATGTCGCCGGCCGCGAAGACCCCGTCGACCGAGGTCCGGTAGTCGGCGTCGCGGACGACGTTGCCGCGCTGGTCCAGCTCCACGCCCAGCTGCTCCAGCAGGCCCTCCTTCTGCGGGCCCAGGAAGCCCATCGCCAGGGTGACCAGCTCGGCCGGGATCTCCCGCTCGGTGCCCTCGATCGGCGCGAAGCCGGTCTCGGGGCCGCCGACCTCCACCAGCTTCAGCGCGCGGACGTTGCCGTCGGCGTCGCCGAGGAACTCGGTGGTGGACGCCGCGTACACCCGGTCGCCGCCCAGGTCGGCGAGCTCCTCGTGGGCGCTCTCCATCTTGAACAGCATCGGGTACGTCGGCCACGGCTGGGCGTCGGGCCGGTCCTGCGGCGGCCGCGGCATGATCTCCAGCTGGGTGACCGACGCGGCGCCCTGCCGGATCGCGGTGCCGATGCAGTCGGCGCCGGTGTCGCCGCCGCCGATGACCACCACGTGCTTGCCCTCGGCGGAGATCGGCGACTCCTCGAAGTCGCCCTCCTGCACCTTGTTCGCCGGGGGCAGGTACTCCATCGCCTGGTGGATGCCGCCGAGCTCGCGGCCGGGCGCGGTCAGGTCGCGCCACACGGTGGCGCCGCCGGCCAGCACGACCGCGTCGTACTTCTCGCGCAGCTCGTCGGCGGTGATGTCGACGCCGGCGTTCACCGAGGTCTTGAAGTCGGTGCCCTCCGCGCGCATCTGCGCCACGCGCCGGTCGACGTGCCGCTTCTCCATCTTGAACTCGGGGATGCCGTAGCGCAGCAGCCCGCCGATGCGGTCGGCGCGCTCGTACACCCGGACGTCGTGCCCGGCGCGGGTGAGCTGCTGCGCGGCGGCCAGGCCCGCGGGCCCGGAGCCGATCACGGCCACCTTCTTCCCGGTGCGGACCTTCGGCGGCTGCGGCCGCACCCAGCCCTCCGCCCAGGCCCGGTCGATGATCTCGACCTCGACCCGCTTGATCGTCACCGGGTCCTGGTTGATGCCCAGCACGCACGCGCTCTCGCACGGCGCCGGGCACAGCCGGCCGGTGAACTCGGGGAAGTTGTTGGTGGCGTGCAGCCGCTCGATCGCCTCCGACCAGTCCTTGCGGTAGACCAGGTCGTTCCACTCGGGGATGAGGTTGCCCAGCGGGCAGCCCTGGTGGCAGAACGGGATGCCGCAGTCCATGCAGCGGCTCGCCTGCTTCTCCAGCCGGTCCCTGCCGAAGCCTTCGTAGACCTCCGACCAGCTCTTGATGCGCACGTCGACCGGGCGCCGCTTCGGGAGCTCGCGCTGTACGGTCAGGAAACCCTTCGGGTCGGCCATATCTCGGGTGCCCCCTCTCAGCTCTGCGCGGCGGCCATGATGGCCTCGTCGACGTCCCGGCCCTCGGCCTCGGCCTTGGCCATGGCCTCCAGGACCCGCCGGTAGTCCCGCGGCATGATCTTGGTGAAGCGGTGGGCGGCGTTCTCCCACTCCGCCAGCAGCTTCTCGGCGACCGTGGACCCGGTCTCGGCCAGGTGCCGTTCCACCAGGCCGCGGACGAAGTCGGCGTCCTCGCCGGTCAGCGGCTCCAGGTCGACCATCTCGGGGTTGACCCGTTCGGCGACCAGATCCAGAACGTAGGCGATGCCGCCCGACATTCCCGCCGCCAGGTTGCGGCCGGTGCGGCCCAGGATCAGCGCGCGGCCCCCGGTCATGTACTCGCAGGCGTGGTCGCCCACGCCCTCGACCACCGCGGTGGCGCCGGAGTTGCGCACGCAGAACCGCTCGCCGACCACGCCGCGGGCGAACAGCTCGCCCGAGGTGGCGCCGTACAGGATGACGTTGCCGCCGATGATCTGCTCCTCGGCCGCGAACGCCGCGTCCTCGTGCGGCCGCACGGTGAGGCGCCCGCCCGACAGGCCCTTGCCGACGTAGTCGTTGGCGTCGCCGGTCAGCCGCAGCGTGATGCCGCGCGGGACGAACGCGCCGAACGAGTTGCCCGCCGACCCGGTGAAGGTGACGTCGATGGTGTCGTCGGGCAGCCCCTCGCCGCCCCACTTCTTGGTCACCTCGTGGCCCAGCATGGTGCCGACGGTCCGGTTGACGTTGCGGATCGGCAGGTCGAGGGTGACCTTGTCGCCGAACGCGATCGCGCCCTCGGCCAGCTGGATCAGCGTGTTGTCCAGCGCCTTCTCCAGCCCGTGGTCCTGGACGGTGGTGCGCCGCAGCGCCGCGCCCTCGGGCACCTCGCTGGGACGGTGCAGGATCGGCGACAGGTCAAGCCCGGACGCCTTCCAGTGCTCCACCGCCCGCCGCGGGTCGATCATCTCGACGTGGCCGATGGCCTCGTCCAGCGACCGGAAGCCCAGCGCGGCCAGGTACTCGCGGACCTCCTCGGCGATGAACTCGAAGAAGTTGACCACGAACTCGGCCTTGCCGGTGAACCGCCGGCGCAGCACCGGGTTCTGGGTGGCCACGCCGACCGGGCAGGTGTCCAGGTGGCAGACCCGCATCATCACGCAGCCGGACACCACCAGCGGCGCGGTGGCGAAGCCGTACTCCTCGGCGCCCAGCAGCGCCGCGATGACCACGTCCCGGCCGGTCTTCATCTGCCCGTCGGTCTGCACCACGATCCGGTCGCGCAGGCCGTTGAGCAGCAGCGTCTGCTGGGTCTCGGCGAGGCCGAGCTCCCAGGGCGCGCCGGCGTGCTTCAGCGAGGTCAGCGGGGACGCGCCGGTGCCGCCGTCGTGCCCGGAGATCAGCACCACGTCCGCGTGCGCCTTGGAGACGCCCGCGGCGACCGTGCCGACGCCGACCTCCGCGACCAGCTTCACGTGCACCCGGGAGGCCGGGTTGGCGTTCTTCAGGTCGTGGATGAGCTGCGCCAGGTCCTCGATCGAGTAGATGTCGTGGTGCGGCGGCGGCGAGATCAGGCCCACGCCCGGGGTGGAGTGCCGGGTCTTGGCGATCCACGGGTAGACCTTGTGGCCGGGCAGCTGCCCGCCCTCGCCGGGCTTGGCGCCCTGCGCCATCTTGATCTGGATGTCGTCGGAGTTGGTCAGGTACTCCGAGGTCACCCCGAACCGTCCCGACGCCACCTGCTTGATCGCGCTGCGCCGCAGGTCGCCGTTCTCGTCGGGGGTGAACCGCCGCGGGTCCTCGCCGCCCTCGCCGGTGTTGGACTTGCCGCCCAGCCGGTTCATCGCGATCGCGAGGGTCTCGTGCGCCTCCGCCGAGATCGACCCGTACGACATCGCGCCGGTGGAGAACCGCCTGACGATCTCCGCGACCGGCTCGACCTCCTCGATCGGCACCGGGGGCCGCTCGCCCTCGCGCAGGTCGAACAGGCCGCGCAGCGTCATCAGCGCCTCGGCCTGGGAGTCCACCGAGGAGGTGTACTCCTTGAAGATCTCGTACCGGCGGGTCCGGGTGGCGTGCTGCAGCTTGAACACCGTGTCCGGGTTGAACAGGTGCTTCTCGCCCTCGCGCCGCCACTGGTACTCGCCGCCGACCTCCAGGGTGCGGTGCGGCGCCTCGTTGCCGTTCGGCGGGTAGGCGCGGCGGTGCCGCTCGGCGACCTCGCGGGCCAGCACGTCGTAGCCGACGCCGCCCAGCCGGGAGGTGGTGCCGGTGAAGCAGCGGCCGATGACGTCCTCGCCCAGGCCGATGGCCTCGAAGATCTGCGCCCCGGTGTAGGACGCGACCGTCGACACCCCCATCTTGGACATGACCTTCAGGACGCCCTTGCCGTACGCCTTGATCAGGTTGCGGACGGCGAGGTCCGGGTCCAGGCCGGTGATCTCGCCGGTGCCGATGAGGTCCTCGATGGTCTCCTGGGCCAGGTACGGGTTGATCGCGGACGCGCCGTACCCGATCAGCAGCGCCATGTGGTGGCACTCGCGGGCCTCGCCGGTCTCGATCACCAGGCCGACCTGGGTGCGGGTCTTCTCCCGGATCAGGTGGTGGTGCACCGCGCCGGTGAGCAGCAGCGACGGGATCGCGGCGCGGGAGGCGTCCGAGCCCCGGTCCGAGAGGACGATGATCCGCGCGCCCTCGGAGATCGCGCGGGAGACCTCGGAGCAGATCTCCTCGAGCCGGTGCTCCAGGGCCTCGCCGCCGCCGGCGACGTCGTACAGGCCGTGCACCACGTGGGCGCGCAGATGCGGCAGGTCGCCCTCGTCGTCGATATGGATGATCTTGGAGAGTTCGTCGTTGCCCAGGACGGGGGTGGGCAGCACCAGCCGCCGGCACGACTCCGGCCCCGGCTCCAGCAGGTTGCCCTCCGGCCCGAGCGTGGACTGCAGCGAGGTGACCAGCTCCTCGCGGATCGCGTCCAGCGGCGGATTGGTGACCTGCGCGAACAGCTGCTTGAAGTAGTCGAACAGCAGCCGGGGGCGCTCGGAGAGCACCGCGATGGGGGTGTCGGTGCCCATCGAGCCGATCGGCTCGGCGCCGGCCCTGGCCATCGGGGTCAGGATGATCCGCTGCTCTTCGAGGGTGTAGCCGAAGCTCTGCTGCCGCTTGACCAGCGTCTCGTGGGTCGGGATCTCCCGCTCGCGCTGCGGCAGCTCCTCGAACCGGACCAGGCCCTCGTGCAGCCACTCGCCGTACGGGTGCGCGGCGGCCAGCTCGGCCTTGACCTCGTCGTCCTCGACGATCCGGCCGGCCTCGGTGTCGACCACGAAGATCTTGCCGGGCTGCAGGCGGCCCTTGCGGACCACCTTGTCGGACGGGATGTCGAGCACGCCGGCCTCGCTGGCCAGCACGACGAAGCCCTCGTCGGTCACCCAGTACCGGCCGGGGCGCAGCCCGTTGCGGTCCAGGACGGCGCCGACGACGGTCCCGTCGGTGAAGGTCACGCTGGCGGGGCCGTCCCAGGCCTCCATCAGCGTGGAGTGGAACTCGTAGAAGGCCCGGCGGGCCGGGTCCATCTCGGTGTGGTTCTCCCACGCCTCCGGGATCATCATCAGGACGGCGTGCGGCAGCGACCGGCCGCCCAGGTGCAGCAGCTCCAGGCACTCGTCGAACGAGGCGGTGTCGCTGGCCTCGATGTCGATCACCGGGTAGATCCGGGACAGGTCGCCGGGGATCAGGTCCGACTTCAGCAGCGCCTCGCGGGCCCGCATCCAGTTCCGGTTCCCCTTGACCGTGTTGATCTCGCCGTTGTGCGCGATGAACCGGTACGGGTGCGCCAGCTCCCAGGCCGGGAAGGTGTTGGTCGAGAACCGCGAGTGCACCAGCGCGATCGCGCTGGCGAACCGGCGGTCCGACAGGTCGGGGAAGAACGGCTCCAGCTGCGGGGTGGTCAGCATCCCCTTGTAGACCAGGGTGCGGCTGGAGAGGCTGGGGAAGTAGACGGGGACGTCCTGCTCGGCGCGCTCGCGCATGCAGAACACGGCCCGGTCCAGCTCCAGACCGGTCTTGCCGGCGTGCGGGCCGTCCTCGGCGGGCGCGGCGAACATCTGCGCGAAGTGCGGCATCGCCCTGCGCGCCGCCGGGCCCGCGAAGTCGGGGTCGTGCGGCAGCTCGCGCCAGCCCAGGACCGTCAGGCCCTCCTCGGCGCACAGCTTCTCGACGTGCGCGACCGTGCCGGCGCGCTCCTCGGCGTCCGCGGGCAGGAACGCGATGCCCGCGGCGTACGAGCCGGCCTCCGGCAGCGCGAAGTCCACGACCTCGCGGAAGAAGGCGTCGGGGATCTGGACCAGGATGCCGACGCCGTCGCCGTCGTCCGGCTCCGCGCCGACGGCCCCGCGGTGGTCCAGGTTCTTCAGGACGGTCAGGGCGTTCTGAATGATGTCATGGCTCTTGCGACCGTGCAGGTCCGCCACCATGCCGACACCGCAGGCGTCGTGCTCGTTGGCCGGGTCGTAGAGCCCCTGGTTCGGAGGCAGGCCCGGTCCGAGGGCAGCAGCAGCCATCAACCCTCCCGTCGTCGTTCGTGTCACTGCTTCGATGACTTGATGTCAATCTCGATGTCAGTGCAGTCTCGGGACGACGCTGGCCCTGCTGCGGTGTGAAGACATTACCTCACTGCCGGGATCATGCCCGTCTGCACCAGATCGCGAAACTTCCTCGCGCGCCGGCCTCGGGACAATGAACCCTGGAGTGGTTTAGACCAGGATACCGGGCATATTTTTCACCAAATCGCCCTGACCTCGGTGATCATCCTCACGGTGGGTGCATGTTTACCCGGTGACAGCGGAAACATGCGTGCAACCCGGGACGAACCCGAACCAATGAGCTCCGTGTCAGGAGCCGGGCGGGGTCGCCGGCGGGGTCGCGCGGGCCGCCCGTCCCAGGGCCGACGGCGCCTTCCCGCCCTCGATGAGCAGGGACAGCAGGGTCTCGTCCTCGGCGTCGCCCTGGCCGTCCAGACGCTGTGCCCACGCCACGACCGCGTAGTGGCCCATCGCCAGGCCGCGGGCCGCGGTGAAGCCCTGCCCGAACCGGTCCAGCGGCGCCTGCGCGGGCAGCGGCCGCACGAACCCGCCGCCGCTGCCGAGCGCCCCGACCAGGCGGTCGGCGTCCTGCTTGCCGGCCAGGTTGAAGACCGCGACGGTCAGCGCGTGCCCCTTGGCGGCGTCGTCCCCGGACGCGGCGTACACGCCCCGCACGGCCTGGGTGCACTGGCCGCGGCGCAGCTCGCCGCCGATGCCCGAACCCCAGACGGCCGCCGAGCAGTCACCGTCCAGCCGCTTGTCCTTCAGCGAGAGTTTCAGCTCGGCGCCGGGCGCCCGGACCTCCAGCTCCTGCGCGGCGGCCGGGAACGCCTCCTCGATCGTCAGCGGCGCGGGATCCTGGGCGCGCTGCTCGATCGCCGCGTACGCCCCGGTGGACGGGGAACTGGAGTAGGAGGACGGCGACGCGCCGCTGTCGGCCGGGCGGCCCACGGCCGAGCCCGGCGCCGTCCGCGCCGGCGGGTCCTCGCCCCCGGTGAGCGTCACCACCGCCAGGGCCAGGACCATCACCAGGCCGAGACCGCCGGCGGCGATGAAGTAGATCTTGGGCGACAGCCCGCTCACCCCGCTCAGCACGCCCGGAAGCCTTCGGTACGTTCCATTGTCACCCGGGGCGGCGGGTGCTGCGGCGGCGGTGCGGTCCCGTCCCTTCGCCGCCTTCTGCTTCGGCGGCTTGGACGCTTTGGGAGGCTTGGGGGGCTTGGCGGGGCGGGACGGCCTGGACGGCCTGGGGGGCTTGGGCTGCTGCTGGGCGTTCCGAGGCGCCTGGGCCCCGTCACGTCCGCGGGGGCCGCGTCCACCGGGGGCGGGACGCCCGCCCCTCGGGCGTGGAACGCGCTGGGCGCCGCTGTCCTGCGGCGCGGCGGGACGCTCGGGACGGTCGGCCTCCCGGCCCCGTCGCCGCGCCTCGGGCCGGCGCCCGTCACGGGAACGTGGCTCGGCGCCGCGCTCGACGGGCGCCCGCGGCTCGGGCGGGCGGGGCCTGGGAGCCGCGCCCCGCGGCCCGGAGGGGGCTCCCCCGCCGCCACCCGGCCCGGGGCCGGGGCCTGGACCGCGCCGGTCCTCGCGGCCGTCGCGGCGCTCGGGAGCGCGCGGACGCGGGACGCGCCCGCGCGGGGCCTCGTCCCGGTCCCGCGGGCCGTACTCGGAAGCGGCCGAACGCGGGTCCGGCTGGCCCCCGCGGCGCGGACGCGGCGCACCACGGCCCGGTAGGGGCCGCGGGCCCGTACGGCGAGGGTCCTGGCCGCGCTCGCGCTCGTCCTGCGGGCCGCGTCGGCGGGGTTCGTACCGGTCCACGGTGGCCCGGGCTAACGGACGCGCGCCGGGAGGCCCGGCGGGATGCGGCCGGTCAACGCGGGGTCCCGTCCACCAGCTCCAGGCGGCCCCACACGAAGTCGGCGGGCTTCTCGATCGCCAGGCTCGCGTCGATCATCTCGTTGAGCGAGGCGGGCTGGACCCCGCCGGCGCGCTGCACCCAGGTCACGATGGCGTAGTGGCCGTACGCCTGGGCGTACGCGGCGCTGAACCCGGCATGGAAGTCGGGGGTGCCCGGGGCGGTCAGCGGGTAGACGAACCCCGCACCGGTCGCCGGGTCGAGGTCGCGCACGATCTGCTCGGCGCCCTCCTGGCTCGCCAGGTTGATCGCGACGAACTGGCCGACGTGCTTGCGGTCCTGGCTCACGTACGCGCCGCGCGCGATCTGCGAGCACTGGTACTTGGCCAGGTCGCCCTGCAGGCGCTGGCCCCACGTCACGGCCTTGCAGTCACCCGCCAGCTGCGAGGCGGCGAGGGAGAACGAGTACTTCTGGTAGGCGACGGTCTTGACGTCGGCCGGGAACGCCTCGCCCTGGGTGATCGGCCGCTGGTCGGCGGCGCGCTGGGCCAGCTTCGCCATGTCCTTGTCGGCCATCTGCGGCGTGTAGGCCACCGGGGTGAGCCGGGCGCCGTTGCCGGGGGCGGCCGACTCCTTCTCCTCGTCGCCGCCGAGCAGGAAGAACGCGGCCGCTCCGGCGACGGCCAGGACCACCACGACCGCCGCGACGATGATGACCGGCGTCCGCGATCCGGAGGACTTGGCGCGGCGGCGCGGCCCGTCCCTGTCCTCCGGCCGGAGGTCCTGCCCGCCCTTCGGGCGCGATGCCTGGGATGCACCTGTGTCACGAGCCTCGATCACAGTCCGGGAGCTTAGCGGGCCCGGTCCCCCTCGCGGGCCCAAAAGGCCGTTTCGCCCAGATTCCGGCGGAGGACCTCGCCGAACGGCGCCGTCAGAGGCCGCTGGTGCCGATCAGCGCGCCGACCCCGTAGGTGATCGCCGCGGCGGCGGCGCCGAACGCCAGCTGCCGCAGGCCGCCGAACCACCACGGCCGGGTGGTCACCCGGGCCACCAGCGCCCCCGCGCCGAACAGCCCCAGCGCCGCCAGCACCGCGGCGGGCCACAGCGTCCCGGCGCCGAACAGGTAGGGCAGCACCGGCAGCAGCGCGCCGACCGCGAAGGACAGGAACGACGAGCCCGCCGCCAGCACCGGCGAGGGCAGTTCGCCCGGCGCCACGCCCAGCTCCTCCCTGGCGTGCATCTCCAGGGCCTCCTCCGGGTCGCGCGACAGCTGCCGGGCGACCTCGGCGGCCAGGTCGGGGTCGACGCCGCGGCCGATGAACACCTCGGCCAGCTCCTGCTGCTCGGCGCGCGGGTGCCGGGCCAGCTCCAGCCGTTCCACCTCGATCTCGGCCTCGGCCAGCTCCGACTGCGAGGCCACGGAGATGTACTCCCCCGCCGCCATCGAGAACGCGCCCGCCGCCAGGCCCGCCAGCCCGGCCAGCAGCACGACCTCCCGCGAGGCCTGGCCGCCCGCGACGCCGGCGATCAGCGCGAAGTTGGACACCAGCCCGTCCATCGCGCCGAACACCGCGGGCCGCAGCCAGCCGCCGGTGACATCGGCGTGCTTGTGATGGTTCTCGGCGGTCACTGCGGCCCCTTCACCGGGCTTACTTCGGGTCCTTGACGGGCTCCCCCTTGTCCGCGCCGGCCTTGCCCTGCGCGGGCTCGTCCTGCTGGGGCTCGTCCTGCGCGGGTTCGTCCTTGACGGGCTCGTCCTTGACGGGCTCGTCCCGCGCGGTGTCGGCGGAGTCCGGGTGAGCATCATTCTGGCCGGTCGCCGGCTCCGCGCCGTCCTCGGGGTCGGCCTTCGTCTCGGGCTCGGGCTCGGGCTCGGTCGCAGTCTCGGTCGCGGGCTCCGGCTCGGGTTCGGGCTCCGGCTCGGGCTTGGGCTCGTCCTCGGCGACCGCTTCCTTCTCCGGGGCCGGGTCCGGGTCCGAGTCTTCCGAGGGGGCGGGCTTCTCGCCCTCCCCGGTAGAGGTCTCCTTCGCCTCGGAGTCCGACGGCTTCTCCGGCTTCTCGGAAGTCTCCGGCTTCTCCGGCTTCTCCATGTCCGGCCCGCTCCCGGCGGGCTCCGGGCCGTCGCCCTTCGTCCCGTCGGACGCGGCGGCGCCGACGTTCTCCGGGCCGGTCTTGTCGCGGGCCCAGTAGATGTAGCCGACCGCGCCGAGGAAGACGAGGAGGGCGGTCCAGTCGTTCAGGCGCATGCCCAGGATGTGGTGCGCGTCGTCGATCCGCAGCCACTCGATCCAGAACCGCCCGACGGTGTAGCCCGCCACGTAGAGGGCGAAGGTCCGGCCGTGGGTGAGCTTGTAGCGCTTGCCCGCCCAGATGACCAGGACGGCGACGCCGATGCACCACAGCGACTCGTACAGGAACGTGGGGTGGTAGGTGGCGATGTCGGCGTACTTCGGGTCGAGGCTGGCGTCCTCGAGGCGCGGCCGGTGCGCCTGGTCGATCTCCAGGGCCCAGAACGTGTCCAGCGGACGCCCGTACAGCTCCTGGTTCCAGTAGTTGCCCCAGCGGCCGATGCCCTGCGCGAGGGCGATGCCGGGGGCGACCGCGTCGCCCAGGGCGGCCACGGAGACCCCGAGCCGGCGGCAGCCGATCATCGCACCGACGGCGCCCAGCAGGACGGCGCCCCAGATGCCCAGGCCGCCCTCCCAGATCTTCAGGGCGTCCACCGGGTCGCGGCCCTCGCCGAAGTACCGCTGGTAGTCGGTGACGACGTGGTAGAGCCGCCCGCCGACCAGGCCGAACGGGACCGCCCACACGGCGACGTCGATGACGACCCCGGGCGTGCCCCCCTTGGCGGCCCAGCGCCGCTCGCCCAGCCAGACCGCGACGACGATGCCAATGATGATCATCAGGGCGTACGCGCGGATCGGGACGAAGCCCAGATGCCAGACGCCCTGGGACGGACTCGGGATGAAGGCCACCGGGTGCATGGGCGTTGACGTTACCGCCTCCGGCGGGGCCCGTGCCCACCGGACGGGCACAGGACGCGATCACAATTCGGCGCGCCCGTCCGCCGGGGCGCCCGCGGATCAGCCGTGCCGGGCGTCATGCACGGCCCTTTCGAACGCCGCCCGGTTCCGCAGGTGGGTCGAGGGGTCGAGCGGCATGCCGTCGAGGAAGGCCGCCGGAACGCTCCGCACCCCGCGGACGTCGGCCGCGTACCTGGTCAGCTGCTCCACCATGGGCGTCCGGGTGCCGCGGTGCACGCAGGCGGCGAAGGCCCGGCCGGTGATCCCGGCACGGGCGCCCAGGGCGATCAGCTGCTCGGGCGGCGGGGCGTGCGCGCCCTCGCGGGGCTGATGGGCGAAGAGGGCGTCGTGGTAGGGGTACCAGCTGCGGGCGGGCGCGCACAGCGCGGCGTTCGCGGCGCCGCCGGCCACCGCGGAGCCGGGCGGGGCGGAGCCGTCCGGCACCGGGGGCTCGGCCAGGCCGCGGGCGGCGCCCGGGTCCACCGGTCCGCCGGTGGCGCCCGGCTCGACGGGCCCGCCGGTCGAGCCCGGGTAGCGCGGTTCCACGGGCCCGCCGGTGGAGCCCGGGTAGCCCGGGTCTCCGGGGACGCCGGTCCCGTCCGGGGGCGCCGGGACGTCGGGCGCGGCGGGCGTCACCGGGGCGGGCGCGGGACCGCCGCCCGGCGGGTAGGTCGCGCCGCCGTCGGCGGGCAACTCGATCGCGCGGTAGACGACGCGGAGCCGCCCGCGCGAGGCCAGCCCCTTGATCACCGGGCCGATGGCGTCCTCGACGCGCTTGCACTCCGCGCACCGGTAGTCGGTGAAGACCTCGAGCAGGGGGGCGCTCTCGTCCCCCCACACCACCACGGACGAGCCGTCCGAGGCGCGGGTCACCGGCGGCGGCGGCCCGTCGTAGCCCGTCGCGACCATCGCGCCCGGCTCGTCGTCCCGGTCCCGCAGGACGGCCAGCGCCGCCGGCACGATGGCGATCATCACACCGGCCGCGAGCACGGCGAACAGGCGGCGCCGGCCCTCGCCCGCCGGGTTCCGGTACGGCGGGCTCCCGGGTGCCAACGTGCTCATCGTTCCCCCGATCGATGCGCGTGCGCGCATGTCGAGGCTAACGAAGCGGTTGCGCGGGGAAAGGCATCCGGCGGTGAAGAGAGCGCAAAACGGAGGGCGCCGCGGACCCGTCCCGCGGGTCCGCGGCGCCCCTCGCGCGGCCGGTCACCCGGCCCAGGTCACCGTTAACGGGCGCCCTTGGCGTCGGCGACGGCCTTCTCCAGGGCGGCCGGGCTGCCGAGCTCGTTCTCCAGCTTGCGGTTGTTCAGGAACACCGTCGGGGTGCTGTTGACCTTGCGGGTCTCCAGCGCGTACTTGGTCATCGAGTCGACCTGCGGCTTCTTCTGCTGGTCGGTGACGCACTTCTCGAAGCCGGCGTCGGTCACGCCGACGTCCTTGCCCCAGGCGGCCAGGTCCTTGGCCGCGAAGCCCTCCGAGCCCTCCTGCGGCTGGAACTTGAACAGCGCGTCATGGTAGGAGAGCCACTTGTCGGCCGGGACGCACAGCGCGGCCGCCGCCGACCGCATCGAGTTGCCCTTGATGGGCTCGCGCTGCTCGCCGAACAGGTGGAACGGGTAGTAGACGACCTTGACCTTGCCCTCGGAGGCCAGCTGCTTGACCGTCTTGCCGGTGCTCTCCTCGAACTGCTTGCACGCCGGGCACTGGAAGTCCTCGAAGATCTCCAGCGTCGGCGCGGTCACGCCCGCCTTGGCCATCACGATCGAGCCGTCGGCCTGCCGGCTCAGCGGGGCCTGCGGACCGGTGTAGGGAGCGGCCGTCTGGTCGCGCTTGCCCCGCTGGTCCAGGACGATCACGGTGACCACCACGACCAGCGCCACCGCGACCACCGCGCCGAGCACGACGGCCAGCAGCCGGCGTTGCTTCGCGCGCGCCGCCTGGCGCCTGCGCTCGGCGGCCAGCCGCTCGCGCGCGGTCCGCTCTCGTGCGGCCTTGCTCATGTGGATCTCTCCTATGGGGACGCCGCGCGGGCTCCGGCGCGCGCGGACGGGGCGGTTCCGGCCCGGCGGCCCTCCGGCCGGCCGGCGCCGGGCGATCTCGCTAGCCGGCTCGCGGGCTAGTCGACATGGCCGATCCGCCGGAACTCATCGAACAGGACAAGGACGAACAGCAGGATAGTGACGATGTGCACGGCGGTGCACCAGAGGCAGATCTTGTGCAGGATGGCCAGTTCGGCCGTCACCAGGTACACCACGAACAGCAGCCCCACGCAGACGCTGCCGAGCCGGCCCCAGCGGAACGCCGGGGCGTCCGACCGCAGCGCGGCCGGGGTGATCAGCACGGCGAAGCCGACGAAGAAGGCCAGGCCCAGCAGTGGCAGCGGGATCCCCAGCAGCTCGCTGTACTTGCTCGTGGTGACCGAGTGGCAGTCCACGGTGGAGGTGGTGGTGCAGACCAGCGCCTCCTTCTGGTAGTGGGCCACCGTCAGGTAGGCGGAGACCGCCAGGCCGGCGAGCGTGAGCACCCACGCCGCGACCGGGAACCACCGCGGGCGCGCGGGCGGCGCGGACGGCTCCTCGCCGTCCCGCACCTCGGCGTGCTGCACCATCACTGATCCTTCCGCGAGCGAGCGCACATCACCAAAAGCCGTCCGGGAGCGCCGGTGCGGGCAGGGCGCCCGCCTCCGGCGGGACTCAACCTTAGGGGACGCCGCATAAAATCCGCGTTCGAACACGGCGCGCCCGGCCGGTCCCGGCCCTCGGCCGGTCGCCGGTCCCGGGGCCGAGCATACGACCCGACCGGACTCCTGCCGACCCCCCGCCGGGCGCGAACGGACCGGAACGCACCGAAACGGCCTCGCCCGGAACGCACCCGGGAACGGAACGGCCCGGCCCCTCGGCGAGGGACCGGGCCGACGTGGAAACGCTCCGGAGAAGGCGGCGCCCGGGTCAGCGAGGTGCCGGGTTGCGGACGCCCTCGGCCAGCTCCGTCGTCAGGACGCGCAGCTCCTTCAGCCCGGTGGGCAGGTCGGGCGCGTCCAGGATGCGGCGGACGAACGCCGACCCGACGATGACGCCGTCGGCGAACCCGGCGACCTCGGCGGCCTGGGCGCCGTTGCCGACGCCCAGCCCCAGCCCGACCGGCAGCGCGGACCCGGCGCCGGCGAGGGCGGCGCGGGTGCGCTCGACCAGCCGCGGCGCCCCGGTGTCGACCGCGCTGCGGGCGCCGGTGACGCCCATCAGCGACGCGGCGTAGACGAACCCCCGGGACACTTGGGTGATCTTGGCGATGCGCTCGTCGGTGGAGCTCAGCGCGACCAGGAACACCCGGTCGAGGCCGTGCTCGTCGGAGGCCTCCAGCCAGGGCCCGGCCTCCTCCGGCGTGAGGTCGGGGGTGATCAGGCCCGACCCGCCGGCCGACTTCAGGTCGCGGGCGAAGGCGTCGACGCCGTACCGGTCGACCGGGTTCCAGTACGTCATGACGAGGGTGGCCACGCCGGTGGCGGCCACCGCCTCGACCGTGCGGAACACGTCGGCGACCCGGACGCCGCCGAGCAGCGCCTGGTGGACGGCGTCCTGGATGGTGGGGCCGTCCACCATCGGATCGGAGTAGGGCAGGCCGATCTCGATGACGTCGCAGCCCGCGTCGACCATGACCTTGATCGCCTCGACGGCCCCCTCGTAGCTGGGGAATCCCGCGGGGAGGTAGCCGACCAGCGCGGCGCGCCCCTCGCCCCGGGCCTTGTCGAAGGCGGCCCGCACCGCGCCGGGCGCCTCGATCGCGCTCACTGGGCCGCTCCTTCCGGCATGAGGCCGAAGTACTCGGCGGCGGTGTGCATGTCCTTGTCGCCGCGGCCGGACAGGCAGACCACCACGAGGCCGTCCGGCCCCAGCTCGCGCCCGACCTTGAGGGCGCCGGCCAGGGCGTGCGCGGACTCGATGGCCGGGATGATGCCCTCGGTGCGGCACAGCAGCGCGAAGGCCTCCATCGCCTCGGCGTCGGTGATCGGCCGGTACTCGGCGCGGCCGGTGTCGTGCAGCCACGAGTGCTCGGGGCCGACACCGGGGTAGTCGAGCCCGGCGGAGATCGAGTGCGACTCGACGGTCTGGCCGTCCTCGTCCTGCAGCAGGTAGGTGCGCATGCCGTGGATCACGCCGGCCCGGCCGGCGGAGATCGTCGCGGCGTGCCGGCCGGTCTCGACGCCGTCGCCGGCGGCCTCGAAGCCGCACAGCCGGACGGACTCGTCGCCGACGAAGGCGTGGAAGGCGCCGATGGAGTTGGAGCCGCCGCCCACGCAGGCGACCACCGCGTCGGGCAGCCGGCCGGCGAGCTCCAGCACCTGCGCCCGCGCCTCGACGCCGATGACGCGCTGCAGCTCGCGCACCATCATCGGGAACGGGTGCGGGCCCATGGTGGAGCCGACGCAGTAGTGGGTGCGGTCGACGGTGGCGACCCAGTCGCGGAACGCCTCGTTGCAGGCGTCCTTGAGGGTGCGGCTGCCGGTGCGGACCGGGACGACCTCGGCGCCCAGCATCCGCATCCGGGCGACGTTGAGGGCCTGCCGCTCGGTGTCGACCTCGCCCATGAAGACCGTGCAGTCGAGGCCGAGCAGGGCGGCGGCGGTGGCGGTGGCGACGCCGTGCTGGCCGGCCCCGGTCTCGGCGATCACCCGGGTCTTGCCCATCCGGCGGGCGAGCAGCGCCTGGCCCAGCACGTTGTTGATCTTGTGCGAGCCGGTGTGGTTGAGGTCCTCGCGCTTGAGCAGGATCCGGGCGCCGCCGGCCCGCTCGCCGAAGCGCTCGGCCTCGGTCAGCAGGCTGGGGCGGCCGGCGTAGTTCCTGAGCAGGTCGTCGAGTTCGGCGGTGAAGGCCGGGTCGTTGCGGGCGGTCTCGAACTCGCGGGTCAGCTCGTCGAGCGCGGCCATCAGGGCCTCGGGGGCGAACCGCCCGCCGTAGAGGCCGAAGTGGCCGGACGCGTCCGGGACGGCGGCCGCGGGTCCGCCCGCGGTGTCGGTGGTCATCAGAGTGCGGTCCTGTCGCAGGTGTGGTGGGTCGATCGGGTCACGGAGACGTCTGATCGGCCCGCCATCGTTCGCGCAGGGACAGGGCCGGACCCCGCCCGGGGCCCGTTCGCTCGGATGACTCGGTGTTCATGCCCGTACTTTACCGGTGCTCAGCCGCTCTGGCGCAGCGCCGGGTGGGCGCCGGCCGCCACCAGGTCGGCGACGGCGGTGCGCGGGTCCCTGCCGATGACCAGGCTCTCCCCCACCAGCACGGCGTCGGCGCCGGAGGAGGCGTAGGCCAGCAGGTCGTGCGGGCCGCGCACCCCGGACTCGGCGATCTTGACCACGTCCTTGGGGATCAGCGGCGCCAGCCGGGCGAACACGCCCCGGTCGACCTGGAGGGTCTTCAGGTCGCGGGCGTTGATCCCGATGACCTTGGCGCCCGCGTCCAGCGCGCGCCGCACCTCCTCCTCGGTGTGCGCCTCCACCAGCGGCAGCAGCCCGATCGACTGGGCCCGCTCGACCAGCGAGACCAGCGCGTCCTGCTCCAGCGCGGCGACGATCAGCAGCGCCACGTCGGCGCCGTGGGCGCGCGCCTCCCACAGCTGGTAGGCGGTGACGATGAAGTCCTTGCGCAGCACCGCGATGTCGACGTTGGCGCGCACCGCGGCCAGGTCGTCCAGGCTGCCGCCGAAGCGGCGGCGCTCGGTCAGCACGCTGATCACCTTGGCGCCGCCGGACTCGTAGTCGCGGGCGAGCGCGGCCGGGTCGGCGATGGCGGCCAGCGCGCCCTTGGACGGGCTGCTGCGCTTCACCTCGGCGATCACCCCGACGCCGGGGCCGCGCAGGGCGCCCAGCGCGTCGCGCGGGGGCGGGGCCGCGGCGGCCTTCTCCTTGAGGGCGGCGAGCGGAACCTCCCGCTGCCGTTCGGCGAGATCGGCCCGGACGCCTTCGATGATCTCGTCGAGCACGCTGCCGGTCTGCCCGCTCACGCTGCACCTCCCGCCGCTCGCCTCCGACGCGCCGGACGGCTCCGGCCGATCCGGCCGTTGCCGCGCACCTCCGGCTCACACACGCGGGGCCCCCATATGGTCAGGTCGTTCCGTGCACCGATCGTAGCCGCCCCCTCCGACGGTCCACGCACCCGCCCTGAGCCTCGGGCCGGACGGGGCGGTCCGCGCACGGGGGCCGGCGCGGGGCTACGGCGCCAGAACCTGCGCGAACGGCAGGTTCCGCAGGATCCAGTAGAGCCCGAGAACGCCCAGGAAGGCGTAGAGCACCCGGGGGCGCAGCAGCACGGAACGCATCGGGACGCCCCGGGCCGCGCTGACCGTCCAGCGGATCCACAGGTAGGCGAAGACCGGCAGCAGCAGCATGACGAGGGGGTTCATCCCGAACGCCTGGCCCACGTCGCCGTGCATCAGGGAGTGGGTCATGCGCAGGCCCCCGCACCCGGGGCAGTACCACCCGGTCAGCCCCAGGGACGGGCACGTGGGGTAGTGGCCGGGCTCGTGCGGGTCCACGAACGCCACCAGGACCGCCCCGACGGCCGCCGCGGCCCCCACGCCCAGCGGTCGCAGCAGCGCGCCTCCGCGCCTCTGCGTGCGTCCGGCGGGCGGTCCTTGTACGGGAGTGCTGCCTGTCACGCCGCCCAGCCTAGGCGTCCAGGACGTACCCCACGCCGCGCACGGTCCGGATGGGGCTTCCCTCGCCCAGCTTGGAGCGCAGCTGGGCGATGTGGACGTCCACGGTGCGGCTCCCGGCGCCCGCGCCCGGCCCCCAGGCCGCGTCGAGGAGCTGCTCGCGGGTGAAGACCCGCCCGGCGTTCCCCATGAGGAACTCCAGAAGGTCGAACTCGGTGACGGTGAGGGCGACGGAACGCTCCCCGACGGCGACCGTGCGGGCGCGCGGGTCCATGGCCACCGTCCCCGCCCGGAGCGTTCCCGGGGGCGGGCCGGGCCCATCACCGCGCAGGGCGTCCCCCACGGCGCTCACCAGCACTCTGGGGCTGAACGGCCTGGTCACCCTGTGCTCGCCCAGGCCGCGGGCGGCCGCGGGCTCCAGCGGGCCGGTCACGGCCACGACGGGGGCGCTCCCCGCCGCCTCGGCCACGCGCCGGTAGAGGTCGGTGGGCAGCGCGGCGGTGGACAGGTCCAGGACGACCACATCCGGCCGCAGCCGCCCGGCGGCCGACGCCGCACGCGCCGGGTCGGTCTCCAGCTCGATCTCGTAGCCCTCGCGGGCGAGATAGCGGCGCTCCAGCTCGGCGACGCCCTCGTCGTGCTCGACCAGCAGGACCAGGCCGCCGCCCCCTCCCTCGAGGTTCATGGGCGGCGGTCGCCGGACGCGGGGCGGGCCGCCGCGGAAGAGGCGGTCGGGTCTTCGCCGCGGTCGAGCGACTTCCACAGGCTCGCGGGGTCGTCGGCCGCTCCGGTGCGGTCTTCGGCCGGGCGCTCGGCGCCGCCGGAGCCGACAGGGCCGTCGTCGGAGCCGTCGCCGGGGCCGCTGCCAGGGCCCTCGCCGGCGGGACGCGGGGAGGCGGAGGCCGGCGCGCGCTCGTACCGCGCCGACATGCCCGGCCAGCGGGCGCCGCGCAGCACGGTGACCGCGCCCGCGGCCACCAGGAGCAGCCCCCCGGCCAGCGACACCGCCCACCAGGGCCCGACCTCGACGGACAGGTTCCCGCCCAGCCGCAGCAGGGCGCTCTTCTCGCCCGCGGCGGCCAGCACGTCGGACCGCTGGACGACCGTCACCGAGCCGTACCCGATGCCCGCCCCGAACAGGGCCAGCAGCACGCCCACGCCCGCGCGCACACGGCCCTGGGTGGCGAACAGCGCGGCGAGCCCGGCCAGGGCGGCCCAGCCCAGGGCGCCCGCGGCGCCGCCCAGGTCACGGCCGGTGAGGTCCTGGGCGAAGGGCGTGATGGCGTCCTGGGCCCGCACGGTCGCCCAGGGGCGCCCGGCGGCCAGCAGCGCGAGCCCGGCGCCGCCTGCGCACAGCAGCGCGGCCAGGCCGCGCTCACGGCTGGGGCTCACGGGCTCTCGGAACCTCCCGGGGCGGCGGGCCTCTCCCCGACGACCGGCTCGAGCACGTCGGCGTCCCAGCAGGTGCGGTCGCCGGTGTGGCAGGCGGCGCCGACCTGGTCGACCTTCACCAGGATCGCGTCGCCGTCGCAGTCGAGCGCGACCGACTTGACCCACTGCTGGTGCCCGGAGCTCTCGCCCTTCACCCAGTACTCCTGGCGGCTGCGCGACCAGTAGGTGCAGCGGCCGGTGGTCAGGGTGCGGTGCAGGGCCTCGTCGTCCATCCAGCCCAGCATGAGCACCTCGCCGGTGTCATGCTGCTGGGCGATGGCCGGGACGAGGCCGTCCTTGGTGCGCTTGAGACGGTCAGCGATCTTGGGGTCCA
Source organism: Actinomadura rugatobispora (assembly GCF_055379765.1). NCBI lineage: Bacteria > Bacillati > Actinomycetota > Actinomycetes > Streptosporangiales > Thermomonosporaceae > Actinomadura > Actinomadura rugatobispora. Next base: position 8,292,105 of record NZ_AP029191.1, on the reverse strand, counting down.
GGTTGGACGCGCTAGCGGACATGCGATCCATTGTGCCTGCTCCCCCGCGCGACCCGGCACAACCCCGCCCGCGCCCGCGCGCCGTCCGCCCGCCCGCGCATACGGCAAAGCCCGCACCCCCGGCTCGGGATGCGGGCCATGCTGTAGGACTAGGGTGTAACGCGTGTTACAGGGGGACGACCTGGTCGGCCTGCGGACCCCGGTTACCCTGCGTCACTTCGAACTGGACGCGCTGGTTCTCGTCCAGCGTGCGGTACCCGGAGGACTGGATCGCCGAGTAGTGCACGAACACGTCCGGCCCACCGCCGTCGACGGCGATGAAACCGAAGCCCTTCTCGGCGTTGAACCACTTCACGGTGCCCTGCTGGGGCATGTCTTTCTCCTTGCGGCAAAACGTGGGCCCACACCTCGCGGGCCCAGCGCGGTCACTGCGGAACGCTCTCGCCTCCCGGTACGGTCCCGGAAAAGCCAAAACGCCCGCTGCCATCAGTCCGCGGGCGTCTGACAAACGATCGAGAACCACGACTGCAACCGACGGCCCCACCGTATCACCGGTTCCCCGTAAAGCGGAGGAGCTACAACCCCCCCGATTCACCTGTCGGCGAACCTTCCCGTTACCGCCCCGTTAAAGGCGCCAACCCGTCTCATGGAGGATGTCGAGGGCCTGCGGCGACCCGGTGAGGCGTACACGCGCGACATCGGCGCGCCCGAGGGCCCACAGCACCAATTCCCCCACCGGTCCGTGGACGCGGACGCCCCCTCCGGAGCGGGACGGCGGGCCCGTGCGGCCGGGCCCGGAGGCGCGACCGGCGGCGCCGCCGGGGGTTCGGCGGCCCCGCCCGGAGGAGGCCCGGGCGGTCCGGCCGTCGGGGCGGATCAAGGTGACCTCAACCGGCACTTTTCTTAGCGCAAAGCGGGCAATTTTTATCCGCCGCCACAGAAGGTCCTCCAGGGCCGGGCTCAGCGTCCGGGGCTCCCAGTCGGGACGAGCCCTGCGGACGTCCTCATGATGGACAAAGAACTCGACCGCGTTCGCGTTTTTGTCCATGACCGGAACCGCGTACGGCGACCACTTCGGAGGTCCGCGCCGAATCCGGTCCACCAGCTCCTCGAAGGCGCTCGTCCGTACCGCCCGGCGCCGTACCCGCTCCGTGTGGAAGGCCAGGAGGGGCAGCAGAATTCCCGGCCCGGCGTCCGGGCGGCCCTCCCGCACGACCAGGTGCGCGGCGAGATCGGCGGCCGTCCAGCCGGCGCATCCGGTGGGCGCGGCGGGGCCGGCCTCGGCCAGCGCGTCGCACAGCGCCGACCGCTCGTCCCGGACGGGCCGCACGGGCGCGCGCGACGGCGCAGCATCCCGCCCGAAATGCCGATTCATCCGGCGATGGTAGGCCCTGCCCCCTTCATGGGGAATAAGGGGTCTCTGCGGATGGTAGGCATGTGCACGCCCGCAACCCCGTCCAGCGCCCGGAGGGGGTCGCGCCAGGGCGTCGGCGTCTGTGTGGAGGAGTGTCCGTGCCAAGTGGGTCGACGCGTGTCAAGTCACGCATCCTCCGAGAGGGGATGCGGGTCCTGTGGGTGGCGGTGCGCGCCGAGCCCAGGGTCTTCGCGCTCTCGGTCATCGCCAGCGGCCTGTACGCCGCGATGACCGTGGGCACCGCCCGGGTCCTCGGGTGGGCCACCGAGGAGGTGATCCTCCCGGCCTTCGAGTCGGGTGACACGACGGCGGGGGCCCTGGCCTCCGCCGCGACCGCGATCCTGGCGGTCGCGCTGTTCAAGGCGCTGGGGGTGGCGGGCCGCCGCTTCTTCGCGGGGCTGATGCAGTACCGGATGCAGGCCAGGTACCGGCGCGCGGTGACCCGCCAGTACCTGCGGCTCCCCCTGGCCTGGCACCACCGGCACCCCACCGGGCAGCTGCTGTCCAACGCCAACGCCGACGTGGAGGCGTCGTGGGCGCCGATCGCGCCGCTGCCGATGGCGGTGGGCGTGGTGTTCATGCTGCTGATCGCCGCGGTCTCGATCGTGCTCACCGACGTGACGGTGGCGGTCGTCGGCTTCCTGGTGTTCCCCGCCATCGCGCTGCTCAACGTCCTCTACCAGCGCCGGCTGGCGCCCGTCGCGACCCGCGCGCAGCAGCTGCGCGCCGAGGTCAGCGAGGTGGCGCACGAGAGCTTCGAGGGCGGCCTGGTGGTCAAGACCCTCGGCCGGGAGCGGTCGGAGACCGAGCGGTTCGCCGGGGCGGCGGACGCGCTGCGGGACGCCAACATCGCGGTCGGGCGGGTCCGCGGGCTGTTCGACCCCGTGCTGGAGGCGCTGCCCAACCTGGGCGTCCTGGCCGTGCTGTGGGTCGGGTCCGTCCGGTTGCAGGGCGGCGCCATGACGGCCGGCGACCTCGTCAACGTGGCCTACCTCTTCACTCTGCTGGCCTTCCCCATCCGCGCCCTGGGGTGGGTGCTGGCGGAGGTGCCCCGCAGTGTCGTCGGATGGCGGCGGGTACGGGGCGTCCTGGACGCCGGGGGCTCCCTGCCGTACGGGGACGGTGCCCTGGACGGGGACAAGGCCGCGGAACTGGAGGTGCGCGAGGTCCGCTTCGCCTACGAGGCGCCCGTCGCACCGGCCGACGCGAACGACTCCACCGGCGACTCCGCCGGCGATGCCGGCGGCGCTCCCGCCGAGCGCGGCGACGACCTCGGGGCGCCCGAGAGGGCGGCCGCGACCGAACAGGTCAGGGTGCTCCACGACGTGAGCTTCGCCGCGGCGCCCGGCCGCACGATCGCGATCGTCGGCCCCACCGGCTCCGGGAAGTCCACGCTGACCTCGCTCCTGGTGCGGCTGGTCGACCCCGCCGACGGCTCGGTGCTGCTGGACGGGGTAGACGTGCGCGACGTCAGGCAAGGAGGGGTGGCGGAGACCGCCGCGCTGGTCCCCCAGCAGACGTTCCTGTTCGACGACGACGTGCGCGGCAACGTGACCCTCGGCCTGGACGTGCCGGACGAGCGCGTGTGGGAGGCCCTGCGCCTGGCCCAGGCGGACGGTTTCGTGGCCGCGCTCCCCGATGGCCTGCACACCGAGGTCGGCGAGCGCGGCGCGACGCTGTCGGGCGGCCAGCGCCAGCGCTTGGCCCTGGCGCGCGCCCTCGTGCGACGCCCCCGCCTGCTGGTCCTGGACGACGCCACGTCCAGTGTCGACCCCCAGGTGGAGGCCCGGATCCTGGAGGGCATCCGGGACACCCAGGAGAGCGGGGAGAACGGGGCCACCGTCGTGGTGGTCGCCTACCGGAAGGCGACGATCTCACTGGCGGACGAGGTCGTCTACATGGAGCGCGGCCGCGTCCTGGACCGCGGCGCGCACACCGAGCTGCTGGAGCGCTCCGAGGGCTACCGCAACCTCGTCAACGCCTACGAGCGCGCCGAGGCGGAGCAGGAGGCGCTGGAAGGCGACGAGGAGCCCGCCACGGAGAAGGCCCGGACAGTGACCGGCGAGGACGAGGAGCAGGGGGCGCTCGCACAATGACCACTCTCAACGAAGTGGCCGCGGGCGAGGGCGCCCTGGCCACGCTGCGGCGCGGCATCCGGCTGAGCCCCGAGTTCGGGGCCGGGCTGGCCGGGACGCTGCTGCTGGCGCTGGTGGCGACGGCGGGCCGCGTGGTGGTGCCCGTCGCGGTCCAGCAGACGATCGACCGGGGCCTGGGCGCGGCGGGCGGGCCCGACGTCGCGTTCATCCGGAACGCGGTGCTGCTGTGCGCGGTGGCGGTGCTGGCGACCGCGCTGAGCGCGTACGCGATGAACGTCCGCCTCTACCGGTCCTCCGAGACGGGGCTGGCCACGCTGCGGGTGAAGGCGTTCCGGCACGTGCACGACCTGTCGATGCTGACCCAGAGCGGCGAGCGGCGCGGCGCGCTGGTCTCGCGGGTCACCGGCGACGTGGACCAGATCAGCCAGTTCATGCAGTGGGGCGGGCTGATGATCATCGTGTCGCTGGGGCAGCTGGTGGTGGCCAGCGTGCTGATGGCGGTCTACTCCTGGCAGCTGACGCTGCTGGTGTGGGTGACGTTCCTGCCGCTGGCGTTCGCGCTGCGCTGGATCCAGCGGCTGGTGTCGGGCGCCTACACGCGGGTGCGCGAGCGCATGGGCGACCTGCTGGCAGCGGTCAGCGAGTCGGTCGTGGGGGCTCCGGTCATCCGCGCCTACGGGGCGGAGGAGCGCACCGCGCAGCGCGTGGACGAGAGCGTGGACGCGACCCGGCGGGCGCAGACGAAGGCGCAGGGACTCGTGGCGCTCACCTTCCCCACCAGCGAGCTGGTCGCGGCGACGGCCACGGCCGGGGTCGTGGTGGCCGGGACGCTGCTGGGCGTGGGCGGGCACCTGTCGGCCGGGAAGCTGGTGGCGTTCCTGTTCCTGGTGACCCTGTTCGTCAGCCCGATGCAGACGGCCACCGAGGTCCTGAACGAGGCGCAGAACGCCATCGCCGGGTGGCGGCGGGTGCTGGGCGTCCTCGACACCGAGCCCGACGTGGCCGACCCGGGCGAGGACGGGGAGGTGCTGCCGCGCGGCCCGATCGAGATCCGTTTCGAGGACGTGGGGTTCGCCTACCCCGGCGGGCCGCCCGTGCTGCACGAGGTGAACGCGGCCATCGCGCCGCGCTCCCGGGTGGCCGTGGTGGGCGAGACGGGCTCGGGCAAGACCACGTTCGCGAAGCTGCTCACGCGGCTCATGGACCCCGCGTCGGGACGCGTCCTGGTGGACGGGGTGGAGCTGGACCGGGTCCGCTTCTCCTCGCTGCGGGAGCGGATCGTGATGGTGCCGCAGGACGGGTTCCTGTTCGACGCGTCGCTGGCCGACAACGTCCGCTACGGCAGGCCGGACGCCACCGACGAGGACCTGCTGCTGGCGATGACCGAGCTGGGCCTGGCCGACTGGCTGGAGGGCCTGCCGCGGGGGCTGGAGACGCCGGTGGGGCAGCGCGGCGAGTCGCTGTCGGCCGGCGAGCGGCAGCTGGTCGCGCTGGCCCGCGCCTACATCGCCGACCCGGACCTGCTGGTGCTGGACGAGGCCACCTCGGCCGTCGACCCGGCCACCGAGGTCCGGATCCAGCGGGCGCTGGACGGGGTGACGCGGGGCCGGACGGCGATCTCGATCGCGCACCGGCTGTCGACGGCGGAGTCGGCCGACGAGGTGATCGTGTTCGACGCGGGGCGGATCGTCCAGCGCGGCCCGCACGCCGAGCTGGTCGCCCGGCCCGGGGTCTACGCGGACCTGCACGCGTCGTGGATCGCCCAGCGGGCGCTGTGATGTCCGGCCGGTGCCGCCGGCGGGGACATACCCATTGGTACTTCCCGGGGGGAGGCTTGGGGTGGCCCTGACCGGGGAAGGAGACCGGCCGATCAGGGGTAAAGCACTTGCCCGATATCTGGTCGGGTGCGCATTCTGGCGTGGTGAAGAACGAGGTCGTGATGCAATCAGCGGGCACGTTGCACGGTCAGCTGCAGCGGGGTCTGGGCAGGGCGGCGCGGCGCGCGGCCGACAAGCCGGGCGCGGGCGAGTACGTGTACGACTGCATACGCCGCGATCCGCGCTATGACCCCCAGTGCGAGACGCGCGGCCTGTATTACGCCCGGCTCATGGTCGATCTGGAGCTGCCGACGGGCCCGGTGGCCGAGCACCTCTTCGACCCGGCCGACGCCTGGCACGCCGAGGGCGACGAGTGGCGGGTCCAGCTCGCGCTGGACGTGCTGACCGAACTGGTGCGGCTGAGCCGCCGGGAGGCCGCCGGCCCGCTCCGCCAGTACGCCGAGGAGGGCGACCACTGGTTCGACGCGCTGGACGCCCTGACCGGGCTGGGCGATCCGGCGCTGGCGGCGGGCATGGACGCGCTGGTCGCGGCCAGATGCGACGAGGCCGCTTTGGACTGCCTGATCTCCGATCCGGGCAATCCGGTGATCGAGAGCTGGGCGTCCCGGCAGCCGCGGATCGCGGCGGCGCTGACCCGGGTGCGGGAGAACGGGCGGGCGCGGCGTCTCGCCGGGGTGGGCACGGGTGAGCGCGGCGACCGGTCCGAGCGGACCGAGGCCGAGCTGCTCGACATGGCCCGGCGGCGCGACGACGGCGCCGTCGCGGCCATTTTCGAACTGGGCCGCAGGCGCGCCCCCGGGTTGCTCGACCTGGCGGAGGAGATCCTGCCGCAGCGTCCCAACAGATGGGGCGGCGCGGTGTGCCGGGCATTGCGGCAGTACGGGCCCGAGGCGCTGCCGCGGGCGCGGTCCTGGGCCACCACGCGGGGCGGGTGCGCGGACATGGGCTTGAGCATCCTGGCCCGCTACGGCACCCACCAGGACATCCCCCTGTTGATGACCGAACTGCATGTCGCTTTGGAACGCCGGGACTGGGGCGGCGCCGCCGGGCCCATCGAGGGGCTGGGCAGGCTGCGCGCCGGCGAGGCCGTCCCGCTGCTGAAGACCGCTTGGACCGAGTCGACCTACTCGTATCTACGACCGCGTGTGCTCACCGCTTTGACCCGCACCGCCCCCCACACCGCCGAGTCCTACACCATCGAGGGCCTGTGGGACTGCGAGGAAGGCGTCCGGCAGGTCGCCTCCCAGACCGCCCCCCTCACCCCCGAGACCCGCATCCGGCTGCAGCGCCTGCACCACGACGACGCCGAGGAGCCCGGCGTGCGCGCCACCGCCGCGGGCCGCCTGATGTAGCGGGACCCGGCCTCATGGAGCGGGGCCCCGAACGATTCCCGCCGGGCGCTGAACCGCCGGTCCCCCGGGTGCGTACCTCCCGTCGATCACGCAAACATCGCGGGAGGACGGGCCCATGGGCTCCCTGTACCAGATGACCCCGGTCAAGGCCGCGCTGCTGTGCGGCGCCGTCATCGTGCCGCTGGCCGCCGGCTGCTCCGGCTCGTCCGGCTCGGCGTCGCACTCGGGCCACGAGGGGCCGGCCGCCAAGCCGGCCACCATCGAGCAGCTGGCCCAGAAGACCGGCTGCACGCTGGCCGGCAAGCGCAACTCCGCCGAGCTCCGGCAGGGCGCCTGCCAGACCTCGCGGGGCCGCTACACGCTGGTGAGCTTCACCGACGACAAGGGGCGCGACTCCTGGCTCACCGAGGCCAAGCCGTGGGGCGGCTCGTACCTGGTGGGGCCGCGGTGGGTGGCCGTCGCCACGCCGCCGATCCTGGAGTCGCTGCGCAAGGAGGTGGGCGGCAAGATCATCAATGGCGACCAGCACCACTCCGGCGGCTGACCCGGGCCCGTGCCGTCACCGCCGGGTACTACTTTCGTCACGCGCGGTTCCGCCTCCGGGAGGGCGAGCGGCGGGGGCGGCGCCCTCTAGACTCGCTGCCATGATCTCCCCTGTTCGACGGAAACTGGCCGTGCTCCCCCTGGTGCTGCTGCCCCTGGGCGCGGCCGCGGCGTGCAGCAGCGAGAACGCGACGACGGACTGCACGGTCAACGCGTGCACCGTGACTTTCAACCGCGGCGTCGACGCGAGCGCGTCCATCCTCGGGGTGAAGGCCGAGCTGGTCAGCGTGCAGGGCCAGAACGTGACGATGAAGGTCGCCGGACAGCAGATCACCGTTCCGGTGGGCGAGGGCGAGCAGGCCGACGGGTTCGACGTGTCGGTCCAGTCGGTCACCCAGGACAACGTGGTCGTCAAGATCTCCAACGGCGGCGGCGGCTGATCCCGTCCGGGCCCGCGCGGCGGGCCCGGACGCGTAGTATTCGACCATGCGTTCGATCGATGTGGCCGAGCGGCGGCTCCGGCTGGCCCTGCGCCACCGGCTGGCCCCCTCGGCCCGCGCCGGCGGCCCCGCCGACGTCGCCCGGTCCCTGGTGGCCCTGCACGCCACCGACCCCGCCACGGTCTTCCTCTCGGTGGCGGCGCGCGGCGACGGGATCGCCCCGGCCGACGTCGAGAGCGCGCTCTACGACGACCGCGCGCTGCTGCGGATGCTGGCCATGCGCCGCACGATGTTCGTGGTGCCGGTCGAGCTGGTCCCGACGCTGCAGGCCGCGTGCGCCGACGCGCTGGCCGTCCGGCAGCGCCGCACCTACGCCCGGCTCATGGAGCGCGGCGGCATCCTCGACCAGATCGACGTCCCCGCGGGCGGCCTCGACGCCTGGCTCGACGAGGTGGAGGAGGCCACGCACCGGGCCCTGCTGGCCCGCGGCGAGGCCACCGGGGCGCAGCTCAGCACCGACGAGCCGCGGCTGCGCGTCAAGGTCGACGCCGCGCCGGGCAAGTCCTACTCCCGGCCCACCGGCATCACCACCTGGGTCCTGGTCACGCTGGGCTGCAAGGGCCGCATCGTGCGCGGCCGCCCCAACGGATCGTGGATCAGCAGCCAGTACCGCTGGGCCCCCGTCGAGGAGTGGCTGCCCGGCGGCATCGCCCCGCTGCCCGCCGACCGGGCCCGCGCCGAGCTGGCCGGCCGCTGGCTGCGCGCGTTCGGGCCCGCGCCGGTCTCCGACCTCAAGTGGTGGACGGGCTGGAGCGCCGGCGAGGTGAAGAAGGCCCTGGCCCTGCTGGACGTGGGCGAGGTCGAGCTGACCGGCGGGCCGGCCGGCGACACCACCGGGCTGGTCCTGGCCGACGACCTGGAGGCCCCGCCGGAGCCGTCCGGCGGCCCGTGGGCGGCGCTGCTGCCCGCCCTCGACCCCACCCCGATGGGCTGGCAGGAGCGCGGCTGGTTCCTCGGCGGGCACGCGCCGCGGCTGTTCGACCGCTCCGGCAACATCGGCCCGACCGTGTGGTGGGACGGCCGCGTGGTGGGCGGCTGGGCGCAGCGCGCCGACGGTGAGATCGCGGTGCGGCTGCTGGAGGACGCGGGCGCCGAGGCGGAGGCGGCGGTCGCCGCCGAGGCCGAGCGGATCGGCGCCTGGTGCGGCGACGTCCGCGTGACCCCGCGCTTCCGCACCCCCCTGGAACGCGAGCTCACCGCCTGACCCCCCGCCTGACCCACCGCCATCGGCCCCGCGACCTCGCCTTCCGCGCCGGCGCCCGGCCGAACGAGCGGGGCGGCGCGCGGCGGGTTCCGCGCATCGGCGAAGATGTGGGCATGCCCGCAGAACGCATGCTCCCCACCGCCGAAGCCGAGGACCTCATCGAGCTGACCCGCGACATCGCGCGCAAGGAGCTGGCGCCGCGCGCCGCCCCCGCCGAGGAGGCCGCGGCCTTCCCCCGCGAGATGTTCCGCGTGCTCGGCCGGGCCGGGCTGCTGGGCCTGCCCTACCCCGAGGACCAGGGCGGCGGCGGGCAGCCGTACGAGATCTACCTGCAGGTGCTGGAGGAGATCGCCTCGGTGTGGGCGTCGGTCGCGGTCGGGGTCAGCGTGCACACCCTGTCCTGCTACCCGCTGGCCACCTTCGGCACCGACGAGCAGCGCAAGCGGCTGCCCGAGATGCTCGGCGGCGAGCTGCTGGGCGGGTACGCGCTGTCGGAGGCGCACGCGGGCTCGGACGCCGGCGCGCTCAGCACCCGCGCGGTGCCCGACGGCGAGGGCTACCGGGTGAACGGCACCAAGACCTGGATCACCCACGGCGGCGAGGCCGACTTCTACGTGCTGTTCGCGCGGACGTCCGACGACGGCGGCCGCGGCATCAGCTGCTTCCTCACCGAGGGGCGGATGGACGGGCTGACGTTCGGGCCGCCCGAGCGGAAGATGGGGCTCACCGGCTCCACCACCGCGCAGCTGATCTTCGAGGACGCCCGGCTGCCCGCCGGGAGCCGGCTGGCCGAGGAGGGGCAGGGCTTCCCGATCGCGCTGTCGGCGCTGGACTCGGGACGGCTGGGCATCGCGGCGTGCGCGGTGGGCCTGGCGCAGGGGGCGCTGGACCACGCGGTGTCGTACGCGGCCCGGCGCGAGCAGTTCGGCCGGCCCATCATCGCCAACCAGGGGCTGTCGTTCCTGCTGGCCGACATGGCCGCCGCCGTGGAGTCGGCCCGCGCCACCTACCTGGACGCGGCCCGGCGCAAGGACCGGGGGCTGCCGTTCGGGCGGCAGGCCTCGATCGCCAAGCTGGTCGCGACGGACGCGGCGATGAAGGTGACGATCGACGCCGTGCAGGTGCTGGGCGGGTACGGCTACACCCGCGACTTCCCGGTCGAGCGGTACATGCGCGAGGCCAAGGTGATGCAGATCTTCGAGGGCACCAACCAGATCCAGCGCATGGTCATCGGCCGCCACCTGGCCCGCGACGCCGAGCAGCGCGGCTCCTGAACCGCCGGGGCGACCGCCCTAGTAGGGGGTGCCGTACGGGCCCATCGCGGCGGCGCGGCGGCGCTTGACGCTGCTGTTGCGCATCACCGCGATCACGACGAACGCCGCGCCCCCGGCCGCGCCGAGCCCGAGGCAGGCCAGCATCGCCAGGCCCAGGTACCCGTAGGAGGTGTCGTCGGGCGTCATGAGCATGTCCCCGGAGCCCTCGCAGGTCAGCCGGGCGCTGCCGGTCAGCGGGGCCTCGAACGTGGCGGCGTAGCGGTAGCCGGTGCGGTCGCTGGCGCTCCAGGAGTGCTCGCGGGTCAGCGGGAACGGGTCGGGCCTGCCGTCCCTGACCAGGGCGCAGGACGCCGGCGTGGGGTCGCCGAGGCGCACGTACAGGAAGTAGGTGTGCCCCGCCTTGAGCTCGACGGAGATGCCGGCCCGCGCGTCCCCGCTCGCGCTGGGCCCGTCGGCGGCCTGGGAGTCCTGCCAGTTGAGGGCGAACACCACGATGAAGATCAGCAGCGGCACCAGCACGAGCGCGAGCGGCAGCGCGTACCAGCCGCTGCCCGGGCGCACGGGCGGGAGGTCCTTGCCGGACGGAGCCCCCGGCCGGGTCGGCGGCTGAGGCGGCGGCCCCATGGGCAGATCGGATCCGGGCCACATGCTGAGCTCCCCCGCGCGGTATTTCCTTTATCTCCGCAAATATAGTCCGGAGGTGTGATGAGCGGCCCAAACGGATATTGTTACTAAGTAGTAGCCACAATCGGCCGACGGACACCCGTCCCCGCCGGGGTCGTACGGCGACTGGAGAGTCATCATGGCGCTCAGGGACCGTTGGCACACCCCTCCGATCCGCATGCCCAGCCCCCCCACGCTGCGGACGCGCGCCCTCATGCCCTACCCCTTCAACCGCTACCGGGTCGAGCGCGACCTGCCGGTCACCATGAACGACGGCGTGACGCTGCTCGCCGACCGGTACGTGCCCGTCGGCACGCGGCAGCCCCCGCCCACCATCCTGGTCCGGACCCCCTACGGCCGGCGCGGCCCCGCCGCCGTCCTCAACGGCCTGCCGTTCGTGCCGTTCGGCTTCCAGCTCCTGGTGCAGAGCGCCCGCGGGACGTTCGGGTCGGGCGGCGAGTTCGACCCCCTGGGCAGCGAGCGCGACGACGGCCTGGCCACGGTGGAGTGGCTGCGGAACCAGCCCTGGTTCAACGGGTCGTTCGCCACGTACGGCGCCAGCTACCTCGGGTACTCGGCCTGGGCCCTGGCGGCGGAGGCGGGCCCCGAGCTCAAGGCGATGTCCCTGCAGATCACCGCCTCCTCCTTCCGGGACGCCGCGTACGTGGGCGGATCGTTCGCCCTGGAGTCCACCCTGTCCTGGACCACCCTCACCCGCCACCAGCAGCAGCCGTTCGGGATGTTCACCGCGCCGCTGCTGTCCCGGCGCAGGGCGCTCCGCGCCGCCCGCAGCGGACGCCCCCTGTCGGAGCTGGACGCCCTCACCGGCGGCGCCCCCATGAGCTTCTACCAGGACCTCCTGGCCGCCCACCGCGACCCCGGATCGGCCTACTGGCTCAAGCGCGACTTCAGCGGGACGGTCGGCGAGGTGACCGCCCCGGTGGCCCTCCTGGGCGGCTGGTACGACGTGTTCCTGCCGTGGCAGGTCAGGGACTACCTCGCGCTCAGGGCCGCCGGGCACCGCCCGTACCTCACGATCGGGCCGTGGTGGCACACCGACGCCCGCCACGCCGTGGTGTCGTTCCGGGAGTCGCTGGCCTGGTTCCGCGCGCACCTGCTGGACGACCCCTCCGGGCTGCGGCCCAACCCCGTCCGCGTCTACCTCACCGGGGGCCGGGAGTGGCGCGACTACGCCGACTGGCCGCCGCCCGGCATGCGGCAGGAGCGCTGGCACCTGCACGCCGGAGGCGGCCTGGGCGTGGACGGGCCACAGGACGCTCCCGCCAGCCACTACCGCTTCGAGCCCACACGCCCCACCCCGGCCCTGGGCGGGCCCACGCTCCTGGGCAGTTCCAAGCCCGTGGACAACCGTCCCCTGGAGAGGCGCCCCGACGTCCTGGTCTTCTCCTCGCCCGTGCTGGCGGAGGACCTCGACCTCGTCGGGCCGGTGGCGGCCGACCTGTTCGTCCGGTCCAGCCGCGAGCACACCGACTTCATCGTGCGGCTGTGCGACGTGGCCCCGGACGGGACGTCCCTGAACGTGTGCGAGGGCGGCCTGCGCCTGGACCCGGACCGGCCGGTCGCGGCGGACAAGCCCGTGGGCACCGAGGGCGTGCGGCGGCTGGCGATCGACCTGTGGCCCACCGGGCACCGGTTCCGCCGGGGCCACCGCGTCCGGGTGCACGTGACCAGCGGCGCCCACCCCAAGGTCGCGGCCAACCCGGGCACCGGTGAGCCGCTCGCCACCGCCCGCGACTCCGTCCCGGCGCTGCAGGAGGTCTTCCACGACCCCGACCGCCCCTCGGCGATCCTGCTGCCGGTCGTGGTGCGCTCGCCGGAGGCGGCCCTGCCCGCGCCCGAGGAGGAGGACTGGGAGGTTTCCGCCCCGGCGGGTAGGATGTCCAGGTCATGAGCGTTCCAGGATCCACCGCACGGCTGCGCATGGTGCTGTTCACCATGGCGCTGACCTGCGTTGACGACGGACTCTGTCGCGGCTGACCCCGCCGCCGTCCGCTCCCCACGCCTCCTGGAGACCCCCTTTGTCCGCGACGCTGCCTCCGCGTGCCCGCCTGCTCCCCCCGCCGGTCACCTCCTCCCCCGCCCCGCCCGCCGAAGATCTCGGCCCGGTCGACCGCGTCCCGCTGCTGGTGGCCGCCCTCGGCTCGGCCGCCCTCACCGCCTACGTCTGGACGCAGCACGGCGCCAAGCAGGGCGTCCTCCTACTCCTCGGCCTCGGCCTGGGCCTGGCGCTGTTCCACTCCCGCTTCGGGTTCACCTCCGCCTGGCGGCAGCTCACGGCCGTCGGCAACGGCGCGGGCCTGCGCGCCCACGCCCTCCTCCTCGGCTCCACCGCCACCCTCTTCGCCCTGATCATCGGCACCGGCACCGGCCTGTTCGGCTCCACGCCCGCGCCCTCCGGCGGCGACCTGGGCGTGGCGCTGATCGCCGGCGCGTTCCTGTTCGGCATCGGCATGCAGCTCGGCGGCGCCTGCGCGTCCGGGACGCTGTTCGCGATCGGCTCGGGCCAGTCCACGATCGTGCTGACGCTGGGCGGGTTCATCATCGGCTCGATCCTCTACACCTGGCAGTTCGACCTGGTGAAGGACCTGCCGGCCCTCCCGGGCGTGGTCCTGGCCGACCACATCGGCTGGTTCGGCTCCTGGGCCGTCACGATCGCCGCGCTGGCGGGCGTCGTCGCGCTGACCCGGGTGATCCAGAAACGCCGCAACCCGCCCCCGGTCGGCACCGTCCCCTCCGCCCGCGGGCCGCTGCGGATCGTCCGCGGCTCCTGGCCGCTGCTGGCCGGGGCCGTCGTGCTGGCCGTCCTGGGCGCCGGCGTCCTGCTGGTCTCCGGCGGCGCCTGGGGCATCACCAGCGCGTTCGCCCTCTGGGGCGCCAAGTTCCTGCAGCTGATCGGGCTGCACCCGGAGACGTGGTCGTTCTGGGAGCAGCCGCGGCAGGCCGCGATGCTGAACGGCCCCGTCCTGGCCGACAAGACCAGCCTGACCGACATCGGCATCATGCTCGGCGCCGCCGTCGCCGCCGCCGCGAGCGGCGCGTGGACGCTGCACCGGAACATTCCCTGGCGCACCGCGGCCGCCGCCGTCCTGGGCGGGATCATCATGGGCGTCGGCGCCCGCCTCGCCGGCGGCTGCAACATCGGCGCCTACCTGGCCGGCATCGCCTCCGGCAGCCTGCACGGCTGGCTGTGGGGCCTGGCCGCCATCGGCGGCACCTACGTCGGCCTGCGCGCCCGCACCCTCTTCGGCCTGGCCAACCCCACACCCCGCGACAGCGTCTGCTGACTTGACCTCAACCCCGTAGCCCCCTCAAAGAAGCCGGACGCCGTCATGCTCCCGGACGGCGGGCTCAGCGCCGTCCCGCAACGCGTCCCGCACCCTGATGGCGAACGCCTCGTCCATCAGGCCGTCGAGCTCGTCCACCGAAGCCCAGCGGAAATCCTTGGCCTCCCCGGTCTCCACGAGACGGCCGCCGGTGGCGCGACAGCGGAACACCAGCGCGACGATGCCACGCGCCATGTTCTTGTAGACGCCGGTCAGCGGTCCGGGCTCGACCTCCAGCCCGGTCTCCTCCCGGACCTCGCGGCGCAGCCCTTCGTGGACGGTCTCGTCCAGTTCCAGGACGCCACCGGGCGGCTCCCAGTGGCCGTTGTCGCGGCGCTGGACGAGCAGCGCCCGTTTCCGATCGTCGAGGACGACCCCCGCTACGCTCACCGAGTACCCGGCCAATGATCACCTCTCAAGCTCGTAGGCTCGAACGCTGATACACGTATGGACGAGTGAAGGAGCCCACGTGCCGGACCTGCCGCTGGAGCGCATCGACCCCGACAGCGACCGCGCGGCGTTCCGGCAGATCGCCGACCACCTGCGGACGCTGATCCAGCGGGGAACGCTGCAGCCCGGCGACAGGGTCCCGTCCGAGGCCCGGCTCATGGAGCACTACGGCGTGGCTCGCATGACCGTCCGCCAGGCCCTCCAGGTGTTGCGGTCGGAAGGTCTGGTGGTCGCCGAGCACGGACGCGGGGTGTTCGTCCGCGAGCGGCCCCGTGTCCGGCGTCTGGCCTCCGACCGCTTCGCCCGCGGGCACCGCGCCCGAGGCAAGGCCACCTTCATCGCGGAGGTCGAGGAGTCTGGGTCGAAACCGACGGTCGACACGGTCGAGGTCACCGAGGAAGAGGCGGACGCCGACGTCGCGGAACGGCTGGGGCTGCAGGCGGGAGCCCGGGTGATCGTCCGCCGGCGCCGCTACCTCATCGACGGCCGTCCCGCTGAGACCGCGGTCTCCTACCTGCCCGCTCAGATCGCCGCCGGCACGGCGATCGCCCGGCCCGACAGCGGGCCGGGCGGCATCTATGCCCGCCTTGAGGAGCTCGGGCACCATCTCGCCCGCTTCACCGAGGAAGTGCGAAGCCGCATGCCGCTCCAGGAGGAGGCACGCGCCCTGCGGCTGCCGGCCGGCGTCCCCGTGTTCCACCTGATCCGGACGGCGTACGACACCACGGGGCGCCCCGTCGAGGTGTGCGACACCGTGATGTCCTCCGACGCTCACGTTCTGCAGTACGAACTTCCCGCTCAGTAACGCTTGCATGTCCAGAGGACTTACCTTACAAAGGAATTTCCTCTAGACGAGTAGGCGTCTAGACATGACTCGGCGAGGTTCTGATGCGTTGCCCTCCCCCTTCCGACCCGCTCCTCAAGCTCAGGCTGCACGCCCGTCCGGCGGCGGTCGGCCGCGGCCGCTCGCTGATCCGGGAACTCCTCGACCGCTGGAAGCTGACGCACGTCGCCCACGATGCCGAGCTGATCGGCTCCGAGTTGCTGACCAACGCGATCAAGGTGGAGCGCGCCCGCGGCGCCCCGGGCGTCCACGCGACCGTGATCCTGGGGCTCAGGCTGCGCCCCCGGAGCCTCTTCATCGAGGTGGGCGACTCCGCGGAGGCGGCGCCCGCGACCAGGGCCCCGGACGACCTCGCCGAGGGCGGCCGGGGGCTCCTGATCGTCGCGTGCCTGGCCCGCTCGTGGGGAAGCCGCCCGTCCGCGAACGGCGGCAAGACCGTCTGGGCGGAGATCGCGCTCAGCGGACGGGGTGGCCGGACTCTCTGAGGGTCTGCTTGACTTCGGAGATCTTGAGTTCGCCGAAGTGGAAGACGCTGGCGGCCAGGACGGCGTCGGCGCCGGCGGCGATCGCCGGGGGGAAGTGGTCCAGGGCGCCCGCGCCGCCGCTGGCGATCACCGGGACGGTCACGGTCTCCCTGACGAGGCGGAGCATCTCCAGGTCGAAGCCGGCCTTGGTGCCGTCGGCGTCCATGGAGTTGAGCAGGATCTCCCCCACGCCCAGTTCCTGGCCGCGGCGCGCCCACTCGATCGCGTCGATGCCGGTGCCCTTGCGGCCGCCGTGGGTGGTCACCTCGAAACCGGAGGCGGTGCCCTCGGCCCGGCGGGCGTCCACGGACAGGACGACGCACTGCGACCCGAAACGGTGCGCGGCCTCGCGGAGGAACTCCGGGCGCGCGATCGCGGCCGTGTTGATCGAGACCTTGTCCGCGCCCGCGCGCAGGAGCCGGTCCACGTCCTCGACCGTGCGGACGCCGCCGCCGACCGTCAGCGGGATGAACACCTGCTCGGCGGTGCGGCTCACCACCTCGTAGGTCGTCGAGCGGTCGCCGCTGGAGGCGGTGATGTCGAGGAAGGTCAGCTCGTCGGCGCCCTCCGCGTCGTACCGGCGGGCGAGCTCCACCGGGTCTCCGGCGTCCCGCAGGTTCTGGAAGTTCACGCCCTTGACCACGCGCCCGGCGTCCACGTCCAGGCACGGGATCACCCGTACGGCCACTCCGCTCATGCCGCGCTCCCCCGGTACGCCTCGACCTCGACCTCGACCAGCATCCGCTCGTCGATCAGCCCCGCCACCACCAGCATGCTCGCCGCCGGCCGCACGTCCTTGAACAGGCTGGCGTGCGCCCGGCCCACCTCGCCGGAGTCGCCCGCCCGGGTGATGTACATCCGGGTGCGGACGACGTCGTCGGCCGACAGCCCCAGCCGCTCCAGCGACCACAGCGCGATCTGGAACGCGGTGCGGGTCTGCTCGTACGGGTCGCCGACGTGCACGACGTCGCCGTCCACGGTGGCGGTGCAGCCCGACACCATCGCCAGGTTCCCGGCCATGACGGCGCGGGAGTAACCGAACCTCTCTTCCCAGGGGCCGCCGGAGGAGATGCGTTCGATCACTTGACGGCCTCGAGCGCCTCTTCGAGAGTGAACGCCTGCGCGTACAGCGCCTTGCCCACGATCGCGCCCTCGACGCCGTCGCCCACCAGGCCGGCCAGGGCGCGCAGGTCGTCCAGCGACGACACCCCGCCGGAGGCGATCACGGGCTTGGCGGTACGGGAGCACACCTCGCGCAGCAGCTCGGTGTTGGGGCCGCGCAGCGTGCCGTCCTTGGTCACGTCGGTGACGACGTAGCGCGGGCAGCCGTCGTCCTCCAGCCGGGCCAGCACCTCCCACAGGTCGCCGCCCTCGCGGGTCCAGCCGCGGGCGGCCAGCGTGGTGCCGCGCACGTCGAGGCCGACCGCGATCCGGTCGCCGTACTCGGCGATGATCTTGCGGCACCAGGCCGGGTCCTCCAGCGCGGCGGTGCCGATGTTGACCCGCGCGCAGCCGGTGCCCAGCGCCGCCTCCAGGGACGCGTCGTCGCGGATGCCGCCCGACAGCTCCACCTTGACGTCCAGCGTGCCGGTGACCTCGGCCAGCAGCTCCCGGTTGGAGCCGCGGCCGAACGCCGCGTCCAGGTCGACCAGATGGATCCACTCCGCTCCCGCGCGCTGCCAGGCCAGCGCCGCCTCCAGGGGGGCGCCGTAGGAGGTCTCGGTGCCGGCCTCGCCCTGCACCAGGCGCACGGCCTGGCCATCGGCGACGTCGACAGCGGGAAGAAGCGTGAGAGTCATACGGAGAACCTTATCCAGGGGTCACGGAACGTCAGGCGAGGGTGGACAGCCAGTTCTTCAGGAGTTCGGCGCCGGCGTCGCCGGACTTCTCCGGGTGGAACTGGGTCGCGCACAGCGGGCCGTTCTCGACCGCGGCGACGAAGCGGTCGCCGTGCTCGGCCCAGGTGACCAGCGGCGGCGCGATCGTACCGGTCGGGTCGGGCTGCAGCTCCCAGCGGCGCGCGGCGTAGGAGTGCACGAAGTAGAACCGGGTGCCGGGGTCGAGGCCGCGGAACAGGACGGTGTCCTCGGGCGCGTCGACGGTGTTCCAGCCCATGTGCGGGACGACGGGCGCGTTCAGCCGGTCGACGGTGCCGGGCCACTCGGCGCAGCCCTCCGTCGTGACGCCGTGCTCGATGCCCTTGGCGAACAGGATCTGCATGCCCACGCAGATGCCCAGCACGGGCAGGCCCCCGGACAGGCGGCGGCCGATGATCTGCTCGCCGCGCACCGACAGCAGGCCCTCCATGCAGGCCGAGAACGCGCCCACGCCCGGCACCACCAGGCCGTCGGCGTTCAGCGCGGCGTCCCGGTCGGGCGTCACGGTCACCTCGACGCCGTGCCGGGCCACCGCCCGCTCGGCCGACCGCAGGTTGCCCGAGCCGTAGTCCAGGATGACGATCTTCTTGGTCACAGCCGCAGCACCCCCGCGGTGAAGGCCAGGGCCATCAGCGCGAACACCACCACGGCGGCGATCTTGAGGCCCTGCCGGATGAAACTGATCACGCCCATCAGCAGGAAGACCGCGAGCCCGAACAGCAGCACGTTGCCGTAGGAGAACTCCAGGCCGCCGATCGTCACGGCTACAACGCCCCCTTGGTGGAGGGGATGCCGTGCACCTTGGGGTCGAAGGCGACCGCGTCGCGCAGCGCCCGGGCGAGGGCCTTGAACTGCGCCTCCACGATGTGGTGCGCGTTGCGGCCGTACGGGACGTGGACGTGCAGCGCCACCTGCGCGTTCGACACGAACGACTCGAAGATGTGCCGGGTCATCGTGGTGTCGTACTCCGGGCCGATCATCGGGGCCATGCCCTCGGGCTCGGAGTGCACCAGGTAGGGGCGGCCGGAGACGTCCACCGTGACCTGGGCGAGGGCCTCGTCCAGCGGGATCGACGCGTCGGCGAACCGGCGGATGCCCGCCTTGTCGCCCAGCGCCTCACGGAACGCCTGCCCCAGCGTGATCGCGGTGTCCTCGATGGTGTGGTGGGCGTCGATGTACAGGTCGCCGGAGGTCTTGACGGTGAGGTCGAACGACCCGTGCTTGCCCAGCTGCGCCAGCATGTGGTCGTAGAACCCGACACCGGTGGCCACGTCGACCACGCCGGTGCCGTCCAGGTCGATCTCGACCAGGACCTGGGTCTCCTTGGTCCCGCGCTCGATCCTTCCCCTGCGCGTCACACGCTCTCCTTCATCGCGGTACGGAAGGCGGCCATCTCCTCGGCGGTGCCGACGCTCACCCGCAGCCACTCGGGCGGGCCCACCTCCCGGATCAGCACACCCCGGTCGAGCATCGACCGCCAGACCGCCGTGCGGTCCGGGAAGCGCCCGAACAGGACGAAGTTGGCGTCCGAGTCGGCCACCGTGAAGCCCTCGGCGCGCAGCCAGGCCACCAGGTCGTCGCGCTCGCGGCGCAGCCGGTCGACGGCGCCCAGCAGCTCCGCGCCGTGCGCGACGGCGGTCCGGGCCACCGCCTGGGTCACCGACGACAGATGATACGGCAGCCGGACCAGCAGCAACGCATCGATCACCGCCGGGTCGGCGGCCAGGTAGCCGAGGCGGGTCCCGGCCATCGCGAACGCCTTGGACATCGTCCGGGTCACGATCAGCCGCGGGTTGCCGGGCAGCAGCGTCAGCGCCGACGGCGTCCCGGAGCGGCGGAACTCGGCGTACGCCTCGTCCACCACCACCATCCCGGGGGCGGCCGCCAGCACCGCCTCGATCGCCTCCAGCGGCAGCGCGGTGCCCGTCGGGTTGTTCGGCGAGGTGAGGAACACCACGTCGGGGCGGTGCTCCTCGATCGCGGCGACCGCGCGGGCGGGCTCCAGCCCGAAGTCCTCGTCGCGGTGCGCGTCGACCCACCGGGTGCCCGACACCCGGGTGATGATCGGGTGCATCGAGTACGACGGCTCGAACCCGAGCGCGGTGCGGCCGGGACCGCCGAACGCCTGCAGGATCTGCTGGATGATCTCGTTGGAGCCGTTGGCCGCCCACACCTGGCGGGAGGTCAGCCCGGCGCCGGGGGTGTCCTCGTTCAGGAACGCGGCCAGGTCCCCGCGCAGCGCGACGGCGTCGCGGTCGGGGTAGCGGTTCAGCGACCCGGCGACGTCCGCGACCGCCTCGCCCAGCGCCTTCACCAGGCGGTCGGACGGCGGGTAGGGGTTCTCGTTGGTGTTGAGCGCGACCGGCACCTCCAGCTGGGGCGCGCCGTACGGCTCGCGTCCCCGCAGGTCGTCGCGGATGGGCAGGTCGTTCAGGGACGTCATCGGGTCGGGATCCCCCAGTCGAAGCGGGCCTTCAGGGCGGCGCCGTGCGCGGGCAGGTCCTCGGCCTCGGCCAGCGTCACCACGCGGGCGGTCGCGCCAGACAGTGCCTGCCGGTCGTACTCCACGACGTGCACGCCGCGCAGGAACGACTGGACCGACAGGCCCGACGAATGGCACGCGCACCCGCCCGTGGGCAGCACGTGGTTGGACCCGGCCAGGTAGTCGCCCAGCGACACCGGCGCGTGCGGCCCGATGAAGATCGCGCCGGCGTTGCGGACCCGCGCCGCCAGCTCCCGCGCCCCCGCCGTCTGGATCTCCAGGTGCTCGGCGGCGTAGGCGTCCACCACCTTCAGGCCGTCCTCCAGGTCGTCGACCAGCACGATGCCCGACTGCCGCCCGGCCAGCGCCTCGGCGATCCGCTCGGTGTGCTTGGTGCGGGCCACCTGCGTCTTCAGCTCGGCCTCGACCGCCTCCGCCAGTTCGGGCGCGTCGGTGACCAGCACGGCCGCGGCCAGCACGTCGTGCTCGGCCTGGCTGATGAGGTCGGCGGCGACGTGCACCGGGTCGGCGGTGGCGTCGGCCAGGATCGCGATCTCGGTCGGCCCCGCCTCCGAGTCGATCCCGATCACGCCCTTGAGCAGCCGCTTGGCGGCGGCCACGTACACGTTCCCGGGGCCGGTCACCAGGTCGGCGCGGGGGCACTCCTCGGTGCCGTAGGCGAACATCGCCACCGCCTGCGCGCCGCCCGCCGCGTACACCTCCTCGACGCCCAGCAGCGCGCACGCCGCCAGGATCGCCGGGTGCGGCCGCCCGCCGAACTCGGCCTGCGCCGGGGACGTCACCGCGAGCGACTCCACCCCGGCCTCCTGCGCCGGCACCACGTTCATGACCACGCTGGACGGGTAGACCGCCCGGCCGCCGGGCACGTACAGGCCCACGCGGCGCACCGGGATCCACCGCTCGGTCACCGTGCCGCCGGGCACCACCTGGGTCGTCACGTCGGCGCGCCGCTGGTCGCGGTGGACCAGCCGGGTGCGGCGGATCGCCTCCTCCAGCGCGTCCCGCACCGCCGGGTCAAGCCCCGCGAGGGCCTCGTGGACGGCCTGCACCGGAACCCGGACGGCGTCCAGCTCCACGCCGTCGAACGTGCTCGTGTACTCCCGGACCGCGGCCGCGCCGCGATGCCGCACGTCCTCGCAGATGGGCCGCACCCTCTCCAGGGCGGCCTCGACGTCGAACTCGGCACGGGGCAGCACGGAGCGCAGGTCACCGGGCAGCGACCCGCGCAGATCGATACGGGAAATCACCTGGACAGTCTATTCACTGCCGGGGCCGGCACCCCGGCAGTGTCGATCAACTCCGCGGGTCGGCCTTCAGCTCGCCGTCCAGAACGGTGACGGCGTCGCCGGAGAGGACGACACGGGCACCGCGCACCTCCGTGCGGACCAGGCCGCCCCGTTCCGACAGCTGGCGGCCCCGCAGCGCGTCGCGGCCCAGCCTGCCCGCCCAGTACGGGGCCAGCGCGCAGTGCGCCGACCCGGTGACCGGGTCCTCGTCGATCCCGACCCGCGGGCCGAACACCCGCGACACGAAGTCGCTCCCGCCCGCCGGGTCGTCCGAGGGCGCGGTGACGATCACGGCGCGGGCGTCGAAGGCGGCCACGGCCGCGATGTCCGGGGCCAGCCCGCGCACCGCCTTCTCGCCCGGGACCTCCACCAGCAGGTCGGTCTGCGCGGTGCGGCCCGTCCAGACGAGGGGGACGCCCAGCGCCTCGGCCAGGCCGCCGGGCGCCGGGACGGGCCCGGGCGGGGTGGCGGGGAAGTCCATCTCCAGCAGCCCGCTCGCCCCGCACCGCACCGTCAGGACGCCGCTGCGCAGGGTGCGGAACCGGATCGGCCGGTCGGACAGGACGGTGCCGGTCTCGTACAGGGCGTGCGCCGCGGCCAGCGTGGCGTGGCCGCACAATGCGACCTCGACCGACGGGGTGAACCAGCGCACCTCGAAGTCCGCGTCCGCGTCGTCCGGCAGGGTCCGGACGAACGCGGTCTCGGAGTGGCGCATCTCCGCGGCCACCCGCTGCATCCACGCGGGGTCGGCGGACGCGTCCAGCAGGCAGACGCCCGCCGGGTTGCCGGCGAAGGGACGGTCGGTGAAGGCGTCGACGACGAGCATGCGCATGCGCCGACGCTAGCCGCCGCCGTCCGCACCGGCCATGGCCAATCGGCGGGAAGTGGCCTGGCCGGGGGTCAGGCGCGCTTCGTCCGGGTGAGCGGCGGCAGATCGTCGGCGGCACCGGTGCGGTCCGCGGGCGCCGGGTCGAAGCGGGCCGTCCAGCGGCGCGGGGAGGCGACGAACCAGCCGAGCACGAATCCGACGGCCAGGCTCGCCAGACTCAGGAAGATCAGGTTGAGCCACATCACGGCGGCCTCCAGGGTCTTTCGGGCCGACGTTAGCCCCGTCGCGGGCGCGGTGCGGGCGGCTCGCCGCGAACTGGCCCGGGGTGACCATCCCCCATGCCTCCTTCAGACTATGAGAATTCCAGCATTCCAAGATCGCCGAATCGGACGTACCCTGGCCGCGGAGCGCTCTTTCGGCGGACGCACGAGGGTGGGAGATGCGGTGACCGAGCGGCTTCCGTTGTTCCCCCTGGGCACGGTGCTGTTCCCGGGCCTGGTGCTCCCCCTGCACCTGTTCGAGGAGCGCTACCGCCTGCTCGTGCGCGACCTCCTGGAACGACCCGAGCCGAGACGGCTCGGCGTGGTGGGCATCGAACTGGGCCACGAGGTCGGCGACACCGCCGGGCTGCGGCTGGCCGAGGTGGGCTGCGTGGCCGAGGTGCACGGGGTGAACGGCCGACCCGACGGCCGCTACGACATCGTCACCGTCGGCGCCAGCCGGTTCCGGATCAAGGAACTGGACCGGGCGCTGCCGTACCTGCGCGGCGAGGTCGAGTTCCTGCCCGAGGAGCCCGGCGCCGACCCCGGACCGGTGGCCCAGCGGGTCCGGCTGCTGTTCCAGCTCTACCGGCACCGGCTCGCCGCGGCGGGCGCCGAGGTGGCCGAGCCCGTCGAGCTCCCCGAGGACCCGGTGAAGCTGTCCTACCTGATCGCCGCCGCGGTCGTCCTGGACGGCCACGACAAGCAGCGCCTGCTGGAGGCCGAGGACGCCGCGCTGCGGCTGCGCGCCGAGCACGACCTGCTGGTACGGGAGAACCGCCTCCTCAACGCGATGCCGACCGTCCCCGCGGGCGGATTCCTCGACACCTCCTTCCACCCCAACTAGCGGCACACTGGGGTCCATGGGCAAGGCACAGGGAACGCAGGCGACGGTGGCCGCCACCAAGGCCGGGATCGATTTCACCCTGCACCCGTACGACACGGCCCCCGACGCCGAGTCCTACGGAGAGGCCGCCGCCGACGCGCTCGGCGTGCCGCACGAACGGCTGTTCAAGACGCTGCTGGCCGAGGTCGACGGCAGGCTCACCGTGGCGGTCGTCCCGGTGTCGGGCTCACTGGACCTCAAGGCGCTGGCCGCGGCGGCCGGAGGCAAGAAGGCGCGGATGGCCGAGGCCCGCGACGCCGAACGCGCCACCGGATACGTCGTCGGCGGGATCAGCCCCCTGGGCCAGCGCCGCCGGCTGCCGACCGTGCTCGACGCCTCCGCCTCAGCGTTCCCCACGGTCTACGTCTCGGCCGGTCGGCGCGGCCTGCAGATCGAGCTGACCCCCGCCGACCTCGTCCGCCTGACCGGTGCCGCGCTCGCCGCGATCGCCCGAGGGTAGCCGCTTCACCAGCACCTCCAGCACCCCGTACACCGCCACCGCCAGCAGCGGCCAGAACACCAGGATGCCGGTCGCGCGCAACTGGGCGACCCCGGTGACGGTACGGCCGTCGGGCGCCCGGCGCACCGCGCGCTGGAAGGCGTCCAGCCCGATCTGGTGGCCCAGCCGCCAGGCGACCAGGGACGCCGCCAGCCCGCCCGCCGCCAGCCCGAAGATCAGCGGCAGGTCGTTGCCGCGCCCCCCGGCCAGGTAGCCGCCCACCCCGCACAACACGCCCGCGACCACCGCGACCAGCGCGAACCTGCCGTCCACCCCGATCGGCCCCTGGCCTTCCGGTTCGGCCAGAAGCGCCTGCCCCTGGACGACGATGTAGGTCACCTTCGGGGAGATCTCCGTCCACAACAGCCCGGCCGGGGCCCCGAGAAGTGCGATGATCAGAGTGGTGACCGCCCAGGTCCGGAAGGCCCTCACGGTCGGTCGCCGCACTGCGTACGCTCCTTTGACGGTCGGCCGGGAAACAGCGAAAGCCTAGCCTGCCCCGGTCGGCCGATCGACAACCGAATGGTGCCCGATTCACGCCGCCGAGCGGCCCGATTCTCTGAGATAATGTGCCCGACATGTCCGGATTCAGCCCTGCGTTCCAACGCCTCGGCGCCGCCCTGGCCGCGGTCGTCCTCCAGCAGCAGGAGACCCTCGCCGAGTTCCTGCCCCGCGAGGACTGGAGCGCCGACCTGACCGCCCGCACCTACTCCAGCGGCGGGGTCACGGTGCAGGTGTCGCTGCTGGGCAGCTACGCGGCGCGCGAGCGCACCTGGCTGTGGGGCTGGGCCAACCCGCAGTTCGGCGACGACCATCCGGCGGTCGAGCCGACCCTCGCCATCCGCGGCCTCGGCGCCCGCCTCGGCATCCCCGAGTTCACCACCCCCGAAGTCGACCTGAGCTGGTACGAAGGCCCCGCCGGCCACGGCGGCGAACTCATCGCCATGGCCGCCGGCGGCGTACTCGGCGGCGGCGGCTACATCGGCGCCGGCTACGACGGCGGCTCCGCCTACCTCCACGTCGACGACCCCCAGGCCCCACCCGCCGCCTGGGACCCCGTCCCCGTCCCCCGCCTGCTCATGAACGCGGTGAGCCTGTTCCCGCACGAGCCCCGCCTCACGCTCGCCCGCCTCCTCAGCCGCCACCGCGTCGCCTACCGCGAAGGCGACGGCGTCACCGAGATCCGCCTCCCCGGCGGCGGCACCGCACGCGCACACTTCGACAGCCTGGGCCGCTGCAATGATTTTGATTTTGACGCCCTTGGCTCTGCTCATGGCGGCGCCCTTGGCGTCGGGCGGTAGACCGCCCTCCTTCGGCGGGCGCCGCGTGCGATTGCTGCATCGCTCCGACTCGCCTGGCGGCTCGCTGCGCGATCAGGTTCTCGCTCTGTTCATTGCGGCGCCCTCGGCGTCGGGCGTTGAACGCCCTCCTTCAGCGGGCGCCGCGCGCGATTGCTGCATCGCTCCGACTCGCCTAGAGGCTCGCTGCGCGATCAGGTTCTCGCAGGCTCGAACCTGGCTTCGCTCGCAATCGCAACGGTTGAGGTCGCCGGTGGCTGAGCAGAGTGGCTGAGGTGGGTGCGCCCCGACTCGGCCCTCCACAGTGAAAAGGCGCACCCCGCAGCGACCGCAACGGCGACCGCTAAAACTGGCTGGCCTGGAGCGGAGCGCCAGCGGAGTGGAGGGACGGGCAGGCGGCGGGGAGCGGGTCCGTAGCGAGCCCCCAGGCGAGCGGAGGAGGCGCTTCGCGCCGTATCGGGGGGTGTGGGGGGTCGCCCCCCCACAATGACACGCCTTAGCTTAGGCAGGAGGGGCCTAGTAGTTGTTTCAGGTCGCCCATCAGGGCGGGGGACGGGGCCACGCGGAGTCGGTCGTCCAGGCGGACGACGGTGGTGCGGGGGCCGTTCTGCAGGTGGAGGTGGACCTCGGCGGAGCCGGGGTGGGTGACCAGGACTTCCTTGAGGCGGGAGACCAGCGGCGGGGTGCAGCGGCCGATCTGGAGGGTGACCGAGAGGGGGCCGGTGGCGTCGGTGACGGTGAGGTCGGGCTGGGTCACCTCCATCGCGATGATCTTGGCGACGTCCTCGCGGCGGTCCAGGCGGCCCTTGACCACGAGGATCGCGTCCTCGGCCAGGAGCGTGGAGCACAGCTGGTAGGACGAGGGGAAGCACATCACCTCGATCGATCCGGCGAGGTCCTCCAGCTGGAACATGGCCCACGAGTTGCCCTGCTTGGTGACCTTGCGCTGGAGGCCGCCGAGGAGGCCGGCCACGGTCACGACCTGGCCGTCGGGGCGGCCGCCTTCGTTCAGGGAGGCGATCGCGCAGTCGGCCTCGCGTTCCAGGATGTGCTCGACGCCCAGGAGGGGGTGGTCGGAGACGTAGAGGCCGAGCATCTCGCGTTCGAAGGCGAGGAGGGTGGTCTTGTCCCAGTCGTCGCCTTCGGGGATGGCGACGGCGAAGGCGTCCTCGCCTCCGTCGTCCTCGAGCGCGCCGAACAGGGAGTCCTGGCCGATGGCCTCCTTGCGCTTGATGTCGATGACCGAGTCGATGGCCTGCTCGTGGACCATGAGGAGCGACTTGCGCTTGTGCCGGAGCTCGTCGAAGGCGCCGGACTTGATCAGCGATTCCACGACCCGCTTGTTGCACACGATCGGCGGGACCTTGTTGAGGAAGTCGTTGAAGTCGGTGTAGGCGCCCTTCTCCTTGCGCGCGGCGACGATGCCGTCGACGACGTTGACGCCCACGTTGCGGACGGCCGACAGGCCGAAGCGGATCTCGGTGTCCCCGATGGGGGTGAAGTCGGCCTCGGAGGTGTTGACGTCCGGGGGCAGCACCGTCAGCTTCATGCGGCGGCACTCGTTCAGGTAGAGGGCGCTCTTGTCCTTGTCGTCGCCGACGGAGGTGAGCAGGGCGGCCATGTACTCGGCCGGGTAGTTGGCCTTGAGGTAGGCCGTCCAGTACGACACCAGGCCGTAGGCGGCGCTGTGCGCCTTGTTGAAGGCGTAGTCGGAGAAGGGGACCAGGATGTCCCACAGGGTCTTGACGGCCTCCTTGGAGAAGCCGTTGTCGATCATGCCCTGTTCGAAGCCGACGAACTGGGCGTCCAGTTCGGCCTTCTTCTTCTTGCCCATGACGCGGCGGAGCAGGTCCGCCTTGCCGAGCGTGTAGCCCGCCACCTTCTGGGCGATCGCCATGACCTGCTCCTGGTAGACGATCAGGCCGTAGGTGGTGTCGAGGATCTCCTTGAGCGGCTCTTCCAACTGGGGGTGGATCGGGGTGATCTCCTGCTGGCCGTTCTTGCGGAGCGCGTAGTTGGTGTGCGAGTTGGCGCCCATGGGGCCGGGCCGGTACAGGGCGCCGACCGCGGAGATGTCCTCGAAGTTGTCCGGCTTCATCAGCCGCAGCAGGGCGCGCATCGGGCCGCCGTCGAACTGGAACACCCCGAGGGTGTCGCCGCGGGCCAGCAGGTCGTAGGTCGGCTGGTCGTCCAGGGGCAGGGCCAGCAGGTCGACGTCGACGCCCTTGTTCTTCTTGATGCCCTTGAGCGCGTCGTCGATGATCGTCAGGTTGCGCAGGCCCAGGAAGTCCATCTTCAGCAGGCCGAGCGTCTCGCAGGTCGGGTAGTCGAACTGCGTGATGATCGCGCCGTCGGCGTCCCGGCGCATGATCGGCACATGGTCGGTGATCGTCTCACCGGACATGATGATCCCGGCGGCGTGCACGCCGGTCTGCCGGATCAGGCCCTCCAGGCCCTGCGCCAGGTCCATGATCTGCTTGACGTCGGGCTCTTCCTCGTACAGCTTGCGCAGCTCGCCGGCCTCGCCGTGGCGGGGGTGCTTGTCGTCGAAGATGCCCGACAGCGGGATGTCCTTGCCCATGACGGCGGGCGGGAACGCCTTGGAGATCCGGTCGCCGAGCGCGTACGGGAAGCCCAGGACGCGGCCGGCGTCCTTGATGGCGGCCTTCGCCTTGATGGTGCCGAAGGTGGCGATGAACGAGACCTTGTCCGCGCCCCACTTCTCGGTGGTGTAGCGGATCACCTCGGCCCGCCGGTCTTCAGGGAAGTCGATGTCGATGTCGGGCATGGAGGCGCGCTCGGGATTGAGGAACCGCTCGAAGATCAGCCCGTGCGGGATCGGGTCCAGGTCGGTGATGCCCATCGCGTAGGCGATGAGCGATCCGGCGGCGCTGCCGCGGCCGGGTCCGACCAGGATCCCGTTCTCCTTGGCCCACATGATGAAGTCGGCGACGACGAGGAAGTACGAGGGGTAGCCCTTGCCGAGGATGACGCCCATCTCGTACTCGGCCTGCTTGCGGTACTCCTCGGGGATGCCGCCGGGGAAGCGCCGCTCCAGGCCGCTCCAGACCTCCTTGCGGAACCAGGTCTCCTCGGTCTCGCCCTCGGGGACGGGGAAGCGCGGCATGAGGTCGTGCGACTCGAACATGCCCTCGGGGTCGACCCGCTCGGCGATCAGCAGCGTGTTGCGGCAGCCCTCGGTCCAGATGTCGGAGGTGTCGATGGTGCGCATCTCGTCGGCGGTCTTGATGTAGTAGCCGCTGCCGTCGAACCGGAACCGGTCGGGATCGGCCAGCTGCTTGCCCACCTGGACGCACAGCAGCGCGTCGTGCGCGGTGGCCTCGCTCTCGTGGGTGTAGTGCGAGTCGTTGGTGACCACCGGCGGGATGTTCAGCTTCCTGCCGATGTCGATCAGGCCCTGCCGGACCCGCTTCTCGATCTCCAGGCCGTGGTCCATCAGCTCCAGGAAGTAGTTCTCCTTGCCGAGGATGTCCTGGAAGTTGGCGGCGGCCTTGAGGGCCTCGTCGAACTGGCCCAGCCGCAGCCGGGTCTGGATCTTGCCGGACGGGCAGCCGGTGGTGGCCATCAGCCCCTCGGCGTGCTCGGCCAGCAGCTCCTCGTCCATCCGGGCGTACTTGAAGACGAAGCCCTCGGTGAACGCGCGGCTGGAGAGCTTGAAGAGGTTGTGCAGGCCGGTCTTGTTGCGGGCCCACAGCGTCTTGTGGTTGATCAGGCCGCCGCCGGAGACGTCGTCGCGCTTCTGGCTGGGCTCACCCCACTGGACCTTCTTCTTGTGGTAGCGCGACTCGGGCGCCATGTACGCCTCGATGCCGATGATCGGGGTGATCCCGGCGGCCGTCGCCTGCCGGTGGAAGTCGTAGGCGCCGTGCATGTTGCCGTGGTCGGTCATGGCGATGGCGGGCATCTTCTGCCGGTCGACCTCTTCGAACATCTGCTTCAGCCGGGCGGCGCCGTCCAGCATCGAGTACTCGGTATGGACATGCAGATGAACAAACGAGTCGGCCATGCCTCGTGCGCCTCCATTGCGTCGCGCGTCCTGCCCGCCATGCGTGCTCGCATGCGACCGCCCACGTGCGGCGAAACACGTGTGGCGGTGTACGGTCCCGGGGGAAGATCGCCACCCCGGATCGGCGTCCGGGACGGCGCGGTTCTGAGAGCCTAACCCGCCCCATGGACCCCATGGGCCCCGACACTCCGATGCCCGCTTGAGCCCGGATGGCCCGTTACGAGGGGCTCATCACCGTGTACGTTCCGTGCCGTGTTTCGGACCCGCGCCCATGGCGTCCCGGTAGGCGCCCGGCGGCACGCCGACGGTCCGCTTGAAGTGGCGGGTCAGATGGGCCTGGTCGGCGAAACCGGTGCGGGCCGCGACCTCGGCGGGCCGCAGCCCCGCGTCCAGCAGCCGGCGGGCCTCCCGCACCCGGACCTGGTTCAGGTACGCGTGCGGCGGCAGGCCGGTGGCCGTCCGGAAAGCCCGCAGCAGGCGGAACGCGCCGACCCCGACGCCGTCCGCGAGGGACTCCAGCGACGGCGGATCCAGCAGGTTCTCGTGAAGGATCTCACGGGCCGTCCGGACGGCCTCGGGCATGCTGTCCGGGGCCGGGGCGAAGGCGCTCCTCCCGGAGGGGCGGGCATGGCGCAGCAGGCTCGCCACGGCGGCGCGGAACAGCGAGGAGGTCGCCAGCGCGTCCCCGTGCTCGCCGGAACGGTGGACGGCGCGCAGCAGCCGGGCCGCCTCGGGGTCCGCCACGACCGGTTCGGGGAAGTACGGGGTGCCCGGCGGGGCGCCGAGATCGGCGGCGATGCCGCTCATCACCTCGATGGACGGGTACAGCACGCGGTAGGACCAGCCGCCGGGGACCCCCGCGTAGCCGCTGTGCACCACGCCGGGGTTGACGAGGCCCAGCGCGCCGGCCCCGGCGCGCTCGACGCTCCCCCCGTACTCGAACTCCTCCACGCCGGACTCGATCAGGGCGATGGCGTAGCCGTCGTGGGTGTGGCGGGTGAACCTGTGGGTCACGAAGCGGGCCCGCAGCAGGTCGACCCCGGGCAGGGCCGCGTGGCTCCAGTAATGTGCGACCTCGCTGGTCATGCCTGACATGCTATCCGCCGGACGGTCTCGGATGATGAGACGGAGGTTCCGGGGATTGGCGCGATGCCGTCACTCCGGCCTACCATCGGAGCGTGGAACGTCGCTATTCCAGGTTTACGCAGCCGGCTCCGGGCGAGCCGGTCGGCGCGACCTGAGCGACGACCCCGGAGCCGGCAGCAGGCGGAGCCCTCGACAGGGCTCTGCCTTTCTCATTTCCGAGACAGCGGCCCCGGGCACGGACGGACCTCCTCCGGCGCGGACGGCCGCCGCGAGAGAGGGACACCCGACATGACCGCCCACCCCGACCCCGAGCTGCTCACCGTGCCTCTGCCCCGCCCCGAGGACCTGGCCACGGTCGACGACGCCCGCGCCGCCATCGACGGCCTCGACGCCGTGCTGGCCGCGCTGCTGGAGCGCCGCGCCGCCGTCGCCGGGGTCGTCCAGCGGCTCAAGCCCGTCGGCGGCTTCGCCGGCCGCGACCCCGAGCGCGAGCGCCGCATCGTCGCCGCCATGTCCCGGCACGCCCCGTCCCTCGCGCCCGGCCACCTGGCCCGGATCATGAACGCCGTCATCGAGGCGGGCCTGGACGCCGCCGAGCGCGATCCCGGCGGGCGCAAGAACGTTCAAGACCCGGCCGGGGCCGGCGGCTAGCGTCCCCCGGCATGGAAGCGACGGAATCGGCGGACGCGGGGACGGCGGCGGCCCGGGACCCGCGCGCCCGCGGCGGCTCCCCGGAGCGCTCCGCCGCGGTACGGGACGGCCTGGGCGTCGGCCTGGCGGTCGGGGTCTCGGGGCTGGCGTTCGGAGCGGCGGCGATCACGGCCGGGCTGACGGTGGCGCAGGCGTGCGCGCTCAGCCTGCTGGCCTTCACCGGCGCCTCACAGTTCGCGCTGGTCGGCGTGATCGGCGCGGGCGGCAACCTGGCGACCGGCGCCCTCGGCGCGGTGCTGCTGGGCGGCCGCAACGCCCTGTACGGGCTGCGGCTGGCCGGCCTGCTGCGGGTACGGGGCGTGCGGCGGCTGCTGACCGCGCAGGTGGTCATCGACGAGACCACGGCCGTGGCGAACGCCCAGCCCGACCGGGCCACCGCCCGCGTCGGCTTCTACGTCACCGCGATCAGCATCTACCTCACCTGGAACCTGACCACGCTGCTGGGCGCGCTGGGCGCGGCCCGGCTGGGCGACCCGGAGTCGCTCGGCCTGGACGTGCTCGGGCCCGCGGTCTTCCTGGCGCTGCTGTGGCCGCGGCTCACCGCGGGCCGCACCGAGGGCCGGGTCGCGGCGGGCGCCGCGGTGATCGCGCTGGGCACGACCCCGCTGCTGCCCGCCGGGATCCCGGTGATGCTCGCCGCCGTCGCCGCGCTGGTCGCGCTCGTGCTGCCCGGCGAGCGCCGCAGCGGCACCGGGGACAGGGACGGGGAAGGGCGCGCGTCATGAGCGTGTGGATCGCGGTGCTGGCCACCGCCGCCGGCTGCTACCTGCTCAAGCTGGGCGGGCTGGTCACCCCGCAGCGGGTGCTGGACGACCCGCGCGTGCGCCGGTTCACCGACCTGGTGCCGGTCGCGCTGCTGACCGCGCTGATCGCCGTCCAGGCCCTGGCCCCGGACGGCCGGGCGCTGGAGTTCGACGGGCCGCGGCTCGCCGGGCTCGCCGCGGCCGTCGTGGCGCTGCTGCTGCGGGCGCCCTTCCTGGTGGTGCTCGTCGCCGCCGCGGCCGTCGCCGCCGGGCTGCGGCTGCTCGGCTGAGCGGCTACGACTCGGCCTCGATGATCTCCAGCGCGCGGGCCAGGTCGTCGGGGTAGCGGCTCTCGAACTCCACCCGCTCGCCGGTGGCCGGGTGCTCGAAGCCCAGCCGCGCCGCGTGCAGCCACTGCCGGCGCAGCCCCAGCCGGGCGGCCAGGGTCGGGTCGGCCCCGTAGGCCATGTCGCCCACGCACGGATGCCGGACGGCCGACATGTGCACCCGGATCTGGTGGGTGCGGCCCGTCTCCAGGTCGATGTCGAGCAGGGTCGCCGCCCGGTAGGCCTCGACCGTGTCGTAGTGGGTGACCGACGGCTTGCCGCCCGCCACCACGGCGAACCGGCCGTCGCCCGAGGGGTGCCGGTCGATCGGGGCGTCGATCGTCCCGCGGAACGGGTCGGGGTGGCCCTGCACCAGCGCCTGGTAGCGCTTGTCGACGGTGCGCTCCTTGAACGCCCGCTTCAGCCGGGAGTAGGCGAGCTCGCTCTTGGCGACGACCATCGCGCCGGTGGTGTTGGCGTCCAGCCGGTGGACGATGCCCTGCCGCTCGGCGGCGCCGCCGGTGGCCACCGTGTGCCCGGCCCCCAGCAGCCCGCCCAGCACGGTCGGGCCGTTCCAGCCGGTGGTCGGGTGGGCGGCGACGCCGGTCGGCTTGTCGACCACCACGATGTCGTCGTCCTCGTACAGGATCCCCATGCCGGGGATCGGCTCGGCCACCGGGGCGGGCGCGGTCGGCGGCGGCGGGAGCGTCACCTCCAGCCAGGCGCCGCCGTGCACGCGGTCGGACTTGGCCACCTCGTTGCCGTCGAGCAGGACGTCCCCCGCGGCGATGATGTCGGCGGCCCGGCTGCGGGACAGCCCGAACAGCCGCGCCAGGGCCGCGTCGATCCGCTCGCCCTCCAGGCCGTCGGGGACCGGGAGGCTGCGCACGTCCCCCATCAGGCCTTCTCCCCAGGCGCCGGGTCGTGGTCGGCACCGGGGCCGTCGCCGTCGGAGCCCTTGGGGCCGTCGGGTTCCTTGGAGTCCTCGGCGTCCTCGGCGTCCCGGGACTCCTTGCCGCCGATGCGGGTGCCGTCGATCTGCAGCCCGCGGGCCGCCAGCAGCACCGCCAGCACGCCGCCGCAGACGATCGCCGAGTCGGCCAGGTTGAACACCGGCCAGTTCGGCACCTCGATCCAGTCGACCACGTGCCCCTTCAGCGGGGCGGGGGCGCGCAGCATCCGGTCGATCAGGTTGCCGACCGCGCCGCCCAGCAGCAGGCCCAGGCACACCGCCCAGGGCACCGAGCGCAGGTTGCGGGCGGTGCGCAGGATGGCGATCACCACCCCGCAGGCGATCAGCGTGAACACCACCGTGTAGCCGGTGCCGATGGAGAACGCGGCGCCGCTGTTGCGCGTCTCGCGCAGCGTCAGCAGGCCGCCCAGCAGCTCGATCGGCTCGCGGTCCTGCAGCGTGGCCACCACGACGATCTTGGTGACCACGTCCAGGGCCAGGGCGGTCAGCGCGACCGTGATCAGTACGCCGACACGGCGCGGCCGAGGTGATCCGGCAGATCCCCCGGCCTCGCTCTCGTAGTTGGTTGCGTCGTTCAGCGACGTTCCTCGCGTTGTTTGCATGACACGCATAGCGTCGCACGGGGGAAGGCCTGCAGGCGCGCCTTGCCTACCGGCTTCCCGCAGGACTCGCAGATCCCGTACGTGCCCGCGTCGATCCGTTGGACGGCCCGCTCGGACTGGGCGAGCAGGTCACGCGAATTGTAGGTCAGCGCCAGCTCGTGCTCGCGCTCGTAGGTCTTGGCGCCGGTGTCGGCCTGGTCGTCCCCCGCGCCGTCGGCGTTGTCGCCCTCGGCGATCTGGGTGGTGGAGGCGGTGATCTCCGCCTCCAGGCCGGCGATCTGCTCCTCCAGGGCGGCCCGCACCCCGGCCAGCTCGGCGGCCGTCCAGCGGTCCTCGCCCTCGCGGACGGGCAGGGTCGCCGCCTTGGCCGCCACCGTCCCGCCGCCGGTGCGGGCGGATCCGGTCTCGGCGGACGGCGCCGCCCTCCTGACCCGGTGCTCCTGCGCGGGAACGGCCTCGGGGGCGTCCGGCGCGGCGCCGTCCTCCCTCGGCGACGTGTCCCGGGCGGACGCGTCGCGGGCGGCCTTCGACCGGGGCGCGGCTCCGCGCTTGGCGGCCGGCGCCTTGGCCGCGGACTTGGCCGGCTTGGCGGCGGGCTTGCTCGCCTCGGCGGGCTCGGCGGCCTTGGAGCGCTTGGCGGCCGGGCGTGCCGCGGCGCCCTTCCCGGCGCCCGTGCCGGCGGCGGCGTCGACGGGATCGCCGCCGCTCCCGGTGCCCGTGGGCTGGGAGCCGGTGATACGGGCGGCGGACGGCTCGCCCCTCCCCGCGCCGGCCATGTCGGCCCCTCTCGCGCTGATCTTCTCGACAGGCAGTGCGGGCAGCATAGGTCCCCTTTCGCGGCACGGCAAACAACCTGGGTGCATCACAGGCCGCATATGCCCCGTGACGGCGCGCCGAGAACCCCCCGACCGCCACAATCTGCGCCGTGACCTGCGTCGAAACGCTCCCCGGGGCGCCCGCCGCCGCTGAAATGGGAAGAGTTTTGCGCGGTGGTGCGTTAACCTCTCAGCGAGCAGTCATGTCGGCAGGCCTTGACGGGGACACCTGCCGCCGCAAGCAGCCACGAGCGATCCGGGGACGGTGCGAGCCCGGAGGCGAGCCCGGCGGTCTGATCACCCCGGAGCCGCCGGAAGAACCGCCGGACCGCACCGGAAGCCGCCCTCGGGGCCGGCCCGCCGGGAGCCGGGCCGGCGCAGTAGACCCGGCAGCCGAGACTCGAACGAAGCGGATCGCGCCCTTCCGGCGCGGTCAAGGAGGGTGGTACCGCGGGATCCGGCCCGGCCCAGCGCCTGGCGGAGGTCTCGTCCCTCCGGTCCACGTGCCGTACGCGTCGATCCGGAGGTCCGTCCCGTGACCCGCAAATTCCCGCCCCTGCCCGCGCAGGTCGATCTGCCCGCCCTGGAGCGGGAGATGCTGCGCCGCTGGCAGGACGGCAAGGTGTTCGAGCGGTCGCTGGAACGCACCGCCTCGGGCCCCCGCTGGCTGTTCTACGAGGGCCCGCCCACCGCCAACGGCATGCCCGGCGTCCACCACGTCGAGGCCCGGGTGTTCAAGGACGTCTTCCCGCGCTACCGCACCATGAAGGGCTACCACGTCCCCCGCAAGGCCGGCTGGGACTGCCACGGCCTGCCGGTCGAGGTGGCCGTGGAGAAGGAGCTGGGCCTCACCGGCAAGCGCGACATCGAGTCCTACGGCATCGCCGAGTTCAACGCGCGGTGCCGGGAGTCGGTGCTGCGGCACGTGGACGCCTTCGAGGAGATGTCCGAGCGGATGGGCTTCTGGGCCGACACCGCCCAGGCGTACCGCACGATGGACCCCGAGTACGTCGAGTCCGTCTGGTGGTCCCTGAAGGTCATCTTCGACAGGGGGCTGCTGTTCCGCGACTTCCGCATCACGCCGTACTGCCCGCGCTGCGGCACCGGCCTGTCCGACCACGAGCTGGGCCAGCCCGGCGGGTACGAGACCGTCACCAGCCCCTCGGTGTACGTGCGGATGCCCGCCACCTCCGGCCCGCTGGCCGAGCTGGGCGCCGCCCTCCTCATCTGGACGACCACCCCTTGGACCCTGGTGTCCAACACCGCGGTGGCCGTGCACCCCGACGTCACCTACGTCGCCGCCCGCCCCGCGGGCTCCGACGAGGTGCTCGTGGTGGCCGAGCCCCTGCTCGACCAGGTCCTGGGCGAGGGCGCCGAGCGGCTGGCGACCTTCCAGGGCACCGAGCTGGAGCGCACCTCCTACCGGCGCCCGTTCGACCTGGTCGACATCCCCGACGCCCACTACGTGGTCCTGGGCGACTACGTCACCGTGGAGGACGGCACCGGCCTGGTCCACCAGGCGCCCGCGTTCGGCGCCGACGACATGACCGTGTGCAAGAACTACGGCATGCCGATCGTCAACCCGGTCGGCCCCGACGGCCGGTTCCTGCGGGACGTCCCCCTGGTCGGCGGCAAGTTCTTCAAGGACGCCGACGAGGCGCTGACCGACGACCTGCGCGCCCGGGGGCTGCTGTTCCGCGGCGGCCACTTCGACCACAGCTACCCGCACTGCTGGCGCTGCCACACCCCGCTCCTCTACTACGCGCTGCCGTCCTGGTACATCCGCACCACCGCCGTCAAGGACCGGCTGCTGGAGGAGAACGCCAAGACCAACTGGTTCCCCGAGACCGTCAAGGAGGGCCGGTACGGGGAGTGGCTGCGCAACAACGTCGACTGGTCGCTGTCGCGCAGCCGCTACTGGGGCACCCCCCTGCCGCTGTGGGTGTGCGGCGCCGACGAGGACCACATCACCTGCGTCGGCTCTCTCGAGGAGCTGGGCGAGCTGGCCGGGCGCGACCTGTCCAAGCTCGACCCCCACCGCCCCTACGTCGACGACGTCACGCTGCCCTGCCCCCAGTGCGGCGAGGAGGCGCGGCGCGTGCCCGACGTCATCGACGCCTGGTACGACTCGGGGTCGATGCCGTTCGCGCAGTGGGGCGCCCCCCACCGCAACAAGGAGGTCTTCGAATCCTCCTACCCGGCCCAGTACATCTGCGAGGCCCAGGACCAGACCCGTGGCTGGTTCTACTCCCTGATGGCGGTCGGCACGCTGGTCTTCGACCGGTCGTCCTACGAGAACGTCCTCTGCCTGGGCCTCATCCTGGCCGAGGACGGCCGCAAGATGAGCAAGCACCTGGGCAACGTGCTGCGGCCCATCCCGCTGATGGACGAGCACGGCGCCGACGCGCTGCGCTGGTTCATGCTCGCCAGCGGCATGCCGTGGGCGGCCCGGCGGGTCGGGCACGGGGCCATCGAGGAGATCGTCCGCAAGGTGCTCCTCACGTACTGGAACACCGCCTCGTTCCTGGTCCTGTACGCCAACGCGGCCGAGGCCCAGGACGGCCGCGCGTGGACCCCCGACCGGATGGCCGAGGCGCCCGCCCCGGCCGACCGGCCCCTGCTGGACCGCTGGGCCCTGGCCGAGCTGCACCGCACCGTCCGCGACGTCGACGGCGCCCTCGACGGGTTCGACTCGGCCGCGGCCGGGCGCCGGCTGGCCGAGTTCGTCGACGACCTGTCCAACTGGTACGTGCGGCGCTCCCGGCGGCGGTTCTGGGAGGGCCCGGACACTCCCGGCGGCGCCGCCGCGTTCGCCACCCTCTACGAGTGCCTGGAGACCCTGACACGGCTGATGGCCCCGATGGTGCCGTTCCTCACCGACTACATGTGGAACGTCATCCGCCCGGCCGACGCCCCCGAGTCGGTCCACCTGACCGACTTCCCCACCGTCCGGGAGGACCTCCTGGACGCGACGCTGTCGTCCCAGATGGCCCTCGTCCGGCGCCTGGTGGAGCTGGGCCGGGCCGCGCGGGCGGGCAGCGGCGTCCGCACCCGGCAGCCCCTCGGCCGCGCCCTGGTGGGCGCCCAGGGCTGGGCGGCGCTCCCCGCCGAGCTGCGCGCCCAGATCGCCGAGGAGCTGAACGTCCAGGCGTTCGAGGAGCTCTCCACGATCGGCGGCGACCTGGTCGAGTACGAGGTCAAGCCCAACTTCCGCGAGCTGGGCAAGCGGTTCGCCAAGGACACCCCGAAGGTGGCCAAGGCGGTGACCGGCGCCGACGCCGCCGGGCTGGTAGCCGCGCTGCGCGCCGACGGCACCGTCACGGTCGAGGCGGGCGACCTCGGCGCCGTCGCGCTCTCCCCGGACGAGGTGATCGTCACCGAGCGGCCGCGCACCGGCTGGGCGGTGGAGAGCGCCGGCGGCGAGAGCGTCGCGCTGGACCTGACCGTCACGCCCGAACTGCGGCGCGCCGGGCTGGTCCGCGAGGCCGTGCGGCTCGTCCAGGACGGCCGCAAGTCCTCGGGGCTCGACGTCACCGACCGGATCGAGCTGTGGTGGCGGGCCGCCGGCGACGACCTCGCCGAGGCGCTGCGCGCGCACGAGTCCGAACTGGCCGGCGAGGTCCTGGCCGCGAGCGTCCGGGAGGGCCGGCCCGACCTGGACCTGCCCGCTCTGCAGGACGACGAGCTCGGCCTGACCTTCTGGCTCCGCAAGAGCTGACCGGGGCGCTTCGGCGGCATTCGCACGACGAATGCCGCCGAAGCCCTATTCGAGACACATCGCGTTTGCGATGATGGAGGGCGTGAACGCGAACGAGCCCTCCGAACCGGCCCCGGACCCGGGATCGGCGCTGCGCGCCTCCGACGCCGACCGCGACCGGGTCTCGGACCGTCTCCGGGAGGCCCTGGCCGAAGGGCGCATCACCCCGGAGGAACACGCCGAGCGCATCGACGTGGTCTACCGCGCCAAGACCTACGCCGACCTGGAGCCCGTCCTCAGCGACCTGCCCGCCGCCCCCGAACCACGGGTGCGACTGGAGAAGGAACCGAGCCTGCCGCCGCCCGAACCGCAGCCGCCCTCCGTCGTGGCCGTCTTCGCGGGCGCCGAGCGCCGCGGCCGCTGGCTCGTCGAACCGGAGACCACCGTGACCTGCGTCTTCGGCGGCGCCGAGCTGGACTTCCGCCAGGCCGTCCTCTCCCAGCGCGAGGTCACCCTCACCATCACCTGCGTCTTCGGCGGCGTGGACATCACCGTCCCCCCGGGCGTACGGCTGGTGAGCTCCATCTCCGCCGTCTTCGGCGGCGTGGACCTCCCCGAAGACGACACCGACTCCCCGGACGCCCCGGTCATCCGCCTCAACGGAACGGCCCTGTTCGGCGGCGTGACCGCGAGCCGCAGCGAGATGGGCACCACCCGCGCCGACCACCGCCGCGAACGCCACAGCCTGCACCAGCAGCACCTCCAGATGCGCGAGGACCACCGCGAGCAGATCCGGCAACTCCGAGACCAACGCCGCGAACACCTACGCCGCCAACGAGAGTCACGCTAGTCATTGTGGAGGGGCGACCCTCCACTCCGCTGGCGCTCCGCTACGGGCCGGACAGTGTTCGGCGGTCGCCGTTGCGGCTGTTGCGGGGCGAGTGATCCCCCGAAGCGGCGCTCCGCGCGGCCGCGGCCAAGCGGAGGATGTTACGCGTCACGCATCGGGCTGGCAGACGAGGCAGGGGGTGCAGCCTCGGGTCTTGGCCTCGGCCCGGGAGACGGACTCCAGGTCTTCGGTCTCGTCGCCGATGTCCTCGATCAGGGCGCAGTCGACGCGGTGGTAGCGCTTGGTGCCGCTGAGGATCCGCACCGTCACGTCGTCCCCGGGGGTCCTCTCCGCGGGGATGTCGGCGGCCGTCGCCGGAGCGGGCCAGGCCGACGGGAGCGGGGCGGTGGGCTCGGCCGGGTGGCCGGATCCGGCCTCGGGCTCGCGGGCCGGCGCGGGGCTCGTGGCCGGCGGGTCGGCGCGGAGGGGCGAGGTCTCGTCCGCCGGTGCCTCGGTTACACCGGACGCCTTGGTCTCCGGCTTGGAGAGGGGGTCCGGGGGCGAGTCGGCGGGGACGGGGATCTCGGCGGTCTTGGCGGCGGTCTTGCCCGCGGGGACGGTCACCGCGGCTCGGGCCGCCAGGGCGGTGTCGGGCATGCAGGCGGTGCAGGGGCTGAAGCCCTCTTCCTTCGCCTCCGCGTAGGTGAGCTCCTCGCGGTCGCGTCCCGCCAGCTGGCGGCAGGTGTCGAGGTGGTAGCGCTTGCGGCCGCGGACCACGTACACGACGGCGTCGTCGGGGACCTCGGCGGACGGCGGCTGGATCCGCACCGTGTCGTCGCCGGGAGGCGGGGCGGGGGTCTTCGAGCGGGCCGCGGGGCGCTCGGGCTTCTTCTTGCCCTTGGGCTTGGCGGGCTGCCGGGTCCTCTTGGCGGCCGGTGCGCCGGAGCCGAACAGCTCCTTGCGTCTCAGGAAGACCCCGATGGCCAGGCACAGCGCCGACACGACGCTGACGGCGATCGAGATGTAGATCACCACCAGCGCGTCCAGGCCGAGGACCTGGGCGCTCTCTCCGTTGCCCGCGACGATCCCCGCCACCAGCAGGGCGATCGCCACGACGACGAGGACGCCGCTCAGGATGATCACAGGGTCTCTCCCCCTTCACAGCCCGCATCCCCCGTGCCGTCCACGGCCGGGGGCCACCGCCGATGCTCCGAAACGCCGCCGGGATGGCGGCGGTGCCATCCGCGGCGCGGCGAACGGGACGACACTATCGTCCGCGAGGGCTGGTTCAGCGCCTCTCGTGCGGCGGGTTGTCGCCGCCCGCGTGGAACGCGCCGGTGGCCGAGTGCTGGACCTGCTGGTGCTGGGCCGGCTCGGGGGGCGGGAAGGTTCCGGGGCCGGTGGGGTTGCCGCCCGCGGCGCCGTTGCGGTTGTCGTGCGGGATGGCCGGCTGCGGACCGGTCGGCGGGCCGCTGGGGCCGACCTGCTGCCCGGCCGGGGCGGCGGGGACGGCGGGGAAGCCTCCGGTCTCGGTGCTTCCGGCCTCCAGGTCGCGCAGCTGCCCCTCGAGGTAGACCTTGAGGCGGCTGCGGTACTCCCGCTCGAACGCGCGCAGGTTGTCGACCTCGCGCTCGAGCTCCTCGCGCTGCTGCACGAGCGAGCCCATGACCTGGCGGTGCCGCTCCTGGGCGTCGCGGTCGAGGGCCTCGGCGCGGGAGCGGGCCTCGCTGACGATCTGGTCG
This sequence comes from Actinomadura rugatobispora, assembly GCF_055379765.1. Taxonomy (NCBI): domain Bacteria; kingdom Bacillati; phylum Actinomycetota; class Actinomycetes; order Streptosporangiales; family Thermomonosporaceae; genus Actinomadura; species Actinomadura rugatobispora. Next base: position 8,251,070 of record NZ_AP029191.1, on the reverse strand, counting down.
GCCTGCCGGCGGGCCTTGCCGAGGATCTCCTCGGCCTCGCGGCGGGCGCGGCCCAGGGTCTCGTCGGCCTCCCGGCGGGCGTCCGCGATCGCCTGGTCGGCGGTCTGCTGCGCCAGCGCCAGCACGCGCGCCGCGGTGTCCATGTTGTCCTCGCCGGAGGGCGCGGGGGCCATGCCCAGCCCGCCGCCGAGCGCCGGCTCGGGCTCGGGCTGCGGCTGCATCGGCTCGGGCGGCCGGGGCGGCTCGGGGATCTTGGCCACGTCCGGCTTGGGCTCGACGATGGGCGCGGCCATCGCGGGGACCTTGCCGCGCAGGCACTCGGCGAGCTTGGCCCGCAGCTCCTCGTTCTCCTGGATGAGGCGGTCGAGCTCGGCCTCGACCTCGTCGAGGAAGGCGTCCACCTCCTCCTCGTCGTACCCCGGCCTCAGCCTGGTGGTACTGAACTGCTTGTTCCGCACATCGGCGGGTGTCAGCGGCATGTTCGTCTCCTTGGCGCGCTTGGAGTCTGTCCCAAAGGACGGTATCCGATCAGAGCCTCTGCACGAAGATGATCATGACCCAGACCACAAGGATGAGGACAGTGAAGCTGAGGTCCAACGCCACGTTACCCAGACGGATGGGCGGGATGAAACGTCTCAGGAGTTTCAGTGGCGGATCGGTGATGGTGTAGGTGGCCTCGGCGATCACCAGCACCACTCCGGTGGGACGCCATGACCGTGCGAACGACTGCAGGACCTCCAGGATCAGCCTCCCGATCAGGAACAGGAGGAAGATGTAGAGGACGAACGCCAGCACGGTTCCTACGATTGTCACGGAGCCACTCTCACATGTGCCTGTCAGCTTTGGTTGAAGAACCCTCGTTCTGCCATCCGGGCCTTGTCCTCCGCCGTCACCTCGACGTTGGCGGGTGACAGGAGGAACACCTTGTTCGTAACACGCTCTATGCTCCCGTGCAGGCCGAACACCAGACCCGCCGCGAAGTCGACCAGCCTCTTGGCGTCGCTGTCGACCATCTCGGTCAGGTTCATGATGACGGGTGTCCCCTCACGGAAGTGCTCCCCGATGGTCCTTGCCTCGTTGTAGGTCCTTGGGTGCAGCGTAGTGATTCGCGCGAGGTCGGTGGTACCCGACTCGTAGAGCGCCACCGAGCGCCGCTCGGCGGCGGGCGAGGCGTGATGATCGCGTTCCCGGTCCGCGGCATCCTCGGCTCGGGTAAGCTGACCGCCGGATTCCTCCTCGCGGAGCCGACCCTGCCGACCCTGTCCCGGGTCGGTATCGTCGTCGTACGTCTCGTACTCGTCGTAGTCGTACTTGTCGTCGTAGCGGTCGTCCTCCACAAGGCCGAGGTAGACCGCCATCTTGCGCATCGCGCTGGCCATATGCCCTCCGTCGTCCTGTGGCCCCGGCACCGCCGTCGGACTGCTCCATCTGCGTGGTCCGCCGTTTCGGCAGGTACCACTGGGGGGGACATTACCTGACGATTGCCTGTCGGCCGCCGAGCAACGCCGTACCGATCCGCAGGTGTGTCGCGCCACACCCGATCGCGGGCTCCAGATCACCGCTCATACCCGCCGATATGGCATCGGCGCCGGGGTGCGCCTTCCGCAGGTCGGCGGCGATGCCGGCCAGCCGCTCGAAGGCCGGTCGCGGGTCGCCGCCCAGCGGCGCGACCGCCATCACCCCGTCCAGGGTCAGCCCCTCGGCCGCCGCGATCGCGTCGGCCAGCGCGGGCACGTCGGCGGGCGCGACGCCGCCGCGTTCGCCGCGGTCCGGGCCGGGCTCGTCGAGGGAGACCTGGATCATGCAGCGCAGTGTGCGGCCGAGCCGTACGGCCGCGGTCGACAGCGCGGCGGCGAGCCTGGGACGGTCGACCGACTGCACCACATCGGCGTAGGACGCCACCGAGCGCGCCTTGTTGGTCTGCAGCTGCCCCACGAAGTGCCAGGTCAGCGGGAGCCCGGCGGTGGCGGCCGCCTTGGGCGCGGCCTCCTGGTCGCGGTTCTCGGCGACGTCGGTGAGGCCCAGTCCGGCCAGCAGCCGTACGTCGGAGGCCGGGAAGGTCTTGGTGACCGCCACCAGCGTGACCTCGCCGGGGTCGCGCCCGGCCGCGGAGCACGCGGCGGCGATCCGCTCGCGGACTTCGGCGAGGTTGGCCGCCAGCTCCTCGCTCCGCTCCCGGAGACCCTGCCCGGGCCCCTCGCCGGGGACGCGCCCTGGCGGCGCGTCAGGCATCCGCGTACCGCTCGGCACCGCCATCGAGCCAGACATACCCGGCGAACCGCCCAGTGCGGCCCTCACGGCGGTAGGAGAAGAGCTTGGGGGTCTCGATGGTGCAGCGCGGGTCGACCTGGACGTCGGTCACCCCGCATCCGGCGAGCTGCTCGACGATCCCGGCCCGGATGTCCAGGCCGGGCGTGCCCGCCCGGGTGGTGGCGCGGGCGGCGGGGACGGCGGCGGCGACCTCGTCGCGCATGGCGGCGGGCACCTCGTAGCAGCCGCCGCAGGCCGCCGGGCCGATCGCGGCGGAGATCCGGCCGGGCTCGGCGCCCTGCTCCCGCATGCGGGCGACCAGTGCCGGGACGACCCCGAGCGCGGTGCCCGGACGCCCGGAGTGCGCGGCGCCCACCACCCCGGCCACGGAATCGGCGAGCAGCACCGGCGCGCAGTCGGCGACCAGCACCGCCAGCGCCAGCCCGGGGACGGTGGTGACCAGCGCGTCGACCGCGGGGGCGCCGTCCGCCGCCCCGTCGACATCGTCGGGGCCGGTGACGACGCGCACGTCGGCGCCGTGCACCTGCCGCATCCAGACGGTGCGGCCGGGGGCGAGGCCGAGGGCGGTCTCGGCGCGGCTCCGGTTGGCGCGGACCGCGGCCGGGTCGTCGCCGACCGCGCCGCCGAGGTTGAAGGAGTCGTAGGGGCCCTCGCTGACGCCGCCGGCCCGCGCGGTGAACGCGGCGCCGATCCCCTCCGCCAGCGCGACGCGCGTGATCATGCGGTGGCCGCCGGCCGGCACCCTGGGGCCGGGCCCGCCGGCGGGCCCGGCCGTGCCGGGCGTGTGGACGGTCACTTCAGGAAGTCGGGGACGTCGAGGTCGTCGTCCTCGTCGAACACGACGGGACGGCGGCGCTGCCCGGTCGCGGCGGAGCCGCTGTCGGACTCGCCCGCGTGCACGCGGGTGGCCGACTGCTCGGGGTTGCGCGGCGCGGGCAGCCGGAGGCTCTCGTCCGGCTCGTCCGCGGCACCGCCGTCGGCGCCGGTCCCGCGGCCGGCGCCGCCGGAGGCGGCGTCGTCGCCGGCGGGCGCGGCCGGGCCGGCGCCCCCGGAGGCGTCGCCGGCGGCGGCCGGCGCGGCGGGACGCGGCCGCTCGTCGTCGGCCGGGCGGCGCGGCGGCACCGGAACGGGCTGGGACTGCTGCTGGGCGGGCGCCGCGGCGGCCTGCGCGACCGACTGGTGCGGCTGCGAGCCCGCGGACGGCTGGGCCGGGGTGTGCGCGGAGCCGAAGGCGTCCGAACGGCCGACCCGGCTGGGGATCGGGTTGGACGGCGCCGCGGGCGGCGGCGGGGTGGGGCGCGGCGGCGGTGGATGCCGTCTGTCCCGCTCCGGCTCCGGGGCCGGCCTAGTAGGGCGTGCCTCGTCGAAGCCCGCCGCGATCACCGTCACCCGGACCTCGTCGCCGAGCGCGTCGTCGATGACCGCGCCGAAGATGATGTTCGCGTCGGGGGCGGCCGCGTTGGAGACCAGCTGGGCGGCCTCGTTGATCTCGAACAGCCCCAGGTCGGAACCGCCGGAGATGGACAGCAGCACGCCGTGGGCGCCGTCGATGCTGGCCTCCAGCAGCGGGCTGGAGATCGCCATCTCGGCGGCCGCGACCGAGCGGTCGTCGCCGCGCGCCGAGCCGATGCCCATCAGCGCCGAGCCCGCCCCGGACATGACCGACTTGACGTCGGCGAAGTCCAGGTTGATGAGGCCGGGGGTGGTGATCAGGTCGGTGATGCCCTGGACACCGGACAGCAGCACCTGGTCGGCCGCCTTGAAGGCGTCCAGCACGCTGACCTGCCGGTCGGAGATCGACAGCAGCCGGTCGTTGGGGATGACGATGAGGGTGTCGACCTCGTCGCGCAGCGTCTCGATGCCGGCCTCGGCCTGCATGGCGCGGCGCTTGCCCTCGAAGCTGAACGGGCGGGTGACCACGCCGATGGTCAGCGCGCCGAGCGAGCGGGCCACGTTGGCCACCACCGGCGCGCCGCCGGTGCCCGTGCCACCGCCCTCGCCCGCGGTGACGAACACCATGTCGGCGCCCTTGAGGACCTCCTCGATCTCCTCCCGGTGGTCCTCGGCGGCCTTGCGGCCGACGTCGGGGTTGGCCCCGGCGCCCAGGCCCCGGGTGAGCTCGCGGCCCACGTCGAGCTTCACGTCGGCGTCACTCATCAGCAGCGCCTGAGCGTCGGTGTTGATCGCGATGAATTCGACGCCCTTGAGACCCTCTTCGATCATCCGGTTGACGGCGTTGACGCCGCCGCCGCCGATGCCGACGACCTTGATGACCGCGAGGTAGTTCTGCGGTGCTGCCACGACGAGGGGCCTTTCCGCTCGCTCTATCCGGCCGGCCGGCCCGGTCCGCGGCCCGGTCGGCCGCGGCGTGTCCGCCGCGGCGCCGGTGCCGTGCCCGGTACCCGGTGCCGGCCGTCTGGTGTGTTGTCTGGATGTCTGTGTCTGTTCGGGACGGGCCGGGGTGATCGGCGCCACCCCAAACCCTCACCCTCAACTTGAGGCTTACAGTTATGTCAACCTGAGGACTGATACGGACAGTAGGGCGGGCTTACCGCCAGGGTCAACTAACCTCGCGCCAACGGAACCGGCGTGTCGCACACAGCACCAGATGCCCGGGTTGGTGACGACCACCGCCGATTCACCTCCCGACCGGTCCGTCCGCCGCTACCGCCGTTCCAGCGTGCCCCATCGCGCGTCCGGAAGCGCCGCGACACACGCACCGGAACGGAGTCCCTGCGACCTACCCCGCATCGGCTGCCCCACACGTCCCGGAAAGATCGGATTGATCACCTTGGCCGGCCCGGCCGGTCAGCGCGTGGTGACGACCTCCGGGGAACTGACGTCGATCGTCCGCGCGTACCTCCCCGCGGCGGACTTCTGCAGCGCGTCCACGAGCCGGACCTTCTCCGCGGAGCGCTCGGCGGGGCCCCACACCACCGTCCGGCCGCCCGACATCCGCAGCGTCACCGACTCCGGCGACGGCGCCTCCACGCCCCACACCCGCGCGCTCAGCCGCTCCGGCAGGTCCTCCAGCACCCGCAGCGCCGCCAGCGTCGCGGCGTCGGTCGGGCCGGGCGAGGCCGACGACAGCGCCGGCATCCCCTGCGGGCGGGACGGGCCGTCGGCCACCGCCACCCCGTGCCGGTCGAGCTGGTAGTACCGCCCGGCGCGCTCCACCGCCGCGACCGGCACCCGCTCGCGCACCACGATCCGGACCGTCGCGGGCCAGTGCCGCTCCACCGTGGCCGACTCCACCTCGCGGAGACGCTCCAGGCGCGCCTTGACGCCGCCGGTGCCCAGCCGCGCCATCGGCAGCCCCAGCCGGATCCCGGCGGTCGCCACGATCCGGTCGCGCGGCGCCAGCGCGGTGCCGGTCACCTCCACGTTCCGCACGACCAGCAGGCGCGAGCCCAGCAGCACCCAGGCGACCGTGCCCAGCAGGCCCAGCACCAGCAGCGTGACGCACGCCGCCTTCCACCGGCCGGCACGCCGGTCGCGGGCCGCGGGCTCGGGAGTGCTGCTGCGTTGACGCGTCCCCGCCTCGGTCATGACCACAGCTTGACAGTGATCGGCGCCCAAACCCGGGACCCCACGCCGGGCCGCCCGGGATCACGCCCGCGCGAGCGGGCCGCGCCCGGACGCGGCTCAGGCGCCGGCGCGGGCGGCCAGCAGGCCGAGGATCTCCGGGCCGAGCCGGGTCACGTCGCCCGCGCCCAGCGTGATGACCACGTCGCCGGGAACGGCCAGGCGGGTCGCGGTCGCGGCCGCCTCGTCCCATTCCGGCACGTACTCCCAGGCGGTGCCGTCCGGGACGCGCTCGGCCACCAGCAGCCCGGTCACCCCGGGCTCGGGGTCCTCCCGGGCACCGTAGACGTCCAGGACCACCGCGACGTCGGCCAGCCCGAGCGCCGCGCCGAACTCGGCCGCGAAGAACCGGGTGCGGCTGTAGAGATGCGGCTGGAACACCGCCACGATCCGCCCGGCGGGCCCTCCCGCCGCGGCCTTCTGCTCCACGTAGTCGCGGGTGGCCGACAGGTCGGCGGTGAGCTCGGTGGGATGGTGGGCGTAGCTGTCGAACACCTCGACGCCCGCCGCCTCGCCCTTGGGCTCCAGCCGGCGCATGGCCCCGCGGAACTCCGCCAGGCCCTCGACCACCGCCCGCTCGTCCATGCCGAGGGCGCGCGCCACCGCGACCACCGCCGCCGCGTTCAGCGCGTTGTGCCGCCCCGGGACGCCCAGCCGCACCTCGCCCACGCCGCCGAGGTCGAACCGGGAGCCCAGCCCGCGCGGCGTGAACCCGTCCACCCGCAGGTCGGCGCCCGGCGCCTCCCCGTAGGTCAGCACGGCCAGCCCGCGCCCGCGGGCCAGGTCCGCCAGCTCCATCGCCACCGGGTCGTCGGCGCCCGCCACCAGCGTCCCGCCCGGCTCGACCCGGTCGACGAAACGGGCGAAGTTCTCCTTCACCTTCTCGAAGCCGCCGTAGTTGTCCAGATGGTCGGCCTCGACGTTGGTGACGACCGCGATCGCCGGCGAGTACATCAGGAACGAGCCGTCGCTCTCGTCGGCCTCGGCGACGAACACCTCGCCCGTGCCCTCGTCCGCGCCGAGCCCGGTGGTGACCAGCTGCCCGCCGATGCAGTACGACGGGTCGGCCCCCGCGTGCTGCAGCGCGACGGTCAGCATCGAGGTGGTCGTGGTCTTGCCGTGCGTGCCCGCCACCGCGACCGCGCGCCGCCCCGCCATCAGCGCCGCCAGCGCCTCCGACCGGTGCAGCACGCGCAGCCCGCGCTCGCGCGCCGCCACCAGCTCCGGGTTGGTGTCGCGGATCGCGGTGGACACCACGACGGTGTCGGCGTCCCCCAGGTACGCGGCGTCGTGGCCGACGAAGACCTTGGCGCCCAGATCGCCCAGCTGGGCCAGCAGCTCGGAGTCCCGGGCGTCGCTGCCGGAGACGGCGATGCCGCGCTTGAGCATGATCCGCGCGATGCCGGACATGCCGGCGCCGCCGATCGCGATGAAATGGACCCTGCCCAGCTCCCCCGCCGGCACGACCTCACCTGGACTGATCAGACTCATCGGCCGGCTCGCGTCCCCTCGCTCTTGCCGTCCCCCGCTCGCCTCCGCGGCGCCATGTGGCGCCGCCTTCCCTCCTCGCTCGTCCCTCGCTCGTCAGTCCAGGCGACGCCGCGCCCCTCCGGCTCGCTCACTGGCGTCCCCCGCGGACGACCTCGTACACCATCTGCGCCAGCAGCGCGTCGGCGTCCCGGCGGCCCATCCGCCCGGCCGCCTCCGACATGGCCGCGACCCGCGCCGGGTCGGCCAGCACCGGCAGCAGGTTGCCCGCGATCCACTCCGGCGTCAGCTCGGCGTCGTCGACCAGCAGCCCGCCGCCGCCCGCCACGATCGGCTCGGCGTTGAGCCGCTGCTCGCCGTTGCCGATCGGCAGCGGCACGTACGCCGCGGGCAGCGCCACCGCCGCCAGCTCGGCGCACGTCATCGCGCCCGCCCGGCACATCGCCATGTCGGCGGCGGCGTAGGCCAGGTCCATCCGGTCGCAGTACGGGATCGTCACGTACTGCGGGCCGCCGGGAATCTGCTCGGGCTCCTCGGTGTTCTTGGGGCCGACGATGTGCAGCACCTGGATGCCGGCCTGCCGGAACGCGGGCGCGGTGGCGACCGCGGCGCGGTTCAGCGAGCGCGCCCCCTGCGACCCGCCGAAGATCAGCAGCGTGGGCAGGTCGGGCAGCAGCCCGAAGTAGGAGCGGGCCTTGTCGCCCATCGCCAGCCGGTCCAGCGTGGCGATCTCGCGGCGCAGCGGGATCCCGACGAACCGCGCGTTCGGCAGCGGCGAGTCGCCGTGCGAGACCGCGACGTGGTCGGTGAAGCGGGCGCCGAGCTTGTTGGCCAGCCCGGGCTTGGGGTTGGCCTCGTGCACGATGATCGGCACCTTGCGCTTGCGCGCCGCCAGGTACCCGGGAGTGGCCACGTAGCCGCCGAACCCGACCAGGACGTCGGCCTGCGCCTGGTCCAGGACGGACGCCGCCGCGTTGATCGCCCCGCGCAGCCGGCCGGGGACGGTCAGCAGCTGCGGGGTCAGGGTGCGGGGCAGCGGCACGGGCGGGATCAGGGCGAGCTCGTAGCCCCGCTGCGGGACCAGCCGGGTCTCCAGGCCCCGCTCGGTGCCGAGGCAGGTGATCCCCACGTTGGGATCGTTGCGTCGCAGCGCGTCGGCCAAAGCCAGGGCGGGCTCGATGTGTCCGGCGGTGCCGCCGCCGGCCAGGACAACCCTCATGCTCGTTGACAACTCCTCAGCATGTTCGTATGGCGGTGCCGCAGGCCCCGCCTCCCGCGCCGCGTTCCCGCGGACGAACGGTCGCCGGGCCGATCGGCACCCCCGGTGTGGGGACTCAGCGCCGTGCCAGGCCCAGCCAGCTTAGGGCCCGCGGGACCGGTCCGGGACCCCGCGCGGCCAGCGCCTGGCGCGCCCCGGGCTCGCGTTTGGCGAAGGCCAGCAGCATGCCGAGCGCGATCAGGGTGGGGATCAGCGCCGACCCCCCGTAGGAGACCAGCGGCAGCGGGATCCCCGTGATGGGGAGCACGCCGATCACCGCCCCGATGTTCACGATCGCCTGCACCACCAGCCAGGCCGTGGCGCCGGCCGCCGCCAGCCGGGTGAACGGGTCCTTGACGCGCCTGGCGATCCGCAGGCCCGCGTAGGCCAGCAGCCCGAACAGGCTGAGCACCACGAGCGTACCCACCAGTCCGAACTCCTCTCCGACGATCGCGAAGATGAAGTCGGTCTCCGCGTGCGGGAGGAAGTCCCACTTGGCCCGTCCCTCGCCCAGGCCGGTGCCGAACCAGCCGCCGGAGGCGACCGCGTACAGGCCCTGTGTTCCCTGGTAGCGGGCGCCGAGCGGGTCGCCGGACTGGTCCAGGAACCCGGTGAGCCGCTGCATCCGGTACGGCTCGACGACGATGAGGATCGCCACCAGCAGGCACACCAGCCCGGCCATGCCGACGAACAGCCGGCCGGGGGCGCCCACGACCCACAGCAGCGCCAGGAAGATGGTCAGCAGAATCAGCGTCGTGCCCAGGTCGTCGCCGAGCATCACCAGCAGCACCAGCAGCCCGGCCCCGGGCAGCAGCGGCACCAGCAGCGGTTTCCACTCGGTGAGCTGGCCCAGGCGCTCCTTGCGGGCGAGCAGGTCGGCGCCCCACAGCACCAGCCCCAGCTTCGCGGGCTCGGACGGCTGGATCTGGACCGCGCCCAGGTCGATCCAGCGGGTGGCGCCGCCGGCCGTGCGGCCCAGGCCGGGGACCAGCACCAGCATCAGCGCCACCACCGACAGCAGCAGCAGCGGGTAGGCCAGCGCCCGGAACGTCCGGACCGGGAGGCGCGAGGCCAGCCACATGCCCGGCAGCCCGATCGCCACCCAGATCGCCTGCTTCTGGAACAGCGTGTACGCCGAGCCGGTCTCCTGGATCTGCTTGACCAGGGACGCCGACAGGACCATCGTCAGCCCCAGCGTCAGCAGCATCACCGAGCAGCCCAGCACCAGGTAGTACGAGGTCAGCGGGCGGTCGAGGAGGCCGACCGCGGCGGCGACCCGCTCGCGGGGGCCGGACCGTCCGGCGGGCTCGGCCTCGGACGGCAGCGCGGTGCCCACGCCGTCAGCCGGGCTGCTCGCCGGGGAGGGCGGCGCCGGGCAGGCGCCGTACCGAGGCGATGAACGCGTCGCCGCGCGCCGGGTAGTTGGCGAACATGTCGAAGGAGGCCCCGACCGGGGCCAGCAGCACGGTGTCGCCCGGACGGGCCAGGGCGGCGGCTTCGTTCACGACGCGGTCCATCGCCCCAGTGTCGGTGTCGGCGACGTCGACGACCGGAATATCGGGCGCGTGTCGCGCGAGTGCCTCGGCGATCCGGGCCCGGTCGCGTCCCATCAGCACGACGCCGCGCAGCCGCGGGGCGCAGGAGCGGACCAGGTCGTCGACCTCCAGGCCCTTCAGCAGCCCCCCGGCGATCCACACGATGGACTCGTAGGCCGCCAGCGAAGCCGCCGCCGCGTGCGGCTGGGTCGCCTTGGAGTCGTTGATGTAGGTGACCCCGCCGGCGTCGGCGACGTGCTGGATGCGGTGCGGGTCGGGCACGAAGGCGCGCAGGCCCTCCCGTACGGCCTCCGGCGGCACGCCGTAGGCGCGGGCGAGGGCGGCCGCCGCCAGCGCGTTGGCGACGTTGTGGGGCGCGAACGGCCGCACGTCGCCCAGCGCGGCCAGCTCCGCCGCCTCCCGCTCGGGGTCGGCGGTGAACGCCCGGTCGACCAGCAGCTCGTCCACGACGCCCAGGAGGCCGGGGCCGGGGACCTCCAGGGTGAACCCGGCCCGCCGCCGCCCGGCGCCGGCGGCCAGGCCGCTGGAGCCGGGGTCGTCGGCGTTGTAGACGGCCGTGCCGCACCGCTGGAAGATCTTGGCCTTGGCGGCGGCGTACTCCTCCATGGAGCCGTGCCAGTCGAGGTGGTCGGGCGCCAGGTTCAGGACGGCCGAGGCGATCGGGGCCAGGGAACTCGACCAGTGCAACTGGTAGCTGGACAGCTCCACCGCCAACACGCGGCGTTTTCTCCGACCCCCTGAAGGGGGCCCGCCCCCAACCTCGTGTTTCTCCAGGACGGCCTCGACGATCGGCGTGCCGACGTTGCCGACCGCCAGCGCGTCGTGCCCGGCGGCCTGCAGCATGCACGCCAGCATCCGCACGACCGTGGTCTTGCCGTCGGTGCCGGTGATCGCCAGCCACGGCGCCGCGCCCTCGGGACGCAGCCGCCAGGCCAGCTCCACCTCGCCGTACACCTCGATCCCGGCGGCCGCGGCGGCGCGCGGCAGCGGCGCGTCCGGCCGCCAGCCCGGGGAGATCACCACCAGCTCGGTGCCGCCGGGCAGGGTGTCGCCGTCGCCGAGCCGGACGGTGATCGACCCGCCGCCGTCCGGGAGCCCGCGCGCGTGCTCCTCCAGCGCGGCGGCGTGCGCGCGCTGCTCGTCGCCGTCGCGGCCCTCCACGACGGTGACGCGGGCGCCCCGCTCGGCCAGGACCCGGGCCGCCGCCCGTCCCGACACCCCCGCGCCGGCCACGCACACCGCGCGGCCGGCCCACTCCCCCCCGGTCGAACTCAACTCTTCGGCATCCATTCCAGGTAGAAGAGGCCGAGGCCGATCGCGGTGAACAGCGCCGACATCAGCCAGAAGCGGACGACGATGGTGGTCTCGGCCCAGCCCGACAGCTCGAAGTGGTGCTGCAGCGGGGCCATCTTGAAGACCCGTTTCTTGGTCAGCTTGAACCCGCCGACCTGGATCATCACCGACAGGGTGATCATCACGATCAGGCCGCACAGGATGGCCAGCAGGAACTGGGTGCGGGTGAGGATGGCCAGCCCGACCAGCACGCCGCCCAGCGCCAGCGAGCCGGTGTCGCCCATGAAGATCTTCGCGGGCGGGGCGTTCCACCACAGGAACCCGAACACGCCGCCCAGCACCGCCGCCGCGACCACCGCCAGGTCGAGCGGGTCGCGGACGCTGTAGCAGTTGGGCGCCAGCGCGAAGTCGTAGCAGCTGTTGCGCAGCTGCCAGTTGCCGATGATCACGTAGGCGGCCAGCACCATGCCGGCCGGGCCCGCCGCCAGGCCGTCCAGCCCGTCGGTCAGGTTCACGCCGTTGGACATCGCCGCGATCAGCAGCAGCGCCCACACCACGAACAGGTACGGGCCGATCGAGGGGCCGAAGTCGCGGAGGAAGGACAGGTGCGGGGAGGCGGGGGTGATGTCGTAGCCGTTGGGGAAGTTCAGCGACGCGACCGCGAAGACCACGCCGACCAGGATGATGCCGATCATCTTGGCGCCGCTGCGCAGGCCCAGGCTGCGCTGCTTGAACACCTTGATGTAGTCGTCGACGAACCCGACCAGGCCGAGCCCGGTCATCAGGAACAGCACCAGCATTCCCGACACCGTCGGCATCGTGCCGTCGAACAGGTGCGCGCCGACGTAGCCGACCAGCGACCCCACGATGAAGACCGTGCCGCCCATGGTGGGGGTGCCGCGCTTGCCGTGGTGGCCGGAGGGGCCCTCCTCCCGGATCATCTGGCCGTAGCCCAGCCGGTTGACGATCCGGATCCACACCGGGGTGCCGACCATGCCGAAGATCATGGCGATCCCGGCCGCGATGATGATGTTGGTCACGCGCGCTCACCCGTTCCGCCCGGGCGCGCCAGGAGCGCCTCGGCGACCCGTTCCATCCCGGCGACGCGAGAGCCCTTCACCAGTACGACGTCCCGCGGCCGCAGCCGCCCGCTGAGCGCGGTCACCGCCGCGCCGACGTCATCCACCTGTACGCACTCTCCCGTCCATGACGCCACCTGGTCGGCCCCTTCGGCCATCGGCGCGGCGTTCGCGCCGACGACCACGAGGCCGGCGATGCCGCTGCGCGCGACATGCTGCCCGATCTTGGCATGTTCCGCCACAGAGCCGGTGCCCAGTTCGGCCATCTCGCCCAGGACGGCGAACGCGCGCCCGCCCCGGGCCATGTGGGCCAGCACGTCGACCGCGGCGCGGGTCGACTCGGGATTGGCGTTGTAGGCGTCGTTGATCACCGTGACGCCGTCGGGGCGCTCGGTGACCTCCATCCGCCACCGGCTGGCCGGGCGGGCCCGCGACAGCGCGTCGGCGACGGTGGCGGCGTCCAGGCCCGCGGCGCGTCCCACGGCGGCGGCGGCGAGCGCGTTGGCGACCGCGTGCGCGCCGTGCAGCCCCAGTTCCACCGGGGCCGTGCCCTCGGGCGTGACCAGGGTGAACCGGGGGCGGCCCGCCTCGTCGAGCTCCTCGTCGGCCGCCCGGACGGTCGCGCCCGGGGACCGGCCGAAGGTCACCACCTCGGCCTCGGTGCGCGCCGCCATGGCCGCGACGAGCGGGTCGTCGGCGTTGAGGATCGCGGTGCCGCCGGCCGGCACGGCCTCGGCCAGCTCGCCCTTGGCCTTGGCGATGCCCTCGCGGCCGCCGAACTCGCCGATGTGCGCGGTGCCGACGTTCAGGACCACGCCGATGTCGGGACGGGCGATCCCGGCGAGGTAGGCGATGTGACCGACCCCACGCGCGCCCATCTCCAGCACCAGGTGCCGGGTGCCCTCGTCGGCGCGCAGCACGGTCAGCGGCAGCCCGATCTCGTTGTTGAACGACCCGGGCGGCGCGATCGTGGGCCCGGCCCGCTCGACGACCTGGGCGATGAGGTCCTTGGTGGAGGTCTTGCCGGACGACCCGGTGATGCCGATGACGGTGGCCTGGGGCAGCCTGGCCAGCACGCCGCGGGCCAGCCGGCCGAGGGCCTGCTGGACGTCGTCGACGATCACGGCCGGGCCGCCCACCGGGCGTTCGGCCAGCACGGCCGCGGCTCCGGCCTCGTAGGCGGCGGCGGCGAAGTCGTGCCCGTCGGCGCGCTCGCCGCGGAAGGCGGCGAACAGCGCCCCGGGCCCGGCCTGCCGGGAGTCGATGACCACCGGGCCGCTCACCAGGGGGTCGCCCGGCCCGGGGTTCCCCGGCCCGGGGTTCCCCGGGGCGGGGTCGCCCGGCGCGGGATCGCCCGGCGGGTCGCCCGGCGCGGGGTCGTGCGCGGCCGGGCCGTCCGGTGCGCCGGGGCCGCCGGGCGGGGACGCGCCCGCCAGGGCGCCGCCCGTCAGCTCCGCGATCGTCGACAGCGGAAGTGGGATCACGCCTGCGTCCCGTCCCCTCTCACGTCCTGTCCCGCACGGGCGGCGCGGCGCAGCAGCGCCGCCCGGACGACCTCGCGGTCGTCGAAGGGGCGCATCTCGCCCGCCGCGTACTGGCCCTGCTCGTGCCCCTTGCCGGCGACGACGACCACGTCGCCGCGCCGGGCCCTGCCGATCGCCAGCTCGATCGCCGCGGCGCGGTCGGGCTCCAGCACGATGTGCGCCCGGTGCGGCTGCGGCACCTTCAGCCCGCCCTCGACCATAGCGGCCAAGATCGCCAGCGGATCCTCGGACCTCGGGTTGTCGTTGGTGAAGTAGGCCAGGTCGGCCAGCCGGGCCGCGGCCTCGCCCATCAGCGGCCGCTTGCCCCGGTCGCGGTCGCCGCCGCAGCCCAGCACCACCGCCAGCCGGCCCTCGGTGACCGGCCGCAGCGCCGTCAGCACCGCCTCGACCGCGCCCGGCTTGTGGGAGTAGTCGACCAGCGTGACGAAGTCCTGGCCCTCGTCGACGCGCTCCAGCCGGCCCGGCACGCCCGGCAGCGCGGCCACGCCGTGCACCGCGGTCTGCAGCGGGATCCCGGCCTCCACCAGCGCCACGATCGCCGCCAGCGCGTTGGCGACGTTGAACGGCCCGGCGAGCTGGACGGCCGCGTCGGCCTCCACGCCGCCCGGCCCCACCACCCGGAACACGCTGCCGTCGGAGCCGGTGCGCACGTCCTCGGCCCGCCAGTCGGCCGACGGGTCGCCGCCCGCCGAGTAGGTGGTCAGCGGCACGGTCGCGATCGCGGTCAGCTCCCGGCCGTAGTGGTCGTCGACGTTGACCACGCCGACGCGGGAGTACTCCGGCGTGAACAGCCGGGCCTTGGCGGCGAAGTAGTCCTGCATCGTCGGGTGGTAGTCGAGGTGGTCCTGGGAGAGGTTGGTGAAGACGGCGACCTCGTACACGGCGCCGCCGACCCGGCCCTGCTCCAGGGCGTGGCTGGAGACCTCCATCGCCGCCGCGCCCACCCCGCGCTCGCGCATCATCGCGAAGATCGCGTGCAGGTCGGTGGACTCGGGGGTGGTCAGCGCGCTGGGCAGCCGGGCGTCCTGGATGCGCATCTCCACGGTGCCGACCACCGCGGTCTCCACCCCGGCGGCGCGCAGGCCCGCCTCCAGCAGGTAGACGGTGGTGGTCTTGCCGCTGGTGCCGGTCACCCCGATCAGGGTCAGGTCGCCGGCGGGCTCGCCGTACACCCAGGCGGCGGCCCGGCCGAGGAGGGCCCGCGGGTCGTCGACGACGAGGACCGGGAGCCCGGTCGCCCCGGCCCGCTCGCGCCCGGCGGGGTCGGTCAGGACCGCCGCCGCGCCCGCCTCGGCGGCCTGCGCGGCGAACTGGGCGCCGTGGGCGCGGGCGCCGGGCAGCGCCGCGTACAGGTCGCCCGGCAGCACGGCCCGCGAGTCGTGGGTGATGCCGGTGACCGCGACCCCGGCGAGATCCCCGCCGCCGGCGCCGAGCAGCGCCGCGAGCCCGGAGAGCGGACGGGCCGGGTTGGTGTTCGGGCGCATGGCGTTTCTTCCGGTACGGGTCGAAGGGGCCGGCGGGGCCGCCGGCCGGGACACAGGTGCTGGGCTCACGGCGAGAGAGAGTACTCGCTGCGCTCAGTCGCGGGCGTAGATCTTGGTGATCGGCGGTTTGCTCCCCGTCGGCGGGATCTTGCGGGTCTGCAGCGCGAAGCTCATCACGTCCTTGAAGACGGGAGCCGCCACATCGCCACCATAGTGGCTTCCCTTCCGCGGACCCTGCAGCACCACCTGGACGACCAGCTGGGGGTCGTCGGCGGGCGCGAACCCGGCGAAGGAGGCCGTGTAGCCGCTGCCGTCGTAGCAGCCGCAGCGCGGGTTGACGATCTCGGCGGTTCCGGTCTTCCCGGCCACCCGGTAGCCGGGGATCTTGGCCTTGGGCGCGGTGCCGTCGCGGGAGGTGACCCCCTCCAGCATGTCGCGGATCTCGCGGGCGGTGCCGGGGCTGACCACCCGCCGGCTCGCGGGGCGCGCCGCGGGGGTCAGCGCCCCGTCCTCGCCCGTCGTGCCCTCGATCAGGGTCGGCGGCACCCGCGTCCCGCCGTTGGCGATGGTGGCGTACACGCTGGCCATCTGCAGCGCGTTCACCGAGACCGTCTGCCCGAACGCGATCGGGTAGCGGTCGGTGCCCGACCAGCGCTCGGGCGGCAGCAGCTGCCCGGCGGTCTCGCCGGGCAGGCCGACGCCGGTCTTCTCGCCGAACCCGAAGGCGCGCAGGAACTGGTAGAGGGTCTGCTGCGTGATCCGCTCGCTGGCCAGGATGGTGCCCACGTTGCTGGAGGTGGCCAGCACCCCGCCGAAGGTGAGCCGCTGGGTGGGGTGCCGGTGCGAGTCGCGGAACGTCCGGTCGTAGCGCTTGAGCCGGTCGGGCACGGTGAACACCGTCTCCGGCGTCACCCCGCCCTTCTCCATGACCGCCGCCGCGGTGAGGACCTTGCCGGTCGAGCCGGGCTCGTAGGCCTCCTGGACGATCGGGCTGCCCCACCTGCTGGGGTGGGAGTCGTTGTAGTCGTTGGGGTCGTAGCCGGGCGCGGAGGCCATGGCCAGCAGCCTGCCGTCGCGCGGGTCCATGACGACGACGCTGCCGCTGCGCGCGCCGGTCGCCTTGACCTGCTGCTCGATGGCCCGCTGCGCCTGGTACTGGATGTCGCGCATCAGCGTGAGGCGGACCCCGCGGCCGGGAACCGGTGGCCGCTTCTGGTCCTCTCCCATCGGGATGTGCTGGCCCTCGGGGCTGATCTCGACGCGCTGCCAGCCGCTGCGGCCGGCCAGCTGCGAGTTCATCGCGTACTCCAGGCCGGTGGCGCCCTTCCCTTCGGCGTTCACGAACCCTATGACGCCCGCGGCCAGGGAGTCGTTCGGATACTGCCGCCGGTACTCCGGCAGCGTGCCGATGCCCAGGAACTTGTACCCGGTCACCAGCCGGGCCTGGTCGGGGCGGACGCCGTGCGCGAGGTACTCGAACCGGCTGCCGGGCCTGCTGATGGTCTTCATCACGGACGCCGGGTCGAGCCCCAGGGTCGGGGCCAGCGCGTTGACGATCGCCTGCCGCTTCTCCGGCTTGATGATGTACGGGTCGGCGAAGATCGCGCGGGCCTCGACGGTCATGGCCAGCGGGTTGCCCTGCGCGTCGGTGATGTCGCCGCGGCCGGCGGGCAGGTCGATCTCCTGCAGCCGCTGCTTGATCGCCAGCTCGCTGTAGGAGCCGGACTCGATGGTCTGGAGCTGCACCAGCCGCCCGGCGAACAGCGACAGCACGAACGCCACCACCAGCAGGCCGACGTTGAGCCGCTTGATCGGGTCGCGCCGGTGGAACGGGACGCGGGGGCGCGGCGGCCTGCGACCGGGCGGCCCGCCGCCCGGGCCCCTCCGGCGCTTGGGCCGTTTCGGGCGCTTCGGGCCGTCCGCGCGGGTGCGGCGCGGGGCGGGCGGCCCCGGGTCGGCGAGCGCCGCGCGGCCGGACGCGCCGCCGGCCCGGCCCCGCTTCGGCCCGCCCGGGGCCTTGGCCGCGCCGGTGGCGCCTCTGCCCGTTCTGCCCGCCGAAGTCTTGGAGGTCTTGCTCGCGGAGGTCTTGCCCGCGGGAGTCTTGCCCGCCGGGGTCTTGCCCGCCGGGGTCTTGCTCGCGGTCGTCTTGCTCGCGGGAGTCTTGCCCGCGGCGCTCTTCGCGCCCGCGCCCTTCCCGCCCGAGCCGCGGACGGGCGCCTTCTCGTCGGAACGCCGCCTGGCCTGGGCGCTCTTCTTGTCCCCCGCGGCCTTCCCGCCCCCGGACGCGGCAGCACCCTTGCGGGCCGGCCTCCGGGGGCCGGAGCCGCTCGGCGACCGCGGCGGATCGCCCGTCCTGCGCCCGGACGCGCGCGCCGCGCCCGGGCCGCTCCTGCCGTCGCCGGAGTCGTCGTCGCCCCCCTGGCCCCGGGACGGCCGTCCCTTGGCGCCGCGCCCACGGCCGGGCGGCTGTCCCGCCCCGCGTCCCGGCCCCGCCGTCACCCTGTCCCCCGCTCCGTCCCGGTCCGGCCGCCGATCACGGCGTACCGGCCCCCGTTCCCGTGCCGGCGCGCTCGCCCGCCGTAGCGCCGGGCGCCGTGCCCGTCGTCGTCCGCGGCGCGCCCGCGCCGCCGTTCGTGCCGCCGTTCGCGCCGCCGTTCGCGCCGCCGTTCGCGCCGGCGGTGCCGTGCGGGCGGACGGGCTCGGTGCTCATCGCGGGCAGGCCGTCGCCGGGCACCAGGGCGCCCGGGATCCCGACGACCCCGGCCGCGCCCGCGACCGCCGCGGAGGCGTGCGGCACCGGACGCACCGTGCCGCCGATCGGCTGCCCGGTGTCGCCGTCGATGAACGCCAGCCGCGTCGGCCGCTGCATGCCCAGCGCCTCGGCCTTCTGCGCGAGGCGCTCCGGCGACCCCTCGCGGGCGATCTCCTCCTGGAGCGCCTCCTGCTGCTGGCCGAGCAGCTTGTTGCTCTGCTGGAGGCGGGTCAGCGTGAAGGCGTCCTCGGCGAGCACGGTGTTGAGCAGCAGCAGGCTCACCAGGGCACCGCCCATGAGCCCGCAGATCAGCAGCACGAACGGGGTGCGCGGCGGCGCGGCCGGCCGTGCGGCGCGCCGCTCGGGCTCGGCCCTGGCCGCGGTCTCGGCCCGCGCCCCGCCCTTGGCCGGCGCCTTCGTCCTGGACGCGACCGTGCTCGCCGCCTTCACCGCGGCGTCGGCCGACCCCCCGGACCGGCCCTCGGTCGTCCCCTTGGACGGGCTCTTGGACGGGCCCTTCGCCGGAGCCTTCGCCGGGGCCTTGGCCGCCTTCGGCCCCCGCCCCCCGGGTCTGCCACGGCCCGGGGCCTGCGGTTCGGGCGCCGTCGTGGTACCGGGACGCTGCGCGCCCTCGGCCCCCTCGGCGGGGCGCGTGCGGCCCCCGCGGTCGCGGCGGGCCCGGCCCGGGGCCGGTGGCGTGGCGCCCGGCGGGCGCCTGGTCGTGGTCGTCATGTCGCCTCCCGGAGCCGCTCGGCGGCGCGCAGCCGCACCGATCCGGCCCGTGGGTTGGTCGTGGTCTCCTCGCCGGAGGGCAGCTCGGCGCCGCGGGTGAGCAGCCGGAAACGCGGCCGGTGCTCGGGCAGCGGGACGGGCAGCCCCGGCGGGGTGGTGTCGGCCGCCTCGGCGGCGAGGACCCGCTTGGTGATGCGGTCTTCCAGGGAGTGGTAGGACAGCACCACGATCCGGCCGCCGACCGGCAGCGCGCCGAGCGCGGCGGGCAGCGCCCGCCGCCAGATGTCCAGTTCCCCGTTCACTTCGATGCGCAGCGCCTGGAAGGTGCGCTTGGCCGGGTTGCCGCCGGTGCGGCGGGTGGCGGCGGGGATCGAGGTGCGCACCAGGTCGGCCAGCCGCCGGGTCGACTCCAGCGGCTCCTTCGCGCGCTCGCGGACGATCGCGGCGGCGATCCGCTGGGCGAACCGCTCCTCCCCGTACTCGCGCAGGATGCGGGCCAGCTCGGCGGGCGGGTAGGTGTTGACCACCTCGGCCGCCGTCAGGCTCTGGGTGCGGTCCATCCGCATGTCCAGCGGGGCGTCGTAGGAATAGGCGAAGCCGCGCTCCGCCTCGTCCAGCTGGGGCGAGGAGACCCCGAGGTCGAACAGGGCCGCGTCGACGCCCGGCAGCCCGATCCGGTCGAGCACGGCGGGCAGCTCGTCGTAGACGGCGTGCTCGAGCCGCACCCGGTCGCCGAAGCGCGCCAGCCTGCGGGCGGAGCGCTCCAGGGCGGTGGGATCGCGGTCGAGGCCCACCAGGCGCAGGCCGGGATGGGCCTCCAGCATGGCCTCGGCGTGGCCGCCCAGGCCGAGGGTGGCGTCGAGGTAGACGGGCGCGCGGCCGGTGACCTGCACCGCGGGCGCGAGCAGTTCCAGAACGCGACCGAGCATGACCGGTACGTGACCGGCCTCGGCAGCGTGGTCCCCCACGTCCATGCTCACACCCCCTTGTGCTGCCACTACGCTCGCGGACTGCGTGGCATCGTCGGGCCGGAAGCCCCCAGGGCACGGACGCGATCGGCAAGGCTCGGCCGAGCCCCGATCGAAAGGTGCCCCCCGGCGGGCCTCGCCCGGCCAGGTCCCCATCCGCTGCCCGTGAGGAAGATCACCGCGTCACCGCGGGGGGTCGCCGTCTGGCGCCGGGGAAGCTGCGCCAGCTGGCCGGAGAGCGGCTGGAGACCTGGCCGAACGTGGGCCAGTGCCGGTCATCGGACCGACGAGTGAAAGTTCACAGGATCCCGGGCAACACCTCCTCCGAGACATCGGCGAAGGCCTCTTCCTCCTGCTCGAGGTAGGCCTCCCAGGCCGCGGTGTCCCAGATCTCCAGGCGCGTGTTGGCCCCGATGACGGTGCAGTCGCGGGTCAGGCCCGCGTATGTGCGCAACGGCGGCGGGATGGTGACGCGTCCCTGTTTGTCGGGGACCTCGTCGGAGGCGCTGGCGAAGAACACCCGGCTGTAGGCCCGGACGGCCTTCTCGGTGACCGGCGCCGTACGAAGCGCCTCGGTGATGCGCTGGAACTCTGCCATGGGGAAGACGTACAGGCAGCGTTCCTGGCCCTTCGTGATCACCAATCCCCCCGACAGCTCCTCGCGATACTTCGCCGGCAGGAACAGTCGTCCCTTGTCGTCGAGGCGCGGGCCATGGGTGCCAAGAAACAACGGCCCCCACCTCCCGCACCGTGTGGAGCGCTAACGCCCCCCACGGCGCCCCACTCTACTCCACTCTTCCCCACCGTCAACTACGAAAACATCTCTCGCGCGCCGTAACGCGCCGGAAACCTGCAGGTCAGAGGGGGTGGTGCGGAGTGGGGCGCGCGGGGGGCGCCCCGCGCGCCCCGCTCCTTACCACCTTCCGCCGGGCCGCCCTCCGACGCCCTGTCAAGGAACGGTCAGAGGCCGGCGGGCGCCGGCCGCGTACCGTCGCGCGGAACGCACGGGGCGGGAGCGGGCCGGGGTGGAGCGAAATGGAGCGGCCGGCGGGGCTGTGATGGTCATCCGGGTGGAGCACAATGGCTCACGATCGACATGAACATCGCGACAGCGCGGCCCGACGACGTACTGTCATGGGGACAGGCACTCTCGTGGGGAGCACTGTCATCGTTGGGAGCACTGTCATAGGGACAGGCACATTGACCGGGGCGCGTGAACCAGGACGCAGGGCCATGCCGTACCGGGTCGCTGAGGAGGTCCCGCTCCCGCGGGGAGGCCGGAGGCCCCTGGCGCACCGGCGGCCCGCGGCGGGGCCGGCGACGGGAACGAGCGGCCGTTCGGCTGAGGAGGGTTGCTGGTGGCAGTAGGCACGCACGGTGAGTCGTACATGGAGACCGACTCCGCCGTATCCCCGGACCGCGCCCGCCACGGCGGCTCCGGCGCCGCCCCCGGCCGCGGCGGCTCCGGCCCCGACGGGCCCGGGCTGGAGGGCCTCGCCCAGGTCGCCGGCAAGATCCGGAACGCGGTGGAGTCGGTGATCGAGGGCAAGCCCTCGGCGGTGCGGCTCGCGCTGACGGTCCTGCTGGCCGAGGGGCATCTGCTCATCGAGGACGTGCCCGGGGTGGGCAAGACGATGCTGGCCAAGGCGCTGGCCCGGTCGATCGACTGCTCGGTGCGCCGCGTCCAGTTCACCCCCGACCTGCTGCCCAGCGACATCACCGGCGTCAGCGCCTACAACCAGGAGCTGCGCGAGTTCGAGTTCAAGCCGGGCCCGGTCTTCGCCAACATCGTGGTCGGCGACGAGATCAACCGCGCCTCCCCCAAGACGCAGTCGGCGCTGCTGGAGTGCATGGAGGAGCGGCAGGTCACCGTCGACGGCACCACCTACCCGCTGGAGCGCCCGTTCATGGTGATCTCCACGCAGAACCCGGTGGAGATGGAGGGCACCTACCCGCTGCCCGAGGCCCAGCGCGACCGGTTCACCGCCCGCATCTCGATGGGCTACCCCGACCCGGCCGCCGAGCTGGAGATGCTGGACGTGCACGGGCAGTCCTCGCCGCTGGACCGGCTGCGCCCGGTGGCGCACGCCGGCGACGTGCGGGAGCTGATCGAGGTCGTGCGGCGCCAGCATGTGGCGGCGCCGGTCCGGCAGTACGCCATCGACCTGGTCACCGCCACCCGCAGCCACCCCGACCTGCGGCTGGGCGCCTCGCCGCGGGCGACGCTGCACCTGGTGCGGGCGGCCCGCGCGTTCGCGGCGCTCGACGAGCGCGACTACGTGCTGCCCGACGACGTGCAGGAGCTGGCGGTGCCGGTGCTGGCGCACCGGCTGCTGCCGACGGCGGAGGCGCAGGTCGACCGGCGGCGGCCCGAGCACGTGGTGGCCGAGCTGGTCAACCGGCTGCCGGTGCCCGCGCCCAGGACGTGACCCTTGAGGAGAGCGCTGGCCGGCCTCACCACCAGGGGGCGGTCGTTCGTCGCCGCGGGGACCACCGCGATCGTGTGCGCGTTCGTGCTCGGCGAGCGCGATCTGCTGCGGGCCGGGGTGCTGGTGGTGGTCCTGCCGCTGCTGTGCACGCTGGCGGTCTCGCGCACCCGCTACCGGCTGGCCTGCGCGCGGCGGCTCGACCCGGCGCGCCTCCCGGTCGGCCGTGAGTCCCGGGTCGACCTGCGGCTGGAGAACGTGTCGCGGCTGCCCAGCGGGCTGCTGATGGTGGAGGACCAGGTCCCGTTCACGCTGGGCGGGCGGGCCCGGTTCGTGCTCGACCGGATCGAGCCGCAGGGGTCGCGGGAGCTCAGCTACCGGATCCGGTCGGACGTGCGGGGGCGGTTCCGGGTGGGGCCGCTGACCGTGCGGCTGGCCGACCCGTTCGGGATGGTGGAGCTGGTCCGCTCGTTCAGCCTGTCGGACGGGCTGACCGTGACACCCGCGCTGGTGCCGCTGCCGGACGCGCGGCCCGGCGGCGCCTGGGCCGGGGGCGGCGACAGCCTCGCCCGGACGGCCGCGGCGGCGGGCGAGGACGACGTGGCGCCGCGCGAGTACCGGCACGGCGACGACCTGCGGCGGGTGCACTGGCGGTCCACGGCCCGGCACGGCGAGCTGATGGTGCGGCGCGAGGAGCAGCACTGGCAGAGCAGCGGCGCGCTCTTCCTCGACACGCGGCGGGCGGCGTACTGGGGTGAGGGCCCGGCGTCGGCGTTCGAGCAGGCGGTCTCGGTGGCCGCGTCGGTCGGGGTGCACCTGGCGCGGGGCGGGATGGCGCTGCGGCTGGTGACCGACCGGGGCGAGACGCTGCCGCGGGCGGTGTCGTCCGAGGGGTCGTTCGAGGCGGCGCTGCTGGACACGCTCGCGACGGTCCGGACGTCCCGGGGGCGCTCGCTGACGCCGGGCCTGGCCGCGCTGGGCGGCGGGGCCGCCCAGGGCCGGGACGGCGACGGCCTGGTCGTCGCGGTGTTCGGCGCGCTGAGTGCGGAGGAGGCGCAGCGGGTGGCGGCGGCCCGGCGCGGCACCGCGGCCCACATCGCGGTCATCGTCGACGCGCCCCGTCCCGCCGGCGCCCTTCCGGCCGAGGACGGCGGCCCCGACGGCGCCGCGGCGGACGCGTGGGAGGACCCCTGGGCGGACGCGGCCGAGGGCGGCCGCCCCGTCCGCGACGCGCTCGGCGCCTCCGCGGAGGGCACGGCGCGGCTGCTGCGCGCGGGCGGCTGGCAGGTGGCCGTGGTGGAGTCCGCGCTCGACCTGCCCGCGGCCTGGTCCGCGACCGGGAGGACGGCGGCACGGTGAACATCCGGATGACGATCATGGCCGCGCTGGCCACGCTCGCCGGGTCGGTGGGCCTGTACCCGCTGTTCTCCAGCGGCCCCTGGTTCTGGTCGGGGTTCGGCGCGGTGCTCTCGGTGGTGGCGGGCGGGCTGCTGGTGCGGCGGTTCCGCGCGCCCGCGTTCCTCAGCGCCCTGGGCGGGCTGGCCGCGCTGCACGTCTACCTGACCGTGCGGTTCGCCGCGGGCGAGGCGTGGCTGGGGTTCGTCCCGACGCCGTCGTCGCTGGGGCGGCTGGGCGACCTGTTCGGCGAGGGCTGGGAGGCCGCCAACCAGTACGCCGCGCCGGTCCCGCTGGTGCCGGGGATCGCGCTGCTGGCCACGGCCGGGATCGGGCTGGTGGCGGTCGCCGTCGACCTGCTGGCCGCGCGGCTGCGGCGGGTCGCCCCGGCGGGGCTGCCGCTGCTGGCGATGTACAGCGTGCCCGCCGCGGTGCGCGAGGAGAGCATCAACTTCGTGGCGTTCGGGATCGGCGCCATGGGCTACCTGGCGCTGCTGGTGGCCGACTCCCGCGAGCACGTCGTGGGCTGGGGCCGGGTGGTGCTGACCCGGCGCTGGACCGAGGAGGTGCCGCTGGCCGGCGCGCCCGGCGGCCTGGACGCGGGCGCGGGCAAGGAGTCCCGGGGCGGGCGCCGGGAGCGGCCCGACTCCAGCGCGCTGGCCGCCAGCGGGCGCCGGATCGGGACGGCCGCCGTGGCGATCGCGGTGCTGCTCCCACTGGCCGTGCCGGGGATCCGGCCGCACGGCATGTTCGGGATGGGCGCGGGCGGCGGCCGGGGCGGCGGCACCCAGACGGTGACCACACCCGACCCCCTCGTCAGTCTGAAACGCGAGCTGACCAGGCAGGACGACTCGGTGGTGCTGACCTACCGCACCGACGACGAGAGCCCCGACTACCTGCGGCTGTACGCCCTCGACCGGTTCGAGGGCGACCGCTGGACCTACAGCGCGCTGGAGAGCACCGCCCGCGACCGGGTCACCGAGGGGCCGCTGCCCGCCCCGCCGGGGCTGAGCGAGGCCTCCACCAGCCAGGTGAAGACGTCCGTGCGGGTGCAGCGGCGGGTCCGGAACATGACGTTCCTGCCGGTGCCGTACGCGCCGTCCCGGCTGTCGATCGAGGGCGACTGGCGGGTGGACCCCGCCTCGCTGATGATCTACTCGCTGCGCGACTCGGCGAGCGGGCGCTCGTACGAGGTCACCAGCACCCGGGCCGAGCCGACGGCCGAGCAGCTGGCCGGCGGGCGGACCTACCCCAGCGAGATCGTCACCCCCTACACCCGGGTCCCCAAGAGCATCCCGCCGCAGATCCGGCAGCTGGCGCAGAACGTCACCGAGGGCGCCACCACCGCGCACGACCAGGCCGTCCGGCTGCAGCGGTGGTTCACCACCGACGGCGGGTTCCAGTACGACCTGAGCGCTCCCCCGCCGCAGCACGGCAACGACCTGGTCGACTTCCTGGAGCGCAGCAAGCGCGGCTACTGCGAGCAGTACGCCGCGGCGATGGCGCTGCTGGCCAGGATCCTGGGCATCCCGGCGCGGGTGGCGATGGGCTACACCGCGGGCACGCAGACCGAGCCGGGCCAGTGGGTGGTGCGGTCGCGCGACGCGCACGCCTGGCCGGAGCTGTACTTCCCCGGGACGGGCTGGGTGCGGTTCGAGCCGACCCCGGTGGGGGCGGCCGGGCAGGGCACGGCGAGCACGCCCGCGTACACCGACCCGGCGACCGGCGGGGACGGCGCGGCGCAGGAGGAGCAGGAGGCGCCGAGCCCGGAGGAGTCGCCGACCGCGCAGCAGAGCGCCGGGCCGGAGGCGACCGAGCGCAGGCTGC
Source organism: Actinomadura rugatobispora (assembly GCF_055379765.1). Lineage (NCBI taxonomy): Bacteria > Bacillati > Actinomycetota > Actinomycetes > Streptosporangiales > Thermomonosporaceae > Actinomadura > Actinomadura rugatobispora. Next base: position 8,225,412 of record NZ_AP029191.1, on the reverse strand, counting down.
CGCAGGACCAGGGCCCGGCCGGGGCGCCCGCCGAGGAGGAGGACGGCGGCGGCGTGCCGACCGGCTGGCTGGCGGCGGCGCTGCTGGTGCTGATGATCCTGGCGGCGCCGGTGACCGCGCGGCTGCTGGCCCGGCGGCGGCGCTGGGCGGCGATCGTCCCGCGCGAGAAGGCGCCGGACGGCCTCGGCGTCGGCACCCGCCGGAGCGAGGGCGGTCCGCTGCCGGCCGGCCCGGTGGAGGCCGGGCCGCTGCCCGCCGACCCGGTGGACGCCGCGCACGCGGCCTGGGAGGAGATGCGGGCCGACGCCCTGGACCACGGGCTGACCTGGCGGGCCAGCGACACCCCGCGCGCCGCCGCGCGGCGGCTGGGCGAGCTGCTGGAGCTGGACGCCGAGAGCGCGGGCGCGCTGGGCCGGATCGCGCGGGCCGAGGAGCTGGCCCGCTACTCGCGGACGCGCGCGCAGGCCCCGGCCGAGACGCTGCGGGCCGATCTGAAGACGGTGCGGGAGGCGTTCGCGGCGGCCGTGGGCCGCAAGGCCCGGCTGCGGGCGCGCTACCTGCCGCCGTCCAGCATGGCCGCTTTCCGGTCGGCGGGCAGCCGCGCCCTGGAGGCGACCTCGCGGTTCGACCGCGTGACCGCCCGGCTGGACGGCCTCGCCGACCGGATCTCCACGCTCATCCGCACCCGCCGCCGCGGCTGATCGCCCCGCGCTCGCCCCTCACCGGGCCCGCGGGTCGCGCCGGAAGATCAACGCCCCGGCGGTCGCCGGACGGAAACGCGTGAGCCGCATGCGGCGCGAGGTCGCATGCGGCATCGGGGCCGGGCCGATCAGAGCCCGGAGCGCATCAGGGCGCGGCGTCGCCTGCGGAGAGCGGAGCCCTCACGGCCGACGGTGATCGCCCGGCCGGCGGCGCCGGTGGCGCTCGCCGTGCCGGGCAGCGGTCACTCGCCCTCGGTGCGGCGGCGCCAGCGCTCTTCCATCCGGTCCATGAATCCGGGCTTGGACGACTTGTCGCGGCGGCGGGCCGGGCGGCCACCGCCGCCGCCCCCTCCCCCGCTGCCGCCGCCGGCGGGATCGCCCGTGCCGGACGCGGCCGCCTCGGCGCCCACCCCGGTCATGCGCTTCCAGCTGGTCAACGCCCAGACACAACAAACGACCATGAGCAGGAATCCGGTCACGCTCACTGCGATGGTGACCGTGCCCGCGTTCATGACGAGCCCGGTCATCAACGTGGACACGCCCACCACGAACCCGAGGGCGGCCTTGACGATCCGGCGCTTGTAATGCACCTGGGGGTTGGTCGAGCGGACCGCATGAGCGAACTTCGGATCCTCGGCGTACAACGCCTGCTCGATCTGGTCGAGCATGCGTTGCTCGTGCTCAGAGAGCGGCACGGCGCCTCCCAACGACAGCCCCGCGACGGGGTATCCGATGCAGGACGAGAACCTCAACGGTGATATGCCCAGAATACGAGGCGGAACGAGGGGACGAAAGCGAACGGCCAAGCGAGCACCACTTGCGGGTCATCTCTGCGTCCACCGTCATTCCCGTACGTCCCGGTCGTCACCTGCGTCACCGCCGTGCGCGCGCCGGACCAGTGCGGCCGGCCGGACGGCTCCGCTGCCGAACCGGTGCGCGACCTGGTCCATCGCGCGCTCGGCCTCTCTCCAGCCGGTTTCCGGTTCGTCGAAGGCCAGCTGGCGGGGGGCCTGATCGGAGGGGCCCAGATTCTCCACCCGGACACCCACCAACCGGAGTCGTACCCGCTCCAGACCGGCGGCCTCGTAGAGCTCGCAGGCTGTGACATAGATCACACGGGCGAGATCGGTGGGCTCGCGCAGCGTGCGCGCCCGCGTGATCGTCTTGAAGTTCGCCATTCTCAGTTTGACGCTCACGGTGCGTCCGGCGTTCCCACTGGCGCGCAGCCGGGCGCCGACCCTCTCGGCCAGCCGCAGCAGCTCCCGGCGGATGATCTCCGGGTCGTCGATGTCGGTGTCGAAGGTCTCCTCGGCGCCGATGCTCTTGTCGGGCGTGTGCGGCACCACGGCGCGCGGGTCGCGGCCCCACGACAGCTCGTGCAGATGGTTCCCCAGCGCGTTGCCCAGCTCCCGCTGGAGCGTCGCCAGGGACACCTGGGCGAGCTGCCCCACCGTCCGCAGGCCCAGGCGCGTCAGCGCCTCCTCAGTGCGCTCCCCGACGCCCCACAGCGCGGCCACGGGCAGCGGGTGGAGGAACTCCTCGATCCCGTCCGCGGGCACCACCAGCAGCCCGTCGGGCTTGCACCGGGTGGAGGCCAGCTTGGCGACGAACTTGGTGGACGCCACGCCCACCGAGCACGTGATGCCCTGCTGCTCGCGGACCTGCTCGCGGACCATCCGCGCCACCTCGGCGGGACGGCCCAGGCGGCGCCGCGCCCCGGCCACGTCCAGGAACGCCTCGTCCAGCGACAGCGGCTCCACCAGCGGGGTGAGGCTGCGGAAGATCTCGAACACGGCGGCCGACACCGCCGAGTAGCGCTCGTGCCGGGGCGGCAGCACCACCGCCTGGGGGCACAGCCGCCGCGCCCGGGTCATCGGCATCGCCGAGTGCACGCCGTACTCGCGGGCCTCGTAGGAGGCCGCCGACACCACCCCGCGCGCCCCCCACCCCGCCGACGATCACCGGACGGCCGACCAGCTCGGGACGCTCCAGCAGCTCGACGCTGACGAAGAAGGCGTCCATGTCGACGTGCAGGATCGGGCACCCGGAATCATCGCCCGGCGGCCCAGGCACCGGCCCAGGACGATGCAGTTGCTGCTTCCTACTCATTGCGGCGCCTTGGCGTCGGGCCTGGGAGGCCCTCCTTCGGCGGCGCCGCGTGCGATTGCTGCATCGCTCCGACTCGCCTTGCGGCTCGCTGCGCGATCAGGTTCTCGCAAGCTCGAACCTGGCTTCGCTCGCAATCGCAACGGTCGAGGTCACCGGTGGCTGAGCCGGGGCAGGGGCGCCGCATTTAAACGCGGTCCGCTACTACGTGGAGTTGGGTGGCGAGTTCACGCAGGACCGGGTGGACGGCGGCCACGGCCTCCAGGGCGATCAGCGACTCGGCGGCGTCCTGCTCGGCGTCCAGCAGCCCGTTGGGCACCAGATCGGCGAAGATCCGCACGCCCTGCAGCGCGCCGACCCGCAGCCCGGCGTTCTCCACCAGCGCCGACAGCGACTGGCGGGTGAACCGGCGCGGGATGCGGTCGTGCTCGCCCCAGTGGCCGGACGGGTCGGTCAGCGCCCGCCGCGCGTCGTCGAAGTGGCCGGCCACCGCGCGGTGCAGGGCCGCGGCGATCTGGCCCGCGACCAGCACGCTGACCGAGCCGCCGTGGCGGACGGTGCCGGTCAGCGCGGCCATCACCGCCGCCGGGTCCTCGACGTACTCCAGCACGCTGTGGCACAGCACCAGGTCGGCGGCGTCCGTGCCGACCAGGTCGGGCAGGTCGACGGCGTCGCCCTGCACGGCCCGTACCGTGACGCCCGCCTCGTCGGCGCGGCGCTCCAGGGCGGCCAGCGCGTCCAGGCTGGAGTCGACCACGGTGACCCGGTGCCCCAGCTCGGCCAGCGGCACCGCGAAACCGCCGGTGCCGCCGCCGACGTCGACGACGTCGCGGGGGCCCGCGCCGGGGTCGAGGCGGTCGAGCACCTTGCGCAGCGCGTCCCACAGGACGGCGTTGCGCACCCGGCCGCCGCCCCAGGGGCGTCGTCCCGGTCGGGCGGCCACGCCCATTCCCCTGGCGTCGTGCTCCTCAGCCCTCTTCATTGCCCTGTCGCCCTCATCATCCGCCCTCGCCAGTGGTCAGCTCTCCAGGGAGAGGGAGGGTTTGAGCTGCTGCAGCCGGGACAGCAGGCCGTTGACGAACCGGGGGGAGTCGTCGGTGGACAGGTCGGTGGCCAGCGCGACCGCCTCGCTCACCGCGACGCCGTCCGGGACGTCCTCGACCCACAGCAGCTCGAAGGCGCCCATCCGCAGGATGTTGCGGTCGACCACCGGCATCCGGTCGAGGGTCCAGCCGGTGGAGTAGGTGGCGAGCAGCTCGTCGATCCGGTCGCGGTGCTCCTGGACGCCCTCGACCAGCCGGACCGCGTGCCCGTGGGCCGACAGCTCGTCCTGGTTGGGCCGGCCGCGCTGGGCCAGCACCGCCGTCGGCTCCTCCTCGCGGAGCTCGGCGGCGAACAGGATGTCCAGGGCCAGCCTGCGGGCCTTGCTTCGTGCGCTCATCTGCTCCCGTCCGCTCGTGCCCGGCGGTCAGCCGCGGCCGAGGTAATCGCCGGATCGGGTGTCGACCTTGACCTTCTCGCCGGTGGTGATGAACAGCGGCACGTTGATCTGCGCGCCGGTCTCCAGCGTGGCCGGCTTGGTGCCGCCGGTGGAGCGGTCGCCCTGCAGGCCCGGCTCGGTCTCGGTGACCTCCAGCACGACGGCGGCGGGCAGCTCGACGTACAGCGGGTTGTCGTCGTTGAACGCGATCACCGCGTTCTGCTCGGGGAGCAGGTAGTCCGCGGCGTTGCCGACGACCCCGCCGGGGATGTGCGGCTGGTCGTAGGTCTCGGTGTCCATGAAGACGAAGTCCTCGCCCTCGCGGTAGAGGTACTGCATCTCCCGCTTGTCGACGCTGGCCACCTCGACCTTGGTGCCGGCGTTGAAGGTCTTGTCGACGACCTTGCCGGACAGGATGTTCTTCAGCTTGGTGCGGACGAACGCGCCGCCCTTACCGGGCTTGACGTGCTGGAACTCCTGGACGGTCCACAGCTGGCCGTCCAGGTTCAGCGTCATGCCGTTCTTGAGGTCGTTCGTCGTGGCCACAGCGTCCTCTCCCGGCGGGACCCGCCCGCCTCGGTCGTTCTTTCCGCTCGTGCTCGTGCTCGCCCTGGGCCAGGGCCCGCCCGCGCCCCGTCTTCAGAGGACGAGCAGGTCCTTGGTCGTCTCGGTGAGGAGCTCCGGCCCGCTGCCCCGGACGACCAGTGTGTCCTCGATGCGGACCCCGCCCCGGCCCGCGAGGTAGACCCCGGGCTCGGCGGTGATCGGAACTCGATCCATCAGCTTACCGGTCTTGTCGTACCCCATGAGCGGAGCCTCGTGGATCTCCAGGCCGACGCCGTGCCCGAGGCCGTGCGGGAAGTCCTCGCCGTGCCCGGCGTCGGCGATCACCTTCCGGGCGGCGCCGTCGACCGCCTTGGTCTCGGCGCCGGGCGCGGCCGCCGCGATCCCGGCCAGCTGGGCGCGCAGCACCAGGTCGTAGAGGTCGCGCTGCCAGCCGGCGGGCTCGCCCAGCGCGACGGTGCGGGTCATGTCGGCGTGGTAGCCGCCGTGCAGGGCGCCGAAGTCGAAGGTGACCAGGTCGCCGCGGGCCAGGACGCGGTCGCCGGGACGGTGGTGCGGGATGGCGCCGTTGGGCCCGGAGGCGACGATGGTGTCGAAGGCGGGGCGCTGGGCGCCGAGGTCGACCATGTGGCGGTCCAGGGCGATGGCGGCCTGGCGCTCGGTCATGCCGGGGGCCAGCCCGGGGAGGAGGGCGGCGAAGGCGCGGTCGGAGATGGCGCAGGCCTCGCGCAGCAGCGCCAGCTCGTCCTCGTCCTTGACCAGGCGCAGCTCCTCGACCCGGTGGCCGGCGGGGACGAACTCGGGGGCGCCGTCGAGGGCGGTCAGGGCGGCGTGCTTCTCCACGGTGACGGCGTGCGCCTCGAACGCGAGCCGCCGCACGCCCGTCTCGCCGGCGCGGGAGGTCAGGGTCTCGGCGGTCGGCCGCTCGACGACCAGCTCCAGGTCGGGGCAGACGCGGCGGGCGGTGCCGGCGTAGCGGGCGTCGGTGCACAGCACGGCCTCGCCGCCGGCGCCGACCAGCAGCGCGGCGTTGGAGCTCTCCAGCCCGGTCAGGTACCGGACGTTGACGAGCCGGGTGATGAGGACCGCGTCCGCGTCGGGGGCGATCCGCTCGGCCAGGGCCTCCCGGCGGCGTCGATGCTGGTCGGTCATGGCCGAACTCTAGTTCACCCGGGCGGGCCGGAGGCCGCAGGGCCGCCCGGCCCGGGCGGGCGGCGGGTCACACCTCGGCGGCCAGTTCCTTGATCTTCTCGATCAGCGCGAGGCGGCTCTTGTGGTCGCCGGCGATCGGGGTGACGTTCAGCGTGGTGACGCCGGACTCCTTGAGCGCGGCGAGCCGCTCGCGGATGTGGCTCTCGGGGCCGATGAGCGACATCTTCTCCAGGAGTTCCTGCGGGACCTTGGCGGCGGCCTCGTCCTTCTTGCCGTCCAGGTAGAGGTCCTGGATCTCCTCGGCCTCCTTCTCCCAGCCGTACCGGCGGCACAGGTCGTTGTAGAAGTTCTTGCCCTTGGCGCCCATGCCGCCGATGTAGAGCGCGGCCATCGGGCGGCCGAACTCCAGGAAGCCCTTCACGTCGTCGCCGATGGCCAGCGGGGCCTGGCCGACGATGTCCAGCTCGCCCAGCGCGGGGTCGCGCCTGGACCGGCCCGCCTCCAGGGACGCGCCCCACACCTCGCCGGCCTTCTCCGGGACGTAGAAGATCGGCTCCCAGCCGTTGGCGATCTCGGCGGTGAGCTCGACGTTCTTGGGGCCGATGGCGGCGACCAGGATCGGGATGTCGGGCCGCACCGGGTGGTTGATGATCTTGAGCGGCTTGCCCAGTCCGGTGCCCTGGCCCTCGGGCAGCGGCAGGCTGTAGTGCTTGCCCTCGTGCTGGAGGCGCTCGCGCCGCCAGACCTTGCGGCAGATGTCGATGATCTCGCGGGTGCGGCCGAGCGGGGCGTTGTACGGCACGCCGTGGAAGCCCTCGATCACCTGGGGTCCGGACGCGCCGATGCCGAGGGTGAAGCGGCCCTCGGAGACGAAGTCCAGCCCGGCGGCGGTCATCGCCAGCAGGGTGGGGGTGCGCGAGTAGATCGGCAGGATGCCGGAGGCGATCTCCAGCCGTTCGGTCCTGGCGGCGATGAAGCCCATCTGGCTCACCGCGTCGAAGCTGTAGGCCTCGGCCACGAAGACGATGTCGAGGCCGGCCTTCTCGAAGTCGGCCAGCTCCTCGACGGTCTCCTTGAAGCCGCCCGCGTAGTTGAGGGCCATCCCGATGCGCATCCGGCATCCCTTCCTCGAAACCGAACCTGATTCCAGTTGAACGTAACCTAGTCCGCCGCCCGGCCCCGCACCCGGGGTCAGCCCAGTGCGGGCCCCCGCAACGCGGCCAGAGCCGGACCGTACATGCCCGTGCGGATCCGGCGCACCACCGCACCGTCCTTTCCCGCCAGCGAGGCGGCCAGCTCCACCGCGGCGGGGAGCACGCCGGCCTCGTCGGCGGTGCGCGCCACCATCCCGGCGGCCAGCGCCTGCTCGGCGGTGTACCGGCGTCCGGTGACCATGGCCTCGTGCGCGACCGCGGGGGTCAGCCGGGCCTGGATCAGCGCGGACATCCCCGGCGTGAAGCTCATCCCCAGATCCACCTCGGGCAGGCAGAGGAAGCCGCGGTCGGTGCGCATCACGGCCAGGTCGTGGGCGAGGACGAGCATCGCGCCGCCGGCGAAGGCGTGGCCGTTGACGGCCGCGACGGTCGGCATCGGGAAGTCCAGCAGGCGCGCGTACAGCGCGTGCACCCGGCCGAGGTACTCCTCGAAGCGGTCGCCGTTGGCGCCCAGCCAGTCCAGGTCCAGGCCGTTGGAGTAGAACTTGCCGGTGCCCGCGGTCACCAGGGCGCCCGGCGAGCCGGCCTTCTCCACGGAGTCGAGGGCGTCCCCGACCGCGTCCAGGAAGCCGGGGCCGAAGCGGTTCTCACCGTCGTCGTAGCGCAGGACGAACACGTCGCCGTCGCGCTGCAGGTCGATCACGCCAGGTCTCCTTCGTGAGTGGTCGACCGAACCCTACTCGCCGGTAACGGCCGGGAGGACCATGCAGGTCGCGGTGCCGTGCGCCATCAGCCGCCCGGCCGCGTCGGTGATCCGCCCCTCGCAGGTCGCCACCCGGCGGCCCATGTGCACCGTACGGCCCTCGCACGTCAGCCGCCCGCCCTCGACCGGCACCGCGCGGACGAAGTTGACCTTGAGCTCCAGGGTCGTGTAGCCCGCGCCCTCCGGCAGCGAGGTGTGCACCGCGCAGCTCATCGCCGAATCCAGCAGCGTGGACAGGACGCCGCCGTGCACCGTGCCGAGCGGGTTGGCGAAGTCGGCCCGGGGCTCCATGGCGAAGACCACCAGGCCCGGCTCCAGCTTCTCCGCCTCCATGCCGAGCAGCGCCCCGATCCCGGTGCCGGCGGCGGCTCCGTGTTCCAGCGCCGCCCTGAGCTGCTCCAGTCCCGCCGTCGTCCCGCCGTTCCCCATCGCCGCGCTCCGTTCCATCGCCGGGCAGCCCGCCCTAGGTATGACGTCCGTCATATCCCTGCTTTTCTATGACCATCGTCATGCCGAACGCAAGAGCCATATGATGAATGTCATAATCGGGCCATGGGGACCGACAGCCGGGAACGCATGGTGCGCAGCGCCGCCTTCCTCTTCCGCGAGCGCGGCTACAGCGGCACCGGGTTCCGCGACGTCATCGCGCACAGCGGCGCCCCCCGCGGCTCGATCTACCACCACTTCCCCGGCGGCAAGGTGCAGCTGGCCGAGGAGGCGGTGCGCTACACCGGGGACTTCCTCAACGCCGGGATCCAGGCGGCCGTGGAGGGCGGCGACGCCGCCTCGGCGGTGGACGCGTTCGTGGGCTGGTGGCGGCAGGTGCTGATCAAGAGCGAGTTCCGGGCCGGCTGCCCCATCGTGGCGGTCACGGTCGAGTCGCACGAGGACGCGCCGCAGCTGGCCGCCGCCACCTCCGCCGCGTTCGGCCGCTGGCAGGACACCCTCGCCACCGGGCTCGGCAACGCGGGCGTCCCGGACGCGCGCGCCGAACGCCTCGCCACGCTCATCGTGTCCGCGGTGGAGGGCGCCACCATCCTGTGCCGGGCGCACCGCGACGTGACCCCGCTCGACAACGTGGTGGCCGAACTCAAGGAGATGGCCCGCGCCGCCGCCGAGGCCGCCGACACCTGACCTCCACCCGCCGGGCGCCCTGGCGGGGCGCGGTCAGGCTCGGGCGGCGGGTTCGGCCAGGAGCTCGGCCACGGCCTGGAGGGCCAGGACGTAGGACATGAGGCCGAAGCCGGCGATCGTGCCGGTGGCCACTCCGGCGACCACGGAGGTGTGCCGGAACTCCTCGCGCGCGGCCGGGTTGGAGATGTGCACCTCCACCAGCGGCGCCCGCAGCTGGGCCAGGGCGTCGCGCAGCGCGTAGGAGTAGTGGGTGAACGCCGCCGGGTTGAGCACCATCGGCAGCCGCTCGTCGGCCGCCTCGTGCACCCAGCGGATCATCTCCGCCTCGTCGTCGGTCTGCCGCACCTCGACCTGCAGGTCGAGGCGGCGGCCGGTCTCGCGGCACAGCGCGGTGAGGTCCTCGAACGACTCCGAGCCGTAGACGTCCGGCTCGCGCGTGCCCAGCCGGCGCAGGTTGGGCCCGTTCAGCACCAGCACGCGGTTCATCGGGCCACCTTCTTGTACGCGGCCTCGAGGAGCTCCTCGGGCGGGCCCTCCAGGCGGCCCGGCTTCGCCAGGCCGTCGAGGACCACGAAGCGCAGCGTGGAGCCGCGCGACTTCTTGTCGATGGTCATGGTGGCACGGAGCGCGGGCCAGGCCTCGGCGCCGTAGGAGACCGGCAGCCCGGTGGCGGTCAGCACCGCGCGGTGCCGGTCGACCGCGTCGGCGGGCAGGCGGCCGGCGAGCGCGGCCAGCTCGGCGGCGTAGACCATGCCGATCGCGACGGCGTGGCCGTGCCGGAACCGGTAGTCCTCGGCCGTCTCGATGGCGTGCGCCAGGGTGTGGCCGTAGTTGAGGATCTCCCGGAGCCCGGCCTCCTTGAGGTCGGCGGTGACGACCTCGGCCTTGACCCGGACGGCGCGTTCGACGAGTTCGAGGGTGTGCGGGCCGGACGGGGACGCGGCGCCCTCGGGGTCGTCCTCGACCAGGTCGAGGATGGCCGGGTCGGCGATGAACCCGGCCTTGATGATCTCGGCCAGCCCGCTGATGTAGTCCTCGCGGGGCATCGTCACCAGCGTGGTCAGGTCGCACAGCACCCCGGCCGGGGGGTGGAAGGCGCCGACGAGGTTCTTGCCCTCGGGGATGTTGATCCCGGTCTTGCCGCCCACGGCGGCGTCGACCATGCCCAGCAGCGTGGTCGGCACCAGGACGGCCCGCACGCCGCGCAGCCACGACGCGGCGGCGAAACCGGCCAGGTCGGTGGTGGCGCCGCCGCCGACGCCCACGATCGCGTCGGACCGGGTCATGCCGAGCCGGGCGAACTCCGACCACAGCCCGGCGAGCACGCCGACCTCCTTGGCCGCCTCGCCCTCGGGCACCGGCAGCGCGTGCACCCGGTAGCCCGCCTCCTCCAGGACGGCGCCGACCGGGCGGGCGATCTCCGCCAGCCCCCGGTCATGGACGAGCGCGACCGTGCGGACGCCGCCTCCGAGCAGGCCGGGCAGCTCGCCGAGCACGCCCGCGCCGATCACCACGTCGTAGGGGTCGGCGCCGCCGACCCGGATCCGGCGGACGCTCATCCCAGCTCCTTGAGGATCTCGCCGACGATCTCCTCGGGGGTGCGGCCGTCGGTGTCGACGTGCAGCGTGCCGAGCCGCTCGTAGATCGGGAGGCGCTCCTCCAGCAGTTTGCGCAGCTGGCTGCGCGGGTTGAGGACCAGCAGCGGCCGGGCCGAGGCCAGGCCGACCCGCTTGACCGCCTCCGACAGCCCCACCCGCAGGTAGACCACCGTGTGCCCGGCCAGCAGCTCCTGCGTCTCAGGGGCCAGGACGGCGCCGCCGCCGAGCGCCAGCACGCCCTCGTGCCCGGCGAGCGCGGCGCGCACGGCCGCCCGCTCCAGCTCGCGGAACCGCTCCTCGCCGTCGTCGATGAAGATCTCGCCGATCGGCTTGCCGGCGGCCGCCTCGGTGTCGGCGTCGGTGTCGCGCAGCGGAACGCCGAGCCGTTCGGCCAGCACCGTGCCGACCGTCGTCTTGCCCGAGCCGGGCGGCCCGATCAGGACCGCCTTGGGTCGCACCATGGTCTCCACCTGAAGTCGCGCCTTCCCTACTTGACGGCCAGGGAGGAGAGGTACCCGCGCAGGTTGCGGGCGGTCTCCTCGGCCGAGTCGCCGCCGAACTTCTCCAGGGCGGCGTCGGCGAGCACCAGCGCCACCATGGCCTCGGCCACCACCCCGGCGGCGGGGACGGCGGTCACGTCGCTGCGCTGGTTGATGGCCTTGGCGGGCTCGCCGGTGCGCACGTCGACCGTGTCGAGCCGGCGCGGCACCGTGGAGATCGGCTTCATCCCGGCGCGCACCCGCAGCACCTCGCCGGTGGTCATGCCGCCCTCGACGCCGCCCGCCCGGTTGGTGCGGCGGCGGATCCCGTCGGGGGTGTTGTCGATCTCGTCGTGCGCGGCCGAGCCGCGGCGGCGCGCGGTGGTGAAGCCGTCGCCCAGCTCCACGCCCTTGATCGCCTGGATGCCCATGAGGGCGCCGGCCAGCCGGGAGTCGAGCCGCCGGTCCCAGTGCACGTGGCTGCCGAGGCCGGGCGGCAGGCCGTAGGCGAGCACCTCGACGACGCCGCCGAGGGTGTCGCCGGCCTTCTTGACCTCGTCGACGTGCGCGACCATCGCGGCCGCGGCGGCGGGGTCGAAGCAGCGCACCGGGTCGGCGTCGACGGCGGCCAGGTCGGACGGCTCGGGCAGCGTCCCCTCGGGGGCGGTGACCTCGCCGAGCGCGAGCACGTGGCTGAGGATCTCCACGCCGAGGGCCTGCCGCAGGAACTGCCGGGCGACCTCGCCGAGGGCGACGCGGGCGGCGGTCTCGCGGGCGCTGGCCCGCTCCAGGACGGGCCGGGCGTCGTCGAAGCCGTACTTCTGGATGCCGACCAGGTCGGCGTGGCCGGGACGCGGCTGGGTGAGCGGCGCGTTGCGGGCTTGGGCCTCGAGCACGTCGGCGTCGACGGGGTCGGCCGACATGACCGTCTCCCACTTGGGCCACTCGCTGTTGCCGACCTCGATCGCGACGGGCCCGCCGAGCGTCACGCCGTGGCGCACCCCGCCGACGATCGTGACCTTGTCCTGCTCGAACTTCATCCGGGCGCCCCGCCCATGCCCGAGCCGGCGGCGGCGCAGGGCCTCGGCGATGTCGCCCGAGGTCACGCGCACGCCGGCCGGCAGGCCCTCCACAATCGCGGTCAGGGCCTGGCCATGGGACTCCCCCGCGGTCAACCAGCGCAGCATGGGGTCAATCCTCCCATCTCCCCGACCCTGAACGCGCACGGGCCTCAGCACGGGCCCGCTCAGCCCGTGCCGGTGAGCCGTCCCAGATCGGCCAGCGCCTCCGAGACGGGCACGGCGAGGGACGGGTCGTCCAGCGCCGCCGGATCGCCCTCGACCGTGACGCGCTCCAGGACCTGATCGTCCTCCTCGCCGCCGCTCCCGGCGTAGAGCCCGGTGTCCAGGACGATCTCGACGGACAGGCCGGCGGCGAGCGGGCGGGAGATCTCGTACTGGATGCCGTCGGAGTCCCTGGGCAGCAGCCAGCCGCGCCGTTCCAGGCCGCGTACGGCGCCGGAGGGCACCGTGGCCCCCTCGAAGCGGGCCAGCCGCCCGCCGGTCCGTTCCTCCTCGGTCAGTGCCGCGACCGGCCTGGCGAGCTGGGGGAAGGGCTGGAGGATCTCGTAGTCGGCGAAGACGTCCGACCACGCCTTCACCGCCTCGCCCAGCTCCAGCGGGTGCGGGATCCCCACGAGGGCGGTCTCCGGAAGGGTGAAGGCGTCGTCGGCCACGTCGGCGAGGGTGCTGTCCTCGGCGACGCGGAACGCGGTCGCGCGGCCGCCGTGCTCGGCGGTCCACACCAGCCGCCGCGCGATGTGCCGGACCAGGGGGTGGCCGGTGAAGTAGGTCCGGAACTCGGCCGGGGTCCAGCGCCGCCCGGTGACCATGGCCCGCTCCAGCCGCAGGACCTGGTCGGACGCGACGGCGCGCGCGTCCTTCTTCAACTGGGCGAACCTGCGGTACGCCTCGGGCGCGAGGTCCGGGTCGTCGCTCTTGGCGGGTTTGGGCAGGGCCTTGCGGCGTTTGCCGTCCTCGCCCGTGACGTACGGCGTCAGAGCCTCGTCGAAGCCGACGGTGAAGCGGCGCGGGCCGTAGTCGAGGACGAGGGCGCCCGCGTCGTCCAGGCCGAGGTCCGGGACGAGCCGGTCGCCCAGCTGCTCGGCCGTGAGCCCGAGCCGCCCGGCGATCTCCGCGATCTTCTCCCGGGCCCGGTCGCGGAGGCCGCGGTACCGCACCCGCTCGGCGATGCCGTGCAGGTGGACGAGCGCGGTCTCGGTGCCGATCTCCGCCAGCACGTCCAGCCCCCTGACCGCCCGCGCGTGGCCGGACTCCCCCGGCCAGGCGCGCACGAGCGGGGTGAGGCGGCGCACCGTCCCGTCGTCGCCGAGCGGGCCGAGGGCGGTCAGCGCCCAGGCGTCGGCGGACGGCGCTCCGGCCATCTGCCAGCGTTCGAACAGCGACCAGGCGAACCCGGCCAGTGACGCCGGGTCGCATTCCGCGGCGGCCCGCGCGACGCCGGGGTAGACGTCGCCGGGCTTGGACAGCGCGAGCATCGTCATCAGGGTGCGGGTCGCGGCGGCGGGCAGCGCCGCGCGCCGTCCGGGCAGCAGGATCTGGGGCAGCGCGGCCGGGTCCGCCCAGTCTCCGATCGCGGGCAGTCTGGCGGCGCGGACCTCCAGCGCGTCGGCCGCCAGCGTCGCGGCGATGGCGTCGGCGGCCTCGGCGCCGTGCGCGCGGGCGGCGTCCACGACGGCGGCGTCGCCGTGCTCCCCGGCCAGCGCGCGCAGGGCGGCCTCGGCGTCGCGGCGGGGGCGGACCGGCTTGCCGAGGGCGGCGGGCACCAGGAACGGGACGGCGTCCAGGCCGTGCCGCCCGAACCAGGCGAGCGCGTGCCGCTTCGTCTTGGTCTTGCCGAGCCATCCGGCCATGAGCGCCGCCACCTCGGCGTCCAGGAACGGCAGCAGCATCGTGTCCTGCGAGGCCGGGACGTGCAGCGCGCACTTGACCAGGGGCGGTCTCATCGCCAGGCCGTGCCGGGCGACGAGGGGCCGCCACCAGTCGCCGCGGAAGGCGAGCGGGGTGCCCGGGTCCCAGCCCTCCAGGAGCGGGCGCACCAGGTCATCGGGGCCTTCGGCGACCAGGCTGAGCCGCTTCTGCCGGTTCAGCTTGCCCGTACCGAACTTGCGGGCCATGACCTCGAGGTCGGCGTGGGGGTCCAGGGGCTCGATCAGGCCGTCCGGCACGTCCGCCCACGCCTCCCGTTCGCCCGGCTCCCAGCGCAGCGACCCTTCGGCGGGCGGCGCCAGGCCCTTGAGGACGATCGGCGCGCGGTCGCGGGCCCAGGGCGGCTCGGCGAGCAGCGCGGGCACCTCCGCGGCCGGGGCGTCCGGGACGCGTGCCACCGACGCCGCGATCTCCCTGGCCGCGGCGGGCACGGCGAGCCCGGGGTGCAGCCGCAGGTGCGCCTTGAGCATCTCGGTGGCCAGCGCCGCCGCCCGGGTGCCGCCCGCCGTCACCGGCGCCAGCACGCGGACGGCCCGCGCCGGGAAACGCTCCATCGCCGTGAGCAGCGCCTGCTGGGCGTGCTGCGACTCGATGCGGCCGGCCATGGCGGCGAACGCCTCGTCCAGCGGCAGCACGCCGAGGGCGGCCAGGACCTCGGGGTGACCGGCGGGCGGCATGTCGCCATGAGGGTCCAGCGCGGCCGCGAGCGCGGGCACGGCCGCCGAGCCCATGCCCTCGGCCATCGTGACGAACAGGCCCTCCCAGCAGTCCCGGTAGGTCAGGGAGAGCCAGAGGCCAAGCAGCTTGGCGTGGCGGGCCGTGCTCAGCGAGGCCAGCAGCATCCACCGCCAGCCGTGCGCGGGCGGCGAAGCGCAGCACTCGTCCACCCAGTCGCGCCGCGTCGGGACGAGGTAGGAGGCGACCACGCGCTGCCCGGCCGCCCGGCGCGCACCCGCGAGGAGCTCCTCGGCGGCGGCGTACTCCTCGTCGCCGCAGGCCGCCAGGAGCGCGCGGACGTCGCGCAGCGCCCCGGCGTCCGGCGGGCCGGTCCCGCCGGGCCGAACCCCCAGCCGCAGGTACATCACCAGGTCGGCCAGCTCCGCGAGCGCGCGGGCGGCGAAGGCCAGGCCGTGCTCCTCCGCCCAGCCGTGCGCGAACCGCCGCTCGGCCTCGGCGCGGTCCTGCCGCGGCGGCCCGCACACGATCGCGGCGACGACCGCCGCGCCCTGCGGGTCGGGCTCCCCGCCGAGGTGGCGGCGAGCCCGTTCGGCGAGTCCCGGATCGGTCTCGGAGTGGGCGAGGACCTCCTCGATCCGCTCGCGCCTGCGCTCGACCCCGCGCGCGATCCAGTCGGCCGAGCCGTCCTCGACGCGCACGGGCGCCCCCGCGGCGCCGCCGCGCCGCGGGTGCAGTGCGTCGCGCAGCGCCTCCGGCAGGATCAGAACGTCCTCGCCCACTTGATCATCCATGGCCGATCACCGTAGGACACCCCTACGACGCTCAACCGTTGCGATTGCGAGCGAAGCCAGGTTCGAGCCTGCGAGAACCTGATCGCGCAGCGAGCCGCCAGGCGAGTCGGAGCGATGCAGCAATCGCACGCGACGCCCGCCGAAGAAGGGCGTCCAACGCCCGACGCCAAGGGCGCCGCAATAAGGAAGAGCGATGCAGCAATCGCACGCGGCGCCCGCCGAAGGAGGGCGTCTAACGCCCGACGCCAAGGGCGCCGCCATGAACAAGAGGCCAATCCAAGGCGCCGTCGACCAGGTCGCGGATCGAGGCCAGCAGGCCGAGGCGGTTGGCGCGCAGCGCCGGATCCTCCGCCATCACCATCACGTCGTCGAAGTACCGGTCGATCGGCTCGGCCAGCGGCAGCGCGGCCTCGGTGAACTCCGGCAGCGGGGCCCGCTCCGGCAGTGCCTCTCGCACGGCCGCGAACGTCTCCTCCAGGCGCCGTTCGGCGGGCTCCTGGAACAGCCCGGGGTCGTAGCCCGCGGCGGTGCCCTCCGGCACGATCCGCAGCACCCGCTGCAGCGCGGCCGTGAGCCGCAGGAACCGCTCGTCGCCGAGCAGCTTGCCCAGGTCGACGGCCGCCCGCTCGGCGTGCGCGGGCGAACCGGCGTGGGGCAGCACGGCCCGCACCACCGGGATCGGGTGGCCGTCGTCCAGCAGCGCCCGCTCCAGGCGGCGGGCGACGAACCCGGCGGCCTCCGCCGCCGCGTCCGCGGTCACCTCGACCGGCTGGTGGCGCGCGGCGACCAGCAGGCCGTCCTCGACGGTCAGCGCGGCCAGCCGCTCGTGGCCGCGCAGGATCGCGGTGAGGCCCAGCGCGGCGCGGCGCAGCCCGAACGGGTCGGAGCTGCCGCTGGGCACCGACCCGACCGCGAACAGCCCGGCGAGCAGGTCCAGCCGGTCGGCCACCGCCAGCAGCGCCCCGGGCGTCCCGGACGGCAGCGCGTCGCCCGCCGAGCGGGGCAGCTCCATGTCGTACAGGGCGCGGGCGACGGCCTCGTCCTCGCCCGCGCGCCGCGCGTACTCGCGGGCCATCGTCCCGGCCAGCCCGGACAGCTCGATCACCATGGACGAGGCGAGGTCGAACTTGGCCAGCTCCCCGGCCCGCCGCAGCACCGCCGCCTCCTCCGCGCCGAGCCCGGCCCGCTCCGCCAGCTCGGCGGCGATCTCCCGGATCCGGCCCGCCCGGTCGGCCATCGACCCGAGCCGCTCGGTGAAGGTGAGCCGGTCGAGGCCGCGCGCGATCTCCTCCGGCGCGCTGCGCAGGTCCTGCTGGAAGAAGAACGCCGCGTCCTCGTAGCGGGCGCGCAGCACGGCCTCGTTGCCCGCCCGCACCGCCGCGTGGTCGCACTCGCCGTTGGCGACGGTCACGAAGTGCGGCAGCAGCCTCCCGGCGCCCCCGGGCTCGCGCACCGGCAGGTACCGCTGGTGCTTCTTCATGACGGTGGTGAGGATCTCCTCCGGCAGCTCCAGGTAGGAGGCGTCGAAGGAGCCCAGGATCGCCACCGGCTCCTCCACCAGGTTGACGACCTCCTCCACCAGCGCGCGCTCGCCCTGGAAGTCGATCGTGCCGCCGGCATCGGCGGCCAGCGCCCCGGCCGCCTCGATGATCTGCGAGCGGCGGCGCTCCACGGCGGGCTCGATGCCGTGCGCGCGCAGCGTGGGCAGCAGCGCGCCCGCGTCGGGGACGGACACGTCGGTGGTCGTGGCGGTGCGGTGCACCTGGGTGATGCGGCCCGAGGAGATGCCGCCCGCCTCGAACGGCACCTCGTGCTCGTCCAGCAGCGCCAGCAGCCAGCGGACGGGCCGGGCGAACGACAGGCCCGGGGCGTTCCACCGCATGTTCTTGTCGGCGCGCAGCCCCTCGACGATCACCGGCAGCAGCTCGGCCAGCACCTTCGCGGCGGGACGGCCCGTGATCGGCCGGACCAGCCCGGCGTACTCGCCGCCGCCGACCGTGACCGTGCCGACCTCGGACGGGTCGACGCCCTGCCCGCGCGCGAACCCCTGCAGCGCCCGGGTCGGGTTGCCGTCGGCGTCGTAGGCCGCCGACAGCCGCGGCCCCTTGACGACCTGCTCGGTGTCGGGCTCGCGCGGCGCGACGCCGCCGGCCACGACGACGACGCGGCGCGGGGTGGCGTAGGTGTGCACCTCGCCGGCGTCGGAGAGCAGCCCCGCCTCCTCCAGCCCCCGGGTCAGCTCGGCGGCCACGTGGTCGAGGGTGCGGCCGACCTCGTGCGGCGGCAGCTCCTCCACCCCGATCTCCAGGGCGAACACGCCCGGCGCGGAGATCTCGGGATAGATCGTCAGCGTCCCGGCCGCGGCCTCCGGCTCGGCGGCGCGGGTCGAGGCGTCGCCCAGCGGATGCCCCAGCTCGGCGCGGCGCTCCACCCACAGCTCGGCCGCGTCGTGGGCGAGCCGGCGCATCCGGGCGAACGCGCGGGCCCGCTCGGTGGTGCCGATCGCGCCGCGCGAGTCGAGCACGTTGAACGCGTGGGAGCACTTGAGCACGTAGGAGTGCGCGGGCACGGGCAGCCGGGCGTCCAGCATCCGCCGCGCCTCGGCCGCGTACGCCTCGAACAGCTCCCGGACGGTGCCGATGTCGGCGTCGTCGAGGTAGTAGCGGCTCATCTCGTACTCGGCCTGCCCGAACGCCTCCCCGTAGCTGATCCCGGGGGCGTAGGTGATGTCCTTGAAGTGCGACACCCCCTGGAGCGCCATGATGATGCGCTCCATCCCGTAGGTGATCTCGACCGACACCGGGTCGAGGGTGAGCCCGCCGGACTGCTGGAAGTAGGTGAACTGGGTGATCTCCAGGCCGTCCAGCCACACCTCCCAGCCCAGCCCCCACGCGCCCAGCGCGGGCGAGGCCCAGTCGTCCTCGACGAACCGCACGTCGTGGGCGCGCAGGTCGATGCCGAGGGCCTCCAGGCTGCCGAGGTAGAGCTGCTGGGCGTCGCCCGGCTCCGGCTTGAGGATCACCTGGAACTGGGTGTGGGTCTGGAGCCGGTTGGGGTTGTCGCCGTAGCGGGCGTCGTCGGGGCGGACGCTGGGCTCCACGTAGGCGACCCGCCACGGCTCCGGGCCGAGCACCCGCAGCGCCGTCGCCGGATTGAGGGTGCCCGCTCCGACCTCGGTGTTCATCGGCTGGGTGATGAGGCAACCGTGCCCCGCCCAGTGGTCGGTGAGCCGGATCAGGGCATCCTGCATGGTCAGCACGGGTCGTCTTCTCCTACACGGCCGGCGTTTCGGTCTGCGCGGTACTGGTCGGAAACCCAGCCTACGGGGATCAGCGGCCGAGACCCCGGCGGATCGCGTCCAGGACCGGTGAGCCGTCGCCGTCGAGGAGGTCGCCGGGCGTGCCCTCACCGGCCGGGCCCGGCGGCAGGAGCGGCGGCTGCGCCATGAACCGCGGCCGGGTGCCGCGGTGCGGCTGCGCCGCGTGCACCAGGAACGGATGGCACAGGTAGACGTCGCCGGCGCGGCCGGTCGCGTACGCGACGGGCCGGTCCTCGCTGGCGGCGGCGGCCGCCTCGGCCAGCGTCCTGAAGTCCAGGCCCTCCTCGCCCGCCGGTTCGAGGATCGGCGGGACGTCCAGATGGGAGCCGGCCCGGATCCTGGTGGGGGCGTCGTCCTCGCCCACGTCCGAGAACAGGAACAGCATCAGCAGCGCCCGCCCGCGCGACCGCAGGTTCGTCCGCCAGCTCATGAAGTCCGCGGCGTTCTCGCCGGAGAAGCTCGCCTCCACGTGCCAGCCGCCGTCGCCGGGGTCGTCGGGGCTCGGGAACCGCACCGGGAACGTGCCGAGGCTGCCCTGCGGCTGCCACCGGCCCTCGCCGACCAGGGCGTCGAAGGCGGCCCGCAGGCGCGGCGTGTCGGCGGCGGCCCGGAACGGCTCCTGCGCGTAGTGGCCCAGCCGGACCACCGGCTGCGTCCAGGTCGCCGGGTCCTCGGGGTCGCACCCGGTGTCGCGCCAGAGGATCGCCCGGCCCTGCTCGGCCAGCTCCCGGGGGAACGCCTCCTCCAGCCGGACGAACCCGTCCTCGACGAAGGCCTGGATCTGCGCATTGCTCAAGGTGTCGGTCGCGGTCACCGCCCCAGCCTGCCGAACCGGGCCGCGGGCGGGCCAGCGATTTTCTACCCGGCGTGGACGAGGATGCCGATCAGGGCCCCGGCCAGCATGAACGGCCCGAACGGCAGCTCCGACTTGCGCCCGGCCCGCCGCAGCGCCAGCAGCGTCACGGCGAACACCCCGGACGGCACGTACATGGCGAGCACCCCGAGCACCCAGGCGCCGTACCCGACCCAGCCCAGGTACAGCCCGAGCACCCCCGCCAGCTTGACGTCACCGAGGCCGATCTTGTCGGGCACGACGACCCACTGGACGGCCAGCAGCAGCCACAACCCGGCCAGGCCGAACAGGGCGTACAGCAGCCGGGCCCCGCCGTCCTCCGTGGCCGGAGCGGCGACGGCCAGCAGGGCCGCCCCGGCCCCGTACATGGGCAGCGTCAGCGGGTCGGGCAGCCTCTTCGAGGCGATGTCGACGGCGCCCAGCACCGTGCCGACGGCCCCGAGGACGAGAAAGGCCGGCAGGTCGGGCCGAACCTCGACCCGCCACACCAGCAGCCCCGCCACGACCACCGCGACCACCGCGATCGGCAGCGCGCGACGCCGCACCACCCCCGTCCAACCACCCCGCACCCACCACGACTCGCGGGGGGTGTTCTCGGTGGTGTCGGGGGAGTCGTTCGCGGGGGCGTCCACTGGGGCGTCAGCGGCGGGCGATGGTGAGCTCGACGCCGCCGACGACGCGGCCGCGCAGCAGCTCGGCCAGCCGGTCGGAGACGCGCTGGACGGCGGCCCGCTCGTCGTGGCCGGGCTCGACGGAGAACCGGATCGCCAGCTCGGCCGCGGTGCCCTCCGACAGCCGCACGCCGGTGACCGCCTCCTCCGACCCGAACGCGGCCTCGACGGCGGCCAGCACCTCCGGGTCCTCGTGCGGCGGCGGGATGGTGCGGCCCTCGGCGAGCAGATGCAGCCGCAGCCCCTCCACCGCGAACGGCACCGGGCCCGCCACGTCGACCACCAGGGCGTGCGCGCCCTCGTCGAGCGCGGCCAGGCAGGCCTGCCTGGCGTGCACCGCGACCGGGCGCGCGTCGGGCCGCCACGCCTTCATCGTCTCGGCGGAGGTGAAGCCGAGCACCCCGCGCCGCCCGTCCCCCCCGACCAGGGTGGGCAGCGCCATGTCACTGGACTTCTCCCGGCGCAGTTCGCCCGGGGCGACGTCCTCCTCCTCGGTGAGGACGGCCACGACCGGGACCAGCAGCCGCGCCTCGTGCAGCCGGTTGATCACGCCGTGCGCGCCGACGCGGCCCGCCGCGTATCCGGCGAGCGCCTCGCGCAGCCGCGGGTCGGCGGCGCCGTCGTCCGCGGGGAACTGAGGTTCGGGAATGGTCAGTCCGGGCACGGGACGAGGCTATAACCTCCCGCCGCCGCGCACGCACGAGAATCGGCACTCCCCGCGACGATCCCGTGACACTGCGTGGCATCGCCCCAGGTCAGGGTTCGACGATGGCGGCGACCGTTCCGCCGCCGGAGGGGCCCTGGTGGACGGCGGCGACCGACACGAACACCGCCGGATCGCCCGTGACCGACGCCGCGACGCCGCCCACGCACGCCTTGATCTGCCGGTGCCAGTGCACGTCGGAGTCGTCCAGCATGATGTTGCGGCGGCCCCGCACCGAGCCGCCCGGGTCGGCCTCGCACTTGATGAAAGCGTTGACCAGCCGGCCGCCGAGGTCGTCGGGGTGCGGGCGGTCGGGCAGGTCCAGCCCGGCGGAGCGGATCGCCGACCAGATGCCGTCGGCGTCCAGCGCGTCCCGCATCACCCCGTGCCCGGCCCGGTAGCGGCCGCCGATGCCGCGCACGTTGCCGACCAGCACGATCTGCGCCCGGTCCAGCTCCACGCCGGAGGAGCAGGACGCCACCGAGGAGAACAGCGACAGGTCGCGGTGAATCCGCTCCGCCGCGGGCGCCTCGATCTCGCCCAGCGCGACGGCGATGCCGAGCGCGGTGGTGGAGTTGGAGATGTCCATCGACTTGAGGGTGTCCTCGGTGACCACGTCGCGCCCCCGCGACTTGGCGTCGTTGATGGTGTCGAGGGTGAGCAGCGGGGTCTTGGTCTGGACGTAGTGCACGTCCGCCGGATCGTCGATCCCGGCGGTCTTCATGGCCTCGCGGACGCCCGCCGCGACCGTCTCCACCATGGCGGGACGGCCGATGTCCTCGGGCAGGATGATCTCGCTCATCGCCACCCCGACCGACAGCCGCGGCTCGTCGGAGGCCGGCGCGGCGGCCGGATCGACGGTGGCGAAGACGGTGGCGTGCGGGCTGAGCACGCCGTCGGTGCCGCCCGACCACACCAGCGGCACCCCCTTGACCTCCTCGGCGGTGCGGGTGCCCCGGGCGGCCAGCACCTCGCGGAACGCCCGGTCGGCCAGCAGCCGGGTGTAGTCGTTGACGCCGCCGTTGCCCTCGGTCTTGCCGACCACCGCCAGCACCCGGTCGGCCTCGATCACGCCGTCGTCGATCAGCCGGGCCAGCCCGGAGGCGTCGGTCACGCTCTCGATGGGGATCTTGCGTACTTCGATCGGATCGGGCACGTTCGCTACTCCTCGATGATGGTTCCGGCCTTGCCGTGCGCGGCCTCGGTGATGCGGTCCAGCGAGGTGATCGCCGCGCGCCGCCCGCCGGCGGCCAGGAAGCGCAGCACGGCCTCGACCTTCGGGCCCATGCTGCCCCCCGCGAAGTGCCCGGCGGCGGCCAGCGTGCGCAGCTCGGCGGCGGTCGTGCGGCGCAGCGGGCGCTCGGCCGCGGTGCCGTACCCGGCCATGACGTGCTCCACGTCGGTGGCGATGACCAGGGCGTCCGCGCCCAGGCGGCGGGCCAGCAGCTGCGCGGCCAGGTCCTTGTCGACCACGGCCTCCACGCCGCGCAGGGCGCCGCCGGCGTCGCGGACGACGGGCACTCCCCCGCCCCCGGCGGCGATCACGACGTGCCCGGCCTCCAGCAGCACGGCGGCGGCGCCCGCGTCCAGGACCTCCAGCGGCTCGGGCGAGGCGACCACCCGGCGCCAGCCGCGCGGGCCGAACGACCGCCACGACTGGCCCAGCGCCATGAACCGCTCGGCCTCGTCCCTGGGGAAGGACCGGCCGACCGGCTTGACCGGGTC
Source organism: Actinomadura rugatobispora (assembly GCF_055379765.1). Classification (NCBI taxonomy): domain Bacteria; kingdom Bacillati; phylum Actinomycetota; class Actinomycetes; order Streptosporangiales; family Thermomonosporaceae; genus Actinomadura; species Actinomadura rugatobispora. The sequence goes on along the minus strand of NZ_AP029191.1, from coordinate 8,202,533 downwards.
GGTGAACCCGCGGTCGGCGGCGTCCACCAGCGTGCGGGTGACCACGGCGGTCACCGGACGGGACGCGCCGCGGGCGGCCAGCGCACGTTCCAGCGCGTCGACCATCAGCACGCCGATGGTGCCCTGGGTCTGCGCGCCGCACCAGTCCAGCGGGACCGGCGGGACCACGTGCGCGGCGAGCTGGTTCTTGATGAGGAGGTTGCCGACCTGGGGGCCGTTGCCGTGCGCCAGCGCGACCCGGGCGCCCGCCGCGACCAGGTCGGCGACGTGTTCCATGGCGCGCCCGATGGCGGCCTCCTGCGCCTGCGGGGTGGCGCTGCCGTCCGGTCCCGTCATGGCGTTGCCGCCCAGCGCGATCAGGACCCGCCCGAGTCCGGGGTCGTCCCCGCCGTCCCTGCCGTCCCCGCTCACGGGCCGACCGTATCCGCGCCGCCGCCCGTGCTCACCGGCGAAAAACGCCCAACCCGCGCCAAGGTTTCGGCAGGTCGCGCTGACACGGCGAACGAAAATCCGGGCAGATCGGACGCTCCGCATGGTTTCGCCCGCTACACTCCCGGCGTGCAACCGACGACCGCCGCCCCGCCCGTCCCCACCGGGCGCGCCGCCCTGGACGCCTGGCGCGAGCTGGACCGCGGCCTGCGCCGCGACCTGCTGCGCGGCGACCGGGCCCATCCCGACCCGACGACCGCGGTGATCGCCGTCGGCTACGCCCGCGCGATGCTGGGCGTCCCGTACTGGCGGCGCGCCTGGCCCGTGCTGGTCGCGGTCGTGGTCTGGGCGGTCGCCGTGGTGATCGTGACCGAGATCGCGGCGCCCGGGGTGTCGTTCGGGTGGGGCAGCCCCGCCGGCCCCGCCGCCGCCGTGCCCGCGGTCGCCGCCGTGCTGCTCGCCATGCTGCGGCTGCGGCGGCGGTCGCTGGCCTGGCACCGGCTGGAGAGCCTGCACGCCGCGGCCCTGTGGGTCACCGAACAGCCTGCGCCGTATGCGGGAACGCCGGGCGCTCAGGAGATGGCCGTGCGGTACGACCGGGCGGTGCTGCGCCGCCAGTACTTCCTGCTCGTGGCGATCGCGGCCTTCGCCGTGGCGGCCGCCTCGGCGTGGAACCCGGCCGTCGGGCTCGGCATCGCGGCGATCTTCGGCGTGCTCGTCACGCTCACCGTCGTCCTGACGATGCGCTCGACGCGGCCGCACCTGCCCGCGCTGCACCTGCGGGCGGACGGCTTCGAGGTCCCCGCCCTGGAGGCGCGGGTGGCGTGGAGCGAGCTGGGCGAGATCCGCGTCGTGCCGTACCGCGCCCCCGCCGGCGGCCTCGGCGCGAAGGGGCGCAACCGGGTCGTGGTGTTCGTCGCCGCCGACGCCGGGACGCTGATCGCCCGGCTGCGGCCGCGCGCCGCCCGGCGCGCCCGCACCTGCATGAAGGCCTACGGCGGCCCGCTGGCGTTCGCGGACGTGGCCCTCGAACGGTCCGCCGAGGAGATCGCCGCGGCGGCGTCCGCGCTGAGCGGCCTGCCCGTCCGGCGGTTCGGCCCGTAGGACGCCTCAGGCGAGCCGCGCCAGCCGCTCCACCGCCTCGTCGATGACCTCGTCCTTCTTGCAGAACGCGAACCGGACGAAGTGCGCCCCGGCCTCCGGGTGGTCGTAGAACACCTGCGTCGGGATCGCCACCACCCCCGCCCGCTCGGGCAGGGCCTTGGCCAGTTCGATCCCGTCGGTGAATCCGAGCGGGCGGATGTCGGCCTGCACGAAGTAGGTGCCCTGCGGCCGGTACGTGGCGAACCCCGCCGCCTCCAGACCGCTGATCAGCCGGTCGCGCTTGGCCTCCAGCGACTTGCGCAGCTCTCCCACCCACGGCAGCTCGTTGCGCAGGCCGTAGGCGGCGGCGCGCTGCCAGGGGCCGCCGGTGGCGTAGGTGAGGAACTGCTTGACCGTCTGCACGGCCCGCACGTACCGGGCCGGGGCCGTCACCCAGCCGGTCTTCCACCCGGTGACCGAGAAGCTCTTCCCGACCGACGACACCGTGACGGTCCGCTCGCGCATGCCGTCCAGCGTCGCCAGCGGGACGTGCTCGACGCCGTCGTAGGTGAGGTACTCGTACACCTCGTCGGTGACGGCCACCAGATCGTGCTCGCGGCACACGTCCGCGATCACCTGGAGCTCGTCCCGGGTGAAGACGGTGCCCGCCGGGTTGTGCGGCGAGTTGACCAGGATCAGCCGCGTCCTGGGGCCGACGGCCGCGCGCAGCTCGTCGGGGTCGAAGGTGAACCGCCCCTCGACCGGCCGCAGCAGCACCGGCCGCCGCACCGCCCCCGCCAGCGCCACCGTGGCGGCGTAGGAGTCGTAGTACGGCTCGAAGACGATCACCTCGTCGCCGGGCCCGGCCAGCGCCATCACCGACGCCGCGACGCCCTCGGTGGCGCCGACCGTCACGTACACCTCGGTCGCCGGATCGAATTCCAGGCCGTACCGTTCGAGCCGCTGCGCCGCCACCGCCTCCCGCAGCTCGGGCAGCCCGGGGCCGGGCGGGTACTGGTTGCCGCCGGACCGGATCGCCTCGACCGCCGCCTCCAGCATCGCCGGAGGCCCGTCGGTGTCGGGGAACCCCTGGCCCAGGTTGATCGACCCGGTCGCCACGGCCCGCGCCGACATCTCCGCGAAGATCGTCTCGCCGAACTCCCGCATCCGCGGTACCAGCGGTTCGCTCACGCCGCCATCCTCTCCCGGCCTCGGCCGTCCCTCGCACTCACCACGTGTATCGAATCGGTCTCCGATCCATGAAGACGGTATCGACCCACGCCCCGGCGGTGATCTACCGGCGATGACCCCCCGCGAGGAATCCGGTGCTCCCCCGGACACCCGGCTGCGGCGCGAGCTGCGGCCCCGCCACCTCCGCATGATCGCGCTCGGCGGGATCATCGGCGCCAGCCTGTTCGTCGGCAGCGGCGCGGTGATCCACACGGTGGGCCCGGCGGCGGTGCTGTCGTACGTCATCGGCGGCCTGCTCGTCGTGTTCGTGATGCGCATGCTGGGCGAGATGGCCGCCGCCCAGCCCACCCTGGGCTCGTTCATGGAATACGCCCGCGCGTCCCTGGGCGGCTGGGCGGGATTCACCGTCGGCTGGCTCTACTGGTACTACTGGGTCGGCATCGTCGCGTTCGAGGCCGTGGTCGGCGCGCAGATCCTGCAGAAATGGATCCCCGGCGTCCCGCAGTGGACGTTCGCGCTGATCCTCATGATCGCCCTGACCGCGACGAACCTGGCCTCGGTCCGCTCGTTCGGCGAGGCCGAGTACTGGCTCGCCTCGGTGAAGGTCGCCTGCATCACCGTCTTCCTCCTGGTCGGCACCCTCTACGTGGTCGGGCTGTGGCCCGACAGCACCGGCTCGGTCACCCACATCGCCCAGGACGGGTTCCTGGCCGAGGGCGGGTTCGCGGTCGTGCACGGCGTCGTGATCGTCGTCTTCTCCTACTTCGGCGCGGAGATCGTCACCATCGCCGCGTCCGAGTCCAAGGAGCCCGCCAAGGCCATCGCGACCGCCACCGTCACCGTCATCTGGCGGGTGCTGCTGTTCTTCGTCGGCTCGGTCACCCTGCTGGTCATGATCACCCCGTGGAAGGAGATCCCGCACGACGGCACCAGCCCGTTCGCCGCCGCGTTCGACCGCTTCGGCATCCCGGCGGCCGAGACCATCATGAACATCGTCGTGCTGACGGCCGTCGTGTCGGTCCTCAACTCCGGCCTGTACATCGCGTCCCGCATGCTCTTCGCGATGCGCGAGCACGGCTGGGCGCCGGCCTGGGTCGGCGACACCAGCCGCCGCGGCGTCCCCTGGAAGGGCATCCTGCTCAGCACCGCACTGGGGTACGTCGCGGTCATCATGAGCTTCGTCTCGCCCGACCGCGTCTTCTACTTCATCATCAACTCCGCCGGAGCCGTCGCGCTCTTCCTGTACGGCATCATCGCCCTCTCCCAGGTGCGCATGCGCAACCGACTGGAACGCGACTCCCCGGAACGCCTCAAACTGAAGATGTGGCTCCACCCCTGGCTGAGCTGGGCCACCTTCGTCTGCGTCGTCCTGGTCCTCATCTCCATGGCGATCGTGGAGGACACCCGCTCCCAGCTATGGCTGAGCCTGATCAGCCTGGCGGGCTTCCTCGTCGCCTACGCCATCGTCACCCGCCGCAACCAGCCGAACGAGCCCAGGTAGAGCCCCGCCGTCGCTGCCCGGGAGGCGTGCTGCGCACCCTGGCCCGTCCGGTGGATCGACCATCCCGCCCGCGCCGCCGTCGCCGAGCGGGCGTCGGGGAAGTGTCATGTGCGGTCGGGGTATGCCCGCGGTTCCCGGCGTGTCGGCCGGGTGATGCTTTCCAGCCGGGCGGCGAGCTCGTCCGGGATTTCCATGCTCATCGCCGCCAGGGCGTCCTCCAGGTCGGGCAGGCCCTGGACGTCGACGAGTGTCGAGGCGACGGATCTGGTCCGCTGCCAGGCCAGGGCCAGTTGCGCCATCGAGCAGCCCAGGTCTGACGCCCCCTTCCTGAGGGCGGCGATGGCGCCCGGTTCGCCGGTGTTCAGGCTCGATGTCCCGGTGACAGAGACGTTCTCGCTGATGAGGCCCAAGCCTTCGTCTTCCAGGAGCGGAAGGTGTTCGTGTTCCAGACCGCGCGCGGTCGGACCGTAGGGGGCGTGCAGTGAGACGAATCGTGCTCCGGCGCGCCGGTCGCTGAGTGACAGCGCCTTCATGAGCCGGTACGCGGGAGTGCCCGACGCTCCGAGGTAGAGCACCTTTCCGGCGCGGACGAGGCCGTCCAGCGCGTCCATGGTCTCCTCCAGCGGGGCGTCCAGCGTGCCGAGGTGGACCTGGTAGAGGTCGATGTGGTCGGTCTGGAGGCGGCGCAGGCTGGCCTCGCAGGCGGCGCGGATGTGGCGGCGGCCGTTCGCGCCGTCGCCCCCGGATGCCGCGAGCCGCGTGGACAGGACGACGTCCGTACGCCTGCCCCGCAGGACCCGTCCGCAGGTCTCCTCGGAGACGGCATCGACCGCGGCGATGAGGGTGCCCCCGGCGTCGAGGTAGCGATGGGTCAGCCTGGCCGCCGTACGCTCGTCGCAGTCCGGTCGCGCCCGGAGGCCGAGCCGGGAGACGTACAGGCCGCTGCGGCCCACGCGGTTGCGCGCCAGCGGTTCGGGCGGCGTCCGAGTACGGTGACGGCTCTCTCCCGGCGCCGCGGGCGGCCTGTCCTCCGCGCCGCCCGTGACGCGCTGTGGTGGTTCCGTCGCCGCATGCCCGGGGGGTCGGCGGATGAGCAGCCCGTTGAGGAACAGGTCGATGGCATGCCGGAGGTGTCTCTCCTCGTCCTCGGGCGTGCGGTGGACGCCGTGGGCGGCGAGCCAGGCCGGCATGGCGCCGACCATCGCGAAGAACTGCTCGGCCGCGAGTTCGATGTCGCCGATGGTGATGGCGCCCGCGTCGTGGTGCCGCCGCAGCAGGTCCATGATCATCTGAATCCGCGGGGACCAGGAGACGGCCTGCGTGCTGGCGGCGAACTCGGGGAAGCGGTGCGCCTCCGCGATCGCCATCCGGTTCAGCCGGACCAGGTCCGGGTCGACGGAGCGCGCCAGGATGGCGCGGGCGATCACGGTCAGGGCGGCGGCGAGGTCGTCGGGCAGCGGTTCCAGCACCCGTTCGTGGCGTTCGTGGCGGGTCAGGGCCCACGCGCCGACGGCGATGAACAGCGCTCGCTTGTCGGCGTAGCGGCCGTACAGGGTGCTCTTGGTGATGCCCGCGGCCTGCGCCACCGCCTCCATGGTGGTGCCGTCGTAGCCGTGCTCCAGGAACGTGTCCACGGCGGCCCGCCGCAGCCGGTCGGTCAGCCGGGCGGCCTCCATCGAGGTGGGCCGCCCGGTACGCGGGCCTTCGCCGCTTGCAGTGGAAGTCACCCCGAAACCCTACGAGACCGTCTGGTTCCTATCAAGACGGTTTCGTCCGGTTAGCCGCCTCCCTTCCCTATAACCAGACGGAACCGTATGATTTCGTGGCATCGCACCCACGGCCCGAGCCGCTCGGAGGCAGACTGATGGCGCACTTCCCCAAGCCCGCCGAGGGCAGTTGGACGGAGCACTACCCGGAGCTGGGCACCGGGCCCGTCTCGTTCGAGGACTCGATCTCGCCCGAGCACTACGACCTGGAGCGCAAGGCGATCTTCGAACGGACCTGGCTGAACGTCGGCCGCGTGGAGCAGGTCCCCAGGAAGGGGAGTCACTTCACCAAGGAGATCCACGCGGCCCGCACGTCCCTGATCATCGTGCGCGGCGCCCAGGGGGAGGTGCGCGCGTTCCACAACGTCTGCCGGCACCGCGGCAACAAGCTGGTGTGGAACGACTACCCGCAGGAGGAGACACGCGGCACCGCCCGCCAGTTCACCTGCAAGTACCACGGCTGGCGCTACGGCCTCGACGGCGCCTGCACGTTCGTGCAGCAGGAGAAGGAGTTCTTCGATCTCGACACGTCGGAGTACGGGCTCGTGCCGGTGCGCTGCGAGGTGTGGGAAGGGTTCATCTTCGTCAACCTCGACGACGACGCCACGCCGCTGCGCGACTATCTCGGGCGCCTCGCCCAGGGCCTGGAAGGCTATCCGTTCGGTGAGATGACCGAGGTCTACCGGTACCGGTCCGAGGTCGGGAGCAACTGGAAGCTCTACATCGACGCCTTCGCCGAGTTCTACCACGCGCCCGTGCTGCACGCGAAGCAGTACGTGGGCGAGGAGTCGCGCAAGCTCATGGGGTACGGCTACGAGTCGCTGCACTACGACATCGACGGGCCGCACTCGATGCAGTCGGCGTGGGGCGGGATGGCGCCGCCCAAGGACCTGAACATCGTGAAGCCGATCGAGCGTGTGCTGCGCAGCGGCAACTTCGGCCCCTGGGACCGCCCCGACATCGCCGGCCTGGACCCGCTCCCGCCGGGCGTCAACCCCTCCGGCCACCCCGCCTGGGGCCTGGACTCCTACGTCTTCTTCCCCAACTTCATGATCGTGGTGTGGGCGCCGGGCTGGTACCTCACCTACCACTACTGGCCCACCGCCTACAACAAGCACATCTTCGAAGGCACCCTGTACTTCGTCCCGCCCAAGACCGCCGCCGACCGCCTGCGCCAGGAACTGGCCGCGGTCACCTTCAAGGAGTTCGGTCTCCAGGACTGCAACACCCTCGAGGCCACCCAGACCATGCTCGAATCCCGGGCGGTCACGCACTTCCCCCTCAACGACCAGGAAATCCTCATCCGGCACCTGCACAAGAGCGCGGCTGATCAAGTCGCCGCCTACCTGGACCACTAGAGGGCGGTGTTCTCCGTGGCGCGGTTGAAGCGCGCAGCGCCCCCCGACCTACGGGACTGCTGGACCGGCCCTGAGAACCCGCCAGACGCCCGTTCGTCCGCCGGCACCGGCGCTCGTCGTCACTCCTCCCCGGAGAACCGCTCCCAAGCGGATTGGCGGGTCATGCCGAGGGCCTCCCTGATCGGCGACCGCGGCGACGTGGGGAAACCAACCTTTCGCGCTCCCAGCCCTCACTTCCTCCGGGTGGCGACCCGGTCAGGGCGCCAAGGTCAAGGTCGTGCCGGTGAGCCGGCTGAGCAGATCCGAAAGGACGGCGTAGATCTCGGCGCCGTCGATCCTGGAAACCCAGCGGTCGCCGTCCAGAGAGAAGTTGTCGTCCAGGCGCCTTCCAGTGACGAACAGCCGCCCTTCGGCCGGCTGGACGTTGATGACCATGATCAGTTCACCCTCCCGGTAGAGGGAGAGGATCAGGTCGGGGATGCGGCTGCCCTCGATGGCGACGCCGACGTCGTCGGCCGCACGCTGGACGCTCCGCTCGATGCGAACCAGTTCCTGGACGGCCTTCTCGTTGCGCTCTGCGAAGTCCATCCTTGGATCCTCTCGCGAGCGGGATGGACGGCTCGGGAAGCCATCGGCCTGATCGACGACCGTTGGGTCAAGGTGAGCACCGAACTCGCCGGGATCTACGTCGATCACCCGGCTACCGCGAGGGGTGGCCACCCGCCACGACAGGACACCTGGTTCTCGCTCGGTTTACAGGGAGCGTGGTCATTTCTCCAGGCCGGCCAGGCCCAGGCGGGCGAGGCGGTCGGGGTCGGAAAGGATCTCGATCGCGGTGATCTTGTCGTCGGTGACGGTGAAGCTCATGACCGAGAACAGTTCGCCGTCGACGCTGTTGACGAACCCGGCCGCTCCGTTGACCAGCACGGGACGGCTGGTCGCCAGGGTCGCCATGCGCTGGAAGGTGCCGGCCTGGCCGGCCACCGCCTCGCGGCCGCGCAGAACCCGCATGCCGCCGGGCAGGGCCTTGCCGCCGTCGGCGCGCAGCACGACATCGGGGTCGAGGACGGCCACCAGAGCGTCGAGGTCGCCGCCGCGCGCGGCGGTGAGGAAGGCGTCGACGACACGGCGCTGGGCGACCGGGTCGGGATCGGGTTCGGGCGCGGTGCCCTGGACGCGCCGGCGGGCGCGGCTGGCCAGTTTGCGGGCCGCGACCGGGCTGCGGTCGATGATGGGGCCGATCTCCTCGAACGGCATGCCGAACATGTCGTGCAGGACGAAGGCCAGCCGTTCGGGCGGGGTCAGCGCTTCCAGCACCACCAGCAGCGCCAGCCCCACCGAGTCGGCGATCAACGCCTCGTGCTCGGGGCCGGCGGCCGGTTCGCTCACGATCGGGTCCGGCAGGCGGGCCTCCAGCGAGGTCTCGCCCCGTCGCGTGCGGGAGCGCAGCATGTCCAGGCAGACCCGGCCGACGACGGTGGTCAGCCAGCCGCCGAGGTTGCCGATCTCGCCGGCCTCGGAGCGGGCGAGCCGCAGCCACGCCTCCTGGACGGCGTCGTCGGCCTCGGTCAGGGAGCCGAGCATCCGGTAGGCCACCGCCTTGAGATGCGTGCGGTGCTCTTCGAATCGTTCGGCCAGGAAGTCGTGCCCGTCCATGATCGCCTCTCATCATCGCCCGCCGGCGCCGGCACTCGCGACACTGACGAACCCCACGCCGCCGATGTGACGCACGCATCCGGTCACCTTCACCGCGACCCGTTCGTCATGGCTGCGATCAACGACGAACGGAGCAGGAAACGATGAGCGGGTTCGAGATCCACGGGACGGTGGCGGACGGTTTCGAGGCGGTGCGCGAGGAGTTCGCCGCCGCGGTGGCGGCCGAGGACGGCGAGTCCGGAGCGCAACTGGCGGCGTACGTGGGCGGCCGCAAGGTGGTCGATCTGTGGGCCGGGGACGGAGTCACCGGCGACACCCTGACCGGTGTCTACTCCTCGACCAAGGGCGCTGCGACCCTCGTGGCGGCGCTTCTGGTGCAGGACGGCACCCTCGACCCGGATGAGCCCGTGGCCGTGCGCTGGCCGGAGTTCGCCGCCGCCGGCAAGGCCGGGATCACGTTGCGGGACGTGCTGTCGCACCGGTCCGGTGTGATCGGTGTCGACGGCGGGCTGACGGCGGCCGAGCTCGCCGATGACCGGATGATCGCGGAACGGCTGGCCGGGCAGCGTCCGTACTGGCGGCCGGGCACGGCCTACGGCTACGGCGGGTTCGTATCGTTCGCGATCGTCGGCGAGGTGATCCGCCGGGTCGCCGGCCGCTCCCTCCAAGAGATCTTCGAGGAGCGGGTCCGCGCACCTCACGGGCTGGAGGTCCACCTCGGGCTGCCGGAGTCGCTGGAGGACCGGTACCGGGAGGTGCTGCCGGGCCTGGCGAGCCCGGAGGCGCTCGCCGCGTTCTGGGCGAACGTCCCGGGCCCGCACAGCATCACCGGGATCGGCTACGGCCTCGACTCCACCCCTCCCCTGGACCAGGTCGCCTTCATCAACACCCGGCGGGTGCGGGCGCTCGGCCAGGCCTCCGCGGGCGGCGTGGGCAGCGCGCGGGGGCTGGCCGCCATGTACGCGGCGGCGGTCTCCGGGCTGGACGGCCGCGCCCCGCTGCTCAAGCCCGACACCCGCGACGAGTTCGCCATGCTCCACTCCACCGGCGGCGACCTGGTCGTCGGCCCGCAGGGCCAGTACGCGCTGGGATTCCAGGCCAAGGGGCTGCGCTACCCGTTCCTGAGCGCCCGGGCGTTCGGCCACGGGGGCTCGGCGGGCTCGGAAGCCTTCGCCGACCCCCGCAGCGGCATCGCCTTCGGCTACACCCGCCGCCGCTTCTCCTTCGACTGGTCCTACCCCGAACACGACCGGCTGGCCGCCGCCGCCCACCGCGCCGCCACCCTCTCCTGAGGAAACCCCTGATGACTTCGCAAACCCGAACCCGCCCCGAGGCCGAGAGGACCGGCCTCGCGCTGCTGGTGATCGCGGCCGCGCAGATGCTGATCGTGATGGACGGCACCATCGTCACCGTCGGGCTGCCCGTCATCGGCTCCGGCCTGGGCATCGCGCAGGCCGACCTCGACTGGGTCCTGACGTCCTATGCGCTGGCGTTCGGCGGGATGCTGCTGGCCGGCGGCCGCGCCGGTGACCTGTTCGGCCGCCGCCGCCTGTTCCGGGCCGGGCTGGTGGTGTTCCTGCTCGCCTCCCTGCTGGGCGGTGTCGCCCAGAACGGCGGGACGCTGATCGCCGCGCGCGTGCTGCAGGGGGTGGGCGGCGCCGTCATCGCCCCGGCCGCGCTGTCCCTGCTCGCGGACACCTTCCCCGCCGGCCCCCGGCGCAACAAGGCGCTGGGCGTGTACGGGGCGATGGGCGGCCTGGGCTCGGTGGTCGGCCTGCTGCTGGGCGGCGCGCTGACCGAGTACCTGGGCTGGCGATGGATCATGTTCATCAACGTCCCCATCGCGCTGGCGGTGCTGGCGGGCACGCTCGCCGTGGTCCCCGGCACCCGTGAACGCGGCGGAATCGACCTGCCCGGCGCGATCACCGTCACCCTCGCCCTCGGCTCCATGGTCTACGCGATCAACCGGGCCGGATCCGACGGCCTGGCCGACGGGCGGACCCTGGCCTTCGGCGCGATCGCACTGGTGCTGGGCCTGGCGTTCGCCGTCATCCAGCGCCGCGTCCGCGCCCCGATGCTCCCGTCCGGCGTGCTGGCCGACCGCGGCCGGCTCGGCGCCAACCTCGTCATGCTGCTGATGGGCGCGGGCCAGCTGGCGACCTTCTACTTCCTCACCCTCTACATGCAGACGATCAAGGACTATTCGCCCATGCTCACCGGGCTGGCCTATCTGCCGTTCGCGATCGGCATCGGCATCGGCTCCGGCGCCGTCGGCCCCCGGCTGCAGGCCCGCGCCTCCCCCCGCACCGTCCTGGCCGGCGGCATGGCGGTGGCCGCCGCCGCGATGGTCTGGTTCAGCATGCTCACCCCGGACCAGAACGCCCTGGCCGTCCTGCTACCCGCCCAGCTGGTCGCGGGCATCGGCCTGGGCATCGGGTTCGTGGCGGCCACGATCGGCGGCGTGCAGGACGTCGCCCCCGGGGCGTCGGGCATCGCCTCCGGGCTCATCAACACCAGCCAGCAGATCGGCGGCGCACTGGGCCTGGCCGCCCTGGCCGGCGTCGCCGTCAGCGCCACCGAGAGCCGGCCCGCCGGAACAGCACTCCCTGAGGCGCTCACCCACGGCTACACGGCCGGCCTGCTCGGCGCGGCCGCGTTCTACCTGGCCGCCGTCCTCACCGCCGTCCTGCTCATGCGGCCACGCCCCGGCCGGCGCGACCGGCCGTCGACCACGCCCGAGAAGGCGGCCGTCTCTCAGCGGTGACCCGACCGCGAACCGGTGCCGATCACCGGTCACATCCGGACCTTGCCGTCCGTCGGACAAGCGACGCGTCGCTGAAGATCGAAAGGAAACCCGTCATGACCGCCACCATCGAGAAGTCCGAGTCCCGGCTCCCCAACCCCGCCGTGCTCGTCCCCGAACTGGGCGAGATCGGCCAGGCGCTGTTCAAGGCCGTCGGGAACGGCTCGATCCCGCAGGCCACCATCAGCCTGGTGCAGCTGCGCGCGGGCCAGATCGTCGGCAGCACCTACCTGACCGTCCTGCACACCGGCAACCTCCGCAAGGCGGGAGAGACCGAGGAGCGCATCACCGCCGTGGCGTCCTGGAAGGACGCGCCGTACTTCACCGACGCCGAGCGGGCCGCGCTGGCGCTGGTGGAGGCCGTCCTCACCCCCGACCCGCACGGCGAGCGCGTCCCCGACGACCTGTACGCCCGGGCATCCCGGCACTACGACGACAAGGCGCTGGCCACACTCACCATGGCGATCGGCCAGGTCGGCTTCTTCACCCCCCTCGCCCTCATCGGCAAGCCGCTGCCGGGCGTGGCCCCCGCCCAGCAGTGGAGGAGCGAGTAGCACCCGGCCGGACCCGACGAACCGTCAACCGTACGGCGGCGCCGCGCGGCGCCGCCGTACGTGCCGAGGATCAGCCGGACGGGACGGGGTCGTCGGGCGAGTCGAGGTAGACGTACTGGCGGTCACGGGTGACCGCGAGGCCGAAGCGCCCGGTGACCGGGCGTCCCTTTTCCTCCCACCACCGGTAGGCGGCTTCGATCTCCGTCCACAGGGAGCGCGGCCCGTGCTGGCGTACCCGGTGCGTGGACGCGCCGTCGGTGACGTCGACACACGCCCAAGACGCACCGGCGAACGCCCAGAAGGTGAAATCGTCGCCGCCGTCGTCGGCGTCCACGAAACGCCTGCTGACATCGGGCAACCCCGCCCCGACCGCGAACGAGGCGTTGAGGTCGTCCCAGGCGACCGCGTCCGGATGCAAGGTCGTGGTCGACTCGGCCGCGCCCGCCAGGTCGGCCGGCGGCGCGGGGCGCGGGGCGCGCTGGGCGCGCAGCCACATGAACGCGACCGTATTGTCGACGAACCGGCCGTGCGCCACACCGTGCTCGTCAACCACCAGCCGGACCAGCGCGCCGTTGTCAAAGGCGGTTCCCCACGGGGTGAGGATGACACCGCCAAGTCGGGTCTGAGCCACCCACGAGTAGGGGACCTCCTGCACGGCCGCGGTAGCGATGACCCGGTCGTAGGGCGCGCCCGGAGCGTGGCCGTCCGCGCCGTCGCCGGTGACCACTGCGGGCGACACCCCCGCCTCCGCCAGCGCCTTGCGGGCCCGCTCGGCAAGCTCGGCGTCGACCTCGATCGTGGTGACGTTCTGTTCGCCGAGACGGGCGGCAAGCAGCGCGGCGTTCCAGCCGGTGCCCGTCCCGATCTCCAGGACACTCATCCCGGCCTCCACCTGAAGGCGGTCGAGCATCATGGCCACGATCGAGGGCTTGGAGATCGAACTGGTGATCCTCCGGCCTGCCCCGGTGTCGGGCGTGGCGCCGTCGTCGACCTGCGTGACGATCGCCTCATCGGCGTAGACGGCCGCCAGCCACGCCGCCGGATCCTCGTCGCGGCGGCGTGCGGTCAACACGCCGCCGTCGGCGTCGTCCCAGACGACACCGGGCACGAACAGGTGGCGGGGAGCGGCCAGGAACGCTCCGCGCCAGCGGTCCGGCAGCACACCGGCGGCCGAAAGCTCGTCGACCAGCCGCCGGTTCAGGGCCGTGTATTCGGTCACTTGCCCTTACCGCCCTTGCCGCCCTTGCCCTTGCCGCCCTTGGTGGGATCGACGAAGGTGCCCTGCTTGTCCTTGTCCCTGCTGCTGTCCCGCTCGTCTCCGCCCGTACCGTGCTTCCCCATGTTCCTACCTCTCCTTCGTGGATGAACAGCTCATCGGGTTCGTCCCAGCGGATGCGCCGACGGCCCGCACGCGGCGGGCCAGTTCGGCCGGGTCGGGCGCCTCCACCAGGCGGTGGTGGCCGAAGGCGTCGCGGGTCATCGCCCACCATTGGCCTGTGGAACGCCCCCACCAGGCCAGAACGCCCGGGAAGCGGCGGCCGAACTCGGCGGTGATGCGGGAGACCTCCGCAGGCGGCGGAACCATGGTGTTCACCGCCCGCCCTCCAGCGCGCGCCGGGCGAGGTTGCTGCGAATGATCAGGGCGGCGTCCACGATGTGGTTCGCCTCGGCGATCGGTTCGCCCCACGACGTCCAGAACCAGAGCCGTCCGCCGTCTTTGCGGCGCGGACCGCAGGTGATCGTGTCGGCCGCGTTGGCCGAGCAACATCCGGTGATATCCCGATTGATCACCTTGAGGCCGCGCTTGGTGCGTTCGACTTTGAGGCCCTGGCCGAGCAAGTATCCGGCCAGGGCCTCAAGCGGATCGGGATTCGTCGTAGCATCGGTCATAGGTCGGACCACTTTCCGGCCGAGGCCCCGGGTCCCCTGGTGTTCGCCCACCAGGCCGGGGCCGCTTTCCTTTTCACCGGCTATGCAAGCGGTCTCCGGGTTACCTTGGAAGACGTTGAGCGTTGTCAGCCCCGCGTTGTCCGCTGTCCCTCCGGCAAGAAATGCGGACACCGCCCCATTCAGGCGAAATGGTGGGTAGCAATGTCCTTCGGGGAAACCCTGCGCAGGCTGATCGCCGAGCGCGAGATCGGAGTTCGGGAACTGGCCAGGCGGGTTCCGTGCGACGCGGGACACCTGTCGAAGATCAGCCACGGCATCAAGAGACCGTCCGAGCAGCTCGCCTCACGCCTGGACGATCTTCTGGACGCCAACGGCGAACTCGTTGCCCTTTTCACAACAACATCGGACAATACTGGTCAAGCCACTGGCGCGGGTTCCGAGAAGACCCGTTTTCCCGACCGCGAGGAGGACGACGAAATGCAACGACGTCGGCTTTTGCAGTCTCTGATCACCCTCGGCGCCGCGTCCTCCCCGGCCGTCGAGGCGCTCCAGCACATCCGCGACGGCGTCGACCGCGCCATCGGACGCGACGAGGGCAGCCACCTGGACGACTGGGAAGAGACGGTCGCCGAGTACGGCTACAGCATCCTGCAGCTCCCGCCTCACCGGACCATCCCGGAACTGGCCGCCGATCTGGTGACGGTCCAGCGGGTGGCCTCCCGCCATGTGGGCGGGCGGCAGTACCCCGCGTGGTGCCGGGTGAACAGCAACCTCTCCATGCTCATGGCCAAGACGCTCGGCAGTGCCGGCCAGCCACGCCTGGCGCGTGACTGGTGGACCACCGCCGAGCACGCCGCCACCACCTCGGGCGACGCCGACCTGAGGGTCATGGTCACCGCCGAGCGCCTGATACAAGGCATGTACGAGGAGCGTCCGGCCGCCGTCATGCTGCGCAGGGCGGACGCGACCCTCGCCCGCGCGCCCCGCGCACCCGGTCGCGGAACCGCCCAGCTCCACACGGCCCGCACTCAACTGCTCGCCCTCCAGGGTGACGGCGCGGCGGCGGCAACCGCGCTGCGCACCGCTGAGGAGTACCTTCAGCAGCTCCCCGCCTCGGTGACCCGCAACAGCCCGTCGGTCTTCGCGTATGGCGAGGACCGCGTCCGCTACACCGAGGTATGGGCGCATGCCTACGTCGGCGGCAGCCTGGGCGAGCTGGAAGAGGCGGTGGAGCGCGCCCTGCACGCGCTACCCGACGACGAGCCTCCTCGGCGCCCCGCCCAGCTCCGCCTGCTGCATGCGGCCGGACTCGTGCGCGCCGGGGACGTCACCGAGGGCGTCAGGCACGCGCACGCCGTGTACGAGGCCCAGCCCGCCGACCAGCGGAGCACCATGGTGACCAGCCTGGCCAAGCAGGTGATGGAGGCCGTCCCGGAGGCTGGCCGCAAGCAGCCCGGCGTCGCCGCCTACGGCGAGCTGCTGGCTTCCGGTCCGCGCAGGTCGATGGCGTAGAGGTCGAACCACGGCTCGGTCTCGCCCTCTTGGCCGGGCACGCGGCCGACCTTCCTCCAGCCCCACCGCTGGTACATCTGCTGGTTCTCGTGCTCGTCCATCCCGGTCGCCAGCGTCGCGCGTTCTTCGGTTCGCCCTGTCAGCAACTCGTCCATGAGCCGACGGCCCAGGCCCCGGCCGCGGTACGCGCTGCGTACGGCCAGGTCGATCACGGCGAACGTCCGCTCCCCCGTCTCGGTGGTGAAGCCGTCCGGTGGGGGCGGCTCCAGGCCGTCCCACCAGGCGGAGCGGGTCAACGGCAGGCCGTAGACGAACCCGGCGAGGGCGCCCGCGTCCCGGGCCGTCACGGCCTCGAAGCCGCGGGCGGGGATCTGGTGACCCATCCGGGTCCGGTAGTCGTCGAGGTCGTATCGGGGGAACGCCTCGGCGTACACGCCTTCGATCTCGGCGAACCGCTCTTGCACCGCCGTACCGTCCAGGTGCTCCAGGTCCATCTCGCCATGAGAGCACACGGACCGCCGTCCGTCAGGCCGCGGCCGTTACCAGCCAGGCGGTGCCGGGAACCTGGACGCCGGTCGGGCCTGCGAAGGGGGTGAATGCCTGGGTCAGGGCTGTTCGGGCGGGTTCGGTCGCCTCCGGAGGCAGGTGATGGCGGACCGGGCCCCAGCCGCTGAGGAACTCGGCGGCGTCGGCGGGGTCGCGGCCCCAGAGTTGCGGGGCCTCTACGTGGGTCGCGGTGATGTTGCGGAAACCGGCTCTGGTCAGCAGCGCGTCGACGTGGGCCGGGTCGGCCAGGGATGTGGGGCCGGTGCGCGGCGGGCCGGTGACGGGGCCGGGGTGTGGGAGGAATGGCTTGAGGGCGTTCAGGACGGCGCCCAGGGCGGTGTCTGTGAGGTCGTCCATACACAGGAAGGCGAGTCTGCCGTTGCCGGTCAGGGCGCGGTGGACGTTGGTGAAGGCCGCGACCGGGTCGGCGAAGAACATGATGCCGAAGCGGCTGATCGCCACGTCGTAGGCGCCGTCGGGGAAGGGGTGGACCTGGGCGTCGCCCTGGTGGAAGGTCACGTTCGGTACGTCTTCCTGCTCGGCGCACGCGCGTGCTCGGGCGAGCATCGGGGCGGACAGGTCGACGCCGGTCGCCCGGCGGCCACGGCGGGCGGCGAGCCTGGTGACCTGGCCGTTGCCGCAGCCGATGTCGAGCACGCGGTCGCGGTCGCCGATCGCGGCCGCCTCCAGCAGCCGGTCGTTGAAGGCGCCGTTGAGGGTGTCGTAGCGGTCGTGGCGGGCGGCCCAGTGCTCGCCCTCGTACCCGTTCCAGGCGGCGGACTGGTCCACGTTGACGATCTCGGTCATGCCCGGCTCCTATATGAACATCGGTTCATGAACATGGGTTCATAATGACGGGCGTGGCTTCGTCCGTCAATGTCCGAAGGAGTACGGGGTCAGACCCAGCCCATTTCCCGGGCGGTGTGGACGGCGGCGACCCGGTTCGGCTCGCCCAGCTTGGCCATGGCGGAGGACAGGTAATTGCGGACGGTGCCCTCCGACAGGTGGAGGAGGGCGGCGATCCGGGCGGTCTCGGTACCGGCTCCGATGAGGCGGAGGATCTCGCGCTCGCGGGCGGTCAGCGGGTTGTCGCCCGCGGCCATGGCGCTGGCGGCCAGTTCGGCGTCCAGGTAGCGGCCGCCCGCGTGGACCTTGCGGATGGCGGCGGCCAGCTCCTCGGTGGGGGCGTCCTTGGCGACGAAGCCGCGGACGCCGGCGGCCATGGCGCGGCGCAGGTAGCCGGGGCGGCCGAAGCTGGTGAGGATGCAGACCGCGCAGCGGGCACCGGACTCGCTCAGCCGCTCGGCGACCGTCAGGCCGTCCGCGCCGGGCATGTCGATGTCCAGGACGGCCACGTCCGGCGCGTGCTCGGCGACCGCGGGCGCCACCTCGTCGCCGCGGCCCACCTCGGCGACCACCTCCAGGTCGGGCTCCAGGCCGAGCAGGGCGGCCACGGCGCCGCGGATGAGGTGCTCGTCGTCGGCGAGCAGGACGCGGATCATGGCTCCCCGATCGGGACGACCGCGCGGAGCAGGAACCCGTCGCGGTCGCGGTGCCCGGCGGTCAGGGTGCCGCCCAGCACCTCGACCCGCTCGGCCAGCCCGGCCAGGCCCGAGCCGGGCGCGCGGCGGGACGGGCGGGCGCCGTCGTTGCTCATCTCCAGCACCACGGAGTCACCATACGGCGCGATCGTGACGGCGCAGCGCCCCGCCTCGCTGTGCTTGATCACGTTGGTGGCGCCCTCGCGGATCACCCACGCCAGGACGGAGCGGACCTCCGGCGGCAGGTCGGCGGGCGGGTCGCCGATCTCGCAGCGCACGCCCGCGGCCTCCAGCACCGCCCGCACCCCGGCCAGTTCGGCGTCCAGCTCGACGGCGCGGTAGCCGCGGACGGCGGCGCGGACCTCCCGCAGCGCCTCGCGGGCCGCGTGCCGCACGTCGGCCATCTCGTCGCGGGCGCGGGCGGGGTCGGCCTCGGCCATCCGCATGGCCAGCTCGCTCTTCACCGCGATCAGCGACAGGCTGTGCCCGAGGAGGTCGTGCAGGTCGCGGGAGAAGCGCAGCCGCTCCTCGGTGACCGCCAGCCGGGCCTGGGCCTCCCGGGCGGCGTCGGCCTCCTGGTGGAGATCCCACATCCGCTGGTAGTAGCGGTTGACGTAGAACGTGCCCCAGAACAGGGCGGCGAAGAGGGCGAACAGGAAGAACGGCCGGTACCAGTGCCACTCCCCGTACAGCGAGGCGATGAGCGCCGCGACCGCCGCGCTGCCCAGGCAGAACGCGATCTTGCGGGAGCGGCCGCGCACCCACAGCGTGACGGTCGACACCCAGAAGACCGGCACCAGGCACCACATCGGATGGGTGATCATCATCAGGCTGAGCAGGAACGTCACCGCACCGCCGGCGACGAGGTCGCGGTTCGGCAGCCGCCCGGCCAGGCCCAGCCTGACCACCCTGGCGTAGTGCCAGATGAACACCGCCGTCCCGCCCGCGGCGGCGACCGTGAGCGGGAGGCCGATGTCGTCGTAGGACTGGCTCAGCGCCATCCCCGCGGGGATGAGCACGCCGACCACGGTGAGCAGGAACGTGCGGTAGATGATGCGGCGGTAGCTCTCCAGCCGTCCGGCCGCGCGCTCTTCCAGTTCGGCGGTCGTCGCCGCTCCCATCCGGCCCCCCTTCCGTCGTACGGTACCGGCTCAGGAGTGCCGGGGTTCCCAGCGGAACCAGCGGGCCGCCAGCATCCGGCCGATCGCCGCCCAGGCCAGCAGGATCGCGAACGGCCGCAGGCAGGCCCGCCAGGCCTCGGCGAAGCCCAGGTCGGGGTGGGCGGCGCCGTACACGGTGAAGTCCTGGCCGAAGTAGGCGGTGCGGACGATCTCGACGACCGGGGTCAGCGGCAGCAGCCGGCACGCCTCCAGCACCGCCTCGGGAGCGTCGTCCAGCGGCACCATCACCCCGGCGCCGGCCATGCAGCCGAACAGGACCGGCAGGACGGTCAGCTGGGCGAGTTCGGCGGTCGGGGTGAGCCCGGAGACCGCGAACGCCAGCAGCGCGAAGATCACCGCCCCGGCCGCCAGCCCGGCCAGGAGCAGCAGCGGGTCGGCCGGGAACGCGCCGTCCAGCGCGGTGACCAGGAGCGCCAGCAGCAGGACGGCCTGGACGAGGTACATCCCGGCGGCGGTGAGGACGCTGCCGCCGAGGATCTCCACGTCGCTCAGCGCGGTGCCGCGCAGCCGCTTGAGGGTGAGGTCCTCGCGCCGGGCGGTGAAGACGCTCGTCAGGTGCATGAACACCACGAGGATCAGGAAGAAGCCGAGATGGCCGGTGCCCTGGAAGACGGCGCCGTCGATCCCGCCGATGTCCTGGCCGCGCGCGGGCAGCAGCAGGCCCGCGAACAGCAGCGGCATGCCGATGACGGTGAACAGCGCGGTCCGGTTGCGCCACAGGAGGGTGGCGTCGAGCCGGGCGATCCGCAGCAGGTTTCCGGGACGGACCGGGCCGGCGCTCCGGAGCGTGGCGGCGTCCCGGGGCATTCCGGTGAGCAGGTTCATCACGCGGCCTTCCCTTCGGCGGTGCGCAGGAACACGTCTTCGAGCGAGGCGCTGCGGGCCTGGAGGCCCTCCAGGACGAGGGCGTGGCCGTCCGCCCAGCGCAGCAGCTCGTGCAGGGCGGGCTGGAGGCCGCCGGGCCCGATGCCGTAGGCGGCGACGGTCCGCCCGGAGTCGACGGAGATCGCGGCGGCCGCGCCGCCCAGCACGGGCAGGTCGGCGACCTGGAGCCGGTCGGGCACCGCGAAGCTGATCCGGTCGCCGTGGCCCGCGACGACCTCGGCGACGGTGCCGGTGACCTCGATCCGGCCGCGGTGCATGATCGCCAGCCGGTCGGCGAGGTGCTCGGCCTCCTCCAGGTAGTGGGTGGTGAGGACGACGGTGGTGCCGCCGGCGACCACGTCCCGCACGGTCCGCCAGGTGGCGCGGCGGGCCTCGGGGTCCATGCCGGTGGTCGGCTCGTCCAGGAAGAGCACGCGGGGGCGGCCGAGGAGGGCCAGGGCCAGGTCGAGGCGGCGTTTCTGGCCGCCCGACAGCTGCCGCGTGCGCACCTTGGCCTTGGCGCGCAGGCCGGCGAGGTCGAGGGCCTCGTCGCGGGGCCGTGCTCCGGGGGTGAAGCCGCGCCAGTGGTCGACGGTCTCGGCGACGGTGAGGTCGGCGAAGAACCCGGCCTCCTGGAGCATGATGCCCAGGTGCGGCCGGACGGCGCGGCGGTCGCGGTGCGGGTCGCGTCCCAGCACCCGGACCGTTCCGGCGTGCGCCGGGGTGAAGCCTTCGAGGGTCTCCAGCGTGGTGGTCTTGCCGGCGCCGTTGGTGCCGAGGAGGGCGTACAGCTCGCCCTCCCCGACCTCGAACGAGATGCCCGCGACGGCCTCGAAGTCGCCGTAGCGGCGGCGCAGGCCGTCGACGTGGATCGGGGGGTCGTTGTGCATGTGTCCAGGGTCGCGGGCGCGGTCCCGGCCGGGTAGAAGCCGCTGTCACCGGTCGGGGACGCGCCTGTCAGGCGGACGGCATGACACCTGTCACGTCGTGCGGTCGCCGGGGCGGCGGAAGTCGACCTCCTCGGGGTCGCGGCCGGGCCAGCGCAGCAGGGTCGGCGCGGGCGGGGTCTCGGCGACGATCCGGCCGCGCGCGACGACGTGCGAGGGGCGGGTCTGGCGGCGGACGGCGTCGTACGGCGACTCGGCGGGCAGCACCACCAGGTTCGCCGGGCGGCCCTCCGCCAGGCCGTACCCGTCGCCGAGCCGCAGCACCCGGGCGGCCCGCTCGGTGACCATCGCGAACGCCTCGTCGATCTCGGCGGGCCCGGTGAGCTGGGCCGCGGCGATCCCGGTCAGGGCGACCTGGAGCGGGAAGGCCGTGCCGAGCGGGAACCACGGGTCCATGACGTCGTCGTGCCCGAACGCGACGTTCACCCCGGCGCCCAGCATCTCCTTGACCTGGGTGACGCCGCGCCGCCTGGGGTAGCCGTCGAACCGGCCCTGCAGGCACAGGTTGGCCATCGGGTTGCAGACCAGGTTGATCCCGGCGCGTGCCAGGATCCGCTGGAGCTTGTACGAGTAGGCCCCGTTGTAGGAGCCCATCGCCGTCGTGTGCGAGGCGGTCGCCCGGTCCCGCAGGCCGCCGCGCCGGGCCAGCGTCGCCAGCACCTCCACGAACCGGGACTGCTCGTCGTCGATCTCGTCGCAGTGCGCGTCCAGCAGCAGCCCGTGCCGCTGCGCGACGTCGAAGGCGATCTCCAGCGAGCGGACCCCGTCCTCGCGGGTGTCCTCGAAGTGCGGGATGGCGCCGATCGCGTCGACGCCGCGCCGGGCGGCCTCCTCCAGCAGCTCCGCGCCGTCGGCGAAGGAGACGATCCCCTCCTGCGGGAACGCGACGAGCTGCAGCGTGATCACGTCGGCGACCCGCTCGCGGACCTCCAGCATCGCGTCCAGGGCCACCAGGCCCGGAT
This sequence comes from Actinomadura rugatobispora, assembly GCF_055379765.1. Classification (NCBI taxonomy): domain Bacteria; kingdom Bacillati; phylum Actinomycetota; class Actinomycetes; order Streptosporangiales; family Thermomonosporaceae; genus Actinomadura; species Actinomadura rugatobispora. The sequence continues at coordinate 8,180,749 of NZ_AP029191.1, read as the reverse complement.
CGGTGACGTCGACGTGGCTGCGCACGTGCAGCACGCCGTTGGCCGCGTACCAGCGGAGCACCTCGGTAGCGCGGGCGATCACGTCGTCGCGGGTGAGGGTGCGCTTGCGCTCGCTCCAGACGGCGATGCCCTCCCACAGCGAGCCCGAGGCGTTCCAGCGCGGCTCCCCCGCGGTGAGGGCGGTGTCGAGGTGGACGTGCGGCTCGACGAACGGCGGGCTCACCAGCGCGCCCGCCGCGTCCAGGAGGACGCCGCCGGCGCCCAGGCCGGCCGGCAGGATCCGGCCGAGGCGCGCGCCGTCGATCTCGATGTCGTGCAGGCCGTCCCGGCCGGGCAGCCGGGCGTTGCGCAGCAGGTCCAAGGCGCTCTCCTCCGGGTCCGCGATCTTCACCCAGCCTACGGGCGGGTCCGCCACCGGACGAGGGCGTCGTCGCGCAGCGCGGCGAGTTCGGCGGCGCCGGGGTGGTGGCGCTCGGGGACGAAGCCGGGGACCGCGCCGGTGCGCTCCCCGGTGAAGGGGTCCCAGATCTCCAGCCCGTCCGCGCCGGCGGAGTAGAGGCGGCGGTCGTCGGCCAGGAGCGGGCGGCGCGGCCCGGCGAACCGGGTCACCTCCGCCCCGGTCCCGGCGTCGAAGATCTGCACGCCGTCGAGCAGGTAGAGGTCGTCCCGGCCGATGCCGGAGAGGGCCACCAGGGTGTCGGAGACCCAGCACATGGGCTCGTTCCAGGAGTAGTCGCGCCAGCACAGCCGCTGCCGGGACGGCCCGTCCTCCGACTCCCAGGGGTTGCCGTCCAGCCAGCGGCGCAGGTCCCACACCGCGGGCACGCCGACCGGGGCCCAGACCCAGCCGTCGTCGGCGATCCAGCGGCCGTCCGGGGAGACGTGCAGGGCGCCGTGGAAGTAGTCCAGGTGGTGCTCGGGGAACCGCTCGCCCTCCTTGGCCTCGGGGTGCTCGCGCCGGGTGAGGAGGGCCCCGGTGGCGGGGTCGGAGACGTCGAGGCGGTTCCAGTCGGTGCGGTGGACCACGACCTCCCGTCCCTGGTGCTCGGCGAACGCGAGCGAGAACGGCACGTGCTCGGTCCGGTGGTCGCCGCCGTTCAGGGTCATCATCACCTGCCCCGAACGCAGGTCGACCAGCGTCCCGCCGGTGCCGCGGTCGTGGACGACCGCCGCGAACCGGCCGCTGGGCGACACGTGCAGGCGGAGGCGGGGGCGCCGGTCCGGCTGCCTGTCCTCGCCCTTCTCCCTGCGCAGCGGAACCCTGGTCAGGGCCTCGTGCTCGCCGGACGCGGCGTCGAAGCGCACCAGGCGCCTGCGTTCGGTGAGGAACAGCCACACCGGGCCGCTCTCCCCCGCGATCGCCGCCCAGTCGAGCGGGTCGCGCAGGGCGCGCGGCAGCGGCGTGACGGTCAGCGCCGGATCGACGGGCTCGGGGCGCTCCAGGATCTCCGGCTCGCCGCGCCAGCCGACCATGCTGCGGTTGTCCTCGTCGGCGACCCGCTCCGCGCAGCCCTCGCACACCTGGATCAGCTCCGGGTCGCCGCCGGCCTGGTCGCAGTCCTCGCAGGCCATGTCGTACTCCAGGCCGCGGCCGGTGAGGAGCCGCACGTGGTCGACCTCGTCGCCGTCGGGGCCCAGCAGGTGCCGGCACATCCGGCTGGTGCTCGCGTAGGCCACGTGCCCGCACGGCAGAACGTCCATCGTCGCTCTCCCCAGCCCTGCTCAGCCGCCGAGGCGGGTCTTGACGACCTTGCCCATGGCGTTGCGCGGCAGGGCCTCCACCAGGTGGACGGTCCGGGGCCGCTTGTGCGCCGAGAGCCGCTCGGCGACGAAGTCGATCAGCGTGCGCTCGTCGGCCCCCGTCCCGGCGACCACGTAGGCGGTGACCTGCTCGCCGAGGTCGGGATGCGGGGTGCCGACCACGGCGGCCTCGCGGACGGCGGGATGGGCCAGCAGCGCGTTCTCCACCTCGCCCGCGCCGATCCGGTAGCCGCCGCTCTTGATGAGATCGGTGGACGCGCGGCCGACGATCCGGTGCCAGCCGTCCGGGCCGATCGTGGCGATGTCGCCGGTCCGGAACCACCCGTCGGCGGTGAACGACGCGGCGGTGGCCTCCGGGCGGTTCAGGTAGCCGCCGAACAGCATCGGGGCGCGCAGCTGCAGCTCGCCCGGCGTCTCGCCGTCGGCCGGGACGGGACCGCCGTCCTCGGCCGCCAGCCGGGTCTCCACGCCGGGCAGCGGGAGGCCCACGTACCCGGGCCGCCGTTCGCCGCCCGCGCGCGCGCTCACCGTGATCAGGGTCTCGGTCATCCCGTACCGCTCGACGGGGCGGTGGCCGGTGAGGTCGGCGAGGCGTTCGAACACCGGGACTGGCAGCGGGGCACTGCCCGAGACGAGCAACCGGGCCCCGCGCAGCGCGCGCGCCGCCTCGGGCTCCGCGCAGACCCGCGACCACACCGTCGGGACACCGAAGAACAGCGAACCGCCGTCGGCCTGCGCGGCCGCCGCGTACGCCTCCGCCTTGGGACGACCCGTGTGCACGAGGGGCGACCCCACGCGCAGCGCGCCGAGCACCCCGAGCACCAGCCCGTGCACGTGGAACAGCGGCAGCCCGTGGACGAGTACGTCGTCGGGCGTCCACTCCCACGCCGCGGCCAGCGCGTCCAAGCCCGCGGCGATCGCCGAGCGTGAAACGAGCACGCCCTTGGGCGCGCCCGTCGTACCGCTGGTGTAGAGGATCAGCGCGGTCGCGTCCCCGGGCGCCTCGTCCTTGACCGGGCCGCCGCGGCCCAGCTCGTCGACGGGCACCAGCGGCGGCTCGCCCTTCACCGGCTCGTACGCGCCGCGCGCGGCCAGCAGCAGGCCCGCACCCGAGTCGCCCAGGATGTGCGCGCGCTCGTCGGGCCCGGAGTCGGGCGGCAGCGGCACCACCGGCACCCCGGCCAGCAGCCCGCCGACCACCGCGACCACGGTCTCCACGCTCGCCGTGGCGTGCACCGCGACGGCCCCGGCGCCCGCGATCTCCGCGGCGACCCCGGCGGCCCGCTCCAGCAGCTCGGCGCGGGCCAGCCCGCGCTCCCCCACCCTGATCGACTGGTCCTCGCGCGGCCCGTCCGCACCCAGCAGGTCCCTCACGCGTCCCCCTCGTCCGGCCACGCTGACATTGTCCTCTCCGGGAACGCCCGGCCCGGTCACGCCGTTTCCTCCGGCAGTATGCCTTTCGTGCCAGAGCCGAGCATGACGTATCCAGGACTGGCCACGCGCCTGCTCGCGCGGCCTCCGTCCTGCGGGCCCGTCCGGGTGGCCGCCGTGGACGGGCCCAGCGGCGCGGGCAAGTCCACCTTCGCGACGCTGCTGGCCGCCGCCCTGGAGGACGCGGGCACCCCGGCGCCGCTCGTGCGGTCCGACGACTTCCGGGTGCCGTGGGACGCCGACCCGCTCACCTGGTGGGCGCCCCTCACCGAGGCCGTCCTGGCGCCCCTGGCCGCCGGACGGCCCGGCACGCTGCGCCGCTACGACTGGCACCGGGACGCCTACGGCCCCGAGGAGGAGATCCCGCCCGCGCCCGTCCTGATCGTCGAGGGCGTGGGGGCCGCCTGGCGGGAGTCGCCCGCCGCGTACCGGATCTGGATCGACGCCCCGCGCGCCCTGCGCCGCGCCCGCGTCCTGGAACGCGACGGCGCCGAGTACGCCGCCGCCTGGGACGCCTGGTCCGCCCGCGAGCACCGCCACTTCACCGCCGACGGCACCCTCGCCCGCGCCGACCTGCGCGTGGACGGCGCCTCCGTCAAGGCCCGCGTCCTCACGGGAGGCTGACGCTCAGCGCTCCAGGTCGTCGACGTCCGCGCTGGTCCGCCCGCCGCTGAGCAGCGGGAACCCCGGCCCCCGGTCGAAGAACAACGGCTCGCCCCGCTCCTCCCGGAGCCGGTCGCGCAGAGCACGGGTGGCCTCCTCGTCGGGGACACCGCCGCTGAGGACGACGCCGTAGTCGTCGCGTGCCCCCTCGGCCGACACCTTGCCGTCCCGGACGTCGGCGGCGACCCGCGCCGGATCGCGGTCCAGCGGGTCGCCCCAGCCACCGCCGCCCGTCGTGCGGATCCGGATCACCTGCCCCGCCCGCACCGGCCGGTCGTCGACCAGCCCCTCCATCTCCTCGCCGTCGATGTCCACGCGGAACGGCGCCCCCGCGCGGCCCCCGTTCACCCCCCAGCACGACAGGATCGACCGGTCGGCGATCGACATGTAGTGCGCGTCCCGCAGCATCCGCAGGTGCTTGTCGTACCCGAGGCCGCCGCGGAACTCCCCCGGACCGCCCGAATCGGTCGCCAGCCCGAGCCGCTCCACCACGAACGGCCAGCGGGCCTCCGCGAACTCGGCCGGGATGTTCCGCGAATCGGGCACCACGTGGATGGTGTCCTCGCCGTCGGCGTAGTGCCGCCCGCCCGACCCGCCGCCCAGCACCTCCCGCATCAGGTACGGGCCGCGGTCGTCCTCGCCGTACACGCCCGTGTACCGGATGGTCTCCTGGTCGGCCGGCATCCGCCCCCCGGTGGCCTTGGCCAGCACCCCCGCCAGCACGCCCAGCAGCCGCAGGATCACGAACGTCCGCGCGTTCGTCGGCGCCGGGAACACCGGGGTCAGCAGCGTGCCCTTCTCCGGGAACCGCATCTCGATCAGCGGCACCACGCCCTCGTTGACGTCCAGCTCCGCCGCCCGCTCGGGCGTGTCCGCCAGGTTCCGCAGCACGGGCGCCAGCCACTTCTTCAGGAACACCCCGTCGGCGTAGTCGCCCGCGTGGTTGATCGGCCCCTTCGCCTGCGGGGACGTCCCGGTGAAGTCGATGACCAGCGGCACCTCGGCCGCGTTGTCGACCGTCAGGGTGATCCGCTGCGCGTGCAGCCGGGGCGGGTCGACGCCGTCGTGCTCGGCGTAGTCCTCCCACACGTAGGTGCCGTCGGGGATCTTCGCGAGCAGCTCGCGGCGGAACGTCTCGGTCGTCTTGCCGATGATCGCGTCGAAGCACTCCTCCACCGCCGCCCGGCCGTACCGGGCGAACAGCTCCGCCAGCCGCCGCGCCCCCATCAGGCACGCCGAGCACTCCGCGTCCAGGTCCCCGGCCAGCGAGTCGGGCATCCGCGAGTTGCGCGTCATGATCCGCAGCGCCGCCTCGTTCGGCACCCCCTGGTCCCACAGCTTGATCGGGGGCACCATCAGCCCCTCCTCGAACGCGCTGCGCGCATGACTGGGCATCGACCCCGGCACCGCCCCGCCGATGTCGTCGTGATGCCCGAACGCCTGCACGAACGCCACGACCTCCCCCTCATGGAAGACCGGGACCGTCACGCACAGATCGGGCAGATGCCCGATGCCGCCCTCGGACAGGTACACGTCGTTGTGGAAGAACACGTCCCCCGGCCGCATCCTCTCCAGCGGGAAGTCCCGCGCGATCGGATGCACCAGCGCCGAGTACGACCGCCCCGTCAGCTTCCGCAGCCGCCGGTCGTGGATGCCCGCCCGGAAGTCGTGCGCGTCCCGGATCATCGGAGACCGCGCCGTCCGCGCGATCGCCGTCTCCACCTCCCGCTCGACCGACGCCAGCGTCCCCTCGACGATCTCCAGCAGGATCGGATCCGTCATCGGGTCACCGTCAGGTTGCCGTAGGGGTCCATCTCGGCGCGGAAGCCGGGGTGGAGGGGGAGGGTGGAGCCGAACTCCTGGATGATCGCGGGTCCCTCGACCACGTCGCCGGGGGCCAGGCGGGCGCGTTCGTAGACGGGCGTGTCCGTCCAGCCCTCGCCGAAGTGGACCGGGCGCGAGGACGCCAGGGCGCGGGACGGGTCCTTGTCGCCGGGCGGGCGCTCCCTCAGCCGGGGACGCTCGATGGGGCCGATGCCCGAGACGCGGTAGTTGACCCACTCGACCGGGTGCCGCCCCGGGTCGTCTCGGTAGCAGTAGCCGTACAAAGCCTCGTGGGCGTCGTGGAAGCGGCGGACGACCTCGGCGCGGAACCCGGCCGAGCCCGCCGGGCCGTCCGGGACGGCGACCCGCACCTCGAACGCCTGGCCGTAGTAGCGCAGGTCGGCCGTGCGCGCGAAGCGGCGCCGGCCGGGCGGGAAGCCCTCGCGGTCGAGGGCCGCGGCGGCCTCGGACTCCAGGGCGGCGAACGCGTCCGCGAGGACGCCCGGGTCCAGTTCGGTGTCGCGCATGACGCGGGTGCGCACGTAGTCGTTCTTGACGTCCACCGTGAGCAGCCCGAACGCCGACACGTTGCCCGGGTTCTCCGGGACGACCGCGGCGGGCAGCCCGAGCACGTCCAGCAGGCGGCAGGCCAGCAGCGGGCCCGAGCCGCCGAACGCGACGAGGGGGTAGTCGCGCACGTCCAGGCCGCGCTTGACGGTGATCTGCCGGATCGCGTTGGCCTGGTTCCAGGCGGAGATCTCCAGGATGCCGGTGGCGGCGCGTTCCAGGGTGAGCCCGAGCCGTCCGGCGAGTTCTTCCAGGCCCGCGCGGGCGGCGTCCACGTTCAGGGGGATCTCGCCGCCGAGCAGGTGGGGCGGGATGCGGCCGAGGACGGCGTGCGCGTCGGTGACGGTGGGCTCGGCGCCGCCGCGGCCGTAGCAGAGCGGGCCCGGGTCGGCGCCGGCGCTGCGCGGGCCGACCTTCATCGTGCCCTCCGGCGACACCCAGGCGACCGAGCCGCCGCCCGCGCCCACCGTCACGATGTCGATCATCGGGATCTTGACCGGGTGGCGGCCGATGGACCCCTCGGTGGTCAGCGTGGGCTCGCCGTCCAGGACCACCGCCACGTCGGTGGAGGTGCCGCCGCCGTCCAGGGTCACCACCGAGCCGCGCCCGGTGCGGGCCGCGACGAAGGCGGCGCCGAGCGCGCCCGCCGCCGGGCCCGACAGGACGGTGGTGATCGGCTGGTGCGCCACCTCCTCGGCCGACAGCACCCCGCCGTTGCTCTTCATCACGTGCAGCGGCGCGGGCGCCCGCTCGGCGATCCGCCGCAGGTAGCGGGACATGACCGGTTTGACCGCCGCGTCCACGAGGGTCGTCACCGAGCGCTCGTACTCGCGGTACTCGCGCAGCACCTCGCACGACAACGAGACGACCGCGTCCGGGTGCTCGCGGCGCAGCACCTCGCGCATCGCCAGCTCGTGCGAGGGGTCGGCGTAGGAGTGCAGGAAGCACACGCCGATCGCGTCGATGCCCTCGTCCCGGAACCAGCGCGCCGCCGCGACCGCCGACTCCTCGTCGAACGGCCGCAGCTCGGCCCCGGTGTGGTCGAGGCGGCCGCCGACCGTGCGGACCCGGTGCACCGGGACGATCCGCGGCGGCTTGACCCAGAAGTAGGAGTTGCCGTAGCCGTCCGGGACGCTCTGCCGCGCGATCTCCAGCACCTGCTCGAAGCCCTCGGTGGTGACGAACCCCAGGTCCTCGATCCGGTCCTCCAGCAGCCGGTTGGTCGCCACCGTCGTCCCGTGCGACAGCCCGGACGCCGCTCCGCCGCCGGCCGCCTCCAGCACCTTGGCCGCGGCGGTCAGGAAGCCCTCGGCGGGATCGGCCGGGGTGGACGGCGTCTTGGTCGTGACGATCTCCCCGGTGTCCTCGTCCAGCGCCACGACGTCGGTGAACGTCCCGCCCGTGTCGATCCCGATGCGCAGCCGTCGCCCCATGCCCTGAGGTCTACCGGACGCGGCCCCCCGCGCGAACCGTCGCAATATGCCAATCAGCGGGTCCTTCTTTGGCGAGTCGCGTCGGGCACTAGGCTGGGCGCGTTCTTTTCCACGAAACCACTGATGAGACCGCTGGAGCCCGCCGATGGCGCTTGAACGGCCCGAGATCGACTTCCCCGAGGGGCAGCCGCCCGCCTACCTCGACATCACCGACATCACCGAGGGCGACGGCGCCGAGGCGGCCAAGGGCGACACGGTGCAGATGCACTACGTCGGCGTGTCCTTCTCCACGGGCGAGGAGTTCGACGCCTCGTGGAACCGCGGGAGCACCTTCGAGTTCTCGCTCGGCGGCGGCCAGGTCATCAAGGGCTGGGACATGGGCATCGTCGGCATGAAGGTCGGCGGCCGGCGCAAGCTGGTCATCCCGCCGCACCTGGCCTACGGCAACCGCAGCCCCAGCCCGGCGATCAAGCCCGGCGAGACCCTGATCTTCGTCGTCGACCTGGTCGCGATCGGCTGACCCCGCCGCGCGGCTCAGTGCGGGAAGGACGTCTCGGCCGGGGCGACCAGGTCGGCGGCGTGCTTCTCGTACAGGGCCAGGTTGCGCTCGGCGAGATGGTCGAAGCCGTGCCGCACCGACGACCCCGGGGTGAGCGAGCCCATCGCCGCCTCGGGGTCGAGCCGGGCCGCGGCCCAGCCCTCGTGGGTGGCCGCCCGCGCCACCACCTCGGCCACCGGCGACACGATCATCGAGTTGCCGAAGTAGAGCGTGCCCCCCGGATCGGCGCCCACCGCGTTGGCGCCGACCACGTACACGTGCTCGTCGTAGGCGCGGGCCCGGCAGGTCAGCTCCCAGATGTCGGCCGAGCGCAGCAGCGCCGACGGGCGGCAGACCAGCTCGGCGCCGCGCACCGCCTGGATCCGCCACAGCTCGGGGAAGTCCCCGTCGAAGCAGATCGCCATGCCGATGCGGCCGAGGTCGGTGGGGACGACGCAGACCTCCGTGCCGGCGGTGGCCCAGCCGCCGTGCCGGGAGTCCTCGACGCGGAACGGGTGCGTCTTGCGGTAGACGCCGAGCACCGAGCCGTCCGGCCCGATCAGGACGGCCGAGTTGTAGACGGTCGCCGGGTCGGGGCCGCGCTCGTAGGTGCCCAGGCACAGGTGGACGCCCAGCTCGCGCGCCGTCTCCTGGAACGGCTCGGTCACCGGCCCGGGGATCTGCGAGACCACCTCCCACAGCCCCTCCGCGGGAAGGCCGGGGACGAACCCGGTGGTGCAGGTCTCGGGCAGCACGACCAGTTCGGCGCCGGTCTGCTCGACGCAGCGCCGCGTCCAGGTCGTGGCCTTGTCGATGTTCGCCCGGACGGAGTCGCGCGTGAGCGGCCCGGGAGCCGGGGCGATCTGTACGGCGGCGGCGGTGAACGCTCTCATGGGTGCCTCCTGGTGCGACGTCCCAGGACATACCCGATGACGACGCCCGCCAGTGCCACCGCGCCGCCCGCACCGAACGCGGCCAGCGTCGCGCCGGAGCCGGGGGCCGCCGCGGCCGCCCCGCCCATGTAGACCGCCCCGGGCCGCGCGGGTTCAAGTGCCGGAGGGGCCTCCTGAGCCGCCTGCGTCCGCGCGGCGGGCATCGGGACGACCTCGGCCTCCTCCGCGCCGGCCGGTACCGCGACGCCCAGGGACCGCTCGACCGCCGCGAAGAACTCCCCCGCCGTCTTCTTCGCCACCGAGCCGAGCATCCGCTGCCCGACCCCGCCGATCATGCCGCCGACGACCGCGTCCGCGTCGTAGTCGACGCGGGTGCCGTCCTCGCCCGCCGACAGCCGCACCAGGACCGTGGCGTCGACCGTCCCCGGCGCGCCCTGGCCCCTGGCGCGCAGCACGAACGAGCGCGGCGGGTCGGGGTCGGCGAGCTCGACGCTGCCGACGTAGGTGCCCTTGACGGACGCGACCCCGGCGGTGACCGTCATCCTGTACGCGTCCCGTCCGGTGGCCTCCAGGGAATGGCAGCCAGGGATCGTCCGGGCCAGCACCGCCGGGTCCTGCAACGCGTCCCACACCCGCGGGAGGGGAGCCGCGATGGTGGCGCTACCGGTGACCTTCATGTCCCGACCTTAGAGAACCCGCGGCGGGCTCCGTACGGCAACTTGTGCCGAGCACACGCCGAAGGTTGGTCAGATACACCCCGTTCGGTCCGGGGACGTACAGAATGTCCCCTGGAGATCATCCAGAATGTCCCCTGGAGATCATCGCTCGGCGGACGCGAACCCTCCCGGGGCTTCGCGCGTCAACCGAAGCGACGGCCCTGAATCGGACCGGGCCCGGAGCGGGCCCGCGGCGGACGGAGAGCGCGGCTGATGCTAGGGAAGATGCCCGTGGTCGCCACGGTGGCGGCAGGCGTGATCGGCGTCGGGGCGGGCGCCTGGCCGACCGTGCGCGGGTCGACGTCCGGTGACGAGGGCCCCTCGGTGCGGACGCAGCTCACCGGCGCGCTGGCGGACCAGCAGTGGGCCAAGCCCAAGCCGGGGTCGTGGACGCCGCCCAAGCCCGCGCCGGACGGCCTGCCGCCGGTGATCCGCAGCATCGGCACGCAGGACAAGGTGGTCTTCCTGACCATCGACGACGGCTACGAGTACGATCCCGAGTTCGTCGACCTGGTGCGCAAGGAGCGCGTGCCGATCATGACGTTCCTGACCTCCCAGTACGTGAAGGGGCAGGGGCAGTACTTCTGGGCGCTGCGCAACGCCGGGTCCCAGATGGAGAACCACACGGTGCAGCACCTCAACATGGCGATGCAGCCGCCGGAGAAGCAGAAGAAGGAGATCTGCGACGCCTCCGACACCATCGCCAAGCAGTACGGGCGGCGCCCGCAGATCTTCCGGCCGCCGTTCGGGAGCATGAACGAGAGCACCCGCAAGATGGCCAAGGAGTGCGGGATCAAGTCGATCCTGATGTGGTCGGCGGAGTTCTACAACGGCACCTCCGGACCGGGCGTCGGCTTCAACGGCTTCGCGCGCGGCGACGGCTCCGGCAAGAACTTCCGTCCGGGCGACATCGTCCTGATGCACTACCGCAAGGGGCTGGCCGAGCAGTTCAAGATGATCCTGGGCTGGATCCGCCAGCAGGGCTTCCGTCCCGCGGCGGTGGAGAACTACCTGCCCAAGTCGCTGGGCGGCAACGCCCCCGACCAGCCCGCTCCCGGGCAGACCGCGGGCGTGCCGTAAGGCCCGTCACGCCGGTGGGGCGAAGGCGCGCAGGAAGGTGTCGGCGGCGGCCGCGGTCACCGCGTCGAGTTCGCCGGCGGAGGCCGGCCGGGCGCCCATGCGGGTGCGCGCGTCCACCGGGCCGGTGAGCAGGGCGAGGAACTGCTCGGCGGCCACGACCGGGTCGAGCGGGCGCAGCCGTCCGGCCAGGGAGAGCCGGGCCAGCCGGTCGGCGACGGCCTCGGTGAGGCGGTCGGCCCCGTGGCCGCGCCCCATGTCGAGCAGCTCGGGGCACCAGGCGGCCTCGACCTGGGTCAGCCGCCGCAGCGCCCGGGCCCGTCCGTCGCAGTGGACGCGCAGCATCCGCCCGCCCACGTCCTCCAGCAGCGCGCGCAGGTCCTCCGCGTCGTCGGGACGGGCGGCGAGGTCCTCGACGGCGGCCAGGTGCTCGGCCAGCACCCGCTCGGAGGCGGCCGCCATCGCCTCGCGGAACAGCGTGGCCTTGTCGCTGAGGTGGTTGTAGACGGTCGGCTTGGCGACCCCCGCCTCCTTCGCGATCTCCTTCACGCAGGCCTGGGCGTAGCCCTGCCGGGCGAACACGGTGAACGCGGCGTCCAGGATCGCCTCGCGCTTGTCGATACGACCGCGTGAGGGGGTCGCCTGCCTCGTCGCGGACGGGGTTCTCGCAGCTGCCACGCCCCGCATCGTACCGTCGCGCGGCGCCGGTTTGAACCCACGGGTTCAGTGAAGTGGTTCCGGTGGTTGTGCATGGTCAGGAGAGCCCATTACTTTGAACCCATGAGTTCATTTTGGGAGGTCCATCCATGACCCGCGGACGCGACGCCCTCGATCCGGCGCTGCTGCGGCTGATCGGCGTGATCCTGCTCGGCGGGATGCTCGGCATCCTCAACAGCACGATGGCCGCCGTCGCCACCGGCACCCTGGCCGCCGAGTTCTCCGCCCCGCTGAGCACGATCGGCTGGGTGTCCACCGGCTTCCTGCTGGCGGTCACCGCCGCGATCCCGTTCACCACCTGGGCGGTCGACCGGTACGGCGGCAGGCGGCTGTGGCTGGCCGGGCTGGGGCTGTTCCTGGCCGGCTCGCTGGGGTCCGGCCTGGCCTGGGACACCGGGCCGCTGATCGCCTTCCGGATCGTCCAGGGGCTGGGCACCGGGATCCTCGACCCGCTGGTCCTGGTGCTGCTGGCGCGCGCCGCCGGCCCCGCCCGCGCGGGACGCGTGATGGGCCTGATGGGCGTGGTCCTGTCGCTCGGGCCGGTGCTCGGTCCGGTCGCGGGCGGGCTGATCCTGTCCGGGCTCGACTGGCGGTGGATGTTCCTGCTGAACGTGCCGCTGGGCCTGGTCGCCGTGCTGCTGGCCCTGCGCGTGCTGCCCGCCGACGCGCCGGGCAACGGCGACGGCGGGGCGGAGGGCCCGCGTCTGGACGTGCTCGGCCTGGCGCTGCTCGGCCCGGGTTTCGGCGTGCTGGTGCTGGCGATGACGCAGTCGGCGGAACGGGACGCGTTCGCCGTCTGGCCGGTGCTGGCGCCGCTCGCGGCCGGCGCCGCGCTGCTCGGCTGGTACGGGCTGCACGCGTCGCGCCCGCGCCGCGACCGGAGCCGGCCCCCGCTGATCGACCTGCGGCTGTTCACCAGCGTGGGTTTCTCGGCGAGCGTGGCGACCATGACGCTGGTCGGGCTGGCCACGTACGCGGCCCTGTTCGCGCTGCCGCTGTACTACCAGCAGGCGCACGGGCACGGCGTGCTGGCGGCCGGGCTGCTGCTGGCCCCGTTCGGGGCGGGCTCGGCCGTGGCGATGCCGCTGGCCGGGCGGCTCAGCGACCGCATCGGCTCGCGGGGCCTGGCCCTCGGCGGCGCGGTCGCGGCCCTGCTCGCCGCGCTCGCCCTCACCCGGGTCGGGGCGGGTACGGGCGAGGCGTGGCCGGCGGTCGCCTCGCTGGTGCTGGGGCTGGGCCTCGGCTTCGTCGGCGCGCCCACGATGGGGTCGATGTACCGCACCCTGCCGCCGCCGCTGGTGCCGCAGGGCAGCTCGGTGCTCTACATGCTCAACCAGCTCGGCGCGTCGGTCGGCATCGCGGTCGTGACGCTCATCCTGCAGGCCGCCGGGCCCGGGGAGGTACTGGACGGCGTGCGCGGCGTCTTCTGGTTCGGGGCCGGGGCGACCGCCGCGATCCTCGCCGCGGGCTCGCTGCTGCCCGGCCGTCCCGCACCCGCCTCCGGTGATGTTCCAGGTCCGGTACGGCGCGCCTCCACGACTTCACGCTGAATTTGCTGTGTGGTTGGCTCCGGAGGGCCTCCTGTCAACGAGCGGCAGTTTGGGAGGCCCTCCTCCGCCCCTCCTCCGTGCGCAGCGCCACGTCGTCGCGGGCGCGCAGCCGCAGCCGGAACAGTTCGTCGGGCCCCATCGGCATCGCGGCGACGCGGATCCCCTCGGCGTCCTCGACCGCCGAGGCGATCACGGCCGACACCGGGATGACGCCCGCCTCGCCCGCGCCCTTGATGCCGAGCGGGTTGAGCGGCGAGGGCGTCTCCAGGTGCCCGGTCTCGATCCGGGGGATCTCCGTCGCGTACGGCATCAGGAAGTCCATGAACGAGGCGTTCAGCAGCTGGCCGGACTCGTCGTAGGCCATCCGCTCGTACAGCGCGCCCGCGACGCCCTGCGCCACTCCCCCGTGGATCTGCCCCTCCACGACCATCGGGTTGATGAGCCGCCCGCAGTCGTGCACGACCGCGTACCGCAGGATGCGGATCTCGGCGGTCTCCGGGTCGGTCTCGACGATCGCCGCGTGCGCCCCGGCCGCGAACGTCGACCGGACGGGCGAGTAGTAGTCGCGCCCCTCCAGGCCGGGCTCCTCGCCGCGCGGCACCGGCGGCCGGTCCGGCGGCGCGGCCGTGGCGAACTGGGTGGCGCGCCGCGCCTCCTCGTCGAAGGCGTACCGCAGCGGGTTGGACAGCACCGCCACCGTGCGCAGCGGGACGGCCGCCGACCGGTCGCCGCGGACGTGCACCACCCCGTCGGTGATCTCCAGGTCCTCCGGGTCGGCCTCCAGCGCCTCCCCGGCGATCCGCAGCGCCTTCTCCCGCACCTTGCGGCAGGCCAGCGCGATCGCGTTGCCGCTCATCACGGCGGCGCGGGAGGCGAAGGTGCCGACCGCGTACCCGAACCGGCGGGTGTCGCCGGTGGTGACCCGCACGTCGTCGATCGGCACGCCCAGCTCGGCGGCGGCGATCTGCGCGAACACGGTCTGGTGGCTCTGCCCCTGCGAGGTCAGCCCGGTCGAGACGTGCACCCGCCCGCCGGAGTCGATCTCCACGTGGCCGCCCTCGTACGGGCCGACGCCGGTGCCCTCGACGTAGCAGCCGAGCCCGATCCCGATCCGGCGGCCCGCCGCCTCCGCCTCGGCGCGCTCGCGCGCGAAGCCGTCCCAGCCGATCAGCTCCCTGACCTTGCGCAGCAGCTCCGGGTAGTCGCCCGAGTCGTAGATCAGCGGGCGGCCGTCCTGGAACGTCAGGCCCTGGTCGTAGGGGAACTCGTCGGGCTGGATGAGGTTGGCCTCCCGCACCTCCGCGCGGTCGCGGCCCAGATGGCCGGCGATGCGGTCCATCGTCCGCTCCATGCAGAACACGCCCTGCGGGCGGCCCGCGCCGCGGTACGGGGTGACGATGAGGGTGTTGGTGTAGAGGCTGAGCACCTCGGCCCGGTAGGCGCCCAGCTTGTACGGGCCGAGCAGCTGCGTGGACGAGATGATCGGGATGATGATCCCGTACGGGGTGTAGGCGCCGTGGTCGTGCAGGATCCGCACGTCCATGCCCAGCACCCGGCCCGCGTCGTCGAACCCGACCCGGACCCGCTGCACCTGGCCGCGCTCGTGCGCCGCCGCCACGAAGTGCTCGCGCCGGTCCTCGGTCCACTTGACCTCACGGCCCAGCAGCCGGGCCGCCCACGGGACCAGGATCTCCTCCGGCCACGGGTGGACGATCTTGACGCCGAAGCCGCCGCCGACGTCGGGCGCGATCACCTCGACCTTCGCCGGGGCCAGTCCGAGCTTGGCGGCGACGGCGGCGCGCACGCTGGTGGACGCCTGGGTGGAGGAGTAGACGCGCAGCGACTCGTCGTCGGGGTCCCAGCGCGCGTAGACCCCGCGGCCCTCCAGCGGCATCGACGCGCTGCGCTCGATGTCGAGCCGGAACTCCAGGACGTGCGGGGCCGCCTCGATGGCCGCGTCCACGTCCCCCACCTCCTGGTGCAGGACGGCGCCCACGTTGCCCGGGACGTCGTCGTGCACGAGGTGCTCGGCCCGTTCCGCGGCCTCGATGCCGACGACGACGGGCAGCGGCTCGTACTCGACGCGGATCCGCTCGGCGGCGTCCTCGGCCAGGTAGCGGTCCTGGGCGACCACCATGACGACGGGCTCGCCCACGTGCCGGACGACCTCGCGCGCGAGCGGATGGCCCGTCCGGCCGTGGGTGAGGGCGGGGTGCGGGATGAGCAGCGGCAGCGGCTCGCCCACTCGCCCGGGAAGGTCCTCCCAGGTGTAGACGGCGACGAGGCCGTCCACGTCCAGCGCCCCGGACACGTCGATGTCGACCACGCGGGCGTGCGCGTGCGGCGAGCGCACGAACGCCGCCGCGAGGGCGCGGTGGCCGAGATCGTCCAGGAACCGCCCCTGGCCCGTGAGCAGCCGCGGGTCCTCCCGCCGCTCCACCGGCTCGCCGAACCCCATCAGGACTCCTCCAGCAGCTCGGCGGCGCGGTGCACGGCCTTGACGATGTTCTGGTAGCCGGTGCAGCGGCACAGGTTGCCCGAGATGCCCTCGACGACCTCCTCGTCGGTCGGCCGCGGCGTCTCGCGGAGCAGCGCGGTGACCGTGCAGAGGAAGCCCGGCGTGCAGAAGCCGCACTGGAGCCCGTGGCACTCCCGGAAGGCCCGCTGGACCGGCGACATCGCCCCGTCCGGCCCGGCCAGGCCCTCCACGGTGGTGATCTCGTGGCCGGCGGCCGTGACGGCGAACATCAGGCACGAGCGCACCGGGTCGCCGTCCAGCAGCACCGTGCAGCAGCCGCACACGCCGTGCTCGCAGCCCACGTGCGTGCCGGTGAGGCCCAGATCGTGCCGCAGCAGGTCCGACAGCAGCCGCCGCGCCGGAGCCCGCGCCGTGCGGTGCACCCCGTTGACGGTCAGCGCGATCTCGAACGTCTCCTCCATCAGCCCGGGTCCTCCCTGCTCAGCGCGTCCGCGGCGGCGGCGCGCAGGGCCCGGCCGGTGAGCACCCCGGCCAGGTGCCGCCGGTACTCGGCGCTCGCGTGCACGTCGCCGCCGGGGTCGAGCCGCTCGGCCGCGTACGCGGCGGCCTCGGCCCAGTCGCCGGTGCGCACGGCGGACGCGGCCGGCCCGGTCAGGTCCAGCACCACCGGGGTGCCGCCCACGCTCAGGTAGCCAGCGCGGGCCGCGGCCACCCGCAGGTCGTCGTCCAGCGTGACGACGGCGGCGACCCCGGCCAGCGCGTAGTCGCCGTGCCGCCGCGCCGTCTCGGTGAACGCGGTGCCGGTGAGCCGGGACGCGGCCGGGAAGAACGCCGACACCGCCAGCTCGTCCTCCCGCAGGGACGACTCCAGCGGCCCGGCGAAGAACCCGGCCGCCGGGATCGTGCGGCTCCCCCGCGCCGAGACGGCCTCCACGGTGCCGCCGAGGACGGCCAGGACGGCGGGCAGCTCGGCGGCCGGGTCGGCGTGCGCGAGGCTGCCGACGACCGTGCCGCGGTTGCGGATGACGGGATGGGCGACGTGCCGGAGCGCCTGCCGGAGCAGCGGCTGCGCCTCGGCCGCCGCGGCGTCGCGCTCGACCCGGGCGTGCCGGGCCAGCGCCCCGACCCGCACGCCCTCGGCGGTGGCGCGCACGGTGTCCAGCTCGGCCAGGCCGTTGATGTCGACCAGGCGGGCGGGGGCGGCCAGGCGCATGTTGAGCAGCGGGATGAGGCTCTGCCCGCCCGCCAGCACCTTGGCCTCCCCCTGGGCCAGGGCGTGCAGGGCCTCCTCCGTCGTGCGCGGGGCGCGGTACTCGAACGGCGGCGGCTTCACGGCCCGGCGTCGCCTCCCGTCCCGGCCGCCGGCGGCGAGGCCACCGCGGGAGCCGGCCCCGAGAGCCGGTTGGAGATCTGGCGGAGCAGGTGGTATCCCACCAGCACGACGATGGTGCCCAGCGCGATTCCCTCCAGCTTGAAGTCGTCGGTGATCTGCTGCACGACGGGGCCGATCGCCAGGATGATGCCCGCACCGGCCGGGACCATGTTGACCGGGTCGGCGAAGTCCACCCGGTTCTCGATCCAGATCTTGGCGCCGAGCAGGCCGATCATCCCGTACAGGATCACCGTGACGCCGCCCAGCACGCCGCCCGGGGTGGCCGCGACCAGCGCGCCGAACTTGGGGCACAGCCCGAACAGGATCGCGATCAGCGCCGCGATGTAGTACGCGGCGGTGGAGTAGATCCGGGTGGCGGCCATCACGCCGATGTTCTCGGCGTAGGTGGTGGTGGGCGAGCCGCCCACCGAGCTGGTGACCACGGTCCCGACACCGTCGGCGAAGATCGTCCGGCCGATCAGCGGGTCCAGGTCGGTGCGGGTCATCTCGCCGACCGCCTTGACGTGCCCGGTGTTCTCCGCGATCAGCGCGATCACGGCGGGCAGCACCAGCAGGATCGCCGACATCTTGAAGTCGGGCGCGTGCATCTGCGGCAGCCCGAACCAGGCGGCGTCCCCGACCGCCGAGAAGCTCACCCGGTCGTGCGGGAACGCGGTCGCCACGCAGTAGACGCCCTCCGGCCGGCACGCCTGCCCGGCCGCGTCCCGCAGGTTCTGCCCCGGCAGCACGGAGGTGATCGGCCCGGCGGCCAGGTCCAGCACCCACGACAGCGCGAACCCGAAGACCAGCCCGAGCAGGACCGCGATCCGGCCGAGGAACCCGCGGAACACCACCATGGCCAGGAACACGAACACCATGGTGATCAGCGCGACCCACCCGTCCTGCGGCCAGTAGGTGTCGGCCACCACGAACGCCAGCCCGAACCCGATCAGCATCACCACCGCGCCCGTCACCACGGGCGGGAACACCTGGTGGATGATCCGCGGGCCGAGCACGTGGATGATCACGCCGCACAGCGCCAGCACCGCGCCGGCGACCAGGATCGCCCCGGTCACCCAGGCGTCGGTCTGCGCGCTGTCGACCCCGGCCCGGATCGCGAACACCCCGCCCACGAACGAGGCGCTGGTGCCCAGGTAGCTGGGCACCTTCCCCTGCACGATCAGCAGGAACAGGATCGTGGCGACGCCCGACATCATCACCGCGAGGTTGGGGTCCAGCCCCATGACCAGCGGGAACACGAACGTGGCGCCGAACATGGCGATGACGTGCTGGGCGCCGATGCCCGCGGTGCGCGGCCACGACAGCCGCTCGTCCGGGGCCACGACCTCGCCGGGCGGGGGCGTCCTGCCGTCCCCGTGCACCTTCCAGCCGGTCGGTTTCCACCCTGTGGCCATCCGCGCCCTCCCTCGGGGTGCCTGCCTTGCGCGCAACCTAGAACGACCCTGGTGAGCAGGCATCGGCGACATCTGCCAAAGCACCGCTCCCGGCTTGGCAGACGGCACCCTGTGGGGCTTCCCCCGGCGGCCGTCCCGACGCATGGCCTCCGGGTGCGCGGCGGAACGGCTCAGATGCCGCGCATCCGGAGGACGTGCAGGGCCAGGGTCAGGTTGAGCCGCAGGTGCGCGTCCTCGGTGAACGGGCCGAGCATCCGCTCCAGCTTCCCGATCCGGTACCGCAGGGTGTTGTAGTGGAAGTGCAGCCGGCGGGCCGTCTCGGCGACGTTGAGGTTGGTCTCCAGCAGCACCTGCAGGGTGCGGCGCAGGTCGACCAGCTCCG
This sequence comes from Actinomadura rugatobispora, assembly GCF_055379765.1. Lineage (NCBI taxonomy): Bacteria > Bacillati > Actinomycetota > Actinomycetes > Streptosporangiales > Thermomonosporaceae > Actinomadura > Actinomadura rugatobispora. The sequence continues at coordinate 8,161,931 of NZ_AP029191.1, read as the reverse complement.
GCTCGTCGTCGGCGGCCAGCTCGCCGAGCGTCTCGCGGACGAAGGCGTGCAGCTCCGCCGCGTCCGACACCAGGCTGAGCAGCCGGTAGACGCCCAGCTGGTCGAAGTGCGCGCGGGCGCCGGCGCCGTGCAGCTGGCGGCCGACCCGCACCGCCTTGACGGCCTGCTCGTAGGCCTCGGGCAGGCAGGCGGGCGAGGAGACGGTGCGGCTGATCCCGGTGGAGAAGGTGCGGCGGTGCTCGGCGAGCACCGCGGTGGCCTCCTTCACCATCGCCTGGACCGGTCCACTGGTGACGGCTGCCGCGTCGTCGCCCTCGACCCCCACGACCGCGACGACCTCGTGCGCGAAACTGGCGACCGCGGCGCCCCGGTCGTGCCGCCGCACCGCCGTCGCCCAGGCCGCGGCGAGCCGCTCCTGCGCGGTGCGCTCCTCGGCGCCGCGCCCGGCGGCCTCGCCCCGCCCGGTCTCGCCCCGCCCGGCCTCACCGCGCCCGCCCGCCTCGCCGCGCCCGCCGCCCTCGCCGCGGGCGCCGCCGGACTCGCCGCGCGGACGGTCGGGATCGGCGCCCCGCGGACGCCCGTCCAGCTCGGCGACCAGCACCGTCACCGGGCGGTCCAGGTTCCAGCCGAACCCGGCGCAGTGCGCCACCACCCGGTCGTCGTCCCCGGCCCGGCCGGCCAGGATGTCGCGCAGGAAGTCGGCGCGGTACTTGCTCTCGACCGCCGCGACCGCCTGCTGCTTGGTCACCACCAGCGCGGCGACCGTGGCGGCGCGCTCCAGGATGGTCAGGTCCGTCTCGCGCAGCGCACCGCTCGGGCTGTAGGCGACGATCTTGCCGTGGTCGAACCCGCCGGCCACCACGGGCACCACCAGATGGTCGCCCTCGACGGCCGCTGACGGCCGCCCCCCGGCCGGCGGCGCGCTCTCCTGCGGCAGGCTCCGGCCCAGCGCCCGCACCGCCTGGACGTGCTCGTCCGGCCCGGCGGCGGCCAGCACCCGGTGCTCGCCGTCCAGCGCCACCACGGCCACCTCCAGCAGCACCGCGACCTCGTCCACGACCTCCTGGAGCCCGCCGCCGCCCAGCACGATCTGCACCAGCGCCCGGTGCACCTCCTCGGTGCGGGCCAGCACGGCCGCCTGCCGGTTGAGGATGTCGGTGAGCACCTGGTTGAGGATGTCGTCGAAGCCGACGTCGTCGGCCAGCAGGATCAGCGGGAAGCCGCGCCGGTCGGCCTGCTCGATCATCTCGGCGGGCAGCGAGTCCAGGTAGCGGCCCAGCTTGATCGCCAGCGCGGCCAGGCCGCGCTCGTCCAGGTCCGCCACCAGGTTGTCCAGGGACTGCGGCGTGTTGCGCAGCGGGTAGCCGGTGGTCAGCAGCAGCTCGTTCGGCTTGACCCACGCCAGGATGTCGGGGACCTCCATCACGTTGAGCCGCTGGACGACCCGGCCCAGCCCGGAACGGCCCGCGATCAGCCGCGCGCCCTTGAGGGTGGAGACCCCCAGGACCTCGCCGACCGGCAGCCCGTAGGTCAGGGTGCCGGTGCTCGCGAGCCGCAGGGCCGGCGGGCCCGGGTCCACGGGGATTGACATCAGATGACTCCCAACTGGGTCGGCTCCGGCGGCGAGTTCTTCGTCCGCCGAGGTGCGCGGGCCGGGCCCTGGTGGGGCCCTCCCCGCTCGGCCCGGGCCGTGCCGTGCCGGGCCGGCGCGGGGTGGCACGCGCGGCCGGGTGCGGCACCGGTCGCCGTCACTGCCGATCTGGAGCGAGGGGCCCGCGGCGCGCCCGGCGGTCCGCCGGGCGGCCCGCCCCGCGCACGCCGCGGGGCGAGGGGTCCGGGTGAGGCGCTCATGGACGCTGGCTCACGGGAACGGTCACCTCGCTCTTTGGTGCTTACATCGCCCGCCAGGGCGTGATCGCTACCGCTTCCTGATCAACACTGACAACAAAGACGAACGATGACAACCAGTCTTGGCAGCTTTCTCCATACGTCCCCTCCCGCGCCCGGCCGTACCGTCCCAGCTAGAGAGGCCCGGACCCGCCGGTGAGACCCGCCGGCCCGGCCTCGGGAGGACCACGTGACTGCCCTCGTGCGCGACCCGATGCGCGATCCCCTGCCGCCGGCGCCCCGGCCCGGGCGGCGGCCGCCCGCCGCCGGCGCGGCCAGCCTGGCGCTGCGCCCGGTGCTGGACGCGCCGCGCCGCCCGGCCCGGGTGATCGCCGCCTTCCCGTCGGCGGTCTACCTGGAGACCCGCGGCGGTCCCGAGCCGCGGGTGGTGGCGGTGGTCAGCTCCGACGCGGTGCGGCTGCCGAACGCGGTCGTGGTGGTGGCGACCTGCCGGGAGCGGCCGTTCCGGACCGTCCGGGAGGGCGGCGAGGCCTGGACCGGCGACGGCCGGGTGGAGGCCGAGGGACTCGACGTGAAGGTCCGGCGCTGGTGGGACCCGGCCCCCGCGCTCGGCACGGTCACGCCCGCGGCGCTCGCGCGCGGCGTGCGGGCCCTGGAGTCGGCGCTGCGGGAGGCGGGCGAATCGGCCGTAGGCGGCCTGGCGGGCCACCCCGACCCGCTGCGGCTGGCCGAGCGCTGCGCCGCCGGCGACCTGGCCGGCACGGTGGAGGCCGCCGAGCGGATCGTGGGCCTGGGCCCGGGGCTGACGCCCAGCGGGGACGACATCCTGTCCGGGCTGCTGGTGTCGCTGCGCCTGGTCGGCGGCGCGCTGGGGCCGGGCGGCCCCCGCGGCGCCGCCCGTGCCGCCGCCCGCGAGGTCGGCCGCGGGCACGGCTCACGGGCCGTGTGGATGGCCGACTGGCTGGGCGCGGCCGTCACGGCGGACGCGTGCACCCGTACCACCGCGCTGGCGGCGTCGCTGCTGCACTGCGCGGCGTCCGGCGCGGCCGGGGCCGAGGTCGCCGCCGTGCTGCGCGCGGTCGCCGGGCACGAGCCCGCCGCGCCCGCGGTGCGGCGGCTGCTGGCGGCCGGGCACACCTCCGGCGCCGACCTGGCGACCGGCGTGCTGGCCGGCTGCCGTGCCGCGCTGGCGCTGGCCGCCTTCCGGCCGGGCATCGCCGGCGCCCGGGGCGAGGCCGTCCGGGGCGAGGCCGCCCGGAGCGGGGCGGGCCGCCGGGGCGCGCAGAAGGTGTCGGCGTGAACGACGAGTCGGCGGGCGGGTCCCCCGGCGAGGAGGCGCCGTGAGGCGGTGGGTCGAGGTGCGGCGGGGGGCGTACCACGACTCGGTGACCCTGATGCGGGTCAGCCGGGAGGTCGGGGACGCCGCCGGCGTGTCCGGGGCGATGGCCGCCATGGCGACGGAGCTGAACCTGGAACTGCTCGGCCGGATGGGCTTCGAGGTGCCCGCCGGCGCGGGGCCCGCCGACCTGGTGGTGGCGATCCGCGCCGACGACGATCCCGCGCTGGACGCCGCCCGCGGCACGCTGGAGGAGCTGCTGCGCTCGTCCCGCGAGCGGCGGGGCGGGACGGCCGCCGAGGGCGTCCCGGGCGCGGCGCCGCCCGCGCGGACGACCGGGGCGGCCGCCCGGCGGCGCCCCGAGGCCGGGATCGCGCTGGTGTCGGTGCCCGGCCCCCATGTCGTCCCCGAGGCCATGGACGCGCTGGCGGCCGGGCTCAACGTCATGATCTTCAGCGACAACGTGCCGCTGGAGCAGGAGATCGCGCTCAAGGACGCCGCCGCCCGGCGCGGCCTGATCGTGATGGGCCCCGACTGCGGCACGGCGCTGGTCGGCGGCGCCGGGCTGGGCTTCGCCAACGCCGTCCGGCCGGGCCCGGTGGGCCTGGTCGCGGCCTCGGGCACCGGCGCCCAGCAGGTGATGTGCCTGCTGGACGCGGCCGACGTCGGGGTCGGCCACGCGCTGGGCGTCGGCGGCCGCGACCTGTCGGTGGAGGTCAGCGGGCGGTCGGCGCTGGCGGCCCTGGCGGCGCTGGACGCCGACCCGGGCACCGAGCTGATCGTGCTGGTGTCCAAGCCGCCCGCGCCGCAGGTCGCCGATCTGGTCCGGGAGGCCGCGCGGCGGCTCGTCACCCCGGTGGTCTTCGCCTTCCCCGGCCCCGACGACGATCTGACCCGGGCCGTGGAGCGGGCGCTGAAGAGGCTCGGCCGGTCCGTGCCGCCCTGGCCCCGCTGGCCGGCGTCCCGGCTCGCGCCGCGGCGGGGCGCAGGCGGGCTGCGGGGCCTGTTCTCGGGCGGGACGCTGCGGGACGAGGCCGCCGCGATCATCACCGCGGCCACCGGCGGCGACCCGGCCGCGCGCGGGCACCTGCTGGTCGACTTCGGCGACGACGCCTACACCCGGGGCCGCGCCCACCCGATGATCGACCCGGCGCTGCGGCTGGAGGCGGTCGCCCGGCACGCCGCCGACCCCGGGTGCGGGATGCTGCTGCTGGACGTCGTCCTGGGGTACGGGGCCGACCCCGACCCGGCCGCCGCGCTGGCCCCCGCGATCGCCGCCGCGCTGGAGCGGCGGGACGACCTGGCCGTCACGGTGTCGCTGTGCGGCACGCCCGCCGACCCGCAGGGACGGGACGCGCAGGCCGCGGCGCTGAGCGGGGCGGGCGCGTCGGTGTTCGCCTCCAACGCGGAGGCGGCACGGCACGCGATCCGGTGGTGCGAGGGCACGCCAGGAACGGGCGAGGGCACGGAGGGCGCCGATGACTGAATCCCGGCCGCGGCTCGGCGGCCTGCTCACCCGAGAGCCGAGCGTCGTGGCGGCCGGGATCGGCGTGCTGGCCGAGTCCCTGGAGCGCCAGGCGGTCCCGGTGGAGGCGGTCGACTGGCGGCCGCCGCCCGAGGGCTCCGAGGGCGCGCTGGCCGCCGTGCTGGGCCGTCCGGGGCACGCCGAGGCCAACGAGCTGGCGGTCGGGCGGATGCTCAGCGCCCGCCCCCACCTGGTCGACGTCCGTCCCGCCGCGGAGGTGCTGGGCCTGGAGCCCGGCGCGTTCCTGCACGCCGGCCCGCCCCTGGAGTGGGAGCGGGCGTCCGGGCCGATGCGCGGCGCGCTCGTCGGCGCGATGCTCCTGGAGGGCCTCGCCGGTTCCCCGGAGGAGGCCGAGCGCGCGCTGGAACGGGGCGCGGCGACGCTGGAACCGTGCCACCACCACGGCGCCGTCGGCCCCATGGCGGGCGTGGTGAGCCCGTCCATGTGGATGCTGGTGGTCGAGGACGCCGAGCACGGCGGCACCGCCTGCTGCTCCCTGAACGAGGGCCTGGGCAAGGTCCTGCGGTACGGGGCGTACGGCCCCGAGGTGATCGAGCGGCTGCGCTGGATGGGCGCGGTGCTGGGGCCCGTGCTGCGCTCGGCCGTCCGCCGCCACGGCCCGCTCGACCTCCTGGCGATCATGGCGCAGGCGCTGCAGATGGGCGACGAGCTGCACAACCGCAACCGGGCGGCGAGCTCGCTGCTGCTGCGCGAGCTGGCCGCCGACCTGGCCGAGGCGGACGCGCCGCGCGACCGGGTCGCCGAGGCGCTGCGCTTCGCCGCCGGCAACGACCACTTCTTCCTCAACCCAGCGATGGCCGCCGCCAAGGCCGCCGCCGACGCCGCCCGCGGGGTGCCCGGCTCCAGCATGGTCGTGGCGATGGCCCGCAACGGCACCGACTTCGGCATCCAGGTGTCGGGCACCGGCGACCGCTGGTTCACCGGGCCCGCCGGCGTGCCCGACGGCCTCTACCTCGGCGACTACGGCCCGGCGGACGCCAATCCCGACATCGGCGACTCGGCGATCACCGAGACCGCCGGGGTGGGCGGGTTCGCGCTGGCCGCCGCGCCGGCGATCGTGCGGTTCGTGGGCGGCGAGGTGCCCGACGCGCTGGCCGCCACCCAGCGGATGTACGAGATCACGCTGGCCGAGCATCCGGCGCTGCAGATCCCGCTGCTCTCGTTCCGCGGCACCCCGGCGGGCGTCGACGTCGCCCGGGTGGTGCGCACCGGGATCCTCCCGGTGATCGACACCGGCATCGCCGGGCGCGAGGCCGGCACGGGCCAGGTGGGGGCGGGGCTGGTGTCGCCGCCGGCGAACGTGTTCCGGGACGCCCTGCACGCCCTCGCCGAGGACGGCGGGGACCCGGCGCCCGCTGCCCCGAAAGGCGCGTGAGACGAGGTCGCGGCCGGGTAGTTTCGGCGCATGACCGAGTCGATCAACGGGGTGCCGGACGCGGGCGGGCCGATCACCGGCGCCCAGTACGAGATCGCCGCCGGACCGTACCGCGCGGTCGTCACCGAGGCGGGCGCGGGGCTGCGCGAGCTGACCTGCGAGGGCCGCCCGCTGGTGCTGTCGCACGGCGCCGACGAGCCCGTGCCGGTGGCGCTCGGCCAGGTGCTGGTGCCGTGGCCCAACCGGATCGACCGCGGCCGGTACGCCTACGGCGGCCGCATCCACCAGCTCGACCTGTCCGAGCCGAAGAACGACTGCGCGATCCACGGGCTGGTGCGGCACGCCACCTGGACGGAGGCGGACCGCGAACGCGACCGGGTCCGGATGCGGCACCGGCTGATGGGGCACGCGGGCTACCCGTACCGGCTCGACCTGGAGGTCGCCTACGCGCTGGACGCCGAGCGGGGCCTGACCGTCACGGTCTCCGCGCGCAACACCGGCACCCGCACCGCCCCGTACGGGCACGGCGCCCACCCGTACCTCACCGTGGACGAGCCGATCGACGACTGCACGGTGACGGTGACCGCGGACCGGTGGCTGCCGGTCGACGACCGGATGATCCCGTCCGGGCCGCCCGAGGACGTCGCCGGCACCCCCTACGACCTGCGGGACGGGCGCAAGCTCGGCGGCCAGAGCATCGACAACGCCTTCACCGGGCTGCGCCGCGACGCCGACGGCCGGGCCTGGATCCGGCTGACCGGCGGCGGGCGCACCACCGCCCTGTGGGTGGACGCGGCGCATCCGTGGCTGGAGGTCTACACGGCCGACCAGGCGCCGGGCGACCGGCGGCGGCGCGGGCTGGGCGCCGAGCCGATGACCTGCCCGCCGAACGCGTTCGCCACCGGAATCGACGTGATCGACCTCGAACCGGGTGCCCACGCGGGCGGATCTTGGGGGATCATGTCGGAGTGAACCTCAGCGTCCCCTCGTTCGATGACCTTTCCGCCCGGATCACCGCGGTCCGCGACGATCACAGCGAGCAGTTCCCGGGACCGGCCACGGGGCGGCAGCCGGTGCACACGGTGTACGTCCCGGCCGACCGGTTCTCCCGCTCCACGCCCGCCGACTTCGGCGCCGAGGCGCTGCGGCTGCTCAACACCCACACGCCCGGCGCGGGCTCGTTCGGCACCGCGTTCGGCCTCGATCCGGAGATCGCCGGGCCGGTGCGCGAGCGGGTGGCGGCCAAGCTGGCGGGCGAGCCGGTGGAGGACGTGCGGATCGACTTCGAGGACGGCTACGGCGTCCGCTCCGACGACGAGGAGGACGCCCACATCACCCAGGTGGTGGAGGCCGTCGCCGCCGCGTACCAGGTCAAGGGGCTGCCGCACTACTGGGGGCTGCGGATCAAGTCGTTCGCCGACGGCGGCCACGACCGGGCGATGCGGACCCTGGACGGCTTCCTGACCTCCCTGCGGGACCGGCTCGGGCGGCTGCCCGGCGGGTTCACCATCACCTTCCCCAAGGTGCTCACGGCCGAGCATGTGACGCTCTTCGTCGACTACCTCGACCGCCTGGAGAACGCGCTGGGACTGCCCTCCGGGATCCTGCGGTTCGAGATCCAGGTGGAGACCACCGAGGCGATCATCGACGCGGACGGCCGGATCGGGCTGCGCGCCATCGCCCGCGCGGCGGGCGAACGGCTCACCGCGGCCCACTTCGGGGTGTTCGACTACACCGCCGCGCTGGGCCTGCCGCCCGAGCAGCAGCGGCTCGACCACCCGGCGTGCGACTTCGCCCGGCACGCCATGCAGGTCGCGTTCGCGGGCACCGGCGTCCGGCTGTCGGACGGCTCCACCAACGTGATCCCCCGCAACGACGGGCCGGACGAGGTCAACGAGACCTGGGCGGTGCACGCCGCGCACGTCCGCCACTCCCTGCGGCACGGCTTCTACCAGGGCTGGGACCTGCACCCGGCGCACCTGCCCAGCCGCTACGCCGCCGTGTACGCCTACCACCTGACCGGCGTCGACGAGGTGATCGGCCGCGTCCGGGCCTGGCACGAGCAGGCCGCCGCCAAGGACAGCGGCGTCCTGGACGAGCCCGCCACCATCAAGGCCCTGACCGCCCGTCTCCAGCGGGCCGTCGACTGCGGCGCCCTGGACGAGACGGTACTGCCCGCGTCCGTCGAACGCTGACGGGTCAGCCGGTGGTCGGCCCTGCCCAGTCGGCGGGGGTGAGGGTGTTGAGGGTGGTGAACAGTTCGCTCTCCTCGTAGGCGTAGTGGGCCTCCAGGTCGGCGGTGACGCGGTCGAACTGGGCGCGGACGGTGGCCGGGTCGGCGGAGGCCATGCCGTCGAGGGTCTCCTGGAGTTCGGCGCGCAGGCGTGCCACCTGGGCGTGCTCGCGGCGCAGGCGGTCCAGGACGGGGCCGAGCTCGGGGTGGAGGCGGCGCAGCGGCGGGAAGCCGCGGTTCTCCTCGCCGTCGTGGTGCTCGCCGAGGGCGGAGCAGAAGGCCACGCAGTGGGTGCGCAGCCGGGCGGCCGCGTCGGGTTCGGGGCGCTCGCCGCGTTCGGCGCCGGTGAGGTACGCCTCGACCTCCTCGCGCAGCGAGGCCAGGTCGGCGCGCAGGGTGGCGTGCGCCTGGACGATCACGTCGCCGAGGGCCAGCGACCGTGCGGAGTCCGCGCGGTACAGGGCCACGACCGGGATGACCCGCTCGGTCATCCGCTGGTACTCGGCGTAGGCGGGGACGAGTTCCCCCTGCAGGGTGTAGAGCCGGTCGCGCTCCTCGCCGTGCAGCGGTAGCGCGGTGGCGGCGTAGGTCTCGACGCCCGTGCCGTCGTCGGTGCCGATCTCGACGGTGACGCGGGAGTCGGCGAGCAGGTTGCCGTACCAGGCGGGGTCGCCGGGTCCGCCGGCGTTGGAGGCGAAGACCAGGATCCGGTCGCCGTCGGGCATGTACGTGAGCGGGCTGGTGCGGCGCCTCCCGGTGCCGGATCCGGTGGTGGTCAGCAGCACCAGCGTGGCGCCCTCGAACATGCCGCCGACGCGGCCGCCGTTCGCGCGGAACTCCTCGATGATCGCCCGGTTGAACTCCGCCGGCGAGAACTCTTCGGCCATGGGGCGCCCCCTTATCCTGAATTCCTGAAGCCTTGTACGGGACAGTGGTTTTGCTTGAGAGACAAAGCTACTTTAGAAACAAAGCTATTGGGGTTGCCCAGGTATGTCAACGGACGAACGCCCCCTGCCCGCGGGGCTCGGGGTGGAGGACGGCATCCGCACCATGCTGCTGCTCATGCCGCGGATGGTCGGCCGGGTGAAGCGGATCAAGGTCCCCGCCGAGCTGCGCTCGTTCGACCTGGCCCCGCGCCACCTGTCGCTGCTGTCCTACCTGCTGTTCGACGGGCCGATGAGCGTGAACGAGCTGGCCGCCCGGCTGGAGATCGCCCCGGCCACCGCCAGCCTGATGGTCGGCGACCTGAGCCGCCAGGGCATCCTGGAGCGCCGCGAGGACCCCGACGACCGGCGCCGCACCATCGTCAGCATCGCCGACGCCCACCTGGAGTCGATCAAGGGTTGGCTGGCGCAGGGCGCCGGCGCGTGGCGCACCGCGCTGGAACCGCTCACGCCCGAGCAGCGACGCATGTTCGTCGACACGCTGCTGGCCTACGAGCGCGCCGTCACCGAGGGGCTCGGCTGACGCGCGTCAGCCCTCGGAGCGGGTGAACGCCTCCAGGTCGGCCGGGGTGTCGATGTCGTCGGGCGCGGCCACGTCCGCGCACGGCACCGGCGTCACCAGCTCCGGATGGGCGCGCAGGAAGGACCGCGCCCCGGCGTCGCCCTCGGCCGCCTCGGCCGCCGCCGCGAAATGCTCGCGGGCGATCAGCACCGGGTTGCGCGGCCGCCCGTGGTAGGACGCGACGGCGACGCGGGCCCCCAGGTGGTACGCCTCGATCAGCCGCCGCACGGCCTCGGGCGTGACCCGCGGCTGGTCGACCAGCGCCACGACCACGGCCGGGCAGCCCGGCGGCAGCGCCGCCAGCCCCGCGCGCAGCGAGGAGCCCATGCCGGTGCGCCAGCCGGGGTTGGGCACCACGACCGCCCCGATCACCTCGACCTGCGCGGCGCCCGCGACCACCAGCACCGGCGAGCAGCCGCCCTCGCGCAGCGTCCGCACGCCGCGGTCGACGAGGCGCTCGCCGTCCAGCTCCACCAGCGCCTTGGGCCGGCCGAGCCGGCTGCCCTCACCGGCCGCCAGCAGCACGCCGGCCGGGTTCTCCGCTCCGCGCAGCACCGTCATCAGGCGAGGGTAGCCCGCTCACCCCTCCGGGTCGTGGACGTCGCCGTGGATCCTGCCCTCGGTGTCGGTCAGCGGACGGCCCGACCCGCCCCAGCGCAGCTGGATCAGCTCGGCGGCGATGGACACGGCGGTCTCCTCGGGCGTGCGGGCGCCCAGGTCCAGCCCGATCGGCGAGCGCAGCCGGGACAGCTCGCCCTCGGTCAGCCCCGCCTCGCGCAGCCGCTTCATCCGGTCGTCGTGGGTGCGGCGCGACCCCATGGCCCCGACGTACCCGGCGTTGGTGCGCAGCGCGACCTCCAGCAGCGGGACGTCGAACTTCGGGTCGTGGGTGAGCACGCAGATCGCGGTCCGCTCGTCCACCGCGGTCCCGTCCAGGTACTTGTGCGGCCACTTCACCACGACCTCGTCGGCGTCCGGGAACCGCTTGGGCGTGGCGAACACCGGGCGGGCGTCGCACACCGTCACGTGGTAGCCGAGGAACTTGCCGACCCGGGCCACCGCGGCGGCGAAGTCGATCGCGCCGAAGACCAGCAGGCGCGGCGGCGGCGCGAACGAGTGCACGAACACCGCCAGCTCGTCCAGCCGCCGCTCCCCCTCCCGGCCGTAGTGGCGCTGGCCGGTCAGCCCCTGGGCGAGCATGCCGCGCGCGTCGTCGTCGACCGCGGCGTCGAGCCGGCCGGCGTACGCGGCGCCCGGCGCCAGCGACCCGCTCGCCCGGTCGGCCCAGATGACGCGGCGGGCGCCGACGTCGCCCGGCCCCGCCACGACGGTGGCGACCGCGACCGGCTCCCGCGCGGCGATCGCGGCGGCCACGTCCGCGAACTCGGGGAAGGTGGCGGGCCCCACCGGCTCGACCAGCACGTCCAGGATGCCGCCGCAGGTCAGGCCGACCGCGAACGCGTCGTCGTCGCTGACGCCGTAGCGCTGCACGACGGGCCGCCCCGACTCCATCACCTCCTGCGCCAGGTCGTACACCGCGCCCTCGACGCAGCCGCCGGACACGCTCCCGGTCACCTCCCCCGACGGCGACACGGCCATGGACGCGCCCGCCGGACGGGGCGCGCTGCGGAAGGTGTTGACCACCGTGGCCAGGCCGAAGGTCTCCCCCGCGGCGAACCAGGCGGCGATGTCGTCGAGCACGTCACGCATGCGGATCTCCGATCAGGCGGGCCAGGTCCTCCAGAGCGGCCAGGCTGTGCCCGGAGGTGAAGTCGTCGATGTGCGGGAGGGCGGCGGCCATCCCGGCGGTCAGCGGCTCGTAGCCGGGACGCGCCTTGTGGGGGTTGGCCCACACGACCCGGCGGGCGAGCCGGTGCAGCCGGGCCATCTGCTCGCCGAGCAGCCCGGCGTCGCCGCGCTCCCAGCCGTCCGAGGCGATCACCACGATGGCGCCGCGGGCCATGCCGCGCTGGCCGAAGCGGTCGAGGAACTCCTTCAGCTCCTCGCCCAGCCGGGTCCCGCCGCTCCAGTCGGGGATCGCGGCGGACGCGGCGGCCATCGCCGAGTCCGGGTCGCGGTGCCGCAGCTCGCGGGTGAGCCGGGTCAGGCGCGTGCCGACGCTGAACACCTCGACCGGGCGGCCTCCCCCGCCCGAGCGGGCGGCGGCGTGCGCGAACCGCAGCAGCGCGTCGGCGTACGGGCTCATGGAGCCGCTGACGTCCACCAGCAGCACGACGCGGCGCGGCCGGGTGCGGTGGGCGCGGTGCCGCAGCAGCGAGATCTCGCCGCCGCGCCGCAGCGTCTCCCGGACGGTGCGGCCCGGGTCGAGACGGCCCCGCGGGGCGGGCGCGAACCGGCGCGAGCGGCGCCGCTCGGTCGCCGCGTCCAGCACCGCGATCAAGCGGTTGACCTGGGCGCGCTCCTCCGGTCCCAGCCTGGCGACATCGCGTTCGCGCAGCACCTCGACGCCGCTGGCGGTGGCGACCCGGACCTCGCCCGGATCGTCCTCGCCCTCGCCCGGCGGGCCCGGCGCCACCACGGGCACGTGCCGCACGACCACCGGCGGCGGCGTGCGGCGGCCCGGACGCGCCGTCAGGCCCGAGAAGTACGCCGCGAAGCACCGGTCGTAGCGCGGCAGGTCGTCGGGGTCGGCGCACAGCGTGAGCCGTCCCGCCCAGTACACGTCCGCGCGGTCCAGGACGTCGAGGTGGTCGAGGGCGCGGAGCATGGCCTGGACGCGCTCGGGGTCGGCGGCGCCTCCGGCGGCGCGCAGCGTCCGCGCGAAACCCACCATCGTCTCGGTGACGTCCCTGCCCTGGACGGCGGGGCCGCCGCCGGGGAGCGCCGCTCCGGGCATCCTCACCCCCCGTTGAGCAGGGCGTCGAGACCTTGGGCGACCACCCGCTCCTGGTCCTCGCGGTACTTCAGGACGGTCCCGAGCGTCACCGCCGCGATCTCCGGGTCGAGCTCGCGGACGCCCAGCGCCACCAGCGCCTCCGTCCAGTCCAGGCTCTCCGCGACACCGGGCGGCTTGAGCAGGTCGGCGGCGCGCAGCCGCTGCGCGGCGTGGGCCACCTGCCCGGCCAGCCGCCCGGCCGCGTCCGGCAGCCGGCGCCGGATGATCGCCACCTCGCGGTCGAACGAGGGGTGCTCCAGCCAGTGGTAGAGGCAGCGGCGCTTGAGCGCGTCGTGCACCTCGCGGGTGCGGTTGGAGGTGACCACGACCACCGGGGGCCGCTCGGCGCGGATGGTGCCCAGCTCCGGCACGGAGATCGTGAAGTCGCTCAGCACCTCCAGCAGGAACGCCTCGAACTCGTCGTCGGCCCGGTCGATCTCGTCCACCAGCAGGACGCTGGGGGCGGTCTCCAGGGCCTGGAGCAGGGGCCGCGCCATCAGGAACCGGCGGTCGTACAGCTCGCCCTCGAGACGGGCGACGTCGGTGACCCCGGCGGCCTCGGCGGCGCGCAGGTGGAGGAGCTGGCGGGGGAAGTCCCAGTCGTACAGGGCCTGGGAGGCGTCGAGGCCCTCGTAGCACTGGAGCCGGATGAGGGGGGCGCCGAGCACCGCGGCGAGGGTCTTGGCCAGCTCGGTCTTGCCGACCCCGGCCTCGCCCTCCAGGAACAGGGGCCGCCCCATGCGCAGCGCGAGGAAGCCGGCCGTGGCCAGGCCGTCGTCGCAGAGGTAGGCGTGCCGGTCGAGCAGGCCCGCCAGCTCCGCCGGGGTTGCGATGTCGAACGCGGCCGCGGCCGTCCTGTCACCCACGATCACAGGCTACTCACCTCGCGGACGGACTCTCACTGACGGATGCCCCGAAAAGTCCGGAGATAAAGCCATTTAATTGAGTAGGGAAAGTTGACTTCCGGTGCGGCGCTGACGACCATCGGTCCATGAACCCGGACGATCTCACCGGCGAGACCGCCTACGAAACGGCCCGCGAGCTGGGCCGCGCGAACGCGCGCGACCCGCTCCAGGGCCTGCGCCGGCCCTCCCGGCGCGGCCTCCTCCGCCTGTCCGCCGGGGCGGGCCTCGGCGCCGCCCTCGCCGGCACCGCGGCCGCCCCGCGCGCCGCCGCGTCCACCGGCCCCGCCGCCACGGCCGCGGGGATCGTCAAGCCGCTGCCGCCCGAACTCTTCGTCCAGCACGGCACCAACGCCGAGACCCGCTGGGAGGCGATGCGCGGCCAGGGGTACCTCACGCGAGCCGACCGCTTCTTCGTCCGCAACCACGTCTCCACGCCGCTGATCGACGCGCGCACCTGGAGACTGCGGCTGTGGGGCACCGGCCTGCACGGCGCCCCGCCCGAGGCCCGCCCGGTCGAGTTCTCCTACGAGGACCTGCTCGGCATGCGCGCCGAAACGATCACCGCGTTCATCGAGTGCACCGGCAACGGCCGCGGCTTCTACACGAGCCAGCAGGGCCAGAAGGTCTCCGGCACCCCGTGGCGGCTCGGCGCCGTGGGCGTGGCGCACTGGCGCGGCGTACGGCTGGCCTCCGTCCTGGAACGCGCCGGGCTCACCCGCGAGGCCGTCGACCTCCTCCCCCGCGGCCTCGACGACGAGTACATCGACAGGGGCGAGAACCTGGGCCGCGTCCGCCGCCCCCTACCCGTCGCCAAGGCGCTCAAGGACGTCCTGCTCGCCTACGAGATGAACGGGGCTCCCCTGCCGCCCGACCACGGCTACCCCGTCCGGCTGGTCGTGCCCTCCTGGGTGGGGATCGCGTCGATCAAGTGGCTGGGCGACATCCAGGTCTCCGACCAGCCCCTCTACTCCCCCTGGAACACCCGTTTCTACCGCCTCTTCGGCCCCGGCCACCCGCCCGAGGGCAGCGCCCCGCTCACCCGCATGAACGTCAAGAGCGCCTTCGAACTCCCCTGGGACGCCACGCTGACCCGGGGCCGCACGCACGTGCTGCACGGCCGCTCCTGGTCGGGCAACGGCCGCGTCCGCCACGTCTCGATCAGCACCGACGGCGGCGCCACCTGGCACCGGGCCAGGATCCACGGGGCTGACGCACCCGGCGGCTGGGTACGGTGGGAATATCCGTGGCGATGTCCCGGCACCACCGGACGCTACGAACTACTGGCGCGCGCCACCGACGAGACCGGCGCGACGCAACCGGACACCGCCCCGTACAACACGTTCGGCTATCTGTTCGGCGCCGTGGTCCGCCATCCTGTGACGCTCGTCTGACCCGCCGGTGAGACTCCCACGGCGCAGTGGGAGGAGCTCTCATGGCACTCTGGACGCCCGACCCCACCTTCTACGCCTCACCCCGCGACGCGGCGGGCGCGCCCCCCGAGAAGCTGGCCTACGTGGTGGCCTTCGACCGCGCCGCCGCGAAACCCGACGCCGTCGCCGTCCTCGACGTGGACGACGCCTCCCCCACCTACGGGGACGTCGTCGGCTGGACGGACCTCCCCTACACCGGGGACGAACTCCACCACTTCGGCTGGAACGCCTGCAGCAGCGCCCTGTGCCCGTACGCGCCGCACCCGCACGTCGAGCGCCGCTACCTGATCGTCCCCGGCATTCGCTCCTCCAGGGTCTACATCATCGACACCAAGGAGCAGCCCGCCTCGCCCCAGGTCGTCAAGGTCCTGGAGGCCGACGAGCTGGCCGAGCACGCCGGCTACTCGCGGCCCCACACCGTCCACTGCGGCCCCGAGGGCCTCTACCTCACCGCGCTGGGCGGCGCCGACGGCCAGGACGGCCCCGGCGGCATCGCCCTCCTCGACCACAACTCGTTCGAGGTCCTGGGCCGCTGGGAGGTCGACAGAGGCCCGCAGTACTTCGCCTACGACGCCTGGTGGCACATCGCCTACGACGTGCTCGTCAGCTCCGAGTGGGGCACCCCGTCCATGCTCGAGGACGGCGTCGTCGCGGAGCAGCTCCTCGGCCGCGAGTA
Organism: Actinomadura rugatobispora; assembly: GCF_055379765.1. Classification (NCBI taxonomy): domain Bacteria; kingdom Bacillati; phylum Actinomycetota; class Actinomycetes; order Streptosporangiales; family Thermomonosporaceae; genus Actinomadura; species Actinomadura rugatobispora. Next base: position 8,146,180 of record NZ_AP029191.1, on the reverse strand, counting down.
CGGCCACGCCCTGCACTTCTGGGACCTGCGCAAGCGCCGCCACGTCCAGACGGTCGACCTCGGCGACGATCAACAGATGGTCCTGGAGGTGCGGCCCGCCCACGACCCCACCCAGCAGTACGGCTTCGCGAGCGTCGTCGTCAGCGTCGAGGACCTGTCCGCCTCGGTCTGGGCCTGGCACCGCGACGGCGACGCCTGGGCCGCCGAGAAGGTCATCACCGTCCCCGCCGAACCCGCCGACCCCTCGCGGCTCCCACCGGTGATCCAGCCCTTCGGGGCCGTGCCGCCGCTGATCACCGACATCGACCTCTCGGTCGACGACAGGTGGCTGTACGTGTCGTGCTGGGGCACCGGGGAGCTCAAGCGCTACGACGTGACCGATCCGTTCGCCCCGGTCGAGGCCGGGTCGGTCCGCATCGGCGGCATCGTCGACCGCACGCCGCACCCGGCGGCGCCCGGCCTGCCCCTCGCGGGCGGCCCGCAGATGGTCGAGGTCAGCCGCGACGGCCGCCGCGTCCACGTCACCAACTCCCTGTACGGCGCGTGGGACGACCAGTTCTACCCCGACGGCGTCGGCGCCTGGATGGCCAAGCTCGACTCCACACCCGAGGGGTTCACCTTCGACGAGCGCTTCTTCCCCCACGGGGATGATTTCCGCGGCCTCCGCCCGCACCAGGTCCGGCTCCAGGGCGGGGACGCCTCGTCCGACTCCTACTGCTACCCGTGACCAACGGCTCGCTGGCCGCACTGGTGGCCCTGGGGGCCTTCCACGGCCTCAACCCCGCCATGGGGTGGCTCTTCGCGGTCGCCCGGGGACTGCAGGAACGCAGCCGCGCACGCGTCCTGCAGTCCCTGCCGGCCATCGCCGCCGGCCACGCCGCCTCGGTGGGCCTGGTGGCGGTGCTGGTCTCCCTGACCCGTTCCATCGCCACCACCCAGATCATCGCGATCGTCGGCGGCGTCGTCCTGGTCGGCTTCGGCCTCTACCGGCTGCTGTCGCGGCGCCACTTCCGCTGGGTCGGCATGCGCCTCTCCCTGTGGCAGCTGGCCGGGTGGTCGTTCCTGATGTCGTCCGTCCACGGCGCGGGCCTGATGATCCTGCCCGTCCTGACCACCGCCCCGGCGCCCCATCACCACCACGGCGCCGCCACGAGCGACCTGTCGGCGGCCGTCTTCATCACCGGCGTCCACACCCTGGCCATGTTCGCCACCGCGGGCCTGATCGCCGTCCTCGTCTACGAGATCGTCGGCCTGACCATCCTGAGAAGGGCCTGGTTCAACCTGGACCGCCTATGGGCCGCCGCCCTCATCACCGCAGGCACCGTGACCCTCCTCACCGCCACCTGACCCCTAACGCCGCCGTCAGGAGCGCGAGGGCCGGGGCCTAGATGGGGTCGGGGGCTTCGCCGTGGCGGTGGACCAGCGCCTGGAGTTCGTCGAGTTGGCGGGCGGCCAGGACGCGTTCGGTGCCGTTGATGCCCATGGCGCCGATGGACGTGCCGTCGGCCAGGTCGACGGTGGGCCACGGCTCGCCCCTGGACATGGACACGTCCACGACCTCGGCCCACTCCAGGCGGCGGGTGCGGAAGGCGTTGACGATCGTGACGCCGGTGCGGTCGGCCACCACGCGGCAGCGCGCGAACATGTGCAGGACCCAGCCGAGGAACAGGCCGAAGCCGACCATGAGGATCCGGTCGAACACCTTGAACTGGGGCGCCACCACGACGGCGAGCAGGACCATGCCCAGCACGATCACGCCCGCCGTCGCGTAGGCGACCACGCGGGTGGTGCGGGGGCGCCACACCACCGGCAGCCCGGGAATGTCAGTCAACGATCTTGGAGATGGGGATCTCGAGGATGTCGTGCGCGCCGACCGCCTTCAGCGCCGGGATCAGCGTGTTGACCCCGCGCTTGGCGACCACGCTCTCCACCGCGTGCTTCTCGCCGCCCGCCAGCGGGGTGACGGTGGGCGAGGACATCGACGGCATGATGTCCAGCACCGCCCGCAGGTCGGAGTCGGCGATGTTCAGCTTGAGCAGGACGTTGCCGCGGGCGCGGATGGCGCCCTGGAGCAGGAGGGCGATGTCCTCCATCGCGGCCCGCTTCTCGGGGTTCTCGTAGGACTCGCGGTTGGCGACCAGCTCGGTGTAGCTGGTCAGCAGCGTGTCGAGGATGCGCAGACCGTTCTTGCGCAGCGACGAGCCGGTCTCGGTGAGGTCGACGATCGCGTCCACGATGTCGGGGACCTTGGCCTCGGTGGCGCCGTAGGACGGGACGACCTTGGCCTTCACCCCGTGCTTGTCGAGGAAGCGGCGGGTCATCGCCGGGAACTCGGTGGAGATCCGCACGCCCTCCGGCAGGTCGGACACCTGCTGCCAGGGCGCGTCCTCCGGCACCGCGATGATCACCCGGACCGGGTTGCTGGTGGCCTTGGAGTACTTCAGCTCGCCGAGGCTGACCACGTCGGAGTCGGTCTCGGTGATCCAGTCGCGGCCGGTGATGCCCAGGTCGAACAGGCCCTGTTCGAGGTAGGTCGGGATCTCCTGCGGGCGCAGCACCCGCACCCGGTCGATCCGCGGATCGTCGATCTGCGCGCGGTAGTCGCGATCGGAGGCGCGCCGGACGGTCAGGTCGGCGGCGTCGAACAGCGCGGTGGTCGCCTTCTCCAGGGAGCCCTTGGGCAGGACGAGAGACAGCACGGGGAAACCTTTCGTGACGGGATGTTGCGTTCGGGAAACCGGGGACTGCGTCAGGAGCCCAGATGCTCCGCGCGATGCCCGGCGTGACCGTGATGCCGCTCGCCTCGCAGGGTCAGTGCCATGTCGGGTGCGGCCACCGTCGCCTCCCATCCCGTGGTGCGCCCCCGCCGGTCGAGCCGGCGGGCGGTTCCTACCGCGCCGGTCCACCGGCGCGCCGTCCATCCCAGATCTTACGCGGTCACGGCGGGGGTTCCGCCGACCGGCCCGTCCACCGGCGTGCCGCACCGCCTCACACGGCCGCCGCCGAACGCAGCCGGCGCAGCGTGAGGGCGGTGTCCAGGGCGGCCACCACCGACTCCCACCCCTTGTCCTCCTTGCTGTCGGGGAAGCCCGACCGGGCGATCGCCTGGTCCAGGTCGTCGCAGGTCAGGACGCCGTTGCCGACCGGGGTGGCCTCGTCCAGGGCGACCCTGGTCACGCCGGAGGTGACCGAGTCGCAGACGTAGTCGAAGTGCGCCGTCTCCCCGCGGATCACGGCGCCCAGGCAGACCACGGCGTCCAGGTCGCGGGCCAGCTGCTGGGCCACCACGGGCAGCTCCAGCGCGCCCGCGACCCGCGCCACGACCGGCTCGCGGATCCCGCAGGCGCGGGCCGCGTCCAGGGCGCGTTCCAGGAGCCGGTCGGTGATGTGCCCGTGCCAGCGCGTGCAGACGATGCCGAGGGTGAGGCCCCCGGCGTCGACGGTGGTGTCCTCGGGACGCCCCGCTCCACTCATGTTTCCTCCCTGGGGGCGGTCCCCCGGACCCCCCGAACGGCTCCGCCGCTCATGAGAGCCCCTCGATCTGGTGTCCGAGACGGTCGCGCTTGACCGTCAGGTAGCGGCGGTTGTGCTCGGTGACGACGACCGGCATGCCCTCGCGGCCCAGCACCTCGAGGCCGAAGCCTTCCAGGCCCTTGAGCTTGGCGGGGTTGTTGGTCAGCACGCGGATCGAGCGCACGCCCAGGTCCCGCAGCATGTGCGCGGCGTTGGAGTACTCGCGGGCGTCGGCGGGCAGGCCCAGCTCCAGGTTGGCGTCGACGGTGTCGGAGCCGTTGTCCTGCAGCGCGTAGGCCCGCAGCTTGGCCAGCAGGCCGATGCCGCGGCCCTCGTGCCCGCGCAGGTACAGGACGACGCCGCGGCCCTCTTCGGCGATGCGCTCCATGGCGGCGTCCAGCTGGGTGCCGCAGTCGCAGCGGTCGGAGTGCAGCACGTCGCCGGTGAGGCACTCCGAGTGCGCCCGGACGAGCACGTCGGTGCCGTCGCCGAGGTCGCCGTGGACCAGCGCGACGTGCTCGCCGCCGTCGATGGCGCTGGCGAACCCGACCGCGCGCCAGGTCCCGTACCGGTTCGGCACGCGGGTCTCCACGACCCGCTCCACCAGCGACTCGGTGCGCTTGCGGTACTCGACCAGCTGCTCGATCGAGATCAGCTTGAGGCCGTGCTCCTTGGCGAAGATCTGCAGCTCCGGCAGCCGGGACATGGTGCCGTCCTCGTTCACCACCTCGGCCAGCACCCCGGCGGGCGCCAGCCCGGCCAGCCGGGCCAGGTCGACGGCGGCCTCGGTGTGCCCGCGCCGCCGCAGCACCCCGCCCTCGTGGTAGCGCAGCGGGAAGATGTGGCCGGGGCGGACCAGCTCGTACGGCTCGGTCGCCGAGTCGCACAGCGTCCTGATCGTCTTCGCCCGGTCGGCGGCGGAGATGCCGGTGCTGACGCCGTCGCGGGCGTCCACGCTGACGGTGTACGCGGTGCGCATCCGCTCGGTGTTCTGCGCCGTCATCAGGGGGATCTGGAGCCGGTCCAGGTCACCGCCCTCCATCGGCACGCAGATCACGCCGCTGGTGTAGCGGATCGTGAACGTGAGCAGCTCGGGCGTCGCCTTCGCCGCGGCGAAGATGATGTCGCCCTCGTTCTCCCGGTCCTCGTCGTCGACCACCACGACCGCGCGGCCCGCCGCGATGTCGGCGACCGCCTCCTCGATCGGGTCGAAGATCCCGCCGCTGCCGTTGCCTGTTCCCATGCCCACACCGTTCGTGCTCACGCGGCCACCGCCTCGTGTCGGGGGTTCTGCGCGTTCTGTGCCCGGGCCTCCCGGTGCCAGTCGCGGAACCCGATCATCACCATGACGAAGAAGACGCCGTACACCGCGGCCGAGACGTACAGTCCCGACTTCAGCGCCAGCGGGACACCGACCAGGTCGACCAGCACCCAGACGATCCAGAAGTCGACCAGCGCGCGGCTCTGGGCGAAGGTCGCCACCGCGCTGCCGACGAAGATGTAGGCGTTCGCCCACGGCGACCAGGCGATCTTCAGCCAGTCCATGTGGGTGAACAGCTGCGCCACCACCGCGGTGCCGACGACCAGGGCGGTCAGCAGGACGATCCGCTCGCGGGCGGTGGCGGGGCGGATGGCCAGCAGCCCCTGGCCGTCGCGGCGCCCGCGCGTCCAGCTCCACCAGCCGAAGACGGCCAGGCCGATGAACAGCACCTGCTTGAGCGCGTTGCCGGGGACGTGGGCGTGCAGCGAGGCGGCCAGCAGCAGGGCGGCGCCGGTCAGCTGCACCGGCCAGGTCCAGAGGGTCTTGCGCATGGCCAGCCAGACCACGGCGAGGGAGAGCACGTTGCCGACGAGGTCGGTCCAGAGGATGTGCTCGCCGAAGACCTCGAAGCCCGCGTTCAGGACGTTCATGTCCGGTCGCCCAGCATGCGTTCGACGTACTTGGCGACGACGTCGACCTCGAGGTTGACCGGGTCGCCGGGCTTCTTGTGGCCCAGGGTGGTGAGGGCGAGCGTGGTGGGGATGAGCGCGACGCTGAAGCGGTCGGCGCCGGCCTCGACCACGGTGAGGCTGATGCCGTCGACGGTGATGGAGCCCTTGTCGACCAGGTAGCGGCTCAGGTCCCCGGGGAGGGAGATCGTGACGACCTCCCAGCGCTCGCCGGGCTCGCGGGAGAGGATCTCGCCGACGCCGTCGACGTGGCCCTGGACCAGGTGGCCGCCGAGGCGGTCATGGAGGCGCACGGGGCGTTCGAGGTTGACCTTGGAGCCGGGGCGCAGCGCCGCCAGGCTCGACTTGTCGAGGGTCTCCTTGATGGCGTCCGCGGTGAAGGCGCCGTCCTTGACCTCGACCACGGTGAGACAGACGCCGTTGACGGCGATCGAGGCGCCGTGCACGGCGTCCTCGGTGACCAGCGGGCCGTGGATGGTGATCGCGGCCGAGTCGCCCGCGGGCTCGATCGCCACGATCTCGCCGAGCTCCTCGACGATACCGGTGAACATCTCCCGGGCCTCCTTCATCGTGCGAAGGCTCCGGGGGGTCGTGACGTCGAGCAACGCCCCGAACAGGGGCGTACGGCGCGCTGCCTCCCATCCGGACTTTCACCGTCGGTCCCGGAGTTCCACCGGGTCAACCGGCCGATGGCTTCGGCCGGGTCGCGGACTGTCACCGCCGGTTCGGAATTTCACCGACCCCGGAGCACGCGTTCACTGCTGCCAACCAGTGTGCCATGCCGGGCATTCCCCACCCCATGTGAGTAAGGCCACGGCGGGCAACCCTACTTACCAAGCGCTTGCTAGGTTAGCACACCGGCCCGGCGCCCCACCGGCCGGACGCCCCCGCGCCCGGCCGGCGGGCGCGGCCGCTAACCCCCGGCCGCCGCGGGCTCCCGGCGCCCGGCCGTGCGCCAGAAGCCCGGGACGAGGACCGCGGCCACCACCACGTGCAGCAGCGCCAGCGTCGCCTTGGTGGACCCGGCGGCCTCCACCTGGAGCAGCGGGACGAAGGAGACCAGCAGCACCACGAGGGCGGCGGCCGTCCAGACGACCAGGGCGCGGGCGGCGGCGAACCGCTCGAGCGCCGCCAGCAGCGCCCAGCCCAGCAGCGACGGGACGAGCGAGAAGAGCAGGACGGGCACCACGTCGACCTCCTGCGCCTCCCGTCCCGGCTGCGCGACCACCAGGTCCTGGCCGGCCGCGACCGCGACCAGCCACACCAGCACCGCCGCGAGCACCGTCGCGGCCACGGCGATCACCCGGCCGCGCCGCCGCGCGCCCGTTCCGGCGGTCCGGCTGCGTTCCGCCACCATGGCACCCTCCTTGAAGTCATCGATTATTGAGGATCTCAACTATTGACCACCCTAAGGGTAATGCTTGAGAACCTCAACATTCGGTATCGCCAACGGCTGCCTATGATCGGGACATGAGCACGCCGCCGGCACCGGACCGACCGATCAGCCAGGAACTGCTGGAACTGACCTTCCGACTCACCGCCCGGCTGCGCGGCGGGCTGGACGCGGCGCACACCGACCTCGGCCTGCCGCCCGCCCAGGCGCAGGCCCTGGCCAGCCTGCGCGCCCCCGTGCCCATGCGGGAGCTGGCGACCATGCTGGCCTGCGACGCCTCCAACGTCACCGGCATCGTCGACGGCCTGGAACGGCGCGGCCTGGTAGAGCGGCGACCCGACCCCAGGGACCGCAGGGTGAAGCAGCTGGTGCTCACGGAGGAGGGCGAGCGCAGGCGCGCGGCCCTCGACGCGCACATCGCCAAGACCGCCGGCGAGGTCTTCGACCTGCCCGAGCGCGATCAGGAGGCGCTGCGCGACCTCCTCAGCCGCCTGGTGGAGGAACCGGACGCATAGCGATGCCCCGCCCCCTGGCCCGGTGCGCTATGGCACGGGCGAGGGGGCGGGGCCGGGCGGTGTTCTACTCCTCGTTCTGCTCCTCGTCCGGGCTCGCCGGGACGCGCAGCAGCGTCAGCAGGCGCCGCCTCAGGGCCCCGAAGCCGGGGGCGTCGACGGCGCGCGGATGGTCGAGGTCCACCTCGATCGTCTCGGCGATGCGGCCGCCGTCCAGGACCAGCAGCCGGTCCGCCAGCAGGATCGCCTCGTCCACGTCATGGGTGACCAGCAGCGCCGCGAAACCGTGCGCCGCCCGCAGCCGCCCGAAGAGGGCCTGCATCTTCAGCCGGTTCAGGGCGTCCAGCGCGCCGAACGGCTCGTCCAGCAGGAGCAGGTCCGGGCGCCGGATGAGGGCGCGGGCGATGGCGACGCGCTGCGACTGACCGCCCGACAGCTCGGCGGGCCAGGCGCCGCCGCGGTCGGCCAGCCCGACCTCGGCCAGCGCGTCGGCGGTGCGCTGGGCGGCGTCCCCGGTCCGCACGCCCAGGGCCACGTTGTCGGCCACCCGCTTCCACGGCAGCAGCCGGTGCTCCTGGAACACCACCGCCCGCGAGGCGGGCACCGACACCGAGCCGCCGGCCTCCTCGTCCAGGCCCGCCAGGATGCGCAGCAGGGTGCTCTTGCCCGAGCCGCTGGCGCCCAGCAGCGCGACCACCTCGCCGCGGTCGATGGAGACGTCGACGCCGTCCAGCACGACCGTGTCCCCGAACGAGCGCCGCACGCCGGCGGCCTCCACTACGAGGCTCGAAGTCCGCGTCGCCACGCCAGGACCCTCCTCTCCCCCGCCCGCAGCGCCAGGTCCGACAGCAGGCCGAGGCCCGCGTACACCAGCAGGCCCAGCACCACGACCTCGGTCTGGCTGAACTCGCGGGCCTCCATCATCATGAAGCCGAGCCCGCTGTCGCCGTTGACCTGCTCGCCGACGACCAGGCTCAGCCAGCCGGCCGCGAACGCCAGCCGCAGCCCCAGGAACAGCGAGGGCGTGGCGCCGGGCAGCACCACGTGCCGGAGCCGTTCCAGCCAGGTCAGCCCGCAGGTCCGGGCCGCCTCCACCAGCCGCTCGTCGATGTCGCGGATCCCGGCGTAGGTGTTGAGGTAGATCGGGAAGAACGCGCCCAGCGCGACCAGCGTGACCTTCAGCGACTCCCCGATGCCCAGCCAGATGATCAGCAGCGGGACCAGGCCGAGGTGCGGCAGCATCCGGGCCATCTGGACGGTCGGGTCGACCAGGTCGTCGCCCAGCCGCACCAGCCCCGCGATCGAGCCCAGGACCAGTGCCAGCGTCCCGCCGATGAGCAGCCCGAGCACCGCGCGCTGGAGCGAGTCGGCGAGGTAGCCGGCGAGCGTGCCGTCGCTGGACAGCCGCCAGCCCGCCTCGAGCACCTGGCTGGGCGGGGGCAGCTTCTCGTGCGACAGCACGCCCGCGCGGCCCGCGCCCTCCCACAGGACCAGCAGCACGACCGGGGTGGTCAGGCGGCGCTTGCGGAAGTTCGCCGCGCGCGCCTTCGGCTTGCGGGCCTTGGACGTGCCGGCCTTGGATGCGCGGGCGTTGGACGTGCCGGCCTCCGGTTCGCGGCCGGCCGGTTCGCCGCCGTCCGGCGCGTCCCCGTCCGGGTCGCCGCCGGCCGGCTTGCGGAGGTTCTGCGCGCGGACGCTCATTTGAGGATGTCCGCGTACCGGCCGTCGACGCGTCCCGCGATGTCGACCTTGCCGGGGATCAGCTCCAGCGCGGTGAACCCGTCGGCGATCTTCTGCAGTTCGGCGCCGATGGCGCCGTCCACGGGCGCGAGCGGCTGGGCGCTGCGGGCCAGCGCGCGCTCGGTGGGGGAGGGCTCCATCTTCAGCTCGGGCGCGAGGATCTTGGCACGCTCGGCCGGGTTGGCGATCCCCCAGTCGGTGACCTGCCGGTAGGACTGCAGGAACTTCTTGATCTGGTCGGGCCGCTTCTCCAGCGCCTCGGGCGAGACCAGCACGTACTCCCGGTTGTTGGCCAGGCCGCTCGCGTCCGCGAGGATCTTCACGCCGGGCCGCTCGGCCAGCGCGAAGTAGGGGTCCCAGATGACCCAGGCGTCGATCTGGTCGTTGTCGAAGGCGGGGCGCCCCTCGGCGGGCTTGAGGTAGCGGACCTTGACGTCGTCGATCGTCATGCCGTTGGCCTCCAGCAGCCGTACCAGCAGCCAGTGCACGTTGGAGCCCTTGTTGAGCCCGATGGTCCGCCCGCGCAGGTCCTTGAACGAGCGGAACCCCTTGGCCTCCTTCACCAGCACCGCCTCGCCCTTGGGCACCGGCGCCGAGGTGGCGATGATCTTGAAGTCGATCCGGCCGGCCGCCGCGAAGATCGGCGGCGCCTCCCCGGTCTGGCCGATGTCGATCGAGCCGGCCTTGAGCGCCTCGGTCAGCGCCGGGCCGCTCTCGAACAGCGACCACTTCGCCCCGGACGCGGCGTCGCGCGCCTTGACCAGGCTGAGCCCGCCGAAGCGCTGGTAGCCCACGCGCAGCGCGCCGCCGGAGCCCGACTCGTCCTCTCCGCCGCAGGCGGCGAGCGCCCCGGATCCGAGCAACACCAGCAGGCCGGCGAGCAGGGCCGTGATCCGGCGTCTCCGTGCAAACTGCATCTGTCCAAGCTCCCTGTGACACCTCGGCCCGGGACCCCCGTGGCGGGGCGGGCATGGTGCCGACGAGCATATAGGACTAATCCTACCAATTCACTATACTATCGTGCGCGCCGCACCTCACCGGACCGCTCTCACAGGCCGGATCAGCCCCGGCGGGAAGGGTGGACGGACAGGCGCAGGCCCCCGGGCACCGCGGCGATCGGCGTGAGATCGGGCACCAGCAGATCGGCCTCGGTCAGCTCGGACGCGTCGTGGCTGGTGGTGACGGCCAGGACGGTCGCCCCCGCCGAACGGCCCGCCCGCACCCCCGCGGGCGCGTCCTCGACCACGACGCAGTCGCGGGGGTCGACCCCCAGACGGCGCGCCGCCAGCAGGTAGCCGGACGGATCGGGCTTGCCGACGTTCACGTCGGAGGCGGTGACCACCACCTCCGGCAGCGGGATCCCGGCCGCCCCGGTACGCGCCGCGAGCTGGACCGGGTCCATGGACGTCACCACCGCCCACGGCAGCCCGTCCATCCCGGCGAGCAGCTCGAGGGCGCCCGCGATGGCCGTGACCCCCTCCACCTCTTCGGCCTCCAGGGCGTCCAGGTGCTCGGTGGCGGCCCGCACCCGCTCGGGCGGCAGGAAGTCGGCGACGCGGTCGGAGGTGCGGCGGCCGTGCGCGCCCACGAGGAACTCCTCGGCGTCGATGCCGTACCGGGGCGCCCACAGCCGTGCCGCCCGTTCCACCAGGGGCGTCGAGTCGACCAGGGTGCCGTCCACGTCGAACAGCACCGCCGGGCACGGCAGGGTCAGCGCGCTCACCGGGCGGCGGCCCCCTCCGCGGCCCCCTGCCCCGCCCCCTGGGCGGCCTTCTCGGCCTGGCCGCGCAGCTTGCGCACGGCCTCGGCCGGATCCTCGGCGCCGTACACGGCGCTGCCCGCCACGAACACGTCGGCGCCCGCCTCGGCGCACCGCTCGATGGTCTCGGCGCTGACGCCGCCGTCCACCTGCAGCCACACCGGCCGGTCGCCGATGAGGGCGCGGGCGCGGCGGACCTTGGGCAGCACGACATCGAGGAACTTCTGGCCGCCGAACCCGGGCTCCACGGTCATCAGCAGGAGCATGTCGATCTCACCGAGGATGTCCTCGTAGGGCTCCACCGGCGTGGCCGGGTTGATGCCCAGCCCGGCGCGGGCCCCCGCCGAGCGGATGGCCCGCAGCGTCCGGACCGGGGCCTTGGCGGCCTCGGCGTGGATGGTGACGCTGCCCGCGCCCGCCTCGGCGTACTGCGGCGCCCACCGGTCGGGGTCCTCGATCATCAGATGGCAGTCGAGCGGGAGCGCGCTGGTCCTGAGGAGCGCCTCCACGACCGGCAGCCCGAGCGTGAGGTTGGGCACGAAGTGGTTGTCCATCACATCGACGTGGACCCAGTCGGCGGCGTCGGCGATGATCGCGACGTCGTCGGCGAGCCGGGAGAAGTCGGCGGACAGGATGCTGGGAGAGATCTGCGGAGCCATGATGCCCCGAGTCTATTGCCGTATCCTCGCCCGCTCCTCACCCGCCCGGGTGAGGGCGCGGGGGGTTCCGCGCGCCAGCCGCAGCCGGACGAACACCTCCGGCGCGCCGGCGGTGGCCCACAGCGCCAGCAGCGCCTGCACCACGAACGCCTGGAAGGGCTGGGTGCCCAGGAACAGCCCCAGCGTGTAGATCGCCATCGCGCCCGCGGCGCCGACCGGGATCCGGGCCAGCCGCCGCCAGGGCTCGCCGCCCGCGTCGTACCCGATCCGGGACGCCGCGTACGACAGCCCGGCCAGCAGGCCGAACAGCCCGCCCGCGGCCGCGGCGCCCTCGCTCAGCGTGATCGGCTCCACGCTCCCGCCCGCCTGGGCGATCGCGCGCGCCCAGGCGGTGGGCCAGCGCCAGCCCTCCAGCGCCTCGACCGCGGCCCACATGCCGCCCAGCGCCGCCAGCGCGACGGCGAGGCTGAACCCGAACTGCTCGGGCAGGGAACGGGCCGTCCACCACGGCACCACCCGGGGCTCCAGCCACAGCGCGGCGGCCAGCACGGCGGCGCCGACCGCCCAGCCGGCCAGGACCTGGCCGACCGAGTGCACGCCCAGCACCACCCGGGAGACCCCGATCCCGGCGATCAGGGCCAGCGCCGCCGCCCACAGCACCCGGCGGCGGGTCTGCGCGGCGAGGTAGCCCCAGAGCGCGACGGCGTTCTGGGCGTGCCCGGACGGCATGCCGAACGACTCGCGGGGCTCGTGCCCGGTGACGGACGTGTCGGTCCAGAACGGCCGGGGGGCGTGGAAGACCAGCTTCAGCCAGGTGTTGACCACCGAGCCGAACGACAGCACCACGGCCGCGCGCGCCCCCAGCCGGGGATCCACGCACCAGTAGACGATCACCAGCAGCGGCAGGTAGAAGGCCGCGCTGCCGATGAACGACAGGACGTGCATGGCGCCGGTGAGCACGGATCCCCCTGAGCGAGTCGAAGGGTCTGGCAGGGTCGGTGGAAGTCATCGAGGTTACTGAGCGCTCTCGGGAGGACGTCCCTCCAACACGTAAAGGTTCCCCGCCGTCCACCGGCAAACGGCCCGGCCCCCTTTCCGGGCCGCCCTCCGGACGACCGTCAGCCGCGCCGCAGCAGCGCCAGGAACATCGCGTCCGTGCCGTGCCGGTGCGGCCAGAACTGGGCGTACGGCCCGTCCCCCAAACCGGTGAGGCCGGGCACGACGGACGCCAGGACGGCCGGGGAGTCCAACCGCTCCACGTCGTCGCGGCCCCGCAGCACGTCGTCGACCACCACCCGCGTCTCGGCCAGGTGCGGGGAGCAGGTGACGTAGGCCACCACTCCCCCGGACCGCACGGAGTCGAGCGCGCGGCGCAGCAGGTCACGCTGGATCGGGCCGAGCTCGGCCACCGCCTCCGGGCCCCGCCGCCAGCGGGCCTCGGGACGGCGCCGCAGCGCGCCCAGCCCGGTGCACGGCACGTCCAGCAGGACCCGGTCGAACGCCCCGGGGCGCCAGGCCGGCGCGGTGCCGTCGGCAACGACCACGCCCGCCCGGCCGTCGACGGCGCGGGCGACCAGGGCGGCGCGGTGCGGCTGGAGGTCGGCGGCCAGCAGCCGGGCATCGCGCTCGCCGGCCAGCGCCGACAGCAGCCCCGCCTTGCCGCCCGGCCCCGCGCACAGGTCGGCCCACAGCGCGTCGCGGCCCTCCACCGGGGCGGCGGCCATGGCGAGGGCGACCAGCTGGCTGGCCTCGTCCTGCACGGCCGCCCGCCCCTCGCGGACGGCGGCGATCGCGGCCGGGTCGCCCTCCGGCAGCACCGCGGCGTACGGCGAGTACGGCGCCGCCTCGGCCCCCGCCTCCCGCAGCTCCTCGACGGTCGCGCGGCCGGGCCGGGCCACCAGCGTCACGCGGGGGCGCTGGTTGTCGGCCTCCAGCAGCGCCTCGATCTCGCCCCGGTCGGGCCCGAGCGCGTCGCGCAGCGCGCTGACGATCCACTTCGGGTGGCTGTAGGCGACCGAGAACCTGGCCGCCTCACCGCCGCCCTCGGGGACCACGATCGCCAGCCAGCCCGCCAGGTCGCGGGTGGCGACCTTGCGCAGCACCGCGTTGGCGAACTTGGCCTGCCCCGGCCCGGCCACCGAGCGGGCCAGGTCGACGGCCGTGCCGACGGCGGCGTGCGGCGGGATCCGGGTGGCCAGGATCTGGTGCGCGCCCAGGCGCAGCACGTCCAGCAGCGGCGGGTCGATGCGGCGCAACTGCCGGTCGCTGCACATCGCCAGGACCGCGTCGTAGGTGCCGCGGCCGCGCAGCGTGCCGTAGGTCAGCTCGGTCGCCAGCGCCGCGTCCCGGCCGGTCAGCTCGCGGTCGCGGAGCCGGGCGGGCAGCAGCAGGTTGGCGTAGGCGTCGCGGGTCTCCACCGCGCGGATCACGTCGAAGGCGGTCCGGCGGACGAGGTCCTCGGGACCTCCGGTGCGGCGCGGGCCGCCGGGCCTGCGGTTGCGGGACGGGTGGCCGTGGCCGCCGCGGCCCTTCCCGCGGCCGCCGCCGTCGCCGCTGCCGTGTCCGCTGGGGCGCTTGCGGGCGGGAGGCATCAGACCAGGGTGTCCTTACCGGTGAGGGAGGCGCCGCGCGTCCAGTCGAGCGCGGACATCCGCCGCTTCCCCTGGGGCTGCACCTCGCCGAGCGCGACGGGGTGGGTGGCCGTGCCGACCAGGACCTCCTTCTTGGATGTCCGGATCTGGCCGGGGCCCAGCGGCCCGGCGCCGGCGGCCGGGCGGACCGGGCCGAGCTTGAGCCGCTCGTCGCGGAAGGTCGTCCAGGCGCCGGGGGCGGGCGTGCAGGCGCGGATCAGCCGGTCGACGCGCAGGGCGGGCGCCGCCCAGTCGACCCGGGCGACCTCCGGAGTGATCTTGGAGGCGTGCGAGACGCCGTCCGCGGGCTGCGGGCGGGGGTCCAGCGCCCCGGCCTCGATGCCGTCCATGGTGTCGGCCAGCAGCCGGGCGCCGGCGACCGCCAGCCGCTCCAGCAGCGTGCCCGAGGTGTCGTCGGGCCGGATCGGCTCGGTCAGCACCCCGAACACCGGCCCGGTGTCCAGGCCCTCCTCGATCTGGAAGGTGGCCGCGCCGGTCACCTCGTCGCCGTGCAGGATCGCGTGCTGGACGGGCGCCGCGCCGCGCCAGGCGGGCAGCAGCGAGAAGTGCAGGTTGACCCAGCCGTGCCGGGGGATGTCCAGCGCGGGCTTGGGCAGCAGCGCCCCGTAGGCCACCACCGGGCAGCAGTCGGGGGCGATCTCGCGCAGCCGGTCGAGGAACTCCGGGTCGCGGGCCTTGGCGGGCCTGAGGACCTCCACGCCCGCCTCCTCGGCGCGCCGCGCGACCGGGCTGGCCTCCACCTTCCGGCCCCGCCCGGACCGCGCGTCGGGACGGGTCACCACGGCGGCCACCTCGTGCCGGGGCGACTCCAGCAGCGCCTCCAGGGCGGGCAGCGCCGTCTCGGGGGTGCCGGCGAAAACGAGCTTCACCTACAGGGCCTTTCCGAACGTGCGGTGCGGGGAGTCCTTGACCACGGGCGCCGGCTCCCCGAACCACTCGGCCTGGCGGATCGCCTTCATGGCCGCCTTGCGCTGCTCGGCGTCCATCCGGTCGATGAAGATGATCCCGTCGAGGTGGTCGGTCTCGTGCTGGACGCAGCGGGCCAGCAGATGGCTGCCCTCCAGCGTGATCGGCTCACCGTGCATGTTGAAGCCCTTGGCCACGACCTGGACCGAGCGGGGCGTCGGGAACGCCAGGCCCGGCAGGGACAGGCAGCCCTCGTCGTCGGTCTCCTGCTCGTCGGACAGGTCCAGGGTCGGGTTGACCACGTGGCCCAGCCGGTCGTCGACGTAGTAGGTGAACACGCGCAGGCCCACGCCGAGCTGCGGAGCCGCAAGGCCCGCCCCCGGCGCGTCGATCATCGTGTCGGTGAGGTCCTTGACGAGCTGCCGCAGTTCCTTGTCGAAGTCCTTGACGGGCTCGGCCGGGGTGCGCAGCACTGGGTCGCCGAAGAGGCGAATGGGCTTGACGGCCAACGAGGACTCCGTTTCCTGTCCTGTAACTCACTGGTCCCTGCGAATCGGGTGTCCAGTCTACGAAGGGGCGCGCACCGACCGCGCCTTGTACGCGGCCGTCCGCGCCGCCTTGGCGATCAACCGGTCCGGGTGGTGGTCGCCCAGCGCCCTCAGGACCTCGGCCGCGTCGGGGTGGTCGGACCGCCACATCTCCTGGACCATCCCGGACAGGTCGGCCCCGGCGGGCGCGTCCGCGAGGGCCGCGGCCACCGCCTCGCCCGGGTCGGCGGTCTCCAGCATCCCGGCGACGGTGTCGACGAACAGCCACAGGTAGTCGTCGCGGTCCAGCGCGCCACGCTCCCCGCCGTCCTGAGGCTCGGCGAGGCGGTCGAGCCAGAGCAGGGCGTAGGGCCGCACCGGCCGCCTTTCGGCCGCCTCCCGCACGACGTCCGCGGCCTCCGGGCCGACCCGCTGCAGGACGGCGGCGGCGAGGTTGCGGGCACCGGGACCGCCGGTGCCCATGACCTCCAGCAGATCTCCCGCGGCGGCCTTGGCGTCGCGCCCCGCCAGCCAGCCGTCGATCTCCTCGTCGGCGGTGTCCTGGCGGTGCCAGGTCAGCCCGGCGACCAGCTCGGCGGCGGGCGCGGCGGCGAGATCGCCCACGACGGGCGCGGCGAAACCGTCGGCCAGCAGCAGCTCCCGCACGCCCCACACGCCCAGCGGCGTCAGCGCGTACCCGGCCCCCGCCTCCCCGGCGGAACGCGCGACGCCCCAGCGGACGAGGTCGTCCAGTTCCAGGGCCAGCGCCTCCCGCACGGCGGCGGCCAGCTCGCGGGCGTCGGCGGACTCGTACGCCTCGGTGACGTGCTCGATCAGCACGGCGGCCAGCTCGTCGGCGGCCGAGGGCTCCTCCTGCTCGTACAGGTGGATCAGCACGCCGGTCAGCTCGTTCTGCACGAGCCTGACGGCGTCCAGGCCGCCCTCGGGGTCGTGCTCGGGCACCGCCACGCCGTCGAACACGCGCAGCCACGCGTCCAGGACGGCCTCCGCGTCCCCCTCGCCCTCCAGCAGCGGCAGCGCCGGGCCGGGGCCGGCCCCGGCGTCCTCGACCACGATCACCTCGGCGTCCACCGCCGCCCACCAGAGCCGGTCCAGCTCGGGCAGGTCGGCCTGGACGCGGACGGATTCGGAACGGCGCGGCACGGGCAGCGCCAGGGCCTCGACGGCGGCGAGCGCGTCCGCGGCCGGCAGCTCGCCGTGCTCGTCCACCGCGCGGCCGTCACCGGTCCAGCCGGCCAGCGCGCGGACCTCCGCGGCCAGGCCGCCGGCCTGGGCCGCGGCGGCCAGTTCGGGCCCGGGGGCCAGCCGCACGGGCGGCACGACGCGTTCCTCGATATCGCGCAGGTACCGCTCGGTGCGGGCGTAGCGCTCCTCCTCGGGGAGGGCCTCGAAGTCCCGCACCCACCGGTCGACCGCCTCCCGGTCGTCGACCGGCACGCCCTCGGCGAGCATCATCCCGGTGACGAGCTCGGCGGCGGCCTGCCGCTCGGAGGTGTCCGCGGCGGCGACGACCTCGGTGAACTCGGGGACGAGCCGGTCCAGCTCCGCCTCCAGCGCGGCGGCGGACGCGGCGTCGGCGGCCCCGGTGTCGCGCAGGAACGCCAGCAGCAGGCGGACCGCGTCCACGACGGCGGGCGCCTCGTCGGCCGCGACGACCACCGACTCGGGGAAGACCTCCAGCAGCAGCTCGCGCAGCAGGGGCGGGGTCAGCGCCCCGGGCCCGGAGAGGTCCAGCTCCTCGCGGGCGAGGTCGAGCAGCAGCCGCACGCCCTCCGCGTCCACCGGCGCGCGCGCCTCGTCATCGGTCGCGCGGCGGTCAGCCCAGTGCCGGAACTCCCCGGCCACCGTGTCCACCCAGTTGTCGGCCACCCGGAGAACCCTAGTGCGCGGACCGTCCCGGCGTGAGCCGCTCAGATGAGCTCAAGGGGGTCGATCTGCACGCGCACCGTCTCCGGCGCCTTGCGCGCGCTGCGCACGCCCTGCGCCTCCTGAAGGGCCTTCGCCAGGGCCACCCCGGCGGGACGCGCCACGCGCACCAGCGCCCGCTCCTTCTCCGGCCCCTTGGAGCCCGCGGCCATGGGAACGGGAACGGGCCCGAGGACCTCCGCCCCGTCCGGCAGCCTCGCGTGGGAGAGCAGGTCCCGGATGGCCGCCGGAGTCCCCGTCAGCGACGCCATGCGCGCGGCCGGCGGGAAGCCGACCTCCCGCCGCTCGGCCAGTTCCCGCTCGGCGAAGGTGACCGGATCCCAGCGGACCAGGGCCTGCGCCGGGGCCAGCCCGCCGTCCGCCGAGACGACCACGGACGCCGACGGGCGCACCAGCGCGGCGGCGTTCATCCAGCGGCGCAGCGTCTCCTCCCCCGCCCGCAGGTCGGCGCGGCCGAGCAGCACCCACCCGTCCAACAGCAGCGCCCCCGCGTACCCGCCCTCGGCGACCGGCTCCGCGCCCGGCGTGGACACCACCAGCGCCCGCTCCTCGCCCACCCGGTCGAGGACGGCGTCGCGGCCCGACGTCCATACCGGCACGCCCGGAAAAGCCCTCCCCAGCTCCTCGGCCGTACGGCGCGCCCCCACCACCACGGCCCGGACCTGGCGGTGCCCGCACTCGGGGCACGCCCAGTCACCGGCGATCCGGCCGCACCACCGGCAGTAGGGGGCGGCATGGGCGGAGGTCATCGACAGCGGCCCCTGACAGGCCCCGCAGCGCGCGGGCGTACGGCACCGGCCGCACGCCAGCCCCGGCAGGTAGCCGCGCCGCGGGACCTGCACCAGCACCGGACCGTCCTCGAGCGCGCGCCGGGCCGTCTGGAAGGCCATGTGCGTCAGCCGGGCCGTGCGCGCGGCGCCGTCGCGGGCCAGCTCGCCATCGTCGCCGACCGGCCGCACGCGCGGCATCGTCGCGCGGATGCGGGACCGGTCGGCCGCCAGCGCGTGCGCCCATCCGGTCTCCACCAGCACCGTCGCGTCCGTCGTGCGGGTGAACCCGCCGATCAGCGCGCCCGCGCCCGCCCGGTGCGCGCGCAGCGCCAGCACCTCGCGGGGATGCGGGTACGGGGCGTGCGGCTCGGCGTGCACGTCGTCGCCGTCGTCCCACAGCACCACCAGGCCGAGATCGGCGACCGGCGCGAACATCGCCGCCCGCGTGCCGACGACCGCCCGCGCCGTGCCCCGGCGCACCGCGAGCCAGCGCCGGTAGCGCTCGGCCGGGCCCAGCTCCGCGGTCAGCGCGACATGCCTGCCCTCCCCCAGCTCCTCGGTCAGCGCCTCGTCGACGCGGGCGACCTCGCGGCCGTCGGCCATGACCACCAGCGCGCCGCGACCGCTCCCGAGCACGACCGCGACCGCCCGCGCGATCGCCCTCGTCCAGGCGGGGCCGGGCAGGGCCGTCCAGACCGCGCGCGGCGCACGCCCGGCTTCGAGGGCCTTCAGGAAGGACGGCCCGGCAGGGTACTCCTCCCAAGGGCCCGGCCCTTCCGCCCGGACGCCCACGGGCGCCTCGTCGGGCGGGGCCTCGGCCTCGACCCGCGCGTGCCGGGGCGGGATCGCCAGCCGCAGCACGTCGGCGAAGGTGCCCGCGTAGCGGTCGGCCACCTCCCGGGCCAGCGCGGCGATCTCCGGGGACAGGACGGGCTCGGGCGAGGTGACGCGCTCCAGGTACGACAGGCGGCCCTCGTGGTCGCTCTCGGCCACCCGTTCCAGGACCAGGCCGTCGACGAGCTGGCCGGCGAAGCGGACCCGCACCCGGCAGCCGGGCACGGTCTTCTCGTCCAGATCGGCGGGCACCTGGTAGTCGAAGGGCCGGTCGAGGTGCGGCAGCGACATGTCGACGGCGACGCGCGCGACCGGCAGCTCCGCGGCGGGCCGCCGCGCCCCCTTCTTCCCCTTGGAGGGCTTGGCGGCGGCCTCCAGCCCCGGAATGAGCCCGTCGTTGGTCACGCCCCCGTCCTACCAGATGAGGGGGACACCGAAATCATCGCGCGCCGCGGCGGCGGCCGCCGCTAGAGTGCCGGGCGATGGGCCGTAGCGCAGAGGTCGTCGCGCCCGGAATCTCCTCCGGGAGGACGCCGGTTCGATTCCGGCCGGCCCGTCCATGCCGAAAAGGGCCCCGGGCTCGCGCCCGGGACCCTCGCGACGCGGCAGGTCAGAGGCCGGCGGCCTTGGCCAGGTCGGCGGCGCGGTCGGTGGACTCCCAGGAGAAGTCCGGCTCCTGCCGGCCGAAGTGGCCGTAGGCGGCCGTCTTGGAGTAGATCGGGCGCAGCAGGTCGAGGTCGCGGACGATCGCGGCGGGACGCAGGTCGAAGACCTCCAGCACCGCCTCCTGGATCTTGTCGGTGGGCACCTTCTCGGTGCCGAAGGTCTCCACGAACACGCCCACCGGGTGCGCCTTGCCGATGGCGTAGGCCACCTGCACCTCGGCGCGGTCGGCCAGCTCGGCCGCCACGATGTTCTTGGCCACCCAGCGCATCGCGTACGCGGCGGACCGGTCGACCTTGGACGGGTCCTTGCCGGAGAACGCGCCGCCGCCGTGCCGGGCCATGCCGCCGTAGGTGTCCACGATGATCTTGCGGCCGGTGAGGCCGGCGTCGCCCATCGGCCCGCCGATCTCGAAGCGGCCGGTGGGGTTGACCAGCAGCCGGTACCCGCCCGTGTCCAGGTCGAAGTCGGCCAGCACCGGGTCGACCACGTGCTCCTTGACGTCGGGCGTCAGCAGCTCCTTGAGGTCGATGTCGGGGGCGTGCTGGGAGGACACCACCACGGTGTCGAGCCGCACCCCGCGGTCGCCGTCGTACTCGATGGTGACCTGGGTCTTGCCGTCGGGGCGCAGGTAGGGCACCACGCCCTCCTTGCGGACCTTCGACAGCCGCTGCGCCAGCCGGTGCGCCAGGGTGATCGGCAGCGGCATCAGCTCGGGCGTCTCCCGGGTGGCGTACCCGAACATCAGGCCCTGGTCGCCCGCGCCCTGGCGGTCCAGGTCGTCGCCCTGCTTGTCGCGGTCCTCGCCGTCGCGGGTCTCGTAGGCGTCGTCGACGCCCTGCGCGATGTCGGGCGACTGGGCCCCGATCGACACCGACACGCCGCAGGAGTGCCCGTCGAAGCCCTTCTTGGACGAGTCGTAGCCGATCTCCAGGATCTTCTCGCGGATCACCCCGGGGATGTCCACGTAAGTCTCGGTGGTCACCTCACCGGCCACGTGCACCTGGCCGGTGGTGATCATGGTCTCGACGGCGACCCGGCTCTTCAGGTCGTCCTTGAGCATCGCATCGAGGATCGCGTCGCTGATCTGGTCCGCAATCTTGTCCGGATGTCCTTCGGTGACGGACTCGGAGGTGAACAGGCGGCGAGACACGTACGTGAACTCCTTGCAGCGGCTGCTGACTGACGTCGCAGAAATCGGACTTGTGGATGTGACCTCCGGCGGGGAACGCCGCCCCGCGGGGGCTGGACCGTCTTCCGGCCTGTGGCACGACCGGCCGGGCGCGGCCGGTTGGCGTATTCCGCCGAAGTCTATCGGGATCGGCCCTGACGCAAGGTATACCGAACGCCGCCCCCCCTGCACCCCCGGGACGCACCGTGGCTGTGTTCTCTAAGTCCCGGCCTACGGCGCTCGCCTGGCGGCTGTGTTTCAAAGTCCCGGCCTACGGCGCTCGCCTGGCGGCTCGCACCTAACCGGAACTTGGCGAGCGCGGCATCGCTTCGCGATCTGGCCGATGAGGCTCGCCTCCGGCGTCGCCTCACCGTCCAGGTAACGCGCTCGCACGGTATCTGAGGGCCGACCCTAGGGTCCAGAACCCTGGCGGGCGGGTCAGTCCGGCAGACGGGCGGCGATCAGATCCCAGACCACCTCGGCCAGCGCCTCCTTGGCGCCCCGCGGCACCTCCGTGGAGGTGCCGTCCGCACCCAGCACGACGGCGGCGTTGTCGGGCCTGCCGAACGTCAGGTCCTCCCCGACCTGGTTGACGACGAGCAGGTCGCAGCCCTTGCGGGCGAGCTTCTCGCGGCCGTTGGCCAGCACGTCGTCGGTCTCGGCGGCGAACCCGACCACGACCTGTCCGGGCGGGCGGTCGGCCGCCAGCTCCGCAAGGATGTCGGGGTTCTTGGCCAGCGCGATCGGCTCGGGCTCGGCGCCCGGCGTCTTCTTGATCTTCGAGCCCTGGTAGCCGGCGGGCCGGAAGTCGGCGACCGCGGCGGCCATCACCACCGCGTCGGCGTCCTGGACGGCCTCGAGCACGGCCTTGCGCATCTCCTCGGCCGATCCGACCGGTACCACCTGGGCTCCGGCCGGGTCGGGCAGCGCGACGTTGGCGGACACCAGCGTGACGCGGGCGCCGCGGGCGACCGCCGTCCGGGCCAGCGCGTACCCCTGCATCCCGGAGGACCGGTTCCCGATGAAGCGCACCGGGTCGATGGCCTCGCGGGTGCCGCCGGCGGACACGACCACGTGCCGTCCCGCCAGGTCCCGCACCCCCTGACGGGCCAGGACGTGCCGGGCGACCTCGAACAGCTCGGCGGGCTCGGGCAGCCGTCCGCGCCCGGTGTCCTTGCCGGTGAGGCGCCCCGAGGCCGGGTCGACGACGATGGCGCCGCGGGACCGCAGCGTCGCCACGTTGGCCTGGGTGGCCGGGTGCTCCCACATCTCGGTGTGCATCGCGGGGGCGAACACGACCGGGCAGCGCGCGGTCAGCAGCGTGTTGGTGAGCAGGTCGTCGGCCAGCCCGTGCGCGGCCCGGGCCAGCAGGTCGGCGGTGGCGGGCGCCACGAACACCAGGTCCGCGCCCTGCCCCAGACGCACGTGCGGCACCTCGGAGACCCCGGTCCACACCTCGGGCGACACCGGGTGGCCCGACAGCGCGGCCCAGGTGGGCTCGCCGACGAACCGCAGGGCGTCGGCCGTGGGCACCACGCGCACGTCGTGCCCGGACTCGGTGAGCCGCCGCAGCAGCTCGCACACCTTGTACGCGGCAATACCCGCGCCGACGCCCAGGACGACACGCGGCCGGGAGGAGTCCATACGATCGCCTTCCGGAGTCTCCATTGCCCCAAAGGATCTCAAAGCCCCAACCGCCCCCACACAGCGCCCCCCAACCCACCGAGGCCAGCCGTGATTCACACCACGGGCTCCGGGCGAACGCTGGGCCGTAGAAGGCGAGGCCCAGTCCAGGATTCGAGATGCTCGGCCGGGCCCAACATGCAAGCCCAGGCGAAGATGGCCGTCAGGCCGTCGAGCCGGGGCGAGGCCCAGCCGGGGTTCCAGGAGGTCGTCCCCCTGGGTCAACACTGAGGTCCGGGGTCCGGCGAAGATGGCCCCAGGGCCATCGAGTAGGGCCGGCCCGCGGGCCGGGCAGAGCCCGGCGAGGACGGCCGCCAGGCCGTCGAGCCGGGGCGAGGCCCAGCCGGGGGTTCCAGGGGGTCGTCCCCCTGGGTCAACACTGAGGTCCGGGGTCCGGCGAAGATGGCCCCAGGGCCATCGAGTAGGGCCGGCCCGCGGGCCGGGCAGAGCCCGGCGAGGACGGCCGCCAGGCCGTCGAGCCGGGGCGGAGCCCAGTCGGGGGTTCCAGGGGGTCGCCCCCTGGGTCAACACTGAGGAACGGGGCCCGGCGAAGATGGCCGCCAGGCCATCGAGCAGGGGTCGCCCCCCGGGCCGGGCCGACCTCAGCCTTCGATGGGCTCGGCGTTGAGGAGGCCTTCCCGGGTCTCGCGCAGGGCGATCGAGAGCGGCTTCTCCTGGACCTGGGTCTCGACGAGCGGGCCGACGTACTCCAGCAGGCCCTCGCCGAGCTGGGCGTAGTAGGCGTTGATCTGCCGGGCGCGCTTGGCCGCGATGCTCACGAGGCCGTACTTGGTGTCGACGACCTCGAGGAGCTCGTCGATCGACGGGTTGGTGATGCCTTCGCTGCTGGCTGCCACTCCGTGGCCTTCCGCTAGATGTCTGAGCTGATTAACGAACAGCCATCAAGGTTAGCAGGTCATCGCACACGTCCTGGACGGACGTGTTGACGAGGGTGACGTCGAACTCCTTCTCGGCGGCGAGTTCCACGCGGGCCGCGTCGAGGCGGCGTTCGACGACCTCGGGGGGCTCGGTGCCGCGGCCGACGAGGCGGCGGACGAGCTCTTCCCAGGAGGGCGGGGCCAGGAAGACGTGGAGGGAGTCCGGCTTGGAGCGCCGGACCTGGCGGGCGCCCTGGAGGTCGATCTCCAGGAGCACCGGCTCGCCGCGGGCGAGCCGGTCCTCGACCGGGCGGCGCGGGGTGCCGTAGCGGTTCCCCGCGAACTCCGCCCACTCCAGGAGCTCCCCTTCGGCGACGAGCCGGTCGAAACCGGCGTCGTCGACGAAGAAGTACTGCACCCCGTGGGTCTCGCCCGGCCGGGGGGGCCGGGTGGTCACCGAGACCGACAGCCACACCTCTGGGTGGGCCCGCCGGATCTCGGCGACGACCGTGCTCTTGCCGACGCCCGACGGCCCGGAGAGGACCGTCAGCCGTCGCACGGGCACGCCCCGTGGGAGGGAGCTTTCCGGCGCAGGAATGGGTGCGCCGGATTCGGACGGGATGGAGCCGGGCGGCCGGGAACGCGCCGGACCGGCCGCGGCGGATTCGCCGCCGCGCCCGCCCATGAGTCGCGGATCAGCGGGTTCCACCGCCGAACTCACGCTCCAGGGAGGCGCGCTGGTTGGCGCCGAGGCCCCGCACGCGGCGGGACTCGGCGATGCCCAGGCGCTCCATGATCTGCTTGGCACGGACCTTCCCCACGCTGGGCAGGGACTCGAGGAGGGCCGACACCTTCATCTTGCCGATGACGTCGTCGGTCTGCCCATTCTTGAGGACCTCGGCAAGCGAGAGCCCCCCGTGCTTGAGCTTGTTCTTAACCTCGGCCCGCTCCTTGCGAGCCTTGGCAGCCTTTTCCAGGGCTGCGGCGCGCTGTTCGGGGGTTAGGGGCGGAAGAGCCACGCCGGGTCACCTCAGGTTTCCACTCGACGGAGTCGGACGGGTGTGGAAACTAGCGAGTTCACTGCCCATAAGGCAACGTGAAGTGCCGTTTAGCCCGCCACAAAATCACGAATATCACTCCTTGAAGTGTCCTGAATACCCAGTGTACCCAACTGGGCGGGGTGCGAGGGTCACCCCCCCGCCTTGCAGGGACTATTGCTTGATCGTGAAAAATCGCCCCCGGGACGCCCGTTTGCGTCATCGGCCACCCGCGAACACCACCCGAGGGGCCTAGTCGATCAGCGGAGCGCCATCGGATGATCACGCTGCGCGTTCGCGGCGGAGTGTGCACGGGAGATTCCCGACACATCAGAAATGTCGACTGGCGATCAGCGAGGGCCGTTGGAACGTGCCGAACGTGACGCTTATCACGCCCGGTCCGTATTTACCCTTTACGGTCCGCCGAACCGGGGATCACGGCGCGGTGCGCCGCAGCGCCGCCGCGATCCCCGCCGCCGCCGCGCCCGGGTCGGCGGCGCCGGTGATGGGACGCCCGATCACCAGCAGATCGGCGCCCGCGGCCAGCGCCGCCTCGGGCGTGGCCACCCGCGCCTGGTCCTGCGTCTCCGCCCCCGCGGGGCGCACCCCCGGCGTGATGAGCGTGATGTCCGGGCCGACCTCGGCCCGCACCGCGGCGGCCTCCTGCGGCGAGCACACCAGCGCCTGCGCCCCGGCCTCCACCGAGAGCGCCGCCAGGCGGCGCACCGCGTCCGAGGCGGGCCCCGCCACTCCGAGCGCGGCCAGGTCGGCGTCGCCGAGCGAGGTGAGCACCGTCACGGCCGCCACGCGGGCGGCCGGGGCGGCCTCCACCGCGGCGCGGATCATGGCCGGGCCGCCCGCCGCGTGCACGGTCAGGTACGCCGGCCGCAGCCGCGCGACGGCACGGGCCGCGCCGGCCACGGTGGCGGGGATGTCGTGCAGCTTGAGGTCCAGGAACACCTGGACCCGGCTGGCGCCCCGGACGCTGGCGACCACGTCGGGGCCGTAGCGCAGGTACAGCTCCAGGCCGACCTTGACGGTGCTGACGTGCGGGGTGACCAGGGTGGCCCAGCGCGCGGCCGTCTCCAGGTCGGGGGCGTCCAGGGCGACGGCGATGGGGGCGGGTGCGGACACTAAAGCTTCTCCTTCAGTTCCCCGGGCTCGGCGGCCGGCCCGGAGAAGGGCTCAGAGGCGTGCTCGGCGCCGCTCCCGGACACGGGGTCGGCGCCCGGCTCGGCGGGCGGCTCGGGGCGCACCTGGGGCGGTACGTACCCGGCGGGCTTGTGGGCCAGCCCCACGACGTCGGCGATCCGGCCGATCCGGCGGGCCGCGAGAGCCTCGTCCAGTTCCCGGACGATCCGCGGCACGGCCATCGGGTCGTGGAACAGGGTGGTGCCCACGGCCACCGCGGAGGCGCCCGCCAGGAGGAACTCCAGCGCGTCCAGGCCGGAGGCCACCCCGCCCACCCCGACGATCGGGATGCCGGGCAGGGCCGCGTGCACCTGGTAGACGCAGCGCACCGCCAGCGGGCGGATCGCGGGCCCGGACAGGCCGCCCGACACGCCGGTGAGCGCGGGCCGCAGCGTCCCGGTGTCGATCGCCATGCCCTCCAGGGTGTTGATCAGGGTGAGGCCCTCGGCGCCGGCGTCCACGCACGCCAGGGCGATGGTGACGATGTCGGTGACGTCGGGCGCGAGCTTGGCCAGCATCGGCACCCCGGGACGGGCGTGCGCCCTGACCGCCCGGACGACCGAGGCGGCGGCGCCCGGGTGCCAGGCGAACATCCGGCCGCGGTCCTCGACGTTGGGGCAGGCCACGTTGACCTCGATCGCGGCGATCCCCGGGACGCCGCGCAGCCGCCGGGCCAGTTCCCCGAACTCCTCCACGCTGTTGCCCGCGACCGACACGATCGTGCGCACGCCCTGCTCGGCCAGCCAGGGCAGGTCGCGCTCCAGGAAGCCCTCCACGCCCGGCCCGGGCAGGCCCATGGCGGTGAGCAGGCCGCTGGGCGTCTCGGCCATCCGCGGCGTCGGACGGCCCGCGCGCGGCCGCGTCATCACCGAGGTGGTGACGAACGCGCCGAGCCGGTCGAGGTCGAAGAACTGGGCCAGTTCGCGGCCCGTCCCGCCGCAGCCCGCCGCCGTCAGCACGGGGTTGGGCAGCTCCAGGGGGCCCAGTCGGGTCTCCAGGCGGGCCGCGTTCACAGGACCACTCCGCTCGCGTTCTTCATCGGTCGGTGCCTTCGGTACGGCTGAGGGCGCGGGGGGCGCCCAGGGCGTCGAACGGGATCGTGCCGAGGTCCCCCCAGCGGACGCGGTCGCCGCGCAGCACCGGCCCGTCGGCGCAGGCCCGCACCATGCGGGTCACGCCGTCGTCGCCGTGCATGGGGAGCATGCACGTCATGCAGACGCCGATGCCGCACGCCCCGGTCTCCTGGAGGAAGGACTCCACCGACACCTGGGACGGCAGGCCGTACTCCCCCGCCACCTGGGTCACCGAGCGCAGCAGCGGGGTCGGGCCGCAGCCGTAGACCACGTCGGCGCCGGTCTCCTGGATGACGCGGGGCAGCACGTCGCGGATCGCGCCCTGCTCCCCCAGCGAGCCGTCCTCGGTGGTGACGGTCGCCGAGTCGCCGATGCGCCGGGCCATGCGGGAGCCGAAGACCTGGCGGGCGGACGGGCCGCCGAGCACGAAGTGCACCTGGCAGCCGCGCCGCCGCAGCGTGTCGGCCAGCGCGAACAGGGCGGCGCCCCCGGGGCCGCCGCCGGCCAGCAGGCAGCTGACGGGGTCCCTGGGGAGCCGGAACGGGCGTCCGAGCGGGCCGACGAGGTCGAGCTGGTCGCGGGAGCGGCGGCCCGCCAGCCAGGCGGTGCCGGGCTCCCGGTCGGCGAAGACCAGCTCGACCGTCCCGCCGTAGTCCGACTTGACCTCGTACACGCCGAAGCAGCGCCGGACCAGGCGGCCGGTGTGCTCGCCGCCGACGGCCACCGCCACGAACTGCCCGGGCCGGAACCGCTCGGCGATCGCCGGCGCCACCAGCGTCAGCGCCTGGTAGTCCTGCACCTGGCGGACGGTCAGTACCGTCGCCGACGTCTGCACCGGCGTGTCGGACACCCGTCTCCCTCTCGTCGTCGTGCAGTGCTGTCCCGGTGCTACCCCCGGCCGTGCGCGCCGCGCATCCGCTCGGCGTGCTCCTGCAGCGACCGGACCCCGACCTGGCCGCCCGCGATGGCCTCGACGCCCTGCACGGCGGCGGCGAGCCCCTGGACGGTGGTCACGCACGGCACGCCGCGCAGCACGGCCGCCGTGCGGATCTCGTAGCCGTCCAGCCGCGGCCCGGACTGGCCGGGGCCGCCGAACGGAGTATTGACGATGAGATCCACCTCTCCGTCGAGGACGCGCCGCACGATGGTGGGTTCGCCGCCGGGGCCGGGACCCTCGCTGTGCTTGCGCACGATCTTGGCACGCACGCCGTTGCGGCGCAGGACCTCGGCGGTCCCCTCCGTGGCAAGAATCTCAAAGCCCAGGTCTGCCAGCCGCTTGACAGGGAAGATCATGTGCCGTTTGTCCCGGTTCGCCACCGACACGAACGCCCGGCCCTTGGTCGGCAGCGAGCCGTAGGCGGCCTGCTGAGACTTGGCGTAGGCGGTGCCGAACACCTCGTCGATGCCCATGACCTCGCCGGTCGAGCGCATCTCCGGGCCGAGGACGGTGTCGACGCCCTGCCCCTGCGCGTTGCGGAACCGGTCGAAGGGCAGCACCGCCTCCTTGACCGCGATCGGCGCGTCCAGCGGCAGCGAGCCGCCGTCGCCGCTCTCCGGCAGCAGCCCCTCGGCGCGCAGCTCGGCGACGGTGGCGCCGAGCATGACCCGCGCCGCGGCCTTGGCCACCGGCACGGCGGTGGCCTTGGACACGAACGGGACGGTGCGGGAGGCGCGCGGGTTGGCCTCCAGGACGTACAGGACGCCCGCCGACAGCGCGTACTGGACGTTCATCAGCCCCCGCACGCCGACGCCGCGGGCGAGCGCCTCGGTGGCCTCGCGGATGCGCCGCAGGTCGTCGTGGCCGAGGGTGATCGGCGGCAGCGCGCACGCCGAGTCGCCGGAGTGGATCCCGGCCTCCTCGATGTGCTCCATGACGCCGCCGAGGTAGAGCTCCTCGCCGTCGAAGAGGGCGTCCACGTCGATCTCGATGGCCTCGTCGAGGAACCGGTCGACCAGCACCGGGTGCTCGGGGGACGCCTCGGTCGCCTTGGCCATGTACGACTCCAGCGTGGAGTCGTCGTAGACGATCTCCATGCCGCGCCCGCCCAGCACGTAGGAGGGCCGCACCAGCACCGGGTAGCCGATCTCGGCGGCGATCTCGCGGGCCTCCTCGTAGGACGAGGCGGTGCCGTGCTTGGGCGCGAGCAGCCCGGCGCGGTGCAGGACGCGGCCGAACGCGCCGCGCTCCTCGGCCAGGTGGATGCTCTCCGGGGAGGTGCCGACGATCGGCACCCCGGCGTCCTTGAGCTTCTGCGCCAGGCCCAGCGGGGTCTGCCCGCCCAGCTGGACGATCACCCCGACGACGGTGCCGGTCCGCTGCTCGGCGTGCACCACCTCCAGGACGTCCTCCAGGGTGAGCGGCTCGAAGTACAGCCGCCCGGAGGTGTCGTAGTCGGTGGAGACGGTCTCGGGGTTGCAGTTGACCATGACGGTCTCGTAGCCGGCGTCGGTCAGCGTGAACGAGGCGTGCACGCAGGAGTAGTCGAACTCCACGCCCTGCCCGATCCGGTTCGGCCCGGACCCCAGGATGATGACCTTGGGCCTGTCGCCGGGCGGGACCTCGGTCTCCTCGTCGTAGGCGGAGTAGAGGTAGGGCGTGCGGGCGGCGAACTCGGCGGCGCAGGTGTCGACGGTCAGGTAGACCGGCCGGACGCCCAGCGCGTGCCGCAGCTCCCGGACGACCTCCTCCGACAGCCGGCGCAGCCCGCCGATCTGGGCGTCGGAGAAGCCGTGCCGCTTGGCCCGCAGCAGCTTGTCGCGGGTGAGGGCGTCCTCGGCGGTGCGGATCTCGTCGGCGATCTCGTTGATCGCGGCGATCTGGTCGAGGAACCAGGGGTCGATGCCGGTCGCCTCGTACAGCTCCTGGACGCTCGCCCCGGCCCACAGGGCCCGCTGGACGGCCCGGATCCGCCCGTCGTGCGGCCGGGCGGCCTTCCCGGTCCAGGCGGCGGCGTCGCCGGGCTCGCCGTCCCAGGAGAAGGACGAGCCCTTCTGCTCCAGGGACCGCAGCGCCTTCTGCAGCGCCTCGGTGAAGTTGCGGCCGATCGCCATGGCCTCGCCCACCGACTTCATGTGGGTGGTGAGGGTGCCGTCGGCGCCGGGGAACTTCTCGAACGCGAACCGCGGCACCTTGACCACCACGTAGTCGAGGGTCGGCTCGAAGGAGGCCGGGGTCTCGGCGGTGATGTCGTTGGGGATCTCGTCCAGGGTGTAGCCGACCGCCAGCCGCGCCGCGATCTTGGCGATCGGGAAGCCGGTGGCCTTGGACGCCAGCGCCGACGACCGCGACACCCGCGGGTTCATCTCGATCACGATCATGCGGCCGGTGCCCGGCTGGACCGCGAACTGGATGTTGCAGCCGCCGGTGTCGACGCCGACCTCGCGGATCACCGCGATCGCCACGTCCCGCATGTTCTGGTACTCGCGGTCGGTCAGCGTCATCGCGGGCGCGACGGTGATCGAGTCGCCGGTGTGCACGCCCATCGGGTCGAGGTTCTCGATGGAGCACACGATGACCACGTTGTCGGCGCGGTCCCGCATGACCTCAAGCTCGTACTCCTTCCAGCCGAGGATGGACTCCTCCAGGAGCACCTCGCTGGTCGGGGACGCGTCCAGCCCGGCGCCGGCGATGCGGCGCAGGTCGTCCTCGTCGTGGGCGAACCCGGACCCGGCGCCGCCCATGGTGAACGAGGGCCGCACCACCACGGGGTAGCCCAGCTCGCCCGCCGCGGCCAGGACCTCGTCCATGGTGTGGCAGATGAGCGAGCGCGCGGACTCGGCGTTCAGGCCCTGCTCGGCGGCGACCTTGGCGACGACCTCCTTGAACCGCTCGCGGTTCTCCCCGGCCTGGATCGCCTCGACGTCGGCGCCGATCAGCTCGACGCCGTACCGCTCCAGGACGCCGCTCTCGTAGAGCGCGATCGCGGTGTTGAGCGCGGTCTGGCCGCCCAGGGTGGGCAGCAGCGCGTCCGGGCGCTCCTTGGCGATGATCTTCTCGACCACCTCGGGGGTGATCGGCTCGACGTAGGTGGCGTCGGCGAACTCCGGGTCGGTCATGATCGTCGCCGGGTTGCTGTTGACCAGCACCACCCGCAGGCCCTCGGCCCGGAGCACCCGGCACGCCTGGGTGCCGGAGTAGTCGAACTCGCACGCCTGGCCGATCACGATCGGCCCGGAGCCGATCACCAGGACGGAACCCAGATCCTCGCGGCGCGGCATTACTCCGCCCCTTCCACAGTGAGAGTCGACCCCTGCATCAGCTCGCAGAAGCGGTCGAACAGGCCCGAGGCGTCGTGCGGACCGGCCGCGGCCTCGGGGTGGTACTGGACGCTGAACGCCGGGCGGTCGAGCAGCCGCAGCCCCTCGACGCAGCCGTCGTTCAGGTTGACGTGGCTGACCTCGGCGCGCCCGTAGGGGGTGTCGAACGGCCCGTCCACGGGGGCGTCCACGGCGAACCCGTGGTTGTGCGCGGAGACGTCCACCTTGCCGGTGCCGCGGTCCTGGACGGGCTGGTTGATGCCGCGGTGCCCGAACCTCAGCTTGTAGGTGCCCAGGCCGAGCGCCCGCCCGAAGATCTGGTTGCCGAAGCAGATCCCGAAGAACGGCTTCCCGGCGTCCAGGACGCCGCGCAGCGCCTCGACGGCGTAGCCGGCGGCCGCCGGGTCGCCGGGCCCGTTGGAGAAGAAGACCCCGTCGGGGTCGAGGGCGAGGATGTCGGCGGCGGTGCTGGTGGCGGGGAGCACGTGCACCTCGCAGCCGCGCTCGGCCATCCGGTACGGCGTCATCGACTTGATGCCGAGGTCGACGGCCGCGACGGTGAACCGCTTCTCCCCGTGCGCCGCGATGACGTACGGGTCGGGCGTGGACACGTCCCGGGCCAGGTCGGCGCCCTCCATCGACGGGCTGGCCAGCACCTTCTCCAGCAGCTCGGCCTCCGGGGCCCCGGAGGCGGCGCCGGAGAAGATCCCGGCGCGCATCGCGCCGCGGTCGCGCAGGTGGCGGGTGAGCGCCCGGGTCCCGGGAATGGCGATGCCCACGATCCCCTGCTCGCGCAGCGCCGACCCCAGCGAGCCGGTGGCCCGCCAGTTGGACACCACCCGGGCGGGCTCGCGGACCACGTACCCGGCGACCTGGATGCGGCGGGACTCGGGGTCCTCCTCGTTCACGCCGGTGTTGCCGATGTGCGGGGCGGTCATCGCCACGATCTGGCGGGCGTACGAAGGGTCGGTCAGGGTCTCCTGGTAGCCGGTCATGCCGGTGTTGAAGACCATCTCCCCGAAGGTCTCGCCCTCGGCCCCGTACCCGGCGCCGCGGAACACCCGCCCGTCTTCGAGGACCAGCAGGGCTGACGTCTGGGTCACTGAAGCTTTCCTTCCAGGACGGTGGGCGTGCCGCGCAGGAACGTCGCCACCACGCGGCCCGGCAGCTCCAGGCCCGTGTACGGCGTGTTGCGGCTCTTGGAGGTCATGGCCGAGGGGTCCACGGGCCGGCGCGGCGACGGGTCGTACAGGGTGATGTTGGCGGGGGCGCCGGCCTCCAGCGGGGCGCCCTGGCCGGACAGCCGGCCGATGCGGGCCGGGCGGTACGACATCCGGTCGGCGACCGCGGCCCAGTCGAGCAGGCCGGTGTCGACCATCGCCTCCTGCACCACCGGCAGCGCCGTCTCCAGGCCGATCATGCCCATCGCGGCCACGGCCCACTCGGTCTCCTTGGCCTCGACCGGGTGCGGGGCGTGGTCGGTGGCCACGCAGTCGATCGTGCCGTCGGCCAGCGCGTCCCGCAGCGCGGTCACGTCCTCGGCGGTGCGCAGCGGCGGGTTGACCTTGTAGATCGGGTCGTAGGTCTCGGCGCGGACGTCGGTGAGCAGCAGGTGGTGCGGGGTCACCTCCGCGGTGACCCGGCAGCCCTTGCCCTTGGCCCAGCGGATGATCTCGACCGAGCCGGCGGTGGACACGTGGCACACGTGCAGCCGGGAGCCGACGTGCTGGGCCAGCAGCACGTCCCGGGCGATGATCGCCTCCTCGGCCACCGCGGGCCAGCCGCCCAGGCCGAGCCGGGCGGAGATCTCGCCCTCGTTCATCTGCGCGCCCTCGGTCAGCCGCGGCTCCTGCGCGTGCTGGGCGACCACGCCGTCGAACGCCTTCACGTACTCCAGCGCCCGCCGCATGATCACCGCGTCGGAGACGCAGTGGCCGTCGTCGGAGAACACCCGGACGCCGGCGGCCGAGTCGGCCATCGCGCCCAGCTCGGCCAGCTGCTCGCCGCGGATGCCGCGGGTGACCGCGCCGACCGGCTGCACGTCGCAGTACCCGGCCTCGCGGCCCAGCCGCCACACCTGCTCGACCACTCCGGCGGTGTCGGCGACCGGGTCGGTGTTGGCCATCGCGTGCACGGCGGTGAACCCGCCCATCGCCGCGGCCCGGGTGCCGGACTCGACGGTCTCGGCGTCCTCGCGGCCCGGCTCGCGCAGGTGGGTGTGCAGGTCGACCAGGCCGGGCAGCGCGACGAGGCCGTCGGCCTGGACGATCTCCGCGCCGGCGGCGTCCAGCCCGGCGCCGATCCCGGCGATCTCGCCGTCCCGGATCAGGATGTCGGCGGGCTCCCCGCCCAGGATGCGCGCGCCCTTGATCAGGTACACGGGCTTGGTCATGTCCTCGCTCATGCTTCGGAGATCTCCTTGCCGATGGCGGGCTCGGAACCCCCGAGCAGCAGGTAGAGCACGGCCATGCGGGCGCTGACGCCGTTGGCGACCTGCTCGACGATGGTGGAGCGGACCGAGTCTGCGACCTCGGCGGCGATCTCGACGCCGCGGTTCATCGGGCCGGGGTGCATGACGATGGCGTCGTCGGCCATCCGCGCCATCCGCTCGCCGTCCAGGCCGTACCGGCGGCTGTACTCGCGGACGGTCGGGAAGTAGGCGGCGTTCATCCGCTCGGCCTGCACCCGCAGCATCATGACCACGTCGCTCTTGGGCAGGACGGCGTCCAGGTCGTAGGAGACCGCGCAGGGCCAGGTGTCGATCGCCACCGGCAGCAGCGTCGGCGGGGCCACCAGGGTGACCTCGGCGCCGAGGGTGTGCAGCAGCAGGACGTTGGATCGTGCCACCCGGCTGTGCAGGACGTCGCCCACGATGGTGATCCTGCGGCCGTCCAGGGCGCCGAGGCGGCGGCGCATGGTGAACGCGTCCAGCAGCGCCTGGGTGGGGTGCTCGTGGGTGCCGTCGCCGGCGTTGACCACGCTGCCGCGCACCCAGCCGGCCAGCCGGTGCGGCGCGCCGGACGCGCCGTGCCGGATCACCACGCCGTCGGCGCCCATCGCCTCCAGGGTGAGCGCGGTGTCCTTCAGGCTCTCGCCCTTGGACACGCTGGACCCCTTGGCGGAGAAGTTGATCACATCGGCGGACAGCCGCTTGGCGGCCGCCTCGAACGAGATCCGGGTGCGGGTGGAGTCCTCGAAGAAGAGGTTCACCACGGTGCGGCCCCGCAGCGTCGGCAGCTTCTTGATGGTGGAGCGGCCCGACACCTGGGCCAGCTCCTCGGCGGTGTCCAGGATGAGCAGGGCGTCGTCCCGGGTCAGGTCGGCCGCCGAGATCAGGTGGCGGTTCACGCGCGCTCCCCCCGCCCGGCCGGGCCGGCCGGGCCTTCCGCGTCCTTGCGGGCGGCCGGGCCGAGCAGGACGGCGTCGCGCCCGTCGTTCTCGGCCAGCAGCACCTTCACGTTCTCGCGCATCGAGGTGGGCAGGTTCTTGCCCACGTAGTCGGCGCGGATGGGCACCTCGCGGTGGCCCCGGTCGACCAGCACGGCCAGCTGCACGGCGCGGGGGCGGCCCAGGTCGTTGAGCGCGTCCAGGGCGGCGCGGACGGTGCGGCCGGAGAACAGCACGTCGTCGACCAGCACCACGATCCGGTCGTCCACGCCCTCGGGCGGCAGCTCGGTGCGGCCCAGCGCGCGGGCCGGCTTCATCCGCAGGTCGTCGCGGTACATCGTCACGTCGAGCGACCCCCAGGGGACGCGGCGGCCCTCGACCTCCTCCAGCTGGGCGGCCAGGCGGCGGGCCAGCGTCACGCCGCGGGTCTGGATGCCGAGCAGGACGACGCCCTCGCCGCCCTTGGTGCGCTCGAGGATCTCGTGCGCGATCCGGGTGAGCGCGCGACGGATGTCGGGGGCCTCCAGGACGGCCTTGTGCGCGGCCCCGTCCACGGCGTGGCGCCCGGCTCCGGCACCGGGTGCCGTCGCGGGTCCGGTCGCCGGTCCGGTCGCGGGGTCGTGTGCGGGCGACTTCGGGGGGTCGCCGCGGCGGGGTTCACCGTCCGCCACGCGCGCCCCGGCCGGTCCGCCCGGTTTCGAGGCAGCATTCACCGCCGGAACCTCCTTTCCCGCCTCACGGGACGGGTCTTAAAGGACGTCTTGTCCGTCTCACCGTAGCAGGACCGGATCGTTGCCCCGTCCTCGGGCCGGAGGGCGTCTTAGCAGGTGAGAGGCATCACATCGGGCGCGTCACGGGCGGTGCGCAGCCGGGCGGGGAGGTCGCCGGCCTCCCGTCCGGAACGGGCGGGACGCATGTGACCGGGGCATCTTGGACCCTTCGGACGATCCGGACGGCCCGGATCGAGACCTGCGGATTCGACCGCTTTTTTCCAATCAGCTTGACCTGAGGCCGTCCCCGTTTTACCGTCACTGTCCGTAACCATCCCTGGAGACAGAGCTTTACGGCGTCACAGCCTGAAGGACCTGACTCCCCCCGGGAAACCCTCCCGGGGCCGACCACAACGACGATAGTGAGCCTGGGGGCCCAAATGCCGTCTGAATACGCCAAGGCTCTCGGCGCGCGCCTGCGCGCCATCCGCACCCAGCAGGGCCTGTCCCTGCACGGTGTGGAAGAGAAGTCCCGAGGCCGCTGGAAGGCCGTCGTCGTGGGTTCGTACGAGCGGGGCGACCGCGCCGTCACCGTTCAGAAGCTGGCCGAGCTCGCCGATTTCTACGGCGTGCCGGTTTCCGAGTTGCTGCCCGGCGGAGCCGCGCCGAGCCCGCTCGGGCCAACGCCGAAGCTCGTGATCGACCTCGAGCGGCTGCAGCAGCTTCCGAAGGACAAGGCCGGTCCCCTCGCCCGTTACGCCGCGACGATCCAGAGCCAGCGGGGCGACTACAACGGAAAGGTTCTGTCCATCCGCCAGGAGGACCTGCGCTCGCTGGCGGTCATCTATGACAAGTCCCCGACCGAGCTGACCGAGGAGCTCATCACCTGGGGCGTGCTCGACCCCGAGGCGCGCCGCGCCGTCGAGGCCTTCTGAGCCGGTCGCCGGGCCTGTCCGGGCCCGGCGACCGCCCGCCGGGCCCGCACAGGCGGCCCGGGGGGCGGACACATCCGTGCGGGCGGCCGTGGAAACGCGCGCTACCCGGCCGGGACGGGCTCTGCGCCGTCCAGGGGAAGGCTGGAGACGGTGAACGGCAGGGTCTCCGGCGGAAGCCCCGCGACCCAGCGGTTGTACTGGCTGTTGACCACCATCACGCGCGTCCCGGTGAGCGCGATCGCGCTCGGGTGGCGGAAGCCGCCGGGCGGCACGTACCGGGCCGCGTACCGGCCGCGCGCCAGGTCCGGCGCCAGGGCGACCACCGCGACCTGCGGCACCAGGCCGGGCGTGTCGTTGAGGTTGCCCTGCACGACGTGCAGCCGCCCGTCGCGCCAGGCCAGCCCGTCCCCGTTGCGCAGCGAGTGGCCCTCCAGGTCGACCTGGACGGCCGCGCCGCTGCTCCGGTCGATCCGCCACAGCTCCCCGGTGTTGCTGTTGACCGTCAGCAGGTGGCCGCCGACCGCCAGGATCCCGTTGAGGTTGTGCCGGCCGTCCACCCACCGGATCGGGGACGCGGCCACGTCGAACCAGTTCTCGATCTCCCAGCGGTCGCCGTCCCGCGTGATCCGGTAGATGACCGGCTCGAACGAGTCGGTGGCGTACACGGTGCCGTCGCCGGCGACGGTGATCTCGTTGACGAACCCGCCCTGGACGCCCCGCAGCGTGGCCAGGAGACGCTGCGTGCGGGTGTCGTAGACGCGGAGGGTGCCGGTGTCGGCCCCGCCCACGTACAGGCGCCCTGCCGCGTCGACGGCCATGCCCGAGGTGAGGCGGCGGCCGTCCTGGCCACTGGGCGACCAGACCTTCACCTGGGGCTGCGTCACGTGCCCTCGGTAGAGGGTGCCGTCCTCTGCGCTGCCGACGTAGAAGTGGCCGGTGTTCCGGTCGAGGGCCATGCCGGTCGGGAACGCGCGGTCGCCGGGGACGATGTAGGCGTCCGGCGGCCCGGCCTGAGCTGAGGGGGCGTCCGCCGCGGCGGGGCCGGTGAGGGCGGGCAGCAGGGCCAGGAGCGCGACGGCCGCCGCGGGCCAGGTGAATTTTCTCATGCGTCCTTCTTCCTTTGCTCTGATGGGGTCGTCCACAGAATTCTCGGTGCCTTTTCCGGATGCCATCGGCCTGCATATCCTGGGTCTGCCGGAACCACCCTTGTGCTTTTCCGGGCATGCCGACGAGGGCGCTTCCGCTGCTTCGGGAAGCGCCCTTTCCGGCGTTCTTTAACGCAGTTTGGCCGTGTCCTCCGGGAGCACCACCTGGCCGGTGACGAATTCGCTCCAGAGGCCGAACCTCATGTTCGTTCCCGGGCGCGCCGAGGTCTCGGCGAATCCGACCGGGCGGCCGTTCACGGTGCGGGTCGCGCCGAACGAGAGCTCGAAGCGCGCCGTCCCCTGGCGCTGTCCGGGCGGGTTTCCGTCGGGCGGGATGATCTCGTCCAGCGTCCAGCGGTAGCCGGCGCCGCGGTAGGGCGGCGCGGCCCGCTCGAAGGTCTGCTCCAGGATCACCCCGGTGTCGGGGATCACGACGAGGACACCGCGCAGGGCCCCGACCTTCGCGTTGAAGGCCAAGACGTCGCGCAGCGTCCCGTCGGCGCTGGTGGAGCGGCCGGAGCCCACCTGGGAGCCGGGCGGGCACGCCTGCGCGCCCTTCTCCTCGATCAGCTCGGCCGAGCAGGTGGGGAACGCCTCCGGGTTGAACCCGATCGAGCGGTCGAACAGGAACACGAAGCGGCGCGGCGCCGCCGGGACCGAGCCGTCGGCGGTACGGCTGCGGCGGTCGAACGCGACCGTCACGCCGCGCCCCTCGCCCCGGGTGGCGGTCACGGTGAGGGAGTCCAGGTTCTCCGGACCGGGCACGTCCGGCTCGTACGGGCGCTCCGGGCCGCCGGGCGCCGGGTCGGGCGGGACCGGCGCCGGCGCAGGCTGCGCCGCGGACGCCGCCGGCACGAGACCGGCGGGCGCCGCGGCGAAGGCGGCCGCGAGCGCGGCCGCGGCGAATCCGCTACGGAAGGAAGGGCGCACAGATGTCCTCCGGGATCGGCTGCGAGACCCCACCACTTGATCAACACAGGCCGAAAGCGGAGATAAAAGCCGTACCGGGTTCGCCTCCGGGAAATCGCCTATCCAACGCGTTCCAGGGACACTTCGGGAAGGCGCCGGGCGATCGGCCCGGGAAGCCACCAGGCGCGGCGTCCCAGCAATTGCATGACCGCCGGGACGATCAGGCAGCGAATGACCACCGCGTCCAGCAGGATCGCCACCGCCAGGCCCAGCCCGAACTGCTGCAGCATCCGGGACGGGCTCAGCACGAAGGCGGCGAACACCACGATCATGATCGCCGCGGCGGCCGTGATGACCTGCCCGGTGGCGGTCAGCCCCTCCCGCACCGCCAGGGCCGGATCCCGGGTGCGGGTCCACTCCTCGTGGATCCGCGACAGCAGGAACACCTCGTAGTCCATGGACAGCCCGAACACGATCGCGAAGATCATCACGGGGATGAACGCCTCGATCGGCCCCGGCGGCACGCCGAACCAGCCCTCCTGGAACACCAGCGTGATCGCGCCCAGCGCCGCGGCGATGCTGAGCAGGTTGAGCAGCGCCGCCTTGATCGGGATCAGCACCGAGCGGAACACCACCAGCAGGAGCAGCGCCGACAGCCCCACCACGATCGCGGCGAACAGCGGCAGCCGCCCCGAGACGGTGTCGGCGAAGTCCTGCGTGGCCGCCGTGGACCCGCCGACCAGGTAGCCGCCGGGCAGCACGTCCTCGCGGAGCGCGTGCACCAGGTCGGCCGTCCCCTCGTCCTGCGGCGCGGTCTCCGGGAAGACCAGCACCGTGAACAGGCCGCCCTCGCCGGACGGGATCGGCGGGGTGGCGGCCGCGACGCCGTCGGTGCCCGCCAGCACGCCGTGGATCCGGCGTCCCTCGGCCGCGTCGCCCTGCCCCACGACCACCAGCGGACCGTTGAACCCGGGCCCGAACCCCTCGGCGAGCAGGTCGTAGGCCTTCCGGCTGGTAGACGAGGCGGGGTCGTTGCCGGCGTCGGCGAAGCCCAGCCGCATGCCCAGCGCGGGCGCCGACAGCGCGAGCAGCGCCAGCACCGCCACCAGCAGCGCCGGCAGCGGGCGCCGCTGCACGGCCGTCGCCAACCGCCGCCACCGGGCCCCCGTCTCCCTGCCCTTGGCGGCGGCCTTGGCGGCCCGCTTGAGCACGTGCCGGCGGATGCGCCCGCCGAAGATCCCCAGCAGCGCGGGCAGCAGCGTCAGCGCGGCGAACATCGTGACCAGCACGGTCAGCGCGACCGCCAGCGCGACGCCCTGCAGCGCCCCCAGGCCGAGCGCCACCAGGCCCAGCAGCGCGATGACGACCGTGCACGCGGCGATGAAGACCGTCCGGCCGGCGGCGTCCAGCGCCCGCACCGTCGCCTCCCTCGGCTGCAGGCCGTCCAGCAGCTCGTGCCGGTAGCGGTAGAAGACCAGCAGCGCGTAGTCGACCCCGACGCCCAGCCCGACCAGCATCATGATCGGCGGGGTGAAGTCGGCCACGGTCGCGACCCGGGAGGC
Organism: Actinomadura rugatobispora; assembly: GCF_055379765.1. Lineage (NCBI taxonomy): Bacteria > Bacillati > Actinomycetota > Actinomycetes > Streptosporangiales > Thermomonosporaceae > Actinomadura > Actinomadura rugatobispora. Next base: position 8,106,418 of record NZ_AP029191.1, on the reverse strand, counting down.
CAGCACGATCAGGCCCATCGAGGCGCCCACCGCGAACAGCGCGGTGACCAGCGGCAGCGCCGCGGCGAGCAGCGAGCCGAACAGCAGCACCAGGATCACCAGCGCGGCCATCATGCCCGCGCCCTCGGCCCCGCCGCCCTCGCTCTCCTGCGCGCCGCGCGCGGCGTCGCCGCCCGCCTCCACCTGGACGCCGGCGGAGGCCGCGGTCCGGGCGGTGTCGATGATCCGGCGGACGTCCTCCTTGGGCACGGCCTCGGCCTTGCCCGTGAGGGTGACGGTGCCGTACCCGATCGTGCCGTCCCGGGAGATCGCCGAGGCGTCGTCGTAGGGGGCGCGCACGGCCGCCACGCTCGGCAGCCCCTTGACCCGGTCGAGCGCCGACCGCACGCCCCGCTCGACGCCGGGCGCGCGCAGCCCGTCCCGAGCCTTGACCACGATCTGCACGCTGTCGCCCGCCTGCGCCGCGCGGTGCTCGGTCAGCAGGTCGCTCGCACGCTGCGACTGCGTCCCGGGAAGGGTGAAGTCGTTGCGGTAGTCCGACCCCACGGCCTGCGAGGCGAACTGGACGGCCACCAGCAGCAGCGCCCAGATCCCCAGCGCGATCCACCGGCGCCGGTAGGACCAGGCCGCCAGCCGCGCGAAGAGGCCCTTCGCTTCCACGGTCACCGCCCCTTCCGGGCAGCGACCCGCGCGCCCGCGAAGGCGCCCGCCAGCGCGCACAGCACCGGCACGCCCAGGAACACCAGCAGCAGCATCGGCCGGTTCTCCACGTCGGGCGTGATGTCGAGGACGAAGTGGAAGAACGCGGCGCCGGCCTCGGTCGCCACGAATCCGGCCGCGCCACCGGCCAGGAAGCCGACGACCGCGCCGCCGACCTTGTTCGGAGATGATTCGTTCATGGCAACACCGTGCGGGAACGGCACGGCCCGCCGAATCGGCCGCGGGACGCCGGGACCGTACGACGGTTGTTGCGCCCCCGGGCGCCGCCCTACCCCCCGGGTTGCGCCCCGCCCGCCCAGCCGGGCGCGACCATGCCGCTCTCGTAGGCCAGCACCACCAGCTGCGCCCGGTCCCGCACGGCCAGCTTCGTCATGATCCGGCTCACCGAGCTCTTCACCGTCGCCGGGCTCAGCACCAGCCGCGCCGCGATCTCGTCGTTGGACAACCCCCCGGCGACCAGCCCGGTCACCTCGCGCTCCCGCGGCGTCAGGCCGTTCAGCCGGGGATCCGGCCCGGGCCGGGCCACCCGCCCCGCGTACTCGGCGATCAGCCGCCGGGTCACCGACGGGCTGATCAGCGCGTCGCCGCGGGCCGCGACCCGCACCGCCCGCACCAGCTCCGCCGGCTCGGTGTCCTTCACCAGGAACCCCGCCACGCCCGCGCGCAGCGCCCCGTAGACGAACTCGTCGAGATCGAACGTCGTCAGGATCACGATCCGGACCTCCGGCAGTTCCGCCGCGATCCGCCGGGCCGCCTCCAGCCCGTCCATGCCGGGCATCCGGATGTCCATGAGCACCACGTCGGGACGCTCCGCGCGCACCGCCGCGACCGCCGCCTCCCCGTCGGCGGCCTCCCCGACCACGGCGAGATCGTCCTCATCGTCCAGCAGCGAACGGAAACCGGCCCGGACCAGAGCCTGGTCGTCGGCGAGCAGCACGCGGATCATGCCTCGGCACCGTAGGGCAACCGGGCCCGGACCCGGAAACCGCCGCCGGGCAGCGGCCCCGCCACCAGATCACCGCCCAGCGCCCGTGCCCGCTCCCGCATCCCCAGGATTCCGCTGCCGCCCGCCGCGGCGCCGCCCCGGCCGTCGTCCTCGACCTCCAGGCGCAGCTCCGACGCCCCGTAGGCGAGCGTCACCCGCACCCGCCGCGCCGCCGCGTGCCGGGTCACGTTGGTGATCGACTCCTGCAGGATGCGGTACGCGGCCAGGTCCACCCCGGCGGACGGCTCGCGCCGCTCCCCCTCCTCCCCGACCGCGATCTCCAGCCCGGCCAGCTCCGCGTACCGGACCAGGTCGCCCAGCCGGTCCAGCCGCCCCGCGGGCGCCGTGTCCTCCGCCTCGTCCACCTGCCGCAGCACCCCCAGGGTGGCGCGCAGCTCGCGCAGCGACTCCCGGCTCGCCTCCTTGATCACCCCGAGCGCCGGCCCGGCCTGCCCCGGATCGCGCTCCAGCCGGTGCAGCGCGGTGCCCGCCTGCACGTTGATCATGGACAGGTGGTGGCCCACCACGTCGTGCAGCTCCCGCGCGATCCGCAGCCTCTCCTCGGCCGCGCGCAGCCGGGCCTCCTCCTCCGTCCGGCGCACCGCCGCCCGCAGGTTCTCCTGCCGGCCGTGCCACACCGCGCCCAGCGCGAGGACGGCCACCACCCAGCCGGCCAGCATCGTCAGCGCGATGCCGTTGAACTCGTGGTTGCCCGCCAGCGTGCCGAGCCCCGTCCCGATCACCAGCAGCGCGCCCAGGGCCACGGCCGCGTACGTCCGCCCCTCGGCCGCGACCGCGTACAGGCACAGCATCACCACCACCAGCAGCGGCCCGTCGACCGGGCTCAGCACGTAGTAGAGGCCGCAGGCGGGCAGGGCGTACAGGCAGGCGGCGAGCGCGTTGCGCCGGGCCGCGAACAGGGCGCCGCACACGCTGAGGACCAGTGCCGCGTCCAGCACCGTCCGCGGCCACGGCTGCTCCGGCGCGCCCAGCCACGCCGCGACGGTGGCGGCGACCACCAGCACCGTCACGACCGCGGGGAGGATCATCTGCTCAGCATAGGGAGCGCCGCGGCGCCAGGAGCGCCAGAACCAGCACGGCCCCCATGACCGCGGCGCTCACCGCGAACCCCAGCGTGAACCCGCCCTCGGCCGCCCCCGACGCCGCCACGATCACCGCGCTGGCCTGCGTCCCGAGCGAGGCGCCGACGGTGCGGACCAGCGTGTTCACCCCGGTGACGGCCCCGGTCTCCCCGGCCGCCACCGCCGCCATCACCAGGTTCGCGACCGCCGCGTACGCGAGCCCGATCCCGACCCCCCGCACGACGCCGCCCACGTACAGCTGCCACATGGCCTCGTGCGCCAGCGCCACGTACGCGTACCCGGCCCCGGTCAGCACCGCCCCCGCCATCAGCACCACGCGGGACCCGACCCACCGGTCCAGCAGCCCGGCGGTCATCCCCGCCACCGTCATCCCCGCGCTCGCGGGCAACTGCAGCAGGGCCGCCTGCGTCGCCGTACCGCCGAACCCGAAGCCGGTCTCCTCCGGAAGCTGGACCAGCAGCGGGAACAGCAGCCCGCCCGCCATCAGCGCGTACCCCGACAAAAGCGACGCGGCGTTGGCCGTCCAGATCGCCCGGCGCCGCATCAGCCGCAGGTCCACCAGCGGCTCCTCGACCCGCCCCTCCACCACCAGCCAGACGACCGCCAGCACGACCGCCGCCGCCAGCAGGCCGATCACCCCGGGCGACGTCCAGCCCCACTCCATGCCCTGCGTGAGCGCGGTCAGCGCGGCCACCAGCCAAGCCGCGAACAGCACCGCGCCCCACCAGTCGATCCGCGCGCTCTTCCCCCCGCCCACCGCCGGAACGATCCACCACGCGAGCACGAGCCCGGGCACCAGCCCCAGCACCGGCACCCACAGCAGCCACCGCCAGCCCAGATGGTCGATGATCGGCCCGGCGATGCACCACGACAGCGCCCCGCCGAGCCCCAGCATCGACGACATCAACCCGACCGCCGACGCCGTCCGCTCGGGCGGGAACACCTCCCGCACGATCGTGTACGCCAGCGGGAACACGCCCCCGCCGATCCCCGCCAGCACCCGCCCCGCCAGCATCGGCCCCAGAGAACCGGCCGACGCCGCGACCACCATGCCCGCCGTCGAGATCGCCAGCACCACCAGCAGCACCGGCCGCGGCCCGAGCAGATCCCCCAGCCGCCCGATCACCGGCGTGGCCACCGCCGCCGACAGCATCATCGCGGTCAGCGCCCACGCCGCCCCGGCCGCCGACGTGCCGAGCCCCTCCTGGATCAGCGGCAGCGCCGGGGTGACCACCGCCATCGACAGCGCGTACGCCATCACCCCGAGAAACGCCAGCAGCGGCACCAACCCCCGCCGCCCGCCACGCCCCGCCGCCAACGCCCCTCCTCACCACACCCCCACGATTGTCATACACCCTCAAAACCCCCATAAGCCCACCCCCACACGCCACCACCAGATCGCCGCACAAAAGGCCAAGGCCCCGGCAACGCCCTCGGCGCGGCGCCAACCGACACCGCAGCTGCGACCGGCGGCCACCCCTCGCAAGCCGTCGGAGCAAGCAGCACCAGGCGCTCACCAAACCTGGCCCGCTGGGACGGGCGGGACGAGGGACCGGCACCTGCGTGTGGTGGGCGGCTGCCCCCGCAAAGAGTCGGAGCAGGCGGCACGGGATGCTTCGCGGGGTGGGTCCGGCGGCGCGGCGGCGGAACCTGGCCGACGGCGGCCTCGTACCCGACGCACGCGGCACGGGGCACTCGGCCGGGCCCGCCAGCGCCGCCACCGGCACTGGGCTTGCGTCCGGGCTCCAGCACCTACCCGGGCGGACGAACGCGAGCACCTGTAAGCGACGCAGGCCTACAGGGCGCTTGCCGGGCTGGGGTCGCCGCCAGCTCCGGTTCCTGTTTCGGCACGACCGTCCGCCAGGACGAGGCGGGCGGGTGCCCTCTCAGGGGGCCGGGGCAGGCGCTTCGTGAGTGGGGGTTGCCGCTTTGTTCCTGGTGGCGGGTGGGTTTCGCCGGGGCGGGGGCGGGGCCGGTGAGGACGGCGGCCGCCCCCGGTCCCGGCGCGGCCGGCCAAAGGGGGAGGAAGCACGGCCGTGGAACGGCCGGCTTCAGCTGGCCTCGGGGATGGGGAGGGTGGGCTGGCCGGGGACGCCCAGGGTGTCCTCGACCAGGGAGACGAAGATCCCGGCGTCGTGCAGGAGTTCCTCGGCCTCGCGCGCGGTGACGGCGCGGGGCAGGCCGGCCTCGGCGGCGGCGCGCTTGTCGGCGCCGGCGGCGAAGAAGGCGGCCCACTCGCGCAGCGCCGGTTCGGCCTCGGGCAGCAGCACCCAGACGCTGCGGGGACGGCCCCGGCGGTGGGTGTCGACGGGCTCCTTGGACGCCAGCACCGCGGCCGCGGCGCGCAGCGCGGCAAGGTGCGCGCAGACGTAGCGCACGGCCGGCGAGGTCGCCTCGGCCGCCTCGGCCAGGCCCATCCGGGCGGCGTGCAACTGGCCGACCGCTGTCTGGGCGGGGCGGGGTGGCTGGAGCGGACGGTGTCGGGGGCTGGGCATGCGCTGGGCAGCGGAGTGGAGCCCGCGTGCGGCCATCGTGTCGGACATGACTGCCTCCTTCCGGCGGCTCGGGCCGGCCGGGCGGAGAGCTTCCCCTCACTCCGCCCGGCCGTCCGTCCCGCCTCGGCGGGGGGACGTCGCCCTGGTGCGGGCCGCGAGTCCCGCACCACGTCGAACATAAGTTCGACGCATTCACAGTAAACCGTCCTGACGCCGATTCGTCAATGCGTTCGAATGAGTGGCGTGACCCACAGTGATCTCACGAGGTCACTTGGGACGGCGCACGTGGACGGGGACGCCGGTCTCGACGATCTGCGGGAAGTACTCGGCGATGTGCATCGGGAGCCGGACGCAGCCGTGCGAGGCGGGGTGGCGCGGGACGGAGAGGGCGCCGTGGAAGGCGATGCCGCCGTTGAAGTAGATCGGGTTGTAGAGCCGGCCGAGGGGCGAGACCTCCCAGCCGGAGGCGCGCCGGCCGGTGCGGAAGTCGCCCGTGCCGGTGGTGGCGTAGCGGCAGCGGGCGACGGTGGCGCCGCGGTCCTTGGCGCAGTAGTACTCGCCCGATCCGGAGGAGATGTGGGAGATCAGGTCGGGCCTGCCGCCCTTGTAGACGACCAGGAACTGGCGGCGCAGGTCGACGTCGACCCGATCGGCCTCGCGGCGCTTGGCCATGGGGGCGGGCTGCTTGGGGGCGTCGAGGGCGGCCCAGGTCTTCTTGCCCACGGTGCTGCTCACCTTGAGGCGGTTGACCTTCTGGAACGCCCACACGGCCATCTGGGTGGTGAGGCCGTACCTGCCGTCGGCCTTGCCGGGGTCGTACTTGAGCTCTTTGAGGCGGCGCTGCAGCTGTTTGACGTCCTCGCCCTTGGCGCCCGCCTTGAGCGTGCGGCGGGCGGGCTCGGTGACGGGGGGTTTCGTGGCGGTCGGGGACGCGGATGGCGTCTCCGCCGCGCGTCCCGCGCTGCTCTCGCCGGCGGAGCACCCCGCCGCCAGCACCGCACCGCCCGCGATCAGCAGCGTGCCCATCCGAACGCTCATATGGCTCCCTCGCACGTGTGGTCCCCTGGGGGTTCGGCCACTTTAGAGTGATATCCCCCGTTCGAGAGGACCAGCGCGGCCTGGCGCGGGCGGCTCTAGAGTGTGGCCCATGCATCCCAACGCCGAACGTGTCGCCCGCGCGCTGCGCGAGCAGGGCGCGACCGGGGAGATCATCGAGCTGCCCGAGCCGGCGCCGACCGCGCGGGCCGCCGCCGACCAGCTGGAGTGCCCGGTCGGGGCGATCGCCAACAGCCTCGTCTTCGACGCCGACGGGGCGCCGCTGCTGGTGCTGACCAGCGGCGCGCACCGGGTGGACACGGCCAAGGTCGCGGCGCTGGTCGGCGCGGCGAAGGTCCGGCGGGCCGCGCCCGACTTCGTCCGCGCGGCCACGGGGCAGACGATCGGCGGGGTCGCCCCGGTGGGGCATCCGGCGCCGGTCCGTACGCTGGTGGACGTCTGGCTGGACAAGTACGACCGGGTCTGGGCGGCGGGCGGGGTCGCCCACACCGTCTTCCCGACCTCCTACGAGGAACTGCTGCGCATCACCGGCGGCGAGGCCGCCGACGTGGGGGCCGGCGAGTGAAGGACACGAGATGAGCACGGACGACACCCAGATCTGGCACAACCCGCGCTGCTCCAAGAGCCGGGCCGCGAAGGCCGCGTTCGACGAGGCGGGCGTGGCCTACACCGAGCGCCGCTACCTGGACGAGCCGCCCACGGCCGAGGAGCTGGAGGCGGTGTTGACGCGGATCGGCGCCGAGCCGTGGGAGGTGGCCAGGTTGAACGAGCCGGTCGCCAAGGAACTGGGCCTGAAGGACATGGAGCGCGACCGGGCGCGCTGGATCGAGACGATGGCGGCCAACCCGTCGCTGATCCAGCGGCCGATCGTGCTGACGCCCGGCGGGGGCGCGGTGGTCGCCCGCGACCCGGAGTCGGTGCGCAAGGCTCTCGACAGCGCGTGATGCGAGTGTGATTCTGGAAGACTGACGGGGACCGATCCACAGCGATCCGGAGGGGCGATGACCGCGCAGATGCGCACCGGCCCGGCCGCGCGCCACGCCGACTTCCGGGGGATCGATCCGCCGGCGCTGGGCCAGTTGATCAAGCAGGTGCAGGACGCCAACACGGCGATCCGGAGCTGGCTGAACGGGCACCGCCCGCCGCCGGGGGTGTCGGCCGCGGGGTACCGGCAGGCCGAGCAGGCGGCGCAGTGGGCGGCCGACCAGCTGGGCATGCTGACCCGGCGGCACGCCTACGCGATGACGCATCCGGACGGGGGCGGCGGGGTGGAGGTCCCGCCCGCCCCAGCGCCGCTGCCGCGTACTCCGGGCACCGGCACGCCCGGTCCCGGCGGGACGCCCGAGCCGGTGCGCGCGCAGCCGCCGCGCGGTTCGGGGTCCCCGGCCCGTCCGCCCTCGACCACCCCCAACGGGGCGGGCGACCTGGGCAACTTCCCGACCCGGCAGGACGCGGCGAAGGCGGCCAAGGCGGACGCGCTCGCGGTGGCCGCGGCCGTCCAGGACCGCCGGCCGGTGCCGGAGCAGGTGTGGAAGCACCTGAAGGAGAACGCGGGCGACCCCGACTACACCGAGAAGCTGTACGAGCGGCTCGGCCCGGCCGCGGCCGCCGACCTGCTCAAGGCGGCGGCCGGCGACCAGGCCCGGGTCGGCGCGGTGCGGGAGTCGCTCGGCACGGCCAGCCACCATCTGACGATGGACGTGCGGTGGCTGCGCGCCTTCCTCGCCGAGGCCGACCGCGCCGGGGTCCACCCGGTGGCCGTCCAGGTCCTCACCGGGGCGGACATGAGCCGCCGCACGCGTGAGGCCATCGGCAAGCTCGACCTCCAGCCCGTCACCGGCCGCCGGGCCGGCTAGGACGGCCCCAGAGAGGAGGCCGCGATGGCCGCTCCCCCGCCCCCCGGCAGCCTGCCGCCGCCGTTGGATTCGGCGGCGGCGACCAAGCTGCCGCCCACCGAACAGCCCAATCCCGCGTACCGGGAGCTCTACCAGGCGTACGCCGACGCCTACGGCAGTATCGGACGGCTCAGGCAGGCGCTGGATCCGGCGGTGCGGACGCTGAACGGCACCGACGCGTGGCTGGGTCCCGAGGCCCGCCAGTGGGGCGGCCAGCTGGAGTCCAACCGCGGAACGCTGCAGAAGGCCGCCGACCGGATCCTGTGGGACATCTACGACCGGCTGTCGGCGACCCAGCGCACCGTCCCGCGCGCCTGATCGACGGGTCTAGGCTCTAGCGGGTGAGGGAAGCGAAGCTGCGCGACATCGATCACCGCGCCTTCCTGCGCCGGCTCGGGCCGATCCTCGCGGTGTACGCGGCGGCGATGCGCCCGCCCGCGGAACAGCTGCCCGGCCGGCGCACGATCATGGAGCGGCACGCGGCGTACCCGGGGTTCCGGGCGGTGGTGGCCGAGCGGCGCGGTCCGGCGCTGCCGGGCGGCGGCGCCGTCCGCGGGTTCGCCTACGGGTTCCACGGCGAGCGCGGCCAGTGGTGGCACGACGTGGTGCGCGGGGCGCTGGCCGGGCCGTCCGGCGAGGACCACGCGGCGCGGTGGCTGGACGACCCGTTCGAGGTGGCCGAGTTGCACGTGCACCCCGACCACCAGGGGCAGGGGCTGGGGCGGCGGCTGCTGAACACCCTGTGCGAGGGCCGTCCCGAGCGGACCGTGGTGCTGTCGACGCTGGACCGCGGCCGGGAGGACACCCCCGCGCAGCATCTGTACCGGTCGGTCGGCATGATCGATCTGCTGACCGCGTTCGAGTTCCCCGGCGGCGGCCCGCCCTATGCGGTGATGGGGGCGACGCTGCCGCTGGCGCCGTACGGGCCGGGCACGGCGTAGGACGCGGCGTCCAGCAGCCCGTACACCTCGCGGGTCGCGGTGGACTTGTTGAAGGTGATGAAGTGGATGCCGGGGGCGTCCTGCTCGAGCAGTTCCCGGCACAGCTCGGCGGCGTGCTCGACGCCCAGCCGCCGCACCGCCTCGGGGTCGTCGGCCACGGCGTCGAAGCGCTCCCTGACCTCGGGCGGGAACGGCGCGCCCGACAGCTGCTCGGACCGCTCGATGGTGCTCATCTGGGTGACCGGCATGATGCCCGGGATGATCGGGACGTCGCAGCCGGCGGCCTGGACGCGGTCGCGCAGCCGGAAGTAGTCCTCGGCGCGGAAGAACATCTGGGTGATCGCGTAGTCGGCGCCGGCCCGGCACTTCTCCACGAAGTGGCGGGTGTCGCTCTCGACGTCGTCCGACCGGGGGTGCTTGTAGGGGAAGGCGGCGACGCCGACGCAGAAGTCGCCGTACATGCGGATCATCCGCACCAGCTCGGCGGCGTACTCCACGCCCTCCGGGTGCTTGATCCACTCGCCCATCGGGTCGCCGGGCGGGTCGCCGCGCAGCGCCAGCAGGTTGCGCACGCCCGCGGCGGCGAACCGTCCGATGAGGTTGCGCAGCTCGGCGGTGGAGTGGTCGACGGCGGTGAAGTGCGCGACGGGCGTGAGGGTGGTGTCGGTGGCGATCCGCTCGACGATGTCCACCGTCGTGTCGCGGGTGCCGCCGCCCGCGCCGTAGGTCACCGACACGAAGGTCGGGTGCAGGGTCTCCAGCTCGCGGATGGCGCGCCAGAGGTTGCGGACGCCGTTCTCGGTCTTTGGCGGGAAGAACTCGAAGGAGAATGACCTGCCACCGGCGGCCAGCAGCTCGCGGATGGTGGGGGCTCGGTCAGGGCGTTCGCGTCGCATCCCCCAAGGGTAATGAGTTTCCCCGCTGCGGGACGACCCCAGACTCTGTGCGGACGCCCCCTATCGCTCCCGACCTGCGCCGGAGCGCGCCATGTCCGGCTCCGTGGCGGCCGGGCATGGATTGAACATGGGGCCAGGTGGGAAATTTCCTTACATTCGATGAAATACTCATACCTCGGTGGAGGAGAGTGACCACCCCACTGGATACGATCACGGCATGTCCATGAGCCGCATCCGCAAAGAGGTCGACGCGGCACTTCTGGCATTCGTCGACCGGCAGCGTCCCGGTCTGCTGGCCATCAGCCCCGAGCTGGCGCCCCTGCTGGCGGCGCTGGACTCGCTGCTGGCCGGCGGGAAGCGGCTGCGGCCCGCGTTCTGCTACTGGGGCTGGCAGGCCGCCGGGGGCAAGGAGCCGCGCGAGGGGGTCGTCACGGCGGCGGCGTCGCTGGAGCTGCTCCAGGCCAGCGCGCTGATCCACGACGACGTCATGGACTCCAGCGACACCCGCCGCGGGCAGCCGTCCGTGCACCGGCGCTTCCAGGCGCTGGCGACGGAGGCGGGCTGGTCCGGGCCCGCCGCGCCGTTCGGCGAGGGCACCGCGATCCTGCTCGGCGACCTGTGCCTGGCCTGGTCCAGCGAGATGTACGAGTCCAGCGGCATCTCCCCGGAGCGGATCGGACCCGGCCGGGCGGTGTACGACCTGATGCGCACCGAGGTCATGTGCGGCCAGTACCTCGATCTGCTGGAGGGGGTGCGCGGCACCGGCACCGTGGACGCGGCGCTGCGGGTCGTGGAGTTCAAGAGCGCCAAGTACACCATCGAGCGGCCCCTGCATCTGGGCGCGACGCTGGCCGGGGGCTCCCCCGAGGTCGTGGAGGCGCTGCGCTCGTACGGGCGGCCGCTGGGGATCGCCTTCCAGCTCCGCGACGACGTGCTCGGCGTCTTCGGCGACCCGGCCGAGACCGGCAAGCCCGCGGGGGACGACCTGCGGGAGGGCAAGCGGACGGTGCTGGTCGCGCAGACGCTGGAACGTGCCGACGCGGCGCGGGCCGCGGTGGTGGAGCGGCTGCTGGGCGATCCGGGCCTGGACCGGGACGGCGTGGACGAGCTGCGCGCGATCATCGAGGACACCGGCGGGCTGGCGGCCTGCGAGGCCATGATCGAGCGGTACGCCGGGCAGGCGGCCGCGGCGCTGGCCGCCGCCCCGATCACCGGCGAGGCGCGGATCGCGCTGGAGGAGCTGGCGGTCGCCGCGACCGCCCGCCAGGCCTGACGCCGCGGGGCCGGTGACGCCGGTGTTCCGGCGGTGGCGCGATGTGGCCAGATCGCACCGCGGGGTAGAACTGTCCCACCATTCGGTGGCACAAATGGCGCCATGTCCCATGATCCAGCCCCGGCGCCCGGTCCCGGCACGCCGCGCGTCCCTCCGCTGCCCGAGGCCGAGTGGCACGACACGCTCAAGGCGGTCGCCGCCGCCACCGGCCCCCTCAACATCTTCACCACCCTGGGCCGCCACCGCGAGCTGTTCGACTCCTGGATCGGGTTCGGCTCGATGCTGCTGCTCAAGGGCACGCTGAGCGGCCGCGTCCGGGAGCTGGCGATCCTGCGCACCGCCCACCTGCGCGCGTGCGAGTACGAGTGGACCCACCACCACCGCATCGGCCTGGACGCGGGCCTCACCGAGGACGAGATCGCCGCGCTGCGCCTGGGCCTGGACGAGCACCCCTGGAACGAGGACGACCGGGCGGTCCTGGACGCCGCCGACGAGCTGAACGCCCACGGCACGCTGAGCGACGCCGCGTGGACGGCGCTGGCCGGGCGGTTCGGGGAGAACGAGCTGATCGAGCTGGTGATCCTCGTCGGGCACTACCACATGGTGGCGTTCGCGCTGAACGCGCTGCGCGTCCAGCCGGAGGCGGACCACTGATGCCCCGGCGGCGCTGATGGGCGGGACGAGGCGGTGGACCTCGGCCGCGGGGGCGCTGGCGTCCGTGCTCGCGCTGGTCGCGGCCCCGGGGCAGCCCGCGCACGGCCAGGCCGGGCGCTGCGGCGACCCGGCCGAGCGGCCCTGGTGCGCGACCGGGCTCGCGCCCGACGCGCGGGCGGGCCTGCTGCTCCAGGCGATGACCGTGGACGAGAAGATCGCGCTGCTGGCGGCCGACGATCCGATGGGCGGCCCGCTCGGCGGGTTCCTGGAGACCGCGCACGCCGACACCAACAACGGCATCCCCCGCCTGGGCATCCCCCCGCTCTACATGGCCGACGGCCCCGCCGGTGTACGGCAGGGCAAGGCGACCGCGCTTCCCGCGCCGATCGCGCTCGCCGCCGGGTTCGACCCTGAGATGGCCCACAGGTACGGCCAGGTCGTGGGGTGGGAGGCCCGGCACAGGGGGAACGACGTCATCTTCGGCCCCACCGTGGACGTCCTGCGCACCCCCCGGAACGGCCGCACGTTCGAGGGCTTCGGCGAGGACCCCCACCTCGCGGCGGGGCTCGGGGCCGCCTGGATCCGCGGCGCCCAGAGCCAACGGGTTCGAACTGTTCATCTGTGAGGTCGGTTGAGTGAAAACGCAGGCGATCAAGTGATCCGACTTGACGGCTTGTGTTCAACCCCGTACTTTCAGTAGCGCGATCTGGGACGCCGGGTTCGATGTCAGCGTGCGGGGCCCCCTTTCCACCGGAGTGATGGTCTGGGGCCTCCCCGTCGCCTCTGGTCGAGCCCACATGGCCAGGTCGTAGAGGGAACCGGCCTCCCGGGAACGGACCACGCACGCGATGCGTGTCGCCGCCCCGGGGTCGAGTACGCCGGGGACCAGTGCGTCCAAGACCGTTCGCGGCGCGCGGCTGAGCAACTCATGCACAGTCCTTAGGAACGGTGATGGCCTCCGTCAAGCACATGGCCGTCTACACCCAGGAGACCGACCGGCTCTTCCTGGATATCCGGGAGATCTACCTGGTCGAGACGGCCGTCAGGGACGCCCGCGCCGGGCGGCGCCGCGTACCGACGGCGCCCGGCGCAAGGCGGGGCGGGGCCCCGTTCCGGCCGTACTCCCCGCGGTCGGCGGACGGGCGGCGGCAGGCCGTCCGGGCGATCTCGGCCAGCGCCCGCCGCGACGCCGGGGCGCCGAGCCGGCCGCCCTCATGTGCAGGTTCGGCAAGCTGGGGCGCTGCGCGGCGACCAGGACGCCCTCATCTCCGAGGTGGCCAGGGCCAACCCGAACACGGTGGTGGTCCTGGAGACCGGCGGGCCCGTCCTGACCTCGTGGGCGGGCGAGGTCAAGGCCGTCCTCGCCGCCTGGTACCCGGGCCAGCAGGCCGGGCACGCGCTCGCCCGCGTCCTGTACGGCGACGTCGACCCGGGCGGGCGGCTGCCGGTGACCTTCCCCGTCGACGAGGGCGACATCCCCACGGCCGCCGGAGGCGCGGCGCAGTTCCCTGGCCTGAACCGGACGGTGACGTTCTCCGAAGGGGTCATGGTCGGCTACCGGCACTACGACGCCAACGACCTCGAGCCCCGCTTCCCGTTCGGGCACGGGCTGTCCTACACCACGTTCAGCTACGGCGACCTGGTCGTACGGCCCGGCTCGGTCCAGGTCACCGTCACCAACACCGGCACCCGCGCGGGCGTCGCCGTACCGCAGCTGTACCTGGGCCTGCCCTCGCCCAGAGCGGACGTGCCCCAGCCTCCCCGGCAGCTCAAGGGCTACGAGAAGCTGAGGCTCGCTCCGGGCGAGAGCTCGCGCGTGACCTTCCCGCTGTCCGGCCGGTCCCTGGCGTACTGGGACGAAGGGGCCGGTGCGTGGAAGATCGCACCCGGCTGCTACAAAGTGACGGTCGGCGGGTCGTCCCGGGACGGTGCCCTGCGGGGTTCCTTCGCGCAGGGCGGGGCCGCCTGCCCGGGTTAAGATCGATCGTTTCGCTGCCGCATGCCACGGGCACGCGGTAAAAATAAGGCATTCTTCGTCCGTCCCCGCCGAGTCGGAGTCCCCCAGTGCCGCACGATCCCTCCCGAGCGAGGACGACCCCTCGTCCCGTGCCGGTCCCGTCCGGCGTGCGCGGCTCCGCCGAGGCCGGCCACGGCGGCGCGGAGTTCTCGCGCTTCGACCGTCCGCGCCGCGACCGGGCCGCCGCCGACGGCGCGTACGACGGCGGGCCCCGCCCGGCCGGGCGCGCGCCCGCCGACCCCGCGGCGACCGACCCCGCCGCGCCCCGTCCTGCCGCGTTCGGTTTCACCAGGGCCGGCTCGACCGGCGACGACCGGGCCGCGCGCGAAGCACCCGAGGCCGAATCGGGCCCTGACGGCATCGCGCGCGCCGCCGAATCGCGTCCCGCGAGCCACGACGCGCAGCCGCTGACGCCCGAGGACCCGCGCCGCCTCGGCCCCTACAGCCTGGTCGAGCGCCTGGGCGCGGGCGCCCGGGGCGTGGTCTACCTCGCCCGCGACGAGGACGGCGCGGCCGTCAAGGTCACGCTGCTGCGCGGCGGGGCCGCCGCCCCGGGCGAGCGCGCCCGCGCCCGCCTCGCCCAGGACGCCGAGGCCGCGCTCCAGGTCGCCGGACGGCACACCGCGCTGGTCCTGGACGCCGACGTCACCGGCGACCGGCCCTACGTCGTCAGCGAGTTCGTCGACGGCCCGACGCTGCGGCAGGTCGTCGAGGAGCACGGCCCGCTGCCGCCCGAACGGCTGGAGCGGCTCGCGCTGCGCACCGCCGGGTCGCTGGCCGCGCTGCACAAGGCCGGGACCGTGCACCGCGACTTCAGGCCCGGCACCGTGCGGCTGGGCCCGGACGGCGCCAAGGTCACCGGTTTCGGCGTCGCCCGCGTGCCGGAGGCCGCCCCGCGCGGCGCGGGACGCGCCGGCACCCCCGCGTACATGGCGCCCGAGCAGATCGAGGACGAGCCGGTCGGCCCGCCCGCCGACGTGTTCGCCTGGGGCGCCACGATGGTGTACGCGGCGACCGGGCAGCCGCCGTTCGGCACCGGCCCGGACGCGGCCGTCATGCGGAGGGTCACCGGCCGCCGGCCCGACCTGGGCGATCTGGAGGGGCCGCTGCGCGAACTGGCCGCGCGCTGCCTCGACAAGAACCCCGCCGCCCGGCCCACCGCCCGCCAGCTCGTGCGGGCGCTGCGGGAGGGTCGGGCCCCCGTGCCCAAGCCGCGGCCCAAGCGCATCCCGCGCTACCGGTGGCGGATGATGGTGGCGCTCGCCGCCGTCATGGCGGCCGGATTCGTGCTGGGCATTCTCTTCTAGAGCTTCTAGAGCTCCGCGGCCCGGATCACCAGTGCGGCGGGCGGTCCTCGGTCAGGCGCGTGTCGTCGTCGCCGCCGCGCCAGTCACCCCAGCCGGCGTCGGTGTCGTCGGAGGTCTGGTCCGGCAGGATCTCCAGGTCGTCGTCGGACAGATCCACCGGGCGCTCGTCATCGGGTCCCAGGCTCATGGCCCCATTCTCGGGCATCGGCGGTCATGATCGACCGCCGATGTGATCCAGCGCACCGAGTGATCCGCCCCACCCGCCGGGTCAGGGCCGCCGCGGGGGTCAGCCTGCCGCGGGCAGCCGCCGGGACAGCTCCTCCGCCGCCGCCCGCGGGTCGGCGGCCTCGGTGATCGCCCGGACGACCACGATCCGGCGGGCGCCCGCGTCCAGCACCTCGGCCACGTTGCCGGAGTCGATCCCGCCGATCGCGAACCAGGGGCGGACCTCGCGCCGCGCCGCCACGTACTCCAGCAGCTTCACGCCCGGCGCCGCGCGGCCCGGCTTGGTCGGCGTCGGCCAGACCGGCCCGGCGCAGAAGTAGTCGACGCCCGGTTCGGCGGCGGCCGCGGAGGCCTGCTCGTCGGAGTGCGTGGACCGGCCGATCAGGATGTCCTCGCCCACGATCGCGCGGGCGGCCGGGACCGGCAGGTCGTCCTGGCCCAGGTGCAGCACGTCGGCCTGCACCGCGTGCGCGATGTCGGCCCGGTCGTTGACCGCCAGCAGCGCCCCGTGCCGGTCGCAGGCCTCCCGGAACACCCGCAGGTGCTCCAGCTCCTGCCGCGCCTCCAGCCCCTTCTGCCGGAGCTGGACGATGTCGACGCCGCCCGCGAGCGCCGCGTCGAGGAAGCCGGGCAGGTCCCCCTGGCGCTCCCGGGCGTCCGTGCAGAGGTAGAGGCGGGCCCGGCTGAGCCGGGCGCGCAGGGCGACCGCGCGGTCGGAGAGCAGATGCCTGGACACGGTGAAGGCGGGTTCCTTCCGCGGTCGGGAGAGACGATCAATGCGATGACGGGGCCGCACGCGGCGGCGTGGCCGCCGCGCGTGACCCCGTCATCCTGTCATGTGCGTTCCGCCGGACCCCGTCCGGTGGCGCCCCTCAGAACGCCAGCGCCTGGGCCCTCCGCCGGACCTCGGTGCCGCGGTTCTCACTGAGCGCCTGGACGGGGGTGCCGGGCAGCGTGTCGTCGGCGGTGAACAGCCAGCGCAGCGTCTCGACGTCGTCGAAGCCCGCGTCCGACAGCAGCGTCAGCGTGCCTGGAAGCCCCTTGATGACCTGCCCGTCCTTGATGAACTCCGCGGGCACCATCGGGGCGCCGTCGCGGCGGACCGCCAGCAGCTTGCGCTCGCTGAGCAGCTGCTTGACCCTGCTTTGCTTGATCCCGAGGGCTTCGGTCGCCTGCTTGAGGGTGAGCCACTCTCCGACGAGGGAGTCGGTCCGGGGATCGAGAGCGCTTTCTACGGTTGCGTGCAGTTGCGTCACGCCCCCTGCCTACCACGCCCCCATGTCGCTCAAACCCTCAGGAGTCCCCTCCAGTCCGCACCGCGTCCTTGAGGGGGGTGTCCGGGTCCGCGACGGCCTCCGGGTCGACCGGCGTTCCGGCGGCGATCAGCCGCCTGGCCTGCATCACGTCGCGCGGGCGGCCGACGGTGAGGACGGCCTCAAGCCGGTCGCCCGTGAGCCAGCAGACGGCCCACTTGGCCCCCGCCGGGTCGCCCCGGTGGACGAGGCGCTCGGCGGAGGGGTGGTGGCCCGCGTACTGCACCATCCGGCCGAACTGCTCCGACCAGAAGTAGGGGACGGCGTCGTAGGACGCGTCCTGGCCGAGGAGGGTCGCGGCGGCGACGTCGGGGGCGTTCAGGGCGGTGTCCCAGTGCTCGATGAGCAGGCGGCGGCCGTACCGCTCCGACCACCAGGCGGCGCAGTCGCCGACCGCCACGATGTCGCGGCGGGCGGGGCCCTCCCCGACGGTGGCGCGGAACGCGGCGTCGGTGACGATCCCGCCCTCGGTGAGCAGGCCCGAGCCGTCCAGCCAGTCCAGCCGGGGGCGGACGCCGACGCCGACCACGACCTCGTCGGCGGCGATCCGGTCGCCGTCGGCCAGGGCCAGGCCGCCGGGCTCGATCGCGGCGACCTTGACGCCGGTGCGCAGTTCCACGCCCGCCTCGGCGTACCAGGGGGCGGTGAGCCCGCCGACCTCCGGTCCGATCGCGTTGGCCAGCGGGGTGTCGGCCGCCTCGACGACCGTGACCGCGCAGCCCTTCCTGGCCGCGGTGGTGGCCACCTCGGCGCCGATCCAGCCCGCGCCGACGATGACGACGCGGGCGCCCACGGTCAGCCGGCCGCGCAGGGCGCGGGCGTCGTCGATGGTGCGCAGCACCCGCTGGGGCCCGTCGCCGGGCAGCGTGACGGGGGTGGCGCCGGTGGCGATGACCAGCCCGTCGAAGCGCAGGTCGCCGGCCGTGGTGGCGACGGTGCCGCCGCCTCCGGGCTCGGGCGCGGGGCGCAGCGCGGTGGCGCGCTCGCCGAGCAGCAGCCGGACGCGCAGCGCGTCCCAGTCGGCGTCGACGGTCGTGTCGTCCCGTTCCCCGGCCAGCACCGCCTTCGACAGCGGCGGCCGGTCGTAGGGCCGGTGCCGCTCCTCCGAGACCAGGGTCAGCTCGCCCTGGAATCCCTTGGCCCGCAACGCCTCGACGGCGCGCACCCCGGCCAGCCCGCCGCCCACCACGACCACGCTCTCCATGTCGGCACACCCTAGTCGGCGGCCGGAAGCGACCCGCGGGCGACGTAGGCTTGGGGGGAAAGTGCGCGGGAGTCCGGTACGACCGGGCTGAGAGGGCGGCTAGGACGGGCCGCCGACCGCTTGGACCTGATCCGGATCATGCCGGCGAAGGGAGCGGGATGGACATCGCGATCATCGGCGCGGGCGTCATCGGCCTGGCGACCGCCTGGCGGGTCGCGGCGCGCGGCGCCGCCGTCACCCTGATCGACCCGGCCCCCGGGAGCGGCGCCACCGCCGTCGCGGCGGGCATGCTCACCCCGGTCAGCGAGCTGAACTACGGCGAGGAGCCGCTGCTGCGGCTGGGCCTGGCCTCCCGCGACCGGTACGGCGCGTTCGCCGCCGAACTGGAGGAGGACACCGGGCTGCCGACCGGCTACCGCTCCGACGGGCTCCTGGAGGTCGCCTTCGACGCCGACGACCTGCGGCATCTGGACGATCTGCGCCGCTTCCAGGAGTCGCTCGGCATCCCCGTCCAGGCGCTGACCGGCCGCGAGTGCCGTCGGCTGGAGCCGATGCTGGCGCCGGGCGTGCGGGGCGGGCTGCTGGCCCCCGAGGACGGCGCGATCGACCCCAGGCGGCTGGCCCCGGCGCTGCTGGCCGCCGCGGAGCGGCACGGCGCGCGGCTGGTGCGCGAGCGGGCCGCCGCCGTGATCGTCGAGGGCGGCGCCGCGGCGGGGGTGCGGCTGGCGGGCGGCGCCGAGATCCGCGCCGACCGGGTGCTGCTGGCCGCCGGGCCGTGGTCGGGCGACCTGGAGGGGCTGCCGCCCGGGATCGTTCCACCCGTGCGCCCGGTGAAGGGGCAGGTGATCCGGCTCCGTACCAGGGTGCCGTTCCTGCGGCGCTGCACCCGCGGCGTGGTCAGGGGCTCCCCGATCTACCTGGTGCCGCGCGAGGACGGCGAGGTGGTGGTCGGCGCCACGCAGGAGGAGATGGGCTTCGACACGCGGGTGACGGCCGGGGGGCTGTGGGAGCTGCTGCGCGACGCGCGCGAGCTGCTGCCGGGCATCACCGAGCTGGAGTTCGCGGAGGTGTCGGCGGGGCTGCGGCCCGGCTCGCCCGACAACGCCCCGGTGATGGGGCCGGCGGCGCTGCCCGGCCTGGTCATCGGCACCGGCCATTTCCGCAACGGCATCCTGCTGACCCCGGTCAGCGCGGACATCCTTTCCGAGGCGCTGCTGGAGGGCACGGTGCCCGAGGTCGGAGCCGCGTTCACCCCCGACCGCCTGGTGGCGGCGCCATGACCGAGGAGACGACGACGATGATCAACGTGGTGGTCAACGGGGAGCCGCGCGAACTGCCCGGGGACACCACCGTGGCGGACGCGGTCGCCGCGGTGACCGGGCGCTCCGGCCCGGACGCCTCGGGCGTGGCCGCGGCGCTCAACGACGAGGTGGTACGGCGGTCCGACTGGGCCGCGACGACGCTGGCGGAGGCGGATCGGCTCGAGGTGCTGACCGCCGTGCAGGGAGGCTGAAGGTGGATCCCCGGGCGAACGACGACACGCTGGTGATCGCGGGCGAGGAGATCGGCTCGCGGCTGATCATGGGCACCGGCGGGGTGCCCAGCATGAGCGTGCTGCGCGAGGCGCTGCTGGCGTCGGGCACGACGCTCACCACCGTCGCGATGCGGCGGGTGGACCCGTCGGCCCGCGGCTCGGTGCTGGACGTGCTGCGCGACTGCGGGATCAGGGTGCTGCCCAACACCGCCGGCTGCTTCACCGCGGGCGAGGCGGTGCTGACCGCCAAGCTGGCCCGCGAGGCGCTGGGCACCCCGTGGGTGAAGCTGGAGGTCATCGCCGACGAGCACACCCTGCTGCCCGACCCGATCGAGCTGGTCGAGGCGGCCGAGCAGCTGGTGGACGACGGCTTCACGGTGCTCCCGTACACCAGCGACGACCCGGTGCTGGCGCGCCGCCTGGAGCAGGTGGGCTGCGCCGCGGTGATGCCGCTGGGCTCCCCCATCGGCTCCGGCCTGGGCATCCGCAACCCGCACAACATCGAGCTGATCGTGGAGGGCGCGGGCGTCCCGGTGATCCTGGACGCGGGTCTGGGCACGGCCAGCGACGCCGCGCTGGCGATGGAGCTCGGCTGCGACGCGGTGCTGCTGGCGACGGCCGTGACCCGGGCGCAGCATCCGGCGCGGATGGCGGCGGCGATGCGGCACGCCGTGGAGGCGGGGCGGCTGGCCCGGCAGGCCGGCCGGATCCCGATGCGCCGCTACGCGCAGGCGTCCTCGCCCTGGGAGGGCATCGCCACCGGACAGTGAAGCATCGTTAAAACGTCCCCGGAGAAATATTCGCTGGACCTGAAAGATCGCCGCACCTCAAACTGGGCGTGTCCAACTGCAACCGCACGGAATCGTTCGGTGTCGGTGGAAGAAACAGCGACTTAGGGTGCGGCGCATGGACCAGGAGGAATCGGCCGCCGGGCGACTCGCCATGGCGGCCGCGGGCGTCACCGTCGTGCTGTGGGCGTCGGCGTTCGTGTCGATCCGCAGCGCGGGCGAGGACTACAGCCCCGGCGCCCTGGCGCTGGGGCGGCTGCTGTCGGGCACGGTGACGCTGGCCGTCATCTGCCTGGTCCGCCGGGCGGGATGGCCGCCGCGGGCGGCCTGGCCCGGGATCGCCGCCTCGGGCGTGCTGTGGTTCGGCCTCTACATGGTGGCGCTGAACTGGGGCGAGCAGCAGGTGGACGCGGGCACCGCCGCGATGGTGGTCAACGTCGGGCCGCTGCTCATCGCGCTGCTGGGCGGCTGGCTGCTCAAGGAGGGCTTCCCCCGCGGGCTGCTGGCCGGGATGGCGGTGTCGTTCGCCGGTGCGGTCGTGGTCGGGTTCTCGATGTCGGGCGAGGGCCGCTCGCCGGTGCTGGGCGTGCTGCTGTGCCTGGTCGCGGCGGTGACGTACGCGGCGGGCGTGGTGAGCCAGAAGCCCGCGCTGCGGCACGCGAGCGCGCTGCAGGTCACCACCTTCGGCTGCGCGATCGGGGCGCTGGCCTGCCTGCCCTTCGCCGGGCAACTGGCGGGCGAGGCCGCCGGCGCCTCCACCGCCGCGACGCTCAACATGATCTACCTGGGCGTCTTCCCGACCGCGCTGGCCTTCACCACCTGGGCGTACGCGCTGGCCCGGACGTCGGCGGGGCGGATGGGCGCCACGACGTACGCGGTCCCGGCCCTGGTGGTGGTGATGTCGTGGGCGGCGCTCGGCGAGGTGCCCGGCGCGCTGACGCTCGCGGGCGGCCTGCTCTGCCTGGCCGGGGTGGCGGTCTCCCGCCGCCGCGGACGTCCGAAGGTAAAATTTTCGGACGAAAGCCCCATTACCGGACCAACTCCCCTGGAACCCGGACGGGCGGGCGAAGAGGCCGTACGATGAGGGCCGGCGGCCTGAGAAGGCCCGACCCCGCCGCCAAGATCAGCCGGGGAGGTCATCCTCCCGGCTGATGGGAACCGCCCGGGAAGGCCTTTACACTCGCTCTGATGGACACTACGGTCGCTGATCCCCTCGTCGGGCGCGTGCTCGACGGGCGCTACCGCATCGAGTCCCGGATCGCGCGCGGCGGGATGGCCACGGTCTACGTGGCCCGCGACATCAGGCTCGACCGCACCGTGGCGATCAAGGTCATGCACGCCGGCCTGGCCGCCGACGACGAGTTCGTCCGCCGCTTCATCGGCGAGGCCAAGGCCGCCGCCGCGCTGTCCAACCCCAACGTGGTCGCCGTCTACGACCAGGGCACCGACGGCGAGCACGTGTACCTGGTGATGGAGTACGTCCGCGGCCGCACGCTGCGCGACCTCCTCACCGCACGCGGACGGCTCGGCCCCCGCGAGGCCCTGGAGGTCATGCAGCCGGTGCTGGCCGCGCTGGGCGCCGCGCACCGGGCCGGGCTGGTGCACCGCGACGTCAAGCCCGAGAACGTGCTCATCACCGAGGACGGCCAGGCCAAGGTCGCCGACTTCGGGCTGGCCCGGGCCGAGACCGCGTCCGGGATGACCAAGACCGGCATGATCATCGGCACCGTCGGCTACCTCGCCCCCGAGCAGGTGCTGTCGGGCAGCGCCGACGTCCGCTCGGACGTCTACGCCGCCGGCACCATGCTGTTCGAACTGGTCACCGGCGAGCTGCCGCACCAGGGCGACACGCCCCTCGCGGTGGCCTACAAGCACGTCAACGAGACCGTCCCGCCGCCGTCCACCCTGGTGCCGGGCCTCCCGCACCGCCTGGA
Organism: Actinomadura rugatobispora; assembly: GCF_055379765.1. Classification (NCBI taxonomy): domain Bacteria; kingdom Bacillati; phylum Actinomycetota; class Actinomycetes; order Streptosporangiales; family Thermomonosporaceae; genus Actinomadura; species Actinomadura rugatobispora. The sequence continues at coordinate 8,084,078 of NZ_AP029191.1, read as the reverse complement.
CGCGCTGGTCACCCGGGCCACCGCCCGGCAGCCCGCCGACCGCCCGCAGGACGCCAACGCCATGCTGGCCGAGGTGGCCGAGGTGCACGCCGGCCTCCCCCGCGACATCGACGAACGGATGCCGCAGGGGGGCACCGCCGTCATGCCCGCGGGAATGCCACCGGACCGCACCCGGATGTTCGACGCCCGCACCGCGCCCACCGGAGCGCCGCCGCCACCGCCGCGGCGCACCCCCGCCGACCGCGCCATCGGCGCCCTCACCGGCCGCTACGTGCTGATCGCCATCGGCGCGATCGCGGCGGTGGTCCTCGGCTGGGCCGTGTGGTACCAGACCTCCGGCCAGTACGACCGCGTCCCCGAGCAGATCATCGGGATGCGCGTCGCCGACGCCCGCGACCAACTGGAGCAGGGCGGCCTCGACGTCCGGGTGGCCGAGCCGGTGTTCAACGACCGCGTCAGGAAGGGCGAGGTCGCGATCTCCGACCCCGGCCCGGGCGCCCGCGTCACCCAGGGCGCCACCGTCACGCTGACGCCGTCCAAGGGCCGCACGCCCCGCGAAGTGCCCGACGTGACCGGCAAGTCCGAGGACGAGGCCAGGCGGATCCTGCAGGACAAGGGCTTCACCCCCGGCGAGGTCAGCTCCGCCCCGTCCCAGTCGGTCGCCAAGGGCCGCGTCACGCGCACCAGCCCCGCGGCCGGGCAGAAGCACTCGCCGGACGAGCGCGTGCGGATCGTGCTGAGCAGCGGCATGTCGATGCCGTCCCTGCTGGGCCGCAACGGCCAGGAGGCCGAGAACCAGCTGCGCGGCATGGGCCTGGACGTCAAGGTCGAGAAGCGCAAGCGGGAGAACTCCGCGCCCGGCTCGGTCATCGGCCAGGACCCCGACCCCGGCACCGGCGTCTCGAGCGGCGACAAGGTCACGCTCGTGGTCAACGAGCGCGACTGCCTGTTCGGCGGCTTCTTCTGCAACGACGGCAACCGCGGCGACGGCGAGCAGATCCCGGTGCCCAACGTCATGGGCCAGCCCATCGACCAGGCCCGCAAGGCACTGCGCAACTCCGGCTTCAAGGTCGAGATCGGCAGCCGCGTCGGCAACCGCGTCGTCGGCCAGAACCCGATCGGCGGCCAGGCCCCCCGCGGTTCCAAGGTCACCATCTGGGGCTGACGAACTAAGCTGGACACCCTATGACCTCACCGAAGAGCCCCATCGGGGGCCATGTCCCCGTGGCCGGCGGCCTGGCCACCGGCGGCCTGAAGTACGCCGCCGAGATCGGGGCCGAGACCATCCAGGTGTTCGTGTCCAACCCCCGCGGCTGGGCCCTCCCCGAAGGCAAACCCGCCGAAGACGCCAAGCTGCGCGCAAGCGACGTCCCCGTCTACATCCACACGCCCTACCTGGTGAACTTCGGCTCCCCCAGCGCGGAGACCCTCGAGAAATCCCTCGCCACGGTCCGCCACTCACTGCAACGCGGCCACGCCATCGGCGCCCGCGGCGTCGTCGTCCACACCGGCTCGGCGGTCACCCAGTCCTACGACGACGCCATGGCCCAGGTCGGCGAGCACGTGCTCCCGCTCCTGGAGGAGATCCCCGACGACGGCCCCGACCTCCTCCTGGAGCCGATGGCCGGCCAGAACAACATGCTCTGCGCCAAGGTCCAGCAACTGGGCCCGTTCTTCGAACGCCTGGAGCACCACCCCAAGCTGGGCGTCTGCTTCGACACCTGCCACGCCTTCGCCGCCGGCCACGACCTGTCCTCCCCCGCCGGAGTGGCCGAGACGATCGACGCCCTGGTCGAGACCGTGGGGCCGGGCCGCCTCAAGCTCGTCCACGCCAACGACTCCAAGGACATCTGCGGCTCCGCCAAGGACCGCCACGAGAACATCGGCGCGGGCCACATAGGCGAGAAGGCCTTCGCCGAACTCTTCGCCCACCCCGAAGTCGCCGGCGTCCCCTTCATCATCGAAACCCCAGGCCGCAGCGCCACCCCCCACGGCAACGACATAAAAACCCTGAAACGCCTCCGCGACACCTAACCCGCCCCGCCCCACACAGATAAGCCACCGCCCCCACAATGCCCCGCCCCGCAAGGACCGCAACGGCGACCGCCGAAAACTGGCCGCCCCTGTGCGGAGCGCCAGCGGAGTGAAGGACGCGCTTCGCGCCGTCCCAGGGGCGTGGGGGTCACCCTTCACAATGTCCCACCCCGTCGCGACCGCAACGGCGACCGCGAAAAACTGTCCGGCCCGTAGCGGAGCGCCAGCGGAGTGGAGGGACGGGCAGGCGGCGGGGAGCGGGTCCGCAGCGAGCCCCCAGGCGAGCGAAGGAGGCGCTTCGCGCCGTACCGGGGGGCGTGGGGGGTCGCCCCCCCACAATGAAAAGAGCAGGCGGCGGGGAGCGGGTCCGTAGCGAGCCCCCAGGCGAGCGAAGGAGGCGCTTCGCGCCGTACCGGGGGGTGTGGAGGGTCGCCCCTCCACAAAGAAGAGAGGCCGGGCGTCGCTGAACAACCCCCCGACTGTTCAGCGACGCCCGGACCAACGCCGCCTGATCCCACCCCCCCGGTACGGGATCCGGCGGCTCCTGATCCGGCGTTCGACTGGCGCGCGCCGGATCTCCAGTTGTGTCTTGGCCGGGGGTGTGTTCGGCGGCCGGGCCGGCGCCCCTGTGCCGGGGCCGGGGCCCGCGCTGTGGCCGCTCCGCTCCCCCCGGATGCGGTGCGTTCCGCCGGCGTCGTGCGCCGGCGTCCTGCTGCGTGGTGCCACTGAGAACACTAGGGGTCTTCGATACCGCCCGGAACCTGAGACCCGCCGCGCTCGATAAGCGGTCTGTAGTCGTCGATATACGTAGCGTAGTGGTGCGACGAGCGGTCGGTTTCGAGGGACGAGCGGTCATGGGAACGGTCCAGCCGGTGCGGCGGGTGGCGTGCGGGCAGGCGCCGGCGCTCCCCGGAATACCGTCAAAGCTGCGGTGAAGTGGCCAGATCTCCGGCAGGGCTTTCGGTCAGAGGCGGCCGGAAGGGGATGTTCTCAACGCCGCGGGCGGCCGTGCCGGTGGCGGCGTCAACTGGGCCGTTCGTCGCCGTCCGGGGGCGGCTCGTCCTCGTAGCCGAACGGGGTCTCGGGGGCCGCGTTGCGGAACCTGCGGACGAGCAGGTCGCGGACCTCGCGGGTGTGGCGGCGGCTCACCGGGAGCAGTTCCTCGCCGACCTGGACGGCGGCGCGGCCCCCGTCGAAGTGCAGTTCGCTGATGTGGGCCGAGGCGACCAGGGTGCTGCGGTGGATGCGGATGAAGCCGGCGGCCTCCCAGCGGCGGGCGAGCGCGGCCAGGGGCATGCGGACGAGGAAGCTGCCGTCGCCGGTGTGGAGCCGGACGTAGTCGCCGTGCGCCTCGACGTGGGTGACCGACCGGCGGGAGATCAGCCGGGTGCGCCCGGCCAGTTCCACCGGGACCATCTCGTCCTCTTCGGCGCGCTCGGGCGGGTCGTCGGCCCGCGCCGCCTCGCGGCGGGCCGCCTCGTCGACGCGGCGCACCGCCTCGGCGAGCCGCTCCGGCCGCACGGGCTTGAGGAGGTAGTCGAGGGCGCCCAGTTCGTAGGCGGTGACGGCGCAGTCGTCGTGCGCGGTCACGAACACCACCTCGGGGGGCGAGGCGAACCCGGTGAGCAGGCGGGTGAAGTCGAGGCCGTCCAGGCCGGGCATGCGGATGTCGAGGAAGACGGCGTCCAGCCGCTCCCCCGCGCGCAGGATCCGGCTCATGTCGCGCAGCGCCCCGGCCGCCTCGGCGGCGCTGTGCACCTGGTCGATCCGCGGGTCGGCGCGCAGGAGGTAGACCAGTTCCTCCAGAGCGGGCACTTCGTCGTCGACCGCCAGGACGCGCAGCATAACTAGGACCTTGCCTCGATTACTGTGCGTTGGCAATCGCTTTCGCTAGGTGAGTCTCCCGGCGGCCGATCCCGGCCGCGGCCGGTTCTTGGGGACCCTGAGGTTGACCTTGGTGCCCGCGCCGATCCCGGTCTCGACCGTCAGGCCGAACGCGTCGCCGTAGAGCTGGCGCATCCGCTCGTCCACGTTGGCCAGGCCGATGCCGGCCCCGGTGCCGCCGGCGCCGGCCGCCCCGGACGCGGTGAGGATCTCCAGCAGCCGGTCGGGGTCCATGCCGGCGCCGTCGTCCTCGACGCTGATGGCGGCCTCGGCGCCCGCGTCCCGGCCGACGATGCGGACGTGGAACGGCTCGGGGCCGTGCGCGTCGTCCATGCCGTGCCGGATCGCGTTCTCCACCAGGGGCTGCAGCGACAGGAACGGCACGGTGACGGGCAGCACCTCCGGCGCGACCTCCACGCTGAACCGGAGCCGGTCGCCGAAGCGGGCCCGTTCCAGCAGCAGGTAGCGGTCGATCGAGCGCAGTTCCTCCGCGAGGGTGGTGAAGTCGCGGGGGTTGCGGAAGGAGTAGCGGGCGAAGTCGGCGAAGTCCAGCAGGAGGTGGCGGGCCCGTTCGGGGTCGGTGCGGACGAACGAGGCGATGGTCGTCAGGGAGTTGTAGACGAAGTGCGGGGAGATCTGCGCCCGCAGGGCCCGCATCTCGGCCTCGGCGAGCCGCGCCCTGGAGGAGTCGAGCTCGGCCAGTTCCAGCTGGCCGGACAGCCAGCGGGCGACCTCGCTCACGGCCCGCACGCGGGCCGCCGAGGCGCCGGCCACGTACGCGGCCAGGGCGCCCTCGACGCGGCCCTCGACCGCGAGCGGGGCCACCACGGCCACCCGGATGCGGCAGCGCGGGTCGCCGCAGCACAGCAGGTCCGGCGGCACCACCCGGGCCCGCCCGGTGGCCAGGACCTGCCGGACGTGCGCGGGCACGCCCCCCGAGTGCCGGTCGCCGCACGCGCCCTCCCAGACCAGCAGGCGGCAGAGGGCCGACCCCCCGGGGCCGTGCGCACCGCCCGCATCGGCTCCGGCGGGCGCGGGCGTGCCGCCCTCCTCAGGGCCGTCGTGCGCCGCGTCGAGGACGGGCCCGAGCCCGGTACGGGCCGTCCCGCCGCCGCCCGCCCCGCGGGCCCTTCCGAGCCGTCCGGGGGCGCCGGACGGGGACGCGGCGGCCACCAGGGCGACCGCCTCGGCGCCCAGCAGCGGCCGCAGATCGCGGGCCGCCTTGCGCGCCGACTCGCAGGTCAGCCCGCCGCGCAGGGACGGCGCCGCGCGCGAGATGGTGTGCAGCGTCGCGAACGTCGCCTCGTCGGCCACGGTGCCGAGCCCGTGCCGGCGCACGCGCAGCCACCAGCACAGCGCCGCCGCGGCCACGGCGGCGACCGCGGCCGCCATGGCCCCCACCACATCCAATACGGAAGGTACAGGCATGGCAACGTACGGTAATACTCCGCGTGCTTCCGCGCGGCGTCAACCGCGTAACCCGCCCGGACCCGCCGTCAGAACGGAGGTCAGAGCGGGGGCGACTCGTCGGAGTCCTCCTGGTAGGAGTACCGCTGCTCGCGCCACGGATCGGCGACGTTATGGTAGCCGCGCTCCTCCCAGAACCCGCGCCGGTCCTTGACCATGTACTCGATGCCGCGCACCCACTTGACGCTCTTCCACGCGTACAGGTGCGGCACGACGAGCCGGATCGGGAAGCCGTGGTCGGGGCTGAGCCGCTCGCCGTTGCGGTGGGTGGCGAACATCGTCCCGTCGGTGAGGAAGTCGCTCATGCGGATGTTGGCGCTGTAGCCGTACTCCGCCCACACCATCACGTGGGTGACGTCCGGGTCCGGGGGCGCCAGCTCGACGACGGACGTGCCGGAGACCCCCTCCCACTCGTTGTCGGGGATCGTGAACTTGGTGACGCAGTGGAAGTCGGCGACGGCCTTGGCCCGGGGCAGGGCCTCGAACTCGTCCCAGGACCAGGCGTGCTGGCCGCCCGACTCCGTCGCGCCGAACACCCGGAAGTCCCAGTCCTTGGGACGGAACTTGGGCACGGGGCCGTAGTGCAGGACCGGCCAGTCGCGAGGCACGTACTGACCGGGCGGGAGGGCCCGCGGGTCGTCTGAGGACTGTTCGGGTCGGGACATGACGCGGGCAATACTGCCATCCGTAGTGAGCTGAACCATATTCGCCCCCTCCTCTCCGGCCTCCCGGACGGCATCGGCTAGGCTGGGGACCGTGCGCAACGTCGTGTATTTCTTTTGGTACGGCCGGCCCGGGAGGCTGGTCTGCCAGACGCTGCGCTGACAGACCTGAGAAGGAAGCCCCGGGCCGCCACGGCCCGGGGCTTTTTTCGTGTCAGGACGCTTCGCCGGTCACCGAGGAGACCGGCAGGACGAGGAGAGGCAGCAAGCAATGGTCGTCGTCATGGCCCCGGGGGCCACCGAAGCCGATATCCGGGCCGTCGTCTCACTGGTCGAGACGGCGGGTGGGGACGCCTTCGTCAGCCGCGGGGTGGAGCGCACCATCGTCGGCCTGGTCGGGGACGTTCAGCAGTTCGGCTCGCTCAACCTCCGCGGGATGCGGGGGGTCACCGACGTCGTCCGGATCTCGGCGCCCTACAAGCTGGTCAGCCGGGAGAACCACGCCGAGCGGTCGGTGGTGCGGGTCGGCGGCGTGCCGATCGGCCCCGGGACGATGACGCTGATCGCCGGGCCCTGCGCGGTGGAGACCCCCGAGCAGACCCTGCAGGCGGCGCAGATGGCCCAGGCCGCCGGGGCGACCCTGCTGCGCGGCGGCGCGTTCAAGCCGCGCAGTTCCCCGTACGCCTTCCAGGGCCTCGGCGAGGCCGGGCTGCGGATCCTGGCGGACGTCCGGGAGGAGACCGGGCTGCCGGTCGTCACCGAGGTCGTCGACGCGCACGACGTCGAGCTGGTCGCCTCGTACGCCGACATGCTGCAGATCGGCACCCGCAACGCGCAGAACTTCGCGCTGCTGCAGGCGGCCGGCGAGGCGGGCCGCCCGGTGCTGCTCAAGCGGGGCATGAGCGGCACCATCGAGGAGTGGCTGATGGCCGCCGAGTACGTCGCCCAGCGCGGCAACCTCGACATCGTGCTGTGCGAGCGGGGCATCCGCACCTTCGAGAAGGCCACCCGCAACACCCTGGACGTGGCCGCGGTGCCGGTCGCGCAGCGCCTCTCCCACCTGCCGGTGATCGTGGACCCCTCGCACTCGGGCGGCAGCCGCGACCTGGTGCTGCCGCTGACCCGGGCGGGGATCGCGGTCGGCGCGGACGGCGTGATCATCGACGTGCACCCGCACCCGGAGACCGCGCTGTGCGACGGCCCGCAGGCGCTGGTGGACGGCGACCTGCGCGAGCTGGCCCGGCTGGTGCGGGACCTGCCGCCGCTGGTGGGCCGGAGGCTGACCGTCGCCGAGGGCGACGCCGCGCCCGTCCCGGTCTGATCCCGGCCCGGTCCCGGTCTGTTCCCGCCCCTTCCGCCGCCTCTCCCGCTCCGCCGCGCCCCAGCCGGGCGCGGCGGGGCGATCCCGGGCGGAACACCCGAACACGGCTGGTAAGGTCCCGACACATGGACTACTGGACGCCGAACTGCGGGCCGCCCCGCGCCTGAGGGGCGCGGCGACCTCCCTCGAGTTCTCGCGGACCCGGCGCACGCGCGCCCGGTCCCGTCTTCCTGCGCCCCGAATCCGGATCCTTCTCACCGATTCGAGTTCAGGAGCGTTCCTCTCGTGTCCGTACGCACCACCGAGCACGACCCTGCCGCGGGTTCCGGATCCGCGGCCCGCGCCTCCGCCGGACGGTGGGGCGGCGCCGCCGACGTCCTGGCCGCCGCCTGCCTGTGGGGCACCACCGGCACCGTCCGCACCTTCGTCCCGGAGGCGTCCAACGTCTCGATCGCCGCGGTCCGCATCGTCATGGGCGGCGTGCTGCTGCTGGCCTTCGCGGGCCTCACGGCGCGCGGCGCCGGCCTGCGCCGGCTGCTGGGCACCCGCCGCAACCGGCTCCTGGTGGTCCTGGGCGCGGTCGCCATCGCCGCGTACCAGACCGCCTTCTTCACCGCCGCCGCCCGGACCGGGGTGGCGATCGGCACGGTCGTCACCATCGGGAGCGCGCCCGCGTTCGCCGGGCTCCTCGGCCTGCTCACCCGGCAGTCGGCGCTCGGCGGGCGGTGGGCGCTGGCGACGGCGGGCGCGGTCGCCGGCTGCGCCGCCCTCGTCGGCGGCGGCCAGGACGCCGGCGCCGACCCGGCCGGGATCGGCCTGGCCGTGCTGTCGGGGCTGTCCTACGCGGTGTACGCCACCGTGGCGTCCACCCTCATCGCGGGCGGCGAGGAGGACCGCGCGGTCGCCGGGGCGCTGTTCGGGGCGGGCGCGGTGCTGCTGCTGCCGGTCCTGGTGACCAGCTCCCCGGGCTGGGCGGTCGGCGGCACCGGCCTGGTCGTCGCGCTCTACCTGGGCGTGGTCACGACGGCGGGCGGCTACGTGCTGTTCGCGCGCGGGCTGCGGAGCACGCCCGCGACCACGGCCACCACCCTGACGCTGGCCGAGCCCGCCGTGGCGGCGGTGCTGGGCGTGGCGGTGCTCGGCGAACGGCTCGGCGGCCTCGCCCTCGGCGGGCTGGCGCTGCTCGTCGCCAGCCTGCTCGTACTGATCATTCCGGCACGTCGATAACTGTTCTGAAATATTGGTCTGAACCACTGGGCAGGGCGCGCACGGGCGAGGATGATGTCCGGCATGACAACGGGCGACGGGGAGACCGGGGGCCGCGGACTCTCCCCCGAGGACCTGCACGGCGTCGATCCGGTCGCCGCGGTGATGCTCGCGGACGCCTGCCGCGCCATCGCGGCCTACCCGGAGCTGGTGGTGGTCGGCGCCCTGTTCACCGCGGCCGAGCGGGTCCCGGGCGGCTGGCAGGTCGTCTGCCCGGGCGACCCGCTGCCGCAGGGCGCCAGGGAGATGCTCGCCGACCACCTGGAGGACAGCGGGGAGGAGCCGCTGGCCGCGGCCGGCCGGCGGCTCCGCCTCCATCCGGCCGACGAGGTCGCCGCGGACGGCCGGCGGTTCCGGGTGGTGCGGATCGAGCAGCTGGTGCGGACGGGGCCCGACGGCCCCGAACCGCCCCGTCCCACCGACTTCGACCCTCGGCCCGGCGACCACCGGCTGCCCCGCTGCCGGCCGTTCGACCTGCTGCACGACGGGCAGACCATCCCCGACCTGGCCACCGCCGAACTGCTGTGCCAGCTGCTGGACGCCACCGCCCGCACCGGCACCGAACCGTCGGAGGCGTTCCTCACCCCGGCCCAGCTGACCCCCGCGTTCACCGTCGCGGAACGTTCCGAGGGCCGCTGGCGCCCGGTCGGCCGCCTCCACGAGACGCCGCAGCAGGCCCGCGAGTCCCTGGCCACCTACTTCCGGCACGTCGTCCCGGCGATCGAGCGGCCCGGCGAGGCCGACCTGGCCGAGTACACCGAGGCCGCGTCGCTGATGGCCGACCCCGCCCGCCGCAACGGGATCGCGGTGGCGGGGCGCCGGTTCCGCATCGTCCGGCTGGAGCGGCTCACGCTGATGGGGCCGGACGGCCCGGAGCCGCCCCGCCCGACCGACGCCGACCCGCGCTGAACGCCCCGGCTCAGGCCGCGCCGGCGTCGCCGTAGACCGGCCGGTGCTCCTGGACGGACCCGGCCAGCTGCTCGGCCAGCTCCCCCACGTCCAGGCGCTTCTCGATCTGCCGCAGGTCGTCGATCTTGGCCCGGGTCTCCGCGCGGCGCGGCGCCAGCAGCGTGCAGCAGTCCTCGTCCGGCAGCTCCGAGATCGACAGCGTCCGGATCCGGCGCGCCTGCTCCATGATCTCGCTCTTGTCCATGCCGATGAGCGGGCGCAGGATGGGCAGCTCGACCGCGTCGTCCAGCGCCGTGATGTTCGCCAGCGTCTGGCTGCTGACCTGCCCCAGCGCGTCCCCCGTGATCAGCGTGCCGCCGTGCAGCCGGCGGGCCAGCAGCTCGCCGGTCCGCAGCATCAGCCGGCGCTGCGCGATCACCGCAAGCCGGTCCGCGCCCGAGGACTTGATCTGCTGCTGCGCCTTGCCGAACGGCACCACGAACAGCCGGGACCCGCCCTGGAACCTGTCGAGCTCGCGCACCAGCGCGTACGCCTTGTAGATCGACTCCGGGCCGGTGAACGGCATGCCCGAGAAGTGCAGGTAGTCGACCCGCAGCCCGCGCCGCATCATCCGGTACGCCGCGACCGGCGAGTCGATCCCGCCCGACATCAGCACCAGCCCGCGGCCGCTCATCCCGACCGGCAGCCCGCCCTGACCGGGCAGCCCCCCGGAGAATACGAACGCCTCGTCCCGGTCGATCTCGATCGACAGCGTGTGGTCGGGGCCCTTCAGCCGGACCGGCAGCCCGTACCGGTCGGCGATCGCCGCGCCCACCCGGCGGTCGAGCTCGGTGGAGGTCAGCGGGAACCGCTTGTCGCGGCGCCGTGAACGGACCGCGAACGTGCCCTGGCGCCCGGCCATCAGCTCCAGCGCCGCCCGCTCCACGCTCTCCACGTCCTTGCCGACCCGCCAGGCGCGGTGCGCCCACACGATGCCCATCACATCGGTGATCCGCTCGGCCAGCGCGTCGACCGTGGCCACCGTGGCGTCCTTGGTCCGCACGACCATGACCCCGTGCCGGCGGATCACCTCCACGCGGGCGATCGGGCGGATCGCGGCCCGGATGTTGTCGGCGAGCCGCTTCTCGAACAGCTCCCGGTTCTTGCCCTTGAGCACGACCTCGCCCAGTTTGATCAGCACGCACGGCTCACCGTCGACCGGCGGGCGGCCGGGCGCCGCCGCGGTCGCGGTGTCGACCGCCGGCGTGCCGTCGGTGGCGATCGCGGTGTCGAGCGGCGGCATGCGGAATCCTCCTGGACGTACCAACGGGGGTAGGCCTCTAGTGTGACCCAAGACCGGCAACGCCGCGACTCGGAAACGTGTTCCCCGTGAGGGGACGCCCCTCCGCGGGGAACACGCCCCTTCAAGCCCTCAGGGCCGCATCAGCCGAAGAAGACCTCGGCCTCGGCGTAGCGCTCCACGGGGACGGTCTTGAGTTCCTTGGTGGCCTCGTCGAGGCCGACGCGGATGATGTCGGTGCCGCGCAGGGCGACCATCTTGCCGAAGTCGCCGTCGCGGACCGCGTCGATGGCCTGGAGGCCGAAGCGGGTGGCCAGGACGCGGTCGAACGCGGTGGGGGTGCCGCCGCGCTGGATGTGGCCGAGAACGGTGGCGCGGGCCTCCTTGCCGGTGCGCTTCTCGATCTCGTCGGCGAGGCGCTGCCCGATGCCGCCGAGCCGGACGTGGCCGAACGCGTCGCGCTCGCCGGTCTGCAGCTGCATCTGGCCGTCCATCGGGTGGGCGCCCTCGGAGACCACGATGATCGGCGCGTAGCGGGTCTTGAACCGGCTCTCGACGTAGGCGACGACCTTGTCGATGTCGAAGGGCTGCTCGGGGATGAGGATGACGTTGGCGCCGGCGGCCATGCCGGCGTGCAGCGCGATCCAGCCCGCGTGGCGGCCCATGACCTCGCAGATCAGCGCGCGGTGGTGGCTCTCGGCGGTGGTGTGCAGCCGGTCGATGGCCTCCATCGCGATGCCGACCGCGGTGTCGAAACCGAAGGTGTAGTCGGTGGCGTTGAGGTCGTTGTCGATGGTCTTGGGGACGCCGACCACGTTGACGCCGTTGTCGTAGAGCTCGCGGGCGACGCCGAGGGTGTCCTCGCCGCCGATGGCGATCAGCGCGTCGACGCCGAGCCCGGCCAGGTTGTCCTTGATCCGCTCGATGCCGCCCTCGACCTTGATCGGGTTGGTCCGGGAGGAGCCGAGGATGGTGCCGCCGCGCGGCAGGATGCCGCGGACCGCCTCGATGTCGAGGGCCATGGTGTCGCCCTCCAGCGGGCCGCGCCAGCCCGCCCGGAAGCCCACGAACTCGTAGCCGAAGACCTGCACGCCCTTGCGCACCACGGCGCGGATGACGGCGTTCAGGCCGGGGCAGTCACCGCCGCCGGTCAGCACTCCGACGCGCATGCCCTCTCCCTCAACAGACACCGGGCTCCTCCCTCGATTCCCTCGAACATTAGCCGCGGGCGCGCCTCGGACCGGGCATTCCCGTCTCGTCCCGGCGCGCCGCCATTGGTCTAGACCATAGTCCGTCGCGGGGCCCGCCGGGGCACTTCGCCCATCAGCGGCGCGCGGCCGGTCCGATCAGCCGGGCCCGGCCCATGATCTGCACCGCCAGCCCGCCGGGGACGCGCCGTACCGCCGCCCGGCGGCGGCGCGGCTCGCCGTTTCCGTCATACGACCATCGTGCCTCGGTGAGGGCCAGTTCCCGCACCGCTTCGGCGGAGAGTTCCGCGGCGTGTTGCCGGGCGAAGTCCCATGCGTCCCGGATCGACCCGTGGGTGGGGCGTCCGGCCGCCCAGCCGGCGTAGGTCTCCTTCCAGGACGTCCCGTACGAGGCGGCCAGCGCGGGCCAGGTGCGGGCGACGTCGCCGGCACGCTTGTAGAGGATGCTGCGCGCGGCGGCGGCGACGCCGGCGGGGTCGAAGCCGGGCGGGAGGGGGCCGCCCGCCGCGATCGCCCGTACCAGGGCCTCCTGGGCCGCCGCGAGACCGGTGTCGAGGGGTTCGCCGGTCATGTGACGGGGGTGTGGCCGGAGGCGGCGGCGATGGCGTCGAGTTCGGCGCACAGTTCCGCGGCGGGCGGGTAGCGGCCGTCGCGTTCCAGCAGGAGGCCGGGCGGGCGGTGGCGCGCGCACAGTTCCCTGACGAGGTCGAGTACCTCCGCCGGCACGGGTGCGGCGTGGGTGTCGTGGTAGCGCCCATCTTCCTGGGTGCCGCCGGCGATGTGGCAGTACGCGACGCGCTCCAGGGGCAGCCGGTCGAGGAGGGCCAGGGGGTCCTCGCCGCGGTTGCGGGCGTTGGCGTAGACGTTGGCGATGTCGAGCAGGAGCAGGGCGCCGCTGCGTTCCAGCAGCTCGGTGAGGAAGTCGCCCTCCTCGTACTCGGCGCCGGGCCAGTCGAACAGCGTCGCGATCGGTTCCACGGCCAGCGGCACCGGCAGCTCGGCCTGGGTGCGGCGGATGTTGGCGGTGAGGACGTCCAGCGCCGCGCGGGTGCGCGGGACCGGGAGCAGGTGCCCGGCCTCGATGCCGCCCGCACGGACGAACGCCACGTGCTCGCTGACGAGCGGGGCCCGCAGCGCCTCGGCGCAGGCGGCCAGGTGCGCGACGCGTCCGGCGTCCACCGGCTCGGCGCCGCCGAGGGACAGCTTCACGCCGTGCGGGACGACCGCTGCGCCCCGCTCGCGCAGGGCGAGCAGTTCGGGCGGCGGGTGGCCGATGTGGACGGATTCGGCGATCACCTCGGTGAAGCGCAGGCCGGGCAGTCCTTCGACGAACCCGCTGATCTCGGGCCGCCAGCCGATTCCCACGCCCAGGCCCGGGACCGTCTCGTTCATCCTCCGCCTCCTCCGCAGCCACCGCCGCCGCCTCCACAGCCACCGCCACCGCCTCCGTCTCCGCCGCCGCCGGAGCCGCCGCCACCGCACGAGCCGCCACCGCCGCAGCCGCCGGAGGAGCAGACCGAGGCGTCCGACGAGCAGACCGGGCCGCCGGAGCCGCCAGAGCCGGACGCGGTCGGGCTGCCGGTCAGCGCCATGAAGCGTCCGAGACCGACGGTCTGGGAGAACATCGGGTCGATCGCCATCATGGCCGCCGTCCCGAACAGCGCGACGCCCATCAGCGCCGCGGCGCCGGCGTAGGCGGGCGCGGCCTCGGGGTCGAGGTGGGCATGGCGGGCCCGCGCGTCCTCCAGGGCGCGCTCGCCCTCCCGGGTCCGCTCTTTCCCGCGGCCGACCGCGGTCGAGACCACGGCCAGCACCACGCACAGGACGACCAGCACCATGTGCTGGTACCAGGGCGCGTCCCCGCCCGACAGGACGCTCCACCCGGTGAAGAAGACGACCGCAAGCAGGCCGCGGGCGGGCCAGGGGGCGAGACGCGCCACCAGCCGCGCACCGTCCCCCATGACCAGGCCCTGGGCGGCCAGCCCGGCGCGGAGCTGCTTGATCGCCTGCCGCACGCCCGGGTCGGAGGCCAGGGCCGCCAGGCTCGGCGCGCGGGGGCCGGCCAGCGCCCGGAGGACCGCCAGGTCCAGCGGCGTGGTCGCCGAGCCCGGCGGGCCCGTGGCCTGGATCCGGCCTGTGGCGTAGGCGTCGACGGCCCCGTCCAGGCGCAGCGCGACCAGGGACGCCGCGATCGCGTGGCGGCCGCCGCCGTCCAGGTAGGCGAGCTCGTACGGGTGCGGCTCGCGGGACGGCGCCCTCCCGCGCCGCGCCGCGCGCTCGGCGGCCGCCCCCGCCCCCAGGAGCGCGGCGTAGGCGGCGACCAGCAGCACGAGGAAGATCCAGAAGAACATCGGCGCCTCCGGCGAATGGTGGCCTCATGAGATAGATGTCCGGAGCCGGCGCGCGGTTCAGTCCTCCTGGTCGAGTCCCTTCTCGATGGCGTAGCGGACGAGCTCCACGCGGTTGTGGAGCTGCAGCTTGCCGAGGGTGTTCTGGACGTGGTTCTGCACGGTGCGGTGCGACAGCACCAGCCGCTCGGCGATCTGCTTGTAGGTCAGGCCCTTGGCGACCAGCCGCAGCACCTCGGTCTCCCGCTCGGTCAGGCGCGGGGCGCCGTCGTCGCCGGGACGCGGCGCGGCGGCGAGCCGGCGGTACTCGCCCAGGATCAGCCCGGCCAGCCCCGGCGTGAAGACCGCGTCGCCGTCGCCGGTGCGCCGCACGGCGTCCAGGAACTCCTCACGGCCGGCGGACTTGAGCAGGTAGCCGGTGGCGCCCGCCTTGACGGCCTCCAGCACGTCCTGCTGCTCGCCGCTGGCCGACAGCACCAGCACCCGCACGGGCGGGTCGGCGGCGGCCAGCTGCCGGGTCACCTCGACGCCGCTGATGTCGGGCAGCTGGAGGTCGACGACCGCGACCTGCGGGCGGGCCGCCGCGGCGATGCGGACGGCGGCGCGTCCCTCCCCGGCCGTCGCGACCACCTCGTGCCCGGCCTCGGCCAGGTCGCGGGCGACGGCGTCGCGCCACATCGGATGGTCGTCCACGACCATGACCCGCAGGGATCCGGAGGGGGCGGGAGAGTCGTCGTTCACGCCGCCACCCTACGGCGGGGGCGGGCCGGCGGGCACCGCCATCTCGATCTCGGTGCCCTGCCCGGGGGCGGACACGATCGACACCGTGCCGCCCAGGTCGCGGATCCGGCCCCGGATGGACTGGGCGACGCCGAGCCGTCCCGCCGCCGCGGCCTCCGCGAGCCGTTCGCGGGGCATGCCGGGGCCGTCGTCGCGGACGCTCACCACGACCTCCCCGGCGCCGTCGTCCTCCAGCAGGACCCAGGCGCGGGTGCCGTCGGGGCAGTGCCGCCGCACGTTGTCGAGGGCGGCGGCGACCGCGGCGCCGACCTCCCGGGCGGCGTCCGCCGGCAGCCGGACGGGCGTGGCGGGGGCGGAGACAGTGACGTTCGGGGACGCGTGGCCGTTGAGCAGCGGCCGCAGGTCCACCTCGCCGGACGGGCCGGGCCCGTGCACGGCGCCCTGCGCCGGGCCGGGCGTGCGGCGGGCGCCGCGCGTCCCGCCGCGCGTCCCGCCGGGACTCCGCCGTGCTCCGCGGCGCCCGCTCGCCGCGGCGGGGCCGTGCCGCGCGCCGCGGCCGTGCCGCGCGGGCGGCTCGCCGGCACCGGCGCTGATCAGCGCGCGCAGCGCGGCCTCCTGCTCCCCCGCCAGCCGGCCCAGCTCGGCCGCCTCGCCGCCCATCTCGCCGCCGCGCCGCTGGACCATCGCCAGCACCTGCAGCACCGAGTCGTGGATGCCGCGCGCCAGCCGCTCCCGTTCGCGGGTGGACGCCTCCAGCTCCACCGCACGCGCCAGCCGGGCCTCCGCGTCCAGCGCCAGCTTGACCACGTGCCCCACCACCAGCCCGGCCATGACCAGCAGCACGATCCCGTTGAAGGTGACCGACCCGGCCGAGCCCGGCGTCCCGGCCAGCACGTGCACCAGCACGTTCGCCACGCCGAGCGCCAGCGCCGCGGCGATCCCCGCCCGCTTGCCGCCCGCCACCGCCCACGACAGCACGGCGGCGGCCACCCACGAGGCGGGCAGCGTCGAGCGGCCGCTGGAGATGTTGCCCGCCGACTCCACCCACGTGGTGGCCAGCAGGCAGCCCAGCGCCACCGCCAGGTCGGCGGCCAGGAGCGGCCGCCCGCGGCGCCGCGGGTCGGCGAAGGAGTAGGTGGCGTACAGGGTCCAGAGCGCCATGACGGCCAGCACGGTCCAGCCGCCGAGCGGATGATCGTACTCGCCGAAGTTCATGGCGATCAGGGCGGCCGCGTACGCGAGGGAGGTCCCCCGGTAGACCGCGACCGCCCGCCAGAGGGCGACTTCCAGGCCCATGACGCCGCCCGCCGCGCGGCTCAGTCGTCGTCGCCGGCCGGGCGGACCTCCCGGCCCGCCATCTCGGCCTTCACCTCGGCCGCGTACCGGTCCACGTACTCCTGCCCGGACAGCTCCCGGATCGTCTGCATGATCTCGTCGGTGATCTTGCGCAGCACCTCCCGGTCGTCCTCCTGCCCGTAGTAGCGGGAGAAGTCCAGCGGGGCGCCGAACCGCACCCCGGGCCGCACCCCCAGCCGGAACACGGGCCGGCCGGACGGCATCAGCTCGAAGGTGTTGATCATCGCCACCGGGATCACCGGCACCCGCGACTTCAGCGCCAGCCGGGCCACCCCGGTCTTGCCCCGGTAGAGCCGGTTGTCGGGCGCCCTGGTGCCCTCGGGGTAGATCCCCAGCAGCTTGCCCTCGCGCAGGATCCGCAGGCCGGTCTCCAGCGCCGCCTCCGCCGCGTCGCCGCCCGACCGGTCCACCGGGACCACCCCGACCGCGGTGAAGAACGCCCTGCTGAGCAACCCCTTGAGGCCCTTGCCGGTGAAGTACTCGCCCTTGCCGATGAAGAAGATCGGGCGCAGCAGCGGCAGCGGCCCGAAGAAGTGGTCGGCGAACGACAGGTGGTTGCTCACCAGCAGGGCCGGACCCCGCTTGGGGACGTTCCGCATGCCCGAGTTCCGGGGACGCCACACCAGGTACAGGATGGGCGAGAGAACGATCCTGAGGAGGATCCAGAACCAGAGCATGCCGACACCTTCCTCCGGCCGCGTCCAGCTGCGGCGCGCGTCCCGAACACTCCGACGAACGGGGGATGATGCGACATCCTTCCACTCCCCGGCCGACCTGCCCACACCCCGGCCCCGTCCGGGCCCCCGGCCCCGCCGGTCGGCCTTGCCCCGCCCCGGCGGGGGCGATATGAACGTAGGCTCTGCACAGGGAATCGCGATCGGGTGTGCCCCAAGGGCTTGCCCCAGGCGGCCCAGCGAATACCGTGGGACACACGTCTATGGGGGAGCGGAGGCCGTCATGCCGGTGCTGTCGGTCACGCCGGAGTCGTCGAAGGAGCCGGCCCCGTGAATCGCCGTGGCAATGGACTGTCAGCGGACACCTACGCGCCGCTGGTCGACCTCGCCCCGCATCTCGCCGACGTCATGCTGACGGCGCTGCGCGACGCGGGAGTGGCCGCCTACGCCGCCTCCCCCGAGGAGCTGGCCGGGCTGGCGGAGGAGGCCGCGTCGGCGGCGGCGTCCGGGGGCGCCGCCGGGAGCGTCGACGACGTTCTCGACCGGCTGTACGTGGACGTCGAGATGAAACCGACCGCCGAGAGCGTCCTGCGCGTCCACCTGACGCGGCTGCGCGACCCCGACTCCTCCCCCACCGCCGCCGAGAGCACGGGCGCGGGCGTGGACTCCCCCGCCACCGCCACGGGCCCCGACCGCCGGGGCGACGCGGCCGAACTCGACGAGGACGCCATCTGGGCCGAGATCGTCGCCGGCTACGACGCGGCCCCCGAGGGCGACCAGGTCCCCTGGCCCGACGAGGAGAACATCGACGAGCCGGCCGCCGAGCCGCCGCGCGAGGGCGACGACCGCACCGGGCGGCTCCCCCGCGCCCGCGTGATCAAGGCGGCCGACCTGGCGAAGGTCCCCGCCGAGGAGGACGGCGACGAGGAGGGCCACTACGTCCCGCCGCCCCCGCCGCCCCTGCCCAGCGCCGACCCGCTCACCAAAGGGGCGTGGATCGCGCTGGTCGGCGGGCCGCTGTACCTGCTGGTCACGGTGATCCTCGACTGGGAGGTGCCGGGCTACGCGGCGTTCCTGGCGGTGGCCGCGTTCATCGGCGGGTTCGTGACGCTGGTGCTGCGGATGGGCGACGAGCCGCGCGACCCCGACGACGGCGCCGTGGTCTAGACGAGGGCGGGCAGCCGCAGGGTGGCCAGGACGGGGCGGTGGTCGGTGGCCGACGGGTAGTCGGCGGCGATCGCCTCTTCCACGGGCACGCCGCAGCCGATCACCTCGATCTCCCGGTCCGCGAACACGCCGTCGATGCGCCGGCCCGGGCGCCGGGACGAGAACGTCGCCGCGTAGCCCTCGGGAGCGACGGCGTGGGCGTCCTGGAAGATCTCGTCCAGCGTCCTCCAGGACGCGCCCCCGGGCTGCTCGTTGATGTCCCCGGCGATCACGACCGGCGCGCGGTGGGCGGCGCGGGCCCGCTCCAGAATGCCGATGATCTCGCCGGTGTGGGCCAGGCGCGGCTCGTCCCGCAGGTCGAGATGGGTGCTCGCCGCGATCAGCCGCGCCCCGCGGCCGTCGCCGTCCGGGAACTCCAGGACGGCGACGGCCAGCCCGCGGCGGTGCAGCTTCGGAAACGGCTCCAGCAGGTGGTACTCGCGGTGCACGACCCGGGCGCGCGGCCCCGCCAGCACGGCCAGCCCGGCCGCGCGCCGTCCCGAGGCCACCGACAGCCCGCACGCCCGTGCCAGCCGCCGCCGCTTGAACCGCCACCCCAGGAAGCGCGGCACCTCCTGCAGGCAGACCACGTCCGGCTCCAGGGCGCGGACCACCCGCGCCACGGCCGCCGGGTCGTCCCGCAGCGACCGGACGTTGTAGCTGAGCACCCGGACGACGACGGCCACCGCCCGCCTCCCCCGCCTCGCCGGTCGCGTCAGGTCCGGGCCAGGTCGGCGGCGCCGACGATGCCGGCGGCCGACCCCAGCTCGGCGATGAGGATCTCCGGCAGCGGACGGTGCCCGCGGCCGGTCAGCGCGGTCTCGAACGCGTCCCGGATCGGGTCGAGCAGCAGGTCGCCCGCGTCCGACAGCCCGCCGCCGATGATGAACGCGCCCGGGTCCAGGATCGCGGTGAGATCGGCCAGGCCCTGCCCCGCCCAGTGCGCCACCGTCCGGAAGCACTCCAGCGCCGCGGTGTCGCCCTCGCGGGCCGCCTGCGTCACCTCGGGCCCGCTGATGCCGTCGGGACGGCCGTCGCCCAGCTCCAGCAGCCGCCCCGCCATCGCCGGGGCCACCCGGGCCAGGTCGCGGGCCTCGTGCACCAGCGCGTTGCCGCTGGCGTACTGCTCCCAGCAGCCGCGGTTGCCGCAGCCGCAGCGCCGCCCGTCCGGGACGACCCGGAAGTGGCCGACCTCGGCGCCGATCCCGAACCGGCCCCGGTAGAGCTCGCCGTTGATGATGATGCCGCCGCCGATGCCGGTGCCCAGCGCGATCAGCACGATGAAGTCGTGGTCGCGGCCGGCGCCGAACCGGGCCTCGCCCCAGGCGGTGGCGTTGCCGTCGTTCTCGACCACGACCGGCAGCCCGGTCAGGTCCTCCACCTTCTTCTTGATCGGCTCGTCCCGCCAGGCCAGGTTGGGCGCGAACAGCACCGTGGAACGGGTCTCGTCCACGAACCCGGCGGTGCCGAGGCCGACCGCCGCCACGTCCTCGAACTTGCCCTTGAGCAGGTCGACGACCTCGGCGATGACCGCGGCGGTCTCCTTGGGGTTGGTGGAGGGGGTGGGACGGCGGACCTTCTCCAGAATCCTGCCTTGGTCGTCGACCACGCCCGCGGCGACCTTGGTACCCCCAACATCAACGCCGATGGTCAGGGCCATGTGCGGTTCCTCCTCCTCGCGGCGCCTACCGGAGCCCTCACTGCGTCACTGCGCGTCCTTGCGCGTCACTGCCGGCCACTGCGCGACCCGCTGCGCGACATTGTGCGGCATCGCGGGCGGTCGCGGGCGTTTCCGGCGGCGGCCGGCCGCTCACCCGCGCTGCCCGGTCGCTAACCCGTGGCGGCGGGGCGGTCGCCGCCCGGACCGTTCCGCGGCGGCGGTCCGGGCGCGGGGCGGGTCCGCTCGAAGGCCGCGGCCACGTCCATCGCCGCGGCCAGCAGCGAGCGCCCGGCCTGCCGCAGGTGCTCGCGGACGTCACCGCCCGACGCGCGGCCCACGGCGATCGCCCGGCAGACCGGGCAGTCGCGGCACTCGGGTGCGCCGGTCGCGATCCGCGGCGGCTCCCGCGGCGCGCGCGGTTCCCGCGGCTCCCGCGGCTCGCGCGGCTCCTCGGAGACCGCGCGGCTCCACACGTCCTCACCCGCACGTTCACCTGCACGTTCTTCCGTACCGCCGGCACCGGCCCGGCCCGCCTCGCCGCGCGGGCCGGCCGCCGTCTCGCCCAGCCGCCTGCGCAGCGTCTCGAAGAGCTTGACCGCCTCGTCGAGGAGGTCGCCTGGCTGCTCGTTCATGAGAACATTGTCCATCCGTCGTCGGCGCGAAACCGCATCGCCGCCCCCGGCCCGCGACGGGGCCGCTCAGCCCTCGACGTACCGCTTCAGGCCCTTGAGCGCCGAGTCGATGATCCGCTTCTCAGCCTTGCGCTTGACCATCCCGATCATCGGGACGCGGACGTCCACGGCCAGCTCGTAGGTGACCTCGGTGGCGGGCTCGCCGCCGCCCCCGGCCTCCCCCAGCGTGTAGGAGCCGTGCAGCCCCGTCACCACGGTGCCCTGCTCCACCAGCTCCCAGTGGACGTGGTCGTCGCCGCCCCACTCGTAGCGCAGCCCGACGGTGTCGCTGAACGGACCGCCGTCGAAGGTGAGCCGGGCCAGGCGGGCGCGGCCGTCGTCACCGGTCTCCTGGACGGTGAGGTCGCGGATGCCGCTGGCCCACTTCGGATACGCCTCGAGATCGGCGATCACCGCCATGATCTCGGTCTTCCCGGACCTGATGGTGATGGAAGAACTCGTGCGGTCCGCCATCGATGCCCGCCCTTCTGCGCTCGGGAGCACGCCGGTTCCGGCGTCCCCCTGGAAAGTATCCGTCAGAGCGACAGAACGTAAGGAACCCCGCTGCCACGGAAGTGACCCACGTTGACGCATTCGGTGCGGCCGATGCGCATGCGGCGCGCCAGCGGCTGGTGGACGTGCCCGAACAGCACGTACCGGGGCTGGGTCTCGCGGATCGCCTCCAGCACCGCCTCGCTGCCCCGCTCGAACCTGCGCGCGACCGTGTCGTACAGCAGTTCCGGGACGGCGGGCGGGATGTGGCAGCACAGCACGTCGACCGCGCCGACCGCCGCGACCTTGGCCGCGTAGGCGTCGTCGTCGAGCTCGTAGGGGGTGCGGTACTCGGTCCTCAGGCCCCCGCCGACGAACCCGAACCGCAGCCCGCCCAGCTCGACGACCTCCCCGTCCAGGACGTGCTGCCCCTCGCGCAGGTACTCGGCCCACATGGCGGGGACGTCCACGTTCCCGTAGGTGAGGTAGGCGGGGGTCGGCATCGCGGCGAACAGCTCGGCGTACTGGCGGCGGACGGCCTTCTCGATGTGCGGCCAGGCCCCGCCCTCCAGGGAGTCCCACATCCGCCGGGAGAAGGCGCGGGCCTCCTCGAAGTGCTTCTGGGTGCGCAGCTCGATGAGCCGGTCGGCGTTCTCCTGGCCGAACAGGTCCGCGAAGATGCCCTGGGCGTGGTCGGAGTAGTCGATGAACAGGATCAGGTCGCCCAGGCAGATGAGCGCGTCCGCCCCGTCCCCCGCGCGCTTGAGGGCCTCGGCGCGGCCATGAACGTCACTCACCACATGGATCCGCATGTCCCGACTCTAAATGGTCCGGTCCGGCGGTGCGCCACGGCGTGTCGCCCTGACCACCCTCACCGGGCGCCGGACCCGGTCGCGGCGACCACCAGCGCCCGCCACTCGCGGACCAGGCGGGGGTCCACGGGGGCGTCCCAGGAGCCGTCGGGACGGACCGCGGTGCCCACGTGGAACGCGGTGATCCCGGCCGCGGCCAGCACCGCGACGTGCTTGCGGCGCAGCCCGCCGCCCGCCATGAGCAGCCCCGCCGAGCGCGGGCCCTCGGCGGCCCGCCGGACCAGGACGTCCACCCCGGCGTCGACGCCGCGCGGCGAGCCCGCGGTGAGCACGGTGTCCGGCCCGCCGTCCAGGTCCCGGACGGTCCGCCAGGCGGGCGGCGGGTCGGCGGCGTGGTCGAGCGCCCGGTGGAAGGTCCACGGCAGCGGCGCGAGGGCGGCGGCGAGCTTGCCGGTGGCGCCGGTGTCGATCCCGCCGAGCGGGTCCAGGAACCCCAGGACGAAGCCGTCGGCGCCGGCGTCCCGGTGCAGGCCGGCGACCCGGCGCAGCCGGTCCAGCTCCGGGATCGTGGTGCGGAAGCCGGCGTTGGCCCGCAGCATCACCCGGATCGGCAGGGTCGTCACCGCGCGCACTCCGGCGACCAGGTCGGGATCGGGCGTCAGGCCGTCGGCGGCCATGTCGGCGACGACCTCCAGCCGGTCCGCGCCGCCCTCCTCGGCCGCCCGCGCGTCGGCGGCGTCCAGCGCGATCACTTCGAGCAACGACACGGCGCCCCCGCCTCCCCCATGGTCACCCCGCCATGGCTTCCCACGGGTCACGAGCCTAGGCAACGGGCCGCCGCGACCGGGGCGTCCGCCCGCGAACTTTGCGTCACCGTTAACCGGGGCACCGCGGCGGAGGCGGCGGGACGGGCCTGATCATGCCGTAACAGAATTCCTACTCACGGGTATCATTCGACGGTGAGGACGCTGTACCGTCGTCCCCACCGTTGCGGCACCCGCGGCGCCCGGGGGTGCGCAGCGTCCGAGCCTTGCCGACCGTAGCCGCGTTCAACCGAGGAGATGGGCCGTGCGCGAGTTCAGCGTCCCCGCGATGGTGGAGGTCCCCGCCGCCACGAATCTGACCGACGCGCCCTTCACCCGGGCCGCCGAGCGTCCCGGCACGATCGTGCTGCGCCGCCGCGAGGGCGAGGCCTGGCGCTCGGTGACCGCCGGGGAGTTCGCCGCCGAGGTGACCGGGATCGCCAAGGGCCTGATCGCCGCGGGCGTGGAGCCCGGCGACCGGGTCGCGCTCATGTCCCGGACCCGGTACGAGTGGACCCTCCTGGACTACGCCATCTGGGCGGCCGGCGGCGTGACCGTGCCGATCTACGAGACCTCCGCCCCGGCGCAGATCGAGTGGATCATCGGCGACTCCGGCGCCAAGGCCGTGTTCGCCGAGACCTCCGCCCACCTGGCCGCGATCGCGGAGGTGCGCGACTCGCTGCCCGGCCTCGCCCACGTGTGGGGCATCGACGCCGGCGACCTGGAGGACGTGGTCGCCTCCGGCGCGGACGTCACCGCCGAGACGGCCGAGGAGCGCCGCCGCTCCCGCGCCTCCGGCGACCTGGCCACCGTCATCTACACCTCGGGCACCACCGGCCGTCCCAAGGGCTGCCAGCTCACCCACGGCAACTTCGTCGCCACCTCCCGCAACGCCGTCCAGGGCGCCATCTCCGAGGTCGCGGTGGACGGCAGCTCCACGCTGCTGTTCCTGCCGCTGGCGCACGTGTTCGCCCGGCTGATCCAGGTCGCGGCCGTCGAGGGCGAGATCGTCCTGGGCCACAGCGACATCCCCAGCCTGCTGCCCGACCTGGGGTCCTTCCGGCCGACGTTCCTGCTGGCCGTCCCCCGGGTCTTCGAGAAGGTCTACAACGGCGCCGAGCAGAAGGCCGCCGCCGAGGGCAAGGGCCGCATCTTCCACGCCGCCGCCGACACCGCGATCGCCTACAGCCGGGCGCTGGACGACGGCGGCCCCGGCCTCGGCCTCAAGATCAAGCACCGGGTGTTCGACCGGCTGGTGTACGGCAAGCTCCGCGCCGCGGTCGGCGGCCGGGTCGAGTACGCCGTCTCCGGCGGCGCCGCCCTGGGCGAACGCCTCGGGCACTTCTTCCGCGGCGTCGGCATCACCATCCTGGAGGGGTACGGCCTCACCGAGACCACCGCCCCCGCCTCGGTCAACCGGCCCACCGCCATCAGGATCGGCACGGTCGGCCGCCCCATCCCGGGCGTGACCCTGCGCATCGCCGAGGACGGCGAGGTCCTGGTCCGCGGCGTGAACATCCTCACCGGCTACTGGAACAACGACGCCGCCACCAAGGAGTCCCTGGAGGAGGACGGCTGGTTCCACACCGGCGACCTGGGCGCGCTCGACGAGGACGGCTACCTCAAGATCACCGGGCGCAAGAAGGAGATCCTGGTCACCGCGGCCGGCAAGAACGTCGCCCCCGCCCCGCTGGAGGACCGGCTGCGCGCCCACCCGCTGATCAGCCAGTGCCTGGTCGTCGGCGACGGCCGCAAGTTCATCAGCGCCCTGATCACCCTGGACCAGGAGGCGCTGGGCCCCTGGAAGGAGCGGAACGGCAAGCCCGCCGCGATGACCCTGGACGAGCTCCGCCGCGACCCCGAGGTGATCGCCGAGATCGACGGCGCGGTCGCCGAGGCCAACCGGACCGTCAGCCAGGCCGAGGCCATCAAGAAGTACGAGATCCTCGGCGTGGACTTCACCGAGGAGGCCGGCCACATGACCCCCAGCCTCAAGGTCCGCAGGCACGCCGTCATGAAGGACTTCGCCGACGAGATCGACGCCCTCTACTCATAGGGCGGCGGTGGTCACAGAGCGGCGGTGACCGCCTGGTCGATGGGGGTCTCGCCGCCGATGAGCTCCAGGACGCGGCGGCGCGCGCCCGGCTCCCGCAGGAGGGCCGCGGTCACCGCCGCCACGTCGTCCCGGGTCACGGGCTCGTGGCCCACGTACGGCGGGCCCAGGCGTACCCGGCCGGTGCCGGGGTCGTCGGTGAGGAGGCCGGGGCGCAGGATCAGCCAGTCGAGGCCGTCGCGAGCCCGCAGGTCGTCCTCGGCCTCCTTCTTGGCCCTCATGTAGGCGGCCCAGACCTCGCCCCGGCCGGCGTCGGGCGGATTGTCCACGCCCATCGCCGAGATCTGCAGGAACGTGCGGACGCCCGCGCGCTCGGCCGCGTCCGCCAGGAGCACCGAGGCGGCCCGGTCGACGGTGTCCTTGCGGGCGGCGCCGCTGCCCGGGCCCGCCCCGGCGGCGAAGACCGCGGCGTCCGCGCCGGCGATCCGCTCGGCGACCTCCTCGGCGGAGGCGGTCTCCAGGTCGAGCGGCACCGGTTCGGCGCCGGTCGCGCGCACGTCCTCGGCGTGGTCGGGATTGCGGATCAGGGACCGCACGGTGTCGCCGCGCGCGGCCAGCAACCTGGCCAGCCGCAACGCGATCTTCCCGTGTCCTCCGGCGATGGCGACGTCCATGACGACGATCTTACGGACGCGGGCGCGGCCGGCGCGGGGACGGCCCCCCGCGCCGGCCGCGCCGGCGGGTCTCCGGATCAGCGGCGGCGGATCAGCAGCGGCGTCCGGAGTTGATGCAGGACACCGCCCGCTGCATCAGGTTGTCGGGCATGACGTTCACGAAGTCGGCGTGGTCGGTCACCGGGTCGTGCCCCTGCTCGGGGAAGGAGTCCACCGCGAACGCCTGCGCGCGGTTGGGCAGGTTGTAGCTCAGCGTCAGCCGCAGCTGCGGGACGGCCTGCCGGCCCTGCGGGCAGGCGCCGTTCGCCTGCGGGAAGACGATGTGGTCGCGGTGGTTGGCGCTGTCGGTGTTCTGGCCGTCCCAGCAGCTGGGGAAGTCCAGGACGCGCTGCACCTGGCTGCCGCGCGGGCAGAGCGGGTACTTGTCGGTGAACGCCCGGTTGGCGAACCCGCTGCAGGTCCACGAGGCGCGCGCGTTGGCCAGGCCGTTGGTGGCGGCCTTGGCGTCACCCATGATCACCCGCAGGAACCGCGGCATCGCCACCACCCTGCTGCGCGGGTTGCCGCGGAACTGGATGTTTGCCGAGCGCGGCAGCACGATCGAGCCGACGTTGCCGTCGGCCGCGCTCTGCTGGGCCGCGGCGGAGTCGTCCTGCCCGTTCCGGTCGCGCATGACCGGCCAGTAGTAGGTGGACAGGTCGCCGTTGGTGCAGGTGGTCTCGGAGGCGGCCAGGCTCTCGTCCGTGGAGAAGGCGTCGGCCGACTCGTTGCCGACGTAGTCGTGGATGTGGTGCGCCCCGTTCTGGACGCCCGGCGCCACGATGAAGTTGTCGGGGTTGTGGTGCTCGTTCTGGTTCGTTCCGCAGCGCGAGCTGAACGTGCCGCGCGAGCCGCCCCGCGACGGGCGGACCTGGCGCACCCGCGGGGCCTGGCGGATGTTGACGAAGTCGTCGGCGTCCGGGCCCTCGGCGATGCCCGGCGGCTGCTGGGCGGGCGGGTTCGGGTCCTGGGACGGCGGGGCCGAGGGGTCGGCCGACGGGTCCGCCGACGGGTCGGCGGACGGGTCGGCGGGCGGGGGCGCGGACGGGTCGCCCTGCGCGGGCGGCTGCTGGCCGCCGCCGCCCTGATCGGGCGGCTCGGTGGGTTCCGCGGTCGCCGGGGGCGACGGCCGCTCGGGCGCCGCCAGCGCCGGGCCCTCCGCCGCCGCCGCGATCAGCAGCAGCGCCGGAAGGACGACGGCTATGCGTTTCCTGCTTCCCATGTAGATCTCCCTGTGAGCGGGGGTGGGGAAATGAAAGACCCGTCAGGAAAGGGCCGATTTGGAGACGAGACCCGTGCTCTCCAGCAGCGTCATGTGCGTGTTGACGTACTTCAGCGAACGCTCGGCGAAGGCCCGGATCTCACTGTTCTCGGTCTTGGCGCGGACTTGGGCGATCACGCCGAAGACCTTGCCGTGGGCCGCGCGCAGGCGCAGCACGAAGGTGCTGTCGAATTCGCCGCCGAACCGGTCGGACATCTCCGCCAGCCACGCCTTCTGCTGCGGATTGGGCTCGTTCGGCAGGATCACCTGCAGCCGCTGCGCCACCGTGCGGGTGTCCTCGTCGAGCCGCGCGTGCTGCTCGGCGATCATCTGCGCGATCTCCTTGACCCTGGGGCTGGCGGCGCGCTGCTGGGCCTGCTGGCCCGCGGGCATCTCCCACAGGCCCGCCTGCCGCACCGCGACCAGCAGCTGCCGGTCGTCGGCGCTGAGGCGCCCCCAGCGCGTGTCGACCGTGGCGCCCGACAGGCGCCCGGCGGTGGTGTCGCCGTCCGCCGGCACGCCCGGCGGGCTGAGGACGACCACCAGCGCGGCCGTGACCGCGAGCGCGGCCGTGACCACCAGCAGCAGCCGGCCGCGCCGCAGCCTGCGCAGCAGGCGCGTGTCGCCGGCTCCGTACGACTTCCGCACCGGTCTCCTCCTTTCACCGCATCCCTGAACTCCACCCCGGCAGGCGTTTCCAGGAAATACGCTCCGCGCCGGGCACCGGTTCACCGGGTTGCATTTTTTCTTGCTTTTCTTCGCGGCCCGGAAAAGGGCAGGCGGTATCCCCGCGCAATCACCGGGCCGCACAATTGGCGGCCCGTTTCACGCATGCCCCGCCGCGGTTCGCGGGGCATGCGCGGGTCACTCGTCAGGAACGGCGGGAGCCGCTCTTGGGCACGCCGGTGGTCACGCGCAGCGCCAGCGCGGGGCACATCGCCACCGCGCGCTGCACGTCGCGTTCCATCCAGGTCGGGATGTCGGTGCCGAGCACGACCGGGAATCCGTACCGGTCGAGCTGGATCAGCTCGGGCACCAGGTAGGCGCACAGCCCGTGGCCGTCGCAGCGGCTCCAGTCGATCGCGACCCGGCCCTCCTTCCCGGACGGGACGGGCAGCGGCAGCACCCCGAACACCGGCTGCCCGCAGGTCCCGCCGTACCGGTGGACCTCGATGTCGCCGGCGAAGGCGTCCAGCGCCGACAGCACGAACCTGGCGGTGCCGTCGGGATGCGAGCAGGCGCCCCGGCCCCGGCCGACCCCGGCCGCGCGGCGCACGTCGTCGACGCTGCCCGACCCGTCGTTGAGCGCGTTCATCGCCCGCACCACGTCGGGCAGCCCCAGCCGGCACGGCCCGCACTGCCCGGCCGACTGCGCGGCCAGGTAGGAGGCGATCCGGGTGGCCTCGCCGAGCGGGCAGGTCCCCCGGGTGAGCGGCAGGATGATGCCCGCGCCGACCGTGCCGCCGACCGCCTTCATGCCGGCCCGCGACAGCACCGCGCGGGCCGCGCCCACCGGGTCCAGCCACATGCCGTGGTAGCCGCCGACCAGCACGGGCTCCCCGCGCTGGACCTCCGCGTGGTCGAGGACGGCCTGCAGCGGGGTGCCGAGGGGGGCTTCGACGACCCGCGTCCCGCCCACGGTGAGCAGGGTGGTGCCCGGCTCGTCCTCGGTCCCGGCGGAGGCGTACAGGTCGGGGCCCAGCGAGGTCAGCACGGCGAGCTGGGCGAAGGTCTCGGTGTTGGACAGCAGGGTCGGGCAGCCGTCCACGCCCGACTCGGCGGCCCGCACCTTCCGGCCGGGCGGGATGGGGATCTCCCCGTTGATCGCGCGGACCACCGCGCCGCTCTCGCCGGAGATGAACCGCTCGGTGAGCCGCACCACCCGGGCCGGCATGCGGCGCTCGACGATGGCGGCGCGGACCGACCGGGCGGCCTCGTCGTCCTCGACGGCCACCACGATCCGCTGGGTGCCCAGCGCGGTGGCGGCGATCGCGGCGCCGTCCAGGACCAGGTGCGGGGCGCGGTTGAGCAGCACCTTGTCCTTGGCGCTGCCGGGCTCGCCCTCCGCCCCGTTGACCACCACGACCGCGTCCTGCGCGGGACGGCGCCGGTCGCGGCGCTCGCCGGGCAGCTCGATCTCGTCGGCGGTGGGATGGGTGATCCGCGCGGCGACGGCCATGAGCTTGCGGGCGAACGGGAAGCCCGCGCCGCCGCGCCCGCGCATGTCGACCTGCTCGGCCATCCGCACCAGGTCCTCCAGGACCGGTGTGCTGAGCCGGCCGTGCACCGCCTTGTGCCGCTCCAGGTCCAGCCGGTCGAACCGGTCGAAGCCCAGGGTGAGGCGGGGCCCGCCGATGTTGGAGACGGTGACGGCGCCGGTCATCGCATCACCTCGGTGTCCCAGAAGTCGCCCCCGCCGCCGCGCGGATCGCCGCCGCGCGGGTCGTCGTTGCGCGGGCCGTCGTACCGGGGGTCGCCGCCCCGGGGATCGGCGCCCCGGGGGTCGGCGCCGGCGTACTCGGGCGAGCGCACCGCGCCCCGGGACACGTTGCGCCGCCCGCCGCCGGTACGGCCGCCGCGCGCCTCCCGGGCGGACGGCGCCGTCGCGGTGTCGCCCGCGCGCCGCACCTCCCGCGGCCGGAACACCACGAACACGCGGGTGAACACGGCGAGGGCGACCATCCCGACGCACAGCACGTAGCTGAGCGTCACCCACGCCGCCGCCGACCGCCCGGCGGTCAGGCCGTGCGTGATCGCCATCGGCCAGGACGCGTAGGCCAGCGCGTGCACCGACCGCCACACCCAGGGCCGCGTCCCGCGGGCGAACCGGGCCCGCAGCAGCCCGCTGGCCACGACCACCAGCAGCAGGTCGAACGCCAGCGCGCCGTACCCGATCGGGCCGGTGCTCGGCACGAGCACCTGCCGCGGCACCGCCAGCCCGCCCAGCACCTTCACCAGGACGTGCGCGATCACGAACGTCACCGCGAGCATCGAGGCCGCCCGGTGCACCGCCTGCGCCAGCACCCGGTGCCGGATCGCCAGGATCAGCCGCTCGGTGGCCAGCAGCCCGCTGACCACCGCCGTGGTCATCGCCAGCAGGCCGAACACGCCCGCGTAGAAGGAGAGGAAGCGCTGCACGTCGCCGGCGACGGCGGCGCCCTGCGGGGTCGCCGCGCC
The DNA here is from genome assembly GCF_055379765.1 of Actinomadura rugatobispora. Lineage (NCBI taxonomy): Bacteria > Bacillati > Actinomycetota > Actinomycetes > Streptosporangiales > Thermomonosporaceae > Actinomadura > Actinomadura rugatobispora. The sequence goes on along the minus strand of NZ_AP029191.1, from coordinate 8,054,081 downwards.
GATCAGCACCAAAACCGCGCCGACGGCCGCGGCGCGCAGCGCCCAGCTCGGCACGGCGGGATCATCGCTACTTCGCGTCTGCACTGCTCGAACTCCTGTTCTGGGTAGTGGAAGGCGCGGGGTCGTTCCCGGGTGCGTCGGCACCGTTGCCGTTGCCGTTGCCATCGCCGTTGCCCGGCAGGCCGGGGAGGTCGGGGAGGCCGGGCGTCTCGGGGAGGTCCTCGACGGGCACCGCCCCGAGGTTGGCCAGCAGTCCCCCGGGCAGGACCTGCATCACGCCGCGCTCGGCGAAGCCGAGCAGCGGGCGGGCCCGTTCCCGGAGGGTCCAGCCGCCGAGCCGGGTCCCTTCGAGCGGGACCTCCTCGGCGCCGCGGCGGAGGGAGAACTGGACCAGCGGGCGGGGCGCCGCCGCGCCGCCGCAGGCCCGGTCGGCGCCGATCCGGCCCAGCGTGTCGCCGCGCTTCACCGTGCTCCCGCCGCGCAGCTGGCTGACCTGGCGCATGCGGTAGTAGGTGCTGGCCACCCCGCTGCGGTGCACCACCATGACCAGTCCGCTGCCGGCCGAGTCGGCGCAGAACCGGTAGAGGCGGCCGTCGGCGGCGGCCTGCACCCGGCCGTCGCCGCCCCAGAAGGCCAGCGCGCCGAGGGGTCGGGACGAGCCGTCCCCGTCGGCGCTGCCGATCGTCCAGGCGCCGCCGACCCGCCAGGGCAGCATCAGGCCGTCCCCGGCCCGGGTGCCGTTGGTGGCCGCGGCCGCCTGCTCGGCGGTCACCGAGCTGTAGCGGCGCAGCGCCTGCGCCTCGGCGGGCGGCATCACCGCGGCGGGCATCCGCCCGATCATCGCGGCGAACGAGCTGCTGCCCGACACCGCGACCTGCCAGGTGCCCTGCGCCCAGCGGCCGACGAAGAACGCGGTCTGCGGGGTGGCGGGGCTGGCGGCGGGCACCGGGACGGCGGTGGTGCCGAACGCCCACTGGCGGTCGGCGCTGACCCGGTCGACGCCGACGATGGGGGCGCCGCCCGCCGCCGCCCCGTAGGCCTGCCGGGCGGCCGGGCCGTGGTTGGCGAGGGTGAGGGCGCGGACCCGTTCGGTGAGCGTGCGGGTCTCGGGCGCCGCCGCGTCCGGGCCGCCCGGCGTCGTCGCGGGCGGGCGCTGGGCCGGCGCCTGGCCGGACGGCTTGGGCAGCGATCCGGGCGAGCGCAGGACGAGGTCGGAGCCCGCGGGGCCGGGCGTGCCGAAGGTGCTGCCCTCCAGCAGGCTGCGCTCCACGATCGCCAGCAGCGACAGGCCGACGAAGATGGAGAAGACCAGCGCGCCCGTGCTCAGCCGGTCGGCCGGGCCGCGCGCGCCGCGCACCCGCTGGTGCGGCATGCCGGTCTGCTTGGGCAGCGCGTGCGGGCCGCCGCGCCGCGGGCCGCCGCGGCCGGGGCGGCCGGGACGGCGCTGCCGCCTGCCCTCCCGGCGCCTGCCGAGCGAGCCGCGGCGCTTCCGGGCGGCCTCGGACTCCTCCGCCCGCGACCACGCGCTGAAGGCCCGCTCGAACCGCGACTCGAACCTCGGCTCGGCACGCGGCTCGGTTCGCGGGTCGGAGACCGGCTCCGAACGCGGGTCGGTTCGCAGGTCGGAGCGCGGGTCGGCGCGTGGATCGGCGCGTGGGTCGGCGCGGGGCACCGGGCGCGGGTCGGCGCGTGGGGCCGGGCGCGGGGCACCGGGGGGAGCCTCGGTACGGGTCCGGATCGGCCGCCGCGGGTCCGGGCGCGGCGGCTCGGGCAGCCCCGAACCCGGCAATCCCGAAACGGGCAGCGCCGAACCGGGCAGCCCGGGGCCGGGAGGCCGCGGGTCCGTGCGCGCCGGCTCGGGCCATGCCTGCTCGGGCACGCCCGCGTTCCGGACCCCGAGATCCCGCCGGGCCTGCTTGCGCGGCCGTTTCCGGGCAGGGTACGGGGGCTGGTCACGGGGGTCCGTGACCGACGGCGTCCGTGGCGGCTGGGACCGCCCCGGCTGCGCCTGCTGCCGCGGCTGGGACCGCTGCTTCGACCGGGAGCTCTGCTTGGACCGGGGACGTCCCGGATCCGCCCAGAAGGCGTCATACGAGCTCTCGGACGCATGCCTGCTGTCGCGTCGCGCCATGCCCTCTCCTGTGGAGGAGGCGAAAGCGGCGAACGACGCCGAGGTTCCGTCTCGTTCCGGGCCGCGAGGGTCCGGAACGCGTTCCTGATCGAGTCTCGGGCGGCGGCCTGGAGCCCGCTCCGCTCCTGCCGCACCCTGGGCCGCCTCACCTTCGAGTCCGGCCCGACACCCCCGGAGCATACGCCCCAGGGGCCCCCTTGATGCGGATCAGTGACAAAAAATCCTCCGGAAACCCTGTCCGGAAGCGGTTGCGCCTTTCACCGCACGCGGAGCCGGGCACCGCCTCCACGGTCCGCCCCGGCCGGCGGTGGTGCTCGCGCACGTACTGCGGTACGTGCGGGGGCGGCGGGGCGTTCACGCCCGGCGCGGCGGATTCTCGAGAGGCGCTTTCCGGGACCGTTCCGCGGGCGCGGCTTAGGCCCGGCTCAGCCTTCCCTTAAGCCAGGCATAACGCTCGTGCCATGGCCGTCCCGACGGCCTAGCGTCAGGGGTGTCATCGGTTCGCCGGTCCGGGAGGAGGTACCCCGATGATCGACCTCCGCGGGGTGGCCCACCCCTCCTCCGTCAGGACCGCGCGCCGGTGCCGGGGTCGCGCCCGGCACTCCCGTCCACGCCTCGACGATCCGCGCGCCGGCCGTCCCGCACGACGCGCCCGCCTCCAGGTTCTCCCCCCGAAAGGGCGCCTGGCCGGAGCACGGCGGATCACACCCTCCTCGACAGGGGCGGCGTGGAACTGGTCTCCGGGAGTGCCCGGCGCGATCTCAACCCCTCGGAGCATCACCCGCGGCCGCCGGACCGGCGCGGGTCCGGCGGCTCGGGTGATCCGGCTCAGGTCGACCAGGGCAGCCGCAGCGCCTCCAGCTCCGGGTCGGCCAGGATCGACTCGATGAGCGACGCCGGCCCCACGACCTTGGTGCCCCACAGGTCCCAGTCGCAGTAGACGATCCAGGAGCGGTCCTCGGGCCACAGGTTGGACGGGCAGCTCGACATCGCCGGATGGTCGTACAGCTCGGCCGCGTCCCCCAGCCGCCCGGCCAGGACGGCCTCCCGGTCCCAGTCGCCGGTGACGAGCGAGCAGTAGTAGGCGTAGCAGCGCCGGGCCTCCCCCTCGACATCGTGCCGCACCAGCAGCGACATCAGCCGGCGCCAGCCCTCGCGGTCCAGGCAGCCCTCGGCGGGCGGCTCCACGGCCGCCGACCAGCTCCCGGTGGGATGCGCCTGGCGCAGGCAGCGGTTGCCCGGCAGCGCGCCCTCCGGCACGGCCGGCTCCCCGAAGCCGCGGGCCAGCTCCGCCCAGCGCAGCCGCCGCCACCCCGCGCCCGGATGGCCGCCGCGGCCCAGCCGGGTGCCGGTGACGACCGCGCCTTCCAGCAGGTCCCGGTCGATCTCCCCCGGCGCCTCCGGCTCGGCCAGCCCGGACGCCCGGGCCGACTGGTAGACATCGTCGTGGGTGGTGGTGACCAGCCCTCCGTTCCACACGTACATGGAGTGCAGGATCCATACCGCGTCCGGGCGCCGCGGTGGTTGGTAGCCCGCGTGGTTGTGGTCGGGATCGAGATCCTTCAGCCAGCCCGTGGCCTCCCCGGAGACCGGCTCCCACGCGTCTTCGACGTCCGCCATGCTCCGCATCCTGCCACTGTTCGCAGCGGGTTCCGCACGCGGCATGACGGTGGACGGCCGATCACCGCCCCGCGTTCGCCGATCACACCCCGAAGTTCCCCGCGGTCTCCTCCGTGCGGTCCCGCTTGAGGTGCAGGTCCCAGAGGAGTCCGGCCAGGTCGGCGGGGTCGAGGATCTCCACCTCGGGCAGGGCGGGGCCGTCCGAGGAGGAGGCGGCGCCGTCCATCAGCGCGTGCACCTCGCTGCCGGCGATTCCGCCGCCGATGCTGAGCAGGCCGGTGTAGACGCCGGTTCCGGCCAGCGCGGCGTTCAGGGTCAGGACGTGGTGGCGCATCGCGGCCATGGCCGTGCCCACGTTCCCCAGCATCGGGAGGGGGTGCCGGCCCGAGGTGCCCTGGGAGAACAGGAGCGTGCCCTCGCCCCGTTCGAGCATGCCGGGCAGCACCCGCCGCGCCAGGCCGACGGGGGTGTTCAGGAAGAGGTCGATCGGGCCGCGCAGCTCGGCGGGGCCGGTCTCGGTGATCGGGGTCGGCGCGAAGCCGAGGGAGAGCCCGCCGGGGCTGTACTCGAGGACGTCGACCGTCCCGAAGCGCCGCTCGATCGCGTCCACGGCGGCCTCGGCCTGGGCGGGGTCGGCGAGGTCGGCGGGGAAGGCGGCCGCCTCGACGCCCTCGGCCGCCAGCGTCGCGACCAGCTCGTCCAGCCGGGCCGCGGTACGCGACACCAGGGCGGCGCGGAAGCCCTCGCGGCCGAACCGGCGCGCGACCGCCAGCCCGAGCGCGGGCCCGGCCCCGAACACGGCGATGGTCTTCGGCGTTCCTGCGGACATGGCACTCCCCTAACTTGAAGGCATCCTCAACTTTCTTCACGGTAGCACAGAACTTGAGGCGACCCTCAAATAACTAGGATGGGGGACATGAGCAGCGGCGGTCCCCCCAGAGCACTGCGCAGCGACGCCCGGCGCAACCGCGAGAAGGTGGTGGCCGCGGCACTGGAGATCTTCACCGAGCGCGGCCTGGACGCCCCGCTGGAGGACATCGCGCGGCGCGCGGGCGTCAGCATCGGCACCCTCTACAACCGCTTCCCCAGCCGCGAGGCGCTGATCGACGAGATCCTCCCCGACCTCATCGGCGCCCAGATCGAGGCGGGACGCGAGGCGCTGGCCCACCCCGACCCCTGGGAGGGCTTCGTGCTGTACGTCACCCGCACCTGCGAGCTGCAGGCCCGCAGCCGCGCCGTCACCGACGCCCTGTCCATGCGCTTCGACCGGGCCGAGAAGCTCGCCGAGGCCTGCGCGCAGGGGCTGTCCCACGTCGGCGCGATCATCGACCGCGCCCGCGAGGACGGCGGCCTGCGCCCCGACTTCACCCCCGCGGACCTGGTCTACATCATCTGGAGCAACGCGCGGGTCGTGGAGGCCACGGCATCGGTCGCGCCCGAAACCTGGCGGCGCAACCTGGCCTTCGTCCTGGACGGCCTGCGCGCCGAGGCCGCCCACCCGATCGCCGAACCGCCCATGAGCCCCGAGCAGATCGACGAGGCCATGCGCGGCCTCGCCCGCCGCTGACAGCGGGAAGGCCCGTCAGGAGCCGTTCAGGAGGGTGTCGAGCCGGTCGGCCTGGAGCTCCCAGCGCCACTCCTGCTCCACCCAGGAACGCCCCCGCTCCCCCAGCTTCCGCGCACGCGCGGGGTCGCCCAGCAGGTCGCCCAGCGCGCGCGCCACCGCGGCCACGGAACGGCCCTCGACGACCACGCCCGTCTCCCCGTCCAGGACCGCGTCGGGCGCACCCCCGGAATTCCCCGCCACCACGGGCAGTCCTGTCGCCGACGCCTCCAGGTACACGATGCCGAGCCCCTCGACGTCGAGGCCGCGACGGCGCGTCCTGCACGGCATGGCGAACACGTCCCCCGCGTCATAGTGCGCGGGCAGCTCCTCCCAGGGCACGCTCCCGGTGAACACCACCGAATCCGCCACCCCGAGCGACGCCGCCAGCCGCTCCAGATCGGCACGGTACGGCCCGCCGCCCACGAGCAGCAGCGCCGCGTCCGGAACGGCCTTCCGCACCCTCGGCCACGCATGGATCAGAGCGTCCTGCCCCTTACGCGGGACGAGCCGCGACACGCACACGGCCACGGGACGATCGACCAGACCGTACCGGCGCCGCATCTCCTCGCCACCGGCCCCCGCACGGAACACCCCCTCGTCCACGCCCGGAGCCAGCCACGCCATCCGCGACGCGGCGGCGGGAGACAGGACCCGCGCCATCCGGCTCCGCGTGTACTCCCCCAGGTACGTCAGCGCGTCGACGCCCTCACCGATCCGCCGCAGCAGCCCGCGCGCCACCGGCAGCGACGCCCACCCGGCCTCGTGCCCGTGCGTGAGGCCCACCAGCCGCTCCGCGCCCCGCCGCCGCAGCGCCGGCGCCAGCAGCCCCAGCGGCGCCGCCGCCCCGAACACCACCGAGTCGCAGCCCTCCGACCGCAGGATCTCCCCCGCCCGGCGCAGCACGGACGGCTCCGGCACCATCAGGGAGGTCGGGTGCCGCACCACCGGGAACGGCTGCGCGGCGTCGAACTCCGCCGCCCCCTTCCACGCCGGCGCGTACACCACCACCGACCCCGGCGGCCGCCGCACCGCGAGATTGTGCACGAACGCCTGGATGCCGCCCGGCCGGGGCGGGAAGTCGTTGGTGACGACGAGGGTCTTGGTCATCTCTCCCCAGACTAAGGAACACCGGGCCAAGAAGCACCGGGCCGGGGAACACCGGGCACCGGTCCGCCATGAGCGGAGGCCCGCCACCGGTGTCCCGGTGACGGGCCTCGCGAAACGCCGTGCAAGGGGCTCAGCGGCTGAGCTGCTTGCTCCCCTTGCCGTTCTCGTTGCCGGCCTCCAGCTCGTGCTCGCCTTCGCCGTGCTCGCCGTGGGCGTGCTCCTCGATCGGGATGTCGTCGAAGGTCCACGCCCGGTTGAGCCGCGACCGCACGTGCCCCAGCGGGCCCTTGGAGCTCGGCGCGGGAATGCCCGCGGCGTCCACCGCCGGGGCCTCGGGACGGGTGTTCTCCTTGCTCAGGATCACCGCCCGCTCCTCCTCGCGCGCCGGCTCGTGCCGCTCGCTGAACTTGCCGTCCGGCGACATCACGATGATGCCGCTCTCCACGCCGTGCGCGATCGTCGCGGCGTTGCTGCGCTGCAGCCCCAGGCAGATCCGCTTGGTGACGATGTAGGCGACCACCGGGCCGATGAAGATCGCGAACCGGAAGAACCAGGTCGTGGCGAACAGCGACACGTGGAACCGCTCGGCGAGCACGTCGTTCGCGCCGGCCAGCCACAGGATCCCGTAGAAGGCGACCGCGGCCATGCCCACGCCGGTGCGGACCGGGGCGTTGCGCGGCCGGTCGTTGACGTGGTGGTGCCGCTTGTCGCCGGTCACCCACTGCTCGATGAACGGCCACAGCGCCGCCCCGGTGAAGATGATCCCCAGCGGTCCCAGCGCCGGGATCAGGACGTTCCAGCTGATCGTGTGGCCGAACGCGGTGGTCTCCCAGTTCGGCATGATCCGCAGCGAGCCCTCGAGGATGCCCATGTAGAAGTCGGGCTGCGAGCCCGACGAGATCGCCCCGGGGTCGTAGGGGCCGAACAGCCAGATCGGGTTGATCTGGGCGAAGGCCCCCAGCAGCGCGCACACGCCGAAGGTGAACATGAAGTAGGCGCCCGTCTTGGCCATGAAGACCGGGTAGAACGGGTAGCCGTACACCTTCTCCTCGGACTGCTCCTTGACCGGCATCGCGGTGTGCTTCTGATGCCACATGATCATCATGTGCGCGGTGACCAGGCCCAGGATGAGCGCCGGGATCAGCAGCACGTGCAGGGTGAACAGCCGCGGGATGATGTCACCGGTGTTGCCCTCGGGGAACTCCCCGCCGAACAGGAACATGTAGAGGTACGACCCGACGACCGGGATCGACTCCGCCACGCCCTGGGTGATCCGCAGGCCGGTGCCCGACAGCAGGTCGTCGGGCAGCGAGTAGCCGAACAGGCCCTCGACCATGCCCAGCGTGAACATGCCGATGCCGATCAGCCAGTTGATCTCACGCGGCTTGCGGTACGCGCCGGTGAAGAACACCCGCAGCATGTGCGCCATGATCGACGCCATGAACAGGATCGCCGCCCAGTGGTGGATCTGCCGCATCAGCAGCCCGCCGCGGACGTCGAAGCTGATGTGCAGCGTCGAGGCGTAGGCCTCCGACATCCGCACGCCGTTCAGCTTGGTGTACGACCCGTCGTACACCACCTCGATCATGCTCGGCTTGAACCAGAGCGTCAGGAACGTCCCGGTCAGCAGCAGGATGATGAACGAGTACAGGGCGATCTCGCCCAGCATGAACGACCAGTGGTCCGGAAAGACCTTCTTCATGTTCCGCTTGAAGAAGGTGGTGGAGCCCAGGCGGTCGTCGAGGAAGTTCAGCGTTCCGTCGACCGCCTTCGGGGCGGTTGCCTCGCTCATCCGCGCTCCCAGAAGCTCGGGCCGATCGGCTCGGGGAAGTCGCCCGTGGCGATCAGGTAGCCGTTCTCCTCGCCCAGCGGCAGCTGCGGCAGCGACCGCGCCGCCGGGCCGAAGATGACCTTGGCGCCGTCGGTGGCGTCGAAGGTGGACTGGTGGCACGGGCACAGGATGTGGTGCGTGGTCTGCTCGTACAGGGCCGCCGGGCAGCCCACGTGCGTGCAGATCTTGGAGTACGCCACGATCCCGTTGACGGTCCAGTTCTTCTCGGTCCCGCCCTTGAGCTGGTCCTCGGGGAGGTTGATGAGGATCGTCACCGCTTTGGCGATCTCGTTCAGCGGGTGGTGCGCGTGCTCCTCGATCCCCTCCGGCAGCACCGTGATCATGCCGCCGGGCGAGGCGAAGTCGCTGACCTTGAGGGGCTTGTTGGTGCCGTCCACGACCAGGCGGACGCCCTTCTTGCCCTCGGCCTTGGCCGCCTTGACCGCCTCGCCCCAGTAGGTGTGGCGCAGCCGCTTCTCCGGCAGCGGGCCGAGGTCGCGCAGCAGCACCAGCGGGGCCAGGCCCAGCGGCGCGGCGGCCAGCAGCAGCGTGCGGCGCAGCAGCGGCCGCTTGGTGATGCCGCTGTCCTCGGCGCCCTCCAGGAACGCCTGGGTGAAGGCCTGCCGGGTGGCGGGGTCGGCCGCCATCTCGTGCCGTTCCTGGACGATCGGCTTGCTGGTCATGAGCCGGCGCACCCAGATGGTGATGCCGATGGCCAGCGCCAGGAACGACAGCGCCATCATCCCGCCGAGCCAGTAGTTGGACTCGCGGGCGCGGTGGATGCCGTGCATGCCGCCGTCGCGGCCGCTCCAGCCGATGTAGTAGGCGATGAACGCCACGCTGCCGGCGAAGGCGGCCAGGAAGAACAGCGCCACGACGCGCTCGGCGCGCTTGGCGGACTTCTCGTCCAGCTCCCCGCCCGCACCGGCGGGCGCGGAGATGTCCTGGCTGGCCAGCAGCTGCTTCTCGGCGGCCGGCGAGGGCGTGCCGAGCACCCGGCCGGGCGTCGCCCCGCCCTCGCCCGGCTCCCGTTCGGGACCGGTGGTGTCGTTGTTGTCGGTCATGACTTCTTCAGCTTCTTCGGCTTCTTGGCGGTGATCCACATGGCCGCCAGGACGAGCAGGCCGATACCGATCAGCCAGCCCGCCAGGCCCTCGGAGACGGGGCCGATGCGGCCGAGCCCGTTGCCGCCCGGGTTGGGCTCCTCACGGGTCTGGACGATGTAGGCGATGATGGCCTGCTTGTCCTTCTGGGTCAGCGTGGTGTCGTTGAACACCGGCATGGCCTGGGGACCGGTCAGCATCGCCTCGTAGATCTGCACGGGCGTGACGTCGCTCTTGTCCAGCGGCGGGGCGTACTTGCCGCCGGTCAGCGCGCCGCCCGAGCCCACGAAGTTGTGGCACTGGGCGCAGTTGGTGCGGAAGAGCTTGCCGCCGAGCGCGACGTCGCCCTTCTTCGGGTCGACCATCTCGGCCGAGGGGACCGCGGGGCCGCCGCCGAGCGAGGCGATGTAGGCGTTCAGGTCGGCCAGGTTCTTCTGCGCCTGGGCCTTCTGCTTCTCCGCCCGCGCCTTCTGCTCGGGGTCGTGGTAGTCGGTCGAGATGGTGGTGTCGAAGGCGGGGATCGGCTCCTTGCGGGGGACCTGCGCGCCCGGGTTCATGGCGGGCATCCGGCCGGTGCTGACCTGGAAGTCGACGGACGCCGCGCCCACGCCGATCAGGCTCGGGGCCAGGGGCTTGCCCTTGGCGTCCTTGCTGCCCTCGGCGTTCAGCCCGTGGCAGCTGGCGCAGTTCTTGTCGAACAGCTGCTTGCCGTTCTGCAGATCGTTCGCGGCCTGGGCCGTGTTCGCCGCCTCGGCGCGGTCAGGCTGGGGCTGGAAACCGGCGTAGATGACGCCGATCGCCGCCAGGGCCGCCAGCACGACGGCGTAGCCCGCCCACGGGCGCCGTCGCCATGCGGTGAACCTTTTCACGGAAATCCCCGTTCGGGTCGTGTCGTCGTTGGTCAAGCGGGGCTTCGCCCGGGACTGTGCCGCCTCCGGGGGTGGACCCCCGGACTCCCCGGGCTTCGCCCGGGTCATAGGTCGAGCAGGTAGATCGTCGCGAACAGGCCGATCCACACCACGTCCACGAAGTGCCAGTAGTACGACACGACGATCGCGCTCGTCGCCTGCTCGTGCGTCCAGCGCTTGGCGGCGTAGGTCCGTCCGAGGACGAACAGGAACGCGATCAGGCCGCCGGTGACGTGCAGGCCGTGGAACCCGGTGGTCAGGTAGAAGACCGAGCCGTACGCCGAGGACGACAGCGTCAGGCCGTCATGGGTGACCAGGTTGTAGTACTCGTAGGCCTGACCGGCCACGAAGTAGGCGCCCATGATGAAGGACAGCACGTACCACTCGCGCAGTCCCCAGCGCCGGAAGTTCAGCAGGCCGCCGTCGCGTCCGACCTTGCCGGCCTCGGCCTTGAACACGCCCATCTGGCAGGTGACCGAGGACAGCACCAGGATCGTGGTGTTGAACGCGGAAAGCGGAAGGTCCAGCTCGGCGCCCGGCCACGCGTGCTCGCCCTGCTGGCCGATCGTCACGGAGCGGATCGTGAAGAACATCGCGAACAGGGCCGCGAAGAACATCAGCTCGGACGACAGCCAAACGATCGTCCCCACGCTGACCAGGTTGGGACGATTCGCCCGAGCGTGAGGTGTTGTCTCTATCGCGGATGCTGTTGCCACGGGCGCCATTATTACGTCACTGGTCCGATGATCGACGCATGACCCCCCATCAGAGGTTCCCGAGCGTGTCCGACCTGCGCTTTCGGAAGGGCCCCCGAAGCCGCCCCCGGCCGCCCGACCGGCCCCGTCCGCCGCACGGTATGCGCGCGGCCACGGTTTCGACACGGAACGGCCACGGAGATCATCGGCCGGGCGGACGTGCCCGGACCCGCACCGGCCGGGTAACCTTCTCAGCCATGAGCACCGCCCCGGACAGCGCCGAGAACCCCATGACGGTTCTCATCTACAGCGACGACGCCGACACCCGCGCCCAGATCCGGCTCGCCATCGGCCGCCGGCCCGCCGCCGACCTGCCGCGGGTGGAGTTCGTGGAGCGCGCCACCCAGCCCGCCGTGGTGGAGCGGCTGGACCAGGGGGGCGTCGACGTGGTCGTGGTGGACGGCGAGGCGCAGCCCGCGGGCGGCCTGGGCGTGTGCCGCCAGGCCAAGGACGAGGTGTACGACTGCCCGCCGGTGCTCGCGATCATCGCCCGCCGCGACGACGGCTGGCTGGCGACCTGGTCGCGCGCCGACAAGGTGGTCGGCCTGCCCCTGGACCCGATGGCCCTGGCCGGTGCCGTCGCCGACCTCATGCGCTGGCGCACGGAGAACCGCCTTCCGGCTCTGTAGTCCTGCTCGCCGGGGAGGCGGGGGCGAGCCCCCCGGGCCTGAGGGGGCGGCCGGCCCCCGCGCATCCCCTCGGACCCATCGCAACCTGGGGGAATTCATGGATGCGCGCACCACCTGGCCGGCGCTGCTCAACGCCCTGCTCGACGGCGACTCGCTGTCCAGGGCCGAGACCGCCTGGGCGATGAACCAGATCATGGCCGGGGAGGCCACCGACGCCCAGATCGCGGGCTTCGCCGTCGCGATGCGCGCCAAGGGCGAGACGGTCGCCGAGGTGGCGGGCCTGGCCGAGGGCATGATGGCCAACGCCACCCCGATCGAGATCCCCGGCCGGCTCGGCGACCTGGTCGGCACCGGCGGCGACCGGGCCCACACCGTCAACATCTCCACCATGGCCGCCGTGGTCGCGGCGGCCGCCGGCGTGAAGGTCGTCAAGCACGGCAACCGCGCCGCCTCGTCGTCCTGCGGCGCCGCCGACCTCCTTGAGGAGCTGGGCGTCGCGATCACCCTGCCGCCCGAACGCGCCGCCGAGGTCGCCGAGGAGGTGGGCATCACCTTCTGCTTCGCGCCCATCTACCACCCGGCGCTGAAGCACGCGGGCCGCACCCGCAGCGAGCTGGGCACCCCCACCGTCTTCAACTTCCTGGGCCCGCTCACCAACCCCGCCCGCACCGCCACCCAGGCCGTGGGCGTGTTCCACCCCCGCATGGCGGGCGTGATCGCCGGGGTCTTCGCCGAGCGCGGCTGCTCGTCCCTGGTCTTCCGCGGCGACGACGGCCTGGACGAGCTCACCACCACCGGCACCTCCACCGTGTGGGTCGTCCGCGACGGCGCCGCCACCCAGACCACCTTCGACCCCGCCGACCTGGGCATCCCGCCCGCCGCCCCGGACGACCTGCGCGGCGCCGACGCCCCCTTCAACGCCCGCGTCGCCCGCGCCGTCTTCGCCGGCGAACCCGGCCCCGTCCGCGACATGACGCTCCTGAACGCCGCCGCCCTGATGGTCGCCTACGACGGCGCCCCCACCCCCGAAACCCTCACCGACGCCCTGGGCGCCGCCTACACCCGCGCCGCCGAAGCCGTGGACGAGGGCAAGGCCGCCGCCAAACTCGACGCCTGGGTCAAGCAGAGCAACGTCTAAAAGGAGGCCCTCCCCAGCCCCGCAGCGACCGCAACGGCGACCGCGAAAACTGTCCGGCCCGGAGCGGAGCGCCAGCGGAGTGGAGGGACGGGCAGGCGGCGGGGAGCGGGTCCGTAGCGAGCCCCCAGGCGAGCGAAGGAGGCGCTTCGCGCCGTACCGGGTGGTGTGGAGGGTCGCCCCTCCACGATTAATCCGCGTCGGGGAGGCCCAGGGCGAAGGCGGCGTCCAGGTCGTGCCTGGAGTAGGTCCTGAAGGCGATGTGGGTCTCGGTGTCGCGGATGCCGGGGACCTTGTTGAGGCGGCCGGGGATGACGTCGTTGAGCTCGTCGTGGCGGTGGACGCGGATCATGGCGATGAGGTCGTACTCGCCGGTGATGGAGTAGACCTCGCTGACGCCGTCGAGGGCGGCGATGCTCTCGGCGACCTCGTGGATGCGCGCCACGTCGGCTTTCACCAGGACGATCGCGGTGACCACGGCACCCTCCCCCATGTCGGCAACGCGGTGGCGTGATCGACTCTACCGGGGTCAGCCGCTGCTCAGGGCGGCCAGGCGGCGGGAGGGGCCGGCCCGGCGGGCGAGGACGGCGAAGGCGACGCCGGCGACGAAGCCGGCGATGTGGGCGACGTAGGCGACGTTGCTCTCCTCGTCGCCGAGGGAGAGCCACTGGATGACGAACCAGTAGCCGAGGACGACCCAGACGGGGAGCCGGATGACGACGGGCGGGACGAGGCTGACGATGCGGCCGCGCGGGTTGAGGATGAGGTAGGCGCCGAGGACGCCGGCGATGGCGCCGGAGGCGCCGATCAGCGGCGTGGTGGAGTCCGGGGAGACGTAGGCGAAGCCGTAGACGGCGACGAGGCCGAAGACGAGGTAGGACAGCAGGTAGCGCAGCCGTCCGAGGCGGTCCTCGACGCCCATGCCGACGACGAAGAGGGCGATCAGGTTGCCGAGCAGGTGCAGCGCGCCCGAGTGCAGGAACATCGAGGTGAAGGCCGAGAACCAGGGCGTCTTGTCGTAGGAGTCCTCACCGCACTGGCGGACGATCTCGGCGGGGAGCGGCTGCTGCCGGCCGGTGGTGAGCTCCTTGGGGACGGCACCGTGCTCGAAGGCGAAGCGGGCGGCGCTGCACTCGCGGGCCTTGCCCTCCCCGTACCAGGTGGAGAAGTTGGCCATGGGGGTGAGCAGGAAGACCACCACGTTGGCGGCCACCAGGAGGTAGGTCACCCACGGGACCCGCCGGGCGGGCTGGCTGTCGTAGAGCGGCAGGGCCATGAGGAGGAGGTCCTTGTGCAGAGCCTGGGGGTGATTGCCGGGTTTCTCCCGTCACCTTAGTGGGCGGCCGGAGCGGGACTCGCCGGGCTCGTGGGCGGCGTAGGCGTTGTCGATCCATTCGCGCAGCCGTTCGGCGCCGTGGACGGGGCTGGTCCAGGTGCCCTCGACCTCGACGGGGCGGATGCCGGGCGAGTCCATCCAGCGCAGGATGCATTCCATCTCTTCGGCCGCGGCGGCGCCGCCGGGGGCGCCGGTGGTGACCGACCAGGGGAAGACGGTCTCGGCGGTGGCGATGAGGGCGTCGACGTAGGGGCGGGGGTGGGCGTGGGGCGGGATGGTGCCGGCGGCGGCGAGGCGGCCGTGCCGGACGACGGCCAGCTCCCAGCCGCCGTCGAAGGCGGGCCGGGCGGCGACGACCTGGGGGCAGCCGGCCAGGGCGCCGAGCCGCTGGCCGCGGGCGGCGGCGCGGACGAACGCGGCGAGCCGGTCGCGCTGCAGGGCGGCCTCCTCGTAGCGCTGGCCGGCGGCCAGCCGGTCGATGCGGACGCGGGCGGCGGCGACCACGGGGCGCACGTCGCCGGCCAGGACCGAGCGCGCGGAGGTGACGTGGACCTCGTAGGCGTCGGCGGACTCGCGGGCCTCGCAGGGGGCGCCGCAGCGGCCGATGTCGCCGAGCGCGCAGGTGCGGGCGCGGCCGCGTTCGATGAGGCGGGGGGTGAGGCGCTGGGTGCACTGGCGCAGCGGGATGGCCTCGTGCATGGCGGCGCGGGCCTCTTCGGCCTGCCGCCGTGAGGAGAGGGGGCCGAGGTAGGCGGCGCCGTCGTCGCGGCATTCGCGGACGATGGACAGCCGGGGGAAGGGTTCGACGGTCAGCTTGAGCCACATGACCCGCTCGGGGAACTTGGAGCGGCGGTTGTAGCGGGGTTTGTGCTCGGCGATGAGGCGGAGTTCGCGGATCTCGGCCTCCAGGCCGGTGGCGCACTCGATGGTGCGGACGCGTTCGGCGAGGCCGACCATCTCGCGGACGCGGTGGCGGGTCTCCGAGCCGGTGAAGTAGCTGCGGACGCGGCTGCGCAGGTCGCCGCTCTTGCCGATGTAGAGGGCCTCGCCGCGGGCGTCCTCGAACACGTAGACGCCGGGTGCGCTGGGGACGGCGTCGGCGAGGTGGCGTTTGCGGCGCTGCTCGGGGGTGGGGGCCTTGGCGAAGCCGCGCAGCTCTTCGAGGGAGGTGACGCCGAAGGAGCCGAGCCGTTCGATGAGGCCGTGCAGGACGTCGACGGTGGCGCGGGCGTCGGCGAGAGCGCGGTGGCAGGGCCGGGTGGCGGTGCGGAAGAACCGGGCGAGGGTCTCCAGCTTGACGTTGGGCACCTCGTCGCGGTTCAGGACGCGGCGGGCGAGGTCGACGGTGTCGATGACGGGGAAGGCGGGCCAGGCGTGGCCCTGGGCGGCGCAGGCGGCCTTGAGGAAGCCGATGTCGAAGCGGGCGTTGTGGGCGACGAGCACGCAGCCGCGGGCGAACTCCAGGAACGACGGGAGCACCGAGTCGATGCGGGGCGCGGCGGTGACCATGGCCTGGGTGATGCCGGTGAGCGCGGTGATGAACGGCGGGATGGCGCCGCCGGGGTCGACGAGGGTGCCGAACTGCCCGAGGTCGGCGCCGCCGCGGACCTTGACGGCGCCGATCTCGGTGATGGCGGAGTCGGCGGGCGAGCCCCCGGTGGTCTCCAGGTCGACCACCACGAAGGTGACCTCGGCCAGGGGGGTGCCCAGGTCGTCGAGGGTGCCCTGGACGCCGTGCGCCAGCGGGCTGTCCGAATGCGCAGCCGTCATGGCGGCGACCGTAGAGCACGCCACCGACAGACCGAGGGCCGCTAGGGTGGGGGGCACCCCGGGGAACGTCGCGGGCGGGGGCGCCGACGGCGTCCCGCGAGGCTCCCGCCGGGACCGGCTGATCACGCGTTTGCCCTGGTTAAGGTGTGTGTCACCCGGGAAAACCGATCGCACCGACGGCACGGCCCGGAAGGAGCGGGATCATCGACAGCGGCCCGGAAGCGGAGGAGCGCCTGCCCCGCCCCCTCCCCGAGGCGGTCCGGGTGGGCGTGGTGGAGACGGCCGCTGAGCTGATCGGTGCGCTGCCCGCCGAGGAGGTGCCGCTGCCGCTGCGCCGCTTCGCGCGGTTCGAGCGCCGCAAGCGGGCCAAGCTGGCCGGGCAGCACATCGCCGCGCAGCTGGAGAAGGACGCCGGGTTCCGGCGGCGGGTGGCGGCGCCGCTGCGGGAGGCGCAGCCCGACCTGGTGGAGGCGGTGGAGCAGGGCCCGGTGCCGCCGGCGGCCGATCCGGTGAAGGTGGCGGTGATCGCCTACCTGCTGCGTCCCGAGGGCTGGATCCGGCTGGTGGAGGCCGCCCGCGCCGAGCTGGAGCGGTCGGCGAGCGTGTCGGAGGGCGAGGCGGCCGAGCGGCGCATCGCCGAGCTGCGCGAGGAGCTGGCGGTGGCCCGTGCGGCCCGGTCCGCCGAGGTGGAGCGGCTGCGCGCGGAGCTGCGCGACACCAAGACCGAGGTGGCCGAGCTGCGCCGCAAGCTGCACGATGCCCGTACCCGGGCGAGGGCGGCGCAGGAGCGGGCCGAGGCGCTGGCGGCGGAGACGGAGCGGGAGCTGGCCGCGGCGCGCGAGGGCACCGCGGCGGCCGACAAGGAGATGCGCAGGCTGCGCGGTCGGCTGGCGCGGGCGGAGACCGACGCCGAGGCGGCCCGGCGCGCGTCCCGGGAGGGCCGCAACGTCGACGACGTGCGGCTGCGGATGCTGCTGGACACGCTGGTGGACGCGGCGCAGGGCGTGCGCCGCGAGCTGGCGCTGCCGTCGACGATCGAGCGCCCGGCGGACGCGGTGGCCGGGGTGGAGCCCGACCGGCTGGCGCATCGCGCGCTGCCGGGGCGGGCGCTGTCGGACCAGGATCCGCAGCTGCTGGAGCGGCTGCTGACCCTCCCGCAGGTGCATCTGGTGGTGGACGGCTACAACGTCACCAAGTCCGGCTACGGCGAGCTGCCGCTGGCCGACCAGCGCAACCGGCTGCTGTCGGGGCTGGGCGGGCTGGCGGCGCAGACGCGGGCCGAGGTCACGTGCGTGTTCGACGGGGCGGACCTGGACGCCCCGGTGGCGATCCCGGCGCCGCGCGGGGTGCGGGTGCTGTTCAGCCAGCCGGGGCAGACCGCCGACGAGCTGATCGGGGAGCTGGTGCGGGCCGAGCCGCCCGGCCGCGCGGTCGTGGTGGTCTCCTCCGACCGCGAGGTGGCCGACGCCGCCCGCCGCGCCAACGCCCGTCCCGCGCCCTCCACGCTGCTGCTGCGCCGTCTGGGCCGCACCTAGGTCATCCAGGTGCCCTGACCTGCTGTTTCGGCGTCCTCGCGGCTCTCACGCGTTCTGTTCCCGTCCCGGGGTGCCGGGAGGCGGCGCCGCTGCGCCCGGTGGCGCCGCCGGTGCGGGCGGTGACGGGCGGACCGGTGTCGACAGCGCCTCGTGATCTTTATCTCACCGAGTGTGCGTAAAGTCCGAATTACTGCGTCAAAGACCAACGATTCGGTTGTGGCAGGTGTGGCCCCTCGCTAATGTCGTCCGCTGACATCGTGGACCGAGAGGGGCACAACGGATCGTGGCCAGTGATCTCACCGGGGCGGGCCCCCTGCCGCAGCGCGGCCGCCCGGGCGCACACACAGGACGCGGCGGCTCCCGCAGGCTCACGGCGACCGTCTGTCTCGCCGTGACGGCCTCGCTCACCGTTCCCGTCACCGTGCTTCCCGCGACCGCGGCGCACGCCGACCCGCGCCCCAGCGCGGCGGAGGCCCGCAAGAAGCTCACCAAGCTCAACGAGCAGGTGGAGCAGCTGGTCGAGAAGTACAACCAGGTGCAGGAGAAGCTCAAGGTCGCCAAGAAGAAGTGGCAGGCGACGCAGAAGGCGGGCAAGGAGGAGCTGACCACCTTCAACGAGCTCCAGGGAAAGATCGCCCAGATGGCGGCCGCCGCGTACAAGGCGGGCAACACCGGTGACGTGGCCGGCTTCGTCGGCGCCGACAACCCGCAGGCCGTGCTCGACCAGGCCGCGGTCTTCGAGCACCTGTCCCGCAACCGCAGCTCCGAGCTGGCCCAGTTCCTGGGGTCGGCGCAGCGGCTGCGGCGCGAGCAGGCGCAGGCCAAGGCCGCCTACGACGAGGTGGCCAAGCAGGCCAAGGACCTGAAGGCGCAGAAGGCCGAGGTCGAGAAGGGCGTCCAGAAGCAGAAGAAGCTGCTGGCCCAGCTCGGCGAGACGACCTCCTCGGGCGGGGGGACGGGCGGCAGCTACACCGGCCCGGCCAGCGGCTCGGCGCGGGTCGCGCTCAACTTCGCCTACGCCCAGCTCGGCAAGCCGTACTCCTACGGCGCGGCGGGCCCGAGCTCCTACGACTGCTCCGGGCTCACGATGAAGTCGTGGGGCGCGGCGGGCGTCGGCATCACCCGGACGACCAACTCGCAGTACGCGGCCACCAAGCGGGTCGCCAAGAGCGCGCTGCAGCCGGGCGACCTGGTGTTCTTCAACAACCTCGGCCACGTCGGCCTGTTCGTGGGCGGCGGCAAGATGATCCACGCCCCGCGGACCGGCAAGAACGTCGAGGTCGTGAGCATCACCTCGGGCTACTACCTGTCGAACTACTTCGGGGCCGGGCGTCCCTGACGCGCCGGCCCGCCGCACCCCCGGTGCGGCAGGGCCTCCGTAGCGGTCGGCGCACGCGCCGTCACAAGATCCATAGCAGGGCTTCGCCGCCGGACCGGGTTATTCCTGGTCCGGCGGCTTTTTGTCCCCTATTTGCCTTCTCGTCGACCTTTGCTATGTTGTGTCCCATTCCGGCGCCCCCCAGGCGTCGCCCGGCCCCGCGCGGCATGTCCGCCCCGGGCCCTGCGGCACCCCCCAGGTGTCGTCCCCGCTCCGGCGCCCTCCAGGTGCCGACCCCCGACTCGGCCCCGTCCAGGTGCCGCGTCCTTTCCCAACGGCCGGCCCGGCCGCACCGTGAGCGCATGTTCGGCGCGCATGGGCGCTGAGAGCGCGTCACGGCGGTCCCCCCATCGGGCCCTGGCCGCGGGCGAGACCCGATCACGGGTCGCCCCCCATAAGCACGGCGTGGCCGCCCGACCCCTGCCCTCGTGACGCCCGACCCCCTTGTTCACGAGGAGCTCTGGGCGGCCACGCCCTCCCAACCCTTCGACCCGCCCGGGTGCGCGTGCGCACCGGGTGACCTGACCGATCCCGAAAACAGGGTGCCCGTACGACGGGCGCCCACCGCCGAGTCCGCGAGAAGCGGAGCCGGGGACCCACGTCCCATCCGGGGTGAATCGGCCTCTCACCAGGCCGTAGGGCAGCTTCCACGCCCGAACCCGTCAGCTAACCCGGCAGGCGGCATGGAAGCTGAGGAGTTCCCGCAGTGGCAGGAAAGCATCGCACGCCCCAACCCCCGAGCATCACCCTCCGTATCACCGGTCGTCTCGTCGCCGGAGCCGTCGTGGTCGGCCTCGCCGCCGCCACCGCCCAGGCGTCGCTCAACGACACGGGCGGCCCGTCCCCCCAGCGGTCCGCCGCCATGATGGCCGCGGGCGCGGAGAGCAGGACCGAGCCCGAGACCCGGAAGGGCGCCGAGAAGGCGTCCGAGTCGTCGTCCTCGTCGTCGTCCTCCAGCTCCGCCAAGGCCAAGGCCGCCAAGCGCGAGAGGCCCACGGCGCAGGACGCCATCAGGCTGGCCCGCGAGCAGGTCGGCATCTCCGAGGACGGCGGCGGCGAGACCAAGTTCCAGGACTGGTACAAGTCGACCGACCGCGCCAAGGAGACCGTGGCGCGCGACGGAGGCTCCCTCGAGGGCTACAGCGACGCCGCGTGGTGCAGCATGTTCATCTCCTGGATCGGCGACCGGATCGGCCTCAGCGACCAGCTCGGCATGGACGCCTGGACGGTCGCGCACGCCGAGTGGTTCAAGGACCACGACCGCTGGGGCACCGAGCCCCGGCCGGGCGCCATCGTCTTCTTCAACTGGGGCGGCAGCAAGGACGTCAACGACATCGTGCACGTCGGGATGGTCATCAAGGACAACGGCGACGGCACGGTGAAGACCGTGGAGGGCAACACCAGCAACGCGGTCATGGTCCGCGAGCGGTCCACCGGCTCCATCGTCGGCTACGGCTACCCCGAGTACGCCAAGTCCTAGGGATAGGCCCGCGCGCCCGCGCACATAGGATCTCGCGCATGGAAGCCCAGCGCGCACGCGGAGTCCCGCGGCGGAAGGCCCTGGTGGCCATCGCCGCGGGCTCCGCCGTCTGCGCCCTGGGCGGCGGCGCGGCCCTCACCGCCGCCACCTCCGAAGAGACCGGCGGGCGCCCGGCCGGTACGGACGGCCCCGATGTCGGGCAGCCCGACCCGAACGCGGTCGCCGCCGTCCTGGCCAACCGTGCCCGCGCCGTACGCGACCGCGACCGCACCGCGTTCATGGCCACGGTCGCGGCCGCGCCCGCGCCGTACCGGCAGGCCCAGGCCGCGATGTTCGACAACCTGCTCAAGCTGCCTCTGGAAGGGTGGCGGGAGCGGTTCGAGCGGGTGGTCTCCACCACCGGGGGCGCCGCGCTCGTCCAGACCACGGTGGGCTACCGGCTGCGCGGCCACGACGACGACCCGCTGCGGCGCACCCGGCACCTGGCGTTCGCGCCCCGCTCCGGCACCTGGACGATCACCGGCGACGGCACGTCCCGCGGCCGCACCGACGACCCCGAGATCTGGGACGGCGGGCCGCTCACCGTGGTGCGCGGCCGCACCGCGCTGGTGGCCGGCGACGCGCCCGGCCTGGCCGGGATCGCCCGCCGCCTGGACGCCGCCGTGCCCACCGTCGCGCGGCTGACCGGCGCGGCGGCCGTCCGCGGCTGGCGGGACCGGGTGGTCGCGCTGGTGCCGGGCGACGACCGGCGCGCCGGGGCGCTGGCGGGAGGCGACCGCGACCTGGCGGAGATCGCCGCGCTTGCCACCGTCGCGCCCACGTCCGGCGGACCGGGGGCGGACCGGATCGTCATCGCCCCCGGCGTCTTCGGCCGCCTCAACGACCTGGGGCGCGACGTCGTCCTGACGCACGAGCTGACGCATGTCGCCACCGGCGGCGCCCGCGACGGCCGCACCCCGCTCTGGCTCATCGAGGGCTTCGCCGACCACGTCGGCTACCACGGCCGGGACGTCGCCGTGCGGTCGGCCGCGCGCGAGCTGGCGCGCGAGGTCGCCGCCGGGCGGCTGCCCGCCGCCCTTCCGGGCCGGGCCGCCTTCGACGGCGCCTCGGGCCGGCTCTCGCAGTCCTACCAGGAGGCCTGGCTGGCCTGCCGGATGATCGCCGAGCGGTACGGTGAGGCGAGACTGGTCCGGCTCTACCGGACGGCGGGACGGCGTTCCGAGACCGCGGCGCTGCGCGAGGTGCTGGGCGTCAGCCCGGCCCGTTTCACCGCCGGCTGGCGTGACTACCTGCGGAGGGAACTGCGATGAGCGCCGAGCCCGGGCAGGCGGCCGACCGGCGTTCGCGGCGGGCGGCCGCGGTCGCGGCGGTGGTGCTGTTCGCCGCCGTCGGCGCGGTCCTGGCGTTCACCACGCCGTGGAACCCGATGCCCGGCCACGTGCCGGGCGGCGCCGCGCCGGTGGACCCGGCCCGCGACTTCAGCGCCGCCGAGATCGCCCGGTCGCGCGCGTTCGACGCCGCGCTCGCGCCGCGCGCCTACACCAGCCTGGTCACGGGACTGGCCCTGGTGCTCGTGCTGGGCCTGACCCCGCTCGGCTCCCGGTTCATCGCGTGGACGACCGCGCGGGTGCGCCGCTGGCCGCTGCGGGTGGCGGTGGCGGCCGTGGTGCTCACCACGCTGCTGCGCCTGGCCGCGCTGCCGTTCTCCGTCTGGGGCGAGGCCATCCTGCGCCGGTACGGACTGTCCACGCAGTCCTGGCCGTCCTGGCTCGTCGACCAGGCCAAGTCGCTCGGCGTCACCTGGGTCGTGTGGACGCTCGCGCTGGTCCTGCTCTACTGGGCGCTGCGCCGGTTCCCGCGCTACTGGTGGACGGGCGCGGCGGCCGGGGGCTTCGTCCTGGTGGTGGCGCTGTCGTTCCTCTACCCGGTCGTGTTCGAGCCGGTCTTCAACAAGTTCCACTCGCTGCCGCAGAGCCGGCTGCGCACCGACCTGCTCGCGATGGCCGAACGCGACGGCGTCCCGGTCAAGGACGTCCTGGTCGCCGACGCGTCCCGCCGCACGACCGCGCTGAACGCCTACGTGTCCGGCTTCGGCTCGACCCGCCGCATCGTCGTGTACGACACGCTGCTGAAGTCCACCCCGGCCCCGCGCGTCGAGGCGATCGTGGCGCACGAGCTCGGTCACGCCAAGCACGCCGACGTGCTCTACGGGACGCTGATCGGCGCGCTGGGCGTCTCCGCGGCCGTCTGCCTGCTCCACCTGCTGCTCGGCTCACCGCGCCTGCTGCGCCGCGCGGGCGTCGTCCCGGGGCCCGGCGGCGGCGCCGGCCCGCCGGGGGGCGCGACCGGCGACCCCCGGTCGGTGGCCCTGCTGATCGCGCTGGTGACGGTGGGGATGCAGCTCGGCGGGCCCGTCCAGAACCTCATCAGCCGACAGATCGAGGCGCGCGCCGACGCGCACTCCCTCGACCTCACGCGCGATCCCGCCACGTTCGCGTCGATGCAGCACGAGCTGTCCGTCCGCAACATCTCCGACCTGCGGCCCGACATGCTCGAACGCGTCCTCTACATGACGCACCCGTCGGCGCCCGAACGCATCGCCCTGGCCCGCGACTGGGCCCGCCTGCACGGCGTCCCGGAACCTCCCCCGCAGCGGCGCTAGGGGCGCTGCTCCTCGGCCACGGCCCCCGGCGAGGCGTGCTGGGCGGGAAGGCCGACGCCGCCCTGCGGGCCGATCCGCATCGACTGCTTGAGCGCGCTGCCCTGCACCCAGTTCTTCCAGTTCATCTGCCAGTAGCCCCAGCCGTTGTCCGGCTCCAGCTCGCGGCTGCTGCCCGTCACCTCGAACGGGTCGCCGCGCTGGGAGAACTCGTAGAACCAGCGCGCGTGCGACGGGCTGGTGTTGATGCAGCCGTGGCTGACGTTGGAGCTGCCCTGCGACCCCACCGACCACGGCGCGCTGTGCACGTACTCGCCGCTGTCGGAGATCCGGACCGCGTTGTCGACGGTCAGGCTGTAGTAGCCGGCCGAGCCGGGCCCGATGCCCTCCCAGGACGAGGTCATGGTGACCGGGTTGCCCTTGTCCATCGTCAGGTGCATGCCGTTGGTGGTGGTGTACTTGCGGACGCCGCCCCGCCCCATGCTGATGGGCATCTTCCGGACGACCCTGCCGTTCTCCCTCACCACCATCTGGTGCTTGTCCTCGCTGGCGGTGCTGATCCGCTCGTCCCCCACGCGGAACCTCACCGCGTGGTCCT
Source organism: Actinomadura rugatobispora (assembly GCF_055379765.1). Lineage (NCBI taxonomy): Bacteria > Bacillati > Actinomycetota > Actinomycetes > Streptosporangiales > Thermomonosporaceae > Actinomadura > Actinomadura rugatobispora. Next base: position 8,030,500 of record NZ_AP029191.1, on the reverse strand, counting down.
TCCCCCCGTACACGCCCTTGGCCACCGCCACGCCGCTCAGGTGCGCGCGGAAGGCCACGTCGGTGTGGCGCGGCCAGAAGTTCCTGGTACGGAACACCACCGTCTGATTGTCGAACCAGTGCCAGGCCCCCTCGACCGGTCTGCTGGAGCGGACCTCCAGCGCCCGCTCCACCGCCGCCCGGTCGGACACCTCGCTCTCGAAGTTCATGACGATGGGCATCCCGACACCGACGACCTCCTTGTCGCTCGGCCCCTCGAAGGTCACGCCGACCGTCCGGTCCGCCTTGGCCGTGGTGAACCGGCTGGCGACCGTGCGGGTCCTCCCGTCGCGGCCGAGCGCGGTGGCCGCCACCCGGTACTCGGTGCCCGGACGCAGCGCCCACCGCGAGCGCCACTGCGTGCGGTCGGCGCTCAACGCGCCCTCGACCGGCTCGCCCTTGGTGAAGACGGTGACGTTCTCGATCGTCCCCTGCCGCGCCTGCACCGCGATCGGGCTGTCCGGCCGCGGCCGCTGCGCGCCCTGCGCGGGGCTGACCGCCACGGTGACCGCGTCCGCACCGGTCACCATCGTGTCGGCGCCGGAGGTGCAGCCCGCGGCTCCCGCGCCCACCACCGCCGCCGCCAGGCCCACCGCCGCCGCGCGGGCCTCGATCCCGAAGCGCCCATCGGCCTTTGGGCGCATATTCAACGCGATCATCATGAAAGGGCCGGTACCCGCGAGATTCGCGGGCACCGGCCCTCTGAGTGATCCTTTACCGTTTACGGGCGAGTTCGCTACGGGCGGGCGCCGGGGCTCAGTGCGAGAAGTGGCCCCGGTAGTACTCGAACACCAGCCCGATGGTGGTCATGATCGCGGCGGTCGCGCCGAGGATCACCAGCCACCAGCCGAACACCACGCCGAGCGCCACGGCCGCGGCCGACAGCGCCACGTACAGCGGCCACCAGCTGTGCGGGCTGAAGAAGCCCAGCTCGCCGGCCGCGTCCGCGATGTCGCCCTCGGGGTCGTCCTCGTACAGCGGCCCGCCGTTGCCCTTCTCCAGGCGCCGGACGGTGAAGTGGATGTAGAACCCGATCAGCCCGGCCAGGCCGACGGACAGGGCGAGCGCCGTGGTGCCCGTCCAGTCCTTGGACCACATCCAGTAGACGACGTCGGTGGCGAGGAAGAAGACCGCGCACCCGTAGAACATGAACGCCTGAACGCGCATCGCCTAGCCCTTCGTCCCGGTGAGCTCGCCCTTGGCGCCGACGTGCGGGTGGTGCAGGTCGAACGCCGGGCGCTCGGAGCGGATCCGCGGGATCGAGTTGAAGTTGTGCCGCGGCGGCGGGCAGGACGTCGCCCATTCCAGGGACGCGCCGTACCCCCACGGGTCGTCCACGGTGACCCGCTTGCCCTTCTTGGCGGTGATGTAGACGTTGTAGAAGAACGGCAGCATCGACAGGCCCAGCAGCAGGGAGAACACCGACGACACCTGGTTCATCCCGGTGAACTCGCTGGCGTAGTCGGCGTACCGCCGGGGCATGCCCGCGGCGCCCAGCCAGTGCTGGATGAGGAAGGTGCCGTGGAAGCCGATGAACAGCAGCCAGAAGTGCACCTTGCCCAGCCGGTCGTTCAGCATCTTCCCGGTCCACTTCGGCCACCAGAAGTAGAAGCCGGCGAACATCGCGAACACCACCGTGCCGAACACGACGTAGTGGAAGTGCGCCACGACGAAGTAGGAGTCCGACAGCTGGAAGTCCATCGGCGGCGAGGCGAGGATGACGCCGGTCAGCCCGCCGAACAGGAACGTCACCAGGAAGCCGATCGACCACAGCATCGGTGACTCGAACGTTAGTTGCCCTCTCCATATCGTTCCGACCCAGTTGAAGAATTTCACTCCTGTGGGCACCGCGATGAGGAACGTCATGAAGGAGAAGAACGGCAGCAGCACCTGGCCGGTGACGAACATGTGGTGCGCCCACACGGTGACCGACAGGCCCGCGATGGAGATGGTGGCGAACACCAGGCCGATGTAGCCGAACACCGGCTTGCGGCTGAACACCGGGAAGATCTCGGTCACGATGCCGAAGAAGGGCAACGCGATGATATAGACCTCCGGATGCCCGAAGAACCAGAACAGGTGCTGCCACAGCAGGGCCCCGCCGTGCGCGGCGTCGAACACGTGCGCGCCGAGCTTGCGGTCGGCCTCCAGCGCCAGCAGCGCCGCCGCGAGCACGGGGAAGGCCAGCAGCACCAGGATGGAGGTCAGCAGGATGTTCCAGGTGAAGATCGGCATCCGGAACATCGTCATGCCCGGCGCCCGCATGCACAGGATCGTGGTGATGAAGTTGACCGCGCCCATGATGGTGCCGAAGCCCGACATGGCCAGGCCCATCACCCACATGTCGCCGCCGACGCCCGGCGAGCGCACCGCGTCCGACAGCGGCGCGTAGGCGAACCAGCCGAAGCTGGCGGCGCCGCCCGGGGTCAGGAAGCCGGCGATCACGATCAGGCTGCCGAACAGGAACAGCCAGTACGCCAGCATGTTCATCCGCGGGAACGCCACGTCCGGCGCGCCGATCTGCAGCGGCATGATGACGTTGGCGAACCCGGCGAACAGCGGGGTCGCGAACATCAGCAGCATGATGGTGCCGTGCATGGTGAACAGCTGGTTGAACTGCTCGTTGCTCACCACGTCCAGGCCGGGCTCGAACAGCTCCAGCCGCATGACCAGCGCCAGCACGCCGCCGATCAGGAACATCACGAACGAGGTGATCAGGTACAGGTAGCCGATCACCTTGTGGTCGGTGGACGACATCCAGGAGGCGATGATGCGCCCCTTGCTCGTCCGCGTCCGGGGGACCGACACGTCGCCCGGCGCCTCGCTGACCGTGGTCACTGCTGGGCACCCCCTGCCGCCTTGCGCTTGGCGTCGGCGATGTACTGGTCGTATTCCTGCGGCGAGACGACCTTCAGCTGGAACAGCATCCGGCTGTGGTCGACGCCGCAGAGCTCGGCGCAACGGCCTTCGTAGGTCCCGGTCTTGCGCGCGGTGAACTCGAACTCGTTGGTGTAGCCCGGCATGACGTCCTTCTTGTAGAGGAGCGCCGGGACCCAGAACGAGTGGATGACGTCGTTGGCGTGCAGCCGCACGCGCACGGTCTCGCCCGCCGGGATCGTCATGACCGGCTTGGCGCCCGTGGTGGCGTTCGGGTCGACGGGCGTGCCGACGACCGAGGCGACCGTGCGCTCCTTGCCCGCCGCGTCCTTCTCGCGGTAGTCGAACTGCCAGCTCCACTGGAACCCGGTCACGTCGATCGTCACCGAGGGGTTGTCGGTGGTCTTCTCGACGTAGTTCTGGTCACGGGCCGTGAAGTAGAACAGGACACCGATGATGACGAACGGGACCGCCGTGTAGAGGATCTCGATCGGCATGTTGTAACGCACCTGCGGCGGCAGGTCGTCGGAGCGCTTGCGGTGGAAAAGCACCGCCCAGATGATCAAGCCCCAGACCACGGCGCCCACGGCGAACGCCGCGATCCAGGACCCCTGCCAGAGCTTGAGCATGCGCTCGGCCTGGTCACTGATCGGCTCGGGCATGCCCAGGCGGGCCACCTCGCCGCTGCACGCGGTGGCGGTCAGCGCCAGCAGGCCCAGCGCGCCGGCGCTCGTCAATGCGCGGCGACCGCGCACAGGCGCACGCCGCTCCCCAGAGCGGGTCGGACTCACGGAATGCCTTCCCCACGGATAGAAAGCCCGGTCTGCCGGGCGGTGAGATCAGTTGTTACACGTGTGTGGGGGACACATTAGCGTGAGGGTGCCGCAACCCCCGGATCGGGTGCCCGGTTAGGGTGCTGACGTGGCCGATTCCCAAGTCCCGGGCGCCTACTTCGACGCCGCGTCCAGTGAGCCGCCGCATCCGGCGGCGCGCGCGGCGCTCCTGGACGCGCTGGAGTCCGGCTGGGCCGACCCGGCGCGGCTGTACGGCGCGGCGCGCGGCGCCCGGGTGATGCTGGACGAGGCGCGCGCCCGCGCGGCCGGGGTCCTCGGCGTGCGCCCGGACGAGCTGTCGTTCACCACCTCCGGCACCCAGGCGGTGCACCTGGCCGTGCTGGGCGCGCTCAAGGCCCGCCGCCGCGCCGGCCGCCATCTGGTCGTGGGCGCCGTGGAGCACTCCAGCGTGCTGCACGCCGCCGAGACGCACGAGGCCGACGGCGGCGAGGTCACCGTCGTCGGCGTGGACCGGGACGGGCGGGTCGACCCGGCCGCCTTCGCCGCCGCGCTGCGTCCCGACACCGCGCTGGCCTGCCTCCAGTCGGCCAACCACGAGGTCGGCACGCTGCAGCCGGTCGCCGAGGCCGCCGAGGCGTGCCGGGCCGCCGGCGTCCCGCTGTTCGTGGACGCCGCCCAGTCCGCCGGGCGCCTCGCGGTCCCCGGGGGCTGGTCCTACCTGGCCGCCAGCGCCCACAAGTGGGGCGGCCCGCCCGGCGTGGGGCTGCTGGTGGTGCGCAAGGGCAACCGCTGGCGCTCCCCGCTCCCCCACGACGAGCGCGGCGACCGCCGCGTCCCGGGCTTCGAGAACGTCCCGTCCGCCGTCGCCGCGGCCGCCGCGCTGGAGGCCCGCGCCGCCGAGGCCGCCGGGGAGGCGCCGCGCCTGTTCGCGCTGGTCGACCGGATCCGGACCCGGGTGCCCGAGCTGGTCCCCGACGTGGAGGTCGTCGGCCACCCCGTCGAGCGGCTCCCGCACCTGGTCACCTTCTCCTGCCTGTACGTCCCGGGTGAGGCGCTGCTCACCGAACTGGACAGACTGGGTTTCGCGGTTTCCTCGGGAAGCTCGTGCACGGCGGATACGCTGCGACCCAGTCATGTCCTTGAGGCGATGGGGGTGATTACGCATGGCAACGTACGGGTATCGCTGCCGCGTGGCGCGAATCCGGACGATGTCGACCGCTTCCTCGCCGTACTCCCCCGCACGGTGGCCCGGCTGCGCCGGGCCGCGGGGGTGAGCGCACCGTGAGGGACGCGACGAGGAACGCGACGAGGGACGCGACGACCTGCACCACCCCCACGGGCAGGACCGCGACGACAGGGAGGCGGGCGCGCGCATGAGGTTCCGAGGCCGTGCGAAGGCCGGGTCCCACCGCCGCGGCGGCGGCGCCCCGCCGCAGACCGTCCAGGCCCCCGCCCCCGCCCCCGAACCGGCCGGGCCCGCGCCGGCGCTGGTCATCGACGCGCTGGGCCGCAAGTGCCCGATCCCGATCATCCTGCTCGCCGAGCGCATCCGGGAGATCCCGGTCGGGGAGGTCGTGGCCGTCCTGGCCGACGACGTCGCCGCGCGCACCGACGTGCCCGCCTGGTGCCGGATGAAGTCGCAGGACTTCGTCCGGGAGGAGACCCTCCACCACGCGCAGGCCCCGGCGGACGCGCCGCCCAAGGGCTGGGCCTTCCACATCCGCCGCATGTACTGAGCCGCACATGTACTGAGCCGAAACGGCCGCGGGGCCCGTCCCGGAGGACGGGCCCCGCGGCCGCGTGCGATCAGGGGTTGGGGCAGGTGAGGTGGGGGGCCACCTCGTCGGCGGCGTCCTTGCCGTAGGTCTGGGCGAACCGGTCGAGGAAGGCCCGGGTGCCCAGGTCGTACTCCTGCGGGCCCGCGGCCTCCAGGGCGTGGGCGGCGATGACGTTGCCGACCTGGGCGGAGCGCTCGAGGGGCAGGCCCCAGGCGACCGCCGTCAGGAAGCCCGCGCGGAAGGCGTCGCCGACGCCGGTCGGGTCGGCGACCGTGGTCACCGGGGTGGCCGGGACGTGCAGGCCCGCCTCGCCCTTGCGGTCGATGGCGACGCCCTTGGCGCCCAGGGTGGTGACGCGGACGGCGACCCGGTCGAGGATCTCCTCCTCCGACCAGCCGGTCTTCTCCTCGCAGAGGGCCTTCTCGTACTCGTTGGTGAACAGGTACGCGGCGCCGTCGATCAGCCGGCGGACCTCCGGGCCGTCCATGCGGGCCAGCTGCTGGGACGGGTCGGCGGCGAACGGGAGGCCGCGGGTGCGGCACTCGTCGGTGTGCCGGACCATCGCCTCGGGGTCGTTCGGGCTGATCACGACGAGGTCGAGGCCTCCGACGCGGTCGGCCACCGGGCCCAGCTCGATCTGCCGGGCGTCGCTCATCGCGCCGGCGTAGAAGGTGGCGATCTGGTTCTGGTCCAGGTCGGTGGTGCACAGGAACCGCGCGGTGTGGTGCAGTTCGGAGACGTGCACCGAGGCGGTGTCGACGCGGTGCCGCTCCAGCCAGGAGCGGTAGTCGGCGAAGTCGTCGCCGACCGAGCCGACCAGGATGGAGTCCTTGCCCAGGCTGCCCATGCCGAAGCAGATGTTGGCGGCGATCCCGCCCCGGCGGATCGTCAGCTCGTCCGCCAGGAAGGACAGCGAGACCCGATCGAGCTGATCGGGGATGAGCTGGTCGGCGAACCTGCCGGGGAAGGTCATCAGATGGTCGGTCGCGATGGAGCCTGTCACGGCGATGCGCACGGCGTCGCTCTCCTCGTCGGTGTCGTCCGGCTCTGTATCCGGCTGTCTGCAACCCGGAAAGCCTACTTGCCGCGCACCGCCGGCCACAGCTCGGCGCGTCCACAGGGCCGGGCGGGCGACACGAAAAGAGCGGTCCGGACAGCAGGGTCCGGACCGCGTCTCCACGCGTCCCCCGGGGCCGCCGGGGCGTGCGCCCCGGCCTGATTCGCCTCGGTCCGATCAGCCTCGGTCGAAGGGCCTCAGTTGAAGGAGTCGCCGCAGGCGCAGGAGCCCTGCGCGTTCGGGTTGTCGATCGTGAAACCCTGCTTCTCGATCGAGTCCACGAAGTCGATCACGGCGCCGGTCAGGTAGGGGGCGCTCATCCGGTCCACCCGGACGCTCAGGCCGCCGAAGTCCTGGATCACGTCGCCGTCGTTCTCACGCTCGTCGAAGTACAGCTCGTAGCGCAGACCCGAGCAGCCGCCGGGCTGCACCTGGACGCGCAGCGCGAGGTCGTCGCGGCCCTCCTGCTCCAGCAGGCCCTTGGCCTTCGACGCGGCGGCGTCGGTCAGGACGACGCCCTGCTGCGTGGTCTCCTGCGTGGTCGTCTCGGCTGCCATCTGTTCAGCTCCCGGGTCTCGCGGCGTAAATCTGGCATGTCATCGAGGACGCCGTGCGCCTCTTCCGTACACCAACGTACCTCGCCCCGTCGTCATTCCGGCCATCGCCCGGAGTTTCGCGCACCCGCCGGGATCCCCAAAAGGACCCCTTCCGGACATGTCTGGACGACCCCTGCCGGGAGGGGGCGCCCGATGGGTATGCCATGATTAGTCGTCAAAGCGACGATAAGTCCCGTCGCAGGAGGGAGACTCCCGTGACCACCCCTGTGCGTGACCTTCCACTGCTGTTCCTGGGCGAGGGGGCCGATCCGGCCAGCGAGCGAGGCGTGGACTGCCCCGGCGACCTGCCCCCGGCCTCGGATCCGGCCCTGGTGGAACGAGCCAGAGCGGCCAAGGCCGCGCTGGGCGACCAGGTGTTCGTGCTGGGCCACCACTACCAGCGCGACGAAGTGATCCGGTTCGCGGACGTGACCGGCGACTCCTTCAAGCTGGCCCAGCAGGCTGCGGCCCGCCCCGAGGCGCCCTACGTCGTGTTCTGCGGCGTGCACTTCATGGCCGAGTCGGCCGACATCCTCACCGCCGCCCACCAGCAGGTGGTGCTGCCCGACCTGGCCGCCGGCTGCTCGATGGCCGACATGGCCACCTTCGACCAGGTGGAGGAGTGCTGGGAGGCGCTCGAGGACGCCGGGATCGCCGGCGACGTCGTCCCGGTCACCTACATGAACTCCTCGGCCGACATCAAGGCGTTCGTCGGCCGCCACGGCGGCACGGTGTGCACCTCGTCCAACGCCAAGCGCGCGCTGGACTGGGCCTACAGCAAGGGAGAGAAGGTGCTGTTCCTGCCCGACCAGCACCTGGGCCGCAACACGGCCGTGCTGGAGATGGGCCTCTCCCTGGACGACTGCGTCGTCTACAACCCGCACCGCCCCAACGGAGGGCTCACCCAGAAGGAACTGCGCGACGCCAAGATGATCCTGTGGCGCGGGCACTGCTCGGTCCACGGCCGCTTCACCAAGGAGTCGGTGGACGAGGTCCGCGCCCGCGTGCCCGGGGTGAACGTCCTGGTGCACCCCGAGTGCAAGCACGAGGTCGTCCTCGGCGCCGACCTCATCGGGTCGACCGAGTACATCATCAAGACCATCGAGGCGGCCCCGTCCGGCTCGGCGTGGGCGATCGGCACCGAGCTGAACCTGGTGCGGCGGCTGGCGAACGAGCACCCGGACAAGAACGTGATGTTCCTGGACAAGGCCGTGTGCTTCTGCTCGACCATGAACCGCATCGACCTGCCCCACCTGGTCCGGTCCCTGGAGTCGCTGGCGGCGGGCGAGGTCGTCAACCGCATCGAGGTGGACGCGGAGACCGCGCGCCACGCCCGCGCCGCCCTCGACCAGATGCTGGCCCTCCCCTAGCCCGCCGCAGCCCGGCCCCGGCGGGCTAGAACCCCGAGTGCTCCACCCAGTGGACGAGCAGGACCTCGTCCCCGGAGAACTCCAGCCGGGGGTCTCCGAGCTTGCGGCGGCCCCACAGGAACAGGTAGAGGTCCGCGGCATCGCCGCTGACGGCGGCGCCGGTCTCCGTGCCGGCGCCGCCGCCGGTGCCCGCGGCGCCCGCGTCCTCGCTCGTCCAGTCGAAACCGTCCGGCCGGAGCCGGACGACCCACCGCGCCCCCGCGTCGGGCGCGACGAAGGCCAGCGCGGTGCCCTCCCCGCGCAGCTCGCCGACCTTGGGCGCGAAGGCGGCGGCGCTGGGCAGGTTCGTCAGCAGCTCCGCGACGCCGTCCTCGGCGACCGCGGCGTCGATCACCGGATCGCGGCCCAGGGCCAGCTCGGCGTCACAGCGGTGCACCAGCGTCTCGTGCACCATCCGCCGCGACCAGAACCGCACATGGTGGTCCGGGCCCCAGCCCCACACCGGTTCGGCCGGATCGTGCTCGCGCAGCGTCTTGACCAGCAGCTCCCCGCCCTCGACCAGCCACGACGGCAGCTCCTCGGGGGCCTCCGGCACGGCTACGCCGAGCCCGCGGGGGCTACGCCGCTCCTGCGCCCCGGTCCGCACCAGCGCCTCCGCCCACCGGTGGATCACGCCCACGTGCCGGGCCAGATCGCCCAGCGACCAGTCCGGAGTGGTGGGCACGGGCGTCTCCCAGCGGGCCCCCTCCAGCGCCGCCGCGAACGCGGCGATCTCCGCCTCGGCGGCGTCGACGTGACGGTCGTGGGTCCAGGACGCTGCGGGCATGACACTCCTCCGGGGTGATCGGCGCGTTCCCCGAGAGTGCCACACTCAGTCGGGAGGCGCCGGGGCGGCTCCCGCCCACTCGCGGTCATCGACGGTCTCGAACTCCAGCCGGTCGTCCCCGGCCGTCACCCGCACGTGCTGGCCGCCGCGCAGCGAACCGTCCAGCAGCAGGCGGGACAGCCTGTTGTCGACCTCCCGCTGGATGGTGCGGCTCAGCGGGCGCGCGCCGAACTCGGGCTGGAAGCCCCGCTCGGCCAGCCAGTCCACCGCCGCGGTCGCGAACTCCACCGTCACCCCCTGGGCCCGCAGCCGGCGGCGGGTCTCCTCCAGCAGCAGATCGGTGATCCGCCGGAGCTGGTCGGCGTCCAGCTGCCGGAACACGATGATCTCGTCGATCCGGTTGATGAACTCCGGCCGCAGCCGCTCCCGCAGCACCCGCAGCACCCGGTCCCGCACCGACGCCTCGGCCGCGCCCTCGCCCATCTCGCCGAAGCCGATCCGGCCGCCGCTCCCCACGATCAGCTCCGACCCCAGGTTGCTGGTCATGATGATGAGCGTGTTCTTGAAGTCGACGGTGCGGCCCTGCGCGTCGGTCAGCCGGCCGTCGTCCAGCAGCTGCAGCAGCACGTTGAACACGTCCTGGTGCGCCTTCTCGATCTCGTCCAGCAGCAGCACCGCGTACGGCGTGCGCCGCACCGCGTCGGTGAGCTGGCCGGCCTCCTCGTACCCGACGTACCCGGGCGGCGCCCCCACCAGGCGGCTCACGGTGTGCCGCTCCTGGAACTCGCTCATGTCGAAGCGGATCATCCGGTCGGCGGAGCCGAACAGCGCCTCCGCCAGCGCCCGCGCCAGCTCGGTCTTGCCGACCCCGGTCGGGCCCAGGAACAGGAAGCTGCCGATCGGGCGGTCGGGCGGCGCCATCCCCGAACGGGACCGGCGCACCGCCTCGGCCACCGCCGAGACCGCCTCGTCCTGCCCCACCACCCGCTGGTGCAGGTGCTCCTCCAGGCGCAGCAGCCGCTCCCGCTCCTCCTCGGTGAGCTGCGACACCGGGACCCCGGTCGTCCGCGACACCACCTCGGCGATGTCGACGTGCGTCACCTCCGGCACCGCCTTGTGATCGCCGGTGCGGGCCGCCCCGACCCGCCGCTCCAGGTCGGCGATGTCGTCGCGGAGGGACGAGGCGCGCTCGTAGTCCTCCGCCATCACCGCGTGCTCCTTCTCCCGCCGGCGCTCCTCCAGCCGCTGCTCCAGCCGCCGCACCTCCCCCGCCGGGGTGCGCACCCGCAGCCGGACCCGGGCGCCCGCCTGGTCGACCAGGTCGATCGCCTTGTCCGGCAGGAACCGGTCGGTGATGTACCGGTCGCTCAGCTCGGCCGCCGCCACCAGCGCCTCGTCGGTGAACCGCACCTGGTGGTGCGCCTCGTAGCGGTCGCGCAGGCCGCGCAGGATCTCGATGGTGTCGTCCACGGCCGGCTCCGGCACCAGGATCGGCTGGAACCGGCGCTCCAGCGCGGCGTCCTTCTCCACGTTCTTGCGGTACTCGTCGATCGTGGTGGCGCCGATGATGTGCAGCTCGCCGCGGGCCAGCGCGGGCTTGAGCATGTTGCCCGCGGTCATGCCGCCCTCGCCGCCGCCGGCGCTCACCATCGTGTGCAGCTCGTCGATGAAGATCACCAGCTGCTCGGAGTGGTCCCGGATCTCGTCGACGATCTTCTTCAGCCGCTCCTCGAAGTCGCCCCGGTACCGGGTCCCGGCGATCACCCCGACCAGGTCCAGCTGCACCACCCGCTTGCCCAGCAGCGTCTCCGGCACGTCGGCGTCCACCACCCGCTGCGCGATGCCCTCCACGATCGCGGTCTTCCCGACGCCCGGATCGCCGATCAGCACCGGGTTGTTCTTGGTGCGCCGGGACAGCACCTCGACCGTCTGCTCGATCTGCTCGTCCCGGCCCACCACCGGGTCCATCCGGCCCTCGGCGGCCAGCTCGGTCAGGTCGCGGCCGAACTCGTCCAGCGTCGGGGTGCCGGTCGGCGGCCGCCCGCCGCCGCCCCGCGTCCCGCCGCCGACCGCCTCGCGCAGCGCCTCCGGCGTGAGCCGCTCCCGCGCCATGATCTGCCCGGCCGGCGAGTCGGGGTTCAGCGGCAGCGCGAACAGCAGATGCTCCGGGCCGATGTACGTCGAGCCCAGCGCCCGCGAGATCTGGTGGGCGTCCAGCAGCGCCCGCTTGGCCGCCGGGGTCAGCTCCGGCGGGGCCTCCTTCGCCTCACCGCGCGACACCTCGGCCTCCACGTCCCGCAGGATCGTGGCGGCGTCCACGCCGGCCCGCTCCAGCAGCCGCCGCGTGCTGTCCTGCCGCGCCAGGGCCCAGAGGAAGTGGTCGGTGTCCAGATCGCGGCTGCCCCACTCGGCCGCCTTCACCGCGGCCTCCCGGACCGCCTCCCGGGCCTCCTCGTTCATCAGCCGTCCGATGTCGATCCGGTGCACCGGCCGCCGGGGCACTCCAGGACCGAAGAAGCGGGCCAGGTAATCCTCGAAAGGATCGGACCCGTAGTCTTCCGGACCGTACACGCCGTCGGTCATGACGCTCCCCCTTCTCGTCCGGACCTCAGGGCTCGTACTCCAGGCCGTCTGCCCGACGAGACCACCCCGAAACGGGTCACAACCCCGGGGCGCCCCACACCGGGAACCAGCGGCCCAGATCCTCCTCGAACGGCAGATCCGCCCCGACCGCGCCCCGCACCTGCAGCTCGAGCGCGTTGTCCCGCCGCTCCACGCCCCCGGGCAGCGGTGCGAACGGGTAGAACGTCCCGCGCTTGTAGAGGTAGACCAGCGCCAGCCCGCGCCCGTCCGGCCCCCGGAAACCGGCCAGCGAGCACAGCAGATGCGGCCCGAACCCGGCCGACTCCAGGGACGCGTTCACCGCGTGCAGATCCGTGACCAGCGCGGGGAGCTCGTCCGGGGAATGCCGGGCCAGCAGCCAGGTGTAGCCGTAGGAGTCGTTGCTCAGCTCGACCCGGGGCCCCTCGTCGGCGTCCAGGAGCTCCTGGACGTCGCGCTGCAGCCGGGCGAACGCGCCGCCCTCCGCCGCCCGGAAGCACACCGAGCCCAGGCCCGTCGGCGTGAACGCCGTCGCCGCCTCCAGCGTCACCGCCGCCGTCGGCAGCGCGAACAGCCGGTCGAGATCGGGCTTGACGGGCTTGGAACGCCCCAGCAGCGCGTCCAGGAACCCCATCACGCCCCCTTGCTCAGCTGGGCGGAGATCGACTGCAGCTGCGTCAGCCTGCGCTCCAGCGACGGGTGCGTGGAGAACAGCGCGGACACGCTGAACCCCTTGGTGAACGCGGGCGCGAAGAAGAACGCGTTGAACGGCTCGGCCGCCCGCAGATCCCGGCTGGGGATCCGCGCCATCTCCCCCGAGATCTTGGTCAGCGCCCCGGCCAGCGCCGACGGCCGCCCCGTCAGCAGCGCCGCCGCCCGGTCCGCCGACAGCTCCCGGTACCGCGACAGCGCCCGCGTCAGCAGGAAGCTCACCGCGTACGCCAGCGCGCTGACGGCGACCACCGCCAGCAGCACCAGCCCCGTGTTCTGGTCCCCGTTCCGCTGCCGGAAGCCGCCCCACAGCCCCCACTCCAGGCCGAACCGGGTGATCAGGCCGGCGCACACGCCCAGGAACGAGGCGATCGTCATCACCGCCACATCGCGATGCGCCACGTGCGCCATCTCGTGCGCCAGCACGCCCTCCAGCTCCACCGGGTCCAGCCGGCGCAGCAGGCCCGTGGTGACGCAGACCACCGCCCGCCGCTGGTTCCGCCCGGTGGCGAACGCGTTCGGCACGTCGGTGTCCGCGATCGCCACCCGCGGCTTCGGCGCGTCCGACATCGCGCAGATCCGGTCGACCACCCCGTGCAGCTCGGGCGCCTCCTCCGGCGAGACCACCCGGCCGCGCATCGCGAACAGCGCCATCCGGTCGGAGAAGAAGTACTGCGCCAGCAGGAACGCCACCGCGGCCACCAGCGCCACCAGACCCCAGCGGGGGGCGATCACGAAGAAGGCCGTCACGAAGACGACATAGACCAGCCCGAGCAGGAACATCGTCACGAGCATCCGCGACGTCAGCCCCCGATCGGGGGCGTACCGAGTCCGAGCCACCGAGTCCCCCTCTCATCGTGGGGGACGACCCCCCACGCCCCCGGAACGCCCGTTCCTCCGCTCCGCCGGCGCTCCGCTGGGGGCCGGTCAGGGGGAAGCTCCGCGTACGTTCATTGGGGGTTGGTTATGGGGGGTTCTCTTACTTTAATCCGGGATGAGGCCCTCGTCGCCCAGCATCTTGCGGACCTCGTCCATGGCGGCGTCGGCCGGGGGGAGGATCAGCTCGGACGGCTCCAGGCTGTCCTCGGGCAGGGTCCTGCCGACCTTGCGCACGTTGTCGAGCAGGCCGTGGAGCGCGGTGCGGAAGGTCGCCTCGTCGCCCGACTCGATCGCGGCCTCGAGCTCGTCGTCCAGGGTGTTCAGCGCGGACAGGTCGTCGGGCGCGATCTCCAGCTGCCCCTCCCCCATGATCCGGACGATCATTGTCCACCGCCGGGCTGCTGCGGCCACTGGGACTGCTGCTGCTGCGGGGCGTCGACGCCCTGCTCCCGCGCGGCCGGGGTGCCCTGGTTCAGCTCCTTGGGAGCGGGGCCCTGGCCCAGCTCGGCCTTCAACCGCTCCAGTTCGAGGTCGACGCCGGGGCCGGAGCCCATCCGGTCGAGCTCGGCCTGGATGTCGTCCTTGGGACCGGAGAAGTCCTCCAGCGCGCCCGAGGCCAGCAGGTCGTCGATGGCGCCGGCGCGCGCCTTCATGTTCTCGGTCTTCTCCTCGGCGCGCTGGATCGCCAGGCCCACATCGCCCATCTCCTCGGAGATGCCGGTGAACGCCTCGTTGATCTTCGTCTGCGCCTCGGCGGCCGTGTAGGTGGCCTTGATGGTCTCCTTGCGCGTGCGGAAGGAGTCGACCTTGGCCTGCAGCCGCTGCGAGGCCAGCGTCAGCTTCTCCTCCTCGCCCTGCAACTGCTGGTACTGGGCGCGCAGGTCGCCGAGCTGGGAGTCCAGTCCGGAGCGGCGGGTCAGCGCCTCCCGGGCGAGGTCCTCCCGGCCCACCTGCAACGCCTTCTTGCCCTGGTCGGTCAGCTTGTTCTGCTGCTGCTCCAGCTGGTTGATCTGCAGCTCGAGACGCTTGCGCGAGGTGGCGACGTCGGCGACACCCCGACGGACCTTCTGCAGCATCTCCAGCTGGCGCTGGTAGGAATAGTCCAGGGTCTCGCGGGGATCCTCCATACGGTCCAGGGCCTTGTTCGCCTTGGACTTGAAGATCATCGACATTCGCTTCATCACGCTCATCGCGCGGCGCCGGTCCCTTCGTGTGCTCTGCTCAGTCACAAACTGGGCTCAATGACCACTGCTGGGGTTCTTATCACCCTACGCGTTAACGCGCGAGGCAGCCACGATGTTCGCAGCCGGTAGTCTGATCCTCGTGTTCCGACGTCGTACCCAGGAAGCCCCCGAGAATCCTCCTCAGGTAGCAAAGCCGGGAGGAAAGGGGCGCCCCACGCCCAAACGCAGCGAGGCCGAAAAGCGCCGCCGGCAGCCGATCACCGCCCCGGCCAACCGCAAGGACGCCTACAAGAAGGTGCGCGAGCGGCAGGCCGCCGAGCGCACCAAGGCCCGCGAGGGCATGGCCAGGGGCGAGGAGAAGTACCTCCTCAAGCGCGACAAGGGCCCCGTGCGCAAGATGGCCCGCGACTACGTCGACGCGCGCCGCACCGTCGGCTCCTACCTGATGTACGCGATGTTCGGCATCGTGGCCCTCAGCCTGCTGCCCATCGCCGCGGCCAAGCTGGCGGTGCTGTTCGCGCCGCCGCTGCTGCTGGCCGTGGTGTTCATCGAGGGCCTGCTGATCAGCCGCGGCGTCAAGAGGCTGGCCGCCGAGCGCCACCCCGGCGAGGACCAGAAGGGCGCCGGGCTGTACGCGGCGATGCGCGCCATGCAGATCCGCCGGCTGCGGGTCCCCTCCCCCCAGGTCAAGATCGGCGAGAAGGAGGCCGTGGGCAAGGGCTGACCCGACCGGGTCCGGCAGGGCCAGGCTGGGCCGATCTTTTCGGGGCTAGGGTCGGTCCCATGGAGTTCAGGAATCTCGGCCGCAGCGGTCTCAAGGTCAGCGAAATCTCGTACGGAAACTGGCTCACCCACGGCTCCCAGGTCGAGGAGGACGCCGCGCGCGAGTGCGTGAAGGCGGCCCTCGACGAGGGGATCACCACGTTCGACACCGCCGACGTCTACGCCGGCACGCGCGCCGAGGACGTCCTCGGCCGGGCGCTGGAGGGGCAGCGCCGCGAGGGCCTGGAGATCTTCACCAAGGTCTACTGGCCGACCGGGCCCGGCGCCAACGACCGGGGCCTGTCGCGCAAGCACGTCTTCGAGTCGATCCACGGGTCGCTGCGCCGGCTGCGCACCGACTACGTGGACCTGTACCAGGCGCACCGGTTCGACTACGAGACGCCGCTGGAGGAGACCCTCAAGGCGTTCGACGACCTGGTGCGGCAGGGCAAGGTGCTGTACGTCGGCGTCTCGGAGTGGCGGGCCGAGGAGATCGAGCGCGCGCTGAAGATCGCCGACGAGATGGGGTTCGACCGGATCATCTCCAACCAGCCGCAGTACTCGATGCTGTGGCGGGTCATCGAGCCGGAGATCGTCCCGCTGAGCGAGCGGGAGGGCGTCGGGCAGATCGTCTGGTCGCCGATCGCGCAGGGCGTCCTGACCGGCAAGTACCTGCCGGGGCAGCCGCTGCCGGAGGGGTCGCGCGCCACCGACGACAAGGGCGGCGCCGACACGATCAAGCGCTACCTGGGCGACGACCTGCTGGCCCGCGTGCAGGAGCTCAAGCCGGTCGCCGCCGACCTCGGGCTGAGCATGGCCCAGCTGGCGGTGGCCTGGGTGCTGCAGAACCCGAACGTGTCGTCGGCGATCGTGGGCGCCTCGCGTCCCGACCAGGTGCGCGACAACGTCAAGGCGGCGGGGGTCGAGCTCGACGAGGGCGTGCTGAAGCGCATCGACGACATCCTCGGCCCGGTGGTCATCCGCGACCCGGGCAAGACCGCCAGCCCGTCCCGGCGCCCCTGAACGGGCCCGGTTCCTCCTGAACGTCCGTGCCACGGACCCGCCCGCCCGGCTCCCCGCCGGGCGGGCGGTCCCGTTCACTCGGGTTCGTGCAGGCTCATCGGGCCGTAGACGGGCGACTCGCCGTCCAGGAGGGTGACCTGGTCGGCCCCCTCCTCGCGGAGCCCGCGCCAGTTCTCCCCCAGCCAGGACTCGGCGTCGGCCTGCGTGGTGAAGGTCTCCTCCGCCACGCCGGCCGGCCGCCCGTCGGCCTTCTCCAAACGCCAGCTCCACGCCATACCGTCATGTCCTCCCTGTTCCCCGCCGACACGATCGCGGCGAGACTAGCGCCTCGGTCCGGGCATTCTCAGCCGCCGTTCTCGATCGCACGGCGGATCTCCTCCGCGCTGCCCAGCGCGCTGGTGGGGAGCGCGCGGCCGTCCACCCGGACGGTGGGGGTCCCGCCGACCCCCTCGGAGGTGTATCGGCCGCTGGTGGCCAGCACGGACGAGGCGTACCGCTGCTCGTTCACGCACTCGCGGAAGGCGGCGTCGCCGACGCCCAGCGGCGCCGCGTACGACACCAGGTCGGCGAGCTCGTAGCCCCTGGTGTACTGGCTGCCGGGCTGGTGGGCGTACAGCGCGTCCTGGTAGGCGAGCCAGCGGGCGCCGTCGCCCAGGCAGCGCATCGCGGACGCGGCGCGCAGCGAGTTGCCGTGCATCGGCTCCATGCCCTTGCTGAAGATGACCATGGGCCGGTAGATCACCTTGGCCTTGCCGTCCACCGCCAGCCGCTTGAGCATCGGGTCGACCATGCGGTCGAAGGTGCCGCAGTGCGGGCAGGCGAAGTCGGCGTAGATCTCCACGACGGGGCTTGTGACGCCGGGCCGGACCATGGTGAGGCTGCCGTCCTCGCCGGGCCTGGCCTCGGCGCCACCGGCGATCTGCCCGACCAGCAGCCGCTGCCGCGGCGGATCGTCCCCGCCCTCGGCCTCGCCGTCGCGGGTGAGCAGGACGGCCCCGACGACCGCGACCACGGCGACGGCCAGGCCCGCGGCCAGCAGCGCGATGACCAGCCCGGCGCCGCCCTTGCGCGGCGGCGGGCCCGGCGGAGGCCCGGGGGGGCATGCCCCAGGCACCGCCCGGCGGACCGGGCGGGCCGGGTGGACCGGGTTGGCCTGGCGGGCCAGGCTGGCCGGGCATCTGCGGCCACGGCGCGTTCGGGGGGTTGCCCACCGTGCCTCCCTGCTGTGTGGACCTGCTGTGTGGACGTCGGCTGCACCATTGTTCCTGGCGATGCCTATTGTTTCGAACGCCATGGATATCGGATCACGGGACGCGCGCGTCGAGGTGCGGGGGTTCGCGGGCGCGCAGGGGTGGCCCGCCGAGGGATGCCGGTGCGCCTCGTGCGGCCGGTTGCGCGCCGCAGGGGTCATGCACGAGCCGCTGCGCGCCCTCATCGGAGGGATGCCGCTGGAGGAGTGCGCGCGGGACGAACTCCCCGGCGGTTTCGAGGTGCGCGGGCCGGGCGGTGAGCGGGTGCTCGTGGCCGCGGGACCGGGCGCGTGCCCCGAGCCGCCCGCCGGGGCGCGGTACGACGCCGTCCTGCTCGACCTCATCGGCTCTCCCGGGCATCTGGGCTGGTTGCGCCGGACGGGGGCCGTCACGGCCCATACCGAGGTGAGGGCGGTCCACGTGGACCACCGGGTGCGTTCAGAGGAGGAGTTGGAACGGCGCCTGGGCCACTGGCTCCGCCCCCTGGACGGCCCGCACCGCACACTGCTGCTGGGCGGCTCGCGTTCCGGCAAGTCGGCCGAGGCCGAACTGCGCCTGCTCGCGCACCCGAACGTCACGTACCTGGCGACGAGCGCCCCGCGCGACGGCGACGCCGAATGGTCCGCGCGCGTGGAGGCGCACCGGCGGCGCCGCCCGTCCTGGTGGCGGACGGTCGAGACGGTCGCGCTGGCCGAAGCCCTGGAGGCGGCGGCCGACCCAGCCGAGGCGATCCTCGTGGACGGTCTCGGCACCTGGCTCACCGCGGTCGTCGACGAGGCCGGCGCGTGGGACGACCCCGCCGCCGTCGCCCCGCGCCTGGACGGCCTCGTCGCCGCGTGGCGCGGCACGGCGGCGCGGGTGGTGGCGGTGAGCGACGAGGTCGGCCTGTCGCTGGTCCCCGCGACGGCGTCCGGCCGGGCGTTCCGCGACCTGCTCGGGCGGCTCAACCAGCGGCTGGCGGCCGAGTCGGAGGAGGCCGCCCTGGTGGTGGCCGGGCGCGTCGTGGAGCTGCCGTGAACGGGCTGCGGCTGGCCGTCACGCTGCTGACGATCGTCCCGCTGCGGGCGGACCGGGCCGACCGGGACACGGCGCGGCGCGCGATGCTGCTGGCCCCGCTGACCGGGCTCGTCGTCGGCGGCGGCGCGGCGGCCGTGCTGCTGCTGGGCGACCTGGCGGGGCTGGCCGCCCTGCCGCGGGCCGCGCTGGCGGTGGCGGCGGCGGCCGTCCTCACCCGGGCGCTGCATCTGGACGGCCTGGCCGACCTGGCCGACGGGCTGGGCAGCGGGCGGCCCCCCGAGGACGCCCTGGCGATCATGAAGCGGTCCGACATCGGGCCGTTCGGCGTCGTCACCCTGCTGCTCACGCTCCTGGTCCAGGCCGGCTGCCTGGCCACCGCACCGGACGCGGCGACCGGTGTCGTGATCGCCGCGGTGACCGGCCGGCTGGCGCTGCCGTGGGCGTGCCGGACCGGCGTCCCCTCGGCGCGTCCGGGCGGCCTGGGCGCGCTGGTGGCGGGCACGGTCGCGACCCGCGCCGCCGTCGCCGTGACGGGCGCCGTCCTGGTGGCCGCCGCGCTGGCGGGCGCGGCGGCCGGTGGTGCGGAGGGCGCGCTGTACGCCGCCCTGGCGGTGGTGGCGGGCCTCGGCGCGGCGCTGCTGATGCTCCGCCATGCCGTCCGCCGCCTGGGCGGGGTCACCGGCGACGTGTTCGGAGCGCTGGTCGAGCTGGCCGCGACCGCCGCGCTGGTCGTCCTCGCCGCCGCCTAGCCGCCCGACCCGGCCGCGGTGGCGGCGGTGTCGGCGGCGGTGTCGGCGAGGGCGCGGCGGGCGTAGGCGCGGACGTCGGCGTCGGAGTCCTCGCAGGCCCGGCCGAGCGCCACGGCGACCTCGGGCGTCCCGGCCCGTCCCGCCAGGGCGATCACCGCGGCCTTGCGGACGTCGAGGTGCGGATCGTCCAGCGCCTTGATCAGCGGCCCGGCGGCGGCGTCCCCGGCGGCCGCCGCCAGGCCCCGCGCGGCGCCGGTGCGCACCTGCCAGGCCGGGTCGGCGAGGGCGGCCACGGCGACGCCGTCCAGCGGGGGCGGGCAGCCGACGCCCGCGAGCGCCTCCAGCGCCGCCGCCCGGACCAGCGGGTCGGCGTCCTCGACGAGCCCGCCCAGCGGACCGGCCGAGTCCGGGTCCCCGATCGTGCCCAGGCCGTGCGCGGCGGCGACCCGCACCTCGCGGGAGGCGTCGGCGGCGGCGCGCGCCACCTCGGCCGCCGCGTCGTGCGCGACCAGGCCGCGCACCGCCTGCAGCCGCACCCGGTGGTCGCCGTCGTCCAGCGCGGCGGCGTACAGCGCGGACGCGCCGAGCCGCAGGGCGCGCAGGACGTCCAGCACGGCCGCCCGGACCTGGGCGTCCGGGCTGTCCAGAGCCGGCAGCAGCTCCTCCCGGAGCTCCGGGGTGGCGGGCAGGACCTCGACCAGCTCGCGCAGCGCGGTGGCGGCCGCGTGCCGCACCGAGCCGTGCCCGTCGGCCAGCGCGCCCGCCAGGGCACCGCCGACCCCGGCCGGGACGACCTCGGTCAGCGTCGCCACCGCCGCCCGCCGCACCTTGGGGTCGGAATCGTCCAGGTACGGCCGGATCGCGGCCAGGTCGGGGCCCGTCTCCGCCAGTTCCAGCAGCTCCAGGATGCGCGGCGGGCGGCCGACCGGACGGGGCCGCGGCCGTCCGCCTTGGCCCGTGGACGCGACGGCGGTAGCGACGGCGGCGGCGGGCTCGGGCGCCGTGGCCAGCACGACCGGCTCCGGGACCGGCTCGGGCACGGTGAACTCCGGCACCGGCACCAGGTAGGGCGCCACCGGCCGCTTCACGAACTCCATCGCGCCGTCGTCGCGGCGGCGCAGGTTGAGGTGGAAGAACCACTCGGCGTCGTCGCGTTCGGGCAGGTCGGCCCGGTCGTGGTAGAGGCCCCAGCGGCTCTCGGTCCGGGCCAGCGACGCCCGCGCGGCCATCTCCGCGCAGTCCCGGATGAAGGTGACCTCCGCGCAGCGCATCAGCTCGTGCGGCGTCCGCGCGCCCATCCCGGCGATCTCCCCCGCCATCCGGGTGAACGTCTCGACCGCGATGCCGAGCTTGGCCGCCGTCTTCGGCGGCGCGACGTAGTCGTTCACGAACCGGCGCAGCTTGTACTCCACCTGCGGCTGCGGCGGCCCGCCCGGGTGGCGCAGCGGACGGTAGATCAGCTCGTGCGCGGCGCGGATCTGGTCCTCGGGCAGCGCCCCCGCGCCCCCCGCGTCGCCCGCGTTCCCCGCGCCGCGGCCGGGCCCGAGGTTCGCGGACGCGTGCGCGCCCGCCAGGTCGCCGAACACGAACGCGCCGATCATGTAGTTGTGCGGGACGCAGGCCAGGTCGCCCGCCGCGTACAGGCCGGGGACGGTGGTGCGGGCGTTCTCGTCCACCCACACGCCCGACGCCGAGTGGCCGCCGCACAGCCCGACCTCGGAGATGTGCATCTCCACGTCGTGGGTGCGGTAGTCGTGGCCGCGCCCGGAGTGGAAGGTGCCGCGGGTGGGCCGCTCGGTGGTGTGCAGGATCCCCTCGAGGGCGGTGAGGGTCTCGTCGGGCAGGTGGCTGAGCTTGAGGTAGATGGGGCCGCGCGCGGAGTCGATCTCCCGCTTCACCTCGGCCATCATCTGCCCGGACCAGTAGTCGCAGTCCACGAACCGCTCGCCGCCCGCGTTCACCTGGTAGCCCCCGAACGGATTGGCGACGTAGGCGCACGCGGGGCCGTTGTAGTCCTTGATCAGCGGGTTGATCTGGAAGCACTCGATGCCGCTCAGCTCGGCGCCCGCGTGGTAGGCCATCGCGTAGCCGTCGCCGGCGTTGGTGGGGTTCTCGTAGGTGCCGTACAGGTAGCCGCTCGCGGGCAGGCCCAGCCGCCCGCACGCCCCGGTCGCCAGGATCACCGCGCCCGCCGACACCGTCACGAACTCGCCGCTGCGGGTGTCGAACCCGACCGCGCCCACCGCCCGGCCCCCGGAGGTGAGGACGCGCACGGGCATCACGCGGTTCTCGATCCGCACCTTCTCCCGGATCGACCGCCGCCGCAGCACCCGGTACAGGACCTTCTTGACGTCCTTGCCCTCCGGCATCGGCAGCACGTACGACCCCGACCGGTGGACGCGCCGCACCGCGTACTCGCCGTGCTCGTCCTTCTCGAACTTCACCCCGTACCGCTCCAGCCGCTTGACCATGGCGAAGCCGCGGGTGGCGGTCTGGTGGACGGTCACCTGGTTGACGATGCCGTCGTTGGCGCGGGTGATCTCGGCGACGTAGTCCTCGGGCGTGGCCTTGCCGGGGATGACCGCGTTGTTGACGCCGTCCATGCCCATGGCCAGCGCGCCGGAGTGCCGCACGTGCGCCTTCTCCAGCAGCAGCACCGACGCGCCGTGCTCGGCGGCGGTGATCGCGGCCATGGTCCCGGCGGTGCCGCCGCCGACGACCAGCACGTCGCACTCCAGCTCCCGCCGTTCGGTCACGGAGGGGATGTCCATCACACGGTCTCCTTCGCTTCACCGCGGGCGCCGAGCGCCACGAGGATGCGGTCGCGCAGTTCCTCCACCTCGACGCCGTCGCCGGAGCCGGCCCCGACCCCGGCGCCCGCCTCCCGCGGGGCGCGCGGGTTCGGCACGGTGACCTCGGCGGCGATCCCGGCGGGGCCGAGCACGACCACCCGGTCGCCGAGGAGGAGCGCCTCGTCCACGTCGTGGGTGACGAAGACGACGGTGGCGGGGGCGTCGGAGAGCACCTCCACGAGCAGGCGCTGCATTCCGGCGCGGGTCTGGGCGTCCAGGGCGCCGAACGGCTCGTCCATGAGGACGGCCCTGGGCGCCCCCGCGAGCGTGCGGGCGAGCTGGACGCGCTGCCGCATGCCTCCCGACAGCTCGCGCGGCAGGCGGTCCCCCGCGTCGTCCAGACCGACCCTGCCGAGCCACTGCGCCGCCTGGTCGCGGCGGCGCCCGCGTGGGACGCCCCTCATCGCCAGGGGGAGTTCCACGTTGCGGCGCGCGTTCCGCCAGGGCAGCAGCGCGTCGTCCTGGAAGACCAGCGCCCGGTCTCGGGACGGGCCGGTGATGGGCTCGCCGTCCGCCAGCACCCGGCCCGCCCGCACGGGCAGCAGCCCGGCGAACGCGCGCAGCAGCGTCGACTTGCCGCATCCGGACGGGCCCACGACCACCAGCACCTCTCCGGCGCGCACCTCCAGGTCGAGCCCGGTGACCACGGCGGCCGGGCCGCCGTAGCCGAGCGTCACGTCCTCCGCGCGCAGCGACAGCCCGGTCACCGGCGCCTCCTCTCGGTCGAGCGGAACGGGCGGCGCCGCCGGGCCCCGGGCAGCCAGTGGGTGGCGCGGCGCCCGGCCACCTCGACCGCGCCCGAGGTCAGCCACCCCAGCAGCCCGATGGTGATCATCCCGACCAGCACCCCGGGGTAGTCGACGATCGTGTACGCCTGCCAGGTGCGGTAGCCGACGCCGAAGTCCCCGGAGATCATCTCGGCGGAGATCACGCAGATCCAGGAGACGCCCATGCCGACCGACAGCCCGCCGAACACGCCGGGCAGCACCCCGGGCAGCACCACCTGGGTGATGACGCGGACCCGGCCGCCGCCCAGCGTCCGCACCGCCTCCTCCCACACGGTCGGCAGGGCGCGGACCGCGTGCCGGGTGCTGACCAGGATCGGGAAGAACGCCGCGACGAAGGTGATGAAGACGATGCCCTGCTCGTTCTGCGGGAACAGCAGGATCGCCACCGGCACCAGCGCGATCGCCGGGATCGGGCGGACCACCTCGATCAGCGGTTGCAGCAGATCCCCGGCCCAACGGGAACGGGCGATCGCGATGCCCAGCGCCACGCCGAACACCGCCGCCAGCCCGAACCCGGACAGGATCCGCACCAGGCTCTGGGCGATGTCGGCGTAGAACTGGCCGTTCTGCGCCTGGCGGCCGAACTCCCGGGCCACTTCCAGCGGCCCCGGGAAGCGGTCGAAGCGCACCCACAGCCGCACGTCGCCCGCGGTCAGCAGGTGCCAGGCCGTCAGCGCGCCCGCCAGGGACGCCGCCCGCACCGCCCAGCTCGGCACCCGCCGGCCCCCGGCGCCCCCAACGACGGGCCCGCCCGTCCTGGGCTCCTCCAGCGTGACCGTCATGAGCGCCGCACCGCGTCCGCATAAGGGACGACCTTGGCCCCGGAGTGGGCGGCGATGTACTTGTCGGCGCCCTCCTGGGTGGCGAAGGGCTTGAACCGCTGCTCGGCCTTGGCGGAGGGGTCCTCGACCCAGATCTCCTTGTCGGCGAACCACCGGGTGCCGGTCACGGCGTCGGGCGCGTACACGGCCCGGACGGTCTTGCCCTCCGCCTGGACGGCCCGCACGTTGCGCAGCAGGCACACCGGGTCGGCCACCGGACGGGTCGCCGCCTCGCCCGACACCCACACCTCCCCCGCGGTCGCGGCGTCGTCCACCTGCCGCCTGCAGACCCGGTCCTCGCCCTTGATGGCCGCCGGATTGGCGGTGGACGCGGCGTCGCGGTCGTATCCGGCGCCGTAGGCCTCGCGCAGGTAGCTCTCGTTCACGAACGTGGACAGGTCCAGCGGCTGCTGGAGCACCCCGATCGACTTCAGGAACGGGACGTCCTGCGCGTGCGCGTCGCGCAGCGGCTTCTTGATCGTCGTGTCGAACGTCGCGACGCCGCCCGCGCCGTTGTAGAGGTAGACCGTCTCGGCGGGCAGCCCGGTCGTCGAGGCGACCGACTCGGCCGCCTTCATCGGCTCCTTGTGCAGGTAGGCCGTCGCCTCGATCTGCGCCTTCAGGAACTCCCGCAGCACGGCCGGGCTCTGCTTGGCGTAGGTCTTGCGGACCACGGTGCCGTGGAAGGTCGGCACGTTCAGGTCGCCGCCGTCGTACAGGAGCCGCGCCTGGCCCCGGTTCACCAGCAGGCCGGGCCAGGCGACGAACTGCGCCAGGCCCGCGACGCCGCCGGACTGGAGCGCCGAGGTCCCGACCGTGGGCTGCTGGTTCTCGACCTTGACGTCCTTGGCCGGGTCGAGGCCGTACCTCTGCAGGGCCTGGACGAGCGTGCCGTGCCCGGCGGAGCCGACGCTCGCCGAGACCGACTCGCCCTTGAGGTCGCGCAGCGTGCGGGCCTTCGAGCCGTTGGCGACGACCACGCCGTTCAGCGAGCCGCGCAGGTTGTAGCCGGTCGTGGCGACCATCTCGGTGAGGGCGTCGCCGCCCTGCGCCTGCGCCCGGGAGCCGTTGATCAGCAGCGGGTAGTCGCCCATCGAACCGATGTCGATCTTCCCGGCCAGCATCTGGGCGGTGATCGGCGCGCCCGTGTCGTAGTCCTGCCAGACGACCGTGTACGTGCGGTCCTCCGCCTTGCCCAGCGCGGCCAGGCGCTTCTCGAACAGGCCGAGGGTGCGCAGCAGCGTGCCCGCGGTGACGGTGTTGATGGTCTTGGACTGGTAGCCGATCACGACGCGGACCGCGTCGCCGCCGCCGCCCGCGGCGTTGCCCGCCACGGTGCACCCGGCCAGCACGGGGAGCACGGCGGCGGCGGCCGCCCACCGGAGTCGCGCCGGTCCTCTCATCGGGTTCGGCCCTCTCATCGGATCAGGTACGGCATGTTGACGGTGACGGCGCCGGTCGGGCAGCGGTCCGCGCAGGGGCCGCAGTACCAGCACTCGTCGACGTGCATGTACGCCTTGCCGGTCTCGGGGTGGACGGCCAGCGCGTCCAGAGGGCAGACGTCGATGCACAGGGTGCAGCCGTCGATGCAGAGGGCCTCGTCCACCGTCACGGGGACGTCGGCCCGGTACTCGACCAGGGACATGGGGCTAGCTCCAGACGCGGGGGCGGCGCAGGGTGCCGCTCATCGTGATGCGGTCGCCGCGGAACCGGATGAACTCCAGGTCGACCGGGCGGCCGTCGGACAGGTGGGTGAGGCGCTCGACCATGAGCAGCGCGGCGCCGCGCGGGGCCTCAAGGGTGGCGGCCGAGTGCGGGTCGGCGTTGACCGCCTCGACCGTGAGCTCGCCCAGGCCCAGCGGACGGCCGGAGATCCGTTCGAGCAGGACGAAGATGTCGTTGTGCGCGAGGTCCTCGGCCAGCAGCGGCTCGCCGAGGTCGCGGACGACGTAGGTGAGGTCCAGGGAGAGCGGCAGCCCGTTGAGGCGGCGCAGCCGCTCGATGTAGACCACCGGCTCGCCGGGCGGGGTGCCGAGCCGGTCGGAGATCTCGCGGGGCGGCGCGATCAGCCCGGTGGTGCGGACCTCGTTGGTGACCTCGCCGTGCTCGCGCAGCGTCTCGGCCAGGCCGAGGAGCCGCTCCAGGCCGTGCGGGTACTTCTCGGAGACGGCGACGGTGCCGACGCCGGGACAGCGCTCGATCAGGCCCTCGGCGCGCAGCAGGTCGAGGGCCTCGCGGACGGTGTTGCGGGAGGTGGCGAACTCGCGGGTGAGGTCGGCCTCGGAGGGGAGGGGCCCGGTGCGGAACTCCCCGTACAGCACCTGGCGGCGCAGCACGTCGGCCACCTGGCGGGCGCGGTCGGCGCGCAGCCGCCGGGCGTCGCCCAGCGTGAGCGCGGCGGCGGCCGCGCCTTGCGCGGTCACGGCGTCTTTCCTGGTCACACCGTTAACCTACTAAAACGGTCTGAATTACGGAATAGGCCCGGAATAACGCCACCCCGGGACAGGGCGAAGGCGCGCCCGGCCTGGCCGGACGCGCCCCAAGATCTTGATTCCGCCACCCCCGCGCCGCCCGCAGCGGCGGCGCGGGCCGGGCCGCTCGCTACTCGCGCAGCGCGTTGAGCAGCGCGGCGCCGCGCTCGGCGTCGTCCACGCTGACCGCGAACCGAGCGTCCCCGGGGCCGTGCTGGACGACCAGGCACTCGCCCTTGCGCAGCATCACCGTGGTCCCCTTCCCGCTGAGGCGGTAGCCCCACCCGCCGACCTCGACCGGACGGCGCTCCTCCACCCAGGCGCTGGAGACGGTCTCCAGCGGGATCCGCCGGACCGGTCGGCCGATCGGACCGAAGGCGACGGCGAGGCCGCGGCCGTCCACGGTCACCCGCGCCGAGGAGAGCGTGAGCCCGGCCAGCCCGGCGACGGCCAGCGCGAGCAGCGGCCCGGCCAGCGGCATGCCCGGCGTGAGCGGCTCGGGGAGGACCAGGGCCAGCAGCGCGCCCAGCACGCCCGCCACCGCGAGCGCCCCGCCGAGCAGGAACACCCAGCGGCTGCGCACGTACCCGACCCAGACCGGGCGCTGCCCGCGGCCCAACCGCGTCCGCAACCGCGGCTCCTCGCCGGGCGGCGGCGCGTCCGGCCGATCGGGGCCGGTGGCGCCCAGCATCCAGCCGACCAGCGCGATCACCACGGCGCCCAGGAGGACCAGCGCGACCGGCCCGCCGCCCAGCTCCCCGGCCTCGCGGTACGAAGGGCGGTCGAGGTTGGCGCGCACGGTCGTGGCGATCATGCCCGCGGTCAGCCCGGCACCGGCCCCCAGCGTCGCGCCGGTGAAGCCGCGCACCTTCCGGCGCCCCCAGCCGGAGAGTCCGACCGCCACCGCCGACGCGCAGAAGACCAGCCAGGTCACCGCGCACATCAGCGTCCAGGCGGTGAACGACGAGTGCCCGTCGGGGACGCCGGAACCGTCCCAGTGGGTGGCGAGCGGATCGGGCAGCCGGTCCCGCAGCGCCAGCGGCGCGACCGGGATCAGGGCCGAACCCGCCAGGGCGGCGATTCCGGCGGTCATGTACAAGGACCGTCGCGCGGCCATGCTCACACTCCTTCGATCATGGTGGCCAGCTCGGCGCGGGTGACTCCCATCCGCTCGGCCGCGGTGACCAACTCCCGTACGCGCTCCATCAGCTCCCCTTGCTCCGGGCGGGCCGCGACGCGGATGCCGCGCCCGCGGCGGAAGTCCAGCAGGCCCTCCTCGCGCAGCTCGCGCAGGGCGCGCAGCACGGTGTTGGCGTTGACGCCCAGCGCCGCCGCCAGCTCGCGGGCGGGCGGCACGCGCTCGCCCGGGGCGCACTCCCCGGCGGCGATCGCGCGCCGGACGGCCGCCGCCACCTGCTCGTGCAGCGGGCGCGCGTCGTCGTCGGCCAGGATCAGCAACATGATGCTAATGATATTAGCATCATTAGTTCCATGCAAGATGGTCCGGACCCCGCCCGTCCCGAGGTCACAGGAGGTCGCCCGGGGGTAAGGCTTGATCCAAAAGGGCGAAACCGGTCACCGGGAGGACTAACATCGTGCTACGTGACGAGCATCAGCCTGGACAGCGCAGCACCCGCCTCCCTCGACGTCGACGCGATCGTGATCGGCGTCACCCCGGCCGGCTCCGGTGACGGCTCACAGAACGGCTCGGACAGCGGCTCCGGCCCCCGCCCGGCGGGCGCCGCCGACCTGGACGAGGCCCTCAACGGCGGCCTGGCCGCCGCGCTCAAGGCGCTGGGCGCCACCGGCAAGGCCGGCGAGGTCACCAAGCTGCCCACGCTCGGCGCCGTCCCCGCCGGCGTGATCGTCGCCGTCGGCCTGGGCGGGGCGCCCTCCGCCGAGGACCTGCGCCGCGCCGCCGGCGCCGCCCTGCGCGCGCTGGCCGGCACCCGCCGGGTCGCCGTCGCGCTGCCCGCCTCCTCCGCCGAGGAGGTCGAGGCCGTCGCGCTCGGCGCGCTGCTCGGCAACTACAGCTTCGGCACCTACCGCACCGGAGAGCGCACCGAGCCGGTCGCCGAGATCACCGTCCTCGGCGACTCCGGCGACGCCTCCGTCGAGCGCGCCCGCACCCTGGCCGAGTCGGTCACCCTCGTCCGCGACCTGGTCAACACCCCGCCCTCCGACCTCACCCCCGAGGACCTGTCCGGCACCGCCGAGCGGATCGCCGGCGAGACCGGCCTGGCCGTCGAGGTCCTCGACGAGAAGGCCCTGGTCGAGGGCGGCTACGGCGGCCTCGCCGGGGTCGGGCAGGGCTCGGTCAACCCGCCCCGCCTGGTCCGCCTCGCCTACACCCACCCCGAGGCGTCCAAGACCCTCGCCCTGGTCGGCAAGGGCATCACCTTCGACTCCGGCGGCCTGTCCCTCAAGCCCGCCGACGCCATGGACTGGATGAAGTCCGACATGGGCGGCGCCGCGGCCGTGCTCGGCGCGCTGGCCGCCATCGCCCGGCTGGCTCCCAAGGTCAACGTGGTCGGCTACCTCGCCATCGCCGAGAACATGCCCAGCGGCACCGCCCAGCGCCCCTCCGACGTGCTGCGGGTGTACGGCGGCACGACCGTCGAGGTCCTCAACACCGACGCCGAGGGCCGCCTCGTCCTGGCCGACGCCCTGGTCCGCTCCGGCGAGGACTCCCCCGACCTGATCGTGGACGTGGCCACCCTCACCGGCGCCCAGCTGGTGGCGCTCGGCACCCGTACCACCGGAGTGATGGCCAACGACGACGAGGTCCGTGAGAAGGTGGTGGCGGCGGCCGACCGCGCCGGGGAGGCCTCCTGGGGGATGCCGCTGCCGGCCGAGCTGCGCAAGGGGCTCGACTCGGCGGTGGCCGACATCGCCAACATCAGCGGCGAGCGCTGGGGCGGCATGCTGGTCGCGGGCGTCTTCCTCAAGGAGTTCGTCCCGGACGGCGTCCGCTGGGCCCACCTGGACATCGCCGGTCCCGCGTTCAACAAGGGCGAGCCGTACGGCTACACCCCCAAGGGCGGCACCGGCGCCGCGACCCGCACCCTGGTGCAGATCGCCGAGGACCTGGCGGCCGGGATCCTCTGACCCGCGCCGGGTGCCGGCCGGGAGAAGTGAATAGGTTCCTCGGAACCGCGCGCAGGGCGACCCGCGACCGGCCACGGCCCGGCCGGCGGCGGTCGCGCCGGGCCCGCGGTTCGGGCACGGCAGCGACAGCGCGAGACGGGAAAAGGGAGCGTCCAGTGGCCAACAGCGGCCCCTTCGACATCGTCGTCCTGGGTGGTGGCAGCGGCGGTTACGCGTGCGCGCTGCGGGCGGCCGAGCTCGGCATGACCGTGGCGCTGATCGAGCGCGACAAGCTCGGCGGCACCTGCCTCAACCGCGGGTGCATCCCCACCAAGGCCCTCCTGCACGCGGCCGAGGTGGCCGACCAGACCCGCGAGGCCGCCGCGTTCGGCGTCAGGGCCGCCTTCGAGGGCATCGACATCGAGGGCGTCAACGCCTACAAGGACAAGGTGGTCTCCACCACCGTCAAGGGCCTCACCGGGCTGATCAAGTCCAAGGGCATCACGCTCGTCGAGGGCGAGGGGCGGCTGGCCGGGCCCACCTCGGTCACCGTCACCGAGCCCGGCGGCGGCACCGCCACGATCGAGGGCGGCCACATCGTGCTGGCCACCGGCTCCCGGCCCAACACCCTGCCCGGCCTGGAGATCGACGGCGAGCGGATCATCTCCAGCGACGACGCGCTGGAGCTGGGGCACGTGCCCGGCTCGGTCGTCATCCTCGGCGGCGGCGTGATCGGCGTGGAGTTCGCCAGCGTCTGGC
Organism: Actinomadura rugatobispora; assembly: GCF_055379765.1. NCBI lineage: Bacteria > Bacillati > Actinomycetota > Actinomycetes > Streptosporangiales > Thermomonosporaceae > Actinomadura > Actinomadura rugatobispora. Next base: position 8,000,210 of record NZ_AP029191.1, on the reverse strand, counting down.
GCTCGTTCGGCGCCGAGGTCACCATCGTCGAGGCCCTCCCCCACCTGCTTCCGCTGGAGGAGGAGTCCAGCTCCAAGCGGCTGGAGCGGGCGTTCCGCCGCCGCGGCATCAAGTACGAGGTCGGCACCCGCTTCCAGGAGGCCAAGCCCACCCAGGGCGGCGTCGCGGTCACCCTGGAGAACGGCACCACCATCGACGCCGAGCTGCTGCTGGTCGCCGTCGGCCGCGGCCCGGTCTCCGACGGCATCGGCCTGGCCGAGGCCGGGGTGGAGACCGAGCGCGGCTTCGTCAAGGTCGACGAGTACTGCCGGACCAGCGTCCCCACGATCTACGCGGTCGGCGACCTGATCCCGACCCTCCAGCTGGCGCACGCCGGCTTCGCCGAGGGCATCCTGGTCGCCGAGCGGCTGTGCGGGCTGGGCCCGGTGCCGATCGACTACGCCGGGGTGCCGCGGATCACCTACTCCGACCCCGAGGTCGCCTCGGTGGGACTCACCTCCGCGGTGGCCCGCGAGCGCGGCCACGAGGTCCGGGAGATCACCTACGACCTGGCCGGGAACCCCAGGAGCAAGATCCTGGGCACCCAGGGCGAGGTCAAGGTGATCGCGGCCGTGGACGGTCCCGTCCTCGGCGTCCACATGGTCGGCGCGCGCGTCGGCGAGCTCATCGCGGAGGGCCAGCTCATCTACAACTGGGAGGCGCTGCCCGCGGAGGTCGCCCAGCTCATCCACCCCCACCCGACCCAGTCCGAAGCCGTCGGCGAGGCCCTCCTGGCGCTCGCCGGCAAGCCCTTGCACGTGCACGGCTGAACGCCCGCACAGTATTTGAGAGATCTCGAAGGAGTCGCTGAGAGCCATGCCGGTCTCCGTCACTATGCCCCAGCTCGGCGAGAGCGTCACCGAGGGCACCGTCACCCGCTGGCTGAAGAAGGAGGGTGAGCACGTCGAGACCGACGAGCCGCTTCTCGAAGTGTCCACCGACAAGGTCGACACCGAGATCCCCTCCCCCGCCTCGGGCACCCTGACCAGCATCAAGGTCGCCGAGGACGAGACCGTCGAGGTCGGCGCCGAGCTGGCGATCATCGGTGAGGGCGGCGAGGCCGCCGCCCCCGCCGCCGAACCCGAGCAGCCCGCGCAGCAGGAGGAGCCGCAGCAGGCCCCGGCCGAGCCCGCCGCGCAGCAGCCCGCTCCCCCGGCCGCCCCGCAGGATCAGGCTTCCGCGCAGGAGCCGCCCGCCCAGCAGGGCCCGCCGCCCTCGGCCTGGCCGCCGCCCGCCGCCCCGCAGCAGCCGTCCCCGCCGGCGCCCGCGCCCGCCGCGCAGGAGCCCGCCGCCCCGGCGCCCGCGCCGGCCCCCGCCCCCTCGGGGGAGGGCCCGTACGTGACGCCGCTGGTGCGCAAGCTCGCCGCCGAGCACGAGGTCGACCTGGGCACCGTCAAGGGCACCGGCGTCGGCGGCCGCATCCGCAAGCAGGACGTGCTGGAGGCCGCCCGCGCCCAGCAGCAGGCCGCCCAGCAGGCCGCCCAGGCCCCCGCCGCACCCGCGGCCCCGGCCCCGGCCGCCCCCGCGGCGCCCGCCGCCCCGGCCGCCGCCGCCCGGCCCGCGCCGGCCACCGCGCCCGCCGAGCAGATCGCGCTGCGCGGCAAGACCGAGAAGATGTCCCGGATCCGGCAGACCATCGCCCGCCGGATGGTGGAGTCGCTGCACGTCTCCGCGCAGCTCACCACGGTCGTCGAGGTGGACATCACCAAGATCGCCCGGCTGCGCGACCGGGCCAGGGCCGACTTCCAGGCCCGCGAGGGCGTCAAGCTGTCGTTCCTGCCGTTCTTCGCGCTGGCGACGGTCGAGGCCCTCAAGGTCCACCCCAAGCTCAACGCCGTCATCAACAGCGAGACCAACGAGGTCACCTACCACGACGTGGAGAACCTCGCCCTCGCCGTCGACGTGCCCGAGCGCGGCCTGATGGTCCCGGTCGTCCACAACGCCGGCCAGCTCAACCTGGGCGGCCTCGCCCAGCGCATCGCCGACCTGGCCGAGCGGACCCGCACCAACAAGGTCAGCCCGGACGAGCTGGCGGGCGGCACGTTCACGCTCACCAACACCGGCAGCCGCGGCGCGCTGTTCGACACCCCGATCCTCAACCAGCCGCAGGTCGGCATGCTCGGTACCGGCGCCGTCGTCAAGCGGCCCGCCGTGATCGAGGACCCGAACCTGGGCGAGGTCATCGCGGTGCGCTCGATCGTGTACCTGGCGCTGAGCTACGACCACCGCCTCATCGACGGCGCCGACGCGGCCCGCTTCCTGGGCACGATCAAGCACCGTCTGGAGGAGGGCAACTTCGAGGCCGAGCTCGGCCTCTGAGCCCCTTCCCCCGCTCCACGCGGCCACGGCCGCCGGGGACCCCGCCGTTCCGCGAACGGCGGGGTCCCCGCGCGTTCGCACGGCCTAGGGTGGGGCCATGCGGGTGGTCGTGACAGGCGCGAGCGGACTGATCGGCACGGCCCTCGTCCGGGCCCTGGAGGACGGCGGGGACGAGGTCGTGCGGCTCGTCCGCCGCGCCCCCTCGGGCCCCGGCGAGGCACGCTGGGACCCCATGGGCGGCACCGTCGACGGCAAGGCCCTGGACGGCGCGGACGCGGTCGTCCACCTGGCCGGCGCGGGCGTCGGTGACCGGCCCTGGACGCGCGCCCGCAAGAAGCTGATCTACGACAGCCGGATCACCGGGACGCGCACCCTCGCGGAGGCGATCGCGCGGGCCGGCGACCCGCCGCGGGTGCTGGTGTCGGGGTCGGCGATCGGCTTCTACGGCGACACCGGAGGCCGCGCGGTCGACGAGTCGGCGCCCATCGGCGAGGGCTTCCTGGCCGGGCTGGTGCGCGACTGGGAGGCCGCGGCGGCGCCCGCCGCCGAGGCCGGGGTGCGGGTCGCGCACCCGCGGACCGGGATCGTGCTCTCCGCGGGCGGCGGGCTGTTCGGCCGCCTGCTGCCGCTGTTCCGGCTGGGGCTGGGCGGCAGGATCGGGAACGGCCGCCAGTGGGTCAGCTGGATCGCCCTGGACGACACCGTCGCGGCCCTGCGCCACCTGATCGGCCCGGACGCGCCCCGGGACGGCCTGGCCGGTCCGGTGAACCTGGTGGCGCCGGAGGCGGTCACCAACGCCGCGTACACCCGGGCGGTCGGCCGCGTCCTGCACCGCCCCGCGGTGGTGCCGGTGCCCGCGTTCGCGCTGCGCGCCGCGCTGCTGGGCTTCGCCGACGAGGGGCCGCTGATCAGCCAGCGGGTCGTCCCGCGGCGCCTGGAGGAGTCCGGGTTCTCCTTCGCCCACCCGGAGCTGGAGGGTGCGCTGGCCGCCGTCCTGGGGGCGCGGTGAGTCCTTCCAACATTCGTCAAAGTCCTGCCCCGCCCCAGGCCCCGGCCATAGCGTGAGGACATGAGCACCGACGGACAGCCGCACATCCTCGCCATCGGCGGCGGGAGCTTCATCCCCGACGACCGGTACGGCCTGACCCCGAGCCCCCTGCTGCGCTACGCCGTCGACCTCACCGGCCAGGACCGGCCCCGGATCTGCTTCCTGACCACCGCCACCGGCGACGGCGCCGACCAGATCGGGCGCGCCTACGCGGCGTTCAGCCGGATCGAGGCCGAGGTCAGCCATATCGCGCTGTTCCCGATGCCCAACATCGCCGACATGCGCGCCCACCTGCTGGCCCAGGACCTGGTGTACGTGTTCGGCGGCAGCGTCGCCAACCTGCTGGCCCTGTGGCGGCTGCACGGCCTGGACGAGATCATGCGCGAGGCGTGGAACGAGGGCGTGGTGCTGTCCGGGCAGAGCGCCGGGGCGCTGTGCTGGCACGTGGGCGGGAACACCGACTCCTACGGCCCGCAGCTGCGCCCGCTGACCGACGGGCTGGGCTTCCTGCCCTACTCCTGCGGCGTCCACTACGACAGTGACGCGCAGCGGCGCCCGCTGCTGCAGCAGCTGGTGGGCGAGGGCACGCTGCCGGGCGGGTACGCGGCCGACGAGGCGGTGGCGCTGCACTACGTGGGCACCGAGTTCGTCCAGGCGGTGTCGTACGTGAAGGAGGCCGGCGCCTACCGGGTGGAGCCCGACGGCTCGGGCGCGGCCAAGGAGTCGCCGATCGCCCCCCGGCTGCTCGCCTCGCTCTGACGCATAAGCTGAACGGCGTGAGCGAGCTGAAGGTAGAGCTGAAGGTACGCGGGGCGGGCGGTCAGGGCACCGGGGGCGAGGCGGGCGCGAAGGTCTCCTCCGAGAGCGCGGCGGGCGCCGCGCCGGTATCGCGCACGGGCGAGCTGGTGTTCGTGCACGCGGGCTTCGGGACGGCGGCCGTCGACTACCAGGACGGCTGGGACCTGCAGCGGCGCACGCTCGACCGGCGCGCCGACGACGAGATCCCCGACACCGTGCTGCTGCTGGAGCACCGGCCCGTCTACACCGCGGGCAAGCGCACGGGCGCGGCCGACCGTCCGATCGGCGACCCCGGCGCGCCGGTGGTGGACGTCGACCGCGGCGGCAAGATCACCTGGCACGGGCCCGGCCAGCTCACCGGCTACCCCATCCTGCGGCTGCCCGACCCGGTGGACGTGGTCGCCTACGTGCGGCTGCTGGAGCGCATGATGCAGGCGGTCTGCGCCGAGCTGGGACTGCCCACGACCGTGGTCGAGGGGCACAGCGGGCTGTGGGTGGAGGGCACCCCCCACCGCAAGATCGGCTCCATCGGGATCCGGGTCTCGCGCGGGATCACCATGCACGGCTTCATGCTCAACTGCGACTGCGACATGGGCTGGTTCGACAAGATCATCCCGTGCGGCATCCGCGATGTCGGCTCCACCTCGCTCAGCCGCGAGCTGGGCCGCCCGGTCACCGTCGCCGAGGTCACCCCGCTGGTCGAGCGGCACCTCGCCGAGGCCCTGGGCGCGACGGAGTCGTTCCACCGCACCACCGCCCAGCTCGACCTGCGCGGCTGAACGGCCGTCGCGCGATCACCGCGGACGGCCCAGGACGGTTCAGGACGGCTCGGACATGACCTTGTAGACGGCCTGCCCGTCGGTGGCCGCGCCCTGGAAGAACCGGGTCAGCCCCTCGTAGGCCGGGCGGAGCGCCGCCGCGTCGTTCCCGAGCGCCTCCGCCTCCTGCACCCCGGCGGCGGCCATGGCGGCCGGGTCGTACCGCTCGGCGGCCTTCGCGTACGGGGTGGCCACCAGATGGTCGGCGGCCGGCTTGACCCGGTCGGGCGCCAGGTAGATCACGTCCAGGCCCAGCTCGGCGGTGCCGTCCTCGGTGAGCAGCCGCCCCCCGCACACGACGTCGGCCTCCGGCGGCCGCCCGTCCCACGGGTCGCCGGTGATCAGGTAGTGCAGCGCCTGCCAGCCCCCGCCCAGGTCCAGGACCTGCGGGGCGGGCTGGCGGCGCCGCCAGTCGGCGGTACCGAAGATCAGGCGTGCGATCGCGCCGGGATCACGCTCGCCCTCCAGCACGGGCGGCACCCTGAGGTACGACATGGCCAGGCCCACGGTGGATCCTCCTGCGAACGCTCTGCGTGACGACAGGGAGTCACCTTAGGAGATCAGGTGCCGTCCTTGGCGGAAACCCGGATATCGACGGAACATGGATATCCGCCGGGTGCCGAACGTGTGATCTTCGTTGCGGGGGGCGGGGGCAGCGCCGATCGGGACGTACCCTGAAGGGGTGACGTCGGTGACACCCGAGGGGCGCAAGCTCCTGCGCATTGAAGCCCGCAACAGCCAGACCCCGATCGAGCGCAAGCCCGAGTGGATCAAGACCCGGCTGAAGATGGGACCGCAGTATCGGGAACTCATCGGGCTGGTGAAGTCCGAGGGGCTGCACACCGTGTGCCAGGAGGCCGCCTGTCCCAACATCTTCGAATGCTGGGAGGACCGCGAGGCCACCTTCCTCATCGGCGGCGACCAGTGCACCCGGCGCTGCGACTTCTGCAACATCGACACCGGGAAGCCGGCCGCGCTCGACCGCGACGAGCCGCGCCGGGTGGCCGAGTCGGTGGTGACGATGGGGCTGCACTACGCCACCGTCACCGGCGTGGCCCGCGACGACCTGGAGGACGGCGGCGCCTGGCTGTACGCCGAGACCGTGCGGCAGATCCACCAGGCCGTCCCCGGCTGCGGCGTGGAGCTGCTGATCCCCGACTTCAACGCCGACCCCGGGCAGCTGGCCGAGGTGTTCGGCTCGCGGCCGGAGGTGCTGGCGCACAACGTGGAGACCGTGCCGCGGATCTTCAAGCGGATCCGGCCCGGGTTCCGGTACGAGCGGTCCCTGGAGGTCATCACCCGGGCCCGCGAGGACGGCCTGGTCACCAAGTCCAACCTCATCCTCGGCATGGGCGAGACCCGCGAGGAGATCTCCGAGGCGCTGCGCGACCTGCACGCGGCGGGCTGCGAACTGGTCACCATCACCCAGTACCTGCGCCCCTCGCCGCGCCACCACCCGGTGGAGCGGTGGGTCAAGCCCGAGGAGTTCGTGGAGCTGTCGGCCGAGGCCGAGGAGATCGGGTTCGCCGGCGTGATGTCGGGCCCGCTGGTGCGCTCCAGCTACCGCGCCGGCCGCCTCTACAAGAAGGCCGTCGAAGCCCGCGCGTAGCCTGCCGCCCCGATCCGCACGCGAGGCATAACAACCTCAACCAGCCTGATCAGGTTGAACGGACCTCAAGCGTTGCGAGCGCGTCCGAAGGCAGGTTCAAGCGAAGCGAGAACCTGATCGCGAAGCGAGCCGCCAGGCGAGTTCGGAGCGATGCAGCGCTCGCCGCAGGCGCGACAAGCGAGGAGCGCTGGCGACGAGCGCAGCTCGCGCTTGCAATAAACTAGAGTCCATGTCGAAGAAGCCCACGGACGGGGCCCAGGAGCGTCCGGGCCGCCTCAAGCAGATCCGCATGGTCGCCCAGGTCCTCCGCCAGGCCGACCCGAAGGCCCTGCCGATCGTGTTCGCCGCCGCGATCGGCACCCTGGTCGTCGTCATCCTGATCGGGTACCTGATCGGCCAGTTGTGGTTCACGATCCCGCTGGGCATCCTGGCGGCCGCCGCCGTGGGCATGATCGTGTTCGGCCAGATGGCGCAGCGCGCCCAGTACAAGGTGATCGCCGGGCAGCCCGGCGCGGCCGCCGCGATCCTGAAGAACATGCGCGGGGGCTGGACGGTCACCGAGGCGGTCAGCGGCAACCGCAACCTCGACATGGTGCACCGCGCGGTCGGGCGTCCGGGCGTGGTGCTGGTGTCGGAGGGCCCGCGCAACCGGGTCGGCCCGCTGCTGGGCGCGGAGAAGAAGCGCATCTCCCGGGCCGCGCAGCAGGTGCCGATCTACGACGTGCAGGTGGGCACCGAGGAGGGCCAGATCCCGGTCGACAAGCTGCAGCGCCACCTGATGAAGCTCCCCCGCAACCTGACCAAGGGCCAGGTCGCCGAGCTGAACGACCGGCTGCAGGCGCTGCCGCGCTCCATGCAGATGCCGAAGGGCCCGATGCCCAAGGGCGTGCGGATGCCGAAGGGCCCCAAGCCGAAGACGCGCTGACCGCGCCGCGCCGTCCCGAACACCGAAAGCGCCCGTCTCGTCCGCCGGGCGCTTTCGCCGTTCCCGAGGGGTGGTCAGAGGTTGACGACGATGGTGTCGGCGGCCCGGTCGTGCAGGCCGCGGTTGTCGCGGTCCCAGATCAGCGCGGGCACGACCAGCAGGATCAGCACCGTCCGCGCCAGGGACCAGAGGGGGCCGACCGGGCGGCCGTCGAGGCGGACCACCCGGATGCCGCACAGGCGCTTGCCGATGGTGGTGCCGATGAGCCCGACCAGCAGCCACACCTGGATGCCGAAGATCACCAGCGTCCACAGGCTGCGCTGCGGCGGCGTCCACTCGAACAGCCGCGAGAAGAAGCTCGCCACCAGCAGCGACAGGCCCCAGTCGATGAAGAGGGCCAGGAGCCGGCGGCCGTAGCCCGCGGCCGCTCCGCTGCCCTTCTCCGGGAGGCCGAGCCGCGTCCCGGGGACGCCGAGGTCGGCCCCGGCCGAGCGCGCGCCGCCCAGCCACGTCTGCGTCCACCGCGGACCGGCGGCCTGCCGCCCCTTACCCGTGCTCATGGCCCTACGCTATCCGGTCCCCGGGCGGACTCTTTACCGGGTGGGGCCGCCACGGCGGCGCCGGGCGGGTCTACCGTGGCCGTGCGCGCCCGGTGGAGTGACGCAATCCACAGAGTGATGCGTAACACAGTAGAAACATATGAGACATGGCCGGGAAACGGCCGGTCCGTAGGCTGCCAAGAGCCAAAAAAGCGCCCCAAGGAGGCTGGATGTTCAGCAGCGCCGACGAGGTCCTGAGCTATATCAGGAACGAAGGTGTGCGATTCGTCGACTGCCGGTTCGTGGACCTGCCCGGGAAGATGCAGCACTTCACGTTCCCCGTCGAGAGCTTCGGCGAGAACGTCTTCACCGAGGGGCTGATGTTCGACGGGTCCTCGGTCCGCGGATTCCAGGAGATCCACGAGTCGGACATGCTCCTGCTCCCGGACCCGGGCACGGCGGTGCTCGACCCGTTCCGCCAGCACAAGACGCTGATCCTGAACTTCTTCGTGCACGACCCGCTGACCGGCGAGCCCTACAGCCGGGACCCCCGCAACGTCGCCAAGAAGGCGCAGGACTACCTCCGCGGCACCGGGATCGCCGACACCTGCTACTTCGGGCCCGAGGCCGAGTTCTACATCTTCGACGACGTCCGCTTCGAGACCAAGGAGCAGGCGGGCTACTACTACCTCGACTCGATCGAGGGCGCGTGGAACACCGGCCGCGAGGAGCCGGGCGGCAACCTGGGCGCCAAGCCCCCCTACAAGGGCGGCTACTTCCCCGTCCCGCCGATGGACCACTACACCGACCTCCGCTCGGAGATGGTGTCCCAGCTGCTCCAGTCCGGCATCCACGTCGAGATGCAGCACCACGAGGTCGGCACGGCGGGCCAGGCGGAGATCGACTTCCGCTTCGACACGCTGCTGAAGACGGCCGACAACCTGATGCTGTACAAGTACATCGTCAAGAACGTCGCGCGCGAGGCGGGCAAGACGGTGACGTTCATGCCCAAGCCGATCTTCGGTGACAACGGGTCGGGCATGCACTGCCACCAGTCGCTGTGGAAGGACGGCTCGCCGCTGTTCTACGACGAGGTCGGCTACGCCGGGCTGTCGGACAACGCCCGCTACTACATCGGCGGCCTGCTCAAGCACGCGCCGTCGCTGCTGGCGTTCACCAACCCGACCGTGAACTCCTACCACCGCCTGGTGCCGGGCTACGAGGCGCCGGTCAACCTGGTGTACTCGCAGCGGAACCGGTCGGCCTGCATCCGCGTGCCGATCACCGGCTCCAACCCGAAGGCCAAGCGGCTCGAGTTCCGGGTGCCCGACCCGTCCTGCAACCCGTACCTGGCCTTCTCGGCGATGCTGATGGCCGGCCTGGACGGCATCAAGAACAAGATCGAGCCCGCGGAGCCGGTGGACAAGGACCTCTACGAGCTGCCGCCGGAGGAGGCCCGCGCGATCCCGCAGGTGCCCGGCTCGCTGGAGGCCGTGCTGGAGTCCCTGGAGAGCGACCACGACTTCCTGCTGGAGGGCGGCGTCTTCACGCCCGACCTGATCGAGACCTACGTCTCGATGAAGCGGGAGTTCGAGATCGACCCGATCCGCCTCCGCCCGCACCCCCACGAGTTCGAGCTGTACTACGACATCTAAGGCATCGGGGGCGCGCTGACCTGGCCGATCCTCAGCGCGCCCCCGCCTGGTTCCGCCCCTGTTCCGCGCGAGCCTTCAGCACCGCGCCCACCGCGGAACGGGTCGACTCGTCGCGGTCCGGCCACAGATGCGCGTAGACGTCCAAAGTCGTCTTGGCGGACGCGTGCCGTAGCCGCGCCTGGACGGTCTTGACGTCGGCACCGCTGGCGATCAGCAGCGACGCAAAGTAGTGCCGTAGGTCGTGGAACCGGAAGTCCGCGGGGAGGACCGGGACGTCCTGGCCCTCCTCGCGAGCTTTCTCGGCGTCGGCCCGTACCTTGTCCCGCGCCCGGCGGAACTGCCGTTCCAGGGACCACGGGGTGAGCTGCTGCTTCCATGCGTTCGTGAGCAGCGACTCGGCCGAGTAGCCCGCGGCCACGTGCGCGGACAGCTCGGCCGACAGCTCGGCCGGGATGGGGATGGGGGTCCGCGAGACCTCCGTCTTCAGCGGCTCGGCCGGGTACTGCACGGCAGGGCTGATGACGCCCCGCATGTAGTCGACGTCTCCCTTGGTCCGTAGCCCGCATGCCTCGGCGACCCGCAGGCCGGCGAACGCCCCGAGCAGCACACCCGCGCGGTACCGCTCCCCCGTCGCGTCGAACAGCGCCCAGATCTGATCGGTCGTCGCCACGAACGGCCGAGGCTTGCCGGCGCCGGGCGAGGTACGGCGCGAGCACGGAGACTTCACCAGCACGCCGTCATGCACGGCATCGCTCATGATCTGGGCGAGGCGCGCGTGCAGCGCGTAGACGTAGGACGGGGCCGCGCCGTCCTCCTTCAGCCGGGCACACCACGCCTTCACCTGTGACGGCCGGACGGCCCCGAGCGGGAAGTCTCCGAACTCGATCTTGATCAGGGTGATGTGCACCTGGGCCTGACGCACCGTGGACGCCCGGCGGGTCGCGTAGCCCTTAAGCCAGGTGTCGCACCACTCCCCCACGGTCGTCCGGGCCGCCTTCGGGTCAATGTAGGTCTGACGCCGTACGTCGCCCTCCTGGTCCTCGGCGTACTTCTTCGCCTTCGCCTTGACCGCGAACGCCTGCGTCTTCTCCTTGCCGTCCGGCCCCTCCCAGCAGGCGAGCCACCGCTTCGCCTTCGGGTTCCCGCCCTCCTCCGGGTGCCGCTTCGTACGGACCTTGATCTTCCGCTTGCCCTCGGGATCGCTCGGGTCCCTGACCTCGGAGAACCACAGATCCTTAACCCTGGCCACGGTCGCCCCCGGCATCGACCCGGCGCCACTCCGGCCGGCGACGGAGCCGGAGTTCCTGACGACTGCCGAGGTCGACCGTCCACCGCTCCGGATCGCCCTCGGTGCGCTCGTACGTCACCGTCTCCGGCCAGTCGACCGGCCGGCCGAACTCGTGCTCCGGAACGTAGCTGGCGAAGATCCGAGCGTCCATGCCATCGAGTTCGTGCTCCCCGCGGATCCACGACCGCACGGCACGGGTGCCTTCCATGTGCTTCGGGGTGACCGGGTACTCCATGTCGTGCAACGGGATGAGCAGGTGCATGGGTGAGACCTGGAAGACGTAGGCCAGCGCGAGCCACTCGGTAACGCTCACGGCCTGCCGCTTCCCGTTCTCCAGCTTCGTGACAACCAGCCGGCCCCAGGGGACGCCGACCTTCGTCATCTCCTCGGCCAGTCGCTCGGCCGACCAACCGTTGCGGTCGCGGAGCGCCCGTACGTGTGCGGCGAGGAACGCCGTTGCTACATCTACTTCCGATCCGCTCTGTTCCATGAAGGAACAGTATCGATCCGCGTTGACACGCACAAGGGCGCCGTGCTCTGATCGGTCACGCAACGTTCGTGGTCTATCAGAGAGCAGAGATGTTTCATGGAGGAACAGTGACTGCTGTGCGACAGCCCCTCGGCGACTCGCTGGAGGTGGCGGAGTACCTCAAGGTCTCCGTGCGCACCCTGGACGACTGGGCGCACAAGGGTGTCGGTCCCGTCTACCACCGGGTTGGGAAGCATCGGCGCTACCGCTGGAGCGAGATCGAGAAGTGGCTCGACCAGCAGAGCAACGGCGGGGAGGCCGCCTGACATGGCCACCAACGAGAACCGCCCCGGCGACCAGACCGGGGCGGTGGAGGACGAGCGGCCGGGCAGGCAGGACGTCACGTCGAGTCTACGCCAGTCGGTCGTCATGGCCGCCGAGATGCTCAGCCAGGCCGCCGACCGCGAGCGGGCGATCTTCGAGATGGCATGGGCCGAGGGATACCGGGACGGCTTCGAGACCGGGGCCGAGGTAGGCCGCGGGCAGGCCGAGAACGCCATGGAGCGCGCCTGGTCGGACCTCGCCGCCAAGATCCGCCGGACGGCCAGCACGCCCAAGCACGCCGAGCTGGAGCTGATCCGCTGGGACGGCCGCCGGGAGGACTTCGGACGGCCGCGGCCCGGAGACCACCCCGGCGGGCCCAAGCCATGGAACGGCGCCGGTGCCGGACAGGAGTCGGCAGCGTGAAGCGCAGCGAGGCGGAGCGTGCGGCGGGTGCTGCCGTTCTCACGGTCATCAGCGAGATCGGGGGAAGTGGACCGCCCTTGACCAGGCAACCTCACACTTCTCACGGTTCTCACGCCGACTCCGAGGAAGTCGAGGATGACGCGCTGCTGGCCGACGTGCGCGACGGGGCATGGCTCGATGGCCAGGAGTTCCCGCCGCTGCAGTGGGCAGTGCCCGGACTCATCCCCGAGGGCCTGACGCTACTGGTCGGGCCACCCAAGGCCGGAAAGTCGTGGCTGCTGGCAAACCTGCTACTGGCCATCGCCGCCGGGAGGAACGCGGTGGGGAAGCTGGCCACCGGGCCCGCCCGCCGCGTGTTGTATCTCGCCCTGGAGGACGGCGACCGCCGGATGCAATCGCGCTGCCGAATCATCCTGGACGGCGAGCCGATCCCCGGCCTGTTCCACTACAAGACCACCGTGCCGCCTGGCCGGATCATCGCGGTGATCAACGCGTGGATGCGCCGGTACCCCGACACCGCCATGGTCGTCCTGGACACCCTCGGCAAGGTCATGCCGCAGGCGATGCAGGGGGAGTCGTCTTACCAGCGCGACTACCGGGTCGGGTCGGGACTCAAGCGGGCTGCCGATGGTACGCCCGGCCTGTCGGTGGTCGTCGTCCACCACGACCGCAAGGCCGCTTCCGAGGACTTCGTCGACAGCGTGTCAGGCACCAACGGTCTGGCCGGTTCCGCGGACTCCATCATCGTGCTGGCCCGTCAGCGCAAGTCGTCCGATGCCGTGCTGAAGGTGACCGGGCGGGACGTGCCGGAGGAGGAGTACGCCCTCCGGTTGGAGGGGGGCACCCGGTGGGTTTTGGACGGCGGGACGCTCGCCGAGGCCGCGGCCGCTGTGGAGCGGCGCGAGGAGAGCCAGAACCTCGGCGAGACGTCAACGGCGATCCTGGACTTCATCTCCCGCCGCGGCGGGACCGCACGCGCCGGTGAGGTCACCGGCGAGTTCGGCCCCAGCGCCGCCGAGTACCTCAGCCGTCTCACCTCGTCCGGGCGCCTTCTCAAGCCCAAGCGCGGGATCTACGTCCTGCCGCCGCCGCCCGGCCACCCCGAACTCGACTTCACCCCCGAGGGATGAGTGTGAGAACCGTGAGAACTGTGAGAACTGCAGGTCAGAAGCCTGTCGAAACCTCACAGTCCGATGACCAGATGGACGCCGAGCTACGGCAGGCCGTTGACGAGCGGCTCGCCGAACGGCTGGAGAGCGCCCGGCGCCGACGGGAACGGCGCGAGGCCGAACGCGCGGAACGGGCCGAGCGGAGAGCGGCCGGGTTGAGGGCCCGGCACGCCACCAAGCTCGCCCGGATCAACGACAAGGAGAAGACCATGCCCAACGCCAGGACCCCGGACGACATCGCCGCGCACATCGCCAAGCGCTACCTCGCTCACGTCAGCGTCTCCCCCGACGGCGAGTTCGGTGAGCACCTCGCACCCGAGGCCATCACGGCCGCCCTGGCGAACGTCCAGGAGGTCGCTGCCGGGCTCGACGGGCCGGTCCCGTGCTGGGAGCACGTGCCGTTCCTGGACGACAACGGCGAGGAGAAGTGGATCCTCCTGGACCACGCCGACGCCGACCGGCTGAACGAGGCGTTGATGTACGCGGCCGCCGAGCTGGCCGCACTGGTGGCCGAGATGAACAACACCGCTTCGCGCGCCGTCGGCCTGATCCGGCTGATCAAGGCCAAGCAGACCACCTGACCAACGACCGGGCCGGGCCCGCCCGAACCGGGCCCGGCCTCGGAAGGAGCATCGCATGAGAACCGAACCCGTACCTGGTGCTGAGGACCTGTACCCGCACGTCTCGCAGATCGACGCCCCCGGCGACCCCATGCACGGCGAACCCGTGATGTCCCCGCGCGTCATGGGCCTGCTGATCGCCCCGTCCATCCCGGAGTTCCTGGAGTGGTGGGAGGGCCACAAGGAGGCCGTCAGCGAGGGCCTGGCCGCCGGCCGGTGCGAGCTGCCGGAGGAGTGGCAGCGCGGCGCGCGGCGCCGGTCCAACGAGCTGCAAGCCATCTACAACTCCACCGACGTCCTGGACATCCTGCGGGGGCTCCACCGCGATCACGGCGTCTTCCCGACCGGGGCCCTGGCATGAGCAGAGAGGAGACCACCGTGCCCGAGGAGACCACCGAGATCCCGGCCGAGCCGGAGGCGCCCGAGGAGGCGCCCCCCGCCGCCGAGGCCGCCGAGGTCGAGCAGGACGGCGACCAGGAGGGCGGGAAGGCCAACCGGGAGGCCGCCCGGTACCGTACCCAACTGCGCGAGACGCGGACGCAGCTCGAGCAGGCCACCGGCCGCCTGGCCGCGATGCAGCGCGCCGAGGTCGAGCGGCTCGCCGGCCAGGGCCTGGCGCGCGGGGCCGACCTGATGGTGTACCGCGGGGAGGACATCGCCGGGTACCTCAGCGAGGACGGCACCGTGAACGCCGAGGCGGTCCAGGCCGCCGTCGCCGAGCTGGTGAAGGAGCGCGCGTACCTGTCGAGCAAGCCCAGGTTCCAGGGCGGGGCCGACCAGGGGCCCCGCCGGTCGGTGAAGGCGCCCCCGAGCCGCATGGGTGCCATCTTCGACCGCAAGCCGTCCTAGGCCGTCTGACGGCCCTGGGCGGTATCCTGGGTGACGAGGTGGCGGGCCCCCGACCCGTGGTCGGTCCCGCCGCCACGTCCGCCCCGAGGGCGACCGGCATGACGGCCCGTGGCCGCGCCGGAGACGACACTCCGTCTCTACGCACCACGGGAGAACCCTGTGACCTGGTTGACCACCACCGGCACGGCGGGCGGATCCTTCGCCCCGACCGAGGCCGCCGACTACTTCTTCGACCGCCTGGCCGCCATGTCGGTGGGGCTGGAGTCCGGCTTCCGCCGCGTTCCCACCCTCGCCGCCCGGCTCGCGATCCCGCGCGTCCTGGCCGACGGCGTGGCCAACTGGACGGCCGAGGGTGCCGAGATCACCCCGACCGACCCGAACGCCGACGTGGTGACCGCCACGCCCCGCAAGCTGGCCGCCCTCACCTACGCCAGCAACGAGCTGGTGAGCGACTCCAACCCCGAGGCGCAGAACGTCCTCGCCGAGAACCTCGCCCGCGCGGTCGCCCTCAAGCTCGACAAGTCCTTCTATGAGGGCACCGGCACCGCGCCGGAGATCCGCGGGCTGAAGAACCAGAGCGGCATTCAGACCGTGTCCATGGGCGCCAACGGGGCCGCCCTGACCACGCTGGACCCGTTCGCCGACGCGCTGGGCCTGCTCGCCGAGGCCGACGCCGAGGGCACGGCCATCGTGATGCACCCGCGCAACTGGCGGGCCATCAGCAAGATCAAGGAAGCCACCGGCTCCAACAAGCCGGTCATCACCGACGGGGCCGGCTCGCCGACCGAGGGCCCGCGCCGGTCGATCTACGGCGTCCCGGTCTGGCTGACCTCGCAGCTGGCCGTCAACGAGACCCAGGGCAGCGCCAGCACCGCCAACTCGATCTACGTCTACCAGGCCGACCAGGTGGTCGCCGTGATCCGCAAGGACACCACGGTCGACGTGGACACCTCGGCCGCGTTCTCCTCCGACCGGACCGCGGTACGGGTCACGCTGCGCGCCGACCTCGTGCTGCCCAACCCCGCCGCCGTCGTCCGCATCCTGGGAGTGATTCCGTGACCAAGGTCCGTATCGCCGAGAACCGCCAGGTCGTCACCGACCTCGGCCACCACCAGGGGGGCACCGAACTGGACGTGCCCCAGGACCTCGCCGACCAGTGGATCCGCTACGGCTGGGCCGAGCCGGTCCGCGAGCCCGGCAAGCGCGCCGGCGTCCGGGCCCGGATCCGCGAGCAGCTGGCCGCCGACCCTTCCCAGTCCAACCGCGCGGTCGCCGAGACGGTCGGGTGCGACCACAAGACCGTGGGCAGCGTACGGGCCGAGATGGAGCGCGACGGGGAGATTCCCCAGCAGCACCAGGAGCAGGAGACCGCAGGGTGATCGAGGAGACCGTGACCACCGTGCGGCGCCTCCCAGTCGACCGGCCGCACGTCATCGCCCGAGGTCAGGTGACCGAGCGCGGGCTCATGGTCGACGCCGAGGGCGGGCCCGCGGGCGTGGTCGAGCTGGGCGTGGTCACGTGGGAGACCGGTGATGCCCGGCCGTCCGGTCACCCCCTCCCGGTGGACCCCTTGATCATCTAGGGGGCTCGACCGTGCGGGAGGGCGCTGACCGGTCCGTCAGGTCCAAGGCTTCATGATCATCTCTGGTCCAACCGCTGCAGCGGTCCCCTGGAGCCCTCTCGGGCGGTCCCTCCTCGCCGTCCGAGAGGGCTCCACCCCCAGACACGGGACGGGGGCGACCGGCCGCTTCCCCAACCGGTCGCCCCCTGTAGGCCCTGGCCGTCCCCTCCCCGCGATGGATCGGCCGGCCAGGACCCACGTCCAGCCTCGCCCCCGTCCGCGCGCCGCTAGCCGGGGGCGAGGGGTTCAGGGCAGCAGCGCCGCCTGCGCTGCCTCCTCGACGCTCTCGGCGTCCACCTCGGTCAGGTTGAACGGCTCGCCGAGGTCGGTACGGACGACCTTCCACCGGTCGTCGCCGAGGTCGAGCAGGATCGCCAGGCGCTCGCCGCCGTCGGCGTCCCGGACGTTGAACAGCGTGGGCACCGTGCCGTAGGGCTGGACGATCCGCACGGCCCGACCGGCGATCGTCGCCGCGATCTCCTGGTCACTCACAGGTTGATCCCGCTTCCCGGCTCGAGCTGCGCGCGGCGGGCGTCCTCCTGGCGCTTGATCTCCGCTTCGGCCATGCCTTCGGCGAGCCGTTCAGCGGCCCGTACAAGGCCCGCTTTGACGTCCTCGGTCGTGCACGCAAGCTCCAACTCGGCGCGGCTGTTGGCGCCGACCAGGGCGCGGCATCCGTACTCGACCTGCAGGGCGCTGAGCGTGCCGCGCCGGCGGGCGAGCCATGTCCCGTTCTGGCCGGGCTCGACGTGCCAGCCGGGTATCTCGTCGTGGGGATCGTGAGCCATGAGGTTCCTCCCTGCCGGATCAGGGTCGGTCCCGCGGTCGCGGAACGTGGGCACGATGCTACGTAACCTTGCACCTCCTGTCACCGCTATGGAGGTGCTTACACCACCTGTGGAGCATTAGTGCAGGTCAGCTAGCGTCAGGATCATGGAGTGGCTTGGGCCTGAGCCGATCTATCGGCAGCTTGCGGCGTTGCTCATCGAGCGCATCGAGAGCGGCACCTACCGGCCTGGCTACCCGATCCCGTCCACGGCCGCGCTGTGCGATGAGTTCGACATCTCACACAAGACCGTGCGGGCCGCTACGGCGATCCTGGTGGAGCGCGGCCTCCTGGTTGGTGCGCCGGGCCGCGGGATGTTCGTCGTCGACCAGGACGCCCCGCCGGCCGAGTAGGGACCTGCGTTACGTTCATCAGAACGCAGGTCCTGACCATCTCCGCGGCGCCGCGGAGATGGTTCCGGACGCGAAAGAGCCCCGCCGGTCGGGACCGTACGGGGCTCTCCTCGGCGAGGTCCTTCCGGGACCTCGCGGACGAACTACCCGGCGATCTCGTCCAGCCGGGCCGCCGCCCGGTCGATCTCGCCCCGGCTCACCTCGCGTAGCAGGGCGATGCCCTCGACCTCGGGAACGGTCTCGTCGACGACCACGGCCCTGATGAGTCGCAGCGCGACGTTCGACGCCTTGGGCCCGTGGTCGCGCTCGACGCGCTTGATGCCCTCGAAGAGAGCCCACTGCGCGTCGTCGGCGATCTCCTCCAGGGTGCGCACACCGCGGGGCTCCCCGCCCGGCCAGTCGGACGACTTCCCCGCGGTGGCGTCCTGGGTATGGCGCGTGCACGCGAACACCATGGCGCCCTTGACGACGCCCACGGGGACGCTCGGCAGGCCGGTGACGGCGAGGTCGGTCCCGCACGCCACGCACGCGGTCCCGTCGCGCTGCTCGTCGGTGAGGGTGCCAGCGTCGAAGCTGATGGAGTAGGTAGGCTCGATGCCCATGGGGTGATGCCTCCTCGTAAGGCTGATCTCCTAGGGCCCGTCCAGCGCCGGAATCGCTGCGGCGGGCCCGTCCTGTTTCGGCATAGCTGCTGCTCACGCCGAATTACTGCCATTGCAGAATAAGCGGGCATAGCGGCATACGTCAACGCCGAAACCGCAGGTAGACCTAGAATCGTGCCATGGCAGAAAAGAAGCGTGGCCGTCCGGCGACCGGCCAGACCCCCAACCGCACCGTGCGCGTGCCCGATGCGGTCTGGGAGGAGGCGAAGAAGAAGGCCGCCGACGAGGGAAAGAACGTCTCGGACGTGGTGAACGACTGCCTGCGGGCCTACCTCCGCAAGAAGAAGTAGGCCCGCTCAGTTCCGCCCCAGTTCCGCCAGAGGCTCGGAAACGCTCGGAATCGACCGGAAGCGTTAGGAAGACAATGACCAGGTCAGGGGGCATGTCGCCGGATCGGCCCTGGTCACAAACCCGCAGGTCTCAGTTCGAGCTGTACTACGACATCTGAGTCGTTCGCCGGGAGCCCCGCCGCCCTGCGCAGGGCGGCGGGGCTTCGCCGTGCGCCGGGAAGAACGGGGGCGGGGAGCGTGTTGCCCCGATCAGACATCGAAAACGATCAAAGGGGCTCCGATGGCCGGCGTGAACGTGGAACGTACCGGGGACGTCTTCGAGGCGACCAACGACCGCGGGGCGCGGGTGGCGATCGGCACGGCGGAGCAGGACGGGGTGTTCTCGCCCGTGGAGCTGCTGCTGGCGGCGCTGGGCGGCTGCGAGCTGGTGACCGTGGAGCCGCTGACGGCCAAGCGCGGGCACCGGCTGGCGCGGCTGTCGGCCACGGTGCGGGCCGACAAGATCGCCACCAGCCGGCTGGGCGACATCACGATCACCTACGACGTGGAGCTGCCCGAGGGCGACGAGAAGGCGGCCGAGGTGTTCGCCAAGGTGGCGGGGCGCGTCCACGAGAGCTACTGCACGGTCGGGAACGCGCTGAAGGAGCCGATGAAGGTCGAGCAGGTCCTGCCCGAGCTCGCCGCCGACTGAGCACGGCTCAGCCGCAGACGGTGCCGTTCGGCGGGACGACGCCGTCCAGGAGGTAGCGGTCGACGGCCTTGCGGACGCAGGCGTTGCCCGTGTCGTACGCGCCGTGGCCCTGGCCCTTGAGGGTGAGCAGGACGGTCCGGCCGCCGATCTCGTCGACGAGGCCGGGCGCCCACGCGTACGGGGTGGCGGGGTCGCCGGTGTTGCCGACGACGACCATCGGCGGCGCGGACGGCGCGCTCACCTCCTTGTTGGCGTCGTCGCCCCGGACCGGCCAGCCGCTGCACTGGAGCAGGCTCCAGGCCATCGACGGCCCGAAGATCGGTGAGGCGCCGCGGAAGCGGGGCTCCAGCCGCCGCACCTCCTCGGCGGTGTGGCGTTCGGTGGTGTCGGCGCAGCTGATCGCGGTGTTGGCGGCCTGGAGGTTGGTGTAGCGGCCGTCCTCGCGGCGGCCGAGCTGGGCGTCGGCCAGGGCCAGGAGGGTGCTGCCGTCCTTGGCCCGGGTCGCCTCGGTGAGGCCGCGGGCGAGGAGCGGCCACAGCTGCTCGGAGTACAGCGCGGCCAGCACGCCCGTGGTGCCCAGGCTCTGGGTGAGGGGGGCGGGTGCGGTCGCGGGTGGGCAGGGGGTGGGCGTCCAGGCCGTTCAGGAGCCTGCCGGTGGTGGCGACGACGGCGCGGGAATCGCGGCCGAGGGGGCAGGCGGTGGTGCCGAGGCGGGCGCAGGTGGCGCCGAACGCGCCGAGCGCGCGCTGGAACGCGGCGGCCTGCTGCAGGTCCAGCTGGACGTCGCCGATCTTGGTGTCGACGGCGCCGTCGAGGACGGCGCGTCCCACGTTGCGGGGCAGCTGGTTGGCGTAGCTGCCGCCCAGCCAGGTGCCGTAGGAGACGCCGAAGTAGGAGAGGCCGCGGTCGCCGAGCGCGTCGCGGATCACGTCCATGTCGCGGGCCGCCGACCGGGTCCCGACGTAGGGGAGGACCGTTCCGGCGCGGGCCTCGCAGCCCTGGTCGTAGGAGACGCGGGTGTCGGCGAGGGCGCGTTCCTCGGCGGGGGTGTCGGGCGAGTCGTCCATGGCGGTGATCTGGTCCATCCGCCGGTCGTCCACGCAGGTGACCGGGGTGCTGCGGCCGACGCCGCGCGGGTCGAAGCCGACCAGGTCGTAGCGGGTGTTGAGGGCGGAGTAGTCGGCGGCGGACTGGGCGAGGGCGTCGACGCCGGAGCCGCCGGGCCCGCCGAAGTTGAACAGCAGCGAGCCGATGCGGCTCTCCGGCCGCGTCGCCTTGGCGCGGATCAGCGCGATGCCGATCGTGCGCTCGTCGGGCTTGGCGTAGTTGAGCGGCACCTTCACGGTCGCGCATTGGAAGGCGGGGGCGGGCTGCGCGGAGCCGGTCCCGCCGCCGGGCAGATCGCGGCACGGGCCCCAGGTCGGCCGCTGCGCGGCGATCGAGGACGGGAGGCGTTCGTGGCCGGCCAGACCCGTCCCCGCAGCCGGGGAATCGGCGCCGCCGCCCGTGCACGCGACCGTCCCGGTGCCGGTCAGCCCGCAGGCGGCCAGGGCCAGGAACGCGATCGCCGTCCGGGTCATGACTCCCCTCCGTTCCACCGCGGGGGGATGCCACTGCCCTACCCATCGTCCTGGAGGACGACTCCTCGACCGCCTCTGACCTGGCTTTCCTTCCGAACCCTGAATTAACTCACCCGAAAGTCCGGATAAAGCCTGAGGGTCGTACTACTCAAGTCTGAGAAAAAGACCGTTCGCCGCGGTGATCTCAAACTGATCACATCGCGGCAAAGTTGCCAGCATGGCGCACACCGCCCCGGCCCCCCTGGAGGGGCGCACCGACCAGGACCGACGCGCCACCGCGCGTACGGGCCGTCCCCCCCTTCCGCGAGCGCTCACCGCGCCGCCGATCTGGCGCGAGCTCCTGCTGATCGTCCTTTTCTACTCCGCCTATACGCTGACGCGGCTGCTCCTGGTTCAGGACGGCACCGGTCCGGCGTTCGCGCACGCGGACCAGATCCTGGGGGCCGAGCGGGTCCTGGGCATCGACGTCGAGCTGTGGATGAACCAGGCGCTGCTGCAGGTGCCGTGGCTGGCGCGCGCCGCCAACGTCTTCTACGCCACCGCGCACTTCGCGGTGACGCTGGCGACGGTGGTGTGGATCTACCGCAGCCGCCCGCACGACTACCGCTGGCTGCGTACGGGGATCATGGTGGCCACCGGTGTCGCGCTGGTCGGGTACTGGCTGTACCCGCTGGCCCCGCCGCGCTTCCTGGCCGACGAGGGGTTCGTCGACCCGGTCACCGCGCTGCAGTCGCTGGGCCTGTACGCGGGCGACGCCTCGGCGACGTTCACCAACCAGTACGCGGCGATGCCGTCGATGCACGCCGGCTGGGCGCTGTGGTGCGGGTTCGCGCTGGTCCGGCTGGCCACGCCGCGCTGGGCGAAGGTGTTCGGGGTGCTGTACCCGCTGACGACGGTGCTGGTCATCCTGGGCACCGCCAACCACTACGTGCTGGACGCCGTCGCCGGCTGGGCGCTGATCGGCGCCGCACTGGGCCTGTCCTGGCTGCTGTACCACCGCTACCCGGCCGAGCTGAAGGAGATGTGCCGGCAGGTGGCGGGGGTGCTGGTCCGCCGGGTGGCGTGGCCGGCGCTGATGGCGCGGCGGGCCGCCGGGCCCGCCGCGGCCTGGACCTCGTCCACCGGACGGGCGCCCGCCGCCCCGCCCGGCCCGGAGACCGTCGGGGGCGTCTCCGGGCCGGAGCAGGGGGCCCGCTCGACCGATCAGGTGACGCCGTAGAAGACCCGGTCCACGACCGCCCTGGCGCGGCGGGCGTGCCGGCGGTAGTCCTCCAGCAGGTCGCCCGTCCCGGGGTAGCCGAGGACGCGGGTGACGGCGCTGCGCTCCTTGTGGTGGTCGGTGGGGAGCAGGTCGGACGCCCGCCCGCGGACCAGCATCATCGTGCCCCTGATCCGCGTGGCGAGCTGCCACGCCTCCGACAGCACCCGGGCGTCGTCCTCGGCCAGGAGGCGGGCGGACGCGGCGGCGTCGAGGGTGGCCAGGGTGCGGGTGGTGCGCAGTGCCGGGAACTCGTGCGCGTGCCGGAGCTGGAGGAGCTGGGCGACCCACTCCACGTCCGACAGCCCGCCCGGCCCCAGCTTGGTGTGCAGCCGCCGGTCCACCCCGCGCGGCAGCCGCTCGGACTCCATCCGCGCCTTGAGCCGCCGGATCTGCCGCACGGCGTCGTCGTCGATGCCGTCCTCCGGCCAGCGGACCGGGTCGATCAGGGCGCGGAACCGCTCGCACAGCTCCGGGTCGCCGATGATCGGGTCGGCGCGCAGCAGCGCCTGGCTCTCCCAGGGCGCCGACCAGCGGGCGTAGTACGCGGCGTAGGAGGCCAGCGTGCGCACCAGCGGGCCCTGCCGCCCCTCGGGGCGCAGGTTGGGGTCGATCTCCAGCGGCGGGTCGGGGGCGGGCAGCGCCAGCAGCCTGCGCATCTCCTCGGCCACGGCGTGCGCGGCGCGTCCGGCGTCCCGCTCGTCGGCGCCGGGCAGCGGGTCGTGCACGAACATCACGTCGGCGTCGCTGCCGTAGCCGAGCTCGTGGCCGCCGAACCGGCCCATCGCCACCACCGCCATCCGGGTGGGCAGCGGCGCGCGCAGCTCCGCCTCCACCTTGCTGACGGCGGCGCGCAGCCCGGCCTCGACGGTGACGGTGGCGATGTCGGTGAGCGCCTCGCCGACGGCGCGGACGTCGGCCAGGCCGAGCAGGTCGGCGACCGCGACCCGGAACAGCTCGCGGCGGCGCAGCCCGCGGACGACGGCGACGGCGTCCTCGGCCGGCATCGCCTTGCCGCCCGGCGCTCCCTTGCCGCCCTGTGCTCCCGGCGCCCCCTTACCGCCCGGCGCCCCCCTACCTCCCGGAGTCCCCTCGCCGGCGCCCTCGGCGTGGCGGCGCACGGCCGCGAGCGCCTCGGTACGGAGCGCGTCGTACGAGCGCGGGGCCAGCTCGGCGCTCTTGCCGAGCATGGTGACCGCCTCGGGCGCGCGCAGCAGCAGGTCGGTGGCGTACTGGCTGGACCCCAGCAGCCACGCCATCCGCTCGGCCACGGTGACCTCGTCGCGCAGCAGCCGCAGGTACCAGGGGGTGGTGCCGAGCGCGTCGCTGACCTTGCGGAACCCCAGCAGCCCGGCGTCGGGGTCGGGGGCGTCGGCGAACCAGCCGAGCATCACCGGCAGCAGGGTGCGCTGGATGGCCGCGCGCCGCGACACCCCCGAGGTGAGCGCCTCGATGTGCCGCAGCGCCCCGGCCGGGTCGTTGTAGCCGAGGGCCACCAGGCGGGTGCGGGCGGCCTCGGGGGTGAGCCGGGCCCCCTCTCCGGGGAGCCGGGCCACGGCGCGCAGCAGCGGCCGGTAGAAGAGCTTCTCGTGGATGCGCCGGACCTCGCGGGCGTGCCGCCGCCACAGCGCGGTGAACTCGCCGATCGGCTCGGTGCGCAGCCCCAGGGCCCGGCCGAGGCGGCGCAGGTCGTCGGGGTCGTCGGGCACCAGGTGGGTGCGGCGGAGCCGGTGCAGCTGGACGAGGTGCTCCACGCGCCGCAGGAAGCGGTAGGCGGAGGTGAGCGCCGCGGCGTCGTCCCGGCCCACGTACCCGCCCTCCGACAGCCGGGTCAGCGCCTCCAGCGTGTTGGGCGTGTGCAGGGCCTCGTCGGCCCGGCCGTGGACGAGCTGGAGCAGCTGGACGGCGAACTCCACGTCCCGCAGCCCGCCCGGGCCGAGCTTGAGCTGCCGCTCGGCCTCGGCGCTGCGCTGGTTGAGGTGGGCCTCCACGCGGCGGCGCATGGCCTGGATGTCCTCGACGAAGCCCACGCCCGCCGCGGCCTTCCAGACCAGCGGGGTGATGGTGTCGAGGTAGCGCGCGCCCAGCTCGGCGTCGCCCGCGACGGGGCGCGCCTTGAGCAGGGCCTGGAACTCCCAGGTCTTGGCCCAGCGCTCGTAGTAGGCGCGGTGGCTGGCCAGCGTGCGGGCCAGCGGGCCGGACTTGCCCTCGGGACGCAGCGCCGCGTCCACCTCCCACAGCGAGCCCTCGATCGTGCTGGCCGAGCAGGCGCGCATCATGGCGGAGGCGAGGCGGTTGGCGGCGCGCAGGGCGACGTCCTCGGCGGCGCCGTCGCGGGCTTCCGCCACGAAGATCACGTCCACGTCGCTGACGTAGTTGAGCTCGCGCCCGCCGCACTTGCCCATGCCGATGACCGCCAGCCGGCAGGCGCCGTGGCCGGGGACCTCGGCGCGGGCCACGGCCAGGCCGGCCTCCAGCGCGGCGGCGGCCAGGTCGGCCAGCTCTGCGGCCACCTCCCCCACGCCGGCCACGCCGGTCAGGTCGCGGCCGGCCAGCGCCAGCAGGTGCCGCCGGTACTCGGCGCGCAGCGCGACCAGCGTGTCGGGGGTGGCGTCGCGGGCGACGGGCTCGGACGCGGCCGGGTCGGCGCCCACGGCGAGCAGGAGCGCCGCGCGGAGCGCTTCGGGGGGCGGACCGCCCGAGGCGCTCGGCCCCTCCCCCTCCGCCGCCTGCCGGACGGCGCCGGGGCCGCTCTCCTGGGCGAGGCCGTCCGGGGACGCGGCGTCCGCGGCGGGGGCGTCGCCGGCGGGGGCGTCGGTCGCGGAGGCGCCGGCCGCCGGGGCGAGGACCCCGACTTGGATCGGTCCATCGCCGTCCAGGGCTCGCCAGTGCCCGGGATGGCGGGCCAGGTGGTCGCCCAGGGCCGCGCTCACCCCCAGCACGACCGGCAGCCGCTCCCGGACGGGGCCGTCCTTGCCCAGCGCCCGGCGCAGTTCCTCCCCCTGCCCGGCCTGGTCGGCGGCCGCCAGCAGCCGCACCAGCCCGTCGAGGGCGAGATCGGGATCGGCCGTGGCGCCCAGTGCGTCCAGCAGATCGTCGGACGGCGCGGCGCCCCCCTCGCGCCCGGCCTCCAGCAGCGCCCGCTCGGCGCGGCCCGCATCGGTGAAACCCAGTCTGGCCAGGCGCCCGGCCAGGGTGGGACGGCGATCAGGTGTCCACGGCTCGCTCACGGCCTCAACCGTAATCGGGCGACCCCGCCCTGGAAGGCGATCCGGGCCGCGAAAGGTTTCAATTTCGCTGCGTTCGTCTCACAGCGCTCATCGGCCACGGTGGCCTCGACCATCTTGACGTGCTTTGACCGGCGTGTCCGATTCTGCGAACGCGTTGCGGGCGCGGGACGGACCTGGCCGGGTGTGGCCTGGTGCGGCCGGACGGCCGCGCGCCCGCCCCGCGCTCGCTTCGGAGTCTCGCTAGAGCACCGCGATCAGGCGCTTGCGCTCGAACTCGGTGACCTGGCGGCGGTACTCCTCCCACTCGGCGCGCTTGTTGCGCAGGAAGAAGTCGAACACGTGCTCGCCCAGCACGTCGGCCATCAGCTCGCTGCGCTCCATCGCGTGGATGGCCTCGTCCAGGCTCTGCGGCAGCGGCTGGATGCCCAGCGCCCGCCGCTCGGCCGAGGTCAGCGCCCACACGTCGTCCTCGGCGCCCGGGGGCAGCTCGTAGCCCTCCTCGATGCCCTTCAGGCCCGCGCCCAGGATCGCCGCGAACGCCAGGTAGGGGTTGGTGGCGGTGTCCAGGGAGCGGAACTCGATCCGGGTGGCGTGACCCTTGTGCGGCTTGTACATCGGGACGCGGACCAGCGCGGAGCGGTTGTTGTGGCCCCAGCAGATGTAGGACGGGGCCTCGCCGCCGGCGCCCGCCGTGGACCCCACGCCGCCCCACAGCCGCTTGTAGGAGTTGACGAACTGGTTGCAGACGGCGGTGATCTCGGCCGAGTGCCGCAGGATGCCCGCGATGAACGCGCGGCCCACCTTCGACAGCTGGAACTCGGCGCCGGGCTCGTAGAAGGCGTTGCGGTCGCCCTCGAACAGCGACATGTGGGTGTGCATGCCCGAACCGGGGTACTCGGTGAACGGCTTGGGCATGAACGAGGCGAACACCCCCTGCTCCAGCGCCACCTCCTTCATCACCAGCCGGAAGGTCATGATGTTGTCGGCGGTGGTGAGCGCGTCGGCGTAGCGCAGGTCGATCTCCTGCTGGCCGGGCGCGCCCTCGTGGTGGCTGAACTCCACCGAGATGCCCATCGACTCCAGCATCATGATCGCGTTGCGCCGGAAGTCGTGCGCCGCGCTGTGCGGGGTGTGGTCGAAGTAGCCGCCGGCGTCGACCGGCTCGGGCTCGCGGCCGTCCTCGGGCTTGTCCTTGAGGAGGAAGAACTCCACCTCGGGATGGGTGTAGAAGGTGAAGCCCAGGTCGGCGGCGCGGGCCAGCGCGCGCTTGAGGACGTACCGCGGGTCGGCGAAGCTGGGCGTGCCGTCCGGCATGAGGATGTCGCAGAACATGCGGGCGACGCCGGGCGCCTCGCTGCGCCAGGGCAGCACCTGGAACGTGGCGGGGTCCGGCTGGGCGATCATGTCGGCCTCGTAGACCCGGGCGAAGCCCTCGATCGCCGACCCGTCGAAACCGATGCCCTCGGCGAAGGCCCCCTCCAGCTCGGCGGGCGCCACCGCAACGGACTTCAGGAACCCGAGCACGTCGGTGAACCACAGCCGGATGAAGCGGATGTCGCGCTCCTCCAGCGTGCGGAGCACGAACTCCTGCTGACGGTCCAAAGCCTTCTCCCTCGACGATGCCGTGCCTGTGCCTCGTGTCGCGTGCCGTGCCGTATTCGTGCCTTGTGCGAGCCGTACCCGGTGGCGGCCGTCCGTCACCCGGACCGCCGCCGACCGGCCGCCGCCTCCCGCTCCGCCGCGTGTTTGCGCAGGTACGGGGCAGGAACCGACAGTCCAGCCACCTTGCAGTATGCCCGGCCGCTGTTACCGCGACGTTACAGGTGATGATCTCCGCGGCGGCACGGTGCAAAACCGCTCATAACACCGTTCCAAACTCTGCCATACATCCCGGAGTGCCCGTCACCGCGGCCCGGCCCCGCGCGTCGGGGGCCGGACCGCGGCCGGATCGGCGTCCCGCGGGGTCACGGAACGTTCACGCGGCGGTCACGGGGACGGCGGCCCGGCCTCGCCGACCCGCGCCGCCGCCGGGTCCAGGACGCGGGACAGGAACGCGCGGGTGCGCTCGTGCCGCGGATCGGCGATCACCCGTTCCGGCGGCCCCTCCTCCACCACGACCCCGCCGTCCATGAACACCACCCGGTCGGCCACCTCGCGGGCGAAGCTCATCTCGTGGGTGACCACCAGCATGGTCATCCCCTCCTCGGCCAGCTCCCGCATGACGCCCAGCACGTCCCCGACCAGCTCCGGGTCCAGCGCGGAGGTCGGCTCGTCGAACAGCATGACCTCCG
Source organism: Actinomadura rugatobispora (assembly GCF_055379765.1). Taxonomy (NCBI): domain Bacteria; kingdom Bacillati; phylum Actinomycetota; class Actinomycetes; order Streptosporangiales; family Thermomonosporaceae; genus Actinomadura; species Actinomadura rugatobispora. The sequence goes on along the minus strand of NZ_AP029191.1, from coordinate 7,972,516 downwards.
GGCCCATCGCCAGCGCCCGCGCGATGGCCACCCGCTGCTGCTGGCCGCCCGACAGCTGCGCCGGGTAGGAGCCGAACTTGTCGCCCAGGCCGACCCGTTCCAGCACCTCCCGGGCGGTCCGGTCGGCCGCGCCCCGGTCCCGCCGCAGCACCTTGCGCTGCGCGATGGTGACGTTCCCGAGCGCGGTCAGGTGCGGGAACAGGTTGAACGACTGGAACACCATCCCGATCCGGCGGCGCACCGCGTCGATGTCGACCTCCGGGTCGGTGATCTCGGCGCCGGCCACCCGGACCGTCCCGGAACTCGGCTCCTCCAGCAGGTTCACGCAGCGCAGCAGGGTGGACTTGCCGGAGCCGGACGGCCCGATCACGCAGACCACCTCGCCCGCGCCGACGTGGAAGTCGATGCCGCGCAGCACCTCGTGCAGGCCGAACGACTTGTGCAGGTCCCTGATCTCGATGACGCCGGGGACCGCGTCCGCGGGCTCGCTCATCGCCGCTCCCTCCGTTGCCGGGCCTCCAGCCGCCGGGCCAGCAGGCTCAGCGGGATCGTCAGCAGCAGGTAGCAGATGCCCGCCACGATGATCGGGGTGGTGTTGCCCTGCTGCCCCGCCAGGTCCCGCCCGAACTTGGTCAGCTCCCGCTGCTCCAGCGTGACGCCGAGGAACAGCACCAGCGAGGAGTCCTTGCACAGCAGCACCAGCTGGTTGGTCAGCGGCGGGATGATGATCCGGAACGCCTGCGGGATGATGATCGACCGCATCGCCCGGCCGTACGACATGCCCAGCGACCGGGCCGCCTCCATCTGGCCGCGCGGCACCGCCTCGATCCCGGCCCGGATCGTCTCGGCCATGTACGCGGCGGCGGCCAGGCCCAGCGCGAGCCCGGCCTGCCCGGCCACGCCGCCGGGCACGTTGCTGCCCGGGAAGGCCAGCGGCACCCCCACGCTGACGAAGATGAAGATCAGCAGCAGCGGCAGGCCGCGGAAGATCTCGATGTAGACGGTGGCGAACCAGCGGTAGGGCGCCACCGACGACAGCCGCATCAGCGCGACGACCAGCCCGGCCACCAGCCCGAACGCGAAGCCGAGGCCGGTGTAGAGGGCGGTGTTGAGCAGCCCGACGGTCAGGATCTGCGGGAACAACTCCTTGGCCACGTCCCAGTTGGCGAAGTTGACCCGCAGCTGCGGCCAGTCGGCCAGCAGCACCACCACCAGGACGACCGCGGCGAACAGCGCGTACTGGCCGCCGAGCACGAGCCGGCGGCGGGTGCGCCGGGACAGGCCCGGGGGCGCCGCCGCCTTCGCCGGCTCGGCCGTCACGAGGTGCCGCCGGACGTGGGCATCGGCCCGATCCACTTCTCGTAGATCTTCTTGTACGTGCCGTTCGCCCTGCTCTCGGCGATCGCCTGGTTGGTCAGCTCGACGAGCTTGGCGTTGTGGCCCTTGCGCGTCCAGAAGCCGTACTGCTCACCGGTCTCCAGGTTGGCGACGATCGCGTACTTGGCGTTGTCGGCCGGGTTCTTCAGCCAGCCCTGGACGACCGGGTAGTCCTGCACGATGACGTCGACCTGGCCGGTGCGCAGCCCGTCGAGCTCGGCGAGGGAGTTGTCGAACGAGCGCGGGTCCAGGCCCTTGCCCTTGACGAAGTCCTCACCGGTGGTGGACGCCTGGGAGCCGAGCTTGAGCTTGCGGTTCTTCACGTCGTCCAGCGAGGTGATCCCGCTGTCCTTCTTGGCCATGAGGGCCTGGGTGGCGTCGAAGTAGGGCTTGCTGACGTCCATGTGCTGGACCCGGTCCGGCTTGATCGTCATGCCGCCCATGACGATGTCGCACTTGCCGGCGTTGAGCGCCGAGCCGGTCTTCATCGTCTCGAACGGGGTGTCCACGATCTTCTGGGTGACGCCGAGCTTCTTGGCCACCAGGTCGATCATGTCGACGTCGAAGCCGACCACCTTGCCGCCCTGCTCCACCTGGAACGGCGGGTAGGGCAGGTGGGTGCACGAGGTGAGCTCGCCCTTCTTGATCAGCTTGACGCCCTGCACGGTGGCGCCCTCGTCTCCGCCGCAGGCCGCGGCGGAGGTCAGGGCCAGGGCGAGCGCCGCCGCTGCGGCCATGAGGCGGCGGGGGGTCGGTCCGGACACGATTCCTCCAGTGATCGATCACGGACCGCCGTGTCGGCGCCGCGCGGCTCACCGCGCGGGACGGTCCACCCTCAGTCTCACCCATCCATTTCCCTAAAATTGACGTGGCGATCATCGGTCCGACAACGGAATGATCACTACGGTGAAGTGGTCGTGAACACCTCACTGCTGCACTCGCTCGCCGACCGGTCCGCCGCGCTGGCCGTCCCGTCGGCCATGCACGCCGACGTCTGGCAGCTCGGCGAGCGCGTCGACGCCTGGGCGCGCGGCCGGGGCCTGGTGCTCGGCGATCCGGACACCTCGCCGCTGGGCCGCGCGCGCTGCGAACGGCTGGCCGCCCGGCTGTTCCCGGACGCCGAACCGGTCCGGGTGGAACTGTTCGCCCGCTGGCTGACCTGGACCTTCGCGCTGGACGACACGCTCGACCAGGCGTCGGTGTCGGGCAGCGCCACCGCCGTCCACGCGGTCTGCGACGACCTGCTGCGGGCGATCCGGCGCGGCCAGCCCAGCCCGGGGGCGCGGCCCCTGGAGAGCACCCTGATCGAGCTGTGGCAGGACACCTCGGCGCGGATGAGCCGGGAGTGGCGGCGCCGGTTCCTGGGGCACCTGGAGGAGCACCGGACGGGCTGCTCCGAGCAGGCCGTGTTCCGCCGGATCCGCCAGACGCCCACGCCCGAGGAGTACCCGGCGCTGCGCCGCCGCGCCGCCGGCCCGTTCCTGTACGACCTGATGGAGCCCGTGCTCGACGTGGAGCTGCCGACCCGGCCGCTGGCCCTGCCCGCCTGGCAGGCGCTGCTGGAGGGCACCGCCGACGTGGTCACCTGGTCGAACGACATCGTCTCCTACGGCCGCGAGGCGGTGCAGGGGGACGTGCACAACCACGTGATCGTGCTGGCCGAGGCGTACGGTCTCGAGCCGGCGCAGGCGATGCGCCGGGTCGCCGAGCGGATCGCGGTCCTGGCGGACGAGCTGCGCGACGCGGCCGGCGCGCTGAAGGCCACCGTCGCCCGGCTGGGCCTGTCGGCACCGGACCGGGACGCGGCGGACCGGGTGATCGAGGTCCTGCTGCGGGCGCCCCGCGCGCACATCGACTGGCTCGCCGAGTCGGGACGCTACAGCCCCCCGGAGGGGACCTCCCCCGGCTACTACGGCCGGGACGGCCTCCGCCTGGACGGCCTCGCCTCGCTCCGCTAGCCCGCGTCACCGGCCGCCGCGAGGGCGTCGCCCGCACCCGTCCGCGAGTAGAGGACCCGGCGGCCCAGCCGGTGCCCGGTGACCAGGCCGCACGCGCGCAGCACGCCGAGATGCTGGCTGACCGCCCCCGCCGTCACCCCGAGCCGGCGGGCCAGCTCGGTGGTGGAGGCCGGGGTCTCCAGCGCCGCCAGCAGCTGGGCGCGGCGGCGTCCGACCAGGGCGGCCAGCGCGTCCGGCGGCGCCGCGGGCCTCGACTCCCACAGCGTCGCCACGCCGAGCGGCGGGTAGCTGAGCATCGGCTGGTACGGCGGCACCATCACCGACACCCGCGGCCACACGAACGCGCTGGGTACCAGCAGCAGTCCCCGGCCGCGCAGCTCGCTGCGGAAACTCCACGGCCGGTCCACGACCAGGGTGTCGGTGCGCCACGCCACGCCCCGGTGCAGGTCGGCGAACACGCCCTCGGCGCCGTGCGCGGCCAGCGCGCGGGTGCGGCGCAGCACATCGCCTTCGAGCAGGTCCCGGATCGGCTCCCAGTACGGCTCGACCGCCTGCGTCCAGAAACGCTCCAGCTGGTCGGCGACGCGTTCCAGGGTGCGGTCCGGCTCGCCGGCGAGGGCGCGGCGCCGCGCCCCCACGGCGACCCCCGGCCGCGCCCAGGTGATCTCCTCGGCGACGGTGCACGGCGGCGTCGCCCGCACGGTCTCCAGCTCGGCGGCGAAGTCGGGCAGCGGGGTGGCCGGGGGCGGGGTGAGGAAGTCGGGGACGTACCCCTCGGCCGGGACGAGCTCGCCGAGCAGCTCCAGGTCGAGCCCGCGCAGCCGCGGCCGCACCCGGCGCACCCACGGCAGGTGCAGCGCGTGCCGGGAGGGGTCGGCGAGGACGCGCAGGCCGTGCACGAGCTCCCACAGCGGGGAGAAGGCGAACCGCACCCGCGCGACGTCGTCCGGCGCGAACACGAACTCGATCATTTAGCCCAGGCTAAATCACTGTGCACCGCCCCGCCGCGCTCCGAGGATCGCGGTCGTGTCCACCCTCGAACCCCCCGCCCCCGCGCCCGGTCGCGTGGCCGCGTTCCTCGCCCCCCGCCTCGGCGGCCTCCCCCGCCCCTTCTGGGTGCTGTGGTCGGGCCAGCTCCTCAACCGGCTCGGCACCATGGTGGAGCCGTTCCTCGGCCTGTACCTGACCACCGTCCGCGGCCTGTCGCTGGTCCAGGCGGGCGCGGTGATGGCCGTGCTCGGCGCCGGCTCGCTGGCCGGCCAGCTGGCCGGCGGGGCCCTCGCCGACCGGATCGGACGCCGCGCCACCCTCACCGCCGCCACGGTCGCCACCGGCGCCGGGATGCTCGCGCTCGGCTACGCCGAAGGGCTCCCCGCGATCATCACGGCCGCGTTCGTGCTGGGACTCGTCCTGGACATGTACCGCCCGGCGGCCGCCGCCATGGTCGCCGACCTCATCGGCCCCGAGGACCGGCCGCGCGCCTTCGGGCTGCTGTTCTGGGCGGTCAACCTGGGCTGGGCCGCCGCGATGGTGCTCGGCGGAACCCTGGCCGGGCACGGCTTCATGTGGCTGTTCTGGATCGACGCGCTCAGCTGCGCCGCGTTCGGGATCCTGGTGTGGCGCGCCGTCCCCGAGACCCGTCCGGCCTCACCGCCCGAGGACCGGGCCGCCGGCACCTGGAGCGCGGCGCTGCGCGACCGGGTGATGGTCGCGTACACGCTGATCACCCTGGTCTACACCTTCGTGCTCATGCAGGGCCTGACCACGATGCCGCTGGCGATGAAGGAGCAGGGCCTCGGACCGCAGGCGTACGGGCTGGCGATCGCCGCCAACGGCCTGGTGATCATCGCCGTCCAGCCGCTGGTCGGCGCCTGGCTCGCCCGGCGCGACCACAGCCGCGTGCTGGCCGCCGGCTTCGCCGTCGTCGGCCTGGGCTACGGCCTCACCACCGCGGCCACCACCGTGTGGGCCTACACCGGCGCCATCCTGGTCTGGACGCTCGGCGAGGTGGTCGCCGCGTCCGTGCTGCAGGCCGTGGTCGCCGACCTCGCCCCCGAACACCTGCGCGGCCGCTACAGCGGACTGTACGGGCTGTCGTGGTCGGGCGGCTTCCTGCTCGCACCGCTCGGCGGCACCTGGCTGCTCGGCCTCGGAGCGCCCGCGCTGTGGCTGTCGTGCCTGGCCCTGGGCCTGGCCGCCGCCGCCGCACAGCTGGCCCTGGGCCCCGCCATCCGCCGCCGCACTGGCACCCCGACCCACTTTTCGTCATAATGACGATACCTATTCCCGTCACTTAGGCTGGTGGACGTGGCACAGCTCAGGATCGCTCTCGCGCAGGTGAACCCGACGGTCGGCGACCTGGAGGGCAACGCCGGCCTCCTGGTGGAATGGACCCGGCGCGCCGCCGAGGCCGGCGCGCACCTGGTCGCCTTCCCCGAGATGATGCTGACCGGCTACCCCGTCGAGGACCTCGCGCTGCGCTCCTCGTTCGTGGAGGCCTCCCAGCGCACCCTCGCCCGCGCCGCCCGCACCCTCGCCGACGAGGGCCTGGGCGACGTCCCCGTCGTCACCGGCTACCTCGACCGCCGCCCGGTCAGCATGATCCGCGCCGGACTCCCCGCCGGATCCCCCCTCGACGCCGCCGCCTGGCTCCACCACGGCGAGGTGCTGATCCGCTCCGCCAAGCACCACCTGCCCAACTACGGCGTCTTCGACGAGTACCGCATCTTCGTCCGCGGCGACACCCTCCCCGTCGTCCGCGTCCACGGCGTCGACGTCGCCACCGTCATCTGCGAGGACCTCTGGCAGGACGGCGGCCCCGTCAGCGTCACCTCCACCGCCGACGCCGGCCTGCTCCTGGCCATCAACGCCTCCCCCTACGAGCGCAACAAGGACGACGTCCGCCTCGAACTGTGCGCCACCCGCGCCCGCGAGGCCGGCTGCGCCCTCGCCTACGTCAACATGGTCGGCGGCCAGGACGAACTCGTCTTCGACGGCGACTCGGTCATCGTCGGCGCCGACGGCGAACTCCTCGCCCGCGCCCCCCAGTTCACCGAGCACCTCCTCGTCGCCGACCTCGACCTGCCCGCCGCCGCCATCGAACCCGTCACCGGCCCCGTCAACGCCCTCGACGGCACCACCATCAGCATCGACCACCACGTCGTCACCGAGGACCCCGTCCCCGCCTACGACCCGTCCCCGCCCACCGCCGCCCGGCCCCTCGACGACCTCGCCGAGGTCTACGGCGCGCTCGTCCTCGGCACCCGCGACTACGTCCGCAAGAACGGCTTCCGCTCCGTCCTGCTCGGCCTGTCCGGCGGCATCGACTCCGCCCTCGTCGCCACCATCGCCGCCGACGCCATCGGCCCCGACCTCGTCCACGTGGTCCTGCTCCCCAGCCGCTACTCCACCGAAGGCTCCGTCACCGACGCCGAAGACCTCGTCAAACGCCAGGGCCTGCACTCCCGCATCGTCCCCATCCGCGGCATGGTGGACGCCTTCGAATCCGAGCTCGAACTCCACGGCCTCGCCGCCGAGAACCTCCAGGCCCGCATCCGCGCCAACATCTGGATGGGCCTCTCCAACGAGCACGGCCACCTCGTCCTCACCGGCGGGAACAAGAGCGAGCTCGCCACCGGCTACTCCACCCTCTACGGCGACTCCGCCGGCGGCTTCGGCCCCATCAAGGACCTCACCAAGACGATGGTCTGGGCCCTGGCCCGCTGGCGCAACGACCAGGCCGGCAAGGACCACCCCGCCCTCCACCCCTTCGAGGTCGAACCCATCCCCGAGGCCATCATCGTCAAGGAGCCCTCCGCCGAACTCCGTCCCGACCAGAAGGACCGCGACACCCTCCCCCCGTACGACGTCCTCGACCCCCTCCTGGTCGACTACGTCGAACGCGACATGGGCCGCGACGCCCTCATCGCCGCCGGCCACGACCCCGCCCTGGTCGAACGCGTCATCCGCCTCGTCGACCTGGCCGAATACAAGCGCCGCCAGTACCCGCCCGGCCCCAAGATCACCCCCAAGAACTTCGGCCGCGACCGCCGCCTCCCGATAACCAACCGCTGGCGAGAGCTGCGTTGACCTGGGGGGCCACCCCCCAGACCCCCAGGGCGGGGCGATCGGCCCCTCCAGTCGCTGGCGCTCCTTACGGGTCCGCCCACCCCGGCAAGGGGCTCCGCCCCCTGCACCCCCGGCAGGAGGGGCTCCGCCCCCCTGCACCCCCCGACAAGCAACACCGCAGGGTGAACTGAGGGGACCAAGACCTTGCACAAGGCCATTGGTGCTGCGTGGGCTTGGGGGATTGAAGTCCACGTACGGATGGCCGTTGGGGGTGCAGGGGGCGGAGCCCCTTGCCGGGGGCGTGGGGGCGGAGCCCCCACCGGGGGGTGCGCGCCCTGGAGCGAGCCCCCAGGCGAGCGGAAGGGCGCGAACGCCCCGCCCCGGGGGTCTGGGGGGTGGCCCCCCAGATAAACACAGCCCGGGGGTGCAGGGGGGCGGAGCCCTCCCTGCCGGGGGGCGTGGGGGGCGGAGCCCACCACCGGGGGGAGTGGGGGGCTGCCCCCCACCGGGGTGAGGGGCCGCGTAGCGAGCCCCCAGGCGAGCGAAGGGGCCGCTCACCCCGCCTGGGGTCTGGGGGTGGCCCCCAGTTAGATGCTGTGGTGGGCCTGGCCTGGCCAGGTGCTTTGGGGTTCTGGGGGGTCCGGGTCGACGCCGGGGATGGTCTGTTCGCACCAGACGACCTTGCCGGTGGCGGTGCGGCGGGTGCCCCAGCGGTGGGCGAGCTGGCTGACGACGAGGAGGCCGCGGCCGTTCTCGTCGTCGTCGGCGGCGCGGCGGAGGCGGGGCAGGGCGGCGGAGCGGTCGAGGACCTCGCAGACGAGGGTGCGTTCGTAGAGGAGGCGCAGCTCGATGGGGCCGCTGGGGGCGTACCGCCAGGCGTTGGTGATGAGCTCGGAGGCCAGGAGCTCGGTGGTGTAGGCGAGTTCGCCGAGGTCCCATTCGTCGAGCTGGGTGCGGACGAGGCCGCGGGCGCGGCGGACGGCGGCGGGGTCGGCGGGCAGCGTCCAGGTGGTGAAGCGGTCGCCGGGGATACGGCGGAGCCGGGCGAGGAGGACGGCGATGTCGTCGCGGTGGCGGTCGGCGTAGACGCCGGCGAGGGTGGCCTTGGCGAGTTCCTCCATGGGACGGTCCACGGTGTCGGGGCCGAAGACGCCCTGGAGGCGTTCGAGGCCGTCGTCGATGTCGCGGCCGCGGTTCTCCACGAGGCCGTCGGTGTAGATGACGAAGACGCTGCCGTCCTCGACCTCGAACTCGCGGCTCTCGATGGTGGCCGAGCCGGCGACGCCGAGCGGCGGGGCGGGTGGGACCTCCAGGTACCGGGTGGTGCCGTCGGGGCCGACGAGCAGGGGCGGCAGGTGGCCGGCGGAGGCGACCTCGAGGGTGCCCGAGGTGGCGTCGTAGACCGCGTACAGGCAGGTGGCGAAGTGCGGTTCCTGCTCGCCGAGCTCGACCATCAGCTCGTGCATGACGTGCAGGGCGTCGGCGGGCGGGTGCTCGAGGTTGGCGAGGGTGTGGAGCGCGGTGCGGAGCCGGCCCATGGTGACGGCGGCGCGGACGCCGTGCCCGGCGACGTCGCCGACGATGAGGGCGACGCGGGCGCCGGGGAGCGCGATGGACTCGTACCAGTCGCCGCCGACCTCGACCAGCTGGCTGCCGGGGAGGTAGCGGTGCCGGACCTCGACGGAGGAGGGGGCCGACAGCCGGTGCGGCAGCAGGCTGCGCTGCAGCGCGAGGGCTGTGGCGCGTTCCCGGCTGAAGCGGCGGGCGTTGTCGATGACGATGGCGGCGCGGGCGGCGAACTCCATGCCGATCTCGACGTCGTAGGCGTCGAAGCGGCGGAAGCCGGGCACGCGGGTGCAGGAGATGAAGCCGAGGAGGGTGTCGCGGGCGATCATCGGCAGCAGCACCATGGAGACGCCGGTGAGCAGCTCTCCCGCGGGGGTGCGCCGCCAGCGGGCGGCGATGTCGCCGGCGACGCCGGCGTCGACGTGCGGGAGGTGGACGGGGCGGGCGCTCTCCAGGACCTCGCGGAAGGGGGTGCCCTCGGGGTAGACGAGCACCTCGCCGACCGGGAACGTGGACGTCCACAGGGCGTTGCCGTCGTCGGAGGTGACGGCGATGCGGCGCAGGACGGCCGAGCCCGACTCGCTGTGCACCTCGTCGGCGGCGACCAGGCTCTCCAGCACCAGCACCGAGGCGGTGGTGCAGAAGTGCGGGACGATCACGTCGACCAGGCCCTTGGCGGACTGGTCGAGGTCGAGGGAGGCGCCGAAGCGGGTGAGGGGGTCGTCCAGGAGGGCGCGGCGCATGAGGGCCGGGTCCTGGTAGCGCTCGCTGAGCGGGAGCGCGACGCGGACGTGCAGGAGGCCCATCGGGGCGGCGCCGGTGTCGCCGCCGACCATGGGCTGGGCGGTGACGACGGCGTCGGTGGTGCCGCCCTCGCCGTCGGGCTCCGCGTCGCCGCGGCGGACGGCCAGGACGGCGGTGCGCTCCTGGCCGGAGGCGATGGCCTCCAGCAGCGTCTCCAGCTCGGCCTTGGCCTCGTCGCAGGCCAGTTCGCCCGCGGCGCGGCCGATCAGGTCTCCGGGGGCGTAGCCCAGCACGGCGCGGGCGTTGGGCCCGCACTGCACGATCCGGCGCGTCCCGTCGATGCCCAGAACGAGGGTGCGGGACGCGGAATCGGCGGTGGACGCATCGCCTCGCGACGCCATGACGGATCTCACCAGACGCGCTCCAGACAGCCGGTCGTCCTAGCACTCCAAGCGCCAGTATGGGGCATGAGGCGCGATCAAGGGAGAAGATCACGTGCCGGACGCCGAATTAGTGCGGAAGTTCTCTTGGATGGGGCCGCGATTCTAGCGTTCGGCATTCGTCCCAAGGGCGGCTTCGGTGCCGATACCCCCGAGTACGGTGTCGACGACCGCTTCGGGAAAGCCCTCGGGCAGCCGGTCCCGCGGGGTCTTGTGGGCGAGCGCGCCGACGAGCAGCGCGATGGCGACCTCGGGGTCGACGCCGGGACGCAGCTCGCCGCGCTCCAGGCCGCGGCGCAGCACCCGCCGGAGCACTTCGCGGCGCGGTTCGATGACGTCGTTGCGGTAGCGGGCGTAGAGCCGGGGGTGCTTCTCGGCGCCGCCGACCACGTTCCAGAAGCAGCGGGCGTGCCGGTCGCCGCGCTCGGCGCCGATCTGGCGGGCGAGTTCGACCAGGTCGGCGCGCAGGGAGCCGTGCTCGGGGTCGTGCAGGGGGCGCTTGGCCGCGGCCAGCGCCCCGACGATCAGCGCCTCCTTGTTGGGCCAGCGGCGGTAGATGGTGGTCTTGCCGACGCCGGCGCGGGCGGCGACGGCCTCGATGGAGACGGCGGCCACCCCCGACTCCTCGGCCAGCAGGTCGAGGACGGCCTCGATGATCGCCTTCTCGGCGCGCTCGCTGCGGGGGCGGCCGGGGGCGCGGGCGGCGGGGTCGCGTGTCGTCGTCTCGCTCATCGGAGTCCCATTGTCACACCCCGGCGCGTTCGCGGGACGCCGCGTCGGTCCCCTCCGGTTCGGGCGTGTCGCGGGCGGCGCGGCCCGGCATCCACTTGAGCACGACCAGGGCGCCGAGCAGCGCCACGACGGCGGCGCCGCCCGCGGTAGTGCGCATGGCCTCGACGAACGCGGCGTCGGCCTGTCCGGCCAGGCCGTGCCCGGCGGCGCCGAGCCGGGCGGCGACCGCGTGCGCGCCCTCGATCGACTCCCCCGCCGCGGCGCGGGCGCCGGCCGGGAGCGCGGCCAGCGGCTCGGCGAGCCGGTCGCGGTAGATCGCGGCGAGCGCCGAGCCGAGGACGGCGACGCCCATGGCGACCGCGACCTGCCGGGCGGTGTTGTTGAGGGCCGAGCCCGCGCCGGCCTTCTCGCGGGGCAGCGCGGACATGACCGACTCGGTGGCGGGCGGCATGACGTTGGCCATCCCGGCGCCCTGCACGAAGAAGATCACGCCCAGCGCCCACAGCGGCGTCCCGGTGCCGACGCCGATCAGCGGGTAGGTGGCCAGCGCCGCGGCGATCATCAGCAGCCCGGCGGTGCAGACGGCCCTGGCGCCGAAGCGGTGGACCATGGCGGCGCTGCGGGTGGAGAAGATCAGCTGGGCGGCGGCGAACGGCAGCAGCATCGCGCCCGACTGCAGGGCGCTGAGGCCGCGCACCGACTGCAGGTAGAAGCCGGTGAAGAAGAACATCCCGGAGGCGGCGAAGAAGCACAGCGCGATCGCGGCGACGGCGGCCGACAGCCGCGGGTCGCGGAACAGCCGCACGTCGAAGGCCGGGTGGTCGATGCGCGCCTCGTTCCAGGCGAAGGCCGCGAGCACGGCGAGGCCGGCGGCGATCGGCCCGAGCACACCGGGTTCCAGCCAGGCGCCGCGCTCGCCGCCCTGGATGATGCCGTACGAGAGGGTGACCAGGCCGGCGATCGACAGCAGCACCCCGGCGGGGTCGAGGCCGCCCGGGTCGGGGTTGCGGGACTCGGGCACCAGGAGGGCGATCAGGACGGCGCCGAGCACGATGACCGGCACGTTGATCAGGAACACCGAGCCCCACCAGAAGTGCTGCAGCAGCAGCCCGCCGGTGACCGGGCCGATGGCGATGGCCAGGCCGACCGCGCCGCTCCAGATGCCGATGGCGCGGGCCCGCTCGTGCGGTTCGAAGACGTTGGTGATGATCGACAGGGTCTGCGGCATGATCGCCGCGCCGCCCAGTCCCATCAGGGCGCGGGCCGCGATCAGCTGGCCGGGGCTCTGCGCGTACGACGACAGCAGAGAGGCCACCGCGAACAGGGCCATGCCCGCGACCAGGACCCGCTTGCGGCCCAGCCGGTCGCCGATCACGCCGAAGGTGAACAGCAGCCCGGCGAACACCAGCGTGTAGGAGTTGATCGCCCATTCCAGCTGGCTCTGGGTGGCGCCGAGGCCCGCCTCGGGGTCGGCGATGGTCTTCAGGGCCACGTTGAGGATGGTGTTGTCCAGCACCACCACGAGCAGGCTGAAGTTCAGCACGCCGAGGATGTACCAGCGGCGGCGGTGGACGGTCTCGCGGTTCACGGCCCTCCCGGGGGGCTCCGATACGGAAGCGTTTCGTAATCTCGTGACGAGCGTACGCCCGGGTCGATCCGATACGCAACCGTAGCGTTTCGTAACGGCCGGGCCCCTGCTGGAACGGTCCGGCGAAGGAATCTGGGGGCTACCCGAATCGTTGGGTGAGTGGGATCATCGGATCCGTCCGGGTACGCCACCGTGGCGCCTCGAGACTGGAGGTTCTTCACCGTGTCTTCTTCCGCTGCCCCGGCCCAGCAGAACGCCCAGCAGCCGACCGCCCTGTACGGCGGCAAGGGCGGGCGACGGGTCACCGTGCGCGACATCGCCGCCGCCAAGGAGCGGCACGAGAAGTGGCCGATGCTCACCGCGTACGACGCCCTCACCGCGCGCGTGTTCGACGAGGCGGGCATCCCCGTGCTCCTGGTCGGCGACTCCGCCGCCATGGTCGTCTACGGGTACGACTCCACCATCCCCGTCACCGTCGACGACCTCATCCCGCTCACCGCCGCCGTCGTCCGCGGCTCCCAGCGCGCGATGGTCGTCGCCGACCTCCCCTTCGGCTCCTACCAGAGCGGCACCGGCGAGGCGCTCGCCACCGCCACCCGCTTCCTCAAGGAGACCGGCGCCCACGCCGTCAAGCTCGAAGGCGGCCGCCGCATCCTGCCCCAGGTCGAGGCGATGGTCGCCGCGGGCATCCCGGTCATGGCCCACCTCGGCCTCACCCCGCAGTCGGTGAACGTCTTCGGCGGCTACCGCGTCCAGGGCCGCGGCCAGGCCGGCGACGAGCTCATGGCCGACGCCAAGGCCCTCGAGGCGGCCGGGGCCTTCTCCGTCGTCCTCGAATGCGTCCCCGAGGACCTCGCCGCCAAGGTCACCACCTCCCTGTCCATCCCGACCATCGGCATCGGCGCCGGCGACAACACCGACGCCCAGGTCCTCGTCTGGCAGGACATGGCCGGCCTCACCCCGCGCACCGCCAAGTTCGTCAAGAAGTACGCCGACCTCGCGACCATCCTGGGCGACGCCGCCCGCAGCTACGCCGACGACGTCGTCGGAGGCGTGTTCCCGGCTCCCGAGCACACCTACCACTGAGCCATCCCGGGAAACCCCACCCCCGCTCGCGAGGCCGTGTCCGTGAGGACGCGGCCTCGCGGGCGTGTGGAGCGGCTACCGGGGCGCCGGGACGGCGGCGGGGACGCCGGCGATGGAGATCTCTTCGCGGAGGGTGTCCACGGCGGCGCTCAGGACGTCGGGGCCCGCCACGTTCATGAGGAGCAGGCCCAGGTTGAGGGCCATCTGGGCGTCGGTCATCTCGCTGCCCGCCAGGGCGTCCACGGCGGTTCTCAGGTCGGCCTGGTCCTCGGCGGAGACGTTCTGGAGGAGGCCCAGGCAGTAGGTGGGGAGGGCCAGGCGGGACTTGGCGAAGGAGACGCCGCGCATGATCTCGCCGGCCTCGTGCGCGCGGGTCTTGGCCTGCATGCGGTCGACGCCGCGGTCGGCGGCCGCCAGCAGCGAGGTCAGCAGCGTGCTCGGGCCGACGGCCACGTCCTCGTCGCCGACGCGGACGGTGAAGACCGCGCTGCGGAAGACCATCATCGAGCCCAGGCTGGCCACCAGGACCTGGGTGGCGCCGGCGACGTCCGGCGACTTCACGCCGAACTTCCAGTCGAAGGTGTGCAGGAGCAGCAGCGAACCGGCCCCCGCGGCCCCGTTGATCAGGACGTAGGCCCAGGTGCTGGGCACCCGTACCAGGGTGGTCGGCCGGTCCCGGTAGCGGCTGATCAGCTCGGCGACGCCGACCAGGCAGCTGAGCGAGACCGCGACCAGATAGCCGATCATTCCCGCAGCCGCACCAGCTCGTCGACCTCGCGCTCCACGGTCACCACGCCGCGATCGAGCAGCCGCTCGACGGCGTCGGCGACCTCCAGCAGGCCGAGGCCGGTGGAGTGGTGGAGCTGCTCCAGGCTCAGCGGGCCGCGCCCCTCGCCCAGCCTGGCGACCACCAGCCGGCACGCCTCGGGGAGGTCGGCGGCGTCGGGCGCGTCACCGTGGTCGGGGTGGGTCGCGGGGGGCCTCGCGGAGGTCGCGGCCAGGGCGCTGCCCCGGCCGGACGCGGTCAGGAACGTGCTCCACGGGTCGGCCGACCGGATCTGCCTCATCTTCACCTGCCCTGGGGGGCTTCCGATCATACGGGGGTCCGGCACTTGGACGCGCGGACGCCCGCTACCGCTCCCGCCACCGTCCGTTGGAGCGGGCCACGATGACGCGGTCGCCGGGCTCCAGGCGGGCGCAGGCGCCGTCGTCGTACGGCAGCGTCCGCCCGTCCCGGACCAGCGCGATCGCGGGTTCGGGCAGGTCCCGCAGCGGGCCGCCGACCTCGCCGGGGCGCACCTCGCGCTCGACCAGGTCGAGCCCGGTGCCCTGTTCGAGGAGGTCCTCGATGACCTCGCTCACGTTGGGCTGGCTGGTGGAGACGCCCAGCAGCCGTCCCGCGGCCTCGGAGGTGGTGATGACGTGGTCGGCGCCGCTCTGCCGCAGGAGGGGGACGTTCTCCGACTCCCGCACCGCCGCCTGGATCTTGGCGGACGGGTTGAGCTGCCGGGCGGTGAGCGTGATCAGCACGGAGGTGTCGTCGCGGGCGCTGGCCACCACCACGACCCTGGCGCGGTCCACGGCCGCCTGGCGCAGCACCGAGCTGCGGGTGGCGTCCCCGATGACGCCCACCAGCCCCGCCTCGGTGGCCTCGGCCACGACGCGCGGATCGGGGTCGACCACCACGATGTGCTCGCGGTCGACGCCGGCGGTCAGCAGGGTCTTGATGGCGCTACGGCCCTTGGTTCCGTAGCCGGCCACCACGATGTGGTCGCGCACCCGGCCCCTCCAGCGGGACAGCCGCCAGTCCGCGCGGGTGCGTTCGGCCAGCACCTCGAGGGTCGTGCCCACGAGGACGATCAGGAACAGCACCCGCACCGGAGTGACGAAGACGATGTTGACCAGCCGCGCGCCCTGGCTGACCGGCGTGATGTCACCGTAGCCGGTCGTGGAGACGGTCACGGTGGCGTAGTAGAAGCAGTCGAGCAGCGACAGCGGGCCGCCCGCGTTGTCGCGGTAGCCGTCGCGGTCCGCGTAGACCGCGGCGACGACCGCGAACAGCAGGAGCAGGGCGATCCCGACCCGCCGCAGCACGGCCCGCATCGGCCCGGGCCGGGACGACGGAAGCAGGACCCGGGCCGCCCCGCGCTCCGGCACGTCAGACGTCGGTGACGCGGAGCCCGGCGTGCGCCTTGTAGCGCCGGTTCATGGAGATCAGGTTGGCGGTGAACGCCTCCACCTGGCCCGCGTTGCGCAGCCGCCCGCCGTACACCCCGCGCATCCCGGGGATCCGGCCGGCCAGCGCCTGGACCAGGTCGGTGGCCTCCCGGTCGTCGCCGAGCACCAGCACGTCCAGCTCCATCTCCGCCACCTCGGGATCGAGCAGCAGCACCGCCGAGACGTGGTGGAAAGCGGCGACCACCCGGCTGTCCTCCAGGACGGCGGCGGCCTGCTGGGCGGCGCTGCCCTCCTCGACCGGCAACGGGTAGGCACCGCGCTTGTCGAAGCCGAGCGGGTTCACGCAGTCGACCACGATCTTCCCGGCGAGCTCGGCGCGCAGCGACTCCAGCGTGGGCCGGTGCCCTTCCCACGGCACCGCGATCACGACCACGTCCGCCTCGGACGCCGCGACCGGGTTCTCCGCGCCGCGCACCGGCAGCCCCTCGTCCAGGTCGTCGGCGGCCTCCTGGGCCCGCTCCGCCTTGCGCGAGCCGATGATCACCTCGTGGCCGGCCAGCGCGAACCGCCGGGCCAGCCCCTTGCCCTGGTCGCCGGTGCCGCCCAGGATCCCGATCTTCAGGCCGGTCACGTCGGGGAGGTCGTACGGGGTCTTCTGCGCCTCAGTCATGCGATCGAGTCTGCCAGGTGGGGTCACCCGCGGGTCAGACCGCCCTGCCGCATGCCGAAAACCGCCTGCGCGCGCGGCCGCGTCGGGCACCATGGAGGCCGTGGACGCCGAGCAGGTCACGATGCTGCGCGAGGTGCTGGCCGCCACCGGATGGCTGGAGCGCACCGGGGAGTTCGGGAGCGCGCTGCGCACCAGCGCGCGCACCCCCGGCGGGCTGCTGCTGGTGGGGACCCCCGCCGGGGACCCCTGGCACATGGCCGCCCATCTCGACGACGAGAGCCGCCTGGGCGGGCTGCCGGGCCTGTCCCCCACCCTGGTGCGCTGGTCGCCGCCGCCGGGCGCGCCGTCCCACCTGGCGGTGGGCCTGGAGCGCCTGGAGTCGGCCGGGCGCGGCGAGACGCTCTTCGTCGTCGCCGAGGACGAGGCCCCGGTGCCGCTGCTGGAGCGGGTCGACGACGCGCGCCGCACCGGCGCGGTCGTCCTGGCCCTGGAGGGCGGCGACCGCGACCTGCGCGGCCTGGCGCACGAGGCTCTGACCGTCCCGGCCGGGGAGGGGCTGATCACCTTCGACGGGGCCCAGCATCTGGTCAGCGCCGCCGCGGGGGACGCCGCCCCGCGGAGCGGCGGCCCCCGCGGCCTCAGGGGACGGCTCGCCCGCCTGCTGGAGGCGGTGAGCGGCCCCACGGTCGACTGACTCGCGGGGTCAGTCCTCCGGGCTCAGTCCTCTTCGTCCTGGCGGGCCCACTGCTCGTTGCGCTGGCGGGCCAGTTCCAGGGCTCCGGCGGCGGCGGTCTCGGACGCGTAGGGGCCCATCCGGTCCTTGTTGGGGCAGCCGGGCCCGTGCTCGACCTTCATGTGCTTGAGGCAGAACCACCAGTCGCCGTCGTCCTTGGCAGAGTCGCCCTTCATACCGCCTCCTCGTTTCTCGCCGCCGCCTAGGGATTCGTGCCCGGGGCGCGCTGACTACACTCCCTCACTATGACGACCCAACTACTCCGGCCTGGCCGCGTCTCCCCCATGCGCAAGGTACCGGCGCACATTCCGCGTCCGGAGTACGTAGGGAAGAAGCGCCCCAGAACGGGTGAACCGGACGTGAAGTCGCCCGAGATCATCGAGCGGATGCGGGTGGCGGGGCGGATCGCGGCGCAGGCTCTGGAGGAGGTCGGCAAGCACATCCGGCCGGGGATCACGACCGACGAACTCGACGTGATCGGCCACAAGTTCCTGCTGGAGCGCGACGCCTACCCGTCCACACTGGGGTACCGGGGGTTCCCGAAGTCGCTGTGCACCTCGATCAACGAGGTGATCTGCCACGGCATCCCGGACGACACGGTGCTGCGGGACGGCGACATCATCAACATCGACATCACGGCGTTCGTGGACGGGGTGCACGGCGACACCGACGCGACGTTCCTGTGCGGGAGCGTGGACGAGGAGTCGCGGCTGCTGGTGGAGCGGACGCACGAGGCGATGATGCGGGGCATCCGGGCGGTGGCGCCGGGCCGGGCGCTGAACGTGGTCGGCCGGGTGATCCAGTCGTACGCCAAGCGGTTCGGGTACGGGGTGGTGCGCGACTTCACCGGGCACGGGATCGGGACGACGTTCCACTCCGGGCTGGTGGTGCCGCACTTCGACGACCCGACGGCGACGACGGTCATCGAGCCGGGGATGACGTTCACGGTCGAGCCGATGCTGACGCTGGGCGTGCACGACTACGACATCTGGAACGACGGCTGGACGGTCGTCACGAAGGACCGCAGGCGCACCGCGCAGTTCGAGCACACCGTGCTGGTGACGGAGGACGGCCACGAGATCCTGACCCTTCCCTGACCCTTCCACGACCATGACCACGGGTACAAAAAGGATCTAGAGCCCAATCTCCCCAGACCGGCTCGGGAGTGCGCTTCTGATGAAAGCCCCAGTGCCGTACGAACCGCGGGTACCTTCGGACAGCATGCCGCCGGGACGCGCGGCGATGAGCGTGACCTGGGCGGCCCTGCCCTTCCTGACACTCGGTTACGCGACCCCGTTCACCTTCGCCGTCGCGGCCGTGTGGCGGCGCAGCACCCACCTGGCGGTGGCCTCGGCGGTCTACGTCGCGGTGTTCGTGCTGATGCTGACGCTGCTGCCGGGGATCGACAAGGAGCCGGACAGCACGCAGGGCGCGGTGGGGGTGCTGACGTTCCTGCTGGCGTTCGTGGGGTGCGGGCACGCGTTCGCGGTCCGGCGGAAGGTGTTCGACCCGCACGGGCTGTCGGGGGTCGACAACGAGGCGGCGATCGAGGCGGTGCGGCGGCAGCGGGCGCTGCGGCAGAAGGCCCGCGAGCTGGCCGCCGGGGATCCGGGGCTGGCCAAGGAACTGCGGATCGGCCGTCCCGACCTGCCCCGCAAGTACAACGACGGCGGCCTGGTGGACGTCAACCACGCGCCGGCGGAGGCGCTGACGCTGCTGCCGGGGGTGACGCCGGAGCTGGCGGTGCGGATCGAGCGGGTGCGGGCGGAGACCGGCGGGTTCATGTCCGCCGAGGAGCTGTCGGCGCTGGCGGGCCTGCCCGCGACGCTGACGGCGGAGGTGGCCGACTACGCCGTCTTCATCCCCTGAGGATGGGTAGGCACCGGGTGTGGCGACCGCGAAGAAGGGTGACCGGCTCGCCGAGTACCGGGGCAGGAGGGCCGCCGCGCGGACCCCTGAGCCGGTTCCGGCGGAGGGGCCGCTGCCCGAGGGCGACGACGACACGTTCGTGATCCAGGAGCACCACGCCCGGAGCCTGCACTGGGACGTGCGGCTGGAGCGGGACGGGGTGCTGGTGTCCTGGGCGGTGCCCAAGGGCGTCCCGGCCGATCCGGAGAACAACCATCTGGCCGTGCGCACCGAGGACCATCCGCTGGAGTACGCGGCGTTCGAGGGCGATATCCCCAAGGGCGAGTACGGCGCCGGGAAAATGATGATCTGGGATCGCGGGACGTACGAGACCGAGAAATGGTCGGACCGCGAGGTGAAGGTGGTCCTGCACGGCTCGCGCGTGTCCGGCCGGTACGTGCTCTTCCGGACCCGCGGGAAGAACTGGATGATCCACCGCATGGACCCGCCCGCGGATCCGGACGCCGAGCCGGTGCCCGAGGCGGTGCGGCCGATGCTGCCGGAGGAGCACGGGCGGCTGCCGCGCGACCGCACGCGGTACGCCTTCGAGTTCGCGTGGGGCGGGCGGCGGCTGCTGGCCTACGTCGAGGGCGGGCGGACCCGTTTCACCGACGGCCGCGCCCGCGAGACCGGCGGCCCGGCGGGTCTCGGGTCGCGGCTGGGGGCGGCGCTGGGCGCCCGTCCGGCCGTGCTGGACGGTGAACTGGCCGAGGTGGAGGGGCAGGAGACGTACCTGCTGTCCGACCTGCTGTACCTGGACGGGCGGCCGCTGCTGGACGAGCCGTACCGGCGGCGCCGCGAGCTGCTGGACGACCTGGACCTCAACGGCCCGCGCTGGCAGACCGCGCCGTGGTACCCGGGCGAGGCGGACGCGGTGCGGAAGGCGGCGCGGTCCCAGGGGCTTCCCGGAGTGCTCGCCAAGCGGCTGGACGCGCCGTACGAGCCGGGGAAGCGGTCCGGGGCCTGGCGCTACGTGCCGGTCTGAGCGGAATCGCCGGAGAACGGGAACCGGAAACGCCCGTACCCAATCCAAATGGACACAAGGCGTCATCGGCGCGCCGCCCCTGAAAACAGTCCTTCAGGGGTTAGAGTCCGCGAGGAGAAGGGCGGGGACGACGGGGTTGGCACAAGTGGATATCGGGGGTGACCGCGGATGATGGGGCAGACGCACGCCCTCAGCGGGGCGCTGGTGTGGCTGGGCACCGTACCGCTTCTCAGCCAGGAAAGGCTGCTCGGAGACCACGCGCTGTCGCTGTCCCCCGGTCAGCTCCTCGCGGGCGCCGTGGTGTGCGCGGGCGCGGCGCTGCTGCCCGACATCGACCACCACAACGGCCGCATCGCCAACACCTTCGGCCCGATCACCAAGAACCTGTGCAAGTGGGTCGGCAAGGCGTCGGGCGGGCACCGGCAGGCCACCCACTCGATCCTGTTCGCGGTCCTGATGGGCCTGGCGATGGACGCGCTGGCCACCCATTTCGTGTACGGCTGGTGGGCCGCCCTGTTCGTGATCGTCGGTTTCGGGCTGCGCGGCATCGGCCTGGACTTCGAGGGCAAGGAGCCGCAGTCCGCGCTGGCCGACTGCGCGGTCGCCGCCCTGGCCGTCTATCTCATGCACGACCTGGACATGAGCTTCGCGGGCTTCGCCGTCGCGCTGGGCTGCCTGGCGCACGTGGTCGGGGACTGCCTGACGCCGCGCGGCTGCCCGGTGTTCTGGCCGATGAAGTGGCGCATCGACATCCCCGTGATCCCGCGCACCGACGGCAAGGTGGAGCGCTGGGTCATCACCCCGCTGCTCACGCTCGGGGTCGCCGTGCTGACCATCCGCTCGATGCTGGGCGACATCGCCACCAACTGGCTCACCCGCGGCTAGCCCCGCCCGCGCGGGCGGGGCGGGCGGTCAGAAGCGGGTGACCAGGGCGATGCGGTCGTGGTCGACCAGGAAGCCGTCGGAGACGAAGGTGACCTCGCCGCCGTACTCCAGCGCGGTCTCGATGACGCGGTCGACCACGTCGTCCACGACGCCGTGGCCCTTGAGCGCGCCGACGGGGCCCTCGACCGGGATGGTCTCGCCGTGGTCGAGGACCGCCGCGGAGTAGAAGCCGCGCTCGACCACCAGGTGCTCGCCGCGCCCCTCCTCGACCAGGCCCATGACCTCCTCCAGGCCGCCGGCGTAGCGGCGCAGGCCGCGGGCCGCCTCCAGCTCGGCCAGCACCGCCACCTCCCGCAGGTCCTCGTAGGCCTGCAGCACCGGGCGCACCAGGTCGGCCAGGGCGCCCGCGGAGGCGCCCTCGTAGCCGCCGTCGATCCGTCCCGCCACGGTCACGTGGGGACCGGCCATCTCGTCGAAGAACGCCTGGTGCCGGGTGACGCCCGCGACGATCACCGGCCGCCGGTCGCGGGCCAGCACGGCGTCCAGGCCGGCCAGCACGTCGCGGATCAGCGCGCGGTGCCGCCGCTCCTCGGAGTGCCCGGTGCGCGGGGACCGGCGGCCCGCCTCGCCCTCCTCGCCGGGCGGCTCGGCGGTCATCGGGAACCCGCCGCGCGCCGTCTCGGTGAGCTCGCCGCCGCGCCCGTCCCACAGCCGGGTGCCGTGGTCCGACAGGACCAGCAGCCAGTAGCGGCGGGTCCGGGTGTGCGCGGCGACCAGGTCGCGGATGGCGAAGCCGGAGTCGACGATGACGCGCTCGTCCACCGGCTGGTCGATCGTGAAGGTGTGGTGCTCGCCGCCCGGGGCGGCGAACAGCAGCAGCGCGTCGGCGGCGTGCCGGGGGTCGAACTCGCCGGCCGCCCGCTCCAGGCCGCGCAGCACCTCCTCGGCGGTGTCCGGCGCGATCCGCGCGTCGGCGCGCAGCCGCCGCCGCGTCTCGGCGAGCAGGTTGCGGAGGCGGATGGGGTCCTGGCGGTTCTCCGGGGTGCGGCGGCAGGTCGGCATCAGCACCGAGACCGCCGGGTAGTCGCGCGGCTTGCGCAGGTCGGACAGGGCGACGGCGTCCATGATCCCCCGATCGGATGGCCTTCTCTGCTGTCTCTTTTGTAACGAATCGCAGGTAAATCATGCGTAAGACGGGCGGGAGAATCGGGCCGCCGCGGCGTGGGAACGCTCACACCGCGCCGATCACACCTGCCGATCACACCGTGCCGAGCAGGGCCGCGCTCGCCTCCCGCAGGCGGCGCCGCACCTCCGGGTCGTAGGCGTCGCGATGGGCCCGGGACTCCCGCGGGCCGTCGTAGAAGCGGCCGGTGACCTCCGGGGGCGCGTCGATCAGCCGGAGCACCGCCGCCGCGCCCTCGTCGACCGTCGACAGCGGCGTGACCCCCGCGTCCCGCACCATCGCGGTGTCCATGAACGTCGCCGGGTGGACGCAGTTCACCGCGATCCGGTCGGCGCGCAGTTCCTCGGCCAGGTCGAAGCTCCACGCGGCCAGGGCCAGCTTGCTCCGCCGGTACGCGACCACGCCGTCGTAGTCCCGCTCCATGTCCAGGTCGCCGAAGTCGATCGGCTCCTGGCCGAGCGAGCCCTCGTTGACGATCCTGGACGGGGCGGCGGCCCGCAGCAGCGGCAGCAGCGACCGGGTGAGCAGCACGGGCGCCAGGTAGTTGACCGACAGCCGGAGCTCGTGGCCGTCCGCGCCGGTCTCGCGGCCCGCCCCCTGCCCGCCGAAGCCCACCCCGGCGTTGTTGACCAGCACGTCCAGCCGGTCGCGGGTCTCGGCGACGCGGGCGGCCAGGGCCCGGACGCCGGCGAGGGAGGCCAGGTCGGCGGTGAAGGTGGTGAGGCGCGCGCCGTCCAGCTCCTTGGCCAGCAGGTCGAGCTTGGCGGCGTCGCGGCCGTGCGCGAGGACGGTGTCGCCCCGCTCGGCCAGGCTCCGGGCCAGGCGGCGGCCCACGCCCGCGGTCGATCCGGTGATCAGTACGGTCGTCATCACTCCATCCTCGGCGCCGGCGGAAGGGGTCAGCCAGGTTCCGCCGTACCCAGGACGGCCCGTCCTCCCCTCATCCCGGGGCCCGGTTCCTGAGACCGTCGAGCATCACGCGGGTGAGGGGGTCGTCGAAGCGGGCGCCGGGACGGCACACGGCCGCGCTGAGCACGGCGACGACCTCGTCCGGCGCCAGGTCGCCGCGGAGCGTGCCCTCCTTCTGGGCGCGCCCGGCCAGCTCGGCGATCAGCGCGTCGGAGGCTCGCTCCTTCTCGTGCCGGTCCGGGTTCGCGGAGGTCCCGCCGGACAGCTGCTTGACCAGGGCGAGCGGCTGGAGGGTGCAGTACTCGACGAAGCGCACCAGCGCGTCCCAGTGCGGCGTCGCGTCCGGGCCTTCCGGGGCGCCGCGTCCGGCCTCGCCGGCCGCCTCGGCCTCGTCGGCCACCTCGCGGCCGAAGCCGAGGAGCCGGTCGAGCGCGGTGACGGCGATCTCGTCCAGCAGCGCGCGCCGGTCGGGGAAGTGCCGGTAGAGGGTGCCGACGCCGACCTCGGCCGCCCGCGCGACCTCCTCCATCGACGCGGCGGCCCCGCGTTCGGCGAACAGCCGGAGCGCCGCGGCGGCGATGCGCTCGCGGTTCCTGCGCGCGTCGGCCCGCACGGGCGCCCTCCCCCTCAACCGGAATTTCACGTTCAGGTTAGTGTACCGTGGACGACCGGAAGCGGAATCTCCGCTTCACCTTGCTGCGTATCGGGAGGCATCATGCGGATCGGACGGTTCGTCGGCGGCGGCGGAGCCACGCTGGAGGAGCTGGTCGGGGAGATCAGGGAGGCGGCCGAGGCGGGGCTCGACAGCGCGTTCCTGAGCCAGCTGACCGACTGGGACGCGATCACGGTGGCCGGTATCGCGGGCCGCGACGTCCCCGGGATCGAGGTCGGCACCGGCATCGTCCCGACCTATCCCCGGCACCCGGTCGCGCTGGCCGGCCAGGCGCTGACCGCCCAGGTCCTCAGCGGCGGGCGGTTCACCCTCGGCGTCGGCCCGAGCCACCCGCCGCTGATCGAGGACCGGCTGGGCTACTCCTACGCCAGGCCGCTGCGGCACACCCGCGAATACCTCACGGCCCTGCTCCCGCTGCTGAACGGCCAGGAGGTCGACTACCGCGGCGAGACCATCACCGCCGTGGCCAAGGTGTCGGTGCCGGGCGCCGCTCCCCCGCCCGTCCTGCTGGCCGCGCTCGGCCCCAAGATGCTGCGGCTGGCGGGCGAGCTGGCCGGCGGCACCATCACCACCTGGGTCGGGGCGGAGGCCACCGGCGACCACATCGTGCCGGCGATCACCAAGGCGGCCGAGGAGGCGGGCCGGCCCGCGCCGCGGATCGTGTCCTCGGTGATCATCGAGCTGACCGGCGACCCGGACGGCGCCCGCCGCTCCCTGGCCGGCGAGCTCGGCTTCGCCTCCGACTTCCCCGCCTACCGCGCGATCCTGGACCGCCAGGGCCTGGACGGCGTCCAGGAGACCATCGTCGCGGGCGACGAGCGCGCCGTGACCGCGGCGATCCGCCGCTTCGCCGACGCCGGGACGACCGACCTGCTGGTCAGCCCGCGGGGCGACGCGGCCGCGCGGGCCCGCGTGATCGAGCTGGCCGGCTCGCTGCGCCGCGGCGCCTGACCGCTCCCGGACCTCATGAGGGGACGATGTAGCCGGTCTCGTAGGCGAAGATCACCGCTTGGGTGCGGTCCCGCGCCTGCAGCTTGGCCAGCACGTTCCCGACGTGCGTCTTCACCGTCTGCGGGCTGACGAACAGCTCCGCGGCGATCTCGGCGTTGGAGTGCCCGCGCGCCATCAGCCGCAGCACGTCGCCCTCCCGCTCGGTGAGCCGCCCGTGCCAGCGGGCACCGCCCGTCGCGCCGCCCCCGCCGGCGGCGCGGTGCTCGGCCGCCAGCGCCCGGATCGCCGCCGGGAACAGCAGCGTGTCGCCGTCCACCACCATCCGGACGGCCCGCAGGATGTCCTCCGGCCTGGTCCGCTTGAGCAGGAAGCCGTGCGCGCCGGCCTTGAGCGCGTCGTAGACGTACTCGTCGTTCTCGAACGTGGTGACCACGATGATGCGGGGCGGCTCCGGGACGGTCTCCAGGATGTGCCGGGTGGCCTGGATGCCGTCCAGCCTGGGCATCCGCACGTCCATCAGGATCACGTCGGGCCGCAGCCGGGACACCTGCCCGGGCACCTCGGCGCCGTCGCCGGCCTCGCCGACCACCTCCAGGTCGGGCTCGGCGTCGATGATCGCCTTCAGCCCGGCCCGGATCAGCCGCTCGTCGTCCACCAGGAGCACGCCGATCGTCATGACGCCTCACCGTGGAACGCGCGCAGCGGCAGCGCGACCTCCAGCCGCCAGTCGCCGTCGGCGCCGGGCCCGGCGTCCATGGCGCCGCCCAGCACGGTGACGCGCTCGCGCACGCCGCCGAGCCCGCGCCCGCCGCCGTGATGCCCGGCGGGCCGGGCGCCCGCCAGCGGATTGCTCATCTCCACCTCCAGCCGGTCGCCGCGCACCCCGATCCGGAGCCGGACCGGCACCTTCCCGGCGTGCCGCAGCGCGTTGGTCAGTCCTTCCTGGACGATCCGGTACGCCTCCCGCGAGACCGCGGCGGGCAGCTGCTCCAGCTCGGCGCCCACCGCCGCGTCCAGGTCGACGCCCGCGATCCTGGTCTGCTCCAGCAGCCGGTCCAGGTCCTTCAGGGTCGGCTGGGGCGCGGTGCGCGAGGAGGCGTCCTCGCGCAGCAGCCCGAGCACGTGGTCGAGATCCTCCAGCGCCGAGCGGGCCGACTCCTCGATCGCGCCGAGCGCCTCCCGGGCGAACTCCGGGTCGCTGTCCAGGACGCGTCCCGCCGCGCCCGCCTGCAGCGTGACCACGCTGAGCGCGTGGCCGACCGAGTCGTGCAGCTCGCGGGCCAGCCGGTTGCGCTCGGCCAGCCGCACCGCGCGGGCCTCCAGCTCCTCCAGCCGTTCGGCGGCGGAGGGGCCCAGCAGGCGCGGCGCCAGCCGGGACAGCAGCGCCCCCGTCACGCCGATCAGCGCCAGCACGGCGGCGAGCATGGCCACGCCGCAGAACGGCATGATCCAGTCCCACCCCGCCGGCAGGCCGTAGGGGGCGGTGAGCCGGTCCTCCCAGGACACCATCGGCGCCAGGACCAGCACCACGGCGAACGGGGGGACGGCCAGGCTCAGCCCGCTGATCACCACCCCGGCGTGCAGGTGCAGCATGAACCAGGCGCAGGCGCGGATCCGGTTCTCCCAGGTGCGGGCGGCACCGACCGGCAGCGCGGCGATGGGCCCGCCCAGCAGCTCCTTGGTCCCGGCCCCCTCCAGCAGCCGCACCGCCGGGACCAGGCCGGTGACGAACGTGCCGATCAGCGGCAGCACGATCAGGATCAGCACCAGGTTGACGGCGGCCCCCTCCAGCCGCAGGGCGGGGGTGATGCCGATGCCCAGGAACCAGTACGGCATCAGCAGCGCCCCGCCGGTGACCAGGTAGGACCAGCGCCGCCAGTACGTCCGGGTGATCAGGGGCCGGAGGAGCGCGGCGGGGCGGAGGGGGCTGCGGAACACCCCTCGATCCTGGCAGACCGCCGAGGCGGCGGCCTCATCCGCGAGACTCCGTCCCCTCCCCCGCACGGGGGAGGCGCCGGCCCGGGCGGACCGGCCGGGGCGGGCCGCTCAGGATCTGCGGGACCGTTCGTCGCGCTCGGCGAGTTTGGCCAGCCGGGCGTTGTACGCGGCGAGCTCGTCGTCCTCGTCGATCGGCTCCGGGCCTCCGCCCGCGTCCCCGCCGGCGGCGGCGCGGGCGGCGCGGCGCTCCTCGGCGCGGTCGGCCTTGCGGTCGAGCCGGCGGGCCTGCCGCTGGTCGTCGAAGTACCACTGGAACGCCATCGCGATCAGCACGATGAAGGTGGGGATCTCACCGAAGCCCCAGGCGATGGCGCCGCCGGTGTGCTGGTCGCTGATCAGCGAGGCGCCCCACGGCGGGTCGACCGCGGTGTACCAGCCGCGGGCCAGCGGCTCGCCCAGGTTCATCAGCGCGATGCCGAAGAAGGCGTGGAACGGCATCGTGACGAACAGCAGCAGGATCCGCCCGGGGTAGGGCAGCTTGCGCGGCGCCGGGTCGACCCCGATCAGCACCCAGAAGAACAGCGCGCCGGCGGCCAGGAAGTGCGCGCTCATCGCGATGTGCCCGAGGTGGTTGCGCATCGCGGACTCGAACAGCGGGGTGAAGTACAGCGCGAACGTGCCCGCCACGAAGATCACCGTGGCCACCGCCGGGTGCGCGATGACCGCCGTGGCGGGGCTGTGCAGCGCCGCGACCAGCCATTCGCGCGGGCCGCGGTCGCCGCGGGCCCGGGCCGGCTTCAGGGCGCGCAGCGCCAGCGTGACGGGCGCGCCCAGCACCAGCAGGATCGGCGTGAGCATGTTGAGCACCATGTGCTGGACCATGTGCACGCTGAACAGGATCGGCGCGTACCTGGCGATCCCGGTCTGGGTGACGATCACCATGGTGAGCACGCCGAGCAGCCAGGCGGCGGTGCGGCCGGCGGGCCAGCGGTCGCCGCGCCGCCGCAGCCGGACGACCCCGGCCAGGTAGAGCGCGGTGAGCACGGCGGCCAGCGCGGCGAAGAAGAAGTCGAACTGCCACAGCGTCGCCAGCCGGCCCGGGGTGAGCGCGGGCGGCATGTCGTACCCGATGAGGACCTTGACGGCCGACTCGTCGGCGGTGGGCGGGGGCGGCGCGGTCCGGGCCAGCGCCACCGCGAGCCCGGCGGTGGCGCCCATGACCGCGACCTCCACGGTGGCCAGCCGGGTGAACGCGCCGGGCCTGCGCTCGGCGAGGGCGGGCAGCGTCCGCCCGCGGTGCCACCAGCCGAACCAGCCGAGCAGCGCGAACGCGATCATCTTCCCGATGGCCAGCCGCCCGTAGTTGGTGCCGACCAGCTCGCCGGGATCGGGCATGCGGGCGAGGACGTTGACCAGCCCGCTGGCTCCGACGACCACGAAGCACCACAGGGCCATCCGGCTGAACCGGTCGGCGACCACGTCCAGCCGGTCGCGGCGGAGCATCGCGTGCGCGCCGACCACGGCCAGGCCGCCGACCCACGGCGCGACCGCCAGGACGTGCAGCGCCACCCCGGTGGTGGCGACCGAGTGGTTGGCCGCCGAGGAGGAGTGCCCGGTCAGCGGCGGCGGCAGCAGCGCGATCCCGGCCATGACCAGCAGGCCGAACGCGGCGGCGGGCGTGGTGGTGGTGCGGGCGAGCAGCGCCACCACCACGGCCAGCAGGACCACGATCATCAGCGCGGTGCCCTGCGGGAGCTGGCCGACGTAGCTGCTCAGCTCGCTGCCGGTGAGGATCTGCCCGACCGGCTGGCCGAGCACGTCGGCGACGGTGAACACCAGCGTCGCCGCGGCGGCGGCGGCCCAGGCGGCGGCCAGCCAGGACGCGGCGCGCAGGTAGCCGGTCGCGTCGTCGGTCAGCCGCGGCGCGTCCCTGCGCCCGCCGTTCCCGCCGCGTCCGCCGTTCAGGGGCAGCAGGGCCGCGGCGGCCAGCAGCGCGCCGACGGTGACGGCGGCCGTGAGGTTCATCGCCAGCCGCGACAGCGGCAGGCCCCAGCGGGTGACGGTGCCGGCGTCGCCCAGCCCGGGGATCACCTTCTCCGCCGCCGCGCCGCCCAGCACCAGCGCGGCCACCAGCCCGGCGACCGAGGCGGCGACGGCGATCGCGGCGGCGCGCAGCAGGTCGGGCCCGCCGCTCCGGGCGGTCCCGGACGCCGTTGCGGCCGCTTTACTCACCGCGTCCCCGCTTCCGCTCGCCCGCGCCGGGGCCGGGCATCGGGTGGTTGCGCTTCGCACGGAACACGATCACCATCCCGATGCCGATCCCGACCAGCGAGCCGACGCCGATCATGATCCAGGGGGGCGCCCCGGAGTCCTTCTTCTCGCCCTCCGCCGGCGCGGCCCCGTGCGCCGGGGCGGCGGCGACCGAGGCGGCGGCGCCGACCGGGACGGCACTGGCGGGCGCCGCGACGGCCGTGAGCGCGCCGAGGGACAGGACGAGCGCGGCGACGGCGCGGCGCGCCCGCGGCAGGGATATGAGGGTCGTCATGGGAGGCCGGGTTCTCTCGTGCGAAAGGAAGACGCTTCCTACCCTACTGAGCCCCTGTCATAGGGTCGTCAGTACGTGCGCCCGGCCGTTGGCCCGGAACTCCTCGCGCAGGGCTCCGGCCTGTTCGGGGGTGAGGGGCTCGTAGGCCAGGGCCCGCCCCGGCCGCCACCACACGTCCTCTCCCCCGCCGGGGACGTCCCAGCGGGCCTTCCGCAGGGGCCGCTTGTCGACCTTGCCGGTGGCGGTGAGGGGCATCGCCCCGACGATCCGGACGAACCGCGGCGCCCACTTGGTGCCGAGATCGGGCCTGGCCGCGAGGAAGGCGGCGAACGCCCCGGCGTCGAACGGCCGCCCGTCCCGCAGTTCCAGCGCGGCCATCACCTGGTCCCCCGTGCGCGGGTCCGGCACCGGGTAGACGGCGCACATCACCACCGGGTCCCAGCACGACAGGATGCGCTCGACCGGCGCGGCGGCGAAGTTCTCGCTGTCGACGCGGAGCCGGTCCGAGCTCCGCCCGGCGAAGTAGAAGTAGCCCTCGGCGTCCCGGTAGCCCAGGTCGCCGCTCCAGAACTTGCCGTCGCGCACCCGCTCGGCGTCGGCCTCGGGGTTGTTGTAGTAGCCCTCGAACGCGCCCGCCGCGTTGAGCCCGACGATCTCGCCGATGGCCGCGCCCGGGTTGAGCAGGCCGCCGCCGGCGTCGAAGCGGGCCCGCTCGCACTCGGCACCGGACTCCGGGTCGAGGACGGCCACCTCCACGCCCTCCTGCGGCACGCCGAGGGCGTCGGGCGGCGTGTCCGGGGTCTTCCGCAGCGAGATCGCGCCCTCGCTGGACCCGTACCCCTCGATGACGCGGCAGCCGAAGCGGGCGGCGAACCCGGCCAGGTCCTGCGCGGACGCCTCCGTCCCGAACAGGGCCTGGAGGGTGTTGTCGGCGTCGTCGGGGCGTTCGGGCGTGGCGAGGATGTAGGCCAGCGCGCGGCCGACGTAGTTGAAGTAGGTGACGCCGTACCTGCGCACGTCGGGCAGGAAGCCGGAGGCGGAGAACCTGCGGCGCAGCGCGACGGCGGCCCCGGCGTGCACGGCCATCGCCAGGTTGGCCATCACGGCGTTGCCGTGGAAGAGCGGCATCGCGGCGTAGGTGACCGCGTCGCGGGTGATGCCCATCCGCTCGGCGTGCCGGGCGATCGCGGCGAGCCTGCCCTGCCCGCACGCCACCGCCTTGGGGGCGCCGGTGGAGCCGGAGGTGAACAGCAGGAGCAGCCGGTCCGCCGGGTCGGCCGGCACCGGGTCGGCGGGCTCGGGCAGGGCGGCGGCGTACGCGGCGGACCCGGTGAGCAGGACGCGGCCGTCCGGCACGCCGGTGTCGAGGCCGTCCAGGAGCCCGGCGCGGCCGGGATCGGTGACGATCAGGTCGCAGTCGGTGTGCCGGATGTCGGCGGCCAGCTCCGCCCCGCGCCGCGTCGGGTTGATCCCGACGACGGTGGCCCCGGCCAGCGCCGCGGCGCCGATCCAGAAGACGTACTCGGGGACGTTCTCCAGCAGGACGCCGACGTGCGCGGGACGGCGGCCGGGCGAGGGCCGGCCGGGCGGGGCGGGCGCGAGGGCCGCCAGCAGCCCGGCGCGCCGCCGGGCCTCCCGGACGACCTCGGCCCAGGTGCGGGACTCGTCCTCGAACAGCAGCCCGGGACGGTCGTCGCCGGCCCGGGCCAGCAGCATCTCGGCGAAGGTCGCGTGCGCCACCCCGCGAGCGTGTCACCAAGCAGGCGCTTGGTCAAGAGCGGGTCACCCGTCGCAGGGGCAGCAGCAGCAGTCGCAGCAACCGTCGCAGCCGTCGCAGCCGTCGCAGTGCCGGGTGCACCAGCACCGCTTGCCGCAGCTCTTGCCGTGGTACTTGCTCCACTTCGGCTGGTAGACACCGCACGTGAGGCAGACCAGGGAGCCGGTGAAGCAGGGGATGGGCAGGCCCGGCCGCTGCGGCCGACCACCGTGCCCGCCGCCGTGCCCGCCACCACCGAAGCCCCAGCCACCGCCGCCACCACCGCCGCCGGACCAGTCGCCGCCACCGCCGTGGTGCCCGCCGTGCGCCGGCTGGCCGGGCTGCGGGGGCGGCGGGTAAGCACCGCCGTGCGGCTGCTGCGGCGGGTAGGGCTGCTGCGGACCGTACGCCCCCTGCTGCGGCGGCTGGCCCGGACCGCCAGGAGGCGGCGGGTACGCGGCGAAGACGCGCTCGACCGAGCGCCCCACCTCGCGCTCCAGCAGCGCCCGCACCAGCCGCGGCTGCTCCAACTCCAGGTCGGCCAGCGCCAGCCGCAGCCCGTGCAGCGCGTCATCGCAGTGGCGGCGCGCCTCGTCCGGGCCCGTCCCGGTGGCCAGGAGCGGGTTGAACGCGCCCGACTCCAGATCGTCCTGGACGTCCTCGACCGCGTCGATCAGGTGGGCCAGCCGCCCGAAGAACCGGCCCGCCTCGGCCAGGGTCTCGGCGTTGCCCTCCCGGCCCGCCAGCACCGCGGTGTGCGCGAACACCGCGGCGACGGCGGTCTCGGTCGGCTCGGTCAGCTCCACCAGGCCCAGCCCGGCGCCCGCTGCGGAGCGCGCCTCCAGCTCGGGCTGCCGGGCGACCGCCTCGCGCAGCACCGACGGGTCGAACCCGACCGCCGCGCCCGTCCCGGCGCCCGCGGCGTCCCAGCGGTCGGCCATCCGGCCCGCGGCCGCCGCGACCAGCCGCCGCCCGTACGGGCCGTCCCCGTCGGCGACGTGATCACGGGTCTTGCCCGCCGCCAGCAGCAGCGACACCGCCGCCGCGAGCCGCGCCCCCTGCGCCCGCGTCTCGACCACCTCGGCCGCCTTCATCCCGCGCAGCGCGCACGGCCCGGCCTTGCGGCGCGGCGACAGCTCCGGGCGCTGCGCCTCGACCAGCACCGAGACCAGCAGCCCGTCGTAGTTGGTGACGAGGCGGGCGGCCTGGCCGTGCTGGTCGCGCAGCGTCAGGCAGAGCCCGCACAGGTGGGCCATCCAGTCCTTGAACAGGGAACCGCACAAGACGTGCTTGCACGGCCGTACCACTCCGAACATCGGCGGCGCGCTCCTTGGTGTGGCGAGGGTGGTCGCGTCGCGACGGAACGTCGACGACACACCATCGACGCGATCATGCCGGGCCGGGTTCCTCCCGATCCGCGGGCGCCCCTCCGGCCCGGCGCCGGACACCGCCGCCGGGCCGCGCCGCCGTCAGACTCCCGCGCAGGTCAGGGCGCGGCGGTAGGCGTCCAGCCGGGGCCGCTCGGGGGCGTCGGTCTCGGCGAGCAGCTCGGCCAGGTCGAACCAGGTCTGCGCCGCCTCCCGGGACGACTCCATCTGCTCCAGGTGGGTCGCGGCCCGGGTGAGCACCTCGATCGCCCGCTCGCGGCGGCCCAGCCGGGCGCACGCCTCGCCCAGCACGGTCAGCGCCCACGCGGTCGCCCGGCGCGGCGCGTCGCCCAGCAGCTCCAGCGCCTGCTCGGCCAGCGCCACCGCCTCCCCCGGACGGCCCAGCGCCGTCTCGGCACGGGCCAGCTCGGTCAGGCACCAGGCCACGTCGATCTCCCCCGCCGAGCTGGCGTTGATCTCGGCGCGGACCTGGCCGAGCAGGTCGCGGGCGCGCGCGGCCTCGGCGGGACGGGCGCGCAGCAGCAGCCCGGCGTAGACGATCCGGAGCCGGGCCAGGTCGCGCGGGTCGTCGCTGGGCGTGACCCCGCCGGGCCCCTCCTTGCCCGCCAGCATGAGCGCGCGCTCGGCCAGCGCGACGCCGTCCTCGTACTCGCCGCGGATCTCGGCGACGTAGGCGGCCTCCCAGTACGCGGCCATCCGCGCCCGCGCGCTGCCGATCCGCTCGGCCCGCTCGACCAGCTGCAGCGCCAGCTGCCGGGCCCGGACCAGGTCGCCGCGCTCGATGAAGGCGGCCAGCAGCGCCGCGCCCAGGTGCACCGCGGCGTCGGTGGAGTCGGCGCCGCTGGCGATCAGGTGCCGCATCGCCTCCTCGGCCACCTCCACGCCCGCGCTGATGTCGCCGCGCTCGCGCAGGCAGCGGCTCAGCGCGACGTGCACCCTGGCCCAGTGGTCCAGGTCGGCCTCCGCGGACGCCTCGGCGGTGAGGGCGCGCAGCCCGGAGATCGCGTCCTCCAGCTCGCCGGCCGCCTCCAGCGCCATCGCGTGGCCCCAGCGCGCCTGGTGCAGCATGTCGGGCAGCGCCACCGCGTCGGCGTTGGCCAGCACCTCGGCGAACCGGGCCCTGGCCTCCTCCGCCGCGCCGTTCTGCAGCGCGATCTCGGCGTAGTCCAGGGTCACCCGCAGCTGGTCGACCACGTCCTCGCTGACCCCGCTCACCAGGTAGGTGGGCGAGCAGTTCAGCTTGGCGGCGAGCAGTTCGATCACGCTGGGCGCCGGCACCCGCTTGTCGCTCTCGATCAGCGAGATATAGCTGTCGGACAGCTCCGGGAAGGCCAGCTGCGCCTGGCTGACGCCCTGCCTGATCCGCAGCGCTCTGATGCGCTGTCCCAG
The DNA here is from genome assembly GCF_055379765.1 of Actinomadura rugatobispora. Taxonomy (NCBI): domain Bacteria; kingdom Bacillati; phylum Actinomycetota; class Actinomycetes; order Streptosporangiales; family Thermomonosporaceae; genus Actinomadura; species Actinomadura rugatobispora. The sequence goes on along the minus strand of NZ_AP029191.1, from coordinate 7,938,866 downwards.
TGTCTCCCGATCCATCGTGTGACCACCGCCTACGAGGTTGTGCTCCGAGGGTTCCCCACCGGGTCCCGCGCTCCGGCCCATCACCGCCGCGTCGCCCGCAGCGCGAGGAAGAAGTCGACCCGATCTTCCAGTGTGCCCAGATCGCGCCCCGTCAGCTCCTCGATTCGCCGGATCCGGTACCGAAGCGTGTTCACATGGACGTGCAACCGGGTGGCCGTGCGGTTCCAGGACCCCGAGCAGGACAGGAAGACCTCCAGGGTGTGCAGCAGCTCGGCCTGCCGGACGCTGTCGTACTCCTCCAGCGGCCCGAGCAGCCGGGTCCGGAACGACCAGCGGGTCTGCTCGGGCACCGAGGCGAGCAGCAGCGCGTAGGAGTCGACGTCGCCCCGGTCGCCCCGGTCGCCCCGATCACCGCCGTGCCCCGGGCCGCCGTGCCCGGTGCCGCCGCCGTGCCCGGGCTCGCCGCCGTTCCTGGAACGGTCCCTCACCCGGCCGCGGACGCCGCCTCCCGCACCCGCACGGTCGCCGAGCGCACCCACAGACTGTCGCATTCGCACCAAGGCAGGCTATAGCGGACTTGGTCCGTTACGCAGCGCTCCCCCGAAGTCGGCGGAGAGTTCACGGGCTGCTGTACTAGCCGCATGACCCCGTCCACCCCTGCGACCGAACCGGCGCCCGGGCCCGCGCCCGTCCACGTCTCCACCCATGTCCTCGACACCCAGCGCGGGCGTCCCGCGGCCGAGGTGCCGGTACGGCTCGACGCCTACGACGGCACCACCTGGCGTCCGCTCGCGGTGGGCGCGACCGACGCAGACGGCCGCTGGAGCGCCCCGTCCGGCGGCGCCGCGGATGACGGGACCGGCGGCGGAACCCCTTCCCCGGCGCCGGGGAACGGCACCTACCGGCTGCGTTTCGGCACCGGGATGTACTTCGCCGGGCTGGACACGGCCACCTTCTATCCCGAGGTGAGCATCATCTTCACCATCGCCGACACGGCCGAGCGGCACCACGTCCCGCTGCTGCTGAGCCCCTACGGCTACTCCACGTACCGCGGCAGTTAGGCGGGGCGGTCAGAGCGGGCAGCGAGACCGGGCGCCCCCTGCCGGTCCTCGGGTTTGAGCGCCGCGGCACGCGATCTGGGTGTCAAATAGTGCCTTCATGACGTAAGCAGAAGGTAGGGCCTTCCCTCCCGGCTTGAAAGGCGTGGCTGTGTCGTCCCCGGACTCTCCCCCCGACCACCCCCCGGGCGGTCACGTCCTGCTCGCGCCGGACAAGTTCAAGGGATCGCTCACCGCGCCCGAGGTCGCCCGCCATCTGGGCGCCGGGCTGCGCCGCGCCAGGCCGGGGGCGCCGATCGTGGAGCTGCCGGTCGCCGACGGCGGCGACGGCACCGCCGAGGCGGTCATCGCCGCGGGCTGGCGCCGGGTCGAGGTCGAGGTGCGCGGCCCCACCGGCCGCCCGGTCACCGCGTCGCTGGCCCTGGACGGCCGCAGCGCTGTGGTGGAGCTGGCCGAGGCGTCCGGGCTGCGCCGGCTGCCGGGCGGCAGGCCCAGCCCGCTCACCGCCACCAGCCTCGGCACCGGCCAGATGCTCGCGCACGCGCTGCGGCTCGGGGCGCGCCGGATCGTGCTCGGCGTGGGCGGCGCCGCCTGCGCCGACGGCGGCGCCGGGCTGGTGCAGGGCCTGGGCGGGCGGCTGCTGGACGGGCTCGGCAAGGACCTGCCGCCGGGCGGGGCGGCGCTGCGCGGGCTGCACCGCCTGGACCTGCGCGGGATGCCGGACCTGTCCGGGGTGGAGGTGATCGTCGCCGGGGAGCCGGAGGGCACGCTGCTGGGCCGCAACGGCTCGGCCACCGGCCAGGCGCTGCGCCGCGGCGCGGGCCGCGAGGAGGTCCGGGCCCTGGACGCGGGGCTGCGCCGCTGGGCCGATCTGGCGGAGGCGGCGTCCCGCACCGCCGCGCGCGACCGGCCGGGCGCCGGGGCCGCGGGCGGGGTGGGGTTCGCCGCGCTGGCGTTCCTGGGCGCGACCGTCGAGCCCGGCATCGGCCTGATGCTCGACCTGCTCGGCTTCGTGGACAAGGCCAGGGGCGCCCGCCTGGTGGTGACCGGGGAGGGCTGCCTGGACGTGCAGTCGCTGCGCGGCCGGGCGCCGATCGGGGTGGCCCGCGCCGCGGCCCGCGCCGGGGTCCCGGTGGTCGCCGCGGTCGGACGCCGCGGGCTGACCGGCGAGCAGGCCCGCAAGGCCCGCGTCCAGGCGGTGTACGCGCTGACCGACATCGAGCCGGACGCGGCGCGCTGCATGCGGCAGGCGGGCCCGCTGCTGGAGCAGCTGACCGTCGCGATCGCCGACGAGTGGCTGCCGCCCGGCCGCACGCCCGGCGCGGCGCGACTGTGAGCACCGTCACTTCGGACAAAGATCCATAACCGGGCGGCGCGGCGGCCCGCCCGCGTTTACGATCGTTCCGACACGGCCGTACGGGGGTCGCGCGAGGGTGGAGGGCCCGCTGATGGCGGAGCAGGAGTACGACTGGGCCTCGCTCGGGATCGACGTGACCAAGCCCAGCATCGCCCGGGCCTACGACGTCGTCCTGAAGGGCAAGGACAACTTCGAGGTCGACCGCGCCTTCGTGGACCAGATCGTGAAGATCATCCCGGAGCTGTACGACGTCGCCGCCTACAACCGCGAGATCCTCGGCCGCGGCGTGCGGTACCTGGCCGGCGAGGTGGGCCTGCGGCAGTTCCTCGACCTGGGGTCGGGGCTGCCGACCGTGCGGAACACCCACCAGGTCGCCCAGGAGGTGGCCGCCGACGCCCGCGTGGCCTACGTCGACAACGACCCGATCGTGCTGGCGCACGGCCGGGCGCTGCTGGCCGAGAACGACCGCACCACGGTCGTCACCGCCGACCTGCGCGAGCCGGAGAAGGTGCTGGCCGACGCCGACGTGCGGCGGCTGATCGACTTCGACCGGCCGGTGGCGGTGATGCTGGTCGGGATCCTGCACCACCTGCACGACGAGGAGGGGCCGCAGCGGATCGTGGAGACGCTGCTGGACGCGGTGCCCTCGGGCAGCCACCTGTTCGTCACCCACTTCTGCGCCTCCAGCGAGGAGGCCCGCGCCGCCGAGGAGCAGTACCTGGCGCTGCTGGGCACCGGCCGCTTCCGCACCCCCGAGGAGATCACCGCCTACTTCGGCGGCCTGGAGCTGCTGGAGCCGGGCGTGGTGCCGCTGCCGCTGTGGCGTCCCGACGGGGAGGTCCCGGCCGAGCTGACGGTGGGGCAGCGCCTCATGTACGGCGGCATCGCCCGCAAGCCCTGATCCTCTCCCCCGCCCACTTACAGCCTGTAAGCAAGCCGCGCCCTTCCTTTACATGCTGCCGATGGCAGCGCGGGTGCCGCAGGCCGCACCCTTGAGCGTAGAGACCGCACTCTTGAGGCGTGGAGACGGGAAGTCCTGAGGCGCGGAGGCCGGATCGCGGGCAAAGATCCGGCGGCCGCGGCCCCGGAGGGCGCAGAGGGGCAGCGATGAAGGTCGGCGTACCGCGCGAGGTCAAGAACCACGAGTACCGGGTGGCGATCACCCCCGCGGGGGCGCACGAGCTCGCCCGCCGCGGGCACGAGGTGTTCGTCGAACGCGGCGCCGGCCTGGGCTCGGCCATCCCCGACGACGACTACACCGCCGCCGGCGCCAAGATCCTGGAGGGCGCGGACGAGGTCTGGGCCGAGGGCGAGCTGATCCTCAAGGTCAAGGAGCCGATCGCCGCCGAGTACCACCGGATGCGGCGCGGCCAGATCCTGTTCACCTACCTCCACCTGGCCGCGTCCCGCGGGCTCACCGAGGCGCTGCTGGCCTCCGGCGTGACCGCCGTCGCCTACGAGACCGTGCAGCTGCCCGGCGGCGCCCTCCCGCTGCTGGCCCCCATGTCGGAGGTGGCCGGGCGGCTGGCGCCGCAGGTCGGCGCGTACTCGCTGATGCGCTCCAACGGCGGCCGCGGGGTGCTGCCCGGCGGCGTCCCGGGCGTGGCCCCGGCCCGCGTCACGGTGATCGGCGGCGGCGTCTCCGGCCTGAACGCGGCGCAGATCGCCGTCGGGATGGGCGCCGCGGTGACCGTCCTGGACGTCAACGTCGACCGGCTCCGCCGGATCGACGAGATCTACCAGGGCCGGCTGCGCACGCTGGTGTCCAACGCCTACACGGTCGAGGAGGAGGTCCGCGCCGCCGACCTGGTGATCGGCGCGGTGCTGATCCCCGGCGCCAAGGCGCCCACGCTGGTCCCCAACACGCTGGTGGCCGCGATGAAGCCGGGCTCGGTGCTGGTCGACATCGCGATCGACCAGGGCGGCTGCTTCGCCGACTCCCGCCCCACCACGCACGACGCGCCCACCTACAGGGTGCACGAGTCGATCTTCTACTGCGTGGCGAACATGCCCGGCTCGGTGCCCAACACCTCCACGCACGCGCTGACCAACGTCACGCTGCCGTACGCGCTGGAGATCGCCGACCGGGGCTGGCGGGACGCGCTGCGCGCCGATCCCGCGCTGGTCCACGGCCTGAACGCGCACGACGGCCGGCTCACCTACGACCACGTCGCCGAGGCGCACGGCCTGCCCCACGTGCCCGCGGAGGCCGTCCTCGCCTGACCCGTAGAGTGGATCGCATGGGGGAAGTGATCGTTCTGCGGCACGGCGAGACCGAGTGGAGCCGCGACAGGCGGCACACCGGACGCACCGACCTCCCGCTGACCGAGCGCGGCGAGGAGCAGGCCCGGGCGCTGGCGCCGGTGCTGCGCGACCGGCCGTTCGCCCGGGTGCTGTGCAGCCCCGCCTCCCGCGCGCTGCGCACCGCCGAGCTGGCCGGGCTGAGCGTGGACGCGACCGACCCGGACCTGTGGGAGTGGGACTACGGCGGCTACGAGGGGATCACCAGCGCGCGGATCCGCGAGGACCGCCCCGGCTGGTACCTGTGGGCCGACGGCGTGATCCCCGGCGACGCCGACCACCCCGGCGAGACGGTCGAGCAGGTGGGCGAGCGGGTCGACGCGGTGCTGGCCCGGATCCGGCCGCTGCTGGCCGATGGTGACGTGGCGCTGGTCGCGCACGGGCACGTGCTGCGCGTCCTGACCGCGCGCCGGCTCGGACTGGAGCCCGCCGACGGGCGGCTGTTCGCGCTGGAGACCGGCACCCTGTCCGCGCTCGGCACCGAGCACGACCGGCCGGTGATCAGCGCGTGGAACGTCCCGCCGTCCGCCGCGGCCGAGCACGGCTGACCGCCGCCCGCGACCCCGCCGAGAACGGTCACCGGGGGACGAAACCGGCCGGTCGCAGGGGGGACGGAACGTCGGCGCGGGCATATACGGTACCCCTAGAGGGTTGATCCCCCGGCGGGTCCCACGGAACGGCACCCTCCGGAGTGATTGCGAGGACGACGATGGCCACCAGCGAGACCCCCACCAGGGACGACAGGCCCGCACCGGAGCAGCCCGCGGCGCAGGAGCGGCCCGCGGCGCAGGGCGACAGCGCGCCCGGCGCCGCCGCCCCGGCGCGCGGCGACACTCCCACGCGGGGCTACACCGCCACCAAGGACCAGCTGCAGACGCGCCTGCGGCGGATCGAGGGCCAGGTGCGCGGCATCGAGCGGATGGTCGACGACGACCGCTACTGCATCGACGTCCTGACCCAGATCAGCGCCGTGCAGGCCGCCCTGGACAAGGTGGCGCTGGGCCTGCTCGACGGGCATGTGCGGCACTGCGTGGCCGAGGGCGCCGAAGAGGGCAAGTCGGACGTCATGTCGACCGAGCTGATGGCCGCCGTCGGCCGCCTGATGCGCCGCGGCTGAGCCCCGGCCCCTCTCCTCTTCAGGAGGCGATGACGAGGGGGCGGGCGCCGTCCTCGCGCTCGCGGATCAGCTCGCGGGCCCGCAGCGCGTCCGGCTGGTAGCGCAGCCGCTCGGGGATGACGTGGGTGGTCCGGTAGAGGCCCTTGAGCGTCAGCGTCGCCGCCAGGTCCGAGGTGGGCAGCCCGGGCAGCCCGTACATCCGCCGCGCCCAGCGCGGCAGCGTGGAGACGACCAGCAGGCCGATGCCGGGCGCCGCCAGCTTGAGCGGCAGCAGCTGCCTCGGCACGTTCGGGTTGAACATGCGCAGCAGGCCCTCGCGCGCCTCCCGGCAGGCCCAGATTCGGCCGCGCATGTCCTGGTAGTACTCCTCCATCTCGGCGACCGAGGCGGGCACGCCGGCGGGGTCGAGGCCGACGACCGCGGCGGCGCGGCGCTGCTCGTCCACGAAGCGGTCGGCGTCGGCGTCGCTGAGCGGCACCCCGGCGCGGCGGGCGACGTCGAGGTAGGAGTCGACCTCGCCCATGTGCACCCAGAGCAGGTTCTCCGGTTCGTCCACCCGGAACGTCTCGCCGGTGCGCAGGTTGAGGGCGGTCAGCTTGGAGTGCAGCTTGCGGACCCGGCGGCCCACCCGCTCGACCTCCTCGCGCGTGCCCCACGTCCGCACCCGGACGAACTCCACCGTGCGGCCGAGCCGGGCCCAGGCGGCGTGCGGGTCCATCAGCTCGGAGTTCTGCGCGGTGCCCCACATCGACTGGGGATGCAGCGCCTGCAGCAGCAGGGCGCGGATGCCGCCCACCATCAGCACGGGCTCGCCCATCACCCGCCACGTCACCGACTCCGGCCCGAACAGGCCGTGATCGCCGCGCTCGCCGTGCTCGTCCTCGTGCACCGTCGCCGACCTCCTCGCCCGGGATCTGCCGCACCCCGAACGTAACCAAGGACTTATTCTCCCCACTATGCCCCACGTCACACAAAAAGTGCATAGCGGGCGGCGGTCCGGCGAGAGATCCGCGGGCGGGGGCGGCGGTCAGTCCACCGGGACGGAGTCGTCGTCGAGGTCGCCGCCGAGGTCGTCCTCGTCCTCGTCCTCGTCCTCGTCACCGGCGGGCTCGGTCTGCTCGCTGACCCAGGCCAGGTAGTCCATGCTGCCCGCGACCACCGGGGTGGCGATGATCTCGGGGCTGTCGTAGGAGTGGCCCTCGGTGATGAGGCTGGCCAGCTCGTCGAAGCGGGCGCCGGTGGTCTTGAACACCACCATCCACTCCTCGGCCGACTCGATCTCGCCCTCCCACCAGTAGGTGCTGGCGATGGGGCCGACCAGCTGGGCGCACGCCGCGAGCCGTTCGGCGACCGCCGACCGGGCCAGCTCCGCGGCCTCCGGACGCGAGTCGGTCGTCGTCGTCACCTGTACGTACGACTGGGCCATGGCACGACTCCTTCCCCCATCGCCTGATCGTAGTCGTGCCGCCGCGGCCGCCGCGGCTACTTGGACGGGCGGACGACCAGGGCGCTCCCGCCCCCGCGCCGCACCGGCTCGGCGACGGCCTGCACCAGGCCCGGACGCAGGAACTCCAGCCCGGTCGCGGCGCCGATCACCCCGGCGGGCGGACCGGCGAACAGCTCGACCAGGTGGCCCCGTTCGGCCAGCGCCCTGCCGTACCGGTCGATGAACGCCTGCTCGGCGAACACCTGCGGGGTGTTGCGCTGGGTGGCGCGCGGCGCGGCCACCGCGGCGGGCAGGTCCATGCCGAGGTCGATCCGGTTGAGGAGGATCTGCAGCACGGTGGTGATGATCGTGGAGCCGCCTGGGGTGCCGAGCGCGAGCCGGGGCCTGCCGTCCTGCAGCACGATCGTGGGGGCCATGCTGCTGCGGGGCCGCTTGCCCGGGCCGGGCAGGTTCGGGTCGGGCGGGCTCCCCGGCGCGGGCGGCTGGAGGGTGAAGTCGGTCAGCTCGTTGTTGAGGATGAACCCGCGGCCGGGGACGGTGATGCCGCTGCCGCCGAACTGCTCGATGGTCACGTTGTAGGCGACGACGTTGCCCCACTTGTCGGCGACGACGAGGTGGGTGGTCTGCGGGCCCTCGTACGCGAGCGCGCGGGTGGCGCCGCCCGGCGGGACGCACGGGGCGTAGTCGCCGTCCGGCGAGCCGGGCGCGACGGGCGCGGCGGCGGCCCGGTCGGGCTTGATGAGGCAGGCGCGCTCGCGCGCGAAGCCGTCGGACAGCAGTTCCTTCAGGGGGACGTCGACCTTGTCCGGGTCGCCGACGTAGCGGCCGCGGTCGGCGTAGGCGAGCTTGGACGCCTCCAGGTAGTAGTGCAGCGCCTTGACCGGGTCGCCGGCGCCGAGCTGGAAGTCGTCGAGGATGTTGAGGGCCTCGCCGATGGTGGAGCCGCCCGAGGACGACGGCGGCATCCCGTACACCTCCAGGCCCCGGTACGAGACGCGGGTGGGTGCGGGCGTCCGGGACCGGTAGGCGCCGAGGTCGCCGTCCTTCATGAGGCCGGGGCGCACGTTGCGGGTGGCGGCGGGGTCGACCGGCGGCTTCTGCACGGTGCGCGCGATCTCGCGGCCGAGCCCGCCCTCGTACATCCAGGCGGGGCCGCGCCGGGCCAGTTCGCGGTAGGTGCGGGCGAGGTCGGGGTTGCGGAAGGTGGAGCCGACCGCGGGCGGCTTGCCGCCGGGCAGGAACAGCTCGCGGGTCGGGACGATGTCGCGGAAGCGGGCCTCGTTGACGGCGGTCTGGTCTCGGAACTCCTGGTCGACGGTGAAGCCGCGCTCGGCGACCCTGATCGCGGGCTTGAGCAGCGTGCCCAGGTCGCGGGTGCCGAAGCGGCGCAGCGCGGTGTCCCACTGGGCGAGGGTGCCGGGGACGCCGACGCCGAGCCCGCTGGTGACCGCCTGGTCGAACGGGATGGCCTTGCCGGTGGCCGGGTCGACGAAGGAGTCCGCGCGCATGGCCTTGGGCGCGGTCTCGCGGCCGTCGACGGTGTAGACCTTGCGGCGCTTGGCGTCGTAGTAGGTCATGTAGCCGCCCCCGCCGATCGCGGCGACGTACGGCTCGGTCACGCCCAGGGTGGCGCCCGCGGCGACGGCCGCGTCCATGGCGTTGCCGCCGTTCTTGAGCACCTCGATGGCGGTGCGGCTGGCGTCGAGGTCGACCGTGGCGACCGCGCCGCCGTATCCGGTGGCCACGGCCTGCTTGCCCGGCGCGGCGGGCGCCGCGGGCAGGACGGGCGCGGCCGGCGCGGAGGGCGCGGCGGCGGCCTGGCCGGGAACGGCCAGGGTGGCCGACAGCACCAGCGCCGCCAGCGGGGCGAGCCGCCTGCGGCGCCGGGACGCGCCCGTGGCGGACGGGCCCGACGGGCCCGACGGGCCTGATGGGGCGGCGGACGAGGCGGCGGACGCGGTCAACGGCACGGGACCTCCCGGGAGCTCAGCGGCACCACAGTGTCATTGATCTCTCCGGGGCGCCAGCGTCCCGACCGCCCCCGGCCCCGCGGGGGACCCCGCGTCCCCTCCCGTCCCGTTCCCCGCCCCCGGAACCGATCAGGGCAAAGTAATTGCGGTTTTACCGAAATGTGGTGAAGTGTTAGGGGCTTAGACATCGACTGTCTCGCGAACAGCGGCGCGGGTTCAGGGCTTGGGGAGAACCTATGACCTGGGATGGCCGCATGCGCAACACCATGTTCCGGAGACTGCCGGTCGAGCAGGCGACCGGGCAGCTGTACGGCGGCCGGCACCGGCTGCGCGTGGTCTACCGGACCCGCGACCTGGTGGTGCTCGGCCTGGGCGTCATGATCGGCGCCGGTATCTTCAAGATCTCCGGGGTGCAGGCGGCCGCCAGCGCCGGGCCCGCGGTGATCCTGTCCTTCCTCATCGCCGGCGGGGTCTGCCTGCTGGCCGCGCTCGCCTACGCCGAGCTGTCCTCGATCGTGCCGGTGGCGGGCAGCGCCTACTCCTTCAGCTACGTGGCGTTCGGCGAGGTCTGGGCGTGGGTGGTCGGCTGGTCGCTGATCCTCGAACTGCTGCTGGCCGCCTCGGTGGTGGCGCGGGCCTGGTCGCTGTACGCCGCGCAGGCCCTGTCCGACCTGGGCGTGCCGGTCCCGGAGTGGCTCGCGGGGGTGATCGGGCAGCCCAAGGGCTTCGACGTGTTCGCGCTCGGCATCCTGGTGCTGCTCGTCGTGCTGCTGGCGACCGGGAGCAGGCTCGGGCTGCGCACGCTGTGGTTCATGGTGATGGCCAAGGTGATCGTGATCGGCCTGGTCATCGCGGTCGGGCTCACCTACTTCGACCCGGGCAACCTGCGGCCGTTCGTCCCGCCCGCGCGGCCCGCCGGGGACGGCGGCGGGCAGAGCGTGCTGGACGCGCTCACCGGCGCGATCACCGGCGGTTCCCCGCAGGTGTTCGGCGTCTGGGGGATCCTGGCGGCGGCGCCCGCGATCGCGTTCGCCTACATCGGCTTCGACCTGATCGCCACCGCCTCCGAGGAGACCGACGACGCCCCGCGCAAGGTGCCCCGCGGCATGCTGACCAGCCTGGTCGTGGCGGTCGTGCTGTACGTCGGGGTGGCGGTGACCATGGTCGGGATGGTGTCCTACCGCCGGCTCGACCCGGACAAGGTCGTGCTGACCACGCCGTTCACCATGGTCGGCGCCGGCTCCATGGGGAAGATCATCGACATCGGCGCGGTGATCGCGCTGACCACGGTGATCCTGGTGGTGCTGATCAGCCTGACCCGGGTGGTGTTCTCGATGTCCCGGGACGGGCTGCTGCCGCGCGGGCTGGCCGGGATGAGCCGCTACCGGGTGCCGTCGCGGGCGACGCTGGCCGCGGGCGGCGCGGCGGCGGTGATGTCGCAGACCCTCGACGTGCTCACGCTGGAGCAGATGGTCGTGATCGGGACGCTGTTCGCGTTCCTGTTCGTGTGCGCGGCGGTGCTGGCGCTGCGCCGCGGCCGGCCCGACCTGCACCGGCCGTTCCGGATGCCGGCGGCCCCGCTCACGGCGGTGCTGGCGATGCTGGCGACCGGCTGGCTGATGCTCAACCTCAAGGTCGAGACCTGGGTCTACTTCCTGGTGTGGATGGCGGCCGGGCTGGCGCTCTACCTGCTGTACGGGCGGCGCAGCAGCGAGATGCGGCGCCTCCTCGACCTGCCCCCGCCGCCGCGCCCGGTGGCCGCCCCGATGTCGGCGCCGCCGCCGGACCTGGCCGGGCTGGCCCCGCCCGCGCCCGGCTCCCGGGTCGCGGGCCGGCCTCCGGTGATGGCCCCGCAGGCGACGGCCGGCCGGCGGGTGGACACCGTGCCGCCCGGCGGAAGCGCCCCGTACGGGACGGACGCCTACCCGGCCGCACGTCCGGCGCAGTCGCCGTACCAGGACCCGCACCAGGGCCCGCACCGGGGCCCGCACCAGGGGCAGGGGCACGGCCCGGCCCAGCCGCAGCCGCCCGCGCGGCAGTCGCCGGAGCGGCGGCCGTGGCAGCCGCAGCGCCCGCCGCAGCCGGAGCTGTCGCAGCCGCTCGAGCCCCGGGAGCCGCGCTACCGGCGGCGCCCGGACGGGCCGCAGGCGGAGCCGCCCCGGCAGGACCCGCCGCACCGGGAGCCGCCGCACCCGGGCGGACGACACCGCCGCTGACCCGCACGAACGCCGCTCCTCCCGGCCACCGGGAGGGGCGGCGTCCCCGTTTCGCCGGAATTCAGGCTGGACGAACGGTCCACCATGACCTATGTTCTTCTCATAGAGAGATGAACTCAACTTGAGACTGACTTGGATGGAGACCGGCCGCGATGACCGAGAGCGAGAGCGAGTTCCTGGAGTCCTACGACCCCCGTGACTACGACCCGGTCTCGGTCACGGTCGACGTCGTCGCGCTGACCATCCGCGACGGCGAGCTGCACGTGCTGCTGGTCCGGCGCGGGCACGCCCCGCACGCCGGGATGTGGGCGCTGCCGGGCGGCTTCGTGCGGGGCGTGCGCGACGCCGAGGACCTGCCGGACGCGGCCGTGCGGGAGCTGGCCGAGGAGACCGGGCTCAGCGCGAAGCAGGGGCCGCTGGAGCGCATCCACCTGGAGCAGCTCCGCACGTACGGGAAGCCCGGCCGCGACCCGCGCATGCGCATCATCTCCGTCGCCTACCTCGCCTTCGCGCCCGAGCTGCCCGACCCCGAGGCGGGCGGGGACGCGGCCGACGCGGCCTGGACGCCGGTCGGCCGGCTCGGCCTCACCGACGGGGGCGACCAGGCCCCGGGCACCACGCGCAGGCTCGCGTTCGACCACGCGCGGATCCTCAGCGACGGCCTGGAGCGCGCTCGCGCCAAGCTGGAGTACACCCCGCTGGCGACGGCGTTCTGCGCGCCCGAGTTCACGATCCCCGAGCTGAGGGCCGTGTACGAGGCGGTCTGGGGCGAGGAGCTGCACGCGGGCAACTTCCACCGGAAGGTGCTGTCGGTCCCCGGGTTCGTGGAGAGCACCGGCACCACCTCCGACAAGGCGGGCCGCAAGGGCGGGCCGCGTCCCAAGCTCTACCGCGCGGGGGACGCGCGCCTGCTGCACCCCGCGCTGCTCCGGCCCAGCCGGGAGGAGGAGATCCGATGACGGGCGCCCTCGGCGAGGCGCTGGCCCGGCTCGGCCGCGCCCGCACGCCCGCCGACCTGTTCGGCCTCGACACCGCAGAGGCGGCCCGCACGTACCGGCAGCTGGCCCGGCTCGTGCACCCCGACGCCACCGGCGGCCGTACCGGCGACGACTTCACCCGGCTGAACGCGCTGTGGCGCAGCTACAACCGCTCCGGCCCGGTCACCATCACCACCCGGCGCCACACCTTCCACGTGGGCGACAAGCGGGCGGGCGGCGATCTGGCCGACCTCTACGACGCGAAGCACGATAGGCCCCGCGATGGGCCCCGCGCCCAGGCCGTGGTCATCAAGCTGCCGCGCGACCCTGGAGACGGCGACCTGCTGGAGCGCGAGGCGGTGGCGCTCAGGCAGCTCCCCAAGGACGGCGACGGACGGTTCCTGCCGTACGTGCCGCGCCTGGTGGAGTCGTTCCGCCACCGCGACGCCGACACGGGGGCCGAACGGCGGGCCAACGCCATCGTGGCCCTCGACGGCTTCTCCACCCTGGCCGAGGTGCACGACGCCTACCCCGGCGGCCTCGACCCCCGGGACGCGGCATGGATGTGGCGCCGCCTCCTGGTGGGCCTCGGCTTCGCCCACCGCGCGGGCGTGCTGCACGGGGCGGTGCTGCCCGAGCACGTGCTCATCCATCCGGAGGAGCACGGCCTGGTGCTCGTCGACTGGTGCTACTCGGTGCCCGGGTGCTACGCGCCGGTCGACTCCAGCGGCCGCGTCCCGGCGCTGGTGACCCGCTACGCCGACTGGTACCCGCCGGAGGTCCCGGCCAGGGAGCGGGCGAGCGCGGCCACCGACATCTACATGGCCACCCGATGCATGACCCACCTGATGGGCGACAAGGCGCCCAAGCCGATGCGGCTGTTCGCGAAGGGCTGCCTGACGGCCCTGCAGCGCCGCCGCCCCGACGACGCCTGGCGGCTGCTGGCCGAGTTCGACGAAGTGCTCGAACGCCTCTACGGCCCGCGCCGGTTCCGCCCGTTCACCATGCCCGGCCGCTGAGCGCGGCCCCTCTCTGGGAGGAAAGCCCCAATGGGAAGCGGACACTGGTCCACCAACGTCTACGACGCGGCGAGCTCCTACCGCGCCCGTACCGGCGCCAGCGCCTTCGCCTACAGCGACGGCGGCGCCACCACCACCCACCCGTCCCTGGACCCGCGCGGCGTGACCGTCCGGGAGAGCCGCGACTCCGACGACCACCCCGAGTCGCTGGCCATCGCGGTGCTGTTCGACGTCACCGGGTCCATGGGCACGGTGCCGCGCACCCTGCAGACCAAGCTGCCCAGCCTGCTCGGGCTGCTGCAGCGCAAGGGCTACGTGGAGCACCCGCACATCATGTTCGGCGGGATCGGGGACGCGACCTGCGACCGGGCGCCGCTGCAGGTCGGCCAGTTCGAGGCCGACAACCGGATGGACGACGACCTCGGCAGAATCCTGCTGGAGGGCGGCGGTGGCGGCCAGATGATGGAGTCCTACGAGCTGGCCATGTACTTCATGTCCCGGCACACCGCGATCGACTGCCACGAGAAGCGCGGCCGCCGCGGGTACCTGTTCATGATCGGCGACGAGCTCGCGTACCCGGCCGCCAAGCGCCGCGAGATCGAGAAGGTGATCGGCGAAAGCGTCCCCGAGGACGTCCCGGTCCGGGAGCTGGTGCGCGAGCTCCAGACCCGCTTCGACGTGTACTTCATCATCCCCGAGGGCGCCCACCACGCGCGCAGCCGCAAGCTGAAGGACTTCTGGCAGGACCTGCTCGGCCAGAACGTGCTCTACCTGGACGACCTGGACGCGGTCTGCGAGACGATCGCGCTCACGGTCGGGCTGGGCGAGGAGGCCATCGACCTGGAGGAGGGGCTGGGCCACCTGGACGAGGTGGGCTCGGAGGCAGGTGCCTCGGTGTCGCGCGCGCTGGCCCGGCTGGAGGCCTCCCGCGCGTCGGTGGCGGTGTCGCCGGGGCCGCGCGGGCTGGGGTCCGCCCCGTCCGGCACGACCCGCCTGTGAGCCGGCGGAGGCCGCGGAGGGCAGCGGGCACATGGGGCACGTGATCGTCGTCGACCTCGGGTTCGGGGACGCCGGCAAGGGCACGGTGGTGGACTGGCTCTGCTCGCGGGGGCCGGAGCCGGTTCACGCCGTCGTCCGCTTCAACGGCGGCGCGCAGGCGGCGCACAACGTGGTGGCGCCGGACGGCCGCCACCACACGTTCGCGCAGTTCGGGTCCGGGACGTTCGTTCCGGGCGTGCGGACCCACCTGTCGCGGTTCATGCTGGTCGACCCGCTGGCGCTGGCCGCCGAGGCCGCCCATCTGCGGGACCTGGGCGTGCACGACGCGCTGGACCGCCTCACCGTCGACCGCGGGGCGCTGCTCACGACGCCGTACCACCGGGCCGCCAACCGGGCGCGCGAGAGCGCCCGTGGCGGGGCCCGGCACGGGTCGTGCGGCATGGGCATCGGCGAGACCGTCGCATACTCCCTCGCGCACGTGGACGCGCCCCGCGCGGGCGACTGCCTCTCCCCCGCGCGCCTGCGCCGCGGCCTCACCGCCGTGCGCGACTGGTATCGCGAGGAGTTCCCGGGCGGGGAGGCGGTGCCGCCGGTGGACGACTGCGTGGACGCCTTCACCGCGTTCGCCGAGCGGGTCCGCATCGTGGGCGAGGAGCACCTCCACCACCTCCTCCGCACCGGCGACGTGGTGTTCGAGGGGGCGCAGGGGGTTCTCCTGGACGAGTGGCACGGCTTCCACCCGTACACCACCTGGTCCACCACCACGTTCGCGAACGCGGACACGCTCCTGGCGGAGGCGGGCGTGGCGCCCGGATCCGCGACCCGTCTGGGCGTGCTCAGGACCTACGCCACGCGCCACGGCCCCGGGCCCTTCGTCACGGAGGACCCCGCGCTCACGGCGGACCTGCCCGACCGCCACAACGGCACGGGGCCGTGGCAGGGCGCCTTCCGCGTCGGGCACCTGGACGCGGTGGCCCTGCGCTACGCCCTCGACGTCACCGGCCCAGTCGACGCACTGGCCGTCACGCACCTGGACGTGGCGCAGGAGCGCACGGACCTGAAACTGTGCGTCGCCTACGAGGGCATGGAGCGCATCCCCGTGCACCCTGCGGGCGACCTGGAAGCCCAGGCCGCGCTCACCGAACGCCTTCTGACGGCCCGTCCCGTCTACGCGCCGCTCACGTCCAACCCCCTGGCGACGATCTCAGAGGCCCTGGACACGCCCGTGGCGCTGGGGTCGTACGGTCCCACCGCCTTCGACAAGAGCAGGGCCTACTCCTTCGGGGAACTCGGGCGCCAGACCCGGCGCAGTGCGATGTAGCCGAGCGCGGCCAGGAGGAAGCCCACGAGGGCGGTGATGTCACCGACCGACTCGACGTGCTTGGGCACGAGCCCCACGTACAGCTCCTGGTTGGAGAACAGCAGGACCGACACGGCGATGGCCGCGGCCATCGCGATCGGCCCGGCCGGGTTGCGGTGCCGGGTGTCGAAGAAGAGGGCGTCGACGGGCTCGCCTCCCCGCCGCAGCCACAGGTCGGCCAGGACGACTCCAAGCCACGGCGCGATCCAGTACGCGATGATCAGTAGGAACGCCTCGTAGTCGTGGCCCGCGTCGTCCAGCCCGAAGTAGGCCACGACCAGGCCCAGGACGCCGAACGCGAGCGCGGCCATCGCGCGCTGCAGCGCCACCGGCAGCCGCACGCCCAGCGTCACGAACGACATCGCGCCCGAGTAGATGTTGATGGCGTTGGCGCAGATGGCGCCGAGGGTGATGGCCAGCAGCGTCAGGTCGGCGACCAGCGCGGGCAGGTGGCCGGTGAACGTCCCGGTCGGGTCGCCCAGCGCGTCGCCGCCGATGGTGACGGCCGCGGCCCCGACGATCTGCAGGCTGACGCAGCCGAGGAAGACGCCCAGCCCGGCGTAGAGGCCGACGGAGCGCCGGTCGGTGCCGGGCGGCAGGTAGCGGGTGAAGTCGGCGGCGTAGGGGTTCCAGCCGGCCGCGTACCCGAAGGCGGCGGCGGTCGCGATGATGAACCCGCCCAGGCCCCCGCCCTCGCCGCTCGCCGGGGCGCCGAAATTCGCCTTGCTGAGGATGATGAAGGAGGCGACGGCGAACACGACCGCCAGCACCGGGAACGCGTAGCGCTCCACGGTGTGCACCAGGTTGTGCCCGAAGAACCCGATCGTCACCTGGAGCGCGACGACGACGAGCAGGCACAGCGGCTTGGGCAGTCCGGTGAGGGTGGCCAGGGCGAGGGTGGCGCTGACGCTGTTGACGGCGAACCAGCCGACGCCGCCGGCGATGGTGTTGAGCGTCGCGGGCAGCGCGTTGCCCCGGTAGCCGAACGGGACGCGTCCGAGCACCATCTGGCCGACCCCGTGCCGGGGGCCGCGGGCCGACAGCACGCCGTGCGTGAGCGCGCCCAGCGCGGTGCCCAGGACCGCCGCGGCCGCCGCCTGCCAGAACGACAGGCCGAACGCGGCGACGGCCAGCACGCCGAGGAAGATGGTGGCGAACTCCAGCTGCGGCGACGTCCACGTCCACAGCAGCTTGAGCGGGCGGCCGTGCCGCTGGTCGAGCGGGATGAACTCGGCGCCGCCCGGTTCCACGGCGGCGAGCCGGTCGCCGTAGTCGCCTTCCCGCACGACCACGCCGGCGGGCGGATCGGTGTGCTGCCTACCGGCCTGGAGGTCGGTCATGTGGAGCCTTTCAGTCAGCCGACGGTGATGGCGTCGAGCCTTTCGAGCAGGAAGTCGTGGGCGCGCACCGGTTCGAGCGCGGTGCGGCCGATCGGCGGGGCCAGGGGCTGGATGCGGGCGCCGGGGTCGCACTCGTAGAAGAAGATGAGCGACAGCAGCTCCTCGTCGGGCGCGCTGGGATCGGGCGGCAGGACGCGGTGCCGGTTGGACTTCCAGCGGTTCCCCGACCAGACGGCCAGCAGGTCGCCCACGTTGATGGTGAAGGAGTCCTCGACGTAGGGCGCGTTCACCCACCCCGACTCCTCCGAGTACACCTGCAGGCCGCCCACGCCGTCCTGGCGGTCCAGCACCGTGACGGTGCCGAAGTCGGTGTGCGGCCCGATCCGGAACTGCCCGGGCTCGGGCTCGCCGAGCTGCGACAGCGGCGGGTAGCGGTTGATGTTGAGCGTGTACGAGGGGTGCCCGGTGTAGTCGGTGAAGTGGCCGGGGTCGAGCCCCAGCGCGGCCGCGCAGAGGACGAGGAGCTCGTCGGAGAGTGCGCGCATCCGCGCGAGGTAGTCGGTGAGGAGCCCCTCCAGCTCGGGCACCTCGGAGGGCCAGACGTTGGGCAGGAACCACTCCCGGTCGAAGAGCGGGTCGCCGATCCGCCGGTCGGCGCCCACGGCGAAGGTCTCCTTGAGGTCGGGCGGGGTCTCGGTGCCCTCGGCGTAGGCGTTGGCCTCCACGCCCGGGGGCAGCCAGCCGCGCTCCCCCACGGTGACCGCGTAGGCGCGTTTGACCTCCTCGGGCTGGGCGAAGAACCGCCGGGCGGCGTCCCGGATGGCGCTCCTGACGCCGGGCGGCACCCCGTGCCCGGTGACCACCAGGAAGCCGATCGCGCTGAGCGCGGCGTCGACCCGGGCGGCCACCGCCCTGCGGTCGTCCTCGCCGCCGTGGAACCAGGGGGTGAGATCGATGGTCGGGACCGCGTCCATGGAACGTTCCTCCTCGGTGACTCCGCAGACGACGGGCCAACTATCACCCGACGGCGGCGTCTTGAGAAGCCCCGAAACCGACCCGCAACGGCCCGGCCGGGCGATTTAACACCCGCGAAACAAGATCGTTTCGGCCGCGCGGCGGGGGCGGGCGGGAAAAGTGCGAACGCACAAGGCCGCCGGCCGTCCGTTGTGCGAAGGCCGATTGACCGGTCCAGGGCCATGCGGTCTGATCACCACGGAATCCCCGATGGCGACGTCAGGGCCAGCCCGCGGCGTCCGGCAATGGAGGTCGGCCTTGCGCACCCGAGTCCTGCGCGTCGCGGCGGCGGCCCTGGCGCTCTTCACGGCGGTGCTCGTCGCGCCGTCGTCCCCGGAGGCCCAGGCCGCGCCCGGCGCCGCGTCCGCGTCCCCGGCGTCGGGCGACGGATGCGACCCGATCGACCCGGCGGCGTGCCTGCTGCCGTTCCCCAGCGACTGGTACACGGTCCGGGACGGCTCCACCGCCACCGGGCGCCGCGTGAACATGCGGACCACGCTCCGCAACGCGCTCGGCGTCCCGGTCCGCCCGGAGGAGTGGAACCGCGCCGACGGCTTCTCCCCCGGCTCGATGCTGCTCGGCCACGTACCGGGCGTCGACCTGGCGCGCAGCGGCGCCGCGCCCGTCACCGACATCGGCGCCTCGCTGCGCCGCGACGCGCCCATCGTCGTCATCGACACCGCGACCGGCGAGCGCTGGCCGTACTGGGCGGAGCTGGACGCGAACGCGGACCGGCCCGAGCGGCGGGCGCTGATCGTCCGGCCCGCCCGCAACTTCCGCGAGGGCCACCGGTACGTGGTCGCGCTGCGCGGCCTGCGGGACTCCGGCGGGGATCTCCTCAGGCCGAACGCGGCGTTCGCCAAGGTCCTCGGCCCCACGCTGCCCTCCTCCGACCCGCTGCACGAGCGGCAGCGCGCCGGCCGCGCCGTGCTGGCCGACCTGGACCGCCACGGCATCGGCCGGGACGGGCTCTACCTGGCCTGGGACTTCACCGTCGCCAGCCGGCAGAGCCTGACCTCGCGGATGCTGCACATCCGCGACGACGCCCTGAAGCGCCTCGGCCGCTCCTCCCCCACGTTCCTCGTCACCCAGGTGACCGACGACGTCGACGAGCGGATCGGCCGCGAGGTCAAGGGCCTGGTCTTCGCCCCCAGCTACCTCGACCTGCCCGGCGGGCCGCCCGGGTCGCGGTTCCACCTCGGCCGCGACGGCAGGCCCGCCCGCCTGCCCGGCAACACCCAGCCCGTCCCGTTCCAGTGCGAGATCCCGCGGTCGGCGTTCGACGGGCGACCGGCCAGGCCCGCCCTGTACGGGCACGGTCTGCTCGGCGGCGAGGGCGAGGTGGCGGCGGGCAACGTCAAGGCCATGGCGGCCGAGCACGGCTTCGCGTTCTGCGCCACCAAGTGGATCGGCATGGCCAGTGAGGACATACCCAACGTCGTGACCGCGCTGGCCGACCTGACCCGCTTCCAGACGGTCGCGGACCGCCTCCAGCAGGGCATGCTCGGCTTCACCTTCCTCGGCCGCGCCATGACGCGGGGGTTCACCGGGCACGAGGCGTTCCAGACCGCCGACGGACGGCCGCTCATCGACACCCGCGCCGAGCTCACCTTCGACGGCAACAGCCAGGGCGGCATCATGGGCGGCGCGCTCACCGCCGTCTCCCCCGACATCCGCCGCGCCGTCCTGGGCGTGCCCGCGATGAACTACAGCACGCTGCTCAACCGCAGCTCCGACTACCCGACCTACGGGCAGGTCCTGGGCACCTTCTACCCGGACAAGCTCGACCAGCAGATCGCCTTCGGGCTCATCCAGATGCTGTGGGACCGCGGCGAGGCCAACGGCTACGCGCACCACATGACCAACCGGCCCCTCCCGGGCACGCCCCGGCACAGGGTCCTGATGCACGTCGCGTTCGGCGACCACCAGGTGGCGCCGGTCGCCGCGGAGGTCCAGGCCCGTACGATCGGCGCCCGCATCCACACCCCGGCCGTGCGCCCCGGACGCCTGCCCGACAAGGTGCCGTACTGGGGGATCCCGTCCATCCCCTCCTCCCCCTACAACGGGTCCGCGCTCGTCATCTGGGACAGCGGCGCCCCTGTGCCGCCCCTGACGAACACCCCGCCCACGGAGGGACGCGACCCGCACTCCGACCCGCGCAACACACCCGAGGCGCGCCGCCAGAAGGCGGTCTTCCTCACCACGGGACAGGTCGTGGACGTCTGCGGCGGGGCGCCCTGCGTCATCACCCCCGCCCGGTAGCGCAGCCCGCTACCTGTTGAGCCTCTGGTGGGCCAGCGCCCACCAGAGCTCGGCGAGGGTCCGGTGGTCGCGCAGGTCCGCGCCGGTCAGCTCCTCGAAGCGCCGCAGCCGGTTCCGCAGCGTGTTCGGGTGGACGAACAGGCTGCGCGCGGTGTCCTCCACGTGCATCCCGCCCTCCAGGTACGTGACGACAGTGCGCTCGATGTCGGGGAGCCCCTTCAGGGGCGCGAGGTAGCGCTCGTGAAGGAACTCCCCGACCTCGGACTCCGCGACGACCGCCGCGTGCAGGCCCAGATCGGCCAGGTCGTACACGCCGTTCATGCTGAACCGCGACGCGGTGTCCAGCGCGCGTGTGGCGCGTTCGAAGGCTCCCGCCGCCTCCGCGAGCCGCACGGCCGGGCCGATCCCCACCACCAGGTCGCCGCGCGCACGGCCGACCGGCCGCCGGGCGAGGAGCCCCGCCACGTCCCCGTCGATGAGGGTGACGGGCGGGGTCGTGTGGGGGAAGTAGGGCACCAGTGCCTTCACCACCGCCCGCACGTCCCGGCCGCCCCGCGCGCGGAACGGCACGTACTCCCTGTCCGGGTCCAGCCCGAACGCCGCCGACTGCAGGTGCAGCCCGGCCCGGTCGAGCGTGCCCGACAGCAGGGCGCGGATGAAGGCGCCGCGCCTCTGCTGCGCGTCCAGGGCCGCCTCCAGGTCGACCCTGCGATGCTCCCTGGCGGCCCGTACCATCACGCCGTCGGCCCACTCCCACACCCGCTCGGCCAGGGCGAGGACCTCTCCGGGGTCCGCGTCGTTGCGCCTGGCCGCCGTGGCGAACCGCTCCCAGACCGTGCGGACGCCGATCCGGTAGGCGTGCAGAAGGTCCTCCACCGGGATGCCGCGCTCGGCCCGGTCGGCGCCCACGGCCGCCGCGTCCACCGCGGCGGCCAGGGACGTCCCGCCGGGGAACCCGCCGTCCAGGAGGAAGCCGATCCCGTCGTGCACGCTGGCCGCCACCCCGGGGCGCAGCCGCTCGCGCGGCACGGCGGCGTACGACGGGATCTCCTCGACGATGCGGTCGACCACCAGGTCCACGACCGTCTCCGCCTCCTGCCGCAGCGACGCGACGGTCGCGGCGACCACCGTGGACCTGTCCACCGGGAGCCTCCGGAACGGTGTCGGGACGTGCGCGGCGTCGGGAGCGCCGCCGCAAGGAATGTCTGACAGGTTACGAAGATCTACCCGCCCGGTACAGGGGCAGCAGACGCAGGTCGAACGCGATCGCGTCGCCGGGCTCGGTCTCCAGCACGACCGCGGGCACCGGCCGACCGGGAAAAACCCTGGCAGGACGGGTCGCGCCGGAAGTAGGCGGCGCACCGGCGCGCGAAGCCCGGCTCATGGGACCCCGGCACGACCAGCAGCGCGACCGCCGAACGCCTCGCGCGGCACCACGTACCCGAAGGTCTCGAAATGCATGATCTCCTGCTGGCCGAACACGATCCTCTCCTTCGTCGTCTCGAAGCCGTCGTGTGCGAACCGGATCGAGACGGACGAGGGGCACGTGCGCGGGGAGGTCAGCGTCAAGTGAAGCCGGAGCTCATGCCCCGCCCCTGACCCGGGGAGCGGGTCAGCGGACCTCGATGGGTGCGGTGGGATCGTCGTGGTCCTGCTGGGCCACCTCCGCGACGCCGTTGCCCGGCACCGACACGGGACCGGGCAGCCGCCAGCCGTGCGCGTCGAGGGCGCGCAGGAACGCGGCCACCACCACCGGGTCGAAGTCGGAGCCGGAGCAGCGCCGCAGCTCCTCGACGGCCTCCTCCACGGAGCGGGCGGGCCGGTAGGAGCGGGTGGAGGTCATCGAGTCGAACGCGTCGGCCACCGAGATCACCCGCGCGAACTCGGGGATCTCGTCGCCGGCCAGGCCCATCGGGTAGCCGCGGCCGTTCATCTTCTCGTGGTGGTGCATGATCCCGGCCAGCGCCTCGTCCAGGAACCCGATCTCCCGCACGATCTCCAGCCCCCGCATCGGATGCAGCTGGATCGCCGCGAACTCCTCCTCCGACAGCGACCCCGACTTCTGCAGCACCTTGGTGGGGACGCCGAGTTTGCCCACGTCGTGCAGCATGCCCGCGTACCGGATGGCCTCCACCCGGTCCGGGCGCATCCCGATCTCGCGCGCGATCATCACCGAGCCGCGCGACACCCGCTCGGAGTGGCCGCGGGTGTAGTAGTCCTTGGTCTCCACCGCCTGGCACAGCGCCGCCAGCGTCGCCGCGTGCGCCTGCTGCTGCGCCTGCGTCTGCTCGAGCGCCCACCGCGCGATGAACAGCGGCAGCAGCACCAGCACCGCCGCGAGCGGACCGACGCCCACCCGCGACCACAGCCCGGCGACCAGCAGCCCGAACATGCCGTACCCGAGGCATCCGGTCGCCAGCCGGCCGCTCCCGCTCACCAGCTCCCGCACCGACGCCTGCCTGCTCAGCAGCAGCGCTCCGCCGGTGAGCGCGAGGTTGACGAAGACGAAGGTGACCAGGGAGCCCAGGAACGGCCCGATCACCTGCTCCACCCACCGGGCGTGGCCGGGCCGCACCCGGTCGCCGCCCAGCAGCGCGAACACCGTCCCCGCGAAGTAGCCGCTGAGGGCGAACTGGGCGCCGTTGAACAGCCGCTTGACGAACGGGACGAGGCGCTGGCAGGTGACGACCGCGCACACCCCCAGCAGCGCCGCCCCGGCCGGACCCAGCAGCACCACCGACGCCAGGCTGGCCGCGAAGCCCAGCGACACCCGCGCGCGGCGGACGGTGAGCCGGGCGGGCGCCGAGTCGCAGACCAGGAAGAGCAGGGCCAGCACGACCAGCGTGGGCCAGTCCATCCCCTCGAACGACGCCGTCGCGATCAGCCCGGCGGCCAGCGCGACCACTCCGCAGACGTACGCCCAGGCGGCGAGCGGGAGTCCGGGCACTCGGCCTCCTCCACGGTCGACTCTCCCGCGCCAGCCTAACCGATCCGTGCGCGCTAGGTGAGCGATTCGTCACCTACAGCATCGGAGGTCGCGTCGAGCGTCTTCGCCCGTGGCGGTGACGGCGGCGAGAAGTCCTGCTTCACTTGAGGGGCGAACGTGGAGGAACTCTTGTGTCACCGCGAGCCAGAGTGAGGACACCATGAAGGACACCGCCGTCGACATGGTCGTCGTGGAGGGTGAGCGGCACACCCACGTGCTCCTCTCCGGCGAGATGGACCTGCTCTCCGCGCCGTCGGTACGGGAACGCCTGTGGGAACTGGTCTCCGAGCGCCCGCTCGTGGTCGACGTCTCCGGCGTCTCGTTCTTCGACGCGGAGGGGCTGCGCATCGTGGCGGCCACCGCCCGGCGCGGCCTGGAGTGCGGCACCGGGATGGCGCTGGTCGGGATGCGGCCCTTCCCCGAGAAGATGTTCCGCATCCTGCGGATGCACGAGGAGGTGCCGCTGTGCTCGTCGGCACGCGAGGCGCTGTGGTGCCTGCTGCCGCGCACCGACGAGGAGATCGAGGGCTGGCTGGACTGAGCCGGGTCACCCCCCGGCCAGATGCCGCTCCACGCTCTCGACCTTGGCGTTCAGCGCGTCGGTGACCCCGGGGCGCAGGTCGGCCTTCAGCACCAGGCTGACCCGCGGCGCGACCGCCGCCACCGCCTCGGTGGCGGCCTTCACCACCGCCATCACCTCGTCCCACTCCCCCTCGACGGTGGTGAACATGGCGTCGGTGCGGTTGGGCAGGCCACTGGCCCGCACCACCCGGACCGCCTCCGCCACGGCGGCTCCGACTTCCTCCCCCGTGCCGAGCGGGGTCACCGAGAACGCGACGAGCACAGCGCACCTTCCGTCAAGGCTGGACGACCTGCCGTACCACGATCTCATCCAGCCGCCGCTCGACGATCACCCCCACCGGCCAGTCGCGCACCAGGATCCGCAGCAGCGCGGCCTCGTGCTCGGCGAAGGAGGGGTCGCAGCCCTGCTGCTCCAGGCTGGAGCGGATGGCCAGCACGTAGTCGGCGTCGCTGAACCCGGGCACCTCGCGGACCATCGCGGTCGTGGTGGCCCGGTGCGAGTTGAGCCCCGCGAACGAGCGCCCGCAGCCGCACCCGCCGTCGGGGTCGCCCTCGTCGCGCGGGCAGACCACGCCGATGTGCACGAGCTCGCCCTCCACGCACCAGGCGAAGTCGTTGTCGCGGTAGCCCTGGGTGGCGTTCGTGGCGGTGAGCAGCTTCAAGGCACTACCCCCTTGCGCGTCCATCGACCACGCCTACCGTACGACGCGGCTCCGACATCACGAGCAGGCGCCTCGGGCACCGGCCGGATCCGGCACCAGCGCGGGCACCAGCTCCGGCAGTTCGGCGGCCCGGCCCGTCTCCACCCGGGCGTACACCACGCCGTAGAGCGCGTTGACCGTCAACTCGGCGGCCAGGTCGGGCGAGCGGGCCCCCGACCGCCGCATCTCCGCGGCGAGCAGCCCGGTGAGCGTGCGCAGCAGCGCGTCCTGCCGCCGCATGGCCTCCGGGCCCGCGGCGGCGACGACCCCCGCCAGGATGCGGCGCCGCTGGTCGTCCCGTACGACGTGGCGCGGCAGGCCGTGCCGGCCCCCGGGCAGCTTCCCGCCGACGATGGACTCCACCACGTGCCGTCACGCGCCCTTCCCGTGCTCGCCAGGACTCCCCAGCCTAGGCACCTCCGGCCGCCCGTGCGGGAGAAGCGACGATGACGTAGCGTCACATTATGAGCGATGTCCTCGTCGAGCGCGACGGCCCCTTCATCACGATCACGATGGACCGCCCGCGGCGCCGCAACGCGCTGTCCCGGGACTTCCTCCTCACCCTGACGGAGGCGTTCCGCGAAGCGGGCGGAACGGACGCGCGCGGGATCGTCCTGGCGGCCAACGGCCCGGCCTTCTCCGCCGGGCACGACTTCGCCGACATGGCCGGGGCCGCGCACGCCGACGTGCGCTCCCTGCTCCAGACCTGCACCGACCTCATGCGGACGATCCAGTCCGTGCCGCAGGTGGTGGTGGCCCGGGTGCACGCGCTGGCCACCGCGGCGGGCTGCCAGCTGGTGGCCTCCTGCGACCTGGCCGTCGCCGCCGAGAGCGCCGCCTTCGCCGCCCCCGGCGGCAAGGGCGGCTGGTTCTGCCACACCCCGATGGTCCCGATCTCCAGGAACGTGGGCCGCAAGCGCGCCATGGAGATGGCGCTGACCGGTGACGTCATCGACGCCCGGACGGCCGCCGACTGGGGCCTGATCAACTACGCGGTCCCCGACGACGAACTGGAGAAGGCCACGCGGGAACTGCTCGAACGCGCCACACGGGGCAGCGCCCGCAGCAAGGCGCTGGGCAAGCAGGCCCTGTACGCGCAACTGGACCGTCCGGAACAGGACGCCTACACCTACGCGATCGAAGTGATGGCCGCCTCCAGCCAGACACCGGAAGCACAGGAGGGCATGCGGGCCTTCCTGGACAAGCGCCCACCCACCTGGCCCGCCTGACCGCCGCCCCGGCATGATGCGGCCATGGACCTCAGCCAGTTCCTCGGCCGATCCCCCGGCCCGTTCGACGGCCTGATCGGCCTGACCCTCACCAGCGCCGACACCACACGCGTCGAGGCGGCCCTGCCGGTCACCCCCGACCTGCTCCAGGGCCACGGCATCGTGCACGGCGGCGTCTACTGCTCGGCCATCGAGACGACCACCAGCATCGGCGCCTCCCTCCGCGCCGGCCTGGACCGCCAGGTCGTGGGCATCAGCAACCGCACGCAGTTCCTCCGCGCCACGTCCGGCGGCACGCTCACCATCGTGGCCACCCTGAACTCCGACGACGACGGCCGCTACCTGTGGGACGCGGAGATCACCGACGACCAGACCCGCAAAGTGGCCGTAGGCCAGGTCCAACTCCTACGCCTGGAAAAGCCGACCCCCACGCCCTGACCAACCCGCCCCCAAGGGGGGCAAGGGGGCGAAGCCCCCAGGAAACCGGGGGCTAGGGGCGAAGCCCCAGCGGGGGGTGCGGGGGGCGAAGCCCCCTGCCAAGGGCCGGGTGCCCCCGTAAGGAGCGCCAGCGACTGGAGGGGGCGCGCGGCCCGGCCTGGGGTCTGGGGGTGGCCCCCAGTTAGACACAGTAGGGCGGGCGGGACTCGAACCCGCGACCCAGAGATTATGAGTCTCCTGCTCTGACCAGCTGAGCTACCGCCCCGTGCGTGCGGGCCTTGGATCGCGGTGATGGATGATCCCGGGCACGCCGGGATTCATCCTAGCGGCGGCGCCGGTTCGGGGGCCACTGGGAATGGGCCGGGTGGCGGGGGTCGGCCGTCCGGGGGATCGCGAGGGGGCGCCGAATCATACTCGGTACGGAGTGACGGGGCGTGGGGGTGGTCTGTAGGGTCCCGCCTATGTCCAGTGCGCGCGGTCGTCTTGTGCTGCTGATCCCGGTTCTGTGCCTGCTGCTGGTGGGTTCGGTGCTGACCGGCTGTGACGGGGACGGTGGTGGGGGCGGTGACGGCGGGGCGGCGGCGAAGCCCGCGTTCGACGCCGCGGAGACGCTGCGCAAGTCGTCGGCCGCGATGGCGAACGTGAAGAGCGCGGCGTTCACGCTGGCCGCGGAGGGCAAGCCGCCGATCATGGTGCAGGGCGGTGATCTGAAGCTGCTGCGCGAGGGTGACGCCGAGGGGACGCTGACGATCGAGCAGTCGGGCCAGGCGGTCGAGATGCGGGTCGTGGTGCTGGGCGACGCGGTGTACATCAAGGCGGTGACGGGCGGCTGGCGGCAGGTGCCGAAGGCGCTGGTGGCGACGTGGTACGACCCGTCGGCGGTGCTGGATCCGCAGCGGGGGATCTCCAAGCTGCTGGGGTCGGTGACGCAGCCGAAGGCGGAGGCGACGGAGAAGGTCGGGGGGAAGGACGCGCACCGGGTGGGCGTGGTGCTGCCGCGGGCGGCGATCGGCGGGCTGGTTCCGGGGGTCGACTCGGACGTGCGCGGGCAGGTGTGGGTCGGTGCGGCCGACCACCGGCTGCTGAAGGTGCGGGGGGAGATCCCGTCGGCGGCCGAGGGCGGTGACAAGGGGGCGGTGGTCATCACGTTCACCGAGTTCGACGCGCCGTACTCGATCAAAGCGCCGGCGTGAACCGGCGCCGCATCGCCGTCGGGGCGGGCGGCGCGGTGGTGCTGCTGGCCGCGCTGGACGCCTATGTGGTGACCACGATCCTGGTGTCGGTGGTGGAGGATCTGCGGATCCCGGTCAACCGGCTGGAGCGGGTGACCCCGGTGCTGACGGGGTTCCTGCTGGGGTACGTGGCGGCGATGCCGCTGCTGGGGCAGTTGTCGGACCGGTTCGGGCGGCGGGTGCTGCTGCAGGGCTGCCTGGTGTTCTTCGCGGTGGGGTCGGCGGTGACGGCGCTGGCGGACGGTGTGCCGCTGCTGACGGCGGGCCGGGTCGTGCAGGGGGTGGCGGGCGGCGCGCTGCTGCCGGTCACGATGGCGCTGGCCGGGGATCTGTGGGACGAGCGGCGGCGCGCGGTGGTGCTGGGCGCGGTGGGGGCGGCGCAGGAGCTGGGCAGTGTGCTGGGTCCGCTGTACGGGGCCGGGGTCGTGGCGCTGACGGGTGACTGGCGCGTTGTGTTCTGGGTGAACCTGCCGTTGACGGCGCTGGCGATGGTGGCGGTGCACGTGTCGGTCCCGGCCGGGCGCCCGGCCTCCGCCGTGAAGGTGGACGTGGCCGGGGGGCTGCTGCTGGCGGCGGGGCTGGCGCTGCTGGTGGGCGGTCTCTACAACCCCGAGCCGGAGGAGTCGGCGCTGCCTCCGTGGGGGCTGCCGCTGGTGGCGGCCGGGGGCGCCGTGCTGGTGGTGTTCGTGCTGTGGGAGGTCAGGGCGCGGACGAGGCTGTTCGATCTGTCGGGGGTGCGGCGCGGGCCGCTGCTGGCGACGCTGGGCGTGAGCTTCCTTTCGGGGGCGGCGCTGATGGTCACGCTGGTGGACGTGGTGCTGGTGGCGGAGACGCTGCTGGGCAAGGACACGTTCGAGGGCGCGCTGGTGCTGACCCGGTTCCTGGTGGCGCTGCCGGTGGCGGCGGTGCTGGGCGGGATGCTGGCGCGGCGGGTGGGCGAGCGGTGGCCGATGGCGGCGGGGATGGCGGTCGCGGCGGTGGGCTACCTGCTGATCGCGGGCTGGCCGGAGGATCCGGAGGCGGCCGGGTACGGGCCGCTGCCCCGGATGGACGTGGACCTGGTGGTGACGGGGCTGGGACTGGGGCTGGTGATCGCGCCGGTGTCGTCGGCGGTGCTGCGGGCGGTTCCGGCGGCGCGGCACGGGGTGGCCTCGGCGGCGGTGGTGGTGGCGCGGATGCTGGGGATGCTGCTGGGGATCTCCGCGCTGTCGGCGTGGGGTTTCCACCGTTTCCACGCGCTGACGGCCGATCTGCGTCCACCGCTGCCGTTCCTGATGCCCGCGGACGAGTTCGCGCGGCGGCTGGCGGAGTACCGCGCGGCCGTGGAGGAGGCGCTGCGCACCGAGTACCGGGAGATCTTCTGGATCACGGCGGGGTTGTGCGCGCTGGGGGCGGTGCTGGCGCTGGCGACCGCCGTCCGGGAGCGCGGCCGGGACGTCTCGGAAGGCGCTGACCGGCTGATTGGACCGGGTCTGGCCGGGAAGCACTGAACGAACCCATTTCCGGTGTGGCTGGACGGTACGGCATGACAGACAACGGCGACGTCGGGCGGAGCGGCTGGGAGCGGCTGGGCGGGCTGGACGCCGGTTTCTTCTTCGCCGAGTCGGAGGACACGCCCCTGCACATCGCCTCGGTGACGGTGTTCGAGGGGCCCGCGCCCTCGTACGGCGACCTGGTCCGGGCGGTGCTGGGCAAGCTCGGCGAGGTGCCCCGCTACCGGCAGCGGGTGCGGACGGTGCCGCTGCACCTGGGCAGTCCGGTGTGGGCGGACGACCCGCATTTCAACATCCTCTACCACGTGCGGCACACCGCCGTCCCGGTGCCGGGCGGGGCGGAGCAGCTGCGCAACCTGGCGGGCCGGGTGCTGTCGCAGCGCCTGGACCCGGCCAAGCCGCTGTGGGAGATCTGGCTGGTCGAGGGGCTGGAGGGGGGCCGCTGGGCGGCGATCACCAAGGTGCATCACTGCGTCGTCGACGGGGTCGGCGGGGTGGACCTGCTGACCGCGCTGTTCGATCTGAGCCCGGAGGAGGGGCGGCCGGAGCCGGGCGAGCCGCCGGTGACCCTGCCGGAGCCCGGCCCGGCGCCGTCGGGGGCGGCGCTGCTGGCGCGGACGGCGCGCGGCGCGGCGACCGCGCCGCTGCGCGGGGCCGCGGGGCTGCCGCGGCTGGCGCGCCGGCTGGCCAGCCCGCGGACGCTGCGCGGGCTGGGCGTGGAGGTGCCGCGGGTGCTGGGGCGGCTGGCGCGTCCCACGACCGGGTCGTTGAACGGCCCGATCGGCCCGCATCGCCGCTGGCTGTGGACGCACGCCGAGCTGGAGGAGATCCGGCGGGTGCGCAAGGCGTTCGGCGGGACGGTCAACGACGTGATCCTGGCGGCGGTCGCGCAGGGGTTCCGCGCCGTGCTGGAGGGCCGCGGCGAGCTGGAGCCGGGTGACCGGGTGCGGGCGCTGGTGCCGGTGTCGGTCCGGGCCGGGGACGAGCGCGGCGAGGTGCGCAACCGGGTGTCGGGCGTGCTGGTGGAGCTGCCGGTGGGCGAGGAGGATCCGCTGCGGCGGCTGTTCGAGGTGCGCGAGCAGATGAACGACGTGAAGCGCACCCACCAGGCGGCGGGCGGGGAGGCGCTGGCGCGGCTGGCGGGGTTCGCGCCGACGCTGCTGGCGCTGGGGTCGCGGTACGCGCTGAGCCAGACGCAGCCGCTGGTGCAGACGGTGGTGACCAACGTGCCGGGTCCGCCGTTCCCGCTGTACGTGCTGGGCCGCAGGCTGGTGGAGCTGTACCCGTTCGTGCCGCTGGCGATGGGCATGCGGGTCGGGGTGGCGGTCTTCTCCTACGAGGGGCGGCTGACGTTCGGGCTGACCGGCGACTTCGACGGGATGCCCGATCTGGAGGTGCTGGCCGCGGGGATCGAGGCCGGCTTCGGCGAGCTGCTCCGGCTGGCGCGGGCCGCGTGAGGCGCGTGCGGGAGCGTCCGGCCGTTCCGGCCCGTCCGGCGGGCGCGGGCCGGAGACCGGAACCCGCTCGGGGGCTGTGCCGATCATGGGGTGGAGGAATACGCTGGGAGGCGAAGGCTGACTGCCTCTTACCGGGAGGGCGCTCCCCGGGGAGGTGACGACGATGCGCGATTCCGGCATCGGAGGAGGCATGCCGCGCGGGCCCGGCGGCCCGCGAGATCACCGGCCGCCCCGGTCGCGGCGGCGGCTGCGCCCCTTGCTGGGCCTGGAGCGCAACCGGCTGCGCCGGCCGGTCGACCGGACGCAGCGGGTGATCGCGCTCTGCCTGCTGTTCCTGCTGCTGGCCCTCGCTCCGCCGGCCGCCGTCTGGGGCGGGTCCCTGGCCTACGGCTCGGGGCTGCGCGCCGAACGGGCCGAGCGCGCCGAGCGGCAGCAGGTGGTCGCCACGGTGCTGGCCACCGGCGGGCTGGCCTCGACGGGCGACCGGTACGTCCACGAGACCGTCCAGGCGACCTGGCCGCGGCCGGGCGCGGCGGGGCAGGACGCGAAGCCCCGCACGGGGACGCTGCCGTCCTGGAAGGGCGCCAGGGCCGGCGCGAAGAAGCCGATCTGGGTGGACCGGGCGGGCGATCCGGTCGTGCGGCCCCGCCCGCACAGCCGGACGGTGACCGACGCGGCGTACGCGGGCGGCGGGGCGGCGATCGGGGCCGGGCTGCCGCTGCTGGGCGTCTACCTGCTGGTGCGGCGCCGCTGCGACCGGCACCGCTACGAGCTGTGGGAGGACGCCTGGGCCCGGCTGGACGCCGACCGGGGCCGGCACCGCCCGTTCTGACGCTCAGAGGCGGCCGGTCCGGCGCTGGGCGGCCAGCAGCCAGACCAGGTAGGCGCCGCCGATCAGGCCGGTCACCACGCCGACCGGGAGCTGGTGGCCGGGGAAGAGCCGCTGCCCGGCGAAGTCGGCGGCGACCATCAGCGCGGCGCCCATGACCAGCGACGGCACCAGGTTGGGGCCGGGCTCGCGGGTCAGCATCCGGGCCAGCTGCGGCGCGGTGAGCGCGACGAACGCCACCGGCCCGGCCGCCGCGGCGGCGAAGGCGCACAGCAGCACGGCGGCGGCCAGCAGGCCCAGCCGGATCCGCGTGATCGGGACGCCGAGGGCCCGCGCGGCGTCGTCGCCCAGTTCCAGGATCCGCAGCGGGCGCGCGCAGCCGGCCAGGACGGCCGGCACCAGGACGGCCATGACCGCCAGCAGCGGCCCGGCCTCGCCCCAGTCGCGGCCGTCCAGGCTGCCGGTGAGCCACAGCGCGGCGCGGGCCGCGTCGGTGATCTGCGCCTTGGTGATCAGGTAGCCGTTCACGCCGGTGAGGATGGCGGCGACGCCGATGCCGACCAGCACCAGGCGGGCGCCGTGCGCGCCGTGCCGGCCGGTCAGCGCGTAGATCGCCAGGCCGGTGGCCACGCCGCCGCCGACCGCGCCGGAGGCGACCGCGGGGCCGCTGGCGCCGAACAGCACGATCATGGTGAGGACCCCGGCGGAGGCGCCCTGGGTGAAGCCGAGGAGGTCGGGGCTGCCCAGCGGGTTGCGGGAGAGCGACTGGAAGATCGCGCCGGCCAGGCCCAGCGCGGCGCCGGTGGTGAGCGCGGTGGCCACCCGGGGCAGCCGCAGCTCGTGGACGATGAACGCCTGCGCCGGGTCGCCGTTGCCCAGCAGCGCGGACAGCACGGCGCCGGGGCCCATCGGGTAGTCGCCGGAGCCGATGAGCAGCACGGCCACCGCGAGCGCCGCCAGCGCGCAGCCGAGGGTGGCGGCGACGGCGCGCGGCGCGTACCGCAGCGAGGTCCCGCGGGGGCCGCGGACGGTGGGAGGCGCGCCCCTGTCTTCCTCCCTGGGGGCGGTTCTTTGTGGGGGGACGACCCCCCACACCCCCCGGCAACAACGCCCGACCGCCCTCCGGGCGCTCGGGCGGTCGTGCCCCCGGACCCCCCGAACGGCTCCGCCGCTCATGCGGCGGCCACCCGGCGCCTGCGGACGAACGACAGGAACAGCGGGCCGCCCAGGACCACCGTGACCACGCCCACCTGGATCTCCGAGGGGCGGGCGACCACGCGGCCGATCACGTCCGCGGCCAGCATCAGCGCGGGCGCCAGCACCGCCGAGTACGGCAGCACCCAGCGCAGGTCGGGGCCGGTGAGGGCGCGGACCAGGTGCGGCACCATCAGCCCGACGAAGATGATCGGGCCGCAGGCGGCGGTGGCGGCGCCGCACAGCAGCGTCACGGCGACGATCGCGGCGGCGCGGGTGCGGGCGGGCCCGGCGCCCAGCGCGCGTGCGGTGTCCTCGCCCATGGCCATGGCGTTCAGCGGCCGGGCCAGGGCCAGCGCCAGCAGCGTCCCGGCGAGGATGAACGGCGCGACCCGCGCGATGGTGGCGGGCTGGGCGGCGGCGAGCGAGCCGACCGTCCAGAACCGCATCCTGTCCAGCGAGGCGGTGTCGAGGAGCTGGACGGCGTTGACGTAGGAGTAGAGCGCGGCGTTGAGGGCGGCGCCGGCCAGCGCGAGCCGCGCGGGGGTCGCGGTGCGGCCGCCGCCGACCGCGTACAGCAGGACGGCGACCGCGCCCGCCCCGGCGAAGGCGAACCACACGTACCCGGTGATGGAGCCGATGCCGAGGAAGGAGATCGCCGACACGACCGCCGCGGAGGCGCCCGCGTTGATCCCGAGGATGCCGGGGTCTCCGAGCGGGTTGCGGGTGAGTGACTGCATCACCGCCCCGGCCAGGCCGAGCGCGGTGCCGGCCAGCAGGCCGAGCAGCGTGCGCGGCAGCCGCATATGGTGGACGACGGTGTAGCCCTCCGAGCCGGCGTCGAACAGCCCGTTCCAGGTCTGCGCCGGCGACAGCTGCCGGGCGCCGACGGCCAGGCTGAGCAGGACGACGGCGGCCAGGACGGCGAGCGCGGCGAGCAGCCCGGCCGCCCGGGGCGGTGCCGTGGTGGGGCCGGCGGCCTGGCGGTTCATCGGGGGCGTGACCTTGATCTCTGGACAATGACTTAGGTTAGGTTAACCTAATTCGAGATCATCGTTGCAAGCAGGACGGAACGCTCCATGTCGCACAACCCCCTCCCCCGGTTCTCCCGCCGCGGAGTCCTCGCCGCCGGCGGCGCCGCCGCCCTCGGCGCCCTCGTCAGCGCCTGCGGCGGCGACGGCGGAACGGTGTCGTCGGCGGGCGGCGGCGCGTGGACGTGGACCGACGACCGGGGCGAGAAGGTCTCCCTCAAGGCCCGCCCGCAGCGGATCGTCGCCTACGTCGGGGCGGCCTCGGCGCTGTACGACTTCGGCGTCGACCAGCAGATCGTGGGCGTGTACGGCCCCGTCACCCTCAAGGACGGCCGGCCCGACCCGCAGGCCGGCGACCTGCCGATGAGCGGGCGCACCGTGATCGGCAACGCCTACGGCGAGTTCAACATCGAGAAGTACGCCAGGCTGCGGCCCGAGCTGCTCATCGACAACATGTTCGTGGACGGGCAGCTGTTCTACGTCCCGGCCGAGAGCAAGGACAAGATCTTCGCGCTGGCGCCCCAGGCGGCCGTCTCCACCGGCGCGGTCGCGCTGCCCAAGCCGGTCGAGCGGTACGCGGCGCTGGCCGCCTCGCTGGGCGCCGACCTGAACGCGCCCAAGGTCACCCAGGCCAGGGCCCGGTTCGAGAAGGCCGCCGAGACGCTGCGCGGCGCGGCCAAGGAGGCCGCCGGGCGCGGGATCAAGGTGCTGGCCGCCTCCGGCAGCCCCGACCTCTTCTACGCCTCCAACCCGGGCAAGAACACCGACCTCATCTACTTCAAGGAGCTGGGCGTCGATCTGATCGTCCCGGACAAGGTCGGCAAGGACGGTTATTTCGAGGAGCTGAGCTGGGAGAACGCCGGCAAGTACGCGGCCGACGTGATCATCCTGGACAGCCGCACCCAGGCCCTCCAGCCCAAGGACCTGGCCGCCAAGCCGGCCTGGCGCGACCTGCCCGCGGTCAAGGCCGGGCAGGTCGTGCCCTGGCAGCCCGAGCCCCGGTTCTCCTACGCGGGCTGCGCCCCGATCCTCGAAGCCCTCGCCAAGACCGTCCAGACCGCCGAGAAGGCCGTCTGAACTCCCCGTTCACACCAGACCTCCACCGACCCGAGCCGACCCTCCGATTCTGAGCCGACCGCCTGACCTTCGGGAGAGCCACTCGTGAGCACGGGAACCACCACCACCGCCGCCCCCTTCCTGTTCTTCAACCTCGAGGTCGTCGCCACCGAGCGCCTCAGCCCCACCATGCTGCGCGTCACGCTGGGCGGCGAGGGCATCGCCGGGTTCGCCTCCGGCGGCCGCGACCAGCGCGTCAAGCTGTTCCTGCCGCATCCGCACCAGGAGGCGCCGCTGGTCCCGGCCGAGGCGGGCGACGACTGGTTCGCCGCCTGGCGGGCGATGGACCCCGCCGAGCGCGGGATCATGCGGTCGTACACGGTGCGGCGGCAGCGGCAGGGGCTGCTGGACGTCGACTTCGCGCTGCACGGCCACCGCGGTCCGGCCTCACGCTGGGCCGCGGCCGCCCGCCCGGGCGACCGGATCGCCGTCCTCGGCCCGACCGACGCCGACAACGCCGGGGTGGACTTCCGCCCGCCCCCGGCCGCCGACTGGGTGCTCGTGGCCGGCGACGAGACCGCGCTGCCCGCGATCGGCGGGATCCTGGAGGCGCTGCCGGACGGCCCGCCCGTCAAGGCGTGGATCGAGGTGCCCTGCCAGGCCGACGCCGACGGCTACGACCTGCCCGCCGGCGCCGAGATCACCTGGCTGCTCCGGGACGCCGGCGGCAGCCTCGCCG
This sequence comes from Actinomadura rugatobispora, assembly GCF_055379765.1. Classification (NCBI taxonomy): domain Bacteria; kingdom Bacillati; phylum Actinomycetota; class Actinomycetes; order Streptosporangiales; family Thermomonosporaceae; genus Actinomadura; species Actinomadura rugatobispora. Next base: position 7,903,462 of record NZ_AP029191.1, on the reverse strand, counting down.
CCGCCCTCCCGGCCGCCGAGTTCCCGGCCGGCGCCCCGTACGCGTGGCTGGCGGGCGAGGCCAAGACGACCCGGACCCTGCGCCGCCACCTGGTCAACGAGCGCGGGCTGGACCGGAGGTCGATCTCGTTCACCGGCTACTGGCGCCGCGGCGCCGCCGAGGAGGACCTGCTCGCCGAGGTGCTCGCGGGAGGCACCCCCCACACCGAGGAGTGACCTCCCGCGCCGGCACCGCCGGGTTCTCGACCGCCCGTCGCTACTGGTAGGCGGGGACGAACCAGCGCACCTTGTAGAACTGGGCGCCCGGAAGGGTCCGGGTGGCCTTCTGCGAGGCGCTGCCGAAGAACTCGGCGGTGTCGGTGCACCAGGTCGTGGCGCAGCCCTCCCTGGGACGGGTCAGCACGACCTGCCTGGTGGAGGGGTTGTCGCCCACCGCCTTCACGATCGGCAGGTCGATGTCCGCGGAGCCGCGGTAGGAGGCGGTGTAGCGCTTGGTGGACTTCACGTACTGGTAGACGCCGTAGTTGGTGGTGATCCAGAGGCGGTCGCGGTCGCCGTACACCGGGGCCAGGTCGTGGCCGCCCTGGCTGGGCAGGGCGGACCGGCTCACCTCCTTGAGGGTGGGCTTGCCCGCCGTCCCGCCCACCTTGAGGCTGACGAGGTGGTCGTCGCCGATGGCCCACAGCACCTTGCGCCGGGGGTCCCACAGGACGCCGTGCCCGCCCTTGAGCGCGAACTGGGTGTAGGCGGAGGCGGCGCGTCCCTGGGACGCGGCGTACACGCGGATCCACCCGCCCGTGCTGGCGGCCGCGGCGACGTTGCCGTTGGGGAGCAGTTCGGTGGCGTGCGGGTTGCTGGGGGCTCCGGCGTCGGTCGCCCACAGCCGCTTGCCCGAGGGGTACTCGACCGCGCCGAGGAAGCCCTTGGAGTCGGCGGAGAGCACGTAGGTCTTGCCCTTGGCCTTGCGGACCCGCACGTCGGAGGGCAGGCTCCACGCGTGGGCGACGTCGGCGAAGCCGTTGGAGGCGGTGGGAGTCCACTTCCACTTGGCGGACGCGGTCGTCCAGGTCTTCTTGGCGGCGTCCAAGACGACGATCCGGTGGCCGCCCTGGTCCCCGCCGATCACCAGGCCGCTGGCCGTGCCGCCGGCGGCCTTGACCGAAGGCTTGGCCCGGGCCGCGCGCAACTCGTCCGGGAGCGGGTCGGTGCGGGGCACGAAGCCGGGCGGCGTGGGGGTCGGCGGGGGCGTGGGGGCCGCGGCCTGCACGGGGACGGCCAGGGCGGGGGCGGCCGGCACCGGGACGGCCAGGAGGGCGCCGCCCAGGACAGTGAGGGTTTTGCGCAGCATGAACGCTCCTGCACTCGATGTCGTGCCAGGAGCGTCTCTGCCGCAAATGTCGAGAGCCGGACCGGTCGGTGATCAGCAATCGACGGCGGCGGGAAGCTGTCCGCGATTTCCGTCAGATCACAGGTCATCCGTTCTTCATGAAAGGCCCCGACCGACCCGCCGCTACGCGTAGAGGGCGTCGTGGAAGGCGATCTCGGCCTCGAGCATGCCGGTGAACCATCCGGCGAGCACCGGATCGGGCTCGGTGAGCCGGTCCACCTGCGCGGCCAGCGCCGCCACCCCCTCGCGGAACGGGTCGCGGGCGTGCAGCGCGACCCACTCGGCGATCGGCCCCGACCGTACGGCTCCGCCCTCGTGCGCCCGCGTGCACCAGGTGAGGTAGAGCGTCTCGGCGGCGAACAGGATCGTCGTCACCGCCGCGTAGCCGCCCGTGCGCGCGGCCTCCAGGCTGTACTCGGAGAGCCGGTCCGCCTGGGCGAGCGCCCCCGCGCCCAGGTCCGCCCGGACGGGCCAGGCCGCGCGGGCCGCGCGGAAGTAGTCGGTCTGCTCGGTGGTCAGGGCGTGGACGGCGCGCGCGTTGCGTTCCAGGGCGTCGCGGTCGGGGGCGTCCCAGACCGCCAGCCCGTGCAGGCGCGTCGCCGTGTCGACGAAGCCCTCCTCGATGAGCAGGTAGTCGGCATAGGTCTGGTCCGTGACGGCGCCGGTGCGCACCTCCTGGATGAAGCGCAGTCCGAGGGCGCGGTCCAGGGGGTCGGCGCAGCCGTCCAGGAGTCGTTGGACGCGGGTCATCCGGCGAGCCATTCGACGAGGCCGCCGAAGACCTTCGCGTACCCGTCCCAGTCCTCGCAGAAGTGCGTGGGCGCCCAGTGCGGGGAGCAGTCGGAGGTGAAGACCGCCGAACGGCCCCGCCCGTGGCCGGCGACCGCGACGAGCGGGTCGCCGTTGAGGGTGGCCAGGACGTCCGTACCGGGCCGGGTCCGTACGCGGTTGTAGCCGAGCAGCGACGGCCACTCTCCTGAGACGCCCCCCAGCGCGGGGTGGGACGCGTCGGTCACGGTGGCGTTCGCCCCGGCGGGAAGCTCCACGCGGTCGTCCTCTGGCAGCAGCTCGACCGGGAGCACCTCGTGCAGGACGGTGTTGCGGAACGCCGCCTTGCCCTCGAACCCGGTGAACGACAGGTAGCCGCCCACCATGAGCAGCCCGCCGCCGCCGGAGACCCAGTCGCGCAGTCCCGCGAGCCGGTCGGCGCCGGGGCGCGCCTGCTCGAACACCTCCGGGGCGAGCTGGATCGAGTTCGCGCCGATGTCGGACAGCACGACCACGTCGTACTCGGACGGGTCGGCGGGGAACTCGGCGGGGACGAGATGCGCCGGCAGGTGCACCACCTCATGGCCGCGGCTCCGCAGCGCCTCGCGCAGCGGCCCGACGCCGACGACGTACGAGCTGGTGGTGAAGTGGTCCACGCCCTTGATGTGGGTGGACTGGGTGACCCAGCTCTCGCCTGCGATGAGAACGCGGCTCATATGTCTCGCACTCCTTCTGTGTTGGTCATGCCGGGGCGGTCGCCGTGGCTTGGTCTGTGTCAGCGTGCGGCCGCCGCTTGGAACAGCCGGACGGGATTGCCCCGCAGCAGGTCCTCGGCGACCTCCCGCGAGGTGCCCAGGCCGACGAGGCGCTGCAGGAACAGGGTCGGTACGTAGCGGAAGCCGTTGCCGCCGTACCGGGTGAGCATCCCCTTGAGGAACACGTCGTGGCTCAGCAGGAGCTGGTGGCCGTGCCCCCGTTCGATGAGGGCCGCCACGGCGCGGGCGGTCTCGTGGGGCGCCGGGGACTGGCCCTCGCCGGGATACAGGAACGGCATCCCGACCATGTCGAACTCCAGCCACACCTCCCGGTCGGCCACCGCGCGCTGATAGGCGGGGTCGTCGCCGGAGGGATCCATGTGGCACAGCACCACGGCGCCCGGCGGCACCCCGTACTCCCCCAGCACGATGTCGAGCACCTCGTGCGCGCGCCGCTGCCACCCGGGCAGGTGGATGTAGAGGGGAACGCCCGTCTCACGCTGCGCGCGCGCCGCCGCCCTCAGGGAACGATGCTCGGCGGGCGTGAAGTCCGAGGAGACGCCGATCTCGCCGATGACGCCCGGGGCGATCCCCGTACCGTCCGCGCCGTGCTCGAACTCGGCCACCAGTTCCGCGGCCAGGTCCTGCTCCGAGGTGGAGGCCAGGTGCGGCGGGTGGAAACGCTCCAGGTACCAGCCCGACCCCATGACAACGCGCAGCCCGCTCCGCTCGGACAGGGAGCGGAGCACCCGCGGGTCGCGGCCCAGGCCCGCCGGGGTGACGTCCACGATCGTGCCGCCGCCGGACGCGGCGAACGCGACCAGGTCCTCCAGCATCGCGCCGGTGTCGTCCAGCACGCAGTGGTCCAGGCACGCGTACGGGTTCTCGCGCAGCAGCCACGCCAGCTGCGGCGAGGTCCTGGCCTCGCGCAGGAACCCCAGTTCGGGATCCGCGGGCGGGCTCACCGCGTCGCGCACGTCGTTCCACAGGTGCTCGTGGGTGAGGGTGAGACCGAGCCCCGCCGCGGGGACGGGGCCGGTCACGGTCGTCACCGTCATGGCGTGCCGGTCACCGTTTCCCTGAGAGATGCTGGAACAGGTCGGCGAGCGTGCGCCCGCGCAGGTTGATCCAGATCGCCGCGATCAGCACCAGCCCGGTGACGATCGGGGTCAGGAACGGGCTCACCCCGAGCAGCGTCAGCCCGTTGGCGATCACGCCGGTGATCAGCGCGCCGATGATGGTGCCGACCACCGTGCCGCGCCCGCCGAACAGGTTGGTGCCGCCCAGCACCACCGCGGCGATCACGGTCAGCTCGAAGGCCTCGCCGGAGTTGGCCGAGCCCGAGCCCAGCCGGGCCGCGGTGAGGATCCCGGCCGCGCCCGCCGCGAGCCCGGTCAGCATCAGCGTGATCATCTTGATCCGGTCGGTGTTCACGCCCGCGCGGCGCACCGACTCCTCCTGCGAGCCGATGCCGTTGACGTAGGTGCCGAACCGCATCCGCGCCAGCAGCACCGCGCCCACGACCACGACCGCCAGGGCGATCCAGGCCAGCACGGAGAAGCCGAGGAACTTGGCCTCGCCGATCCGCGCCACGAACAGCCGCTTGTCGATGGGCACCGAGAAGCCCTGCGTCCACAGCTGCGCGATGCCCCGGATCACCGACATGGTCGCCAGCGTGACGATGAACGGCGGGATCTTCTGGTAGGCCGACAGCCAGCCGTTCACCGCGCCCCAGAACAGGCCCGCGGCCAGCCCGGCCACGATGACCAGCGAGGAGTCCCAGCCGGCCTGGAGAAGCTCGGCGGTGGCCACCGCCACGAACGCCACGGTCGACCCGACCGAGAGGTCGATCTGCCCGGTGCTGATCACGAACGTCATCGCCACCGCCACGATCAGCGTGATCGCGACCTGGGTGGCCAGGTTGGAGAGGTTGCCGAAGGTCAGGAAGTTGTCGGCGGCCACCCCGAAGCCCAGGAACACCGCCACGGTGACGGCGGCCATCGCCACCGTCGCCTTGTTGGCACGTTCCCACAGGCTCGGGTTCGAGGCCGTCACCGTGGCCGTGGCCGGAGCCGTCTGTACGCTCACGCCGTGTCCCCCGCTCGCTTCCGGGGCGCCTCATGGCGCCGCCTTCCCTCCTCGCTCGTTCCTCGCTCGTCAGTCCAGGCGACGCCGCGCCCCTCCAACTCGCTCACGCCGCCTCCTCCCCGTCGTCCATGCCGGAACGGGTGATCATGGCGACCAGCCGCTCGATGTCCAGGTCGGCGATCCGCTCGTCCTCGACGCTGCGGCCCTCGTACATCACGGTGATGCGGTCGCAGACCTCGAACAGGTCCTGCAGCCGGTGGGTGATGAGGATGACCCCGACGCCCTGCGCCGCCACCCGGCGGATCATGCTCAGCACCTGGCGGACCTCGGCCACCGCGAGCGCGGCGGTCGGCTCGTCCAGGATCAGCACCCGGGGTTGGAACGACACCGCGCGGGCGATCGCGACCGCCTGCCGCTGCCCGCCGGACAGGTGCCCGATCTCCTGGTGCGTGGACTTCACCCTGACGTGCAGGTCCGACAGCATCTGCGCGGCCCGGCGGTGCATCTCCCGGCGGTCCACGAACGGCCCGCGCCGCGGCTCGCGGCCCAGGAACAGGTTGCTGCCGACGTCCAGGGTGTCGCACAGCGCCAGGTCCTGGTAGACGATCCCGATCCGCTCCGCCCGCGCGTCGGCGGGGCTGGCGAAGCGGACCTCGCGGCCGGCCACGCTGATCGTCCCGGAGTCGTGCCGCAGCGCGCCCGCCAGGACCTTCATCAGCGTCGACTTGCCCGCGCCGTTGTCGCCGACCAGGCCGAGCACCTCCCCCTCGTGCAGCGTCAGGTCCACGCCGCGCAGGGACCGCACCGCGCCGAACGACTTGGTGATGCCGCGCAGGCTCACCAGCGGTGTGTCAGTCATCGCTCACTTCTCCAGGTAGTACAGGTAGTCCCGCACGTTGTCCGGCGTGACGATCTGGGTCGGCACCGGCACGTCCTTGGCCGGGGTGCGGCCGCAGGCCAGGTCGATCGCCGCGTTCATGGCCTCGTAGCCGAACTCGAAGGTGTTCTGCTGGACGACCCCGATGATCCAGCCCGCCCGCAGCCCGTCCACCGCCTGCTGGGACAGGTCCCAGCCGACGACCTTGACGTTCCCGGTGCGCTGCTGGGAGTTGACCGCGGCCGCCAGTCCGACCAGCGCGGGCTCGCCGGTCGCGTAGGCGTAGGGCAGGTCCGGGTCACCGGTGAGGAGGTTCTCGGCGGCGGTCTGGGCGTTCTCCTGGATGTTGCGGCCGTCCACCACCGTCTTGATCTTCATGCCGCGGGCGGTGACGGTGTCGGTGAAGCCCTTCTGCCGCTCCAGCTGGATGGTGCTGTTGAGCGCCCCCACGATACCGATGTCGCCCTTGCCGCCGGACTCCTTCACCAGGTGCTCGCCGAGCTCCTGGCCGCCCTTGGCGTTGGCGGTGCCGACCTGGGTGGAGACGGCGGGGTCGTCCACGGTGGCGTCCACCGCGACGACCGGGACCCCGGCGGCGTCGGCGCGCCGGACGGCCGGCTTGATCCCCTCGGTGTCGACGGCGTCCACGATGATCGCGTCGTACCGGTTGGCGACCAGGTCGTCGATGGCGTTGGCCTGGGTGGTGGAGTCGTCGTTGCCGTTGACGATCTGCACCTGCGCGCCGGCCTTGGCGGCCACCATCTTGGCGCCGCTGTTGATCTGGTTGAAGAACAGGGCCTGCAGGTTGATCGGGACGATCCCGATCCGCGGCGCCCGGCCCTGCACCTCGCAGGACTGCGCGACCCGCTTCGGCCCGGGCGGGCCCGCCTGCTGCGCCTTCTTCTCCGCCTCGATCTCCCTGCGGGCCTGGGTGTCGCAGCCCACGGTCGCCGAGGCCGCCAGGCCGAGCGCCACCAGGGCCGCCACGGTTCGTTTCATTCTGGGTCCTTTCATGCGGATCCCTCGGCGCGGGTGAGAACGTCTTCGACGGCGGCGCGGGACGGCAGCCCGTCCCGGGCGCCGGGGCGGGTGCACGACAGCCCGGCGGCGACGGCGGCGAACCGGGCGGCCGCCACCGGGTCCGCGCCGCGGTCGAGTTCGGCGGCGTAGGTGCCGGCGAAGCAGTCGCCGGCGCCGGTGGCGTCCACGGTGGTCACGCTCAGGGCCTGCCCGTCGCGGCGGGCGCCGGACGGGGTGAGCAGCGTCCAGCCGCGCGGGCCGTCGGTGACGAGCAGGTGGGTGCCGTAGGACGCGGCGGCCCCGGCCAGTTCGGCGTCGCCGCCGAGCAGGGCGGCGGCCTGGGCGCGGCCGACGACGGCGTGGTCGGCGACCTTCAGCGCGGCCCGCACGGCCTCGGCCGTGTCGGCGCCGTCGAGGTCGACCAGCACGCGGAACGGCACGCCGCCGTCGAACGCCGCCGCCGCGTCGGGGAAGCGGTAGCCGTCCAGGTAGAGCAGCCCGGCCCCCGCGCGGGCCGCGGAGCGGACGACCTCGGAGACGCGGGCGGTGCCGAGGTCGTCGTCCTGGCTGATGATGGACCGTTCCCCGTCGGGGGTGAGCAGGATGACCGAGGTGGTGAGGGCGCCGGTGCGGGCCGTCCAGGAGACGTCGACGCCGTCGCGGGCCAGCGCGTCCAGGAACGCCGCGCTCAGCGGGTCGTCGCCCACGACCCCGGCGAAGCGGACGGCGGCGCCCACGCGGGCGGCGGCGGCCGCGGCGTTGGCGCCCATCCCGCCGTCGCCGCGGTCCATCCGGGTGGCCTGGACGCGGTCGCCGGCGCCGGGCAGCGCGGGGACGCCGACCGTCAGGTCGCTGTTGGCGTAACCGCAGAACACGATCACGGAAGCTCCGCGCCGGCCCTGCGGGCGGCCTCGGTCAGCTCGCGGACCTTCGCCGGGTCGACCCGGCCCCACCAGCGGCCGTTGTCCTTCACCGAGGACGCCACGATCACGCCGTCGCAGGCGGGCAGCAGCCCGCCGATGTTGGCGGCGCTGATCCCCGAGCCGATGATCACCGGGAGGACGGTGTTCTCCGCGATGCCCGCGACCTCGTCCAGCGCGGCGGCGTCGCCGGTGCGGGAGCCGGTGGCGATGAGCACGTCGGCGTCGAAGAACTCGGCGTCCTCGGTCTGCTCGGCCAGGGTGCGGTCGGCGACGATGGCGTGCGCGCCGTGCTTGACGTGCACGTCGGCGAACACCTTGACGGGCTTGGCGCCGATCCGGCTGCGGTAGCGGGTGGCCTTGGCCGACTGGCCCTCGATGATGCCCTCGTTGGCGACGTAGGCGTTCGCCCACTGGTTGACCCGGACGAACCCGGCGCCGGCCGCCCAGGCGGCGGCGATGGAGCACTCGGCGGCGTTGGACAGCACGCTGACGCCGACACCTCTGCCCGCGCGGTCCCCGGCAGCCGACTCGCGGACGCGGTCGGTCACCACGGCCATCGCCGCGGCGGTCTCGTAGCCGTGCTCGCCGGGCTTGAGGAAGGGGATGTCCCAGTGGTTCTCCACGATCACGCCGTGGCAGCCGTTGCCGAGGTAGCCGCGGGCCTCCTCGACCGCGAACGCGGCGATCTCGTCCAGCGGGACGCCCTCGTAGTGCGGGCTGCCGGGCAGCGGGGGCAGGTGGACGGCGCCGATGACCGCCTTGCCCGTGCCGAACAGCTCCCTGATCGCGTTCGGCTTGGGCGGGAAGACGCCCAGCGTGCGCCCGCTTCCCGTGGTCTCGGTCATCCGCTGCTCCTGTTGCTGTAATCGATTGCAGTCGAAGTTTGAATGAACCGTAGGTATATATCCGCAGGCAGTCAAGGCTCTATACTCACGTCAAGCCGGGTCAAGCGGTAAATATCTCGGTGCGTGTTGTTTCGGGGAGGTAAACGATTGCAGCAGCGTGGCGGGAACGGAGGGCGCGTCACGATCGCCGAGGTCGCCGAGCGCGCCGGGGTGTCGACCGCGACGGTGTCGCGGGTCCTGTCGGGCCGGGGCCAGGCGTCGGCGGAGATGCGCCGCCGCGTGCAGAAGGCCGCCGACGATCTCGGCTACCGGGTCAACTCCATCGCCCGCGCCCTGCGCAACAGCCGGACCGACACCGTGGGCATGGTCGTCCCGAGCATCACCAACCCGTTCTTCACCTCGCTGGTGGAGAGCGTCGAGCACGCGCTGGGCCGGGAGGGCAAGGAGCTGTTCCTGTGCGACGCCCAGTCCGACCCCGAGGTCGAGGCGCGGCGGCTGGCCTCGCTGGTGGCGCGCAACGTCGACGGCATCATCGTCAGCCCCAGCCACGGCACCGCCAGCGGACCGGCCGTGCAGGAGACCGCCGACCGGCTGCCGCTGGTGCAGCTCGACCGGTTCGTCGGCGGCACCGACACCGACTGGGTGGGCGTGGACGACATCGCCGCGATGCGCCAGGTCGTCGACCACCTGCACGAGGGCGGCGCCCGCTCGGCCGCGTTCGTGGGGTCGCGGCTGACCAACTCCTCCAGCGAGCAGCGGCTGGAGGGCTTCCGCCGCCGCGCCGCCGACCTGGGCATGGCCGTCCGGGACGCGTGGATTCTGCTGGACGACTACACGGTCGAGTGGGGTGAGGCCGCCGTCGCCGAGCTCGCCGCCGGTTCGCCCGGCGGGCCGCCGGACGCGATCGTGTGCGCCGACGACCTGATCGCGCTCGGAGTCACCCGGGCCTGCCGGGCGCACGGGATCGACGTGCCGGGCCGGGTGCAGGTCACCGGGTTCGACAACATCGAGTTCGCGCGGCTCGGCGAGCCCGCGCTGACGACCGTGGACCAGCCCCGCGACCGCATCGCCGCCGAGGCCGTCCGGCTGCTGGCCGCGGCCGCGGAGGCCGCCGCCGGCGGCGACGCGGCGCCGGGCTCCCGCGCGCACATCGCGCTGGTCCCCCACCTGGTGGTCAGGGACAGCACCCGGGCGGGAGGCCCGCGATGAGCGGCGTCGACCCGGTGGAGCTGGCGCGGCGGCTCGTCCGGCTGGACACCCGCGGGGGCGGGGAGCGGCGGGCGGCCGACCTGCTCGCCGACCTCCTGGACGGCGCCGGGTTCGAGGTGCGGGTGGACGAGCCGGCCGACGGCCGCGCCAACCTCCTCGCGCGCCGCGTCCCGGACGGCGCCGCACCGTCCGCGATCACCTTCACCGGGCATCTGGACACCGTCCCGGCGCGCGCCGGGGAGTGGTCGTTCGACCCGCTGAGCGGCGAGATCCGCGACGGACGGCTGCTGGGACGCGGCGGCAGCGACATGAAGGCCGGGATCGCGGCGCAGGTCGCGGCGGCCGTGCGCGCCGCCCGGGAACGCCCGGAGGCCGCCGGGCCCCAGCTGGTCTTCACCTTCGGCGAGGAGACCGGCTGCGACGGCGCCGCGCTGATCGACCCCGCCCTGCTCGACCCCGCCGGGCTGCTGCTGGTGGCCGAGCCGACCGGCAACCGGATCGTGCTGGGCCACAAGGGCGCGCTGTGGCTGCGGGCGACGGCGCGCGGAGTGTCCGCGCACGGCTCGCGGCCCGAACTGGGCCGCAACGCGATCGCCGCGCTGGCGGGCGCCGCGCTGCGCGTGCACGGGCACGACCGCTGGCCGGCGAGCCCCACGCACGGCAGGGCCACGGTGAACGTGGGCACCTTCCACTCGGGCGTGCAGCCCAACCTGGTGCCCGACCGCGCCGAGATGCTGCTGGACGTGCGGACCGTCCCGGGGTTCGGGTCGGACGAGGCGGTCGCGGAGATCTCCCGGCTGTGCGGGCCGGACGTGGAGCTCGAGCGGGTCATGGACCTGCCGGGCGTGGCCACCGATCCCGCCGCCCCCGGACTCGGCGCGGTGCTGGAGACCCTGGTGCCGGGCTCGTCGGCGGAGCCGCCCTCGTACGCGACCTACTTCACCGACGCCTCCGTGCTGACCGGCCGGCTCGGCGGTCCCGCCGTGGTCGTGTACGGTCCGGGCGACCCCGAGCAGGCGCACGTCACCGACGAGACCTGCTCGGTGGCCAACATCGAGGCGTGCGCGGAGGCCCTCCTCCGGCTGCTGCTCACCCGGTAGCGCGCCGCGTCACCGGGCGGCGTCACGCGCCGGAGACGAAGACGTCGGTCCAGAACCGCTGCCGGTCGGCGTCGACGCCGACCAGGTAGGTCGCCTTGAGCTTGGGCGGCAGCAGCGGCGCGAGCCGCGCCGCCGCCTCCCGGTGCTCGCGCAGCTGCGACAGCTCGGCGTTGGCCAGGACGCGGTGCACGACGTCGGTCGCGTCCGAGCCCTCGGGCCCCTCCTCGCGGGCCGCGCGCAGCCGCCCCTCCCAGCCGTCGAGGTCGGCGGCCAGCTCCCGCAGCCCGGTGACCGGCCGGCTCGCCAGCCGCGCCTCCAGCTCGCCCAGCGGCACCGGCGCGTACTCCCCGTCCCCGAGGTAGATCTTGGCGACGTCGAGGGGCAGGCCGCGGCCGTGCAGCCGGATCAGCCGCTCCAGGGTCCGCTTGGTCATCCACTGCCGGCCCTCGTCGTCGATGTCGTTCTTCCACCACTCCAGCACGGTCTCGGCCGTCGCCCCGTAGCGGGCGATCAGCCACTCGTTGGCCGGGATGTCCTCCGGGTCGATCTCCAGCGACACGGTGAACCGGGACGCCTGCGCGATCGAGTTCCGCGCCACCAGCAGCTTGCGGCCGAGGTGGTACGGCGGGTTCTGCAGCGCGATCTGCGCCCGCAGCCCCTCGATCCGGCGGCCGGCCAGCGACCACTCCTGGGTGATCTCCATCAGCCTGGCGAAGGCGGCCTTGTCCTTGGGGCGGTTGTACTCGTCCCAGACGATCGCCTTGTCGCCGGACCCGGTGAACGGCGCGGCCAGCAGGTTGTCGAGCGTGCCGTCGAGCGTGGGCACCGGCGCGCACAGGTCCTCCACGTTGGTGACCGGGAGCGAGAAGTACAGCGGGTCGATGCCCAGCTCCTCCCGCATGACCTCCTTGACCACCTCGGTCTTGCCGCAGCCGGGCGGCCCCTGGACGAGCACCGACCAGCGGCGCTCCAGCGCCGTGCGCACCACCCGCCGCACCGCGTCGGGCAGGTGCCCGGGGTCGGGCGCGTCCGCCCCGGCGCGGCGCAGCTCCTCGGCGATCCGGCCGAGGATCTCCGGGGCCCGGTCCTCCCCCGGCCTCCCGTCCTTGCCGGGCGCGGCGAGCGGCAGCCGCCGTCCGTCCACCAGCGGCAGCCCCCAGGCGAGCGGGAAGCCCTCCAGCGCGCAGTCCAGGACGTGCTCCAGCGTGCGCGGCGACAGCAGCCGGCGCAGCTCCGCCGGAAGCGACGCCCACACCCGGAACACCCCGGCCAGGTCCACCCCGCGGAATTTGCGCGACAGCGCCGCCCGCCACGCGGTGTCGGCGGCGGTGACCCGCAGCGTGGCCATCCGGTCCAGGATGGCCAGGTCCGAGCGGCGCGCCCCGGTCTCGTCCCGCGACTCGTTGTCGGTGAGGAACACCCCGACGCAGCCCAGCGCGCGCAGGTCGTGCTCGCCGAGCGTCCAGTCGCAGGCGACCTGCATCAGCTGCGACTGGATGGTCGCCCCGGCCTGCAGCGAGTCGTCGATGAGCAGCACGAACGGCTTGCCCGGCCTGAGCTGCCGCATGATCAGCTGGCGCAGCACCAGCTCGCCGTCCTGCCGGACCGGGGCGTTGACCAGCAGGTCGTCGGGGGTGAGGTTGGCGGCGGGCACGTACACCAGCCGCACCCCCTCGTGCGCCCGCCGGACATGGTGGAAGAACGTGGAGGTCTTGCCGATGCCGTGGTCGCCGAAGACCTGCCCGGTGATGCCCAGGCCGATCATCGTGTCGATGAAGTGGGCCAGCCGCGGCCCGTCCGGCATGCTCATGGATCAAGTACAGCGGGTGAGGGCGTCCGGGATCACCCGATTTAATGGCACGCATGCGTGACGACGATGTGCGGACCTGCCTGCGCGTCCTGGAGGAGCTGGCCACCGCGCCCGACGGCGACCCCGACCTGGAGCGGGTGCGGAAGGCGGTCTCCGCGTTCGTCAAGCGCAACCGCGGGCGGGACCGGGCGCTGGAACGGCGCCGCCGCGCCGCCGCCGACGCCGCCGTCCTGGCCGGAACCGCCACCGGCGCCACCGACCGCGAGGAGGGCGCCCCCCTCGCGCCGCCGGACGCGGCGCGGACGGCCGTCGTGCGGGCGCGCACGCCGCTCGGCGGGCTGCTGAGCTGCTACGTCTGCAAGGCCCACTTCGACGAGGCCGACGCCTTCTACCACCGGCTGTGCCCGCCGTGCGCCGAGGAGCACCACGAGCACCGGCACGCCCGCGCCGACCTGACCGGGCGCCGCGCGATCGTCACCGGCGGGCGGGTGAAGGCCGGGTTCGAGCTGGTCCTGAAGATGCTGCGGGACGGCGCGTCCGTCACCGCCCTCACCCGCTTCCCCGCCGACGCGCGCCGCCGCTTCGCCGCGGTGCCCGACCGCGGCGACTGGTGGGACCGGCTCACCGTCACCGGCATGGACCTGCGCGACATCCCCGCCCTCGTCCGCTGGTGCGACGAACTGAACGCCGCCGGGGAACCCCTCGACATCCTCGTGAACCTCGCCGCGCAGACTCTGCGGCACCCGCCCGAGTCGTACGCCGCGCTGCTGGAGGGCGAGGGCGCCGCGGCGCCCGCGCTGGCCCCCGCCGCCTCCGCGTCCGTCCCGCTCCTCCCGGTCGCCACCCGGTCCGGGACGGTGGACATCGCCGGCCTCCTGCCCGACCCGTCCCCGGACAACTCCTGGACCCGGCTGGTGCACGAGATCGACCCCATCGAGCTCCTGGAGGTGCAGCTCATCAACGTCACCGCCCCGTTCCTGCTGCTGGGACGGCTGCGGCCGCTGCTGGAGCGCTCCCCGCACCCGCGCCGGTACGTGGTGAACGTCTCCGCCGTCGAGGGGCAGTTCGACCGCCACCACAAGGGCCCCGAGCATCCGCACACCAACATGGCGAAGGCGGCGCTCAACATGCTCACCCGCACCAGCGCGTCCGAGCTGGCCGGCCGCGGCGTGCACGTCACCAGCGTCGACCCGGGCTGGTTCACCGACCAGCAGCCCGCGCCCGACCGGGAGCGCCGCGCCGCCGCCGGGTTCCGGCCGCCACTGGACGTCGTCGACGCCGCGGCCCGGATCTACGACCCGATCGTGCGCGGCGAGCGCGACGGCGACCCGCCGCACGGCTGCCTGCTCAAGGACTACCGGATCGCTAGCTGGTGACGGCGCCCGCCGTCACGATCAGCTTGCGCAGCGAGCCGACGAAGCCGTCCTCCAGCAGCTTCAGCGCCACCATCCACGCCTCCGGGCGGCCGCCCAGGTGCTCGTGGACGTGCTCGGCCAGCCGCAGCAGCACCCGCGGATCGGGCAGCCCGCCGTCCGAGGGGGCGAGGAGCGGGTCGGGGTCCGCACTGGACAGGACGTCGTCGGCGGTGAGAAGACCGCTCCGCCGCCGCATCATCTCCGCGACCTCCGGCCCGTAGGCCAGGCCCGGGTCCCAGTGCGGCCGCCGTCCCGGGTCGCGCAGCCGCCGGAACCGGCCGTGCCCGGTCTCCTCCACGAACGGCGGGGTCAGCGTCACGTCGCCGGACCGGCCGAGCAGCGTCCTGATCGCCGCGGTGCCGCGCATCCCGGGCAGCCACAGCGACCCGGCGACGACGTCCAGCACCTCCTCCGGGACGGTCTCCACCACGAAGACGGGGGTGAGGGTGCCCGCGACCAGCCCGTTCCCGACGACCTTGAGCAGCACCTCGGCGCCCGGCCGGGCCCCCATCGCGCACAGCGCGGCCAGCACCTCGGGGGCGGGATCGGCGACGAAGACCGCCAGTTCGGGATGGTCCTCGACCAGCCGCCGCACCAGGTCCACGGGGACGTCGGTGCGCCTGGCCATGAACCTGGCGGCCCGGTACGGGAACGGCCCCTCCGCCGCCCGGCGGCGCGGCTCGTCCTCCAGGACCGCGTTCCAGTCCACGCGCGGGATGGAGGCGTGGCGGCGGTTCACGACGGTGGGGACCAGCGGGCGGCCGGCGCGCCAGGGCTCGCAGCCGTCCAGGTCGGCGATCTCGGCGACCGAGCGCAGGAACTCCGGCCGGCGCACCCGCTCCGACACCTCGCGCAGCCGCCGCGCGCCCTCGTCGCTGGTGACCGCCGCCTCCGCGTAGGCGAGCACGCTGGGCTCCGACTTCTCCGGCCCCCACTTGAACGCGGGCAGCCGTCCCTGCTCCACCAGCGCCGCTAGCTCAGCGTGCCGCCCGGCGTCCAGCAGCGTCCGGCAGGCCCGGACGGCGCCGTGCGGGTCGGCGCCCGCGCCCAGGAACCACAGCATCTTCTCGGCCAGGTCGGGATCGGCCGCGTACAGCAGCGCGTGGTCCAGGGGATCCTGCGCCCGGTGCCCGGTCGACAGCAGCGTGCGCAGCTCGGCGGGCAGCGGCCGCGGCGTGACGCCGTCGCGGCGCGAGGTCTGGTGGGCCAGCTGGCGGCGCAGGTTGCGCGGGATGCGGGCCAGGCCGGCCTCGGCGGTCAGCAGCTCCCCGTTGACCTCCGGGTCGTCCAGATCGAGCAGCCGCCCCAACAGGCCGGGCGGATCGTCGTGCAGCAGCGCCTGCTCCACCAGCAGGGTGAGGTCCTTGGTCCTGCCCCGCCGCAGCATCGCCTCCATGACCACCCGGTTGGGCGTCCCGTGACTGTGCAGGGCGTGCGGGACATGGCCCGGCGGGAGGAGGCCGAGCAGCTCGCCCATCTCGCCGGGGGTGGCGAAGCGCAGCAGCCCCGCCGTGCAGCGGGCGATGTCGCGCGCCCTGGTCATCGTCCGGCCTTGGTGTGGATCGCGCTGGGGGGACATGAGGCGACACCGTACTGAAACCGCAGCGAACGCGCGACGCGTTACCCGCGACGTCTCAGCCGGGCGGCCGCACCCGGTGGCAGGCCATGGGCGGGTCGCGCCGCTCCGGCCACTCGTCGCCGCCCGGCGTGATCAGCCAGATCCACCGGTCCGGGTCGGCGGGCGCGATCGGCGGGGCGTGCCCGTCGGTCACCACGATCACCGCGTCCGCGGGCTCGGCCCTCGCCTCGACGTGCCGGCGGAGCGCCGCGAAGCTGGTGCCCCCTCCCCCGCGCAGCGGCTCCCCCGGGCGGAACGGCTTGACGGCGGCGTCGAAGGCCACCCACTCGGCCTCCACCCCGTCGATCCGGCCGACCAGCTCGCCCAGCCACCGCACCACGCCGTCCGGCATCGACCCGGAGGTGTCGAGCGCGATCACCAGCGCCTTCACCCGCCGCGGGCCCTGCCGGGACAGCATCGGCTCGTGCCCGAGCGCCGCGAGCAGCGCCCCGCGCTTCTTGGGGTAGGCGAGCCGCTCGCCCTCGCGCAGCTTCGACCCGAGCACGTCGACCAGCCACCGCTGCCACCACTCCACGCGCCGCGTCCGGACCGTCTCGCCGCGCAGGGCGTGCGCGCCGAGATCACCCCACACCCGGTCGACGCTCTCCGCGGCGCCCCCCGTACGGCCGAGCAGATCGAGCAGTTCCCGGCGGGCCGTACGGTCGCCGCGGCGGGCCGCGAGCAGGACGCTCCGCAGCACCTCGTTCCCGATCCGGTCCACGGTCTCCTGGTCGAGGACGCCCCCGCCGGTCCCGTCCAGGGCCACGTGCACGCAGATCGCGTCCCCCGTCCCGGGCGGGTTCCGCATCCGTCCCAGCTCGCGGTAGACGCTCAGGTCAGTGTCGGCCCACTCCTCGTACCGGAGCGGCTCCAGCCCCTGCTCCTCAAGGTCCTTGACATAGAGCCCGTGGACGCGCCGGGGGTCGACCCCGACCCGCTCCCCCTCCAGCTCCGGCAGGCCGCCGCCGAGCCGGGCGAGGGCGACGTGGTTGATGGTGACCTCGCACGCCAGCGTGAACACGGGGTCGGCGCGCAGGCCGGGATCGGTGAACAGGTGGCGCTGCACGATGTGCCGCGCCTCGTGGAAGAGCACGAACCGCACGCCCGCCTGCCCGATCCCCGCGAAGAAGCCCGGGTTGTAGAGCAGCAGGCAGGTGCCGTCGCCGGAGGCGAGCACCGCCGCGGTGTCCACCGCCGTCGTCGGGATCTGGTGGTGGCACTTGCTGTAGAGCCAGGACGCGATGGCGCTGTGCGACATCCCGAGGTCGAGCAGCGCCCGCTCCTTGAGGCGGCGCGCCTCGTCCACCACGTCCTGGTCGGCGGGCGCCCAGCGCTCCAGCGCCCGCCGGTCGGCGAGCTCCACCAGGGGCGCCCGCACCCGGTCCCGTTCCCCGTACGCCATGGCACCCCAGCCTCCCCGCAAACCGCGCGGGACTCCAGATGTTTTCCGGGCGGCGGGGCCGCCGGGCAAGGGGGCGGCCCCGTCCCAGGGCGGAGGGACGGGGCCGTTGGCCGCGCGGGTACCGGGCGCTGGGTGGACGCCGCGCGGACCGTCAGCGAAGGGCCGTCACGGCCCTTTCTTCACCGGCGGGGCCGGCGGGGGCGGCGTGGCCGGGCCGACGCCCTCCGCGCCCGCCCCGGTCAGGGAGCGGACCTCGATCTCCGCGTACTTGGCCGCGTTGTGCTCCTTGCTCAGCACGGTGCCGAGCCACCCGCACAGGAAGCCGAACGGGATGGAGACGATGCCCGGGTTCTCCAGCGGGAACCAGCTGAAGTCCGCCCCGGTGAACAGCGCCTTCTCCGAGCCGGAGACGACCGGGGAGAACACCACCAGGAGGATCGCCGAGCCGAGGCCGCCGTAGATGGCCGACACCGCGCCGGCGGTGTTGAACCGCTTCCAGAACAGGCTGTAGAGGATCGCGGGCAGGTTCCCGGACGCGGCGACCGCGAACGCCAGCGCGACCAGGAACGCCACGTTCAGCCGCTGGGCGTAGATGCCGAGGACGATCGCGACCGCGCCGATGACGAAGGCGGAGATCCGCGCGACCCGGACCTCGTCGCGCTCGCTGGCCTTCCCCTTCTTGATCACGTGCGCGTACAGGTCGTGCGCGAACGACGACGAGGAGGCCAGGGTCAGCCCCGCCACGACCGCCAGGATGGTGGCGAACGCGACGGCCGCGATGACGGCCAGCAGGATCGTGCCGCCCGCCTCGCCGAAGACCCGCTCCCCGATCTCCTGGGCGAGCTGCGGCGCGGCGGTGTTGCCCGCCGGATTCTCCGCGGCGATCTCCTTGGTGCCCACCAGGGCGGCGGCGCCGAAGCCCAGCACCAGCGTCAGCAGGTAGAACGCGCCGATGATGCCGATCCCCCACAGCACCGACTTGCGGGCGTCCCGGGCCGTCGGGACGGTGTAGAAGCGGATCAGGATGTGCGGCAGCCCGGCCGTGCCGAGGACCAGGGCCAGGCCCAGGCTGATCAGGTCGAGCTTGCCCGACAGGCCCTGCGACTCGGTCGCGTACCGCAGGCCCGGCTCGAGGAACTGGCCCGACTTGCCGCTCTGCTCGGCCGCGTCCCGCAGCAGGGTGGAGAGGTTGAAGCCGAACTTGCCCAGGACCAGGACGGTGACCAGGGTCGCGCCGCCCATGAGCAGCACGGCCTTGACGATCTGCACCCAGGTGGTGCCCTTCATCCCGCCGACCACCACGTAGATGATCATGAGGGCGCCGACCAGCACGATCGTGGCGCCCTTGGCGAACTCGCTCGTGAACCCGAACAGCAGCGCCACCAGCGCGCCCGCGCCGACCATCTGGGCCAGCAGGTAGAAGATCGACACGGCGATGGTGGAGACCCCGGCGGCGGTGCGGACGGGCCGCGGGCTCATCCGGAACGCCAGCACGTCGGCCATGGTGAAGCGGCCCGAGTTGCGCAGCAGCTCGGCCACCAGCAGCAGCGCCACCAGCCAGGCGACCAGGAACCCGATCGAGTACAGGAATCCGTCGTAGCCGTACAGGGCGATCAGGCCGGCGATGCCGAGGAAGGAGGCGGCCGACATGTAGTCGCCGCCGATCGCCAGGCCGTTCTGCACGCCGGAGAACGAGCGGCCGCCGGCGTAGAAGTCGGTGGCGTCCTTGGTGTTCCGGCTGGCCCGCACGGTGATGACGAGGGTGGCGGCCACGAACGTCAGGAACAGGACGATCGCCAGGGTCTCGTGGCTCATCGGGCGTCCCCCGCGCTCTCGGCCTCGACCGCGGCGCGCACCTGGTCGGCGAGCGCGTCGAGGCTGCGCTCGGCGTGCCGCGCGTACAGCCACGCGATGAGGAAGGTCGACACGAACTGCAGCAGCCCGAACACCAGCGCCACGTTGATGACCCCGACCACCTGCGTGCCCATGAAGTCGCGCGCCCAGCCCGACAGCACCACGTACAGCAGGTACCAGGCCAGGAACGCCGCGGTCATCGGGAAGGCGAAGCGGCGGAATCTGCGCCGCAGCTCCTGGAACTCGGGACTGCCCTGGAACCGTTCATAGACGGAGCCGGGGGTGCTCTGCTCGACGGACACGAGCCCTCCTCAGTTGTGACGCCGGTCACGCGCCACCGTAGGAGCCGGGCCGGGCACGGGCGAGGGGTGCGGCGCGGGGCTGCGGCCAGGCGCCGCTCACCGGCGGCGATCCACTCGTCGCGTCGACGAACGGTCCTCCTGGCACGGTGAACGGTCGGGATGATCCAGGACACCCCCGGGCATACCGGTCTCCGCCCCTTCGACGTGCCGGCGCGGCTCAGACGCGCTTGGGACGCCACGTGCCCCGGTCGACGTCCAGTGACTCGGGGGTGTGCAGCCGCACCATCATCCGCCCCACCCCCGGCGGCACCCGGCCCGGTGTGCACCACGACACGACGATCATCACGGCGAACGCGACCGGGACCGTCCAGGCCGCGGGCTGGGCCAGCAGCGCGCCCGCCAGCCCGTCCGGCGGCCCCGCCGCGATCGTGACCGCCACCGCCGCGCCCGCCAGCGTCCCGCCGGTGACCAGCCCGGCCAGCGCGCCCGGCACCGTCAGCCGCCGCCACCACACCCCCAGCACCAGCAGCGGGCAGAACGTGGACGCCGCCACCGCGAACGCCAGCCCCACCACGTCCGCCACCGCCAGCGAACGGGCCGCGACCGCCCACGCCAGCGGCACGACCAGGGCCAGCAGCGTGGCGGCCCGGAACGAGCGGACCCCGCCGCGCAGGATGTCCTGCGCCAGCACCCCGGCCACCGACACCGTGATCCCCGAGGACGTCGACAGGAACGCCGCCACCGCGCCGCCGGTCACCAGCGCGCCGAGCAGGTCGCCGCCGAGCCCGCCGATCAGCCGCCCCGGCAGGGTCAGCACCACCGCGTCGGTGCGGCCCGTCATCAGCAGCTCGGGCGTGTAGAGCCGGCCCAGCGCCCCGTACAGGGCGGGCAGCAGGTAGAAGGCGCCCAGCAGCGACAGCACCATCACGGTGGTGCGGCGCGCCGCCCGGCCGTCGGGGTTGGTGTAGAAGCGCACCAGCACGTGCGGTAACCCCATGGTGCCGAGGAAGGTGGCCAGGATCAGCGAGTACGTGGCGTAGAGGGAGTGGTCGCGGCCGGCCAGCGGCATCGCCCACTCCCGGTCGGTGCGCGACGGCGTCCCGGTCACGTGCGGCACGTCGGCGCCGGGCGGGAAGGTGAGCGCGGTGTCCTTGTCGACGCGGTGCGGCCCCGGCGCCAGCACCAGCGCGTCGCCGTCGTGGGCGCGGCCGTCCACCCGGCCCTCCGCGGTGACCCGGACGGGCGTGACGACCTCCACGGTGACCGCCGCGCCGACCGAGACGGTGGTGCGGTCGGCGAACCGCGGCGGGGCGTCCCGCGACGACAGGCCGGGCGCGCCGTCGTACCGCCACGCCAGCAGCAGGAAGACCAGCGGCACCGCCAGCGCGGTCAGCTTCAGCCAGTACTGGAACGCCTGCACCATGGTGATGCTGCGCATCCCGCCGGCCAGCACGTTCACCGCCACGACCACCGCGATCAGCACGCCGCCCGTCCACACCGGCGCGCCCGCGACCGTGCGCAGCACCAGCCCGGCGCTCTGGAACTGCGGCAGCAGGTACAGCCAGCCGATCAGCACCACCAGCACGCTGGTGACGCGGCGGACCGCCATCGACTCCAGCCGCGCCTCGGCGAAGTCGGGCAGCGTGTACGCGCCGGAGCGGCGCAGCGGCGCCGACACCAGGACCAGCAGCACCAGGTAGCCGCCCGTCCAGCCGACCGGCAGCCAGAGCATGTCGGCGCCGTAGGCCAGGATCAGCCCGGCGATGCCCAGGAACGAGGCCGCCGACAGGTACTCGCCGCCGATCGCCGACGCGTTGCGCAGCGGGCTGACGGTGCGGGAGGCGACGTAGAAGTCGGAGGTGGTGCGGGACATGCGCAGCCCGAGGGTGCCGACCAGGACGGTGGCCAGCACGACCAGCACCACCCCGGCCAGCCCGTACGCGGCGGTCATCGGCGCTCAGTGGTCATCGGCGCTCAGCGGTCCCCGCCGGGGGCGCGGTCCACCAGGTCGGCGAAGTCGCGCTCGTTGCGCTCGGCCTGCCGCACGTACCACCAGCCGCAGGCGACGAACCACGGGTAGATCAGCCCGGCCAGCAGCACCCAGGCCAGCGGGACCCCGAACGGCCGCTGCACGCGCAGGTCGGGGAACAGCGCGAACAGCGCGGGCAGCCCGAGCACCACGACGGCCAGCACCAGGCAGACCCGCACCGCCAGGCGCAGCTGGGCGCGCACCAGGGAGCGCATGTACGCCTCGCCGAGCCCGGTCTGCTCGTCGATCTCGCGGGTGACCGGGTAGCGGGGGCGTCGGGCGGCACGGGTGCGCGGGCCGGTCACCAGCACCCGCCCCGGCGCGATCCGGCCCTCGCGCCCCGCCTTGGCCTCCCTGCCCTCCCGGCCTTCGGCCGTCATCGGGACGGCCTCGCCTTGCGCACCAGCAGGTCGCGCAACTCCCGCACGTGCCGCCGGCTGACCGGCAGCTCGGCGCCGCCGACCAGGATCGTGCAGCGGCCCGAGTCCAGCCGCAGCTCCTCGATCGCCGACAGCGCGACCAGATGGCTGCGGTGCACCCGGACGAACCCGGCGGCGCGCCAGCGCTCCTCCAGCGCCGCCAGCGGGATGCGGACCAGATGGCTGCCGCCGCCGGGCACATGCAGGCGCGCGTAGTCGCCCTGCGCCTCCACGTACAGCACCTCGGCGGGCGCGACGAACCGGGTCACCCCGCCGAGCTCGACCGGCATCGACTCCGGCTCGGCGGGCGGCTCCGGCTCGGCGCCCGCCGCACCGCCGCCGGGCCGCTGGTCATCGGATCCCCGGCCGACGCTCTCGGAGACGCGCCTGATCGCCTCACCCAGCCGCTCCGGACGGACCGGCTTGAGGATGTAGTCGGTCGCCTTGATCTCGAACGCGTCCACGGCGTGCCCCTCGTAGGCGGTGACGTAGACGATGTGCGGCGCCCGCGCGAACTGCGCCAGCACCCGGCCGAGCACCGTGCCGTCCAGGCCCGGCATCCGGATGTCGAGGAAGACCGCGGCGATCGGGCGGCCCTCCGCCAGCGCCCGGTCGAGGCGGCGCAGCGCGGCGGCGCCGTCGCGGGCGGTGTCGATCTCGCCGATCCGCGGGTCGGCGCGCAGCAGATGGACGAGGTCGTCCAGCGCGGGCGCCTCGTCATCCACAGCCAGGACACGCAGGCCCACCACACCGTCCTTCCCTGTGCCGCATGCCACATTTCATTCAATGGCCGCCCGCGAGTCAAGCGGCCGGAGCCCCGCTCCCGGTTCGTATGGCCACGGGAACGTCATGAGGCGGTGACGCCCGGCCGGTACTTGGGTACGCGCAGGGTCACCTTCGTGCCCGCGCCCGGGCCGGTCTCGACGGCCAGGCCGTACTCGTCGCCGTACACCTGGCGCAGCCGGTCGTCCACGTTCGCCAGCCCGATCCCGGCCGCCTCGCCGTCGCCTCCCGCCGCGGGACCGCCCTCGGCGGGGTGCCCGGCGGCGGCGCGGTCCTCGCCCGCCAGCAGGCGCCGCACGCCCTCGGGGTCCATCCCGATCCCGTCGTCCTCCACGCTGATCACGCAGTCGGATCCGGCGTCCTCGGCCACGATCGTGATGAGGCCGGGCGCGGCGCGGTCCTGCAGCCCGTGCCGGACGGCATTCTCCACCAGCGGCTGCAGGCACAGGAACGGGACGGCGACCGGCAGCACCTCGGGCGCGATCCGCAGCGTGACCCGCAGCCGGTCCTCGCCGAAGCGGGCGCGCTGCAGCAGCAGGTAGCGGTCGACGGACCGCAGTTCCTCGGCCAGGGTGGTGAAGTCGCCGTGCCGCCGGAACGAGTAGCGGGTGAACCCTGCGAACTCCAGCAGCAGCTCCCGGGCCTGCTCCGGGTCGCTGCGCACGAACGAGGCGATGGTCGTCAGCGAGTTGTAGATGAAGTGCGGCGAGATCTGCGCGCGCAGCGCCCGCACCTCGGCCTCCATCAGCAGCGTCCGGGACCGGTCGAGGTCGGCCAGCTCCAGCTGGGCGTCCACCCACTGGGCGACCTCCTCGGCGGCGCGGATCAGCCCGGCGGGCACCTCCTCGCCGTAGGCGGCCAGGGTGCCGACCACCCGGTCGTCGGTGGTCAGCGGGACCACCACGACCCGCCGGATCGGGCAGTCGAGCCGGTCGCAGCCCACGTCGTGCACCTGGGTGCGGCCGTTGCCGAGGGTCACCTCGGCGTGCCCGGGGACCTCTCCGGCATGGTGCTCGTGCGCGCCGTCCCAGGCCAGCAGCCGCCCGCCGTCGGTGATCGCGAGCGCGGCCGAGCCCAGCAGCGCGCGCAGGTGCCGGGCCGCCTTCTGCGCGCCCTGCTCGGTGAGCCCGGCGCGCAGCGCGGGGGCGGCGCGCGAGGCGGTGTGCAGCGTCTCGAACGTGGCCCGCCGGACGGGTCCGCCCAGATCGCCGCCGCGCCCGCGACGCCGCCACCACAGGATCACCGGGACCCAGGTGACGACGAGGGTCGCGACAACGGCGAGGACGACGTCCATGCCGCAAGAGGCTACGCCGCCCCGGGGCCGCGGCGGCAGGTCACGACGGCGGAGTCATGGCGGCGCGCAGCCGTTCCAGCGTGGCGAGGCGGCCCTCCTGAAGGATGCGGAGGGTCGCGGCGTGGTCGGGATAGCAGCGCATGAACCTGTTGGTGAAGTGCGTGCCGTAGTGGATGCTGCCGCCGGCGAGGTCGTCCGGGGCCCGCACGGTGGTCTCGAAGCCCGGCTCGTGGAAGTAGGCCAGCGCGTAGTGCTCGCGGTCGCCGAGGGCGATCCTGTGCGGGGTCGACATCAGCCGCCCGCCGGTCAGGAACTGCATGATGTCCCCTGGGAAGACCGTGAGGACGTTGGGGACGGGCCGTACGAAGGTCCACGGCGCCTCGCCCCCGCACCGGCCCCGGCCCGCGGTGCTCTCAGTCTCCAGCCAGCTGCGGAGCCGCTCCTCGCCCGGCGCGGGCGGCCGGATGTAGAGGCCGCCCGCCTCGTCCTGGGCCGCGATGACCAGCAGGCCGTGGTCGGTGTGCGCGCCGATGTCGCCCCCGGCGCGCGCCGGGGTCCCGGCGCGCTCGGTGCGCTCGGAGCGGGCGGGGAAGCGCAGCATCCGCATGTGATGCCAGCCGTCACGGGTGAGCCGGGTCAGCTCGTCGATGGCGGGCAGCCCGAGCCCGAGCGCGGCCAGCCGCAGCAGTTGCTCGCCGATGGCCCCGGCCACGTCCATGAAGCCGCGCATGGCCAGCCGGTATTCGAGGTCGGGCCAGGGCACGGGCCCGTGGCAGGGCCAGCCCTCCCGCACCCGGGCGTCGCCCGCCGGGACGTCCCGGCACACGGTGAAGATCTCCGAGCGGTCCGCGGGGCCCGCGGCGCCGTCCTCCCCCGGCGCGATGTAGCCGCTGTAGGACAGGTCGGTGACGTGCCGCGCCTTGTACTCCAGCGGCAGCGAGAAGAAGCGGCGGCCTGCCGCCGTCGCGGTGACGGCCCGCTGCGCCATGACGGGGCAGGTGGCGACCCGGACCACGCCGTCCGCCCGCCAGGCGGCGATCATGTCGCGTCCCAGCTCACGGTCGGACGGAGTGCCGAGCACGCGCTCCGGTAGTCGAAAGGTGAGCAGGTCGGTCATGTCGGGATCCCTTTCTCGGGGGTGGCACGGTTTCCCGCCGACTTCGTGGTCTCCCGCCATCTACGCGCACGGAGGGGCGGCGCGTCACCCCTTGCGCCGCCGTGCTGCGCCCAGCGACCCGCGCGCGTCGTTCAACGGGCGAGCGGGCGGCCGGCGGCGAGGCGGGCGCGGCCGGCGCACGCGTGCACCGCGCCGCATGCCGGGCGTCGCCGCGGGCTCAGGACGGCGCGCTCTCCAGCCGCGCGACGATCGGCGCGATCAGCTCGTCCAGCTCCGCGACGATCACCGCCACGGCCCGGTAGGCGGTCTCGGCCGCCGCCGGGCCGGGGCCGCCGGGGGCCGCGGGCAGGCGGTCGAGCGGCACCGGGGCGTCCACCTGGACGGTCGCGCGCAGGTGCGGGGCCTTGGCCAGGTCCTGCTCGGCGGGCTTCACGAACTGCCCGAAGATCTCCGGCCAGCCCTGCCAGCCGCGGTCGCGCCACCACTCGCGGGAGGCGGCCAGCGGCGCGGGCAGCGGCGCCACCAGCCGCACCCGCGCGGTCAGCGACCCGTCCCAGGTGTTGCGGACGCACTTGGCCGACAGGATCCGCCGGTGCCACCGCACCAGTCCGGGATCGGTGACCGGCGGGGTGGCCACCCGCCAGGCGGCGCAGCAGAACGTGACCGGGGCGATGTCGCCCCAGGCCCCGTCGAACTCCCCGATCTCGTCCCAGAACCGCCCGGCGTAGCGGCCCGCGCCGCCGCCCCGGCCCCGCTCCCTGTCGTAGCGGTCGTCGACCCAGAACGCCCGGTGCCCGGCCATGGTCGGTCCACCCTCCGCGGGGTCGGGGTCAGCAACAGGGTCTGGGGCCGGTGCCCGCCCCGGTCAGGGCGAGGTGATCCCCGCGGTGGGCGGGACGTCGGGCACGGTGGACGGCTTCGGGACGCCCTTGAAGGTGAACGTGGCCTCCTCGCCGGTCCCCTCGGTGCCCACGATGACGATCTGGCCGGCCTTGACCTCGTTGTAGAGGATCTTCTCCGACAGGTTGTCCTCGATCTCGCGCTGGATCGTGCGGCGCAGCGGACGGGCCCCCAGCACCGGGTCGTAGCCGCGCTCGGCCAGCAGGTCCTTGGCCTCCTGCCGCAGCTCGATCCCCATGTCCCGGTCCTTGAGCCGCTCGTCCACCTTGGCGATCATCAGATCCACGATCTGGATGATCTCCTTCGGCGTCAGCTGGTGGAACACCACCGTGTCGTCCACACGGTTGAGGAACTCCGGACGGAAGTGCTGCTTGAGCTCCTCGCCGACCTTCGCCTTCATCCGGTCGTAGGAGCCCTGCTCGTCGTTCTGCCGCTGGAAGCCGACGCCCTGGCCCTTGGAGATGTCACGGGTGCCGAGGTTGGTCGTCATGATGACGACGGTGTTCTTGAAGTCCACCACCCGGCCCTGGGCGTCGGTCAGCCGGCCGTCCTCCAGGATCTGCAGCAGCGAGTTGAAGATGTCCTGGTGCGCCTTCTCGATCTCGTCGAACAGCACCACCGAGAACGGCTTGCGGCGCACCTTCTCGGTGAGCTGGCCGCCCTCCTCGTACCCGACGTAGCCGGGCGGGGAGCCGAACAGCCGCGAGACGGTGTGCTTCTCCATGAACTCCGACATGTCCAGCTGGATCAGCGCGTCCTCGTCCCCGAACAGGAACTCGGCGAGGGTCTTGGACAGCTCGGTCTTGCCGACACCCGACGGCCCCGCGAAGATGAACGAGCCACCCGGGCGCTTGGGGTCCTTCAGACCAGCGCGCGTACGCCGGATCGACTGCGACAGCGCCTTGATCGCGTCGTGCTGGCCGATCACGCGCTTGTGCAGCTCGTCCTCCATCCGCAGGAGGCGGGCGGACTCCTCCTCGGTGAGCTTGAAGACCGGGATGCCGGTGGCGGTGGCGAGGACCTCGGCGATCAGTTCCTCGGTGACCTCGGCGACGACGTCCATGTCGCCGGCCCGCCACTCCTTCTCCCGATGCGCCCGCTTCTCCAGCAGCTGCTTCTCGCCGTCCCGGAGCGAGGCCGCCTTCTCGAAGTCCTGCGCGTCGATCGCCGACTCCTTCTCCAGCCGGACGCCGGCGATCTCGTCCTCGAACGCGCGCAGGTCCGGCGGCGCGGTCATCCGGCGGATCCGCATCCGCGAGCCGGCCTCGTCGATCAGATCGATGGCCTTGTCCGGCAGGAACCGGTCGGAGATGTAGCGGTCGGCCAGCTGCGCCGCCGCCACCAGCGCGCCGTCGGTGATCGACACGCGGTGGTGGGCCTCGTAGCGGTCGCGCAGGCCCTTGAGGATCTCGATGGTGTGCGACAGCGTCGGCTCGGCCACCTGGATCGGCTGGAACCGGCGCTCCAGCGCCGCGTCCTTCTCCAGGTGCTTGCGGTACTCGTCCAGCGTCGTCGCGCCGACCGTCTGCAGCTCGCCGCGCGCGAGCGGGGGCTTCAGGATCGACGCCGCGTCGATCGCGCCCTCGGCCGCCCCCGCGCCCACCAGCGTGTGCAGCTCGTCGATGAACAGGATGATGTCGCCCCGCGTGCGGATCTCCTTGAGCACCTTCTTCAGGCGCTCCTCGAAGTCACCGCGGTAACGCGAACCGGCCACCAGCGCGCCCAGGTCCAGGGTGTAGAGCTGCTTGTCCTTGAGCGTCTCGGGCACCTCACCCTTGACGATCTTCTGCGCCAGCCCCTCCACCACCGCCGTCTTGCCGACACCGGGCTCGCCCACCAGCACCGGGTTGTTCTTGGTACGGCGGGACAGCACCTGCATGACCCGCTCGATCTCCTTGTCCCGGCCGATCACCGGGTCGAGCTTGCCCTCACGCGCCGCCTGCGTCAGATTCCGCCCGAACTGGTCCAACACCAACGACGTCGACGGCGCCGACTCCGACGGACCACCCGAGGCCGCCGGCTCCTTGCCCTGCTGGTACCCGTGCAGCAACTGGATCACCTGCTGCCGCACCCGGTTCAGATCCGCACCCAGCTTCACCAGCACCTGAGCCGCGACACCCTCACCCTCACGGATCAAACCCAGAAGGATGTGCTCGGTCCCGATGTAGTTGTGACCCAGCTGCAACGCCTCACGCAGCGACAGCTCCAGCACCTTCTTGGCACGCGGAGTGAACGGGATGTGCCCCGACGGCGCCTGCTGACCCTGGCCGATGATCTCCTCGACCTGCTGCCGCACCGCCTCCAGACTGATCCCCAGCGACTCCAGGGCCTTGGCGGCCACACCCTCGCCCTCATGGATCAGCCCAAGGAGGATGTGCTCGGTACCGATGTAGTTGTGGTTGAGCATCCTGGCCTCTTCCTGAGCCAGAACGACAACCCGACGCGCACGGTCGGTGAACCTCTCGAACATCTCCTCGCCCCCTACCGGCGCCCGCAAGAATCGGAGTCTATACTCACCTTTTAATTCGAGATTACGGAGTCATGGCTCCGGATGTCAATCGGACGCCCACCAGGAGACCCGCCCCCATGCCCTCGTACAAGCGCGCGCCGGCCGGCCCCCAAGCATCCGCCGGCAGGTCGCTGCGCGCCGACGCGCAGCGCAACCGCCGCCGCATCCTGGAGGCCGCCGAGGCGGTCTTCGCCGCCAAGGGCCCGGCCGCCTCGACCGAGGAGATCGCCCAGACGGCCGGGGTCGGCATCGGCACCGTCTTCCGGCACTTCCCCACCAAGGAGGCGCTGCTCCAGGCCATCATCGAGAAGGTCGCGATCCGGCTGGCCGAGGACACCGAGCGGCTGCTGATCGAGGGCGACCCCGCCACCGCGTTCTACACCTTCTTCACCCGGATGGTGGAGGAGTCCGCCGAGCGGAAGACGGTGGTGGACCTGCTGGCCGAGGCGGGCATCGACATCACCGTGGCCAAGCCCCTGCACATGCTGCGGCAGGCCGTCGAGGGCCTCCTCGCCGGCGCCCAGCGGGCCGGGACGGTGCGCGAGGACGTGCGCGTCCCCGAGGCGATGGCCCTGCTCATCGGCGTCTGCCAGGCCACGCTGCACACCTCCTGGGAACCGGGCGTGCGAGACCGGACCCTGGAGATCGTGTTCGACGGCCTGCGCCCCTCCCCGCCCGGACGCCCTCAGACCCGAAGGCCCGCGCCCTGAGGGGCGAGGTCGGCTCCGGCGGCGGCGGCGAAACGCACCGCGTCCCTGACCGCGGCCCCTCCCGGGTCGTTGTTGAAGTACGCGTAGACGTCTTCCCGGGGCCCCCACGTCCCGGTGATGCGGCGGGCCCATGACGCCAGGGCCTGGTCCCCGTACTTCGGCCAGGGCGTGGCGGCGCCCTCGTGGAAGCGCATGTACCCCCAGTCCGCCGTGCGCCACAGGGGCGTCACGGGGCGTCCGAGCCGATCCGCCCAGCACAGCGCCGCCCCATGACGTTCCAGCACCTCACGGGTCTCGTCGCTCCACCAGGTCTCATGACGGGGTTCGACCGCGACCCTGACCCCGGCGGGAAACCGTCCCAAGCACTCCGCCAGCAGCGCGGGATCGGCGCGCAGCGTCGGGGGCAGCTGCAGGAGGACGGGCCCGAGCCTGCGGCCCAGGCCGCGCGCCACTGCCATCAGCCTCCGCACCGGTTCGGCGGGGTCCTTGAGCCGCTTGATGTGGGTCAGGAACCGGCTCGCCTTGACCGCCATGACGAAGCCCTCGGGCGTGCGGTCCCGCCAGGACTCGAACGTCTCCTGCCGCGGCAGCCGGTAGAAGGCCCCGTTGTTCTCCACGGTGGGGAAGCACTCGGCGTACCGTTCGAGCCACAGCCGCTGGGGCAGCCCGACCGGGTACAGCACTCCCCGCCAGTCGGCGTACTGCCATCCGGACGTGCCCACGAGCAACGGCATGCGCCCTACGTTCCCGGCCGCGACCGTCCTAGACGTAGCGGGACGGCGCCTCGCGGCCGGTCAGGTGGCGGCCTCCTCCCAGACCCGGCGCAGCAGCAGCGCGAACACCTCGGCCGGCTGGGCCCCGGCGACCAGGTACTTGCCCCCGCCGACGAAGGACGGGACGGCGGTCACGCCCACGGCGGCCGCCCGCTGCTCGTCGGCACGCACCGCGGCGGTGTAGGCGTCGCCCTTCAGCATCGTCCGGGTCGTCCCGCCGTCGAGCCCGGCCTTGGCCGCCTCCGCCACCAGCGTCTCGTGGTCGCCCAGCGCCGCGCCCTCGCCGGTGTAGGCGGTCATCAGCCGTTCCCGCACGGCCTCGCCCACGCCCTCGTCCTCCGCGAGGTGCATCACGCGGTGGGCGTCGAAGGAGTTCACCGGCCGCGCCAGGTCGAGCCGGTAGGCCAGCCCCACCTCGGCGGCCAGCGCGGTCACCCGGGCGGCCTGCTCGTCGGCCTGCGCCTCGGACATGCCCAGGTCCCGTATGCGCTCGGGAATGGTCTGGGTGCTCTCGGCGGGCGCGCCTGGGTCGAGCTCGAAGCTCCGCCAGCGCACCTCGACGGCGTCCCGGTGCTCGAACTCCCCCAGTGCCGCCTCGAACCTCCGCTTCCCGATGAAGCACCACGGGCACACGAGGTCGGTCCAGATGTCAACAGCGATCGCCACCATGACCCGCAGCGTACGCTGCAAGCTAACCTTACGAAAGCCTCACACTCGAAGAAAGCCAAGAACCACCCGCACCCAACACCAAAGCCCCGTTCCGGGTCTTCCGGAACGGGGCTGACCTGCGTCTGCGCAGGTGACAATGTGCTCCCGCGATTGGACTCGAACCAATAACCTGCCGGTTAACAGCCGGCTGCTCTGCCGATTGAGCTACGCGGGATCGGGACTGCGGGCCAGGGCCCCGGAGGCCCTGCCAGCGCGTCTAGGTTAGCGCATCCCGGGAGGTGTTCGCGCACCCATAAATCCGGGGCGACTGGCCCGCCCGTTCCTGGGTATGTGAGGGGGCACGAATCCACAGAGCACCGGGGGTTTGGGATGAAGTACCGCCTGACGTTCATGGCAGGCGCCGCGCTCGGCTACGTCCTGGGGACCAGGGCCGGGCGTGAGCGGTACGAGCAGATCGTGCAGGCATCGCGGCGGTTCAACGAGAACCCCAAGGTCCAGGAGGCCGCCGAGAAGCTGCGCACCAAGGGCGGCGAGATCGCCGGGGCGGCCAAGGAGCGGGTGCCCGAGCAGATCGGGCAGCGGATGCCCGGCCGGCACCGGGACACGCCGGCCGAGACGCCGGGCGGGCCTCAGCGGGAGGCGGCGCGGCCCGGCACCTCTGCCCCGCTCAGTTAGCCGGGGTCACAGCCCGGTCTGGCGGCGCAGGTCCTCCAGGACCTGCTCGGCCTGGGCGCGCAGGCCCGGGTCGGAGGCGTCCATGCCCGCCTCGAACACGAACGACCAGCGCACCTCGCCGCCGCCGGCGGGGCGGCGGCCGGCGATGCGGACCGTGCCGCCGCCGGGCAGCCGGGCGCTGTGGCTGACGACGACGGTGGCGGTGACGCGCTCCCGTACCGTCTCGGGGACCGAGCCGGGATCGGTCAGGCGGACGTGGTGCTCCGGCCCGCCGGAGGTCTCGTGGACGTGCAGCCAGCCGTCCTTCCACGAGGCCCGGTCGACGCGCTCCCAGGGGAGGCGCAGGAAGCCGCCGGAGGCCGTGGGAACGTGCAGGGCGGTGGAGGTGGCGACGACGTAGGAGCCGCCGCGGGTGGGCGCGGTGGCCAGGGTGCGCTCGCCCCGTTCCAGGGTGAGCTTGTCGCGTACGGGGGCGGGTGGCCGCCGGGAGAGGCGCATGCCCACACGTTAGGCGATCAGGCGGCGCGCGGGGCCCGGCGGGCGCCCAGCAGGTCCAGGACGAGGGCGGCCGTCCAGCTGTAGTCGTGGCTGCCGCGGCCGGTGCCGTCGAACGGGTCGAAGTACTCCCGGAACCCCGACTGGCGGACCAGCCGCAGCGTGGAGCCGTACAGCAGGTCCGCGACCACCGACAGGCCGTGGCCGCGGGCGCCGTGCCACAGCAGCCAGTTGGTGTTGATCCAGGTGGGGCCGCGCCAGTAGCCGGCCCGGTCGAACGCGGTCGCCTGGATGTCGCAGGACGGCACGGGGTAGCCGGCGGCGCCGGCGAAGCGGGCCGACAGGAGCAGGTCGGCCAGCGAGTGCAGGATCGGGGCGGGCAGCTCGGGGTCCAGGAACGGCGCGAACCCGGCGACGCTGAGCACCGGGAGGAGCCGGTCGTCGCGCAGGTCGCGCGCCCGGAAGCAGCCGGTCTCGTAGTCCCACAGCCGGTCCAGGAGCGCCTTGTGGATGAGCTGGGCGCGTTCGCGGTGCGGGACGGGGTCGCGGCCGAGTATCTCGGCGAGTTCGGCGAGGGCGTGGGTCGAGGCGAGGTAGGTCGCGTTGACCAAGGGGTCTTCTACGGCGAAGGGGTGGGCGTCGCGCATGTAGTCGGCCCTGTAGTCGGCCTCACGCAGGAGGGTGACGAGCCACACGTAGCGGTCGTAGTCCTCGCCGGTGGGGAGGCTGTTGGACCTGTGCTGGGGCGCGTACACGGCCGGGGGCAGTTCCAGGGCTCCGAGGGGGCGGTCCCAGGCGGGGCTGTTGTCGAGGCCGGACTCCCAGGGGTGGCATATGGCGACCAGGCCGGAGGAGTCCATGTCGCGGCACTGGGCCAGGTAGCGGTGCTGGGCGACCAGCTTCGGGTAGAGGCGCGCCAGGAAGTTCCGGCTGCGTTCGGCCTCGGAGGGGGAGGCGCACTCGTGCAGGCGCAGGGCGGCCAGGGCCTGGAGCGGGGGCTGGGTCAGGCCCGAGGTGTGGACGGCGTGGGGCGCGGCAGGGTGCCGGTCGGTGCGCCACAGGTCGGGGCCGGGGAAGTAGCCGTGCCGCGCCAGCGTGGTGTTGAACACGATGTGCGGGACGAGCCCGTCGGCCCACTGGCCCCGGAAGAGGGAGATCAGCTCGCGTTCGGCGCGGTCGCGGCGGTGCCTGGCCAGGCCCATGGTGACGAACGCCGAGTCCCAGCTCCACTGGTGGGGGTAGAGGCCCGGTGAGGGGACCGTGGCGGTGCCGGTCCAGTTGGCATCGAGAACCCTGGCCGCGGCGTCCCACAGCGCGGTCTCGTCGCCGGTCAGACGGGCAGTCATGGGGCCAGAGGACCTCCCGATCGGCTCCTGGCGGCCCTCCCGCCGCGCGCGGGGGCGGGGTGGGAGGCGCGCCATGGCTAAGGAGATTGTTCCCTCAGAAGGCGGGGTGGACGACCTCCGATCCGGAGGTGTTCGTCTTCTTTTCCGGGGACGGTTCCGTGAACGAACGCTGCGGCGCCGCGGCGGCCGTACGGTCCAGCAGCCAGGCGAGGATCTCCTCCCCCGCCTCGATGCCGCGGGCGGTGGTGACGGCGGTGGACGGGGACGTCCAGCCGGTGTCGTGCAGTTCGCCGTGGGCGGGCCTGATGGAGGCGTCCGCGGCCTCCAGGAGCTCGATGTCGAGGAGGGAGTCCCCGGCCGCGAGCATCGTCCCGGCGCCGGTGCGGCGGGCGACCTCGGCCGCTGCCGCCGCCTTGGTGAGGCCCTCGGGGAGGCAGTAGACCTTGCGGCCCTGGACGGAGGTGCGCCAGCCGCGTTCGGCGCACCATCCCGTGAGATCCTCCACCCAGCCCTGGGGAAGGGCAGCGCGGTCGACGACGGCGTAGGCGAACAGGTCCGAGGCGGTGCGCCGCTTGAGAACGAACGCTCCGCTGATGCTCGCGAGGTGTTCGCCGACCTCGGCCAGGGCGGTGGCGGTCTCGGCCGCCCGTGCCCGGACACCCTGGGCCCAGTCTGCGTCGTCCACACCGTCCATGAGGATGTGCCCGCCGTTGGCGCAGATCGCGTAGGCGGAGGGCTTGTCCAGGAGATGGACGCGGGCGTACTGCTCAGGCGTGCGGGTCGTCGTGGGGACGAACGTCGCCGCGTCCGCCAGGGCCTCCAGCGCACGGGCCGCCGCCTCCGTCATGAAGGACAGGGGCTGGGCCTGGTACAGCTCGACGCAGAGCAGCCGGGGCAGCATCGCGTCCGGGGCCCCCAGGCCGAGCGACGCATTGGAGTAGATGATCGTCCGATCAAGGTCGGAACACACCACGACGCTCACAGCACGCCTCTCCTTCTCACTGCGCGGCCCCCTGCCCGAAACGCGGGTGGATCAGGCCGACGCAGGCGTACGGGATCATCTCCGGGTCGACCTCCTCCACCGGGACGCCCCGTTCGGCCGCCAGCAGCCGGATGTGGGCCAGCTCGGCTCCGGCGCCGGCCCGGGCCAGCACCTTCCACGGGACGCGCCGCAGCAGCACGCGGGTGGTCTCCCCCACGCCCGGCTTGACGAGGTTGAGATCGTCGATGCCGTACGCCCCGGCGATCCGCCGCACCGCCTCCCACCCGGACCAGTCGGGCGCCCGGTCGGCGGCGAGCAGGCCGGGCAGGTCCTTGGCCACCCGTTCGGCGACGTCCTCGAAGCGGGCGCACACCGCGTCCAGGAAGACCGCGGACACGTCGGCGGCGGCCAGCTCCGCGTAGAACTTGGCGCCGTGGAAGTCGCCCGGACCGATCAGGTCGCGGTTCAGGACGGTCCGGCTGACCAGGCCCGACACCGTGGAGTTCAGGCAGGCCGACGGGATCAGGAAGTCGTCGCGGGTGCCGAAGAGGTGCGTGCACCGCCCAGGATCGGCCAGCACCGCAAGGTCGGCGGGGAACCTCCGGCCGGTCGCGGCGGCGTGGCCGTCGAGCGCGCCGGCCAGCTCCCGGGTGATCGCGCCCTTGCCCGTCCAGCCGTCCACGAACATCACCCGGGCCGGGTCGTGGCGGGCGGCGATGTGGGCGAGCGCGACCTCGTCGATCCCGCGGCCGCGCACGATGCTGATCGCGTAGTGCGGCAGGTCGAGGCCGTGGGCGAACCGGGCCCAGCGCCGGACGAGGATGCCGACCGGGGTGCCGGCGCGGGCCAGCGAGACCGGCACGGCGTCCCGCCCGCGCGCGGCCAGGATCATCTCGGTGATGACGCCGGCCGCGTACGCGAGCCGTTCGGCGGAGGCGTCGAGCGCCTTGTGGAAGAGCTCCTGGTAGCCGGGGCTCGGCTGGTACTCGACGGGCAGGGACTCGGCGTAGTGGGCCCGCCCCGCCTGGACGGCCGCCTCCCGTTCCTCCGTGGGCGCCTCCAGCCGTACCGCCGACAGGTCTTTCAGCAGCCATGCGACGTCCTCGGCCGGATAGCTGCCGAAGGCAGGCCCGTACAGGGGTTCGGGGCCCGCCCTGCGGTGGGACGGGACGGTGGCGAGGACGGTGGGCGCGAGGCCCCGCAACTGGGCGAGGAGGCCCTCGGCCAGGGCAGGCGTGTCGGCGGTGTCGTCGATGACGAGCACGATGGCGTCGAACGCCCGGGAGGGGTCGGCCCCGGGCGCCACGTTGTAGGCGTACCGCTCCCCTGGGCCGTCGGCCGGGTCGTCGTGGGAGGGGAAGGTCAGGCGCGTGCGGATGGCGTAGCCGGGATCGTCCACCGCGAGGACGGGCGAACGGGTCGTCGTCGAGTAGCGCACGTCCACGTCACCGGGCAGGCCGTCGGCGAGGGCTCCCGCCAGGCGCAGCGGCGTGTACATCAGCTCCTCGAAGCCCAGCACCAGGATCCGGGACGCGTGCTCTGGAAGGTGGGCGGCGACGCGTCCCGCCATCGCCGCAAGGGCCTCGTCCAGGCGTTCACGGTGCTCGGGCAGGAAACCGTGCCGTCCGCCATCGGGAAGCCCCTCCGGCCAGCCCAGGTCGGCCCGCGCCACCCCGAACGGCCCCGCCTCCACGGCAAGGGGACGACCCGAACGGTCCTCAAGGCCGGCGACCAGCGCC
Organism: Actinomadura rugatobispora; assembly: GCF_055379765.1. Lineage (NCBI taxonomy): Bacteria > Bacillati > Actinomycetota > Actinomycetes > Streptosporangiales > Thermomonosporaceae > Actinomadura > Actinomadura rugatobispora. The sequence goes on along the minus strand of NZ_AP029191.1, from coordinate 7,867,650 downwards.
TGGCCCGCGTCCAGGACGTCCTCTGGCAGCGCCACCCGGCCCATGGCCAGGGACACGACATCGATGCGCGCCCCCAGCCTCGCCGCGAACGCTTCGATGGCGGCGCGGTCGCCGTCCCCCCGCAGATCGACGAGGGAGGCCACCACGTAACGCTCCCGGGGACGCACCGCGTGCAGCGCCGCGATCGTGTTGATCACTGTGCGGCCGGTGGACAGCTCGTCGTCCACCAGCACCAGCGGCACGTCCCGGTCGAACAGGGCCGGATCGCCGGGGAGCAGGAGATGGCTGGTGGCGTGGCTGTGCTCCTCCTCGAAGCCGCCGTAGGTGCCGAAGCCCGCCACGGGACGCCGCGTGGAATGCAGGTAGCAGGCGCCCCCGAGCGCGTCCGCCACCGAATGCCCCAGGGCCGTGGCGGTCTCCGCATAACCGAGCACCACCGCGTCCACCGGCTCACGCCGTTCGCGCAGGAGGTCGCACAGATCGGCAGCCGCTCCCGGACGGCCGCGCAGGGCCTCGCCCAGCAGCGCCCCGTACTCGGCGTGTTCATGCTCCGCGTCGCTGGGCGCCGCCCCGCCCAGGCACCGCCGGACGAGCTCGCCCAGCAGCAGGCCCGAGCCGTACACCAGGCGCGGGTCAGTGGGGACGTGCTTGCCGAGCACGGCCGACACCAGCAGATGCGCACGCCGCGGATTGCGGCGCACGGCGAGGCCCACGAGATCGGCCAGGCCCGCGCCGACAGGGCGTTCACCGTCGTGGAGCGCCACGCCGAGACGGGCCGACACCCACTCCCCCGGCCACACGCCCTCCCCGGGCCCCTCGCCCACGCCGCCCGGCCGTGTCTCCGACAGGGTCACTGGCCGCCCGCCGCTTCCAGAAGCTCCACGAACGTGACGCCCTCCGCCGCCACCCCGAACACCTGGGCGCGCAGCATCAGCCGCTCCGCCCACGCCCGGTGCGGCTTGGCCTCGTTCATCTTGTTCGCGTACACGCTCGCCATGGCCCCGCCCCCGTTCCACCCGAGGATGTCGGAGGCGTCGCAGTACTCCTCGTGGGTCACCACCGACAGGGCGTGCACCGCCGCGACATGGCTCGGATGGATGACCGTCTTGCCGATCAGGCCGTTGGCCTTGTCCAGGTGCACCTCGCGGATCAGCCCGTCCAGGTCCGAGGTGATCAGCCGCTGCCGCAGCGGCGCGGCCTGCTGGGCGTCGAACGGCGACTGCCGCAGCTGCGGCTTGAACATCCGCTCCCCCGCCGAGAAGTACTCCCAGACCGGCCCGGTCACCACGAAGCCCGTCCCGTCGGCCCGGCCCAGGATGTTCACCACGTCGGAGATCACCCCGGCCACCGGGCCGATCTCGTAGATCGTCAGGTCGGGCGGGCGGCGCAGCCCGTAGGCGGCCGACATGTCGGTCGCGCCGATCCGCACCGCCAGCACCCGCTCCCGGTGCTTGGCCAGCAGCCGCGCCACGTCCTGCAGCAGCTCCGAGCGCGTCTCCCGGTACACCGCCTGCTGGCTCTCGATCACCGGCATCGCCAGCAGCCGGTGCCCGGTGCGGGCCTGCGCCTCCGCCACCGCCTCCAGGAAGGCGTCCCCGCCCGCCGCGGTGAACTTGGGCAGCACGAACCCGCTGACCAGCTCCGCCGCCTCCCCCAGCCGGCACGCCAGATCGCCGATCTGCTCGGCCGTGCGGACCCGGACGAACAGCAGCGGCGCGTCCGTGCCCGCCGCGTGCGCCGCGTGCGCCCGGGACAGCTGCGCCACCAGGTTGGCCTCCGCCGCCGGCACGTCCTCGTCGGCGATCGAGTCCTCCAGGCACAGCACCATGCTGGTCACGCCCCGCCGCGCGGCCTTGGCGACGTCCTCGGCCAGGGCGGGACGGACCGCCGGGGAGTACAGCGTGGCGCCCAGCGCGACGGCCAGCACCGCCGGGTCGTCGTGCCGGTCGAACGCGCGGGGGTGCCGGTGGAAGAGGTGCTTGCGGCGCCGGCTCTCGATGTGGTCAAAGTGCCGCATGCACGCAGGGCCCTCCCGCTCTCATCCGCCCGCGCCCCGGACGGGTGCCGGGAACGGTCTCACGGGCGGCCCCGGGAACGGTCCCGAGACCGGTCCCAAGGGTGCCGGGAGGGGTCTCACAGGCGGTCTCACAGGTGCGCGGAGACCGTCGGGAGGAGGTGCTGGAACGTCCGCCCGTTGGCGGTCGCGCCGATCGCCGTCATCGACCAGCCCTGGCCGTCCCGCGACACCTTCGCCATGATCTGCGCGTTGTGCTCGCCCGCCCCGCTCAGGTCGTAGCGGGCGATCTCCTGGCCGGTCGTCTCGTCCACCAGCCGGCAGAACGCGTTGGCGATCTGCGAGAAGTCCTGGCCGGTGAAGGAGTTCACGGTGAACACCAGCTGCGCGATGTTGCCCGGCACCGACGGCAGGTCGACGTTGATGACCTCGTCGTCGCCCTCGCCCTCCCCGGTGAGGTTGTCGCCGGTGTGCAGCACCGAACCGTCCTTGCTGCGCAGCTGGCGGAACCACACCGAGTCGGCGAGGTTGCCGCTGGCGTCGAACAGCAGGCAGGACGCGTCGAGGTCGATCGACTGCGCCTTGGAACGGCCGAACCGCCCCTTCTTGGCCACCGCGTCCCAGCCCAGGCCCATCCTGACCCGCGTGAGACCGCCGCCGCCCGGCTTGGCCAGCGAGACCTTCTGCCCCTTCTGCAGCGAGATCGACATCATCAGCTCCTTTGGTGAGATCGACGACACGCGGGGTGCCAGGGTCTACACCCGCGAAGAGTGCAGCTGCTTGTCCTCGCCGGACGCGGTCTCCTCGGCGTCGCCGGCGTTGCGGTTGCGGACGACCGAGCTGACGAACGCCGCGATGATCAGGCCCGCGCCGAGCCCGCCGGTGATCCACTCCGGCACGTGGTGGGCGATGCTGATCAGCATGCACGTCGCCAGGGCGCCGATCGCCCAGTGGGCGCCGTGCTCCAGGTAGACGTACTCGTGCAGCGTCCCCTTGCGCACCAGGAAGACCGTGAGCGACCGGATGTACATGGCGCCGATGCCCAGGCCCAGCGCGATCACGATCGGGTCGGTGCTGATGGCGAACGCGCCGATGACGCCGTCGAAGGAGAACGAGGCGTCCAGGACCTCCAGGTAGAGGAACAGGAAGAAGCCGGCCTTGCCGGTGGCCAGCGCGAGCTGGCTCGGCCCGCCGCGCCGCTCGGCCTCCGCGGCCCGCTCGCCCTCGGCGCCGTCGTCATCGTCGTCATCGTCGCCGTCGTCGTCGAGGTCGATGCCGCCCGCCCCGGAGAACAGCTCGCCCAGCCCGTTGACCAGGATGTAGGTCACCATGCCGAGCACCCCGGCGATCATCACATCGCCCGGGTCCTTCGCCCAGAGCCCCGCCACCAGCGCCAGCGCGCCGCCGGCCACGACCACCGACAGCTGGTCGAGCTTCCCGATGCTGGCCAGCGGCCGCTCCAGCCACGGCAGCCACTTGTGCGCGTGGTCCTCGAACACGAAGTCGAGGAACAGCATCATCAGGAACATGCCGCCGAACGCGGCGATCGTCGGGTACGCCGACTCCATCGCATGGTGGTACTTGTCGGGCTCGTTCAGCGCGAGGTCGAACGCCTCGATCGGCCCCAGACCCGCGGTGATCACCACGATCACCAGCGGGAACACCAGCCGCATGCCGAACACGGCGATGGCGATGCCGATGGTCAGGAAGATCTTCTGCCAGAAGGGGCTCATCCGGTCGAGCACCTTGGCGTTCACCACGGCGTTGTCGAACGAGAGCGAGATCTCGAGGATGGCCAGCACCGCCACCAGCGCGAGACCGGCGGGGCCGCCGTAGAGCAGCGCGGCGACCAGTCCGAGAGCGGTGACCCCGAAGGACCACCCGAAGGTGCGAAGAATCATGCGTACTTTTCTGTTCGAGGCGGGCTGGCGGCGATCAACCGACGTTGACGCCGAAGTCCATGGCGATACCGGCCAGGCCCGAGGCGTACCCCTGGCCCACCGCGCGGAACTTCCACTCACCGCTGTGCCGGTAGAGCTCGCCGAAGACCATGGCGGTCTCGGTCGAGGCGTCCTCGGTGAGGTCGAACCTGGCCAGCTCGTTGCCGTCGCTCCGGTTCACGATCCGGATGAACGCGTTGCGGACCTGGCCGAAGTTCTGCGCGCGGCTGTCGGCGTCGTAGATGGAGACGGGGAAGACGATGCGGTCGCAGCCGGCCGGGACCGCGCGGAGGTCGACGTTGATGACCTCGTCGTCGCCCTCGCCCTCCCCGGTGAGGTTGTCGCCGGTGTGCTCGACCGACCCGTCCGGGCTCCTGAGATTGTTGAAGAAGACGAAGTGCTGGTCGGAGAGTACCTTACCGCCGGAGTCCAGCAGCAGCGCCGAGGCGTCGAGGTCGAAGTCGGCGCCGGTGGTGGCCCGCACGTCCCAGCCCAGGCCGACGGCGACGGCGGTGAGGTCGGGGACGGCCTTGGTGAGCGAGACGTTGCCGCCCTTGGCGAGCGATACTCCCATGATCGGACTGCTCCCTGTGCTGGAGCCCGGCCTTCGGGGACGGCCGGGGGACGGCTAGAGGTTGACGCCGAAGTCGGTGGCGATGCCGGCCAGGCCGGAGGCGTAGCCCTGCCCGACCGCGCGGAACTTCCACTCGGCTCCGTTGCGGTACAGCTCGCCGAACACCATCGCGGTCTCGGTCGAGGCGTCCTCGCTCAGGTCGTAGCGGGCCATCTCGCCGCCGTCGCCCTGGTTGACCACGCGGATGAAGGCGTTGCGGACCTGGCCGAAGTTCTGCCCGCGGGTGTCGGCCTCGTAGATCGACACGGCGAAGGCGACCCGCTCGGCGGTGTCCGGCAGCGCGCCGAAGTTGACCTTGATCTGCTCGTCGTCGCCCTCGCCCACGCCGGTCTTGTTGTCGCCGGTGTGCTCGACGCCGCCGTCGGGCGTGCGCAGGTTGTTGAAGAACACGAAGTGCCCGTCGGAGACGATCTTGCCCGATCCGTCCAGCACCAGCGCGGAGGCGTCGAGGTCGAAGTCGGCGCCGGTGGTGGTGCGCAGGTCCCAGCCCAGACCGACGGTCACCGCGGTCAGTCCCGGGGCCTGCTTGGTGAGGGAGACGTTGCCGCCCTTGCTGAGACTGACACCCACAGTGCCTCCAAGATCGCTACCCTGCCGTCCGGAGCGCCGGACGGCCCGTGTGACGCCGCACGCGTCCCGCTATACCCGACGTTGCAGCGATGCTATCCGTTCCCTACCAGTCCGCCGGAACCCCCTTACCGCAACCGATCCGGCCGATGACCTTGACCGGACGGTGAACAGCACGGCACTCCTGCGCGAGACTAGGAGCGGATCCGGGGACAGGGAGAGACAGGGAGGCGGCTCTTGCGGGGAGCAGGGGGCCAGCGTCGCCGCGGCGGCCGGGAGGAGCAGGCGGCAGCGGCGGCGATCGAGGCCAGGGAGGCGGCGGCCACCGCCTTCTACGACATGGACCAGGCACAGAAGTACCTGCAGGGCCGCGTCACGGTCTTCGCCGATCTGGACGCGGCGGCCGCGGCGCCGGTGCGGGCGGAGTTCACCCGGCTGGGCGACAGCGCGGACGCCGCGGCCGTGGCCTACATCTCCGTGCTGGACGCCCACGAGCTCGACGACGACCGCGAGCGGGGCCCCGGCGACTACGACGCCGCGCGGCGGGCCTTCGTCGCGGCCACCGACCGGCTGAAGAAGATCACCGCCGACCTGAACCGGTTCGCCGAGCGGCTCGCCCCGCAGATGGCGCGGCTGGAGGCGGCGCTCGACCGGCTCCCGCCGCGGCTGGCCGCCGCCCGCGACGCGGTGGCCGCCGCCGACGCCGCGATCGCCGCCGCCCGCACGGCGGGCATGGACGCCTCCGATCCCGAGGCCGAGCTGGCCCGGGCCAAGCAGGCCCTGGCGGTGCTGAGCTCGCAGGGGCTCGGCGGCCTCGGGCTGGCCGGGGCGATGGACCAGGCCGACGAGGTCCGGAGGATCGCGGCGGGGGCGCTGGAGGCGGCCGAGGAGCTGCCCCGGCTGGGCGAGAAGGTCCGCAACTCGCTGGCCTCGGTGCGGACCCGCTCCGACATGGTCGCGGGACGGATCGAGCCGGTGCGGCAGGCGATGAAGCTCCTGCTGCGCAACTACTCGCAGGCCTGCTGGCAGGACCTCAAGGGCGCGCCCGAGGCCGTGGGGGCGGGCGTGGAACGGGCCCGGGAGCGGTTGAACGAGGCGTCCCAGCACGTCGCGCGCAACGAGTGGAAGCAGGCGCAGCGGGCCCTGACCGCGGCCCGCACCGAGCTGAACGCCGCCGACCGCCGGGCCGGGCAGGTCACCGGGCGGGTGGCGGAGCTGGACGCGGCGGCGGCCGACCCGGCCAAGCCCGCGGAAACGGTCCGGTTCGCGGTGCGGGACGCGCAGAAGCTCGCCATGGCGCAGCCCGGGGGCGCCGCCCCGCATCACGCCAGTGTCCTGGACTCGCTCGTCCATCGCCTGGACCGGGCACCGCGGCGCCTGGTCGGCCCCAATCCGGACTACTGGTCGTACCTGCAGGAGCTGGAGGCCATCAAGACCGCGGCGGGCGACGTGGTGACGCGGATCCGGGCCGAACGCGCCGGCCAGGCGTAGCCTCACCTGACGACGGCCGCCGCGAGCATCGACAGCGGCTCGCCCAGCCCGTTCACCCCGTCGGCCAGCTCCTTGCGCTGCGCCTTGCCGACGGTGTCGTAGGAGACGTAGCCGTCCCCCTTCCGGTACTCGGCCAGGAGCCCCTCGACCTTGGCGAAGCCCGCGTCCAGCTTCTTGACCAGCGCCGGGTCCTTCTCCAGGACGACCGCCCGGACCAGCTCGTAGACCTTCTTCGCACCGTCCACGTTCGCCTTGAAGTCGACGAGGTCGGTGTGGCTGAAGGCCTCCTCCTCGCCCGTGACCTTGCCGGTGGCGACCTCGTCCAGCAGTTCCTTGGCGCCGTTGGCCATGGACGCGGGGGTGATCGGGGGGTCGAGCTGGGCGGCGGCGACCCGGGTCCGGAGTTCGTTCAGGTCCTTCAGAAGCTGGTCGGCGTACGGCTCCTCGCCCTTGGTCGAGCCCGTCTTCCACAGCGCCTTCTCCAGGCGGTGCCAGCCGGTCCACTTCTCCCCCGGCTCCAGGTCGGCCTCGCGGGCGTCCACACGCGGGTCCAGGTCGCCGAACGACTCCGCGACCGGCTCGATCCGCTCCCAGCCGATCCGGGACGGCGCGTACAGCCGTTTGGCCCCGTCCACGTCGCCCCGCTTGAACGCGTCGACGAACGTGCGGGTGGCCGCGATCGACGCGTCGGCCTGCTGGACGACGTAGGCCCTGTAGTCGGCCAGCGCCCTGCTCAGCCGCGGGTCGGTGGCGTGGTCGGCCTGCCCGGTGACGGTGATGTCCTGCCGGATGCCGTGCCCGGTCATGCCGGGCTTGCAGGCGATCTGGTAGTTGCCCGCGCCGAGCTGCACGGTCAGCTCCACGCTCTGGCCGGGTCGGATGAACTCCCGCTCGGTGATGATCTTGTCGCCGGGGGCGTAGACGTACACCTCGGTGACCGTGCGGCCCGCGTTGGTCACGCGGAACCGCAGCGTCCCGGCGGTGAGGTCGCGCCGGCCCACCTCGCACCGGTCGTCCGACGCCCTGATCGGCACGGCGCCGCCGGCCCCCGACGCCCCGGCCGCGCCCGTTCCTCCCGCGCCGCCGTCGCCGTCGCCGCACGCCGCGAGAACCGACAGCGGCACGGTCACGGCACCCGCGCACGCCAGGGCAGGGACGAGACGCATCGGACGCTCCAGGGGGTCGGCTGGACCCGCCTGGATCGCGGGCCGGGGACGCGTCCAGTCAACCCCGGCCGGGGCGGTTCCTCCTCCGTCCGCCGGGCGCTTTTTCTGGCCGCTCCCGGACTGCCCGCCCGGAGGCCGCGCGCGAGCGTCGTGCGCTACGCGAGAGAGAAACGCTGTGTCAGCGGGGGCGGTCGTGCAGGCCGATCGTCAGGTTCCGCGCCGCCATCGGCGGGCCGCCGGGCTGCGGGTCGCCGTACGGGGGCATGCCGCCCTGCTGCGGCTGGGGCTGCTGCGCCTGCGGGATCGACGCCGAATGCCCAGGCTGGGCGCCCTGCGCGGCCTCGGCCCACACGGCGGTGCCGTAGGCGCAGACCTCGTGGCCGCCCCCGGCCAGCGCCGCGGTGTCGAAGCACATGCCCACCACCGCGTTGGCGCCCTTGCGGCGCGCCTCCTCCCCCAGCCGCTCCACGGCCTCCCGGCGCGCGGCGGCCAGGCCCGGCGGCTGCTGCTCGCCGGTCACCCGGAACGTCGCGCTGCTCCCCGGGTGCCCGGCGGGTCCGCTCGAGCCCTGATCGGCGCGGACGGCCACCCCCAGCGCCTCGCCGAGCACGCTGCGGATCTCGTACCCCGGCAGGCCATCAGTCGTCACGATCAGCATGCCCACCACGGTAATCCACCGGAGCGGGGAAATGTGGCCCTACGCCCCATTCTCGGGGCGACCCGGGCGGGCCCCGGGCGCTCCGGTCACGCGCCGCCGCCCGCACGCCACCCGCCGTGGCCGCGGATCCTGGCGCGGCCGCGGCGGGCGCGGCGTGCCGGCGGTCGGCCGGCGGGCGATCAGTCGAGGTACTCCCGGAGCATCTGGGCGCGCGAGGGATGCCGCAGCTTCGCCAGGGTCTTGGACTCGATCTGGCGGATCCGCTCCCGCGTCACCCCGAACTCCCGGCCGACCTCCTCAAGCGTCCGCGGATGGCCGTCGGTCAGGCCGAAGCGCAGCTGGATGATGCGCTGCTCCCGGTCCGACAGCGTTCCCAGGATGTCCTCCAGCTGGTCCTGCAGCAGGAGGAACGCCGCGGCCTCGATCGGCACGACCGCGTCGGCGTCCTCGATGAAGTCGCCGAGGTCGGAGTCCTCCTCGCCGATCGGCGACTGCAGCGAGACCGGCTCCTGGGCGATCCGCTGGATCTCCACGACCCGGACGGGCGTCAGGCCCATCTCCAGGCCGATCTCGTCGGGGCTCGGTTCCCGGCCGAGGTCCTGGTGCATCTGGCGCTGCACCCGGACCAGCTTGTTGATGGTCTCCACCATGTGCACCGGGATCCGGATGGTCCGGGCCTGGTCGGCGATCGCACGCGTGATCGCCTGGCGGATCCACCAGGTGGCGTAGGTCGAGAACTTGAACCCCTTGGTGTAGTCGAATTTCTCGACCGCGCGGATCAGTCCGAGATTTCCCTCCTGGATCAGGTCGAGGAACAGCATTCCCCGGCCCACGTAGCGTTTGGCGATCGACACCACCAGCCGCAGGTTGGCCTCGATCAGGCGTTGCTTCGCCCGCACCCCCTCGCGGGCGAGCAGTTCGAGGTCGAGCCGTTCCATCCGGGACAGGATGGCGACGTGCGCCATCTTCTCCTCGGCGAAGAGGCCCGCCTCGATCGATTTCGCTAGTTCGACTTCATCTTCTGCCGTGAGCAGCGGTACGCGACCGATCTCCCGCAGGTAGATCCGGACCAGATCGCTCGTCGGCGCCCGCTTGCCGAGGTCTCCCTCGTCCACTCGCGTGACGTCCTCGGTCTCCTGCTGGGACTCGAGGACCTCTACCCCCTGCTCTGCGAGCATCCGGACGACCCGTTCGAGGGAGTCGTCCTGCAAGTCGGAGCGATCGAGCGCTGCGGCGACGTCTTCGACCGTCACTCCGCCGCGCTCTCTGCCGCGCGCGACGAGGTCCGCCACCTGGTCAACCGATGGCGCCTCGCTTGGCAGCACCGAAGGGCCCACGCAGACAGTCTGCGTCAAACGGGTCCAAGATCACAGGACCCATTTTGCGGTCCCTTGACTTACTGCACCCCGAGCCCTCGCTCCCGCAACACCCGTCTCTGCTGCTCAAGCGCGACAAGATCGCCGAACAGCCGGTTGTAGTCCTCGGCCGACTCGGCCGCATTCAGCCGCTCGAGTTTAGATTTCAGGTCGGTGATCAAGCGTGTGAGCTGGCGTTCCTGGATTCGGGCGAGCAATTCACCGGCATAACGGTCATCCGTTTCATGTGCGGAGTGCACGGGATCGACTCCAAGCCGCGTGATGAGCTCCCTGACCTGGTCGTTCGGCGCCCGCTCCAGCAGCAGCACCACCCATTCGGCCGCGCCCGCCGCCACCGCCACACCGCCCGCACCCGCGATGACCTCGCGCACCGCGGCGTGCGGCGGGGCGATGAACGCCGCCGCCGGCACCTGGTCGAACTCCGGCCCGAGCAGCGCCGGACGCTGCACCGCCACCTTCAGCAGCTCCCGCTCGCGCCGCACCTCGGGATCGTTGGGATCGAAGGCGGGCCGCGCGGCCTCCCCCGGCGCTCCCTGACCTGGAGCCCCCTGGCCCTGACCCGCCTGCCCGGGAACGCCCTGGCGCTGACCGGGCCGCCCGTTGGGACGGCCGCCCTGCGCCCGGCGCGCGGCCAGCTCCCGCACCCGGCCCAGCACGAACTGCTCGTCCATGATGCCGAGCCAGCGGTCGAGGCTGACCGCGTACATCTGCCGCAGCGCCCGGTCCTTGATCGCCGCCACCACCGGGGCCGCCGCGTCCAGCGCCGCCAGCCGGCCCTCGGCGGTGTCCAGGTCGCGCTCCTGGATCACGCTGCGGATCGCGAACTCGAACAGCGGCAGCCGGGAGGCCACCAGGTCGCGCACCGCCGCCTCGCCGTGCCGGATCCGCAGGTCGCACGGGTCGAGCCCGTCGGGCTGCACCGCCACGAACGTCTGCGTGACGAACTTCTGCTCGTCGGCGAAGGCGCGCAGCGCGGCCCGCTGCCCGGCCGAGTCGCCGTCGAAGGTGAAGATCACCTCGCCGCGGAACTCGTCCTGGTCCATCAGCAGCCGGCGCAGGATCTTGATGTGGTCGTCGCCGAACGAGGTGCCGCAGGTGGCGATCGCGGTCGGCACGCCCGACAGGTGGCAGGCCATCACGTCGGTGTAGCCCTCCACCACCACCGCCTGGCGGCGCCGCGCGATCTCCTTCTTGGCCAGGTCGGCGCCGTACAGCACCGAGCCCTTGTGGAAGATCGGCGACTCGGGGGTGTTGAGGTACTTCGGGCCGTCGTCATCGTCGTAGAGCCTGCGCGCGCCGAAGCCGATCACGTCGCCGCCCAGATCGCGGATCGGCCAGATCAGCCGGCCGCGGAAGCGGTCCATCGGGCCGCGGCGGCCCTCCTTGGCCAGCCCGCCGGCGACCAGCTCCCGGTCGGCGAAGCCGCGCCCGCGCAGGTGCCGGACCAGCGCCTCCCACTCGCGCGGGGCGAAGCCCACGCCGTAGCGCTGCGCGTCGGCCGCCTCGAAGCCGCGCTCGGACAGGAACTTGCGGCCGATCGCGCCGTCCGGCGAGGCGAGCATCCCGGCGTAGTACTCCGCCGCGGCCCGGTGCGCCTCCAGCAGCCGGGCCCGCTGGCCCGAGTCCTGCCGGGGGGTGTAGCCGCCGCCCTCCTCGTAGCGGAGCTGGACGCCGGCCTTGGCCGCCAGCCGCTCCACCGCCTCCCCGAACGACAGATGGTCGATCTCCTGGACGAACTTGATCACGTCGCCGCCGGCCGAGCAGCCGAAGCAGTAGAACAGGCCCCGGGACGGCGTGACGTTGAACGACGGCGACTTCTCGTCGTGGAAGGGGCACAGGCCCTTGAGGTTCCCGCCGCCGGCACTGCGGAGCTGGAGGTACTCCCCGATCACCTCGTCGATGGGTGACCGCTCCCGCACCAGCGCGATGTCCTCGTTACGTATCCGGCCTGCCACGGCCGCGAGTCTAATCCCGCCATCGGACATCCCGGGCCTCACCCGTCGTTCCCGGCCCGATGAGTTTCGCCCGGCACGGCGGTCCAACCGGATATCGGAAGGATCGGCGACGAGGAGTGAGGAGGCGCACCCGTGGGTGACGAGCGTCTGGTGCCGGTGAACGGGGTGGAGCTGTGCGTGGAGACCTTCGGGAAACCGGAGGCCCCGCCCGTGCTGCTGGTCGGCGGCTCGATGCTGAGCTGGCCCGATGAGCTGTGCGAACGGCTGGCCGCGGCGCCGCGGCACGTGATCCGCTACGACCTGCGCGACACGGGCCGCTCCACCACGGTGGACCCGGACAAGCCCGGCTACACGCTGCGCGACCTGGTCGCGGACGCGGCCGGGCTGCTGGAGGCGCTGGGCATCCCGCGGGCGCACGTGGCCGGGTACGGCGCCGGCGGCTGGATCGCGCAGCTGCTGGCCCTCGACCACGCCGACCGGGTCGCCGCGCTCACCCTCGTCGCGACCAGGCCGGTGGCGCCGGGTCCGGTGGACCCGGACCTGCCCGAGCACGACGCGGACCTGATGGCGTTCATCATGTCGGCGCCGCAGCCGGACTGGTCCGACCGGGCCTCGGTCGTGGCGGCGATGGCGGAGAGCGCGCGGCACATGGCGGGTCAGGGAGGCTTCGACGAGGCGGAGGCGCGGGAGCGGGCGGGCCGGGTCTTCGACCGCGCCGTCGTGCCGCCGGGCGTCGACCCCGGGGCGGTGCACCGCTCGAACCAGCTCGGCAGCGTGTTCGCGGCACTGGACTGCCGGCCGCGCTGGCGTGGGCGGCTCGGCGGGATCGCGGCGCCGACCGTGGTGATCCACGGCGAGGACGACCCGTTCTTCCCGATCGGGAACGGCGAGGCGCTGGCCGGGGAGATCCCCGGCGCGCGCCTGGTCCGGCTCCCCGGCACCGGCCAGGAGCTGCCGCGCCGCGTCTGGGACGAGGTGATCGCCGTCCTGGCCCGCGGCTGACGACGGCTCGCGTTCTGTCGGAGGCCTCGGGTATGCAGGCACCCATGATGCGTTCGGTGGTGTGGGTGAAGCCCGAGGGTGCGGAGCTCGCGGAGGTGGAGATCTCGGCGGGACGGCTCACGGCCTCGGGGACGGCGATCGGCGGCGATCCGCTGCCGTACCGGCTCGAGTACGAGCTGACCACCGGAGACCGCTACGTGACGGCCCGGCTGCTGGTCGAGGCGCACGGGACCGATCCGGCGACCGGGCCGTGGCGGCGGTCGCTGGAGCTGGTCAACCGGCCCGAGGGCGAGTGGACGGTCAGCGCGCGGGCCGAGGGCCGGGTGGGGATGCCGCCGCCGGGCGGCGACGCGGCGGCGCTGCGCGGCGCGCTGGACTGCGATCTGGGGCTGTCGCCGCTGACCAACAGCATGCCCGCGCTGCGCACGCCGGACGCCGGTCCCGCCGAATACCTGATGGCGTGGGTGTCGGTGCCGGACCTGACGGTGACGCCGTCCCCGCAGACGTACGAGCTCGTCCGCAGGGACGGCGACCTGGCGGTGTTCCGCTTCGCCAGCCCGGGGTTCACCGAGGAGATCGTGTTCCGGGACGGGCTGGTGCTGGACTACCCGTCCATCGGCCGCCTGGTCGAGGGGCCGGGCGTGCCTCCCGTCAGGCCCTGAAGCGGGCGAAGAGGCGGTACATGAACTCGGTGCCCTGCTTCAGGGCCTCCACGGCGATCCGCTCGTCGTTGCCGTGCATGCCGATGAGCTGGTCGTTGTCGAGGACGTAGGGGTAGACGCCGTAGCCGGGCACGCCGCGGGACGTCCACGGGTACAGGCTGGTGCCCGCCTCGAACAGCGCGGGCGCGAAGACGGCGCCGGGGTAGGTCTTGGCGGCGGCGTCGCCGATGGCGGTGTAGAGGGGCGAGTCGATGCCGGACGGGGGCCGGGCGAAGGTCTCGTCGAGGCGCTTGAGGGCGGCCTCCTCCGTTTCGCCGGGGTTGCCGACGAGCTTGACGGTGACGTCGCGTCCCTTCAGCCGTTCGCGGACCCCGGCGAGGAAGTCGCGGGGCCGCTGCCCGCCGGGGACGCCCCGGCAGTTGACGCGGAGGGTCGCGCTGGACGGGATGACGTTCTCCTTGTAGCCCGCGTCCTCGATGACGAAGGCGTGGGTGGTGCGGAGCAGGGCGCGGTGCAGCCAGGGGTAGTCGCTGCGCTTGACGACCAGGGCGGCGGCGCGTTCGCGGGCGGGCTGCGAGCGCGCCGACAGCATCAGCTCGATGGCGCGCCTGAACGCGGTGTCGCCGGTGGCCTTGGCCAGGGCGGTGAAGTACTCGCGGGTGACCGGGGTCAGGGTGACGGGGGCGAGCCAGGTGTCGAGCTCGGTGACGGCGCGCGACAGCTTGGCGATGGCGGAGTCGGGGTTGGGCTTGGAGGAGTGGGTGGCGGTGCCGTCGGCGACGAGGTCGAGGTTGAAGTAGACCTTGTCCTGGCGGGTGACGGTGATGAGCATCGGGGTGGTGCGGTCCTTCTGGGCGAGGAACCAGCCGCCCTCGGTCAGGACCATCCCGGCGTTGATCTTGTCCCAGTGGTTCTCGGCGAGCCAGCGCGAGCCGTGCGGGCCGGCCTCCTCGTCGCAGTCGGTCAGGACGATGATGTCGCGCTCGAATTTCCCGCCCTCGTTCAGGTGGCGGAGCAGGCCGGCGACGAACGCGGCGTTGGCGCCCTTCATGTCGAGGGCGCCGCGGCCGTAGATCTCGCCGTCCTTGACGACCCCGGCGAACGGGTCGACGGACCATTTGGCGCGTTCCACCGGAACCACATCAGAATGCCCCAGAAGCAGCAGCGGGGCCGCCGAGGTGGTGCCCTTGACGCGCGCGATGAGGTGGACGTTGTCCTGCTTGGGGGTCGGGATGATCTCGGCGGGGACGTTCGCCGACTCCCACACCGCCTTGAGCATCTCCGCGTGCGGCCGGGTGATGCCGCCCTCGCCGTGGTTCTGGGTGTCGAAGGCGAGCATCTTCTTCAGCAGGGCGAGCGGGTCCAGGTCGGCCGGGGCGATCCCGGCGGCGGCCCTGCGGACGGGCGGCGCGGCGGCGGCCGTCCCGCCCGCCAGGACGCCGCCGGCCAGCAGCGCGGCCCCGGCACCGGTGCGGTGCAGGAACGTGCGGCGGCTGACCGGCGTACCGCCCGCGGCACCGGCGGCGGCGTCCTGGGCGGGGTCGGCGGGGCGTGTCGGGTCGTCGTGCATGGGAGCTCTCCTCCTTGAGAGGGCCTGCGTGCCCGGGTGGGCCCGCGTCGAAGGGCCGGCGAGAAGGCGAGAGCGCCCGGCGGGCGGGAGGACCGCCGGGCGCTCTCGGGCACGGGGGTCAGCGCTGCCGGAACGCGGCCACCACCTCCACCTCGACCAGCCAGCCGTAGACCGGCAGGTTCTCGATCTCGATGGTGACCCGGGCCGGCCTGGCGGGGTTGACCAGCATCGGCGGGGCCGGCGGCGCGGTGCCCAGCGGGACGTTGACGGGCTTTCCGGTGGACAGGTCGGTGTTGGCGTAGAACTGGCGGTAGGCGCGGTTCCAGCCCGCGAAGTCGGCGACGTCCGCGCCCGGCGGGTTGCTCAGGTAGGCCCGCATCGAGATCACGTCCCTGGCGGTGAGGCCCTGTGCCTTGAGGTTCTCGTTGATCGCCTTCAACGCGTTGATCGCCTGCGCCTCGGTCAGCGTTACTCCCGGTGGCAGCGTGCCGCCGGGGAAGTCGACGTAGCGCTCCGGGCTGCCCGCGGGCGCGGCCGGGTTGGCGTCGCGCGGCCCGAGCCCGCTGGCGGTGTAGGTCGCCACGACCGACCCGATCGCGACGCCGTTGGCGATGGACGGGTTGTTCTGCCCGGCCGGCAGCGCCGGGCGGACCTCGGTGGGACGCGGCGGGCGCGGCTCCTTGGACCCGGGCGCGGCGGACGCGGCGCCGCCCGCCCCCACCAGCACGGCGGCGGCCGTCCCGGCCACGATGATCTTCCGTCGCATCTTCATGATCGTCATCCCTCGTTCGGCTTCTCGGTCAGCTCTGCAGGACCCGCTGGTGGAGTTCGGTCACGACCTTGCGCGCCGACTCGAACGACCCGTGCTGCCAGGCGATCTCGTAGCTGAGCCAGTCGCCGGAGAAGTAGACGTGGCCCTGAGCCTGGTTCAGCAGCGTGTACTCGGCGCCGCGGGACGGCCAGGAGATCCAGCCGCCCTCGATGTGCGGCTGCCGGATCCAGGCGATGGAGGCGGAGGAGGCCAGGTTGCGCCGGTACCGGTCGCCGTGGATCTTGGCGCCCTGGTCGAGGGCGCGGCGGAGCCGGTCGGCGTGCGTCATCCGGGCGTAGGCGTCGGCGTTGGCGCCGAAGTTGTAGTAGCCGACGACCAGGCCGCGCTCGGCGTGGAAGTCGTGCGAGGGGTACCAGATGGTGGACAGGTCCAGGTCGGTGTTGGTGATGCCGCCGTAGATGCGCTCCTCGTCCTCCCACCAGCGGCCCCGGTACTCCAGGCCGATCTTGCCGGTGGAGTTGGGGACGGGGGTGCCCAGGGCCGCCTGCACGCCGGCGCCGAGGTTGTGCGGGATCTTGGCGAGGATCTGCGGCGGGAGGGTGGCGATGCAGTAGTCGGCGGCGAGCTTGCGGGTGCGGCCCTCCCGCTCGTACTCGATCTCGACCCCGCCGGACTGGTTGGTGATCTTGGTGACCTTGCAGCCGGTGCGGATCTTCCCGGACCCGACCGCCTTGGCGAGCGCGCGCGGGATGGCGTCCATGCCGCCGACCGGCTGGAACATCAGCATGGCCTGGCTGTAGCCGAACTCGAAGGAGAAGTTGCGGCCCACGCCGCTGGCGAAGACGTCGGTGAGGGAGGGCACGGGGCCCAGGACCGTTCCGGCGGTGTCGGCGGCGCCGGGGTTCACCGAGTAGCCGCGCCTGCCGTCGGTGCCCCTGTAGGCGAATCCGTTGGCCTTCGATCCGATGGCGCCGAAGCCGGAGAGGAAGGAGAGCAGCCTCTCCTTGTCGGTGCCGGTGAGGCGCTGGTCGAGGGCGCCCTGGTCGGTCGCCTTGGCCAGCAGTTCGGAGATGTAGCCGTACACGTCGGCCTTGGCGGTGCGCCACCGCACCGGGGCCGTCATGCCGGCGGACTCGTTGAAGATGTAGGCGTCGGCGTTGGAGTTGGTGAAGACCTCCAGGGGGACGCCGAGTTCGCGGCAGTAGTCCATGGTGGTCATCCACTGGGCGATGCGCGCGGGCCCGGCGTTCATGTACGTGCCCTTGCCGAACTTCACCTCCTGGGTGGCGCCGCCCATCTCGGTGAGCCGGTCGCCGCCGCGCAGGGTGCGGTTGCGCCCGCCCACGCGGTCCTGGGCCTCCAGGATCGTCACGTCGTACCCGGCCTTGCCCAGCTCGTAGGCGGCGGCGAGGCCGGCCACGCCCGCGCCCAGCACGGCCACCTTCGCGGCGCCGCGGCCGCGCAGCCGGAAGTCCGAGGCGCGCGGGGGCTGGAACGGCGTGCGCGTGGCCGCCTCGGCGCTCGGGGCCAGGCCCAGCGCGCCCATGGTGGCGAACATGGCGCCCGCCCCGCCGGTGGCGCCGACGCGCGTGAGAAAGCCACGGCGGCTGACCCCGGTCCCGTTCGATTCGTCCGTCATGGCCAAGGGGGACCTCCAAGATCTCGTCGGCTGGAGTCTCGGAGCGCTCCATTTCGGCGGACGACGCGCCCGGTAAGGGCTGCGTTTCGGGCCTGCCCCGGGGGTTAGCGAATGGTTTCTAACTCCTCACCCTTAATGTCCGATACGCCGGAGTTAGCCGACCTTCACGCTCCGTACGGCCCCGCGCGGGGCGCGTACCCGCCGGTAGCGGGCCCGCGCACAGCGCTGTTGCGCGGAGATGAGATCGGCGTGACGACCCCGTTTCCGGTCCCGGACATTGTGAAATGGGCGTTAAATGCGCAACGCGACCGTTCCTTCGCAGGTCAGCGGGGGGATAGCGTCCTGAGGTGTGCTGATCACCCCACACGAGCAGGAACGCCTGCTGATCCACGTGGCCGCCCAGGTGGCCCGCGATCGCCGGGCGCGCGGGCTGCGGCTCAACCATCCCGAGGCGACCGCGATCATCGCGGTGCACATCATGGAGGGCGCCCGCGACGGGCGCACCGTGGCCGAGCTGATGGAGTCCGGACGCGCCGTCCTCACCCGTGACGACGTCATGGAGGGCGTGCCGGAGATGCTGGACTCGGTCCAGATGGAGGCGACCTTCCCCGACGGCACCAAACTCGTCACCGTCCACCGGCCGATCCCGTGACGGCCGCGGAACCGCTCGTCCCGGGGCAGATCGTACCGGGCGCGGAGCCGGTGGAGCTGAACCCGGGCCGGCCGCGCGTCACCGTGACCGTGGTCAACACCGGCGACCGGCCGGTCCAGGTCGGTTCGCACTACCACTTCGCCGTGGCCAACCCGGCGCTCGACTTCGACCGCGACGCCGCGTGGGGCCACCGGCTCGACGTCCCGGCCGGCACGGCCGTGCGGTTCGAGCCCGGCCTCACCCGCGAGGTGGACCTGGTCCCGCTGGCCGGGGCGCGCGTCGTCCCCGGCCTGCGGCTGGAGAAGAACGGACCCCTGGATGACTGAGCGGCCGCGAAGCGCCGAGCGGAGGCGAGGCAATGAGCACTGAGCTGGGGCGGGCGCGGTACGCCGGGTTGTACGGGCCGACCGCGGGCGACCGGGTGCGGCTGGCCGACACCGACCTGTTCGTCGAGGTCACCGAGGACCGCAGCCGCGGTCCGGCGGGCGCCGGGGACGAGGCGGTGTTCGGCGGCGGGAAGGTGATCCGCGAGTCGATGGGGCAGGCCCGCGCCACCCGGGCGGAGGGCGCCCTCGACCTGGTGATCACCGGGGCGGTGGTGCTCGACCACTGGGGCGTGGTCAAGGCGGACGTGGGGGTGCGGGACGGCCGGATCGTCGCGCTCGGCAAGGCCGGCAACCCCGACACCATGGACGGCGTCCATCCCGACCTGGTGATCGGGCCGTCGACCGAGGTGCTGGCGGGCAACGGGAAGATCCTCACGGCGGGGGCGGTGGACTCCCACGTCCACCTGATCTGCCCGCAGCTGCTGGACGAGGCGCTCGGCGCCGGGGTCACCACGCTCATCGGCGGCGGCACCGGCCCCGCCGAGGGCACCAAGGCCACCACCGTGACCGGCGCCTGGTACCTGCACCGGATGCTGGAGGCCCTGGACGGCCACCCCGTGAACGTGGCGCTGCTCGGCAAGGGCAACACCGTGTCCGAGGACGCGCTGTGGGAGCAGCTGCGCTGGGGCGCGTCCGGGTTCAAGCTGCACGAGGACTGGGGTTCCACGCCCGCCGCGATCGACGCGTGCCTGCGGGTGGCGGACGCGTCCGGGGTTCAGGTGGCGCTGCACACCGACACCCTGAACGAGGCCGGGTACGTGGAGTCGACGCTGGAGGCCGTGGGCGGCCGGTCGGTCCACGCATACCACACCGAGGGCGCGGGGGGCGGGCACGCGCCCGACATCATCACGGTGGCCTCGCATCCGAACGTGCTGCCCTCGTCCACGAACCCGACGCGGCCGCACACCGTGAACACGCTCGACGAGCACCTCGACATGCTGATGGTGTGCCATCACCTCAACCCGTCGGTGCCCGAGGACCTGGCGTTCGCCGAGTCCCGGATCCGGCCGACGACGATGGCGGCCGAGGACGTGCTGCACGATCTGGGCGCGATCTCGATGATCGGGTCGGACTCGCAGGCGATGGGCCGGATCGGCGAGACGGTGATCCGCACGTGGCAGACCGCGCACGCGATGAAGCGGCGGCGCGGCGCGCTGGAGGGTCCGGCCGACAACCTGCGGGCCCGCCGCTACGTCGCCAAGTACACGATCAACCCGGCGATCGCGCACGGCCTGGACGCGGAGGTCGGGTCGGTGGAGCCGGGGAAGCTGGCCGACCTGGTGCTGTGGGATCCGGCGTTCTTCGGCGTCCGGCCGCAGGTCGTGCTGAAGGGCGGGGTGATCGCGTGGGCGGCGATGGGCGACGCGAACGCCTCGATCCCGACGCCGCAGCCGGTCCTGCCGCGGCCGATGTTCGGGGCGGCGCCGCCGGTCGCGGCGGCGACGTCGCTGCACTTCGTGTCGCAGGCGGCGCTCGACGACGGCCTGGCGGAGCGGCTGGCGGTGCGGCGCGCCCTGGTCCCGGTCGGCGACACCCGGCGGCTGGGCAAGGCCGACATGCCGCTGAACGACGCGCTGCCCGCGATCGAGGTGGATCCCGACACCTTCACCGTCTCCATCGACGGTGACGTGGTCGAGCCCGCCCCGGTGGACGAGCTGCCGATGGCGCAGCGCTACTTCCTCTTCTGATGGCCGTGACGTCCCTTCCCGCGCACCTGCTGCTGCTGGCCGACTCGCGGCTCCCGGCGGGCGGGCACGCCCATTCGGGCGGGCTGGAGCCCGCGGTCGCGGCGGGGGCGGTGCGGGACGTGGACGGGCTGGCCGACTTCCTGCGCGGGCGGCTGGCGACCTCGGGCCTGGTGTCGGCCGCGCTGGCCGCCGCCGCGTGCGCGCACGCCGGGGCGACGGAGCCGTCGTCGTGGGAGTGGGTGCGGCTGGACGCGGAGGCCGACGCCCGCACCCCGTCCCCGGCTCAGCGGAGGGCGTCCCGGGCCCAGGGCAGGTCTCTGCTGCGGGCCGCGCGGCGGACGTGGCCGCATCCGGCGCTCGACGCGCTCGCCGTCCTGCGCGAGCCGCACCACCCGCTCGTCCAGGGCGCGGCGGCGT
Organism: Actinomadura rugatobispora; assembly: GCF_055379765.1. Taxonomy (NCBI): domain Bacteria; kingdom Bacillati; phylum Actinomycetota; class Actinomycetes; order Streptosporangiales; family Thermomonosporaceae; genus Actinomadura; species Actinomadura rugatobispora. The sequence continues at coordinate 7,847,061 of NZ_AP029191.1, read as the reverse complement.
CGGCGGCGGGCGGGACGCCGGAGCAGGCCGCCGCGATCAGCGCCTACGGGGCGGTGACGGGACCGGCGTCGGCCGGGGTGCGGCTGCTCGGGCTGGACCCCCTCTCCGTGCACCGCGTTCTCGCGGACCTCGCCCCGGACATCGACGCGGTCGCGGCGGAGGCGGCCGCCGGCACCGGCGACTGGGCGGCGCTGCCCGCGCCCTCCGCGCCCGCGCTCGACCTGTACGCCGAGCTTCATCTGGGCGCCGACCTGCGCCTTTTCGAATCCTGAACCGGGAGGTACCAGAGCCATGGGCGCCGTCCACGCACACGACCACGGGCATGACCACGCGCACGACCCGTACGAGGCACCGGTGCCGGAGGGCCGGGCGCTGCGGCTGGGCATCGGCGGCCCGGTCGGCAGCGGCAAGACGGCGCTGACGGCCGCGCTGTGCCGGGCGCTGCGCGACGAGCTGGAGCTGGCGGTGGTGACCAACGACATCTACACCACCGAGGACGCCGACTTCCTGCGCCGCGAGGCGGTGCTCGCCGACGACCGGATCACCGCGGTGCGGACCGGCGCGTGCCCGCACACCGCCATCCGCGACGACATCTCGGCCAACCTCGACGCGGTCGAGGAGCTGGAGGAGCGGCACGGCGGCGCGCTCGACCTGATCATCGTGGAGAGCGGCGGCGACAACCTCACCGCCCTGTTCAGCCGGGGCCTGGCGGACCGGCAGATCTTCGTGCTGGACGTGGCGGGCGGTGACGACGTGCCGCGCAAGGGCGGGCTCGGCGTCGCCGCGGCCGACCTGCTGGTGATCAACAAGACGGATCTGGCGCCGCTGGTCGGGAGCGATCTGGACCTGATGGCCCGGGACGCGGCGCGGGTCCGGGACGGCCGGCCGGTGGCGTTCACCTCGCTGCGGCAGCGTCCCGGCGCGCCCGAGGTCGCGGAGTGGGTCCGCGGCGTCCTGGGCCGGGCGGCGCCGCGGGCCGCCGCGTCATGACCCGCGCCCGCCCCGCCCGTTCCTACACGGCGTGCGCGGCCGTCACCGCCGAGCGCGGCCCGTCCGGGGCGACCCGGTTGACCCGGCTGCGTTCGGACGGCCCGCTGGCGCTGCGCGAGACCCCCGGGGCGGTCCACATGGTGGGCGCGGCGGCGGGGCCGCTCGGCGGCGACGAGCTGGAGCTGGAGGTGCGGGTGGGACCGGGTGCGCGGCTCGTGGTCCGTTCGGTCGCCACCACGCTCGCGCTCCCCGGCGACGGGGAATCCAGGATGACGGTGCGGGCCGAGGTCGGTGAAGGCGGGCACCTGGACTACGCGCCCGAGCCGACCGTGGCCGCGGCCGGCTGCCGCCACCGGGCCCTCGCCCGCATCGATCTGGCCGAGGGGGCGACGCTGCGCTGGTACGAAGAGCTGATCCTGGGCCGTCACCGGGAACCCCCGGGCCGCCACATCAGCCGCTTCGACGTGACGGCCGCCGGCGTGCCGCTGCTCCGCCACGAGCTGCGGCTGGACGATCCGGCCGTGCACGGCAGCCGGGCCGTGCTGGCGGGCGCCCGCGCCGTGGGCAGCGTGCTGCTGGCGGGCCCGGGGTTCACCGGGACGCCGCCCCGCACGGGTGAGGGGTGGGCGGTGCTGCCCCTGGCCGGTCCCGGCGTGCTGGTCACGGCCGTCGCGCCCGACTCGGCCGCCCTGCGCCGCCGACTGCGCGCGGGGGAGAATGCCGCGACGGACGCGGATATGTCGGTTTCTGCGCTGCGGTCCGGTACGTCCTGACGCGACAATGTGCCGGTGGATCTCAACGGGGCGCGCTGGCCGGGTGAGCTGAGGCCGTACCAGGCGAAGGCGCTCGACCTGCTGGACGCCGCGTGGGACGAGGGCCGGTCGCGCGCCTGGGTGGTGCTCCCGCCCGGCACCGGCAAGACCCTGGTCGGGCTGGAGGCGGCGCGGCGGCTGGGACGGCGCACGGTCGTGCTCGTCCCCAACACCGCGATCCAGCACCAGTGGGCCGAGCACTGGCGGCGCTGCGGCGGCGAGGCGGGCACCGACCGCGACCTGCGGCATCCCGTCACCGTCCTGACCTACCAGTCGCTGGCGGTCTTCGACCCCGACGCCGAGACCGACGAGGAGGGCCGCCAGAAGAGCCGCCGCGGCGGCCTGGTGCGGCTCCTGCACGACAACGGGCGGGCGCTGGTCGCGGCGCTGCACGACGCCGGGCCGCTCACCCTCGTCCTGGACGAGTGCCACCACCTCCTGGACGTGTGGGGGCGGCTGCTCGCCGAGATCCTGGAGGAGCTGCCGGACGCCCGCGTGGTCGGGCTGACCGCCACCCCGCCCGAGTCGCTGACGCCCGAGGAGTCCAAGCTGGTGGACGCCCTGTTCGGGGTGCCGATCCTGGGCGCGTCCATTCCCGCGATGGTGCGGGAGGGCTATCTGGCGCCGTTCGCGGAGCTGGCCTGGCTGACCACCCCGACCTCGGTGGAGGCCGACTACGTCGAGGGCGAGGCGGAGCGGTTCGCGGAGCTGACCGCCGGGCTGCTCGACCCCGGGTTCACCTCGACCGGTCTGCTGGAGTGGCTGGACGCCCGCATGGTCGAACGCACGGCCGAGGCGGGCGGGGCGGTGGCGTGGGCGCGGGTGGAGACGGCCGAGCCGCGGATCGCCGCCGCCGCGCTGCGCTTCCACCACGTGGAGCTGCTGGCGCTGCCGCCCGGCGCGCGGCTGCGCGAGGAGCACCGGCACGCCCCGACCGCCGAGGACTGGGTCGCGCTGCTGAACGACTACGTGGTGCACTGCCTGCTGCCGAGCGGGCACGCCAAGGACGCGGCGGCGCTGGAGGCGATCAAGAGGGCGCTGCCCGCGGTCGGCTACCAGCTGACCAAGCGCGGGATCCGCGCCGCCCGCTCGCCGGTGGACCGGGTGCTGGCGCGCAGCGCCGCCAAGACGCTCGGCGCGGTGGAGATCGCCGCGACGGAGGCGATCTCGCTCGGCGCACGGCTGCGCTGCCTGGTGCTGTGCGACCACGAGCGCGCCGGGGCCACCCTCCCCGCCCGGCTGCGCGAGGTGCTCGACGCCGAGGCCGGGTCGGCCTGGCTGATGCTGCGCGGGCTGGTCGCCGACCCCCGCACCAGGGAGCTGGCCCCGATGCTGGTCACCGGCCGCACGGTCGCCGCCGCCGAGGAGACCGCGCGGGCGTTCGCGCTGGAGCACCACGAGCGCGGGCTGACCGTCGAGCCGGTCGGCGGCGGCGTCGCGGTCATCACCGGGTCGTGGACGTCGCGGACCTGGGTGCGGCTCATCACCGCGTTCTTCGAGTCGGGCGGCTGCCAGATCCTGGTCGGGACGCGGGGGCTGCTCGGCGAGGGCTGGGACGCCCGCGGCATCAACACCCTCATCGACCTCACCACCGCGACCACGCCCACCGCCGTCGTGCAGACCCGCGGCCGGGCGCTGCGGCTGGACCCGTCCTGGCCGGAGAAGTCGGCCAACACCTGGACCGTGGTGTGCGTGGCCGACGGGCATCCCAAGGGCGCCGCCGACTGGGACCGGTTCGTCCGCAAGCACGGCGGCTACCTGGCCGCCGCGCCGAACGGGGAGATCGTGTCGGGGGTGGCGCACGTCGACGCGTCGTTCTCGCCGTACGCGCCGCCCGATCCCGCGGACTTCGACCGGCTCAACCAGGAGATGCTGGCGCGTGCCGCGGACCGCGCGGCGACCCGCGAGGGGTGGCGGCTGGGCGAGCCGTTCCGGGACGAGCTGGTGCACACGCTGCGGATCCGCCCGGCCCGCGCGCCCGCGGTGACCGCCCCGGCCGCCGCCGCGGCGGCCGTGCCGGGCGCGCCGCTGTCGGTGCCTGCGCGTCGGCATGCCACGGGCCGTCCCGAGTTGCCGGACCTGTACGTGCCGAGGCAACTCGGCGCGCTCGGCTGGATGGGGTCGTATCTGGCCTTCTTCGCCGCCGTGACAGCGGTCGCCATCGGGGCGACACACGGCGATTTCATGATGTGGGTGGGGGGCTGGGCCGCCTGCGTGGTCCCGGCGGTGCTGGCCGCGACGACCTGGCAGGCGCGGGAGAACCGACGGCTCGCCGCCTCCAGGCGGGTCCGGGACCGGGCCGTCGAGGAGGCCGCGCGGCGGCTCGACGGGCTGGCCGGCGAACCGGCGGTCACCAGCCTCGCCTACGCCGTCGCCGACGCCCTCAAGGGCACCGGCCTGTCCCGGCGCGGCGCGGAGGGCGTCGTGGTGCGTCCGGAACCGGACGGCACCTACCGCTTCTCCCTCGCCGACGTCGACGCGGCCACGTCGCAGCGCTTCGCCGTGGCGCTGGACGAGGTCCTCGCCCCCATGGCCACGCCCCGGTACGTCGTGCCCCGCTACGTCGTCCACCCGCTCAAGGGCGAGGCTCGCCTCGAGCGCGCTCTGGCGTGGCTCGAGGACAGGCCGGGGGGCAATGGGGTCGTCTACCACTCGGTGCCCGCGCTCTTCGGGCAGAACCGCAAGCGCACCGGCGCGTTCGTCGGCGCCTGGAACACCTGGGTGTCGGCGGGAGACGCCGTGTTCATCTCCTCCCCCGAGGGGGAGGGCATCCTCGCGACCCACCGCGGCCAGGACCCGCTGGAGGCCACCACCGTCCTGCGCGTCGCCTGGGACTGAGGCGCCCACCGAACACGACGCGCACTGGACAAACCGGCGATGAGCACGGTGTGATCGGTGGCCAACGTTCCGCTCCGCTGCCAAGGTGGCCCCCGATGACGGAAGTCGTGCTGAACGGTGTCGGCAAGGTGTTCCCCGGCGACGTGCACGCCGTGCGCGACGTCCACCTGCGGATCGGCGACGGGGAGCTGTTCGTCCTGCTGGGACCGTCGGGCTGCGGCAAGTCCACCATCCTGCGGATGATCGCCGGGCTGGAGGAGGCGACGTCGGGCGAGCTGTGGCTGAACGGCGGCGTGGCCAACGACCTGTCCCCGCGCGAGCGCAACGTCGCGATGGTCTTCCAGGACGGCGCGCTGTACCCGCACCGCACCGTCGGGGGCAACATGATGTTCCCGCTGGAGGTCGCGGGCGGCGACCGGGCCGAGGCGCGGGAGAGGGTCGCCGAGCTGACCCGGGCGCTGGGCATCGGCTCCATGATCGACCGGCTGCCGGGCACGCTGTCGGGCGGGCAGCGGCAGCGCGCCGCGATCGGCCGGGCGCTGATCCGCCAGCCCTCGCTGTTCCTGATGGACGAGCCGCTGTCCAGCCTGGACGCCGGGCTGCGCACCGAGCTGCGGCTGGAGATCACCGGACTGGTCCGCTCCACCGGCACCACCACCGTGTACGTCACCCACGACCAGGTCGAGGCGATGACGATGGCGGACCGGATCGCGGTCCTGCGCGACGGGGTGCTGGAGGACGTGGGCACGCCCGAGCAGATCTACCGGGACCCGGCGACGGTGTTCGTGGCGGCGTTCCTCAGCTCGCCCCCGATCAACCTGCTGCAGGCCACCGCGTGGGCCGTCCAGGACCGGGGCGTGGTGCTGGACTTCGGCCCGCAGCAGGTCACCGTCCCGTGGAACGACGCCCGCTCCCCCGCGCTGATCAGCCATCACGGCGGGCCGGTGATCGTGGGGCTCCGGCCGGACGCGCTGACCCCGGTCGCGGCCGGGGAGGCGGGCCGCACGCTCGCCGGGCGGGTGCGGGTGCTGGAGTTCCACGGGCACGACTGGCTCGCCTACGCCGAGGCGGGCATCCCCACGGTGGACGCCGCCGCGGTCGGGCCGGGCCCGGCAAGTCCGGGCGCGGCGAGCTCCGGCACGGCGGGAGCGGGGCCTGGACGGGAACGTCCGGGGCCGGGCGGGCTCGCCGGACGGGTGCGCGGGCTGATCCGCAGGCCCGCCCCGCCCGAACCGGTCGAGGAGGAGCACGCCGGGCACCACCGCCGTTCCGACCTGGTCTTCAGCACGGGGTCGCGGCGTCCGGAGCGGGGCGCCGAGGTACGGCTGGACGTCGACCTGGACCGGATGCTGGTCTTCGGGCCGGACGGCCGCCGGATCACGGCCGTGCGGCGCTGACCTCCGCCTGCCCGTTCCGCGCCGCGGCCCCGGCCTGCGGCAGGAGCGCGGCGCATCCCCCGGCGACCTCCCGGTAGAAGCCCAGCTTGCGCTGGATCTGGCCCTGCTGGACGCGCAGCCGCTCGATCTGCTCCTCGACGCGGCGGTCGTGGGTCTGCAGCAGCTCGATCCGCTCCTGGACGGTCTCCTCGCCGGCCCGGGTCAGCTCCGAGTAGCGCAGCATCTCCGCGATCGGCATGCCCGTCTCGCGCAGGCAGCGCAGCATGTTCAGCCACGCCAGGTCGTCGTCGCTGAAGACGCGGCGGCCGGAGGCGTTGCGGGCGATGTCCGACAGCAGCCCGATCTTCTCGTAGTAGCGCAGGGTGTCGATGCTGAACCCGCTCTTCTCGGCGGTCTCCGCGGGAGAGTAGGAGGTCACCGGGCAAGGATCGCACCTGGAGCGCACTCCAGGTCAACCGGGGCGGCCGGGATGCCGGGGCGCGCCGCCGGGCATGGTCCTTGACCTGGAGCGCGCTCCAGGTCGCAGAGTGGTGCGCGCAACCCGATCACGAAGGACCACACCATGCGCATCGGACTTCAGGTACCCAGCTTCACCTTCCCCGGCGGGCCCGAGCAGATCGCCCCCACCTACGGGCGGATGGCCCGCGATGCCGACCAGGCCGGGCTGCACTCGTTCTGGGTGATGGACCACTTCTTCCAGATCTCGATGGTCGGCCCGGCCGAGGAGCCGATGCTGGAGGGCTACACCGCGCTGGCGTACGCGGCGGCGCTCACCGAGCGGATCACGCTCGGCACCATGGTCACCGGCGTCACCTACCGGCACCCCGGGATCCTGGTGAAGACGGTCACCACGCTGGACGTGCTGTCGGGCGGGCGGGCCTGGCTGGGCATCGGCGCCGCGTGGAACGACGAGGAGTCGCGCGGGCTCGGCACCCCGTTCCCGCCGACCGCCGAGCGGTTCGAGCGGCTGGAGGAGGCCCTCCAGATCGCCCACCAGATGTGGAAGGGGGACGAGAAGCCGTTCCAGGGCGAGCACTTCCAGCTCGAACGGCCGCTGAACTCGCCGCAGTCGATCCGGCGCCCGCACCCGCCGATCCTGATCGGCGGCACCGGGGAGAAGAAGACACTGCGGTTCGTGGCCAAGTACGCCGACGCCTGCAACATCTTCGACGGCGAGGAGCTGCCGCGGAAGCTGCAGGTGCTGCGCGAGCACTGCGAGCGCGAGGGCCGCGACTACGCCGACATCGAGAAGACCTCGCTGACCTTCCTCCAGACCCCCGAGCCGTCGGTGGACCAGGCGGTGGACACCGTCGGCAGGCTCGCCGAGGCGGGCGTCGACCACGTGATCTTCTCCCAGGGCACCGGGCAGGACCTCGTCGGGCTGCTGGGCGAGACGCTGGCGCAGACCGAGAAGATCGTCCCCGCGGGGCGCTGAGCGAGGCGGTGCGCGGAGCGGTGGCCGTGACCACGGCCACCGCTCCGCCGCACCTCAGTCCTCGGGCACGCGGCTCAGTCCTTGGGCATGATGGCGCGCATCCGGTTGATCTCGGCCTGCTGGCCCGCCTCCACGTCCCGGGCCAGCTCCTGCACGGTCACGTCGGTGCCCTTGTCGATCACGTCCTTGGTCATGGTGAGGGCGCCCTGGTGATGGGTGATCATCAGGGTCAGGAAGAGCCGGTCGAACTCGGCGCCGCGGGCCGCCCGTAGCCGTCCCATCTGCTCGGGGGTCGCCATCCCGGGCATCCCCGTGTGCGCGGTCGCCTGCGCCGAGGGCCCGCCGTGGCCGCCGTGCCCGCCGCCCGGGCTCCCGGTCGGCCGGCCGTTCTTGCCCAGCCACGACTGCATGGCGGCCATCTCCGCCCGCTGCCCGCCCCCGATCCGCTCCGCCAGCGACTTGATCTGCGCGGCGGCCGCCTGGCCGGGCGCCAGCCCGGCCATCTCCACGGCCTGCCGGTGGTGCGGGATCATCATCTCCACGAACCGGATCTCCGCCGCGGTCGGCGGCGCGGGCGTGGCCGGGCCGCGCACCGCGGTCTTGTTCGGCTCCCCCGGGCGCCCCGGCACCAGCACGGTGCTCTTGGGCGCCGCCTCCGACTCGTCCCCGCCGCTGCACCCGCCCAGCAGCCCCGCGGCCAGCACCGCGGCCGCCCCCGCCGCCAGCACCGCGCGCACGCTCACGGGCCCGATCCGATCCCGCATCCGACGTCCCACCACCCTCGGCCCTCCCGCCCCTCGGTCACGGCGACCGTATCCGCTGTTCGCGCCACGGTGAACGTCCGGCAGATCTCAAGAAGCTCACAGATGTGTTCAGACCTGTTCATACATATTGAAACCGTTCATACTCCGGATGATCTATGCCGTATCCATGGGGGCAGTAGCGAAGGAGTCGGAGTGGCGCCAGCGCCTGGACGAAGAACGCGAAGAACACTGTTGGGCACGCTGACGGGGATGCTCCTGGCGATCTCGACGGTCATGGTCGCCCCGGCGGCCTCGGCCGAGATCCCGGGCAAGGACGAGATCGCCAAGTCGCCCAACTTCACCCACCTGGCGAACATCCCCAAGCAGGGGCCGCTCGCCGGAGCCGGCAACCTGGGCTCCGACTGGGCGTTCAAGGGGAACTACGCCTTCGGCGGCAACTACGCGGGCTTCACGGTCTACGACATCAGCAAGCCGCAAGAGCCCAAGGTCGTCACCGTCGTGAGCTGCCCCGGGTCGCAGAACGACGTCTCACTCGCCGGGAACCTGCTGTTCCTGTCGACCGACGCCTCGATGAGCGATGACTCCTGCCAGGCCGTGCCGAAGCCGGCCACGGAGAAGTCCGCCTGGGAGGGCATCAAGATCTTCGACATCAGCGACGTGCGCAACCCGCGCTACGTCAAGGCCGTCGAGACCAAGTGCGGCTCGCACACCAACACGCTGGTCCCGGGCAAGAAGGGCACGAGCTACATCTACGTGTCCTCCTACCGCCCGGACGGGACGTTCCCCGACTGCCAGCCGCCGCACGACCTGATCTCCATCATCAAGGTGCCGCACAGCGACCCGGCCGCCGCGGCGGTCATCGCGGAGCCGAACCTGTTCCCGGACGGCGGCAACCCCGGTGACCCGGCCGGCACACCGTGGCCGAACGGCACCTCGGCGACCTCCGGCTGCCACGACCTCACGGCCTACCCGGACGAGGAGATCATGGCCGGGGCCTGCATGGGCGACGGCGTGCTGTTCGACATCTCCGACCCGGAGAAGCCGTACACCATCACCAGCGTGCGGGACGACGAGAACTTCGCGTTCTGGCACTCGGCCACGTTCAACAACAAGGCCAACAAGATCGTCTTCACCGACGAGCTGGGCGGCGGCGGCGCGGCCACCTGCAACACCACCATCGGGTCGGAGAAGGGCGCCAACGCCATCTACGACATCGTCGGCTCGGGCGACAAGCGCAAGCTCCGCTTCCGCAGCTACTACAAGATCCCGCGGCCCAACGCCGACACCGAGAACTGCGTGGCCCACAACGGCTCGCTGATCCCGGTGAAGGGCAAGGACATCATGGTCCAGGCCTGGTACCAGGGCGGCATCTCGGTCTGGGACTTCACCAACTCGCGCAAGCCGAAGGAGATCGGCTGGTTCGAGCGCGGGCCCTGGTCGGACACGCTGCAGACCGGCGGATCGTGGTCGGCGTACTACTACAACGGCTACATCTACTCCAACGACATCCAGAAGGGACTCGACGTCCTCCAGATCAAGGACGCCGCCACCGACAAGGGCGCGCGCGTGAAGCTGCCGCTGCTGAACGCGCAGACCCAGCCGGACTACTTCGACTTCGACTAGACGACGTCGTAGCGAGGAGCCCGGACGGAGGGCCCCGGTGGTCACGCAGCCCGCGTGACCACCGGGGCCCTCCCCCTTTTCGACACCGTTTCCCGGCTCAGGCGGCGGCGGGGGTGAAGACCCACTTCTTGTACGACCAGTAGCGGAACGCCGACCCCAGGCCCAGCCCCACCAGCAGCCCGGCGTTGTAGGACAGCCCGCCCTGAAGCCCGAGCGTGTAGAAGGTGACGCCGGTGCACAGCACCTGGATGGCCATCCCGATGCCGTTCAGCCCGAAGAAGATCACGACCTCCCGGCCGGACCCGTCGCTGTCGCGGTGCCGGAACGTCCAGTGCCGGTTGAGCAGGTAGGAGGTCAGGGTGGACACCACGGTCGGCACGACCACGCTGGTGACCGGGCCGCCGCCCAGCCAGTGCCGCAGCAGGTTGGCCCCGCCGATGGTGATCACGGTGCCGAGCAGCCCGACGCAGCCGAAGGTGAGCAGCTCGCGCACGAACCTGCGGTGCGGGAGGACGGCGGGCGGCAGAGCGGGCGGCGGTGCGGGCGCCGCGGCGGCCGGCTCCGGGAGTGCCGGGCGCGGCGCGGGCGGCTCCGGTTCGACCGGCTCCGTTCCGGCCGGAACCGGCCCCTGCATGGTGCTCACTCGCCCAGACCTTACCTGAAGCGGACATAAGCAGAGTTGGCCCTGGCCGAAAATCAGGGGCGGGGCGGTCAGCGGCCCGCGGTCGAGGTCGCCCCGGCCAGCGGGACGATCAGCGCCACCAGCGCCACCGGCACCGCCAGCGCCCAGCCGAGCCCGACACCCTGCGCCACGAACCCGATCACCGGGGGCCCGCCCAGCAGTCCGAGGTAGCCGACCGCCGTCACCCGCGCGATGCCGTGCGCGGCGGGCACCCCCGGCAGGTTGCCCGCGGCGCTGAAGGTGACCGGCGCCACCGGCGCCACGCCCAGCCCGAACAGCGTGAACCCGAGCACGGCCGCGGCCGGATGCCCGGCCGCCAGCCCCAGCCCGAGCCCCAGCGCGGCGATCAGCGCCCCGGCGCGCAGCACCGGGACGGGCCCGAACCGCGCCACGATCCGGTCGCCCGCCAGCCGGCCGACCGCCATCGCCACCGCGCACCCGGCGTAGCCGAGGCCCGCGACGCCCGCCCCCGTCTCCAGGGTCTCGCGCAGGTAGACCGCGCTCCAGTCGGCCATCGCGCCCTCGCCGACGAACGAGCACAGCCCGATCACGCCGAGCAGCGCCAGCGTCCAGCGTCCGGCCCGTACCGCCGCGGCGACCGTGGCCCCGGACCGCACCCGGGCGTCCGTCCGGGCCCCGCTCCCCGGACCGGGATCGGATTCGGGCCCGGCGCCCGCATCGAGCTCGTCGCCGGGCCCGTCCCCGGACTCCGCCGCCCGCTCCGCCTCCGGATCGGGCATCACGTCCGCCGAACGGTCCAGCAGCCCCCGGCAGAACAGCAGCAGCGCCGCCGCCAGCACCACGCCCGCCAGGCTCAGGTGCACCGCCGCCGGGACGTCCAGATGCGCGGCGGCCGACCCGACGAGGGCGGCACCGAGCGTCCCCACGCTGTACGCGCCGTGCAGCCCCGACATCAGCGGCCGCCCGTAGCGCCGCTCCACCGCCACGCCCTGGGCGTTCATCGCCACGTCCATCAGGCCGAGCGAACCGCCCATCAGCACCAGCGCGCAGGTCAGGGCGCCGAGGTTCCACGCCAGCCCGAGCGGCGCCAGCGACAGCGCCGCGACGGCCCCGGCCCCCAGCGTGGTGGCCCGGCTCCCCCACCGCGCCACCGTCCACCCGGCGAACCGCACCGCCAGGACCACCCCGACGGGCGCGCCCAGCAGCGCCAGCCCCAGCGAGCCCTCGCTCAGCCCCAGGTCGCGCTTGATCTGCGGGATCCGCGCCACCCAGGCCGCGCCGACCAGGCCGTGCAGGAGGAAGGCCACCGTCACGGCGGTCCGCGCGCGGCCGAGCGCGCCGATCGTCTCAGTCACCACCCGCACGACCCTACGTTCCTTACGGGTGGTCGATCACCTTTCGGACAAGGAAGGATCAGGTCGCCAGATCGGACAAGGCGACCTTCGGATCGGCCAGCCGCGCCGCGTCCACCGGCTCCCCGGACCTGATCATGGCCTGGATGTCGCCGGTCACGTCCCACACGTTGACGTTCATCCCGGCCACCACCCGGCCGCCCAGCGTCCAGAACGCCAGGAACTCCCGGCCCGGCACGTCCCCGCGGAACACCACGTCGTCGTACTCCCCGGGCGCCGCCACCCCCGACAGCTCCATGCCCAGCTCGTACTGGTCGGTGAAGAAGTAGGGGATCCGGTCGTAGCCGACCGCCTCCCCCAGCATCGCGCGGGCCGCCGCCGGGCCGCCGTTCAGCGCGTTCGCCCAGTGCTCCACCCGGATCCGCTTGCCCAGCAGCGGGTGGTAGGCGCTCGCCACGTCCCCCGCGGCGAACACGTCCGGGTCGGAGGTCCGCAGCGACTGGTCGACCAGCACCCCGTCGGACACCTCCAGCCCCGCGCTCTCGGCCAGCTCGGTGTTGGGCCGCACCCCCACGCCGACGATCACCACGTCCGCCGGGATCTCCTGGCCGCCGGAGGTGACCACGGCCGACACCTGCCCGGCGCCCCAGAACCCGGCCACCCCCTGGTCCAGCCGCAGATCGACGCCGTGCGCCCGGTGCAGGTCGGCGAACAGCCCGCCCACCTCCGGGCCCACCGCGGCGTGCAGCGGCGTCGGCTCGGGCTCGATCACCGTCACCTCGTTGCCGTACGTGCGCGCCGCCGCGGCCGTCTCCAGCCCGATCCACCCGGCCCCGGCCACCACGACCCGGCGCCCGCCGTGCTCCAGCGCCTCCCGCAGCGCCGTCGAGTCGGCCATCGACCGCAGGTAGTGGATGCCCTGCAGCGTGGAGCCGGGCACGTCCAGCCGCCGCGGGGACGACCCCGTCGCCAGCAGCAGCTTGTCGTAGCGCACCCGCTCCCCGTCGGCCAGCTCCACGCGGTGCGCCCCGCGGTCGAGCCCGGTCGCCCGCACGCCCAGCCGCAGCTCGACGTCGTGCTCGCCGTACCAGTCCGCCGGGTGGACGTGCGCCTTGTCCCGCTCCTGCTTGCCCAGCAGGAACCCCTTGGACAGCGGGGGCCGCTCGTAGGGTCGCTCGTGCTCCTCCCCGATCAGCACCACCCGCCCCCCGAACCCCTCCTCGCGCAGCGTCTCCGCCGCCTTCGCCCCCGCCAGGCTCGCGCCGACGATCACGAACGTCTCCCGGGCCTGTGGCTCCTGGGACATGGCGACCTCCTCAGGTGAGCACCGCTAGGGCCTCGCTCTTTGTTATCCCTACAGCGGCGTCATAACCAAGACAAGGCCCGTCTATTGCCATTCCGAGGCATAAACAAACCCACCCGGCAACCAAGATCGTCCAGCGGGCGCGCCCGCTACGTGCGGTTACGCACGAGATTGTGGCGGTTGATCGCCCAGGCGGCCCGGGGTCAGGGACGCGATCCGGCTACGTGCGGTTACGCAGGAGATTGTGGCGGTTGATCGCCGAGGTGTCCGTCAGCGAGGCGATCTGGTCGACGATCGCGCGGAGGCGGGCGGCGTCGTCGGGCGCCTCGACGTAGGCGGCGCGGAACGCCGGGTCGAGCGTGCCCGGGGCGCCGTCCAGCATCAGCTCGGCCAGCTCCAGGATCAGCTCGCGCTGCCGCGCCCGGATCTCCTCGTGGCTGATCCACACGTAGTGCGCGGTGATCCCCTTCAGCAGCGCGCACTCCAGCCGCTGCGCGCGCGGCACGATCAGGTCGGCCGCGTAGCGGGTGAGCGGCCGGTCGCCGTACGCCTCCCGGGTGGCCTCCTCGGCGGCCAGGCAGAACCGGCCGATCAGGGTGCTGGTGAGGTTCTTCAGCGCGGCCAGCGTGCGCGGGGTGCCGTCGTAGCGGTCCGGCCAGAACGGCTCGGCCAGCAGCGCCGCGAAGCGCTCCTCCAACTCGGGGAGGGTGGCGTCGTCGCAGTACAGCTTGATCGCGGTCTGCGCCACCAGGCGGCGCTCGGCCGGATCGGCCAGCAGCCCGAAGTCGATGTGCCCGGCGACCAGGGCGTCCTCCAGGTCGTGGACGGAGTAGGCGACATCGTCGCTCCAGTCCATGACCTGGGCCTCGAAGCAGGTCTCGCGGGGCGGGGAGTCCTCCCGGGCCCAGAGCGCGGCGTCGAGGTCGTCCTGGTAGACCCCGAATTTGCCGTTGACGGCGTCGGCCTGCGACCACGGGTACTTCATGGACGCGTCGAGGGCCGCCCGGGTGAGGTTGAGGCCGACGCTGCGGCCGTACAGCGGCGGGCCCGGGGCCGCGAACGACTTGGGCTCCAGCCGGGTCAGCACGCGCAGGCTCTGGGCGTTGCCCTCGAATCCGCCGCAGGACTGGGCGACCGCGTCCAGGGCCACCTCGCCGTTGTGCCCGAACGGAGGATGCCCGATGTCGTGGGCCAGGCAGGCGGTCTCGACCAGGTCGGGATCGCAGCCCAGGGACTGCCCCAGCTCCCGCCCCACCTGGGCGCACTCCAGCGAGTGGGTGAGCCGGGTGCGCAGGCTCTGCACGCTGCCGGGCGCGTCCGCGCCGGGCGAGGCGACCTGGGTCTTGGCCGCCAGCCGGCGCAGCGCGGCGCTGTGCAGCACCCGGGCCCGGTCGCGCTCGAAGGCGGTGCGGTCGCGCCTCTTGGGGGGCTCGGGGGCCCAGCGCTCCCTGTCTCGTTCCGAATACTCCCGCGGAAACTGCGTCATCGTTCCACCAGCGTATGCGGGGCGCCCCGGTTTCCGCTGAACCGCGGGCGTCCCCGGCGTGATCAGGGGGTGCCGGTCTGCTGCGGGACGGTCTTGATCGTCTCGCTGGGCGCCTTCACGCTCTTGCCGAACAGCACGTACGACAGGTAGCCGCCGGTCTCGCGGACGATGTAGTTGAACTGGGTCTCGCGGGTCTGCACGCTGGGGCCGCTGCGGGTGGGCGAGGCGAACGCCTTGATCCCGCTGTCCTCGGCCATCTTCTTGGAGCGCAGGCCGTGCCAGGGGTCGGTCACGATGATCCCGGTCTTCCAGCCCAGCCGGTCGTACTCGCGGCCGACCGCCCGCATGCTCTCCAGGGTGTCGTTGCCGACCGGCACCGCGACGACCTTGCTCTCCGGGACGCCGCCGCGCTCCACCAGCCAGCGCCTGCCCGCGCCGGCCTCGGTGAAGTTGTCGTCGGGCTGCTTGCCGCCGACGGTGACGATCGACCCGGCGACGCCCCTGCGGTACAGGTCGAGGGCGTGCTGCAGCCGCCACTGGAGCGTGGGCGAGGGACGGCCGTTGTACTGGGCGGCGCCCAGCACGATGATCGCGTCCGAGCGGGGCGTCTCGTCCTGGCGGGCCTGGTACCAGACCCGCCAGGACACGGTGAGCGGGGTCAGCACCGCCACCGCCACCAGCCCGAGCAGGATGATCAAAGAGATCGTGAACCAGCGTGGGCGGGCGCGCCGGCGGCGTCCGCCGTCCCCGTCCCCGTCACGCTCGTCGTCGAGCCGATCGTCACCGGGAAGGTCGTCCACCGGAGGATCGGCCCGCCTGGGCTCCGGCACATCGAATTCCAACGTCATCGCACTGGACACGTTAGTTAGATGGTTCCCGCGGCGCGTCCGGTTCACAAGTGCGCGACCGGGTTTCGGCCCATTTTCTCCCGGCCGCGCCTCGCCCGGCCGCGCTCATGCCGCCGCGGTCACCCGGTGTGGTCAGCCGATGGCGGCGCGGCCCGCCTCCAGCCGGGCGACGGGGATCCGGAACGGCGAGCAGGAGACGTAGTCCAGCCCGACCTCGTGGCAGAAGTGCACCGAGTCCGGGTCGCCGCCGTGCTCGCCGCAGATGCCCAGCTTGAGGCCGGGACGGGTGGCGCGGCCCTCCTCCGCGGCGATCCGCACCAGCCGCCCGACGCCCTCCCGGTCCAGGGTCTCGAACGGCGACACGCCGAAGATCCCCAGTTCCAGGTAGCGGGAGAAGAACGCGGCCTCCACGTCGTCCCGGGAGAAGCCCCAGGTGGTCTGGGTGAGGTCGTTGGTGCCGAAGGAGAAGAACTCGGCGGCCTCGGCGATCTGCCCGGCGGTCAGCGCCGCCCGGGGCAGCTCGATCATGGTGCCGATCAGCGCCGGGACGTCCACCCCGGTGGAGCGGGCGACCTCGGCCAGCACCTCGCGAGCCTCGTCGCGGGTGGCCTCCAGCTCCTGGACGGCGCCGACGAGCGGGATCATGATCTCGGGCCGCGGGTCGCCGCCGTCCCGCCGCCGCCGCGCCGCCGCGTCGGCGATCGCCCTCACCTGCATCGCGAAAAGGCCGGGAATCACCAAACCGAGCCGCACGCCGCGCAGTCCGAGCATAGGGTTCTGCTCGTGCAGCCGGCGGACGGCCTCCAGCAGCCTCCGGTCCTGCGGATCGGCGCCGTCACCGGCCAGGGCGACTTTGACCGAGAGCTCGGTCAGGTCAGGGAGGAATTCGTGCAGCGGGGGGTCGATCAGCCGGATCGTGACCGGCAGCCCGTCCATGGCCTCGAAGATCCCCTCGAAGTCGCCGCGCTGGAGGGGTTCGAGGGCGTCCAGGGCCGCGGTGCGCTCCTCCTCGCCCTCGGCCAGGATGAGCTTCTCCACCAGCTGCCGGCGGTCGCCGAGGAACATGTGCTCGGTGCGGCACAGCCCGATCCCGCGGGCGCCGAACCGGCGGGCGCGGGCGGAGTCCTCGGGGTTGTCGGCGTTGGCGCGGACCTTCAGGGCGGCCCGGTCGTCGGCGTGCCGCATGACCCGGTGGACGGCCTCGACCAGCTCGTCGCCGTCGCCGGCCCGCAGCCGGCCCTCGAAGTACTGCACGACCGGGGAGTCCTCGACCGGGACCTCGCCGAGGTAGACCGCGCCGCTGGTGCCGTCGATGGAGATCACCTCGCCCTCCTCGACGACCAGGCCGCCGGGGGCGGTGAAGCGGCCGGCCTTGACGTCCACGTCGAGCTCCTCGGCGCCGCAGACGCAGGTCTTGCCCATGCCGCGGGCGACCACGGCGGCGTGCGAGGTCTTGCCGCCGCGGGAGGTGAGGACGCCCTTGGCGGCGACCATGCCGGACAGGTCGTCGGGGTTGGTCTCGCGGCGGACCAGGATGACGTCCTCGCCGTTCTCGGCGGCGCGTACGGCGGCCTCGGAGGAGAAGACGGCCTTGCCGACGGCGGCGCCGGGCGAGGCGTTCATGCCCTTGGTGACGCGGCGGGCGTCGCCGAGCCGGGACTCGTCGAAGCGGGGGAACATCAGCTGGGCCAGCTGGGCGCCGGTGACCCGCCGCACGGCCTCGTCGGCGTCGATCAGCCCCTGGTCCAGCAGCTGGCAGGCGATCCGGAAGGCCGCGGCGGCGGTCCGCTTGCCCACCCGGGTCTGGAGCATCCACAGCTTGCCGCGCTCGATCGTGAACTCGATGTCGCACATGTCGAGGTAGTGGTTCTCGAGCGTCTCCATGATCTCGAGGAACCGGTCGTAGGAGCCCTTGTCGATGCGCTCCAGCTCGGTCAGCGGCACGGTGTTGCGGATGCCGGCGACCACGTCCTCGCCCTGGGCGTTCTGCAGGTAGTCGCCGTAGACGCCCTGCTGGCCGGTGGCGGGGTCGCGGGTGAACGCCACGCCGGTGCCCGAGTCCAGACCCATGTTGCCGAAGACCATCGAGCACACGTTCACGGCGGTGCCGAGGTCGACGGGGATGCGCTCCTGGCGGCGGTAGAGGATGGCGCGGGGGGCGTTCCAGGAGTCGAAGACGGCCTTGACGGCCAGGTCCATCTGCTCGCGCGGGTCGGTGGGGAACGCGCGTCCGGCCTGCTCGGCGACGATGGCCTTGAAGCGGTCGACGAGGGCGCGGAAGTCGCCGGCGTCGAGGTCGGCGTCGTCCTTGGTGCCCTTGGCCTCCTTGGCCTCCTCGATGGCGTCCTCGAACAGGTCGCCGTCGACGTCCAGGACGGTCTTGCCGAACATCTGGATCAGCCGCCGGTAGGAGTCCCAGGCGAACCGCTCATCGCCCGCCTGCTCCGCCAGGCCGTGCACGGACTCGTCGGTGAGGCCCACGTTGAGGACGGTCTCCATCATGCCGGGCATGCTGAACTTGGCCCCGGAGCGCACGCTGACCAGGAGCGGGTCGGCGGGGTCGCCCAGGCGCTTGCCCATCCGCTTCTCCAGCGCCGCCAGATGGCCGTTCACCTCGCCCTCCAGGCCGTCCGGGAGCGTCGCGTGCTCCAGGTAGTGGCGGCACGCCTCGGTGGTGATGGTGAATCCCGGCGGCACCGGCAGGCCCAGATTGGTCATCTCGGCGAGGTTGGCGCCCTTGCCCCCCAGAAGATCTTTGAGGTCCTTGTTGCCCTCGGTGAAGTCGTACACGAACTTCGGCACGGGGTGCTCCTTCATCCGAATCCGCCCGGAACCAAGACATCGGGGACTTTCGGCCGGAAAGCCCCGAGTCTTGATGGCGGGACTGTACCCGCGTATTCGTGCTTCGCTCGGCGCCCGGTGGGCGGCCCGGCGTTGGTGCAGGTCAGGGGACCTGTACTGGTCTATTCCAATAGTCGCATTCGACGTATGACACCTGTTCAGCACCCGTTGTCCATGGCGCACGCATGGCGATCGAGAGGGAATGATGGAACGTGATGGATCAGGGAGGTGAGGCTGTGAGGCCGATGGTCGCCGGTGGCCGGGCGGGGGACCCGTTCGCCCCGATCGCCGATTTCGGGTTCCTGTCGGACTGCGAGACGACCGCGCTGGTCGCCCCCAGTGGCAACATCGAGTGGATGTGCCTGCCGAAGATGGACTCGCCCAGCGTGTTCGGGTCGATCCTGGACCGCGACGCCGGCTACTTCCGGCTCGGCCCCGCGGGCGTGGAGGTCCCCGCGGCGCAGCGCTACATCCCCGGCACCATGGTCATGGAGACCACCTGGTGGGTGCACGGCGGCTGGCTGGTGGTCACCGACGCCCTGCTGATGGGCCCCTGGCACCACGAGACGGAACGTTCCCACACCCACCGCCGCGCCCCCACCGACTACGACGCCGACCACGTCCTGCTGCGCATGGTCCGGTGCGTGAACGGCCAGGCCCAGGTACGGCTCGACTGCATGCCGGTGTTCGACTACGGCCAGACCCCGGCCCGCTGGGAGCACACCGGCGTCGGCTACCACGAGGCCCTCGCCCGCGGCAACGGCGTCAACCTGCGCCTGACCACCGACATGAACGTCGGCTTCGAGGGCTCGCTGGCGACCTCCCGCACGCTGCTCAAGCAGGGCGACGCCCGCTTCGTCGCGCTGTCCTGGAGCGAGCACGAGCCGCCCCACAACTGGGAGGAGGCCCAGGAGCGCCTGGTCTGGACCGTCCACCACTGGCAGCACTGGCTCGACCGCGGCCACTTCCCCGACCACCCCTGGCGCAGCCACCTGCAGCGCAGCGCGCTCACCCTCAAGGGCCTCACCTACGCCCCGACGGGCGCGGTCGCCGCCGCCGCGACCACCTCGCTGCCGGAGAGCCCGGGCGGCGACCGGAACTGGGACTACCGCTACACCTGGATCCGCGACTCCACGATGGCGCTGTGGGCCTTCTACACCCTCGGGTACGACTGGGAGGCCAACGACTTCTTCTACTTCATCACCGACGTGGCCGAGGCCGCCGAGGGCAAGCTCCAGATCATGTACGGCCTGGACGGCCGCGAGGAGCTGCCCGAGTCGACCCTCGACCATCTCAGCGGCTACGACAACGCCCGCCCGGTGCGCATCGGCAACGAGGCGTACATGCAGGCCCAGCACGACGTGTGGGGCGCGATCATCGCCTCCATCTACCTGTTCGTGCGCAAGCGGGACCGGCTCGACGACCGGCTCTGGAAGATCATCATCAAGCAGGTCGAGGACGCGCTGGCCAACTGGCGCACCCCCGACTGCGGGATGTGGGAGGTGCGCGGCGAGCCGCAGCACTTCACCTCCTCCAAGGTGTTCTGCTGGGTGGCCGCCGACCGGGGCGCCCGGCTGGCCCGGATCCGGGGCGACGCCGAGCGGGCCCGGCGCTGGCAGGCCGCCGCCGACGAGATCCACGCCGACGTGCTGGCCAACGCCCTGGACGAGCGCGGGGTGTTCACCGCCCACTACGGCGCCGACACGCTGGACGCCTCGGCCCTGCTGATCCCGCTGCTGGGCTTCCTGCCCGCCGACGACAAGCGGGTCCGGGAGACGGTGCTGGCGATCGCCGACGAGCTGTCGGAGGACGATCTCGTCCTGCGCTACCGGGCCGCGGAGACCGACGACGGGTTCTCCTCCGAGGAGGGCACCTTCACCATCTGCTCGTTCTGGCTGGTGAGCACGCTGGTCATGATCGGCGAGGTGGAGCGGGCGCGGGCGCTGTGCGAGAAGCTGCTGTCCTACGCCAGCCCGCTGCAGCTGTACGCCGAGGAGATCGACCCGCACACCGGCCGCCACCTGGGCAACTTCCCCCAGGCGTTCACCCATCTGGCCCTGATCAACGCGGTCATGCAGGTCATCCGCGCCGAGGCCGACGAGCGCCAGACGCCCCTGGCCTGAGGGCTGATCCGTCCCCCGGCCGCCCGCTCCGGCGGCCGGGGAACCGTCCGGGCGGCCGGGCCGCGTGCGCGAAGCGGGCAAAAGGTTTACCGCACGGCAACAGCTGGCCAAAGTGCGGCGGAACCCATCATTAGTGATCTTCGCCGCTTAGCGTGACGTTCGTGACATTGCCACCGAACGCTGACGAGGCCCGGGGATCCTCGTCGGGCACCCCCGGCGACGGCTCCGCCTCGGGCTGGGCCGCCCCGGACTCCTCTCCCCCAGGCTCCTCCACCGGCACGCCCCCCGCGGGCGTGCCGGACGGCGCGCCCCCGCCCGCGTCCCCGCTCCCGCCGCCGGCCGCCGGGCAGCCCGCGCCGGCCCCGCACGAACCGCGCCGGACCAACCGGTTCGCCATCGTGGCCCTGGTCACCGGCCTGCTCGGGCTGATCCTGTTCGCCGTCGGCTTCGGGATCGCCGCCCTCGTGCAGATCGGCCGCCGCGGGGAACGCGGCAAGGGCCTGGCCATCGGCGGCCTCGTCGCCGCCGGGGCGTACCTGGTGGCGGGCTTCGCCGCCCTCGCCGTGCTGGTGGGCGCGACCGCCGCCGACGAGGCGGACGGCGGCGGCTCCTCCGCGTTCCAGCTCTACCCGAAGCCCGGCCAGTGCTTCGACTTCCACGGCCAGGGGGACACGCCGGAGACCAGGGTGGTGGCGTGCCAGCGGCCGCACGACGCCGAGATGGTCCTGACGTTCACGTTCCCCAAGGGCGACTGGCCGGGCGAGCAGGAGGTGTCCCGGCGCGCGACGGAGGGCTGCGCCCAGCGCGTCCAGGCCCGCTTCAGCACCCACTCGCCGGTCGAGAACGGCGAGGTCAACGCCCTCTACCCGCGGCAGTTCTCCTGGCGGGTGGGCGACCGCCGGGTGCACTGCGCGATCGCCGCCGTCCAGGGCCAGAAGCTCACCGGGCCGCTGGGCTCGCACGTCCGGCAGACCCGCGCGCTGGACGAGCTCAAGCCCGGGGACTGCTTCGACGAGCCCGGGGAGCGGGAGACCACGGTCAAGCTCATCCCGTGCGACCGGCCGCACGACGCCCAGATCACCCACCTGTTCGAGATGCGGGAGACCTCCTACCCGGGGGACGCGGCCGTGGAGAAGATCGCCACCGACGGCTGCGACTCCCGCTGGGAGCGGATGTTCGGCAAGAACCCCTCGCCGGTCCGGCTGGAGCAGTGGTACATGCCGCCGAACAAGGAGTCCTGGGACCTGGGGGACCGCACGATCATGTGCTACGCCACCGACGCCAAGAAGCGCCCCCTCACCCGCTCCGTCGTCCCCCGCTGAGCTTGGCGGATTCCGGGGGTTCTTTTTACGCCCGCCCGCGCGCCTTTCGGGGGCCGGGCGGGCGCGCACCGGACATCATGTCGGGTCGATTCCATCCTCCCTGCCGGCCGGCCGGCACCTCACCGGAGGGGACCCGTGCACGATTCCGAACCGGATTCCGCACTGCGCGCCGGGGCCGCGTACCAGGCCCGCCGTTCGCGACGGCACTTCCTGGCCCTGTCGGGCGCCGCGATGGCGCTGGCCGTGACCACGCGCCGGGCGAGCGCCCACACCAGGGCGGCGCCCGCCCCGCCCCGGTCGGCCGACCCGCTGTTCGGCCTCGGCGTCGCCTCCGGTGACCCGCTGCCGGCCGGGGTCGTCCTGTGGACGCGGCTGGCGCCCCGTCCGCTCGAGCCGAGGGGCGGCCTGGACGACCGGCGCTACCGGGTCGCCTGGGAGGTCGCCGCGGACGAGCGGTTCGCCCGCGTCGTGCGCCGCGGGGAGACCTGGGCGGTGCCGGAGTACGCCCACTCGGTCCACGTGGACGTGCGCGGCCTGGATCCGGGCCGCGAGTACTTCTACCGGTTCCGGTCCGGGCGCGAGATGAGCCCCGCGGGCCGGACCAGGACCGCGCCCGACCCGCGCCGCCGCCTCGACCGCATGACCTTCGCGTTCGCCTCCTGCCAGGCGTGGCCGGACGGCCACTACCCCGGCTACCGGCACATGACCGCCGAGGACCTCGACCTGATCGTCCACCTGGGCGACTACCTCTACGAGTACGGGGTGCCGGCCGACGGCGGCGTCCGGCGGACGGCGGTGCACGACGGCCTGCGGTTCCGGTGCGACACCCTGGACCGCTACCGCCTCCAGTACGGGCTCTACAAGAGCGACCCGGACCTGCGGGCCGCGCACGCCCACGCCCCGTGGCTGGTCACCTGGGACGACCACGAGGTGCAGAACAACTACGCCGGGGCGATCTCCGACGAGAGCGTCTCCAGCGTGGCCGACTTCCTGGTGTGGCGGGCCAACGCGTACCGGGCCTTCTGGGAGCACATGCCGCTGCGCCGCCGCCGCGCCCCGGCGGGCCCGGACATGCGGCTGCACCGCCGGGTCGGCTACGGGGACCTGGTGCAGTTCGACATGCTGGACGGCCGCCAGCACCGCTCCGACCAGGCGTGCGGGGACGGCACCCGGAGCGACTGCGCGACCCGGCTCGACCCGTCCCGCAGCATGCTCGGCCCCGCCCAGGAGAAGTGGCTGATCGACGGGCTGTCCGGCGCGGCGGCGCGGTGGAAGGTGCTGGGCAACCAGGTGGTGATGGCCCAGGACGACTTCGGCTCCGAGCCCGGCACCCGGCTGTTCTCGATGGACTTCTGGGACGGTTACACGGCGTCCCGCGACCGGCTCTTCCGCGGCATCGCCGAGCGCCGGGTGGACAACGTCGTGGTGATCACCGGTGACGCGCACCGCGGCCAGGCCGCCGATCTCAAGCTGGACTTCGAGGATCCGGAGTCGCCGACGGTGGGCTCGGAGTTCCTCGGCACGTCGATCAGCAGCGGCGGGGACGGGGATCCGTCGTCCGGGCTGCCGCCGGGAGACAGCGATCCGGCCAATCCGCACATCATCTACCAGAACGACCAGCGCGGCTACGTGACCTGCACGGTCACGCCGGGCGAGTACCGGGCGGAGTACCGGGTCACGCCGCTGGTGAGCAGCCCCGGCTCGCCGGTGGAGACCGGGGCCCGGTTCGTGATCGAGGACGGCCGTCCCGGACTGAACGTGGCGGCCGCCCGATGAGCGCCCCGCGCCGCCGGAGCGACCGCCGCCGCGACCGCGTGCTCGTGGCCGGGCTCGCCGTCGCCGCGTGCGCGGCGGCCGGGGTCCCGCTGGCCGCCGACGGCTCGCCCGGCCGCGCGCCGGGCGATCCCGAACCCGCCCCCACGCCCACCTGGACGCCCGGCACGCTGGCCTACCCGCCCCCGCCCGACAACCCGAAGCACGCCACCATGCGCCACGTGGACCCCGACGCGCTGCCCGCCGCCGCACGCGGGAAGATCACGCCGATCGCCGACCGGGAGCGGTTCAGGATCGTCCGGTCGGCGGACCCGCGCTGCCGGAACGGCTGGATGACGATCGGGATGCGCAACGCCACCCACCGGGCCGTCTACGGCGGCCTGACCGCGGAGGCCGGGGCGCTGCGGGTGTCGCGCCCGGTGTTCGCCACCTACCTGCCGCCCGCGTACGAGGCCCGGATCCAGTTCCGGATCACCGCGCCGCCGGAGGCCGCGGCGGGCGGGCACCGGCTCGTCCTGCGGGCCGGGAAGGAACGGCTGACCGTCCCGGTCGCGCTGGACGAGCCCGGCCCCGGCGAGGACAACCTGGCGTGCGGCCGCCCCGTGGCGGCGTCCTCGGCGAACACCTCGGGCCGCCCGGACCGCTACCCCGCCGCCAGCGTCACCGACGGCAACCTCAACGCCGAGGAGTTCGGCGTCGGCAACGGCTGGAACGACTCGACCGCGCGCCGGTGGCCCGACACCCTGGAGGTGGACCTGGGCGGGACGCGGCGGGTCGCCAGGGTCGTGGTGCACACCCTGGCGAGCAACCGCTACCCCCCGTCCCGCTACGGCCTGCGGGACTGGGACGTGCAGGCCCGGGCGGACGGCGCGTGGACGACCGTCGCCCGGTCCCGCGCCAACACCGCCGGCCGGGTCGAGCACTCCTTCGCCCCGGTGGAGGCGGACGCCCTGCGGATCGTGTGCCTGGGCTCCAACGACCGCCGGTTCTCCCGGATCATCGAGCTGGAGGCCTTCGGCCCGGCTAGATGACCGCGCCCGAGTCGCCGGGCTTGCGCTCGGCGGGGCGGCGCAGCCGTTTCGGCCGCGGCGCCGGCGCCTTGGCGTGCCGTTCCAGCAGGATCGCCAGCGGCGTCGCGGTGAACACGCTGGAGTAGGTGCCGACCAGGATCCCGATCAGCAGCGCGATCGCGAAGTCGGTCAGCGACTCGCCGCCCAGCACCGCCAGCGCGGCCAGGATGAAGAGCGCGCCCATGCCGGTGTTGACGGTCCTCGGCACGGTCTGGATCGCGCCCAGGTTGGCCACGTCGGCGAAGCGGTCCTTGGGGCGGGCGCCCCACAGCTCCCGGATGCGGTCGAACACCACCACCGAGTCGTTCACCGAGTAGCCGATGATGGTGAGCAGCGCGGCCAGGAAGACCCCGTCGACGGTCTTGCCGAGCCAGGCGAACACGCCGACGACGATGACCACGTCGTGGAACATGGCGAGCACCGCCCCGACCGCGAACGTCCAGCGGAACCGCAGCGCCAGGTAGCCCAGCTGCACCAGCAGCGCGACGCCGAGCGCGATCAGCGCCTTGACGCGCAGTTCCTCGCCCAGGCTGGGCCCGATCAGCTCGTCCCGCTGCTTGGTGACCTGGCCGCCGCCCTTGGCGGCCAGGGCGTCCCGGATCGACTGCACCTCGGCGTTGGTGAGCTTCTCGGTGCGGACGGAGATGTCCTTGCCGCCCGACTCCTGGACGACGGCGCGCGGGAAGCCGGCGTCGGCGACGGCGGAGCGGGCGGTGTCGATGTTCAGCGACTGACTGGTGGAGTACTCGACGATCCGGCCGCCGGTGAACTCCACGCCGAAGTTGATGCCGCGGACGAAGATCCCCGTGATCGCCAGCACGACCGCCAGCCCGGAGATGCTCAGCCAGAGCCGGCGCCGCCGCATCAGGTCGGGCCTGCGCCGCTCCAGCCAGTCGCGGACCCGTCCGGTGGAGCTCAGGCCGGTCAGCCGCGGGCGGCGGGCGACGGCGCGGCGGGACAGCACCGCGTCGGTGAGGACGCGGCTGAGCAGCATCGCCGACACCAGCGAGCCCAGCACGCCGATGGACAGCGTGACGCCGAAGCCCCGCACCGGGCCGGAGGCCAGGAAGAACAGCAGCCCGGCGGCCAGCAGCGTGGTGATGTTGGAGTCGGCGATCGCCGACCACGCCTTGTCGAAGCCGGTGGACAGCGCGCTGCGCACGCCGCGTCTGGGCACGGCCGCGTACTCCTCCCGGGCCCGTTCGAACGCCAGCACGTTGGCGTCGATCGCCATCCCGATCGCGAGCACGAACCCGGCCAGGCCGGGCAGGGTGAGCGTCGCCCCGATCGCGACGAGGGCCGCGTACGAGATCAGCGCGTAGCAGGCCAGCGCCACCGCGGCCAGGGCGCCCACCAGCCGGTAGACGACGATGATGAACAGGCCGGTGAGCAGCACCCCGATGATCGCGGCCTGGGCGCTGGCCTCGATGGCCGCCGCGCCCAGCGTGGGCCCGACCACCCGCTGCTCGATGATGTGGACGGGGACGGGCAGCGAGCCGCCCTGGATGAGGGCGGCCAGGTCCTTGGCCTGGGTGGCGGTGAAGCTCCCGGTGATCTGGGTGGTGCCGCCGGTGATGCCGATGTTGCAGGGCACCTCGGGGGTGACCGCCGGGGAGGAGATCACCGCGCCGTCCAGGACGAAGGCGATCCGGCGCTCGTCGCCGGCGGCGCAGGCGGCCTTGGCGGTGGCCTTCTCCCAGGCCTTCCCGCCGCCGCCGCGGAAGTCGACGGTGACGTACCAGCCGCCGACGTTCTGCTGGTCGAAGCCGGCCGAGGCGGAGCCGATGCCGTCCCCGGTGAGGATCGGCGGGCCGAGCAGGACGGGCCGCCCCTGCTCGTCCTTCAGGACCTGCTGGCCGGGCGCCGGCGGGCCGCCGGGGGCGAGGACGGGGTGGGCGGTGAGCTGCGCGGTCTTGCCGATCACCTCGGTGGCGCGGGTGGGGTCCTGGACGTCGGGCAGCTCGATGATGATGCGCCGCTCGCCGGACCGGGTGATCGAGGACTCGGACACCCCGAGCGCGTCGATGCGGCGCTGGAGCACCTCCTTGGCGCGGTCGGTGGCCTCGGGACCGGCCTTGACCGTCGGGGAGTTCCGGGTCTCCAGGACGATCTGGGTCCCGCCGCGCAGGTCGAGGCCGAGGCGGGCGGGTGTCGTCAGTGCGAAGAAGAGCGAGGTGGCGAGCACGGCCAGGGCCAGCAACGCCCGCACCACGTTGGCGCGAGTCAACGGACAGACCTCCACGAGGATGCCGGCGCCTCGCGGCGCCGGGGAGACGCCGGAACCCGGGCCGCACGCGCGTGACCACGCACGTGATCATCGTTGCCCGCGGGCCGTGCACCGGCCGGACGTCGTCGTCAGATCGTCAGATCCGGGTGGAGGGCGGCGGTGCTCGGCCCCGGGGCGGGCCGTCGGGGGCGGTGGAGGGGTGCCGGAGGGCCGGGCAGGGCCGGGCGGCCGGGACGAGGGGGACGTGGAGCTCGGCGCCGGGCGGGGGCGGTGCGGCGGCCGGCAGCGGGGCGGGCGCCTCGCCGGGCTGCCGCGCCGCGGTGATCGCCGCGGTCGCGCGGTCGGTGCAGGCGGGAGGGAGCGTGCGCTGCCGGGCCCGCTCTCCGGACCGCTCTGCTGAGCAGGCGGCGGAGCAGCCCCGGGACGAGACAGCGGCCGCGCTCCCCTGCGCGGCCCTGGACGCGGCGGCTCGGGACGCCGCACCGGACGGGCCCTTGGACGGACGGGCGCCCGCGGCGGCAGGCGCGGAGAGCGGCGCCCCGGCACTGACTCCCGAGGCGGCCCTGGCGCCGGGCGCACCGGCGCCCGCCGCGGTCCAGGCGGCGGGCGCCGCCACGAAGCCGATCAGGCCCAGCGCGATGATGAGCAACCGGGCGAGCCGCCCGCGCTCGTCGCCGGGGCCCGGGCCGGAGCCGGGGCCAGGTCCGGGTCCGGGTCCGGGGGGCGGGCACGGTGGCGGGCAGGTCCGGTCGCCGAAGGTCGCGCACGCGCTCCCTCCCGTCGGCGGCCGTCGTTTCCGCCACCGTAGCCCATCGGCCCGGCGATCAGGAGCGTACGGGCTCCTTCGCGGGCGGCGTGGCGGGCGCCGCCGTCGGGAAGAGCCGTTCGGGCAGCAGCCGCCCGAGCCGCTCGGACTGCGTGACCGCCAATGGCCCGGCCACCGCCAGCACCAGGACGTATCCGGCGATGAACGGCGCCAGCCTGGAGTCCAGCCCGGCCGCGGCCGCCATGGACGCCAGCACCAGCGCGAACTCGCCGCGCGACAGCACGGTCAGCGCCACGTTGGCCGACGGGACGCGGCCGTACCCGTGGATCCGCCCGGCCAGCAGTCCGGCCGACAGGTTCAGCACGACCGTGAGCAGCACCGCCAGCGTCACCGGGACGGCCACCGAGGCCAGGTCGCCCGGGTCGATCTGCAGCCCGAAGGCGAAGAAGAACAGCGCGGCGAAGGCGTCCCGCAGCGGGTGCACCAGCGTCTGGATCCGCTTCGCGGACTTGGTGGCGCCCAGGATGAGCCCGATCATGAACGCGCCGATGGCGTCGGAGACGCCGAACTCCTCGGCGATCCCGGCGGTCAGCACGGCCAGGCCGACGAAGGTGACCACCAGCAGTTCGTCGTCCTTGATGTCGACGAGCTTGCCGACCCAGCGGGCGCCCCAGCGGGCCACGCTCGCCAGCACGAGCAGCAGCGCGAACGCCTTGCCGAACTCGACCGCGGCCTCGCCGAAGCCGCTGGCGCCGGCCAGGATGGGCTGCAGCAGGGCCAGGTAGAGGGCGAGGAAGACGTCCTCGACCACGATGATTCCGAGGATCAGCCGGCTCTCGGGGTTGCCGAGCCGGCCCATGTCCATGAGGACTTTGGTGACGATGGCCGAGGAGGAGATCCCGATGACCCCGGCCAGCACGAACGCCTCGCGGCCGCCCCAGCCGAGCAGGAACCCGAAGGCCAGGCCGCCGCCGACGTTGAGCAGGAGGTAGAGCCCCCCGGCCGTGAGCAGCCGGCCGCCACCGGAGACCAGGTCGTCGAGGTGGAACTCCAGCCCCAGGTAGAAGAGCAGGAACACCAGGCCGAGGGCGGACAACAGCTTGAGGTCGGCGGGATCTTCGAAGAGGGCGAGGCCGGGGGTGTGCGGCCCGAAGAGGATGCCGGCGAGCATGAACAGGGGGATGGTCGGCAGGCCGATCCGCACGCCGGCACGGGCCAGGAGCCCGGCGACGACGAACGCTCCGCCAAGAGCGATGAGGGCTTCGGCGATGTGAATGAGAGAACCTCCAGCAGGAGCACCGCGCGGCGGGGGGCCGGGGCGCGCGGTCCCGTGGCGGGGACGGCGGGCACGGCGGGCCGCAGGCGGCGACCGGCGGCCGAAAAGGGCCACCGGGACGACAGGACGTCAGGAACCTGCGGAGGCCGGAGGTGCGCGGGCACGCCCCGTCTCGGCGTGCGGATCCGCGGAGGGCGGCGGGTCGGAGGCGCGCGGCGTGAGAGGGCCGCGGGGCGCGTACGGCGCGGCCGACCGGGGCGGGAGCGCCAGGTGGGAGGCCGGGTGGTCGCCGGCCGCGGCGGCCTGGGCGTGGTTGGCCAGGAACGCCGGGTCGCCGCCGGTCTCGTGCGCCGGCGCGTGCGGCGCGGCGTCCGGGACGACCGGACCGGCGAGGGCGGCCGCGGCGCTGGCGCCGTCGGCGCGGAGGGCGGGGGCGCCGGGCTCGTAGATCAGTCCGAACAGGCACAGGACGAACGCCAGCAGCGGCAGAACCGCCCGGCTTCGCACCTGCACACTCCGCCCTCTCATCCGTCCATATCAGAACAATCCACTACGAGACTATCCGACGGATCGGTTATCTCCAAACGCGCGAGGGCCGCCCCGCCCCCGTTCGGGGGAGGGACGGCCCTCGGCGAACCCGTCTCCGGACGCGCTCCAGTGAACCGCGAGAGGCGTCAGCAGCCCAGCAGCTGGGCGGCGAGGAAGGCCTCCACCTGCCCGATCGCGATGCGCTCCTGGCTCATCGTGTCGCGCTCCCGCACGGTCACCGCGTCGTCCTCCAGCGTGTCGAAGTCCACAGTGACGCAGAACGGGGTGCCGACCTCGTCCTGGCGGCGGTAGCGGCGGCCGATCGCGCCCGCGTCGTCGAACTCGACGTTCCAGTTGCGGCGCAGCCGGGCCGCCAGGTCGCGGGCCTTCGGCGACAGGTCGGCGTTGCGCGACAGCGGCAGCACCGCCACCTTGATCGGCGCCAGCCGCCGGTCGAGCCGCATCACCGTGCGCTTCTCCATCTTGCCCTTGGCGTTGGGCGCCTCGTCCTCGGCGTAGGCGTCCATCATGAACGTCAGCGTGGCACGGTCGACGCCCGCCGCCGGCTCGATCACGTAGGGGACGAACCGCTCCCCCGCCTCCTGGTCGAAGAACGACAGGTCGGCGCCCGACGCCTTGGCGTGCGTGGTGAGGTCGTAGTCGGTGCGGTTGGCGACGCCCTCCAGCTCGCCCCACTCGCCGCCCGCGAAGTCGAACCGGTACTCGATGTCGACGGTCCGCTTGGAGTAGTGCGACAGCTTCTCCTGCGGGTGCTCGAACACGCGCAGGTTCTCCTTGCGGATGCCCAGGTCGGTGTACCAGCGCATGCGCTCGTCGATCCAGTACTGGTGCCACTCCTCGTCCGAGCCCGGCCGGACGAAGAACTCCATCTCCATCTGCTCGAACTCGCGGGTGCGGAAGATGAAGTTGCCCGGCGTGATCTCGTTCCGGAACGACTTGCCGACCTGGCCGATGCCGAACGGCACCTTGCGCCGCGCCGACTGCTGCACGTTGAGGTAGTTGATGAAGATGCCCTGCGCGGTCTCCGGCCGCAGGTACGCCAGGCCGGACTCGTCCTCGACCGGGCCCAGGTAGGTCTTGAGCAGGCCGTTGAACATCCGCGGCTCGGTGAAGGAGCCCTTCACCCCGCAGTTGGGGCAGCCGAGGTCGGCCAGGCCGCCCGCCGGGGGCTTGCCGTGCTTCTCCTCGTACGCCTCCTCCAGGTGGTCGGCCCGGAACCGCTTGTGGCAGGACTGGCACTCGGTCAGCGGGTCGACGAACGCCTGGACGTGCCCGCTGGCCTCCCACACCTCGCGCGCCAGGATGACGCACGAGTCGAGGCCGACGACGTCCTCCCGGCCCTGCACCATGGTCTTCCACCACTGGCGTTTGACGTTGTTCTTCAGCTCCACGCCCAAGGGGCCGTAGTCCCAGGAGGCGCGCAGCCCGCCGTAGATCTCGCTCGACGGGTAGACCAGGCCCCGGCGCTTGGCAAGGTTGACGATCGTGTCCAACACGTCGGAACGGCGTGCCATCAGCATTCTCCATCCAACTGGCGGTCGGCGGGATTTATCCGTACTGCGCCCCGCCGCCGGCGAACGGACGGCCGGCGGGCCGCGGTGAGTGTGATCCCCGGGTGTCGTACCGCTGCGGCGGAGCGCGACATCCCCGGCGCCCCGCGAGCGACCCCCAGCTTAGAGCACGTGCGCCACCGGCCGTACGCCACACAAAAGTACGCGAAAGCCCAGGAAGACCGGCGAAACCCGGTTCGGGCCACATGCGTCCGGACGGTCTCAGTAGACCCGTCCGTCCACATGGTTGCTGTCGATGTTGATCGTGACACCGCCGTGGGTCTCCTTGTGGCCGCCCCGGTACTGCTTGATGCGGCGGTGCGGATGCCACATCGCGTCCGGGATGTGGGGATGGCCGTACAGCCGCGGGATCCCGTCCCAGTGCGCGAACCAGAGCGCGCTCGGCCGGGTGAACCCCTTGGACAGGACGAGGTCGCGCACGACCGAGCCCACGCTGCCGTAGACCCCGGGCACGTAGCGGTGGACCTTCATCTGCTTGGTCCAGTGGTGCAGGAACGTCAGGACGGCCTCGCGGCACGAGGCGTCGTCCTGCCGGTAGGCCTCCATGTCGAAGTAGATCGGCTTGCTGTGCGGGATGCCCAGGGCCTTGGCCTCGCGGACGGCGTCCGTGGCGGCCCTCCTGCCCTCCGCCGCGGCGTTCCCGGCCGTGAACCTCGTGCGGTACCTGCCGCAGGGCGCCTGGAGGCCGACGTAGGTGGGGACGAGCCGGTAGCCCATGCTGCGGACCGACTTCACCCATGCGCGGTTCAGCCTGGGCTGGGCGCATCCGCGCGCGGCGCCGCCGATGTAGATGTTGCTGACCTTGAACGCGCCGCGCCAGGCGCGCATGGACGCCAGGGACGGGGCCGTGCAGGTGTCGAAGCCCTTGCCGACCGTCCAGTTCTGCTGCCGGCCGGAGGGCGGGTTCTTCTTCGGCTTCGCCTTGGGTTTCGATTTCGGTTTCGCCTTGGGCTTCGGCTTCGGTTCCGCCTTGGGCTTCGGCTTCGGCGGGGCCGTGCTCCTGGGCTCGTCGTCGCCGCCGAAGGGCCCCAGGTCGAAGAAGGGCAGGCCGGACGGGTGCTTGGGGTGCTTGTGCTTGGGCCGGTAGTCGCGGTCGTAGTGGTACTTGTCGCGGTCGTCGCGGTCGTCCTCGTCCTCGTCCCGGTCGTCGCCGCGCGCCGGACGGGCCGGGGCGATCGTCGCGGACCGGATGACCCGCTGGACCTGCGAGGGGTCCTTCCCGTACATGCCGCTGATCACGACTCCGGCCTCCCGGAGCGGCACCCGCACCCTGTGGTCCACCGAGGGCGCCACCGTGTACCGGGCGAGCGCGGCCGACCTGTCCGGACGGCCCGTCCGGCGGGCGCCGTCCCGGCTCGGCGAGGGCTCGGGGCCGCGCACCCGCGGCGGCGGCCCGAGCGGCTCCACGTGCAGGGCGTCCTCGCCGCCGATCACCCTGGACGGGCAGTCGGGCCGGTCGCCCTGGCGGCCGAGGTAGATCGCGCGCCGGTCGAACCGGACGCAGCGGGTGGGGTCGCGGTCGAGGTCGTGCACCTCCCAGCCCTCGGGGACGGGGATCCGCACGCCCCGGTAGGCCGCCACGCGCACCGCCGCGCGCCCGTGCCGGTGCCGCGCACCGGCCCGGTCACCGGCCCGATCACCGATCCGAGCACCGGTCCGGCCGGGTTCCGCGGTGTCCTCCGCGGCGACCCTCAGCGCGGCGGCCGGGTCGCCCGCGGACCACGCGGCGGGCGCGCCGGCGCCGGAGACGAGGGGTGAGAGCGCGACCACCCCGAGCAGTCCGCCGAGTACGGGCACATGACGCATCACAACTCCCCGCGACCGTGATCATGACGCGGCGTTGATCACCGTCGGCGGGCCACCCGAAACCGCGCGTCAGGGGTTCTTGTACGGCTGTTGACCAGGCGTGTTCCCGGGGGCGGTGCGGGTCGCCAGGATCTCGTAGGCGCCCGGTTCGTCCAGCGCCAGCGCGGCGAGCGGCATGAACTCCAGCCGCACCTCGTAGGCGCCCAGCGCGCGGCGGTAGTGGCCGGCGCCGTCCCACTCGGTGACCAGCGCCCACAGCGAGGGGTCGTCGACGGTGCGGGCCAGCCGTCCCGAACGGTAGCCGGGGCTGGCCGCGAGCCGGTCGAGCACGGCGGTCATCCGCTCGGCGAATCCGCCGGCCTCGGGGTCCGGCACGCGGTACCGGGTAATCGCAATCACGTATCCATCCTGGCACCGGGCGCCCGCACGCCGTCCCCCGGCGTACGTTGGGGCACGTGAACCCACGGAACGCACGAGGCGGATCGGCACCGGACGGATCGAGCGGGCTGCGCACCGCGATCGAGGCCCGGAGCGCGGCGCCGCTGGTGCTGCTGAGCCGGACGCCGCGCTGGGTGCTGCTGGCCGTGGTCTTCGGGCTGCTGGTGATCGGCATGGCGGGTTCGGGCTGGGTCGGCGCCTCCGGGCTGCTGGTGCTGCTGGTGGTGCTGGCCTGGTTCGCCTACCTCAACTGGCCCTCGCTGGACCTTCCGGGACGAATCCTGCGCCTGGCGGCGTTGGTGGTGCTGGCGGTGTTCGCCGTGGGGCACCTGTGGTGACGGAGACCGCGGCGAAACGTCGGTTTTGACAACCGTTTTCATCTTCGTCCACACTTGGGGTGTGTTCATCTCTCGCAGGCCCTTTCGCACCCTCCCGATCGCCGTGCTGGCCGTCGCCGGCCTGACCGGCCTCGCCGCGTGCGGAGGGGGCGGCGGCGCAGGAGCCGGCAGGTCCGGCACGACCGAGATCGTCGCCTCCTTCTACCCGGTCGCCTGGCTGGCCGGGAAGGTCGGAGGGCCGGACGCCGAGGTCCGGACGCTGACCAAGCCGGGCGCCGAGCCGCACGACCTGGAGCTCACCGCCCGGCAGATCGCCGACGTCGGCAAGGCCGACTACGCGATCTACGTCAAGGGCGTGCAGCCCGCGATGGACGACGCCGTGCGCAAGCACGCGAACGACAAGGCGTTGGACGTGGCGAGCGTCGTCAAGACGATCCCGGCGCCGACCGGCGACG
Source organism: Actinomadura rugatobispora (assembly GCF_055379765.1). Lineage (NCBI taxonomy): Bacteria > Bacillati > Actinomycetota > Actinomycetes > Streptosporangiales > Thermomonosporaceae > Actinomadura > Actinomadura rugatobispora. The sequence continues at coordinate 7,813,015 of NZ_AP029191.1, read as the reverse complement.
ACGGACACGGGCACGACCACGGCCACGAGCACGAGGGCGAGGAAGGGCACGGCCAGGAGAAGCAGGCCGACGCCGCCCAGGACCCGCACGTCTGGCTCGACCCCAGCCGGATGGCCACCATCGCCACCGCGTTCGGTGAGCGGCTCGCCGCCGCCGACTCCGCGCACGCCTCCGGTTACAAGTCCCGCGCCGCCGCGCTGGCCGCCGAGCTCAACGCGCTCGACCAGGCGTACAAGGCCGGCCTGACGTCCTGCAAGCAGAAGACGATCGTCACCGCGCACGCCGCGTTCGGCTACCTCGCCGACCGGTACGGCCTCAAGCAGGTCTCCATCGCCGGCGTGGACCCCTCCAGCGAGCCCTCGCCCAAGCGGCTGGCCGAGCTGACGCACGAGGTCAAGGACGCCGGCGCCACCACGGTCTTCACCGAGACGCTGGTCAGCCCCAGGGTCGCCGAGTCGCTGGCCCGTTCGGCCGGGGTGCGGACCGCGGTGCTCGACCCGGTCGAAGGCGTCCGGGAGGGCTCCTCCGAGGACTACCTTTCGATCATGCGCAAGAACCTGGAAACGCTGAAACCCGCACTTGGATGCTCATGAAACCGACTTCCCCGCACCCGTCCGGCCCGCCGTTCGCGATGAGCGGCGGGCATGTCCGCCTCGACGGCCGCGAGGTGCTGCGCGGCGTCGACCTGGTCGTCGAGCCGGGCGACCTGCTGGCCGTGCTCGGTCCCAACGGGGCGGGGAAGTCCACCCTGGTCAAGGCGCTGCTGGGGCTGCGTCCGCTGGCCGCCGGACGAACCGAGATCTTCGGCCGCCCGGCCGCCCGGTTCCGTGACTGGAAGCGGGTCGGGTACGTCCCGCAGCGGCTGCCGATGGGCGGCGGGGTGCCCGCGACGGTGCGGGAGGTCGTGGCGTCGGGCCGGGTGGCGCGGCAGTCGCGCTGGCGGCCGTCCTCGGCCGCCGACCGGGCCGCGGTGGAGCGCGCCCTCGATGCGGTGGGGCTGGCCGGCCGGGCCCGCGACTCGGCGCACCTGCTGTCGGGCGGCCAGCAGCAGCGCGTGCTCATCGCGCGCGCCCTGGCGGGCGAGCCCGAGGTCTTCGTGATGGACGAGCCGACCGCCGGCGTCGACGCGGCCAGCCAGGCCGCCCTGGCCGGCACGCTGCGCGGGCTCGCCGAGGAGGGCCGCACCGTCGTGCTGGTGGCGCACGAGCTCGGCCCGCTGGAGCCGCTGATCACCCGCACCGTCGTGCTGGAGCACGGCCGCGTCGCGGACGAGACCCGCCGCACCGCGCCCGCCCCGTCCCTGGCCGCCACCCGCGAGAGCAGGGAGAGCGCGGCGTGAGGCGAACGGGGGGGCACCGCGTGATGAGAGAGCCGGAGGGGCGCGGCGGCGCCTGGACTGACGAGCGAGGAACGAGCGAGGAGGGAAGGCGCCGCCGTAAGGCGCCCCGGAGGCGAACGGGGGGCACAGCGTGATCTTCGAGATGCTCGAGTACGACTTCATGCGCATCGCGCTGGTCATGGCGGTGCTCATCGGGCTGACCGCGCCCGCGGTCGGGACGTTCATCGTGCAGCGCAGGCTGTCGCTGCTCGGCGACGGGATCGGGCACATCGCGCTGACCGGGATCGGCCTGGGGCTGCTGACCGGGACCTCCCCGGTCATGGGCGCGCTGGTGGTGTCGGTGCTCGGCGCGGTCGCCATCGAGGTGCTGCGCGAACGCAGCCGCAGCGGCGCGGACGTGGCGCTGGCGCTGCTGTTCTACGGCGGGCTGGCGGGCGGGGTGATCCTCACCAACGCCGAGGGCGGAGGCGCGAACCTGCAGTCCTACCTGTTCGGGTCGATCAGCAGCGTGTCGGTCTCGGACCTGTACGTGGTCGCGGCGCTGGCGGTGGCGGTGCTGGCGATCGTGGCCCTCTTCGGGCGCGAGCTGTTCCTGCTGTGCCAGGACGAGGAGGTGGCGCGGGCGTCGGGCCTGCCCACCCGCTTCCTGAGCATCCTGATCGCGGCGACCGCCGCGGTCACCGTGGTGATCGCGATGCGCGCGATCGGGCTGCTGCTGGTCAGCGCCCTGATGATCGTCCCGGTGGCGGCGGCGCAGCAGCTGACGCGGGGCTTCCGCGCCACGATGCTGCTGGCGATGGCCGTCGGTGTACTGTCGGCGGTGTCGGGGCTCGCGGGGTCGTTCCAGTACGATCTCCCACCGGGACCCTCGATCGTGCTGCTGGCCCTGGCGGTGTTCATGGTCGCGGTGATCGGGGGCGCGGTGACGCGACGCAGGCGCACGGTGACGGCCGCGGCCCGGGCAGGTGTGGACGCCGAGGCGGAGGTACTACGGGGATGACGACGACCCGCCGCAACGCGGTACGGCAGGCGCTGGCCGGATGCGAGGGCTTCCGCAGCGCCCAGGACATCTACGCCGACCTGCGGGCGGACGGCTCCAAGATCGGCCTCACCACGGTCTACCGGGCGCTGCAGGCGCTCAGCGACTCCGGCGAGGTCGACGTGCTGCGCACCGACGACGGCGAGGCGGTCTACCGCGCCTGCCGCACCGAGGAGCACCACCACCACCTGGTGTGCCGGGCGTGCGGGCGCACCGTCGAGGTCGGCGGGCCCGCCGTGGAGAAGTGGGCCGACGCGATCGCCGCCGAGCACGGTTTCGTGGACATCACGCACACCGTCGAGGTCTTCGGCACCTGCGCCGACTGCGCCAAGGCCGGCTCCTGACCCCACGCCGGCACGGGAGAGTTCCCGGCCGGCGCTCTTTTCTCTGAATCGCCGCGCGCCGTTCACGGTGGTGAGCTGCGCCACACCCGCGCGACCTGGGACGACGCGAGGACTCGCCGTACATCGCCCGAATCTTTGTGAACTTGCCACAAGTGCGCAATCTCTTCGGACATGACATAAATGTGCGGACGAGCCATCCCCCTCCCACCCCTCGGAAACGCCCCGCCCAGCCAGGGCGGGGCGTTTCTGATGCGTTCCAAGTCCTCGCCCCTCCGGATCGCGCGACGGGCCCATGCGCAAGAATCGGCACATGGCTACGACACGAACCGCGAACGCGCACTGGGAAGGGCCGCTGATGGGCGGCCAGGGCAAGGTCTCGCTCGACTCGTCCAAGGTCGGCTCCTTCGAGGTGACCTGGCCGTCGCGCGCCGAGGAGCCGGACGGCCGCACCAGCCCCGAGGAGCTCATCGCGGCCGCCCACTCCACCTGCTACTCGATGGCCCTCTCGCACGGGCTGGCCGGGGCCGGCACCCCGCCCGAGAAGGTCGACACCAAGGCGGAGGTCACCTTCCAGCCCGGCGAGGGCATCACCGGGATCCACCTGACCGTGCGGGCGAGCGTCCCCGGGCTGTCGGCGGCCGACTTCGAGAAGGCCGCGCAGAACGCCAAGGAGAACTGCCCGGTCAGCAAGGCCCTCACCGGCACCAAGATCACCCTCGACGCCGCGCTCGCTTAATCATCGGATCACCCGATCACCGGCCTGGACGCTGAGGGGCGGGTGTGGTCTGGGGCCTTCCCCAGACCACACACCGTCAGGTGGCCGGGACCTGGTTGGGGATGGCGCCGCCGTAGCGGCGGTCGCGGGACGCGTACAACTCGCAGGCGTGCCACAGGTGGCGCCGGTCGAAGTCGGGCCAGAGCGTGTCGAGGAAGACCATCTCCGCGTACGCCGACTGCCAGATCAGGAAGTTGGAGGTGCGCTGCTCCCCCGACGAGCGCAGGAACAGGTCCACGTCCGGGATGGACGGCTCGTCCAGGTAGCGGGCGAACACCTTCTCGTTGATCTTGTCGGGGTTGAGCTTCCCGTCCCGCACGTCCCGGGCGATGGCGGCCGCCGCGTCGGCGATCTCGGCCCGGCCGCCGTAGTTCACGCAGAACTGCAGGGTCAGCACGTCGTTGTCGCGGGTCATCTCCTCGGCCGTCTCCAGCTCGGAGATCACGCTGCGCCACAGCCGGGGCCGGCGGCCCGCCCAGCGCACCCGGACGCCCATCGCGTGGAGCTGGTCGCGGCGGCGCCGGATCACCTCGCGGTTGAAGCCCATGAGGAAGCGGACCTCGTCGGGCGAGCGCTTCCAGTTCTCGGTGGAGAAGGCGTAGGCCGACAGGTACGGCACGCCGAGCTCGATCGCGCCCATGATCACGTCGAAGAGGGAGTCCTCCCCCATCCTGTGGCCCTCGGTGCGGGGCAGCCCGCGCTCCTTGGCCCAGCGCCCGTTGCCGTCCATGACGATGGCGACGTGCCGGGGCACCAGGTCGGCGGGGATCGCGGGCGGGCGGGCCCCGGTCCTGTGCGGTTCCGGGGGCTGAACGGCCCTTCTCAAACTCGCTCCCTGTCGGTGGTGTCGGGGGTGTCGCGGCCGGGGTCGCCGCCTGTGTCGCTGGTCGTGAAGTCCATGCCGGTTGGACGGGACGGGCCGTCCTCGGGCTCCACATGCCGCAGGGACCGGATGCCGTGCTCCAGATGCCACTGCAGGTAGGCCGCCACGAGGCCGCTGCACTCTACCCGGTGGCGCGGCTCACTCCCGTCGGCGTACTCCCAGTCGCCCCGCAGCAGCGCCAGCATCAGCGCGAACGTCGGCGGCGCCGGAGTGGCCGCGCCGGGCCGGCGGCAGCGCGCGCAGACCGCGCCGCCCGCGGCGATCGCGAACCCGCGCAGCCCGCCGCGGTCGCCGCACCCGCAGCACTCGTCGATGGCCGGCGCCCAGCCCGCCACCGACAGCGACCGCAGCAGGAAGGCGTCCAGCACCAGACGGGGGTCGTGGCCGCGCTCGGCCAGCGTCCGCAGCCCGCCCACCAGCAGCAGGAACTGGCGCAGCGCCGGCTCGCCCTCCTCGGCGGTGAGCTTCTCGGCGGTCTCCAGCATCGCCGTCCCGGCGGTGTAGCGGGGGTAGTCGGTGACCAGCCGCTCCCCGTACGGCCGCAGCGTCTCGGCCTGGGTGATGAGGTCGAGCGAGCGCCGCTCGTACAGCTGCAGGTCGACGTGGGTGAACGGCTCCAGCCGCGCCCCGAACCGCGACTTGGTCTTGCGCACGCCCTTGGCCGCCGCGCGGATCCGCCCGGTGCGCCGGGTGAGGACCGTGACGATGCGGTCGGCCTCGCCCAGTTTCTGGGTGCGCAGGACGATGCCTTCATCGCGGTAGAGGGTCACGGGACCATTGTCCCGCACCCCGCCCGCTGTCCCGAACCTGCCCGCGCGCCGCGAACGGCGGCCCCGGGCCGCACCCGAACGCCAGCCTTCCATCACGTTCCGTGACCGGATTAGGCCGTGAGAGTTGCCCGAAACCTGTGGCTCGAATCACATCGAGCTGGCAGCGTTGTGCCATGAGATGCACCATCGTGCCCCCGCATATGCTGGAACGGGTCGCCGAAGCCGCCGATGATCCGGCGCTCCGCGACTCCGCACGCCGCTCCCTGGCTCTCAGCTCGGCGCAGCGCGAGGCCCGTCTCGCGTTCCCCGCCGGGGCCCCCGATCCCACCGAGGACTTCGTCCCGAACCGGACGATCCACGACGCCAAGAACGAGGAGACGCTCCCCGGAGCCAAGGCCCGCGGCGAGGGCGACCCCGCCACGGGCGACGAGATCGTCGACCAGGCCTACGACTGGCTGGGCGTCACCTTCGACTTCTTCGAGGCCGCCTACCGGCGCAACTCCATCGACGGCGCGGGGCTCGCGCTGGTCTCCACCGTCCACTACGGCCGCGACTACGACAACGCCTTCTGGGACGGCGAGCAGATGGTCTACGGCGACGGCGACGGGACGCTGTTCCGCGCGTTCACCGGTCCGCTCGACGTCACCGGCCACGAGCTGGTGCACGGCGTCACCCAGTACACCGCCAACCTCGAGTACCGAAACCAGCCGGGCGCGCTGAACGAGTCGGTCTCCGACGTGTTCGGCTCCCTCGTCAAGCAGTGGCATCTCGGCCACACCGCCGACCAGGCCGACTGGCTCATCGGGCAGGGCCTGCTCGCCGAGGGCGTCAACGGCGTGGCCCTGCGCTCCATGAAGGAGCCCGGCACCGCCTACGACGACCCGCGGCTGGGCAAGGACCCGCAGCCCGGCCACATGGACGACTACAACCCCACCCGCGGCGACAACGGCGGCGTCCACATCAACTCCGGCATCCCCAACCGCGCCTTCTACCTGGCCTCCGTCGCCATCGGCGGCCACGCGTGGGAGAAGGCGGGGCGGATCTGGTACGACACGCTCACCGGCGGGCAGCTCTCGGCGACCGTCGACTTCGCCGGGTTCGCCGCCGCGACGCTCGACAGCGCCACCCGGCTCTACGGCGCCGAAGCCGCCGAAACCGGTGCGGTACGAGAGGCATGGACGGGGGTAGGCGTCTCCGTATGAAAAACGCCGTGGCAGGAGGCGCTCCGACGAGCGGCCCTGTGCGGGGGGCGCGGCCACGCGCCGTCCCCCCGGCGGTGCGATGAAAGGCGGCGCGACGGGGACGGCCTTGCGGGGCCGTCCCCGTCCGGCGATCCGGACGCCGGTGGAGCGGGCGGCCGGAGCGCGGGCGCGCCGCGGCGACGAGACGAGGAGCCGCGCGGGGGGCGGCGCGGAGGCGAGCGGGAGAGACGGTGAAGGTGACAGTGGTCCGCAGCGGGGGGTTCGCGGGGATCGAGCAGCGCGGGCAGTCCGACAGCGCCACCGATCCCATGCTGACCCGGCTGGTCGACCGGGTGGATCTGGCGTCGGTGCCGCCGCCCGGCCGGAGGCCGGACCAGTTCCTGTACGAGATCGACATCGACGGCGACACGGCCACCGTGGGTGAGGCCCAGCTGAACGGGCCGCTCCGGGAACTGGTCCATCACGTCCTCGGCCAGGGCCGCTGAGAGGCGGGAGACGGGCCAGGGAAGGCGACGGGCCCCGGCCGTGAGATCGTCACGGCCGGGGCCCGGGGCATCGATCACACGCGTGGATCACAACGGCGTGACCGGGTCGATTCCGCCCGCGCCCCCGCGCGGGCACGGGCGGAAACTCTGGGGCTCGCGGCGCCCGCGGCTCGTGGCCATGGCTCGCGCGCCCGGGGCGGGCCCGGCCGCGCACGGCGGCCGGGCGGCCCTGCGAGGTGCTGAGGGCCCTGCAATGGACTGAGGAGAGTGCGGGGCCGAGGGGTCAGGCGCGGGCGCGGGCCACGCGGTTGACCGCCGACAGGATGGCCTTCAGCGAGGCGGTGACGATGTTGCCGTCGATGCCCACGCCCCACACCGAGGTGCCGTCCACGTCGCACTCCACGTACGCGGCCGCGCGGGCGTCGCCGCCGGCGCTCAGCGCGTGCTCGGTGTAGTCGAGCACCCGTACGTGCACGCCGACCGTGGCCAGCGCCGCCTCGAACGCCGACACCGGGCCGTTGCCCACGCCCTCGATCTCACGGATCTCCCCGTCGACCCGGATGTCGCAGCCGAGCACGTCCTTCTCGTCCACCCGCGAGGTCGTGCGGTGCGCCAGCAGCCCCACCCGGGGGCCGTTGGCCAGGAACTCGCCCTGGAAGATCTCCCACATCCGCTCCGGGGTGACCTCGCCGCCCTCGGAGTCGGTGTGCGCCTGCACCACCCGCGAGAACTCGATCTGCAGCCGCCGCGGCAGCTCCAGGGAGTGCTCGGTCTTCATCACGTACGCGACGCCGCCCTTGCCGGACTGGCTGTTGACCCGGATGACCGCCTCGTAGGTGCGGCCGACGTCCTTGGGGTCGATCGGCAGGTACGGGACCTCCCAGCGGAAGCCGTCCACCGGCACCCCGGCCGCCTCGGCGTCCAGCCGGAGGTGGTCGAAGCCCTTGTTGATCGCGTCCTGGTGGGAGCCGGAGAAGGCGGTGTAGACCAGGTCGCCGCCGTAGGGGTGCCGCTCGTGCACCGGCAGCTGGTTGCAGTACTCGACGGTGCGGCGGATCTCGTCGATGTCGGAGAAGTCGATCTGCGGGTCCACGCCCTGGGTGAACAGGTTCAGCCCCAGCGTGACCAGGCACACGTTGCCGGTGCGCTCGCCGTTGCCGAACAGGCAGCCCTCGATCCGGTCGGCCCCGGCCATGTAGCCCAGCTCGGCCGCGGCCACGGCGGTGCCCCGGTCGTTGTGCGGGTGCAGCGAGAGGATCACCGAGTCCCGGTAGGCCAGGTTGCGGTTCATCCACTCGATCTGGTCGGCGTAGACGTTGGGCGTGGCCATCTCCACGGTGGCCGGCAGGTTGACGATGACCTTCCGGTCGGGCGTCGGCCTCCACACGTCGTTGACGGCGTTGCAGACCTCGACCGCGTACTCCAGCTCGGTGCCGGTGAACGACTCCGGCGAGTACTGGAAGAAGATCTCGGTGTCGCCCATGTCCTCGGCCAGCTTGGCGCACAGCTTGGCGCCCTCCACCGCGATCGCGGTGATGCCGTCGCGGTCCTGCCCGAACACCACGCGGCGCTGCAGCGTGCTGGTGGAGTTGTAGAGGTGGACGATCGCCTGCTTGGCGCCGCGCACCGACTCGAAGGTGCGCTCGATCAGCTCCGGCCGCGCCTGGGTCAGCACCTGGATCACCACGTCGTCGGGGATCAGGCCGTCCTCGATGATCTGCCGGACGAAGTCGAAGTCGGTCTGGCTCGCGGCCGGGAACCCGACCTCGATCTCCTTGTAGCCCATCCGCACCAGCAGCTCGAACATCTTCAGCTTGCGGTGCGCGTCCATCGGGTCGATCAGCGCCTGGTTGCCGTCCCGCAGGTCCACCGCGCACCATCGCGGCGCCTCGGTGATCACCGCGTTCGGCCAGGTGCGGTCGGTCAGGGCGATCGGGGCGAACGGGCGGTAGCGCTCGAAGGGCATGCCCGAAGGGTTCTGTTGCGGATACATCGGGAAGGGGTTTCCTCTGCTCGGATCCAGCGGCCGACGTCCACGACGAACTCCCGCAACGGGGGAGCCAGCCGGTTACAGGCCCCCGCTGCGGCCGCTAAGGAGGAGCAGCTCACGCAACACGCCCGCCAAGCTAACAGATGACGGCCGTGTTGCGGAAACCAGGCCCGCCATTTGAGACGGGGCCCACACTTCCTTCACCGCCCGTTCAGACGGCGAGCATGCTCTTCACCCGGTCGTCGTGCAGGTCCTCGGCGGTGCCGGAGTGCCGCACCACCCCGCCCTCGATGATCACGAACCCGTCGGCCAGCCGCAGCGCCAGCTCCAGGTACTGCTCCACCAGCAGCACCGCCAGCCCCTTCTCCCGGTGCAGGCGCTCCACGGCCGCCTCGATCTCGGCCACGATCGAGGGCTGGATGCCCTCGGTCGGCTCGTCCAGGATCAGCATCCGGGGCCGCGTGACCAGCGCCCGCGCGATCGCGAGCTGCTGCTGCTGGCCGCCCGACAGGAACCCGGCCCGCCGCCCCAGCAGCTCCTTGAGCCGGGGGAAGACCTCCAGCGCCTCCTCGATCGCGCCCTTGTCGCGATGCCGGGACGCCTCCAGCGTGACCCGCAGGTTCTCCGCCACGGTGAGCTGCGGGAACGTCTCGTGCCCCTGCGGGACGTACCCCATGCCGCGGCGCACCCGCTCGTAGGTGGGCAGCCTGGTCACGTCCTCGCCGTCGAACTCCACCGTCCCGGCGGACGGCGGCAGCACGCCCATGATCGCGTTCAGCAGGGTGGTCTTGCCGACGCCGTTGCGGCCCATCACGCACATCAGCGTCCCGGCCGCGACCTCGACGTCCACGCCGAACAGCACCCGGGCCCGCCCGTACGCCGCCTCGACCCCCGACACCCGCAGCAGCGGCCCGTCCTTCGCCGTCCGCTCGCTCACGCCGCCTCCTCCCTCGAACGGCCCAGGTAGACCTCCTGGACGCGAGGGTCGGCCTGGACGGCGGCCACGTCGCCCTCCACCAGCACGCGGCCCTCGTGCAGGACGGTGACCTGCGACGCGTACCGGCGCAGGAACTCCATGTCGTGCTCCACCACGACCACCGTGTGGTCCCTGGCGATCTGGGTGAGCAGCTCGCCGGTGCGCTCCCGCTCGTCCTGGCTCATCCCGGCCACCGGTTCGTCGAGCAGCAGCAGCCGGGGCCGCTGCGCGATCAGCATGCCGATCTCCAGCCACTGCCGCTGGCCGTGCGAGAGCACCCCGGCGGGCCGGTCGCCCAGGTCGCCCAGGCCGATGGTGTCGAGCGCCTCGGCGACCGTCCCGGACACCCCGCGCCGCTGCCGCAGCAGGGTCGGGAGCGGGCGGCGGAACCCGGCGGCCAGGTCGAGGTTCTCGACCACGGTCAGCTCCTCGAACACCACCGAGGTCTGGAACGTGCGGCCGATGCCCAGCCGCACGATCCGGTGCTCCTTGCGCCCGGTCAGCTCCGTCCCGGCGAACCGCACCGAGCCCGCGGCCGGACGGGTCAGTCCCGTGATCACGTCGATCAGCGTGGTCTTCCCGGCGCCGTTCGGGCCGATCAGGAACCGCAGCTCACCCTGCCGGACGGTCAGGTCGACGCCGTCGATGGCCCGGAATCCGTCGAACACGACCTCCAGCCCCCGGATCTCCAGCAGCGCCCCGTCGTCACTCATGCCGGGACCTCCTCCTTCACCTTCGGCGCCGCCGCGGCCGGGTCGGGGACGGCGCGGCGCCGGGCCACGGCGTCGCGGACCTGCTCCCACACCCCCACCGCGCCCTTCGGCGCCAGCGTCATGACCAGGATGAACAGCGCGCCCTGCAGGTAGAGCCAGCCGCCCGCCCACTCCTCGCTGAACGAGGTCTTGGCGTAGTTCATGACCACGGCGCCGAGGATCGCCCCGGCCAGCGCGTACCGGCCGCCGACCGCGACCGCCACCACCAGTTCCAGCGACGGGACCACGCCCAGCAGGGACGGCGAGATGATGCCGACCACCGGCACGAACAGCGCGCCGGCCAGCCCGGCCATGCCCGCCGAGATCGCGAACGTGATCGTCTTGACCGTGGCCGGGTTGTAGCCGAGGAACCGGACCCGGTCCTCGCCGTCCCGCACCGCCACCAGCAGCCGCCCGAACCGGCTCTTCACCAGCTGCCGGGCGCCCAGGTAGAGGACGCCCAGCACGATCGCGGTGACGAAGTACATCGTCCGCTGGGTGCTCTCGGCCTCGGCGTCCTGGCCGAAGAACTCGTAGAAGTTGGTCATGCCGTTGGTGCCGCCGGTGAGGCCCTGCTGCCCCACCAGCAGGATCACGAACGCCGCCGCCAGCGCCTGGGTGAGGATCGCGAAGTACGCGCCGCGCACCCGCTGCCGGAACACCAGCGTCCCCAGCACGACCGCGATCGCGACCGGCACGACGATCACCGCCGCCACCGCCACCACCGGGCTGCCGAACGGCTTCCACAGCGCGGGCAGCTCCTCCACGCCGCTCCACACCATGAAGTCGGGGAGGTCGCCGCCGGCGTCCTGCAGCTTGAGGTACATCGCCATCGCGTAGCCGCCGAGGCCGAAGAACACCCCCTGGCCCAGGGTCAGCATGCCGCCCTGGCCCCAGGCGAGGCCGATGCCGAGGGCGGCGATCGCGAAGCACAGGTACTTGGCCAGCTCGTCCAGCCGGAAGGCGGGCAGCGCCAGCGGCGCCACCACCAGCAGCAGCACGGCGACCAGGCCGAACACCGCGTACCCGCGCAGCCGGGACCGCACGGCCGCCCCTCCGGGTGCGCGCCCGCGCACGGCCGCCGCCTCCTTCTCCGGCGCGCTCATGTCAGCGCCCTCGACCGCAGCACGAACATCCCCTGCGGGCGGACCTGCAGGAACGCGATGATCACGGCGAAGACGATGACCTTGGCCAGGCTGGCGTCCGTCCAGAACTCGGCGAAGGAGTTCAGCATGCCCAGCGCCACCGCGGCGATCACCGCGCCGCGCAGCTGGCCGAGCCCGCCGGCGACGACCACCAGGAACGCGTCCACGATGTAGTACGTCCCGAGGGACGGTCCGACCGGGCCGATCAGCGTCAGCGCGACCCCGGCGACCCCGGCCAGGCCCGAGCCGATGAAGAAGGTGAGCTGGTCGACGCGGGGCGTGGCCACGCCGCTGCACGCGGCCAGCTCGCGGTTCTGCATCACCGCCCGCATCCGGCGGCCCTGCCGGGACCGGTCGAGGTACGCCCAGACCCCGATCACGCAGGCGATGGCCAGGGCCATGATGAACAGCCGCGAGTACGGCAGGCTGCCGCCCAGCACCTCCACCCGCCCGGTCAGCCAGCCCGGCGCCACCACCTGGACGTTGGGGGCGCCGAAGATGTCCCGCGCGGCCTGCTGGAGGACGAGGCTGACGCCCCAGGTCAGCAGGAGGGTGTCGAGCGGGCGGCCGTAGAAGTGCCGGATCGCGGTCCGCTCCAGGATCCAGCCGAGCGCCCCGGCGAGCAGGAACGCGACCGGCAGCGCCACCAGCACCGCCTGCTTGCCGGTCCAGTCCTGCAGCATGTACGCGGTGTACGCCCCGGCCATGATGAACTCGCCGTGCGCCATGTTGATGACGCCCATCTGGCCGAAGGTGAAGGTGAGCCCGAGCGCGATCAGCAGCAGCACCGCGCCGATGCTGAGCCCGATCGGCAGTTGGTTGAGCAACGATTGCACTGCGCGTCCCCGGTTCTGGTCGGCGTCAGGACAGGCCGGTGGCCCAGGGGTAGGACTTCAGGTACGGGTCGGGCTTGATCGGCTCCCTGGAGCTCCACACCTCCTTGATCAGGCCGTCGGGCTGGACCACCCCGATCCGGGCGGTCTTGTAGACGTGCTGGGTGGGGCCGTCGATGGTGACCTTGCCCTCCGGCAGCTCCAGGGACAGGCCCGCGGCGGCCTTCTTCACGGCGGCGACGTCGGTCGTCCCGGCCCGCTTGACCGCCTCGGCCCACAGGTGCACCGCGTTGTAGCCGGCCTCCATCGGGTCGGAGGTCACCGCGCCCTGGTGCTTGGCCTGGAACGCCTTGACGAACTTCTCGTTCGCCGCGCCCTTGGTGGTCTGGTAGTAGTTCCAGGCCACCGGCTGGCCGGCGATGTTGTCGACGCCGATGCCCTTGACCTCCTCCTCGGCGATGCTCACCGACATGACCGGCAGCCGGTCCGCGCCGAAACCGGCGCTCTTCAGCTGCTTGAAAAAGGCCACGTTGCTGTCGCCGTTGAGGGTGTTGAAGACCGCGTCCGGCTTGGCCTGGCTGATTTTATTGACCAGGGTGCTGTATTCGGTGTGCCCGAGCGGGGTGTACTCCTCGCCCAGGATCTGCATTCCGTTGGCCGCCGCGTACGCCTTGATGATTTTGTTCGCGGTGCGCGGGAAGACATAGTCGCTGCCCACCAGATAGATCTTCTTCTTGCCCTTTTCCTTGAGATAGTCGAGGCCGGGCACGATCTGCTGGTTGGTGGTGGCGCCGGTGTAGAAGATGTAGGGCGAACTCTCCAGTCCCTCGTACTGGACCGGGTACCACAGCAGCGCCTTGTTGCGCTCGAACACCGGCAGCATCGCCTTGCGGCTGGCCGAGGTCCAGCCGCCGAAGACGGTCGCGACCTTGTCCTTCCTGATGAGCTTCTGGGCCTTCTGGGCGAAGGTCGGCCAGTCGGAGGCGCCGTCCTCCACCACCGGCTCCAGCTTCTTGCCCAGCACGCCGCCCTTGGCGTTGATCTCCTCGATGGCCAGCGTCTCGGAGTTCTTGACCGTCACCTCGCTGATGGCCATGGTGCCGCTGAGCGAGTGCAGGATGCCGACCTTGATGGTGTTCCCGCCGCCTCCGCCGCTTCCCCCATTCGCTTCGTCACCGGATTCTCCACCGCATGCGGTGAGGAACGCGGCCGGCAGCAGGAGCGCCGCGGCCAATGGCCGCAAGAATGGTTTCCGCAACGATCGACTCCTCACAGACCGGCCCAGGGGCCACCGTTTTCTGTGACAAGTCTCCGGAAATAGATTTCTCCCTGGCGACCGTCGTGTTACAAGCGCTTTACGAAAGTCTCACTGGTCTGGCCGGGGCATGGTGCGGTCACGCAGCGGCGACGGAGGCGCGGAAACGCTCAGAGAATGCCCGGGACCAGCACCGAAAGGCAGGTGACGCACCCTTCCAGCGCCTCGAACTCGCTGATGTCGACCACCGTGACCCGCCACCCGTCGGCCGCCAGCAGCTCGGCCGTGCGCGGCGCGGACGCCGCCATCAGCAGATGCTCGGGGCCGAGCCGCACCACGTGCGCCCCCGACGGCTCCGGCACCACCCGCAGGCACGGCAGGACGGAGGTGTCGACATGCTGCGGCAGCCCGATCAGCGACCCGTCCGGCAGCGCCGCCATCACCGACTTCAGGTGCAGCGTCCCGTCCGTCGCCACCGGCACGACCCGGCGCCCGCCCATGAGGTGCGCCAGCTGGCAGACGCCCTCCTCGTTGGTGCGCGCGCCGCGGCCCACGTACACGGTGTCGCCGACCTGCAGCACGTCGCCGCCGTCCAGGGTGCCGGGCTCCTTGATCCGCGAGAGCCGCAGGCCCAGGTCGAGCGCCGCCCGCTCCGCGCCCTCCAGCTCCGCGCGCCGCCCGAGCGCCCCGGAGCGGCACAGCACCGCCGTGTCGCCCGCGACCACCAGGGCGTCCTCCACGAACACCGCGTCCGGGCAGCGGTCGGCCGGGGCCACCGCCCGCACCCGCCAGCCCGCTGCGCGCAGCGCGTCCACGTACGCCCCGTGCTGCCGCGCGGCCAGCCCGGTGTCCACCGGGCGGCGCTCCACATGGGTGACGATGCCGTCCGCGAGCCGCGGCCCGGGCGCCCTCACCAGCGCCGTTCCGGTCTCCAGCCGTCCCGCCCGCCGCCCGCTCCACTCGCCCATCGCAAGGCTCCACTCAGCAAGGGCCGTTCCGCCACGGCCACTCTGGCCCCGCGAGGACGCGGCCCGCAAGTTTCCTCACAAGGTTCAGCGAGCGGCGCCCTCGGTGGTGACGATCACGCCGAGGGCGTGCGCCCGGGACATCCCCAGCAGGTCGGCGACGCGGTGCAGCACGGCCCGCTCGGCGTCGCTGAGGGGCCCGTCGGCCAGCGCGACCCGGGCCGCCTGCGCCAGGAACCACTCCTTGGCCTCCATCGCCAGCTGCGCGCCCGCGCCGGCGACCTCCTGCTCCAGGAACGGCTCGGCCAGCCGCAGATCGGCCTCCACGGCCGCGTCGTCGTACCGGGCCTCGCCGTATCCCTGGACGGCCTCCGCCGCCCGCGCCCGCGCCGCCGGGTGCCCCGCCCCGCCCGCGCGCAGCACCAGCGCGGCGGCGGCCCGCATCCCGGCGGGCAGTGCCGCGGCCATCTGCCCCGCGGTCGGCTGGCGGAGGGCGCCGACGTCGAACCGGGTCCGGCAGGTGCGGCACTCGACGACCTCGCCCACCTGGTTGAGCGGGACCACGGGCAGGAAGAAGAGGGTGAACCAGCGTCTCCCCACCCGCTGCCGGTAGGACCGGTCGCCGCCGCAGCGCGGGCAGTGGAACGTGCCCTCGCCCACCGTGCGGAAGAACACCGACAGGCCGAAGATCAGGAACACCGGGACTCCCCTCCCATAACGGGCTCCCCACCAACCTACCGATCACCCGGCCCCGCCGTGCCCCGCGCCGTCCGCGCGCACCTGCCCCTTACGCTGGGTCCATGACTGGTGACCAGGCCTTTGGCGGGGATCCCGCGCGTTCCCAGGACCCGCCCGAGCCCCGCCCGCCCGAGGCCCGCCCGGACGCCGCGCACCCGTCCGCCCCGGACGCGGCCGGCACCGGCCCGTCCGACACCGGCTCGTCCGACACGGGCACGTCCGACACGGGCACGTCCGACACGGGCACGTCCGGTGCGGAGGGCGTGGGTGCGGGTGACGTGCGGAGCGGGGAGGCGCGGCCGGCGTTCCTGCCGCCCATGGACGGCCACCCGCCGCACCCGTTCCCGGCCTATCCGCCGCCGCCGTACGACCCGGCCTCCCAGGGCGCGGTCTGGAACGTCGCCGTGATCCTCGCGGGCTCGCTGCTGCTGGTCTCGGCGTTCCTGCCCTGGGCGGAGGCGCGCATCGTGGTCGACATCTTCGGCCGCACCCTCACCCGGGAGCTGGGCTCGATCGTGGGCGTCGAGGCCGACACCGTGGTCGCCGCGGTGCCCGTGCTGGCGACGGTCGCGATCGCCATGGCGTTCTGGGGCCTCATCGGACGCGACGTGCGCGTCTCCGCGCTCGGCGCCGTGCCGGGCATGCTGTCGCTGCTGGTCTGCGGGGTGTTCGTGCTGCGCCTGGACGACCTCAAGGACCGGCTGGCGGCGACGGAGCTGTCGGTCGGGTACGAGGTCGCGGCGGTGATCGGCTGGTATCTGGCGGTGGCGATGTCGCTGCTGGTCATCGGGTTCAGCCTGGCCCGTCCCGTCGCCGCGCGGATCGGCGCCGCCCGCCACGAGCGGTCCGGCGCTGAGCAGTACCCCTCCACGCCGCCCCAGGAGGCGGGCGCGGCCTGGCCGCAGCAGTCGGAGTTCGCGCAGCCGGAAGGCCCGCAGTGGTGGCCGACGCAGCCGATGCAGGCGCAGCCCGCGGAGGCCCCGCAGGGCGGCGAGGCGGAGGCGCCGGCCGGGCAGCCGCAGCAGCGGCCCGTCACGGGCGACTCCTCCTGGCAGAAGCCCGACTGACCGGCACCCGGAGCGGAGCGCCGGCGGAGTGGAGGGTGACGGTCAGTCCTGCTCTTGCCGGGGAGTCTGAGGGGTCGCCCCCTCAGAGTGTTACTGACGGCGCGCGTCAGTCGAAACCGAGCCTGCGCAGCTGCTTGGGGTCGCGCTGCCAGTCCTTGGCGACCTTGATCCGCAGGTCGAGGAAGACCTTGGTGCCCAGCAGCGCCTCGATCTGCCGGCGGGCCTGGGTGCCGACCTCGCGCAGCCGGGCGCCCTTGCCGCCGATGACGATGGCCTTCTGGCTCGGCCGCTCGACGAACAGGTGCGCGTACACGTCGATGAGGTCGTCGCGGCCCTCGCGGGGCGCCATCTCGTCCACGACCACGGCGATCGAGTGCGGCAGCTCGTCGCGGACGCCCTCCAGGGCGGCCTCGCGGATCAGCTCGCCGACCAGCACCGCCTCGGGCTCGTCGGTCAGGTCACCCTCGGGGTAGAGCGGCGGCCCCTCGGGCAGCCGCCGGATCAGCAGGTCGCCGACCAGCCCGACCTGGAAGCCGTCCCGCGCCGAGCAGGGCACGATGTCGGCGAACGGGACGCCCGCGGCGTCGCCCGTCGCGGCCACCGCGGTCAGCTGCTCGGCGACCCGCTCCGGCGGGACGAGGTCGGTCTTGGTGACGATCGCGACGACCGGGGTCTTCTTCACGTTCGCCAGCTCCCGCGCGATGAACCGGTCGCCGGGGCCCACGGCCTGGTCGGCGGGCACGCAGAAGCCGATCGCGTCGACCTCGGTGAGGGTGGAGCGCACCAGGCTGTCCAGCCGTTCCCCCAGCAGGGTGCGGGGCTTGTGCAGGCCGGGGGTGTCGACCACCACGAGCTGGGCGTCGGGACGGTGCACGATGCCGCGGATCGCCCTGCGGGTGGTCTGCGGACGGCTGCTGGTGATCGCCACCTTGGAGCCGACCAGGGCGTTCATCAGGGTCGACTTGCCCACGTTGGGCCGCCCGATGAAGCAGGCGAACCCGGATCGGTGGCCCTTGGCCGTGGTCTCTCCCAGCATCGTCACGCTGTCAATTGTCGCCTACCCCGGGCGCCGATCGTCCAGCGGCCGCAGCCCCTCGCGGTGGTCAGGCGGCGGGAGGGGCGTCCAGGCTGCGCAGCGCGTTGTGGGCGAGGCCGGTCCAGTACGCGGTGCCGGCCCGTTCGGCGACCTCGGCGGCGCGGCGGTAGTGGGCGGCGGCCTCGGCCGGGCGGTCCAGGAAGACGGCCAGTTCGCCGAGGGTCTGCCCGACCGGGCCGAGCGTGACGGCGCCGCAGGCGCCGCCGACGAGCCGGTCCTGGTACGGCAGCAGCTCCCGGTACGCCTCGGCGGCCGCCGCGCGCTGCCCCAGCGCGATCGCGCGCCGCCCCCGCAGGCACATGGTCAGGTCGAAGAAGTAGTCGTGGCGGGGCGGAGGGGCGTCCTGGACGACCCTCCGGGCCTCGGCGGCACGGCCCGCGGCGATGAGGGCCAGCGCGTGGATCTCGGCGGTGCCGCCGACGTGCCGCCACCGCTCCCACAGCCACCGGGACTCCTCCACCAGCTCGCCCTCGCGGCCCTGGGCGAACCGCACGCAGAAGACCCCGACGTGGGCTATGCCGCGCTCGATGTTCCAGGTGCCGGACATGGCGCAGGCGTCGGCGATCTCCGCGTAGGTGCGCGCGGCCTCGTCGAACCTGGCGTCGAGGGCGAGGCCGAGAGCGTCCAGCCAGGCGGCGATCATGCCCAGCAGCGGGAGCCCGAACCGCTCGGCCAGCCGGGTCCCGGCGTCCCGGTGCCGCCGGGCGGCGGCCAGGTCCACCGCGGCGATGGCGGCCTGCTGGAGCTGGAGGTGGGCCAGCACCCGGTACAGCCCCAGGCCGTGCTCGGTGGCCAGGTCGAGCAGCTCGGCGGCCAGCGCGCGGCGCTCGGTGAGCCCCTCGGCGGCGCGGTAGGCGTTGATGTACCGGCCGTTGATCGCGACGGCGAGCAGTTCGGGGCGGCCGAGTTCGCGGGCGATCCGCATCGCCTCCGCGGACGCCGCCACGCCGCGCCCGTCCCGCTCGCCCTCCAGCTCGATGGCCAGGCTGGCGAGCAGCCTGGCCCGCAGTTCGGGGTCGGTGACGCCGGCCAGGGCCTCCTCGGTGGCGTCGACGGCGTCCTGCTCGAAGGTGCCGTACTCGCGGGCGGTCCACAGCGTCGGCACGTCGAAGCCGACGATGACGCGGGCGAGCAGGCCGGCGTCGCCGAGGGAGCGGGCCGCGCCCAGCGCCCGGCCGCGGCGCGCGCGGGCCTCGAAGACGTCGCCCGCCAGCGCGCCGGAGCGGATGGCGCGGGCCTCCAGCTCCAGGCGGTCGCGGACGGCGCCGTCGCCGCGGGCGCGCAGCGCGTCGGCGGCGCGGCCCCACAGGTCGGCGGCGGCGCGGTGCGCGAACCGGGCCTCGGCCGCCTCCGCCGCAGCCCGCGCGTACCGGACGGCCTTGCCGGGGTCGGCGGCGCCCGCCTCCAGGTGTTCGAGGTGGTGGTGGGCGATGGCGGCGATCTCGGCGGGGCGGCGGCGTTCCAGCGCGGCGGCGGCGCGGCCGTGCAGGCGGGCGCGGCGGGCCCCCGACAGGCCGGTGTAGAGGGTGTCGCGGACGAGGTCGTGCGCGAACCGGACCCGGCCCGCGCCCGGCTCGGTCACCAGCCCGGCCGCCAGGCCCGCCTCCACGGCGTCGATGACGGCGTCCTCGTCGCCGCCGGACACGTCGGTGAGGACGCCCAGGTCGGCGTCGCGGCCGACGACCGCCGCGCACCGCAGGACCGCCTGCGCGTCCTCGGGAAGCCGCGCGATCCGGCGGCGCAGCACGTCGCCGACGCCGGCGGGGACCAGGCGGGTGGCGGCGTCCACGCCCTCGGCGTCCAGGAGCCGGGCGGTCTCGCGGGTGAAGAACGGGTTGCCGCCGGTGCGCTCGGCGATCACGGCGACCTCGGCGTCGCCGACCTCGGCGGCGCAGGTCGCGCGGACCAGGGCGGCGATGTCGGCGGCGGGAAGGCCGGCCAGTTCCAGGCGCAGCGGCTCGTGCCGGGCGAGGGCGGCCAGGGCGTCCTGCAGCCGTTCGGACGACTCGGTGCGGCGGTAGGTGCCGACCAGCAGCACGGGCCGGCCGCGGAGGCGGCGCGGGAGGGCGGCCAGCAGCGCGAGGGTCTCCTGGTCGGCCCAGTGCAGGTCGTCCAGGACGAGGAGCAGCGGCGCGCGCGAGGCCAGCCCGGCGAGGTAGTCGCCGACGGCGAGGTGGAGCCGGAAGCGGCCGGTGGTGGCGTCCTCGTGGACGTTTCCCCGCGCGTGGTGCGGCGCGGGACCGGTGTGGGAGAGCAGCGGTGCCAGCCGTCCGGCGAGGTCGCCGGGCGGGGGTCCGGCCGCGGCGAGCCCGCGCAGCAGTTCGGCCCAGGGCCAGGCCGCGGGGGCGCTTCCGGTCTCGGCGGCACCGCCCCACCCGCAGGTCCAGCCGTCGCCGGTGAGGAGTCCGGCGAGGCGCTCGGCCAGGGCGGTCTTGCCCATTCCGGCGTCCCCGGCGACGAGGACGAGGCCGCACCGGGTCCCGGCGGCGGCGTCGCGGGCCGCGGCGGTCAGCCGTTCCAGCTCGTCCCGCCGCCCGACGAAGACCGGGCCCGTCTCGCGGACGAGGGCGGGCGCGCGCGACGCGCCGGAGGCGAGCAGGGGCGACGGCTCGGGCATGACGAGAAGGCGGGGCCGAGCCGCCCGGGGACCCGCCGTGAGCTCGGGCGCCTGCGCCAGGATGTCGGACTCCAGGCGGCGCAGTGCCGGGCCGGGGTCCACGCCCAGTTCCTCGGCCAGGGTGGCGCGGGCGCGGCGCAGCGCCGCGAGCGCGTCGCCCTGACGGCCCGTCCGGTAGAGGGCGAGCGCGAGCAGCCGCCACGCCTCCTCGCGCAGCGGGTTCCCGGCGGCGTGCGCCTCCAGGTCGGGCACGGCCTCGGCCGCCGCGTCCAGCCGCAGCATCGCCTCGGCGCGGCGCTCGGTGGCCAGGCGGCGGCGCTCGTCCAGGCGGGCCGCCTCCGCGACGGCCCAGGGCAGGTCGGCGAACTCGGCGTACGCCGGGCCCCGCCACTCCCCCAGCGCGCCCTCCGCGCACCGCCGGGCCCCGGCGGGATCGTCGCCGTCCAGCCGCTCGGCCGCCTCGTCGACCAGCGCGTCGAACCGCCAGGCGTCCACGGCGCCGTCCGGCAGCCGCAGCGCGTACCCGGGCGGCGCCGTGACCAGCACCCGGGCCGGGGTCCGCGGCGGCCGTCCCGGCTCCAGCGCCCGGCGCAGATGGGAGACGAACGACTGCAGGCCCGCCGGGGCCCGGGAGGGGGCCTCGCCGGGCCACAGATCGGCGACCAGGCCGTCGGCGGGGACCATCCGGCCGCGCGCCACCACCAGCCGGGCCAGCACCGAGCGCTGGCGGGGCCCGCCGAGATCGGCCGGGGCCCCGTCCACCCACGCCTCGAAACTGCCGAGCACACGCACGTTCGCCATTTCCCGGCCAGCCTAAACCGGGGTTCCGGCGCTCTCTTTCCGACTCCCGCGGCGGCTGACGGCGCCGCGCTCCGCCGCAGGTCAGGCGGGTCCGGGCTCGGCTCGCGGGTCAGACGCGGCCGAGCTCGCGCTCGCCCGGCTCCGCGGACGCGCCGCCCTCGGCCTCGCGGGAGGCCGCGTACGCGGGGCCGTCCGCGCCGTGCGGATCGAACGAAGGAAGCAGCCGGTCGAGGGGGCCCGGCAGCCACCAGTTCGCCCGTCCCAGCAGCGCCATCGTCGCCGGCACGAGCACCAGCCGCACCACGGTCGCGTCCAGCGCGACCGCCACCGCCAGCCCGACGCCCATCTGCTTGATCACCAGCCCGGGATCCATCGCGAATCCGAGGAACACCGCCACCATGATCAGCGCCGCGCTGGTGATCACCCGCCCGGTGACGGCCAGCCCGGTCGACACCGAGCCGCGCGCGTCCCCCGTCCGCAGCCACTCCTCCCGCACCCGCGACAGCAGGAACACCTCGTAGTCCATCGACACCCCGAACAGCACCGCGAACATCAGCAGCACGATGAAGCTGGACACCGGCACGCTGTGCGGCAGGCCGAGCAGCTCCGCGCCCCACCCCCACTGGAACACCGCGGTCAGCACGCCGTAGGCCGCGCCGATCGACAGCAGGTTCATCGCGGCGGCCTTCAACGGCGCCAGCAGCGACCTGAAGACGATCATCAGCATGAGGAACGAGGTGGCGACCACGGCCCCGATCACCGGCCACAGCCGCTCGTCCAGGATCCGGCTGAGATCGACGTACGCGGCGGTCAGCCCGGTGATCTCGGCCCCCGGCGGCAGCACCTCCGCGCGCAGCCGGTCGACGAGCTCGGTGGCGCGCTCGTCCTGCGGGCCGTACTCCGGCGTGACCACCAGCACCGCGGCGCCGCGGTCCGGCGACACCTGCGGCGGCGCCACCGACACGACCCCGCCGGCCGCGGCGAGCCGCGCCCGCAGCCCCTCGGCGTCGGGCGACACGCGCAGGTCCACCGCGACCAGCAGCGGCCCGTTGGCGCCCGCCCCGTACGACTCCTCCACCAGGTCGTAGGCCTGCCGCACGGTGTTGGACGCCGGCTCGCTGCTGGCGTCGCTCGGCCAGGTCCGCATGCCCAGCGCCGGGGCGGCCAGCGTCAGCATCAGCACGAGCGCGGCCAGCAGCCACGGCCACGGGCGGCGCCCGACATGCTCGGCCCAGCGCCGCACCCGCGGCGACTCCGCCCCGATCGTGGCGCCCTCGGCCCGGTCGCGGCGGCGCAGCACCCGCCGTCCCGCCAGGCCCAGCACGGCCGGCAGCAGCGTCACCGCACTCGCCACGGTCGCCGCCACCACGATCCCGGTGGCGAAGCCCATGGTCATGAACACCGGGACGCGCGACAGCACCAGCCCGCACAGCGCCAGCAGCACGGTGAACCCGGCGAAGAGCACCGACAGCCCGGCGGTGGCGTTGGCGCGGCCGGCCGCCTCGGCGACCTCCAGCCCCTCGGCCAGCCCCTCGCGATGCCGGGTGAGGATGAACAGGGCGTAGTCGATCCCGACGCCGAGGCCGGTCATCATCGCCAGCGTCGGCGCCGTCGTCGCCACGTTCGCGAACGCGGCCAGGACGAAGATCCCCGAGACGCCGGCGCCCAGCCCCGCCAGCGCCACCGCGAGGGGCAGCCCGGCCGCGACCACCGACCCGAACGCCAGCAGCAGGATCACCAGGGCCGCCACGACGCCGACCGCCTCGGCGACACCGCCGGGCGCCGTCACGTTCTCCGGCACCTGCCCGCCGAACTCCACCTGCTCCCCCGCCGCCGTCAGGCCGCGGGTGGCCTCCCGCAGACGGTCGAGGGTCTCGCCGGGCGCCAGGTCGGTGACCGGCACGTCGTACCGGACCGTGATCAGCGCGGTCGCCCCGTCCCGGCTCGGCCGCACCGGGTCGACGGCGCTGACGTGCGGCAGCGCGCCCAGCCGCTGCCGCGCCGCCGCCAGCCCCGCCTGGTCCAGCGCGCCCCCGTCCCGGGCGTGGACGACCACCCGCGCGTCCGCGCCCGACAGCGCCGGGAACCGCTCCTTCAGGAGATCGGCGGCGCGCTGCGAGCCCGTCCCGGCCAGGGTGTAGTCGTCGTGCAGCGAACCCCCGGCGACGCCCGCGGCGCCCCCGATCGCGGCCACCACCAGCACCCAGACCGCGATGAACCGCCAGGGCCGCCGCGCCGCGGCCCTTCCCAGGCGGTAAAGCAAACGAGACATCTCGTCCCCCATGGCAGTGCTCCGTTGACGCACCGAGCCTCGCCCGCACCGCTTGGCGGCCGCTTGCCGCCCGCTTGCGACGCCGCCCGCGGCCCGCCGCCGCGCAGGTCACCCTCTAGGCTTTGACCGTGAGCGACATGAACCCCGAGGACGCCAAGATCATCACCCTGGCCCGGTCCGCCCGCGCCCGCGCGGGCGCCGCCGAGGGGGCCGCGGTACGCGACGAGAACGGCCGCACCTACTCGGCGACGACCGTCGAACTGCCGTCCCTGAAGCTGACCGCCCTCCAGGTGGCGGTGGCGATGGCCGTCTCCAGCGGCGCCGAGGACCTGGAGGCCGCCGCGGTGGTCACCGCCGCCGACACCGCCCGCCCCGGCGACGTCTCCGCCGTGCGCGACCTGGGCGCCAAGGCCGCCATCCTGGTGGCCGCCCCGGACGGCTCCCTCCGCACCACGCTCACCTGATGCCCCCGGCTCATGACGCCCCGGCTCATGACGCCCCGGCTCAGCGTCCGGGGCGGGCGTGTTCGTCCTGGAGCCTGTGGACGGCGCGCGCCGCGATCCTCTGCATCGACGGACCGGCGACGGCCTCACCCGCCGCCGCGACCACGAGCAGGTCGTCCCGGGAACGCGCCCAGAACATCGCGAGATCGATGCCCCCGCGACCACGACCGGCATAGGTGACGGCGACGGCGTCGCGCACCCCGGCGGGACGCCGCGCGCGGGCCCGGTCGAGGACCGCCTCGCGCGGCCCGACAAGCATCCGGATCCTCGGACACCCGGCCACCGCCGCCCGGACCCGTGTGATGTACCGTCCGGCCGCGCCGGGCGGGAGCCTCACCAGGTGCTCGGCCATCGTCGCGGGCGGCTGCGACCGGTAGAACACCGCCAGTCCCCGGGGCGCGCCGCGGGTATCGTCCGGGCGCCGCACGTCGGCGAGCGCCAGCATCCGCGCGCACGCGGGGTCGTGCGGCCGCAGCCCGGTGAACACGTCCTGCCGCTCCGCGGGCAGGAACCCCTCCCCCTGAACGTCGGCAGGCGCCAGCAGCGAGGCCCCAGCCAGACGTCCGGACGGCTCACCCGTCGGCCTGCCGGGCGGTGCCAGCGGCTCGGCCGGCGTCAACCCCCCGCCGCACCCCGCGACCGCCACCAGGGCGACCCCGGCGACACACACCGGCCCGTGAACGAAGCGCGACATGGGTGCCCCCGAACGTACTCAACACCCACCATCATTCCCGGAAAGTAACGAACCAACCCCGGAGAGCAAGCGCCGCCTCCGCCGGCCACCGAGCGTCCCAGCCGGCCGCGCCCCGGTCAGCCGGCGGCCTGGTGGGCCTCGGCCTCCTGCTCGGACGGCTCGGGAAGCCGGTGCACCAGGACCGTGCCGATCCGGTTGCGGCGGCCCGCGATGCTCTCGGCCTTCAGCGACAGCCCGGCCACCGTCGCTGTGGAACCCTCGATCGGGACACGGCCGAGGGCGTGCGCCAGCAGCCCGCCCACCGTCTCGACCTCCTCCACCTCGATCCCCACCTCGAACAGCTCGGCGAGGTCCTCCACCGGCAGCCGGGCGGTGACCCGGGCGGTGGACTCGTCCAGCCACTCCACCCGCGGGGTCTCCACGTCGTACTCGTCGGCGATCTCGCCCACGATCTCCTCGAGGATGTCCTCGATGGTGACCAGCCCGGCGGTGCCGCCGTACTCGTCGATCACCACGGCCAGGTGGATCTGCCGGGCCTGCATCTCCCGCAGCAGCTCGTCGATCGGCTTGCTGTCGGGAACGTAGGTCGCCGGGCGCATCACCGACTCGACGGTCTCCACCGACTCGCCCTCGCGGTGCTCGTGGCCGCGCCGCACCACGTCCTTGAGGTAGGCGATGCCGACCACGTCGTCCTCGTTCTCGCCCACCACCGGGATCCGGGAGAACCCGCTGCGCAGCGCCAGCGTCAGGGCCTGCCGCAGCGTCTTGCCGCGCTCGATGAACACGATGTCGGTGCGCGGCACCATGACCTCGCGGACCAGGGTGTCGCCCAGCTCGAACACCGAGTGGATCATCTCCCGCTCGTCCGGCTCGATCAGGCTGCGCTGCTCGGCCAGGTCGACCAGGTCGCGCAGCTCGGCCTCGGACGCGAACGGCCCCTCGCGGAACCCCTTGCCCGGGGTGAGCGCGTTGCCGAGCAGGATCAGCAGCCGCGGCAGCGGGCCGAACACCCGGGTCACCGGATGGATCACCGCCGCGCCGGCCAGCGCGATCCGGTCGGCGTGCTGCAGGCCCAGGGTCCGCGGGCCCACCCCGACCACCACATAGCTCACCACGATCATGATCGCGGCGGCGGTGACGTAGGCCCGCCACGTCTCGTCCAGCCACGAGATGCACAGATCGGCCACGATCACCGTGGCGACCAGCTCGCAGCTGATCCGCAGCAGCAGCACCATGTTGAGGTAGCGGGCCGGGTCGGCCACGACCGCGGCCAGCCGGGCCGCGCCGCGCCGCTCCTCGCGCACCAGCTCCTCGACGCGCACCCGCGACACCCGCGCCAGCGCCGCCTCGGTGCCCGCCAGCAGCCCGGCCGTGCACACCAGCGCCACGGCCAGCGCCAGCAGCCACCCCTGAGCGGAACTCATGCCTGCCCCGCCTCCCCGCCGGACGGGAGGGGCCGGGGGGACCGGACGCGGCGACGGGAGGGGATCATCGCCGGCCGCGTTTCTCCTGCCAGGCGTTCAGCAGGTCGGCCTGCAGGCCGAACATCTCCTTGTGCTCCTCGGGCTCGGCGTGGTCATAGCCCAGCAGGTGCAGGATGCCGTGCGTGCACAGCAGCTCCAGCTCCTCGCCCCGCCCGTGGCCGGCCTGACCGGCCTGCCGATCGGCGACCGCGGGGCACAGCACCACGTCGCCCAGCAGCCCCGGATCGGTCTCGCCGTCCTCGTCGGCGCCGCCGGACATGTGGCCGGGCCGCAGCTCGTCCATCGGGAAGGCCAGCACGTCGGTCGGGCCGGGCTCGCCCATCCACTTCTCGTGCAGCTCGCTCATCGCGGTCTCGTCGACCAGCAGCACCGACAGCTCGGCCAGCGGGTGCACGCGCATCCCGTCCAGGACGTGCCGGGCCAGCGCGGACAGGGCGTTCTCGTCGACCTCGACGCCCGACTCGTTCAGCACCTCGATGCTCACCGGCCGCGCCCCCGCCCCGGACCCGGCTCCCCGGCCATCTAGCGGCCCCGCTTGCGGGACGACGGGCCGCGCGCGCCCTGCTTGATCGCGGGGACGCTGGACTCCCTGGACGCGTCGTAGCGGCTGTAGGCGTCGACGATGTTGGTGACCAGCTTGTGCCGGACGACGTCGTGGCTGTTCAGCCGGCAGAAGTGGATGTCCTCCACGCCCTCGAGGATGTCCTGCACCACCCGCAGCCCGCTCTGCTGCCCGCCCGGCAGGTCGACCTGGGTGACGTCGCCGGTCACCACGACCTTGGAGCCGAAGCCCAGCCGGGTCAGGAACATCTTCATCTGCTCCGGCGAGGTGTTCTGCGCCTCGTCCAGGATGATGAAGGAGTCGTTCAGCGTCCTGCCGCGCATGTACGCCAGCGGGGCCACCTCGATGGTGCCGGCCGCCATCAGGCGCGGGATCGAGTCGGGGTCGACCATGTCGTGCAGCGCGTCGTACAGCGGCCGCAGGTAGGGGTCGATCTTCTCGTAGAGCGTGCCGGGCAGGAACCCCAGCCGCTCCCCCGCCTCGACCGCCGGCCGGGTCAGGATGATCCGGTTGACCTGCTTGTCCTGCAGCGCCTTGACCGCCTTGGCCATGGCCAGGTAGGTCTTGCCGGTGCCGGCGGGGCCGATGCCGAACACGATCGTGTGCTTGTCGATCGCGTCGACGTACCGCTTCTGGTTGAGCGTCTTGGGCCGGATGGTGCGGCCCCGGCTGGACAGCACGTCCAGGGTCAGCACCTCGGCCGGGCGCTCCTCGGTCTGGTTCCGCAACATCGCCAGGCTGCGCTCCACGGCGTCGGGGGTCAGCTGCGTCCCGCTCCTGAGCAGGTCGATCAGCTCGGAGAAGAGGCTGGACACCAGCTCGGACTCGGACTCGGGGCCGGTCACGGTGATCTCGTTGCCCCGGACATGGATGTCGCTGTGGAAAGCGCGCTCGATGACGTGGAGCAACTCATCCCGGGAGCCCAGCAGGCTCACCATCGAATGGTCGTCCGGCACCACGATCTTGATCTGGGACCGCGCGCCGGCGTCGGCGCGTCCCGCGTGAGTTGATTCGACCATCAGCCGGGCCTTACGGCCTCTCCGACCTGCCTTCTCTCGTCCGGATGTCTCCTGCCTGTGTCCCTTCCAATGGTACTGGCCGCCCGCGACGGAGCGCCGCTGTATTTCCGCTCGCCCGCCCCCGTACGCCACCCGCGAAACGGCGGGGCGGAGATCGGGCGCGGGACGGCGCGGTGGAGCGTTCCGGGCGCCGGTCGGCGCGGCCCGCCCCGGCGGGCGGTCAGCCGGGCGGCCAGTTCAGGCCACGGCCGCCCAGGACGTGCGCGTGCACGTGGAAGACGGTCTGCCCGGCCTGGGGACCGGTGTTGAAGACGATGCGGTAGCCGCCCTCCGCCACGCCCTCGTCCTCGGCGACCTGGCGGGCCTCCCCCAGCAGCTCGGCCAGCAGCTCGGGGTCGGCGGCGGCCAGCTCGCCCACGGTCGGGTGGTGCTCACGCGGGATGACCAGCACGTGCGTGGGCGCCTGCGGGTTGATGTCGCGGAACGCGACCGTCCCCGCCGACTCGCGCACGATCTTGGCGGGCACGTCCCCCGAAACGATCTTGCAGAACAGGCAGTCCGTCATCGCTCTCCTCCCGCCGGCCATGGTGCCGGAGATCCTATCGAGACCGGCCGTCCCATGGCCCGCGGAGCCCCGCTGAGAATCGGCTCGCACTGATCAACCTCTGGGCGGTTTCAGACCCATTCGGTCCGGCCGCTGGATTATGGTTGTCAGCCCAGGCGTACCTCCGGCCCGTCAGTAGCGTGCCTCGCCTTCCGACCGGTCGGTTCGCCGCTCCACGCCGCAGTCGGGGCGATCGTCCGACAACGCGGCCGGGGTCGGTTGAAGGCGGCGGACAGGTGACTGAGGCGAGAGCAGTACAGCATGCCCTTTCGTACGGTGGCGTATAGGTGACCGAGGCAAGACAGACGATGCCCTTTCGTAAACCCGACGACGAGGGTGGGCGTCCCACTGACGTGACCGAGACCCTCGTGGCCAGGGGCACGGCCGGGGCGGTGGCCGTGGCCTGGGACGCGGACCAGGCCGTGACCGCGCTCTACAGTGCCAACTACCGATCGCTGGTACGCCTCGCCGCCATGCTGGTGCGCGACGCCGGGACGGCCGAGGAGGTCGTCCAGGACGCGTTCGTGGCCATGCACGGCGGATGGCGGCGCCTCCGCGATCCCGACAAGGCCCTGTCCTACCTGCGGCAGTCGGTGGTCAACCGGTCGCGGTCGGTGCTGCGGCACCGCGCCGTCGTCGAGAAGTACGCCCCCAAGGGCCTGCCGGACGCGCCGAGCGCGGAGGCGGGCGCCATCGGGGAGCTCGAGCGCTCCGCGGTGATCCAGGCGCTGCACAGGCTGCCCACCCGGCAGCGCGAGGCGCTGGTGCTGCGATACTACGCCGATCTGTCCGAAGCGGAGATCGCCCAGACGATGGGCATCTCCCGAGGTGCCGTCAAGAGCCATACGGCACGCGGCATGGCCGCGCTACGCAACATCCTGGAGCAGTTCACATGACCACCGACCCCCACGACGAGCACGGCGAGATCCTCCGCCGCGCCCTGCACGCGGAGGCGGCGGGGGTCATACCCTCGGCCGACGGCCTGGAGAAGATCCGGAGCCGTATCGACGATCGCGCGCAGCACAGGTTCGGCTGGGACTGGTTCACGGCGATCTGGGCCCGCCCCGTGCTGGCCGTGGCCGTCGCCGTCCTCATCGCCGGCATCGGCGTCACCGCTCCGCAGACGATCGACCTCATCCAGTCGGCGGGCAGCAACGGCACCTCCGAGAAGGGGCGGCACAACAGCTCCGACGGCGATCCCACCGGTCCGCAGGGCGTCCCGCCCAACGCGCAGCCGCCCGCCTCCGCCGTCCCCAGCGAGAGCGGCGACCCGAGCGAGACCGGCACGCCGTCGCCCGCCGCGTCGCCCGGCTCCCCCGCCTGCGCCGGCACGACCCCGGCCCCGAGCACGGCCGGCACCCCGAGCCCCGCCCCGAGCGGCGGGTCCGGCGGCGGCACGCCGCCCTCGGCGTGCCCGGGCCCCTCGACGTCCCCGTCGCCGTCGCCGTCGCCGTCCGACACCGGTTCGACCGACCCGGGCCCGACGACCCCGAGCGACCCGCCGATCAGCGAGGAGCAGCCCGTCCCGGCCCAGTCCGAGGGCTCCTCCGCCCAGTAACCCCGCCGCCGCACGGGCCGGTGAGACACCGGCCCGGTCCCACGCCCCGCGCGGCCGGTCCGTGTGTCTACCAGCGGCCGGTGGCCGCCATGAGGACTGACAGGGCGGCGACGCCCGCCGTGGAGGTCCGCAGCACCGTCGGGCCCAGGCGCACCGTGCGGGCGCCCGCCGCCGCGAACGCCGCCAGCTCCTCCTCGGTGATCCCGCCCTCCGGCCCGACCACCGCGATGATCTCCCCGGTGGCCGGCGGCCTGACCGCGCTGAGCGGCCCCTCCGCCTCCTCGTGCAGGACCAGCGCGGCGGACGCCGCCGCGAGCCGTCCGGCGACCCGGTCGGTCGTGGCGAGCTCCGCGACCTCCGGCAGGCGGCTGCGGCGGGCCTGCTTGGCGGCCTCCCGCGCGGCGGACCGCCAGCGGCCCAGCGCCTTCTCGCGGCGCTCGGGACGCCACTGGGTGACGCAGCGGGCCGCCGCCCACGGGACGATCTCGTCCACGCCCGCCTCGGTCATCGTCTCCACCGCCAGCTCGCCGCGCTCCCCCTTGGGCAGCGCCTGGACGACCACCAGCCGCGGCTCGGGCGCCGGGCGCCGCTCGCGGGCCAGCACGTCCAGGGTCAGCGACGACCGGTCGGCCGTGACGACGACGCACTCGGCCAGCAGCCCGGCGCCGTCGGTCAGGTCGACGCGCTCGCCGGGCCGCAGCCGCTTCACGGTGGCGGCGTGCCGCCCCTCGGGGCCGTCCAGGACGACCCGCTCCCCCTCCAGACCGGCGGTCTCGGCGAGGAACACCGGCGGACTCATCGGCATCTCCTGGCGTCCGGTGCGGCCGCCGCCGGCCGCACCGCGCTCCTACTGGTTGAAGACGTCCCGGAGCCTGGAGAACACGCTCCGCTGCCCCGGTGCGAACTTGCCGGGCGGGCGCTCCTCGCCGCGCAGCTGCGCCAGGCGGCGCAGGAGCTCCTCCTGCTCCTCGTCGAGCTTGCCCGGGGTCTCGACGTTGACATGGATGTGCAGGTCGCCGCGGCCGCTCTCGTTGAGATGCCGGACGCCGCGCCCGTACAGCCTGATCACCTGGCCGGACTGGGTGGCCGGCTTGATGTCGACGTCCTCGGCGCCGTCCAGCGTCTCGACGGTGACGCTGGTGCCCAGCGCCGCGGCCGTCATCGGGATCTCGACCGTGCAGTGCAGGTCGTCGCCCTCCCGCTCGAAGATCGCGTGCGGCTTCTCCACGATCTCCAGGAACAGGTCGCCGGGCGGGCCGCCGCCCGGGCCGACCTCGCCCTCGCCGGCCAGCTGGATGTGGATGCCGTTCTCCACGCCCGCCGGGATCTTGACCTTGACGGTGCGGCGGGTGCGGACCCGGCCGTCCCCCGAGCACTCCTGGCACGGGGTGCGGATCACGCTGCCGAAGCCGCCGCACTGCGGGCACGGCCGGGCCGTCATGACCTGGCCCAGGAACGAGCGCTGCACCTGCTGCACCTCACCCCGCCCGTGGCAGGTGTCGCAGGTGTCCGGGTGGGTGCCGGGCGCGCAGCCCGAGCCACTGCAGGTGGTGCACGCCACCGCCGTGTCGATGGACAGCTCGCGGGTGGTGCCGAACGCGGTCTCGTCCAGGCCGAGCTCCACCCGCAGCGTCGCGTTGCGGCCGCGGCGGGCGCGGGTGCGCGGCCCGCGGGAGGCCGCGCTGCCGAAGAAGGCGTCCATGATGTCGCTGAACGGGAATCCGGCGCCGCCGAAGCCGCCCGCCCCGGCGCCCGCGCCGCCCGGTGCGAACGGGTCGGCGCCCAGGTCGTACATCTCGCGCTTCTTCGGGTCGGAGAGCACCTCGTAGGCCTGGGTGATCTCCTTGAACCGCTCCTGGGTCTCCGGGTCCGGGTTCACGTCCGGGTGAAGCTCCCGGGCCAGCCGGCGGTAGGCCTTCTTGACCTCGTCCGGGCTGGCGTCGCGGCGGACGCCGAGGGTCGCGTAGTAGTCGTTGGCCACTTACGACCCCGCCAGGATCTGTCCGACGTAGCGTGCCACTGCCCGTACCGCTCCCATCGTGCCGGGGTAGTCCATGCGTGTAGGCCCGAGCACTCCCAGCCGGGCCAGGGTCATGTCGCCGACCCCGTAATCGGCGACGACCACCGAGGTCGATCGGAGCCCCTCGTCGGGGTTCTCGGTGCCGATCCGCACCGTAACTGTAGAGGAGTCGCCCGTCTCCCCGAGCAGCCTCATCAGGACCACCTGCTCCTCCAGCGCCTCGAGCACCTCGCGCAGGCTCTGCGAGAAGTCCACCGCCGCCAGGTTGGCCGCGCCGGCGAAGACGATCTTCTCATCGTGCTTCTCCACCAGCGTCTCCAGCAGCACCGAGAGCACGGCGGCCGTCACCGGCCGGTCCTCGGGCTGCACCCGGTCCGGCAGGTCGGCCACCGCGGCCGGGACCTCGCCGAGCCCGCACCCGTCCAGGCATGTGTTGAGCAACGCCCGCAGGTGCCCGATCGATTCCTCGGACAGCTGCGCGGGCGCCTCGATCAAGCGCTGCTCGACCCGCCCGGTGTTGGTGATCAGGACCAGCAGCAGCCGGTGGTCGGCCACCGGGACCAGTTCGACGTGCCGGACCGACGAGCGGGTGAGCGAGGGGTACTGCACCACCGCGACCTGCCGGGTGAGCTGGGCCAGCAGCCGCACCGTGCGGCCGACCACGTCGTCGAGGTCGTAGGCGCCGGTGAGGAAGGTCTCGATCGCGCGGCGCTCCGCGCCCGACAGCGGCTTGATCGTCGACAGCCGGTCGACGAACAGCCGGTAGCCCTTGTCGGTCGGGACGCGGCCCGCGCTGGTGTGCGGCTGGTGGATGTAGCCCTGCTCCTCCAGCACCGCCATGTCGTTGCGGATCGTCGCCGGGGACACGCCGAGGTTGTGCCGGTCGACCAGCGTCTTGGACCCGACCGGCTCGTTGGTGGACACGTAGTCCTCGACTATGGCCCGCAGGACCGCGAGTTTCCTGTCGTCGAGCACGTGGTCACCTCCTCTGCCCCCGGTACTGGCACTCCATACTTCCGAGTGCCAAGTGTACGGCCAGGCGAGCCGCATTCGGAGATGCCGGACCGCCCGGGCTCTCGTTAGAGTCCTGAACGTGCAGAGCAAGGACTACGGCGACGACGTTCTGGCGGGCGACTGGCGGCGGCCCCGCAAGGGGACCATCCCGGAGATCCCGGCCGAGAACGGCCTGGTCGCCGAGGACCCGGACAGCGGATTCTGCGGCGCCGTGGTCGGATGCGACAAGTTCGGCGTCACGCTCGAGGACCGTTTCGGCAAGCGGCGCGTGTTCCCGCTCGCCAAGGCGGGGTTCCTCATCGACGGCCGGCCGGTGACGCTCGTCCGTCCCACCGGAGCGGCGCCGGGGTCCCCGGGCGGCGCGGGTGGAGCCGGCGGCGGCCAGGGTCGGCCGGTGCGGTCGGCGTCCGGGTCGATCGCCGTGCGGGGCCTGCGCGCACAGGTCGCCAAGGAGAGCCGCATCTACGTCGAGGGCGTCCACGACGCGGAGCTCGTCGAGAAGATCTGGGGCCACGACCTGCGCGTGGAAGGCGTCGTCGTGGAGTACCTGGAGGGCGTCGACGACCTCCCGGCCATCGTGGACGAGTTCGCGCCGGGCCCGGGACGCCGCCTGGGGGTGCTGGTCGACCACCTCGTCGAGGGCTCCAAGGAGAGCCGCATCGCCGCTCAGGTGTCCTCGCCCCACGTGCTCATCACGGGCCACCCCTTCATCGACATCTGGGAGGCCGTCAAGCCTTCGACGGTGGGAATTTCCGCGTGGCCGCGCGTCCCCCGCGGCGTACCCTGGAAAGAAGGTGTGCTCACCGCGCTCGGCTGGGGGGACGACGTGCGTGCCGGATGGAAACGGATCCTCGGATCGGTCGCCACCTACACCGACCTGGAACCCTCCCTCCTGGGCCGTGTCGAAGAGCTCATCGACTTCGTCACCGCGCCGGAGCCCTGAACCTCCTGACCGCACCGCGCCATCCAAGGGGTGGCGGCACCTATCTATCTCCATATCGCCAACTGCCCGATCAGTCCCCGCGCCTTAGATCGATCGCCTCCGTCAGCGACCCCCACGAGGAGAACGCGATGTCGTACGGGCCTCCGGAACAGCCAGGGTACGGACAGCAGCAGCCGGGCCACGGTCAAGCCCCGCACGGGCACGATCCCTACGGGCAGGACCCGTACGGGCAGGGCGCCGGGGGGCAGAACCCCGGCCAAGGCCAGCAGCCCGGGTACGGTCAGGCGCCCGGGTACGGACAGGCCGGTCACGACCCCGGCTACGGGGCCTACGGGCAGGCTCCGGGGTACGGTCAGGCCCCGGCCTACGGCGGCCAGATGCAGCCCTACGGCGCCCCCTATGGGCAGGGCGCGACGTCCGACGAGCGCACCTGGGCCCTCATGGGCCATCTGGGGCAGTTCCTGCTGGGGTTCATCGCCCCGCTGCTGCTCTTCCTGATCAAGAAGGACGAGTCGGCGTTCCTGCGCCACCACGGCGCCCAGGGCCTCAACCTGGCGATCAGCCAGACCGTCTACCTGATCGTCAACCTGGTGCTGAGCGTGGTCACGCTCGGGATCTGGCTCATCCCGACGCTGGCGCTGGGCGTGGCGCAGATCGTCTACCTGATCCTGGCCGCCGTGGCGGGCAACCGCGGCGAGTGGTACACCTTCCCGACCATCATGGCCTGGCCCATGATCAAGTAGGCCGCGGACCTGGTCGGGCACGCCCCGGCCCGGCCCGGCCCGGCCCGGCGCGGCCGGTCAGGTGAGGTCGCGGACGACGGCGTCGGCGAGCAGGCGGCCGCGCAGGGTGAGGACGGCGCGGCCCCGCTCGTACGGGCCGGGCTCGACGAGGCCGTCGGCGATGGCGCGCCGTACCGCCGCGTCGTCCAGCAGGCCGGCCGGGCAGCCCTCGGCCAGCCGCAGTTCCAGCATGACGCGCTCGATGTGCCGGTCATCGTCGTCCAGGACCTCGCGGGCGTGCGCGGGCGTGACCTTCTCGGCCAGCCGGGCGGCGTACGCGGCGGGATGCTTGACGTTCCACCAGCGGGTGCCGCCCACGTGGCTGTGCGCGCCGGGCCCGACGCCCCACCAGTCGGCGCCGGTCCAGTAGAGGAGGTTGTGGCGGCAGGCGGCGTCCGGGGTCGCGGCCCAGTTGGAGATCTCGTACCAGCTCAGCCCCTGGGCGGACAGCAGTTCGTCTGCCATGAGGTAGCGGTCGGCCATCGCGTCGTCATCGGGCGGGGTCAGTTCCCCCCTCCGCACCTGCGCGGCCAGGCGGGTCCCCTCCTCCACGATCAGCGCGTAGGCGGACACGTGGTCGGGGCCTGCCGCCAGCGCCGCCTCCAGGGAGGCCCGCCAGTCGTCATCGCTCTCACCCGGAGTGCCATAGATCAGGTCCAGGTTGATGTGCTCGAAGCCGGCCTTGCGCGTCCAGTCGACGACCTGGGGGATCCGGCCCGGGGTGTGGGTGCGGTCCAGGACGGCCAGCACGTGCTCGCGCGCGCTTTGCATGCCGTACGAGACGCGCGTGAACCCGTTCTCCCGCAGGCGTTCCAGGTAGCGGTCGTCCACCGATTCCGGGTTGGCCTCCGTGGTGATCTCGGCGTTCCCGGCCAGGCCGAACTCGGCGTCGATGGCCCCGAGGATCCGCCCCAGGTCTTCGGGAGGCAGCAGGGTGGGTGTGCCTCCCCCCACGAACACCGTTTCCACGGGCAGGTCCGCGTCGCCCAGCACACGGCGGGCCAGCCGTACCTCCTCGATCGCCGTCTCGGCATAGGAGTCACGGCTCGCCCCGGGGCCGAGCTCTGTGGCGGTGTAGGTGTTGAAGTCGCAGTAGCCGCACCGCGTCACGCAGAACGGGACGTGCACGTAGAAGGCGAACGGCCGCTTCCCCAGCCCGTCCAGGGCGCTCAGGGGCAGCGCACCATCGGCGGGTACCGGGTCACCGTCGGGCAGGGTAGAGGGCACCCTTCAAGTCTGCCCCGCCCGACGCCCTGCTCCGTCCCGCGCCGCCGCGTCCAAGGCGAGCCGACCAGGGCCCAGGGATACACAGCGCCCGGCCGGCGGCCCCGGGGGCGGGCGCTTCTGCCGTTAGCGGCGTGGCCTGAGGGTCGTGATGCCGTGGGCGCCCTCGCCCAGCTTGTCGCGGAGCCAGCCGGGGATGTGCTCCTCCGAACGGGGGAAGCGTTCGAGGTCGAGGGCGTAGGCGGACGGGGTCAGAGGCGGTCTGAACTCGGGTTCGCCGTCGTAGTCGAACTCGGCGCTGAACCGGCCGCCGCGCTCGATGTCCAGCCGCGCGGTGAACCACGCGCCCTGCCCCCGCCGGTACATCACGCGGCGCAGCTCGTCCATCCTGCCGACCGCCTGGCCCGGCGGCATGGCGGCGCGGCTCTCGCCCCCCGCGCCGACCACCTCGAACGAGGCGCTGTCGATGCCCACGGTCGCGCGGAACTCGAATCCGAGCCGTTCCCACCCGCTGGGGGCGGCCGAGCGCAGCGCGCGGACGGCGCCGTTCACCGCTGCCCGCTCCTTGGGAGAGCGCAGCACCTGCTCGGAGTGGGTCACGATCGAACCTCCGGAACCATAGTGGCCACTGCCCCGACCGTACCGATCCGGGGTCCCGCGCCAAGCGACCGCCGCCGTGTCGTGGCGAACCTTGGCTCCGGCAAGGTCTTTTGGACGGATAGGGTCGCCGGGTGGCTGATCAGGGGGCGGTGAAGTACGGGCGGGTGCCCACGCGCGTGCTGCTGTACGGCGAGCCGGAGGGCTGGGGCTACACGGTCGTCGACCAGCACGAGGGCGAACAGCACTTCCCCCTGAGCGGACCGGGCGTCTCCTGGCAGCCTCCAGGGCGGGCCGAACGCGACCCCGAACCCCCGTGGTGGCGGCACCGCCTGGGAGAGACGGCCGAAACCCTGCGCGACCACATCGGACGGGCGCTCACCGACCAGACCTTCCTCGAACTGGGCGCGGAGGCGCAGATCGCATGGTTCGCGGTGGACGACCCCACCTCCTGGGAAGGCCTGGTGACGCTGGGAGACCCCGACCCCGCACGGTTCCCGGGCAAGGTGCCGCCCTTCGTGGTGACCCTGGAGCCTGGACGCGGCGCCGTGCTCCCGAACGCCCACCTCCTCTTCTCGACGCTGGCCTCCGACGCGTGGACGACCCTGAACGCCGTGTCCGAACAGTGCGGCACCCCTGCGCCCAAGGCGTCCTTCCTCTGCGGGTACACCGACCACCGCAGCGTCCGTATCGGCCGGGGCGGTCTCCACGTCTCCACGCTGTGCCTGGAGGACGACACCGAGCGGATAGCCGAGATCCACGGCTCCCTGGGCCCGGGCTGGAGCGGCAACCCGGAACTGCGGCTACGGCTGGACGGCATCGACCTCCTGAACGAACCCGCCGACGATGTCGTCGCGTTGTTCCGCGGCCTCGGCCATGACGTCGCTCCCAAGGGCCGTTACGGCTTCCACGTCCCCGCCATGGGATTGACCCTGCACCGTCCGGACGCCGCCACCGCCGGCAACGGCGGCGGCCCGGCGAATCCCGAGGAGCGCTTCACCGGTGCGTCGCTGAGTTTCCCCAGCACTCCGGCGTTCTGGTTCCTGAACCGCTAACGCCATCCCCGGACGCCCCCAGGCGACGCCACGGCCCCGACACCCACGAGGGACCCGTTCGTCACCTGACCGCAATCCTGGGTCCTTAGGTTCGCGGCCCATGAGAGCCCGTGCGCGTGACACCGCCGCCCTCGCCCTCCTCGTCGCCGGCGGCGTGCCCCTGCTCGTCCACTCCCCCGCCCTCGCCTCCGCTCCGGGCACCCTCGTCGTCGAACGCGACGGCCCCGCACGCACCATTCCGTTCACGGCGGCCCGGGACGGTGAGGCGGTCATCCGGTTCGCCGCGGCCGCTCCCGCCGTCTCCTGGGCCCGCCAGGGCGCCGAATCGGCCGTCCTGGCGATCGACGTGGACGGCCGCCATGTCACCGATCTCGTCGTCCCCGGCCTCGAGGCGGTCCCGCGAAGCCTCGGGCTCGGCCACGTGCGGCAGGGCGAGCACCGGGTGACCCTGCGGTTCCTCAACGCCAGCGCGCCCGCCGCACGGCGCGTCACCCTCGCACGGCCGAAGGTGCACATGCCCACGGCCGACCAGACCGCCCTCCGGCACGCCCCCGTCGTCGTGGGACGAACCGGGTGGCCCTTCGGCGACCCTTACCAGAACGTCCGCACCGACACCCCGCTCATCGCCTGGCACGAGTCACGGCCCGCGGCCACGGCAGGCCACCGCGTCCTGGAGTACTCGGTGGTGTGGAGCAACGAGGACGGCGGCACCGACAGCCCCGCCCTGATGGCCAGGTGGGGGCGCACGACCGACGTGGAGTGGGTCTACCGGGTCGAGGTGGACGAGACCGGCCGCAGGGTCGAAGGGACCGGCGTCTACCAGGGGCCCCAGCACCTGACGCTGAAGTTCACCGGACGCTACGAGGGCGACCATCCCGTCCTGCAGACCTGCACGTCCAACAACAACATGTGCGATGTCATCTCGCCCGGGGCGCCCCTGCGGTTCCTGCCCGACGCCTCCAGGACGCGCCCCGCCGACCGCGCACGCGAGGTCGTCATGGACCGCGAGCCCTGGACGTACCGCGTCATGGCCCAGGAGATGCTGCGCGAGGGACGCGTGGAGAAGCCCTCGGACCCGGACACCCGCGAGGTCGGAAACCCGCGCACCTACCTGTTCGTGGAGCTGGCCAAGAAGACCGGTGGCCCGACCCAGGGTTGGGGCTCGGCCCCAGGGGTGACCCTCGGCGTGCGGCTCAAGGACGACACCTCCCGCCTCTACCGTTCCGACCACGGTGAACGCACCTGGTCGATCGAACGCGACGGACCCGCCGCCACCACGATCGAACTGCCCGCGGGCACCACCGTGGACGACATCGCGGGCATCGAGGCCGTCCGGCAGCCCGTGGGCCTGGGCGACAACGGCGCCCCGGCCACGGTCACCGCACTCCACCGGGGCTTCTTCCTCGGCAGGACCTACCTTCCCCGGCCATCGGCCATCACCTGGAACGGATCCGTCACCCTGACCCCGCAGACCCCGGTGGCGACGCTCTGGCGAAGGTGAAACCCCAAGAATCAGCAAAGCCGACGAAACCGGCAGGCGTTCGCCGAAGTCGATCGAGACCGATCGGAAAGGGTGAACTTCCGGCGCCTCCGGGGAGTCATAGAATTCACCAAAGGTCTCAATTCAGAGCCAGAGCGTTCCGCAACGCCAAGCGGACTCGGAGAGGACACGCGCCATGGCCTACGGGCCTCCCCCGTCGCCCGGCTACGGTCAGCAACCAGGCTGGCAGCAGCCGCCTCCTGGAGGCACGCCCCCCATGCAGGGGCACTACGGCCAGGTGAGTCACGACGACAAGACCTGGGCCCTGATGGCCTACGTCGGCCAGTTCCTGGTGGGCGCGATCGCTCCCGCGGTCGTCTTCTTCGGCAAGGGCCGCTCGGCCTTCGTCCGCCGCCACGCCGCGCAGGGCCTCAACATGGGCCTCGCCGCCATCGCCGTGTGGATCCTCGGAGGGCTGCTCTCCCTGGTCTTCGAGCCGTTCATCTGGCTGCCGCTGGTGTTCACCGCCGCCGTCATGTTCTTCCTGGTGTTCGCGGCCAGGGCGGCCAACCGGGGCGAGTTCCGCCCTGTCCCGTCCGTGGTGGCCTGGCCCCTGTTCAAGACCAGGTGACCCCTTAGCCGGGCCGCACACGCCCCTGCCCAGGCGGGCAGGGGCGAGCGCTCTCAGGCAGCTCAGAGGAACGCGGCCTCAGGACGCCTCGACCTCGACGGGACGGCGCGACCTGTCCTCGCCGTCGTCCAGGGCGTGCTCCTCGACGTCCCGGCACTCCTCCTCCACGTCGCGCCCGCGCCCTTCGGGCCCCGGACGGCGCGCGGGGCCGGGCAGGACCGTCATCGTGCCCGGCTCGCCCGGCGGCTGGTCGAGGCGCACGACGCGGCCCGGATAGGCCCGGGCCGCGATCTCCACGTCCCGCTC
The DNA here is from genome assembly GCF_055379765.1 of Actinomadura rugatobispora. NCBI lineage: Bacteria > Bacillati > Actinomycetota > Actinomycetes > Streptosporangiales > Thermomonosporaceae > Actinomadura > Actinomadura rugatobispora. Next base: position 7,773,195 of record NZ_AP029191.1, on the reverse strand, counting down.
GTCCCAGGCGCCGTAGAAGACCGGGCAGCCGTCCCAGAGCTCGACCTTCTCCGCGCCGGTCGGCCAGCGCCGCCCGAAGGAGTCGATGAGGATCGGCTCCTCGCTGCCCGGCAGGTCGGGGCCCGCGGCGTGCGTCGTCACCTGCTCGGACAAGGCGATCATCCTCCTGGGGGCGACCCGGCGCGGCAGCCGGGCGAAGATCTGGTCGGGGGCGATGGAGATCGGGAACGGGCGGGTCAGCGTGCGGGTCTCGCCCCACGCGACACGGGCCTCCTCGGCGTACCGGGCGTCGTCGCCCAGCTCGAACACCACGACCTCGGGCTCGTCGTCGCGGACGTCCACCACCCAGTACGAGGGCACTCCGAACCGCTCGTACAGGGCCTTCTTGGGTCCGAGATCGATCGCGCGCGAGATGTCCGAGGTCACCTCGACGGCCAGCAGCGGCGGCCCCAGCACCGAGCACGCCGACGCCCCGGCACGGTCCTTCCGGAACACCGCGAGATCACAGCGCGCCCAGGTGCCCTCGCCGAGCCGCAGCCCGGCACCCGTCGCCGACCTCTGATCCGCCTTCTCCGCCAGCCCCACCGGCACTACCAGGGCGGCCACGAGAACCTGATGCAGCAACGTGTGGTTCACGACTCCCAGTGTCCTCCCGTGGACACAAGGTCACCGTCACTTTGCCAATTCAAGGGAAACAGCCACGCACCCACCCACGTCCACCTTGTCTGACCAGCGAAAAGACCGGAGACAAGGGGAATGGGCCACCGGCAGCAAAGACCTACAAACCCCTACACGCCCGCCAAAACCCAAGAATCGCGCAAACGGCCCAAACCGTTCAAACAGGCATCCGGGTGCCCCCGCACAGCCCGGTGCCGGGGGGCGGTCGTCCTACTTCTTGCCCTTGTCCGCCGGGGACGCCTCGCCGGTGGACAGGGCGGCGACGAAGGCCTCCTGCGGCACGTCGACCCGGCCGATCGTCTTCATCCGCTTCTTGCCCTCCTTCTGCCTCTCCAGGAGCTTGCGCTTACGGGAGATGTCGCCGCCGTAGCACTTGGCCAGGACGTCCTTGCGGATGGCGCGGATGTTCTCGCGGGCGATGATCCGGGCGCCGATGGCGGCCTGGATCGGCACCTCGTACTGCTGCCGCGGGATCAGTTCCTTGAGCTTGGAGGTCATCATCAGCCCGTACTCGCGGGACTTGTCGCGGTGGACGATCTGGCTGAAGGCGTCCACCGACTCGCCCTGCAGCAGGATGTCGACCTTGACCAGGTCGGACTCCTGCTCGCCGCTGGGCTCGTAGTCGAGCGAGGCGTAGCCCCGCGTGCGCGACTTCAGCTGGTCGAAGAAGTCGAAGATGATCTCCGCGAGGGGCAGCGTGTAGCGGATCTCGACCCGGTCCTCCGACAGGTAGTCCATGCCCAGCAGCACGCCCCGGCGCCCCTGGCACAGCTCCATGATCGCGCCGATGTGCTCGCTGGGGGACAGCAGCGTCGCCTTGACCACCGGCTCGTACACCGTGCCGATCTTGCCCTCGGGGAACTCGCTCGGGTTGGTGACGACGTGCTCGGTGCCGTCCTCCATGACCACCCGGTAGACCACGTTCGGCGCGGTCGAGATCAGCGACAGGCCGAACTCGCGCTCCAGCCGCTCCCGGACGATCTCCATGTGCAGCAGCCCGAGGAAGCCGCAGCGGAACCCGAAGCCCAGCGCGGCCGAGGTCTCCGGCTCGTAGATCAGCGCGGCGTCGTTCAGCCGCAGCTTGTCGAGGGCGTCCCGCAGCTCGGGGTACTGGTCGCCGTCCATCGGGTACAGGCCGGAGAACACCATCGGCTTGGGGTCCTGGTAACCGCCCAGCGCCTCGGGCGCCGCCCGCGAGGCGAGGGTCACGGTGTCGCCGACCCGCGCCTGCCGGACGTCCTTCACCCCCGTGATCAGGTAGCCGACCTCGCCGACGCCCAGGCCCGCCACCGGCTTGGGCTCGGGCGAGATCACCCCGACCTCCAGCGTCTCGTGCGCGGCGCCCGTGGACATCATCAGGCTCTTCTCGCGCCGGGACAGATGCCCGTCCATGATCCGCACGTAGGTGACCACGCCGCGGTAGGTGTCGTAGACCGAGTCGAAGATCAGCGCGCGGGCCGGGCCGTCGGGGTCGCCGACCGGGGCCGGCACCGTCTCGACGATCCGGTTGAGCAGCTCGGGGACGCCCTCCCCGGTCTTGCCGGACACGCGCAGCACGTCCGAGGGGTCGCAGCCGATGATCCCGGCCAGCTCCTCGGCGTACTTGTCGGGCTGCGCCGCGGGCAGGTCGATCTTGTTCAGCACCGGGATCAGGTGCAGGTCGGCCTCGATCGCCAGGTACAGGTTGGCCAGGGTCTGCGCCTCGATGCCCTGCGCCGCGTCCACCAGCAGCACCGCGCCCTCGCACGCCGCCAGCGAGCGCGACACCTCGTAGGAGAAGTCGACGTGCCCGGGGGTGTCGATCAGGTTGAGGACGAAGTCCGTACCGTCCGCGCCGGTCCAGGGGAGCCGCACGGCCTGGCTCTTGATCGTGATCCCGCGCTCGCGCTCGATGTCCATGCGGTCGAGGTACTGCGCGCGCATCTGCCGTTCCTCGACGACCCCCGTGAGCTGCAGCATCCGGTCGGCGAGCGTCGACTTGCCATGGTCGATGTGCGCGATGATGCAGAAGTTGCGGATGATCGCGGGGTCGGTCTTGTTGGGCTCAGGCGCTGGCACCGGGGTCCGTTCGCAAACTCACTGGTGGACAGGGAACGATGGCATGGTCAGCCGTATCCCATGGTCCCATGCCCGGCTCGATGCTCCGTACGCGGGCGGGTTTGGGCCCGTGCCGCGTGATTGGTAGGCTGTGCGACTGCGTGTGGCGTACCGTCGTGCCTCGGGGCACCGTCGCCCCGTCTATCGAACGTTGGAGCCTGCCGCCCGCTGCGCGGCAGGCGAGGATCGCAACCAAGGCTGAGGCACTACGACGTGGCTAACATCAAGTCCCAGATCAAGCGCAACAAGCAGAACGAGAAGGCCCGCCTGCGCAACAAGGCCGTCAAGTCCGAGCTGAAGACGGCGATCCGCAAGTTCCGCGAGGCCGCCGACGCCGGCGAGGTCGAGAAGGCCGTGGTCGCCCAGCGCGACGCCGCCCGCAAGCTCGACAAGGCGGTCAGCAAGGGCGTCATCCACAAGAACCAGGCCGCCAACCGCAAGTCGGCGATCGCCAAGCGCGCCGCCGCGCTCCAGGCCTGAGACAGACTCCTGTACGGCCGGGGCCGCCCCTGAAAGCGACCCCGGCCCACAGTGCTGCTCTTCGTCCCCGCCCGGACTCAATTCCGCGCCGGATCAGCGGCCATGGGTCGCCGCGTAAATGAACTGCTCGCGGGGCCCTTTACGGCTACGGTCATCACCATGGACGAGCGCCGCCTGGTGAAGGTCTCCAAGTACCTCTCCAAACACCTGCGGCACCAGCCCGAGCGCATAGGACTCACTCTCGATCCGGCCGGTTGGACCGACGTCGACGACCTGCTCCGGGCGGCCGCCGCGCACCGCTTCCCCATCACCCGGGACGAGCTCGACCATGTCGTGGCGGCCAACGACAAGCGGCGCTTCGCCTTCGACGACACCGGCGAACGGATCCGCGCGAACCAGGGCCACTCGATCCCGGTCGACCTCGGTCTTCCGGTGACGGAGCCGCCGCCCGTCCTGTACCACGGCACGGCGGGGCCCGCGCTGTCCGAGATCCGCCGCGACGGCCTGCGCCCGATGCGCCGCCACGCCGTCCACCTCTCCCCCGACCGGGAGACCGCGACCCGCGTCGGCGCCCGCCGCGGCCGGCCGGTCATCCTCACGATCGACGCCGCGGGCATGGCCGCCGCGGGCCACGAGTTCCGCGTCAGCACCAACGGCGTCTGGCTCGTCGACATCGTCCCCCCGGAGTTCCTCACCATCCCCTGAACGAACGGACTCGCGATGCGCTTCGAGATCACCGTGGACATCGACGCCCCCATCGAGACGGTCTGGGGCCACCTCGTCGACGTCGAACGCTGGCCTCAGATGACCGAGTCGATCACCCGTGTCGAGCGCCTCGACGACGGCCCGTTCGGAAAGGGCTCGAAGGCCCGAGTCCACCAGCCCAAACTCCCGGCGGCCGTCTGGACGGTCACCGACTTCGATCCCGGCCGCGCCTTCACCTGGGAGTCCCGCAGCGCCGGAGTGGTCACGACGGGCGCTCACATCCTCACCGAGTCCGCCGGCACGGTCTCCGCCCGCCTCACCCTCGACCAGAAGGGCCCCGCCGCCCCCTTGATCGGCCTCCTGTACGGCCGCCTGACCCGCCGCTACGTAACCATGGAAGCCGAAGGCCTGAAAACCATCTCCACCCCCCAAACGTAACCCCACCCCAAAAAGCCCCACGAACGCGCTACCGCAAAGCACACGCACACGGTGCCGGACGGCACGCAGACCTGATGCCGGGAAAGCACGCACACGCGCTACCGCAAGACACGCAGACCTGACAGCCGCAAGGCACACGGACCTGGTGCCCGCCAGGCACGCAGACGTGGCACCCGGAAGGCATGTGGACGTGGCGCCCAGAAGGCACACGGACGTGGCACCCGGAAGGCATGTGGACGTGGCGCCCAGAAGGCACACGGACCTGGTGCCCGCAAGGCATGTGGACGTGGTGCCGGAAGGCACGGGGTGAGAGTGGTAGGAGGGGGTCGGCGGGCGGTCAGCGGGATTGGCGGGCGGCGACGATGTCGGCGACCGTTTTCTCCAGGGCGTAGGCGGGGTCGGCGGCGCCTCCCTTGACCTGGGCGTCCGCCTCGGCGACGGCGCTGAGGGCGCGGGCCACGCCGTCTCCCGACCAGCCCCGCAGCTGCCGCTGCACCCGGTCGATCTTCCAGGGCGGCATGCCGAGATCCTTGGCGAGGGCCGCGCCCCGGGCTCCTCGCGGGGCTCCGCCGACCTTGGCCAGGCCTCGAACGCCCTGGGCGAGCGCGCTCACGATCAGCACCGGTGCGACGCCGGTCGCCAATGCCCAGCGCAGTTGTTCGAGCGCCTCGGCCAGTTGCCCCTCGATCGCCTTGTCGGCGACGGTGAACCCGCTGACCTCGGCCCGCCCCCGGTAGTACCGGGCGACGGCCGCGTCGTCGACCTTGCCCCCGGTGTCGGCGACCAGCTGGCTGCAGGCACCGGCCAGTTCCCGCAGGTCGTTGCCCACAGCGTCGAGCAGGCTGCGGGCCCCGTCCGGCGAGATCTTCCCTCCGGCGCGCCGGATCTCGCCGCGCACGAAGTCGATCCGCTCCCCCACCTTGGTGACCTTGGGGCACGACACCTTCCGCGCACCGGCCTTGGACAGGCCGTCCACCAGCGCCTTGCCCTTGGCCCCGCCGTGGTGGACGGCGACCAGCGCGACATCCTCCGCGGGCCGCTTGGCGTATGCGAGAACCTCGGCGGTGAGGTCCTTACCCAGGTCCTGGCCTGAGCGCAGGACGAGGACCTTGCCGCCGCCGAACAGGGAGGGGGAGGTCAGCTCGGCCAGCCGGCCGGGTTCGAGCCCGCCCGGCCCCAGGTCGATCACCTCGGTCTCGGGGTCCTCGGCGCGCGCGGAAGCGACGATGTCACCGATCGCCCGTTCCACGAGCAGTTCTTCGTCTCCCACGATCAGGGTGATGGCATCAGCTGGCACCCCAGCAGCATGCCACGCCGCGCTCCCTGTTCACGCCCTCGCCGCCGACCGGGCATCGTTTCAGCGGCGGGTGACCACGGACAGGCCGGTCGCGGTCCGGACGACGGCTATGTCTCCGCTCTGGTCGGTGCGGTGGATGCGGGCGCCCTGGGTGCGGAGCAGGGCGAGCGTGGGCGGGGACGGATGGCCATAGTCGTTCTCCTTTCCGGCGGAGATGATGGAGATCGAGGGGCGGGCGGCGGCGAAGAAGGCCGGATCCTGGCTGCGCGAGCCGTGGTGCGGGACCTTCAGGACGTGGACGGGCGGCACGCTCGGGGCCAGTGCCCGCTGGGCGTCGATCTCCGCGTCGCCTGCCAGGAGTGCGCTGAAGCCGGGGCTTCGGGCGACGAGCACGATGCTCGCGTTGTTCATCTCGGTGCCGTCGTCGGACGGGGACAGCCGGGGCGTGGCCGGGGGCGGGCCCAGGACCGTCAGGCTGAGCCGTCCGATGTCCCAGCGTTGCCCGGCCAGGGCAGGCCGTACGGTCAGGCCCCTCGTATAGCGGGCTTCGCGACCGAACCCGGAAGGCGTGATCAGTGCCATGCGGACGGTCCTGCCGCGTCTCACGCCCGCGGTGCCGCCGATGTGGTCGGCGTGCGGGTGGGTGAGGACCAGTATGGAGATCTCCTTCACGCCGAGACGTTTCAGGCAGCCGTCGACGGGCCGGGGGTCTGAGCCGGTGTCGACGACGACGCCGCTGCCCGTCCCGCTGGCGAGGACCAGGGCGTCGCCCTGACCGACATCGCAGGCGACCATGGCCCAGCCGGGCGGCGGCCATCCCGGGGCGGCCACGCGGAGGGCGATGACGGCGATCATCACTCCGGCCATGACGGCGACGGCGATCAGGCGCAGCCGGCGGCTCCGCAGGACGAGTAACGCCACGGCGGCGGCGATGATCAGGCTCGCCGCGCCCAGGCCTCCGCCGCGCCACGGGATGGTCGCGTACGGGAGGTCCGCCGCGGTCCGGGCGATGCCCGCGATCCAGCCGACCGCGAACCCGGCAGGCCAGACCAGGAGCCGGGCCGGCGGCATCGCGACGAGGGCGACGACCGCCGCGAGGGCGCCCAGCAGCGTGGCGGGGGCGACGGCGGGAGCCGCCAGCAGGTTGGCGACGATGGCGATCACTCCCACCTCTCCTGAGAGCATGACCAGTACCGGGGCGACGGCGACCTGCGCTGCGGCGGCGACCGCGAGGGCGTCGGCGATGGGGCCTGGGACGCGGGTCCTGAGCCGTTCCCGCCACGGAGGCGCGAGGAGCAGGAGTCCCGCCGTGGCGAGCACCGACAGGATGAAGCCGTACGAGCGGGCCAGGGCCGGATCGATGAGCACCAGGATCAGCACGGCGGCGCCGAGCGCGGGTAGCCCTTGGCGGCGCCGGCCGGTCACCAGGGCGAGCAGTCCGACGAGGCCCATGACCGTGGCCCGCAGGACGCTCGGCTCAGGCCGTGCCACCACGACGAACGCCAGGACGGCCGCCACCGCGAGGACCGGTGCGTGGAACCGCCCCAGCCCGGCGAGCCTGCAGAGCCCCAGGACCGCCCCGATGATGATCGCCAGGTTGGCCCCGGAGACGACCAGCAGGTGGGCCAGGCCCGAGGTGCGGAAGTCCTCCGCCAGTTCGGGGGTGAGCCGCGAAGTGTCGCCCACGACCATGCCGGGGAGGACGCCCCGCTGGTCGGGCGGCAGCCGCTCCGTCGCCTGGCGCAGGCGCGCCCGTACCGTCTCGGCGGCGCGCTGCACGGCCGAGGGGCCGCCGAGCGTGGCCGGCGGGCCACGGACGAACACGGTGGCCGCCAGTAACTCGGCCCGCCGGGGCGGCGCCGCACGTCCGTTCAGCCGCACCCGCTGGCTGGGCAGCAGCCCGAGCCAGCGCCGGTCGTCCGCGATCAGGAGCACCGGCACGCGGACGTGGATCCGGCGGTCGCGGACAATGACCGCCTCGACTCTGGCCCGCGCCAGGATGGTCGGGCGGCCGGGCCGGACCACCGCCTGCGGTTCCGTGGTCAGCACGGCCTCGACGATGGCGTGCGCGTGGTCGCCGGCCAACTCTCGTACCGGGCCCGAGCCCACTGCGGAGGCGCGCAGGCCCACCGCCGCGGACGACGCCGCGACGCAGGCGAGCATCACGCCCGCCACGAGACGCCCCGAGCGCCCACGCATTCCCGACGCGAGGCTTCTGCCAAACCCGTGCAGCCTGCGCCTGATGTCGAGCGCTGGGGTATTTCCCCCTCTCCAGGAACTGGACTCTTGCGCGCGACGATTCGGCGGAGGGGCCGGGTGCCTGCCCGTCGTGTCGGAGGGCCGCGCCCACTTGTGCCACAGCGCCGGGCGTCGTGGGTAAAGGAGCGCCAAAGCCGCCACACCTGACACCACCGAGACCGTGAACACCACGACCGGCGACGCGCCAAGCGTGAGGGCGGCGGCCAGCCACGTCGCCAGGGCAGGCCCGACCAGGCGCAGATCATGCTTCGGAGGCTCGTCCTGTGTCATACGCGCACCAGGCTTCTGAGATCGGCGAAACGCCTGGAGCCGATGCCGGACACCTCCTGGAGCTGATCCACGGAACGGAAGGCGCCGTGTTGCGTGCGATAGTCGACGATGCGCTGAGCCAGCACCGGACCGACCCCCGGAAGTTGGTCGAGCTGTTCGACCGTCGCCGAGTTGAGGTCGAGCGGCCCCGCCGTTCCGGGCGCGGCTGCGCCGGAGGACGGCGAGGGGTTGGTGGGTCCAGCCGCTTGGGCGGGTTGCGGGGCGCGTACACCAACGGGGATCTGCTCGCCGTCGACCAACTTCCGGGCGAGGTTGAGGGATCCCGTCGCGGCGCCCGGCCGGACTCCACCGGTGGCTTTGATCGCGTCGGCCACGCGGGAGCCGCTCGGGAGGCTGACCACACCGGGGCGCCGCACCTTGCCGTACACATGGACGACGACCTGCGAACCCTGGGACGCGGGCACGGACGTGGGCGGCGCCGAGGCCAGCGACGGCCCCGCCGCCTGTTCCGGCACGGGTACCGGTTGGGGCTGGGGACGCGCCATCCAGAAGTAGGCGCCAGCAGCAAACGCCGCGACGACCCCGCAGATGACCAGCACGCGCGCTCCGGGAATCCCTGGGTCGAGCCGGTCCCGTCCGAAGGAACCACGGGCGCTTCCAGGAGGCTCCGCTCTCTCCTCTCGTCCCTCGGCCTCCAGGAAATGTGCCTCTTCCCAGTGTCTGACCCCAAGTCGCTGGCCCAGGCGCGACGACGATCTCGTCCGCACTCGCTCATCGGACGATGGCGGCTCCAGCAGGCCAACACCGCCTGTCGCCTCGTTCGACGGCCCCTGCGCCTCCGAACGACTCCACGGCCGTGGGCGGCGCCCTCGATCCTTGGTCTGCTCCTCAACCATCGAAGATCGCCGCAGCGGCCAAGGTCTTGAAGAAGAGCGCGAAACCGCCTCGCTCAACGCCACCGGCTCACCGGAAAGCCCCGGAGTTTCCGCGCCTTCCCCCAGCCGGTCATGCCGCCGAGCCGAGACAGCCGTCGGCGAGGGGCTCGACTCCCCTGACGGCACATCCAGAACTTCGGCGGACTGCGGCGCCCGCGACACGCCCTGGCCGCTCCGGTGGGTCTGCCACTCCTCCGAAGGGGCCTGCGACCCGCCCAAGGAAGACCGCGACACGTCCGACCGGGCCCCTGGCACGTCCGGACCGAATTGCGGCACGTCCAACTGAGCCTCCGGCACATCCAGAGCCGAACCGGACTGCACCCCGCCCGGAGAAGGTCGCGACCAACGCGACTGCGACACGTCCAGACGAGACTCCAACACCTCCGAACGCGACGGCACCGGATCCCGGAAGGGCTCCGAACCCTCGGGTCGGGGCCGCAGCGCACCTGAACCAGGTTGCGGCGACGCCGAACGAGGTTGAGACGTGGCCAGACCCGACTCCAACACCTCCAGACGAGACGGCTCCTCTGGACGAAACCACGGCACCTCCGAACGCGACTGCACCACGTCCCGGTAGGGCCGCGAACCCTCCGGGCGGGGCCGCAGCACACCTGAACCAGATTGCGGCACGTCCGAACGGGGCTGGGACGTGGCCGAACGCGACTGCGGCACGTCCAATGAGGACTGCGGGAGGTTCGAGTCGGTCTCTTGGTCGGTGTGGTCGGGATGAGGCTCTGGATCGGCGGGATCTGGCGCTTCGTGCGACCACCAGGGTGACCATTCCGGAGGAGGCGGTGGAATCACTCCGTCCGAGGTGGCTGGCACCTCCGATGGCATCGGCTCTGGCGAGGTGGTTGGGTCCTGGCCTTCCACCCCAAGTCCGAGTTCGGCTGGTCGCGGGTAATCCGGGAACAGGTGTGGGAGAGAAGAAGGTGATTCCTTCTCTGTCTGTTGCGGGGAATCGGGCTCTTCAGGCGGACGCGGTCGTTCTGGAAGAGCTGGGCTCTGATCTTGGTCTGCCTGGTTTGACCGGGACGGGGATGAACGTAAATGGGCGGCGGGCGGAAGATCGTTCTTTGCAGGTGGGGGCACTGCGGGAACGAGGCGCTGGGTGGTCGGGCGTTTCATTCATCCGACGGTAAGGAGCCGGGCGGGGTAGCGGCAGAGGGCCCGGAAATTGTGGATAACTCTCAGAGATGGGGTGCCACGACGACGCCCAGCATCCCGGGGCCGACGTGGGCGCCGATGACCGGACCGACCTCACCCACGTACACATCCCCCACGTGGGGAATGCGCTCGCGGAGATTCTGGGCGAGGGTTTCGGCTCGGTGGGCCGCGGCGAGGTGCTGGACGCCCAGGTCGACGGGGCGTTCACCCGCCTCGGCCACGGCGAGTTCGGTGAGCCGGGCAAGGGCGCGGGAGGAGGTGCGGACCTTCTCCAGAGGAGCGATCTTGCCGCCGTCAATGCCGAGAAGGGGTTTGACCATGAGGGCGGACCCGAGCAGGGTGGCCGCCGCGCCGATCCGGCCGCCGCGGCGGAGATGCTCGAGGGTGTCGACGTAGAAGAGCGACCGCGACAGCTCCGCGCGGCGTTCGGCGGCGGCGACCACGTCGGCGGCCGTCGCACCGTCGAGGGCGGCCGCCGCGGCGGAGAGGGCGGAGAAGCCCAGGCCGAGCCCGATGGTGCCCGAGTCGACGACATGGACGGGGACGGGGGCGTCCTCGGCGGCCAGACGCGCGGCCTCGACCGTGCCTGACATCGCGGCGGAGAGGTGGACCGAGACGACCGCGCTCGCGCCCCCTCCGGCCGCGGCCTTGAACGCGTGGGTAAAGCGTTCGGGGGCCGGGCGGGATGTGGTGACGGGCTGCCAGTCCTTCAATGCCTGGGCCGCCTCCGCGGTGGTGACCTCGCCTTCGTCCCGCAGCTCGGCGCCGATCGCTATCTGGAGCGGGACGACGGTGAGGCCGTGCCTTTCGGCCAGACCGGGCGGGAGGTAGGCAGTGGAATCCGTGACGACCGCGACCGCGCTTCCCATGGCAGGAGATTACTCCTCGGAACAGGGTTCAGGGTGACCATGATGTATCGCTGTGTAACGGGCGGATAGCCGCGCATCCCCTCTACCCGATGCGGCGGACGCTGAACGCGTAGGGCGTCCTTGGTGGGATCCCGGGCACTCCCGCCGGGCCGCACCGCACACGCGTCCGAACGGGCCAGCCGCTACATCTTCTCCTAGTGGTGGTTCAGCAGCCTCAACGAGCGTGGGAGTGCCGGCACCGACCCTTCTGGCGGGCTGGGGTCAGGCTTGGACGGGGACGCCGCCTCGCCAGACTCTCAGGGCTCGGAGGCCGAAGGCCCACGCGAAGGCGCCCTCGTGGTCGGCGTCCCACAGGACGATGTCGGCCAGCATGCCCGGTGCCAGGGAGCCTCGGTCGCCGACGCGCAGCGCGGAGGCTCCGCCGAGTGTGGCGGCGCGCAGGGCCTCGGTGACGCTCAGGCCGAACATGGCGACCGACAGTCCGATCACCAGGGGCATGGAGGTGATGCCGCACTGGCCCGGGTTGTGGTCGGTGCCGAGCGCGACGGTGACGCCGCGGTCGAGCATGGAGCGGACCGGGGCGGGCGGACGGGCGCTGTTGAGGGCGCTGCCGGGGCAGACGGTCGCGGTGACCCCGGCGTGCGCGAGGGCCTTGATGTCGTCGTCGTTGGCCTGGGTGAGCAGGTCGGCGGACGCGCAGCCCACCTCGGCGGCGACCTGGGCGGCGCCGACGCGCTCGTTGGCGCAGGCGTGCATGCGGGCCTTCAGGCCGGAGCGCTTGCCGGTGAGGAGGAGGGCGCGGGCCTCCTCGGCGGTGAAGTGGCCCTCGTCGCAGTAGACGTCGATGCTGTCGGCGCCGGCGACGGCGGCGTCGCCGGCCCACTGGCGGACGGCCTCGATGTAGTCGCGGCGGCGGCCGAAGAACTCCGGCGGGAGGATGTGGGCGGCCAGGAACGTGGCGTGGATCCTGGGCATGGACGGCTCGCCCTCCAGCGAGCGCAGCATGCGGATGTCGGCCAGTTCGCCGTCGCGGGTGAGGTGGTAGCCGGTCTTGGCCTCGACGGTGGTGGTGCCCGCGAGGATCCACTGGCGGAGGCGTTCGCGGACGCCGTTGCACAGCGTCCAGGGGTCGGTGCCGCGGGTGACGGTCACGGTGGAGTTGACCCCGCCGCCGGCCGCGGCGATCGCCGAGTGGGACGAGCCGCTGGTGCGCATGGCCAGCTCGGCCCAGCGGTTGCCCGCGTACACCGGGTGGGAGTGCGCGTCGATCAGGCCCGGGGTGACCAGCCCGCCGCCGAGGTTCTCCACGTGGTCGACGTCGACGATGTCGTCGATGATGCCGGGCACGCTCTGGGGCAGGTCCGCGGCGGGGCCGGCCCAGACGATCCGGTCGTCGTGGATGAGCACGGCGGCGTTGCTGCAGACGTCGGTGCCCGTCCAGAGTCTTCCGATGTTCGTCAACAGCCGTACCGTCATAGGGTCACCGGCCCGGAGCGGTCGGGGCGCCGTGCGAGGGCGCGGAACGGGTGGCCGTGACGGGGCGGGACGGGCGCCGGTGGAACGCGCCATCCGCCTGCCTGGGCGGCCCGCTGGCCGCCGGGCCGGGGTACGGGCGTGCCATGGCGCGCGGGAGCGGGTTTCCTGCTCGCGGGTCCATACCTGCCATGACGTGGGCCACCTGCTCTCGTTCCGGAATGCCGACTGGGTGCCGGCGATTCACCGCTGGAGGGTCGGGTGATCGGATGATCACCATGAGCAACGAGACCGGAGATATCGGTTTCGTCACGGTAGTGCACTCGAGGCCCGGCGGACAACCTCTGTTCGGCGAACGCGGCCACCGCGGGAAAGGTTCCAGGGGAGCGGGGGGGTGGCAGGCTGGGAGGGCCGTGCGTTCACACTGGTCACCGGCGTACGACAACCGGACAATGGTCGCACATTATCAAAAAACCCAAGCACCATCCGGTCATCGTGCATCGCCGCCCTCGCCCCGCCCTGGTCCTATGACCGTACGGATTCCAGGGACGGCGTCAAGCGGAATGCAGAAGCTGTCACCGTTCGGCGACCACCATTCGGTATTTCGTCCGGCTCCTTACCCGAATTTGGATGAGACATAGAGCGACCGTTGGTCTGGCCGAAACCCGGTGGGAGCCCTTCGTCAAACCGGCGGCCGAGCCGCTCGCCTACCGTTCGTACACGAAGAGCGCCGCCCCTCCCGGACGGGGAGGGGCGGCGCCCCAGGGTCGTTCGACGGCCGCACGGCCGCCTGTTCAGAGGGTGGCGGTGGGGGCCAGGTCCTCGTATCGCTCCAGCTCATTGGCCAGGTCCTCGGGCACGCGGGCGTGCAGGACCGTGCCCTCGGCGAGGTGCTCCTGCTTGAGGACCTCGCCGCGCTCGTGTGCGCGCGCGACCAGGTCACCGCGCTCGTACGGCAGCAGCACCCGCATCTCCCGCTCCAGGCCGGGCAGGTCGGCCTCGATGGCCTCGCGGAGCCGGTCGATGCCGAGTCCGGTGCGGGCCGAAACGACCACGCTGTGCGGTTCGCGCAGCTGCAGCCGGGCGATGGCGAGATCGTCCGCGGCGTCCGCCTTGTTGATCACGATGATCTCGGGGATGTCCTGCGCCTCGATCTCGCGCAGCACCTCCCGCACCGCGTCGATCTGCGCCTCGGGGTCGGGGTCGGAGGCGTCCACCACGTGCAGGATCAGCCCGGCGTCGGTGACCTCCTCCAGGGTGGAGCGGAACGCCTCCACCAGCTGGTGCGGCAGGTGCCGGACGAACCCGACCGTGTCGGCCAGGGTGTAGGTCCGCCCGCCCGGGGTCTGGGCCCGGCGGACGGTCGGGTCGAGGGTGGCGAACAGCGCGTCCTCCACCAGCACGCCCGCGCCGGTCAGCCGGTTGAGCAGGGACGACTTGCCCGCGTTGGTGTAGCCCGCGATGGCCACCGCCGGGACCTCGTGGCGGCGCCGCTCGCGGCGCATCGCCTCGCGCCCCTTGGACATGCCCTCGATCTGGCGGCGCAGCTTGGCCATCCGGGTGCGGATCCGGCGCCGGTCCAGCTCGATCTTGGTCTCACCGGGGCCGCGGCCGCCGATGCCCACGCCGCCGGCGGCCCGTCCGCCGACCTGGCGGGACAGGTTGCCGCCCCAGCCGCGCAGCCGCGGCATCAGGTAGCTGAGCTGGGCCAGCTCCACCTGCGCCTTGCCCTCGCGGCTCTTGGCGTGCTGGGCGAAGATGTCCAGGATCAGCGCGGTCCGGTCGATCACCTTGACCTGGACGGTCTCCTCCAGGTGCCGCAGCTGGCCGGGCGCCAGCTCGCCGTCGCAGATGACGGTGTCGGCGCCGGTGGAGATCACGATGTCGCGCAGCTCGGCGGCCTTGCCGGAGCCGATGTAGGTCGCCGGGTCGGGCCGGTTGCGGCGCTGGACGAGAGCCTCCAGCACCTGCGAGCCCGCCGTCTCGGCGAGCAGCGCCAGCTCGCGCAGGGAGTTCTCGGCCATCTCGGCCGTGCCCTCGGTCCAGACGCCGACCAGGACGACGCGCTCCAGCCGGAGCGCGCGGTACTCCACCTCGGTGACGTCGGTCAGCTCGGTGGAAAGGCCCGCCACACGGCGCAGTGCCCGCCGGTCCTCCAGGTCGAGCTCGCCGGTCAGCGGCTCGTCTTCCTCGTACGTACCGGTCACTCGGGGCTCTTGTTCTTCAGGGAAGGCTTCAGTCATATGTCCTCTGTTAAACGCCGCGAAGCGGCTGTGTCTTCCCGGCGATGGTCTCACGCGGGCCCGCGTAGGTCATGCGATTATCCCCGCCGATCCCGCAGCTCACGCCTGCTGGGGCGCGGCGGCCGGTCCCGGTCCCGTCGTGCCTGCACGCCGCTCCGGCTCTTCGCGCGGCGCCTCCGCCGTCCGGCCCTGCCCGGCGGGGCGGTTGGCGGGCGGTGGCTGGGAAGACCTTCCGGGGACGCCGGGATGCTCGGCCGGGGGTGCTTTGACCGGCATCCGTACCGCCAAGTAGCGTTCTTCACACAACAGAAGTCGAATTTCACTATACGAAAGGGCAGGCAGATGGCTGCACCCGAAGGGGTCGAGATCACCGGTACCCTCCGCGACCGATACGACGAGATCCTGACGCCCGACGCGCTCGGCCTCCTCGCCGCCCTGCAGCGGGAGTTCGGCGAGCGGCGCGAGCTGCTGCTGCGGGCCCGGGCCGAGCGCCAGGAGCGGCTGTCGGCGGGCGGCACCCTGGACTTCCTGCCGGAGACCGCCGGGGTCCGGCAGGACGACGCCTGGCGGGTCGCCCAGCCGGCGCCCGGCCTCGAGGACCGCCGGGTCGAGATCACCGGGCCGACCGACCGGAAGATGACCATCAACGCGCTCAACTCGGGCGCCAAGGTGTGGCTGGCCGACTTCGAGGACGCCAACACCCCGCTGTGGGACAACATGCTCCAGGGCCAGCTCAACCTGCGTGACGCCCTCGACCGCACGATCGACTTCACCGACGCCAGGAGCGGCAAGTCCTACGCGCTCAAGGACGACGGCGAGCTGGCGACGATCGTCGTGCGGCCGCGCGGCTGGCACATGGAGGAGAAGCACCTCCTGGTCGACGGCAAGCCGATGTCGGGGTCGCTGTTCGACTTCGGCCTCTACTTCTTCCACTGCGCGCGGCGGCAGTCCGAGAAGGGCAAGGGCCCCTACTTCTACCTGCCGAAGATGGAGAGCCACCTGGAGGCGCGGCTCTGGAACGACGCGTTCAACCTCGCCCAGGACACCCTGGAGATCCCGCGCGGCACCATCCGCGCCACCGTGCTGATCGAGACGATCCCGGCGGCGTTCGAGATGGAGGAGATCCTGTACGAGCTGCGCGACCACTCGGCCGGGCTGAACGCGGGCCGCTGGGACTACCTCTTCTCGGTGATCAAGAAGTTCCGGGACCGGGGCGAGGACTTCGTCCTGCCGGAGCGGAACGCGATCACGATGACCGCCCCGTTCATGCGCGCCTACACCGAGCTGCTGGTGCGCACCTGCCACAAGCGCGGCGCGCACGCGATCGGTGGCATGGCGGCGTTCATCCCGTCCCGGCGGGACGAGGAGGTCAACAAGATCGCGCTGGAGAAGGTGCGGGCGGACAAGACCCGCGAGTCCGGCGACGGCTTCGACGGCTCCTGGGTGGCCCACCCGGACCTGGTCCCGGTCTGCCGGGAGGTCTTCGACGGCGTGCTCGGCGACCGTCCCAACCAGCGCGAGCGGCTGCGCGAGGACGTCCGGGTCTCGGCCGCCGACCTGCTGAACGTGGCCGCGACGCCGGGCGACATCACCGAGGCGGGGCTGCGCAACAACATCGACGTGGCGCTGCGCTACCTGGCGACCTGGCTGGACGGGGCGGGCGCGGTGGCGATCCACAACCTGATGGAGGACGCCGCGACCGCCGAGATCTCGCGTTCCCAGGTGTGGCAGTGGATCTACAACGGGGTCACGCTGAAGGAGGGCGAGAAGGTCACCAGGGAGCTGGTCGAGCGGCTGCTGGAGGAGGAGCTCGGCGCGATCCGCGCCGAGCTCGGCGACGCCTACAACGAGCCGCGCTACAACCAGGCCGTGGCGCTGTTCAAGGAGGTCACGCTCGCCGACGAGTACTCGGAGTTCCTCACGACCCCGGCGTACGAGCGGATGCCCTGAGCGGCGGGCGGACGCCCTGAGCGCCCGCGCCCGGTCCGCCGGGCGCGGGCCGCCGAGGCGAGGCCCGCAGGACGGGCCGCCCGTCCCCGCACGCCGGGACGGGCGGCCGCGGGGCCGATCTTGCGGTCGTTCACGCACGGGAGCATGGTGGACACGATGGAACCGACACCCGACGCATCCCAGACATCGGACGCATTCGAGTCGTCACAGGCGGCCGAGGGCGCGGCCGCGCTGCGCGCCCTCGCCGCGCGCTTCACCGCCCTGCTGGGCGACGACGCCGTGATCTCGGACCCGGTGCGGCTGCGCACCTACGAGTGCGACGGCCTGACCACCCACCGGGCGATGCCGGGCCTGGTCGTGCTGCCCGGCACCGCCGAGCAGATCGCGCAGATCGTGCGGGCCTGCGCCGCCGCGGGGATCCCGTACGTGGCGCGGGGTTCGGGCACGGGGCTGTCGGGGGGCGCGCTGCCGCGCACCGACGGGGTCCTGATCGTCACCTCCCGGATGCGCCGGATCCTGGAGATCGACGTCGAGAACCGGCGGGCGGTGGTCGAGCCGGGCGTGATCAACCTGGACGTGAGCCGGGCCGCGCGCCCGTACGGCTACTACTTCGCGCCCGACCCGTCCAGCCAGCAGATCTGCTCGGTGGGCGGGAACGTGGCGGAGAACTCCGGCGGCGCGCACTGCCTGAAGTACGGCTTCACCGCGCACCACGTGCTGGCCTGCGAGATCGTCACCCCGGACGGGGAGATCACCGAGCTGTCGGCCGACGACCCCGGCTACGACCTGCTGGGCGTGTTCGTCGGCGCGGAGGGCACGCTGGGCATCACCACCAAGATCACGGTCCGGCTGACCCGGGTGCCGGAGACCGTGCAGACGCTGCTGGCGGCGTTCACCTCGATCGAGGCGGGCGGCACCGCGGTGTCGGCGATCATCGGCGCGGGGATGGTGCCGGCCGCGATCGAGATGATGGACGCGCTGTCGATCGAGGCGGCCGAGGCCGCCGTGCGCTGCGAGTACCCGCCGGGCGCGGGCGCGGTGCTGATCGTGGAGCTGGACGGCCCGGCGGCCGAGGTGGAGCACCAGTTCGCGCAGGTCGAGAAGCTGTGCCGGGACGCGGGCGCGTTCGAGATCAGGGTGGCGGCCGACGACGCCGAGCGGGCGCTCATCTGGAGGGGGCGCAAGTCGGCGTTCGCGGCGGTGGGCCGGATCAGCCCGGCGTACCTGGTGCAGGACGGCGTCATCCCGCGCACCGCCCTGCCCGAGGTCCTGGCGGGAATCGACGCGCTGTCGGCGGAGTCGGGCGTACGGGTCGCGAACGTGTTCCACGCCGGTGACGGCAACCTGCACCCGCTGGTGCTGTTCGACGACGCCGAGGAGGGCGCGGCCGAACGCGCCGAGGAGGTCTCCGGGAAGATCCTCGACCTGTGCATCGAGCACGGCGGTTCCATCACCGGGGAGCACGGGGTGGGCGTGGACAAGTCGCGCTACATGCCCCGCATGTTCACCGAGACCGATCTGGACACGATGCAGATGGTGCGGTGCGGTTTCGATCCGGCCGGGCTGTGCAATCCGGGCAAGGTGTTCCCGACGCCGCGGCTGTGCGGCGAGGTGCCCGGGTTCCGCAAGGGGGTCCACCCTCTGGTCGCGCAAGGGAAGGCGGAGCAGTTCTGATGCCGGGCAGCGGAAGCGGCCGAGAGCGTGGCGCCGGAGCGCGCGGCACCGAAGCGGGCAGCACCAGCGTCGGCGCGGCTAGGGGGCGTCCCAGGAAGGCCGGGCGGGCCGCGGCGCTGAGCGCGCTGGCGAAGGTCTGCGGCGACGTGCGGCCGGGCGAGCCGGAGGAGGGCGTCCTCGGCGTCGTCCCGGCGATCGTGGCCGCGCCCGCGACCGTGGCGGAGGCCGCCGAGGTGATGCGGACGGCCGCCGGGAAGGGCCTGGCGGTGGTGCCGCGCGGCGCGGAGACCAGGCTGGACTGGGGCACGCCCCCGGACCGTTGCGACCTCCTCCTCGACACCTCCCGTCTGGACGCGGTCGTCGAGCACGCCGCCGGGGACCTGGTGGCGACCGTCCAGGCGGGGCTGGGAACCGACCGGCTGGCCGAGGTGCTGGCGGAGCAGGGGCAGCGGCTGGCACTGGACTTCCCGCTGCCCGGCTCGACCGTCGGCGGCACGATCGCCGCGGCCGCCGCGGGGCCGCTGCGCCTGCTGTACGGCTCGCCCCGCGACCTGGTCATCGGGCTGACGGTGATCCGCGCGGACGGCCGGGTCGCCCGCTCCGGCGGCAAGGTCGTCAAGAACGTGGCGGGCTACGACCTGGGTCGGCTGTTCAGCGGCTCGTACGGAACGCTCGGGCTGATCGTGGAGGCGACGTTCCGGCTCCATCCCGTTCCGGTGGCGCGCGCGTACGTTACCCGGGCGGTTCCCGACGCGGCGGGCGCGCGCGAGGCGGTCCAGGCGGTGCTGCACTCCCCTACCGCTCCGAGTGCGCTGGAGGTCGCCGCCCAGGGCGGAGGCGTCGTGATCGGGGTGCTGCTGGAGGGCGTCGAGGCGGGGGTGACGGCCCGTACCGCCCAGATCACCGCCCTCTTGGGCGCGGACGCGAAGGTGGGCGAGGAGCCCCCCGAGTGGTGGGGCGCCTACCCGGACGGCACGACGCTGATCGACGTCACCTCCCCGCCCGCGGCGCTCCCCGGACTCCTGGCCGCCGTAGAGGAGACGGGCCCTGGCGCTTCGCTCACCTGGTCCGCCGACGGTCGCGGTCATGTCGGCCTGTCGTCCGAGACGACCCCTGGGCAGGCCAAGGACGCCCTGGAACGGCTCCGTTCCCTCCTCATCGGCGCCCCGCACCGTGGCGGAGCCGTCGTCCGCTACGCGCCCGAGACCGTACGAGCGGAACTCGACCTGTGGGGGCCGGTCCCGGCGCTGTCCCTGATGCGCCGGGTCAAGGAGCAGTTCGACCCGGAATACCGCCTGTCCCCCGGCCGCTTCGTGGGAGGCCTGTAGTGAACGACGAGGAAACGCCCGCACGGCGGGAGCTCCCCCAGCTGATCGGCGACTGCGTGCACTGCGGGTTCTGCCTGCCGACCTGCCCCACCTACGTGCTGTGGGGCGAGGAGATGGACTCCCCGCGCGGCCGCATCAACCTGATGGACCAGCACGTCCAGGGCACGCCGCTGTCCGGGCCGATGGTGGAGCACTTCGACCGCTGCCTGGGCTGCATGGCGTGCGTGACGGCCTGCCCTTCGGGGGTCCAGTACGACCGGATGATCGAGATGACCCGCGCCGATGTGGAACGGGAGCATCCCCGGTCGCTGCCCGAGCGCGCCCTCCGCGAGACGATCTTCAAGCTGTTCCCGTACCCGAACCGGCTGCGGGCCCTGCGCGGGCCGCTGCGCGCGTACCAGTGGACGGGCCTCGACCGCCTCGTCCGGCGTAGCGGCCTGTTGGAACGCCTCTCCCCCTCGCTCGCGGCGATGGAGCGGCTCGCGCCTCCCCTCTCCCGTGCTCCGCGGCTTCCGGAACGGGTGGCGGCGCGCGGCGGGCGGCGCGCCACCGTGGGCATGCTCACCGGCTGCGTCCAGCGCGAGTTCTTCCCGGGGGTGAACGCGGCGACGGCGCGGGTCCTGGCCCTCGAGGGCTGCGACGTGGTCATCCCGCGCGCGCAGGGCTGCTGCGGCGCGCTTTCGCTGCACTCGGGACGGGAGGACGAGGCGAAGGAGTTCGCGCGCCGCACGGTCGTGGCGTTCGAGCCGGTCGACGTGATCGTGGTGAACGCGGCGGGCTGCGGCTCGGCGATGAAGACGTACCGCGACCTGCTCGCCGACGACCCCGAGTGGGCGGGGCGGGCGGACGCGCTGTCGGCCAAGACCCGCGATCTGGCCGAGTTCCTGGCCGAGCTGGGCCCGCGGGCGGAGCGGCGTCCGCTTCCGGTCACGGTCGCCTACCACGACGCGTGCCACCTCTCCCACGCGCAGGGCGTGCGGAGCCAGCCGCGCGCGCTCCTGGCCGGGATCCCGGAGCTGGAGGTCCGGGAGATCGCCGATCCCGACATCTGCTGCGGGTCGGCGGGGACGTACAACCTGCTCCAGCCCGAGGCCGCCGCCGAACTGGGCGACCGTAAGGCGGCCGGGGTGCGCGCCACGGGCGCCGACCTGCTGGTCGCCGCCAATCCCGGCTGCTCGATGCAGATCGCGACGGCGCTGGAGCGGCAGGGCGTGCGGCTTCCGGTGGCGCACACCGCCGAGGTCCTGGACGCCTCGCTCCGCGGCTCGGGCACGGCGGGCCTGCTGCGCGACCACGCCCGCTCCGCGACGTCCTGAGGCGGCCGGGGACGGCCTGACGCGGCCGTTCCCGGCGCCGGGCCGGGGGACGTCCGGAGGCACTTCGCGCACAAAAGCTCCCGCCGAACCCCCCACTGGGGGACATATGCCGCCAATCGGCCATCCTGTAACGTGGTCTGCCCGCCAGGCAAGTTTGCACTTACCTTCCGGAGAGGCCGAGGAGTACGGGAAGCCATGTCCAACAGGCCGATGCCCCCGGGAATGCCGCCAGGGCCGCCAGGGCCGCCGCCGGGAAGGCCGGGGAGGCCGGGACCACCCGGCCGGCACCCCGGAACCGGGCCCCTGCCCCGCGGCCACCGTTCCCACCGCCGCCGCAAGAAGCGCGGGGCGGCCAGGCTGGGCATCGCCGGAGCGCTCACGGGCGTGGTCGGCATCGCCGCCATCGCGGCCGGGATCGTCGTCTTCCGCCCGGACGACGGCGGACCCGGAGGCTCGGGCGGTGGCGGCGCTCCATCGCTCAACGGGGGGACTCAGGACGCGCCCGGCTCCGTCAGCGCGCCCCAGACCGGGCCCGTCCTCAGCGTGACCACACCGGAGGGCTACGGGTACGGCCTCGCCGCCATAAGGGCGGGCGTGGACCAGAAGCCCTTGAGCGACAGCCCGCCCCTGACAGAGAACGGCATGACCTACGCGTACGCCGACTACGTCCTCACCAACAACCAGAGGCGTCCCGCCCTCCTCGACCATCCGGCCGACCTGTTCATGCCCCGCTCCCAGGTAGCGGAGTCCGCGCGCGAACGCTGCATGCCGCAGCCGGGCATCCCCGAGGACATGTGCACGCTGCCCAACCGCAGCGTCGTCACGGCCCGCGTCAACGGCTCCGAGCCTCCGCTCAAGGAGGCCGGGGACACCCTCATACCGGCCGGTGCGTCCTACGTCGTGCGGGTCGCCGCGGACCTTCCCGTGAAGGACGGCGTCAAGCCCGAGGACCTCAAGCTCTACGTGTGGAACGCGCGCTACACCAGTGACCGCAAGGGCATCGAGCTCGCATTCCCCTAACCCCTGCGTGGGCCAGGGCGAACGCCACCGGCCGGCGACGCGGGGAAAGCGTCACCGGCCGGGCATTGCCGTTCTGCCTCGCCTCAGCGGGTCTCAGGAAGCCATGGCGGGCTCGCGTTCGGGCGCCTCGGCCGGCTTGCCGCGCGACCGCAGGCCGCCCAGGCCGAGCAGGACCAGCCCCGCGACCGCCCAGCTCAGCAGGACGATCAGCGGCCCGGTGGACCCGGCGCCGTCGAAGTAGGCCACCGAGCGGAGCAGCGTGGCCGCCGCGCCGGGCGGGAGCAGCTGGCCGATCTCGCCCCAGGGCTGGGGCAGCAGTTCGGGCGCCGAGGTGGCCCCCGACAGCGGGTTGCCCAGCAGCAGGAGCGTCAGCGCGCCCAGTCCGATCCCCGCGCGCCCGACCGCCGACGCCAGGCCGGAGACCGTCGCGGAGACGGCCAGGATGGCCAGCGCCATGACCGACGCGACGAGCAGGTAAGAGCCCGGCAGTACCGACAGCCAGCCCTGGGCCAGCCAGGTGGCGCCGAGGCCGCCCAGGACGGCGAAGGACACCAGGCCCACCGCCCGCGCGCCGACGCCGGAGACGCCGAAGAACAGCAGCACGGCGGCGGCGAGGCTCGACATGATCAGCGGCAGCGCGAGGGCGCCGAAGCCCGCGCCGCGCGGGTCGTCCGAATCGATCGGGACCACGTCCTGGACGGCGCCGCCCCTGGCGCCCGACATCTGCTGCGCCATCTGCGTGAGCTGCTGGGAGATCACCGGCGAGGCCGCCGAGGCCGTCAGCACGCGCGGACCGGACGGGGTGGTGACGATGGCGCCGTAGGCCTCGCGGTCGGTGAGCGCGGCTCGGGCCGCGGCCTCGTCGGCGACGCCGGTGACCTTGAACGCGCCGGGGAGCTCGTGCTCGAGCCGCTGGGCCACGGCCGCGGCCTGCGGGCCCGCCGTCACGATGGGCACGTCGTGCGGCGCGGAGCGGACGGCGGGCCACGAGAAGGCGAGGATCATGAGCAGTTGCAGCACCGCCGCGCCGAGAGCGACGCCCACGGCGCGCTGGATCGGGGAGGTGTTCACGGCCGCCTCCTATAAAGCGAATATCCGTTCTCTTTGATCTCCCCAGCGTCACACCGGCATGGCGAGTTGTCAAGAACGAACATTCGTTTTAAATTGGTCCCATGCCACGAGTGAGCGAGGAGCATCTCGAGCGGCGCAGGCAGCAGATCCTGGACGCCGCCCGGGCCTGCTTCATTCGCAAGGGCGTCCACGAGACGTCCATGCAGGACATCTTCACCGAGTCCGGGCTGTCGGCCGGGGCGGTCTACCGCTACTTCAAGAGCAAGAACGAGATCATCGAGGCCATCACCTGCGCGGTCATCGGCGACCTGCACCTGTTCCTCGGCGACCTCGTGAACCGCGACCCCGTCCTGCCCCTGGACGAGGTGGTGGTCCGGATGGCGCGCACCATGGTGGCGATGTCGGGCCCCGACGGCACCGTCCGGCTGGCCCCGCAGGCCTGGGCCCTGGCGATGTACGAACCGGACCTGCGCGGATACGTCCGCGACAACATCACCAACCTGCGCGCGCACTTGATCACCTACGTGCGGCGCTGCGCGGAGGCCGGCCTCCTGCCGCCGGACACCGACGCCGAGGCCGCCGGCAGGACCCTCTTCGGGATCCTCCCGGGATTCCTGCTGCAACTGCTCATCACCGAGGACGTCGACCCCGAGCAGCTCCGCCTGGGCGTCCGCACCGTGATCAACAGCGGCCTGCTGGCGCAGCGCGACGACACCGTCCCCCAGGCCTGACCCCGCGCCCGGGCGCCGTCCCCTGAGATCCGTCCCCTGGGACCTGTCCCCTGAGACCTGTCCCCGGCGGCCCGATCAGGTCTCCGAGGCGATGACGGCGGCCCCCGAGGCACGCGCCGAGGACGCTCCGGAAGCGAGGTCCGCGCACCTTACCGGCGGGACGGTCTTGCCGTGGGGCGGGCGTGTCCGGTACCTCTTTCTCGACGGATCACGACATTCCGGGCATGGCCCGTGGTCGGCCCTGCCGTGATCCGGCCCCCGCCGCCCCCCGCGCACGCCCGCCCCGTCCCCCGCATCCTCGGACATCGCCTCCCGTGTACCCCGTGACCTGCACGAGATCCCCCGTGACCTGGACGAGACCGCTTCCCGGGTGCTCCTCCGGAACCCGTGAAGCGTCGTCAGTGTCGGCGGGTCCGGGTCCCGCTGTCCTGAGGCGGACGCCCTCAGGGCACCGGGACACCCACCAGGACGTTTTAACATTCCATTACTTTTGAAAAGCCGGGGAGTGCGCATGGTCACCGAGGATCGCGGGGGCGGCGGCGCCCGCTGGGCGCTGCCGGTCGCCGTCGCCGCCGTGTGCGCCGCGGTCGCCTCGCTGATCAGCGGCCTGTGGCTGCCCGAGGCCCGCCGGATGGTGTGGTGGCATCCGGAGATCGTGGTGGCGGTCATGTGGACCCCGGTGGCGGCGTTACTGCTGCGCCACCGGCCCGGCCTGGCGGTCGGCCGGCTGATGCTGGTGTGCGGGGCCAGCGCGGCCGTCTACGTGCTGGCCCTCAACCTCGGGCCGCTGTTCGAGCTGCGCGGCTGGCCCGGGGCCGGGTTCCTGAACTGGCTCGGGGTGTGGCTGTGGGCGGTCGACACCTTCGGCCTCACGCTGATCCTCCCGCTGATCTTCCCGGACGGGCGGCTGGTGTCGCCCTGGTTCCGCCCGGTGCTCGCGGCGGCGTGCGCCGTCCCGCTGATCGTCTGCGTGCACCTGACCGTCGACCCCGGCGCCCGGCGCTTCCACAACGGCGTCTCGGTCTACCCGTTCCAGGACATCCCCCTCGCGATCAGCGCGGTCATCCTCGGCACGCTCGTGCTCGGCCTGCTCTCGGTCGTGCTGCGCTTCATGACCTCGCCGCCGGACGTGCGGCGGCAGATCGGCTGGGTGATCTACCCGGGGGTGCTGGCGCAGGCGATCATCTACGTGGGCGAGACCACCCCCATCGGCGACCCGCTGCGCAACATCACCATCGCCGCGGTGCCGCTGTGCGTGGCGATCGCGATCACCCGCTACCGGCTGTACGACATCGACCTGGTGTTCAGCCGGACCCTGGTCTACGCGGGGCTGGTCGTCGTGATCACTGGCGTCTACTTCGCGCTGGTCGGCGCGGCCAGCCACGTGCTTTCCGGGCACGGGCCGCTGGCCGGACTGGTCGGGGCGATCGCGGCGGGCGCGGTCTTCGAGCCCGCCCGGCGGCGCCTCCAGCGCGCCGTGGACCGGCTGCTGCACGGCGAGCGCGACCCGTACCGGATCGCCGACCTGCTCAACCGGCGGCTGCAGACCACCTCCGACCCGTCGGCCGCGCTGGCCACCGCCGTCGCGGTGGCGCGCGAGGCGCTGCGCGCGTCCGGCGCGGTGATCGAGGTCCTGGACCGGGACGGCCATGTCACCGCCACCGTCGAGGACGGCGCGCTGGGCGAGCGCCCCCAGCTGATCCCGCTGGTGTGGCACGGCGAGCCCGTCGGACGCCTGCTGTTCGGCGTGACCCGGCCGCCGGACGCCCGGCTCGCGGGCGTCCTGGCCCGCAACCTGGCCGAACTGACCAGCGCCGCCCGGCTCGCCGCCGACGTCCAGCGGTCCCGCGAGCGGATCCTGCGGACGCGCGAGGAGGAGCGCCGCAGGCTGCGCCGCGACCTGCACGACGGCCTCGGCCCCACCCTGGCCAGCCTGGCCATGACCGTGGACGCGGCGCGCATCACCCTCAAGACCGACCCCGAGGCCGTGGACGCCCTGCTGGAGAACCTGCGCACCACCATGGGACGCACCATCGGCGACATCCGCGAGCTGGTGTACGGCCTGCGCCCGCCCGCACTGGACGACCTCGGCCTGGCCGGGG
Source organism: Actinomadura rugatobispora (assembly GCF_055379765.1). Classification (NCBI taxonomy): domain Bacteria; kingdom Bacillati; phylum Actinomycetota; class Actinomycetes; order Streptosporangiales; family Thermomonosporaceae; genus Actinomadura; species Actinomadura rugatobispora. Next base: position 7,747,092 of record NZ_AP029191.1, on the reverse strand, counting down.
CCATCAGGGCGCTCGGCGGGGTCGTGGCCACCGGGGACGGCCCGGCCGTGGACGTCCAGGTGGAGGGCGACCTGGACAAACTGCCCGCCGCCGCCGAGGTCGCCGCGTACAGGATCGTGCAGGAGGCCCTCACCAACGTCTACCGCCACGCCAAGGCCGACAGCGCCGTCGTCCGGCTGTACCTGAACGGGGACCTGCACCTGTGCGTCCGCGACAACGGTGTGGGGATGTCCGCGAACGCGCGTTCGGGCGTGGGGATGTCGTCGATGCAGGAGCGTGCTGCGGAGATCGGCGGTTCCTGCACGGTCGGCCCGGGGCCCGAGGGGGGCACCATGGTCCGCGCCAGGCTTCCCGTCGGGCTCAATGGATCGGGCGGGGCCGATGAGACCAATGGGTCCAATGGGGCCAACGGGGCCACGCCGGCCGCGGCGAACGGCGAAAGCCCTGGAACGGCTGTGAGCAACGGAAACGGCGGCAAGGCGGGCTAGGAGCAATGCCGGGTAGTTAAGGGCTTGGGGTGGGCGTCAACTCAGGTGGGTGGAGGATGTCGATGGTGAGGGTCGCCCGGTGGTTGGTGCGGTCGACCTGGCCTTTTGCCCGGTGTTTGGAGATCGCTCGTTTGACGATGCGGGGGCAGCTGCGGTCTCGGCGGGCGGGCAGCGGGTTGTCCAGGACCGCCCGGCCGATCTGTCCGACCAGGTCGATGACGGTGCCGGCGATGACCCCGGCGGCGTGGACGACCTGGTCGCGGGCGGCCAGCAGCGCGACGGTGAAGCTGGCCCGGTCGGCGGGGAGGCCGCCGCCGGCCGTGGCGTCGGCCATCGCCAGCCGCAACGCCTGGTAGACGGCCAGCAGAGCGTAGATCTCCTGGTCGGCGCCCTGCGGGGTACGCGAGCGCAGGACACGGCCGCCCAGCATGGTGGACTTCAGCTCCAGATAGGTCGTCTCGATCTCCCACCGCTGGTGGTAGAGCCTCACGATCTCCGCAGCCGGGTGGAGGCGCGGATCCAGCAGGGTGGTGATCAACCGGTAATGGCCGGTGCGGTGCCCGCCGCCCGACAGGGTGAGGGTGATCTGGGCGTCGATCACCCGGATCGGCACCCCGCCCAGCACCGAACGCCACGATCGGTCGGCCAGGGTCTCAAGACGGGGCAGCGGCCGGTTGCTCTTGCAGCGGATCAGCAGGTCCGCGCCGGTGCCCTGCGGACCGGCGATCGCCGCCACCAGGGCTTTGACGGCGAAATTGCGGTCGGCCAGCAGCAGCATGCCCGCCTTGAGGCAGCCGAACAACTCGGGCGCGTAGGCCGTCTCACCGGTCGCGAACCGGCCGAACCCGGCCCCCAGCACGGTGCGGGTGCCGCAGGCGACCACCGCGACCAGCCGGACCAGCGGATAGCCCGACCCGCCATGACTGCCGCTCTGATGACCATAGGCCGCCAGATTGGCCGGGCTGTCGGGGACACTCATCGTGGTGCCGTCCATCGCGCACACCAGCAGCCCCCGCCACCGCACCGCCCCCGCGGGCGGACCGGCCAGCAGATCGAACAACGCCCGCAGCGGCGCGACCCCCACCCGGCGGCGGGCCTGGGCCAGCACCGACGACGAGGGCACCCACCCCGGCCCCTCCAGGCCCGACACCAGCCGCGCCCACACCTGCCCAAGGCCCTGCCCCTCGAACAACCCCGCCGCCAGCAGCAGATACACCACCACCCGCGACGGCAACCGCCGCACCCGCCGCTGCGCCGACCGCGTCTCGGCCAGCACCTCGTCCACCATCTCGAACGGCACGATCCGGGTCAGTTCCCCCAGATGCCCGGGCGCGAACACCCCGCCCGCCCAACGGTCGACCGAACCCATGGCACAGGCCCCAGCAGACCTGGCAGACTCAACACCCAACGGAGATCCAGTAGGTCAGACGGACGATGGTAGAAGATCACCCGTTCTACTGGATCTCCGTTCCCACGTCTCCAAGATCCACCAAACCCCTGGACAACCAGCCCACAGGCCTAACTACCCGGCATTGGGGCTAGGAGAGGAGAACACCGCAACGCCCGGGAAGATCCAGAAGTTCCGGCCGCCGGGGCCACTGGGTTTTCGGCGATCCTCCACCCACTCTGGAGTGGAGGGCCGGTGGCCGCCCCCCGCCAAGAAGGAGCCACCGGCCCTCGGCACCACCCGGACCGGGGCTCCCATCCCGATCCGAGCGGGCCTTCACCAGAGGGTGTGCACTACTGAAGGTAGCGCCTTTCGGTCCTAGTGGTCAGGGACACCCGTCCCGAATATGCCGGGACGATCCGGGGCCCATCGGCTCACACCACCGGGAAACTCGTACAACACCACGAAAAGCCCAGGTCAGGGCGGGGGCGGCACCCGGGGTGTTCAGGTCACGTTCAGGCGCCGTAGAGCCAATCGTTACGGAACTCGCCGTCCGCGACGAGCACGGCGGGACCGCGCAGATGGCTGGTACGGCCGTCGAGGGTGACGACGACCCGGCCGCCCGGGACATCCACGGTCCACTCGGACGTCGCGTCCCCCGCACCGGCTCCGGCCTCGACCGCCTGGTCGCCGCCGTTCCCGGCGAGCGCGGCGGCGGCCGCGACGGCGACCGTCCCGGTGCCGCAGGACCGGGTCTCGCCCGACCCGCGCTCGTACACCCGCATCTCCAGGTGCCGCTCGCCGACCCTGCGGTAGAACTCCACGTTCACGCCGTCGGGGAACGCGGCGGGGTCGAAGCCGGGGGCGCGGGTCAGGTCGAGGCCGGCGACCGGCTCATCGATCGCGCAGGCCAGGTGCGGGTTGCCCATCGACACCCGCCGGCCCCGGTACGTCCGCCCTCCCAGGGACGCCTCGCCCCCGCCGAGATGCCGGGGCGGGCCCATGTCGACGCTCACGTCACCGGACGCCCCGAGCGTCACGCGGCGCAGCCCGGCGCGGGTGGCCAGGTCCCATCCGCCGGGGGCGGCCAGGCCGGCGTCGACCAGGTAGCGGGCGAACACCCGCACCCCGTTGCCGCACATCTCCGCGACGCTGCCGTCGGCGTTGCGGTAGTCCATGAACCACTCGGCCTCGCCCGCGAGCGCCTCCACCGCCGGGTCTCCCGCGGCCTTGGTCCGCACCGCGCGCAGCACGCCGTCGCCGCCGATCCCGGCGCGCCGGTCGCACAGCCGCGCCACCGTCTCCGGCGACAGCTCCAGAGCCCCGTCCGGATCCGGGAGGATGACGAAGTCGTTCTCCGTGCCATGCCCCTTGACGAACCGCATGCGGCCCATCCTAGGGTCCGGCCGGGCCGGGGACTCACCGCTCCGACCGGGCACGACGCACGTCACACGGCGGCCGCGGCCCGCACCGCGCGCGTGGGTCAGCCGGCCGTCGTCTCGTGGCCCTGGACGGGTTCCGTGGCCAGGGCCACGGCGCGGTCCAGCAGATCCGGGGCGTCGTAGGGGAGCCAGTGCACGCGCGGGTCGCGCCGGAACCAGGACTCCTGCCTGCGCGCGAAACGCCGGGTCAGCCGGATCGTCTCCTCCTTGGCGTGGTCCTCGGTCCACTCCCCTGCCAGGAACCGCAGGACCTGGGCGTATCCCAGCGCGCGGCCCGCCGTCAGGCCGTCGCGCAGCCCGGCCTTCTCCAGGGCGCGGACCTCGTCGACCAGGCCCGCCTCCCACATCCGCTCCACGCGCAGCGCGATCCGCGCTTCCAGTTCGGGGCGCGGCACGGTCAGCCCGATCTGCACCGCGTCGTACCGGTAGCGGTGCTCGGGCAGCGTCGCGCTGAACGGCCGCCCGGTGATCTCGATGACCTCCAGCGCGCGGACGATCCGCCGCCCGTTGCTCGGCAGGATCACCGCGGCGGCCTCGGGGTCGCGGTCGCGCAGCCGCCCGTGCAGCGCGGCCGGACCGGCCTCCGCCAGCTCCGCCTCCAGCCGCGCCCTGACCCCGGGGTCGGTGCCGGGGAACTCGAAATGATCGAGCGCCGCCCGCACGTACAAGCCCGATCCCCCGACGAGCACGGGAACCCGGCCGCGCGCCCCGATCTCCGCGACGGCCGCCGCCGCGAGGCGCTGGTACTCGGCCGCGCTCGCGGTCACGGTGACGTCCCAGATGTCCAGCAGGTGGTGCGGGACGCCGCGCATCTCGGCGCGGGCGAGCTTGGCCGTGCCGACGTCCATGCCCCGGTACAGCTGCATCGAGTCGGCGTTGACCGCCTCGCCGTCCAGGCGCAGCGCCAGGTCGACGGCGAGATCGGACTTGCCCGCCGCGGTCGGTCCCACGACGGCGATGACGTCTCTGGAGGTCACGGGCTTAGGTCCGGCGGCGGAATGGGTAGGAATGCGGGGGTAGGGGCGCCGGGCGGGTTCCGCACGGTGCCATGGGACGAAAGATTCGGGGGGAATCCAGATGTCCATCGTCGACAAGATGAAGGAAATGCTCGGCCAGCACGGGGACAAGGCCAAGAAGGGCATGGAGAAGGGCGGTGACGTGCTCGACCAGAAGACCGGCGGCAAGCACACCGACAAGATCGACCAGGCCCAGCAGAAGGCGGGCGACTACATCGACCGCAGCGGCCAGGGGGACGCCCCGCAGGGCGGGCAGCAGCCGGGTGAACGGCCTGGAGAGGGGACCCCGGGCACCTGAACCCGAACCTGAACCTGAGGGCGCTGAGGACGCGCACCTGACACCGGCTCCTGCTCAGGGCCGAGCCCTGGGTGGGCGGCCCGGTTCGCTCCCAGGACGGCGCGGACGCGCGTGGACGCTCGTTGCGTGGCGGGGTCACGGCCGCGGGCGCCCGTCCCAGGTGGCCACGAAGTAACCCACGCCGTAGGGCGCCTCGTAAGCCAGCAACTCCGCATCGAACGGCGCTCCGCCGCGGTCGGCCATACCGCCTGCCGCGGGTGGGCGCGCCGGACCCGCCGTGGAGGCGGCGGCCGGGCTTGCTGTGGCCGCGGGCGCTGTCGCCGCGCTCGTTCTGGGCGAGGCCGCGCCTGCGAGGACCTGCCAGGCCGCGCGGCCCGCCGCTTGAAGTTCGTGGGACAGCCCAGGGTCGAGGTCGGCCAGGGCTGCGGTGTCGGCGCGTTCAAATGCCCCGGCCACGGCGGTGTCGTACGGCTCGGCGCGCGGGTCCAGGTAGCCGGGGGCCTTCTCGGTCAGGCAGGCCGATCCGTCCCCCATCACCAGGAGCGCGACCCGGCGGCCCTCCGGCCCGGCGAGCTGCCGGCCCAGGCTCAGGCATTCGCCGGGGGCCGCGTCGTACGCCACGGCCTGGAACCGGACCGTCACCTCGTGGGGAGGGCCGTCCCGGAGGCCGCGCAGAAGATCGCGCAGCAGCCAGCGGCCGATCGTGAGCGACAGGGGCAGAACCTCGGCTCCGATTAGGGTCTTTCCGGAATCCGGATCGGACCGTTCTCCGGTGTCCGCAAGCCCGTTTTCGGGTTCCCCGTTAAGGCCGGGACTGACCAATCCGTAAGGACGCAGCGTCGCGGCGGCGTCCGGTCCGTAGGAACGCGTCGCGGGGCCGCCCCCGACCACCACGATCTCGGTAGCGGAGGCGACGGCCTCACCGAGCCGCGACACCGCCGTCGCGCACGCCGCGCGCAGGGCGTCCAGCTCGCCCGCCGCCTCCCCGGCCAGCTCCGGCACCAGCAGGGGCGGGTGCGGGCACACCGCCGCGTAGATCAGCATGGCCGGCGCCCTACGGGCACGCGGAGCAGCCGGAGGCCGCCGACGCCGTGGCCGTGGCCGTGGCCGCCGGAGCGGAGCCGGGCGCGGGCGCCGCCGGGCGGCCGATGCCCGGCATTCCCAGCGCCACCCCCTTGGCACCGCCGCCGGCCCCCTGCCGGGCCTCCCAGGCGTCGCCCGCCCTCGTACGGCGGACGCCCTCGACCGGCTTGTCGGCGACCAGGTGGTGCGGGGCCGCGTAGGTAACCTCGACCGTGACCATGTCCCCCGGCCGTACGGGCTCGTCGGGGGCTCGGAAGTGGACCAGGCGGTTGTCCCGCGCGCGCCCGGACAGGCGCCGCGTCGCGCCGTCCTTGCGCCCCTCCCCCTCGGCGACCAGCACTTCCAGCTTGCGCCCGAGCTGCTTCTTGTTCTCCTCCCAGGAGATCTCCTCCTGGAGGGCGACGAGCCGCTCGTACCGCTCCTGCACGACCTCCTTGGGCACCTGGCCGTCCATCGTGGCCGCGGGGGTGCCAGGACGCTTGGAGTACTGGAAGGTGAACGCGCCGGAGAACCGCGCCTCCCGCACCACGTGCAGGGTCTGCTCGAAGTCCTCCTCGGTCTCCCCGGGGAAGCCCACGATGATGTCGGTGGTGATGGCGGCGTCCGGGATGGCGGCGCGCACCTTGTCGATGATGCCGAGGAAGCGCTCCTGCCGGTACGAGCGCCGCATCGCCCGGAGCACCGGGTCGGCGCCCGACTGCAGGGGCATGTGCAGCGACGGCATGACGTTCGGCGTCCCGGCCATGGCGGCGATCACGTCGTCGGTGAAGTCCTTGGGGTGCGGGGAGGTGAAGCGCACCCGCTCCAGCCCCTCCACGTCACCGCAGGCGCGCAGCAGGCCGGCGAAGGCGGACTGGCCGCCGTCCGTCATCGCCCGCACCTCCTCGGGCGCGGTCGCCAGCGCGCCGAACCCGGACCCGTAGGCGTTGACGTTCTGGCCGAGCAGCGTGATCTCCAGGACCCCGTCGGCGACCAGCGCCTCCACCTCGGCCAGGATCTCGCCCGGCCGGCGGTCCCGCTCCTTGCCGCGCAGCGACGGGACGATGCAGAACGTGCAGGTGTTGTTGCAGCCCACGGAGATCGACACCCAGGCGGCGTACGGCGACTCGCGCCGGGTCGGCAGCGTCGAGGGGAAGGTCACCAGGGACTCTTCGATCTCGACCTGGGCCTCGTCCTGGATCCGGGCGCGCTCCAGCAGCGCGGGCAGCGACCCGATGTTGTGCGTGCCGAAGACCACGTCCACCCAGGGCGCGCGCTTGACGATGGCGTCCCGGTCCTTCTGCGCCAGGCAGCCGCCGACCGCGATCTGCATGCCCGGATGGCCGTCCTTGACCGGCCGCAGGTGGCCGAGGTTGCCGTACAGCCGGTTGTCGGCGTTCTCCCGGACCGCGCAGGTGTTGAAGACGACGACGTCGGGCTCGGCGTCCCCGGCTCGGACATACCCCGCGTCCTCCAGGAGGCCGGACAGCCGCTCGGAGTCGTGGACGTTCATCTGGCACCCGTAGGTACGGATTTCGTACGTGCGGGCGCCTGTCTCCATAGGCACACTCATGACAGTCACCAAGGGTACGCGTCATGGCACCCCCGGATGTACGCGTTGACCGCCATCGGAGCAAACGGCGGGGCAACGTCCAAACGCTGTCCTAGCGCCGTCCGAGTGCCTCCGAGGGCCGCCGGGCGGCGCCGCGCACGGCCCCCGGCCGGTCCGGCGGGACGGGTTCGGTAACCAGGGGATCACTTCTGGGTCACGTTAAGGCGACCGAGCCGCCCCCGGACGGCGCCTCTGCCAGGCACGCCGCGGCCCGTCGCGCCAACGCCGGCGGCCTCCGCGGCGGCCTCCGCGGCGGCCTTCGCAGCGCCCGTCCAGGCCGGTTTCGCCCCTCCCTGGACGCCGCCGCGCGAGCCCGCCCCGGAAAGCGTTCGCACCGCCTACCAGGGCCGTTCTGCACGCATTAACGAGTACTTAACCGGGTATGTCGCTTTCACCACTGTCGTCCGGCCGGCAGGGAACCCGGGCTCCGGCTGTCCGAATTCTCCGATCGTGCCGCCGACGTGGGGATTCGTGATCGGATCGGTACCGCGCCGAGAGTCGACGGTCGAGAACGATGACGTAAAGTCCGGCTCCATGACGGACAGCGGAGGCGGGCCCGAGCTCACCAAGGGCGGCGGGCCCAGGGACGACGGCGCCAAGGGAGCGCCCCTCGTGGTGGTCGAGCACGTCAACAAGCACTTCGGCGACCTGCACGTGTTGAAGGACATCAACCTCACCGTCGACCGCGGCGAGGTGGTGGTGGTCATCGGCCCGTCGGGCGGCGGCAAGTCGACCCTGTGCCGGTCGATCAACCGGCTCGAGCCGATCGACGACGGCAGCATCAAGGTGGACGGCAAGGAGCTCCCCAAGGAGGGCCGGGAGCTGGCCAAGCTGCGCGCCGACGTGGGCATGGTGTTCCAGTCGTTCAACCTGTTCGCCCACAAGACGATCCTCGACAACGTCACCCTCGGCCCCGTCAAGGTCCGCAAGTCGGGCAAGCAGGAGGCCGAGAAGCACGCCTTGGAGCTGCTCGACCGGGTCGGAATCGCCAACCAGGCCCAGAAGTACCCCGCCCAGCTGTCGGGCGGCCAGCAGCAGCGCGCCGCCATCGCCCGGTCCCTGGCGATGAAGCCCAAGGTCATGCTGTTCGACGAGCCGACCTCGGCGCTGGACCCGGAGATGGTCAACGAGGTGCTGGACGTCATGACGGGCCTGGCCCGGGACGGCATGACCATGATCGTGGTCACCCACGAGATGGGCTTCGCCCGCCGCGCCGCGCAGAAAGTCGTGTTCATGGCCGACGGGCAGATCGTCGAGGAGAACACCCCGGACGAGTTCTTCACCAACGCCCGCACCGACCGTGCCAAGGACTTCCTGTCCAAGATCCTCACGCACTAGGGCCTCCGACCACGAGCGCACTCGAGAAGAACGAGCCGCGAGCGAGAGCGGCGAGCGACGAGCGATCGCCGATGAGAGACCGGGCGCACCCGCCCCGCACACCGAGCCCCGCGCGGCCCCGGCCCACCGGCCGAGGCGCGGCTCCGGCAGAAGCAGCCGGCAGAAAGCAGAGGGAGAACGAGCAATGCGAGTACGTCGTTTCGGCGCCGTCATCGGCGCGGCGACCGCGCTGGCGATGGCCCTGACCGCCTGTGGCAGCGACACCGAGAAGACCGAGGCCAAGACGGTCGCCCAGAAGGCCAAGGACACCAAGAAGATCACCGTCGGCATCAAGTTCGACCAGCCGGCGCTGGGCCTGAAGAAGCCCGACGGCTCCTACGAGGGCTTCGACGTCGACGTGGCCAAGTACGTCGCCAAGGAGCTGGGCGTGCCCGAGGGCGGGGTCACCTTCAAGGAGGCCCGCTCGGAGAACCGCGAGTCGTTCCTGGGCGGCGGGCAGGTCGACCTGGTGATCGCCACGTACTCGATCACCGACGCCCGCAAGAAGCAGATCACCTTCGGCGGCCCGTACTACGTCGCGGCGCAGGACACCATGGTCCGGGCGGACGACAACAGCATCAAGAAGCCCGAGGACCTCAAGGGCAAGAAGCTGTGCAAGGCGGCCGGCTCCAACTCCTTCCGCCGCGTCACCGAGGGCCCGCCGGACGGCAAGCTCGCCATCTCCGGCGTGAACCTGGTGGACGCCTCCAGCTACTCCGAGTGCACCGCCAAGCTGGGCACCGGCGCGCTGGACGCCGTCAGCACCGACGACCTGATCCTGGCCGGCTTCGCCAACCAGCAGAAGGGCAAGTTCAAGGTCATCAACTCGCCCATCAGCGACGAGAAGTACGGCATCGGCATCAAGAAGGGCGACACCGAGACCTGCGAGGCCGTCAACAAGGCCGTCACGAAGATGTACCAGGACGGCACCGCCGCCCAGCTGCTGAGCAAGCACTTCGCGGGCACCGGCCTCAAGACCAAGACCACCGTCCCGCAGTTCGAGGGCTGCGCCTGATCCCAGGCTGAGGCTCCGCCGTCCCGGCCCGCTCCCCGGAAGACCCGATCCGGGGGGCGTGCCGGTATGGCCCGACCCGCTGGAACGCCATGGAACAGCTACTCGATCTGTTTGACTTCGGCCCGTTCTTCGACAACATCGACACGATCCTCGAAGGCTTCTGGGCGACCATCCGGCTGTCCGTCGCGGCGGCCATCCTCTCGCTCATCATCGGCGTGATCCTGGTGACGTTCAGGGTGTCGCCCGTGCCGGTGCTGCGGATGGTGGGCACCGCCTACGTCAACGTCCTGCGCAACACCCCGCTCACCCTCGTCCTGCTGATGTGCAGCCTGGGGCTCAGCGACACCCTGCGCCTGGTCTTCTCCGACGACTCCGGCACCAACTACTACTGGTGGGCCGTGCTGGGCCTGTCGGGGTACACCGGGGCGTTCGTCTGCGAGGCCCTGCGCTCGGGCATCAACACGGTGCCGCTGGGCCAGGCCGAGGCGGCGCGCTCGATCGGGCTGACCTTCACCCAGTCCCTCCGCATGATCATCCTGCCGCAGGCGTTCCGGGCGGTGATCGCACCACTGGGCAGCGTCCTGATCGCCATGATCAAGAACACCACGGTGGCGGCGGCCGCCGGCTACGCCGAGACAGCGGTCATCATGAAGCAGTTCATGGACGACCCGACGTTCCAGAGCGGGGCGCTGCCCCTGTTCATCGGCGTCGCGGTGGGCTTCATGATCCTGACCCTGCCGACCGGATTCTTCTTCGGCTGGCTGGCCAAGCGGACGGCGGTGGCGCGATGAGCAAGGAAGCCAACGTCCTGTTCGACGCCCCCGGACCGGCGGCGCGCAGGCGCAACAACATCCTGACGGCGGCCTCCGCGCTCCTGGTGATCGCCGTCGTCACGGCGGCGGCGCTGCGGCTGAACGACCAGGGCCAGTTCGCCTGGCGGCTGTGGAAGCCGTTCCTGGACGGCAACGTGTGGGCCAACCTGATCCTGCCGGGCCTGTGGAACACGCTGAAGGCGGCGGCGCTGGCCTCGGTGCTGGCCATCCTGTTCGGCGTGGTCTTCGGGCTGGCCAGGCTGTCGGACCACGCGTGGATCCGGGTGCCGGCCGGGGCGGTGGTGGAGTTCTTCCGGGCCATCCCGCTGCTGATCCTGATCTTCCTGGCGTTCTTCGTGCCGAACAAGATCAGCCCGGTGATCGCCGAGTCGCCGTTCGGCACCTTCCAGCGGGTCCTGGTCGACACCTTCGGCGGCGTCTTCGGCGTGGAGATCAACGCCGGTGTGATCACGGTGCCCGCGTTCGCCGCGGTGGTGTTCGGCCTGGTGCTCTACAACGGCTCGGTGCTCGCCGAGGTCGTCCGGGCCGGCGTGAACTCCATCCCCAGGGGGCAGTCGGAGGCCGCGTACTCGATCGGCCTGCGCAAGAACGGCGTGATGCGGCTGGTGCTGCTCCCGCAGGCGATCACGGTCATGATGCCCGCGATCGTCAGCCAGCTGGTCGTGCTGCTCAAGGACACCGCGCTGGGCTTCATCATCGCCTACGGCGAGCTGCTGCAGGCGGGGTTCAAGCAGGTGCCGGCCAACTACGAGAACAACGTCATCCAGGCGGGCATCGTGGTCGCGGTCATCTACATCGCGATCAACATGGCGCTGAGCTCGGTGGCGAACCGGCTGGAGTCGCGCAGCCGGCGCAGCCGCAAGACGTCCGCCAAGACGCTGGGCACCGGGACCGGTGCTCCGCCCGCTCCCGGCATGTCGGTCGCGGGACAGACTCCGTCGACCTGAGCGGAGTCGTCAGGTACGGGCCATCGGGAGGGGCCGCCGGGAATCCGGCGGCCCCTCCCCATGTTCTGCGTGACGTGCTGGACGTGGACGTGGTGGACGTGGACGGGGCCGTGGTGGACGTTGACGGGGCCGTGGTGGACGTTGGCGTGGACGGGGCCACGGCCGTGGACGTGGCCGTCATCGGGGCCGGGCAGGCCGGTCTGTCGGCGGGGTACTTCCTGCGCAGGGCGGGCCTGGACGCCGTCATGTTCGACCACTCTCCGCATGCCGGAGGGGCTTGGCAGTACCGGTGGCCCACGCTGACCCTCGGCGCGGCGCACGGTATTCACGATCTGCCGGGGATGCCGTTGGGCGAGCGCGACGCGACCCGTCCCGCGTCCGAGGTCGTCTCGGAGTACTTCGCACGCTACGAACGCGAGTTCGCCCTGGACGTGCATCGCCCCGTCGACGTCACGGCCGTCCTCGGGGGTACGCCCGGTGGGCGCCTGCTGGTGGAGACGTCCGAGGGCCTGTACGCGGCCAGGGGCCTGATCAACGCGACCGGCACCTGGGACCGGCCGTTCTGGCCGTACTACCCGGGGCTCGGGTCGTTCCGCGGGCGGCAGCTCCACACCTCCGGCTACCGGGGGCCGGACGAGTTCGCCGGGCGGCGCGTCGTGGTCGTCGGCGGCGGGGCCTCGGCCGTGCAGGCCCTCACGGAAATCGCTGAGCGGGCCGCTGAGACGACGTGGGTGACGCGTCGGCCCCCGGTATGGGTCGAGGGGCCGTTCGACCAGGAGCGGGGACGTCAGGCCGTGGCGCGCGTCGAGGACCGCGTCCGGCGCGGCCTGCCGCCGGGCAGCGTGGTCGGCGCCACCGGGCTCGTCCTGACGCCGGAGGTGCGGGCGGCCCGGGAGAGCGGCGTGCTGCGCCGCCTGCCGATGTTCGAGCGCGTCACGCCGACCGGCGTGGCCTGGGCCGACGGGACGGAGGTCGAGGCGGACGCGATCCTGTGGGCGACCGGTTTCCGCGCCGCCCTCGACCATCTGGCGCCGCTGCGGCTGCGCGCCCCGGGCGGCGGGATCGTCATGGACGGCACGCGTGTGGCCGGTGACCCGCGGATCCACCTGCTCGGGTACGGGCCGTCCGCCAGCACCATCGGCGCCGGGCGCGCCGCCCGCGCCGCCGTGCGCGACCTCAGGGCCCTGCTGGAGCCCCTCCGCGCCGCCTCCTGACCGCCCGCCCGGGGTCCTGGGAGCGCCCGGACCCCCGGAAACGCCCGCCGGCTCCTGACCCGCCTCGTCAGAGGGTGTTCAGGCCCCGTACGATGTCCGTTTTCGGTACCGCCGTGCCATCGTCGCCACATGCTCGGGCCCGCCCCTTGTGAACGGGTTGTATCTTTCCGAGGTCAACTGCCCCGTCATGGCCCCAAGGGATCCCTGTATGCGGGACGATTCGCATATGACCGCTCGTGCGACCCTTCCCTACGGCTCCTGGCCCTCTCCCATTTCCGCCGCCGACGTCGCCCGCGCCCGGCTGCGCCTCAGTTTCCCCCTCGTGCACAACAGCGACGTGTGGTGGCAGGAGACCCGTCCGGAGGAAGGCGGCCGGACCACGGTCATCCATCTTCAGGGCGGGCACCGTACCGAGCTTCTGCAGGCCCCTTGGGACGCCCGTACCCGCGTGCACGAGTACGGGGGGCGGTCCTACCTGCCCGTCCGTACCGCCGAGGGGCATGCGATCGTGTTCTCGAACTACGAGGACCAGCGGCTGCACCGCCTTGACCCCGGTGACCCCAAGCCGCGTCCACTCACCCCTGAGCCCGCCATTCCCGGGGGGCTGCGGTACGCCGACTACATCGTTTCCCCTGACGGCCTGGAGGTGTGGTGCGTGTGCGAGGGGCACACCCCCGACGGCATCCGCCGCGCCATCGTCGCCGTTCCCCTGGACGGCAGCGCGGCCGCGGACGCCTCCGCCATCAGGGAGCTGGTCACCGGCGCCGACTTCTACGCCAACCCGGCCCCCTCCCCCAGCGGCGGGCACCTCGCGTGGGTCCAGTGGAACCACCCCCGGATGCCCTGGGACGGCACCGAGATCCGTGTGGCGGCCCTGGAGGACGGCCAGACCGTCGCGCCCCGCACCGTCAAGGGCGGTCTCACCGAGTCGGCGCTGGCCCCCCTCTGGCGTGACGACGAGTCGCTCTACGTCATGTCGGACTGGCCCGGCTGGTGGAACATCTACCAGGTCGGTCTGCACGGCGAGTCGCCCCAGGCGCTGTACCCCGCCGAGGAGGAGTTCGCGGGGCCCCTCTGGCAGCTGGGCGGCATGCCCTACGCGCTGCTGGAGGACGGCCGCCTCGCGGTGCTGCACGGGGAGGGCGACCAGAGGCTCGGCGTCTACGACCCCGAGACCCTGGAGCTGACCGACCTGGAGGTGCCCTACGACAACTGGCAGCTCTGCGTGTCCGCGCACGGGTCCACCATCGTCGGCATCGCGGGGGGGCGCGACCGTCCCGCAGTCGGTGGTGCGCATCGACACGACGACGGGACGGGTGGAGGGCCTGCGGCGCGAACTGGCCGAGCTCCCGGACGTCGCGTACCTGCCCAAGGCGCGCGCGGAACAGCTCGAAGGCCCCTTCGGCCGCCCGGTCCACGCCCTCGTGTACCCGCCGTCCAACCCCGAGTACACGGGGCAGGAGAAGGAACTGCCCCCGTACGTCGTGTTCGTCCACGGCGGGCCCACCAGCCGCGTGTCGAGCGTGCTCAACCTCGAACGGGCCTACTTCACCAGCCGCGGCATCGGCGTCATCGACGTCAACTACGGCGGCTCCACCGGTTACGGCCGCGCCTACCGCGAACGCCTGCGCCGCCAGTGGGGCGTGGTGGACGTCGAGGACGCCGTGGCCGCGGCCAAGGCGCTCGTGGACGGCGGCATCGCCGACCCGGAGCGCCTGGCCATCCGGGGCGGCAGCGCCGGAGGCTGGACGACCCTGGCCGCCATCACCCAGACCGACGTGTTCAAGGCGGCGACGTCCTACTTCGGCATCAGCGACCTGCAGAGCTTCGCCGAGGCCACGCACGACTTCGAGTCGCGGTATCTCTTCGGCCTGATCGGCCCGCTGCCCGGCTTCGAGCGCGCCTACGAGGAGCGCTCCCCCCTCAACAGCGCGGACCGTACGGCGTGCCCCGTCCTGCTCCTGCAGGGCCTGGACGACCCGGTCGTCCCCCCGGACCAGTCGGAGCGCTTCGCGGTGGCGCTGGCGGCCAAGAAGACCCCGTACGCGTACATGACGTTCGAGGGCGAGAGCCACGGGTTCCGGCGCGCCGAGACGGTCGTCGCCTCCCTGGAGGCCGAGCTCGCCTTCTACGGGCAGACGCTGGGCTTCCAGCCGCGCGGGGTGGACCCGATCGACCTGACCGTCGGGTGACGGTGTCAGCCTGGGCTGACAAAGCGCGATTGTCAGCCTAGGCTGACAGCATGACCACGATGACGGAACTCGCGGAGGCCGCGGACAGCCGCGACCCCGCCACCGGCCTCGCCGCCGTGGCCGCCCTGCGCCGGCTCACGGACGAACTCGAGGCCCTCCACGTCGGCAACGCACGCGCCAACGGATGGTCCTGGCAGGCCATCGCCTCCTGCCTGGGCGTACGGCGCCAGTCCGTCCACAAGAAGCACGCGAGGCGGCTCGCATGATGACACTGGACGACTTCAGCCCCTCCGCTGGCGACACCCTCATCCGAGCGGCCATGTCGGCCGAGGGCCCCATCCTCGGCACCGGCCCCCTGCTCCGCGCCCTCGCCCAGGGCGGCCCCGTGGCCGGCGTGGAACTCAGCCCCGACGCCCTTCCCAAGGACTCAGGCCGCGCCCTGCTCGCGACTCTGGGCATCGACCTGGACGACGTGCACCACCGCGCCTACGAGGCCACGTCCCTGCGCCTGGACGACCCGTCCCTGTGGCGCCTGCGGCGCTCCCCCCTGCTGCCCCTGCGCGTAACCCTGACGGGCCCCGGAACGCGCGCCACGTTCAACGAGGCTGGCCGCAAGACCCTGGAAGTCGCCCTCTGGTCCGCACGCCGCCGGGGCCTCCCCTCGGCCACCAGGGAGGACCTCCTCTGGGGACTGCTGGCCGACGCCTCCAACGACGCCGTCCGCATCCTGCGCCGCCAGAGGATCGACCTCCACCGCCTGTGGACCACCCTGAAAGCCGCCTGACCACCACCCGGCGGGGCCTCAGCGGGCGAACTCGATGGCGCGGGACTCGCGGACGACCGTGACCCGGATCTGCCCGGGGTAGGTGAGCTCGCTCTCGACCTGCTTGGCGATGTCGCGGGCGATCACCTGCGCCTGGATGTCGTCGACCGCGTCGGGCTTCACCATGACGCGGATCTCCCGCCCGGCCTGCATGGCGAAGACCTTCTCCACGCCCTCGTGCTTCTCGCGGGCGATCTCCTCCAGCCGCTCCAGCCGCTTGACGTAGGCCTCCAGCGACTCGCGGCGCGCGCCCGGGCGGCTGCCGCTGATGGCGTCGGCGGCCTGCGTGAGCACCGCCTCGACGGTGCGGACCTCGACCTCGTTGTGGTGCGCCTCGATGGCGTGGACGACGTCGTCGTGCTCCCCGTACCGGCGGGCGATCTCCGCGCCGATCAGCGCGTGGCTGCCCTCCACCTCGTGGGTGAGCGCCTTGCCGACGTCGTGCAGCAGCGTGCACCGCTTGGCCTGCTCGACCGGCAGCCGCAGCTCGGACGCCATGATCCCGGCCAGGTGCGCCGACTCGATCAGGTGCTTGAGCACGTTCTGCCCGTACGACGTGCGGTACCGCAGCTGGCCGAGCAGTGTGATCAGCTCCGGATGCATCTCGGTGATGCCCAGCTCGACCAGGGCGTCCTCGCCGGCCCGCACGCACAGCTGCTCGACGTCGCTCTTGCTGCGCTCGTAGATCTCCTCGATCCGCTGCGGGTGGATCCGGCCGTCCAGGACCAGCTTCTCCAGGGTGAGCCGGCCGACCTCCCGGCGGACCGGGTCGAAGCAGCTGAGCAGCACCGCCTCGGGCGTGTCATCAATGATCAGGTTGACGCCGGTGGTGGACTCGAACGCGCGGATGTTGCGGCCCTCGCGGCCGATGATCCGGCCCTTCATCTCGTCGCCGGGCAGGTGCAGCACCGACACCACCGACTCGGCGGTCTGCTCGCTGGCGACCCGCTGGATCGCCAGCGTCACGATCTTGCGGGCGCGCTTCTCGCCCTCGGCCCGGGCCGAGTTCTCGATCTCCCTGGTGATCGGGATGGCCTCCCGCTTGGCCTGGTTCTCCAGCGCGACGACCAGCTCGTTCTTGGCCTCTTCCGTGGTGAGCCCGGCGGCGCGTTCGAGGACCTGGCGGCGCTCCTCCTCCAGCTCGCCGAGCTCCTGGCGGCGGCCCTCCAGCGACCGCTTGGTCTCGGCCAGCCGGCCGGACCACTCCTCCAGGCGCCGGACCTCACCGTCCAGGCGCTGCTCGCGCTCGGCGAGGCGGGTCTCCCTGCGCTCCAGGTCCTCGCGCAGGGTCCGCAGGTCCTCCCGGACGCCGCGGGCCTCCTCCTCCAGCTCGCCGCGCGCCGTGCTGCCGATCCGCTGGGCCTGCTCCTCGGCCTTGGCGAGGATCTCCTGGGCCTGCGAGCGGGCCTCGGCCCTGATCTCGTCGGCGTCCTGGTGCGCCTGGTCGAGTTCGCCCTTGTCGGGCCCGCCGGGCCGCCGCAGCACCACGATCACGAGAGCGACCAGGGTCACCAGTAGCGCGGCACCCAGCAGGACGCTCTCCATGAGGCAGACCTCTTCCTCGCCCGCGGGCCCCGCCGGAGATCGGGGCCCTGCTCTGCGAGGATTTACCCGCGTCCCGGCGAACCGCCGCACGCCCGGCCACAGTGCCGACGCCCGCACGGCGGCACCCGCCGCCCGGTGATCGGGCACCGTGCCGCAGCGCCCCGGACTCTCGCCCGGTGCCGCCTGCCGCATGCCCGGTGATCGGGCACTGTGCCGCAGCGCCCCGGACTTTCGCCCGGTGCCGCCTGCCGCATGCCCGGTGGTGGGTACGCCGCAACCCCCGGGCGGCGGCGAACCGCACCCGGCGATACCGGCCCCCTCCTCCGAGGTCGGCCGAACGTCTGTCCTCTATGCCTCTCAGCTGTGCGAACGTGCTCGGTCGTATGGCAATCCGCGGTGCGCGGAGTAACTCCTCACTGCCGTAACGGTAAGCGGCATGGAGGTAATGAGCAAGCAAACCTTGGGCATTCCGGACTAACCGAGCGGTCGCGTGAGGAAATGCTTACCGCTGCCCCCAAGCCCGTGACCTGCCAGAACACAGTCAGGTCCGCCGCGGCCCCGCGTCAGGCGCCCCGGTCATTCCCCGGCGTGTCGCCCCGCCGTCACCGTCCCGAGGAACGTCAGTCGAACTCCGCGCCCTCCGGCGGCTCCTCGACGTCCGCGCCCTCCTCGTCGAGGACCTCCCGCACGACCCGGTACGCCGTCCCGGGCGGGTACCCCTTCCGCGCCAGCACGCCGACCAGCCGCCGCATCCGCTTGCCCGGCTCCACGCCCCGCGTCGCGGCCGCCTTCCGCGCGATCAGCCGCCGCGCGGTCTCCTCCTCCTGCTCGGCGTCGAGGGTCTCCACCGCGTCGTTGACGGTCTCCTCGGCCACGCCCCGCCGCCGCAGCTCGGCCGCCAGCGCCCGCCGGGCCAGCCCCCGGCCGTTATGCCGCGACTGCACCCACGACTGCGCGAACGCCTCGTCGTCGATCAGACCGACCTCGGTGAACCGCCCCAGCACCCGTTCGGCGACCTCGTCGGGAACCTCCTTGCGCCGCAACGCCTCGGCCAGCTGCGCCCGAGTCCGCGGCCCCCGCTCCAGAGCCCGCAGGCAAACCTCCCGCGCCCACTTCTCCGGGTCCCCCGAACCGCCCTCAGCCTTGCCCCGCGCCCTCCGCCTCCCGCTGGACGCGTCGGCCCGCTCCCCCTCGCCGTCCGACGCCCCCTCAACGCCGCCGCCACCTTCCACGCGCCGGCGACGCTTCTGCCGCGAGCCCCTTTCTCCGGACCCGCCGGGTGAAGCCTTCCGCGGAGCATGCGACTCCTCGCCCGAAGAGTCACCCGATGCCTGCCGCGTGAGACCGCCCACCGCATCATCACGAGGGACCTCCTGGCTCTCAAGCCCTCGCCGCGCCGCCGAACGACCAGGACGACGAACAGAACCCGCCGCCTCACTCCCCTCGTCCCCCGGCTCCACCGAACCGTTGGGATCGGGTGCGCCGGGCTGCGAAGGCCCCGGAGGCTCGGGGCTGGGGGCGCGTTTCTGGTCGGCCGGTCTCTCGCCGGGGGACTTCCGGCGGGCAGCCGGACGGTCCGGACGGCGGACGGGGCTCGTGGCCTCGCTTACGCCTTCTTCTGCTTTGTGGAGGTCGGGTGCGCCGGGCTGAGGCTTGGGGGCGCGTTTCTGGTCGGTGAGCCATGGATTGCCGGGGGGCTCGTTTGGTGACCAGGGTGTCGGGCTGGGTGCGGGCTTCGGCTCGGGTTTGGGCACGGTCGACGGGGCGCCGGTCCAGGCGTTGCTGGACCACTCGGTGACGAAGGGGTTGGCCGGGGGTGGCCCCTGATCGGCCTCCCAGGGGAGGGGTTCCTCCCGTACGGGCTCGTCCTCGTCGTCGGTCGACCAGGGGTTGCGGGAGGCCGGGGGATCGTCGTCGTGCCGTGTCACGGGCGGCCGCCCAGGGCCCTGAGGCGGGGCCCAGAGCCCGGAGCGGCGGCACCATCGGGGAAGGTCCGGTCACCGGACGGCCGGTGCGGGATAGGGCGCCGCCGCCCTGCGTACGAGATCATTCCCCACCCTTCGCTCAGGAGTCGCCCGGCTTGGGGGTCTTGCTCTTGCGCGAGGCGGCCGAGGTCGAGGCGGCACGGGTGGTGGCCGCGGGCGCCGCCGCGGGAGCCGGGGTACCGGCCGCGGGGGCCGGCTCGGCCTCCTTGTCGAGCTTGGGCCCGACGCCGAGCTTCTCCTTGATCTTCTTCTCGATCTCGTCGGCCATGTCGGGGTTGGCCTTGAGGAAGTTGCGGGCGTTCTCCTTGCCCTGGCCGAGCTGGTCGCCGTCGTAGGTGTACCAGGCGCCGGACTTGCGGACGAAGCCGTGCTCCACGCCGAGGTCGATCAGCCCGCCCTCGCGGGAGATGCCCTGGCCGTAGAGCAGGTCGAAGTCGGCGACGCGGAAGGGCGGGGCCATCTTGTTCTTGACGACCTTGACGCGGACCCGGTTGCCGACCGCCTCGGTGCCGTCCTTGAGGGTCTCGATGCGGCGCACGTCCAGCCGGACGGAGGCGTAGAACTTCAGCGCGCGGCCGCCGGTGGTGGTCTCCGGGGAGCCGAACATCACGCCGACCTTCTCGCGGAGCTGGTTGATGAAGACGGCGGTGGTGCGGGTCTGGTTGATCGCGCCGGTGAGCTTGCGCAGCGCCTGCGACATCAGCCGGGCCTGGAGGCCCACGTGGCTGTCGCCCATCTCGCCCTCGATCTCGGCGCGCGGCACCAGCGCCGCCACGGAGTCGATGACGACGATGTCGATCGCGCCGGAGCGGATCAGCATGTCGGTGATCTCGAGCGCCTGCTCGCCGGTGTCGGGCTGGGAGACCAGCAGGGCGTCGATGTCGACGCCGAGCTTGGCGGCGTACTCGGGGTCGAGCGCGTGCTCGGCGTCGACGAACGCCGCGATGCCGCCCTTCTTCTGGACGCTGGCCACCGCGTGCAGCGCGATGGAGGTCTTGCCGGAGCCCTCGGGCCCGTAGACCTCGACCACGCGGCCGCGCGGCAGGCCGCCGATGCCGAGCGCGATGTCGAGCGAGATGGAACCGGTGGGGATCACCTCGACCGGTGCCCGCGCCTCCTCGCCCATCCGCATGACCGAGCCCTTGCCGAACTGCCGCTCGATCTGGGCCAGTGCGGTCTCGAGAGCCTTCTCCCGGTCGTTCGCTGCCATGAGGTGTCGCCCCTTTTTCGTCTGTCGTTGCGGTGTCGGAGGCGACGTTACGGGGCGCCACCGACAGTTGCCGACCCCACGACTTTACCGAACATCCGTTCGATCATGGTCGTGCCCGCGGATTTGCCCGGGAATCTCCGTGCACGCGACACTCGAGACCCCGTACGCTGGCGCCGTCCACGGAGGGTTCCATCATGACGCTGACCGTCATCTTCTGCGTCGATCCGCTCCGCCCCCGGCGCGTTGACCCCCACTTCGCCCGCGAGGCCGCCGCCGTGCGGGATCATTACGGCGAGATCGCCCTGATCGACCACGACGCGCTGCGGCAGGGCGACGTGGACGCGGCCCTGCGGGCCGTCCCGGGCGATCTCGGGCCGGTCTGGTACCGGGGCTGGATGCTCACCAGCGCCGAGTACGCGGCGATGGCGGGAGCCCTGAAAAGGCGCGGCACGCTGCTGCTCACGCACCCGGACGATTACCAGCGGGCGCATGAACTGCCCGGCTGGCACGACACGTTCGCGGGACTGACGCCGCAGAGCGTGTGGCGTCCCCTCTCCCCCGGCGAGGACCCGGGTGATCTGGGCGAGCTCGTACGTCCGCTCCGGGGCGGCGCGGGGATCGTCAAGGACTACGTGAAGTCGCGCAAGCACGAATGGAACGAGGCCTGCTTCGTTCCGGACGTGAAGAACCTCGCCCTGTTGCGCGGGGTCGTGGCCAAGATGCTCGCGTTGCAGGACGAGTTCCTCGCGGGCGGCGTGGTCGTCCGGGAGTACGAGCCCTACGACGGTGAGGGCGAGGCGCGCGTGTGGTGGGTGGACGGTGAGCCCGCCCTTGTGGGGCCCCACCCCGACAGCCCCGAGCTGGAACCCGATCCGCGCCTGGATTCGGTGGCCCCGGCGGTGCGCACGCTGGGCTGCCGTTTCATCACGACCGACCTGGCGCGCCGGGAGGACGGTGAATGGCGCGTGGTGGAGGTGGGCGACGGCCAGGTCAGCGACCTGCCCTCCACGGTGGACCCCATGGACCTGTACGCCCACCTTCCGGTGCCCGACTGAGCACGCCGCGCGCAAGCCCGGAACAGGTCTTGTTCGGGTGCCGATAAGCGGCTTTTTTGGTCCCGGCGGGAACGGGAGGCGTGTCCCTTCCGTCCGAGGATGGACCACCCCTAAGCTATGGCCTCGCAACCGAGAGTTCCCATTCCGTAAGGGCGGACGGGCCCCGCCCTGTGGAACCGACCGGTTGCCAGTCGCCTCGTTTTCGAAGGACGTGTTCGCCTTGCCCCCACAGGAACAGAAGCGCCGGCTCAGCTCCCGCGCCGTGAAGATCGGGATGGTCAGCGCGCTGTCGCTGACCGTGGCCGCCTGCGGCTCCAAGACCACGACGGCCTGGTGTGTGGACCGCTACGCCCCCGCGGTCGGCAAGACCAAGGGCGGCTACCGCGTCGTTTCGGACTACTTCTGTGACAGCCGTGACGTCCAGCGGGGGACGGTCTCCTACGGCCGCTACTTCTGGTACTACGGCGGCAAGCGCAGCAACGACGGCTACGTGTCGGGCGGCAGTTCGGCCGGCCCCAGCAAGGGCAAGATCAAGACGAAGAGCGGGACGACGCTGAGCCGCGGCGGCTTCGGCGGCGGCGGCAAGAGCGGGAGCTGAGACCGTGCGGCGAGCGCGTTCCGCCCCGCGCGACGACTGGGCCGAGAAGGTCGAGAGCCATGGCCTGGCCTACCACCGGACGGCGCATCCGGCGCACCTGCCCCGCCCGTACTGGGACGAGTCGGTGCACTACGTCTTCGAGATGGACGAGGTCCTCGCGCTCGAGGAGGTCGTGGAGGAACTCCACGGGATGTGCCTGCAGGTGGTGGAGCACGTGGTGACCACCGGCCGGTATCACGTGCTGGGCATTCCCGAGTGGGTCGCGCCGCTCATCGAGGAGTCGTGGCGGCGGGGCGATCCGCATCTGTACGGCCGGTTCGACCTCAGCTACGGCGGCGAGGGCCCGGCCAAGCTGCTGGAGTACAACGCCGACACTCCGACGTCGCTGGTGGAGAGCGCGATCGTCCAGTGGTTCTGGCTCCAGGAGGTCTTTCCCAAGGACGACCAGTGGAATTCCATCCACGAGCGCCTGGTCGCCCGCTGGAAGGGGATCGCCTCGGGACTGGGGGACGACGGCCCCGTCCACTTCGCCTGGACCCACGGTGACGAGACCGCCGAAGAGGTCATGACGATCGCCTACATGCAGGAGACCGCCGATGAGGCGGGCCTGCCGGGGCTGGCGATCGCCATGGAGGACATCGGGTGGGATTCCGCGCGGGAGCGTTTCGTGGATCTCGACGAGAAGGAGATCCGCACCCTCTGCAAGCTCTACCCGTGGGAATGGATCGTCAACGAGCCGTTCGGCCGCAACATCCCGGGCACGCCCACCGGGTGGATCGAGCCGATCTGGAAGATGGTGCTGTCGAACAAGGCGCTGCTGGTGCTGCTGTGGGAGTTGTTCCCGGGGCATCCCAATCTGCTTCCCACCTATCTCAACACGCCTTCGGACCTGACGGCCTACGTCCAGAAGCCGCTGCTGGGGCGGGAGGGCGCCAGCATGCGGATCGTGACCCCCGACGGCAGCGAGCAGCGCACCCAGGGCGACTACGGCAAGGAGGGCTTCGTCTTCCAGGAGTTCTGCGCGCTGCCCGATTTCGACGGCGAGCACCCGGTCCTGGGCGCCTGGGTCGTCCACGACGAGTCCGCGGGGCTGGGCATCCGCGAGACCTCCGGGCTCATCACCGACGACACCTCCTCCTTCGTCCCGCACCGCATCCCCCTGTAAGACGTCCGTTCCCCCCTGCAAGGCGTCCGACAACCCCCTTCAACCGCAGCGGACGCGCGTTCCGCTAAGGAGATCCATGAACACCGACGAGAGTCTCGGCCAGATCCTGCTGGACGGGACGGGAGCGCTGCTCGCCTACGCCGCGGTCGGCCTGGTGCTGTTCGTGGTCGGTTTCTACATGACCGACCTGGCCACCCCGGGCCGGCTGATCACGGTGATCCGCACGCACCGCAACCCCAACGCCACCCTGCTGGCCTGCGCCTCGACCGTCGGCGTCGGCCTCATCGTGGCCGTCTCGATCTTCGCCTCGGGCGGGGACCTGCTGGAGGGCCTCACCCGGACCCTGGTGTTCGGCGCGGTCGGCATCGTCGCCATGACCATCGCCACCCTGGTCTTCGACCGCCTCGTCGGGATCAGCATCAAGGAACTGGCCGACGACGCCGAGGACAAGCTCGAACCCGCCGCCGTCCTCCTCGCCGTCGCCAACCTCATGATCGGCTTCGTCACCGCCGTCGCGGTCTACTGACCGGCGCCCCCGCGGCGGGCCGTCGGCCGCCGCGTTCGCAGAGGAGAGTTTCCGGGGGCGGTCGCGGCCCCGGCCGCGACCGCCCCTCGTCATGTCCGGCGGAAGAAGGGCACGGCCTGCCGCGCCTCAGTGGAGGTGCTGGGGGACGTCGAACGTGGCGACGACCGCGTGCCAGACCTTCTTGGCGGGTTCTCCGTCGGCCAGTGCCTGCTCGATGGTGCGGCCGCCGAGTTCTGCCAGGACGTGGTCCTTGGCCACGCTCTCGGCGTAGCTCTCGCCGAACTGCTGCCTCATCCGATCCCAGAACACTGTGAGCCGCACACGCCAACGCTATCCGACCCACCGCCGAGGGCCGTCATTCAAGGGATTCGGTGATCTCCCCAGGAACGGCGGGGTGCTCGCCGGGGTGGACGCTCGGGTGCGTCCCCTCGCGGTACTGGCGGTGCAGGCCGGTCAGGTAGCGCTCCACGCCCTCGACGACGCGGGCGGTGCGGTACGAGGGGAAGACGTCGAACCCGTGCTGGCCGCCCTGCATCTCGGCGTAGACGACCGGTGACGCGGACGTCTCGCGCAGGCGCTCCACGAAGCGGCGGGCCTCGGCCACCGGGATGAGCGAGTCGTGACTGCCGTGGATCACGAGGAACGGGGGCGCGTCCTCCCGGAGGTAGTTCACGGGGGATGCCTTGGCGTAGGCCTCCGGTTCCTCGTGGAAGGGCCTCTTCACCACCATCCGCTGCATGAGGGCGGTCGCCCCCATGGGAACGGGCCAGGGCCCGGGCTGGACGAGGTCGTACACCCCGTAGAAGGGGACTGCGCCCTGGACGCTGGTGTCGACGTCCTCGAAGCCCGGCTGGAACTCGGGAACGTTGGCCGTGAGCGCGACCATGGCCGTGAGGTGGCCCCCGGCGGAGCCACCGGTGACGCAGAGGAAGCCGGGGTCGGCCCCGTACTCGGCGGCGTGCTGCCGGTACCACTTGAGGAAGCACTTCAGGTCGACCAGGTGCTCGGGCCAGGTGGCCTTGGGACTGAGCCGGTAGTTGACGTTGAACCCCACCCACCCCTGGACGGCCATGTGGTTGAGCAGGGCGAGCCCCTGCTCGCGCTTGTCCCCGATGACCCAGGCGCCACCGTGGATCTCCATGAGGCCGGGGCGCAGTCCCTTGGCCGTGTTCTCGCCGGCGGGGGTGTAGACGTCCAGTTTCAGGCGCAGGCGCTCCTGCTCGTGGAAGACGATGTTGCGCTGGACCTTGACGCCTCTGCGCGGGATGAGGCACAGCGGGGGCACGATGAGGTGACTCACCGGGTAGCGGGGTGCCCGTTCGGGGTCCAGATCCAGGGGAACGCCGCACTCCTCAAGGGTGACGACGGTACGGCGCGAGGCGGCCATGGCCGCGATCGTCCCCGCGGCACCGGCCGCTCCCAGGGCGAGGCCCGCCCATCCGGGCCAGCCCTCCAGTCCCCCGAACGCGACCGCCGAGCCCATGCCCGCGACCTCGGCCACGAGGAGGTGGGGCGCCAGTTCGATGCTGAGCCATCCGGCGAAGAAGCCCGGCACCAGCAGCCACGGGTGACGGCGGGGGAAGTGGGCGTTCAGCGTGAGCAGCACGGCGGCCACGCCGACTGCGAGAAGGACGTACGGCATGGGCTCGGCTCCTTGAGGTCGTCCTGGGGGACGGCGACCGCGGCGACCGCCCCTCAGGATGACCGAACAAGCATTCGTTCACAATGTGATGCGGGCCACCCCGGCGCGTTCTGTCAGAGGCAGGATGCAGGATGGGGACATGACGGTTGACGTGCTCGAACGCTTCTCCCCGGCCACGCGCGCGTGGTTCACGGGGGCGTTCGCCGCGCCCACGGCGGCGCAGGCCGGCGCGTGGGAGTCCATCTCCGGCGGCGACAACACCCTCGTCGTCGCGCCGACCGGGTCCGGCAAGACGCTGGCGGCGTTCCTGTGGTCGCTCGACCGCCTCGCCGCGCACGAGGCCGCGAGCGCCGATCCCAAGCGGCGCTGCCGTGTGCTGTACGTCTCCCCGCTCAAGGCCCTGGCCGTCGACGTCGAGCGCAACCTGCGCGCCCCGCTGACCGGTATCCGCCACGCCGCCCGCAGGCTCGGCCTGCCCGAGCCCGACGTGCGGGTCGGGATCCGCTCCGGCGACACCCCCGCCGACGAGCGCCGCAGGCTGGCGACCAGGCCGCCGGACATCCTGATCACCACCCCCGAATCGCTGTTCCTGATCCTGACCTCGCAGGCGCGCGAGTCGCTGCGCGGGGTGGAGACGGTGATCGTCGACGAGGTGCACGCCGTCGCGGGCACCAAGCGCGGCGCGCATCTGGCGCTGTCCCTGGAGCGGCTGGACGCCCTGCTCGACCGGCCCGCCCAGCGCATCGGCCTGTCGGCGACGGTGCGGCCGGTGGAGGAGATCGCGGCCTTCCTCGGCGGCGCCCGCCCGGCCACCGCGGTGCAGCCGCCGTCGGACAAGGTCTTCGACCTCGACATCGTCGTCCCCGTGGAGGACATGGGAGCTGTGTTCATCCAAGGGGGACAACCCCCGGAGACCCCCGGGGGCCGGTTCGTCGACGACGCGGGCACGGCCGACCCCAGGCAGCGCAGCATCTGGCCCCATGTGGAGGACCGGCTGCTCGACCTGATCGAGGCGCACCGCTCCACGCTCGTCTTCGCGAACTCGCGCCGCCTGGCCGAGCGGTTGTGCGGCCGCCTCAACGAACTGGCCTACGAACGCAGTGCGGGCCCCCTGCCGGAGGATCACGCACCGGCCGAGACCATGGCCCAGGCGGGTGCGGCCAAGGGCGCGCCCGTCGAGATAGCGCGCGCGCATCACGGCTCGGTGTCCAAGGAGGAGCGGGCCGGGATCGAGGATTCCCTCAAGCAGGGCCGTCTTCCCGCGGTCGTCGCCACCTCCAGCCTGGAGCTGGGCATCGACATGGGCGCGGTCGACCTCGTCGTCCAGGTGGAGTCGCCGCCGTCGGTGGCCAACGGCCTGCAGCGCGTGGGGCGGGCGGGCCACCAGGTGGGCGCGGTCTCCAAGGGCGTCATCTTCCCCAAGTACCGGGGCGACCTCGTCCAGACCACGGTGGTGGCCGAGCGCATGCGCGGCGGCGAGATCGAGGAGATGCGCTACCCGCGCAACCCGCTCGACGTCCTGGCGCAGCAGATCGTCGCGATGGTCGCGATGGACGAGTGGACGGTGGACGACCTGGAGTCGGTGGTGAAGCGGGCCGCCCCCTACGCCACCCTCCCCCGCTCGGCGCTGGAGGCGACCCTGGACATGCTCGCCGGGCGCTACCCGAGCGACGAGTTCGGCGAGCTGCGGCCCCGCCTGGTGTGGGACCGCGTGACCGGGGTGCTGCGCGACCGTCCCGGCGCGCAGCGGCTGGCCGTCACCAGCGGCGGCACCATTCCCGACCGGGGCCTGTTCGGGGTCTTCCTGGTGGGCGAGAAGGCGTCCCGCGTCGGCGAGCTGGACGAGGAGATGGTGTACGAGTCGCGCGTGGGCGACGTGTTCGTCCTGGGCGCGAGCTCGTGGCGGATCGAGGACATCACGCCCGACCGGGTGCTGGTGTCGCCCGCCCCCGGCCAGCCGGGCAAGCTGCCGTTCTGGCACGGCGACACCCTGGGGCGTCCGGCCGAGCTGGGGCGTGCGCTGGGGGCGTTCACCCGGGAGCTCGCCGGGCTCACGGCCGAGGTCGCCCGCGAACGCGTCATCGCGGCGGGCCTGGACGAGTGGGCCGCCGCCAACCTGGTCTCCTATCTCGGTGAGCAGCGCGAGGCCACCGGCCATGTCCCGGACGACCGCACCCTGGTGGTGGAGCGGTTCCGCGACGAGCTGGGCGACTGGCGCATGGTCGTGCACTCCCCTCTGGGGGCGCGCCTGCACGCGCCCTGGGCCCTGGCCATCGCGGGCCGCCTCCGCGAGCGCTACGGGGTGGACGCCCAGGCGATGCACGCCGACGACGGCATCGTCATCCGCATCCCCGACATGGACGAGCCACCCAACCTCGACCTGGCGGTGTTCGACCCCGACGACATCGAGCGCATCGTGGTGGACGAGCTGGGCGGGTCGGCGCTGTTCGCGGCCCGTTTCCGGGAGTGCGCGGCGCGTTCCCTGCTGCTGCCGCGCCGCCGTCCCGACAAGCGCATGCCGCTGTGGCAGCAGCGCCAGCGCGCGGCCCAGCTGCTGGCGGTGGCGAGCAAGTACCCCTCGTTCCCGATCGTCCTGGAGACGATGCGCGAGTGCCTTCAGGACGTGTTCGACGTTCCGGGGCTGGTGGGGCTCATGCGCGACCTGTCGGGCCGCAAGGTCCGGCTGGTCGAGGTGGAGACGCCCGAGCCCTCGCCCTATGCGCGCTCTCTGCTGTTCCACTATGTGGGCGCGTTCATGTACGAGGGCGATTCGCCCCTGGCCGAGCGCCGCGCCCAGGCGCTCGCCCTGGATTCCGCCCTCCTGTCCGAGCTGCTGGGCCAGGCCGACCTGCGCGAGCTGCTCGACCCCGAGGTGGTGGCCGACACCGAGCGCGAGCTGCAACGCCTCGCCGGAGACCGCCGCGCCCGGGGGCTGGAGGGCGTCGCCGACCTGCTGCGCGGCCTCGGCCCCCTCACCACGGCCGAAGTGACCGAACGCACCACGACGGCCCCCGAAACGCCCGCGGGCTCCGGCACTCTCGCCGAGTCGACGGGCGAGGCCCCGGTCGATGCGACCGCGACCGTGTCGCTGTGGCTGTCGGACCTCGAGGCGACCCGGCGCGCCATCCGGGTACGGATCGCGGGCCGGGAGCACTGGGCCGCCGTCGAGGACGCCGGGCGCCTGCGCGACGCGCTCGGGGCGCCGCTCCCGGTGGGCATCCCCGAGGCGTTCCTGGAACCGGTCGATGATCCGCTGGGCGACCTGATCTCCCGTTACGCCCGCACGCACGGGCCCTTCCGCGCCGTCGCCGCCGCCGCGCGCTTCGGCCTGGGCCCGGCCGTGGTGGTCGAGACCCTGCGGCGGCTGTCGGCGGCGGGACGCGTCGTGGAGGGCGAGTTCCTGCCCGTCGCGGCGGTCTCCGGCCCGCTGACCAGCGAGTGGTGCGACACGGGCGTGCTGAGGACGCTGCGGCGCCGTTCCCTGGCCCGCCTGCGCGCGGAGGTGGAGCCGTCCCCGCCCGAGGCGCTGGGCCGGTTCCTGCCCGTGTGGCACGGCATCGCCGGCGGTTCCCGGCTGCGCGGCATCGACGCCCTCGTCCAGGCCGTCGAGCAGCTCCAGGGTTCGGCGGTGCCCGCGTCGGCGCTGGAATCGCTCATCCTCCCGGCCCGCGTCCCGGGCTACTCCCCGGCCATGCTCGACGAGCTGACCTCGGCGGGCGAGGTCGTCTGGGCGGGGCAGGGCGGCCTGCCGGGCGGGGACGGCTGGGTCTCGCTCTACCTGGCCGAGACCGCGCCGCTGCTCATGCCGGAGCCCGCCGACATCACCCTCACGCCCGTGCACCAGGCGGTGCTGGACGCGCTCTCCGACGGCGGGGCGCTGTTCTTCCGGATGCTCTCCGACCGCGTCAACGCCGAGGTGACGGTCAACGACCAGGACCTGGTCACCGCCGTGTGGGATCTGGTCTGGGCGGGCCGCCTCACCAACGACACCCTGGCTCCGATGCGTTCCGCGCTGGGGGCGGGGCGTCCGACGCACCGTTCCAGGACGACCCGGCGCGGACGCCCCGTTCTGCCGTCCCGCACGGGGCCGCCGACGGTCGCGGGGCGCTGGTGGCTGCTCCCCGAACGCGAGACCCGGGCGACGCTGCGCTCGCACGCGCTGGCGGAGGCCCTCCTCGACCGCTACGGCATCGTCATCAGGGGCGCCGTGGCGGCCGAACGCACGCCCGGGGGGTTCGCGGCCGTGTATCCGGTGCTGCGCGCGTTCGAGGAGAGCGGGCGCTGCCGGCGCGGCTATTTCGTCGAGGGCCTGGGGGCGGCCCAGTTCGCCCTGCCCGGGGCGGTCGACCGGCTGCGTGCGCTGCGTCCCTCGCAGCCCGCTCCCCCGGCCGACCCGTGGGAGACTCCGCTGCCCGGCGGCAACGAGCGCCGCGCCCTCGTCCTGGCCGCGGCCGACCCGGCCAATCCGTACGGGGCTGCGCTCCCCTGGCCCGAACGCGATGACGAGGTCGCCAGCGGCCACAAGCCCGGCCGCAAGGCCGGGGCGCTGGTCGTACTGGTCGAGGGCGGTCTGGCCCTGTACGTCGAGCGCGGCGGCCGCACGCTCCTCACCTGGGACGACGACCCCGACGCCCTCCAGCCGGCGGTGGACGCCCTCGCCCTGGCCGTCCGGGAGGGGGCGCTGGGCCGTCTCACCGTCGAACGCGCCGACGGCGAGTCGATCAACAATTCCCCCTTGGCGTCCGCCCTGGAAGCCGCAGGTTTCCACCCCACCCCCAGGGGCCTCCGCCTACGAGCTGTGTAATAGGCCCGGCCTACGGGGCTCGCCTGGAGGCTCGCCCCTGACCGGGCCTTTGGCGAGCGCGGCATCGCTTCGCGATCTGGCCGGTGACGCTCGCCTCCGGCGTCGCACCACCGGCCAGGTAACGCGCTCGCGTGGTACCTGAGGCGGCGTCGGGACAGGTTCTAGGCGACGGGCTGCCTGGTGGTGGCCGGTGGGTGGGTGCGGGCCGGGTCGGGGGCGTTCTGGGTGCGGGGGCGGATCATGGGGACGGCCACCGCGCACACGGCCACGCCCGCGATGGACAGCGGGGCGAGGACGCCGCCGAACATCAGCCAGGCCCAGACCATCGTGGCGGGCGGGGTCAGGTAGAGGAGGGCCGAGACGCGGGCGACTCCCCCGCGGTCCAGGTTGACCCAGTACAAGCCGTAGCCGCCGAGCATGGCCAGCACGATCAGGATGACGACCGCCGTCCAGAAGGCCGGATCGGGCGGTGGGGCCAGGTCGCCGGTCAGGGCGGCCAGCGCGGCGAAGGCGGCGGCGCTGACGGCCGCCTGGACCGCGAGGGCGTCGATGACGCCGATGGACGGGCGCGTGCGGCGTTCCAGCAGGGTGGCGCCGACCAGGGAGAACATCGCGCCCACCGGGAGGGCGTAGGCCCAGGCCGGGACGCCCGGGTTGGCGCCGAGGTCGCCGCCGACCACCAGCGCGACGCCCGCCAGGCCCACGGCGAGGCCCGCGATCTGCCGGGGCACTACCGTCTCGCCGAGGACGGGCACGGCCAGGGCGACGGCGACGATGGGCTGGAGGGCGCAGATGAGCGCGCTGGTGCCGGCGGCGACGCCGTGCTCGGCGGCGGCGAACACGCCGTACAGGTAGCCGATCTGGCCGAGCAGCCCGATCGCGGCGTGCAGGCCCAGGTCGCGGGCCGGGATCCGGCGGCGGCGCCAGGCGAGCCAGGCGGCCAGCAGCGCGGCGGCGGGGATGAACCGCCACGCCAGGAGCGTGGTGGCGGGGGCGCTGCCCGCGCCGAGCGCGGCGCCGATGAAGCCGGAGCTCCACATCACCACGAAACCCCCGCCGAGCAGGACGTCCACGTGACCCTTCCGCATGTCATCCTCCGAGGTATACACACCGGTATACCTACATACTAGCCATACCGGTGTGTATACTTGCGGTGTAGTCATGGGAGGGAGTTGTTTCGACGATGTCCGGCACGACTCGGGAACGCCCGCTCACACCCGCCGGACGACGCGTCCTGGACGTCGCCGGCCGGCTCTTCTACGAGCGCGGCATCGGGCAGGTCGGCATGGAGCTCATCGCCGCCGAGGCCGGTGTCACGAAGAAGACGGTGTACGACCGGTTCGGCTCCAAGGAGACGCTGATCCTCGCCTACCTGCGGGCACGGGACGAACGCTGGCGCGCCTTCCTCGGCGAGCGCCTGGCCGCGGCGCCGTCCCCGCGCGAGCGCATACTCGTGACGTTCGACGCCATGGGTGACTGGCTCCGCACCAACGGCAGCCGGGGCTGCTCCATGGTGAACGCCTGCGCCGAGGTCCCCGACCCGGGCCACCCCGTCCACAAGACCGCCGCCGAGCAGAAGGCCTGGCTGCGCGGCCTCTACTTGGAGCTGGCCACGGAGGCGGGCTACGACGCCCCCGGTCCCCTGGCGGACCGGCTGGTCGTCCTGCACGAAGGCGCGGTCGTCATGTTCAGCGTGGGCGGCATGGCGCACGCCACGGACATCGCCCGCGAGACGGCCGACCTCCTGCTCACGGCCTAACGGCGGCGGCCTCGTACCAGTGAGATGAGGCCGCGGAGAGCCCGCTCGTCCAGGGAGCCGAAGGGGTTGTCGTGGACGACGTAGGTCCACGTGGACGACGGCCGCTTCATCCCCACCGCCGCCAGGTCGACCCCTTCCTCCGTGGCGGTGAGGGTCGCGAACGCCTCGGCGGCGCGGTCCTCGGCGCGCGCCAGCAGCTTCTTGCCCGCCGGTACGGCCTCGCGGTTGAACTCCACGATCGGGTCCAGGCCGCGTCCCAGCGAACGCAGATGGATGCCCTCGCGCAGGTCGGCCAGGTAGGCGAGGTGCTCGGCCCAGCAGCGGTCCATGTGGAAGAGCAGCAGCTGGCGGGCGGCCTCGTCCACCGCGTCCGCGCCCGCGATCCCGGTGAGCTCCTCGTGGTGGGACGGGTGCCGCCCGGCCATCAGCTCACCGGCGCGGTCGCCGCGCAGCACGCGGTCGCGCTCGGCGAGCAGTTCGCCGCGCTGCAGCCCGATGATGTGGTGGTAGCGCCAGGTGTTGCGGTGAATCTCCACGGCGACGCCCTCGGCGACGCGCTGCGCGTGCCCCACGGTCCAGTGCGCGCCCTTGTCCTCGACCCGGCCCTCGTCGTCGGTCGCGATCCCGCGCCGGCCGCCGTTCCCCCCGGCGGACGGCTCGCCCGGGGCCTCGCCGGGCGCGTACCGGGTGACGAGGTCGTCCTCCAGGCTGGTGAAGAAGACCGACCCGCCCGGATCGCCCTGGCGGCCCGCGCGCCCGCGGAGCTGGTCGTCCAGCCGGCCGCTGTGGTAGCGGCCGGTGCCGATCACCAGCAGCCCCTCGGTGACGCCCTCGCCGAGCCGGATGTCGGTGCCGCGGCCGGCCATCTGCGTCGAGACGGTGACGGCGCCGCGCTCCCCGGCCCGCGCGATGATCGCGGCCTCCTCGGCGTCGTTCTTGGCGTTCAGCACGACGTGCGGCAGCCCGGCCCGGTTCAGCCGCCGCGACAGCCGCTCGGACGCGGCCACGTCGAGCGTGCCCACCAGCACCGGGCGCCCCTCGCCGTGCGCGGACGCGATCTCCTCGACGATCGCGATCTCCTTGTCGGCGCCGGTCGCGTACAGCCGGTCGGGCTCGTCCGCCCGCACCCGCGGACGGTTCGGCGGGATCACCGCGATGTCCAGCCCGTAGAACTCCCGCAGCTGCCCCGCCACGCCCAGCGCCGTGCCGGTCATGCCGCAGCGGACGGGATACCGGCCGACCAGTTCCTGCACGGTGATCGAGTCGAGGATCTCCCCGCTGGGCGAGGCGTCCAGCGCCTCCTTGGCCTCCACCGCCGCCTGGAGGCCGTCCGGCCAGCGCTGCAGCAGCGCCACCCGGCCCCGCGACTCGCTGATCAGCTTCACGGCGCCGTCCCGGACGATGTAGTCGACGTCGCGGTGCAGCAGGGCCTCGGCGTGCAGCGCGACGTTCACCGCGGTGAGCGTGTCCAGCCGCTCGGCGGCGTACAGGTCGACGCCGCCCAGGACCCGCTCCACCTCGCGCGCCCCGGCCGAGGTCAGCCGCACGTTGCGCGCCTCGTCGTCGGTGGCGTAGTGCACGCCGGGCCGCAGCCGCCTGACCAGCTCGGCGTAGGTGGGGTCGGCGGCCCCGGCGTCGGTCGCGCCGGCCAGCACCAGCGGCACCATGGCCTCGTCCACCAGGACCGAGTCGGCCTCGTCGATCAGCGCGACCTCGGGCTCGGGCAGGACGACCTGGGACGGGCCGGTGGCCAGCCGGTCGCGCAGCAGGTCGAACCCGACCTCGCTGACGGGCGCGTAGGTGACGTCGGCGGCGTAGGCGGCGCGGCGCTCGTCCGGGGTGGACTCCTGGCCGACCCATCCGACCGTGACACCGAGCAGCTCGTAGAGCGGCCCCATCCACTCGGCGTCGCGCCGGGCGAGGTAGTCGTTCACCGACATGACGTGGACGCGGCGGCCGCGCAGCGCGTACCCGGCGGCGGCCAGCGCGCCGGCCAGGGTCTTGCCCTCGCCGGTCGCCATCTCCGCGACCTGCCCGGACAGCAGCGCGAGGGTGCCGAGCAGCTGCACGTCGTAGGGCCGCTCCTCCAGCGCGCGCCGTGCCGCCTCGCGTCCCGCCGCGCACAGCTCGGCCGGGTCGTCGCGGCCGTCCCGGGCGGCCGCGGCCAGCTCGGCGCCGGTCAGGTCGCGCATGCGCGGCTCCCGATCGGCCGCGTCGGCGACGATCCGCTCGTACGGCCCGAGGTCCAGGCTCCCCGGGCGCTGCAGCACGCGGCGCAGCCGATCACGCAGGGCCATGACGCACCTCCCGGCACACCACCGTGTACTCGCTCCGTCTCCCGGCCGGGACGGCCGGGCCCGGGCCGCCCGACCCGCGCACGGCCCACCCCCATGATCCCAGCGTCCGCGACCGGCCCGACCGCCCCACCACCTCCCACTCGATCCGCCACCCGGCACCGCACGCTCCGTCCGGACGCGGAACCCGGTTCGGGTGCGGGCCGTCCCAACGATCACCAGTACCGTCCTGCCGCGACCGGGAGCAACGGTGTACCTGAAGGACGACGGCACGCTCGACCACCGCGGGCTGGCCCGCGATCTGCGCGGCATCGTGACCGGCCGCGCCTCCTGCGACCCGCCCGCGGTGCTGTCCTGGCTGGCGGCGCGGCTGGCCGCCGCCCCGGACGGCGGCGACGCCCCGGCGCTGACCCTCGCCCTGTACGCGACCTCGCCGTACGCGATCTGGCGGGTCCGGCGGGTCGCGGTGGTCGACGCGCTGATCGCGGCGGCGGAACGGGCGGTGGCGGCGTACGGCGTGGGCGGCTGCCCCGGGCCCGGAGCGCACCGCCATGCCCCCGCCGACGATCACGAGACCGTCGCCGCCCTGGTCGGCGACCTCGGCGACCGTGAGGACCTCGGCGACCGCGAGGACCTGCGCTGCCCCGCCTTCCTCGCCGGGCTGGCCCGCAGCGCGCTGACCACGCTGCGGAACGGCCGGCGGGCCCGCTTCGAGGCGCCCGACACCGCGGACCTGGACGCCTACTTCCTCACCCCCGGCGGCGGGATCGACATCGAGCGGCTGACGCTGACGGTCGAGCGCCAGCGCCCCGGCGGGCCGAACGACCTGGCGGAGCAGGCGGCCGTCTGGGCGGCCCGCAGGCTCGTCGTCGCCCCGGCCGGGACCCTCACCGCCGAGGAACGGCTGGGGCTGTTCCTCACGGTGTGTTTCGCGGCCCAGCACTGTTACTGGTGCACCACTCCGCCCGCCATGGTGTCCATCTACAGAGATGCCCTGGCGATCATCGATCTGGCCACGCCGGCCCTTCCCTGCCCGCACGCCAATGGCCATCCGGACGTTCCGCCGCGCACACTTCTGCGGTATGCGCGGGCCCTGGCCGGTTTTGGAAGCGACGATCCGCGGCTGGACCGCGGCGCGTGGCATTGCCCACGTCACACGGCCGAGCGCGCCGTACGGGCGCTGGCCTACACCGCCGGATATCTCGGTCTGGAAGGACCTCGGCAGAAGGTCTGACCCCGATTTCATCCCACAGGCGGATCCGCGCCCGCCCCCTTTCCTGGGATGATCAGGCGCAATGGGGTTGCGGTGGCGATGAGGTCACCGCGGAACGGGGAAATGACATGACACCCACCACACGGTACGCCGCCGCTCAGCGGCGCAAGCGTCAGGTCATCAACAGGACGGTCATCGACCGGGCCCTGCGCGATCCGCGCCGGGTCCACGGCACCTCATCGGGAACCCCGACGCGCACGCACGCTCCGGCCGCCGCCACGGCCGCCGCCACGGCCGCCGCCGCCGAGTGACGTCAGGGTAGGTCCTCAGTCCGCCCACCCGCCCGCGGCCGTCCGTCGGGGGACGCCGTGCCGGGGCGGGGCAGCGCTTCAGGGGGTGGAGAAGACCTCGTCGCGGGCCTGTTCCAGGGCGGCGTGCAGCGCTCCGCGCAGGACGGGGTTGCCCTCCACCTCCGTCACCGCTATGCGGGGACGGGTCGGGCTGATGCGTCCCACGACCCGTTCGATGCGTTCGGCCAGTGGCCGGCCGCCGGCGCGTCCGAGCTGCCCCGACAGCACCACCAGTCCGGGGTCCAGGACGATGTTGACCGAGGTGACGCCGTAGGAGACGCGGTCGGCGAGCTCGTCGAGGAAGTCCCCGCCCCGTTCCTCGTCGGCCGCCGCCGCGCGCACGCAGTCGATGGCCGTGGCCTCGTGGATCCCGTGGGCGTGCGCGAGCCCCCGTACCGCGTCCGCGCCCACCAGTGATCCGTAGCCGCCCGCCAGCGCCGGGATGTCCCAGGTGGTGGACTCGGTGAGCCCTTCCTCGCCCTTGCCGCGGCGGGCCTCGCCGACGGGGAGGGGCGCGCCGGGGACGGGCAGGTAGCCGATCTCGCCCGCGCCGCCCGACCGGCCGCGGTGCAGCCGCCCGCCCAGCATGATCGACAGTCCCATGCCGCGGTCCAGCCACATGAGGGCGAAGTCGTCGGCGTCCCGGGCGGCGCCGTAGGCGCGTTCGGCGACGGCGGCCAGGTTGGCGTCGTTCTCGATGGTGACGGGACGGCGCAGGTCGGTGCGCAGCGCGGCCAGCACGCCCTCGTGCCAGGCGGGCAGGTCGAAGGCGAACTGCACGTCGCCGGAGCGGGGGTCGACCACGCCGGGGCTGCCGATGACGAAGGCGTTGAGCCGTTTGAGCGCGACCTTCGCCGACCGGCACGCCTTGGCCACGGCGTTGTGGACGAGCTTGACCGGGTCGTCGGCGCCGTTGGGGTCGGCGGTGACCTGGGCGATGATGGCGCCGGTGATGTCGGCGACCCCGGCGGTGACGCCGTCGGGCCCCACCTCCACTCCGGCGACGTAGGCGCTGGAGGGCACCACCGCGTACAGCGCCGCGTTGGGGCCGCGGCCGCCCGCCTGCTCGCCGGCGACCTCGACCAGCCCGCGCTCCTCCAGCCGGGACAGCAGCTGGGAGGCGGTGACCTTGGACAGCCCGGTGTGCTCGCCGATCTGCGCGCGGGTCAGCGGGCCGCGCCGCACCAGCAGGTCCAGCGCGGCACGGTCGTTGAGCTCACGCAGCAGCCGGGGGGTCCCGGGACGTGGGGCCATGCTCGGCGTCCCCTCGAAGTCTCAATCCGCTAACGGCCGCTAACGGACGTTTTGTTTAGGAAAGTTTCTTGTTAGTTTACAGCAGGCGTCCACCGCCCCGGTGAACGGCACGGACGCAGGCGTCGCGCCGGCCGGCGGGCCCGGCGCTCCGCGGACGAGGCGCGGGACTGAGGAGGCATGGCTGGACTTTAAACGGTCCGGCCCCTCACCACCGCATCCGCCCGGGGAGCCCGTGACCGCGCGGCCTGCGCCGGAAAAGGAGACCCCCTTGAAGATCGTGAGATTTGCGGCCCTCGGTGCCGCCCTGGCGATCGGCCTGTCCGCCTGCGGTGGCGGCGGCGACGACAAGAACAGCTCCACGGGCAAGGACCCCGCGAAGATCACCGCGTGGTTCATGGGCGCCGCCAACGAGCCCCAGGACAAGGTCCTGGCGCAGGCCAAGGCGGACTTCCAGAAACAGCATCCCAAGACCGACGTCGAGGTCGTGTACGTCCCCTGGCCCGACGCCACCAAGAAGCTCCAGGACGCCCTCAACACCGGCCAGGGGCCCGACGTCGTGGAGATCGGCAACGACCAGGCGGTGACCTGGGCCGCCCAGGACGCCCTGGCCGACGTGACCTCGCGGTTCGGCGGCTGGGCCGAGGGCAAAGACCTGATCAAGGGCTCGGTGGAGCTCGGCCGGCTGGACGGCAAGACCTACGCGGTGCCGTGGTACGCAGGCGTCCGGGTCGTCTGGTACCGCACCGACCTGTTCCAGAAGCACCAGGTGCAGCCGCCCAAGACCTGGGACGAGCTGAAGGCCGCGGCCAAGAAGATCCAGGACGCCGAGGGCGGCGACATCGCCGGCATCGCCGCGCCCAGCGACTTCACCAACGGCTTCGCCAGCTTCCTGTGGGGCGCGGGCGGCGACATCGCGGTCAAGGAGGGCGACCGGTGGGTCGCCAAGCTGGACACCCCCGAGTCGAAGAAGGCGATCGACTTCTACACCGGGCTGGTCCGCGACGGCGTGGCGCCCAAGAAGTACATCGGCGTGAACGAGCTGGCCGGCCCGCAGCGCGACTTCGCCAACGGCCGGACCGCGATGTACGTCGACGGCGCCTGGACGCTGCCGCAGATCGAGGAGATCAGCAAGAAGCACACGTCGAAGATGAGCGCGTTCACCATCCCGACGCCCACCGGGCAGGTCGGCCCGGCCTTCGCCGGCGGCTCGCACCTGGCGGTCTGGAAGGACGGCAAGAGCCAGGGCGTCGCGTTCGACTACCTGACCTCGGTGGCGAGCAAGAAGAACGCCAAGGCGTTCGCGGACGGGCTGAAGTTCTTCCCGCAGTTCAACGACCTGCTGCAGGGCGGCGGCTACGCCTCCGACCCGGTGCAGGGGCCGGCGGCGCGGCAGATGGCCAACGTCAAGGGGTCGCCGAAGACGGCCAACTGGACCGAGGCCGACCTCAACAAGAAGATCATCCCGACCATGCTCAAGGAGATCATGAACGGGACGCCGCTGGACCAGGCGGTGGCCAAGGCCAACAAGGACATGGCCGACACGCTCAACCAGAGCTGATCCGGCCGCACCCGGCGGTGCCGGGCTCCGCGGACGACCTCCCCCGGAGCCCGGCGCCGCCGAGCCGCCCCCGACCACCGAGCACCGCTGAGCACCACTGAGCACCGCTGAGCATCCGAGATCACCTGAGGATGGGCCGCCGATGGCGCAGACCGTTCAGGTGGCGGGCCGCGCACCGGACCGGACCGGATCCGGTCCGTCCGCGGGCCGCCGCCGCCCACGTTCCGGCCCCCGCTCCCCGAGCCGCGGGAGATGGGGCCCCTACCTGCTGATCGCGCCCACCGTCGCGGTCATCGGGGTGCTGATCCTGTACCCGATCGGCCAGCTGGTCTGGATGTCGTTCCACAAGATCGGGTCGCGGGAGGCCCGCGGGGTGGTCCCGGCCGAGAACGTCGGCCTGGAGAACTTCCGCACCATCCTGGGCGACGCCTTCTTCTGGCGGGTGCTGGTCAACACCGTCGTCTCCGCCGCCGCCATGGTGGTCATCACGATGGTGCTGGGCACGCTGGTGGGCCTCCTCCTGAACCGGCTGGGCCGCAAGATGTCGCTGCTGGTGTCGTCCGGGGCGCTGCTGGCCTGGGCGACCCCGGGGATCTCCGCGGCGATCGTCTTCAAG
This sequence comes from Actinomadura rugatobispora, assembly GCF_055379765.1. Classification (NCBI taxonomy): domain Bacteria; kingdom Bacillati; phylum Actinomycetota; class Actinomycetes; order Streptosporangiales; family Thermomonosporaceae; genus Actinomadura; species Actinomadura rugatobispora. Next base: position 7,707,812 of record NZ_AP029191.1, on the reverse strand, counting down.
TGGCTGTTCACGCCGGGCGGCGGCCTGGTCCCCTGGTTCCTGGAGCTGCTGCCGGACTGGCTGGCCGGCACCGGCTGGGCGGACTACAACTGGTTCGGCAGCCGCGGCACCACCTACGTCGTGCTGGTGCTGTGCGTGGTGTGGCAGTCGTTCCCGTTCATCGCGGTGTCGGTGCTGGCCGGGCTCAAGAGCGTGCCGGGCGAGCTGTACGAGGCGGCGCGCGTCGACGGCGCGGGCCCCTGGCGGACCTTCTGGCGGATCACCTTCCCGCTGCTGCGGCCGGTGTTCCTCGTCCTGACCGTGCTGTCGATCATCTGGGACTTCAAGGTCTTCACCCAGCTGTACTTCCTGTCCGGCGGCACGGCCAACCGCGACTCGTTCAACCTGGCGATGTACGCCTACTCCTCGGCGGTGGCCTTCCCCGCCAAGTACGGCCTCGGCGGCGCGATCGCGCTCATCCTCACGGTGATCCTGCTCGTCTTCACAGCGTTCTACGTCCGGGTCATGGTCCGGCAGGGGGAGGTCACGTGACCGCGTGGAGGCGGATCGGGCTGAACGGCGCGGGCCTGCTGGTCTTCCTGTTCGCGGTCTTCCCGGTGTTCTGGATGGTGATGACCGCGTTCAAGACCGACGAGGACATCAACGCCGACACCCCGCTGCCCGTCCCGCGGGACTGGACGCTGTCGCACTTCACGAACGTGATCAGCGGCCAGGGCCTGGAGTTCGGGCTGTTCCACTTCTTCCTCAACAGCGCGATCGTGGCGCTGGTCACGGTGGCGGTGTCGGGGGTGCTGGCGCTGCTGGCGGCGTACGCGGTGGCGCGCGCCGGGTTCCGCGGCCGCTCCGGCTTCCTGGTGATGCTGATCATCGTGCAGATGGTGCCGCTGGAGGCGCTGCTGCTGCCGCTGATGCTGAACGCCCAGCGGCTGCAGCTGCTCAACAGCCTCACCGGGGTGATCATCGTCTATGTCGGGTCGTCGCTGGGCTTCTCGATCCTGATGCTGCGCGGGTTCGTGGCGGCGGTGCCGCGCCAGCTGGAGGAGGCGGCGGCGATCGACGGCGCGTCCGGCCGGACGGTGTTCTGGCGGATCACCTTCCCGCTGGTGGCGCCCGGGCTGGTGGCCACCAGCATCTTCTCGTTCGTGACGGCGTGGAACGAGTTCGTGATCGCCTTCGCGTTCCTGAAGGACCAGGAGAACTTCCTGCTGCCGCTGACGCTGTCGTACCACTTCGGGCGGACGCAGGTGGAGTGGGGCTCGATCATGGCGGCGTCCACGCTGTTCACGATCCCGGTAATGATCTTCTTTCTCATCGTGCAGCGCCGGATGGTGTCCGGCCTGGTGACGGGGGCGGTTAAAGGATGACCAGGCAGACCGGCCGGACCGGCCGGACCGGCGACGACGAGATCTCCCGGCTGGCGCGCGGGACGCTGCTGCCGGCGTTCGCGGGGGCCGTGCCGCCGCGGTGGCTGCTGGACGAGCTGGAGCGCGGCCTGGCCGGGGTGACGCTGTTCGCGATCAACGGCAACGTGCCCGACACCGAGGCGCTGGCGGCGCTGACCGCCGGGCTGCGCAAGGTCGCCGCGCCGCTGGTCGCGATCGACGAGGAGGGCGGCGACGTCACCCGGCTCGGCGGCCATCTCACCGGCAGCCCGTACCCGGGCAACGCCGCGCTCGGCGCCGTCGACGACCCGGCGCTGACCCGCCGCGTGTACCGCTCGCTGGGCGCGGAGCTGGCCGAGGTGGGCGTGAACCTCAACTTCGCCCCGTCGGTGGACGTCAACACCGCCGCCGACAACCCGGTCATCGGGACGCGGTCGTTCGGCGCGGACGCGGCGCTGGTGGCCCGGCACGCCGCCGCGGCCGTCACCGGGACGCAGGAGGCGGGCGTGGCGGCGTGCGCCAAGCACTTCCCCGGCCACGGCGCCACGGTCGAGGACTCCCATCTGGGCGTCCCGGTCGTGGACGCCGATCTGGAGCTGCTGGACCGGCGCGAGTTCCGGCCGTTCCGGGCGGCGATCGAGGCGGGGACGCGGTCGGTGATGACCGGGCATCTCGACCTCCCGGCGATCACCGCCGGGGTCCCGGCGACGCTGTCGCACGCGGCGATCAGCGGGCTGCTGCGCGAGCGGCTCGGCTACGACGGCGTGATCGTCACCGACGCGCTGGACATGGACGGCGCCAGCGGCGCGATCGGCATCCCGGAGGCCGGGGTGCGGGCGCTGCTCGCGGGGGCGGACCTGCTGTGCCTGGGGGCGCGCGAGCACGAGGCGAGCGTGCGGGCCACGGTCGCCGCCGTCGAGGAGGCGGTGCGGGCCGGGCGGCTGCCGGCGGAGCGCCTGGCGGACGCGGCCGAGCGGACCGGCCGGCTGCGGGACTGGCCGGCCGGGCCCGGCGCCGCGGCGGTCGACCGCGAGGCCGGGCTGGAGGCGGCCCGGCGCGCGCTGCGCCTCACCGGCGAGCTGCCCCGCTGGAGCTCCGGGACGGGGCCGCTGGTCGTCGAGCTGGAGTCGACCGGCAACATCGCGGTCGGCCCGACCCCCTGGGGCCTGAGCCCGTGGGCGCCCGACGCCGTGCGGGCCGCCGGAACGGACGGGGACGTGGAGTCGGTCCTGGACCGCGCCGGGGGCCGGGGGCTGGTCATCGTGCTGCGCGACGCGCACCGGCACGCCGTCCAGCGGTCCGCGGCCACCGCGCTGCTGGCGGCCCGCCCGGACGCCGTGCTGGTCGAGATGGGCCTGCCCGTCTGGTCGCCCGAGGGGGCCGTCCACCTGGCCACATACGGCGCCGCGCACGCCAACGCCCAGGCGGCCGCCGAACGCCTCGGCCTCGCCTGACCACCCGAGGGACGGGGGGGGAAAGCCGGACCACTCCGATCGGCAAGGGATAATACGTTCATGCGATTGTCCGCCCGGGTCGACTACGCGTTGCGTGCCGCCGCCGAGCTGGCGGTCGCCGGAAGTCATCCGGTGACCGCGGTCCAGCTCGCCGAGGCCCAGCAGATCCCGCCCAAATTCCTGGAGAACATCCTCGGCCAGCTGCGCCGTTCCGGTCTGGTCCGGAGCCAGCGCGGTCCGGAGGGCGGCTACTGGCTGGCCCGCCCGGCCGAGCAGATCTCCATGGCCGACATCATCCGTGCGATCGACGGCCCCCTGCTGGGCGTGCGAGGCGAGCGTCCCGAGCACGTCGGGTACGAGGGTCCCGCGCGCTCCCTACAGGAGGTGTGGATCGCGCTGCGCGCCAGCGAGCGGGCCATCCTGGAGCAGGTGTCCCTCGCGCACATCGCGGGGGGCAAGCTGCCCGATCCGGTGCGCAAGCTGACCGAGGACCCGGCCGCCTGGGAGAGCCCCTCCTTCATCTGACGCGGCCGACGGCGGGCCGCCACGCGCGGGCCCGCCGACCGGCCGGCGCGGAGGGGAGGCGCGACCATGCCCGAGGGCGACGCCGTCTGGCTGACCGCCCGGCGACTGCGCGAGGCGCTGGCCGGGCGGGTGCTGACGCGGTCGGACTTCCGGGTGCCGCGGCTCGCCACCGCCGACCTGCGCGGCCGCACCGTCGAGGAGGTCGTGTCCCGGGGGAAGCACCTGCTGATCCGAGTCGGGCCTCCTCCGGGGGCCGGCGCCCAGGCCGCCGCGGCCTCGTCCGGAACGGGCGGCGGCCTGACCGTCCATACCCACCTGCTCATGGACGGCCGCTGGCGGATCCGCGAGGCCGGGCCGCCGCCGCCCCGCGACCACCGGCTGCGGGCCGTCCTGGCCAACGCCGAATGGCAGGCGCTCGGCTACTCCCTCGGCATCCTGGAGATCTTCCCGACCGGGCAGGAGTCCCGCGTCGTCGACCGGCTCGGACCCGATCTCCTCGACCCCGGCTGGTCGCCCGCGCTCGCCGCCGAGGCCGTGCGGCGGCTGTCGGAGCGCCCGGAGCGCCCGATCGGCGAGGCACTGCTCGACCAGAGCCTGCTGGCGGGGATCGGCAACGTCTACAAGGCCGAGATCCTCTTCCTCCGCGGCGTCGACCCCTGGACCCCGGTCCGGGACGTGCCCGACCTGCCCGCGGTCGTGGACCTCTCCCGCCGCCTGCTGAACGCCAACAAGGAGCGCCACGGGCACATCACCACCGGCGACCGCCGCCCCGGCCGGGAGCACTGGGTGTACGGCCGGGCCGGGCGCCCGTGCCGCCGCTGCGGCGCCCGCGTCCGCCGCGCCGACCAGGACTCCGACGCCGGCGAGCGCGTCACGTTCTGGTGCCCCCGCTGCCAGCCGCCCACTGCCTGAGCCCCCGGTCCACGGGGTCGGCGCCCGCCCGGGTCCACACGTCCGGACGGGTCGCCGCCTGCTCGGGTCGCCGGATCCTGCGCCCGTGCACTGATCGTCCGCCCGTGCGTCCACCCAAGTCAATTCTCGGGTTTACTTGGCTGTCTCCCAGCTCTACCTTCTAATGCCATGACCTTGGACGATCTGCGGGTCTTCGTGGCCGTGTGCGAGGCGCGGAACCTGAGCGCCGTCGCCCGGGACCTGTCGTGCAGCCAGTCGGCCGTGAGCCAGCACGTCAAGCGCCTGGAACGGGAGACCGGGCTGGTCCTGCTGGAGCGGCGCCCCCGCGGGGTGGCCCCGACCGGAGCCGGCCAGATCCTCTACGAGGCCGCCGCGGAGGGCCTGGCCGGCCTCGGCACGGCCCTGAGCAGGCTGGACGACATGCGCCGCGGCACCGGCGGCACGGTGCGGATCGCGACGGGCGCGACCACCGTCCGCCACTTCATGGCGCAGGGCGTCGTCGCCTTCCGCGAGCGTCACCCCGAGGTGACACTGGCGTTCGAGACGGCCAACTCCAGCCGCCGCTGCCTGGAGGCCGTCCGGACGCGCCAGGCCGACCTGGCCTGGGTCACGGTCGGGCCGCCGCTCGACGGGGTGGAGCAGCGCCCCTCGTACGAGATGCCCTGGATGCTGGCGGTCCGCACCGACGACCCGCTCTGCCACCGCCCCCGGATCGGGCTGGCGGAGCTGGACGGCATCTCGCACATCGACCTGCCCGAGCACTCCACCTCGCGCGTCCATCTCCGGAGCCACCTCGACCGGCACGGCGTCCGGCTGGTCCCCACCGCCAGCGTCGCCGACTGGGACACCGCGCTGCTGCTCGCCGAGCTCGGGCTGGGCCGCGCCGTCCTGCCCGCCCTCCCCGGCTGGACGTACGGGTCGGGCGGCATCCTCCGGCTGGTGCCGATCCCCGAGCTGCCGCCGCTGGTGGCCGGCTGGGCCGTCCGCCGCTGGGACGCGCTGAGCCCGCTGGCCGTCGAGTTCGCCGAGACCGTGCTGGAGCACCTTCCCCCGAGGTGACATCCCCACGGTCAGCGGCGAACGGTGACCTTGCCGTCCTGGACGACGAGACCGGCCTGGGGGTCGCCTTTACCGCAGTGCCTGCCGTTCGGGTAGGTGACGTGCGGCGTCACGTCGACCTTCTGGTGGAGCAGCCGCTCGCCCTGGACGTCCCGCAGCGTGACGGTGACCTGGACCGGGGCGGTGGGCAGGCCCGTGACGGCGGCGAAACCCTGCTTGCCGCCGTCGGGCGAGGCGGACGCGCCGCAGACGGCGTCGGGCCCGTCGCCGGTGCAGCCCTGCGGCACGGACCTGCTGGTGCCGCTCAGGTGGATCTCCGGCTGGTGGCAGGTGCCGTTCCAGCAGATCCTCATGGTCGCCTCGGCGACCTTCGCGGCGTACGGGGCGGGGATCTCCAGCCCGACGCCCTGCCTTGCCGCGATCATCGTGCACGGCCGGCCGGCGTCGGACGCGCCGCCGCCGCACGCGGTGAGGACGACCAGGCCGCACGCCAGCGCCGCCGCCTTCGCATAGGAGCCCATCACGGTTGGACGCGGCGGCGCCCCCGCCGGTTGCGGCCGGATCCGGGCAGGAAGACGACGAGCCCCCGGCCGGTTGCGGCCGGGGGCTCGTCGAAGGGTTTCAGTCCGTCGTCGCGTCGATCCGTCTTCGCGTCGATCTGTCTTCCGGGACCGGTCAGACCTGGGCCTGGAACATCCAGTGCTGCTTCTCCAGCGCCGCCGTGATCTCGATCAGCAGGTCCTGGGTCACCGGGTCGGGCTCGTCGGTCGCCGCCACCCGCTCCCGGAACCGCGCGATCAGCTGCGCCAGCACGTCGGTCACCGCGGCCACGACCTTGTCGTCGGCCAGGTGACCGGCCTCCAACTGCGGGACCTGCGTGCGGTCGGCGACCGTGCGGGCGCGCCCGTCGGGGTTCACCCCGATCGCCACCGCGCGCTCGGCGACCTCGTCCTGGTACTGGCGGGCGAGGTCGACGACCTCGTCCAGGTGCTCGTGCACGACCTTGAAGTTGCGACCGGTCAGGTTCCAGTGCGCCTGCTTGGCGTACAGCGCGAGGTCGATCAGGTCGACCAGCGCGCCCTGCAGCGCCTCGCCCGTCGTCTTCCGGGCCGCGTCGTCGAGGGGGCTCTTCACCGCCACCATTGGTCCTGGCTCCTTCCGCGTCGTTGCGCTCTGGTTCGTTACAACACAGAAGAATCCCCGGTCATGCCGCGTTCACCCGTGAGCAGGCACACACCGGGCAGGCACCCGCATGCACCCGGTACCCGGGCGAACGAGGACATGCTCGTACGCACCGGCGGCCCGAAGGCCCGCCCCGGACGCGGATCAGGCGGCGACCATGTCCGCGCGGAACTCGTCCGCGATCCCCTCCGGCGTGGCCGGAATGCTCTCGGTTGAGATGTGCTCGTGCTCGGGCGCACCGGCCATGACCGGCGCGTGCTGCAGTTCGGCCAGGGCGAGCTGGTCGGCCACCTCGCGCAGCACGTGCGACAGGGGCACTCCCAGGGCCTTGCAGATCGAGGACAGCAGCTCGGAGGAAGCCTCCTTCTGCCCACGCTCCACCTCGGAGAGATAGCCGAGGGAGACCCGTGCCGCCGCCGACACCTCACGGAGGGTGCGTCCCTGGCGCAGCCGCAGCTGCCGCAGTACATCACCGAGCAGCTGGCGAAGCAGGACCATCGTCTCGCTCCCTCCCTCAGTTCGGACCATCTTGGGTTCCACCGTACCCGGCTCAGAGGTGAGCGTGGCAGACCGTGGATTTCGTGTTCGCTGGAAACGTAACCATGTAATCAGCCGAACTCTTCCCGAACGTCACGCTCCGGACGCCTCCGCGGGACCCGCGCCGAGCCCCAGAATCACGCGTCGTAGCTGCTCAAGAGCATGAACGACGGTCATCCTGCGGAGCACCTCGCGGATCTCCGGACCCGCCCCCGGAACGGGGAGCGACGGCCTGATCACTCTGGGTTCGCCGCCCGGTGAGGCGACTCCGACGAAAATCGTGCCCACGGCTTGACCGTCTTGTGGTTCCGGTCCCGCCACACCCGTCACAGCGACCCCATAGGTCGCTCCGAGCCGTTCCCGGACCCCGGCGGCCATCGCCGCCGCCACGTCCGGGTGGACCGCTCCGTGCGCCTCCAGCAGGTCGGCCGGGACACCGAGCAGTTCGTTCTTCAACGCCGTGGAGTAGGTGACCATTCCCCCGGCGTAGGTGGCCGACGATCCGGGCATCCGGGTCAGCTCGGCGCCGATGAGGCCACCGGTCAGCGACTCGGCGGTGGCGACGGTCGCGGACCGTTCCGCCAGCAGCCCGTGCACGACGCGGTCGAGGGTCTGCTCGCCGGCGCCGTACACCACGTCGCCGAGCAGTTCGCGGACGCTCGCCTCCGCCTCGTCCAGGAGGCCGGGGGCGTCCGCGCCGGTGGCGCTGATGCGGATCTTCACCTCGGCGGGGTCGGGCAGGTAGGCCAGCCTGATGCCGGCCATCGCCTCCACCGGGGCGAGCGAGGTCGCCAGCACCGACTCCCAGACGCCCGCGGTGCGGAGCGTGCGCCGCGCGACCCGGTGCTCGCCGGCCAGCTCGGGCAGCACCACCTCGTCGATCATGGTCCGCATCTCGAACGGGACGCCCGGCAGCGCGTACACCACGCCGCCCCCGAGCCGGACCCGCAGCCCGGCGGCGCTGCCCGCCGAGTTGACGAGGATCCCGGCGCCCTCGGGGACGTCGGCCATGCGCAGCGCCATCGGCTGCAGTTCGCGGCCGGCGGCGGCGACCCGTTCCCGCAGCCGCCGCTCCAGCGCCGCGTCCCGGACCAGCGCGACCCCTGCCGCCTTGGCGAGCGCGTCCCGGGTCAGGTCGTCGTAGGTGGGGCCGAGACCGCCGGTGGCGATGACGGCGTCGGCGCGGGACAGCGCCTCCTCCACCGCCTCGACGATGACATCGAGCTCGTCCCCCACCACGACGCTGCGGGTGACCTCCAGCCCGTGCTCGGCGAGCCGCCGCCCCATCCAGGCCGCGTTCCCGTTGACCGTGTCGCCCAGCAGCAGTTCGTCCCCGATGGTGACCAGCTCGACGCGCATCGCGCCCCTCTCCGCCTGCTCCCGTGACCGCCGGTCCGAATGTACGGCACAGGGGCCGCGCCGATATGCCCGGCGGTGGGCGGGACGGTCCGGGGCGCGGTCGCACGCGGCGAGGGCGGGTGCGGTTGACCCCCGCCGCTGTCCGAATCAGGCCGGAGCGAGACATTGAGAACCGGTAACGCGCTTTCATCCACCACTGAACACCGAGGGTTCCCGCATAGTGGCTCACGAAGAAACCGCACTCCGATGGACCGGATCGCTCGGCCGCGTTGACCGCCTCACCACCCGCCAACTCGAGGTCTTCCTGCTGCTCGGACGTGGAATGTCGCTCCGCGACGGCGGCGCGAACCGGGGCGTGAAATCGGCCGGTCAAGATACCGGTCAGAACACGCTGATGCAATTTTCAGCGACTTCTTCATCCCAGGGATAAAGGCGGTCTCGCCCCGTCCGCCCGGTTCTCGAATCATCATCGTTCAAAGGGGAGCGCCGAAAATCGTGGCCGCCTCCCGGCCGGCCTCAACCGGCTGGGCGGCCGAAGGACTCGGCCCGGCCGCACGGCGCTCAGGAGCGTGCGAGGCGTCGCAGCACGGCGGCGCAGCGGCGGGCGTAGGCCCGCTGGAACACCGGCGCCAGCGGGCCCGCCAGGCGCATCACACGGCTCGCGGGACGGCTGAACGCGGTGACGGTGAACCACACGTCGCCCGCGTCGTCCATGTGCACCACGAACGCCTCCTCACCCGAGGCGGGATGGCCCGGCAGCGTCCCGTACGCCCACCCGGCGCGGCGCTCGCCGTCCTCGGCCCACACCACGCGGCAGGGCGCCGACAGCCTCAGCGGCCCGACGCCCAAGGCCACCTCGACCGCCACACCGGCCGCCGCCCGCGGCGCGGACGCCACCACCCGGGCGGGCAGGGCCCGGTGCATCCAGAACTCCATCAGCGCGTCCGCGGCGTCGCGCATGACCTCCGGCCCCGAGCCCAGCTCGACCCGCACCCGGAGCCGGCGGTAGCCGGGCGGGAAGTCGGCGTTGCGGGTGGCGCCGACCTCGGCGTAGGTGAAGTCGCGCACGGCGGCCCGGCCTAGGCTCCGGCCCCGGCGCCGCCGCCGGCACGCGAACGGCCCTGGTGCCGCAGCCGCCACGCCTGGACGACGTAGTCCAGCCCGGTGACCACCGTGACCGCCAGCGCCGCCGCCATCGCCGCCCACCGCACCGGGTCGAGCTCGAACGGGGCGGGCAGGATGAACAGGCCGATCGCGATGACCTGCAGCATCGTCTTGAGCTTGCCGCCCTTGCTGGCCGGGATCACCCCGTACCGGATCACCACGAACCGCAGCACCGTGATGCCGATCTCCCGGACCAGGATCACGCCGGTCACCCACCACCACAGCTCGCCCAGCACGGACAGGCTGATCAGCGCGGCACCGGTCAGCGCCTTGTCGGCGATCGGGTCGGCGATCTTGCCGAAGTCGGTGACGATGTTGCGCCTGCGCGCCAGGTCCCCATCGATCTTGTCGGTGATCGAGGCGACCGCGAACACCGCGAACGCCGCCAGCCGCCAGCCGCCGCCGTCCAGGAACAGCAGCCAGACGAACACCGGCACCAGCGCGATCCGCGTCAGCGTCAGCACGTTGGCGATGTTCCACACCCCGGCCTGCGGCGGGGTCGAGTCCGCGGTGCCCGCGGCGCCGGCGGTCACGGCATCTCCGCCACGAGGTCCACGCCGTCGCTGCCCACGACCCGGGCCGTGACGATCTCCCCCAGCGGCAGGCCGTCGCCGTGGACCAGGACGGTGCCGTCGACCTCCGGCGCCTGGTGCGCGGCCCGGCCCTCGACGCCGCCGTCCGCCTTCTCCTCCAGCAGCACGCGGATCTCCGAGCCGATCCGGTCTTCGGCGCGCTGCGCGGTCAGCTCCTCGGCCAGCGCGGTGACCTCCTCGACCCGCGCGGAGACCTCGCCGGGGTCGAGCTTGCCGTCGAACCCGGCGGCCTCGGTGCCGTCCTCGTCGGAGTAGCCGAACACGCCGATCGCGTCCAGCCGGGCGTCGGTCAGGAAGGCCATCAGCTCCTCCAGGTCGTCCTCCGACTCACCCGGGAACCCGACGATGAAGTTGGACCGCACGCCCGCCTCCGGCGCCAGCGCGCGGATCCGGTCCAGCAGCTCCAGGAACCGCTCGCGGTCGCCGAAGCGCCGCATCGAGCGCAGCACCGGGCCGCTGGCGTGCTGGAACGACAGGTCGAAGTAGGGCGCGACGCCCGGCGTGCCGCACAGCACCTCGATCAGTCCGGGGCGCAGCTCGGCGGGCTGCAGATAGCTGGCCCGCACCCGCTCGATCCCCTCGACCGCGGCCAGCTCCGGCAGCAGCCCCTCGAGCGCGCGCAGATCGCCGAGGTCCTTGCCGTAGGAGGTGGAGTTCTCGCTGACCAGCACCAGCTCCCGGACGTCGTGCCCGGCCAGCCAGCGCGCCTCCTCCAGCACCTCCGCCGGCGGGCGCGACACGTACGCGCCGCGGAAGGCCGGGATGGCGCAGAACGTGCAGCGCCGGTCGCAGCCGGAGGCCAGCTTCAGGGGGGCGACCGGGCCGCCGCCCAGCCGCCGCCGCAGCACCCGCGGGCCGGACGCCGGGGCGACGCCGTCCGGCAGGTCGCCGTGCCCCGGAACGGCCACCCGCTCCCGCTCCTGCGCCGCCGACCGCTCCACCGGGCTGATCGGCAGCAGCGTGCGGCGGTCGCGCGGCGTGTGCGCGTCGCGCCGGACGCCCGCCATCACCTCGTCCAGCCGCTCGCCGATGCCCGCGTAGTCGTCGAAGCTCAGCACGGCGTCGGCCTCGGGCAGCTCGGCGGCGAGCTCGGCGCCGTACCGCTCGGCCAGGCAGCCGGCCGCGACCACCTTGGCACCGGAGTCGTGCGCGGCCAGCAGCGTGTCGATGGAGTCCTTCTTGGCCGCGTCGATGAACCCGCAGGTGTTCACCACGACCACGTCGGCGGCGTCGGCGGAGTCGGCCAGGCCCCAGCCCGCCTCCTCCATCCGGGCGGCGAGCTCTTCGGAGTCGACCTCGTTGCGGGCGCATCCGAGCGTGACGAGGGAGACCGTACGGCGAGTGGACATGCACCTAACGGTAATGGTCGCCGGGCCCTACGCCGACCAAGACCCTCAACCCAGCGCGGACGTCGTGCGGACGCCGGCGGACGTCGGGCGGAGCCGGGGTCAGGCGGAGTCGGGGTCGTCCGGGGTGAAGCTCATCCGGTAGACGCCGCCGCCCTCGCCGGGGGTGCCCAGGTCCTCGCCGTTGACGGTGAGGCGCAGCCCGCCGCCGTTGCCGATCAGGACGCTGATCTTCTTGGGGTCGGTCCACCGCCGGGTCTGGCCGGGACGGATCATCCCGCTGTAGAGCTGCTGGCCCTTGTCGCCCCGCACGTTGACCCAGGTGGTGCGCACCCCTCTGACCTGGAGGGTGACGTCCTTGCGGGGCGCGACCGCGACCGGGTCCTTGGCCCTGGGCGGCGCCGGGGCCGGCGTCGTGGACGTGGCGCCCGGGGCGGGCGTCCCGGCGACCTGGCGGGCGGTGCGCTGCTCGCGGCCGCCGCCGGTGCCGACCACGTGGACGATCCCGTAGATGACGACCAGGGCCAGGGCGAGCGCCATCGCGGCGCTCCAGTTCGGCGAGCGGCGCTCCTTGAACACCACCGCCTGCTCGGGCTCGAACGCGGCCACCGCGGAAAGGGGCATCGGGGCGCCGCCGTGCGAGTCGTCGTATTCGCGGACCAGCGGCTCGGGGTCGATGCCGATGACGCGGGAGACCGAACGGATGTGGCCGCGGGCGTAGAAGTTCCCGCCGCAGGTGCTGAAGTCGTCCTGTTCCATCGCCCGGACCACCGATTCTCGGATCCGGGTCTGCATGCTCACCTGGGTCAGGGTGAGACCGGCCCGCTTGCGCTCCTTCGCCAAGGTCTCACCGATTGTCACGCCGGGCCTCCCTTAGAGCGCACCATGACCGAAACCCCACACTCCAGCGACACCAGTCTAGGAACCGCAATGCCCACTCAGCGAGCGGCAACACGTTCGAAACAGGGCAAGATTTCGCATCATTCCGCCAGGGCGGTTCGCTGGCCGTTCCGAGATCATCGCGACACGCCATGAAGATCTCCCGGATGGCACGCCGGGAAACGGTCTGACCGGGAAAGGGTCCGGAAAAAAGCGGTGAACCCCCGGCCGGTGATCATCCTCCCGCGTCTCCGCCGCCGGCGCCGCCCGATCCGGCCGCGCCGGCACTCGCGCCACCACCGCCGCCTCCGCCGCGGAGCTCGGCCAGGACGCCGGGCAGATCGTCGGGCTTGGCGAGCACGTCCCGCGCCTTGGACCCCTCGCTCGGCCCGACGATGTCGCGGCTCTCCATCAGGTCCATCAACCGGCCCGCCTTGGCGAACCCGACCCGCAGCTTGCGCTGCAGCATCGACGTCGACCCGAACTGGGTGCTGACGACCAGCTCGATCGCCTGCACCAGCAGGTCCATGTCGTCGCCGATCTCCTCGTCGATCTCCTTCTTCGGGCCGGCGGTCTCGGTGACGTCCTCCCGGTACACCGCCTCCATCTGCGTCTTGCAGTGGTCGACGACGCTGTGGATCTCCTTCTCCGCCACGTAGGCGTTCTGGAGCCGCATCGGCTTGCTCGCGCCCATCGGCAGGAACAGAGCGTCGCCCTGCCCGACCAGCTTCTCGGCGCCCGGCTGGTCGAGGATGACCCGGCTGTCGGACAGCGAGGAGGTCGCGAACGCCAGCCGGGACGGCACGTTCGCCTTGATCAGCCCGGTCACCACGTCCACGCTCGGCCGCTGCGTGGCCAGCACCAGATGGATCCCCGCCGCGCGCGCCAGCTGGGTGATCCGCACCACCGAGTCCTCCACGTCGCGCGGCGCCACCATCATCAGGTCGGCCAGCTCGTCCACGATCACCAGCATGTACGGATAGGGCTGGTACACCCGCTCACTGCCGGGCGGCGCCTTCAGCTTGTTCGCGCGCACCGCCTTGTTGAAATCGTCGATGTGCCGGAACCCCGACGCCGCCAGATCGTCATAGCGCCGGTCCATCTCACCCACCACCCAGTCCAGCGCCTCGGCCGCCTTCTTGGGACTGGTGATGATCGGCGTGATCAGATGCGGAATCCCCTGGTACATCGTCAGCTCGACCCGCTTGGGATCGACCAGGATCATCCGCACCTCGTCCGGCGTCGCCCGCATCAGGATCGAGGTGATCAGCCCGTTGATGCACGTCGACTTGCCCGCCCCGGTCGCACCCGCGATCAGGATGTGCGGCATCTTGGCCAGATTCGCCACCACCGTGCGGCCCTCGACGTCCTTGCCCAGCCCCACGACCATCGGATGGTGCTCATTGGTCGCCGCCGGCGAACGCAGCACATCCCCCAGGCTGACGATGTCCTTGTCGACGTTGGGAATCTCCACCCCGATCGCCGACTTCCCCGGGATCGGGGAGATGATCCGCACATCGGCGCTCTTGACCGCGTAAGCGATGTTCTTGGTCAGCGCGGTGACCTTCTCCACCTTCACCGCCGGACCCAGCTCGATCTCGTACCGCGTGATCGTCGGCCCCCGGGTGAACCCCGTGACCTGCGCGTCGATGTCGAACTGCTCCAGCACCCCGGTGAGCGCGTTCACCACCGTGTCATTGGCCTTGGTCCGCGGCTTGGCCACGCTGCCCGGACGCAGCAGCGCGGGCTCGGGCAGCTCGTAGATCTCGCCGGACGACGACAGCGGCAGCTGCTCCACGCGGCGCGGCGCGGGCGTCGGGTCGGGCGTGCGGCGCGCGCGCGACGGCGCGGGCGGATCGGCGACCGTCTCGGGCTCGGGAGCCGCGTCCGGCTCGGGCGGCGGCGGCGCGTCGGAGCCGAACGGGTCCGGCTCGAACAGCTCGTCGGCCAGGTCGCGGGCGCCCTTGCCCTTGGTGGGCGCGTCGTCCAGCACGGGGGTGTCGTACGGCTTGGAGTGCTCGCCGACCTCCACCGCGGGGTCGCCGGCCTCCCCCTCGCCGCCCCGCGCGGCCCGTTCCGGCTTCGGCTTGCGGCGGCGCTTGGGCTTGGACGCCTCCGCCGTCTCGCGGTCGTCGGCGCGGCCGTCCTCGCCGTCGTCGGCGTCCCGGCCCCGGTCCAGCGGCCGCGAGGGACGCCCCGGGCGGCCCTGCAGGGTCGCCACGGACCACAGCTCGTTGAGCCGTTCCGGGACCCGGGCGATCGGGGTGGCGGTGACCACCAGCAGCCCGAAGCCCGACAGCAGGATCAGCAGCGGCACCGCCACCCAGCCGCTCAGCGCCGCCTCCAGCGGCGCCGACGACAGCCAGCCGACCACGCCGCCCGCGCGGCGCACCTCGTCCATGCCGCGGGCCGGCGCCGGGACCCCGGCGGCGATGTGCACGATGCCCAGCACGCCCACGATGAGCGCGGTCATCCCGATGACGACGCGCCCGGTGTCGTCGTTGTGCTCGGGGTGCCGCAGCGTCCGCCAGGCCAGCACGGCCAGCAGCACCGGCAGCGCCATCGCCAGCATCCCGATGCCGCCCCGCACCACCTGCTCGAGCGCGATCGTGACCACGCCGGACGGCCGCCACCAGGTCACCGAGGCCAGCACGATCGCGCCGCCCAGCAGCGCCAGGCCCAACCCGTCGCGCTGGTGCTCGGCGTCCAGCCCCTGGGCGCCGCGCCGGTACGCGCGGAAGATCGAGCCGACCGTCACCGCGGCCAGGTGGTACAGCTGGAACAGCAGCTTGAAGAACCCGAAGAACAGCTGGCGGATCGGATCCGGTCTCTGCGGGGGACGCCCCTTGCCGGAGCCGCGGCCACCGCCGCCCTTCGCGCCGCCGCTGGGACGCTTGCGGGGGGCCGTGCCCGCGCCTTTGCGGGCACCACCGGCGCCGGCCCGGGTACGCGAGGACGCCTTGGCTCCCCCGGACGCACGTGTGGCCATGGTGATGAGGGTAACCAAGGAGCCGGCTGGTTCCGGTCAATCCGGCCGGGCGGGCGTGTTGCTCCGGAACCGGACCCGGCCCGGCCGCCGGGCCGGCGGCCGGACTCCGGGCGGGTCCGGGCGGGGTCCCGGCGGATCCGGGCGGGCTAGATCTCGACGACCACCGGGATGATCATCGGACGGCGGCGGTAGTTGTCGTTGACCCACTTGCCGACCGTGCGGCGGACCAGCTGGTTCATCTGGTGCAGGTCGTTGACGCCGTCGGCGCCGGCGTCCTGCAGCACCGCCTCGAGCCGCCCGATGACCTCCTCGAAGTCCTCGTTGACGATGCCGGCCCCGCGGGCGTGGATCTCCGGGCCCGCCACGACCTTGCCCGAGGTGGAGTCGACGCCGACGACGATGGAGACGAACCCCTCCTCGCCCAGGATCCGGCGGTCCTTGAGGGAGGTCTCGGTGACCTCGCCGACCGACAGCCCGTCGACGTAGACGTACCCGGCGGGGACCGCGCCGACGATGGAGGCCTGGCCGTCGACCAGGTCGACCACGACGCCGTCCTCGGCGATGACGATGTTCTCCTCCGGGACGCCGGTGAGCGCGGCCAGCTTGGCGTGCGCCCGCAGGTGCCGCCACTCGCCGTGGATCGGCATGAAGTTGCCCGGCCTGGTCATGTTGAGCACGTACAGCAGCTCGCCCGCGGACGCGTGCCCGGACACGTGCACCAGCGCGTTGCCCTTGTGGACGACCCGCGCCCCCCACCGGGTGAGCCCGTTGATGACCCGGTTGACGGCGGTCTCGTTCCCGGGGATCAGCGAGGACGCCAGCATGACGGTGTCGCGCCGGGTGATGCGGATCTGGTGGTCGCGGTTGGCCATCCGCGACAGCGCCGACATCGGCTCGCCCTGCGAGCCCGTGCAGACCAGCACCAGCCGGTCGGGCGGCACGTCGTCGAGCTGCCGGGGCTCGACCATGATCTCCTCGGGCACGTCCAGGTAGCCCAGCTCGCGGGCCACGCCCATGTTGCGCACCATCGAGCGGCCGACGAAGCAGACCTTGCGGCCGCTGGCGACCGCGGCGTCCAGCACCTGCTGCACCCGGTGGATGTGCGAGGCGAAGCAGGCCACGATGATCCGCTCCTGCGCGGTGCGGAACACGTCGTCGACCACCGGGCCGATGTTGCGCTCGCTGGTGACGAACCCGGCCACCTCGGCGTTGGTGGAGTCCGACATCAGCAGGTCGATGCCCTCGGCGCCGAGCCGGGCGAATCCGCCCAGGTCGGTCAGGCGGCCGTCCAGCGGCAGCTGGTCCATCTTGAAGTCGCCGGTGTGCAGGACCAGTCCGGCCGGGGTGCGGACGGCCAGCGCCAGCGCGTCGGGGATGGAGTGGTTGACCGCCAGGAACTCGCAGTCGAACGGGCCGAACGAGCGCCGGTCGCCCTCCTTCACCTCCACGGTGGTGGGCTTGATCCGGTGCTCGGTGAGCTTGGCCTCCAGCAGCGCCAGGGTCAGCCTGGAGCCGGCGAGCGGGATCCCGGGGCGCTCGCGCAGCAGGTAGGGGACGGCGCCGATGTGGTCCTCGTGGCCGTGCGTCAGGACGACCGCCTCGACGTCGTCGAGCCGGTCCCTGACATAGTCGAAGTCGGGCAGGATCAGATCGATCCCGGGCTGCTCGGTCTCGGGGAACAGCACCCCGCAGTCGATGATCAGCAGCCGCCCGCCGTACTCGAACACGGCCATGTTGCGGCCGATCTCGCCCAGGCCGCCGAGCGCGACGATGCGCAGGCCGTTGCCGGGCAGTGCGGGCGGTGCGGTCAGCTCCGGGTGAGGGTGACTCACCGGGCAACCTCCGGAATGGTGACCTCCGGCACTTTGACTCCCCCAATCGTGAGGTCTTCGCGCAGGCGCGCCGCGAACTCCAGCGAGGCGTCGACGAGCGGCGCGCGGACCGTGCCGCCCGGCAGCCCCAGCAGGTTCAGCGCGGCCTTCACGGCGATGGCGCCCTGCGTACGGGTCATGATCGCCGTGACCACGGGCAGCAGGCGGCGGTGGATCTGCTGCGCGTTCTCCCGGTCGCCGGCGAGATACGCGTCGATCATCTCATGGAGATCGGCCCCCACGACATGGCCGACCACGCTGACGAACCCGCAGCCGCCCACCGACAGCCAGGGCAGGTTGAGCGCGTCGTCGCCGGAGTAGTAGGCCAGGTCGGTGCCCGCCATCACCAGGGAGCCGGCGAACAGGTCGCCCTTGGCGTCCTTGACCGCGACGATCCGCGGATGCTCGCCCAGCTTCAGCAGCGTCTCGGTGAGGATCGGCACCCCCGAGCGGCCCGGGATGTCGTAGAGCATCGCCGGCAGCGCGGCCGCGTCCGCGACCTCGGTGAAGTGGTGCAGCAGCCCCTCCTGCGGGGGCTTGTTGTAGTACGGCGTGACGATCAGCGTGCCGTCCGCGCCGGCCTCCTCGGCCGCCCGGGCCAGGGCGCGGCTGTGCGCGGTGTCGTTGGTGCCGACCCCGGCGACCACGACGGCGCGGTCGCCGACCGCGTCGATCACGGTGCGGAGCAGGCGGTCCTTCTCGGCGTCGCTCGTCGTCGGCGACTCTCCCGTCGTCCCGTTGACGACGATGCCGTCGTTGCGCTGCTCGTCGACCAGGTAGGTCGCCAGGCGCGCGGCTCCGTCGTAGTCGACCCCGCCGTCGGGCCGGAACGGCGTGACCATCGCGGTCAGCATCCTCCCGAAGGGAGCGCCGCTTGTTGTGCTGGGTGCCATGCATCGAACGGTACCGTTCCGGGCGGCCGCCTTGGACCCACAGGTCCCCACAAAGGAGCAATGTCGCGGAGCCGTGACTCGCCCCGCCGACCAGCGGAGTCTCGAGTGATGCGGGGGACGCGGGCGGGCCGGGTGATCGGGCGGGATTTGGGGCGGTCTGCCGGTCGCATTGGACGACTCCGCCCGGACGCGCCGACGGCCGGCTGCGGGGCCGGAAGTGGGACCGGGAGCGAGGCTGGGAGCGGGGCGCGCGTGGGGCCTGCCGGCGACGAGGCCGGGGCGGGCGCCGGGGCCTCCTGGGCCGGGAAGGCAGAAGCCGCCCGCCACACGCTCGGGGGTACGCGTGGCGGGCGGCTTCTGTTCTCCACATCGTGGCACGCAAATGCCGCGTTACGGGGTCAGTCCGGCTACTTCCCGGAATCGGTTGGATAACGTGCCCGCAGCGGTCCTGCTCCACGGACGGTCGTTCCGCAACCGGCTCGCGGAAACACCTTCCGTTAGGACCGGGGAGGCGGGCCGCCCGCCCCGCCCCTGGTCCCGGGCGCGCGTCCACGGGGTCCGCGGCGCCTACCGGCGCTCGCCGCCCGTCGGCGGCGGCAGGGTCACCGGTTCTCGCCGAGTTCGTACAGACGCGCGCGCAACTCGTCCACGTCGGGGGTGCGGACGAGTTCGTCGCCGCGCACCGCCCACCAATGGCCGGAGCCGCCGCGGCCGATCCGCCATCCGGTGAATTCGGCCGAAAGCTCGGTCAGCTGGTCCGACTCATGCCACGCGGTCCGCTGGATGCCCATCGGCGTCACTCCCCCACTCTCGTGCGATCGTCCTGTCCGGTTCCGCCGGTCGTGCCCGCTCTCGACGTGCACGCCCGATCCGCCGGTTCCGCCGCTGCTTGCCTACCCCCGCGGAAGGCTCCGTCAACTAACCTTTTGACCTGCACAAACGCAAGGACGGGAACGTGACGGGGCGGGTACCGTCAACGCCAATTCATGCTGACCCGCGCGGCAGCCAGTTAGCCCGGTAAAGCGCCCATTCAGCGGGTATGGTCGTCCATTCCGCATAAATCCCGACACCGTAGGGGCGGGCGGGCGGACGATCAAGCGCGTCCAGCCCCCGCCGCACGCCCCGCAGCGCCACCGGCAGGTTGTCCGCCCAGTCCATCAGCGGGCGGTAGGTGGGGACTCCCATGAACACCGTCGTCCGGTCGCCGATCAGCCGCAGCGTCCGCTCGGTGTGCCGGGCGTAGTCCAGACCGGCCAGGGACGCGGTCGGCTGCGCCGCGTCGTAGGTCATGATCGCGACCTGGTCGGCCCGGTCGGCCAGCGCGCGCAGGTACTCCTCGGTGGGACGCGGCGGGTAGTGGAAGCGGCCGTGTCCTTGCGGGATGAGGGCGCGGTAGATCGGCTGCGCCCCGTCCACGAGGGTGAGCTGCTCGATGGCCACCGACAGCAGCCGGCCCCGCGAGCGCGTCAGCTCCCTGGTCTTCTCCATCAGCTCCAGGAACGCGGTGTCGTCGGCGTAGATGGGCTCGAAGTCGTAGTGGATGCCGTCGAAGCCGAGGTCGAGGAAGAGCGCGTCGGTGCGCAGGACGCTCGCGCGGACGGCCGGGTCGTCCAGGTCGGTGACGCCGTAGCCGTCCAGCTTCCTGATCTGCCCGAGGTAGGCCTGGGCGCGCACGCCGGGCGCGTGCTCGCGCATGGCCTGGATCAGCCTGCGCGCGTTGCGGTACTTGGCGGGCGGCACGGTGCCGTCGGCCTCGAACGGGCCCGCGTGGAAGAACACGTCGGTGATGCGGTTCTCCCTGAGCAGGCGGCCGAGGTCGCGGTACTCCTGCTCGGTGTGCTCCTCCCCCACCCACTGGTGCCGCGCCCAGAGCGCGTTGGCGACGGTGCCGCGCGCCTCCGGCTCGGGCTGCCACCACACCCACGCGCCGCCCAGCAGCAGCGCCACGAGGCCGAGCGCGCACGCCGCGGTCCAGCCCGCCCACCGCAGGCCCCGAACGATCCGCCTTTTCCATGCCATCGGACAATGATCGCGGAAAACCGGGCGGGGCGGGTCTCTCCGGCCCGGACCGGGCCCGGAGAAGCACCGGACACCGCCGGGCCGGGGGCGGCGTCCGGCTCGGGCCTTAAAACACCGGAATGATGTCCTCGGGGTCGATGATGTCGACCTTCACCCCCGAGATGTCCAGTTCCGGAATGGCCGGGAAGGCGATGCCCCAGCGTTCGACGATGGCGCGGATACGGGCGATGGCCAGTTTCCAGTTCTCCGCCTGCTCCTCGAACGAGAGGACGCCCAGGCCCGCGTCCCGCGCATGGCTCATCAGCACGCGGTGGTTGGTGAGGAAATACGGCGGCAGGTCCCAGAATCCCTCGGGCGGCTCCCACAGGATCATCGACAGGAAGACGAACCCCGCCCGCAACTGCTTGGTGATCTGCCCCTTGACCTCCTCGTTCAGGCCGGGCCACTCGTTGTCGAGGATCGTCATGCAGATCTGCAGATGGCGCGACTCGTCGCGGCCGATGCGCTGGAACATCTCCCCGAAGACCGGGTGCCGGGTGCCGGAGGCCATGCCGCGGAACAGCGTGGACGCGGCCATCTCGCCCATCATGAAACTGGTGAACAGAACGGCGAGCGAGTATTTGCGGACCGCGGTGTTGTAACCCTGCCAGTAACGGCCGCCGTTGTAGTAGAGCCAGCCGATGTTGTTGTGGGCGGCGTGCTCGAGCTCGGTGCCCGGCGTCCAGTCCAGCGGCCCGCCCGGCCACAGTTTCGCGATGGTCCGCTGGCAGCACTCCTCGTGGTTCATCTCGTCCCGCGTGATCGAGAAGAAGCACTTGCGGACCGGATCCTCCTCGTGCTGCTCGAACGCGTGGATCGTGGCGCGGGCGAACACCGCGGGCCCGGAGGCGTCGAAGTTGGCCAGCACCGCGAACCAGTACATGATCCCCAGCCGCTGCTCCGGGGTGAAGTCCTCCGGTCGGATCCCGTCCCAGGGCAGGTCGGCGGGGTTCCACACGGTCCGCTTGGACTTCTCGTAGATGGCGGCGAGCTTGCCGGTCTCGACCCGCCACTCCATCGGGTAGATGTTCGGCTGCGGGATCTCCGGGGCGGGCCAGAACCCGCCCTCGGGGACGGTGAGCTTGTCGTCCATGCGGCCCCCTGCGTTCACATCGTTGTGACGCTTTCCTTCCCATCGTGTGGCCGTGTGTCACGTTCCGCAAGGCCGGTCGGGCCCGTTCCGCCGCCCCTGCCGCCGTCCCTGCCGCTGCCGCTGCCGCCGTCCCGGACCCGGCGGGCGGGCGGGGGCGCGTTCCGTACGCGGGCGCGCTGGGTCAGCGCCACGCAGACCAGCACGCCCACGGCGGCCAGCGCGGTGAGGCCGTCGATCAGCTCGCCCAGGAGGATCCCCGACCACAGCAGTGTGAGCAGCGGCTGGGCGAGCTGGACCTGGCTCGCGCGCGCGATCCCGGCCCGCGCCAGACCCTCGTACCAGGCGAAGAAGCCCAGGTAGGCCGAGAGCAGGGCGACGTAGCCGAAGCCGAGCGCCGCGCCGCCGGTCCACTGCGGACCCGTCGTGGCGAGCAACCAGACCGTGACGGGCATGGTGATCGGCGCGGCCAGCAGCAGCGTCCACGAGATGACCCGCCAGCCCGGCATCTCCCGGGTCAGCCGGCCGCCCTCGGTGTACCCGACCGCGGCCGCGAGCATCGCGCCGAACAGCAGCAGGTCGGCGCCGGTGAGATGACCGGCGCCGCGGATCACCGC
Organism: Actinomadura rugatobispora; assembly: GCF_055379765.1. Taxonomy (NCBI): domain Bacteria; kingdom Bacillati; phylum Actinomycetota; class Actinomycetes; order Streptosporangiales; family Thermomonosporaceae; genus Actinomadura; species Actinomadura rugatobispora. The sequence goes on along the minus strand of NZ_AP029191.1, from coordinate 7,685,902 downwards.
GAACCCGGTCACCACCACCGCGCCGGACGCGCCCGCCAGCCAGAACGCGAGCGAGGGCCGTTCCCCGGCGCGGAGGACGGCGAGCACCGCCGTCGCGGCGGGCAGCAGGCCGACCACCACGGCGGCGTGCGCGGACGACGCGCCGTGGTCGAGCGCCAGCGTGGTCAGCACCGGGAAGCCGAAGACCACTCCGGACGCGGTGACCGCCACCGCCGCCCACTGCCGGCCGCGCGGCCGGACCAGGGCGTCCCGGGCGCCCCGGGACCCCGCGGCCGCCCGGGAGCGGGAGCGGAGGTGCACGGCGAGGAGCGCGATCGCGGCCAGGACGGTAGCGGCGGCCGAGCGCCCGATGCCGATCAGGTACGGGTCGAGCCCCTCCAGGGCGAACGCCGTGGCGGGCAAGGTCAGCGAGAAGACCAGCACACCGAGGCCGGCCAGCCCCAAGCCGGCCGCCCGTCCGGGGGCGGGGGCATCCGGTTCCGCTATCGACGCGGAGGCAGTAGCGCTATCGTTATCGCTCATGCACCAGGATAGCAGTGTGTCCGTTTTGGCCGAGCGGCTGCGGGACGAGCTGCGCGGGATGCACCCCGGCCAGCGGCTCCCGTCCAGCCGCGCGCTGACCCGCCGCCACCAGGTCAGCCCGGTCACGGTCGCGCGGGCCCTGGGCCTGCTCGCCGCGGAGGGGCTGGTGGTCACGCGCCCGGGCAGCGGCGCGTTCGCGGCCGGCCGTCCCGGACCCGCGCCCGGCGCCGACGCCGCCGGGCCCGCCGACCTGGGCTGGCAGGCGGTCGCGCTCGGCGACCGCGCCGTGGACTCCGACGGCGTCGCCCGGCTGCTCCTGCCCGCGCCCGAGGGCGCGATCACGCTCAGCGGCGGCTACCTGCACCCCACCCTCCAGCCGCTGCGGGCGCTGGCCACGGCCGCCGCCCGCGCCGCCCGCCGCCCGGACGCCTGGGACCCGCCCCCGCTGGCCGGGGTCGCGGAACTGCGCGCCTGGTTCGCCCGGACGGCCGCGCCCGGCGGCGAGATCGCGCCCGCCGACGTCCTCGTCACCGGCGGCGGGCAGCAGTCACTGACGACGGTCCTGCGCGCGCTGCTGCCGCCCGGCTCGCCGCTCCTGGTCGAGTCCCCCACCTACCTGGGCGTCCTCGCGATCGCGCGGGCCGGCCGGCTGCACCCGGTGCCGGTCCCGGCCGACGGCGAGGGCGTGCGGCCCGACCTGCTGGCGGAGGCGTTCGCCATGACCGGCGCCCGCGCGGTGTACGTCCAGCCCACCTTCCAGAACCCGACGGGCGCGGTACTGACCGCCGAGCGGCGGGCGCGGGTGATCGAGGCGGCCCGTGCCGCGGGCGCGTTCGTGATCGAGGACGACTTCGCCCGCCATCTGGCCATCGACCCGGTGGCGCCCCCGATGGTCGGCGCGGACCGGGAGGGCCGGGTCGTGCACATCGCCTCGCCGACCAAGGGCACCGCCGCCAGCCTGCGGGTGGCCGCGGTGATCGCCCGCGGCCCGGTCGCCGAGCGCATCCGCGCGACCCAGCTGGTCGAGGGGTTCTTCCCGGCCAGGCCGCTGCAGGAGACGCTGCTGGAGCTGGTCAGCTCCCCGGGCTGGCCGCGGCACCTGCGCGCGGTGCGCACCGCGCTGCGCTCCCGCCGGGACGCGGCGCGCGCCGCGCTGGCCCGCGAGCTGCCCGAGCTGGAGGTCAACCGGCCCGCCGGGGGCCCGCACCTGTGGGTCCGGCTGCGCGACGGCACCGACGACGTCGCGCTGGCGGACGCGGCCCTGCGCGCCGGCGTGCTGGTGAGCGCGGGACGGCCGTTCTTCCCGGCCGAACCGCCCGGCCCGTACCTGCGGATCGGCTACGGAGCCGCCGCCAACGAGGCGGAACTGGACGAGGGCGTGCGCCGCCTGGCCGAGGTCGTCCGCGCGCGGGAACGCGCTACTCGGTGACGAAGCAGAACTCGTTGCCCTGGGGGTCGAGCCACACCCGGAACGGGCGCTCGGGGTTGCCCATCGGCTCGCCGTGCGGGGTGGCGCCCAGTTCGCGGGCGCGCTCGCCGGCGGCGTGGACGTCGGGCACCGCCACGTCCAGGTGGACGCGGTTCTTCCCGCTCTTGGACTCGGGGACGAGCTGGAAGCTCAGCAGCGGCCCGCCGTCGCCGAGCGGTTCGAGGTCGATCCAGTCCTCGTCGCGGCCGGTGACCTTCATGCCGAGCAGCCCGCCCCAGAACTCGGCCATGACGTCCAGGTCCGTGCAGTCGATCGCGACGTTCGTCACCGTCGTGCGCATCCTCGGCTCCTCTCTTCGACACCGTCCAAAACGGTACGCAGGTGTCGCCCGGTCCCGCAACCGCCCATCCGGGAACACCGGTGTCGTAGCTGGTAGAGTGCGCCCGACGGCAGGAGCGGAGTGATGGACAGCGCGCAGCCCGACCAGGGGCGCACCGGCGTCCGGGCCGGTTCCCCGGCCGCCCTGCTCCTGCGCGACTTCGTCAACACACTCGACGTGGAATGCGCCACCGACGCGATCGACGCTCCGGCGCGCCTGGCCGACTGGCTGGCCGCGCACGGGCTGGCGCCCGCCGGCGCGCGGGCCGACCAGTCCGACGTCGACCTGGCCGCCACCCTCCGCGAGGGCCTGCGCACCGCGATGCTCGCCCATCACACGCTCGGCGCTGCCGCGTCCCCGCTCGCCGGGGGCGGCCTGCCCGGGGACCTCGAACGGTCGCTGGGACGGCTGCCGCTGCGGCTCACGCTCGACGGCGGCCGTCCCGCGCTGGTCCCCCTGGGCGGCGGCACGACCGCGGGCCTGGCGAGGATCGCGGCGGCCGTGACCGAGTCGGCCGCCGACGGCACCTGGCCCCGCCTCAAGGTCTGCCTGGAGGACACCTGCCAGTGGGCGTTCCTCGACACCTCCAAGAACCGCAGCCGATCCTGGTGCTCGATGCGGGTGTGCGGCAACCGCACCAAGACCCGCGCCTACCGCGCACGCCGCCGCGACCGCACGGCGACGCGGTGACCGCATCCAGCGACCGGCCCGACCACCACCACCGATGAGAGGACGTGGCAAGCCATGGCCGACGTGGGCGTACGGCCCGCCCGCCGGGCGGACGCCGCCGCCGTCGCCGACATCCAGGTGCGCGCCTGGCGGCAGGCGTACCGTGACCTGCTCCCCGCCGGGGTGCTCGCCGAGGTGACCGGCACGGAGGCCCGGGAGGTGTGGCGCGAGCGCTGGACGGAGGCGGTCACCGACCCGCCGGGCCCCCGGCACCGGCTGCTGGTCGCGGTCTCCTCCGACCTGGTCGTCGGCTTCGCCGCCTCCGGCCCGGCCGAGAACGACCCCGACCACGACCCGGCCGCGGCCGCCGAGCTGATCACCCTGCTGGTCGACCCGCTGCACGCGCGGGCCGGGCACGGCAGCCGGCTGCTGGCCGCCACCGTCGACCTGCTCCGCGACGACGGCTTCGCCACCCTGATCACCTGGACGTTCGAGAAGGACGAGGTGATGCGGGCGTTCCTGGGCTCGGCCGGGTGGGCGCCCGACGGCACCGCGCGCGACCTGGACATGGGCGAGCCGGTCCGGCAGATCCGCCTGCACACCGACATCACCGCCGACGCGGAGGGCTCCGGAACGGGCGCCTGAACGTCAAGGGCGCCGGGGCGTTCCGGGGCGCTCCGGGCGCAACCACGGGGTCGGTGAGGAGCATCGAAGGACCGGGCTTAAGTTGGAAGTCGTGCCCATGACCACCTCCGCGACACCGTCCGACTCCGGATCCAGGGCGACCGGCCCGGCGTCCCACCGCCGCCGCTGGCTCTGCCTGGCCGTGATGAGCCTGGGCGTCTCGCTGATCGTCGTGGACGCCACCATCGTCGGCGTCCTGATGCCCCAGATCGTCTCCGGGCTGGGCCTGACCACCTCGGACGCCGAATGGGTGACCTCGGTGTACGCGCTGGTGTTCGCGGCCCTGCTGATCCCGGCCGGGCGGGCCGGCGACCTGTTCGGGCGGCGCCGCGCGTTCGTCGCCGGGGTCGCGATCTTCGCGGGGGCGAGCGTCCTGGCGGCGCTGGCGGGGGACGGGTCGGCGCTGATCGGGGCCCGCGCCCTGCAGGGCGTGGGCGCCGCGATGATGCTGCCCGCCACGCTGTCCACGGTGAACGCGCTGTTCACCGGACGGGAGCGGGCCGTCGCGTTCGGCATCTGGGGGTCGCTGATCGCGGGCATGGCCGCGCTGGGCCCGCTGCTCGGCGGCGCGGTGGCGAGCACGGCCGGCTGGCGCTGGGCGTTCGGCGTCAACCTGCCGCTCGGCCTGGCATTGCTCGGCGGCGCGCTCGCCCTCATGCCCGAGACACGCTCCCCGCGCCCCGCCGAGGCGGGCCGGGCGGCCACCGGGAGCGGGCGGCGGCGCGCGCTGCGCAACACCGTGCGCGAGATCGACTGGCCCGGCGGGGCGCTGTCGGCGCTCGGGCTCGGCGCCGTGGTCTGCGGCCTGATCGAGGGCCAGACCTACGGCTGGTGGACGGCGACCCGCCCGTTCGCGATGGGGCCGTTCACCTGGCCGCCGAACGGGCTGTCGCCGGTGCCGGTGGTGCTCGGGCTCGGCGCCGTGCTGCTCGCCGCGCTGGTCGTCGTGGAACGTGCCCGCGCCGCGGCCGGGCGGCCCGTCATGCTCGACCTCGCCCTGTTCCGGATCCCCAACTTCCGGCACGGCAACCTCGCCTCCGCCCTGATCAACGTGGGCGAGCTGGGGCTGGTGTTCGTCCTGCCGCTGTTCCTGCTCGGCGTGCACGGGACCGCCCCGCTGCAGATCAGCGTGGCGCTGCTGCCGCTGGCCGCGGGGGCGTTCCTGTCCGGCGGGGGCGCGGGCAGGCTGGCCCACCGGCACGGCGCGCACCGCGTCGTCCAGTTCGGCATCGCGCTGGAGGTGGCGGCCGTGGCCGCGCTGGCGCTGACGCTGACCGCCACCACCACCGGGTTCGGCCTGGCCCCGTGGATGCTGCTGTACGGCGTCGGCCTGGGCCTGACCTCCGCCCAGCTCACCAACGTCTCGCTCGCCGACGTCCCGCCCGGGCAGGCCGGGCAGGCGTCCGGCACCCAGTCGACGGCGCGGCAGGTCGGCGCCGCGCTGGGCATCGCGCTGATCGGGACGGTCTTCGCCACCGGGCTCGGCCACGCGATGGCCGAGCGGCTGCGCGGCACGGACCTGCCCGCCGCCCGGCAGGCCGCCCTCACCCGGGAACTGCGCGAGAGCGCCGGAACCCATGCCCGCGAGCTGCACGAGGCCGCCGAGCGCGCGGCCGCCGCGGGCGGAGCCTCGGGGGCGTCCCCGCGGATCGAGGCGGCGATCGCCGCGGCCGCCGACGCGAGCCTGGCCGAGGCCACGCGCCGCGCCGCCCTCGCCACGGCCGCCATCCTGGCCCTGGGCCTGGTCCTTTCGCTTCGCCTGCGCCCCGTCTCCCCCTCCCGCGCGGGGCTGGATTCGCGCCGGGCCGCTGATCCGGGACAATTGGCGGGCTAGTCCCCTGTCGCCCCACGAGAACCAACGGTAACCAGTGGCCACGCTCTCCCAATGGGTCGCCGGATCACGGCCCCGCACCCTTCCCGCCTCCCTCGTCCCCGTCATCGTCGGCACGGGCGTCGCGATCGGGGAGGGCGGGGCGGTGTGGTGGCGCGCGCTCCTCGCCGCCTTCGTCGCCCTGGCGCTGCAGGTCGGCGTCAACTACTCCAACGACTACAGCGACGGCGTCAAGGGCACCGACGAGGAACGCGTCGGCCCGCTCCGCCTGGTCGGCTCCAAGGTCGCCAAGCCGGGGCAGGTGCTGGCCGCCGCCCTCGGCTGCTTCCTCGCCGCCGCCGTCGCCGGGCTCGTCCTGGCCGCCGTGACCACCTGGTGGCTGCTCCTGGTCGGCGCGCTGGCGATCCTGGCCGCCTGGTTCTACACCGGCGGCAAGACCCCCTACGGCTACCGCGCGCTCGGCGAGGTGTCGGTCTTCGTCTTCTTCGGCCTGGTAGCCGTGGTCGGCACGGTGTACGTGCAGGTCGAGGGGATCCCGTGGGAGGCGTGGGCGGCCGCCGTGCCGGTCGGGCTGCTGGCCTGCGGGCTGCTGGTCGCCAACAACCTGCGCGACATCCCCACCGACGAGGTCACCGGCAAGCGCACCCTGGCCGTCGTCCTCGGCGACCGCTGGACCCGGATCCTGTACGCGGCGTGCGCGGCCCTGCCCTACCCGATCGTGCTGGCCGTCGCGGCACCGCACCCGTGGGCGCTGCTGGCCCTGCTGTCGGCCCCGCTGTCGGTGCCCCCGACGCAGACGGTGCTGAGGGGCGCCACCGGACCGGAGCTCATCCCCGTGCTCGGCGGCACCGGCCGCCTCCAGCTCGCCTTCGGCGCCCTGCTGGCCATCGGCCTGGCCCTCTGACCCCGGCGCCCCGCCGAGGGCCCGGCGGGGACCGGGGACCGGTCAGGAGCGGGGGACGACGGCCCAGTCGATCTCGGGCTGGCCGGCGTCCGCCAGGGCCTTGTTGACGGCGCTGAACGGGCGCGTGCCGAAGAACTTCTTGGCGCTCAGCGGGCTCGGGTGCGCCGACTCGTGCACCACGTGCTGCTCGCCGGTGATCAGCTTGGCCTTCTTGCGGGCATAGGCCCCCCAGAGCACGAACACCACCCGCTCGCGCTTGTCGTTCAGCGCGCGGATGGCGGCGTCGGTGAAGTCCTCCCAGCCCTTGCCCGCGTGCGACCCGGCCTCGCTCGCCCGCACCGTCAGCACCGCGTTCAGCATCAGCACGCCCTGGTCGGCCCAGCAGGTGAGGTCGCCGGTCTTGGCCACCGGCACCTCCAGGTCGCTCGCCAGCTCCTTGTACATGTTGCGCAGCGAGGGCGGTGGCTTCACCCCGTCGCGGACGCTGAAGCTCAACCCGTGCGCCTGGCCCGGCCCGTGGTAGGGGTCCTGGCCGAGAATGAGCACGCGCGCCCGGTCGTAGGGGCAGTGCCGGAACGCGTTGAAGAGGTCCTCCCGCGGCGGGAAGACCGTCTGCTCCTCGTACTCCTGGGCGACGAACGAGCCGAGCGCCGCGACGCCCAGCGGGTCGACGAGCGGATCGAGCCGCTCCCGCCAGTCGGCGGGCAGAAGTTCCATGAGGTCGAGGGACACGGGGGGCCTCCGGGGACGATGAGTTCGGCTACCGGAACCCTAGCGGCGGCCACTGACACGCTCGCGCCGAATCACCGGAGCAGAACCGTCCCGACCCTAAGATCTGGACATATGCCGGACTCCCCCCTGCGGCGGCGTGCCGCCGCATGCGCCGTGCTGTCCCTCCTCGTCGCCGGCTCGGTCGCGGCCGGCTGCCGCGGCGCCTCCGACGGCGCGACGCTCACCGTGCTGGCGGCCTCGTCCACGCAGGAGGCGCTGCAGGAACTCGGGCTCGCCTACACGCAGGAGCACCGCGGCGTCCAGGTCAGATTCCTCTTCGGCGGCTCCCAGGAGATGGCCCAACGGCTCTCGGAGCCCAAGAACGGCGACGTGCTGGTGACGGCGGACGAGAAGACCATGAACAAGGCCGACGACCACCTCACCGGCCGCCGCCGCATCATCGCGCACAACTCGATGACGATCGCGGTCGGCCCGGGCAACCCGCGCCGCGTCCGGGGACTGCGCGACCTGGGCAGGCCCGGGCTGCGGGTCGCGATCGCGGCGGCGACCAACCCGGCCGGGGCGTACGCGCGGCAGATCTTCGCGGGCGCGGGCATCACCGTGCGGCCCTCCTCGGAGGAGATCAGCGTGCGCGCCGTCCTGGACCGGGTCCGCACCGGCCAGGCCGACGCCGGGCTCGTCTACATCACCGATCTGCGGGCGGCGGGAGTGGCCGCGAGCAGCGTGCCGATCGCCGCGCTGGAGAACGTCACCGCCACCTACCTGGCGGCGGCGGTCGACGACAGCGGCCACGGGAAGGAGGCGGCGTCGTTCGTCGCCTGGCTGACCACCCCCGCCGCCCGCAGGCTCTTCAACAAGTACGGCTTCGTCACCCCCCAGCCCTGAGCGGGCCGGATCAGGGCCTGGGCAGGCCGATCGGGTTGGGAAACGGGACGTCCCCGGAGGCGGCCACGGCGCGAGCGACCGGCTCCAGCAGCGCGAACAGCTCCTCCGGCTCGTCCAGCACGCGGTAGGGCGGTGCGGCGAGCGCGTCGGTGCGCTCCTCGATCCGCCGCCGGAACACGCGCCCCTCCTCGGTGGCCGTGCCGTCGGCGTTCAGCAGCCCACGCCCGGCGAGCGCGGCGACGGCCGCCCGCAGCCGCTCCGCCGACCATCCGCGGGTCACGGTGAGCTTGTCGATGGAGTCGCCGGCCACGGCCAGGGACAGCACGCTCGCCTCCGGGCCGTCCAGACCCTCCGCCGTGAGGAGCATCAGGTGGCCCTCCCCGCGGTGCTCCCGCAGCACGGTCGTGGCCAGCCAGAGCGCCGCGACGTCGTCGTCCGGCACGGGCAGGTCACGGTTCGCACAGAACAGCGGGCGCCCCGGCGCATCGGCCGCCTCCGCCACACGGCGGAGCAGCGGGACGGCCTTGGGCGCGATCTCGTCCACGATGGGGGCGTGCCTGCGCAGGGCCGCGGCCGCGGCCGCCTCGCGCGAACGCAGGATGTCCTCGGGAGAGGCGTACGACCACGCGTCCGGGACGGCCCGGCGGACCCGTTCCGGCTCGAACACGTAGAACGTCGCGTCCACCACACCGGCCGACGCCGCCCCCATGGGAGCCGCGCGGCCCCCGAAGTACCCCATCCAGAAGCCCTTCAGGCCCACGTCCTTGTGCGCCTGGAGGCACTCGGCCGAGAAGTAGGTGACCACGTGCACCGGCTCGATGACCGTCCAGAGCGTCCGCGCGTACGAATCGTCCATGCGGGGCATTCTGCCGCAGAGCGTCGATCACAGCTCCGCGGACGGGAGCTCACCGGTCTCGCACAGGCGCACGCAGTCGTCGTGGGCCTTCAGGACGTCCAGGACGGCCGGATGCGGATCGGCGTACACCGTCCGGTAGTCGGATTCCCCCAGCGCCGGATCGGGCGTGAACGCGAGCCTGTCCTCCTCGGCGGAGAACTCCACGTCGATGCCGGGCTTGTTGCCGCGCGGGTCGAGCCGCACCCACCGGTCGTCGATCAGCGCCGCGGCCAGCCCGTGCAGGACGAAGCCCTCGCCCGCGCGCAGCCGCTGGTAGCAGAACCCCGCCTGGATGCCGCCCGCGCGCAGCAGCGCCACGAACGCGTGCGCCTTGGCGTAGCACAGACCCGTGCCCTCCCGCAGCACGTCCGACGCCCGCCAGGTGACGCGCCGGTCGCCCGCGTCCACCGAATGCGTGATCCGGTCACGGACCAGCTCGAACGCCGCCCGCGCGTACGCGATGTCGTCACCGGTGCGCAACTCCGACGCCGTCGCCTGCACCAGCTCGTGCTCCAGGTCGACCGCCTCGCTCTCGCCGAGGTAGTCCCACGGCTCGGCGGCGAACTCCAGCGGCGTCACAGTCCCAGCAGCGACTCGACGCCGACCGTGAGCCGGTCGGGCAGCCCGGCGACCCTCCGCACGCCCAGCAGCACGCCCGGCATGAACGACTCGCGGTTCATCGAGTCGTGCCGGATGGTGAACACCTCGCCGTGCCCGCCCAGCAGCACCTCCTGGTGGGCGATCAGGCCGGACAGCCGGACGGCGTGGACCCGCACCCCGTCCACGTCGGTGCCCCGCGCGCCGTCCAGCTCCGTGGTGGTGGCGTCCGGGGAACGCGGCACCCCGGCCTCGGCGCGCGCCGCCGCGATCAGCTCGGCGGTGCGGTACGCGGTGCCCGACGGCGCGTCCACCTTCTGCGGGTGGTGCAGCTCGACGACCTCGACCGACTCGAAGAACGGCGCCGCCTTCTCCGCGAAGTGCATCATCAGCACCGCGCCGATGCCGAAGTTGGGCGCGATCAGCACGTTGCCGCCGGCGGCCCCGGCCTGCCACCCGCGCACCGCGTCCAGCCGGGCGGGATCGAACCCGCTGGTGCCCACGACGGCGTGCAGCCCGTGCTCGACACACCAGCGGAGGTTGTCCATGACCACGCCGGGATGGGTGAAGTCGACCACGACTCCGGCGCCGGTGAGGGCGTCCCGCGGGTCGCCCTGGTCGACGGCGGCGACCAGCTCCATGTCGTCGGCGGCCTCCACGGCCCGGCACACCTCGGCGCCCATCCGGCCGCGCGCGCCCAGCACCCCAACCTTGATCACACGTTCCTCCCGATCCGGCGTCCGGGCAGCTTATCGCGCTGCGGGACGACCGCCCGACGGCGCTTCTGTCAGAGCGTAACGCTACTGTTGCCCTGAGTGAGATCAAGGAGGTGAAACGTGGAAACGCCCCGCTCGCCCGCCCTGGTGATCCTGGTCGGCTCGGCCGCCGCCGTGGTCATCATGGCCGGGCTGAAAGCGGCCTCCTCGATCGTCGGCCCGGTCTTCCTGGCGCTGGTCCTGGTGATCGCGGTCAACCCGCTGCGCGCCTGGCTCGACCGGCGCGGCGCCCCCTTCTGGGTCTGCGTCTCCGTGCCCCTCGCCACCGTGATCGCGCTGCTGCTGGCACTGGGCGCCGCACTGGCCGTCTCCGTCGCCCAGCTCGCCGCCCTGCTGCCCGCCTACACCGACCAGTTCAACGAGCTCCTCGCCTCCGCCACCCGCGCCCTCGCCCGGTACGGCGTCGACCACCACAAGCTCGGCCAGGCCGTCTCCCGGCTCGACCCCGGCCAGCTGTTCACCTTCGTCGAGGGCTTCCTGGCCGGGCTGCTCAGCGCCTCGTCCGCGCTCCTGCTGATCGTGCTGATGCTGTTCGGCATGTGCATCGACGCCACCGGCACCGTCCGCCAGCTGGAGCGCCTGGCCACCAGCCACCCGGCCCTGGTCGGCGCGCTGCGCGGCTTCGCCCGCGACACCGGCCGCTACCTGATCGTCAGCACCGTCTTCGGCGCCGTCGTGGCCGTGCTCGACACCGTGGTCCTGTACCTGTTCGCGGTCCCGCTGCCGCTGCTGTGGGGGCTGCTGGCCTTCCTCACCAACTACATCCCCAACATCGGCTTCGTCGTCGGCCTCGTCCCGCCCGCCGTGCTCGGCCTGCTCACCGGCGGCCTCGGCACCATGATCTGGATCATCGTCGCGTACAGCGTCATCAACTTCGTGCTGCAGTCGCTCGTCCAGCCCAAGTTCTTCGGCACCGCCGTCGGCCTCTCCTTCACCCTGGTGTCCATCTCCCTGATCCTGTGGTCGTGGGTCCTGGGCCCCCTGGGCGCCATCCTCGCCGTCCCCCTCACCACCCTGGCCCGCGCCCTCCTGATCGACCTGGACCCCCGCAAGCGCTGGCTGGACGGCCTACTGACCTCCGCCCTCGACAAGCCCCCCAAACGCCAAAAACACACCCCCAAAGAGGCCACCGAGCCATGACCCGACACCGCGAAACATCACCCGAACGCCGAGCGGCCCGAGCCCCGGAGTCCAGCCCCCGTAGGCGACGACCAGGGAGCGAAGTCGCGGTCTCCGAACGGCGATGACCGTCAGGGCCGGGACGCCGCGAGGCCCCGGAACGCCAAGGCCCTTGGAACCAAGAAAGCCGGGAGCCCGCAACGCCAAGTCCCCAGGCCCTGGAGAGGCCGGGAAGCCCGAGAAGACCGGGAATCTCAGAACGCCGAGCCCCCAGGCTCCGGGGACACCGGGAAGCCCGAGGAGGCCCGGAATCCCGCAACGCCGAGCCCCCGGGCTCCGGGGAGGCCGGGAAGCCCGGGCCTCCGGGAGGCCAGCCTCCGGGAGGGAGAGGCACCGAAGGCCAGTCCTCCGAAGCAGGGGGTCCCGGGAGGCCGGGCCCCGGGAGGGAGGGTCAGAGGGTGAAGTCGCGGTCTCCGAAGGGGCCGATGACCGTCAGGGCCTGGGGCGCCGCCAGGACGCTCTGGGCGACGGCACGGATGTCGTCGGGGGTCACGGCCTCGATGCGGCCCAGGACCTCCTCGATCGGGAGGTACGACTCGTACACCAGCTCGCTCTTGCCGATGCGGCTCATCCGCGACCCGCTGTCCTCCAGGCCCAGCACCATCGCGCCGCGCAGCTGGCCCTTGCCGCGGTCCAGCTCCTCGCCCTCGATGCCCTGGTCGGCGATGCGGGCGATCTCGTCCCGGCAGATCGACAGCACCTCGTCGACCTTGCCCGGCTGGCAGCCCGCATAGACGCCGAAGACGCCCGTGTCGGCGTACTGGGAGGTGTAGCTGTAGACCGAGTAGGCCAGCCCCCGCTTCTCGCGGATCTCCTGGAACAGCCGGGAGGACATGCCCCCGCCCAGGGCCGCGTTGAGGACGCCCAGGGCGAACCGGCGTTCATCGGTGCGGGAGACGCCGACACCGCCCAGGATCACGTGCGCCTGCTCGGTGTCCTTGTCCAGGACCCGCACGGACGGCGCCGCGGGCACCGGGTCCCCGTCGATCCGCGGCGCGGCGGGGACGTCGTCGCCGCCGAGCCGGTCCTCGAACGCCCGGGTCACCAGCCGGACCACCTCGTCGTGGTCGATGTTGCCGGCGACCGCCACGACCAGGTTCTGGGGGACGTAGTGCCGCGTGTAGTACCCGTGGATCCGGTCGCGGGTCAGCGCGTTGATCGACTCGACCGTGCCGAGGATGGGCCGTCCCAGCGGCGCGTCCCCGTACAGCGCGATGGAGAACTCGTCGTGGATCAGGTCGCCGGGGTCGTCGTCGCGCATGTGGATCTCTTCGAGGATCACGCCGCGCTCGGCCTCGACGTCCTCGGGGCGGTTGACCGACGAGGCCACCATGTCCGACACCACGTCCGCGGCCAGCGGCAGGTCGTCGTCCAGCACCCGCGCGTAGTAGCAGGTGTACTCCTTGGCGGTGAAGGCGTTGAGGTCGCCGCCGACCGCGTCGATCGCCGCGGAGATCTCCAGCGCGGACCGCCGCCGGGTGCCCTTGAACAGCACGTGCTCCAGGTAGTGGCTGGCCCCCGCGTCCGCCGGGGACTCGTCCCGGGAGCCGATCCCCGCCCAGATCCCGAACGCGGCCGACCGCACGGTCGGCATCGACTCGGTGATCACCCGGAGCCCGCCGGGGAGCACGGTGCGCCGCACCGCTCCGGCACCGGCCTCGCCGGGGTGGACGGTCTGTGTGGTCCCGGGCTCCTGCACCCTGGCCGGCAGCGTCACTGGTGACCTCTCCATCATCGAACGAACAGAACGCGAAACGAACGACGAGCCGGTCTCACGGCCACCTTCGCCTGCGTTCCCAGGTTGCCAGACCCACCGCGAATCTCGCGCCCGGAGACCCCAGCCGCTCCCCTGCCGGGCGCACCGGCCCACATCCCGAGTCAGGCACACTCGGCCCACACCCCAAGTCGGGCAACGTCTGCCTGCGCACCAAGTCATAGGCACCCGAGCCGCCGTATCCGCCCGGACCCGAGCCGGGCACAGCCGGTTCACCCGGCTCGGGGCATCGCCGTGTGGTGAGTCAGGCGGGCTCCGGGACGTCCAGGCGGGGCGGATTCTCGGTCGGGGTGTACGAATGCGGCCGACCGGCCTGCCCCGTGGGGCAGGCCGGTCGGCCGGTCGTCGGTCTTGCTCAGGAGTTGCGCTGGGTGGCGTCGTCGCCGGTGCGGCGGGTGCGGCGGCGGCGCGGAGCGCGGCGCTCGCCGGACTCGCCCTCGCCGTCGCCCTCGTCGGCCGGCGCGGCGCCGTCGCCGCCGTCCTCCTTGGCGGCGGCCTCGCGCTCCACCACCTCGACCGGGACCAGCGAGAGCTTGCCGCGCTGGTCGATCTCGGTGACCTCGACCTGGATCTTCTCGCCGACCGAGATGACGTCGTCCACGTTCTCGATCCGGGCGCCGCCGTGCAGCTTGCGGATCTGCGAGACGTGCAGCAGGCCGTCCTTGCCGGGCAGCAGCGACACGAACGCGCCGAACGTGGTGGTCTTGACGACGGTGCCCAGGTAGCGCTCGCCGACCTCGGGCATGTGCGGGTTGGCGATCGCGTTGATCGCCTGCCGCGCGGCCTCGGCGGACGGGCCGTCGGTGGCGCCGACGTAGATGGTGCCGTCGTCCTCGATGGTGATGTCGGCGCCGGTGTCGTCCTGGATCGAGTTGATCATCTTGCCCTTGGGGCCGATGACCTCGCCGATCTTGTCGACCGGGACCTTGATGGTGATGATCCGCGGCGCGAACTCGCTCATCTCGGCCGGAGCCTCGATCGCCTCGGCCATCACGTCCAGGATCGCCAGCCGGGCGCCCTTGGCCTGCTTCAGCGCGGCGGCCAGCACCGAGGCGGGGATGCCGTCGAGCTTGGTGTCCAGCTGCAGCGCGGTGATCAGGTCGCGGGTGCCGGCGACCTTGAAGTCCATGTCGCCGAAGGCGTCCTCGGCGCCGAGGATGTCGGTCAGCGTGGCGTACTCGCCGCCCTCGTGGATCAGGCCCATCGCGATGCCCGCCACCATCTGCTTGAGCGGCACGCCCGCGTCCAGCAGCGACATGGTGGACGCGCAGACCGAGCCCATCGACGTGGAGCCGTTGGAGCTCAGCGCCTCCGACACCTGCCGGATCGCGTACGGGAACTCCTCGCGGGTCGGGAGCACCGGGATCAGCGCCCGCTCGGCCAGCGCGCCGTGCCCGATCTCGCGGCGCTTGGGCGAGCCGACCCGGCCGGTCTCACCGGTGGAGTACGGCGGGAAGTTGTAGTTGTGCATGTAGCGCTTGGTGCGCTCGGGGTTGAGCGTGTCGATCATCTGCTCCATCCGGAGCATGTTCAGCGTGGTGATGCCCATGATCTGGGTCTCGCCCCGCTCGAACAGCGCCGACCCGTGCACCCGCGGCACCACGTGCGCCTCGGCGGTCAGCTGCCGGATGTCCTTGACGCCGCGGCCGTCGATCCGCAGCCCGTCGCGGATGACGCGCTCGCGCACCAGCTTCTTGGTCACCGCGCGGAACGCCGCGGAGACCTCCTTCTCCCGGCCCTCGAAGTCGGCGGCCAGCTTCTCGGCGGCGGCCGCCTTGATCTCGTCCAGCCGGGACTCGCGCTCCTGCTTGCCCGCGATCGTCAGCGCCTCGGCCAGCTCGGCCGAGACGGTGGCGGTCACGGCCTCCAGGACCTCGTCGGTGTACTCGGGGAACAGCGGGTACTCGGCGGTCGGCTTGGCCGCGACGGCGGCCAGTTCGCTCTGCGCCTTGCACAGCGCCTGGATGAACGGCTTGGCGGCCTCCAGGCCCTGCGCGACCGTCTCCTCGGTCGGGGCCACGGCGCCGTCGCCGACCAGGCGGATGGTGTCGCGGGTGGACTCGGCCTCCACCATCATGATCGCGACATCGCCGTCCTCGAGCACCCGGCCCGCGACGACCATGTCGAAGGTGGCCCGCTCGAGCTCGGGGTGGGTCGGGAAGCCGATCCACTGGCCGTCGATCAGCGCCACCCGGACGCCGCCGATCGGGCCGGAGAACGGCAGCCCGGCCAGCTGGGTGGACATCGACGCGGCGTTGATCGCCACGACGTCGTACAGGTGGTCGGGGTGCAGCGCCAGGATCGTCTCGACGACCTGGATCTCGTTGCGCAGCCCCTTGGTGAACGACGGGCGCAGCGGCCGGTCGATCAGCCGGCAGGTGAGGATCGCGTCCTCGGACGGCCGGCCCTCGCGGCGGAAGAACGAGCCGGGGATGCGGCCGGCCGCGTACATCCGCTCCTCGACGTCCACGGTGAGCGGGAAGAAGTCCAGGTTGTCCTTGGGCTTCTTGGACGCGGTGGTGGCCGACAGCACCATCGTCTCGTCGTCGAGGTAGGCGACGGCGGACCCGGCGGCCTGGCGGGCCAGCCGGCCGGTCTCGAACCGGATGGTCCGGGTGCCGAAGGCACCGTTGTCGATCACTGCTTCGGTGCTCTGCGCACCGTCGATGCGCACGGCATCTGACACGGGGAAACCTCCTCAGGTTTCGGTCGTCTCCCCGCGGTCTTCTCCCGTGGCTTCGCGCAGTGCCGGTCTTCGATCGAAGCGCCCGGATCGGCCCCCCGCCGGGGCGGGACGGGATCCGGAGGCCACTACCGAGGACCGGCCGCACCAGGGCGGTGTCCGCGGGGCTTGCTTGTCCAGTTGTACGGGCGGCGGCCGGTCGGCGCCTCCCGGTGACCGGTCACGGCCTCCGACCGCGGTGGATCGGAACCGGTGACCGATGGCCCGTCGCCGATGCGGACGGCCGTCTCGGGGCCGTGAATCGGGCCCGGGGCCGTACCGGCGCTCCGGCGGTGCTCCTTGCGGTCACGCATTCCCGTGAACCGGCGTTTCTACGCCCTCCGCCGCGCGGAACCGCGCCGGGGCCGCCGTGCACGACGGCTTCCCGGCCGCCCGCGGCGGTGGGTCTCTTCAGACCCTACGGCCGATGGGGCCGTCACGGCCAGTGCCGCCGCGCCCTCGGAGCCGACTTCCCGGGCCGGGGACGCGATGCGTCCCGGCTCGGACGGGCTGGGACGCGGCGCCGCGACGGGCGTTCCGGGCCGATACAGGAAGGGAGCGGCACCGGGCCGCTCCCTTGTCACGCTATCGCCGCAGGCCGAGCCGCTCGATCAGCTGCCGGTAGCGGTTGATGTCCTTGTTGCTCAGGTACTTCAGGAGCTGGCGACGACGGCCGACCAGCAGCAGCAGACCGCGGCGGCTGTGGTGGTCGTGCTTGTGCTCCTTGAGGTGCTCGGTCAGGTCGTTGATCCGCCGGGTCAGCAGCGCGACCTGGACCTCCGGGGATCCGGTGTCACCCTCAGTGGTCGCGTACTCGGCGATGATCTTGTTCTTGGTGGCGGTGTCGAGCGACACGTGGCTCCTTCGATGGAATCGTCACCCGCAGATCGGGCCTGGTCGGCGCGTCGGTCCGCATGGTGCGTGGGAAGATCGTGGCGGGCCGCATGAGGGTGCAGCTCACCGCGCCGGGACCTTTCCCGGCGACTCTTCACCGTACCATGCCCGGCGCACGACCCGTCCGCGCCGACGAACCCGCCCTGATCAGGGCGTTCGCCGCCTTTCGCCAGGCCGGGGCCGCGGTCAGGCGGAGGTGATCTCGCGGGCCCGGTCCACGTCGCGGTGCATCTCCTCGATCAGCGCGTCGATCGAGTCGAATTTGAGCGTGTCCCGGATCCTGGCCTGGAAGTCGACCGCCATGTGCTCGCCGTACAGGTCGAGGTCGTCGCGGTCCAGCGCGTACGCCTCCACCGTCCGCTCCTCCCCCTCGAAGGTGGGGTTGGTGCCGATGGAGATCGCGGCGGGCCAGTGGAAGCCCGGGTAGCGGTCGGAGTCGCAGACCAGCCAGCCCGCGTACACCCCGTCGGCCGGGATCGCGGTGTGCGGCATCGTCTCCAGGTTGGCGGTGGGGAAGCCGAGCGCCCTGCCCCGCTGGTGCCCGCGCACCACCACGCCCTCCACCCGGTGGGGACGGCCCAGCGCGCCGGCGGCGTCCTCGACCGCGCCGGCCTCCAGCCGCTCGCGGATGTAGGTGGAGGAGATCGTGTCGCCGTTGGCCACCAGCGGCATGCCCGCCACGGTGAAGTCGTACTTGTCGCCCAGCTCGGTCAGCAGCGGCACGTCGCCCTTGGCCCGGTGGCCGAACCGGAAGTCCTCCCCGACGATCACGTGCGCCGCGTGCAGCCGCTCCACCAGGACCGACTGGACGAACTCGTCCGGCGGCACCTTCGACAGCTCCAGCGTGAACGGGACCACCGCGACCGCCTCGGTGCCGAGGCCCTCCAGCAGCCCGATCCGGCGGCGGGTCGTGGTCAGCAGGGGCGGGTGGGTACCGGGCCTGACCACCTCGTCCGGATGCGGGTCGAAGGTGATCACCACCGACCGCAGGCCGCGCTCGCGGGCCAGCTCGGCGGCGGCGCGGACGATCCGCTGATGACCGCGGTGCACGCCGTCGAACACGCCGATCGTGACGACCGACCTGCCCCAGTCGGCGGGTACCTCCTCGAGGCCGTGCCAGCGCCGCACCATGCTCTCCCTGCGTTGACCTGCCTGCCGGCCTGTGCCGGTCTGCCGTCGCCCGAAGGCCTTGCTGTCGACTTAAAGAGTGCCATGCGGCCGGAAGAGAGATGACCGAGGGGCTCCCGCTGGCGAATTCTACCCACCGGTAGCCCCTCCCACCCTCAGGCGGACTGGTAGACGACCAGCGACACCGCCACGTACTGCAGGACGTAGGCCGCCAGCGTGCACGCGTGGAAGACCTCGTGGAAGCCGAACCAGCTCGGCGAGGGGTCGGGACGGCGCAGGCCGTACACCACACCGCCCACGCTGTAGGCGATCCCGCCGGCGGCGACGAGCACGCAGGCCGCGATCCCCGCGCCCTCGAGGAACTGCGGCATGAAGAACACCGCGACCCATCCCAGGGCGATGTAGAGGGTCACGTACAGCCAGCGCGGCGCGCCCACCCACGTGGTACGGAAGATCACACCGGCGACCGCGCCCGTCCAGACGACGGCCAGCACCCCGACGCGGGTGGCGCCGTCCAGGGCCACCACGGCGAACGGCGTGTACGTCCCGGCGATGATCAGGTAGATGTTGGCGTGGTCGAAGCGGCGCAGCAGTTCGATGAGCCGGGTGGAGCGCTGCCGGTGGTAGGTCCCCGAGATCCCGAACAGCAGGCCCGAGGCCGCCACGTACACCGCCGACGCCAGCCGCGCCTGGAGGGTGGGGCCGAGCGCGACGAGCACGAGCCCGGCCACCAGCACGGCGGGGAACGCGCCCAGATGCAGCCAGCCGCGCAGCCGGGGCCTGGTCGGGGACGGAACGCCGCCCGCCGCCGCGCCGTGCCCCGGCGGCCGCGTGGCGCGCACCACCGGCGGACTGCCGGGCCGCGGCGGGGAGTCGGTCGTCGACGGGGACGCCGTGGACGGGCGGTGGCGCGATGTGGCCACGGGCAACCTCCTCGCTCACTAACCTACGCATCCGTAGGTTACGCGACCGTAGGTTGCCGTGGGAGGTGCCGCCGCACGTGAGCCTCATCACCGCGGCCCGACCTGGGGCGACGCGGGACGACGCGGGTCAGGGGACGAAGACCGCCAGCGGCTTGGCCGCCCCGCCCTGCTCCTCCACCAGTGCCAGCAGCGTCCCGTCGGGCGCGAACACGCCCACCGGCCCCGGACCGAGCCCGACCGCCGGAAGCCGCCCCCCGTGCATGACCTTGCGCGCGTCGTCGGCGTCGACCTCGCGGCGCGGGAACGCCTCCGACACCGCCTCCCCCATCGGGAGGACCTCCAGCTTCTCGGAGAGCTGCTCGATCGTCCGCGCCATGCCGAGGTCGTACGGGCCCACCCTGGTCCTGCGCAGGTACGTCAGATGCCCGCCGGTGCCCAGCGCGGCGCCCAGATCGCGGGCCAGCGCCCGGATGTAGGTGCCCGACGAGCACGCGATCGAGGCGTCCACGTCGATGACGTCGCCGTCCCGGCGCACGTCCGTCACCGTGAACGAGCGCACCGTCACCGGCCGCGCCTCCAGCGCCACCCGCTCGCCCTTGCGGGCCATCTTGTACGCCCGCTCGCCGTTCACCTTGATCGCGCTGACCTGCGGCGGCACCTGCCGGATCTCCCCGGTCAGCGCGGCGATCCCCGCCTCCAGCGCCGCATCGGCCACGCCCGCCGCCGACGCGGTCGCCGTGATCTCGCCCTCGGCGTCGTCGGTGTTGGTGGACTGCCCGAGCCGGATCGTGGCGTCGTACCCCTTCTCGGTCAGCGCCAGATGGCCGAGCAGCCGGGTCGCCTTCTCCACCCCGATCACCAGCACCCCGGTCGCCATCGGGTCCAGCGTGCCCGCGTGCCCCACCCGCCGGGTCCGCGCCAGCCGCCGCAGCTTCCCCACCACGTCGTGCGAGGTCCACTCCGCCGGCTTGTCCACGATCACCAGCCCGGAGCCCGCCTTCTCGGTCATGCCGCGTCCCTCAGTGCGTTCCTCAGGCGGTCGATGATGGCGGCGGGCTCGCCGTGGAGGGTGAACGCCGCCGCGGTGCGGTGGCCGCCGCCGCCGAGGGCCACGCAGGCGCGGCCCACGTCGACGCGGCCCTTGGACCGGGTCGAGACGTACCAGTCGCCCTGGTCGTTCTGCTTGCAGACCACCGCGACCTCGGCCTCGTCGGTACGGCGGAGCTGGTCGATGACGCCCTCCAGCTGGTCGTACGGGACACCGCGGCTGTCGCGGTCGGCGCGGCCGATGGTCGTCCAGACCAGGCCGAGGCCGCCCGCGGCGTCACGTTCCAGACGGGCCCGGGCCAGGGCGCCCGCCAGCACCATCAGGTAGCCGAACGGGGCACGGTCCCACAGCTCGCGGCTCACCGCCTCGGGGCGCACCCCGGCGGCCAGCAGGCGCCCCGCCAGGTCGTGCACCTGCGGGGTGGTGCAGGGGTACTTGAACGAACCGGTGTCGCTGGCCAGCCCCGCGTACAGGCCCTGGGCGATGTCGCGGGACAGCGGGACGCCGAGCCGGCCGATCAGCTCGTCCACCAGCACGGCGGTGGCGGCGGCGTCGGGGTCGACGAGGCGCACCGCGCCGAAGCCGGTGTTGGACGCGTGGTGGTCGACCACGATCAGCGCGGAGGCGGCGGAGGCCGGCCCGGCCAGGGACCCGAGGCGTTCCACGCCCGCCGCGTCCAGGGTGACCATGACCTCCGGCCGCTCCGGCACCCGGAACGGTTCCACCAGCAGTTCCTGGCCGGGCAGGAAGCGCAGGCTGGCCGGGATCGTGAACGGCTCGCCGAACGAGGCGACGCAGCGCTTGCCCAGGGCCCGCAGTGCCTGGCCCAGAGCCAGCATCGAGCCGAGCGCGTCGCCGTCGGGGGCGATGTGGCAGGCCAGGACGATCTCGTCGGCGGCCTGGATGAGCTCGACGGCGCGGTCCCAGTCGAGCCCGGGGCCGACGTCCCCCGGACCGCGCCGGCCGCCCGGCCCTCCGGAACCGGCGCGGAGGCCGGAAACGCCGGGTACGGGGCCTCCGGGCCCGCCGGCGGGCCCGGCCGCGGCCTCCGCCCGGACCAGGACGGCGCGCTCGGGTGCGATCAGGACGCTCAGCTCGTCGGGGAGGCGCGGTGCGGGCCCGGCCGCCGAACGCAGCGAATGGTCCACGTGCTCGGACGCGGCTCCCCACGCCGCGGCGGGCAGGCCCCACGCCGGTGCGGGGGCCTCGTGGTCGCTGGTCCAGACGGCGCCCGGTGTCCGCGCGCCCCCCGCCACCGGTTCACTCACGATGACGAGTGTCCCGCTTCGCCGCCCTCGTCGTCGCCGGTTTCGTCGACATCGCCGTCCTCGTCCGCCCGGTAGGGGTTGGCGTCGCCGGCGTGGACGGCCCCCTGCGCGGCCTTGGCGACCTCGGCGTCCCTGGCCCGCGCCTGGGCGAGCAGGTCGTCGATGTGGGCGGCGTTCTGCGCCACGGAGTCGGCGACGAAGGTGAGGCTCGGGGTGTGCCGGACACCGGTCTTGCGCCCGACCTCCGTGCGGATCACGCCCTTGGCGCTCTCCAGGGCGGCGGCGGTCTCGGCCCGCTCGCTGTCAGACCCGTACACCGTGTAGTAGACGGTGGCGTCGCGCAGGTCGTTGGTGATGCGGGCGTCCGTCACGGTGACGAACCCGAGCCGGGGGTCCTTGATCCGCCGCTCCAGCATCTCCGCCACGATCTGCTGGATGCGGTCGGCGAGCTTACGCGCGCGAGCTGCGTCCACCATGATCGCACTCCCTTTCCATGGGTCGTCGCGAGGGGGTTGTCAATCCTCGCCGTTGTAGAGCCGCCGCCGTGCCGACAGCAGCTCGATCTCGGGGCGACCGGCCACCAGCCGCTCGCACTGGTCCAGCACCTCGGTGCAGTTGCCGGCGGTCGCCGACACGACCGCCACCCCGATCTCCGCGCGGCGGTGCAGGTCGGTGGCGCCGGTCTCGGCGACGGCCACGCCCGGGAACCGCTTGCGGACCTCGGCGATGACGGGGCGGACGACCGAGCGCTTCTGCTTCAGCGACCGGACGTCCCCCAAGAGCAGATCGAGTGTCAGCGCACCCACGTACACCTGGTGGATCACCTCGGGTTTCTGTTGGAGTGGAACGACGGACGGGGCCCGGGGTGTTCCCGTGCCCCGCGTGGCGGGACGCACACGGGGGGCGGCCTCGCGGGCCGGGACGCTGGCGCGGCCGGGTCCGGGCGGCGCCGGGCGGCGGCGCCAGGACGCCGCCGACGCGACACGGCGCCAGGACGGGAGACCCGCCCTGACGCCGTGCGCGCGTACTACGGCGTACCGCTCGACGCGGTGCCTCAGTCGCGGGGCTTCTCCCGCATCTCGAAGCACTCGATGGTGTCGCCGAGCTTGATGTCGTTGTAGCCGACGCCGATACCGCACTCGAAGCCCTCGCGGACCTCGGTGGCGTCGTCCTTGAAGCGGCGCAGGGACGACACGGTGAGGTTGTCGGACACCACGACCCCGTCGCGGACCAGCCGGGCCTTGGCGTTGCGCTGGATGATCCCGGAGGTGACCATCGAACCGGCCACGTTGCCGATCCGCGGCACCTTGAAGATCTCGCGGATCTCCGCGGTGCCCAGCTGGACCTCCTCGAACTCCGGCTTCAGCATGCCCTTGAGGGCCGCCTCGACCTCCTCGATCGCCTGGTAGATGACCGAGTAGTAGCGGATGTCCACGCCCTCGCGGTCGGCCAGCTCCTGCGCGTTGCGCTCGGGCCGCACGTTGAAGCCGATGATGACCGCGCCGTCGGAGGCCAGCGACAGGTTGACGTCGTCCTGCGTGATCGCGCCGACGCCGCGGCGGATGACCCGCAGGTTGACCTCGTCGCCGACGTCGATCTTCGACAGCGAGTCCTCCAGCGCCTCCACCGAACCGGACACGTCGCCCTTGAGGATGAGCAGCAGTTCCTGCCGCTCGCCCTTCTCCAGGTCCTTGAACAGCTCTTCGAGGGAGCTGCTCTTGCGGCTCTTGAGAAGCTCGGCGTTGCGCTTGCGGGCGACCCGCTTGTCGGCGATCTGCCGGGCGACCCGGTCGTCGTCGACGACCAGGAAGTTGTCACCCGCGCCGGGCACGGCGGTGAGGCCGAGCACCAGCACCGGACGCGAGGGTGTCGCCTCCTCGACGTTGTTGCCGTTCTCGTCGAGCATCGCCCGGACGCGGCCGTAGGCCACGCCGCAGACGATCGAGTCGCCGACCCGCAGCGTGCCGCGCTGCACCAGCACGGTCGCCACGGCGCCGCGGCCCCGGTCGAGGTTGGCCTCGATGGCCGAGCCCTGGGCGGGCATGTCCGGGTTGGCCTTGAGCTCCAGCTCGGCGTCGGCGGTCAGGATGACCGCCTCGAGCAGCCCGTCGATGTTGATGCCCTGGCGGGCGGAGACGTCGACGAACTGGGTCTGGCCGCCGAACTCCTCGGCGATCAGGCCGTACTCGGTGAGCTGGGCCCGCACCCGCTGCGGATCCGCGCCCTCCACATCGATCTTGTTGACCGCGACGACGATCGGCACCCCGGCCGCCGTGGCGTGGTCGATCGCCTCGGTGGTCTGCGGCTTGACGCCGTCGTCGGCGGCGACCACCAGCACCACCAGGTCGGTGGTGTCGGCACCGCGGGCACGCATGGCGGTGAACGCCTCGTGACCCGGGGTGTCGATGAAGGTGATCTTGCGCTCCTCGCCGTCGACCTCGGTCTGCACCTGGTAGGCGCCGATGTGCTGGGTGATCCCGCCGGCCTCGCCCGCCTGGACGTTGGCGTTGCGGATCGCGTCCAGCAGCTTGGTCTTACCGTGGTCGACGTGACCCATGACGGTCACGACCGGCGGACGCGGCTGCAGGTGGTCCTCGCCGCCGTCGTCCTCGCCGTACTCGATGTCGAACGACTCGAGCAGCTCGCGGTCCTCGTCCTCCGCGCTGACGACCTGGACGTCGAAGTCCAGCTCGAGCCCGAGGGCCAGGAGGTCGTCCTGCTCCACCGACTGGGTGGCGGTGACCATCTTGCCCAGGTGCATCATGATCTGGACCAGCGAGGCCGGGTTCGCCCCGATCTTCTCGGCGAAGTCGGTCAGCGTGGCGCCCTGCGGCAGGCGGATGACCTTGCCGTTGCCGCGCGGGGCCTGGACGCCGCCGATCGCCGGCGCCTGCATGTTGTCGAACTCTTGACGCCGCTGCTTCTTGGACTTGCGCCCGCGGGCCGGACGGCCTCCGGGGCGTCCGAACGCGCCCTGCGTGCCGCCGCGGCCGCGACCGCCGCCACCGGGACGGGGACCGCCGAAGCCGCCGCCGCCACCCGGACGACCGCCGCCACCGGGACGCGGGCCGCCGAAGCCGCCGCCACCGCCGCCGGGACGACCGCCGCCACCGGGACGACCGCCGCCACCGCCACCGCCCGGACGGCCACCGCCGCCACCGGGACGGCCACCGCCGCCACCGCCGGGACCGCCGCTCCGCCCGGGGGCGGAGGGCCGCGAGGACGGCATGTTCATCGGGCTCGGCCGCGGGCCTCCCCCTGGACGCGGCGGCATGTTGCCCGGGCTGGGCCGCGGGCCGCCGGCGCCCGGGGCGCCGGTGCGCGGACCGCCGGACGGGCGCGGGCCGCCGGGGCGGTCGCCGCCGCGGTCCGGACGCTCCGGACGGTCGCCGCCCGGACGCGGGCCCGGACGGGGACCGGGCTTGGGCGCCTGGCCCATGCCGGTGTTGGTCGAGCTGAACGGGTTGTTGCCCGGACGCGGGCCGCCGGGGCCACGACCGCCGCCACCGCCACCGCCGCCTGGGCGGGGGCCGGGACGCGGGCCGGGCTTGGGCGCGCGGGGACCCGGACGCGGGCCGCCGTCGCGACCGCCCTCGCGGGGGCCGGAACGCTGACCGCCGTCGCGGGGGCCGCCTTCACGCTGACCGCCGTCGCGGGGGCCACCATCACGGTGCCCACCATCACGGGGGCCGCCGTCGCGGGGACCGCCGGCGGGGCCGCCGCCCGGTGCCCTCGGCACGGGCGGGGCGGGCGACGCCGAGGCCGCGGCCGCCGGGGCCACCGGCGTGCTGGGCGCGGGCGGGACCGGACCCGGACGCGGGCCGGGCCTGGGGCCGCCGCCCTGACCACCGGAACCACCGGAACCACCGGCGCCGCCGGCGGCGGGCCGGGGCCCGGGTGCGGCAGGACGCGGCGCCTGCGGCTTGGGCGGACCCGGACGGGCGCCCTGAGGTGCGCCGGAGGGCGCGGGACCGGACGGGCCGGGCCCGGGCCGCGGCGCCGACGGGCGCGGGCCGGGGCGCTTCGGCGCGACCCTGTTGTCCGCCTTGGCGGACGAAGAATTGGAGAACTCCTGTGTGAGCCTGCGAACGACCGGCGCCTCGATCGTGGAGGACGCCGAACGCACGAACTCGCCCATTTCCCTGAGCTTGGCCATGACGACCTTGCTCTCTACACCGAACTCCTTGGCGAGTTCGTAAACCCGGACCTTCGCCACTGCACTCCCTACTCGGTCCGGGGGTGCGGCCTCCGGACCGTCGCTAACCTGCCGTACTCATCGCGGCGTGCTCATCGAGCGCTCATAGCAATCTCGACCTGCTTCCGACTAGACGTCGCTTACCGTTCGGCCATCCTGCTGCTGCGGCGCCTGTGCCGCAAGCCCGTCTCGCAGCACACTGACATCGAGCGGCCCCGCCAGGCGAAAGGCCCGGGGGAACGCCCGACGTCGCTCAGCGAGCTCGAGACATCCCAGGTCGGGGTGCAGGTGGGCACCCCGGCCCGGCATCGCTTTGCCCAGGTCGGGGACGATGACGCCCTCGACCGCCACCAGGCGCAGCAGGTCGGACTTGGCCGTGCGAACCCGGCAGCCCACGCAGGTGCGAAGCGGGACCGCCCGGCCACGTGATGAAAGTCTACCGCGCCGAGGCGTCGGCGGGACCTGTCGCATGCTCTCCTGACGTAGTTGATCCAGATTCGCCGGATCCGGCCGCTTTGTCGTTGTCACCGGGACGGTACTGTTCCGCGCCGCCGGAGCGGTTCTCCGCCCGGCACGGACACGACCCGCCCGGCGGCGCCCGCACTGTTACGAGGCTGTGACCCGGACGGCCCGCGCCGGCCCCGTCCGCCCCGCCGCGAGGCGGGGTCGGAGCGGGGGCGCCGTCACGAGGCGGTGCCCTCCGGGGCGCCCTCCTGAGCCTGGGCCGCCCGGCCCTCCTGCCCGGCCTTGCCGGCCTGCCCGGCCTGACCTTCCTGTCCGGTCTGACCTTGCCGGCCGGTCTGGCCGGTCTGCGGGGTCTGGCCCTCCTGGCCCGGCTGCCGCGCCTGCTCGACCTGCTCGGTGTCGGACCGGATGTCGATCCGCCAGCCGGTGAGGCGGGCGGCCAGGCGGGCGTTCTGGCCCTCCTTGCCGATCGCCAGCGACAGCTGGTAGTCGGGCACGATCACCCGCGCCACCCGGGCGTCGGCGTCCACCACCTCGACGGCGGAGACCCGCGCCGGCGACAGCGCGTTGCCCACGAAGTCGGCCGGGTCCTCGGACCAGTCGACGATGTCGATCTTCTCGCCGTGCAGCTCGTGCATCACGTTGCGGACCCGGCTGCCCAGCGGGCCGATGCAGGCCCCCTTGGCGTTCACCCCGGCCTTGCGGGAGCGGACCGCGATCTTGGTGCGGTGCCCCGCCTCCCGGGCGATCGCCGCGATCTCCACGGTGCCGTCGGCGATCTCCGGGACCTCCAGCGCGAACAGCTTGCGGACCAGGTTGGGATGGGTCCGCGACAGCTGCACCGACGGGCCCCGGTGCCCCTTGCGCACCTGGACGACGTAGGCCCGCAGCCGCTCGCCGTGGTCGTAGGACTCGCCCGGCACCTGCTCCTGCGGGGGCAGCACCGCCTCGATCTTGCCGAGGTCCACCAGCACGTTCCGCGGGTCCTTGCCCTGCTGGATGATGCCGGAGACGATGTCGCCCTCACGGCCGGCGTACTCGCCGAACGTCAGCTCGTCCTCGGCGTCCCGCAGCCGCTGCAGGATGACCTGCTTGGCCGTGGTCGCCGCGATACGTCCGAACCCCGTCGGGGTGTCGTCGTATTCCCGGACGGTCTGCCCCTCCTCGTCGGTCTCGGTCGCCCACACGGTCACGTGGCCGGTGGCGCGGTCGAGCTGGACCCGCGCCTTGGGGGCCGCGCCCTCGGTGCGGTTGTAGGCGATCAGCAGGGCGTCTTCGATGGCCTTGACGGCCACGTCGAGCGAGATGTCCTTCTCGCTCTCCAGGCTGCGCAAGGCGGTCATGTCGATGTCCACGAGGCTCCCCCCTCTATTCCGGCTCAGCCGGAGAACGCGATTCCTCGGCCTCGCCGCCGGGCGGGCGGAACTCCACCTGGACCCGTCCGCGCCCCAGCTCGCCGAGGCCGAACCGGCGCCTGGTCGTCTCGGGACCGCCCTTGCCGCCCTTGGCTCCCGGCCCGCCGCCCTTGGCGGCCTTGGCTCCCTTGCCCTTACCGCCGCCCTGGCCGGTGCCGGTGACGTCGATGACGACCGACTCCTCGTCCGCGGAGACCACCCGGCCCTCGATCTGGCCGCCCTCGGCCAGCGGCGCGACGACCAGCCGGCCGGCGGCGCGGCGCCAGTGCCGGGGCTCGGTGAGGGGACGGTCGACGCCCGGCGAGGTCACCTCCAGCACGTACGGGCCGGTGCCCATGACCTCGGCGTCGTCGAGGAGGCCGGAGGCGGCCTGGCTGAGCAGCGCGACGTCGTCGAGGCTCACCCCGCCGTCGGCGTCCACCACGATCCGCACCAGCCGGCGCCGGCCGGCGGGCCGCACGTCGACCTCCTCCAGGTCGAAGCCCGCCGCGGCGACGGCGGGCGTCAGCAGGCGGGTCAGATCCTCCACGGCCGCCGCGCGGCCGCCGCCCGCGGCCGGAACGGCGTCGCGGCCCCGCTGAGCGCGTCCACCGCCGGACTCGACGCTCATGGGCTCTCCTCTGTGTGGCCTTTATTGGTGCTGTGGGCAGTGCCGGACTGTTCAGGTCGTCCCAGGTCTCTGCCCAGGTCGGACTGGAGGCCTGGTGCGGCCCGCCTTCAAGACTATCGACAGACGGGCACCTCAGCGGCCTTTCGGACGGCTCACCGGCGCGCCGGTGTATGGAATGCTTGAGCTGGCGCGATGGGCGGATCGTCCGCGCCGGGCCGACACCGCCACGGCACTCGGTGAGGAGACGCGTTGCCAGCAGCCGGACCGGGCGGCGTCGCGACGTCCAGGCGGGCGGCGCTGCTGGGCGGGGGTGCCGCGCTGACCGTCCCGCTCCTGAGCGGGTGCGCCGGCGCGGACGGCGACGGCGACCGTGCCGCGCGGGCGCCGCTCGGGGCCGGGGTGCCGATCCTGGTCGGGGCGATCGCGGCCGAGCAGGATCTGATCGCCCTCTACGAGGCGGCCCGCCGGGCGCACCCGTCCCTGGCCGGCCGCATCGACCCCGCGCTGGCCCACCACCGCGAGCATCTGGCCGTGCTGCGCCGCCACTACGTGCCCGGGACGGGCGACCGGGCCGGCGAGGGCGGCGCGATCCCGCGGCCCACGCCCAGGCAGGCGCCCGGCAAGGCGTCGCAGGCGCTGGCGGCCCTTCGCGAGGCGGAGGAGCGGGCGGCCGAAGCCCGCGCGGCCGACGCGGGCCGGGCCGATCCCGGTCTGGCCCAGCTCCTCGCCAGCATCGGCGCGTGCGAGGCCGGGCACGCGGCGGCGCTCGCGGAGGAGTAGCGGACCGGCGAGGATCCTAGGCACGGGGGTTCGATGATCACGCGAGGCCGGCGGGCGGCGTCCGTCGACGCGCTCCAGACGGTCCTGCGGGCCGAGCACGCCGCCGTCTACGGGTACGGGGTCGTGGGCGCGCGCCTGCGGGGCTCCCTCCGGGAGTCCGCCAGGACGCTGTGGAACGCCCACCGCACCAGGCGCGACGAGCTCGCGGCGCGGATCACCGGCCTCGGCGCCGAGCCCGCCGCCGCGGCGCCCGCCTACCGGCTGCCCGTCCAGGTCGCCTCCGCCCGTGGTGCCGCCCAGGTCGCGGCCGCGCTGGAGGACGATCTCGTGGTCTCCTACACCGGCCTGGCGGGGTCCGCGGACGCGGCGCTGCGCACGTTCGCGGCCCAGGCCATGCAGGAGGCGATGGCGCGGGCCGTGCGCTGGCACTCCCTGTCGGGACGGCCCGTGAAGGAGCCGTCCGCGGGGCCTTCGGTACCCGGCCCGCCCCGTACGTCGGCGTTCCCCGGACTGTCCGCCGGCGCCCTCGTCCCCAGGCCGCGACCGGGCGACTGACCGCACACCCTAGGAACATTCACCCCATTAGTCGCGTTGGTCCCTTTTGGATACCGGCATCACTCGGGGGAGGGACCGGCGATGAACACGACGCACAAGGACACGGCGGCCAGGACCAGGGCGGGCAGGACCGGGCACCCGGTCAAGAAGGAGCACGCGCACAGCGTCTCCACCTCATCGGACTCATCGGAGACCCTGGACGCGCTGCGCGCCGCCTACCAGGCGCAGCTCTCCCAGCTGGCCTCCGAGCGGGACGAGGCGCGCCGCCAGGCCCGCCGCGCCAAGGCCGAGGCGGACGTGGCCAGGGCCGACCTGGCCAGCCTCACGGCACGGGTGAACGAGCTGCTGTCGGCGGCCGCGTCCCATCTCCCGCACCGGACCTGACGTCACACCTCGCCCCTGACCATGTCGATCAGGCGGTCGAGAACATAGGAGTCGGCCGTCAGGCCGTTGTGGGCGTACTCGTTGGTGATCCACCGGCGCAGTCCCCTGACCGCCGCGGCCGTCTCCAGCGAGTGCTCGCGGTCGACGTACATGTCGTCGTGGTAGACGGCCGCCGCCACCGGGACGGTGTTGGCGGCCAGCACGCCGGGGTCGTACAGGGGCGGCCATTCCTCGTCCCGGGCCAGCATCTCGGCGCACTCCTTCAGCGGCCGCAGCGCCGGGTCCTCGTCGAAGAACCAGGGGTAGATCATCTCCCCGAAGAGCATGGCGGGCTCCTCGAACTCCGGGAACTCCTCCAGAACGCGTTGCGCCGCCCAGTTCGACGCCGTCCCCTGGCAGTAGCTCGGCTCGTGGAGCAACGCGTACAGGGGGTGGCGGGCGTAGCCGACGGCCGCGTCCACGCCGTGGAGGAAGGTGTCGGAGAGTTCCTCGCCCTCGAACGCCTCCTCCAGGAGGTGGTGCAGGTCATCGAAGTGCGCGGACGAGCCCAGGTCGTGGCCGAGCGTGCGGAACCTGCGGCCGGTGAGGCGCTCGCCGCCGGGCAGCCGCACGTCGCGGCCGTCCAGGTGGCCGACCACCCGCCGGACGAGTTCGCGGTCGCCGGGGTAGCGCGCGTAATAGCGTTCGACGGCGGCCCTGACGCGCGGGTAGGCGGCGCGGTAGACCTCGTCGGCCCCGGCGGTCAGGCTCGGCAGCCCGCCGGTGATGAACGCCTCGCGCAGCCCTTCGGGCGCCAGCGACAGGTACGTGACCGCGCAGAACCCGCCGAAGCTCTGGCCCAGCACGCTCCACGGCCGGTCGCCGGCCAGGGCGCGGCGCAGCAGTTCCGCGTCCCGCACGATCGAGTCGGCGCGGAAGTGCCGCAGCCGGCGGGCGGCCTCCGCGGGGTCGGCGGGCAGCGTCCGCCGGTTCGCCGGGGTGCTGCGGCCCGTGCCGCGCTGGTCGAGCAGCAGCACCCGGTAGTCGCGCAGCGCGCGGCCCAGCCAGGCGGCGGCGTCGCCCGGACGGGTCGCCTTGTGCCCGGGGCCGCCCTGCAGGAAGAGCAGCCACGGAAGGTCGTCGTGCTCCCGGCCCGGGGCGACGACCTCGCGCGCGTAGACCTCGATCGTGCCGCCGTCCGGATCGCCGTGGTCGAGCGGGACCTCCAGGAAGTGGTCGGTGCAGACGAAGCCGGGACGGCGGAACGTGACGGTCATGCCCCCACTATGGCCCTGACCGTCCGGCCCCCGGGGACCCGGCCTGGTTCTCTCAGGACCAGCGGTCGATGTGGTGCAGCAGGTCGCCGAGGCCCCCGATGGTGGCGTCGGGGGTGACCGAGTCCCAGGCGGGGACGGTGCTGTTGGGCACCAGCACGCCGCGCAGCCCGGCGGACTTGGCCCCGTGGATGTCGTCGTAGGGGCGGTCGCCGACGAACACGCACGCCGCCGGGTCGTCGGCGCCGACCGCCGCCATCGCGGCGCGGAACGCCTCGGCGTGCGGCTTGGTCCAGGGGATCTCGCTGGAGTAGACGGCGCCGTCGAGGAGGTCGAGCACGCCGTCGCGGGCGAAGATCCGCTCGTGCCAGTCGCGCGACCACATGGTGTTGGACAGCACGCCGACCTTGATGCCGCGCTCGCGCAGCGTCCGGAGCAGGCCGGGCGCGGCCGGGTCGATGATCGTGTGCGGGGTCCAGATGTCGAACTGGGTGGCCAGCATGGCCTCGCTCGGCGCCACCCCGGCGAGCTCGAACAGCTCCTCCAGCGTGGCGCTGCGGTGCTCGTCCCGGCCCCGCCGCCACAGCTCCAGCTCGGCGTCCAGGAGGGCGGTGGCGACCTCCTCGACCTGGTCGGGGTCGAGGTGGGCGGCGCACACCCGCCGCCACATCTCCCCCAGCTCGATGTCGTGCCACGGGGTCAGGGTGCCGCCCCAGTCGAAGATCACAGCAGAAACCGCCATGCCGGGATGGTAACCACGACGGGCCCTCCGCGGGCCTTCGGCGGGCCCGAAGGCGGCCCGGTGCACGCCCCTCGGGCGGCCCTTGAAGGACGGCGGCGGGCCATGGATGATCTTTCAGACGATGTCCTGACGCGTCCGCGCGTCCCCCGGAGGCGCGACCGGGGCTCGGGCCGACCCTGCTGAACCGATGGGAATGGCGAGGAGCTCATGTCGCGTATTCGCAGATGCCTGGCGGCCGGCGCGGTGCTGGCCGCCGTGGCCGCGCCCGGCGCCGTCCCGGCGCTGACCGCCCCGGCGGCCGCGGCGCCGGTGCCCGACGGGCCGGGCCGGGGCCTGGTGCCCGCCTACCTCGGAGCGCCCGCGACGCCTCGCCCCATGGCCGGGACGCCGATCCCCGCCAACCCGCACCAGGGGCCGGTCGGCCTGTCGTCCATGCACGCCGACAGCCACGCCTCCGACACCTACCCGTTCAGCGGGCCGCTGGGGCGGCGGCCCCAGGTCCTGTCGGAGGCGAAGGCGGGCGGGCTGCTGCCGGGGCTGTGCTCGACGGTCACGTTCGCCCGCAGGACCGGCCTCATCGTGGCGCAGTGCACGCAGGGCGCGAACTTCACGCTGCGGCTGATCGACCCGAAGACCCTCAAGGACCTGGCGACGTTCCGGCTCCCGCCCCGCCCGTCCACGGTGACGGCCGTGGTGACCGCCGACTTCGACAAGGTCCTCACCGACACCTCCGGCGGCGCGTACTACTACCTCGATCCGCGGGACCGCGCGGTGCTCGCCGACTCGGCCTTCCACCTGCGGCGGTTCGCGCACGAGAAGGGCCCGGACGGGACGTGGCGCTTCACCGTCACCGACGACTGGGACCTGAGCGGGCACCTGCCGCACGACTGCGCCACCTGGACGAACCCGTGGCCGAAGGGCGAGTGCGACCCGGTCACGGCGGTCGGCCCGGACTGGGGCGGCCTGATCTGGTGGATCACCCGGAACGGCCGGATCGGGACGGTCGATCCGGGCACCGGCACGGTCCGGGCGATCCGGCTGCCCGGCGAGGGGATCCAGAACTCCTTCGCCGCCGGCGAGGACGGGGTGTCGATCGTCTCCGACCACGCGCTCTACCGGCTGCGCGCCGGCCGCGACGGGACGCCGGAGATCGTGTGGCGGGCGCCCTACGACCGGGGAAGCGGGCGCAAGCCGGGGCAGATCGACCAGGGGTCCGGGACGACGCCCACCCTGCTCGGCACCGAGTACGTGGCGATCACCGACAACGCCGACGACCGGATGAACGTGCTGGTGCACCGCCGCTCGGACGGCCGGCGGGTCTGCGCGGTCCCGGTGTTCCGCAGTGGCGCGAGCGCCACCGACAACTCGCTGGTCGGCTACGGCCGCAGCCTGTTCGTGGAGAACAACCACGGCTACCGCAACTTCTTCGAGCTGCCGCCCGGGGGCTCGCCGGCGGGCGGGGTGAGCCGGGTGGACGTCGACGCGGACGGCCGGGGCTGCCGCACGGTCTGGGAGAGCGCGGAGCGGTCGCCGTCCACGGTCGCGAAGGCGTCGGTCCCGGCGGGGCTGCTGTACCTGTACACCAAGGAGCCCCGGAGGGATCTCATCGACGCCTGGTACCTGACGGCCGTCGACGTCCACACCGGGCGGACGGTCTACAAGGTCCTGACGGGCACCGGGAAGTGGTTCGACAACAACTGGGCGCCGATCACGCTGGGCCCGGACGGCACGGCCTATGTCGGTGTCGTGGGCGGACTGGTGGCGGTGCGCGACCGTCCCTGAGCCGGATGTGGCCATCTGAGTGATCGCGCCCACACCTGGGTTCCGGAGGGTCTCCGGCGGGAATGTTCGTGCGCGATCGGGGGTTGCGGCGAGCGGGGCTAGCTTGCGAGGTGACCGGGACATGAGCCGATCAGTCACGGCATCTACGCGACCCGCCCCCGATCACGTTCTCGATCACGGCCCCGCCGCCCAGGAGGTTCCCGCGGCTCTCGACCTGTCCGCCGAGCCCCGCGCCCGCCGTTCCCGGAGGCGCAGGCTCGCGCAGTGGGCGCTGATCGCCGCGGCCGTCGTGCTGCTGGTGGCGTTCCGCGACCGGCTGCCCGACATCGGCGCGATGGGGGACGCGGCGGCCGGGGCGCGGCCGGAGTGGCTGGCGGTGGTCGTGGTCGCCGTGGCGATCTCGATGGGCTCGTTCGCGCGCCTCCAGCGGCGGCTGCTGCGGATCGGCGGGGTGCGCATCTCGCTGCGGCGGGCGTTCGCGGTGACGTACGCGGGCAACGCGCTGTCCACCACGCTCCCGGCCGGGCCCGCGGTCAGCGTCGTCTACACCTTCCGGCAGTTCCGGCACAGCGGCGCGACGGCGCAGCTGGCGACGGCCGTGATCCTGGTCGGCGGCGTCATCACGACCTCCGCCTACTCCCTGATCGCGCTGGCGGCCCTGCTCGCGGCGCCGCAGGCGCGCGGGCCGGCGATCGCCGCGCTGGCGGTGCCCATGATCGCCGTGCCGGCGCTGTCGCTGGTGCTGGCGCTGCGCGGCCCGCGCGCCCGCGCCGCGGCGCTGGCGGGCCGGCTCGGCCGGGCCGTCCTGGCGCACCGGCGGGTCGCCCCGTTCGCGCGGTCGCTGCGCGACGGCTGCGCGGCGCTGCGCCCGTCCCGCCGCGACTGGGCGGCGCTGGTGGCGCTGGCGGTGGTGAACTGGGTGTTCGACATCCTGGCGCTGTTCGCGGCGGCGCAGGCGGTCGGCATCGACATCGCGCCGCACGGGGTGGCGCTGGCGTACTTCGCGGCACAGGCGGCGGGCAGCGTGATCCCGGTGCTGCCGGGCGGCCTGGGCGCGATCGAGAGCAGCATGGCGGC
This sequence comes from Actinomadura rugatobispora, assembly GCF_055379765.1. NCBI lineage: Bacteria > Bacillati > Actinomycetota > Actinomycetes > Streptosporangiales > Thermomonosporaceae > Actinomadura > Actinomadura rugatobispora. The sequence goes on along the minus strand of NZ_AP029191.1, from coordinate 7,651,405 downwards.
CTCGCTGGTCGCGCTCGGCGCGGCGCTGGCGCCGGCCGGGGCGGCGGTCGGGCTGTACCGGCTGATGTCGTACGTCGTCGTGGTGGCGGTGGGCTGGCTGGCGTGGGCGGTGCTGCACGAGGGCGCGCGGCTGCCGGTCCGGGCGCGGCGGTGGCTGGCGGGCGCCGGGCGGGGCGTGCTGGAGGGCCTGGCCACGGTGGCGATGATGACCATGCTGACGCCGTACACGACGGCGCGCGGCGTCCACCCCGCCGCACCGCGCCGCGGCTGACCGCCGCGGCCGACCCCCCGGGTTCACCTGACTTGTTGCGGTGGTCCGCTGCTGCTAATCTCCCAAGCGAGCGCTTGGTCATACGCGAACTCCTGGAAGTCCTGACAGCGGAGCATCACCGGAGGCTCGATGACGTCCCTACGGGTCAGCCTTGGCTACGAACTCGAAGTGCGCGGGCGGTCCCGCGAGGTCGAACGGCGGGCGTTCGAGAACGTCATGGACCAGTGCGTGCTGGCCGACGGGCTCGGCTTCGAGACCGCCTGGTTCGTCGAGCACCACTTCACCCGCGGGTTCTCGCACTCCTCGGCGCCCGATCTGGTCCTGGCCGGCATCTCCCAGCGGACCGAGCGGATCCGCCTGGGGCTGGGCGTGGTGCTGCTGCCGTTCCAGTCGCCCATCCGCACCGCCGAACGCGTGGCCACCCTGGACGTCATCTCCGGGGGCCGCGTGGAGTTCGGCACGGGCCGCGGCGCCTCCCCCCTGGAATACCAGGCCTTCCAGCGCCCCTTCGAGCAGTCCCGCAAGCTGTGGGAGGAGTCGCTGGAGGCGGTGCTCGCCATCTGGAACGCCGACGGGCAGCCGGTCACGCGCTCCAGCGAGTTCTTCGAGGTCCCCGACGTGTCGGTCTACCCGCGTCCGGTGCAGGAGCCGCACCCGCCGGTGTGGGTGGCCTCCACCTCCCTGGACGGCTACCTGGCCGCCGCGAAACAGGGCTACAACCTGCTCGGCATGACCATGCTCAAGGGCCTGAACGAGGTCGCCGACGACATCGCCAAGTACAAGGAGTGCCTGGCCGACAACGGCTTCGACCCCGAGACCCGCCGCATCGCCCTGATGATCCCCTGGCACGTGGCGCCCACCCAGCAGGAGGCCGTCGACACCTCCGCCGACCCCGTCCTGTGGTACCTGCGCCGCCAGATCAACCTGGTCGCCCCGCCCGGCTACACCGACGCCCGCCACGCCACCCACCGCGTCCTGGGACAGCAGGCCGTCGGCATGCCCCCCGAAGAGGCCATGGGCATCCTGCGCGACGAGACCATGGTCGTCATCGACGACGTCGAGGGCTCCCGCAAGGCCCTCGAACGCATCGCGGCGGCCGGCGCCACCGACATCATCATGCAGGCCCAGGTCGGGGGCCTCGCCCACGAGGACGTCTGCAACTCCATGAAGCTCTTCATGCGCGAGGTCGTCCAGGAGGAGGAGGCGAAGTGACTTGGCCCACCCGTAACACCTTCCCGGCCGGCGGCCCGGCGCAGGGCCTCCTTCTGGTGTCCCCCGAGGGCGGGCCGGTCGTCCCGCTGAACGCCGCCGACCGCGCGGCGGCGCTGGAACTGGCGTCCGCGACGCTGACCGCCGCGGGGCTGGGCCGGAACGACCGCGTCGTCGTGGCGCTCAACAACGACGGCGACCTGACCGGAGCCCTCCTCGCCGAAGCCGCCGCCGGCGTCGCCCAGGCGGCCGCGAGCGTCGGCCCGCGCGGTCGCCTGCGCCTGCACACCGCGCTGGAGAGCGTGCGCGCGACGACGCTCGTCACCACCCCGACCGGGGCGATGGACTTCCTGGCGCGGCTCCACCTGGAATTCCTGCTCGACCCGCTGGACCTCGAACTGCGGCACATCCTCCTGGTGGGAGAGGTGCCCTCCCCCAACACCCACCGGCAGCTCGCGGCCGAATTCGAGGCGTCGGTACGGGAGCTGTACGCCGACCCCTACTCCGGCACGCCGATCGCCCAACGCGACCCCGCCAGGGAACCCGTCCTCTCCCCCGTGCGGGAAGGGCTGCTCGGGCTGGCCCCCCTGGACAAGGACGTGCTCCTGGACGCCCCCTACAGCGAGGGCCTCGCCGAGCTCGTCATCACCCCCGCCTGGCACTCCTCCCTCGGGGACGCGACGCTGCGCACCGGCCAGGCCGTACGCCTCGAAGGCGGCGAAGCAGGAGTGCCCGCCCCCGCCCACACCGTGGGCGAGCACGTGCTCGTGCGGGGCCGCTGGCTGCCGGTCCCCAAGGTGGCGGCGGCGCTCAGCCGCATCGACGGCGTCAGCCACTGGGACCTGCGCGTCAGCCGGGAGGGCACGCTCGACGCCGCCGCGCTGCACGTCACGTTCAACCGGGACACCCTCGTGAAGAACCCGATGTGGAAGTCGCGGATCGCGCAGGCCCTCTACGCGCTCACGCCGGTCTCCGTCGACGTCGTCATCGAGGAGGCGGTCTCCGAGGAGCGCCGCCCCGGCACGGTCACCGACCTGCGCGGCCACCACCTCGGCCGGGACCGTTCACAACCGTCCTAGCCCGTCTCAGGCAGTCGTCGTTCGTCGCCGCTCCGAGGAGGCGCGATGGAAGTGCAGCCCGTACCCGACTGGCGGACGATCCCGCGCATGCTGCGCGACCAGGCGGCCCGGCACGGGGACACGGAGGTCGTCGTCTCCGGCGACACCACGCTGACCCTCGCCGCGCTCGCCCGGCGGGCGGGCGAGGTGGCGCGCGCGCTGATCGCCCTGGGCGTGGAGCCCGGCGACCGCGTCGCGGTGTGGGCGCCCAACACCCCGGACTGGGTCGTCGCCGCCTACGGCGTCTGGGACGCCGGGGCGATCATCACGCCGCTGTCCACGCGCTTCAAGGGCATCGAGGCGGCCGGGCTGCTGCGGAAGGTCGGCGCCAAGGTCCTGCTGGTCGCCGAAGGGTTCATGGGCACGTCCTACCTCGACATGCTCGCCGGGGAGCGCGACTCCCTGCCCGATCTCCGGCATGTCGTCGTCCTCGGCGGACCCGCCGCCGGGCAGGACGGCGCGATCGGCTGGGACGAGTTCCTCGCGGAGGGCGCGGGCGTCTCCGCGGAGGCGGCCGAGGAGCGCGCGGCGGCCGTCGGCCCCGACGACCTCGCCGAGATCATGTCGACCTCCGGCACCACCGGAACGCCCAAGGGCGTCATGCTGCACCACGAGCAGCTCCTGCGCGGCTACTGGGACTGGGCCGAGCTGGTCACGCTGCGCGAGGGCGACCGCTACCCCGTCATCGCGCCGTTCTCGCACGGCTTCGGGATCAACGCGGGGCTGCTGGCGTGCGTGCTGCGCCGCGCCACCATGATGCCGATCGCGCTGTTCGCGCCGGACGAGCTGATGGGCCTGATCGAGGAGCACCGGGTCAGCGTGCTGGCCGGGGCGCCCCCGATGTTCTTCAAGATCCTGGACGAGCTGGACGGGCCCGCGCCGCGCGAGGTCTCCTCGCTGCGGGTGGCGATCTGCGGGGCCGCCGCGGTGCCGCCCGAGCTGATCCGCCGGCTGGACGACCGGGTCGGCCTGGACCGCATGATCAACGCGTACGGGCTGATGGAGGGCACCGTGGTGTCGATGACCCGGCCGGAGGACCCGGTCGAGGTGATCGCGGGCTCCACGGGCCGGGCCGTGCCGGGCGTGACGCTGCGGATCGTCGACGACGAGGGCAAGGACCTGCCGCCGGGCGAGCGCGGCGAGATCCTGGTCGGCGGGTACGGCGTCATGCGCGGCTACTGGCGCGACCCGGAGCGGACCGCGGAGGCGGTCGACGCCGACGGCTGGCTGCACACCGGCGACATCGGCACCCTCGACGAGGCGGGCAACCTGGCCATCGTCGACCGCAAGAAGGAGATGTTCATCGTCTCCGGCTTCAACGCCTACCCGGCGGAGATCGAGGGGCTGCTGCTGCGCTGCCCGCTGGTGGCGCAGGCCGCGGTCATCGGCGTCCCGGACGAGCGGCAGGGCGAGACCGGCCGGGCCTACGTCGTACCCGCCCCCGGCGGCGCGGCGACCCCGGACGCGATCATCGCCTGGGCCAGGGACAACATGTCCAACTACAAGGTGCCGCGCCGGGTCGTGCTGGTGGACGCGCTGCCGGTCAACGCCAACGGCAAGATCGACAAGCCCGCCCTGCACGCCCGCGCCGCCGCGGGCGCCGGCTAGCGGCGGGGACGCCAGTTCACCAGGGTCGTCGACTCGTCCACGTCCGCGAACACCGCCTCGACGGGGAGCCCCGGCTCCAGGACGGCCGGCTCCCCGTCGGTGAGGTCGCCGTACATGAGCAGGTCCTCGCCGTCGTCCAGGCGCACCAGCAGCACCGGGAACGGCACCCGGCCGGCCATCGCGGGCATGAAGACCTGGTGGTTGACGATCCAGCTGTAGACGCGGCCCCTGCCGCTCACCGGCACCCACGCCGACTCCCGGCTCCGGCAGCGGTTGCAGATCGCCCGCGGGGGGAAGCGCAGCGTGCCGCACCCCTCGCAGCGCTGCACGGTGAGCTCGTGCCGCCGCACGGCCTCCCACCACGGCGCCGAGTCCCGGTCGGGCTCCGGCCTGGGCAGCCCCTGAACGCTCACGCGTCACTCCTCAGGATCAGGGCGGACGTCCCGGCGAGCACGTAACCGGGCTGGGAGGTCGACAGGGCCACCTCCGCGCCCGGCACCTGCCTGTCACCGGCCGTGCCGCGCAACTGGGACACCGCCTCGGCGACGTGGTTGATGCCGTGCACGTACCCCTCGGACAGGAAGCCGCCGTGGGTGTTGACGGGCAGCTCGCCGTCCAGGGCCAGCGCCCCGGACGCGGCGTAGGGCCCGCCCTCCCCCTTGGCGCAGAACCCGTAGTCCTCCAGCTGGACGAGGACCGAGTAGGTGAAGCAGTCGTACAGCTCGGCGACGTCGATGTCGCCTGGGCCGACCCCCGCCATCGCGTACAGGCGCGGCGCCAGCCTGGCCGCCTCCGTCACGGTGAGGTCCGTCCCGGACGGGACGCTGCCCGCGCCCGAGAAGAAGCTGTCGCCGCCCGCCCACGCGGCGCCGGAGATCAGCACGGGGACGTGCCGCAGATCGCGGGCCCGCTCCCGCGAGGTCACCACGACCGCGCAGGCCCCGTCGGTCTCCAGGCAGCAGTCCAGCAGCCGCAGCGGCTCGGCGATCCACCGCGACGCGAGATGGTCGTCCAGCGTGATCGGGTCGCGCTTGAGCGCGCGCGGGTTCTTCACCGCGTTGGCGCGCTGCCCGACCGCGATGTGCCCGAACTGCTCGGCGGTGGTCCCGTAGGCGTTCATGTGCGCCCGCGCCGCCATCGCGAACTGCTGCGGCGGGGCGAAGTACCCGTACGGCGCCTGGTACTGGACGTCGAAGATGGGCGCCGGGGCGCGGCCCGTGCCGCCCATCCGGAACTCCGAGCGCGCGTTGATCGCCCGGTAGCAGACGACCGTCCGGGCGACGCCGGACGCGACCGCCATCGCCGCCTGCCCGATCACCGAGTGCGAGACGCTGCCGCCGCCGAACTGGTCGAGGTACCAGGTGACCTCCGGGATCCCGAGCGCGGGCGCCACCACCCACGGCGGCGTGGAGTCGCCGACCCGGTGCGTGGCGAGCGCGTCCACGTCGCCCACCTCCAGGCCCGCGTCGTCCAGCGCGGCCAGGACCGCGTCGACCGCGAGGGTGAGCGTGGAGACCCCGGAGTCCTTGCTGAACGGGGTGTACCCGACGCCGGCGATGGCGGTGCCGTCCCGAAAGCCGCCCACGATCCCCTCCAACCGAGCAAGCGCTTGGCCACAAATTAGGGCGGCGCAGCACCCCCTGTCAACGCCGCGAACGCCACCGGCGCCCCTGACAGCGGAGGGGCACTCGGCTTGACACCGCGAACGGCACCCCCCTATCGTCCAAGCAAGCGCTTGGCTAAGAGAAGGGATCGGGCCCGATGGCCGAAGCAGCCACCGCACGCTTGGACGCACCGGCCGGACGACCCCCCGGCCAGGGAACGGAACGCCGCATGCACGGATCCCCCAACGGATCGGCACGGGTGACCGACATCGACTCCGCCCGCTTCCGGTCCGTCCTGGGCCGGTTCGCGACCGGAGTGGTCGCCATCACCGCCCTCGACCCCGCCACCGGACGCCCCACCGGCCTGGCCGCCAACTCCTTCACCTCGGTCTCGCTGGAACCGCCCCTGGTGGCCTTCTGCGTGGCGCACACCAGCACCACCTGGCCCCGGCTCCGCGACGCCGACCGCCTGTGCGTCAACATCCTCGGCGAACCCCAGCTCGAGGTCTGCAAGCAGCTCGCCGTCAAGGGCGGCGACAAGTTCGCCGACATCGAATGGACCGGCTCCCCCGGCGGCAGCCCCGTCATCGAGGGCGCCCTCGCCTGGATCGAGTGCGAGGTCGAGAACGAGTACGTGGCCGGCGACCACGTCATCGTCGTCGCCCGCGTCCACCACCTGGACAAGCACCACGAAGGCGACCCGCTCCTCTTCTACAAGGGAACGTACGGAAGCTTCGCCAGCTGAGCACAACCCCACGACGACCCCGGCTTTTCCACTGTCCGGCCCGGAGCGGAGCGCCAGCGGAGCGGAGGGACGGGCAGGCGGCGGGGAGCGGGTCCGCAGCGAGCCCCCAGGCGAGCGGAGAAGGCGTTCACCGCCGTCCCGGGGGGTGTGGGGGGGCGCCCCCCCACAATGAAAAGAGGCGCTTCACGCCGTCCCGGGGGGCGTGGGGGGTCGTCCCCCCACAATGACACTGTCTTCGGGGGTCTTGAGGCGGGCCAGGACCTGTACCGGGTCGGCCAGGACTTCGGCGAAGGCGAATTCGGCGGCGCCCACCAGGGTCGTGTCATCGCCCAGGGCCGCGGTGCGGAGGCGGACCTTCTCCCTGGGGGCGGCCAGGGCGCCGGTGGCCAGGACGCTGCGGACCTGGGCGGCGGCGCCGAGGTAGATGTCGCGGAGCGTGCCGCCGAAGACGACCAGGCCCGGGTTGAAGATGTTGACGAGGTTGGCGACGCCCCAGCCGAGCCAGGTGCCGACGCGGTGGAGGGCGTCGCGGGCGACGATGTCGCCGCGGTCGGCGGCGTCGACGACCGCGCGGACGGCGTCGCGGCCGACGAGGTCGGGGGACTCCTCGCGGCCCGCGTGGTCGAGGAGGGTGCGCTCGCCGACCTCGGCCTCCAGGCAGCCGCGGGAGCCGCAGGCGCACAGCCGGCCGCCGGGGTTGACCATCATGTGGCCGATCTCGCCGCCGTAGCCCTCGTCGCCGCCGAGCAACCGGCCGCCGACGATGATGCCGCCGCCGACGCCCACGTCGCCGTGCAGGTAGATGAGGTTGTCGCAGCCGACACCGGCGCCGCGCTCGTGCTCGGCGAGGGCGCCGAGATTGGCGTCGTTGCAGACGGAGACGGGGATGCCCAGGCCCAGGCGGCGCGAGAGGGCGTCGCCGAGGGCCGGGTCGCCGACGTCGAGGTTGGGGCCGAACATGATCTGGTGGTCGGCGCGGCGGACCGTGCCGGGGAAGGCGAGGGCGGCTCCGACGCAGACGGCGTCGCGCCCGGCCTTGCGCATCAGGGAGCGCGCCGCGGCGGCGAGGGCGCCCACCACCTCGCCGGGGTCGGACGGGCCGCGGGTGCGGGACGCCTCGCGGCGTTCGAGAATGGTCCCGCCGAGGCCGACCCGCGCCACGCCGAGCCGGTCGACGCCGACGTCGAAGGCCAGCACGTAGACGCGGGTGGACTCGGGGCGCACGACCAGGGAGGGCCGCCCGGCGCGGCGGCCGGGGCGGCGCGGCAGTTCCTCGCGGACCAGCCCGGCCGCGGTGAGGTCGGAGGTGAGCGCCATGATCGTGCTGCGGTTGAGGCCGAGCGACTCGGCCAGCGTCGCGCGGGAGGCGGGGCCGCGCAGATGGACGTAGCGCAGCAGCGTCCCCAGGTTGTGGCGCCGGATCTCCTCTTGTGACGGGCCCGCCTTCATCATGCGGGCGGTCCCGCCGGGGTGTCGGCGTCGCGCGGGAGCCCGAGGTCGCCGCTGCGCCCGGAGGTGATGAGCTCCACCACCTGCGCGTGCGTCACCTCCGAGGTGCTGACCTGGGCGGCCATCCGGCCCAGGTAGAGCGCGGCGATCCGGTCGGACACCGCGAACACGTCGTTCATGTTGTGCGAGATGAGCACGACCGCCAGGCCCTTGTCGGCGAGCCGCCGGACCAGTTCCAGGACCTGCTGGGTCTGGGCGACGCCGAGCGCGGCGGCGGGCTCGTCCAGGACGACCAGGCGGCTGTCCCACAGGACGGCGCGGGCGATCGCGACGGTCTGCCGCTGCCCGCCCGACAGCGCCGACACCCGCTGCCGCACCGAGCGGACGGACCGGACCGACAGGGCGGACAGCGTCGTGACGGCCAGCTCCTCCATCGCGGCCTCGTCCAGCACGGGCCCGCGGCGGCGCTCGCGGCCGAGGAACATGTTCTGGACGATGTCCAGGTTCTCGCAGAGCGCGAGGTCCTGGTGGACGACCTCGATGCCGAGCGCCGCGGCGGCGCGGGGGCTGTCGGGCCGCACCGGCCTGCCGTCCCACAGGTACCGGCCGGAGTCGAAGGAGTGGATGCCGCCGACGCACTTGACGAGCGTGGTCTTGCCCGCGCCGTTGTCGCCGACCAGCGCGGTCACCTCGCCGGCGCGCGCGGTGAAGTCGACGTCGTGCAGGACCTTGACGGGACCGAAGCTCTTGTCGATTCCGCGCAGGTCCAGAACGGGTGTCTCTGACATGCCGAAGGGCTCCCACCGTGCCGCGCCGCGGTCGCGCGGAACGCGGTCCTGCCAGGTGAGCGTAGCAGCAGCGTTCGGCGCCCGGAAAGCGGTGACCTCCGCGCGCGGCGGGCCCTCCGGGCGCCGGTCGCTCATCGTCCCGCCACCGCTCTCCGGCGGCGGGCCAGCGCGTCGATGCTGGCGGCCAGCAGCAGCACCCCGCCGGTGATGAGGAGGTTGGCGTACGCCTTGGCGCCCAGCAGGCCGAGGCCGTTCTCGATGGTGGCCACGACCAGGCCGCCCAGCACCGCGTCCCGGGCCCGGCCGCGCCCGCCGAACAGGCTGGTGCCGCCGATGACGGCGGCGCCGACCGCGTACAGCAGGGTGTTGCCCGCGCCCGCGTCGGGGGTGATGGAGTTCAGCCGGGACGCGGCCACGATGCCGGCGACCGCCGCCAGCGCCGAGCAGATCATGAACACCGACATCCGCAGCCGGGTCACGTTGATGCCCGCCCGGCGGGCCGCCTCGGCGTTGCCGCCGATGGCGTACAGGTGCCGCCCGTAGGCGGTGCGGCCCAGCACGAACGTCGCCACGATCAGCAGCACGCCCACCAGCGGCACGCCCCACGGGATGCCGGCCAGGGTGACCAGCGGGCTGGGCGCGCGGTCCAGGCTGAGCAGGTAGGTCCCGAACAGCAGCGCCGCCGCGACCACCGCGACCTGGGCGATGACCAGTTGGACGGGCTTGGAGGCCAGCCCGCGGTCGTGCTGCCGCTTCCACCGCCACAGCTGGAGCGCCCCGTACACGGCGGCGCACGTCACGGCGAGCGTCCAGCCGAGCCAGACCGGCATGTTCTTGTTGGCCAGCGCCACGATCACGTCGTCGCGGACCGGGACGGTGCCGCCCTCGCCGATCAGCCGCAGCGTGATGCCCTGCAGCCCGAGGAACAGCGCCAGCGTCACCACGAACGAGGGGATCCGCACCACCGCGACCAGCCAGCCGATCGCGGTCCCGATGATGATCCCGGTGGCGACGGCCGACAGCACCGCCACGTACCAGGGCTGGCCGGCGTCGACCATCAGGTTGGCCATCACGGCGCCGCAGACGCCGCTGGCCACCCCGGCCGACAGGTCGATCTCGCCGAGCAGCAGCACGAACACCAGGCCCATCGCCAGGATCGTCACCGGCAGGGCCTGGGTGAACAGGTTGGCGATGTTGCGCTCGCTGAGGAAGGTCTCCGGGCGCAGCGCGGTGAACAGCACGACCAGGCCGGCCAGGCCGAGGATCGCCGGCAGCGCGCCCAGGTCGCCCGAGCGGACCCGGGCCCAGTAGTCGCGCAGCGCCGAGGGCACGTCGTGCACGCGCCGGTCGGCGGCGAAGTCCGCTTCCGCGAGCTTCACGGCGGCCCCTGCCGCCTGCTTGTCGATGGACATCGAGGCCCCTTCAGATGCTCTCGGCGGCGGTCGCCGGCGCGAGGCCGAGATCGCCGGTACGGCCGGCGGTGATGAGCTCCACGACCTGCCCGGTGGTGACGTCGGCGCGGGGCACGTCCGCCGCCACCCGGCCGAGGTAGAGCGCGGTGATGCGGTCGGACACCTCGAACACGTCGTTCATGTTGTGCGAGATGAGTACCACCGCGTGACCGGTGTCGGCCAGCCGGCGGACCAGGTCGAGCACCTGCCGGGTCTGGGCGACGCCGAGCGCGGCGGTGGGCTCGTCCAGGATCACCACCTTGGAGTCCCACAGCGCGGCCTTGGCGATCGCGACGGTCTGCCGCTGCCCGCCCGACAGGCTGGCCACCTGCTGCCGCACCGACTTCACGGTGCGCACCGACAGCCGGGCCAGGGTCTCGCGGGCCGCCTGCTCCATCGCGTCCTCGTCCAGGACGATGCCGCGGCGGCGCTCGCGGCCGAGGAACATGTTCTGCACGATGTCCAGGTTGTCGGCCAGCGCGAGATCCTGGTAGACCACCTCGACGCCCAGCGCGGAGGCGTCGCGGGGCCCGGAGATCTCCACCGGACGGCCCTCGAACTCGATCGTGCCCGAGTCGATCGGATGGATCCCGGCGATGCACTTGACGAGGGTGGACTTGCCCGCCCCGTTGTCGCCGACCAGGGCCATCACCTCGCCGCGCCGCACCGCGAAGTCCACGTCGTGCAGCACGTGGACGGCGCCGAAGCTCTTGTTGAGCCCGGTCAGCCGCAGGACGGGCGCCCCGCGGCCGGGGTCGCCGCCCGCGGGGACATCGTCCGCCGCCGTGGTGTCCACGGGGGTGTCGCCGACGGGTTCACCGTTGTCTGACACGTGTCTCCCTTTCCAGGGGCCGGAGGGCCCCAGGGGTACGCCCGTGGCGGGTCCCGGGCGCCCAGGCGCCCCAGCGGCGGGACCCGCCACGAGGGCTCACTGGATGCCGGCGTCCTGGCACTTGGCGGCGTAGGCGCCGGCGCACAGCTCGTCCTTCTTCACGAAGCCGTCGTCGACGACCCGCTTGATGTTCTCCTTGGAGACCGGGACCGGGTCGAGCAGGACCGAGGGGACGTCGCGCTTGCCCTGCGGGTCGTTCACCGTCCCGGTCGTCTCGGCCTTCTGGCCCTTGAGGACGGCCAGGGCGAGCTTGGCGGCGGCGTCGGCCTCCTGCTTGACCGGCTTGTAGACCGTCATGCACTGGGTGCCGTCCAGGATGTTCTGCAGGCCCTGGAGGGTGGCGTCCTGGCCGGTGACGGGCACCTTGCCGGCCTCGCCGTTCTTCTTCAGGATCGAGATGGCCGAGTTGCCGACGCCGTCGTTGGCGGCCAGCACGCCGTCGATCTTCCCGCCCTGCTGGGTCCACATCTGCTCGAAGATCGTGGCGGCCTTCTGGTTGTCCCAGTCGGGCACGGCCTGCTCGGCGACCTTCTTGTACGTGGTGACCTTGTCCAGCACGCTGTGCGCGCCCTGCGCGAAGAGGGTGGCGTTGTTGTCGGTGGGGGCGCCGTTCAGGTAGGCGATGTTGGCGTTCTTGTCGCCCAGGCACTTCTGCAGGCCCTTGCCGAGCTCCTCGCCGACCTTGGTGTTGTCGAAGGAGACGTAGTAGTCGCCGACGCCGCCGAGGGTGAGCCGGTCGTAGTCGATGGTCTTCACGCCCTGCTGCTGCGCCTTGCGCTGCACCGCCGCGGCCGAGTTGGAGTCGATGCCGTCCACGACCAGCACGGTGACGCCGCCGGTGATCATCTGGTCGGCGATGGTCTGGAACCGCTGGGTGGAGCCCTCGGCGTTCTGGATGTCGTACTGGACGCCCGCGGCCTTGAACGCCTGCTCCAGGTAGGGCCGGTCGAAGCTCTCGTAGCGGACCGAGGACTTGGTGTCGGGCAGGATCACGCCGATCTTGCCCGCCTTGGAGCCTTCGGCGCCGCCGGAGTCGTCCCCGCAGGCGGCGAGGGTGAGCACCGCGGCCGCCGAGAGGGCGGTGAGGCTGAGGATCCCCTTGCGCATGGGCCCGGGTCCTTTCTGGGGGTGGGTGGACGGGCCATCGGTGATCGACCTCACACCGATGAATGTTGTGCCCCGCAACTTATGTCGCGAAGGCCCGATTCGTCGAGAGGTGATTTGTTGTCGGCGGTAACAATCCAGTAACACGCGGGGTGAACAGGGGGTTCTTCCGAGCAGAGGCAGCGTCCGCTCGACGGGGGCGCCGGAGGCGAGTATGTTCGCCGCCTCAACATTCGGTGATCGAGACCCGCGCGGAGCCCGGCGGCCGGGCCGGTGGCGGGGCCGCCGCGGCGCGTCCCGTCCGTCCCGCCGGCCGCGCCGGCGCCTCGGACACGGGTCGCGCGTTCGCGAATGCCCGGACGGCATCCGGGATATGTTGCGCGTAACAGTCGACGGGTCGAGATGGGGGCGGGAATGACGGCGTACGCGGGATCGAGCCCGGAGCTGCCTCGGGACCTGACCCGGCCCGACCTGCCGCTCCCCAAGCCCGGCGAGAGCAGCACCACGGCGCCGCCGCCGCTGCAACCGCCCGTCCCGCCGCCGTCCGCCGCGGGCCAGGCCCCCTCCGCCGCCAGCGGCCGGAACTGGCACCGCTACCACTACCCGATCGGCGCCTTCCTGGTCGCCTACGGGGTGACCGGATTCGCCACCGGGCTGCTCGGCTGGAGCGACCGGCGCGAGGAACTGGCCGGGTACGTCGGCTCGGGGCTCGCCACGCCCGCGCTGGCCGCGGTGAAGCTGATCGAGCTGCTGCTGGTCGCGCTGACCCTGGCCGGTCTCGCCCGCCGGCGGGACGTGTGGTTCCTGCCCGTGCTCACCGGCTGGCTGGCGGGGTTCGCGGTGTTCGCCGTCCTGGACGTCTTCAAGGGCAAGTGGCTGAGCCTCCTGGAACACGCGGTGTTCCTGGGAGGCTTCGGACTGCTGCTGTTCGTGTCGTACGGGCTGAGCGTGAAGGCCCGCGTGGGACGTGCCGCTGCCGCACCTCCGCCGGCGCCCACGGCCACGGCCACGGCCGAGGCGGGCTCGGAGGCGGGCTCGAAGGCCGCCCCCGCGCCCGCCGCCTCCGCCGCCGCTCCGGCGCCCGTCCCGGGGCAGCCGGGCGGGCTGACGCGCACGCAGGAGTTCGCCCTGGCCGCGCTCAACCGCTGGCAGCAGCGCGCCACCTCGTCCCCCGCGCCGCCCTCGGCTCCACAGCCCCCGGCCCCCGTTCCGGCCCCGGCCCCGGCGTCCGCCGACGAGACCGTGCTGGACGCCGAGCTCCCCAAGCCCAAGGCGCCCGAGCCCAAGCCGGAGCCCGCGCCCGCCCCTGAGCCGGAGCCGGAGCCGGAGGCGTCGTTCCAGGCCGACGAGACCGTGCTCGACGCCGAACTCCCCAAGCCCGTACCCCCGCCCCCGGCCCCGGTCGCTCCGGCCAAGCCCACCGTGCCGCAGCGGCTGCCCGAGCCGCCGCCCGCGGCCAAGCCGGGAGAAGGGGAAGGGGAAGGAGCCGCGAAGAGCGACGAGGCGGCCAAGAAGACCGTGCAGACGCCGCTCCCCCGCAAGCGGCGCGACTCGTCGCGGCAGGGCACCGCTCCCCTCCCGCTGCCCAAGGCGCCCGACGCGCAGGACGACCGGGACCAGGACCAGGGCAAGGACGACTAGCGGCCCGCGCGCCCGCTCACGGCACCACGACGATCTTGGCGTGCCGTTCGGGCACCGCCAGTTCCTCGAACGCCCCGGCGACCCCGTCCAGGCCGACCGTGCCGGTGATGATGGAGCCCGCGTCGATCCGGCCGGAGGCGATGTCCTCCAGGGTGGCCCCGTACTCGGCCGGGAGCGCGCCGAAGGTGCCGCGCACGGTCAGCTCCTTGCTCACCGCCACGCCCGGTTCCAGCCGGTCGGTCTGCATGCAGACCCCGACGAGCATGATGGTCGACCCGGCGGGGGCGCCGTCCAGGGCCGCGCCCAGCACCCCCGGGACGCCGACGCACTCGAAGATGACCGCCTCGCGCACCTGGGTGCCGAGCAGCTCGGCGGCGATCCGGTCGGTGATCCCCGTCGGCACGCCGAGGTCGGCCCAGCGGTCGTAAGGGGAGGCCGCCGCCGGGTCGATCAGCTCGTCGGCGCCCAGTCCCTCGGCCAGCGCGCGCCGCTTCGGCGAGAAGTCGACGGCCAGCACGGGGCCGTGCCCGCGGGCTTTGAGCGCCGCGACGACGCCGAGCCCGATCGGCCCCAGGCCGAGGACGACCGCGACGTCCCCGGCGCCGATGCCGCTGCGGCCGACCGCCCGGGTCGCCACCGAGAACGGCTCGGTGATCGCGGCGACGCGGGGGTCGAGCCCGTCCGGGACGGCGAAGGTCAGGCCCTCGTTGAGGATCATGTACTCGCCGTAGCCGCCGGGGAACATCGGGGCGTACCCGATGATCCCGGCGCCCTGCGGCCCGAACCCGATCGGCGGCCCGCACACCACGGTTCCGGCGGGCAGGGTGCGCTGCGTGCCGGGGCCGTGGTCGACGATCTCCCCGGCGAACTCGTGGCCGAACACCAGGCCGTCGCGGGGGTCGTAGGGGGTGCCGCCGGAGCGGCGGGTGGTGTCCATGAACGCCTCGGGGTCCTGGAGGGCGTGCAGGTCGGAGCCGCAGATGCCGCAGGCCAGCGTCCGTACCAGGAGCTGGCCCTCCTGCGGCACCGGGTCGGCCACCTCGGTGACGACCATGGTGTTGTCCTTGGTGAGCGCGGCGCGCATGCGTGGCCTCCGGGGGTGGGCGGCGAACAACGTCTTCACCCGCACCGAATCATGCCGGGCCCGGCCGCGGTACCCCCGACGCCACCGAATACTGGCACGTTTGTTGTCAAACGCCCCCGCCCACCCGACCGGCTGGGACGATCTTGGCAATACTTGCCCTTGGTGAACGATTCGGCCGCTGTCACCCTTTCCGCACATGAGAGCCCGAAAAATCGCGTGGTCGGTGATGCTGACCGCGTCGCTGGCGGCTCCGGCCGCGTTCGCGGCGACGGCCGCGGCGCAGCCCGCCGCCCCGGCCGGGGCGCCCGGAGCCTGCGACCCCACCCAGACCGAGCCCGTCTACCGCGGCAAGGTCCCCTCCCCCGAGCAGGTCCTCGGCATCGAGCTCGGTGAACGGGCGGTCACCGCCGCCGAGTCCGACCGGTACCTGGAGACGGTCGCCGCCAGGAGCGAGCGCGTCATCTCCGGGACCCTGGCCACCAGCGGCCAGGGCCGTCCCCTCAAGTACGCGATCGCCGGACGGCCCGAGCTGCTGACCAAGGCCGGCCTGGCCAGGGTGCGCACCGAGGCCGGGCTGCTGCGCGACCCGCGCACGCCCGAGGCGCTGGCCAAGAAGATCGCCGAACGCGGCGTGCCGATCCTGTGGGTCGCGGGCAACGTGCACGGCGACGAGCCCAGCGGCACCGACGCGGCCCTGCAGGTGCTGCGCAACCTCGGAGACCGCACCGACTGCGCCGCGACCGGCGTGCTGAACAACGCCCTGGTCGTCGTCCTGCCCACGCAGAACCCGGACGGGCGCGAGGCGGAGACCCGGCAGAACGCCTACGGCTTCGACATGAACCGCGACTGGTTCGCGCGCACCCAGCCCGAGACCGACGGCAAGCTGGCGATGCTCAACCAGTACCCGCCGGTCCTGTTCATCGACGCCCACGAGATGGGCGGCGACTCCTACTTCTTCCCGCCCAACGCCGACCCGATCTACCACGAGACGCCCGAGGAGGCGGTCGGGTGGATCAACGACGTCTACGGCGCGTCGATGATCGCCGAGTTCCGGCGGCAGGGCATCGACTTCTTCAACCGCGACGTCTACGACCTCTTCTACCAGGGGTACGGCGACACGGTCCCGACCACCGCGTTCCACGCCGCCGGGATGACCTTCGAGAAGGGCGGCGACAGCCCGTACCCCGACAGGTTCCGGGAGCAGTACCTCACGCAGTGGGTGTCGCTGTCGGCGGCCGCCGCCAGGCGCTCCACCATCCTGACGCAGTGGCACAAGATGGCCGTCGACGCCTACGCGCAGGGCCGGGCGGGGCAGCTTGAGCCCAACCAGGTCTACAACCCGCCGAACCAGATCGACCGTCCCGTGCCCGACCGCAAGGTGCGGCACTACTTCCTGCGCGCCGACGACAGGGCCAAGGCCGACGAGGTGCGCACCATCGTGCGGCGGCTGCAGCGGATGGGCGTTCAGGTCCAGCGGCTGTCCAAGCCCCTGGCCGTTCCCGACTTCAAGCCCTACGGGCGGCCCGAGGCCAAGACGACGCTCCCGGCGGGCACGTACTGGATCTCCATGGCCCAGGGCCAGAAGCACTGGATCCAGGCCATGCTGAACGAGGACTCCTACACGCCGTTCCCCTACTTCTACGACGTGACGGCGTGGAGCCTTCCGCTGCTGGGCAACGTCGCGGGCGGGTCGTCGGGCGCGGAACTGCGGCCGCGCGCCTCCACCGTCCCGCCGCTGCCCGCCGAGAAGGCCGCGCGCCCCACCGGCAAGGCCCCGAAGATCGGCGTCCTGCAGCTGTCGACGACGTCGTCCTCGGCGCGGCAGTCGGCCGGCTGGCTGCGGCACAAGCTCGACCGCGAGTGGAAGCTGCCGTTCACCCTGCTGAGTCCGGCGGACGTGGCGGCGGGACGGCTCGGCGGGGTCGAGGTGCTGCTGGTGCCCAACGGCCCGGCCGCGACCGCCTACGACCAGCTCGGCGACGGCGGGCGCGCCGCGCTCCAGAAGTGGACGCAGCAGGGCGGCCGGTACGTCGGCTGGCAGGGCGGCACGCAGCTGGCCGCGCGCCTCGGCCTGACCACCGCCCAGCTCAGCGAGCCGTCCTCCGACGTCCCCGGCACGCTGTTCCGGGTCGCGGTGGACGGCGGCAGCCCGCTGGCCCGGAACGTCGGCGCCAGGGCCTGGCAGTTCTACTCCTACGACCTGGTCATGCGGCAGTCCGACCCGGCCAAGGTCGCGGTCTCCTACCCGGCCGTGAACTCGCCCGACTGGTTCGTCTCCGGGTTCGAGCGGGGCGCGTCCGAGCTGGGCGGCACCGCCGCGGTCGTCGACGAGAGGGTCGGGAAGGGCCGTTCGGTGCTGTTCGGCGGTGAGCCCAACTTCCGGGCCTTCACCGACGGGACGGCGCAGCTGCTGGTGAACGCGATCA
Organism: Actinomadura rugatobispora; assembly: GCF_055379765.1. Lineage (NCBI taxonomy): Bacteria > Bacillati > Actinomycetota > Actinomycetes > Streptosporangiales > Thermomonosporaceae > Actinomadura > Actinomadura rugatobispora. The sequence goes on along the minus strand of NZ_AP029191.1, from coordinate 7,634,015 downwards.
TCGGCCCGGACCCGTCGCCGCGGGTGGCCGGAACCGGCCTGCCCGCCCCGTCCCCGTCCGGCGCCGCCGCCGTGCGGGCCGGGGCGCTGCCCCAGGCCGAGTCGCCCATCCGGGTCTCGGTCAAGGCCGCCGACGCCGCCCGCACGGCCGCGCTGCTCCGTTCGGTCGGCGCGCAGTGGCGCGAGCGCCGCACCGGGGACGCGGTGCAGTACGTCATCGACAACCCGCGGGGCCTCCCGGCGGATCAGCACCCGTTCGCGGGACGCCTGGCGTCCCAGATCCGTAAGTCGGGCATCGACCCGATCGCGGTGACACTGCCCTGACACCGTGGGGGCGCGGCGGGCCGGGAGAGCGTCCCGGCCCGCCGCGGCCCACGTGTCTCAGGCGGTCACGATCCAGCCGATGGCGGTCATCGTGCCGGGCGGCACCTCGGTGAACCCGGCGTCGCGCACCGCCACCGTCGCCTGCTCCACGCAGCGCCGCCACGGGACGTCGCGGGCGATGTGCACCCGCAGCCCGCCCTCGATCCACGCTGCGACCCGCGCCGGGTCCGCCTGCCGCAGCAGGAGCTGGGCGGCGTGCCCGGACTGGGCCGCGGCTTTGCCCGTCGTCATCGGCACGTCCGGGTTGAGGGCGATCGCCGCGTACGGGGGCTCCGGCGGCGGCTTGGGCTCCTCGTCGTCGGCCAGGTCGAGCCCGGCGACCTGGAGCTTGGCCAGTTCCGGCGGCACCTCGGTCACCGGGCCCGGCACGAACGCGCGCACCTCGGCGCCGTCCTCGTCCACCGTGACGCCGGGCAGGGCCTGCGCCTCGGGCCACCGCACGCCCCGCGCCCGCCGCGTCACCTTCCGGATCCGGTGCGACTCCCAGTGGTGGACGCGCTCGTGCCACTCCCCCTCCGGATCGGCCGCGCGGGGGTCGGTGAGCAGTCTCACGACCGCCGTCGCGGCGGCCGCGCACACCGCGGAGTGCGCGGGCGGCGCGGCCTTCTCGGACCGTGCCACCAGCTGCATCGCCCACGGGGGATCGTCGGGGGAGTCGTCGGATACGCGCACGGCAGGAGTATTCCACCGCGCATCGGCGGGATTCACGGTGACTTCCCGCCGACCGATCTGGGTACGGCAACTCCTAGCGTTTCCCGATCGTTCAACGTGGTGCGCATCGAGCCGGAGGAGGCCGACGGGACACGACGGACTGACACGACGGGACGGGACGGAACCCGACGGGAGAGGTCGGGGCGCTGGCCTGATCGGAGGTCGCCGGTGACCAGTGGTGCCTGGAGCAACTCCATCCCGGGCATCGGGACGTACTTCGTGGGGATCGACGTCGCCCCGGGCCGCTACCGCTGCGAGGACGGCAAGGGCGGCTGGTGGGTGCGCTTCACCGGCCCGGGCGGGGGCGACCCGGTCGGGTCGTGGCCGCTGCCCGCCGGGCCGACCGAGATCGAGATCGCGCCCACCGACTTCGCGTTCGAGACCCATGTCGGCACGTACTGGCACCGGATCGGGTCCGCGGACGCCGGCGACGGCGTGTCGGGGGCGCGCGAGCTGCGCCCGGTGGCCGATCCGGCCCTGCGCGCCGAACTGGACACCATCGTGGCGCGGCGCCGCCCGCTGGTGTGGCTGGCGCCGCTGACCGTGCTCGGCATCGGCGTGCTGGGCGCGCCGCTGCTGGGGTCGCTGTGGCTGCTGGGGATGGCGATGATGGCGGTGCTGGTCGCGATCGGCTCGCCGTCGGTGTCGCTGGACCTGCAGCGCGCCCGCGAGCTGTCCCGGCGCCGCGACCGCTACCTCACCCCGCAGGACTTCGACGACGACGGCCGCGCGCTGCTGGCCCGCGTGCAGGCGGCGGTCGACACCGTGCGCGACTCGCGGGTCAACCGGGAGGGCCTGCTCGACACGGTCGACAACGCCGTCACGCTGCCCCGCCAGGAGTGGGAGATCGCGCAGGTGCTGGCCCGCCAGTCCGGCCTGCGCGCCGAGCAGCGCGCGGCCGCCTCGCCCGCGCTCCCGGAGGTGGAGGCGGCGCTGCGGCCGTTCCGGGAGAAGCTCGACCTCTCGGTGCGGGCGGTCACGCGCCGGGTCGAGGCCCTGGAGCGGTACGCCGAGCGGGTGCGGGCGGCGGACGAGGCCCTGGTCGCCCAGCGCCGGCTGGAGGCGCTGTCGGCCCGCGCGCAGGAGTACGACGACCTGCTCGCCGACACCGTCCGCGACGATCTGGCGCTTCCGGCGATCGAACGGCTCACCGAGCAGAGCGACGCGCTGGTCCGGAGCCTGCGCGACCGCCTGGCGGAGGCCGCCGAGGCCGGCGGCGAGGCCGGAGTCGAACTCCCGCCCAGCACGCCCCCACCGCCACCCGGCACTCCCCCGGGGCCGCCCGGCGCTCCGCCGCCTCCGCCGGACGCGCCTCCGCCGTCCGGCGAGCGGCGGCCGTGACCGCGGCGGGCGCGCCGGTTCCCCGGATTTACACCAAGCGCTTGCTACCCGTCGTAACCTGGTGTTGACACGCAACCTGAGCAAGCGGTTGTGCGTGCACGGCATAATGAGAGGGTGACGACCACGAGCACCAATTCCGGAGGACCCAAAGCCCGTACCGGCGGTGAGGGGGGTGCCCGGCGCCGCGGCAAGGGCTCGCCCGGCCTGGCCTCGGAGCGACGGGAGCACCTGGTCAGGCTCGCGGCCGAACTCTTCGCCGAGAAGGGGTTCCAAGCCACCACGGTCCGCAACATCGCCGACGAGGCGGGGATCCTGTCCGGCAGCCTCTACCACCACTTCGACTCCAAGGAGTCGATCGTCGACGAGATCCTCTCCGGCTTCTTCGAGGAGATCATGTCGGCGTACCGCGCGGTCATCGACGAGGGCAAGGAGCCCCGGGAGACCATCGCGGGCCTGGTCCGCATCGCCTTCGGCACGCTGGAGCCGCACCGCGCGGCGATCACGGTGATGCAGAACGACTGGAACTACCTCAAGGACATGGAGCGCTTCGCCTACCTCACCAGGGCCGAGGACGAGGTGGAGAAGATGTGGGTGAGCACCATCAAGGCCGGTCAGGAGCAGGACGTGTTCCGCCCCGACATCGATCCCAAGCTCACCTACCGGATGATCCGCGACACCGTCTGGGTGGCGGTGCGCTGGTTCAAGCCCGGCGGCCGGCTCAACCCCCAGGGCCTGGCCGAGCACTATCTCAAGGTCATGTTCGACGGGATCAACACGCACTGACGGGCGCGGGGCATGGAGGCCGCCTTCCTCGGCACCGGGGACGCGTCCGGCAACAGCGGCCGCTGCGACCACACCGGCGGCGCGCTGCGGGCGGTGTCCGACACTGGCCGGACGCGCGCCCGGACGCGCATCCGGACGCCGGATCGCTCCGGCGACACCGTCCGGGCCGGCACTCTCATGGAGCGTTCCCGCGGCGCCGACCTGCTCGTGCGCGAGGACCGCTTCCAACGACCGCGAGGTGCCGTACCGCCTGAGCCACCGCCCCCTGGCGGCCGGGGCGCACCGGCCGCGCCGCCTCCGGAACGTGCTCACCCCATGACTCCGGCCATGCCCGGACGCGAGAACATCGGGCACGAGCGCGCCCATGGCGGCATGGTGGTAGCGCTGGGACCGCGGCCGCCCGGCACGCGAAGGAAGCCGCGGTGTTTTTCGTCACAATTTGACAAATCGTGGTGATGTTCCGGGCGGACCGGGCGCTGTTACGGGTGAGATGGAGGGGGGAGGCGACATGACGGGGCAACGGGGCACCGCCGGTCACGAGGAACCGACACCGGCGCAGCTGCGGGCGGCCACCGTCCGCAGCCTCCAGGGCCAGTTCCCCGGCGTGCGCGTGTGGTACGGCGAGGCGACCGGGTCATGGTGGGCGATGGTCCCGCTGCGCGACGGACCGCGGCTGATCGAGGCACCGACGCCTCAGGAGATCCGCGACCTGATCCTGAGGGCGCGGTCACTGGGGTGACCGCCGCCGGGCGCGGCGAGCACCAGGGCACGACAAGCCGGAACACGGCCCGCCAGGGCACGGCACATCACGGCACGGCACGTCTCGGGCACCGCACGGGACGTGCCGCGGCCTTACGGTGCGGTGAGGATGGCGGCGCTGCCGTAGCCGCCGCCGAAGCCGGTGCACAGGGCCACGGAGGCGGCGCCGACCTGGCTGGTGCCCGTGCCGCGAAGCTGGCGCACGGCCTCCGCCACGTTGTTGAGGCCGTGCACGTAGCCCTCTGAGAGCAGCCCTCCGTGGGGGTTCACGGGAACGCGTCCCTTCCAGGAGAGTTCGCCGGTCTCCAGCACGGCGCCCAGGTCGGCCCGTGCGACCAGGCCGAAGTCCTCGAGCTGGCGCGGTACGAGCCAGCTGTAGGCGTCGTACAGCAGGGCCACGTCGACATGCTCGGGCTTCATCCCCGCAGCCGCGTAGAGGGGCGCCGCGAGGTAGGACGAGAAAATCCGGGTGACGTCGTCGGCCTTGTCCATGGTGGAGGCGCCCGGGCCTCCGCCTCGTACGACCGCGTGGATCCTGGGCGCGGCCGGGGCCCGGTCGGCCTTGGTGACGACGAGGGCGCACGCGCCGTCCGTCTCCTGGCAGCAGTCGAGACGGCGCAGGGGCGAGGCCACCATGGGGTCGTCCAGGTACTCGAAGATGTCGATCCTCTGGCGCCGCAGTGCCCTCGGGTTGCCGGCGGCGTGTTCCCTGGACTGGGCGACGACGGCGTAGGTGTGGCGCTCGGCCAGGCCCGTGTCGTAGAGGTAGCGCTGTCCGGCCAGGGCGAACTGGTGGACGGGTCCGGCCATGCCGTAGGGGTGCGTGAACTGCTCCTCGGTCCCCTCGCCCAGTTTCAGTCCAAGGGCGTTCATGCGCTTCCCGGAGCGCCCGTTGAGGGCCCGGTAGACCAGGACCGTCCCGGCCAGCCCGGTGTCGATGAGCATGGCGGCGTCGGCGAGGATCGAGGCGCTCTGCGTGCCGCCGCCGTAGATCTCGTTGTGCCAGCCGATCTCGTGCAGGCGCAGGGCGCGGGCCAGGTAGAGGACGGGCGCCGAGTCGTTGAGGTGGTAGCTGAGGATCGCGTCCGGGCGCACGGCCTCGCCGAGGGTCTCGGCGGCGTCGGCGAGGGCGGCCTGGGACGCCTCCAGGGCGAGTTCCAGTTCCGTGCGGCCGGAGGCGCGCGACAGGGCGGTCATCCCGACGCCCGCGACCGCCGCCTTGCCCGAGAAGCCCTGCCGGGCCGCGGGGCCGTGGCCTCCGATCACGCGTCCTCCGTCACTTTCCGGGCCGCCGCTCCGGGCGGCCGGTCCGGGGCGATGCCGCCCGCCGGAGACGGGGCGCGATCCGTCCCCGGCGAGCGGCGCCCTGGATTGGCAGACCGGGGGACGAGGGGGACGTCCCCCGGCGGTGCCGTCGCAGGCGAACCTAACCCGCCGCCCCGGCTCTTCACAAGCGCTTGCTCGGTTTCACTCGCCCGCGTCCAGGTATCCCCGGTTGGACGATCTTCGGGACGGCGCCCCGCCCTTCCCGCAATGATGATCAACACGGGTCCGGCGCGGCCGGCCCCGGCGCAGGAAGAGGAGCCCGTGACCGAGCCCGTGAACGACGAGGAACTGCTGACGGCGGCCGCCAGGGGCGACGCCGCCGGGGTGCGGGACGCGCTGCAGGGCGGCGCGGCCCCGGAGGCCCGCGACAGCCGCGGCCGGACGGCGCTGCTGCTGGCCGCGGCGGCCGGCCATGTCGAGGCCGCCGAGGTCCTGGTGCGGGCGGGCGCCGATCCCGACGCGCGCGACCACCAGCGCGACACCCCGTTCCTGGTGACCGGGCGGACGGGGAACACCGCGATGCTCCGGGCGCTGCTCCCGGCCCGCCCTGACCTGACCCTCAGCGACCGGGACGGCGCGGTGGCGCTCATCCCCGCCTGCGGGCGCGGCCACGCCGGCTACGTGCGGGAGGTGCTGGCGGCGGGGATCGAGGTCGACCACGTCAGCCGGCTGGGCTGGACGGGCCTGCTGGAGGCGATCGTGATGGGCGACGGCTCCCGGCCGTTCCGGGAGATCGTGGGGCTGCTGATCGAGGCGGGCGCCGATGTGAACCTGGCCGACGGGGAGGGCGTCTCGCCGCTCCGGCACGCGCTGGACAAGGGGCACCGGGAGATCGCCGCGCTGCTGCGCGCCGCCGGGGCGCGCTGAGCCCGGCGGGCCCGGGCGGCCCCGGCGGCCCACGTCACATCTCGTACTGGACGGCGGCGCGGCGGTCGAGGATCGGCTTGATGTAGCCGTCCACGACGGCGCGGTGGGCCGGGTGGTCGCGGTAGGCGATGTAGGCGTCGCGGTCGGCGAAGTCGCCGACCACCACGAAGTCGAAGTTGCCCGCGTTGACTCCGGCGTCGGCGCCCAGGCTGAGCGAGCCCACCTCGGGGATCACGGCGGGCAGCTCGGCCAGCCTGGTCCGGACCTCCTCCTGCTGGGACGTGGTCGTCCCCTCGGCCCACGCGAACATCACCACATGCCGGAATCCGCTCATGGGGATCACGGTAGCGTCCGTGCGGGTCAGGGACGTGCGGATCAGGGCGCGCGGATCAGACGGTGCCGAGCTCGGCGGCCACGGTCGCGCCGAGTTCCCAGCACTCCTCCAGGCCGGCCTTGCCTGGCTCGCCGGTCACCACCACGGGCGGGCGCACGGCGCGCCACTTCAGCCCGGTCGTGATCGACTCCAGCGCGCGCAGGGCTCCGGCGGCGTCGCTGTTGCCGTGCAGGTAGGCGCCGAAGGGGCGGCGCACCGTCTCCTCCAGGCACGGGTAGTACACCAGGTCGAAGAAGTGCTTGAGGGCCCCGGAGAGGTAGCCGAGGTTGACCGGGGTGCCCAGCAGGTAGCCGTCGGCCTCCAGGACGTCCACGGCCGAGGCGGTCAGGGCCGGGCGCGCCACCACCTCGACGCCCTCGATCTCGTCGGTGGTGGCGCCGGCGCGCACCGCCTCGTACATGGCCTGCAGCGTCGGCGACGGCGTGTGGTGGACGATCAGGAGCCTCTTCATCAAAGGACCTCCGAGGAGACCCCGGCCTTGATTTGAGGCCGGGGACGAATCGGACCCCTGCGAAGCAGGGCAGGCAAAGGAGACTCGCCCCCGGGGCGGATACCGGTTGACCAGGCACCATCCAGCACATTTTCGCCCATGTGTTCGAGCGTGCACGCTAGGCTCGCCTCGTACCGCGCTACCGCCTGGACCCCACGCGAGAGCAGGAGCAAGCCTTGGTCTCGCATTGCGCGCACGCCCGGTACGTGTGGAACCTGGCCGTGGAGCAGCACGGCTTCTGGTCCCGGCACCGGGGCGGGGCGCCCGGCTGCAACGCCCAGTCCCGGCAGCTGACCGAGGCCCGTGCCGAGTTCGACTGGTTGCGGGCCGGGTCCCACACCGTGCAGCAGCAGGCCGTGCGTGACTTCGCGCAGGCGTTGAGCAACTTCTTCGCCGGGACGCACAAGCGCCCCACCTGGCGCAAGCAAGGCGTGCATGAAGGCTTCCGGCAGGTCGGCCTCAAACCCCACCAGGTCAAGCGGTTGTCGCGCAAGTGGGGGGCGGTGCTGGTGCCCAAGTGCGGATGGGTCAGGTTCCGCCTGTCGCGACCGGTACCCGAAGGCGTGAAGTCCTATCGGGTGACTCGTGATCGGGTCGGGCGCTGGCATGTGGCGTTCGCGTACATCCCCGACCCGGTCCCCGGGCCCGGCGACGGGACCGTGGTCGGGGTGGACCGCGGCGTCACCGTCAGCGCCGCCCTCTCGACCGGGGACCTGCTGCACGTCCCCGGCCTCACCTCCGGGGAGAAGCGACGCCTGCGACTGCTGGCCCGCTAGCTGGGCCGTGCCAAACGCGGCTCCGGCCGCCGCGCCAGGCTCAAGGCCGCGCTCGCCCGGTTCCAGGCCCGCCAGAGCAATCGCCGCAAAAACTGGGTGGAACAGACCTCCACGATGCTGGCCCGCCAGTTCGACGTGATCGGTGTCGAGGACCTCAACATCGCAGGCATGACCCGCTCGGCCAAAGGCACCACCGAGCGGCCGGGGCGCAATGTGGCCGCCAAGGCGGGGCTGAACCGGGGCATCCTGGCCGGCGGTTGGGGGATGCTGGTCGAGCGGCTGGAGCATAAGGCGCCCAGCCGCGTGTACAGGATCGATCCCGCGGGCACCTCGCAGCGTTGCTCGGCGTGCAGGATCAGGGACCCGGAGGCGCGTGAGAGCCAAGCGCGTTTCCGGTGCCGGTCCTGCGGTTTCGCCTGCAACGCCGATGTGAACGCGGCACGCGACATCGCCCACGAGACCACACTCATACTCATGGGTACGGCGGCCGGACCGGCCGTTGCTGCGCGGGGACGCTCCGGGTCGCCGGGGCGGACGAACCGCGAACCCCAACCTGTCCCCCTCTCCTGAGGCCACGGGTTGGAATCCCCCTCGTTCATTCACGAGGGGGAGGAGGTCAACACCTCCGACCCTAGCCAGCGCGGGGCGCCGCGGCGGGAGCGGATGACCTGTTAGGCTTCCCAAGCGAGCGCTTGGTACGTAATGATGGGTCATGGCGGCACCGGCGCGGCGGCGGAGTCCCCTCCCGCCCGCGCCTCCCCGCCAGGCCCGGCGACGAAGGAGCCGTACACGTGGCTGACCGCCCGATGAAGTTCTCGACCTTCCACCTGTTCCACCAGTTCGCGGGGCATACCGCGAGGGAGGTGTACGACTACCAGATCGAGATCGTCGAACTGCTCGAGGAACTCGGCTTCGACGGGGTGTGGGTCGCCGAGCACCACTTCCGGGACTACGGCACGGTGCCCAACATCTTCACCATGCTCTCGCATCTGGCGGCCCGTACCGAGCGGCTGCGGCTGGGCACCGGCATCGTCGTGCTGCCCCTGCACAACCCCGTCCACGTGGCCGAGGAGGCCGCGATGGTCGATCTGCTGTCGGGCGGGCGGCTGTCGATGGGCGTGGGGCGCGGCTACCAGAGCATCGAGTTCGAGAACTTCGGCCTGGACCTGTCGGAGGCCCGCGACCGGTTCAACGAGTCGCTGGACATGCTGATCGGCCTGTGGACCAAGGACGACTTCGAGTACAAGGGCCGCTTCTACGAGACCCACCACCCGCTGACGCTGACGCCCGGTCCCGTGCAGCGCCCGCACCCGCCGCTGCACGTGGCGGCGGTGAGCCCCGAGACGGTGGAGATGTACGCGGCGCGCGGCCTGCCGATCCTCGCCGACCCGGCAGCCCCGTTCAAGAAGATCGCCAAGGCGGCGGAGACCTGGCACGCCACCGCCGCCGCCGCCGGCATCGACACCGCCGGCGTCGAACTGGTCGCGAGCCGGTCGGTGTACGTGGCCCCGACGCAGGAGCAGGCCCGCGAGGACCAGGCCCGGTTCGAGGCGAGCTTCGACCGGTCCCGGATCTTCAACGTGCGCAGCGCCCCCATCGACCCCAGCACCGGCCAGGCCGCCAAGGGCTTCGAGTTCTACCAGGACCGCTACCTCAAGGGCGGGTCGGTGGACAACGAGTTCCGCTGGAACCAGCTGGAGGTCATCGGCGACCCCGAACGGGTCGTCGGCCAGATCAAGATGATCCAGGAGATGGGGTTCGACAACCTCATGTGCGACTTCGGCAGCACCCGCGAGCTCCCCCTCGAGGACATGAAGAAGGTCCTGAGGTTCTTCGCCGCCGAGGTCATGCCCGCCTTCCGCTAGCCCCGGCCCACGTCCGGCACCTGTTTCCGGCACCTGTTCGACCAGGAGGCGCGATGTCCGTCGTACACCGGCTCACACTCGGGGACGTGCTGAGCGAGCACCGCCGCGGCCGCCCGCTGGGCACCGCCGTCGTCGACGGCCCGGTCCGGCTGACCTATCCCGAGCTCGACGAGCGGGTGGACCGCCTGGCGGGCGCGCTGGCGGGCGACGGGGTCCGCGCCGGCGAGCGCGTGCTGTGGCTCGGCCAGAACTCCTTCCGCGTCCTGGAACTGCTGCTGGCCTGCGGCCGGCTCGGCGCCGTCTTCTGCCCGGCCAACTGGCGGCAGAGCGCCGACGAGCTCGCCCACGTCCTGGACGACCTCGCGCCCGCGGTCGTGGTGTGGGACGAGTCCGAGGCCGTGGAGAAGGCGCGTGGCGCCCATGAGACCAGGGGGCAGGTGTCCCTGGACGCCCGCTGGGTGAAGTCGGGCGACGAGTACGAGTCGTACGTGAGCGCCGCGCAGCCCGCACCCGTGACGGCGACCGAGGTCGACGCCGAGGCCCCCGTCCTCGCCCTCTACACGGCCGCGTTCGACGGGCGTCCCAACGCGGCGCTGCTGAGCCACTCCGCGCTGATCGCGCACAGCATGGCGCTGCTGCACATCCGCCAGATGGAGGACGGCTTCACGTTCCTGGCCTGCGGCCCGCTGTTCCACGTCGGGACGATGATGTTCACGCTGGCGACCTTCCAGATCGGCGGGAAGCTGGTGTTCACCCCCGCCTACGAGCCGGTCGAGGTCTGCCGGCTGATCGAGGCCGAGCGGTGCACGCAGGCGTTCCTGTTCGGCCCGATGATCGACGGGCTGGTGGAGGCGAACAAGGACCGCGCCTACGACCTGTCCTCGCTGCGCTTCGTGGCGCACTCCCCCGAGTGGGACGAGATGATCACGGTGGACGACAGCCCGTGGTGCGCGTCCACGATGGGCGGCTACGGCCAGACCGAGGTCGGCGGCATGCTGACCTTCCTCGGCCTGGGCATGGGCGGCGCGGGCTTCGCCGGGCGCAGTTCCCCGCTGGTCCACGTGCGGCTGCTGGACGCCGACGGCGAGGAGGTCCCGGCGGGCGAGGTCGGGGAGATCTGCGCGCGCGGACAGAGCGTCTTCTCCGGCTACTGGAACCGTCCCGAGCTGAACGCGGCCCGGGCCGCCGGGGGCTGGCACCACACCGGCGACCTGGGGCGGCGCGAGCCGGACGGCACGCTCACCTTCATCGGGCCCCGGCTGCGCATGATCAAGTCGGCCAACGAGAACATCTACCCGGCCGAGGTCGAGCGCGCCCTGAAGTCGCATCCGGCGGTCGCCGACGCGGCCGTGATCGGCGTGCCCGACGACCGCTTCGGCCAGTCGCCCAAGGCGATCGTCGTCCTGGCGGAGGGCGCGGAGGCGACCGCCGAGCAGATCGTCGAGCATGTGCGCGGGGAGATCGCCTCGTACAAGAAGCCGCGCGATGTCGAGTTCGCCGGGTCGATCCCGAAGAAGGGCTACATCCCCGACTACGACGCCCTGGACGAGCAGTACGGAGGCGGCGCCTATCCCGGCTCGTAGCCGCCGGCAGGGACGCGGGAGGGGCCCCGGCCGTCGCCGGGGCCCCTCCCCCTGTACGAGGGTGCTCCGCTCACAGGACGGCGATCGGGTTGATGGGGCTGGCCGTGCCGCCCTCGATGCGCAGCGGCGCCGCGACGAACAGGAACTCGGCCCGGCCGGCCTCCGCCAGTTCCTCCAGCCAGAGCATCTCGGCGAGGTACACGCCGTGCCGCCACAGGAGGATCATGTGGAGGTCGTCGGCGAGGTCCTCGTCGGCGAGCTGCCGCGCGTTGAGGCCGCCGATCGCGGCGTTGTCGGCGGCGACCACGCACACGTCGCGGGCGGCGAGCCAGCGCCCGCCGTCCGCCGACAGGCCGGGCTGGCCCGCCCAGTACCCCTCCGGCCCCTCGCTCTGCCAGACGAGCGGCCACCCCGTGCGGACCACTGCCACGTCCCCCGGACGCAGTTCGACCCCTGCCTCGTCCAGGCATGCCTGGAGTTCGTCGGGGCCGATGCGGTCGTCCACGGCGAGGTGGGGGACGCCCTTGAGCCGCGGTATGTCGAACAGGACTCCCCTGGCGACGACGGGTCCGGCCTTGTCGATGCCGCAGCGTCCTGCGCCGTACGATCGGACCCTGTCGGCGGAGTGGCCGTTGTAGAGGCGGTCCCCCGACCACATGTGGCACAGGGCGTCCATGTGGGTGGTGGTGCCGTGCGGTGTCACGACCAGGGCGTCGTCCGCCATTTTCAGGCCCGCGCCCACGGCCCTGGTACCGGCGGCGTAGTCTCCTCCGTCCACCGACATGAAGTGCTGCGGCAGCGGCCGCCCCCGCAGGTGCGGGACGGTCGTGGGGGCGGGTGAGGAGGTGGCCCCGCGGATGGGCAGGGACAGCTCCAGCACGCGCCCCTCGCGGACGCACCCGGCGGCGGCCGCGACGACCTCGGGGGTGAGCAGGTTGAGGGCGCCCCGCTCGTCGTCGTGACCCCACCGTCCCCAGTTATCGGATTCATCGAGCATCATTCGGTTTCAGACCTTCCAGTGAGAGGACCGCAAATGACGACTGTCGAGGGCACGTGCGATCCGGCCTTCTCCGGCGTGCGGGACGTCTTCGAGCGGAACTTCGCCGAGGGGCGCGAGCTCGGGGCCGCCGTGGCGGTGTACGCGGGCGGCCGCAAGGTCGTGGACCTGTGGGGCGGTGTCGCCGACCGCCGCACGGGCCGAGCCTGGGAGGCTGGCACCCCCTGCTTCGCCTTCTCCTGCACCAAGGCGCTGACGGCGACGGCCGCGCTGCTGCTGGCCGAGCGGGGCGCCTACGACGTGGACGGGCCGGTGACCGACTGGTGGCCGGAGTACGGCGCGCGCGGCAAGGAGGGAACGACGGCCGCGCATCTGCTGTCGCACCAGGCGGGGCTGCCCGCGTTCGCCCGTTCCGTCTCCGCCGAGGAGGCCGCGGACGCCCCGGCGCGGGCCGCCGAGCTGGCGGGGCAGGAGCCGGAGTGGACGCCCGGTGAGGGGCACGGCTACCACGCGCTGACGTACGGGTGGCTGGCCGGGGAGATCGTGCGCAGGCTGTCGCCGGGGAACCGCACCGTCGGCGAGTTCGTCCGCGACGAGTTCGCCGGGGACCGCGACCTGTGGATCGGCTCCCCCGACGACGTCATCGAGCGCGCCGCCAAGCTGACCGCCCGGCGCCCCACCGCGTCCAGCGACGCACCCGCGGGCGGCGGCACGACCCCGGGCGCGCCAAGCGGGGACGACAACATCCTCAGCCGCCTGGCCAACGCCTACACCGACCCCGGCAGCGGCTTCAACCGCGCCATCAACAACCCCCACCCTGGGAAGGGCGGTTACAACAACCCCGTGGTGCTGCGGGCGGGCTGGCCTGCGGCGGGGATGCTCACCACCGCTCCGGCGCTGGCCGGTTTCTACCGTGACCTCGTGGCGGAACGGATTCTCAGGCCCGAAACGCTGCACGAGGCCATCAAGCCCAGGGTGAGCGGCCCCGACCGCACGATGCTGGTGGACAGCGCCTTCGGCCTGGGCTACATGCGTCCGGCGATGACGTTCTTCGTCCCCGCGGCGGGACGGGAGTCGGCGTTCGGCCACACGGGTGCGGGCGGCTCCATCGGCCTGGGCGACATCGAGGCGGACCTGGCCGTGGCCTACCTCCCCAACCTGATGGGCGACCAACTGTCCGGCGACCTGCGCGCCTACGGAGTGCTGGAGGCCGCCTACGGCGCGCTCACGCCCTGATCCCCTCAATGCATCGTGATGCCGCCGCTGACCGAGATGGTCTGGCCGGTGATGTACTCGGCGCGGTCGGTGCAGAGGAAGGCGACGAGTCCGGCGATGTCGTCCGGGCGGCCTATGCGGCGCAGCGGGATCTGCTTGGCGAGCTTGTCGAGCAGGCCGGGGTGCTGGTCGGACACCGTCCGGACCATCGGGGTGTCGGTGGGGCCGGGGCAGACGACGTTGCTGGTGACGCCGCCGCGCGCCGCCTCGCGGGCGAGGGTCTTGGCGAACCCGAACAGCCCCGACTTGGTGGCCGAGTAGGCGCCCTCGCCGCCCGACCCGGCGCGCGCGCCGTCGGAGGAGATGAACACCAGGCGCCCCCAGCCGCGCTCGGTCATGGCGGGGAGGAGGGCCCGGGTCAGCAGCATCGGGGCGCGGAGGTTGATCCGCCACATGAGGTCCCAGTGGTCGGGGTCGCTCTCCACGAACGGCCCGACGATGCTGACGCCGGCGTTGTGCACCAGGATGTCGGCGGAACCCGTCTCGGCCGCGAAACGGTCGATGTCGGCGGGGTCCCCCAGGTCGACCCTGAGGGCGGCGCAGTCGCCGCTGAGGGATTTGGCCGTCTCCTGAGCGGCGGGCAGGTCGAGGTCGGCCACGACCACGCGCGCTCCGAGCGCGGCCAGGTCTGCGCATATGGCGCGTCCGATGCCGCCCGCGCCGCCGGTGACCACGGCGGTGCGTCCCGCCAGGGCGGTCCCTTCCATCAGGTCCTCCATGCCGCGATGAGGTCGTCGGTCGTCACCCGGGCCGCCAGCAGGCTGATGGTGTTCGCCATGACCGCGTCCCCGTACTCGGCGGGCATGCCCGCCACCGCGTCGGTCAGCACGACGACCCGGTAGCCCAGGTTCACGGCCTCCAGGCACAGCCCGGGTATGCCGAGGTTGAGGGAGAGCCCCATGACCACGACGGTGCGCGCTCCCAGCGAGCGCAGGGTCTGGTCCAGGGACGTCCCGGTGAACGGGGAGAAGCCGTGGTAGCGGCGGGCCTCCAGGTCGGCGGGGTCGTCCAGTTCGGGGAGGACCTCGACGGCGCCGGTGCCCTCCAGCATGTGCCCTGGGTCGCGGAGCAGCCCCTTGATGAACGGGGCGTTGTCGGTATGGCTGCCCGCCCGGTCGGCGCGGAACGCGGCGGTGCACTGCACGACGCGTACACCCGCGGCGCGGGCGGCGGAGGCGGCGCGCGCGGCGTTGCCGACCACTCCGCGCTCCGCGCAGGTCTTCACCAGCTCGGGGAACTTGGCGAGGTCCCCGACGACGCCGCGCTGCATCTCCATCACCAGCAGCGCGGTGTGCCCGGGTCCGGCCAGTTCGGCAAGATCGATCGCCACATCACGCAATCTAGCACTTGCTTGGGAGTCTGTCCGGGGGCGGAACGGTAGCGTTCCCTGCATGGAGGTACGCGACCTGCATCCGTGGCCCGGCACCCCCGAGGAGGCCCGGGCGATCCAGGACCGGCTCCGTCCCCTGCTCGACCTGGACGACCCCGCCCCCGTCTCCCCGCGCACCGTCGCCGGGCTGGACGTCTCCTACGCGGGCGACGGCCGCGACGACGGGACGGCCGCCCGCCTGGCCGCCGCCGTCGTGGTCCTGGACGCCGGCTCCCTGGAGGTCGTGGAGGAGTCGGTCGTCACCGGCACGGCGGCGTTCCCGTACGTGCCCGGCCTCTTCGCCTTCCGCGAGCTGCCCGCGCTGGTCGAGGCGCTGCGGCGGCTGAACACCGTGCCGGACCTGCTGGTGTGCGACGGCTACGGGCTGGCCCATCCGCGCCGCTTCGGCCTGGCGTGCCACCTGGGGGTGCTGACCGGGCTGCCGTCGCTCGGGATCGCCAAGAGGCCGTTCGTGGGCGCGTACGACCCGCCCGGCGAGGAGCGGGGCTCGGCCGGGCCGCTGCGCGACGGCGGCGAGGTGGTCGGGCGGGTGCTGCGCACGCGGCAGGGCGTCAAGCCGGTGTTCGTGTCCGTGGGCCACCGCATCGGGCTGGACGAGGCGTGCCGGGTCGCGCTGGCGCTGAGCCCGGAGTTCAGGCTGCCGGAGACGACCCGCCGCGCCGACCGCCTGTCCCGCGACGCCCTGGCCGGCCTGCTGCCGTCCTGAGGTGGCCGCGCGGCCGCGGAGCGGGGTATTGTCCGTCAACCAAGCGTGCGCTAGGTTGGCTCGCGATGGACCAGCCGCGCCCCGTACCAGCGCCGAACCCGCGCACCGAGCCCTACTGGGCCGCCTGCGGGCGCGGTGAGCTGGCGCTCCAGCACTGCGCCGGATGCGCGCGGTACGTGCACTTCCCCGAGCCCCGGTGCCCCTACTGCGGCGCCGCCGACCTGCCGTACGCGACGGTGGGCGGGCGCGGGACCGTGCACACCTTCAGCGTCGTGCACCGCTCGTTCCTCCCCGGCTTCGACCCGCCCTACGTCGTCGCGTGGATCGACCTGCCCGAGGGGGCCCGGGTCTTCGGGGACGTCACCGGCTGCCCGCCCGAGTCCGTACGGATCGGGATGCCGGTGGAAGTGCACTTCGGCGAGCTCGAAGGCTTCGGCCCGATCCCCCACTGGAGGCCCGCGTCATGACCCGGATCGGCAATGTCCTCTACGGCGCCAGGGACGTGGAAGAAGCGGTCCGCTTCTACCGCGACGCCCTGGGGCTGGCCGTGAAGTTCCAGGACGGAAGCCGGTTCGCGGCACTGGACGGAGGCGGCACCACCTTCGCCATAGCCGGCCCTGAAGAGGACGTCACCGGGGGCGAACCCGCCGTGTCGTTCAAGGTGGACGACGTCGCGGCCATGGCGGACAAGCTCACCGCGGCGGGCGCCAGGCTCGTCCGCGGCCCGGAGGAAGGCCCCCACGAGGTGCGGGCCGTGTTGCGCGACCCCGCGGGAAACCCCTTCGTCCTCTACGCAAGCCGCACCTAGACCCCCTCACCCCCACACACGGCCCCTTGTGACCACCCGGCAAGGAGACGAGCCATGGCGCGAGTGAACTCCCCCTACAGCAACTACGCCCACGCGATCCTGACCGCGAACGCGCTTCGCGCCCCCGACCGGACGGCGCTCACCTACTGCGGCGAGCAGAGCTTCACCTACGACCAGCTCAACCGGAAGGTCAACCGGGTCGCGCACGCGCTCCTGGCGGCGGGCGTCGAGCCCGGCACCCGCGTGGCCTCCCTCATGAACGAGACGCTGCACGTCGCCGAGGTCTACCTCGCCCAGATGAAGATCGGCTCGGTGGTGGCCGCGCTCAACCCGTACTGGCCCGCCGACACGCTGCGGCAGGTCGTGGAGCACTCCGAGTGCACCGCGTTCGTGTACGACGCCACCGTCGAGAAGCTGATCGAGGAGATCCGGCCGGAGTTGCCGGGCGTCAAGCTGTGGCTGCGGGTGGGCGGCCCCGCCGAGAGCTCGGTCGACCTCGACGCACTGGCGGAAACGGCGAGCGAAGCCGAGCCGCCGCTCGGCGGGTACGGCGACGACCTGTGCGCCCTCTACTACACCTCCGGAACCACGGGCCTGCCCAAGGCCGTCATGCACACCCACGCCAGTTCGCTGGCCAGCGCCCAGATCTGGCTGGACGTCGACCGCGACCAGGACTCGGTGATGGGCACCGGCGCCATCATCTGGGGCATCGGCTTCCCCGCCCTCGTCGGCCCGGCCTTCTACGCGGGGATGACGCTGGTGCTGGAGCAGGACTGGGGGCCGTCCAACTTCCTCAAGGTCGTCCCGAGGGAGAAGGTCACCCACGTCAGCCTGATCCCCAGCTTCTTCTCCGCGCTGCTCGGCTCCGACGAGCACGAGGGCGTCGACCTGTCGTCCCTCAAGGCGATCGTGCTGGGCGGCGAGCCGCTGCTGCCCGCCCTGCGCGAGCGCATCATGAAGCGGGTGCCCGGCTCGGCCATCTACAGCTACTACGGGCAGACCGAGGCCCCCTACACCTGCTTCGGGCGCCATGACGACGGCAGCCAGGACATCTCCTCGGTCGGCCGGGCGCGGATGTCGTGCGCGGTGCGGGTCACCGACCCGTCCGGCGCCCGGGTCGTCGGCGAGGTCGGCGAGATCAACCTCAACGGGCCCAACGTCATGGCCGGCTACGACAAGCAGCCGGACAAGACCGCCGAGGTGCTGCGCGACGGCTGGTACGTCGGCGGCGACCTGGGCCGGATGGACGAGGACGGCTTCGTGTACGTGCTGGGCCGCCGGGAGGACTCCATCCTGAAAGGCGGCCAGTGGTCCCAGCCCGTCCAGATCGAGGAGGCGGCGATCGAGGTCGACGGCGTCGCCGAGGCCGGCGTCGTCGGCGTCCCCGCCCACCCGGAGGGGCAGGACGCGGTCGAGCAGAAGATCCTCGTCGCGGTGGTGCCGCGATCGAACACCTCCCTGGACGCCGACGCGGTGAAGGCCGCGCTGGCCGGCAGGCTGCCCGCCCACCAGGCGCCCGACACGGTCGTCGTCGCTTCCGAGCTGCCGCACACCCAGGACGCCTCGGGCGGCCCCGGCAAGCTGCTGCGCCGCGGCATCCGCGACCAGTACGCCGACCGCGTCCGGTGAGCACGCAGCCTGAGCACGCCGTCAAGGAGTGGATCTCCGGGTTCGGCGTGAACGTGCCGCGCGGCGCGACCGCCCCGGACCCGGCGTCCCTCCAGGCCGCCGCCGCCGGCCTGGCGCCGCCCCTGGTAGTGAAGGCGTACGGCCCCGGACTCCTGCACAAGAGCGACGCGGGCGCCGTCCGCCTCGGCCTGGACTCTCCAAGGGCCGCGGCCGAAGCAGCAGCAGAGATGCTGGCGCGCGGCATCGTCCCGGACGGTTTCCTGGTCGAGGAGCAGGCGGACTCGGGCGTCGAGGTCATCGTGGGCGCCGTGCGCGACCCCGCGTTCGGTCCCGTCCTGCTGGCCGGGCTGGGCGGGGTCTGGACGGAGGTGCTGCGGGACACGGCGCTGCGCCTGTGCCCGATCACCGAGGCCGACGCCCGCTCGATGCTGGACGAGCTGCGCGGCCGGGCCCTCCTGGACGGCTTCCGAGGCGGCCCGCCCGTCGACAGGGACGCCCTGGTCAAAGTCCTGCTGGCAGTAGGCGGCCCAGGCGGAGTCGTCGAATCCCTAGACAACCGACTCACCGAGTTCGAACTCAACCCGGTCATCTGCGGCCCCTCCGGAGCGGTAGCCGTAGACGCCCGCCTCCTCACAACCGAAGAACCCCCCGCCCCCTCCCAGAAAACCCGTGACACGGACTTCGAGCGACTCTTCGCCCCCCGCGGCGTGGCCGTCGTCGGGGCGTCCACGAAGAGGCCCGGCTTCGGGAACATGTTCCTGAACTTCTACAAGGCCGCCGGTTTCACGGGGCGGCTGGTGGCCGTCCACCCGACCGCGCCCGACATCGACGGCGTGCCCTGCGTGCCGTCCCTCTCCGGGGCGGACGTGGACTACGCCCTGGTCGCGGTGCCCGCCGCCCGCTGCGCCGATGTCGTACGGGAGGCGGCCGGGATCCCCTTCGTCCAGGTGATGAGCGGCGGATTCCGCGAAATGGGCGAACCCACCCTCGAAGAGGACCTGCTCGCCGCCGCCCAAACCGCAGGCGTGCGTCTCCTGGGTCCCAACTGCATGGGCGTCTACTCTCCCGCGGGCGGCCAGACGTTCCTCGGCGGCGCCCAGGGACGTCCCGGGCGGATCGCGGTGGTCTCGCAGAGCGGCGGCCTCGCGGGCGAGGTCATCAAGGTCGGCGAACGGCGCGGACTGGCCTTCTCCAAGGTCGCCACCGTCGGCAACAGCGCGGACGTCACCCCCGCCGAGCTGCTCCGCTTCCTCGCCGCCGACGACGACACCGCCGTGATCGGCCTCTACCTGGAGGACCCGCGCGACGGCCGCGGCCTCTACGAGGCGCTCACCACCCTACGGAAACCCGTCGTCGCCCTGGTCGGGGGACGCAGCGGGCAGGGCCGCAAGGCCGCCGCCTCGCACACCGGGGGAATGATCAGCGACACCCGCGTCTGGTCCGCGCTGGCCGAGCAGACCGGCATCACCCTCGTCACCAGCCAGGACGACCTGATCGGCGCGCTGGACCTCCTCGACCTGCACGCCCAGCGCCCCGCGCCCGACAACCCCGGCGTCCTCGTCATCGGCCCCAGCGGCGGAGCCAGCGTGCTAGCGGCCGACGTGTTCGACACCGCCGGCCTGGACTTGTCCCCCCTCCCCGCCCCCGCAACCGCCGCCCTACGCGACCTCGGCCTAGGCGCGGGCAGCTCGCTGGCCAACCCCCTGGAAATCCCGGTCGGCCCCCAGGGCAACCCCGAACTCATACAGCGCGCGGTAACGGCAATCCTGGCCGCCCACCCCTACCCGGACGTCATCGCACACGTCAACGTGCAGAGCTTCTTCACCTTCGGCGACAGCGCCGACCCCCTCCTCGCGTACACGCGCAGCGTCGGCGCCCTGCAACAGGAACTCGCCGCCACCCGGATCACCCTCGTCATCCGGAACGCCGAATGCGCCCCACCCGGCGTGGAGGACGCCGTCCGGGAGCTGGCGCGGGCATCCGGCGTACCGGTCTACAGGAACATGGAAGCCGCCTCGGTGGCGGTGACCGCGGGCAAGAGGAGCGCGCATGGGACAGCTTGACGGCAAGGTCGCCCTGATCACCGGCGGCGCGCGGGGCATGGGCAAGGCCCACGTCCGCCGCTTCGTGGACGAGGGCGCCAAGGTCGTCTTCGGGGACGTCCTGGACGAGGAGGGCGCCAAGCTCGCCGCCGACCTCGACGGCGCCGCCTACGTGCACCTGGACGTCACCGAACCCGCCGACTGGGAGGCCGCCGTCCGCGCCGCCGTCGACGCGCACGGCGCCCTGCACGTCCTGGTCAACAACGCCGGGATCATGAAGCACAAGACCATCGAGGAGATGACCCTCGAGGAGTGCCGCCGCATCATCGAGGTCAACCTGGTCGGCCAGTGGCTCGGCATCAAGACCGCGACCCCGGCGCTGCGCGACTCCGGCGGCGGCTCCATCATCAACGTCTCGTCCACCGAGGGTTTCATCGGCGCCGCCGGGATGTCCGCCTACAGCTCCAGCAAGTTCGGCGTGCGCGGCCTCACCAAGTCCGCCGCCCGCGAACTGGGCCAGTACGGCATCCGCGTCAACTCGATCCACCCGGGCGGCATCATCACCGCCATGTCGATGCAGCACGACGTCGTCGAGGCCACCGCGCACCGCGCCGAGGCCATCCTCGACAACCTCCCCCTCCGCCGCCTGGGCGGCACCAAGGAAGTATCCGGCCTGCTCGTCTTCCTGGCCTCCGACGACTCCTCGTACTGCACCGGCAGCGAGGTCCTGGTAGACGGCGGCCTGGTCACAGGCTTCTAGCAGGCCACCGCTCCGTCCACCCCTCGACCGCCTCAAGCTGTGCGGCCAGCGAGATCAACATCGCCTCGTCCGAGTCATGCCCCAGCAACTGCGCCCCAATGGGCAGACCCCCCTTACTCAGCCCGGCAGGCACGTTCACCCCGGGCCACCCCAGCACATTCCAGGGCCACGCATAGGGACAGGCCGCCGCAACGCCTCCTTGCGTCTTGCGCCACCCCACCCCCTCGTACTCGCCCACCCGCAAGGGCATCTGCGCAGTAGTAGGCGTAAGCACAACATCGGCATACCGAAAAATGCGCCCCACCCTCCTCTGCAACCGAGGCTCCAACCACTTCGCCACAGGCAGCAGCCTCCGCCCGACAACCCGCCCCAAACGCGCCTCTGCAAGCGTCCGAGCCTCGAACACACCCTCCTCCATCGCCTCAACCCAGTCCGCCACACCCGCCGTCCCCCGCGGCACAAGGCCCAGCCCCACGGGCCCATAGTCGGGATCGGCGGGAAACACCTTGTGCCCCAACGCGGTCAGCCTCCGCGCAACCCGTTCAACGGCCCCCCGTATCTCCGGATCCAGCTTCCCCCCGAGCGCCATCCGGAACGAAACCGCCACCCGCAACCTCTGAGGCTCAACCCGCGCAGCCTCCTCAAAAGACTTAACGGGCGCATCCAGCCGATGCACATCCTCCGGATGACTCCCCGTAAGCACGTCCAACAACAACGCCGCATCCCCCACACTCCGCGCCAGCGGCCCATAAACCGTCAACCCGTAAAACGGATCGGTGTGCGGATAGCCCGACACCCTCCCCCGCTGGGGCTTGATCCCCACCAGCCCGCTCCAGGCCGCCGGAATCCGGATCGACCCCGCCCCGTCCGACCCCACCGCCCCCGCGACGATCCCCGCAGCCACCGCCGCCGCACTCCCACCCGAAGACCCACCAGGCGTACGGGCAACATCCCAGGGATTGCGGGCACACCCGGTAGAAGACTCACTGAACGGCCACAACCCGACCTCACACGTGGTCGTCTTCCCGACGATCACCGCCCCCGCCTCCCGCAACCGCCGCACCACCTCGGCATCCCTCTCAGCCACGGGATGCCGCCCCCCAACCGCAAACGGCGTGGTCTCCCCAGCCAGATCCGTATCGTCCTTGATCGCGACCGGCACCCCCAACAACGGCAGCCGCTCCCCCGCCCCCAACCGCCGGTCAGCCTCCCGAGCCTCTAGAAGCGCCGCCTTGTGACGCACCACCCGAAAGGCCCCCAAATCACACCCCTCCTCGGCGGCCTCCAACGCCGAGGCAACGAGCTCCTCCGCCGAAACCTCACCCCGCCCCAACGCCACCGCCTGCTCCCGCAACCCGAGCACGCACAACCCCTCTCGTTCGTTCGAACGAACGATACGCTGGACGTCTCCGATGCGAAAGACTGTGCGACCGTGACCACACCCCGCGAGCGGATCCTGCAAGCCGCCCTGCGCCTGATCGGCGAGCAGGGCGTCGGCGCCGTGACCAACCGCGCCGTGGCGCGCACGGCCGGCGTCTCCCTCGGCTCCCTGACCTACCACTTCCCGAGCCAGTCGGATCTCCTCCGCGAGGCCCTCCAGACGTTCGTGGACGGCGAGATAGCCCGCGTCACCGCCCGCGCCGCCCGCCTCCACGGCGCCGGCCCCGACCAGGCCGCCGACGAGGTCGAGAAGGCCATCGTCGACTTCGCCCACGGCCCGGAGCAGATCGCCAACCTCGAACTCCACCTGCACGCCGCCCGCGACCCCGCCGTCCAGGCCACCGCCACCCGTTCCGTGGAGGCCTACGACCGCCTCGCCACCGCCATCCTCGACACGCTGGGCATCCCCGACCCCGAACGCCACGCCCCCGCGGTCGTCACGATGCTCTACGGCCTGGCCGTCCGCCGCCTGGCCACCGGCGACACCTCCGCCACCGGCACCGCCGACGCCCTCCGCCTCCTCCTGCGGGGCGCCCTCCCCTGAAAAGGCTTCTGGCCCGTACGGCCCCAGAGCGGGGTTACAAGGCCGTACGAGCCAGAAACCAGTCTCAATCAGGAACCTCAGTCGGAACCTCAGCCGACGTTCGCTCTGCTTCCGCCTGTGCACCTCCGCCGTGTCTCCGATGTGACACCCAGAACGCTAGATCCCCCCACCCCCCACCGGAACTCCCTTAAGCCTCACTTAGGGAACCCCTGAGTCAGCCTTATTCGCGCCCCGTCCGGCACCGTCCGGGGAAGTCGACCAGGGAGCCGCTCACCTGCGAAAACAAGGGAAGGAGCCCACGGGACCAGTCCAGGCCCGTCCAGCACCGTCGCATCAAACCGACTGACGCTGGCTCCCCGGATTGGCTCCCGTGGCTCCCCCCTCTCAGCAGGGAGGAGGCCACACCCATGGCCCTAGAAATCACCGCAACCAGGATGACCGCCACAGCAGCCGGCAAGGTCATCGTCACCGCCACGCGAACCGACTGTGGTTGGCACGTCACCACATGCCCACGCCCCGTCGACCGCAACACCGCAATCACGGCCCTGATGCTCGCCGAACGCCTCATCACCCACGGCGAAGACGACCCGTGCGCCCAGGACCTGCGACGGGAGCTGAGCCGTGACTGACCGCCTCATCCGCATCACAACCGCGCTCGCCGTGGTGGCGGTAGCCACGGTGGCAGCCGTCATCTCGTACCGCCACGCCTACGAACTGGTCCACTCCCACGGCGAGTCCGGCCCAACGGCACGCCTCGTCCCGTTCACAGTTGACGGCCTCATCTGGGCAGCCTCCATGGTGATCCTGGACGCCAGCCGCCGAAAGCACCCCGCACCACCGTTGGCCAAGTGGAGCCTCGCCGTAGGCATCGTGGCCACGGTAGGCGCCAACGTGGCGCACGGCGCGACCCACGGCCCCATAGGCGCGATAGTCAGCGCCTGGCCGGCCCTCGCCCTCGTCGGGAGCTTCGAACTCCTGATGACCCTCACCCGCGCCGCAGCCAGCCCAGACCTCACCCAGAACGAGCAGCGCACCGAAGTGGAGCAAACGCCAGAAGAAGCGGTACTGCACGAGTACAGGGCGAGCCTGGACGGCCCAGGCCGTCCCCTTTCCCAGCGCTACCTAGCAGAGAAACACGGCATCGACCGCCGGAGGGTCAAGCGGGTCATCATGAACACGAACTCGGAGCCGATCTAGAGATACAAGGCTGCACCGCTGACGCACAGGAGGCCTCGGCGGTGCAGCCCTCCCACGCCCTCATAGATCGGTGTAAACCCCACCGCCGTCCCATCGATTTGCGAAATCCAGCAGACTCGGGTGGATATATTACAATACCCAGCCCGACGCCTCACAAAACAGATCGGTTCACAAGATGCTCCTGACCCAATGTGGCCACCTTTTAAAGGACAGACGAGATATACAATCGATTGCTATGGCGGGAGAGGATTCACAGCTAATCGGCCAAATTGGTCTTCACAATGCGAAGCGATGGCTGGACAAGTCAACCCGAGTCGCTAAAGCATGGTCCCACGAAGACCTTGGACTAAAAGAACTACTAGAATTCACTTGGCCACACGACAATTCATTCTCATTCGACCTGGGCGGGCAGTTTCGCGGCGAAAAACTAGAAGGACAATATTTTCTTGCCGAGATCAAGAACTACAAAAGCGAGAGCAATCTGCCCGAGCATTATCGATCCTTCCTCGCCAAATGCTATGTAGCATTCACCAAAAAGCCTCAACTCTGTGATCATTTTCTATGGATCTCTTGGTCGCCTTTCCAGGCGCGAAAATGGGATCACCACACGACAGCCGCGACAGTAAAGGAGTCTGTTCTCCACGAGAGGAAGAGAATATTTGACACGGACGATCAGGGACAGGCCCTCGCGCTTCTGGACGTGGCCGCCGTTAGCGCGGTTGCGGACAGACTTTGGCTAATAACTCTGTGCGACAAGCAGTTGCAGTTGGTCCTTTCTCCTGAACATCACGGAGAAGTCCTGAAGCTCATGAAGGTGAACGAAGGATAAGAAAGTGTCTCAAGTTCTTTCCCGCGCCCTAGAAGTGGCTTTTTCTCATCCTTCCCCTGACGACAGAGTTGCTGCGATAAAAACCGCGATCACTGGCCAACTAGAGCAAACAGATACCGGCGCACAGGTACGTCACACCGAGTATTTTAACAACACCATTGCACCCGATCTCGTTATGCACTGGCCGCGCGAGAATCGAGAGCGATTGGTTTTTCTTCGGCCGAGTCCTGCGCCAACCTACTTCACCGAAGATCTCGAATGGATCTCTCCCAGCAAGCCACTTGTCATCACACTGAACACTGCATTTGATAACGGAAATAGAGAGAGCTTTGATGAGCTACGACAGCTCGCCGTTAGCAGTGACACCCTAGTTGCCGACCCAAGAGCAATCGGCGAACTTGGTGAGCGAAATGCCAGCGAGCCAGCCGCAGGACTGATGGCCCAAGCTGTACTTCGAGGAGGACGAGGCCTCCTGGATGAAAAGACGACGCGTGAAGCTATCTCGAAGACTGTGGAAGGATTCCACGGAGCCGAGTTTGTCAATCTAGAAAAAACTCGCCAAGCCACTAACCTAGTATCTTCTCTGCTTCAGCCCGAGCAAGCTGGCCGAATCAGTCGCGTGCTGCAATCTGTTTGGGAGGGTCACGGCGGAAGCGCTTCGCATTTCCCTGGCTCGCCTGACCTGGCTGGGGCGATGAGCGAAGGGGATATTGAATTTCTCATAGAGAACGTTCCTACAAGAAGCACTGACTTTTGGCACAGGATCGGGCGCGGGATCACGGCGACCCAGATCGGACGTCTACAAATAGAAGCCTACTCGACAAACTTTCAGCTTCTAATTACAGCGAACAGCGATGTTCTCCTCGCTAAAGCAATGCGGGTCTTCCGCGGGCAGCGCCGACTCGATGAAGAACACGAGACTTCCACCCCTTATTGGATCACCTCTCGCGGATGCATTGTTCTCAGAGGGGACGGCTGGGAAGCACACATCGCACCGAACAGTATCAACGACCTACCGAAGAGCGTTAGGCAAGACGGACCTTCTCTCGACGACGTCAGAGATAGAGCTGACAGTCATGGGACTGTCATTGGAAACTTGAAGCTCGACACCGGCGATCGCCTCATTTCTTATTCATCTAAGGCAGGAGAGGATGTCCTGCATGATGAGAGAATCGCGCAACTGGTAGGTCAACCGACCGTACGCGTCAGCCGAGCCACACTTGCCCTTCCCGGAGGAAGTCGACTGATCTGCGACTTCAATACGATGACAGCGTCTGGCCAAACGAGCGCCACGTTCGCGGTAGGGAACATCTCCAAATTTGCCCTCCCCATTCTAATGAAATTGCGTGAAGAAGATGATGCCCACCTTGAAAATCTCAACGTTTCTCTCGCTCAATCTGGGGCCGCTGAACAGCAAGAGCTGGACCTAGATCTAGACTTGGATTAAGCCCTTTTCCTTGCAAAGGGCCCTGAGTCATACACTGGAGGAGCACGCCCAAACGCGTTCGAAGCTCTCCAGGTGCGTGCTCGCCATGTCACCGTCTTCTGTCCGCCGCAAGTGAAGGACAGGAGCGTGGGCTGCGGCGATGCCGTAGGCGTGCGGGTTGATCAGTAGGTCGTCATCGGCGCGGTAGACGGAGTTATAGAGCACGGTGTCATGAAGCCGGATATCAACTCCCGCCACCTCGCGTAGGGCGCGGTAGTGGACCAGGGCGTTCCGGATCTTCGCGGCCATGGATTCGCCTACGCCCTCGTCGCTCCCGCGCTCGGCCACGCACGCGCCATCCGGGTCGCCGAGCAGGATGCGAACAGCGACGCCGGCGCGCGCCCGCTGTGCGAGCACGCGCATGATGCCCATGTCTTCGGCGAGGAAGAGTCCCGCGTAGGCCAGGACGCCGATCTCGTCGCGCGCGGCCCGGAAGAGCTGATGCCACACCGGACGAGGCACGGCCATCGGTGCGGGTAGGTCGCCAAGACGTCGATCGCTGGTGGCTCTACCCGGACGTTCGTCATGGCGAGGTGCGGCCACAGGTCGGCCTCGTCTCGTCCGACCAGTGAGGCGACCCGCGTTCGGTGGCGTGGGTAGGGCACGCGCCCGGCGACCCACCGTTGGACGGTCTTGGGGTCCACACGCAACCGCGCCGCAACGTCGGCTTCGGTCAGGTGCGCGTCGGCAAGGGCACGTCGCAACAAGTCGTTCACCGGGCCTCCCGCGATGCAAGTGAGAACGACGCATGACCGACGCTAACAGAAGACGTCCCTAGACGTCCCTGGATGCCGATAGAGAGGTCCCCGTACCGGACGGAAGGCTCAGGACACAGGCGAACACGCCACCTCGTACCAACGAACCCGCAAGACGAGGAGCCCACCCCATGTCCACCGAACAGCCCCCTCAGACCACTCCCGATGTCGTCAAAGCCGAAGCAGAGGCGGCAGAGAAGGCGCTCGCCGACTTGCGCCGGGACTTCACCGGATACCGCATATGGCGCGCCACCCGGTGGGACGGGCGTCTCGGGGACTGGGTGGCGAGCTTGCACGACCCGCGCGCCGGCGTGGATCCGACGGTGATCGCATCGAACCCCGCCGCGTTGCGTGAGGCCCTCGTCCACGAGGGCGAGCGCGCCAAGAACCCGCGCCCAAGGACCCGGTGATGGCACGGGAGCGAGCCCCGCAACTGTCACCGGAGGAGGCCGTGATGGGGAGCACGGCCTCATGGGGTGGGGAGGAGGTGGCGCGGTTGGTGCTGCTTCCCTCGAACGCACCGACCGCGCTCCCTCCGCCCACCTACAGCGGTCCATGGCGCGCATGCTGGCACCTCACGCGTCTCGCCCTCGTCCTGCGCTGTGACGGCTGGACGACTCAACTCCGCACCGAGACTCCCCACACGCTCCTACGCGTCTACTCCAAAGGCGCGCCCACCATCGGCGAGAGCATCTCCGTGGCCTGGGGCAAGGGCACCTGGTGGTACCTGTCCAGCACCGGCCTATGGCTCACGCCGCGCAAACGCCTCTGCCTCGCCGCGGACAAGTTGAACATCCTGCTCCAACCCTGGGTTGCGGCGGCATTCGATCCCCTGAGAGACGAGCAGCACTGACATGACCCGCCGCACGGCATGGGGCACCCACGTGCACATCACCCGCGTGCTACGGCACCGCCTCACAGATGGCAGCTACACCCCAGGCGCCCGCCTACCGAGCGAAGCCGCCCTCTGCGCCGAGTTCGGCGTCGTCCGCAACACCGTGCGGCGGGCCCTGTCAGTCCTACAAGCCGAAGGACTCATCACCGTCCGCGCTGGCGTGGGCCGATTTGTCCCAGACCCCGACACCCAACCGCGCACGAGTACAGAGCACATCGCCGCAAGCCTGCGCCACCAGATCGAGACCGGACGCTTCCAAGCGGAAGACGCGCTCCCCAGCGAGAAGCAACTCGCCCGACGCCACGACGTATCCCGCTCCACCGCCCGCGCAGCCCTCCTTGCCCTCGAAACCGCCGGCCTGATCACGTGTGTGCACGGCAAGGGACGTTACGTCAGCCAGGACGTCCCAAAATGACCCCCGTGTGCCCGTGGACGTCCACCCGCATCCTCGTAGCGTCGAGCTCATGAAGAAGAACACCGCGGCCTGGGCAAGCGACCTCGCGCGCAGTCAGCTAGAGATCCCACTCCCCCGCCGCTGGGCACACACCCAAGGCGTAGCCCATCAGGCCCGCACGCTCGCTCCCCTTCTCGGGGAAAACGCCGACCTCCTAGAGGCAGCAGCCTGGCTCCACGACATCGGCTACGCCCCTGGTCTCATCAGCACAGGCTTCCACCCACTAGACGGCGCCCGATACCTCCGGCAAATCCACGACACCCACGAACAACTGTCTCGTCTTGTCGCCCACCACTCGTGCGCCTTGGTCGAAGCACACGAACGCGGACTAGCTCACGACCTCATTCAGGAGTTTGGTTCAGAACCTCCCTCTCTGAGTGTTCCTCTCACCTATTGCGACATGACCACCGGCCCAGGCGGCGATCGGCTCTCAGTGGAGGAACGGATCAGCGAGGTTCTAGCCCGCTACGGAAACGGACATATAGTAGCAAAAGCTATCCAAGTTGCACATCCCACACTCGTCGGGTCGGTGCAGGTAGTTCACCAGAGTCTTCTCATATCCCAACGAACCGCCTAAACTGAGCAATCCGCAGCAGCTGCTCACCCGAGACCGCAGCTGACTTGCTCGATGAATGGCGGACGCTATGCATGGGGAGACAGGCGCCGAGTTTGAGGTTAGAGCCTTGAAGCTCGCTCGGGCGATCCATGATCCAACCGACACCCAAGGTGCAAGCATGCAAGGAGGGAAAGAGCGGGACGCGGTCTTCATCACTAACGAATCAATTCATATTTACGAGTTCACAGTATCGCGCACCAAAGACAAAGCAACACAAGACGCCAAGAAGATCATTGAGCTGATTGAAACCCTCCACAAGAGACCCGAAAATTCTTACAAGAATTTTACTGGATGGTTTGTCACACGAGAAGAACCTACAGCAGATCAACGCCAGGCGATTGCAGTTCTCCTCAAGAATAAGCACGTTACGGTACATGCAATTAGCATTGCAACACTATACAAGCGCTTGTGTGACTCAGAAGCCTATCTGGCAGCGCGCGAAAACGCTCCCTTTGGGAGCATCGTGTATGCCTCTCAACAGGCACTTCCGCAGACAAAGGTCGAAGTGTCGTTCACTCGGCACGATAGCCAAAAGCTAACTGTTCGAAAACTTTCCGAAAAGCTTATTTCGGGTTCCAGGAACCTACTCACTGGAGAGTTTGGTGTAGGCAAAAGCCATGCCCTTCGTGAAATCTACTTCGAACTACGCAAGCGCTACTTTAAGGGTAACAGACTCACGCCTTTCCCCGTGCACATCAACCTGCGTGATTGCACCGGACTGCGATACCCCTCCGAAATTCTGCGCCGCCACGCGGAAGAGATCGGATTCGCCGATGATAGGAGTCTCATCTCGGCATGGCGTGCCGGTGCCTGCATCCTCCTACTGGACGGATTCGATGAGATTGTCCCCTCGCGGTGGCTGGGTAGCGCATCTGACCTCAAGGGAGTCCGCTGGGAAGCCCTATCACCAATACGGCGTCTAGTCGAGGAAACCCCGCATGGGGCAGGCATTATCGCTTGCGGTAGGTCACACTACTTCTCTTCACCATTCGAGATGGCCGATACGCTGGGTTTCGAGTCAGAGTCCGAAATTATCTCTCTTCAAGATTTCGACCAACAGCAGGTTGCAGATTATCTCGAACTGGCGGGCGTCAAATGGAAAGTGCCTGAATGGATGCCTACACGCCCACTGCTTATCGGCTATCTAATAGCCATGGGCTCTTTTACAGACATAGATGCCAGTAATACCACTCAAGCAGACGCATGGCGCAAACTTTTCCATGCAATTTGCCAACGGGAATCTCGTATCTACACTGCCGTGCGGCCAGAAACAATAAGACTAATCGTCTCTCGCCTTGCCACTCTTGCACGGTCCAAGGGACAAGAAACCGGCCCTGTTGACATGGAAATGATGAAATCTGCCTTCGCCGACATAAATGGGCGTGAGGCGGACGAGGAGGGAATTCAGCTGCTTCTGCGTTTGCCAGGCTTCGCTATCGGCGGTTACGCTGGCACGCAAGAACAGAGAGTATTTGCGGACCGCAATCTAGCGGAGACCGCTTACGGCGAAGACCTCGCAACTTACCTAGTATCGCCTTACGAGGGCCATCCCCTCTCTCGCACCGCGTCCTGGGGTACGGCAGCAAATAGCCTCGGAGTGGAAATCGCGGCATCAGCGTTGCTTGAACAACGAGTTCCCGCATCAACCGCCCTTGCGGCAGCTAGCCGACGTCAGGACAATCACCAGTTTGATGCTGTCTTGGCGGATTCCTTGAGGGTAAGCAGTGAACTAAATCCGACCGACGAGCAAGTCCGTCACGGATTCTTGGTCGAGGGCGTAATCGTCCCATTCCTCGCTATTAACGGCGACGACCCAGTACTCTCGCGAACTATTTTTCGCGACAGCCTGATCGATGTCCTGGATTTGTCGGGGATCTCCAGAGGAGAACGTTATCCTACCTTCCAAAGCTGCATTTTTGGCTACGTTGACGGAATGTCTGGATTTCCATCATGGCTGAAAGAGAACTTCATTGATTGCGAAGTGGAGAAATTCTCCACGGTATCAGAAACAACCTCCGGGATAATGGACCTGAAAATTTCGCCCGAGAGAAGGGTTGCACTTACCGTTCTCAAAAAGGTATACAATCAACCGGGCAGTGGCCGCAAAGAAGAAGCACTATCGCGCGGCCTAGATATGGCGAGCCGCGAACTGGTTCCCAACGTACTAAATAGACTCGTTTCAGACGGATGGCTTCATCCGGTATCGAGTCGCGGCAAAATAATATACGTGCCAGTTAAGGGTCGGCGCGCAGCGGCATTGCAAGCTTTGGAAAGCCCGAACAGTTTCCATATCTAGCAAAGGCTCGACAGTTCAGGCGATCTCGACTCGACTCGACCCTTTATGCAAGTATCTCGTGATTCGTCTTCTCATGGATTGATCCATTTGTCTGCTGAGAAGATTCGCATCGATCGGAACCCACTCCACCGAACTTGATTCTGCACTTCTCCGCATACGGCCTCCAAATGGAAGCGCAGCAAGCAGAATAGAAAACTCCTGACGAACTTCGTTGTTGCTCGTGTAGCGAATGACGTGTTTCGGATCACTGTAGATTCCGACTAGACCAGTGACCTCTACGTCAATGCCGGTCTCTTCCTTGGTTTCCCGAATGGCGGCTTGGGCAACAGACTCTCCCAGGTCAATAGCCCCACCTGGGAGCGCCCAATTTTCATTGTCAGTGCGACGGATCATAAGGATCTCGCCTTTGTCATTCTCGACGACGACATTGACGGAGGGGACGAGGCTGTTGGCCTTCGGGGCGTTGGGGTCGTCGTAGTAGTCAATTCTGCGGCCCATGCGTCAGTCCCCCGCGATGGGTGTGGCGCCTTCCCAGACGCGTTCGAAGCTCTCTAGGTAGGTGTTGACCAGATCTCCGCCGGCTATGCGGCGTAGGTGCCAGACGGGGGCGTGGGGGCCGGTGACGCCGTAGACGTGGGTGTTGACGAGGAGCTGGTCATCGGCACGGTAGATGGAGTTGTAGAGGACCGTGCGGTGAAAGCGGAACTCGACGCCGTCTTGCCTGCGCAGGTTCTTGTAGAGGACCAGGGCGTTGCGGATCTTTGCGGCCTGGGCGTCGCCTACGCCCTCGTCGTCGCCTCGTTCGGCTACCTGTGGGCTGTCCGGGTCGCCGAGGAGGATACGGACGCGGACACCGGCCTCCGCTTTCTCAGCGAACGTGCGTTGGATGCCGGAGTCTTCGGAGAGGAAGAGGCCGGAGTAGACCAGGACGCCGATTTCTTCTTTGGCGGTGGCGAAGAGACGTCCCCATGCGTCCCTCGGGACGGATGTCCGGTGCGGGTAGATCGTCACTAGTTCGCTGCTGGACGCTGCGGTGACCTGCTCGTTAGAGAGTGCGTCCGGCCATAGGAAGGTCTCGTCTACGCCCAATCGCGAAGCTACTGCGTAGCGATGCCGCCGGTAGGGGGTGCGGTCCTTGGTTATCCACCGTTCTACCGTTTTTGGGTCAACGTCGAGTGACTCGGCGAGCGTGGCGATAGTCAGGCCCTGCTCTAGTAGAGCGGCGCGTAGGCGTTCGTTCGGCATGCACCCGTCCGGATTCCGGGACGTCCTAGGACGCGGTCAAGCCTATGAGGACGTCATGAACACGTCCAGTCATGTAGTGATCTCGTCCCGCAGGTCAAGCGCACTCTCTTTCTCGTAGACACCGACCGCCCGGACCGTCCCCGCCGGATACGGGCCTTACGAGAGGAGTGGTCACAGATGATCCTCGTTCTGGCAGCGATCCTCGCCGTCTTCCTCGCTGGCTCCACCTGCGGAATCTTCGCGATGCTCGTCATCGGCATCCACGCCGAAGAGCGCCGGACCGCGCGAGGGCTCGCCGAGACGTCCCCGCGTCGGCACCGCCTCTAGGCGAGTGCTCAGCACCCGCACATGTGACGACATGCCGGCCCGCGTACCGGCGGGGCGGTGACCATGCGGATGCCTCGCGCCATCACCGGTCACACGTGCCCCTGTGGCGCACGCGTCGAGCCCGGTAGCCGGAGGTGCCGCAAGTGCCGCGCCCGCGCCCGGTGGCTCCGCCGCGGGCGCGGCCCGCAATACCCCGTCCCGTGGCTGTGAGGAGGTACGTCAGTGAACGTCTCTCTTCCCCTGGTGGCGATCCTCGGCGCCGTGGTGTGGGTCGCGTGGCGGTACATGGGACTTCGCGGCTGGCACATCGCGGTGTGCCTGCTGTTCGGGTTCTTCCTCGCCGCGACCAGCGCCGCGCCGGAAATCCGCCGCCTGGTGGCCGTCCTCGTCCGGTCCCTTTCTCAGCACTGACGTCCCCTACCGAAGGGAGGGATGCCTTGGTGCCTGATACACCGCCGCATGTCCAAGTCAACATCAAGAGGTGCGTACGCGGAGCCTCGCAGCGCGTGAGATCCTCTCCAGCCTTTCCGAGGCGATGCCGTCCATCGAGGATCTGTGGGCGCGGCTCTACGCCGCGCTCGCCGATGTTCCCCAACTCCTCTCCGAAATCTCCCGGCTCTCGTCCCTGCTCGCGAAAGTCCGGCGGGACCGCGCGAATCTGGCGGCTGCGGGGCGAGCCACTCTCCGAGCCGACCGCGACGGCGAACCGGATCCGCTGTACTACCTGCGCGATGAACTACGCGCGCAAGGCCACCTTCCCCCGGAGTCCTGGGGGCGCTCATGAGCCGGACGCGTCAGATGCGACGGCATGCCCAGAAGATGCGGCGCAGTGGGTTGCAGCCCATGGTGATCATCGACCGTGACGACCAGTTCCCGGACGTGGCCGGCGTGCTCCTCGCGCGGGCCCTGTGGCGGTACCGGTCCGAGCTGGGGCCGGTCTACCTGGTGGCCGCGCTTGCCGTGGGAGGTACGGTCCTACATCTCACCCATCCGGAGTGG
Source organism: Actinomadura rugatobispora (assembly GCF_055379765.1). NCBI lineage: Bacteria > Bacillati > Actinomycetota > Actinomycetes > Streptosporangiales > Thermomonosporaceae > Actinomadura > Actinomadura rugatobispora. Next base: position 7,600,047 of record NZ_AP029191.1, on the reverse strand, counting down.
TGGCCGTGGCTGTTGGCCCTTGCCTCTTTGGCTGCGTGGGCACTCGCCATGTTCGGCGAGAGGTTGGGCCTCTCTCCGCGAATCGAGCGGCTGTATGCCGCTGGCGTCGTGATGGGGGCTGGTGGGTGGCTGTCTGCGGCTACTGCACTCGGGCCCACGGTCTCGCCGCTTCCTGGGATGCTTGCCGGGGGCGTAATCGCGCTCGCCGCGCCGTGGTGGGCGCACCGGAGGCGGCGCGCCAGAGTGCGAGTCGACCGGCAGATAGCCGCGTGGCCGGAGATCGCGCGGGACGTCGGCCTTGCTGGCTCGCGCGCGCAATCCGCGGTGGTGGACGTGTGGGGATGGCGCGCACGGTTCGCCCTGGCACGCGGCCAGACGATCCAGGACGTCATCGCCAAGGTTCCGGCTATCGAGTCGGCGCTTGGGACGTTCCGGGGTGCTGTACGCGTCGCACCGACGCGCGACGGCAAGGCCAACCGGTTCGAGTTGCGCGTGCTCGACAGGGACCCGCACGCCGACGCGATCCCGTGGCCGGGACCGTCCGTCTCCTCCATCACCGAACCGATCGACCTCGGCCCGTTCGAGGACGCGACCGGCGCGCGTGTTCTGCTGCTGCGACGCCACGGCCTCTTCGGGGGCGTGGCCGGCTCCGGGAAGAGCGGCGGGATCAACGTCCTGATGGGCAACCTCAGCGCATGCCGGGACGTCGTTATCTGGGCCGTCGATCTCAAGCGCGGGATGGAGCTCCAGCCGTGGGCATCCTGTATCGATCGGCTCGCCACCACACCGGAGCAAGCCCGCGCCATGCTGCGCGACGCCGTCACCGTCCTGGAGGCTCGCGCCGAATGGCTCACGGCCAACGGGCGGCGCGTGTGGGATCCGACGCCGGAGCATCCCGCGCTCGTCATCGTCGTGGACGAGTACGCCGAACTCGCCGATGACGCTCCCGACGCCGCAAGCGACACCGACTCGATCGCGCGGCGGGGGCGCGCCGTCGCCGTGACGCTCATTGCGGCGACCCAGCGGCCTACGCAGAAGGCCATGGGCAAGGGGGCCGTCCGGTCACAGATGGACGTCCGCGTGAGCTTCCGCGTCCGGGAACGCAAGGACGTCGATCTCATCCTCGGGCAAGGGATGCTCAGCGCTGGATGGCACGCCCACACCCTCAACGCCCCCGGCAAGTTCCTGCTCTCCGCACCCGAACACGACACACCTCGGCGAGGCCGCGCCTACCTGCTCACGGACGCCACCGTTGCCGAGACAGCAGAGCGCCACGCGTCCATCCGGCCGACGCTGGACGAGGTCTCGCTACGCGCGCTGGACGAGGCACACATGGCGCCCGTCTCTGAGCCGTCCGTCCTCGTAGCGCCGTCCCGTGAAGACCACGCCGAGACAGCACTGAGGGAGGCCCTGGACGGTGCGCCAGAGGAGGGCCTCCCGATCGCCCATCTGCTGATGCTCACCGGGCTGAGCCGTCCCACCCTCTACCGGCGCCTCGCCGAACTGGTGAAGGCCGGCCACGCCGTCCAAGTCGGACGAGGCCGCTACAAGGCGTCCGATCACACCCCGTAATCGTCTCAACGTCTCGTCTCGCGCACGCGTCTGTACGTATGGGCGGCTGAGACGTCCATGAGACGAGACGAGAAACGAGCACACACCGCAACCGAGGAGATGATCCCCACCCACATCCGCGCACGGCCCCGGGACGAAGCCCGGGTGAGAGGAGGTGGTGTCCCCTGCAGGCGTACACCGTCGAGCAAGTGGCCGAGATCCTCAGCATCGGACGGGACAAGGTCTACTTCCTGATCCGCACCGGCCAACTCCGCAGCATCAAGATCGGCAAGCTGCGCCGCATCACTGACCGGCACCTCGCCGAGTTCGTCACCTCCCTGGAAGAGCCCTCCCTCGAAGAGGCCAAGCGCTGACACCCGCACGGGAGGCCCGTCCGGACCTCGCCCGTAAAAAGGGCCTCCCAACCTAGGGACGTCTTGGGACGTCTTGAGTTATGGTCGGTGGTGACCTCGATCGATACGAGGAGGGATCCGTTGGCAAAGATCCTGGTCGGCACGTACGAGGGGTCGATCTACGAGGAGGGCGACGGGTACACCGGCGCGCTCTCGCTCGGCTTCGGCCCGGACGGCAAGCGCAAGCGCAAGCGGCTCAAGAGGAAGGGGCGCACCAAGACAGAGGTCAAGGACAAGCTCAAAGAGGCCGTCGAAGAGCTGGACAAGGGCGTCAAGACGGACCGCAACTACTACGTCCGGGACGCGGTAGAGGAGTTCCTCGCCGCGTTCGCCAAGTCCGGCAAGTCACCGAAGACCAACGAGGTCTACCGGTCACTCGCCGATCACCAGCTCATCCCGTTCATCGGACGGACTCGCCTCAAGGAACTCACGGCCGACGACGTCGAGACGTGGCTCAACGGCAGAGCCGAACACCTCACATCGTCCTCGCTGGGCATCGTTCACAGCATCCTCAAGCGCTCGATCCGCAGAGCGGCGCGCCATGACCGCATCGGCCGGAACGTCGCCGAACTGGTGGACACCCCGGACGGCAAGCCCGCCCGAAAGTCGCGCTCGCTCAGCCTGGTGCAAGCGAGCACGCTGCTCGAAGAGGCAAGCAAGCCGATGCACCGGTTCGGTGCGTACGTCGTCTTGGCGATCGTCTCGGGGCTCCGCACGGAGGAACTCCGCACCCTCAAGTGGAGTGACGTTGACCTCGACAAGGCGACCGTCTACGTCCTGCGAGCCGACCGCCACAAGGGCGAGACCAAGACGGCGCTCAGCCGACGCGGACTCGGCATCGCAGACATGGGCGTGGAGGTGCTCCGCAGCCACAAGACGAGGCAGGGCGCCGAGAAGCTCAAGGCCGGCGAGGCGTACCAGGACAACGATCTCGTGTTCTGCCACGAGGACGGGCGCCCCTACACGGCGCAACACGTCCGGCACCGGTTCCGCAGGGTGCTCACAGCGGCGGACCTAAACCCCACAGAGTGGTGCCCTCGCGAGCTACGGCACACCTTCGTGTCCCTCATGAGCGACCACGACGTCCCCATAGAGAAGATCAGCATCCTCGTCGGGCACTCCAGCACGAAGATCACCGAAACCGTCTACCGCCACCAGCTCAAGCCTGAGATCCGCGACGGCGCTGAGCACATGAACGACATCTTCACCCGCAAGACCAAGTCAGCGTAGGGACGAGCGTGCTCCCGAGCTGGCTCCCCAAGGCATCGGACGGAAAGGCGCCCCTCCCCCACCTGGATCGACACAGAATCCAGGCTTGGGCCTCACTTAGGGAACCGCTGAGCCACCCTTATCCACCCAAGATCCGCCCCAGTCCGAGACAGCCCCCAAAGAGCCACTCACCTGCAAAAACACAAGAAGAGGACCGGGAACCCAGTCCAAGCCAGTCGACCGGCACTCATGTCACTACGAATCACCGAAGACACGATGACCGCAACCGTCAACGGCACGGCCAAGCGCACGCCCGATGGCTGCCACCCACCTGCGTCCCGCTCCCGCACAACTCGGCGATCATGACGCCGCCGGATGCCTGACTGCCTCATTCGCGCCACCACCGCGACCGCCGTCCTGGCTGTCGGTGGCCGCGGTCATCTCCTACCGGCATGCATACGAACTGGTCCGCACGCACGGCGGGCCTGGCAGAACGGCACACCTGGTCCCGTTCACCGTGGACGGCCTGATCTTGGCGGCGTCGATGGCGATCCTGGACGCGAGCCGGCCAAGCGCCCTCTACCACCGGCGCCAACGTGGCGCGCGGCCCCTTGGGCGTATGGGCAGCTCTCGCCTTGGTCGGCTCGTTCGAGTCCTCATGCCCCTCACCCGAAATACCGTGTCACCAGCAACCGGCGAACGGAGAGCAGGAAGCGTCTCCCTGGCTGGATCTGGACTCTAGCCGCACCAAAGTGACGCCAGCCCCAGAAGAGGCGGTTCTCGCTGACTACCTCCCGAGCCTGCAAGGACCAGGAAGGCCGCTCTCACAGCGTGCTCTCGCCGAGAGGTGGCACAACCCGAATCCAGCGTGAGCCACGACAGGCCCTGACCTGCCCAGCCAATGACGTGTGCCACCGTAAGCACGCGTTAGCCGTTGCGACCGAGCGTTGTTTGTACTTTTCTGCTGCACAGCAAACCCTCGGCCTGTGCCGGCATCCGCGTCTATCCCTTATCAGCGGCCTGGATGACGACGCTCGCCAAAGCGCCCGGGACGACCCGACACTGAGCCAGACCATGTTTCGCCGCTCGTGGCGGCGTGTCTCACTAAGTCGAGCAGGTGGATCGGCCGGAACGACCCAGTCAGCCCGTCGATCGGCTGACAGTGTCGAAGTGGCGGGGAGTATGCTGAGCAGCTGATATCTTAAATATCAGGTGGGAAGCGGAACACTGATGAGTATCATGACCACCGACGCTGTCATCCGGAAGTGGGGTGTACCGTTTTCATCGGTACCGGTGCCGGGTGATCGATACAGAGAGTTCGGCGGACGGGTTCCCGACGCCCTCTTGGAGGCTTGGCGGAAGTTTGGTTTCGCCGGTTTCGCCAAAGGTTTGTGGTGGCTGTGCGATCCAGTGGCGTGGCAGCCGGCGGTCGACACCTGGACCGCCGACCTTGAACTCGATCCAGGCCCGGATCGTTGGTGTGCGGTAACACGGTCGGCCTTCGGCCAGTTGAGTCTTTGGGGCGACCGAACCGGAATGGCATTGACGATCAACCCTGTTTTCGGGACGATCTTTCCTGATGACCAGTCCGACGAAATGGACAGTCAGTTCGACCGCGACCTGCAGCTTTATTCGGCATTGCTGACCCAGCAAGCACGGGCGCTGGACATCGATGGCGACGACGAGGTTGGATTGTTCGATCGGGTTCTCGAACGGCTGGGGCCGGTTGGTCCGGATACCATGTATGCTTTCGCGCCTGTTCCGGCATTGGGCGGTCCGATGATTCCCGAGAACGTTGAGATCGCCGACGCGGAAGTGCATATGCAGATATTGAGCGAGACGACGCCCCGTCAGATCATGGCGAATCCGTACCGGTGAGGTCGGGCCGATATCCTGCGGATATTGCTTGCCTCCCGACGCGCCGCGCCGGCGGGGCACCTTGATACCGAACAGCCCAATTCGGCAAGGCTGGTATACCACTGCAGTATCTCAATCCTCGAACCCGCCGGCGGTCGTCCAGGCCACTTGAAATTCTGCCGATGTGATTTCGCAGGCTGCGAAACCTGGTCGTCGAGATATTTCGGACACCATGGGTACCGGGTCATCGTTTAGCCATGTTGTTTCGCCTTCCTCGAGTCCGCCTGCGTAATCGGATCTGCCGTCAGGGAAGATCTCGACTTTACGATTCTCGTACCCCTCCTCATCGATCTCACAGAAGATGGTCACAGGATCGGACGCCGGATCATCGGTACGGTCGATTCTGATGTACCGCATCTCGTCGGACGGCGAAAAAACTGCTGACGCGTCGATGGCCTGCGGTGCGCATTCGCTGGCCTGTCCTGGGAATATGGCAGTAGCATCCGGCGCCGAACTGCCTGAGGGATAGCCGCGCTCGTAGATCAAACGCTCTGCCTCGGCTATCTCGTCGCGCATCCATTGGGGGATCCTCGATCGCGGATACCTCTCAAGGTCAGCTTTGAGCGCAAGGCCGATCGGACTCTTCATTGATGGCCGATCATCGTAGTCAAAGCTCGTGCTGACGTCGCCGTCCGATGTGATGGTCAAATACATCGTAAACCAAGTTCCCGCCCCTGGCATGTACATGACATCCCGCAGTTCGTGCACCGAATCGGTGTCGACAAGCTCGGGCGGAAAGCCGTCATACGGACCCGTTTCCGTCTCAATGGCAATTCGGCGATGAAACCAATTACCTGCGAGCATGTAAACCGCATCAATCCGGGTCCACTTCAATGGCGCCCGGCTGGCCACTCCGCGGCTTATATGCCGAACCAACTCATGTTGCCTGACCAGCTTGGGGGTCCCACCGTCGCGGGACATCATCGATCAACTCCAGTTCTCATATCCTGGTGCGGCCAGTCGGGGTTGGACGTGTTCAGAAAGCGCCACGTGGTCATCTATCCTGCCATGCTGCGGCTTGTGGTGGATGGCGGTGAGGGAGCGGGCTCAGTTGGCGTCCCATGTTTGGTCCGGACCGGTGTGGTACCGTCCGAGATGGCGAAGTATTCTCCGGGGTGACCACACTTTCCTTGTTCTCCCGTAACCTCCTCGGCCGGGCAAGCTCGACGTAGTCGACCGTGTCACCCGGCATGGCCAGGGCTTCAAACGGAGATTGAACATCGGGGAGAACGGTGGTGCTCGGCGATAGCTTGTTCCAGCGACTGCATGAAGGGGCGGCCACCCGGCGCCCCCGCTTGCGGGGCGCCTGTCGAAAGTCTTCATCCGGCGAGGAGAGGATCACCGGGTTCGGTGGCGTTGCCCGCCGGCGAATGACGCCTCACAGTGCGCGATATGCCTTCGTCTGACTGACTCGCCGCAGGTCGTGCTGTCAGATCGTGGACAAGATGAATCAGCCGGAGCCGGGGTCCACGATCTCCGTGCAAACTGATGGGGTCGCGAAGGTCTCTGATCGGCCGCTTTGCTGACAGGATTTGGGTCTCTGGTGGAGCGACAGCGCCGTACTGGGGTCATGGCCTCGGCAGCGCCTCGAACGCACCAAGGCTTCCTTCCCGAAGTCGAAGAGGGCATCTTGCAACAGGGCGAACGCAGCCGATATCACGATGCCGTCGTGGCCGGTCCGGAGAGGAAGCGGTCGGCCTCGTCGAGTGTTCGCGGTTGCTCGGGTGTCACCTTCAGGACGTCGCGCCGGTAGTTGCGGATCTCCAGCACGCTGCCGGGGTCCGCCTCCGGCATGAGCCGCAGCCCCCGTTCCACCATTGCCCGCGGGTAGACCTTGAACGTCTTCTCCCGCACCGAGGTGCGGCCGCCCATTCCCTCGAAGCCGTGCGCCCGCCGCAGGTCGAACTTCAGGTCGATGACGGGGAACGGCTCGCGGTCCCAGGTGGTGGAGGGCATCGAGTTCCGCCCCTGGATCCGTGCCTCGACGAACGTCTCGGTGTCCTCGTCGCCGATCTCGCAGTCGCGGATCGGGAAGACCCTGCCGAGCCTGCCCCCATGGTTCGCGGCCGTCAGCGAGGGCGCACAGAACAGCACGTGGTCGAACGGGCCGATCGGCGCGGGCAGCGGCACCTTGTGATGAGAGCGGCCGTCGAAGGCCAGCCCGACGCGCGGCCGGACGAAGTCCAGGAAGGCCGACACCATCGCATCGTCGTGGCCGGGCTTCTTCACCACCAGGGACAGGCCCCGGCCCGCGGTCTCGCCGAGGATGCAGTAGTCGTAGAACGGCCCGGGCCCGGCCTTGAAGTCGTGGAAGATCACGAACACGCCGGCGTGCCCGGCGACCGGCTCGTACTTGTCGCCGTGCGCGACCACGTCGAGCAGATGGACGTCCGCCTCGGTACCAGGCTCCGCCTGCGGCGCCTCTGGCGCGACCTCGACGTACCCGGCCCGCTTCTTCTCGCTGATCTTCTTGGTGAAGTGGCGGAGCGCGTGCGCTTCGTCGTCGAGCGTCATGCTCGACCCGCGCATGACGCCGCCGGCCACGCCCCAGCCCATGCGGCAGCGGATCCCGTCCAGGGTAATCTGCCAGCGTCGGACGACGTCCTTGTCGTTCTTCTCGAAATACCGTGTCTCCGCCATGTCCCCGCCCCTTGGGATCCGAAAAGCCGCATGTTCCCATGCACGTCCGACACCAGGGAGTCGACCGCACCACCAGGAGCTTCAGTGCCCCTCCGCGAGCAGCGCCGCCGGATCGGCTCGCGCTGGCGGGCGTTGCCGCCCGGCCGCCAAGCCCTGCTGGTGCCGGTGACGCAACGAGACCTCCCAGCAAGGCCCAGCCGATCGACCGGCGCACCGACCCGCACGGCTGCCTGATCTGGGCCTCGGCGGCATTGCCCACGGGCGCACTCACCCGGTGGGCGATCGCGTGGCCATACCGGTGTCTGAGGCACGATCGGCGCTCCTGTGCTCAGCCAGCAAGAGCCGGCACTGAGCTGGATCGCCTGGACGATGGCGGCCAGCCGCGCTGGTGAGCAGCGTGCGTTTGAGGGCGGCGTGGTGCCGGTTGAACACCTTCTTGCAGCGGCCGTGATGTTCGGGTGTCTGGGGTGTCGCTTGGGGAAGCGCTGAGCAAGTCGGCCTACCTGGAAAACGCAGCGTGGCGGGGGTGGTCGAACCAAGTGGGTGGGGGTTGCGTCTCACTTGGCATGATCAGCAGGGTGGTGCGGGGTTTGCGGCGGCGGTTGGGGCTGGTGCTGCTTGTTGCGGGGCTGGTCGTTTGTTTGGCGCTTGCGCCGATCGGCTGGGCGTACGCGGATACCGCGTCGCACCGGAAGGCTGTCCAGGACGTTCCGGTGACGCCGGTGGCGCTGGTTTTGGGAGCGGGGATTCGGGACGGGGAGCCTTCGCTGTCGTTGGCTGGACGGCTTGACGTGGCGGCGGACCTCTATCGCCGCGGCAAGGTGAAGGTGCTGCTCGTTTCGGGCGACAACCGGGTCAAGGAGTACGACGAGCCGACCGTGATGCGCGACCACCTTGTGAAGCGGGGTGTCCCGGCTCGGAGGATCGTCCGGGACTACGCGGGGCGGGACACCTGGGACTCCTGTATCCGGGCCAAGCGGGTGTTCGGTGTGGAGCGGCTGACCGTCGTCACCCAGAGCTTCCACCTGCCGCGTGCGGTGGCGCTCTGCCGGGCCGCCGGGTTGGACGCGTGGGGTGTCGGCCACAGTACATGGATCAGGGGCGCGACCGAGGTGGGGTACGCGCGCGAGCCCCTGGCCATGATGAAGGCGACCACGGATATCGTCAGGCGTCCCGATCCCGCCGTGCTGGGTCGGCCTGAGAACGGCGTGCGCGAGGCGCTGGCTGCGAATTGAAGGAAATGGTCGTGTGCATGTGCTCGACGACATGTCGGGTTTGTCGGAGAGGGCTCGCCGGTTTCTCTCCCTGAATGCTTGGCGGGTGGAGGAGAAGCCGCGTCCGTTCACCGAGATGATGCGAGTGCGGGACGGGCGTGGGCGGTTGGTGCCGGTTCCGTTCGAGGTGGTCGTGCGGCGTGAGGGGTTCGCTGAGCGGTTCGGGGGGCTCAGGTTCCGGACGCGGCGGAGTTTCCTGTATGGGGATGAGGCCGCTGTAAGGACGACGGAGTGGTCGTTCGAGTTGGGGTCGTCCGTGTGGCGCGATCGGAGTGGGTGGTTCTTCGACTGGTACGGGGAGCGGATGGCGATTCCGTTCTGGTTCGTGCAGCACGTGGACGGGCGGTCGGGGGTCAGTGATGGGTCGTTCATTCCCGTGCACGAGGCGGCGCTGGGCGTCATCGAAGAGTGCGCGATGGTCGATCTGGTGGGCGGCTGGCGGCCCCTACCGGACGCGATGAAAGTGGCGTGGCGGCTGCCGGAGTTGCCGGTCGTCCCGGAGGCTTCGGGGCGATGGGTGCGGTGGCGGATGGATGGGCAGGTCGCCGTCCGCGAGGCGTTGGAGTGGACGAGCGAGCGTCCCCGCGCGTGGGGGGCGTGGGCGTGGATGTCAGATGCGGGAGTGGCGGCGTCTGACCAGGCGGCGGGAGCGGCGCTGGGGCGGTAGCCACTTGGTCCGGAACCACATCTGGATCTGCGCGCCGCCCAGTACCGAGCGGTGGATGCGCAGGTGCCCGCCGGTGGCCTCGGCGGCGCGGCGGGCGATGTCCAGGCCCAGGCCGGTGGAGCCGCCGCCGCTGCTGCCGCGCTTCAGCGCGGCGGCGGGGTCGGTGATGCCGGGGCCGGCGTCGGCGACCAGGATGCCGGTGAGGCCCTTGCCGACGTGCAGGGTGACGGCGAAGTCGGTGCCCTCGGCGGTGTGCCGGAACACGTTGCCCAGCAGCGCGTCCACGGCGGCGGCGAGCTCGGTCGCGGGGATCGGGAGCGAGGTGGGGCGGTCGGCGCCGATCAGCTCGCAGGAGCGGCCCTCGTCCTCGGCCAGCACCGACCAGAACGCGACCCGTTCGCGCAGCACCTTGGCGGCGTCGCAGTTGCCGCGGGCGGTCGGCTTGCGGACGGTGCGGATGATCTGGTCGACCTCGTGCTCGATCCGGCCGACGGCCTCGCGGGTCTGGTCGGCGACGGGCCCGCCGCCCAGTGCCTCGGCGTTGAGCCGCAGCGCCGCCAGCGGGGTGCGGAGCCGGTGCGACAGGTCGGCGGCCATCTCGCGTTCGGCGGCCAGGAGCTGCACGACGTGGTCGGCCATCGCGTTGAACGCCAGGCCCGCCTCGACCAGTTCGGGCGGGCCGTCGGGGTCGATCCGCACGCGCAGGTCGCCGTTGCCGAACGCGGCCGCGGCCTCGGCCAGCCGCCGGGTGGAGCGGATCATGCGGGCGCCGAGCCGGTCGGCGACCGCGACCGAGCCCGCCACCAGCGCGGCGGCGACGGCGGTCATGACCAGCCAGGCGTTCCACACGCCGCGGGAGAGGTCCTCGTCGGGGATGAACACCTCGACGACGGCGGTGCGGCCGGCGTCCAGCGACACCGGCTGCAGCAGCGCGTACCCGCCGTCGACGCGGGTGGTGTACGAGCGGCCGCGCCGGGCCGCCTCGGTGATCTGGTCGAGGCGGGCCCGGGAGCCGTCGCGGGGGCCCTGCGGGACGACGGTGTTGTCGGGCATGTGGACGGCCATCCGCCGGGCGGCGCCGGCCTGGGTGCTGGCCACGGCCCGTTCCAGCGCCCCCGGGTCCTCGGTGACGACCAGGACCGGGCCGAGCGCGCTGGCCTGCCGTTCGGCGGTGGTGAGCGCCCGGTCGCGGGCGATCTCCCGGACGGTCAGCGCCAGCGGGATGAGGAACGCCAGCGCGACCATCGAGGTCACCGCCAGCGACACCAGGACGAGCGTCCGCCTCATGGCTTGCGCGGGTCGGCCAGGCGCACGCCGACGCCGCGCACGGTGTGCAGGTAGCGGGGTTTGGCCGCGGTCTCGCCGAGCTTGCGGCGCAGCCACGACAGGTGCACGTCGATGGTCTGGTCGTCGCCGTAGGCCTGCCGCCACACCTCCGCCAGGAGTTCGCGCCGCGCCACCACCCGGCCGGGCCGGGCGGCCAGGTAGGCGAGCAGGTCGAACTCGCGGCGGGTGAGCTCCAGCGGGGCGCCGTCCAGCGCCGCCTCCCGCCGGTCGAGGTCGATGTGCAGGCCGCCGACCCGCAGCTCGGCGGTGGGGCCGGAGCGGGACGCGCGGCGCAGCACCGCCGCCAGCCGGGCGCTGAGGTGCTCGGCCGAGAACGGTTTGATGAGGTAGTCGTCGGCGCCCGCGTTCAGCAGCCGGACGATCTCGGGTTCGTCGTCCCGGGCGGTCGCGATGATGACCGGGACGTCGGACACTCCGCGCAGCATCTTCAGCACCTCGGCCCCGTCGAGGTCGGGCAGGCCCAGATCGAGGATCACCACGTCGGGGGGCGACTGGGTCACCTCGCGCAGGGCGTCCATGGCCGTTCCGACGCTGCGGACGACGTGCGACCGCGCGCTCAGTTCACGGATGAGGGCCGTCCGGACGTTCGGGTCGTCCTCCACCACGAGCACACTCGCCATGCCGGAACCGTATGCCACCATGTGCCAATGCGTCGCGCGATGTCGTACGTTGCCCCATGGGCTCTCGTAACGGCGCTGGCCGTGGCCCTGTCGTGGCTCGGGGTGCGGGACGTGGTGCGCGGCGCGATCTCCGATCGTTCGGCGCCGCCGCCCGTGACGGGCCCGGTGATCCACGCCAGCCCGACCCTCGGGACCCCGGCGGCGCGGGACGATCCGGACGGCGACGGGACGGCCTCGGGCACGCTGTCGCCCTCCCCGACGCCGACGCCCACGCCGACGCGCAGCAAGCGGGAGCGGGAGCGGGGCGGCAACGTGCGCAGCTACTCCACGCACGGCGGCCGGGCCGCGCTGGCGTTCACCGACCGGGACGGGGTGCGGCTGGTGTCGGCGACGCCCAACCCCGGGCACGAGACGCGCGTGACGAGGGCGGAGGGCTGGCTGCGGGTGGACTTCGTCGACAGCGAGCACACCTCGTCGGTGATCGCCAGCTGGTACGAGCACGATCCGATCGTGAGGGTGTACGAGTACGGGACGCGCCAACGCTAGGCGCCCACGCCGTGGTCGGCGGCGAAGGCGGCGAGGCGTTCGGCGGCCTCGCCCGTGCGGCGCCAGGGGCGGACGATGAGCCGGTCGACGCCCAGCGCCTCGAAGGCGGCGACCTCGTCCGGGCCGGAGAGTTCGTAGGCGTGCACGGTGATCTCGAACGGCTCCGTGCGGCCGGCCTCGGCGCGGTACGCGCGGAGCAGGTCGAGTTGCGGCCGGACGCCGTCGAGCGTCTGCGGCATGCTGATCCAGCCGTCGCACAGGGCGGCGGCGCGGCGCAGCGCGGCCTTGGATTCGCCGCCCGCGACCACCGGCAGCCGTTCCTGGACGGGCTTGGGCTCGAACGCGACCTCGGGGAAGTCGAAGAACTCGCCGCGGTGCTCGACCGCAGGCTCGGTCCACAGCCGCCGTGAGACGGAGATCGCCTCGTCCAGCCGCCGCCCGCGGGTGGCGAAGTCGATGCCGGCGGCGATCCATTCGCCCTCGTACCAGCCGGCGCCGACGCCCACGATGGCGCGCCCGCCGGAGATCTGGTCGAGGGTCGCGAAGGCGCGCGCGGCGACGAAGGGGTGCCGCAGGCCGTAGAGGTAGACGGCCGTTCCCAGGCGGACCCGGGAGGTGACGGCGGCGAGCGCGCACAGGTAGGCGGGCGCGTCGAACAGCGGCGTCGCGGGCTTGATGCCGGGGCGGTCGGTGCCCGGGTAGGTGGCGGTGGACAGGTCGGTCGCGAAGACGAGGTGCTCGGGCAGCCACACCGACTCGAAGCCCAGCCGGTCGGCCTCCACGGCCAGGTCCCGCCAGATGGCCGGGTGCACCAGGCCCAGCGGCACGCCGAACTTCATCGTGGGTCCTCCAGGGTGGTGCGGCCGTCGGCGAGGTCTCGCCGGACGGCCTCGGGGTCGCGTTCGGCCGGGTCGCCGTAGCCGCCTCCGCCGGAGGTCTCCACGACCAGTGCGTCCCCGGCGTCGAGCGGCTGGCGGGTGGCCTTGGTGCCGAGCGGCTCGCGGGTGCCGTCGGCGCGCTCGCGGAAGTAGCCGCCCGCGCGGCCGGGTCCGCCGCCCGCCGCGCCGGGCGGCGGGCGCAGCAGCCGGTCGCCGCGGGTGTCGACGCGCGCGTCGTCCAGCATCCGGATCACGGTGCGGGTGCCGAGCCCGCCGCGGTGGCGGCCCGCGCCGCCCGAGCCGGGGATGAGCGAGACCTCCTCGACCCGCACCGGCAGCCGCGCCTCGATCGGCTCGGCCTGCGGGATGATGTTGCGCCCGCCGCCGAACAGCGCGCCCGTCGCGTCCGGGCCGTCGTGGCCGTCGCGGGCGCCCATGCCGCCGAGGTCGAACGACATGTGCAGCCACGGGCGGCCCGCCCCGCTGACGCTGAACGCCTGGAGAATGCCTGACGCCGCCACTCCCCCGCGTCCGGGGGACGCCGCGGTGAGCGCCGCGAAGATCGCCTCCTCGGCCGCCGCGACCGTCCCGAACCGGCCGCCGCCGGGGAACGGGGGCGTGCAGTTGACCAGCGTCCCGGCGGGCAGCCGGACCTCGACGGGGGTGAAGCAGCCCTCGTTCATCGGCAGCGCCGGGTCGACGAAGCAGCGCACCGCGTACAGCACGCCGCCGTGGGTCTGGGAGAAGCCGGAGTTGACCGGCAGCGGCACCTGCTCGTCGGTGCCGTCGAAGTCGACCACAACGCCGCCGCGGCCGTCGACGGTGACGGCGACGCGGACGGTGTGCCCGTCGTCCAGCCGGTACTCGCCGCGGTGCGTGCCCGGCGGGAGCGCGGCCAGGCCGGCGCGCATGCGGCGCTCGGTGTGCGCGAGGTAGGCGTCGACGCCGCGCGCCAGGCCCTCGGGCGTGTGCGTGCGGGCGATCTCCTCCAGCCTGCGCGCCGCGACGTTGGCCCCCGCGACGAGCGCGCGCAGGTCGCCGACGAGCTTGCCGGGCGTGCGGCTGTTGGCGGCCAGCACCCGGACCATGTCGTCGGCGAGGCCGGCGGCGGTGGCGATCCGGACGGGCGGCAGTTGCAGGCCCTCCAGGAACACGTCTGTGGCGTCGGAGGCCATGCCGCCCGCCGACAGCCCGGACAGGTCGGCGACGTGGATGAGCGTGCCCGTGAAGTACGCGGGAGGCGCGCCGTCCCCGAGGAAGACGGGCTTGAAGACGAGGAGGTCGTTGGCGTGGATGCCGCCCTGGTAGACGTCGTTGAGGACGAACACGTCGCCGGGCGCCATCGTGTCCGGCGGGTAGGTCTCGAGCACGTACGGCAGCGCGCTGCGCAGGCTCGCGCACTGGATCAGGGCGGTGGACAGGGAGTGCGCGACGAGCCGTCTCTCCGCGTCCAGGATCGCCGCCGCCGCGTCCGCGCCCTCGACGATGAACGTGGAGTACGCCGAGCGCACCACGACGATGCTGGCCTCCTCGGCCGCCACGCACAGCGCGTTCCGCAGGATCTCGGCGGTCAGGCCGGTGTCCTCGTTCATGCCGGGTCTCCTTCGCGCTGGATGAGGAGGGCGCCGTGGTCGTCGGCGGCGCCGCGCCAGCCGGGCGGGATCAGCAGCGAGCACTGCGGCTCGGTGACGACGCACGGCCCGGCCAGTTCCTCGCCGGGGGCGCATGCCGCGCGGTCCCGGGTGGGGACGTCCCGGAACGCGCCGTCCAGCCACACCCGGCGCGTCCCGGACGCGGGTCGCCCGCCCGGCGGGGAGGCGCCGGGGACGACGCGTTCACGCGAGCCCGCGGGCAGGACGACGCGGACGCGCGCCGTCGTGAGCTCCGCGGGGTCGCGCAGGTCGATGCCGTAGGACTCCTGGTAGCGCTTGTAGAACTCCTCGGCGGCCCGGCGGAGCGTCTCCGGTGTGACGGGCCCCGAGGGCAGCTCGACGGTGAAGGCGTGCGCCTGCCCGATGAAGCGGATCCCGACCGACCTCACGCACACCGCCTCCTCGGCTCCGAGGTCGTCCAAAGCGGCGCGCTCCAGGTCGTCGAAGACGCGCTCCAGGCCGCCGACGCTGCCCGAGCGCGACAGCAGGCCCGCGACGGGCGCGAGGAACGTGCGGGCGCGCTCGATGGCGAGGTCGGCGTACAGCAGGCCGACCGCCGACCCGACGCCCGCGTGCGGCGGCACCAGGACGCGCGCGATGCCGAACCGCTCGGCGAGGCGGGCGGCGTGCGTGGGCGCGGCGCCGCCCAGCGCGACGAGGGTGAAGCCGCGCGGGTCGATGCCGCGCCGCACCGTCACCACGTGCACGGCCGCGCCCATCTGCGCGTTGGCGATGTCGTGGATCGCGGCGGCCGCCTCCACCACGTCCACGCCCAGCGGGCCGGCGACGTGTTCGGCTATGGCCGCGCGGGCCCGCTCCTCCGACAGCGTGAACGCGCCGAAGCCGTCAGGGGCGAGGTGCCCGAGGACGAGGTCGGCGTCGGTAACGGTCGGCAGCGCGCCGCCCCGCCCGTAGCAGGCGGGCCCGGGGTCGGCGCCGGCCGAGCGCGGCCCGACGCGCAGCGTGCCCGCCTCCGCCCACGCGATCGATCCGCCGCCCGATCCGACCTCGGCGAGGTCGATCGCGGGCACCTTGATGGGCACGCCGGTGCCGGGACGGCGCCCGCCGAAGCTGCCCTTGCCGCCGACCTGGAACTCGTGGGTGACGCCGGGACGTCCGCCGCGCACGAGCCCGGCCTTGGCGGTGGTCCCGCCCATGTCGAAGGAGATGAGGTCGGCCAGCCCGCGCCGGGCGCCCTCGCGGGCGGCGGCGATGACCCCCGCCGCCGGGCCGGACTCGATCGTGTAGACGGCGCGGGACGCGGCGAGCGCGGCGGGCAGCACTCCCCCGGCGGACTCCATCACGTGCACCGGAGCCGTGACGCCCAGATCGCGCAGGCGCGCACCGAGCCGTTCGAGGTAGGACGCCATGACGGGGCCCACGTAGGCGGACATGAGGGTCGTGGTGGCGCGCTCGTACTCGCCCAGTTCGGGCCACACCGACGAGGACGTGACCACGGGCGTGCCTACGGGGAGCGCGTTCCGGACGATGTCGGCGAGGCGCTGCTCGTGTTCGGGGTTGACGTAGGAGTGGAGCAGGCAGATGGCCACGGCCGCCACGTCCAGGGCCGCGATGTCTTCGGCGACCTGGGCGGCGGCCTCCTCGTCCAGGGGGACGACCACCTCGCCGTCGGCGGCGATGCGTTCCGGTACGGCGAAGGTGTGCGAGAGGGGGACGGGCGGCTCGGGCCGTTCGTAGGCCAGGTCGTAGCGTTCCTCCTCCACGCGGGCCTGCCGTCCCAGGGCGAGCATGGAACGGAACCCCGCCGTGGTGACGAAAGCCACGGGCACGCCTGTGCGTTCAAGGATGACGTTGGTCGCGAGGGTGGTGGCGTGGACGAACCGTTCGACCCGTCCCGGTTCCGCTCCGGCGTCGGCGAGGACTTGCTCGACCCCTCGCAGCAGTCCGACGGTGGGGTCGTCGGGGGTGGTGAGCGTCTTCGCCACGTGCACGCGCCCGTCGTCCCCGGTGAGGACCACGTCGGTGAAGGTGCCTCCGACATCGCTGGCGAGGGTGAGGGTGGGATCCACGCGACCTCCGGCAGAGACCAACCTAGCGATCGCTTGGTACGCTAGCGTCCGGCCTCCGCCGGGACAAGGGTTCAGACCGGGGTCGCCACGGTCACCGACACCTCGGGACGCCTCCGGAACTCGGCGAGGGCCTCCTCCGGCGCCCCCGCGTCGGTGATGAGCGTCCACGGGCGGTCCAGCGCCGTCCACCAGTGGCTCTCGGCCCGGCCCAGCTTGCTCGCGTCCGCCAGCACGAACACCTCGCGCGCCTGCTCCACCATGAGCCGCTTCAGCGCGGCCTGCTCCGCGGTGCCCTCGCACACCCCGCGCCCGGCCACCACGCCGTCCGCGCCCAGGAACACCGCGTCCGCCGTGATCCCGCGCAGCGCGCCCTCCGCGATCGGCCCGATCATGCCCAGGCTGACATGGCGCACCGCGCCGCCCAGCGCGATCAGCTCCACCCCCGCGCTGTCGGCCAGGGCCTCCAGCGTGGTGAGGCCGTTGGTCACCACCGTGATCCCGGCCCAGGACGCCAGCCGCTCCGCGAGCGCGCCGACCGTCGTCCCGGCGTCCAGCAGCAGCACCGTGCCCGGCCGGACGCACCCCTCCGCGGCCTTCGCGATCGCCGCCTTCTGCGCGAGCGCCAGCTTCTCCCGCTCGTGCAGCGACTGCTCGCCCGGGGCCGCCGACAGGGCGCCGCCGTACGTCCGCACGACCGCGCCCTCGTCGCTGAGCGTCGCCAGGTCGCGCCTGATGGTGGACGGCGACACCGCGAACAGCTCGGCCATCTCCTCCACCCGGACCGGCTGCTCCCGGAGCAGACGGGCGATCCGGACGCGGCGTTCCTCAGCTCTCACGGCCCCCATTGTCCTCCGTCCGCGAGGGTGCGAGATCGACCGCCTGGCGCAGCGCCTCCAGCATGCTCTCGTGGTCGGCGGTGCCCGTCCCCGCGATGTCGAACGCCGTCCCGTGGTCGACGCTGGTGCGGATGACCGGCAGGCCCACGGTGATGTTCACCCCGGCCTCAAGGCCCATCACCTTCACCGGGCCGTGCCCCTGGTCGTGGTACATCGCCACCACCAGATCGAAGTCGCCCCGGACCGCGCGGAAGAACACGGTGTCGGCGGGCAACGGGCCGCGCGCGTCGATCCCGCCGGCGCGCAGCCGCTCGATCGCCGGGACGACCTTCTCCTCCTCCTCGCCCTGCCCGAACAGCCCGTTCTCGCCCGCGTGCGGATTGATCCCGCACACCGCGATCCGCGGCTCGGCCACACCCGACTTCACCAGGGTGGCGTGGCCGCGCCGCACCGTCCGCTCCACCAGGCCGGGCTCGATGCGGCGCACCGCGTCCACCAGCCCGATGTGGGTGGTCACGTGGATCACCTTCAGCTTCGGCGCGCTCAGCATCATCGACACCTCCTCGGTGCCGGTCAGCTCGGCCAGCAGCTCGGTGTGCCCGGGGAAGCGGTGCCCGGCGGCGTGCAGCGCCTCCTTGTTGAGCGGCGCGGTGCAGATCGCGTCGATCCGGCCGGCCATCGCCAGCTCCACCGCCCGCTCGACGAACCGGTACGCGCCCTCACCCGCGACCGCGCTCAGCTCCCCGAACGGAAGGTCCGCGGGGACGCAGGCCAGGTCGACGCAGTCGATGACGCCCGGCTCGAACGCGGCGTCCTCAGGGCCGTCCACCACCTTCACCTCGACCGGCTCGCCGACGATCTCCGCGGCCCGGCGCAGCCGCGCCGCGTCCCCGATGACCAGCGGACGGCTGACGCGGTGCGCCTCCGGCGCCGCCAGCGCGCGCACGATGATCTCCGGTCCGACGCCCGCCGCGTCCCCCATCGTGATCCCGACGATCGGGCGTTCCATTGGCTCACTTCCCATGTCCGGGACTCACTCCCCCTGTTCGGTGCGTACGGCGCGCACCACGCGCGCCAGCGTGGCGGGATCGCCGAAGGCGCCCGCCTTGGTGATGAACAGCGCGCCGGTCCCCCGCACGCGCCCGGCCACCACGCCGGGCTCCGGCTCGCCCACCGGCCACAGTTCGGTGGCGCCCAGCCCCAGCAGCACGGCCCGCGCGGTCTCCCCGCCGGTCGCCGCCAGGATCCCGGCCGCGTCCGCCCCGCCGACCGCGACGGCCGCCAGCGCGCGGGCCGTGGCGAACGCGCGCGCCCGGTCGACCGGGGCGTCCGGGTCGACCGACAGGACGACGTCGCCGCCCGCGAGCCCCGCGCGCACCGCCCGCACGGCCTCGTCGGCACCGGTGCCGCCGGGCCCCACGTGCACCGGCGTCCAGCCGCCCGCGACCAGCTCGGCCCGCTGGGCGCGCGCCAGCTCCGAGTAGCTGCCGATGACGACCAGCGCCGGACCCGCGGGCGCGGTCACCGCGACCGGCTCCGCCGGGCCCAGGGTGCGCGCCAGCGCCGCCGTGAGACCGCCGGAGCCGACCAGCAGCGTCGCCGTCCCGTCGCCTGCCGCGTCGCACACGGCCCTCAGGTCGGCGTCGGTCTCGCCGTCGCACACCACCGCGTCCAGACCGTCGCGCAGCGCCTGCGCGAAACGCGCATCCAGACCCGGGCCGCGCACCGCGTCCAAGCCGATCCGCCGCGCCCGGAGCCCGGCCGCGGCGAGCAGCGCGACCACGTCCCCGCCGTACCGCCGGCCCGGCAGCGGCTCGCCGCCGACCCGGACCACGCCGCCGGACACCGTCCGGCCGGTCGCCGGGAAGGCCGGCGCGACCACCGCCAGGACGCGGCCGCCCGCCGCCTCCCGGGCCGCGGCGATCTCCGCGCCCACGTTCCCGCGCAGCGTCGAGTCGATCTTCTTGACGATCCGGGCGCCGTCCGCGCGGCCCCGCGCCACCGCCTTCCCGACCCGTTCCGCCGCGACCGCCTCCGGCGAGTACCGGCTGTCGGTGTCGACCGCCACGACCCGCGCCCGCGGCCACGCCTCGTCCAGCGCCACCGCCGTGCTCGCCCGCGCCGCGAACGGCACCGCGCTGTCGGCCGCCCCGGTCAGATCGTCGGCGACGATGACCACCTCGGTCATGACGCCTCCGCCGGCTCGGCCGCCCGCTCTTCCCGCTGCCTCACCCGGTTGGCCCACCACGCGGTGACGATCGGCACGAGGATCGCGGTCACCACCACCGAGGCCGCCACCAGGACGGTCGCGTGCGCCGCCGCCTCCTTGTACGCCGGGTTGGCGCTGGCCACGATCGCGGGGACGGCCGCCGCGTTGCCCGCCGTCGACGCCGCCGCCAGGCCCGCGACCCCGGTGCCGCCGGTCAGCTTGTCGGCGGTGAACAGGATCGTCCCGCTGAAGGCGACCACCGCGACGCCCAGGCCCAGGCCGAGCAGCCCGGCCGTCCACACGCTGGTCAGGTCGATGCTCGCGCCGAGCGCGAACGCGAAGAAGGGGATCAGCACGGGCGTCGCCCCGCCCAGCCACTTGCGCAGGTCCGGGTCGAGGTTGCCCAGGATCGCGCCGACCAGCAGCGGCAGCAGCGCGCCGACCATGGTCTGCCAGGGGAACGCCGACAGGCCCGCGACACCCAGGGTGAGCATGGTCAGGAACGGCCCCGACTCGATCGTCATCAGCGAGTAGGCGGCCACGTCCTTGGGCTTGCCGAACTGGCCCATCAGCGCCATGTAGAGGCCGCCGTTGGTGTCGTTCATGGCCGCGACCACCGCCAGGGTGGACAGCCCCGCGAAGAACCCGCCGCTCACCGGCGCCTCGCCGAGCAGCCGGCCCAGCACCACGCCCACGATGACCGAGGCGACGATCTTCGCCCCGAGCAGCGCGCCGCCCTTCTTGACGATGTACGGCGTCGCCCTCACGTCGATGCTCGCGCCCATGCACACGTAGAAGACCGCCAGGATCGTCAGCGATCCGCTGAACAGGGCGCCGGTGAACGAGCCGAAGTACTCGCCGGTCGAGGGGAACAGCGTGTACAGCAGCGCGCCCAGCAGCAGCGGGATGATCATCATGCCGCCGGGGACCCGTTCCACGCTCTTCTTGATCGGGACTTGCATCGCACACTCCGTACCCCGGCGCGCGCGCCGGCCTCACATCCCGGGACGGACCCGTTCCACGTCGCGCTCATGTTACTGCGCGTTTCGCGCATATTGAAGCGCTCAATGCGCGAAACACGCAACCCAACCTAACGCTTGGTACACTGCCCGCATGTCGCTCCAGGGCAAGATCGCGGTCATCACCGGCGCCGGCCCCGGCCTCGGCCGGACCCTCGCCGTCCTCCTGGCCCGCGAGGGCGCCGACCTCGCCCTGGCCGCCCGCACCCCCGCCACCCTCGACGCCATCGCCGCCGAGGTACGGGCCGAGGGCCGCGACGCCCTCCCCGTCCCCACCGACATCGCCCGCCCCGACCAGGCCCGCCGCCTCGCCGACACCGTCGCCGCCCACTACGGCCGCGTCGACGTCCTGGTCAACGCCGCCTTCCCCGGCACCCACCGCCGGAACGTCCTCGACATGGACGAGACCCACCTCGAACAGTGGCGCTCAGCGATCGAGACCGCCGCGTACGGCACCCTCCTGGCCTGCCGCCACCTCTCCCCCCACATGCCCGAGGGCGGCTCCATCGTCAACCTCACCTCGATGTCCAGCCGCACCGGCTACGCGGGCCGCAGCGACTACGCCGCCGGCAAGGCCGCCGTCCACCTGCTCTCCCACTGCCTGGCCGACGAACTGGGCCCCTCCGGCATCCGCGTCAACTGCGTCGCCCCCGGCTGGATCGCCAGCGACGTCCTGGACGACTGGATGCGCACCCGCGCCGCCACCGAGGGCGTCCCCTACGAGGAGATCCGCGCCCGCGACGTCTCCGCCATGGCCCTGCGCCGCATCGCCACCGAGGAGGACGTGGCCCGAGCCGTCCTCCACCTCGCCTCAGACCACTCCCGCTCCACCACCGGCGCCACCCTCGACGTCAACGCCGGCCACCTCTTCACCTGACCCGAACCCCGTCATGCACCCGCACGAACGGCCCGTCCGCGCGCACCGCGTCCAGCACCCGCACGGCCCGCGCCTCGACCATCCGCGCCCGCGCCTCGTCCACCGTCAACCAGGCGACCTCGGCCGCCTCCTCGGTGGCCCGCCCGGCCCCCTCGACCACGCGGCAGCGGAACGCCAGCGTGACCACGCCCCGCTCCATGTTCTTGTAGACGCCTGTCAGCCCCTCGGGCTCGACCCGCACGCCCGTCTCCTCGTACACCTCACGCACGACGCCGGCCTCCGGGCTCTCGTCCAGCTCCAGCACCCCGCCCGGCGGCACCCACCGCCCATCGTCCGCCCGCTTGATCGCCAGCACGCGCCCATCCCGGCGCACCACCACCCCGGTCACGCTCACCGAATGGAGCGGCAGCTCAGAAGGCATCCGGCGCCGCCCACTCGTACGTGAGGCGCCACAACTGCCCGGGGAAGACGTTGGTCACCATCTCCAGGGCCCGCCCGCTCTCATCGAACGCCAGCCGCTGCACTTCCATCACGTACTGGCCCCGCCCGACCTCCAGGAACTCCTGCTCCTCGGCGAGCGGCCGTCGCGCCTCGATCTCCTCCGCGAACCGGACGACCCGATGCCCACGCTCGGCCAGCCGCCGATACATCCCCGTCGGCCCCGTATCCGGTGTCGCGATCTCGATGCCGCCCGCGACGTCCAGCGGAATGTAGGAGACCGCGAGCTGCACCGGCCGCTCGTCCGCGAACATATGACGCCGTCGCACCAGCACGCGCGCCGCGCCCTGGAGGCCGAGGCGCTGCGTCACCCCGGCAGGCACGGCGGCGACCTCGACCTGCACCAGCTCGGTCCGGGGCTCGAGTCCGGCCTTGCGCATCTCTTCCGCGAAGCTGCTGTTCTCCGCGCCTTGTCCGGGCGGTATCCGTCGAACACGCTTCACCGTGGGCGTCTCGACGACGAACGATCCCCGTCCGTGCTCGGTCCGCACGTATCCTTCGGCCTCCAGGAGGGCGATCGCACGGTTGATCGACGTCTGGTTCAGACCGTACTTCCGCGCCAGTTCGGGCTGGCTCGGCAAAGCGTCTCCGGGGCCATGGTCGCCCCGGACGATCGCCTCACGCAGATCGTCCGCGACCTGGCGGTAGCGCGCCCGAGGCGGCTCCAAGCCCATGAGTTCTCCCTTGCCGATGACCGATGTGTCGACCTTAGCGCTGCACCCTCGAACGGACGGTCACGCTATGCGTTCAAACGGCCACGCTACTTATGACATATGTGTCAGGTTCTCGGCGAACGCTCAAGAACAGGCTGTGACCTGGCAGGAGGTCGGGTTTGGTGACCACGAATATCGAGCTCGCCGAGCGGCCGCGCTGCGTGCTCGCGCTCAGACCGGCCCCCACGGAGGTCGGCGTCGCACGGCGCGTACTGCGTGCCGCGCTCCGCGAACGGGAGCAGCCCCATCTGGCGGACGACGCGTGCCTGATCGCCGGCGAGTTGGTGACCAACGCCGTGGAACATGCCGGAAGGATCGCCCTCGTCGCTCATCGGACGTCAAAACACCGTCTCACGCTCGAGGTATGGGACGACAACCCCGTACCACCCGCGTTCGAGGAGGCGTCGCCCGACTCGCTGGGCGGCAGAGGGCTCCTCATCGTCGGAACGCTCGCGTCCGCCTGGGGGTGGCGTCCGGCCTACGGCGGCAAGGTCGTGTGGGCCGCTCTCTGACCTCAGGGAGAGGTCAGAGCAACAGAGCTCTCGGGACGGGTGCAGCGCGCGGCCCGAATGATCGTCTGGGTGGGGTTGGGGGGTGATCTCTGCGGGGTATCGGTGTGGGCAGAGTACGGCGGTGATCGGCGGGGGCGATCGGAAAGGACGGCCCCCATGGTGCTGGATCCCGGCGAGGCGGGACGGGCGCGCGCGCTGGACGAGGCCGAGCGCGGCGGGCAGGTGCGCAAGGCGGCCCTGGCGAGCGTGGTCGGCACGAGTATCGAGTGGTACGACTTCTTCCTCTACAACACCGCCGCCGCGATCGTGTTCAAGGACGTGTTCTTCCCCGAGTCCTCGGACTACGCGGGGACGCTGTCGGCGTTCGCGACGTACGCGGTGGGGTTCGCGGCGCGGCCGGTCGGGGCGGCGATCTTCGGGCACTGGGGCGACCGGCTCGGGCGCAAGGCGACGCTGATCATCACGCTGGTGCTGATGGGGTCTCCAGCGCGCTGATCGGCGTGCTGCCGGGCACCGAGACGCTGGGGGTGGCGGCGCCCGTGCTGCTGGTGCTGCTGCGGATCCTGCAGGGCATCGCGGTCGGCGGCGAGTGGAGCGGCTCGGTGCTGCTGTCGATGGAGTGGGGCGACCAGAGGCGGCGGGGGCTGATGGCGAGCCTGCCGCAGATCGGGGTGCCGATCGGGCTGATCCTGGGCACCGGGGCGATGACGGCGATCGCGCTGTCGGCCGGGGACGCCTTCACCGCCTGGGCGTGGCGGATCCCGTTCCTGCTCAGCCTGGTGCTGGTCGCGATCGGGCTGTGGGTGCGGATCCAGGTGATGGAGACGCCGCTGTTCGCCGAGGTCGTGCAGAAGGCCGAGGTGGCGAAGGTGCCGGTGGCCGAGGTGATCAGGCGGCATCCGAAGGAGATCGTGCTGAGCGCACTGCTGCGCTGCTCGGAGCAGATGCCGTTCTACATCTTCACCTCGTTCGCGCTGACGTTCATCCACGACGAGCTCGGCATGGCGCAGGGGCTGGCTCTGGGGGCGGTGACGGCGGCGGCGGTGCTGGAGCTGTTCACGATCCCGGCCGCCGGGCATCTGGGCGACCGGATCGGCGGGCGGAAGGTGTACGCGGCCGGGTCGCTGCTGGTCGCGGTCATCGCGTTCCCCTACTTCGCGCTGCTCACCACCGAGGTCGCCGTGGTGGTGTTCCTGGCCGTGGTGGTCGCGCAGATCCCGCACGCGATCCAGTACGGCCCGCAGGCGTCGCTGATCGCCGAGAGCTTCCCGACCCGGCTGCGGTACGGCGGCGCGGGCATCGGCTACCAGCTGGCGTCGGTGATCGCGGGCGGCCCGGCGCCGCTGCTGGCGACCTGGCTCCTGCACGATTACGGGTGGTGGGCGATCGCCGTGGCGATGATGGTCAGCTCCGTGCTGACGCTGACGGCGGTGGCGCTGCTGCCCGACCGGTCGCGGGCCGACATCACCAAGGACGAGTCGTACGCCTAGAGGCGGGGCGTGATGAACATCGCGGTGGCCTCGACGGTGGGCTTGCCGTCCGGGCCGATGATGCGGCCGTCGACCCAGCACTTGCGGCCCTCGGCGCGGGTGGCCGCCGCCTCGACGACGAGCGGGACGCTGTGCGGGGTCGGGCGGCGGTAGCGCAGGTCGAAGGTGGCGGTCATGCCCGGGGTGCCGTTGGCGGACGCGGCGACGCCGAGGGCCTGGTCGAGGATGAGCGCGGAGACGCCGCCGTGCACGAGCGTCGGCGGCCCCTCGTAGACGGCGCTGAGCGTGAACTCGCCGCGCACGCCCGCGCCGTCCGGGAGGATCTCGACGTGGACGGGCGGGGAGATCGGGTTGAGCTCGCCGCCGACCGGGCTGGCCAGCTGCCGGACGCCGCCGTGCTCGTCCAGCTGCGCGACCGGCGGGTACTCGCGGCGGACCGCCGACAGCCGCTCGGTCAGCACGGCGATCTCGGCGGTCGCGGCGGCGATCTCGTCGTCGGGGGCGTCGGTGTGCAGGACGGCCTCGGTCAGCTCCCGCACCCGCGCCGCCAGGTCGGCCAGCACGTCGATCCGCGCGCTCTTCAGGGCGTGCCGTTCGCGCGCCACGTAGACGCGACTGATCATCGCCCCGGTCCCGCTCACCCGTTCGACCATGCCGCCCTCCACTGATGCCGAACTGGATTCTAGGCGGGGGCGGGGCCCGGCCGCCCCGGCCGCGACGGTGCTTCTCATCACGTCGCGGCCACGGAGTCAGCTCCAGACGACGGTCTCCAGGTCGCCGAGGTCGGTCAGCGCGACGCGGTCGTCCTCCGCCAGGGCCCGGACGACCTCGGCGGCCTCGTCGAGCGTGGCCCAGCGCCCGTACGAGCAGCGCGCCCCCGGGTCGGGCGTCTCCAGCCAGAACCGCGGGCCCTCCTCCCACATGCCCTGGACGACCTGCCCGGAGCGGCCCTCGCAGGTGATGAAGTTGTCACCGGCGGGCACCAGCTCGTACAGCAGGCCGCGGAAGTCCTCGAACGACATCGTGATCGGCTCGTCCTCGGCGCGGTCGCGGGTGTAGTCGCAGTACGTCACCGCCAGGCTCCCGCCCTCGTCGTCGGGCCCGCCGGGCGAGCGGGCGAGGTGGGCGTAGCGGCGGCGGCGCCAGGTCAGCGGCAGGTGGATGCGGGTGGTGACCTCGCCGTCCCACTCCACGGTCAGGCCGCGCTCGCGCAGGGCGCGCACCGCCCGCCGCCCGATCTCGGCGTCGTCGCCGCCTTCGCTGAACGCGCCGTACGAGAGGAAGAGGCCCTCGCCGCGCGCGGCCGCGTCGACGTCCTGCCGGTGGCAGAAGACGTATCCGGCGGGCGCCTCGCCCGCGGGGGCCTCGGCGCCGATGTCGTTGGTGCCGCAGGACTGGCAGCAGGTGAAGTCGGCGCGGGCCACCACCCCGTCGGCGTCGAGGTCGCGGAACGCCGCCAGCAGCCGTTCGGCGTCGAGCAGGTCGCCGTTCCAGGCGCGCTGCTCCTCGCGGTAGGCGGCGAACTCGGCCCGCGCCACCGCGCCGACCGCGTCGCGGTCGGCCTTGCCGTCCAGCAGGTCGAACGCGTCGGCCACGATGGTGTCGAAGTCGTCCTCGGCGCGGGCCAGCGAGACGCGCACGTGCTCGCGCAGAAGGCTGTGCAGTGATCCGTCGACCATGTCCGAAGTATGGCAACCGCCACCGACGGCGGGGACCGTTCGTTCGAGATCGTCCGTCACGACCCCAGCGGCTCGCCGCGGGCGAACCGGACGGTCTCGTCCACGCTGAGGGCCCGGCCGCGCAGGCGGTGCTCGGCGAACCGCTCCTTCGCCAGCTCCTCCCGGACGCGCATCTCCGGTTGGGCGTCCGGGCCGTGCGGCTGCAGGAGGCTGAGCCGCGGCACGGTCATCGGGTCGGGATACCTGGACGCGGCGCCGATCAGGACCGCGCCCTCGGCGTACCGGTGTTCGCGCGCGTACACGTAGCCGAGCATCTCGAAGCAGTTGGCGAGCCCGGCCGGGTCGCCCATCCTGCGGAACATCTCCAGGCAGGCGCGCAGTTCGGCGGCGCAGCGCTCCCCCTCGCCCAGGCTCCAGTGGGCGAGCGCCTTGACGTAGCCGAGCCAGGACCGCATCCAGCACTCGGTGGGCGCGTCCTTCATCAGCTTCAGCGCGCCGTCGCATTCGGCCAGCGCGGCGCGGGGGTCGCCGGTACGGGCGTTCAGATAGGCGCGCAGGACGTTCACCATGACCAGGTCGGAGTGCAGGCCCGCGGCGTCCAGGAGCACGACGGCCTCGGCGAAGGACCGCCGGGCGCGGGCGGTGTCGTCCATGAACATGGCGGCGGTGCCGAGCGTGCGCAGCGCCCGCGCGTACCCGGCCGTGTCGCCCGCCCGGTCGGCCAGCTTCAGCGACTCGGCGACCAGCGGCAGGGATTCGGGCGACGCGCCCTGGTTGGTGAGCAGGTAGGCGTTCTGCCAGAGGGCCTCGGCGCGTTCCGGCACGGGTTCGGGGACGAGCGCGAGGCCGCGTTCGAGCCAGTACCGGGCCTCGGCGTAGCGCGAGCGGCACAGCCAGATCCCCCACATCGCCGCGGCCAGCCGAAGCCCCGCGCGCTCCTCGCCGGGGACGGTGTAGGAGAACTCCAGCGCGGCGCGGATGTTGTCGCGTTCGGCGTCCAGGCGGCGCACCCAGGACAGCTGGGTGTCGGACATCCACGCCTGCGCGGCGCGCCCGGCGAGCCGCGCCACGCAGTCGCGGTGCCGGGCCAGCAGGGGGCCGATGTCCTCGACCTCCTCCAGCCAGACGGCACCGTACTCGCGGATCGTGTCGAGCATGTCGTAGCGGTCCGCGGAGACGCGGTGCACGATGGACTTCTCCACCAGCCCGGCCAGGTACGCGGCGACGTCCTCGCGGCCGAGCCGCTCGTCGGCGCACACCTCGACGGCCATGCCCAGGTCGAACCCGCCGGCGAAGACGGTCAGCCGGGCCCACAGCAGGCGTTCGAGCGGGGCGCACAGCTCGTGGCTCCAGCCGACGGTGGTGCGGAGCGTCTGGTGGCGCGGCTCCTCGTCCCCGCCGCCGCCCTCCAGCGTCCAGAACAGCCCGTCGACCTTGAGGACGAGGCGGTCCAGCGGCGTCCAGCGCAGCTGCGCGGCGGCCAGCTCGATGGCGAGCGGGATGCCGTCGAGGCGGCGGCACAGCAGCGTGGCCTGGCGCAGCCGGTCGCCGCCGAGGGTGAAGCCGGGGTCGGCCTCGGCGGCCCGCAGCGCGAAGAGCGCGAGCGCGTCGCCGTCTCCGTGACCGTGGCCGGTCGGCGGGGGCAGCGGCAGCGGCGCCACGGACAGGACCGACTCGCCGTCCAGCCGGAGCGGCTGCCGCCCGGTGACCAGCACGTGCAGCCTGCGGCAGGACGGCAGCAGCGACCGGACCAGCTCGGCGCAGTCGGCGACCAGGTGCTCGCAGGTGTCCAGGACCAGCAGGAAGCGGCGGTCGCGCAGGCCCCGGGCGATCAGCTCGGCGGTGGAGGCGGCCGTGCCGTCGCGCAGCCCGAGGGCGGCGGCGACGGTGTCGGCCAGCAGCCTCCCGTCGCGGAGCCCGGACAGCTCGACGAAGGCGACGCCGTCGGGGAAGCGCCCGGCCATCTCGTACGCGGCGCGCAGCGCGATCCTGCTCTTGCCCACGCCGCCCGGTCCGGTCAGCGTGACCAGCCGCGTCCGCGTGACCGCGGAGCGGACGGCGCCGAGTTCGCGCTCGCGTCCCACGAAGCCGCTCGGCTCCGCGGGGAGTTCGCCCTGGGGCCCGCCCACCCTGTCCGCCTCCCGCCGCCGGCGTTCCGGGATCGCCGGCGTTTCAAGTATGCGCTCGCGCACCCTCGGTTCCCAGGAGGTCGCACGAACCGGCCAGAGGCGCCGCTCGCGGGTCAGGACGGCTCGGCCGACTCCAGGAAGGCGGCGCAGCGGCCCAGCAGGGAGACCAGCGTCTCGCGCTCCTCGGCGGTGAACGCCTCGGCGAGCCCGCGCTCGACGCGGATCGCGCGGGCGTCGGCCTCGGCCAGGATCTTCTCGCCCTCGGCGGTGAGCCGGGTCTCCAGGATGTTGCGGTGCCACTCGTGCGGGGTGCGCTCGATGAGGCCGCGCTCCTGGAGGTTCTTGAGCACGGTGTTCATGGTCGGCGGGGTGACGCCGCACGCCCTGGCCAGCGCGGCGGCGGAGATGCCGGGGTTCTCGGCGAGGAACAGCAGCGCGCCGAACTGCGGGACGGTCAGGCCGGACGGTCTGAGCGCGGTGTTCTTGGCCGCGTTGAGCGCCTGCTCGGCCCGCTTGATGTGCGAGCCCAAACGCTGCGCCACCGGCATCGACGTCATCCCCGCATGGTAGCCGGGGCGCCCCGGGGGGATGTGAGAGCCTTGACGAGCATTAGGGTTCTAATTAAAGTTTGGGCTCGAATTCAGAGAAGAACTCTACTGGAGGCGTGATGTCCCCCTTCTTCGGAGCGGCGGCCGTGGCCGCCGCCCTGTCCCTTTCCCTCGCCCCCGGCGCCGCGCCGGCCCTCGCGTCGGAGCGGCCGCCCGAGGCGCGGCCCCACGTCCAGGTCCACGCCCGGATCACGACGGCGTACGAGCTGCCCGGCGACCGCGTCTACCCCGAGGGCGTCGCGGCCGACGCCCGCACCGGGGTCCTCTACGCCGGGTCCTACGCCGACGGCACGATCTACCGGGCGACCCCGGGCCGGAAGGCCGCCGAGGTCTTCCTGCCCGCGGGCGCCGACGGGCGCGACACCGCCAACGGCCTGAAGGTCGACCGCGCCGGACGGCTGTGGGTGACCGACTCCACGACCGGCGTCGCGGTCTACGACACGCGCACCCGCCGCCTGCTGGCCTCGTTCACCGTGCCCGGCGAGGGTGCGCGGTTCGTCAACGACCTCGCCATCGCCCCCGACGGCGGCGCGTACGTGACCGACAGCGTCCGCGCCGTCGTCTACCGCGCCACGCCGCGGCAGCTCGCCCAAGGCGGCGGGACGCTCGTGCCGCGCTTCGACCTGAGCGGCGTCCTGGAGCCGCACGCGCCGGACGCGTTCACCCTCAACGGGATCGTGGCCGCGGGCCGCCACCTGCTGGCCGTGGACATGACCGGCGGCGACCTCTACCGGCTCGACCCGGCGACGGGCGGCATCCGCAAGGTCGCGCTGCGCGGCGGCGACCTGCTGCACGCCGACGGCCTGGAGTTCCAGCACGGCCGCCTCTGGGCCGTCCAGAACACGACCAACACGGTCACCCGCTGGCGGGTCTCCCGGGACGGCTCGGCGGTGTCGCTGGAACGGCGGCTCACCGACACGTCGTTGCGGGTACCGACGACGCTGGCGCGCCACGGCGGGACGCTGTACGTGGTCCGGTCGCAGTTCGACAGGGGCGGGCCGATGGGGCCGGGCGTCCCGGAGACGCCGTTCACCATCGCGGCCGTCCGCGGCCTTTGAGCGCGCGGCTCAGCCGAGGTAGGCGGCGCGCACGACCGGGTCCTCCCGGATCCGCGCGGGCTCGCCGTCGGCGATGACCTTGCCCAGGTCCAGGACCACGATCCGCTCGCACGCCGACATCACGAACCCGACGTCGTGCTCGACCAGCAGGACCGTGGCCTCCAGCCCCCGGACGACCTCGGCGAACAGCGCGGCCTGGTCGCCGTCCAGGCCGGAGGTCGGCTCGTCCAGCAGCAGCACCGACGGCTCGTCGGCGATGGCGCGGGCCAGCTCCACCATGCGCCGCTGCCCGATCGGCAGGTCGGCGGCGTAGGCGTCCCGCAGGTCCCCGATGCCGCAGCGGTCCAGGACGGCGGCGGCGCGGTCGCGGCGCTCGCGCTCCAGGCGCCGCCGGGCGGGCAGGCCGACCAGGTCGGCGGCCAGCCCGCCCCCGCCGCCGTGCCACTCGGTGGCGGTCAGCACGTTGTCGAGGACGGTGAGGCGGCCGAAGACCTGGGGGCGCTGGAAGGTGCGGCGCAGCCCGAGCCGGGACCGCCGCACCGCCCCGGCGCCGGTCACGTCCCGGCCCTCCAGCCGCACCGTCCCGGAGGTCGGGCGGCGCAGCCCGGTCACCACGTCGAACAGGGTCGTCTTGCCCGCCCCGTTCGGCCCGATGACCCCGCAGGTGCGGCCGCGCTCCACGGTCAGGCTCACGCCGTCGAGGGCGTGCACGCCGCCGAACCGGACGCCGACCCCGTCGACCTCGATCACCGCGTCCCCGCTCACTGTGCTCCCTCCGCCGCGAGACCGAGATAGGCGGCGGCGAGGCGGTCGTCGTCCACCTCGGCGCGCGGGCCCTGCCAGGAGATCCGGCCGAGCCGCATGAACGCGACCGTGTCGGCCAGCGCCAGCGCCTCGCTCGCCTTCTCCTCCACGACCAGCAGGCCGACGCCGCGGTCGCGCAGCTCGCCGAACAGCTCGAAGATCTGCTCCACCACCAGCGGCGCCAGGCCGAGCGACGGCTCGTCGGCGATCAGCACCCTGGGCGGGCGGACCAGGGCGGGGGCGAGCGCGAGGAGCTGCTGCTCGCCGCCCGACAGCGCACCGGCGGCGACGGTCCGGCGCCCGGCCAGGTTGGGCAGCCGCTCGTACACCCGCTCCCGGTCGGCGGCGTCCGGCAGCCAGGTGGTGAGGTTCTCCTCGAGGGTGAGGGACGGGAACACGCCGCGACCCTCGGGCGCCAGGTAGATGCCGGCGCGGGCGCGGCGGTGCGCGGGCCAGGCGGTGATGTCGCGGCCCTCCAGCAGGACGCGTCCCGCGGCGGGGGTCATCGACCCGGCGACGGCGCAGGCGGTCGACTTGCCCGCGCCGTTCGCGCCGAGCAGCGCCACGACCCGCCCCGCCGGGACGGCCAGGTCGACGCCGCGCAGCACGGTCGCGTCGCCGTATCCCGCGACGACGCCCTCCAAGCGGAGCACGTCCGGCGGAGCCCCGTCCGCCTCCTCGCGGGGCGCGGCCCGCACCGCGGGCTCGCCGGCGGCCGCGGCCGGAGCGGCGGTCTCGGCATCGGCCTCGGCCCTGGCGAGCCGCTCGCGGCGCTTGCGGCGGCGGTAGCGCTGCTCGGCGAACTGGGCCAGCACGCCGTCGGGATGCCGGGCCAGGATCATGCCGCCCAGCCCGAACAGGATCATCCCGACGTACTCGGAGTCGGTGACGTTGTCGAGCACCTCCGGGGTCAGCGCCATGATCACCCCGCCCAGGACGGCGCCGCCGATCCGCCGCACCCCCTGCAGCACGACCACGGCCAGCCAGACGAACCCGGTGAGCGCGGGCAGGTCGGTGGCGGTGATCTGGCCGTTGAACGTGGCGTGCAGCACCCCGCCCAGGCCCGCGATCCCGGACGCCAGCGCGAACAGCGTGATCTTGGCGCGGGTCGCGGAGATGCCCACCGACCGCGCCGCGGTCGGCGCCGACCGCACGGCCAGGATGGCGCGCCCGGACGCGGACCGTTCCAGGTTGCGGACCAGCAGCGCGACCGCGCCGATCACCGCCAGCAGTAGCACGACGCGGGTGCGCGGATCGTTGGTGTCGGTGAAGCCGAGCGAGAAGGCGGGCAGCTTCCAGCCGACCGTGCCGTTGCTGAACGCGTCGATCTGGAACAGCACCTGGTCGGCCAGCAGCGCCAGCGCGAGCGTGGCCAGCGCCAGCACCCGGCCGCCGAGCCGCAGCGCGGGCAGCGCCACCAGGACGCCGGCGGCGACGGCGGCCAGCACCCCGGCCGCCACCGCCAGCGGGAACGGCAGCCCCTTGCCGAACACCAGCCCGGCGGTCAGCGCCGCCAGCGCGGCGAACGACGCCTGCGCCAGGTTGACCATGCCGCCGATCCCGGTGACCACCACGAACGAGCAGAAGATCAGCGCCAGCACCAGGCCCTGCGCGATCAGGCCCACCCAGTAGTCGTCGCCGAGCGTGAACGTCCAGACCAGCAGCGCCGCCAGCGACAGGCTCCACGGCAGCGCGCGGCGCCAGCGCGGCAGGTCGGCCAGGTAGTCGGGGGGCGGGGCGTCCTCGGCGATCGTCCCGGCGGCGCGGCCGCGCGCCCGGCCCAGCACCAGCAGCCCGGCGAACAGCAGGATCGCCGGGACGGCCGTGCGGAACCCGGTGACCTTCTCGGCGAAGTCGGCGTACCCCGCGACGAGGTTCTGCACGACGCCGAGCCCGAGCCCGGCCGCGAACGTGATGGGGATCGACTGGAGCCGTCCGAACACCGCCGCCGTCGCCGAGGCGAACAGCAGCACGGTGAAGGCGTTGGAGTCCAGCCCCAGCGCCGGGACGGCCAGCACCCCGGCGAGCCCGGCCAGCCCGGAGCTGAGCATCCACGCCTGCGCGGAGGCCGCGTCGGCGTCGACGCCGCGCAGCGTGGCCAGCCACCGGCGGTCGACGGTGGCGCGCATCCGCAGGCCGAACGGGGTGTGCCGCATCAGGACCCACAGCCCGGCGGCGGCCGCGAGCGCGAGCGCGAACGTGACGAGCTGGTCCGAATCGATCGTCACCCCGCCGATCGGGTGCCAGGTCTCCACCGGGCGCGGTCCGAGGCCGCGGGCGGCGGCGCCCTCGGTGACCCTCGGCAGGTCGGCGCCGAACGTGCCGACCAGGACGTCCACCGTCCACAGCCCGAGGGCGGGGAGCGCGATCGTCAGCCCGATGGTGGCGACGATCTGCGCGGTCTCCCCCGCCGTGGCCAGGCCGCGGAACATCAGCCGGTGCAGCAGGTAGCCCAGCAGCGGCGCGAAGACCAGGATGGCGAACGGCCCGGCGATCCAGACGGGCCAGCCGAGCCCGGTGGTGAGCTCGAAGAAGAGCAGCGCGGTGAGGAAGCCGACGGCGCCGTGCGCGAAGTTGAACACGCCGGTGGCGGCGTACGACAGTGTCAGTCCCGAGGCCATCAGCGCGAAGACCGCGCCGGTCACCAGCCCGCTCAGGACGTATCCGACCAGTTCAGACACCCGCTACCTCCGCGTCCTCGCGCCGATGCCGCCGCCGCCCGTGCCCGGGGGGCTCAGAGGGTCGTGTTGTCGAAGCACTTGAGGTTCTGGGCGATGGTGAACTTGCCGCCGTCCAGCTTCACCAGGGCTCCGCAGCCGTTGGACTCGGTCTTGCCGGAGGGGAGGCGGAGGCGGCCGATGCCCTTGTTGTCGTAGGAGAAGGTCTCGACGGCCTTGAGGAAGGAGTCGCGGGTGAGGTCCTTGCCCGCCTTCTGGAGCATGGCGAGGAAGACGTCGGCCGACCAGTAGCCGGTGGCCATGTGCTGGTCGGGGACGACGGTCGCGCCGCCGGTCTTGCGCAGGTCGGCCACCATCGCGACGACCTCGGGCGCGGTCGACTCGAACGGCTCGAACTGCGGCGCCGAGTACACGCCCTCCAGGGCCTGGAGGGTCTGCGGGTCGGCGAGCACCTTGGGGTCGTAGGAGGTGGCGTCGGTGATGAGGCCCTTGTAGCCGGCCTTCTTCAGGGCTCCGTACAGCCCGGAGTTGAACTTGCCGCCGGCCATGACGGACACGACGACCTCGGGCGGCCTCCCGTCCGCGCTCTTCATGATCTTGTTGACGTAGGGCGACCAGTCCTGCGGGGGCGCCTGGGCGGGCAGGGCGGCCGAGGTGCCGGCGAGCGCGAACCCGGCCGCGGTGAACGACTTGGAGATGGTCTGGACGCCGTACTTGCTGGCCGTGGAGTCGGTGGCCTGGACCCAGACCTTCTTGCCCGCGCCGCCGCCGAGCTGGGCGGCGACCTGGTTGCCCCACCAGGTCTGGGTGCCCTGGCCGGGCTTGGGCGCCAGGCAGCCGTTGAAGCCGAACGCGCTGGCCTTGCCGCACCAGAACGGGCCGGTCGCCCAGCCGACCCACGGCACCTTCTGCTGCTCCAGGAACTCGGCGCCGCCGAACTGCGGGGCGCTGACCGGGACCAGCGCGAACACCTTCTCCTTCTGGACGAGCTTGCGGGCCGCGGCGGCGCCCTTGTCGGGGATCATCCCGTCGTCCTCGGCGCCGAGGAACTCGATCTTGCGTCCGTGCACCCCGCCCTCGGCGTTGGCACGTTCGAAACGGGCCTTGGCGCCGAGTTCGGCGCCGCCGGTGGAGTAGCCGGTGGCGCTGGTCTCGGTGAGGAT
This sequence comes from Actinomadura rugatobispora, assembly GCF_055379765.1. Lineage (NCBI taxonomy): Bacteria > Bacillati > Actinomycetota > Actinomycetes > Streptosporangiales > Thermomonosporaceae > Actinomadura > Actinomadura rugatobispora. Next base: position 7,565,030 of record NZ_AP029191.1, on the reverse strand, counting down.
TCCGCCGATCTTGATCGTGCCGTCGGTGACCCCGGCGGCGCCGTCGCCGCCGCCGGACTCGTTGCCGGTGGCGCATCCGGCCAGGGCGAGCGCCAGGGCGGTGGACGCGGCGAGCGTGGTGGCTGTCTTCATCGCGTTCGTGGCCTGCATGGCGCCTCCGGGCACGTTCGACCAGCACGGACGAGGCGGCGGCCGGTGTGACCTAGCGCTCGTTTGGGCAGGAGCGTAAGTTCGGCGGCGCGAGACTGTCAACGCTCCGCCGCCCTCGACCAAGCAATTGCTTGGTGTTACGGTGAGCCGGGGCGACACCGGCGGAAGGATGGGACGGACGTGACGGTGACCGGGAACGACACCGCGGGCACGGGCCCCGGCGAGGAAGCCGGCGCGGGCTCCGGCACGGCGATGCGCGCGGCACTGCTGCGCGGCTTCGGCCGACCGCTGGAGATCGCCGAGGTGACGGTCCAGGACCCGCGCGCCGGCGAGGTGCTGGTGAAGGTGGCCGCATCCGGCATCTGCGGCTCCGACATCAAGGCCGTCGACGGCAAGAGCCCGGTCGTCGCCCACCTGCCCTGCGTGCTCGGCCACGAGAGCGCCGGCGTCGTCGAGAGGACCGGCCCCGGCGTCACCGGCGTCAAGCCCGGCGACCACGTGGTCGTCGCGATGAACGGGCCGTGCGGCCGCTGCCGCAACTGCGCCCGGGCCCGCCCCCACCTGTGCGGCGGCCGGACCCGGATGTCCACGATCATGGGCCTGACCGCCGACGGCACCACCCGGCTGACGGCCGGCGGCGAGGTCGTCCGCCCCTACATCGGCATCGGCTCCTTCGCCGAGAAGGTCGTGGTCGGCGAGGCGATGTGCGTCAAGGTCCCCCGGGACGCCCCGCTCGACCTGCTCGCCCTCACCGCCTGCGGGGTCGTCACGGGCGTCGGCGCCGTGCTCAACACCGCCCGGGTGGAGCCCGGCTCCAGCGTGCTGGTGGTCGGCTGCGGCGGGGTGGGGCTGAACGCCGTCCAGGGCGCGGTCCTGGCCGGCGCCACCACGATCATCGCGGCCGACGTGGTGGAGGCGAAACTGCGGCTGGCCGAGGAGTTCGGCGCCACCCACACCGTGCCGGCCGACGACCTGCCCAAACGGGTCGGCGAGATCGTCCGCGGCGGCGTCGACTACGCCTTCGACGCCACCGGCATCGCCGACGTGCTGGCCACCGCGTTCGCCGCCACCCAGCCGGGCGGCACCACCGTCATGGTGGGCAGCCCCGCCGCCGGCGAGGACCTGCGGATCCCGCCGGGACAGCTGTTCGGCTCGCGGCGGCTGATGGGCACCCAGGGCGGCGACGCCTCCCCCGCCCGCGACCTGCCGCTGCTGGCCGACCTGCACCGGCGCGGCCGGCTCAACCTGGAACGCCTGGTCAGCGAGCGGATCCCGCTGGAGGAGGTCAACGAGGGCGTCGCGCACGTCCGCTCGGGCGCCGTCGCCCGCTCGGTCATCGTCTTCGACTGACGCTCACGAGCGGGAGAGCGTGCCCTCCACGGTCCAGGTCTGGCCTTGGGACGTCCCCCGGTAGCCGAAGCGCAGCGCTCCGCCGGTCTCGCGCGCCAGCGTGGTCGTGCCCGTGTCCACGCACGCCTGGGTGTTCGAGGTGATCTGCTCGCGCAGGGCGAGGGACCGCTCGCCCGGCTCGCCGATCAGCGTGACCACCCCCGAGCACGCGTGCTGGGGATAGGACACCCGCCCCTGCCGCCCGCCCTCGGGAAGCGTGAGCGCGACCGGGAAGACCTTGCCGTCGTTCTGCCGGACCTGCCCCGTCCAGGTGCCGGCGAAGGCGGCGGGGAAGCCCGCGGGATCCTCCGGCGGGTCCTGCCCGTCGGGCGGGGTCTGCGGCTCGTCCGGGACGCCCGGGGTGGACGCCGTCGCGGTGGTGGTCGTGGTCGTGGTCACCCTCGGATTCGCCTGCGGCGGAGTGGACGCGCCACCCGAGGGCCCGCCCCCGCCTCCGATGAACGGGAAGGCGCCGGTCAGCGCCAGCACCGTGACCACGACGGCCACCGAGACCGCGATCACCGCCCCCGACACGGCGACCACCCCGGGCACCCCGCCCCCGGGCTTCGCCGCCGGAACGGTCGCGGGCGGCGGACCGTCCGCAAGCGTGGACGACGCGGGCGGCGCGGGCGGCGCAGGCGTGAGCCCCGGCCCCGTACCGGCGACGGCCGCCGCCCGCAGGACCGCGGGCGGCAGCGGATCCGTGGCCTCCGGCTCCGGCTCTCCGAGCAGCGTCCGCAGCACCTGCGGGGCGGGCGGCCGCAGCGCCGGGTCCTTCTCCAGGCAGCGCGCCGCCAGCTCGCGCAGCGGACCGGGCAGCGCCCCGAGACGCGGCGCCTCGTACAGCACCCGGTGCGCCACCGCCGTCAGGTTGTCGTCACCGAACGGCGGGCGCCCGCAGGAGGCGAAGACCATCGTGCCCGCCCACGCGAACACGTCGGCCGCCGGTCCCGCCCGCTCCCCGGCCAGCTGCTCGGGCGCCATGTACGCGGGGGTGCCCATCCCCACCCCGCTGGCGGTGATCGTCGAACCGTCCAGCGCGCGGGCGATGCCGAAGTCGATGACGCGCGGGCCGTCCGGGCCCAGCAGCACGTTGTGCGGCTTGAAGTCGCGGTGCACCACGCCCGCCTGATGGATCGCCACCAGCGCGGTGGCCGTCCCGACCGCCAGCCGCTCCAGCACCCCGCCGTCGCGCGGGCCCTCGGCCCGGACCACCTGGTGCAGCGACGGGCCGTCCACGTACTCGCTGACGATGTAGGGGTGGTCGCCGTCCACGTCGGCGTCCAGCACCGCCGCCGTGCAGAAGCGGGCGACGCGCTTGGCCGTGTCGAGCTCGCGCATGAAGCGCGCCCGCGCCTCGGGGTCGTGCCCCAGCCAGGCGCGCAGCAGCTTCACCGCCACCGGACCCGCCGGGGCTTCCTCTCCCTCCTCCGGCAGGGCCCGCTCGCCGAGGAACACGACGCCCTGGCCGCCCTCCCCGAGCCTGCCGATCAGCCGGAACGGCCCGATCCGCTCGGGATCTCCCGCGCGCAGTGCCTCGGTCGCCGACATGACACCTCCGTGAGGTGGGACGCCGCCCCGTTCGGCACGGTTCGGATAGATTCCTGTCCCGTGACCGATCAACCTCCCCCCTCGCCCGACAACATCGACCAGCCGCCGCCCTACCACTCCCCCTACGGCCAGGCGCCCGGCGCGCCGCCCCCGCCCGGCTACGGGCACGGCCGGCAGCAGGGCCACGGAGACGGACCGCCCCCGGGCGGCCCCGGCGCCGGCCCCGGTCAGGGGTACGACCCGCGCTGGGGGTACGGCCCGCCCGGCGTCCCCTACGGCCCGGGTCCGCAGGTCTCCAGCGAGGAGACCACCTGGGCGTTGATGAGCTACCTCGGGACGCTCTTCCTGAGCTTCCTCGCCCCGCTCATCATCTACTTCGTGAAGCGGCGCGAGTCGGCGTTCGTCCGCTTCCACGCCGCCCAGTCGCTCAACTACCTGCTCACGATCCTGATCCACCTCGTGGTGGTGCTGCTGGTGTGCGTGCCGCCCGCGATCCTCCTGGACGCGCCGGCGTTCCTGGTCCTGCTGATCCCGGTGTACCTGATCGACGGCCTCGGGCAGTGGGTGTTCCTGATCCTGGGCGCGGTCAAGGCCGGGAAGGGCGAGTACTACCGCTTCCCGACGTTCTTCTGCTTCCGCATGATCCGCTGACCGGCGGGGCTCAGAGCGGCCCGTAGGTCCGCGCGTACCCGTCCAGGACGGGGAGGACCTCGTCGCGCCCGCCCGCCGGCACGCGCAGCACGACCTCCTCCACGCCCAGCGACGCGTAGTAGCCGAGCTTCTCCGGCGTGGGCAGGGTGCCGAACGGGACCACCCGCGCCATCTCCCGTCCCGCCGCCTCGCACGCCCGGCGCAGCGCGGGCAGCGCGTCCCGGATCCCGGCGCCGCCGATGGGCATCCAGCCGTCGCCGAACTCGGCGATGTGCGCGAACAGCGTCGGGCCGGGCGCGCCGCCGAGCAGCACCGGGATCCGGCCCGCCGGCTTGGGCCAGGACCAGCTCGGCTCGAAGGCGGCGAACTCGCCCTTGAACTCCGCCTCGTCCCGCGTCCACAGCTCGCGCATGGCCAGCACGTGCTCGCGGACGACGGCGCGCCGCCGCTCCCACGGCACGCCGTGGTCGGCGGCCTCCTCGGCGTTCCAGCCGTACCCGGCGCCGAGCACGAACCGTCCGCCGGAGATCCGGTCGAGGGTGGCGATCGCCTTGGCGGTGACGATCGGGTCGCGCTGGGCGGGCAGGGCGACGCCGGTGCCGAGCACGATCCGTTCGGTGACGGCCGCCGCGGCGGCCAGCGCCACGAACGGGTCGGGCGTGCGGGCGTACTCCTCCGGCAGCGTGTCGACGCCCGTGGGCGGCGGCGTCCGCCGGGACACCGGGATGTGGGTGTGCTCGGGGAGGTAGAGGGAGGCGAACCCGCGCTCCTCGGCCGCCGCCGCCAGCTCGTGGGCCGCCATGGTCCGGTCGGTCGCGAACAGCGTGATGCCCAGCCGCATCCCGGCGGCCTCCTCTCCCCCAGCGGGCGGTACGCGTCACACCCTATCTTCCTAACCAAGCGATTGCTCGGGTCTTGTCGATTGATGTAGCGTGCGCTTGTTCAAAGATTCTGCACGGGACGGATCGTCGGACCGGAGGACCCCATGCCATTCGCCGAACTGGGGGACGTGCGGCTGTTCTTCACCGACGACGCCCCGAGCGAAGCGAGGGGCGGCGGCGCAGCCGTTGCCGGGGGGTCTGGGGGGTCGCCCCCCCAGAAGCAACACGACGGCGACGACGGCGATGCGGGGAGCCCGCTGCTCCTGGTCCATGGATTCGGGGCCGACTCGCACGACTGGGCGTTCCACATCCCCGAGCTGGCGGCGCGGCACCGGGTGATCGCCCCCGATCTGCGCGGGCACGGCTACTCCTCGGCCCCCGCCGCCGGCTACCGGCCCCGCGACCTGGCCGGGGACCTGGTCCGGCTGCTCGACCACCTGGGCGTCGAACGGGTGACCGCGATCGGCCACTCGCTGGGCGCCTCGGTCGTCAGCGCGCTGGCCGTCGAGCATCCCGGACGCGTCCGCGCGCTGGTGTGCGTGGACCCCGGCTACGGGCAGCCGCCCGCGATCGCCGCCGCGTTCCCCGCCATGATCGAGGCGCTGCGGGGCGACGACCCGTACGGCACCGCGCTCGCCAACGACGCGTGGTGCTACACCCCCGCATCACCGCCCTTCCTCCGGGAATGGCACCGGCGCAAGATCCTGGGCACCTCGCGGCAGGCGCTGGCCCAGGCGTTCGCGGGCCTCTACGAGGGCGACGACCAGTTCGGCGTCCGGCCCGCCTCCGAGGCGTACCTGGCCCGCCGCGCATGCCCGGTGCTGTCGTGCTGGTCGGCCGTCCAGGCCGGGTCCGCCGCCTGGGAGGGCGCCCTGTTCAAGCATCCCGCCTCACGGGCGATCGTCTGGCCCGGGGGCGGGCACCGGCTGCACGCCGAGCGGCCGGCCGAATTCCTGCTCGTCGTCGGCGACTGGCTCAACGAACTCGACACGCTCGACAAGGAGAAGAACGCGTGAAGTTTGCCATCTTCCTCAACCCGCAGATCCCCGGGTCGGGCTGGGCCTCCGAGGAGAACGCCAAGGCCAAGCGGCCGATCGGACGGGACGTCGAGTCGTACCAGAAGCTGCTGCACGAGGTCCGCGAGATCGCGGTGCACGCGGACCGGGTCGGCTTCGACGCGCTGATGATGACCGAGCACCACTTCCACTCCGAGGGCTTCGAGTTCTCGGTCAACCCGCTGATGTTCCTCACCGACCTGGCCGCGCGCACGGAACGGATCCTGCTGGCGCCGCTGGGCATCGTGCTGCCCGCGTGGGACCCGATCCGGGCCGCCGAGGACGTGGCGCTGCTGGACCACTTCTCCAAGGGCCGGCTGCGGCTCGGCGTGGCCCGCGGCTACCAGAACCGGTGGATGAACGTGCTGGGGCAGCGCTGGCACGCCGCCGCGGCCCGTTCGGACGGCTCCAAGTCCGACAACCGCAACTTCGACGTCTTCGGCGAGGTCCTGAAGATCATGAAGATGGCGTGGGCCGAGGACTCGCTGCGCTACAAGAGCGAGGTCCTGGACTACGAGGTCCCCGCGCCCTACTCCGGCATCGAGGGCTGGCCGGCCGCCGACTGGACCCGCACGTTCGGCGCGCCCGGCGAGATCGACGAGGACGGGGTGATCCAGTCGGTGTCGGTGTGCCCGAAGCCGTACCAGAACCCGCATCCCGAGCTGTGGCAGCCCTTCACCGTCTCCGACCGGTCGGTCATCCGGGCGGCGCAGGAGGGCATCATGCCGTGGATGTTCACCCCCAACCCCGACGACCACGCCGCCAAGGCCAAGCTCTACCAGGAGGAGTGCGCGCGCCAGGGCAAGGACTACAAGCTCGGCGAGCACACCGGCATCCTCAAGATCATCGGCATGGCGGACACCCGCGAGGAGGCCATCGCCACCTACGGCAAGGGGATGCAGAAGGACTTCGCGTCGTTCTTCGGCCCGTTCGGGTACCTGGAGGTGCTCCGCAAGAAGGAGGACGACCAGCACAAGCCCATCTCGCCGGAGAAGGGCGACTTCAAGCGCATGAACGAGGTCGAGATGGCGCTGCTGGGCACGCCGGACGACGTCAAGCGCGGCATCCAGCGGATGCTGGACCGGATGCCCGACCTGGAGTGGTTCGGCCTGTTCATGCAGGGCCAGCAAGGCGTGCTGCCGCTGGACACGGTCAAGCGCAACCTGGAGATGTTCGCCACCAAGGTCATCCCCGAGTTCCAGGACTGAGGCGCATGGAGTTCTGGCTCGGGGCGGCGTTCGTCGGCACCCGCGAGTACGTCCCCCTCGCCCAGGCCGCCGACCGGCTCGGGTACGCGGCGGTGGCGGTGTCGGACCACATCTTCTACACCGACTACGACGCGGACTACCCCTACAGCGACACGGGGGCGCCGCCGTACAAGCCCGGCACGCACTGGCCGGACGTGTGGGTGACGATCGGCGCGATGGCGGCCGTCACCGAACGGGTGCGGTTCGCCACCAACGTCTACGTCGCCCCGGCCCGGGACCTGTTCACCGTCGCCAAGTCCGTCTCGACCGCGGCCGTCCTCTCGGATGACCGGGCGATCCTCGGCCTGGGCGTGGGGTGGTGCAAGGACGAGTTCCTGCAGACCGGCCAGGACTTCCACACCCGCGGCAGGCGCCTGGACGAGATGATCCCCGCGCTGCGGGAGCTGTGGAAGGGCGGGACCGCCGAGTTCCACGGCGACCACTACGACTACGGCCCGCTCAGCATCGCGCCCGTCCCGGACAAACCGGTGCCGATCTATTTCGGCGGCGACAGCGACGCGGCACTGCGCCGGACGGCGCGGACCGGCGACGGCTGGATCGGCAACCGCCTCTATTCGGAGGAGCGACTCGAGGTCCTGCTGAAGCGACTGGAGGGCTTCCTGTCCGAACACGACCGGACACTGGACGACCTCGACGTGATCGCGCCCATCGCGGCGATGCCCAGCATCGACCTCTACCGCAGATGGGCGGATCGAGGCGTACGCGGAACACTGGCCGCCCCCTGGTGGACCGCCACCCCCGAGGAGAAGGCCGCGCACGAGCACGACCCGCTGAGCCTCAAGATCGCCACCATGGAACGCTTCGCCGAGGAGGTCATGGCCAAGCTGTGAGGACCACCCCGCCGCTAGCATGGCCGTCATGAGCGAGATGCCGATCGACGATCCGCACGAGACGATCCATCTCGGCGGCCAAACCGCCGTCGTCGTCCCCTTGGACGAATACCTCCGGCTGCGGGAGGCGCAGGTCGAGGCCGAGCAGTTGGCCGCCCATCGCCGTTTCCTCGAGCGCAAGGCGGCGGGCACGACGGCCCCGGGAATGACTCCGGACCAGGTGCGGCAGATGCTGCGGCTGGACCAGGCGTGACCTACACCGTCATGTGGGAGACCGAGGCGACCGCGCTGCTGTCGCGTTTCCTCGACGACCCGAAGGGGGTCTCCGAGGTTCTCGACGCGAGTGAGGATCTCGCTCGGGAGCCCCGCCCCGACCACGCCTTCGCCTACGGCGACGACGACAGGCGCCTTCGGGTCGGGCGGTACCGGATCATGTTCCACATCGACGATGAGGCCCGCGAGGTCCGGATCACCCACGTCGCACGGATCTGATGGGCGTCCGCGTCCGCCGGCACGGGAGGTCTCCGCGGTTACGCGGTGATCTTGGCGATGGCGCGGGTCGGGGCGCCGTCGCCTTCGAGGCGGAGCGGGAAGAGGGAGACTTCGACGGGGCGGCCCGCGGCCTGGGCGTCCAGTAGGCGGTCCAGGGCGGTGAGGTTCTCGGCTATCACCGCTTGTGCGCCGCACAGCACCCGGTGGACGTCCAGGGAGAAGGCGTCGTCGCCGGGCGGGGGCGTGCGGTCGACGCTGAGCGCGTCGATTCCGACGGTGCGGACGCCGGCCGCCACGATCGCCTCGGCCGTCTCGACCGTCGGGTAGGGGTGGGCGAGGTAGGCGTCGGTGCCCCAGTGCCGGGACCATCCGGTGGCGATGAGCAGGACCGTGCCGGGCTCCAGGCCGCCGGGCAGGACCTCCGGGCCGATGGGCGTGCGGGGCGGCAGGCCGCGGGCGTCGGCGACCACGGCGGGGCCGGTGAACCGTTCGAGCGGCAGGTGCTCCAGGCGGGGCAGCGCGTCGTCCACGTGGTACGGGGCGTCCACGTGCGTGCCCGTCTGCGAGCCCAGGTGGAGCCGCCGGACGTTCACGCCCGAGTTGGTCACCGTGAGCGCGGGCGTGACGACCACCTCGGGGTCCCCGGGGTACACCGGCATCCCGGAGAGGATCGGCACGGACAGATCGACCAGCTCAACCGCCATACTCCGATTATCCCGGGGCGCGCGCACCCGCTAACGTGAAGCCGTGCTGCCGCTTGTGAAGGCCATACGCTACGTGACGCCGCTGCGCGAGGGCGGGTCGCTGCCGGGCGTGGTCGAGGCCGACGACCTCGGCACCTACGTGATGAAGTTCCACGGCGCCGGGCAGGGCCGCAAGGCGCTGATCGCCGAGGTGATCGCGGGCGAGCTGGCCCGGCGGCTCGGGCTGCGCGTCCCGGACCAGGTGATCATGGAGCTGGATCCGAAGATCGGCCGCCACGAGCCCGACCCCGACGTGCAGGACCTGCTGAAGGCCAGCACCGGCTGGAACCTCGGCGTCGACTTCCTGCCGGGCTCGCTGGGCTTCGACCCGCTGGGCTGGACACCGGACGCCGAGTTCGCCTCGCGGGTGCTGTGGTTCGACGCGTTCATCGGCAACGTCGACCGCAGCTGGCGCAACCCCAACATGCTGGTCTGGCACGGGAACACGTGGCTGATCGACCACGGCGCCAGCCTGTACTTCCACCACGCCTGGGCCAACGCCGGGCGGCTGTTCTCCGGCCCCTACGACGTCGACGACCACGTGCTGACCCCGTGGGCCAAGAAACTGGCCGACGCCGAGGCCGAGCTGCTCCCCGCGGTCACCGAGACGCTGCTGCGCGAGGTCGCCGGGCTGGTCCCGGACCGCTGGCTGGAGGGAGAGCCGGGCTTCGCCGGGCCCGCCGAGCTCCGCGACGCCTACGTCGCGCTGCTGGCCGAGCGGGCCGGGAAGCCGCGCGACTGGCTGCCGGAGCTGTCGGTCGGCGACCGCCGCCCCGGCGGCACCGCGGCCAAGCGCGGCGAGAACCGCCCCGACTGGCTGGGAGGCCCGGCATGAGCGCCGGCCAGAAGACCGCCGTGCGCGGCACCGACCGGAAGATCTTCGAGTACGCGGCGCTGCGGGTGGTGCCCCGGGTGGAGCGGGGCGAGGCGATGAACGTCGGCGTCCTCGTCTACTGCCAGGGGCTGGACTTCCTCGGCTGCCGCTCGTACCTGGACGAGCCGCGGCTGCGGGCCCTGGACGCCTCGCTCGACCTGGACGGCGTCCGGCACGCGCTGCGGGCCGTGGACGCGCTGTGCTGCGGCGGCGAGAAGGCCGGGCAGGCCGCGGACGAGCCGCCGGGCGGCCGGTTCCGCTGGCTGACCGCGCCGCGCAGCACGATCGTCCAGCCGGGCCCGGTGCACGCCGGGCTCACCACCGACCCGCGGGCCGAGCTCGACCGGCTGCTCGACCTGCTGGTCAAGTAGCTACTCCCACTCCCAGCGCATGCCGTGGTAGCCGGCGGCCACGCCGAACTCGATGAAATGGGCGCTGTGGTAGCTGGACAGCCGCAGGTCGGCCAGGTCCTTGAGGGCGGTCTGGGCGTCGGGGCGCCAGGTGCGGTAGCAGCGGGCGGGCAGCGCCGAGGGGTGGAAGCGCACCTCGATCAGGAACTCGTGCTGCGGCGTGCGGAACCCGCGGCCCTCCTCGGACACCGGGGGGCCGGTCTCGTCGAACCCGAAGCCGTATTCAAGGAGGTACGTCTCGCCCCGGCCGAGGACCCGGTCGAACAGGAGTTCGGCCGCGATCAGACCGCTGGCCTCGTCCACCCGGACCCGGCCGAAGCGGCAGCCGCGGGCGGTGCGGGACGACGGCAGCACCCGCTGCGGATGGTGGTAGACCGCGATCCACCGGTCGGCGCCGCGCTGCTGCGCCTGGAACACCGCGCGGCTGCGGACCTCGCGCAGCTCCCGGCGCGGGCCGATCACGTGCTGGTCGTGCAGGCTGAGCCCGGTGAGCTGGCGTTCGCCGCGCTCCCCGATCTCGTCCATGAGGTCCCGCACGCCCGGCTCCGGGCACAGCTCCTCCACCGGAAGCCACGGGCCCGGGGAGCGTTCCGCGGACGGCCTGAGGAGCGTGAGCAGGGAGTGCCGGGGCAGGCCGAGGATGACCTCCAGGGCCCGTACGGCGCGCAGCGAGTCGGCGCGCTCGGGACGGGTCCGGCCGCGCTGCCAGTAGCTGAGGGTGGACAGGCTGACCGCGATGTCCTGGTCCTCCAGCCGGCGCCGCAGCGCCTCCAGGCTGAGCCCGCGGGCCTGGATCGCCGCGTGCAGGGCCACGTTGAAGGGGCCGTACCGCAGCACCTGCAGGAGATCGTCCTCAGTGACGCTCTGCACCGCCATCGCCTCCGGATCACGTCCGGCCGGCCCCCGCCCTCGGCCTTGACAACAGCAGTCGGGACTTTGGGGCTCACTGTAAGGCCCGTGGGCCCCGATTCCCATCGGCAACTTGTCACAACAGTCGCACGGTTCCCGCGGCGGTCACTCCCATTCCCATTCGATGCCGACGATGCCCCGCCGGACGTCGCCCAGCGCGAGATGCGCGCTGCCCGAGGCGCCGATCCACAGCTCGCCCAGGCGCCGGCGCGGGGCCCCGCCGCCCTCCCGGGCGAACCCGTAGCAGCGGGCCGGGAGCATCTCGGCGTGGAACTGCACGACCGCGAGATAGTCGCGGACGGGACGCGGGAACCGGCGCTCGTACTCCGCGGCGGGACGGCTCAGCTCGTACTCGATCACCACGGTGTCGCCGGACGCCAGCACCCGGTCGAAGATCAGCTCGAAGCCGATCAGGCCGCCCTCGGCGCGGACCCGGCCCGGCCTGCAGTACCGCAGGCCCGCCAGGTCGGGCTCGAGACGCGGCCCCGGGCCTGGCGCGAGGTCCTCCACGGGGTGGACGCGGACGACCCGGTCCACGTCGTCGCCGGTCGCCCGCAGCACCTCGCGGACCGCGAGCGCGCGCGGACGGCGGTCGGGGCCGAGGCGGTAGAGATCGTGGACGCTCAGCCGCTCCACCCGGTGGTCGCCGGAGCGGTCCAGCTGCCCGACCACGCGGGCGTAGCGTTCCGGATCCGGCCACAGCTCCCGGTCCGCGCCCGCCTGCCCGCCCGAGGAGGGCTGCTGGACGGCGCCGCCGCGGCCGCCGGCGAGCCCGCCGCGGGCCGGGACGGCACCGGGCACGGGGTCGTCCAGCAGCTCCAGCAGCGACCCGCCCGGTACGCGCAGGATCTCCTCCAGCGTCGCCACCACCGCGCGGGACCGGGGCCGGCTGCGGCCCCGCTGCCAGTAGCTCAGCGAGGCGACGCTGACCGTGAGCCCGCGCTGGGCCAGCCGGTGGCGGATCCGCTCCAGGGTGAGTCCGCTCGCCTGGATGGCCTGCCGCAGCGCACCGGCGAATTCCACGGGCGAATTTTACCGGTACGTGACCTCGGCGGCCGGTCACGGCCATCGTGCTAGAAGAGCACGGACATGAAGGTGTCGATCTCGGTGAAGCCGACCCGGCGGTACGTGGCGCGCGCACGGGTGTTGAAGTCGTTGACGTACAGCGAGACCGTCGGCGCGATGCCCCGCAGGGACTCCTCCACCAGCGTGGCCATGCCGTGCACCGACAATCCCTGGCCGCGCAGGTCGGGCGGCACCCACACCCCCTGCACCTGGCAGGCGTGGGGGGTGACGGCGCCCACTTCCGCCTTGAACATGACCCGGCCGTCCTCGATGCGGGCGAACGCGCGTCCCGCCCGGATGAGCTCGGCGACCCTGGCCCGGTAGAGGACGCCCCCGTCACCGGTGTTCGGGGAGACGCCGACCTCCTCGGTGAACATCGCCACGCAGGCCGGGTAGACGACGTCGAACTCGTCCATCCGCACGCGCCGGACGCGGTGGTCGGCGGTGACGGGCGGCACCGTGGACGTGGCCATCACCGGCTGCGCGGAACGGATCGCCCTGGGCGGCCCCCAGTAGGGGGCGAGCATGTCCCACAGCTCCCCCACCAGGTCGACGGGGCCCACGATGGACGAGCACCTCCGCCCCTGGGCCTGGGCACGTTCCGCGAACGCGCGCAGGGCGTCGGAGGTGGCGGCCACGGGGACCAGGTTGGCTCCCGAGTAGCACAGCGAGTCCAGATGACCGTCCCGCATGTAGCCCCACATCTGGGCGCCCAGGCGGCGAGGGTCGAGGCCCACGGCGTGCACGCGGGAGCTGACGAAGACGTTGGCGACCGGGTCCGCGTCCAGAATGGCCAGGGCCTCGGCTCGGTGTCGGTCGTCCAGTATCCGTACCGGCAACGACCCCAGCATGCGCATGGCCTACCGGCCCCGCTCCCGGACGGGCGACCATGGACAGGTCACTGCTTTCAGCACCACGCCGACAAGCCTATGACGTTCGGCATCCGGACGTGATGGCCGCCTCCCTAACCAAGCCGGTCATGCGGCACGACACCGGCCACTCCGGCCCCTCGCGCGAACCTGCCCGCCTTCTTCGACGGCCCCGCCTTGGGCTGGGGGCCCGCGGGGCACGACAGGTCGGGGCCGCGGCGGTCGGCGGGGAGCCTGCCGTTCCTCAGGTAGGTCATCACAGGGGTGTCGACGCACGCGTCCCCGCCCAGGGCGACCCCGTGGTTCCCTCCTCCTGCCAGCACGATCAGGCGCGAGCCGGGGAAGAGGCGGTGGGTCTCCAGCGCACCGTGGTAGGGCGTGGCCGCGTCCTCGGTGGCGTGGACGAGCAGGATCGGCGACATCCCGGGCTTGCCGTGGACGTGCGGCCGCGGTCCCCCCGGGACCGGCCAGAACGCGCAAGGGGCGTTGTACCAGGCATTACCCCAGGTCTCGAAACGGTATCCCGAGCGATACAGGCGCCAGTGGTCGTCGTGCCAGACGTTCCACTCGCGGGGCCAGGGCGCGTCCCGGCACTGGACGGCGTTGTAGACGGTGTAGTTGTTCTGCTCCAGCCAGTTCGGGGGCTTCCATGCCTTCACCAGCGGCGTGGGGTCCCTCTTGACGACGTAGGCGGACAGCGCTCGGGCGTGCGCCGGCCAACTGTGGTCGGCGTACCCGTCGGCGAGGAAGATGTCGTCCAGCTCCGACGGCCCCACCTTGCCGTTGAGCGGCCTGGCCTCGGCCCTGGCCCGCGCGCGGTAGTAGGAGGCGGCCACGGCCTTGCGGGTCTTGCCCAGGCGGTACCTGGAGTGGTGGCGGGCGATCCAGGAGAAGTAGGTCTGGATGCGCTTCTCGAACGCGATGTTCTGGTCGAGGTTGCTCCGGTACCAGACGGCGCTCGGCCGCACGACGCTGTCCAGGACCATCCGCCGGACCCGGCCAGGGTAGGCCGAGGCGTAGGCGGCCCCGAGGTAGCTGCCGTAGGAGTAGCCGAAGTAGTTGATCTGCTTCTGCCCCAGGGCGGCGCGGATGGCGTCCATGTCGCGGACCCACTCGCGGGTGCCCATGTAGGGGAGCACGCGGCCGTACTTGGACGCGCAGTCGGCCGCGTAGGCCCGGGCCCGGCGGACCCATGCCCGCTCCTCCGCCTCGTTGGCGGGGACCACGTCGGCCTTGGGACGGTCGGGCTTCTGGTACTTGGTGTCGCACACCAGCACGGGCCTGCTGGCGCCCACGCCGCGCGGGTCGTAGCCGATCCAGTCATAGCCCGCCGCCACGTCCTTGGGCAGCCCGGCCTTGAACAGGCGCGCCAGGTCGCGTCCATGGGCGCCGGGCCCGCCCCGGTTGAGCAGCATCACGCCCTGGGAGCGGGCGGCGGTGTGCCTGGCCCGGGTCAGCGCGAGGGTGATCTGCTCACCGCGCGGCCGGGCGTAGTCGAGCGGCACGCGCAGCGAGCCGCACTCCAGCCCTTCGAGCGCCCCCTTCTCCACGGGGTCCTTCTTGGGGCACCGCTTCCAGGCGATCTTCGGGGCGGCGGCTCCGAGGCCCGCGATCTCCGCGGACGGCGGCAGGGCACGCGCGGGCGCGCCCCCGGAGGCGATGGCGGATGCGGCTCCTGAGGCGGTGGCGGGCACGGAAAGGCTCCCGAGGGCGACGGTGGCGGTCGCCATCCCCGCGGCGGCGGTCTTCGACGCGTTCAGCACCCCCGAGTTCTACCGGGGACGCCCCGTCCCGCCACGGATCCGCGAATCGCGCGATTCCGGGCCCAACAACGGCGAAACGGCCCGGCACCGGAGCGAATCCGAGTGCCGGGCCGTTTCGGCAGGCCCGCCGCGGGGGCTACGGCCGCCCGATGGGGACGTCCTTGCCCTTGCCGGCCCCCGCCGTCCTGGCGGCGCCGGGGTTCGGATCGTTCAGTGCGGGCAGCGCGTCGCAGACCACGTCGGCGCCCTGGCCGGCCCGGCGCGGCGCCAGCGTCCCGTCGGTCAGGTACGCGGCGACCTTCTCGTCCAGGCAGACGTTGCCGTTGAGGGTGTTGCTGTGGGTCTTGCCGCCCCTCTCGGCCAGCAGCGTCGCCGAGGGGAACAGCTTGCGCATCTGCGGGCCGCCCGGGTACGGGGTGGCCGCGTCCAGCGTCGACTGCACCAGCAGGAACCGCGGCACGGCCTTCTGCCTGTCGCCGATCGCGAACGCCTTGCCGCCCTTGGCGGACCAGTAGTGGATCGGGGCGTTGAACCAGGTGTTGGACCAGCTGTTGAAGCGGATCCCGCTCTTGTACTGGCGGACCGCGTCGTCGTGCCAGGTCCTCCACTTGGACGGCCAGGGGGCGTCCACTGCCTGCACGGCGTTGTAGACGGCGAACCCGTTGTCGCCGCCGCCCTCGCTGACCCACTCCAGCAGCGGCGCCGGGTCCTTCTTGGTCACCCACGCCGACAGGGCCTGCGCGAACGGGACGTAGAAGGCGGTGTTGTACCCGGCGCTGAGCACGATGTCGTCGAGCTCGGACGGGCCGACCTTGCCGCCGATCGGGCTCTGCTTCGCGGCCGCGCGCACCTTGTAGTAGTTCGCCTCCACCGCCTTGCCGGTCGCGCCGAGCTTGTAGAGGGAGTTGTACTTGGCGGTCCAGGCCCACCAGAGCTTCATGTTGCGCTCGAAGGCCTCGTTCTGCCGGAGCTGGCCCTGGTACCAGACGTTGCGGGAGTCGACGTTGCCGTCCCAGACCATCCGCTTGACGTTCTTGGGGAACAGCGTGGCGTAGGTGGCGCCGAGGTAGGTGCCGTAGGAGAAGCCGTAGTAGCTGATCTGCTGGGCGCCCAGGGCCGTGCGGATCGAGTCGAGGTCGCGCGCCGAGCTGGTGGTGCGCAGGTGCGGCAGCAGCCAGCCGTACTTCTGCGCGCACAGGTCGGCGTACTTCTTCGAGCGGGCCAGCCAGCGCTTCTCCTCGCGGACGCTGCGCGGGACGTAGTCCGGCCGCACCGGGTCGGAGTAGGCCGGGTAGCAGCTGATCGCCGGCTTGCTGGACTCCACGCCGCGCGGGTCGAACCCGATGATGTCGTAGCGGGCCGCGACCTCCTTGGGCAGCCAGGAGGCCAGCCCGCCGGACAGGTAGAGGCCGGCGCTGCCGGGACCGCCCGGGTTGCCGATCAGGACGCCCTGGTAGTTGGCCCGGTCGGTGGCCTTGACCCGGGACACCGCGACCGAGATCTTGCGCCCGGTCGGGTTGGCGTGGTCCAGCGGGACCTCGACCTGGCCGCACTCGGCGTTCTTCAGGTACGAGCCGCCGGTCACGTCCGTGGGGCACGCGCCCCAGGAGATCTTGGACGCCGCGGCCGGGTTCGCGGTCGTCTCCGGCCCCACGCCCGCGGAGACCGCGACGGCCGTGCCGCCGATGCCCACCGCCGTGGCCGCCGTGATGAGTACGAGCCTCTTCACCAAACCCCCTCGTTCGCCGGCGGCATGCCACGCCGCGCGCGGGGCGGGGGGTGCCCGGCCGTGGCCGCGCGAGGGGCGGGAGCCGCTCCGCTAGAGCGATTCATGCAATAGCTGGAGATTGTGGCGCTTGTGGGGGTATGGACGGCAGGGGCTGTCGGGAGAGGATGCGCAATCGTGACAACCTTCGCGGAACCCGTGATACGACTCACACGTTGAAGGCCCCCGGTCCACGACCAGGGGCCTCGCTCGGGGGGCTTGCTCGGAGGGCTCGGGGGGCTCGCTACGTCAGCCGACGACCACCGTCGCGCCGGGGCCGGTGACGGCGCCCTCCTCGTCGATCTCGATGCCCATCTCCTCGGCGATCCGCATCGCCTCCTCGATGAGCGTCTCGACGATCTGGGCCTCGGGGACGGTCTTGATGACCTGCCCCTTCACGAAGATCTGGCCCTTGCCGTTGCCGGAGGCGACGCCGAGGTCGGCCTCGCGCGCCTCGCCGGGGCCGTTCACCACGCAGCCCATCACGGCCACGCGCAGCGGGACGGGGAAGTCCTTGAGGCCGGCGGTCACCTGCTCGGCCAGGCTGTAGACGTCGACCTGGGCGCGTCCGCACGACGGGCACGACACGATCTCCAGGCCGCGCCGCCGCAGCCCGAGCGACTCCAGGATCTGGGTGCCGACCTTGACCTCCTCCACCGGAGGAGCCGA
Organism: Actinomadura rugatobispora; assembly: GCF_055379765.1. Taxonomy (NCBI): domain Bacteria; kingdom Bacillati; phylum Actinomycetota; class Actinomycetes; order Streptosporangiales; family Thermomonosporaceae; genus Actinomadura; species Actinomadura rugatobispora. Next base: position 7,547,696 of record NZ_AP029191.1, on the reverse strand, counting down.
CAGCGACACCCGGATGGTGTCCCCGATCCCCTGCGACAGCAGCGCACCGAACGCCACCGCCGACTTGATCGTCCCCTGGAACGCCGGACCCGCCTCCGTCACCCCCAAGTGCAGCGGATAATCGCACGCCGCCGCCAGCTGCCGGTACGCCTCGATCATCACCACCGGATCGTTGTGCTTCACCGAGATCTTGATGTCCCGGAACCCGTGCTCCTCGAACAGCGAGCACTCCCACAACGCCGACTCCACCAGCGCCTCCGGAGTCGCCCGCCCGTGCTTCTCCAGCAGCCGCTTGTCCAGCGACCCCGCGTTGACCCCGATCCGGATCGGCACCCCCGCGTCCGAGGCCGCCCGCGCGATCTCCCCCACCCGGTCGTCGAACTTCTTGATGTTCCCCGGATTCACCCGCACCGCCGCACACCCGGCATCGATCGCCGCGAACACGTACTTGGGCTGGAAATGAATATCGGCGATCACCGGAATCGGCGACTTGCGCGCGATCACCGGCAACGCCTCCGCGTCATCCTGCGACGGCACCGCCACCCGCACGATCTGGCACCCCGACGCCGTCAACTCCGCGATCTGCTGCAACGTCGCGTTCACATCCGCCGTCAGCGTCGTCGTCATCGACTGCACCGACACCGGCGCGTCCCCGCCCACCGGCACATCCCCCACCATGATCCGCCGAGACGCACGGCGCGCGGCCACGGGACGCGACTCGCCCGCTCCGCCGGCCTCGTCGCGGATCGCCGGAATTCCGAGTGAAACGCTCATCCCTCTCCCTTTGACTGACGACCCTGTCACGGACGGCGCGCACGCCTCCGTCTTCCCCCGCGGGAGGGGCAGGCGGCCGGCCTCACCTCGGGCGCCTGGCCCCTCCTACCCTAAGCGCCCGGGACGAATGGGGTGACGCGGACGGGCGAGCAAAACAGTGACGGTTCAACTACCTGCCGTACACTATTCGGGCAGGCGCAGCGGGTTGATCAGATCGGCCAGAATCAGCAGCAGCCCGAGCCCGATCAGGAGCATCACCGCCAGGTAAGTGATGGGCAGCAGCTTGCTGACGTCGACCGTGCCGGGGTCGGGGCGGCCCCGCGCCCTGGCGGCCAGGGCGCGGGCGCGCTCGTACGCCACGATCGCCAGATGCCCGCCGTCCAGGGGCAGCAGGGGGAGCACGTTGAGCGCCCCGAGGAAGATGTTCACCGAAACGACAAGTGACAGATACAGAACGAGCTTGTCCTGCCAGGAGCTGTGGGAGGCGAAGATCTGGCCGGAGACGTCGGTGGCGCCGACCACGCTGCCGACCTGGCCGCCGGGCGTGCTGCCGCGCTGCTCGGAGAACAGGTTCGGGACGGCGCGGGGCAGGTCGGCCAGGGCCTGCCCGATGCCGCCCACGGTGCGGCCGATGACGCGGGTGGCGAAGACGGCGGCGTTCACCGGACCGGTGCGCTCGTACCGCTCCCCCACGATCCGCGGGGACATGCCGAGGAACGGCGTGCCACCCGACGACGCCAGCGGCACCTGGAGGGTCACCGGCCGGGCGCCCTGCGGGCCGGGCCGTTCGACGACCAGCCGGACGGTCTGGCCGGGCCGGGACGCGCCGATGGCCCGCCGCAGCTGCCCCCAGTCCGCCACCGGCCTGCCGTCGTACGACACCAGCCGGTCGCCCGCGCGCAGCCCCGCGGCGGCGGCCGGCGAGCGCGGGTCGCCGCGCGCGCACACCGCCTGCGCGTTCGCCGGGACGCACGGGCTGACCGTGTCGACCGTGCTGGTGGCGGTGCCGGGGACGCGGATGCCGATGGCCATCGCCATCAGCGTCAGCAGCAGGAACGCGAACGCGAAGTTCACCGCCACCCCGCCGGCGATCACGATCGCGCGCCGCCCGGCCGGCTGCCGGTAGAAGGCGCGCGGCCGGTCGGCCGGGGGGATCTCCTCCAGCGGGGTGTAGCCGACGATCTTGACGAAGCCGCCGAGCGGGATCGCCTTGACGCCGTACTCGGTCTCGCCCTTCCGCCACGACCAGATCGTCGGGCCGAACCCGACGAAGTACTGGGTGGCCTTCATGCCGAACCGCTTGGCGGGGACCAGGTGCCCCGCCTCGTGCAGCATCACCGACACCAGCAGCGCGACGACGAAGGCCACGGCGCCGAGGAGAAAGGCCATCGCTGCCCTCCCCTCGCCCGGCGATCAGCCCAGCCCGGTCACTTCCCTGGCTCTGGCACGCGCCCAGGCGTCGGCGGCGAGGACGTCGTCGAGCGTCAGCCCTCCGCCCCCCGGAACCGAGGAGCCCGTACCGTGCTCCTCCACTACCCGCGCGACCGTGTCGACTATCCCCAGGAACGGCAGGCGTCCCGTACGGAACGCCTCCACGCACTCCTCGTTGGCGGCGTTGTAGACGGCGGGCGCGGTGCCGCCGGTCTCGCCGACCTGGGCGGCCAGCGCGACCGCCGGGAACGCCTCCTCGTCCAGGGGGAAGAGCTCCCAGGTGTGGGCCCGGGTCCAGTCGATGCCGGGCGCGGCGTCGGGCACGCGGTCGGGCCAGGCCATGCCCAGCGCGATCGGCAGCCGCATGTCCGGCGGGCTGGCCTGGGCGATGGTGGAGCCGTCGGTGAACTCCACCATCGAGTGGATCACCGACTGCGGGTGGACCATGACCTCGATCCGGTCGAACGGGACGTCGAAGAGCAGGTGCGCCTCGATGACCTCCAGGCCCTTGTTGACCAGGGTCGCGGAGTTGATCGTCACGACCGGGCCCATGTCCCAGGTCGGGTGGGCCAGCGCCTGCTCGGGGGTGACCCCGGCCAGGTCCTCGCGGCGGCGGCCGCGGAACGGCCCGCCGCTGGCGGTGAGCACCAGCCGCCGCACCTCCGCGGCCCGCCCCCCGCGCAGGCACTGCGCCAGCGCCGAGTGCTCGGAGTCGACCGGGACGATCTGCCCGGGCCGGGCGCGCTCCTTGACCAGCGGGCCGCCGACGATCAGCGACTCCTTGTTGGCCAGCGCCAGGGTGCGGCCCGCGTCGAGGGCGGCCAGCGTGGACGACAGGCCGAGCGCCCCGGTGACGCCGTTCAGGACCAGGTCCGACGGCCAGGCCGCGACCTCGGCGACCGCCTCCGGCCCCGCCACGATCTTCGGGATGGCGTAGTCGCCCGAGGCGTAGCCGCGCTTGCCGGCCTCGGCGTAGAAGGCCAGCTGGAGGTCCTGGGCGGCGGAGGCGCGGGCGACCGCGACGACCTCGGGACGGAACTCCAGGGCCTGCGCGGCGAGCAGGTCCACGCGCGCGCCGCCGGCGGCCAGGCCGGCCACCCGGAACCGGTCCGGGTTGCGGCGGATCACGTCGAGGGCCTGGGTGCCGATCGATCCCGTGGAACCCAGCACGGCCACGTCGCGGCGGGCCCGGCCGCCGGCCGGGCCGTGGGAGGCGGGGGACGCGTCGCTCGAAGAAGGCATCACCCGTCCATTGTCGGCCATGTCGGGACCTCCCGCCGGGGGCCGGGGCTTCCGGCCGCGTTCTCGTGATCACCGCGCGTGCCCGGCCACCCGAAACCCGACATCCATCCTCACATGGGCAAACGTCCAGAGATGCACAGAAGACACCGTTCCTTTGTGCATTTATGCCACTAGTCGCATGGCACCTCCCGAAATTACCGTCCGCTCACGGACGGACACCATGCCCGGCGCCCTCCGCCACCCCCCGACCCCCCGGAGACCCCATGGAACGCTCCCCCCGCTTCAGGGCCATGACCTTCTCCACCCTCGGCGGCGCGCTGCTCGTCGCGCCCCTGCTGACCGCGCCGCACGCCCAGGCCGCGCCCGCGGCGCCCTCCTCCTCACCGTCGCCCGGCGTCCGGCAGCAGGCCACCGACGCGGCCGCCAAGAAGCGCGTCCTCGGCTACTGGACCCGCGAGCGGATGCGCGCCGCCACACCCATGGAACGGCTCTTCACGCCCAAGCGCACGAGCGGGGAGAAGGAGGCCGTCCGGCGCGGCCTCGAGCAGGTCCTCCCGCCCACCGTCGTCCAGTCGATCCCCAATCCGGGCGGCGAATGGACCGGCGGCGGCGCCGTCACCCGCACCGCGGGCCGGGTCTTCTTCACCTACCAGGGCCGCAGCGCCTCCTGCTCCGGCGACGCCGTCAGCAGCGCCAACAAGAGCACCGTGATCACCGCCGGCCACTGCGTGAAGCTGGACGGCGCCTGGCACACCAACTGGGTGTTCGTCCCCGGCTACAAGGACGGCGACCGCCCCCACGGCACCTGGACCGCCGCCAGGACCCTGGCCACGCCGCAGTGGACGGCGAGCGAGGACCTCAGCTACGACGTCGGCGCCGCCGTCGTCAACGCCCTCGACGGCCGCAGGCTCGTCGACGCGGTGGGCGGGCAGGGCATCGCGTTCAACCAGCCGCGCGGGCAGAACATGTACTCCTTCGGCTACCCGGCGGCGGCCCCCTACGACGGCTCCAAGCTCATCTACTGCAGCGGTCGGGTCATCAACGACCCGCTGCTGAGCAGCGGTATCGGGCTGGGCTGCGACATGACCGGCGGCTCCAGCGGCGGCCCCTGGTTCCTGCGGTTCGACGAGGCCGCCGGGACCGGCGTCCAGAACTCGGTCAACAGCTTCAAGTACAACTTCCTGCCGACGCACATGTTCGGCCCCTACTTCGGCGCCGATGCGCAGAACGTCTACAACGAGGCCCAGTCGTCCTAGGCGGACCGGGTCATCCGCCGTCCATCCTGGGCGCGACGGGCGCGGCCGGGGCGGCGGGCGTGACGGGAGCGGCCGTCATCGGCGGCACCGGCGGCCGGAGCACGCGGCGCTGCGGCCGCTCCGGCACGCCGTCGCCCTCCTCCACGGGCGCCCTGTGACGGGGCAGGTGGAGGACGAAGCGGGCGCCGTGCACGCTGGCGCCGACATAGAGGCGGCCGCCGTGGGCGAGCACGATCTCGCGGGCGATCGCCAGACCGAGGCCGCTCCCGCCGCGGTCGCGGCTGCGGGCGGCGTCCACCCGGGCGAAGCGCTCGAAGACCCGCTCGCGGTCCCCGGCGGCGATCCCGGGGCCGTCGTCGTGGACCTCGAGCACGGCGTCGTCCCCCTCCGTGCCCAGCGTGACGTCCACCCGCCGCGCGGCGTGCCGGTCGGCGTTGCTGAGCAGGCTGACCAGGACGCGGCACATCTGCAGCCGGTTGACGTCCACCAGCACGCCGTCCTCCAGCCGGCTGCTCACCGCCGCCCGCGGCAGGCGACCGGCCAGTTCGGCGCGCACCAGCGCGGTCAGGTCCAGCGGGGCGCGGGCCGGCGTCTTCCCCGTGTCCAGCCGGACCAGCTCCAGCAGGTCGTCGACGATCTGGTGCAGCCGCTCGGCGTCGCGCAGGGCGTCGCGGAGCGTGCCGACCAGGTCGGTGTCGGCGGGGTCGGCCAGTGCCACCTCGATCCTGGTGCGCAGCCCGGTGATGGGGGTGCGCAGCTCGTGGGAGGCGTCGGCGGCGAACTGGCGCTGCAGGTCCACCGCGCGCTCCAGCCGGTCCAGCGTGACGTTGACGGTCCGCGTCAGCCGCACCACCCGGTCGTCGGCCGCGGACGGCACCGGCATCCGCGGGAGCGGGTCGGCGCCGGCGTTGATGCCGGCCAGGCCCCGTTCGAGCTCCTCGACCGGGCTCAGCGCCCTGCCCGCGCGCAGCCGGACCGCCCACACGGTCGCTCCGGTGGCGACGGCGGCCAGGACGGCGAGACCCCCGACGATGACCAATGACGGATCGAGCGCCTGGGCGAGGGAGGCGCCACCTCGTACCCACATGTCTCATTTGTATGCGCCTGCCCCCAAACGGAAGGCAAAGCCGATGCCCCGATCCGCCCCCGGCCCGAGGGCCACCGCGCCTTTGCCGCCATTTTCACTTTGAGTAACGAGAGCAACACGTTTCACCACCTATAAAGGATTCTGTGATGTCGGCTCCCGCCGTACAGGGGGAATGGGCAATGGTCCAGACGGGCGAACCTCGGTTCGACCCAAGCGTGCTGACCGCCGCGCAGCGCCAGGGCGACGCATGCGTCGTCTGCCACAAGAAGTGGCCGCGGCCGCGAGTGCGCATAGGGCTCCTGCCCGACGGCCAAGGGGTGTTCGCGTGCGACGATTGCGCACCCGCCCCGCCGAGTCCCCGCGGGCCTCAGCGCCCGCAGGAGCCGACCGCTCGGGTCGGACGCCCGCTCACCCGTCGGGCGCCGGCCAGGAGGCCGGTCTTGGATTAGACCGGTCATCTGGGAGATCTCTCCAGGAGGAAGGGTGACCCGGGCCATCGGGGGGAGGCCCGGGACCACCCGAGGGGCGCGCCCGGCTGGGGGCGGTCGGGCGCGCCGGAGAGATCTCGGCCGCGTCCACCGGCGCTTCGGCGCCGGTGGCGGTTCATGTCACTCTCTGTTACCGGACCGCCGGCCTACTGGCGCGTGGCCTCGTGCCAGGCGAGGGTCCACTCTGCGTAGTCGGTGCAGTCGCGCCGGCCGCCCTCCCGTTCACCCGAGCCGCAGACCTTGGACGGGGTGTGCGCGAAGATGACCTTCTCCAGGTAGTCCCGGTCGCCCACCCGGTAGGTGTCGCAGAACGTGGCGCGCAGCCGGTCGCCGGTGCACGCCTGCGGGTTGGCGGGCGCGACGCCCGACCACTCCGCCACCTGCTGCTGGACGTCCGGGGACGCGGTCCACTGCAGCCACTGGTACATGCAGTTGGGGTGCTCGGCGCGGGCGCCGACCATCCAGGAGGTCATCCACCCGGTCACGCCGCCGGAGGGCACCACGCCCTGCACCGGCTTGCCCGCCCGGGTCAGGACGTCCACCTGGTACGGCCAGACCTGCCCCACCGCGGCCTCGCCCCCGGCGAACGCGCTCACCGCGTCGGCGGGCTGCTCCCAGTAGGTCTTGACGTGCGGCCGCTGCTCGGCCAGCACCTTGGCGGCGGCGTCGAGCTGCTTGCGGGTCAGCGAGTACGGGTCGTTGATCTTGAGCTTGCGCTGCGTGCTCCGCAGGTAGAGGGCGGCCTCGGCGATCACCAGCGGGCTGTCGCGCATGATCAGCCGCCCGGAGTGCTTCTCGGCCTGGTCCGGGTCGAACAGCGCCGCCCAGGTCGAGGGGGCCGACTGCACCGCCCGCGAGTCGTACATGAGCAGGTTGGAGCCCCACACGTACGGGACGCCGTAGACCTTGTCGCCCTTCTTCAGCAGGTTGCGCAGCCGCGGTTCGAGGCGCTTGTAGCCGTCGACCAGGTTGGGGTTGACCGGGGCGGCGTGCTCGCCGGCGATCAGCGGCCCGGTGACCTCGGGCGGCGCGGCCACGCCGTCGTAGCGGCGCGACCGGTTCTGCATGAGCCCCGTCATCTCCTGGGAGTCGCGGGCGACCTTCCAGGAGACCTTGCAGCCGGTGCGCTCCTCGAACGGGGTGACCCAGTCGACCCGCGGGTCGTTGCCGCCGTTCTCCATGTAGCCCGGCAGCGTGACCAGGGTGAGCGAGCCCTCGCCCGGCCCGAGCGTGCTCGCCGCCTTCACCGCGCCGACCGGCTCCTCGGCCTCGCCGCCGCTGCAGGCGACGGCCAGCGCCGCCACCATCGCCGTCACGGCCAGCACCGAGGCCGACGCCTTGGCCTTCAGCCCCATCTCGCTCCCGACTCGCGTCCATGCTTCTGCTGGGGGCGGACCCCCGGCCCCCGGGCTTCGCCCGACTCGAACGGGCCGTCCCCGTCGCGAACCCGCCCGTCGGCGCAGCGTAGCGTCTCGGCGGCCCCGGGACGGCGCGCACCGGACGATCTCACATCCTCCGGGCCGGGCCGCGGCCGCCGGATTCGCCTCTTCCCGGACCTTCCCCGCGCTCCCCCGCACTTCCCCGCGCGGACCGGACGTCCCGGCCGTCCGATCGGCGGTGCCGCGCCGAATTTCCGACGGAATGCACTGAAAGGCGAGCGATCACCCGCACATTATCCGGAAGGGCGGCGATTTCACGCCATTCGGGGGGCCATTTTCGGACGTTCCGGGGGCGGGTTTCCCGGAAACAGGAAAACCGCCGCGGGCCCGGGGACAGTGGGTGCTGGCGTCCGCGCCACACACGGAGGGTGCTGGAGAGGGATGTGGCGCGGGCTACTGTCCGTCCCGGGGCCGCGGCGGCACCGGCGGGCGTGGCGAGGTTGGGGAACAGCGGATCACCTTGCAGTGCTGCCTGGCCACGCGATCACCGGTACCCGGCGGAACGGCGCCGGTGTGACGCCCTCGAGACGGAGGAGGTTCGAGGGCCGGCGGGCGTTCTGCCGGGGGTCGCCGTACGGTCGGGGACCCTGATCGATCGTCGACGTGCTGGGGTCGGCGTGCTGCTGGACCACCTCGATCCGTGCGATGAGCCTCTGCGGGGTCTCGGCCTCGACGAGGGCGCCGGCGTCGCGTCCGCGCGGCGGCAGCGCCCACCAGGTGCCGGTGAACGAGCCGAACCAGACGGTCCAGCCCGGAAAGAGCCGGGCGAGCGCCCGGGCCTCCGCCGCGTGCCGGTGGTCGTCAGCCGTCATGGCGCCGCTCTCCTGCTCATCCCGCCCCACCGAACCCTTACGGCGCCGGACTTCACGGCCCCTGACCAATCCGGAACCCTGACCTTTTCTATTTGCGACCCAATTAATTGAGCCAATCAGATTGTGTCCTCCACCACAGAGGCAGTCAACACTTGTAGCTATTATTTGTCGGACCGGGCTCGACGAAAATTGACGACGAAAACATGCGGGCGGCAGAAAATACCGGCGTGCGGGACCTGCCGGTTGTCACAGCGGGCGACGCCGCGGACCGTACCGGGTGACGGAACACCGCCGCGCCGCCCCGCCGGCGACCTGCGGGCGGGACGGAGGGCGGCACGGAGGACCGCCCGGTCACGAGGCATGCCCGGCGCCCGGCCGCGAGGGTCGCGGCCGGCTCCGGGTTTTCATGATCGCGGAGGGCCATCCGGCGTTCACCGTGGCGTCACCGGAGCCGCCTAGCCTGAGGCCCCTTGTGACCGACAACGCACTCCGCCGGACGCTTCCATCCAGGCGTCTTTTGGCCTTCTTTAGTGGAAAATGGGCGATTCGCCCGTTCATCAGCCACGCACCGTTCCTGGTGGCGCTCATCGGCGGGGCGGTGGTGCGCTGGATCACCGTGCTCGGCTATCCGGGCGTCCTGTGGTTCACCGGGGACTCCTACTTCTACCTCGGCCGCGCCCTGCGCCCCGAGCCCTCGCCCAGCAAGACGCTCGGCTACTCCTACCTGCTGAAACTGCTGGAGCCCGCGCACAGCCTGACCCTCGTCGCCGTCCTCCAGCACCTGATGGGGCTGGCCGTCGCCGTCATGGTGTACGCGCTGCTGCGCCGCGCCGGGCTGCCCGGCTGGGCCGCGACGCTGTGCGCGCTGCCGATCCTGTACGACGCGTACCAGATCGAGCTCGAGCACCTGCTGATGTCGGAGGCGCTCTTCACCTTCCTCATCGCCGCCGCCCTGACGCTCCTCCTCTGGCGGGCCCTGCCCCCGCGGCGGGCCGCCGGAGAGGACGCCCCGCCCACCCCTGACGGTGAGAAGGAGACCGCCAAGGCGGAGGCCGCCGAGGCGGGGGCACGGGCGAAGCGCGGGCGCGGGGGACGGAATCCGGCCTGGTGGATGGCCCTGGCGGCGGGCGGGCTGCTCGGATACGCGGTGCTGGTCCGCTCGGCCGGGGCGCCGCTGATCCCGCTCGTCCTGCTGTGCCTGCTGATGCGCCGCCGCGGCTGGCGCCCCGCCCTGTTCTTCGGCACCGCCGCCGCGGCGCCGCTGATCGCGTACGCGGTCATGTTCCACGGCACGTTCGGCACCTACTCGCTGACCACCAGCGACGGGCTCTACCTGTGGGGGCGCACCGCCCCGTTCGCCGACTGCGCGAAGATGCGGCCGCCGTCCCACATGGAGGCGCTCTGCCTGTCCCCGGAGCTCAGGGCCAAGGGGTACGCGCCGGGGCACCTCATCTGGCGGAGCGAGGTCCCGCCGCGGGTCCTGTACGAGAACGTCACCGCGCCCGAGCACAACTCGACCATGCGGGACTTCGCGATCCGCGCCATCCTGGCCCAGCCCGGCGACTACCTGCGGACCGTCGGGGACGGCCTCGGCAAGGCGTTCAGCCCGAGCCGCTTCCCGCATCCGACGGCGACCACCGAAGGGCTCTACCACTTCCCCGAACGCCCGCAGCTCTTCCCCGGAGGCAAGGGCTGGGGCGGCGGAGCGAACAGCACCGCGCTCTCGGACGCCGCCCGCTACGAGGGCGACCTCACGCTGAGCCGGGTCGTCCCGCCGCACGCGGACCGCATGATCGCCTACCAGCGGTCGGTGTACCTGCCGGGCCCCGCGCTCGGCGTGCTCTTCCTCGCCGGGGCCGCCGCGACGGTGCTGGCCCGGGACCGCCGCGGCGGGCTGCTGGCCTGGTCGGCCGCAGTGACGCTGCTGGTGTTCCCGATCGCCAGCGCGGACTTCGACTACCGGTACGTGGTGCCGGCGATGCCGTTCGCCTGCCTGGCCGCCGGGCTCGCCGTCACCCGCCCGTTCACCCGCTCCCCCGCGTCCGGACCCCGGACCGGACGGCCCGTCCGCACGGACGGCGAGGACCGCGCGGACGAGGCGGACGGGGCGGGAGACGCGCCGGAGATCAGCCGTTGGTGGGGAAGCCGAGGTTCACGCCGCCGTGGCTCGGATCGAGCCAGCGTGCCGTGATGGCTTTCGTGCGGGTGTAGAAGTGCACGCCCTCCATGCCGTGGGCGTGGCTGTCGCCGAACAGTGACGCCTTCCAGCCGCCGAAGGAGTAGTAGGCCATCGGCACCGGGATCGGCACGTTGATGCCGACCATGCCGACCTCCACCTCGTTCTGGAAGCGGCGCGCGGCCCCGCCGTCGTTGGTGAAGATCGCGGTGCCGTTGCCGTACGGGTTGGCGTCGATGATCTTCATGGCGTCCTCGTACGACGCGGCCCGCACCACCGACAGCACCGGCCCGAAGATCTCGTCCCGGTAGGCGTCCATGTCCGGTGTCACGCGGTCGAGGACGGTAGGGCCGAGCCAGAAGCCGTCCCCGGGCCCGCCGAGCACCGGGGTCTCGCGGCCGTCCACGGCCAGGACGGCGCCCTGCGCGACCCCGCTGTCGAGGTAGGAGGCGACCTTGTCCCGGTGCGCCCGGGTGACCAGCGGCCCCATCTCCGACTCGGGGTTGTCGCCCGGCCCCACCTTCAGCCGGGCGACGCGCTCCCTGACCTTGTCGATCAGCTCGTCCCCGACCGGGTCGACCGCGACGACCACGGAGATCGCCATGCAGCGCTCGCCCGCCGACCCGAACCCGGCCGAGACGGCGGCGTCGGCGGCCAGGTCGAGGTCGGCGTCGGGCAGCACCACCATGTGGTTCTTGGCGCCGCCCAGCGCCTGCACCCGCTTGCCGTTGCGGGCGGCGGTCTCGTAGATGTAGCGGGCGATCGGGGTGGAGCCCACGAAGCTGACCGCCTTGACGTCCTCGTGGTGCAGCAGCCCGTCCACGGCCACCTTGTCGCCGTGCACGACGTTGAACACGCCGTCGGGCAGTCCCGCCTCGGACCACAGCTCGGCCAGCCGCACCGACGCCGAGGGGTCCTTCTCCGACGGCTTGAGGACGAAGGTGTTCCCGCAGGCGATCGCCACCGGGAACATCCACATCGGCACCATCGCCGGGAAGTTGAACGGGGTGATCCCCGCCGCCACGCCCAGCGGCTGCAGGATCGAGTAGGCGTCCACCCGGGACGAGACGTTCTCCGAGAACCCGCCCTTGAGCAGATGCGGGATCCCGCAGGCGAACTCCACGACCTCCAGGCCGCGGGCGACCTCCCCGGCCGCGTCCGAGACGACCTTGCCGTGCTCGGAGGAGATCAGCCGGGCCAGTTCCCCGGCGTGCGCGTCGACCAGTTCACGGAAGCGGAACAGGACCTTGGAGCGGCGGGTCAGGGAGGCGTCCCGCCAGGCGGGGAAGGCGGCCTTGGCGGCGGCGACGGCCGCGTCCACCTCGGCCGGGCCGACGAAGTCGACCGTCCCGTTCACCCGCCCGGTCGAGGGCTCGAAGATCTCCCCCCGCCGCCCGGCCTCTCCCCCGTCGAAGGACTTGCCGTTGATCCAGTGGGTGACGTGCTTGCTGGTGGCGTCGGTCATGATGTCGCGGCCCCGTTCACGGTTTCCAGGGAGTCGATCAGGATGCCCAGGCCCTCGGCGGCCTCGGCATCGGTCAGCGTAAGCGGCGGCGCCATCCGCACGACGTTGCCGTACAGGCCGCCCTTGCCGACCAGCAGGCCGCGCTCGCGGGCCGCCTCCATCAGCGCGGCCGCCAGCGGCGGGCTCGGCTCGCCGGTCCCCGGGTCCGCCAGCTCGATCGCGAACATCAGGCCCTTGCCGCGCACGTCCTTGACCACCGGGAACCGCCCGGCCGCCGCGCGCAGCCCGCCGATGATCGTCTCCCCCTGGCGGGCCGCGTTGACCTGCAGGTCGTGGTCCAGGACGTAGTCCAGGGTGGCGTTGCCCGCCGCCATGGAGATCGGGTTGCCGCCGAACGTGGACAGCCCCACCGCGTGCAGGGAGTCCATCAGCTCGCCCCGGGCCACCACGCCGCCGACGGCGAACCCGTTCCCCAGCCCCTTGGCGAAGGTCATCATGTCGGGCGTCACGCCGTGGTTCTCGATGCCGAAGAAGCCCTGGCCGGTCCGGCCCCACCCGGTCTGCACCTCGTCGGAGATGAACAGGATGCCGTACTCGTCCAGGACCTCCTTGTAGGCGGCGAACAGCCCGTCCGGGGCCATCGTGAAGCCGCCCACGCCCTGGATCGGCTCGGCGATCAGCGCGGCCACGTCCCCGCCCGCCGCCGTCGCGAGCAGGTGCCGCAGATCCTCGACGCAGGCCGCCGTGTACGCCTCGTCCGGCAGGCCGGCGAACTGCGGCAGGTGCCGGTCGGCGCCGTGCAGGAAGTGCACGTGCAGCGGCGAGTAGGACAGGTTGGTCCACGCCCGGTTGCCGGTCACGCCGATCGCGCCGAACGACCTGCCGTGGTAGCTCTGCCGCATCGCCAGCACCTGGTCGGTGCGGCGCGCGTAGGCGGCCAGCAGCAGCGCCGTCTCGTTGGCCTCGGTCCCGGAGTTGGTGAAGAACACCTTGGCGTCCGGGATCCGCGACAGCCGCGCGATCTTCTCGGCCAGCTCCACCTGCCCGCGCAGCAGGTAGGAGGTGGAGGTGTGCACGACGCCGGTGGCCAGCTGCCGCTCCACCGCCTCCCGCACCTCGGGCACGTCGTACCCGATCATGTTGGTGAGGATCCCGGTGAAGAAGTCCAGGTAGCCGTTGCCGCCGGCGTCGGTCACCCGGTTGCCCTTGCCGGCGACGATCTCGATGGGTTCGGCGTAGTTGAGCGCCAGCCACGACGGCATCACGGCCCGGTGACGCGCCAGCAGCGACGGGGTGTTCGCAGGTTCCGACATGCTCCCCAGTCTTGTCCGCGCAGGTACCCGCGGCTACCGCCAGAGTGTCACGATCCGGGCCGCGGGATTGACGGTGTGCAGCCTTTACACTGTGTAAGCGATGCTTCCGACGCTGGCCGACGTGCTCTGCCTCGACGCCGTGCGGCGAGGCCAGCCGCACGTGGTCGCCGGCGGCGACCGGCTGGACAACCGGGTCCGCTGGGTGCACGTCGCCGAGGTCACCGACATCGCCCACCTGCTGCACGGCGGCGAGCTGGTCCTCACCACCGGGATCGCGCTGCCCGACGACCCGGCCCGGCTGCGCGCCTACATCTCCGAGCTGGCCGAGGTCGGGGTCAGCGGGCTGATGATCGAGCTGGGCCGGCGCTACGCCGAGTCGCTGCCGCCCGCGCTGCTGGCCGCCGCCGAGGACCACCGGCTCCCGGTGGTCATGCTGGCGCACGAGCCGGCGTTCGTGGACATCACCGAGTCGGTGCACGCCCGGATCGTCCAGGACCAGTTCGCCGAGCTGCGCGCCTCCGAGCGGCTGCACGAGATCTTCACCCAGCTGTCGGTCGAGGGCGCCTCCACCGAGGAGGTCGTCCGGCAGGTGACGGCGCTGGGCGGGCATCCGGTCGTCCTGGAGAACCTCTCCCACCAGGTGCTGGCCGCCGACGCCGACGGCCGCGACCCGGCCGAGCTGCTGTCGGCCTGGGAGACCCGGTCCCGCGCCGTGCGGCCCGAGCAGCGCACCGGCTACGACGAGGCGTCCGGCTGGCTGGTCACCATGGTGGGCGCCCGCGGCGAGGACTGGGGCCGCCTGATCATCCCGCTGGGCGCCCCGCCGTCGCCGCGCGAGACCGTGCTGATCGAGCGGGCCGCGACCACCCTGGCCCTGGGGCGCCTCCTCGACCGGCACGCCGAGAGCGTCGAGCGGCAGGCGCACGGCACGATCATCGCCCGCATCCTGGAGCACTCCTACTCCGACCCGCAGGAGGCCACCGCGCGGGCCCGCGCCCTCGGCGTCCCGCTGTCGGGACGGCGGCTGCTGGGCGTGGTGCTGCGCACCCGCGGCCCGGTCCAGCCCGCCGAGATCTCCGAGCTGGCCGAGCTGGCCGCCGCCGCGTGCAAGGACGCCCGGCTGGCCGCCCTGGTCGGCGTGCTGGACGAGGGCGGCCCCGACTCCCGGGTGGGCGTGCTGGCCTCCCTCCCGGCCCGCGCCGACGCCGAGACCGCCCTCACCGCCGTCGCCACCCGCGTCCGCGGCCAGTCCCACGCGGTCATGGCCGCCGGCTCGATGGTGGAGTCGATCCGCGACGTGCGCCGCTCGTTCCTGGAGGCCGACCAGGTCGCCGACGTCGCCAGCCGCTCGTCCGGCGACCGCCTCTTCTACCGCCTCCCCGACCTGCGCCTGCGCGGCCTGCTCCACCTCCTCCGCGACGACGCCCGCATCCAGACCTTCGTCGAACGCGAACTGGGCCCACTGCTGGAGTACGACGCCGAACGCCACGGCGACCTGACCCGCATCCTGCGCCTCTATCTCGACTCCGGCCGCAACAAGGCCGTGGCCGCCCAGCAGGCCCACCTGTCCCGTCCCGCCTTCTACGAACGCCTCCGCCGCATCGAGCGCGTCCTCAGCGCCGACCTGGACGACGTGGAGTCCTGCGTCTCGCTCCACGTGGCCCTTCTGGCCCTGACCTCCCTCCGCCAGGAACGCCCCTGACGGAAAGCCCGCCGTGGCGCGTACGTAAAGAGTCGCTGGGCAGAACCACACAGTGAGACCGCGCACCTTCGGAGTCGAGGAAGAGCTGCTGCTGGTCGACCCCGAGAGCGGGGCACCGCGGCCGATCTGCGACGCGGTGATCCGGTTCGCCCGCGAGAACGGCGGGCCGCCGCCGGCCCCCGCGGGCGACGCGGAGCTCCTCGAGCCCGAGCTGCAGCGGCAGCAGCTGGAGACCCTCACGCCGCCGTGCGTGTCGCTGGACGAGCTCGCCGACCATGTGCGCGGAGGCCGCCGGGCGGCGTCGGCGGCCGCCGCCGGGGCCGGGGCCGCGGTGGCCGCGCTGGCCACCTGCCCGGTCGAGGTGCATCCGTCGCTGACGCCGTCCCTGCGCTACCGGCGGATGGCCGACGCCTACGGGCTCACCGCCGACGAGCAGCTCACCTGCGGCTGCCACGTGCACGTGGGCATCGGCTCCCCGGACGAGGGCGTGGCCGTCCTCGACCGGATCAGGCCGTGGCTCCCGCCGCTGCTGGCGATCAGCGCGAACTCGCCGTTCTGGCAGGGGAACGACTCCGGGTACGCGAGCTGGCGGCAGCAGGTGTGGTGGCGCTGGCCGTCCAGCGGCCCCACCCAGCTGTTCGGCTCGGCGGAGCACTACCGGGCCACGGTGGACGCGCTGCTGGGCACCGGGGCGCTGCTGGACGAGGGCATGGTCTACTTCGACGCCCGGCTGTCGCGGCGCTACCCGACCGTGGAGGTGCGGGTCGCCGACGTGTGCCTGCGCGCGTCGGACACCGTGCTGGTGGCGGCGCTGGTGCGGGCACTGGTCGACACCGCGGCGCGGGAGTGGCGCGCCGACCGCCCTCCGGACCCGGTCCGGACCGATCTGCTGCGGCTGGCGATGTGGCGGGCGAGCCGCTCGGGCCTGGAGGGCGACCTCGTCCATCCCGTGACGCGCCGGGCCGCCCCCGCCCGCGCGGTGATCGGCGCGCTGCTCGACCACGTGCGGCCCGCGCTGGAGCGCTACGGCGACCTGAAGACGACCGAGCGCCTGCTGGCCCAGGTGGCGGAGGAGGGCACCGGGGCATGCCGCCAGCGCCGCGTGCACAAGGAGAAGGGCAGCGTGGCCGAGGTCGTGTCCGACGCGGTCCGCAGGACGACCACGTCCTAGCGGCCAGAAGCTGGTGATCCGCGGCAGAATGCCGGATGTGACTCGGTTGCTGGGCGAGGAGGCGCTGGAACGGTCGCCCGTGGTCGCCAACTGCACGATGAACCGGGAGCGGTCGCTGACCGGCTCCAACGGCTACGGCCGCGAGCTCGGGCTCGACATCGCCGCCGAGCTGGCCGCCGCGCCGGGCGGGGCGCCCGCGCGCTGGCTCGACCTCTGCTGCGGGACGGGCCGCGCCCTGCACGAGGCGGCGGCGCTGCTGGGCGGGGCCGTGGAGATCGTCGGGGTGGATCTGGCCGGGCACTTCGTCCCGGCCGCGGCGCCGCCCGGGCTGACGCTGGTGGAGGCGTCCGTGACGACGTGGGCGCCGGAGGGCCGGTTCGACCTGGTCACGTCGGTGCACGGGCTGCACTACGTGGGCGACAAACTGGGCGTGCTGGCGCGCGCCGCGTCGTGGCTCACCGGCGACGGGCTGCTGATGGCCAGTTTCGACGCGCGTTCCGTCCGGCTCGCGGGCGGGCGGCGGGTCGCGGCCGAGCTGCGGCGGCAGGGTTTCGCCTACGACGCCAGACGGAAGCGGATCTCGATGCGCGGAGGCCGCGAGGTCTGCTTCCCGTACCGCTACCTGGGCGCCGACGACACCGCCGGGCCCAACTACACGGGACAGCCGGCCGTCGACTCGTTCTACGAGGACCGGAGGACGTAGCCTTCGAGGCGTGGATCTTGGATTGAGCGGCCGGCGCGCCGCGGTGGCGGCGGCGAGCAACGGCCTGGGGTTCGCGGCGGCGCGGGCCCTGCTGGCGGAGGGCGCGCGGGTCGCGATCTGCGGCCGGGACCGGGACCGCCTCGACGCGGCGGCCGCGAAGCTGGGCGGGGACGTGCACCCGATCGTCGCGGACGTGGGGACGCCCGAGGGCGCGACCGCGTTCGTCCAGGCATCGCAGGACGCGCTCGGCGGCGTGGACGTCCTGGTGACCAACGCGGGCGGGCCACCGCCCGGCACCTTCGCCTCCACCCCCGTGGACGCCTACGGCTCGGCCCTCGACCTCAACCTCATGTCGGTGGTCGCGATGTGCAAGGCGGCCGTGCCCGCGATGCAGGAGCGCGGCTGGGGACGGGTCGTGGCGATCACCTCGGTCACCGTGCGGCAGCCGAACCCGGCGCTGATCCTGTCGAACACGGCCCGCGCGGGCGCCACCGGCTTCCTCAAGACGCTGGCGCTGGAGGTGGCGCGGGACGGCGTGACCGTGAACTCGCTGCTGCCCGGCTCGCACGCCACCGACCGGCTGCGCCAGGTGCGCGGCGGCGACCTGGAGCAGGTCGCCGCCGCGATCCCGGCGGGCCGCGTGGGCGACCCCGCCGACTTCGGCGCCCTGGTCGCGTTCCTGGCCTCGGACCAGGCCAAGTTCGTGACCGGCAGCGCCCTGGCGGTGGACGGCGGAGAACACGGCGGCCTCCTCTGACCCGAACCGTGGACGCGTGACTAGCAGGGCGGGGCGGGCCACTGCGAGGTGCCCGAGGCCGGGCGATCCCGGGGCGAGCGCAGCATGCCACCCGCCCGGGGGCGTCCGGTGGCACGGGCTCGGGGGCGGGCCGGGCCGCCGCGGGTGCCCCGGGGGTGGGCGGTCCCGCGGCGGCGGTCGGTGCGCCTGGTGTCCGGCTTCGGCCACATCCGGCCGTGGCGCGTGCCCCTGTCGCGCGCGACGGCCGGGGTGGGTCAGGCGGCGGCGGGGGTGCGCCGCTGGAACGGGAGGTAGCGGTCGGCGCGGCGCGGGCGGGCGAGCAGGCCGGTGGCCTCGACCGCGAGGACGCGGTCGAAGCGGAAGGCCCGGACGCCGCGCCGCATCCGGCACCAGCCGACCAGGTACCAGTGGTCGCGGTGCACGAGGCAGGTGACGGGCTCCACCTCGCGGATCGTGACGTTGGCGTCGGCGTCGCCGTAGCAGAGCCGGACGACGCGGTGCTCGGTGATGGCGGCGGCGATGACGCGCGCCCGGTCGGCCGTGGAGGCGTCGAGGGTCGCGGTCAGCGTGCCGAGGGTGGCGGCGACGACGTCGTCGTGGACGTCGAGGTCGAACAGGGCGCGCAGGGCGCGGCGGGCGGTCGTGGCCTGCGGGCCGGTGCCCAGATGGGCGAGGGAGAGCGCGAGTGCGGCGATCTCGCCCGCGGTGAGGTCGGTGCGCTGGTCGGTCCGGTGCGTCGCAACGTTCGCCATGGTTCGATCATACGTTCGAACACTGACATTTTGCAGGCCCATATCGCCCCGGCCCGGGGCCCCTTGAGAAGCCGCCCGGCCATGCGGAACACTGATCCACCAGTGGGTGTAACGGGGGATACAGGGTCAGTGTTGGGCCGATGGGGGCAACCCGCCGATGAACCGTGACGAGGTGGACCGCGCTCTGCGGCACCTGCGGGAGGAGAAGGAGCGCATCGGCGCGGCGCTGCTCGACCTGGAACGGCACTCGGGTTACCGGCTGCTGGAGGGGGCGGCGCTGAGCGGGGAGACGGGCCGTCGCCAGGCCGAGGTGCGGTCCCGCATGGGCGAGCTGTGGACGCTGTTCGACCTGTACGGGCGGACGCTGGGCGAGGCCGAGGAGCTGCGGGCGCGGCACTCGCGTCCGAACGGCGCGCAGCTGGCCGAGCTGGACCGCCTGCTCACGGGCACCTCGGTCGAGCTGCCCGCGGAGGAGGTCCCGCTGGAGCGCCGCACGCTGCTGCAGTCCCCCTCGGGTGAACGGCTGACGCTGCGCGGTGTCGTGGAACGGATGACGGCCCTGTACGAGGAGTCCGCCCGCGCGGTCGCCGCCGTCGACACGGTCTGGTCGGCGCTGCTGGCGCGGCTCGGGTCGGTGGAGGCCGAGCAGCGCGTCGTCGCCGAGATGGCGGAGTCCCTGGGCCTCGCGGAGGACGCGGAGTACCGGCGCGTGCGGGAGGAGCTCGACGCGCGGGCCCGTACGGTGCGCGGCGATCCGATGGCGCTCAGCCGGGACGGCCGCGCCGACACCGCCGACCTGGAGAGGCTGGCCGCCGATCTGGCGCGGCTCAAAGAACGGTTCGCCGAGGCGGTGCGCTTCCGCGCGCGGTACGACGAGCAGGTGGGCCGGGTGCGGAACGCCGTCGGGCGGGTCCGGGCGGCGGAGGAGGACGTGCGCCGCGCCCGTGACGAGGTGCTGGTGAAGATCGCATCTCCGGCGCTGCCAGCGCCGGCCGCGGCGGCGGCCGCGCTGGCCGACCGGCTGGCCGCCCTGCACACGCTGCGCGACCAACGACGCTGGGGCGAACTCGCGGACCGCGCCGCCGATCTCGAACGCGCCACCCGGGACGCGCTGGAACGGGCCCGCGCCGATCTGGGCCTGGTCACCGGCCTGCTGGAGCGGCGCGAGGAGCTGCGCGGGCGGCTCCAGGCCTACAAGGTGAAGGCCGCGCGGCTCGGGCACGCGGAGGACGCCGGCCTGGCCGGGCTTTACGAGGAGGCCCGCGCGGTGCTGTGGTCCTCCCCCTGCGACCTGAGGAAGGCGACCGTGCTGCTGTCGGGCTATCAGCAGGCCATCTCGTCCAAGGCGGACGCGTCCAAGGCGAAGGGAACGGGCGGATGAACGCGCCGACGAACCGGTGCTCGGCGCCGGGCTGCAACGGAACCATCGAAGACGGCTACTGCGTCGTATGCGGTATGGCTGCCACGGCGAGTCCCGGTCCCTCCAGCGGCGGTACGGCGCCGGGCTCGTGCGCCGAGCCGGGCTGCTCCGGCACGATCGTCGACGGTTACTGCGACGTGTGCGGGCACCCGGCCGCGCAGCCCGCCGCGGCGGCGGCGCCCGCCGCGGCGCCCGCGTCCTCGAAGTGCGGGGAACCCGGGTGCTCGGGCACGATCGTGGACGGCTACTGCGACCTGCACGGGCACCCGGCCGCCACCGGCAGCTCTTCGGGGCGCTCCGCGCCGTCGTCGTCGGTGCCGTTCTCCTCCACCGGCGGCACCTACTCCGGTTCCACGCGCTCCGGGTCCACGTCCGGCCGCACCGGGTCCGCGCGGTCGTCGGGACGCCGCGGCATGCTGGGCGCCGGGCTCGTCGAGGTGCCGCGGGTGCCGTACCGCGACCCGTCCACGGCGGTGCTGACCGACCCGCAGGTCGCCGAGCACAAGCGCTTCTGCAGCAACAGCGACTGCGGGGAGGAGGTCGGGCGCAGCCGGGAGGGACGCCCCGGCCGCACCGAGGGATTCTGCCCCAAGTGCCGGACGCGGTTCTCGTTCACGCCCAAGCTCTCACCCGGCGAGGTGATCGGCGGGCAGTACGAGGTGCTCGGCTGCATCGCGCACGGCGGGCTCGGCTGGATCTACCTGGCCAGGGACCGCAACGTCAACGGCCGCTGGGTGGTGCTCAAGGGCCTGCTGGACAGCGGCGACGCCGAAGCGCTCGCCGCCGCCGAGGCCGAGCGCGCGTTCCTGGCCGAGGTCGAGCACCCCAACATCGTCAAGATCTACAACTTCGTGCGGCACGGCGACGCCGGCTACATCGTGATGGAGTACGTCGGCGGCCAGACCCTCAAGGACATCCTGCTGCGCCACCGGCAGGACACCGCGGCCGAGTCGCTCCCGGTCGGCCAGGCGATCGCCTACGGCCTGGAGGTGCTGCAGGCGTTCGGGTACCTGCACGCGCAGGGGCTGGTCTACTGCGACTTCAAGCCCGACAACGTGATCCAGTCCGAGGAGCAGCTGCGGCTGATCGACCTGGGCGGGGTGCGGCGGCTGGACGACCCGGACGGCGCGATCTACGGCACGGTCGGCTACCAGGCCCCCGAGATCGGGGACGACGGCCCGTCGGTGACGTCCGACCTCTACACCGTCGGCCGCGCGCTGGCGGTGCTGAGCTTCCCGTTCAAGGGCTACACCAGGGCCTACGAGCACAGCCTGCCGCCGCGGGCCGAGGTGCCGGTGCTGGCGCTGCACGAGTCGTTCGACCGGCTGCTGCGCCGCGCCACGCACGAGCGGCCGGCGGAGCGGTTCCAGGACGCGGCGGAGATGGCCGAGCAGCTGACCGGCGTGCTGCGGGAGGTGCTGGCGGCCGAGGACGGCGTGCCGCGGCCCGCGCCGTCCGGGCTGTTCGGCCCGGAGCGGGCGGTGCCGGGCACCGACGTGGCCAAGCTGGCCGACGGCGAGGGTGTGCTGCCGCCGGTGCTGCCCGCCGAGGCCGCGGCCGCGCTGCCGATCCCGCTGGTGGACGGGGGCGACCCGGCCGCCGGGTTCCTGGCCGGGCTGACCGCGCTGGACCCGGCGCGGCTGGCGGCGGCGGTGGCGAGCGCGCCGGAGCAGACGCCGGAGGTGCGGCTGGCGCTGGCCCGGGTCCGGATCGAGCTGGGCGCCTTCGCCGAGGCGGGCGAGTTGCTGGACAAGGTCGAGGAGGATCGTCCCGGGGACTGGCGGATCGACTGGTACCGGGCGCTGGCGCTGCTGGCCGGGGGCCGGCCGGCCGACGCCGCCGCGGGGTTCGACCGGCTGTACTCGCGGCTGCCCGGCGAGGCGGCGCCCAAGCTGGCGCTGGCCTGCTGCCTGGAGCGGAGCGCGCCGGAGGAGGCGGCCCGGCTGTACGAGCTGGTCTGGCGCACCGACCGCACCTACATCGGCGCGGCGTTCGGGCTGGCCCGGGTGCGGCTGGCGGCCGGTGACCGCGCCGCGGTGACGGCGGTGCTGGACTCGGTGCCCGAGGTCTCGATCCGGTACGTGTCGGCGCAGGTGGCGGCGCTCGCCACGGCGGTGCGGGACCGTCCGCCCGCCGAGCTCACCCCGGCGGAGCTGGAGCGGGCCGGGTCCCGGCTGGACGGGCTCGGGCTGGAGGGCGAGCGGCACGACCGGCTGGTCGCGGAGATCCTCGAGGCCGCGCTGGACTGGGTGGAGCACGGCACGGGCGCGGCCGTGGGCACGGGCGTCGCGCGGCCGCAGGGCACCGGCGTGCTGCTGGGCGCGCCGCTGAGCGAGGTCCCGCTGCGCCGCAGGCTGGAGCAGACCTACCGTTCACTGGCCCGCCTCACCACCGACCGGGAGGACCGGCGGTGGCTCATCGACTGCGCCAACGCCGTACGGCCGAGGACACTCCTATGACGGGAAACGCCGAGACTATGAAGACCGCCGAGCTGAACTGCCCCTCGTGCGGCGTGGTGGTGTTCCCCGGCGAGGGCTTCTGCGAGGCGTGCGGGCATCGGCTCAGCGACGACGCGGAGGCGGCCGAGGACACCGCGCCGGCGCCGGCCGCCGCGGCGGTGTCTGCGGCGGCGGGCGGCTGCGTCGGCTGCGGCGGGTCCGCGATCGACGCCGACGGCTACTGCGAGCGGTGCGGCCTGCGCCAGCCCGCCGAGCGCGACCACGTGGAGGTGGAGCTGCCGGGACGGGCCGCGGCCGGGGTCAGCGACCGCGGCAAGCGCTACGCCCGCAACGAGGACGCGATGGCGCTGGCCGGGCACGCCGGAGGCGTCGCCGCGGTCGTCTCGGACGGGGTGGGCTCGTCGCCGAACCCCGACGACGCGTCCCGGACCGCCGCCGACACCGCGCTGGCGGAGCTGGTGGCGCGGCTGGCGGACGGTTCCGCGCCGGACGCGGCGATGCGGGCGGCGATCGCCCGCGCGTCCGACGCGGTGGCCGCCCTCGCGGCCTCCCCGGCGGAGGCGCCGTCGTGCACGTTCGTGTCCGCGGTGACCGCGCCGGGGTCGGTCACGGTCGGCTGGATCGGCGACAGCCGCGCCTACTGGCTGCCGTCCGCTGCCCCGGCCGCCCCGAACGGATCGGCGCCGCGGCGGGCGCCCGGACGGGACGCGGGCTCGCCGCTCGACACCCTCGACCCGGCGGAGGCCGACCGGCCCGAGCTGCGCGCGTCCCGGGCGCTCACCACCGACGACTCCTGGGCCGCGTACATGATCGCGGAGGGGACGCTGACGGAGGCCGAGGCCGAGGTCCACCCGAACGCGCACGTCATCACCGGCTGGCTGGGCGCCGACAACGACGACCTCCGGCCGCACGTCGCCACCTTCGTCCCCGACCCGGACGTGCCGGGCACGCTGCTGGTCTGCAGCGACGGGCTGTGGAACTACCTGCCCGGCGCGGAGGACCTGGCCGCGGTGCTGGCGGAGGCCGCGGCCGACCCGGCGGCCGACCCGCTCGGCGCCGCGCGGGCGCTGGTACGCCGCGCCCTGGACGCCGGCGGGCGCGACAACATCACCGTCGCCGTGATCCCGCTGCCCGCACGGACCACCACCTCCCCTTCGAGCCCCCTGGAGCACGCGCGTTGAGCGAGCAGCCGCAGTTCAGCATCAAGGTCGACCAGAACAAGTTCCTGCCCGAGGGCGGCCGCGAGGTGCACGCCATCGTGTCGGTGGAGGCGACCGGCGCGCCCGTCGCCAGCGCCGCCCCGGCCTCGGCCGCCGAAGTGATCCTCATCGACACCTCGGGGTCGATGTCGTACCCGGACACCAAGCTGCGCTCGGCCATCGCCGCCGCGCAGATCGCGATCGACACCATCCGCGACGGCGTCCACTTCGCGGTCGTGTCCGGCGCGAACTCGGCCGCCATGGTCTACCCGCGCAGCGCCGTGCTGGTGCGCGCCGACGCCCGCACCCGCCAGGAGGCCAAGCACGCGCTCAGCCGGCTCCAGGCGTCCGGCGGCACCGCGATCGGCTCCTGGCTGCGGCTGGCCGACGAGCTGTTCGACCCGCACCAGGACGGCATCCGCCACGCGATCCTGCTGACCGACGGCAAGAACCAGCACGAGACCGCCGAGCAGCTGGACGCGGTGCTGTCGCGCTGCACGGGACGGTTCGTCTGCGACTGCCGCGGCGTGGGCACCGACTGGGAGGTCGCGGAGCTGCGCAAGATCTCCTCGGCGCTGCTCGGCAGCGTCGACATCGTCGCCGACCCGCAGGACCTGGTGGCCGACTTCCAGGCGATGACCGAGGCGGCCATGGGCAAGAACGTCGCCGATGTCGCACTGCGCGTCTGGACGCCGCAGACCGCCCGGCTCCGCTTCGTCAAGCAGGTGATGCCGACGGTGGAGGACCTCACCGGCAGGCGCGCCGAGGCGGGCCCGCAGGCGGGCGACTACCCGATCGGGGCGTGGGGCGCCGAGAGCCGCGACTACCACGTCAGCGTGGAGGTGCCGCCGGGCGAGGTCGGCAAGGAGCTGCGCGCCGCGTGGGTCAAGCTGGTCGTCCCGGGCGCCCCGGGCGAGGAGCCGCAGGTGCTGGCCACCGCGAACGTCCTCGCGCAGTGGACCGACGACGAGGCCGCCTCCACCAGGATCAACGCGCGGGTGGCGCACTACACCGGGCAGGCCGAGCTGGCCGAGGTCATCCAGGAGGGCCTGCAGGCCCGCAAGGACGGCGATCTGGACACCGCCACCGCGCGCCTCGGGCGGGCGGTGGCGCTGGCCGACGAGGCGGGCAACGAGGCGACGAGCAGGCTGCTGCGCAAGGTCGTGGACGTGGTGGACCCGGCCACCGGCACGGTGCGGCTGAAGAAGAACGTCGACAAGGCCGACGAGATGTCGCTGGACACGCGATCGTCCAAGACCGTCCGGACCCGCAAGGGCGAGGGCTGAGCATGGCGATCTGTCCCGGCGGCCACACGTCCTCCGCCGCCGACTACTGCGACGTGTGCGGTGAGCGGATCGGCGGCGCCCCGGTCTCGGCCCCGTCCGCTTCGGGCCCGCCGGGCGGGCGGCCGACCGGCACGATGGAGCTGTCGGCCTCGGCCGGCGGCACGCCCTGCCCCGACTGCGGCACCCCGGCCAGCGACCGCTTCTGCGAGGAGTGCGGGTACGACTTCGCCACGGGTGGCGGCGCGCCCACCCCGGCCGCACCGCCCGCGCCGTCCCCGCCGCCTCCCCCGTCCCCCGATTCCGGCCCCGTGTCCGGCCCTGTGTCCGGTCCCGTGCCGGGCGCGCCGGAGCGGGCGGCGACCGGCACAGGACCTCTGGCCACGGGCGGCTCGCGCGGCACGGGCGGCGGCGCCGGCACCGGCTGGGTCGCGGTCATCACCGCCGACCGCGCGTACTACGACGCGGTCCTCGCCGAGCTCGAACCCGACGCCGGGGTGATCGCCTTCCCGCCGTACTGCCCCGAGCGGCGGGTGCCGATCCGCGGCGAGCAGATCCGCATCGGACGGCACAGCGCGTCCCGGGGCCTCACCCCCGAGATCGACCTGCGGGTCGCGCCGGAGGACCCGGGCGTCTCGCACGTCCACGCGGTGCTGCTGGCCCGTCCCGGCGGCTCCTGGGTGCTGGTCGACCCCGGGTCGACCAACGGCACCAGCCTCAACGGCTCGACCGCGACGATCCCGCTCAACGTGGAGGTGCCGGTCGGGGACGGCGACCGCATCCACGTCGGGGTCTGGACCACGATCACCCTCAGGAAGGGCGGGGCGTCATGACGGCCGTACAGCAGCCGCACGCACGACCGCAGGGCCAGGGCCAGGCTCCGGTGCCCGCGCCCGGCGCGGGCGGCGGGCCGCCCGCACAGGCGCGGCGGCGCCGGTCGGGCGTGCGCAGGCCGCCGTCGCCGCAGCCGTCCGGGCGGTCCCGGTTCCGGCTGGTGCCGCGCACGGTGGCGGGACGGGTCCGCGCGCTGACGAGTGTCACCGTGCTGTCCCTGGCGGGCCT
The DNA here is from genome assembly GCF_055379765.1 of Actinomadura rugatobispora. NCBI lineage: Bacteria > Bacillati > Actinomycetota > Actinomycetes > Streptosporangiales > Thermomonosporaceae > Actinomadura > Actinomadura rugatobispora. Next base: position 7,521,705 of record NZ_AP029191.1, on the reverse strand, counting down.
GCTGGCGGTCACCGCGATCGCGGTCGGCAACGCGCGCGACGGCGTCCGGGTGATCGGCCACGACGCGGGGCCGCAGGTGGTGGCGACCGGCAACCTGTACTTCCACCTCACCAACATGGACGCCCAGCTCGCCAACGCGCTGCTGATCGGCGACACGCGGAACCTCGGCATGCGCCGCGAGCAGGCGCTGCAGGGCTTCGACCAGAGCCGGGAGGCCGCGGGCGACGCGCTGCTGCGCGCCGCGAAGCTGGCCGACGAGCCCACCGAGGAGCGCACCGCGCGCGAGTCCCTCAACGCGCTGGCCCGGTACGAGCGGCTGGCCGGGCAGGCGCTGCTGCTCGACCAGCGGGCCCCGCACGAGGCCGGTCCGCCGCAGCAGGAGGTCATCGGGATCTACCGGCAGGCGACCGACCTGATGAAGCTGGACCTGCTGCCCAAGGCCTACAACCTGACGCTCGACAACGGCACGCTCGTCCGCAAGACCTACGAGTCCGAGCGCAGCGCCGTGCAGGCCGGCCAGGTGTGGGTGCTGGTGCTGGGGCTGCTGACGCTGGCGCTGCTGCTCGCCCTGCAGTTCTTCCTGTTCGTCCGGTTCCGGCGGCTGCTGAACCCGGCGCTGGCGGTGAGCACCGCCGTGGTGCTGGTGCTGGTGGGGGCGAGCACGGTCATGCTGCTCGGCCAGGAGCGCCACCTGCGCACCGCCAAGAGCGACGGCTTCGACTCGCTGCTGGCGCTGTCGCGGGCGCGGGCGATCAGCACCAGCGCCAACGCCGACGAGACCCGCTACCTCGTCGACCCGGGCCGCGCCGACACCTACGAGCAGGTCTACCTCAGCAAGTCGCAGACCGTGCTGTACCGGGCGGACGGCAACAACCTCACCCGCTACAACCAGGCGATCCAGCGCGACCTCGGCAAGCCCGGCCTCGACCCGGCCAGGGACCGGTTCCTCGGGTTCCTGGGCCGGGAGGCCGACTACGGCGACCTCCCCGGGCAGCCGGAGGTCTACACCGAGGTGCTGCGGAACTACCGCGCCTTCCAGCAGAGCGACTCGCGGGTGCGGGCCCTGGCGCGGGCTGGGCAGACCGGCAACGCCGTGCAGGCGCGGCTGGGCGGCGGCTCCGGCGGACTCTCCTCCGACCGGGACTTCCGGACCTACGACCAGTCGCTGACCAAGCTGATCAAGATTCACGACGACGCGTTCAACGAGGCCGTCCGCAAGGGCGACGCGGGGACCCGGGGCTGGAACGTGGTGCTGCCGGTGGTGGGGCTGGTCCTGGTCGGTCTCATCCTGGGCGGCGTACGGCCGCGCCTGGCGGAGTACCGGTGAGCCCGATCCCCGTGAACCGGGCCGCGGCCCTGCCGCGGACGTGGCGGCGCGGACGTCGAGGCGTCCGACGAGGTGAGGGAGCGGATGATGCGAGAACGCCGGGCCGGCCTCCTGGCCGCCCTGTCCGCCGCGGCGGCCCTGCTGGCGGGGGCCTGCGGCGTCGCGAACGCCGGGGAGGAGTCCGTCGCCGACAAGGACGCCCTGGTCATCGGGGTCAACACCGACCAGCCCGGGCTGAGCTCCCAGGAGGGCGGCGGCGCCTACGCCGGCTTCGACGTGGACGTCGCCCGCGAGATCGCCCGGCGGCTGGGCGCGACGGTCGCTTTCAGGCCCGTCACCTCGGCCACCCGTGAGACGAGGCTGCGGAGCGGCGACGTCGACCTGGTGGTCGCCAGCTACTCCATCACCCCGCAGCGCAAGACCCTGGTGGCCTTCGCGGGCCCGTACTACGTCGCCCACCAGGACATCCTGGTCCGCGGGTCCGACGCCGGCGCGGTCAAGAACGTGCGCGATCTGGAGGGCCGGCGGCTGTGCCACGTGCGGGGCTCCGTCTCCTACCCCCGCGTCCAGGAGGAGAAGGGCGTCGCCGTGCTCCCCGCGGACGCCGACGGTTACGACCACTGCCTGCAGCGGCTCTCGGCCGGGGAGCTGGACGCGGTCTCCACCGACGACCTGATCCTGGCGGGCCTGGCCGCCAAGGCCGCCAAGGAGGGGCGGGGCGGGCCGCCGCTGCGGATCGTGAACGCGCCGATCTCCGACGAGCCGTACGGGGTCGGCATCGCGCGCGGCGACCTGGACGGCTGCGAGGCGGTCAACCGGGCGATCACCGGCATGTACCAGGACGGCACCGCCGCGCGCCTGCTGAAGACCTGGTTCGGGCCCTCCGGTCTGCGCGTGACGACGACGGTCCCGCAGTTCGAGGGATGCGATTAGCCCGGATCATTGCGCTTCGTCCCATCCCAAAACCGGCCTGGCCGGGACGGTTCGGAACCCTGCGGTCAGTGAGATCAGTCGGTTACGTAAGTGCCCGAATCGGTGCATGATCGTAAGTTATGGTCGCGATCAAAACCCCTTCCGTCAATCGCGACCGGCCCCGAGGAGTTTCATGACGACGGTCATCCTGGTCGTGATGTGCCTGGTGGTCGGGGCCCTTGAGCTGTACGCCGGCAAGCAGAGCAAGGACCAGGCCCGCGCCTTCGTCCGCCGCATCGAGGAGCTGAACGACCAGGTCACCAAGCAGAACAACGTGCTGGTCACGGTGGGCGAGCAGCTCACCGCCGAGCTGTCGAAGGTCAAGCGGGACACGCTGCCGGCGCTGGACGCGCGGCTGCGCTCGCAGACCGGCCAGGTCGAGGAGCTGGCCACGCTGGTGCACCAGGCCGACGAGTACCTGCGGGCGCAGGCCGGGCGGCTGCACGACCTGGAGAAGCAGCGGATCACGCTGGCCGCGCTGCGCCGCAAGCTCGCCGAGGTGGAGACCTCCGTGCGCTCGTTCACCCGGGCGGGCACGGCCGCGGTGGAGAGCAAGGTGGACACCGCCCTGGACCGGCTGGCCGACCTGGAGCGCGGCGGCGAGGAGATCCTGGAGCTCCAGCGCACCCTGACCCGCACGCTGGAGGAGGTCGAGGACGTCGTCGCCGAGCTGCTGCGCTTCACCGAGAGCGAGCTGGACGAGTCGGCCGGCGCGGCGCTGGCCGGACGGCCCCGCAGCCCGTCCGACGACGGCGCCGCGGTGCGCGCCACCGGCCGACTGTGGACACGGGACGGCCAGCTGGACGACATCCTCACCGAGATGTACGAGCGGTGCGTGCGCGCGGCCCGGCTGAACATCCGGTTCCGGACCTCGGAGGGGCCCGGCGGCGCCGCGCCCGGAACCTCCGAGCAGCGCCGCTACTTCCTCGCCGGGCAGCACGTCGAGGACCTCATCGGCGGGTTCACCGCGCTGCTCATCTCGACCGGCGCGGATCTGCCGCACAACGGCACGGGCGAGCGTCAGCGTCCCGGCTCCCTGGCCCGCGTCCAACCAGGCCAGGGCCTGCCGCCGGGCGTGGAGCCGACCCGGCCGCCCGAGGACGAGGCGGCGCTCAAGGCGCTGCTGCGGACGCTGTTCGAGAGCAACGGCGCCATCGCCCAGATCGGCCCGCTGATGGTGGTCCGGACCCGGGACGAGCTGCTGTGCGCCGTCCTGACGCCGCCGCAGTCACTGGAGATGGAGAGCGACGAGGTCTTCTGGGACCCGGCGGCGGCCACGGTGCGGCTGCGGCGGCTGCCGTCCCATCAGCTGTGGGACCTCACCGCCTGGGCCGCGACGCCGTAGGCCCGCACGGTGCGCTCGGAAGGGGCGCCGAGCCGGACGAACAGCGGGCACAGCGGGGCCCGCGTCTCCTGGTCGATCTCCGCGCACAGCCCGACCCCGGCGGCCCGGTCGAGGAAGACGACGTTGTGGACGGCGCGGGCGGCCCGTACCGCGTAGGGCACCGAGTCGGCGTCGGCGGGTTCGAGCAGCTCCTCGAAGGTGAGGCGGCGGGCGAAGCGCAGCAGCGCCTCGGCGTCCACGATCCGGGTGCCGACGGCGGCGGCCGGTCCGGCGATGACGATGCCGAAGCTGGGGTCCTCGCGGCCGCGCACGTAGATCTCCCGGTCGGGTTCGAGGCCGTGGCGGCGCTCGGCCAGGTGCAGCCCGAACCCGGCGTCGCCGTTGAGGAACGCGGGCGCGCCGAAACCGTACGAGCTCTGCGCGGCGGCCGAGCCCGGGACGCGCAGCGCGCCGTCGGGCTGCCGCCAGCCGGGCAGGTAGATGCTGAGGCCGCGCATCAGGAGCCGCCAGACGGGCCGCCCGGTGACGTCGGGGACGAACTCGCCCTGCGCGCCGCGCGCGCCCTCATGGTCGTCCTGGCCCTCGGGATCGTGATCTGCGGGAAGCTCGGGGAGCGGAGGCGCCGTTCGCGGGACGGGCACCGGCGGCCGCGCGGGCGCCGCTGCCGCCTCGGGAACCGGGCCGGGCTGAGGCTGAGACGGTGCGCCCTCTGGCGGCTGCGGCGGGGTCTCCCGCGCCTCCGGCGGCCGGGGCTGCTGTGGACGGGATACGAGAAGCCGGTCCGGCCATGGCTCCTGCCGCCCCCGAGAGGGCTCCCGCGCGCCGTCCATAACGACCATCTTGTGGCGCCGGAGCCACGCGCACAAGGGCGCCGCCGATCATCGTGGGAGGCGGGGCCGCACGGTACCCTGATGGGGTCCGCCCCATCTCGCGGGCATCTCGTGGACGCATCACGACGCGCGGCGGGAGCGGCTCGGCCCCATGAACATGCAGGACCTGATGGTCTACCGCGACCAGAGTTCGCGGACCGTCGACAAGTACCTCATGGCCCACGAGGGACGGGTCATCGCGGTGCGGCGCCATCCCGCCGTCCTGCTGCTGCCCCTCGGGTTCGCGCTGGGCGGCCTGATCCTGTGCGCGTTCGCCGCCACGATCACCGGCGTGCTGTGGCTCTGGTGGGTGTGGCTGGCCGCCCTCGGCTACCTGGGCTGGAAGGTCCTCGCCTGGTCGGTGGAGTTCTTCCTGGTCACCGAGCACCGGGTGATGGTCGTCAGCGGCGTCCTCAACCGGAACGTGGCGATGATGCCGCTGGCCAAGGTCACCGACATCGCCCTGGAACGTTCGCTGGGCGGGCGGCTGCTGGGGTACGGCGAGTTCGTCATGGAGTCCGCCGGCCAGAAGCAGGCGCTGCGGAACGTGGGCTTCATGCCCTACCCGGAGCAGCTCTACCTGGAGGTCTCCGGTGTCATCTTCGGCGCCGAGGACGAGTCCCCCGACTGATCCCGGCCGTCTCTCTCGGCCCGCCCCTTGACGCCCCCGCCGATGAGTTCGCGGCGCTCCCCCGGTCTACCCCCAGAACGGATGGTCCCGGCTACGGGAGCGGAGCGAACGGAGCGTGCGAACGATGAACGGCAACGGCGGCTTCTCCAAGCGGCGTCTGGACCGCATGCGCGAGGTCATGACCGGCCATGTCGAGGCGGGGCGGGTGCCGGGCGCCGTGACGCTCCTCGCCCGGCACGGCGAGGTGCTGGTGGACGCCATCGGCTCCCCCGCGCTCGGCGGCGCGGAGCCGATCCACCCCGGCACCATCTTCCGGATCAGCTCCATGAGCAAGCCGGTCACGGCCGTGGCGGCGCTGATCCTGGTCGAGGAGTGCCGGCTGCGGCTGGACGAGCCGGTGGACCGGCTGCTGCCCGAGCTGGCCGATCGCCGCGTGCTGCGCGCCCCGGACGCCGAGGTGGACGACACCGTCCCGGCCCACCGCCCGATCACCGTGCGGGACCTGCTCGACTTCCGCTGCGGCCTCGGCATGATCTTCGAGCCGGAGGCGTTCGGCTACCCGATCTACCGTGCGGCGCAGGAGCTGGGGGTCACCGGGTTCGGGCCGCCCGACCCTCGCACCCCGCACTCCCCCGACGAGTGGGCGCGGCTGGTCGGCACGCTGCCGCTGGTGTGCCAGCCGGGCGAGCGCTGGCTCTACAACACCGGCTCGTACCTGCTGAGCGTGCTGGTCGCGCGGGCGTCCGGGCAGCCGTTCGAGGCGTTCCTGCGCGAGCGGATCTTCGAGCCGCTGGGCATGAAGGACACCGGCTTCAGCGTCCCGGCCGCCGAGCTGGACCGCCTGGCCACCGCCTACCAGGTGGCCGAGGACGGCACGCTGCGGGAGTACGACTCGCCCCGCGACAGCGGCTGGGCGCGGCCGCCCGCCTTCCCCGACGGCGGCGGCGGGCTGGTCTCGACCGCCGGCGACTACCTCGCGTTCGCGGGGATGCTGCTCGGCAAGGGGACGTACCGGGGCGAGCGCGTCCTGTCGCGGCCCGCCGTGGAGCTGATGACCTCCGACCAGCTCACCGGGGCGCAGCGGCGGGAGGCGTTCGGCGACGCGTCGAGCTGGGGCCTCGGCGTGTCCGTGGCCCTGCGCCGCGACCGCCTGTCCACCACGCCGGGCCGGTACGGCTGGGACGGCGGCCTCGGCACGAGCTGGTACAACGACCCGGCCGAGGACCTGGTGGCGATCCTGATGACGCAGCGCGCCGAGTTCCCCGACGTGAACCCGGTGTGGCTGGACTTCTGGACGGGCGTCTACCAGGCCATCGACGACTAGGGCCGGTCAGGCGTCCACGGCGGGGCGGGCGCGGGCGGGGACCAGCAGGTCGAGGTCGGCCCGGGTGACGCGGGCGCGCTCGGAGAGCTCGTCGCGGTCGACGCCGGAGGCGGCGGTGAGCTCGACCGCCCGGGTCAGCATGGTGGGGCCTTCCAGGGGTCTGGCCTGGCCCGGCTCCTGCCGTCGCCAGCCGCGCGAGGCCATGGTGCTCATCGCGCCGCGGTAGGTGCCCTCCTTCATGATCCCGAGGGTGCGGGCGCGGTAGAGCAGCGCGGACATGCTCACCCCCCAGGCCGCCTTCAGCGCCGCGAGGCGCGACCAGTCGGCGGTGGACGGCAGTTCCCCGGCGATCCCGGCCTCGGGCATGAGGAACTCGGCGGCGAACCGGTGCGCCTGGTCCTCGATGACCTTGCTCCCGGGTTCGGCGTCGGCGTGCATCACCAGGTGGCCGAGCTCGTGGGCGCCGTCGAAGCGGTTGCGCCAGTAGTCGCCCTTGGCCGGGTTGAACATCACCATGGGCCGCGGGTGGGCGCCGATGCTGAACGCGTCGACCCGTTCGGTGGACGGCGGCAGGATCAGCACGATCACGCCGTTCTTCTCCAGCAGCCGCACCATGTGGGGGACGGCGCCGTGCCCCTCGCCGAGCAGCGCCTTCCGGGCGAGCCGGGCGGCCTCCACCGGGCCGGGACCGGCGATCTCGTCGGGCTGCACGGGGTGCTCGGGCAGCTCGGCCGCCGGGAACTCCACCAGGTCCTCCAGCGTCCCGACGATGTCGGCGGCGATCCTGCCGTAGGCCAGCGCCTGGTCGCGTTCGATCTGGGTGGTGGAGCGCAGCGAGCGGAAGTGGGCGTGCGCCGAGTCGAGCGTCACCGGGCTGCGGCCCGCGTGGAAGAACTCCACCGGGACGCCCAGCGCGATCGCCAGCCGCGACAGCGACTTCTCCGAGGGGCGGTGCACGCCCGCCTCGTACTGGCCGATGGCGGTGGGGGTCGTCCCGACGGCCTGGGCGAGCTGGTTCTTGCGCAGGCCGCGCAGGCGCCGGGCCAGGGTCAGCCGTTCGCAGTCGAACAGCAGCCGGGCCTCCGCCACACGGTCGGCGGTGCGGTCGTTCACTGGGCCTTTTCGTCGAGCGGTCGGGCGGCGCGGCGGCCGCGCAGGCGCATGGGGACGTCGGCGTCGGTCGCGGTCCGGCCGCCGCCGCCCGCGCCGTCGCCGGCGTCGGTCCAGAGCGGCAGGGTCGGCTCGGCGGGACGGCGCCGCGGGTCGGGACCGAGCGCGTCGCCGGACAGCTCCAGCAGCCAGTGCCAGGGGTCGCCGCCGCCGGCGTTCAGCCGCGGCCGGCCCAGGAACAGCTCCAGTTCGAGGGGCTCCTCGCTGGCGCTGTGCGCGAGGACCAGCGTCACCGTCCCGGAGTCGTCGCGCGGCCCCGGGTCGGCGGGGAAGGGGAGCGCGAGCTGCGGGTCGCCGTCGAAGCCCTGCCGGGCGACGAGCTGCTTGGTGGCGCTGTCGCGGTCCCAGCGGATGCCGCGGACGGCGCCGAACTCGTGCCGCTTGAGCAGGACGCGGTAGCGCCCGCGCCGCCAGCCCGGCGAGTTGTTCAGGTTGTCGCGGGTGACCGCCGGGTCGCCGTCGAAGACCCGGTCGATCTGGGACTCCAGCACATCGTAGGAGGTGTAGCCGTACGAGCGGTCCTTGAACCCGGCGCCGCGGCTCAGCGACCCGAACACCGCCAGCGTCGCCTCCAGGTGCGCCTCGCGCAGCCCGTGCAGGAACCCCGCCGGGAGGAGCTCGTCCCAGACGTCCCGATCTTCCGAAGACATGCACGGGACTATAGACGCATCCAGTGACGCCCGTGCCGAAATGAAGTCCGTGTCGCCGGCTCGGGGCGAATCGACCATCAGCCGGTGTGGGCGCGGCGGAGGTTCTCGGCCAGCAGGGGGTCACCCGAGTGCTCGGCCAGGAGCAGCGCCGTCTCGTACGCCCGGCCGCCCGCCGCCCTCGTCCGCCGCTTCCGGGCCAGCGCCTCCCCGATCTCGAAGATCGTCCAGATGACCTCGGAGACGAGCTCGGCGGCGTGCGCGGCCAGTCGCGGGAAGGTGTCCGCGGCCTGCTCCGCCCGGCCGTCCAGCGCGGGCAGGACGCAGGCCGCCGCCGCGTGCGCGCCGATGTCCTCGGCCGCCGAGATCCGCCCCCAGGCCGCGGCGGCCTCGCGCAGGTCCTCGCGCCGGACCAGGTACGCGCCGAAGAAGAACCAGGCGCGAGGCCGGAGCGCGCCGAAGCCGACCTCGTCCAGGCGGGCGATCGCGGTCTCGGCGCCGTGCCGTCCGGCCTCGGTGGAGAACATCAGCGCCACGGCGGCCGCGCCCTTGGGCGCGTGCACGGGGTGCGGGCTGTTCGCCTGTGAGGTCGGTTGAGTGAACATGGGGGTGATCAAGTGATCCGGCTTGACGTTTTGTGTTCGTCTCTGTACTTTCGGTAGCGCGATCTGGGACGCCGGGTTCGATGTCAGCGTGCGGGGCCCCCTTTCCACCGGAGTGATGGTCTGGGGCCTCCCCGTCGCCTCTGGTCGAGCCCACATGGCCAGGTCGCGCAGGGAACCGGCCTCCCGGGAACGGACCACGCACGCGATGCGTGTCGCCGCCCCGGGGTCGAGTACGCCGGGGACCAGTGCGTCCAAGACCGTTCGGGGCGCGCGGCTGAGCGACTCATGCACAGTCCTTAGGAACGGTGGCCCGTGTCCATGGCCCGCTCGTACAGGCGGATGGCGCCCTGGAGGTCGCTCTCCTCCAGGGCGGGCTCGGCCAGCCGCAGCGACGCGCTGCCCACGCCGTCCGGTCCCTGCGCCTGGGCGATCGCCTCCGGCCCGGCGGCGGCCACCCGGCGCGGCTCGGCGAGGCCGCCGTCCAGGTCGCCGAACTCCTTCGCCAGCAGCAGCCCGAGGTGGACGGCCGCCATCGACGCGGCCGGTCCCTCGCCGCCCCGCGCCCACCGCAGCACCTCCAGGGCCCGGCGGTGCTCGCCGCGGGCGGCGAGAACGGTCGACAGGTCGGTCGCCGCCATCGCGCCGTAGCGGGGATGCCCCGTGGCCATCGCGCGCTCCAGCACCGCGGCCGCGGCGTCCTGGTCGCCGAGCATGGTGAGGGTGGAGCCGAGGTAGGCCAGCCCCGCGGCGGCCACCTCGGCGACCGGGCACCCGGCCGCCTGCTCGAACGCGGCGCGGGCGGCCTCCAGATCACCGTCGGAGGCCCACAGCCGGCCGCGTCCCAGCGCCGCCCGCCCGGCCACCTCACCGGCGGTGGCGGGCGCGGTACGGGCCGGGACGTCGTGCCGGGCCAGCGTCCGCAGGTTGCCCGCGGCGGCCTCGGCGACCCGTCCCAGGCCGTGGTCGGCGGCGTAGCGGAACGCGGCCTGCGTCGCCTCGGGGTCGGCGTCGACCAGGGCGGCGCCGATCCGCAGCGCCGCGTGCGGGCCGAGCTCGGGCTCGCCGCCCTCCACGATCCGGGCGAACCAGTCGACGGCGTCGGCCACGTCCCCCTGCGCGAGCAGTGCCTCGGCGCACTCGGCCAGCATCTCGGCGCCCTCCCGCGTCCCGGCGATGTCGGCGGCCATCGCCAGCAGCGCCAGGTTCCCGGGTCAGGCGGAGAAGCCCAGCTTCAGGCGGTCGAGGAGGCGCAGCCACGCGCCCCGGCGGCCCCCTCGCCGGTCGGCCCTCGCCATGCCGCGCCGCGTCAGGCCGATCGCGCCGTACCGCAGCGGCTCCGGCGGGAACGGGAAAGGCTTGGAGCCCACCATGGCCAGGCCGGTACGCGCGGGATCCGCACCGGGCAGCCCGAGCAGATCGAGCATCACCTCGGCGCCGAAACGGGTCGCTCCCACGCCCAGGCCGGTGTACCCGGCGGCGTACGCCAGGCGGCCCTCGCAGGCGGATTCGAAGAACGCGCAGAAGCGCGTCGAGGTGTCCACGACACCGCCCCACGCATGGGTGAAACGGAGCCCTTCCAGTTGCGGGAACGTGGTGAAGAAGTTCTCCGCCAATGCCGCGAACGCGGCCCGCCGCTGTTCCAGTTCCGGGCGGACGCGGTTGCCGAAATGGTAGACGGCGTCATGACCGCCCCACACGATCCGGTCGTCGGCCGTCAGCCGGTAGTAGTGGAACTGGTTGCGGTAGTCGCCCAGCCCCTGGCGGTGGCGCCAGCCCAGGGAATCGAGCCGCGCGGCGCTGAGCGGCTCGGTGGCCATCGCGTAGTCGTACACCGGCGCCACGTACCGGCGGGCACGCTTCAGGAGGGGCGGGAAGGCACCCGTCCCCAGGGCGACGTGGCGCGCCGTCAGGGAACCGCGGGGCGTCCCCAGGGTCACCGAGCCGTTCTCGTTGTGCCGGATGTTCGAGACCCGCGTGCCCTCGTAGAAGCGGACGCCCAGGGCACGGCATGCCCCGGCCAGGCCCCAGGCGAGTTTGGCGGGGTGGAGCATGGCCACGCCCTCCCGGTCCCAGAGGCCGCCGACGTAGGTGGGCGAGTCCACTTGGGCGCGGACGGCCTCGGCGCTCAACAGGACGGGCTGCCAACCCAGCTCGAAGGCGACCTCCGCCTCCTCGTTCATCTCGGCCAGTTGCCATTCCTCTGTGGCGACCGAGAGTTCCCCCGTGAGCTCCCATTCGGCGTCAATGCCGTACCGGACCAGGGTCTCCCCGATGGCCTGGAGGTTCTCCCAGCCGAGACGTTCCAGTTCGTGCATGTCGTCGGGCCAGCGGGCCATCCCGTTGAGCACGCCGTGGGTGAGGCTGGCCGCGCAGAACCCTCCGTTCCGCCCGGACGCCGCGGCGCCGATCCGCTCGGCCTCGACCAGCACGACGTCCAGGGACGGGTCGCGCTCCTTCGCGCGCAACGCCGTCCACAATCCGCTGTACCCGCCGCCGACGACCGCGAGGTCGCAGTCGCGCGCCCCCGCGAGCACGGGCGCGGCCTCCGGCCACCCGCCGCCCGCCAGCCAGAAGGCCCGGGGCTCGGCGTCCGCGATCGCCCCGTCCGCGCGGCCCCGCCCCGGGCTCACCGGGAGCCTCTCGCGGTCAGCGTGCGGCGCGCGGAGACCACCGCGATCAGGACGCCCACCGCGAAGATCAGCGTGCCCATCACGTTCACCTGCGGCGGCGTCCCGGTACGGGTGGAACCGTAGATCCACAGCGGGAAGGTGACCGTCGCGCCGCCGGTGAAGCCGGTGATGACGAAGTCGTCGATCGACAGCACGAAGGCCAGCAGCGCGCCCGCCACCACGCCCGGCCGGATCATCGGCAGCGTGACCAGCCGGAACCGGGCCCACGGGCCCGCCCCCAGGTCCCGCGCCGCCTCCTCCACGGCCGGGTCCAGCAGGCTCGCCCGCGCCCGCACCGTCACCGCGACGAACGCGATCGAGAACATCACGTGCGCGACCAGGATCGTCCCGTACCCGCGCGGCAGCCCGAACGTCACGAACATCGACAGCAGCGACGCGCCCATCACCAGCTCCGGGCAGCTGATCGCCAGGAACAGCACGAGCGTGGACGCGCCGCGCCCGCGGAACCGGAACCGGGCCAGCGCCAGCCCCGCCAGCGTCCCCAGCACGGTGCTGATCGCCGTGCTGAGCAGCGCGATCGACAGGGAGTTCAGCAGCGCGGCGGTCAGGTCGGGACGGTCCAGCAGGTCCGCGTACCAGCGCAGCGTGAAGCCCTCCCAGCGGAAGTTCTGCTTGCTCCGGGTGTCGTTGAACCCGAACAGGATCATGATCGCGACCGGCAGCGCCAGCCAGCCGATCAGCGCCCAGGTGTAGATCCGCAGCCCGTGCCCCCGGCTCATCGGCGCGCCGCCTCCAGCACGTCCCGGGTGCCCGCCGCCCGCGCGTACGCGAAGATCCCCAGCAGCAGGATCGCCATCAGGGTGAACGACAGCGCCGACGCCGTCGGGTAGGCGCCGCTGTCGAAGTACTCGGACTGGATCACGTTCCCGATCATGGTGTCTCCGGGGCCGCCGAGGACCTCGGCGTTGACGTAGTCGGACGCCACCGGCACGAACGTCATGATCACGCCCGCGAACACGCCCGGCAGCGACAGGGGCAGGACCACCCGCAGGAACGTCTGGACCCGCGACGCGTACAGGTCGCGCGCCGCCTCCACCACGCGCGGATCGATCCGTTCCAGCGCCACGTAGATGGGCAGCGCCATGAACGGCAGGAAGTTGTAGGCGAGCCCGGACACGACCGCGACCCCGGTGTCCAGCACGTGGAAGTCGTCCGGGAGCAGGCCCCAGCCGCGCAGCGGCCCGAGCACGGGCCCGTTGTCGGTCAGGACGAGTTTCCAGGAGACCGTCCGCAGAATGTAGGAGACGAAGTAGGGCAGCAACAGGAGCAGCAAATACGTCGTCTTCCTGCGACCTCCGTGAAAGGCGATCCAGTAGGCGGCCGGATAGGACAGGGCGATGCACAGCAGCGTCGCCAGGAGTCCGTACCACAGCGACCGGACGAAAGCGTCCCCGTACGTCTGCAGGCCGTCGGTGTAGTTCTGCCAGTGCAGGGTCTGCCGGAACCCGTCGACCAGATTCCCGGTCTGCAACGACAGGGAGACCATCATCGCCAGGGGAATCGCGAAGAACGCCAGCAGCCAGAGCCCGCCAGGCAGGATCATCACATACGGCGTGAACCCTCCGGAAGACCGTCTCCCGGGCCCCGCCGCCATCAGGAACCCTTGGGAATGGGCTCGAAGATCCGCTGGTATTCGGTCTCCTCCGCCTGCGTCAGCCGCCGGTAATCGCGCAGCCGCGCCAGATCGGACGGCGACGGGAACACCAGCGGGCTGGTGGCCAGGCGCTCCAGGTCGGCCTTGTCCTCGCCCTCGGCCTTCCGCGCGTCCGCCTCGATGACGGGCCGCGCCGCCGGAACGGGCGTGATGTAGTTGATGAACTCGGTCAGCCGGGCGTTGTTCTCCGCGTCGTACAGCCAGTCCATGAGCATGAGCGCGTCGACCGGGTTCTCGGCGGTCTTCGGAATGCACAGGTTGTCGGTCCAGAGCGTGCCGCCCTCCTTGGGCACCACGAACTTCACCTCGGGCGAGGTCAGGCTGTAGACGTCCCCCGACCAGGCCATCGTCAGCCACACGTCGCCCTTGCTGACCGCGTCCGCGTAATCCTGCTCGTAGTACTTCCGGACGATCCCCGCGTCCCGCTGCCCGCGCAGTCTCTCCGCCGCCCGCCGCCAGTCCGCCGGAGTCGACTTCTCCGGATCGACCCCCAGCAGGAACATGCCGAAATTGCCCAGCTCCTGCGAGTCGCTCATCATCCCGACCCGCCCCTTGTACCGGGGATCGAAGAGCTGCGCGATGCTGGTGATCTCCTCCTTGACGTACCTGGTGTTGTACGCGATCCCGGTGATGCCGGAGACATAGGGAATCGTGAACGCGTTCCCCGGATCGTAGGAGGGATTCTTGAACTGCGGTCCGGCGTTGGCGGCGAACGTCTTCAGCCTGGAATGGTCCAGCGGCGCCAGATAGCCCAGCTGCCGGAGCTTCTCCAGCTGGATGCCGTTCGTCATGACCATCAGGTCGAACCCGATCGACTGCCCCGCCGCCAGCGGCGCCTGGATCTTCCCGAACCACTGCGCGGTCTCCTGGATGACCTCCTGGTAGGTCACCTTGATCCCGGTCTCCTTCTCGAACGCCCGCACCGTGGCCCGGTCGTCCTCGACGTAACCCGGCCAGTTCGCCCACCGCAGCGCGCCGTTCCTCGCCTTCCCGGCCCAGTACTTCTGGACGTCCGACGGACCGGCCTTCTCCTTGCCGCCCTGCCCTTCCACGCCGCACGCGGCGAGGGCCAGCCCGGCGCCGGAGGCGCCCGCGAGACGGAGGAAGTCGCGCCTGCGGGGCAGGGTCAGCCCGCGCAGCAGCGGAGGGGGTATCGAACTCACTTGAGCGCTCCAATGGCGTACGAGTGCCGCGGGTCCCACGACAGCCACACGGTGTCGCCGCGCACCGCGACGCCGTCGGCCGACGCCGCGTTCTGCGCGAAGACCACCATGTCGGACCCGGTGGCGGTACTGATGGTGTAGTTGGTCGAGGTGCCCAGGTAGACCACCTCGGAGACGGTGCCGCGGACGCCGCACAGCGCCGCGCCCGGACGTTCTGGAACGATCCCGATCTTCTCCGGCCGCACCGCCAGCTCCAGCCTGTCCCCCGCGCCCACCGGCAGTTCCGGGCGCAGCGGCACGATCACGTGCCCGTCCGGGCCGTGCGAGATCACCGCCCGCCCCCCGGAGACCTCCGCGACCTCCCCGCCGAGCAGGTTGGAGGTCCCGATGAACTCCGCCGCGAACCGGGTCGCGGGACGCTCGTAGATCTCCCGGGGCGTGCCGAGCTGCTCGATCCGGCCCTCGTTCATGACGGCGATGCGGTCCGACATCGTCAGCGCCTCGCCCTGGTCGTGCGTGACGTACACGAACGTGACCCCGACCTCCCGCTGGATCCGCTTCAGCTCCCCCTGCATCGCCTGCCGCAACCGCAGGTCCAGCGCGCCGAGCGGCTCGTCCAGGAGGAGCGCACGCGGCCGGTTCACCAGGGCCCGCGCCAGCGCCACCCGCTGCTGCTGCCCGCCCGACAGCTCCGCCGGCCGCCGCCTCCGCTCCCCTCCGGCCAGGTCCACGATCTCCAGCATCGCGCCGACCCGCGCACGGATCTCGCCCTTCGGTACGCGCCTGCGCCGCAGGCCGAACGCGACGTTCTCGAAGACGTCCATGTGCGGAAACAGAGCGTAGGACTGGAACACCATGTTCACGTCACGCCGGTGGGCGGGCACTCCGGTCACGTCCCGACCGTGCAGCAGGACCCGCCCGTCCGTCGGCTCCTCGAATCCCGCGATCATCCGCAGCGTGGTCGTCTTCCCGCACCCCGACGGCCCCAGCAGCGAGAAGAACTCCCCCGAGGCGATCGCCAGGTCCACGCCCCGGACGGCGCCGACCATATCCCCCCGCGCCCGGTACGTCTTGGCCACCCCGGCCAGCTCGATCTCGTCGGGGCGAGGCTCGCTCTGGGCCATGGGCAGGATCCTTTGCACGGGGGCTTCGGCACGCCGGTCACCCGTGCCGCCCCACCATGTTCGCGGTTCCCCCCACGCCCCACCAAACCGGACGGAGCCCCGCCAGAATGCAACTTGCACCACTCATCTCCGCATAAGCCGTTTCGACACCGCCCATCGTGCCGTTTCCACGGAAAGCTTCGCGCGACCCGAACTTCACGGGCAAAGCCATTCTCCGCACATCTTCCGTACGACGCGGACGAGGCCACTGCCGGTTCGTTGCCGTACCTTAGAAACCGTGCTCGCACCAGGGACGACGCCACCCACGTCCAGGAACGGCCTTCACCGTGACCGAAACCCCTGCTCGGCGGCACCGAGTTTCTTCGGCCGGCCGATTTCTCGTTCTTAATGAGGATGCAACCGCGGCCTGGCCCGGCGTACTTTTGAATGCTGCAGGAAGGAGACCGGCCATGTCGGTTCGCCAGGACCTTCCCGACTCCCAACCCGCCGAACGCATCGAACTCCAGACCACCGAGGAGCAGGCCCTCGCGATCCGCAAGGCGGCCGACCTGGTGGGCTGGACGGTCCCTCAATACGTTCTGTCGGCTGCCCTGGACCGGGCCGAACGAGACCTGTACGAACAGGCCGCCCTGGAGGCACAGGCCACCAGGCGAGCACCGTCGAGCGACGGCACGGAAAGAACCGCCGCCGACCCCTTCGTGGCCGTCGTCACCGCCCTCGGCTGGCCCCCGTGACGGCCGTGCGCAGGCGCTCCGCGTAGTCCGCGGCCTCCTCGTCCGAGGCGTACTTCTGGCGCGGCCAGAAGAAGCCTCGCAGGCCGTCCTTGCGGTTGCGCGGCACGACGTGCACGTGGAGGTGCGGCACGCTCTGGCTGACGCGGTTGTTCATCGCCACGAACGACCCCGCCGCGCCCAGCACCGACTCCATCGCGCCCGCGAGCCTCCGCGCGTGCCCGAAGTACGACCCGAGCATCTCCTCGGGGAGGTCGGTCAGGGTCTCGTAGTGCTCGCGCGGGACGAGCAGCGTGTGCCCCTTGAAGAGCGGCCGGGCGTCCAGGAACGCCACCGCGTCCTCGGCCTCCACGACCATGTGCGCCTGCCGCCGCCCTTTGATGATCTCGCAGAAGATGCACGCCACCTCACCCATGCGCCGCATTCTCCCACCCCGCTTACGGCGTGCTTACGGCTCGGCCACTACCTTGCCGTGCTTGTGCGACTGGACCGCGTTGCCTTCCGCTATCACCGGCGCGCGCCCTGGGTTCTGCGGGACGTCACGCTCCTCCTCGCCCCCGGCGAGGTGATCGAGGTAACGGGCCGCAACGGCGCGGGCAAATCCACCTTCCTCCGCCTGCTCGCAGGCCTGCGCACACCAAGCCGCGGCACCGTCACCGGACGCCCCGTCAACATCGGCTACGCCCCCGAACGCTTCCCGACCGACCAGCCGTTCACGGTGCGCAGCTATCTGACCCACATGGCCGCCATACAGCGGGCACCCCGCACGGCCATCGACACCTGGGCGGAACGCCTCACCTTCGACCATCTCCTTGAGACACGCCTCCCCGAACTCTCCAAGGGCAGCGCCCACAAAGTGGGCATGGCCCAAGCCCTGCTCGCCTCCCCTGACCTCCTGATCCTGGACGAACCCTTCGCGGGCCTCGACGCCCCCACACGCGACGCCCTCCCCGCCCTGATCTCCGAACTGGCCTCTCAAGGCACCACCGTCGTAGTCAGCGACCACCAACGCTGCCTAGCCCCGCTACCTGACATCAGCCGCATCCACATAGCCGACCAAACCGCCACCCCAAGCGGTGAGCCGGTTGCATCTGGACACAACGTGCATGGGCCAAGCACACATGCGTCCGACACGCGTAACCGCGACGCAACTGGCCCTTGCGCCAGCGAGCCCAACATGAACGTGCCAGGCACAAGCGCCCCTGAAGCAAACGATCCCGACCCGCACAGCCCTGGCACGGACCAGCGGAGCACGAGTGAGCCCGCCAAGAAAGCCCCTGACGTAAATGGGCCCAGCACGAACAACCCCGACACAGCCGCGCCAAACCCAGCCGGACCCGACGCGGGCGGCCCCGGCGCCAGCGAGCCCGATCCAGCCGGGCCCAGTGCCGTCGGCCCCGACGCGGGCGGCCCAGGTGCCGGTGAGCCCGGCGCAGCGAGGCCCGATGCCGGTGGCCCCGGCGCGAGCGGGCCCAGTGCCGGCGGGCCCAGTGCCGGCGGGCCCAGTGCCGGCGGGCCCAGTGCCGGCGGGCCCGGTGCCGGCGGGTCTGGCACAACCGGGCCCAGTGCCAGTGGCCCCGCCGCGGGTGGGCCGGGTGCAGCCGGGGTCGGTGTCGGTGGGGTGGGTGGTTTCGTGGGGGGCGGCGGTGAGGGGCTAGGGCAGGGGCGCTCGGTGGTGGCTGGCCCAGCAGAAGCCGGGGGGAGCGGGCATGAGGACGGGGCTCCGCAGGGCTTGGTGACCTGGAGGGTTGTGGAGGTGGTCGTCCGGGCGGACGAGTTGGACGAGGTGGTCGGCAAGTTGCGGGCGGCCGGTCTTGAGGTCAGGGAGCCGGAGCGGTGATCGCGCTCGCGCGTTTCCAGGTGGCGGGGTACGTGCGTTCGCTGCGTGTCCTGCAGCCGCTGGTCGTGGTGCTGCTCCTCCTCTCGCTCGTGATCTTGCAGGGCTCGGCCGACGACGCCGAACTGGCCGTGGGGACGTTGGGTGATGTGGCGGCCTTCCTGTTCCCGGTATGGGCGTGGACGGCGCGGGCGCTGCTAAACACCCAGCCGGACGAGCAGCGTTGCCTGTCGGCCCTCGCGGTCCGGGCGCACCGAGTACGGGCGACCGACCGCACGCGCGGAGCCACGGATACGGCTGCAGGCGCGGACGGCCGCGCGGGTGGTATTCGCTCGCGCCTTATGGCGGCGCATTCACGGGCTTTGGCGGGCTTGATCGCGGCGTACGTGGTCAATGCGGGTATCGCCGTGCTGGTTCTGGTGGTTCCGGTGGTCCAGGCCTACCTCGCGGGGGTGGGATCGGGCGCGGTGTTGAACGGTCTCGGGTTGTGCCTGCTGGTCGCGCTGGCGGCGACGGTCCTGGGCGCTTGGACCAGCCGGGCCATCATCACGGACCCGGGCTTCTCCCTGCTGGCGCTGCTGGGCGGAGTCGTCGCCGCGCTCCTTCTCAGCCTCAGCCCCCTCTCCTGGGTCGCGGTGCCCATGGTCGACTGGTTGCGGGCCGCCCACGACGGCCCCGCCGCGTTCACGGGTGCCTTCCCTGCGATCGCGCTGCACCTGGCGCTCTGGATCCTCGTGGTCGGCACGTCCTACCTCGTGGCGAGCCGCAACCGCCCGTGAATGGGCGGGCGGATGCCTATGTCGCTTGGAGAGTGAGCCAGGCCGTCTCCAGCGGTGTGTCCCGGCGTGTACAGAAGTAGATCCGGCCCGGCTCGCCCCAGTGCCAGCCGAGGCTCGGGTCGGAGTCGAGTTGCAGCACCAGTTGCCAGTCATCGGCCAGGGCGGAGACCTCTTCCGGAGAGAGGGGCGTCGTGTCGGGATCAAGTCCCGTGGAGGCGTAGTGGCAGTCGTGGGCGACCGGTCGTTGTACGACCAGCGGCCAGCCACCGATCTGGTGGGCGGGGGTGTCGTCCGGCCAGATGTGCTGCTGCCAGGCCACGTGCAACTGCTCGTACACGGGCAGGACACCGCTGTAGAGGCCTTCGAGGCGCTCGAGGAACGGCTCCTGGGGCGCGGGCAGGGACAGGAAGGGCGCCGCCTTCAACGAGCATTCCGGGAAGGATGATGCCGCGGGCGGGGGCTGCACCTCCTGGAGGTCGCCGCTGAAGAGGCGCCAGGCGTCGCGCTGGCCCAGGTCGTCTCCCCATGGACGCGGCAGGCCGCTGGCGTAGTAGAAGGCGACCGTACCCTTCGCGGGCAGGTCCGCCACCTCGGGTAGTTGGTCGAAGTCGACCGAGCCGAGGTAGTCGAGCGGACGGTCGCGCCAGGTCGGCCAGGTCTCGCCGGGCGGCAGCAGCGGGGCCCCGCCGAGCCGGACCGTCGCCTCGCCCTCGGCGCCGAGCCGGACGGCGGGACGGGCCAGGGGGAGCAGCGCCCCGGTGACCTCGGGAGCGAAGAAGACACCGAACAGTGAACGCAGCCGCTGACGCTGCGCCTCGAAGTGATCCATGTCACTTAGCGTTCCCCGCCGAGGCCCGGTGCGCCAGCCCCTAACAAGATCTGTGGATAACTCAAGAGACTTCTTGGTGCAGTGTCGCCTTATTCGCGACAGCGCCCTTCGCCCGGCTAGATGCCGATTTCGGTCCCCGCCACGGGGATCCGCGGGGACGGGACGCCCAAGACCAGTCTCAACTCAGACCTTGCCGAGCGGGCAGACAAGATCCACATCCGTCCAGGGCCCGCCGGCGCCACCCGAGCCGGTTCGATCAGCCCTGTGGCCCGGTTTCGACGCGAAAGCATGCCTCATTTCGGAAAGTCCAGAACAACGTACTCGAACTCGCTCAGCCGCTGTACCCCGATACCGCGATTCGGCCCGATCCTGCCGTCACGGTTCTTATCGATGAACACGGTGAGGAACACATCGGCGCGCTGACGTTGCAGCACGGTGGATGCATGGCCCAGCACCATCGTGGTGAAACTCACTTTGTCCATGGCGGAGGACAGGGGTGCAATGCGTTCGTCGACGAAATGGTTGTGAGCCTCGTTCTCGAGCCGGAGCCTGCCCGAGCCGTACTCGGAGTCCGGCATTCCCGTGCCCGGGCGGAAGAAGGGAACGTCCCTGACCAGCCCGTCCTCCTGCAATGAGAAGATCGAGCTATCCGTCCAGGCGCAGATCTGCACCGCCATGCCCTTGGGCTGATGCGGGAGGCGAAGTTCGAACGGAGCCCGCTTCATCTGGACCGTGACGTGGCGGTTTTCGTCGCCGCTCACCGACATGGGTGCTTGCCTGCCACTCTGCCAGATCTCCAGTCCCAGGCGGGGCGACCGCGGCACGGGAGCTCCGGGTGGGCTGCTCTCATTCCCCGACCCCGCTCGCACCTCGTTGACCGCTACTGCGGCTCCGGCCGTGATCAATCCGGCGATGAGCGTGGCGGTGGCACCGCCGACGAGCTGCACCGCGAGGGGCTGGGTGGTGATAATGCGCCAGATGCGGGACCGCCGCGGTGCCTCGGATTCGCCTTCGGACACAGGTGCTCCTTTGACCCTGGAATGCGCGGGATCAACGTCACTCTCTGCACGTGGTCGGCGGACACAGCGCGATGATGATACTGACGCGCCGCATCGTCCATGCGATGGTCAATAGCCCGGGGATGACCCGCGGCCAGGCCCAGCGTGGTCATTGCCCTCATGGTCGTGACCGCCGGCAGAAGCGTAACTCTGGACGGGTCACGGCCGGAAGGTACGTCGAGGCCGCGGTGTACTGGCTCCACGTACTCGGGCGGTCACGAGGTCGGCCGGCTTCCGGGCGAAGCAGCTCTCAAAAAGGCGGAGAGATGCCGGTGGCGAATCGCAGCGGCGGCCAAACGCCTTCGGGATTTCCGCGTCACGCAGTGCCGGCTGAACGACGACCGGGAGGGCGGGGTCAGCGGCGTTCCAGGGCGCCGGCCAGTTGCACCAGGAACCGGTCGACCTCGCCCTCGTCGTAGCCCGGGCCGAGCCGGACGATGCGGAACGCGCTGTCCCGTACGTCGCGGGCTGTCATCGGCGGCGCGACCCCGCGCAGGCCTGCGACGACGCGGTCGAGGAAGGCGTCGACGTCACGGACGTCGTATCCGGCGCGCACCCCCGCCCCGGAGAAACGGGCGTTCTGGATCCAGCTGATGAGCCAGCCGGGGTGGACCTTGGGCCGTCCGGGGCGCACCCCCATCGGCGCGGCCGACTGCAGTTCGCGGATGGCCTCCTGCAGCAGTTCGTCCACCGCGCGCTGCTCGTAGCCCCGCAGCACGATGTCGAAACGGGTCCGGCGCACGTCGTCGGCGGTCAGTCCCCAGCGGCCGTAGCGTAACGTCGCGGTGACCCGTTCGAGCAGGGCGTCGACCTGGGCTCGGTCGTACCCGCGCAGCGCCACCGGCAGGCGCGTGTCCGTCTTCACCGGTTCCTCCGCTCCCCGCTCGCTCGCGGGGCACGGCGTCCCGCGCGGCCCACGGCTCGCTCACTCCTTGGTGGCGGCGGCCAGCTGGCCGCAGGCGCCGTCGATCTCCCTCCCCCGAGTATCGCGAACCGTGACCGGCACCCCGTGGGCCTCCAGCCTGCGGACGAACTCCCGCTCGTCCTGGGGCCGGGACGCGGTCCACCGGGACCCCGGCGTGGGGTTCAACGGGATCAGATTGACGTGTACGAGGTGGCCGCGCAAGAGCCTGCCGAGAAGATCCGCCCGCCATGACTGATCGTTGACGTCCTTGATCAGCGCGTACTCGATCGAGACGCGGCGGCCGCTGCGGTCGGCGTACGCCCAGGCGGCGTCGAGGACCTCGTCGACCTTCCAGCGGTTGTTGATCGGCACGAGCTCGTCGCGCAGTTCGTCGTCGGGGGCGTGCAGGGACACCGCGAGCCGCACCGAGAGGTCCTCGGCGGCCAGCTTCTCGATCGCCGGGACCAGGCCCACGGTGGAGACGGTGACCGAGCGCTGCGAGATGCCCAGCCCCGCCGGGGCGGGGTCGGTGATCCTGCGCACCCCGCCGAGCACGGCCTTGTAGTTGGCCAGGGGCTCCCCCATGCCCATGAAGACGATGTTGGAGACGCGGCCCGGCCCGCCCGGGATCCGTCCCCGCGCCATCGCGCGGGCCCCGGCGGCGACCTGCTCGACGATCTCGGCGGTGGAAAGGTTGCGGGTCAGCCCGGCCTGCCCGGTGGCGCAGAACGGGCAGTTCATACCGCAGCCCGCCTGCGAGGACACGCACATCGTGGCCCGGTCCGGATAGCGCATCAGGACCGATTCGAACAGCACGCCGTCGAAGGCCTTCCAGACCGTCTTCAGCGTGGTGCCGCCGTCGCAGTCCAGTTCGCGGACGGGGGTGAGCAGCGTGGGGAGGAGGTCGGCGGCCAGGCGTTCACGGATCGCGGCGGGGAGGTCGGTCATCTGCGCCGGGTCGTCGGCCAGGCGGGAGAAGTAGTGGCGGGAGAGCTGATCGGCCCGGAACGGCTTCTCGCCCAGTTCGGCCACGGCCGCGCGGCGCTCGGCGGTCGTGAGGTCGGCCAGGTGGCGGGGCGGTTTGGCCCGCCGCGGCGCGGCGAAGACCAGCTTCGGCGGGGTCTTCCCCGAGGCGGCGCCCTTGGACGTCTGTGTGGCGGACGTGCCACTGGACGCGCCCCCAGGTTCGGTGTCGGGACGCGGTTCAGTGGCGGCCGGGGCGTCGGCGGCCTGATCGGCGGTTGAAGACATGGTCCTTCCAGTGTGGCAAACGCTCGGGCATGCCTAGGTCGCATCCGAACGGTCCCGTCTGGGCGGAGGGCTGTTGGGAGGACGCATGTGCCCCGTGCCCTGCGCGTCGTTTCAAGCCTCCAGAGCGCCTGGCGAGGAACGCTACAGGCCCGGTCGCCTCAGACTCCCCGGCTCCGAGGACGCCCTCAGCTCAGAAGAGGAGCACGGAGCCGGCGGGCCGTTCAGGGGCGGGAACCGATCGCCTTGGATGACGCTTGACAGGCCGGGTCCGGAAGGGCGTGCGAACACGCCATCGTGGCTCGTGGACAAGCTGTACAGTCTCGATCATGTCGGTATTGCGAAGGGGTTCCGCCGCGGGCAAGGGACCGGCCGTCACGGTCGTCCACACCGAGGACAGCCCCTACGGGAGCCGCCGGCTCGTCGTCGAGACCGACGGGGTCGTCAGCGCGGCGTACCTCAAGGATTCCCGGGACGCGGTCGTCGGCGCCGTCTGGATCACCAACCATGACGCCGCCCCCGCGGCGGTGGACCAGACGCGGCTGGACGACGGCCAGACGCCCATGCTGCCCGCCTCCCATGTACGCCACGCCCAAGGGCGCCCCCAGCTCAAACGCGACGCGCTCGAAGTCGTGTGGTTCGAGGAGGGCGACGGGGTGGCCGTCCTGGAGGAGGGCGAGCCGCTCTGCGTCATCCCTGGGTGGTCCGACATGGCCCGTGGGATCCCCGGTTACAGCCGTGACGTGACGGGTCAGAGCCCTTTCGCGTTCCCTCTGGACGACGAGATCGAGGAGTTCGGCCCGCGCATCGGCCGTGCCCGTGACCACTGGAAGATCTGTGAGGCCGAGGGGTCCTGGGCCGACTTCCAGCAGTCGGTGCTGGGCCATCTGCTGCAGCGCCTGGGGCCGGGGGGCCACTACTGGCACGACGTGGGACGGCAGCTCCCCGGCGGCAACCCCGGCGTCCTGCCCACGGTGGGGGTGACCGAACGTCCCGTACGCGGCGACCGCGAGTTCACCGTGCTGAGCACTGTCGGTATGAGCCGCCAGCGCATGCCCACGGTCGAGTTGTACGAGGACGACGTCTCCCCCTACAGCCGGATCGAACTCGCGGTGGCCACCACGCTGCCCAGCCAGCGGGCCGGAAGCATCTTCCCCTGGCTCGCCCAGTACCCGTGGCGCGCGGTGACGTGGTTCGCGGCCGGCGACGTGGTCAAGTGGTACCACGAGGCGCACACCTTCCCCCTCAACACGGGAGAGACCTCGTGGGAGGGGGTCCTGCTCCTGGACGACCCGAGCCGGTTGGCCGGACCCGTGGCCCCTGGCCTGGCGGGACTGTCCACGGAGGGGGATCCGGTGCGCTGGCTCTGGCTGGTGCCCATCACGGACGAGGAACACCGCTACGCCAAGAACGAGGGCTCGGACGCCCTGATCCGCCGCCTCGCCCAGCAGAACCGCTCCTGGGTCGTCTCCTGACCCTTCCGCGCTCCAAGCCGGGGACGAAGAGAACCGCCCCTTGAAGCACATGCTCCAAGGGGCGGACGGCCGTCGCGCGGCGCGGCTGACCAGCGGCTAGCTGGAGGGCGTGAACAGCTCCAGAAGCAGCCACACCACGGGGGCCGCGGCAAGGAGCGAGTCCAGGCGGTCCATGACGCCTCCGTGCTCGGGGAGCAGGGACCCCATGTCCTTGATGCCGAGGTCGCGCTTCAGCATCGACTCGATCAGGTCGCCCACGGTGGCGGTGACCACGGCCGCGGCGCCGATCAGAACACCGTGCCACCATGCGCCGTCGTGCAGCAGCCACCACATGAGCCACGCGCCCACCAGCATGCAGGCCAGCGCGGACCCGGTCACGCCCTCCCACGTCTTCTTGGGGCTGATGGTCGGCGCCAGTTTGTGGCGGCCGAAGAACGTTCCCGCGAAGAAACCGCCGATATCGCTGGCCACCGTCACCGAAATGAAGATCACGATCCGGTGGTGGCCGTCGTCCGGCGCCATCAGCAGCGCGACGATCCCGCCCATCAGGATCAGGTAGCCGGTGACGAACACCGCCGCGGTGACGTCCCGCACGTACCCGTCGGCGGGCCCGTCGGCCATCCGCCACACCAGCACGGTCAGGACGATCAGCGCCAGGGAGGCGACGAGCGCCTCGGGCCCCCACGTGTACGCGGCGACCGGGGCCGCGACGAGCCCCACGCCGAGCGGGAGCATGGGCACGCGGATGTCCCGGGTCTTGAACGCTCCCGCAAGCTCGCGCAGGCCGAGCAGGAGGAAGACGATCATGACCGCAAGGAAGAGTTCCTTGACGTAGTACAGGGAGAGCAGGACGAGCGCGCCCAGTCCGAGGCCGACGCCGACCGCGATGGGCAGATTGCGTCCGGACCGTCTCTTGGGTGGATCAGCCGTGACGGCGACTCCGTCGTCCGGCCCCTCTGGGACGGCCCCAGCGGTTTCGGCACCGGCGCCCTCATCGGCGGTCCGGTCGGTCGCCGGACGATCGCCGCTCAGGGGACCTCCCGCGTTCGCATCCGCCTCGCCGACGGGCTCAGACTCACCTGAGCCGCCCCCGGTCGTGACGTCGGACTCTGGGACGGCCGAGGGCGTCGAAGCGGCATCCGAAGCACCGGGAGAGGGCCGCTCCCCCCGCCCAAGGGGCTCCTCAGGCCGCCCTTCGACCGCGTCGAGCCTTTCGAGCTCCGGATCAGGCTCCCGCTTCCGCTCCGCGCCGGAATCCGACTCCGCCCCCGGCGCGGGAACCGGCCGACCCGAACCGGAACCGCTCGGACGACCAGAGGCGTCGTCCGGCGGCACCACGGCGGCGACACCGGTCTCGGGCACGGCCTCCACGGTCCTGGAGGCGATGTCCTCAGAACCCGCGGCGGAAGACACGACGGGCGGCACGGGGGGCAGGCCGGGCTCGGCGGCCCCGACGAGGGCGGGGCCGGGAGCCTGCGGCTCACCCGGGGAGCCCGCGGGCTCCCCGGTTCGGTCGAGTCTCATCAAACCTCGAGCAGTTCGGCCTTCTTGTGCTCGAGGAGCTCGTCGATCTGCGCGACGTAACGATGCGTCGTGTCGTCGAGCTCCTTCTCGGCGCGCCGGACGTCGTCCTCGCCGGCCTCGCCGTCCTTGGCCAGCTTGTCGAGGGCCTCCTTGGCCCGCCGCCGGATGTTGCGGATGGAGATCCGGCTGTCCTCCGCCTTGCCGCCCGCCACCTTGATGAACTCCCTGCGGCGCTCCTCCGACAGGTCCGGGAACACGACCCGGATCACGTTGCCGTCGTTGGTGGGGTTCACCCCGAGGTCGCTGTCGCGGATGGCCTTCTCCACCGCCTGCATGGACGACTTGTCGAAGACCTGGACGATCACCATCCGGGGCTCGGGCAGGGTGAACGACGCCAGCTGGTTGATCGGCGTCGGCGTCCCGTAGTACTCGGCGGTGATCTTGTTGAACATGGCGGGGGTGACCCGGCCGGTGCGGATGGCCTGGAAGTCCTCCTTGGCGACCGCGACCGCCTTCTCCATCTTCTCCTCTGCCTCGAGGAGGGTCTCGTCGATCACTTCGACTCCCATGTCATCAGGTCGGCCCTTGTCCGTGCCGGTCCGTACCGCGGGTGGAGCGGATCAGCTGTCCGCCGGACTGACCAGCGTGCCGATCTTCTCACCCCGGACGGCCCGGACGATGTTGCCCTGTCCCATGAGGTCGAAGACCACGATGGGAAGCGCGTTGTCCATGCAGAGGCTGATGGCCGTGGCGTCCATGACCTTCAGGCCCCGCTGTAGAACCTCACCGTAATCCAAACGGTCGAACTTCACCGCGTCCGAATTCTTACGGGGGTCCGCGTCGTACACTCCGTCCACCTGGGTGGCCTTCAGGACGGCCTCCGCGCCGATCTCCAGCGCGCGCTGGGCGGCGGTGGTGTCGGTGGAGAAGAACGGCTGGCCCAGCCCGGCCCCGAAGATCACCACGCGGCCCTTCTCCAGGTGCCGCATGGCGCGGCGCGGGATGTACGGCTCGGCCACCTGGCTCATGGTGATCGCGGTCTGGACCCGGGTGTCGAGGCCGAGCTTCTCCAGGAAGTCCTGCAGCGCCAGGCAGTTGATCACCGTGCCGATCATGCCCATGTAGTCGCCGCGTCCGCGGTCCATGCCGCGCTCGGCCAGGGCCGCGCCGCGGAACATGTTGCCGCCGCCGCAGACCACCGCGACCTGCACGCCGTCGCGCACCGCCTCGGCGATCGCCTCCGCGACGTGCTGGACCACCTCGGGGTCGATGCCCAGCGGGTCGCGCCCGGCGAAGGCCTCGCCCGAGAGCTTCAGGAGCACCCGTTTCCAGCCCGCTCGGGGCCCGTGCTGCGCGCGCGCCTCGTGCTCGGCGGGCTCGGCGCGCCGCTCGTCCGGCGCCGGCGACGACGACGCCGCCGTAGGGTCACTGGTCGTTGGCTCCGGCACGTCGGCGGCCTCCTCGTTACGGCGTCTGGTGACTCGTCGGGGTCCTGTTTCCAGGATTCCCGCTCAACTCGTGTTTCCTCGGTTCGCGACCCTCGTTCGACGGTATAGGGCCGAACCCGCCGCGCCGGCGTGGGCGCCCGCCCCACACCGCCCAAGCTCCGGCGGTACGGGGGCGAATCGCGGCCGACCCCGGTCCTTGAACCTTGCCCGGCATGAGCCCGGTCACTCTCACCCGCTGACTAGACCCTACGCCCTCGGCAAAGATCACCGACCGGAAAACTCCGACCCTGTCCGGACCCCGGCCGTCACCGTCCGCTCACCGAAAGGCCCCGTTCGGTGAACGGGGCCGTTACTCACGGTGGACGCCGCGCCGGACGATCGTCCGCCTGGGACGGCGTCCTCCCGAAAACGGGCCGATCCGTAACGGATCGGCCCGATGCTTCCAGGGCGGCCCGGCAGACCGTCCCGGATCCGGACGGTCGAAACGGGGCCTGGTCTCGGGAGACCGGCCCCGCCCTCCCGAGATCAGGCCTGGCCGACCTTGAAGCGCGCGAAGCGGACGACCTTCACGCCCGCCTCGTCCAGCACCTTGGCGATCGTCTTCTTGTTCTCCTTGACGAACGCCTGCTCCAGCAGCACGAAGTCGCGGAAGTACGCGTTGACGCGCCCCTCCACGATTTTCGGGATGGCCTTCTCGGGCTTGCCCTCGTCGCGGGTCAGCTGCTCGGCCAGCGCCCGCTCCTTCTCGATCGCCTCGGCGGGGATCTCGTCGCGGGTGAGGTACTTGGGGGCCATCGCGGCGATCTGCTGCGCGATGTCCTTGGCTACCTCGGCGTTCTGGGAGTCCAGCTCGACGAGCACGCCGGTGGTCGGCGGCAGCGACGGGTCGGACTTGTGCAGGTAGCTGGCCACGTACTCGCCGGTGAAGTGGGCGAAGCGGCGCAGCTCCAGCTTCTCGCCGATCTTGGCGCTGTTCTCCTCGATCAGGGCTTGGACGGTCTTGCCCGGCTCGATCTCGCTGGACTGCAGGGCCTGCGCGTCGGCGGCGCCGCTGGAGACCGCGAACTTGACCAGCCGGTCGGCGAGCTCGATGAACTGCTCGTTCTTGGCGACGAAGTCGGTCTCGCAGTTGAGCTCGAGGATCGCGCCGTCGCCGTCGCCGGCGAAGTGCTGGGCGACCAGGCCGTTGCCGGCGGTGCGCTCGGCGCGCTTGCCCACGTCCTTGGCGCCCTTGAGGCGCAGCAGCTCGACCGCCTTGTCGAAGTCGCCCTCGGCCTCGGTCAGCGCGTTCTTACAGGCCATCATGCCGGAGCCGGTCAGCTCCCGGAGCCGCTTCACGTCAGCGGCGGTGAAGTTCGCCATCGCTCTCTTCGTCTCTGTGGTGGTGAACGTCTGGTGGAGATTGGAAGATCTGGGTCGCCGTAGGGCCCGGAGCGTCGTCCCGGCTCGAACCCGCGGGACAGGACGCCGTCCCGTTGCCCGGACCGTCGCGCCAACGAAATGGTCGCTCAGGACAATCCCGGCATCAACCGCGACGTCCCGGCGGAGCGGCCCCGGGGCGCGGACGGCGCCCCGGGGTCCGCATCGTCAGCTCTGCCCGGTGCTCCCGAGCTCGGCCTGGTCCTCCTTGACCTCGGCCGGAGCGTCGGCGGGGGCCTCCGTGGCGGCCTCGGCCTCGGGCGCGACCTCGGCTTCGGGCGCGGCCTCGGGCGCAGCCTCGGCCTCGGGCGCGGCGGGAGCCTCGCCCTCGGCGGGCTTGGCAGCCTCGGCGGCCTCGGCGCCTGCCTGCTCCTTGTTCTCCAGCAGCGCGCGCTCCCACTCGGCCAGCGGCTCGGCGGCGGCCACGCCCTCGGCCGGCTTCTCCTCGCCGCCGGTCGCGGCGCCGGCGCGGGCGATGAGCCCGTCGGCGACCGCGTCCGCGACCACCCGGGTCAGCAGGCTGACACTGCGGATCGCGTCGTCGTTGCCCGGGATCGGGTAGTCGACCTCGTCCGGGTCGCAGTTGGTGTCGAGGATCGCCACGACCGGGATGCCGAGCTTCTTGGCCTCGTTGACCGCGATGTGCTCCTTCTTGGTGTCCACGATCCAGACGGCGCTGGGCACCTTGGCCATGTCGCGGATACCGCCGAGGGTGCGCTCCAGCTTGTCCTTCTCGCGGCGCAGCCCCAGGAGCTCCTTCTTGGTCATGCCGGAGCCGGCGACATCGTCGTAGTTGATCTCCTCCAGCTCCTTGAGCCGGGTGAGCCGCTTGTGGACGGTCGAGAAGTTGGTGAG
This sequence comes from Actinomadura rugatobispora, assembly GCF_055379765.1. Taxonomy (NCBI): domain Bacteria; kingdom Bacillati; phylum Actinomycetota; class Actinomycetes; order Streptosporangiales; family Thermomonosporaceae; genus Actinomadura; species Actinomadura rugatobispora. The sequence continues at coordinate 7,492,077 of NZ_AP029191.1, read as the reverse complement.
CATGCCGCCCAGCCAGCGCTGGTTGACGTAGGGCATGCCGACGCGGGTGGCCTGCTCGGAGATGGTCTCCTGGGCCTGCTTCTTGGTGCCGACGAACAGGATCGTGCCGCCGTGCGCGACCGTGGCCTTGACGAACTCGAAGGCGCGGTCGATGTAGGACAGCGACTGCTGCAGGTCGATGATGTAGATGCCGTTGCGGTCAGTGAGGATGAACCGCTTCATCTTCGGGTTCCACCGGCGGGTCTGGTGGCCGAAGTGAACGCCGCTCTCGAGCAGCTGCCGCATGGTGACGACGGGTGCCATGTCCCGTACTCTCCTTCTCCGGCCCGTTACCGGGCCACGTTTGGTTGATTGCCTGCGTCCGGACACAACCCCGCCGTCACCGAGATGACGGACCGAGGGGTCGCGCCCCACCATGCGAAGCAAGTGGCTGGCGGACGCATGAATTCGGCCGCGTACACGACCGTCGGCCCGGGATCGCCGCCCGGGCCTGTGACCTGTCCGCTCGACGATGGAGCGGCTTCTCGTTCTGCCGGCCGCGGTGGCCGGTCGAGCGACGGCCAAGCCCTGACCGGTGACCATTCGGGCACGGACCCTAGGTTATCAGGGCCCGGAGGGCGCCGGGGAACGCCGGATCCGCAGGGTTATCCACAGTTCGCGAACCCTCTGTTCCGCCGCCCCGCGGCCCCGGCACACTGCGCTCATGACGCTCCTCACATTGCTGCTCACCTTCGCGCTGCCCGCCTGGATCCCAGCCCAGTCCGACGCGTGGCGCTGGCCGTTAGGGCCGCCCGCGCCCCAGGTCGTGAGAACGTTCTCGCCGCCGCCCCAGCCCTGGGGCCCCGGCCACCGGGGCGTGGACCTCGCCGCCCGTCCGGGCCAGCCGGTGTACGCCGCGGGGGCGGGACGCGTCTCGTACGCGGGTCACTTGGCGGGACGCGGCGTCGTCGCCATCACCCACGGCGCGCTGCGCACGACCTACCTCCCCGTGCGTCCCATCGTCCAAGCGGGCCACGACGTCCGGGCGGGCTCCCGCATAGGCACGGTGGAGCCGTCCGCCCACTGCCCCGCCCCCTGCCTCCACTGGGGCCTCCTACGGGGCCACGCCTACCTCGACCCGATCAACCTCGTCCGACCGGAGGTCCGCCTGCTCCCGCACTGGCCAACCCCGAGCCCTCAGCCCGAAACCCCGCGGCCCACCTCGTCCAGCACGGAGATGGGCCTGCGCGACGCCACAACGGCAGGCAGCGGCGCACTCGCAGGGATGCTGTTCGCATTCACCCTGATGTCGCTTTGGCGACACGGCCGCCCCAGACGCCCTCTCCCACCCGGTGTGATCGACCTGACCCGCGAACGCCGAGAACGCCGCCTACGAAGAGCCCGCTAACCCCCACCCCTCCGAGGCACCACCCCACCTCGGAGGGGTGGCCACCCCAAAACGGCCGTCACGCCGCCGACGGCCCCCAAGCCGCCCCCAGCCCACGCAAACCCCAAAACCACTCCACAACCCACGCCCGACACCCCACGCCCGCTGACGGCACCACCCCACTCGAGACGTCGGGAGCGCCCAGCCAGCGGGCGCGCCACCCGCTGGCCACCCACGAGTGCCCGCTGCGACCAGCGCCAGCACAGGGGCGCGACCTAACAACCCACGCATGCCTCATGACCAACAGCCCACCTGCCCACCTGCCCACCTGCCCACCTGCCCAATCAACCCACGGAAAGGCCCACAAGCCCCAGACGGCCACTTGAACCACACCCAAAGCCCGACACGCCCCCGCAAGTCCCACACGCCTAGTTCATGCCGCAACGCCACGCCACCATGTCGCAGGGCCTGTGGCCAAGGCGGGGCACCCTCGCACATGCCGGTATCCCCGAGTCACCGAGGCCCCCTCAGCCAAACTCCCCGGTGAAACCGGAGGCTGGGAACAACTGGACGGGACTACTCGGCCCCACGGGGGTGCGCCTGGCGGTGCACCTGTCTGAGGCGTTCGGGCGAGACATGGGTGTAGATCTGCGTGGTCTGCAGCGACGCATGCCCGAGGATCTCTTGGACGCTGCGTAGATCCGCTCCGCCTTCGAGCAGATGTGTGGCGGCGCTGTGCCTGAGCCCGTGAGGACTCACGTCAGGCACCTCCCCCACCTCAGCGATACGGGCATGGACGATGCGTCGCGCACTGGTGGGGTGCAGGCGCCCACCGCGGGCGCCCAGGAACAGGGCCGGGCCGCTGTGCTCAGTCGCGATCGCCGGCCGTCCGGCTCGCAGCCAATCCCCCACAGCTCTGGTCGCAGGTTCTCCGACGGGCACGGTCCGTTCCTTGTTGCCCTTGCCCAGGACCCTCGCGGTACCCCGCTCGACATCGATGTCATCGACATCCAAGCCGCACAGTTCGCTGACACGCACGCCCGTGCCGTACAGCACCTCGAGCACGGCCAGATCCCGCAGCCCCAAGGGGCCTTCCACGTCCATCTGGTCCAGTAGCCGCGCGGCCTCATCCTGCCCCAGAACATTGGGCAGATCGCGATGCCGCTTGGGCGTCCCCAGCAGTTGCCCCGGATCCTTCTCGATCAGCCCGCGCCGATGCAGGTACGCCGTGAAGGTACGCACAGCCGCCGTACGGCGAGCCAGTGTGGCCCTGGACCGACCCTCCGCATGCTGTTGAGCCAACCACGCCCGCAGGACGTTGACGTCCAGACCGGCAGGTCCCTCCACGCCGACATCAACCGCGTAACGGCACAGATCCCGGAGGTCGCCTTCGTAGGCGCGCAAGGTATGCGGCGACACATCCCTCTCAGCCCGTAGATGCCGACGAAACCCTTCCAGCGCCTCTTGCAGCCCCTCGGTCACAACGCCCCCATACGGCTCCGCCCAACGTCCGACTCCAAGCACAGCAACAAGCCCGGTCCACGATCAAGCTCTCTTCGCCCCCAGACACCCTCCGCTGCTGAGGCGCTCCCAGGACATCCCCGCAACTCGACCGGCGCTGGGAACTGGCTCCCGCTCCGGGCGTACGCCACCTTGCACGACAACGTCCGCCCCGGCCAGCGGACCCTGCTGTTCACTTCGAGCCACCGTCTGGAGTCGATGGGCCGCGGACTCCCCAACCACCCAGCCAGCCTCAAACTTCTACTCGCTAACGACCCACTACCTCAGCGCGTCCTGCGCCCAGCCGTCCCTCCCGCATCTGGCTTGCCAATCCGCACTTCACACTGGCAGAGCCTTCGAGCTACGAGGAGCCCCCGGAACGTACGCAGTGACCCAGCCGACCACCCATGCACGCACGGGTGTGGCCGCCGCGCAACACCAAGGCTTGCGATAACCAACGTGCCGCGCCGCCCCGAGGGCTGCACTCGCCGCCGTCGCGATCGCCCCATGCCCCCGTCGATCACCCGCACCCCCGCGCACCCCAACCCCCCGCGCATCCCCCCGCGCATCCCAACCCCCCGCGCATCCCCCCGCGCACCCCAACCCGCCGCGCATCCCCCGCGCACCCCAACCCGCCGCGCATCCCCCGCGCATCCCAGCCCCCGCGCATCCCAGCCCCCGCGCATCCCAACTTCCGCGCATCCCAACTTCCGCGCATCCCCGCGCGCATCCAAACCGGCCCCGTATCCCACCCCGCCGCGTATCCATGCCACCGCGTATCCATGCCGCCGGATTCCTGGCCGCCGGCAGCAGCCTGGCCAGAGCGGGGGCGGCCAACCCCGGCCATCACCCTCAACTCCCTTGGTCCTCGCCAAGACGATCATTTCGGCGGAGTTCCACGGCTGCCCGGACGTACTTCGCCCCCCTCACCTCGGCTCACGCCCTGATCACGCAGGAGCGCGGACCGGTCTCCCCTGGCGGTCGCGCGAACCGCCCGAGCGCGTGCGCGGCGCGTGCGGCCGCGCACAGGGCCGCGCGCCGCACGGTCGCAGAACCACCAGTGCCAAGCACCAGCACTCAGACCGAAGTCGCCTCGACCGAAACTCTACGCACCTACATCGCTACGCAAAGTTATCCACAGAACGGGATTCCACTGTTGGCCGCGTCGCCCCTCCGGCAGCTTCGTAGGCGGAGGTGATGAGGTCCATGAACTCCAACCAAAGCCTCGGTGCGCGGGGTGAGAGTGCCGCCGCCGACTACCTCGCCCGCCTGGGCTGGACGGTCCTGGAGCGCAACTGGCGCTGCCGCGACGGCGAGCTCGACATCGTGGCGCACGACGGGACGCGGCATGTCGTCTGCGAGGTGAAGACCCGAAGTTCCACCGACTACGGCGACCCCCTGGAGGCGATCACGCCGGAGAAGGCCGTCCGTTTACGGCGGCTGGCCTGGCGGTGGGCCGCCGAGAACGGCGTGTCCGGGGCCAATGTCGGCGTCGATGTGCTCGGCCTGGTGATCGACCGGGACGGCTTCACGATCCAGCACCTGCGGGAGGTGTGCTGAATGGCCCTCGCCAGAACGCGTTCGGTCTCACTGGTCGGCGTAGAGGGCTTCGTGGTGGACGTCGAGGCCGCGATCACCAGCGGTGTGCCGGGCCTGCATCTGGTCGGCCTGCCGGACGCCGCGCTCAACGAGGCCCGCGACCGGGTCCGGGCCGCGGTCTACAACTCCGGCGAGGACTGGCCCAACCGCCATGTCACCGTCTCCCTCTTCCCGGCAAGCCTCCCCAAACGGGGTTCGATCTTCGACACGGCCATCGCGGTGGCGCTGATGGCGGCCGCGGAGGCGGTCCCGCCGACTTCCTGCGCGGGTCTGGTGGTGATCGGCGAACTGGGCCTGGACGGGCGGCTGCGGGCCATTCCGGGCGTGCTGCCCGCCGTCCTGGCGGCGGCCAACACGGGCTGCCGCAAGGTCGTCGTCCCCCATGCCAACAGCGCGGAAGCAAGACTGGTCCCCGATATGGAGGTGATCTCGGCCGGGACGCTGCGCGGTCTGCTCTGCCTTCTGCGCGACGAGCCGCCGCCGGTCGAGGAGCCCGTAGAGGAGCTCATGACGCCGCGCCGGTCGGCCGACGGCCTGGTGCTGCGCAACCAGGGCCACCGTGGCGATCTCGACCTGGCTGATGTGCGAGGCCAGGCCGAGGCACGTCACGCCTTGGAGATCAGCGCGGCGGGAGGGCACCACCTCTTCTTCAGCGGCCCTCCCGGCTGCGGGAAGACGATGCTCGCCGAGCGCCTGCCGACACTACTCCCGCCGCTGGACCGGGACGCGGCCCTGGAGGTCACGACCATCCATTCCGTGGCCGGCACGCTGCCCTTGGGGCAGCCGCTGATCGTCCAGGCGCCCTTCTACGCGCCGCATCACACCGCGTCCACGCCCGCGATGGTCGGCGGCGGTTCCGGACGGATGCTCCAGCCCGGAGCGGTCTCGCTCGCCCACCGCGGCATCCTGTTCCTGGACGAGGCGCCCGAGTTCCAGCGCGGGGTTCTCGACGCGCTCCGCCAGCCCCTGGAGGAAGGCGAGGTCCGGATCTCCCGCACCGAGGGAACGGCCAGCTTTCCCGCTCGCTTCACCCTCGTCCTGGCCGCGAATCCGTGTCCGTGCGCGGCCGCCAAAACGATCAACTGTTCCTGTGCCCCGAACATCCGGCGCAGATATCTCAGCCGGATCTCCGGTCCCCTGCTCGACCGGATCGACCTCAAACTGGAGCTCACACCCGCCACCCGCGCCGAGCTCCGCTACGACCTGGAGTTCGCCGAGAGCAGCGACGTGGTCGCCGAGCGCGTGCTGCTGGCCCGCGAACGCACCCTCAAACGCCTGGCGGACACGCCTTGGCGGTCCAACTCCGAGATCCCGGGGCCCGAGCTGCGCCGCAGGTACACGCCCCGGCCGGAGGCGATGATGGCCGCCGACGAGGCGCTCCAGAACGGCTCGCTCAGCGCCCGCGGCCTGGACCGGATCCTGCGGGTCGCCTGGACGATCTCCGACCTGGCAGGACGCGACGAACCCGGCGAGGACGACATCGGCGGCGCCCTCGCCCTGTGGACCGGGAGGAGACCATGACCGGCGACGACGAGCGTGCGGCGCGCGCGGCCCTGTGCGGGATCGCCGAGCCGGGCGACACATTCCTCAACCAGATCATCGATCACGTGGGCGCGTCCGCCGCGCTCGAGGCGATCCGCACCGGCCGGCTCCCCGCCGATCTGACCGCCACCGAAGGTGAGATACGGCGCCTGGAGCACTGGCGGATCCGGTTGCGGGCCAACGCGCCCGAGGAGGATATGGCCGTGTGTCAGGAGATGGGCATCCGCTTGGTGTGCCCCGGCGACCCCGAATGGCCCACCACTCTCGACGATCTCCAGGCGGCCCGCCCTTACGCGTTGTGGCTGCGCGGCCCGGCCGACCTTCGCCACCACTGCCTGCGCTCGGTGGCCATGGTGGGATCCCGCGCGGCATCGGGGTACGGGCTGCGCGTGGCCGCCGAGATGGCCTCCGAACTGAGCGAACGCGACTGGACCGTGGTCTCCGGCGGCGCCCTCGGCATCGATGCGGCCGCCCACCGCGGCGCCTTGGCCGCCGACGGCATGACCGTGGCGGTGTTCGCGAACGGCGTGGACGTCCCCTACCCCGGAGGCAATGACGGCCTCTTCGCCGAAATGGCCCGGCGCGCCCTCCTGATCAGCGAGTCACCGCCGGGCACCCCGCCGCACCGGCTCCGCTTCCTCGTCCGGAACAGGGTGATCGCCGCGCTGTCGCGGGGCACGGTGATCGTCGAGGCCGAGCAGCGCAGCGGGGCGCTCAACACCGCCGCCTGGGCCCGCAAGCTCGGCCGCTCCCTGATGGTGGTGCCGGGCCAGGTGGACTCCCGCTCGTCCGCGGGATGCCTCCGTCTGCTCCGAGAAGACCCGGACTCGACACTGGTCACCTGCTCCGACGAGGTCATCGAAATGGTGGGGCGGATAGGCGCCGATCTGGCACAGCGTCCCTCGGCCCCGGTGTTACCGCGCGACCGCCTCGACCGGCTCACCCGGGGCGTCCTGGAGGCCTTCCCGGCACGCGGAGCGGCGGGCCCGGCGCAGCTCGCCGCCAAGGCCGGAATGGACCTTCCCACGGTGAACGGGAAGCTGGGGCTGCTGTCGGCGGGAGGCTTCATCGAGCGCACCCCCGAGGGCTGGCGCCTCACCCGCGCGGCGAAATCCCGGGACTACTGATCGGAGGGCAGCTCGAAGTCGCTCTTGGCCAGTTCCTCGACATTGACGTCCTTGAAGGTGACGACACGGACGTTCTTGACGAAACGGGCTGGCCGGTACATGTCCCAGACCCAGGCGTCCTGCATCGTGACCTCGAAGAAGACCTCGCCGTTCTCGGTGTCGCGCACCTGCAGGTCGACCGAGTTGGTGAGGTAGAAGCGCCGCTCGGTCTCGACCACATAGGTGAACAGGCCGACGACGTCCCGGTACTCGCGATAGAGCTGCAGCTCCATCTCGGTCTCGTACTTCTCGAGATCCTCGGCGCTCACGCTCGTGCCCCTTCCGTCCGGCCGTCGCCGGGGACCTCTTCCACGAGGTCGCCCCCGGTTTCCTCCCCCAAGGCCACCTCCCCATTCTTACGCAAGGCCCGCCCCACATTGACAAAGGAGAACCGATGCTCAGGACACGGACCGTGTTCGGCCAGCGCCGCCGAATGTTCCCGCGTCACATAGCCCTTGTGCACATCGAAGCCGTACTGCGGATAGCGCCCATTGAGCTCCACCATGATCCTGTCTCGGGTCACCTTCGCCACGATGGACGCGGCGGCCACGCACGCGGCCACCTGATCCCCCTTGATCACCGCCAGGGCCGGCACCCCGACCCCCGGCACCCTGAACCCGTCGCTCAGCACGTACGCGGGCCGCCGCTCCAGCGCAGCCAGCGCCCGCCGCATCCCGGTGACATTGCAGCGATGCACACCGATCCGGTCGATGTCATGGCACGGGACGACGATGGCGCTCCACGCCTCCGCCCGCTGGACGATCTGCTCGTACAGCACCTCCCGCCGCGCAGGCGTGAGCAACTTGGAATCGGCCAACCCTTCGATTCTGCCGCGCCGTCCACCGCGCAAAATCACCGCCGCCACCACCAACGGCCCCGCACAGGCCCCGCGCCCCGCCTCGTCGACACCCGCGACCGGGCTCAATCCGGCATGCTCCAAGACGCGCTCATAGGCGTGCAAACCTGCGTCTCGTCGCGGCGTGTAACGGAGTGGACGACCCTTCATGCTCCGCAGCGTACGTCGCCGAAGCCCCTCAAGGCGCCCCGAATCCCCCCTTCGGGCACCCCACCATGCCACCACCGAAAGAATCACCAGCCCACACCCGGCCCCATCCCACGAAGTAACCCGCCTCACAAGCCAACGCCCCCACCCGATCAACACCCCTGCCCCCGCCCCCGCTCCTCCACACACGAGCAACACCACCCCATGCCCCGCCCAGCGCGCCCCCACCAACCCGCGCCGCCCGGCCCCACCCGCACACACGACACCATCCGCAGCCACACCACCACCGCAGCAAGAAGCCCGCGCCCAGCCCGCGACTCAACGCCTTACCCCGTGCCCCCCAAAAGGACCCTCGCACCAGACCACTCAAGGGCAAGTGCGATCAACCCCAGCACACGCACATGCCACACCAGCCACCGCCACTTGCAAGCAGCCCCCCGGCCCGCGCCAGCAAGCACGCCCCACCACCCGCAGGCACGACACCGTCCCAGCCACACCACCGCCCCGGGAGGAAACTCGCGCCCAACCCCCTATTCAGGCATACCAACGTCGCCGCCCTTGCGCTGCCTCGCACACCAGCGACCACGCTCGCTCCCGTCGCGGACATCCATGCGGCCACCACCCGCACGTGTCACATCAGCGGTGACCGCGCCGCCACCAGCTCCAGCGCGCCAGACCGCTCAAAGGCCCGCGCGAGTGCCGAGCAACCCACCACCTGCATTGCCACACCAGCCGCAGAGCGCCGCGTCCAGCAGCACGATGCGTTGGGCGGCGCTGACGACGCCCGGCGCGCCCGTTGCGGTGGTGCCCACCTTGGTCGCGGCGGCCGCGTTCGAGCCCGCCGTCGGCAGCCATGCCGCGTCCCTGACCGATTGGAGACCCCTCGATCCGCAGCGGCGGGCAATACAACGTGATCCAGAGGGAGGTCGCCGCCCCATCCGCAGCGCCCGGTTTGCACCCGCTCTCCAACCCCACACGGCCCCGCGCACCAGCAACCGGGTCAAACTGCATGCGTATGTGCCCGTCAAGCCCTCGCCCGCACATGCCAGACGGCCGCAGCGCATCGCCGCCCGGGAGGGGAATCCGAGCCCAGGCCGGCATTCAAACCCATACGGATGCCGCTGCCTCTCGCACGGGGCGTGGATACCAGCGACCGCTCGCACTCGTCGCGGATATCCATCCAGCGCTAGTCGGCGGCGGGCCCCTCCGGGGGAACGGCCGGTTGCGACGGCGCCCGTCGAGATCCCTGCTGCTCCTCGGTACATGGCGTCGTCCAGGCCGGGGACGCCCTGCGTCCCCGGCCGGCACGTCCCAGCTCTTCCGCGTGCGCGCCCCGACCGGGCGCGGGCGCGGACGCAGCGCCCTGACCAACCGGGGGGATGCGCAGCCCACCCGCGCCACCTGACTTGACCATGATCTTGGTGACACGTGACCGGTGGATGTTTGATCAGCAAGAAGACCTCCGGGCGGTAGCGGAGTTACACGCTTCACCGACGACCTGGGGTCTTGATGGGTCACGCTAACGCCCGGCTGACGTTCCGCGGCAGATGCCTGCTGGTTCGCCGTGTCGTGCTGAAGGGACGCGCACGTGGCGGCCGAGCTGGGGGTCTCGCGCCAGTACGCGCACCGGCGGATGGGCCGGTTCCGCCACCAGGGCTGGGACGGGCTGGCCGATCGGCGCAGCGGACCCCGTTTCTGCCCGTCGCGGACCCCGGCCCAGGTCGACGAGCGGGTGCCGGCGGTCCGACGCGAGCTGCGTGCCGGGCCCGACCGCACGCCCGCGCGACCGGGGCCAGCCCGCACGGTCACCAGGACCCTGCACCGCCACGGCGTCCCCGCCCTGGCGGCCTGCGACCCGGGCACCGGGCAGCAGATCCGCGCCTCGCGCATGAGCCCGCAACGCTATGAGCACGCGGCGCCGGGCGAGATGATCCATCTGGACGTCAAACTGCGGACCAGTGCCGACCGGCACCCTGGACGCTACGGCTGCAGACCGTGCACCTGGCCTCGATTGAACAAGTCAAGAGCCTGGCCCACGCGCCTCATCGCAGTTGTGTCCCCCCGCTGTCCGCCGGTGCGGCTCCAGCCTGTCGAACGCGGCCAGGAGGATCCGGTGCCCACATGGCAGGGCCGAGCGCTTCAACCGCACCCTCGCGCTCGCCGGGCAGGACCCGTATCGGTGCTGCCAGCCATCGCACGGGTGGCTGGAGAGCCTTCACTCGGCGTTCCGCTCCGGATGATCGTTCCAGTGCGCTGTGGCGGGGGCGCTGCTGGTGCGGGCCGGCGGCATCGCACGGGTGGCTGGGGAGCCTTCACTCGGCGTTCCGCTCCGGACGATCTTTCCTATGCGCTGTGGCGGGGGTGCTGCTGGTGTTGTTTCGGCGGCTTGGAGGAGCCGGGCATCGCACGGCAGCGACCGGTCGTACCTCGCCGGCGTGGGTGCTCACCTACAGATCACTTGGTTCAGCAAGATCACTTTTCGCACCTGGAGATGCGCCCCGCATATCGGTGGCTAGCGGACCGGCTTTTGTGAGGAGAGCCTTGTGCTGGGTTCCGATTGCTTGGAGCCGTGCCGCTTACCTCGGACGGGGTCTTGCGGCAGTGATTGCTCGGGCTCGATGGTGTGGGCGGCCAGCGGGAACCGCTGCGTCCTAGCGGTTGCGGAGGCGGCGGGTCAGGTAGGTGATGGGGACGGCGCCTATCAGGCCCAGGGCCATGGGGGTGGCTGGGAGGGCTACGGAGGCGGCGCTCATGGCCGGTTGTTCGAAGGTCTTGGGGATGGGGAGCGTGTCGATGCGGTTGAGCGGCCAGACGATGACGAAGGCTCGGCCGATCACGCGGCTGGTGGGGATGGTGCCGCCGCCCGGGTCGCCGCGGTGGGAACGGGAGTCGTACGAGAGCTCGCGGTGGTCGCCCATCACCCAGAGCTGGCCGTCCTTGACGGTGACCTCGAACGGGTCGTTGGACGGCTTGTTCTGCTCCTGGGTCACCGGGTCGGTGTAGAGGTAGGAGCTCTCGTTGAGGGGGACGCCGTTCACCGTGACGCGGCCCTGGGCGTCGCAGCACTTCACCTGGTCGCCGGGGATGCCGATGACCCGCTTGATGTAGTCCTTCTCGTTGGGCGCGACACCGAAGGCGCCGCCGATGGCGCGGAGCACCTTGGAGACGGGGTTGCTCGGCTCCTGGACCTGCGTCTCCGGGTCCCAGGAGTCGAGGCCGTTGAAGACGACGATGTCACCGCGCTTGATGTCCCGGGTGTGGTAGACGATCTTGTTGACCAGCACCCGGTCGCCGATCTGCAGGGTGTTCTCCATCGACCCCGACGGGATGTAGAACGCCTGGACGGCGAAGGCCTTGATGACAAGGGCGAGCACCAGAGCGACCCCGATCAGGATCGGGAGCTCCTTCCAGAAGGACCCCTGTTTCTTCTTCTTGCCATCGGAGGAGTCGCGCTCCTGGTCGGAGGTCACGGTCTGCTCTTCGTCGGGCACCGCGCCCTCGGCCTCGGATCGCACGTTTCTCCGATCGTCCTCATCGTCCATCAGAACGAAAGCCTATCGGCGTGGAAGCCCCGGCACCGCGTCCGCGGCCCGTGTCGTCCCCTGTCGAGTCGGGCTTCGTACGTACAACCCCGCCTCAAACGGGCAACGCCCCGGCGACCGCAGAGGGTTCCCGGGGCGTTGGAGGCCGAAACTCAGAAGTCGCGCTTCTCCTTGATGCGGGCCGCCTTGCCCCGCAGGTTGCGCAGGTAGTAGAGCTTGGCGCGGCGCACGTCACCGCGGGTCACGACCTCGATCTTGTCGATCGAGGGGCTGTTGAGCGGGAAGGTCCGCTCGACGCCGACGCTGTAGCTGACCTTGCGGACGGTGAAGGTCTCGCGGGCGCCGCCGCCCTGCCGCCGGATCACCACGCCCTGGAAGACCTGGATCCGGCTCCGGTTGCCCTCGGTGACGCGGACGTGCACCTTGAGCGTGTCGCCCGGACGGAAGTCCGGGACGTCGGCGCGCATCGCGGCCTTCTCGATCTCCTGGATCAGGGTGTGCATCGCAGCGGTTCCTCGCAGGTCGAACGCGGACGTCGAGAGGCCCCGTCAGGATGGTGCGGGGGGCGTCGCGCCGCGCGAAATGGATCTTCTTCGAAGTCTGGGCACCGCACAGCAGCGCGCACGGTGACGCTCTAGTGTGCCATAGGTTCGCCGTCGACCGGAAAACCGGCCTCTTCCAGCACCCGCCGATCATGCTTGTCGAGCAGGGCCGGATCCAGCCGGACGAGCAGCTCGGGGCGGTTGCGCGCGGTACGGCGCAGGGCCTCGTCGCGGCGCCAGCGGGCGATGGCCCCGTGGTTGCCGGACAGCAGGACGTCCGGAACGGCGCGTTCACGCCACATCGGGGGCTTGGTGTAGACGGGGCCCTCGATGAGGGACTCCATCGCGCCGGGGGCGAACGAGTCGTCGGCCACCGAGTCGGCGTTGCCCAGGACGCCGGGCAGCAGCCGTCCGACGGCCTCCACGATCACCAGGACGGCGACCTCTCCGCCGGCGAGCACGAAGTCGCCGAGGCTGACCTCGTCGACTCGCATCCGGGTCCGGGCGTCCTCGACCACGCGGGTGTCGATGCCCTCGTACCGGCCGCAGGCGAACACCAGCCACTCTTCGGCGGCGAGTTCGGCCGCCATCGCCTGGGTGAACGGGCGCCCGCTCGGCGTCGGCACGAGGAGGCGGGGCGTGCGGGGCGCGTCCGGGGGCGCGACGGTGTCGAGGGCCTCGCCCCAGGGTTCGGGTTTCATGACCATGCCCGGTCCGCCGCCGTACGGGGTGTCGTCGACCGTGCGGTGCCGGTCGTGCGTCCATTCCCGCAGGTCGTGCACGTGGACGTCGAGCAGGCCGGCCCGGCGGGCCTTGCCGAGCAGGGAGACGTCCAGCGGGGCGAAGTAGTCCGGGAAGATCGTGACGATGTCGAGTCTCATAGGTCCAGGCCGGGCGGGGGGTCGATCACCAGGCGGCCGCCGGGGACGTCCACCTCGGGGACCAGCGCGGCCACGAACGGCACCAGCGCCTCGCCCCCGCCGGAACGGCCGATCACCAGCAGGTCCTGCCCGGTGTGCAGGATCTCGGCGACCTCGCCGATCTCCTCCCCCGCGACGGTGACGACCCGGAGCCCGACCAGCTCCTGGTCGTGGAACTCGTCGGGATCGTCGGAGTCGATGATGTCCTCGGGGTCGACGACCAGCCAGGCGCCGCGCAGTTCCTCCGCGGCGTCGCGGTCGCCGACCCCGGCGAAGCGCACGAGCAGGCGGCCCGAATGCCGGCGGGCACGCTCGATGGTCAGCGGACCGGCGGCCTCCGGGTCGGTGGCGAGCACGGCGCCCGCCGCGAACCGGAGATCCGGGTCGTCGGTGCGGACGTCGACGGTGAGCTCACCACGGACGCCGTGCGGCCGTCCGATCCGGCCGATCACGAGCCGATCGGACGGCCCGCGGGAGGTCATGATCAGCGGACCTCGTTGACGTCGAGCAGGTCGACGCGCACGTACCGGCCCCCGGACAGGGCGCTGATGACCGTGCGCAGGGCCTTGGCGGTACGCCCGCTTCGGCCGATGACCTTGCCGAGGTCCTCGGGGTGCACGCGCACCTCCAGGACCCGGCCGCCCCTGATCCGGCGGGCGCGCACCCGGACGTCGTCCGGGTGCTCGACGATCCCGCGCACCAGGTGCTCGAGCGCTTCTTCGAGCACGTCAGCCCTCGCTCTTGACTTCGGTGTTCTCGTCGGCCTTGGCGGCGCCGTCCTCGCCCTTGGCCTTCTTCGGCTCGGCCTTCTTCTTGGCCTTGGTGGCGGTGGCGGGGGTCTCGACGTCGCCCATGGACTCCTTGACCGCCGACTCGAAGGCGGCCTTCTTGTCGGCCTTGGGCTCGGCCACCTTGAGCGTGCCCTCGGCTCCGGGCTCGCCCTTGAACTTCTGCCAGTCGCCGGTGATCTTCAGCAGGCTGAGGACCGGCTCGGTCGGCTGCGCTCCGACGCCCAGCCAGTACTGGGCGCGCTCGGAGTTCACCTCGATGCGCGAGGGCTCTTCCTTGGGGTGGTAGAGCCCGATCTCCTCGATGGCCCGACCGTCACGCTTGGTGCGGGCATCGGCGACGACGATCCGGTACTGCGGGTTCCGGATCTTCCCCAGACGCTTGAGCTTGATCTTGACTGCCACGGGTGTGGTGTTCTCCAGACTGAATACAGGTGAGCGGGCCTTACCAGGTGGGGACACCGGCGATCGGCCACTCGATGGACTCCGGACACTCAGGACGAGAGAGGGCGCCTGGCGACTCCGGGTTTCCAGCGTGCCATTCTGCCAGACGATCGCGAGAAAAGCGCAATCGCCCCGTGACACGCGCCGCTTCCGCGCGTCGCCGCCCGCGGAGCCGTCCCGCGGAACCTGACGGAACACCACCGCAGGCCCACCAACCACACCAGACACCGCCATGACGGCTCTGACTCGGACATCTGACTACAACCTGACGAGCACTCCCGGTTCCGGCGCCCAGCCGTGCGCGTGACACTCACCCACTGATGTGTCCGGAGCCGGACTTGAGGCCGCCGGTTAGGCGGCCCAGGACGGCACCGCCGGGCGCCGGCCGCCGCCCGGCGGTGCCGATCCCGGCTTCCGGTTCGGGGTGGGGTGCCGGGCCGGTCCGGGTCGCCGGGCTGGACTCGACGTTGCGGGGCCGGGGCGCAGCTCCGGCCCCGGGTGCCGGGCCGACGTGGGGCGCCGACACCGGGGCGGAGTGCGGTGCTGGTGCGGGACGCGGTGCTGGTCCGGACTCGGCGTTGCCGGGGTTACTTCTTTTTGCGGCTTTGGAGCTTGTTCAGGTCGGGCATCTGGAAGCCGGGCGGGAGTTGGCCTCCCAGGCCCGGGGGGAGTTGGCCGCCGAGGCCGGGGGGCAGGCCCTGCGGGGCGCCGTCGACGGCGGGCTGCTGCGGCTCCAGGTCGGCACCGTCCCGCTGGGCGGCGCGCTTGCGGGGGTCGCCGCTGCGCTGCTTGCCCTTCTTGTTCTTGGCCTTGGCCGCCTTCGCGGCCTTGCGGCGGCCCGGCATGCCGGGGATGCCCATGCCGCCGGCCATCTGCCGGACCATCTTCTGGGCGTCGAAGAAGCGGGTGACCAGGCTGCTGACCTCGCCGACGGTCACGCCGGAGCCCTTGGCGATACGGGCCCGGCGGGAGCCGTTGATGACCTTGGGGTTGCTCCGCTCCTGCGGGGTCATCGAGCGGATGATGGCCGCGACCCGGTCCAGGTCCTTGTCGTCGATCTGGCTGACCTGGTCGCGGACCTGCCCCATGCCGGGCATCATGCCGAGCAGGTTCCCGATCGGCCCGAGCTTGCGGATCATCATCATCTGCTCGAGGAAGTCCTCGAGGGTGAAGTCCTCGCCCGAGGCGAACTTGGTGGTCATCCGCTCGGCCTGAGCGGTGTCGAACGCCTGCTCGGCCTGCTCGATCAGGGTGAGGATGTCACCCATGTCGAGGATGCGCCCGGCCATCCGGTCCGGGTGGAAGACGCTGAAGTCCTCGAGCTTCTCACCGGTGGAGGCGAACATGATCGGCCGGCCGGTGATGTGCCGCACCGACAGCGCGGCGCCGCCGCGGGCGTCGCCGTCCAGCTTGGTCAGGACGACCCCGTCGAACCCGACGCCGCCCAGGAACGCCTCGGCGGTGGTGACCGCGTCCTGGCCGATCATCGCGTCGACCACGAACAGGATCTCGTCCGGCTTGACCGCGTCGCGGATGTCGGCGGCCTGCTGCATCATCTCGGCGTCCACGCCGAGGCGGCCGGCGGTGTCGATGACGACCACGTCGTGCTGGGCGTGCCTGGCCTGCTCGATGGAGCGGCGCGCGACGTCGACCGGGTCGCCCACGCCGCTGCCCGGCTCGGGCGCGAACACGGGCACCGTGGCGCGCTCCCCGACCACCTGGAGCTGCTGGACGGCGTTGGGCCGCTGCAGGTCGGCGGCGACCAGGAGGGGCGCGTGGCCCTCGGACTTGAGCCACCGGGCCAGCTTCCCGGCCAGCGTGGTCTTGCCCGCGCCCTGCAGACCGGCCAGCATGATCACGGTGGGCGGGTTCTTGGCGAAGCGGATCCGGCGGGTCTCGCCGCCGAGGATGTTGATGAGCTCCTCGTTGACGATCTTGACGACCTGCTGGGCGGGGTTCAGCGCCTGGGACACCTCCGCGCCCCGGGCCCGCTCCTTGACCTGCGCGATGAAGTCCTTCACCACGGGCAGGGCCACGTCGGCCTCGAGCAGCGCGACACGGATCTCGCGGGCCGTCGCGTTGATGTCGGCCTCGGAGAGCCGGCCCTTGCTGCGCAGCGACGAGAAGACCGTCGTCAACCGGTCGGAGAGCGTCTCGAACACGTGTCTGGACCCGTCCTTGGAAGCTTCTGGGATCAACTCTCAGGGTATCGGTTCGGCGGGCAGGTCCCACCCTGGACGAGTTCACGGTGGTTCTCCCGTTCGGAGTGTGACATTCGTGCCGCTACGTACGCTGAACGCTTCAGGGGTACCCT
The DNA here is from genome assembly GCF_055379765.1 of Actinomadura rugatobispora. Lineage (NCBI taxonomy): Bacteria > Bacillati > Actinomycetota > Actinomycetes > Streptosporangiales > Thermomonosporaceae > Actinomadura > Actinomadura rugatobispora. Next base: position 7,475,351 of record NZ_AP029191.1, on the reverse strand, counting down.
GCGGCGACCCGGCATGGCCCCTGTGACCGACCGAATCCCCCCACCCACCGAGGACCACCAGGTGAACACGTGGCCGCGGCCGCACGACGGAGGCGCATGAGCGAACGCGCGATGCCCCGGGCCGACGACCAGGCTCTCGAAACGGCCCTGCGGGCCGCCCAGGCCGGAGACGACGAGGCGTTCCGGCTGCTCTACCGGGACCTGCAGCCCCGGCTGCTGCGCTACCTGCGGGCCCTGGTCGGCGCCGAGGCCGAGGACGTGGCCGCCGACGCCTGGCTGCAGATCGCCCGCGATCTCGGCTCGTTCAGCGGCGACTACGACCGGTTCCGCGGGTGGGCGTCCACGATCGCGCGGCACCGGGCGCTGGACCATCTGCGGCGGGTCGGCCGCCGGCCCGACACCAGCGTCCGCGTCGAGGACCTCACCGACCTGGTGGGCCGGGACGATCCGGAGCGGGACGCGCTGGAACGCCTCTCCACCGACTCGGCGATCGCCCTGATCTGCGGTCTGCCGAGGGATCAGGCCGAGGCCGTGCTGCTGCGCGTGGTGGTCGGCCTGGACGCGAAGGAGGCCGGGCGCGTGCTGGGCAAGCGTCCTGGCGCGGTGCGGACCGCCGCCTACCGAGGGCTCCGCCGGCTGTCCGAACGCCTGAACACGTCGGTGAACGATGACTCGGACGGGTCTCCACCCCCCGTAGAGGACCGTTCCGATACGCCTGCGTCCGGCGCCGGGCAGGCGGGAGAAGGCCGTTCGCGGAAGGTCCCACGCGAGGCCTCGCAACCGGGTGGCGCGGCGGGATCCCGAGAGTCGGCAGCGGGAACGCAGGCCGTCTCGGACTCCGCAACGAACTCGCCGGCGTCCAACCCGCCCAACGCGGCATCTGGAGACACAGCGCGGACCCGGGATGGCGGTTCTCCGGCCAGTGAACGGCAAGCGTCCAAGGTCCGCGCCCATGTTCCTGGGGTTTCGACTGCGCCCCAGACCAACCGACAGGGCTCGGGTGTGAGCATGCAGATGCGCCTCCCGGAAGGCTCATCCACAGGAAGCGCCGCCTCGAACGTCGACGGGTGCAATGGCGCGAATCCGCGGGGCGGCGCCGACTCGCACGCGTCCGTGGACGCTTCTGAGGGTTGGCAGGGTCCCGGCGGCGCCTTGGCCGACCCGATGCCGAGGGTTGACCCCTCCGAAGTGCCGAAGGGGCCGGGCAGGCGCTGGATTGACGGCTGGCGGCGCCGGAGCGTCCGGTGGGGTGGGGCTGCCGGGTTCCCGGTCGATGGAACGTTCTTGGGAAGCTCGCGCGGACGCCTCGGCCTCGTCGGCCCATGCTTTCCTGGCGGAGCGGCGGATGCTTCTCGTTGAGGCGCGGTGACGGAACAGGGGGCCGGGTGTGACACGTTCGGGGGCCGTGGCGCTGAAGAGGGTGAGATGAACACCTACGGCCACGGATTGGATCGCGACGCCGCCGAGCGCCTGCTCGACGGCGGTCCCGGCGATCCCCGGAGCGGGTCCGGGGCGCTCGCCGGCGTTCTCGCCGCCGCCTCGGCGCCCGCGCGGGCCGGGGAGCTCGCCGGGGAGGACGCGGCCGTCTCGGCCTTCCAGGTGGCGACCGTGCGGCGGTCGGCCGCGGCACGCCGGCGCGGGTCGGTGTTCGTGCGGCTGGTGCCGCTGAAGATCGCGGCGGTGGTGCTGGGGACGGCGACCGCCGCGAGCGGCATGGTGCTGGCGGGCGGGGCCATGGGGTTGCCCGTCGGCCCGCTGTCGTCCGGACGGGAAAGCCCGCCGCCCTCGATCCCCCTGGACCGGAGCACGTCCACGGCGAGGCCCGATTCGGAGCCGCACGCCAAGTCCGGTACCGCCTCACCCAAGTCTTCGCGTCCCGCCCTCGTGAACCTGTGCCGCGTCTACCTGGCCGTCGACCCGCCCAGGCGCGCTCAGGAGTTGGGCAAGCCGACCCTGCGTGCCCTGGTGGACGCGGCGGGCGGCGCCAATCGCGTCCCGGGGTACTGCGCCGCGCTCACACCGTCCCCTGGGAAGACCCAGGGCAGGGACGACACCGCAACCGGCGACGGCAACAAGAAGAAGTCCACGAAAGGGCCCAACAGGGGGAATGACGGCCAGGGCGAGGACGAGGGCTCCGGCGGCGATGACGACAACGGCGACGGCAACGGCAACGGCAACGGCAACGGCAACGGCCCGAGGCCTTCCAAGGGTGCCGGTTCCAAGCCTGACAAGCAGGATTCCGACGGCGACATGAACGAGCAGTCCTCAGGGGCGCCCCGGCAGAGGCCGACCGCCCCTTCGCCCACCTCGACGCAGACGTCGGCCCCCTGACCCCACAGACCGGCCCGGATCCCGCAGACCACGGGTCCCGGCCACATAAGCGGCGGAGAGACGGTTGTGCCCCCGTGACCGTCTCTCCGCCTTCTTTTCCAGGTTTCTCCTAGCCCAGCGCGGTCAGGACGTGCAGCCGCACGCGTGAGAGCTCCGCGGGCTCGGTCAGGGGCAGTCCTGAGGCGTCGACGACGTAGAAGACGTCCACGGCGTCGGCGCCCAGGGTGTCCACCTGGGCGGCGCGCACCTGGAGGCCGCACTCCCCCAGTGCCTGCCCGACGCGCCACAGGAGCCCCGGACGGTCGTGGGCGCGCACCTCGACGACCGTGGCGGTGCTGGACGCGTCGTCCACGATGGTCACCCGCGGCGGCGGGACGGGCACGCCGGGCCGGACGCGCAAGGACCGGGCCCTGCGTTCCAGCCGTGCGGCCACGTCGAGGCGGTCGGCGAGCATGCGGCGCAGGTCCGCCTCCAGCGCGGCCGGGTCGGGCGGGTTGCCGTACTCCGGCACGGCGGTGAACTCCAGGACGGCCGTGCTCGGGCGGGACCCGCCCGAGGACGCCGGGGACGACACGCGGGCCGTCCGGACGGCGAGGCGGTGCAGGGCCAGTACCCCGGCGGCCCTCCAGAGGAGCCCTGAGCGGTCCGGAGCGGCGATGGTGACGTGCGACCCGGTGATGCGCACCGAACCGCCGTCGTGGCGCGCCAGGGCCAGCTGGGAGGGGTTCAGGGCGGGCGGTGGAGGCGGGGTGCCGCCGGCGAGGGCGGCGGAGGCGCGGCGGGCGAGCTCGGCGATCAGCCCGGCCTTCCACGTGCCCCAGGCGCCGGGCCCGGTCGCCAGGCCGTCGGCGATGGCCAGCCCGGCCAGCAGCTCGACGATCTCGCGTTCCCGGCCGGGGACGGCGGAGACCGCGGAGGTGACGGCCTCGACGGTCCGGGGATCGTCGATGTCGCGGCGGGTGGCGGTCTCGGGGAGCAGCAGGTGGTAGCGCACGACGGTCTCCAGGACCCGCACGTCCTCGTCGGCGAAGCCCATCCGGACGCCCAGGTCGCGGGCCACGACCGCGCCGCCGACCGAGTGGTCGCCGGGCCAGCCCTTGCCGATGTCGTGCAGCAGCGACCCGATGATCAGCAGGTCGGGACGGGACACCTCGCGGGTGAGGGCGGCGGCGCCCGTCGCGGCCTCCACGAGGTGGCGGTCGACCGTGAAGCGGTGGACGGGGTTGCGCTGGGGGCGGTTGCGGACCCTCTCCCAGTCGGGGAGGAGCCGTACGATCAGGCCCGCCTGGTCCAGGGCCTCCCATACGCCGATGGCCGCCGGCCCCGCTCCCAGGAGAGAGACCAGGGCGTCCCTTGCCTGGGCGGGCCAGGGCGTGGGCGGAAGCGTCGCGTGCTCGGCGAGACGGTCTACGGTGGCGGGGGCCAGGGGCAGGCCCGCCTGTGCGGCGGCGGCGGCCACGCGGAGCACGAGTGCCGGGTCGTCCAGGTTCGCGTCCCGGGCGAGGACGACTTCGCCCTCCTGCTCCACGGCCCCGTCTCCCACGGGGCTCCGTTCCACGCCGCGTCTCCCGGAGGGGCCCCGCGCACCGCGAGCCAGAGGTGTACGGCGCGGGGCGCAGAAACGCTCGACGCGCCGCCAGAGGTGGTCACCCGCATAGGTGATCGTGCGGGCGGCCTCGGCGATCGTGCGCAGCAGCACGTTGCCGTCCAGCAGGCCGAGCGCGCCCGCGACGGCCTCCTGCTCCTGCAGGACGAGCCGGTCACTGGCCCTGCCCGTCACCTCGTGCAGCACGTGCCGCACGTCCAGGAGGAAGTCATGCGCGGCCCGCACGCGCGCGTCGGGGGCCGAGGCGACCCAGGACGCGGCGACCGCCTGCATGACGTTGACGTCCCGCAGGCCGCCGTGGGCCTCCTTGAGGTCGGGCTCCAGGAGGAAGGCCAGCTCCCCCTTGGACTCCCAGCGCCGCCGGCACATCTCGCCCAGCTCGGCCAGCCTGCGCCTGGCGTCGGCGCGCCAGTCGGCCAGGACGGCCGCGCGCAGCTCGTCGACCAGGGTGTGCTCTCCCGCGATGCGGCGCGCCGAGAGCAGGCCCAGGGCCGCCTTCATGTCGGTACGGGCGACCTCGCGGGCCTCCTGCACCGTGCGGACGGAGTGGTCGAGCCGGATGCCCGAGTCCCAGACGGGGTACCAGACACGGTCGGCGACCTCCGCCACGTCCGGGCGGCCGCGGTGGAGCAGCACCAGGTCGAGATCGCCGCCCGGAGTCAGCTCCCGGCGGGCGTGGCTGCCCACGGCGACCAGGGCGACGCCGTCCGCGCCGCTCGGGACCAGCGGCCGGCCCCGACGCACGTTCGGCGATCCCGGGGCACTCTCGTTCTCTGCGGCGTCCGCGGCGCCCAGGGCGGTCGTGCCGGCCGCGTGGCCCGCCTGATCCGCGCCGTCCGTGCCGCTCAGATCGGCCGTGAGACCCGCGGTCGATCGCGTTGTTCTCCCGCGGGCCGGAAGGCCGCCCGCGCCGTCGTCACCGAAACCCGTGCGCCGGACGCCGAGCAGACCGGCGAGCCAGCGATCCAGTTCGTCGGCCCGTGCGGCCCGCGCCGCCACGAGGGCTGCGCGGGCCGTACGGGTCTCTCCCCCGACCGATCCGTGAACCAGAGCCACTCCGTTCCCTACAGCGCGTCCGCGCCGGTCTCACCGGTCCGGACCCGGATCACGGTCTCGACGGGAACGGCCCACACCTTGCCGTCACCGATCTTGTCCGTGCGCGCAGCCTTGACGATGACGTCGATGATGTCCTCGGCGTCCTCGTCGTCGACCAGCACCTCGACCCGCAGCTTGGGCACCAGGTCGACCTTGTACTCGGCGCCCCGGTAGACCTCGGTGTGCCCCTTCTGGCGGCCGTACCCGCTGGCCTCGCTCACGGTCATCCCCTTGACCCCGAAGGTCTCCAGGGCCGCCTTGACCTCGTCCAGCTTGAACGGCTTGATCACCGCCGTGATCAGCTTCATGCGTCGGCCTCCACCTTCTTGTCGGCTCCGCCGGTGACCTTACGGGCGGGTGAGGGCAGCGAGGCGCCCACCCCGGCGTGCACGCTGCCGAAGTCGTAGGCCGTCTCCGCGTGCGCCGTGCTGTCGATGCCGGAGACCTCGTCCTCTTCGCTGATCCGGAAGCCCATCACCAGGTCGATCAGCTTGGCGATGATGAAGGTGACCACGAACGAGTAGACGAGGGTGGCGACCACCGCGACCGCCTGCTTGCCCAGCAGCGACAGCCCGCCGCCGGCCAGCAGCCCGTCCGCGCCGGCGTCGTTGACCGACGTGGTGGCGAGGATGCCGATCAGCAGCGCGCCGACGATCCCGCCGACCATGTGCACGCCCACCACGTCCAGGGAGTCGTCATAGCCCAGCTTGTACTTGAGGCCGACCGCGAACGCGCACACCGCGCCGGCGACCAGGCCCAGCGCGATCGCGCCGAGCGGGGTGACGAACGCCGCCGCCGGGGTGATCGCGACCAGGCCGGCCACGATGCCGGAGGCCAGGCCCAGGGTGGTCGAGCTGCCGTCGCGCAGCTTCTCCACCACGATCCAGGCGAACGCCGCGGCGCAGGTGGCGACCAGCGTGTTGATGAACGCGACCGCGGCGGTCGAACCGGCCGACAGCGCCGAGCCGGCGTTGAACCCGAACCAGCCGAACCACAGCAGACCGGCGCCCAGCAGCACGAACGGCAGGTTGTGCGGGCGCATCGGGTCCTTCGGCCAGCCCTTGCGGCGCCCCAGCACCAGCGCCAGCGCCAGCGCCGCCACACCGGCGTTGATGTGGACGACCGTGCCGCCGGCGAAGTCCAGCGCGCCCAGCTCGAAGATCCAGCCGGCCTTGCCGCCGTCCTGACCGTCCGACCACCACACCCAGTGCGCGATGGGCAGGTACACCAGGGTCACCCAGACCAGGGTGAAGACCACCCAGGCCCCGAACTTGGCACGGTCCGCCACGGCGCCGCTGATGAGGGCCACCGTGATGATCGCGAAGGTGGCCTGGAAGGCGACGAACACCAGTTGCGGGATGCCGCTCCCGTCGTCCGCGGTCGCGACCGTCTCCAGGCCGACCAGTCCCCAGTCGCTCAGACCGCCGATGAAGGAGCTGAGCCCCCCGGCCTCGGTGAAGGCGACGGAGTAGCCGTAGACGACCCAGATCATGCCCACCATGGCGATGCTGACGAAGCTCATCATCATCATGTTGAGCACGCTCTTGGCCCGGCTCATCCCCCCGTAGAAGAAGGCCAGACCCGGTGTCATCAGCAGGACGAGCGCCGCGCTCGTCAGCATCCACGCGGTACTACCGCTATCGATCTTCATCGTGGGGAGAGCCCCTCCTCGACCGGGAACTTCGGATTCCTCAGAGACTCTGGGCTGGCGGTTTCACCTGAAAGGCCCTTGTGTTTCTACGGTGTGAAACCCCATCGCGAACTGTTTCCGCGATGTTTCGGAATCCTCACACTCCGTCCGTTCGGGACGGCTCCCCTGGCGAGATGGGCGTTTTGCTTCCCATGGGGTGGTCGAAAGGCACCAATGTGGAGGGGTTGTTTCATTGCAGGGGGACGCCCTCACGCCCCCCGGGACGGCGCGAGGCGCGTCCACAAACGGACGCGCCTCGCTCCAGCCAGGTGGGTCAGTCGCCCAGGATCGCGTCCACGAAGGCTTCGGGTTCGAAGGGGGCCAGGTCGTCCGGGCCTTCGCCCAGGCCGACCAGTTTGACGGGGACGCCCAGTTCGCGCTGGACCTGGACGACGATGCCGCCCTTGGCGGTGCCGTCGAGCTTGGTCAGGACGATGCCGGTGACGTTGACGACCTCGGCGAACACGCGGGCCTGCTGCATGCCGTTCTGGCCGGTGGTGGCGTCCAGGACCAGGAGGACCTCGTCGACCGTGGCCTGCTTCTCGATGACCCGCTTGACCTTGCCGAGCTCGTCCATGAGGCCGGTCTTGGTGTGGAGGCGGCCAGCGGTGTCGACGATCACGGTGTCGACCTTGGCGTCGAGGCCCTGCTTGACGGCCTCGAACGCGACGCTGGCCGGGTCGGCGCCCTCGTCCTTGCGCACGACCTGCGCGCCCACGCGGGCGCCCCAGGTCTCCAGCTGGTCGGCGGCGGCGGCGCGGAAGGTGTCGGCGGCGCCCAGGACCACGGTGCGGCCGTCGCCGACCAGGACCCGGGCGAGCTTGCCGCAGGTGGTGGTCTTGCCGGTGCCGTTCACGCCCACGACCATCAGCACGGCGGGACGGGTGCCGTGCGGCGCGGTGTGCAGCGACCGGTCCAGGTCGGCGCCGATCTGCTTGACCAGCTCCTCCTTCAGGAGCTCCCGCACCTCCTGGGGGCTGCGGGTGCCCAGCACCTGGACGCGGGTGCGCAGGTCCTCGGTGATCTGCCGGGCCACCGAGACGCCGATGTCGGCGCCGATCAGGGTGTCCTCGATCTCCTCCCAGGCGTCGTCGTCGAGGGTCTCGCGCGACAGCAGGCCCAGGAGGGTCTTGCCGAAGGTGTTCTGGGAGCGGGCCAGCCGGGCGCGCAGCCGCACCAGCCGGCCGGCGGAGGGCGGCGGGACCTCGATCTCGACCTTGGGCGGGACCTTCTCGACCGGTGGCGCCCGCTCGGCCGCGGGCGCCGCCCGCTCCTCCTCCTCCTCGACGGTGGTCGTGCCGCCGGGCTGCAGGTCGGCGGGCCGCTCCGCGGGTTCGGCGGGCGGCCGGGGCTTGCGGCGGCCGGGCCGCAGGAACAGGACGCCGCCGATGATCAGGACGACGGCGGCGAGCCCGGCGATGAGGATCAGATAGTCCATAGCGCATCCAGTTTTCCAGACCGGCGCCGATGCGCCGAACCCCGTCCCGTGGCAGGCGAGCCGCCCACCTGCGGTCTTGTCATCCCACGGCCTGCTGCGCCGAGCCCCGTTCGGCGGCCGCCTCGGCCATGATCTGGGCGGTGAAGCTGAAGACGGCGGCCCAGTCGCGTTCCAGATCCTCGTCCCAGCCGGGCCCGGTGAAGTGCGCGAGGGCCGTCAGCAGGCTCACCCCGAACCGCGGGAAGTGGTCGTTGGCGAGGCCGTGGCCGGCGTGCCGGCGGCCCAGCTCCCACAGGTACGGCACGAGGGCGGGCGGGTCGTCCACCAGGGACACGATGTGCGACAGCGCCTCAAGGAGCCTGCGGTTCTGCTTCTCCATCGACGCGGGGAAGAGGTCGCGCAGCCCCGGTTCGCGCTGGAAGAGGTCGGCGTAGAAGTAGGCGATCAGGCCCTCGCCGTTCTCAGCCACCGCGGCGAAGTTGGCCTTGAGCCGCTCGGGATCCATGGGATACCTCTCAGAAGCCGGTCTCCGTCCGGGCAGGCTGCCCGGAGCGGGGTCGGAGAACGACCGGTGCCCATGAGTAGTGGATGGCCCCCTCCCGGCACAAGGCTCAGGCCGGTTCGTGTTCCCGGAGGCGCTGGCTGACCACCTGCGTCACCCCGTCGCCGCGCATGCTGACGCCGTAGAGGGCGTCGGCGCCCTCCATGGTCCGCTTCTGGTGGGTGATCACGATGAGCTGGGACGACTCGCGCAGCTCCTCGAAGACGCGCAGCAGCCGCTGGGTGTTGGTGTCGTCCAGGGCCGCCTCGACCTCGTCCAGGACGTAGAACGGCGACGGCCGGGCCTTGAACACCGCGACCAGGAACGCGATCGCGACCAGGGAGCGCTCGCCGCCCGACAGCAGCGACAGCCGCTTGACCTTCTTGCCCGGCGGGCGGGCCGCGACCTCGACGCCGGTGGCCAGCATGTCCTCCGGCTCGGTCAGCGACAGGCTGCCCTCGCCGCCGGGGAACAGCCGGGCGAAGATCCGCTCGAACTCGCGGGCGGTGTCCTCGTAGGCGGAGGCGAACACCTGCTGCACCCGGTCGTCGACGTCCTTGACGATGTTGAGGAGGTCACGGCGGGTCTTCTTGAGGTCCTCCAGCTGCGAGGTGAGGAACGCGTGCCGCTCCTCCAGGGCGGCGAACTCCTCCAGGGCTAGGGGGTTGACCTTGCCGAGCTGGTTGAGCTGGCGTTCGGCGGCCTTGGCGCGCTTCTCCTGCTCGCGGCGGTCATACGGCGCGGGTTGCGCGTCTCCATCCATTTCACCGCCCGAACCTGCCTCCTCCGGGCCGGGCGGGACGGGCTGGTCGGGGCCGTACTCCGACACCAGGGCCTCGACCTCCAGGCCGAACTCCTCCAGGGCGCGCTGTTCGAGCTGCTCCAGGCGCAGGCGCTGCTCGGCGCGGGCGACCTCGCTGCCGTGCACGACGTTGACCAGGCGTTCCAGGGTGCTGGACAGTTCGCGGACCTGGGTGCGGACGACCTTCAGCTCGGCCTCCCGCTCGGCCCGCGCGCGCTCGGCCGCCTCCCGCTGCGTCACCGCGGACTCCAGGGACGTCTCGATGCGGCGCAGCGCGGTCCGGGCGCCCCGGTGCACCGCCTCGGCGACGCGGGCCTGCCGCTCGCGGCGGGCGCGGCGCTCGGCGGCCCTGGCCCGCTCCTCGCGCTCGCGGCGGGCGCCGCGTTCGAGGGCGTCGGCGCGGCCGGCGATGGCCTGGACGCGCTCCTCGGCGGTGCGGACGGTCAGCCGGGACTCCATCTCGGCGGCGCGCAGCTCCTGGCAGCGGGCGTTGAGCTCGTCGCGGGCCTCGGTGTCGTGCCCGGCCTCGTCGGCGACCTCGGCGGCCTCCTCGGACTCGGCGAGCCGTGCGGCCAGTTCCTCGGCGGCCTGCGCGTCGGTCTCCAGGGACTCGCCGGCCGCGTCCAGGGCCTTGGTGAGGCGCTCCACCTCGCCCTTGGCGGCGCGGACGTCGGCCTCCAGGCGGGCGGCGCGTTTGGCCTCCTGGGCGGCTTGGGCCTCGTGTTCGCGCAGCCTTCCCCGGACGCGGTCGAGGTCGGCCTGGGCCTGGTTGACCCCGCCCTGGGCCTGGTTGACGGCGGCCTGGGCCTCGTCGAGGGCGGCCTGGGTGCGGTGCTCTGCCTCCGTGGCCTCGGTGAGGGCCTCGGCGCTTTGCTCGGCGGCGGTCTCGGCGGCGGCGAGGTCCTCACTGGCCTGGTCGAGGGTGGCGCGCATCTGGAGGAGGCTCTGCGCTCCCCCGGCGGCGCCGCCCTGGGCCCAGTGGGCGCCGACGAGGTCGCCGTCGCGGGTGACGGCGCGCAGACGGGGCTCGCGCCGGACGAGGGCCACGGCGGCGGCCACGTCGTCCACGACGGCGACGTCGCGCAGAAGCTCGCTCATGGCGGCGCCGAGGGTGTCGGGGACGGTCACGGCGTCGGCGGCGTAGTCGATCCCGTCGATCCTGGCGTGCTCCGGACCGGAGTCGCCCGAGCCGATCAGCAGTCCGGCGCGGCCCGCGTCTCGCGCGCGCAGCAGTTCGAGGGCGGCCTGCGCGGTGTCCAGGGAGCCCACGGCGATGGCCTCGGCCGTGCCGGCCAGGGCCGCGGCGACCGCCGTCTCGTAGCCGGGCCGTACGGTCAGCAGCGAGGCGACCGTGCCGAGGACGCCCTCCAGGGAGCCGTCGGCGCCCGCCGCCAGAACGGCCTCGCCGCCCTCCGCGGCGCTGGCCAGGGTCAGGTTGAGGGCCTCGATGCGCGCCTGCAACGCGGCGACCTGCTTCTGCGCGGCCTGGTCGGCGGAACGCGCCGCGGCCACGGCGGTGCGGGCCTCCTTGAGCGCCTGCTTGGGCGCGTCCACGGCGGCCCTGGCGGCCTCCACGGCCTCCTTGGCGGTGGCCAGGGTCTCCTGGGCCAGTTCGTGCTCGGCCATCAGTTCGGGGTCTTCGACGACCTCTGCCTCGAACGCCTCGAACTCGGCCTGCGCGGAGTGGACGCGCTGTTCGGCTTCCGTGCGCGCCTCGCGGAGCCGCCCGATCTCCGACTGCCCCGCCTGGACCTTGCTGTGCAGCGCCTCGACGCGGCCGCGCAGCCGGGCCAGCTGCTCGCGCCGGTCGGCGGCGGCGCGGGCGGCGGCCTGCAGGCGCCGCTCCTCGGCCGCGAGGGCCTCCTCGGCGCCGGACCGCTCCTCCACCGCCGTCGACAGGCCGTCCTGGGCCTCCTCCAGCGCGGCGCGGAGCATCTCCTCCTGCTCGCGGACGGCGACGGCCTCGCGCTCCATGTCCTCGGGGTCGCGGCCCCGGCGTTCCTCGTCGCGCGCTTCGGCGGCGTTGCGGTGCCGTTCGGCGGCCAGGTCGGCCACGCCCCGCAGCCGCTCCTTCAGCGCCGAGAGCTTGAACCAGGTGTCCTGCGCCTGCGCCAGCTTGGGCGCCTGCTCGGCCTCCTCGGCCTCCAGCGCGGCCTCGCGCTCCTGCGCCTCCTGCAGGGCCCGCTCGGTCTCGGTGCGGCGCTCGCGGACGGCGGCCTCGTCGGCGGCCTCCTGGTCCAGCCGGGTGCGCAGGGTGACCAGGTCGTCGGCCAGCAGCCGCAGCCGCGCGTCCCGCAGGTCGGCCTGGATCACCGCGGCCCGCCGCGCGATCTCGGCCTGCCGGCCCAGCGGCTTGAGCTGGCGCCGCAGCTCGCCGGTGAGGTCCTGGACGCGGGTCAGGTTGGCCTGCATCGCGTCCAGCTTCCGCAGCGCCTTCTCCTTGCGCTTGCGGTGCTTGAGGACGCCGGCCGCCTCCTCGATCACGGCGCGGCGGCCCTCCGGCCCCGAGTGCAGCACCCGGTCGAGCTGGCCCTGGCCGATGATCACGTGCATCTCGCGGCCGATGCCCGAGTCCGACAGCAGCTCCTGGATGTCCAGCAGCCGGCAGGAGTCGCCGTTGATCGCGTACTCGCTCTGCCCGGACCGGAACATCAGCCGGCTGATCGTCACCTCGGTGTAGTCGATCGGCAGCGCGCCGTCGGCGTTGTCGATGGTGAGGACGACCTCGGCGCGGCCCAGCGGCGGCCGGCTGGCGGTGCCGGCGAAGATCACGTCCTCCATCTTGCCGCCGCGCAGCGACTTGGCGCCCTGCTCCCCCATCACCCAGGCGAGCGCGTCGACGACGTTGGACTTGCCCGACCCGTTGGGCCCCACGACGCAGGTGATGCCGGGCTCGAACTTGAGGGTGGTGGAGGACGCGAAGGACTTGAAGCCGCGCAGCGTCAGGTTCTTCAGGTACACGCGCTCGCGTCCTCCTCCAAGGGATGCGCACGGGGCCTGCTTCCCAGGCCGCCCCGGCCGCCCGGCCGCCCGGCCGGAGCCCCCGCCCCCGCCTCGACCCGGCTGCCTCCGGGAACGGGTCGAACGATACCGGCCGCCCCCGTCAGGACCCGGCAACCGCGCAGCCGTTCCCCTCCAATGTGCCATGATCTGCCCCGATGCGCCCCGCGGTCGCCGACGGCGACGCCCGCCGGCGGACGAAAAGGGAGCGTCCGGGCATGGCAGGAGGCCCTCAGAGCTCCGCTGGGCCCTCGACGGGGCCGTCGCCGATACGCGAACCGCGCGGGGACGGCCGCGACGCCGAGCGAGCCTCTCGGGGCGCGCACGGCCGCACGCGACCACCGGGGATCCGCACGGCGGTCCGCGGTCCGGGAGTCCGGAAGTGCCGTTCACGAAACGTTTCGCGGCCGTTCAGAGCCGCCCGGGCACTGCACCGACGGTGCCACGGCGTGTCACGCGAGGTGAAACATGCCGGTTTCCGCAGGACAGCGCGATAAGAGCGAACCCAAGATCGACTGTACGGTCACGCCGGGCAGGACCGATCGATCACCGGGAAGAGGACAAAACGTAAGGGACGCCGCGGACGGGCGTCCCTGTCTGTTCCTCGAAAGAAGGCGCCGATCAGGTCAGCGCCGGTTCGCGGTCCTTCACTCCGAGCGACAATACGTCGTCGTCGGTCGCCTCCGTAGCGAGCGCGTCGTTCTCTGCCTGAAGCCGTACGAGCTCGGCTTCCAGATCACGTACGCGCTGCTGAAGGCGCCGCATCTCCGCGACCATACGGGGGTCGGGACCGCCGACGTGGCCGAGTAGAGCCTTCGCCATGACTAAGGGTCCTCCACGCTGAGTAACCAGCAGGGATCGCGCACGAGAATCAACTCAAACGGGTGCGCGTATCGTCTAGAGTCGCACCGGCCGGTGTCCTGGTCAAGACGCACATCACAGGCCGGTAACAACCTGTCCTCACTAGTTTAGCAGGTACAAACCGGAAACCCCTACCCGGCTACCGCTCCTGGAAACCGGGGCCTTCTCCGCGGGGCTCGCTCCAGCGCTCGGCGACGCCCGCGACACGTCCCGGGGTCCCCTCCCCGCGCAGCAGTTCCAGCAGCCTCTCGCAGGCCGGCCGCGACCCTTCGGCGACGATCTCCACCCGGCCGTCGGCGAGGTTGGTGGCGCTGCCGACCAGGCCGAGTTCGAGCGAGCGCGACCGCACCCACCAGCGGAAGCCCACGCCCTGCACCCGCCCGCGCGCCCAGGCGGTCAGCCGTACGGCCTCGCCGGCGTCCACGTCGTCCATCACGCCTAGTATCTCGCTCTCCTGGGACGGGGCTGGCAGGTGGGGCAGCTGTAGGAGGAGCGGTTCATGAACTCGTCGCGGCGGATGGCGGACCCGCAGCGCCTGCACGGCTCGTCGCGGCGCCCGTAGGCGTCCAGCGAGCGGTCGAAGTAGCCGCTCTCCCCGTTCACGTTGACGTAGAGGCTGTCGAAGGACGTGCCCCCCACGGCCAGGGCCGCCGCCATGACCTCTCGCACGCCCTCCAGGACCCGCGTGACCTCGGCCCGTGTCAGCGTCTCCGTGGGGCGCGCCCAGTGGAGCCTGGCCCGCCACAGGGCCTCGTCGGCGTAGATGTTGCCGACGCCGCTGATCAGGGACTGGTCGAGCAGCGCGCGCTTGACGCCGGTGCGGCGGCGGCGCAGCGCTCGGTAGAACGCCTCGTCGTCGAAGACCTCTTCGAGCGGGTCCGCCGCGATGTGGGCGATGGGCTCGGGAACGGGCGTGCCCGCCGTCCCGGCCGCCTCCTCGGCCACCAGCAGGTGCCCGAACGTGCGCTGGTCGACGAAGCGCAGGTCGAAGCCGCCCGCGCCGCCTTCGGTGAAGGTGACGCGGACGCGCAGGTGCTTCTCGTCGGGACGGTCGGGCTCGCCCACCAGCAGCTGCCCGCTCATGCCCAGGTGGGCCAGCAGCGCCTCGCCGGAGTCGAGCGGGATCCACATGTACTTGCCGCGGCGGCGCGGGGCCTGCATGGTGCGCCCGGCCAGGCGCCCGGCGAAGTCGGCCGGGCCCTCGGCGTGCCGCCGCACGGCTCGGGTGTGCAGGACCTCGGCGGACGCGACGGTACGGCCGGTGACCCAGCGGTCGAGGCCGCGCCGGACGACCTCGACCTCGGGCAGCTCCGGCACGGTCAGGCCCCCTGGCCGGACGGCGCGGCACCGTCCGCGCCGCCGTCGCCGGCACCGGCCTCGGCGCCGTCCGTGCCCGTGGTGGCGCCGCCGGCGGCCGCGGACTCGCGCGCGACGACCATCTCGCGGATGGCGTTCCAGGCGGCCTCGGCGGCGTGCTGCTCGGCCTCCTTCTTGCTGCGGCCCTCGCCCGACCCGTAGGTGGTGCCGCCGACCCGCACCGCGGCGCGGAAGGTCTTCTGGTGGTCGGGGCCGCTCTCGGAGACGTGGTACTCCGGGACGCCGAGCTCCTCGACGGCCGTCAGCTCCTGCAGCGAGGTCTTCCAGTCCAGCCCCGCGCCCAGCCCGGCCGAACGGGTGATCAGCGCGTCGAACAGCCGGTGCACCAGCGCGGACGCCTCGTCCAGGCCGCGGTCGAGATAGACCGCCCCGATGAGGGCCTCCAGCGTGTCGGCGAGGATGGAGGCCTTGTCGCGGCCCCCGGTGCCCTCCTCGCCGCGGCCGAGGCGGATGTGGTCGCCCACGCTCAGGGCGCGCGCGACCCCGGCGAGGGCGCGCATGTTGACCACGGCGGCGCGCAGCTTGGCCAGCTGCCCCTCGGGCAGGTCTGGGTGCCCCCGGTACAGGGTGTCGGTGACGACCAGGCCGAGCACCGAGTCGCCCAGGAACTCCAGGCGCTCGTTGGTGGGCAGGCCGCCGTTCTCGTAGGCGAAGGAACGGTGCGTCAGCGCGCGTTCCAGAAGGTCGTCGGTGACCTCGACGCCGAGCGCGCGGGTCAGTTCCGCGCGGTCGGGCGCCGGTTCGGTCCTCTTACCGCTCACAGGCCCTCCTCGGAGGCCTCGCACCGCGCGCGGCGGTGCCGATGGCGGCGGACGGCGCCGGGACGCCCGGAACGGCCGGGAGCCCGGGACGGCGCGGTCGCGCGGCCGAGGAGAGGGTCCACGAAGACGAGGTGCGCGCCGGACGATCGACATCCCCGGCGTGCACCACGGCCTCGGGCGCCGGCCCTCCGCCGTTCACCGCACCGGTGCCACCCGCCGGATGGTCGGGTGATCGTGTGCTGGGTGATGGATGCGGTCCCGGCACGGAAGGGGCGGCCGCGCCGTGCGCGGATCCGCCCCCCGGTGCCGGGATCAGTCCTACCTCAGGACGACGGGGCGATGACCTGCCGCCGGTCGTAGGTCCCGCACGTCGAGCAGGCCGTGTGCGGCAGCTTCTTGTCGCGGCACGTCGGGCAGTCGACCAGGGTCGGCGCGGTGGCCTTCCACTGCGCACGCCGGTGCCGCGTGTTGCTGCGCGACTTCTTACGCTTGGGGACGGCCACGTCAGCCCTCCTGCTTTCGTTCTCGTCGGTCGAATGCCCGGTGGGGGCGCGTACCTCCACCGCCCCCGAGGGGGATGTCAGCGACGGCGCCCGCTAGCCCCCGGAAGAGGTGCCGCCAGGGGCACCCCCGTCGGAGGACGGTCCGCCGCCGGCCAGGCCCCGCAGCGCCTCCCAGCGAGGGTCGGCGACGGCGTGGCCGTGGTCGGGCTCGGCGTCCGCCAGCCGGACGCCGCACTCCGGGCACAGGCCGGGACAGTCGTCCCGGCACAGCGGCGACAGCGGCAGTGCGAGCACCACCGCGTCCCGGAGCACAGGCTCGAGATCGATCAGATCGTCCTCGAGGCGGAGCTCGTCGTCGTCCGCGTGCCCGCCGGAGCGGGTGTCAGAATAGACGAAGAGCTCCTGGAAGTCCGCCTCGAAGGTCGAGGCGATCGGGTCCAGACAGCGCGCGCACTCCCCTTTGAGGGGCACCCGCGCCGTTCCGGTGACGAGCACGCCCTCCAGCACCGCCTCGAACCTCAGATCGAGCTCGATCGCGGCGCCCGCGGGCACGCCCACCATCTCGATGCCGAAATCCTCCGGGGCCGGAACGCGGAGAACCTGCTCGCGGGACGATCCGGGTTGCCTGCTCAGAGCCCGGGTGTCGAGCACGAGCGGAGCGTTCGGATCGAGGCGAGACAGCGGAATCCTGCTTTCGTGAGCCATGGGGATCGCGGCCGTCGGTCAGGCCGATGTCCCAGGGTACCGAACGCACGGACCTCTCCCCAACTCGCGGCCGGTCGGTCAGGTCTCCTGGAGCCGTTCGGCCAGCCGGGCGTGCACCGCCTCGGGGATGAGCCCGGAGACGTCGCCGCCGTACTTGACGATCTCCTTCATCAGGCTGGAGGAGAGGTAGGAGTACAGGGGGTTGGTCGACATGAACATCGTCTCGACCCCGGCCATCCGGTGGTTCATCTGCGCCATCTGCAGCTCGTACTCGTAGTCGCTGACGGCGCGCAGCCCCTTGACGATCATCGGGATGTCGTTCTGCCGGCAGAAGTCCACCAGCAGCCCGTGCCACTTGTCGATCTTGACGTTGCCGTACTCCTTGGTCACCTCCTCCAGCATCTCGATCCGCTCGTCGACGGTGAAGAGCCCCTGTTTGGTCTTGTTGATCATCACGGCGACCACCACCTCGTCGAACAGGCGGGAGGCCCGGCTGACGATGTCGAGATGGCCGTTGGTGACGGGATCGAACGAGCCGGGGCAAACGACACGGCGCACGAGGTGGCTCCATCCTTGCGTCTGGGCTTTTCCGTGCAGGTGGGGCCCTGCGCCGTGAACGTACCAAACCGGTCCGGAGCGGTCCGGCACCGGGCTCGCGTCAAGCCGAAGACCGTTCGGTGGCCGCCCGCCCGTACCAGAAGACGGCCTCGCCGTAGCGCCGGTCGCGCTCGGCGGCGTAGCCGTCGGGCCAGCGCAGCGGCGCCCCGCGCGAGGCGCGCTCGACCACCACGAGGGCGTCGGGCGCGGCCCAGCCGTGGTCGCGCAGCGACTCCAGCAGCGCGGTGACGGCGGCGTCCCCCAGGGCGTAGGGCGGATCGGCGAAGATCAGGTCGTAGGGCGCGTCGGGCGCGCGCCGGACCAGGCGCTCGACCTTGTCCCCCCGCGCGAGGGCGCCGGGCAGGCCGAGGGACCGGACGTTCTCGCGGATGACCTTGAGGGCGCGCGGGTGCGACTCCACCAGCAGGGCGTGCGCGGCGCCGCGCGACAGGGCCTCCAGCCCCACCGCGCCCGACCCGGCGTACAGATCGGCCACGCGCAGCCCGTCGAGCGGGCCGAGCAGCGCGAGCACGGTGGAGAACAGGCCCTCGCGGGCGCGGTCGCTGGTGGGACGGGTGTCGCGTCCCGGCGGCACGGCCAGCCGCCGCCCGCCCGCGCTTCCCGCGATGACCCTGGTCATTGCTCAAGTATCGGGGCGGCGCGGGGCGCCCCGACCCGGACCCCAGAGATAGCGATAAATCCCCTTATGCGCCTTTTGGGAAATAAATACACAGTTATCCAGGCGCAACGTTGTGAACGTGCGCCCAAAACAAGCGAATGCGGTTCACATTCGCTACGTCGCGTGCAAATGTGAACGCAGGTTGTCGAACACGATACCCCCCAGGAGTACCTCGTGCACCACGGTAGAAGACTGGCGGTGACGGCGGGCGCGACGGTGCTGGGTCTGGTGGCCATGAGCGGGGTCGGCCATGCCGACACCGGGGCCTCGACCAGGACCGGCTCCCCCCTGGCCGATCTGACCGGCGCCCTGACCGGGACCCTCGACGGGCTCACCGGCGCCCTCACGGGCGGCGGCTCGTCGCCGTCCGGTCAGACGTCGCGCTCCACCTCGTCGTCCGCCTCTTCCACGCCCCCCGCCACCAAGCCGGCCGCCAAGCGGACGGTCACCAAGACCACGTCCGGATCCGGCGGCAAGACCACCCCCGCCAAGAAGGGCAAGAAGGGCAAGGGCGCCGCGTCCACCAAGAAGGCCAAGAGCGGGCAGGCGCCGGGGCACCTGCGCGTCGAGATCACGCCCGACCTGGACGTGGAGCGCAAGACGGCCAAGGGCAAGCTGGTCGTCGACGCGGGCCTGAACACCCTGCTCGGCCCGGCCGGGCTCAAGCTGGAGGCCGACGGCAGGCTCTCCGCCGAGGACATCTCGATCGGCGATCCGGAGGCCGAGGGCGGGCTGAAGCTCGGCACCCGGCTCGGGGACGCCGGCCTCGGCGTCGCCACCCGCGGCGCCCTGAAGGCGACGCCCGCGGGGGTCGACGCGGACGGTTCGGTGGACGTGTGCGTCGGCGCGGCGAACTGCGCCGACTCTCCCGCACCGCCCACGCCGCCCACTCCCCCGACCCCGCCAACGCCCCCCACGCCCCCCACGCCGCCCAGCCCGCCGTCCCGCCGGGGCCCGGCCAGCCGAGCCCGTCACCGGGGCTGCCCGACCTCCCGCCGTCCTCGCCGCTGCTCCCGGACCTCCCGGTGGCCGGCATCGGCTCGGGCACGGCGGCCGGGGCCGCTCCCGCACCGCCGAAGGACCTGCCCATCACAGGGACCGACAGCATCCCCCTGGCCCTCCTCGGCCTGACCGCGGTGGCGGCCGGCGGCGTCGCCGTCGCGTCCACACGCCGCCGCAGGGCGCAAGAGGACTAACCCTTGTCTATTGCATGCGCGAGCTGCGCTCCTCGCCTGGCGGCTCGTCGCTTGTCGCGCATGCGGCGATCGCTGCATCGCTTCGAACTCGCCTGGCGGCTCGCTCCGCGATCAGTTCCTCGCAGGCTCGGAACTGCCTTCGGACGCGATCGCAGCGCTTGAGCGTCCGTTCGGGGTTGGGCTGACGGTTGAGCTTGTCACTTGGGAGGCAAGGGAAGGGCCGCGCGGTTTCGTGCCGCGCGGCCCCTCTTGGTTTTCGGTGGTCCCCCCTTCAGAGGCGTTCACTTTTGATGACCTGCCAGGCTCCGTTGGACTGGTGGGCCACCAAGCGGTACATGGAGACCTTGTCGGTGGCCTTGCACGCGGCCCTGTCGCACTCGGCGACGGTGACCAGCGCGTTCAGCTGCCCGGCGGAGGCGCCGGGACGCAGTGCGGTCTCGACGACCGAGCCCTCCTTGAGGGTCTGGTGCCGGCCCAGCGCGTCGGCCACCCCGCGGCCCTGGGCGCCCGGCCAGCCGCCGGTGGCGCCGCCGCCCGCGGTCAGGGCCGGCACGGAGTCCGCCTTGAGGAGGTACAGGGTGTCCAGCAGCCAGGAGCCGCCCTGGCGCACCATGGTCACCCGCATCGGCTCGTTCAGCAGTGTGGGCCGGGCGTTCGCCGAGCTGACCGTCCGTTTCACGTTCGACAGGACGGTGACGGTGTCGCGCGTGGCCGCCACGACCGCCGAGTCGGTGACCTCGGTGCCGACCGTGCTGCGGTTGTTGCGCAGCTGGACCCGCCAGCTGTCGGCGGCCAGCTGGCGGTCGTACTCGGCGCGGTAGCGCTGGGTGACGCGGGCGTGCGCGCCGGCCACGTCCTGGTCGATCCGGCGGTAGTCGAAGCTGAGCACCGCCTTGAGCGACTCGCCGGTGGTGCCGAGCACGGCCGCCGCCTCGCCGGGCGGCGCGGGCGTGTCGGCGAAGGGGGCGGGCCCTTTCGGCGTGGTGCCCCCGCCGCCCGACATCAGCGCGTAGGCGGTGCCGCCGGCGCCCAGGAGCAGCAGCGGCGCCGCGACGGCGACGGCGATCCGCCAGCGCCCGCCGCGACCGCCCGGCGACATGGTGTGGACCGGCGGATGGGTGACGGGCTGCGCGGGTCCGGGGCCGGGCCGGCCCGCTCCCCCGCCGGGTCCGGTGCCGCCGACGCCCGGCAGGCCCGGGAACCCCGCGCCCGCGACGCCGCCGGCGAACGAGGCGCCGGTGGTCAGCGCGCCGTCGGGCTCGTCCGACAGGGTGTCCTGGCGGCCGAGCAGGTCGAGCAGCACCTGC
The DNA here is from genome assembly GCF_055379765.1 of Actinomadura rugatobispora. NCBI lineage: Bacteria > Bacillati > Actinomycetota > Actinomycetes > Streptosporangiales > Thermomonosporaceae > Actinomadura > Actinomadura rugatobispora. Next base: position 7,454,862 of record NZ_AP029191.1, on the reverse strand, counting down.
TGGGCCTCGGGACGGTGCCTCGGGTCCTTGGCCAGGCACGCGGAGACGATCGCGCGCAGCGTGTCGGGAAGCGGCGACAGGTCGGGCTCGTAGTGCAGGATCCGGTGGAAGACCGCGGAGATGGTGTCGTTCCCGAACGGGTGCCGCCCGGTCGCCGCGAACAGCATGGTCGAGGCCCAGGCGAACATGTCGACGGCCGAGCCCAGTTCGGTGTCGGTGACCTGCTCGGGCGCCATGTACGAGGGGGTGCCCACCACCCCGCTGCCCTTGGCCGCCGCCGCGCCCAGCACCCGCGCGATCCCGAAGTCGATCACGCGCGGGCCGTCCGGGCCCATCAGCACGTTGGCCGGCTTGAAGTCGCGGTGCAGGATCCCGGCGCGGTGGATGGCCGCCAGCGCGGTGACGGTGCCGATCGCCAGCCGGTCGAGGTCGGTGCCGGTGCGCGGTGCGGTGCCGGTGACCAGCTCGGTCAGCGAGGGGCCCGGCACGTACTCGCTGACCACGTACGGGAGCTCGCCGGCGACGTCGTGGTCGACGACCTGGGCGGTGCAGAACCCGGCGACCCGGCCGATCAGCCGCAGCTCCCGCTCGAACCGCGCCCGCCACTCGGGGTTCTGGCTCAGCGCCGCCCGCAGCAGCTTGATCGCCACCTCGCGGCCGTTCTCACCGCGGCCGAGGAAGACGACGCTCTGGCCGCCCTCGCCCAGCCGCCCCTCCAGGTCGTAGGGCCCCAGCCTCACCGGATCGCTCGGCAGGAGGGGGCGAACCGCCGTCATCGATGTCCTCCGTACGCCGCGAAGCCGCCACGAGACCTCTACCCGCACGGGCTCCGGGGCCCATCATCGGCCGTAACTCGTTAGACGTCTGTGATCGACTGCCTGGTTCTCACGGATTCTCGCGGATAGTACCGCCGCGAACACGGAGAAAGAAGGCGCTGAACGGCGAAGCGGGCGGGACGCCCCCACCCCGGAACGTCCCGCCCGCGTCTGTGACGGCGCGGCCTGTGCGGCCCGCCGTGGCTCCTCGCGGTGCCGCGGCCTGCTAGGCGAGCGCCCAGCGTACCTGCGTGCGCACACCCGGATCGGGATCGGTCAACGCCTCGGTCAAGGCGGTGACCACCTCGGGCCGATCCGAAGCCCATTGTTCCAGGGCCTGGACGGCGGCGCGCCGGACGTCCACGATGCGGTCGCGCAGAGCACTCACGAGCGGCTGGACGGCGGTGTCCGGATCGGCCTCGGCCAGCGCGAACGCGGCGCGGCGCCGAACCTGCCAACTCGAATGTGCGATGGAGATCACCACGCGGCCCTCCAGGGGTTCGGGCACGCCGAGCTCCGCCGCGGCGTCGAGCGCGGCCATCCGCACCACCGGGTCGTGGTCGGCGAGGAGGCCCTCCAGGGCGGGCAGCCCGGCGGGACGGGCCAGCCTGGCCAGGCCCTCGGCGACCGCGACGCGCACCTCGCGGGCGGGGTCGTCGGCGGCCTCGGCGACCTGGTCGACCGCGTGCAGGGAGATCAGCCCGAGCACGGCCTGCACCCGCAGGTGGGCCTCGCCGTCGTGCAGGCCCTGCGCGTACAGTTCGCCGGCCCCGGCGGTGAGCCCGGCGAGCAGCTCGGCGGCGGTGGCGCGGACGTCCTCCTCGCGGCCGCGGGCGGCGGCGAGGAGGAGCGCCTTGACTCCGTCGTCGCCGAAGTAGACCTCGGGGAGGTCGCGCAGCAGGCCCGCGGCGGCGCGGCGCACGTCGCGGTGCTCGTCGGCGAGGGCCCAGGCGAGGGCGTCGCCGGTGCCGCGCGGGACGTCGTCGCCCCGTCGCGCGGCCCCGGCCAGGGCGTCGACCGCGGCGGCCCGGACCTCGGGCTCGGGGTCGCGCAGGTGGTCCTCGATGGCGGCGGGACCGAGGGCCCCCGCGCCCGCGTGCAGCTCGTCCACGCGGGTGCGGGGAGTCCGGTCGGTCCGGCGCGTCTCGCCGTCGGTGCGGGGAGCGTCGTTCTGGCGGGTCTGGTCGTTCTCGTGGGTGACGGTCATGACGATGTGCCTCCGGGAAGCCGTCGGATCCTGGGGAAAGAGCGGATCAACGAGCGGAACACAGCGCGCTCGCCTGCCGACGGAAGTCGACGTGGCGGCGCACGGTGAGGGCTTGGACCGGATTCACCCCTTCATCGTGCGCGCAGTTCCCTATTTAGTCAACCGAAATAGTAGGGAACTTGACGAGAACCATGTCACGTTCCCCGCCCGCCCTTGACCGACGCCAAGGTCAGGTCTTCTCCAGGAAATCGGTGCGCTCGTCGTCCAGCAGCGCCGCCAGCTCCGCCGCCAGCCCGGGGTGCTCCGCCAGGTCGGGATCGGCCTCGACCAGCAGGGCGGCCTCGTCCCTGGCGTGCCGGATGACCTCCTCGTCGCGCAGCAGCGTCAGCAGCCGCAGGCTGGAGGAGCGGCCCGCCTGGCTCGCGCCGAGCACGTCGCCCTCGCGGCGCTGCTCCAGGTCGAGCCGGGACAGCTTGAAACCGTCGGTGGTGGAGGCGACCGCGTTCAGCCGCTCCCGCGCCTTGCTCTCCGGCTCGGCGTCGGTGACCAGCAGGCACAGCCCCGGCAGCGTGCCCCGGCCCACCCGGCCGCGCAGCTGGTGCAGCTGCGAGACCCCGAACCGGTCCGCGTCCATGATGACCATGCCGGTGGCGTTGGGCACGTCCACCCCGACCTCGATCACCGTGGTGGCCAGCAGGACGTCCAGCTCCGCCGCGGCGAAGCGGCGCATCACCGCGTCCTTCTCGTCGGGGTGCAGCTTGCCGTGCAGCACCCCGATCCGCAGCCCCGCCAGCAGCTCCTCCAGGTGCGGCAGCAGCTCCATGATCCCCAGCGGGGAGCGCCGCTCGCCGTCCTCGGGCGGCGCCGCGTCGCGGACGTCGCCCTCGTCGCCCTCCTGCCCGCCGATCCGCGGGCAGACGATGTAGACCTGCCGCCCCTGCGCGGCCTCCTCCTTGATCCGCTCCCAGGTGCGGGCCAGGAACGCGGGCTTCTCCGGCGGCACCACATGCGTGTTGATCTTCGCCCGCCCCGCCGGGAGCTGGCCCAGCACCGAGGTCTCCAGATCGCCGAAGACCGTCATCGCGACCGTGCGCGGGATCGGCGTGGCCGTCATGACCAGCACGTGCGGGCGGCCGCCCGCCACCTTCTCGCGCAGCGCGTCCCGCTGCTCGACGCCGAACCGGTGCTGCTCGTCCACCACCACCAGGCCCAGATCGGCGAACTGGACGTGGTCCTCCAGCAGCGCGTGCGTGCCGACCACGATCCCGGCCGAGCCGGACGCCGCCTCCAGCAGCGTCGCCTTGCGCGCCTTGGCCCCCTGCGAACCGGTGAGGAGCGCCACCCGCGTCGCGGTGTCGGCGCCGCCCAGCTGCCCCGCCTGGGCCAGCTCGCCGAGCATCCCGGTGATCGAGCGGTAGTGCTGCTGGGCCAGCACCTCGGTGGGCGCCAGCATCGCGGCCTGCCCGCCGCCGTCCACCACCTGCAGCATCGCCCGCAGCGCGACCACGGTGTTGTGGGTCGGTGTCCAGCCGTCCGTCACATAAAGGCGGTCGGGGTGCGCCACAGATATGCACTGCACCTCTTTGCGCCCCACATGCTCGATCGAGCGGAGCCCCTTGCGCCTGCGTTCATACTTGGAAAGGGGCCGCACCTTGTCGGCCTTCCGTGCCAACCTGAATGGCGGGAAGGCATTCGGAAGCTTGACAGAGGTGATCCAGAACCGCTTCCCCACCTTGGTGACCGGTCTGCACCGCGCGTACCCGCCCAGCGAGCGGGTCAGCCATGCGACATCCTCGGCGAGCCTCCTGGAGGCCGAGGTGAAGCTGACGTCGCGCCCTTCGGCTCGCAAAGTCCCATCGGTGTCCAGCAGACCTTGGAGCAGCGCGTGCCGCTCCTTGACGGGAGCGACCAGATACGAGGCCGGGACGAACTTCTCGTACGAGCCCTTTCCGTAGACATCGAGTTCACGCAAGGCAGCGAGTAGAGGATTTCCGGCGCCCCGGCGCTCACCGAGCACGAACCAGTCCAGTGGACGGCTCTCGCTCTGCCGAATCCGGCAGGCGTCCGGCATCGACTCCGAAACGGCTCGGAGGATCTCGTCGTCACGAGTGCTGATCGTGACCCGCCCGTACAGCAGGCAGCCATCGCCGAGCAGCACGCCCAGGAGGTAGGGATCGACGGGGCGCCCCTCCGGCCCCTCCGGACGATCCAGTTCGGGCGGCTCGATCAGCGGCACGTACCACTTGGCGTTTCCGGACTTCCGCAGCAGGTCATGACGTAGTTCGCGAGTGGTGAGGACTTTGAGGGCGCTGCCCCGGTGCCAGCCCGTGTCCGTCTTGACGGCCCAGAGGTGCTCGTCATCGCACTCGACCGCCGTCCCGTCCGAGAAGACCAGCCTGAACACCTCGCGCGCCCCCTGCGGAAACACACCCGTCACCACCGTCACCTCCCCCGACGGGGTGATGATCTCGTCGCCGACGGCGAGATCTCCCATCTGACGGAAGCCGGTCGGCGTCAGGATCCGGGCATCCAGAGGCTGCGCCTTGCCCGCGCCGACGTCGCCCTGCAGGAGGCGGTGCATCGGGTGCTCGAGAGAGAGGTCCTCGGCGATCTCGCGGCCCACCTCGCGCTGGCCCGCCGTCAACTCGAACGGCAGCCGGGCGTCGAACGCGTCCAGCAGGCCGCCCTCGATCGCGGGCCGCGCCTTGGCGGGCAGTGCGGCGGCGGCCATCCGCCGCTGCGCCAGCGCCACCTGCAGCACGAACGCCTCATCCCACTTCAGCCGCTTGCGGGCGCGCCCCAGCTCCTCCCAGGACCGCGGACGGTGGATGCCCTCGTACGCCTCGCGCAGCCCGACGAAGCCGTGCCGCTTGAGCGTGAGCTCCGGCATCGGGTCGGCGCCCGGCTCCAGGCCGTCCAGGACCATCCCGACCGACTTGCCGATCGTCTCGATGTCCAGGCCCTTGGTGGACGGGTAGATCGGGATGATCTCGTCCGCCCACTCCTGCGCGGCGTCCGCGGCGTCCTGGCCCGCCCGGTCCGGCACGACCTTGTACTGCGGGTGGGCCAGCTGCCGCTGCCCGCGCCCGCTGCGCGGCCGGTAGGTGCTGATCTTCCCCGCGAACAGGCCGCGGGTGCCCGGCGCCAGGTCCTTCTCCGGCCGGTAGGAGCCCTTGCGCCCGAAGAAGCTGAGCTTCAGCTCGCCGGTGCCGTCGGTGACGGTGATCTCCAGGACGTAGCCGGGGCTGCGGCTGAGCGTGCGGCCCTGGACCTTGACCACCTCGGCCATGACCGTGACGTGCTCGCCGTCCTCCAGCTCGTTCAGCGGCGTCAGCTCGCCCCGGTGCGCGTAGCGGCGCGGGTAGTGGTGCAGCAGGTCGCCGACCGTGTGCAGGTCGAGGCCCTTGGCCAGCACCTTGGCGGTCCTGTCCCCCAGCACCCTGTGCAACGACTCGTCGAGTTTCGCCACGTCGACCTTTCTACCGCGCACCACCGACCCTATGCGCGGGACCCGTCATTCCACGCCGATGAGGAGCGGGTAGCGGACCTGGCCGCCGTCGTACACGCCCACCTCCACGTCCGGGTGCCGGACCCGCAGGTGCTCCTCCAGCTCCCCGGTGAGGCCCGCGGGCGCGTACGTGCCGGAGATCAGCGTCACCAGCTCGCCGCCGCCCGACAGCATCCGGTCCAGGACCTGCCGGGCCACCTCCGCCTGCCCGGTCCCGATCACGGCCACGTCCCCCTCGATCAGCCCCAGCACGTCCCCCGGCTGGCACAGCCCGACGCTGGTGAACGCCTCCTCCGCGGCCACCTCCAGATGCCCGAACCGGGTCGCGCCCGCCGCCCGGGTCATCGCGATCACGTCCTCGGCGAACCGGCGCAGCGGGTCGTGCACCGCCAGCGCGGCCAGGCCCTGCACCGACGCCCTGGTCGGGACGACCGCGATCCGCGCCCCGGTGTCGCGGGCCCGCTCGGCCGCCGCCTCCGCCAGCGCCACCACCTCGGGCTCGTTGGGCAGCACGGTCACCTCGTCGCCCGCGGCCAGGATCGCCTCGGCCAGCACCGCCAGCGGCGGCACCGCGCCGGGCTCGCGCAGCACCACGCGGGCCCCGGTGCTCTCGAACAGCGCGGCCAGGCCCTCCGCCGCCGTGACCGCCACCACCGCGCGGCCCGTGCACGGCGCCTGCGGCTGCTGCTCGCCCTCGGCCGCGTGCAGGTAGGTCACCCGGATCCGGTGCGGACGGCCCGCCGCCAGCCCCGCCTCGATCGCCGCGCCCGCGTCGTCGGCGTGCACGTGGACGTTCCACAGCCCGTCGCCGCCCACCACGACCAGCGAGTCGCCCAGCCCGTCCAGGACCTCGCGCAGGTCCGGGACGGACTCGTCCGGGGCGTCCAGCAGGTACATGACCTCGTAGCCCGGCCCCGCCCCCTCGGCCCGCTGCTCCCGGACGGGCGCCTCGCCCGCCGCCCGCGCGGGCACCTCGTACCGCTCCGGATACTCCTCGGTGAGCACGGCGGTGAGGGCGTCCAGCACCACGCACAGCCCCGCCGCGCCCGCGTCCACCACGCCGCTGCGCGCCAGCACCTCCAGCTGCCCGGTGGTGCGCCGGAGCGCCTGCCGCGCCCCGGCCGCCGCCGCCCGCGCCACCCCGGCCAGCCCCGGCCCCGGGGAGTCCGCGTCGATCGCCGGGCCGGAGGCCGCCGCGTCGGAGCAGGCGACCGCCGCCTCCTCCAGGACGCTCAGGATCGTGCCCTCCACCGGGCGCTCCACGGCGTTCCGGGCCAGCACGGACGCGTACCCGAGGGCCTCGGCGAACGCGAGGCCGTCCCCGGCCGTCTCAGGCCGGCCCACGATCTCGGCGAGGCCGCGGAGGAACTGGCTCAGGATCACCCCCGAGTTGCCCCGGGCGCCGACCAGCGCGCCCTGGGTCAGCGCCCGCCACGTCTCGGCCGTGCCCGCGCCCTCGGGCAGCTCGTCCACCGCGTCGGCCGCCGACAGCAGGGTCAGGTGCAGGTTGGTGCCGGTGTCCCCGTCCGGCACGGGGAACACGTTGAGCGCGTCGATCTCCCCCCGAGTGCGGCCCAGCGCCTCCGCCGCGAGCCTGCTCCACCGCCGTACCGCCGCCCCGTCGAGGACTTCGCCCACAATCAGCTCCGCTCGCCGATCCCGCGCCGCCGTTTCCGCGGATACCTCTGTACCGTGCGGAGCGGTCCCAGGGGAACCGGAAGGGCGCTTGCGCCCGCGGGCCGATTCGCGTAGGGAACGAGCGGTGGGCTAATCTGAGTTCTGCGTTTCTTCCGGAACGCTTCCTGCGCGCCCCCGGTGCCCGATCCGGCACGGCGGTCGCTCCGGTTCAGAGCATCGACACCCACTTGGAGTTACCCGTGGCTTCCGTCTGCGACGTCTGCGGCAAGGGACCCGGTTTCGGCATGCGCGTCTCCCACTCGCACCGCCGCACCCCGCGCCGCTGGAACCCCAACATCCAGCGCGTGCGCGCCGTCGTGAACGGTGGCACCAAGCGGATCAACGCCTGCACGTCCTGCATCAAGGCCGGCAAGGTCGTCAAGCCCACCGTCTGACGCGCACCGCCCCGCGGGGGCGGCACCGCCAGGCCACCGGTCGGCTCATCGGATCGCGTTCCGATGAGCCGGCCTTCTGCGTTCCCGGCGCCGGTCAGCCGGTGCCGGCGCGGTGGCGCCAGCCGTGGTCGACCGGGCCGATGCCCGAGCCCAGCGGGAAGCCGGCGGCGATCGCGCCGGTGACGTACTCCTTGGCCTTCCCGACCGCCGTGGGCACGTCGTCGCCCAGCGCCAGCTGCGAGGCGATCGCGGACGCGAGCGTGCAGCCGGTGCCGTGGGTGTGCCGGTTGTCGTGGCGGGGCGCGGTGAAGCGGTGCTCGTGCTCGCCGTCGAAGAGCAGGTCGGCGGCCTCGCCGGGCAGGTGCCCGCCCTTGATCAGCGCCCACCGCGGGCCCAGCGCCAGGACCGCCTCGGCGGCCTCGCGCAGCTGCGACTCGTCCACCACCTTGACGCCGGTGAGCTGCTCGACCTCCCACAGGTTGGGGGTGACGACGGTCGCGGTGGGCAGCAGGACGGTGCGGACCGCGTCCACCGCGTCGGCGGCCAGCAGCGAGTCGCCGTGCTTGGAGACGCCCACCGGGTCGACCACGACGGGCGCGGTGGCGCCGGCCAGCACCTCGGCGACGGTCTCGACCAGGGCGGTCGAGGCCAGCATGCCGGTCTTGATCGCGTGCACCCCGATGTCGGACAGCACCGAGTCGAGCTGGGCCCGCACGGCCTCGGGCGGCAGCTCCCAGTAGCCCTGGACGCCGAGGGAGTTCTGCGCGGTGACTGCCGCGATGACGCTCATGCCGTGGGTGCCCAGGGCCAGCATGGTCTTCAGGTCCGCCTGGATCCCAGCGCCGCCGCCGGAGTCCGATCCGGCGATGGTGAGCACGAGCGGCGGGGCCTGCGGCGAATTCTGCGTCATAGCGCCACTTTAAGGCCGTTCGCGGCCCGGGGACCTGCGCGGCCCGCGGGCCCGCGCGGTCACACGCGCGCGCAGGGCAGGCTGTTCATCGTGCACGAGGAGGGCCCGCCGGCCTTGCCCTGCGCCGCGAAGGTGATCCTCACCGACTGGCCCGGGCCGAGCGCGGGAGCGCCGGTGGGGCTGCGCACCCAGCCGAGCTCGCCGGTGCGGACCACGGTGGCGCCGCTCGCGGAGACGATCGTGGCGCCGGGGATCCGGAACGCCATCGCCCACTTCGGCACGCTGCGCTGCCCGCGGTTGGCGATCGTGGCGGTGAACCGGAACCCGGTCGAGGAGACGGTGCCCATCTTGAACCGGACGACCAGCCCGTCGGCGCGCTGGGCGCCGCGGCTGGCGCGGTCGCCGGGGCCGCGCTGGGAGACCTGGCCCTCGCGGGCCTGGGCCGGCTCCTTGGGGGCGCCGCCGGCGAAGTTGAGGGAGATCTGCTGGGTGCTCAGCGCGTACGACACCACCCCGACCGCCAGGACCAGCGCGACGATCGGCAGCAGCGGCACCGGGACCGAGGAGAGCACCCGCAGCGGGGATTGCCTGGACGATCCTTTGGAGGATCCGGAAGGTTCGGGGGCGACCGGGGGACGGGGGCCGGGGGGCGCCTGCGGCGGGACGCCGTGTGGGGCATGTGACGGGACGCCGTGGGGAGCCTGCGGCGGGAGCCCGTAAGGAGCCTGCGGCGGGACGCCGTACGGCGCGGAGCCGTGGGGCGGAGGGCCGTAGGCGGACGGGCTCATGGAGCCGGAGGGGGGTTCCGCCTCGTCCGGGGCGGTCTCGTCCTCGCTTCGCTCAAGCCTGGTGTGTCGTCCCATCCCATCCCTCTTCGATCACAGGATGTATACCAAACACGCACCAAGCATGCCTACCAGACCGGCAAAGGCGCGCGCGGCGTCCCGCACGCTCCGGCAAGGATTCCCTCCCGATCAGTCACGGAAGTGATCCCAGCCGGCACCCCGGTAGGCACCGCCGTCGACCAGCACTCCCGCACCCTCGGTGACCCTGCCGACCACCGTCCAGGACGACGGGATCGCGGCCCCCGGGGGCACGGTGGCGGCGAAACCGTGGTCTTCCCCGCCGGTGAGGACGTGGCGAAGGCCACCCGGGCCGAGCACCGCCGGCACGGGCACCTCGGCGGTGTCGACCTCTATCCGCACACCGCTGGCCTTGGCGATGTGGCCGAGGTCCTGGAGAAGGCCGTCGCTGACGTCCAGCAGCGCGGTCGCGCCCATCGCGCGGGCCTCGGCTCCGGCGGTGTAGGGGGGCCGCGGCCGCCGGTGGGCCTCGACCAGTTCGGCGGGCTCGTCGCGGCCGTTCTCGAGGAGCTCCAGGCCGGCCGAGGAGTGGCCGAGCCGCCCCCGCACCACCACCAGGTCGCCGGGGCGCGCCCCGGACCGGGTCAGCGGCGGCTCGCCGCCCAGGTCGCCCAGCGCGGTGACCGCCAGGAGGATCCGGGGGGCGGCCACGACGTCGCCGCCGGCCACGGAGGTGCCGGTCATCTCGCATTCCTCGCCGAGCCCGGCGTAGAGCTGCTCGGCCCACTCCACCGGGGTCTCCGCCGGGACGGCCAGCCCGACCAGCAGCACGGTGGGCCGGGCGCCCATCGCGATGACGTCGGCGAGGTTCTGCGCGGCGGCCTTGCAGCCGATCTCGTACGGCCCGGACCAGTCGCGGCGGAAGTGGCGGCCCTCCACGAGCAGGTCGGTGGTGGCCACCACCCGCCCGTCGGGCGCGCGGGCGACCGCGGCGTCGTCGCCGGGGCCGAGTTCGACGGCAGGCCCCTGCGGCAGGCGGTCGGTCAGCCGTGTGATCAGCCCGAACTCGCCCAGCTCCCCGATGCTGCTCATCCGCCCCCGATCTCTCGCCCGCCGGCCGGCCGCCGCGCGCCGTTCGCCCAACCCCCGGCGCCCGCCGGGCCGCGTAACACGATACGGTGACCGTCCGACGGCTTTTTCTCCGCCCGGGGAGGACGTGATGGTGCAGGCCTACATCCTCATCCAGACCGAAGTCGGCAAGGCTGCCGAGGTGGCCGGCGAGATCGCCGGCATCCCGGGTGTCACCCTGGCGGAGGACGTGACGGGGCCGTACGACGTGATCGTCCGAGCGGAGGCGCGCAATGTCGACGAGCTGGGCAAGCTCGTCGTCGCGCAGATCCAGGCGGTCGAAGGGATCACCCGCACGCTCACCTGCCCCATCGTCCACATCTGACCGTCTTCTCCCAATGCGTTCCAGGTTCGTGCGTTCCCGGTCGCTGCCGCTCGTCCTGGCGGCGCTGCTGGCCGGGGCCTTGCCGGCCGGGTGCGCGGAGGGGGCGGTGCAGGTGCCGGTGCCGTCCACGGACGCGGCGGGCGAGCGGTTGTGCGCGGGGCTGCGGCTGCCCGAGCAGGTGCACGGGCAGTCCCGGCGCGACACCTCGCCCGAGTCGCCGCTGACGGCGGCGTGGGGGTCCCCGGCGATCGCGCTGCGCTGCGGGGTGCCGCGGCCCGCGGCGCTGCAGCCGACCTCGCAGCTGGTGACGATCAACGAGGTCGACTGGTTCGGGGAGCCCGCGGGCCGTCCGGTCACGTTCACGGCGGTGTCCCGGCAGGCGTACGTCGAGGTGACGGTGCCGAGCAAGTACAGCCCGCCCGGCGATGTGCTGATCGAGCTGGGCCAGGCGATCTCGGCGACGATCCCGAAGAAGCCCGAGGGCCAGATCTGATCGGGGACCCGTCGCCCGCCGCCGCTATCGCACGTCCAGGCTGACGGGGAGGGCGGCGAAGCCGCGCACGTTGGCGGAGTGGACGCGCCGGGCGCCCACGTGGTCCACCTCGTACGACGACACGGTCCGCACCAGTTCGCCCAGGGCGATGCGGGCCTCCAGGCGGGCGAGCCCGGCGCCCAGGCAGAAGTGCCGTCCGCCTCCGAAGCTGATGAGGCGCGAGGTGTCGCGGTCGAGGTCGTAGGAGTCGGGGCTCTCGAACACGCGCGGGTCGCGGTTGGCCGAGCCGACCAGAAGCAGCACCTGGCCGCCCTCGGGCACGACCTGGCCGTGCCAGGTGGTCTCCTTGGCGGCGGTGCGGGCGAGCATCTGGCTGGAGGTGTCGAAGCGCAGCGTCTCCTCGACCCAATCTCCGACGCGGTCGGGGTCGGCGAACGGCTTGGCGCCCTGGTCGGGGTTCCGGCGGCCCCAGTAGAGGGCGTTGGCCAGCAGCTTGGTGGTGGTCTCGTTGCCGGCCACGACCATGAGGAAGAGGAAGGCGATGATCTCGCGGTCGGCGAGCCGGTCACCGTCGATCTCGGCGTCCAGCAGCGCGGAGGTCAGGTCGCCGCGGCGCCGGGCGCGCCGTTCGGCGAGCATCCCCTCGTAGTAGCCGACGAGGGTGAGGGCGGCCTCCACGCCCGCGGGCGGGACGTCGTCGATGCCCCGCTCGCGGTGCACGACCAGGTCGGCGAGGCGCCGGACCTCGGCGCGGTCGCTCTCGGGGACGCCCATCATCTCGGAGATGACGTCCATGGGGAGCAGCCCGGCGAAGTCGGCCACGAAGTCGCCCTCGCGCCTGTCCAGGAGGGGTTCCAGGTGGCGGCGGGTGAGGCGGAGGATGTCGTCGCTCAGCGCGCTGACCCGCCGCGGGGTGAATCCTTTGGAGACGAGGGCGCGCATGCGGGTGTGCCTGGGCGGGTCCAGGGCGAGGAACGACGAGGTCTTGTGGGCGTGGGGCCCCCAGGCGCTCGGTTCCACGGAGACCCCGTTGGAGTTGGAGAAGGTCGCGTGGTCGCGGAAGGCCGCGGACACGTCGGCGTGCCGGGACAGCGCCCAGAAGCCGAGGTCGTCGTTGCGGTAGAGCGGGGCCTCTTCGCGCAGCCGCTCGTAGGTCGGGTAGGGGTCCTCGTGGATGGCGTAGTCGAAGGGGCTGTAGGCAAGGTCGCTGTTGGACGTGTCGCTGCTGGACGGTTTCACGGTGGCCGTCACCTCACTGGGGGTCGGGCAGGATGAGCTCGACCGTCTCGGCGAGCCGGTCGGCGACGCGCGCGTAGGAGAGGTAGCCCATGCCCGCGTGCACCAGCGCCCCCGTGTAGGCCATCTCCAGCGCGTGGACCATCCGGGAGCGGGCGGCCGGATCGCCGATGCCGCCGCCCTCGCCCTCGCCCTCGGACGAGCCTTCACCCTCGGACGGGCCGTCGCCGATGGCGGTCTGCAGCCGCTCCCGGATGGCCAGGCCGATCCGTTCGCGCAGTTCCCGCACGTCGGGGTCGGTGCCGAGCATGGCGGTGGTGCAGGCGGCGGCCAGTTCGGGCTCGTCGGAGACCAGCAGCACGGTCTCGCGCAGCACGGCGACGATCCGGTCGCGGAGCGCGCCGCCGGCGCCGACCGGCGGCAGCGCCGACAGCCGCCGCCAGAACACCTCGGTGATCAGGTGGTTCTTGGAGGCGAAGTAGGTGTAGGCGGTGGCCGGGGCGACGCCCGCGCGCCGGGCCACGTTCCGCACGGTGAGGCCGTCGTAGCCGGTCCCCCGGACCTCCTCGACCGCGGCGTCGGTGAGCCGCCGGACGGTGTCGGCCTGCCGTTCGGTGAGGCGGCGGCGGGTGGGCTCGGTGATCAGCCGCTGTGTTCCGGACACGTGTCCAGACATTAGTTCAGCCGCCGCGGGCCCGGCAAGCGCCCGGCCGCCACACCCACCCGCCCCTTCCGGCGGTCAGTCCTTGCCGAACGGGTACGGCAGGGCGGGCATCCAGGAGCGCCACGCCTTCTCCAGGCGGCCGTCGGCGATCACGGCCGCCAGCGCCCCGTCCAGGTCGGCGCGGATCCCGGGCCGGTCCTTGGCGACGGCGACGCCCCAGCGGTTGCCGGTCGGGACGGTGAAGGCCAGCTCGAAGTCCGGGTCCTCCCCCAGCGGGACGAACACCACGTCGTCGTCGACCACCGCGTCCACCTCGCCGGAGCGCAGGGCGGCCAGCATGTCGCCGAAGACGTCGTCGGTCTCGCCGCCGAACGGGACGGTGACGGCGCCGCCGAACGTCGCGGCCAGCGCCATGTTGGTGCTGCCGTCGATCGCGGCCACCCGCAGGCCGCGCAGCCCGTCCGGCCCGGTCACCCCGGCGCCCCGCCGCACCAGCACCGACTCGTTGAAGACGGCGTAGGGCCGGGTGAAGTCGACCTGGCGCAGGCGGGCCTCGGTGATGCCCTGCCCGCACCAGACCCCGTCGACCTCGTGCGCGCGCAGCGCCGGGACGAACTCGGCCCACGGCGTGAACACCCACTCCAGCGGGCGGCCCAGCACCTCCGCGACCAGCGCCGCCGCGTCCGGCTCGTAGCCGTGCCGGGTCACCCCGTCCTGGCTGCGGGAGAACAGCGGCGGCGCCTCGGCGTCGATGCAGGCCAGGCGCAACGGCCTCGCGGGGGGTGTGGGGGGTCGTCCCCCACAGGCGACACGACGGTCGGTCACGGGAGGTGCTCCGTGTACATCTCGCGCTCCCAGTCGGTGATGTGGCCGCAGAACCGGGCCCACTCGTCGCCCTTGAGCTCCAGGTACAGCTCGGCCATCTCCTCGGGGAAGGTGCCGCGGACGACCGAGTCGGCGGCGAAGGCGTCCAGCGCGTCCCGGAGAGTCAGGGGAAGCGGCTCGAACTTGCCGGGGGCGCCCTCGTAGCTGCTGCCGGCCTGCGGCGGGCCGGGGTCGATGGCGTGGTCGAGGCCGTCCTTGATCGCGGAGATCAGCGCGGCGTGCGAGAGGTAGGGGTTGACGCTGGCGTCGGGCAGCTTGCACTCCAGCCGCCCGTTGGCCGACAGCCGCACCGTGCACGTCTTGTTGTCCATGCCCCAGTTGATCTGCGAGGGGGCGAACTGGCCGGCGTCCCAGTACCGCTTGTAGGAGTTCACCGTGGGCCCCATCAGCGCCATCATCCCGGCGGCGTGGCTCAGGATCCCGCCGACCGCGTGCCTGCCGAGGTCGGTGAGGTGCATCTCGGTCACCCCGGGGTCGGCGAGGACGTTCTCCGCGTCGTCCCCGGTGCCGCGCCACAGGCTGAGGTTGTGGTGGCAGCCGTTGCCCATCACCCCGGCGGCGGGCTTGGGCATGAAGCTGGCCGTGACGCCCAGCTCCCGCGCCACCTGGCGGCAGATCTGCCGGTAGGTGACGACCCGGTCGGCGGTGGCGTCGGCGTCGTCGAACAGCCAGTTCAGCTCCAGCTGCCCCGGGTCCTCGTAGTCGCCCTCGATCATGTCGAAGCCCAGCGCCTGCGCGTACCGGATCACCCGCTGGTAGACCGGGCGCATCACCTCCAGGCTGTCGACGTGGTACGAGGGGCTCGACCCGGGCTTGACGTGCACGTCCAGGCCGGGGCCGGTCCACGTCATCTCCGGCTCGCAGCCGCTGCGCAGCCGCAGCCCGGTCGCCTCGGTGAACGCCGCGTGCACCCGGCGCAGGTTGGAGCGGGCGTCGGTGGCCAGCGGGCGGCCGCCGACCTCGGGGCGGTGGCCGGGCTCGTACACGCGGCACAGGAACCGGCCGACGGTGGTGTCCCACGGCAGCACGGCGAAGGTCTCGGGGTCGGGCATCGCGGTGAACTCGGCGGCCTCGGTGCCGCCGCCGAGCAGCGCGCCGAACCGGTCGACCTGGAGGTCGGACATGGCGGTGCGGTGCAGGTTGACGCCGCGTTCCAGGTTGCGGCGCAGGTGCCGGGCCGGGACGACCTTGCCCACCACGCGGCCGGTCAGCGACACGGTCTGGTAGTAGACGAACTCGACCCCGGACTCCTCGACCCGCGCGGTGAGGTCGCGCAGCGCGGCCTCGTCGGCGTTGCGTTCCTTGTGCTCGTCGAGAGCCGTCGTCGTTGACATCGGGAACCTTCCCTGGGGGGTGAGTGGGGGTCAGGCGGCGGCAGCGGGGGCGAGGCCGCCGTTCAGCAGCTCGCGGTACCGGCGGTGCTCGGAGGCGGGGATGCCGACGAGCACCACCCCGACCATCTGCCGGTCGCTGTAGTACGCCATCGCGACGCCGCCGGTGAGCGCCCGGGGGTGGTCGAGCCCGCCGTCGAGGAGCACGCAGCGGGCGCCGAGCGCGGGGGCACCGTAGCTCTGCACGCGCACGCCGTACTGGTCGCTCCAGAACGAGGGCAGCGGCGTGAAGGGGCTGTCGTCCTGCGGCCGGACGCCCAGGTGCGAGGCCAGCGTCGTGGCCGCGCGCTTGGCGGTGTCGTTGGGGACGCACCAGTGCTCGACCCGGCGCGGCACGTCGTCGTAGCGCGGGTTGGGGAAGCGGGCCACGTCGCCCACGGCGACGACGCCGGGCAGTCCCTCCACCCGCAGCTGGTTGTCGCACAGGACGCCGTCGTGCAGGTCCAGCCCGTTGCCCTGGAGCCATTCGACGTTGGGGCGGGAGCCGACCGACTCGACGACCAGGTCGGCCGGGACGAGGGTGCCGTCGTCGAGGACGGCGGCGGCGACCCGCTCGCACGGCCCGTCCGACAGCAGTTCGGAGACGATCCGGCCGGTGACGAACCGGACGCCCTGGTCCTCATGGTGCTGCCGCAGCACGCGGCCCAGTTCGGGGCCGAGCGACCGTTCCATGGGCTCGTGGCAGGGCTCGACCACGGTGACGTCGCAGCCGGCCAGCCGGGCGGTGGCGGCGACCTCGCAGCCGATGAACCCGCCGCCGACGACGGCCACGGAGCGGCCGGGAGCGAGCCGCTCGCGCAGCGCGAGCGCGTCGTCGAGGGTGCGCAGCACGTGCCGGCCGAACTCGGGCCCGGGGATGACGGCGCGGCGCGGCCGCAGCCCGGTGGCCACGACCAGCCCGTCGTAGGTGAGGTCGGTGCCGTCGGCAAGGGTCAGCCTGCGGGAGCCCAGCGCGGCCCGCGCGACCGGGGTGCCCAGCCGCCAGGTGACGTCCTCGACGCTCTTGCGGCGCCGGAACTCCGTGGCGGCGTGCGCCTCGGCGACGCCGCCCCGCCCGATCCTGCCCGCCAGCAGTTCCTTGGACAGCGGCGGCCGGTTGTAGGGGAGGTGCTCCTCCGCCCCGACCACGGTGATCGCCCTGTCCCATCCGGCGGCGCGCAACTGCTCGGCGGCGCGCAGCCCGGCCATCCCGGCCCCGACGACGACGACGTGTCCGGCCATCTCAGTCCTCGATCGAAATGGCCTGGACGGGGCACACGTCGGCGGCGTCCTCGGCGTCGCCGCGCAGGGCTTCACCGGGCGAGTCGTCGTACTCCAGCCTCCCGTCCTCGTTGATGCTGAAGACGTCGGGCGCGGCGATGGCGCACTGCCCGTGGTCCTGGCACAGGTCCAGGTCGACGACGACCTTCATCGGGGAACTCCTTCCGTGCGGGCGGCTGCCATGCGGGTGGTCAGCCTCCCTCGGCTTGGCGGGTGGGCGGGGTGAAGGCGATGGGCAGGGTGATCGGGCCGGTGTTGCCGCTGAGCGGCAGGGAGCGGGCCTGGCCACCGGGTCGGGGGTCGCGCATTCTCTGGGCGAGCAGCGGGAGCGCCTCGCTCATGTCGCAGCGGGCGACGAAGTGGCCGAGGCAGTGGTGCGCGCCGCCGCCGAACCCGTAGTGGGGCGGGCGTTCGGCGGTGATGTCGAAGGAGCCGTCCGGCACGGCGCGCGGGTCGGTCCCGGCGGACTCGGTGAAGAGGTGCACGGTGGTGCCGCCGGCGATGTCCACGCCCTGGAACTCGAAGTCCTCCAGGGCCTCCCGGGTCACCCAGGTGGTGGTGGGGGCGACCCGCATGACCTCCTCGACGGCGGCGGCGCCGAGGTCGGGCCGCTCGCCGAGCAACGCCCACTGGTCCGGGTGCCTCAGGAAGGTCTGCATGGCCAGCCCGAGCTGGTTGCGGGTGGTGTCGAACCCGCCGAAGATCAGCAGGATCATCGAGTCGCGCAGCTCGACGCGGCTGAGCCGGTCCTGGTCGCGCTCGGCCTGGACGAGGCGGGTGACGAAGTCGTCGCGGGGCTCGCGCAGCCGGTCGTCGATCAGCTCGTCGACGTAGCCGTACAGGCCGTCCAGCGCGGCCTCGATCTTCGGCAGGTCCTCGGCGATGGTGACGCCCATGGCCAGGCCGATGGTCGCGGACTCGCGGGCGATCACCGGCCATTCCGACTCGGGCAGCCCCAGCATGATCGCGATGACCCTGGCCGCGTACGGCTCGGCGAACTCCGACACGAACTCGCAGCGGTCCGGTTCGGCGAAGGAGTCGACCAGCTCGCCGGCCAGCGCCCGGAACCGCGGCACCAGCCCGCTGATCAGGCGCCGGGAGAACGCGGGGTTCATCAGGCGGCGCAGCCGGTGGTGGTCCTCGCCCTCCTTGTTGAGCACCCAGTTGGACCACCAGTCGGCGAACGGCCCGGTGGTGATGCCGTGGTGCTCGGGCCACTTGGCGCTGCCCTGCCGCAGCTTGGGGTGTTTGAGGAGACGGCTGACCTCGTCGTAGCGCAGGACGGCGATGCCGTAGTTGGTGCGCGCGTACCAGCCGTCCTCGCGGGCCCGCCGCACTTCCTCCGACTGCACCGAGAAGGCGGGGTCGGCGATGTTGAAGTACGGCGCGGTCGCGGCGGTGGTCGGGCTCATGGCCTCCTCCAAGTGCTCATGGGGTCGCTCATGGGGTCGTGAGGGGATCGGTGGCGGGGGCGGCGCGCCCGGCCGCGGGGATCGCGTCTCCGGCCGGGGCGTCACCGCGTCCGTAGTGGCGGGTCGCGGCCATGTAGACCAGGCCCAGGACGATCACGACCGCGCCGGACAGCGGGACGATGTAGTCGTCGTACCAGGGCGCCTCGGGCGTCCTCGGCCAGGACATGTTGACCATCGCGGAGACGCCGTACACCAGCGCGGCGATGTTGACCGCCAGGCCCCAGCGGCCGAGGGTGAAGTGCCCCGCGGGCCGCCAGCCCCTGAGCCGGGCGCGCAGCGCGGCCAGCACGACCATCTGGAAGCCCAGGTAGATGCCCAGCGACGCGAACGAGATGATCTTCGTGAGGGCGTCGGCGGAGAGCTTGGAGCCGATCACCAGCACGGCGGGCAGCACGGCGGCCAGCAGCAGCGCGTACGGCGGGACGTGCCGGGCCCGCGAGAACCGGGCCAGCACCCGGCTGCCGACGATCATGTCGTCCCGGGCGTAGGCGTAGGTCAGCCGGCTGGCGGCGGCCTGCAGGCTCATCGCGCACGACACGAACGAGATCAGCACGATGCCGAGGATCACCTTGACCATGCCGGAGCCGAACGCGGCGGTGAGCGCGGTGGTGACGGGGTCGGCGTCGGCGCCGGAGATGACGGCGCCGAAGTCGGCCACCGACAGCACCAGGGCGAGGGTGACGAAGGTGGCGGCGGCGCCGCCGACGTAGATCGTCATCCGCATCGCGCGGGGGATGCGGCGGGCCGGGTCGCGGACCTCCTCGGCCACGTCGCCGCACGCCTCGAAGCCGTAGTACTGGAAGATGCCGATGAGGGAGGCGGCCAGGAACGCGGCCGCGTACGAGCCGCCCGAGCCGGTGCCCTGTCCGTCGAAGAGCACGCCGAGGCCGTGGTGCCGTTCGGTCGCCAGCAGCCAGATCCCGACGGCCAGCGCGCCGAGCAGTTCGGCGGCGAACCCGATGATGGCGGCCAGCGCCAGCCAGCGGGTGCCGGAGAGGTTGATCAGGGTGGCGACGGCCAGGATGGCCAGGGCGCACACGATGGTGGTGGTGGCGGTGGGCCGGAACCCGAGCATCGCGGCGGCGTAGGGTCCGGCGCCGTAGCTGACGCTGGCGATGGTGGCCAGCAGCGCGAACAGGTAGACCCAGCCGCTCATCCAGGCCCAGCGGCGGCCCCACAGCCGGCGGGCCCACGGGTAGATGCCGCCGCTGACCGGGTACTGGGAGACGATCTCGCCGAACACCAGGGCGACCAGCAGCTGTCCGACGCCGGCGATGACGAACGCCCAGATCATCGGCGGGCCCGCGGTGGCCAGCGAGAACGCGAACAGCGCGTACACGCCGACGACCGGGGACAGGTAGGTGAAGCCGAGGGAGAAGTTGGCCCACAGGCTCATGTCGCGCTTGAAGTGGGTCTCGTAGCCGAGGGCGGCCAGGCGTGCGGAGTCGGCGTCGCCGGGTTCCGCGGCCGGGGGCGCCGCGGCGGGTTCGCGTGCGGTGGACACCGGGGTCCTCCCTTGTCAGCGGGCCTTGTCGGCGGTGTGCGCGCACCGTGCGCCGGCACCTGTCGACAGGGGGGCGGAACCCATCGCGCAAGCGGTCGCGCGGCGGCGGACGGTCGGTGTTCGGTGGTCGGACGGTGTCGGTGGACGGTCCCGGCCGGGCGGCCCGGTGGTCCGGGTCCCGGCCTGCGAAACTGACGGTCGGCGAGGCCACTGCCGAGAGTCGCGGGTACCCTCTGGCCGAAAAGATATGGCGCCAGATATTTTCTGGCAAGGGCTCCGGCGAGATCTCTTCGGCATGCCACCGCCCGAGAACGTGGAAGGGAGAACGATGCCCGCACCGGACGCGGCCGCGACCGCCCGGCTCGCCGTCTTCGCGCCCCTGGAGAGCCGCGGCCGGGCCGAGACGATCACCCGCCGGCTGGCCGACGCGATCTCCCTCGGGCTGCTGGCCGACGGCGAGCAGCTGCCCAGCGAGCCGGACCTGGCCGCCCGGCTGGGCGTGGCGACGGTGACGGTCCGGGAGGCGCTGAGCGAGCTGCGCGAGCAGGGCCTGATCGTGACGCGGCGGGGGCGCGGAGGCGGCAGCTTCGTGCGCGCCCCCAAGCAGGAGGAGACCGCCGAGCGCCTGCGCCGCCGGCTGAGCGACCTCACCGTGGCCGATCTGCGCGACATCGGCGACCACTACTCGACGCTGGCCGCCGGGGCCGCGCTGCTGGCCGCCGAGCGGGCCTCCCCCGACGACCTGGAGCGGCTCGGCGAGGCCGCGGAGGCGTTCGCGGGCGCCGCCGGGATCGAGCGGCAGCACCACACCGACGGCCGCTTCCACGTGGAGGTGGCCGCGGCCGCCCAGTCCGCCCGGCTCACCCGCGAGGAGATCCGGACGCAGACCGACATCGGGCCGCTGCTGTGGCTGCCCGGCGCCGACGTCCACACCCGGCGGCGGCTCGACCTGCAGCATCGCGAGATCGTCGCGGCCATCGCCGCCGAGGACGGCGAGCTGGCCGCCCGGCTCGCCCGGCGGCACGTGAACGAGTCGCTGGAACGGCTTGTGGAGCTCCACCTGAGTCTCGTAGAACCGTTGGGGTGAACCCGGTGACCGAATCTCTCGCACACTCCGCCGCCCGGGATGTCGGGCGGGTGTTCGACGGCGTGCTCCGGTCCGTGGAGCGGCTCAGCGCGCACGTGGTCGGGCTCGTCCACGACGCCGCCGCGCGCGGGGCGCGTCCCGCGCACGAGGAGCTGGCCCCGCTCCGGCTGGAGATCCTCGGGATCCTCGGCGAGCACGCGCCGCTGGTCACCGGCACCGGCTTCGTCGCCGCGCCCGATCTGCTGGCGGACGCGCCGCTGTGGCTGGAGTGGTGGCAGGCCGGGGACGGCCCCGATCCCGAGCGCCTGGTCGTGGACCTCGATCCGGCCGGCCGCGGCTTCTACGACTACACCGGGCGGCCTTGGTTCACCGTCCCGCGGGACACGGGCGGGCCGAACGTGCACGGGCCGTACGTCGACTACCACGGCACCGACCAGTACATCCTGACGATGTCCACGCCCGTGCTGGACGGCGGCGGGTTCCTCGGGATCACCGGCGCGGACCTCTACCTGCGGCGGGTGGAGAAGACCGTGCTGCCGCTGCTGCCGCCGGGCGCGATCCTGCTCAACTCGCAGGGGCGGGTGATCATCTCCCGTTCCGCCCGGCATCTGACGGGCGCGCTGCTGCGCAGGCTCGACATGGAGGCGGCCGAGCGCGCGGCGGCGCCGGTGGAGGTGCCGGGCGGCGGCGGCACGCTGAGCCGCTGCGGCGAGCTCCGCCTCTACCTGCTCACCCCCTAGCGGGACCGGGCAGCGGGACCGGGCAGCGGGGACGGTCAGCGCGGGCGGCGGCGGGGGCGCGGCGCGCGCGCCGCGACGGCCTCGGCCTCGCGCTTGGCGACGGCGTCCTGGATGGTGCGCTCCAGCAGGGCCAGCGCCCCGGCGATCTCCTCGCGGGCGGCCCGGTCGAGCCCCTCCAGCAGCGTCTCCTCGTTGGCCAGGTGCAGCGCGAACACCTCGTCGATCAGCTCGATCCCGGCCGGGGTGAGCTCGGCGAACATCACCCGGCGGTCGCCGGGGTGCGGGCTGCGCCGGATCAGCCCGGCCTTCTCCAGGCTGTCGAGCCGCCCGGTCATGGCGCCGCTGGACAGCAGGGACGACTCGGCCAGCTCCGAGGGGGTCTTGCGGTACGGCGGCCCGCCGCGCCGCAGGTTGGCCAGGACGTCGAAGGACTTGGGGGTCAGCCCGTAGGGCGCGAGGTAGCCCTCCAGCTCGTGCCGGGAGAGCTCGGCGACCCGGCGCAGGCGCCCGAAGACGCCGATCGGCGACGGGTCGAGGTCGGGGCGCTCGCGCCGCCAGTCGTCGAGGACCTTCTCGACCGTGTCCATGGCACCGTCCGTGGATCTGTCCGGGGTGGGGTTCCGGGGTGGGCTCCGGGGTGGGGGCAGCCTAGCGGAAAAGCCGCGCTTCTAAGATACCTTGACACAAGTAATTTAACTCCCAGATACTTCCCCCCAAGTAAAAGCGCCTGGATGAGGTCACCATGCACACACCTGTTGCCACGCTCCGTACGCGATCGCGGCGCCGGAGCCGGCGGAGCCGCTCCCTGGCGGGCGCCGCCGTCGCCACCGCCGCCGCCCTCGCGCTCACCGCGTGCGGAGGGTCCGGCGAGACCAAGGACTCCTCCGGACGGGTCAAGCTGGACGTCCGTACCGACGTCTTCTACACCGGGGCCGTCCTGCCCCTGGTCGCCGGGGTCGACCAGGGCATCTACGAGAAGCACGGCCTGAACGTGACGCTGAACCCGGGCAAGGGCTCGGCCACCACGCTGCAGACCGTCGCCAACGGCTCCGACGACCTCGGCTACGCCGACGCGGGCGCGCTCGTGCAGGCGGCGGGCAAGAACATGCCCGTCCAGATGGTGGCCGGGATGGTCCAGCGCTCCCCGCTGGCGATCTTCGCCAAGAAGGACTCCGGGATCCGCACCGCCAAGGACCTGGCCGGCAAGACCGCCGGGTTCACCGCCGGCTCGGCGCCCGAGACCGTCTTCCCCGCCTTCGCCAAGGCCACCGGCCTGGACCCCGACTCGGTGAAGCTGAACAAGGTGGACGTGCCGACCCGCGACAGCCTGTTCGTCCAGGGCACCGCGCAGTTCACCTTCGGCCTCCTCAACGTGACCGAGCCGAACATGAAGGAGAAGTGCAAGTGCGACCTGGTCGCGCTCGGCTACGCCGACGCCGGCCTGGACGTGCTCAGCTCCGGCATCGTGACCTCCGACAAGTTCGCCGAGGAGAACCCGGACGCCGTCCGCAAGTTCCTCGCCGCGACCGCCGAGGCCGTCCAGGCCACCAACCAGAACCTCGACGGCGCGGTCGCCTCGTTCTTCAAGGTGGCCACGACGAGCACCCTGTCCAAGGAGGTCGTCAAGCAGCAGTGGCAGTCCTCGGCCGGGCTGCTGACCACCGACCGCACCAAGGGGCAGCCGTTCGGCTGCACGGCCGAGGCGGACTGGAAGAGCACCATCCAGGTGATGGAGCAGTACGGCGGCGTGGAGAAGGGCAAGCTGTCCCCCGCCGACGTGGCCAGCAACGCGCACCTGGCCGGCTGCGCCGACGGGCTCGGGAAGAAGTAGCGATGCCCGCCGCCACCACACCGTTCGTCGAGTTCGACGGGTTCACCAAGTCCTTCGCCACCGCGGGCGGCGTCGTCACCGCGGTGAACGAGATGTCCTTCCAGCTGGAGCGGGGCGAGTTCCTCGCCATCGTCGGGCCCAGCGGCTGCGGCAAGAGCACCCTGCTCATGGCGCTGGCCGGGCTCACCCAGCCCACCTCCGGCGAGGTGCGGGTGCGGGGCGAGGCCGTCCTGGAGCCCTACACCGACCTGGGCATCGTGTTCCAGGGCGCGGAGCTGCTGCCCTGGCGGACCGCGCTGCAGAACGTGCTGCTCCAGTCGGAGATCCGCCGCACCCCCAAGAACGAGGCCGCCGCCCGCGCCCGCGAACTGCTGGACCAGGTCGGCCTCAACGGGTTCGAGGACCACTACCCCGAGGAGCTGTCGGGCGGCATGCAGCAGCGCGTCGCGCTGTGCCGCTCGCTGCTGCACGACCCCGAGATCCTGGTGATGGACGAGCCGTTCGGCGCCCTCGACGCGCTGACCCGCGACCAGATCCAGATCGACCTCCAGCGGCTGTGGATGGAGCGGCGCAAGACCGTCGTGTTCGTCACCCACAGCATCGACGAGGCGGTGTTCCTGGCGGACCGGGTGCTGGTCTTCTCCCCGCGCCCGGCCAGCATCGCCGCCGAGTTCCGGGTGCCGCTGGAGCGGCCGCGCCACCTCAGCGCGCGGAGCGGCAAGGAGTTCACCGACCTGGTCGGCGAGATCCGCGGCGTGTTCGAGACCCTCGGCGTCCTGACGGAGGAGCGCAAGTGAGCACCACGGTGCACAAGGGCCCCAAGGGGAAGACGGCCGCCGCCGCGGGCGCGCCGCCCGCCGCCAGGCGCGGGTTCCTGGAGTCGAAGGCCGCCGACTGGGCGCTGCCGACCGCGCTGGTCGTGCTGGTCGTCGCGGGCTGGCAGGGGCTGGTGTCGCTCGGCGGCGTCGAGGAGTACGTGCTGCCCGCGCCCGGCGACGTCGTCGCCAAGATGTTCGGCGACTTCGGCGTGTTCGCCGAGCAGTCGGTCCCCACCATCGTGGCGATCTTCGTCGGGTTCGCGCTGGCCATCGCGGTCGCGCTGCCGATCGCGGTGGGCATGGTCTACAGCGTCGTGGTCCGCAAGGCGGTCTACCCGCTGCTGATCATCGCGCAGGTGGTGCCGAAGGTGGCGATCGCGCCGCTGTTCATCATCTGGTTCGGGTTCGGCCAGCTGCCCAAGATCCTCATGGTGGCGCTGATCTGCTTCTTCCCGGTGGTGATCGACTCGCTGGTCGGCTTCCGCGCCGCCCGTCCCGAGAGCCTGATGCTGGTGCGGTCGATGGGCGCGAGCCGCTGGCAGGCGTTCTGGAAGATCCGCTGGCCGTGGGCGCTGCCCAGCATCTTCGCCGGCATCAAGGTCGGCATCACCCTGGCCGTGGTCGGCGCGGTGGTGGCCGAGTTCGTCGGCGCCGACACCGGCCTCGGCGTGCTGCTGATCACCGCGCGCGGCGACATGGACAGCCTCACCGTGTTCGCCTCCATCGCCTGGCTGACCGTCATCGGCTTCGTGCTGTTCCTCCTGGTGGAGGTGCTGGAGCGGGTGCTGGTGCCGGGCAAGAAGAGCGGCCGCAAGTTCGAGGCGTCGGGGTCGCTGTGACCGGCGGCTCCCAGCGGGCCGTGCTGTACGCGGGGTCCGGCCGCGCCGAGGTGGGCGAGGCTCCGATGCCCGCCCTGGAGGTGCGGCCGGGCCCCGGCGTGCTGCCGCGGCGCTGCGACCACGGCGTGATCGTCCGGACGCTGGCGACCTGCGTGTGCGGCTCCGACCAGCACACCCTGCACGGCCCCGGCGCGGTGCCCGGCATGGTCCTGGGGCACGAACTGACCGGTGTGGTCACCGAGGTGGGCCGGGACGTGGAGCGGATCCGGGTGGGCGACGTGTGCTCGGTGCCGTTCAACGTGGCGTGCGGGCGGTGCGGCAACTGCCGCGCCGGGCTCACCGGGCACTGCCTGAGCACCAACCCGTCCCGGCCGGGCGCCACGTACGGGATGGGCGAGGGCTTCGGCGGCTGGGCCGGACTCCAGGCCGAGTTCGCGCTGGTGCCGTACGCCGACTTCAACCTGCACGTCCTGCCCGACCGCGAGCAGGCGCTGGACCGGCTCCTGGACGTCGCGCTGCTCGGCGACATCCTCCCGACCGGCTACCACGCCGCTCTGGGCGCCCGCGTCGGCCCCGGCACGACCGTCTACGTCGCGGGCGCCGGGCCGGTGGGGCTGGCGTGCGCGGCGGCGTGCCGGCTGCTGGGCGCCGCGACGGTGATCGTGGGCGACTTCAACGCCGAACGCCTCGCCCACGCCCGCTCCGCGGGCTTCGCCCCCGCCGACCTGTCGTCGGGCGAACTGCCGGACCTGGTCGCCGAGATCACCGGAAAGCCGTTCGTGGACGCGGGCATCGACTGCGTCGGGGCTTCCGGTGTTCGGGCCGCCGCGCTCAACGACGTGATCGGCGTCGTGCGGCACGGCGGCGCGATCTCCATTCCCGGCGTGTATCCGGCGGGCGCCCCGGGCGAGCGCCCGGAGCTGGGCGTGTGGCTGGGCGGCATCTGGTCCAGGGCCATCACGGTCTCGTCCGGCGCCACTCCGGTGCGCCGCTACCAGGAGGAACTGGCCGCGGCCGTCCTGCACGACGACGGCCTGGCGATCGCTGACATCGTGCGTGCTACCAGGGTCCCCCTGGCGGAGGCCGCCGACGCCTACGCCCAGTTCGCCGCCGGAGCGGGCAGGAAGTTCGTCCTCATCCCCTAATACCGTGGGGCGCCCCGAACCGATGAAGGTCCCGGCGAGTCTCACGTTGAGTAGTGGTCTACGTGAGTTGCGTGGCGGCTCTCTCGCTGGGGAGTGGAATCCGTGCGGGCCGAATGGCGTGAAGGCGATCGGATCCTGGACCTGTACGAGGTGCGGGGTGTGCAGGGGCGAGGCGGGATGGGCGTGGTGCACCGCGTCCGCCATCTGGGCTGGGACATCGATCTCGCTGTGAAGAGCCCGCGCCCGGAGCTGTTCGGGAGCGAGGAGGCCAGGAAGAACTTCGTCCGCGAGGCCGAGACGTGGGTGGGGTTGGGCATGCACCCGCATGTGTGCGCCTGCCACTACGTCCGCACGATCGATGAGATGCCGCGTGTGTTCGCCGAGTACGTGAACGGGGGCAGCCTCCGCCGCTGGATCGAGGACGGCCGCCTTTATGAGGGCGATGCCCTCGCCCGCGTCCTGGACGTGGCGATCCAGATGGCCTGGGGTCTCGAGCACGCCCATGCTCAGGGACTGGTTCACCAGGACGTGAAACCGGCCAACGTCCTGCTGGAAGCCGACGGCACGGCCAAGATCACCGATTTCGGGCTCGCCAGGATCCGGAGCCCGGCCGCTGGTACCGCGGCCGCCGCCGGCGGCGCGAGCGTGCCGGTGACGGTGTGCGGGATGACGCCCGCTTACGCCTCGCCCGAGCAGGCGGCCGGGGATGCCATCGGCCGGCGCAGCGATGTGTGGAGCTTCGCCGTCAGCCTGCTGGAGATGTTCACCGGGGAGATCACCTGGCTCGTGGGAGCGGCGGCGGGTGAGGCACTGACCGGATCCGCCGCCAGGCGGCTGACCATTCCGTCCTCGGTCGCCGAGATCCTCGCGCACTGCCTGCGCCCCGATGCCGCGGAACGTCCGGCGAGCATGGCCGAGGTCGCCGCGCTGCTCGTCCGCGCGTACGAGCGTGAGACCGGCGGCGGGTACCGGCGTCCGGAGCCGACCGCGGCACAACCCCGGGCGGACGAGCTGAACAACCACGCGCTCTCCCTGCTGGACCTCGGAAGGAAGGACGAGGCCGCGTCGGTCTTCCAGGACACGCTGGCCCTGGACCCCCATCACCTGGAGGCGACCTACAACTTCGGACTGCTGCGCTGGCGGGACGGCGCCATGCGGGACGACGAGCTGGTCGCGGATCTGGAGGCGGCGGCCGCGGCCGCGAAGGACCCGGTGGAGGCTCGGCGGCTGCTGGCCCTGGTGCATCTGGAACGCGACGACGCGGCATCGGCCCGGTCGCTCCTCCAAGAAGCCGCCGCGCATTCGCCGGGCGACAGCCGGATCCAGGACACGCTCGACCTCGCCGGCCCGGCCGAGGAGCACGGCGTGGTCGTCGATCGGCGCAGCAGGTTGCTGCGCAGGCCGCGGCGGGATCGTTACGTGTCGGGCCCGACGAGCGGCGGCCGCGATCTGAGCGCAACGCCGGGCGAGTGGTTCTACGCGGCCCAGGTCGCGCTGAACGCCGACGGAACCCGGGCGCTGTGCTGGGGCTGGCACGGGATCGGGCTGTGGGACGTGGCCGCCGGCAGCCTGCTGCACCCACTCGACACCACCGGCTTCCGGCACCTGATGCACCATGGCGACTCCATGATGATGAGCCTGGACGACGCCGGCGACCGGGCTCTGTTCTCCACCGGATACACCGACGTGCACGTGTGGGACGTCGTGTCCGGACAGCACCTGAGGACGCTGAACCACCCGTGTGAGCGCTTCGTCCTTCACGCCGATCGCCTCGCCAACAGGCTCCGGTCGTCGGCCATCAGCGGTGACGGGCGCCTGGCGATCACCGCCGCCCAGAAAAGCCACGGCGCCCAGGTCTGGGAGACATCCTCAGGCCGCCGCCTCCATGTCCTCAAGGCGGGCCCCCAGGAGAACGGCAAGGAGGGGGAGGTGGTCTCGGTCGCGTTGAACGCCGATGGCCGTATCGCGGCCTGCGGCTCTGACCACGGCGAGATCAAGATCTGGGATCTGGAGACCGGACGCTGCCTCCGGACCCGCCGGGGCACGCGGAGCATCTTCGGGGGCGTGACCAGACTGTGCCTGAGCGGTGACGGCACGATCGTTCTGGCGGTCTCCCGAAAGGCGGTCCTCGCCTGGGATCTGGCGACGGGCGGGCCGCCGCGTACGCTCATCGAGCTGTCCAGCGAGGCGGCGTCGATCAGTCTGAGCGGCGATGGCGAAACCGCTCTGGTGGTGGGCGGCACGCCCGGGGACCCCGTGCGGTTGTGGCATGTGCCCACCGGCCGGTGCGTGCGGACGGTGAAGGGGATCGGTTGGAACCCGCGCGGGGCGCTGAGCGGCGACGGACGCATCGTCGCGCTCCAGAGCAGGGTCCCCGGGTCGGGCGTCCAGGTCATGCCGGCGAAGGTGTGGTCGGTGTCCAAGGCCCCCCATACCTGCGCCTACCGGCTCTGCCGTCCGCGGCCGCACGCCGAGCTGGCGCGCCTGGCCTCCCGGGTGGAGAGATTGGTCGGGGAGGCGACCAGGGCCGCCGCCCAGGGCCGTCACCAGGCCGCCCTGGACCTGCTCGCCCAGGCCCGGCAGGTGCCGGGGTACGAACGGGCACCGGAAGTGCTGCGGCTGTGGCGCTCCCTGACACGGTCCTCGACCCGCACCGCGATCAAGCACGTGTGGCCCCACAAGCCGCCGCAGGATCTGCACGCCCACAGGTTCGGCGTCTGCCTGCTGGGCCGCGGCGACACGCTTCTCACCATGGGCTCGGACGATTCCCAGCACTGGGACCTGGAAACGGGCCGGCATCTCAACCGCGCCCGCGCCGGCGAGCACTCGATCGCCTGGATGGCGTCGAACGCCCATGGCACGCTCGTCCTGACCGGTAACAACGTCGGCATAACGCTCTGGGATGTGGCGACGCTCAGCCGCGTCCGGGCGCTCGACACGGCGGAGAGCCACCACAGGACGTCCCTGAGCATGGATGCGGACGCGCGCCTGGCGGCGGCGACACGCGCCACCGGCTCCATCACCGTCTGGGATCTGAGCACCGGCCGGCGTTTGCGCGACTTCACCGCCGTCACCGAGAAGGGCGAACCCGATCTTTGGGACGGTGGGCTGCTGCCCACGGGCCACCTGAGCGCGGACGGCCGAACCGTCCTGTCCGGCGCCCACGACGGCGCGGTACGCCTCTGGGACACGGCGTCGGGCACCCTTGTGCGCGACTTGGAGGGACACGGCGAACGCATCAGGAGCGTCCGCTTGAGCGACGACGGGCGGCTGGCCCTCTCCGCGTCCCAGGACGGAACGATCCGTGTCTGGGACCTGGAAACCGGACACGGCACGCGCGTGTTCGACACCAGCGCCCACGGGACCATCACCCTGGCGCGCTTCAGCCCCGACGGCCGCTTCGTCTTCTCGACGGACCGGAGCGAGCGCACCATCCAGATCTGGGACATCGCGACCGGTGAGTGCATCCGGGTCATCGAAGGTTTCCGGATGCCGATCAGCACCCTCGAGCCCAGCGCCGACGGCCGCTTCCTCCTCGCCGCGAACGAGTTCCGGGAACTGAGGCTGTGGGAGATCGACTGGGACCTGGAACCAGCCCCCGCACAGCCGTGACCGCGGAGGGCGGCTGTCCAGGGACGGGCGCCCGGCCGGGTGCCCGTCCCCCGGTTCGTCAGTCGCGGGTGATGCCGTGCATGGGGGAGGTGGGCGGGTAGGTGGGGAGCTGCGGCTTCTGGGCGCCGATGACCACGCAGAACAGGGCGTCGGAGTCGCCGATGTTGCGCAGGCTGCGGGGCACTCCGGCCGGGACGCGGATCAGGTCGCGGTAGCCCAGCACGCGGGACGCCGTCCTGGTGCCGTCCTCGACGTCGTGCACGGTCACCTCCAGCTCGCCCTCCAGCACGAAGAACACCTCTTCGACGTCATGGTGGGTGTGCTCGGGGCCGATCGCCCCGGCGGGCAGGCGCATGTTGGAGAAGGTGAAGTGCTCCGACGGCAGGATCCGCTTGTCGCCGTCGTGGTGCCCGGTGGCGCCCGACCCGATGTAGCGGATCTGCGCGCGCCGGAACTCGTCCCCGGCCTTGGCCTGGAAGCCCAGGGTGTCCCAGTCCTCGAGGCGGCTGTCCCTGCTCGCGATGGACGCGTCGATCAGGGCGTCGAGGTCGGTCATGGCATGCTCCTTATGGTTGACGGTACGAGGAAGTCGCGGACGGACCGGGCGAACGCCTCGGGCCGCTCCTGGTTGGAGAGGTGGCCCGCGCCGGGGACCTCGGCATAGAGGGCGCCCGGGATGCCTGCGGCGATGACGCGGCTCTCGGCGGGCGGGCAGACGGCGTCGTGCTCGCCCACGAGGACGAGCGTGCGGGCCTTGACCTCGCCGAGGCGGGGGCCGTGGTCGGTGGCGGCCATCGACGCGGCCGCGTACCCGTACCCGGGCATCCGGATCGCCGCCGCCATCGCCTCCGCCACCTGCGCGACCTCGCGGTCCGAGGCGGCCGGCGACAGCAGGCGGGCCGCGCGCCCGCGGGCGAACGGCCCCGGGCCGAGGCGGTCGAGTTCGTCGCCGCGGGCGCGCATCGCCGCGGCCTTCTCGGGTGCGGCCCCCGAGCCCCGGGTGGAGTCGGCGAGGATCAGCGCGTCCAGCCGGTCGGGGTGGCGCAGCGCGATCCGCGTCGCGATCACCCCGCCCCAGGAGACGCCGAGGACGTGGGCCCGGTCGAGGCCGAGGGCGTCGAGGACGGCGACGGCGGCGTCGGCGTAGCCGTCCATGCCGGGCGGTCCGGCGGGGTCGTCGGCGGAGGCGTAGCCGGGGGCGTCCCAGGCGATCACGCGGAGCCGGTCCACCAGCAGCGGTGTGATCGCGTCGAACGCGGCGCCGCTGGAGCCGATCCCGTGCAGGCAGAGCAGGGGCGCGCCCGCGCCCGCGTCGCGGATCACGCGACCCGCCATGAGGCGCGCAGGTCGCCGAGCGTGCGCAGCACGGCGTAGGGCACCAGGCCGCTGGTGGCGGGGTTGCCGGGGTCGGGCAGGTTGGCCAGCTCGAACCGGTACTGGCCCACCGGCCCGGCGAACTCCACGACATGCCTGGTGAGCGTGCAGCCGGGGGCGGCGACGAGCCGGACCCGGACGATCTCCCAGTCACCGGCGGCGAGCGCGAGCGCGGCGGCGACGTTGGCGTTCTTGGGGAAGCGTTCGGCGGCTTCGCGCGCCGGTCCGTCGTGCAGGACGACGGGTTCGTCCCCGGGTTTGAGGTCGCGGAGGCGGCGCGCCTGCCGCTCGTCCATCCAGGGCTGGATGAGGGAGGACGGCTCTTTGGACGAGGTGAGGCGCACCTCGCGCAGCGGCCCGGCGAGCGCGGCGGCCCGGACGACGTCGAGGCCGCCCAGCGCGCCCGGGCACACCAGGAGGCGGCCGGGCGCGGCGTCGAGCCTGCGGAACAGCCCCTGGTCGGCCAGCGCGCCGACGGAGACGGCGATCAGGTCGCGGCCCGCGTCGAGGACCGCCGGGCCGTGCTCGCGCAGCGCGTCCCGGCCGGCGGCCTCGACGATCACGTCGGAGGCGGCGACCAGCTCGTCCAGGGTCCGGACCCGTTCGGGGACGGCGCCGTCGCCGCGCCGGAGCACCCCGGCCAGTTCGGCGCCCCGGACCCCGCCCGTGCGCAGCACCCCGGCGACCCGCGCCCCGATCGCCCCGTGCCCGAGCACACCGACCCGCACCCGCGCTCACCGCCTATATCTTGGAACGAAAATACTTGGAATAAAAATATCCACCTCCCTCCGGCTTCGCAAGACGGGGCCCTCAGCGCAGGCGCGCCAGGTCGGCGCGCAGCGGCGCGGCGCCGGTGAACAGCACCGACCGGATCCCCAGCACCTCGGCAGCCCGGACGTTCTCCGCGCGGTCGTCCACGAACAGCAGGTCGCCCGGCTCCGCGCCGAGCCGGGCGACCAGGCTCCGGAAGACCTCCGGATCCGGTTTCGCGAGCCGCAGGTCGGCGCTGAAGAGGCGGTGCCGGAACAGGTCCGCCAGCGGCAGCCCGTCCACCATGCGGGCGAGCTCGACCGGCGCGTTCGAGAGGAGCGCCAGCCGCGCGCCCTCCTCGGCCAGTTCCGTGAGCACGGCGACGGTGTCCCCGTTGATGTGCGTCCAGGTGCGGACGTCCAGGGTCACCAGCAGCTCGACGAGATCGGATCTCGCGGGCACGCCCAGGCGCCCCAGCACCGAGTCCCAGAACTCGGCCGCGGTCACCGCGCCCAGGTCGTACGGCTCCCGGTGCGCCCAGTACACCGGCCAGAACCGCTCCGGCCCGACGCCCGCGGCGGGCGGCAGCAGCGCCCCGGCCTCCTCGGGCGGCGCGTGGCTGATGACGCCCGCGTAGTCGAACACGATCCACTCCATGGCGACCTCCCAGGTTTCCTTGACTTTCTCACAAGAAATCTGTTTGATCCAACACATGGAGAGTTCGGAACGGGTGCTCGCGCTCATCGAACGGCTGCGCACCACCGAGCACGTCACCGTCGCCGACCTGGCCGCCGCCACCGGCGCCTCGGAGATGACCATCCGCCGCGACCTCGACCAGCTCGCCGACCGGGGCGTCCTGCGCCGGGTCCGGGGCGGCGCGGTGAGCCTGCTGCTGCGCGGCGAGGCCATGCCGTTCGCCGTCCGCGAGCACGAGGCCCCCGACACCAAGCGGAGGATCGCGGCCGAGGTGGACGGGCTGCTCGCCGACGGCGAGGCCGTCGTCCTGGACTGCGGCACCACCACGCTCACCATCGCCCGCGCGGTCGCCGGACGGCGCCTCACCGTCGTCCCGCTCGACCTGCACTCGGCCGGCGCGCTGAGCGCCGCCCCCGAGATCCGGCTGCTGGTGCCCGGCGGGCGCACCACGCCCGGGGCGCTGGCGTTCACCGGGCCGCTCACCGAGGCGTCGCTGGCCTCACTGCGCGTCGACACCGCCGTGCTCGGCGTGTGCGGGCTGTCGGCCGAGCACGGGCTGACCGCGCACGACCTCGACGAGGTGCCGGTCAAGCGGGCCGCGATCGCGGCGGCCAACCGCGTCATCGCCGTGTGCGACGGGGCCAAGTTCGGCCGCACCGGCCTGGGGGTCGTGTGCCCCGTCACCACCCTCGACGCGGTCATCACCGACCGGACCGCCCCCGCGGCGGCCGTCGCCCGCCTCCGCGACGCCGGGGTCCAGGTGCATCTCGTCTGAGCTCAGTCGAGCTCGAACCACGTGTGCAGGTGCCCGGACTCGATGTAGTGCCCGGAACGGCCGGCCAGCGTCTCGATCAGCATCACGCCGTAGCCGTTGTCGCGCAGTTCCTCCTCCTCCCGCCGGGTCGGGACGGTGGGCCCGCCCTCGTCCACGACCTCGCAGCGCAGGATGTCCCCGGCGCCCATCAGCGTCAGCGTGAACTTGCCCCCGAACCGGGACTCGGAGTGGACGATGCTGTTGGTGCACGCCTCGGAGATCAGCAGCTCGGCCGTGCCGGCCCGCTCGCCGTCCCCCAGGATGCCGACGGCGAAATGCCGGGCCTCCCCCACGCTCTCCGCGACGGCCGCGAGCGTGATCGAGCCGATCACCGTCCAGTCGCCCACGAGACCACCGCCCTCACGTTCATCGCCCACGGCCCGCGCCGCCTCTTCACTCATGACCGTGCTCGCTCTCCTCGGATTTGCACGTCCCGATCGCTTGTCCTGGTGTAACAATGACCTCACCGTGAGTGACAGGGAAGATTCAATCCGAAACTTGAACCCCCCAGGAGAGAGCGATGACCGCAGCAGAAGCACTCGACCCCGACGAGTCCCTCTGGCACGCGCTGTCCTTCCAACTGCGCCACGAGCGCCAGAAGCGCGGCCTGTCCCAGACGGCCACCGGCGACATCATGGGCGTGAACAAGCACGCCGTTTCAAATTACGAAGCCGGTCGCAACCGGATGACCCTCGTCCAGGCCGTCCGCCTGGACCGCGCCTGGGACACCGGCGGCCTCTTCGCCCGCCTCCGCCGCTTCGCCAAGGCCGTCTACGACCCCGAGTGGGGCAAGAAGGTCGAACGCAACCAGCGCGAGGCCGAGCAGCACAAGATCTTCCAGAACAACGTCGTCCCCCTCCCCTTCCAGATCGAGGGGTACGCCCGCAGCCTCCTCGCCGCAGGCCAGGCCGCCGGAGCAGTGGACGATCTCGACGGCGCCGTCCAGCGGCGGATGGACCACCAGGAGGCCATCCTCGAACGCCGCCCGAAACCACCACTCGTCTGGGCCGTCCTCGACGAACTCGCCCTACGGCAGATGGCCCCATCAGAGGTGATGCGAGCCCAGTACGAGCACCTGATCAAGCTCAGCGAACTCCAGCACGTTTCTCTGCGCGTGCTCCCAGCAACAGCAACACCGAACATCGGTGTCGATGGATCCTTCTGGTTCTTCGACCTCCCAGGTCGGCAGGTCGCCGCGTTCGCCGGAACGACTCTCAATGTGGGTCGCTTGATCGACGATCAGGCCGAGGCAGCCACCGCAGCGGTACGATTCGACCATCTCGCTGCACGCGTGTTGAACGAGGAACAATCACGCGAACTCCTGGCAAGAAGGATCGAGGAGACATGACGATCTGGCGCAAGAGCAGCCACAGCGGCGGCGCGGGCGGGACCGACGAGTGCGTTGAGCTGGCCCGCCTGACCGACGCCATCGGCGTGCGCGACAGCAAGAACGCCACCGGCCCCATCCTCCACCTCGACCACCAGACCTTCGCCACCCTCCTCCACACCATCAAGAGCGCGCCGCGTAGCTCCTGATCGGACACGGCAATCCCCCAGTCGCCCCAAGGGCCTAGTCGGGAACAAGCCGATGTCTGTATCGCAGCGGGAACTCGCGTGGGCCGCACTGGTGATCCAGACTGCGGTGCCCACCGAACGGCTGCTGGCAGCGTGGGCGGACGGGCTGGCAAGCAATCGCGCCGCTCCGGATGACGTCCTGAAGGGTCTGCTCGGGTACACGTTCTCCTTCTTGTGGCGACGGCTGCCCGCCTCGGTCGTGGACGCCGCCGTCGACCATCCGGAGTGGAAGGTGCGCGCGCTGCTCGCCGAAGCCCAGCCCGGCATGACCTCCGAGCAGTGGACCCGCCTGGTGCTGAGCGAGAGCGACGCCTCGCGGCGTGCGGACCTCGCGCTCGCCGCGACGGCTCGGGGCGCACGGCTCGCCCCGACCACCTACGAGAAGCTCGCCGCCGATCCATCCGCGCAGGTTCGTGTGGAGGCCGCCTGCTTCCCTGATGTGCCCGCGCACCTGCTGACCGCCCTGGCCGCGGACCCGGACGCGGCGGTACGGGCCGCGGCGTGCGGACCCGCCTGGCCGCACCTGGACGCGCCCGCACGGCAGAAGTTGGTCAACGACCCCGACGGCAAGGTCCGTGCCGCCGCGCTCCTGCGCCACCACGAGGTCGAGCCGCTGTCCCGGGCCGTCTTCGAGTCCGAGGGGCTCCGGGAAGACGCGGTGCGGAACTGCCGTCTCGAACGCGAACTCGCCGAGCATCTGGCTCATGGGCTCGACCCGGCCCGGCGGCGCGCGCTCGCGTGGAACCCGCACCTGCACCCGGACGTGCTCGCCCTCCTCGCCGAGGACCCGGACGCCTCCGTCCGGATGGAGGTGTCCACGCGCCCGGACCTCACCGAGGCCCAGCGTGCGGGCGTCCGCATCGACTTCGACCCGGACCTCCACTCCCACGATTTGGGCTGGGTCGTTGCGCTGCAGGAGGACGCCGACGCCATGCGCAGGCTGGCGGCCTCATCGCATCCGCTGGTGCGCAGGAGCGTGGCCCGCACCAGGCGCCTTCCGCCGGACGTCGTCGAGCGGCTCGCCCGGGACGATGACCGTGTGGTGCGTCTCTTCCTCGCCGAGTCCTGCGACGACGCGCCCGCGGACATGCTCCTGGAGGTGTACCGGTGGTGGACCGGGAGCCTCAGCCATCCCGACCGGCCCCGCGGGCATCCGAACTTCCCCCGCCGCGGACTCCTCCGGTTCGCCGACGATCCGGACCCGCGGATGCGTGTTCTCGCCCTGGACGACCTCGACTCGACGGCCGAACTGGTGGAGCGGCTCGGCGGCGATCCCGAGGCGGAGGTCCGGTCGCGGGTCGCCGTGGATCCGCGGCTGGCGCCCGCGTCGGCGGTGCGGCTTCTCGATGACCCGCACGAGTCCGTGCGGAGGGCGGCCGCCCGGAACCCGCGGCTGCCCGTGCGGGTCCTGGTCGGGCTGCTGGGAGACGCCGGCACCGCCGAGTACGCGGCGGGGAACCCGTCGCTGCCCGGCGGGGTCATGCGGGCGATGGTCCGGCGGCTGCGGGGCTGAATCCGCCACGCGCGTTTTGGGGGAATGTGCGATGGGCGGATCGGGGGCATTCCGGGTGTTTCATCTGGGGGTCTCGGCGGGTCGCGCGGCAAATGGCGCGAAGATCCGGCACGACCACTCCTGAGGCTTTGGCGGTGGCTGATCAGCCGAGCGGTGATCAATGCATGGCAATATTCCGATCAAGCCTGGCAAGTTGACCACTCCCGACCTGCATGAACCCCGACGCCGCGTGCTATTCATAGCCTTGCACTGCTTCACGTAGGTGCGAAGAGAACTCTCCGCGGATGAGCTTAGGAGGCTCATATGATGAAGCGTCTGGCTGCAGCCGGTGTCGTGACCGCCGCCCTGGGCGGCGTCCTGATGTCGGCGGTTCCCGCCCTGGCGAACGACGACGAGGCCGAGATCAACCAGGAGAAGGTCCTGGAGCTCAACATCGCCTGCAACATCCCGATCCTCGCCATCGCGAAGGGCCAGGAGTGCGGCGGTTCCGAGGCCGCCGTCCACGACCACGACGAGGCCAACGAGATCGAGATCAAGGGTCGCTAGACCCTGCGCGCTTGACCAGAAAGGCAGGGGGCCATCCGGCTCCTTGCCTTTCTCTATGTCCGACGGAAAAGCGGAACGCCGCCCCGGGAAGCGGGTCGCACAACGGCGTGAAAGCGCCGATGATCAAGCACCGGCAGAGGTCGGCAATGATCTGGTCAAAGTCCGAATTTTGGCCGCTCCAGCCCGCATGAAATACGCGGTGGCGTGTTATTAATAGCCGTGCACTACATCACAGTAGGCACCCGAAGCACTCTCCACAGAGGCTAGGAGACTCGAATGATGAAGCGACTGGCCGCGGCCGGTGTCGTGACCGCCGCCCTGGGCGGGGTCCTCCTCTCGGCGGCGCCCGCCCTGGCGAACGACGACGAGACCGAGATCAACCAGGAGAAGGTCCTGGAGCTCAACCTGATCTGCAACGTCCCGATTCTGGCCGTCGTCAAGGACCGCCAGGAGTGCGGTGGGACCGAGGCGGTCGTCAAGGACGACGACGAGGCCAACGACATCAAGATCAAGAACGAGCAGCAGCACCACCACCACGGCAAGCAGCACGGCAAGAAGCGCTGACGGCCGTAGCACGGTGGAGAGGCAGGAGACCGCGAGGTCTCCTGCCTCTCCCGCTTTTCAGGCGTCCCGGCGGCGCAGGGTCGCGTACCCGGCGGCGACCGCGGCGGCGGCCCAGGCCGCGACGACCACCAGGCCCGCCAGAGGCGGGTACTCCTCCGACTCGCCGCGCATGAACGCCGCCCCGGCGGTGCCCGGCAGGTAGTGCGCGATCCGCTCCACCGCGGCGATGTCGCTGGCCTGGAGCAGCGCGGGCAGCAGCACGACGACCAGGAAGATCACGATGAGGGTGCCGGCGGCGCTGCGCAGCACCGTCCCGGCCCCCAGGGCGACCACGCTGATGAGCGCCAGGTAGCAGCCCGCGGCGAGGACATCGCCGATCCACCCGGCCGCGTCGAGGTCCGCCCACCGTCCCAGCAGCGGCGCGGCCACGGCTGAACCGAGGGCGGCCAGCAGGAGCCCCGCCGCTCCCCCGACGACGGCCGCGACGACCGTCTTGGACAGCAGCATCACGCCGCGCCGCGGCACCTGCTGGAGGGTGGTGCGGATCGCGCCGCCGGAGTACTCGGCGGTGATGAGCAGCATCGCCAGCCCGATGATCGCGAACTGGACGACGTCGACCGCCTGCACGGCGACGGACCCGACCGCCACCATGCCCCGGTCGTCGGCGGGGTCGTCGTTGGTGTTGGCGTTGGTGGCGAAGATGGAGAACTGGAGGGCGCCCAGTCCCATCAGCGCGGCGGCACCGAACAGGCTCCACCAGGTGCTGCGGACGGTCCACGTCTTGGTCCACTCGGCGGCGACGGCGCCGGGGAACCCGCCGCCGCCGTGCCGGGTCGTGACGGCGGTCATCGGACGGCCTCCGGGTGCGGCGCGCCGTACTCGACGCTGTCGGCGGTGAGTTCCATGTACGCCTGCTCAAGGGTGGCGTCCTGCGGGCTGAGCTCGTACAGCGGGACGCCCAGGCGGTGCGCCAGCTCGCCGACCGGTTCGACGCGCACGCCCGAGACCAGCAGCTCGCCGGGAGCGGTCTCCTCGGCGGACGCGCCCTGCGCGTGCAGCCGGGCGGCCAGTTCGCGCAGGCCGTCCTCGTGCGGGCTGCGGACCTTCACGCGGTGCCGGGAGCTGGCGGCGATGATGTCGGCGACCGGCGCGTCCGCGAGCAGCCTGCCCTTGCCGATGACGACCAGCCGGTCGGCGGTCAGCTCCATCTCGCTCATCAGATGGCTGGAGACGAACACCGTGCGGCCCTCGGCGGCCAGCGACCGCATCAGCTCGCGCACCCAGCGGACGCCGTCGGGGTCCAGACCGTTCACCGGCTCGTCGAACATCAGCACGCCCGGGTCGCCAAGCAGCGCCGCGGCGATGCCGAGCCGCTGGCTCATGCCGAGCGAGTACGCGCCCGCCCTCTTGCGCGCGACGCCGGAGAGCCCGACCGTCGCCAGGACCTCCTCCACACGGGCGGCGGGGATGCCGTTGCTGCGCGCGGTCGCGAGCAGGTGGGCGCGGGCGGACCGGCCCGGGTGCAGCGCGCGGGCGTCCAGCAGCGCGCCGACCTCGCGGAGCGGGTGCGAGAACTCGGCGTAGTGGCGCCCGTTGACCAGGGCGGTGCCCGAGGTGGGCCGGTCCAGGCCGAGGATCATCCGCATGGTCGTGGACTTCCCGGCGCCGTTGGGGCCGAGGAAGCCGGTGACCAGGCCGGGTTCTATGGTCAGGGTCAGCCCCTGGACGGCGGCCGTCTCGCCGTACCGTTTGGTCAACCCGTCGAGGGTGATCATTCGTTCTCCCCGTCTGTCGTCTCCCCGCAAGGTAGGGACGGACGGGGTGCGGGGGCAGTGGGCGATCGTCGCCGGGCGCCCCCGACTTTCGTCAGGTCGGCAGCTCGTAGATCCCGTACGCGAAGCCGTCCGGCCGACCGACGCCAGACGCCCTGGAGACCGAGCACATCCCCGTGCAGCGAGGCGGGCCGGTCAGAGGCTGGGGAGCTTGGCCGCGAGCTTCGGGGTGGGGGCGTTGGAGAAGGCGCACCAGGCGTAGCCCTCGGCCTCTTCGGCTTGGAGGACCACCTTGGGCTCCTGTACCCAGAACGCCCAGCGGAAGTCGGCGTGCCAGTGCTCGGGCTCGTCCTTCGCAGGGTTGGCGGGGATCAGGTGGACGTCGATGTCCACAGGGGTGACGTCATGTCCGGGCGGGGAGACCGCGCCGTGCCAGGAGATCCCGGTCTCCTCCTCCAGTTCCCGGAGGGCGGCGAGCATCAGCCCGTTGTCGTCGGCCTCCAGATGACCACCGGGCAGCAGCCACCGGTTGAGGGCCTTGTGGTGGATGAGCAGCAGCCGGTTGGTGTCGTCGATGACGACCGCGCCGGCGGTGATGTGGCCGCCGTCGAACGTCTTGCGCGAGGTGGGATCGGCCCCGCGCTCCAGCGCTCGGATGAGGGGCGCCAGGTGTTCGGCCTCGTCGGGGTACCGGTCGAGGTAGCGGGAGACGGTGGCGCGGGTCTCGTCGACGGTGATGCTCAAGAAGTGGCTCCATCGAAGTAGCGCAGCCAGGTGGCCGCGATGAACGAACGGTCGGACGCGGTGATCTCGTGCAGGCCCGGCTCGTGGTGGTCGGCGGATGCCAGAGTTGCCAGGGCAGCCAGGATCTCGGCCTGGACGAGGAAGATGAAAGCACCCACACACGCGCCGTGCAGGAAGTTGACCGCGTTCCCGTCGGCCAGCACGTAGAAGTAGTGGCCGGTTCGGGCGTACCGGGTGATGTGGTCCCCGGCCGGGGTCCGCGCGTACAGACCGTCGAGGGCGTCCAGCTCCAGCTCGTCGTCGGAGCTGGTGACGCTCGCGATGTAAGCGCCGTTGGCGACAATCGCGAAGTCGTCCTCCTTGAGCGCCAGGTTCCCCGTGGCGCACACGATCAGTCCGGCCCTGGCCAGCGCTTGGGCGAGGCTGGGCGCGGTTCGGTAGCCCTGGCTGAGTGCCTGGGTGCGCCGGACGGGGTCGGAGTCGTAGACGGTGACGGCGACGTGTTTGGCGTGCAGCATCGCCGCGACCGACCGGCCGAGCTTGCCGTACCCGATCACGGTGGCGGGGCGGCCCTGGAGGATGTCCCCACGGGAGCGGATCAGGGCCTCCGCGGAGAAGGTCACCGACTGCCCGACCAGGTAGTCCTCGGGGTCCTTGAGCGGGGAGCGGGCGACGCTGAACACCGGGCACGGCACCTTGCCCAGGGCCGCGTACCGCTGGTGGCCGTTCTCGGTGTCCTCCACCACCCCCGCGATCCGTCCCGAGAACCGCGAGCACAGGTGCACCAAGGTGGGCGCGAAGTACCCGCCGACGTCCAGCAAGACCACGTCGCGCCTCGCAGCCCGGCCCTCCAGCACGCTGAGGGCATGGCCGGGGTCGGTGAACGCGGCCCGGTCCAGTTCCTCCACCGGCATCAGCCCGGAGATCTCCCGCAGCGCCCCGGCGTCGATCGATTTGGGCTTGGGCAGCACCGCCGCGATGCCGGCCGTCCTGGCGACCGCTCGCAGGAACGCGGGCCGCTCCGGCAACAAGTGCGTGATGACCATCGCCATCATGTCGCCCGACGGCGGGATGTGGGTGGTGACCTTCTTGAAGAAGGCGTCCACCCGCGACACCTCGAAGTCCTCAAGCACAATCATGACGCCCCCACCTTCCGGCCCGGTGCGGGTCGGTGATGGTCTTGGTGTCGGACTCTCGGGGCCGGTCGAAGGACGGCAAGGGAGCCTCCGGAGGGCTGGTGGTCGTGTCCCCTGACACTGGCTCGCCGCGGCCCTCGAAGGCCAGAAAGTTGGTAAGGGTTGGTAGCCGGTGCTCAGTCGTCGATGTCGAACTTCTCGTGCGGCGTCGCACGCTCCCACGCCATCTCGACGGCCGCGACGATCGGAGGGATTTCGCGCGGGTCGGTCACGTAGGTGTAGCCGGGCACGTGCTTGCCCTCACCGTCGTTGTGGTTGAACGCGACGAGCCGCTGATCGAACATCCACAGGTCGCTGTGCGGCAGGAGCAGGCCCAGCGCGTCCGGCCGCCACAGCCAGCGGACGTCCTCCCCGGCCGCGATGTTCTCGTCAGTCACCAGGTGCAGCCATCGCGAGTACGCCGATGGCGGGCGGGAGATGATCCGAACCCGGCGTACCGTGACGCCCCGCGATACCGCTCCTCCGATCAGCCGGTCCCATCGGCCGCCGTCGTCCGAAACCCGTGTCGGGCCTCCGGCCTGCCAAGCGTTGAAGTCCTCGCTTGGGCCGTAGAAGTCGCGCAGCTCCAGGTGGATCGCCGACCGGCGGGCACCCGCCAGCATCTGTTCGAAGTCCGGGGAGCCGTGCCCCTGTCTGCCCTGCTCGTACTCGGTGAGCGCGTCGAGGATGACCTGACGCATACGGGCCGGGAGCCATACGACGCTCTCGTCGGAGGCGAGTACGGCGTGCTCGCCGAGCATTTCCAGCACGGCCGGGTCGGTGATCACGCGGCCCTGGAACAGGAAGTCTCCAGTCAACGGATCGACGAACACCGCCGGGCAGTGCTCTCGGTCGGACTTGTCGTCGCCTCCGGCGAAATCGAGGCGGACGAAGCGGGGGTCGGTCATCCTCAACTCCTGAGGGCGGACAACGAACCATTCTCCGAGACTTTCACCCGCCGTCGTCCAGGGCGTCAACCGCCCTGAGCGCATCGAGGATCAAAGCCCGTGCCTGGTTCCCGTAGACGGCGATGGACTCCAAGCGTGCCCACATCTCCAGGTAGAGGCGCACCTCCGGCGGGGCGGTGATGTTCAGGTGCCCCGAGGTCAGCTCGACCGAAACGAGGCTCGCGTCGTCCATCGTGAACGACTCGCCGGTGATGACGCCGCGCCTGTCGATGCCACGGGGGATGATGCCGAGGAACACCGTGGGGCGCCGCATCACCTCCAGCAGGTGCGACAACTGGCCCTGGTGGGTCTCCAGCGGCCCCGGCCGATACCACAGGACGTCCTCCTCCAGGATGAACAGCCACCGGGCGTCCGGGCGCTTCAGGCACTCCTGACGGGCGAGGCGCGCGGCAACGGCTTCAGCGACGTCGTCGATCTCGA
This sequence comes from Actinomadura rugatobispora, assembly GCF_055379765.1. Classification (NCBI taxonomy): domain Bacteria; kingdom Bacillati; phylum Actinomycetota; class Actinomycetes; order Streptosporangiales; family Thermomonosporaceae; genus Actinomadura; species Actinomadura rugatobispora. Next base: position 7,412,206 of record NZ_AP029191.1, on the reverse strand, counting down.
TGTGCTGGTCGATCCGCACCCGGTCGAGCAAGAAGGAGATCATGTCCGCTGTTTGCAGCAGGCCGGGGACTACACGCGTCTGGTAGACGCGCTGCACCGCCACCTGCCAGTAGATGCCGCGCAGCCGCTCCTGCCGGGCCTTCAGGCCGCCCCGGTTCAACTCCATGTGCGTCGCCCAGGCGTCCGCCACGTTCGCCTGCTCGGCGAGCAGTTCAGCCGTCAGCTCCAGCGACGCGCCGGTGACCCGGCACCACAGCCGCACCGTGTCGGCCGTGATCGCGTACTGCCCTTTCTCGATCTTCGTGACGTTCGCCGCCGACCGCCAGCCCGCACGCGCCGCGAACGCGCGGCCGGTCAGCCCGGTGCCGGCGCGCAGCTCCCGCAGCCTGGCCCCCAGACGAACGCGGGCCGCTTGGGCCGAGGAGGACGGGGACGAGCTCATCAAGGAAATCATGCCCCGCCAGGCACCGGGCTCGGCCGTCTCGCCGTACCGTTTGGTCAACCCGTCAAGGGTGATCATTCGTTCTCCCTCAGGCCGGCCGGGGCAGCTCGTAGATCCCGTACGCGAAGCCGTCCGAGGTGATCGAGTCCGCGGTGAGCGTGACACCGGAGCCTTCGACGGCGCGCGCGGCGGCGAGGCCGGGTGGGGCGGGGGTCGAGGCGGGCTCGCGGCGCGGGTTGACGACGACGAGGAAGCGGCCGCCACGCACGTAAGTGAACGGGAAGCCGTCGTGCAGGATCTCGGTCGCGCCCTCGCCGCGCAGTTCCGGGGACGAGGCGCGCAGCGCGATCAGGCGCCGCACCAGATGCAGCAGCGACCCGGGATCGGCGCGCTGGCCAGCGACGGTGGGACGGGACGGGTCCGGGTCGACGGGCAGGTAGAGCCGGTCGGCGGGCGCGGTGGAGAAGCCGGCGTTCGGGCCGCCGTCCCACTGCATGGGCGTCCGGGAGCCCGCGCGGTTGTAGCGCGGCCCGAGCACGCTGCCCTCGGTGTCGGGCAGCCCGGGGATGTAGCGCATGCCGATCTCGTCGCCGTAGTAGATGGCGGGCAGCGTCGGCCAGGTGAGCTGGAGCGCGAACGCGGCGGGCAGTTGCTCCGGGGTGCGGGCGCCGCAGGCCAGCCGCGCGAAGTCGTGGTTGGACGTGGGCAGCGAGATGTGCCCCGCGCCGCCGATCGCCGCGGTGGCGTGCCGCCATGCCTCGACGAACGGGCGCGGGGAGCCGTTGCCGCCCGCGTCGAAGAAGCAGTCGGCCGGGTCCCAGTGGTCGAGCACGGTGCCCTCGTGGTTGTTCCACAGCGACCGCATGGGCAGGCCGTCGGTGGGGCCGCCGAACTGGAGGAAGAAGTCGGCGTGGAAGCCCGCCGGGACCGACACCGCCGGGTCGCCCCACTCCGCGAGCAGCGCAGCGTCGGGGTGGGCGCGGTCGAGCCAGGCCCGCAGCTCCGTCCACAGCCGGGTCGTCTCGCGCATGCCGGGGTCGTCCTTGACCAGGGACGAGGCCATGTCGACCCGGAAACCGGACAGGCCCAGCCCCAGCCAGTGGTCCATGATGTCGCGGAGGGCGGCGCGGTTGGCGCGCGGGCCGTCGGCGTCGACCGGCTGCCGCCACGGCTGGTCCGGGTCGGTGCGGGCGTAGCCGAAGTTGAGCGCGGGCTGGGATTCGAAGAAGTTCGGCAGGTACGCGCCGGGCCGCGTCCCGGGTGAGGGGACGAAACCGGGCGGGTGGGAGCCGTCGGCGGCCGCCCAGATGTAGCGGTGGTCGGACGGGTCGTCCGCGGACGCCCGGAACCACGGGTGCTCGTCGGAGGTGTGCCCCGCCACCAGATCGAGCAGCACCCTGATGCCGTGGCCGCGGGCAGCCTCGACCAGGCGCGCCAGGTCGTCGCCGGTGCCGTAGCGGGGAGCGACGCGGAAGTAGTCGGACACGTCGTACCCGGCGTCGCGGAACGGCGACACGAAGCACGGGTTGAGCCAGATCGTGTTCACGCCGAGCCAGGACAGATGGTCGAGCCGTTCGATGACGCCGTTGAAGTCGCCGATCCCGTCACCATCGGAGTCGGCGAAGCTCTGCGGATAGATCTGGTACAGGACGGCGTCGGCCAGCCAGGACGGGCCGGTGCGGGGCGTCGGCATGGGCGGCGGGAGCCTTCCTACTCGCTCAGCGGGTCGTCATCCCCGACGTTCTCACAGTGTCTCGATGGTGGGGCGGACGGCGGCGCGGGTGTGGCCCCGGGCGTCGAAGAGGAGCGTGGCGTGCGCGGCGAGCGTCTCCGGGTCGTAGTCGGCGTGGCCGGTGAGGAGCAGGACCAGGTCGGCGGCTTCGAGTGCGGCGGGCAGGTCGGTGCCTGCGGTGGGGATGGGGGTGTCGTCGACGTGCCAGGTGGTGACGTAGGGGTCGTGGTAGGTGAGGTGGGCGCCCAGGCGGGTGAGGCGGCGGGCGATGGGGCGGGCGGGGGATTCGCGTTGGTCGGCGATGTCGGCTTTGTAGGTGACGCCGAGGAGGAGGACGTTGGCGTCTTTGAGGGCGCGGCCTTGGTTGTTGAGGAGTTGCTGGGCGCGCTCCACGATGTAGCGGGGCATGCGGTCGTTGATCTCTTGGGCGAGTTCGACGAAGCGGAAGGGGTAGCCCAGGGAGCGGACCTTGTAGGAGAGGTAGTTGGGGTCGATGGGGATGCAGTGGCCGCCGACGCCGGGTCCGGGGCGGAAGGCTTGGAAGCCGAAGGGTTTGGTGGCGGCGCAGTCGATGGCGTCCCACAGGTCGATGCCGAGTTCGTGGCAGAAGACGGCCATCTCGTTGACCAGGGCGATGTTGACGTGGCGGTAGGTGTTCTCCAGGAGTTTGGCCATCTCGGCCTCGCGGGTGCCTTTGGCCTGGACGACCTGGTCGACGAATTTGCCGTAGAGGGCGGCGGCGGCGGTGGCGCAGGCTTCGGTGAGGCCGCCGACGATCTTGGGGGTGTTGGCGACGCCGTAGACGGGGTTGCCGGGGTCGATGCGCTCGGGTGAGAAGGCCAGGTGGAAGTCGGTGCCGGCCTTGAGGCCGGAGCCTTCTTCCAGGAGGGGGCGCAGGACTTCGTCGGTGGTGCCGGGGTAGGTGGTCGATTCCAGGACGACCAGCGTGCCCGGTTGCAGGTGGGCGGCGATGGTGGTGGCGGCGCCGCGCACGGCGGCCAGGTCGGGGCCCCCTTCCTCCGAGAGCGGGGTGGGGACGCAGATGACGATGGAGCGGGCGTCGTCCAGGACCGCCTCGTCCAGGGTGGGGGTGAAGCCCGCGGTGAGCATGTCGCTCACCTGGGCGTCGTCCACGTCGTCGATGTGCGAGCGCCCGGCCTTGAGTCCTTCGACGACGCGGGGGTCGCGGTCCAGGCCGCCCACCCGCAGTCCGGCCTGGGCGGCCTCCCGTACCAGCGGCAGCCCGACGTAACCGAGCCCGATGACCACCAGATCCATGTCCATGGCTACTTCGCCTTCTTCCAGTGGCGGATCACGTCGGCTATGCGTTCTCCGGCGTGGCCGTCCCACAGCGGTGGCTTGCGGGCGGTGGCGTGTTCGGTGTCGAGGGCCTTGCGGGTCTGGGGGACCAGGTCCTCGAAAGTGACGAGGCGGTTGGTGCCGTGGGTGATGGTGATCGGCCGCTCGGTGTTGGGCCGGACGGTCAGGCACGGCACGCCCAGGATGGTGGTCTCCTCCTGGAGTCCGCCCGAGTCGGTCACGACCGCGGCCGCGCCCCGGACCGCGGCGATGAAGTCGATGTAGCCCAGGGGCTCCAGGACGTGCACGCCGGGGTGGTCGTCCAGGCCGGCGGCCAGCAGGGTGGCGCGGCCGCGGGGGTGCACCGGGATGACGACCTCGGCCAGGTCGGCGACCCCGTGCAGGTGCTCGACCAGCGCCGCGGCCGTCTCGGGGGAGTCGACGTTGGCGGGGGCGGTGCAGGGTGGCCAGCACGTACCGGCCGGGCAGGGAGTGCTCGGCGCGGACCTTGGCGGTGTCGAAGGCGTCCAGGTTCTTCAGCAGGGTGTCGATCATCGGGTTGCCCACGAAGTGCGACCGCTGGACGCCGATGCCCTCTGCGGCCAGGTGGCCGATCGCCTCGGGGCTGGTGACCAGGCACAGGTCCGACAGCTGGTCGGTCAGGCGCCGGTTGACCTCCTCGGGCATGGTCATGTCGAAGCTGCGCAGGCCGGCCTCCACATGCGCGACCGGGATGTGCAGCTTGGCCGCGACCAGCGCGGCGGCGATCGTCGAGTTCACGTCGCCGTACACCACGACCAGGTCCGGCGCGCGGCGCAGGAGCTCCCCTTCGAGGCCCGTCATGAGTGCGGCCGTCTGCGCGGCGTGGCTCCCCGACCCCACGCCGAGGTTCACGTCCGGCTCGGGCAGCCCCAGCTCGCGGAAGAAGATCTCCGACATCCGCTCGTCGTAGTGCTGGCCGGTGTGGACGACCGCCTGCCCGACCCCTCCGGCCCGCAGCGCCTCGATGACCGGAGCCGCCTTGACGAAGTTGGGACGCGCGCCGAGCACATGCAAGATGATCATGAGGGTTCCGTTCCGGATCGGGGCGGGATTCAGGGGGCGGCCGGTCAGTAGGCGCCCGAGCCGCGCACCACGGCGGCGATGGTCTTCCAGAGGATCTGGGTGTCGAGGGTGAGCGACCAGTTCTCGATGTAGCGCAGGTCCAGCCGGACCGACTCGTCCCAGGACAGGTCCGAGCGCCCGCTGACCTGCCACAGGCCGGTCATGCCGGGCTTGACCGCCAGGCGCCGGTGCACGTCCTCGCCGTACCGGTCCACCTCGGCGGGCAGCGGCGGGCGCGGGCCCACCAGCGACATCTCGCCGCGCAGCACGTTCACCAGCTGCGGCAGCTCGTCCAGCGAGAAGCGGCGCAGCCGGGCGCCCAGCCGGGTGATGCGGGGATCGTCGCGCAACTTGAACAGCAGGCCGTTGCGGCCCCCGGCGGCCGACAGCACGTCGCGGCGGCGGTCGGCGCCGACGACCATCGTGCGGAACTTCAGCATCCGGAAGCGGCGGCCGTCCCGGCCGATCCGCTCCTGCGCGTAGAGCGCCGGACCCGGGTCGTCGGCCCGGATGAGCAGCGCCATCACCGCCCACAGCGGGCTCAGCAGGATCAGCGCCAGGCCCGCCACCGTCCGGTCGAACACGCCCTTGAGCAGCCGCCGCAGCCCGGCCAGCTCGGGATGGTCCACGTGCAGCAGCGGCAGCCCGGCGGCCGGGCGGATCGTGGTGCGGGGCCCGGCGATGTCCAGCAGCGCCGAGGCGACCAGCAGTTCGGTCTCGCTCTCCTCCAGCCGCCAGGCCAGCCGCCGCAGCTCCACCCCGGCCAGCTCGGGACAGGCCAGCACCGCGACGGTGTCGGCGCCGGTCCGTCCGACGACGTCGGCGACCTCGTCGAGACCGCCCTCCACGGGGACCGTCCCGAGCATGTCCGGGCCGCCGTCGGCCGGGACGCAGGCGGCCACGATCTGCATGCCGTGGTACGGGGCGCGCCCGAACTCGCGGACCAGTTCGGCCACCGCCTCGCGATGCCCGGCCGCCACGACCCGGCGCAGGCACTCCCCCCTCCCCCGCCGCCGGTGCAGCCGCTTGCGCAGGTGGTACCGCGCGACCAGGGTCAGCAGCGTGACCAGCGGTAACGCGATGACGACGTAGCCGCGCGCGACCTCGGCCTTGGTGGCGTACGAGGCGATGGCGACCGCGGCGGTCAGGCTGACGCCCGCGGTGAGGACCCGCCGGTACTCGTCGGACCCGATCCCGAAGAAGCGGGCGTCGTAGGCGCGGGCCGCGGCGGCCCACCCGACCCACAGCAGCGGCAGCCCGGCGGCCAGCACCGCGTCCGGCCGGGGGGTCAGGGAGTGCTCGCCGAAACGGAACACGAAACCGGCCAGCCCGGCCGTGAGGGCGCAGCAGAAATCCACGGCAATGGCGAGGCGAACATAGCGTGAAACCCAGGCGTCCACCCCCGCCGCCCGTCTTCTCCGGCCGGGCCGGACCCCCGTGGAAGCATGATCGATGACGCTCACCCGGCCATCCCCCGTCACCCTCTCCGTTGCCAGAAAGAACATTGACCGCAGGGTTAAGTTGCCAGTCGGGACAGGTAAAAGGAAGGTAATGTACGGGGGCCGGACGTGGCCGCGGCGCGATTTCCGTGGTCACCGGCCATTCGACTGGCCGGATTCGGACGAATAAAGGGCGGCACCGGATCACGCACTTAACCTTGCGCCTATGTGCGACACCTTCACGGATCGGGGCATGGACCGGGACATGGGCCGGATCCGGTGACGCCGCGTCCGCGTTCGCGGGCCGTCGCGGCCGGCGCCGCGGCGGCGGTCGCCGCGGTGGCCGCGGGAGCGGTGGTGCTGGCGGGCGGCGACGGCTCCGGGAGCGGCCCGGAGACGCGCGGCGGGCAGGGCCCGGCCGGCGGCGGCCTCGGCGCGCTCGGCGGCCTCGACAGGCCCGGCAAGCTGCTGTTCCGCAACGCCGTCCCCGGCCCGCAGTCGGGCAGGCTGGCCGGGGTGCCGCTCGCGGCGCCCGGCGGCGCCCGCGCGGTCAGCGGCCTGTCCTGCGTCCGCGTGCACGCCAGGGGCGGCACGGGCGTGTGCCTGACGGTCGAGCGCTCGGCCCACCCGCAGGCGTACGCGATCGCCCTGGACGCCGCGCTGCGCCCCACCCGCAGGATCCCGGTCCCGGGCACGCCGAGCCGGGCCCAGGTGTCCCCCAGCGGCCGGATGATCTCCTGGACGGTCTTCGTCAGCGGCCACTCCTACGCCGGGAAGGACCTGTCCACCCGGACCGGAATCCTCGACACCCGCACCGGCGACGTCATCCCTGACCTGGAGCGATTCACCCTGCTCCGGGACGGGCGGCCCGACACCGGCGTCGACCTCAACTACTGGGGCGTCACCTTCACCCGCGACGACGACCGCTTCTACGCCACCGCCAAGACCAAGGGCACGACCTATCTGGTGGAGGGCCGCGTCAGCACCCAGGCCATGTGGACGAAGCGCACCGACCTGGAGTGCCCGTCGCTGTCCCCGGACGGCACCCGGCTGGCGTTCAAGAAGGCCACCGGCGACCCGGCCCGGCCCTGGCGGCTGCACGTCCTGCGGCTGCGCGACATGAAGGAGACCGCCCTGGCCGAGCGGGAGTCGGTGGACGACCAGGTGGTCTGGACCGACGACCGGACGCTGGCCTACGGGCGGCTGCGCGGCGCGTCGACGGACGTCTGGACGGTGCCCGCCGACGGCTCCGGGGCGCCGCGGATGCTGCTGTCCGGCGCGTTCTCGCCCGCCCCGCTCTCCTGACGCCGGCGCCGCCGGGCGGCCCTCCCGGCACGGCCTGAATTGGCCAGCCAAGGACCTGGCCAGCTTTGGCCGCAGTGATCATCCGGATTCGGCGTGCGACAATTCCGAGCCCGTTCATCGGGCGATGCACTTTTGGTGCTGCCGTTATGGGCACATTTTGTTCACTTTCGCGGCTGGCCGGGGTAGGCCACTTTACTCGGTGGCTTTTCCGAGGAACGCGGACGCAATATTGGGGCCGACGACGGGGAAACGGGTTCGGGGAGATGCGTTGAGCCGACTGCACGCATTGCGTCATCGTTTCGTGGACGCGCCGGGTTCCCTCGGCGCGCGTTACCGCGCGCGCCGCTGGGACCGGCTGCTCGCCGCCTTTCCCGATCTCGGGGAGATGTCGGTCATCGATCTGGGCGGGACCGCCGAGTCCTGGCGGCGGGCACCGGTCCGCCCGGCCCGGGTGCACCTGGTCAACCTGGAGAAACCGCCCGAGGACCCGCCCGCCTGGCTGCGCGCCGACCACGCCGACGCCTGCGAGCTGCCGCCGGAGATCCTGGCCGGCGGCTACGACCTGGTGGTCTCCAACTCGGTGGTGGAGCACGTCGGCGGGCACGCCCGGCGCCGCATGTTCGCCGACGCCGTGCACCGCCTCGCCGACCGGCACTGGGTGCAGACGCCCTACCGCTACTTCCCCGTCGAGCCGCACTGGGTGTGCCCGGGGATGCAGTTCCTGCCGCCGCCCGCGAAGGTCACCGTGGCGCGGCACTGGCCGCTGGTGCACACCCCGCCCGCCGACCGCGCGGAGGCGCTGCGCGCGGTGCTGGAGGTGGAGCTGCTGAGCCGCACCGAGATGCGGGCCTACTTCCCCGGCTCGCTGATCCTGTCCGAGCGGGTCGCCGGGCTGACCAAGTCGCTGATCGCGGTGAGGCGGGCATGACCGCCGGTCCCGCCGACGCGTCCCCGCCCGCCGACGCGTCCCGGCCCGCCGCGCCGGTAACGGACCCGGCCCGGCTGCGCAGGCTGGGCGCCGCCGACGGCGCCGCCCGCGACGTGATCGCCGGGCTGCTCGGCCAGGCGGTGCGGGGGCTGCCCCGGATGCGCCACAACCAGTCGGGCCCGTTCGTGTTCACAATGCGCGGCGAGCCCGAAGGCCCGACCGCCAGCGGCGATGCGACGCGGCACCGCGCCGTCCCGGCCGGGCGCAGCCTGCGGTACGCGGCGATCGTGGCGCTCGGCGCGCGGCTGCTGCCGCCGGACGAGCAGCGGGCCGCGCTGGGCGGCCAGTCGGCGGCCGAGCTGACCGGGACGCTGCTGCCCCGGCTCGCCGCCACCGGCCCGGACGCGGTCACCTCGCTCGGTGACATCGCGCTGGTGGCCTGGGCCGCGGCCGAGACCGGCCACGACGGGCTGCCGCAGGCGCTGCGGCGCCTCGCCGCCGCCGACCGTCCCGGGCGCGGCGCCGTCTACACCGTCGACGCGGCCTGGGTCGCGTCCGCCCTCGCCGCCGCCCGCGACGCCGGCGCCGACCCGGCCGCCGAGCACCTCGAACGGTCCCGCCGCCGCCTCCTGGACGGCCTGCGCGGCCGCGCCCTGTACACCCACGAGGTCGGCGGGCGCGGCCTGGTCCCCCGCTACCGCGCGCACGTCGGCTGCTTCGCCGACCAGGTGTACCCCGTCCAGGCACTGGCCCGGCTCGGTGACGGCGAGGCCGTCGCGGCGGCCGACCGGGTCGCCGCGGCGATCTGCGCCGCGCAGGGCCCCGGCGGCCAGTGGTGGTGGCACTACGACGCCCGCACCGGCGGCGTCGTCGAGGGCTACCCCGTCTACAGCGTGCACCAGCACGCGATGGCGCCCATGGCGCTGCTCGACCTGGCCGAGGCCGGCGGCGCCGACCACCTCGGCGCGATCGCCCGCGGCGTCGGCTGGCTGGCCGCGCCGCCCGAGACCGGCGAGCCGCTGATGCCCGGCGACCCGGTCATGACCTGGCGCAAGGTCGCGCGCCGCGACCCGCGCAAGGCGGTGCGCGGCGCGCGCGCCGCCACCACCCTGCTGCGCCCCGGGTGGCGGGCCGCCGCGCTGGACCGGGCGTTCCCGCCCGGCGCGGTCGACCGCGAGTGCCGCCCCTACGAGCTCGGCTGGCTGCTGTATTCCTGGCTGGAGGACCACGCATGAAGCGCGAGCAGCACACCGGACGGTACGGCGGCGCACGTCCCGCGCCGTCCAGGCGGCACTTCCTCGGGGTCTGGCTGGACCCGCTGAGCATCGACGAGACGGTCGCCGCCTGTGTCAAGGCCGTCGAGCAGCGGACGCCCCTGACCATCGGGGTGCTGAACGCCGCCAAGATCGTCCGGCTGCGCCAGAACGACGGGCTGCGCCGCGCCGTGCTGGGCTGCGACCTGGTCCTGGCCGACGGCCAGTCGGTGGTGTGGGCGTCCAGGCTGCTGCGCGAGCCGCTGCCCGAACGGGTCGCCGGGATCGATCTGATGCTGGCGCTGCTGCCGGAGGCCGAGCGGCGCGGCGACCGGGTGTTCTTCTTCGGCGCCCGCCCCGACGTGCTGGAGCGCACGCTGGCGGAGGTCCGGCGGCGCTTCCCCGCGCTGGTCATCGCCGGGTCCCGGCACGGCTACTTCTCCTCGGCGGAGGCGCCCGAGATCGCCGACTCCATCCGCGAGGCCCGCACCGACCTGCTCTTCATCGGCGTCTCCTCGCCGATGAAGGAGCTGTTCATCCGGGACTGGGCGGCGCGGACGGGCGCGTGCGTCGCGCACGGCGTCGGGGGGGACGTTCGACGTGCTGGCCGGGGAGGTGCGGCGGGCGCCCGAGTGGTGGCAGCGGCACGGCCTCGAATGGCTCTACCGGGTGATCCAGGAGCCGCTGCGGCTCGGGCCGCGCTACTTCACCACCAACTTCACCTTCGTGGCGCTGGTCGCGGGGGCGGCCGCGGGCGAGGCGCTGCGCGGCGCCGCGTCCCGCCTCCTCAGGCGCGGGCGGCCGCCGGGCGCGAGGCCACGGTGACGCGCCGGCGGTCGGCGGCGACCGCCGCGTACAGCGTCAGCACCGCGCCCAGCAGGCCGATCGCCAGCAGCCGCCGCGACGGCCGGCCCGTCACCGGCACCGGCCGCCCGCTCCCGGCCGTCACCTGCCAGGAGATCAGCGAGCCGGGCAGCGCGCCCTGGACCCGCTGCCGGTCCAGCAGCTGCCGCCACATCACCTCCAGCACGGCGGCGTGGGTGCGCCGGGCGTCCTCGGCGGTGGACGCGACCGCCGTCACGGTGAGGTGCGGCTGATCATGGATGGGCTGTTCCATGTTGCCCCGGTTGGCCAGCAGCACCTGGTAGGAGGCGGTGCCCCCGGCGGCGCGGACCTGCCGCCGCCCGGCCTCCGACCCCATCGTGCGCGCGGAGATCTCGGCGTTGGTCACCAGCGCGGGCGTGAAGCCCGCGTAGGCGTTGCGGGGGAACGGGGCGCGCGGCGACAGCAGCGTGATGGCCGAGCGCACCTCGTAGTCGGGACGGGCCGTCTTGACGTGCAGGGCCAGCAGCAGCGTCAGCGTGACCGCCGCCAGCGTCACCACCGGATGGCGCCGCAGCGCTCCCCCGAAATGCCGGATCGTCACAGCCCGCTCCCGCCCCGTCGGTCCCCGCCATCGTGGCACGGGGCCCGCGGCGGCGGTCGAACCTCGCCAGGTGTGGCCAGAGGGGTGACGGGGCCGCGGCCGGTCCGCACGATGGTGATCGACGGCCCCGCCGGGGGCGGCGGGGGCACCGAGGGGGACGGGTGGATCTGCTCGACTGGATAGGCATCCTGCTGAGGAGGTGGAAGCTGACCGTGCCCCTGCTGCTGCTGGCGCTGGGCGGCGTCGGCGCCGCGGCGACGGTGACGCCCTGGACCTACGAGGCCAGGGCCAACCTGGTGTTCCTGGCCTCGCCGTTCCAGGCCAGGCAGGCGGGCGGGAACCCGTGGCTGGTGTTCGACAGCTCCCTCACCGTCACCGCCGAGGTGGTGGGCCGGGAGATGATGGACGACCGGACCGCCGCCGGACTGCGCGGCCGGGGGCTGACGGCCGCCTACGAGATCGGCGTCGCGCAGGACTCCACCGGCCCGGTGCTCGCCGTGGACGTCTCCGGCGACGACCCGCGGGTCACCAAGGCGACGCTGGACGCGCTGGTCGCCGAGATCCCGCGGCGGCTGACGCAGATCCAGGTCGAGGAGGGCGTGACCGAACGCGCCCAGATCAAGGCGAGCGTGGTCACCGCCAGCCCGAAGGCGGCCCTCGCCGCGACCGGCAAGCTGCGCGTCCTGGTGATGGCCCTGTTCGTGGGGCTGGCGCTCACGGTGGCGGTGCCGCTGTTCGCCGAGGTGCTGTCGGAGCGGCGCAGGCGCGGCCGTGCCCCGGACCCGGAACCCGCGCCGGCGCCGGACCCGGCCCCGGAGAAGCCCAACGGTGTCACGTTGCCGGATCTCACCGGGTCCGCCAACGGCGAGAGCGCGGGCGCCGGGCTCGTCCGCAGGTCGAGAGACTGACCAGGGCTCCGATGGGCCTCCTCTCGACACCCGCCGCGCCGGCGCCGGAGGCCCCGCGGCCGCTCGGACGGGTGGACGCGGTCACCGTCCTCAGCGTCTTCGTGGTCATGCTGACCGTGGTGCCCGCCCGGTTCGTCGTGGGCCCGCTGGGCGCCGCCGGGACCCCGGCGGGGATCATGGCGGTGCTCTGCCTGGGCTGGTACCTCAGCTCGATGATCACCGCGCGGACCACGCCGATCCGCGGCCCGCAGCCGGTCCGCTCGGTGGTGGTGCTGTTCGGCTGCTCGATCCTGGCCGCCTACGCCGCCGCGATGGGCCGCTCGCTCCCCGGGCTGGAGGCCAACGGCGCCGACCGCGGGCTGATCCTGATGCTGGGCTGGATCGGCGTGGCGCTGCTGGCCGCCGACGGGATCCCGTCCCTGGACCGGCTGGAGGCGGTGCGGCGCAGGCTGGTGGCGGGCGGCGGGTTCATCGCCGTCCTGGGCGCCGTGCAGTTCTTCACCGGGTTCGACCTGGCCGGGCACCTGGCGTTCCCGGGGCTGAGCACCAGCACGTCCTACACCTCGCTCCTGCAGCGCGAGGAGTTCAACCGGCCGATGGCCACGGCCACCCACCCGATCGAGTTCGGCGTGGTGCTGGCGATGCTGCTGCCCCTGGCGCTGCACGGCGCGATCCACTCCGAGGAGGGCAAGCGGTTCCGGGCCTGGCTGCCGGTCGGGCTGATCATGGTGGTGCTGCCGATGACGGTGTCCCGGTCGGCGGTGCTGGGCATGGTCGTCGTCGGGCTGGTGGTGCTGCCGATCTGGCCCGCGATGTGGCGGGTGTGGGCGCTGCTGGCGGTCGGGCTGCTGTCGGTGGCGCTGCGCGCGGTGGTGCCCGGCCTGATCGGCACGCTGACCAGCCTGGTGTCCTCGATCGGCAGCGACTCCAGCACCGTCACCCGCACCAACGACTACGCGGTGATCGGGGAGGCGGTGGCGGAGCGGCCCTGGTTCGGGCAGGGCTTCGGCACCTACCTCCCGCAGACCTACCGCATCCTCGACAACCAGTACCTGCTCACGCTGGTGGAGACCGGGCTGCTCGGGCTCGCCGCGATGCTGACGGTGCTGGTCACGGGATGGGTGCTGGCGCGCAAGGCCCGCAAGGCGAGCGCCGATCCGGTCACCCGGCACCTGGCGCAGTGCTTCGCGGCGTCGATGGCGGTGGCGGTGGCCTCGTTCGCGACGTTCGACGCCTTCAGCTTCCCGATGGCGGCGAACCTGACGTTCCTGTGCCTGGGCTGCACGGGCGCGCTGTGGCGGCTCACCCGTCCCGGCGCCGCGGCCTGAAGGGCCGGCTCAGGGTTTCACGGGCTTGCCGGTGTCGTGCCACACGTTGTCGCGCCACACGTTGCCGCGCCCGGACCGCTCGAACGCGGTGACCGGCCCGTAGAACCCGCCCTTCTTGAAGTGCCGCCGCGTGAAGGCGTTCCGCATGACCCTGATGTTGGACGAGCGCCCGAACTTCCCCTTGCCGCCGTACAGCGCGTAGCCGCCCCCGCCGAGCAGGTTGCCGACCACGGTGACGTCGTGCGCCCGCCCGAAGTCCTGGTAGATCGAGACCGCCGAGGTCTGCGCGACCGGGTTCAGCAGCACGTTGTTGCGGACGACCAGCGACAGCCCGGGTGCGGGCCCCGAGTTGGACTGGACGGCGGTCACGTGGTCGCCGGGGAACTCCTTCAGGCCGTCCACCACCGAGTCCTCGACGAGCCCGTGGTCGGTGTTGATGCCGTTGGAGACGGTGTGGACGTGCACCCGGCGGGCGGTGATCATGCCGCCGTGGTTGACGATGCCGTACTGCACCTTGGTCCGGCCGTCCCCGTTGATCTCGGAGTTCTCCACCCGCAGCCCGGACCGGCCCTTCCGCTGGATGATCGCCCACTGCCCGGCGCCGACGACCTGGGTGTTGCGGATGGTGACGTTGTCGGCCTCCACGTTGATCTCGGTGGAGACCCGCAGGCCGTCGATGACCGCCCCGTTCCGCCGGACCGTGATGGGCCCGCTGCGGCGCAGCTTCTTGCCGCGCGGGACGCCGACGGTGCCGAGGGTCGGCCAGGTGACGCGGGAGCCCTCGCCGCCGACCGGCGCGGGGCTCTTGAGCTGGAGGGGCGGCACCGGCACCGACGCGGTGGGCGCGGCGCTGGGCGTCGCGGACGGCGGGACCTGCGGGGAGCGGGCGCTCTTGCGCTCCCCCGCACGATCGTCGCCGGCGCCCGAGCACGCCGTGGCGGCCAGGCACGCGACGGCCGCCAGCACGGGGGCCGTTCTCGACAGGGCCATCGGGCTCCCTTCCAGGGATGCGGCGGTCAGCCGAGGATCTTGTGGAGGGCGGCCGCGACCCGCTCCTGCTGCGCCGCGGTGATCTGCGGGAACATCGGCAGCGACAGGATCTCCCCGGCGGCGCGCTCGGCCACCGGGAAGTCGCCGGGGCCGTGGCCCAGGTACCGGAACGCCCGCTGCAGGTGGACGGGGACGGGATAGTGCACGCCGCAGCGCACCCCCATGTCGCCGAGCCGGCCGGCCACCTCGTCGCGCGCGGGGACGCGGACGACGTACAGGTGCCACACGTGTTCCTGCCCGCCGCCCGGACCCGTCCCGGGCGGCGAGGGCAGGACCAGGCCCGGGACGCCGTCGAGCAGCTCGGCGTAGCGGGCGGCGGCGGCGCGGCGCAGGTCGTTCCACCGGGCCAGGCGGCGCAGCTTGGCCCGCAGGACGACCGCCTGGAGGGTGTCCAGCCGCGAGTTGAAGCCGACGATCTCGTGCCGGTACTTGCGCTCGCTGCCGTGGTCGCGCAGCAGCCGCACCGTCCTGGCCAGCTCGGCCGAGCCGGTGACGACCGCGCCCGCGTCGCCGTAGGCGCCGAGGTTCTTGCCCGGGTAGAAGCTGGTGGCGGCGACGGCGCCGAACAGGCCCTGGCCGTCGTGGAGGGCGCCCTGCGACTGGGCGGCGTCCTCCAGGACGGGCGGGCCGAGGTCCAGCAGCGGGTCCATCGGGACGAGCCGCCCGTACAGGTGCACGGGGACGATCGCCGCGGTGGACGGCCCGACCGCCGCGGCCGCCCGCTCCGGGTCGATCAGCAGGTCGCCGGGCTCGGCGTCGACCAGGACCGGGCGGGCGCCCGCCCGGACCACGGCCTCGGCGGTGGCGACGAAGGTGTTGGCGGGCAGCACGACCTCGGCGCCGGGGCCGGTGCCGAGGGCGCGCAGGGCCAGTTCGAGGGCGTCGGTGCCGTTGGCGACGCCGACGCAGTGCCCGGCGCCGGTGAACCGCGCGTACTCCTCCTCGAACTCCCGCACGTCATCGCCCTGCACGAACGCGGTGGAGGCCAGGACGCGCTGGAAGCCGTCCAGCACCTCACGTTCCACCTCGGCGTGCGCGGCGGCCAGGTCGACGAACGGCACCTCGGCCATCACTGTCCCTCCTTCCGTTTCTCCTTCGTCGCGGGGCGCAGCAGGCGGGCGGGCGAACCGGCCCACACCTCTCCCGGCGGCACGTCGCGCAGCACGACCGACCCCATCCCGACCAGCGCGCCCGCGCCGATCGAGACGCCCTCCCGGACCAGCGCGCCCGCGCCCAGGTACGCGCCGAACCCGACCCGCACGCCGCCGCCCAGCCGCACCCCGGACGCGATCGTCACGAAGTCCTCGACCTGGTCGTCGTGCGTCAGCGTGACGTGCGGCATGATCGCGACATGGGCGCCGACCCGGACCGACGCGGTCAGCACGGTCTGCGCCAGCACCACCGACCCCGGGCCGACGCGCGAGGACGGCGACACCCACGCCGCCGGGTGGACGAGCGTGGCGTAGCGCCGCGCGGGCAGTCCCAGCCGCCGCACGATCCGCCGCCGCACCGACGGGTCGCGCGGGCTCGCGGTGCACACCGCCAGCCGCGCGGTCGCGTGCGCCTTGGCGGTCTCCTCCGCGTCGCCGAGGACGGGCACGCCGTCGACGGCGGTGCCGCGCCTGTCGAAGTCGTCGTCGGCGAAGCCCAGCAGCCGCCAGGCGGGCAGCGCGGTCACCGCCTGCGCGACCTCGCGGCCGAGGCCGCCCGCGCCGACGATGATCAGGTCATCCGGTTCCGGCATCGGCCGCCTCCAGTGTCGTCCGGTCTTCTTCGGGGTCGTCGGCGCGCCCGTCGATGGCGCGGAGCGCGCGCAGGGCGTCCCGCATCGGGCGGAACAGCAGGGCGAACGCGGCCGCCGCCGCGGTCCCCGCGACCGCCAGCGCCAGTACGTCGAGGTCGATCGCGGTGTGCGCGGCCCAGGCGGCGAGCCCGACCGCCGCCGCCAGCAGCGCCGGGAGGGCGGTGCGTCCCAGCACCCGCGCCGGGGGGACGCCCGCGCGGCGCAGCTCCCACAGGTACAGCGGCAGCACGACCAGCGCCGCGACGAGCACGTGCGCGACGGCGACCCCGGCGATCCCGTCCAGGCGGGCACCCGCGACCAGCGCCGGGACGAGGACGGCCAGCCACACCGCCTGCACGGCGAACACGGCGCGGGAGCGGGCCAGCACCACGAAGTAGTCGTAGAACAGCTCGAACATGATCCGCAGCCCGCCGAGGACCGCCAGCCACAGCAGCGCCGCCGCGGCCGGCTCCCAGGACGTCCCGTACACCAGCCGGACCAGCGGTTCGGCCGCGCCCGCCAGCAGCAGGCAGACCGGCAGCGTGAGCCCGGCCAGCAGCCCCGCCGTGGACAGGAACGCGCGGCGCAGCGCGGGCGGATCGTGCTGGATGCGGGCGAACGCGGCGGGCGCGACGCTGCGGACCGGCTGGGAGAACATCGCGACCGGCCAGTTCGACAGGTTGAACGCCAGGACGTAGAAGCCCAGCGCGGTCGGGCCGAGCACGTGCCCCACGATGAGCTGGTCCACGCCGCCGACCGCGAACACCACCGCGCTCGACCCGGCCAGCGGCAGCCCGAAGCGCAGCAGCCTCCGCGCCGCGGCCGGGTCGAACCCGAACCGCAGCGGCTCCGGGGACGCCCGCACCAGCAGCACGGCCGAGGCCGCGGCGCCCGCCAGCCGTCCCACCGCCAGGCTCATCGCGCCCGTCCCGGCGGCGGCGAGCGCGATCGACACGGCCGCGCCGCCCCAGTTGTTCACCTGGTCGGCCAGCATCTTGCGGTCCTGGCGGAACCCGCGCTGCAGCAGCGCGGCGGGCACCGCCACCAGCCCGTTGATCACGACGTTGAGGGTGAGCAGCCGGATCACCCCGGTCGCGGAGGGCGCGCCCATCGCGGACGCGAACGCGGGCGCCGCCAGAAAGCAGCCCGCGTACACCGCGCAGCTCGACACCAGCGAGAGCGTCGCGACCGTCGGCGCGATCGCGCGCGGGTCGCCGGGCCAGCGGACGATCGCCAGGCTGACGCCCAGCTCGTTGAAGCTGAGCACGGCCAGCAGCGCCACCAGCGCGACCGCGAACACCCCGAACTCGGTCGGCCCGAGGATCCGGGCCAGCGCGATCCCGATGGCGAGCGTCCCCAGCCGTCCCGCCGCCGTGTTGACCAGGCTCCAGCCCAGGGCGCGCGACGCCCTGCCGAAGAGCGTCCCGTCCTCCCCCACGGCCAGCCGTTTCAGGGGGTTCGTCCAGCGCTTCACCGCGGGCTGCTCCGCGCGGCCGCGCCCTTGGAGGCGACTGCGTTGAAGTCGTCCAGGGCGACCGCGCCGCGCAGGCGGCGGGCACGGCGCTCGACCTTGTACGCCAGGACGCGGCCCACCGTGCTCGCCGCGTCCCGCCGCACGGCCAGCGCGCCCGCTCCGGTACGGGCGGCGTCGAGGGCGTCGCGGTAGATGCGCTCCTGGACGCGCGCCGCCCCGTCCAGGCTGAACCGCTCGACCACCAGCCGCCGCCCGAACTCCCCCAACTCGCGGCGGCGCGCGGCATCCCCGGCCAGGGTGCGCAGGATCGTCTCGAGCCGGTCGGCGCCCTCGCCGCCGATGCCGTACCAGCCCTGCTCCAGGAACATCCCGGCCGACTCGGGCGTCAGCGGCTCGAAGAACCCGCGCTCGCCCTGCACGACCAGCGGCTTGGCGAACGCCATCGCGCGCAGCGCCGACCCGCCCATGCCCAGCGCGATCGACGCCGACGCGTACGCGGGGCGCGGATCGTCCAGCTGCCCGGTGAGGACCACGGCGCGCCGGCCCGCGCGGGCGTTGGCCTCGGCGGCGCGGGCCTCGACCCGATCGCGGCACGGGCCGTCCCCGACGACCACCAGCCGCAGCCCGGTCTCGGCGGCCAGCCGCCCCGCCACGTCCACGGCCGTGAGCAGGCCCTCCAGCTTCAGCTCGGCCGCGAGCCTGCTCACCACCACCACGTCGATCGGTCCGGGCTCCAGCTCGAACCGCCTGCGGAACTCCTCGGCCGGGTGGCCGGGCGCGTTGGCGGCCACGTCCACCGGCGGCTCGATCAGGTGGACGGCGCCGGGCCTGCGCCCGCGCCGGGCGAGCACGTCCTGCTTGATCTGCTCGGTCCCGACCACCAGCGGCAGCGTCGGCGGGAGGAACGGCGCGACCGCCATCGACATCACGGTGCACACGGCGGCGGCGTCCCGGCGGTTCCGCACCGCGTGGAAGGCCTCCAGGCCGGGCGGCCACTCGTAGCCGTGCACGACGTCGAACCCGCGCTCGGCGACCAGCGCCCGGAGCCGCCGCACGGTGGACGGCGCGGGCCGGCGGCGGCCCGGATCGAGCGTGAAGTGCTCCAGGCCCTCCTCCCGGACCCGCTCCACCAGCGGGCCCGGCTCGCTGATGATCGCGGCCCGGTGGCCCAGCCCGCGCATGGCGGCGGCCAGCTCGATCGCGTTCAGCTGGCTCCCGCCGATCCGCATGTCGTGCGGATACACCAGGATGTTCAGCTCCCCGCTCATGCTGTCTCCCTCGTGGGGGGACGACCCCCCACACCCCCCGGCAAGAACCGCCTCATGCCCTCGCTTCGCTCGGTCATGAGGCGGCCGCCGTGATCGTCTCGACCACCCGGTCCTGCTGGGACGCGGTCATCTCGTGGAACAGCGGCAGGATGAGCGAGCGCTCGGCGAACCGGTCGGTGACCGGCAGGTCGGCGGTGCGCCGCCCGCGCACGTCGGCGTAGGCGGGCTCGCGGTGCGCCGCCATGATCCCGCGCCGGGCCGACACGCCCGCCGTCAGCATCCGGCGCAGCAGGTCGTCGCGGCCCACCGGGAAGTCGTCCGGCAGGACGATCCAGAACGACTGGTAGTTGGTCCGGCCCAGGCCCGGATCCCGCACGCACGCGATGCCGGGGATCTCCGCCAGCAGCCGCTGGTAGCGGGCGGCCAGCGCGCGCCGGCGGCCGATGATCGCGTCCAGCCTGCCCAGCTGGACCAGCCCGATCGCGGCCTGCAGGTCGGTCATCCGGTAGTTGAAGCCGGTCTCGCCGTACTCCTCGATGACCACCCGATCGCTGGCGTGCCGCTCGGCGGCGCTCACGCTCATCCCGTGCTCGCGCAGCCGCCGCGCCCGCTTCGCCCTTTCCCCGTCGGGGAGGGTCAGCATGCCGCCCTCGCCGGTGGTCAGCAGCTTGCGCGGATGGAACGACCACGCCGCCAGTTCCGCCGCCGCCCCGACCGGCCGGTCGCGGTAGACCGACCCGGCGGCGCACGCGGCGTCCTCGACCACCGTGATCCCGCGCGGATCGCACAGCGTGCGGATCTCCTCCAGGTCGACCGGCACCCCGCCCTGGTCGACGGCGATCACCGCGCGGGTGCGGCCGGTCAGCGCCACCTCGACGGTCTTGCCGGTGACGTTGCCCGTGACCGGGTCCACGTCGGCGAAGACCACCTCGGCGCCCGCGTGCCGGACGACGTTGGCGGTGGCGATGAACGACAGCGACGGCACGACCACCTCGTCGCCCGGCCCCACGCCCGCCAGCAGCAGCGCCAGGTGCAGCGCCGTCGTGCACGAGGACGTCGCCACGCCGTGGCCCGCGGCGACCCTGGCGGCGAACGCGGTCTCGAACTCGGCGACCCGCGGCCCCTGGGCCACCCAGCCCGACCGCACCACCTCGGCCACCGCGGCGGCCTCCTCCTCGCCCAGTACCGGCTTGATCACAGGGATCACGGGGATCACGGCGCGGGCACCTCCTCTCGTGCGCTTCCGGCGGGAATGTCGAGCACCCGGGCCAGATCCCGGGCGCGATGGGTCCAGTCGTGCCGCTCGGCGAACCGGCGCCGCCGCGCGGCCGTCCCGGCCGGGGCCTCGGCCGCCAGCTCCTCGCCGACCGCCCGGACGAACCCGGCCGCGCCGGCCTCCGCCCTGATCAGCTCCGCGCCCTCGGGGTCGCGGTCGCGCAGCCAGCGGGTGGACGGCAGCTCGGAGGCGACCACGGCGCGTCCGGCGGCCAGGTAGTCGAAGGTCTTGATGGGGAAGCTGGCGTCGTTGAAGGCGCTGCGCGCGTACGGGGTCAGCCCGACCTTGATGACGCGCATGTGGGACGGCAGTTCGGCGAAGCTCCTGCGGCCCGTCCAGCGGACGTTCGGGCGGGCGGTCAGGGCCCGGAACCGGGCCGGTTCGTGGGACGGGTCGTGCGGCCCCACCAGCAGCAGCGGATGCCCGGCCGCCGCCACGCCCTCCAGGACGTCCATGTCGATCCGGGCGTTGATGTGCCCGACGAACCCGGCGGCGGGCCGGTCGCGGCCGAAGTCCTCCAGGCCGGGCGGCCAGGGGGCGTCGTCGATGCCGTCGTAGGCGCCGGGGGCGCAGCCGGTCGGGATCATCGCGGCGTCCGTGCCGCGCGCGCGGAAGTCGTCCTGAAGGTGCGGCGAGACGGCCACGACCGCGTCCGCGCCCGTCAGGAGCCGGTCGCGGGCCGCCTCCAGCCGCCGCCTCGGCAGCCCGATCAGGTCCGCCCCGGCGACCAGGTCGTCGGTGGCGTAGAAGACGGTCCGGGCGCCCGGCACGGCGCCGAGCAGCCCGGCGTCGTAGGTGGCGATGACGACGGCCGTGACCCGGCCGCCGAGCCGCCGCGCCGCCCGGCGGACGGCGCGGCGCACCAGCGCGGCGCTGGCGTGGTGCACGCCGGGCCGGTACGCGCCCGGCAGTACGCGCGGGATCAGCCGCCACAGGCCGCGGGCCTGCCTGCGCAGCGGCGGGCCGTCCAGGGAACCGGCCAGGTGCGGGCGCAGCAGCGGCGTCACGAGCGAGATGGGCGGATCGACGTACAGGACGGGTTCCAGCGCGGCGAGCCGGTCGGCCAGCTGCCGGTCCGTGCCCGCGACGCCGTCGTAGGCCGTCCCGGCGAAGTAGACGATCACGGCGCCCCCGGGTCCCCGGCGGCGCGCTCGGCGCGCCACCAGTCGACCAGGCGCCGCAGCCCCTCCTCCAGCCCGATCCGCGGCTTCCAGCCGAGGCGCTCGCGGGCGGCGGAGATGTCGGCCAGCCGCCGCTCCACCCCGTTCACCGCGCGGGGCGGGCCGAACTCCAGGCCGAGGTCCGCGGCGTCCATGGTGCGCAGCAGCGCCTCGGCCAGCTCGCGCAGGCTCGTCTCCACACCGCAGCCGATGTTGAACACCGCGTCGGTGGCGTCGGACTCGGCGGCCAGCAGGTTGGCGCGGGCGATGTCCTCGGTGAAGACGAAGTCCATGGTCTGCAGGCCGTCGCCGAGGATCAGCGGCGGTTCCCCGGCGGCGATCCGGTCCATCCAGCGGATCAGGACCTCGGTGTAGAGGCCGTGGACGTCCATGCGCGGCCCGTACACGTTGAAGTAGCGCAGCGCCACGTAGTCCAGGCCGCGCATGGCGTGGAAGCTGCGCAGCATGCCCTCGTTGAACGCCTTCGCCGCCCCGTAGAAGGTGTCGTTGTCGTAGGGGTGCTGGTCCTCGGGGGTGGGGAACGCGGTCGCCGTCCCGTACACCGACGCCGACGAGGCCGCCACGACCTTGCGCACGCGGTGGTCCGCCGCCGCCTCGATGACCTCGTAGGTGCCGTCGACCAGCACCTCCAGGGCCAGCCTCGGCTCCTGCGCGCACTGGGTGATCCGGATCGCGGCCTGGTGGAAGAGCACGTCCACGCCGTCCATCAGCGCCCGCACCAGCGCGCGGTCGCGGATGTCGCCCTCCACCACCCGGACCCGGTCGCCGGCCTCGGCCACGGCGGCGGCCAGGTTGGCGCGCCGGCCGCGGGTGAAGGTGTCGAGCACGACAACCTCGGCGGCGCCCGCCTCGACGAGCTGGTCGACGATGGTGGAGCCGATCGTGCCGGCACCGCCGGTGACCAGGCAGCGGGATCCTGCGATCATGCGTTCTCCTTGGTGCGCTCGGTGAGGCGGACGGGGCGGCCGCCGGACGCGGCGCTGCGGCTGGCGGCGGCCAGCTGGGCGACCACGCGCAGGCCCGCGCGGCCGTCGGTGCGGGCCGGGCGCCCCTCGGCGATCGCCGCCGCGAACTCGGCCATCACCTCCCGCAGCGCCTCCCGCTCGGGCAGCGCCGGAACGAGGACGTCGCCGACCCGGTAGCTGATCAGCGCCTGGTGCCGCTCGGCCGGGTCGAGCGAGCCCGCCGGGGCCAGGTCGACGCCCCGGTCGTACACCGCGATCCGCTGGACGGGGTTGAGGTCGTCCCACACGATCGTGCGCCGCGACCCGCCGATCACCGTCGTGCGGATCTTGGTGGGGCTGAGCCAGTTCACGTGGACGTGCGCCATCACCCCGGTCGACAGCCACACCGACAGGTGCGCCATGCACAGCCGCCCGGCGTCGATCGGGTCGGCGCCGTGCGCGGCCACCGCCTCGACCGTGACGCCGCCGGGCAGCACGTGGTCCAGGATCGACAGGTCGTGCGGGGCCAGGTCCCACAGCACGTCCACGTCGGGCTGGACCAGGCCGAGGTTGATGCGCACCGAGTCCACGAACTGGATGTCGCCGATCTCGCCGCCGTGGATCAGCTCGCGGATCTTCCGGACGGCCGGGGTGTAGCAGTAGGTGTGGTCGCACATCAGCACCAGCCCGGCCCGCTCGGCGAGCTCGACCAGCTTGGCGCTCTCGTGCACGGTGGGCGTGAGGGGCTTCTCCACCAGGACGTGCTTTCCGGCCTCCAGCGCCGCGCGCACCAGGTCGAAGTGCGTCGCGGCGGGGGTCGCTATGGCGACGGCCTTGACGGCGGGGTCGTCCAGGACGTCCTGGTACGACGCCGTGGCCCGCACGGTCGTGTACGGGCCGAGCACGCCCCGCGCACGTTCCTCGTTCAGATCGCACAGCCACTCCAGGCGCAGCGCCGGAGTGGCCTGGGCGGTCCGGACCAGATTGGGCCCCCAGTACCCGGCGCCGATCACCGCCAGGCCGATGGCCTCTACCCCGATGGTCGTGGACAAGGAAAGCTCCTCACGGTGCCGTGGTGGTGAAGATGGCGTCGACCCAGTAGTTGGAGGTGGACGCGGTGGACGGGAAGCCCCCGGAGCCGTAGCGGTAGACGCCGTTGGGGCCGTCCTCTCCCGACCGCAGGGCGTGGAGCGGGGGCGCGTCGACGCCCTGGTTCTGGAAGGCGCCGACGCTGGCCGAGTAGTGGCCGTCGGGGGCGAGGTAGGACACGACGTAGGTCGTCCCGGCCGTCACCTGGACGGGGGTGGCGAAGCGGACCTCCTGCCAGCCGGAGGCCGATTCGTTGGTGAAGGTCGCCGTGGCCAGGCGGTTGCCGTCCCTGTCCCACAGGCTGCCGGTGTGCGTGCCGGTGTTCTGGGCGCCCTTGTAGAAGCGGACGCCGGTGACCCAGCCGTTGGAGTCGGCGCGGAACTTCAGCCCCAGCTCCACCGAGCCCGCGTCGTCCACGCTCGCTATCTGCGGCGTCGCCTCGTCGGGCCAGATGGAGCAGGGGCACTGGCCGGGCGTGGTCTGCCTGGCGGTGGTGAACGACCAGGTGCGCGTGCCGGTCATCGTGTTGCCCGCGAGGTCCTTGGCTCCCTGGACGGTGGCGGTGTACCGGGTCGTCCAGGCGAGTGGGGCCGCGGGCGTGAACGTGGCGGTGCGCGTGTCGGGGTCGTAGCTCACCGACCCGTCCACCTGGGCGCCGCCGGGTCCTGTCAGGGTGAACTGCACGGTGCCGCCCTGCACGGGTTCGTCGAACGTCACCGAGGGACGTGCTGCGCGCGGCGCGCTGGTGGCCCCGTTCGCGGGGTCGATGGCGTCCACGGTGGGTTTGGTGGTGTCCCCCGGGTCGGCGTCGGTGAAGACGGCGTCCACCCAGTAGTTCGCCCCGCCCCACGTGCTGCTGGGGAAGCGCGAGGTGGAGGTGTAGGTGTAGACGCCGTTCCCTCCGGGCGTGGTGCCGGTGGCGAGGCCGTGCAAGGGGGCGTTGTCGTAGGCGGAGGTGAAGTAGCCTCCGTCGGCCGAGTAGTGGCCGTTGGGCGCGTGGTACGAGGCGACATAGGTCGCCCCTGCGGCGACGGCGACCGGGGCCGAGAACGTGAGGGTCTGCCAGCCCGACGCCGTCTCGTTGGTGAACGTCCCCTGCGCCTTGCGGATGCCGTCGTGGGTCCAGAGGCTTCCCACGTGCGTGCCCGTGTTCCCGGGCCCCTTGTAGAAGCGGATGCCGGAGACCCATCCGGCCCGGTCGGCGGTGAACTTGACGCCCACCTCGATGGCCCGGGTGTCGCTGTCGGCTACGGTCGTGGGCACGGCGTCGCTGGGGAAGAGAGTGCACGGGCACGCCCCCGACGTCGTGAACGACCATTGCGTGGTGCCCGCCATCACGTTGCCCGCCACGTCCCTGGCACCGCTGACCCTGGCCGTATAGCGGGTGGCGGCGGCGAGGCCGGTGGACGGGGTGAACGTCAGCGTCCGCCCGGTCGCGTCCAGGACCGCGGTGCCCGCGACCTCCTGACCGCTGGGCCCGGCCAGGGTGAATACGGGCGTTCCGGAGCGCACCGGCTCGTTGAAGGTCACCTTGACCTTGGCCCCGGTCGGGACGCTGGTGGCCTCGTTCGAGGGGCTGCCCTTGGACACGGTCGGGGGCGTGGTGTCCGGCGGGGGCGTGAACACGACGTCGACCCAATAGTTCGTCGCGCCGTACGACTGGTTGGGGAAACCCCGCGGGCCGTACTTGTAGACGCCGTTCCCGCCGCCGTTCCCGTTGGCGAGGGCCTGGAGCGGCGGGTTGTCCACGGCGCCGCCGAGCCCGCCATACGTGGCCGAGTACCAGCCCTTGGTCGTGTGGTACGAGGCGACGTACGTCTCCCCCGCCTGCACCTGGACGGGCGTGGAGAAGGTGACCTCCTGCCAGCCCAGGGTCGACTCGTTCGAGAACGTCGCCGTGGCGAGCTGCCCCCCGGTCTTGCTCCAGAGGGTGCCGATGTGGGGGCCGTCATTGTTGCGGCCCTTGTAGAAGCGAACGCCGTTGACGAACCCGTCGCGGTCGGCGGTGAAGCGCACGCCCAGCTCGATCTCGTTCGCGTCGGCGACGCCCTCCACCGCCGGGGTCGTGTCGTCCGGCCAGATGCTGCACGGGCACTGCCCCGGGACGGGCGCGGGCTTCGCCGTCGTGAAGGAGTAGCCGAAGCCCTCCATCGTGTTGCCCGCGTCGTCGCTCGCCCCGGCGACCGAGGCCGTGAGCCTGGTGGAGGCGGGCAGCGGTGAGGAGGGCGTGAAGGTGAGGACCGTCCTGGAGTCGTCCAGGCTCGCCGTGCCCGGGATCGCGGTCGTGCCGTTCCTCAGGGTGAACTGCGGCGTCCCCTGCCGGATCGGCTCGCTGAACGTCACCGCCGGCCTGGTCGAGGTCTTCACGCTCGACGAGCCCGCGTAGGGCGTGTTGTCCACGATGGTGGGCTTCATCGTGTCCGGCGGCTTCACCGTGACGAACGTGACGTCCACGTAGTAGTTGCCGCCGTTGAACGTGGACGTGGGGAACCCCGAGTAGCCGGAGCGGTAGACGCCGTTGCCGCCCGGCGTGTCCGCCTTGAGCCCCGTCAACGGCGGAACGCTGTGCTCCTTCAGGGCGAAGTAGGCGGGATCGGCCGCGTACCGGCCGTTGGGCGCGAAGTAGGACGCGACGTAGGTCGTGCCCGCCTGCACCTGGACGGGTGTGGGGAACGACGCCGTCTGCCAGCCCGACCCCGTCTCGTCCACGAACGTCGTGGACGACAGCCGGTTGCCGTCCTTGTCCCACAGGGTGCCGGTGTGCGTCCCGGTGTTGCCCTGGCCCTTGTAGAAGCGGATGCCGGTGATCCAGCCGTTCGAGGCCGCCCTGAACTTCACCCCGAGCTCGGTCGCCGTGGTGTCGCTGTCGGACGGCCGCGACGGCACCGCCGAATCACCGAACAGCCGGCACGGGCACGCCACGTCGAACGTCGTCCCGGCACCGGGCGTCTCGATGTTGCCGCTGTCGTCGACCGCCCGCGTCTTGATCGTCACCGGGCCGTTGCCGGCGGCGTCCCACGCGTAGGTCCAGTTCGCCCGGCCCTTCGCCGCCCGCCACGTCGTCCCGCCGTCGGTCGAGACCTCCACGCCCCCGACCTGGCCGCCGCCCACGTCCGACGCCGTACCGGAGATCGTCAGGGTGCGGCCGTTCACCACGTCCGTGCCCGGCGCCGGCGAGGTGACCGACGACACCGGCGGCGTCCGGTCGGCCGACGCCGACGCCCTGACCAGCCCGCTCTGCAACGTCAGCGGCTGCACGCCCATGTCGGCGAACAGGTTCACCGTCGCCTGCCGCACGTTCGGATCGGGGGACGTCGGCGCGTCCGACGGGCCGTCGTGCACCGCGTCCAGCCCCCACGACCACTGCACCGTGCCGCCGCCGAACACCAGCGCCCCGCTCGGCGCCCGGTACATCGTCAGCGAGTGCGTCGCCGTGCCCGGCGCCACCTCCGACCCGTAGTCGACGAGCTTCTCCGGCACCTCCGCCGTCGTCGACGACATCCGGAACAGGCCCGCGGGCCGCGCCCCGTTGTCGAGGTCCTCGTCCCACTCGTACCCGACCGTCTGGTCGACCAGCGTCATCGTCGACCCCGCCGGCTGCCCGGCCACGGCCGTGCCCCGCCAGAACCGCATCTTCCCGTCCGCCGCCGGCACCTTCAGCGCCACCCCGCAGCAGTTCACCGTGAAGATCGTCCCGGTCAGGCCGTTCTCCGGCCGGCCGCCGTCGTAGGGCGGGCTGAACCGGGGATCCCGCCACGTCCCCGTCCACTCCTGCGACGGATCGATCTTGGCGTTGGCGCGGGTCTCCTTGTAGACCACCAGCGTCCGGTGCGACGCCCCCGACGCGCCCGCGCCGTTCTCCCAGCGCGTCTTCCAGTACACCTCGTTGCCGCTGAAGAACGCCAGGTGCACGCCCGCGTCCCGGGCCGCCTCCACGTGCGCGCGCTCCGCACCCGACCAGTACTCGTCGTGCCCCACCGACAGGAACATCCGGTGGTTCCTGATGAGCTGCCCGCGCGCGTCGGCGTCCACGCCGCCGATATAGCTCACGTCGTAGCCGTTGGCCTCCAGGAACCGCACCATCGGGTACTCGTTGGCGAACACGAAGTCACGCCCCCACGGGGTGTCCTCCCGCGTCCCGAACGGCCGGTTGTAGCTCACCTTCACCGCGCGCCCGGACGCCGCCGTGCTGTCCCCCGCGTACAGGCTGTTGCCGCCCCACTTGTTGTACGCCTGCCACGTCGTGTCGGAGGTCTTGAACACCATGTCCGACCGGCTCGCGTCGTCGCGGACCACGAACACCACGTGGTTGTCGTCGCCCTCGCCGTCCGTCCGGACCAGATGCGCGAAGTAGATCCCCGACACCGCCGTGGCCGGCACCGGCCAGCTCGCCGACACCCCCCAGTTGCCGCAGTCGACCAGCCCGGACGCGTCGTCGGTCAGGCACGCGGGCTGCGGCTGCGGCAGCGCCGCCGACGGTGCCAGCTGCGCGATCTTACGCGCACCATTACCACCGTAATAACCCATCCGGTAAATGCCGATCGAGTAACCGGTGGCCGGCGTCCTGATTTTGAACTGGACGGTCTGCCCCACGTTCACGCTGAACGAGGTCGTGAAACCCTCGATCGTCTGGCCGCCTCCGGACGCCTTTTCCCATTCCGAAGGAGGCGAACCCGGCTTCGAATTCTCGCACGCCACCGGATTGCCGCCCGCGTCGCACGGCCCCGCCGCGGCCCGCACCGCGGGCGTCGCCAGCGCCGCCAGACACCCTGCTACCAGGGCGAACACCATCAGCAGACTGGCCCGCACCCGAATGGGGGCCGCGTTCATGACGATCGTGCCCTCACTGCGCGCCCCCTAGCGACCCCACCGCGAGCAGGACCACCGGAAACCCGAATAAGGACCGGCCCCGCCCCGAATACCGAGCTCCGAAAAACAACCCCGTACCGAAAGCGTCTCGACTATAAGCGCGGCCCCCGCCGAAAGAAGAGGGTCTGGCCGGTGGTGGCCTAGGGGGTCAGCGCGGCGCAAGATCCAAACATCCGGCGGCCGCCTCCACGTAATCCTCACCGGTCCGCGGGCACCGCCACCGGCCGCCGCCCGCGTCCTCCAGCGGCACCCCGGCCCGCCCCACCCACCGGATCCGGCGCGCCGGGGTCCCGGCGACCAGCGCGAAGTCCGGCACGTCCCGCGCCACCACCGCGCCCGCCGCGACCAGCGCCCACCGACCGACCGTCACCCCCGCCACCACCACGGCCCGCGCCCCCACCGAGGCCCCCTCCCGCACCGTCACGCCGAGCGCGTCCCAGTCCGCCGGCCGCTTCAACTTCCCGTCCACGTCCACCGAACGCGGATACAGGTCGTTGGTCAGGACCGCGGCGGGGCCGATGAACACCCCGTCCTCCAGCACCGCCGGCTCGTACACCAGCGCGTGGTTCTGCAGCTTGACCGCGTCCCCGATCCGCACCCCCGGCCCGACGTACGCGCCCCGGCTCACGATGCAGTCGCGGCCCAGGACCGCGTTCTCGCGCACCTGCGCCAGATGCCACACCGCCGTGCCGTCCCCGATCACCGCGCTCTCGTCGACATCGGCGCTTGGCTCGATCCGGACGCCCATGGATCTCCCTCCTGGTCCATACTCGCCACTTGTGGTGAGCATCGTGATCCCCGCACACGACGAGGCCAAGGTCATCGGCCGGCTGCTGCGGGGCCTGCTGGAATCGGCCCGGCCCGGCGACCTCGACATCGTCGTCGTCCCCAACGGCTGCACCGACGCCACCGCGGACATCGCCGCCTCATTCGGCGACGCGGTCCGGGTCGTCGAGACACCCGAGGCGTCCAAGGCCGCCGCGCTCCGCCTCGGCGACACCGCCGCCCGCGGCTTCCCCCGCCTCTACGTGGACGCCGACGTCGAACTGCGCACCGCCGACGTCCACGCCCTCGCCGCCGCCCTCGACCGCCCCGGCATCCTGGCCGCCGCCCCGTCCCGCGCCCTGAACATGACCGGCCGCCCCTGGACGGTCCGCGCCTACTACGCCGTGTGGACGCGCCTGCCCGAAATCCGCCGCGGCCTCTTCGGACGCGGCGTCATCGGCGTCACCGCCGAAGGCCACACCCGCATCGCCGCACTCCCCCAGGTCATGGCCGACGACCTCGCCGCCTCCCTCGCCTTCGCCCCCCACGAACGCGCCATCGCGAACGGCGCGCGCGTCGTCGTCCACCCGCCCCGCACCCTCGCCGACCTGCTCCGCCGCCGCGAACGCGCCGCCGCCGGCACCGACCAACTCGAAAGCGCCGCCCCAGACCAGCCCGGCGGCTCCGCCCGCACCGGCGTCGCCGACCTGGCCGCCATAGCCCGCCGCGCCCCCTGGCTCACCCCGCACATCGCCCTGTTCCTCACCGTGGCCCTCATAGCCCGCCACCGAGCCCGCCACGCCACCCCGACCACCTGGCAACGCGACAACAGCAGCCGAGCATGACCTGGTGGCGGGCCGGGGGGTCACTGGGCGGGCCAGCCTTTGGACCAGTCGCGGCGTCGTTTCCATAGTTCGCGCCAGTCCGCGCCCTTGGCGGTGGGTCTGCCCTGGCGGCCGGGGCGGGCGCTGACGACGCGGCTGAGCGCGGCGCGCAGGAAGACGCCCGTCAGGAGCAGCCGCACCGCGCCCTTGCCGACGTGACGGCGCATCACGGTCGCCTTGCCGGTGAAGAGCATGACGAGCTTGGCGGCGCCGCTCGACGACGCGCCCACCTCGTGCCGGAACGTCGCGCGGCCCGTCACCGTGGGCGTGTAGCCCAGACCGGCCGCGCGCAGGCACAGGTCGGCGTCCTCGCCGTACATGAAGAACGACCGGTCGAAACCGCCGGTCTCCTCCCACACCCGTTTGGACACCAGCATGAACCCGCCGGTGACCACGGGCACCTGCTGGACGTCGCTCGACCACGGCCGCGGCGCCTCCGGGTCGAACAGCCGGTTGCCGGGGAACAGCGAGCTGAGCAGGGTCGCGAAGCAGAACGCCGACCACAGGTCCGGACGTCCCCACCAGCTGCGCGGGTCGGTCGTGCCGTCCGGGGCGATGCAGCGGCCGCCCACGATCCCGGCCTGCGGCTCGGCGTGGGCGCAGTCCAGGAGGGCCTCGATGCTGCCGGGGGCGGGGACCGCGTCGGGGTTGACGAAGACCAGCCACTGGCCGCGGGCCCTGGCCACGCCCTCGTGGCAGCCGTGGGCGAACCCGCCGTTCCGGCCGCTGTCGACCACCCGGGCGTCCGGCGCCACGGTACGGGCGAGTTCGGCGGTGTCGTCCGGGGAGTCGTTGTCCACGATGATCAGTTCGGCGGCGCCGTCCCGGGCGGCGCGGCGCAGCGCGGCCACGCACGCCTCGACGTGCCGCGCGCTGCGGTACGTCACCACGATGATCGACACGCCGTCGCCCGGCGGCTCCGCGTCCGCGAAGCGGCCGTCGCCGTCCTCGTCCCGCACCTGGACCTCCCCCGTGCCCGCCCTCCGGGGTCAGCGTCCCGCATCCGCCGCCCGCAACCGGCGCCCTGACCGGTCGTGGTCAAGCGGGGCGAGGCCGCGTCTCCGAGTCCCGGCCTACGGCGCTCGCCCGGCGGCTCGTCCCTGACCGGCCGCCGCCCTTTCCCATGAACAGCGGCAGGGACCGGGTCTTTCCTTTCCAGAAATGGCATGCGGAAAGGAAATAATGGGTGGGGCGGGTGGGATTCGAACCCACTCAGCGCTAGGCGACTGGGTTACAGCCAGCCCCGACTCTCCAGCGTCGGCGCCGCCCCTCGTTCGGCTGGGATTTCTACCGCGTACCCCCGGCGGGATTCGAACCCGCACCATTCCTGCTCCTCGGGCAGGCGCCTCTGCCTGTTGGGCGACGGGGGCGTCGTGCGGCTCCCGGGAGTCGAACCCGGAACATCCACGTCCTGAGAGTGGCCTCTCTGCCTGTTGGAGTAGAGCCGCGTGACAAGGATCGAGGTAGGGCGTCACTGCGATCCGCGCGGCCGGCGAAGCTCAGGAGGCGGGATAATACCGGCCGGCGGGGGCGCATGACGCCTGGGGCAGTCGATAAAGTAGTCGCCGCACGGCCGGCCTCCTCTCAGAAGTCTCGCTGTCATTCCCGTTCCGGGCTGACGGGTACTACAGTGCCATCATTCCCCGGTTAACGCAATCCCTTTTTCTTTAGGGCGTCGAACCCGAAGTGTCATCGCCGATCGCCCAGCCGATGGCGATCAGGACCCAGAAGGCCACCATGATCCAGCCGAGCGCGATCCCGGCCGCGGCCATTCCGGCGCCGCGTTCGCCGGTGCGTTTCACCTTCACCCAGCCCATGTGGCCGGCGATGATCGCGGGGATCGACGGAAGGCCGCAGGTGAACATCCCCAGCACGCCGAAGGTGATCGCGTAGACGGCGGCGCTGTTGTAGCGCGGCTGGGCGTAGCCGTGCGCGCCGGCGTGCGTGGGGGCGGGGGTGTTGTACGCGACCGGCCGGTTGTAGGCGGTCTGGTACGGGGCGCGGTTGTAGGTCTGCTGCCCCGCGGCGGCCCGGCGGTACCAGTACTCGGCCTCGGCCGTCTGGCCGCGCCACTTCAGCAGGACGCCCAGGTTGTACATGGCCGCCGTGTCGCCGGCCTCGGCGGCCAGGCGGTACTGCCGCTCGACCAGGGCGGCGGACTCGTCCGAGCCCATCGCGGGCGGCGGGAGCGGCTGCTGCACGTGGACGGACGGCGGCGGCGGAGGCGGCGCCGACTGGGTGCCCGGCTGGGTCGCGGGCTGCTGCGTGCTGGAGACCAGGCGCTGGAGGAGCTGCTGCGCGGTGGGACGGCCGGCGGGGTCCTTGGCGAGCGCGGCCCGCACGACGGTCAGGAGCGTGCCGTCGAGGCCGCGCAGTTCGGGCTCGGCCGTGAGGATCTGGTGGATGATCGCGGGCAGCGTGCTCCCGCCGAAGCAGGGCCGGCCGCTGGCGGCGAACGCGAGCGTCGCGCCCCAGGCGAACACGTCGGAGGCGGGGGTGGCGTCGCGGCCGTTGAGCTGCTCGGGCGACATGAACGTGGGCGTGCCGACCAGCCCGCCGGTGGCGGTGAGCCGGGTCGCGTCCGCGCCCCGCGCGATCCCGAAGTCGATCACCCGCGGCCCGTACGGCGACAGCAGCACGTTGGCGGGCTTGAGATCGCGGTGCACCACGCCCGCGTCGTGGATCGCGGTCAGCGCGGAGGCCATCCCGACGGCCAGCGCCTCCAGGTCGGCGCCGCGCAGCGGGGCCGCCTCCTGCAGGCTGGACCCGGAGACGAACTCGGTGACCAGGTAGGGCGGGTCGGCGCGCGGGTCGGCGTCCAGGACCGGGGCGGTGCAGAACGGCCGGACGCGCTGCGCCGCCGCGACCTCCGACTCGAACCGGGCCCGGTAGCGGGGGTCGGCCGCGTGCTCCTTGCGGATGACCTTGATGGCGACCTTGCCGCCGGAGTCGTCGGCGCCCAGGTACACCGTGCCCATGCCGCCCTCGCCGAGCCGGTCCAGGATCCGGTACGGACCGATACGGGCCGGATGATCAAGGTGCGACGGGCCCGGCACGATGCGTTCTCCTTGCGGGTCGTGGGCGGCAAGCCTCACAAGGTTCGCATATCACAGGAGTTCCGGCGTCACTGTTCGCCCGGCCAGCGGGGCGGGACGGACGCCGGACCGGCGCCGCCGGCCGCGAACCGGGTCGGCCGGTAGGCGCGCAGCCAGGCGGATTCGGCGCCGTGCACCTCGGCCGCCACCTCCTCCGCGAGCAGGGCGGAGAGGGTGATCCCGCTGTGCGTGGCGACGACGTAGACGCGGGCGTGGCCGTCGGCGAAACCGGCGACCGTGAGGCCGTCGGCGGGCATGGCGCGCTGCCCGACCACGAGCCGTTCGAGGCGGGCGCCCGGCACCGGTGCCAGGACGCCCGGGAGCCGGGAGAGCAGCTCCGTCCCGATCGCGGGCGCGGGCTCGGCGGCCGGATCGGCCGTGGCGTCCAGGTCGAGCGCGTGCAGCATGATCCGCCCGCCGCCGTCGGGCCGCAGGTTGAGGCGGCCGGTGGTGACGTGCCGGGACAGCCGGGCCGGGATGGGGGCGGTCACGCCCAGGTAGGCGTTGACGGCCGGGCCGGACACGCGCGGGTCGAGCATCGGCACGGTCAGTCCGGCGGACGCGGCCACCTCCTGCGTCCACCGCCCCGCGCACGTCACCGCGACGTCGGCGGTGAGCGTGCGGCCGCCGGCGAGCGCGAGCGTCACGCCGGAGGGCGAGGAGGCGATCTCGCGGACCTCCGCGCCGGTCTCGACGCGGGCGCCGCCGTCGCGGGCCTCGCCGAGGAAACGGGCGAGCAGCCTGATCGGGTGGGCGTGCGCCTCCTCGGGGAAGAACGCGTAGTCGGCCCCGTCCGGCCGGACCAGGTCAGGCTCCAGCTCGCGGACCTCGTCCGCCGTGAGGTAGCGCACCGGGTAGGCGCGACTCCGCAGCTTGGCGACCCGCTCCGCGAGCCACCCGCGGTGCTCGTCGCTCGCCGCGACCTCCAGGCTGCCGGTGGGGACGAACCAGTCGCCGCCGCCCGCCGCCAGCGCGTGATGCGCCCGGACGCCCGCGTGGTTGAACGCGAAGTAGTGGTCAGGGTCCTTGTTGTTGGAGTTGATCCAGGCGATCGTGGTGGCGGTCGTCCCGGCCCCCGGCACGTCCCGGTCGAGCAGGACGACCTCCGCACCCCGCCGGGTCAGCCCGGCCGCGACCGCGGCCCCCACGACCCCGGCCCCGATGACAGCGACTCGCATGACCCCATTGGACTACAGGTTCAGGGTCAGGCGGCCGGCGCTCGCTCGTGATACGCAGATGAGGATCGAGCCGTCGTCGGGGTCGGAGGGGGCCCGGCGGTCGGCGTCGCCGGCCAGGAGGGGGGTGCGGCAGGTGCCGCAGAACCCCTGGCGGCAGGAGTAGGGCACATCCGGCAGGGCCTCGCGGATGACGTCGAGCGCGGAGCGGTCGGCGGGTATCCGAAGGGTGAGCCCGCTGCGGCGCAGCTCGACCTCGAACGGGCGGCCGTCGACGACCGCGGGCGGGGCGAAGCGTTCGAAGTGGAGGGTGCGGTTCCCGTCCGGGACGAACGCCCCCCGCACGGCGTCGATCATCGGTGCGGGGCCGCAGCAGTACACGGCCGTGCCGGGCCGCGCCCCGCGCAGCAGCCCGGCGCCGTCCGGCACCCCGACCTCGTCGTCGGCACGGACGGTGATCCGGTCCGCGGGGAGCGCGGCGAGTTCGTCCAGGAACGGGAGCGAGGCGCGGGTCCGGCCCGTGTAGACCAGGTGCCAGTCCGCGCCGAGGTGGTGGGCTGCCCGCACCATCGGGAGGACGGGCGTGATGCCGATGCCGCCGGCGAGGAACAGGTAGCGGTCGCGGACCAGGAACGGGAAGGCGTTCCGCGGGCCCTCGACGGTGAGGGTCGTTCCCTCGTGCAGCTCGTGGTGGATCTCGGTCGAGCCGGCGCCGCCGGGGATCATGCGGACCGCGACGCGGTACGCGCGGCGGTCGGCCGGGTCGCCGCACAGCGAGTACTGGCGGCGCCGCCCGGACGGGAGCCGAACGTCCAGGTGGCAGCCCGGCTGCCAGCGCGGCAGCGCCCGGCCGTCGGGGGCGCCGAGCCGCAGGCTCACCACGCCGTCCGCCTCGGGCCGTACCTCCTGGACGACCAGGCGCAGCGTCCGGTCCACCGGGGGCACGTTCGGGATCACCGGCGCGCGCAGGGACCGCACCCGCTCGATCCCCCGGAAGACGGCGCTGACCGTCACCCAGAAGGGGTCGCGGGCGCGGCGGCCGCGCAGGTCGGGCGGCATGGCGGTCATCGCAGCGCCGCCTGCGCGGCCGGGGACGTCGCGAGGTAGTCCAGGGCCCTGGACGTGGAGCCCTCGTTCAGCGGGCTGTAGGAGCGTTTGAGGTAGCGGCCGACCGAGCGCCCAAGGAGGCGGCCCTGGGGCAGCAGGCCCGCGCGCCCCGCGCGGTACATGTGGCGGAGGCCGCCCTTCACCGGGTGGCCGGCCATGAGCGGGTCGCGGGCCATGAGGAAGCGGTGCCCGCGCTGCCACAGGGACGTCAGCATGGTGATCGTCTCGGCCATGGCGCGGATCCGGGCCGCGTACGAGCCGTCCAGGTGCATGAACAGGTCGTGGGCGACGTGCCGGTGCTCGACCTCCTCGGCGCCGTGCCAGCGCAGCAGGTCCATCATCATCGGGTCGGCGCCCGCCGCGTCCAGCGCCTCGGCGCCCAGGATCCAGTCGCCGAGGACGCCGGTGAAGTGCTCGATGGCGGCGACGATGGCCAGCCGCTCGTTCAGCCAGACGCGCGCCCGGACGCCGGTGAGGTCGCGGTCGCCGAGCAGGCTCCCGAACATGAAGTCCATCTGGCGGACGAACGGCCGCACGTCCAGGCCCTGGGCGACGAAGTGGTCGAGGACGGCGTCGTGCGAGGCGGCGTGGACGGCCTCCTGGCCGATGAAGCCGAGCACGTCCTGGCGCAGCCGCTCGTCGCGCACGTACGGGAGGGCCTGCTTGAGCACGCGGACGAACCACTGCTCGCCCGCGGGCAGCAGCAGGTGCAGGACGTTGATCAGGTGGGTGGCCTCGGGCTCGCCCGGGATCCAGTGCAGCGGCACCCGGGACCAGTCGAAGCGCACGTCGCGGGCGCGCAGGACGATGTTCTCGGGTTCGGCGAGCTCGGGAGGGGGCATCGGCGCTCCTATTGACATTTGGTCTAAGACGCTACTCCCGAGCCCTTCCATGAACAACAGTGAGCCTGCTCACGCGGGGAGCTCCGCGCGGACCGTCCCGGCCACCACCCGGGCGGTCACCTTCAGCGGCTCGGTGTCGTGCGCCGCGCGGCTGAGCACGATCGCGCCCTCGAACGCGGCCAGCACGTAGGTGGCCAGCTCCCCGGCCGGCTCCGGCGCGATCCCGGCGGAGGCCAGCCGCCGCGCGATCGCCTCCCGCCACGAGGCGAACACCTCCGCGCACGCGTGCCGCAGCGGCTCGCTCGTGCCGGACGCCTCCAGCGCCACGGTCGCGATGGGACACCCGTCGCCCCACTCCGACCGCTCCAGCGCGTCGACGCTCAGGTGGAAGAAGTCCTCGATCGCCCGGGCGACGCCCTCGCCGCCCTCCGCCCGCTCGTAGACCAGGTCGAACAGCCGCAGGTAGCGCTCCCCGGAGTGGCCGACCGCCTCGACGCCCAGCTGCTCCTTGCCGCCCGGGAAGAAGTGGTAGAGCGACCCCCAGGGGGCCTGGGACGCGGCGGTGATCTGTTTGAGGCCGGTCGCCGCGTATCCCTGCTCCCGGAAGAGCTGCGCGGCGGCCTCCAGCAGCCGGCGTCGCGTGTCCGTCGCCATGCCCGGAATCCTAGCCCTTGTTCTTGCTAGATCGATCTATCTAGAATGCCGTTCGAGTCGACCCGGGAGGCCGTCATGCCCAGCAGCACCATCCGCACCGAGCGCCGCGACGCCGTCCAGATCGTCACCCTGGACCGGCCCGGACGGCGCAACGCCGTCGACGGCCCCGCCGCCGAGGCGCTCGGCCGCGCCATCGCCGCCGCCGAGCGGGACAAGGGAGTCCGCGCCATCGTGCTCACCGGCGCGGGCGGCACCTTCTGCGCGGGCAACGACCTCAAGGCGATGGCGGCGGGCGACTTCCCCACCCCCGCCGAGGACGGCCCGCCGCCCATGAACGTCACGCGCGCACCCGCGTCCAAGCCGGTGGTCGCGGCGGTCGAGGGCTACTGCTTCGGCGGCGGGTTCGAGCTGGCGCTGTGGTGCGACCTGCGGGTGGCGTCCACGACCGCCGAGTTCGGCGCGCTCAACCTGAACCACGGCCTGCCGTGCATGGACGCGGGCACGGTACGGCTGCCCCGCGTCGTCGGCCAGGCGCGGGCCCTCGACATCCTGCTCACCGCGCGCCGCGTCCCGGCCGCCGAGGCCCTCGCCATCGGCCTGGTCACCCGCCTGGTGGAACCCGGGGAGGCGCTGCCCGAGGCCGTGCGGCTGGCCGCCGCGATCGCCGCCCTGCCCGCGCCCGCGCTGGACGCCGTCCGCCGCTCGGTCACCGAGCAGTGGTCGCTGCCGGAACCGGACGCCGCCCGCAACGAGACCCGGCTCGCCCTCGCCCTCCTGGCCGGGGCGGACGCGGGTCAGCCCGCGCCGCCCCCCTCCGCGGCGTCGTCATAGCGCCGCTGCGACACCTGGATCGTCGGCATGCTCGCGGCGATCCAGTCGACCAGCTGCTGCAGCGACCCGGCCAGCTCCTGCCCGAACGGGCTGAGCCGGTACGACACGCGCGGCGGGCTGGACGGCTCCACCTCGCGCTCGATGATCCCGTCCCGGGTCAGCACCTTGAGATTCTGGGAGAGCATCTTCTCGCTGATCCCGCCGATGCGGTCGCGCAGCATGTAGAACCGCATCGGGCCGTCGCGCAGCGCGATCAGGACGAGCATGCCCCAGCGCCCGGAGATGTGCTCGAAGACCGCGCGCCCGGGGCAGTCGCTGCGGAACACATCGCTCAGGTCGCCCGGGTCGCCCAGCGGGCCGGCCTCGCCCGTAGGGCCCCCCGCGTCGGCTCTCACGTCCACCATCAGGAGCCTACCCGCGGGAAACGGCGCCAGGAGGGGCCCGGACGCGCCTCGATCACGCCTGTGGGGCGTGCCAGGTGAGCGCGACCTGGTGCTCCTGGAAGCCCATCGACCGGTAGAGCGCGGCGCCCTCCGCCGGGGCGTGCAGGTCGACCCGGGAGACGCCCTTGCCGCGGAACCACGCCAGCAGCTCCTGCATGATCAGCCGCGCGTAGCCCCGGCCCCGGTACAGCGGATCGGTGACCATGCCGAGCACGTAGCCGGCCGACGCGCCGCCCTGGTACGGCCCGGGGAGCCGGTACTCGATCACCCCGAGCCCGCAGGCGGCGAGCTTGTCCTCCTCGCCGTCCACGACGAACACGCCCAGCGACCCGCCCAGGCGCTCCTTCAGGTCGCGGGCGAACTCCTCGCGCCAGTTCCCCTCGCGGGGCTGGTCGGCGTCCTGGTCGGCGGAGTCCATCACGCGCCGGAACAGGAGCTCGCGCAGCCGCGTGAGCTCGGGAATGTCGTCGGCGGTCGCCGGGCGAACGATCACACTGACACCCTAGGCGACCGGTGCCACTCCGCGCGCCCCCGACGGAGATCGTCCCGGGCGCCGCGACCCGTCCCCGCGCCGGCGGCCGTCCCGGCGGCTCACGCGGGCCCCGCCATCAGCAGCGGACCGGTGACGTTGAAGCGCTCGACCCCCTGCCGGGTGAGGTTGACCCGCAGGTCGATCCAGCCGGGCCGGCCCTCGAACCGGCAGTCGGCCCCGCCGCCGGGCGGGAAGTGCAGATCGCCGACCGACAGCTTGGCGCCGCGCACGTGGACGGGCAGCAGGATCCGCGACCCCGGGCCGAGCCGCGCGATGCCGCAGCCGCCGATCTCCCGGCCGCGCTCCTCGCTGCGCAGCGCCTCCCGCGCCACCTGCCCGTACAGGGCCCCGTAGGTGACCGAACCGGGCCTGATCCGGCCGAGCAGCGCGCCGTCCTGGACGGCGGGGGCCGCGGCGGGGACGGGCGCGGGCGCCCCGGACGCGGGCGCGCAGCCGATGACGCCGGGATGGCCGTGCGGCGCGTACACGCCGTCGGAACGGCCCACGCCGAGCACGTCCACCACGATCACGTCGCCCGGCTCCGCGCCGACCACCACCAGCGGGCCGCACAGCACGGCCTCCTCGCCGGGCTCCCGGCCCTCGCACTCCATCCGCACCGAGCCGCCGGTGATCACCTCGGCGACGGCGGGGATGTCGGGATGCCAGCGGTTGTGCCCGGGTACCGAGCGGGTCGCGGAGCCGGCCGCGGCGGGCGGGCCGGGAAAGCGGACGACCGGCGGTGCGGCCGCGAGCGTGGGCGCCAAGGCAGGGTCCTTCCGGAGCGGGAGAGCGGAGAAGATCAGATGAACAGATCCTGCCGACCGTGCTGTTTCCGGCTGGTTTCGGCGTTCTGACAGTTGAGTAAGGCCGGGATCACCGAAGTTTTCCGGAACCTTCCACGACCGGCCGGCGTCTAAGGGCAATGCCGTCCCGAAGGCTCATCGCATGCCTCCCGCTGGCGCTGCTGGCGGGTGCGTGCAGCGGCGCCGCGCCCACCGGTCCGGGCCCGGCGGCCCCGGCGATGGCGCTGGTCGCCTACAACGGCTGCGACGAGTTGCTGAAGGGCCTGCGGGCCGCGACCGAGCGCGACGTCGGCCCGTACGGCCTGGGCGGCTTCGAGCTGGAGTCCGGTCGCCTGCCGCTCGGCGCGGTTCCCGAGGGCGCCGTCCCGGACGGCGCGGCCCGCGCGCAGGGCTCGGCCCCGGGCGCGGCCGCCGAGAAGCAGGCGCCCGGCCACTCCGGCACCAACACTCACGAGGCCGGCGCCGACGAACCCGACCTGGTGAAGACCGACGGCACCCGGATCGTGACGCTCGCCAAGGGGCGCCTCCAGGTCATCGACGCCAAGACCCGCGCGGTCGTGCACCGGCTCGACCTGCGCGAGGCGTCCGGCACCCCGGGCGAGACCTCGCCGATCGGGTACGGGCAGTCGCAGTTGCTGCTGAGCGGCGACCGCGTCCTGATCGTGACGCCGCGGAGCCGGCTGCTGAGGCCGCTGCCCGACGGGCCCGCGCTGTCCAAGCCGGTCGTCCCGTTCGCCCGGAGCCAGACCACGCTCACGCAGGTCAGCCTGGCCGGCACGCCCCGCGTCGTCGGGACGATGACCGCCGAGGGCACCTACGTCGACGCCCGCCAGACCGGCTCCACGGCGCACGTGGTGGTCACGTCCACACCGCGGATCGACTTCCCCGACCTGCCCGGCAGGCCCGGCGGGCCCGACAGCGAGCGGCAGGCCACCGAGCGCAACCGGCAGATCGTCCGGTCGGCGCCGCTGGACGCCTGGCTCCCCCGGTTCGAGGTCCGTGCCGGGACGGCGGCCCCGAAATCGTTCCGGACGCCCTGCGAGCACGTGAGCCGTCCCGGCTCGCAGCCCGGCACCACCATGCTCTCCGTGCTGACCCTCGACCTGGCCCGCGACCTCGGCGACCCCCGGCCGGTGACCGTCGCCGCCGACGGCCAGACCGTCTACGGCAACGGCAGGAGCCTCTACGTCACCGGAAACGGGACGGGGGCGAGGGAGGCCGCGGCGCGCGAGAGCACGCACGTCCACCGGTTCGACGTGACCGGCGGCGCACGCCCCCGCTACGTCGCGTCCGGATCCGTGCCCGGCCGGCTGCTCAACCAGTACTCGATGTCCGAGCACGACGGCAGGCTGCGCGTCGCGACCACCACCTCACCGGCGGCGTCCACGGTGCGCCCGGACGGCCCCGCCGCGTCGAGCACCGCGCCCCGCTCGCAGAGCGCGGTGCACGTCCTGGCCGCCGACGGCCGCGCGCTGCGCGAGATCGGCAAGGTGGACGGCCTCGGCAAGGGCGAGCGGATCTACTCGGTGCGCTTCATCGGCACCACCGCGTACGTGGTCACCTTCCGCCAGGTCGACCCGCTCTACGTGATCGACCTGAAGGACCCGGCACGGCCCCGGGTGACCGGCGAGCTCAAGATCACCGGCTATTCGGCCTACCTGCATCCCGTCGCCGGCGGCCGGCTCCTCGGCGTCGGCCAGGAGGCGAGCACCGACGGCCGCACGCGCGGCACCCAGGTGTCGCTCTTCGACGTCAACGGGCCGCCGCGCCGCGTCGGCGCCTACCACCTGCCCGGCTCCAGCGCGACCGCCGAGTTCGAGCCGCACGCCTTCCTGCACTGGCCCCAGACGGGCCTGACCGTGCTGCCGATCAGCCATCGCACCGCCGAGAGCGAGGCGCTGGTGCTGAAGGTGGACGCCGCGGGCGTGCACCGCGCCGGAACGGTGCGGCACCCCCGCGACGGCGCCTACCCCGGCCCGATCCGCCGGTCCCTGATCGTCGGCGACACGCTGTGGACGCTCTCCGACCAGGGCGCCCGCGCCACCGACACCGCCACCCTCGCCGAGCGCGCCTGGCTGCGCTTCTGAGGGGGCATCGATCACCCCGGTCCCGGTCCGTGGGGGTTCCGGGACCGGGGTTACGCTTCAGCGGAGGCCGGTGGAGCGCCGGAGCGCGGTCTGGATGAGCCGGTCGACCAGCGCTGGGTAGTCCAGCCCGGTCGCCGCCCACATCTGCGGGAACGCCGACGCCGGGGTGAACCCGGGCATGGTGTTGATCTCGTTGAGGATCCAGCGGCCGTCGGGCGTGTAGAAGAAGTCGACCCTGGCCAGGCCCTCGCAGTCGAGCGCGTCGAACGCCTGCGCGGCCAGCCGCTGGACCTCCTCGACCGCCGCCGGGTCCAGGTCCGGCGGGATGTCCAGCCGCAGCGAGTTGTCGAGGTACTTGGTCTCGAAGTCGTAGAAGTCGTGGCCGCCGCTCATGAGGACCTCGGCGGGCAGGCTGGCCTCGGGCGGGCCGTCGTCCAGCCCCTGCAGCACCCCGCACTCGATCTCGCGGCCCTCGATCGCGGCCTCGACGATCACCTTCGGGTCGTGCTCGCGGGCCGCCTCCACCGCGGCCTCCAGGTCCTCCTCGGCGGTGACCCGGGTGATGCCCATGCTGGACCCGGCGCGGGCGGGCTTGACGAACACCGGCCGGCCCAGGTCCTTGATCTCGTCGATCTTGCGCTTGCGCTCGCGGCGCCACTCCCGGTCGCCGACCAGGACGTACGGGCCGACCGGCAGGCCGCGCGCCTGCCAGACCAGCTTCATGAAGCCCTTGTCCATCCCGACCGCGCTGGCCAGCACCCCGGCGCCGACGTAGCGGACCCCCGCCAGGTCGAGCATGCCCTGGATGGTGCCGTCCTCGCCGTACGGGCCGTGCAGCAGCGGCAGCACCACGTCGACCTCGGCGAGCGTCGCGGGGACCCGGCCCGGCTCGATCACCATCAGGCCGCGGCTGTCGGGATCGAACGGCAGCGCCAGCGCGGCGCCGCCCTCGGCGGTCACCTCGGGCAGCCGGCCGTCGGCGATCTCCAGCCGCTGGTCGGGCGAGGCCAGCACCCAGCGGCCGTCGCGGGCGATGCCGACCGGCACCACCTCGTAGCGGTCCCGGTCGATCGCCGCCATGACCGCGCCGGCGGTGACGCAGGAGATGGCGTGCTCGGAGCTGCGCCCGCCGAACACCACGGCCACGCGGATCTTGGGTGAAACCTGCGACATGACGCCCGACCCTACCGTTGATCAGGCCGGCTCGGCCACGAGCGGGACGCCCGCGTCCCGGGCGCGGTCCTCCCGCAGGTCACAGGCCTCCCGGGGGTCACAACCCGACCCGCGAGGTGCCCTTCTGAGCGGACTGGTGAGCGTGGTGACTCCCATCATCCGGGTCGTCAGGGCACCTCTTCCTCATCCCGCCTCCGCGCCCGAGAGCCCGCTCGGTCTATCCGGGCCTATCCGGGCTCGGGCATCGAGCTCAGCGGCCGATCTCCACGACGATGCCGTTCTCACCCCGGACGATCTTGCCGCCCTGCGTCCTGGCCTTGGCCGCTGCGTCGGCCGGGGACAGCGAGGGCGTCGACATCGCACGCTCGGCATCGGTGTAGCCGCTGATCTGGCCGTTCTCGTCCAGAACCGGGATCTGGTCCGGGAGGGCGGCGGTGTCGACATTCCCGTTGCCATCCACCCACGTGGGATTGGCGGAGGATTTCCGCGCCGTGTGGATGGTTTCCGGGAAGGTGTGCTCACCCGACCAGACGGGCCCGCCCTTCCAGAACCAGCCCTTCCAGTGGGCGGTGATCGCCACGCTGCCGTAAGTACCCGCGCCGCAGGGCGGCTCGGAGAAGTCCTCGAGCCTCACCGCGAAGGAGAAATAATGGTCGGGGTTGAAAAGAAAGCCGGTGTCCCGGCAGATTCCCCAGAACGGGCCCTGCCGCTTGAGATAGAGGATCCGCGCCGTGATGTTGCCCGGCTCCTGGATCTCCCACTCGCCGCAGGGTCCGTTGGCGCCGGTGAACGCCTCGCCCTCCGCGAACGCACCGCCGTTGCCGTTGGTCGGCAGTACATACGACCTGGTCAGGTGGCAGGCGCCGGTGTCACTGCGGTAGGTCCACGCCTCCTTGCCGACCTCATGCGCCGA
Organism: Actinomadura rugatobispora; assembly: GCF_055379765.1. Lineage (NCBI taxonomy): Bacteria > Bacillati > Actinomycetota > Actinomycetes > Streptosporangiales > Thermomonosporaceae > Actinomadura > Actinomadura rugatobispora. Next base: position 7,368,804 of record NZ_AP029191.1, on the reverse strand, counting down.
CGCCGGCGATGCCGCGAGAGCGATCCCCGAACCCGTCGCCGCGAGCAGCGCGGCCACACTTCCGAGTCGCTTCCCGGAAACCTTCTTGATTCGCACCTTCGACTCCTTTCTTCGGTGGCAGGCCAAGTCCACAATGTTCACTGATAAGACGGCCGCCGCTGGTGATCTCGGATTGCAAGGGCCACCGGGCCCGGAGCGGTCTGCTCCGGGCCCGGCACGGACGACACTGCGGAACTGTCCGTTGCCCGACTTCAGATCTCTACGCGGTCGTCACCGTCCGACCACCGCCACGTCGGCGAGCGTCACTGGATCTTGCAGATGCTGCCCGAGATGCTCTGGGGGAAGGTGGCGAAGCCGTACCTGCGGATGGTGGTGGCGGCTCCGGAGTTGGCCCGGCAGATGTAGCCGGGGCCGGCGTTGGGGTTGCTGGTCTTGTCGCCGTAGAAGCGGAGCGCCTGGTCCGACTTGGGCGTCACGCCGTTGTAGGAGATGTTGTAGACGCGCCGGACGCCCAGGAAGTCCGAGGGCTCCTTCACCACGTTGGGGTTGGGGACGAGGTTGGGCGTGGTCCCCGACACCGGGTTCAGGTTGCCCGCGGTGGTCTCCTGGGTCATGAACACCGAGCTGGCGCGCTTGTCGGTCACCACGGCGTTGCCCTGCGCGATCCACTGGGCCACCGAGTAGGGCAGGACGGCGGTCCCGTAGTCGGCCGCGGCGACCTGCGTGCCGTCGTTCTCCTGGACCTTCTTCAGGGCACCGCAGCTCGTGGACGGCTCCGCGCCCAGGACGGTGTTGACGAAGAACGACCGGGTACCGGAGTCGTCCTGCGGGATGTAGCGGACGATGGTGCCGTTGCCACCGCCCACCTGGTTCCAGTTGGTCTTGGTGCAGGAGTAGATGTCGCGGATCTCCTGGATGCTCAGCGAGGCGGGGGCGACCGAACCCGGGAACTTCACCACGCCCACCGCGTCCAGCCCGAAGGCGTAGTACTCGAACGCGGCCGGGTCGGAGCTCGACGGGCCCGAAGACGACCGCGCACCGTCGAAGCAGCCGGTCGTGGCGTTGTCGGTCGGGAACGGCGCGACACCCTGCAGCGCCCGCTTGCCGTCGGACGACCCGTTGGGCGCCGGGTACGGCGGCGGCGTCGCCGGGGCCAGGGCCTTGTCCACGTAGGCGCGAGTACCGCAGTTGGCGTCGCCCGGCACGGAGAAGCCCGGAGCGGCCCCGGGCAGCACCGGGACGTTCTTCACCACGTCGCCGTCGGGGTTGTAGGTGGTGTTGGTGTTGTACTCGGCCGCCAGGGCGTCCATGACGTCCTCGGTGGTGTCCGAGCCGCCCATCGTGATCGTCTGAACGATGCCGTCGCCGGGCGCCACCGCGTTCGCGGGCGCCGCCATGAGGCCGCCCAGGGCCACGGCCGCGGCTCCTGCGAGCAGCACCTTTCTGATGCCAAGTCTCATGACATCCTTCCGGTCACTCGGCCCGGGCCCAGTTACCCGGGGCCAGACCCCATTGAGAGGTCCGTGGGTAACGCCCGACAGGCCGAGAAACGGACGGCCGACGGCCCCACCGTTCAGGCCCGACGACCGGAGGAACGGTCCTGATCGGGGTTCACCCGGCACCACCGCCGGGATCCGCGGCGAGGACCGGCGGCGCCTCGATGGCCGGCGTGAACGCCGCGATGCCCGGCCGGCGGAGGTACCGCCGGCCGGGCATCGTCGGCCACGTGCGGCCCCGGGGCCGGGGCCGTTCAGAGCGCGGAGGCGCTCAGCCGCTCACCTCTTGATCAGACGGGCCCGCCGGGCCAGCCACCGCGTCCGGGCCCGCAGGGCCGCCCACCAAGCCAGCAGGTCGCCTCCCCGGTGCCGGCCGGACGTTCCGTACGCGGTGCCCGAGGTGATCGCGTTGGTGAGGACCAGCGCGGAGATCGGCACGATCAGCACGAGCGCCGCCAGCCCGGCGAACAGCGGGATATGGGTGCCCTGCGCCCCGGCCAGCGCCTGCTGCTGCCCGGCCTTCGTCACCGGCCGCGTCGGATGGTCCCCGTCCGCCCCGGCCGGGTCCGGAGTGTCCCCACCGGGGTTCGAGGCGGGAGTCCCGCCGTTCGGCCCGCCGCCGTCGGGGTCGCCGCCGGGGTCGCCGCCGGGAGGGTCACCGCCGTCCTGGGCGCAGGGTCCCGTGGTCTGCGCGCCGACCTTGTCCACCGCCTTGGCCGCCTCGCTCTTCAACCCCTCGGGCAGCGCCGCGAACCCTGCCGGCAACCGCTGCTGACCGGCCCCGGCCATGTAGCCGAGAACGTCCCGCACCCGGTCGGCGCCCGCGAGACCGGTGCAGGCCGGCGCGTGGGCGTACTCGACGTAGGTGAGCGGGTAGGCGCCCTTGCCGTCGGCCGCGGGGTCGGGCACCAGGGCGCCGTCGGGCAGCCGCTTCATCTGCCCCGCGGCCGCGGTCATGGTCGCCGGGGTGGGGGCCACGTACTCGCCCGCGGCGTTGCGCAGCTTCACGACCGGAAGCCCGAGGTGCGCCGCGGTGGCCGCGTCCGTGAGCACGAAGTTGAGGCATCCGGCCTCGATCGAGCCGCAGTCGCCGACGAAGTCCGGGTTGTCGAGGATCTTGCCGAGGCCGACCCGGTCCCCGGCCAGCGAGAGGAAGCGGCCCCCGGAGGGGTTCAGCACGTCCAGCCGCCACAGCTCCCCGATCGCCTCACCGGGGTCGTCGTACTGGCTGGGGACGTCCGGGTAGCGCCAGTCCTGCGGGGCGTGCCGGGCCAGGTGCCGCGACAGCACCCAGTGCCCGACCTCGCGGGTCGCGTACGCGGCGATGTCCGCGTTCTGCAGCCGGCCGGCGAGAAGCGTGGCCAGCTGCGGGTTGGCCTCCCTGACCGCCGCCTGGTGCCGGCCGGTGACGAGGGCGCCCGACGTGGTCACGAGCTCGGCGAACTGCTCGGGCGTCAGCTTGATGTCGTCGATGTAGGCGGGCCGGTTGAGGCCGCCCATGCCGGACGCCGGGTACTGTCCCGTGATCGCCAGCACCTGGGCGTTCAGCGCCACCGGGACGCCCACCGACGGGCGTTTGGCGACGGCCGCCGCCTGCTCCCCCGCCGTCACGCCGCCGCCGCCGAGGAACACCGTTCCCTGGCCGTCCCGGAAGCCCTCCCGGGCGGTCACGTCGTCGTTGGCGGTGTACTCCATGTCGATGGCCTTGCCGCCGCCGCAGCGGCTCTGCACCCACCCCACGTACGCCGGCGCCAGCCGGTGCGGCCCGACCATGTCGACGACCTCTCCCGGCTTGGGCTCCTCGCACCCCTCGAAGGCGTTCGGCTGCTTCACCGTGAAGGCCAGCGACGACGCCTCCTGGAGGTACACCAGATCGCCGGCCTCCGTGAGGTAGAGGATGGTGAACCCGACTGAGCACCGGCGGCCCGGCTCGCAGGAGAGCGCGGGGGTGTCGGTCGCCGGGTAGGTGTTCTCCCCCTCGGGCGGGACGGTGATCGTGAACGTGAACGTGCCGCCGGGATCGGGGGGCGTCTGGTCCGGCACGTCGATCTTGAGCACGTTCTTGCACACGGTCGGGTAGTTCTCCTCGTCCACGCCCGCGGGCAGCGGAGAGGGGCACAGTTGCGGGTTGGTCAGCACGGCGACCTGGGCGCCGGGGACCTTGAACTTGATCTCCACCCGCACCCGGTCGCCGGGACGGACGTCCGCGAGGTCCGCCAGCGTGGCGGCGGAGATCTCGTAATCCGTCGGGGCGGCCGCCGCGGTGCCGCCCGGGACGATCGACAGGGCGGCCGCGCAGACCAGTAGCACGACCACGCCGGCCGCCTTCCGCAGCCGGTGCATCCAACCCACCACTACCGGTCCTCCCCGTGATCGCGGTCCGCGCGGTACCGCCGCGTCGATGGACCGGGCGCGCGCCGCCATGGCCCGCCGCCAGCGTCCGGCGGCGGCGTGGAGGCGGTCAACGGCGCTCGGAGTCGGTTCACCCGCCGCCCGTCGCGTGTTCACAGTGGTGCCCGGCGCGGGCGCGCGGCCGTGCCCGCACCCGCGCCGGGTGGTCCGGCGATCCGCGGTCACGCCGTGCCCTCCCGCGTCCAGTCACGGCCCGTCCAGTCACGGCGCACCCCGGCGGCATGGGACCGTTCCGCTGCGAGAGAGCCCCCGCCGTGGCCGATCTGGATGACCTTGTCCACCACCTCGGCGTCCCGGGCGCCCGTGCGGAACCGCTGCGCCGCGGCCTGTGCCTCCAGCCGGCGGCCGTAGGCGTGTGCGCTGACGGCGACGCGGCGGCCGTCGAGGCGCATCGTCCACGTCCACTCGCCGCCCTGCACGCTGGTCAGGTCGATCACCGCGGTGGCGGCGTGCGCCCGGACCGCACCGGCGGCCTCGGCGACCTCCTCCGTGCTGGCGAAACCTTCCGCGGCGATCGCGACGATTCGGTGGTTGCGACTCAGCATCCGCCAATAAAACGCAGCGTCGGATGATCGGTAGATTTGGAACCTCATGACATCGCCCTCGGCTGGAGTCGGCTGGAGGCATTCGTCAGACTTTGATCAACAGCAGTAAAATTCAGGGCGCTTTTGAAAGTTCAATGAACGTGGACTTAACGCGCGACGTGGCTGCATGTCGCAGATAATTCACCTGGCTGTATCAGGCCATCAGGTAAACCGCGTCAATGGTGGCGCGTCGGGGGTCGCGCCTTCCCCGCCGGGACGGTCCGCCCCGCTGACGCCACCGGCCCGGCCCCTCGGTGAGAGGCCGGGCCGGCGCGCGGGAGGCCGAGGTCAGGGCCGGGTCAGGGCCGCGTGTGGAGGGCACGGCGGCGGGCGGCGACCATGACGCCTCCCCCGGTCGCCGAGAGCCCCGCGCCGGCCAGCACCAGCGGGACGATGGCGCCGCCGGTCTTCGGCAGCGCGTCGTCGTCGCCCGTGTCGGCGGGGTCGCCACCGCCGCCGTCGGGCGGCGGCGTGGTGCAGTCGGTCGGCGTCGGGCTGGGCGACCCCGTGTCCGTCGGCGTGGTGGTGGGCGTCGTCGAGGCGGTCGTGGTGGCCAGGGCCCGCCGCTTCGCCGACAGCCCCATCGCCCCGTCGCTCGAGTCGCTGGACGTCGCCGTCGGGCTCGTGGTGGGCGTGCCCGTGTCGGTGGGCGTGGGCGACGCGCAGTCGGACGGCGGGTCCGTGGGGCTGCCGGTGGGCGTGGGCGAGCCGGACGTGGGCGTCGTGGTCGGGGTGGTGGCCGCCGCCCGCGCCTCCTGGCTGCCCGTCCCGGTCGGCACGCCCGCGTGCAGGAGCGACACCGTGACGGCGCCCAGGTCGGCCCCGGCGAATTGGCCGGAGGGGAAGGCGTCCGCCCCGGACGCGGTCAGCGTCGCCGGGATCTCGCTCCAGGTGACGTCGCGGCCCGCCGACCGCGGGGGCATGCCGAAGGTCTTCAGCTCGCCGATCTCGGTCTCGGCGGCGGCGGTCGCCGTGGGTGCCGGGGTGCGCGGCGCGCGCGCCTGCCCGGAGGGCTCCCCGCCCGTGCCGGCCGGCCCGACCACCGCGCTCAGCACCGGCCGCGCCGTCCCGCCGAGCTCGGCCACCGGGTCCCGCAGCGTCACCTCGCCTTCGGGGTAGGTGAGCACGACCCAGCCCTCGTACGACACCCGCGCCGCGCCCGAGCGCGTGTCGTAGGTGCCGTTCTCCGCCTTGAACCGGACCGAGCCGTCCTTGAGCACGGTCGCCCCGTCACCGGCCTCCAGCGACGGGACGGGACCGCCGGACCGGGCGGGCCGCCAGTCAAGATGGCCGCCGGTGACACCGGCCACGGTGGCGGGCGCGACCGGCGGCGCGGGCGCGGCCGGGCCGGCGAAGGCGACCCCGCTCACCCCCAGCGCCGCACCGGCCGCCAGCAGCGCCGCCCCGACGGCGGTCATCACGCGGACGCGCGGCGGGGGATTCTTCGAGTTCTCCGTACCGACTTTGCTCATCGCGTGCCGACTTTCCACGAGAGGACATCGAGAGACAACAGTCATGGATTATTATGCCGAGCGCTTCGCCATTGAATTGCGCGACCTTTTTCACCATGGCCCGCCGTCGGCTCTTAACCGTCCATTCACCTCCGCTTGAGAAGGGGGCCGGTCACCGCGATGACACGCTCCTCCCCGATGGTCTCCGGCGCGGCCGGCCCGCACGATCCCCGGTTCCCCGACGACCCGCCGCCCCTGGTCAGCCGCCGGACGGTGTTCGCCGCCGGCGAGATACTGCTCACGCTGGGGCTGGTGGTCCTGCTGTTCGCGGCCTACGAGTTCGCCGGCAAGGCGTGGGCCGCCGACCGCGCCCAGAACGACCTGGACCGGCGCTGGGAACAGGGGCTGCCCGTCCCCGGGCAGCCGATCGGCCGGCTGCACATTCCGCGGCTGGGGAAGAAATGGGTCGTCGCCGAGGGCGTCTCGCGCGGCGCCCTCGCCAAGGGCCCCGGGCACTATCCCGATTCGGACGACCCGGGCGAGGTCGGCAATGTCGCCATCGCCGGTCACCGGATGCCGTCGGTCTTCTGGAACCTGGACCGGCTGCGGGCCGGGGACCCGATCGTGCTGGAGACGCGCAGCGGCTGGTTCGTCTACCGCACCACGCGGTCGAAGGTCGTCCCGCCGACCCGGGTCCAGGTCGTCGCCCCCGACCCCGACAGGCCGAGCGCCAAGCCCAGCCGGCGGCTGCTCACGCTGACCACCTGCAATCCCAAGTTCGACAACTACCAGCGGCTGATCGTGCACGCCGAGCTCAGCCGGGCCCAGGCCAAGAGCGCGGGCCGCCCGCCCGAACTGGCCCGCCGCTGACCGGAACCCGGAACTGGAAGAACTCGGAGGACATCGCGGATGTACGCCTGGATCTGGCACCGGCTGCCCGGCGCCCGGCCCGTCAAGATCGTCGAAGCGGTGCTGCTGGCCGCGGCCGTGCTCGCGCTGCTGTGGTTCGTGGTCTTCCCGCTGCTGGGACCGCTGCTGCCGTTCGACGACGTGACCGTGGACTGAGCGACCGTGGACCGAGCGCCCGCGGACCGACGCGCCCCGGGAACGCCGGGGCCGTCAGGTCCAGGCGGGGAGCAGGCGGGTGCCGGCCTCGGTCGCCAGCACCAGCAGCGCCACCAGGACGGGCGCGCTCAGCACGTAGGTCGACACCATCAGCCAGCGCCGGTAGAGCATGACGGAGGCGTACGCCGCCCCCGCGAACCCGCCCCCGAACAGCAGGAACAGCGGCAGCGCGGCCGGGTCCCCGTGCCGGCCGTCGTGGCCCTCGGAGAGGGTGGCCTGCGGCGTCGCCGGATAGGGCAGCCCCGACATGGCCGCGACCACGACGTAGGCCCGCCCGCTCTCCCAGGGCGCCCAGCTCGCCGAGGTGATCAGCGTGAGCCGGTCGTCCCGGCTCGGCGCCTGGACGTCGCGGCGGGACAGGTTCGTCCGCGCCACCGACCGCACCTTGTACAGCGCCTGCCCCTGCACGGTGAACACGATGATGTCGTCGCCCGGCCGCAGCGAGGTGAGCCTGAGGAAGGGCGCGCCGAAGCCGTGCCGCCGCCCCGCCACCACGGAGTTGCCCGGCTGGCCGGGGCCGGCGGTCCCCGCCACGTGCGCGGGCCCCGCCTGCGTCCCCCCGGGGTCGGCGCCCTCCACGATCACCTGCTGCAGCTTCAGGCGCGGGATCTGCACGATCGCGACGGGCTCGCCGTACCCGGGGACCCGGGGCGTCTCCTGCTTGGCGAACAGCGTCTGCTGCAGCCCCACGGCGCGGGCGATGTCACCGCGCATGTCGTCGAGGAGGGCGCGCTGCTGGCGGCTCTCCATCAGGCCGCCCAGGCCGTACACGACGAGGGCCGCCGAGAGGACGACCGCGGCCGTCCACACCGCGGCGAGCGCCCGGACCCGGCGCCGCGTCCACGGCACGGGCGCGGCGGGCCCGGGAGGCAGGCGGCGGCGGCCGCCGTCCGGGTCCTCGCCCGGGGCGGTCCTGTCCTTGACGGCCTCGATCACCACGACTCCTCGATCACCGGGACTCCTCGGACGCGCGGGCGCGTCCGCCCCTGTGCCGGGGCCCGCCCAGCTTCAGCGGGCGCGCGCGACAGGGTCAACGCCGCCCGGAACCGCTTCACCGTGGTCCCGTCGGGCCTTAACTCCCGCGCCACCCATGCCGGTCGCCGCGCGCGCACACTTGCTGATCAGCGGATGCGGCCGCCGCCGGTGGCGCGGCCGGACCTCCGCGTGTCCCCGACCGACCGCAGGCCCTGCTAGGAGCCCGATGACGACCCTCGCCGGCCCTGCGCCGCCGCCCGAGCCGCCCGCGCCGTCACGGGAGCCGCGTCCACGGCCGCTGACCGAGCGGCTGGGCCGGGCGGACCGCGTGTTCCACCGCGTGGCCGCCGGCGCCGGGGCGGCGCTGTTCCTCCTGCTCGTGCTGATCGGCTTCTTCCTGCTGCTGCGCTCGGCACCGGCGCTGCGGACGGCGGGCTTCGGCTTCTTCACCACCATCGAATGGCGCACCGACGTCGACCCGCCGGTCTTCGGCGTGCTCGGCATGCTGTCCGGAACCGTGATCGTCGCGCTGATCGCCTGCCTGGTCGCGATCCCGGTGAGCCTGCTGGCGGCCCTGTTCATCACCGAGTACGCCTCCGCGCGCCTGCGCGACACGCTGACCGGTGTGGTCGACCTGCTCGCGGCGATCCCGAGCCTGCTGTACGGCCTGTGGGGGATGGCCTACCTCAACGACCGGATCGTCCCGCTGTCGCGCTGGCTGGCCGACAACCTCGGCTGGATCCCGATCTTCTCCACCCGGGCGGAGGCCGAGCTGACCGGCTCGATGTTCATCGCCGGGCTGATCGTCTCGCTGATGGTGATGCCGATCACCACCTCGATCATGCGGGAGGTCTTCGCGCAGACGCCGCCGGGCGAGAAGGAGGCGGCGCTGGCGCTGGGCGGCACGCGCTGGGGCATGATCCGCAACGTGGTGCTGCCGTTCGGGCGCGGCGGCCTGGTCGGCGGCTCGATGCTCGGGCTGGGCCGCGCCCTCGGCGAGACGATCGCGGTCAAGCTGATGCTGCCGCAGGTCCCGATCCTGTCGGGGCACGTCCTGGAGAACGGCGGCGCCACGATCTCGGGCTTCATCGCGCACAACGCCGGCGCCAACGAGAAGATCACCGGCGCGCTGCTGGCGTTCGGCCTGGTGCTGTTCGCCTTCACGATCGCGGTCAACCTGGTCGCCTCGTGGATCATCGCCCGGAGCAGGTCCGGATCGGGAGTGGACGCCTGATGACCATCACACGAGACCCCGGCCCCACCGCCGCCGGCACCGGCACCGGCACCGGCCGGGACGGTGGCGCGGCGCCCCTCCCCCGGCCACAGCGCCGTATCCGCGGCATGACCAGGGAGGACGTCGGGGTGCTCGCGGGCTGCGGGCTGTCCTCGTTCACGCTGATCTGGCTGATCTTCGCCCGGCTGTCGGACGGCGCCGGATGGCTCGGCTTCCTGGTCGCCTGGTACGCGGCCTTCCTGGTCATGCTGTACGTCGTCACCTGGGAGCGGCGCGGCCGGCTCGCCGCGGCCGACCAGGTGGCGGGCACCGTGATCAGGACCGGGATGCTCATGCTGGTGCTGCCGCTCGGCTGGCTGCTGGCGTTCGTGGCGCTGGAGGGCGTGCCGACCCTGCGGCTGACCTTCTTCACCACCGACCAGACCGGGGTCACCCCGGACATGCCCGCCACCGCGGGCGGCGCGCTGCACTCGATCGTCGGCACCCTGGAGCAGGTCGGCATGGCCCTGATCTGGGCGGTTCCGCTGAGCGTGCTCACCGCGATCTACCTCAACGAGACCCGCTCGCGGCTGCGCCGCCCGCTGCGGATCCTGGTGGACGCCATGAGCGGCCTGCCCTCGATCGTGGCGGGCCTGTTCATCTACGCGGCGCTGATCATCCCGCTGGAGGGGGCGCTGTTCAACTTCAACGGGCTGATGGCCAGCCTCGCGCTGAGCATCATCATGCTCCCCACCGTGACGCGCACCATCGAGGTCGTGCTGAGGCTGGTCCCGCAGGGGCTGCGGGAGGCGTCGCTGGCGCTGGGCGCCTCCCGGGCCCGGACGGTCTGGTCGGTGGTCCTGCCGACGGCGCGCACGGGCGTGACCACGGCCGTCGTCCTGGGCATCGCCCGCACGGTCGGCGAGACCGCCCCGCTGCTCTACACCTCCTTCGGGCTGGACCTGTTCAACGCCAATCCGCTGGCCGAGCCGCAGGACAGCCTGCCGCTCTTCGTCTACTCGAACGTGCAGAAGCCGTCGGCGGCCGCGGCGGAACGCGGGTTCGCCGGGGCGGTGGTCCTCATCGGGGTCGTCCTGGGGCTGTTCGCCCTGGCCCGCTACGTGGGCCGGGACCGTTCCCGGAGGCGCTCCCGATGACGCGCCCCTCCCGGCACCGCCGATCACAACGCCGACAAGGAGACCACGTGCCCGCCGTCCAGAAGCCGGAACCATCCGCCGAGCCGCCCGCCGAGCCGTCCATGGAGCCGTCCATGGAGCCGCCCGCGGACGTCCCCACCAGGCGGACGGGCCTGACCACCTCCGACCGGGAGATCGTGCTCACCGGCGGCCCTCCGCCCGGCGCCGCGGAACTGCTGGCCAGGGACGTGTGCGCCTGGTTCGGCGGACGGCTCGTCCTGGACGGCGTCTCCCTGCGGATGGAACCGCGGCGGGTGACCGCCCTCATCGGGCCCTCCGGCTGCGGCAAGTCGACGTTCCTGCGCATCCTCAACCGGATGCACGAACTGGTGCCGGGCGCCGAGCTGGCGGGCGAGGTGCTGCTGGACGGCGAGGACGTCTACGACCCGCGGCAGCGCGCCCAGCAGGTGCGGATGCGGATCGGCATGGTCTTCCAGAAGCCCAACCCGTTCCCCGCGATGAGCATCAAGGAGAACGTGCTCGCCGGCCTCAAACTCGCCGGGATCAAGTGCGGCGACAAGAACGCGCTCGTCGAGCGGAGCCTGCTCCGGGCCGGGCTGTGGAAGGAGGTCCGGGACCGGCTGGACTCCCCCGGCGGGGCGCTGTCGGGCGGGCAGCAGCAGCGCCTGTGCATCGCCCGCTCGCTGGCCGTCCGCCCGAACGTGCTGCTGATGGACGAGCCCTGCTCCGCGCTCGACCCGACCTCCACCCGGCGGATCGAGGAGACCATCGCCGAGATCGGCCACGAGGTCACCGTGGTGATCGTCACGCACAACATGCAGCAGGCGCAGCGGGTCTCCGACCACTGCGCGTTCTTCCTCGCCGAGGAGAACCAGCCGGGACGGATCGTCGAGCACGGCGAGACCGACCGGATGTTCAACTCGCCCACCGACCCTCGCACGCTCGACTACGTCCGGGGCCACTTCGGCTGATCCGGCGCCGCCGCGCCCCCGCGGCGCGGCCGGCCCGCCCTCGGGAGGTACCGCCGTCATGTCCGTCCGCACCGGCCCCGCGCGGCGCTTCCAGCGCGCCGCGCTCGCCGCGCTGCTCCTGCTGTGCGCCTGCTCGGCCGGGCTGGCCGTCGCGGCCGCCCCGGCCGGGGCGGCCACCCTGGTGACGGGTTCGGGATCCAGCTACGTGGCGCTGGCCATGGACGACTGGGTGCGCAGCAGCCAGGTCCGCGGGATCCGGGTCACCTACAACGGCAACCTCGGCTCACCCGGAGGCGTCGACCAGTACAGCAGCCGCCAGGTCGACTTCGCCGGGACCGAGGCCGAGGTGCGCTCGCTCATGAACGGCGACCCCGACCTGCCCCGCGGCTACCAGTACGTGCCCGACGTCGCGGGCGCCGTGTCGATCATGTACAACGTGCGGGACGCGGCCGGAAACAAGATCAACTGGCTGCATCTGAGCCAGCGCACCGTCTCCAAGATCTTCACCGGCGCCATCTCACGCTGGTCGCATCCGGAGATCTCCGCCGACAACCGCGGGGTCAGGCTGCCCGACCAGCCGATCAAGGTCGTCTACCGCACCGGCCGGTCCGGCACCACCGCGCTGTTCTACGACTTCGTCCGGGAGGCCGCGCGGGACGTCTACGAGCCGTGGCGGGAGCGGCACCGCCTCCCCGACCGCCGCATCGTCGAGCTGCCCGAGCGCGGGCCCTCCGGAAGCTTCGCGCCCAACATCGTCGGCATGACCACCTCCGACGCCATGGCCGCCTACGTCGCCAGCCGCAACGGCGAGTGGAGCATCGGGTACGACGAGTTCGGCTACGCCATCAAGCACAACGCGCCCGCCGCCTACATCAGGAACGGCGCGGGCAAGTGGGTCCAGCCGTACGCGGAGAACATCGCCGAGGCCCTCAAGGACGCCGATCTGCGGGCCGACCTGAGCCAGGAGCTCTCGGGCGTCTACACCTCCCGCCGCGCCAAGGCGTACCCGATCTCCGCCTACAGCTACATGATGGTCCAGTGCCATGCGGGGCGTGGCCGCGACACCTGCCGGGGCCCCTACTCCGACGGCGGCAAGGCCGACACCCTCGCCAAGTTCATGCGGTTCGTGGCCTGCGACGGACAGGTCAAGATGGCGCGGATCGGCTATTCCCCGCTCCCCCCGAACCTCTCGCAGGAGATGGTGAACTCCATCGCGCGGATGACCGGGCGGACGGCCGAGCAGCTGTCCCGGGGCAACTGCGCCAACCCGACGTTCTCCGGCGGCCTGGGCGAGGGCGCCAAGGCCCCGGACGACCCGTTCGACCGGCTGAACGGCGGCAACGGGCCGGGCGGGAACGGGCCGTCGGCCGGCCCGTCCGCCGGCGCCGGGGCCACGGCCGGAGCGGGGGCCGGAGCGGGAGGGCCCGGGACAACCGGTCCGGGCACGGGCACCGGGCAGAGCCGCGGCGCCAGACCGGTGGGCTTCAACGGCCCGGCCTCCCCCGGACTCGGCGCACTGCCCGTCCTGGTGCTCCTGCTCACGCTCGCCGTGCCGCCCGCGGTGATCGCCGCCGTCCGCCGGCGCGGCTGAGCCGTTGGCCCGGGGCCGGGGCGGTCAGAGGCCGTACCGCTCCGGCTTGGGCGAGCGGGAGATCAGCGCGCTGGCCGCGTCGGCGATCGGGACGCCCTCGTACAGCACCTGCACCACCGCCTCGGTGATCGGCATCTCCACGTTGTGCTTGCGGGCCAGCTCGTGCACGGCCCCGGACGACTTCACGCCCTCGGCGGTCTGCTTGGTCACGGCGACCACCTGCTCCAGCGTCATGCCGCGGCCGAGGTTCTCCCCGAACGTGCGGTTGCGCGACAACGGCGAGCTGCACGTGCCGATCAGGTCGCCCATCCCGGCCAGCCCCGCGAAGGTGTGCTCGTCGGCGCCCAGCGCCGCGCCCAGCCGCGCGATCTCGGCCAGCCCGCGGGTCATCAGCAGCGCCCGCGTGTTGTCGCCGAACCCGAGCCCGACCGCCATCCCCACGCACAGCGCGACGATGTTCTTCACCGCGCCGCCCAGCTCCACGCCCACCACGTCGGTGCTGGTGTAGACGCGGAAGTACGGGGTCATGGTGGCGGACTGGAGCCGCCGCGCGGCGTCCTCGTCGGCGCACGCCGACACCGCGGCGCCCGGCTGGCCGGCGGCGATCTCCCGGGCCAGGTTGGGGCCGGAGAACACCGCGACCCGCTCGGCGGGCACGTCGGCGACCTCCCCGATCACCTCCGACATCCGCCGGCAGGTGCCCAGCTCCACCCCCTTCATCAGGCTGACCAGCACCGACTCGGGCGGCAGCAGGGGCACCCAGGCGGCGAGGTTCTCCCGCAGGGTCTGCGCGGGCACCGCCAGCGCCACGAAGTCGGCCCCCGCCAGCGCCTCGGCCGGGTCGGTGGTGGCGCGCAGCCCGGCGGGCAGCTCCACGCCGGGCAGGTAGTCGGCGTTCTCGTGCCGCTCGTTGACCGCCTCCACCACGGGGGCGCGGCGGCCCCACAGCGTGACCTCGCCGCCCGCGTCGCACAGCAGCTTGGCGACCGTCGTCCCCCAGGACCCCGCGCCCATGACGGCGGTACGGAAGGTCACAGAGCCCCCTCGCGTGTCATGACGCCTCCTCCCCTGCGGCGCCGAGGCCGCGGCGCCGCTCCTCCAGCACCCTATGGTGGTCGTAGAGCTCCTCGGGCGGCTCTTGGCCGCGCAGCTCCCCGAGCAGGGCGGCGATCTGCCGCATGATGTCGTCGGCGGCCTCGCGCAGCACGGCCTTGTCGAGCGGACGGCCCTCGTACCGCGACAGGTCGACCGGCGGCCCCGCGATCACCTTCATCGTCTTGCGCGGGAACGGGTGGAAGCCCTTCTTCAGGGATCCGGCCAGGCCGCGCCGCTCGCCCTTGGTGTAGGGCAGCAGCTCGTGCGCGCCCCAGCTCGCCACCGGCACCACCTTGGCACCGGTCTGCAGCGCCATCCGCGCCACGCCCGTCTGGCCCGTCATCGGCCACAGCTCGGGGTCGCGGGTGCAGCTGCCCTCCGGGTAGAACATCAGGCACTCGCCGGCCAGCAGCGCCTCCTCGGCGTCCCGGAGCGCCAGCGCGGCGTCGGCGCTGTCGCGGTAGACGGGGATCTGGCCGGTCCCGCGCAGCACGGTCCGGACGAACCGCACGTCGAACAGCGTCGACTTGGCGAGGTAGACCGGGTAGCGGCCGGACGCGTACACGAAGTGGGCCAGCGCGAGCGGGTCGGCCTCGGAGATGTGGTTGGCGGCGATGATGACGCAGCCCTCGCGCGGGACGTTGTCACGTCCCCGCCACTCCCTCTTCAGGAGCCCGTTGAGCAGGGGCCGCAGGATGACGATCGTCACCTTCCGCCAACCCGGCGAGTACGCGTGACCCATCCCGTCCCCTCCTCGGTCGCTCCACGGTGTGCGTGGGGTGTCCTCAAGTGTCGCGGCGCTTGCGCATAGTGTCGAGTTGCCATGTCTACAGCAGAGCGCAGTACACCCCAGCACCCGGAGCCTCCGCTCCGATGGTCGCTCGTCGTGCCGGTCAAGGTGCTGGCCCGGGCGAAGACCCGAATGTCCGGGGCCGCCGGGCCGCACCGCGAGGCGCTCGCGCTGGCGGTGGCGGCCGACACCGTGGCCGCCGCGCTGCGCTGCGACCGGGTGCGTCGTGTGATCGTGGTCACCGACGACCCGGTGCCGGCGGCCGAGCTGGCCGCGCTGGGGGCGCGGATCGTACCGGACGAGCCGGACGCGGGCCTCAATCCGGCCCTGGTGCACGGGGCGTCCCGCGGCCGCGAGGACGCCCCCGGCGACGGGGTCGGGGCGGTCTCGGCGGACCTGCCCGCGCTGCGTCCCGGGGAGCTGGCCCGGGTCCTGGACGCCGCGGCGGGGTGGCCGGAGGCGTTCGTGCCGGACGCGGCCGGGATCGGGACGACGCTCTACACGGCCCGGCCGGGCGTGCCGTTCTCCCCGGCGTTCGGGCAGGACTCGCGGGCCGCGCACCGCGCGCGGGGGGCGCGGGAGCTGCTGCCCGGCGACATCGACAGCGTGCGGCGCGACGTCGACACCCTGGACGATCTGCGCGCCGCGCTCGCCCTGGGCACGGGCCCGCGGACCGCGGCCGTGGCCGAGCTGCTGCCCGCCTTCCGCGCCTCGGCGTGACGATCACCGGCGCGGGGCGGCGGGACGCCTGAGTAGGGTGCTGGCCATGCAGGCAACGGTGCGGCACTTCGACGCCGGGACCCGCTCGGGCAGCGTCCTGCTCGACGACGGGACCGAGCTGCCCTTCGACACGGAGGCGTTCGACGCGGGGGGCCTGCGGCTGCTGCGCCTCGGCCAGCGGGTCAACATCGCCGTCGAGGGCGCGGCGGGCGACGCGAGCGGGGCCGGGCCCGGCCGGATCACGGTGATCACCCTGTCGACGTTCCCGCTGCCCTGACCCCGCCCCCGCCACCGGATCGGAACCCGGGGGCCCTGGACGCGAGAACGCCCGGGGCCGCGGACGAAACCGCGGCCCCGGGCGCTGTCGAAGGGTGCTACTTCTTTCCGGCCACCAGGTTCTTGAAGTCGGCGCCCGCCTTGAACTTCGGCACCGACGTCGCGGGGACCTGGATGGTCTTGCCCGTTGCGGGGTTACGGGCCGTACGGGCAGGCCGGTCGGCCTTCTCGAACGAACCGAACCCGGTGATCGCGACCTTGTCGCCCTTGGCGACGGCGGTCTGAATCGTGTCCAGGATCGCGTCGACGGCCTCGGCTGCGGCCTTCTTGCTGCCCAGCCGGTCAGAGATCGCGTCGACCAGCTCACGCTTGTTCATGGGTTACTCCTCTAGTTCCCCCCTTGCCCGAACGAAACTAAAGGGTCGATAGCACCGACACAATCACCTGCAAGCAAGAGTTCCCGTGTCGCAGGCGTTTTTGTCGGTCTCGCCCCCGTCTCGCCGGGCAGCCGGACCGGATCCGGCCACCCCGCACGCTAGCGGGCGTCCGGCGCCCTGCGGAAATCGGTGAGGAAGGTCTCCAGCCTGCGTCCGGCCAGCGCGGGGTCGCGTTTGGCCAGATCGGTGATCGCCAGGAGGTGCCGGATGAGCCGGCGCCGGGTCTCCTGTGGCAGCGGCGCCACCAGCCGGTGGGCTTCCCTCAGCTGCTGGGCGAGGCGGGTGAGCGCAGGGTCCTCCCACTCAGGACCGGTCCACGGGTCCCTGTCCCGTGCCTCCGGTTCAGTCAATGTCCAAGCCCCCAACGAGTCGAGCGTGTCTCCGCACCTTATGAATTGTCGTCGGTGAGGAGACACGCTCGTGCATCCGGGGGGCGGTCGGCGCCCCGAAGCCCTAGGCCGTGACGGGGAGCCAGGAGGCGCGGCGGCCCTCGTAGGCGGCGATGTCGTCGGCGTGGCGGAGGGTCAGGCCGATGTCGTCCATGCCCTCCATGAGCCGCCAGCGGGTGTAGTCGTCGATCTCGAAGGAGGCGGTCAGGTCGCCGCTGCGCACTTCGCGGGCGCCGAGGTCGACGGTGATCTCCGCGGTGGGGTCGCTCTCGGCCTGGGCCTGGAGCGCCTCGACGGTCTCGGCCGGCAGGATCACCGGCAGCAGGCCCATCTTGGTGGAGTTGTTGCGGAAGATGTCGCCGAAGCGCGGCGCGATGACGACGCGGAAGCCGTACTGCTGCAGGGCCCAGACGGCGTGCTCGCGGGACGACCCCGTCCCGAAGTCCGGCCCGGCGATCAGGACGCTCGCGCCCTCGTACTGCGGCTGGTTGAGCACGAAGCCCGGGTCCTCGCGCCAGGCGGAGAACAGGCCCTTGTCGAAGCCGGTGCGGCTGACCTGCTTGAGCCAGACGGCCGGGATGATCTGGTCGGTGTCGACGTTGCTGCGGCGCAGCGGCACGCCGCGCCCGGTGTGGGTGGTGAACGCTTCCATGATCGTGGAGTCCTCGGTGCTCAGAGGTCGGTGTCATTCTGGGGGGACGACCCCCCAGGCCCCCCGGCGGCTCCGCCGAGGTCAGAAGGGGCGGCCAGGCGGCCGGTGACGGCGGTGGCCGCGGCGACGGCGGGCGAGACCAGGTGGGTCCGGCCGCCGGGGCCCTGCCGGCCCTCGAAGTTGCGGTTGGACGTGGACGCGCTGCGCTCGCCCGGGGTGAGCTTGTCGGGGTTCATGGCCAGGCACATCGAGCAGCCGGCCTCGCGCCACTCGGCGCCGGAGGCGGAGATGACCTCGTTCAGGCCCTCCTCCTCGGCCTGCTTCTTGACCTTCATGGACCCCGGCACGACCAGCATGCGGACGCCGTCGGCGACCTTCCGGCCCTCCAGGACGCCGGCGACGGCGCGCAGGTCCTCGATGCGGCCGTTGGTGCAGGAGCCGACGAAGACGGTGTCGACCTTGATCTCGCGCAGCGGCGTCCCGGCGGTCAGCCCCATGTACTCCAGGGCCCGCTCGGCGGCCTGGCGGTCGGTCGGGTCGGCGTAGGAGGCGGGGTCGGGCACCGACTCGCCCAGCGGCAGGCCCTGCCCGGGGTTGGTGCCCCAGGTGACGAACGGCGTCAGCTCGGCCGCGTCGATCACGACCTCCTTGTCGAAGACCGCGTCGTCGTCGGTGCGCAGCGACGTCCAGTACTCGACGGCCCGGTCCCAGTCCGCCCCTTGCGGGGCGTGCGGGCGGCCCTCCAGGTAGGCGAAGGTGGTCGCGTCCGGGGCGATCATCCCGGCGCGGGCGCCGGCCTCGATGGACATGTTGCAGACCGTCATCCGGCCCTCCATCGACAGCGCCCGGATCGCCTCGCCGCGGTACTCGATGATGTGGCCCTGGCCGCCGCCGGTGCCGATCCGGGCGATGATCGCCAGGATGAGGTCCTTGGCGGTGACGCCCTCGGGCAGCTCCCCGTCCACGGTCACGGCCATGGTCTTCGGCTTGATCTGCGGCAGCGTCTGGGTGGCCAGGACGTGCTCGACCTCGCTGGTGCCGATCCCGAAGGCCAGGGCGCCGAACGCGCCGTGCGTGGAGGTGTGCGAGTCGCCGCAGACCACGGTCATGCCGGGCTGGGTCAGGCCCAGCTGGGGGCCGATGACGTGGACGATGCCCTGGCCGTCGTCGCCCATCGGGTGCAGGCGGATCCCGAAGTCGGCGCAGTTCTTGCGCAGCGTCTCCACCTGGGTGCGCGACACCGGGTCGGCGATCGGCTTGAGCAGGTCGGTGGTCGGGACGTTGTGGTCCTCGGTGGCGATCGTCAGCTCGGGGCGGCGCACCTTGCGGCCGGCCATCCGCAGGCCGTCGAACGCCTGCGGACTGGTCACCTCGTGGACCAGGTGAAGATCGATGTAGAGCAGGTCCGGTTCGCCCTCGGCTCGTCGCACGACGTGCGCGTCGTACACCTTCTCGGCCAATGTGCGGCCCATCGCTCCACCTCACCCTGGTTGGTCCTCCGGCGCGCGGCGCGCGCCGTGGTCTCTGTCACCTTGCCGTCCCCGTCGGGGGTCCGGGGGTCGCCCCCCGGGTCGGCATCACGGGCAGCGGCGAAGGCGCGCGTAGCGCGACGAGCGCCCCTACCCGAGTTGCATCTCATATGACGAGACGGCAATATCAAGACATGGACAACTCTAGCGGAGTCGGCGTACTTGACAAAGCGGTTCTGGTCCTGAACGCGCTGGAGGCCGGCCCGGCGTCGCTGGCACAGCTCGTCCAGACGACCGGTCTGGCGCGCCCGACCGCCCACCGGCTCGCCGTCGCGCTGGAGCACCACCGCCTCGTCCACCGCGACACCCAGGGCCGTTTCATCCTGGGCCCGCGGCTGGCGGAGCTGGCCGTGGCCGCCGGGGAGGACCGGCTGCTGGCCATCGCCCAGCCCGTCCTGGTCCAGCTCCGCGACCTCACCGGGGAGAGCGCCTCCCTGTTCCGCCGCCAGGGCGACGTGCGGGTGTGCGTGGCCGCCGCCGAGCGCAGCAGCGGGCTGCGCGACACCATCCCGGTCGGGGCCGCGCTGCCGATGACCGCCGGGTCGGCCGCGCAGATACTGCTGGCCTGGGAGGAGCCCGACCGCCTGCACCGCGGCCTGCGCGGCGCCAAGTTCGAGGCCACCACGCTGTCGACGGTGCGGCGGCGTGGCTGGGCGCAGAGCGTCGGCGAGCGCGAGCAGGGCGTCGGGTCGGTGTCGGCGGCCGTCCGCGGCGCCGGCGGCCGGGTCATCGCGGCCGTCTCGGTGTCCGGGCCGCTGGAGCGGCTCACCCGCTCCCCCGGCAGGTTGCACGCCGGTCCGGTGCTGGCCGCGGCCGAGAAGATCTCCGAGTCGATGCGCCGCACGACCTCCTGACCTGCTCTAATAGCCCTGTGGACGCGGAGGGCCTGGAGGCCGATCTGCGGGGGCGGCTGGCGCGGCTGTCCCTGGAGGAGAAGGTCGGCCTGCTCACCGGCGCCGGCTTCTGGACGCTCCGCCCGATCGAGAAGATCGGCCTGGCGCCGCTGGTGCTGTCGGACGGCCCCAGCGGCGTGCGCGGCACCGCCTGGGACGAGCGCCGTCCGAGCCTGCTGTTCCCCAACCCGACCGCGCTCGCCGCCACCTGGGATCCGGACGCGGCCGAGGAGACCGGACGGCTGAACGGGGCGCAGGCCCGCGACAAGGGCGTGCACGTCCAGCTCGCCCCGACGGTGAACCTGCACCGCACCCCGCTGGGCGGCCGCCATTTCGAGAACTACTCCGAGGACCCGCTGCTGGCCGCCCGGATCGCGGCCGGCTTCGTACGCGGCGTGCAGTCGGCCGGGGTCGCCGCGACGGTCAAGCACTTCGTCGGCAACGACTCCGAGACCGCGCGGATGTCCTACGACGCCCGCATCGACGACCGCACCCTGGACGACCTCTACCTGCGCCCCTTCGAGGAAGCGGTCCGCGGGGCCGGGGCGTGGGCGGTGATGGCCGCCTACAACCGGGTCAACGGCACCGCCATGACCGAGCACCGGCCGCTGCTGACCGGCCTGCTCAAGGAGGAGTGGGGCTTCGACGGCGTGGTGGTCTCGGACTGGACCGCGATCCGCTCCACCGAGGCCAGCGCCGCGGCGGGCATGGACCTGGAGATGCCCGGCCTGCCCACCGGCCGGTGGGGGGACCGGCTGGCCGCCGCCGTCCGCGACGGGCGGATCGGCGAGGAGGTCATCGACGACAAGGTGCTGCGGATCCTGCGGCTGGCCGCCCGGGTCGGCGCCCTGGGCGGCGTCCCCGGGCCGCCGCCCGCCACCACGCCCGGGGACGCCCGCCGCCGGCTGCGCGACCTGGCCGTGCGCGGCGCCGTGCTGCTGCGCAACGACGGCGTCCTGCCGCTGCGGGGGGCCGCGCACGTGGCGCTGATCGGCCCCAACGCGGTCCGGTTCGCCGCCCAGGGCGGCGGCAGCGCGCACGTGCACCCCGAGCGCGTGGTGACGCCGTACGAGGGGCTGCGGCGGGCGCTGGGCGAGGACGCCGTGATCACCGTCCGGTCCGGGGTCGACCCGCACGCCCGGCTGGCGCCGCTCCCGCTCGCACTGGCGGCCGACCCGGTGACCGGCGAGCCCGGCACGCGCGTCGACTACCTCGACGCCGCCGGGACGGTGCTGCTGTCCGAGCACCGCCGCACCGCCGCCCTGCTCTTCCTGGGCGGGCTCCCCGAGGGCACGCGGCGGATCGTGCTGCGGGCACTGGTCACCCCGTCCGAGGACGGCGTCCACACCTTCGCCGCCGCCGGGACGGGCCGCTTCGACCTGCGCGTCGGCGACGACATCGCCGAGACCCTCACCCTCGTCCCCGAGGGCGGCGGCATGGTCGAGTCGCTGACGCGACCGCCCGAGCGCCGGGTCACGCTCGGGCTGCCCGCCGGGCGGCCGGTGCCGGTGGAACTGCGGCACTCCTTCGACGAGCCGGCGTTCGCGGTCGCGTTCGGCCTCGGCTACCGCGAGCCGCGGCCGCCCGAGGACGAGGAGTTCGCCGCCGCCGTCGAGGCCGCCCGCGCCGCCGGCACCGCCGTGGTCGTCGTCGGCACCGACTCCGGCGTCGAGAGCGAGGGCTTCGACCGGACGAGCCTGGCGCTGCCCGGCCGCCAGGACGAGCTCGTCTCCGCGGTCGCGGCCGCCAATCCCCGCACGGTCGTGGTGGTCAACGCGGGCGCGCCCGTCCTGATGCCGTGGCGGGAGGAGGTCGCCGCGGTGCTGTGGGCGTGGCTGCCCGGCCAGGAGGGCGGGGACGCGATCGCCGACGTGCTCACCGGCCTGGCCGAGCCGGGCGGGCGGCTGCCGACCACCTTCCCGGCCACCCAGACGGGCGTGCTGTCGCCGCTCCCCGGCCCGGACGGGACGCTGGAGTACGCCGAGGGCGCCGCGATCGGCTACCGCCGCTACGCCCCCGAGGACATCGCCTACCCGTTCGGGCACGGCCTCGGCTACACGGCCTGGGAGTACGAGTCGGTCGCGGTCGCGCCGTCCGGGGAGGCCGCCGAGGTGACCGTGCGCAACGCGGGCAACCGGCGGGGGCGCGAGGTCGTCCAGTGCTACGCCTCGGGCCCGGTCCTGTCGATCAGGCTCGCGGGCTTCGCGGTCGTGGAGGCGGGCCCCGGCGAGCGGGTGACAGTCACGGTGCCGCTGGACGGGCGGCTGCCCCGCGCGTACCGGCTGCACGCGGGCCGTTCCATCGGCGACCTGATCGTGGACACCGAGGTCTAGAGGGGCAGCGGCCGGTAGATGGGGACGCCGGAGCGCTCCAGCTCGTCCCGCAGCGCGAAGTAGGCGTCCCCGAACGGGTCCTCGCCGGTCAGGGCCATCAGGCCGCGCCGGATGGCCACGTCGTGCGGGGCCAGCGCGGCGGCCTCGTCCAGGTGGCGGCGGGCGGCGGCGGCCCGTCCCTCCCGGGCCAGCCAGACCGCGAGCCGGGCGTGCGCCCGCGCCCGCCGCTCCTCGGCGGTCGGCACGCGCAGATGCTCCCGGACCTCCGCGGCGGTCAGCCCCGGGTCGCGGTCCAGGACCCAGCGGCGCAGCGCGGCGTGGGACGCCTCCGAGTCCAGGCCGTTCATGGAGCGGAACAGGTCGGTGGCCGTCTGGCTGTCCTGCGGCCGGACGATCCGGCCCTCCTCGTCGATCCACACCACGGTCGGCACGTTGATCACGTTGTAGAGCTCGGCGGCCACGCCCTCGGCGTCGACCAGCGCCGGATGGGTGACCTTCGCCTCCTCGATCCAGGGCCGCGCGTCGGCGGCGGACCGGTCGAGCGCCACGCTCACCACGGTCAGCCCGTCGCCCTCCAGGGCCGCGTGCCGTTCCTGCCAGGCGGGCAGGTCGTACCGGCAGCCGCACCAGGACGCCCAGAACACCAGCGCGACCTTGCGTCCCCGCAGGTCCGACAGGGCGACGCCGTCCAGCGTGAAATCGGGCGCCTCATCGGCGCCGAGGGCCTGCGCGGCGCCCTCCGCGAACGCCACCGCCCGCTCGTCCGGATCGATCACGGCGACCTTGCCGACCAGGCCGGCGAACGCGGCGACGTCCACGCCCCCGGGGGTCTCGGCGGCGGCCGCGCGGGCGGCGGGCAGGCACGCCTCCTCCCGGCACCAGCCGTGCGGCTTGCGCTCCCAGCCGAGCAGCGGCCGGTCCGGCGCGGCCAGCAGCCGCCCCCGATCGTCGAGACGCGCGTCCAGCCCGTAGGCCCGGCCCGCTTCCACGGCGGTGAACATGGAGACCCCTTCATTGGATAGTGACAGTATCCAATACTTGGATAGCTCTAGTATCCAAGTCAAGGGGGAACGCCGATGCAGATCTCGGAACTGAGCGACCGCAGCGGTCTGACGGTCCAGACGATCAAGTTCTACATTCGCGAGGAACTGCTGCCGAAGGGCACCGCCTCGGGCGCCACCCGCGCCGAGTACGACGAGGGCCACCTCGAGCGGCTGCGCCTCATCCGCGCGCTCCGCGAGGTCGGCGACCTGCCGGTCGCCGCCATCCGCCGCATCCTCGCCGCCGTCGAGAACGACGCCGTCGGCATGCACGACCTGTTCGGCACCACGCAGTACGCCATCGGCCCGCACGTCACCCCGCCAGACGACCCGCACTGGCGCGCCGCCCGCCAGGACGTCGACGCCCTCATCGCCGAACTGGGCTGGCACGTCACCGACCGCGCCCCCGCCCGCGACCTGCTCGCCCAGACCTTCGTCGCGCTGCGCCGCCTCGGCTTCCCGGTCACCCTCACCGACCTGCGCCCCTACGTCCACGCCGCCGCCGAGGTCGCCGAGCACGAGATCGGCCGCGTCACCGACGGCGCCCCCCGCAGCCGGACGGTGCACTCGATGCTGGTCTCCACCGTCCTGTACGAGCAGGTCCTCACCGCGCTGCACCGGCTGGCCCAGGAGGACGCCTCGGCCCGCCGCTTCGGCACCGCCGAGGGCTAGGACATTCCAGCCATGACAAGTCGGAATTGCGCAATTCATCACCAATTCGGCGTTTAAATTGCCCATCGCCTAATATGGTGATTGATGACCGCTATGGAAGGTGAACCCCACGGCAGCCGGTGGACGGACCGGCTGCTGGCCGAGGGCGACGATCCCGACCCACGCTTCACGCTGGCCAACGAGCGGACCTTCCTGGCCTGGATCCGCACCGCGCTGGCCGTGATCGCCGCCGGGATCGGAGTCGCGCTCAGCGGCGACGCGCTGGCCGTCCTGCTGCGCAACGGGCTGGCGATCGCCTTCTCCGCCACCGGCGCGCTCCTCGCCGCGCTGGCGTTCCGCCGCTGGCTGCGGACCGAGCGGGCGCTGCGCCGGGCCGAGACGCTGCCGCCGCCCGCACTCGCGCCGATCATGTCGTACGGGCTGGCGCTGGCCGCCGTGGTGCTGCTGGTGGCGCTGCTGGCGACCCGATGAGCGCCGGGCGCGGGCTCAGGGACCCCGGCGCCCAGCCGGAACGCACCGCACTGGCCTGGAACCGCACCACGCTCTCGCTCATCGTCGCGGGCCTGCTCTGCGTGCGGCTCGCGCCGTCCTCGACCACCGCCGCCCTGGCCGCCGCCACGGTCTGCGCGGCGGTGTCGCTGCAACTGCGCCGATCCCTGACCCGCCACCCGGGACACCATCGGCGCCCGGTGGCGGCCGACCCGGTGTCGGTGCTGATGGCCACCATCGTGACGATCATGCTGGGCATGCTCGGCCTGCTCTTCGCGCTGCACTGAGGGTACGCTCGGGGGCCGTGTTCATCAGCCTGACCACCGACTTCGGGGACGCCTACACCGCGACCTGCGCCGGGGTCGTCTACACGATCGCACCGGCGGCGACCGTCCTGGTCCTCAGCGACGAGGTCACCCCGTACGCGATCGTCGAGGGCGCGATGCTGCTCCGCCAGGCCCTCCCGTACCTGCCGCGCGGCGTGCACGTCGGCATCGTCGACCCCGGCGTCGGCACCCCCCGCCGCCCGGTCGCGATCACCACCGGCCGCGGCGACGTCCTGATCGGCCCCGACAACGGCCTGCTGCCGCCCGCCGCCGAACGGCTGGGCGGCGCGGTCACCGCCCACCTCCTGGAGAACCCGGCCTACCGGCTGCCCGAGGTGTCGTCCTCCTTCCACGGCCGCGACATCTTCTCCCCCGCCGCCGCGCACCTCGCCGCGGGCACCGCCCTCACCGACCTCGGCCCGGAGATCGACATCGCCGACCTGGTGCGCCTCGACCTCCCCGCCCCGGTCATCGGCGACGGCGAACTCAAGGCGACCGTCCTCTACACCGACCGCTTCGGCAGCCTGATCACCTCCGCCGACGAGAACGACCTGACCTCAGCCCTGGGCCCCCTCCGGCACGGGACCGTCCTGGAGGCGTCCTGGCATAACGGAACGGCCCGCCTGCCCTACGAGGCCACTTACGGCCGCGTCGCCAAGGGCGAGGCACTGATCTGGACCGACTCCTCCGGCCTCCTCGGCCTGGCCGTCAACCAGGGCTCCGCCGCCGAGCACTTCGGGCTCGGCGACGGAGCCGTGCTGACCATCCGCCGGGCGCTGGCACACTGATCGCCATGGAGGACCTCGACGTCGTCGCCTGGGTGCACGTCTCCCGCGACCGGATGCTGGCGGTACGGTCGCGCGGCCGCGACCTGCTCTACCTGCCCGGCGGCAAGCGCGAGCCCGGCGAGGACGACTGGTCGGCCCTGTCCCGCGAGGTGCGCGAGGAACTGGCGCTGGAACTGGACCGCGGCTCGTTCCAGGAACTGGGCGTGATCCGCGCCGCCGCCCACGACCAGCCGGCGTTCGACCGGGTGCGGATGGCCTGCTTCACCGCGGGCTACGCGGGCGACATCGCCGCCACCGGCGAGGTCGACGAGTACCGCTACGTCGGACGCGCCGAACGCGCCCTCCTGGCCCCCGCCGCCCGCGCGGCCCTGGACCTGGCGGTCGACAGGGGGCTGCTCTCCTGAGCCCGACCCGGCCACCGAACACTGGGAAACAAAACTCCGCCGCTTTCCCGCCAATTCGGCCCGCCGGGCTCCGAAGATTATTGGGGGCGAGAAGTCCAATGAGGAGATCTTCCTACCAGTCCTTTGCTTTCGTACACTTCTCCTTTGTGCTGTCACGAAGGGGGAGAACGTGAGCACAATTGGTGGGCGCGGTGAACCGGACGCTTCATCCGGACAGGGTTCCCTACCTCCGCCACCCCCACCCAGCTGGGGCAGACCCGCTCCCCCGCCGCCGCGCGACGACAAGCTGGTGGCGAGCTGGCGCAGCTCCCCGTCCAAGCCGGCGGGCCCTCCCCCACCCCCATCCTCGCGTTATGGCAGGCCGAAGGGCCCAAGCGTCCCGCAACTCCCACCGCCACCCTGGCTGAACCAGGCACCAACCCCCCAACCGACCCCCGCCCCACCCCTGCCCGCCCCCATCCCCACCGCCACACAGCCGCCACCCGCCAAGCAGGCGCCGACACGGACGCGAACACCGGCACAGGCGCCACCCGCAGCACCGCCCTCACGCCAGCAGGCGTCACCTCCCGTACAAACTCCGCCCCCCAAGCAGGCGCCGCCCCCACCGCAGGCACCGCCGCCCTCGCGAACACCGGCACGCGCTACGGAACGACCGTCCCCGGCGCAAACGCCACCACCGGCGCGGACAACGACGCCATCCACCCAACCGCCGTCACCCCCGCAAGCATCACCAACCGCGCAAACACCGGCGCCAGCCTCCAGGCAGGCGCCGACACAGGCGCGACCCCCTGCACAGGCACCGCCCCCCGCAGGGCCACCCTCGCCTCAGCAGCCGCCACCCGCGCAAACACCGCCGCCCCCCACAAAGTCACAAGCCGCACCATCGCAGCCACCCGCAAAGCCGTCATCACCTACGCAGCCGTCACCCGTCACGAACCCGCCAGCCGCGGCACAGGCGCCACCACCCCCGCGCACCACGACGCCATCCACGCAACCGCCGTCACCCCCGCAAGCACCACCACCGGCCCCACCGCAGGCACCGCCGCCCGCGCGAACACCGGCACGCGCCACGGAGCGACCGTCCCCGACGCAAACGCCACCACCCGCGCAAACACCGCCAACCGCCGCAAAGCCGCCAGCCGCGGCACAGACGACGTCACCACGCGCACGAACGACAACGCCGTCCGCGCAACCGCCGTCGCCCCCACAGCCGTCACCGCCTGCGCAACCGTCGGCCCCACCGCAGGCACCGCCACCCGCACGCGCCATGGAGCGACCGGCCCCGGCGCAAACGCCGCCAACCGCCGCAAAGCCACCAACCGCGGCACAGGCGCCGCCACCCGCGCGAACCACGTCGCCATCCGCGCAACCGCCGTCACCACCTGGGCAAACAACGCCGCCCCTCACGAAGCCGCCAGCTGCGGCGCAGGCGCCGCCACCCGCGCGAACGACGACGCCATCCGCGCAGCCGTCATCACCCGTACAAACTCCGGCCCCGAGGCAAACGCCGCCCAAGCAGGCGTCGGGGCCACCGCAGGCACCGGCGCCCGCGCGAACGCGCGCCATGGAGCGACCGGCCCCGCAGGCGCCGGCCGCGGGGGCGGCGGTCACGCGGGGTGAGCCGTTCGAGCGGCCCCACGCGGCCCCCACGCCGCCGAGCGGGCGCGGCGGCGGGACGCGCGTGTTCAAGCCCGGGGTGGTCTCGGGCATCGCCGTCGCGGCGGTCGCGGGCGTGCTGATCGCCGGGGCGGTCTCCCTGGTCCGCGACGGCGGCTCCGGCGCGGCCCGCGACGGCTCCGCCGCCGGCGACGGCGCCCGGCCGGCCGACAAGATCTTCGCGGTGGCGCCCGCCCTGTACGACGGGCACGAGCAGTCCCTGCACGGTGCCGCCGTCCGCGGCCGGACGGTGGTGACCGTCGGTGCCGAGACGGCCCGCGGACAGTTCCTCGTCTCGGCCGACGGCGGCCGGGAATGGCGGCTCGCCACGGTCCGCACGGCCTCCGGCGACGGCACCGCGCCCCCGGACGTGCCGCGCGTGATCGCGGCGGGCCCCCGCGCCTGGGCCGCGCTCGGCGACGGCGACGCGGGCGTCGCGACCTGGACCAGCCCCGACGGCCGCACCTGGACCCACCGTCCGGCCGGCGGCGGGACGTTCGCCCCCGGCGACAAGGTGACCGCGCTGGCCGCCACCCAGTCCGGGTTCGCCGCCATGGGCGTCTCCGCGCAGGGCCGGCCGGTCCTGTGGACGTCGGCCGACGGCGCCGCCTGGCAGCGCTCCGCCCCCGCCCTTCCCGAGGGCGCGGACGCCGAGCCCGCGCGGCTCGCCGCGTCCGGCTCGGTCCTGGTCGCCCAGGCCCGCGACAACGGCGACCTGTGGCGGTCGGCCGACGGCGGGCGCACCTGGTCGAAGGCGGACATCCCGCAGAGCGACGGGTCGTACGGCCCGGTGGTCGCGCTGACCGCCGGTCCCGGCGGCGTGTACGCGGCGCGCGAGGGCCGTACCGGCAAGGACCGCAAGCAGGCGGTCTTCTTCCGCTCCGCGGACGGGGTGAGCTGGGGGCGCGCCAGCGTGATCGAGCGCGGCACCTACGACCGCCTGGCCGCGCTGGGCGGCTCCGACAGCGGCCTGGCGGCGCTCGTCCCGCTGTCGGACGGCCGGATCGCGGTGCACCGCAGCGCCGACGGCTCGTCCTGGACCCCGGTCGAACGCCTGGAGGGCGAGGGCGGACGCAAGCCCGAGGGCGCGGCCGCGCTGCCGCAGGGCGTCCTCGTACTCGGCCGCCAGGACACCGGCGCCTACCTGGCCGTCCCCGGCGCCCGGGGCGGCGACATCGACCTGCTCGCCATCCCCGGCGCGGTCACCCCCGACCGGACCGTCACCCGCCTGGTCTCCGGCGGCGGAACGGTCCTGGCGATCGGGAGCGGCGGCGGCGACGGCGCGATCTGGAACACCCGGGACGCGCGGACCTGGTCGCGGGCGGGCGGCGAGGGCCTGGCGGGCCCGGGCATGCAGCGGCTCGCCGCCGCCGCGTACGGGCCGAACGGCTGGGTCGCGGTGGGCCGCGGCGCCGACCGCACCAAGCCCCTCCTGGTCACCTCGCAGGACGGCACCGCGTGGAAGCCCGGCCAGGCCATCGACCAGGAGGGCGAGCTGAGCGGCGCCGCGCACGGCACCGGCGGCTACGTCGCCGTCGGCACGGGCATGGCCTGGCAGTCCGGCGACCTCGCCACCTGGACGGCCGGTACGGGCGATCTCAAGGACGCCGCGCTCCGCGACGTCGCCGCCGTCTCGAACGGCTACGTCGCCGTCGGGGACCGCAAGGACCAGGGCCCCACGGCCTGGACCTCCGCGGACGGCAAGAAGTGGACCGCCGTCGCGGTCCCGCGCCCGCAGGGGATCACCTCGGCCTCGCTCACCCAGGTCGCGGCGCGTGGCGACGCGCTCGTCGCCATCGGCAGCGGCGGCGGGCAGGCGTTCGTCGCCTCGTCCGCCGACGCGGGCAGGACGTGGCGCACCCAGGCCCTCCCCGCGGTCGCGCTCACCACCGTCATGGCCTCGCCGCGCGGCTTCACCGTGTCCGGGGACCCGTCGGGCGCGGGCCGTTCGGACGTCTCGCTGTGGACGTCGGCGGACGGATCGTCATGGCGCCAGTCCCGCCCCCGGGGCCGCGGCCTGGACGGCGACGGCCTCCAGCGTCTCACCGCCCTGACCGTCCACGCCAACGGCCTCCTGGCCGTGGGCACCGACGGCACGACCCCCACCCTGTGGCAGGCGCCTCTCCCCTGAAAAGCCGAAAAGGCTCCGGCCACTCACGTGGTCGGAGCCGATCTGTACCCCCGAGCGGATTCGAACCGCCGTTACCGCCTTGAGAGGGCGGCGTCCTAGGCCACTAGACGACGGGGGCCTGTCCAACTCCCGGAGATCATCCTCCGGGCCTTACCGTGAGCCTCGAACTGCGAGAACTCACCGTACCCCCGAGCGGATTCGAACCGCCGTTACCGCCTTGAGAGGGCGGCGTCCTAGGCCACTAGACGACGGGGGCCAGACCTTACAAACCCGAAAACGAAGCCGAGTAAACCTCAGCCGCGCACCCGCGAAGGCGAAGCCTTCGCGGCCCGGGGGTTCCAGGGGGTCGCCCCCCTGGGCTAGCACTGCGGGGGTCGCCCCCCTGGGCCAACACTGCCAAGCCTCGGCGAAGCCGCCAAAAAGCGGCAAGTAGCCTCAGCCAGCTGGGGTACCAGGACTCGAACCTAGACTAACTGAACCAGAATCAGTCGTGCTGCCGATTACACCATACCCCAGTGCGGTAAGCGGGCCCTTCGGTTGTGAGGCCGTCCGGTCGCTCGCGCCTCGATGAGAATACAGGACCTTGGGAGTCGAACCAAAACGATTGCCGGGGTCGGCAGGGCGGTTCAGCGGGCGAAGCCGGGCGGGCCGATGTGCTCCTCGCTCCAGCGGGCGAGTGGGAGCAGGCGGCGCCAGGACGCGCGGACGCGCTCGACGGCCTCATGCGTGGCCATCCACGGGTCGGCGGGCCAGCCCTCGCGGGCGTACAGGGAGCGGTGCCGCAGCAGGTCGAGGCGGGGGTGGTCGGCGCGGGTGCCGCGCGGACGGGTCTTGAGGCGGTCTCCGGCGATCTCCATTCCGGAGGCGCGGAGGGCCTCGACGAGGGCCTCCAGCTCCTTGCCGGTGGAGTCGGCGTCGACGGCGGCGCGGTAGCGGCGGAGCTGGTCGGGCTCGGGGGCGTACAGGCCGCCGGCGACCATCAGGCCGTCGGCGTCGATCTGGACGTACAGGCCGCGGCGGGAGTGGGCGCCCTGGTGGGTCTTGTACGGCGTCTTGTCGGCCGCGAAGCGGACGTCGCGGTAGGGGCGGAACAGTTTCGCCGGGCCGAACTCGTCCTCGAGTTCGGCGCACAGCTCGGCCAGGGGTTCGCGCACGTACCGTTCGTAGGCGTCCTTGTGCGCGGTCCAGTAGGACTTGGTGTTGTCGGCGAGCAGCCCTTCGTAGAAGGCGAAGGTCTCGTCGGTGAATCCGCGGAATGCCATGGCGCCCCCTCACATGTCGTACGACCTCCAGGGTACGGAGGCCGTACGACGTCCAGGGGCGGGCGTCACTCGCGGGCGATGACGCGGTTGGTGAGGCTGCCGACGCCCTCGACGGTGACGGTGACCTCGTCACCGATCTCCAGGGGGCCGACGCCTTCGGGGGTGCCGGTGAGGATGACGTCGCCGGGCAGCAGCGTCATGACCTGGCTGACGTACTCGACCAGCGCGGGGATGTCGTGCACCATCTGGGAGGTGCGCGCGTCCTGCCTGGTCTCGCCGTTGACGGTGGTGCCGATGGCCAGGTCGGACGGGTCGGCCTCGGTCTCGATCCAGGGGCCCAGCGGGCAGAAGGTGTCGAAGCCCTTGGCGCGGGTCCACTGCCCGTCCTTCTTCTGCAGGTCGCGGGCGGTGACGTCGTTGGCGCAGGTGTAGCCGAGGATGACCTCGGCGGCGCGGGCGGCGGGGACCTCCCGGCACATCCGGCCGATGACGACCGCCAGCTCGCCCTCGAAGTCGACCCGTTCGCTGAGCTTCTCGGGGTAGGCGACGGCCTCGCCGGGGCCGATCACCGCGGTGGACGGCTTGGCGAAGATCATCGGTTCGGCGGGGGCCTCCCCGCCCATCTCGCGGGCGTGCGCGGCGTAGTTCTTGCCGATCGCGATGACCTTGCTGGGCAGGATCGGGGCCAGCAGCCGCACGTCGGCGAGCGGAAGGCGCTGCCCGGTGAAGGTGAGTTCTCCGAACGGATGGGCCGCTACGGCGGCGACGGTGTTCTCCTCCACCACCCCGAAGGACATGCCCTCGTCGGTGGCGAACCTCGCGATACGCATGGTCAAGAGCCTAGTGCCAGCCGGGTGAACCCGTTCAACCGGTCAGAACCCGCAGGGTGCGCCGTTCAGCCGGCAGCCCTTCGGGTCGGCCGCCGCCCCCTCGGCGCCGAACTGGATCTCCCAGGTGGCGCCGGGCGGGATGGTCCGCGCGTTGTCGAGGTTGCGGATCTCGACGCTGCCGCCGCCGCGGACGAGCCGGGCGCCCCAGATGTTCTTGACGTTGCCGCCGGGGGCCTGGAACGTGATCGTCCAGTCGGTCATGGGGCGGCCGGTCCGGTTGGTGAAGACGAACTTGCCCTCGTAGTAGCCGGGGTCGCGCTGGACGAGCTGGTAGGTGATGCCGTTCCCCTCGACGACGGGTCCGGCGGGCGGGGCGCTCGGGGGCGGCACGGCCTGTCCCGGTGCCTGGCCGGGGTCCTGGCCCTGCGGGGGCGCGGGGGCGCCGGTCGTGCCGCCGGGCGCGGGGTCGCCGGTGGTGCCGGGCGAGGCGGGCCCGGTGGGCGCGCCCGTGTCGGACGGGGCCGGGCCTGCGGGCGGCGCGGAGCGCGCGGCGGGCTTGCGGTCCGGGCCTCCGGAGTCGGACGCGGTGACGGCGGCGATGATCGCGCCGACGCCGATGACCAGCATGGCCGCGATGACGGCGGCCAGGAGCACTGGGCGCCGCGGCTTCTCCTGCGGCGGGGGTCCGGCGGGTGCGGCGGGGCCGACGGGCGTGCCCGGCGGCAGCCCGGGCGACGGGGACGCCGCGGGAGGCGGTGTCGCGTTCTCGGCGGGGGCGGAGCCGGGCGGCGGCGCGGCGGGCGGCGCAGGCGCGGGCGGCGCGGGCGGCGCAGGCGCGGGCGGCACGGGCGGTGGAAGGGGCGGTGTGGGCGCCCCGGCGGGCTGCTGCGGGACGGTGGGTCCCGCGGGCGCCTCGGGCCCGGGGGCGGGCGGAGCCTCCTGCCGGAGGGCGGCGGGCCGCTCCCCCGTGCTCTCCTCGGCGCCGAACTGCTCGGTCCACGGCCCCGGCTCGGAGGCCTTGAACATGACCACCTCCGGCGGCGTCTTCGGCGCCGGAGGGGCGGCGGCCGCGGCGACGACGGGCGGCGGCGCCGCGGGCTCGGCCGGCTCGGGGTCTTCGGGCGCCGTCTCCGCGACGGTCTCGTCCGGCGGCGCGAGGACCGGCCGGTCGACGAACGTGTCGGCGGCGCCGGTCTCGACGTCGGTCACGGTCGAGGGCGCCTCGGGCGGCTCCACGACCGTGGCCGCCGGGTCGGCCGGCTCCGGGGTCAGCGGCCGGTCCACGACGGTGGAGTCGGCGGGGTCCGCCGGGACGGTGTCGGCCTCGTCGTCCTGCGCACCGCCCGTGGCCTGCGGGATCGCGAACTCGGTGGTGCTCTTGTGGTCCGGGGGGACGTACCCGGGCTCCTCGCCGCTCAACTCCGTCACCTTCCCATGGCGTGGGCCCCGATGGCCGGGCTCATGGAGTCCGACGACGGCGGCGGCCCCGAGGTTCGGATCAGCCCGCGGCGGCGGGCTCCAGGCCGCGGCGGGCCGCCGCCCGCTGGTGCCGGTCCAGCATGTCGGTGATCATCCCGATCGCGTCGGGACGGGTGGTGTCCAGGCCCTCGCTGAGCCAGCGGCTCGCCTCGGCCAGCAGTTCCTCCGAGCCGGCGGCGCCGCGCTCGTCGGCCAGCCGGTTCAGCACGGCGCTCAGCCGGATCGCGGCGCCGGGCCGGTCGCTCTCGGCGGCCTGCCGGAACCAGCGGGCGGCCTGGTCGAGGTCGCCCTCGCTCTCGTACAGCAGCCCGAGCCCGAAGGCGATCTCGCCCCACGAGCCGCCGCACGGCCCGCCCAGGCCGCGATGCTCCGCGGGCTCGGGACGCGAGAGGCGGACGACGGACATGCGATCACTCCGTGGGTTCATGGGTCAGGGGTTCGGAAACCGCCGGGCCACGGCGCCGGGTGCGGATCCGGGCGGCCGCGGCCGTGGGATCAACATCATGACGGCCGGAGAACGGGTTCGCCACTCGTTTGGACGGTAACGGCGATTTTCCCGACGGACGGCCGCTTACCGCAGTCATCGCCCATGTCAGACATGCCCAGTTAACCGGGCGACCGGGGCGCGCCGGGCGGCGGGTGCCCGAGGGGGCGCGGGGGCCGCCGGATAGGGTCGGTCACGGAGATCGACGAAGGAGTCCGACCGTGTCCGTGGTGAAGATCAACGTACTGACCGTCCCCGAGGAGATGCGCGCGGAGCTCGAGAAGCGCTTCGCCGGCCGGGCCGGAATGGTCGAGGCCGCCGACGGCTTCGAGCACTTCGAGCTGCTCCGCCCGGTGGACGGCACCGACCGCTACCTCGTCTACACCCGCTGGCGCAGCGACGAGGACTTCACGCGCTGGACGGAGAGCCAGGCGTTCCAGCGCGGCCACGCCCAGGCGGGCGGCGGCGGGGGCGAAGGCCAGGGCCACGGCCACGGGCATGGCCACGGCGGGCCCGCGGCCACCGGCTCGGAGCAGTGGTCGTTCGAGGTGCTCCAGAGCGCCGGCCCCAAGGAGTAGCGCCCCGCGAAGGCGTGAACGGCCCTCCCGGCGGCGCGCCGGATCGCGCGCCGCCGGAAGGGCTCGGGCTCACGCCTCGACGAGATCCTGGTAGTCGGGGTGCTTCTCGATCCAGCCCTTGATGAACGGGCACAGCGGCACGACCGCGAGGCCCTTGGCCCGCGCGTCGTCCAGCGCGCCGCGGGCGAGGGCGCCGCCGACGCCCTGCCCGCCGAACGCCCCGTCCACCTCGGTGTGCGTGAACACGATCTTGCCCGGGCGGAGCCGGTACTCCGCGAACCCGGCCGGCTCGCCGTCCACGCGGACCTCGTACCGCTTCGCCTCGGCGTTGTCGGTGACCTCTTTGCTCATGTCCCGCTCAATGCCCGGCGGGCCGCAAAGATTCCTTCCGGGGGAACCCCGGGCACGCTCAGCTCACCTCGTGGCCCGCGTGCAGCAGGCAGTAGGTGACGGCCTCCTCCAGGGCCTGCCAGGACGCCGCGATGACGTTGTCCTCGACCCCCACGGTCCCCCACTCGCGCTCGCCGTCGCTGGACTCGACCAGGACCCGGGTGCGGGCGCCCGTCCCGTGCGAGCCCTCCAGGATCCGGACCTTGTAGTCGACCAGCTCCAGCCGGGCCAGCTCCGGGTAGAGCCGCCCCAGCGCCACCCGCAGCGCGTTGTCCAGGGCGTTGACCGGGCCGTTCCCCTCGCCGGTGGCGACGATCCGCTCGCCCTTGGCGTGCAGCTTCACCGTGGCCTCGCTGACCATGGAGCCGTCCGGGCGGCGCTCGACGATCGCCCGCCACGACTCGACCTCGAAGTGCCGCTGCCGGACGCCGGTCAGCTCCTCGCGCAGCAGCAGCTCGAACGAGGCGTCGGCCGCCTCGAAGGTGTAGCCGGTCGACTCCAGCTCCTTGACCCGCGCCACGACCTGCTTGGCCTTCTCGCCGGACAGGTCGTAGCCGAGCTCGCGGCCCTTGAGCTCCACCGAGGCGCGCCCGGCCATGCTGGAGACCAGCATCCGCATGTCGTTGCCGACGGTCGCGGGGTCGATGTGCTGGTAGAGGTCGGGGTCCACCTTGATCGCCGAGGCGTGCAGCCCGGCCTTGTGCGCGAACGCCGACAGCCCCACGTACGGCTGCTGCGAGCTGGGCGTGACGTTGGTGACCTCGGAGACCGCGTGCGCGATCCGGGTCATCTCGGCCATCTGGCCCTCGGACACCAGCCGCATGCCCCGCTTGAGCTGGAGGTTGCCGATGACGGTGAACAGGTTGGCGTTGCCGCTGCGCTCGCCGTACCCGTTGGCGCAGCCCTGCACGTGGGTGGCGCCGGCCTTCACCGCGGCCAGCGAGTTGGCCACCGCGCAGCCGGAGTCGTCGTGGCAGTGGATGCCGACGCGGGCGCCGGCCGAGACGACCTCGTGCACGACGTCGGCCAGCTCGTCGGGGAGCATCCCGCCGTTGGTGTCGCACAGCGCGACGACGTCGGCGCCGGCCTCGGCGGCGGTCCGCACGACCTCCAGCGCGTAGGCGCGGTTGGCCTTGTAGCCGTCGAAGAAGTGCTCGGCGTCCAGGAAGACGCGTTGGCCCTCCGCACGCAGGTGGGAGACCGTGTCGCGGATCATCGCGAGGTTCTCCTCCAGGGTCGTGCGGAGGGCCAGCTCGACATGCCGGTCGTGGCTCTTGGCGACGAGCGTCACGACCGGCGCGCCGGATTCGCGCAGGGCGGCCACCAGGGGGTCGTCGGCGGCCTTCACTCCGGCCCGGCGGGTCGCGCCGAACGCGGTGAGCTGCGCGTGCCTCAGGTCGAGCTCGGTCTGGGCCCGCCTGAAGAACTCGGTGTCCTTGGGGTTGGCGCCGGG
The DNA here is from genome assembly GCF_055379765.1 of Actinomadura rugatobispora. NCBI lineage: Bacteria > Bacillati > Actinomycetota > Actinomycetes > Streptosporangiales > Thermomonosporaceae > Actinomadura > Actinomadura rugatobispora. Next base: position 7,332,733 of record NZ_AP029191.1, on the reverse strand, counting down.
CCAGCCGCCCTCGATGAATCCGACGCCCAGGTCGTCGAGGTGGCGCGCGACGGCCAGCTTGTCGGCCACGGAGAGGTTGAGCCCCTCCTGCTGCGAGCCGTCGCGCAGCGTGGTGTCGTAGACGTGGAAGGCGTCAGCCTGCATCGTCGTGTTCCCCCTCAGGGTTCTGGGCTGGCGCGCCGCTTGCCGTCCGTGCCGCTCCGCCGCGTTCCGCGGAGTCCTGGAATGCAAAAAGACCCCTCACGGACGTGAGAGGTCTGCGCGCCGGCGGTGTCCCGTTGTCAGCCGGCGCGCCAGCCGATAATCACGAGGCTGTGGCGCATGATGACGTCAGTCTGCCATACGGAGCGCGACGATGGGACATCGGTCTCAGCATCCGAGACGGGCGTGTCATCGTGCCTGGCCGGGCCCCCGCACGCGCGGGCGGGGGCCGGCCGCTCCCGCACCTCAGACGATCTTGTGGACCCAGCCGTACGGGTCGGGACGGGCGCCGTACTGGATGCCGATCAGCTCCTCGCGCAGCCGCATCGAGATCTCCCCGGGCTCACCGTCGCCGATGCTCCACTCGCGGTCGGCGCCCTTGACCTGGCCGACCGGGCTGATCACCGCGGCGGTGCCGCAGCCGAACACCTCGGTGATCTCGCCGGACGCGCAGCCGGCCTGCCACTCGTCCACGCTGATCTTGCCCTCCTCGACCGGGATGCCCAGGTCGGGGGCCAGCTTGAGCATCGAGTCGCGGGTGATGCCGGGCAGCAGCGTGCCGGTGAGCGCCGGGGTGAGCAGTCTGGGTCCCCGCCCGGGGCCATCCTCGCCCGAGCCGTACACGAACATCAGGTTCATCGACCCGACCTCCTCGACCCAGCGGTGCTCCACCGCGTCGAGCCAGACGACCTGGTCGCAGCCGTGCTCCACGGCCTGCGCCTGCCCCGCGAACGACGCCGCGTAGTTGCCGCCGGTCTTGGCCTCGCCGGTGCCGCCGGGCGCGGCGCGGGTGTAGTCGCGCGACAGCCAGACCGAGACCGGCCTGATCCCCCGGGCGTAGTAGTTGCCCGATGGAGAGGCGATGACCACGAACAGGAACTCGTCGGCGGGCTGGTTGACGCCGAGCGCGCGGGTGGTGGCGAACATGAAGGGCCGCAGGTAGAGGCTGAAGCCCTCCTTGGTCGGCACCCAGTCGCGGTCGGTGCGGACCAGCAGCTCCAGCGCGTCCACGAACAGCTGCTCGGGGATCTCCGGCATCGCCATCCGCCGGGCCGAGCGGTTCATCCGGGCGGCGTTCGCGTACGGGCGGAACGTCACGATCGTCCCGTCGGCCTGCCGGTACGCCTTGAGGCCCTCGAACAGCTCCTGGGAGTAGTGGAAGACCTGGCTGGCCGGATCCATCGGGATCGGCCCGTACGGCTCCAGCCGGGCGTCGTACCAGCCCTTCCCCGCCGCGTAACGGATGGTGACCATGTGGTCGGTGAAGTGCTGGCCCCAGCCGGGGTCGGCGAGGACGGCCTCGCGGTCGGCGGCGAGCGCGGGGCGCTCGCTGAGCGTGATCTCGAAGTCCAGCGTGCTCATCGTGGGGTCCTCTCCCGGATCGCCGCCCCGGCCCCGTCGCCGGTGGGCATTCCCTTAATCCTTATTGTCGTACTTCATCCAGCCCAACTCCTCCGTCGCGGCGCACACGAAAAACCGGGCGCGCCGCGAGGCGCGCCCGGTTGAGCGAACGCGCCGCCTAGCCGGATACTCGCTTGGCGATGGCGTCGCCGATCTGGGCCGTGGAACGGGCGCCCTGCCCGGCCCGCTCGGCCAGGTCCTCGGCGACGGCGCGCTCGACGCGGCGGGCGGCCTCGGCGGCGCCGAGGTGGTCCAGCAGCATGACCACCGACAGGATCGTGGCGGTCGGGTCGGCCTTGCCCTGCCCGGCGATGTCGGGGGCGGAGCCGTGGACGGGCTCGAACATCGAGGGGGCCGTGCCGTCGGGGTTGACGTTGCCGGAGGCGGCCAGGCCGATCCCCCCGGCGATCGCGGCGCCGATGTCGGTGATGATGTCGCCGAACAGGTTGTCGGTGACGACCACGTCGAACCGGCCCGGCTGGTTCACGAAGAACATGGTGGCCGCGTCGACGTGGCAGTAGTCGGTGGTGACCTGCGGGTACTCCGCCGCGACCTTCTTGAGGACGCGCTGGTAGAGGTCACCGGCGAAGGTCAGCACGTTGTCCTTGTGGACCAGGGTCAGCTTTCTGCGCGGCCGGTTGGCGGCCTGCTCGAAGGCGTACCGGACGACCCGCTCGACCCCGAAGGCGGTGTTGACGCTCTCCTGGGTGGCGACCTCGTGGGGGGTGCCCTTGCGCAGCACGCCGCCGACGCCCGTGTACGGGCCCTCGGTGCCCTCACGGACGACGATCATGTCGACGTCCTCCGTGGTCACCCCGGCCAGCGGGGTGGACACGCCCGGGAACAGCTTCACCGGACGCAGGTTGACGTAGTGGTCGAGCTCGAACCGGGCCCGCAGCAGCAGCCCGCGCTCCAGCACGCCGCTCGGCACGCTGGGATCGCCCACGGCGCCGAGCAGGATCGCGTCCTGCCCGCGCAACTCCTCCAGAACGGAGTCGGGCAGGGTCTCGCCGGTGCGGTGCCAGCGGGCGGCGCCGAGATCGTAGGACGTGCGCTCGAACGCCAGCCCGGACGAGGGGGCCACGGCGTCGAGGACCTTCAACCCCTCGGCGACCACCTCGGGACCGATCCCGTCACCGGGGATGACGGCCAGGTGAATGCTGCGGGATGCCATGCGCGCACTCTACTGCAAACGTCTCAGTTCCTGAGCATCCGTCTCAGATCCCGGTACGCATGTCTCGCCCGCCCGCTACCGTTCGGGCCACCGGCCGCGCTGTTGAGTAGGCCCTACTCATGGCGGGCGGGCCGGTGCCTGGAGGAGGCTCGGAAGACGGAGGCGACACGGCTTCCGCGGGAGGGAAGCCCATCATGGTGTACGCCAGGCTGCAGACCGTCCGGGGCATGCCCTGCCACGACGAGGCCGGGCCGGTGGAGCGCGAGCTGATGGAGATCGTGGCCCGCCACCCCGGCTTCGCCGGGCTGTGCCTGATGTCGGCCGTCGAGGACACCGAGGCGGGCGCGCTGCTCACCCTGTGGCGGACGCGGGAGGACGCCCGGCTCGCCGCCGACCGCACCGCGCGGGCACGGCCGTACCCCCGCCCGGTCACCCTGGAGAGCGACCGGATCTACCAGGTCCAGGGCGAGTACGAGGGGCCCGACGCCGGCAGTCCCGCCGCCGCGGCCGTGATCCTGTTCTTCGACGGCCCGTACGACGAGGAGTGGCTGGAGTCGGCCCGGTTCGCCCACCGCGAGCGGATCGCCCCGGCCCTGCTCGCCTCCCCGGGCTTCATCCGCGGCGTCGCCCTGTGGGACCCGCAGGACCGCGTCTGCGCCGTCGTCAACCTGGCGGTCTCGCTGGAGGCGCTGGCCCGCGCCGAGCGCGCGGTCAACTCCACCGAACTGCTCCCGGGCGAGAACCCGGCGCTGCTGACCGGGCCGGACCGCGCGGTCGTCCACCGCGTGTCGGGGTACGTGGGGGCGCCGTCCTGACCGCCGATCTGACCGGGAAACCGCGTAACGGTGGATCACGGGCCGTGACGGCTCGTACGATGCGGGCGTGGCCGCAATGCGCCAGCCGGAACCGCCCGCCCCGCCACGGCCCGGCGGCTGGCCCTTCGTCGGCCGGGCGGCCGAGGTGGCCGCGGTGCGGTCGGCGCTGCTCGACTCCACCCGCTCCGGGGTCGTCGTGGTCGGCGACGCCGGGGTCGGCAAGTCCTGGCTGGCCGCCAAGGTCGCCGACGACCTCGACCCGGGCCGCAACCTGGTGGTCCGGGCGAAGGGGACGCAGGCCGCGGCGCGGATCCCGTACGGGGCGCTCGCCCACCTGCTGCCCGCCGGTCCCGTCCGGGGCGGCGAGCCCCGGCTGGCCGCACCGGAGGCCGGGCGGCGCCTGGTCGTGGCCGTGGACGACGCGCACAGCCTCGACCCCGCCTCCGCCGAGCTGATCGCCGACCTGCTCGAGCGCGGCGCGGCCCGGCTGCTGGCGACGGCCCGTACCGGGGCGCGCGCCCCCTCCCCCCTCGCCCCCTTCTGGGGCGCGGACCCCGACGAGGCCGAACGCCGCGTACACCGCCTGGAACTGGGCCCCCTGGGGCACGCGCAGACGGCCCAGCTGCTGGAGGCCGCGGTCGGCGGCCAGGTCGAGGACGCGGGCTCCCGGCGGCTGTGGCGGGTCACCCGGGGGAACCCGCTGTTCCTGCGGGAGCTGGTCCTGGCCGGGATGCTCGAGGAGAGCGGCGGGGTGTGGCGCTGCGCGCCCGGCCCGACGCTCACGCCGCGGCTGCGCGAGCTGATCGAGGCGCGGATCGGCGGCGTGGACGAGCGGGAACGCCTCGCCCTGGAGTACCTGGCCCTGGGCGAGCCCCTGGACGAGGCGCTGCTGCACGATCTCACCGACGCGGCGGCGGTCGGCAGGCTGACCGGCCGGGACCTGGTCATGGCCGCCGGGGCGGAGCTGCGGCTCGTCCACCCCCTGTACGGGGAGGCGGTGCGGGCCGGGATGGGCCCGCTGGCGACCCGCACCCGGCTGCGCCGCCTGGCCGACGCGGTGGACGGCGCGGGCCTGCGGCGGCGCCAGGACGTGCTGCGGCTGGCCACCTGGCGGCTGGACTCGGGCGGCGGCACCGACCCCGACCTGCTGCTGAGGGCGGCCCGGATCGCCTGGTCGGGGTTGGCCATGGAGCCCGCCGCCCGGCTGGCGGCGGCGGCGCTGGAGGCGTACCTGGCGCGGCCGGAGCGGCGTCCGGGCAGCGCGGGCGAGGCCGCCGCGCTGCTGGCCACCGTCCTGCACTTCGCCGACCGCGACGGCGAGGCGGAGACGGCGCTGGGCGAGGTCGCGGGGCGGCTGCTCGACGATCGCGAGCGGGGCCTGCACGCGGGCGCGCTCGGGCTGGTCCTGGCCTGGGGCCTGGCCCGCGACGGCGACGCCCGCGCCGTCCTGGCCGAGGCCGCCGCCACGATCGGGGACCCGGCGTGGCGGCGGCACGTCCTGGCCCTCGGCGCGTGGATCGACCTGTCCGCGGGACGGGTCGCCGACGCCCGCGGCGCGGTGGAACGATCACGCGAGCTGGAACCGGCGCCCGCCCCGTTCGCCGCGGAGACCGGCGCGGCCGAGGCCCTCATCGGCGCCTACGGCGGCGACCACGCGCGGGCCGTGGCGATCGCCGCGGCGTCCATGGACGAGCGCGCCCGCTGGCGCGACGAGGTCCCGATCGTGATGCCCGTGCTCGCCCAGGCCCGCACGGTGGCGCACCTGTTCGCCGGCGAGGTCGGCGAGGGACTGGCGGCGACGGCCGCGGGCCTGGACCTGGTCGAGGAGTTCGGCCGGTGGAACCGGGTCGAGGCCTCGTTCTGCGGCTGGCGGGCCCATCTGCACCGGCTGCGCGGCGATCTGGCCGAGGCGGTGCGCTGGGCCCGGGACGGCGCGGCCCGGATCGGCGGCCGCTCGGCCATGTTCGCCGGGCTGTGCTTCGGCGAGCTGGCCTCCGCCGAGGCCCAGCGCGGCCGGGCCGGCGAGGCGGAGGAGGCGCTGCGCCGGGCCGAGGACCTGGCCCGCCCCGCCTGGCACGGCGTGGAGTTCTCCCTGGCCCTGGCCCGCCCGTGGGTGCTGGCGGCGCGCGGTCAGACCGGCGAGGCGGTGTCCGCCGCGCTGGCCGCCGCCGACGACGCCGAGGCCCGCGGACTGCGCGGGTACGCGATGTTCGCGCTGCACGACACCGTCCGCCTGGGTGCCGCCGACCGCGCCGCCGCCCGCCTGACGGCCCTGGCGTCCCAGATGGACGGCCCCCTGGCCCCTCTGTGCGCCCACCACGCCACCGCGGCCGCCGCCCGGGACGCCAAGGCGCTCGCCACGGCCTCGGAGTCGTTCGAGGCGCTGGGCATGCTCCTGTACGCCGCGGAGGCCGCCGCCCAGGGGTCGGCCGCCGCCCGCGCCCGGACGCTCGCCGAACGCTGCGGCAACCCGCTGACCCCCGCGCTGACCTCCCTGGCCGCGCCGCAGCTCACGTCCCGCCAGCGCGAGATCGCCCGGCTGGCCGCCCAGGGCCTCAGCAACAGGGAGATCGCCGACCGCCTGTCGATCTCGATCCGCACCGTGGGCAACCACCTGGTGATGATCTACGAACGCCTCGGCACCAGCGACCGCGAGTCCCTCGCGAGACTCTTCACCAACCCCTGACACCCCACCGGCACCACGCCGGCCGCCTCACTCCTTGCCCCACAATGAAACGTCGGTTACGCCTACGCGGTCGTAGACGGCCTGGAGGTGGTTGGCGACGGTGCGGACGGACAGGACGAGGCGTTCGGCGATCTCGCGGTTGCCGAGCCCGGCGGCGGCGAGGCGGGCGATCTCCAGCTGGCGGGTGGTGAGTTCGGGGGCGGCCAGGCCGGAGAGGGCGGGGGTGCGGGCGCCGGTGCAGTTTCCGGCCAGGAGCCAGGCCCGGGTGGCGGCGGCGTTGGCCTCGCGGGAGCCGGGGGCGTGCCGCTCGTGGGCGCGGGCGGCCTCGGCGGCGGTTTCGGCGGCGTAGAGGGTCATGCCCCGGTCGGCGAAGGCCTTGGAGAGGTCGTCGAGCGCTTCGGGGTCCTGTCTGGCGGCGGCGTCGGCGTGGCGGGCGCAGAGGCGGACGAGGGGCCCGTCGGTGTGCTCGGCCAGGTCGGCGAGGCGGTCGCGGGCCTGGGCGGCGGCGCCGAGGCGGACGGCGTCGTGCAGGGCGAACATCGCGTAGGGGCGCAGGGTCCGCTCCTCGAAGCGGGTGGCGGCGTCCAGGGCGATGGCGGCGGCGCCCGCGACGTCGCCGGAGGCGGCGCGGATCCAGGCGCGGCCGAGGTCGGCGCGGAAGTGGAAGATGCGCCCGCCGGGGATGCGGCGGCGCTGGGCCTTGCGCACGGCCGTGGTCGCGGTGGCGGCGTCCCCGGCGACGGACGCGGCGTAGGCGAGCATCTCGTGGCCGTGGCCGGACAGCGCCCAGAGCGCCCCGGTGCCGTGGGAGACGGCCTCGTGGGCCCAGCGGACGGCGCGCCGTATGTCGCCGCGCAGCAGGCACCACTCGACGCGCAGGGTGCGGGAGGTCGTGGCGGCGACGGGCGAGAGGTGCTCCTCGGTGAACAGGCGTTCGCCGTAGGCGATGTAGGAGTCGGCGGCGGCCAGGTCGCCGGCCCAGAGGGAGGCTGCGGCGCGGGCGTCGCTGTAGGTCGCCACGAGGCTGGGCATGTGCTCCAGCCATTCGGCCGAGGCGTCCAAAGCCTCGTCGGCCATGGCGACGGCCTCGTCGAACCGGCCGGTGAACACGAGCCGGAGGGCCTCGGCGCCGCCGGCCAGACCGGCGGCCTCGGGCGGGACGCCCGTGGCGGCGCGCAGTTCGGCGAGCTGCGGCTCCGCCTCGGCGAACCGGGCCGAGTAGACCCGGCCGACGGCCTGGTACGCCTGGATCTGCTGCCGTAAGGCCGGGGCGGTGGCGTGCGCGGCGGCGTCGTCCAGCAGGGCCTCGGCCCGCTCCTGCTCGCCCAGGCCCATGCTGAGGTTGAACGAGCGCATGCAGGTCACGCCGGTGCGGGTGGCCTCGTCCATCGGCTCGGCGGCGACCCTGGACAGCTGGGCCTCGACCTCGTCGTGCCGGCCCGCCAGCAGCAGGACGGGAGCGATCCGGACGGTCGCGGCGGCGTCCACGCCGGCGGCCAGCGCGGACCGTCCGCAGCGCAGGGCCAGGTCCATGTCGTGCAGCATGAACGCCTGGCCGCAGGCCGCGAGGAGCAGATCAGGCCCGGCGGGGGCGCCGGCGTCCAGGTGCCAGAGGGCGACGCGCAGCAGGTCGCCGTGCCGGCGCATCCCGGTGCCCTCCAGCGTCCGGGCGAGCGCGGTGAGGCGGTCGCGGACCCGTCCGGGGCCCGCGGCGGCCCGTGCGACCTCGCCGTACAGGGGGTGCGCGGTCCTGACCTCCAGGCGGCGCCCGGTGGCGGAGGAGGCGACCAGACTGCGGGTCTCGGCCCGTTCCACCGCGTCCTCGGAGGTCAGCTCGGCCAGCGTCGCTGCGCCGATCGGCTCGCCGAGCGCCACGTACTCCAGGACCTCGCGCTCGGCCTCGCCGGCGGCGGCCAGCCGTGTCTCGATCAGCCCGCGCAGCCGGGGGCTCAGCGGCAGATCGCCGTCCCAGTGCCAGACGCCGCGGGTCTGGGCGAGGCGTCCCTCGGCCAGCCCGGACAGCACCAGCTCGTGCAGGAACAGCAGGTTGCCCCGGGTGCTGTGGTAGAGCCGCCGGGCGGTGGGGGTGCCGAGCTGCCCGCCGAGCGCGGCCTCCACAACGGCCTGGCTCTCCAGCTTCGTCAGCGGCACCAGGTCGAGGCGCCGGGCCAGGTCGTCCTTCCACAGGGCGGTGACGGGGTCGGGGGCGGCGGCGCCGGTCCGCACGGTGGCCAGCACCCGGGCCTCCCGGTGCAGGACGAGATGGTGCACCAGGGCGGCCGAGGTGGGATCGAGCAGGTGGGCGTCGTCGACCGCGACCAGCAGCGGGGCCGGTTCGGCGAGGCCGCGCAGCGCCTCGGTGGCCCAGCGCAGGGGGTTGACGACGGTCGTCGCGACGTCCTCGACCGGCAGCAGGTGCCCGAAGGCGCCGAACGGGATGCCGGTGTTGGCGCTGGTGCCGCCGGTCCGCACGACCGTGAACCGGTCGGGTTCGAGCCGTTCCAGGGCCTCGTTCACCAGGCGGGTCTTGCCGACCCCCGCGTCCCCCGCGACCACCACGCCCCGCGTGGCCCGCGCGTTCAGCAGGGAGCCCACCTCGTCGAGCGTCGACGCACGGCCGGTGAACGGCCAGGAGGTACGCACACCAGGATCGTACGTCGCCGTGCCGGAGCCCCCGCGGCGAATTGAGTAAGGGCTACTCATGTGGCCCGCCTCCCGTTGTTGGACCCTCGATATAGGGAGCTTTTCCCGGACGGCATGCCAGCCCTTCCGGGACGGGCGACCTGTACGCCCCGGCGGCGGCCGGCCGAAACACACCGCCGCCGGCTTAGGAGGGGGCATCGTCCGTATCTCCAGCGGGGGGAGATACGAACGGTGTCCCCTCTTTCACGTCGTGCATGCACCGGCGTGGCGAGCCGGAGACTTGACGCGGAGCCCGGTCAAAGGGGACCCTCAGGGCGACAAGTTCACATATGAGGCGACGGTGCGCAGGAACCTGGTGCGATTCCAGGACGGTCCCGCCACTGTGACCAGGGAGCCTCTCCCGCACGCGACCACGGCCCGCCGGCTGGAAGGTCGGGAGAGGCGATGATCTGGGAGTCAGGAGACTGACCCGTCGTCCTCCCGTACCGGGGCGAGTGCACCCCGTGAGGAGATCCCCAATGGCCCAGCCCGCCGTTCCCCCGACGCAGGCCGCCGCGCCGTCTCCGGCCGCCCTTCCCGTCCCGCACCGCGTGCCCGTCCGCGAGATCCTGCCCTGGGCGGTGTTCGCGCTGGTCCTGGGCGCCGCGCTGCTCTACTTCGTCGGCGCCGAGCAGGGCGCCACCTCCCTCGTCGGCGGTACCTGGGTGCACGAGTTCACCCACGACGGCCGTCATCTGCTCGGCTTCCCCTGCCACTGAGGCGGGGGACCCGTTGATGATGAGGTCCCTGCTGGTCCGCGGCATGATCGTCGGTCTGGTCGCGGCGGCGGCCGGGCTGCTGATCGCCTGGATCTACGGCGAGCCCCAGGTGGCGAACGCGATCGCGTTCGAGGAGTCCCAGGCGGCCGCCGAGCACGCCGCGCACGGCGCCGGGCACGGCGGCCACGCGGAGGAGGAGGTGGTGAGCCGGACGGTCCAGCAGACCATCGGGCTGATCACCGCCATGGCGTTCTACGGGGCGGCGGTCGGCGGCCTGTTCTCCATCGCGTTCGCCTTCGCCCTCGGGCGGATCGGGACGGCGGGCGCCCGCGCCACGTCCGGCCTGGTGGCGCTGCTGGGGTTCACGGCGGTCGTGCTGGTGCCGTTCCTGAAGTACCCGCCCACTCCCCCGGCGGTCGGGAACCCCGACACCATCGGGGGGCGCACGGCGCTGTACTTCGGCATGGTGGCGCTGGGCGTGCTGGCCACGGTCGCCGCGGTGATCGTGTTCGGCCGGCTGGCGCCGCGGCTGGGCTCGTGGAACGCCGCGATCGCCTCGACGGCCGGATTCGCGCTGGTGGTGGCAGTGGTGTTCCGGCTGACGCCGCGTCCCGACGCGGTGGCCGAGGGCTTCCCCGCGGCGGTCCTGTGGGACTTCCGGCTCGCCTCGCTGGGCGTGCAGGTGGTGCTGTGGGCGACGCTGGGGCTGCTGTTCGGCGCCCTCACCGAGCGGGCGTTCCGGCGGAGCGCGCCGTCCCGGGCGGAGGGCGAGCCCGTCCCGGCGGCCTAGGCCCTGTCTCGACGTGGCCCCAGGCACCGCGCGAGCGCGTTACCTGGGCGGTGAGGCGATGCCGGAGGCGAGCGTCACCGGCCAGATCGCGAAGCGATGCCGCGCTCGCCAAAGGCCCGGTAAGGGGCGAGCCGCCAGGCGAGCCCCGTAGGCCGGGACTCAGGAACACAGCGCGCAGTCGCCGCACATCTCGCCGCCGGGCGGCACCCGGTAGTAGAGGCAGCAGCTGCGCCGGACGAAGCCGCGCCGGTCGAAGGTTCCCGTGCCCTTGAGGGGTTCGTGCGCGAACAGCTCGTGGAGGAGGGAGCGCACCGGCGCGGCCAGCCCGGCGTCAAGGGTTCCGGCGCGCAGCGTCCCGGCGAGGGCGGAGGCGGCGTTGCCCCACAGGAGGCCGTCGGCGAGCCGGACGAACCCGAGCATGGTGGCGCGGAGCGGGCGCAGCTGCCGCTCGACGACCTCGCGGTGGACCAGCGCGGCCCCCTCGGCCGGGGTCGCGGCCCGGTGGCCGGACGGGTCGGCCAGCCACAGCGCGATCGGCGCGCCGGGCGCCCAGCGCCAGTGCAGGCCGGACAGGTCCGGGACGATCCCGCGCGCCGCGGCCGCGACCATCGGCGACCAGAGCCGCGAGGCGAGGCCCTGGAAGAGGATCGAGGCGGCGACCCGCCGCTCGGCGGTGCCGAGCCGGTCCGCGTAGGCGCCGGTGAGCTCGAGCAGCCGAGCGGTGTCGAGCTCGGGCAGCGGCCGCCAGGTCGGGTCGGCCTCTTCGGCGGGATCGGTGGTGATCTCGAAGAACGGGCCGAGCGCCGCGGCGCCGGCCAGCGCGGAGGCGACCTCGCGGGCTCCGGCCCGTTCCACGGTGGGTTCCGCCGTCATGTCCCCATGATCGCACCAGGGCGCGCTGACACGGGGCGCGGGGACACGCGGGTCAGCCGGCGGGACGGCCGCCGTTGTCGCGGCGGTCCAGCGCGGTCTGCAGCGCCCGCGCGGCCTCCTCGTCGGCGTCGTCGGGCGTGGCGGACAGGGGGTGGGAGTTCAGGGTGCGCATGGAAAGGCTCCGTAGCTTCACGGGAAAAGAGCGGCGATGGATCACAGGGCTTACGGCCAGTGCCGGACTCCGCGACGGGGTTGGCCCGCCTATCGGGCCCCGTCGCGGCGGCGAAGGATCACTACGAAGTGCCGCATCTCGCTTTCACGGTACCCGCCGTCCCCGGCACTGTCCTGACCCGTGGCCGAACTTCTCACATGCCGAGACGACGACGCCGTGACCCCGGCGAGCGGGATCACGGCGGCGGACGAGGTGCCCGATCGGATCAGCCGTCCAGGTCGACGCGGCGGCCGGTGTCGGCGCCGATCTCGTTCTTGATCACGTCGAGCAGCTGGACCGGGATGCCGGAGTCGACGGTCAGCGCGATCAGCGCCCGGCCGCCCTTGGTGTCCCGGCCGACCTGCATGCTGGCGATGTTGACCCCGGCGTCGCCGAGCAGCCGCCCGACCACCCCGACGATGCCGGGACGGTCGGAGTAGACGAAGAAGGCCATGTGCTCGGTCGGCACCAGCTCCATCTGGTAGCCGTTGACCTCGATGATCCGCTCGGTGTGCTTGGGGCCGGTGAGCGTGCCGGACACCGACACCACCGAGCCGTCGGTCATCGTGCCGCGCACCTGGACCACGTTGCGCCAGTCGGGGCTGTCGTCGGAGGTGGTGAGGGTGACCTCGACGCCGCGGTCGCGGGCCAGCAGCGGGGCGTTGACGAACGTCACCGCCTCCTCGATCACGTCCACGAACACGCCCTTGAGCGCGGCCAGCTCCAGCACCTTGACGTCGTGCTCGGCGATCTCGCCGCGGACCACCACGTCCAGCCGCACCGGCACGCCGCCGGCCAGCGCGGTGAAGATCCGGCCCAGCTTCTCGGCCAGCGGCAGGCCGGGCTTGACGTCCTCGGCGACCGCGCCGCCCTGGACGTTGACCGCGTCCGGCACGAACTCGCCGGACAGCGCCAGCTTCACCGAGCGGGCGACCTGGGTGCCGGCCTTCTCCTGCGCCTCGTGCGTGCTGGCGCCCAGGTGCGGGGTGACCACCACGTTGTCGTGGTGGAACAGCGGGCTCTCGGTGCACGGCTCGGTGCGGAACACGTCGATGCCGGCCCCGGCCACCCGGCCGTCCTTGAGCGCCAGCTCCAGGGCCTCCTCGTCGACGATCCCGCCGCGGGCGGCGTTGACGATGCGCACGCTGGGCTTGACCCGGTGCAGCTCGCGGTCGCCGATCAGCCCCAGGGTCTCGGGCGTCTTGGGCAGGTGGACGGTGATGAAGTCGCTCTCGGCCAGCAGCTCGTCGAGCGTGACCAGCTTCACGCCGAGCTGGGCGGCGCGGGCGGCCTGCACGTACGGGTCGAAGGCGATCACGTTCATGTCGAAGGAGGCCAGCCGCTGCGCGACCAGCACGCCGATCCGGCCGAGGCCGAGCACGCCGACGGTCTTGCCCTGCAGCTCGACGCCGGTGTACTTGGAGCGCTTCCACTCGCCCTGCTTGAGCGCGGCGTGGCCCTGTGGCACGTTCCGCGCGATCGCCAGCAGCAGCGCGATCGCGTGCTCGGCGGCGGTGACGATGTTGGAGGTGGGCGCGTTGACGACCATGACGCCGGCCTTGGTGGCGGCCTCGACGTCGACGTTGTCGAGCCCGACCCCCGCGCGCGCGACCACGCGCAGCTTGCGGGCGGCCTGGAACACCTCCGCGGTGACCTTGGTGGCGCTCCGCACGATCAGCGCGTCGACGTCGGCGACGGCGGGCAGCAGCGCCGCCTTGTCGGCGCCGTCGACCTGGCGGACCTCGAAGTCGGATTCGAGGACGGCGATGCCGGCCGGGGAGAGTTCTTCTGCGACGAGGACGACAGGCTTGCTCAAGGAACGGTCCTTCGGGACGTGGATGTGCAGAGGTGGGAAAAGCTGTGGGTGCGGGGAAAGTCGCGAGTCACCACGGTGTGCCCTCGGCTCGTTCCCGAGTCTATCCCCCGTCGGCGGCGCCCCTCGCGAACCGGGCGACACGCACCGGAACACACCATTTGTCCCGGCCAGCGCACTGGTCCCCCCGGTCATGCCCCGCCGCCCCGTACGGCCCAGAAGCGCCCCGAACCGTCCCGCGCGCACCGGTCCGCCGCCGCGTCCGCCCAGGTCGGAGGGGGCGGTCCGGGCGGGGCCGCATCCGGCCGGGGCCGCGTCCGGACGGCGGCGCCGCCCGCCGGCGTCCCGAACCGGCCTTTCCGGGCGGCGGGACCCGCTCCGGGGCGCCCGCGGGGAGGCGGATCTCACACCCCGCCGGCCGGCGGGGTCAAGCCGCGTTGGGCTCCGGGAGAGCCGTCAGGATGCCCGCCACGCGGTCGGCGTCGGCGACTTTGATGTGCGGGACGTCGACGAAGACCCGCAGCGGCCCCGACGGGAGCCCGAGCTCCTCGGCCACCTGCAGCTGGACGCCGCGCAGCGGGATGTAGGCCAGGTAGCCGTGGGAGACGTCCTGCGACCGGAACATCGCCGTCATGATCAGCCGGTAGCCGCGGATCCGGAACGACAGCGCGACCAGCCGCGGCACGGATCCGGCCGGTTCGCCGGGGACGACCAGGGAGATCCACGCGCTGGTGGTCCACGGCCGCGCCCGCAGCAGCTCGGTGACCCAGCGCAGCTGGTCGACGCCGTTCCGGTCGCGCATCCGCGCCCGGTGCTCCGGAACGCGGCGGTCCGGGCGGGTGCCGCCGCGGGTGCGCTCGTGCGCGCGGCCGACCAGCCGGTCGCGGTCGCCGTGCTCGCGCAGCAGCGGATCCTCCCAGCTCAGCGAGGCGATCTCGAACAGGGCCGGGGGTCCCTCGATGATCGGCCCGAGCTCCTCCATGCCGGCCTCACCCGCCGACCAGACGTGCCGGAGCAGCGCGATCCACGCCTGCCCGCACGTCTCCCACCGCTGGACGGCCCGGTCCGCGGCCGCCACCTCACCGCTCCTCGCCGTGTTCGCCTCCGCCGGCCGCATCGCGCCGCGGAGAATGAGCCGCCGTCGATGATCGGAGCCGGCGGGAGAATTGCCTCGCCGGTTCTCCGATTCGCTGCCCAGCACCGTTCATGTGTCCGCCCCACCACCGGCGCGGGCACGGCCACCTTGAGTGTTCGCCCTGGTGCGCCGGGGGTTGCCCGCGCCCGCTGCGACTTACTTCAAGTATCGGGCAAAAAACGCGGAAAGTGTAGGGCACGGCGCCAGGGGATGATTTTCACCGGCTTTCTGACACCCCATGCCGCCATGGGTCATCGGGGCGCCGCCGATTCGCGGGTGAGGACGATGTAACCGGCCTGCCGGAACACCGGGCGGTACCCCTCATTGATCAACCGCGCGACCCTGTGGCGCTGTTCTTCCAGGGTGGTGAAGGGAAAGGTGTGCCGCCCGATGTCGGCGACGACCCACGGGGCCCCGCGGGGCTCCCGGTCCCACAGCAGGACGCGGGTCCGCGCCGAGAGGGCGGGCCCCAGGTTGTTGGCGGTCTCGACCAGCGCGCCGTCCGGGACGGCGGCGACGGCGGCGCCCGCGGCCCGGTCGCGCCCGTCCGGGCGGTAGAGCCCGGGATCGGCCAGGTCGCCGAACGCGAAGAACGGGACGGTCACCACGGCCCCCGCCAGCAGCGCGGCGGCGGGCAGGTGGCGCCGCAGCGCCCGCCACGGCCGCATCCGCCGCAGCGCGGCGACCGGACGCGAACGGCGGAGCGCGGCGACCGGGCGCAGCCGGGTCAGCGCGGCCGGCGGGCGGCGGCCGCGGAGCCGGTACGCGCCGTCCACCGCCGCCATGACCAGGATCGCGACGATGAACGCGTTGTAGTGGTAGCCCGGCTCCCACCAGTTGGGGAAGCGGTCGGCCAGCATCCGTTCCGCCAGCAGCGGCAGCGCCGCCAGCGCCAGCGGGGACCGCAGCGGGAGCAGCAGCAGCGGGACGACCAGCAGCGCCATCGTGAGCAGCTTGACCGGCGGCGAGCCCACCGCGCCGGGCAGGATCCACGGGTGCGTCAGGACGCGCACGGCCGCGTCCGCCATCCCGTCGCCGAGCGAGCCGTACGCCCAGTAGTAGTCGTTGTCGCCGCCGAACAGCGAGATCAGCACCCGCGAGGAGGCCCAGGTCGCGGCGATCCCGGCCGCGGCGTAGGCGGCCCCGGCGCGCCGTTCGCCGCGCCGGGCGAGCAGGAAGAACCCGAAGCCGACCAGCAGCAGGCCCATGTCCTCCTTGACCATGAGCAGCCCGGCCGCGGCGAGGGCGGCCTGGACGCGGCGGCCCGCGTCGTACCGCTCCACGAGCAGCGCCGACAGCAGCGGCACGAACGCGACCTCGTGGAAGTCGAACGCCAGCGCCTCGGCGATCGGCCACGACAGCGCGTACGCCCCGGCGACCAGGTGCGCGGAGACCGGGCCGAACCGGCGCGCCGCGTACCGCCAGACGGGCACGGCCGCCAGCGCGAACAGCACGGCCTGCGCCACCAGCAGCGTCTCGGGGCCGTCGTGCAGCCAGTACAGCGGGGCCAGCACCGCCAGGATCGGGGAGAAGTGGTCGCCGAGCACGGAGAAGTCGGGGCCGAAGCCGTTGTGCACGCCCTTGACCATCGCGACGGGGGCGCCGAACCGGCTGTAGGACCGCAGCGCCTGGTCGAAGATGACCAGGTCGTAGGTGCTGGCCTGGAACGCCCGCAGCCGCAGCAGCGAGGACGCCGCGTACACCAGGGCCGACAGCGCGACGAGCGCGGCCAGGATCCGGGCGTGCCGGGACCGGCCTGACGCGGACCGGCCGGGGACGCCGCGGGACGCCGCGCGCCCCGCCGCCACCGCCTCCGCCACGTGCCAAGACGCTACCAGTGCCGCCGCACCCGTCCGGCCCGCGCCGCATGCCCGGCGCACGCCCGGGGCCCGGCGAGACACGCGGCGGCGCGTTCCCCCGTGCCGATCTCCGCGCGCCTTACCGTAACTACGATTCCCCGGCCTACATGGAGAACCCCGTGATCTCGGAGTACGCGATCAGTGTGCTGCACGACGTCCTTCGCGTGTACGACCAGCGATTCCTGGACCTGGACGGGCCGCAGCGCGAGCGACTGGTGGAGGAGACCCGGCGGGTGCTGGGCGAGGAGGCCCTCAGCGACGACGCCCGCGCCGCGCTGCCCTCGTCCTACCGGCTGCGGGCGTTCTGCATCCGGCACGGCCTGGGCGAGGAACTGGAGCGGCTGATCCGGGACGAGGTGGAGGGCCGTCCGGCGGGCGCCGTGGTGGTCGGCGGCCGGGTGTACGCCATGTACCCCTACCTGCGCGGCGTCCCGCGCCAGGACGCCGACATCACCGCCGAGGTCGGGGTGGCGCACCGGCTGGACGCGGCGGGCTGGCAGGGCCGCCGGCTGCGGCTGCGCGGCCGGGCGGGCATCGAGCGGGTCCAGGCCCGCGAGCACGGGGCCGAGATCATCCTGCGGGAGCGCGACACCGGGGAGGAGGCGCGCACCGCCGCCACCGCGACGCCGGACGAGGGCTTCGAGGCGGACGTGCCCGTACCCGGCCCCGGCCTCTGGGACGTTCACGTGGCCGTGTCGGCGCTCGGCGTGACCCGCGAGGCGCGGCTGGGCCCCGAGCGCGGCCCCCGTGTGAAGACGGAGCCGCAGCGCCGCGGCCTAGGCTCCGGCACGGACGCGACGATCCACTTCACCGGCGACGGCCATCTCGCCGTCCTGGTGGAAGGCGGCGAACACCACGACGGCGAGGCGCGCCCCGGCGGCCTGCGCGGCCTGCTGAGCCTCCCGCTGCGGCTGCTCCGCCGCGACTGACCGGCACCCGGAGCGGAGCGCCAGCGGAGTGGAGGGTGACGGTCAGTCTGCCCTTGCCGGGGAGTCTGAGGGGTCGCCCCCTCAGAGTGTTACTACCGCCCGGCACCGCACAGCGCCGAGGCCGCCCGCGCGTCACCCGCGGGCGGCCTCACGGCATTGAACGAGAAGGCTCGGTCGTTCAGTCGTTGAGCCAGCTCATCATCGGGCGGAGCTTGGCGCCGGTCTTCTCGATCGGGTGCTCGGCGAGCTGCTCGCGGTACTTGCCGAACTGGACCTGGCCGCCCTCGAACTCGGCCACCAGCTCCTTGGCGTACTCGCCGGACTGGATCTCGGCGAGGATCTTCTTCATCTCCGCCTTGGTCTCGGAGGTGACCACCCGCGAGCCGCGGCTGTACCCGCCGTACTCGGCGTTGTCGGACACCGACCAGTACATCTTGGAGATGCCGCCCTCGTAGATGAGGTCGACGATCAGCTTCACCTCGTGCAGCGTCTCGAAGTAGGCCACCTCCGGCTGGTAGCCGGCCTCGGTGAGCACCTCGAACCCGTTCTTGATCAGCTCGGAGAGCCCGCCGCACAGCACGACCTGCTCGCCGAACAGGTCGGTCTCGGTCTCCTCGGTGAAGGTGGTCTTGATCCCGCCGGCGCGCAGCCCGCCGATCGCCTTGGCGTACGACAGCGCCAGCGACCAGGCGTTCCCGGACGGGTCCTTCTCCACCGCCACGATCACCGGGACGCCGCGGCCCGCGGTGAACTGGCGGCGCACCAGGTGGCCCGGGCCCTTGGGCGCGACCATGCAGACGTCCACGCCCTCCGGCGGCTGGACCAGGTCGTAGCGGATGCTGAAGCCGTGCCCGAAGAACAGCGCGTCGCCGTCGACCAGGGCCGGCCTGATGTCCTTCTCGAAGATCTCGCGGTGGTGGTGGTCGGGCGCCAGCAGCATGATCAGGTCGGCCTCCTCGGCCGCCTCCGCCGGGGTCACCACGCGCAGCCCCTCGGCCTCGGCCTTCTCCCGGCTCGGGGAGCCCTCGCGCAGGCCGACCCGGACGTCGACGCCGGAGTCGCGCAGCGAGAGCGCGTGCGCGTGCCCCTGGCTGCCGTACCCGATGATGGCGACATGCCGGCCCTGGATGACGCTCAGGTCCGCGTCGTTGTCATAGAACATCTCAGCCACTGTGCTGCTGCCTTTCGTAGTTGATATCGGGTCGATCCCAGGGTGTCCGCGGTCCGGAGTGTCCGGGGGCGCTCCCGGACGCGCGGTTCACGCGCTGCGCTCGATGGCACGCAGCGAACGGTCGGTGATGGAGCGGGCGCCGCGGCCGATGGCGACCATGCCCGACTGCACCAGTTCCTTGATGCCGAACGGCTCCAGCATCCGGATCAGCGCGTCCAGCTTGTCGCGGTTGCCGGTGGCCTCGATGGTGACCGCGTCCGGCGCCACGTCGACGACCTTGGCCCGGAACAGCTGGACGGTCTCCAGCACCTGGGACCGGGTCTCGGCGTCGGCGCGCACCTTGATCAGCACCAGCTCGCGCTGGACCGAGGCGGAGGTGTCCAGCTCGACGATCTTGAGCACGTTGACCAGCTTGTTCAGCTGCTTGGTGACCTGCTCGAGCGGCAGCTCGGCCACGTTCACCACAATGGTCATCCGGGAGATCTCGGGATGCTCGGTGACGCCGACGGCCAGCGACTCGATGTTGAACCCGCGCCGCGAGAACAGCGCCGCCACCCTCGCGAGGATGCCGGGCTTGTTCTCCACCAGAACCGAGAGAGTGTGCAGGCTCATCGCGGTCAGTCTCCGTTCTCCCAGTCGGGGGCCATGTCCCGGGCGATCTTGATGTCGTCGTTGGCGGTGCCGGCGGCGACCATCGGCCACACCATCGCGTCCTGGTGGACGACGAAGTCGATGACCACCGGGGCGTCGTCGATCTCCATCGCCTTGGCGATGACCGCGTCGACGTCCTCGGCGCTGTCGCAGCGCAGCCCGACGCAGCCGTAGGCCTCCGCCAGCTTGACGAAGTCCGGGATGCGGACGGTCGTGGTCTCCTTCGACTGGAGGTCGGTGTTGGAGTAGCGCTCGTTGTAGAAGAGCGTCTGCCACTGCCGCACCATGCCGAGGTTACCGTTGTTGATCACCGCGATCTTGACCGGGATGCCCTCGATCGCGCAGGTCGCGAGCTCCTGGTTGGTCATCTGGAAGCAGCCGTCGCCGTCGATCGCCCACACCTGGGTGCCGGGCGCGCCGACCTTGGCGCCCATCGCGGCCGGGACGGCGTAGCCCATCGTCCCCGCGCCGCCGGAGTTGAGGAACGCGCCCGGCCGCTCGTACTTGATGAACTGCGCGGCCCACATCTGGTGCTGGCCGACGCCCGCGACGTAGTAGGCGTCGGGGCCGGCCAGCTCGCCGATCCGCTGGATGACGTACTGCGGCGACAGCGAGCCGTCGGCGGGCTGGTCGTAGCCGAGCGGGTAGGTCTCGCGCCAGGCGTTGAGCTGGCGCCACCAGGCCTCGTAGTCGCCGGTGCGGCCCGCGTCGTGCTCGGCCTGGACGGCGACGATCAGGTCGGCGATGACCTCGCGGGCGTCGCCGACGATCGGGACGTCGGCGTGCCGGTTCTTGGAGATCTCGGCCGGGTCGATGTCGGCGTGCACGACCTTGGCGTTCGGGGCGAACCCGTCCAGCTTGCCGGTGACCCGGTCGTCGAAGCGGGCGCCGAGGGTGACCAGCAGGTCGGCCTTCTGCAGGGCGCCGACCGCGCCGACGCTGCCGTGCATGCCGGGCATGCCCATGTGCTGCGGGTGGCTGTCGGGCAGCGCGCCCTTGGCCATCAGGGTGGTGACGACGGGGGCGCCGGTCAGCTCGGCCAGCACCTTCAGCTCCGCGGACGCGCCGGCCTTCAGGACGCCGCCGCCGACGTACAGCACCGGGCGCCGGGACTCCACGATCAGCCGTGCCGCCTCGCGCACCTGCTTGGAGTGCGGCCGGGTGACCGGGCGGTAGCCCGGGAGCTGCATGGTGACGGGCCACTCGAAGTCGAAGGTCGTCTGCAGCGCGTCCTTGGCGATGTCGACCAGCACCGGGCCGGGGCGGCCGGTGGCGGCGATGTGGAACGCCTCGACGATGGTGCGGGCGATGTCCTCCGGCTTGGTCACCAGGAAGTTGTGCTTGGTGATCGGCATGGTGATGCCGGCGATGTCGGCCTCCTGGAAGGCGTCGGTGCCGATCGCCTTGCTGGCCACCTGCCCCGTGATCGCCACCATCGGGACCGAGTCCATGTAGGCGTCGGAGATGGGGGTGACCAGGTTGGTCGCTCCCGGCCCGCTGGTGGCCATGCACACCCCGACCTTGCCCGTGACCATCGCGTAGCCCTGGGCCGCGTGCCCGGCGCCCTGCTCGTGCCGCACCAGGATGTGGCGAAGCTTCTCGGAGTCGAAGATGGGGTCGTACGCCGGGAGGATCGCGCCGCCCGGAATGCCGAACACGGTGTCGACGCCGACGTTCTCCAGGGCGCGGACCAGCGCCTGGGCTCCCGTCATCTGTTCGGTCGTCATGTTCCAGTTCCTTGGAGGAGTCTGTGCTCGCTGGGAGCGCGGGGTCCGCGGGGCCACCCGTTCTCAGGTCACACGGCCAACAAAAAACCCCCGCCGCCGGATGGCGGTCGAGGGGCGCGCGCAGGACGAGGTGCTTGATCAGCCTGCGCGCCGACCAAGTACTACGAGGATGATGGAACTGCTCTGCACGGGCCCCACTTTCGCCGACTTCCCGCCCGCGGTCAAATCCCTGGACAGTTTATCTCACCATGCGAGATGGCATGGGCGGTTCCATGGGCGGCTCGCCCAGCGGCAGCGCGATCGCCCCCGGCGGCAGGTCGCCGGGGGACTCCAGGTTGGTGCGCACCAGCGACTCCACCCGTCCCGCCGCCATCGGCCGCGCCACCAGGTAGCCCTGGCCCCGCGGGCACTCCATCCCGCGCAGCAGCTCCAGCTGCTCGGGCCGCTCGATGCCCTCGGCCACCACGGTCAGGCCCAGGTCGCTGCCCAGCCGCACGATCGTCCGGGTGAGCAGGGTCAGCGTCTCGTCCGAGCCCAGCCCCGCCACGAACGACGGGTCGATCTTGATGATGTCGACCGGGAGCTGCCCCAGGTAGGCCAGCGAGGCGTACCCGGTGCCGAAGTCGTCGATGGCCAGCCGCACGCCCAGGCCGCGCAGCTCCGACAGCCGCGCCACGTTCTGCCCCGCGTCCTCGACCAGCACCTCCTCGCGCACCTCCAGGGTCAGCGCGCTCGGCGGCAGCCCGGTCTCCTCCAGCGCCGCCGCGACCGACTCCACGAACCGCGGCGCCGCGATCTGCCGGGCGGTGAAGTTGACCGACAGCCCGATGTCCCAGGCCTCGCCGCGCCACCCGGCCACCTCCCGGCACGCCTCGCGCAGCACCCAGTCGCCCAGCGGCACCATCAGCCCGGACTCCTCGGCCGGGCCGATGAACCGCTCCGGCGGGACGCTCTCGCTCCCCCGCCACCAGCGCAGCAGCGCCTCCACCCCGGTCACCCGGGAGGTGGCCAGCTCCACCACCGGCTGGAACTCGACCGCGAACTGCTCCTCGGCCATCGCGCGCCGCAGGTCGCCGCCCAGCTCCAGCCTGCGTACGACGTCGGAGTGCATGTGCGGGGCGAACACCTCGACCCGGCCGCCGCCGAGCTCCTTGGCCCGGGCCATCGCCAGGTCGCCGTTGCGGATCAGGTCGGCCGCGCTGCGCCGCAGCCGCCGGCCCGCCGCCGCGGCCGACCGCGGGCCCGGCCGCCCGGACGCGCCCGGTCCGGCGGGCTCCTCCTCGTCGCCCGCGAACGCGATGCCGATGCTGGCGGTCAGCGCGATCCCCTTGCCGCCCACCTTGTACGGCTCCAGCGTCAGTACCCGCAGCATCCGCTCGGCCAGCTCCACCGCCGCGCGGGTCTCGGCCGCGCCCGGCCCGCCGCCCGCGCCGTCGCCCGCGAGCCGCACCAGGACGGCGAACTCGTCGCCGCCCCAGCGGCACACGGTGTCCTCGGCCAGCACGGTGCCGCGCAGCCGCCGCGCGGCCTGCGCCAGCACCTGGTCGCCCGCGGCGTGCCCGGCCGAGTCGTTCACGGCGGTGAAGCCGTCGAGGTCGACGAACAGCACCGCGACCCGGCCGCCGGCCCGCTGCCGGGACAGCACCTCCTGGGTGCGCTCCTCGAAGTAGGCGCGGTTGGGCAGCCCGGTCAGGCCGTCGTGGAAGGTCAGGTGGGTGACCTGGCGGCGCAGCGCGGCCTGCTCGCTCAGGTCCCGGGTGGTGATCAGCAGCCGTCCGGGGGCGTCCCCGGGGCCGCTGTAGCGGGAGATCGTCGACTCGGTGGGCAGCCAGGTGCCGTCGGCCGCGCGGACCCGGCAGGCCAGCCGCAGCGTGCCGTCGGCCGCGTCCCGGACCACCGCGTCCTCCACGGTGTCGACCGCGGGGACGGCGTCGTCGGCGGGCTCCTCGGGGTCGTCGGCGCTCCCGTCGCGGCCGTCGGCGTCGCCGTCGTCGTCGTCGCCGGACACGAACGCCAGGAACCCGGCCCGCACCCGCGGCAGGTCCTCCGGGTGGATGATCTCGTGCAGGGAGCGGCTCAGCAGCTCCCCGGGCGTGTAGCGGTAGGTGCGCAGCGCCCCGGCGCTGACGTACTGGACGATGCCCTTCAGGTCGCAGATGAGGACCGCGTCGTTGATGCTCTCCGACAGGGCGCGGAAGTGGTCCTCGCCGGTGCCGACCGCGCGCCGCAGCCGCTGGTTCTCCCGCAGCAGCCCGGCCAGCCGGCCCAGCACCACCAGCGTGGCCGTCCCCGCGACCATCGGCACCACCGGTTCCAGGCCGTTGGACCCGGTCAGCGAGTGCCCCGCGACGAACAGCGCCGCCGCGGCCGCGGCGGCCGCCGTGGCGATGCCCGGCCCGATCAGCCGGCCTCCTTCGGGCGCGTCCGAGGGAACGCCCGCGGGGGCGTCGGCGGGGCCGCCGGGAAGGGTCCCGGACGGGGGCCGGGCCACCTCGGGATCGTCCTCGGGGTCGTCGGCGAGCGGGTCGCCGGTCTCCGGCGGCGCGGCCGGCGCCGTCGTCAGCGGGATCAGGATGAGCAGCAGCAGGCCGCCGAGCCGCAGAATGTCGGCGGGGTCGTCGGCGGGCGCGCCGCCGCGCAGCCGCACCACGGTGGTCACGATGTCGGCGGCGGCGAAGGCGACCAGCGCGCCGTACGCCGTCCACGCCGTGCGTCGGTGGCCCCGGGACGAGCCCAGCACGAACGGCAGCGCCCCGCACACCACCACGATGTCGATCAGCGGGTACAGCAGTTCCAGCAGGAACTCCGACGGGGTCTCCCCCGACCGGTGGTAGAGCCCGCTGAACTGCGCCACCCACCCCAGCACGAACAGCGCGCCCGCGCACACGTAGGTGTCGGCCGCGTACCGGACCCAGGTGTAGGCGTCCCGGGGCAGCCGGATCGGCACGATCAGCCCGGTCACCAGCGCGCCCACCGCGCCCAGGTAGAACAGGTCGGTCACCGACAGCGACAGGGCGCTGCGGCTCGACACGGTGGACGCCAGCGCGCCGCCGAACGCCGCGACGCACCACGACGCGGCCGCGATGCCGAACCACCGCCACGACGCCCGCCACACCGACGGCGCGGACGGCCCGTCCGGCACCCCGTCCGGGTCGGCGGCGCCGGCCGGCGGCGCGGGCACCGCACCGGGGACGCCGGTGACGGCGCCCTCGGCGGACGGGCGCCGGGACGCGGCCAGCAGCGCCACCGCGGCGATCAGCGCGGCGGCCGCCTCACCCCAGGAGATGAGGGCCGTGCCGCCCCAGCCCAGCAGCGAGCCGATGGCGTAGAGCACACCGGCGATCGCGACCACGCCGACCGGCAGCGCCCGCGGCGGGATCCGCCGCGGCGACCACCTGGCCCTCTCGCCGCTCATCGCGCCGTGTCCCCTCCTGCCCTTCCCCCGGCGCCGCCGTCGCCACGACCGCGCCGCGTCGCGCCCGGGGGTTCCTCGTCATCGATTCGTTGATTCGTTGATGTGGTCGATCCATCGGCCGGTCGGCCGCCGATCCGCACCGGTCACCCGGCCAACGCCGGCGCGCGGACGATCGTGCCCCGCGCGGGGTGGGCGCCGGGATCGCGGCGGGCGCATCGGCTGCGCCGACTGTAGGTCAGCGACGTTGCTGCGGTGCGGGATCACCGTGTCGCTCACTGTACGTTCCGTAGGTCACGGAGCGATTGAGGCTGGGCGTCCACCCGGAGACGAACGGCCTTGTCGGGCGTTCGCGCTCCGGCGTGTCGGCCCCGAACGTCACCTCTGCCGGAACCGGCCCGCGAACACCCTCCGTGGTCGCCGGTGGGGCAACTTGGCCGGACTCGGCCGTTTATGTACGGGTACGAGGCGGGCGCGGACGGCCGTTCACGGGAACACCGGGGCGTGCCGTTGTGCGGCACCGCCCGCGGCGTCGTGCTCATTATGGCGGCGGCTCCCGTGAGCGCCCCGTAAAAGCTCGCGCGCCACGCACGGGCGGAACGAGATCGCCGCCACATCCGTAGTAGAAGGTAAGTGACGGAGAGGCGATCCATGAGACAGCACTCGATCACCGTGGCCGCCGTGGCGGTCTCCGGCGTCCTGCTGGCGGGCGCGTGCTCGTCCGGTGGCGGTGGAGGCGGCGACGGCCAGGCGCGCACCCCCGCCCCCATCACCACCACCCAGGGCGGCGGCGCCACCGCCGGAGCGGCCCGGCTCGGCGAGCCGCGCGTGCTGGCCACCGGCCTGGAGGTCCCGTGGGCGGTGACCTTCCTCCCCGGCGGCGACGCCCTGGTCACCGAGCGCGACAGGGGCGACCTGCTCAGGGTCACTCCGGGGGGCAAGGTCACGGAGGTCGGCAAGGTGCCCGGGGTCGAGGCCGAGGGCGAGGGCGGCCTGCTGGGCGTGGCCGTCTCACCGTCGTTCGACCGCGACTGGTACGTCTACCTCTACTTCACCGCCGCCGGCGACAACCGGGTCGTCCGCTACCGCTACGACGACCGCCTCGGAAGCCCGCAGCCGATCGTGACGGGCATCCCCAAGGGCAGCAACCACAACGGCGGGCGCATCGCCTTCGGCCCCGACGGCATGCTCTACATCGGCACCGGCGAGATCTACCGGACCGAGCTCGCCCAGAACCGCGACTCCCTCGGCGGGAAGATCCTGCGCGTCACCCCCGACGGCAGGCCCGCACCGGGCAACCCCTACGGCACCAGGATCTGGACGTACGGCCACCGCAACGTGCAGGGCCTGGCCTGGGACGACGCCAAGCGCATGTACGCCACCGAGTTCGGCCAGGACCGCTTCGACGAGATCAACCGGATCGAGCGAGGCGCCAACTACGGCTGGCCCCGTGTGGAGGGCGTCGGCGGGCAGCGGCAGTACACCGACCCGCTGCTGACCTGGTCGACCGCCGAGGCGTCGCCGTCCGGGCTCGCCTACGCGGGCGGCTCGCTGTGGGCCGCCGCGCTGCGCGGCGAACGGCTGTGGCAGGTGCCGCTGGACGGCAACGGCAACGTGGGCCGTCCCATCGCCCACTACCAGGGCCGGTACGGCCGCCTCCGCGCCGCCGTGGCGTCCCCCGACGGCCGCTCGCTGTGGGTCACCACCAGCAACCGCGACGGCCGCGGCGACCCGCGCCAGGGCGACGACACGATCCTCGTCATCCCCGTGCAGCGCTGAGCGCCGCCGGTCAGCCGGAGGATGCCTGCTTGACGCCCTGCCCGCACGCCTCCAGGTACGCGGGCTTCCCGGCCGGGAACCTCCCGCCGTCCTTCTCGGCCTTCTGGTAGGCGTTCTCGCAGAAGTTCGCCGGGACGTTCCCGCCCGCCTGGCGGGCGGCGCGCGCCATCGCGTCCGCCAGCGACTGGCGGCCGTACTTGGTGCCCTTGGCGTCGACCAGCACGACCTGGAGGGCGGGCGGCGGGGGCGGCGGGGCCGGGGCGCCACCGGGCGCCGCGGGCGCTCCCGGAGCGGACGGGGCTCCCGGGGCGGACGGCGCTCCCGAGGTGGCCGCGCCCTGCCCCGGCGAGGCGGGCGCGGAGGAGGAGGCGGACGCGGACGGCGGCGCGGCCTTCTCGCCGTCGTCGCCGCCGCACGCGGCCGTCCCGAACGCGAGGATCCCCAGTGACGCGGCGGCCATCAGCGTGGTGATGTTCTTGTTCAACGTTCCCTGCTTCGTCCCGGCGGGCACGATCAGTGACGGACGATATCGCACCGCCCATCCCGGCCGCGCGCCCATTATCGGGACGATCGGGGCGCCCCGGAGATACCCGCAGGTCGCTCCCGGCACGGACGGTTCCGGCCGGTCGCCCGCCGCGGGACCGTCCCGGAAAGGGGCGCCCCGAACGGGTGGATCAGGACGCCCCGAGACGCTCCAGGATCAGCTGCCGGGCCCGGCCCGCGTCGGCCTGCCCGCGGGTGGCCTTCATCACCGGGCCGATCAGCGCGCCCACCGCGTTGACCTTCCCGCCGCGGACCTTCTCGGCCACGTCCGGGTTGTCGGCGATCACCTGGTCGACGATCGCGGTCAGCGCGCCGTCGTCGCTGACCACCTTCAGCCCGCGGGCGGCGACCACCTCGTCGGGCCCGCCCTCGCCGTCCAGGACGCCGGTGAAGACCTGGCGGGCCAGCTTGTCGTTCAGCTCGCCGGCCGCGACCATCTCCTGGATCCGCGCCACCTGCGCCGGGGTGATCGGCAGGTCGGCCAGCTCCGCGCCCTGCTCGGTGGCGCGCCGCGACAGCTCGTTCATCCACCACTTGCGGGCCGCGGCGGCGTCGGCGCCCGCGCCGATCGTCTCCTCGATCAGGTCGAGCGCCCCGGCGTTGACGACGTCGCGCAGCTCCAGGTCGGACAGGCCCCACTCCTTCTGCACCCGCGCGCGGCGGGCGGCGGGCGGCTCGGGCAGCGTCGCGCGCAGCTCCTCCACCCACTCCCGGGACGGCGCCATCGGCACCAGGTCGGGCTCGGGGAAGTAGCGGTAGTCCTGCGCCTCCTCCTTGCTCCGCCCGCTGGTGGTGGCGCCGGTCTCCTCGTGGAAGTGCCGGGTCTCCTGGACCACCCGGCCGCCGGACTCCAGCACCCCGGCCTGCCGCTCGATCTCCGACCGCACCGACCGCTCGACCGAGCGCAGCGAGTTGACGTTCTTGGTCTCGGTGCGGGTGCCCCACGCGGAGGCGCCGCGCGGCATCAGCGACACGTTGACGTCGCAGCGCATCGAGCCCTGCTCCATCCGCACGTCCGACACGCCCAGCGAGCGCACCAGCTCGCGCAGCTCGGTCGCGTACGCGCGCGCCACCAGCGGCGCCCGGTCACCGGTCGCGGGGATCGGCTTGGTGACGATCTCCACCAGCGGGATCCCGGCCCGGTTGTAGTCGACCAGCGAGTACTCGGCCCCGTGGATGCGGCCCGTGGCGCCGCCCACGTGCAGGGACTTGCCGGTGTCCTCCTCCATGTGGACGCGCTCGATCTCGATCCGGTACGTCTCGCCCTCGACCTCGACCTCGAGGTGGCCGTCCACGCACAGCGGCTCGTCGTACTGGGAGATCTGGAAGTTCTTCGGCATGTCCGGATAGAAGTAGTTCTTCCGGGCGAACCTGCACCAGTCCACGATCTCGCAGTTCAGCGCCAGACCGATCTTGATGATGCCCTCGATCGCGGCCCGGTTGGTCACCGGCAGCGCCCCGGGCAGGCCCAGGCACACCGGGCAGACCTGGGTGTTGGGCTCGGCGCCGAACACGGTGCGGCAGCCGCAGAACATCTTGGTCTCGGTGCCCAGCTCGATGTGGGTCTCGATGCCCAGCACCGGCTCGTACTTCGCCAGCGCCTCGTCGTACTTCATCACCGTCGGCGTGCTCACTTGCCGGCCTCCGCGAGTTCGGGGGCCTTGGCCAGCAGCGGGCCGCCCCAGCGGTCTTCCAGGGCCCGCTCGACGGCGGCGCCGACCCGGTACACCCGGTCGTCGCCCAGCACGGGGGCCATGATCTGCAACCCGACCGGCAGCCCGTCGCCGGACAGCCCGCACGGCACGGAGATGGCCGCGTTGCCCGCCAGGTTGGCCGGGATCGTGCACAGGTCGGCGAGGTACATCGCCATCGGGTCGTCGGCGCGCTCCCCGATCGCGAACGCGGTCGTCGGCGTGGTCGGCGAGATCAGCACGTCCACCTGCCCGAACGCGGCGTCGAAGTCGCGCTGGATCAGCGTGCGGACCTGCTGCGCCTTGCCGTAGTAGGCGTCGTAGTAGCCCGAGGACAGCGCGTAGGTGCCCAGCATGATCCGCCGCTTGACCTCGGGACCGAAGCCCTCGGCCCGGGTGAGCGCCATGACCTCCTCGGCGCTGCGGGTGCCGTCGTCGCCGACCCGCAGCCCGTACCGCATGGCGTCGAACCGCGCCAGGTTGGACGAGCACTCCGAGGGCGCGATCAGGTAGTAGGCGGGCAGCGCGTAGGTGAAGTTGGGGCAGGACACCTCGACGACCTTGGCGCCCAGCGACTCCAGCAGCTCGACCGTCTCGTCGAAGCGGGCCAGCACGCCCGGCTGGTAGCCGTCGCCGGCGAACTCCTTCACCACGCCCACGGTGAGCCCGGTCACGTCGGCGCGGCGGGCGGCCTCCACGACCGGCGGCACCGGCTCGTCGATCGAGGTGGCGTCCATCCGGTCGTGGCCCGAGAACGCCTCGTGCAGCAGCGCCGCGTCCAGCACGGTGCGCGCGAACGGGCCCGGCGTGTCCAGCGACGACGCGAACGCGATCACGCCGTACCGGGACGACCCGCCGTAGGTCGGCTTGGCGCCCACGATCCCGGTCACCGCGGCCGGCTGGCGGATCGAGCCGCCGGTGTCGGTGCCGGTGGCCAGCGGCGCCTGGTACGCGGCGACCGCCGCCGAGGACCCGCCGGACGACCCGCCCGGGATCCGCTCCAGGTCCCACGGGTTGCGGGTCGTCTGGTAGGCGCTGTTCTCGGTGGAGGAGCCCATCGCGAACTCGTCCATGTTGGTCTTGCCGAGGATGACCAGCCCGGCCTCGCGCAGCCGCGCGGTCACGGTCGAGTCGTACGGCGGCCGCCACCCCTGCAGGATCTTCGACCCGGCGGTGGTGGGCATGTCGGTGGTGGTGAACACGTCCTTGTGCGCGATCGGCACCCCGGCCAGCGGCCCGAGCTCCTCCCCCGCGGCGCGCCGCTCGTCGATCGCGCGCGCCTGGGCGAGCACGGCCTCCTCGTCGACGTGCAGGAACGCGCCGACGGCGCCGTCGACGGCGGCCACCCGGTCCAGGTGCGCCCGCGCCACCTCGGCCGCGGACGCCTGCCCGGAGGCCATCAGCTCCGCCAGCTCCGCGGCGGTCCGCCTGACCAGATCGCTGGCTGTGCTCCCCGGTCGCCTCCGGGGCGCCTCCTGGCGACGCCTTCCCTCCTCGCTCGTTCCTCGCTCGTCAGTCCAGGCGCCGCCGCGCCCCTCCGGCTCCCTCGTCTCCGCCATGCTCAGGCCTCCTCGTCCAGGATCCGGGGTACGCGGAAGCGCTGCTCCTCGGCCTTCGGAGCGCCCGAGAGGGCCTGCTCCGGGGTCAGCGAGGGCCGGACCTCGTCGGCCCGGTACACGTTGGTCAGCGGCAGCGCGTGCGAGGAGGGCGGGATGTCCTCCGCGGCAACCTCCTGCACCCGCGCGACCGCGGAGATGATCTGGTCGAGCTGCGCGGCGAGATGGTCGAGCTCATCGTCGGCCAGCGCCAGCCGGGACAGCCGAGCGAGGTGCGCCACCTCGTCACGGGTGATGGCGGACATGTGACAACCGTTCCTGCGATCGATGAAGTTAGCTGCCATCCTATGGGCCGCACCCCCACGACCCGACCGGATTTACCCCCGGCCGCCCGCCGCGCGCGGCGCCCGCCCGGGACCGCCGGGCGGTGGCGGGCACCCACGGCGGGTCGCGGGAGCCGCCCGGAACCCGGCGGGACGATCGTCCGGCACCGTCCGCGGCGGCGACGATCCACACCGCCCGAGCCGCTTCCGATCACCGCGAATACGCGGGCGCCCCGGCGCCGGAGAATTCGATCGGGCCGGCAATTGCGCCGCGCGGCCGATGAGCGCCGTACCCGAATAACGTTTTCGGCTGGGCGGCTCAGCGGGAAGGGCCGGGCTGCTGGGGCGGGCCCGCCTGCGGGCCGCCTTGCTGGGGCTGGCCGCCGTACGCGCCGTAGGGCGGGGTCGCGGGCTGGGAGTAGGGCTGGGCCTGGGGCTGCGCTTGGGGCTGGGCCGCCTGGGGAGGAGCGCCGGGCGGGACGAAGCGTGCGACCTTCGGGGCGGGCGGGGTCATGCCGTTGAGCGCGCCGGCCGCGATCATCGCGCTGGCGATGGCGAGCAGCCCGCAGACCAGGGCCCCCTTGGCGCTGGTCTCGGAGTCGCTCTCGATGTACTGGGTCGCGGTGGCACCCATCAGCAGCGTTCCAAGAAGGAAAACGCCGAAGATTATCCCACGTGCCGCATTATTCATGGACGAATCGTAGCGTTCCCACCCCTTCCCTCGGCCGATCTCTGACCGGGCCTCCGACTTTCACTCTCCGCCGGGTCAGGGCGATCGTTTCATCACTCCCATTCCGGACATCCGCCGGGCGACAGGTTTCAAGCGGATATGTCGGGAAGGTTGGGCGGGTACGGCAGGGACGAGAGGAGTGGCACCGTGACCATCGGAGGCGGACTCGCACTGATCATCATCGGGGCGATCCTGACGTACGCGGTGGAGTTCGAGGTCAGCGGGGTCGACATCCGGGTGGTCGGGATCATCCCCATGGTCGGCGGGCTGGCCGGGCTGATCCTGGGGATCGTCCGGTTCGCGAGCGCGCGCCGCCGGCCGCCGGCCGTCCGCGAGGAGCACTACTACGAGGACGTCGAGCCCGAGTACCGGCGCCGCTACTGACGGCGTCAGGCCGCCGGTTCGGGCGCGCGCTGCGTGCGGCGGCGCAGCCAGTCGGTGGCGGTGGCGGCGTCCATGGGACGGCCGAAGTGCCAGCCCTGGGCGGCGTCGCAGCCCATCTCGCGCACCGCCGCGGCGGTCTGCGGATCCTCCACGCCCTCGGCGACCGAGCGCAGGCCCAGGGTGCGGGCCAGGTCGATGACGGACCGCACGATCACCGCGTCGTCGGCGGAGGCGGTGATCCGGGACACGAACGAGGCGTCGATCTTGATCTCCTCGACCGGCATCCGCTTGAGCCGGACCAGCGAGGAGTAGCCGGTGCCGAAGTCGTCCAGGCTGAGCGGGATGCCCAGCGCGGCCAGCGCCGTCACCGTGTCGGAGGCGTAGGCCTGCTCGTTCATCAGGATCTTCTCGGTGATCTCCAGCTGCAGCGACGCCGCGGGCAGGCCCCGGCGCAGCAGGCCCTCCTCGATGGTCTCGGTGAGACCGGTGTCGAGCAGGTCGCGGCCGGAGGCGTTCACCGCGACCTGGACGGTGAGGTCCTCCCGCCACCACGCGGCCGCCTGCGCCAGCGCGGACTCCACCACGTACTGGGTGATCGAGCGCATCAGGTAGGTCTGCTCGGCGATCGGCAGGAAGTGCTCCGGCTCCAGCAGGCCCTTGTCGGGGTGCCGCCAGCGCAGCAGCGCCTCCATGCCCACCAGCTGGCCGTCGTGCAGCGCGACCTTGGGCTGGTAGAACAGCTCCAGCTCGCCGCGGTCGACGGCGCGGCGCAGGTCGCCGAGCATCGTCAGCCGGGCCGGGGAGTTGCGGTCCTTGGACGGCGAGTAGACCTCGACACCGGTGCGCCTCCCCTTGGCCTCGTACATCGCGACGTCGGCGCGCTGGAGCAGCAGCTCGAAGTCGGGGGCGTGGTCGGGGAACAGCGCGATCCCGACGCTGGCCTCCAGGTCGAACGACATGCCGTCCAGGCGCACCGGCTCGCTGAGCGCGGCCCGCAGCCGGGCGGCGACCTCGCGGGCCGCGGCCGCGTCGCGGACGGTGGGCAGCAGCACCGCGAACTCGTCGCCGCCGAGCCGGGCCACCAGGTCGCCGGGGCGGACGCTGTGAGTGAGCCGGTGCGCGACCAGCTGCAGGAGGCGGTCGCCGGTCGGGTGCCCGAGGGTGTCGTTGACCTCCTTGAACCGGTCGAGGTCGAGGAGGAAGAGCCCGGTGCGGCGGCCGGGCTCGCCGGCGCCCTTGAGCCGCCGGGCGGCGCCCGCGCCGGGCAGCCTGGAGGCCCCTGACCGGTTCGCCGCCGCCGCGGCGGCAGCGGCGGCGCGGGCCCGCGCGCCGCGCGCCTCGGCCAGCGCCTCCTCCGTGCGGACGATCAGCAGCTTGCGGTTGGGCAGCCCGGTCAGGCCGTCGTGCAGCGCCTGGTGCTCGCGCCGCACCGACACCGAGGCGTTCAGGTACACCGCGATGAACGGCAGCACGATCAGCGGGACGAACGCGGCCGAGCGGTCCATCGCGACGACCATCAGCGGCGCCAGCCCGAGCAGGGCCAGGTGCACCAGCACCTGGTAGCCGAGGTCCCAGCGCAGCGCCTTCACCAGCGACACCCGCTCGTGCAGCGCGATCGCGGTGCCGACCAGGGTGTCGTTGCAGACGAAGTAGACGGCGCCGGCCAGCGCGATCGCGGGCAGGTCCTGGCCTTCGGGCACCCACAGGGAGGTCGGGGTGGCGCGCACCCCGAACAGCATGAGGACGAGCTGGGCGGCGCCCAGGCTGAGGGTGTACTGCGCGACGTTGAACGCGATGCGGTGCGGGCTGCGGCCCCGCAGGATGCCGCAGGTGGCGGCGGCGACGGCCTGGAGCAGCGCGGCGATGGGCAGCCCCGCGTACAGCAGCGCCGCGAACGAGAACGTCGTGGAGGTCGTGGCGCCGTTGTTCTCGGTGGAGCCGGGCGTGATGATCGGCCGCAGCTCGCCGAACACGATGAAGCAGCCCAGGATCCAGAAGAGCGGATTGCCCAGGAGGGCGTCGACGTCGGCGCCCGACAGCCCGGCGAGCGCGACGACACACGCGGCGCCGCCCGCCAGGACGGCGACCACGAAGTAGATCCACAGCGGGGAGCCCCGGCGCGGCATCGTGTTCCGCGTGTTGTTCGGGTCCTTCATCACATCCTCGGGGGGAGTACGAGGGCCGACCCCCGGCCCGGGGCCCGCGGCCGCCGGCGGTGCTGGAGGGCGCTCCCCTGTGTTACGACCGGAGGTTCTGCTGGGTCGTGATGACAGGGAGGGTACGACCTTTGCTCAACTTCGCGAAACCGATTGGGTACGTTCCGTTATGCCCATTCTGCACTAGGACACCGCCGGTGGGTAGTCGTACTGTACCGTTGGGTAACACCAACCTGGTTATCCGTGCAACGACCACGGCCCGGTCATGCGTCCCCGCTCTGGGTCACGTTTTTGGCCGCTTCCGGCCCCTCGGCCAGCAGCACGCGGAATCCGTCCTCGTCCAGCACCGGCACACCGAGCTTGACGGCCTTGTCGTATTTGGACCCGGGTTTGTCGCCCGCGACCACGAAGCCCGTCTTCTTCGACACCGACCCGCTGACCTTGCCGCCCAGCGCCTGCACCGCCTCGGTGGCCGAGTCCCGGCTGTACTCCTGCATCGACCCGGTGATCACCACCGTGACGCCCTCCAGCGGGCGCGGGCCCGCCGCGCCCTCCTCCTCCATCCGGACGCCCGCCTCGGCCCACTTGCGCACGATCTCCCGGTGCCAGTCGACCTCGAACCAGCTCTTGATCGACCGCGCGATGGTGGGCCCGACCCCGTCCACCGCGGCCAGCTCCTCCTCGGACGCCTCCCGGATCGCGTCCATCGAGCGCATCTCCCGGGCCAGGTCGCGGGCCGCCGACGGGCCGACATGCCGGATCGACAGCGCCACCAGCACCCGCCACAGCGGCTGCTCCTTGGCCTTCTCCAGCTCCTCGAAGAGGATCTCGACGATCTTCTTCGGCTCGCCCTCCTTGTTGGCGAAGAACGTCACGACCTTCGGCTCGCCGGTCTTCTCGTCGACCTTCGGCAGGCCGGTGCGGCGGTCGCGCACCACCGTCCTGATCGGCAGCAGCCGCTCCACCGTCAGGCCGAACAGGTCGCCCTCGTTCTTCACCGGCGGATCGGCGGGCTCCAGCGGCTGGGTCAGCGCGGTCGCCGCGACGTAGCCCAGCGCGTCGATGTCGAGCCGCTCCCGCTCGGCCGCGAAGAACACCCGCTCGCGCAGCTGCGCCGGGCAGTACCGGGCGTTGGGGCAGCGGATGTCGGCGTCGCCCTCCTTCTCGTACGCCAGCTCGGTGCCGCACTCGGGGCAGTGCGAGGGCATCGTGAACTCGCGCTCGGAGCCGTCGCGCAGCCCGGGCACCGGCGCCACGATCTCGGGGATCACGTCGCCCGCCTTGCGCAGCACCACCATGTCGCCGATCAGCACGCCCTTGCGCTTGACCTCGCCCGCGTTGTGGAGCGTGGCGTACTCCACCGTGGTCTGGGCGACCCTGACCGGCTCCATCACCCCGTACGGGGTGACCCGCCCGGTACGGCCCACGCCGACCTTGATGTCCAGCAGCCGGGTGTTGACCTCCTCCGGCGGGTACTTCCACGCGATCGCCCAGCGCGGCGCCCGCGAGGTGGACCCCAGCCGCCGCTGCAGCGGGAACTGGTCGACCTTGACGACCACGCCGTCGATCTCGTACGCGGTGCCGTGCCGGTGCTCGCCGTAGTACTCGATGTACTCGCGGACGGCGTCCATGGTCTCGACGACCCGGTAGCGGTCGCTGACCGGCAGGCCCCACCCGCCCATCACCTCGTACGCCTCGGCCTGGCTGTCGGGCCGCACCCCGCCCTGCCAGCGCCCGAACCCGTGGATCAGCATGTCCAGCGGCCGCCGCGCGGTGACCCGCGGGTCCTTCTGCCGCAGCGACCCGGCGGCGGCGTTGCGCGGGTTGGCGAACGGCTCCTTGCCCGCCTCCGCCTGCACCTCGTTGACCTGCTGGAACCCCTCGACCGTCAGGAAGACCTCGCCGCGCACCTCCAGCACCGCCGGCCAGCCCTCGCCCGCCAGCCGGGACGGCACCGAGGCGATGGTGCGGACGTTGTGGGTGACGTCCTCCCCGGTCTGGCCGTCGCCGCGGGTGACGGCCCGCACCAGCCGGCCGTCCTCGTACACCAGCGCGATCGCCAGCCCGTCGATCTTCGGCTCGCACAGGTAGGCGGCGATCCGGCCCGCCTCCCGCACCACCCGGTCGTCCCAGGCCAGCAGCTCGTCGGTGTTCATCGCGTTGTCGAGGCTCTGCATCCGCTCCAGATGCCCGACGGTCGCGAAGTCGGTGGTGATCGGCGCGCCGACCCTCTGGGTCGGCGAGTCGGGGGTGACCAGCTCCGGGTGCTCCTCCTCCAGCGCCCGCAGCTCGCGCATCCGCCGGTCGTAGGCGGCGTCGCTCAGCGTCGGGGCGTCGAGCACGTAGTACCGGTAGTTGGCCTCGTCGATCTCCTGGCTCAGCTCCCGATGGCGCTGAGCGGCCTCCATGGGCACACCCTGGCTCGCGGTCATGCCCCCATTCTGGCCGGTGCCCCGGACAGTTTGGCCACCCGCCGCGCCCCGTCCGACGTGCGCGGATACCGGACGGAACGCGCCGCGCCGCCTACTCGGCGGCCTCGTACAGCATCCGGGCGGCGTCGCGGCAGCGCTTCAGCGCCGCCCGCGCGTACCGCGGCGAGGCGCCCGCCAGACCGCACGCCGGTGTGATCACGACCTGCTCGGCCAGCCGCGGCGCGGGGAACCCCAGCCGCCGCCACAGCTCCCGCACGGGCGCGGCGGTGGCCTCCAGGGACGGCAGCGCCGCGTCCACGCCCGGGACCGCGCCGAGGAACAGCGCGACCCCGGCGTCGATCGTCTCCCCCACCGCGTCGTCGTCCTTCCGCGGGACCATGGTGAGATCGACCGAGATCGCCTTCGCCCCGGCGCCCCGCAGCAGGGCGTAAGGGACCTGGCGCGCACAGCAGTGCACGACGGGGAACGCCTCGCCGTCCACGGCCTCGATCACCTGGCGCAGCCCGTGCTCGGCCAGCGGCGGCTCCACCGCGCGCAGCCGCGAGAACCCGCTGGCGGTCGGCACCCGTCCGGCCAGCGCCGCGGGCAGCCCCGGCTCGTCGATCTGGAGCAGGATCCGGGCGTGCGGGAGCCGCCGCCGCACGTCCGCGACGTGCCGGGCCACGCCCTCGGCCAGCGACTCGGTCAGGTCGCGGACCGCGCCCGGGTCGCGGAGCGCGCGGTCGCCGTGCCGCAGCTCGATCCCGGCCGCCAGCGTCCAGGGCCCGCACACCTGGATCTTGAACGGGCCGTCGTGCCCTTCCGCGACCTCCTCCAGCAGGTCCAGATCGCGCGCCAGATGGTCGTGGCTGCGCCGGGTGTCGCGGCCCGGACGGTCGGAGAACCGCCACCCGGACGGCTCCACGTGCACGGCCAGGTCGACCAGCAGCCCGGCGGTGCGGCCGATCATGTCGGCGCCCGGACCGCGCGCGGGCAGCTCGGGCAGGTGCGGCAGCTCGGGCACCTCGCCCAGCACGGTCCGCAGCGCCTCGGCGGCGTCCCCGCCGGGGTAGGAG
Organism: Actinomadura rugatobispora; assembly: GCF_055379765.1. NCBI lineage: Bacteria > Bacillati > Actinomycetota > Actinomycetes > Streptosporangiales > Thermomonosporaceae > Actinomadura > Actinomadura rugatobispora. The sequence continues at coordinate 7,295,835 of NZ_AP029191.1, read as the reverse complement.
CCCACCCCGGTGGCCGTCCCCGGGCCCCAGGGGTAGGGCCGGTCCTCGTCGTTCACGGCGTCGGTGGTCATAGCAGCCCGGCCAGCTCGTCGAGTTCGCGGAGGGTGCCGTCCTCCGGCAGGGTCTTCAGGTTGAACAGGGCCTGGTCGGCGCCGGCCGCCTCCAGCTCCGCCACGACCGCGGCCTCGGCCGGGACGCCGAACACCGTCACCGGCACCCGCCGCCCGGCCCGCTCCCGCAGCTCGGCGATCTGGACGGCCAGGTCGCCCGCGCCCCGGCCGTAGATCGGCATCCAGCCGTCGCCGAACTCCAGCACCCGGTCGAACGTCGTCGGGCCCGCGCCGCCGACCAGCACCGGCGGGTGCGGGTCCTGGACGGGCTTGGGGTAGAGGTGCACCGGGTCGAAGTCGACGAACTCGCCGTGGAACTCCGCCTCCTCCTGCGTCCACAGCGTCTTGATCGCCCGCACCCGCTCGGCGAGCAGCCGCATCCGGGTGCGCGGGTCGGTGCCGTGGTTGCGCATCTCCTCGCGGTTCCAGCCCGCGCCCACGCCCAGCACCGCCCGTCCGCCCGACACCAGGTCGAGGGAGGCGATCTCCTTGGCCAGGACGATCGGGTCGCGCTGCACGACCAGCGCGATGCCGGTGCCGACCTCCAGCCGCTCGGTCGCCACCGCCGCGGCGGTCAGCGTCACGAGCGGGTCGAGGGTCCGGTAGTACCAGCGCGGCAGGTCGGCGCCGCCCGGCCACCGGGACTCCCGCTTCACCGGGATGTGGGTGTGCTCGGCGACGTAGAGGGACCCGAAGCCGCGTTCCTCCAGGGCGCGGCCCAGCTCGGCCGGGCCGATCCCCTCGTCCGTCACGAAGGTGGAGACACCGAACCTCACGAATCCTCACCTCACGAATCTGCTCGGCCGCGTACCCGGCCTGTACTCGATCGACTTCAGGCGCCCGCGTGCCCGGGAGCGGCGCACGGGGAAGGGCGCCTAGGGAAGATAGCGGCTCCCGGCCCTCACGCGGGGAGGCGGGCCGCCTCGGCGATGGTGGCCGAGGCCAGCACGCGGTCCCCCGCGTACAGCACCGCCGCCTGGCCCGGGGCCACCCCGCGCGCGGGACGGGCCAGCCGGATCCGCAGCAGGCCGTCCCGCGGCTCGGCGACGCAGTCGTGGACCTCGCCGTGCGCCCGCAGCTGCACCTGGCAGCCGAACGCCCCGGCGGGCTCCTCCGACAGCCACACCGGCCGCTCGCCCACGATCTCGTGGACGTCCAGCGCCTCCCGCGGCCCCACGGTGACGGTGTTGGTCACCGGGGAGATGTCGAGCACGTAGCGGGGCCGGCCGTCGGGCGCGGGACGCCCGATGCGCAGGCCCTTGCGCTGCCCCACGGTGTAGGCGTAGGCGCCCTCGTGCTCGCCGACCTCGTTGCCGTCGACGTCCACGATCGGGCCGGGGGCCGTGCCGAGCCGGTCGGCCAGGAACCCCTTGGTGTCGCCGTCGGCGATGAAGCAGATGTCGTGGCTGTCGGGCTTGTCGGCCACCTGCAGGCCGCGCCGCTCCGCCTCGGCCCGGATGCCGGCCTTGGTGGTGTCGCCCAGCGGGAACATCGCGTGCGCGAGCTGCTCGGGCGTGCACACCGCCAGCACGTACGACTGGTCCTTGCCCGCGTCGACGCCGCGGCGCAGCACGCCGCCCTCGCCGAGGCGGGCGTAGTGGCCGGTGCAGACCGCGTCGAAGCCCAGCGCCAGCGCCCGGTCCAGCAGCGCCGCGAACTTGATCTTCTCGTTGCAGCGCAGGCACGGGTTGGGGGTGCGGCCCGCGGCGTACTCGTCGACGAAGTCCTCCACCACGTCGCGGTGGAAGCGTTCGGCGAGATCCCATACGTAGAACGGGATGCCGATCACGTCGGCGGCGCGGCGGGCGTCCCGGGAGTCCTCCAGGGTGCAGCAGCCCCGGGCGCCCGTCCGGTAGGACTGCGGGTTGCTGGACAGCGCCATGTGGACGCCGGTCACCTCGTGACCGGCCTCGGCGGCGCGGGCGGCGGCCACGGCGGAGTCGACGCCGCCCGACATGGCGGCGAGTACGCGCAAAGTCATAACGCTCCCAGACTAAGCGCTGCCGGGCCCTGTCGCTGCGGCCCGATCACCGGGTTTGCGCGTACGATGAGCCCGCTATGGGAATCTTCCGCCGTCCCCGCGAGACGTCCGCCGCCACACCCGCCTCGATCAGCGAGTTCTGGGAGTGGTGGGCGCGAGCGCGCCCGGAGATCGAGAAGTCGATCAACGCCTCCGCCCACGCCCTCGCCGTCGACGAATCGCCCGGCGAATCCGGCGAATCCGGTGACGCGGGTGACGACGGGGACGCCGGCGGCGAGGGGCTGCCGGCCGCCATCGTGGAGGACCTCTCGCACCGGGTGCACAAGATCCACCCCGAGCTGCAGTGGGAGATCGGCGGCGGTGACGACGACGCCCCCACCCTGACCGTCACCGGGGCGGGCGACCCCGAGCTGCGCGGCCTGGCCGAGCGCTGGCACCGCGCGGCGCCCCGGGGCGCCGCGGCCGGCGGCTGGCGGTTCTTCCCGGCGCGGCAGGCCGACCTGGAGATGCTGGAGCACAAGCTCGTCCTGGGCGACCACGAGTTCGACCTCGACTACGTGAAGCTGGGCATGCGCGCCGACGCGGGCCGCGCCCGGGTGCACATCTCCGCCTACCACCCCGACTTCCTGTTCGTGTCGGAGGAGCAGCGGATGCAGGTGGCCGCGCACGTCCTCGACTGGTCCATGGGCGAGGACGACGTGGCCCGCTGGATCGGCGAGATCACGATCGCGACCGAGGCGCCGGTGGACGCGCTGCCGCCGTCGATGCTGCCCGCCGTGGTCGAGCAGATCGCCGAGCCGTTCGAGGAGCCGACCTGGCTGACCGGCGAGAGCCGCACCCCGCGCGGCCACCCGGCCCGGCTGGGCGCGCGGTTCCCGCTGCACCGCCAGGACTACCCGCTGTGCGACCTGCACGTGGCGATCACGGTGCCGTACGCGCACAGCAACCCCGACCGGCTGCCGGTGGAGCCCTCCGCCGGGGCGCTGCGCAAGTTCGAGAAGAAGCTCACCTCGCTGGGCGACCGGGCGGTGCTGGCGGTACGGGAGACCGGCGACGGGCTGCGGGTGTTCCACCTGTACGCCGACCCCGACTCCGGAGTGATCGCCGAGCTGGACCAGATGGCGGCGGGCTGGCCCGAGGGCAAGGCCAAGGTCGCCTCCACCAGCGACCCGGGCTGGCGGGCGCTCGCCCCCTACAAGCCCTAGCCCTCCAGGCCCTCTAGGAGAGGCCGGCGCGGCGGGCGCGTTCGACGACGGGGCCGATGGCCTCGGCCAGCGCCTTGACGTCGTCCTCGGTCGAGGTGTGGCCGAGGGTGAAGCGCAGGGAGCCGCGGGCGCGGGCCGGGTCGGCGCCCATGGCCAGCAGCACGTGGCTGGGCTGGGACACCCCGGCCGAGCAGGCGGAGCCGGTGGAGCAGGCGATGCCGCGCGCGTCCAGCAGCATCAGCAGCGCGTCGCCCTCGCAGCCGGGGAAGGAGAAGTGCGCGTTCCCCGGCAGCCTCCCGGCGGGGTCGCCGTTCAGGACGGCGTCGGGGACGGCCTCCAGCACGGCCTCGATCAGCCGGTCGCGCAGCCCGGACAGCCGCCGCGCCTCGGCGTCCCGCCGTCCGGCCGCGATCTGGACGGCGGCGGCGAGGCCCGCGATGGCCGGGGTGTCGAGCGTCCCGGAGCGCACGTCGCGCTCCTGGCCGCCGCCGTGCAGCAGCGGCACCGGGTCGACGCCCTTGCCGAGCAGCAGCGCGCCCACGCCGAGCGGCCCGCCGAGCTTGTGCCCGCTGAGGGTGAGCGCCTGCGCGCCGCTGTGGTGCAGCCCGACCGGGAGGTGCCCGGCGGCCTGGACGGCGTCGGTGTGGAAGGGGACGCCGTGCTCGCGGGCGACGGCGGCCAGCTCGTCCACCGGCTGGACGGTGCCGACCTCGTTGTTGGCCCACATCACCGTGACCAACGCCACATCGGGAGCGATCAGCTCGCGCAGCGCCTCCGGCAGGACGCGGCCGCTGCCGTCCACCGGGATCCAGTCGACGCGGGCGCCCTCGTGGTCGGCCAGCCACTGCACCGTGTCGAGGACGGCGTGGTGCTCGACGGCCCCGGCCAGCACGCGGGTGCGGGACGGGTCGGCGGCGCGGCGGGCCCAGTACAGGCCCTTGATCGCGAGGTTGTCGGCCTCGGTGCCGCCGGAGGTGAAGACGACCTCGCTGGGCCGGGCGCCGAAGGTCTCCGCGATGACCTCCCGGGACTCCTCCACCACCCGGCGGGCCCGGCGGCCCGCGACGTGCAGCGAGGACGGGTTGCCCACGCGGCCCAGCTCGGCCGTCATCGCCGCGACGGCCTCGGGCAGCATCGGGGTGGTCGCCGCATGGTCGAGGTAGGTCACCACCCGCCCAACACTAGCCGCGCCCGGATCCTTCCCCGAGACCGGCCGCTGCCCGGCGTGCGGGCGGTTGCGGAGGTCGTGGTGATCACGCGCAGGACGTCCGGTTTGTCCACTGAACCGTCCAGCCGGTACAGTAGCCTCGCCATGAAGAAGAACGCCCTCCTCGACGCCGCCGAGGCCCTGCTGTCCGAGCAGGGCACGCAGGCGCTGACGCTCACCGCGGTCGCCGACCGCGCCGGCGTCAGCAAGGGCGGGCTGCTCTACCACTTCCCGTCCAAGGAGGCCCTGGTCAAGGGCCTGGTCGCGCGGGTGATCGAGGAGTTCGACGCGCTGGTCGCCGCGCACGACGACGGCGGCCCCGGCTCCTACGCGCGGGCGTACGTGGAGGCGACGTTCGAGATCCTCACCGGGGAGGCCCGCGCCTACCGGCGCTGGTCGGCGATCACGGCGGCCGCCGCCGATCCCGAGCTGGCCGCCCCGCTCAACGAGGCGATGGCGCGCTGGCACGGGGCGCCTCCCCCCGGCGACCCCGACCCGGTGGCGGCGATGATCGTGCGGCTGGCGGCCGAGGGCCTGTGGGAAGTGATCAGCCACTCGCCGGAGTCGTACGACGCCGAGCGGCTCGGCGCGCTGAAACGGCGCCTGCTCGACCTGACCCGGCCATGACGGCCCGCCGACGACGCTTCGCCCGCTTCCCCGCGGGCTGACCGCCCCGATCGACCTTCCTCCGCCGGCCCCGGCGGCGCCTTGCCGAGGCCGGCCGTTCCATGGCGTCCTCCCCCCGAGCACAGTAAGAGGTGAACCGATGCTGTCCCGCGCCCGTCTGGGCACGTTCCTGACCTTCGCCCTGGCAGGACTGCTCACTGGAGTGTGGGTGGCCCGCATGCCCGCGCTGGCCGGCAAGTTCGGGACCACCGAGAGCGAGATCGGCATCGTCGTGCTCGTCTGGGGGCTCGGCGCGATCGCCGCGATGCAGGGGCTGCGGGCGGTGATGGCCCGCGCCGGCAGCCGCACCGTCCTGCGCGTCGCGCTGCCGCTCACCGCGGTCGCCTACCTGCTGGTCGCGCTGGCCCCGACCTACGGGCTGCTGCTGGCCGCGGTGGCGGTGTTCGGCATGACCTTCGGGATCACCGACATCGCGATGAACGCCCAGGGCAGCGTGGTCGAGCAGGCCCACCGGCGGCCGATCATGAGCGGCATGCACGCCGGCTGGTGCGCGGGCGCGATGAGCGGCGGCCTGTTCGGCGTCGCCACCGCCGCGGCGGGCCTGGGCTTCACCGCGACCGTGCTGGCCGCCGCGCTGCTGTCGCTGCCCGCCGGGCTGGCGCTGGGCCGCACCTACCTGGCCGACCCGCCCGCCCCCGCCGCGTCCGGAGACGGGCGCCGCGCCGCCCGGATGCCGCTCGCCGTCTACCTGATCGGCGCGCTGGCGTTCATCGCTTTCATGACCGAGGGCTCCATCGCCGACTGGAGCGGGCTGCTCCTGCACGACGAGCTCGGCGCCACCCAGGCGGTGGCGGCGCTGGGCTACCCGGTGTTCGAGCTGGCCATGCTGTTCGGGCGGCTTGCCGGCGACCGGATCCGGACGCGGATCGGCACCCGGCGCCTGCTGGTGGGCGCCGGGATCGGCACCGCGCTGGGCATGACCGTGGTCGTGCTGGCGCCGGGCGCGCCAGTGGCGATCGCCGGGTTCTTCGTGACCGGGCTGGTGGTCTGCCTCGTCGTCCCGACCACGATCTCGCTGGCCGGGACGGCCGTGCCGGACCGTCCGGCCGCCGCGGTCGCGCAGGTCGGCGCGATGGGCTACGGCGGGCTGCTGCTCGGCCCGGTGGTGGTCGGGTTCCTGGCGGACGCGACCTCGCTGCGCGTGGGCGTGGGCGTGACGGTCGTGCTGGCGCTGCTGATCGCGTTCGGGGCCCGGTACGTGCCGCTCGCCGGGGCGGTCGAGTCGGCCCCGCACGCCTCCGGGGCCGGGTCCGGCCGCGGCGCGGCCGGGGCCGAGCCGGAGCCCGAGCCGGAGCCGCTGGCCGCCTGAACCGGGCGCCGGGGATCCGGAGATCCTGTATAACCCCTTCTGGGTTGATCACAGCACGGAGGGTGGCGCTCCATGGGCGGCGAGTGGCGGGTCCCGGGGTACAGCGAGCTGAAGGTCCTCGGCGAGGGCGCGCAGGGGCGGGTCGTGCTGGCCCGGCACGACGGCACCGGCGCGCCCGCCGCGATCAAGTACCTGGCGCCCCGGCTGCGCGACGACGCGGGCTTCCGGGCGCGTTTCCGGGACGAGGCCGATCTGCTGCGGCGGGTCCGCCACCCCTGCATCGCCCGGCTGTACGGACTGGTGGAGCGGCCCCAGGGCGCGGCGATCGTCATGGAGGCGGTGGACGGCGCGTCCCTCAAGGCGGTGCTGGCCGAGCGGGCGCCGCTCGCGCCCGAGGCCGCGCTGGCGGTGCTCAAGGGCTCGCTGCTGGGCCTGGGCGCGGCGCACGAGCTGGGCGTCGTCCACCGCGACTACAAGCCCGCCAACGTGATCGTGCGCGGCGACGGGCTGAGCAAGCTGATCGACTTCGGGATCGCGGTGGACGCGGGCGAGGCGGGCCGCTCGGGGACGCCGGTCTACATGGCCCCCGAGCAGTGGCGTGCCGAGCCCGCCTCTCCGGCCACCGACGTGTACGCGGCGACCTGCGTGTTCTTCGAGTGCGTCACAGGACGGCGTCCGTTCGCCGCCGGGGAGCCGGGCGCGCTCATGCACCGGCACCTGAACGTCCCGGTCCCGGTGGAGGAGGTGCCCGAGCCGCTGCGCCCGCTCGTCGCGCAAGGCATGGCCAAGGATCCGTGGGAGCGGCCCGCGGGCGCGGTCGCCTTCGTCGCCGAGTTGGAGCGCGTGGCGTCGGCGGCGTACGGGGCCGGGTGGGAGCGGCAGGGGCTGCGCGCCCTGGCGGGCGCCGCGGCGGCGGTGGCGATGCTGTTCCCGCTGGCCGCGCTGGGCCTGGCTCCGTCGGGCGCGAGCGTGGCCGCGGCGGGCGCCGCCGGCGTGAGCGGTGCGGGCACGGCCGGAGCGGGCGGTGCCGGCGCCGTCGGCGCGGGCGCGGCCGGAGCCGGTGGTGCCGGGGCCGGGACGGCGGGCGCCGCCGGGGCGGGCGGCGTGATCGGCGCGAAGGGCGCGGCGATCGCGGGCGCGGCGGTGGTCGTGGCCGCGGGCGGCGGCACCGCCGTGTACGTCGCCGCCGACGACGGCCCGCAGGCGCCCCCGCTGACCTTCTCCCTCGCCTCGCACCAGGACGCCACGTCCACTCCCCCGTTCCAGGTCAACGGGCGGATCGTCCGGGTCGGCGGCGGCGCCGACCCGGCCTTGGCGCAGCGCGTCAACGCAGCGCTGCGCGCCCCGGTCGACACGCGCGCAGCCGAGTACCGCCGCGCGCTCACCGACTTCCGGGGCGAGCCGTCGTCCACGACGGTCACGCCGTCGGTGCGGCTGGGCGGGCCCCGCTACCTCTCGGTCCGGTACGACTTCGTCCTTGCCTCGCAGGCGCTCGGCCACTCCAGCTGGAGCCGCGCCCGCACCGTCACCGTCGACCTCACGACCGGCCGCGCGCTGCGCGCCGAAGACCTGTTCCTGCCCGCCGCGCTCACCGGGAGCGGCCTGCAGACGCTGACGGCCCGGATCCGGGAACGCGGCACCGGCACGTGCTTCGCCGACCGCCCGCCGTCCCTGGGCATCCCCCAGCTGAACGGGCCGTACGTCCAGCTCGCGCTCACCAAGGGAGAACTGGAGCTGTCCCTGGACGCGCCCGGGCTCGGCACCTACGAGATGGCCTGCGGCCAGCCCGTGGTCAAGATCCCCTACGACCGGCTCTCCGGGCTGCTGCGGCCCGAGGTGGTCAAGGCCGTCCCGTTCCCGCCGTCGTCGGTGCGGCCCTCGGGCCGTCCCTGACCGGCGGCCGGTTTCGGCGCGCCGCCGCCCTCCGGCCGGGCGACCGCGGCCCCGGCCAGCAGCAGCACCGCCCGGGGCGTGCCGACGTCGGCGGCGAGCGCGCGGGCGATCCGCCGCCGCGAGCCGGGCGGTGCGGGGCCCGGCGCGTACCGTGCCTGTTCGGCGTCGGCGGCCACGGCCGCCACGTGCGGGCCGATCCGGCCGAGCTGGTCGCGCAGGTCGCCGAGGGTGGTGGCGGGCGTGACCGTGCCGCCGGTCCGGACGACGAGCCGTTCCAGCAGCTCGCCGTCGTGGCCGCCGCCGCGACGCGAGCGGCGCCGCAGGGTGAGCCCGACGACGGCGGCCAGCACCAGCGACAGGCCCGCGGCCGGGCCGGCGAGGGCGAAGCCGCCCTTGTCGGGTGCGGGCGGCGGCGACAGCGGGTCGACCTCCGCGGCCACCTCGGCGTCGGCCGCCGGGGTCGGGTCGAACGGCACCCAGCCGACGCCCTCGAAGTAGACCTCGATCCAGGCGTGCGCGTCGGTGTCGCGCACCTTGTAGATGCCGTCCTCGGACCTGCCGGTGGCGAACCCGGCGACCACCCGGGTCGGCACCCCCGCCAGCCGCAGCAGCAGCGCGGCGGCCCCGGCGAAGTGCTGGCAGTAGCCGGTGCGGCTCGCGGTCAGGAAGTCCAGGATCGGGAAGCCGACGCCGCGCTCCACCTCGGTGGAGTAGCGGAACCGCCCGCCGCCGGTGAGGTGGCGCTCGACCCGTTCGACGACCTCGTACTGCGAGCGCGCGCCGCTGCCCAGCTGCCGGGCCGTCTCGATGACCTCGCCCATCGCCGGGACGCGCTGGATGAAGCGCTCGAGCCGGGGCGACACGTCCGGCGCCGCCCCGTACTGGCCGAGGTTGCCCGCGAGCCGCTCGCCGCCCCACCGGTACATGAGGTTGGTGTAGGCGTGCAGGGCCGGGTCGGTCGGCGGCGGCGCGGCCCGCAGCGCCTTCGGGTCGGTCCGGACCATCTCCGCCTGGACGCGGTAGGTGTCGTCCTGCCGGGGCTGCGGGATGACGCGCTGCGCGTCCCCCGGCATCGTGTCGATCTTCCCGGACGCCTCGACCGAGGTGATGTGCCCCGGCGAGACGACCTGGGAGTCGCGCAGGCCGCGCACCGTCACCTCGATGGACACCGGCTCGGCGGCCGGCTCGGGCAGCCGGTCGCGCACCACCCCGCCGCCGACCTCCCAGCCGCGCCAGCTGTAGCGCTCCAGCACCTGCATCCGCCACAGCGCGGGGCGCGGCGAGGCGATCTCCAGCATCGTCGCGCCGCTGCGCCGGTCGGTGATCGGGCCGTAGGACTGGGTGGTGTTGAGCGTGCGGAACTGCTCCTCGCGGCCCACCATGTCGTCGACGTTCAGCCACTGCGAGCGGGGCCCGAGCGCCTGCGCGGCGACGGTCGCGACGAGGGCCGCGGACGTGCCGAGCGCCAGCACGGGCAGCGCGGCCCGGCGCGGCGCGAACCACAGCAGCCCGGCCAGCAGCAGCGCGGCGCCCGGCCAGGCCGTCTCGTCGGTCTGCCGGATCGCGGCGGCCACCGCCCACGGGACGGCGACGACCGCGAAGGCGGTGCCCGAGCGCAGCCGGGACGCGGGCGCGGGCGCGGCCAGCGCGGCGGCCAGGAGGTAGAGCACGCCGGCGCCGAGCAGCCAGACCGAGCGGGTGCCGATGTCGCCCGCCCGCTCGCCCGGGACCAGCAGGGCCAGCTCCCGCACGCCGTCCGACAGCGCGAGCACGATCGTGTCCCAGGCACCCGGCCACAGCCAGCCGGCCGGGGCGCCGCCCGCCAGCACCGCCGCGGGGATCCAGGCGAGCTGCGCCGCCGCCGCGAGCCGGACGGGGAACCGTTCGACGGCCAGGGCGCCGGCGGCCAGCGCGACGACCGGGGCGACCCACAGCACCCTCCAGCCGAGCAGCGGCACCCACGCCGCCGCCGTGACCGCGACCGCCAGCAGCAGTCCCGCGGCGCGCATCATCGCACCGGCTCCCGGTCCCTGGGCGCGGCGCCAGAAGCTTTGGGCCGCCTGAGCGGCGCGCCGTCCAGGGTGACGGCGAGGGCCTCGCCGTGCCCGGCCGGCAGCGGGACGACACCGGGCGGCAGCGGCGGACGCGGCGGGCCGAGGTCGAGCCCCGGCGGCACGTGGACGACCGACGAGCCGCGGCCGCCGGGCGGGCGCCGCGCCTGCCCGTGGCCGCCCTCCTCCAGCAGCGCGAGGCGGCGGTGCAGCGCCCGCCAGCCCGGCGCGTCCACCACGGTCATGGGGGTCGCGGCGCCGGGGAGGAGGACCTCGCAGCCGCCGCCGCGCGCCAGCGTCAGCGCGCATCCGGCGGCGGCCCGCGCCACCCAGTCGACCGCGCGCGGGTCGGCGGCGCCCGCGGTGTCGACGATCACCAGCGGCAGCCCGGTCGGGGGCGCGGCCATCCGCCGCTCCTGCAGCTCGCCGCCGCGCGCCAGGGACGCCCAGTGGATGCGGCTGATCGGGCTGCCGGGCACGTAGGGGCGCAGCCCGTCGGGCTCCAGGTCGTCGGCGCGGGCGCCGCGCGGCGGGACGACCCGCGCGTCGGTGCCGGGCTCGGGCAGGACCAGCACCGGCTCGGGCACCCCGGCGGTCAGCGGACGGCGCACGATCCCGAGCGGATCGCCGAGCCGGATCCGGGACGGCCCCACCGCGAACGCGCCGCGCCGCTCGACGAACAGGTCGACGGTGCCGCCCTCGCGCTCCAGCGGGACCCAGATGCCCTGGCCGGTGTCCACCTCCAGGCGGACGGGCAGCCAGGACGGCGCCCGCACCCGGAACTCCAGCGGCAGCGGCTCGTCCTCGCGCACCTCGCGGACCGGCACGGTGCGCTCGACCGCCAGCCGCCCGGACGCCGGCAGCACCACGACGGCGGCGCCGGCCACGGTCAGCACCAGGCCGGCGGCGAGGGTGAAGAGAGTGAGGGAGGGCAGCGCGCCCGCGAGCGCGACGAGCATCGCGGCGGCGAGCAGCCACAGCCACCAGCGCCCGCCGATCCGGTCGGCCCGCTCGGCCCGCCGCCGCCGGCGGCGGGCGGTCACCGGGCCGGTCATCGGGCGCGGACCTGCCCGACGGCGTCCTCGACGATCTCCCGTGCCGCGCTCGACGGTGCCGCCGCGGTGGGCTGCAACCGGTGCGCCAGGACGGGGACGGCGAGGGCCTGCACGTCGTCGGGCAGCACGAACGCGCGGCCGTTGAGCGCCGCGCGCGCACGGGCCGCCGCCAGCAGCAGCAGCCCGGCGCGGGGGCTGGCGCCGACCTCCGCCAACGGGTGCTCGCGGGTCGCCGCCAGCAGCCCGACGACGTACCGCAGCAGCGGGTCGGCGGCGTGCACGGCCGCGGCGCCTTCTTGCGCCGCCAGCAGCCGCTCGGGGTCGGTGACCGCGGCGGTGCCCGGCTCGGGCCCGGCCCGGAGCAGGTCCATCTCCTGCTCGGGCGTCGGGTAGCCGAGCGAGACCTGCGACAGGAAGCGGTCGAGTTGCGCGGGCGGCAGCGGGTAGGTGCCGTCGTAGCCCGCGGCCGGGTTCTGCGTGGCGATGACGATCATGGGAGCGGGCAGCGGCCGGCTGTCGCCGTCCACGGTGACCTGCCGCTCCTCCATCGCCTCCAGCAGCCCCGACTGCGTCTTGGGGGTGGCCCGGTTGATCTCGTCGACCAGCACCACGTTGGCGAACACCGGGCCGGGCCGGAACTCGAACTCGCCGCGGTCGGCCCGCCACACGTTGGCGCCGACGATGTCGGCGGGGAGCAGGTCGACGGTGGCCTGCACGCGGGCGAAGCGCCCGTCGAGGGTGCGGGCGAGGGTGCGGGCCAGCTGCGTCTTGCCGACGCCGGGGTGGTCCTCCACCAGCAGGTGCCCGCCCGCCAGCACGGTCGCCAGGACGACCTCCAGCACCTCGGCGGGCATCCGGACCGCGCGGCCGATGCCGTCGCGCAGCCGCTCGCCGAGCCGGGCGACCTGGTCGACGGTCAGCGGGACGCGCTCGCGCGGGGTGACCGACAGGGAGCGCGGCGCCGGGGCCAGTCGGCCGTGCGGCGCCGTGCGGGTGTGTCCGTTGCTTTCGGGAATCGCTTCCATGGCTCCCTTGGGGTCTGCGGTCACCGCTCGCACTCACAACGCGGACGAGGCGCCGCACTGTTCCATACGGCATGGGGCGGGGGCCGCGTTCACGGCCGCCCCATGCCGTCGCTCGCGCAAGACGGGACGGCGGCGTGTGCCCCGTCCCGCGTCGGCAGTCTTCCCACCCCTGCCGAAAAAGCACCTAAAGCCCCACGAAGCGGAAGCGTCGCGCGCAGGGCGGCGGCGCGGCCGGGACGCGCCGGACCCGGAGACGCGGAACGGCCGGGACGGTCGCCCGTCCCGGCCGCTCGCACGCGCCGCACCGCGCCCCGGAGGGCGCGGCACCGCTCACTTGCGCTTGGTGATCTCCTCGGTGAGCTGCGGGGCCACCTGGAAGAGGTCGCCCACCACGCCGTAGTCGACCAGCTCGAAGATCGGCGCCTCGGGGTCCTTGTTGATGGCGACGATCGTCTTGGAGGTCTGCATGCCGGCCCGGTGCTGGATGGCCCCGGAGATCCCGACCGCGATGTACAGCTGTGGCGAGACGGTCTTACCGGTCTGGCCCACCTGGAACTGGTGCGGGTACCAGCCGGCGTCGGTCGCGGCGCGGGAGGCGCCCACGGCCGCGCCGAGCGAGTCGGCCAGCCCCTCGATGATGGTGAAGTTCTCGGCGCCGCCGACGCCGCGTCCGCCGGAGACCACGATCGCGGCCTCGGTCAGGTCGGGGCGCTCGCCCTTCTCCTGGACGACCTTCTCCACGATCTTGGCGGCCTTGTCGGCGTCCGTCAGCGCCACCGAGACCTGCTCCTCGGCCGGGGTGGCCGGGGACGCCTCGGGCGCGACCGAGTTCGGCCGCACCGCGATGATCGGCGTGCCGGTGTTCACCTTGGCGTGGGCGATGATGCCGCCGCCGAAGATGGAGTGCTCGCCGACGAAGCCCTCGGCGACGTCCACGACGTCGGTGAGGACGCCGGAGCCGGTCTTGACGGCCAGCCGCCCGGCGATCTCCTTGCCCTCGGCGGTGGCCGACACCAGCACCGCGGCGGGCGACTTCTCGCTCACCAGCTGGGCCAGCAGGCTCGCCTTGGGGGCGACGACGTAGGAGTTCAGCTCCTCGTCGGCGGCCACGTAGACCTTGGCGGCGCCGTACTCGGCCAGCCTGTCCTTGGCGCCCTCGTAGCCGGGACCGATCCAGACCGCGGCGGGCTCACCGAACCGCCCGGCCAGCGTCAGCAGCTCGAGGGCGACCTTCTTGACCTCGCCGTCGACATGGTCGACGAGGACGAGAATCTCAGCCATTATCCGTGCTTCCCTTCCTCGCTCAGACGAACTTCTTCGACGCGAGGAACTCGGCGATCTTCGCGCCGCCGTCGCCCTCGTCGGTGACGATCTGGCCCTGGGCCCGCGGCGGGGCCTCGGCGAAGTCCACCACCGCGGTGGCGGCGTTCGCCAGGCCGACCTGGCCGGCCTCGATGCCCGCGTCGGCGATGCCGAGGGTCTCGACCGGCTTCTTCTTGGCCGCCATGATCCCCTTGAACGACGGGTAGCGCGGCTCGTTGATCTTCTCGACCACGCTCACCACCGCGGGCAGGCTCGCCTCGACCTTGTCGTAGCCGTAGTCGGTCTGCCGCTGGATCTTGATGGCGGTGCCGTCGATCTCGACCTTGTTGGCCAGCGACAGCTGCGGGACGCCGAGGCGCTCGGCCAGCATCGCGGCCAGCACGCCGGTGCGCGCGTCGGTGGACTCCGAGCCGAGGATCACCAGGTCGAACCCGGTGCGGCCGAGGACCTGCTGGATGGCGTACGAGGTCTGCAGCGCGTCGGAGCCGGTCAGGGCGTCGTCGATGAGGTGCACCGCCTTGTCCGCGCCCATGGCCAGGGCCTTGCGGATCGAGTCGGTCGCCTTGTCGGGGCCCATGGTCAGGACGGTCACCTCGCCGTCGTGGGCCTCCTTGACGCGCAGCGCCTCCTCGATGGCGTACTCATCGAGCTCGTTGATGACACCGTCCGCGGCGGCACGGTCGAGCGTGCTGTCGTCGGACTTGAGCTTGCGCGGGCTCTCCGTGTCGGGAACCTGCTTCACCAGGACGACGATGTTCATGGCCGGTGGCCGACCTCCCATGCACTCTTCTGGGCCGCTGGGGTGAGCGGCAGAGGGGCGCCGCCCAGGGCGGGTCGACGCGGTCTGACATGCGTTAGCACCTCACAGCCTGCCAAACACCCGAACGCGCTTCGGCCCCGGGTCCCTGATTAAGCCGTGCACCCCATATGTTACTCGCTGGTAGCCTAGTGGCAAATCCCAGCGTTCGAGACATTACCCACCCGCCCTCCGGCCGCGGAGAGCCGGTACCCGCCTTAGCGTCCCGTGACGCGGATCACTCGCCCGCCCGCGCCCGCGAGGGGGTCACTGGATGGCGTGCTGGAAGCGGGCGACGCTGCTCTCCAGGGTGCTCTGCAGGCCGTACATCGGCGCGAGGCTGGGCGTCAGGGAGATCGCCGCCACCACGGCGCCCAGGGCCAGCACGCCCAGCACGATCCCGGCGGGCACGATGCGGCCGGGGCCGCGCACCACGGAGGCGAACGCCTCTTCCAAGCGGCGGCGCGGGCCCCGGGCGCCCGGCACCGCCCAGAGGACGCCGACGGCCGCGCCCGCGCCGAACGCGCACGCGCCCAGCGGATCCACCTCGACCCCGAGCAGCGAGATCGCGGCCAGGCCGAGGGTGACCAGCACCGCCACCGGCGCCGCGCACACGACGCCGAGGGCCGCGCCGCCCACGGCGCGGGCCGCGCCGTCCGAGCCCGCCCGCAGGACCGTCACCGCCGCCAGCGACAGCGCGATCCCGGCGAGCGGCATCGCGATGGCGATCCCGACCGCGATGACGACCACCATCGCGGTCAGCAGCCGGGACCAGGCCCGCGCCACCGCCAGTTCGTGCGCCTCGCGCCGGTCCTGCCCGGGGGTCGGCGCGGCGTTCGGCGCGGTGGGGGCCGGCACCGGCGGCGCCGCCTCTCGCACCGGGGAGGCCGCGGACGAGGGCGCGGCAGGAGCGGGCGCGGACGTTCGCGCGCCCTCGGCGAGGACGGGCTTGAGCGCGGCCACCTCGTCGGCGAGCCGCTCTGCGGTGAGCGGAGCGCCCCCCTGCTCTTCGGCCGCGGCGTCCCCGGTCGCGAGTTCCCCGGACGCCGCCTCCAAGAGCGGCCGGAGCGCCTCGGGAATCGCCTCGCCCGCGACGGCGACGGGATCGGGCGCGGTCAGGCACCGCGCGTCGGCGGTCGCGGCGAACGCCACGGTGGCGGCCCACGCGCGCAGGTCGCGGGCGGGCTCGCCGGGCACGAGGGCGAAGTCGATGACCACCGGCGCGCCGTCCACCACCAGGACGTGGTCGGGACGCAGATCGCCGTGGGTCAGCCCGGCCCGGTGGATGGCGGCGACGGCCTTGGCCAGGCCCAGCGCCATCCGGTGCAGCCCGGCGCCCTCCAGCGGGGCCGTCAGCCACTCGTCCAGCGGCCGGCCGGGCACGAAGCGGCTGACGACGTACGGCCGATCCCCGTCGCCCGCCCCGTCGAGGACGTCCACGACGTACGGGCTGCGCACCTCGCGCATGGCCGCGACGTCGTAGGTCCCCGGGGGCAGCACCCTGATCGCCACGTCGCGCCCGCCGGGATCGGCGGCGCGGTGGACGACGCCGACCCCGCCGCCGACGCGGTCCAGCAGCCGGTACGGCCCGATGTGCTCCCGGTGGCTCGTTTCCCTGCTCATAAGGATCGCCACCTTACCGATCATGCGTAGCCGAGGTGGCGCATCTCCGCTTCCAGCGTGGCCTTGAACGCCTCGACCTCGTCCCGGACGTAGGCCTCGCGCATGCGGCGCACGGTGAACCGCCTGGCCCGCACGTCGTCGGCGCCGATCACCTGGGCGAGCTCGCGATGGTCGCCGCCGAACCAGGTCCGCAGCTGGCCGACGAAGGCGTCCACCTCGGCGGGGTCGTACCCCTCCTTGAAGCGGACCCGGGTGAAGCGGGCCCCGGCCAGCAGCGCGGCGACCCGGCCGGTGTCGACGAGCCGGCCCGGCGGCAGCGAGACGCCGCCCAGCAGGCTGCGGGCGTGCGCGGCGTACGTCGTGGCGGCCCGGATGATCTCGGCGAGGCGGGGCGCGTTGGCGGGCACCCCGGTGCCGACCTCGGCGTCGCGCACCGCCCGCGCCGCCGCCTCCAGCGTGCGGCGCGCGTACGCGGCCGAGTCGTCGGCCCAGCTGCCGCCCAGCGCGCGGAGCCGCTCGGCGACGGCCAGCTCCCGCTTGACCTCCTGCAGCGTCACCTCGATCACCGGGAGGGTCAGCGCCAGCCCGGCCCGGGCGAACGCCTCGCGGCCCCCGGCCGACGGCTCGGGCTCGGGACGCGGCGGAGCGGGCGCCGGCTCGGGGCGCGGGCGGTGCAGCCGCGGCGCGATGGAGCCGGGATTGACGAACCTGGCGTTCAGCTCGCCCGCGCTGGGCCGCAGCGCGGGATCGCGGGCCAGGCAGTCCTGCAGCACCTCGCGCAGGTCGCGGTCGATGCCGGCCAGGTCGGGCTCGCCGGTCAGCACCCGGCGGACGAACGCGGCGGGGCTGGTGGCCTCGTACGCGCGCCGCCCGGTCGCGGCGAACGCCACGGTCGCCGCCCACGCGAACACGTCGGCGGCCGGCCCGGCCTGCCTGCCCTCCACGACCTCCGGGGCGACGTACCCGGGCGTGCCGACCGGGCCGCGGGTGAGCGGGTCGGCGCCGGTGAGGTAGGCGATGCCGAAGTCGATGACCACCGGCTCCCCGGCGACCATCATCACGTTGCCCGGGTTGATGTCGCGGTGCACGCTCTCCGCGGCGTGCACGGCCTGCAGCGCCCCGGCCAGGCCGCCCGCCAGCCGCAGCAGCGCGTCCCGCTCCAGCGGGCCCTTGCGGCGGACGACGTCCAGCAGCGCGGTGCCCTCGACGTAGCGGGTGACGATGTAGGGCGGGTCGGCGTCGAGGCCGTGGTCGACCAGCTCGACGACGTGCGGGTCGCGGACGCGCCGCATCGCCTCGACCTCGCGCCGCAGCCGGTCCTTGGCCTGGAACTCGGCGGGCAGCAGCGGCAGCAGCGTCTTGATCGCGACCATCCGGCCGTCGTCGGCGCGGGCCAGGAAGACCTCGCCCATACCGCCCTTCCCGAGCCGCTGCAGCGGCCGGTACGGGCCGATCGGGGCGAGTGGACGGGGCCGTGCCGCGCGGGCGGCGGCAGGCATGACCACGCCCCCGCCCGTGCCCCCGCCCGTGCCGCCGCCGGTCGGGCCGGTGCCGCCGCCGGTGGAGGGGCCGCTGCCGCCCGAGGCGCGCATCCCCAGGCCGATGGAGTCGGGCCGCAGCGCGCGCAGCCGCCGCACCAGCCCGTCCGCCCCCGGGCGCTGCGCCGGGTCGGACGCCAGCGCCTCGGCCAGCAGCCCGCGCACCTCCTGCGGCACGTCGCCCAGATCGTGGTCGCCCCGGATGATCCGTACGCAGACCGCGGCGTCGTTGGGCGCGTCGTACAGGTCGCGGCCCGTCGCGGCGAACGCCACCATCGCCGCCCACGCGAACACGTCGGCGGCCGGACCCGCGTCCTCGCCCTCCAGCAACTCGGGCGAGAGGTAGCGCCAGGTGCCCGACCGGCCCCCGGTGTGCGTCAGCCGGGTGTCGTCGACGCCCTGGGAGATGCCGAAGTCGATGACGACGGGCTCGCCCGCCTCCAGCAGGACGTTCCCGGGCTTGATGTCGCGGTGGACGACCCCGGCCCGGTGGATGGCGTCCAGGGCCTCGGCGGTGCCGGTCGCGACCCGCCACAGCGCCGCGCCGGTCATCGGGCCCGCGGTGCGCACCTCGTCCAGCAGCGGGCGGCCCTCGACGTAGCGGGTGACCACGTACGGGATAGGCGCGTCCACGTCGAACGTCAGGACCTCCGCGACCCGCGGGGTGGTGACGCGTCCCATCGTCTCCACCTCGCGGCGCAGGCGGGTGCGCGCGTCGCCCGCGTCGACCAGGTGCGGGTGCAGCGTCTTGACGGCGACCTCGGAGCCGTCGGGCGCGACGGCGCGGAACACCTGCCCCATGCCGCCCGCGCCGATCAGCTCGACGGGGCGGTACGGGCCGATCCGCTCGGGCAGCGCGGCCGCCCCGCGCACGGGCGCGTCCACGAGCGCGGGCATGGGCACGGGCGCCGCCATGGGCATGGGCGGGGGGAGCCGGAAGTCCTCGGACATGGGAGCAGGGGTCGTCAGATCAGCGGGAGCCCGGAGACCAGTTCACGGATGCTGACGCGGAGGTCTTCGAGGCTCTGGCTCATGCCGCCGATCGGCGTGGTGTCGGGCGGCTGCTGCTGCGACAGGGCGACCAGGACGACCGCGAAGACGCCCACGATCAGCGCGCCCGCCAGCGCCGCCTCGGTGCGCGGCAGCAGGGCGCCCCACAGCCGCGCCATCTGGCGGCGCGGCGCGCCGCTGCCGGGCGCCAGGCACAGCAGCACGATCACGGCCATGCACGAGTACGCGATCGCCCTCGACGCGGTCATGTCGGGGTTGGCGAACATGAGCACGACCAGCAGGATGAACCCGGCCAGCGCGGCCAGGCCCGCCAGCAGCAGCGTCATGAGCACCGCGCCCGGCAGGTGCAGCGGCGTCTTGAACGCCGCCGCCATCGCGTCGCCGGAGCGCGGGCCGCGCCGGGTCCGCTTGTTCTCCATACCCTTGGCGGCCTTGTCGCCCATCCGGAGCACCAGCACGCCGACCACCGTAACGGCCAGGGAGAGAACCGGGGCGATGTTCGCAAATCCGAGCAAGGCGACCAGGACGAGGAAGCTGAGCACCCGGTACCAGCCGTACGGCTTGGCCGCCTCCCGGTCGCCGGGCCGCCGCGCGTCGCGCTGCTGCTGGTCGGGCCGCCGGTCGGAGCGCTGGTCCGGCCGCTGGTCGGGCCGCGGCTGGGTGCCCGGCCCGTACGGGTCGTACGGCGCGGGCCCCGGCGGAGGGGCGCCCTGGTCACCGCGCTGCAACGCGCCGCGCGACGGCTGCGGCGGCTGCGGCGGCTGCTGCTGGGGCTGGTACGGAGCGTAGGACGCCTGGTCGTACCAGCTCTGGTCGTACCGCTGCCCGGTCTCGTACGGGCTCGGCCCGGGCGGCGGCACCGGCGGCGGCGCGGCCGGGGGCAGCATGCCCTTGAAGTCCTTGGGCTGCGACGGCGCGGGCGGCGTCGGCGGCGGGACGGGAGCCGCCGCCGGGATCGGCGGCGGGGTGGGCGGCGGCGTCTCGACCGGCCGCGACGCCCGCCCGTCCTGCGACGGCTGCGACACCGAGGGCTGCGAGGCCGACGGCGGCATCGAGAACGTCTGCGCGTGGTCGGTCGGCGGCCGCTCCACCGGCTGCGAGGCGCCCGGCGACCCCTGGTCGGGCAGCGTGAAGTGCTCGTCGACGCGGGTCGTGTCGGTGATGGTGGTCTCGAAGTGGATCCGCCGGGTCAGCTGCCCCAGGCTGACCGCGGTGGGCCGCTCGGCGGGGTTGCGGGCCATCGCCGAGCGCAGCACCGGCATCAGCGCCTCGGGCACCCCGTCCAGGTCCGGCGTGCCCGACATGATCTTGTAGAAGATCGACTCGAAGGTGCCGGAGCCGAACGGCGGCCGGCCGGTGGCGGCGTAGGCCACCGTGCCCGCCCAGGCGTGCACGTCCGACGGCGCGCCCGCGTCCTCGCCCTCGATGATCTCCGGGGCCAGGTAGCCGGGGGTGCCGATCACCATGCCGGTGGCGGTCAGCCGGGTCGCGTCCGCGCCCTGCGCGATGCCGAAGTCGATGACCACCGGCTCGGTGTCGACCAGCATCACGTTGCCGGGCTTCAGGTCGCGGTGGATGATGCCCGCGCCGTGGATCGCCGACAGCGCCGAGGCCAGCCCGACCGCCAGCCGCTGCAGGGCGTGCCCGTAGATCGGGCCGTCCTCCTCGACCAGCTCCTCCAGGGTGCGGCCCGGCACGTACTGGGTGACGATGTAGGGCCGGTCGGCGGTGACGTCGGCGTCGAGGATCTCCGCGACGTTCGGGCTGTGCACCCGGCGCATGGAGTCGACCTCGCGCGCCAGCCGGCGGCGCGCGGTGGCGTCGCCGGCGACCGCGGGCCGCAGCACCTTGATGGCCACGTTGCGCCCCTCCGGATCGGCGCCGAGGTACACGACGCCCATCCCGCCCTCCCCCAGGGTCTTCAGGACGCGGTAGTGGCCGATACGGTCCCCGGACGTGGCAACCCCCTTCATCGTTTACGAAACCCTACCTTCGCCTCTATGGCCGAGTGGAGCCGAGTGGATCGGCGCGGCCGTATCCGGCATCGTCGGGTCCTGCCCTTCCCGCGCCCCGTGACTATGCGAACATCACCCTTCCGCCCTCGGCGGCGCCGGCGTTCCCGGGCGCCAGCGCGCCGGCGAACCAGCGCGCGGTCGGCCGCCGCGCCGGGTCGCGGCGCAGCCCCAGCGGCAGCAGCGAGGCCAGCGGCTCGCCGAGTCCCGCCAGGTCGTGCTCGCCGCGCAGGATCCGGAAGCACACCGCGTGCAGCGTCCCGCCGCCGAACGGCGGGCGCCCGGTGCCGGCGTAGGCCAGCGTGGCGGCCCAGGAGAACACGTCCGACGCGGTCGTCGCCGGCTCCCCCTCGATGATCTCCGGCGGCAGGTAGGCGGGGGTCCCGGCCACCATGCCGCGGACGGTGGTCCGCCCGGCGTCCCGGCCGTGCGCGATCCCGAAGTCGATCAGGGTGGGCCGGTCGCCGAGCACGATCACGTTCTTGGGCGCCACGTCGCGGTGCAGCACCCCGGCGTCGTGCACCGCCGCCACCGCCAGCGCGAGGCGGCGGGCCAGCCGGGGCAGCCGCTCGCCGCCGAACGGGCCGTACTGGGCGACCAGGTCGCCCAGCGGGCTGCCGGCCGCGTACTGCATCACCACGTACGGCCGGCCGGCGGCCACCTCCCCGCCCAGCAGGCGCGCCACGTACGGGCTGTCGACCCTGGACTGCGCCGCCATCTCACGGGCCAGCGCGCCGCGCCCCGCCGGCTCGGCCGCGTACTCGGGCCGCAGCTCCTTGACCACGACCTCGCGGCCGGCGGAGTCCATGGCCAGGTGGACGACGGACGTCGTCCCCCGGCCGATCTCGTCCAGCAACCGATACCCACCCAGTCGCCGCTGAGTCCCCATACACCCTTTGACGCCGGAAAAGCGGGAGTCGTTCCTATCGAGATGCTTCCGTGATCATCTTTGTCCGGTGGCGGTCATCCGGCCTTGCGGGCGGCCTGGCGGGCGCGGCGCTCCGCGCGGCGCTCCTCGAACTTGGTCGCCGCCGCGTCCAGCTGCGCCAGGAACTCCGACAGCTCCTCGCGCGCCTTGTCGCCGTCGCCGGTGAGGTCGGTGCGGTCGAACACGCCCCACTTGCGCAGCACCGGGGTCAGCACGTCGTCGTGGTGCAGCCGCAGGTCGTAGATCCCGGCGTTGGCGATGATCACGGACTTGCGGAGGAAGCCTTCGATGCCGGCCCCGGGCATCTCGAACGCCTTGACGACCTCGGTGACCGCCCGCATCGTCTCGTTCGGGGCGATCTCCAGCGCGGCGGCCAGCAGGTTCCGGTAGAAGATCATGTGCAGGTTCTCGTCGGCCGCGATCCGGGAGAGCATCTGCTCGCAGATCGGGTCGCCCGAGGCCTTGCCGGTGTTGCGGTGCGCGACCCGGGTGGCCAGCTCCTGGAACGACACGTACGCGATGCCGTGCAGCATCTCGGTGCCGTGCGTCGGCTCGTACCCGACCTCCATGTGGTGCATCCGGGCGCGCTCCAGCGCGATCGGGTCGACGGCCCGGGTGACGGTGAGGTAGTCGCGGATGGCGATGCCGTGCCGGTTCTCCTCGGCGGTCCACCGGTTGACCCAGGTGCCCCAGGCGCCGTCGCGGCCGAACACGTCGGCGATCGCGCGGTGGTAGCCGGGCAGGTTGTCCTCGGTCAGCAGGTTGACGATCAGCGACTCGCGGGCCTCGGTCCCCAGCTTGGAGTCCTCGGGCGTCCAGCCCTCCCCGCCCAGCGGACCGTCGAAGTCGCGGCCCTGCCCCCACGGGACGTACTGGTGCGGGAACCACTCCTTGGCCATCGACATGTGCCGGTCGATCTCCTTCTCGACCACCGGCTCGAGGTCGAGCATCAGCCTGGTCTGCAACGGCACGGGCATTCCTGCGTCCTTCGCTGTACGAGGGGGCCGGGGCCGGCTGGCCACCGACCGACGGCATCGGAAAACGGTTCCCAAGCAGGCACGACACAACCTACTTAACCGTAGGTTCGATGCTCGCGAGCCCCGTGCCCCCCGTCAAGTCACCCCACGCACAACGCGCACGCGCATTTTCTTGTAGACGTGAGCGAAACTCCGGTCCCGCTTTTGTCATCGTCCGCCGACGGTCAAGGAGTGCCGGCGGGGGTCAGCGGGTGTCGGCGGCCTGGCGCCACATCCGGTTGGCCGCCGCCCTCAGCAGCGGCCTCGGCATCATCCGCAGCGCGGGCAGCGCCGCCTTGTACTGCGCCCCCGGCACGCACAGCGCCCGGCCCGCCGCCACCGCGTCCAGCCCCGCCCTGGCGACGTCCGCGCGGCGCAGCCACAGCAGGCCGGGCTCCGACTCCTCGTCGGTGCGGGTGAACCCCGGGCACAGCGCCGTCACGTGCACGCCCCTGCCCGCGACCTCCGCGTGCAGGCTCTCGGAGAACGCCGTCACGTACGCCTTCGTCGCCCCGTAGGTCGCGCTCCCCGGCGACGGCGCGAACCCCGCCATCGACGCCACGTTCAGCACCCCGCCGCGGCGCCGCTCCAGCATCCCCGGCAGCGCGGCGTGGGTGAGCCGGACCAGCGCCGCCACGTTCAGCTCGATCTGCCGCAGATGATCGTCCAGGGGCAGGTCCGAGAACGTTCCGAACGCACCGTGACCTGCGTTGTTGACCAGCAGCTCCACCGGGTCGGTGCGCAGCCGCCGCTCCACGTCCCCGCGCTCCAGCGGATCGGTGAGGTCGGCCGCCACCACCTCCACCGCGACCCGGTACCGCTCGACCAGCTCGCGCGCCAGCTCGTCCAGCAGGCCGGCCCGGCGGGCCACGATCACCAGATCGGTGCCGCGGCCCGCCAGAGCCCGCGCGAAGCTCTCCCCGATCCCGCTGGAGGCGCCGGTCACCAGCGCCGTGCGGTACGCCTGTCGCATGGCGCGAGATGCTAGCGACTGGCGGACTCTGTCGCGATCAATCCGGCATGTCCGGTAGCGATCTCGCAGCCCCGCGCTCAGCGGCCGGTGAACGTCGCCTTCCCCGGCCCCTCCTCGACGAAGCTGCGCATGCCGTTCTTCTGGTCGTCGGTGGAGAACAGCGCCGCGAACTGGGTCCGCTCGATCTCCAGGCCGGTGCCCAGGTCGACCTCCCAGCCCGCGTCGATGGCCTGCTTGGCCGCCCGCAGCGCGATCGCGGGCCCGCCCACGAACGTCGCCGCCCACTCCCGGGCCGCCGCGTACACCTCCGCGTCCGGCACCACCTTCTCCACCAGGCCGATCTCCAGCGCCTCCGCCGCCGACAGGTGCCGCCCCGAGAAGATCAGGTCCTTGGCCCGGGCCGGGCCGATCAGCCGCGCCAGCCGCTGGGTGCCGCCCGCGCCCGGGATGATCCCGAGCTGGATCTCCGGCTGGCCCACCTTGGCGCCCTCGCCCGCCACCCGGAAGTCCGCGCACAGCGCCACCTCCAGCCCGCCGCCCAGCGCGTACCCGTTCACCGCCGCGATCACCGGCTTGGGGATCCCGGCCAGCGCCTTCGCGAAGTCCTGCAGCAGCCGCGAGTGGCCCCCGGCCATCTCCGCGTACGACATCCCGGCCATCTCCTTGATGTCCGCGCCCGCCGCGAACACCCGCTCGCCGCCGTAGAGGATCACCGCGCTGACCTCGTCGTCCTGGGTGACCTCCCGGGACGCCTCGATGAGCTCCCGCTGCATCTGCGCGTTCAGCGCGTTCATCTTGGGACGGTCCAGCCGGATCGTCGCGATGCCGTCCTCGACCTCCACACGCACGAACTCCGCCACAACGCCCTCCACAGGTCACTCGTTACAGAACCGTTTCCGAGATGCCCCAGAGCCTAACTTCCCGGCCCTTCCCGGCCCGCGCCGCCCGTCCCGACCGGCCGCGCCTGTCACACCCCGCTGGTAGCTTCAGGACCGGCCGCCTCACCTGCACGTCCGGGGGAACTGCGTCATGCTCGTCGCGCACGCCACATGGCACGGCGGTGCGCTGTGCCTGTGGGCCGAGCGCACCGGCCCCTACGACACCGGCGCCTCGGAGACCCACCCGTTCGCCTCCCGCGACTTCACCGGCACCTCCTACGAACCCTTCGTCAAGGGCGCCGCACGGGTCGAGCTGACGATGACGCTCCCCACCCACGGCGGCCTGCCGACGCCGTCCGCCGAGCTGGGCCCGCGCCCGATCGACGGCGAACCGGGGCTGCGCGGCTGGCGGGTGCCCGCCCTGGTGCTGGAGCCGTTCCCCGCGATGGCGCTGCTCCAGGCCGCCGAGGACGCCGCCGACGTGATCCCCGGCTCCGACCTGCGCTACCTGTGCCTGCTCGCCGACGAGGCCGTGCACCTGGCCGGGCGCGGCCGGGTGCTGCCCCGGCTGCTGCGCGAGGACGGCGACCTGGTCGCCCGCTGGCACCCCGTCCTCGACGACGCGGGCCGCCTCGGCGACCTCGTCCGCGCCATGCCCGCCGCCTGCCGCGCCGCCGACGGGGGCCGCCCCGCCGCCGAGGTCCTGCGCGAGGCGCTGTGCGGCCTGGTCGACACCGCCGTGCGCGGCGTCGTCCCGCACCCCCTCCTGCCGGTCCGGCGCGGCAAGGTCCCCGACCGCGTCCCCCTGGCCGAGCGCTGGGTCGAGGCGCTCACCGGGCCGTCCCCCGAGGTGCCCCGCGAGCCCCGCGACGACGCCGACGACCTCATCGCCGAGCTGGACGCCTGGGCCGCCGCCGCGCGCCGTCCGTCCGGCCCCCTCCGCGTCTGCTTCCGCCTCGCCGAACCCACCCCCGGCGTGCCCGGCGGCGACGTGCTCGACGCGGCCGCCTCCTGGACGCTCGACCAGAAGGAGCGGCCCGGCGACCCGTGGCGGGTCGAGTTCGCCCTCCAGGGCACCGACGACCCGAGCCTGTACGTGCCCGCCGCGATGCTCTGGGCCGGGGAGGCCGCCTCCGTCCCCGACGCCGAGGAGACGCTCCTCACCGGCCTGGGCCGGGCCCTGCGCCTCTTCCCCGACCTGGCCGCGGCCCTCGACACCCCCACCCCCTTCGAGCTGACGCTCGACACCGCCGGGGCGTTCCGCTTCCTGCGCCAGGCGGCCCCGATGCTGTCGGCCGCGGGCTTCGGCGTCCTGCTCCCCCAGTGGGCGGGCAAGGCCAAGCTCGGCATGAAGCTCACCACCCGCAGCCAGGACGGCGAGGGCTCCGGCGCCGTCGCCTCGTCCGGTTTCGACCTCCAGGGCATGGTCGACTTCCGCTGGGACCTGGCGATCGGCGACGACACCGTCGACGAGGCCGAACTGGAGGAGCTGGCCCGCCTCAAGACCCCCCTCGTCCGGCTGCGCGGCCAGTGGGTCGAGCTCGACGAGGAGCAGCTCCAGGCCGCCCTCGACTTCCTCCGCCACCCCCGCCAGGGCACCATGACCGCCGGCGAGGCGATGCGCGCGGTCATCCACGCCGGCGACGACGCCCTCCCCCTCACCGAGGTCGACGCCGACGGCGCCTTCGGCGTCCTCATCAGCGGCGAGTCCGACCGCCGCCTCACCCCCATGACCACGCCCGAGGGCTTCAACGGCACCCTCCGCCCCTTCCAGGAACGCGGCCTGGCCTGGCTCACCTTCCTCGAAAAAGTCGGCCTCGGCGGCATATTGGCGGATTCAATGGGTTTGGGAAAAACGGCGCAGACGCTGGCGTTGCTGGCCTCGGAGCGGGAGGACGGGGCCGCGCCCGCGCCGACGCTGCTGATCGGGCCGATGTCCCTGGTCGGCAACTGGCAGCGTGAGGCGGCCAAGTTCACGCCCAAGCTGCGGGTCTACGTCCACCACGGCACGGCGCGGCACCGCGACGACGATCTCGTGGCGGCGGTCGGGCGCTCCGACCTGGTCCTGACCACCTACGGCACCGCGGCGCGCGACGCCGAGTCGCTGGCCCGGGTCCGGTGGGGGCGGGTGGTGTGCGACGAGGCGCAGGCCCTCAAGAACAGCGGCACGCGGCAGGCGCGGGCGGTGCGGAGCATCCCGGCGCGCACGCGGATCGCGCTGACCGGCACCCCGGTGGAGAACCACCTCACCGAGCTGTGGTCGATCATGGAGTTCGCGAATCCGGGGCTGCTGGGGCCGCGGTCGGCGTTCCGGGAGCGGTTCGCGGTGCCGATCGAGAAGGACGGCGACGAGCGGGCGGCGCAGGCCCTCCGGCGGGCCACCCAGCCGTTCGTCCTGCGGCGCCTCAAGACCGACAAGTCGATCATCTCGGATCTGCCGGAGAAGCAGGAGATCAAGGTCTACTGCAACCTCACCCCCGAGCAGGCCTCGCTGTACCAGGCGACGCTCGACGACATGCTCGCGCAGATCTCCGAGTCCGACGAAAAGCAGCGCCGCGGGCTGGTGCTGGCGACGATGGCCAAGCTCAAGCAGGTCTGCAACCATCCCGCGCACCTCCTCAAGGACGGCTCGCGGCTACCGGGGCGCTCCGGAAAGCTGGAGCGGCTGGAGGAGATCTGCGCGGAGGTCCTGGACCAGGGCGAGAAGGCGCTGGTCTTCACGCAGTACGCCGAGTTCGGCTCGATGCTGCGGCCCTACCTCGCCTCCCGCCTGGAGCGTCCCGTCCTGTGGCTGCACGGCGGCACGTCCAGGACCGAGCGCGACGAGCTGGTGCAGCGCTTCCAGTCCGAGGAGGAGCCGTCGGTCTTCCTGCTCTCCCTGAAGGCCGCGGGCACCGGCCTCACCCTGACGGCGGCCAACCACGTCGTGCACGTCGACCGCTG
Source organism: Actinomadura rugatobispora (assembly GCF_055379765.1). Taxonomy (NCBI): domain Bacteria; kingdom Bacillati; phylum Actinomycetota; class Actinomycetes; order Streptosporangiales; family Thermomonosporaceae; genus Actinomadura; species Actinomadura rugatobispora. The sequence continues at coordinate 7,268,271 of NZ_AP029191.1, read as the reverse complement.
GTGGAACCCCGCGGTCGAGGACCAGGCCACCGACCGGGCGTTCCGCATCGGCCAGACCAGGAACGTCCAGGTCCGCAAGTTCATCTGCGTCGGCACCATGGAGGAGCGGGTGGACGAGATGATCGAGCGCAAGAAGGCGCTGGCCGAGTCGATCGTCGGCACCGGCGAGGACTGGCTCACCGAGCTGTCGGTCGCCGAACTCCGCGACGTGCTGCGCCTGTCGCCCGAGGCGGTGAGCTCCTGATGGAGTGGCGGCCGCCGATCGAGGCCGACGGCATCCGCGCGCGGACGTCCCGCGGCTCGATCGGGTCGACGTGGTGGTCGCGCCGGTTCATCGACCTCGTGGAGTCGTTCGCCGACTCGGGCCGACTGCAGCGGGGCCGGGCGTACGCGCGCAAAGGGCAGGTGCTCGACCTGCGCGTGGAGCGGTACGAGGTCACCGCCCGAGTCCAGGGGTCGGTCGAGGAGCCCTACGAGGTGGCGCTGGGCATCGACGCCATCCCCGAGTCCGGCTGGCGCCGGGTCGAGGAGGAACTGGCGTCCCGGGCGGTCTTCCAGGCACGCCTGCTGGCCGGGGAGATGCCCCCGGAGATCGAGTGGGTGTTCGCCGAGCTCGGCCTGGCCCTCTTCCCGGGCGCCGCGGAGGAGCTGCACATGATGTGCAGCTGCCCCGACTGGGGCGACCCGTGCAAGCACGCCGCCGCCGTCCTCTACCTGCTGGCCGAGGCGTTCGACGACGACCCGTTCCTCATCCTCGCCTGGAACGGCCGCACCAAGGACCAGCTCCTGAAGGCCCTGCGCCGCCGCAAGACCGGCGCCCCCGACCCGCTGGAGATGGAACCCGAGCCTCTGACGGCCGACGGTTTCTGGACGCCCCCCACCGGCCTGGCCGCCCTGCGCGAGCGGCGCCCCACTCCACCCGTCCCACCCGGCTTCATCCTCCAGGTGGCCACACCCCCGCCCGTCCGCATCCGCCGCCGAGACCTCACCGACGTCCTGACCCCCGCCTACGAGTCCCTGGCCGACCCCACCTGACCCGGTGCGTAACGCTCGCTGCGCGGTTCCTGTGTCTCCCTTGCCTGGGTTCTGCCAGAAGAGGGTGCCGTCGCCTCGGGGGGTGAGCTTCTGCAGGCCGCCCAGGGTGCAGCCGTCGCCCGGGGTGAGGAGGCGGCTGGAGAAGATGACGATCTCGCTTTCGGCGGAGACGAGGGTCGCCATGGCCTGGCATCGGCCGGCGGTGACCTTGACGGCCTCCTGGCCGACGGGGGCGTTGCGGATCTCGACGGTTCGTCCGGGGGCGGTGCCCGAGCGCGGTTTGTCGATGGTGACGCGCCAGGTGCCGTGGTACTGCCTGCGAGGCCCAGTGGACGGTGCCGTCGCCGTTCAGGGTCATTCTCTGGCGGGCGCCCTGGCCGCATTTCCCGGTGGGGAGGCTGCGGGTGGTGTGGGTGCGGATCTCGATGGAGGGGCCGCCGGCGAGCAGGGTGGCGTTGAACTCGCACAGCTCGTCGTTGTTGGCGGAGCGGACGCGGGCGACGGTGTCGCCGGCCCAGCCCTGTTCGACGGTGATGCGGCGGAGCCACTGGGAGCCGGTGCCGTTCCTGCGGACCCAGCCCTCCCAGGTGCCGATCATTTTGGCGGGGACGACGCCCTTGGCGGCCGGGCCCGAGCTCGTGGGGGCGGCCGGAGGTAGGCGGCGGGGGGCACGGGGGGCGGGTTCTGGTTCTTCGGGTCTTCGAGGTCGAGGAGGGCGGCGGCGTGGCGGCCCAGGACCCTGTCTCGGTGGCCTCAGGTACCGCGCGAGCGCGTTACCTGGCCGGTGAGGCGATGCCGGAGGCGAGCTTCACCGGCCAGATCGCGAAGCGATGCCGCGCTCGCCAAGGACCGGTTAGGGGCGAGCCGCCAGGCGAGCGCCGTAGGCCGGGACTTTGAGACACAGCCCAGTTCGGAGATGACGTCGGGGGGCAGCCAGGACGGGGGCACCGGCGGCAGCGAGTCCAGGATCTCGGCGAGACTCGGGCGCCGCGTCGGGTCCTTGGCCAGGCAGGATTCCACCAGGTCGCGAACCGGTCCGGACAGGTCGCCCAGGTCGGGGGGTTCCTGGGCGACGCGGAAGAGGAGGGCGTGCAGGCCGCTGTCGCCGACGCTGAACGGCTGCCGTCCGGTCGCCGTGTACGCCAGGACGGAGCCGAGGCAGAAGATGTCGCCGGCCGGGGTGAGGGGCGTGCCGCGGACCTGCTCGGGCGACATGAAGCCGGGCGAGCCGATCAGGGCGCCGGTGCGGGTGGCGACGCCGGCGTCCACGGACCGGACGATGCCGAAGTCGATGACCCGCGGCCCGTCGATCGTGACCAGGACGTTGGAGGGTTTGAGGTCGCGGTGGATGAGGTGGCGGCCGTGGACGGCCTGGAGGGCGCGGGCGAGGCCGGAGGCCAGGGCCAGGACGGTGGCCTCCGGGAGGGGGCCGTGCCGTTCGACGGTCTCGCTGAGGGTGGGGCCGGGGACGTAGCCGGTGGCGACCCAGGGGGTGTCGGACTCGGGGTCGGCGTCCAGCACGGGCGCGGTCCACGCGCCGCCGACGCGGCGGGCGGCGTCGATCTCCTGCCGGAAGCGGCGGCGGAACCGGGGGTCGCGGGCGAGTTCGGCGTGCACGAGCTTGACGGCGACCATGCGCCCGGTGCGGGAGCGGCCCAGGAAGACCCGGCCCATGCCGCCGGCGCCGAGCCGTCCGAGCAGCCGGTAGTCGCCCGTCCGCCGCGGGTCCTCGGGCCGCAGGGCCTCCACGCGCGCTCCCCCTCGCCTCGAGATGATCAATCGGCAGGATAGGGGCGCATACGGACGTCCCGCCACCGGACGGTCAGCGCCGTTCCCTGCGGCGGGCGCGCCGGTCGGCGACGAGCGCGGCGACGCCGCCCGTGACGGCGAGGGCGACGGGCAGCGGCGCGGGGAGGCCGGGGGCGTCGACGACGAGCCTGCCGACCCCGGCGGCGAGGAGTTCCAGGGCGAAGCCGGCGAAGAGTCCGGCGATGAAGCCCAGCAGGACCGCGCCGACCGCTCTCATCCGACCCCCTTGTCGTCCTCATGCCCGATGATGGCGAAGGCGGGGCGTGCGGGAAACCCGCGGGAGGCGGGACCGCGCGTACGCCTCGCGCGTTAAGCGGGTGGCCGTTCCTACATCTCCGGTCGTACGCCGGGGTCGAGCGGGAGGGTCGCGCGGACGCGGTAGCCGCCGCCTTCGGCGGGTCCCGCCTCGAAGGTCCCGCCGAGCGCTTCGGCGCGCTCGCGCATGCCGCCCAGGCCGCTGCCCGACCCGTCGCCGTCGCCGTCGCCGTTGGGGTGGCCGTCGTCGGCGATCTCCACGCGCACGTCGGTGCCGGTGTAGCGGACGCGGACGGTGGCGGTGGCGGCGTCGGAGTGCCGGGTGACGTTGGTGAGGGCCTCCTGGACGATCCGGTACACGGCCAGGTCGGTCTCGGGCGGCAGGGGACGCGGTTCGCCCTCCGTCTCGGTCCGCACGGCGGGCCCGGCCGCGGTGGTGCGACGGGCGAGTTCGCCGAGGCGGTCGACGCCGGGCGCGGGGGCGGTCGGCGCCTCCTCGTCGACCTGGCGGAGCACGCCGAGGGTGGTGCGCAGTTCGCGCAGCGTCTCCTTGCTGGCGCGTTTGATCGCCTCCAGCGCGGCCTCGTTGCCGTGCGGGTCGCCGGCGTGCAGCGCGGCGGTGGCCTGGACGTTGATCAGCGAGATGTTGTGGCCGAGGACGTCGTGCAGTTCGCGGGCGATGCGCAGCCGCTCCTCGGTGGCGCGGCGCCGGGCCTCCTCCTCGCGGCCGCGTTCGGCGGCGAGGGCGCGCCGGTCGGCCTCGCGCAGGTAGGCGCGGCGGTTGTGGACGACCCCGCCGATGGCGACGACCGCGACGATCCAGCCGGCCAGCAGCCACACCGCGGCGTCCTCGAGGTGGTTGACGTCGCTGCCGGCCTCGCCGTACACGACGACCGCCATCGCGATCGCGGCGACGGTCACCGCCGCCCGGACGCGGCCCAGAGAGGCGGCGTTGTAGAGCGCCACCACGAACACGATCATGATCGGGCCGTCCGGCTCGGTCAGCGGGTAGTACAGCAGGCACGCGACCAGGGCGGTCGCCAGGACGGCGGTGGGGTGGCGGCGCCGCCAGTACAGCGCGGCGCAGGCGATCACGATCAGCGCCCAGCCGAGTCCGGGGACGGGCGCGCGGCCGTCGCTCCGCAGGTCCGCCCAGACCGTCGGGACGAGGACGGCCCCCAGGAGCGCCAGGGCCAGGAGCGCGTCGGCGGTCCGGCCGCGCGGCCGGGTCGGTGATCGCACCGTTCCATCCTGCCAGCACCGCCGCCGTCATGACTCTGCGATGAGATGTAGTACATGTGCTATCTTCGATCGCAGAGATACTTCAGAGAGGAGTAGGGTCATGACAGCTCCGGCCCTCAGGATCCGCGGCCTGCGGATGCGGTACGACCGCACCGAGGTGCTGCGCGGCGAGCCCGGCCACTGATCGTCCACGGGAGACTGTGCCGGTGTCCACGGACAAAGAACTCGTCCACAACCGGATCGCCGTACTGCGGGCCGAGCGCGGGGTCTCGCGCCGCGACCTGGCGACGGCGCTGGGCGTCCACTACCAGACGATCGGCTACCTGGAGCGCGGCGAGTACAGCCCCAGCCTGCACCTGGCCCTGCGCATCGCCGCGTACTTCGAGGTGCCGGTGGAGATCGTCTTCTCGCTCGAACCCTTCCCCCGGCTCGGCAGCGCCTGAGCCCCCACCGAGAAAGAACGGGAGTCGACCATGAAACCGCGCAACAAGCGCGAGGAGCGGTTGCTCGAACTGACGCAGGAGCGCCCGAAGCGCTGGTCCGCGGGCCGCGCCGGGCGGCGCCGCGCCGTCCTGCTGTGCGCGGGGCTGCTGGGGCTGCTGTGGGTGAACGCCGGGGTGTCCTACGCGCTGGCGCCCAGCGACGCCGCGATGTTCACCTGCTTCGCGATCATCGCGGTGGTCGTGGTCGCCGCGAGCGTGCTGTTCCGGGCGCTGATCGTGGGCACCCGCGGCACCATCGGGCTGCCCGAGCACCTGCTGGACGAGCGGCAGCGCGGCGAGCGGCTGCGGGCGCACGCGCTCTCGCACCGGCTGACCCTCATCCTGCTCTTCGTCGTCTACTTCGCGGTGCCGGCCGCGGTGGGCTCGGACGACTCGATCAGCCGGATCCCGAGCGCGGCCGTGTTCCTGCTGTTCGCGGCGCTGCTGGCCACGGTCGCCGTCATGCCGACCCTCGTCATCGCCTGGCGGGTGCCGGAGCCGCCCGGCGACGGCGAGGACGGCGAAGACGACGCGCACGACAACGACGGGCACGACGCGTACGGCAAGCGGGCCTGACGCCTACCGCAGGTCGCCGTTGGTCATGCCGTGCGGCGCGGGCGGCAGCGCGATCAGCCCCATCTCCGCACGGCCAGCCAGCAGCCGGTGCCGCGGCACCACCCGCACGCTGTACCCGAACGCGCCGCTGCGGGTCAGCGGCACCTCGCCGACGTAGCGCAGCCCGCCGCCGTCGACCGGGTCGCCGCCCGCCAGCTCCAGGTACGCCGGGTCGATCAGCGCGTCGGACTCGTCCACCCGCCCGTACACCGCCTCCACGGCGGCGTCGGACGGGTCGAGCCCGCCCAGGTCGACGACCACCCGGATCGAGAGCCGGGCGCCGACGTGCGGGCTGTCCTCCCCGCTCGACTCGACGTGCTCGACGCCCACGCCCGGCCACGCCTTGAGGACCCGCTGCTTCCACGCGGCCAGCGCGCGGGCCCCGGCGTACCCGTCGGCGGCCATCGCCCGCGCCGACCGGGCCGCCGGGGTGTAGTAGCCCTCGACGTAGTCGCGCAGCATGCGGGTGGCCAGGACCCGGGGGCCGAGGGTGGCGATGGTGTGCTTGACCATCTCCAGCCAGCGGCGCGGCAGCCCGGCCGAGTCGCGGTCGTAGAACGTCACCGCGACGTGGTCCTCGATCAGCTCGTACATCGCGGCGGCCTCGAGCGCGTCGCGGCGGTCGGGGGCGGCCAGGCCGTCGGCGGACGGGATCGCCCAGCCGTTCTGGCCGTCGTACCACTCGTCCCACCAGCCGTCGCGGACCGACAGGTTGAGCGCGCCGTTCAGCGCGGCCTTCATCCCGGAGGTGCCGCACGCCTCCAGCGGGCGCAGCGGGTTGTTCATCCACACGTCGCAGCCCTGGACGAGCGCGCGGCCCAGCGCCATGTCGTAGTCGGGCAGGAACACGATCCGGTGCCGCACGTCCTCGTCGTCGGCGAACCGGACGATCTCCTGGATGAGCCGCTTGCCGCCCTCGTCGGCCGGGTGCGCCTTGCCCGCGATGACGATCTGCACCGGCCGCACCGGGTCGAGCAGCAGCTCCCGCAGCCGTTCGGGGTCGCGCAGCATCAGGGTGAGCCGCTTGTAGGACGGCACCCGCCGGGCGAACCCGATGGTCAGGACGTCGGGGTCGAGCGCGTCGTCGATCCAGGCGATCTCGGCCTCGCTGGCGCCGCGCTGCCGCCACGACTCGCGCAGCCGGCGCCGGGCGTCGTGCACCAGCCGCTCGCGCAGCACGCGGCGGACCCGCCAGATCTCCCCGGCCGGGACGACGCGGACGCCGTCCCAGCCGCGCCCGCTCTCCACCACGGCGGGCACCTCGCGGGCGGCCAGGTCGAGGATCTCCCGGGCCACCCACGTTCCGGCGTGCACGCCGTTGGTGACCGACCCGACCGGGACCTCGGAGGTGTCGAAACCGGGCCACAGGCCGCCGAACATCTCGCGGCTGACCCGGCCGTGCAGCTCGCTGACGCCGTTGACGCGCTGGGCGAGCCGCATGCCCATGACGGCCATGTTGAACACGGTGCGGTCGCCGTCGGGGTAGCTCTCGGCGCCCAGCTCCAGCACCCGGTGGACGGGGACGTCGGGCGTCTCGTTCACGCCGCCGAAGTAGCGCTGGACCAGCTCGCGCGGGAACCGGTCGATGCCGGCGGGCACGGGCGTGTGGGTGGTGAAGACGGTGCCGGCGCGGACCGCCTCCAGCGCCTCGTCGAAGGTGAGCCCGGCCTCCGAGACCAGCTCGCGGATGCGTTCCAGGCCCAGGAACCCGGCGTGGCCCTCGTTGGTGTGGAACACCTCGGGGGCGGGATGGCCGCTGATCTCGCAGTAGGCGCGGATGGCGCGGACGCCGCCGATGCCCAGCAGCATCTCCTGGAGCAGCCGGTGGTCGCCGCCGCCGCCGTACAGCCGGTCGGTGATGTCGCGGTTGGCCTGGTCGTTCTCCTCGACGTCGGAGTCGAGGAGGAGCTGCGGCACCCGGCCGACCCGGGCCAGCCACACCTGCGCGTGCAGGTCGCGTCCTTGGGGCAGCCCGATGGTGACGTGGACGGGGGCGCCGGACGCGTCGCGCAGCAGCCGCAGCGGCAGCCCGTTGGGGTCGATCGCCGGGTAGTGCTCCAGCTGCCAGCCGTCCGGCGACAGCGATTGGGAGAAGTACCCGTGCCGGTACAGCAGCCCGACGGCGATGATCGGCACGCCCAGGTCGCTGGCGGTCTTGAGATGGTCGCCGGCCAGGATGCCGAGGCCGCCGGAGTACTGCGGCAGCGCGGCGGTGATCCCGTACTCGGGCGAGAAGTAGGCGATGGCGCGCGGCGGCGCGTCCTCGCCGGATCCGGCGAGGCCCTGGTACCAGCGCGGGGCGGTCAGGTAGTCGTTGAGGTCGTCGGAGGCGTCCTGGAGGCGGCGCAGGAAGCGGCGGTCCTCGGACAGCGCCGCCAGCCGGTCGGCCGGGACCTCGCCCAGCAGCCGTACCGGGTCGTGGCCCACGGCCTCCCACAGGGCCGGGTCCACCGACCGGAAGAGGTCGAGCGTCTCGTGGTGCCACGACCAGCGCAGGTTGAGGATCAGCTCCTCCAGGCCGCGCAGCGGCTCCGGCAGGACGGTGCGCACGGTGAATCGTCGAATGGCCTTCACGTACCGTCACGCTAGACAAGACCCGCCGTTGATCGCGAGCCCGCGGGACGAGAGCGTCACCTCCGGGTCCGTTCTTCGCCAAGACCTCCCCAGCGGAGCAACCCCCGCGCCGCGACCGCGCCGACGGCCACGCCGAAGGAGTCGCAGGCCCGGTCGCCGGGGTCGCGCAGCCGCGGCACGGGCGCGGCATGGATCGCGGTGAGCATTCGATCGGTTGCGCAAAGTTATCGCAAGCTACAGGGCGGTAAAGGCGGAATCGCGGGCATGGACGTTTTGAAATCGACGACCGGGTAGGGGATGGCGCATGCAGGGAAGGTCCGGGACGTCCTCGGCGGCCTCCGCGCGACAGGCCGCGACACGGCCGACCGGGCCGCCCCGCGCGCCCGAGACACCGCAGCAGCCTGGAACGCCCGAGGCGTCCGGCGCTCCCGAGCCGGAGCTGGGCCGCATCCCGATCCTGGACGTCGAGCCCCGGGTGGGCGGCGGCCGGTGGCCGGCCAAGGCGGTGGTCGGCGAGACGTTCGAGATCTCCGCGACCGTGTTCCGCGAGGGCCACGAGATGCTCGGCGCCGAGATCGTCCTGCGCGCCCCCGACGGCACCGTGCGCCCGCCGGTGCGGATGACCGACGTGGCGCCCGGCCTGGACCGGCTGGCCGCCCCGGCCACGCCGACCGAGACCGGGCTGTGGCACTTCCGGGTCGAGGCGTGGGGCGACCCGGTCGCGCACTGGCGGCACGACGCGGAGATCAAGGTGCCGCGCGGCCAGGACGTGGAGCTGATGCTCGCCGAGGGGTCGCTGCTGTACGCCCGCGCCGCCGAGGGGCTGCCCGCCGTCCACCGGCAGACGTTCGTCCGGCTGGCCGCCCTGCTCGCCGACGGGACCGTCTCCCCGGACGAGCGGATGGAGGCCGCCCGCCACCCCGACGTCCGCGACCTCGAATGGCGCTACCCGCTGCGCGACCTGCTCACCGTCTCCGCGTGGGCGCCGCTGGTCGTGCACCGCGAGCGGGCGCTGATCGGGTCGTGGTACGAGTTCTTCCCGCGTTCGGAGGGCGCCTCGTACGACCCGATGGGCCGCCGCGGCCCGGCGTCGGGCACCTTCGGAACCGCGATGAAGCGGCTCCCCGCGATCGCCGAGATGGGCTTCGACGTGGTGTACCTGCCGCCGATCCACCCGATCGGCCGCACGTTCCGCAAGGGCCCCAACAACACGCTGGAGGCCGGGCCGTACGATCCGGGCTCGCCCTGGGCGATCGGCTCGGAGGACGGCGGCCACGACGCGATCCACCCCGACCTGGGCACCCTGGAGGACTTCGGGGCGTTCGTGTCCTACGCCGGCGACCTCGGCATGGAGGTCGCGCTCGACCTGGCCCTCCAGTGCTCGCCCGACCACCCGTGGGTGACCGAGCACCCCGAGTGGTTCACCACGCGCGCGGACGGGACGATCGCGTACGCGGAGAACCCGCCCAAGAAGTACCAGGACATCTACCCCCTGAACTTCGACAACGACCCCGAGGGGATCTACCGCGAGGTGCTGCGGGTGGTGCGGCACTGGATGGACCAGGGGGTGCGGATCTTCCGGGTGGACAACCCGCACACCAAGCCGGTCCCGTTCTGGGAGCGGCTGCTGGCGGAGGTCGCCCGGACCGATCCCGACGTGCTGTTCCTGGCCGAGGCGTTCACCCGGCCCGCGATGATGCACACCCTCGCCAAGATCGGGTTCCACCAGTCCTACACCTACTTCACCTGGAAGAACTCGCGCGAGGAGCTGGAGGACTACTTCCGGGAGCTGGCGGGCGGCGCGGCCGCGTACATGCGGCCCAACGTCTTCGTCAACACCCCCGACATCCTCAACGAGTACCTGGTGCACGGGGGGCGCGCCGCGTACGAGATCAGGGCGGTGCTGGCCGCGCTGCTCTCCCCCACCTGGGGCGTCTACTCCGGATACGAGCTGATCGAGAACGTCCCCGTGCGTCCCGGCAGCGAGGAGTACCGCGACTCGGAGAAGTACCAGTACAGGCCGCGGGACTGGGAGGACGCCGAGCGGGAGGGGCGCAGCGTCGCGCCGCTGATCACCCGGCTGAACGACTTCCGGCGGGCGCATCCGGCGCTGCACGGGCTGCGCGGCCTGCGCTTCCACCACCCCGACCAGCCCGAGATCATCGCGTTCTCGAAGACGCACGGCGTCGGGAACGACGCGGCCGGCGGCGCCGCGGGCATGTCCGTGCACACCGTGGGGGCCTCGGGGGAGGCCGCTCCCCTGAGCGGGTTCGACGACGTGGTGCTGGCCGTGGTCAACCTCAACCCCCACCAGGTCCGCGAGGCCACCGTCCACCTGGACCTGCCGGCGCTGGGCCTGCCGGGCGACCGGGACGACGTCGCGTTCGACGTGGTCGACGAGTTGTCCGGCGAGACCTACCGCTGGGGGCGGTCCAACTACGTGCGCCTCGATCCGCATGTCCGGCCGGCCCACATCTTCACGCTCCGGAGAGACGAGAGTTGAGCGACGCGAGCATTCCCCCTCCGCCGGGGGCGGTCCCCGTCGAAGAGCCGATCACGGAGGTCCCGCCCGACGCGTTCGACAGCACGCCGTTCGAGCCCGTGCCGGACGCCTTCGACCCCGAGGTGCCGCGCGATCCGCACTGGTTCAAGACCGCGGTGTTCTACGAGGTGTCGGTGCGGGGGTTCGCCGACTCCAACGGGGACGGGTACGGCGACCTGCGCGGGCTGATCCAGCGGCTGGACCATCTGCAGTGGCTGGGCGTCGACTGCCTGTGGCTGCTGCCGATCTACCGGTCGCCGCTGAAGGACGGCGGCTACGACATCGCCGACTTCACCAAGATCCTGCCCGACTTCGGGGAGCTGGGCGACTTCGTGGAGCTGATCGAGGAGGCGCACGCCCGCGGCATCCGGGTGATCGCCGACCTGGTCATGAACCACACCAGCGACCAGCACCCGTGGTTCCAGGCGTCCCGGAACGATCCGGACGGCCCGTTCGGCGACTTCTACGTGTGGTCGGACACCGACGAGCCGTACCCCGACGCCCGGATCATCTTCGTCGACACCGAGACCTCCAACTGGACCTACGACCCGGTGCGGGGGCAGTACTTCTGGCACCGGTTCTTCTCCCACCAGCCCGACCTGAACTTCGACAACCCCGCGGTGCAGGACGCGATGCTGGAGGTGCTGCGGTTCTGGCTGGACCTGGGCATCGACGGGTTCCGGCTGGACGCGGTGCCGTACCTGTTCGAGCGGGAGGGCACCAACTGCGAGAACCTCCCCGAGACGCACGCCTACCTCAAGCGGGTCCGGTCCGAGGTGGACCGGCTCTACCCCGACCGGGTGCTGCTGGCCGAGGCGAACCAGTGGCCGGCCGACGTGGTGGAGTACTTCGGCGATCCGGCGGCGGGCGGCGACGAGTGCCACATGGCGTTCCACTTCCCGGTGATGCCGCGGATCTTCATGGCGGTGCGGCGGGAGCAGCGCTACCCCATCTCGGAGATCATGACGCAGACGCCGAAGATCCCCGAGAGCTGCCAGTGGGGGATCTTCCTGCGCAACCACGACGAGCTGACGCTCGAGATGGTCACCGACGAAGAGCGCGACTACATGTACGCCGAGTACGCCAAGGATCCCCGGATGAAGGCCAACATCGGGATCCGGCGGCGGCTGGCGCCGCTGCTCGAGAACGACCGCAACCAGCTGGAGCTGTTCACGGCGCTGCTGCTGTCGCTGCCCGGCTCGCCCGTCCTGTACTACGGCGACGAGATCGGCATGGGCGACAACATCTGGCTGGGCGACCGGGACGCGGTGCGCACGCCGATGCAGTGGACCCCGGACCGGAACGCGGGGTTCTCGCAGTGCGACCCGGCCCGGCTCTACCTGCCGGTGATCATGGATCCGATCTACGGGTACCAGGCCGTCAACGTGGAGGCGCAGCGCAACAACCCCGGCTCGCTGCTGCACTGGACCCGGAAGATGATCGAGATCCGGCAGCGGCACCCGGTGTTCGGGGTGGGGTCGTACGTGGAGCTGACCGCGTCCAACCCCAGCGTGCTGGCGTTCGTCCGGGAGATCGGCGAGGGCGAGTCCAACCACTGGGGCGGCATGGACACGGTGCTGTGCGTGAACAACCTGTCCCGCTTCCCGCAGCCGGTGGAGCTGGACCTGCGCCGGTTCCAGGGGTCGGCGCCGGTCGAGTGCATGGGCGGGGTGCGGTTCCCGCCGATCGGGGAGCTGCCGTACCTGCTGACGCTGCCCGGCCACGGTTTCTACTGGTTCCTGCTCCCGCCGCCGCCCGAGCCGCCCGATCCGGGATCCGGCGCCGGGGACCGGGGACCGGAGACGAGGTGATGACGCGATGCGGCCGCTGGACCGTGCCCTGACCGGAGCCCTCGCCCACTGGCTGCCGCGGCAGCGGTGGTTCGCCGGCAAGGACCGGCCGATCGGCGAGGTGACGATCAGTTCCGACACCGAGCTGCCGGTGGCCGCGGGGGACGTCCCCGGCGGCCCGCACGACGCCCCCGGCGCGCACGGCGCGCGCGACGCCCACCGGGCGCACGACGCGTACGGCGCGCACGGCGGCGAGGGCGGTCCCGTCCCGTCGTCGGTGCGGCACGTGGTCGTCGACGTCCGGCAGGGCGCGGACGTCGACCGGTACCAGCTGCTGGTGGGCCGCCGCGACGAGCTGCCCGAACGGCTGCGTCCGGGAGAGATCGGCGAGGACCCCGAGGGCGGGCACCTGTACGACGCCGTCCACGACCCCGGCCTGACCCGCGTGCTGCTGGACGGCATCGCCGCGGAGACCCGGGCGGGCGCGCTGCGGTTCCACCGGGCGCCGGGCGTGGAGATCGAGACCGGGCTGACCGCCGTGCCGGGCTCGGCCGAGCAGAGCAACACCTCGCTGGTCTTCGGTGAGTCCTACATGTGCAAGCTGTTCCGCCGGCTGTCCCCGGGCGTCAACCCGGACCTGGAGGTCAACCTCGCGCTGACCCGGGCGGGCTGCGAGCACGTCGCCGGGGTGCGCGGCTGGATCGAGATGGAGCCGGACGGCGGTGGCGAGCCGATCACGCTGGCGCTGATGTCGGAGTACCTGCGGACCGCGACCGACGGCTGGCAGCTGGCGATCACCAGCGTGCGGGACTGGCTGGCCCATCCCGGCCCGGACGGGCACGGGCGGTATCCGGGCGGCGGGCCCGGCTCGGGCGGGTTCCCCGACCCGACCGGCCGGTCCGCGGCGGGCCTGGGCCGGCACGGCGAGGTGATCTGGGAGAACGGCCGGGCCGCGGCCCCCGAGGAGCACGAGCAGCCCGCCGAGCTGGACGCGGGCGGCGCGGGCGGCGACTTCGCGGCCGAGGCCGAGCGGCTGGGCGCCGCCACCGCCGCCGTGCACCGCGACCTGGCGGTGGCGTTCGGGGTGACGACGGCGCCGGCCGCGCAGGTGCGCGAGCTGGCCCGCGGGATGCACCGCCAGCTCGACGAGGTCAGCGCCGCGGTGCCCGAGCTGGCCCCGCACGCCGGGCCGATCGGCCGGGCGTTCGACGAGCTCGCCGCGCGGGCCGCCGACATCCCGCTGCAGCGCGTGCACGGCGACTACCACCTCGGGCAGGTGATGCGCAGCGAGACGGGCTGGGTGCTGCTGGACTTCGAGGGCGAGCCGGCCCGCTCCCCCGAGGAGCGCCGCGCGATGGCGCATCCGCTGCGGGACGTGGCCGGGATGCTGCGCTCGTTCGAGTACGCGGCGCGCTTCCTGCCCGCCGGCGACGCCAGCCTGTCGCCCGAGGCGGCGCGCGGGCTGGAGCTGCGCGCCAGGGCCTGGGCCGACCGCAACCGGGAGGCGTTCTGCCGCGGCTACGCGGAGGCGGGCGGGGCCGATCCGGCGGCGAACGCGGTGCTGATCCGCGCGCTGGAGCTGGACAAGGCCGTGTACGAGATCCGGTACGAGGCGCGGAACCGGCCCTCGTGGCTGCCCGTGCCGCTGAGGTCGCTGGAGCACATCACCGCCGGCGCGGGCTGAGGCCGGCCGTCCGGGACGGCCCGGCGGACCGCCGGGCCCCGCGACCACGGGGTCGCCGCGGGACCCGGACGAATGACGTCCGCGCGCTACCCGTTCCCGTACCCGCAAAGACGCGGCGGCGTTTTACGGCAATCTCCAGGATCACCCGACTCCCCCGCATTGCGTTATCACCGCGCGGTCGACAATGCCGTCCCGCGGCGCACCGGAAACCTCCCTTTCCTCCGGTAAGGATAAGTACCGCCGACGGCCGCGTTGATCAATTCCCGATTTCCGATCTTGGTCCTTGACCAGTGAAGACGCCGCCTCCGACCTGCGGCTGACCGGAAGCGGCCAGGGGTTCACCATTAACAAATTCGTGATTTCCCGCGTCCCCCGCCGCGCAATGCGTGACGATGCCCTTACCTGCCGGAGCGGTACAGGGTGCGTAGGACCGCCTGCGCCGGGAGTGCTTCGCGAGTTCCTCCAAACATGATGGGCGCACCCGACATCTCAACCGGGAAAGACGCCGACACATACGGGGAATCCCATGCAATCTCCTGACTCTTCCGTGCGCGAGTCCCACGCGCACGCGGAGGGCGCGCCGAGGGCGGCCCGCCTCGGACGCGCCCCGGACCGGTCCCCCGCGCACCGCACCGCCCGCCGCTGGCCCACGGTCACCGCGGTCGTGCCGACCCTCAACGAGGCCGACAACCTCCGCTGGCTCCTGCCGCGGCTCGCCGCCGTGGACGAGATCGTGATCGTGGACGGGCAGTCCACCGACGGGACGGTCGAGTTCGTGCTGTCGGTCCGGCCGGACGCACGGATCATCGTCGAGCCGCCCACCGGGAAGGGCAGCGCCATGCGGACGGGGATGGCCGCGGCGAGCTCCGAGATGATCATCATGCTGGACGCCGACGGCAGCATGGACCCCGCCGAGTTCGACGCGTTCCTGGCGCTGCTGTGCCGCGGCTACGACTTCGTGAAGGGCACCCGGTACGGCTGCGGGGGCGGCTCGGACGACCTGACCGGCCTGCGGCGGCTGGGCAACTCCGCCCTGACCGCGCTGGCCAACGCGCTGTACCGGCAGCACTGGTCGGACCTGTGCTACGGCTACGTCGCGATGCGCCGGGACGCGGTGGAGCGGCTGCGGCTGGAGTCCACCGGCTTCGAGATCGAGACCGAGATGTGCGTCAACGCCGTCCGGGCCGGGCTGCGGATCGCCGAGGTGGTCAGCCACGAGACCGAGCGCCGGCACGGGGAGTCCAACCTCAACACCTGGCGGGACGGCTGGCGGGTGCTCAAGACGATGGTCCGGCTGCGCTTCCGGGGCGCGCTGGAGCCGCTGCCAGGCGACGGCGCCCCCGCCCCCGCCGAGCCGTCCCCGTCCCCGGCTCCGGGCCCGGCCGGACTGCGGCCGGCGGCCGGCGGCCCTCAGCCGCACCGCCACCGAGTGACCGGGACGGCATCACCGTGAAGGTCACCGTGGTGCGCCCGCGCGACCTCGGCCCGGCCGAGATCGGGCGCTGGCGCGAGCTGCAGCTCACCGACCCCGAACTGGGCAACCCGTTCCTGGCGCCCGAGTTCGCCCTGGGGGTCGGCCGGTTCCGGGACGGCGCCCGGATCGCCGTGGTCGAGGACGGCCCGCAGGTCGTGGCGTTCTTCCCCTACGAGCGCGGCCCGGCCGGCATCGGCCACCCGGTCGGGTCCGGCCTCACCGACCTCCAGGGGATCGTCGCCCCGCCCGGCCTGCGCCTGGACGCCCGCGCCCTGCTGCGCGCCTGCGGGCTCGGCGTCTGGGACTTCGACCACCTGCTGGCGCACCAGGCGCTGTTCGCGCCGTACCACGCGGCGCGGCGGGTCGAGCCGGTGATGGACCTGGGCGCCGGGTTCGCGGCGTTCGAGGGGGAGATGCGGCGGGCCGCGCCCAAGACCCACCGGACCCTCCGCTACAAGGAGCGCAAGCTCGGCCGCGAGGTCGGCGAGGTGCGGTACGTGTTCGCCTCCGCCGACCCCGCCGACCTGCGCCGGCTGATGGAGTGGAAGTCCGCGCAGTACACCCGGACGGGCCGCGCCGACCGGTTCGCCCGGCCCTGGATCGTGCGGCTGGTGCGGCACTTCCACGAGACCGGCTTCGGGGTGCTCAGCGTGCTGTGGGCCGGGGAGGAACCGGTGTCGGCGCACTTCGGCCTGCGCGGCGGCACGGTCATGGCGGGCTGGTTCCCCGCCTACGACGTCCGCTTCGGCAGGTACTCCCCCGGCATGCTCGGCCATCTGCGGCTGGCCCGCGGCTGCGCGGAGGCCGGCGTCGCCGAGATCGCGATGGGCCGCGGCGGCAAGGAGTTCAAGGAGTGCTTCAAGGGCCGCGAGATCCCCATCGCCGAGGGCCGGGTCGCCCGCCGCACCGCGGGCGCGGGCCTGCACTGGGTGCGCGCCGCGCCGCTCGGCCGGGCGCGCGGCGCCGTGCTGGACCACCCGGCGCTCTACCGGCGCGCCGACCGCGTCCTGAAGACCTGCGCCAGGCTGAGGGGGCGGACGCGATGACCGTGCCCGGCCCCCGCTTCTCGGTCGTCGTCTGCGCCTACACCGACCGGCGCTGGGACGATGTGCACGCCGCGGTCGCGTCCGTGCGCGCGCAGCGGCACGCGCCCGAGGAGATCATCCTGGTCGTCGACCACAATCCGGACCTGCGCGACCGGCTCAGGCGCTCGCTGCGCGACGTCGCGGTCGTGCCGAACGCCGGGGCGCGCGGCCTGTCGGGCGGCAAGAACACCGGCGTCGCGGCCGCCCGCGGCGACGTGGTGGCCTTCCTCGACGACGACGCGGTGGCCGCGCCGGGCTGGCTCGCCGCGTTCGCCCGGCACTACGCCGACCCGCGGACCGCGGGCGTCGGCGGCCTGACGCTGCCGCTGTGGCCGGGCTCGACGCCGCCGGCCGGGCCGGCCTCGTCCGCGGAGCCGGATCCGGAGCCGGCCGGGCGGCGCCCGCGCTGGTTCCCCGAGGAGTTCGACTGGACGGTCGGGTGCACCTACCGCGGCCTGGTCCCCGGTCCGGTGCGGAACCTGATGGGCGGCAACGCCTCGTTCCGCAGCGAGGCGTTCCCGATCGCCGGCGGCTTCGACAGCGGCATCGGCCGCACCTTCAGCGGGCGGCCCCTGGGCTGCGAGGAGACCGAGTTCTGCATCCGGCTGCGCCAGCGCAGCCCCGGGTCCGAGCTGGTGTACGACGACGGCGCCGTCATCTGGCACCGCGTCCCGGCCGAGCGCGCCCGGTTCGCCTACTTCCGCGAACGCTGCTACGCCGAGGGCCTGTCCAAGGCCCTGGTCACCCGGAGCGTGGGCAGCCAGGACGGCCTGGCCAGCGAGCGCGCCCACGTCCTCAGGACGCTGCCCCTGGGCGCGCTGCACGGCGTCGGCGACGCCCTCCGCGGCGACCCGGCCGGCCTCGGCCGCGCCTCCGCCATCTCCGTCGGGCTGGCCTGGACGGCGTGGGGGTACGCCATGGGCCGCTTCGGGGGCGCGTGACCGTGCGCTCCGTGCCCGTGCTCATGTACCACTCGATCGCCGACCGGCCGCCGCGCGCGACCGCCGGGCTCGCGGTGCGTCCCGCCGCGTTCGCCGACCAGATGGCGCTGCTGGCGGACGAGGGCTTCACGCCCGTCCCGTTCTCGGCGCTGGCGGGGGGCGCGGCCGGGGTCCGGCGCCCGATCGCCCTCACCTTCGACGACGGCTACGCCGACTTCCACGCGGCGGCGCTGCCCGTCCTGGAGCGGCACGGCTTCGCGGCGACCGTGTTCGTCACCACCGGCTGGCTGGCCGACGCCGGACCGGACGCGGCCGGCCGCCCGCCGACCGCGATGATGGCGTGGTCGCAGGTGCGGGAGTCGGCGGCGTCCGGGATCGAGATCGGCGCCCACAGCCACGGCCACCCGCAGCTCGACCAGCTCCCGGACCCGGCGCTCGCCGACGAGCTGACCCGCAGCCGCGGCCTCCTGGAGGATCGGCTCGGCACGGCCGTCACCACGATGGCCTACCCGTACGGCTACTCCAGCGCGCGGGTGCGGCGCGCGGTCCGCGCCGCCGGGTACGACAGCGCCTGCGCCGTCGCCAACCGCCTCGCGCCCCTTCCCCCCGCGGCGGACGGCACGCTGACCGTCCCCCGGCTGACCGTCCGCGCCTCGACCACGCTCGCCACGTTCGCCCGGATCGCCGGCGGGCGGCGCATCCCCCTGATCTTCCTCCGGGACCGGGCGCTGACGAAGGGGTACGCCGCCGTCCGGCGGACCCGCCACGGGCTGCGGCGGGTGAGCCGCCATGGCTGATCTGGCCGTCGCCGGGCGGCTGCGCCGCGAGCTGTCCGACCCGCTGTTCCGCAACGCCTACGCGCTGGTCGCCAACGGCGGGCTCACCGGGCTGCTGGGGCTGGCGTACTGGGGCCTGGGCGCCGCGCTGTACGCCCCCGAGGCCATGGGCCGCGACTGGGCCGTGATCCAGGCGATCATGTTCGTGGGCGGCGTGACGATGCTCAACTTCCTGCTCATCCGGTTCGTCCCGCAGACCGCCCGGCGCACCCGCGCGCTGGTGCTGGCCTGCTACGCCGCCGGCGCGGCCGCGGCGGCCCTGCTCGCCCTCGGCTTCCTGCTCACCCTGGACCTGTGGGGCGAGTCGTTCGCCCACCTCGGCGGCTGGCGGACCGGGCTGTGGTTCCTGGCCATGGCGGTGGCGTGGAACCTGTGGAACCAGCAGGAGGGCGTGTTCACCGGGCTGCGGCACGCCGGCTGGGTCCCGGTCGTGAACGCGGCCTTCGGCGTGGCCAAGCTGCTGCTGCTGGTCGCGCTGGCGACGGCGTTCCCCTCCGGCGGGGTGACGCTGTCGTGGTTCGTGCCCGCCATCGCGATGCTCGTCCCGGTCGGCCTGCTCGTCTTCGGGCGGCTGATCCCCGAGCACAGCCGCCGCAACCTCGGCCGCGGCGCCCGCCCCACCCGCCGCGACATCGCCCGGTACGCCGGGGGCGCCTACCTGGGCGGCGCGTTCCAGTACGCCTCGGTCAGCCTGGTCCCGGTCGTGGTGGCCGCGCACCTCGACCCGGCCGCCAACGCCTACTTCCAGATGGCCTGGGCGCTGGGCATCATGCTCGACCTGCTCGCCCTCACCCTGTCGACGTCGCTGACCGTCGAGGGGTCCTTCGACCGGGAACGGCTCGCCGGGTCCGCGGCGGCCGCGCTGCGCCGCACGCTCACCCTGATGACCCCGGCCGTCCTGCTCGTGGTGGCGGCGGCACCGCTCGGGCTGCGCCTCTTCGGCCACGAGTACGCCGAACGGGGCGCGCCGCTGCTGCAGACGCTGGCACTGGCCGCGCTGCCCAAGGCGATCATCGAGCTGTACATCGGGGTGCTGCGGGTGGAGAGCCGCACCCGGCTGATCGCCGCGCTGCAGGCGGTCCGGTTCCTCGGGGTGCTGGCGCTGGTGCCGGTGGTGATCGACCCGGACCGGCTGGCCACCACCGGCCTGGCCATCGTCGGCGTGAACACCATCGTCGCGGCGCTCGTGCTGCCCGGCCTGCTGAGCGCGACCCGGGACGGGCCATGAACGTGACGGCACTCCCGGCGCGCCGGGAAGCCCCGGCCGCTCCCCCGTCACCCCCGGGCACCCCGCGCCTCCTCCTGGCCGCCCTGATCACGTCCCTGCTGACCGGCGCCGCGCTGTTCTGGCTGCCGCTGCGCGGCGTGGACCTGGAGGAGCTGACCGGCCACGGCCTCATCGGCGTCCTGCCCGCCGCCACCCTCGCCGGCGCCGCCGTGATCGTGCTGACCTTCATGGCCACGCTCGCGCTCCGCACGCCCCACCGGCCGCTCCTCGCCGCCCAGATCGGCGTGCTGATCATCTCGCTGCACGGCGTCACGCCGGCGCTGGAGCCGATCGCCCGCTTCCCCACCGCCTGGCAGACCGCCGGGTTCATCGAGTACGTCTCCCGCACCGGGACCGTCGCCTGGGACCTGGACGCCCGCTTCTCCACCCCCGGCTTCTTCGCCTTCGTCTCCTTCGTCATGAAGGCGGCCGGGCAGCACGACATCGAGCCGGTGCTGCGCTGGGCGCCCCCCGTCACCAACCTGATGTACCTGGTGCCGTACGCGCTGATCCTGCGGGCGCTGCGGGCGTCCTGGCGGGCCAAGTGGTTCGCGGCCTGGCTGTTCATCGCGGCCAACTGGGTCGGGCAGGACTACCTGTCCCCGCAGGCGTTCGCGTACCTGCTCTACCTGTACTTCGTCGCGATCCTGGTCAACTGGTTCCGCCACCGCGAGTGGACCCCGCGGCGGAGGGGCCGCCGCCGTACCGTCCGGCGTCCCAAGGACCCCGGGGAGCTGCCCGCGCCCGCCGTCCCGGCCCGGGAACGCTCGATCCTGTTCGTCCTGCTGTTCCTCCTCCTGCTGGCCGGGACCGCCGCGCACCAGCTCACCCCGTTCCTGATGACGGCCGCGTGCGCCGGGCTGGTGCTGGTGCGCCGCTGCGAGCTGCGCGGCCTGCCGTTCATCGCCGGCGTCGTGTACGCGGCGTGGATCAGCTTCATGACGGTCGGCCACTGGTCGAGCCGCAAGGAGGAGATCTTCGGCGGCCTCGGCAAGGTGTTCACCAACGTGCAGCAGAGCACCGGCGGCCGGCTCGGCGACGCGGCCGGCGAGACCCGCGACATCCAGCTGCTGCGGATCCTCATCGCCGTGACCGTGGTGGTACTGGCACTGGCCGGGCTGCTGCGGCGCCGCGCCCGGGGCATCGACGACCGGGTCGCGCCGGTGCTGATGCTGGTGCCGTTCTCCTCGTTCGGGCTGCAGAACTACGGCGGCGAGATCGCGCTGCGGATCTACTTCTTCATGCTGCCCGCCGCCTGCCTGCTGATCGCCTACCTGTTCTTCCCGGCGCCGCGCGCCGGCACCCGCCGCCACTGGCCGACGGTGGCGCTCGCCTCCGCGTTCGCCCTCCTGCTGACCGGAGGCTTCCTCACCGTCCGGTACGGCAACGAGCGCTACGAGCAGGTCCGCCAGAGCGACGTGACCGCCTTCGACGTGATGCTGCGCGAGCACCAGGGCGCGATCGGCGTGGTCTGGCTGAGCGCCGAGGACCCCGACCTGGTCGGCGGGACGCCGGTGATGCCGTGGTCGTACCGCGGCTGGGAACGGTTCACCTACACCCCCGTCATCGCCGACCGGGACGACCCCGCCGACGTCTCGCGGATCCTCCGGCGCCTCGGCGAGCAGGGACCCGGCGGCTTCTTCGTCACCACCCGCGGCCACGAGGACTTCCAGGTGCTGACCGCGGGCCTGGCCCCCGACTACGGCCCCCGGATGCGGCGCGCGCTGGCGTCCCACCCGGCGATCCGCACGGTCTTCGCCGACCGCGACGCCGCCGTCTTCCGACTGCGGAACCCGCCACCGGAACCGGTGGCCCAGGTGCCGCCCCCGGCGGGCCTCGGCCTGCGCTCCTCCCCCTGGACCCCGGCCGGGCTCGTCTACCTGCCGGTCCTGCTGGGCGTGCTGCTGACCCGCGAGCTGCGCCGCCTGCGCGTCCCGCCCGGCGGGCAGGCCCGCCTGCGGCCGCTGACCGTCCTGGCGGTCCCGCTGTTCGTCAGCGTGGTCGCGGTCATCGTGGAGAGGTTCGTGGTGATCCGGTGACCCTCCTGCTGCTGGCCCTGCTCTTCGTCGCGCCGGGCGCGGCCTTCTGGACCCTGGTACGGAACCTGGACCCGATCGGCCGCCTGGTGGCCGCCGCCGCCGCGAGCATCGTCACGGTCGCCTGCACGGCCCAGCTCATGCTGATGACCGGCACCTGGTCGCCCCGCGCCGGCCTGGCCGCCGTCCTCCTCATCAGCACCCTGGTCGCCGTCCCCCGCCTCCCGCTCAGAGATCGATCGCGAAGTCGAGGACCACGCGGTCGGCGGGGATGACGATGTCGCGGCACACCTCCAGGACGCGGGGGCCCGACAGGAGCCGGCGGGTGATGGTGAGGACGGGGACGCCGGCGCCCATCCGCAGGGTCTCGGACTCCTCCGGGGTGGGCATCCGCGAGGTCACCGACTCCTCGACCCGGGTCGGGGGGTGGCCGAGGAAGCGGAGCTGGGCGAGGGTGCCGCCGGGCCAGGGCTCGTTGGCGGGGTCGGCGACGGGGGTGTCGCCGACCACGTCCCACGGCAGGTAGTTGACGGAGATCTGCTGAGGTTCGCCGCGAGCGTAGAAGACGAAGCGGCGGCGGAGCATCTCGGTGCCGGGGGCGAGTTCGAAGAGTTCGGCGAGGGGGGCGTCGGCGGTGGTCCGGGTGAACTCCCGGTCGAGGCGGTACTCGTTCCAGGAGATCCGCTGGTCGTGGGTGAACGTGGTCGCGGGCACGGCCATCGGCCGGGTCACGCTGCGGTAGCGGTCCATGGCGACGCGGCGTACCGGGGGCGCCACCTTCACGATCGTCCCGCCGCCGCGGCGGGTCTCGACCAGGCCCTCGCCGCGCAGCAGGGCGATCGCCTGGCGCACGACGATCTCCGAGACCCCGTGCTCGGCGCGCAGGTCGGCCATGGTGGGCAGGCGCGCCCCCTGCGGGTAGCGGCCGTCCCTGATCCGGGCCCGCAGCTGGTCGGCAATACGGAGGTAGGCCGGACGGTCCGGCACCGGCATCACCTTCTCTCGTCCCCCGGCCCACCGTTCCCCCCGGATCGATGAGCCGTTCGATCCCGGCCCGTCGCCCCCCGCCCTGCATCCTTCCCTTCGCTAACCCCAGGGGGACGGTCCGCTTACGGACAGCTTGACACCTCTTTGACCGAGTAAGACTTTTGTATACGGAAGAACCGCCTCGGGGAAAGGACGACCTTGATGGGCGACTTCGAGGATCTGAAGACGGCCATCGAGAGGGAGTTCCCGGGGTGGCTGGTGTGGCGGAGCGACGCGGGCCGCTGGTACGCCACGCGCAGTGGCGATCTCACCGACGCCCAGTTGCAGGCGGGCTACGCGATGACGGTCGCGGCCGATGACGCGGCGGGGCTGCGCGAGCTGCTGCGTGATCAGGCCCGGCGCGACGACGAGGAGCGGTGAGGGCCCGTGGCGGGCGGGGGGCGGCGGCGCCGTTCCGCGGGCGCCGGCGGGCGGCCGGGGAGGCCGTGCGGCCCGGTCCGCGCACGGGGGCGGACCGGGCCGGGACGGCGCGGGGCGCAAGATACCTGTGTCGCTGAGGTGACACAGGAGTGGAGGCTTGGTCGGCGTGGTCGATGTCACCACGGGGGCCAGAAGAGCGTGACCGCACGGATGGCACATCGGCGCGACCCCTACGTGAAGAGTCGTGCCATCCGTGCGGTCGCGGCCGGCGCCCGCGCCATTTCGCGATCACACATTCCGATCACGCTTTTCACGAGGCCGTCTCACATCGTCGCGGGTTGTGTTCTCCTCGTTCCGGTCGCAGGGCGCCGGCGGTCGCGCCGGAAGTAAGGCAGATGTCACGACAACGTGGTGCGGAACGGCGAACTCCGGCCGTGCCCACCACGTTCTAAGGAAGGTGCCGGGCGAGTCCCCGGCGCTTTTGCCCGTTCCTTTCTGGGGGCCCCCTTGGACGTGCAATCAAGGACGCGCGACAGCCGTCCCGCGCTGTTCCGCACCCGGCAGGGCCGGCACGGCCGCCCGCCCCGGAGGCGCCTTTTCCTGGTCGCGCTCGCGGCCGCGCTCGCGGGGGTGGCGACGTCCGCGATCGTCCTGGGGGTGACGGGGTGGCGGCCCGGCGGGGGCGCGGGCGGCACGGTGGAGGCGCCCGCCTCGCCCGCCGCCCGGGTCGGGGCCGGGGCCGGGGCCGACTGGCCCGCGTGGGGCTTCACCCACACGCAGAACTCGGTCGACCACGAGCAGGGCCCGCGGCGGGCCCTCGCCGACCTGTCCGCGGGCCCGGTCGTGCAGGTCACGCCCATCATGGGATGGGGGGTGGACAACCCGCGGCCGCGGCCGGGCGAGTACGACTGGGCGTCGCTGGACCGGCGGATCCAGACGATCGAGGCGACCAAGGGCGTTCCGGTCATCACGCTGTGCTGCGCGCCCGACTGGATGAAGGGCGGGCCGCCCGGCGACACCGACTGGAGCCGGCTGGAACTGGCCGTCGAGCCGAGGTACTTCGACGCGTTCGCGGAGCTGTCGGCGGAGATCGCGAAACGCTATCCCCAGGTGAAGTACTACACCGTATGGAACGAGTTCAAGGGTTTCTGGTATCCGCCCGGAAATCGCTGGGATTATGAGGGTTACACCCGGCTCTACAACAAGGTTTACGACGCCCTGAAGAAGGTCGACGGGGACATCCGCGTCGGCGGCCCCTACATGGTCATGAACAGCAACGCCCCCGGCGGCCGGTACGGTCCGCCTTCGGAGTTGAAGGGCGCGTGGGGCAGTATGGACCAGCGCAATCTGGACGCCGTCGAATACTGGATGCGGCACAAGAGGGGCGCCGATTTCATCGCGGTCGACGGGCACAGCCAGCCCGTCCAGCGCGAGATCGTCCTGAACGACTTCCAGGCGCTGACGAAGTTCTCCGACGTGACCCGGTGGCTGCGCGCGCTCGACCCGGACCTGCCGGTGTGGTGGGCCGAGTGGTACGTCGAGCCGGTGCCGTCGAACTGGACGGCCGGGCGCCGCGCCGCCGTCCACACCGCGGCGATGATGGAGTTCGTGCGGGGCGGCGCGGCCAGCGCGTTCTACTGGAGCCCGCAGACGACCACGACCGGCGACTGCCCCGGCTGCCTGTGGTCGGGCCCGGCGAAGGGCGGCGGGGCCACGCCGACGCTGGCGATGCTGCAGAACTTCGCCCTCTGGTTCCCGCCCGGCACCGCGCTGGTGGAGGTGAAGGCGTCCGACCCGGCGGTGCGGGTGCTGGCGCAGCGGGAGCGGATGGTCGTGGTGAACGGCTCGGCCAAGGCCGTCCGGCCGCTGGTCGACGGCAAAGCGCTGGAGCTGCGCCCCTACGAGGTCAGGTGGGTGGCGCGGTGACGGCGCCGGCGCGGCGGGTCACCGGCATCGACCTGGTGGGCATGGAGTTCTGGGACCGGCCGCCGGAGCGGCGGCTGGCCGACTTCGCGCGGCTGCGGGAGCTGGGGCGGCCGGTGTACTTCCCCGAGCCGCGGGTGCCGCTCGTCCGGTCGGGCCGGGGCTTCCACGCGCTGGTGCGGCACGCCGACGTGGTCGAGGCGAGCCGGAACGCGGCGGTGTTCTCCAGCGAGCCGGCGGCGACGTCGCCGGAGCCGCCGCCGTGGCTGCCGGCGCTGTTCGGCACCCCGATGGTCAACATGGACGATCCCGCGCACGCCCGGCTGCGGCGCATCGTGTTCCGCGCGTTCACACCGAAAATGCTGGCCCGGATCGAGGAGGACGTGCGGGCGACCGCGGCGCGGATCGTCGACGACGTGCTCGCCGAGGGGCCGCGGGACTTCGTGGAGCAGGTCGCGGCGCGGCTGCCGATCAACGTGATCTGCGCGATGATGGGCGTCCCGGAGCGGACCCGCCCGTACGTGCTGGGCCGGATCGACGCGATGACCGCGTACTCGGGGGTGCGCGGGTCGCCGGCGAGCCCGCGCACGCTGCGGCTGCTGTACGGCAACCTGCGGGCCATCGTCGACCTGCACCGGCTGGTGGCCCGGCTGGGCCGGGCCCGCCGCGAGAACCCGGCAGGCGATCTGGTGTCGGCGCTGGTCAACGCCAATCCCGACGGCGAGCGGCTGTCGGTGAAGGAGCTGGGGTCGTTCTTCGACCTGCTGCTGGTGGCGGGCAACGAGACCACGCGGAACGCGCTGTCGCACGGGCTGCGGCTGTTCACCGAGCATCCCGGGCAGCGGGAGCTGCTGACGGCCGGCGACCTGGCCGCCTACGACGGGCGGATCGGCGGGGCGATCGAGGAGATCGTCCGGTACGCCTCGCCGATCATCCAGTTCCGGCGGACGCTCACGCGGGACCACGAGCTGGGCGGGCACCCGTTCCGGGCGGGCGACAAGGTGGTGCTGTTCTACCCGGCGGCCAACCGCGACCCGGAGGTCTTCGCCGATCCCGACTCCTTCGACATCACCCGCTCGCCCAATCCGCACGTCGGTTTCGGCGGTCCGGGCCCGCACCTGTGCCTGGGCGCGAACCTGGCCCGGATGGAGCTGAGGATCATGTTCCGGGAGCTGTACGGGCGGCTGCCGGGGCTGCGGGCGGACGGCGGGCCCGAGTACCTGCGCTCCAGCTTCGACAACGGCATCACCCGGCTGCCGTTCACGTTCGCGAGGTGATCGCGGTGCACGTCGCGGTGACGCGTCCCGGCGAACTCGGCCCGGCCGAGCTGGCGGCCTGGCGCGCGCTGCAGGACGGGCGGCCCGAGCTCGCCAACCCGTTCCTGTCGGCGGGCTACGCGGTCGCGGTCGACCACGTGATCGCGGGCGCTCGGGTGGCGGTGCTGAGCGAGCGGGCGGGCGGCGACATCGTCGGGTTCCTGCCCTACGAGCTGCACGGCCGGGTTTCGGCGGGGGCGATCGGCGGGTGGCTGTCGCTCGGCCAGGGCCTGGTGCACGCGCCGGGACTGGAGCTGGACGCGCGCGAGCTGCTGCGCTCGTGCGGGCTGTCGGCCTACGCGTTCGGGACGCTGGCGCCCGGCCAGCCGTGGTTCGCGCCGTACGCGACCAAGCGGCTCGACTCGGCGGTGATGGACCTGACCGGCGGCTTCGACGCGTTCGCCGGGTCGCTGCGCGCCAGGGGGTCCAAGGTCGTCAGGCAGACCCGCTACAAGGAGCGGAAGCTGGGCCGCGAGGCGGGTGAGGTGTCGTTCGCGTTCGACGTGCGCGACGACGCGTCGCTGGCGCTCGTCCAGTCGTGGAAGTCGGCCCAGTACCGGGCGATGGGCCGCGCCGACCGGTTCTCCCGGCCCTGGGTGGTGCGGCTGGTGGAGCGGCTGCACGGCACCCACGACGACGGCTTCGCCGGGGTGCTGTCCATGCTGTACGCCGCCGGCAGGCCGGTCGCGGGCCATTTCGGGCTGCGCAGCGACCACACCCTGGTGACGTGGTTCCCGGTGTACGACCCCGAGTTCGCCAAGTACTCGCCCGGCCTCGTCCTGCACCTGCGCATGGCGGAGGAGGCCGCGGCGCTGGGCGTGCGGCACATCGACATGGGCCCGGCCGTCGGCTGGCGCTACAAGGAGGAGCTGCGGAACCACTCCATCACGGTGGCGGAGGGGGTGGTGCGGCGCCGTTCGCCGGGCGGGGCCGCGCACTGGCTCAGGCACGCCCCGGTCACCCGCGGCCGCGACCTCGTCCTCGGCAGCGAGCGGTTGTACGGCATGGCCGACCGGGCGATGCGGGGCTATGGCCGCTGGCGGTCGCGCGGCGGCTGAGACCCGTCCCGGCCGCAGGTGAGTTATGCCGTTCCCGGGGCACTCCTAGGGGCGTACCGGACCCAGGGAACGAGGAGGCCATGATCACATGGCACGGGTGACGCGCGAGGAGATCGAGAGACTGGTGGGGGGGCGACCACCACGATCCGCACGGCGTCCTCGGTGCACATCCCGAGCGCTCGGGCGTGACGGTGCGTGCGCTGCGGCCGCTGGCCGAGCGGGTGGAGGTGGTGCTGCCGAACGGGGACCGGCACCGGCTGCGCCACTTCCACGAGGGCGTCTTCGCCGGGACGCTGCCCGAGGACGCGTCGCTGTCGGGGACCGACCCCGGCGCCGCTCCGCTGGCCGTCCCCGACTACCGGCTCGCGGTCACCTACGGCAACGGGGAGGAGTTCCTCCAGGACGACCCGTACCGGCACCTGCCCACCCTGGGCGAGCTCGACATGCACCTCATCAGCGAGGGCAGGCACGAGGAACTGTGGCGCGCGCTCGGCGCGCGGGTCCGCGCCTACGCGTCCGCGTTCGGTCCGGTGTCGGGCACGGGCTTCGCTGTGTGGGCGCCGACCGCCCGCGGGGTGCGGGTGGTGGGCGACTTCAACCACTGGGACGGGCGCGCCCACCCGATGCGCTCCCTCGGCTCCACCGGCGTGTGGGAGCTGTTCGTCCCGGGCGTGGGCGACGGCGACACCTACAAGTACGAGATCCTCGGCGCGGACGGCCAGTGGCGCATCAAGGCCGACCCGATGGCGCAGTGGACCGAGGTGCCCCCGGCCACGGGCTCGCGCGTCTTCACCTCCGCCTACGAGTGGGCCGACGGCGACTGGATGGACCTCCGCAAGGAGCGGTCCTGGGTGAACGAGCCCATGAGCGTGTACGAGGTGCACCTGGGGTCGTGGAAGCCCGGCCTGAGCTACCGGGACCTGGCCGACGAGCTCACCCGCTACGTGAGCGACATGGGCTTCACGCACGTGGAGTTCCTGCCCGTGGCCGAGCACCCGTACGGGCCGTCCTGGGGGTACCAGGTCACCTCCTACTACGCGCCCACGTCGCGCTTCGGGGACCCCGACGACTTCCGGCATCTGGTGGACCGGCTCCACCAGGCGGGCATCGGCGTCATCGTCGACTGGGTCCCGGCCCACTTCCCCAAGGACGAGTGGGCGCTGGCCCGGTTCGACGGCACCGCCCTGTACGAGCACGAGGACCCGTTCCGCGGCGAGCACCCCGACTGGGGCACGCTGGTGTTCAACTTCGGCCGCGCCGAGGTCCGCAACTTCCTGGTGGCCAACGCCTGCTACTGGCTGGAGGAGTTCCACGTCGACGGGCTGCGCGTGGACGCGGTGGCCTCGATGCTGTACCTGGACTACTCGCGCGAGGAAGGCCAGTGGACGCCCAACGTCTACGGCGGCCGGGAGAACCTGGAGGCCATCTCCTTCCTCCAGGAGATGAACGCCACCGCCTACAAGCGCAACCCCGGCATCATGACGATCGCCGAGGAGTCCACCGCGTGGCCGGGCGTCTCGCGTCCCACCCACCTGGGCGGGCTCGGGTTCGGGTTCAAGTGGAACATGGGCTGGATGCACGACACGCTGGAGTACTTCCGGCACGAGCCCCTCTTCCGCCACTACCACCACGGGGAGATCACCTTCTCCCTCGTCTACGCGTTCTCCGAGAACTACGTGCTGCCCCTCTCCCATGACGAGGTGGTGCACGGCAAGGGGTCGCTCCTGGCGAAGATGCCCGGCGACGCGTGGCAGAAGTTCGCGGGGCTGCGGGCCCTGCTGGCCTACATGTGGTCCCACCCGGGCAAGCAGCTGCTGTTCATGGGCTCGGAGTTCGCGCAGGGCGCCGAATGGGCCGAGGAGCGCTCACTCGACTGGTGGCTCCTGGACAACGCCTCCGAGGGCGCCCACCACCTGGGCGTCCAGAAACTCGTGCGCGACCTCAACCGGCTCTACCGCTCCGAACCGGCCTTCTACGCCATGGACGACGCCCCCGACGGCTTCCGCTGGATCGACGCCAACGACGCGGAGGGGAACACCCTCTCCTTCCTCCGCTACGGCACCGCCCCGTCCCCGCGGCAGGAGCAGCCCGTCATCGCCTGCGTGGTCAACTTCTCCGGCGCCCCGCACGAGAACTACCGCCTGGGCCTGCCCAGGGCGGGCGGATGGCGCGAGGTCCTCAACACCGACGCCTACGACTACGGGGGCAGCGGCGTGGGGAACATGGGGCGCGTCGAGGCCACCGAGGAGCCGCAGCACGCCATGCCCGCCTCCGCCCTCGTGCGGGTGCCTCCGCTGGGCGCGCTCTTCCTCGTCCCGGAGGAGACGGGGCCCGGGCAGGCGCCGCCGGACTAGGGTGGCGGCATGTCTCAGCGCCTTCACATCGTGCCGTCGCAGTTCATCGTGGAGCACCTGCCCAACGCCACGTTCCCCGACGACGACGAGTGGATCGCGCTGGTGCGCGCGCCCGAGGGCCTGACCGTCATCCGGGAGGTCCCGCCGTTCGTGGAGGCCGAGCGCTGGGTCGGCTTCTACGGCGAGCCGGACCACTCCCTGGACACGCCCGGCGTGCTGGCCGCGATCGTGGGACCGCTGGCCGGCGCGGGGATCCCGGTCTTCGTGACCTCCACGTTCCACGCCGACCTCGTCCTCGTCCCGGAACTGAAGGTGCCCGAGGCGACCGCGGCCCTGAAGGAGGCCGGGCACCAGGTCGTGCAGTCGTCCTAGGCCTTCCCAGGGAGGCAGCCGAGCAGCCAGCGGGGGCCGGCCACGGACGCGCCCGCCGCCCGGCTGCGGGCGCGGAGCTCGCGGTCGGCGGTGACCACGACGTAGACGGCGCCGGGATCGGGACGGCTCACCAGGTCCACGATCTGGTCGTCGCCGCTCCCGGAGGCCGCCACGACGCGCATGCCGTCGGCGGGCTCGTCGGCGATCCTGCCGGCCGCGCCCTCCACCACCATGACGACCTCGGGAAAGCACGTGTCCAGGGGAAGGACGTCCTCGGGAAGCCCCGACACCCCTTCCTTCAGGGCGGCCAGTTCGTCGCGGAGGCGCGCGTTGGCGCCCGCGCGGTCCTTCCACCAGCCGTCGGCGCGCGCGCCGACGACGTTCGCCGCGTCCACGACCAGCACCAGCCGCTTCAGGGCGTTGCGCAGCACCGGCCACGAAGCGGCGAACGGCGGGAACAGCTTCTTGTCCTCCACCTCCCCTAGGCGCACCCAGGCGGCCTTGCGCGTCTCCCGGGAGGCGGGCCGCACGTCCTGCTTCTCTGGAACGGCCCCGACGATGGAGGCGAACTGCCAGCCCCCGTGGTCCTCGACCCGGATCCCCTGGACCCGGACGCTGCGGGTGTCGAGCGTGCACTCCTCGGCGGTCTCGCGGAGAGCCCCCGGCACCGGGTCCTCGTGGCTGTTCAAGGCGCCGCCGAACATCCCCCACGTCCCGCCGCCGATCCCCCACCAGGCGCGCTGCTGGAGCAGGATCCACACCTCGCCGTCCCGGTCGCGGTGGTAGGCCAGCAGCCCGGACGCGCCGAACCGGCCCCAGTGCGTGTGGCCCCTGGCGCACCGCGCCCAGCCGTCACCGTCGCCTCCCATGCCGCGACCCTAGCCCCTCCCCACCGGGCCGCGGCGAAGGGGCCGTGACGAACGGCACAGCCCCCCGGGGCCGCCGCCCCGCCGGGACCGGAATACGATTCGGTGCTGGACGATGGAACGCGCCCGAGCACGGGGGGACCCAGGTGAGCGTGGAGGCCGCGTACGACCCGACCGCCGGCCCCGGTGCCGATCTGTGGAACACCCTGTCCGGCGCCGACCTGATCCAGGCGATGGGCGACGGGCGGTTCCCGGAGATCTCCGGCGTGAACACCCACATCGGCCAGGCGATCAGCCGCGCCGTGCCCGGCCGCGTCGAGATCGACTGGACCCCCGGCGAGCGGCTCACCAACCCCGGCGGCGCCGTCCACGGCGGCTACATCGCCATGATCCTCGACAACGCGGTGTGCCTGGCCGGCTCCAGCACCTGCGAGCACTTCATGCCGATGCTCACCCTCAGCCTCAACGTCGACTACCTGCGCGCCGCCATGCCCGGCGACACCTACCGGGTCGTCGGCACCTGCGTGCACCCCGGCCGCACCCGCATGGTCTCCAACGCCGTGGTCACCGACGCGCAGGACCGTCTCGTCGCGCAGGCGTCCGCGGCCGTGGTGCCCAACCGGGCTTTCGCGCGCTGAACGCATAGGCTGGGGCCCATGGTGGATCCCGGCACAGTCGTCAACGTCATCAAGCAGGCCCGCGATCGGCGCACCGCGCCGCTGATCCTGGAACTGGACCTCACCGACGGGCTCGTGGAGTCCGCCCCGTCCGACCCGCTGACGGCGCTCATGTCGATCCGCCGCAACCACCTCCGCGACGTCCTGGACGGGCTGCGCCGCGCCCGCGGCGACGCCCGCGTCCGGGGCCTGATCGTGAAGGTGTCCGGCGGCGTCGGCCTGGCCATGGCCCAGGAACTGCGCGAGGCCGTACGGGACTTCCGGGAGGCGGGCAAGCTCACCGTCGCCTGGGCCGAGACCTTCGGCGAGGCCGGGCACGGCACCGTCCCCTACTACCTGGCGAGCGCGTTCGAGCGCGTCTACCTCCAGCCGTCCGGGGACGTGGGGCTGACCGGCGTCGCCCTGGAGGAGCCGTTCCTGGCCGGCGCGCTGGAGAAGGCCGGGATCCAGCCCCGGTTCGCCAAGCGCCACGAGTACAAGACCATGGCCAACACCTTCATGGAGAAGACCTACACGCCCGAGCACGAGGAGTCGTCCCGGCGGCTGGTCGCCTCCCTCGGCGAGCAGATCACCTCCGGGATCGCCGCGGCCCGCGGCCTCACCGAGGAACGCGTCCGGAAGCTGACCGACCAGGGCCCCCTGCTGGCGTCCGAGGCGCTGGAGGCCGGGCTGGTCGACCGGCTCGGCTACCGCGACCAGGTGTACGGCGACGTCCGCAAGGAGATCGGCGACGAGGCGCTGCTGCGCTACGTCTCCCGCTACAACCGCACGCACGGCCTCACCCGCCGCCTCCCCCAGCCCGGCCGCCACGACACGATCGCCCTCGTCAACGGGAACGGCCCCATCCGCCTCGGCCGCGGCGGCCGCGGCGGGCCGCTGCCCGGCCAGGCCCCCGCGATGGGCTCCGACACCATCGGCGCCGCGCTGCGCGCCGCCGCCCGCGACGACCGCGTCAAGGCGATCGTGTTCCGCGTCAACAGCCCCGGCGGCTCCGCCGTCGCCTCCGACGCCATCTGGCGCGAGGTCGTGCTGGCCCGCGAGGCCGGCAAGCCCGTCATCGTCTCGATGGGCAACGTGGCCGCCTCCGGCGGCTACTACGTCGCCATGGCCGCCGACGCCATCGTCGCCCAGCCGGGCACCATCACCGGCTCCATCGGCGTCGTCGTCGGGAAGGCCGTCGTCAACGACCTGCTCGACCGGGTCGGCGTGGGCCTCGGCGCCGTCGCCGACGGCGACCACGCCCGCATGTTCAGCGCCACCAAGGACTTCAGCGACTCCGAGTGGGAGCGGATCAACGCCTCGCTCGACCGCATCTACGACGATTTCACCGCCAAGGCCGCCGAAGGCCGCGGCATGTCCCGCGAACGCCTCCACGAGCTGGCCCGCGGCCGGGTCTGGACCGGCGCCGACGCCAAGGCCAACGGCCTGGTGGACGAACTCGGCGGCCTGGACCTCGCCCTCGACCTGGCCCGCAAGCGCGCCGGGCTGCCCGAGGACGCCCCCGTCCGCACCTTCCCGCACGCCACCCCGCTGGACCGGCTCCGCCCGCCCGAGTCCAGCGACGACCGCACCGCCGCCCGCGCCCGCTTCGACGCCTGGGGCTCCCTGGGCGGCCTCGCCGCGCGCCTGGGCCTGCCCTCGGCGGGCCCGCTCACCCTCCCGGGCTCCTGGGAGATCCGCTGAACGGGGTCACCGACTTCACCGAGGCCATCTCAAGCTTCGCCACCGGCGTGGTCGTCCTGACCGTCCGGGACGGCCGCGACGACCTCGGCATCACTGTGACCTCGTTCATGTCGGTGTCCCTGGAACCGCCGATGGTGCTGGCCGGAATCACCTCCACGTCTTACCTGGCCGAGGTGCTCGACCGCGGCGACCGCTGGGCGGCGACCGTGCTGGGCACCGGGCAGCGGGCCCTCGCCGGCCGCTTCGCCATTCAGGGCCGCCCCAACGCCCGCATCCTCCTCGCGAGCGAGCCGCACCACCGGGGGCCCCTCTCCGACGCCCTGATCGTCGAGGGGGGCCTGGCCGCCCTGGAGTGCGAGACCCGGCAGCGCGTCCAGGCCGGCGACCACACCCTCTTCGTCGCCGAAGTCCGGTCCGCCGACTACGTCGACCGCGGCAAGGACCCCCTGATCAGGGTGAACCGCCGTTATGTCTGAGTCTTGAGATCACTGGGGAGGCGTTCCAGGA
The DNA here is from genome assembly GCF_055379765.1 of Actinomadura rugatobispora. Lineage (NCBI taxonomy): Bacteria > Bacillati > Actinomycetota > Actinomycetes > Streptosporangiales > Thermomonosporaceae > Actinomadura > Actinomadura rugatobispora. Next base: position 7,234,441 of record NZ_AP029191.1, on the reverse strand, counting down.
GGCCCCTGAGGTCGTCGGCGTGCTCTTCCTCCTGCTCCAGGATGCGCTCGAAGATGCGCTTGGTGGTGGGGTCGCCGTCGCCGATCCACTGGACGATCTCGGTGTAGGACATGATCGCGACGCGTTCGGCGACCAGATCCTCCTTGATCATCTCGACCAGGTCGAGGCTCGCGTCGTACTCGGCGTGGGCGCGGGTGGTGAGGGTGTCGGGTGAGAAGTCGGGCTCGCCGCCCAGCTGGACGATCCGCTCGGCCAGCATGTCCGCGTGCTGCTGCTCCTCCTGGGCGTGCTCCAGGAACTCGGCGGCCACCGACTCGGCGTGGATGCCGGTGGCGGTGTAGAAGTGCCGCTTGTAGCGCAGCGTGCACACGATCTCGGTGGCCAGCGCCTCGTTGCAGACCTGGACGACCCGTTCCCGGTCGGCTCCGTACGCCTCGGTGACCGGACCCTTGTCGATCTCCTGCCGGGCTCGGTCGCGCAACGTCTTGAGATCGGTCAGGAACTCCGCCATGCGTGCCTCCCTCGTGCTGTGCGGGCACGCAGGCTCCTACCCGACGCACGCGTTTCACACTTTCCGTTCAGCGGACGGCCAGGGGCGGGACACGGGATTCTTGAATGATCAGCTGGTTGTTCCCCATCTGACCGAAAGGGTCACTTGTGAACCAGTTCGTCCCCCGCGCCCTGCTCGCCGCCTCCGTCGCGGCGGCCACCCTCGTCGCGGCCGGGCCGTCCCAGGCGGCGGAACCCAAGGAGCGGTCCGTGGTCGCCGGACACCGCGGCTCCCCCGGGCTGGCCCCCGAGGAGACGCCCGCCTCGTACCGGCAGGCGCTCGCCGAGCGCGCCGAGGTCCTGGAGGGCGACGTCCAGCTCACCTCGGACGGCGAGATGGTGCTCGTCCACGACGACACCCTGGTCCGCACGACCGACGCGGAGACGGTGTTCCCCGACCGCGCGCCGTGGCGGGTGGGGCAGTTCACGCTGGCCGAGATCAAGCGGCTGGACGCCGGGTCGTGGTTCCACCCGCGCTTCGCCGGCGAGCGGGTGCCGACCGTGCGGGAGCTGCTGGAGATCAACCGGGGGAAGGCCGGGCTGACGCTGGAGCTGAAGTCGCCCGCCAACAGCCCCGGCGTGGGCGCCAAGCTGGCCGCGGAGCTGAACCGGGCCGGGCTCACCGACGGCAGGACGCTGAAGTCGGGCGCGTGGCGGGTCAAGGTGCACTCGCGGGACGAGGCGGCGCTGCGCGAGTTCCACGCGGGCGCGCCCAAGGTGCAGCTGGCCGTGCTGACCGGCGGCGCGATGCTGGACGACGCGGCGCTGGACCGGCTCTCCGGCTGGACGGTCGGCGTGTTCTCCCACCCGCGGGTCACCTCCGCCGCCGATGTGGAACGTGCCCATCGGCGCGGCCTCAAGGTCTTCAGCGACCCGGTGGACAGCCCCGCGGAGATCACCATGGCGCTGCGCCAGGGCTACGACTGGACGATCACCAACTTCCCGGCGACGGCGCTGCGCGTGCGGGCGGGCAAGGAGCCCTTCCCGCGCGCCAACGGCGTCGTCGTCGACCACGTGTTCCCCAACCCGAGCGGCGACGACCTCCAGCCCGAGACCGGCGAGCACGTGACGCTGCGCAACACCACCGGCAAGCCGATCGACGTGAGCGGGCACTACCTGCGCGACCAGGCCACCAACCTGCTGCGCATCGGCGAGGGGCAGGTGATCCCGCCGGGGAGCCTGCTGCGCGTTTACGTCGGGCCCGGGACCGACCGGCCCGGCGCGTACTACAACAACCTGACCACGGGCTTCCTCAACAACACCGGGGGTGACACGGTGACCTACTTCTCGGCCGGCCACACGGTGCTGGACACCCACTCCTACATCGTTCCCTGAGCGACGCCGCCCTTCCAGACCGCCGCGACCTGGGGCACTCCCGGGCGGTAGGCGAGGTGGACGTGGGAGGGCGCGTCCAGCACGAGCACGTCCGCGCGGGCGCCGGGGCCGAGCCGTCCCACGTCGGTGCGGCGCAGCGCCCGCGCTCCCCCGGCGGTGGCGGACCACACCGCCTCCGCCGGGGTCATGCGCATGTCCCGTACGGCGACCGCGACGCAGAACGCCATGCTGGAGCTGTAGCAGGAGCCCGGGTTGCAGTCGGTGGCCAGCGCCACGGTCGCCCCGGCGTCGATCAGCCGCCGCGCGTCGGGGTAGGGCTGGCGGGTGGAGAACTCGACGCCCGGCAGCAGGGTGGCGACGGTTTCGGAGTTCGCGAGCGCGTCCACGTCCGCGTCCGTGAGAAAGGTGCAGTGGTCGGCGGACGCGGCGCCCATCTCCACGGCTAGTCGCACGCCCGGCCCGGCGCGGAGCTGGTTGGCGTGCAGGCGGGGCGTCAGCCCGGCCCCGATCCCGGCCGCGAGGATCTCCCGGGTCTGGCTGGCGTCGAAGGCGCCCTCCTCGCAGAAGACGTCGATCCAGCGGGCGTGCGGGGCGCACGCGGCCAGCATGTCCGTGGTGACGAGCCGCACGTACCCGGCGGCGTCGCCGGCGTACTCGGACGGCACGACGTGCGCGCCCAGGAAGGTGACCTCGTCGGCGACCTCGGCGGCGATCCGCACCGCCCGCTCCTCCTGCTCGACCGACAGGCCGTAGCCGGACTTGCACTCGACGGTCGTGGTGCCCTGCCGGGCCATCTCCGCGACGAGGCGGCGCAGGTTGGCGCGCAGTTCATCGTCGGTGGCGGCGCGGGTGCGGGCGACGGTGGTGCGGATACCGCCCGCCGCGTACGGCCGGCCGCTCATCCTGGCGGCGAACTCCTCGGCCCGCTCCCCCGCGAACACCAGGTGGGCGTGGGAGTCGACGAAGCCGGGGAGGACGGCGCGGCCGCGGGCGTCGTACGCCTCGTCGGCGGCGGGCGCGGCCACGGACGGCCCGGCCCAGGCGACCGCGCCGCCGTCCAGGATCAGCGCCGCGTCGCGCAGCAGCCCGAGCGGGCCCTCGCCGAGCCCGGGCTCGTTGGTGACCAGTTCCCCGATGTTGGTGATCGCGATGCCCACCGGCCCAGAATCGCATGGCCGGGGGCGGTGCGGACCGGTGTCCGCGCCGGTGGTGTCCCGGATCCGAGACACCACATTGTGGGGGGACGACCCCCCACACCTCCCGGCCAGAACGCACGACCGCCCTCCGGGCACTCGGCCGGTCGTGCCCGGCGGCGGCGGGTTACCAGCCCTGCGGCGGCGGGCCGCCCTGCCCGGGGGGCGGGGGCGGCGGGTAGCCGGGACCGGGCGGCGCGGGCGGCGGCTGCTGGTAGCCGGGGCCGGCCGGCGGCGGGGGCGGGTAGCCTCCGCCGGGCGGGGCCGGCGGGTAGCCCTGTCCGGGCGGCGGGGGCGGTGCGCCGTGGCCCGGCTGGGGCGGGTACGGCGCGCCGGGGCCGGGCGGCGGCGGGACCGCGCCGGGCATCGGGGCACCGGGCATCGGGGCGCCCATCGGCGGGCCGCCGGGGCCGGGGGGCATCGGCGGCTTCTTGTTGCCGCTCGTGGCCAGCTTGGCGATACCGGCGACGGCCAGGACCACCAGCGCGATCACACCGAAGATGATGAACTTGCCGATGCCGCCGCCGCGGCGCCGGCCGGTGCTGACATCGGGGTCGGTGTCGATGTCCGGCGGGTTGTAGGTCGGGGCCGAGAAGGACGGCGTCGGCGCCGGGTCGGTCGTCGGGGTGCCGGCGGGGGCGTTGCCCCGCAGCGACTGCAGCAGCGCGACGTAGGCGCGCGTGGGGTCGCGGGTGGTGCGGGCGCTGCGCCCGAACGCGCTGGTCGCCGCCGACAGGTCGGAGTTGGTGAAACCCGACGAGGCGCTGGCGGTGATGTAGAGGTAGTCCAGCGTCGGGTGGTACCCCACCACCACCGTGTCGGTGCTGGTCCGCCGGTCCTTGATCCACTGCTCCATCGCCGTCCTGGTGGACGGCACCCGGGTCGTGTAGACCTTCACCCTTCCCGGAATCGAGTCGGCGATGGGCCGGATCTCGGCTTCCCTCAGCACGTTCGCCAGATCCAGCACCATGGCCGGCCCCGTCGCCGCGGAGGCCGGCATCGTGCCGGGCACCGCGAACCCAATCGTCATCACTCCGAAGAGCAGCAGCAACCGCCGCAACATAACCCACGTCCCCGTAAAGCGAATATCTTCCACAAACCTGACCATGCAGGGAACCACACTTGGCCCGCCGACGCACGGAAAATCACCAGATCACTCTTGTGAGATCAAACGTCCTGGTCGTCCGCCCCGCTCACGACCGCGACGGCACGCCCGAGGGCGCCGGGGACGTCGTCGACGAGCAGGTGGCGGCCGTCCCGGACGATCTCGCGCCCGGACACCACGACCGTGCGGACGTCGGCGGCGGTGGCGGCGAACACCGCGGCCTCGGCGGCGTGCCGCGGCCCGGCGCCGGCGGTGCGGACCGAGTCCAGCGAGACGGCGACCAGGTCGGCGTAGGCGCCGGGCTCCAGCCGGCCCGCCTCCGGCCAGCCGAGGCCGGAGTGGCCGTTCCAGGTGGCGGCGGCCAGCAGCTCCCCGGCGGACCAGTGGCCGCGCTCGCGGGTGCGCAGCCGCTCGTCCAGCTCGACCGCGCGGGCCTCCTCGAACAGGTCGATCACCGCGTGCTGGTCCGAGCCCAGGCAGACCGGCGACCCGGCGCGGAACAGGTCGCGGGCGGGGCCGATGCCGTCGGCGAGGTCGCGCTCGGTGGTGGGGCACATGCACACGCCGGTCATGGTGGCGCCGAGCAGCCCGATGTCCTCGGGTTCGAGGTGGGTGGCGTGCACGGCGACGGTACGGGCGCCCAGCGCGCCGCACTCGGCGAGGAGGCGGGTGGGGGTCATGCCGTAGGCGTCCCGGCACGCCTCGTTCTCGGCGGGCTGCTCGGAGAGGTGGACGTGCAGCGGCGCGCCGCGGTCCTTGGCCCAGCCCGCCACCGCGTGGATCTGCTCGCGCGGCACCGCCCGCACCGAGTGGATCGCGGCGCCGACGCGGGCGTGCCGGCGGCCCGCCTTGCCGGTCAGCTCGTGCAGGCTGTCGACGCGGCGCGCCCAGTTGCCCGCGCTGCCGTCGCCGAAGCGCAGCTGCGAGCCCTGGAGCGGGCGCCCGATCCCGCCCGCGAGGTAACAGGTGTCGAGCAGGGTGATGCGGATGCCCGCGTCGGCGGCGGCGGCGATCAGCGCCTCGCCCATCGCGTTGGGGTCGTCGTACGGGGCGCCGCCCGGCCGGTGGTGCAGGTAGTGGAACTCGCCGACGCAGCTGATCCCGGCGAGGGCCATCTCGGCGTACACGGCGGTCGCGAGGGCGCGGTAGGTGCCGGGGTCGAGCCGGTCGGCCACCCTGTACATCTGCTCGCGCCACGTCCAGAACGTTCCCCGGTCGGCCTGGACGCGGCCGCGGAGGGCGCGGTGGAAGGCGTGGGAGTGGGCGTCGGCCAGTCCCGGGAGGGTGAGGCCGGGGAGGCGGGGCGTGCCGGGCGGGGCCGGCACGCCGGGGGTCACGGCGGTGAAGCGCTCGCCGTCGGCTTCGAGGAGCACATCGGCGGCCACCTCGTCCCCGAGCCAGGCGAACTCGGCATGCCACTGCATATCGGTCTTCCTACCCGCCTGCCAGGTCGCCCAGCACCGCGGTGAGGGCCTCGACACCCGCGAGGCGGTCGGCGGGTTCGGCGTGCTCTTCGGGGGCGTGCGAGACGCCCGTCGGGTTGCGGACGAACAGCATCGCGGTCGGCAGCCGGGCGGCCAGGATCCCCGCGTCGTGCCCGGCCCCGGTGGGCAGCACGGGCGCCCCGCCGAGCGCGGCGGCGACGCGGTCGCGCAGCGCGGTGTCGAAGTCGACGACCGGCGAGTACGACTCCTCGGCCAGCTCGACGGCGACGCCGTGCTCGCGCGCCGCGTCCCGCGCCGCCTCGTGCACCTCCGCGACGGTGCGCCGCACGGCGTCGTCGGCGGGGCCGCGGCCGTCCAGCCAGGCGGTGACCTCGGACGGGATCGCGTTCACGCCGTTCGGGACCACCTCGACCCTGCCGACGGTGGTGAGCGTCCCGTGCCGCCCGGCGGCCTCCCGCGCCGCCAGCACCATGCGAGCGAACGGCAGCATGGGGTCGCGCCGGTCCTCCAGGAGAGTGGTGCCGGCATGGTTGCCCTCGCCGGCGAACCCGAACCGCCACCGCCCGTGCGGGACGATCGCGCTCGCGACCCCGACCGGCTCCGCCAGCGCGCGCCCCTGCTCGACGTGCAGTTCGACGTAGCAGGAGACGCGGCCGAGGAGGTCCTCGTCCGGGCCGATCAGGGCGGGGTCGAGGTCGTGCTCGGCGATCACGTCGGCGAACGCGCGGCCGTCGCGGTCGCGCAGGCCGCGGGCGCGCTCCGGGGAGATCGCGCCGGTGAGGAGCCGCGACCCCAGGCACGCCACCCCGAACCGGGCGCCCTCCTCCTCGGCGAACGCGGCGATCCCGATCGGCCGGGCGGGCCGGACGCCGCGCTCGCGCAGCAGGTCGACCGCGGCGAACGCGGACACGATCCCGAGGGGGCCGTCGAAGGCGCCGCCGCCCGGCACCGAGTCCAGATGGCTGCCGGTCAGGACGGCGCCGCCGCGCGTTCCGTCCGGATCCCACCAGGCGAACAGGTTGCCGTTGCGGTCGCGTTCGACGGCCAGGTCGCGGCGGCGCGCCTCGTCCAGGAACCAGGCGCGGCACTCCAGCTCGGGCGGCGTCCAGGCGAACCGGTGGTAGCCGCCGGTACCCGCGTCCCGGCCGACGGGCAGCAGCGCCGCCCACATCTCCTCGAAGCTCACTGTGTTCCCCGCTCGCCTTCGGGGCGCCTCCTGGCGCCGCCTTCCCTCCTCACTCCGGTCGCTCGTTCCTCGCTCCCTGCGTTCGTCAGTCCAGGCGGCACCGCGCCCCTCCGGCTCGCTCACAACTCCTGCATGGGGATGCGGACGCCGCGCTCGGCGGCGACCTCGGCGGCGCGGTCGTAGCCCGCGTCCACGTGCCGCATCACGCCCGACCCCGGGTCGTTGGTCAGGACGCGCTCCAGCTTCTGGGCGGCCAGGGGCGTGCCGTCGGCGACGCACACCTGCCCCGCGTGGATCGAACGGCCGATGCCCACGCCCCCGCCGTGGTGGATCGACACCCAGGTGGCACCGGAGGAGGTGTTGAGCATGGCGTTCAGCAACGGCCAGTCGGCGATCGCGTCCGAGCCGTCGGCCATGCCCTCGGTCTCCCGATACGGGGACGCGACCGAGCCGGTGTCGAGGTGGTCGCGGCCCAGGGCGAGCGGCGCGCTGATCTCGCCGCGGGCCACCAGGTCGTTGAACAGCGCCCCGGCCTTGTCGCGCTCGCCGTACCCGAGCCAGCAGATCCGGGACGGCAGCCCCTGGAAGCGCACCTTCTCCCCCGCCATCCTGATCCACCGGCTGAGCGGCTCGTTGTCGGGGAACAGGTCGAGGATCGCCCGGTCGGTGCGGTGGATGTCCCTGGGGTCGCCGGACAGCGCGGCCCACCGGAACGGGCCCTTGCCCTCGCAGAACAGCGGCCGGATGTAGGCGGGCACGAACCCCGGGAACGCGAACGCCCGGTCGTACCCGGCCAGCCGCGCCTCGCCGCGGATGGAGTTGCCGTAGTCGAACACCTCGGCGCCCGCGTCCCGGAAGCCGACCATCGCCTCCACGTGCGCGGCCATCGACTCGCGCGCCTTGGAGACGAAGCCCTCGGGGTCCTTGTCGCGCTCGGCGGCCCAGTCCTCGAACGCCACCCCGCGCGGCAGGTACATCAGCGGGTCGTGGGCGCTGGTCTGGTCGGTGACGATGTCGATCGGGGCGCCGCGGCGCAGCAGCTCGGGGACGAGGTCGGCGGCGTTGCCGAGCACGGCGACGGAGAGGGGGCGCCGTTCGGCCGCGGCCTCCTCGGCGAGGCGGAGCGCCTCGTCCAGCGACTCCGCCCTGCGGTCGCAGTAGCGGTGCGCGACGCGGCGCTCGATGCGGGACGGGTCGCACTCCACGCAGATCGCGACGCCGCCGTTCATGGTGACGGCCAGGGGCTGGGCGCCGCCCATCCCGCCGAGCCCGGCGGTCAGCGTGATCGTCCCGGCCAGGCTCCCCCCGAAACGCTTGGCGGCGACGGCGGCGAACGTCTCGTAGGTGCCCTGCAGGATGCCCTGCGTGCCGATGTAGATCCACGATCCGGCGGTCATCTGCCCGAACATCGTCAGCCCGAGCGACTCCAGCCGCCGGAACTCCTCCCAGGTCGCCCACTGCGGGACCAGGTTGGAGTTGGCGATGAGCACCCGCGGCGCCCACTCGTGCGTGCGGAAGATCCCGACCGGCTTGCCGGACTGGACGAGCAGCGTCTCGTCCCCCTCCAGTCCCTGCAGCGACCGGACGATCGCGTCGAAGGACGCCCAGTCGCGGGCCGCCTTCCCTGAGCCGCCGTAGACGACCAGCTCGTCGGGGTGCTCGGCGACCTCCGGGTCGAGGTTGTTCATGAGCATGCGCAGGGCGGCCTCCTGCGGCCACCCCTTGGCGTTGGACGGCTTCGTGCCGCGCGGCGCCTGCACGACCGGCCGAGCGCCCGAAGGGCGGTCGTGCGTTCTTGCCGGGGGGTGTGGGGGGTCGTCCCCCCACAATGACTCGGGTCTGGGACCGGACATGTCGAGAGCTCCTTAGGAGAGGCGGCCGGTGACGGCCTCGGCGGCCGCGACGAGGCCGCCGCCGCGGACGAGTGTGGTGGCGGCGGCGATCTCGGGGGCGAGATGGCGGTCCGGCCCGGGGCCGGGGACGTGCTCGCGCAGCGCGGCGACGACGGCCGCGGTGGCGGGCCCGGGACGCAGCGGGCGGCGCAGGTCCAGGGCCCGCGCGGCGGTGAGGATCTCGATCCCGACGACCTGCGCGAGCCCGTCCACCGCCCGGCGCAGCTTGCGGGCGGCGTTCCAGCCCATCGAGACGTGGTCCTCCTGCATCGCCGAGCTGGGGATGGAGTCGGCGGAGGCGGGCACCGCGAGCCGCTTGAGCTCGGACACGATCGCGGCCTGGGTGTACTGGGCGATCATGTGGCCGGAGTCGACGCCGGGGTCGTCGGCCAGGAACGCCGGGAGCCCGCCCGAGCGGGCCCGGTCGAGCATCCGGTCGGTGCGGCGCTCCGCCATGGAGGCCACGTCGGCGACCGGGATCGCCAGGAAGTCCAGCACGTAGGCGAGGGGGGCGCCGTGGAAGTTGCCGTTGGACTCGACCCGTCCGTCGGGCAGCACCACGGGGTTGTCGATGGCCGAGGCCAGCTCGCGGGAGGCGACCAGTTCGGCGTGCGCGAGGGTGTCGCGGGCCGCGCCGTTCACCTGCGGGGCGCAGCGCAGCGAGTAGGCGTCCTGGACGCGGGTGCAGTCCGGCCCGCGATGCGACTTCATGATCTCCGAGTCGGCCAGCAGCGCCCGCAGGTTGGCGGCCGAGACGCCCTGCCCGGGGTGCGGGCGCAGCTCCTGGAGGTCGGCGGCGAAGACGCGGTCGGTGCCCAGCAGGGCCTCGACGGTCATCGCGGCGGCCAGGTCGGCGTTGGTGAGCAGGCGGCGCAGGTCGTGCATGGCCAGCACCAGCATGCCGAGCATGCCGTCGGTGCCGTTGAGCAGCGCGAGGCCCTCCTTGGCGCCGAGGGTGACCGGGGCGATCCCGGCGGCGGCGAGCGCCTCGGCGGCGGGCCGAAGCTCACCGGCGGCGTCGCGCACGTTCCCCTCGCCGATGAGCGCGAGGGCCACGTGCGCCAGCGGGGCGAGGTCGCCCGAGCAGCCGAGGCTGCCGTGTTCGTGGACGACCGGGGTGATGCCCGCGTTGAGCAGCGCGGCCAGGGTGCGCGCGGTGGCCTGCTGGACGCCGGTGCGGCCGGTGGCGAGGGTCCGCAGCCGCAGCAGCATCAGCGCCCGCACGACCTCCCGCTCCACCTCCGGCCCTGATCCGGCGGCGTGCGATCGGACGATGTTCAGCTGCAGTTGCGCGCGCAGTTCCGGCGCGATGTGCCGGGTGGCCAGGGCGCCGAAGCCGGTGGACACCCCGTAGACGGGCGTGGGCCGCGACGCCAGCTCCTCGATGTGCGCCCGCGACCCGGCGATCAGTTTGAGCGCCTCGTCGGTCAGCGCGACGCGGGCGCCGTCCCGTGCGACCGCCACGACCTGGTCGAAGGACGGCGGTTCCGGGCCGACCTCGACGAGTGCTTCCCCCATGCCGTTCTGCATACCCACCATTGGAACGGCAGGCGGCCCGCGCGGAGGAGCCCGCGCGGCGGCATTGTGTCTCACATGCGAGACAATGGGCGGATGGGACAGGTACCGGCCGCGAAGCGGGCGCTGGCGGTGCTCCGGCTGCTGGCGGGCGCCGCCGGGCCGCTGCCCGCCTCGGCGATCGCGCGGGAGCTGGGGCTGCCGCGCTCCAGCACCTACCACCTGCTGTCCGCGATGGCCGAGGACGGCTTCGTCGCGTACGTCCCGGAGGAGCGGCGGTGGGGCCTGGGCGTCGCGGCGTTCGAGATCGGCTCGGCCTACCTGCGGCACGGCCCCCTCGAACGGCTCGCCCGCCCGCTGCTGCGCCGCCTGGTCGACCGGGTCGGCGACATCGCGCAGCTGGGCGTCCTGCACGGCGCCGAGACCCTCTACCTGCTGAAGGAGCAGCCGCCCCGGCACGCCACCCTCGTGACGGACGTCGGCGTGCGGATGCCCGCCCAGCTCACCGCCAGCGGCCGCTCGATGCTGGCGCACCTGCCGCCCGCGCAGGTCAGGGCGCTGTTCCCGGGGCCGTTCGTGGACCGCACGGGGCACGGGCCGGGCTCGCTGCGCGAACTGCGCCGCGGCCTGGCCGAGGACGCCCGGCGCGGCTGGTCGACCGAGGACGGCTACATCACCGAGGGGCTGGCCAGCATCGCGGCCTGCTCGTTCGACCACACCGGGCACCCCACGGCGGCGATCACGGTGACGTTCCGGCGGGAGACCCGTCCGGAGGAGACCTGGCCGGACCTCGCCGGGGTGGTGCGGGCGTCCGCGGCCGAGCTCACGGCACGGCTCGGCGGACGCCCGCCCTCATGAGGCGAGGAGTCCCCGGTCGGGATCAGGAGACGAGACCGGCCTTCTTGAGCCAGTCCTTGGCGACCGTCTCCTGGTCGGCCTTGTCGATCGAGACCCGCTTCATCATGTCCAGCAGGTCCTGCGTCGTCAGCTTGGCCGAGATCGCGTTCAGCGCCTCGCGGCCGGTGGCGTTCACCGCGGACTTGTAGATCAGCGGCGTGACGTTCTGCGAGGCGAACAGGTTCTTGGGGTCCTGCAGGACGACGAAGCCCTCCGCCGCGATGGACGGGTCGGTGGTGTAGAGGTTGGCGGCCTGGATGTCGCCGTCCTTGAGCAGCTTGACCACCGTGCTCTGCGCGCCGGCGTCCACCGACTGGAACTTCTTGAACTTCACCCCGTAGACCGACTCCAGCCCGACGGCGCCCTGCTGGCGGGTCTTGAACTCCGAGCCGGCGGCCAGCGTCATCTGCCCGGCGACGTTCTTGAGCTGGTCCAGCGAGGTGAGGTTGTGCTTCTGCGAGGTGGCCTTGGTGACCGTGATCGAGTCCTTGTCCTCGGCCTGCGCCGAGTTCAGGATCTCCACCGACTGCGGCAGCTTGGCCTTCAGCTCGGCGTTGATCTGGTCCGGGGTGGTGGCCTTGCTGTTCTTGTCGACCGAGGTGGCCAGCAGCGCGCCGTTGTACTCGGGGACGACGCTCAGCCCGCCCTTGACGACCTGGTCGTAGTAGACCTCGCGGGCCCCGATGTCGAACTTGCGGGTGACCTTGATGTTCTTGGCCTCCAGCGCCTGCGCGTAGATCTCGGCGAGCAGCGAGCTCTCGACGAAGTTGGCCGAGCCGACGGTGACGCCGCCACCGCCGCCGGTGTCGCCCGACAGCGGGTCGCCGTCACCCCCTCCCCCGCCGCAGGCGGCGAGGCTCAGGGCAACGGCCAGCGACACGACGACGCCGCGGAGTGTGCGAGTCATGTGGTTCCTTCTCTCAGGAGGAGGGCGCCCGGCCCAGCAGTCCGGGCGAGACGATCAGGCGCCGGAGCGCGGTGAACAGGGCCTGGACGAGGAGGGCCAGCGACACGACGACGACCGAGCCGCCGATGACCATCTCGTAGTCGTTGCGGGACAGGCCGTCGACGATGTAGCGGCCGAGGCCGCCCAGGCCGGGGTAGGCCGCGACGGTCGCGGTGGCCACCACCTGGATGGCGGCGGTGCGCAGCCCCAGCAGGATCAGCGGGAGGGCCATCGGGACCTCGACCCGCCACAGCACCCCCCAGCCGGTCATGCCCATGCCCCGCGCGGCGTCCTTCGCGTCGGCCTCCACGCCGCGGACGCCCTCGAAGGTGTTGACCAGGATCGGCGGGACCGCCAGCGCGACCAGCGCGACCACGACCGGGGTGACCTGGATCCCGACGAGCGTGACGATCAGCACCACCAGGCCGAAGGTGGGGATGGCGCGGGCCAGGTTGGCCAGGCTCGCCACCCCGAACGCGCCGCGCCCGGTGTGCCCGACCAGGAGCCCGAGCGCCAGCCCGATCAGGGCGGCGAACAGCAGCGACAGGCCGCTGTAGGTGAGGTGCTCGGCCAGCCGGTTCGGGATGCCGTCGTCGCCCCGCCACTGGGCGGAGGAGCTCAGCCAGTCCGCGACCAGCGTGATCTGGTTCCAGAGCCCGTTCATGCGTGCCTCCTTGTGGGGGGCGACCCCCCACACCCCCCGGCAAGAACCGCGATCATTCCCTCGCTCCGCTCGGTCATGACGCCCCTCGCGCCCGCTGCCACGGGGTGAGCAGCCGCTGCAGCAGCACCAGCAGCGCGTCCGTCACCAGGGCCAGCAGCACGATCAGGACGATCGCGACGATGATCTGGGTCGGGAAGTCCAGCTGCATGCCGCGGGTGATGTAGTAGCCGAGGCCGCCCTGGCCGATCAGCTGGCCGACCGCGACCAGGCTGATGGAGGAGACGGCCGCCACCCGGACGCCGGCGATCACGACCGGGACGGCGATGGGCAGCTCCACCCGGACGAGCCGGCGCAGCGTGCCGAAGCCCATCGCGGTGGCCGCCTGCCGGACCGGCTCGGGGACGGCCGCGAGCCCGTCCACGACGTTGGGCAGCAGCACCGCCAGCGTGTAGAGGGTGAGCGGGATCATCACCGTGCTGCCGGTCAGCCCGGTGTACTGGACGAAGATCATGAACAGTGCCAGCGACGGGATCGCGTACAGCACGTTGGTCGCGGTGAGGGCGGGCGGGTAGAGCCAGCCCCAGCGGCGGCACGCCACCCCCAGCGGCACCGCGATGACCAGCCCGAACAGCACGGGCAGCAGCGCCAGCCGCAGGTGGACCCCGGTGTACTCGGCCAGCTCGGCGGCGTTGTCGCCGATCCAGGACCACCGGATCAGCGGCTCGCCGTCGGCGGCCAGGGCGGTCATCCGGTGCCGCCGTGGGTGGGCACCGCGAGCAGGTCGGCGCCGCCGGCCACGCCGGCGACCGCGCCGTCGGGGCCGAGCCCGACCGCGAGCCCGGCCGGGGACAGCACCGCCGCGTCCAGGGCGCCGCGCACAGTGTCGGTGGCGACGTCGAAGGTGCCGCCGACCGGGGACAGCGGCGCCTCCCCCGGCGTGCCGGTGATCTCCGCGGTGCGCGCCCAGCCCAGCGGGCGCCGGTCGGCGTCGACCACCAGCACCCATTCGGAGTCGGCGGCGTCCACGCCGGCGGCGGTCTCCTTGACGACGACGTCGTCGCGCAGCCGCAGGTCGGCCGCCCTGGCGAAGGACAGGCTCCGGATGCCGCGGTTCTGGCCGATGAACTCGGCCACGAAGTCGTCGGCCGGGTGCGCCAGCAGGTGCTCGGGGGTGTCGAACTGCACCAGCTTGCCGCCGGTGCGGAACACCGCGATCTTGTCGCCCAGCCGGATCGCCTCGTCGATGTCGTGGGTGACGAAGACGATCGTCTTCTCCAGCTCGGCCTGGAGCCGGAGGAACTCGTCCTGCAGCTCGGCGCGGACCACCGGGTCGACCGCGCTGAACGGCTCGTCCATCAGCATGATCGGCGGGTCGGCGGCCAGCGCCCGCGCCACGCCGACCCGCTGCTGCTGGCCGCCGGACAGCTGGAAGGGGTAGCGCCTGGCCATGCCGGTGTCGAGCCCGACCCGCTCCATCAGGTCGAGCGCGCGGGCCCGCGCCTTCTTCTTGTCCCAGCCCAGCAGGTAGGGGACGGTGGCGATGTTGTCGACGATGGTGCGGTGCGGGAACAGCCCGGCGTGCTGGATCACGTAGCCGATGCCGCGGCGCAGCTCGGCGGGCGGCCGGTCGCGCACGTCCGCGCCGTCGATCAGCACCCGGCCGGCGGTCGGGTCGACCATCCGGTTGATGGTGCGCAGCGCCGTGGTCTTGCCGCCCCCGGAGGTGCCGACGAAGACCGTGATCCGGCCCGTCTCGCACTCCAGGCTGACCTCGTCGAGGGCGACGGTGCCGTCGGGGTACCTTTTGGAGACGCCGTCAAAGGTGATCAACGACTCACCTCCCGGCGGCGATCGTCGCCGCTTCTGTATCGAATGTCGGAATCGAATGTCGGTATGGTCGCACGTCGGGCGGTTCGTCACAGGACCGTACCCGCCGTCGAGAACGATGTAGTGCCCGGAATGTGACCATGAGAACCCGATAATACTGACCGCATTAGCCTGAATTGGACGCCATGGAACCCGTCTGGCTCACCTTCCTCAACGGCACGGACGTCGAACGCCTCGCCCTCGGCGACGCGGAGATCCTGGACGCGGTCGAGGCGGGGCTGCGCGCGCAGGGCCGGGGCGAGACCGTGATCGAGCCGCGCGTCCACCTGGAGCCCGACCCGGCGTTCCGCGGCCACTTCAACGTCCTGCGCGGCTACGTCGCGCCGCTGGGCGTGGCCGGGGTGAAGGTCGTCGGCGACTACGTCGACAACTACAAGCTGGGCCTGCCGTCGGAGATGGCGCTGCTCAACCTGTTCGACCCGCGCACCGGGATGCCGGTGGCGATCCTGGACGCCACGGCGATCACCGAGATGCGCACCGGGGCGGTGACCGCGCTGGGCGCCCGGCACCTGGCCCGTCCCGGGTCGAAGGTGCTCGGGCACATCGGGGCGCGCGGCACGGCGTACTGGAACGTCCGGCTGCTCGACCGGATCTTCGGGTTCGAGGAGATCCGGGTGCACTCGCGGCGCCCCGAGAGCCGGACCGCGTTCGCCGAGCGGCTGGAGCGCGACCTCGGCAAGCCGGTGACGGTGACCGGCGACTGGGAGTCGTGCGTGCGGGGCGCAGACATCGTGGTGGAGGCGTCCCGGCTCCCCGAGCCGGAGCCCCTGCTGAAGACGGAATGGATCGCTCCAGGCGCGTGCGTGATCCCCTACGGCACGATGAGCGCGGTCGAGCTGTCGCTGACCGACGTCATGGACAAGATCGTGGTGGACGACTGGGGGCAGTGCCGCACCGGCCGGTTCGGCGCGCTGCGCGCCCACGTGGAGTCGGGCCGGCTGACCGAGGACACCCTGCACGCCGAGCTCGGCGAGATCGTCGCCGGGACGAGGCCGGGCCGCGAGGACGACGCGGAGACCACCCTGTTCTGGCACCGGGGGCTGTCGCTGTCGGACATCGCGCTCGGCGCCGCCATGCTCGAGAAGGCCGCGGCGCTCGGCCTGGGCCAGCGGCTGCGGTACGCATGACGGGCCAGGTGATCGTCGATGGACGCACCCTGACCTGCGAAGACGTGGCTGCGGTCGCGCGGGGCGGGGCCCGGGTGGCGCTGGCCCCGGACGTGCCCGCCCGCCTGGAGCGCGACCGCGCCGTCGTCGACGGCGCCGTCGACCGGCAGGTCCCCGCCTACGGCGTCACCACCGGGCTCGGCAGCCGGTCGACCTACGCGCTGCCGCGCGAGGAGCTGGCCGAGTTCAGCGTCCGGACGGTCCGGGGCCGCGCCAACGCCGTCGGCGCGCCGCTGCCCGCCGGGGTGGTGCGCGCCGCCGTCCTGGCCCGGGTCAACGGCGTCGCGGGCGGCGGCAGCGGCGTCCAGCCCGCCGTGGCCCGGCTGCTGGTGGACCTGCTGAACGCGGGCGTGACCCCGGTGGTGCCGGAGGTGGGGTCGATCGGGTCGGCCGACCTGTGCCAGTCCGCGCACATCGGGCTCGTGGTGATCGGGGAGGGCCTGGCCGAACTGGACGGGGAGGTCCTCGACGGCGCCGAGGCGCTGCGCCGGGCCGGTCTGGCCCCGGCGCGGCTCGGGCCCAAGGACGGCCTCGTGCTGTGCGGCGCGAGCCCGGTCGCCGCCGGGCACGGCGCGCTGGTCGTCCACGACGCGGCGGCCGCCCTCACCTTCGCCCAGGCCGTGACCGCGCTCACCTTCGAGGGCTTCCGGGCCAACGTCGGGGTGCTCGACCCGCGCGTCCAGGCCGCCCGCCCCGCGCCGGGGCAGGCCGCGGCGGCACAGGAGCTGCTCGCGCTGCTCGACGGCGGTGACCTGGCCGGACGGGCGCGGCGCGTCCAGGACCCGGTCAGCC
Source organism: Actinomadura rugatobispora (assembly GCF_055379765.1). Taxonomy (NCBI): domain Bacteria; kingdom Bacillati; phylum Actinomycetota; class Actinomycetes; order Streptosporangiales; family Thermomonosporaceae; genus Actinomadura; species Actinomadura rugatobispora. The sequence continues at coordinate 7,217,869 of NZ_AP029191.1, read as the reverse complement.
TGCGCTGCGCCGCCCAGGTGCACGGCTCGGTGCACGCCGCGCTCGACTTCGCACGGGCCGCGCTGGAGCCCGAGCTCAACGGCAGCGGCGACAACCCGCTCGTCGTGGCCGACGAGATCCTCTCGACCGGGAACTTCCACACCCCGGCGCTCGCGCTGGCGTTCGACACCCTGGCCCTGGCGCTGACCCAGCTGGCGGCGGTGTCGGCGGCGCGCATGCAGCGGCTCCTGACGCCCTCGCTCAGCGGGCTGCCGGCGAACCTGTCCCCCCACGGGCCGGAGCGCTCCGGGCTGGCGCCGCTGGCCAAGACCGCGCAGGCGCTCGTCACCGAGATCCGGGCGCTGTCCGCGCCGGTGAGCACCGATCCCCGGTACGGCGCGGAGATGGTCGAGGACGACTCCACCAACGCCTCCCTCGGGGCCAGGCGGCTGGACCGCGTCCTCGGCCTGCTGGAGCGCCTGATCGCGGTCGAGGCGGTGGCCGCGGCCCAGGCGGTCGACCTGGTCCGGGACGGGGAGTCGCCCGGCGTCCTCGGGCGGGGACCCGCGTTCCTGCACGCGGCGATCCGACGGGCCGTCCCGCGGCTGGACGACGACCGGCCCTCCGGGGGCGATGTCGAACGGGTGGCGGCCGAGATCCTCGGCGACCCCGAGGTCAGGCGGACGCTCGCGGAGATGTCTCGCATGTGAGACATCTCCGCTTCCGCCGTACGGCGGCGGCCGGAGGCCGGTCACTAGCGTGGGCCGGGTGAGGACCATCGTCGTCGACGGTACCGCGCTGACCTGCGCGCAGGTCGCCCGCGCCGCCCGGGAGGAGGTGCCGGTCGCCGTCTCCCCCGAGGGCGTGGCACGGGCCCGCGCGGCCTGGCGGACGGCCCGCGAGGTCGCCGCCGAGCAGCCGGTGTACGGCCGCACCACCGGGGTCGGCGCCAACCGCGAGGTGGGCGTGGAGTGGGAGGACGCCGACGCGCACGGGCTGCGGCTGCTGCGCAGCCACGCTGCGGGCGCCGGGCCGCTGGTGGCGCCCGAGATCGTCCGGGCCATGCTGGTCGTGCGGCTCAACCAGCTCGCCGCGGGCGGCTCCGGCGTCGACCCGGGCGTGCTGGCCGTGCTGGCCGACGTGCTCAACCTGGGCCTGCTCCCGCCCGTCCCGGTGTACGGGGCGATCGGCACCGGCGACCTGACCGCGCTGGCCTCGACCGCGCTGTGCCTGCTCGGCGAGCGCCACTGGCTCCCCGCACCCGACGGAGCCCCCCACCGCGGCCCCGGTTTCAGGCTGCGCTCGGCCGACGCGCTGGCCTTCATCAGCTCCAACGCCGCCACGCTCGGGGAGTCGGCGCTGGCCGTCACCGACCTGCGCACGCTGCTGTCGGCCTCGACCGTCGTGGCGGCGCTGTCGCTGCACGCCGTGCGCGGCTCGGAGGAGCCGTACGCGCCGGCCGTGCACGAGGCGTGCCCCCACCCCGGGCAGCAGGAGGTCGCCACCGCGATGCGGACGCTGCTGGCCTTCGAGAAGCCGGCCCCGATGCGGATCCAGGACCCCTACGGCTACCGCGCGTTCCCGCAGGTGCACGGGCCCGCGCTGGAGGCCGGCGGCTACGCCGCCGACGTGGTCGGCAGGGAGATCAACGCGGCGGCGGAGAACCCGCTGGTGGACGTGGCGGGCCGCGCCGTCTGGCACAACGGCAACTTCCACACCGCCTATGCGGGCCTGGCCCTGGACGCCGCCCGCGCCGCGCTCTTCCAGACGATGGCGCTGTCGGCGGCCCGGCTCGGCACGCTGTCGGAGCCGTCGTTCACCGGGCTCTACCCGTTCCAGGGCGCGACCGAGGCGTCGTCGGGGATCATGATCCTGGAGTACGTGGCGCACTCGGCGCTCGCCGACGTCCGCCGCCTGGCGACCCCGGCGGCGCTGGGCAGCGCGGTGCTGTCGCGCGGCGTGGAGGAGCACGCCGGGTTCTCCACCCAGTCGGCCCGCGCCACCACCGAGGCGCTGGGCGCGTACCGGATCGCACTGGGCTGCGAGCTGGTCGCGGCCGTCCGGGCGCTGCGGACGCAGGGCCGGCCCCCGGCGGGCGGCCCGCTGCGGTCGGCCTACGGCGTGGCCGCCGAGGCGCTGGACCCGCGGGTGGACGACCGCCCGCTGGACACCGACATCGCGGTCGCCGCCGACCTCCTCCCCACCCTGGCCCGCCTCCTCCCCTGACCCGGGTCAGCGGCCGGTGGTGGACTCGCGGACGCGCAGGGACGGCTCGCGGACGACGCGGCGCTTGCGCGGCTTGCCGTCGATGACGTCGACGACCAGCCGGACGGCCGAGTGCACGATGCCGTCGATGTCCCAGTCGACCGTGGTGAGCGGCGGGCTGAGCAGGGCCGACATCGGATGGCTGTCGTAGCCGCAGACCGCCACGTCGCCGGGGACGGCCAGGCCCAGGGTGCGGGTCGCCGCGTAGACGCCGTAGGCGATGGAGTCGGAGAAGCAGAAGACCGCCGAGGGGCGGGCGGGGCCGCGCAGGCTCTCGACCGCGACCTCGGTGGCCTCGGCCAGCGACTGGGGCGCCACGACCACCTCGACGTCCAGGCCGAGCCGGACCGCCTCGGCGTTGACGTGCACGTCGGCGGGGCGGTCCGGGGTGCTGGCCAGGGTCGGGGTGAACACCGTGACGCGCCGGTGGCCGAGCTCGCGCAGGTGCTCCAGCGCGAGCGTGACGCCGCGCCGGTTGTCGAAGACCACCTCGCCCTGGGAGCGCCCGCCGTGCAGCGCGTCGCCGATGGAGACCACCGGGAGCGCCTCCGACAGCTCGGCCCACAGCGGCGCGGACGGGTCGAGGGGCTGCACGATGAGGCCGTCGACCCGCTGGTCGCGCAGCTGGCGGGCCAGGGACAGCTCCCGGGCGGGATCGTTGAAGGCGTCGACGATCAGGGCGTAGCGGTCGCGGGCGAGCAGCGACCGGCTGATCCCCACCGCCAGGGACTGCTGCCAGTAGTCCTCCAGCGAGCCGCACAGCAGGCCGACCATGCCGGAGCGCCCGCTGGCCAGCGCGCGGGCGATCGGATGGGCCTCGTAGCCGAGCTCGTCGGCGGCGGCGCGGACCCGCTCCTGGGTCTCCTCGGAGGTCTGGATCCCGCGCAGCGCGTACGACACGGCCGCAGGCGACAGCCCCGTCGCCTGCGCCACCTCGCGGATGGTCGCGCGCTTGCGCCGCTCTGGCACGCACCCAACCCTAGACGGCCGGTGCGACAGAACGGGGAACGACTTGACGGGATGTCTTCTGAACCGGTTCACTGAAGCGGTTAACTGATGCGGTTCAGTAGGATGGGGAGCACTGTGAGCAGGGGGCCCGTGGACGTCCACCAGCACCTGTGGGGCGCCCCGCTGATCGAGGCGCTCCGCGCCCGGCGCACCCCGCCCTTCCTGGACGGCTGGACACTCCACCTGGACGGCGAACCGCCCTACGAGGTCGATCCGGCCGACCACGACCCCGCCCTCCGCGCCGGCCTGGCCCGCGCGGACGGGCTCGGCCTCGCCCTGGTCTCCCTCTCCACGCCGCTCGGCGCCGAATGGCTGCCTCCCGGCGAGGCGTGGCCGCTTCTGGACGCCTACCACGAGGGCGCCGCCGCACTGCCCGAGCCGTTCGGCGCGTGGGCCTCCACCTGCGTGCGGAAGATCGACGCGGACGCCACCGCCCGCGCCCTCGACCTGCCCGTCGCGGGCCTGCAACTGCCCGCCACCGCCCTCGCCGACGCGGACGGCTACGACCGCTGCGCCCCGCTCCTCGACCTCCTCCAAGAGCGGGACCTGCCCCTCTTCGTCCACCCCGGCCCGGCCCCGGCCTCCTCCGGAGCGCCCGCGTGGTGGGCGGCGCTGGTGCCCTACGTCCAGCAGATGCACGCCGCCTGGTTCGCCTTCCGCGCCCACGGCCGCCCGCGCCATCCCCGGCTCAGGGTGTGCTTCGCCATGCTCGCCGGGCTCGCTCCCCTGCACGGCGAACGCCTCGCCGCCCGTGGCGGAGGGCGCGGCACGGTCGATCCGGACGCGTTCGTGGAGACGTCCTCCTACGGACCCCGCGCGGCGGACTCCGCCGTACGGGCCCTGGGCGTCGACGTGATCGTCCACGGCACGGACCGGCCCTATGCGGCCCCCCGCGACCTGGCCCTGGGTGAGGCCGCCCATCACGCCTTCCGCGTGACCAACCCCCACCGCCTTCTGAAGAGAGAGGAGCGACCCCATGCAGGCTGAGGCGGAGGCACGTCGGACGGTTTGGAAGGGCCTGCCCGCCCGAGCCCTCGGCAAGCACGAACTGCGCGCACTCGTCGACGCCTTGGCCGAACAGCCCGAACTGTGGCGGCAGCACGTCCGCTTCTCCTCCGACCGCCGCCACTACGCCTCGCTCCACCGGGACGAGTACGTCGACGTGTGGCTGCTGTGCTGGACCCCGCAGAACGACACCGGCTGGCACGACCACGACATCTCCTCCGGGGCCGTACGGGTCGTGGCCGGTTCACTGGAGGAGTGCAACCCGCGCATAGGCGGGCTCCACATCAAGACACTCGTGCCGGAGAACACCTCGTTCTGCTTCGGCCCCGACCACATCCACAGGCTCGTGGGCGCGGCCGACACCAGCGTGTCCCTCCACGCCTACTCGCCCCCGCTGTGGCGGCTCGGGCAGTACACCATCGCCGAGGACGGCCTCATGCGCCGCACCTCGGTCAGCTACGCCGACGAGCTGCGTCCCCTGGACCCCGGCTGAAATTGGGGAGGGCGCGCCGCCCGATCCCCGCTCTGACCGGACTGGCCCGCCCTCTACTCATGACAGCGCCGGCCGCTCCATGAACGTCACACCGTCTGCCGATTTTTCTGGGGACGGGCGCGCCCGCGCCTCCGCACCGGCCCGGGCACGCACGCCACCACCACACGATCATGGCGTGCCGCCCCCGGGCCGCACGCGGCAGGGTCAGGGCCGGACGAGTTCCGCCTTCGTCTCGTCCGCGGCCCGCGGCTGCGGAACCACCGCCGCGGTCTCCTCCCGCCCGTCGCCGCCGCGGATCGGAATCAGCGACTCGCGCAGCCTGGCCCGCATCCACGCCTGCCCCGGCTTCTCCACCAGGCGGTACACCGCGTACGCCACCGCCAGCGACACCGCGATGACCAGCACCAGGGCGGCATAGCGGTTCAGGCCCGGGTAGACGTGCTTCAGCAGCGGCAGCGCGACCTGCGAATGCGTCAGGTACAGCGGGTAGGTCAGCGCCCCGAGCACCGTCAGGCCCTTCCAGCGCAGCCACCGCAGCCGCCCGGTCGCCACCAGGATCATCACCGCGAAGATGAGCGTGACGGCCACCGCGACCACGTTCTCGTTCGCCGTCGTGAACACGTGCCCGGTCCGCCACGCGCTCCAGTGCACGGCCAGCAGCCAGGACACGCCGACGTACCCCCACAGCAGCAGCGTCGGACCGAACTTGTACATCAGGAACAGCGCCATGCCCGCAACGAAGTACGGGCTCCACGTCGGCATCAGCATGACCTGGAGGAACTTGTTGCCAGCCTCGTCGGCGAACACTCCGGCGAGCGTCCAGACCGCCATGAACACCAGGCAGCTGCGGTAGGTGATCCTGATCGCGGCCAGCGCGCCGATCAGCACGTAGAAGTGCAGTTCCACCCAGAGCGTCCAGAACACCGCGTCGATGTTCTTCAGCCCGAGCCCCGCCTGCAGCATCGACAGGTTGGGCAGCACCAGGCCCGGCACCCCGTTGCCCAGCCGGAACCCGAGGTAGATGACCAGCCCGATCAGCACCCCGGCCCAGTAGGCGGGCATCAGCCGCACCACCCGGGAGATCCCGAACTCGCCCGGGCTGCGCCCCCACGCGCTCATCAGGATCACGAACCCGCTGATCATGAAGAACAGGTCGACGCCCAGGTACCCGTACCGGGTGATCGCCCCCGCCCCCGGGAACAGCTCCAGCGAGGGCTCCGGCCACGGCCCGGCGCCCTTGAACCCGGTGAAGTGGAAGAGCACCACCGCCATGGCCGCCAGGAAGCGCAGCAGATCCAGTTCGCGCAGGCGGCGGTCGTGTCGTGTCACCCGCGAGACCCTCGCGTCACCGGGTGGCCGACCAGGGACCCCGGAATGAGCCCCCGGTGAACGCCAGGTGTAGGACGCATGCCCGAGCGACAAGAGGGTATGAGCACAGGTTCAGCGGAGGAGCGACCGCCGCAACTGTCCGGCCCGGAGCGGAACGCCGGCGGAGTGGAGGGACGGGCAGGCGGGGTCGTCCCCCCACAATGAAACGTAGTGTGCGCACGCGGCCACGGATTCTTCTAAAATCGGGACGACACCCCTCCTCACGGAAGACCGGTGGTCCCCCCATGACCTCTCGCCGCGCCCGTCGCGGCGCGGCGCTCCTTGCGCTGTGCCTCGCCTCCTTCCCGGCCACCGGGTGCGGCGCGTTCGGCGACGAGCCGGCGCAGAACTCCAGTCCGGCGGCGGCCAGCACCAGTCCCGTCGCCTCGTCCACGCCCCTGGTGATGTTCCTGGGCGACAGTTACACGGTCGGCGAGCGCGGCAGCTTCCCCGAGTACACCTACGCGGCCGCGACCGCGCGGTTGCTGGGGTGGCAGCCCGTCCTGGCGGGGCAGGGCGGTACCGGGTTCATCGCGGGCAGCCATGTGCGGCGGACGTTCGGCACGCTGTACGAGAGCCAGCTCGGCTGGCGGCCCGCGCCCGATCTGCTGATCGTCTCGGGTGGCCACAACGACTGGTCGTACCCGCCGCAGGAGGTGGGCGCGGCGGCGCACGAGTTGCTCGAACGGGCCCGCGGGCGGTGGCCCGACTCGCGGATCGCGGTGCTCGGGCCGATCTGGGGCAACCAGTCCCCGCCGCAGGGGGCGCTGGCGGTGCGGGACGCGCTGCGCCAGGTGGCCCAGCAGCTCGGGATGCCGTTCATCGATCCGATCGCCGAGCAGTGGATCACCGGGAACCGCGCGCACGGCACCGGCAACGCCGCGCGGCTCATCCAGCGGGACGGGACGCATCCCAACCAGGAGGGCCACCGTTACCTGGCGACCCGCCTGGTCGAGAGCCTCAAGCGGCTGGGGCTGGCGCACCCCGCGCAGTCGTGACCGGCTAGGCGGCGGGGCGGGCGAGGCTGAGGGAGAAGTCGCCCGACTCGTCGGTCCAGAATCCGGCCAGTGCCAGGCCGGCCCTGCCGAGTTCGGCCTCCAGGCGGTCCCGGCGGAACTTGGCGGAGATCTCGGTGCGCATCTCCTCGCCCGCCGCGAACGCGATCTCCAGGTCCAGGCCGCCGATCCGGACGGTCTGGTCGCGGGTGGAGCGGAGCCGCATCTCGATCCACTCCTCTGCCTCCTTCCACACGGCCACGTGCTCGAAGGCCGACGGGTCGAAGCCGGCGTCCAGCTCACGGTTGATCACGTGCAGCACGTTGCGGTTGAACTCGGCGGTGATCCCGGCCGCGTCGTCGTAGGCGGCGACCAGCCGTGCCTCGTCCTTGACCAGGTCGGCGCCCAGCAGCAGCGCGTCCCCGGGGCCCATCGTGGCGCGCAGCCCGGTCAGGAAGCCGAGGCGGTCGGCGGGCGGCATGTTGCCGATCGTGCCGCCGAGGAAGGCCACCAGCCGCCGCTCGCCCGCGGGCAGCAGGTGCAGGTGCTGCTCGTAGTCGGCGACGACGGTCCGCACCTCCAGTCCGGGATGGTCGGCGGCGATCCGGGCCGCCGCCTCCTCCAGGAAGTCGCCGCTGACGTCCACCGGCACGTACGAGCGCAGCGTGCCGTTCAGGGCGTTCAGGAGGAGCCGGGTCTTCTCGCCCGATCCGGCGCCCAGCTCCAGCAGCGTCCGGGCGCCGGTGGCGGCGGCGATCTCCGGGGCGCGGGCGATGAGGATCTCGCGTTCGCGGCGGGTCGGGTAGTACTCCTCCAGCCTGGTGATCTCCTCGAAGAGTTCGCTGCCCCGTTCGTCGTAGAACCATTTGGGCGGCAGGGTCTTCGGGGTGGCCTCCAGGCCCTCCCGTACGTCCTGGCGGAGCGTCTTGGCAAGGTCGTCGGCGGTCAGGAACCGGTCCACGGAGCCTCCTTCGGTAGGGACGGCGTCACAGCGGGGTGACGTGCACGCCGGACGCCAGGTCTGCGGTGACGAGCGAGCGTTCGGGCACGGGCCGCCAACCGGGGTCGTCGTCGAGCGGCTCGGAGGAGATCCACACCTCCCGGAGCCGGGGCCGGTCCTTCACCGGCGCCCCGGTGGCCTGCTCGACCCGCCAGGCGGTGTGGCCGCGCTCCCGGACGAACAGCGAGTCGCCCCAGGTGGTGGCGGCCAGCGCCGTGCCGTCGGCGGCGAGCAGGTTGTAGCGGCCGGGCGACAGGGCCGCGGCCTCGCGGACGGTCTCGGCGAGGCCGTCGCCGAGCGTGCGGCCGTCCCGCCACAGCCGCGCGGCCAGGGCGAACAGCAGGGCCGAGTCGACCGGCGCCCGCGCGTCGGGGACGGCGGCGACGTCCCCGGCCAGCTCGCGCAGCTTGCCCTCGATCCCCGCGAACCCCTCGATCTTCCCGTTGTGGCTGAAGAAGCGGCCCCGCCCGCCGGCGGCGGCGCGGAACGGCTGGGCGCACGACTCGTCCACCGGGAACCCGACGGTGGCGGAGCGGATCGCCGCGACCGCGCAGGTGGTCTCGGTGACCTCGGCGATCTCGCGGAACGAGGGGTCGGCCCAGATCGGCTGCGCCCGCCGGAACCGCACCGCGCGGCCGCCGTCCCCGTGGTACCAGCCCGCGCCGAACCCGTCGGCGTTGAGGAGGTTGCCCTGGGTCATGCGGGGCGCGTACGACTGGTGCTCCAGCGAGTACTCCCCCTCGTAGATGAGGGAGGCGAGCGTGCGGGCCGGCCCCAGGTATCCGAGGTGACGGCACATCAGGCGGCCCCGGCGGTGCGGGCGCAGCGGAAGCCGGCGAAGATCTGCCGCCGGATGGGGTAGTCCCAGTTGCGGAACGTGCCGCGCACGGCCAGCGGGTGGGTCGCCCAGGAACCGCCCCTCAGCACCTTGTAGTCGGGCCCGAAGAACACCTCCGAGTACTCCTTGTAGGGGAACGACCGGAAGCCCGGGTAGCCGTGGAAGTCGGAGGACGTCCATTCCCAGACGTCCCCCACGAGGCGGCGCACCCCGTACGCGGACGCCCCCGACTCGTACGACCCGGCCTCGGCGGGACGCAGCAGTCGCTGCCCGAGGTTGGCGCGGCCCTCCTCGTACACGTCGCCCCACGGGTAGCGGCGGGAGCGGCCCGCGGCCGGGTCCCAGCGCGCGGCCTTCTCCCACTCGGCTTCGGTGGGGAGGCGCTTGCCCGCCCACCGCGCGTAGGCGTCCGCCTCGTACCAGCACACGTGCTGCACCGGCTCGTCGAGCGGGAGCGGCTCGGTACGGCCGAAGCGCCGCCGCAGCCACGGCCCGCCCCCGTCGCGCGACCAGAACCCGGGCGCGCGCTTGCCGCTCTCGGAGCGCCACTCCCATCCCTTGGGATGCCAGTGGCGCGGGTCGTCGTACCCGCCCGCCTCGATGAACGCGATGTAGTCGGCGTTGGTCACCGGCTCGGTGTCGATGTAGTAGGCGGGCAGGTCCACGATGTGGCCCGGACGCTCGTTGTCGTAGGCCCAGGGGTCGTCCGAGGTGCCCATCTCGAAGGGGCCCGCCTCGATGAGGACTTCGCCGGCCGCGCCAGGGGCGTGGGCGTCCAGCAAGGCGCCGGGCGGGTCGAGCAGGGCCGGGGCCCCTTTGCGGAGCTGGTGCGTGGCGAGCATGGTCTCGTCGTGCATGTGCTCGTGCTGGACGACCATCCCGTACACGAACCCGCCCCTGGTGAGGGGGTCGCCCTTGTCGAAGCGGACCGAGTCCAAAGAGTCCAGCACCTTGGAACGGACCGTCGCGATGTAGGCGCGTGCCTCCTCGGGCTGGAGCAGCGGCAGGCGCGGCCGTTCCGCGCGGGGGTGCTCGAACGCGTCGTACAGGTCGTCGATCTCCGGCCGCATCGCCTCCACTCCGGCGGCGGCCCTCAGCAGCCACAGCTCCTCGTAGTTGCCGACGTGCGCCAGGTCCCAGACCAGCGGGGACATCAGCGGCGACACCTGCGCGGTCAGCTCGGCGGCGTCCAGGGCCCCGGTGGTCAGGCCCAGGCTGCGGTCCCGGACCGCGCCCAGCTCGGCGGCGATCAGCTCCTTCAGCGCGGGCTCGTCCAGCGAGCCCGGCGCCGCTCTCAGCCCGCCCGGCGATCCGGGGGCGCTCATCGCGGCCATGTCAGTCTCTCCGTCTCCTCGGGCAGGTCACACTCTGCCTCCGCCCCCGGGCTAGCGAAGTCGGTCGGGAAGTCGTCGGCGGGGCAGCGGCCCCGGTCCACGTACCGCCGGGCGTACTCCTCCACCACCGGGACGAGCTCGGCGGCGCCCATCCTCGGCAGCGCCTCCAGCGCGGCGGCGAAGCACTGCCGCGCGGCCTCGGCCAGCGCGGGGCTGTCGGGCCCGCAGCGCGCGGCCTCCTCCCAGAGGGAGGCGACCGGTTCGGTGGCGGCCTCCGCCTCCGCCGAGGCCCGCGGGTCGTCCAGGAGCGCGGCGGCGACCGCGACCGGGACCGGCCAGTACGGGTCGGGCAGCGCGTCGATCATGCGCAGTTCGAGCCAGCCGCGCGGTCTGACCGGCGGGAACAGGGTGGACAGGTGGTAGCCGAGATCCTCCAGCCCCGGCTCGCCTTCGGCCACCCACTCCCCGAAGGTCATGCCGGGATCGGCCACCCAGTCGCCCGCCTCGGTGCGCAGCGCCATCACGCGGGCGTCCAGGGCGTAGCGCGTCCAGGACTCCCAGGGGTCCTCCCCGTCGGAGGCGCCCGGTCCAGGCACGGCGTGGACCGGAAGCGTCCTGCAGGGGTCCAGCGCCGTCCAGACCGCCTGCCGCGTCGAGCGCAGCCCGGTGCGGCGCCCTCCGCGCAGCGGCGAGTTGGCGAACGCCGAGACCAGGACGGGGCCGAGCGCGTGCGCGAGCCGCCACCGCCGGGCGGCGTCGGCGGCGTCGGCGCCGATGTCCAGGCACACCTGGACCGAGGCGGTCGAGCACATCATGGCCGCCCCGGCGTCGGCGAACCCGCCGGAGTCGAAGTAGCTGCGCATGGACCGGTAGCGGGGATGCTCGGCCTGGAAGTGCGGCGGCCGCACGGGGTCGACGCCGTGCCCGGCCAGGACGAGCCCTCCCCCGGCCAGCGCGGCGCGGACATGGTCCAGGTCGGCGGCCAGCGCACGGTGCAGCCGGGCCGGCCCCGGGAACGGGAGCGAACTGAGCTCGAGCTGCCCGCCCGGCTCGTAGGTGATCTTGGAGTCGTGCGGAAGCGGTCCCGCCGCCTCCAGCAGGGCCTGCGGCCGCGCGGCCGGCACGGTGGCGCCGGGGGCGGCGGCGTCGAGGACGAACCACTCGGTCTCCGCTCCCACGGTGCCGGGCGGGCCGTTCTTGAAGCAGACCCCGCGGATGTACCGGTAGACCTCGTCGACGGTGAGTCCGGCCATGAACTCCCCCTCACTCCGATATTCCGATGGCGAGTTCGAGACCTTCCCGGCTGAACCGCATCACCAATCAACCGATCACCAGAATCTTCCGGAAATCTCAGTGAACCTGGCATACGTGAGATGAATCATTACTCTCCGTAAGACCCGACACGCCCGGACAGTCACGGACTTCTCAGACTTAACCCCCGTGCGCTAGAGTCCCCCTCCCGACCGGTCCGTTCGGCCGCGGACGACGCCCGGATCGGCACACGACGGAGGACACATGCGCGGGGACCTGGGAACCCTCTACGACGCGCACGCCGATCGCCTGCTGGCTCACTGCTGGTCACTGCTCGGTGACGAGGGCGCGGCGGACGCGGTCCAGGACGCCTTCGTCGCGGCGGTACGGCACCCGCCGCGCGGCGACATCGTCCTCTGGCTCTACGCACTGTCACGATCGGCGTGCGCCGAGCGCGACGCCTTCGCCGGGACGATCCGGCCCGTCTTCGGCGCCGTTTCCGGTCCCGCCCCCGCCGCCGCGCCCGGACTCACCGGCCGGCCGGTCGCCGCCGACCCGCTGCTGCGCGCCGTCGGCGCGCTGCGCCCCGACCACCGCGAGGCGCTGCTGCTGGACGCCGGCGAGTGGCTGGAGGTGCCCGACATCGCCCGGGTCCTCGGCATCGCGCCCGACACCGCCCGCGGGCTGCTGCACGCCGCGCGGACCCGGCTGGAGCGCGCCGTGGTGGACCAGCTCATGCGCGGCGCCCCCGGGGACCACCGGGACGTCATCACCGCGTTCGAGAAGGGCCGGCTGCCGCACCTGCTGGCCCGCCGGGCGCCCGCCCGGCCGCCGTCCTGGCTGCGCGACCGGGTCCTGGAGGCGTGCGACGCCACCGCCACCCGCCCGCTCACCGAGATCACCTCGCCCAGCCCGCTGGTGGTGATCGGGTCCGAGGTGGCCGCGCCCCCGGGCCGCGGCCGCACGGGCCGCGACCGCGCCGGCCGCCGCAAGGGGATCAGGGGTGCCGGCGCCATGGCGGGCATGGCCGCGTCGGTGGCGGCGGCCGTCGGCCTGCTGGTCTCGTGGCCGTCGGCCAAGAGCGACGGCGTCGGCGCGATCGCGCCGTCCGCCGGGAACAGCCCGACCGGGACGGCCGAGCCGACCGGGCTCCTCACCGGCTCCGGCGGCGCGACCCCGGAGCGCGGCAACCGCAAGGGCACCGCCCCGGAGCCCAGCCCGGCGACCCAGGACCAGCGACCCACCTCGACCGCCCCGCAGGGAACCGGCTCAGGCGGCGGCACGGGTGCCGCGCCCGCCGCCCCCGCGCCCTCCAAGCCCGAGACCTCGAAGCCCGACGAGACGACGGCGCCGCCGCAGGACTCGCCCGCACCGCAGGACCCGTCCCCGACCGGCCCGGACGCTCCCGAGGAGCCGTCCACGCCCCCGGACTCGCCGGCCCCGTCGGACCCGCCCGACCCGTCCCAGCCCCCGTCGGACCCGCCGCCGGACGAGGGCCCCGAGCCGGGCCCGAGCCCGACCTCGAACCCGGCTCCCAGCCCGACGACCACCGGCTGACGACCGGCGGTCGCCCCTACTCGGCGGCGGCCGCGTGGGCGGCGCCCTCGATCCGCCCCATGACCAGGCGCGGGTGGAAGTAGCTGATGGCGACGCGCTCGCTGTCGGTCACGCAGACGATGCGGTAGCCGTTGCGGCCGTCCTCGTCGGGGGTGCTGAACTCCTCGGGGGCCAGCGCCCCGCGCCGTTCCATCTCCTTGAACCAGCGTCCCAGGGCGTACACGTCGGGAAACGACTCCCGCCCCATCCCCCGCCGCCCGAGGGTGTAGATGACCTCGAACGTGCAGCCGTCCGGAGGATACGTCGTCACGTCAGATCATTCCTTCGCCCCGGCAGACACCGCAGGTCTGGCCTCTGTGGACGCCCGAACCCTTGCAGCCGGGGCATGTGCGCGTGGGCGGCTTGCTGTGCTTGCCCATCATCAAATGACCTCCGAGGAAACCCCGGCCTTGACTTGAGGCCGGGGAGGAATCGGCCCCCCGGGGGAGCAAGGCAGGGGAAGGAGACTTGCTCCGGGGGCGAGTGTTGGTTGAGCAGGCACGAGGCAGCACGTTTCGCCCCTGTGTTCGAGCGTGCACGCTAGGCTCGCCCCGTGCCGCGTTACCGCATGGACCCCACGCCCGAGCAGCACACCGCCTTGCTCGGGCATTGCGCGCACGCCCGGTACGTGTGGAACCTCGCCGTCGAGCAACACAGCTTCTGGTCCCCGCACCGGGGCAGGGCACCCGGCTACAACGAGCAGTCCCGGCAGCTCACCGCGGCCCGCGCCGAATTCGACTGGTTGCAGGCCGGGTCGCAGACCGTGCAGCAGCAGGCGCTGCGTGACTTCGCGCAGGCGATGGGCAACTTCTTCGCCGGCACCCACCGCCGCCCCACCTGGCGCAAGCAAGGCGTCCATGAGGGGTTCCGGCAGGTCGGCGTCAAACCCCACCAGGTCGAGCGGTTGTCGCGCAGGTGGGGTGCGGTGCTGGTGCCCAAGTGCGGGTGGGTGCGGTTCCGCCTGTCGCGGCCGGTACCCCCAGGTGTGAAGTCCTACCGGGTGACCCGTGATCGGGCCGGGCGCTGGCATGTGGCGTTCGCGCACGTCCCGCCCCCGGTCCCCGGCCCCGGCGAAGGAACCGTGATCGGGGTGGACCGGGGCGTCACCGTCAGCGCCGCCCTGTCCACCGGGGCCCTGCTCAAGGTCCCCGGCCTCATACCCGGGGAGACGCGGCGCCGGAAGTTGCTGGCCCGCAAGCTGGGGCGCGCCCGGCGCGGCTCCCGCCGCCGCGCAAGGCTCAAGGCCGCGCTCGCCCGGCTCAAAGCCCGCCAAACCGACCGCCGCAAGAACTGGGTCGAGCAGACCTCCACCACGCTGGCCCGCCAGTTCGACGCGATCGGCGTCGAGGACCTCAACATCCGAGGCATGACCCGCTCCGCCAAAGGCACCCTCCAGCGGCCAGGACGCAACGTCGCCGCCAAGGCCGGGTTGAACCGGGGCATCCTGGCCAGCGGATGGGCCATGCTGGTCGAGCGGCTGGAGCACAAGGCGCCCGGCCGCGTGTACAAGATCGATCCCGCGTACACCTCGCAGCGCTGCTCGGCGTGCAGGACCATCGACCCGCAGGCGCGTGAGAGCCAAGCGCGTTTCCGGTGCCGGTCCTGCGGCTTCGCCTGCAACGCCGACGTGAACGCGGCACGCAACATCGCCCACGAGACCAGACTCCTCTGCACGCTCGCGGGCACGGCGGCCGGACCGGCCGTCGCTGCGCGGGGACGCCCCGGGGTACCGGAGCGGACGAACCGCGAACCTCAACCTGTCCTCCTCTCCTGAGGCCACGGGTTGGAATCCCCCTCGTTCACGAGGGGGAGGAGGTCAAGACCCTCCTACGCGGCCTGCGACCTCCGATCGCGCGGCAGTCTATGACGCCCCAGGAGTGTTTCGCTGCCTCCCCGGTAACACGGGCCGGACGCGGCAGGGTCGGACGACGGCGCGTCAGAGGGCGGCGGCGCCCTCGACCGGGGACTGCCCCCGGCGGACGAGCAGGGCGGCCAGGATCGCGACCAGGGCGACCGCGCCCGCCACGGACAGCGCCGACTGGAAGCCGTCCATGAACGCCAGATGGCTGCCGGTGGTGATCGCCTCGGCCGCGGGCGCGGGCGTCCCCGGTGGTACGGGCGCCACCCCCTGGGAGACCAGGCCGCCCGCCCCCTGGAGCTGCCCGGCGGACGACGCCGGGACCCCGGCCTCGGTGAGGCGGCCGACGAGGACGTCACCGACGCGGGTGGACAGGATCGTGCCGAGGACGGCGGTGCCGAGCACGCCGCCGACCTGCGCCGCCGTCTGCTGGAGGCCGCCCGCGACGCCCGCGAGCTGCGGCGGGGCGTTGCCGACGATGGCCTCGGTGCCGCCGACCATCACGAACCCGAACGCCAGCCCGACCAGCACGAACCACGGCCACAGCTGGGCGTAGGGCGCCTCCGCCCCGACCCGGGAGAGGCCGAACATCGCGGCGGCGGTGAAGGCCATTCCCAGCGACAGCGGCGCCCGGGGGCCGAACCGGCTGGTCAGGACGCCCGCGAGGGGTGAGGCGACGATGAACATGGCGGTCATCGGCAGCAGCCGCACGCCCGCGTCCACCGGGCTCATGCCGTGCACCTGCTGGAGGTAGAGGGTCAGGAAGAAGATCGTCCCGAACATGGTGAAGAAGCCGAGCACGATCAGCCCGGTCGCCGCCGAGAGGGACACCGAGCGGAACAGGCTCATCGGGAGCAGCGGGCGCTCGGCGCGCAGCTCGTTGAGGACGAAGAGCGCGCCCAGCACGACGGCGGCGCCGAAGGAGACCAGCGGGACGGTGTCGCCGAAGCCGTCCTCGCCCGCCTTGATGAGCCCCCAGACCAGGGCGAACAGCCCGCCGCTGAGCAGCACGACGCCGGGCAGGTCGAACGATCCGGCGGCCTCCTCGTCCCGGGACTCGCGGATCACCCACAGGCCGACGGCCAGCGCGATCAGGCCGAGCGGGGCGTTGAGGAAGAAGACCGACTCCCAGGTGACGTTCTCGACCAGGAGCCCGGCGACGATGGGGCCGCCCGCGATGGACACGCCGACGGTGCCGCCCCAGACGCCGATGGCGGTGTTGAGCCGTTCGGCCGGGAAGGTGTTGCGCAGGATGGCCAGGCTGGCCGGCTGCAGGAGCGCCCCCGCGAAGCCCTGCACCACCCGCCAGAAGATCACCGCGCCGAGCCCGCCGGACAGGCCGATCAGCACCGAGGAGACGGCGAAGCCGACCACCCCCGCGAGGAAGGTGCGGCGCCGGCCGAACCGGTCGGCGATCTTGCCGGCCGGGATCAGCGTGACCGCGATGGTGAGCAGGTAGGCGTTGGTCACCCACTGCAGGCCGGACAGGTCGGCGCCGAGGTCGCGGGCGATGGCGGGGTTGGCGATGGACACGACGGTGGCGTCCAGGCCGACCATCATCACGCCGAGCGCCACGGCGAGGAGGGTGAGCCAGGGATGGCCGTGGCCGGCCCGGCCGCCGCGGCGTGCGGGCCGGACCGGTGGCGTGTCGTGGTGGAGCGGGGGGCCGGGCACGGCGACGCCGGCCCCGGGCGGTTGCGACATGGAACGTCCTCCAAGGACGGACGAAGGCGACGGGAAGTCGTACGGCTCGTACGGCTCGTACGGAGCAAAAGTGTCATGGCATGACAGTTGTCGTCAACTGGCGAGAGTCATTGAGAGACATGCTTCACGTTCTGCCAATCGACACCGGACGGCGATTGGCAGCGGGTCGCCCGCTGGTTACACTTCGCCCATGACCGCGACCGTCCCCGAGGCCCACCCCGCGGGTCCCGGCACCCACCCCGCGGGGCGGCGCGAACGCAAGAAGCAGCGCACCCGGAAGGCGCTGGTCGACGCCGCGTTCCGGCTCTTCGCCGAGAAGGGCTTCGACGCCACCACCGTGGAGGAGATCGCCGACGCGGTGGACGTGTCGTCGCGGACCTTCTTCCGCTACTTCGCCTCCAAGGAGGACGTGGCCCTCACGTTCCAGGAGGAGCAGCACGCCGCCATGCTCGCGGCGCTGAACGACCGGCCCGCCGACGAACCGATCATGACGGCGGTGCGCCGCGCCGTGGTGGGCATCGCGGTCGCCTGCGAGCGCGGCGAGCTGGGCTTCAGCGCCGACCGCTTCGAGTGCATGATGACGCTGACCGCCGACAGCGACACCCTGCTGGCCGGCAGCCTGGAGCACGCGCAGAAGAAGCAGGTCCTGATCACCCGCGCGATCGCGGACCGGATGGGCGTCGACCCGGCCGGCGACCTGCGCCCGCACGTGGTCGCCTCCACGGTCATCGCCGCCTTCCACGCCGCCGCCGAGGCCGTCGCCACGGGCACCCTGGGCTACAGCACCCTCTCGGAGGCGGCGGACGCCGCGTTCCAGCTCCTGGAGGAGGGCGTCAACTACCCCACGGAACGCTGACCGGCGCGGGCGGGGTCAGGCCGCGCCCAGGACCAGCCCGCTGGTGGGGACGCCGGTCCCGGCGGTGACCAGGACGTTCCGCACGTCCGGGACCTGGTTGACCGAGGTGCCGCGCACCTGCCGGACCCCCTCGGCGATCCCGTTCATGCCGTGGATGTAGGCCTCGCCGAGCTGGCCGCCGTTGGGGTTGACCGGCAGCCGGCCGCCGAGCTCGATCCCGCCGTCCCGGACGAAGCCGGCCGCCTCGCCGCGCCCGCAGAAGCCCAGCTCCTCCAGCTGCACCAGGACGAACGGCGTGAAGTGGTCGTACAGGATCGCGGTCTGCACGTCGGCGGGCGTCAGGCCCGAGCGGCGCCACAGGTCGGCGCCGACGTTGCCCATCGCGGGCAGCGCCGCCAGGTCGCCGCCGTAGTAGCCGAACATCATCATCTGGTCCGGGCCGGTGCCCTGCGCCGCCGCGTTGATCAGCACGGGCGGGCGGGGCAGGTCGCGGGCGCGCTCGGCGGAGGTCACCACGATCGCCACGCCGCCGTCGGACTCCTGGCAGCAGTCCAGCAGGTGCAGCGGGTCCACGATCCAGCGGGACTCCTGGTGCTCCTCCAGCGTGATCGGACGGCCGTGGAACCACGCCCGCGGGTTGGTGGCGGCGTGCCGGCGCATCGCGACCGCGACCCGGCCGAAGTCCTCGCTGGTGGCGCCGTACTCGTGCATGTAGCGGCGGGCGTGCATCGCCACCCAGGCCGCCGGGGTCGCGAACCCGTACGGCAGGTGCCAGGAGAACTCCAGCCCGGTCGAGTCGGCCCGGCCGGACGCGGTGGCCTGCCCGAACCGGTGCCCGGACCGCTCGTTGAACGCCCGGTAGCACACCACCACGTCGGCCTGCCCGGTCGCCACGGCCATCGCGGCGTGCGCGACGGTCCCGCACGCGGCGCCGCCGCCGTAGTCGACGCGGGAGAAGAACCGCAGGCCGGCGATGCCCAGCTCGCGCTGGACGGCGATTTCGGAGTTGGCGTCGGCGGCGAAGGTGACCAGGCCGTCGACGTCGGCGGGGGCCAGGCCCGCGTCGCGCAGCGCGTCCAGGCACGCCTCGGCCGCGAGCTGGAGCTCCGAGCGGCCCGACTCCTTGGAGAACTCGGTGGCGCCGATCCCGGCGATCGCGGTCTTGCCGGAGAGAGTCACTCACCCTCCTTGATCGTGACGGTGGCGGTGACGTGGTCGCCCAGGGACACCGCGCCGCGCACGCGCACCGTGGCCGCGTCCGCGCGCTCGGCGTACAGGCGCAGGGTGTCCCCGGCGTAGGCGGGCGCGCCCAGCCTGACCTGGACGCGCTCCAGCGCGGCGCCGGGCGCTGCCTCCAGCGCCGCGCGCTGCACCAGGCCCATGGTGGTGAGGATGTTGACGAAGATGTCCTTGGTCCCCTGGGCGCGGGCCAGCGCGGTGTCGTGGTGGACGGGGGTGAAGTCGCGGGTCGCCAGCGCCGTCGCGATCACGAACGTGGGGGTCAGCGGGATCTCCAGGACCGGCGGCGGCCCCTCCGGCCCGTCCTCGTCCGGCACGACCTCGGCCGAGGCGGCGGGGATCCACTGCGGCAGGACGAGCTCGTCGTCCATGCGCTCGAAGGCGAGCTTGACCGGCATGCCGATCGCCACGTCCTCCGGCGGGCAGCCGTTGACGTTGCCGACGATCCGGACGCCCTCCTCCAGGTCCACGACCGCGACGACGTACGGCGGCGTGCGGCCGGGCACCGGCGGATGGTGGTGGACGACGTAGCTGTGCACCTCGCCGCGCCCGCTCGCCACGACGAAGTCCCGCTTCACCGAGTGGCAGGACGGGCACATCGGGCCGGGCGGGTGGCGCAGGGCGCCGCAGTCGGCGCAGCGCTGGATACGCAGCTCGCCGGCCTTGACGCCGTCCCAGAAGAACGCGGTGTCCGGCCCGACCGCGGGCTGGAAGGGGTACGTGCCGCCCTTGGCGGGAGCGCGCCCGGCCGCCCGCTTGCGCGGCTTGAACTTCAGGACCCGGAACAGCATCTCCGCCACGCGCCGGTCGCGCTCGTCGTACCAGGTCTGGTGCCAGGTGACGAAGTAGCCCTCCCCCATCGCGGTCCGCTTCGGCCCGTCGAGGCCGCCGAACCGCATGGTGGAGCGCAGCCGCTCGCCGTGCCGCAGGTAGCGGTCGTAGGTCTGCTCGCAGTTGGTGGCGACGACGCCCGAGAAGCCCGACTCGTCCAGCAGGCGCAGCACGCGGTCCCCGGCCGAGCCGCCCTTGCCACCGCCCGGGGCGCGCAGCCCGGGCATCGACCAGACCTGGATCATGGCGGGGGGCGCGAGCCCGCCCTCGTGCCAGGCCGGGTCCGGGTCGCCGAGCGCCTGCGTCCAGTTGCGGATCATCGGCTCGTTGACCGGGTCGGCGCAGGGCGGCGAGGGCCGTTCACCGGCCGCGGCCAGCTCCGCCGCCAGCGCGGTCAGCCGCGCGTGGACGCCGGCGTCCTCCCCCGGCTCACCGGTGGTGCCCGTCACCGCGGCGCCCGGGGCAGGCCGAGGCCGATCATCGCGATCAGCTCGCGCTGGATCTCGTTGACGCCGCCGCCGAAGGTGAGCACCATCGCGCCCTTGACGCCGTGGTCGAGCCGGTCCATGAACTCGGCGGTCGCCGGGTCGCCGGGGTCGCCGAACCGGGCCAGGACGTCCCCGACGATCCGGCCCACGTCCTGCATCCGCTCCGAGCCGTAGATCTTGGTGGCGGAGGCGTCCGGGGCGCCCAGCCAGCCCAGGTCCTGGTTGGCCGCGACCTGCCAGTTCAGGAACTCGTTGACGCGCAGGTAGCCGTACACCTGCGCGACCGCGCGGCGCACCGCCGGCTCCTCGGTCAGCGGCCTGCCGTCGCGGCCCCTGGCGGTACGGGCCCACCGCTCGAACCGGTCGTAGGTGTGCCCGATGTTGCCCGCCGGGCCGAGCGTGACCCGCTCGTGGTTGAGCTGGTTGACGATCAGGTCCCAGCCCTTGTTCTCCTCGCCGACCAGCATGTCCACCGGCACCCGCACGTCCTGGTAGTAGGTGGCGTTGGTGTGGTGGCGGCCGTCCATGGTGACGATCGGCGTCCAGGAGTACCCCGGGTCCTCGCAGTCGACGATGAGCATCGAGATGCCCTTGTGCTTCTTGGCGCCGGGGTCGGTGCGCGCGGCCAGCCAGACGTAGTCGGAGAAGTGCCCCCCGGAGGTGAAGATCTTCTGGCCGTTGACGACGTAGTGGTCGCCGTCGCGGACCGCGCTGGTGCGCAGCGAGGCCAGGTCGGTGCCGGCGCCCGGCTCGCTGTAGCCGATCGCGAAGTGGCACTCCCCCGCCAGGATCCGGGGCAGGAAGAACTCCTTGTGCGCGTCGGAGCCGTACTGCAGGATCGTCGGCGCGACCGAGTTCAGCGTGATGATCGGGTAGGGCACCTCGGCGCGCGCGATCTCGTTGGCGAAGATCTGCTGCTCCATCGGGCCGTAGCCGCGGCCGCCGTACTCCTTGGGCAGCGCGACGCCGAGCATGCCGTCCGCGCCGAGCCGCTTGCAGTGCTCCATGTACGCGGCGCCGAACGGGTCGCCGGCGATCGCGGCGCGCTGCCCGGCGTCCAGGCAGTTCCGGAAGTACTCGCGCAGCTCGGCGCGGAGCCTCTTCTGCTCGGCGGTCAGATCGATGAACAACTCACGCCTCCTGGGAGATCAGGACACCGAGGGTGTCGAGCTGGTCCTCGGCGCCGCCGAGCAGGTGCCCGGCCTGCTTGGCCCAGGCGAAGTGGCGGTGCAGCGGGTAGGTCACGTCCAGCCCGATCCCGCCGTGCAGGTGCTGGCAGGTGTAGAGCGCCTTCACCACCGGGTCGCAGGCGTTGTACGACGCGATGGCGAGGACCTCGTCGGCGTCCTCCGCGCCCTCGGCGAGCCGCCAGGCGCCCGCCCAGACCGCCACGTCCAGGGCCCGCTTGGCGATGTAGACGTCGCCGATCTGCATGGTCACGGCCTGGAACTGCGCCAGCGGGCGCTCGAACTGCTCGCGGGTCTTGACGTACTCGGTGGTGAGGTTCAGCGCCGCCTCGATCGCGCCGGACGACAGCGCCACCGCCCCGGCGACCGCCGACCGGCGGAAGGTGCGCCAGGCCGCGCCGTCGGCGGTGCCGCCGAGGAGCGCGTCCGCGTCCACCCGCACGCCGCCCAGCGCGATGCGGGAGAGCGGCTCGGTGGTCGCCGACGGCTGCGGGGTGAGCTCCACCGCCGACGGCTCGACCAGGAACACTCCGATGCCGGCGCCGTCCACGCGGGCGGGGACGAGGATGCGGGACGCCTCGGCCGCGTACGGGACGAACGTCTTCACGCCGTCCAGCACGTACCCGTCGCCGTCGCGCCGCGCGGTCGCCGCGACCGTCCCGGCCGGGCCGACCTCGCGGTAGGCGCCGGTGAAGACCGCCTCGCCGTCGTTCAGTGGCGCGAGCAGGGCCTTCTGCTCCGCGGTGCCGTGCGCGGCGACCGGGGCGGCGGCCAGCGCCAGCGACGCGTACGCCGGGACGGGCGCGGCGTGCGCGCCGATCTCCCGCAGCACCACGGTCAGCTCGATCGCGCCCAGTCCCGCCCCGCCGACCTCCTCGGGCAGGCAGACGCCCAGCAGCCCGGCCTGGCCGAGAGCCTTCCAGAGCGCGTCGTCATAGGCGGCGCCGGTCTTCTCGAACGCCTCCAGCCGTTCCCGGGACGCCTCCCGCCCGAGCAGGCCGGTGGCGAAGCCACGCAGCTCCTGCCGGGTCTCGTCGAGGTTGAAGTCCACTCATCCACTCCCTTCCAGGAGGTCGTGCAGCAGGTGCAGCCGGCCGCGCCGCTCGAACTCGGCGCGGAGGCGGGCCTTGTCGTCCGGGGTCATCGGGCGGTAGCCGAGGTCGCGGCCGGGACGCCACCACACCGGGTCGCCGGTGCCCCATCCGTCCCGGACCAGGGACCGTTTGAGGATCTTGTTGGAGGCGGTGGCGGGCAGCTCCGGCGCGACCCGGACGTAGCGGGGCGGCCACTTGGGGCCCAGGTCCGCGCGGCCCCGGAGGTAGGCGGCGAACGCCTCGGGGTCGAAGGGGCCGGCGGCGGTGTCCAGGACGAGGGCGAGCATCACTTGGTCGCCGGAGGCCGCGTCCGGCACCCCGTACACCGCGAGCCGCCGCGCGCCGGGCAGGTCGGCGAGGACCCGCTCGACCTGGGCGGCGCCGAAGTTCTCGCCGTCCACGCGGATCCGGTCGGCGGACCGTCCGGCGAAGTAGACGTGACCGTTCGCGTCGGCGTAGGCGTGGTCGCCGCTCCAGAACATCCCGTCGCGGAGCCGGTCGGGGGCGTCCTCGTTGTAGTAGCCGTCGAAGAGGCCCAGGCCCCGGGTGTTGACCAGCTCGCCGATGGCCTCCTCGCCGTTGAGCAGGCGCCCGGACGCGTCGAGGCGGGCGGGCGGGCACTCGCGGCCGGTCTCGGGATCGAGCACCTTGACCCCCTCGGCGAGGCGGCCGAGCGAGCCGGGCGGGCCGGCGGGGTCGGGGCTGAGCGAGATCGCGGTCTCGGTGGAGCCGTAGGCGTCGACGACCGCGCAGCCGAACCGCTCGGCGAAGGCCCGCTGCTCGCGCGGCGCCGCCTCGTTCCCGAACGCGACCCGCAGCGGGTTGTCGCGGTCGGCGGGGGTCTCGGGGGTGGCCAGCGCGTACGACAGCGCCTTGCCGACGTAGTGCAGGTAGGTGCAGCCGTGCGCGCGGACGTCCGGCAGCAGCCCGGAGGCGGAGAACCGGGAGCGCAGCACCAGCTCGGCGCCGGCGGCGAGCGCGGGCGCGTAGGCCGCCATGACCGCGCCGGAGTGGAACAGCGGCATCGGGCAGTAGACCGCGTCGCCGGGTCCGAGCAACCGCCCGGCGAGGTTCTCGCCCGGGACGGTCACCTTGCGGTGGGTGACGCGGACCGCGCGGGGGCGTCCGGACGTGCCCGAGGTGAAGATCAGCATCAGCAGCGTCCCGTCGTCCGGCGGGCCGGGCGGCGCGGCGGCGGTCGGCGGGGGCGGCGGGTCCGCGCGGTAGGACGCGTTCTCGATGGGGAGCACCGGGAGCGGCGCGTGCGTCGCGGCCGCCGCGACGGCGGCGGCCAGGTCCGCGTGCCGGGCCTGCGTGACGATCAGGTCGCAGTCGGCGCGGCCGGCGTCCCCGGCGAGCTCGGCGGCGCTCCGGGTCGGGTTCAGGGCGACCAGGACCGCCCCCGACAGCGCCGCGCCGCCCAGCAGGAAGACCATCTCGGGGACGTTGTCGAGCAGCACGCCCACGTGCGCCGGGCGGTCGGGACGGGCCCGGGCGGCCAGCCGCAGGGCCCGGTCCTCGCACTCGGCGACGACCTCCCGCCAGGTCCAGGACCGGCCGTCGTCGGCGCAGCGCAGCCCCGGCCGGTCGTCGTCCGCGCGGGCCCGCAGCAGTTCCGCCACCGTCACCGCGCCCCACCTCCCGGACCGCCGTCCGCGACCCTTGCCGTCGGCCGCAAAACTAGAACAGATTCTAGTCAGTGTCCAGAGCTAAGATCACCCCTGGCAGATCCCTGGTTCCCCACGCATGTCAGGGTTGACTGACTGCCCGGAAACGCTTTCACCGCCCGCCGGCAGGGGGCTATCAGATAACACGTTCTTGCTCGCGCGGTAGGCTAGGGCGAGGGCCACTTCTGAGCGCGGTACGCGCGCTCGCCCGGGGAAGGGAACACGACCGTGACCGCAGAGCCGACGGCGACCGAGCAGGGCGTGCGCTCGCGCAGCCAGCACCAGCGGCGCAAGCGCATCGTGCAGGCCGCCGCCGCGCTGGCCTCCCGCGGCGGGGTCGAGGCGATGCAGATGCGCACGGTCGCCGAGCGCGCCGGGGTCGCGCTGGGCACCCTCTACCGCTACTTCCCGTCCAAGATGGACCTGGTCGTGGCCGTGGTCAGCGAGGAGCTCGACCTGCTGGAGGGCAGCATCGAGCGCCGCCCGCCGCGCACCGAGAGCCCGGCCCTGCGCGCGGTGGAGGTGCTGATGCGCGCCACCCGCGGGCTGATGCGCGAGCCCGAGCTGGCCGAGGCGCTGATCCGCTCGCTGCTGCTGTCGGACGTCAAGACCGACTTCGGCGACCGGATGACCGGGATGCTGCTGCGCGCCGCCGCCGGGCCGGGCACCGAGGTGCCCGAGGGCGACTCGCGCCGCGTGGTGGCGCGGGCGCTGTCCAGCGTCTGGACCATGGAGATGATCGAGATGCTGCGCGGCCACGCCACCATGGAGCAGATCCAGGTCCGGCTGGAGACGATCGCGGGCCGCCTCCTCACCGACTTCTGACCGGGACCTCAGGGCCGGGTCTCAGGGGCGCTGCCCCGCCTTGTCGACGACCCCGCTGCCGACCACCCGCATGTTGAGCCCGCCGCCGGAGAGGGCTCCGCATGCCTTCATGACCTCGCGGCGGTCCTTGACCGCGGTGGACCGCTGGCCGACGTAGCGGTAGGTCCGGGCGTCGAACAGCACCTCGTTGAACTGCCACCCGCTGACGTGGCGCCCCAGGCCGACCTCCGCCTGGTCGTCGCCGGGGCCCAGGTGCTTGGTGACGAGGACGCCAGGGGTCTTCTTCATCGCGCGGTAGATCGCGGCCTCCACCTTCGGTGGGGGCATGCCGTTCCCCAGCATTCTCAAGAGGTCGTTGAACGCGTAATCGTCCCGGAGTGACCGCGGGTCGGGTGGGCATCCGAGGAGGCGGACGCCCGGCCGGCTATGTGGCTCCTCCACGGGCGGGACGTGCCGGTAGACCAGGGCAAGTAGCTCATCGGGGTCGGTCGGCAGCGCGGCCAGCACCGCGTAGTCCGACGGAGGCCACACATCCTGCGGGCGCCTCTCCTCGTTGACGAAGTGCAGCTTTCCTCCGTCGCGGTAGGCCGACCGCCTGCCGTCCGCACGCGCCCACTGCTCCTCGACGATGCGGCTGCTGAAATCGTTCCCCGCAGAGTCGGTCAGGGGCCAGCGCTCTTTCACCTTCACGTTCTTGTAGCGCGTGTAGACCCACTGGTCCGGACGGGGCGTCGTGAACGGCCGGCGCTCGGCGGCGGTGGCGGCACGGTCGAGGGCCTCCGCCGCGCTCGCGGCGGGCGCGGGCGGGACGCCGGGGACCACGGCACGGTCGCCGCCCCAGCTCTGCAGGACGGTCACGCCGGTCGCGATGGCGGCGGCCAGCGCCGCGACCGCGACCAGCCGTACGCCCAGCCGGGGCAGGCGGAACCCGCGCCGGGTCCTTGGAGCCGAGGGAGCGTCCGCGGCGGCGCGTTCGAGGAGGGCCGCTCGGGCCGTCGCGCGGGCTTCGTCGGAGGGCGGCTCGGTTCCGGCCCAGGCGGCGCGCAGGGTCTCCAGGTCGTCGAGGTCGTTCATCGGTCGCTGTCCTCTCCGTGGGCGGTGGCGCCGAGCGCGGCGCGGATCCTCTTGCGGGTCCGGTGCAGCCGCGACCGGGCGGTGCCCGCCGGGATGCCGAGCGCCTCGGCCGCCTCCTGGACGGTCAGTTCCGCCCAGGCGACCAGCAGCAGCACGTCCCGGTCGCCGTCGGCGAGCGCGGCCAGCGCGGCGGCGAGCGGGCCCCGGGCGGCCTGCGCGTCGATCCGGACCGCGACCCGGTCGGCGTGGCCCTCGGCCACCTCGTCCGTCCCGGCCCGGGCCAGCGCCCGGTACTGGCGGACCTCCGCCCGGTGGCGGCGGGCGATCAGGTTGGACGCGATCCCGTACAGCCAGGGCCGCGCGTCGGACCGGTCGAGGTCGTATCCCCCGCGCCGGTCGAAGGCGATCAGGAAGGTCTCGGCGGCGACGTCGTCGGCGAGGGCCGGGCCGAGGCGGCGCGCCGCGTACCCGTGGATCGCGGCGTGGTAGCGGTCGAAGAGGGCGGCGAACAGCTCGGGCTCGTGCCGCGACCGGCCGATGATCGCGGCATCGGTGTCCCGGCGTCCGGGGGTGTCAGGGAGGCGTGTCAACGCTGCCACGAGGGCCTCATTCGCGTCATCGTGCGCCTTTCGGTGGTGGACGGTCATCCCTCCTTCGCCGATGAGCGCCGCGGCGTTCGCGGCCCGGACTAGCCTTGAGTGCCAAGCAGGTGCCAGGACGGAAAAGGGTGCGCAGTGAGCGAGCAGCAGCCGGTACTCAGTGACGGCGTCATCATCGAGTTCATCGACGGCAAGGACGTGCCCGTGAAGCACAAGGACTTCGGGGAGCGGGCGGTCGTCATGCGCGACGCCAAGAACTCCGACGGCCCGATCCTGTACTTCACCGAGGCCGAGTGGGACGCCTTCGTCGCGGGCGTCAAGGACGGCGAGTTCGACGATCTGCTCGAGGAGGAGCCGCCCGCCGGCGGCTGAGCGGCGGGCGGTCCGGTCTCACGCCGGCCGGGGCGGGGCCCGGTGCCCCGTTCCGGCCGGCGTGAGCTCGTTCCAGCGGTCGGTGAGGAGGCGCTCGCCGGCGGCGGTCAGGTCGCCGAGGAGGCGGAGCCGGGTGAGGCCGCCGTCCGGGTGGATGTCCAGGCGCGCGTGGGTGATCTCGCGCGGGGCGTCCGGGGCGGTGTCGAGGCGGACGCGGTGCCGCCCGTCGGGCTGGACGCGGGTGCGCCCGAGCAGTTCGCGCCAGGCGCCGGGGTCGTCGAGGTCACCGGTGCGGGCGTCGATCCCCGACAGCGACACGTGGCCGGGCGCGTTGAACTTCAGGTGCGTGGTGTCGAACTCGGCGAGCCGGACGACGCCGGGAGCGGCCAGCCTGATGATCGCCCAGTCGTTGCCGGGGCCGCGGCGGCGCGCGGTCTCCCAGCCCTCGGCCTGGTTGCGGGCCGTGCCGGGGAACAGCATGTTGTCCGGCACGGAGTAGAACATGTCGGAGCAGCCGATCACCCGCGCGCCGTTCTCCAGCGCCGCCAGGTCGACGGTCAGCCCCGCCAGCAGCCGGGGGTCGGGGACGACGTCGCCGTGCACGCGCAGCCGGGCGACGCCGCCGTCGGGGAAGATGTTGAGCCGGACGTGGGTGAAGCGCCGGGCCGCGCCGGCCTCGAAGGCGTGCGCGGCGTCGCCCCCGAGCGGGCTCGGCGGCACGATCTCCGTCCAGTCGGCGGCCGCGAGCTCGGCGGGCGAGGGGTGGCCGTCCACACCGCACGCCTCCACGGACGCGTACGGCGGGAAGTTGCCCTTGAACCAGGCGGTGTCGATGACGACGCCGCGGATCACGCCGGGCAGCCCGAGCCGGACGATCGCCCAGTCGTGCCCCAGTGCGCCGTCCTCGCCGGGGCGGCGGCGCGCGGTCTCCCAGCCGTCGTACTCCTGCCCCTTGGTGCCGAACGTTTGGGGCTGGAAGGCGGGCGCCCACGGGTTGAGGAGGTTCTCCTTGTCGGCGAACGATTCGTCGCTGGCGGCGACGACCGAGCCGCCGAGCGTCCGAACGGCCAGGTCGGGCAGCGAGGCGAAACCAGCGGCGTTCACGCCTCTCCCTTCTCGGTGGCGGGGCGGCGCAGCAGCTCGCCGCGCGGCGGGCCGTCGAGGTCGACGACCTGCCCGCGCAGCCAGGCGGTCTGGACGGCCCCGGTGAGCGCGAGCCCGCCGTAGGGGGTGACGGGGTGGCGGTGCCGCAGCCCGGCTGGGTCCACCACGAACGTCTCGTCGGGGTCGAAGGCCACCAGGTCGGCGTCGGCCCCGGCCTCGATCCGCCCCTTGCGTCCGTCCAGTCCCGCGAGGGCGGCGGGGCCCTCCGCCATCCAGCGGACCACTGCGGCGAGGCCGTGCCCGCGCGCGCTTGCGGCGGTCCACACGGCGGACAGGCCGAGCTGGAGGGACGAGACGCCGCCCCAGGCCGTCGCGAAGTCGCCCTTCTTGAGCTCGGGCGTGCAGGGGGAATGGTCGGTGACGACGCAGGAGATGACGCCGCCGTCCAGGCCGCGCCACAGTTCCTCGCGGTTGGCGGCATCGCGGATGGGCGGGCAGCACTTGAAGGCGGTGGAGTGCGGGGCCGGTACGTCCTCCGCGGCCAGGGTCAGGTAGTGGGGACAGGTCTCGGCGGTCACCGGGAGCCCCCGGGCCTGCGCCTCGGCGAGCGGCTCCAGGCAGGTGGCGGACGACAGGTGCAGGATGTGGGCCCGCGCTCCGGTCTCCTCGACGAGCCGGACGACCTGCTCGACCGCGCGGCGCTCGGCGCCGGGCGGCCGGGAGGCCAGGAACGCCGGGTAGCCGCCGTCGCCGGGCTCCGCCAGGGCGGCCGGGTCCTCGGCGTGCACGATGACCAGGCCGCCGAACGAGGCGATCTCGGCGAACGCCTCCCGCATCCGCTCGTACGGGAGCGGCGGGAACTCCGGGACGCCCGAGTCGGAGGTGAAGCACTTGAACCCGAAGACCCCCTCCTCGTGCAGCGGGCGCAGGGCGGACGGCACGTTGCCGGGCACGGCGCCGCCCCAGAACCCGACGTCCACGTGCACCTGTCCGCGCGCCGCGTCCCGCTTGGCCTCCAGCGCCCGCGGCTCTGTGGTGGGCGGCAAGGAGTTCAGCGGCATGTCGACCAGCGTGGTGACGCCCCCGGCCGCGGCGGCGCGGGTGGCGGTGGCGAAGCCCTCCCACTCGGTGCGGCCCGGCTCGTTGATGTGGACGTGGGTGTCGACCAGGCCGGGCAGCAGCGCGACGGCGCCCAGGTCGACCTCGGTGGTGCCCTCCAGACGGTCGCCGCGGCCGCCGACCGCGGCGATCCGGCCGCCGTCGACGGCCACCGCCGCCGGGCGCTCCCCGCCGGGCAGCACGACCCGCGAGGAGCGGATCACCAGGTCGTGCCGGGTCACCGGCCCGCCTCCCCGAGGACGATGTGCTCGGGGCGCACCGGCACGCGGGTCAGCGGCCTGCCGGTGGCGGCGCGCACGGCCGCGACGATCGCGGGCGTCGAGGAGAGCGTGGGCGGCTCCCCGGCGCCGCGCAGCCCGTAGGGGGCGTTCGGGTCGGGATATTCCAGGATGTCGAGTCTCATCGGCGGCATGTCGAGGATGGTGGGGATCAGGTAGTCGGTGAACGACGGGTTCCGGACCGTCCCGCCCGACACCACGATCTCCTCCATCACCGCCAGCCCGAGACCCTGGGCTGAGCCGCCGTGGATCTGGCCCTCCAGCGCCTGCCGGTTCATGATCTTCCCGACGTCCTGGACGGCGGCCAGCTCCACCACCTTGACCAGGCCCAGCTCCACGTCCACGTCCACCACCGCGCGGTGCACGCACAGCGCGAGCTGGGTGTGGCTGGCGCCCTGCCCGGTGACCGGGTCCATCGCCACGGTGGGCCGGTGGTGGAACTCGCGGGTCTCCTCGACGGCCTCCTCCCCGAGGATCTCCTCGATGGACGCGACGACGCCCGCCGACCGCGACACGATCTTGCCGCCCAGCAGGGTCAGGTCCCCGTAGGTGCGGTCGAGGCGGCGTCCGGCCAGGGCGAGCAGCCGCTCCCGCACCGCCTCGCACGCCGCCTTCACCGCGCCGCCGGTCATGTACGACTGGCGCGAGGCCGAGCTGGACCCGGCGTCGCCGACCCGGTCGTCGGCGGGCTGCACGGTCACCCTCTCCACGCCCAGCTCGGTGCGGGCGATCTGCGCCTGCAGCGTCACCAGCCCCTGCCCGACCTCGGCGGCGGCGGTGTGCACCAGCGCGGCCGGCTCGCCGCCGATCACCTCCAGCCGGACCCGGGCGGTGGACAGGTCGTCGAAGCCCTCGGAGAAGCAGATGTTCTTGATCCCGATGCCGTAGCCGACGCCCCGCACCACGCCCTCGCCGTGCGTGGTCTGGGACGCGCCGCCGGGCAGGTCGCGCAGGTCGGAGGGGTCCAGCGGCGGCGGCATCGGGACGGCCTCCAGCCGGTCGAGCATCTCCGCCATCGGCGCCGGGGAGTCGATCACCTGCCCGGTGGCGAGCCTCGACCCCTGGCCCACCGCGTTGCGCCGCCGCACCTCCAGCGGGCCGATCCCGCAGGCCGCGGCGACCCTGTCCATCATCGACTCGTAGGCGAAGCACGCCTGCACGGCGCCGAACCCGCGCATCGCGCCGCACGGCGGGTTGTTGGTGTAGACGCCGTACGCCTCGATACGGATGTCGGGGATCTCGTACGGGCCGACGCCGAGCGAGGCCGCGTTGCCGACCACGGCGCCGGTGGACGAGGTGTACGCCCCGCCGTCCAGGATGATCTCCACGTCGGCGTACAGCAGCCGCCCGTCCACGGTGGCGCCGTACTCGTACCGCATCAGGGCGGGATGCCGGTGCACGTGCCCGAAGAACGACTCCTGCCGGTTGTAGGACATCTTCACGGGCCGGCCGGTGCGCAGCGCGAGCATGCCCGCGTGGATCTGCATCGACAGGTCCTCGCGCCCGCCGAACGCGCCGCCCACCCCGGCCAGCGTCAGCCTGACCTTCTCCGCGGGCAGGCCCAGGCAGGGCACGATCTGCTCCAGGTCGCCGTGCAGCCACTGCGTGGAGACGTACAGGTCGACCCCGCCGTCGTCGGCGGGCACCGCGAGCCCGGACTCGGGGCCGAGGAACGCCTGGTCCTGGATGCCGACCTCGTACTCGCCGGAGACGACCACCGGGGCGGTGGCCTTCGCGCGGTCCACGTCGCCGACCCGCACCGGCTGGTGGCGGACGACGCCGCCGCGCGGCTGCACCCGGTGCCGCTCGGGGTCGGCGACGACTGCGCGCGGGTCGGTGACCGGCTCCAGCACCTCCCACCCGATCGCGATCCGCCCCAGCGCCTTCCGGGCGATCTCGGGGTGGTCGGCGGCGACGAGCGCGATCGGCTCGCCCTGGTGCCGCACCTCGCCCTCGGCCAGGACGGGCTGGTCGGGCACCTCGCCCAGGCCGTACAGCTTCCTGCCGGGCACGTCCTCGTGGGTGAGGACGGCGTGCACCCCTGGCGTCGCCAGCGCCGGGCCGACGTCCATGGACAGGATCCTCGCGCGGGGGTGCGGGCTGCGGAGCGTGGCGCCCCAGAGCATCCCGTCCATCCACAGGTCGGAGGCGTAGGCGAACTCCCCCGAGACCTTGAGGGTGCCGTCCGGCCGCCGCGCGCTCTCCCCCACGCCGCCGAGCCCCGTCACCGCCGCCTCACTCGTCTCCATGGTCATCACAACACCTCTTCGGCGAGCTTCATGAGGCGGCGGTGGGCGGCGGCGCCGCGGCGGCCCACCTCGTCCTGCGGGACGGTGACCAGGGCGTCGTCCTCCACCACGGTGCGGCCCCCGACCAGCAGCCTGGCCAGCGGCGGCGTCCGGCCGAACGCGAACGCGACCACCGGGTCGTCCACGGCCGGGTAGAACTCGGCGCCCGGCCCGTCCAGCCGCCACAGCGCGATGTCGGCGAGCTTGCCGGGCTCCAGCGAGCCGATCTCGTCCGCGCGGCCCAGGCAGCGGGCGCCGCCCAGGGTCGCGATCTCCAGCGCCTGGCGGGCGGTCAGGGCGGACGGGCCGTACCGGGCCCGCTGCATGTACATGGCCTGGCGGACCTCCCCGGCCAGCGGGACCAGCTCGGCCGACGCGGCCCCGTCCACGCCCAGCCCGACCGGCGCGCCCGCCTCCAGCAGATGCGCCACCCGGGCGATCCCGGCGCCCAGCCGGGCGTTGGAGCTGGGGCAGTGCGCGACGCCGGTGCCGGTCTCCGCCAGCCGCTTGACGTCGGAGTCGTGCAGGTGGACGCAGTGCGCCAGCCACACATCGCCGCCGAGCCAGCCGAGATCGTCCATGTACTCGGCCGGGGTCGTCCCGAACTGCTCGCGGGTGTGCTCCTCCTCGTCGAGCGTCTCGGCGAGGTGGGTGTGCAGCCGCACGCCCTTCTCCCGAGCCAGCCGCGCCGACTCCACCAGCAGCTCCCGGCTGACCGAGAACGGCGAGCACGGCGCCACCGCCACCCGCAGCATCGAGCCGGGCGAGGGGTCGTGGTGGCGGTCGATCGCCGCCTCGGTCTCGGCCAGGATCGTGTCCAGGTCCTCGACCACCTCGTCGGGCGGCAGCCCGCCCTCCGACTGCCCGCGGTCCATGGAACCCCGGCACGGATGGAACCGGATGCCCAGCTCGGCGGCGGCGTCGATCTCGGCGGCGAACAGGTCGCCCCGCCCCTTCGGGAACACGTAGTGGTGGTCGGTGGAGGTGGTGCAGCCCGACTTGGCCAGCCAGCCCAGCCCGGCGCTCGCCGCGCCCGCGACGACCTCCGCGTCCATCTTCGACCAGGGCTTGTAGAGCGTGGTCAGCCACTCGAAAAGGGTGCCGTCGGTGGCCAGGCCCTGGCTCGCCCACTGGTAGAGGTGGTGGTGGGTGTTGACCAGCCCGGGGGTGGCGAGGTGGCCCGCGGCGTCGACGCGTTCCGCGCCCTCGGGCACCGCGCCGGCGGGGGCGGAGCCAGGGCCGAGCGCGGTGATCCGGTCGCCGTCGACCACGATGTGCCCGGACGGGTGCTCCGCGCCGGAGACGGTGACGACATGGGCGTTCTCGATGACGACGCTCATGCGCCCCTCCTCCGCTCCGCGGCGAGGCGCACCGCGTCCAGGATCTTCTCGTAGCCGGTGCAGCGGCACAGGTTCCCCGCGAGCGCCTCGCGGATCTCGGCGTCGGACGGGTCCGGCACCCGGTCGATCAGGGCGTGCGACTGGACGATCAGCCCCGGCGTGCAGAACCCGCACTGCACCGCGCCCGCGTCCACGAACGCCCGCTGCACGGGGTCGAGCCCGTCCTGCCCCTCGCGCCCGGCCAGGCCCTCGACGGTGCGGACCTCACGGCCCTCCACCTGCCCGGCGGCCACCAGGCACGAGCACGCCGTCACCCCGTCCAGGTACACCGTGCACGACCCGCACTCGCCCTGCTCGCAGGCGTTCTTGGAACCCGGCAGGCCCATCCGCTCGCGCAGCACGTACAGCAGGCTCTCGCCCTCCCACACGTCGTCGACGGTCTCCTCCGAGCCGTTGACGGTGAACGTCACCCGCATCAGGACGCCTCCCTGGTCGCCGCTCCGGTGTGCTCGTTCCAGGCCCACGCGAGCGTGCGCCGCGCCATGACCGCCAGCGCGTGCTCCCGGTAGCCCGCGGTGCCGCGCACGTCGTCGATGGGCGAGGCGGCCCCCCTGACCAGCTCGCCGAAGCGCCGCGCGGCGGCCGGGGAGACGGGCGCGCCGCCGTCCCAGTCCAGCTCTGCGCTCAGGAACTCCTCGGCGGCGGCGGCGCGGCGCGGGGTGGGCGCCGCCGAGCCGAGGCCCGTCCCGACGCGGCGCTCCTCCGGGCGCAGCGCGATCGCGAACGAGCAGACCGCGATCACCATCGCGTTCCGCGTCCCGATCTTGGAGAAGTACTGCGGGCCGGACGCGGGGGCCGTCCAGAACGCGCGGATCAGCTCGTCCGGCTCCAGCGCCGAGCGCTTCACCCCGGCGTAGAACGCCTCGACCGGGATCATCCGGACGCCGCGCGCCGCCGACTCCACCTCGATCTCGGCTCCGGCGGCCAGCAGCGGCGGATGGGAGTCGCCCGCGGGCGAGGCGGCGCCCAGGTTGCCGCCGACCGTGCCGCGGTTGCGGATCTGCGGCGACCCGACCGTGCGGGACGCCTGGGCGAGCCCGGGCAGCCGGTCCCCCAGCCCGTCGATCAGCCGCGCGTAGGTGACGCCGGCGCCGACCCGCAGCCGGCCGTCCGGCGCCGTGTCCCAGTCCGCCAGCCCGCCGACCCGGGTGAGGTCCAGCAGCGCGTCCGGGCGGCGCGCGGCGAAGTTGAGCTCCACCATCACGTCGGTGCCGCCCTGGACGGGCAGCGCGCCCGGCCGCTCCGCCCTCGCCGCGAGCGCGTCCTCCCAGGACGCGGGCCGCAGGAAGTCCATCCGAATTCCCCTGTCTCCAGAATGTCTCAGGTCCACGCGGCCGGGACGGCGGGGGCGGCGTCGTCCAGCACGGTGCCCTCGATCAGCCCGTACGGGCGGTCGGCGGCGAAGTAGACCTCGTTGTCGTTGTCCAGCCCGAACGGTTCCAGATCGACGAGGAAGTGATGCTTGTTGGGCATCGTCAGCCGCACCTCGCAGATCTCCGGCCGCTCCTCCAGGACGCGGCGTCCCATCGCGTACAGCGTCTGCTGCAGCGAGAGGCTGTGCGTCCCGGCGAACGCCTCCAGCAGGCAGCGGCGGGCCGCCGCGAACGAGCCCCCGTACTCCGAGCGGCCGGGGTCGCGGTGGCGCCAGCGCGCGGTCACCTCCGTGGCCAGGACCCGGTCGTCGGTCGGCTGGAGCGTCGTGTACTCGTCCCGGATGAAGCCGTGGAACTCGCTCCCGGTCGAATTGAGCACCACCAGGTCCTTCAACCCCGACACCACCGACTCGGCCCCGCCGGGCCCGTCGCTGTGCACCAGCGCCGTGCGGACCTCCGTCCCCGACCGGACGAACGAGTGCCCGCTCCCGGAGGGAATCCGCGACCAGGAGTACTCCTCGATCTCGACGCGGGCGTGCCGGATCGTGGGCTGCGCGGCGGTGAAATGCCGGGCCAGCAGCAGCGCGAACTCCTCGATCTCCCCGATCCCGTGCTCCCGGGCGAAGGCGAACACGGTGTTCTTCTGCGAGTCGGTCGGCAGCACCGCCGCGTTGTCGCCGGTCAGGTGGACCTCGTCCATGTCGCCGGACAGGGAGATCCCCACGTTGAGGTCGCGGAGGTGATGGACATCGCCGTCCCTGGTCACGTGGACGACCCGGGTCTCCGCCTTCCCGTACCGGTTCGGCCCGAGCACGATGGCCACCCGATCAACCCCCCGTCCCGCGCGCGGCGGCGCCGTCCAGCAGTTCGTCCAGCCGCAACCGCATGATCCTGCCCAGTTCCCGGCGCACGATCACCCGCTCGGCCGCGGCGTCGTTGCCGAGCCGCTCCTCCAGGGCCGCGAGCATCTCGGCCGCGCCGAGCCCCGTCGCGCAGATCAGGAAGACGTGGTCGAAGCGCTCCTCGTACCGCCGGTTCCCCTCGGCCAGCGCCTCACGCACCTCTCGCCCGGCCGCGTCCATCCCGGACTGCTCGCGCCGGGACCAGGACGCCTCGCGGCCCGCGCCCGCCGCCCGCTCCCCGATCCGCGGATGCGCGGCCAGCGCCTCCTCGACATCGGCCCACTCCAGGCCGTCCAGCGCCGCCGACGCGGCCGACCGCAGCCTCCCGGGGTCGCCGAACGGCCGCCCGCCCGCCACCTCCGCCGCCCAGCGGCGCGAGGCGCAGCACGCCAGCAGCGCGGCCTCCGCGTCCGCCGCGGCGAGCGCGTCGAACTCCTCCAAGGTCACCGGCCCCCTCCCTCCACCAGCAGTACACACAGCCCGCCCCGCGCCGGTCGAGACGCAGGACCTCCGAACCGCGCCTCCTCCGAACGGGTACTTTTCGTGCATTGCTCCAAGAGAGGCCCCATGAAACTGCGAGCCCTGCTGGCCATGCCCGACCTCCGGCTGCGCGCCGTCACGGGCGAGGACGGCCTCGACCGCGAGATCCGCTGGGTCGTCACCACCGACCTGCTCGACCCCGGCCGCTACCTCAGCGGCGGCGAACTGGTCCTGACCGGGCTGGTCTGGTGGTCCGGGCCCGCCGACTCCGAGGTGTTCGTCCGCGCCTTGGCCCGCTCGGGCGTGTCCGGCCTGGCCGCCTGGGACGTCGAGCGCGGCCGCATCCCCGCCGACCTGACGGCGGCCTGCGAGCGGCACGACATCCCGCTGTTCCAGGTGCCCGAGGACGTGGCGTTCGCCACGATCACCGAGCAGGTCGTGCGGCGGCTGTCCACCGCCCGCGCCGCCGACCTCGGCGCCGTCCTGGACCGGCACCGCCGCCTGGTCGCCGGGCTGACCCGCGGCACCGGGCTGGACCCGGTGCTGGAGCTCGTCGGCCGCGACCTGGGCATGCGCTGCTGGGTCCTCACCCCGGCCGGTCGCCTGGTCGCGGGCCCGCACCCCCTGGACACCGACCCGTCCGCCCTCGCCCGCGCCTTCCTCACCGCGGACCGGCTCCCCTGCCACCAGGCCGGACCCGACATCACGCTCCTCCCCGTCGCCGAGGAGACCACCTCGCGGGTGGCCGACTGGTTCATCGCCTGCGAGGGCGACTGGTCCGAATGGCCCGCCGAGCGCCGCGCCCTCACCGACGAGCTCGCCGCGATCGTGGCCCTGGAACGCGCCCGCCTGGACGACCGCCTCAGCACCGAGGGCCGCCTCTCCCAGGAACTGGTCCGGGTGGTCGCCTCACGCGACGACGAGATCCTGCCCCACCTCAAGCTCACCGGCCTGGACCTGGACGTCCCGTTCACCGCCGTGGCCGCCACCGCACACGGCGACCTTCGCCCAGGGGAACTGCGCACCGTCCTGGCGGAGATCCTCCCCGACCACTCGCTCATAGGTCTCCTTGGCGAGGAGGCCATCGCCCTGGTCCCTGCCCGGGACGACCTGACCGCCCCCCTGCGCACCGCCCTCTCCGCCCTCGCCCCCGGACTCGCCGGACTCGCCGTGGGCGTGAGCAAACCGGTGGCCGCCGGAGAACTGCGCGGCGCGACGGAGGAGGCCCGCTACGCGCGGCGCCTGGCCGCCGCCCGCACCGACCCGGTGTGCGTGGTCGGCCACGACGAACTGGCCACGCACGTACTCCTGCTGGCCAGCGTCCCCGACGACGTCAGGCAGATGTTCAAGGAGCGCCTGCTGGACCCCCTCCTCACCTACGACGAGGAGCACAAAGCCGACCTCGTCCTCACCCTGGAGACCTTTCTCCAGCACTCCGGCTCCTGGACGCGCTGCGCCGAACAGCTGCACCTGCACGTCAACTCGGTCCGCTACCGCATACAGCGCATCGAGGAACTCACAGGCCGCGACCTCTCCCGCCTGGAGGACCGGGTCGACTTCTTCCTCGCCCTACGCCTGCGCTGACGACAGCCTCTCGGCCCGCACGCGGGCGGCGTCCTCCTCGTTGCCGTCCAGGACGTGCGCCCTCTCCAGCACTTCGAGCACCTCCACAAGGCGCTCCCCGTACTCGGGCCGCCCGCGATAGCGGTCGGCCACCCCTTCCAGGGACACCGCCTGCCTTCCGGCCGTCCGGACGAGATCGTCGTACAGACCATCACCGGGACCGGCCGCGACGGCCTGCCGGTAGATCTCCATCGCGCCGCTCAGGTGGCCCTCGTCCGGCCGCCCCAGGCGCTCCAGCCGCAGCCCCTGGCGGATCCGCGACTCGGCCAGGGACATCCGGCTGCGCCCCGGATCCTTCGCCAGCCGCTCCCCTTCCTCGGCGATCGACCGTTCGCCCAGCTCCAGCGCCTCCTCCAGGCGCCCCGCCGCGGCCAGGAACTCCGCCTGCAACCGCTCCCCGGAAACGACCTCGTCGAACCACCGCGGATCCAGCCCGGCCAGCCGCCGGAACTGCTCCAACGACTCCCGCCCGGACTCCACCGCGTCGTCGTCTCGGTCGAGACCGCCCAGGCATACGGCCATGTTCCGCAGGCTCCAGGCCAGCGCCTCGATCTCGTCCGGCCCAGGCGACTCCATGGCCCGCTGCGCCGCCACGGCCTCCCGCATGAACGCCAGCCCCTCCTCGGGCTCGCCGCCTCTCGCCAGCGTCACCCCGAGCCGGTCCGCCGCCAGCGCCAGGTTGAACCGCACCTCATCACCGGTCTGCACCCGGTACGCCTCCACGGCACGGCGCAGATGCCCCGCGCCTTCCTCAGTACGACCCGCGCTCAGCAGCCGCAGCCCGTGGTCGAGGCAGGCGTTCCCCAACTCCCCCTGGCCGGGGTCGCGCGCCGTCAGCACCTCCTCGTACCGCACCAGCCGCTCGCCCGCCTCCAGCGTCTCCTCGGTACGCCCCGCCCGCTCCAGCACCGAGATGAGCAGCCCCTCGGAGACCGCGGCCTCCTCGTCCAGGCCGAGGCCGTGCCGTCCCGGCTCGATCAGCAGCGCCTCGTCCCGGGCCGCCGTCGCCGCCTCCAGCGCCCCGTCCAGGTCGCCGCCGTCCCGCAGCAGCGTCGCCAGCCGCCGCTGCGACCGCAGCCGGTAGGGGCGCATCTCCCCGGGCACGCCGCGCAGGACCTCGTCCTCCTCGTACCCGGACGTCGCCGCGCCGATCTCCCGCAGCGCCGCCTCGCGCTCGCCGGGGTTCCCCTCCCGCAGCGCCTGCACCAGCCCGAGCAGCGCGAAGACGATCACCATCCGGCAGCCGGCCGGGTTCTCCGCGAACATCCGCCGCGCCGAGGGCAGCACGGAGCGCAGATCGGCCGCGGCCTCGACCACCCGATCCGGATCGAGCACCGCCGCGTCACCCATGGA
This sequence comes from Actinomadura rugatobispora, assembly GCF_055379765.1. NCBI lineage: Bacteria > Bacillati > Actinomycetota > Actinomycetes > Streptosporangiales > Thermomonosporaceae > Actinomadura > Actinomadura rugatobispora. The sequence continues at coordinate 7,179,023 of NZ_AP029191.1, read as the reverse complement.
AACCCTCCACACCAAGATCGCCATCCAGAACTCCGCTACAGACGCACGCCCCCACCCGCGGGTTCCGCCGATGAAGCCGGGGCCCGCCGTACCCGGTGCCGGTCCCCGCGAGCAGCCGCCCGAGGGCCCGCCCCGTGGCCGCCGGCTTCCGTCTCCCGTCTCGCGGGCACCAAGGGCGACGAATCCGCCGAACCTGCGCCACGCAAAGCCATTACCGACGACAACACCTCAATATCGCTCCGATCGGCGGAAGGCCACGGGAGCGGACCGCCAGCTCTTTCTAGATAAGGCGGAAAAATGCGGCCTTCCACCTCGGCAGGGATCGCGTCTTGACCCCACGTTGACCACATCGGACCAGCTCTCGTATGCTTTGAATACGAAGCGTGGCCAATCGATAACATTTCGCGATGGGCTCTTTCCTCTCCATGTCGCCATGCGAAGCCCATCCCTGTAAAGCGCGAACGAAGTGGTGATCCGATGCGCGAATCCCGGGACGGTGAGCCGCCGCTGATCGACAGGGCGCGCGAGGGCGCGCGCCTGTCGCGGAGGGTGCGGCGCAATCTGGAGATCCTCGACGAGCATTCCCGGGATCCGGAGTTCCGGCGGCTGGTCCGGAGGGTGCTGGACGGGCGGGCGCCGCGGCGGGACGGGTCCGGCTCCTGACGGCGGCGGGCGCAATAGTTGGGATTGACTATTCGATGGTTGATAGTTGATCCTGGCTATATGGAGAAGCGGCGGGTGGCCAATCCCCTGGCGTTGGCGGTGCTGGCGTTCCTGCTCTGGGAGCCCATGCATCCCTACGAGCTGGGGCGGCGCCTCAAGGAGACCGACAAGGAGCGCAGCTTCAAGTACAACCGGGGCTCGCTCTACATGGTCGTGAACCAGCTGCGGAAGGCCGGGTTCATCGTCGAGCGGGAGACGGTGCGCGACACCCAGCGGCCCGAGCGGACGGTCTACGAGCTCACCGGCGAGGGCCGGGCGGAGCTCTACGACTGGTTGCGGGAGCTGGTGGCGCAGCCCCAGGAGGAGTACCCCCGGTTCGGCGCCGCCCTGTCGCTGCTCAGCGTGCTCGCGCCGGACGAGGCGGTCGAGCTGCTCGGGCGGCGGGCGGAGGCGCTGGACGGGCAGGCGGAGGAGATCCGCGGCAAGGTCAGGCAGGCCACCGAGCAGGGGGTGGCCTGGGTGTTCCTGGTCGAGGAGGAGTACCGCCTGGAGGTGCTCGACGCCGAGCGCCGCTTCGTGGGGCGGCTGGTGGAGTCGCTCCGGGACCCGGCGTACGGCCGGGAATGGCAACGGATCTTCGGGAGCCGAGCATGACGGACAGGACGGCACTGGTCATCGGCGGCGGCATCGCCGGGACGGTCGCGGCGATGGCGTTGAAGCGGGCGGGCGTGGAGCCCGTGGTGTACGAGGCGTACGCGGGCGGCGCCGACGGCGTGGGCGGGCAGCTCACGCTCGCGCCCAACGGGCTGGCGGCATTGGAGGCGGTCGGCGCGGCGGAGGCGGTGCGGGGCGTCGGGCAGCCGATGAGCCACTCGGTCATGCTGGACGGCAAGGGCAAGAAGATCGGCGTGATGCGGGGCCTGGACGGGCTCCCGCCCGGTCGGGCGCTGTGGCGCTACGACCTCTATCGGGTGCTGCAGGACAGGGCCCTTGCGGAGGGCGTGCGGATCGAGCACGGCAGAAGGCTGGTCGATGTCGAGGAGGGGCCCGGCGGGATCACGGCCCGGTTCGCCGACGGGAGCACCGCCACCGGTGACCTGCTGGTCGGGGCGGACGGGATCCGGTCGACGGTCCGGACGCTGATCGACCGGGAGGCGCCCGGCCCCGAGCACGTGCCGCTGCTGAACCTGGGCGCGCGGGCCGACATCGCGGTCGACGCCGAGCCGGACACGGCGTACTTCGCGTTCGGCGACCGGGCCTTCCTGGGCTACTGGGTGCAGCCGGACGGGACGACGGCGTGGTTCGGCAACGTCCCGCACCGGGAGCCGATGACGTCGGCGCAGGCCCGCGAGGTGCCGAACGAGGAGTGGCTGCGGCGGCTGCGGGAGATCTACGCCGCCGACCGGCCGGGGCGGGAGCTGGTGGAGAGCACCCCGGCGGAGCGGCTGTTCGTGCTGGGCACGACGCAGATCATGCCGGACGTGCCGCGCTGGCACCGGGGCCGGATGGTGCTGGTCGGGGACTCGGTGCACGCGCCGTCGCCCAGTTCGGGGCAGGGCGCGTCGCTGGCCGCCGAGAGCGCGGTGGAGCTGGCCCGGTGCGTGCGGGACCTGCCCGATCTCGGCGACGCGTTCGCCGCGTACGAGCGGCTGCGCCGCGGCCGGGTGCGGAAGGTCGCGGCGCGGGCGGCGCGGACGAACAACAGCAAGACGCTGGGCCCGGCGGCGCTGGCCATGATGAAGCTGATGATGCCGGTCGCGACGCGGACGTTCATGACGCCGGAGCGGACGCTCGGCGAGGAGCACCGGTTCCGGATCGACTGGGAGCGGCCGGTGGGTCAGGGCAGGATGGCGTCGATGTAGCCGCCGTCGACCCGCACGGCGCCGCCGGTGGTCGCGGAGGCGTGGTCGGAGCCGAGGTAGACGACCATCTTGGCGATCTCCTCGGGCTCGATGAGGCGGTGCAGCAGGGAGTTGGGGCGGTGCTCGGCCATGAAGCGGCGCTGGGCGTCGTCCCAGGGGAGGCCGGCGCCGACCAGTTCGGCGACGAAGTCCTCCACGCCCTCGGTGTGGGTGGGCCCGGCCATGACGGTGTTGACGGTGACGCCGGTGCCCGCGGCGGCCTTGGCGTAGCCGCGGGAGACGGCGAGCAGCGCGGTCTTGGTCATGCCGTAGTGCACCATCTCCTCGGGCGTCACGACGGCGGAGTCGCTGGCGATGAACTGGACCCGGCCCCAGCCGCGTTCCATCATGCCGGGCAGGTACTGGCGGGTGAGCCGCACCCCGGAGAGCACGTTGATCTCGAAGTAGCGGCGCCATTCGGCGTCGTCGATCTCCAGGACGGGCCGCGGGCCGAAGATCCCGAGGTTGTTGACCAGGATGTCGACGGCCGGGACCCGTTCCAGCAGGGTGTGGGCGCCCGCGGCGGTGGCGAGGTCGGCGGCGACGCCGGTGAGGTCGGCGCCGGGCAGTTCGGCGGTGAGCTCCTCGACGGCGGCGGCGACCCCGGTCCCGGACCGGCCGTTGATCACGGTGCGGGCTCCGGCGCGGGCGAGCCCGGCGGCGATGGCCCGGCCGATGCCCTGGGTGGAGCCGCTGACGAGGGCGGTGCGCCCGGTGAGTTCGATCTCCATGCCGTCCTACCTTCCCCGGCCGGGCGGCTCCTCTACCAGGCGGCGGCGCCCGCGAAGGTGGTGGCGGCGGGCTCGTAGCCGAGGACGGAGCGGGCGGCGGTGATGTCGAGGGTGCGTTCGACGGCGAGGTGGCCGATGGCGTACCGGGTGAGGGTGGGCGGCTGGGGGCGGCGGGCGAGGAGGTAGGCGCCCTCGACGGCGGCGGCCAGGGACCGGACGGGCGCGGCGGGCAGGTAGACGGGGCGGGCCTTGACGCCGCGTTCGCCGAGGAGGGCGCGGAACGCCTCGTCGAGCGTCACCGGTTCGGCGTCGGTGATGTTGTAGACGCCCGTCCCGACGGGGCCGCAGGCGGCCAGGAGGCACGCCTGGGCGAGGTTGGCGACGGAGGTGAGGCTGACGCGCTGCCGGGGCCTGCCGACGGCGGTGAGGACGGGGCCGCGCACCGAGGACAGGACGCGCGGCAGGAGGGTGGTGTCGCCGGGGCCGTAGACGGCGTGGGGCCGGAGGATGAGGGCTTCGCGGCGGCTGGGGCCGCGCCAGAGCGCCCTGCCGTGGCCCCGCATCACCGACAGCACGGCCCGTTCGGCGGCGGCCTTGGACGCCCCGTAGGCGTTGAGGTAGCGGGGCGCGGGGGCCTCGTGCTCCTTGGCCATGACGGTGGGGCTGTACGGGTCGTACACGCTGGCGGTGCTGACGTGCACGAACCGCGCCTTGGGGAAGGCGGCCAGGGCGTTCTTGGTGCCGGTCAGGTTGGTGGCGAAGAGGGTGGACGCCCGGCCCCAGTCGCTGACGCTGCCCGCGCAGTGGATGACGGCGTTGACCTCTGGGGCGTCCAGGAGGGGCCCTTGGGTCAGGTCCCAGGAACGGTAGGACGCGCCGCCCACGTGCGCGCGGTCCACGACGGTGCGTCGGCCGTAAGCGTGCGTCTCGATTCCACGCTCGGCCAGGGCGCGGCACACGGCCCCGCCGACGAATCCGGATGCCCCCGTGACGGCGACTTTCATACGGCCGCCTCCCTTACCAGTTCGCGCAGGCGGTCCCGGTCGAGCTTGCGGCCGCGCCCGGAGCGGGGCAGGGCGGGGAGGACGACGACGCGGTCCGGGAGGGCGTCGTGGTCGATGACCTCGGGGAGCCGGCGGCGCAGGCGGCCGGGGTCGGTGTCGCCGACGACGGCCAGGACGACCTCCTCGTCGCCGGTCTCCGGGTCGGGCAGGCCCACGATGGCGGCCTCGGCGACGCCGTCCAGCGCGGCGATGGCCGGCTCGTACAGGCCGGGGTAGAGGTTGAACTTCCCCCGGATCAGCATGTCCTTCTTCCGGCCGGTGAGGACGAGGCGGCCGTCGTCGAGGCGGGCCAGGTCGCCGGTGGGCAGCTCGGTGAGGGGCGGGTCGCCGAGGTAGCCGCGGCAGAGGTTGGGCCCGGACAGGTGGAGTTCGCCGGAGGCGTCGAGGCGTGCGGGGACGAGGGGTTCGCCCAGCAGGTCCCCGTCGGAGCCCGAGCGGGTGTGGGCCAGTTTCTCTTCGGCGGAGGCGATCGCCACGGGGAGGATCTCGGTCATCGCGTAGACGGAAAGGACCTTGGCTGAGGGGGCGGCTGCGGACAGGGCGCGGCGCAGGATCGCGGGGGGTGCGGGGGCCGCGCCAAGAAGAACGTAGCGCAGGGCGGCCGGGAATTCGGGGGCGGCGTCCAGGATCTCGGCGAGGTGGACCGGGACGCAGAAGGTGTGGGTGGCTCCGCGGTCCCTGAGGAGGCGCGCGAACGCGGCCGGGGAGCAGAACAGCGGCGGCATCGACCAGCGCGCCCCCGAGATGAGCGTCGGCAGGCCGAGCATGAGCTGGTCGGTGTGGACGACGTCGCCCGGCCCCAGCGGCAGCCGTTCCCGGAACAGGTCGAGCGCGGCGGCGAGCGAACCCTGCGAATGGACGACCGCGCGGGGGTTCTCGGTGGTGCCGGAGGTGAAGATGACGGTGGCGGGCGCGTCGGGATCCCCGGCATCGGGGGGCTCCTCCGCGGGCCCCTGGACGATCTTGGCGAGGGACAGGGCGCCGCGCGGCACGCCGGGCAGCCACCGTCCCGTGTAGATGTGCCGCATCCGCCCCTCCCCCGGGACCTCCAGGGCACCGAGGTCGGGGAGCAGCAGGCCGCGGCGCCGCGCGTACGCCCGGACGGGCCCCAGCCTGCTCGCCGCGTACAGGAACGACTCGGCGGCCGACCACCGGGGACGCGCCAGGCGCAGCCGGGCGGTGAACATCTCCGGGCCCGCGCCCGGGTCGGCGAAGACCACCACGCCCCGGGCGGCCACGACGCCGAGCGCCAGCACGAGGGCTTCGGGCGACGGCCGTACGGAGAACAGCACCCCGTCCCCCGGTTCCAGCCCGGTGGCGAGGAGGGCGTGCCGGACGGCGAGGACCTGCCGGCGCAGTCCGCCGTAGGACAGCTCCGTCCCGTCCCCCGCGACCAGCGCGACGGCCTCGGGCGTCGCGGCGGCCTGCGCCAGGAGCCGCTCGATCAGGATCATCGGGCCCGCTCCGCTCTCACGGTCAGCCGCGCGTAGGTCGGGATCAGCACGCGGCGCGCGGCCGCACGACCGGTGATCTTCAGCGGTGCGGCGGCGAGGACCGTCCGGGCGACCGCGCGGATCTCGGCCATCGCCAGCGGGTAGCCGATGCAGAAGTGCGGCCCCGCGCCGAACCACAGGCGGCGCAGCTCGGGCGGGTGCGGCGGCCCGTCCGGGTCGAACGGCCCGTACGCGCGGCAGCAGTTGTAGGTGGCGATGAGGATCCGGTCGCCCGGCCCCACCCGCACCCCGCCCAGGTCCACGCGGCGGTGGACGCTGCGCAGCATGACGGGCGTGGGCGTCGTCACGCGCATCGCCTCGTCGATCGCCCGGTCGAGCGCCGACGGCGACGCCGCCGGACCGGACGCAGCCGGGACGTCGAGGCGGCCGGTGTCGTGCAGCAGGGCGATCAGGCGCGGCACGAGCGTGGCGACGGTCTCGGTCCCGGTGAGGAAGAACGCCCCGGCGGCGCCGCGCGCCTCCTCCTCCGACAGCCCGAGTTCCCGCATCCGGCCCATCACCGTGGAGTCCCCGCCCGCCGCGTACGCCTTGGCGGCGATGTCGCCGAGCGGGCCGAGCACGGCGCGGGCCCGTTCCACCTGGCGGGGCGAGAGGCTGCGGCTGCGCAGCGACACCATCGACACGATCCGCTCGCCCTGCTCGAACAGCTCCCGGAAGCCGGCCTCCGCGCCGTCCCCCGGACGCCTCTCCAAGCCGATGACCTCGCTCATCACGGCGCCCGCCATCACCCGCATCGTGTCCACCAGGTCGACCACCGCGCCCCGCTCCAGGTGGTCGGCGAGGCGTTCCAGCGGCTCGGCCAGGACACGGGCGCACAGGTCCTGGGTGTAGGAGGGCGTGAACAGCTCGGTGAGGCGGCGGCGCAGCACCCGGTGCGCCTCGCCCTCCATGTTGAGCAGCACGGACGGGCCGAGCACCGGCGTCCACAGGTCGCCGGGCGAGCCGGGCCCGTCCTTGCGGAAGGTGTCGCCGTCCATCAAAACCTCGCGGGCGCGGGCGGCGTCGTTCACCACCACGCCGACCCCGGGCACCCGGACGACGGGGCCGCGCCGGGCCAGGCCGCGCAGCAGCGGGTAGGCGACGGGGTGCGCGGCCAGGTAGAGCCGCCGTTCCCAGGCGTCCGAGGAAGGCGTCATCGCAGGTCCCCGATCCGGATGTCGACGATCTCGGGCGTGTGGCGGTGGTCGGCGTACCAGCCGAGCGTCCCGACCAGGCCGTAGGCGCGCAGCCGCCGCACCGAGCCGTGCACGAGGACGTCCTTGCGCAGCCCGTACGCGCGGGTCAGCCGGCGCACCCGGTTGACCAGGGCGCGGTCCTCGTGGACGTCCTCGATGCGGGTGCGCGGGAAGCCCCCGGCCCGCTCGTACAGGTCGGCGGTGATCGCGAGGTTGCAGCCCGGCATCATCACGTACGGCCCGAGGTAGGCGGGGTCCTGGTTGCCCGGCCGGAACCGGCCGAACAGCGCGGCGGTCGAGATCACGGCGGGCAGCAGCCGCCGCTCCCAGAACCTGAGCGCGAACTCGTCGGTGCGGGGCCGCAGCGGTCCGCTGACCAACTCCAGGCCGTCCGCGAACGCCCCCTTCACCGCCGCGATCCAGCCCGGGTCGGGCAGGCAGTCGGCGTCGGTGCGGGCGACGTGGGTGGCCCCGGCGGTGATGGCGTGCCGGAAGCCGGTGTCGGCGGCGGCGCCGGTGCCCTTCTGCGGCTCGGTGACGATCCGCACCTCCGGGCCGCCCGGGTGGGCGGCGGCGAAGGCGCGGACCGCGTCGGCGGTGCCGTCGGTGCTGCCGTTGTCGACCACGACGAGGGTGAACCCGGGGTCGGTCTGCTCGGCGAGCCGCCGCAGCGTCGCCCCGATCGAGCGCTCCTCGTCGTAGGCGGGGATCACGACCCACAGGTTCATCGGAACGACTCCGTTCTCGTTCACAGTTCGGCGAACACGACGCCGAGGCTGACGCCGCCCGCCAACCCGACGAACGCGACCAGGTCGCCCGGCCCGCACCGGCCCGCGCGCAGCGCCGTGTCGAACTGCAGCGGCAGGGACGCGGAGGCGAGGTTGCCGTGCTCGGGGAGCGTCACCACGAGCCGGTCCTCCGGAATGCCCAGGACCGACCGGAGCGTCTCCAGGTAGGGCAGGGTCACCTGGTGCACGCACACGGCGGCGAAGTCGTCCCAGGTCAGCCCGGTCTTCTCCAGGGCGGTGACGAACATCTCGGGGCCGTGGCCGAGGAAGGCGTCCTTGAGTTTGCGGCCGTCGCCGCTGAAGTAGGAGCGGTCGGGGTCGCGGGGGTGCATCGACCCTCCGCCGGGCAGTGTGCCGACGTCCCAGGCGGTGGAGACGGCGGTGAAGTCGCGGTAGAAGATCCCGCCGTCGGGGGCGGCCTCGACGAGCATCGCGGCGCCGCCGTCCGACAGCGTGTAGCCGGCGAACGCGTCCGCGAACTGCGCGCGGTCCCGCACCGACCAGCGGATCGCGCGCGACGGGCTCTCCCCCGTGCACACCAGCACCCGCTCGTGCTGCCCGGTGCGGATCAGCGCGTCGGCGACCTGGAGCCCGTTGAGGAAGCTGTTGCAGGCGTTCTTGACGTCGAACACCGGGCAGGTCGCGCCCAGCTTGGCGGCGACGATGTGCGCGGTGGCCGGTTCGACCAGGTCCTGCGAGGCCGACCCGAAGATCAGCAGGTCCAGCCGGTCGGGGCCGTGGCCGCGCTCGGCCAGCACCCGCCGGGCGGCGGCCACGGCCAGGTCGGACGCCTGCTCGTGGTCGGCCATGACATGGCGGGTCTCGATGCCGGTCATCCGCCGGACGATCGTCGGGAGCGGCCGGAAGCCCGCGCTGCGGGCCTCGACCAGCGCCTCCACCTCGGCGCTGGTGCGGGTGCGCTCGGGCAGGTGCGCGGCGACCCCTGCGATGCGGGCTCTCATGTGGTCCGGACTCCCGTTCCTGTCGATCCGTGCTGGTCGTGCCGTGTTCGTTGACGTACCGACAGCCTCACCGGCCGCGCCGGGTCCCGGCCAGGGAGACCCTACGGAACCGTGACCAGGCACTCCACCCCGGTTCGGGGTGAGTACCACCACTCAGGTCATTGAGGTGAAGTGCCTGGTCCGACCGGTACGTCCCAGGCCGCAGACTCTCCTTGTGATCAGGACGGAACACGCGGCGGCGGCCCGGCACGAGGCCCGGCTGCTCTGGAACGGCAACAAGGGCCTGTTCGCCCTGCTGAAGGCGGCCCGGCACACCGGCCCCATCACGCGCGTCCCCCGGCTGGGGTGGGAACTGTTCGTCTGTGAGGTCGGTTGAGTGGACATACGGGTAATCGAGTGGTTCGAGTTGACGTTCGGTGTTGGTTTCTGTACTTTCAGTAGCGCGATCTGGGACGCCGGGTTCGATGTCGGCGTGCGGGGCCCCCTTTCCACCGGAGTGATGGTCTGGGGCCTCCCCGTCGCCTCTGGTCGAGCCCACATGGCCAGGTCGCATAGGGAACCGGCCTCCCGGGAACGGACCACACACAGGATGCGTGTCGCCGCCCCGGGGTCGAGTACGCCGGGGACCAGTGCGCCCAGCACCGTTCGGGGCGCGCGGCTGAGCAACTCATGCACAGTCCCTAGGAACGGTGGGTGGTGACCGATCCGCTGCTGGCCCGGCAGGTCCTCGCCGACCACGCGTGCTTCAGCATGGTCGGCGAGGGCGGCGTCGGCCACATGTGGGCACAGTTCTTCGGTGAGGAGATGGCGCAGTTCTTCGGGGGCGCCCGGCACACGGAGGTGCGGACCAAGGCCCGCGACCTCTTCACCGAGGACGGCGCCCGCGGGCTCGCCACGCTGCTGGCCATCGCGGGCACCGAGACGGGCGCCTCGGGGACGTCCCGCACGGTCGCGCTCCTGCACGACACCGGCCAGCAGCACGCGCTGCTGGCCGATCCCGGCCTGATGGACAACGCCGTGCGGGAGGGGCTGCGGATGTCCACGCCCGCGCCGGTCATCGGACGGCACGTGGCGCGCGACGCGACGGTCGGCGGGCGGCGGCTGCGGGCGGGCGAGCGGGTACTGCTGCTGACCTACCTGGCCACCACGCGGGTGGGGCCGTTCGACATCGGGCGGGACTACGTGCCCGAGACGCGGCAGCTGTGGTTCGGCGGGGGACGGCACCTGTGCCTGGGGGCGGCGGTGGCCCGGGTCCAGATCGCGCGGATGCTCCAGAACCTGCTCTCGCAGGGCCGTCCGTACCGGATCGTGGCACGCCGAGCGGCCACCCGGGTCCTGGTGCCGACATACGCGAGCTTGCAGGTCAGGCTGGTTCCATGATGCAGAGACTTGCGGTTAGACGCAAGTCTCATTTCCTCTTGTTCCCGCCTTGAAACGCGTTCTACGTTGGGGCCATGACGAGCCTCGTGCCCGAGAGTGTCACCGTCCCCGAGCACTTCGACCCCAGCTGCCCCGACCTGATGGCCGAGCGGGTCCCGCTGGAGGAGTTCGCGGCGCTGCGCCGCACCGCCCGCCCCTGGTGGAACGCCCAGCCGCGCGGCCGCACCGGCTTCGACGACGGCGGGTTCTGGGTGGTGAGCAAGCACGCCCACGTCAAGGAGATCTCCCGCGACCACGAGCGGTTCTCCGCCGCGGCCAACGGCTCGGTGATCCGCTTCAACGGCTCGTTCACCCCCGAGGAGCTGGCGGTGCAGCGGGCGAACCTGCTGATCAACATGGACGCGCCGCAGCACGCCACGCTGCGCCGGATCGTCTCGCGCGGCTTCACCCCGCGCGTGGTCGAGGGGTTGCGGGACGCGCTGCGCGAACGGGCCGGGCGGATCGTGGCCGAGGCCCGCCGCGACGGCGGGGGCGGCGCGTTCGACTTCGTCACCCGGATCGCCGCCGAGCTGCCGCTGCAGGCGATCGCGGAGCTGATGGGCGTGCCGCAGGAGGATCGGGGGCGGCTGTTCGCATGGTCCAACCGGATGCTCGGCTACGACGACCCCGAGTACGACGCCGACCCCACCGGCTCCGCCGCCGAGATCATCGGCTACTCGATGGACCTGGCCGAGCGCCGCCGCGCCTGCCCCGCGCACGACATCGTCACCCGGCTCGTCCAGGCCGACGTCCGGGACGGCGGCGACGGCGCCCGCGGGCTGACCGACGACGAGTTCGGCTATTTCATGATCGTGCTGGCGGTGGCCGGGAACGAGACCACCCGCAACGCCATCACCCACGGCATGATCGCGTTCCTGGACGATCCGGGGCAGTGGGAGCTGTTCCGGGCCGAGCGGCCGGAGACGACGGCGGACGAGGTGGTGCGCTGGTCGACCCCGGTCACCGCGTTCCAGCGCACCGCCGTCCGCGACACCGAGCTGGGCGGGGCGGAGATCCGGGCCGGCGACCGGCTGGCCATGTACTACAGCTCGGCCAACTTCGACGAGGAGGTGTTCGAGCGCCCCGAGCGGTTCGACATCACCCGCTCCCCCAACCCGCATCTGGGTTTCGGCGGGACGGGCGCGCACTACTGCATCGGCGCGAGCCTGGCCCGGCTGGAGATCGGGCTGATGTTCGAGGCGATCGCCGACGAGCTGCCGGGCATCCGGCGGGCGGGCGAGCCGCGCCGGCTGCGGTCGGCGTGGATCAACGGCATCAAGGAGCTGCCCGTGCGCTGCGGCTGACGCCGCGGCGGTCCCCTTCCACCCGAAACTAGAACACGTTACAGTTGAACCTGAATCGGGTTCTAGACGTGGCCTCAGGTACCGCGCGAGCGCGTTACCTGGCCGGTGATGCGACGCCGGAGGCGAGTGTCACCGGCCAGATCGCGAAGCGATGCCGCGCTCGCACAGGCCCGGTTAGGGGCGAGCCGCCAGGCGAGCGCCGTAGGCCGGGACTTTGGAATCGCAGCCTAGAAGGAGACCGCAATGGGCACTCCCGTGATCGTCGACGCGGTGCGCACGCCGCTCGGTAAGCGCAACGGCTGGCTCGCGGGCCTCAAGGCGCAGGCCGTCCTGGCGCACGCCTACCGGGCGCTGCTCGACCGCTCCGGCCTGGACGCAGGCGAGGTCGAGCAGGTCTTCGCCGGATGCGTCACGCAGTCCGGCGAGCAGGGCGGCCACGTCGGCCGGTACGCCTGGCTGTACGCGGGACTCCCCTGGCAGGCCGGCGTCACCACCATCGACGCCCAGTGCGGCTCCGCCCAGCAGGCCGTGCACCTGGCGGCCGCGCAGGTCGCCGCCGGGGTGGTGGACGCGGCCATAGGCGGCGGCGTCGAGGTGATGAGCCGGTCGCCGCTGGGCAGCAACGTGCTGCCCGCCAATCCGCGGCCCGACGACTGGTCGCTCGACATGCCCAACCAGTTCGAGGCCGCCGAGCGGATCGCCGCCCGGCGCGGCCTCGCCCGCGCCGACCTGGACGCCTTCGGCGCCCGCTCCCAGCAGCTGGCCGCCAAGGCGTGGGCCGACGGGCGCTTCGACCGCGAGATCGCCCCGATCGAGGCGCCCGTCCTGGACGCCGAGGGCGCCCCGACCGGCGAGACCCGCACCGTCACCCGCGACCAGGGCCTGCGCGAGACGACCGCCGAGGGCCTGGCCCGGCTCAAGCCGGTGCTGGGCGAGGGCGCCCTGCACACCGCGGGCACCTCCTCGCAGATCTCCGACGGCGCCGCCGCCGTCCTGGTCATGGACGAGGACCGGGCCCGCGCCCTGGGCCTGCGCCCCCGCGCGCGGATCAGGACGCAGGCGCTGGTGGGCTCCGAGCCGTACTACCACCTGGACGGCCCCGTCCAGTCCACCGAGCGGGCGCTGTCCCGCGCGGGCATGACCATGGCCGACATCGACATCACCGAGATCAACGAGGCGTTCGCGTCGGTGGTGCTGTCGTGGGCGTCGGTGCACGGGCCCGACATGGACCGCGTCAACGTCAACGGCGGCGCCATCGCGCTCGGCCATCCGGTCGGCGCGACCGGGGCCCGGCTGATCACCACCGCGCTGCACGAGCTGGAGCGCCGCGACGCCGCGACCGCGCTGGTCACCATGTGCTGCGGCGGCGCGCTGTCCACCGCGACCGTGCTCGAGAGGGTCTGAGCGGGTGCCGTCCGCACCGGCGGGACCTGAGGACCTCGGCGGCGGCGTGTGGAGCGTGCCGGTGCCGATCCCCGGCAACCCGCTCGCCTACACCCTCGTGTACGCGGTGGAGAGCCCGCGCGGCCCCGTCCTGGTCGACGCCGGGTGGGAGCACGAGGACGCCTGGGCGGCGCTCAAGGACGGGCTGGGCACGTTCGGGATCGACCTCGCCGACGTGTACGGGGTGGTGGTCACCCACTTCCATCCCGACCACGCCGGGCTGGCGGGCCGGGTGCGGGAGGCGTCCGGCGCCTGGATCGCGATGCACCGCGACGACGCCGCGATCGTCCGGGCGTTCCGCGGCGTGCTGCGGCGGGACGGCGAGCGGCGCTGGGAGACCGACGCGATGCGGCGCGCGGGCGCGGGCGAGGAGGAGCTGGCCGGGCACGACCCGCGCGGCGGCGTGGACCCGCCCGCCGAGCCCGACCGCGAGCTGGCCGACGGGGACCTGGTGGACCTGCCCGGCCGCGCGCTGCGCACGGTGTGGACGCCCGGCCACTCGCCCGGCCACGTGTGCCTGCACCTGGAGGACGGCGACCGGATCTTCACCGGCGACCACGTGCTGCCGCGGATCACCCCGCACATCGGGCTGTACCCGTACGACATCCCGGACGTGGACCCGCTGGGCGACTTCCTGGCCTCGCTGGAGCGGGTCGCCCGGATGGGCGTGGGCGAGGTGCTGCCCGCCCACCAGTACCGCTTCCGGGGGCTCACCGAGCGGGCCGAGGAGATCATCGGGCATCACGAGGACCGGCTGAGCGAGATCACCGGCCTGCTGTCCGCCGAGCCGGCCACGCTGTGGGAGCTGGCGGCGGGGATGACCTGGCGCGACACCTGGGACGCGATGCCGCTGACGTCCCGCCGGATGGCGGCGGGCGAGGCGGCCGCGCACCTGCGCGCCCTGGAGCGGCGCGGCGTCGCCCGCCGCGAGGGGAACGGCGGCACGCTCAGCTTCGTCCGCACGGCCTGACACCTCTCCACGCACCCCCGGCGCCTCCGGGCCGGGGGTGCGACTCATGTCACTTCCCCGCACGGGACTCTTGATGAGACTCGAGTCTCATGTTAGAACGTGTTCTAGATCGTTCCCCCAAGCAAGCGCTCAGTCATCTAGATCGGAACCCGGCGCCAGCGCCGGTGGACGGGCCCCGAGGCGCGACGGCGGCCCCTCCGCCCGGCGCCGCGTTCCCCCGTACCGCCCCCGGGAAGGGACCGCAGTGACCGACCCAGATGTGAGCCTCGCCGGACGGGTGGCCGTGGTCACCGGCGCCGGCGACGGGCTCGGCCGGGCCGAGGCCCTCGCGCTGGCCTCCGCCGGAGCCCGGCTGGTGCTCAACGACGTGCGCGCCGAGACCGCCGAGGCGGTCGCCGAGGAGATCAGGGACCGCGGCGGCGAGGCCGCCGTCCACGCCGGAGACGTCGCGGCGTGGGAGACGGCCGAGGGCCTCCTCGCCACCGCGCTCGCCGCGTTCGGCGGGCTGGACGTGCTGGTCAACAACGCCGGCTTCACCCGCGACCGAATGCTGTTCAACATGTCCGCCGACGAGTGGGACGCGGTCGTGCGCGTCCACCTCCGGGGCCACTTCGTCACCTCCCGGATCGCCGCCGCGCACTGGCGGGCGCGCTCCAAGGAGACCGGCGGGCCCGTGTACGCGCGGATCGTCAACACCTCCTCCGAGGCGTTCATGATCGGCGCGCCGGGACAGCCCAACTACGCCGCGGCCAAGGGCGGCGTGGCGGCGCTGACTCTCTCGACCGCGCTGTCGTGCGGCCGGTACGGGGTGCGCGCCAACGCGATCTGCCCGCGCGCCCGCACCGCCATGACCACCGCGGTCTTCGGGCCCGCCCCGTCCGAGGGGCCCGACCCGCTCGCGCCCGAGCACGTCGCCCCGCTGGTGGCCTACCTCGCCTCGCCCGCCGCCCAGGACGTCACCGGCCAGGTCTTCATGGCCCACGGCGCCCGCGTCGCGGTCATGGCGCCGCCCACCGTCGCCTACGAGGCCCGCACCGAGAGCACGTGGACGGCCGCCGCCCTGGCCGCCGAACTGGGCCCCAAAGTCGCCACCGGCACCGCCGGCTTCGTCTCCGCCCTCTCCTGAGCACGACCCCTCGACCTGACCGCCCACCCCGGCCAGAAGGATCCTCCATGTCGCCTGAGACCGGCATCCTCCCCGACATCGACGTCATCGACCCCGGCGTGTACGAGAGGGAGGGCATCCCGCACGAGCAGTTCGCCTGGCTGCGCGAGCACGACCCCGTCCACTGGCACCCGGACCCCAACGACGGCGTCCCCGGCTTCTGGGCGGTGACCCGGCACGAGGACGTCGTGCACGTCTCCCGGCACCCCGAGCTGTTCTCCTCCCACACCCGCACGTCGATGTTCGAGGAGTTCACGCAGGAGGACATCGCCCTCTACGGGATGATGATGCTCTTCCAGGACCCGCCCGACCACACCCGGCTGCGGTCCATGGTCAACAAGGGCTTCACCCCGCGCATGATCGGCAAGCTGCAGGACCACATCCGGCGGATCTGCGATCGCCTGATCGACGCCGCCGCCCCGCTGGGCACCTGCGACTTCGTCGAGCACTTCGCGGCGCCGCTGCCCCTCTACACGATCTGCGAGCTGCTCGGCGCGCCGCTGGAGGACCGCGAGAAGATCTTCCACTGGTCCAACAAGCTGGTGGCGTTCAACGACCCCGAGTACATCGGGGACCGTTCCGAGTCGGCCGCCTGCGCCGCCGAGTTCGCCGCCTGGGCGGGCGAGCTGGCCCGCGACCGCGTCTCCACCCCGCGCGACGACATCGTGACCAAGCTGCTGCAGCCCGACCCCGACGGCACGCGCCTCGGCGACGAGGAGTTCCAGCTCTTCGTGATCATGCTGTCGATCGCCGGGAACGAGACCACCCGCACCGCCACCGCGGGCGGCATGCAGACCTTCTTCGAGCGCCCCGAGCAGTGGGAGCGCCTGAAGGCCGACCGGAGCCTGCTGCCCACCGCGGTCGAGGAGATCGTCCGCTGGGTCAGCCCGATCAACCAGTTCCGCCGCACCGCGACCCGCGACACCGAACTGGGCGGCAGGCGGATCAAGGCGGGCGACAAGGTCGTCCTGTTCTACGGCTCGGCCAACCGCGACGAGCGGGTCTTCGAGAACCCCCACGCCTTCGACGTCGGCCGCGACCCCAACCCGCACCTCGGCTTCGGCGGCGGCGGCCCGCATTTCTGCCTCGGAACCCACCTCGCGCGGATGAATCTGAGCATCATCTTTGAGACGATTCTCGATCGGATGCCCGACATCCGCCCGGTAGGCGAACCGCGCCGGCTGCGCTCCAACTTCGTCAACGGCGTCAAAGAACTCCAGGTCCAGTTCACCCCCGCCGACACCTGACCCCCGCGCCTCCCCACCCCATGAAAAGAGGCCCGCCATGACCCGCGTCTCCCACGTCGAGCTGGTCGATCCGAGTGTGTACGAGGCGGGTGGTGTGCCCCATGAGCACCTCACGGCGCTGCGGGAGCACGCCCCCGTCCACCGGCACCACGGCGATCCGGAGGCGGAGGCTCCTCCGTTCTGGGCGGTGACGCGGCACGCGGACGTGGTGCACGTCTCCCGGCATCCGGAGGTGTTCTCCTCCTACGAGCGGCTGGCGCTGTTCGAGGAGCCGGCGCCCGAGCAGCTGGCGCTGCAGCGGATGATGATGCTGAACCAGGATCCGCCGGAGCACACGGGCAAGCGGAGCATCGTGAACCGCGGGTTCACGCCGCGGGCGATCGGGGCGCTGGAGGAGCACGTCCGGGACATCTGCCGCGACCTGGTCGGGGAGGTCGCGGCGACGCTGGAGGCGGGCGGGGAGGCCGACTTCGTCCGGGACGTGGCGGCGCCGCTGCCGCTGTACGTGATCTGCGAGCTGCTCGGGGCACCGGTGGAGGACCGCGACAAGATCTTCCACTGGTCGAACACGCTGATCGGCGGCAGCGATCCGGAGCTGCAGTCGTCCCCGGAGGCCGGGGACACGGCGGCGGCCGAGCTGTACGCGTACGCGGCCGGGCTGGCGGAGGCCCGGCGGGCCGAGCCGCGCGAGGACATCATCACCCGGCTGCTGCAACCGGACGCGGACGGCAACGAGCTGACCGGGAACGAGTTCGAGCTGTTCGTGATGCTGCTGTCGGTGGCGGGCAACGAGACGACCCGGAACGCGGCGTCGGGCGGGATGCTGGCGCTGTTCGAGCATCCGGAGCAGTGGGCGCGGCTGCGCGCCGACCGGGCGCTGGTCCGGACGGCGGTGGACGAGATCGTCCGGTGGGTCACGCCGGTCAACCTGTTCCGCCGCACCGCGATCCGGGACACCGAGCTGGGCGGCGAGCGGATCGCGGCGGGCGACAAGGTCGTGGTGTTCTACGCGTCGGCGAACCGGGACGAGCGGGTGTTCGACGACCCGTTCGCGTTCGATGTGGGCCGGGAGCCCAATCCGCACCTCGGCTTCGGCGGCGGGGGGCCGCATTTCTGCCTCGGCGCCCATCTTGCCCGGCTCGAGCTGAGTGTGCTCTTCGAAACACTTTTGGACACTCTGCCCAATATTGAACTCTCCGGTAACGTCCGGAGGCTAAGGTCTAGTTTCATCAACGGCATCAAGGGGATGCCGGTGCGCCAGCGCCCGGCGTTCCACGACTGACAGGAGTGGTGCGTGAGCTGGGACTGGCGTGGCTGACACAGAGGAGTCGTCGGGCGGTCCGTTGCGCGTGGCCCTGCTCTCGTACCGGAGCAAGCCGCACTGCGGCGGTCAGGGCGTCTACCTCCGGCATCTGAGCCGTGAGCTGGCCGACCTGGGGCACACGGTCGAGGTGCTGTCCGGGCAACCGTATCCCGAGCTGGACCGCGACGAGATCACTTTGACCAAGATCCCGAGCCTGGACCTCTATCGGGACGAGGACCCCTTCCGCACGCCGGCGCTGCGCGAGTTCCGCGACTGGATCGACGTGCTCGAGTTCGCCCACATGAAGACCGGCGGCTTCCCCGAGCCGCTGACCTTCAGCCTGCGCGTGGTGCGCGAGCTGCGGCGCCGCCGCCGCGACTTCGACGTCGCGCACGACAACCAGGTCCTGGGCCTGGGCAACCTCGGCATCGGCCGGCTGGACCTGCCCCTGGTCACCAGCATCCACCATCCGATCAGCGTGGACCGGCGGATCGAGCTGGAGGCGGCGCGCGGCATCAGGCAGAACCTCGGCAAGCGCCGCTGGTACGGCTTCGTCGCCATGCAGTCGCAGGTCGCGCGGCGGATCGGCCCGGTGCTGACGGTGTCGGAGTCCTCCAAGGTCGACATCGTCAAGGACTTCCGGGTCGACCCGCGCGACATCGAGATCCTGCCGCTGGGCGTCGACACCCGGATCTTCCATCCGCGAGGCGAGCGCGTCCCCGGCCGCATCGTGGCCATGGCCAGCGCCGACGCCCCCATCAAGGGCGTGGACGTGCTGCTGCGGGCGGTCGCCAAGGTCGCCACCGAGCGGGACGTGCACGTGATCGTGGTCAGCCGCCCGCAGAAGGACGGCCCCACCGCCAAGCTCGTCCGGGAACTGGCCCTGGGCGAGCGGGTGCGGTTCGTCAGCGGCATCAGCGACGAGGAGCTGGGCGAGCTGCTGGCCTCGGCCGAGACCGCCGTCGTGCCGTCGCGGTACGAGGGCTTCTCGCTGCCCGCCGTGGAGCACATGGCCTCGGGCACCCCGCTGGTCGCCAGCCGAGCCGGGGCGCTGCCGGAGGTCGTCGGCGACGCCGGGATCCTCGTCAAGCCGGGCGATGTGGAGGAGCTGGCCGCGACGCTGCGCCGGCTGCACGACTCCCCCTCCGAACGGGCCCGCGCGGGCGAGGCGGGCCTGGCCCGCGTGCAGCGCAGGTTCGCCTGGCCGGCCGTGGCGCGGGCCACGGTGGAGCACTACCGCGCCGCGATCGACCAGCAGCGCTACCGGCGGATGGCCGCGGGCGGGGCCTGACCGGGGCCCGCACGGCACGCGCCGCGAGCGAGCCCCCGTAGGGCGCCGCGGCCCGACACAGGCGGGGACCGCCCCGGCGGCGTCCCCCGGTACGGAAGGAGCATCACCCTGCTGACCGTGGATTTCCAGCGGTTCCGCGTCAAACCCGGAGAGCGCGTCCTGGACATGGGATGCGGCGCCGGGCGGCACGCCTTCGAGCTGTACCGCAGGGGGGCGCACGTCACGGCCTTCGACCTGGACGCCGGCGAGCTCGCCGGCGTGGAGAAGATGTTCGGCGCCATGCGGCTGGAGGGGGAGGTCCCCGAGGGGGCGTCCGCCGAGACCGTGCGGGGCGACGCGCTGGAGCTGCCGTTCCCCGACGGCCACTTCGACAAGATCGTCGCGTCCGAGGTGCTGGAGCACATCCCCGACGACATGAGCGCCATGCGGGAGCTGCTGCGGGTGCTGCGGCCGGGCGGGAGGCTGGCGGTCACGGTGCCGAGCTGGCTGCCCGAGCGGGTCTGCTGGGCCCTGTCGGAGGACTACCACACCGCCCCCGGCGGGCACGTCCGCATCTACACCCGGGCCGAGCTCGAGGCCAAGCTGAAGGCCACCGGCTTCCGCGTGAACGGCCACCACCACGCGCACGGCCTGCACGCCCCCTACTGGTGGATCAAGTGCGCGGTCGGGGTGAACAACGACGATCACCCGGCCGCGAAGGCGTACCACCGGCTCCTGGTGTGGGACATCATGAAGCGGCCGCTGGCGACCCGCCTGGCCGAGCAGGTCCTCAACCCCGTCATCGGGAAGAGCGTCGTGGTGTACTTCACCAAGCCCGCCGGGTCCGCCGGGACCGCGGCGGCCGCCGAGGACGCGGAGACCGCGGATGCGGTCTGAGACCGCGCCTCCCGCCGTGCCCGGCGTGCTCGGTCCCGACGACGTCGTCGCGACCGCGCGCAGCATCGTCGCCCAGCAGGAGGAGTCGGGCGCGATCCCCTGGTTCAGCCCGACCGGCGGCGTGCCGGGGCACGTGGACGCCTGGAACCACGTCGAGGCCGCGATGGCCCTCACCGTGGCCGGGCTGCGCGAGCCCGCCCGCAGGGCCTACGAGTGGCTGCGCTCGGTGCAGCGGCCGGACGGGTCCTGGCCCGCCAAGTGGGTGCTGGGCGAGGTCACCGAGCCGTGGGGCGAGTCCAACCACGCCGCCTACCTCGCCGTGGGCGTCTGGCACGAGCTGCTGATGACCGGGGACGAGGAGTTCGTCCGGCGGATGTGGCCCGCCGTGCGGCGGGCCGTCGACTTCGTGCTCGGCCTGCAGACCGGCCGCGGCGAGATCATCTGGATGCGGAACCCGGACGGCGCCCCCTCCGACCACGCGCTGCTGACCGGCTGCTCCTCGATCTACCAGTCGCTGCGCTGCGCGGTGGCGCTGGCGGAGGCGCTGGGCGAGCCGGAGCCGGACTGGGAGCTGGCCGCCGACCAGCTCGGCCACGTCGTCGCCGCGCACCCCGAGGCGTTCGCCGACAAGAGCCGCTGGTCGATGGACTGGTACTACCCGGTCCTGTCGGGGCCGCTGCGCGGCGAGGCCGCGGCGCGGCGGCTCGCCGAGAGCTGGGACGCCTTCGTGGTGCCGGGGCTGGGCTGCCGCTGCGTGGCCGACCAGCCGTGGGTGACGGCCGCCGAGAGCTGCGAGCTGGTGATGGCCCTGGACGCGGCGGGCGACCGCGACCGCGCCCTGGAGCTGTTCCGCACCATCCAGCACCTGCGGCACGAGGACGGCTCGTACTGGACCGGCTGGCAGTACGAGAACCAGCGGCACTTCCCCGGGGACCGCTCCACCTACACGGCCGCCGCGGTCATCCTGGCGGCCGACGCGCTCGCGGACGCCTCCCCCGGCGCCCGCCTGTTCAAGGAGATCGCCGGGCGCCCGCTGGGCCCGTCCACGGCCGCCGACCCGATCGCCTGCGGCTGCGGGGTGTTCACCCGGGAGGCGACGCCCACACCCGGGGCGTACTGACCCGGGGCGTCACAGGACGGGGGTGTCGGCCGTTCTCTCCAGGACGCGCAGCGAGCCCTCGACCCGGTGCTCGGTGAAGGCTCCGCTGGCCAGGGCGCGCTGGTAGACGTGGTACGGGGCCTGGCCGCCGTCGGCGGGGTCGGGGAAGACGTCGTGGATCGCCAGCGCGCCGCCGACGGCGATCCACGGCGCCCAGTCGGCGTAGTCGGCCTGCGCCAGGTCCTCGGCGTGGCCGCCGTCGATGAAGAGCAGGGCGACCGGGGTGCGCCAGAACGCGGCGACGGTGCGGGAGGCCCCGACGATCGCGACGACGTGGTCCTCGAGCCCGGCGGCGCCGAGGGTCCTGCGGAAGCTCGGGAGGGTGTCCATGCGCCCGGTGAGGGGGTCCACCAGGGACGGGTCGTGGTGCTCCCAGCCCGCCTGGTTCTCCTCCGAGCCGTGGTGGTGGTCGACGGTCACGACGGTCGCGCCGGTCGCCCTGGCCGCGGCGCCCAGGTAGATCGCGGACTTGCCGCAGTAGCTGCCGATCTCCAGGAGGGGGCGGCCGGAGCCGCCGTGCCGCGCGCCGTACTCCAGGGCCGTCTCGTACAGGGCCCGGCCCTCGTCGTCGGGCATGAAGCCCTTGGCGGCGCGGGCCGCGCGCAGCAGGTCGCCCGGCATCGGCACGGCGGGCGCGGCGTCCGGCCGCGGGCCGTCCTGGGGCGGTGCCGGGGGTGGGGTCGTCCCCGCGTGGGTGGACGCCGTGCTGTGGGTCATCGGTCTCCTCCGCCGGGCGTGTCCCGGCACTTTATCCATATTCGGTCGGGGTTGAACCAAGTGTCCCCGGCGGCTGTGATTTCGACGCGTCCGGGCCGCCGGACATCCCCGGTTTCCGGGTGATACGGGGGTGTCCCGGAGGCTTGCCCGACAATAGTGGAACGTGTTCTACTTTTCCCCGAGCGGGTGCCCCGGCGCCCGGCAGGGCGCGTATCGAAGATCGAACCTGGTTCGGTATGTTGGCCCGCGCGGAACGACCGTGTCGGGCTCACCGGTGGCGCGTCCCACCGGGTGGTGGAACGGAGACAACGACGATGAAGGTAAGCGTCGACCCCATGGTGTGCGAGGCCAACGCCGTCTGCGTCGGTCTGGCCCCGGAGGTCTTCGACCTCAACGACGACGACGAGCTGACGATCCTCCTGCCGGAGGTTCCCGAGGACCAGGCCGACCGCGTCCGGCACGCGGTGCGGTCCTGCCCCAAGGCCGCGCTCAGCCTCGACGAGTAGCACCGGACCGCGGCACGCCGCGCCGGCCTCCCGCACCCCTTCACATCCACCCCTTCGAGGGCGCCCCCGGGCGTCCGACCCCTGTGGAGGCAGACATGGCACGTGCCGCGGTACTGCACGCGGTCGGCGACGACGAGCTGGACCTGCGCGACGACGTCGGCACGGCCGACCCGGGTCCGGACCAGGTCAAGGTCCGGATCAGGGCGACCGGGGTCTGCCACTCCGACCTGTCGACCATGACCGGGGTGCTGCCCACCATGCCGCCCACCGTGATGGGGCACGAGGGCGCGGGCGTGGTGGCCGAGGTCGGCGCGCACGTCACCAACGTCGCGGTCGGCGACCACGTGGTCGTCAACTGGACGCCCGACTGCGGCACCTGCCCGGACTGCCTGCGCGGCGAGCCGTACCTGTGCATGACCTTCATCGCCCAGGCGTTCGGCGACCCCAGGTTCACGCTCGGCGACGGCACCCCCGCGTTCGGGATGGCCGGGGTCGGCACCTGGGCGGACGAGATGACGGTGCCCTGGCAGGGCGTCATCAAGATCGACGAGGACGTGCCGTTCGAGTACGCGGCGCTGCTGGGCTGCGGCATCCCCACCGGGGTGGGCGCCGCCATCAACACCGCCCAGGTGCGGCCCGGGTCGAAGGTGGCCGTCGTCGGCGCGGGCGGGGTGGGCCTGTCGGTCATCCAGGGCGCCCGCATCGCCGGCGCCTCCGCCATCCTGGCCGTCGACCCCAACGAGGCCAAGCACCCGATCGCCAAGCGGTTCGGCGCCACCCACACCGCCACCCTGGACGGCCTGGAGGAGGCCAAGGGCCTGCTCACCGGCGGCCTGGGCTTCGACTACGCCTTCGAGGTGGTCGGCAAGTCCGCCGCCATCGCCACCGCCTGGGGCGCCACCCGGCGCGGCGGCGACGTCATCGTGGTCGGCGCGGGCGCGGCCGACGACGACTTCGCGCAGAGCGCGTTCGCGCTGCTGTTCGACGGCAAGAACCTCAAGGCGTCGCTGTACGGCGGCTGCGACCTCAAACGGGACGTGCCGCGCTTCGTCGACCTGTGGCGGGCCGGCCGGCTCGACATCGACGGCCTCATCTCGCGGCGCATCCGCTTCGAGGACCTCAACGACGCGGTGCGGGCGCTGCGGAAGGGCGACGTGATCAGGCAGGTCGTGCTCTTCGACTGAACCGCCCGGTCCCTCCCGGTCCGCCGCTTCACCGTCCGGGTCGGCGGCGGGCCGGCGGTATGTCATCCTTCTTCCTGAGTTCCTGAGCCGTACGCGAGTCGATCATGGAGCAGGGTTGGCGTACCCGTACCTAGGCGAGCCGGGACCGTCCAGGAGTACCCGGCCGGTCCGCGCGCTCGCCGCCGGAGCCCTACTGGCCGTCCCGGCGCTGTGCGCGCCGCTGCTGGCCCCGCTGCCCGCCCACGCGGCGGCGCCGCCGGCGGCCGTGGCCGAGCGCCGCATCCGCGACGTCCAGGGCGGCGGGCACGTGTCGCCGCTCAACGGCACGGTCGTCACCCGGGTCCCCGGCGTGGTGACGGCGGTGTCGGGCAACGGGTTCTGGATGCAGGACCCGCGCCCCGACCGCGACGATGCCACCTCCGAGGGCGTCTTCGTCTTCACCCGCACCCGGCCCCCGGCGGCGCCGGGCGACGCCGTCCGCGTGGACGGACGGGTCAGCGAGTTCCGGCCCGGCGGTTCCCGGTCGCCCTTCCTGGGCCGCACGGAGATCGACGCGACCCGTACCGTGACCGAGGCGCGCGGCGTCCCGCTGCCCGCCCCGGCCGTGCTCGGGCCCAAGGGGCGCAGGCCGCCGTCCACCGTCGTGGACGGCGAGCCCGGCGCCGCCCCCGGCCGCGACGTCGAGTCGGGCGGGCGCTTCGACCCGGCGCGGGACGCGCTGGACTTCTACGAGTCGCTCGAAGGCATGCGCGCCGCGGTCGAGGACGCCGTCGCCGCCGGCCCGTCCCGGCACGGCGAGATCCCGGTGCTGCCGGCGGGCGGCGCGGGCGCCGGTCCGCGCACGGCGCGCGGCGGGGTGCTGGAGACCGCCGCCGACGCCAACCCGGAGCGGATCGTCCTCGACGACGCGCTCGCCGCCCTCCCCGGGATGAACGTGGGCGACCGGCTCCCCGGCCCCACCACCGGCGTCGTCGACTACGGCCACGGCTCGTTCAGGCTGCTGCCCACCGCCACCCCGCAGCGCCGGGACGGCGGCCTGACCCGGGAGACCACCCGTCCCGCCCGCGCCGGCGAACTGGCCGTCGCCACCGCCGACCTCGGCGGGCTGAGCCCGGACGCGCCCTCCGAGCGCTTCGCCGCGCTGGCCGCCGACGTGGTGGAGGGGCTGCGCTCCCCCGACCTGGTGGCGATCACCGGGCTGCGCGACAACAGCGGGGCGGCCGACGACGGCACCGTCGCCGCCGACCAGACCGTCGCCGAGCTGATCACCGCGATCAGCGCGGCGGGCGGACCCGGCTACGACTGGCGCTCCATCCCGCCGCGCGACAACGCCGACGGCGGCGACGCGGGCGCCAACGACCACATCGGCTTCCTGTTCCGGACCGACCGGGGGCTGGGCTTCGTCGACCGTCCCGGCACCGCGGCGGCGGGCGGCGCGGGAAGCGCGCAGGACGGCGAGGCGCCCCGTCCCGCCGACCTGTCCGGCACCCCGGTCAAGGCCCTGCCCGACGGCTCGGGCGGCGTGCGGCTGAGCCTGAGCCCGGGACGGATCGCCCCCGGCGACGCCGCCTGGAGCCGTACCCGCAAGCCGGTCGCGGGCGAGCTGACCTGGCAGGGCCGGCGGATCATCGTCGTGGCCAACCAGTGGTTCCCGCGCACCGGCGACGACCAGCCGCTGTTCGGCCGCCACCAGCCGCCGCTGCGTCCCACCGAGTGGCGGCGGGACGCGCAGGCCCGCGTGGTGGCGGGCTTCGTCCGGTCGGTGCGGGCGGTGGACGGGGACGCCGCCGTCATCGTCGCCGGCGACCTCAACGAGCAGGAGTTCGCCACCCCCGTCAGAACGCTGGCCCAGCAGGCCCGGCTGCGCGACCTCCCGGCGGCCCTGCCGGCCCGGGAGCGCTACACCACGGTCACGGGCGGCAACGCGCGGGCCCTCGACCACATCATGCTCAGCCCGTCGCTCGCCGCGCGCGGCCACGAGTACGACATCGTGCACCGCAACGCCGAGTTCGCGGAGCGGGCCGGCGACCGCGACCCGTCCGTGGTCCGCATCGACATGTCCGGGAAGTAGCCGCCGCGCGTGAAGCTGCGGTGGCCGGCGCGCGCTGCCCTAAAGTGCCGCCGGCCACCGAAGCGACACTTCGATTATCGCCTTGCGTGCCGCCTCCGCTACATCCACCGACAGGCACTTGTCACCCATCCGATCCCTTCGGGAACGGCCCGAAGGTCCGAAGAAGTTTCATCTCCGCACGCCGGGGCACCCACGGGAGGTCACGAGCCCCCCACGTGAGGAGACGACCCCCATGGCGGTCAGGTACAGATCCGGCGTCAGCGTCATCGGGCTGATCTACATCATCGTCGGCGTGTTCATCGCCTGGGACCGCGGATACATCGACTCGGAACTGGTGCGGCAGGTCGCCAGCGCACTGCTCGCGATCTTCCTGTGGTTCCTCGTCCTGCTCGGCGTCGATCTCAACATCCGTACCTGAGCACCCGTACATGACACCTGCAACGCGGACAAAGTGGCCAGGGCGTGAGCGCTACCTCGCGCCGCGGCCACAGCCCCGCGCCCGGCCATGGACCCGCCCCCGATCCGGCGCTACCTTCCGGGCATGGCCAAAGACGGATGCAGTTGTGGACACGGCGGCAGTTGCTCGTGCCCCAAGGGGTGCGGCTGCGGCTGCAACGGCTGAACGACACGAACGGGCCGCCCGGGATCGTCCCCGGGCGGCCCGCTCACACCTTCGGGTCAGGGCGCGGGCGTGCGCCAGAACATCGGCGTCTCGCCCCTGTGGTCGGCGCTGATCCCCGTCCCCACGACCTCCCCGCCCAGCACGGCCAGCGAGGTCAGCCGCTGGTCGCCGCGCCCGTCCAGACCGGCGCCGAACGCCGGCACGCGCCGCCAGTCCCCGGCGCCGCCGGGCGAGCTCCACAGCACGACGTCCTGGCGCCCCGGCAGGCCCGACGAGCCCGCCAGCAGGAAACCCTTGGACGTCGCCGCCACGGCCGTCAGCGTCGTCGTCTCCCCGGCCCCCTGCGGCACGCTCGTCCGCCACGTGCGGCCGCCGTCGGGCGAGTGCGCCACGAACGCGGCCGCGCGCCCGGGAGCGCCCGCGGCCCCCGCGGTACGGCCCCAGCCGAGCGCCACCAGCGCGTCCCCGCGCGCGACCACCTGGAA
Organism: Actinomadura rugatobispora; assembly: GCF_055379765.1. Taxonomy (NCBI): domain Bacteria; kingdom Bacillati; phylum Actinomycetota; class Actinomycetes; order Streptosporangiales; family Thermomonosporaceae; genus Actinomadura; species Actinomadura rugatobispora. Next base: position 7,152,463 of record NZ_AP029191.1, on the reverse strand, counting down.
GAAGGCACCCGAGGCGATCCCCGCCGGAAGCGCGGGCGAGGCCACCGCGGCCCACTTCCGGCCGTCCGCCGAGGTCCAGATCGCGGGCAGGTCGCCGGTCGGCGCGGGCCCCGCCCCGCCCCGCCCCGCCGGGGCGGCGGCCCGGCGCCCGCCGACCGCCGCGAACCCCGTGGACGTCGCCGCCACGTCCCGCATCCAGGTCGGGCCGTCGAGATCGCCCCTGCCCGCGTTGCCGCCGCGCGTCCAGGCTCGCAGATCCCCCGAACGCCAGGCCGCGGCCGAGCCGCCGACCATGCCCACCACGACGTAGCCGCCCTGGCCGGACGCCACGCCCGAAACCGTCTTCCCGCCCGGGAAGCCGACCTTGCGCCAGGTCGCGCCGTCCCGCGAGGCCACCACCAGCGGGGTCGAGGCACCCCCGCGCGGGGCGTCGGTGCGGCCGACCGCGAGCCAGCCGTGCGCGCCGTTCGCGACATCGGTCAGCCGCTGCCGCGCCTGCCCCGGACCGCCCGCGCGCCCGGCCCCGAAGTCCGGGCCCTGCGCACGGGACCACGCGGCCCCGTCCGTGCTGCTCCAGGCCGCCGCGTCACCGCCGGTGCTGCCCACGACCACCAGCTTGCCCGACTGATCGGGCGCGCAGGCGGCCAGCGTGCGCTCCGGCCGCACCGCGCCCGGCACCCCGGCCAGGTTGACCGCGGTCGCGGGGCCGGGCGCGGCGGCCAGCGCCATGAAGCCGTCCTCGCCGCGGCGGCCCGTGACGACGGCGCCGCCGCCGTCGGCGACCGCCAGCCCGCTGATCGCCGAACCGGGCCCGGGCGCGCCCACCTCGCCGCCGGGCCGCCAGGCCCGCCCATCGGCGCTGCGCAGCACCGTCCCGGTGTTGCCCCTGCCCCGCACAAGCGCGGCGAGCCCCGCGGACGTGCCCGACAGCCGCTCCACGTTCCTGTACTCGGGGACGGTGAGCTGCGCGGCGGGCACCCACGTCGCCCCGTCCGCCGAACCGAAGACCACGCCGTACCGGCTCGTCTTGCGCTTCTTCTTCGACCCCGTCGTGCTCTTCCCCTCGCGGGCCAGGTAGAAGCCGCCCGGACCCGCCGTCAGGCCCTTGGCGGGCCCGTACGCCCCCTGCCCCTGGGGCAGGTTCACCGCCGTCCAGGTGCGGCCGCCGTCGGCGGACCGCCACATGGCCTCGCCCCGCACGGTCTGCGTGACCTTCTGGGTGCCCTTCTTCTTGCCCTTGCGCTCGACCGTCCTGGTCACCTTCCGGCTGAACGAGCCGTGCGCCACCACCGTGTCACCGGACGCCGCCAGCCCGCCGATCCCGGCCATGTCGGGCAGGTTGAGCCGGTCCGCGCGCTGCCAGGCCCGGCCGTCGGCCGAGGTCCACACCACGGCCCGCACGTCCGCCCCGCCGGGCGAGGTCACCCCGGCCGCCACGAACCCGCCGGAGGTGCGGACCACCGCGTTCACCCGGTCGTTGGGGCCGAACGCGGAGGCCGCGGCGCCCTCCTGCGTCCAGGAGCGCCCGTCGACGCTCGTCCACACCGCGACCCGGCCGTCCGCCGACTGCCCGATCGCCGTCCAGGCCCCGGCACCCCCGGCCAGCATCCGGGGCCGCACCCCGGGCGCGGGCACCGCGCCGTCGGGCGTGCGCACCTCGGCCAGCCGCCAGGTCTTCCCGGCGTCCTGGGAGAGGAGGAACTCGGCGCGCTCCCGCTGCGGCGTGCCGTCCCCGGCCGTCTCCGTCCCGGCGGCGACGACCGTGCCGCCGAACGCGGCCACGGTCACCAGGTCCTGCACGAGCCCGTCGGCCTTGGCGGCCGGGTCGGCCACGAACCAGCCCTCGGCGGACGTCGACGCGGCGACCGCCGACCGCGGGCCGCTCACACCGGAGTCGCCCGACAGGGCGTACGCGGCGACACCGACGACCACGACCGCACCGACCCCGATCGCCACGGCCGCGTGCGAGGGCCGCCGCAACCCGACCTCGCGCCGGGGGGACGGCACGGCAGCGGCCTTACCCGTGCCGCTCGTCCCGGCACCCTTGGACGCCCCGGAGCCGCCGGAAACCTCGGCCTTCTCCTCGGCCGCAGCGGCGCTGACCACACCGGCCGCACGCGCCGTCTTAGAGGCCGACCGCTTCTGCCGCTTGGCGGCAGCCTTCTCAGCCTTTCCGGCAGACCGCTCACCCTTAGCCGACGTCTCCGCGCCACCGGACTTCTCTACCTTGGCGGCCTTCCCCACGCCCGCAGCCTTAGCCACACCGGTGGCCTTCCCCGCGCCGGTGGCCTTCCCCGCGCCGGTGGGCTTTCCCGCGCCGGTGGCCTTCCCCGCGCTGGTGGGCTTGCCCGCGCCCGTGGGCTTGCCCGCGTTGGCGCCCTTCCCCGCGTCGGCGCCCTTCCCCGCGTTGGCGCCCTTGCCCGCGTTGGTGGGCTCATCCGCGCCGGTGGGCTTGCCCCCGCTAGCGGCCTTGCCCGCGCCGGTGGCCTTCCCCACGCCCGTGGGCTTGCCCGCGCCCGTGGGCATGCCCGCGTTGGCGCCCTTGCCCGCGTTGGTGGGCTCATCCGCGCCGGTGGGCTTGCCCCCGCTAGCGGCCTTGCCCGCGCCGGTGGCCTTCCCCACGCCCGTGGGCTTGCCCGCGCCCGTGGGCTTGCCCGCGTTGGCGCCCTTCCCCGCGTCGGCGGCCTTGCCCGCGTTGGTGGGCTCATCCGCGCCGGTGGGCTTGCCCCCGCTGGCGGCCTTGCCCGCGCCGGTGGCCTTCCCCGCGTTGGCGGCCTTGCCCACGCTGGTGGGCCCTTCCGCGCCGGTGGGCTTGGCCGCGTTGGTGGGCTTCTCCGCCTTGGCGGCCCTTCCCGCCCGCGTGGCCTTCCCTGGACGCGCGGGCTTCTCGGCCTTGGCCGGCCTCTGCGGCCTGCTCGGCTTCTCGGGCTTGGTGGGGGCGGGGGTCTGTGCGGCCTCCGCCTGCTCCGGTCGCGGCCGCTGCGGGGCCTTGGGGGACGGGCCGGTACCGTTCCACGGGACGTCCGCGTTCCGCCACGCGTCCTGGGCGCGCTGCCAGGGGGACGGTCCCTTCTCCCCCTTCTTGCGCTGTGCGCGGCCTTCCCGGGGCTCGGCGGGCTCGCCGAGGGCCTCGGCCGCCCGGAACGCCAGCCGCCGCCGGATCTGCCGGGAACCGCGCGGGCCGGAGAGTTCGTCCCCGGTGGGCGGTTCCGTCCCCGCCAAGAGCCGGGCACCGTCCTGCTCCGGGGTCCTTGCCGTCACGCCCGCTCCTTCGCACCGTGGCCATCGCCGCACCGGCCATCACGCACCATCGCCGTGCGCGATGGCACACCATCAAACCGCGCCGAAACCGCCTCTGTGCGGACATCCGCGGGATCAGCACCGAAAGGGGTGCGGGAGCGTTTATATCGCCTCAGGGACGGCGAAGATGATCTATTGCCTCGATCGCGCCCTTATAGGCCAGACCCTGCACGTGCACGACCGGTGCCGCCGGGTCCGGCTCGTCCCGGACCTCGGTGGAGACGCCCAGGCCACCGGCCTCGACCCGGACCCCGGGCGGGACGATGATGCGCACGTCGGACTTGTACGCCAGCACCCGCAGCGTGATGACCGGACCGGCCGGCTCGGCCTCGCTCAGGTCGAGCAGGCACTCGCCCTTGTAGGCGGCGACGGTGTAGCGCTCGGGCAGCCGCCACCGCCCGGTGCGGCTGATCCGGCTCTTGTAGGCCATCTGGAACCGGCCGCGGGAACGGCGCCGGGTGTCCGCCTCCGGCCGCCATTCCGGGACGCTCCGCGCCGCGGGCAGGTCGGCGGCCAGCCGGTCGAGCTCGTCGTGGGTGCGGGAGGCCAGCACCAGGTCGATGCGCTCGTCCAGCTCCCGTTCGTCCAGCCGCCCCTCGGCGTAGGCGGTGTGCAGGCGGACGAGCACCTCGTCCCGGTCCTGGTCGGAGGCACGCGGGGCGGGCTCGGTCCGCTCGGCGTTCGTCACGGCGGCTCCTCCTTGGAGGCGGGGGTCGTCCCCCGAGCCTGGAGTCTCCGGGAGGTGGAGGGTCAAGCCCGAAGGTCGAGATGTATCTTAACTCGCCTTTGCTCTCATTTCGAGAGAGCGGGACGCACCTGCGCCGCTTCGCGCGGAGCGTTCCACTACATTCGGCTCAGGCGAAGATCATCGGGGGGAGGGACGCCATGGGCGCACCGGCCGGCCATGCCCACGGCCCGTACACGCTCTACGATCTCGACGCCCTGCCCGAGGACGGGCTGCGCCACGAGCTGGCCGACGGCTGGCTGACCGAGCTGCCCGGTGACCTGTGGCACGACCACGCCGCCGAGCGGCTGACCGAGATCCTGCGGACGGCCGCGCACGCAACGGGCGCGGACGTGCACGTCGCGGGATCGCCCCGGGAGGTCAGCACGCCCGCCGGGATCCGCAGGCCGGACGTGTTCGCGGTCGGGCGGGACGTGGCGCGCACCGCCCTGGAGCGGCAGTCCCGCACCTACTACGGCCCGGACCTGCTACTGGTCGCGGAGGTCGTGACGCCGCGCACCGGCAGCGAGCAGGTCGACCGGGTGCGCAAGGTCGCCGAGTACGCCGCCGCCGGCATCCCGCACTACTGGATCGTCGACCTGGAGCCGCGCCCGGCCGTGACGATGCTGGAACTCGCCTCGCCCGACCCGCGCTACCGCACGGCCGGCAGGACGCGGGCGGGCGAGGAGATCGCGGTCAGCGCGCCGTTCCCGATCCGGTTCGATCCGGCGCGGCTGTCGGAGATGGACTGAGCCCGCCGCGGCGCCGAGCGTAGTAGGCGAGAGTGACGGCGATCAGCAGCGGCCCCCAGGCCAGCATGGGCGCATAGGAGAGCGCCATGATCCATCCGGCGAGGCCCTGCGGGGATTCCGGGTTGCCCATGAAGTCGGGCCCGTCCCAGGCGCGCAGGACGTCCACGCACAACCACATGACCGTCACCGCCCCGAGGAGGGCGGCGGTCACCGCCCCGGCCACCGGGACGTTCCGGCCGCCGACGAGCGGCAGCCACCGCGGGAACACCTCCCCCCACGGCCGCACCAGGCCGAGGGTCAGCAGCGCGGCGCCTTCGGCGATCAGGCTCAGCACGATCACGTACGGGGTGAGCACCCAGTCGGGCCCCTCGTACACGCGGGCGAGCTCCCCGCTGAACCCCATCGGCACGCCCAGGCCCAGCAGGATGCGCCACAGCCCGGCCGGCAGCACCGCCAGGGGCACGGCGTGCGCCGCCCACAGGGCCCAGCGCGGGACGGGCCGCGCGGTCGTCGGGGTCTCGGGCGATTCTGGAAGACGCTCTATGACGTTCACGCGGCCATGCTCGCCAAGGCCGCCCCACCGGGGCTTCCCGCCCGCGGGCGACGTCCTCCCCCGCCAGGGGGAGAAGCTGCGCCGTGCGCGGCACCTGGGCGCGAACGCGGCGAGATCCGGACGGGCGGCCAGGCCGCCGTTCGATGATCTCGGCCCCCGAATCGTTCGTGACGCCCTCGTGCGCCGCGCTCCCGGCGCGGGCTCCCCATGTACGCCCTGTGCGTCGTGGCCGTCTCACCGGCCGGCGGGGACTGCCCGCGGGCCGCTTCGAGGCGGACCGCCCAGGCCGGCGGGTGGCCGCATCCCCCGATCCGGCCGACCCGCCGCACAAGACGGCACGGTCCGAACAGCGGCACCGGCACCGCGGAGAACCCCGCGAACCCCGCGGTCACCGCACCGCGCCCTACGGACCGTGCGCAAGACAGCATGCACGGTCCCGATCAACAGCCGATCAACGTTCGATCAACGCGACACCCCGCGCCGCCCCCGCCCCCGCGCGGCCCGGCCCACTAGGCTCCTGCCGTGCTGCTGCTGACGACACTGGACGCCTGGCGGGCCCAGGACGGACCCCGGTTCGCGCTGGACGAGGCGGGCGCGGTCTGGGCGCCCGACGCGCAGGCGGGCGAGGTGCCCGACGACACCGACGCGCTCGCCGTCGCCGACGACGCCTTCCCCGAAGGGCAGGTCATCGCGGTCGCGTTCGACCCCGCCCCCGTCCCCCCGCGCGGCGTCGTCGACCGCACGCACGCGGCCGGCGTCAGGTACGCGCGGCGCGGGCCGCAGGGCGGGCATGTGGCGTTCCTCTCCCGCCCGGCCACCGCCGAAACGCTCGACCTGCTGCCGCATCCGGAAGGCGGCTGGTTCCGCGAGACGTGGCGCTCCCCCGTCGCCTTCCGGCCCGGCGGCTACCCCGGCGAACGGGCCGCGGCCACCGGCATCTACTTCCTGCTGCCGCCCGGCGAGGAGTCGATGTGGCACGCGGTCCGCTCCGACGAGGTCTGGCTGTGGCATCGCGGCGGGCCGCTGGCCCTGCTGCTCGGCGGCGACGGAGAGCGTCCCGGCGGCGACCCGTCCACCATCATGCTCGGCGACGACCTCGCCGGGGGCCACGCGCCCCAGGCGCTCGTCCCGGCGGGCACCTGGCAGGCCGCACGTCCCGCCGCCGGGCAGGAGGTCCTGGTCAGCTGCGTCGTGTCCCCGGGCTTCGACTTCGCCGACTTCCGGGCGCTGTGAGGCGGCGCCCCCGCACCCCGGACGGGTGCGGGGGCGGCCGCCGTCAGCTGGAGAACGCCGCGTCGAAGGCGCTGTCCGGCGGCTCGATCTCGACGAGGGCCCGGACGAACTCCAGCGACTGGGGCGCGCCCTGGAGCCGGTTCATGCCCGCGTCCTCCCACTCGATCGAGATGGGGCCGTCGTAGCCGATGGCATTCAGCGCGCGGAAGCAGTCCTCCCACGGCACGTCGCCGCGCCCGGTGGAGATGAAGTCCCAGCCGCGCCGCAGGTCGGCCCAGGGCAGGTGGGACGACAGCCGGCCGCGGCGGCCGTCGCCGGTCCGCACCTTGGTGTCCTTGCAGTCCACGTGGTAGATGCGGTCGCGGAAGTCGAACAGGAAGCCGACCGGGTCCAGCTCCTGCCAGACGAAGTGCGAGGGGTCCCAGTTGAGGCCGAACGCCGGGCGGTGGCCGATCGCCTCCAGGGTCCGCACGGTCGTCCAGTAGTCGTAGGCGATCTCGCTGGGGTGCACCTCGTGCGCGAACCGCACGCCGACCTCGTCGAACACGTCCAGGATCGGGTTCCAGCGGTCGGCGAAGTCGGCGTAGCCGCGTTCGATCATCGCGGGCGGGACGGGCGGGAACATCGCCACGGTGTGCCAGATCGACGAGCCGGTGAAGCCCACCACGGTCTCCACGCCCAGCTCGGCGGCGGCCCGCGCGGTGTCCTTGATCTCCTCGGCGGCGCGGCGGCGCACCCCCTCGGGCTCCCCGTCGCCCCAGATGCGGGCGGGCAGGATCGCCTCGTGCCGCTCGTCGATCGGGTGGTCGCAGACCGCCTGCCCGACCAGGTGGTTGGAGATCGCCCACACCTGGAGGTCGTACTTGGCCAGGGTGTCGCGCTTGCGCTGGACGTAGCCGGGCTCCGACAGCGCCCTGTCGACCTCGAAGTGGTCGCCCCAGCAGGCGATCTCCAGCCCGTCGTAGCCCCAGTCCGCGGCGAGCCGGCACACCTCCTCGAAGGGCAGGTCCGCCCACTGGCCGGTGAACAGGGTGATCGGTCGTGCCATCACGCGCTCCCTTCCGGGTCGGTCTTCACGGGCGTCCAGCCGCCGTCGCCGCCCGCGCTGCCCTCGACGGCCTCCAGCACCCGCTGCACCTGCAGGCCGTCGGCGAACGAGGGGCTCGGGTCGGTGCCGTCGGCGATCGCCTTCAGCAGGTCGGCGAGCTGGTGGGTGAAGGTGTGCTCGTAGCCGAGGAGGTGGCCGGGCGGCCACCACGCCCCGGCGTAGGGGTGCTCGGGCTCGGTGACCAGGATCCGGCGGAACCCGGCCGTGCCGGCGTCCTCGGTGTGGTCGTGGAACCACAGCTCGTTGAGCGCCTCCAGGTCGAAGGCGAGGCTGCCGGCCGAGCCGTTCAGCTCCAGCCGCAGCGAGTTCTTGCGGCCGGCGGCGAACCGGGTCGCCTCGAACGAGGCCAGCGCCCCGCCCGAGGTGCGGCCGATGAACAGCGCGGCGTCGTCCACCGTGACCGGGCCGGTGCCGTCGCCGCCGACGACGGGCCGCTCCCGGACGAACGTCTCGGTCAGCGCCGACACCCCGGTGAGCGTCTGCCCGGCGACGAACTGGGCGGCGTCGATGATGTGCGCGCCGATGTCGCCGAGCGCCCCCGACCCCGCGCGGTCCTTCTGCAGCCGCCACACCAGCGGCGACCGCGGGTCGGTCAGCCAGTCCTGCAGGTACTGGGCCCGGACGTGCCGCAGCGTGCCGAGCCGGCCGTCGGCGACCATGCGGCGGGCCAGGGTGAGCGCGGGGACGCGCCGGTAGTTGAAGCCCACCATGGAGCGCACCCCGCGGGCCCGGGCGCGCTCGGCCGCCGCGACCATCGCCTCGGCCTCCTCCACCGTGTTGGCCAGCGGCTTCTCGCACAGCACGTGCTTGCCCGCGTCGAGGGCGGCGACCGCGATCTCGGCATGGCTGTCGCCCGGCGTGCAGATGTCGATCAGCTGGACGTCGTCGCGGCGCAGCAGTTCCTTCCAGTCGGTCTCGACCGACGCCCAGCCCAGCTCGCGCGCCGCCGCCCCGGCCCGGTCCTCCGAGCGACCGGCCAGCGCGGCCATGACCGGTGTCAGCGGCGGGTCGAAGAACGGCCCGACGCTCCGCCACGCCTGGGAGTGGGCGCGTCCCATGAAGGCGTGCCCCACCAGCCCGACGCCGACCGTCGCCCTCTCACTCGTCATGTGCATCCCCTTTCGTGCGCCGTCGCCGGCGCGTTCGAGCAGCGGTCCCCGCGCCCGGCGCGCGCCGGGCACCGCGGCCGGGCCGCCCCCGGAAGGCGGCGGCCCGGTCCCGCGGCCGTGCTCAGGACTCGAAGCCGAGCGGCATGTACTTGTCGACGTTCTGCCGGGTGATGGTCTCCGAGGCCAGCGTGATCGACTGCGGGACCTGCTGCTCCACGAGGTCGGCCATCCCCTTGCCCTGCGCGATCAACCGGGCCACCCGGATCGCCGAGCCGGCCATGGTGGGGCTGTAGGTGACGGTGGCCTCCAGCACCCCGCCGGTCTTGATCTCCCGCATCGCGTTGGCCGAGCCCGCGCCGCCGACCATGAAGAACTCCTTGCGGCCGGCCTGCTTGATCGCGGCCAGCACGCCCACGCCCTGGTCGTCGTCGTGGTTCCACAGCGCGTCGATCTTCTTGTGCGCCTGCAGGAGGTTGGCGGCGACCTGGTTGCCGGTCTCCACCGTGAACTTGGCGTCCTGCTTGGCGGTGACGTTGAACCCGAAGGTCTTCAGCGCGTCGGCGAAGCCCTTGCTGCGGTCCTGGGTGAGGGGCAGCGTCGCGATCCCCTGGATCTCGACGATCACCGGGTTGGTGACGCCCTTCTCCTTGAGCCTGCGGCCGGTGTAGTGCCCGGCGGCCACGCCCATGCCGTAGTTGTCGCCGCCGATCCACGTCCGGTACGACAGCTTGTCGGGGAACACCCGGTCCAGGTTGATGACCGGGATGCCGGCGTCCATCGCCTTGCGGGCCACCTGGTTGAGCTGCTCGCCGTCGTTGGGCAGCAGCACCAGCGCGTTCACCTTGGCGGAGATCAGCGACTCCACGGCGGAGATCTGCTGGTTGATGTCGTTGGTCGGCTCGACCGGCTTCCACGTGACGTCGGAGTAGCGCTTGGCCTGGGCCTCGGCGTTCTTGGTGATGGCCGCGATCCAGCCGTGGTCGGCGGCGGGCGCGGAGAAGCCGATGGTGACCTTCTGGCCGGGCTTGTCGTTGTCGCCGGCGTTGTTGCCGACCTGGGCGGCCGGCGCGGTCTCCTGCTCGGGGTCGTTGCTGGTGCAGGCGGCGGCCAGGCCGCCGGCCGCGACGGCGGCGCCGCCGAGCAGCAGGTTGCGGCGGCTGGGTCGGGCGTTGTCCATGGCGTGCTCCTGGTTGGGGGGTGGGGCGGGAGCCTGGCGGTCGGTGCGGACAGGGTGGGCGGGCGGCGGGGTCAGGTGGGGCCGCGCAGGCCCCGGCGCTGCAGCAGCACGGCGATCACGATGATCACGCCCTTGGCGATCAGCTGGTCGCTGGTCTGCAGGCCGTTGAGGATGAACAGGTTGGTGATGAGCGTGAACACCAGCACGCCCAGGATCGAGCCGACCAGCGTGCCGCGGCCGCCGGTGAGCAGCGTGCCGCCGATGATGACCGCGGCGATGGCGTCCAGCTCGTACAGGTCGCCGTGGGTGCTGGAGCCGGTCGTGGTGCGGGCCATGATGATGATCGCGGCGATGCCGCAGCACAGCCCGGACAGCGCGTACAGGGCCAGGGTCTGGCGCCGCACGTTGATGCCGGCCAGCCGGGCCGCCTCGGGGTTGCCGCCGACCGCGAACGTGCGCCGCCCGAACGTGGTCCGGTTGAGCAGCACCCAGCCCGCGGCGGCCACCGCGGCGAAGATGAACACCACCAGCGGCAGCCCCAGCAGCTTGGTCGTGGACAGCGCCTCGATCGCGTCGTTCTCGGGACGGATCAGCTGGGTCTTGCGGTCCGACATGCGCTGCGCCAGCCCCCGCGCGGCCACCAGCATCGCCAGCGTCGCGATGAACGGCACCAGCCGCCCGTAGGAGATGAGCAGCCCGTTCACCAGCCCGGCGCCGGTGCCGACCAGGATCGCGCACACCGCCATCACGACCGGCCCGTACGACTGGGTCGCCAGCGTCGTCGCCCACACCGAGGCCAGCGCCATCAGCGCGCCCACCGACAGGTCGATCCCGCCGCCGATGATCACGAAGGTCATGCCGACGGTGATGACGCCGATGGTGGACGCCAGCGCCAGGATCCCGACCAGGTTGCCCGACGTCGCGAAGTTGTCGGGCTGGGTGACCAGGCCGACCAGCCCCAGCAGCACCAGCGCGGCGACCAGGCCCAGATGGCGGATCTCGCCGGGCCCGCCCACCGCCCCGTTGCCGTTCCCGTCGCCGTTCGGCCGCTGCCACGGCAGCCGCCCCCAGGGCGGCCGCGACCCGGAGTCGCCGCCCTTGACGGCTCCCTCCCGCGCGGAGGGCCCGCCGTCCAGCCCCTCCTTGGGTCCCACTCCGGCTTCCGTCACAGGGCCTCCTTCGTCGGCCCCGTGACCAGGGTGCTGTGCCTATCGGTTCCCTCGCTCCGCTCGGTCACGTGGCCCTCCCCTCCATGATCATGTTGAGTACCCGGGATTCGTCGAGGTCGCGGCCGGGTGCCTGGTGGATGATCCGGCCCTCGCGGACGACCAGGACGCGGTCGGCCAGCCCGAGCACCTCGGGGACCTCGCTGGACACCAGCAGCACCGCCACGCCCCGGTCGGCCAGCTCGCGGATCACCGCGTACAGCTCCGCGCGGGCGCCCACGTCGACGCCGCGGGTGGGCTCGTCCAGGACGAGCAGGCGCAGGCCCCCCGAGGTCTCGCCGCCGGCGTCCAGCAGCCAGCGGGCCAGGACGACCTTCTGCTGGTTGCCGCCCGACAGCGTCGCCACCGGGCGGCGCGGGTCGGGCGGGCGGATGTCGAGCGCCTCGATCTGCCGCCGCACGTCCGCGTTCTCGCGGCGGCGGTCGAGCCAGCCCAGTTTCGAGTAGCGGCCCAGCCCGGCCAGCGAGACGTTCCCGGCGACCGACTCGTGCAGCAGCAGCGCCTGGCTCTTGCGCTCCTCCGGGGCCATGCCCATCCCGCGCCGCACCGCCGCGCCGGTGTCGCCCGGACGCACCGGGCGGCCGTCCAGCAGGACCCGCCCGGCGGTGGGCCTGCGGCTGCCGTAGACGGTCTCCAGGATCTCCGAGCGGCCCGAGCCGACCAGGCCCGCCAGCCCGACGATCTCCCCCGCCCGGACGGTGAAGGAGACGTCCTCGAACCAGCCCGCCAGTGACAGGCCCTCGACCTTGAGGACCTCGTCGCCGTCCTCGCGGGAGGACCGGCCGGGGAAGGCGTACTCCACGTCGCGGCCCGTCATCAGGGACACGATCCGGGACGTCGGGGTGGTGCGGGCCGGCAGGTTGGTGGCGACGGTGCGGCCGTCCTTGAGGACGGTGACGCGGTCGCCGATCTCCCGGATCTCCTCCAGCCGGTGCGAGATGTACACCACCGCCACCCCGGCCGCGGTCAGCTCCCGGATGATGCGGAACAGGTTGGAGACCTCGTCGTGCGCCAGCGCGGCGGACGGCTCGTCCATGACGATCAGCCGGGCCTCGTGCGACAGCGCCCGCGCCATGCTCACCACCTGGCGGCCCGCGGCGGGCAGCCGGCCGGTCTCGCGGCGCGGCGGGATCTCGCCGTGCCCGAGCCGGGCCAGCAGCGCGCGGGCCTCGCGCTCGCCGTCGGCGCGGCGGGTGAAGCCGAACCGGGCCCGCTCGTGGCCGAGGAAGATGTTGTCGGCCACCGACAGGCCGTCCACCAGGTCCAGCTCCTGGTAGATGGTGGCGATCCCGGCGCGCATGGCCGCGGTCGGGTCGGCCGGGGCGAACGGCTCGCCGCCCAGTGAGATCTCGCCGCCGTCGGGACGGTGCGCCCCGGCCAGCACCTTGATCAGGGTGGACTTGCCGGCGCCGTTCTGGCCGAGCAGGCAGTGCACCTCGCCGGCGCGGACGTCCAGGTCGACGCCGTCCAGGGCGCGGACGCCGGGGAACCGCTTGACGATGCCGCGCATCCGCAGCAGCGGGCCGGCGGCGTCCTCGGCGTCCTCCTCGGGGACGGTGTCGTGCGCGGCCGCGGCCGGGGGGGCCGTCGTCGCTGTCCTTCGCAGGGCCCACGGGGGTCTCCTCTGCCGGGGGGTGGGGTCAGGCTGTGGCGAAGACGTGGTCGCTGATGAGACGGGCGCCGCCGATCACGCCGGCGGCGCCGGCGAGCTCGGACAGCACGATCGGGAGGTTGCCGGTCGCCAGCGGCAGCGACCTGCGGTAGACGACGCTGCGGATCTCGGCCAGCAGGGTGTGCCCGAGCCCCGCCACGCCGCCCGCGATGATGACGAGCCCGGGGTTGAAGAAGCTGACCAGCCCGGCGAGCACCTGCCCGACGTGCCGCCCGCCCTCGCGGATCAGCCGGACCGCGACCGGGTCGCCGGCGGCCGCCGCGGCCGCCACGTCCAGCGCGGTGATCTCCCCGGTGGCGGCGAGGATCTCGGCGAGCCGCGCCGAGCGGCCCAGGCGGGCCTCGGCGGCGGCGTCCCGGGCCAGCGCGGCGCCGCCGAAGTAGGCCTCCAGGCAGCCGGTGTTGCCGCAGGCGCACACCGGGCCGTCGTCGGCGACCCGGATGTGGCCGATGTCGCCGGCGCTGCCGGAGACGCCGCGGTAGATGGCGCCGTCCACGACGATGCCGCAGCCGATACCGGTGCCGATCTTGACGAGCAGGAAGTCGTTCACCGAGCGGGCGGGGCCGGCGTGCAGCTCGCCCAGCGCCATGATGTTGACGTCGTTGTCGACCAGCACCGGGCAGCCGAGCTCCTGGCCGATCGCCTCGCGGACGGGGAAGCGGTCCCAGCCGGGCATGATCGGCGGCGCCACCGGCATGCCGTCGCGGAAGCTGACCGGGCCGGGCACCCCGATGCCGGTGCCGTGCACCTCCTGCGGGATCAGCCCCTCGTCGCGCAGCTTGCCGAGCAGGTCCAGGGCGCGGTCCAGGACGACGGTCGCGCCCGCCCGGACCTCGCACGGCTCGCTGACGTGCCCGAGCACCTCCAGCTCGCCGTTGGTCACGGCCACGTCGATCGAGGTGGCCCCGATGTCGAAGGCCACGAACCGCAGCGCGGGCGAGAGCCGCACGATGCCCGAGCGGCGCCCGCCGCGGGAGGCCGCCAGCCCGGCGGCCTCGACCAGGCCCAGCGCGACCAGCCGGTCGAGCTCCACGGCCAGCTTGGACCGGGAGAGGTGCACGACGTCCCCGAGCTCGGCGCGCGAACGCGGGCCCTCGTCGCGCAGCAGCCGCAGCAGTCGTGCCTGGTGCACGTTCTGCGGTCGAGCCGTCATGCGCATCACGCCGTCCCTTCGGATAGTCCCGGCGCCCCGCCGGGAGGTCGCCGAGCGCCGGGCCTGGCGAGAAGGTAACCGTCTTTCGTTCCGTTGAGAAGACCTTTTAATCAGATCGTTCCTAACTTTCTCCTGAGAGAGGACAAAGCCGGAGCGAAAGAGACCCCCGCCGGCCTGCGGCGGCCGGCGGGGGTCTCGGAGCTTCTCGGGGGCGGGGAGGTCGGGGGCTGCGGGGTCGGGGGCGCGGGGTCGGGGGCGCGGGGTCGTCGCGCGGATCGTCGCGCGGAGTCGGTCAGGCGGAGTCGGTCAGTAGGTGAGGGCGCCCGGGTCGCGGCGGCTGCTCATCGAGCGCATGATGTGCTCCACCAGCGCGATGAGCACCTGCTTGGCCGACTCGCGCTCCCGCACGTCACAGTTGATCACCGGGATGTCGGGGGACAGGTCCAGGGCGTCCCGGACCTGGTCGGGCGAGTGCACCGCCGAGTCCTCGAACCGGTTCACGCCGATGATGAACGGCACGCCGCGGCGCTCGAAGTAGTCCACCGAGGCGAAGCAGTCGGCCAGCCGGCGGGTGTCGACCAGCACCACCGCCCCCAGGGCGCCCTTGGCCAGCTCGTCCCACATGAACCAGAACCGGTCCTGGCCGGGGGTGCCGAACACGAACAGCACCAGGCCGTTGGGCAGCGTGATGCGGCCGAAGTCCATGGCCACCGTCGTGGTCGTCTTGTTGGCCACGGCGGAGGTGTCGTCGATCCCGATGCTCTTCTCGGTCAGCGCCTCCTCGGTGCGCAGCGGACGGATCTCGCTGACCGCGCTCACCAGGGTGGACTTGCCGACGCCGAAACCTCCGGCAACGAGGATCTTGACGGTCAGCGCGGATTCCCCGGCGGCCACGGCCGGGTCAGAGCGCACGGATTCCATCGATCACTTCCTTGAGTACGCGCTCGCTGGGGAACTGCGCCACCGGCGCCGGACGCCGGACGCGGACCAGCGAGTGGTCGAGCAGATCGCCCAGCAGCACGCGGACGACGCCCAGGGCGAGTTCCAGTTCCGACGCTATCTCGACCACCGACAGCGGGGTGCGGCAAAGCTCCAAGATCATCTCATGTTCGGGGTCGGGGGCCCAGCCGCCCGTCCCGTGCCCGGCGCCGTCCAGGCCGCCGGCCTCCGCCGTCCCCTCCTCGGTCACGATCAGCGCGACCAGGTCGAGGACCTCGGCGTCGTAGTCGGTGCGTCCGCCGGTGAGGGCGTACGGGCGCACCACCGGCCCGGCCGCGTCGTCGAACCAGGCCGCCCCTTCCCCGGCGTGCGGGACCCGGGACACCTCAGGCGCCGCCCAGGTCGGCCGCGACGATCCGCGGATTGGCCGACAGGTGCTGCCCCACCCGGGTCACCAGCATCGCCATCTCGTAGGCGATCACGCCGAGGTCGGCGTCGGCGTCGGCCAGCACCGCCAGGCAGGCGCCCTTGCCCGCCGCGGTGACGAACAGGAACGCCGACTCCATCTCCACGATGGTCTGCCGGACGGGGCCGCCGCCGAACGTCTCGCCGGCGCCGCGGGCCAGGCTCTGGAAGGTGGCCGCCACCGCCGAGAGGTGGTCGGACTGCTCCTTGCCCAGTCCCTTGGACGCGGCGATCCGCAGACCGTCGCTGGACAGCACGGCCGCGTTCTGCACCTGCGCCACCCGCTGGACCAGGCTGTCGAGCAGCCAGTTCAGCTCGCCGGCCGCCGCGCCGGGATCCGCGCCTGCCTGCTGGGCTTCGGTCATGGGGTGTCGTCCTCCTCGGCTCGGGACTGCCCGGCTTGCGCCGCCTGTCCTGAATCAATACGTCCGCGCTCCCAGCCGCGTTGCATGGAGGACATGATCGATCGCATCTCCTCCGGCGTGCGCGGCCGGTCGTCCCCCGGATCCGGCCCACCCGGATCCGGGACGCCCGGACCGTCCGGAACGTCGTCAACCTGATCATGCCGGGTCGCGCCGGCCGCCGTGGGCGGATCCGTCGCGATCGGCTCCGCCGGGGGTGGGGCGGCGGGGGGAACGGGAGCCGCGAGCGGCACGGGACGCTCCGGCGGGCCCGCGGGAACCGGCGGGACCGCCGGCCCCTGCGGAAGCGTCGGAATCCGCGGGATCTGCTTGGGAACGGGCGGGACGGCCTCGCCGCGCCGCTCGGCCGCCAGGTCGGCGTCCACGCGCTCCTTGAGCTGGGGCGCCAGGTGCGTCTGCCGCCTGCGCCGCGGGAGCTCTCCCTCGGCCAGGGGCGCCTGCTCCTGGGCCGGCTCGTCCCGGGACTGCCGCACCGGCTCCGCGGGCGGTGCGGGCGGTGCGGGCGGCGCCGCGGGAGCGGGCGGCGCGGGCGGAACGGGAGCCGGAGGCGCCACGGGCGGAACAGGCGGGACGGACGGCGCGGGCGGGAGCGGCGGCGCCGAGGCCAGCGGACGGCCCGCATCCGCCGGAGGCGGGTTGGACACCAGCCGCACCGGACCGGTGTCGCCGGACGGCCGCGCGCCCCCGCCGCCGCCCGCCGAGATCCCGGCGTGCTCGGGCATGGCCGCCATCGGGCCGGTGCCGCGCCGCCCGGCGGGCTCGGGCTCGGGGACGTCGGTGATGAGCGCGGCCGGGATGAGCGCGATCGCGGTCGTCCCCCCGTACGGGGACTGCCGCAGGCTGACGGTGATGCCGTGCCGGCGGGCCAGCCGGGCGACCACGAACAGGCCCAGCCGGGCGCTGTCGGACGGGTCGAACTCCGGCGGCTCGGCCAGCCGCTCGTTGGCGATCGTCAGGTCGTGCTCGGTCATCCCCAGGCCGCGGTCCTCGACCTCGACGACCAGGCCGTTGGCCACGCTGTGGCCGCTGACCCGCACCGGCGACTGGGGCGGCGAGTACGTGGTGGCGTTCTCCACGATCTCGGCGAGCATGTGGATGACGTCGGCGACCGCGGTGCCCTGCAGGGCGACCCGGGGCAGCGGCTGCACCCGGACCCGCGGGTAGTCCTCGACCTCGGCGACCGCGCCGCGGACCACGTCCACCACCGGCACCGGGCGGCGCCAGCCGCGCCCGGCGGACTTGCCCGCCAGGATGACCAGGCCCTCGGCGTGCCGGCGCATGCGGGTGGCCAGGTGGTCCAGCCGGAACAGGTCCGACAGCTCGGCCGGGTCCTCGGTGCGGCGCTCCATGGTGTCCAGCAGGCTGAGCTGGCGGTGCAGCAGGGCCTGGTTGCGGCGGGCCAGGTTGACGAACACCTCGCTGAGCCCGTTGCGGACCTCCAGCTCGCGGGCGGCGGCGACCAGCACCGCGTCCCGGGCGCGCTGGAACGACTCGGAGATCTCGCGGATCTCGTTGATCCGGTAGTCGATGTCGGGGACGTCGTCGTCGATCCCGTCGATCGGCTCCCCGTCGCGCGCCCGCTCGGCCAGCATCGGCAGGGTGCGGCGGGTGAAGTCGCCCACGCCCCTGGCCAGCGTCCGGGTCTCCCCCAGGAGCCGGCGCGAGACCCGGATCGCGATGACGATCGAGACCACGATGGCGACCAGGCCGGTCCCGCCCGCCAGCGCCAGCCGCCGCACCACGCCGAAGGCGATGTCCTCGGCCCGGTGGGTGATGTCCTCGAGGGAGGCGTTCTCGAACTCGAACAGGCGCCCGGCGACGGTGTCCACGGTGGCCCGCCAGGAGGCGGCGTCCACCGGCGCGAGGGCGGCCTCGTTCCCGGCCCCGCCGGCGTCGCCGCCCGCGGTGTCCCCGCCCGCGCCGTTCCCGGAGCCGCCGCGGCCCTGGCCGCCCTGGCCGGTGCCGTTGCGCCCGCCGGGCTGTCCCTGCCCGGCGCGGTGCTCGGCCGGCTCCGCGCCGCGCACGATCTGGTCCTCCAGCCGGCGCATGTGCGTGAACTCCGGCGTGGCGAGCAGGTTGCGCAGCCGGTCGCGCTGCGCGGCCCGCAGCCCGGCCGAGTTGTCGGCGTACAGGTGCCGCTGCGCGCCCACCAGCTGGGCGAACTGGGCGCGCTCGGCGACGGTGAGGTGCCCGGCGACCGCCGCGCCGGTCAGCAGCGCGTCCTCGCGGGCCAGGAACTCCCGCGCCCGGGCCATCGCGATCAGCGTCGTGCCCTGCGCGGCGATCCGCGCGTCGGCGGGCGCCACCGAGGCGTAGATGGCGAACGCCGCGTCCACCAGCCCGGAGTACTCCTCCAGCACCCGCGACCGGTCCGTGGTGCGGCCGTCCACCCCGCCGCGCATCTGCTCCAGCCCGTTCAGCCGGGTCACGAACACGTCGATCCGCTCCACCACGGGCCGGTCGATCGCGTTGCGCAGCCGGCGGTCGGCGGCGTGCCGCCGCACCTCGGCCCGGACCCGGTCGGTGGCGCGGCGCTGGTCCGCCAGCGCGGACGGCGTCGCCGCGCGGGACCCGGCGAGGCGGCCCAGGGACAGCCTGCGCTCCTTCTGCAGGGCGTCGATCAGCCGCTGTGTGGGCAGCAGCGACTTCTCCTGGAACTGGTTGCTCTGCTGGAGCTGCCGGGCGTCGCCGTAGGTGGTGCCGATGGCGAACGCCCACAGGGCGGCCAGGGAGATCAGCGGGACCAGGATCAGCAGGACGATCCAGGTCCGGATCGAGGAGAAGCGCCGGGCCATCACCGCTGATGACCCCTGCGCCCGTCGGGAGCGGAGAGCTGCCAGAGGCGCGACATGCGGGGGAAAACCTCTCGATATGTAGGTTTAAGGGGGGACTGCCGGAGCCTACTACGCCGGGCGGCGCCGGCCCATGTCAACCGGCGGGGGCGGCGGCGCCCTCCTCGGCGTCCGACCAGCTCAGCACGTGCTCGACCAGCCGGATCAGCACGTCCTGGCCGAGTCGCGGCTGCGCACGTCGCACAGCACGACCGGGACGCCGGGATCGAGGTCCAGCGCGATCGCGATGTCCTCGGGACGGTGCGACTCGACGCCGTCGAAGCAGTTGACCGCCACCACGAACGGCGTGCCGCGCTGCTCGAAGTAGTCGATGGACGGGAAGCAGTCGCGCAGCCGCCGGGTGTCGGCCAGCACCACCGCGCCGAGCGCGCCGTAGGCGAGCTCGTCCCACATGAACCAGAACCGCTCCTGCCCGGGCGTGCCGAACAGGTAGAGCACCAGCCGCTCGGTCAGCGTGACGCGGCCGAAGTCCATGGCCACGGTGGTGGTGCCCTTGCGCTCCACGCCCGCGACGTCGTCCACGCCGGCGCCGCGGCCGGTCAGCGGCTCCTCGGTGTGCAGCGGGCGGATCTCGCTGATGGAGCCCACCATCGTGGTCTTCCCGACGCCGAAGCCGCCGGCCACGAGGATCTTGGTGGTGACCAGCGGCCCGGGCGTCACCGGCGCACCGCCCGCGGCGGGCCGGCGGCCGGGCCGGCGCCCGCCCGCCGCTGGTGCGCCGCCGCGCCGTCCATGCCGGGTCAGGCCCCGTCGAAGCCCGTACCGGCGAAGCGCGGGCTGGCCTGCAGGTGCTGACCCACCCGCTTGACCAGGACGGCCATCTCGTAGGCGATCAGGCCGGCGTCGGCGTCGGCGGCCGCCAGCACCGCCAGGCAGGTGCCGTTGCCCGCCGCGGTCACGAACAGCAGCATGGAGTCCATCTCGATGATGGTCTGCCGGACGTTGCCGCCGCCGAAGTGCCGGCCGGCGCCGCGGGCCAGGCTCTGCACCCCGGCCGCCAGCGCCGACAGGTGCTCGGCGTCCTCACGTCCCAGTTCCTGGGAGGCCGCGACGGCCAGGCCGTCACGAGAGAGGATCACCGCCTGGCGGACCGTCGGGACGCGCCCGGCGAAGTCGTTGAGCAGCCAGTTCAGTTCACCGGTCGCGGTGTTGTGCATCATCGCGCTTCCTCATCCCCCTGATCCGACGCTCGGGCGCGTCGCCATCCTCGCTGTATCGACGCCATCATCGAACGGGCCTCCTCGGGCGACCGGACGATGACGCCGGCCGGACCCTGTTCCGCCGCCGGTGGTGGCGGCGTTCCGTGCTTCCTTCGCAGTTGCGGGGCCAGGCTCTCCTGGCGTCGCCGCCGGGGCAAGCCGGCGTGGGTGTCCGCCGGCTCGGACGGCTGCCCGCCGCCGTTCGCCGCGCCCGCACCGCCGGTGGCGGTGCGCGCGCCGGCTCCCGGCACGGGAGGGCGTCCGCCCTCCCGGGGCTCGACGCCGCCTTCCGCGGCCGCGGGGGCGGCCGGGTCGGCGACGTCGTCGAACCAAGGATTGCCCGCCGACGCGGAGTTCGCAGCAGAAACGCCGGTTTCGGGGGCATCTTGGTCGTTCTGGGGCATCGTCCGGCCCGCGATGCGGAGCAGCGGAACGGGTTCCGGAGCGGGCTCGACGTCCGGGAAGGACTCGGACTCCGGCACGGGCACGGACGACGCTGGTTCCTCAAGTTCTTCGGGTCCTTCAGGTTCTTCGGGTTCTTCGGGCACCCGGGGCGCCTCGGACGGGGCGGGGCGCGCGGCCAGGAGCGCGCGTCCGGGACGGGTCACGCGCTCGGCGGGGACCATGAGCTCGTGCGGCAGCACCACGATCGCGGTGGTGCCGCCGTACGGGGAGGGCCGCAGCGAGACCCGGGCCCCGTGCCGGGCGGCGAGCCGCGCGACCACCAGGAGTCCCAGGCGGTCGGTGTCGGCCAGGTCGAACTCCGGCGGGGCGGCGAGCCGGGCGTTGAGCTCGTCCAGCTCGGCGGGCCGCATGCCCAGCCCGCGGTCCTCGACCTCGATCGCGAACCCGCTGCCCACCCGCTCGGCCAGCAGCCGGATGGCGGTGCTGGGCGGGGAGAACGTGGCCGCGTTCTCCAGCAGCTCGGCCAGCAGGTGGACCACGTCGGGCACCGCGCCGCCCACCAGCCCCTCCCGGGACTGCGTGAGGACCGACACCCGGTCGCGCTCCTCGATCTCGGCGACGGCCTCGGCGAGCACGTCCGCCATCGGGACGGCCTCGCGGCGTCCCCGGCCGGGGCTGGCGCCGGACAGGATGATCAGGCTCTCGGCGTGCCGCCGCATCCGGGTGGCCAGATGCCCGAGGCGGTCGACCCGGCCGGGCTCGGCCGCGTCCCCGCCCTGCGGGCGGCCCTGGTCCCGCATCTCCTCCAGCATGGCCAGCTGGCGGTGCAGCAGCGACTGGTTGCGGCGGGCGATGTTGAGGAAGACGCGGTTCACGACCTCGTGCAGCTCGGCGCGGCCTTCCGCGGCCTCCCCGGCGGTCCGCCGGAGCCCGGTGAGCGCGTCCGCGACCTGGCGGATCTCGGTGGTACGGCTCGCCGGCGGAGACGCCGTGGACGCAGGCTCCTGCGCGTCCTCCGGCGGCTCGCCCGGTCCGGCGGCGGCGGCGCGGAGCGCGGCCAGCTCGCCGACCAGGCCGCGGCCGGACCGGAAGGCCACGACGATCGACGCCAGCACCGCGACCAGCCCGAGCCCGCCCGCCAGCGACAGCCGCAGCGTCAGCTCCCGGCCGCGGGCGTCCTGCTCGGCGGCCAGCATGCGGGACGCCTGCTGGTTCGCGGCGCCGAGCGTGCCGAGCAGCGGCGGGACGGTGGCGCTCCACTGGCGGGCGTCCACCTCCGCCTCCTCGGCCGCGGCCCCGGCGACGGCCTCCTCCAGGGCGCGGAAGCCGGTGTAGGCGGGCGAGGAGAACAGCGGGGCCAGCACGCGGCCGTGCACCCCGGCGGGCAGGTGCGCCCGCTGGTCGGCCCACAGCAGCCGCTGCGCGGCGACCGTCTCGACGAAGCGGCGGTGCTCGGCGGCGGTCAGCCGGCCGTCCCCGGCGGCGGCGCCGGCGACCAGCGCGCTCTCCCGCATCACCAGGTCCATGGCGCGGGTGCCGGCGACCAGGCCCGCGCTCCAGTGGTAGAGGGCGCCGTCGGCGGTGGGGGCGCGCCGTTCGGTGAAGGCGTGCATCGCCTCGACGGGGGCGCTGTAGGTGTCGATCGCGGCGACCGGCTCCATGCCGCGGCCGTCGGCGGTGCGCCGGGAGGCGGGCAGCCGGTCCAGTTCGCGCAGCGCCTCGCGCAGCGCGCCCGCCGCGCGGTCGTCCGGGCCGCCCGCCGCGTCCAGCTCCTCACGGGCCCGGACGCGGAACGCGCGGGCCGCGGTGTCGGTACGGCCGCGGGCGGCGTCCAGCTCGGTCCGCGGGGCGTCGCCGGGGCCGCCGAGGAAGGCGGCGGTGGCCTGCCGTTCGGTGCCGAGGGCGAGGACGACATCCTGGACGGCGGTGCGCATCCGGGTCGTGGAACGCTCCGCCGCGCGGTGGTCGAGGGACTCGCCGAGGGTGAGCACCGCGGTGAACGACCACAGCGCGACCAGGGACAGCACGGGCACCAGGAGCAGCAGGACGATCCTTGATCGGATCGAACGCGTTCGAGGATTCATGTCCCACTCGTGGCTCGCCTGGGTTGCCCCCGGACTGTCAGACCGTTCCCCCGGACTGCGGATGCCGACCGATCATAGAGGCTGCTGCTCCCGTACCCGCAAGTTCTCTATATTTCGGTACAAATAACCCCCTGTTGGGTGTCGGTCACCCCCGCGGCAGAGGCGAACAAAGGGCGGCGGAATCACCCATGTGCCCGTTACGGCGTTACGATTCCCGCCGTGAGTCCCGAAAGCCAGGCATCCGAGGCACTGCCGTCACGGCGCCGCCGAACCCCGCGCGGCGGCCGGCACCGCGGCGACGAATCCTTCAAGCTGCCACCCGGCTCCCCCACCCTCGTCCTCGCCGTCCCCGGATCCGTCCGGAGCGCCGGCGGGGTCCCCGAGGAGCTCGCCAGGCTCATCGAGATCGAGCACACCGGCCAGCCCACCCTGGTCGGTTACCTGGACGGGGACGACCGGCACCTGGGCGCCGTGCTGGCGGCGCTCGACCAGCAGCGACCCGACGAACCCGGCGCGGTGGTCGTGCCCCTGGTCACGGGGCCCGACCCCGCGGCCGAGGGCGCGATGCGCAAGATCGTGGCGGACGCCCCGCTGCACGCCGTCCCGGCCGAGCCGCTGGGCCCGCACCCGCTGATCGCCGAGGCGCTGCACGACCGGCTGGCCGACGCCGGGCTGGCCCGCGCCGACCGGATCCGGATGATGACCATGGTCACCGCCGCGGGCGGGGTCATCGTCGTCGTCCCGGGCGACGCGCTCGCGGTGCGGCAGGCCGAGGTCACCAGCGTGCTGCTGGCCTCCCGGCTGGCCTCGCCGGTGTTCACCGCGCGGATCGACGACGGCGCGGGCATCCAGGCGGCCGCCGCGCAGCTGCGCGCGTCGGGCGTGGCACGGCTGGCGGTGGCGCCGCACGTCATCGGGCTGGAGCCGGGCGGCGAGCACATCGCCGCGGCCGCCGCGGCGGCGCAGGCCGAGCACTCCGCCCCGCTGGGCGCGCACCCGGCGCTGGCCAGGGTGGCCGCGCTGCGGTACGTCGAGGCGCTCTCCAGCGCCCTGTCGGGCTGACTCCGGAGCCCCCGCCGGGCCGGCTCCGGGGCCCCGCCGGGCGGGCCCCGCGCCTTCGGGCCGCTCACGGCGCCGGAGCGCCGACACCAGGGCGCCGGGCACCTTGGCCTCCGCGACGCATGCCCGCGATCCCGTGCGGGCGCCCTGAGGGCCCTGAGCGCCGTGCCGCGCGCCGCGGCCGGGCGCGCCCCCGGGCGGCCGGGCCCGTTCCCCTGGGCGGGACGGCCCGTTCCGGGCGGCGACACGCCCGGACGAACATCGATGTCGCGACCGGTACGGGATCGCAACCGGACCGCTACAAGATCGATATGGGCCGGATCCGACCGCCGCGGCCGGCCGGCCCGCGCGGACCGGCCGGCCGTTCCGGAGAACCGGTCAGCGGTTCTTGAACTCGGGGGGACGCTTCTCCAGCGTCGCGGCCATCCCCTCGGCGAGATCCTCGGTGAAGAACGCCATGGTCTGGATCCCGGTCTCCAGCGCCAGCTGCCGGCGCAGGCCCGGGGCGTCCAGGGTGAGGTTGAGCAGCTCCTTGGTGCGCCGCAGCCCGTAGGGCGACTTGGCGAGCAGCTCGCCGGCCAGCGCCAGCGCGCCGTCCAGGTCGCCGCCCTCCGCCGCGACCTCGGTGACCAGGCCGAGCTCGCGGGCCCGTTCCACGTCCAGCCGCTGCGCCCGGTAGAAGATCTCCGCCGCGCGGGCGGTGCCGACCAGCCGCGGCAGCAGCCACGACAGCCCGCAGTCGCCCGCCGACAGCCCCAGGTTCGTGAACGGCACCACGAACCGGGTCGTCGGGTCGGCCACCCGCAGATCGCACGCCAGCGCCCAGGAGACGCCCATCCCGGCGACGGGGCCGTGCAGCGCGGCGATGACCGGCTGCGGGATCTCCCGCAGCCGGGCGGTGACCTCGCCGCCCCGCGTGATGCCGTGGTGGATCCGCTGGAGCCGGCCCTCGCCGCCGGCCGTGTCGTCGCCGTCGCCGGCGCCGCCGCCCATCAGGTCCATGCCCGAGCAGAACCCGCGCCCCTCGCCGGTGAGGACCACGACGTGGGTCGCCGAGTCGCGCATCAGCTCGTTCAGGACGTCCAGCAGTTCCTCGGTGAGGGCGGCGGTGACGGCGTTCAGTCGCTCCGGGCGGGACAGGGTGATCACCAGCACCCCGTCCCGCCGGTCGATCCGGAGATCAGCCATCGGAGCGGGTCAGGAGCTCAGCTGCTGGATGAGGGGCCCCATCTGCTCGCCGACGTTCTTGTAGACGGTGTACGGCTCGGCGGCGTTGATGGCCTCCCAGTTGTCCCGGATCGCCTCCACCGAGAGGGCGTCGTTGGTGCCCCAGCCCGCGCCCTCGGCCACCAGGATCCGCGCGACCCGGCCGCCGCCGACGGTGTAGACCTCGCCGGAGACCTCGATGCTCTCGTGCGCCAGGTAGGCGACCAGCGGGGTGACCTTGTCGACGCCCAGCTTCTCGGAGAAGTCGGCGGGCAGCAGGTCCTCGGTCATCCGGGTCCAGGCGACGGGGGCGATCGCGTTGGCCTTGACGTTGTACTTCTTGCCCTCGTGCGCGAGCGTCTTGGTGAACCCGACCAGGCCCATCTTGGCCGTGGCGTAGTTGGCCTGGCCGAAGTTGCCGAACAGGCCCGCCGGGGACGAGGTGTTGACGATCCGGCCGTAGCCCTGGTCGCGCAGGTGCGACCAGGCGGCGCTCGACACCAGGAACGAGCCGCGCAGGTGCACCGCGATGACCGAGTCGAACTCCTCGGGCGCCATGTTCTTGAACGACTTGTCGCGCAGGATGCCGGCGTTGTTGATCACGATGTCGAGCTTGCCGAAGGTGTCCAGCGCGGTCTGGATGATCGCCTGCGCGCCCTCGGCCGTGGCCACGTTGTCGGGGTTGGCGACGGCCTCGCCGCCGTTCTTCTTGATCTCCTCGACCACGTCCTGGGCCGGGCCCGCCGAGGAGCCGACGCCCGCGCGGTCGCCGCCCAGGTCGTTCACCACGACCTTGGCACCGCGCGCGGCCAGCTCCAGCGCGTGCTGCCGGCCCAGGCCGTGCCCGGCCCCGGTGACGACGGCGACGCGACCGTCGTAGCGCAGTTCCGACATCCTGTCTCCTCACATCGCAGCGGCTGCGTTCCCCCGGATGACCACCCGGATGACCCCTAGGTAACCATCAGAGGGTTACCCAGTGGTACCACCCGACCGAATCGCGCTCGGACTCGGCCCCCGGCCTGCTCCGCCGGGCACGGTTCTCCCCGAAGCCCGGCGAGATGGGAGGAAGTTCTAACAACTACGTCTTTCACTGCAAGGTTCGGCGTAAGCTCCACAGCCAACCGGCCGCCCGGCCCGATCCACCACCCTTCCGCAGCGCTGAGCACGGAGGATCGACGATGCCCGGACCAGACCTGCCCACCGCGACCGCCGCCGCTCCCCGTTCGACGGCGGCGGGCGCCCCCGGCCCCCGGTCCCGCGGCGGGCCGCGCCCGTACCGCGTCGTGCAGTGGGCCACCGGCGCGCTGGGCCGCGCCGTCATCCGCGGCATCCTGGAACGCCCCGGCTTCGAGCTGGCCGGGACGCTGGTGTACGACCCCGCCAAGGCCGGCGCCGACGCCGGGGTCCTGGCGGGCCGCTCCCCCACCGGCGTCACCGCCACCGCGGAGCCGTGCGACATCCTCGACCTGGACGCCGACTGCGTCGTCTACGCGCCCGGTCCCGCCGGCGACCCCTTCGCCGACGCCGGGACCGTCTGCGCGCTGCTGGCCTCCGGCAAGAACGTCATCGCCACGCACGGCTACGTCTACCCCCGCGCACACGGCGAGCACCTGGCCGAACGGCTGGAGGACGCCTGCGCCCGCGGCGGCACGTCCGTCCACGGGACAGGCGTCAACCCCGGCTTCATGTCCGATCTCATGCCGCTGACGCTGTCGCGGCTGTCCCGAGGGATCACCCACGTGTACACGCGGGAGTGCTCGGACTTCTCCGGGCACCCGTCCAGCCGGATGGTCCGCCGCATGCTCGGCCTCGGCAGGACCGAGGAGGCGTTCGTGCGCGGACTCCGCCCCACCCGCGCGGTCATGCAGACGCTGGCCGCCGAGAGCATGCACCTGGTCGCCGCCGGGCTGGACCTGGAGCTGGACGAGATCGACACCGACGTGGACTACCGGCTCGCCCCGGACGGCTTCACCATCGCCTCCGGCACGATCGAGCGCGGCACCGTGGCCGCCGCCCGCTGGACGTTCAGCGCGATGGCCGGCGGGCGCCCCGCGATCACCGTCGAGCAGATCCACAAGGCCGACGCCGAGCACGTCCCCGAGTGGGGCCGTCCCGGGTACGCGGTGCGGGTGCACGGCCGCCCCTCGGTCACGCTGAGCACCGACGAGGACTGGGTGTCCAACGGCATCTCGGCCGCCGCGGCGCACGCCCTCAACGCCGTCCCGGCGGTGTGCGCGGCCGCGCCCGGCATCCGCACCTTCCTCGACCTGCCGCCGATCACGGGCCGCGTCTCGCCCCGCCACCACCCCGGCGGAAACGGTGGGAACGCCCGTTCCGGGTAGGAACGCCGGTATGACCACGGTCGAGACAGAGATGTCGGGCGGCGGTTTCGTCCGGCAGCCCAACCGCTTCACCGACACCATCACCGCCGACGGTTCCAGCGGCCACCGCGCCGAACCCGGCCGGTACCGCCTGCTGGTCTCCCTGGCCTGCCCGTGGGCGCACCGGACGCTGATCGTCCGGCGGCTGCTGGGCCTGGAGGAGACGATCTCCGTGGGCGTGGTGGACCCGATCCGGGACGAGCGCGGCTGGCGCTTCCCCGAACCCGACCCGGTGACCGGGGCGACCTTCCTGTCCGAGCTCTACCTGGCCACCGCCCCGTCCTTCGACGGCCGCTACACCGTCCCCTGCGTGTGGGACGCCGAGACCGGGCTGCTGGTCACCAACGACTTCCCGGCGATCACGATCACGATGGAGACCGAGTTCGCCGCCTGGCACGCCGCCGGCGCCCCCGACCTCTACCCCGAACGGCTCCGCCCCGAGATCGACGAGCTGGACGAGCGCGTCTACCAGACCGTCAACAACGGCGTCTACCAGGCCGGTTTCGCCACCGCCCAGGAGCCCTACGACCAGGCCGTCGAAGCGCTCTTCGCCACCCTCGACGCCCTGGAGGAACGCCTCGCCGGCAACCGCTACCTGTTCGGCGACCGGGTGACCGAGGCCGACGTGCGCCTCTACCCGACCCTGGCGCGGTTCGACGCGGTCTACTACTCCCACTTCAAGTGCAACCTGAGGCGCCTGGTCGACTACCCCAACCTGTGGGCCTACGCCCGCGACCTCTACTCCCTGCCCGCCTTCGGTGAGACGACGGACTTCGACCACATCAAGCGGCACTACTACGTGACGCAGCGCATGGTGAACCCGTCCGGCGTCGTCCCCAAGGGCCCCCTGGTCGACTGGGACGAGCCGCACGGCCGCGAGCGCCTCAGCTCATCATGAGCAGCGCCACCAGCGCACCGGCCACCAGCAGGGCCGTCCCCACATAGAAGAGGACACCCCCGGCCCTCCACGCCGCCGCCGCGGGCACGGTGGCCGGCGCGGCGGCGGGGGCCGTGGGCGGACGCGCCGGTGCCGCCGTGGCGGGGCCCGCGGAACGGCCCGGCACAGGCCAGGTCGGATCCGGGCCGTTTCCACCCGCCACGATCAGCAGCGCCTCCGCCGTCCCGGCCCCCATCCGCCGCGCCGGGTCCTTGTGGAGCAGGCCGTCGAGGACCGGGCGCAGCGGCCCGGCCCGTACCGGCGGATCCGGCTCCTCGGTCAGGACCGCGCCGAACACCGCCACCGGATCCTCCCGGTGGAACGGCGCGCGGCCCTCGACCGCCGCGTACAGGGTGGCGCCCAGCGCCCACAGGTCGGACTCGGGCCGGGCCCGCCCACCGCGCATCCGCTCCGGCGCGATGTAGGCGGGCGAACCGAGCACGCCCCCGTTCTGGGTGAGGGTCGCCTCCCCCTCGATGACCGCGATGCCGAAGTCGGTCAGCACCGCCCGGCCGGTCGCCTCGTCCAGCAGCACGTTCCCCGGCTTGACGTCGCGGTGCAGGATCCCCACCGCGTGCGCGGCGCCCAGCGCCCCCAGCAGCTCCAGCCCGATCCGGGCGGCCCGGCCCGGCGGCAGCGGCCCGTCCCGCCGGATCGCCTCCTGCAGCGAACGCCCCCGCACCAGCTCCATCACCACCCACGGGCGGGCGTCCTCGACCACCACGTCGAAGACCTTCACCACCCCGGGATGGGACAGCCGGGCCGCCGAGCGGGCCTCCCGCACCGCCCGCCTGGCCGTCGCCGACCGCTCCGCCTCGGACCGCCCGCCGGGCATGAGCATCTCCTTGACGGCGACCTCCCGGTCCAGCACCTCGTCCCGGGCCCGCCAGACCACGCCCATGCCGCCGCGCCCCAGTTCCGCGAGCAACCGGTAGCGGTGCGCCACCAGGCCGTCCCTCTGCGCGTCCTCGGCCGCGGGAGCCGATTCGTCTCTCACACACGTTGTTCGTCCGAAGACGGCGTTCGGATTGCCCGAGTGGCCGGATTAGTTCAAGACTGGCCGCGACCAGTCGTTATGCTGACGGGTCGCGCCTGAAGTCACACCCGACCCGCAGTCATTCAGGAAAGGCAAGGCCCCACCCGATGCGCAGCAACTTCTTCGGCAACATGGAACAGGGCCAGCAACTCCCCGGCCACTTCGCGCTCCAGAACTCCAAGATGCTCCGGATCCACCTGAACGGCGACGTCCTGGCCCGGCAGGGCTCCATGGTCGCCTTCCAGGGGCAGATGGAGTTCGACTACGAGGGCTCCGGCGGTATCGGCAAGTTCATCAAGAAGGCCGTGACCGGCGAGGGCGTCCCGCTGATGCGGGTCAAGGGCCAGGGCCTGCTGTTCGTGGCCAACGACGCCGACGACATCCACCTCTTCTACCTGGAGAACGAGGGCATCACCGTCAACGGCGCCAACATCCTGGCCTACGACTCCCATCTGCACTCCGACATCCAGAAGGTCCAGGGCGGCGGCATGATGGCCGGCGGCCTGTTCAACACCACCCTCCAGGGCCAGGGCTGGGTCGCGCTGACCACCCACGGCACCCCGGTCATGCTCGACCCGAGCCGCGCCCCCACCTACGCCGACGGCCAGTCCGCGGTGGCCTGGAGCACCAGCCTGCAGACCGGCATCAACAAGACCTTCAAGGCCGCCGCGCTGATCGGCCGGGGCAGCGGCGAGGCCGTGCAGATCTCCTACCAGGGCCAGGGCTTCGTCCTCATCCAGGCCAGTGAGGGCCCCTCGGTCGCCCCGCACACGCACTGACACGCCGCGCACGACCCGGGGGGCACGGCGGCGTCCCCCCGGGAGTTTCATCGGAACCTGCCGAACCCGGCCCGCGCCGGTCGGCAGGTTCGGCCGTTTCGGCCGGTCTCCGGCGGAGGTCGCCCATCATGTGCATGGGTGAGGTGCAAGTGCGAGTAGCCTTGACTCGTCTCAGAACTCACCTGCGAGCTGCGGAAGAGGGCGATCTCCGCCGTGTCGACAGAGTCAGCGCAATCAAGTGCCGACCCCAAGATGACAGACTTCGGTGCCAACGAGTGGCTGGTCGACGAGCTGTACCAGAAGTACCTCGAAGACCCCAACTCGGTTGACGAGGCCTGGTGGAACTTCTTCGCGGACTACCAGCCGGAAACCCGGCCCGCCGCGACCCCCGCCTCTCCGGCGGTCCCCCAGGCCCCGGGCGGCTCGGCCGCCAACGGCACCGCGGCTGCTCCGCCGACACCGCAGGCGCCTCCCGCGGCGCCCAAGGCCCCCCAGGCCCCGGCGCCCGCCGCCAAGCCGGCCGGCGGCAAGGCGGCCGCCAAGCCCGCCCCGCCGCCCGTCCCCGCGGGCGCCGAGGAGGTGCGGCTGCGCGGCGTGGCGGCCCGGACGGCCACCAACATGGAGGCCAGCCTGGCGGTGCCGACCGCGACCAGCGTGCGGGCCGTCGCGGCCAAGCTGCTGATCGACAACCGCATCGTCATCAACAACCACCTCAAGCGCGGCCGCGGCGGGAAGGTGTCGTTCACGCACCTGATCGGCTTCGCGATCGTGCGGGCGCTGGCGGCGATGCCGGAGATGAACGCCGCCTACACCGAGGTCGACGGCAAGCCGGTGCTGATCAAGCCCGAGCACGTCAACTTCGGCCTGGCCATCGACCTGCAGAAGGCCGACGGGCAGCGGCAGCTGGTGGTGCCGAGCATCAAGGCCGCCGACAGCCTCGACTTCCGCCAGTTCTGGGCGGCCTACGAGGAGATCGTCCGCAAGGCCCGCGGCAACAAGCTCACCCTGGACGACTTCCAGGGCACCACGATCAGCCTGACCAACCCGGGCACCATCGGCACGGTCCACTCCGTGCCGCGGCTGATGCCCGGCCAGGGCACCATCATCGGCGTCGGCGCGATGGAGTACCCGGCCGAGTTCGCCGGCGCCTCCGCCGAGACGCTGTCGCGGATGGGGATCAGCAAGGTCATGACGCTGACCTCCACCTACGACCACCGGATCATCCAGGGCGCGCAGTCCGGCGACTTCCTGCGCCGCATCAACCAGCTGCTGCTGGGCGAGGACGGCTTCTACGACGAGATCTTCGAGGCGCTGCGGATCCCGTACGAGCCGGTCCGCTGGGTGAAGGACATCTCCGCCACCCACGAGGAGGACGTCGCCAAGGTCGCCCGCGTCCACGAGCTGATCCACGCCTACCGGGTCCGCGGCCACCTGATGGCCGACACCGACCCGCTGGAGTACAAGCAGCGCCGCCACCCCGACCTCGACATCCTCCAGCACGGCCTCACCCTGTGGGACCTGGAGCGCGAGTTCGCCACCGGCGGGTTCGGCGGCAAGCCGACCATGAAGCTGCGCGACATCCTGGGCGTGCTCCGGATGGCCTACTGCCGCACCGTCGGCATCGAGTACATGCACATCCAGGACCCCGAGGAGCGCGCCTGGATCCAGGAGCGCGTCGAGGTCCCGCACGACAAGCCGTCGCGCGAGGAGCAGCTGCACGTGCTGCGCCGCCTCAACAGCGCCGAGGCGTTCGAGACGTTCCTGCAGACCAAGTTCGTCGGCCAGAAGCGGTTCTCGCTGGAGGGCGGCGAGTCGGTCATCCCGCTGCTCGACTCGGTGATCTCCGCCTCCGCCAAGGCGCACCTGGACGAGGTCGTCATCGGCATGGCCCACCGCGGCCGGCTGAACGTGCTCGCCAACATCGTCGGCAAGTCCTACGGGCAGATCTTCGGCGAGTTCGAGGGCAACCTCGACCCGCGCAGCGCCCAGGGCTCCGGCGACGTCAAGTACCACCTGGGCGCCGAGGGCGACTTCGTCGCCGAGGACGGCTCCAAGATCCACTGCGAGCTGGTCGCCAACCCGTCCCACCTGGAGACCGTCGACCCGGTCCTGGAGGGCGTGGTCCGCGCCAAGCAGGACCTCCTGGACGTCGGCGAGGCCGGGTTCAGCGTGCTGCCCATCCTGATCCACGGCGACGCCGCGTTCGCCGGGCAGGGCGTGGTCGCCGAGACCCTCAACCTCTCCCAGCTGCGCGGCTACCGCACCGGCGGCACCGTGCACGTGATCATCAACAACCAGGTCGGGTTCACCACCGCGCCCGAGTACTCGCGCTCCAGCGTCTACTCCACCGACGTGGCCCGGATGATCCAGGCACCCATCTTCCACGTCAACGGCGACGACCCCGAGGCCTGCGCCCGGGTCGCCCGGCTCGCCTTCGAGTACCGGCAGACGTTCAAGAAGGACGTCGTCATCGACATGGTCTGCTACCGGCGGCGCGGCCACAACGAGGGCGAGAACCCCTCGTTCACCCAGCCGCTGATGTACGACCTGATCGACGCCAAGCGCTCGGTCCGCAAGCTCTACACCGAGGCGCTGATCGGCCGCGGCGACATCACCGTCGAGGAGGCCGAGGCCTCGCTGCGCGACTACCAGCTGCAGCTGGAGCGGGCGTTCACCGAGACCCGCGAGGCCACCAAGAAGCCCCTGGAGCCGGGCGCGGTCGTCAAGCCGGACGTCGAGGAGCGCATCCCGATCGACCACGGCTCGGCCGGCACCGCGATCAGCGCCGAGACGGTCAAGCGCATCATCGAGTCGCAGCTCAGCCTGCCGGAGGGCTTCAACGTCCACCCGCGGCTCCAGCCGATCCTGCAGCGCCGCGTGCAGTCGGTCGAGGACGACGCGATCGACTGGGCCACCGGCGAACTGCTGGCCTTCGGCTCCCTGCTGATCGACGGCCGCCCGGTCCGGCTCGTCGGCCAGGACAGCCGCCGCGGCACCTTCGGCCAGCGGCACGCCGTCCTCGTCGACCGCAAGACCGGCGAGGAGTACACCCCGCTCAAGCAGTTCGGGCAGGGCGTGTCGAAGTTCTACGTGCACGACTCGCTGCTCAGCGAGTACGCGGCGATGGGCTTCGAGTACGGCTACTCCATGACCCGCCCCGACGCGCTCGTCGCCTGGGAGGCCCAGTTCGGCGACTTCGCCAACGGCGCCCAGTCGATCGTGGACGAGTACATCTCCTCCGGCGAGCAGAAGTGGGGCCAGCGCTCCGGCGTCGTGCTGCTGCTGCCGCACGGCTACGAGGGCCAGGGGCCGGACCACTCGTCCGCCCGCATCGAGCGCTACCTGCAGCTGTGCGCCCAGGACAACATGACGGTCGTCTACCCGACGACCCCGGCCAACTACTTCCACCTGCTGCGCTGGCAGGTGCTGTCCGGCCGCGCCAAGCCGCTCGTCGTGTTCACGCCCAAGTCCCTGCTGCGCCTCAAGGCCGCCGCCTCCCCGGTCGCCGAGATCACCGACGGCGCGTTCCAGCCGGTGATCCCCGACACCGACCCGGCGATCGACCCGTCCGGCGTCCGGCGGGTGCTCCTCACCACCGGCAAGATCTACTACGACGTGGTGAACGCCCGTAAGGAGCGCGGCGTCACCGACACCGCCATCGTGCGGGTCGAGCGGCTCTACCCGCCGCCCGTCGACGAGATCAAGGCCGAGCTGGCCAAGTACCCGTCCGGCACCGAGATCCTGTGGGTCCAGGACGAGCCCGCCAACATGGGCGCCTGGCCGTTCATGGCGCTCAAGCTCTCCCACCACATTGAGGGCCTGGCGATGAAGCGGATCTCCCGCCCCGCCTCCTCGTCCCCCGCCGTGGGCTCGGCCAAGCTCCACCAGGCCGAACAGGAAGCCCTGCTCACCCGCATCTTCGGGCAGTAGCTGTGTTCATCTGGGGGGGCCACCCCCCAGACCCCCAGGCGGGGCGGGCGCACCCGTCCGCTCGCCTGGGGGCTCGCTCCAGGGCACACCCGCCCCGGTGGGGGGCCGGCCCCCCACACCCCCCGGCAGGGGCTCCGCCCCCACACCCCCGGACAAGCGTCCGGGAACCGGAATCGATGAGAGACCACGCGACATGTACTTCACCGATCGGGGGATCGAGGAACTGGCCGACCGCCGCGGCGGAGAAGAGGTCAGCCTGGGCTGGCTGGCCGAGCGGCTGCGCGAGTTCGTCGATCTGAACCCCGACTTCGAGATCCCCGTCGAGCGCCTGGCGACCTGGCTCGCCCGCCTGGACGAGGACGAAGAGGAGTAGGAGATCAGGGGGCCGGGTTCGACCCGGCCCCCTGATCGCTTTCCACCCGCCCCCGGCCCACCCCGAAACGCGATACATCTTGACTTCCCAAAAACGCGACATATCGTGTGTACTGAAAGCAGAACCCCGCACCGAACCACTCCGCCCCACCCCCACCCGGGGGCAAGGGGGCGGAGCCCCCAGGAATCGGGGGCTAGGGGCGGAGCCCCAGCTGGGGGGTGCGGGGGGCGGAGCCCCCTGCCAAGGGCCGGGTGCCCCGTAAGGAGCGCCAGCGACTGGAGGGGTGCGCGGCCCGCCGGGGGGCGTGGGGGGTCGCCCCCCACAATGAAACGACTAGAGGGAGAAAGTGGTGCGTTGGACTGTCGACGAACCGGCCACCCTCGATTTCGACGGCGTGGTGGCGTTGAAGGCCACCCTCATCGCGGGCAGCGTCTCGGTGCTGGCCTCCGATGACCGGCCCTCGGTGCTGGTCGGGGACGTGGAGGGGCCGCCGCTGGTGGTGGGCCATGAGGCCGGGATGCTGACGATCACCCATGAGCGGTTGTGGGAGGGCGTGCTCACGTGGCTGCGCACGCACAGGGCGCGGGCCGCGATCACGGTGACGGTGCCGCGCGACTGCCCGGTCACGCTCAACCTGGTGTCCGCGGACGCGGTGATCACGGGGATGACGGCGCGCACGTCGATCCGGAGCGGTGCCGGGGATGTGACGCTGGACGGGGTGACCGGTGCCATCGACGCGAACACGGTGTCCGGGGCGATCGAGGCGCAGGGCCTGGACGGCCGGGTGTCGTTCACCTCGGTGTCGGGCGATCTGGCCCTGGCCGGCGGTGACATCGATACGCTGGCGGCCCGGACGGTCAGCGGGCGCATCGCCGCGGACGTCGATCTGGCGGGGGGCGGCCGGATCGAGGTGAACACGGTCTCGGGCGAGGTGGCGCTGCGGATCCCGGAGTCGGCCGGGGCGCAGGTGGCGCTGCACTCGGCGGCGGGGCGGATCGAGACGTCGTTCCCCGAGCTGGGCCGCGAGGAGCGGGCGGTGACCAGGAGCGTCACCGGCAAGCTCGGGGACGGTTCGGGCCGGCTGTCGGTCAACACGGTGTCGGGCGGTGTCGCCCTGCTCGGTCGGGCGGGGGACGGCGGGGCCGGCGCCTTCGATCCCGGAATGGAGAAGTGAGTTGAGCCCCGTATTCGGTCATGGCCGCCTGCGCCTGTACCTGCTGAAGCTGCTGGAGGAGAGCCCGCGGCACGGGTACGAGGTGATCCGGCTGCTGCAGGACCGGTTCCTCGGGGTGTACTCGCCCTCGCCCGGCACGATCTATCCGCGGCTGGCGCGGCTGGAGTCGGAGGGCCTGGTCAGCCATGAGGTGATCAAGGGCAAGAAGGTGTACTCCCTGACCGACAAGGGCCGGGAGGAGCTGGAGCGGCGGATGGACGAGCTGGCCGATCTGGAGGAGGAGATCTCCGCGTCGGCCCAGGAGTTCGCCCGGGAGGTCCAGCAGGACGTGCGGCAGACGGTGCGGTCGCTGCGCGAGGAGCTGACCCAGGCCGCCAAGACCATGCGCGATCAGAGCCGTACCGCGTCCAAGGAGGCCTGGCGGGAGACCACGGACCGCCAGAAGGAGGAGTGGGAGCGGCAGAAGGACCACTGGCGGGAGCAGAGCCAGGCGTGGCGGGACGAGTGGCGGCACACCTGGGAGGAGGCGTGGAAGACCGCGACGGGGTCGCGGCATGACGTGAACCGCCTCAAGGTGGAGCGGATGCTGCGCACCTTCGTGGACGACGTGCGCGCGGCGGCGAAGGACTCCCGCCTGGACGACGACGACCTGACCGCCGTCCAGGCCCTCCTCGAGGAGACCCACACCCGCCTGCGCGACGAGATCTTCCGCCAGGACTGACCGCACGCCTACACGGCGAAGACGATCTTGCCGAAGAGCTCGCCCTCGTTCATGGCGGCGAAGCCGTCGCGGGCCTCGGCCAGGGGCAGGGTGCGGTCGACGACCGGGCGGGTGCCGCTCTTGACCAGGAAGCGGGCGAGGCGTTCGAGCTGGTCGCGGGTGCCCATGGTGGAGCCGACGACCGAAAGCTGGAGGAAGAAGACCCGGTTGAGCTCGGCCGGGGGGACCTGGCCGCTGGTGGCGCCGGAGATCACGATGCGGCCGCCGGGGCGCAGCGACTTCAGGGAGTGCGACCAGGTGGCCTGGCCGACGGTCTCCATGACGGCGTCGACGCGTTCGGGGAGCCGGGCGCCGGATTCGAAGGCGGCGTCGGCGCCGAGTTCGAGGGCGCGCTTGCGCTTGGACTCGCTGCGGCTGGTGGCCCAGACCCGGTAGCCGGCGGCGGAGCCGAGGGCGATCAGCGCGGTGGCGACGCCGCCGCCGGCGCCCTGGACCAGGACGGTCGAGCCGGGCTGGAGGCCGGCCTTGTCGAACAGCATCCGGTAGGCGGTGAGCCAGGCGGTGGGCAGGCAGGCGGCCTCGGCGAACGACAGTTCGGCGGGCTTGGGCACCAGGTTGCGGCGGGGTACGGCGACGCGTTCGGCGAAGGTGCCGTCGTGGCTCTCCGACAGCAGGGACCGCTTGGGGTCGAGGGTCTCGTCGCCGCCGCCGCGCGCGGGGTCGCCGATGACGGAGTGGACGATGACCTCGTTGCCGTCCTCGTCCACTCCGGCGGCGTCGCAGCCGAGGGTGATCGGGAGCTGTTCGGCGCGCAGCCCCACGCCCTTCAGCGACCACAGGTCGTGGTGGTTGAGGGCGGTGGCCTTCACCGTGACGGTGGTCCACCCTTCGGGGACCTCCGGTTCGGGCCGCTCGCCGAGCGTCAGGCCGTTCAGCGGATTGTCTGCGTCGAATTGCGTAGCCGTGACAGCGAACATGACCGCACCCTAGTCCGCGGCCCGCCTGCCGCCCGAGACCGGGGTCGCCCGGGTCACAGGACCTTGGACAGGAAGTCCTGGGTGCGGGGGTGCCGGGGGTTGGCCAGGACCTCGCGGGGCGGGCCCTGCTCGACGATCACGCCGCCGTCCATGAAGACCAGGGAGTCGCCGACCTCGCGGGCGAATCCGATCTCGTGGGTGACGACGACCATGGTCATGCCGTCCAGGGCGAGCTGCTTCATGACCTCCAGGACCTCGCCGACCAGTTCGGGGTCGAGCGCGGAGGTGGGCTCGTCGAAGAGCATCAGCTTGGGCTGCATGGCCAGGGCACGGGCGATGGCGACGCGCTGCTGCTGGCCGCCCGACAGCTGCGCCGGGTAGCTGCGGACCTTGTCGGCCAGGCCGACCCGGTCCATCAGCTTCAGCGCCCGCTCGCGGACCTGCGTCTTGGGTTCGCGCTTGACCCGGCAGGGCGCCTCCATGACGTTCTCCAGCGCCGTCATGTGGGGGAAGAGGTTGAAGCGCTGGAAGACCATGCCGATCTCGCGGCGCTGGGCGGCGACCTCGCGGTCGCGCAGCTCGTAGAGCTTGTCGCCCTTCTGCCGGTAGCCGACCAGGTGGCCGGCCACCCACAGCCGCCCGGCGTCGATCTTCTCCAGGTGGTTGATGCAGCGCAGGAAGGTCGACTTGCCGGAGCCGGACGGGCCGATGACGCACATCACCTCGCCCGGCCGCACCTCCAGGTCGATGCCCCTGAGTACTTCCAGGCGCCCGAAGCTCTTGTGGATGTTCTCGGCCCGCACCATGAAGTCGTCCTGGACCTCGACGGTGTCGGCGCCGCCGGCGGACGGTTCGCTCATCGGTCCTCCCCCTCGTCCTTCCGGAGATCGGGGCCGCCCTCGGCGGGCCCCGTACCGGCCGGGGCGGTGCGCGCGCGGTCGCGCCGCCGCGGTCTGCCGGTCGCCGCCGCCCCGCGGGAGAAGTGGCGCTCGATGTAGTACTGCCCGACCAGCAGGAAGCTGGTCAGGACCAGGTACCAGACGCACGCGGCCACCAGCATCGGGAACACCTGGAAGGTGCGGTTGCCGACGGCCTGGAGCTGGAAGAACAGCTCGTTGCTGACCGGGACGAAGGCGACCAGCGAGGTGTCCTTCAGCATCGCGATGGTCTCGTTGCCGGTCGGCGGGATGATCACCCGCATCGCCTGCGGGAGCACCACCCGGCGCATCGTCTGGAACCGGGACATGCCCAGCGCCGACGCCGCCTCACCCTGCCCGGGGTCGACCGACATGATCCCGGCGCGGACGATCTCGGCCATGTAGGCCGCCTCGGACAGCGCCAGGGCGAGCAGGCCCGCCATGAAGCCGGTCAGCAGGGTCCGCGCGTCCAGGGTGAACAGCGTCCCCTCGAGGTTGACGCCCAGCAGGTCGCTGAACACCCCGGCGAACGGGATCCCGCCCACGTGGTACTCGGCGTACAGGATCCCCATGTTGCCGAACAGGATCGCCAGCACCAGCCGCGGCACCGCCCGGAAGAACCAGGTGTAGAGCCAGGCGACGCCGCTGAGCACCGGGTTGGGCGACAGCCGCATCACCGCCAGCACCACGCCCATGACCACGCCGATCAGCATGGCCAGCACGGTCAGCGCGATCGTGGTGTAGACGCCGCGGACGATGTTGGGCCGGAAGGCGTTGTCGACGATGAACGACCACTGGAACTTCTCGTTCGTCACCAGCATGTTGACGAACATCGCGGCGAGCACCGCGATGACCGCCACCGCCACCCAGCGCCCCGGGTGCCGGACGGGCACGGCCGTGATGGTCTCCGGCCGTGCCCGCGGCGCCGAGAGGTCCTCGGTTGTGTGGGTCATGGGATCAGGGGTTCACTGCCGAGTCGTTGAGGGCGCCCGCCTGGACGTTCCACTTCTCCAGGATCTTCTTGTACGTGCCGTCCTGCATGAGCGCCTTGGTGGCCTCCGAGACGGCCTGCCCGAGCTGGGTCTGGTCCTTCTTCAAGACGTACCCGTACGGGGCGGCGTCGTAGATGTCGCCGAGCAGCTCCAGCTGGCCGTTGGTCTGCTTCACCGCGTAGGCGATGATCGGCGAGTCGGCCAGGCCGGCGTCGTCCTTGCCGGACACGACCGCGGCGGTGGCCTGGTCCTGCCCCTGGTACTGGTCGATGGTGATCGCGGGCTTGCCCGCGTCCGTGCACGCCTTGGACTTCTTCTCCACGTCCTCGACCTGCACGGTGCCCTTCTGGACGGCCACCTTCTTGCCGCAGGCGTTGTCGGGCTGGACGCCGCCCGGGTTGCCCTTCTTGGTGGCCCACTGGGTGCCGGCGTTGAAGTAGCTCACCATCAGGACCTGCTGCTTGCGCTCGGGGTTGATGGTGAACGAGGACACCCCGGCCTCGTACTTGCCGGACTGCACGCCCGGGATGATGTCGTCGAACTTGGAGCTCACCCACTCGGTCTTGAGCCCGAGCTTGGTGGCGACCGCGTCGAACAGCTCCTTGTCCCAGCCGATGACGGTCTTGCCGTCGGTGTCGAGGAACTCGTTGGGGGCGTACGAGGAGTCCGTCCCGATGACGATCTTGCCGTCCGCCTTGATGTCGGCGGGGACCAGACCCGCCAGCCGGGCGTCGGTGCCACCCGATGGGGTGATCGTGCCGCCGGCCCCGGTGCCCTCGTTCTTCTCTCCGCAGGCCGACAGGGCGAGGGCGCCCGTCAGCACGAGCGCGCCCGCCGCGACGGCGCGGCGGCGCAGAGAACCAGTGATCACAGGTCCCCCTCCGTCTGGTTCAGGTGGATCCGTCCGGATCCGTCGGTCGGTGCATAGTTTCGCGTACACCAGCCGTGATCTGGATAAAGGGTGCGAAACAATCGGACAACAAGGATGTTCGGGTCATCGCCCCACCCCTCGATCATCTCACGCTCCGTAATGACCGAACAGCACAGAGTGTCACCGACGTGACCCCCGCCACCGGCCCCGCCCAGGGGCGGGACCGGGCGCCTGTGGCACAATCGGACAACGGGTGACCCCCGTACGTCGCGAGATGTCCACCAGGTGGACGGCAACCAGACCACACCACCGCGGCGGCATCGTTCGAAATCCACATGTCACTGACAGGGGTCGCTGTGGCCGAAGAGCCCAATTCCACCGAACCGCACTCGTACGACGACGATCCGGCCTTCCCGCTGCACCGCGGCGGCAAGCTGGAAGTCCGCTCCACCATCCCGGTGCGCGACAAGGACGATCTCTCCCTCGCCTACACCCCCGGCGTCGCGCGGGTCTGCACCGCGATCGCCGACAACCCCGAGCTGGCCTACGACTACACCTGGACCTCCAAGGTCGTCGCCGTCGTCACCGACGGTACCGCCGTCCTCGGCCTGGGCGACATCGGCCCGGCCGCCTCCATGCCGGTCATGGAGGGCAAATCGCTGCTGTTCAAGGAGTTC
Source organism: Actinomadura rugatobispora (assembly GCF_055379765.1). Taxonomy (NCBI): domain Bacteria; kingdom Bacillati; phylum Actinomycetota; class Actinomycetes; order Streptosporangiales; family Thermomonosporaceae; genus Actinomadura; species Actinomadura rugatobispora. The sequence continues at coordinate 7,112,060 of NZ_AP029191.1, read as the reverse complement.
GCCGGGGTCGACTCGGTGCCGATCGCGCTCAACTGCACCGGCGTCGACGAGATCGTCGAGACCGTCATCCGGCTCGCGCCCAGCTTCGGCGGCATCAACCTCGAGGACATCAGCGCTCCACGCTGCTTCGAGATCGAGGACCGGCTCCGCGCGGCGCTGGACATTCCGGTCTTCCACGACGACCAGCACGGCACCGCGATCGTCGCGCTCGCCGCGCTGAAGAACGCCGCCCGGCTCACCGGCCGCCCGCTGTCGGACCTGCGCGCCGTGGTCGCCGGCGCCGGCGCCTCCGGCGTGGCCGTGACCCGGATCCTGCTCAACGCCGGCATCGGTGACATCGCCGTCTCCGACAGCAAGGGCCTGATCTACCGGGGCCGCGACGGCCTCAACCCGATCAAGGAGGCGCTGGCCGCCGACACCAACAAGGCCGGCCTGCAGGGCTCCACCGAAGAGGCGCTGCGCGGCGCCGACGTGTTCATCGGACTCTCCGGCAGCACCGTGCAGGAGTCCTCGATCGCCACCATGGCCGACGGCGCGATCGTGTTCGCGCTGTCCAACCCCACGCCCGAGGTGCACCCGGACGTGGCGCGGCGGCACGCGCAGGTGGTCGCGACCGGCCGCAGCGACTTCCCCAACCAGATCAACAACGTGCTGGCCTTCCCCGGCATCTTCAAGGGCGCGATGCAGGTGCGCGCGCACTCCATCACCGAGGGCATGAAGCTGGCCGCCGCGGACGCGCTGGCCGGCATCGTCGGCGACGACCTCACCGCCGACTACGTGATCCCCGGCCCCTTCGACGAGCGGGTCGCCCCCGCCGTCACCTCCGCCGTGGCCGAGCAGGCCCGCGCGGACGGCGTCAACCGGATCTGACCCCGATCCACACGCGGCCCGTGCCTCCCCGACCGGGAGGACACGGGCCGTAGCCGTCTCCCGGACCGCGGCGGCCGGGGCCGGTGGGAAAACTGTGCCCGGAACGCCGGACGGCAAGGAATTTGTCGGCTTGGCTCGATCTCTACTGCACAATATTTCACATTCCGCCGGACCATTTGCCCGGCCGCTCCGGCGCACGGGGTGTAATACTCGTCAGACGGGAATGACTCGTACCACTCGTCCGATCAGGTCGACTCCGTCAGGAGCTCGCTCGTGGACCTCGCCTCTTACGCCGACCTGGCCATCGAGCTCGTCAACACCCAGGACCGCTCCGGCGACACGCTGCGGGACCTCGCCGGGCTGCACGCCCTCCTGGCGCGGCGGCCCCAGCTCGCCGGCCGCGTCGGCCACCGCGACCTCGACACGATGCGCGCCCTGCGCGCCCAACTGCGGGCGGTGTTCGCCGCCGCCGGCGCGGGCGACGAGGAGGAGGCGATCGACCTCCTCAACTCGCTGCTCATCCAGCATCCCGTCCATCCCCAGCTCACCCGGCACGACGACGACTGGCACGTGCACCTCAACGAGGGCGGCTCGGTCCCCGACCGGTACGCGGCGCGCGCCGCGATGGGCCTGGCCGTCAGGGTCGGCGAACGGGGCATCGACCGGCTCGGCGTGTGCCGCGCCGAGGGCTGCGGCCGGGTGTTCTTCGACACCACCGCCGCCCGCTCCCGCCGCTACTGCTCCGACCGCTGCGCGGGCCGCACCGGCGTGGCCGCCGCCGATCCCCCGCCCCAGCCCAGGGTGACCGAGGCGGTGGGGGCCGGTCACCGCGCCGCCGACCGCCCCGCCGGGAACACCGCCACCCGCGACGGCGGCCAGTAGCGCGCCACGACCCGTCCCAGCACCAGCCGGTCCGGGACGGCGCCGAAATCCCAGCTGTCCTGCCGGCCGGCCGCGCGCTGGTTGTCGCTCTCCAGCCACCACCCCTCGCCGTCGCGGTGCCCCGCCCGCTTCACCAGCAGCAGCCCGGGCCGGTCCGGATGGCGGGCCACGACGACGTCCCCGGCCCGCACCCGCCGCCGCCCGACCCGTACCAGCAGCAGGTCACCGGGCCGCAGCGCGGGCAGCATCGACTCCCCCGTGACCGCCACGGCCTTCAGCGCCACCGGCATATCTCGCCCCCGTTCGGTGAAACCAGTCACGGGGCCCGGCCCGGCCGGGTCCTAGGCCGAAATACCGAGCGCCCTGGCGCCACGGCCCCGGGGCCACAAGAGTAATGTCGGTGACCTGAGCATGATCCGCAACGAGGGAAGGAAAACGCAGGTGCTCGTCAACCTTCTGCGCCCGAAGACCACGGTCTCCGCGCACTGCGACCTGCCGTGCGGCGTCTACGACCCGGCGCAGGCCCGCATCGAGGCCGAGTCCGTCAAGGCGATCGCCGAGAAGTACGCCGCCAACGAGGACCCCGTCTTCCGCGCACGCGCCATCGAGATCAAGGAGCAGCGCTCCCAGTTGGTCAAGGAGCACCTGTGGGTGCTCTGGACCGACTACTTCAAGCCGCCGCACTTCGAGAAGTACCCGCAGCTGCACCAGCTGTTCAATGAGGCCACCAAGCTCGCCGGCGCCGGCGGCACCAAGGGCAGCATCGACGTCAAGACCGCCGAGGACCTGCTGGCCCGCATCGCGGAGATCGACAAGATCTTCTGGGAAACCAAGCAGGCGTGAGTGAGCGGCTGGCCGGGCCCGCTGGGAGCGGGCCCGGCCGCCGGTCGAACCCCCGCTGACGCGGGGAGCAGGTCTCGCAAAAGATCTTGTCGATCTCCGCGATCGGACCACCCCCGCTGACGCGGGGAGAATCCTTCAACAGTAGCTGGCGCGGATAGCCTGTCAGGCATGATCCGGCCTGCGACTCCTGACGACGTGCCCGCGGTCCTGCGGCTGATCCGCGATCTCGCCGAGTACGAGCGGGCCCTGCACGAGGTGAAGGCGACCGAGGAGGACCTGAGCACCGCCCTCTTCGGGGCGGACCCGAAGGTGTTCGCGCACGTGGCCGAGCACGAGGGCGAGGTCATCGGATTCGCCCTGTGGTTCCTGACGTTCTCCACCTGGCTGGGCCGGCACGGCATCTACCTGGAGGACCTCTACGTCGACCCGGCCGTACGGGGCCACGGCCACGGCAAGGCCCTCCTGGTGGAACTGGCCCGGATCGCCGACGAGCGCGGCTACGGGCGCGTGGAGTGGGCCGTCCTCAACTGGAACACGCCCTCCATAGCCTTCTACGAGGCCCTGGGCGCCCGCCCGCAGGACGAATGGACCACCTACCGCCTGACCGGCGACGCCCTGACCAAACTCGCCAAGAGCTGACCCAGGGCCCTGGGGGGCAAGGGGGCGAAGCCCCCAGGAATCGGGGGGCTAGGGGAGGCGAAGCCCCCCAGCGGGGGGTGCGGGGGGCGGAGCCCTCTGCCAAGGGCCGGGTGCCCCCGTAAGGAGCGCCAGCGACTGGAGGGGGCGCGCGGCCCGGCCTGGGGCCTGGGGGTGGCCCCCAGATAGACACAGCCAGAGTTCCTCGCGTGCCTAATTCTCCGACTGGGGCTCCTAGGCGGTAGTTTCGAAGGCAGCGGGACCATCCTGCGAGGGAGTGACGTGACCGAGGAGACCGCGGCCATGCCGGCCAGTACCAAGTTGTCCGTGCGCGATGTGGTGACGGTGAAGCTGCCCGCCGCCGGCGCCTACCTGTCGGTTCTGCGAACCGCGACCGCGGGGCTGGCCGCCCGCCTCGACTTCACGCTGGACGAGATCGAGGACCTGCGCATCGCCGTGGACGAGGCGTGCGCGATGCTGCTCGCCCAGGCGGTTCCGGGAACCGATCTGACGTGCGAGTTCGAGTTGACGGGAGAGGCGATGCGCATCGCGGTGTCGGTGCTGACCGTGGACGGCACGGTGCCCAGCCGCGACACCTTCGCCTGGACGGTGCTGTCCTCTCTGGCCGGCGAGGTCGACTCGCAGGTCGGTGCGGACGACCGGGTCACCGTGACGCTGCAGAAGCGCCGCGGTAGCGCGGGGGCCCCGTGACGGAGAAGACGACCGTGGCGGGCGAGACCGGGAACGAGCGCACCGAGGGCGCCGTCCCGGACCGGGCCCGTGCCCGCGCCCTGTTCGAGCGCCTGGCGGAGCTGCCCGAGGGCGACCCGGAGCGCCAGCGCATCCGCGACCAGCTGGTGGAGCTGCATCTGCCGCTGGTCGAGTATCTGGCCCGGCGGTTCCGCAACCGGGGCGAGTGGCTGGACGATCTGATCCAGGTCGCCACGATCGGGCTGATCAAGTCGATCGACCGGTTCGATCTGAGCCGCGGGGTGGAGTTCTCGACCTACGCCACGCCCACGATCGTGGGCGAGATCAAGCGGCATTTCCGCGACAAGGGCTGGGCGGTGCGGGTGCCGCGCCGGCTGCAGGAGCTGAAGCTGTCGCTGACGAAGGCGATCAGCGATCTGGCGCAGCGCGAGGGCCGGGCTCCGACGGTGAGCGAGCTGGCGGCGCACCTGCAGATGAGCGAGGAGGAGGTGCTGGAGGGCCTGGAGTCCGCCAACGCCTACTCGACGGTGTCGCTGGACGCTCCGGACTCCGGTGACGAGGACGCGCCCGCGGTGGCCGACTCGCTCGGCATGGTGGACGAGTCGCTGGAGGGCGTGGAGTACCGGGAGTCCCTCAAGCCGCTACTGGAGAAGCTGCCGGCGCGGGAGAAGAAGATCCTGCTGCTGCGGTTCTTCGGCAACATGACGCAGTCGCAGATCGCGGCGGAGCTGGGGATCTCGCAGATGCACGTGTCGCGGCTGCTGGCGCGGACGCTGGCGCAGCTGCGCGAGGGGCTGACCGCCGACGAGTGAGGGCCCGGCCCCCGGTTCGTTTCCGGGGCCAGGCCTGTCTCGAGGGGGCCTCAGTATCGCGCGGGCGCGTTACCTGGACGGTGGTGCGACGCCGGAGGCGAGCGCCGTGGGCCGGGACTTTGAGACGCGGCCTAGGCTTTCTTGTCGCTCCTGGGCGGCGCGGTGTCCTGTCCGGGCTCGTTCTCGCCCGGCGCGGCGGGTTCGTCGTCGTCTTCGGCGAGCTGGACGAGCCAGGCGGTGCTGGGCGGGCTGAGCACCGTGATCAGGGCGAGGATCGCGACCAGGCCGAGCGGGACGGCGACGGCGTACTGCTGGCTCTGCCACAGCGCCCAGACGATCGGCAGCGCGAACAGCTGCGTGAGGACGGTCGGGGCGCGGCTCCAGGGTTCGGCGCGGAGCAGGCCGCGGGCGCAGGCGAGCATGCCGAGTCCGCCGCCGAGGGCGAGGACGGTCACTCCGATGGCGCTGGCCGGGTCGACCGGCTCGCCGATGATCGTCTCCCAGCCGACGAAGAGGCCGCCCGCGACGGCGGCGGCGCCCTCCGCGGCTTCGAGGGCGGCGGCGGCGGTGACGGTCATGGGGCGCTTGGACACGTTCGAAACCCTACTCGCCCCGCGGGCGCGCCCCGTCCCGGCCCGGCCTCGGCGGCAGCCGGTGACGACCCCGGGGACAGGAGGGTCTGGCGGTGCCGGAGCGGTGGTCCGGGCGGGGTGCGCGGCGGGTGGTGGATACGCTGACGCCGTGCGCGCCATGCTCATCGCCAACCCCAAGGCGACCTCCACCTCCCGGCGGGCCCGTGATCTCCTGGTGCGGGCGGTCTCCGGCGATCTCGAACTGGATCTCGTCGAGACCACGCATCGCGGTCACGCGACCGAACTGGCGAGCCGGGCGGTGGTGGAGGACCACGATGTCGTGATCGCGGTGGGCGGTGACGGCACGGTGAACGAGGCCGTCAACGGCCTGCTGGTCAAGGGCCCCTCCCCGGACGTGCCGGCGCTGGCGGTGCTGCCGTGCGGGAGCGCGAACGTGTTCGCGCGGGCGGTGGGCCTGCCCAACGATCCGGTGGACGCGACGCGCGCGGTGCTGGAGGCGCTGCGGGCGGGCCGTCACCGGACGGTGGGGCTGGGGTCGGCGAGCCACGCGGGCGGGGAGAAGCGGTACTTCACCTTCAACGCGGGGGTCGGGTTCGACGCGGAGGTGGTGCGGGAGGTGGAGCGGCGCCGGCTGCGGGGGGCCCGGGCCGATCCGTCGCTGTACGTGCGGACGGCGGTGCGGCATTTCTTCGCGGGAACCGACCGGAGGCGTCCGGCGCTCACCCTGGAAGTGCCGGGGCGGCCGCCGATATCCGGTCTCTTTCTCACGCTCATCAGCAATACGTCGCCATGGACTTTCCTTGGTCCCCTTCCGGTGAATCCGAGTCCGCGGGCGAACTTCCGGGGCGGGCTGGACGCGTTCGGGATGCGTTCGATGGAGGTGGCGCCGGTGCTGGGGGCGCTGGCCGGGTTCTTGACGGCGCGGTCCAGGCCGGTCCGGGGGCGGGGGGTGCTGAACGTGCACGACACGGCGGAGATCACGGTGCGGGCCGACCGTCCGATGGCGTTCCAGCTGGACGGGGACTACCTGGGGGAGCAGGAGGCCATCACGTTCCGATCGGTGCCGGGGGCGGTGCGCATCGTCATATGAGCCCGAACGGGCGCCCGTTTAACGGGAAAGCAACATCGGTGACCCACTGATGTGACACATACGACACTCATACTTTGAGAAACGTTTCTCAAAGGTCTTGCGTCCGGCGGCGGCGCTTTGACACGCTCAAAGCGCGCCCGCCGACAGGAAGCCCAGTGCCGTCAGCCTCCTGATCGAAGCGCCGCACAGTTTCACCCCGAAGCCCCCTACCCGAGCGGCTCGGGGTGGCCGCGACATGTGAACCCGTTCACAAGTGGAGTCGTCTTCCTCCACGCTGACGAAGGAGTGGACCGCATGGACTGGCGCCACCGCGCAGCCTGCCGTGACGTGGACCCCGAGCTGTTCTTCCCGATCGGCAACACCGGGCCCGCGCTCCTGCAGATCGAAGAGGCCAAGCAGGTATGCCGCCGGTGCGACGTCACCGAGTCCTGCCTCGCCTGGGCCCTGGAGTCCGGTCAGGACTCGGGCGTCTGGGGAGGCATGGGCGAGGACGAGCGCCGCGCCCTCAAGCGCCGCACCGCCCGCGCCCGGGCGCGCGCGAACCTGAACGCCACCGCCTAGCGGTAGCCGCACGACCTGCACGAACGCGAAAGAACCAGCACGACCCGACCGTCCCACCAGCGGCCGGTCCTCCTTCGAAGGCGCAGGAGGCGCAAGGTCTCCGCCGCCCGGCGCGGCTTCCGAACCCACAGGTCGGAAAGCATCGGCGCCCCGGCGGGACCCTGACGCGGCAGTGAGAGCGCCGTGGCCCCGCTCGGCCACGGGCGCCCCGCCGCGCGCCCTGCCCCGGCACACCGGCTACCTGCGGGGCGGGCCCGGACGGCGATGGTCGTCGTCGTTGAGCGGCACGTCCACCACGACCTCGGTGCCCCCGGTCGGGCGCCGCCGGAATTCGAGGCGTCCGCCGAGTTCCCCGACGATCAGCGTCCGGACGATCTGCAGGCCCAGGCTGTCGGTGCCCTCCACGTCGAAGTCCTCGGGGAGCCCGACCCCGTCGTCGGACACCACGGTGACCAGCCGCCGCTCCTTCTCGTCGCCGCCGGCGCCCAGTTCCCGGTCGCGGCCGGTGCCGGGCTCGCGGTGCTCCTCGTAGCGGTGCGCCACGACCTCCAGCGTCCCGAAGCGGTTGGCCAGGCCGTGCTCCAGCGCGTTCTGCAGCAGTTCGGTGAGCGCCATCGCCAGCGGGGTGGCGACCTCGGCGGGCAGCACCCCGAAGCTGCCGGTCCGCTTGGGCGTCACCCGGGTCTCCGGCGTCGACACCTCCCCCGCCATCATGATCACGCGGTCGGCGATGTCGTCGAAGTCGATCAGCTCGTCGGGGGTGAGCGACAGGGTCTCGTGCACGATGGCGATCGACCCGACCCGGCGCACCGCCTCGTCCAGCGCCGCCCGCCCCTCGGGGATCTGCAGCCGCCGCGCCTGGAGCCGCAGCAGCGCCGCCACCGTCTGCAGGTTGTTCTTCACCCGGTGGTGGATCTCCCGGATGGTGGCGTCCTTGGTCATCAGCTCCCGGTCCCGCCACCGCAGCTCGGTGACGTCCCGGCACAGCACGACCGCGCCGATCCGGGTGCCGCCGACCACCAGCGGGATGGTGCGCAGCTGCATGACCGAGCCGCGGCTCTCCACCTCGACCTCGCGCGGGGCACGGCCGCTGAGCACCACGGTCAGCGCCTCCTCCAGCGGCTCGCCGGTGTCGCACAGCCGGGTGGTGACCTCGCCGAGCGACTCCCCGACCAGGTCGGCGGGGAAGCCCAGGCGGCGGTACGCCGACTGCGCGTTCGGGCTGGCGTAGGTGACGCGGCCCGCCCGGTCCAGGCGGATCAGCCCGTCCCCGACCCGCGGGGAGCGGACCAGGTTGGGCTCCTCGCCGGGCACCGGGAACCGGCCCTCGGCGATCATCTGGGCGAGGTCGCTGGCGCTCTGCAGGTAGGTCAGCTCCAGCCGGCTCGGGGTGCGGGCCGAGCTGAGGTTGGTGCTGCGCTGGATGACGCCGAGCAGCTTCACGCCGCGCCGCACCGGGATCGACTCCTCCCGCACCGGAATGCCGCTCCCCCACTCCGGGTCGCCCTCCCGGACGATCCGCCGCTCCCGCCACGCCACGTCGATCAGCCCGCGGCGCCCCGTCGGCACCACCTTCCCCACCAGGTCCTCCGGGTAGGCGGTGGGGCCGGTCGTGGGACGCATCTGGGCGATCGCCACCCATCCGTGCACGCCCCCGGGGATCCCCGGATCGCGCCGCCGCGGCCCGGCCTCGGCGGGGAGCGCGTCCGGCGACCGCAGCGGCACCCACAGCAGCAGGTCGGCGAACGACAGGTCCGCCAGCAGCTGCCAGTCCGACACCAGGGCGTGCAGCCACTCCAGGTCGGCGTCGGTGAGGTCGGTGTGGTCGCGCACGAGGTCCGTCAATGTGGGCACAGTCCATTATGCGGGCGACGCCCCCCGCCCCCGTCCGCCGATCCATGACCTGGCAGGATTCCCGCATGACCCTTGGACGGGACCCCCGCTCCCCCGCCGGCCCGCTGGCCCGGCTGCGGGCGGCGGCCGAGAGCCGCGAGCGGGCCGGGCTGCGGCGGCGGCTGCGGCCCCGCACCGGCGACCACGACGGACTCATCGACCTGGCCTCCAACGACTACCTCGGCCTGTCCCGCGATCCCCGGCTGATCGAGGGCGCCGCGGCGGCGGCACGCGAGTACGGCACCGGCTCGACCGGTTCCCGGCTCGTCACCGGCACCACCGCGCTGCACGCCGAGCTGGACCGGCGGCTGGCCGCGTTCACCGGCAGCGCCGCCGGGCTGGTGTTCTCCTCCGGTTTCCTGGCCAACCTGGGCGCGGTCACGGCCCTGGCCGGATCCGGCGACCTGGTGGTGTCCGACCAGGTGAACCACGCCTCGATCGTGGACGCCTGCCGGCTGTCGCGCGCCCGCGTCGCGATCGTCCCGCACCGCGACGTCGCGGCGGTGGAGCGGGCGCTGGCCGAGCGTGACGAGGAGCACGCCCTCGTCGTCACCGACGCCGTCTTCTCCGTGGACGGCGACCTGGCGCCGCTGGCCGAGCTGCACCGCGTCGTCCGGGCGCACGGCGCGCTGCTGATGATCGACGAGGCGCACGCGCTCGGCGTGGTCGGCGACGGCGGCCGCGGCGCCGCGCACGCGGCCGGTCTGGCCGGGGAGCCCGACGTGGTGCTGACCCTCACGCTGTCGAAGTCGCTGGGCGCCCAGGGCGGCGCCGTCCTGGGCGCGCCCGAGGTCGCCGACGCGCTGGTCGACACCGGCCGGTCGATGATCTTCGACACCGGGCTGAACCCGCCCGCGCTGGGCGCCGCGCTGGCCGCGCTGGACGTGCTGGAGGCCGAGCCCGGGCTGCCCGCCCTCGCCCGCGACCGGGCCCGCCGCATGTCCGGGATCGCGGCCGGACTCGGCCTGGAGACCACCGAGGACCCGGCCGCCGCGGTCGTCCCGGTCGTGCTGGGCGAGCCCGAGGCGGCGGTGCGGGCCGCGGAGATCTGCGCGGAGCACGGCGCCCGGGTCGGCTGCTTCCGCCCGCCGTCGGTGCCCAAGGGACGCGCCTGCCTGCGGCTCACCGCACGCGCCACCGTGGGCGAGGCGGACCTCACAACCCTCAGGGAGGCCCTGAGCGCCGTCGTCCGCTCTACCGGTCGTAGTCTTCACACGTAACATCGGGGACAACCGATGATGAACGTGAGGAGAGACCGTGACGGAGGTCAGGGGCGGGCCCCGGCACGGGGGCGGGTACGAGCGCGCACCATTGAGTGACATCGGCAAGCACCACTCGGCCCAGGCACCGCGCATCCCGAAGTACTACAAACTCAAGGAACTGCTGGTCGAGCTGATCCAGTCGCTCCCCCCGGGGTCTCCGCTGCCCCCGGAACGCGCCCTCGCGGAGAAGTACGAGACCTCCCGCACCACCGTCCGGCAGGCGCTGGCCGAACTGGTCGTCGAGGGCCGCCTCCAGCGCATCCAGGGCAAGGGCACCTTCGTCGCCAAGCCCAAGGTCGCCCAGGAGCTGCAGCTGGTCAGCTACACCGAGGACATGCGCCACCACGGCCTGCGCCCCGAGACCCGCATCCTGGAGATCGGGTACGTCTCCGCCGACGAGCGCATGGCCACCCTGCTCGGCATCCGCCCCGGGGGAAGGGTCCTGCGCATCCACCGGCTCCGGCTGGCCGACGGCGAGGCGATGTCGATCGACACCTCGCACCTGCCCGCCCGCCGCTTCCCCGGCCTGCGCCGCGAGCTGCCCCGCCACCACTCCCTGTACGAGACGCTCGCCACCGCCTACGACGTCCACCTCACCGAGGCCGAGGAGACGATCGAGACCGTCCTGGCGACCCCCCACGACGCCCAGCTCCTCGCCGTCGACGTCGGCCTGCCCCTCCTGCTCCTGTCCAGGCACGCCTTCGACACCACCGGCCAGCCCGTCGAATGGGCCCAGTCCCTCTACCGCGGCGACCGCTACAAGTTCATCACCCGCCTCCGCCGCGAGCGATGAGGGTGAGGGTGAGGAGGGGCGTCCCTCCTCACCGGCCCGCTAGAGGGTCTTGGACAGGGCCTTGATCGGCATTTGGAGTTCGGTGAGCAGGTCCAGGTCCTTTTCGGCCGGGCGGCCCAGGGTGGTGAGGTAGTTGCCGACGATGATGGCGTTGATGCCGCCGAGCATGCCGTCGCGGGTGCCGAGGTCGCCGAGGGTGAGCTCGCGGCCGCCGGCGTAGCGCAGGATGGTGCGGGGCAGGGCGAGGCGGAAGGCGGCGATGGTCTTCAGGGCTTCGGCGCCCTCGACCAGGGGGTGCTCGGCGAACGGGGTGCCGGGACGGGGGGCCAGGAAGTTCAGCGGGACCTCGTCGGGTTCCAGCTCGGCGAGCTGGCCGGCGAACTCGGCGCGCTGTTCGAGGGTCTCGCCCATGCCGATGATGCCGCCGCAGCACACCTCCATGCCGGCCTCCTTGACCATGCGGAGGGTCTCCCAGCGCTCCTCCCAGGTGTGGGTGGTGACGACGCTGGGGAAGTGGGTGCGGGCGGTTTCGAGGTTGTGGTTGTAGCGGTGCACGCCCATGGCGGCCAGTTCGTCCACCTGGTCCTGGGTGAGCATGCCCAGCGAGCAGGCGATGTTGATCTCGACGGCGTCGTTGATGGCCTTGACGCCCTCGCGGACCTGGGACATCAGGCGCTCGTCCGGGCCGCGCACGGCGGCGACGATGCAGAACTCGGTGGCGCCGGTCTTGGCGGTCTCCTTGGCGGCCTCGACGAGTTCGGGGATGTTCAGCCACACGGCGCGGACCGGTGAGGTGAACTGGCCGGACTGGGAGCAGAAGTGGCAGTCCTCGGGGCAGCCGCCGGTCTTGAGGGAGACGATGCCCTCCACCTCGACCTCGGGGCCGCACCAGCGCATCCGGACCTCGTGGGCGAGGGCGAGCAGCTCCTCGAGGCGGTCGTCGGGCAGGGTCAGGCACTCCAGGACCTGCGCGCCGGTCAGGCCGCGGCCTTCGTCGAGCACCTGGCGGCGGGCCACTTCGAGGATGTCGCTCACGGATTCTCCTTCATGCCGTTGGCGTCGCGGAAGACGGCGGGGTCGAACGAGCCGCCGAGGGGCGGGGCCAGCGCGCTGTGCGCGGCCAGCAGGAACTCGGCGGGGTCGAGGGCGCCCGCGCCGGCCGGCAGCGCGCCGGCGAGGGGGCGGGCGGCGATGGTCTCCAGGTCGCGGATGTTGCTGCGCATCGCCAGGTCGGGTTCGTCCGGCCACTCCCCCAGGACGACCCCGGCGAGCTGGACGCCGCGGTGCGCCATCGCCTCCAGGGTGAGCGCGGTGTGGTTGAGGGTGCCGAGGTCGGGACGGGCCACGACGACGACGGCGGCGCCGAGCCAGCGGGCCAGGTCGGCGATCGTGGCGCCCTCCTCGTCGTAGCGGACGAGGAGCCCGCCGGCGCCCTCGATGAGGACGAGCCGCCGGGTCTGGCCCAGCTCCTGGACGCCCTTGGCGACGTCGGCGAGCCGGACCGGGGGGAGGCCGGAGTGCCGGGCGGCCGCGGCGGGCGACAGCGGGTCGGGGTAGCGGGCGAACTCGTGGAGGTCGTCGATGCCGGCGAGCCGCCGCACCTGGTCGAGGTCGCCGGGTTCGTCCGGCGCCACCCCGGTCTGGCCGGGTTTGACGACGGCGACCGGTGTGCCGCGCGCCGCCGCCAGCGCGGCGACGGCGGCGGTGACGATCGTCTTGCCGACGCCGGTGCAGGTCCCGGTCACCACGAGCACGCTCACGAGCCGCACACTAGCGTGCGCGCATCCGGAGCAGTCCCCACGGGTCCCACACAGTCTTGCCCCCTGTCTTTGTACGGGCGGGCGCGGAACGGGTCCGGGGCGCGTGCCGTCCAAGCTTCATGGCCGATCCATCCCTACGCTTGGGAAGCGTGATCGATCGGGGGGTCGCCGCGATCCTGATCGGGGCGGGAGCCCTGGTCGCGTGCGGCGGGCAGGAGCGGGACCAGGGCGCGGCGGCGCCGTCGGCGCGGCCGGATCCGGGGCGCGCCCCGGGCGGGCCGGTGCTGCGCTGGCGGATGACGGGCGGATTCGCGGGCCTGGGCGGGCCGGGCAGCCTGCCGGAGTTCTCGCTGTACGGGGACGGCCGGGCGATCGCCTCCGCGCGGACGGGGTCGGCCGCGCCGCTGCCGGTGCTGCGCGAGTACCGGCTCACCGCGCAGGCGCTGCGCCGGCTGCTGGACGAGGCGCGTGCCGCGGGCCTGGACCGTCCGCGGACGATCGGGTCCGGCCGGGTCGCCGACGCGATGATCTTGGAGATCTCGATGGGGGCGGCCCGGACCAGGATCGAGCAGCCGGAGGGGCAGCCGGGCCTGCCCGCGGTCCGGTTCTGGAAGCGGCTCGACCCCCAGGGCTGGCCGCGGGCCGACCAGGCGGCGCCGCCCCGGCACCACCGCTCCGCGAGAGTGGCCGTGCTGGCCGGGGAGAGCCCGGCGGCACCCGGGCAGGACGTCTCCGACTGGCCGCTGAACCGCCCGCTGGGACGGGGCGAGCAGGCCGCCGGCGGGCTGTGCTCCGTCGTGGCGGGCGAGGACCGGGACACGGCGGTGAAGCACGTCGCGACCGCGGGCACGGACCACCGCTGGCGCAGCGGCGGCAGGGTGTACTCGGTGCGCCTGCGGCCGATGCTGCCCGAGGAGCGGACCTGCCGGGACGTCGCCAGAACCTGAACGGACCGCGGCATACAATTCGCCCGTGTTCACGATCGTGGGGATATATCCGGATAGGGCGGCGACGCGTGGCTGAGCCGGGCGTGACCGTCCGCCCGGCCCGTCCCGGCGAGTACGCGCGGGTCGGCGAGCTGACGGTCGAGGTGTACGTGCGCGGCGGGCTCGTCCGGCCGGACAGCTCCTACGTGGAGAGGCTGCGGAACGCCGCCGACCGTGCCGCCAAGGCCGAGCTGCTGGTCGCCGAGATGGCCGGGGAGATCGCCGGGGCGGTGGCGTACTGCCCGCCCGACAGCCCGTACGCCGAGCTGGCCGCGGCGGACGAGGGCGAGTTCCGCATGCTGGCCGTGCTGGAGCGCTCGCGCGGCGGCGGCGCCGGGCGCGCCCTCGTCCAGGCGTGCGCCGACCGGGCGCGGGACGCCGGGCTGGTCGCGCTGCGGCTGTCGACCCAGCCGAACATGCGCGCGGCGCAGCGGATGTACGAGCGGATGGGGTTCGCGCGCACCCCGGAACGGGACTGGAACCCCGTCCCGGGCGTCGACCTGATGACGTACGTGCTGGCCCTCAGGCCGGAGGGACGGCCCGGGCCGGGTCCGAGGCCGGGCTGAGCGCGCCGTGCCGCGTGCAGCGGGCCGTCCAGCCCGCCGGGGTCACCTGCACCACCAGCCGGCGGCGGCACCGGGAGCAGTAGCGCGGCGGCTCCATCCGCCGCGCCGCCCGGCACGCCTCGTGCCCGCCGGCGGCCGCGGGCTCGCCGCAGCGGTCGCAGTAGGCCGCCTCGTCGCCGGCCGGCCGGGACACCGTGCCGGGGCCCTCCGCCGGCGCCGGAATCTCCATCGTCATCGCCTCCAGGATCACCAGGGGGTCGCCCGCCTCCGCCCGGCTCCCTTTCTATCCCACCGCCGGCGGGACCTCGCGGCCGCGTCCGGCGGGCGGTGCGATCAGGACGGTGCGATCAGGACGGGGCGCGCATGCGCTCCACGATCCCGGTGTCGTAGACGCCGTCCGCGAACTCGGGCCGGTCGAGCAGCTCGGCGAGGAACGGCAGGTTGGTCTTGAGCCCCTCGATCCGGAACGCGGCCACGGCCGCCCGGGCGCGGGCCAGCGCCTCGCCGCGGGTCTCGGCGTGCACGCACAGCTTGGCCAGCAGCGGATCGTAGAACGAGGTGACGGTGTTGCCCTCGGCGTAGCCGGCGTCGATCCGGATGCCGTCGCCGACCGGCTCCTCCCACACCTTGACGGTGCCGGGGGCGGGCAGGAACCGCTCCGGGTCCTCGGCGTACACGCGCAGCTCCATGGCGTGCCCGTGGGTCAGCGCCTCGGCGAACGAGGGCGGCTCCCCGGCGGCGACCCGCAGCTGCTGCTCGACCAGGTCGATGCCGGTGACCAGCTCGGTGATGGGGTGCTCCACCGTGAGGCGGGTGTCCATCTCCAGGAAGTAGAAGTCCTGCGCGGCGGGATCGACCAGGAACTCGACCGTCCCGGCGCCGCGGTAGCCGACCGCCTCGCCCGCCCGGACGGCCGCGGCCATGATCCGCTCGCGCAGCGCGGGGGTGACGCCGCTGGACGGGGTCTCCTCGACGACCTTCTGATGATGGCGCTGCACCGAGCAGTCCCGCTCGCCCAGCGCGACCACCGTGCCGTCGGCGAGCCCGAGGATCTGCGCCTCGACGTGCCGGGCGCCCTCGACGAACCGCTCGATGAGGATGTCCGCGGGCCCGTCCGGCCCGGTGGAGTAGCGCTCGGCGGCGGCGCGGGCGGTCTCGAAGGTCCTGCGGAGGGACGCCTCGTCGTGGGCGGCGCCCATGCCGATGCCACCGCCGCCCCCCGCGGCCTTCACCATGACCGGGTAGCCGATGCGCTCGGCCTCCTCCACGGCGGTGTCGGCGTCGGGCACCGGCTCCCAGACCCCGGGCGCGACCGGGACCCCGGCCTCCTTCATCAGGTTCCGGCCGTTGATCTTGTCGCCCATCCGGGCGATGGCCAGCGGCGGCGGGCCGATCCAGCCCAGGCCGGCGTCGATGACCCGGCGGGCGAACTCGGCGTTCTCCGCCAGGAACCCGTAGCCGGGGTGGATCGCCCGGGCGTTGGTGCGGCGGGCCGCCTCCAGGATCCGGGGAATGTCGAGGTAGCTCGCCGCGGGCCGGGCCGGGCCGATGAGGAGCGCCTCGTCGGCCTCGGCGACGAACGGCAGATCGGCGTCGGCCTCCGAGTACACCGCGATCGCCTTGAGGCCCAGCGCGCGCACCGTGTGGACGATCCGGCTGGCGATCTCACCCCGGTTCGCCACGAGCACGGACTCGTACACCTGCGGGTTCTCCTTACCGTCGGCGGGCGGGCCTGCGTGGCCCGCTCGGCCCGAGACTAGCCGTCCCGGGGCCGCGGGGTGCCGCCGACGGGACGACGCATACCAACCCGTAGTCTTGCCCCGCCCCGCCGTTCACCTCACAGGTTCACCTCACAGGCGGGGGCGGCGGTCGACGACGCGGCTCAGCGCCTCCACGACGGCCGGATCGTACTCGGCCGCCGAGTCCAGCCGCAGCCGCTCCAGCACGGCCGCGCCGCGGTCGCGGTCCGAGGAGTCGCCGACCAGGTCGTCGTAGGCGTTGGCCACCTTGATGATCCGGCTGGCCAGCGGCGGGGGCGGCGGACGGTCGGCGGCTCCCGCGCCCGGCTCGCCGGCGGGGGCCTCGCCGTGCCCGGTCCGGTACGGGTGCGACGACAGCTGGACGATCGCCGCCACCCGGTCCAGCACCCCGGTCTGCTTGATCACCTCGGCGCCCAGCTCGGCGATCCGGCGCTGCTCGGTGGGCGAGGCCAGCACGGTGGCGCCGCCGGGGATCGGATCGCCCAGCGACAGCTGGCCGATGTCGTGCATCAGCGCCGCGTACTCCAGCTCCAGCAGCTCCTCCTCCGACATGCCCAGCTCCCGCCCCATCGCGACCGACAGCCGGGAGACGCGCCGCGAGTGGCCGGTCTCCACGTACCCGCCGACCTCGGTCACCCGCGACAGGGCCCGCACGGTCTGCAGGTAGGTGGCGCGGATCCCGGCGTAGCGGCGGAAGGCGAACTGGGTGACCAGGATGGGCGCGGTGAACACCAGCAGCGCCGCCGGGCCCATCACGGTGGTGGAGACGGCGAGCAGCATGGCGGTCGCGCTGGTCGCCGCGCACAGCGCCAGCTTGGCGCGGATCTCGTCGCGCATCGCGATGCCGAACCGGGCCCGCACCGCCTCCGCCCGGATCAGCGCGGCGATCATGACGTCGCAGAAGCAGGAGGCCACCACGACCACGCCCATCAGGGCCAGCAGCACGTGCCAGTCGAGCCGCAGCGACAGCAGCGGCCGGAAGCACAGCGCGACGGTGGCCACGGTGAACAGCCGGCGGGCCATGGCGTCCAGCCGGGGCGTGCGGCCGACCGCGACGTGCGGCAGCGAGCCGACCAGCATGCCGACCGCGGTGACGGCGATCACCTGCAGCGGGGAGTGCACGGCCGGGACGACGCCCAGCGGCGCGTCCGGCGGGGCCCCCTCCGGGCCGATCCCGACCAGCAGGGCGTAGCCGATGCCCCCCGCGCCGGCGATCGGGGCGACCTCCCGGTTGCCCGGCATGACCATGCGGAACAGCTCGCCGAGCGCGATCAGCACGCCGAAGATCACCGCGACCTCGGCCTGTTCGAGACCGACCGCGGCGACCTGGGTGACCGCGACCAGCACGACCAGCCCGGCGGTGGCGATCAGCAGGAGCTGGCCCGAGTCGATGGTCTGCCAGGCGGCGCGCTCCCGGGTGCGCATCTGGGTGCTCATCGGCTCCATCTTCCTCGACAGGGACGGCGGGGGGCTGCGGAACGGCGAGGGGCGGGACGGGGGGCGGCCTGGACCAGGGTCCGGCCTCAGGCAGCGCGCGGGCGATGCCGCCAAGGCCCGGTAGGCGGGAGAGGGTGAGGCGAGCGCCGCGGGCCGGGAGCAGGAGGCACAGCCTAGCCGCGGGCGCGGTCGCCCGCCACGTCCCCGGCGGCACCGCCGACGGCGTCCCCGGCCTCGCTCCCCGGGGCGCCGTCCGGGGCCGCGTCGATCGCGTCGGCGGCGCCGTCGGCCGCGTCGGCGGCGTCGGCCGCGTCGGCTGCATCGGCCGCGGAACCGGCGGCGACGCGGAGCGGGGTGCTCGGGTCGTCGTGGTCCTGCTGGGTGGTCTCCACGACGTCGTCCTCGGGCAGCACGACGGGCTTGGGCGGCTCCCAGCCGTCACGTTCCAGGGCGCGCAGGAACGCCTCGACCATGTCGGGGTCGAAGTGGTCGTCGATGCCGCGGCGCAGCTCCTCGACGGCCTCCTCGACGGTGCGGGCGGCCCGGTACGAGCGGGTGGAGGTCATCGAGTCGAACGCGTCGGCCACCGAGATCACCCGCGCGAACTCGGGGATCTCGTCGCCGGCCAGGCCCATCGGGTAGCCGCGGCCGTTCATCTTCTCGTGGTGGTGCATGATCCCGGCCAGCGCCTCGTCCAGGAACCCGATCTCCCGCACGATCTCCAGCCCCCGCATCGGATGCAGCTGGATCGCCGCGAACTCCTCCTCCGTCAGCGACCCCGACTTCTGCAGGAACTTGGTCGGCACGCCCAGCTTGCCCACGTCGTGCAGCATCCCGGCGTACCGGATCGCCTCGACCCGGTCGGACCGCATCCCGATCTCCTGCGCGATCATCACCGAGCCGCGCGACACCCGCTCGGAGTGGCCGCGGGTGTAGTAGTCCTTGGTCTCCACCGCCTGGCACAGCGCGGCGAGGGTCGCGGCGTGCGCCTGCTGCTGCGCCCGCGTCTGCTCGAACGCCCACCGCGCGATGAACAGCGGCAGCAGCACCAGCACCGCGGCGAACGGGCCGATGCCCACCCGCGACCACAGCCCGGCGATCAGCAGCCCGAACATGCCGTAGCCCAGGCAGCCGAAGGCGAGCTGGCCGCTGGCGCTCAGCAGCTCGCGCGGCGCCGCCTGCTTGCTCAGCAGCAGGATCCCCGCCACCAGCAGCAGGTTGACCAGGACGAAGGTGACCAGCGCGCCCAGGAACGGCCCGATCACGTGCTCCACCCAGTCGACCTGGCCGGGCTCGAACCGCTGCCCGCCCAGGGCGCCGAAGACCACGCCCGACGCGTACCCGCACAGCGCGAACTGGGCGCCGTTGAACAGCCGCTTCACCGGCGCGAACAGCCGCTGGCCGGTGACGATCGCGCACACCCCCAGCAGCGCCGCCCCGGCCGGGCCCAGCAGCACCACCGAGGCCAGGCTGGCCGCGAAGCTCAGCGAGACCCGGGCACGCTCCACGTTCAGCAGCGCCGGGGCCGAGTCGCAGATCAGGAACAGCACGGCCAGCACGGCCAGCGTGCGCCATTCCATGCCCTCGTAGGACGCCGTCGCGATCAGCCCGGCCGCCAGCGCGACCACGCCGCAGACGTACGCCCAGGCAGCGAGAGGTAGTCCACGCATGCCGCCCCCTCGGGAGTGACCTTCCCCCGTGCCGTCGCCGGGGGTTCGACGCGGGCCGCCGCCGGGGCCGGCCGTGCCGCGCTCGCGGCACGTCAGACCCAGGACACGCCCCTGGTCATGGTCAGCGACGACGACGTCATGACAGGCCCGATCCGGTCGAGACCGGCGGTGACCACATGCACGAGCATGGCTCGCTGCCTCCCCCGCGTTCCAAGGCCCGCCGGATCCCTCGACCCGGCCCCCAGGCGAACACTTCCCCTCCGCCCGGGCACGCATGTGTTCCCGTCGCTGATTCCGGCACAAGCGTAACGCGCGAGGTCCAGGTCACACAGGCAAGCCGAGAATCGTGAGCAAAGTGTGAAGGGAACGTCACCCGGGGTGAGAGGCGCGGCCGCGGGCCCACCCGACGGTGGCGGCCAGCCCCTCGCGCAGGGGTGTGCGGGCCGTCCAGCCGAGATCCTCGCGCGCGGTGGACGGGTCGACCGCCATCGCGGGCAGGTCGCCGAGCCGGGGCGGGGCGAACGCGGGGTCGTCGGGCGCCCCGGCGGCCTCGGCGACCAGCGAGTGCAGCGCGCGGTCGGTGGTCTGCACGCCGGTGCCGACGTTGTAGCGGCCGCCCCCGCCGCGCCCGTCCACGGCGCGGGCGAAGGCGTCCACGACGTCGAGCACGTAGACGTAGTCGCGGGTCTGCGTGCCGTCGCCGAACACCCGGGTGGGACGGCCCGCCAGCAGCGCGTCGGTGAAGATCGAGATGACCCCGGCCTCGCCCTCCGGCGTCTGCCGCGGGCCGTACACGTTGGCCAGGGTCAGGATGGTGAAGTCGAGGCCGTGCAGGGCCCGGTAGGTGCGCGCGTACACCTCGCCGGTGACCTTGGACGCCGCGTACGGCGAGGCGGGGCGCAGCTCGGCGGACGCGGGGACGGGAAGGGCGTCCGGCACGCCGTAGACGGCGCAGCTGGAGGTGAAGACCACCTTGCGGACACCGGCGGCGCGGGCGGCCTCCAGCACGTTGGCGGTGCCCAGAACGTTGGTGCGGGCGTCGGCCAGCGGGTCGGCGACGCTGGCGCGCACGCTGACCTGCGCGGCCAGATGGCAGATCACCTCGGGCGGGCGGGCGGCGACCCGTCCGGCCAGGTCCGGGTCGGCCACGTCCATGCGCCACAGGTCGATGTCGGAACGGGTGTTGGAGCCCGACGACAAGTCGTCCAGGCCGGTCACCTCATGGCCGTCGGCCAGCAGGCGGTCGACCAGATGGGACCCGATGAAGCCGGCCGCGCCGGTGACGAGTACGCGCACCCGAGCACGATACCCAGGCCCCCGGGCGCGGCGCCGCCGCCGTCAGGCCGTCAGCCCGTCAAGCCGTCAGCCCGAGCCGGTGATCTTGCCGGGGGAGGCGGACTCGGCGGCCGCGGACGGGGCGGCCGACTCGGCCGTCCTGATCTCGCCGCAGACCTCCTCGATCCGTCCCATCACCTTGGCCCGCAGGTCCTCGGGCGCCTGGTCGGACCGGCAGCACTTGTTCACCAGCTTCTTGACGGCCTCCTCGAGGCCGTACTCGCGCAGGCACGGGCCGCACTCCTCGAGATGCTGCTGCACCTCGCCGCAGCCGCCCTGGTCCAGCTCGCCGTCCAGATAGGTGTAGACGCGGGCCAGTACTTCCTCACACGGCGTCTCGTGGTGGTCGCCACAGCTCATGGCTCACTCACCCTTCCCGCTCGCCCGGGACAGGCCGCGCTCCCGGGCGTAGTCCTCGAGCATTCCGCGCAGCTGCCGCCTTCCGCGGTGCAGGCGCGACATCACGGTCCCGATCGGCGTGCCCATGATCTCGGCGATCTCCTTGTACGCGAAGCCCTCGACGTCGGCGAGATAGACCGCGATCCGGAACTCCTCGGGCAGGTCCTGCAGCGCCCGCTTCACATCGGAGTCGGGCAGGTGCTCCAGGGCCTCGGCCTCGGCCGACTTCAGGCCGCTGGAGGTGTGCGACTCCGCGCGCGCGAGCTGCCAGTCCTCGATCTCCTCGGTGGCCGCCTGCTGCGGCTGCCGCTGCTTCTTGCGGTAGGAGTTGATGAAGGTGTTGGTCAGGATCCGGTAGAGCCACGCCTTGAGGTTCGTGCCCTCCTTGAACTGGTGGAAGGACGCGAACGCCTTGGCGAAGGTCTCCTGCACGAGATCCTCGGCGTCCGCCGGGTTGCGCGTCATGCGCAACGCGGCCGAGTACAGTTGGTCCAAGAACGGGAGCACGTCGCGCTGGAAGCGCTCCTGGCGCTGCTCCACGGTCTCCGTGGTGCCCGGTACCTGACCCACCCCCTCCGCTGTGGTGACGCCGTCGGCGTCGTACTGCACAGACGATAGCGGGCCTCGCTGCCTCTTCACGCCGCCGGGGGCGGGCACGCCACCGGTGCGCACCGGCGCCGCGGGGCCTCTCGCGTGTTCGGCAACGGCTGTGGTCATGGGCTGCACCTCCGCTGTGACGGACTCTTCTGCCGCGCGCCGGACGTGCCCCGGACGTGCCGGGGCAGCACCGTCCGAAGTTCGGAAACCGGCCACCCGGAACCCGTGTCGTTCGGCGCATGCGCGCGGGCGTTATGAGACGGTGCAACGCCGGTACGGCCCCGTCGATTCCCGGCGCCGGGGCCGGAGGGCATTCCATCCGGAACTGCACGGAGGGTGATGTCCGGGCCCGGCGGGGGAACAATCGACATACACGGCGAGAACAGGAGCAAACCGTTGCTACCGGTGCCGGCCCGACCTCCCGAGCCCTCCGTTGCCAGCCTGCGCGATTCCCCGGGCGAACCCGTCCCGGACGAGGACGAACCTCTCGCGCTCTACTGGCGGTTCTACTGGGCGGTGGCCGCGGCCCAGCTGGACCGCTGGCTGCCGCGCCGGCCCGCGCGGATCCTGGACCTGGCGGGCGACACCGCGCGCAGCGGCGCGCAGGCCGCGGCCGCCGGGCACCGGGTGATCCAGGTGCTGGACCCGCAGCTGGGCCCGCACGGCCCCGCCGGCGCCGAGGCCCCCGCCGGCGCGCTGGAGATCAACGGTTCGGCCCGTCCCGAGACGGCCGGGCCCGGAGCGACCGGGCCCGGGGCGGCCGGCGGCCCCGAGGGCGGCGCGAAGAGCGTGCCCGCGAACGCGAACGCGAACGGGAACGCGCACGCGCGGGGCCGCGGGAACGGGATCGCCCCGAAGAACGGCCGGGGCTCCGGCCCGCCCGCCGGCCCGCCCTCCGAGCCGCGGCGCGTGATCGCCGACTCGGGGGCGCTGGGCTTCCTCACCGACGGCTGCGTGGACGCCGTGGTCGCGGAGAACCGGGTGCTGTCCCGGCATCTGGTGACCGAGGCGGCGGTCGCGGAGATCGCCCGGGTGCTGCGGCCGGGCGGCCGGGTCCTGCTGTCGGTCGACTCGCTGACGCTGGGCATGGCGCTGCTGGCCGAGCAGAACTGCTGGGCGCACCTGTCGGACGTGCCGAGCGCCGAGGTGCTGCTGGTGCCGTGGCCGGACGGCACGATGACCCGCTGCTTCTGGGCCGAGCAGCTGCGCGAGCTGCTCGCCGACGCCGGGCTGGAGGTGGAGTGGATCAGGCCGCGCACGGTGCTGTCGCCCTCGACCGTCGAGCACGTGCTGTCGTCCTCGCCGCGGGCGCTGCCGCGGCTGGTGCGGACCGAGCTGAACGCGCCGCTGAACGACGACTCGCTGGGCGTCCACCTGCTGGCCAGCGCACGCCGCCGCGGCTGACCCGCCCCGCCCGCCGGCCGGGCGGACGGAGGGGCGGGGCGGCCGGCGCGCGGCGGGGTCAGCGCATGGCGCGGTCGTGCTTGGCCTGGCAGGTGACGCAGCGGGCGGCCTCCGGGCGCACCTCCAGCCGGCCCTCCGGCACCTGCTTCCCGCAGCCCAGGCACCGCCCGTAGCTGCCCGCGGCGACCCGGGCCAGCGCCGCCTCCACCGCGGCGCGGTGCCGCCCCATCGACTCCAGCGCCGCCTCGACGCGGTCGCTGTCGGAGAGGTTGGAACCCGCGTCGGCGGCCGAGAGCTCGCGCTCGGGATGCTCGCTCTTGAGGACCGCTGTCGAACGGTCCAGATCGGCCAGCAGGGCCTCGAGGCGGGTGCGGGCGGTGGCGGTGTCCACGGTGCCGGAACTCCTCCCGGTACGCGCCGCTGGGGGGTCGGCGCAGGGGTTCGCCGTCCGACCGCCTTCGCACCGACGGTCAGAACAAGGTGTCGGAATGTCCGCCTGGACTATCCCCGTTCGCCGAAGGTTTTATGAGTTCCGGACCGTTGTTTCTCACGCTGTTGACCGCTTTTGATACGGGATAGGCGTCCATGGTCCCCGACATGGCGGGCACCAGCAGGCCGCGGACCTGCTCGGTGTCGGTGAGGGCCGGGTCCAGCCAGGCGTCCCAGCGGTCCGCCTCGACGATCATCGGCATCCGGTCGTGGATCCGGCCGAGATCATCCGGCGCGTCCGTGGTGATCACCGTGCAGGTCCACACCCATTCGCCCGTCTCGGGGTTCTTCCACAGCTCGTAGAGCCCGGCCATGGCCATCAGGCC
Organism: Actinomadura rugatobispora; assembly: GCF_055379765.1. NCBI lineage: Bacteria > Bacillati > Actinomycetota > Actinomycetes > Streptosporangiales > Thermomonosporaceae > Actinomadura > Actinomadura rugatobispora. The sequence goes on along the minus strand of NZ_AP029191.1, from coordinate 7,088,385 downwards.
GCCGTCCTTGGGGTGGATGAAGAAGGGCTGCTTCTGCGGCTTCTTCTTGCCCTTCTTCTGCTTCTCCGCCGGGTCGGCGGGCTCCTCGCCGCCCTGGTCCTGGAGGGTGTACCACTCGAAGTAGCCGTCGGCCGGGAGCAGGCAGCGGCGCTTGGCGAACGCGCGGCGGAACGAGGCCTTCTCGTGCACCGTCTCCATCCGCGCGTTGATCATCCGGCTGCCGATGGACAGGTCCTTGGCCCAGGAGGGCACCAGGCCCCAGCGCAGCGTGCGCAGCTGCCGGACGGCCTCGGCCTCGGCCTCCGCCCCCTCCGGCGGCGCTCCCCCGCCCGCCTCGGCGCCGCCCGCCGCCCGGTCCCCGGCGTCCCGCGGCACGCGCGTCAGGATGGCCGGCACCTGCTTGGTCGGCGCGACGTTGTAGTCGGGCTGCAGATCATTCTCTACGGCGTCCAGCTGCACCTGGAACTCGTCGAGGAGTTCCTGGCGCGCCCTCGCCGTGGCATATCGACCGCACATGGGTCCATCCTGCCCGTTCCCTACGACGGCGCGCCGTGCTTGACCCCGCAAGCGGTGGGCATGTAGCCCTCCATGCGACCCTTCACGACCCTGGCCCGCCCCCTCGTGGCGGCGCCGTACATCATGACCGGGCTGGAGACGCTCCGCGATCCCGGCCCGCGGGCGGAGCAGGTGGCGCCCGCCGTCAAGCCGATCGCGGACCGGCTGGAGTGGCTGCCCACCAAGGACCCCGAGACCCTGGTGCGCGTCCAGGGCGCGCTCAGCCTCGGCACCGGGGTGCTGCTGCTCACCGGGAGGTTCCACCGGGCGACCACGCTCCTGCTGGCCTGCCAGCTGGTCCCCGCGCTGGCGACCGAGCACCGGTACTGGACCGAGGACGACCCCGAGCGCCGGGCGAGCGAGCGCTCCCACCTCCTCAAGAGCGCGAGCCTGTTCGGGGCGCTGCTGATGGCCGCCACCGAGCCGCGCCGCTCGCCGCGCACCGCCGAGCTGCGCCGTGCGGCCCACGACGCGCGGGTGCAGGCCGCGGCCGAGACCAAGGCGCTGCGCCGGGAGACCGCCGCCGAGATCAGGAACGCCCGGCGGGAGGCCGCCCGGCAGGTCCGCGACGCCCGCCGCCGCGGTGCGCTGCGCCGGGCCCGTACGGCGAAGGCGGCGCGGTCAGCGCAGGGCCCGGTGAAGGCGGTCCAGGGGTCGGTGAAGACCGTGAAGGGGCAGGTCAAGGCCGCCAAGGGCCCGATGAAGGCGGCGCAGGGGTCGGCGCGGCGGTCGGGACGCGCGGCGGTCCGCAAGATCAAGCGCTGAGCCGCCGGCGGAGGCCTCTTCCCGAAGAGAGCCTTAAGAAAGCCTCAAAGGTGTTGAACCCGGTGCCGAATCGGGACCGTACTGCCTGCTGACCGCCCGTCCCTCCGGGCCACCCGGCGGCGCCGCCGCGCGCACTCCGCGCGGCGGCCGGCCGGGGACCCCCCGACCCACGGAGACGCACGGCCATGGCAGCACCTGGAGCGGCCGGGCGCACGACCGGCGGGCTGCGGAACCTCATCCGCCGCCCCCGTCCCGCGCCCGCGGCCGACGACGAACGGCTCGTCGGCGAGCTGTACCGCGAGTACCACCGTCCCCTGCTCGCCTTCGTCCTGCGGCTGACCGGCGGGGACCGGCAGTGGGCCGAGGACGTCGTGCAGGAGACCATGATCCGGGCCTGGCGCAGCGCCGACCGGCTCGACACCGGGGCGGCGTCCCTGATGCCCTGGCTGGCGACCGTCGCGCGCCGTATCGTCATCGACCATCGGCGGTACCGCGACGTGCGCCCGCCGGAGGTGGGCGACGCGCCGCTGGAGAACCTGCCGATGGCCGACGAGATGGACGGCCTCCTGCGCAAGGTGGTGGTGGCCGACGCGCTGCGGGCGCTGTCGGCGCCGCACCGGGAGGTGCTGACCGAGACGGTGCTGCGCGACCGCACGGTCAACCAGGCCGCCGAAGTGCTGGGAATCCCGGTGGGCACGGTCAAGTCCCGCGTCTATTACGCGCTGCGCGCGTTGCGTGTCGCACTGGAAGAGAGAGGGGTGACGGCATGAACTCGCGAGTGGAGCACACCGATGTCGGCGCCTACGCCCTGGGCCTGCTCGAAGAGGACGACCGAAGGGCCTTCGAGGCACATCTTCGCGAATGCGGGTCGTGCGCCGCCGAACTCAGGGACATGGCCGGAACGGCGCATGCCCTCGCCGATATCAAGGACTTCACCGACGCCGTGGACGGCGCGCCCGCGCCGCCGCCGGCCCCGGCGGCGCCCCCGGCCCCCGCCGCGGACGCGCCGCCCGCCGAGGTGATCGATCTGGTGCGGCGGCGGCAGCGGGCCGCGCGCCGCACCCGCCGCGGCACGTACGTGATCGGTACCGCCGCGGCGGCCGTCCTGCTGGCGACCGGCGTCACGATCGGATCGGCGATCACCGACGGCGAGTCCCCCGCGCCGTCCGGGCACGACCACGGGCCCGCGCAGGCGCTGGTCATCTGGGGTGAACGGCACTCGGGGACGGACCGGGCGAACGGCACGTCCGGCACGCTGGGCCTGGAGAGCAAGGGCTGGGGCACGCACGTCGGGCTGGAGTTGCGCGGCGTGCGCGGCCCGCTGCGGTGCCGCCTGGAGGCGGTCTCCCGCGCCGGTGAGCGCTCGGTCGTGACCGGCTGGGCCGTCCCGCCGAAGGGGTACGGCGTGCCGGGCTCCCCCGCGCCGCTGATCACGCACGGCGGCACCGCGCTGTCCAAGGGCGAGATCGACCGTTTCGAGGTCGTGGTGGAGGGCACCGGCGCCAAGCTGCTGACCATTCCCCTCTGAGCGGGGCGGGCGGCGGCCCGCGCCCGCGCCCGCCAAGCCCGATAGCCTTGCGGCATGCCCTCGACGCACTGGTCCGCCCCGGTCGCCGACGCCCCGGTGGACGCCACCGTCCCGCTCCCGGGTTCCAAGTCGATGACCAACCGGGCGCTGATCCTCGCCGCCCTGGCCGACGGCCCGGGCCGGCTCGTCCGCCCGCTGCGCAGCCGCGACACGCTCCTGATGGTCGAGGCGCTGCGCGAACTCGGCGTCGGGATCGTCGAGGACGCCTCCGGCGACCTGCGGGTGATGCCGCACGATCTGGCCGGCCCCGCCCAGATCGATGTGGGCCTGGCCGGAACGGTGATGCGGTTCCTGCCGCCGGTCGCGGCGCTGGCCGCGGGGCCGGTCGACGTCGACGGCGACCCGCGCGCCCGGGAGCGGCCGATGGGCCCGATCATCGGGGCGCTGCGCGATCTCGGCGCGACCGTCGACGACGGGGGGCGCGACGCGCTGCCGTTCGTGGTCCGCGGCACGGGCGCGGTGCCGGGCGGCGCGGTGACGATCGACGCCTCCGGGTCCTCGCAGCTGGTGTCCGGGCTGCTGCTGGCCGCGCCGCGGTTCGGCAAGGGCGTGGAGGTACGGCACGAGGGCCCGCCGGTGCCGTCCGCGCCGCACCTGGCCATGACCGTGCGGATGCTCCGGGAGGCCGGTGCGGCGGTCGAGACGGGCGAGGACGTGTGGCGGGTGGCGCCCGGCCCGATCCGCGCCCGCGACTGGGTCATCGAGCCCGACCTGTCCAACGCCGCCCAGTTCCTCGGCGCCGCGCTGGTCACCGGCGGCCGGGTCACGGTGCCGGGCTGGCCGGAGGACACCACCCAGCCGGGCGACGCGCTGCGCGGGCTGCTGGCGCGGATGGGCGCCGAGGTGTCGTACGGCCCCGGCGGCCTGACCGTGCGCGGCACCGGCCCCGCCGAAGCCGGCGGCGTCGCCGGGTACCGCGGGCTGGAGGCCGACCTGCACGAGGTCGGCGAGCTCACGCCCGTGCTGGCGGCGCTGGCCGCGCTGGCGGGCACCCCGTCCCGGCTGACCGGGATCGCGCACCTGCGCGGGCACGAGACCGACCGGCTGGCCGCCCTGGTCGCCGAGATCAACGGGCTGGGCGGGGACGCCCGGGAGCTGCCCGACGGGCTGGAGATCCGGCCGCGGCCGCTGCACGGCGGCCTCTTCCGCACCTACGACGACCACCGCATGGTGATGGCCGCCGCCGTACTGGGCCTGGCCGTCCCGGGGGTGGAGGTCGAGAATGTGGCCACCGTGGGCAAGACGCTCCCGGGGTTCACCGATCTTTGGGACGGCATGCTCGCCGAGGTGCCGCCGGCGGAGAGGGGCTGACCACTGCCACCGCGCCGAGCACGGGAGTACGACGAGGACGACGTCCGGGTGCGGCCCGGCCGCCGCGGGTCGCGGCCGCGCACCCGCCGCCGTCCCGCGCACGAGGACGCCGTCGCCGGGTTCGTGACCGCGGTCGACCGCGGCCGCTACCGCTGCCTGGTCGACGACGGCGAGGGCGAGGGCCGGCGGACGGTGACCGCGATGCGGGCCCGCGAGCTGGGCCGCAAGGGCGTGGTGGTGGGCGACCGGGTGGCGCTGGTCGGGGACGTGTCCGGGGCGCCCGACACGCTGGCCCGGATCGTCCGGGTCGAGCCGCGGACCTCGTCGCTGCGCCGGACCGCCGACGACAGCGACCCGTTCGAGCGGATCATCGTGGCCAACGCCGACCAGCTGGTGATCGTGACCGCGCTGGCCGATCCCGAGCCCCGGCCGCGGATGATCGACCGGTGCCTGGTCGCCGCGTACGACGCGGGCATGGACCCGCTGCTGTGCCTGACCAAGGCCGATCTGGCGGCGGCCGACGAGCTGGTGACCGCCTACGCGCCGCTGGGCGTCCCGTACGTGGTCACCCGGCGCGGCGGCGACACCGCCGAGCTGCGCGGGCATCTGACCGGGCGCGCCAGCGTCCTGGTGGGGCATTCGGGCGTGGGCAAGTCGACGCTGGTCAACGCGCTGGTCCCGGAGGCGGAGCGGGCGGTGAGCCATGTCAACGCGGTCACCGGCCGGGGCCGGCACACCTCGTCGTCGGCGATCGCGCTGGAGCTGCCCGGCGCGGACGGCTGGATCATCGACACCCCCGGGGTGCGCAGCTTCGGGCTGGCGCACGTGCGGCCGGAGCGGGTGATCGAGGCGTTCGAGGACCTGGCCGAGGGCGCCGCCGAGCGCTGCCCGCCGCACTGCGACCACCTGCAGGAGGCGTGCGGGCTGGACGGCTGGGTCGCCGACGGGCACGCGAACCGGGCCCGGCTCGACTCGCTGCGGCGGCTGCTGGCCAGCCGCGAGGGCGAGCGCGAGGGCGACCGCGAACCCGAGCCCGAGGGCGCCCCCGAGGGCGGATTCGACGGCGAGAGCGAGCAGGGCGGCGCGGAGCCGTCCGCGGCCGGATAACGCTCAAAACGGGCGACCGTCCGTCGGTAGGGTCCTCCTATGGCCCCCCAAGTGATCGCCGCACGCTACGAACTGGTGGAGCTGCTCGGCCGCGGCGGGATGGGCGCGGTGTGGCGCGCCCGCGACCGCACCCTCGACCGCGAGGTGGCGATCAAGGAGGTGTCGCTGCCGCGGGGCCTGGACGAGGCCGCGGTGGGCCGGGTGTACGCGCGCACCTTCCGGGAGGCGCGGTCGGCGGCGCGGCTCGACCATCCCGGGATCGTGACCGTGCACGACGTGATCGAGGAGGACGGCCGGCCCTGGATCGTGATGCGGCTGGTGCGGGCGCCCGCCCTCGACCGGGTGCTGGGCCGGGACGGGCCGCTGCCGCCCGGCCGGGTCGCCGCGATCGGCCTGGACCTGCTGGACGCGCTGCGCGCCGCGCACGCCGCCGGGGTCGTGCACCGCGACGTGAAGCCCGGCAACGTCCTGCTCCCGCACGGCCGGGCCGTGCTGACCGACTTCGGGATCGCGACCATGGCCGGGGACGAGACGCTCACCCAGGCGGGGGCGATCGTGGGCTCCCCCGCCTACCTGGCGCCCGAGCAGGCCCGGTACCAGAAGGCCACGCCCGCCTCGGACCTGTGGTCGCTGGGCGGGACGCTGTACGCGGCGGTCGAGGGGCGCCCCCCGTTCCGGCGGCCGGACATGTGGGGCGTGATGGCGGCCGTGCTGTCCGACGAGCCCGACGCGTTGCGGCTCGCGGGCCCGCTGACCCCCGTCCTGAACGGGCTGCTGCGCAAGGATCCCGAGCAGCGGATCGGCCATGACGAGACCGAGCGGCTGCTGCGTGAGGTCGTGCAGGGGGCGCCCGCCCCGAACCCCATGGCGAGCCCGTCCGGCCCGCCTCCCGCGCCGCCCGCGAACGTGCCCCGGAACATGACGCTGCCGCCGATGCCCGCGCCGCCCACGGTGGAGACTCCCCTGCCCGGCACGCCCGGCACGCCGCGTGCGCCCGCCAGGCGCGGCCCCCGCTGGGCGCTGATCGTCCCGGGGGGCGTGCTCGCCGCCGCGCTGCTGGCCGCCGCGGTCGTGCTCGTGGTGTTCATCGGTACCGCCCAGGACGACCCCGGCGTGTCCCCGTCGCCCTCGGGCCGGTCGGGGTCGCCGGGGGCCACGGCGCAGTCCACGGCGGTGCCCCGGGGCTACCGGGAGTACCGCGGGGCGCGGTTCGTCGCGGCCGTCCCCTCCGGCTGGAAGGAGGACCGCGACGGCTCCGGGCCGGACATCACCTTCACCGATCCCGGGCGCGACGCCAGGCGGGGGATCGCCGTCCAGAAGGTCGCGAACACCACCGGCAACGAGGGCGCGTACCTGGCGCAGGCCGAGCGAGGACTGCGCCAGGAGTACGACGAGTACGACCGGGTGTCGTTCGATCCGTCCCTGCCCTACCTGGGAGGCCAGGCCGCCCAGATCGAGTTCACCTTCACCAGGGACGGCGTGAAAGGCCGCTGCCGGGTCCGGCTGATCAGTTTCGACGCCTCCCTCTACATGATCACGATGGTGGGGCGGGCCGACACCTGGCAGGCGGGCATGCCCCACTTCGACACCTTCCTCAGCAGCTTCCGCAGCCCCTGACCCCGGCAGGCCGGGGGCCGCGGTGCCTGGGTCCGGTGGGACCACGCCGGCCGCCGATCCGTCGCCGATACTGACCCCATGGACAAGCGAGCCGAGCTGAGCGAGTTCCTGCGGTCCCGGCGGGCCAGGCTGCAGCCGGAGGACGTGGGGATCCGCCCGTTCGGCGGGCGGCGCCGCGTCCCCGGGCTGCGCCGCGAGGAGCTGGCGCAGCTCGCCGGGGTGAGCGTCGACTACTACGTGCGCCTGGAGCAGGGCCGCACCCGCAACGTGTCCGAGGAGGTCCTGGACGCGGTGGCGCGGGCGCTGCGGCTCGACCACGACGAGCGCGCCCACCTTCGCAACCTGGCCAGGCCGAAGGCGACCGCGCGGCGGCGGCCCGCGCCCCGTCCCGAACGGGTCCGGCCGGGGCTGCGGCGGCTGCTGGAGATGGCCGACGGCGTCCCGGCCTACATCATCGGGCGGCGCTGCGACGTGCTCGGCTGGAACCGGATCGCGGCCGCGCTGTTCACCGACTTCGGCGCGCTGCCGCCGGCCGAGCGCAACTGGGCCCGGCTGATCTTCCTGAACGAGGACGTCCAGGCGCTGTTCGACGACTGGACGTACAAGGCGAAGGAGACGGTGGCGTACCTGCGGCTCAAGGCCGGCGAGTACCCCGGCGACCCGGAGATCGCCGCGCTGGTCGGGGAGCTGTCGGTGCGCAGCGAGGACTTCCGCCGCTGGTGGGCCGACCACAACGTGCGCGACAAGGGCCACGGGCGCAAGCACGTGCACCATCCGCTGGTCGGCGCCATCGCGCTGGACTACGAGACGCTGCGGCTGCCCGACGACCCCGACCAGGCTTTGGTGACCTACACCGTGGAGGCGGGGTCGGAGTCGGAGACGGCGCTGCGGCTTCTGAGCGGTTGGGGGGTCAAGGACGCCGAGATGCGGTGACAATGGCCGGATGGAGCGACGCGCGTTCCTCATGACGGCGTTGGGCACTGCCGGTACGGCCGTGTCGGGTGCGACGATGGCGGGGTGCTCTGACGACAACCGGCCGCCCGCCGCGCGCCGCACGCCCGCGCCCCCCGCCGCCGGATCTCCCGCCGTGACCGCCCCGGCCGACTGGAACGCCCTCGAACGCGGCCTGGAGGGGCGGCTGATCCGGCCCGGCGACGCCGCGTACGACGAGGCCAGAAGGCTCTACATCCCGCGCTTCGACCGGGTCCGCCCGGCGGGCGTGGCCTACTGCGACGGCCCCTCCGACGTGGCCGAGTGCCTGGCGTTCGCCGCGGCCAAGCGGCTGCCCGTGGCGGTGCGCAGCGGCGGCCACAACTACGCGGGCTGGTCCACCGGGACCGGCCTGGTGATCGACGTCTCCCCGATGGACTCGGTCAGGGTGGAGGGCGGGGGCCGCGGCGGGCGCGCCACGGTCGGCGCCGGGACCCGCCTCATCGGCCTCTACGACCGGCTGGCGGCCGAGGGCGCCGCCGTGCCCGCGGGCACCTGCCCGACCGTGGGCGTCGCCGGGCTGACGCTGGGCGGCGGCCTCGGCGTGATGTCCCGGGCGCACGGCCTGACCTGCGACGTCCTGGAGTCGGTCGGAATCGTCACGGCCGACGGCAGGTACCGGGTCTGCGACGCCCGCCGCGACCCCGAGCTGTTCTGGGCATGCCGCGGCGGCGGGGGCGGCAACTTCGGCGTCGCGGTCGGGTTCACCTTCCGCACCCATCCCGCCGGCGGCCTCACCACGTTCTCGCTGCGCTGGCCGTGGTCGCGGGCGGCGGAGGTGATCGGCGGCTGGCAGCGGTGGGCGCCGTCCGCGCCCGACGAGATCTGGACCAGCCTGCAGATCAACACCGAGCCGTCGGGCGGCTCCCCGACCGTCGACGTCACCGGCGTCGCCCCCGGCGAACCCGACCTGGACGGGCTGATCGCCGCCGTCGGCGCCGACCCGTCCGGACGCGACGCGCAGAACCGCTCCTACCTGGACGCCATGAAGGCCACCGGCGGCTGCGCGGGCCAGTCCACCACCGAGTGCCACGCGGGCGGCGACCTGCCGGGCCGGCGGCCCGGGGGCCGCTTCCCCCGCACCGACTACTCCGGCAAGTCGCACGTCGCCCACCGGCCGCTGTCCGGCACCGCGATCGGCGCGCTGACCGGGCGGTTCACGGACGGCAACGGGGTCGGCGGCCGGTCAGTGCTGATGGACGCGATGGGCGGCGCGATCGCCCGCACCGCGCCCGGCGCCACCGCGTTCCCGCACCGCCGCGCCCTGTTCTGCGTCCAGTACCTGGCCGACGGCGACGACCTCGGCTGGTTGCGCGCCACCCACCGGGCGATGGAACCCCATCTGGGCGGCGCCGCCTACGTCAACTACATCGACCCCGACCTGCGGGACTGGCCGCGCGCCTACTACGGCGCCAACCACGACCGGCTCGCCAGGGTCAAGGCCGCCTACGACCCGAGCTCGCTGTTCCGCTTCCCGCAGTCCGTCGGCCGCTAGTCGCGGCCGGAGGAGCCGTCCGGCTCGTGGCGCTCGGGGCCGTCGGAGGCGGTCAGCTCGTCCAGCAGGCCGCGCGCCCGCTCCTCCACCTCGTCGAGCGCCCGCACGTGCGCGGGGGCCAGCTCCTCGACGCACCGCGTCATCGCGTTCGCCACCTGGCTGAACGCCGCCTCCTCCGCGCCGCGCAGCGCGGCCCGCACGGTCGCCGACCGGGCGCCCAGCGCCGCCCACTCCAGCTCCAGCCGCGCCACCGCCTCGTCGAACGCCCGCGCGGTCTCCGCGCCCGCCTCCTGCAGCGGCCCGGGGACCGGGCCCCGCCCCGCCTGCCGGGCCTGCGCCGACAGCGCCGAGATCCGGCTCGCCAGCGCCAGCCCCTCGCGGGCCAGCGGCAGCACGTCGTGGATCAGGTCGGTCACCGCCTTGGCCAGCTCCTCCACCCGGCCGAGCAGGACCTGCGTCGCCTCCTGCAGCCCGGTCGAGGTGGCGGCGGCGACCCGCTCGGCGGCCTCCCGGTGCCGCTCGTCCACGACCGGGACGATCTCGGCGTCCAGCCGCCCGCGCAGCTCCCGCTCGCGCCCGTCACCGGCCGACCCGTCGCCGGAGCGTTCCCGCCAGGCGGTCCAGACCCGGTCAAGGCGCTCCCGGCCGGACGCGGCGATCTCGCCGCCGATCTCCTCCAGCGCCTCGGCGGACCGCGCCTTCAAGCGGTCGACGCGGTCCTGCAGCGCGTCCCTCTTGAACGGGTCGTTGATCTCGTTGAGCAGGGTCTGCAGCCGCCGTGACACGTCGATGGCGTGCTCGGCCAGGGGGACCAGCCGGTCGGCCAGCTCGTCCAGCGTCTGCGCCCGGCGTGGGTCGGTCAGCTCGGCGACCCACCCGGGAAGGTCGTGCGCCATCCTCCCATGCTCCCATCCGCGGGGACCCGAACGGCCGCGCGACGCCCCGCCCACGGGCCCGCGCGCCTCCCCCGAGGGCCACACCTCGGCGCATCGACGCCGGTAAGTGTGTCGGCGCACGGTGTGATCGCGGTAGCGTGGCACGCCGTGGCGGGCTATTCCGATGACCTGCGTCTCGCGCATGTACTGGCGGACGGGGCCGACGACATCACGACCAGGCGCTTCCGCGCGCTCGATCTCGACATCGAGACCAAGCCGGACCTGACCCCGGTCAGTGACGCCGACCGCAGCGTCGAGGAGCAGATCCGCGGCACGCTCAAGCGCGCCCGGCCGCGCGACGCGGTCATCGGCGAGGAGTACGGCAAGACCGGCTTCAGCCAGCGGTGCTGGATCATCGACCCGATCGACGCCACCAAGAACTTCGTGCGCGGCGTCCCGGTCTGGGCGACCCTGATCGCGCTGATGGAGGACGACGAGGTCGTGGTCGGGCTGGTGTCGGCGCCGGCGCTCAACCGGCGCTGGTGGGCGGCGCGCGGCGGCGGCGCCTGGACGGGCCGCAGCCTGTCCCGGGCGTCCCGGATGCAGGTGTCGTCGGTGACCGAGCTGTCGGACGCGTCGCTGTCGTTCTCCAGCCTCACCGGCTGGGAGGAGGAGGGGCGGCTCGAACGCTTCCTCGACCTGACCCGCTCGGTGTGGCGGACCCGCGCCTTCGGTGACTTCTGGTCGCACATGATGGTCGCCGAGGGCGCGGTCGACATCTCCACCGAGCCGGAGGTGTCGCTGTGGGATCTGGCCGCCCTCCAGGTGATCGTGGAGGAGGCCGGGGGCATGTTCACCGACCTGTCCGGGGTGCCGGGCCCCGACGGCGGCAGCGTCCTGTGCACCAACGGCCGGCTGCACGCCGAGGTCCTGCGGGTGCTGGGCGGCGGCCAGCTCTCCCTGCGCATCTGACGGCGCATCTGACGGCGCATCTGACCTGCGGGCCGCCCCGATCTGGCCTTCGACGGCAGACGCGACATATCGTGGAACGACCGGCCGCGTGCGCTCGTTCTCCTGATGGGCGGCCGTACGGAGGTTAAAGATGTCGACACCGACCAAGATCCTGATCGGCGGGGTGGGCGCGTTTCTGGTCCTGTCCATCCTGGGCTGGTGGACCGTCGCGCTGATCCTGCTCGGCGTGACCGCGATCCCGGTCGTGGGCTACCTGATGCTCGACCCGTCGCAGCGGCGCCGGGTCCGCGCGCAGGGCCGCAAGCGCCTGGGCAGCTGACCTGGGGCCCGGCGGTCCCGCGGCCGCCGCCCCGCCGCGTTCCGCGCGCCGGCGCTCGCCTAGGGTGCGGGTGTGGCGGAGACGCGGATCGGTGTGGTGGGCGCGGGAATCCTGGGGCTGGCCGTCGCACGGCGGCTGGCGGAGCTGCGCCCTGACGCGCGGCTGACCGTCCTCGACAAGGAAGACCGCATCGCGGCCCACCAGACGGGCCACAACAGCGGCGTGGCGCACGCGGGCCTCTACTACAAGCCCGGGTCGCTCAAGGCCACCCTGTGCCGCCGCGGCATCGTGCTGCTCCGCGACTACTGCGCGGAACGGGGCCTGCCGTACCGGGAGTGCGGCAAGGTCGTGGTGGCGCGGAGCGCGGCCGAGCTGGGCCCGCTGGAGGAGATCGAGCGGCGCGCCACCGCCAACGGCGTCCCCGGGCTGCGCCGCCTGACCGGCGCGGAGCTGCGGGAGATCGAGCCGCACGCCGCCGGGGTCGCCGCGCTGCACTCGCCGCATACCGCGATCGTCGACTTCACGGCGGTGACCCGGGCCTACGCCGACGACGTGCGGGCCGCGGGCGGCGAGCTGCGGCTGGGGTTCGAGGTGACGCGCCTCGGCCGCCGGGGCGGGTCCGTCACGGTCGCCTCCCCCGGCGAGGAACTGCTGTTCGACCGGCTGGTGATCTGCGGCGGCCTGCAGACCGACCGGCTGGCCCGGATGGCCGGCGACTCCCCGGCCCCGGCGATCGTGCCGTTCCGCGGCGAGTACTACCGGCTCGTCCCCGAGCGGGACGACCTCGTCCGCGGGCTCATCTACCCGGTGCCCGACCCGCGCTACCCGTTCCTGGGCGTGCACTTCACCCGGCGCGTCGGCGGCGGCGTCGACATCGGCCCCAACGCGGTCCTGGCGCTGGCCCGCGAGGGCTACCGGCGCCGCGACGTGCGGCCCGGGGAGCTGTGGGAGACGCTGCGCTGGCCCGGTTTCCGCCGCATGGCCGCGCGGCACTGGCGGACCGGGATCAAGGAGATGTACGGCTCGGCGGTTAAGCGGGCCTTCCTCTCCGAGGCCCGCGCGTTCGTGCCGGCGCTGGAGGCCGCCGACATGGTGCCCGCGCCCGCCGGGGTGCGGGCCCAGGCCGTCGATCCGGACGGGTCCCTGGTGGACGACTTCCGGATCGGCCGGCTGGGCCCCGTCACGACCGTGCGGAACGCCCCGTCGCCCGCGGCCACCTCGTCCCTGGCGATCGCCGAGCACCTGGCCGACCGGATCCTGGCCGACTAGGGGCGGGCGGTCACCAGAGCTCGCGGTCGGCGCCCCTCGGGTCGGCGACCACGGCGTCGGCGGCGCCGTCGAACACCTTGACCAGGCGGGTGCCGGGCTCGAACCGCTCCCAGCCGGGGTCGCCGGCCACGGCGAAGTCGACCCAGGCCCGGTGCATGGCGGCGGCCAGGTCCCGCGGCGGGTCGGAGCCGGTCAGCTCCCCGCCGGTCTCCAGGGTGTCGAAGACGAACGGCAGCTCCAGCGCGTGGCAGGCGCCCAGATCGGGACTGGGCGAGCGCCAGGCGAACTCGTACATCCAGGTGCGCCCGGCGGAGTGGCCTTCGGCGAGGCGGTTGGCGGGCATCCGGAACAGGCCGTCGGTGATGATCATGGCCAGCAGCTCGCCCGCGGCCGTCCCGGCGTGCCGCTCGCGGTACGCGGCGATCACCCCCGGCGGCACGCCCATCCCGGCGGCCACCAGCCCCACCACGTCGTCGGTGAGCGCGGCGGCCAGCCCGGTCGGCATCAGGAACAGCCGGAACTCCTCGCTGGTGTAGCCGGCGAGCAGGTCCACGTCCCGGCCCGCCCCGGCGGCGACGGCGTCCTCGGGACGGCGCGCCAGCAGGTCGCCGTCCAGCACGGGGATCAGCGCCATCCCGGACGCGGCGGTGCTCGCGCCCCAGCGGCCGGGGTCGGGCACCGCCGACACCTCCGCCGACACCGCGCTCTGCGCGGGGATGATCGCGGCCGGGTCGAGGGCGGCGAACGCCTCGGCGCTCGGCTCCACGCCGAGCCGGGCCGCGATCTCCTTGGTGACCAGCAGGGCGTCCTCGGCGGTCTGCGCCACGGCCCCGGCCCCGCTCTGGGCGATCGCGCGGTGGAAGAGGCCGAGGTCGAGCGACAGCAGCGTGCTGACGCTCATCCCGCCCGCCGACTCGCCGAAGACGGTGACCCGGGCGGGGTCGCCGCCGAACGCGGCGATGTTGCCGCGGACCCACTCCAGCGCGGCGATCTGGTCGCGCAGGCCGCGGTTGGCGGGCGCCGCCGCGCCGGGCAGGTAGGCGAAGCCCTCGACGCCGAGCCGGTAGTTGACGGTCACGCAGACCACGCCGTCGCGGGCGAAGGCGGCGCCGTTGTAGGTGCCGACCGCGCCCGAGCCGTTGCGGAACGCGCCGCCGTGGATCCACACCATGACCGGCAGGCCCTCGCCGCCGGGCGTCCAGACGTTGAGGTTGAGGCAGTCCTCGCCGGGGATGTCGGGGTCGGGCAGCAGCCGGTCGAACGGCTTGGCGTAGGGGGCCTTGGGGGCGGTGGGCCCGTAGGCGGTGGCGTCGCGGATCCCGTCCCAGGGCTCGGGCGGACGGGGCGGGCCGAACCGGTCAGGGCCGAACGGGGGCGCGGCGTAGGGCACGCCGAGGAAGGCCGAGACGCCGTTTCCGCGGGTGCCGCGCACTCTGCCGTACAGGGTTTGGACCACCGTCTCCATGCGCCCGCCCACCTCCGCCACTAGAACGAGATTCGACCCCGCTGAGCTTAGCGAACGGCCGAACGCCCGGGCCGTCGGTGACGGCCCGGGCGTTCGCAACAGTGGCGGGGGCGGGATTTGAACCCGCATAACCCGGCTTATGAGACCGGTGGGCTTCCGAATTGCCTCCACCCCGCGTCGGTGTGCCTCCACGTTAGGGAACGACCCACGGGACGGGCAATCGATTATTCGGGCCGGTGGAGCATGCGGGTGAGGTAGGAGCGGGCGAAGGCGCGGATGTCGTCCTCGTCGTCCAGGGCCAGCCCGCCGCCCGGGACCAGCAGCAGCGAGACCGCCACCCGGAGCAGCACCTCGGCGACGGCGGCGTAGTCCTCGCGGTCGTCGGGACGGGCGCGGCGCAGCCGGTCGGCGAGGATGTCGCGGGCGGCCAGCATCACGGCGCCGCCGTTCATGCTCAGCTGCGGCAGGAACGCCTCCGGCTCGCTCTCCAGCACCCGGGTCATCAGCGGATGGGTGCGGGCGCCCCGCAGCCCGGCGACGAAGCCCTCGACGACGGCGTCCTCCGGCGAGGGCAGGTCCTCGGTCGCCTCGGCGATCGAGGTCAGGAAGCGGCGGCACTCCCGCAGGATCACCGCCTGGAGCAGCTGCTCCTTGTTGGTGAAGCGGCGGTAGATGGTGGTGCGGGCGACGCCGGCGCGCTTGGCGACGTCCTCGACGCTGACCCGGCGCAGCCCGTAGCTCTCGAACTCGGCCAGCGCGGCGTCGAGGATCCGGGCGTCCAGGTCGTCGCCGTCGTGCCCGGCGTCCGGCAGCCGCGCCAGCAGCCCGGCGATCCGCTCGGTCATGAGCGGATGCGCTCGTCGTAGGCCCTGCGCGCCTCCGGGTCGTACTCCAGGAAGATCCTGTCCAGCCCGTACCGGCGCGCGATCGCCCGCTTGAGCCGGTCCGGGAACAGCACCCCCAGGCGCGCCTGCGCGCCCAGCTTGCGCGGGACGACGACCTGCGGCCGGGGCCGCCCGATCAGCTCGACGACCGCGGCGGCGATGTCCTCCGGCTCGGCGTTCGGCTGGCCCTTGGGACTGGCGGTGCCCGCGACCAGCTCGGTGTCGGTGAACGTGGGCAGCACCGCGCTGACGTGCACCCCCCGGTCCAGCACCTCCAGGCGGGTGGCCTCGGTGAACGCGACGACCGCGGCCTTGCTGGCGTTGTAGAGCGCCAGGCCCGGGGTGTAGAGCACGCCCGCCAGGGACGCGATGTTGATGATGTGGCCCCTGCCGCGCGGCAGCATGCCCTCCAGGGCGAGCTTGGTGCCGAGCATGACGCCGTGCACGTTGATGTCGAGGCAGCGCCGCGCGTCGGCGTCGCTCTCGCCGGTCACCGGCCCGATCGGCATGATCCCCGCGTTGTTGATCAGCACGTCCGGCGGACCCGCCGCGGCGAGGAAGGCGGTGAACGACTCCCGCGAGGTCACGTCCAGGGGATGCGCCGCGACGCCCAGCCGCGCGCCCGCCTCCTTGACCGCGCTCTCGTCGATGTCGCCGATCACCACCGTGGCGCCCTTGGCCTTGAGCGCCCGCGCGGTGGCGTACCCGATCCCCCGCGCCGCCCCCGTGATCGCGATGACCTTGCTCATCCCGCCTCCAAGCGCTCGAGCCGCACGGGCAGCCCGTCCCTGGGCGAGGGGAGGGACGTGGTGTCCAGCGGCCACTCGTACCGGCCGGGCACGCTCCACCGGTAGTTCAGCAGCACCTGGTGCAGGATGCTCTTGACCTGCATTCCGGCGAAGTGCAGCCCGATGCACTTGTGCGCGCCGCCCCCGAACGGCGCCCAGGCGTACTTGTGGATCTTGTCCTCGCGCCGCTCGGGGGCGAACCGCTCCGGATCGAACCGCTCCGGGTCGGGCCACCATTCGGCCATGTGGTGGTTGGTGAGCGCCGGCACCACCACGGTCGTCCCGGCGGGAATGTGGTAGCCGAGAATGGAGGTGTCCTTCACCACGCGGCGCGGCAGGGCCGGGACGGGCGGCAGCAGCCGCAGCGCCTCCTTCATCACCAGATCCGCCGACGGCAGCGCGTCCAGGTCGTCGAACTCCAGCACCGGCCTGCCGAGCGCCAGCGACTCGTCCCGCAGCCGCTCCTGCCACTCGGGGAACTTGGCCAGGTAGTACGCCATGGTCGTCAGGGTGATGGTGGTCGTGTCGTGCGCCGCCATCAACGCGAAGATCATGTGGTTGACGACGTCGTCGTCGGTGAACCGGTGCCCGTCGTCGGTCTCGGCCTGGCACAGCGCCGCGAACAGGTCGTCCCCGCCGTCCCGCCGCTTGGCGGGCAGCTGCCGCCGGAAGAACGCCTCCAGCACCCTCCGCGCCTGGACCCCCTTGTGCCACCGCAGGCCGGGCACCGGGAAACGGACGTAGGCGGTCCCGGCGCGCACCGCGTCGACGAACGCCCCGTTGACCCGGTCCGCCTCGGCCCGCCCCAGCTCCACGCCCATGAACACGTCGGTGGCCAGATCGAGCGTGAGCTGCTTGATGTGGTCGTACACCGTGAAGCCCTGCCCGGGCTCCCACTTCCCGAGGCCGTCCTTGATCCCGGGGGCCATCGCCGTCATGTACGAGCGCAACCGGTCCCGGGTGAACGCCTGCTGCATGATCCGCCGGTGATGCAGGTGCTCCTCGAAGTCCAGGAGCATGATGCCCCGGTAGAAGAACGGCCCGATCAGGTAACTCCAGGCGGGCCCGTTGGCGAACGCCTTGTCCCGGTTGACCAGGACGGTCTCGGCGGCCTCCGGCCCCTGCACGGTCACCATCCGCTGCCCGAGCAGCCAGCCCCAGCTCACCGGTCCGAACTGCTCGTACCGCCGCTGCGCCACCTTGAACGGCTGCCGCATGACCTGGAGCGTGTTGCCGATATAGGGCGGACCGGGCTGCCCGACGACGGCCTTGAGCCCGCTGCCCTCCGGCGGCGACGCGAGGATGCTGGCCATGAACCCCTCCGGCCGAGGAACAAAAACGCGAAATCTGTAGCTTTGTTGTAACCCAGCCTCGCCCCGGACGTCCAGTCGAGCGTCAGCTCGAAGCCAGCCGGCGGCGGGCCGGCTCGGTGAGCGGGCGGTAGGCCCCCGCGCGGTCCCGGTAGTAGGCCCGGCCCTCGGCGGCCGGGACGCCCTCGGCCCTCAGCGGATCGGTGCGCAGCCGCCGCCCGGCCGTCACCGGGACCTCGTCCACCACCCTGACCAGGGCGGGCCGCAGTTCCGGCGGGAGCCGCAGGAGCGCCTCCGTCAGGTCGATGGGCCGGAGCTCGGCGCCCTCCCGCAGCGTCACCGCCGCCGCGGCCAGCTCCGCACCGCCCGCGGGCACGCCGTAGACGGCCACGACATCGATGTAAGGCAGATCACCCAGGGCGTCCCGGATCGGTCCCGGCGGGACCACGCCCTCCGCCGTACGGATCAGCTCGGCGTCCCGCCCGGCCAGCCAGAAGTCCCCGTCCTCGTCCCGGTGGAACAGGTCGCCGGTGGACGCCCACGCGTCACCGGGCGCGAACAGCCCGCGCAGCGGCCGCCCCTGGCCCGGCTGGACCCGCGCCACGAGCATCCCGATCTCACCCGGCTCGCACTCCACCGCGAACCCGTCGGGGCCTTCCGCCAGGCGGCCGTTCTCCAGGTCGTACAGGGCCAGCCGGGTCTCGGCACTGCCCGGCAGCGGACGGCCCAGCGAGCCGGGCTTCTTCCCGCTGACATTGACCAGGATCGCCTCGCCCTCGGTGGAGGCGTAGAACTCCAGCACCCGGGCCGGGGCGAACCGCCGCTCCACCCTCCGCCACAGGCCGCGCGGCATGCCCGAGCCGATGAACAGCCGCACGGGATGGTGCCGCTCGCCCGGATGCGGGGGCGCGTTCACCAGGTCGCGCAGCAGCGTCCAGGTGTACGAGGCGACCGTCACGCCGTACCGCCGCGCCTCGTCCCAGAACGTCTCGGGGTCGTAGGCGCTCGCCAGGGCCAGCCGCGCCCCGCCCGCCGCCGCGCCGCCCAGGCTCATCAGCAGCGCCGACGGGTGCTGCAACGGCGTCAGGCTGAACACGGTGTCGGCCGGGGACAGCGCCGCCGACGAGGCCGTCCCGAACGCCGACAGCGCCCACCGCCGGTTGGTGATGCGGCTCGCCCGCAGGTGCTCACCGTCCCCGGTGAACAGCACCAGCGCCAGATCACCCGCCAGCCCGGGGTTGGGCTCGTACCAGCCCGGGACCTTGACCGACTCGGGGTCGATCCGCTCCATGTCGAAGACGTCGACATCGCGCCCGTCCCGCACGCCCCCCAGCAGGAAGGTCTCCACGTCCAACTCCAGGGCGCGGCGCACGTTCTCCGGATCGGCGATGACGCGGCGCACCTCGCCCAGCTCGGCCTCGCGCCGCACGTCCCCGTCCGGCCGCAGCAGCACCGCCACCGCGCCCAGCCGGCTCAACGCGGCGACCAGCGCGAGCGCCGTCGGCCGGGTGTCCATCAGCACGCCCACCGGATCGCCCTGCCGCACCCCGATATGGATCAGCCCGCGCACCACCGCGTCGATCCGGTGCTTGGCCGCCTCCTGCGTGTACGCCCTCCCCCGGTACAGGAAGAAGACATCGTCCGGGGCCCGCCCGGCCTGCTCGTCCAGCAGCAGGCCCAGCGACATCCGCGTGCCGGACTCGATCCGCTCCAGCCGGGCCAGCCGCGGCAGGTTCTGAGCGGCCTCCTGCCCCAGCTGCTTGGAACTCCGGACGACCCGCGCCGCCGACCTGACCGCGCCGGCCCCGATCCCGGCGACCAGCTGCAGCCCGTACTCCGCCGCCCCACCGGACGGCGCGGGAACCTCCGCGCCCGCCGGGACCACGATCTCCGGCAGCTCTCCCAGCCCCTCCCGCCACTTCGCCCAGTCCGCCACCGCGGGCCACGTCCGGGCCGCCGCGAGACTGCCGACCACCAGGCCGAAGTGCCCGGCCCGCAGGAACGCCTCGTACACCTCCGCCCGCGGCGCCGCCCGCCGGATCCCCCGCACCATCTCCGGCGAGGCGATCTCGTCGGCCTCCCCCACGAACGTCAGCACCGGGCAGGAGATGTCGGCCAGCGTCACCAGCCGGTCCCCGATGACGAACCCGCCGGTCAGCATGCGGTTGTGCGCGATGAACTGCCGCACGAACTCCGCCAGCGCGGGCCCCGGCCAGGACACCCAGCCCTCCCGCTCCAGGAAGCGCCGCTGCCGCTCCCGGGGCGCGAGCCGCTCCCGGTCGTGCAGCCCCAGGATGAAGTCGACCCGGCTGCGCACCGACTTCACCGGGCTCAGCAGCTGGAACCCGGTCCGCGTCACCCACCCGGGCACCGCGAAGCCGCCCAGCGGGATGCGCCCGGTCTCGCTCGCGATCCACGCGGGCAGCCCGAACGGCAACCCGACACTGGTGTCGGCGGGACTGCCGAACGACACCACCGACGCGATGCCCTCGCCCCGCCGGTACGCGGCCGCCTGGTAGCAGAACATCCCGCCCTGCGAGTAGCCCGCCAGGTGCACGTCCCGCCCGGTGATCTCCCGGGCCCGGTCGACCGCCTCACCGACCGCCAGCACGTGGTCGGTGACGGTCCGCTCCAGCCCGCCCGGCTCCCTCTCGGGCGCCCCGAAGTCGACGACCCACGGATCGACGCCCGCCTCGTGCAGCACGCCCACGGCGCTGACCCGCGACGAGATGTCGTACACCTCGGCGCTGACCATCAGCGGCGGCACCAGCACCACCACGGGCCGCGGCCCACTCCCCGGAAAGTAGTGCCGCAGCCGATGGGTCCGGCGTTCGGCGACCACCTCGTAGGGCGAGGCGTCGTCATCGGTGTCCAGGCCACCGAACCGCACGACTTCCAGGGCGTTCTGGGCGGTGCGGACCACCGCGCCGAGCAGAGAGGGCATCCACGACATGCTGCTACAACGTGCGGGCTCCCGCCATCCGTCCCGCGCGGAGCAGCTCCCACATGTACCGCCGCCGCGGCTTGCCGCTGGAGGTCCGCTGGATGAGGCCGCTGCCCACCACCACGGTGACCTCGACCTCGTCCCCGAGCCGCCGCCGCAGCATCTCGCGGACCTCGGAGACCCACCCCTCATCGGCCGTCTCCGCGAACAGCGCCAACCCCTTGGTCCCGGCCCCCGGAACGCCCACCACCACGATGCGCCCCTTACCCAGCCCGCTCACCTCGGCGATCTTGGCCTCAAGATCCTCGACATAAACGGACCGCCCACGCACTTTGATGCTGTCCCCCATCCGCCCGAGCACGAACAACTGCCCGCGATAGAAGAACCCGGCATCCCCCGTAAAAACGAATCCACCGTCAAATCGCGTCGACCTGCCCTCCGCCCCCGCGTAATACCCCCCGCACGCGGAAGCCCCACCGACAACGATCTCGCCGAGAAACCCCTCCCCCAACACCCGCCCGTCATCATCAACGATGCTGACCGGCACATCCTCCTCAGGAGTCCCGCACCCCACCACCCACCCGGCCTTGGCCCCCACGGACTCAGGCCCCAGCTCATGCTCCTCCAGAACCCGCACAGGCTTCCCGAACTCCAACGAGGAGTCATCGGGCCGCACGGCCAGCGGCCGGCGCCGCACCTGGTCCATCGTGACCAGCAGCGTCGTCTCCGCCATCCCGTAGGCGGGCTTGAACGACTCGCGCGCGAACCCGAACGGCTCGGCCATCCGCGCGAACACCTCCAGGGCGTGCGGGTCGATCGGCTCCGCCCCGATGATCGCGGTCCGCCACCCCGACAGGTCCACGCCCTCCAGCTGCTCCGGCTTGATCCGCCGCGCCGCGTACGCGAACGCGAACGGAGGCGCCGCCGTGTGCGCCGCCTCCGCGAAGGTCCGCACCCATCTCGCCGGGTCCCGGATGAAGTGGTCGGGCCGCATCAGCCGCAGGTGCCCCTGCCGCGCGATCGGCACGAGGAAGCACCCGATCAACCCCATGTCGTGGTAGAGCGGCAGCCACGACGAAACGACGTCCTCATCCTCGAACCCGGCCGTCCGAGCGATCAGCTCGGCATTCGCCTCGAGATTCTCCCAAGTAACAACAACCCCCCGAGGCGCCCCACTAGACCCAGACGTGAACTGAAGAAGCGCCAACTCCCCCGCATCCTGCACCGGCGCCTCAGCATCACCCTGCCGGGGCCGCCAGGGAGCTCCCCCCACCCCCGCCTCCGCCATGGCACGCCCCGCCAAAGGGGAGAGCTCCTCCGAGGCCACCACCAGAACGGGCCGGGCCTGCCGAAGAATGGCGGCCACATGCGCCACGTAGTCGTCCCCGTCCTGGAACAACGGCGGCGTGATGAGACACACCGTGGCACCCGCCGCCCAGACCCCGTAGTACGTCTCGATACACGTGAAGTCCGTGGGCAGGATGACGCACACGACATCCCCGGGAGCGACACCCTCCTCGATCAGCGCCGCCCCGGTCCGCCGCGCGGCACCCGCCAGCGCCGTGTACTCGCGAAACTCCCAGGAGCCGTCATCCCGCGCGAGATGGACGCCGCGTCCGGCCTTCGGCTTGTCCAGCCAGTCCCGCAGCGCTGATGCCATCTCGTTCCCTTCGCCCGTACCTGACTCGTGGGTAACTTCACCAGTGCCCGGGCCCGGCCGTCAACCGGAGAAACGATCAAAAAGGGCCCGCCACCCCAGAAGCACGGCCGCGAGGAACAGGGTCGCCACCACCACGAACGCGACCGCCGTCCCCTGCCCCGAAACCGCCCTGAGCAGCATCCCCACGACGAGCGTCGCCGCCCAGATCCCCACCCCCACGGGAAAGAGCACCGCCGGCCCCCTCCAGGCCCGGGTAACACCCCACCCCAAGGCCAGCCCCACCAAAAACGGCCAGGCCGCACCAGCAAACCCAACCAGGCCCAGCCCCTCATCATGCGAGGCCCGCCCGATCCCCACGAAGACCAGCACCGAACAAACATCCAGCCCGGCAGCCCACCCATTCCGCATACCCCAAAGCATATGAACGCCCGAGACCCATAAACACAAAGCGCCGGCTCAAAAACCCCGCACCCACCCGCACACCCACGACAACCGCCAAGGAAGGGCGCCCAGCGCCCGCCCAAAGGCCCCCCACACAAGGGGGCGTGGGGGCGGAGCCCCCACATCGGGGGTTCCAGGGGGTCGCCCCCCTGGGAGAAATGCGAAGGGTCCCCTTGGGAGGGCGCAAAGCGCCCGACCAAGGGGACCCCAGGACCAGTAGCGGGGGCAGGATTTGAACCTGCGACCTCTGGGTTATGAGCCCAGCGAGCTACCGAACTGCTCCACCCCGCGGCGTTGAGATAACTCTATGGGGCCCGGGGGGCTTAGGCAAACTGATTGGCGGCGAGCGCGGCGGTGAGCATGTCGGTGAGGTCGCGGACGAAGGCGTCGTGGCCGAGGTGGGAGTCGGCACGTCCGACGCGGTCGGCGAGGGCGGCGGTGAGGAAGGCGATGAAGACGGAGATGCGCTCCTGGGCGAGCGTCTCGGTGAGGAAGGCGCGGCAGCGGTCTTCGAGGGCGGCGAGCTGGGCCGCGAGGGCGGTGTCCTTGATCAGCGGCGGGAGGTTGTGGCCGCGGATGCCGGCCTGCCCGGCGACCTGGACGACGATGCGGAGGAAGTCGCGGCCCTGTTCGGTGCGGAGTTCGGCGGCGGTGGGTTCGACGATGGCGGCGACGACGGCGCGGAGCGGGGCCGTGCGGAGGGGGCCGAGGGAGGCGGCGCGGCCGGGCTCCATGCGTTCGACGCCGGCTTTGAGGATGGCGGCGAGGAGGCCGCCGCGGGAGCCGAAGTGGTAGGTGATCGCGGAGTCGTTGGCCTGGCCGGCGCGTTCGACGATGTCGCGGGTGCGGGCGCGGTCGACGCCTTCGGTGGCGAAGAGGCGGGCTCCGGCGGCCATGAGGCGTTCTCGGGTGGCGGTTGCGTCCTTCGGCACGCCGATGATACTAACAGGAGGCGTTAATAACGGAGGCCGTTACCATGTACGACCCGTTCTCCCCCGCCTTCCAGGCCGACCCGTACCCCGCCTACCGCCGGCTGCGCGACGAGGATCCGGTCCACCGGCACGACGACCCGCCGTTCTGGGCCCTGTCCCGCTTCGAGGACGTCTGGGCGGCCGTCCGCGACCCCGCCGCGTTCTCCTCCGCGCAGGGCCTGACCTTCTACCCCGACGAGATCGGCAGGCTCGGCCTCGCCCCGACGATCGTGATGCTGGACCCGCCCCGGCACACCGCGCTGCGCCGCCTGGTCAGCCACGGCTTCACGCCCCGCCGCGTCGCCGCCCTGGAGGACCGCCTGCGCGCGTTCGTCCGCGACCGGATCGCCGCCATGGAACGACGCGAAGCCGACGGCGAGCAGGCCGACCTGCACCGCGACTTCTCCTCGCCGATCCCCACCTACGCCCTGGCCCACCTGCTCGGCGTCCCCGAGCCGGACCGGGCGCGGTTCGCCCCCTGGGTCTCCGCGCTGACCACCCTCCAGGACGACGGCTTCACCGCCGCCTCCCTGAACGAGGCCGGCGCGGCCGACGCCGTCGCGGAGATGTTCGGCTACTTCACCGACGTGATCGCCGCCCGCCGCGCCGATCCGGGCGACGACCTGATCAGCGCGCTGACCGCCGCCGAGGCCGACGGCGAGAAGCTGACCGACTGGGACGTCCTCGGCTTCTGCTTCGTCATGGTCGCCGGCGGCAACGACACCACCGGCAACCTGATCTCCCACGCCGTCGCGCTCCTGGACGAGCACCCGGCCGAGCGCGAGAGACTGCTCGCCGACCCGGCCCTGATCACCGGCGCCCTCGTGGAGTTCCTCCGCCTGGAGGGGTCGGTGCAGGCCCTCGCCCGCACGACGACCAGACCCGTGACCCTCCACGACGTCGAGATCCCGGCGGGCCAGAAGGTGATGATGCTGTACGGCTCCGCCAACCGCGACGAGCGCGAGTTCGGGCCGGACGCGGATCGCCTGGACGTGACCCGCGCCATCCCGCGCCACCTCGGCTTCGCCACCGGAGTCCATTTCTGCATCGGATCCCACCTGGCCAAACTGCAAGCCAGAGTAGCCCTGGAAGAGCTTCTCTCCCGTCACCCGAACATAGGCGTCGACAGGACGAGGGCCGTCCGCATCCATTCCCCGTTCACCCGGGGCTGGCGATCGCTCCCGGCCACGAACCTCTGACTCAGCCCATGTGCGGGTAGCGGTGGTCGGTGGCCGGGACGAAGGTCTCCTTGATGGAACGCGGCGACGTCCAGCGCAGCAGGTTGAGAATCGACCCGGCCTTGTCGTTGGTCCCGGACGCGCGACCGCCGCCGAAAGGCTGCTGCCCCACCACGGCCCCGGTGGGCTTGTCGTTGACGTAGAAGTTGCCGGCCGCGAACCGCAGCACCTCGGCCGTCCGGGCGATCGCCGCCCTGTCCTGGGCGATGACCCCGCCGGTCAGCGCGTACGCCGACACCGACTCCAGTTGCGCCAGGACCTCCTCGTACCGTTCGTCGTCGTAGACGTGAACGCCGAGGATGGGCCCGAAATACTCGGTCTTGAAAATATCGTTCGTGGCATCGTCCGAGACCAGCACGGTCGGCCGCACGAAATACCCCACCGAGTCGTCATAAGTACCACCCGCCACGATCTCGACCGCCGGGTCGGCCTTCGCCCGCTCGATCGCCTCACGATTCTTGGCGAACGCCCGAGCATCGATGACGGCACCCATGAAATTGCCGAAATCGCTGACATCACCCATCGCCAAGCCCTCGACCTCCTCCACGAACTCCTCCGCGAACCCACCTTCCCAGATGGACCGCGGAATGTAGGCCCGCGAGGCCGCCGAGCACTTCTGCCCCTGATATTCGAACGCGCCCCGTACCAGCGCCGTCTTGAGCACCGCGGGATCGGCCGACGGATGGGCGACCACGAAGTCCTTCCCACCGGTCTCGCCCACCAGCCGCGGGTAACTCCGATAGCCGGAGATGTTCTCGCCCACCGCCCGCCACAGCTTCTGGAACGTCGCCGTGCTCCCGGTGAAATGGATTCCGGCCAGTTCCGGATGGACCAAGGCGACCTCCGAGACGGCGACCCCGTCACCGGTCACCAGGTTGATGACCCCGGGCGGCAGGCCGGCCTCCTCCAGGAGCCGCATCAGCAGAACGGCCGAGTACGTCTGCGTCGGCGACGGCTTCCACACCACCACGTTCCCCATCAGCGCGGGCGCGGTCGGCAGGTTCCCGGCGATCGCCGTGAAGTTGAACGGGGTGATCGCGTACACGAACCCCTCCAGCGGCCGGTGGTCGCTGCGGTTCCACACGCCCGGCCCGCTGATCGGCTGCTCGGCCAGGACCCGCCGGGCGTAGTGGACGTTGAACCGCCAGAAGTCGACCAGCTCGCAGGGGCTGTCGATCTCCGCCTGCTGCACCGTCTTGCCCTGGCCCAGCATGGTCGCCGCCAGCAGCGTCTCGCGCCACGGCCCGGCCAGCAGGTCGGCCGCCCGCAGGAAGATCGCCGCACGGTCGTCGAACGCCATCGCCCGCCACCCGGGCGCCGCCGCGAGCGCCGCACCGATCGCGTCCCGCGCATCGCCCTCCGTCGCGGTCCCGAACGTGCCGAGCACGTCCGAGTGCCGGTGCGGCTGGACCACCTCGACCTTGGGCCCGGCACCCATCCGCCGCACGCCCCCGATCGTCATGGGCAGGTCGATCGGCGCGGCCTGCAACTCGGCCAGCTTCGCCTCGAGCCGCGCCCGCTCGGCGCTGCCCCGAGAGTAAGCACGCACGGGCTCGTTAACGGGCTCGGGCACACGGGTCACAGCGTCCATGAGTACCTCCATCAGACAAACGAGCGGAGAAAGAACACGAGATTGGCGGGACGTTCGGCCAGCCGCCGCATGAAGTAGCCGTACCAATCGGCCCCGTAGGGGACGTAAACGCGCACGCGCTCCCCGGCGCCGACCAGCCGCCGCTGCTCGGCGGCGCGGATCCCGTACAGCATCTGGAACTCGTACGACCCGGGCTCCCGCCCCCTCGCCAACTCCAGGGCGATCTCGATCATGCGGGGATCGTGCGTGGCCACCATCGGATACCCGTCCCCGCGCATCAGCAGCCGCAGCGCCCGCACATACGCACGGTCGATCTCACGCCTGCTCCCGTACGCGACCGACTCCGGCTCCGCGTAGGCGCCCTTGACGAGCCGCACCCGCGACCCGGCGAGCTCCCGGAGATCCCCCTCACTGCGCCGCAGCATCGCCTGGATCGCCACGCCCACCCAGGGGAAGTCCACCCGCAGTTGCCGGACCACCTCCAGGGTCGCGTCCACCGTCGTGTGGTCCTCCATGTCGACCGTGACCGTCATCCCGGCGAGCTCCGCCGCCTCGCAGACCGACCGGGCGTTCTCCAGCACCAGCCCCCGATCCACCGCCAGCCCCAGAGCCGACAACTTCACCGAAGCCTCGGCGTCCCACCCCTCCAGAGCCGCGAACAACTCCAGGTAGGCGTCCCGAGTACGCTCCGCCTGCGCCCTGTCCAGGGTGTCCTCGCCGAGATGGTCCAGCGTCACCGCGAGCCCGTCACCCGCCAGCTCCCTGACCGCGGCGACCGCCCCGCCGAGATCCTCCCCGGCCACGAACCGGTCGACGACCCCCCGGCTGAGCGGAAACCCCGTGACCAGACTCCGGACCCGCCGCGAACGCGCGGCCGCCAGAAGAAGAGGACTGAGCATAAGACGGACGTTAGATTCCGTTCACCAACAGCCCATACAGTCAAATGCCACTTTCTAGAGAACCCCTCACCATACAAATGTCTGAACGCGACGACCTGCAGGACCTCGTGGAGACGGCCGCCGATCTCCTGAGGGCCCCCGCCACGCTCGAAGACCGCGACTTCCACCTGGTCGCGTACGCGGCGCACGGCCCCACCATCGACCCCGTCCGCACCGACTCGATCCTGCACCGCCGCTCGACCTGGGAGGTCCGCGCCCGCTTCGAGCAGCACGGCATCGCCCGCGCCACCGGCCCCGTCCGCATCCCCGCCGACCCCGAGGCGGGCCTGCTCGCCCGGCTCTGCCTGCCCGTCCGCTGGAACGGCGTGACCTACGGCTACCTGTGGCTCCTGGACGACGACCAGCACATCACCCCCGCCATGACGGCCCAGGCCGCGCCCCTCACCGAACGCGCCGCCCTCCTGATGGCCCGCCAGACCAGGGACCGCGACGACCTCGGCTGGAAGCTGGCCGACCTGCTGACCGTCCGCCCGGACGTGCGCGCCCAGGCCACCAGCGAACTGGCGGAGGTCATCAAACCCCCGTTCGCCGTGGCCGTCCTGCGCGGCGACGACCTGGCCCCCCTCAACCCCTGGCTGCTCCCCCGCAGCGCCGTCACCACCGTGTGGGAAGGCGACCACATCCTGGTGACCCCGCCCGCCAACGCCGTCCACATCATCGAACGGGCCCGCCAGCTCCTCCTGGAACGCAGGCAGTCGCCCACCTACGCGGGCCTGTTCAGCCCCTGCACCAGCCTCGCCGGCATCCGCGAAGCCTGGCTGCGCGCCCGCGTGGCCGCCCGCACCGCCGCCGACGGCGAGACCCGCACCTGGTCGTCCCTGGGCGCCCTGCGCCTGCTCCGCTGCGCCGACGACGCCACCCTCGCCGCATCGGCGATCCCGCCCCAGCTAACGCCGCTCCTGGACCACCCCGAACTCACCGAGACCGCCCGCACCTACCTGGACCTGGCCGGCGGCGTCCAGGAAACGGCCCGCGACCTGAACATCCACCGCCAAACCCTCTACCACCGCCTGCGCCGCATAGAGGAACTGACGAACCTCTCCCTCTCCAACGGCCAGGACCGCCTCACCCTCCACCTGGCGCTGACCCTCCACCCCCACCTCAATACGTGACCGACCGCCGAACCAAGCAGTTCGCCCCGGACGACGTCCGGGGACCGCGGCTGCACGGTCGTCATGCCTGACAGAGGCAACCCAGCAGGAAGCGTCCCTAAAGCCCGCAACCACCCGCAGAAACCCAACAACCGCCAAGGAAGGGCGCCCAGCGCCCGACCAAAGGCGCCACGCGCAAGGGGGCGTGGGGGCGGAGCCCCCACATCGGGGGTTCCAGGGGGTCGCCCCCCTGGGAGAAACGCGAAGGGCCCCCTCGGAAGCAAGCGCAGCTTGCGACCAAGGGGACCCCAGGACCAGTAGCGGGGGCAGGATTTGAACCTGCGACCTCTGGGTTATGAGCCCAGCGAGCTACCGAACTGCTCCACCCCGCGGCGTTGAGATAACTCTAGGGCATGGCGGGTGGGGTGCCAAATCAGTTCCCCCCGCAGGAGGGGACGGCGCCCTTGCCGCTGTTGATGGCGTTGATGGCGCCGATGGTGCCCTTGAGGGTGTCGGCGCGGACGAGGCGGAGGCCGTCGGGGCGAGCCTTGACGGCGTCGGGGCAGTTGTCCTTGGGGGTGAGGAAGACGGTGGCGCCGGCGCGGCGGGCGGCGATCATCTTCTGCTGGATGCCGCCGATGGGGCCGACCTGGCCCTGGGGGGTGATGGTTCCGGTGCCGGCGATGAAGGTGCCGCCGGTGAGTGGGCCGGGGGTGAGCTTGTCGACGATGGCGAGGGAGAACATCAGGCCGGCGCTGGGGCCGCCGACGTCGCCCACACTGATGTTGATCTTGAAGGGGAAGCGGTACTGGTCGCTGAGGACGATGCCGACGACGGCGCGCTTGCCGTCGGGGGCGGCGGCGGTGGTGAGGGTGGTCTTCTCCTCCTTGCCGCCGCGCTTGTAGGCGACGGTGACCGGGTCGCCGATCTTCCGCTTGGCCATGAGGCCGGTGACGGCGGAGACGTTGGCGACGGCGGTGCCGTCGACCGCGGTGATCTCGTCGCCGGGGCGCAGCTTGCCGTCGGCGGGCAGGCCCTTCTGGACGGAGTCGACGATCGCCTGCGTCGGGACCTTGATGCCGAGTTCGTGGAGGGCGGCGGCCTCGGCGCTCTGCTGGGAGTCGCGCATCTGGCGGGTGTTCTCCTCGTCGACCTGCCGCTGCGACTCGTTCTTGGGGAAGATCGTCTCTTCGGGGACGATGGCGACATCGCCGTCCAGCCAGCCCTGCAGGGCGCTGAACAGGTCGATGCGGCTGCCCGGACCGCCCCGGTACGTGACGGTCGTGAAGTTCAGGTGGCCCTTGTCGTCGTAGGTCTGCCGCCCCTCGATCCTGACGAGGGGCTCACCCTTCTCGTTGGTGCCGAGGGTGTTGCTCGTCGGACCGGGCATGAGCGCGACGTACGGGACGGGCATGAGGGAGCCCACCAGCGCCAGCACCATGACGAGAGCGCTGGCGACGGCGAGCGTGGCGGCACGACGAGACATGCGGAAACTCTATGCGGGAACGGGTGTTCAGCAGGCCCCGACCCACTCGTCGCCGCCGTCGGCGAACCGCTGGTGCTTCCAGATGGGCACCTGGGCCTTGAGGTCGTCGATGAGGCGGCGGCAGGCGTCGAAAGCCTCGGCGCGGTGGGGGCAGGACGCGGCGACGACGACGGCGAGGTCGCCGATGTCCAGGTCGCCGACGCGGTGGACGGCGGCGAGGGCCTTGACGGGGAAGTCGGCGGCGACCTTCTCCATGACGGCGCGGAGTGTCTGTTCGACGGTGGGGTGGGCGCTGTAGGAGAGGCGGCTGACGGCGCGCGCGTGGTCGGAGTCGCGCACGGTGCCGACGAAGAGGGCGACGCCGCCGGCCCCGGGGTGGCCGACGGCGGCGAAGACCTCGTCGATCGACAGCGGCGTCTCGCGGACGCCGATCAGCCTGATGACTTCCTGTCCGCTGTCCTCGTTCACGTTCCGCAGGCTACCCGGCGGCCGGAACGCCGGGCAGGGCGCCCGGTGCGTCGGGTTCGTCCGGGTCGAAGGTGGCGGCGAGGGCGTCCGCCAGACCGGGGACGAGGTCGGCACCGAGCAGGACCTCGTCGTCGACGTCGTGGCGGCGCAGCCTGAGCGCGGCGTGCCGGGTGCCGTCCCGCAGCACTCCGACGATCATGCGGACGTCCTCGCGGGCGGGGTGCCTGGCGGCCCATTCGGCGGCCTCGTCCTCGTCCTCGGGGATCTCGTCCTCGGCTTCGGGGGGCAGCACGACGCGTTCGAGGACGAGGGCGCAGCCGGCGACCGCGTCCGGCCAGGCGATGGTGGCGAGGGCGTCCTCGACGGCGGCCTGTTCGGGGAGCGCGGGCTGCTCCAGGGCGGCGAGGGTGTCGGTGTCGGCGCTCAGGCCCAGCTGGTCGGCCAGCTCCGGTTCCGCACGGCGCAGTTCGGCGCTCTCCACCAGGGCGTAGAGGCGCGGGGCGGCATCCCAGCCCTCCTGCGCGGTGTGGCGTTCCAGATCCTGTACGACTTCTTCCAGAAGACTCACGGGCCCATCTTTCCCCCAATCGGCGGGAGGAAATGCGGGAACCCCCCGTCTACTCGGTAAGTTGCATAGACAGCACCGGCGGGCGGCCGGTGGGCACGACCCTTCGAACGGAGAGGCCCTTGACGTTCCGGACCCCCTCATTCGGGCGCCGGCTGGGGAACGGCCGGAGCCGGCTGGTGCTACCGGTCCTGGTGGTACTGGCGGTGCTACTGGTCGCCTTCCTGCTGTTCACCTCGATCTGGACGAACCTCCTGTGGTACCGCTCGGTCGGCTTCTCGTCGGTCTACACGACCGAGCTGTGGGCCAAGGTGCTGCTGTTCTTCGGATCGGGCGCGCTGATGGCGCTGCTTGTGGGCGCCAACATGGTGATCGCGTACCGGCTGCGGCCGGCGTACCGGCCGCTGTCGGTGGAACAGCAGGGGCTGGAGCGCTACCGCGCGGTCGTCGATCCGCGCCGCAAGCTGATCGCCGCCGGGCTGCTGGGCCTGCTGGGGCTGCTGACGGGTTCGTCGGTGGCCGGGCAGTGGCCGGTGTTCCTGGCGTGGCTCAACCGCACGCCGTTCGGCGTGAAGGACCCGCAGTTCCACAAGGACGTGTCCTTCTACGTCTTCACCTACCCGTTCCTGCGGCTGCTGCTGGGCGTGCTGTTCGCGACGGTGATCCTGTCGATCCTGGCCGCGCTGATGGTGCACTACCTGTACGGCGGGCTGCGGCTGCAGGGCCCCGGCGACAAGGCCAGCCCTCCGGCGCGCGCGCACCTGTCGGTGCTGGTGGGGCTGTTCGTGCTGATGAAGGCGGTGGCGTACTGGTTCGACCGGTACGGCCTGGTGCATTCCGAACGGGGCGCGACGACGGGCGCCTCGTACACCGACATCAACGCGCTGCTGCCGGCCAAGACGATCCTGGCGGTCATCGCGGTGATCTGCGCCGCGATGTTCTTCAGCAACATCGTGCGGCGCGGGATGATGCTGCCGGGCGTGGGCTTCACGCTGCTCGTGCTGTCGGCGGTCCTGGTCGGCGGGGTGTACCCGCTGGCGATCCAGCAGTTCCAGGTCCGGCCGGACGAGCTGGCCAAGGAGCGCGAGTACATCCAGCGCAACATCGCGTTCACCCGCAAGGCGTACGGGGTGGAGAACACCAAGGTCACCACCGAGTACGGCGCGCGTCCCGAGACCGACCCGAAGAAGCTGCAGACCGAGGCCGAGCAGCTGGGCGGGGTGCGGCTGCTCGACCCCAACGTCGTGGGCGAGACGTTCCAGCAGCTGCAGCGGATCCGGCCGTTCTACCGGTTCCCCGACACCCTGGACGTCGACCGCTACAAGGTCGGCGACCGGAACGTGGACGCGATCGTGGCGCTGCGGGAGCTGTCGGGCGCCCCGGCCGGGCAGCGCAGCTGGGTCAAGGACCGGATGGTCTACACGCACGGGTACGGCTTCGTGTCGGCGTACGGCGACCGGTTCGCCAACGGCGGCGTGCCCGAGTTCCTGACCAAGGACATGCCGCAGGCGCCGAACTCGCAGGTCAAGGTGGACCGGCCGCAGATCTACTTCGGCGAGCGGTCGCCGGCGTACTCGGTCGTCGGCGGCGCGGGGCAGCAGGAGCTTGACTACCCCGACAACAGCCCGGCGGGCCAGAAGAACACCACCTACGAGGGGCGCGGCGGCGTCCCGATCGACTCGTTCTTCAACAAGCTGCTGTTCGCGACCAGGTTCCAGGAGAAGAACCTCCTGCTCTCCGGCGCGATCAACGACAATGCCAAGATCCTCTACAACCGTCATCCGCGGGACATGGTGCAGCGGGCGGCGCCCTGGCTGACGCTGGACGGCGACCCGTACCCGGCCGTGGTGAACGGCCGGATCCTGTGGATCCTGGACGGCTACACCACCTCCGGCGCCTACCCGTACTCCGAGCAGACCAGCCTCGGGGACGCCACCCGCGACACCATCACCGACACGCGCTCGGCCGTGGCCCGGCAGGCCAACGACCGGATCAACTACATGCGCAACTCGGTGAAGGCGACGGTGGACGCCTACGACGGCCAGGTGCGGCTCTACCAGTGGGACGAGAACGACCCCATCACCAAGACGTGGATGAAGGTCTTCAAGGACACCGTCCAGCCGCGCAACACCATCCCGCCGGAGCTGGAGAGCCACTTCCGCTACCCGCTCGACCTGTTCAAGGTGCAGCGGCAGATCCTCACCAAGTACCACGTGACGGACGCGGCGGCGTTCTACAACGGCGAGGGCTTCTGGGAGGTGCCGGAGGACCCGGGCGCGAAGGGCCGGCGCCAGCCGCCGTACTACCAGAGCCTGCGGATGCCGGGCACCGACGGCCCGGACTTCTCGCTGACCACGGTGTTCAACCCGCGGGAGAACCCGAACCTGGCGGCGTTCATGTCGATCGGCTCGACACCGGGCCGCAACTACGGGCAGATCGAGGTCCTGCAGCTGCCGCGGAACTCCCCGGCGCAGGGCCCGGGCCAGGTGCAGAACTCCTTCGAGACCGATCCGAAGGTCAAGAACGAGCTGTTCGCCCTACGCCAGGGCGGCACCCGGACCGTGCCGGGCAACATGCTCACGATCCCGTTCGGCAACGGGGTGCTGTACGTGGAGCCGATGTACGCCATGGCGGCGGGCACGGCCGAGCAGCAGCCGTACCCGCTGCTGGGCAAGGTGCTGGTGCGGTTCGGTGACAGGATCGCCTCGGGCAACAACATGAGCGAGGCGATGGAGCAGCTGCTGGGCGGCATCTCGGCGGCCCCGCCGCCGTCCAACACCCAGCCGGGCCAGAACCAGCAGGGCGGCACACCGCAGCTCACCCAGCAGGCGCAGCAGGCGATCGACGAGCTGGAGTCGGCGGTCGGCGCCTACGAGAAGGCCCAGAAGGAGCTGAACTACCCCGAGATGGGCAAGGCCTGGGAGCGGATCAAGAAGGCCCGCGACGCCCTGGCCGCGGCCCAGCAGACCGCCGGCCGCCCGGCCGCAGGCGCAACCCCGAGCCCCAGCCCGTCCCCCTCAGGCTCCCCCTCCCCGTCAGCCTCACCCAACCAAGACTGACCACCACGACACCGGAGAAGGGCCGCGCGACAGATGCCACGCGGCCCTTCGCCTTTTCCCCCGAGTAACAAGCTCAGCCGTCGGCCAAGCCCCGAACGGTGGCTCGGGCGTGCGATCGCGTCCGAAGGCAGTTCCGAGCCTGCGAGGAAACTGATCGCGGAGCGAGCCGCCAGGCGAGTTCGGAGCGATGCAGCGATCGCCGCGTTCGCGACAAGCGACGAGCCCCCAGGCGAGGAGCGCAGCTCGCGAACGCAATAAGCACAGCGAGTTCGGAGCGATGCAGCGATCGCCGCATGCGCGACAAGCGACGAGCCGCCAGGCGAGGAGCGCAGCTCGCGCATGCAATAAACACTACCGGCGCCGTTTTCGGGCGCGGCGGATGGCGGCGGCGGCGCCGATCGCGGCGACGGTGGCGCCCGCGGCGGTGGCCATGGTGGCCTCCTTGCCGCCGACGCGGCGGCCGACGACGGCGTGCCGTCCCGCGCCCTCCTCCATGAGCGTCCGCAGCGCGGTGGCGTTGTCGTAGGCGGGTTTCCATCCGGCGGCGCGCAGGCGGGCGCAGTCGACGACCCACGGGTAGGCGACGTAGTGCAGGTCGGTGGCGGGGGCCGGGGTCATGCCGAGGCGGTGGAGCCGCTGCGCCATGCCGAAGGTCAGCGCGGCGGGGAGTTCGAAGGTGCGCTTGCCGGTGATCTCGGTGACCTCCTCCGGGCCGAGCCAGCCTTCGCAGCCGACCCCGATGGGCCCGGTCAGGCTCTCGGCGACGACGAGTTCGAGCGCGGACGCCAGGTCCTCGATGTGGCAGAACTGCCAGCCGGGGGTGCTGCCCTTCACCGACAGCAGCCGGGGCGCCTCGAAGTGCCGGGTGATCACGGTGTCGACGCCCGGTCCCACCAGTGCCGCGGGCCGTACGACCGTGACCTCCAGGCCGGGGTGGCTGAGGCGTGCCCCGGCGGCCAGTTCCTCGATCTCGACGTAGTCGCCGGCGATGCTGGTGTTGGCCTCGGCCAGCATCGGGGCGTCCTCGGGCAGCGGGATCTGGTTGTCGGGGCCCGCGCCGTACACCATGGCGCTGGTGACCAGCACCACCCGGCGCACGCGGGCCGCGGCGGCGGCGGTCACGACCGTCTGGGCGCCCCGCACGTTGTGGGTGCGGCGCTCGCGCGGGTCCAGCTCGGGCGAGCGGCGCAGGTCGAGGTTGACGATCACGTCCACGTCGGAGAGCCGGTTGGACAGCAGCGGGTCGCGGATGTCGGTCACCCGCCAGGTCACGTTCGGCACGTCGCCGCGCTGCTCGTCGATCGCGACGACCTTGCGGACGGCCTCGTGCCCGGCCAGCCGGGCGGCCAGCAGGCGGCCCGCCCCGGTGGCCGCTCCGGTGACGGCGACGACCGGGCCCTTGCTACGCCCAGGGCGAACCTTGCCCGTTGCCACGGAGCTGCCCCCTTCCTTGTGTTCGCGACTTCGCCGGGACCGGCTAACGTTGCGGATATGAGCCCATCATGCATCCCAGGGGCGAACCGATGAGTGACACTCCCTTCGGCTTCAACCGTCCCGGCAACGACGACGGTGACGACGACAAGCCCCAGGATCCATTCAAGGCCATGGGCGGCGACATGCAGCAGTTCGCCGACATGCTGCACCGCTTCGCCGACATGATCGGCAGCCAGGGTGCTCCCGGCGCCGGCGGTGGCCCGCTGAACTGGGATCTGGCCAAGAACATAGCCCGCCACGCGGTGGCCGAGCAGGGCGACCCCTCGGTCGTGGACGCCGAGCGCCGTCAGGTCGAGGAGGCGCTGCGGCTGGCCGACCTGTGGCTGGACGAGGGCACCACGCTCCCGGCGGGGATCCGCAGCCCGAAGGCGTGGAGCCGCTCGGAGTGGATCGAGCAGACGCTGCCGGTGTGGTCGAAGGTCTGCGACCCGATCGCGACCCGCATGGTCGAGTCGATGGGCGGGGCGCTGGGCTCGGGCGACATCCCCGCCGACATGCAGGCGATGGCCGGTCCGCTGATCGGCATGGTCAAGCAGATGGCGGGCGCGATGGTGGGCGGCCAGGCGGGGCAGGCGCTGGGTGCGCTGGCCCGCGAGGTGGTCGGGTCGTCCGATGTGGGCCTGCCGCTGGCGCCGGAGGGCGTGGGGGCGCTGCTGCCCGCCGGGGTGGAGGCGTTCGGCGAGGGCCTGGAGATCTCCGATGACGAGGTGCGGCTGTACCTGGCGCTGCGGGAGGCCGCGCACCAGCGGCTGTTCGCGCACGTGCCGTGGCTGCGCGCCCATCTGCTGCGCGCGGTCGAGGACTACGCGCGGGGCATCACCGTCGACCTGTCGGGCATCGAGCGGGCCGTGCAGGGGCTCGACCTGAGCAACCCGGAGGCGATCCAGCAGGCGCTCGGCGGCGAGCTGCAGCTGACGCCGGAGGAGACGCCGCAGCAGAAGGCGGCGCTGGCCCGGCTGGAGACCAGCCTCGCGCTGATCGAGGGCTGGGTGGACACGGTGGTCAACCAGGTCGCGGGCGACCGGCTGCCCGGCTCGGTGAAGCTGGCCGAGGCGGTGCGGCGGCGCCGCGCCACGGGCGGGCCGGCCGAGCGCACCTTCGCCACGCTGGTGGGTCTGGAGTTGCGGCCGCGGCGGCTGCGCGAGGCGGGCGCGCTGTGGCGCAGCCTCACCGAGGCGCGCGGCGTGCAGGGCCGGGACGCCATCTGGGAGCACCCCGACCTGCTGCCGAACGCCGAGGATCTCGACGACCCCGAGGGGTTCGTGCACGGCCGGGACCTGATCGAGGGCTTCGACCTGGACATCTCCGCGCTGACCGGCGAGGCGAAGCCGGACGAGAGCAAGGGCGAGGACGACGAGAGCGGCGGCAAGGGCGGCGGGGACGGCGAGCCCGGTGACGGCCCGGGGTCCCGCGCGTGAGGTCGCGTCCGGGCCGCTCGCGCGTACCCGGCTGCCGGTTCACACCGGAGACCGCGTCCGCGCAGGTCAGAAGGCGTGTGGCGGGGGCCGGGCTGTGCTGGCAGCGGCCGCGTGATCAGGAGCGGCGGCGCCGCCACCCGGTGAACTCGCTGTATCCGCGTGTGAGCCGCCGCGTATGACGGGTCCGTCGCCGGGCCCGCTGCACGCGGACGCCGTACGGGTGCTGGAGGGGTGGCGGGCGCCGGACGAGCGCCAGGAGAAGCTCCGCCGCGACTTCCTGCGCCATCTGGCCGATCATCCGGACGGAACGTTCCGGGAGTGCGTGGCCGGGCACATCACCGCCAGCACGATCGTGGTGGACGAGTCCCGGACGCGGGTGCTGCTGACCCTGCACCGCAAGATCAGGGCGTGGCTCCAGCTGGGCGGGCACTGCGAGCCCGGCGACGCCACGCTGGCGGGGGCGGCGCTGCGGGAGGCGACCGAGGAGTCGGGGATCGACGGGCTGCGGCTGCGGCCCGTGCCCGCGCAGCTCGACCTGCACGCCGTCCGCTGCCATCCGGAGGGGTCGTGGCATCTGGACGTGCAGTTCGTGGCGCTGGCGCCCGCGGACGCCCGGCACGCGATCAGCGCCGAGTCGGAGGATCTGCGCTGGTTCCCGGTGGACGCCCTGCCCGAACCGACCGACGACGCCGTCCGGCGGCTGGCCCGTCTGGCGTCGTCCCGGTCCGGCACGGCGGGTTAGCGCAGCGGGTGGCCCTGGAGGAGGGCGCGGGTGTTCTCCCAGCCCTCCAGGCCGGGGTCGAGCAGGCGCATGTCGGCGGGCGTGCGGAGGCGGTGCCAGCCGGGGCCCTGCGGGACCAGCCCCGGACGGGGCGCGGCGGTGCGCAGCCGGGCCAGTGCGTCGGGGGTGTCGAGATCGACGTCGCCGAGGGCGGCGGCCAGCCACCCGGGCAGCGGCAGCCGTGCGGCCAGCGCGACCAGCCCGTGCGGCGTGCCGCGACGGTGTTCGTGCCGCGGCGGGCCCGCGTCCAGGGGGCCTTCGGCCTGGCAGGCGGCGGCCGGGGCGTCGCCGAGGGCGCGGAAGAGCTTGCCGATCAGCAGCGGCGGGAGGTCGGGGGCGTCGGAGGCCAGCAGCACGGCTTCCTCGGCGCCCAGCGCGTGCAGGGCGGCGAACGCGGCGGCGAGACCGTGCTCCCGGACGATCGCGGTGCCGGGCCAGGTGATCGCCTCGGCGGCGGGCTGCCCGGGAGGGTCCAGCACCAGCGCGGGCGTGACCAGTTCCAGGCCGGCCACGACCTCGTAGGTGTCCTCCAGGAGCGCGAGGCGGAACTCCTCGGGATCGATTCCCGGCGGGCTCGGGCTCGGGGCGGCGCCGTCCGGGTCCTCGACGGACAGGACGGCGGCGTAACGGCGGGAGGCGGGGGACGACGGGCCGGGGCCGGAACTCACCCGGCGACCCCGTGGTGGCACTCGGGAGGCAGCTCTTCGTCACCGGCGGCGCCGTCGGCGTCCATCTCCATCGGCAGGTGGGCGGCGGCGGCCACGCCCTCGAGGTAGCCGCGGGCCCGCTCGGCCTTGGGATAGTTGCCGACCAGCTTCCAGAAGTCGGCGCCGTGCCCGGGGACCAGCAGGTGCGCCAGCTCGTGCACCAGCACGTAGTCGACGACCCAGGACGGCATGCCACGCAGCCGTGTGGAGAGCCTGATGGTGCCGTCGTCAGGCGTGCAGGACCCCCAGCGGGTGCGCTGGTTGCCGACCCAGCGGACGCTGGCGGGAACGGCGCGGCCGCCGAGATGGCGCCTGGACAGTTCGCGTGCCCGCACTTCCAGGTCGGCGTCGGAGGGGCGGCGACGGCGTTCGCGCTCCTCGAGCCGTTCGAGGATGGTCGCGATCCACTGCTCCTCCTCGGCCTTGGTCAGCCGGGAGGGCAGCATCACCACGACCTTGTCCCCATCGCGGTATGCGGACACCGTCCGCCGGCGGCGGTTACTGCGGCGGACCTCTACGTTAGGGGGCACTCCAGAACCGTACCTAAAAATTTGCTTCCTCCACAGGGGGTGTTGGGAGTTTCCGCAGGTCAACCGGCCTGTTTTCAAGCATCCCCATACTGTTTCCACAGTGTCTCCGCGCGGTTTCCACACCGACTGCCCAATGGGCCCCACCTCCCGTCCGCAGCGTGGCGCCGACGCTCGCCGGGGCCGCGCGCGTTCCGGAAGGTCGCCGCTTGATCCGTTCGCTGCCGGGTACGAAGGGGGCGTTCACGACCGAAATGCGACATGAGCAGGGGTGATCACGCTGACAGGGCACCAGCGGCGGCAGGCCAGCGGCACCGGTGCGGAGACCGCGCCGGAGATCCTGGAAGGGCCGGACGGCACCCGGCTCGGCACCCCGCCCCCGTCCCTGGGACGCCGCGTGGGCGGCGGCATCGCGGGCGCGGTCGCCGGAGGGGCGGCGGGCCGGGTGCTCCGGCCGGTGGCACGCAAGATCGCCCAGCGGTACGGGCTCCCGCCGGGCGCGGTGGTCCGCGTGACGGAGATCGCCGCGCCGATGCTGCTGTCGGCGGCGATGGAACGCCTGGCCAGGCACAGGGCGCGCGCCAGAACGGGCACGACGGCCGAGGACGCGAAGGCGGAACTCCCCCCGGACGAGCCCCCCGGCCCGATCAAGCTCTGACCCGCCTCGACCCCGGCGGGGCGGGCCGTTTCGAGGCGGCCCCGCCGGGGTCGTCCGTTCGGCGCGCCTACTCGCCGGTGAAGACCGGGCGGCGCTTCTCGCGCTGGGCCGCCAGGCCCTCCACCATGTCCTTGGACGCCATGGTGACCGGCTGGGCGAGGGATTCCCAGCGCAGCGCCGACTCCATGTCGGGATGGCCGCCGTTCGAGAGGGCCACCTTGGTCAGCCGGGTCGCGATCGGCGCCTGCGCGGCGATCTGGCCCGCCACGTCCAGGGCCTCCTGCAGCACCAGTTCGCGCGGGACGGCCCGGTTGACCAGCCCGTGCGACTCGGCCTGCGATCCGCTGACGGCCCGTCCGGTGAACAGCAGCTCGCGGGCCAGCGGCAGCCCGGCCACCTCCGGCAGCAGCCAGGTCGTGGCCATGCCCGGGTGCAGTCCGAGGGCGGTGAACGGCACCAGCAGCTTGGCGTCGGCCGCCGCGTACCGCAGGTCGCAGGCCAGCGCGAGCGCGAACCCGGCTCCGACCGCATGCCCGTTGATCGCCGCGATCGTCGGCACCTCCAGGGCGCGGATCGTCAGCCAGGTCCGGTAGAACTCCAGCATCCGGTCGCGCAGCGGCGGAACGGCGATCGCGTTGCTGTCGGCCAGGAAGCCCA
Organism: Actinomadura rugatobispora; assembly: GCF_055379765.1. Lineage (NCBI taxonomy): Bacteria > Bacillati > Actinomycetota > Actinomycetes > Streptosporangiales > Thermomonosporaceae > Actinomadura > Actinomadura rugatobispora. The sequence continues at coordinate 7,048,360 of NZ_AP029191.1, read as the reverse complement.
GGGCGCCCCCCGAGGAGAACGCGGTTCCGGCGCCGGTGACGACCACGCAGCGCAGGCCCGTGTCGGCGCGCAGGGCGGCGATGGCGTCCTTCCAGGCGGCGGTCATCTCGTCGGACATGGCGTTGCGCCGGTCCGGGTCGTTCAGGGTGAGGACGGCGACGCCGTCGGGACGGCGCTCCACGAGCAGGACATCGGACAGCTCTTCGGGCATGGCCCGCACGCTATCGCCCCCGCCACCCCGCGCTGCGCACCGGCCTCGCCCACGCGCGTGCGGCGCGGTCGTCCAGGCCGGGCACGGCTCTCACGCGCGCATGCGCAATATCACAGATCGGGCCACGGCGTGAGAAAGCGCACACTTACCGCATTGTCGCAGGTCGCCGCCGCGCACCGGAGGAAGGCGCCGGGGCGGTTGCCGTATCGTTGTAGCGGAAACGGAAGCGGATCACCGACAATGGTCGGCGTGAGCGATCTCCCCCGCCGCGCGGTGACGCGGTCCGCAAAGCTGGCGTCCCTCCCGCTCGGTTTCGCCGGGCGCACCGCGCTGGGGGTCGGGAAACGCACCTTCGGCCGCCCCGCCGAGGCCGTCGCCATGGAGATCCAGCAGCGCACCGCCGAGCAGCTGTTCAAGGTGCTCGGCGAGCTCAAGGGCGGGGCGATGAAGCTCGGCCAGATGCTGTCGATCTTCGAGGCCGCGCTGCCGCCGGAGATCGCCGGACCGTACCGGGCCACGCTCACCAAGCTCCAGGAGGCCGCGCCGCCGCTGCCGGCCGCCGCCGTCCACAAGGTCCTGGCGGAGGGGCTCGGCCAGGACTGGCGGGAGCGGTTCGAGTCGTTCGACGACGAGCCGGCCGCCGCCGCCTCGATCGGCCAGGTGCACCGGGGCGTGTGGGAGGACGGCCGCGCGGTCGCCGTCAAGGTCCAGTACCCCGGCGCCGGGAAGGCCCTGATCAGCGACTTCAACCAGCTCGCCCGGCTGGCCAAGCTGTTCTCGGTGCTCATGCCCGGCCTGGACGTCAAGTCGATGCTGGCCGAGCTGAAGGAGCGGGTCGCCGAGGAGCTCGACTACACCGTCGAGGCGGCCTCGCAGACCGCGGTCCGCGAGGCGTACCCGGCGGACGACCCCGACTTCTACATCCCCGAGGTCATCGCCCAGTCCGGCGACGTGCTCGTCACCGAGTGGATCGACGGCACCCCGCTCTCGAAGATCATCAGCTCGGGCGACGAGGAGGAGCGCAACCACGCCGCCCTGCTGTACTGCCGCTTCCTGCTGTCGGGCCCCAAGCGGTCGGGCATGCTGCACGGCGACCCGCACCCCGGCAACTTCCGCGTCATGGCCGACGGCCGCCTCGGGGTGATGGACTTCGGCGCCGTCGACCGGATCCCCGAGGACTTCCAGTACCGGATGGGCCGCCTGCTGCGCATCGGCACCATGGCCGACATCGACCAGGTCGAGGAGGCGCTGCGCCGGGAGGACTTCATCCGCGAGGGCGTGGACGTCGACGCCGAGTCCCTGCACGCGTTCCTGGCCCCGATCACCGAGCCGTTCGTGAACGACACGTTCAAGTTCAGCCGCGAGTGGCTGCGCGACATGGCCGCCCGGGTCACCGACCTGCGCCCGACCAACGTCGTCCGCCAGCTCAACCTGCCGCCGGAGTACGTGATCGTCCACCGCGTGCTGTCGGCCGGCACCGGCGTGCTGTGCCAGCTCGAATGCGAGATCCCGGCCCGCGCCGAGTCCCTCCGCTGGATCCCGGGCTTCGCCGACGAGGACGCCCCGGCCGAGATCACCGCCGCGGCCGACGAGGACGACGAACTGGCCGGCTGACCCGCACTCTTTTGCCCCTCAGGCAGGAGTCGTCCCCGCTCGGGGACTCGATGTCGAGCGGGGCCTCGGGCCTGTCCAGAGGTGGCACCAGCAACCGCGCGAAGCGCGATGTCGCGATCGAGCGGGGCCTCGGGCCTGTCTCGAAGTGGCCTCAGCGACCGCGCGGGCGCGCTACCTGGGCGGTGAGGCGGCAGATCGCGAAGCGATGTCGCGCTCGCCAAGGCCCGTCAGGTGCGAGCCGCCAGGCGAGCGCCGTAGGCCGGGACTTTGAAGCGGGCCCCGCGCGTTGATGAGACGCGCGGGGCCCGCTTTCGTGCGTGCCCGGCGAGGGGGTCGCCGGGCACGCCTCCGGAGGCCCGCACGGGAGGCCGCCCGGCCGCCAAACCATCCAAGAAGAGCGGCGGCGGCCTGCCACCGTGCGGGCTTCGTCGTTTACCTGTGGCCGGTCTCGCGAGCGGGCCGGGACACGTAAGGGTCCCCGGCCGAGGTGGGCGCCAGCAGGGCGCGCCGGACGCGGGCCGCCCGCGTCCTGGCGTCCCGGCGCGCGCGCCGCAGGGCGCGCACCCGCTGTGCCAGCTCCACCTCAGCACCCGGTATTCGTTCCCGGGACAGGTCCTGGCTGAGCAAGTTCATCTGGTTCTCCCCGGCGGCCCGGGGGCACGGCCCCTGTACGGGGACCGTGCCCCCGATCTCCACACGGTCGAGTGTCGGTATGGCGGTCACGTGGTCCTCACACGGCCACTTCGTCCGGGACCGGGTTCTTCCGCGGACGGCCACGGGGCCGCTTGCGCGGAACGATGACACCGCGGACGAACAGCTCGCCGCCCCATACGCCCCAGGGCTCCTTGCGCTCAAGGGCGCCGGCGAGGCACTCCTTGCGGAGCGGGCACTCCAGGCACAGGGCCTTGGCGAGCTCGACGTCGGCGGGAGCCTCGGCGAAGAACAGCTCCGGGTCGGTCCGGCAGGGAAGGGTGAGGTCCTCCTCGCTCACTGCGAGAGCCCCCTGCATCACAGTCACCCTGATTCCTCTCGTTGGTTCGCAACGGGTGTGTCGGTGCGTTTTTGGCAAACAAGAAGGCCGCGGATCCGGTGTCTGGATCCGCGGCCTGGGGGCTTGCCGGTGTCTTCTAGACCGGTCGCCTCCAGGGGTACGGACCCTTGCCACCCTTGATCGAGATGGCGTCCACGTGGGCCGTGGCCGGAGCGCTGGGGTTGGCGCCTTCGAGGTGTTCGAAGACGGTCCGCCCCTGCTCGTCCTGGACTCGCTGCACGCCTTGCCGAACAGACGCTGTACGCAGTCGCATGCCGAACAGGTCGGCCTCGGACCGCGCGGTGCCGCGCATGGCATCGCCGCGCAGCGCCGCCGCGCCGCCGGACACGCCACCCACCACGTCATGACGCGGGGGGCACACGGCGGCCACTGGCTGGAGGGCGCTCCACGGCTGGACGGCGAACATGGCGCCGCCGCCATACCTCATCGAGGAGCCGGCGGGGCAGGCGCGCGTCCAGGACTGCGCTGATTTGATCAACATCGTGCTCACCGGACCGCACACCACCTTCCTGGCTCCTTGGGGCCCGTCCGCCGGATCCAAGATCCATCGTCGGGCCGTCTGATCGCTCGCGTACGAGAGTACGGCCACTTCCGCAAATCAATCAAGGTATTTTTGACCTGCGGTTTTGTGGGTCACTTCACGGGCCTCGAAGAGAACCGGGCCCCCGATTCGACCGTCTAAGTCAGTGATGACGGCTTCGTCATCATCCTTGAATACTCAAGGGATTTGGGGCTCCCCCTGAGGCTCGGCCGAGGTCCTGATGAGACCCTCCTGCATGACCGACACGACCAGGTCGCCGTTCTGCGTGAACACCTGGCCCCTGGCCAGGCCGCGGGCGCTTCCGGCGAACGGGGTGTCCTGGTAGTAGAGCAGCCAGTCGTCGGCGCGGAACGGCCGGTGGAACCACATGGCGTGGTCGAGGCTGGCGCCCATCGTCCGCTGGTCGCCCCACGCGAGCCCCTGGTTGAGCAGCACGGTGTCGAGCAGCGTCATGTCGGAGGCGTAGGTCATCAGGCACACGTGCAGCATCGGGTCGTCGGGCAGTTCGCCGTCCACCTTGAGCCACACCTTCGACTCGGGCGTCCTCAGGGCCGGGTCCTTGGCCGCCTCCCAGGTGAGCGGCGTGGCGTGCCGGACGTCGAAGGGCCGTCCCTCCACGAACTCCACGGCGCCGCGCTCCCCGAACAGCGGCGTGAACCGCTCGAGCGCGGTCGGCAGCGTCTCGGGGTCGGGCGCCTCGGGCATGGCGGCCTGGTGCGCGGGGCCGTCCTCGACGATCTGGAACGAGGCGGACAGGCTGAAGATCGCCTTCCCGTGCTGGATGGCCAGCACCCGCCGGGTGGTGAACGACCTCCCGTCCCGCACCCGGTCGACGGTGTAGACGATCGGGACCAGCGGGTCGCCCGGCCGGATGAAGTAGGCGTGCAGCGAGTGCACGGGCCGGTTCACCGGGACGGTCCGTCCCGCGGCGACCAGCGCCTGCCCCGCCACCTGCCCGCCGAAGACACGCTGCCGGCGCTCCTCGGGACTGCGGCCGCGGAAGATGTCGTTCTCGATCTGCTCGAGGTCGAGCAGCTCCAGCAGTGCCTTCAAGGAAGCCTTCACACCAGCGATTCTCCCAAACAATCCGAAGTGACCGCACTCTCCCCCAACCCGGCCGACACCCGAGCACGTTTCCGTCTCTCAGAAGCCATCCGCACAAGCACCCCACTTACCCCGCCCACCTCGCAGCAAGCCCTCAGGCTGTGTCTCAAAGTCCCGGCCTACGGTGCTCGCCTGGCGGCTCGCCCCTAACCGGGCCTTGGCGAGCGCGGCATCGCTTCGCGATCTGGACGGTGATGCTCGTCTCCGGCATCGCACCACCGTCCAGGTAACGCGCTCGGGCGGCACCTGAGGCCACTTCGAGACAGGCCCTAGTAGGACTTTGTTAGTTCGGTATCATATGGGATGATCTTGGTGTGACTCCGGCTGAGCTGGCTGAGGTTCGTGGCCGTCTTGAGGACTTCGCGGGTGAGATTTTCACGCCGTTCGCGCGTCGTGAGCAGCGCTTGAACGGCGGGCTGTATCTGCGGGGGCTGATGCTGGACGGGCGGCGTAAGTCGATGCAGCCGATGGCCGAGCGCCTGGGGGTCGATCATCAGCGGCTGCAGCAGTTCATCACGTCCTCGACGTGGGATTTCGTGGCGGTGCGGCGGAGGTTGGCGGATCGGTCGCTGCGGGTGGTGGAGCCGGAGGCGTGGCTTCTGGACGACACCGGACACCTCAAGGACGGGGACGGGTCGCCGTGTGTGGCCCGGCAGTACACCGGGACGGCGGGCAAGGTGACCAACTGCCAGATCGCGGTGAGCGTGCATGCGGTCACCGACGCCTGCTCGGCCCCGCTGAACTGGCGTTTGTTCATGCCCGAGCGGTGGGATGACACGCTGGCCGCCGATCCGCAGGAGGCGGGGCGGATCGCCGAGCGGCGCAGGCGCTGCGGCATCGGCGATCAGGTACGGCATCGTCCCAAATGGCGGCTCGTCCTGGACATGATCGACGAACTGGCCGCCTGGGGGCACATGCCGCCGCTGGTCGTCGGTGACGCCGGATACGGCGACAACACCACCTTCCGGCTGGGACTGACCGAGCGCGGCATCGGCTATGTGATGGCTGTCAAGGCCGCCACCAGCGCCTACGACGGCGACGCGGTGCCGGTCACGCCGGCCTATTGCGGACGCGGCCGCCCGCCCGGGCCACGCTACGCCGGGGATGCCTCCAACCTCCGTGACCTGGTGCTGGCCGCCGGCCGCGCGAGCCTGCGGCGGGTGACCTGGCGCCAGGGCACCAGGAAGACCGCGGCCAACCCCACCGCCAAACTGCGTTCACGCTTCACCGCGATCCGGGTACGTCCCGCCAACCGGGACATCCCCAAAGCCGCCGACGGCAGTGTGCCCGCGTGCTGGCTGCTGGCCGAGTGGCCGCCCGGTGAGCCCGAGCCCACCGACTACTGGCTTTCCACGCTGCCCGAAAACACCCCGATCAAGACCCTCGTACGCCTGGCCAAGATCCGCTGGCGGATCGAACACGACTACCGCGAACTCAAGACCGGCCTCGGCCTCACCCATTTCGAGGGCCGCTCCTGGACCGGCTGGCACCGCCACGTCACCCTGGCCTCGGCCGCACACCTCTTCCTCACCGAACTACGCCTGGCCAGCCCAAAAGCGGCCGGGGCGGCCTGAGTCTCTACAAGATTCTCAAACAGCTCCAAGTGCTGCTCGCCACCTGGAGCGGCCGATGCCCCACATGCCACCAGCACCCACCATGACGAACTAACAAAGCCCTACTAGAAGACTGCTGAAGATCTTGTTAGAGGGGCTGTCCGGCCGTGGGCCGGACAGCCCCTCTGTGGTCATGCGTTGGCCGAGGACAGATGCCAGGTGCTGTTGGTCCGGGTGAGTCCGAGGTTGATGAGTCGGCGGAGGTTGAGGGCGGCGGCCCGGGTGTGCAGCCAGGCGTCGCCTGCGATGGTGCCGCGGTGGCGCAGGCGGCGGTTGCCGTGGTGGACGAGCCAGGCGACGGCGCGTTCGACCGGTGGTCTCCAGCGGCGGTAGTCGGCTTGCCAGGCCGGATCGCCGGCCGCCTGGCGGCGGGCGGCGGCCTGGAGGTCGTGGTGGGGGCGGATGGTCAGGATGCGGCCGGCCTTGGCGTTGGTGCACCGCTCGCGCAGGGGGCACCCGGTGCAGAGCTTTCCGAACGTGGCTTTGCGCTGGTGGTGTCGCCCGCCGGGTTCCGTTAAGGGAGCGGTGTGCCCGGCGGGGCAGGTCACGGTGCCGGTGGTGGTGTCGATGGCGAAGTCGTCCAGGGTGAAGCCGCCGGGGATGGCGGGCCGCAGCGGGGCGGGTTTGATGAACAGCCGGTGCCCGGCGGCGGTGAGGGCCCGGCGGGCCTGGCCGGTGGAGTAGGCGGTGTCGCCGAAGACCTCCACCGGCGTGTCCTCGCAGGAGAGCAGGTCCAGGCCGACGACGGCCTCATGGTGGGCGGGCCCGGCGCCCGGTCGCAGGGCCACGGCGGTGAACAGGCCGGTTTCGGGCTCGACGGCCAGGTGGGCCTTGAAGCCGTCCTGGCGGTGGCTGCGGGTCTTGTGGACATGCCTGGCCTGGGGATCGACGACCGAGATCACCCGGTCGGGGGCGGTGCCGTCGGTGATGCGCCAGCGTCCGTCGCGGCCGTCGGACCCGCCGGCCGGTTCGACGTCCTGACCGGCGACCAGGGCCAGGATGCCGACCGCGTTCGCGGCCCGTTCGCCCAGTTCCTGCTCGGGCAGGTGCCCCAGCAGCCGCAGCGCGTCGGTGACCAGCGCGTCCACCAGCTCGGCGCGGGCCTGCTCATCGTCCCAGGCGATGCGGGGCTTGCCCGCCTGGGCGTAGTCGTGCGCGGTGCACCGGGCGGCGGCGACCCCGGCCGCTCCCGGCACCTCGCGGATCACCGCCCGGACGGCGGCGATCAGCTGGGTGACGGTGTCCTGGGTGGCCACCGCATCGTCCAGCACGGTCGAGTCCAGCGCCCGCCGCTGCCGGCCCTTGAGCACCCCGGTCGCCTGGACGACCTGCCGGACGGCCTCGAAAATCCGGTCCGGCCGGGCCGAACGCGCCAGCCGGCGACGGAAGTAGGCCAGCAGCGACGGGTGGAACGCGGTGTCGTGAAGGCCCAGCCCGCAGGCGGCCTTCCACCGCAGGTCACACCGCAACTCCTGCACCGTCTCAAAGTCCGACAGCCCGTGCAGGGCCTGCAGCAGGATCGCCGCGGCAAGGATCTGCGGCGGCATCGAGGGCCGCCCGTTGGCCGAGGGATACATGTCGGCGAACATCTCCGCCGGGAACAACGCGCCACGGTGCTCGGCCAGGAACGCGAACACGCTCCCGGCCGGGATCAGCTCCCGGCACGTCTCCCACACATCCGGACCGACCCTCTCCCCGGCCCATTCACCCATCACCACACCACACCACACTGGCCCCGCCGCAACCGCGACGGGGCCAGAACCCCAAGATCTTCAGCAGTCTTCTAGAACCGCTCGACCCGCTGCGCGGCAGTCCTCCTGGCCGATCCGGGGCTTCGCGGGGTCGGGTCAGGGGGGTGGGGAGGTGCTTGTGCACAGGGAGAGGACGGCTTCGGCGTAGCGGTCCAGTTTGACCTTGCCCACGCCGGGGATCTTGGCCAGCTCCTCCGCGGAGCCGGGGTTGTGTTCGGCGATGGCCTGGAGGGTGGCGTCGGTGAAGACGACGTAGGCGGGGATCTTCTGGTCGGCGGCGGTCTGGGAGCGCCAGTCCTTGAGGGCGAGGAGGAGGTCCTCGTTGAGCTCGGCGGGGCAGTTCTCGCAGCGGCCCAGCTTGCGTTCGATGGCGGCGGTCAGGGGGCGGCCGCAGACGCGGCAGGGTTGGGGGCCCTTGCCGGCGCGGCGGTGGGTGCGGTCGACGCGGGCCGGGACGGGGGTCATGGTCTTGGGGGTGAGGCCGTCCAGGAAGCGGGACGGGCGGCGGCGCCGGGCGCCGCCCGGGGAGCGGGACAGCGCCCAGGAGAGCGACAGGTGCTCGCGGGCCCGGGTGATGCCCACGTACAGCAGGCGGCGCTCCTCCTCGACCTGCTCCGGGGTCTCGGCGTAGATGATGGGGAGGGTGCCCTCGACCACGCCGGTAAGGAAGACCGCGTCCCACTCCAGGCCCTTGGCGGCGTGCAGCGAGGCGAGCGTGACGCCCTCCAGCGGCGGGGCGTGCTGGGCGGCGGCGCGCTCCTCCAGCTCGGCCACGAACTCCGGCAGCCCGGCGCGCGGGTCGTCGGCGGCGATGTCCTCGGCGAGCTGGGCGAGCGCGGCCAGCGACTCCCAGCGGGAGCGGACCGCGCCCGAGCCCTCGGGCGGGCGGTCGGAGAACCCGGCGCCCGACAGGACGTGCCGGACGGTGGCGATCAGGCCGGTGCCGTCGGTCTCGGCGTCGGCGCCGGCCCGGGCGGCGCCGCGCAGCCGGATCACCGCCTCGCGGACCTCGGGCCGCTCGAAGAACCGCTCGGCGCCGCGCAGCACGTAGGGCACGCCGGCGGCGGCCAGCGCCGACTCGTAGGCCTCGGACTGGGCGTTGACGCGGTAGAGGACGGCGATCTCGCGGGCGGGCACGCCCTCCTCGACCAGCTTGCGGGCGCGGCGGGCGATGTCGTCGGCCTCGGCGATCTCATCGTCGTACTCGTTGAAGACGGGGTCGGGGCCGTCGGGGCGCTGCGCGACCAGCTCCAGCCGGTGGCGGCGGGCGGCCTCGCCCCTGGCTTGTCCGATGACGCCGTTGGCCAGCCGCACGACCTGGGGGGTGGAGCGGTAGTCGCGGACCAGCTTCACCACCTTGGCGTCGGGAAACTGGCGGGTGAAGTCGAGCAGGTAGGAGGGGCTGGCGCCGGTGAAGGAGTAGATGGTCTGGTTGGGGTCGCCGACCACGCACAGGTCGTCGCGGCCGCCGAGCCAGGTGTCGAGGAGCAGCTTCTGCAGCGGGTTGACGTCCTGGAACTCGTCGACGACGAAGTGCCGGTACTGCTCGCGGACCTGGGCGGCGACCTCGCGGTGCTCGGTGAGCACGGCGGCCGTCAGCTCGAGCATGCCCTCGAAGTCGAGCAGGTTGCGCTCGCGGCGCAGCGTCTCGTACATGTCGTAGACGCGGGCGACGTCGGCCACGTCGACGGTCATCTTGCGGGAGGCGGTGGCGACCGCGCCTGCGTAGTCCTCCGGGCGGTGCTGGGTGACCTTGGCCCATTCGATCTCGCTGGCGATGTCGCGCAGCTCGGTGCGGCCGAACGCCAGCCGGCAGGCCCGGACGGCGTCCGCCACCAGCGCGATCTTGGACTCGATGATCTTGGGGGGTTCGCCGCCGATCACCCGCGGCCAGAAGTAGGTCAGCTGGCGCAGGGCGGCGGCGTGGAACGTGCGGGCCTGCACGCCGGGCGCGCCCAGCTGCCGCAGCCGGGCGCGCAGCTCGCCGGCCGCCCGGTTGGTGAACGTCACGGCCAGCACCCGCTGCGGCGCGACCACGCCGGTCAGCGCGGCGTACGCGATCCGGTGCGTGATGGCCCTGGTCTTGCCGGTGCCGGCGCCCGCCAGCACGCAGACCGGGCCCTTCACCGCCTCGGCCACGGCCCGCTGCTCCGGGTCGAGCCCCGCCAGTACACGCTCAGCCTCCATGCCCCCATCCTGGCACCAGGCGGGGACCGGATCGGCCTCCTGCCGGGTCTGTGGATAACCTCCTTGAGCGGAATGCGAGGCGCCGGCCGGGTGTTGTCGCCATCGCCTGAATCGTTCGATCGCCCTACGCACCACATCAGTCGCAGTGTCAGACGAAGGAGACGACGCGCCGATGGCCACGCCCACCACGGACCAGGCGAACGCGCCCACCGGGCCGCTCACCATGTACACCACGACCTGGTGCGGCTTCTGCAGGCGGCTCAAGAGCCAGCTCGCCCGGGACGGCATCGAGATGGTCGAGGTCGACATCGAGCGCGACCCGGCCGCGGCGGATTTCGTGATGAGCGTCAACGGCGGCAACCAGACGGTGCCCACGGTCGTCATCGACACGCCGGAGGCCGGACGGCACGTGCTGACCAACCCCAGCGCCAAGGAGGTCAAGCGCCTCCTCGGCGTCTGAGACTCTCCCCGGGACGTCAGAACGGGGGCATGTCCGGGAGCGGGCCCCCGTACCAGCGCATGATGAGCTGGGCCGCTATGGAGAGCGGGCCGGGTGACACGATCCGGCCGCTTTCCAGGGCGTCCCTCAGCTCGTCACGGGTGTACCAGGCCGCGTCCAGGATCTCCTCGGGATCGGGGCGCAGTTCCTGGTCGCCTCGTGCGCGCGCGAAGAAGCCCAGCATGAGGCTCTGCGGCAGCGGCCACGGCTGGCTGCCCAGGTACTGGATGTCGTCGATGTCCAGGCCGACCTCCTCGCGCACCTCGCGGGCGACGGCCTGTTCCAGGGACTCGCCCGGTTCGACGAAGCCGGCCAGGATCGAGCGGCGGTCGGCGGGCCAGCTCGGACCGCGCGCCAGCAGGACGCGGTCCTGGTCGTCGCGGACGAGCATGATGACGGCCGGGTCCACGCGGGGGAACTGCTCGGAGCCGTCGGCCGGGCACACGCGCACGTGGCCCGCCGCGGTGACCTCCGTGCGTCCGCCGCAGCGCGGGCAGTACGGGTTGGTCGCGTGCCAGTGCTCCAGGGCGACCGCGTGGGTGAGCAGGCCCGAGTCCTGGTCTCCCAGGAGCGCGCCCACTCGCCTCAGGCCCGCCCGCTCCGCCCCCTCGATGGTGGGGAGCGTTCCTCGTACGACGAAGTAGGCGACGCCTTCGTCGTCCACGCCGAGCAGGTAGCGCTCCCCCTCGGGGGCCTTGCCGGAGGGCGTGAAGACCAGTGCGGGGCCCGGATCGTAGGACACGAGCACGCGTCCGCCCTCGATCGTGAACACCCGCGTGCGCGGGTCCGCCCAGGTGGCCTCCACCCAGTCCTGGTCACGGCGGCGCTCGGCGGCCCTGTCCAGGGTGCCGCGCGCCAGAGCCAGCCATTCCAGCATCGACTCGGTGGGCGGCTCGGTCTTCGCGTCTGTCAACGACCCTCCTCTTGTACGGCCCGGTCTCTCATCATGCCGACCTCGTGCCGGCCACGCGCCGTCCTCAGGAAGAACGCAACGCGGTGGCGAACTCGTCCCACAGGTAGGCGGCCGCCTCGGCGCCCTTGAGGAGCAGCGGCATCTCGACCTTCTCGTTGGGGGCGTGGATGCGGTCGCCGTTGAGGCCCACCGCCAGGAACACCAGCGGGGCCTCCAATATGTCCGCCAGATCGGCCTCCGGGCCGCTGCCGCCCTCCCGGGTGAACAGCACCTCCTTGCCGAACGCCTTCTCCATGGCGCGCCTGGCCGCCTGCACGCCGGCCGAGCGGATCGGCGAGAAGCAGGGGCGCACGCCGCCGCCCGGGATGGTGACCTCGGCGCGCACGCCGGGCGGGGTGTTCTGCTCGACCCAGGCGCGGAACGACTCCTGCACCTTGCCCGGCTCCTGTCCGGCGACCAGCCTGAACGAGATCTTGGCGTGTGCCTCACGGGGGACGATGGTCTTCCCGCCGGGGCCGGTGTGGCCGCCCCACATGCCGTTGATCTCGGCTGTTGGACGCGCCCAGACCCGCTCCAGGGTGGTGTAGCCCTTCTCTCCGTACGGGGCTCGGCTGTTGCCCGCGGTGCGGAGCCACTCGGCCTCGTCGAAGGGGAGGCGGGCGAACAGGTCGCGCTCCTCGTCCGTGAGCGGGACGACGTCGTCGTAGAAGCCGGGGACGGTGACGCGGCCGTCGGCGTCGTGCAGGGCCGTCAGGAGAGCGGCCATCGCGTGCAGCGGGTTGGGGACGGCCCCGCCGAAGGACCCCGAGTGCAGGTCGCGCTCCGGGCCGTACAGGGCCACCTCGGCTTCGGTGAGGCCGCGCATGCCCGTGCACATGGACGGGACGTCCTCCGACCACATCGTGGTGTCGCTGATGACGACAACGTCGCAGGACAGCCGTTCGCGATGCGTGCGCAGAAGCTCGGCGAAGTGCACCGAGCCCGACTCCTCCTCCCCCTCCACCAGCAGCTTGACGGTGACGGGCGGCGCGGTCGCGCCCGAGGCCGCGAGCCCGGCGCGGATCCCGAGGGTGTGGAAGAACACCTGCCCCTTGTCGTCGGACGTGCCGCGGCCGATGAGCCGGTCGCCCTTCTCCACGGGGGTGAACGGGTCGGTCTCCCACTCGTCCAGCGGCTCGACCGGCTGCACGTCGTGGTGGCCGTAGACGACGACCGCGGGCGCGTCCGGGTCGGCGGCGGGCCATTCGGCGAAGACGGCGGGATGGCCGGGCGTCTCCCAGAGCTCGACCGTGGGGAAGCCGATGCCGCGCAGGTAGGAGGCGAGCCAGTCGGCCGAGCGCCGTACGTCCGCGCTGCGCTCGGGATCCCCCGAGATGGAGGGGATGGCGAGCCACTCCTTCAGGTCGGCGAAGAACCGCTCCTTGCTCGCCCCGATGTATTCGGAAACGTCCACCAGCTATCTCCTTGTGCATGTTTCTGACGCCGCTCCGGCCGCTCCCGGCGGCGGGCGACTTGCGGAAGGCGCCGGCACCGGCATAGGACAAGGGCAGGCGAACGAGCGTCGGGAGGCCCCGTGATCCTGATTGACCCGCCCCTGTGGCCCGCGCGGGGACGTGTGTGGTCGCACATGGTCAGCGACGTGTCGTTCCAGGAGTTGCACGTCTTCGCGGCCGATCTCGGGCTGCCTCCACGGGCCTTCGAACGCGACCACTACGACGTGCCCTCCGAACTCTACGGCGCCGCGGTCACTCTCGGGGCCGAGGAGGTCGGCTGCCAGGAACTCCTGCACCGGCTCACCCGCGCGGGCCTGCGCCGCCGCAAGTTCGCCCGCGCCTAGCACCCTCCCTGTGCCCCCAGGGAGGGTGCCATGCGGTCTATGAGCGGGATGCGCCGCCCAGCGGTTCGCCGGACGGGGCTAAGAGGGCGGGGTGGCCTTGAGGAGCATGAGTTCGGTCTCAAGGTTGCGGCGGGCCTGGGCCTCGAACCGTTCGCGCGCCTGGGGCGTGTGGAAGAGCGCCGGGAGGGCCAGCAGGCCGCTGAGCACCTCCGCTCGCCCGACCCTGAAGAACTCCTCGGGGACGAAGCCGTACTCCTCCCGCACGGCCGAGGCGTAGGCCGCGTACCGTTCCGGGTCGGCGCCCAGGATCGCCAGGTCGGCGTCGCACAGCACCTGGCCGTTGCGGTCGCCGGCCTGGGGGGCGTGCGTCTCGGTCAGCTCCACCAGCCGGATGACCTCGGCGACCACGTCGTCGGCCAGGTCGGTGTCGGCCAGCATGCGGCCGGCCAGGCGGGCGCTGCGCTCCTCGTTGTCGGCGCGTTCGGGGTCGTAGACGGCGTCGTGGAACCATGCGGCCAGGCGTACGGCGTCGGGGGCGTCGGCGTGCCCGGCCAGTTCGTCCACGAGGTCCAGGACGGCGGTGAGGTGCTCGCGCGTGTGGTAGCGGCGGTGCTTCTCGCCGTAGCGCGCGTCGAGCTCCGCCCCTATGCGGCGCGTCTGGGGGCCGGCCAGCGCGACCCAGCGATCGACCAGATCCATGGTCCCCATCCTGTCGGACGGGGGCCCGCGAGACACGCCCGGCGCCTTGCTTGCACCGGGCCCGCGGCCCCGACACTATGGGTGCCTTCTTCGAGTTAGGCAAGCCTTACCTCAGTACAGGAAGGTGGCCGTGGGCGCCCCGCTCTCCGCCTCGCTCCCCCTCGTCCTCGTGGCCGGGAAGGTCACCGACTCGGTGACGTCCGGGTTCCTGCCCGCCGCCGCCCGGCTCGCCCCCGCGTCCGCCGGCCGCGCGCCCGTCACGGTGCTCACCGACCGGCCGGACGAGCACGCCGAGGTGTTCGACGGCCCGATCGTCCGGTGCGAGGTGTCCGACTACCGCGACATCATCGCGCGGTGCGAGGACCTGGCCGGGCCGGGCGCGCCCGCGGCGCTCTTCTCCAACAGCGACTTCCTGCAGGCCCCCACCGCCCTGGCCGCCGCGTATTACGGGCTGCCCGGCAAGGACTGGAGGGCGGCCACCCGCGCCAAGAACAAGGCCCTCATGCGGCGCCATCTGGCCGGGATCGACCCCGTCTTCTCTGCGGCGGCGGACAGGGTGCCCGGCAACGCCCCGTACCCACTGGTCCTCAAGCCTCGCGAAGGGGTGGCCAGCGAGGACGTCTTCCTCGTGCACGACGCCAGGGAGTTGGCCGCACGCCGAGCGGAGATCCGGGCACGGCGCTCCGATCCCCTCGTCGCGGAGGAGTACCTGCCCGGGGAACTGCACACCCTGGAAACGCTCGGGGACGGCCACTCGCTGCGTGTGCTCGGTTCGTTCCATACGAAGCTGTCGCCGCCCCCCTATTTCATCGAAGAGCGGCTCGCATGGGCGCCGCCTCTCCCCGAGACGGGCCAGGTGATCGCGCAGTTGGAGGCGCTGGGCGTGGGCTTCGGGGCCTGCCACACCGAGTTCGTCGTGCACGAAGGGCGCGCGCGGCTGATCGAGGTCAACTACCGGCTCATCGGCGACCACTGCGACTTCCTCATGGCGGACCTGCTCGGGGTGCCCCTCTTCGACTGGATCCTCCGGGTGCATCTGGGCGAGCGCCTGCCCGCCTACGAACCCCCTGCGGACGGCGAGGGCCGCCACGCCGTCGCCGAGGTCGTCCTTGCCGAACGGGACGGCGTCCTGGCCGCGGCCCCCCAGCCCATGGAACTGACCGACGGCGGCGTGCACGTGTCGTACCGGCCGCAGCGCAAGGTCGGCGAGCGGATCGCCGTCACCCGCACCAACCGCGACTTCCTGGGGACGATCCGCGCCATCGGCCCCTCTGAGCACGAGGTCGAATCAGCCCTGGAGCGCTTCCGCAAGGCGCACTCCTGGACGATCGCGTGAACGAGGCCACGCTCGCCGCGCGGGTGCTCGACGCCCTCTTGCGCGAGGACTACGCGGGTCTTCGCCGCTTCGCCAGAGGGCGGACCCTGGATCTGCCCGGCGGCGGCAGGAGAAGCGTGCGCCTCATCGGCGGGGGCTTCCTTTCGACCCACGTCGTGGACCCGGCACAGGATCTGAGGCTCGACGATGTCCTCGCCCTGGTGCGGTCACTGGCCGACCCGCGCGATGACGTCGCGGCCTTTGAACGGGAGTGCCGGGAGATGTTGGCCACGGCGCGCCTGCACGAGTCGGCCCAGCCCGCCGTACTGGAACGGCTCGCGCGCCTGCCCGACGAGCTGCGCGTCGGCCCCGGCGCCTACTACGAGACCCTCGCCGCCTACACCGACCACCCCGTCCACCCCATGGGCCGCTGCCGCCTTGGGCTGGAGCCGGAAGACCTGGAACGCCACGCGCCCGAGTTCGCGCCGACGTTCCCGATGCACTGGGCACGAGTCCCTTCGGAGCGGGTCACGGAAATGGGAGTGCTGCCTGAGTGGTGGCCCGGAGACGGCCTCTTCCCTGTGCACCCCCTGACGGTGCCCCACCTCACGGGCGTGACGTTCGCTCCAGAGCCGCGTGTCCCCGTCGCCCCGACGCTGTCGATGCGCAGCATGGTCGTGGAGGCGGACCGGCTCACGCACTTGAAAGTCCCTCTGCCCACCAGCACCCTGGGGCTGCGCAACAGGCGGACGATCGTTCCGCGCACGCTTCCCGACGGCGCCCTGGCCGAACGCCTCCTCCGCCGCGTCCTCCAAGAAGAACCGCGACTCCCCATCCTGCTGGCCGACGAGCAGACCTACGGGCACGCTGATTCACCCCTGCTCGCCTACCTGGTACGCCGCTTCCCACCCGAAACGGCGCGCGCGCACGTCGTCCCGGTCGCGGCCCTGCTCGCACGCGCACCCGAGGGCGGGTTCGTCATCGAACGCTGGGACGTGCCCACGCTCTTCGGCGCCTACCTGGACGCGCTGCTGTCCTGGAACGTCACCTTGTTCCGGCGCGGCATCGCCCTGGAGGCGCACCAGCAGAACGTGTCCCTCGTCCTGGACGCGGCCTTTCCCCAGGACGGACTGGAGGGCGGCGGGCTGAAGCTGCTCGTCAAGGACTATGACGGCACCCTCGTACTCGGGGACGGAGAGTCCCACGAGGGCTCGTTCATCGATCCCCGCATGGCGACGCAGGACCCCGAGGCGCTGGCCAGGGTCTTCGTCACCATCACGCTCCACCTGTGCGCCGCCGCGCCCGCCTTCGGGCTGGCCGAGCGGGGGCTGCTGCCGCTGCCGGACGGTCTGGCGATGATCCGCGACCGGCTCGACGCGGCGCTCGGCCCCGGGGACGCCTTCCTCCGGGCCCGCACCCTGGACGCCGGCACC
The DNA here is from genome assembly GCF_055379765.1 of Actinomadura rugatobispora. Taxonomy (NCBI): domain Bacteria; kingdom Bacillati; phylum Actinomycetota; class Actinomycetes; order Streptosporangiales; family Thermomonosporaceae; genus Actinomadura; species Actinomadura rugatobispora. The sequence goes on along the minus strand of NZ_AP029191.1, from coordinate 7,031,592 downwards.
CTGCCGACCAAGGCGATGGTCACCGCCGGAACCCTCGTCGACAAGGCCCGCACCGGCTCCGCCGACATCAACAAGCACTACGGCCCGCCGGGGCCCAACTACCTTCGGGACGACACGTGTTGCTGACACGACCGGCTCTCACCGCCGACGACGCCACCGCCACCGCCCTGCTGAACTGCCTCGTCCGGGAGGTGTGCGCGCCCGAGCAGCAGGTGCGGGAGGACGGAGGGCACCTGGTGGTGCGGCTGCCCCGCGTCGGGGTCACGCTCCGCACGGGCCTGGCCAGGCCCCCGTCCGGCCCCACCTACAGGCTCGCTCCCCCGTTCGAGGAACACCGCGACTCCGCCTGGATCGCCACCGGTTGGGACCGGCTGGCCGACCTGGTGACGGGCGAGCTGGAACTGGCCACCGGCCAGGCCAATCCCGAATTCCTCGCACAGGTGCGCGACAGCCACTCCACCCTGGCCGCGCTTCTGCGGGCGCGCGAAGAATCACCGGCGGACCCCTCCGTCGACGCCTACGTGGAATCGGAGCAGTCCCTGCTCTCCGGGCACCGTTTCCACCCCTCGCCCAAGGCGCGCCAGGGCGACCCGGCCCAATGGCTGCCGTACGCGCCGGAGACCAGGGCTCGCTTCCTCCCGCGCTGGCTCGCCGTACGGGAAGAGTTGCTGATCGAGGAGGGGGACCGCGCCGCGTTCTCCGTCCTGGACGAGCTGGGCCCCGCCGCACCGCCCGGCCATCGCCTCCTGCCCGCCCACCCGTGGCAGCTCTCGCTCCTGGCCGACCGCCCCGTCCTGCGCCGGGCCTTCGCCGAGGGGCTGCTCCACGACCTGGGACCCGCCGCCCCCGAGGTGGCGCCCACATCGTCGGTCCGCACGGCCTACGTGCCCGCCGCCGACGTCTTCTGCAAGTTCAGCCTGGACATCCGCATCACCAACTGCGTCCGTAAGAACGCCTGGTACGAACTGACCGGCGCGGTGGCCCTCAACGAGATCGTCCAACCCGTCTTCGCCTCACTGGACGGCTGCACGTTCCTGGCCGAACCCGCCTACCGCAGCGTCGCCCTGGCCGACCGGAGACTGCACGAGGGACTCGGGGTGATCCTGCGCCAGGGCGTGGGCGGGCTGAAGGGAACGCCCCTTCTCTCCGCCGCCCTGGCCGATCCCTACGGCGACACCCTCTCCGGGCTCCCGGCTCTGGCCACCCCGGAAGGCGCCCTCGCCTGGTGGGACGCCTACGTACGGCACGTGGCACGTCCCGCCCTGCGCGTGTACCTGCAACACGGGATCGTCCTGGAGGCCCACCTGCAGAACGTCCTGGTCGCCGTGGACGACGAGGGGATGCCGGTCCAGACGGCCTTCCGCGACCTGGAGGGGACCAAGCTCACCCCGGCCTGGCACGACCGTCTCGCGGCCCTCCCGCCCCGCGTGCGCGACGCCCTCACCTACGATCCGGGACGCGCCTGGAACCGCGTCGTGTACTGCCTCCTGGTCAATCACCTGACCGAGATAGCGGCGGCCGTGGCCGACCTGCACCCCGGCATCGACGCGGAACTCTGGCCTGCGGCACGCCCCCACTTCGCCTCCTGCGGCGACCATCCGCAGCTGCGCGCGCTGCTGGCCGGGGTCCCCTTCCCCGCCAAGGCCAACCTGCGCGCGCGCTGGGCACGCACCGCCGACCGCACCGCGACCTACGTGCCCGTCCCCAACCCCTTCGCCGGATCATGACCCCGCACGGCTTTCTACGCGGTCTGACGCGGTTGCCGGCCTACGTCTACGACCTGAACGGCCTCAAGCAGCACGCCGCGTCCATCAGCGCGTCCATGAAGGGCGCCCTCGGTCCAGAGCTCTTCTACGCCGCCAAGGCCAACCCCGACGCGGCCATACTCCGCGCCCTCGACCCCCATGTGGACGGCTTCGAGGTGTCGTCCGGAGGCGAGCTGACGCACGTACGGGAGACCCTGCCCGCCGCGCGCCTCGCCTTCGGCGGCCCCGGCAAGACGGACGAAGAGCTGGCCTTGGCCCTCGATCTCGGCGTGGAGCGCATCCATGTGGAGAGCCCCCACGAACTGGCCCGTCTCGCCGAGATGGGACGCCGCGCCGCCGTCCTCCTCCGGGCCAACCTCCCGATCCGTACCGCCGGGGCCGCACTCCAGATGAGCGGCCCCTTCGGCATGGACGAGGAAGCCCTCAACGCGTGCGCGCACCGCATCGCCCACACCCCGCACCTCACCCTCAGAGGCGTCCACGCCCACCTGGCCTCCGGCCTGGACGCCCCCGCGATGCTCGACCTGGCGCGGCACATCATCGACTGGGCCCTGCCCTGGCTGGAGGCCCACGGCGTGGAGAGGCCCGAGCTCAACCTGGGCGGCGGCATGGCCGTGGACTACCGCTCCCCCGAATCCCGGTTCGACTGGGGGGCGTACGCAGCGGGCCTGCCCGACTGCGCGGCCAGGCTCCGCATCGAACCAGGGCGCGCCCTGACCGCCTACCACGGGTGGTACGTGACCGACGTCCTCGACGTGAAGACCACCCATGGCGAGACCTACGTCGTCCTGCGAGGGGGCACCCACCACCTGCGCACGCCCGTGACCAAGGGCCACGACCAGCCCTTCACCGTGCTGCCCCGGGACGGCGGCGGACGTACCGCGCCCGCCCCCGCCACGCTCGTCGGCCAGCTCTGCACGCCGAAGGACGTGTTCGCCCGCGACGTGCCGGTCCCGTCGTCCCTGCGCCCCGGCGATCTCATCGCCTTCGGCATGGCGGGCGCGTACGCCTGGAACATCTCCCACCACGATTTCCTGATGCACCCCAAACCGGCGTTCCACTACCTGAGCTGAACCGTTCCGCCCGGGTGGTGCATGATCGTCGGTTATGACCCGCTTCCGGCATGAGATCGGGCTGACCGCCCTGCCCCGCGACCTGGTCGAACACGCGACCGGGCTCCTGTACGAGGCCGCCGGGGAACTCCGCTTCGCCGACGGCGGCCGCCTCGACCTCGGGACTCCGACCGGCGCCGAGGCCGAGGCCGGTGTCGAGGCGGTGCGGCTCGTGCGCGGGCGGCACCTGGCCGACGGCGCCGCGTACGAGATCACCCTCTCCCCGGAGGGGGCCTGGCGCGCCGACGTGGAGGTGATCGCCTGGCGGCCGTCCGGGATCAGCAGGCTCCGGGTGAACGTCGCCGGCGGTCACGTCGCCGCGTGGGCGACCGTCGTCCTCGACCGCACCGGCGGCCGGCTGCGCGCCGTACGGGTGAGCGGCGACGGCCGCGGCACCGGCCCCTGGTGGAGCGGGACCAGGCTGATCCGCGTGTCCTGGGACGCGCGCGCCGATCTGCGCCGCTGGTGGGACGACGCCGCGTCCCGCCGCAGGAGCCAGGGCGGCGGTGACGCGGGGCCGGTGGCGGTCACGCTCACCGCGGGACCGTTCCGCGCCGGGCTGCGGGTGAGCGTCAGGAAGGCCGCCAAGGGCTGGGCCGTCACCCCGACGGCGATCGTGCGGGGCCGGGGCCCCGCCCTGCCGTTCGTCGCCGCGTTCCTGTTGTTCAGGCGGCGCAGGACGGCGATCGGCTACCGCAAGGCGCTGAACGGGTTCGCCCATACCTGGCGGCGGGAGTTCACGCCCAGGCTGGCGGCGTCCCCGGCGCGCGGGCCCCTGGTGCTGCGCGACGAGACGACCGTGACGGCCGTCCCGAAGGACTGGTTGGACGCCTTCACCGCCGCCCTGGGCGAGGCAGCCGAGGAGCGGCGGCCCAAGCGAGAGCGCCGCGAGCGGAAGGACGGCCCGGAGCCCGCCGTCACGCTCCTGCGGGACGGCCAAGGCGGGATCCGGATGGACGGCACGCGCGGGCACCACTCCTGGACGGCGTCCCTGCCGAGCCCGGGAAGCCGGACTCCTCTGCGCGTCACGGGCGAGCATGCCGTCCCAGGCCCGTGGGCGGCCCTCACCCGCCGGAACTGGCGGCTGGAGGCCGACCTGACCGCCGCGCCCTCGGTCAGGGCGTCCCTCGACCACCCGTTCATGTCGATGGCGGTGACGGTCGGCGGAACGCCGTCCGACAACGGCATGTGGCTGATCAATCCGCGGGTGACGGTAACCGGACGCGGGCCGGGCCGGCCGCTCCTCGATCTGGCGGGACTGCTGAACGAAGAAACGCTGAACGCCTCCTTTCGGGAAGAAGTCGAGCAGCATGCCGTGACATGGGAATCATCGATCGGCTCCCTGATCGGCAAAGACCCCGCCGAAGCGGCCGCCGACTTCTTGCACGACCTCGCCGATCCCCCTCCATCCAGTGCCTCCGACCAGCAGTGACAACGCGCAGAACGCCGTCGGCTCCGCGGTCACATATCGGGCGAAGGTGCGGGTATGGCGTGGTGGTCCGTCCGTCCACGATCCCGTGAAGGAGAAGGCGCCGTGCCGCTCGACCGGATGCGAACGCTGGCAGCTCTGGGAGCGCGCTCGGTCAGGGCGCTGTGGGACGTGGGCGCGTTCCGTCCCGTCCGCCCCGACCGGGCCGTGCGGCTGCCGCTCCAGTACCGCCGGTACGGTCCGGTGCCCGCCACCGTGGGGGCGATGGCGGCGCTGCGCTTCCGCGGCCGCACGGCGATCATCGACGAGCGCGGGACGCTGACGTACGCCGAACTGGAGCGGCGCGCCGCGGGCCTGGCCACCGCTCTGCAGGCCCGCCTGGCCGGGCCGGGCAAGGAGCGCCGGATCGGGGTGCTGTGCCGCAACCACCGGGGGTTCGTGGAGGCGGTGCTGGCAGGGTCCCGGCTCGGCACCGACGTGGTGCTGCTGAACACCGACTTCTCCGCGCCGCAGCTGGGCGAGGTCGCCGAGCGCGAGGGCATCGGGCTGCTGGTCCACGACGCCGAGTTCGACCCCGTCGTGGACGAGGCCGGCTACGGCCGCCGGCGGATCCACGCCTGGCGCGACGGCCGCGCGGGACCGTACGAGACGATCGACGGCCTGGCGGGCACCGAGCCGGAGCCGCTGCGGCCGGAACGCCCCGGCCGGGTGATCCTGATGACGTCGGGCACGACCGGCACCCCGAAGGGCGCCCGGCACGACGTCTCGCTCGGCTCGCTCCTGCCCGCCGCGCTCAGCCACATGGTCCGGGTGCCGGTGCGGTCGGGCGCGCCGATCGTGGTGGCGCCGCCGCTGTTCCACGTGCTCGGGTACGCCTACATGTCGGTGGCGGTGGGCCTGGGCATGCCGCTGATCCTGTTCCGCCGCTTCGACCCGCGCCGGGTCCTGGAGACGATAGAGGAGCACCGGGCGGAGACGCTGGTCGCGGTGCCGATCATGCTGCGGCGGCTCCTGGACGTCCCGGACGGCCCGCGGCCCGCGTCGCTGCGCGTGGTGGTGTGCGGCGGTTCGGCGCTGCACCCGCACCTGTCGGAGGCGTTCACGGACGCGTTCGGCGACGTGATCCACAACGTGTACGGGTCGACGGAGACCGGCTGGACGACCATCGCCACGCCCCGGGACGCCCGTGAGGCCCCGGGGACCGTCGGCCGCCCGTCGTTCCGGCTCCGCGTCCGCGTCCTGGACGAGGACGGCCGCGCGCTGCCGACCGGGGAGGTCGGCGAGATCCACACCGGCGGCGGGCTGCGGTTCGCCGGGTACACCGGGGGCGAGGACAGGCGGGAGCGGGACGGTCTCGTCGGCTCCGGCGACCTCGGCCACTTCGACGCCGAGGGGCGGCTGTTCGTGGACGGCCGCGCCGACGACATGATCGTGTCAGGGGGCGAGAACGTCTTCCCGGGTGAGGTGGAGGACCTGCTCGGCGACCATCCCGAGGTGGCCGAGGTCTCGGTCTCCGGGGTGGAGGACGAGCAGTGGGGGCAGCGGCTGTCCGCGCACGTGGTGCGGGCGCCCGGCGCGTCGGTGACCGAGGATGACCTCAAGTCGCTGGTGAGGGAGCGGCTGGCCCGGTACAAGGTGCCGCGGGAGGTGCATTTCGTGGACGAGCTGCCGCGCACCAGCACCGGCAAGGTGAAGCAGACCTGATCTGACCGGGGGCGCGAAGGTCAGGCGACTCCGGCGCCGGCTCCGGTGCGCTGCTTGGCGGCCATGCAGATGCGGGCCAGGTCGTTCAGCGCGTCCACGCGCCGCTCGTCCAGCGGGCGCTCGTCGCCCGGGTCGGCCTCCGCAAGCGTGTCGATGACCAGCGAGAACACCGGCCACTCCGCGGGCCCGATGGAGCCGCGGAAGTCGACCTCGCCGGACTCGAGCTCGTCGAGGTCGAGGTTGCGGGCGAAGGTGGCCAGGGCCGCCTCCGCCGCGACCAGGCCGATCCGCATCGCCAGCGCCGCCGGCTCCCTGCCACCCGTCGCACGCGCACCTGAACTCATGGTCGACAACATAGAACACACGAGCGACTCCGGTCGCACTTCTCCCGGAAATCACTCGCGTGTCCCACGTCGAGCGGAGCTGCGCGGCGGGCTACGCGACGTTGGCGTGCAGGTAGAGGTAGGAGTGGGTGAAGTGCAGCTCGCCGTCGACCTCGCTGGGGCGCATGCCGGTGGGGGCGCCGCCGGCCAGCTCGTCCGCCAGCTCCTTGCGGATCTGCGCGGCGGCGTCGGCGCAGGTGTGCGCCAGGCCCAGCCACGGCTCCACCGGCCGGACGAACTCGAACCGCTCGGCCCGCCGCACCTCGGCGCCGGTCGCGGCGACCAGTTCGGTGATGCGCTCCTCGGTGAGCAGGGCGCCGTGCGAGGGGTCGCGGAGCCGCTCGATGCGGTCGGGGTCGCCCTCCAGGCCGTCCGGGCGCACCAGGTCGGCGATGATCAGCGCCGCGCCGGGCCGGCCGACCCGCGCCATCTCCGTCACGACCGCCTCCGGGTCGGCCACCTGGTGCAGCGCGAACCGCGTCGCGACCAGCGTGAACGACCGGTCGGCGTAGGGCAGGGACGCGGCGTCGCCGCGGGTGAAGGTGACGTTGGTGACGCCGTCCCGGTCGGCCTCCCGTTTGCCCTGGGCCAGCATGGCGGGGGTGAGGTCGAGCGCGGTCACGTGCCGCACCCGCCCGGCGATCGCGCGCGAGACCAGCCCGGTCCCGGCGGCGACCTCCAGCACGACGTCCTCCAGGTCCAGCTCCGGCTCCATGAACTCCACCAGCCGGCCGAGATGCCGGGTGAACGCGACGTTCAGCCGCGGATCCCCGAATCCCTCCGCCTGCTTGGAGAACTCCTGTACGACCTTCTCGTCGTGCGCCACCACCACTAGTGCCTCCACTCACCCGCGGGGTCGTTGCGCGCATCATCCCTGAAACCACGCACCGTGACCAGAGGCGGATCGCGATCGCCCGCCGCGAACCCCTCAAACCCGTCGAATCCGTCGAGCCCGTCGAACCGGTCAGACCGCCGGGACGCTCTCCAGCAGCGCGGTGAGCCCGGCCGCGTCCAGCAGGTCCGCCGGACGGACCGTGACGTTCGCGCGCACGTAGTGGAAGGCGGCGCTGACCTGGTCGACCGGGACGTCCACCAGCTCGGCCCAGGCCAGCCGGTAGGCGGCCAGCTGCACGGAGGCGAAGCGGGCGTCGTCGCCGGACGGCGGCCGGCCGGTCTTCCAGTCGACCACCTCGTACCGGCCGTCGCGGTCGCGGAACACGGCGTCCATGCGGCCCCGCACCAGCCGGTCACCGATGATCGTCTCGAACGGGACCTCGACGTCGAGCGGCTCGCGCGCCGCCCACTCCGACCGCTCGAAGCTGTCGCGCAGCTCCTCCAGGTGGGAGTCGTCGGCGGCGCCCTCGTCGGCGGCGCCGGGCAGCTCGTCGGGGTCGAGCAGCCGCTGCTGCCCCCAGCGGCCCTCCAGCCAGGCGTGGAAGGCGGTGCCGCGGCGCGCGTACGGGGCGGGCGGCCGCGGCATCGGGCGGCGGATCTGGCGGGCCAGCGCCGCCGGGTCGCGGGCCAGCGACACCAGCGACGACACCGACAGGTGGGCGGGCAGCTCGACGAGCGTGCCGTCGCCGCCGCGGCCGCGGTCGCGTTCGGCCAGCAGCAGCTCCACGTCGCGGGCCCAGGCGGTCATGCGGCCGCGGTCGGCGGCACCGAGCCCGTCGGTGCCGGCCCACGGGCGGGTGCGGCCCAGCATGGCGTCCTCGACCATCCGGGCGGCGTCCACGATCGCCTCGTACCGTTCGCGGGACGCGGCGTCGCCGAGCCCTGCGCCCTGCTCGGGGGGCCAGTCGGAGGTCTCCGGCTCGGCGAGGAGCGGGTTGGCGGTGCCCTCCTCGGGCGGTTCGGCCCAGACGGCGACCGAGCCCGCCCCGGCCAGGCACACCTGCCGGACCTCCTCCAGGAACGGGGACGGCCCGAGCGGCCGCCCGGACGCGCCCCACCAGTAGCCGGTGACGATGAGCAGGCTGGAGGCGCGGGTCACCGCCACGTAGGCCAGGCGGCGCTCCTCGCGCAGGTCGCGTTCGGCGCACGCGGCGTCGAAGGCGTTCAGGTCGTCCTTCTCCAGGCCGTGCAGCGCGGGCAGGTCTGCGCGGTCGCCGCGGAGCATGAACGGCAGCACGCGCGGGTTGGCGGTCCAGCGGGTGGCGTTCTGCGGCGGCGACGGGAAGATCGAACCCTTGGCCGGGCCGCCGCTCTTCTGCGGCGTGTAGGACAGCCCGGGGACGATGACGACCGGCCATTCCAGGCCCTTGGAGGCGTGCACGGTGAGCAGCTTGACGCTGTTGGTCTCGCCGACCCGCCCGGCCTCCAGGCCGAACTCCTCGCTCTCGGCGGCCTTGAGGTAGGCGAGGAACGCGCCGAGGGTCGGGTCTTCGGCGTCGCCCGCGAACGTGGCGGCGGCGCCGATGAAGGCGTCGAGGTCGGCGCGGGCGGTGACGGGGTCGAGGCCGGAGCGGGCGGCGACCTCGATGTCGAGGCCGAGCGCGCGTTCGACCTCGTTCACCAGGTCGGGCAGCGCGAGGCCGACCTGGCCGCGCAGGTGGCGCAGCTCGTCGCGGAGCCGCCGCAGCCGTCCGAAGCCCTCCGGGGAGTACGCCTCGTAGGGGCCGAGGTCGTCGAGCGCGTCGACCAGGCTGCCGGTCTCCTGGTTGAGCTCGCTGACCAGCTGCCGCAGCGGATCGTCCGCGCCCCCCTCCGCCGCTGCCCCCTCGCCGTCCGAGCCGTCCGAGCCCTCCGAGCCCTCCGCCGCGGCATCCTGGACGGCCTCGTCCTCGCTCTTCTCGGGCGGGGTGATGTCGCGTCCGGCCTCCTGCGCGAGCGTGCGGGCGCGGCGGCCGAGGGCGACCAGGTCGCGGGGGCCGAGCCGCCAGCGCGGCCCGGTCAGCAGCCGGGCCAGCGAGGCGCCCGCCGTGGGGTCGTGCATCACGCGGAGCGTGGCGACGACGTCCTGCACCTCGGGGACGGTCAGCAGCCCGCCCAGCCCGACCACCTCGACGGGGATCTTCCGGTTCTCCAGCGCCCGCCGGAGCAGCGGGAACTGGGAGCGCTTGCGGGCCAGGATCGCGATGTCGCCGTACTCGAGCGGCTCCGGCCCGATCCAGGGCCCGCCGTCGGGGGCGGTCGCCGGATCGCCCGCCAGCAGCTGCTTGATGCGGGCGGCGATCCGCTCGGCCTCGTCCTCGACGGTCTCGAACAGCGCGCACTCGACGCGCCCGCGCTCCTCCCGTCCGGCGCCCGGCACCAGCCGCGGCACGGCCGACGTCTCGGCCCGCAGCTCCTCCTGCACCTTCGCGGCGGCGTCCAGGATCCGCTCGCCGTTGCGGAAGCTGCGGCTGAGCTGCACGACCGGCGCCGCGTCGGGACGCCGCCCGGCCACCGCCGGCTGCAGCGGGAAGTCGTAGGCGAAGCGCAGCAGGTTGCCCGCGCTCGCGCCCCGCCACCCGTAGATCGACTGGCACGGGTCGCCGACCGCCGTCACCGGGTGCCCCCCGGCGAACAGCGATTTGAGCAGGACGAGCTGCGCCTGGCTGGTGTCCTGGTACTCGTCGAGCAGCACGACCGAGAACCGCGACCGCTCGATCATCCCGACCTCGGGGTGCTTGTGGGCGATGCGGGCGGACAGGGCCATCTGGTCGTCGTGGTCGATGACCTCGCGGCCCGACTTGGCGCGGTGGTACGCCTCGATCAGCGGCATCATCTGCTCGCGCACGGCGTGCTTGGCGAGGATGTCGCGCTGCGCCTTCAGGGGCTTCTTCAGCACGGCGAACCGCTCGTCCAGCCAGGTGCCGACCTTGCGGACGTCCTCGGCCGTCCGCAGGTGCTCCGACAGGTCGCCCGACAGCTCCATCACGGCCTTGGTGACGGTGTCGGGCTGCCAGTCGATGCGGTCCATGGGGCCGTCGTAGGCGTCCACCACCCGCGAGCAGATCTGCCAGGCCACGGCCGGGGAGATCAGCCGCATGGTCGGCTCCAGCGCCTCGCGGAGGGCGTGGTCGCCGAACAGCCGGGACGCGTAGGAGTGGTACGTCGACACCATCGGCTCGCCGTCGAACAGCGACTCCCCGCCGATCCGGGCCAGCTCGTCGGCGGGCAGCACCTCGCGCAGCCGGTCCAGCCGCTTGCGGACGCGCGCGCCCAGCTCCGCCGCCGCCTTGCGGGTGAACGTCAGGCCCAGGACCCGTTCGGGCCGCACGAACCCGTTGGCGACCAGCCACACCACCCGCGCCGCCATCGTCTCGCTCTTGCCCGACCCGGCCCCCGCGATGACCGCCATCGGCGCCAGCGGCGCCTCGATCACCCGGGCCTGCTCGTCGGTCGGCTCGGGGATCTCCAGCAGCCGGGCCAGCTCCGCCGGAGTGATCACCCGCCCTCACCCTCCCGCGCCCCGGCCCCGGAGCGCCGCCTCATGGCCCGACCTGCCCGCCCTCGTCGTGGACGGGGCAGCAGGACCGTACGGGGCAGGTCCGACACTTGTCATTGGCGCGGGCCTGGAACACGTCGCCGGCCATGCCGGTGGCCACGACCTCGATGAGCTTCTTGGGCCACTCGGGGTCGGGGTCGTCGCCGGGCGGGGGCTGCTCCTGCTCGCGCGCCTTGGCGGTGAACGCGGCCTTGCCGACCTGGATCAGCTTGGCGCCGCCCGGCTCGATCAGGCCGTGCCGCTCGAACGCGCCGAGCATCACCGCGTACTGGTAGACGCCGAGCTGCGGGTGCCGGGCCAGGTCGTCCTTGGGGACGGCGGTGGTGGAGGTCTTGATGTCGATGATGACGGCGCGGCCGTGCTCGTCGCGTTCGGCGCGGTCGATGCGGCCCTTGATGACGACGCGGCCGAGGTCGACCTTGAAGGACTCCTCCAGCGCGACGACCTCGTTGGGGTTGTCGCGGTGCCAGCCGAGGAACCTGTCGACCATCGTGGCGGCCTGGTCGCGCTGCTTCTCCGAGTACCAGGAGCTGCGGAACTCCAGGTCGTTCCAGATGTCGTCGAGGCGCCGGGCCAGGTCGACCTCGGTGACGCCGTCGTCGGCGCCGGCCATCTCCGCGACCGCGTGGATGACCTTGCCCATGGTGGAGAACTCGTTCGGGCCGCCCTCCTGGGCGCCGACCGCCGAGGCCAGCAGCCAGCGCAGCCCGCAGGTGGTGAACGCCTCGACCTGCGACGGCGAGATGGTGATCTGCTCGTCCTCGGCGAACGCGGGGCCGGGGTCGGACAGGGCGGTGATGGCGTACCAGTTCTCCGGGCGGGCGCCGCGGACGCCCGCGCGGGCCAGCCGGGCCAGGTGGCCGGCGGCGGCGCGGCGCATCGGCTCGGGCCGGGACGGGTCGGACGCCACCGAGCGCAGGTCGGCGACCAGGGCGGGCAGCGACAGCCAGCGGGTCTTCTCGTCGAGCTGGGACTGCTCGATCGCGCCGGGCAGCAGCTCGTTGAGGAAGCGGGAGGGGCGCTCCTCGGAGTCGTCGCCGCCGACGGCGGTCACGACGAGGCGGTGGCGGGCGCGGGTGACGGCGACGTAGAAGAGGCGGCGCTCCTCGTCCATCATCTTGGCGGCCATGGACGCGCCCGCCGCCGCGGCGCTGCCGCCGCCGTCGCGGCCGCCGGCGCGGGCGAGGGCCTCGGCGTGCGCCTGCGCCTCGCGTTCCAGCTCGCTGCCCGCCGACAGCTCGACCAGCTCCTCGATGCCCAGCAGCGAGCCGCGCAGCCGCAGGTCGGGCCAGACGCCCTCCTGGACGCCGGCGACGACGACCACGTCCCACTCCAGGCCCTTGGAGCGGTGCGCGGTGAGGATCCGCACCGCCTCCCCCTCCGGGGCCTGCTCGGCCAAGGTGTCGCCGGCGATCTCCTGGGAGGCGATGGTGTCGACGAACAGCTCGGGCCCGGCCTGCGGCAGCCGGTCGACGAAGCGGGCGGCGTGGTCGAACAGCGCGACGACGGCGTCGAGGTCGCGGTCGGCGGCGGCGCCGCGGGTGCCGCCCCGGACGCTCTGCTCCAGCAGCTCGTCGGCCAGGCCGCTCTCGCGCCACACCGCCCACAGGACGTCCTCGGCGGAGCCGCCGCCGTGCGCGCTCTCGCGGGCGAGCCCGATGAGGCGGGCGACGCGTTCGGCGGGGGCGCGGACCTTCTCGTGGACGGGGATCAGTTCGCGCGGGTCGTCGACCGCCGCCACCAGCAGCTCGCCGAGGGTGCGGTGCCCGCCGGACAGGTCCTCCAGGTCGCGCAGCGCCCGCTTGAGCCGCCGCATGCCGAGGGCGTCGGCGCCGCCGAGCGGGCCGGTGAGGAGGTCCTCGACGACCACCTCGTCCATGAAGTCCTTCTTCAGGGCCGCGCGCAGCAGCACCAGGATCGGCCGCACCGCCGGCTCGGCGATCAGGGGGACCTCGTCGCCCGCCACGACCACGGGCACCCCGGCCTGGGCGAGCGCGCGGCGCAGCGCGGGGACCTGCCGGACGGCGCTGCGCACCAGCACCGCCATCCGCGACCACGGGACGCCGTCGAGCAGGTGCGCGCGGCGCAGCTCGTCGGCGACCAGCGCCGACTCCTGGCTCTCGGAGTCGGCGATCACGGCTCTGACCTCGTCGCCGATGGCGTCGTCGGACTCGGGGCGTTCGACGGGACGCAGCGCGCGGTGCTCGGCGGCCAGCACCCCGGCGGGCAGCCGCCGCGCGATCCGCCGGGACGCCTCCAGGAGGTCGGGGCCCATGCGGCGGCAGTCCTGCAGCGCCACCACCGGGGCCGGGTCGCCGCCGATGGTCGGGAACCGCTCGGGGAACTCCAGGATCCCCCGCACGTCGGCGCCCCGGAAACCGTAGATGGACTGGTCGGGGTCGCCCACGGCGACCAGGTCGCGGCCGTCGCCGGCCAGCCGCCGCAGCAGCGCCTCCTGGGCGGGGTCGGCGTCCTGGTACTCGTCCACGAACACCACGTCGTAGGCGTCGCGCTCGCGGTGCATGGCGTCCTCGTCGGCGGCGAGCAGCCCGGCGGCCATGTGGATCAGCTCGGCGTAGTCGTAGGTCTGCACCGGGTCGACGGCGAAGCGCTCGGCGTAGCGCTCCATGAACCGGCCGATCGCGGTCCAGTCGTCGCGGCCCCGGGTGCGGCCGGTGGCGACCAGGTCTTCGGGGAAGTAGCTCCGCTCGGCGGCGCGGAGGGCGAAGTCGCGCAGCTCCTCGGCGAAGCCGCGGGTGGCCAGCGCCGCGCGCAGCCGCTCGGGCCAGTCCCGCGCCCCGTCGGCCAGCTCGCCCTCCAGCAGCCGCCGCACCTCCAGCAGCTGCTCGGGGCCCGACAGCAGCCGCGGCGGGGGCTCCTCGTTCAGGACGGCGTCGCGGCGCAGCAGCGCGTAGGCGTAGCCGTGGAAGGTCAGCGCCAGCGGCGTGCGGGTGGTGCGGCGCAGCCGCCCGGTGATGCGCTCGCGCAACTCCCCCGCCGCCTTGCGGCTGAAGGTGAGGACCAGCACCCGCTCCGGGTCGGTGCCGCGCTCGTCGATGCGGTCGGCCACCGCCTCCACGATCGTGGTCGTCTTGCCGGTGCCCGGCCCGGCCAGCACCAGCAGCGGGCCGCCGGCATGCTCGACCACCCGCCGCTGCCGCTCGTCGAGCACCGGCGGGACGGCCCGCGCGGGACCCGCGCGGCGCACGAGACGGTAGGAGGCTGGTGGCACAACATTTCATTGGAGCAGATCACCGGGGCTGCTCTGACCACATCCGCCGCATGTCGCGGATGAGACCGCACACGATCACGGGACGTGAGCGCCGCGGCGCCGCCGCCGGCACGGTCCGTGGGCATCCCGTGACGGGACGCGACTGGACGTGACGGACGCCACGGAGTAGGACGGAGCATCACGGCGCGGGCGCGCACCGGGCCTGCGGAAGACCTATCGGAATGCGGCGGAAATGTCATCCGGCACCTTGCACAAAGCCTCACAGGGCCGGGTGTGCGCTTTTCTCATTGTCCGTCGATAACCGATCGGACAGAGTCTCTGGAACCGCCGGGCCCCCTCGGACGGATCCCGTAACAACCCCGAAATCAACGTTTAACAGAGCCTACCAGCCGCCCCTGTAAGCCTTCCCCTGCCAGCCCTTCCCCGCAATGGATGGTGACGCGTTGTCCGCTGCCCACTGGATCTACCTGCTCGGCCTGGCCGTGCTCATCGCCACCGTGGTGGCGAAGAAGAACGTCATCGCGCCCGCCGTCGTCGCGACCTTCCTCACCGGGCTGGCCTACGGCGGCAGCGTCACCACCGGGCTCGGATCGGTCTTCAACGCCGCGATCGTCGGCACCCGCGAGCTGCTGCCGGTCTTCATCATCATCGCGCTGGTCACGGCCATGCTGGGGGCGATGCGGGGGCTGGGCGCGGACGCGGTCATGATCCGGCCGCTGGGCCGGCTGTTCCGCAACGGGCACGTCTCCTACGTGGTGCTGGCGGTGGTGACGTACCTGCTGTCGCTGTCGTTCTGGCCCACGCCGGTGCTGCCGCTGATCGCGGCGATCCTGCTGCCCGCGGCGGTGCGGGCGGGGCTGGCGCCGTTCGGGGCGGCGCTGGCGATCGCCATCACCGGGCAGGGCATGGCGCTCAGCTCGGACTACATCATGGGGGTGGCGCCGGGTCTGTCCGCCGAGGGCGCCGACGTCCCGGCCGGGCTGATCGCCGACCGGGCGATGGTGATCTCGCTGGTCGCCGGGGTGGTGGCGCTGGCCGTGGCGTACCTTCGCGACGTGCGCACCAGGATGCTCGACCCGATCGCCTCCGCGGCCGTCGTCCTGCCGGTGTCCGAGGCCGCCACCGCGCACCACGTCGGAACGGTCCACACCGGCACCGCGGGGCAGCGTGCGGGCGGCGCCGCCGCGGAGACCGGCGGCGGGAGCGGGACGGCCACGCTGACCACCGCCTCCTCCGGCGGCAAGGACGAGCCGGCGGCGGCCTCGTCCAAGGCGCGGATCGTGGCGGTCGCGGTGCCGGTGCTGTTCGCGGCGCTGCTGGTGTTCATGCTGCTCGGCCGGTTCACCTCCCTCGTGCCGAACATCGACGACGGGATGGGCGCCCCGCTGGTCGGCGGCACCGCCGCCCTCGCGCTCGTGGCGATCGCGCTGGTCGCGAACCGGAAGGGCTGGCTGGAGGACGTCGGCGGGCACTTCACCGAGGGCATCGCGTTCTCGTTCCGCACCATGGGGATGGTGATCCCGGTCGCGGGGTTCGTCTACGTCGGCCTCTCCGACTACTCCGGCGACATCCTGGGCCTGCCCGAGGGCGCCAAGGCGCCCGCGTTCCTGCTGGACGCGATCGCGCACGTCCAGCCGCACATCCCGCAGGTCCCGGTGTTCGCCTCGTTCGCGATGCTGCTGGTCGGGATGGTGATCGGGCTCGACGGCAACGGCTGGCCGGGACTGCCGTTCACCGGGTCGCTGGCCTCCTCGCTGGGCGACGGATCGGGCGCGGACGTGGCGACGCTGGCCGCGATCGCGCAGAACGGCGCCAGCTGGACCGGCGGCGGCACGCTGGTCATCTGGTCCTCGCTGATCGTGGTGGCCGGGCTCACCGGGGTCTCGGTGGTCGATCTGGCCCGGCGGCTGTTCGTCCCGGTGGTGACCGGGCTGGTGGTGGCCACGGCGATCGCGACGGTGGTGCTGTGAGCCCGGCCGCGCCGCGGACCGTCGTCGAGACGGCGGCGCTGGTCAGGTCGGGCGAGCTGGCGGCCCGGGAGGCGGTGGCGGAGGCGCTCGCGCGCATCGCGGAGCTGGACGGCGACCTGGGCGCGTTCGTCCACATCGACGCCGACGGCGCGCTCGCCCGCGCCCGCGAGATCGACGAGAGCGTGGCGCGCGGCGACGATCCCGGGCCGCTGGCCGGGGTGCCGCTGGGCGTGAAGGAACTGCACGCGGTGGCGGGCTGGCCGTTCGCGATGGGCAGCGCGCTGCACGCCGACCGGATCGCCGGCCACACGTCCACGCTGGTGGCGCGGGCGGTGGCGGCCGGGGCGATCCCGATCGGGGCGACCGCGTCGCCGGAGTTCGGGCGGGCATCGTTCACCGCGTCCGCGCTGCACGGCGTGACGCGCAACCCGTGGAACCGCGACCTGACCCCTGGCGGGTCGAGCGGCGGGTCGGCCGCCGCGGTCGCGGCCGGGATGGTGCCCGTCGCGACCGGCACGGACGGCGCGGGCTCGCTGCGCATCCCGGCGTCGTACTGCGGGCTCGTCGGGTTCAAGGGCACCTACGGGCGGGTCCCGCGCGGGCCGTACCACTGGGGGACGGCCGAGAACGACCACTACGGCGTCCTGACCCGCACGGTCCGGGACACCGCCCGCCTCCTGGACTGCGTGTGCGGGTCCGACGAGTACGACCGGTCCTCGCTGCCCGCGCCGTCCGAGCCGTTCGAGGACGCGCTGCGCCCGGCCGGCCTGCGGGGACTGCGGGTGGCGTGGACGCCCGACCTCGGCAACGCGCCGTGCGACCCCGAGGTGGCGGCCGTGGTGGAGGCGGCGGCGGAGAAGTTCATCGCGGGCGCGGGCGTGCGGCGCGTCCCGGCCGACCTGCGCCTGGAAGCGGCGTGCGGCGCCGCGTACCGGACGCTGTCGGTGCCGGACGTGCACTCCGAGTTGCGCGCCGCGCCGCCCGGGAGGCTCGGATCCGTCCACCCCACGGTGCGCGGGTACGGCGACGCCGCGGCGGCCCTGGACGCCGACGCGCTGGTGGACGCGCACCAGACCCGGGCCCGGCTGGTGGCCGCGCTGGCGGAGGCGTTCGACCGCTTCGACCTGCTGCTGACCCCGGCCACGCAGGTCCCGGCGTTCCCCGCCGAGGGCCCGATGCCGGCCGAGATCGCGGGCCGTCCGGTGGACCACTGGGGCGCGCTGGCGGTGACGTTCCCGTTCAACCTGTCGGGGCATCCGGCGGTGTCGGTCCCGGCGGGACGGGCCGGCGGCGCGCCCGTCGGGCTGCAGATCGTCGGGCGGCGGCACGCCGACGCGCTGGTGCTGGCCGCGGCGGCGGCCGTGGAAGCTGTGCTTTCTTGAACCCCGGCCCAGGGCACTCGCCTAGCGGCTCGCACCCTGACCGGGTTTCTGGGCGAGCGCGGCATCGCTTCGCGATCTGCCCGGTGAGGCTCGCCTTCGGCATCGCCTCACCGGGCAGGTAACGCGCTCGCGCGGGGGCTGATCGGCCTCGTTCAGAGGAATCTGCGGATGGGGAGGATGGACACTTCCGCGGCGCGCTGCAGCCTCGACCGCTTCTTCCAGCGCCATTCGCGGATCTCCTCGCTGCGCCGGAGGTCGTCGTCGAAATGCCCGTCCAGCGCGGCGGTGAAGTCGCGGTCGACGACCGCCAGCATGATCTCCTCGTCGTGGTCCATCGAGCGGCGGTTGATGTTGGTGGACCCGACCAGCGACACGGCCCGGTCGACGGTGAGCACCTTGGTGTGCAGCATCGTCGGCTGGAACTGCCAGATGCGGACCCCGTCGGCCAGCAGCCGCTCGTAGTGCTGCTGGCCGCCCAGCAGCGAGACCCGCTTGTCGATCCGCGGGCCGGGCAGCAGGATCTCGATCTCCACGCCGCGGCGGGCGGTGCGTCCCAGCAGTTCGGTGAAGTAACGGTCGGGGGCGAAGTAGGCGGTGGACACCCGGACCCGCTCCTCGGCCGACTCCAGCACCACCCGCATCAGGGTCTGCATGTCCTGCCAGCCCAGGCTCGCCGAGCCGCGCACGACCTGCACGACCGCGTCGCCCGCGGGCTCGTGCCCGCCGAAGCGGTCGCGCTCGTCGAACAGCTCGTCGTGGCACTCGGCCCAGCCCTGCGCGAACGCGGCGGCGACGCCGTCCACGGCGGGCCCGCGCACCCGGACGTGGGTGTCGCGCCACTCGTTCTCGTCGCGGGCGTCGCCGCACCACTCCTCGGCGATGCCGACGCCGCCGGTGAACGCGGTGCCCTCGTCCACCACCAGCACCTTGCGGTGGCAGCGGTGGTTCTGCTTGAACGGCGAGAGGTAGGGCGGCTTGCGGAACCACGCCACGGTGACGCCGTCCGCGCTCATCCGGTCGACCAGGTCCTTCTCGATGGGATGGCAGCCGATCCCGTCGAGGAGCAGCCGGACCCGCACCCCGGCGCGGGCGCGCTCGCCGAGCGCGTCGGCGAACCGGCGGGCGATGTCGCCGCGCCAGTAGACGTAGGTCATCATGTCGATGGTGCGCTCGGCGCGGCCGATCGCCTCCAGCATCGCGGGGAAGATCCGGTCGCCGTTGCGCAGCGGCAGCACCTCGTTGCCCTCGGTGGCCGCGATCCCGATGAGCCGCTCGAGGCGGCGGCGGATGCGCTGCCCGGAGTGCTCGGTGCCCTCGGTCCCCTGGTCGGGGGAGGCGGCGGGAGACGCGGCCATGGGTGCTCCTGATCGTCGGCGGCATGGTCCGGACGTGACCGGAAGATTGCCCCCTCTTGCCGGTTACGTCCGGATCGCGCCTACCCCGCTCCGCGTCCCCCATGCATCGCCCGCCGGTCAGGGCGCGGTACGCGGCGCGACCTTCTCCTCGAAGGCGCGCAGCGCGGCCGCCCCGACCGCCTTGTCCTGCTCGCCGTTGCCGCCGCTGACCCCGACCGCGCCGATCACCCGGCCCTCGTACACGATCGGGAAGCCGCCCACGAAGATGGCGAACTTGCCGGGGTGCATCTGGTTGATCCCGAACGCCTCGTTGCCCGGCAGCGCGGGCCCGTCCGGCGGCTCGTTGAACTTGTGGGTGTCGCGCTGGTGTCCGGCGGCGGTGAACGCCTTGGCGATCGCGATCTCCACCCCGGTCAGCCGGGCCCCGGTCATCCGGTGCAGGGCGATGGGGTGGGCGCCGTCGTCGGCGATGCAGATCGTCTCCTTGACCCCGATCCGCTCCGCCTCCGCCTCGGCCGCCTCCAGCAGCACCAGGGCGTCCTCCAGGGTCAGCCGATGAACGGTCTGCATTCGTCCTCCTGTTCCCGTTCAGGCAATCCAGAGAATTGCGGATCCGCGACCGCCGGCCGCATTTTTATCCGCAATTCAGGTATTGCTCGATTCGATTTCGTGCCGCAGAATGGAGGCTGCGGAGAAAAGGAAGGCCCTCCCTGGCCCCGCCCGTCCCCTCCGGCGGTCACGGCAGTCAGTCTCCGGGACCCCGGCGAACCGGACTATGTACACTCTGCCGAACCATCGGGACAGGATGTGGGCACATGGCACATCAGCACGTGGACATCATCGACTCCCCCTCCCCGGACACCGGGCACGACGCCGCCCCCGACAGCGACGCCGACGGCCGGGTCACGGTGGGCGCGCTGCTCGCCGAGCCGCTGCTGCGCGGCGGGCTGGTCGCGGGCGCGGCCGGGCTGGACCGCCGGGTCTCCTGGTGCCTGCCGCTGTCGGAGACCCGCCGCTACGCCGAGGGGCAGGTCGGCTCGGCCGACCTCGGCGGCATCGCCGTCCACCTGCCCGCGACCATGCTGGCCGCGGCGGACGAGGCGATCGCGCTGATCCACGAGCTGTCCCGGCGCGGCGCCGCGGCGCTGCTGGCCTGGCAGCAGCCGGGCACCCGGTGCGATCTGAAGGCCGCGGCGCGGGCCGCCGACCGGGCCCGGGTGCCGCTGCTGGCGCTGCGCGAGGAGGCCGACTACCGGGCGGTGAGCCGGCTGGTGGGGCAGAAGGCGCTGGCGCAGACCTCGCACGTGCTGGAGTACGGCGCGCGGGTGCACCGCGCCCTCGCCGACGTGCTGGCGCAGGGGTCGGGGATCCCGGCGATGGCGCACGCGATCGCCAACCTGTCGCGCTGCCCGGTGCTGATCCTGGACGAGGACGGCGAGCGCCTGGCCTGGGAGCAGCCGCCGGGCGGCACCGCGACCGACCCGGACGGGATCGCCGCCGCCCTGCCCGCCGTCCCGGAGCCGGCCGCGGAGCCGGGCCCCGTCCCCGGCGGCCCCGAGGCACCGGGCGCGGCGGGCGGTGCGGCGGGCGGGCATCCGGTGGAGCTGGACCTGCGGCCGTCCCCGGACGGCGACCCGGTCCGGGCGCTGCTCGCCCCGATCATCGTCGGCGGGGAGCCGTACGGGCGGCTGGTGCTGCTGGAGCGCGCGTTCCCGCCCGACGACCACGACCTCGCCCAGCACCGGGTGATCGCCGAGCACGGCGCGACGCTGACCGGTTCGGAGATGCTGCGGCAGCGGTCGGTGCGGGCGGCCGAGGAGCGGGCCCGCGGCGACTTCGTCGAGGCGCTGGTGCACGGCCGGTTCGCCGACCCGCACGAGCTGGGCGCCCGCGCCCGGCACCACGGCTTCGACGTGTCCGGGACGTTCGCGGTGCACGTGGTGTCGGCGTCCGCGCTGCTGCCGGTGGGCCGCGACTACCTGCGGCACAAGCTGACCGCGACCCGGATCGCGCAGGCGATGGAGCCGGACGGCAGCACGCTGACCGCCTCGATCGGCTCCACGATCGTGGTGATCCGGCAGCTGGCGGCGTGCGGCGACCCGCTGCGCGAGCGGCAGGAGGCGGGCCGGTTCGCGCAGCGGCTGCGGCGCCGGCTGCTGCCGTCGCTGGGCGAGGACCTGCGGGTGACGCACGGCCGTCCGGGCAAGGGCGCGGCGGGCGTGGCGACCGGCTACTACGAGGCGCGGCTGGCGATGGGCCTGTCGTGGCACACCGACGCCGACCGCGTGTGCGGGTACGACGACCTGCGGGTGTTCGCGGCGCTCAAGGAGGTCGCGGGCAGCGCGGAGGGGCAGGCGTTCGCGGCGGAGACGCTGGCGCCGCTGCGGCAGGCGGGCGGCGGCGACCTGGAGCCGATCGTGCTGGCCTACATCAGGAACGCGGGGAACCTGAACGCCGCGGCCCGCTCCCTCACCCTGCACCGCAACACGATGCTCTACAAGCTCGACCGTGCGTCGCGGGCGCTGCGCATGGACATCCGCACGGCCGACGCGCAGTTCATGTTCTGGCTCGCGCACCACATCGAGACGCTGAGCTCGGTCACCCAGACGCTCGCCGACGAGCTGACCCCGCCCGCCGAACGCCGCTAGCGGGCGGGGTCCGGGCCGGTGAAGGAGGACAGCAGGCCGAGTGCGGCGATGGCGGCGCAGCCGACGAAGACGGCGCCGAACGCGGGCGAGCGGTCCAGCACCGCCGCCACCCAGGCCGCGCCCAGCGCCGACCCGCCGAAGCGCACCAGGTTGAACAGGCCCAGGCCCGCCCCGTACCGGCCCGCCTCGGAACGGGTCGCGCCGGTGGCCGCGGGCGTCTGCACCAGGGCCACGCCCGCGCCGGTCAGCAGGAGCGCCGCCAGCAGCCCCGGCACGCCGCCGTGCCCGGTGAGCACGGCCGCCACCCCCGACTGCCCCGCCACCAGCAGGACCAGCCCGCACCGCAGCACCGGACGGGCGCCGAGCCGCTCCATGAGGACGCCGACGACCGGCGCCAACACCGACATCGCGAGCGGCAGGCACAGCAGCAGCGCCCCCGCCGTCAGCGTCTCCGTGCGCCGCACGGTCGTCAGGTAGAGGGGGACGCCGAGCAGCGTCGCGCCCAGGCAGAACATCTGCGCCAGCACGGTCAGGCACGACCGCAGGTAGCGGATCTCCAGCAGCAGGCGGGGCGGCAGGAACGCGTCGGCCCGTCCCCGTTCGGCGAACAGGAACGCCACGGCCGCCAGCGCGCCCGCCAGCGCCCCCAGCCACACCACCGGGGACGCGGCGCCGAGCGGCGCGACCGCGGACGCGGCCCCGAGCGCCAGCCCGGCGGCGAGGGTCAGCAGCGACGCGCCCCGCCAGTCGAGCGGGACGCTGCGGGGCCGGTCGCGCGGCACGAGCCGTACCGCGACCGCGGCGGCGGCCAGCCCCAGCGGCACGATCGGCCAGAACACCGCGCGCCACCCGGCCCAGGTGGCCAGGCCGCCGCCCAGCGCGGGCCCGGCCGCCTGCCCGATGCCGTTCACCGCCGCCCACAGCGCCAGCGCCCGGCCCCGCCGCGCGCCGTCGAACAGCGCCGCGATCAGCGACATCACGGTCGGCAGCATCGCGGCGGTCGCGGCGCCCTGCACGGCCCGCACCGCCACCAGCGAGGTCAGGTCGGGGGCGAGCGCGGCGGCCGCCGAGGCCGCGCCCAGCACCGCCGTCGCCGCCGTGAACACCCGGCGGTGGCCGTACCGGTCGCCGAGCCAGCCGGAGATCGGCAGCAGCACCGCGAACGTGACCGTGAACGCGATCACCAGCAGCGAGCCCGCCGACACCGGCACGCCCAGATCGTCCAGGATCAGGCTCAGCGGGACGTTCACGATGGTGTTGGCGACGGTGCCGGTGAACGTGCCGAGCAGCAGCGGGACCAGCGCCGCCCACCGCCCGGCCCCGCCGCCCCCGCCGGTCAGGTCATCGCTCGACACCCTGCCGCCGCCGTCGCGGGCCGGGCCGCTCGGTGCCCGGCGGGATCGCCACCCAGATCTTCCCGTCCGCCTCCTTGATCGGATAGACGGCCACCGCCCTGGTGGCGGGCGGCGTGATCGGCTCGCCGTCGGCGTAGTCGAACACGCTGCCGTGGCACGAGCACAGCAGCCCGTCCTCGGTGACCCGCCCGGACGACAGCAGGCAGTCCAGGTGGGTGCAGTAGTTCGACATCGCGTGCACGACGCCCTCGGACCGCGCCACGGCGATCTCGGCCTCGTCGTCCCCGACGAAGAAGCGCCGCACCACCCCCTCGGGCACCTGGCCCGACCGGGCCACATAGTGGTACTCGACGTCCTCCGCAGTCTCCATCGGATAAGCCCCCTCAGCTAGCTCAGCAGGTCGGTCAGGTCGGCGTCCTCGTCGCGCAGGACGTCCGGGTCGGGGGCGAGGCGGGCGCCGATCAGCTCCCGCGCGACGGCCACCTCGCCGCCGCGGTCGGCGCCGAACGCGGCCCGCAGCACGCCCCCGGCCAGGTAGAACGCGACGAAGTCGAAGTCCTCCAGCCGACCCCGCACCACCATCCGGTCCGCGTCGCCGGTGAACCCGGTGAACTGGAGGTTCCGGTCGAACTGGTCGGACCAGAACCAGGGGGACGCGGCGTGCGCGGTCCGCCTGCCGAGGATGTTCTTGGCGGCGGCCATACCCTGCGCGTTGGCGTTGTCGAAGTGCTCGGCGCGGATCCGGCGGCCGAACAGCGGGTGGTGGAAGCTGGTCACGTCCCCGGCGGCGAACACGCCCTCCTGGCCGGTGCGGCAGTACTCGTCCACCACGATCCCGCCGTCCCCGGCGATCTCGACCGCCGAGCCGGGTCCGGCGGCCGGCTCGGCGTTGGGCACCATGCCGGCGCCGACCACGACCACCTCGCCCTCGACGGTCGCGCCGCCGCTGGTGGTGACCACGGCGGCGGTCGCGGTCTCCCGGTACGACTCGACCTTCTCGCCCGTCCGCAGGTCCACCCCGGCGGCGCGCTGCAGCGCGGCCAGCGCGTCGCCCATCAGTTCGCCGAGCGCCCGTCCCAGCGGCTGCCCGGCCTGCTCGATCACGGTGACCTCGGCGCCCAGCCCGCGCGCCGTCGAGGCGACCTCGGAGCCGATGAACCCGGCGCCGATCACGATGACCCGGGTGCCCGGCCGCAGCTCGGCGCGCAGCCGTTCGGCGTCGGCGAGGGTGCGCAGGTAGCGGACCCGCTCGCCCTCCACGCCCGGCAGCCGCCGGGGCCGCCCGCCGGTCGCGATCAGCACCGCCCCGGCCGTCTCGGCGGAGCCGTCGGCGTACTCGACCGCGCGGCCGCCGGCCCGGATCGCGGTGACCCGCGTCCCCAGGCGCAGCTCCACGGCGTTGGACGCGCACCACTCCGGGGTCAGCAGGCACAGCTCGTCGCGGTCCTGGTCGCCGGTCAGGTACTCCTTCGACAGCGGCGGCCGCTGGTAGGGCGCCTCCGGCTCCTCGCCGACCAGCGTCAGCCGGCCGTCGAAGCCGCGGCGGCGCAGGGTGCGGGCGGCGACCGCGGCGGTCTGCCCGGCCCCCGCGACGATGACGGACTCGATCATCACAGCTCCTCGTCCGGGACGGCCGCGGCGGCCGGCGCGGCCGGCACCCGCGCGCCCGGGTCGACGTAGACGACTCCGGCCTCCACCCGCACGGGGTAGGTGGGCTGGCACTCCTCGCGGTCCTCGATCTCGCCGGTCGCCGGGTCGATCTTCCACTGGTGGCCGGGGCAGATCACCCGGCCGTACAGCAGCGTCCCCCTGGTCAGCCGGCGCTGCTTGTGCACGCAGACGTCGTCCAGCGCGTACACGGTCTCGCCGACCAGGAACAGCGCGATGTCCCGCCCGGCGACGGTGACCGCGAGCCGCTTGCGGCGGCGCACGTCCGCCAGGCGCGCGGCCTCCACCCACTGGTCCGTCGTCGTCATCTCACTCCTCGATCGCTCGTGGGGCCGCCGGGCGGCGGCGGGCGGGCGCCGTGCCTCATCGCCCGCCGCCTCCCGGGGCCCCGTCCGGGTCAGGCGGCCCGGGTCAGGCGGGGCTGCCGACCAGGTCGGGCTTGACGTAGGTGTCGTAGAGGCCCTGGGTGTAGGAGAAGCGCATCTCAGCGCCCCACCGGCACAGCAGCAGGGAGCGCTGCTGGAGTTCCGGGGTGTCGGCGTGGTCCAGGACGATCTGGTAGCCGCGCTCGCCGTGCACCACGTCCGAGGTGATGTGCAGGTCGAAGAACTCGATCTCGTCCTCGGTGAACCCGTACACCTCGCGCAGCGGCACGATCTGCTTCTTGTAGATGCTCGGCACCTGCGACTCCAGCCCGACCACCAGCGCGGCGGTCGCGACCACGAAGTGCTCGCGCATCGCGACCGCGTAGCACCACGCCTGGAGGCCCCGGGTGATGGCGTTCATGTTGGAGGGGTCCTCGACCCGCTCCTTGGTGGTCCCGCACGCCTCGGCGAACCGGATGAGCAGGTCGGTGTGCCGGATGTCGGCCAGCTCCTCCTCGTACATGTTCTGGAGCGTGAAGTCCTTGGCCGCGGTGAACTCGTCGGGGGTGTTGGCGTAGACGTGGGCGAGGTAGTCGGCGAACGGGCCCACGTAGTGGTAGTGGTTCTCCGCCCAGCGGGCGAAGTGCTCGCGCTTCAGCTCGCCCTCGGCCCAGGCGCGGCTGAACGAGGCGTTCTTCGCCTCCCGCCCCTTGATGGCATTCTCGAGTTCCTTACGGAAATCGTCCTTGGAGAGCAGTTCCGCCATTTTCGGGCTCCTTTCCATCCGTCTTTCGAAGTTAGGTGGGCGCCGGCCCGGTCCGCCATGGCCGGAACGCACAGCACCGGGGCCGTCGCGTGTGCAGTGTGCACCCTGTAGCCGCTGCTCAGGGGGAGATGTAGACGCTCTTCTCCTGCGTGTAGAAGAGCATCATCGAGTCGCCCGCCTGCTCTTTGAATGTCTGCGTGCTGGATTCCTTGAGGCCCCCGAACGGCACCGTCATCGCCATTCCGGAGGTCGGCTGGTTGACCTTGACCAGGCCGCTGCGGACGCGCCGGGCGAAGGCGAGGGCGCGGTCCAGGTCGCGGGTGACGATGCCGGCGGAAAGGCCGTATTCGGTGTCGTCGGCGAGCGCGATCGCCTCGTCCAGGTCCGCGGCGCGCTGGAAGGCGAGCACCGGCCCGAAGATCTCCTCCCGGGCGATCCGCATGCCCGGGGTGACGCCGGCGAACACGGCCGGGGTCACGAAGAAGCCGGACTCGTCGTCGAGGCGGCGGCCGCCGGTGAGGAGCTTGGCGCCCTCCTCCTCGCCGATCCGGACGTACTCCAGGACCTTGCGGAGCTGGAAGTCGGCGGCCAGCGGCCCCATGTCGACGCCCTCGTGCAGGCCGTTGCCGACCGTCCGGGACTCGGCGAGGCGGACCACGCGCTCCAGCAGGGCGTCGTGGACGGCCTCGTGCGCGATGACACGGCTGGTCCCGGTGCACGCCTGGCCGCTCAGCCCGTACGCGCCCTTGACGATGATCTGCGCGGCGCGGTCGAGGTCGGCGTCGTCCAGGACGATGACCGGGTTCTTCCCGCCCATCTCCAGCTGGCTGCGGCGGGACGGGCCGACGTCCGCGTGGATCGCGCGTCCGGTCGCGGTCGACCCGGTGAACGTCACCGCGCCCACGCGGGGATCGGCGGCGAGCGCGGCACCGGGTTCGGCGCCGCCGTGGACGAGGGCGATGGCGCGCGGCGGCAGCCCGCCCGCGAGCAGCGCCTCCACCAGCCGCTGCGCGAGCAGGGGCGTGACCGGTGACGGCTTGAAGACCACGCCGTTGCCGGCCGCCAGCGCCGGCCCGAGCTTGCGGGACGGGATGTTCAGCGGGAAGTTCCACGGCGTGATGGCGCCGACCACGCCGACCGGCTCGCGGCGCGTGTAGACCAGGCCGCCGTCATCGGCGGGGTAGGACGTGCCGGTGATGCGCAGCGCCTCGGCCGCGTAGAAGCGCAGGTTCTTGGGGGTGCGGCCGGTCTCCATGGCGGCCTCGGCCCGGGTCTTGCCCTCCTCCCGGACCAGTTCCTCGGTGAGGTCCCCGGCCCGTTCCTCCAGCCAGTTCGCGGCCGCCTCCAGCACCCCGGCGCGGCGCTCGGCGGGGGCGGCGGCCCATTCGGCGGCGCCTTCGGCCACGGCGCCGATCGCGGCGGTCATGTCGGCCGCCGACGACTCGGGGAACTCGCCGACCAGGTCGTCGCGGTCGGCGGGGTTGCGGCGGGCGAAGGCGCGGCCGCCGGCGGCGGGCGCCCACTCCCCCGCGACGAAGTTCAGCCCGGCGTGCGGTGGTCGGGTCTGCATGCTCAGCGGTCCTCGCTTTCCTGTGGAGCGGCTGTCTGCGGGACGAGGGCGAGCGCGGTCAGCTCGACCTCGACGGGGGCGCCGCCGGGCAGCGCCCGCACGCCGATGGCGCTGCGGGCGGGCAGCGCCGCGTCCGGGGTCAGCTCCGCCAGCGCGGCGGACGCGCCGTCGGCGACGGCCGACAGCTCGGTGACGCCGTCGTCGCAGGCGACGTACACGGTCATGCGCAGCCAGGTGCGGATCCGTTCGGGCCCGCCGGCCGCTGCGGCGACGGCGGAGACCGCGTTGCGGGCGGCGAGCCCGGCCGCGTCGCGGGCGGCGGTCAGGTCCACGTCGCGGCCGACCAGGCCGGTGACGGTGAGCGTCCCGTCGCGTCGCGGGGTCATGCCCGCACTCGTCACGAGGTGAAGGCCGGGATCGCAGGGGGCGATGACGGCGGGCACGTAGTCGCCCTGGGGACGGGGCGCGTCCGGCAGCCCCGCCTTCTCACTGGACACCGAGGGCCACTCCGTCCTGCCTTGGGTCGGACGCGCCGAGCAGCGCGCCCGTGTCCGCGTCCACCGAGATGATCTGGGCGCTGCCGCCCGCCGCCCACGGCCCCTGGACCCGGACGTCGTGCCCCAGCGCGCGCAGCGCATCGAGGCGGGCGCGGCCGAGGCGGGACTCGCAGCGCAGCTCCGGCGGCTGCCCGATCACGTCGGCGTCGCTGCCGGGGTGCACGGTGAAGCGGGGCGCGGCCACCGCCGTGGCCGGGTCGAGGCCGTGGTCCAGCAGGTGCGACAGCAGCTGCGCGTTCCACTGGACCTGGCCGTCGCCGCCCGGCGTGTTGCCGACGTGCCGCAGCGCCCCGTCCCGGCCGGTGACCAGCCACGCGTTGAGGGTGTGCAGGGGGCGGCGGCGCGGGCGGACCTCGTTGGGATGGCCGTCGATCAGGTACGCGCCCCGGCCGAGCCGGTTGTTGAGCACGATGCCGGTGCCGGGCACCGACACGCGGGCGCCGAAGGTGAACGCCAGCGAGTGGATCAGGCTCACCGCCGTGCCGTCGCCGTCCACCACGACCATCGAGGTGGTGTCGCCGTCGACCGGGACGGCCGGGGTCGCGGGCGCGGGCGGGTCGCCGGCGTCGAGCCGGGCGCGCGCGGCGGCGACGGCGTCCGCGGTGAGCAGGCTCTTCCAGTGGTCGTTCTCGGACCCGCAGCCGGCGAACCGGTCGGCGAACGCCAGCCGCGCCGCACCCGCCGCCCGGTGCACGGCCTCCGCCGACAGCCACGGCAGCCCGGCGAGGACGCCGTCGTTGAGGAGGGCCTGCTGCAGCATCATCCAGCCGGGCGTGGGCGGCGGCGTCTGGTGGACGGTGACCCCCTGGTAAGCGCAGGTCAGGGCGTCACCGACCAGCGCCTCACCGGTCGCCGCCCACTCCCCGCCGCTGAACGGCGCGCCCGCGCCCGCCAGCGAGGACACGGCCCGCTCGGCCGTCTCGCCCGTGTAGAAGGAGGCGGGGTCGGCGGCGACGCGGCGGAGGGTGGCGGCCAATTCGGGCTGCCGCAGCGGGGCGCCGACGCGGGGCGGGGCGCCGCCGGGAAGGTAGACGGCCGCCGTGCCGGGGTCGCGGGACAGCGCCGCGCGGCGTTCGACGACGTCGTCCCGCGTCTTGTAGGTGCAGGGCAGCCCCCGCTCCGCCATCCGCGCGGCGGGCTCCCAGAGGCGGGGCAGGCCCCAGGAGGCCGCGTCGGCGTGCAGCGCGGCCAGCGCGGCCACCGCCCCGGGGACGGCGACGGCCAGCGGCCCCTCCAGCGGCACGGCGTCCAGGCCGCGCTCCCGGTAGAAACCGGGGTCGCCGCCGTCCGGGCCGAACCCGCTGCCGCCGAACGCGGTGACGGTGCCGTCCGGACGCCGCAGCAGGACGAACGCGTCACCGCCGATCCCGCACTGCCCCGGCAGCGCGAGCCAGGACGCGGCGGCCATCGCCAGGGCCGCGTCCACGGCGTTGCCGCCCGCTTCCAGGACGTCCACGCCGATCCGGCTCACCGCCGGGTGGCTCGAGGCGGCCATCCCGCCGGTCCCGACCGTGGGGCCGCGCCCCTGGCAGCCGAACTCCCCCGCCAGGGCGCGCGCCGCCGCATCCCGTCCTTCGGCCGCCTCGGCCGCCGGCACTGCTGGTTCTGCTGGCATGACCCCAGTGTCAGGGCCGGGTCGGGGCGTCCGACATGGACCGAATGCCGAAGATCAGCGCCCTTCCTTGGGCAGTGCGCACATCGGGCGGCGCCGAGCCGTTCGGTCGGCGGCCCGCCCGGCACGATGCACAAAACGACCACGGCCGGGCTGTGCACGTTCCTCATTGTTCATCGACGGGCCATCCAGCAGATTCTCTGCAACCACTCGCGAGCCTCGCCTCGTCCCCGAGGTCGACAAGGAGGTGGTGGCGTGGAGATCGGCGCCGCCCACTGGGTCTTTCTGTCCGGGATCGTACTGATCATCGCGGTCATGATCGCTCGCAGGAACGTGGTGGTCCCCGCGATCGCGGCCACCTTCTGCACCGCGCTCGCCTACACCGGGAACCCGGTGACGGCACTCCAGTCGCTGTTCAACGCCAGCCTCACCGCGGCCTCCGAGCTGTTCAACATCTTCCTGATCATCGCGCTGGTCACCGCGCTGCTCGGGGCGCTGCGCGCGCTGGGCGCCGACCGCCGGATGGTGGAGCCGTTCCGGCACGTGATGCGCAGCGGGCACTCCTCGTTCTGGGTGATCGCCGGGATGACCTACCTGATCAGCCTGTTCTTCTGGCCGACCCCGGCGGTGCCGCTGATCGGCGCGGTGCTGCTGCCGGCCGCGATCTCCGCCGGGCTGCCGCCGGTCGCCGCCGCGCTGGCGATCGCCATCGCCGGGCAGGGCATGGCGCTGTCCAGCGACTACGTCATCCAGGTCGCCCCCGGGCTGTCGGCCAAGGCCGCGGGCGTGGGCACCACCGAGGTCGCCGACCGCGCCATGGTCCTGTCGCTGATCACGGGCGCGGTGGCGCTGGCGCTGGTGTACGTGATGCAGCGCCGGGAGTTCCGGGAGCCCGACGTCCGGCACCTGGTGGCCTGGGAGACGGGCACGGTGGAGCCGGCGGTGCGGGTCAGGCGCAGGCTGTTCCTCTTCGCCTCCCGTTCCGGCGGTTCCGGCGCCGCGGCGGAGACCGCGGAGACCGTCCACGAGAAGGTGAAGGCGGCCGAGGGCGCCGAGGCGAGGACCGCCTCCGGCGGCTCGGCGGGCGCGGGACGCGACGACGCCGCGGGCGCCGCCACGGCCGTGCTCGACCGCGGGCCCGCCCGCCGCGACGCCATGACCGACGCCGCCCTGTCCGCCGGCGGCCCCGGCTCCGGCTCCGGCGGGGACGCGGGCGCCGACCGCGTACGGCGCTCCAAGCTGTTCGCGCTGCTGGTCCCGCTGACCCTCGCCGGGCTCGTCGGCTACATGCTGCTCGGCAAGTTCACCGGCGCCGTCCCCGAGGTCGTCGGCAACGACGCCGCGGCCCTGGTCGGCGGCGCCACCGTCCTGCTGCTCCTGGTCGCCGCGCTGATGGGCGACGGCCGGGGCTGCCTGGAGACCTGCGCCGAGCACATCGTGGACGGCCTGGTCTTCGCGGTGAAGGCGATGGGCGTGGTGATCCCCATCGCCGGGTTCTTCTTCCTCGGCAACGCCGACTTCGCGGGGAAGATCCTGGCGCTGGACGAGGGCGCCAAGGCCCCCGGCTTCCTGTTCGACCTGGTGACCAGGATCGAGGGCGCGATCCCCGACAACGGGATCATCGTCGGGCTGGGGCTGCTGCTGATCGGCATCCTCACCGGCCTGGACGGCTCCGGGTTCTCCGGGCTGCCCCTGACCGGCTCGCTGTCCGGCTCGCTCGGCCCGGCCGCGGGCGTCGACCCGGCGCTGCTGGCCGCCATCGGGCAGATGGGGAGCATCTGGGCGGGCGGCGGCGTGCTGATCGCCTGGTCGTCGCTGCTGGCGGTGGCCGGTTTCGCCCGCGTCTCCGCGCTGGAGCTGGTGCGCCGCTCGTTCCTGCCCGTCATCGCGGGCCTCGTCGTGTCCACCCTGATCGGAATCGCGATCTTCTGAGGAGCCCGTTGACCACGTCCGCCACCACTCCGACCCCGCCCCCCGCCGCCCCGGACCCGGCCCGGCCCGCAACGGCCGGACCGGGTCCGTCCGGCCGCGGAGCCAGGCGCGCCCGCGCCGCCCTGCTGATCGCCCTGACCTTCGCCGCCGGGGTCATCGACATCGTCGGCTTCCTCGGCATGCACCAGGTCTTCACCGCCAACATGACCGGCAACATCGTCCTGTTCGGCATGGCGGCGGGCGAGGGCTCGGGCGCCGAGCTCGCGCGCTGCGGCGCGGCCACGGTCGCGTTCGCGCTGGGCCTGCTGCTGGGCTTCCGGATGTCCGGGCGCGGCGACCCCGAGCGGGTCTGGCCGCCCGCCGTGACCCGCGCGCTGGCCGCCGACCTGGTCCTGCAGCTGCTGTTCCTGGCCGGCTGGATCGCCACCGGCGCCCGTCCCGAGGGCGGCACCCTGCTCGCGCTCGTCGCCCTGTCGTCGGCCGCGATGGGCGTGCAGACCGCCGCGGCGCGCACGCTGGCGGCCGACGGCATCACCACCACGTTCGTCACCGGCACCCTCACCTCGATGATGGGCGCCCTGGCGATCGGCTCGGCGGCGGCCTCCGGACTGCGCACGGCCGTGATCGCCGCGCTCGCCGCCGGCGCGGCGGCCGGCGGGGCGCTGATGGGCCCCGCGCCGATCGTCGCCGGGGCGCTGGGGCCCGCGATCGTCCTGGCCGTCATGCTGGCCGCGCTCCCCCTGCACCGCCGCCGCCTGGCCTAGCCAGGGCCGGACGGCTCAGGAACGGCCGTCCCAGCGGGCGCGGCGCATGTCCACGCGGCGGCCGTCCGGGCGCATCGGGGTCCCCTCCACCCGGTACTCCTCCAGGGCCTCGACCTCGTGCCCGGACGGCGGGCTGCCGTCGGCGCGGATCACCCGCCACCACGGCACCCCGCCGCCGTACAGGGACATCACCCGGCCGACCTGGCGCGGGCCTCCGCTCCCCACCAGCTCGGCGATGTCGCCGTACGCCAGGACGCGGCCGGGCGGAATCCGCTCGACCGCGTCCAGTACGGCCTCGGCGTAGTCATCAGGGTCCGCTCGCACCCGCCGATTCTGACGCCCCGCTGTCCGGCTCCGCCACCGGGCGCCGGGGCCGGGCGGGGAGGCCGCAGCGCGAGCGCCAGCGCGACCCCGATCGCGACCAGGCCCGCGAAGATCAGCCCGCCGAAGCCGCCGAGGATCGCGGGGTCGTACGGCACCGCCCGCACGGGTGCCGGCGGGCCGTCGCCCCCGAAGTGCGCCGCGTCCTTCACGGCCGACGGCGCGGCGGCACCGGTCGCCGGGGCGGGCCTCTCCGAGAGCGCGCGCGCCGCGGTGAGCGCCCCCATCGCGCTCAGGTACCCGTAGCCGAGTTCGGTGTCGTACCGGCCGCCCCCCTTGGGGTGCCGGGCGGACGAGGTGACGGCCTCCACGACCTGCGGCGGGGTGAGCTTGGGGTACTCCGACCTGACCATCGTGACCGCCGCCGTCACCCAGGCCAGGGCCACCGAAGGCCCCCAGAACTCGTAGGGCCGGTCCCCCGGCCCGGTCGTGGCCACCTTGATCCCCGGCGCGGACACCGCGACCGCCGTGCTGGCGGCGGTGTACTTCTTGTGGCGGCGCCCCTTCGCGTCGGTGGCGCCGACGCCGAGCACCCCGGCCGCGGCGGCCGGATAGCCGGGCTTCGCGGGCTCGTTCTTGGGGTGGGCCGCCGCGACGACCACGGCGCCCTTGGCGGCGGCGTGGACGAGCGCCGAACGGATCAGGCCGCCGGTGGTGGTGTACGCCTCGACGTCGTCCACGCTGGGCTCCACAGCGATGACCTGGGCGCCCCGGTCGGCGGCGTGCCGGATGCCCCGGGCCACGGTCGCGGAGATGTCCTCCTCGTTCCACCAGCGCCCCGCCGCCGCCGTCTCCTCGGCGGGATAGACCCGGACGGGCAGCAGCGTGGCGTCTGACACCACGCCCCGCACCCCCAGCGGCGAGCGCGCGGTGGGCCCGCTCCCGACCAGCATGGTCGCCGACAGCGTCCCCATGAAGGACTTGGGCCGGGGCGTGCCGACGAGGTCACGGCCCTTGCCCAGCGCCCCGGACAGCGTCCGCATGCCGGGCGTCACCCCGTCGCTCAGCAGCGCGATCTTCACACCCTCGCCCTTGGAGACCCGCTGCGCCTCAAGGAAGTCGGTCGCGAACCGCAGGGCCCAGTCCTTCGGCGCCGCGGCCTCGGCCGCGCCCGTCAGCGGCGGGGGCAGACCGAGCAGGAGGGCCGCGGCGGCCGAGGCCGCGGAGAGACGGCGGATCAGCATCGCACGCCCTCCCGCTCGCAGACCGCGGTGGTCGCCGCGAAGATCGCCACGATGCTGTTGAGCCCGGTGCGGGCGAACTCGAACCTCTCCGCGACGGCGCCCGGCGCGGGCCTGCCGCGGTCGGCGACCCAGCCGCTCGCCCGGAAGAACAGGTAGGGCGTCCCGTTGGACTCGATCCCGAAGGCGGCGCGGCGGGCGTCGCCGAAACCGGCCGCGGCCGTCCCCGGGAACGGCACCGCCCGGAGCCCGGTCCGGTCGAGCGCCGCCCGGCTGTACGTGGCGCCGAGATCGCTCTCGGCCCGCAGCGCCCGGGCCGCGTCGGGCATCACCGCGAGCCCGAGCGTCGCGACGAGGGTGCCGGTGTCGTCGACGTAGGTGGCGCGCAGCACCGTACGGCAGCCGTGCCGGTCCATGACGCGCGCGAACGCCGCGTCGAAGGCCCTGGCGCACGAGGCCGCGGGCGCGATCCCGGCCCGCAGGGCGCTCCAGGCCGGCGGATCGACCGCCCGGCCGCCCTCGCTCCTCAGCCGGACGCGATGGTCGAGCCGCGCGGGGAAGATCGCGGACGCCTTCAGGACGCGCCAGCGGACGCCGATCTCCTTCTCGCCCGCGGCCCTGACCTCGCGTTCGGTCGGCTCGCGGGTCAGGTCCGCGACGACGGGCACCGCGCCGCCCACGACGGCCGCCACACCGAGCAGCGCGAGCACGGCGATCGCCGCGATCGAGCGCGCGGACCGCCGGGGACGTCCGGGCGGCGGGGACACGGCCGGGAACGCCGGCGCGGGCAGGGGCTCGGGCGGCGGCGGGACGGTCGGATCAGGAGTCATGGACACGTCGCCAGATACAACTGGCACCGTGTCTCATCATGATCACAACGGCGGGTCCGGAACCGGCCAGTCCGCGGCGTCCCAGGTCAGGAGGGCCCGCCGGGAGGCGGCGGCTCCATCCGCGGATGTCCGGCCGCCCGCGGATCCGGCGGCGGCCACGGCTCGGCACGCGCCGGCACCCCGCCGAACCCCGGCCGGCCGAGCCCCGGTTGCGGACCACCCCACACCCCCGGCCCGGCCAGTGCGAACCCCGCGCCGGGACCGGCCTGGGGCGGCGGCCGCCGCGGATGGCGGCGGGCCAGCATGACCGCGATCACGACGGCCCCGACCGCGCCCGCGACACCGGTCACCGTGACGATCACGATGACCGCGCTCACCCACGCGGGCCGGTGGATCACCTTCACCGGCTCCTGGGCGCCCGTGCCGAAGCGCTGCCCGGCCGGCTTGCCGGCCGCCCCCGCCCGCGGCGTGGTCAGCGCGTCCGACGCGGTCAGCGCCCGGGCCGCGTTGACCTCGCCGAAGCCCACGTTCGGGTCGTAGGTGCCGCTCGGGCCGTGCCGGGTGCCCTGGATGAGCGCCTGCGCGACCAGCGTCGGGGGCAGCTTCGGGTGGCGCGAGCGGATCAGCGCCGCGATCCCCGACACCAGCGCCGAGGAGTCGCTCGTCCCGTCGGTCAGGAAGTAGTCCCCGCCCGGACCGGCGACCGGCAGCCCGGAGCCGGGCGCCGACACCACGACGGAGTAGTTCCGGTTGGAGAACGCGGCACGGGCGTGCCGGGAGTTGGTGGCGGCCACCGCGATCACGCCCGGGAACGCGGCCGGGTAGGAGTACGGCGCGAACCCGTCGCGGTCCAGCCGGTCGCGCTTGTCGCCGTCGTTGCCCACCGCCGAGACCACCACCACGCCCTTGCCGATGGCGTAGCCGATGGCCTCGCGCTCCTGGAGGTCCGCGTCGTTCTTGCCGAGGGACAGGTTGATGACGTCGGCGCCGTTGTCGGCGGCGTACCGGATGCCCCGCGCCACCGCGTCGTCGGCCTGCTCGGAGGTGCGGGCCAGCCGGTAGCTCGGGTCCTCCCGCTCGGCGAGGGCACGGATCGCCAGGATCTTCGCCTCCGGCGCGATGCCCATGACGCCGTCCCGGCCGCCGGGGCCGTGGCCGTGCCCGGCGATCAGCGAGGCCATCCCGGTGCCGTGCATCCGCGTCGGCCTGGTGTCGCCGTCGACGGCCGCCAGCATGTTGGGGCCGCTGATCACCGAGCCGGCGAGGTCGGCGTGGCCGGCGTCCACGCCCGAGTCCACCACCGCGACGGTCACGCCCGAGCCGCGGGTGCTCTTCCACGCGGTCTCCACGTCCAGCGTCGCCATCATGGGACGCTGCCGGTCGCGGACCTCGTCGGCGTGCGCGGGCAACGGCACCGCCACCAGCAGCGCCAGCACGACGCCCGCGGCCGCTCTCCTCATCCGCACGTCAGCACCGCCACTCGCGCCGAGAGCAGTCCGGCAGGGCTTTCTGCGCCAGCGGGCGGGAGATCCCGCGCGCCACCTGCGGCGCCAGCGCGTAGGGATCACCGGGATGCTCCTTGGTGACGGCGGTGGCCGGACGCCCGTCGGCGTGGCCCGAGGTGGTCAGCAACACGTACGGGCCGCCGCGGTCGGCGGTTCGATCCTGCCGGGCGGCGTCGATGAACCGGGCGGCGGCCGTACCAGGAAACGAGACAGCCCGCAGCGCGGGCCGCACCCCGCTGGACCGGTCGGGCAGCGCGGCCGTCGGCAGCTCCTTGAACGCCCGGTCGGCCTTCCAGGCGTCGGCGAACGCGGCCACCCCGACCGTCACGACGACGCCCCGCAACTGGTCGGTGTAGGTGGCGCGGAGCAGGGCGCGGCAGCCGTGCCGGCGCAGCACGGCCGCGATCTCCGGGTCGACGGCGGTCTGGCAGGTGCCCTGCGCGGCGATGCCGACGCGGGAGGCGAACTCGCTCCGGCCGCGGCCGAGGTCGTACCCGACCCGTTCGGGGAAGATCCTCCCCGCGGGCCAGGCCTCCCAGCGCCGCGCCACCTCGGCGTCGGCGGCGCGCTGCAGCTCGGCGGTGGTCGGCTCGCGGTTCAGCATGGCCCAGGCGCCGGTGAGCGCGACCGCGGCGACCACCAGGTAGCAGCAGCCGAGCGCGACGGCGACGACCATCCACTGCCGGGCGTGCAGCCCGAGCACGGTCGCCGGAGGGCCCGATGAGGGGTTGGGGGGCAGGAACGCCACAACCGTCAAGATTAGCTGTGGTTTGACCTGTTGCGCCCTGCCGTCAGGGTGATCAGTCAAGCGGGCGACACTTCCCCGAACCCCCTCCATACGCACTGACGTGCGACTAAGCCCGGCAGGGGGGTTCGGGGAATGCCCTGCGGCATGGCAAGGTTGTGCGGTGGGAGGAAGTACCCCCGTTACAGCCGAGCGTCAGCACAGGAGCACCCACAGTGTCGTTGCCACCTCTGGTAGAGCCCGCGGCGGAGCTCACCCGCGACGAGGTCAACCGTTACTCGCGACATCTGATCATTCCCGACGTGGGGATGGCCGGGCAGAAGCGGCTCAAGAACGCCAAGGTCCTGTGCGTCGGCGCGGGCGGCCTCGGCTCCCCCGCCCTGATGTACCTGGCCGCGGCGGGCGTGGGCACGCTGGGCATCATCGACTTCGACATCGTGGACGAGTCGAACCTGCAGCGCCAGGTCATCCACCGGCAGTCGTCGCTGGGCAAGCCCAAGGCCGAGTCCGCGGCCGACACCGTCCGTGAGATCAACCCGCTGATCGACGTGGTTGTGCACAACACCGCGCTCGACCGCGACAACATCATGGACATCTTCGGCCGGTACGACCTGATCGTCGACGGCACGGACAACTTCGCCACCCGCTACATGGTGAACGACGCCGCCGTCCTGCTCGGCAAGCCGTACGTGTGGGGGTCCATCTACCGGTTCGACGGCCAGGCGTCGGTCTTCTGGGCCGAGCACGGCCCCTGCTACCGCTGCCTCTACCCCGAGCCCCCGCCGCCCGGCATGGTCCCGTCCTGCGCGGAGGGCGGCGTCCTCGGCGTCCTGTGCGCCTCGATCGGCTCCATCCAGGTGAACGAGGCCATCAAGCTCCTCGCCGGCATCGGCGACCCGCTGGTCGGCCGCCTGATGATCTACGACGCCCTGGAGATGAACTACCGCCAGGTCAAGGTCCGCAAGGACCCCGAGTGCCCGCTGTGCGGCAAGAACCCGACGCAGACCGAGCTGCTGGAGGACTACGAGGCCTTCTGCGGCGCCGTCTCCGACGAGGCCGCCGAGGCCGTGAAGGACTCCACCATCTCGGCCACCGAGCTGAAGTCCATGCAGGACCGCGGCGACGACATCTTCCTGGTGGACGTGCGCGAGCCCAACGAGTACGAGATCGTCTCCATCCCGGGCGCCACGCTCATCCCGAAGGGCGAGTTCCTGGACGGCAGCGCCCTGGAGCGCCTCCCCCAGGACAAGAAGATCGTCCTGCACTGCAAGTCGGGCGTCCGCAGCGCCGAGGCCCTGGCCGTCGTCAAGAACGCCGGCTTCTCCGACGCCGTCCACGTAGGCGGCGGCGTCCTGGCCTGGGTCAAGCAAATCGACCCAAGCCTCCCCTCCTACTGACACCGATGGCCCCGGGGCCGGGCCCCGGGGCCACCGCACTCACCCAAGCCAGACCAGCTCCGCTCCCGTCCGCCGCGAAGCACTGTCCGGACTCTGCCACTTGGAGAGCCCCGCCCCTGACGGCGGAACCGTCATGACGAGCCCGCCCGGCAACTCCATCCCGTAGGCCACGACCTCACGCACGGGCTGCTCGTTGTCGTCGTCGTACTCCTGGACCAGCGCGAACATCCGCGCCACCGCACCCCCGGCCAGCTCGGCTACCTCAGCGGCGGCCCGGTCGTCGACGTGGTAGACAAATGATGGTTCGGACTCGTGGATGCCATCCATCAGGGTGCTCCCTTCCGAGCAACCGGGCCGGGACGCCTCCGCCACCACGCGATCAGCGTCCCGGCCCTCCTCTTGACCCGCTTTCAGTCGCGGACCGTAGCCATTGACCTACGGTTGGTATAGTTCCATCACGTCGAGCAAGGAACAAGTTGTTCAGCTCGATTATTGTTAATGATCTTCGCGGCGCGATATCGGCGGAAGGAGAGTCGGGCATGCGCACTCCGCAGCGGGCGACTCTGCGCTCCCAGTGGCTTGGCCAGCAGCTTCGTGAACTGCGCGACGACAGCGGGCTCGTGATCAAGGAGGTCGCCGAATATCTCCAGCGTGACCCGGGGACAGTCAGCCGGTTCGAATCCGGCTTCTACCCGATTCGCCGCCCCGACCTGCTGGCCCTCCTGGACCTGTACGGCGTCTCCGATCCCCAGCGCCGCGAAGCACTCCTACAGCTCAGCCAGGATGTCTGGCAAAAGGGCTGGTGGGACGGCTACTCCACAGACGTCGTCGGCTCACTTATCGACTATGTCTGGCTGGAGTCACGTGCCACGCACGTTCGGTCGTACGCTGCAATCGTCGTACCCGGGCTGCTCCAGACACCCGAGTACGCCGAGACCGTCATCCGCATCAATGACACCGACGCCACACCCGAGCAGATCAAGCGCTGGCACGAACTGCGGATGACCCGGCAGCAGATCCTCACCGGAGACGCTCCCACCCGGTTTTCAGTGATCCTGGACGAGTCCATCCTTCGACGCCCGATCGGCAGCCCGCAGATCATGGCGGCCCAACTTCGTCATCTCACAGTATGCTCCAGCAGGTCCAAGATCGACATCCGGGTGCTCCCCTTCCGCGCAGGCACCCCGGCCAGCACGTATGGCACCTTCGAGATCTTCGAACTGCCGGCCCCGTTCCCCGAGATGGCGTACACCGAGACGATGGCAGGCGGCATCTACGTTGAGCCGCCCGAGTCTGAACGGTTCGTCCGGGCTTACGATGGGCACAAGCGCATGGCCCTCGGGCCGACCGAGTCCGCCGACCTGATTTCGGCGATAGCAGAGGAATGGCAGTAAGGATGTCAGAGGCAGCCGAAGGACTCAGCCCTCAAGAACGTGCCCGCGTCGCGTGGCACATCAGCACCTACAGCCCCAATAACGGGGGCAACTGCGTCGAGGCCGGTCCCCTGAACGACGGCACCGAACGCGTCGCCGTACGCCACAGCCACCACCCCGACGCCGAGGTCATCGTCTACACCCGCAGTGAATGGGAAGCCTTCCTAGCCGGCGTCCGCAACGCCGAATTCGACTTCTTCACCCACTAACGCCCCCATCACCCACGCCGCTCAAGCCCCCGAGCCAACTCAGAAGCGACCCGCCAAGCCCGGCGCCCTTGCTCGTCAGACAACGCTGACACACTGGCTCTGTCCTTATCGCCGGTAGCCGCCATGATCTGCACGTTCACATTTCGAATTCGGAACAGAACGGCGCTCGATTTTAGGGATGAGGTGTACTTTGGAGACTGACATGCCTCGTCACCGAGTTGAACCCGGATTGAGCAAGGGGAAAAATTTCGGAGGGACCATTTCAGATCAGCGAACTCTTTGGTCGCTTTCTCCGTTGCAGTCCTCCCATTCTCAGGTGTTGGCAGCTCCACGCGGATCGAGATCATATCGCTCTCGGACGACTCCTGAGGCGTGAACAGGTGACATACCCATTTTTCCACCCGATCGTATGCCTTTTCCTTCTTGCAACTTGAGGCTTTGGCGTCCGCGAATCGCAGGTCCCGGCGCAGGCTAGGTGAAAGCAGAGTCCGCGGATCCGGCGTGGTCCGGATCTCTCCCCTTTCGAAACCCCGAGACATCACTGACGTCGAAGGAACAGGAGTTTTAGGGACGGCGGATGAGGTGGGCAGAGACTCTGTCGACCCTGAGCAGCCAACAAGAAACGTTCCAAGCAGTGGCGTAGCCACGAGCGCTTTGAACACCACAAGATTGCCGCCGTCCACAGCGTGAAACAGAGGCCAACGGCAATGGCGAGGGCCGGTCTCCTGATCCATAAAACTCCACATCCTTCATCAAAGCTGCCCCTGCCACCATGCTTCTGTGCGCGTTTTGCACGGTTCCGCAAGTCGCGAAGTGCGGACTAGAGGTGAGCAAACCACTAGAAAAGGGATTGCCCCCTGTGTCTTCTCCATCGCTACTACTTCTTGGAAAAATGCTCTCCAACACCCGACAGTGCGGTGAGTACACCACCGACTGCGCTTACGGCTCCACCGGTCCCCTGCGCAGCCGGGTGGGGAATTCCTGAAATTGCGTCACCAACCGCACTCGCGCCGCCACCGATTGCCTTCATGTCCTTCAGGACAGTATTCGCATCCGAACCTTTTAGATTCAGATCACCCTTGCCCTCTTCGAGCTTCTTACGCAATTCCTCGATTCGAGGAGAGTACCAATCGACCTGCCCCTTACGGAGCAAGCCGTTTGGGTCGAGGGTTCCAACCGTCCTCTGGCCTTTATAGTAGTTCAAGCCCTCCATCAACGCGTCTGCCAGTTTGCTCAACTGTGCCGCCGCGAGTACACGGGACTTCTCGGCATCCGCCAAGCACCTTCTACGCAGATCATGCCATTCATCCATCCTGGTGACGGATCCTATCGGAGGAGGGTCGGGAAGAGTGGGTGCGTGCCTCGTGTGGACGTTGTCGTCCTGCGCAAAGTAGCCTGCCTGACGCCCTGCGACTAGGGCGTTCTCGATACGCTGCTCGAGCATTGCAAGCCTTGAGGCCAGTGCGTCGATAATGCCTGCAGCGGCGTTGATGATCTTATTCAAGCCTGCCATCATCAGGGCATCCTGGCCATAGTTCGTCCTGAAGGCTTCAGCACTTCTACCACTGTACTTCACAGTGCTCTGATATCCGAGCAGCTTATTCACCTGGCCGGTGAGCTCGTCCACTCGCGGATTACCGGCCTGCGAGAATGCGTAGAGTTTTCCAGCCAGAGCAGAAAGCCCATTCCAATCCCCCTCAATGTACACTTTCCCCCAGGTTGGGGGTATATATGCACGCATTTTTGGCGTTTCCGCCGGAGGAATGCTTGGTAGTGGCTCTGCTCGCTTCTCCCTGCCAGGGGCCATCGTTGTCCCGCCTTTATTTCTTGGCGCCAATACTTGGCATGTCTCCGGGGGTGGTGGAGGCATTTACGGCAGCCTTGTATAGAACGGTGATGTTGGCGTCCTCGGCAGTTTGGAACTCCTCAGCCACCAACTGGAGTTTTTCGCCGTGTTGCCATACAGCGTCAGCCAGGGCGCCATGCAGGAGATCAATCAGCTTAAGCGTTGTTTCCAACATGGCGTCGGATTTACCATTGCCTGTGGAAGGGCGTTCAAAGCCACCCGATATATCCCCCTTGTAGTCGACGGCAATCTTCTGAAATTGCCGTCCAGCATCCACGAGAGAATCGATTTGAGCACTAAATTCACTCACTGATCCTCCTCTGCTTGGCGCCTCTGAACCCCACTTTTAAGGGTGGGATTCACCACGACCGGCACTTGCCCGTGAATATGATGTAGGAGTTCGATGATGTCGACCTTGACCATCGGCTGAAACTGCCCCAGCTCACCTTGAAGAATCTCTGGTGAGGTATAAACGAGGACCGCCCCCGACCCCTGTTCGGTCTCGCGGACTTCGTATTCGACAACCACAGGTCCGTCGTCCCTGTGCGGCTTCTCAGCCACGGGCACATATACCTCCCATTTAGCCGTTTCGCTCTCCTCCTGGACATCATCGTGTGTCGTTTGGCTTTCTGGAGGCAGTGTGGAGGGACGCGTTTTCGCATCAGCCGCCTGGCCCGGCCTTGGACTTTCCAGACGCTTGGATATTTCGTCTTCGCTCGTCGGGGCGAATGGGGTGCTCCTATTCAGCATCCCACCAAGATCCCTACTCATATCACGTAAGTCCTCCCGGCTCCATCGAGGTGATCCGTCGAATCAGAATCACCCCAAATCACAATTGGCTATATCAGGCCGCCATACCTTTCACTTCACAACCTCGGCGCTGGACCGGGATCGCTTCTGAAGGGCCGGGAACGGGTTCGGGTTCGTCGCCTGACTATGAGAACCACTACAGTTGCGGTGCCGATCCCGACGAGCACGAGTACGCCCACTGCTGTCCCGATCTGAATCATCCGTGTGCGTAGGGGCACCACGTCTCGGATGGTCTCCTGGGTCCGCCCGGGAAGGGGATGCAGGGCGCGTTCACGGCGTGATCGCTCCCACGCCTCGTAGACGGGATTGGGGGCGCTCGCGGGAAGCTGCGCTGTCAACGCCTCATATGGGCGGACAGCACCGAAGCCGGTCTTAGTATCGCGCCCCTTCGGCTTGACGTCCTCGGCCGTGGCGGTGATCCTGCGCAGCACCTCACGTGCAGGCATCTGCGGATATCTGGAGCGCACCAATGCGACGACACCCGAGACGAGGGCCGTGGCGAGACTTGTCCCGCGCAAATCCTTCTCGATGTATCCCTTGGGCGCGAAGGACTCCTCTCTGATTGAGGCGATTTCTACACCCGGTGCCGAGACGGCGACGTACGATTGTGGCTGCGAGTAAAGATCGGGGCGTCCTTTCCTATCGAGCGATCCGACCGCAAGAACCCCGGGGCAAGCGGCTGGCTGCAACGGCACGTTCCTCTCGTGGATGTTATTGCCCGCCCCTGCTACCACGATGACATCTCGCTGCAGAGCTTCGGTGAC
The DNA here is from genome assembly GCF_055379765.1 of Actinomadura rugatobispora. Lineage (NCBI taxonomy): Bacteria > Bacillati > Actinomycetota > Actinomycetes > Streptosporangiales > Thermomonosporaceae > Actinomadura > Actinomadura rugatobispora. The sequence continues at coordinate 6,988,489 of NZ_AP029191.1, read as the reverse complement.
CGCCGCCTCCCGCTCTGGATCGCAAACGCGCCCAGTGTCCGACCCGGCAGCCAGCGATATATTGATGACCTTGGCTCCCTGGCGGACTGCCGACCTAATCGCCGCGGCCATGTTCTTATCCGACCCCGAGCCATGTGTTTCGTTGTTCATGCGGATCGAAAGGATTCGGGATCGGGGTGCGATCCCCAGCATTCCTGTGCCCTGTCCCTGCGCCGCGATCAAACCGGCGATATTCGTGCCGTGCTGGCGCGTATCAAGATCCTTGAGGCCGTTCGTTCCGCCGCCCAGCATATCCCCACCAGGAAGCACCCTTCCCGCCAAGTCGGGCAGGTGAGCGTTGACTCCGCCATCTAGCACCGCGACGGTCACGCCCTGCCCCTGGGTAAGTGACCAGATCTTCTCCGCCTGCCACTGGCGTAGCCACCATTGTTCACTTCGTGGCCTGGGAATCGCCGCCAAGGCTGGTGTCGTGATGGGGAAGGCGACCAAGCAGGCCGTTGGGACCGTCATCCAGCGCCGGATTCTCCTGCCCATCGGCACTGCGTCCCTCCTCCAGGAGACCTGCCATCTCAAGTTCCCGCTCCAACTCGGCTTCCAGTTCAGCCAGAACCAGATCCAGTTCGTCTTCCTCGCCGCTCGCCTCGGGCTGCTCAGCGCTGGGAGCCAACGGTTGGTCGGCTTGGTTCACTCGCCCTAGAGGCCCCTCAATTGGGCGTGCGGGCTCAGAGCCTTCGATTACCGGAGGTGCCCATTGTTCATCATCGGCTCCCCAGATGTCCGGATCCACGGCAAGCCACGTCGAACGCTCGTGCTCATCCTCTGAACGCCCCGCACCGCCCATACCTCCGAGGATGTTGCCTCCTGGGACCATCGAAGCTGTTCCTCCGCCCCGAGGACCGCGGCCAGAGGCACTCATGCCGCCTTGGCCTAGCCCCCGACCGCTCACACCTGGCGAGGGATTTCGCGGGCCAACCCCCGGAGACATCGGTACAGGTCCCCCAACGCTTCCGCCAACTGGCGTGCTGGAGACGGGCGCCCCGGTGGGGGGCGCGCCCAGCCCCGGGCTGTTACCTGTGCTTGTCGGCATGCCTGTCTGGGTCGAAGCCAACTCTGTCCCGATCAGGCCCGGTGTGCTGGTCTGTCCATAGCCCGAACCAGCGCCCCTCGGGTCATGGCCGGCACCTCCGCTCCCTGGGCTCGCTGATGGAGGAAACGCTGAATCTGCTGCTGAGGAAAGCGATACGCCGCCGGACTGCCCAACCGGAGAGCCCCCGTGTGGAGAGCCGGGGCCGAGGGGTGAGTGGTCACGAGCCGACTCGCCGCCCTGACTGATGCCCGGAAGCTTGACCCTCAGGCCGTCGGGCAGGGCAGCGTGGGTCTGGGTGATGCGGCTGTTCAGCCTGGCCATCAGCTTCTGGGCGTATTCATCGTCTCGGCCGGAGCGGATGAATCCGTCGTCAGGCAGATGGCTTTTGTACCAGGGCAAGATTTTTTCGCCGTACTGTTGCAGAGCCTTCCCTGTCTGCCCGCTCTTCGCCGCCATTTCTTGGGCCGTGTCTCTCAGTTTGATCAACGCAGCCAGCGCCTCGTTGGCAGCGGGGCCTCGCCAGCGCTGCGTTAGGTACGTGATCGCCTCGCTGAGTTCGCGGTGGGCGGTTGAGAGCTTCGCAGCGGCTGCGTTGTAGGCGTGTCCGGCGGCTGCGACCTTTTCAGGGCTGGTCGACTGCAGGCGGGCACGGACCTGCTCTAGTTTGAGCCCTTCCACCGAACCGGTCGGCTCCGGTCCGCGGAGGGGACGCTCATTCCCCACGATCAGGTCATCCCTCGTCGGTGCCGGTCATGACGTCGCGGACTCGCTTCTCGGTCATCTCTTCGGCATCGTCGTAGGTTTCGGCGACCTTGAGGAGGGCCGAGATTGCGGCCTGGTACTCGGTCAGAAACTCGCGATAGGAGCCTCCGAGGTGGCGGGATGCCAGACCGGTGGTGATGGACAGGGTCTGGCCCGCGTCCCAGTTGCCCAGGTGCTGTGCGGTGATGGCTGCTCTCGTCCGTAGATCATCGGGAGAGCCTGCGCCCTCGAAGGACTGGAGCGTTCGGTCGAGGTTCTTGGCTACGTGGCGTAGTGCTGACCGGACGACCTCTACTTCGGACATTTCACCCCGTTCTAGCCTTGGAGGGTGGGGAAATCGGGTCGCCCACCTATCCAGGCCCCCGCAATGACAAGCCCCTTGACCCGGAGATCAAAGATAGTGCAGGGCATCGTGCCCGTCCAGACACTTCGTAACTTGGAGCGATATCAAGGTCACTACCTGCAGTGATGCTCGCCGGCGCCCGGAGGAGTCGCAGCGCCTGCGTTTGTGGACGGGCTGCACCGCGCATTGAGGGCGTGACCTAAGGTCCGCCGCAAGCGTTGGGACGGTGTCGCGGCGAGCCTGGTCGCGACAGCTTCCAGGGCGGCGGCTACCGGTCCGGCTCGTCTTTGGGATGTCGTGCGGGCGGGGAGTAGGTGAGGCCTAGGATGGGGGCCATTTCGGATAGCATTAGTTCGAACATTGGTTCGGGGTCGTCCAGGGCGAATTCCAGGTGGCCGAACACTTCCAGGCTTACGGCGCCCTGGAGGCGGACCCAGCACTGCAGGAAGGTCTGGATCAGGCCCAGGGGCAGGTCGGAGCCCTCTACGGTGAAGTCCCGGTAGCGGCGGAGCTGGCCTCTCAGGCGCGGGTCGATGTCCTTGTCGGCGGGGACGGGGAATGGGGCCTTCCGCCACAGTTCCAGGAAAAGGGAGAGGAAGGCCCAGCCGAAGCGCTGGGCGCTTTCCTCGGCGAAGTCGACTTCCTTGCGGTGGGCCAGATCGGGCATCGGGGAGCCGAAGAGGAGGGCGTATTCGCGGCGGTGCGCGAAGGCCCAGCGGCGGAAACTGCGGGCGACGGCCAGGAGTTTTCCGCTCATGTCACCGTCGGGGACTCCGGACAGTCCGGCGTGCAGTTCGGCGGTGAGGTCGGCGAAGATGTCGCCGACGACGTGCCGCAGCAATTCCGCGTGGCTGTCGAAGTAGCGGTACAGGCCGGGCGCCGTCATGCCCATCTCGCGGGCGATCGCCCGCAGCGTGACCGCGTCCGGGCCCTGCTCGACCAGGATGCGCCGGGCCGTCCGGGTGATCTCCTGAACGGTCGCCGCGCGCATCCGGTCGCGCCGTGACTCCCCCAAAGCCTCTGACTCCCTCGTCGACGTCCCCACATGATTCACCATGAACGCCGTTGACGGAAGCTTACGGCGTGTGCGATGTTAACGGCGTTCGCAGTAAACGATGTTCACTCTAGTGACAGTGTGTAGCGGGGTGGGGATGTTCGAGAGTTGGGGGCGGTGGACCTACCGGCGGCGCCGGCCGGTCCTCGCGGTGGCGTTGCTGTTCGTGGCCGTCGCCGCGGTGTGGGGGACGGGGGTGTTCGGCGCGCTCTCCCCTGGGGGCGGCTTCGATACGCCCGGGAGCGACAGCGACCGGGCGGAGCGCGTCTCCGAGCGTGAGCTGGGACGGGACGCAGCCGATGTGGTGATCCTCTACCGGGCCGATGGTGGTCTCACGGTGGACGATCCCCGCTACCGGAGTGCGGTGGAGGCGGCGTTGGGGGCGCTGCCGCGTGACAAGGTCGCCTCCACCGGGACCTACTGGTCGACGGGTTCTCCGCAGTTGGTCAGCCGGGATCGTGCGTCCACCTATGCGGTGGTGCGGCTGGCCGGGGACGCGGAGGCCCGGCAGGACGGGTACGAGGCGCTCCGCGGCCGGTTCGGGGAGGTCGGCGGCGGGCTGACCGCGAAGGTCGGCGGGACGCTGGCCACCGAGGTCGCGATCAACGAGCGGGTGTCGTCCGACATCGCCCGGGCCGAGGGGATGGCGCTGCCGGTGCTGGTGGTGCTGCTGATCGTGATCTTCGGCGGGCTGGTGGCGGCGAGCCTGCCGCTGCTGGTGGGCGGGCTGGCGATCCTCGGGTCGTTCACGGCGCTGCACCTGCTCACGTACGTGACCGACGTGTCGATCTTCGCGATCAACATCACCACGTTCCTCGGGCTGGGGCTGGCGATCGACTACGGGCTGTTCATGGTGGGGCGGTTCAGGGAGGAGCTGCGGCGCGATCCGTCCACCGAGCGGGCGCTGGCCGCGACGATGGCGACGGCGGGGCGCACGGTCGCGGTCTCCGGCGTGACGGTGGCGGTGTCGCTGGCCGGGCTGCTGCTGTTCGACCAGCGGTTCCTGCTGTCGATGGGGTACGGCGGGATCGCGACCGTGTTCGTCTGCATGGCGGGCGCGCTGACCGTGCTGCCGGCGCTGCTCGGGGTGCTCGGGCACCGGGTGAACGCGCTGCCGGTCCGCAGGCGGGAGGGCGCGGGGTCCGGCTGGTGGCCGCGGCTGGTGCGCAGTGTGATGCGCCGTCCGATCGTCTACACGGTCGCCACGGTGGGGTTGCTGCTGGCGCTCGGCGCCCCGTTCCTGGGGATCAACTGGGGCGGCGTGGACGGCAAGGTGCTGCCCGCCGGGAACGAGGCGCAGGTCGTGGCGGAGACGCTGGAGACGCGGTTCCCGCGCAACGCCACCAGCCCGATCACGGCGGTCGTGCACGGCACCTCTGATCAGGCCGCGGTCCGCGCGTACGCCGAGCGGTTGGAGGGGGTCTCCGGCGTCACCGGAACCGTCGTCACCGGTGCGAAGGGCGAGACGACCCGGATCGCGCTGGGGTATGACCACGATCCGAACTCCGATGCCGCCCGCGACCTGGTGGTGAGGGTGCGGGACGTGCCGCCGCCGCCCGGCGCCGAGTCCTACGTCGGCGGTGTCACGGCCGCGGTCGTGGACCAGCTCGACAGCATGGGGGCCACGCTGCCCTGGCTGGGGGTGACGGTCGGGCTGGCCACGTTCGTGCTGCTGTTCCTGGCCTTCGGCTCGGTGGTGCTGCCGCTCAAGGCGATCGTCATGAACCTGCTGTCGCTGTCGGCGACGTTCGGGGCGGTGGTGCTGATCTTCCAGGACGGCCACCTGTCGGGCCTGCTGGACTTCACCGCCACCGGGTCGATCTCCCCGGCGATGCCGATCCTGATGCTGGCGATGCTGTTCGGGATCTCGATGGACTACGAGGTGTTCCTGCTGTCGCGGGTCCGCGAGCAGTACGACCTGACCGGCGACAACACCACCGCGATCGCCGCCGGGCTGCAGCGCACCGGGGCGGTCATCACCAGCGCGGCGCTGCTGTTCGTGGTGGTGATCGGGGCGTTCGCCACCTCGGGGATCACCTTCATCAAGATGACCGGGGTGGGCATGGTGATCGCCATCGTGGTGGACGCGACGATCGTGCGGGCGCTGCTGGTCCCGGCCGCGATACGGCTGCTGGGCCGGGCCAACTGGTGGGCGCCGGGTCCGCTGGTCCGCGTGTACCGCCGGTACGGGATCCGGGAGGGCGAGGAGTCTCCGGCGCCCGAGCGCGAGCTCGAACCCGCCGGCACCTGAACCCCGAGGGGAGAACGGGGCGGGGGCGCGGCCCCGGCGGCACGGACCAGGCCGCCGGGGCCGCGCCTGGTCTTGCGTTGGTGAAATCTCGGCCTCACGCCTCCCACGCGCGGTCACGGAGCGATGCGCGGGCGTCACGCCCTGGGCATGATCGGCCCCGTCCTTCAACCGACGAAGGGGAAGATGATGCCGACGAAGAGACGCGCCGCCCTGAGGCGCGCGGCGGTCACCTCGGCCGCGGCCGGGATCGCTCTCGGCCTGATCGCCGCGCCGGCGGCGGCGTGCCCGAAGCACCGGCAGGGCGTGACCAGGGTGAAGGGGCCGACGCACACCTACCACCGCGGCTACTCCGCGGTGAAGGAGGTCGTCACCGTCCACGGCGCGCGCGGCAGGACGGTCGTCGACCTGCGGGTGTCCGGGTTCCCGAGGTCCGCCGCGGGCAAGCGTTTCGGCGCCCACGTCCACCAGAACAAGTGCGGGCCCAAGGCGTCCCATTCCGGTACGCACTACCAGCGGCTGGCCAGGTCGAGCACGCCGCTGCGCTTCAAGGAGATCTGGCTGGACGTGCGGATCGACCGCGACGGCCGCGGCCACTCCCGGGCCGTCGTGCCGTGGCGGGTCGCCAAGGGCCAGCGTTCGGTGGTGATCCACGCCAAGCCCACCGACCGCCGCACGGGGGAGGCGGGTGCCCGGCTCCTCTGCACCACGGTCCCGTTCGGCCGCTGATCGACCGCGCGCGGCGGCGGGTCCGGCACGGGCCCGCCGCCACGCCGCAGGACGTTCCGGTCACCGCCCCTGGTCGGGCCGTCCCGCCACGAAGTCCTGGAACCTCATCATGAACCGCTGCACCGGCGCCCGGAGCCTGCGGTCGCGGACCTGGGCCTTCGACCACTTGCGGGACCCCTCGGTGTAGCGGTGGTGGGCCCACGGCGATCCCGGACGGGCCAGGCGGATCGCGCCGACCAGTGCCAGCGGCCCGATGAACAGGCCGATCAGCCCGGTCCAGGTCTTCCCCTTCAGCAGCGCGATCAGCGACATGGCCAGGTTGAGCAGCAGCCCGAAGGCGATCTGCCAGGGCTCGCCCGGCACGTCCTTCTCGCCGACGCCCAGCGGCCGCAACCCCAGCAGGAGCAGCCCGGAGAGGGCGATCGCGATCATCACGACCTGCACCGACAGCCGCCCCTCCTCGGTCCAGTAGACGTCGCTGAGGTGCAGGACGAGGGCGAACTCGTCCAGGACCAGCGCCGTCCCCACGCCGAACACGGCGGAGGTCGCCGCGGCCCAGCCGGAGGAGACCCCGGGCACGACCAGCCCGCCGATGCCGCCGACGCACATGAAGACCATGCCGAAGACCACGTGGTGGATGTGCCGGCCGCCCGGGGTGACGTTCCCGGGCCACCAGCGGGCCTGCCTGCGGATCATCCGGACGCTGAAGCGGATGAACAGGAACGCGGCGATGAAGGCCAGCAGGAAGCACAGCAGCCGCAGCCTGCCGCCGTCCACGATCTCCTTGGTGAACCACGCTTGCACCGCGACCTCCCCGGGAGCGATTCCCGGGTCGGGCGGGGCGGAGACGGCCCCCGGCGTGTTCTTGACCGATTGCGTGCCCTCCCTTGAAGGGGAGGGCCCCGCGGCCGGCTAGGCGGACTTGCGGCCGCGGGGCTTGGACTCGCCCTTCTTCGACGACGAAGACGACGACGCGGACTGCGACGAGGCGGCCTTCCCACGGCCCTTGGACTTGGCCGGCGGCTTCTTCTCCCCGCGTTCCTTCTTCGCCGCCTCGACGCTGGCGCGCAGGGCCGACAGCAGGTCGGCGGCGGGCTCCTCGGCCGCCTCCGCCTCGGGACGGGTGACCTCGCGCCCCTCGATCTTGGCCTCGATCACGGCCTGGAGCGCCTCCCGGTAGGCGTCCTTGTACTGGCCCGGGTCGAACTCGCCCTGCATGCTCTCGATCAGGGAGGTGGCCATGCTGAGCTCCTGCTTGCGGACCTCGATGTCCTCCTCCAGGAACGGGAAGTCGGGCTCGCGCACCTCGTCCGGCCAGAGCATGGTCTCCAGCACGAAGACGCCCTCGCGCACCCGCAGCGTGGCCAGCGACTCGCGCTGCCGCAGCGCCACCTTCACGATGGCGACCTGGTCGGAGTCCTCCAGCGCGTCGCGCAACAGCACGTACGGCTTGGCCCCCTGCTGGTCGGGCTCCAGGTAGTAGGTCTTGGCGAAGTAGATCGGGTCGACCTCGTCGCGCTCCACGAACTGCAGCACGTCGATGCGGCGGCTGCTCGACAGGGGCAGGTCGGCGAAGTCCTCGTCGGTCAGCACGACAATCTCGCCGCTGGGCAGCTCGTAGCCCTTGGCGATGTCGGAGTAGGGGACCTCCTCGCCGTCCACCGTGCAGACCCGCTTGTACTTGATCCGGCCGCCGTCCTCGCGGTGCACCTGGTGGAAGGACACGTCCCGCTGCTCCGTCGCCGAGTAGAGCTTCACCGGGATCGTGACCAGCCCGAAGGAGATCGCGCCCTTCCAGATACTGCGCATGGTCCGTCCTTACCCCGGGGCCTGTGCTCCTTAGCGTCCCAACCGGTGGCGAATTGCACCAGAACGCGCTCTTGATCCTTTTTTCTCCGAACGAAGGGGAGGGTAAGACGCGGATATGACCATGCCGTGGCCCGTGCACCCCATGATGGCCGCCACCGGAGAACTCCCCGACGACACCGGACGCTGGGCCCTGGAGCTCAAATGGGACGGCGTCCGCGTCATCAGCTACGTCTCGGCCGACGGCGTGCGGGCCAGCGGGCGCCGCGTCACCGAACTGGCCGGCCGCTACCCCGAGCTGTCCGCGCTGGCCGACCTCCTCCCCCACCACGACGTGGTCCTGGACGGCGAGGTGGTCGCCTTCGAGGACGGCCGCCCCAGCTTCGAGCGGCTGCAGCGCCGGATGCACGTCGGCCGCCCCGACCCCCGGCTGATCCGCGAGGTCCCCGTCCGCTACGTGGTGTTCGACCTGCTGTTCCTGGACGGCCGGCTGCTCTACGACGTCCCGTACACCGAGCGCCGGGCGCTGCTGGCCGAGCTGGACCTCGGCGGCACCGGCCCGGTCGAGGTGCCCCCGTTCCTGGACGGCGGCGACACCGCCCAGGTCGCCGAGCTGATGGAGTTCACCAAGGAGCAGCGGCTGGAGGGGCTGCTGGCCAAGCGGCTGGACTCGGTGTACCGGCCGGGCCGCCGGGTCGACTTCTGGCGCAAGGTCAAGAACTTCCTCACCCGCGAGGTGATCATCTGCGGCTGGAAGCCGGGGAAGGGGCGGCGGGAGGGCGGCGTCGGGTCGCTGCTGCTGGGCGAGTACGACGCCAAGGGCCGGCTGTGCTTCGTCGGCCACGTCGGCACCGGGTTCAGCGACCGGGCCCTGGACGAGCTGTACGAGACGCTGTGGCCGCTGCGCCGCGCGGTCGGCCCGTTCGACGAGCCGGTGCCGCGCGAGTTCGCCCGCGACGCCCAGTGGGTTGAGCCGGTCCTCGTCGGGGAGGTGGCCTACAGCGTGCGGACCAGGGACGGCCGGCTGCGCTTCCCCTCATGGCGCGGTCTGCGCGACGACAAGGACCCACTCGAGGTGATCCGTGAGCCCTAAGAAGACCGCCGTCACGGTGGAGGGCCGGGAGCTGGCGCTGTCCAATCTGGACAAGAAGCTGTACCCGGAGTTCACCAAGGGCGAGGTCATCGACTACTACGTGCGGGCGGCGCCGGTGCTGCTCCCGCACCTGAAGGACCGTCCGGCGACCCGGATCCGGTACCCCGACGGCGTGGACGGCCAGAAGTTCTTCGAGAAGAACGCGCCGTCGCACACCCCCGACTGGGTGCGCACGGCGCGCGTCCCGACGCCGGGCAGCTCGTCCGGGCGCGACTCGCTGGACTTCGTCGTGGTGGACGACCTGCCCACGCTGGTGTGGTGCGCCAACCTCGCGGCGCTGGAGCTGCACGTGCCGCAGTGGACGGTCGGGCCGCGCGGCGGGCTGCACGACCCGGACCTGGTGGTGTTCGACCTGGACCCGGGGGCGCCGGCGACGATCGTGGAGGCGTGCGAGGTCGCCCGGCTGCTGCGCGATCTGCTGGCGGAGGACGGCCTCGACTCGTACCCGAAGACCAGCGGGAAGAAGGGGCTCCACCTGTACGTGCCGATCAGAGAGAGCGAACGGACCTCCGAGTACGCGAAGAAGGCCGCGCAGCGCCTCGCCGCCGACCACGGCGACCTGGTCGTCAGCCGGATGGAGAAGCGGCTGCGCAAGGGGAAGGTGTTCGTGGACTGGAGCCAGAACAACCCGGCCAAGACCACCGTCGCCGCGTACTCGCTGCGGGCCGCGCCGAGCCCGTCGGTCTCCACCCCGGTGACCTGGGAGGAGCTGGACGACTGCGACGACGCCGCGGCGCTGGTCTTCTCGCCGGACGAGGTGCTGGAGCGGATCGAGGAGCACGGCGACCTGCTGGAACCGCTGCTGGGCGAGCACGGGCGGGCGCTGCCGTGACGACGACCCCCGATCGGGCCCCGATCCACGGCATAGACCTCGTCGCGGCCGGGTAGTACGTCGCCGCCACGGCCCGGACCTCCCCCAGGAGGAGCGATGAGCGAGATGAACGAGGCCGAGCCCGACCGCGCGACCGCGGCCGAGCCTGACACGGAGCAGGAGGCCGAGCTGAGCGTGGACGCCCCCGAGGCCGACGCGGCCGAGCAGCGGACGGCGCTGCGCGACGACGAGGACCGCTCCGGCTGGCCGCAACCGGTACCCTTCGACGCGGACGAGGCCGACGCGGCCGAGCAGCGGCGGGTGGTCGAGCTCGACGAGGACGACTACCGCTGAGGCCGGACGAGGGGCCGCCGCGGCCGCGCCCGGGAGGGCCCGGGACGGTCCGGGCCGGCTCCGGTCGGGCGACCTCGGTGTTGCGGGTGACCGGCGAGGTTACCGGCGCGTAGGATGTTGGGATTGGTTCCCAGCGACGGGTACCCCTTTCCGTCGCACTGATTCGGTGATCGGAGAGTGTGGTGACCGCGACCCCGGACGCCCGCCCTCGTGGCACGCGACTGCCGCGACTGGCGCGCCGCAGGCAACTGCTCGGCGCGGCCCAGGAGGTGTTCGTCGCCCAGGGCTATCACGCCGCGGCGATGGACGAGATCGCCGAGCGCGCAGGCGTCAGCAAGCCTGTGCTCTACCAGCACTTCCCGGGCAAGCTCGAGCTCTATCTGGCGCTGCTGGACGAGCACGCCGAGGCCCTGGTGAAGACCGTGCGGGACGCGCTGGAGTCCACCTCGGACAACAAGCTGCGGGTGCAGGCCAGCATGCAGGCCTTCTACGACTTCGTGGCCGGTGAGGGCGAGGCGTACCGCCTGGTGTTCGAGTCCGACCTGCGCAACGTGGCCCCGGTGCGGGCCCGCGTCGAGCGGGCCAACCAGCAGTGCGCCGAGATGATCGCCCGCGTGATCGCGGAGGACACCGACGCGCCCGGCGACGAGGCGCACCTGCTCGGCATGGGCCTGGTGGGCATGGCGGAGGTCAGCGCCCGCTACTGGCTGTCCCAGCACCGGGCCATCCCCAAGGACACCGCCGAGAAGATCATCGCCCGGCTGGCGTGGCGCGGGATCTCCGGCTTCCCGATGACGCCCGCCGGCTGACCCCGGCGCCGCCGCGCGGCACGGCGCCCGGGACCGGCCCCGGCACCGGGCCCGGCGGCCGGTCCAGTGCCGGGCCCTGCGCCCGGTTCACTCCGGTTTCACTCGGGGCGAAGCGTCCGGAGGGCGTTTCGCCCCGTCCGCGTGCGACCATCGGAGCAGGACGTCCCGCCGGGGGTGGCGGGGCGGGTGAGCACAGGGAGCTTCGCGTGCAGGTTCGCATCGGCGTCCAGTTCGTGCCCAAGGAGCTGGTGGTCGAGACCACGCAGTCCGCCGACGAGGTGCAGCGGGCGCTGGCCGACGCGCTGGGAGAGGAGCGGGGCGTCCTGGTGCTCCGTGACCAGCGCGGCGGCCGGGTGGTGATCCCGGCCGACCGGGTGGGTTATCTGGAGATCGCCGAGGAGGAGCGGCAGACGGTGGGCTTCGGCGGGAGCCAGTACGCCTGACCTGCGCTTTCATCCCCTTTTCCGGGTCCGTCCGGCGAGGGGCACGTTTGAAACCGACACAACGGGCATATCGATCGCCGACCGCGGGTCGTGAACGCGGAAGATGCACAACGACCCCCAGAAAAACGGATGGTGATCGACCATGCTCACGACGATTCTCTGGTTCATCATCGTCGGTGCCGTCGTCGGGGCACTGGCGCGACTGATCGTTCCCGGCCGCAACCCCATCGGGATGCTGCTGACGATCCTCGTCGGGATCGCCGGCGCGATCCTCGGCGGCGTGGTGTCGGACGCGCTCGGCGCCGGCACCCTCGTCGCGATCGTGTTCTCGGTGCTCATCGCCGCGCTCGGCGTGGCCGTGCTGACCTCGGTGAACTCCCGCGGCGGCGGGCGCCGCTGGGGCGCGCGCCGGCACACGCACTGACGCGCCGCTCCCCCGCGCGGGGTACGGCGCACGAGGAGAACGAAGAGAACACGAACACGGAAACGGCGTCCAGAGAGTCGGCGCCCCGAGACCGGAAGGCCCCCGCGCCCTGCACGCGGGGGCCTTCCGCACGTCCACGTGCCGTCAGGATCGTCAGGACGGGCTGGGCGTGGGCGTCGGAGTGGCCGAGCGCATCTCCTTGAGCACGGCAGGCGTCAGGAAATCCGCGAGTTCGTCCACCGGGACCCTCGCGTCCGTCACCTGGCACACCTGCCCCGCCATGGTCATGTCGAGGCGTTCCACGGCGATCTCGAACCGGGCCTCGCGCGGCGCCAGGGCGATCTGGACCGGCGAGCCGGTCCGCTGGAGGTCGGACGCCTTGATCCGGAAGGGCTTGTTCGCCTCGCCCGGGACCGGACCGGGCCGCAGGCATCGCCGCTCGTCGTGCGGGGCGATCCGGTCGGCCAGCCGGACCAGCCCGGCGGGGGTGAACGCGGCGGCGGTGAACAGGTCGTTCGGACCGAGCGTGCGGCCCGTGACCAGGTCGACGACGATCGTGGCCTCGCTGGTGAAGTTCTTCACCCAGTTGCCCGAGCCGTCCGGGACGGGCGTGACGCCGAACGAGTACGACGCCGAGACCAGCCGGTTCGTCTTCAGGGTGATCTCGGCGGTGGAGTGGACCTCCTGCACGTCCGGGCGGCCCGCGTACTCCCGGCGGTAGGTGGACAGTCCGCGGTCGGACGCGGCGCGCAGCGCGGCGTTGATCCGCCGCTCGACGGCCTTGTCCCGGTGCCCTCTGACGGTGACGTACTGCTGCGCGGCGGCCGCCGCGCCGCCGCCCGCGGGCTGGTTCGCGGTCACCACGCGGGCGCTGACCGGGACGAGCGCGGGCGTGGCCCCGGCGGGCGGCCCGTCGTCGCGGGTGCCGACGGCGTAGGCGCCCACGCCCCCGGCGGCGAGGGTGGTGGCGGCCACGGTGGCGACGATCTTCGCACTGGCGGCGGCGAAGATCCCGCCACCGCCGGCGCCCGAAGCAGTCCCCGCCGCGGTGCCCCCGGCCGCGCCGCCTCCCACCGCCGCGCCTCCCGCGCCCGCCGCCGTTCCTCCCGCCGCAGCGCCTCCCGCGCCCGCCGTACCCACCGCGCCCGCGGCCGTCCCGGACGCCGCGGCGGTGCCCGCCACTCCCGTCGCGGACGGCGCCAGGCCCGCGGCGACCAGCGGGAACATCGCGGCCAGCGCCACCGCCCCGCCCGCCATGGCACGGATCCCGCGCTGCTCCCAGCCCGGCCCGTACGCGGCCAGCGCCGCCGTCTCCAGCTCCGTGACGAACTCCGCCGCGCCGGGCGGGCGTTCGGCCGCGCCCTTGGCCATGCCCCGTCGCAGCAGGTCGCGCAGCGGACCCGGCACGGCCTCCACCGGCACGGCGCCGTTCAGGTGGCCCTCGCGCAGCGCGCCCAGCCCCTCCCCCACGGCGTAGGGGCGGCGGCCCGTCACGCACTCGAAGAACACGCAGGTCGCCGCGTACACGTCGGTCGCCGGGGACGCGGGCTCGCCCAGCCACTGCTCGGGCGCCATGTACGCGGGCGTCCCCGACCGCGAGCCCTCGCCCGCCGGCTCCGCGATCCCGAAGTCGATCAGCTTGCTCAGCCCGTCGCCCCGCACCACCACGTTCGCCGGCTTGTAGTCGCGGTGCACCACCCCCACCGCGTGCGCGGCGGCCAGCCCCAGCAGCGACCCCTTCAGCACGGTCAGCGCCGCCTCCGGCCCCAGCGCGCCGTGCCGCGCCAGGATCTCCTTCAGCGAGGCGCCGTTCACGGCCTCCATCACCAGCGCCGCGCCGTGCTCCCCGTTCACGAACCGGTACAGCCGCACCACGTGCGGGTCGGTGATCCGGCCCAGCATCACCGCCTCGTCCCGGAGCCGCTCGATCGCGGCGTCGTCGCCGTCCCGGCGGACCAGGTACTTGATCGCGACGGGGCTCCCGGTCGCGTGCCGGGCCAGCACCACCCGCCCCTGGGCGCCGGAGCCCAGCTCGCGCACCTCGGTGAAGCCGTCGACCTGCCAGTTCACGCTCATGTCCGTTCCGGGCTCGGGGACGCACCGGGCAGCAGCGCCGCCACCTCGGGCTTGATCAGGTTCATGATCCCGGAGTACGGGACGGGCCAGACCACGAAGGTGCCGCACGCCAGGCCCGGCGCGACCAGGGTGAGCTCCGCCCGCTCCCGGGTGAAGACCACCTGGATCGGTGCCCCGCCCGCCTGGGCGGGTTCGAGGTCGGCGCGCCGCAGGCGGCCGCCGGGCAGGCAGTCGCGCTGGGCGTCGCCGATGTCCGGCATGACGCGGGTCAGCGCGGCGAGGCCGTTCGGGCCCAGGTCGCGGAAGATGTCGGCCGCGGTGAGCGCCCGGCCCGTCCGCAGGTCGACGTTGACGGCGCCCTTGAACCCCGGTTGCTCATCGGCGACCGAGCAGGTGCGGGTCTCGAACTCGTACAGCACCGAGACCAGCCGCGGGCCGCTGTAGCGGACGGCGGCGCGGCTCCCGACGGTGGCGCAGCGCGGGCGGTTGGCCTCGCCGAAGACCGGCCCGGTCACCTGCCTGCGGAGCCCCTGGATCGCCTGGTCGAGTGGCGCGCGCAGCGCGGTGTTGACGCGCCGCAGCAGATCGGCGTCCGGTAGGCCGCTGATCCGGATGAACTGGGCGTTCTGGACCTGGAGCGCGGGCCGTCCCGGCAGCGGGGTCGACTGGTTGAGGGTGGAGACGGCGGCGACCGGGCGCACGGCCGGCTCCTCTCCCCGGTCGGCGGCGACGTAGGCGGCCGTCCCCCCGCCGGCGGCCACGACGGTGGCCGCGCCGACCGCCACCGCCACCTTCGCCCCGGTCGCGGCCATGACGCCGCCGCCCGCAGCCGCACCGCCCGACACCGCGCCCGCGCCGACTCCCGACCCGGCGGCGCTCGCCGCCCCGGCCGCGCTCACCCCCACGGCCGCACCGCCCGACCCGATCGCGGCGGCGCCCAGCGGGAACAGCGCGGCCAGCGCGACCGCGGCCACCGCCAGCGCGCGCACGCCGCGCCGCTCCCAGTCCGCGCCGTACGCCTCGGCCGCCGCCGACTCCAGCTCCGCCACGAACGCCTCGGCCCCCGGCGGCCGCGCGCCCGGCTCCTTGGCCATGCCGCGCGCCACCAGGTCGCGCAGCCGCTCCGGGACGTCCTCGACCGGCACCTCCTCGTTCAGATGCCGGTGCATCAGCCCCGCCGCGGCCTCGGCCCGGAACGGCCGGTCACCGGTCACGCACTCGAAGAACACGCAGGTCGCCGCGTACACGTCGGTCGCCGGGGACGCCGCCTCGCCGCGCCACTGCTCGGGCGCCATGTACGCGGGCGTCCCCGACCGCGAGCCCTCCCCCGCCGGCGCCGCGATCCCGAAGTCGATCAGCTTGCTCAGCCCGTCGCCCCGCACCACCACGTTCGCCGGCTTGTAGTCGCGGTGCACCACCCCCACCGCGTGCGCGGCGGCCAGCCCCAGCAGCGAGCCCTTCAGGATCGCCAGCGCCGCCTCCGGCTCCAGCGGGGCGGTCTCGGCGAGCAGCCGTCCGAGCGACACCCCGTCCACGGCCTCCATGACCAGCGCCGCGCCGTGCCGGCTCGTCACGAACCGGTAGAGCCGCACCACGTGCTCGTCGGTGACCCGGGAGAGCATCGCCGCCTCGTCCCGCAGCCGCTCGACCTCGGGGACGTCGCCGTCCCGCCGGGCCAGGTACTTGATCGCGACGGGGCCGCCGCCCTCGTCGTGCCGGGCCAGCACCACCCGGCCCTGCGCACCGGCGCCCAGCTCCCGCACCTCGGTGAAACCGGGCAGCCGCCACAGGGCCCCGGAGGCCCCGGACGGCGCGCCCGTCATGTCCCTGCCATCGCTCACGAGCCAAGAATGTCAGGATCATGCGCATGCCGTCCGTGACGAACGACGCGGGAACGATCGAGGGGCCGGGAACGTTCCGATGGCCGACTGTGGCCGTCTCGGTCCTTCCCTGAGACGGCCGGGGCCCGGGGGCGCGTCGTCCCATCCGTCCCGCGAACGCCGCCCCGCCACCGCGAATCAACCGCCCCATATACACCAACCTCCGGCGCCCGGGGAATAGCCGTTACGGGTGGAAGCGTTCCTTCCTATGATCGGCCATTGGTGTACGGATCCAACGGTCGGTACACTGCGTCGCGGAGTGTGACCGCACGCAGCCACAGCGAGTGACTGCTTTCAACCCCTGACTGCGGTCGCCGAAGGAATTTTGATCGACGGCTGGTCCCTCCCGCGCGAGCGCGCGGCCACACCTGGCGACCCGGCGACCGTCCCCGCGGGACGGCCCGGCCGGCGCCGGTGTGTTCGATCGGCCCGGCCCACCGCGGCATCGCGGTGCCGGGTCCCGGAGCAGCGCCGCCCCGGGAGCGAGGACCCCGCACTTTTGGAGGCTGGAAGCCCTGGTTACCTTTCGTGAACTCGGGGTCGTACCCGAGATAACCGATGCCCTCGCCAGCGAGGGCATCGTCGACGCGTTCCCCATTCAGGAGCTCGCCCTGCCGATCGCGCTGGGCGGGCACGACATCATCGGGCAGGCCCGCACCGGCACCGGCAAGACGCTGGCGTTCGGCGTGGCCCTGCTCCAGCGCATCACCCACGGCCGCGGCCGCCCGCAGGCGCTGGTGGTGGCCCCGACCCGCGAGCTGGCGCTGCAGGTCACCGACGACCTCCTGGTCGCCGGCGGCAAGCTCGGCACCCGCGTGCTGTCGGTGTACGGCGGCCGCGCCTACGAGCCCCAGATCGAGGCGCTGCGGGAGGGCGTCGACGTGGTCGTCGGCACCCCCGGCCGGCTCCTCGACCTGGTCAAGCAGAAGCACCTCGACCTCTCCGAGGTCGGCGTGCTGGTGCTGGACGAGGCCGACCGGATGCTCGACCTGGGCTTCCTGCCCGACATCGAGCGGATCGTCGAGCGGATCCCCGCGCAGCGGCAGACGATGCTGTTCTCGGCCACCATGCCGGGCGAGATCGTGGCGCTGTCCCGCAAGTACCTCACCCGGCCCACCAACGTGCGGGCCGAGTCGCACACCGAGTCCGAGGCCACGCCGCAGGTCGTCCAGCACGTCTGGCAGGCCCACCAGATGGACAAGCCCGAGATGGTGGCGCGGCTGCTGCAGGCCGAGGGCCGCGGGCTGACCATGGTGTTCTGCCAGACCAAGCGGGCCTGCGACCGGGTCGCCTCCGACCTGGCCGGGCGCGGCTTCGCCGCCGCGGCGGTGCACGGCGACCTCGGGCAGGGCCAGCGGGAGCGGGCGCTGCGCGCGTTCCGCAACGGCAAGATCGACGTGCTGGTGGCCACCGACGTGGCGGCCCGCGGGCTGGACGTCGACGACGTCACCCACGTGGTCAACTACGAGTGCCCCGACAGCGCCGACACCTACGTGCACCGGATCGGCCGCACCGGCCGGGCCGGCAAGGAGGGCGTCGCGGTCACCCTGGTCGACTGGTCCGACCTGACCCGGTGGAAGCTGATCAACGGCACCCTGTCGCTGGACTTCGCGGCACCGGAGGAGACCTACTCCACCTCCGAGCACTTCTACGCGGCGCTCGGCATCCCCGAGGGCACCACCGGCAAGCTCCCCAAGGAGCAGCGCGGCGAGCGCGCCGGGCTGGACGCCGAGGAGCTGGAGGACATCGGCGAGACCGGCAAGGTCCGTTCCTCGCACCGGCGCGACCGGGACCAGGACCGCGACCATGACCGGCCCGCTCGCCGGCGTAAGCGCAGCCGCGCCCGGACCCGCGGCGGCAAGCCGGTCGACGCGGCCGCGCACGAGGGCGCCGGACAGGCCGCGACCAGGGCCGTCCGGGACGAGCCGGCCGCGGCCGACGAGCCCGGAGGCGAGGGCGAGCGGTCCGGCGGAGCCGTCGCGACCGAGCGCAAGCGCAGCCGGGGCCGCCGCCGCACCCGCGCCGGCAAGCCCGTGGCGGAGGGCGAGACCGCCCCGGCCGCCGCGAGCGAGGCCTCGCAGAACACCTGACACCTGACGACACGACGACACCTGACCGACACGACCGACCGACCGGCCGGGATGCGCCGCACCGATCAGCGTCCCGGCTCCCACTGCGGGATCACGCGCTCGCCACGTGATCTCGCAGTGTCCCGCCCGAGACGGCGGGCGACCCGGAGGGCGCGGCCACGGTCGCGCCCCTTCGGCGGCGCTCTCGCTCAGCGCGGCGGGCTCAGCGCCGCCGGTGGTCGCGCAGCCGCACCGCGGCCCCCGGATGGTCGGTGATCAGCACGGCGACCCGCGGATCGTCCAGGAAGCGGCGCATCAGCGGCACCGCGTTGACCGTCCAGATCATGGCGGGGAACCCGGCCCGCGCGCACTGGCGCAGCACGCCGGCCCGCGCCAGCCGATGGTTGAGCGCCACCATGTCCGCCCCGCACTCGCGGATCGCGCGCAGCGGGACGAAGTCGCGCACCGCGCCGCGCTCCCACAGCCCGCGCCCCACCGACAGCGCCGCGGTCACCCCGGGGAAGTCCCGTTTGATCAGCGCGATCGACCCGGCCTCGCGGGTGGTCACCACGAACCCGTCCTCGCCGAACGCCTCCCGCGCCAGCTCCACGGCCTCGTGCTCGCAGCCCCGCTCCTTGAGGTCCAGATGGCCGCGCGCCCGGCCCCCGATGATCTCCAGCGCCTCCGTCACCCGCGGCACCGGATCGGGCGCCAGCTCGCGTACCCGCGCGTAGGAGCAGCGGTTCAGCGGCACACCCGCGGCGGTACGATCGTGATGGACGACCAGGACTCCGTCGGCGGTACGCCGGACATCGATCTCCACGTACTCGGCACCGGACGCCACCGCGTCCCGCAGCCCGGCGAGGCCCGCCTCGTCCCGGCGGTGCGCGGAGATCGCCGCCGCGGCGCCCGGCAGCGGCGGCACGCCGTCGTCCCGTGCAGCGCCCTGATCCACGGCCTGGACGCTACCACCGAAGCGCCTTGACCGGTGTCGTCCCGTCGAGATTGAGTATGGTGGCCACCTGTGAGTACGCCCCGGTTCCTGACCTTGCCCCCCGGCGTTCGCCGGACGTCGGTCGAGACCTCCCGCGGTGCGTTCGCCGTGCTGGAGGCCCTCCCCGGATCGGGTGTGCCCGAACGCCGTCCGGCCCTGCTGGTGCCCGGTTACACCGGCAGCAAGGAGGACTTCCTGGCGGTGCTCCAGACGCTCGCCCGCGCCGGGCGCCGGGTCGTGGCCGTCGACATGCGCGGCCAGTACCAGACCCCGGGGCCCGACGACCCGTCCGCCTACACCCGGGCCGCGCTCGGCGACGACATCGCCGCCCTGGCCGCGGCCCTGGGGCCCGACCCGGTTCACCTGGTGGGGCACTCCTTCGGCGGCCTGGTCACCCGGGAGGCGCTGCTGTCGGGGAACCTCCGGCCCGCCTCGTACACGATCATGAGCTCCGGCCCGGCCGGGCTGACCGGGCCGGTGGCCGCCAGGGCGACGGCGCTGCGGGACGCGATCCCGCAGCTGGGCCTGGGGCAGATCTGGACGCTCAGCCTGGAGCCGGACGCCCGCAGGCGCGGCCTCCCGCAGGAGATCGTCGACTTCCTCCAGGCCCGCACCATGGGCAACTCCGAGACCGCCCTGGTGGCGATGGCGCACGAGCTGCTGGGCTGCCCCGACCAGGTCGACGAGTTGGCCAAGCTGACCGAGGACACCGGGCTGCGCACCCTGGTGCTGTACGGCGAGGACGACGACGCCTGGGACCCGCGCGAGCAGGCGTCCATGGCCGAGCGGCTCGACGCGTCCAGGGTGGTCATCCCCGGCGCCGCGCACTCCCCGGCCGTCGAGGCGCCCGAGACGACCGCCCACGCCCTCACCGACTTCTGGAACCACTGCGAACGCTGCACCCGCTGACCTGCGCCGACGCGCCTGTCACGGGGGCCGGTGATGCGGGCGCGCCCGTGTAATGACACACTTACTGAAGTTTGTCTCACGATGCGAGGTGCGTGCATGCCGGCGACCGTCCAGCCCCCGGAAAGCGTCACCTGGCGCGTCCACATCGACCGGTCCATGTGGGTGGGCGGGGTGCGCGGCCTCATGCTGCAGGCCCTCCACCCCGTCGCCATGTGGGGCGTCTGGCAGAACTCCAACTTCCAGGAGGACCCCTTCGGACGGCTCCAGAGGACGTCCGACTTCGTCGGAATCGGAACCTTCGGCAGCCCCGAGGAGGCGGAGACCGCGGCCAGACGCGTCCGCGACATCCACCGCAGCCTGCGGATCCACAACCACGACACCGGCAGGAAGGAACGCCTCGACCAGCCCGAACTCCTGCTCTGGGTGCACTGCGCCGAGGTCTACTCCTACCTCCAGGTCGCCCGCCGCGCCGGACTCCTCCTGACCGACGCCATGGCGGACCGCTACCTGGACGAGCAGCGGCGCAGCGCCACCCTCGTCGGCCTGCACGCCGAGGACGTCCCCGGCAGCGTCGCCGAGATGGAGGCCTACTTCGCCGAGATGCGGCCCCGGCTCCGCGTCACCGAGGAGGCCGCCGCCACCGTCCGGTTCCTGATGTGGCCCACCATGCCGGACAACCTCAAGTACCTGGCCCCCGGCAAACCCGGCTGGTTCCCCTTCGGCGCCCTGTGCTACTACACGCTCCCGGACTGGGCCCGCCAGATGTACGGAGCCCTGCCCGAAGTCCCCCGGCCCGCCGTCACCACCGCCTTGCGGTCGTTCCGGATGGCGATGAACTCCGTACCGGAACGTATGCACGACTACGCCTTCGCCAAGCCCACCCGCGACATGCTGGACCGGGCCCGCCACCGCCTGGCCGCCGAAGGCTACGACCTGAGCCACGGCCTCTACGGCCTCAAGAGCCCCCGCCGCTGGAAAGAGCGCGAAGCGCTCGTATCCGCCTGACAGAGACGGTAGTAACACTCTGAGGGTGGCGACCCCTCCGACTCCCCGGCAAAAAGCCGGACTGACCCTCCGACGCCTGACCACCGAAAACCAAGAGGGCCGTGCGGCACGGAACCGCGCGGCCTCTTCCCCTTTCGGACGAGCTCAGCCCGTCGACTCAGCCCCGAACGGTCGCTCAAGCGCTGCGATCGCGTGCGAAGCCAGGTTCGAGCGAAGCGAGAACCTGATCGCGAAGCGAGCCGTCAAGGCGAGTTCGGAGCGATGCAGCGATCGCCGCGTTCGCGACAAGCGACGAGCCGCCAGGCGAGGAGCGCAGCTCGCGAACGCAATAAACACAGCGACGAGCCGCCAGGCGAGGAGCGCAGCTCGTGCATGCAAAAACTAAACAGCGGCCCAGGGGTCTTTGCGGGGGGCGGCCTCCAGGCCCTCGGGGCAGTGCCTCGCGAAGTCGCAGTAGGAGCACAGGCCGCCGGGGCGGGGCGGGAAGGCCTCGTCGTACGGGGTGTGGTCGACCGCGGCGCCCTCGCCGGGACGGGGGCGCGGCACCGCAGGCGGGCGCAGCCGTTCGCGGTACGCGGCGTCGGCCTCCGCCGCCTCCGCCGCGATCTGCTCCGCGCGCCGCAGATGCCGTTGCAGCGACTCGTCGGTGTGCTCCCAGACCGCGACCTCGCCGCTGGGCAGGTGGTGCAGCTCCACCCGCCGGCAGGGGCGGCGCAGCACGCGGGCGGCGGCCAGCGCGTACAGCGCCAGTTGCAGGGAGCCGCGGGCGTCGTCGGAGGTCAGGACGTGCCGTCCGGTCTTGTAGTCGACCACGACCAGTTCTTCGCCGCGCGCGTCGAGGCGGTCGATGCGTCCCGACACCGCGATCCGGTCGGTGCGGGTCGCGACCGTGCGCTCCACGCCCAGGGGCTCGTCGGCGGGATCGAGGCGCGCGACGTACCGCTCGACCATCTCGCGGGCCCGGCCGCGCCACTCGGCGGACTGGGCGTCGTCGCGGAAGCCGTCGGTGAGCCAGCCGCGGGCCAGCAGCGACCCGGCGGCCTCGACGGTGCGCTCGGGCTCGGGGAGCCGCCACCAGGCGGCCAGGGCGTTGTGCACGCTGGAGCCCACGCTGTTGTGCGCCCAGGGCGGTCCCTTGGGCGGCGAAGGCCGGTCCAGGTAGGTCATCCGGTACCGGCGCGGGCAGTCGAGCCAGTTGTTCAGCCGTGACGGCGTGCACGTGTAGAGCCGCTGCGGCATACCTTCGAGGCCGAGTTGCTCGGCGACCATGAGAGGAACCGTCCGTCGGAGGCGGGGAGCGGGTCAGTCCTTGTCGCCCTCGCGGGCGAGCTCGCCCCAGCTCTCCCAGCGGGCGTCCTCGTCGCCGACCGTGGTCTCCTCGCCCTGGCCCGGCAGCACCCGCAGGTCCTTGGGCAGCGGCGTCAGCAGCGCCCCGATCGAGTTGAGCTGCTTGCGCAGGTCCTCGAACTGGCCGCCGATGGAGCCGGGCCGGTTGCGGTGCAGGGTGTCGCCGGAGAACAGCACGCCGAGCTGCTCGCTGATCACGCAGACCGCGCCGGGGGTGTGCCCGGGGGTCTGCACGATCTCCAGCTGGGCGTCGGCGATCTCGAACACGCCGCCGTCCTCCAGCCAGATGTCGGGCTCCACCGAGCGCAGCGCCTTGGCGTCGTCCTCGTCCTCCTCCTCTTTGGCGAGGCGGCCGAAGTAGTCGCGCCACAGCAGCCGGTCGGCGCGGTGCAGGGCGATCGGCGCCCAGTTCTCCTCGTCGTCCTCGCCGGCGGCGGCGACCTCCAGCACCACGCCGAGGCGGTGCTCGTTGCCGTCGGTCAGGATGACGGCCATGACCTCCCGGTCGCCGACCTCCTTGAGGATGGCGTCGGCGTCGTAGGCCGGGTCGATCACGATGACCTCGTCGTCGTCGCCGACCAGGTAGGTGTTGTTCTCGACGTCGTACTCGGTGTCGTCCAGGGTGATCGTCCCCGACGTCACCACCTGTTCGATGCGCGCGTCCACGCCCGCACCCTATCGCGCGCCGTCCACCGGATGGGGACGCCGGAGATCGTCCGGGCGCGCCTTGCGGCAGGACGATCTCCGGCGGGTCCGGCGTGGGCTCAGGTGCTCGTGAGTGGTCGTATGGTGCCGGAGGTCGAGGTGAGGAGGGCCTCGTAGGCGGGGACGGCGGTGGTCTCGCGGCCGAGGCGGTCGTCGGGGAGTTCGCCGTGGTAGTCGCTGGAGCCCGTGCCGAACAGCCCCAGCCCGGCGGCCAGGTCGCGCAGCCGGGCCCTGTCCTCGGGCGCGTGGTCGGGGTGGTCGACCTCGATCCCCGCCAGCCCGGCCGCCGCCAGCTCCTCGATCGCCTCGTCGCCCAGGGTGTAGGCGCTCCGCCCCGGCCGCGGGTGGGCCAGCACGCAGGCGCCGCCCGCCTCCCGGACCAGCCGGACGGCGCGGGCCGGGTCCAGCGGGTACGGGCCGACGTGTGCCCTGCCGCCATCGGCGATCCAGTCGCCGGTGAACGCCTCGTCGAGGGACGCCACCACCCCGGCCTCCACCATCGCGCGGGCGACGTGGGGCCGTCCCACGGATTCGCCGCCGGCCAGCTCGCGCACCCGGTCCCAGGAGACGTCCGCGCCCAGGGCGCGCAGCCGGTCGACCATGTTCCGGGCCCGGTCCACCCGGTGCGCGCGGATGGCGGTCAGCTCGGCGGCCAGGGCGGGGGCGGACGGGTCGAAGAGGTAGCCGAGCAGGTGCAGGCTGCGGCCCTCGTACCGGCAGGACAGCTCGATGCCCGGAACCAGCGTCAGCCCCTCCGGGAGGGCCCGCGCGGCGTCGTCCCAGCCCGAGACGGTGTCGTGGTCGGTCAGCGCCAGCACGTCCAGCCCGGCCTCCCGCGCACGGCGTACGACCTCGGCGGGCGGCCGGATCCCGTCGGAGGCGTCGCTGTGGCTGTGCAGATCGATGCGCATGCCCCGTATCTACCAGGAAGCGGTGACGTCAGCTCTCCAGGCGGGGGCTGAACGCCCCGTACGGAAGGTCGACCTCCATGCCGGGCTCGCGGAGGTCGATCAGGTGGGGCCGTTCCAGCATCAGGACGCCGGCGTCCGCGGGCCACAGCACCACCCACAGCCATTCGCCCATGGCCTCGCCCACGTACACGGCCCGGTCGGGCTTGGACGGCACCGCCCACATCGGGACCGAGTGCCCGCAGGTCGCCGTGGGCCCCTGGACGTCGATCTTGACGTCCGCCGGGCTGCCCTCGAAGACGTTGCCGGGATCGGGCGCGTCCAGGCCCGCGTAGAAGGCCCCCAGGCCCGTCCCCGGCTGCTCGGCGATGAGGAGCATGTCGGCGGGGCCGCGGAGCAGGCCCGGCCCGGACAGGGCGACCGTGCAGGCGCGGGCCCCGGTACGGTCGTCGCCGACCGTGCAGAAGCCCGTGACAAGCCATCCCAGGGGCAGCGGCCACGGCACCCACACCGGCACCCGGGCCTCGCGGAGGACGGCGGCGAGCCCTTCGGCGCTGGGGCTTCGGGGCGGCTGCCTCGGCAGCACCACGCCGTGAGCGTCGCAGCTCCAGTCGCTCGACCAGAGGCTGGGCGCGTGCAGCGGCCCGCCGCAGCGCGGGCACGTGGGCTCCGCCCTCATGGCTACCAACAGTGCGGTGTAAGGAGTCTTCACGTCAAGTTGTCCCAGCTCAACCCGGCGGAAAAGGGGCACAAAATGCCCGGGCGCGGGGGCACGGAGAATGGGCACGTGAACGTGCGCTGCGTAGGGGGAATCGTCCGGGACGGCTCGGGCCGGCTGCTGATGGTCAAGCGCGGCCGCGCGCCCGCCGCCGGGACGTGGTCGGTGCCCGGCGGCCGGGTCGAGCCGGGCGAGAGCGACGAGGCCGCCGTCGTCCGGGAGATGCGCGAGGAGACCGGCCTGGA
This sequence comes from Actinomadura rugatobispora, assembly GCF_055379765.1. Classification (NCBI taxonomy): domain Bacteria; kingdom Bacillati; phylum Actinomycetota; class Actinomycetes; order Streptosporangiales; family Thermomonosporaceae; genus Actinomadura; species Actinomadura rugatobispora. The sequence continues at coordinate 6,963,610 of NZ_AP029191.1, read as the reverse complement.
GGTGGCCGTGGGCCGCCTGGTGGGCACGGTGGAGCGGCCGGGCCCGGACGGCGTCACCTACGAGATCCACGACTACGAGGTCACCGTGCGGGGCGGCGCCCTGCGCGCCGGGGACGACGCGGCGGAGGCCCGCTGGCTCACGCCCGCCGAGCTCCGCGCCCTCCCGGCCGCCCCCGGCCTCCTGGACGCACTGGGCGGGTGGGGCCTGCTGTGAGATGGTGGGCCGGACGAAGGCATCACCGCGGTCGGGGGAGCCATGCGCCGGACGGGGTCGCCGCCGGCACTGCTCGCCGGCCTGCTGGCCCTCATCGTCATCGGCACCGTCGTGCTCGTGCGGACCGTCTCCTCCGATCCGGACGAGACCGGCCGCCCCGCCGGAGCCCCGCCGCCCACGGCGCCGGCGCGGACCGTCCTGCCGTCGCCGTCCGGCGGCCTGCCGAGTTTGGGCCCCGCGACCACCTACGCCGCCCGGGTCAAAGACTCCCGCGCGGTGGTGGCCCTCACCGTCCAGAACGGCGCCGCGATCGCCTACGTCTGCGACGGCGAGCGGCTGGAGGCCTGGCTGCGCGGCCGGATCCACCCCGAGGGCCTGATCCGGCTGCAGGGACCCGAGGGCCTGGTCACCGGGTCGGTGCAGGGCGACAGCGTGGTCGGGGCGGCCAGCCTGGACGAGGACGGCCTGTTCGCCTTCCGCGCCGGGGCCGTGAAGGCGCCCGCGGGCCTGTACCGCGCGACCTCGACGGTTCGGGGGTCCCGGCTCGCCGGCGGTTGGATCGTGCTACCCGGCGGTGACCAGGTCGGCGTCGTCACGCTAGGGCGGGCGACGCGTCCCGCGCCCGCGCTGAAGCCCGCCGCCGGGGCCGTCACGGTCGACGGCGTCCGGGTCCCGGTCGCGCCCGCCGACCCCGCCAAGCCCTGACCCCGGGGCGGACGGTCAGCGCCAGCCGGTTCCGGGGCTGATCTGGGCGTCGGGCACGTCGTCCACCGGATCCCCGGGAGCGGTCGCGCCCGCGTGCTCCGCCTCCGGCCCGGCCGGAGGGGCCGGAGCCTCGGGCGAGGCGAGCGCGGCGGCGTCGGGATCGGGCACCACGGTCTGGATCCTCAGCCGCTTCACCAGCCACGTCACGGCGACCGCGTACAGCACCATCGGGATCACGTCGGCCACCACGTACTGCCACGGCACCGCGCCCTGCACGATGTCGAGCTGCCCCACCGCGGCCGGGATCAGGAACGCCATCAGGTTGTTGAACACGTGCAGCGCGATGGCCGCCTCCAGGCCGCCGCTGCGCACCGTCATCCAGCCCGCGATCGCGCCGAAGACGAAGACGTCCAGCATCCCCCAGCCGGTGTAGCCGTGCCCTGACGTGAACAGCGCCGACCCGATCACGATGCCCGGCCAGGGCGTGCGGAACACCACGCTGAGGGCCCGCCCGACCCGTCCCCGCCGGGTCTCCAGCGTGCACGCCCCGACGGCCTGCAGCAGCCAGCCGCGGAAGACGTACTCCTCGGCGGACGCCTGGAACGGCACCAGCGCCACGATCAACGCGGCGGCGACCAGGAAGCGCTCCCACCCGACCCACTGCTCGGCGGCCGGTGCGGGGTCGTCCACGGCCAGGCCCGCCACCCAGGACGTGCCGAGCGAGACCGCGCAGAACGCCAGCGCCAGCCCGGCGCAGACCAGCAGCCAGCGCCAGCGCAGCCGCCCGACCACCGAGGACACCGTCCCGGGGCGGCGCCGCTGCACCCACCAGGGCACCAGCATCGCGAACGGCAGGAAGACCGCCAGCGCGGCCAGGTTGAAGCCCAGATCGGCGATCTCGTTGCCGAGGATGGTGGTGCCGGAGCCGGTCCCGTCGGGCACCTCGCCGGTGACCACGGCCGCGATGACCATCGCGCCGATGCCCAGCACCATCACCGAGGAGAAGCCGCCGAACAGGATCGCGAGCGTCCCCACCCAGGGCCGCCACCAGCGGTGCACCGCCGTGCGGGCCATGCGGTGGTACGGCGATCCGGGCGGAGTCGGCACGTCCCACGGGCGCTTGACCGGAACCCCATAGCCCGCGTAGGGCATCCCCTGCGGGCCGTAGGGCTGGGGATATCCGCTCTGAGGCGCGTACGGGTGAGGGTAGGGCTGGTGCTGAGCCTGCGGGTGCCACTGGTATTGCTGCGGGTGCGGGTACGGCTGTTGTTGCGGATGCGGTTGGGTGCCGGGCGGAGCCCCGTAGAGGTGCGGGTAGGGCGGCGGGTATTCACCCGGACCAGGCCCCTGACCAGGGCTCATGCCAGGGCGGGTGTCGGGAGCCATCTCAGGCCAGCCCTGAGGGCCCTCCTGCGGCCCCTGTCCCGGCCAGGCCGGTGCCGGGGACGGCGGGGACGGGTTCGCGGGAGGCAGAGGCGCTGCGGGCCCCTGAGAGCCGTTCTCACCCGGCAGCCCGGGATCGGGCGGAGCCCAGCCGTTGTCCGCCGGATCCGACACGCGCGACCTCCCTGTTGGGTCAGCGGCCCGAAGGCCCTTCCGCTGTAACAGAGCGTACGTGCCGGAAGGCGACGCTTGTGCCGATAGTGATCCCGCGGGCCGGGGCCCTCAAGGCACCGGTCAGGCCTCGGGCGGCTCGAACGCCGAGGTGCGGACCAGCCCGGCGGCCCGGCCCTTGGCCGCGATCACCAGCGCCATCTTGCGGGACGCCTCGTCGATCATCTCGTCGCCCAGCATCGCGGCGCCGCGCCCCTCCACCCGCGTGCTGTGGTCGTAGGCGTCCAGGATCAGTTCCGCGTGGTCGTAGTCCTCCTGCGCGGGCGAGAACACCCGGTTCCCGGCGTCGACCTGCGACGGGTGCAGCACCCACTTGCCGTCGAAGCCGAGCGCCGCCGACCGCTGGGCCACGCGCGTGAAGGCGTCCACGTCCCGGACGTTGAAGTACGGCCCGTCGATGGCCTGCAGGTCGTTCGCGCGGGCGGCCATGAGGATGCGCATCAGGATGTAGTGGTAGGCGTCGCCCTCGGTGTAGCCGGGCGGCTGCTCCCCCACCACCAGGGTCTTCATGTTGATCGAGGCCATGAAGTCGCCCGGCCCGAAGACCAGGGTCTCCAGCCGCGGCGAGGACGCGGCGATCGCGTCGATGGCGACCATGCCCCGGGCGTCCTCGATCTGGGCCTCGATCCCGATCCGGCCCGGCTCGTACCCCATCGCCTTCTCGATCTGGGTGAGCAGCCGGTCCAGCCACTGCACGTGGGACGGGTCCTGCACCTTGGGCAGCATCACGCAGTCCAGGGCCGCGCCGGCGCCCTCCACGACCTCGATCACGTCGCGGTACGCCCAGTGCGTCTCCAGGTCGTTGATCCGCACCACGCGGACCTTCCCGGTCCAGTCACCCTCGTTGAGCGCGGCGACCACGTTCTTGCGGGCCTCCTCCTTGGCGCTGGGCGCGACCGCGTCCTCGAGGTCCAGGAAGATCTCGTCGGCCGGGAGGCCCTGGGCCTTCTGGATAAAACGGGGGTTGCTGCCGGGGACCGCAAGGGTGGTACGTCGCGAGCGCATGGCCCGGATGCTATCCACCGCCGTTTTGTGGCACGCTGCCGGTATGCCTGCCGGTACGAGCGACGCCGCCGCCGACCCCGCCGACCAGCGGGCCGGGGAGCCGTCCGGGGAGTCCACGGAGTCCAAGGAGTCCGCCGGGCGGAGCTGGACGGCGCTGGTGGAGGAGGCGGCCAAGAAGTCGGGGCTGCTGTGGCTCGACCTGCCCGGTCTCCCCCAGCCCCGCGCCGCCTGGCACCTGTGGCACGACGGCTCGGCCTACGTGCTCACCGGCGGCGAGGGCGAGCAGCCGCTGCCGGGCCTGCCGGAGGCGGAGCGGGTGCCGGTGACGCTGCGCAGCAAGGACAAGGGCGGGCGGCTGATCTCGTTCGTCGCCGCCTGCGAGCGGGTCGAGCCGGGCACCGGGCTGTGGGACGAGGTCGCCCCGCTGCTCATGAAGGACCGCCTCAACGCCCAGACCCACGAGGGGCAGCTGGTGCGCTGGGCGGAGGAGTCGTACATCGTCCGGCTCACCCCGACCGGCGAGGTGATCGAGGGGCCGCACGACCGGCCGGAGGGGTACGCCGTGGTGCGGCCGGTGCCGAGCCCGGCGACCACCGCCGGTCCCCCGCCGCGGCTGCTGGGCGGGAAGAAGCGCCGCGTCGACCGCTGACCCGCCCGCGCCGCTTCGCCCCCGCTTCCCCGCCCCCACTTCCCCGCTTCCCGTTTCCCCGCCGTCCCCGGTTCACATCGGGAGCTCGCTGTTCGCGCTGATGGCGCGGAGCTTGTCGGGGTTGGCGACCATGTGGATCTCGGCGATCCGGCCCTCGCCGTCGACCTCCAGGGTGATCGTGGCGATGGGGCCGTCCGGTCCGTCGAGCACCAGGCCGGGCAGGCCGTTCAGCTCGGCCCACCGCAGCCGCATGTCCTCCGGCCGGACCCCCGCGTAGGGCAGGCCCGTCACGGCGACCACCCAGCGCGCCACCTTCGCCGCGCCGTGGATCGTCCGCCGCGCGGCCCTGACCTTCCCGCCGCCGTCGGTCCACAGCACCACGTCGGGCGCCAGCGCCTCCATGAGCTTGTTGAGGTCCCCGCCGAGGGAGGCCTCCAGGAACAGCTCGGTGGCCTCCCGCCGCGCCCGCCGGTCGGTCTCGAACCGGGGACGGCGCGCCTCCACGTGCTTGCGGGCCCGGGTCCCCAGCTGCCGCACGGCCGTCTCGGAACGGTCGAGCGCCTGCGCGATCTCCCCGTACGGGAACCCGAACACCTCCTTCAGCAGGAAGACGGCGCGCTCCAGCGGGCTGAGCGTCTCCAGCACCACCAGCATCGCCATCGACACCGACTCCGACAGCTCGGCGTCCTCGGCGACGTCCGGCGCGGTCAGCATCGGCTCGGGCAGCCAGGGGCCCACGTACGACTCGCGCTGCGCCTGCGCCGACCGGAGCCGGTCCAGCGCCAGGTTGGTGGTGATCCGCACCAGGTAGGCGCGGGGATCGGCGACCCCCGACCGGTCCGCCGCCGACCAGCGGAGCCAGGCGTCCTGGACGGCGTCCTCGGCGTCGGCCGCGATGCCGAGCATCCGGTACGCGACCGCGAACAGCAGGTTGCGATGCTCCTGGAACACCGCGTCCGGTCCCCCGCCGGGCTCCTCGCCCATGACCGCACCGCCTTCCTGGCCCCCGCCGGGCTTCTCGTTCACGACCGCGCCGCCTCCCTGCCGCGTCCTCCGTCCCGCCCGGGGCCGGACGGGATCTCGCAGCGGTCCTTGAAGCCCTGGCCGGTCAGCCCGGCCGCCGCGTTGAACCGCGAGCGCAGGTTCTCCAGCGCCACCATCATCGTCAACTCCACCAGCTGCCGCTCGTCCAGGTACCGGCGGAGGGCGGCGGTCAGCTCGTCGGTCACCTCGGGCGGGTCGGCGCTCATCGCCTCCGCGTACTCCATCACCAGGCGCTCGTCCTCGTCGAACAGGTCGCTGTCGCGCCAGTGCGGGACGGCCTCCAGCTTCTCCAGCGGGACGCCGTGGGTGGTGGACTCCCAGGTGCCGAAGTCCACGCACCACGAGCAGCCGATCCTGACCGCGGCCGCCATCACCGCCAGATCCTTGAGCCGGTGCGGCACCGCCTTCCAGCGCAGCGCCTGCATCTCCATCGTCGCGTACCCGGTGGAGACGCCCATGTGGTGCCCCATCGCGCGGCCCGGGTCCAGGTCGGTGCCGAACTTGCGGCGGAAGAACCAGGAGCCGACGCGGTAGCGCAGCGTCCGTGGCGGATCGAGGGAGATGCGGGCCATGACGTCCTCCGTTTCGCAGTCCCCGCGTCCTTCGCGGGACGTCACCAGCAAGGACGCGGCCGGGCCCGAGGATGTGACACGCGTCCGCGAAGCCGCACGCGCGCCGTCCCCCCGCCATGTACCCGTTCCCCGCCCGACCCCCGCCCGTCCCCCGGCGGGGATCGGATGACCTCGGTGATCGTGGGTAACCTCCGTCCCATGACCGGAGTTCCGGCGCGGGTGTTCATCGCGCGGCTCGCCGGGATCGCCGTGTTCGACCCGGCCGGCGACCAGGTGGGCCGGGTCCGCGATGTCGTGGTGGCGCTGCGCCTGGGCTCCCGGCCGCCGCGGGTCCTCGGGCTGGTGGTGGAGGTCTCGCCGCGCCGGCCGGTGTTCCTGCCGATCACCCGGGTCACCGTGATCGAGGCGGACGCGATCGTGTTCGACGGCCGCCTCAACGTGCGGCGCTTCGAGAAGCGCGAGTCCGAGACACTGGTGATCGCCGAGATGCTGGACCGCACCGTCCGGCTGGTGGAGGGCGACGACCCGGTCGCGGTCGTGGACGTGGCGATGGAGCCCACCCGCACCCGGGACTGGCTGGTCAGCAAGGTCGCGGTGCGCCGCATCAAGGGCGGGCGCAACGGCCGCCCCGGGCGCGGCCGCACCCCGCTGCGCCGCCCCGGCGGCGAGACGATGGTCATCGACTGGGACGCGGTGCACGGCTTCTCCGCCGTCGAGCACGGCCAGGGCGCCGCCGGGCTGATCGCCGCGTTCGAGCGGATGAAGCCCGCCGACCTGGCCGGGATCGTGCACGAGCTGACCGCCAAGCGGCGCAGCGAGGTCGCGGCCGCGCTGGACGACGAGCGGCTGGCCGACGTCCTGGAGGAGCTGCCGCAGGACGACCAGATCGAGATCCTGGGCCGGCTGGAGGTGGACCGGGCCGCCGACGTGCTGGAGGCCATGGACCCCGACGACGCCGCCGACCTGCTCGGCGAGCTGCCCACCGAGCAGCGCGAGCGGCTGCTCACCCTGATGGAGCCGCAGGAGGCGGCCCCGGTGCGGCGGCTGCTGACCTACCCCGACGACAGCGCCGGCGGGCTGATGACCACCGAGCCGGTGGTGGTGCCGCCGGACGCGACCGTGGCCGAGGCGCTGGCCCGGATCCGCAACCCCGACCTCAACCCCGCGCTGGCCGCCCAGGTGTACGTGTGCCGCCCGCCCACCGCCACGCCCACCGGCCGCTACCTGGGCACCGTGCACTTCCAGCGGCTGCTGCGCGAGCCCCCGCCGACCCTGGTCAGCGGGATCGTGGACAGCGAGCTGGACCCGCTGCGGCCCGCCGTCTCACTGCAGGCCGTGGCGATGTACCTGGCCGCCTACAACCTGGCCGCGGGCGCCGTCGTCGACGAGAACGGGCACCTGCTCGGGTCGATCACCATCGACGACGTCCTCGACCACCTGCTGCCCGCGGACTGGCGGGAGAACGTGATGGACGCCACCGCCGAGGCCGTCGCCGACCCCGAGGAGGAGGCGCTGCGCGGCGGCCGCTCCGGCCTGACCACCTGATCACTCGATCAGCTGATCACTCGATCGGCCGATCGACCGACCACCGGCACGACGACTCGGGGAACGCACTGATGACGACGCCACGCCTGGACCAGCCGCGCGAACTGCGCCGCACCCTGCTGCCGCGGCCGCACTACGACCCGGAGTCCTTCGGACGGCTCGCCGAGGTCTTCGCCCGGTTCCTGGGCACCGCCCGGTTCCTGGTCTACATGACCGCGTTCGTGGCGGTGTGGATCGGCTGGAACATCCTGGCGCCGTCGTGGCTGCGCTGGGACCCCTACCCGTTCATATTCCTGACGCTGATGCTGTCGCTGCAGGCGTCGTACGCGGCGCCGCTGATCCTGCTGGCGCAGAACCGGCAGGGCGACCGCGACCGGGTGCAGTACGAGCAGGACCGCTCCCAGAACGAGCGCAGCATCGCCGACACCGAGTACCTCACCCGGGAGATCGCCGGGCTGCGGCTGGCGATCAGCGAGGTGGCGACCCGCGACTTCCTGCGCTCGGAGCTGCAGCAGATGCTCAAGGAGCTGGACGGGGAGCGCAAGGAGTCCCATCCCACGCTGTCGTGACCGCCCTGCCGCCCGCCGCGGAAGGATCGCCGCCCGGCGGGGGCTGGTCGTCGGCGAGCTTGCCCATGACGTGGGCGAGCGTCCGCAGGTCGTCCTCGTCGAGGCGGCTCAGCACGGAGTCCTGGACGCCGCGCCGGTAGGTGGGCCCCGCCTCGTCCAGCTTCGCCCTGCCCCGCGGTGTCAGGACGGCGTACAGGCCCCGCGCGTCGCTGGCGCAGGACTCCCGCTCCACCAGGCCCTCCCGCTGCATCCGGTCGACCAGGCGGGTCAGGCCGCTGCGCGACAGCAGCACCCGGTCGGCCAGGTCGTTCATCCGCAGCCGCCCGCCCGCCGATTCCCCCAGCCGGGTGAGCACGTCGTAGGAGGCGAGCGCGAGGTCGTGCTCGGCCAGCAGATCGGCCTGGAGCCGCCGGGAGATCCGCGCCTGGGCGCGCAACATCGCACGCCAGACGGCGAGTTCCTCGGCGGAAAGGGAACCGCCAGGGATGGTCACGACACGATCGTAGCGGGCCGGGTTCGCGACCACGGCCGGTCAGTTCATACCATGGGGGCATGGCCTCCCAGTTGACGACGGAGCAGGTGACCGAGGCGCTCGCCACGGTGAACGATCCCGAGATCCGCAAGCCCATCACCGAGCTCGACATGGTCAAGGGTGTCGACATCGCGCCAGGCGGCGCGGTACGCGTCGGCATCTACCTGACCGTGGCCGGCTGCCCGATGAAGGACACGCTGACCCGCGACGTCACCCAGGCCGTCTCCCGGCTGGAAGGTGTGACGTCGGTCGCGGTCGACCTGGACGTGATGAGCGAGGAGCAGCGCAAGGCGCTGCAGACCAAGCTGCGCGGCGGTGAACCGGCCAAGGAGATCCCGTTCGCCAAGCCCGGCTCGCTGACCAAGGTGTACGCCGTGGCCAGCGGCAAGGGCGGGGTCGGGAAGTCCTCGATCACCGTCAACCTGGCCGCCGCGCTGGCCGCGCAGGGCCGCCGGGTGGGCGTGGTCGACGCCGACATCTACGGCCACTCGGTGCCGCGGATGCTGGGCGTGGACGCCCCGCCCACCAAGGTCCAGGACATGATCATGCCGCCGTCCGCGCACGGCGTGAAGGTGATCTCGGTGGGCATGTTCACCGCCGGGAACCAGCCGGTGGTGTGGCGCGGCCCCATGCTGCACCGCGCGCTGCAGCAGTTCCTCGCCGACGTCTACTGGGGCGACCTCGACATCCTCCTGATGGACCTGCCGCCCGGCACCGGCGACATCGCGATCTCGGTGGCTCAGCTGCTGCCCTCGGCGGAGATCCTGGTGGTCACCACCCCGCAGCAGGCGGCGGCCGAGGTGGCCGAGCGGGCCGGGGCGATCGCGGCGCAGACCCACCAGCAGGTGGTCGGCGTGATCGAGAACATGTCGTACCTGACCTGCGCGCACTGCGGCGAGCGGCAGGAGCTCTTCGGCTCCGGCGGCGGGCAGACGGTGGCCGACGCGCTGACGAAGACGCTCGGCACCCGGGTCCCGCTGCTGGGGCAGGTGCCGATCGACGCCCGGCTGCGCGAGGGCGGCGACAACGGCACCCCGCTGGTGCTGTCCGACCCCGACGCCGAGGCGGCCAAGGAGCTGCGCACGATGGCCGACACGCTGGGCGGACGCTCCCGCGGCCTGGCGGGCATGTCGCTGGGCCTCAGTCCCAAGCGCCGCTGACCCGTCCCGAACACCAACGACGCCCGTGGCCGGAGCCCCCGAAAAGGGGCTCCGGCCACGGGCGTTCCAGGGCTCTGAGACAGCCCCGCGTTCCAGGCTTCGCGTTCCAGGGGCCCACGTTCAGGGCCCCACGTCAGGGCCTCGCGTTCCAAGGCCTCGCGTTCCAGGAGCCCTCACGTTCCAGGGCCTCCAGGGGCGTCCTCGGGTGTCAGGGGCCTTCGGGGGCGGCCTCGGGCGTCAGGTCGCCTCGTTGTCGAACGGCGGGCGCTCGCCGTACTCCAGGCCTCCCGGCACACCCGCGTACTCGGGCTCGTCGTCGAAGATTCCGTCGCGCTTCACGTTGGAGCGCACGTCATCGTCGGGATGGTCCTCGAGGAGGTGCTTGCGGACGAAGGTCTTGGGATTGAGGTCGGCGACGTCGAAGTCCTTGAACTCCGGCCCCAGCCCCTCCTGCAGATCGGCCTTGGCACTGTTGGCCATCTGGCGCAGCTGCCGCAGCGCACGGCCCGCCTGACCGGCGGCCTGGGGAAGCTTGTCCCCGAAGATGACCAGGGCGAGCACGACGAGCACCAGCATCTCGCCCAGTCCGACGTCGAACAACTCGACCTCCACGAACACCAAGGGGGGCCGGCCCTGAACGGCCCGGTCCCCCCAGCGTATCCGGCTCCGGCGATCACGCCGCCGGTCGCTCCGCCCGATCGCGCCGGACCGACCGATCGGGCCGGTCCGGCGGGATCGCTCAGCCGGCGGTCAGCGTCACGTCCACGGTGCTCTCCTGGCCGCCGCGCTGGTAGGTCACCTTGAGGCGGTCCCCGGGAGCCTTGCTGCGGATCAGCGCGATCAGGTCGGTGGCGTCCTCGATCGGACGGCCGTCCACCTTGGTGATCACGTCGCCGGGCTTCAGGCCCGCCCGGTCGGCCGGGCCGTTCTTGGTGACCGGCTCCTGCCCGCCGGTCGCCTGGTCGATGATCCGCGCGCCGCCCTGCTGGTAGCGCGGGTCGGGGACGACGCCCATCATGGCCGTCTTGACGCTGCCCGTGTTGATGATCGACTCGGCGACCCGCTTGCCCTGGTTGATCGGGATGGCGAAGCCCAGCCCGATGTTGCCGGCCTGGCCGCCCTGGCCGGGCAGCCCGCCCCCGCCGCCGCCCAGGCTGACGATCGCGGTGTTGATCCCGATCACCCGGCCCTTGGCGTCGACCAGCGGACCGCCGGAGTTGCCGGGGTTGATGGCCGCGTCGGTCTGGATGGCGTTGAGGAAGGTGGTCTCGCCGCCGCCCTCGCCGCCGGTGGGCACGGCCCGGTTCAGCGAGCTGACGATGCCGGTGGTCACCGAGCCCTGCAGGCCCAGCGGGGACCCGATCGCGATCACCGGGTCGCCGACCGCCAGCTGGTCGGAGTTGCCGGGCGTCAGCGGCGGCAGCGAGTGCTGGCCCTCCGGCTTGAGCACGGCGATGTCCGAGCGGGGGTCGCGGCCCTTGACCGTGGCGCGCAGCGTCTTCTTGTCGTTGAACACGACCTGGATGTCGCCGCCCTGCGCCACCACGTGGTTGTTGGTGATGATGTAGCCGCCGTTGACGATGAAGCCGGTACCGCCGGTACCGCCCTCGCCGCCCGCCGACACCCTGATCATCACGACGCTGGGCAGGACCTTCTGGGCCACGCCGGCGACCGAGTCCGGCGGCCGGTTGACCTGGCCGGAGCCGTCGCCGCCGCCGAGGCTGACCGAGCCCGGGGCCTCGCCGTCGGCCGCCATCACCCCGATGCCGGCGCCCAGGCCCCCGGCCACCAGCGCCACGATCAGCACGACCACGGCGAGGACGCCGAGGCCGGGACCGCCGCGCGAGGCCGACGGCAGCGCGGGCACCGGGGCCCAGTTGGGCGAGCCGGGAGGCGCCCCGGGCGGGCCGCCGGGGACGCCCATCGGCCGGGGACCGCCGGGCGGCGGGCCCATCGGCCCGGCACCCGGGGGCGGCCCGCCCGGGGGACGCCCGGCGAGCGGCGGAGGCTGCTGGTGGGACTGCTGCGGCGGCCACCCGTAGGGCGTGCCCTGGCCTCCCCCGCGGGGGTCGCCGGGCTGCTGGTGGGCCGCGGCCATCCGCGGGTCCTGCTGTTCGTAGCCGTGCGGTACGAAACCGGGCCGGGGCCTCCCCTGCTCAAGGCCGGGTCCGGCGCCGGGGCCGGGCGCGGGCGGCACGGGGCCGTCGGGCACCGGGCCGTCCGGGACGATCCCGTCGGGCACCATCTCGTGCCCGACCGGCTCCCCCGCTCCGGGACCGCCCGGCGCTCCGGGACCGCCGGGACCGCCAGGGCCTCCAGGACCGCCCGGGCCCCCGGAGGCGCCGGGGAGCGGCTGGTCGAAGGCGGTGGCGGGCGGCGGGCCCGGGATGTCGGTGTCACGGGTGAAGGAGTCCGGCGGGGCGAAGCCCGCGACCAGCTGGTCGGCCACGCCGGGACCGCCCTGCCCGGGCGGGTCGTCCTCGGGCCTCCGGTCCTTGCCGAGGTTCAGACCGGCCCCCGCCCCGGAGGCCGGGGGGTCGTCCACCGGCGTGTCGTCGAGGCCACCGGCCTGCTGGGGACCGTCCACGACCTCCTGGGCACCGGCCGTGGACCCCGCACCCGGGGCGTCCTGGCGGCCGTGCCCGCGACCGGGGGCGAGGTCGTCATCGTCCGACGTCCCCCTGACCGGCTCGCGGCTCTCTTCCGTCATCCCCATCTCTCCTACCGAGCATGGTCCTCGTCATCGCGCTCATCCTGCCCAGCGGGGCGTGTGATGAGCATAAAAGGCCCGAGTCCCCGTTTCCTGCGGACCTGTCCTACTGCGCGTTCCCACTGGCTGTGACGCGCGCGCCCCGCGATGGGCTCCATGACATCATTCCCCGCACGGCGCCTCAATTCGCACAATTCCACCAGAAGGACATCTCGGCCCTTTCAGCCGACCGGGTTGATCCAGGACACCAACCTGCGGAAACCGCGTCCCAGCCGGGCCCGGAAGGCGTCCTCGCCATGCGGGAGGGCGGCGACCACGGAGTCGGCCGTGTCCTCCGGGGCGTCGGTCAAGACCGTGAAAACATAGCCGTCCCGTTCCCAGACCGCCCAGCGCTGGAGGGAATCGCGCCGGAACACCGTGCGCCCGCGGGAGGCGGTGCGCCGCCATCCCGAGAACGCGGTCTCGTCGAGGGTGCCGCGCTGGACGAACACCGACACCGCGGCCACGCCGTCGGAATAGCTGAGGTGGACGACACCGCCCCCGGCGCGGTCGCGGCCCCCGGCGCCCGAGGCCGATCGCCCCGGGCGCTTCTCTTTGGACGCGGGGCGGCGCGCGTCGTACAGGGTGAGCCGCCCGGGCAGGGCGCCCGGAACCGGCCAGCCCTGGTCGCGCAGGACGGCCAGCTCCTCGTCCTCCAGCCGGTCGGCCCAGGGAAGGGCGGCGGGGACCGACGCGGACGGCCGTGCCGACGGCACCGGCGTCTTCGTGCCGGCCATCGCGAGCGGCTCGTTCCCGCCCCCGCCGGCCGGCGACACGCGCAGCTCGCTGAAGCCCGTCGCGGCGACCGCGCGGCCCCGGCCGTCGATCATCTCGCGGTGCAGCATCAGCCCGGTCGCGGCGTCGATCCAGAAGCGCCCGGCGGCCGTGCCGTCGGCGCGGCGGGCCTCCACGACCCGGGCGCGGCGTCCGCAGACGACGGCCTCGGGCCCGCGGACGACCGCGTAGTTGCGGATCAGCAGCCCGAGGATCTCGGCGGTGAAGCCCACCGAACCGCCCCACACGGGCAGCGTGTCGGGCTGGTACGCCCGCCCGGCCTCCGGTCGCGCACCGGCCGCGGACGGCGCCTCCGCGCCGGGCGCGGCCGAGGCGCCGACGCGCCTCGGGGCCTGCGACTGCGGGGCCGCCGGCTGCCCGGACCCGGGCAGGTCCTGCGGGCCGGCGGGGGTGGACGAACCGGAGGCGGGATCGGGGGTGAAATACGTCCCGTCGCCGGGCGTGTGCTCGACCTTGACCCGGTGGGTGGCGGGCCCTGAGGCGTTCCAGGTGGTGAGGAACTGGGTGCCCTCGTAGTGCACGCGCAGCGCCGCGTCCGCGGCCGCCCTCAAGAGGCGGACCGCGTCGGGATCGTTGCGGACGCGCCGTTCGCGGGTGTCGCCGGCCAGCGCGGCGGCCAGCGTCACCGCCCCGGCGAGCCCGCACACCAGCGCGACCCGCATCCGCCGCCCTGGCCACCCGGCCGGGGTCCGCCCGATCACGGCTCCGGAACGGACGGCACCGGGGTGGCGCCGTCGACCGGATCCGTCATCGGCACATCACCCGAGGTCAGCGCGTGCTCCACGGCGAACCGGTCGAAGGCGGGGCTGACGGTGGGCACCTCGGCCTGCCCGCCCGCGGCGTAGGAGGCGGCGCCGAGCCCGATCACCAGGGTGGCGGCGCCGACGGCCAGGTAGCGGCGCGAGGAGCCCCGGCGGACCGCCACGGCGCCCGCTCCGCGCCCGCCGCCGGGCGCGAGGGCGACCCGTCCCGCGGGGCGGTTGTCACGGGGGCGCGCCGATGTCGACGAGGCTCCCAGGCCCCGCTGCGGGCGCGTGCGCGGCGCCGGCGAGGGCGCGTCGTCGGGGCCGCGCCGCCCCGGAAAGTCGTCGTGATCGCGGCGCCGGTCACCCGGGGAGCCCTCGCCCGGGAGGCCGCGTTCGCCCGGGAGGCCGCCGCCCTCGGGCTGCGCCAGGCCGCGCAGCCGGGCCATGAAGTCACCGGAGGGGAGGTCGTCGGCGCCGTCGCTCGGCGGGAGGCCGCCGAGACCGCGCAGCCGGCCCTTCAGCTTGCGCAGCGAGTCGGCCTCCGACCGGCAGCGCTCGCAGACCGCGAGATGGGCGTGCGCACGATCACGCTCCTCGTGCCCCAGCTCACCGTCGACCAGAGCGGTCAGACGCTCCCCCAGACAACTCACGCGGCTCCTTATTGATCCGATCCAGTCTCGCGCAGTCTCTCGACCCGGCCGTCACGCGCCTTCCGGCGCCCCCGTGAACGCGGCCGCGGCGGTGGCCCCGGCGATCTCCCCCGGCACGCCGGTCGCGGCCGTCGCCCCGGTCGCGGCCGTCGCGATCGCGGCGGTGGCCCCGGCGACCTCGGCGGCGGCCGTACGGCGGCGCGGCGCGCGGTGCTCCAGCGCGGCCCGCAGCTGCGCCCGCCCCCGGTGGATGCGGCTGCGCACGGTGCCGAGCTTGACGCCCAGCGTCGCGGAGATCTCCTCGTACGACAGGCCCTCGATGTCGCACAGCACCACGGCCGCGCGGTACTCGGGGGCGAGCGCGTCCAGCGCCGCCTGCACGTCGGCGTCGAAGTTGCGGTCGTCGAACGCCTGCGCCGGCGTGGGCTCGCGGCCCTGCAGCCGCTCGGCGGCGTCGTCGCCCAGCCCCTCGAACCGGATGCGCTGGCGGCGCCGCGCCATGTCGAGGAACAGGTTGGTGGTGATCCGGTGCAGCCAGCCCTCGAACGTGCCCGGGGTGTAGTTCGACAGTGAACGGAACACCCGGACGAAGACCTCCTGGGTGAGGTCCTCGGCGTCGTGCTGGTTGCCGGTCAGCCGGTACGCCAGCCGGTACACGCGGCCGGAGTGCTCGCGGACCACCTCGTCCCAGGAGGGCGGCGCCCACTCGGCGTCGGGGGCGTTCTCCCGCGCCGCCGCGGCCGCCCGGCCACGTCCGGTCGCGGCGGAAAGCCCACCGCCCTGCCGGGGACCGACCCCCACCGCGCCCTTAAATGTCAGTGCTGCGACTCCCATGGTGCCGGGCTGTTCCTCTCTGATGGCCAATGCTGTCGCTTGGGAACGACACGGTCGCGCCTGGGCTGGGGCGGTCCTGTACCGAGTTCGACTATCAAGTTCTCGTCCCCCCTGACGGGTGGACGCGGTCATTGGCTACAACGCGCTGAACGGCCGGGTGGTTCCCGACCAGCGATATGGTCTTTCCAGCATGAGCCAGGCGGGGGTCCCGCGAGGAGGCAGCCATCGACGCCATTCAGGCCACCCTGGCCTACGTGGAGGAATTCGTTCCCGAGGACGAGCCGCTCCTGAACGCACGGCGGCGCGGCGAGGAGGTCGGTGCCGCGCCGATCGGCCCGGGCGGCGGGGCGGCGCTGCGTTTCCTGGCGTCCCTGATCGGCGCGCGCACGGTCGTGGAGGTCGGGTCCGGCTGCGGGGTCTCGGGCATCTGGCTGATGCGCGGGATGGCCAGGGACGCGGTGCTCACGAGCGTGGACGTGGAGCCCGAGCACCAGCGGCTGGCCAAGCACGCCTACGCCGAGGCCGGGCTGGGCGCCTCCCGCACCCGGATGATCACCGGGCGGGCCCTGGAGGTGCTGCCGCGGCTCACCGACGGCGCCTACGACATGGTCTTCTGCGACGCGCTCAAGAGCGAGTACCCGGAGTACCTGACCGCGGCGCTGCGGCTGCTGCGCCCGGGCGGGGTGGTGGCCTTCGACAACGCGCTGTGGCACCACCGGGTGGCCGACCCGTCCCAGCGCGACCCGGACACGCGGGCGATCCGCGAGGTCAACACCATGATCCGCGAGGACGAGCGGCTGGTGCCGCTGCTCCTGCCGGTCGGCGACGGGCTGCTCTGCGCGGTCAAACGCGACTAGAGTCCCCGGCCATGAGCGAACCGGCCGAGAACGACACGGCGACGCCGCCCCCCGAGACGACGTTCCAGGTCCGGATCAAGGCGACCTGGCGCGACTCGGGGCAGCTGATCGCGATGCTGGTCCTGGTCGTGGCCTCGGCCGGGTTCGTCGGGAGCGGGCTGATCCGCGGCGCCGGCACGGGCAGCGCGGTGTTCGTCGTGCTGGGCGCGCTGGGGCTGGTGGTGTTCGGGGCGGGCCTGCTGGGCGCGTTCGGGAAGCTGCTCGGCCGGCGGCCCCTGCTGGAGCTGACCGACGAGGGGGTGCGGCGCCCCGCCCGCTGGCCGATGCCGCGCAGCGGCGACCGGCTGCTTCCCTGGTCGCGGGTCACGGCGATGGCGGCGGTGCGCCGCGGCATGGCCGGGACCCGCCGGGGCGAGCAGGACTTCCTGGTGTTCCTGCCGTCCGGCGAGCTGCTGGAGATGGCCCGGACGGCGGAACGGCCCCAGCTGATCGCGCTCACTCTCCCCGACGTCCCGGCGACCGCGGAGGCCGCGGCCTGGTGCTTCGAGGTGGAGCGGGGCTGGGACGTCCCGTTGAAGGAGGTCGTGGTGCAGGCCCGCCGCCGCCACGAGATCCCGGTGGTCGACCGCCGGAAGAAGTGACCGGCGGCCGGACGCCCCGGACCGCCCGGGAACGCCCGATACCGCCCCAGGCCGTTCAGGACGCGGCGGCGCCGGTGAGCCAGGCCAGCAGCAGGCGGGCGCCGTAGCCGGTGGCGCCCTTGGTCAGCTCGCCGTCGTCGGACGTCGACCGTCCCGGGCCCGCGATGTCCAGGTGCGCCCACGGGCGGCCGCCGGTGAACTCGCGCAGGAAGAGGGCGGCCATGATCGACCCGCCGCCGAAGCCGCGGCGCTCGATGTTGGCCACGTCCGCGACGTCGGACTCGATGGCCTTCCGGTAGTCCTCGACCAGCGGCAGCCGCCAGACCGGCTCGCCCGCCGCGGCGCCCGCCTCGGCCAGCGCCCCGGCGAGGTCGTCGTCGCGGGCGAACAGCGCGCCGTGCCGCAGGCCCAGCGCGACCTTGGCGGCGCCGGTCAGGGTGGCCACGTCGACCACGACGTCGGGGTCGAGCTCGGCGTCGGCGTAGGCGAGCGCGTCGGCCAGCACCAGCCGGCCCTCGGCGTCGGTGTTGAGGACCTCGGAGGTGGTGCCGCCGTAGTGGGTGATCACGTCGCCGGGCCGCATCGCGGAGCCGGAGGGCATGTTCTCCGCGGCGGCCACGAGCCCGGTGACGCGGTCGCGCACGCCGAGGTCGCGCAGCGCGCTCATGACCGCCATGACCACGCCGCCGCCGGCCATGTCGGTCTTCATGGTCTTCATGCCCTCGTTGGGCTTGAGCGACAGGCCGCCGGTGTCGAAGGTGATGCCCTTGCCGACCAGGACCACGTGCCGCCCGCCGCCGGCGCCCGGGTAGGACATCTCGATCAGGCGGGGCGGGCGGGCGGATCCCGAGCCCACCGCCAGCAGGCCGCCGAAGCCGCCCTCGGCCAGCTCCTTCTCGCCGCGGACCCGTACCGTCAGGCCGGCCTCCGCGCCGATCTCCTCGGCGCGCCCGGCCAGCCAGGACGGGTCCTTCTCCCCCGAGGGGGTGTTGGCCAGGTCGCGGGCCAGCGCGGCGGCCCCCGCGATCCGGGTGCCGCGCTCGGCGGCGTCCCGGAGGGCGCCGGGGTCGTCGCCGGTCAGCGCCAGGGTCGCCAGGGCGGCGCGGCCGGGAGCGGTGCCGATCTTGAACGTGTAGGCGCCCAGCAGGGCGCCCTCGGCGAACGCGGCCAGACCGGCCGGCGCGGCGTCCGGGGCCTGCGCGACCAGGGCGGTGCGGCCCCGGCCGCGCCGGGCCAGCGCCGCGCCCGCCCGGCGCAGCTCGGCCGGGCTCCCCTCGCCGACGCCGTACAGCAGCAGCTCGCGCGGCTTGTCGCCGATCCGTGCCGAGGTGGAGACGATCTCCCCCGCCTCGCCCTTGGCACGGTGCAGGGCGAGCAGCTCGTCCAGCGTGCAGGGAAGCGCGTCCGCGACCGCGGTCGGGGGCGCCGCCGGGCCGGGCCGTACGGGGACCGCCAGCACCTCGGCGCCCAGCCGGCCGGCCGCCTCCAGGAGGTCGGTCCCGGCTTCCCGGACGCGGGTCTCGATGGGCATGGCAGTGGTCCCCCCTGATCTGGTTCGACGACGGTCAACGGCGCCCGGGCCCGCGTACGCGGGCTCGCGGGCTCGAGTCACGGGCGCGGGTTCGCACGGGTGCCGGCCCGGCGGCGGGCGGGGGCCGGCGGTCCGAGCGTTCGGGCGCCGCCTGGCGCCGGGCCCCGCCGCCGGGGTCAGCCCACGACTGCCTTGAGCGCCTCGCCGAGCTCCTTGGCCTCGTCGGCGGACAGCTCGACCACTAGGCGACCACCACCTTCGAGCGGGACACGCATGACGATTCCGCGCCCCTCCTTGGTCACTTCGAGCGGACCGTCTCCCGTCCGCGGCTTCATCGCCGCCATGCGTGCATCCCCTTCCTGCCTAGGGCCGCGTGGGGCCTCCGGGCACCGTTGGCCGCGTGGCCGCCTGTCGCATCCGCGTCATCAGTAGTGGTTCATTATCCCGTGTCCAGGGCGCGAAGTGGTAACGATCAGCCACTGGGGGCCGGGAGACTGCTGCCATGAACGCTCGTTCGGCGCTGTTCGATCTGTACGGCGACCACCTCAGGGAACGTGGAGGCAAAGCCCCGGTCGCGGCCCTGGTCAGGCTGCCGGCCGCGCTGGACGTGGCCGCCCCCGCCGTCCGCACCGCGGTGTCCCGGATGGTGCGGCAGGGGTGGCTGGAACCGGTCCGGCTCCCCCGGGGCCTGGACGGCGGCGCCCCGGACGGTGACGGCCCGGCCCCGGTGCCCGGTTACGCGCTGACGCCGCGGGCCGTGCGGCGCCTGGACGAGGCCGCGCAGCGCGTCTACCGCGATCTCGGCCCGTGGGACGGCCACTGGCACCTTCTGGTCGTGGAACGCGTCCGGGCCCGGGCCCGCCGTGAGCGCCTCGTCGCCGGGCTCTCCTACCTCGGCTACGCCCGCCTGGACGAGGCGACGTGGATCGGCCCCCTCGCCAACCCCGAGCTGGATCCGCTGCTGGCCGCCGAGTCGGTGCGGGCGGAGCGCTTCCGCTCCGCCTACGAGGGCGACCCGCACGGCCTGGTCGCGCGGGCGGCCCGGTTCTTCGACGAGGCCGCCGCGCGTCTCTTGCCCCCGCCTCCCGCTTCGTCGATCGTTGCCTGGAGGATGGGCGAGAGGCCGCGCCGCGGAGGGCGGGCACGCGGCACGAGCACGGAGAAGGCGAGGACGAGGGTGCCTGAGACGGTGCTGTACGACCTGACCGACGGTGTGGCCACAATCACACTGAACCGCCCGGACGCGATGAACTCGCTGACGGAGGAGATGAAGGAGGCGCTGCGCGCGGCCGTGGAACGCGCGGCCGGCGACCCGGGAGCCCGGGCGGTGCTCCTCACCGGTGCGGGACGGGCCTTCTGCGCAGGTCAGGACCTGCGCGAGCACGCCGACAACCTGGCCTCGGGCAAGGGCCTGGACGACACCGTCCGCAAGCACTACAACCCGATCGCCGGGGGCCTGGCGTCGATGCCCAAGCCGGTGGTCGCGGCGGTGAACGGCGTCGCGGCGGGCGCGGGCGCGGCGCTGGTGTTCGCCTGCGACCTGGCGGTGGCGTCGGAGAAGGCGTCGTTCGCGACCGCGTTCACCAAGATCGGGCTGGCTCCGGACAGCGGGATGTCGTGGACGCTGCAGCGCCTGGTGGGGCGGGCCAAGGCGGCCGAGCTGCTGCTCCTGGCCGACCCGGTGAAGGCGCCCGAGGCCCTGGAACTGGGCCTGGTGAACCGGGTCGTTCCCGCCGACGAGCTGGCGCCCGCCGCGGTGGAGCTGGCGCGCAGGCTGGCCGCGGGGCCGACGCGGTCGTACGCCGCCGTCAAGGCCGCGCTCGACCACGCCGCCTCGCACGATCTGGCCTCCACCCTGGAGAAGGAGGCCGTGCTCCAGGACGAGTGCGAGAAGACCTCGGACCACCGCAACGCCACCGAGGCGTTCCTCAAGAAGCAGCAGCCCACCTTCGAGGGACGCTAGAGGGAGACGCCGCGCAGGTGGGTGAGCACCGCCAGCACGCGCCGGTGGTCGTCGGGCGTCTGGTGCAGGTCGAACTTGGTGAAGATCGACCCCACGTGCTTGATCACCGCGGCCTCGGAGACGACCAGGGCGCGGGCGATGGCGCCGTTGGAGCGGCCCTCGGCCATGAGCGCGAGCACCTCGCGCTCGCGGCCGGTCAGCCGTTCCAGCGGCGCGTCGGCGCCGCGGCGGGCGAGCAGGCCGCGGACCACCTCGGGGTCGATGACGGTGCCGCCGGCGGCGACCCGGTCGAGCGCCTCCACGAACTCGGCGACCTCCCCGACCCGGTCCTTGAGCAGGTAGCCGACGCCGCCGCCGGTCTGGAGCAGGTCGGCGGCGTAGGACTGCTCGACGTACTGCGACAGCACCAGGATGGGCAGCCCGGGACGGTCCGCGCGCAGCGCGAGCGCGGCGCGCAGACCCTCGTCCCGGAAGCCGGGCGGCATCCGCACGTCGGTGACGACGATGTCGGGGGCGTGCTCGGCGACGGCGGCGGCGAGCGCGGGGGCGTCGGCGACCGCCGCGGCGACCTCGTGGTCGAACCGGGCGAGGATCTGGCCGAGGCCCTCGCGCAGCAGCACCGAGTCCTCGGCGATCACGACGCGCATGGGATCTCCACCCGCACGATCGTAGGGCCGCCGGGCGGGCTGGACAGCCGGACCGTGCCGTCGTGCACCGCCACCCGGTCGGCCAGTCCCTGCAGGCCGGTGCCGCCGGACGGGTCCGCGCCGCCGGAGCCGTCGTCCCAGACCTCGACGACCAGCGCGGCGCCGGTGAGCCGGGCGGTGACGCGGGCGCGGGCGGCGCCGCTGTGCTTGGCCACGTTGGCGAGCGCCTCGGCGACGACGAAGTAGGCGGCCGACTCCAGGCTCTCGGGCGGGCGTTCCGGCAGGTCGGCGCGCACCTCGACGGGGATCGCGGACCGTTCGGCCAGGGACTCCACGGCGGCGCCCAGCCCTCGGTCGGTGAGCACGGAGGGGTGGATGCCGCGGACCAGGTCGCGCAGCTCCTCCAGCGCGGCCCTGGCGTCGGCGCGCGCCTTGTCGATGAGCCCGGGGTCGGCGCCGTCCAGCTTCGCCAGGCCCAGCGTCATGATCAGGCCGGTGAGCCGCTGCTGGGCGCCGTCGTGCAGGTCCCGCTCGATCCGGCGGCGCTCGGCCTCGAACGCGTCGGCCATCCGCGCCCGCGACGCCCGTACCGCGACCAGCTCCTCCTCGACGGGACGCACCAGCAGCGCGCGGGCCAGCGCGGCCCGCGCCCCGGCGAGCGCGCTCAGCGCGTACAGGGTCAGCGCGAACAGCGGGACGGACGCCAGGGCGACCGGCCACGCCTCCTCCTGGCTGTCCACGGTCACGTGGGGGCCGTACATGATCTGGTCCCCGCCGCTGATCATGGCGGGTGCGGAGGCCGAGACGGTGGAGCCGACGATCAGGACGAAGGGCACGCCGAAGTCCACGACCGCCAGCAGGGACGACAGCAGCGCGTACCCGAACTCCCGCCAGGTCGCCGCCTCCCGCAGCCGGAAGAAGAACCACGGGCGCAGGCCGGGACGGGACGGCTCGCGGTGCGGGGTGGGCGCGGGCCGGGGGTCCAGCCAGCGGGCCCGGCGCCGCTCGACGGCCGCGTACCCGACCGCCGACACCGGGATCAGCGCCAGCAGCACCAGGCCGACGACCACGGGCGCCAGCAGGATCCCGGCGAAGATCAGGCCGCACACCACCGCCAGCCAGACGAGGGCGACGAGCGGGCCCGTCGCCAGGTACGCCAGCGACCGCCAGGGCCAGGAGGACAGCAGGAACCGCCGGGGGCTCCCCGCCATGGCCCGCCAGACCCCCGCCCCCCGTTCCTCCTCGGTCATGCCCCGACCGTAGAGGACGCGCGGCGCAGGAGCTCACGGAGGCGTTCGTACGAGGCGTCCCAGGTCCACTCCTCGCTGACCCAGGCGCGGCCCTTCCGGCCCATCTCGGCCCGCCCCGGGGCGTCGCCCAGCATCTCGACGAGCCGGGCGGCGATCGCCTCCACGGAGGTGCCGTCGACGACGTGGCCGGTCTCGCCGTCGCGGACGGCCTCGGGGGCGCCGCCCGCGTCGCCCGCCAGCACGGGCAGGCCCGCGGCGGCGGCCTCCAGGTACACGATGCCGAGCCCTTCGGTCTCCAGGCCGAGCCGGCGGGAGCGGCACGGCATCGCGAACACGTCCGCGGCGGCGTAGTACGGCGGGAGCTCGGCGTGCGGGCGGCCGCCCGCGAACACCACGCCCTCTCCCGCCTGGCCGTGCAGCCAGAAGTCCTGCGGGCCGGAGCCGACGATGAGGAGGGCGGCGTCCGGTACGGCCTCGCGCACCAGCGGCAGCGCGCGGACAAGCCGGTCGTGGCCCTTGCGCGGGACGAGCCGTCCCACGCTCAGGATGACGGGCCGGTCGCCCAGCCCGTACCGGTCCCGGACGGTGGTGCCGTCGGCGCCGGGACGGAACGCCTCGGCGTCCACCCCGGGGACCAGCCGGGCGGTGCGGGCGCGGGGGCCGAGCGCGGGCGCGATCCGCGCCCGGGTGTGCTCGGTGAGGTGGGTGACGATGCCGGCCCGGTCGCCGATGCGGCGCAGGATCCGGCGGGTGCCGGGGACGTTCGCCCACCAGATCTCGTGGCCGTGGGTGGTGGCGACCGAGGGCAGGCCGAGCCGTCCGGCCAGCAGCCCGAGCGGGGCGGCGGCGCCGAACCAGGCGCTGTCGCAGCCGTGGCTCCGGGCCAGCGCGCGGGCGGTGCGCGCCACCCGTGCGGTCGGGAGGAGGGTGCGCGCGGGGTCGCGGACCACCGGGAACGGCAGCGCGCGGTCGAAGGCCGCGGCGCCCGGCTCGGACGAGGTGTAGACGATCACCTCGTCCGGCGGGAAGCGGCGGGCCACCTCGTACACGAAAGTCTCGATGCCGCCCTGCCGGGGCGGGAAGTCGTTGGTGACGATCAGGCAACGAGGCACAGCTCCTCGTCCTCCTTTCGCGGGGCGGGCTTTCGCGGGGCGGGCGGGACGCCGAAGCGGGCCCAGAGGGCGAGGACGGCCGGGTAGACGAGGTAGCCCCAGCGGGTGGCGGGCATCAGCGCGGTGGCCAGCAGCAGCCCGAGGGCGAGCCGGAGCGCGGCCTGGCGGGCGCCGGCCGGGGGCCGGACGAGCAGCGAGGCGCCCATCGTGAGGGCGGCGAGGCCGAGCAGGGTCAGGGCGGTGGCGTGGCCGTGGGGGCCGAGGTCGGCGAGCAGGCGGCCGGGCAGCGGGCTGTCGGCGGGCGAGGCCGTCCCGGCCAGGCCGAGCGGGAACCGGACGACGTTGAGGACGAACCCCTCCGGATCCACGAGCGCGGGGAGCAGCACCCCGGCCGCGAGGACGCCGGAGGCCGCCGTACCGTACCGGCGGATGGCGGCCCGGCCCTGCGCGCTGGCCGCCACCAGGGCGAGGCAGACCAGCAGCGCGGGCCAGCCCGTGGCCTTGAGCGAGGCGGCCAGTCCGAGCGCGAGCCCGGCCGCGCCGTGACGGTCCCGTACGGCCAGCGCCAGGCCCAGGCAGACCAGCCCGATGACCGGGAGGTCGTCCCCGCCGACCACCAGCGGCAGCGAGACCAGGGGCGACCCCGCGAGCACCAGCAGCGGCAGCGACCGCGCGCCGATGCCTCCATGCCCGCGCAGCAGCAGGCCGCCGGCGGCCAGGAGCAGCAGCAGGAAGAGCCCGCCGAACAGCAGCCGGGCGTCGATGCCCGCGACCGCCCACGGCAGGCCGAGCAGCGCCATCCCGGGCAGGTAGGGGTTGTACGCCTCGTAGCCGCCGTGCGCCGCCAGCTCCACCGCGCCCAGGTAGGGCGTGCCGTGCTCCAGCAGGTGGGCGCCCGAGCGCTGCACGACGCCGACCTCCGGCTGCGCCTGCCCGGTCGCGACCAGCACGGCCAGCGGGACGAGCACGGCCGACGCCAGCACCCCGGCCGCGACCCGCGCGCGGTGGCGGCGACCCCACGGCGCCAGGGCGGCGAGCGCCCCGAGCCCGTACGCGACGGCGGCGAGCCCGCCCCACGCGCGGTGCGGCGCCAGCCCTGTCACCGCCGCGGTCACGGCCGCGAAGACCGCGAACCCGGCGTAGAGGGCGGGCTGGACGGCGAAGGAGCCCCGACCCCGTCCGCGCACGGGGGCGGGGAGGTGTCTCAGGGCATGCGTGGGCGTCATCGATCTCCGCTCCGAGGGTCGCGTGAGGGCTGTTGAGCAGCGCTTTCGCGCCCTTCAAGGCAACCGTTCCGAAGCGTGGAGATCTCTAGGTCTGACCGCCGACCTTGGGGTAGAGCCAGGTCTACCTCCGGGGTCGAGGCGGCCGTAGTAGGGCTGGCCCCACGGCGCCTTCTCCGGTCCACGCCACTGCGCGGGCGGGGTCCTCCGGCGTTGGGTGGTGGCATGGCATCCACATCCGCCGCGCCCGCCCCGGCGCACCTTCACGACGATCACGCGGCCGCCGCGATCGGCCTCGTCCGCACCTACGGGTCGGGGGACGGCGCGGTGACGGCGCTCCGGGGCGTCACGGCCGCGTTCGCCCGCGGCCGGTTCACCGCGATCATGGGCCCGTCCGGCTCCGGGAAGTCCACGCTGCTGCACTGCCTGGCCGGGCTGGACTCGGTCACCTCCGGCCAGGTGCTCATCGGCGGGGTGGACATCACCCGGCTGTCGCGGACCGGGCTGACCCGGCTGCGCCGCGACCGGCTCGGGTTCGTGTTCCAGTCGTTCAACCTGCTGCCGATGCTGACCGCCGAGGAGAACATCCGGCTGACCGGGCGGCTGGCCGGACGGCGTTCGGACCCCGAGTGGTTCGGCACGCTGGTGGACGCGCTCGGGCTGCGCGACCGGCTCGGCCACCGGCCGGCCGAGATGTCCGGCGGGCAGCAGCAGCGGGTGGCGGTGGCGCGGGCGCTGCTGACCCGTCCCGAGGTGGTGTTCGCCGACGAGCCCACCGGAAACCTCGACTCCGGGTCCGGGGCGGAGGTGCTGGGCTTCCTGCGCACGGCGGTGGACGCCTACCGGCAGACGGTGATCATGGTGACGCACGATCCGGTGGCGGCGGCGCACGCCGACCGGGTGCTGTTCCTGGCCGACGGCGGCGTCGTGGACGAGCTGGACGGCCCCACCACCGACACCGTGCACGCCCGCATGCGCCGGATGGAGAGCTGAGGGCGATGGCGATGTGGCTGATCGCGCGCCGCTCGTTCACCGAGGGCTGGCCGCGGCTGCTCGCGACGCTGCTGGCCGCCGCGTTCTCGGTCGCGCTGATCGCGGGGTCGCTGCAGTTCACGCTGCGCGCGCAGGAGGCGGTCTCGGGCAGCGACGCCAGCGAGTACGCCCGCGCGGACGTGCTGGTGCAGGGCGGGCAGGCCGACCCCGACGACGTGTACGCGCCGCCGGACGGCCGCGTCCCGCTCGACCGGGTGGCGGGACGGCCGGGGGTCGCCGCGGTGGCCGGGGACGCCATGGTCACCGCGTCGGCGGCGGGACGGGACGGGAAGCCGATCCTGGCCCCGGCGGGCGGCCGCACGCTGCTGCGCCCGTGGGTGGCCGACGCCCGGCTGAACCCGTACACGCTGGTGGAGGGGCGTGCCCCGGCGGCCGACGGGGAGGTCGCGGTCGTCCGGCATGTGGCCCGTGCCGGGAAACTCTCCTCCGGGTCCGATCTCACGCTGCTGCTGCCGCGCGAGTCCCGGCGGATGAAGGTGGTCGGGGTCGTGACCGTGCAGGGGCGGAGCGCGGTGGCCGCGGGCGACCTGATCCTGGCGCCGCCGCAGACCGTCCAGCGGGCGGCGGGCCTGCCCGAGGGGACCTGGCAGACCGTCTGGGTGAAGGCCGCGCCCGGCGTGCCCGCGGCGCGGCTGCGCGCCGACCTCGCCCGCGGCCTCCGCTCCGGTGGAGGCGACGCGGTGACGGTGCGGACCGCGGCGTCCCTGCGCGACCGGCAGTCGGCCGACACGCAGGCGGCGGGCGTCTCGGTCGGCGGCGCGATCGGCATGCTGTCCACGGTGTCGGTGTTCGTCGGGCTGTTCGTGGTCGCCAACACCTTCGGCACGCTGGTCCGGCAGCGCACCCGGCGGCTGGCGCTGCTCAGCGCGATCGGCGCCACCCCGCGGCAGATCGGCCGGCTGATCCGGCTCGAGGCGCTCGCGCTGGGACTGGTGGCGTCGGCGGCGGGGGTGCTGCTCGGCTACCCGGTGTCCTCGCTGCTCACCCGGCTTTTCGCGGAGGACGGGTTCGACATCTCCGCCGCCGACGCCCAGTTCGGGTGGATCGCGCTGGCCGTCCCGGCGGCGGCCGGGCTGCTGGTCACCCAGCTGGCCGCCTGGCGGGCGGCGCGGCGGGCCGGCCGGGTCGCGCCCATGCAGGCGCTGCGCACCGCGTCCGCCGAGACCGCCGGACGCCGGTGGCCCCGGCTGGCGGGCGCGCTGGCGGTCTTCGCCTGCGCCTGGTTCTTCTACGGCCCCGCGTTCGCGATCGCCGCGGAGGAACCGCCCGGCCCGGAGCGCACCATCGGCGTCTCCGTGCTGCTGCTCCTGGGGTCGATGGTCACGGTCGCCGCGCTGGCGGTGCTCGCGCCGTTCTTCGTCGGCCCGCTGGGCGGGCTGGTCGGCCGGATCGGGATGGCGGTGAGCGGCGAGGCCGGGCGGCTGGCCCGCGCCACCATCACCCGCAGCCCGCGCCGGGTCTCCTCGGCCGCGTCCTCGCTGATGCTGGGCGTGGCCCTGGTCGCCGCGACCGCGCTGGTGATGCTGTCGGCCCAGGACCGCTTCGACGAGGCGGGACGGCAGGTGCTGCGCGCCGGCCACGTGGTGACGACGACGGGCAAGACCGCGTCGGGCACCGCGCCGCTCCCCGCCGACACCGCCGCCAAGGCCGCCGCCGTGCCGGGGGTGACGCACGCCGCGTCCCTCACGGCGACGACCGTCAAACTGGTCGACCCGGCGCCGCGCATCCCCGAGGCAGGTGAACCGCTGCCCGCCGACTTCATGGTCAACGGGATCGACCAGGCCGCGCTGCCGGCCGTGCTCGGCCTCGGCGGACGGCTCCCGCCGCTGGCACCCGGGCGGATCGGGCTGTCGTCCACCACCATGAAGGCCTTCGGGCTCGAACCGGGCCGGCGGATCGTGGTGCGCGGGCCGCAGGGCCGGGTCGCGCTCACGGTCGCGGGCGCCTACCACGACCCGTCCCACCTGTTCGCCGACCAGGCCCTCGTCGCGCCCGCCACGATGGAGCGGCTCGACCGGCAGGCGCAGACACAGGCCGTCCTGGTGCGCGGCGGCGACCCCGGCGCGCTCGCCCGCGCCATGGCCGGAGTGCCCGGCGTCACGGTGATGGACGAGGCCGCCTACGTGGAGCACGCGTCAGGGGCACTCCTCAACGGCGTCCACGTGGCCTACGGCTTCATCGGTATGTCGCTCGTGCTGGCGCTGTTCGGGATGGCCACCACGGTCTCGATGAGCGTCGCGGAACGCACCAGGGAGTTCGGTCTGCTC
Source organism: Actinomadura rugatobispora (assembly GCF_055379765.1). NCBI lineage: Bacteria > Bacillati > Actinomycetota > Actinomycetes > Streptosporangiales > Thermomonosporaceae > Actinomadura > Actinomadura rugatobispora. The sequence goes on along the minus strand of NZ_AP029191.1, from coordinate 6,935,683 downwards.
GGCGCGGTCGGCGCCACCGCGGGCCAGCTGCGCGCGATCGTGCGCTGGGAGGCGGCGACGGTCGTGCTGCTGGGCTCCCTCATGGGCCTCGGCGCGGCCGTCGGCACCGTGGGGCTGCTGCACGTCGCGACGGGCAGCTCCTTCCTCGATCCGAACCCGCCGCCCTGGCTGGTGGCGCTGGTGGTCGCCGGGGCCGCCGCCGTCACCGCGGCCACGTCGGCGCTGCCCGCGCGCCGGGCCTCGGGCGTCCCCGTCCTGGAGGCGGCCAAGGCCGAATGACCGTCCGGACGGCGGGTCAGGCGTAGGCGCCGCGGCGGTGGCAGTCGATCAGGTGGTCGTCGACGAGCCCGCACGCCTGCATCAGGGCGTAGGCGGTGGTGGGGCCGACGAAGCGGAAGCCGTGCTTCTTCAGCTCCTTGGCCAGCGCCTTGGACCCGTCGGTACGGGCCGGGACGTCCTCCAGCGCCTTGGGCGCGGGGGGCGTCCCGGTCGGCGTACCGCCACGCGGTCGCGGCCAGGCCGCCGGGCAGGTCGAGCGCCGCCCGCGCGTTGGCGATCGCGGCGTCGATCTTGGCCCGGTTGCGGACGATGGCGGCGTCGCCCATCAGCCGCTCCACGTCGCCGGGCCCGAACGCGGCGACCTTCGCGAGGTCGAACCCCGCGAAGGCGGCGCGGAAGCCCTCGCGCTTGCGCAGGATGGTCAGCCAGGACAGGCCGGACTGGAACGCCTCCAGGCACAGCCGCTCGTACAGGCCCTGGTCGTCGCGGACCGGGCGGCCCCATTCGTCGTCGTGGTAGGCGACGTAGTCGGGCGCCGACAGCCCCCAGGGGCAGCGGGCCAGACCGTCGTCACCGAGGATCGCGGTGGTCACCGACCCGTTCTACCGCACCCCTCCGACATCCTTGACCGCCCCGGCCCCGTCGTCCGCCCCGTCGTCCGCCCGTGCCGCCAGCCCGGCCAGGCGGCGCAGGCCCAGCCGCAGGAACGCGCCGATCACCGGTCCGGCCGCGAGCCAGCCGATCCGGCCCAGCGGGCCCAGCGGGAGATCGATCGCCTCGGCCCAGCGGATCCGGCTGCCGCCGTCCGGCAGCGGGACGACCTCGAAGAACGCCTCGCCGCGCACCAGTTTCCCGGTGTGGCGGACATGCACCCTGCGGCCCGGCAGCCACTCGGTGACGACCATGGTGTCGGTGAACCCGACCGGGCCCACGCCCGTCCGGGCCTCCAGCTCGGCGCCCACGCCGCGGCCGCCGCGGGCCGAGGTGAACGGCATCCACTCGTCGTGGCGGGGCCAGTCGGTCAGCAGCTCGAAGACCCGCTCGGCGGGCGCGGACGACTCGGCGTCGGCATGGATCGCCACACGGCTCATGGACGGGCCTCCTCCTGGTTCGCGGTGCCGCCGTTGTTCTTCGCCAGGTCGACGTCGGCGATGCCGCCCGGCTCGGAGGACGCCCAGGGCGGCGCGATCTCCCCGGCGTCCGCGCGTCCCTCGGAACCGCCGTGGTCGCGCTCCCGGAGACGGCCCTCCAGGTCGGTGACCTGCCGTTCGAGGGCGGCCATCCGGGCCTCGCGCTCGTGCAGGGCCGTCATGATGCCGTCGATCGCCCGGTCGGCCACATCGGTCTGATAGCCCCAGAGCCCGCGCGGCAGGCGCGGATGCGGCGAGGACCCGGCGAACGGCGGAACCCCCGGCGCCGGCGGCCGCAGCGGCGGATGATCGCGATGCGCCGGCGACAGCTCGCCGCCCAGGCCCATGGCCAGGGCCACGACGGCGCCCAGCACCGCCAGGCAGGCCAGGACGAGGACCACAACCACGATCAACTCCGATCTGTCGACGCCACCCGTAACAGATCGTGCCACGATCGGAGGCATGGAGTCGCACGAGCCGTGGGTACTGCCGGACAAAGCACCCGTGCCGGAGGGGCTGCTGGACGCCGGAGCGGCGCCATCGGCGGACCGCGTGGCGGATCTGGTGGCCACCGGGAAACCGGTTCTGGTCACGCTCGCCCTGGATGCGCCGGAGGCGCCGGAGGGGACGGAGCCCGATCCCGGCCTGCTCGCGGCCGCCTCGGTCTACGCCTGGCTGGGCGTACGGGCGTTCCGCGCGCCCGAGGGGCAACTGCCCGCGCTGCGGCAGGTGCTGGACATGGTGGCCTCGATCGAGGGGACGCGCCCGCCCGCCCTCACCCGGCGCGGCCTCGCCTGACCCCGGGGTCCGGAAACGCGTGAGCCCGCCGCGGGGGGCGACGGCGGGCTCACGCTCCGGGGAAGAACCGGGGATCCGGAGATCCTGAAGGGAGGGTCGGGTCAGGCGCGGACCTGGTTCCAGGGGCCGGTGATCGCGAAGGTCAGGCCCGGGGTCTGCCGGTTGGCGTACAGCGTCCGGCCGTCCGGGGAGAACGTCACGCCGGTGAACTCGCTGTCGTTGAAGGCGTTGCGGCCGAACGCGAACGGCTCGCCCTTGCGGGTCGTGCCGACCAGGTACTGCTCGCCGTCGCCGTCCTCGGCCAGGATCACGCCGCCGCCGTACGGCGAGACCGTGATGTTGTCGGGGCCGTCGAACCGGCCGCCCGGCTTGAAGATCAGCTCCAGCCGGATCCGGTCGGTCTTCGGGTCGTAGGTCCAGACCTGGCCGGCGTGGTCGGCCGCGGCACCGTCCTCCTTGGAGGAGTAGCTGGCCACGAAGTAGGCCTTGCCGCGGCCCCACCAGGCGCCTTCCAGCTTCTGGCTGCGGGTGACCTTGCCGTCCTCGAACTGCTTGCGGATCGAGGTCGTGGCGGCCGACGGGTCGGGCACCTTCACCCACTTGACGCGGAACTCCTCGCCCGGCGTCTGCGCGAGGGAGAGGTCGGGCAGGTCCCGGGAGTACATCGCCTCCAGGCGGCCCCCCTCCAGGTAGGCGCCGTACTGGCCGCGGTGCGCGCGGGGGCGGAAGCGGTAGAACAGCCCGAACGGCCCGCCGGCGTCCTCGGTCAGGTACGCCTCGAGCGTCTTCGGGTTGATGGCGACGGCCTCGTGCGCGAAACGGCCCATCCCGGTGATCGGCACCGGCTGGGTCCGCTTGCCGGTCGGGTCGACCTCGAACACCCAGCCGTGCGACTTGGTCTGCGCGCCGAAGCCCTCGGTCTCCTCGCAGGTCAGCCAGGTCCCCCAGGGGGTGACACCGCCGGCGCAGTTGGTGGCGGTGCCGGCGAGGCTGATCTCCTGCTTCACCAGGTTGGCCTCGCGGTCCACCTCCAGCGTGGTGGTGCCGCCGAACGCGGCGGGGTCGTACACCAGCCGCGCGTCCGCGACGGGCTTGACGCCGCTGGCGGTCTGCTCGTGGTTGCGGACCAGGCGGACGGTGTCCTTACGGGAACCGGTGAACGTGGCGGTGCCGTCGTGCTTGCCGGGCACCCGGACGCTCCCGGAGATGACATCGCCCTCGGCGGACAGGGTCTTGTACGAGAAGCCCTCCGGCAGGTCCAGCACGCCCTTGGGGTCGGGCACCAGCGGGCCGTAGCCGTAGGCCTCGCCCTTCCCGGCGGCGGAGGCCGAGGTCTGGAAGATCGTGTCAAGGCTTCCGGCGAGCGCGATGGACAGGGCGCCCGCGGCGCCGCCCTTCACGACCCCGCGACGGGACACGGACATGGCGTCTCCTTCACTTCAATGCGATCACGGGGAGCTTCGTGCGCCGCCCTGAACCATCGGTGAACGACCACCGTCCCAGGGAAAAACCCCCAGGACACAGTTCCGCACGGCGAACTTCCACCTAATCCCGCCGTTACGCAAAGTGACGGAAAGGAAAGTTCGCCGTGCGTCGGATTGGTCCCGTGCCGGGGGTCAGAGTTCGGCTTCGGCGTAGTCCTCGGGGGTGGCCTCGATCCGGGGCTGGGAGCGTTCCAGGAGGTCGAACGCCTCCGCGACCGAGCCGGTCCAGCCGATCGCGTCGAAGATCTTCGGACGGGCGAAGCCCTTGTCGGCCAGGCTCTTCATCAGCTCGCGCAGCGGCTCGTACACCCCGGCCGGGTCGAGGATCACCACCGGCTTGGCGTGCATGCCCAGCACCCGGGCGGTCCAGATCTCGAACAGCTCCTCCAGGGTGCCGATCCCGCCGGGCAGCACCAGGAACGCGTCGCTGCGCCGGTCCATCTCGGCCTTGCGGGTCCGCATGTCCGGCGTGACGACCAGCTCGTCGTTGTCCTCGTCGGAGATCTCCACGCTGACCAGGCCCTCGGGGATCACCCCGACGGTGCGGGCGCCGCCGGCCCGGGCGGCGCGGGCGACCGCGCCCATGCACGACACCTGGGCGCCGCCGCTGACCAGGCTGTGGCCGCGGCGGGCGAGCTCGGCGCCGGCCTCGGCGGCCAGCTCCACGTGCACCCTGTCGATCTTGCTGCTGGACGCGCAGAACACGCACACGGCCAGGCCGGAGGACGGGGACATCAGGTGCCGTTCCCGGCCGCGCGGGCGGCCTCCCTTGCGGCCTGCTCCTCCTCCTGCAGCCGCGCCTGCTTCACGTGCGCGTCCACGATCACCCGGACGACCTCGTCGGGGTCGTCGGTGACGTGGAACAGGTCCAGGTCCTCCTCGGAGATCTTGGCCGAGGACAGCATGACCTGCTTCACCCAGTCCAGCAGCCCGCCCCAGAACTCGGTGCCGACCAGCACGATCGGGAAGCGGGTGATCTTCCCGGTCTGCACCAGCGTGATCGCCTCGAACAGCTCGTCCAGCGTGCCGAACCCGCCCGGCAGCACCACGAACGCCTGCGAGTACTTCACGAACATCGTCTTGCGGACGAAGAAGTAGCGGAACTCCAGCCCGATGTCGATGTGGTCGTTCAGCTTCTGCTCGAACGGCAGCTCGATGCCGAGACCGACCGACAGCCCGCCGGCGTCGTCGCAGCCCTTGTTGGCCGCCTCCATGATCCCGGGCCCGCCGCCGGTGATCACCGCGTATCCGGCCTCGTGCAGCCGCCGGCCGATGTCCACGGCCAGCTCGTACTCGTCCGAGCCGGGCTTGGTGCGGGCGCTGCCGAAGACGCTGACCGCCTTGGGGATCTCGGCCAGCAGGCCGAAGCCCTCGACGAACTCCGCCTGGATGCGCAGCACGCGCCACGGGTCGGCGTGCACCCAGTCGGACGGCCCGCGGCCGTCGAGCAGGCGCTGGTCGGTGGTCGTCTGCGGTACGGCCCTCCCGCGCAGCATGGCGGGCCCCTGCCGCCGGCTGCGCCGATTCTCTTCGGATGTCATGCCCCACACCGTAGCCAAGCCCCCGCCCGGCGGGCCGCCTGTTTCCGGCGGCCCGAAGTGACGGTTCCCTGGCGTTCGGCGCTGTTTCCAACGTGGCAACAGATCCCCACAAAGCCCCCGAACCCCGGACACGCGGCCGGCACGCCCGCCCCCCGGCGGAGCCCGCCCCGCGGAAGCCGGTCCAGCGGATGCCCGCCCGGCACGCTCAGCGGCCAGCGCCGCAGGCGCCCGCGCCGCTCGTCCCGGCGTGGCTGCCGCCGTCGCCGCCGGACCGCGTGCCCGAGGACACCGCCTCGCGAACGGCGGTGCTGCCCGTCGCCGACGCCGCACCCGTCTTCGTGGACGCCTCGGGACGCCGCGCCCGTCTCGTCCGGCGCCTCGGGATCCTCGCCAGTGTCGGGCTCCTCGCGTACCTGGCGGTGATCGGCCTCAACCTGGCCATGGGCGCGGACGCCCCGCTGACCCCCTGGCCATCGGGATCCGGCGCGACCCGCGAACCAGCGGGCGACGGCGGCAAGCCGGGCACCCACTCCCCGAGCGGCCCGGCCCCGGCCGCCTCCAGCACCGTGGCCCCCCGGTCCGGCGCATCACCGTCCGGCGGCACGACGGCCACGCGCAGCGCCTCTTCCTCGGCGACGCCCGCCCCGCCGTCCAAGACCCGCGGCAGGGCCCCGGCCACACCGCCCGGCCAGACGCGCGGCAAGCCCAAGCCGAACGGCTAGCGGTGCGGACCAGACCCCCCAAGGGCCATTGGATCCTGCTCCTGCTGACCGGTGTCGCGCTGTTCGCGGCGCTCCTGGTCAACGGGTTCGCCACCGGCGAGATCGGCGAGGGCACCGAGCGTCCCGGACCCGCGGGCGGCAGGGCGCCGGACGCCGCGACCCGGGCCGGGCCGGTGCTCAACCTCACAGGCGGCACGCTGCGCAGCGCACGCCCCTCCGCCGGGACGATCGCGCTCACCTTCGACGACGGCCCCGACCCGGAGTGGACGCCGCGCCTGCTGGAGGTGCTGCGCCGCCACAACGCGCGCGCCACGTTCTTCTCCGTCGGCTCGAAGGTCGCCCGGCATCCGGGCCTGGCGCGGCGGATGGTGCGCGAGGGCCACGAGATCGGGTCGCACACCTACACCCACGTCGACCTCGGCAACGCGCCGTCCTGGCGGACCCGGCTGGAGCTCGACCTGAGCCAGCGCGCGCTGGCGGGCGCCACCGGCCGCGGCACCCGCCTGCTCCGGCAGCCGTTCTCGGGGACGCCGGCCGCGCTCACCGGGGCGCAGTGGCGGGCGGCGCGGGACGCGGCCGGGCGCGGCTACCTGACGGTGCTCACCGACCGGGACACCGAGGACTGGGCGCGTCCGGGCGCCGACGCGATCGTGCGGCGCGCCACCGCCGGGACGGGCCGGGCCGGGGCGATCGTGATGCTGCACGACTCCGGCGGCGACCGCGGCGAGACCGTGCGGGCGGTCGAGGAGATCCTCGAGCGGCTGTCCGCACGCGGCTACCGGTTCACCACGGTGTCGGAGTCGATCGGGCTCCGGGACGGCAACCCGCCCGCCTCGTTCACCTCCAGGGTGGTCGGCAAAGCGCTGGTGCTGGGGCAGCTCGGCTCCGGCTGGGTGGTCGGCGGCCTGACCGCGCTGTTCGGGGTCGCGGCCGTCCTGACGGTGCTGCGGCTGGTGCTGCTGCTGGCGTTCGCGCGGACGCACATCGCGGGGACGCGCCGGGCGCGGCACCGCCGGGCCCGGCGCGGGGCGCCCCCGTTCCTGCCGCCGGTGTCGGTGATCGTCCCGGCCTACAACGAGGAGGCCGGGATCGCGGCGACCATCGGCTCGCTGCTGGACACCGGCTACCCGGGGCCGCTGGAGGTGATCGTCGTCGACGACGGCTCCACCGACCGCACCGCCGAGATCGCCGCGTCGTTCACCGGGATCCCCGGCGTCGCGCTGATCCGCAAGCCCAACGGCGGCAAGCCGAGCGCGCTCAACGCCGGCGTCGCGCGGGCGCGCGCGGAGATCGTGGTGCTGGTGGACGGCGACACGGTCTTCCAGCGCGACACGATCGGCAACCTGGTGGCGCCGATGGCCGACCGGCGGGTCGGCGCGGTCAGCGGCAACACCAAGGTCGCCAACCGGGGCGGGATCATCGGCCGCTGGCAGCACATCGAGTACGTCATCGGGTTCAACCTGGACCGGCGGCTGTTCGACGTGCTGCAGTGCATGCCCACCGTCCCGGGCGCGATCGGCGCCTTCCGCCGCGAGGCGCTCGCCGCCGCGGGCGGCGTGCCCTCCGACACCCTCGCCGAGGACACCGACCTCACCATGGCGATCTGCCGCGCCGGCTGGCGGGTCGTGTACGAGGAGACCGCGCTGGCCTGGACGGAGGCCCCGGCCACCCTCCGGCAGCTGTGGCGGCAGCGCTACCGGTGGTGCTACGGCACGCTGCAGGCGATGTGGAAGCACCGGCGCGCCCTGGTCGAGCGCGGCGCGTCCGGCCGGTTCGGCCGCCGCTGCCTGTCCTACCTGGCGCTCTTCCAGGTGGCGCTGCCGGTGTTCGCGCCCGCCGTGGACGTGTTCACCCTGTACGGGCTGCTGTTCCTCGACCCCGGCACGCTCGCGCTCACGTGGCTGTCCTTCACCGCGCTCCAGGCCCTGGCCGGCTGGTACGCCCTGCGGCTGGACGGCGAACGCGCCCGCACCCTGTGGGTGCTGCCGCTCCAGCAGGTGGTCTACCGGCAGCTGATGTACCTGGTGGTGGTCCAGTCACTGGTCACGGCGGTGCTGGGGGCACGCCTGCGCTGGCAGACCATCCGCCGCGCCGGCACCTTCGACCCCACCCCCGACCTCCCCGCCCACCAACCCGCGCCCTAGGGGCCGGGGCGCAGCGCCTGGAGGAGGTCGTCGGCCAGGACGGAGGAGGCCAGTGCCACGGTCTCGGGTTCGCCGATGCCCTCCTCGGCTCGGCCCGCCATCTCCGAGCCGAGCGCGCCGGGCCCGGCGGCGAAGAGCACGGAGAGGTGCTCGACCGCCTTCCCGGTGGCGGCGCCACTGGTCGGGTCGGCCCGCAAGACCTCGAACGCGGACGCCAGCTCGGCGGTCTGGACGCCGATGAGGATCCGGTAGACGTCGTGGGCGTCCTTGTCGTTCAGCCTGGTCGGGTTCCCGGCGCGTTCGCCGATCTTGTGAAGCTTCGCGACCAGCAGGGCGGCGGGGCCCGCGACCTTGACCCGGTAGTCGCGCGGGTCGGCCGGATCGAGGGCGGGGACGCTCATCAGGGAGTTGTCCACGACCGCGGCCTCGAGCCCGCGGGCACGCCGGGCGACCCGGCGGTCATGCGGAGGTATGCGAGCGGCCCTGGCGGTTCTGCCGCCCGCCCCCGCCAGAGCCTCCGGCACCATGAGGTCGACGGGGATCCCTTCGGGATTGCGCCACGCGCCGGGCTGGCCGTCGTCCGAGGGCCGGAAGCCCGCACGGCTCATGGCCTCCTCGACACGGGGGTCGTCGTCGAGTTCCCTGGGGTCGAGCGCGAGGTCGCTGTCCTTGGTCGCCTCGGCCAGCGCGACGGGGGAACGGGCCGTTCGCAGGTAGACGGCCTGGGCGCCGATCACGATCACCGCGTCCCGATGGGCCTCCAGGGCCTCCAGGGCGTCGAGGAGCGCCGATCGCGACCGGACGAGAAGATCGTCACTGTCGACGCCAGGAGGATTCATTGCGCTTCATCCATTCGATGAGTTCCTCGGCCTCCGAAGGAGCACGGCCGGGTCCGGTCATCAGATCGACCGAGACCTGGGAGGGCGCCGCAATGGTGACCCCCGCGGCGGTGACCAGAGTACGGGCGAAGACCACGTCGATCTCGGGTTCGGCCAGGATCACGTTCGCTCCCGCCTCCGCGGGCCGGAGCCCCCATTGCTCCGCCGCCCGTTCCGCGCTGTCCGTATAGATCATCGCGGAGCGTGCCGGGGCGTAAGGGGCCCATTCGGCGGCGGCGAGCGTTCCCGTCACGGCGTACCGCGCGGAAACGTCCACCGCTCCGCGCAGCAGATCCGGCAGCCCGCGCGGCACGATCCATCGCGTGACCCGGCTGTTGCGAACGAATCCGTAGTCCTTGCTCCAGCGCCGCAACAGCGGCTCCCAGTCGGGCACCGTTATCGATCCGGATCTGTCGCGATTCACCAGTTCCTCACCTTCCAGGAACTCGACAACGCGATATGCCGAACCCGTCGAGACACCGGCCATCTCAACGAGCGACCGAACCGTCCACGAAGTGGGGAAATCCAGGAGTGCGCGGACGATCCTCGCCGCCGGCGCCCCCTTCAACATGCCCCGCGGCCTACCGGGACCACGCCACGGGTCGCGGTCGGCGCCGCGATCCGCGACATGGAGTCCAGGCCGGGAAAGGCTCACTCGCACGTTCCCCGTCGCGTCGACGTACCCCAGCCCCGCACCGGCCAGGCGCTCGCGAACCGGCGGCGAAAGGTAACGGGCGACGACCACCCCCGCGGCCTCCGGCCACCGCGGCATCAGCGCCGACAGGGAATCCCTGATGACGGCCACGTCGCGCCCCTCGACCACGCGCTTGGCCTCCACCACCAGCAGGCCCGACGTCCCGTCCGGCGCCGCCACCTGGAGAAGCCCGTCACAACCAGGGAACGGCTCGTCGAGCAGCCGCAGCGTCCACCCGGGAGGCAGCCGTCCGGTCAGGACGGCCACGCCCGCCCGCAGCACCTCCGCCTGTGTTCGCGGCTCCGGCACGCCCGACCTCCCCGTGTCGACGTTCGGGAAATAGCCTATCTCCACCGCCGACGGAAACCCTGCATTTCCCGAACAGGGTCAGGAGAGCCAGGCGCGCATGCGGTGTTCGCAGTCGCGGATCAGGGGGATCTCGACGTACTCGTCCTTGGTGTGGGCGAGGGTGGGTTCGCCGGGGCCGTAGTTGACGGCGGGCACGCCCAGGGCGGAGAAGCGGGACACGTCCGTCCAGCCCAGCTTGGCCCGGACCTCGGCGCCGCTGGCCTCCACGAACGCGGCGGCGGCCGGGTGGTCGAGGCCGGGGCGGGCGGCGTCCGCGCCGTCCACGAACCTCACCTCGAAGCCGGCGAAGGCGTCCCGGACGAACGCCTGGGCCTCCTCCAGCGACTTGTCGGGTGCGAACCGGTGGTTGACGGTGACGACGCACTCGTCCGGGATCACGTTCCCGGCCACGCCCCCGCGGATGAACACGGCGTTGAGGCCCTCGTGGTACTCCAGGCCGTCCACGACGGGGCGGGCGGGCTCGTAGGCGCGCAGCACGTCCAGGATCCGGCCCGCGGTGTGGACGGCGTTGGAGCCCATCCAGGCGCGGGCGCTGTGGGCGCGCTCGCCCCGCGCGGTGATCTCGGCCCGCAGCGTGCCCTGGCAGCCGCCCTCGATCAGCCCGCCGGTCGGCTCCATCAGCACGGCGAAGTCGCCCGCCAGCAGTTCGGGGCGGGTCTCCACGAGCCGCTTGAGGCCGTTGCGGTCGGCCTCGACCTCCTCGCACTCGTAGAACACGTAGGTGACGTCGCGGCTGGGCTCGGGCAGGGCGGCGGCCAGCTTGAGGGCCACCGCGACGCCGCTCTTCATGTCGGTGGTGCCGCACCCGTAGAGCCGGTCGCCGTCCACGCGCGAGGGGAGGTTGCCGTTCAGCGGGACGGTGTCGAGATGCCCGGCGATGACGACCCGCTGGTCCCGGCCCAGGTCGGTGCGGGCGATGAGGGTGTCGCCGTCCCGGACCACGGTCAGGTGCGGGAGGGGCGCGAGCGCCTCCTCCACGGCGTCGGCGAGGGCCTTCTCGTCCCCGCTCACCGACTCGACGTCGACGATCGCCGCCGTCAGCTCCACCACGTCCACACCCAGATCAAGCCGCATGCTGCCCCAGCGTACGCACCCCACCGGGACGGCAGGGCTCCGGTGGGCGGGGCCGCCGGAGATTGTCGTCTCATGACCTGGTCGTGCGTAGGGTCGGAGGTGGTGGCGAGGGCGTCGGGAGACTCTGCGGACACGGGGGGAACGATGCCGAAACTCGAGACCAGACGGGTCGAGGTCAAGAACTTCCAGCGGCCGGACGAGACCCGCATGTTCGAGGGCAAGGGCCGCGCCGAGGTGATCACGCTGGCGGGCCAGCAGGTCGGATGCGGGACGTTCGAGCCCGGCTGGCGCTGGTCGAACAACGTCAAGCCCATCGCCGGCACGGAGCTGTGCGAGTTCTCGCACCTGTCCTACTGCCTGTCCGGGCGGATCAGGATACTGATGTCCGACGGGACGCAGGAGGAGATCGGACCGGGCGACGTGGCCGCCATTCCACCGGGCCACGACGCCGAGGTCGTGGGGGACGAGGCATGCGTGCTGCTCGACTTCGGTGAGTTCGGCGACTACGCCAAGCGCACCTGAGTGAAAAAGGGGCCCGCGGCGAACGCCGCGGGCCCCTTCTCACTCGACGGTCACGTGTTGATGCCGTGGTCGCGGAGGATGTCGTTCAGCTCGGCCTTGTTGTGCCGCCGGCCCTCCTCCAGGCGCTTGAGGATCAGCACCGCCGGGAGGCCGAACGTGCCGCCCTTGAACTCCTTGGTGCGGGTGCCGCCGACGGCCACGCACCAGTCGGGGATGCGGCCGCGGCTGATCTCCTCGCCGGTCTCCACGTCGATCACCGGCATCGACGCCGACAGGTTGGTGCCCGAGCCGACCACCGCGCCGCGGCCCACCCGGGCGCCCTCGACGATCATGGAGCGACTGCCGATCATGGCCTCGTCCTCGACCACCACCGGGACCGCGTTCGGCGGCTCCAGCACCCCGCCGATGCCGACGCCGCCGGACAGGTGGACGTTCTTGCCGATCTGCGCGCAGGACCCCACGGTCGCCCAGGTGTCGACCATCGTGCCCGAGTCGACGTAGGCGCCGATGTTGGTGAAGGAGGGCATCAGCACCACGCCCGGGGCCAGGTAGGCCCCCCAGCGGGCGATCGCGCCCGGGACGACGCGGACGCCGTCCAGCCGGCTCTTGAGCGGGATGCGGTCGTGGTACCGGAAGTCGCCGACCTGGGAACGCACCATGCCGAGCACCTTGAAGCTGAGGAGGATCGCCCGCTTGGCGCGCTCGTCCACGACGACCTGGTCGGTCGCGGGGTCGACGAGGGCGACCCGGGCCTCGCCGGAGTCGATCTGGTCGACGGCCGCGACGATGGCCGCGCGGGCGTCGGCGTCGTCCGGCGTCAGGTCGGCGCGCCGCTCCCACAGCTCGTCGATGGTGCCGGAGATCGGGCTGGTGAACGTTTCGGTCATGGCCCCTGAGCTTAGTAGGCGCCATCTCCCGGTACGGTCGTCGCGTGGCTGCATGGGCGAGATTGAGGGCGCGGGCCCCCAAGGGCCTGGGGAACCGGCGGTGGCGCTGGACCGGCGTGGCGCTGGTGATCGTGGTGGCGCTGGCCGCGGGCGGGTACGCCCTGTTCCACAGCGCGCGCCCCTACCTGCACGGGTCCAACTGCGAGGCGCAGACGACGCTGGGCAAGATGCCGCTGGACCTGGAGCAGGCCGCCAACTCCGCGACCATCGCGGCGGTGGCGTACCGCAAGCAGCTGCCCGAGCGGGCCGCGGTGATCGCGTACGCGACCGCGATCCAGGAGTCGCACATCCGGAACCTGCCCGACGGCGACCGCGACTCGGTCGGCATGTTCCAGCAGCGCCCCTCGCAGGGCTGGGGCACCCCCGAGAAGCTGCGCGACCCCGTCCAGTCGACCAGCAAGTTCTTCGACGCGCTGGTCAAGGTGAAGGACTACCTCGACCGCGACCTGCACGACGCGGCGCAGCTGGTGCAGCGCAGCGCGGACGGCGACGCCTACGCCCAGCACGAGCCGGACGGCAGGCTGCTCGCCCGCGCCTTCACGGGCCGCGAGGCGTCCTCGGTCCGGTGCTGGTTCACCCCGTCCAAGAAGACCGCGCCGCGCCGCGCCGAGGCGATCCGCGAGATGCGCCGCGCCTTCGGCGGCCGCCTCCAACTGGACGCACCGCAATCCTCGCTCCGCAAGGCCGAAAACGGCGCGGTCGCCCCGTCCCCCAACGCCGCCCCGCCCCGCCACTACGACGCGGTGAAGGTCACCAACCAGCGCACCGGCTGGGCGGTGGCCACGTGGGCGGTCACCCACGCCCAGGCGTACGGGCTCACCGAGATCCGCCACGCCAAGAAGCGGTGGCTCGCCGACTCCGGCCACGACGGCTGGACCCCCGACGGCCAGGCCCCCGCCAACCGCGTCATCATCCGCTGACCGCGCCCGGTTCCAGCATGCCGTCCATGGCCAGCCGCAGGAGCCGGTCGGCGTGCTCGGCGGGCATGCGCTCGCGCGTCCAGGCGGCGGCGTTCATGAGCGTGAAGACGTCGGCGCCGGTCACGTCCTGGCGGAGGGCGCCGGCCGACCGGACGGCGGCGATCAGCTCGTCGCTGATCTCGTTCATGGTGACGCAGGAGGCGTGCAGTTCCGATTCCTGGTCGTCCAGGCCACCGGCGAGCAGGGCGGCCAGCCCCTGGTAGGCGGCGGCGTGCTCGACCACCGCGTGCACCCAGTCGGTGAGGGCCCGGACCGGGTCGGCGCCGGCGAGCAGGTGCCGTCCGTGCTCGAACAGGGCCTCGTTGCGTTCGCGCAGGAGCGCGCCGACGAGGGCGCGGCGATTAGGGAAGTGGCCGTACAGCGTGCCGATCGCGACCCCTGCCCGGCGCGCGATGCCCTCCAGGGACGCGTCCGTGCCCTGCTCGCGGAAGGCCGCGTCGGCTTCGGCCAGCAGGCGTTCGTAGTTGCGCCGCGCATCGGCGCGCGGCCGTCGGCGAGGCGCGGCCATGGTCCCCCTTGCTAATTCGAGGCAGCCTCGGGTTAACTTTCCCGAGGCATCCTCAGGTTATCGCTTGGAGAGACATGATCTTGGTGACGGGGGCCACCGGCTCCATCGGCGGGCATCTGGTGCGCAGGCTGCGCGGGCAGGGCGCGGCACTGCGGGCGCTCGTCCGCGACGAGGCCAAGGGCCGCGCCCTGGGCTGCGACTTCGCCGTCGGGGACTTCTCGGACCCCGACTCGGTCGCGGCGGCGCTCGACGGCGTGGACCGGCTGTTCCTCAACGGCCCCGGGGCCCTTCCCGTGGACGGCGAGCAGCCGATGGTCCGCCAGCAGAAGGCCGCGATCGACGCGGCGCGCAAGGCCGGCGTCACGCGGGTGGTGAAGGTCTCGGTGCTCGACGCCCAGCAGGGCGGACGGCTCGCCCAGGGCGCGCACTGGGAGATCGAGCGGCACCTCGAAGCCTCCGGCCTGGCCTGGTCGCTGCTCCAGCCGTCCGGTTTCATGCAGAACTACCTGGCGGCCGGGGCGTTCAGCCCGGACGGACGCCTGATCAGCTCCTTCGGTGAGGCCCCGGTGGCCCACATCGACTGCCACGACATCGCCGCCTGCGCCGCGGTCCTGCTGACGACGCCGCGGGAGAGGAACGAGACCTTCGTCCTCACCGGCCCCGAGGCGCTCACCGACGCGCAGGTCGCCGAAAAGATCTCGACCGCGCTGGGACGGCCGCCGGCCCGGCTGGAACTGCCCGCCGACGATCTGGCCGCCGCGGTGAAAGCCCAGGGGGCGCCGGCCCGGTTCGCCGACGACCTCGCCGTTCTCGTCCGGGACGTGGCCGCCGGAGCCCAGGCCGCCACGACGACGGCCGTCCAGGATCTCACCGGCCGCCCGGCGCGCACGTTCGACGATTTCCTCACCGCCAACCTGGACGCCCTGCGCACCGCCGCCCCCGTCCCCTGACGGCGCTAGCCGGAGGCGGCCACCTCGATATTCCCGAGTCCTGGATCAATATTTGCGGCCATCATGCCAGAACAATGGATCGGACCAGGCCGGGGAAAGTACCGGTCAATTGATGCCGAGCAATTAACCGTCGCAGATAGGACCTAACGCCCATGGGTAGAGCAGCCGTTGTCAGCAGTCCAACGGCCACCGATACTGTAAGGGCATCTTATGACGACGACTGCGGAACAAGCCGCGCCGACCGAGGCACCTGAAAGCGAAGAGCGCGCCTTCGAGGCGCTCATGTTCGCCGCGCTCGCGGCCCGCCGTGAGCAGCGCTCCGAGTCCATCATCGAGCACCCGCTCCTGCTCGCCGCGCTCATGCGCCGCCGCGAGGGGCGCGGCGAGTCGGGCATCGAGCACCCGCTCCTCCTCGCGGCGCTCGCGGGACGATAAGAAAGGCCCCGGGCCGACGGCGAAGGAACTCCCCAGTCGCCGCGACGAATCGCGGCGACTGGGGAGACGGGTCACATCAACCGAAGAGGAGCACCTCATGGTGTCGGAGGAATCTGGCGAGCCGGCCGGCCACGACATGGCCGAGTCTTTGATCGACGATCTCATCCGCGACATACTCAATGAGGCCGGCCAGTCCACGAAGTCGCGCGCACGCGGCGGCGGGGACCCTATGGCGGCCCTGATCGAAACGGCGATCGCATCGTCATCGAACGCGCCGCCGAGGGCCTCGGTGCTCGAAAGGATCCTGCTCACCCAGGCCCTTGCGTCCGCCCTGGCCGATGCCCTCGCGCCCGCGCTGGCGGAGGCGCTGGCTCCCGAAGTCATGAAAGCCCTGGACCATTACGGTTCCGACGGCAATGAAGAGCACCGGACGGCTCCGGCGACCAGGACGGCGAAGGGACGGAAGAAGACGACGTGAACGACGCGGTCGCATCAAGGCCGCGGGCCTGACCCACGGCTCCGGCCCCTCGGACGAGGAGATCGCCCCCGGCCGTTCGACCGGTTGCACGCTGGTGATCCGCACGGACGTGATGCCGCCGCGGGCCGCGGCCCGTGCCCTGCACGCCCTGGCCATGGCCTGACAATGGAGGGGTGCGCGTACGTCCGATATCGCCTGAGCTGCTGGTCGAGGAGCTGAGCGAGCGACTGGCCTCGGCCTCACCGGGCGAGTGGCTGCGGGTCGCCGTCGACGGGCCCGATGCCGCCGCGCCCGGGGAAATGGCGGACGCGCTGGTGGCGCCTCTGCGTGCCCGGGGGCGGGACGTGCTGCGGGTCTCGGCGCGCGATTTCCTGCGTCCGGCGTCGCTGCGGTACGAGTTCGGGCGGCACGACCCGAACGCCTTCTACGACGACTGGCTCGATTCCGGCGGGCTGCTCCGCGAGGTCCTGGCGCCGCTCGATCCAGGCGGGACGGGCAAGGTGCTGCCGAGCCTGTGGGACCCCGTCCGGGACCGGGCCACGCGCGCCCGGTACGTCGACGTCCCTCCCGGAGCCGTCCTCCTCCTGGACGGGGCGCTGCTGCTGGGCCGGTGGCTGCCGTTCGAGCTGACCGTCCACCTGAGCATGTCGGCCGCGGCCCTGGCCCGCCGCACCCCGCAAGAAGACGCCTGGACGCTCCCCGCCCACGAACGCTACGAGCACGAGGCCGACCCGCGCCACACGGCGGACGTCGTGGTCAAGATGGACGACCCCCGCCACCCCGCCCTGATCGAGGACCTCGGCTAGTGCCCGGGCAGGAGGCACATGGTGTCGAGGCCCAGGACGTGGTTGAGGCGTCCGAAGGCCAGCCAGGAGCCGAGGCACATGCTCAGCTCCACGATCTCCAGTTGGCTGTAGCGGGCGGTCATCCGGGTCCAGAAGTCCTCGTCGAGGCCGTGGTGGTCCAGGGTGTACCGCTCGGCGTACTCGGCGGCGAGGCGGGTGCGGTCGTCGAAGGCGTCGGTGGTGCGCCAGTTCGTCACCGCGTCGGCGAACTCCTCCTCGACTTTCTCGCCGTCGCGTTCGGTGCGCCAGTCCAGGCAGAAGGCGCACCCGTTGATCTGGGCGACGCGGAGGCGGGCGGCCTCGAACTCGCGGAGGCCGAGGGTGGTGTGGGCGTAGACCGACATCGCGAAGGTCGAGGCGGCGGGGCCGATGCCGGGCACCATCTCCCCCCACACGTAGCCGATCGCGTCCTTGCCCTCGGGGATGTCGATGTTCACGGCCGTCTCCTTCCCAGTCTGCCGGTCGCGGGGCGCAGCGGGACGTCGAGGGCGTCGTAGAGGCCGGGCGCGGCGTCCGCGAGCCAGTCGACGGCGCCGACCAGGCGGCCGACCGCGGTGGCGTTGCCGCCCGCGGCCATGTTGCCGTTCTCGTCGCGGGCCTCCACCGTGACCTCGATGCGCGGGCGGCCCTCGACGATCACGCGGTGGGCGCCGTCGCCGCCGGGCGGGACGGGCCAGTCGGGCGCGCAGGACGGGTGGATGCGGGTGACGTGCTCGATGACGATGAGCGGTTCGCCGTCCACGACGCCCTGGACCTCGAACCGCACCGCGCCCTGGGTGCCCTTCTCGAACTCCCCCATCGTGCGGGTGGACACCGTGGTCTCCAGCGGGCGGCGCTCCAGGGTCTCGCGGACCTCGTCCAGCTCGACGCCGAGGGCGCGGGCCATCAGCCGCACCTGCCCGCCCCACACCATGGTCGGGACGGTCGGCGCCAGCATCGGGGGCTCGTAGTCCATCGGCTGGCCCATGCCGACGAGGTAGCGGACCGAGTCGGGCTGGTCGTAGGTGGAGTAGTCGAAGATCTCCTGGCAGCGGATCGCGTCCACGTCGGTGCCGAGCCCGCTGAGCAGCAGCGGCAGCACGTCGTTGCCCCAGCCGGGGTCGACGCCGGAGACGAACAGCGAGCCGCCGCCCTCCTTGACCGCGTCCAGGACGGCCTCGCGCTGGTCGGGCGGGGCGTTGCGCTGGTCGTAGAAGGCGTAGAGGGCGGGGGTGACGACCACGGCGCCGCCGCGGACCGCCCGGACGATGTCGGCGAGGGCCTCGTCGGGACGGATGTCGCCGGACGCCGCGTACACCACGGCGCGGGGCCGGGCGGCGAGGACCGCGTCGAGGTCGGTGGTCGCGGCGATCCCCAGGTCGTGCCCGAGGCCGCCGAGGTCTCCGGCGTCCCGGCCCGCCTTGCCGGGGTCGTGGACGATCACGGCGGTGAGCTCCAGCGCCGGGTGGGCGTGCACGGCGCGGATGGCCAGGCGACCGACGTTGCCGGTCCCCCAGACGATCGTGGGGATCATGCGCTGGAATCTAACAAGGGGGCGGGGTCCTGCCTAGGGTTTTCCCTAGCAAGCATTTGGTTGCTTTGTGTGCATGCCCGATGACCTGGCGTTTCACCAAAAGCTACTCATCAGTAGGTAGTGACGCACCTCACAGCACAATGTAGAACCTGTTCTAATCGCGCCACGACCGAGGAGGGTCACATGAGCGAGGCGACCAAGCGAAGTAGCAGATCCACGGACGTCACCCGCCGTGGATTCATCGCTGGAACGAGTTCTATCCTGGCGCTGGGGGCGCTGTCCCGCACCGCCGCGGCCGCCCCCGCGCCCGCGCCCATCGCCGACGGCGCCCACGTCCCCGTCCTGGTCATCGGCACCGGGTACGGCGGCTCCGTCGCCGCCCTCCGGCTCGCCCAGGCCGGCGTGGACGTGCACATGGTCGAGATGGGCATGTCCTGGGACACCCCCGGGTCGGACGGGAAGATCTTCGCCAACACCAGGACGCCCGACGTCCGCTCCTACTGGCTCCGCACCCGGACCAAGCAGCCCCTCAGCAACTTCCTCGGCTTCCCGCTCGACAAGGACGTTCCGCGCCACACCGGCATCCTGGACGCCGAGGACTTCAGCGGCATCACCGTCTACCAGGGCCGCGGCATCGGCGGCGGCTCCCTCGTCAACGGCGGCATGGCCGTCACGCCGCTGCGCCAGCGCTTCGGCGGCATCCTGCCGTCCGTGGACGCCAACGAGATGTACGACGTCTACTACCCGCGCGCCAACGCCGGCCTGGGCGTCAACCACATCGACCCGGCCTGGTTCGACACCACCGACTGCTACCAGTACGCCCGCGTCGGCCGCAAGCACGCCCAGCGGTCCGGGTTCCCGTTCGTGTTCGTCCCCAACGTGTACGACTTCGGCTACATGAAGCAGGAGGCCGCCGGGAGCGTCCCCACGTCGGCGCTCAACGCCGAGGTCCTCTACGGCAACAACCACGGCAAGAAGTCACTTCTGAAGACCTACCTCGCCCAGGCCAAGGCCACCGGCAGGGTCGCCATCTCCGCCCTGCACAGGGTCACGAACGTCACCCCGGCCTCGGGCAACCGCTACACGGTCACCATCGAGCAGCTCAACACCACCGGCGGCACCGTCGCCACCAAGGCCGTGACCGCCGACCGGGTCTTCTTCGCCGCGGGCAGCGTCGGGACGTCCAAGCTGCTGGTCAAGCTCAGGGCGACCGGCGCGCTGCCGAACCTGAACGGCGAGATCGGCAAGGGCTGGGGCGACAACGGCAACGTCATGTGCGGCCGCGCCAACCACCTGTGGGACCCGACCGGAACGATCCAGTCGTCCATGCCCACCGGCGGCATCGACAACTGGGACGCCGGCGGCGCCTTCGCCGAGGTCGCCCCGCTGCCCACCGGGATCGAGACCTACGCCTCCTTCTACCTGTCGATCACCAGGAACCCCAACCGCGCCCAGTTCACCTGGAACGCCGCCGCGAACCGGGTGGACCTGAACTGGCAGACCGCCTGGAAGCAGCCGTCCATCGACGCCGCCAAGACCATCTTCGACAAGATCAACTCGAAGGAGGGCACGATCTACCGGACCGACCTCTTCGGCGTGTACAAGATCTGGGGCGACCACCTGACCTACCACCCGCTCGGCGGCGCCGTCCTGAACCGCGCCACCGACAACCACGGCCGCCTGCACGGCCACCCCGGCCTGTACGTCATCGACGGCGCGCTCATCCCGGGCAACACCACCGTCAACCCGTTCGTCACCATCACCGCCCTCGCCGAACGCAACATCGACAAGATCATCGACACCGACTTCTGACGAGGACCCCGGCCACCTGGCGCGAGTGGCCGGCCTCAGAACAGGCCGCGCACGGCAAGCCGCGCCACCTGGCGCAACTCCTCGCGCGTACGCCCGCTCGCCGCCTGGACCGCGATACCGTCGCAGACGGTGAGAACGAGCCGCGCAAGCGCGGCGGGGTCACACCCCTCAGGCAGGTCGGACGCCCCCTCGAACCGCCGCCGAAGCGCCGCCTCCCCGGCCATCCGCCGCGCGACGGTCTCCCGCCGCACCCCCACGGAATCCGGCCCGCAGGCATGGACGGTATTCACACTCAGGCACCCCAGCGGAGTATCCGGGCCCGTGGTCAGCGCGACGGCCCCCTCGACCATGCGCTCGACGACCTCCCGCACGGTGGGCGCCCCCACCGCTTGACCGGCATAGGCACCAGGCCCGCTGCCGTAGCGATCCAACGCCTTGACGAACAACTGCTCCTTGTTGCCGAAGGCCGCGTACATGCTGGGCCGGTTAATGCCCATCGCGCCGGTCAGATCCGACAGCGACGTCCCCTCGTACCCCTGCCTCCAGAAGACCTCCAAGGCGCGGTCGAGCGCGGCATCGGCGTCGAAAGCCCGCGGACGACCACCCGGCATGGCCCACCTCCTTGAAACGGCACCCCCGCACACTCTAGTTTCTTACCGATAGGTACATAACTAGGAGCAGCCTTGATCAGAGTCGGAGTCGTCGGTGCCAGTGGCTGGGCCGCAGGGTCGCACCTGCCCGCCCTCGCCGCACTGCCCGAGTTCGAGGTCACCGCGGTAGCCACGACCAAGCAGGCCAGCGCCGGCAAGGCCGCGGCCGGACACAACGTCCCGCACGCCTTCACCGACGCCAACACCCTCGCGGCACACCCCAGCGTGGACCTGGTCGTCGTCTCGGTGAAGGCGCCCGAGCACTCGAAAGTGATCAGGGCCGCGCTGAAAGCGGGCAAGCACGTGCTCTCAGAGTGGCCGCTGACCGCGGATCCCGACGAAGCACCGGACCTCGCCGAAGCCGCCACGGCCGCCGGCGTGCTCCATGCCGTCTCCCTTCAGGGAACCCACTCCCCCGACGCCCGCTTCGTCGCCGACCTCATCAATGGCGGCCGGATCGGCCGCCTGGAGTCGGCAGTCCTGGTGGCGTCGGGCGCCCCGTACGGGGGCGGCAGCATCTACCCGGACCTCGCCTGGTGCGCCGACCCTGCCGGAGGCGCCACCATCCTGACGATCATGGCCGGCCATTTCATCGCGACGCTGGAACGCATGACCGGCAGCCTCGCCGAGGTCTCCGCCAGACTCCCCCGCCTGTACGACCAACTCACCCTGGAGGGAACCTCCCGAACAATCCCCAACCAAACGCCCAGCCACGTACTGGTGCACGGCACCCTGGAGAACGGCGCCACGGCGTCCATCACCGTCCATGGAGCCTCCGGCAGCCCCGACGGCTTCCTCGTCAAGCTCGTCGGCTCCGAGGGAACGATCGTCATCACGCCACCCCAGCCGGGCACGTACATGCACTGGACCGACTGGGACATCCGCGTCAACAACGAACCGACGAAGGTGCCGGACGCCTACGTGACCGTCCCCTTCGACCCGTCCGCGGGCCCGGTCGCCAACGTCGCCGCCGTCTACCAGGAGTTCGCTCGCGCCCTCACCGAGAACCGCCAGCCGACCCCGAACTTCCACACCGCCGCCCGCCTCCACCACCTGCTGACGACCATCGAAGAAGCCGCCCGAACCGGCAACCCCGAAGAAGTCCGGCCGCGACGGTGAGTACCTGAGCAGGCTCGTCCAGAAAATGACGCTCCGCCGACTTGGTCCAAGCGCGCCGAGAGCAGCACGGATCCGACGAGGAGTGACCCGTACCCGCCGGGGCTAGTCCGTGTGGACGGCCGCGCGGACGTTGATGGCGGCCGTCCCGAGCGTCGGGCCGTACGTCCACAACTCGCTCGCCCCGTAAATCCAGGCGTTGTGACCGATGATGTAGCCCCAGCCACGGGAGAGCGGCATGTCGGTGATCCACGGCCCGCCGCTGGCGCCCTTGCCCATGTCGCAGGCCATCCGCCGGAAGAGGGCGTCCGGCGCCGCGTAGCCGACGCAGAACCTCAGCTGCTTGGAGTCGATCCCGGAACGGGGCGGGTGGGTGTCGGACGGGTAGCCGAACGCCCGCGTGTCCTGGAAGCTGGTCTCGTTGTGGCCCTCGCCGAACTTGTAGCCCTGGTAGCCGACCACGTTGCCCGCCCTCCGGCCCGAGGAGAGGTTCAGGGCGATCGCCCCCAGGTCGTACCTGCTGTTCTTGCCTTCGTGGTAGCCCTTCGGCACCGCCCAGGACTTGGCGGTCCACGTGCCGTACGGCCTCTTCCCGTCGTGGTAGTCCGGCACGAACGCGAAGTTCGAACTCCAGCCCCCGTTGCCGTTGCTGACGCAATGCGCCGCCGTCCAGATGGTGTTGCGATTGGACGCGTTGATCGTCGCGGCGGAGCACGACCGGCTGGAGCCGTTCTTGGTGAAGAAAAGCTTCCCGATCGTCGCGGCGGGCATCTTCCCGTGCGTCGACCACACTCGGGATGTGGAGAAGTAGTCGAGCGCCAGCGTTCCCGGAATGGATCCGCTGACGGGCGCCTCGGGGACGAATCCCTCACCGCTTTCCGCTTGGGTGCTCGGAGGCACCTCCCCGGCGTCGTCCCCGCCCGGTGTCGCCTCGGGCACGGGCATCGGGGTCGCGGATTCCATGCGCTCCGCAGTCCAGAACTCCTCGACCTGTATGGGCGACAGAGACGTCTTTTCCGGGGCGCCGGTGGCCGCGTCCCAGGGTTCCGTGGCGGCCGGTTCGTTCTCCACCGCCTGCGCGCTGCCCGCGGTGAGCGGGGCCGCAGCGACGAGGGCCAGCAGGGTGGTGCCCAGCAAAGTGGAACGCCGTGTCATCGTTTCCGTCCTTGACCGCGCGGGCGCGTCGTTTGTCGAGGTGGAAACGTGACCGGGATTCAGGCTCGATGACTCCACCTGTGCCCTTGTGACACACCCCGATTCTGTCGGGGCCGATCCGGGAAGTCCTTCGCGCAGAGTCCACAGTCCCTTGACGACGAGTCCACGCCGTCTCAGAGCGCAGTGACGAGGAAGATCGTCGTCCGCTAAAAGCCAAGCCCCCCATGCTTCACCCGCACCAACAAACCGGCGAACACCGCACGTTCGAACTCCGACCGACCACCATTCGGATCCTTGGAATCTCGCACCCACACCCCACCGGCCGACTCCGCCGGCTCGACGCACGGGTCATCGTTTCCGCCACCACTGTGAGAGCTCTTCCGCCACTCCATCCGGCCCTGGCACCGCTACGATCCGCCGTTCCGGGGCCACCGGGTCGCCACCCGGGACACCGAACTCGGCCCCCCTGCTGCCGACCTGGCCCGCCGCCAACCGCGACGAGGCCGCCTACACGGCCGACTGACGTAAGACCCCAGCGCGCCGGGGCAGGCGCCAGTGAATCAGGAACCGGAATCACTGAGATTCTCCGAATGGTGCATGAACGGACTCAGGCATGCAGGGTGGGCCGGTAGACGAGCTCTTGGATGTGGCCGTCGAGCGTCCGGCTCTCGATCAGTTCGAGGTCGAAGTCGGCCGCACCCCGGAAGATCGGGTCCGCTCCGGTCTGACCGGTGATCACGGGGAAGAGCGTCACCTGGACGCGGTCGACCAGGTCGGCGGCCATGAGCGCCCGGTTCATCGACAGGCTGCCGTGCGAGCGCAACGGCACGTCGGACTCCTCCTTGAGCCGGGCGACGACGTCGACGGCGTCGCCGCTCACGACGGTCGCGTCCGGCCAGTCGAGGGGGCTCTCCAGCGTCGTCGACACCACCGTTGTCGGCAGGTTCCGCATCCGGGTGTTCACCGGGTCGGTCACCTCGGGCGCGGTGCCCGGCCCCAGCACCTGCACGAACTGCCGGAAGGTGGTGGCCCCGAGGACCATCCGCTGCTCCTCGCCGTACAAGGCGAGGCGGCGGTCGAGAAACTCGGGACCCTGCTTGCCCCAGTAGCCGCCCCAGTCGCCGCTGCTGGTGTAGGAGCCGTAGCCGTCGAGGCTGCAAAAGACGTCGAAGGTGTAGGTAGCGGTCATGACGCTCTCCCTGTGAGTGGCGACCGGCCCGTGCCGGCCTCTTACCTTGGCTACGAACCGGCTCGACGAGATTCGACACCACCGCGCGACGGACATGAGATCCGCCTCGCCATCTTGCGGCTCCCGCGCCGCCCACCAGGTGGACGGCCCGTCAGACGCATCGAACGCGATGCTCATGGCATTCCCTCAGACCGCGTCGATGGCCGCTGGCCGGATCACCCGGCCCCGCTCTCCCTGATCTCCACTGGAGAGACTGAACAAGAGGCCGGCCCGGATGCTCGTCCCCGAGCGTGGTGCTTGTCCAGCCACGCTGAAACACACCCCGAATTGAGGTTGCTCATGGCCCCCACCAGTGACTCTGAGCCCATTCTGGCGAGAATGCCCTTCCAGCCCCCGTGGGAACTGTGGGAGGTGGTCGGGCTCGCCTGGCCCTGGCGGTGGTAGCGGCCCTGGTCGGCTGGTGAGGCCACCTGTGGCCCGGACCAGGGGCCGCGGGCGGCGCAGCGCCCGGCACCATCTCCCGCGGCGTGCGCCCGGCGTGCTCGACCGGCGCCCCTCGTGCCCAGACAAGAGCGGGACGGCCCCTCAGAACCCCCGGAAGATTCCGTCCTCGTTGGGTGTGCGGATGGCCACGCGAACGGCGTCCCACGCCCCCTGGCCGGAGAAGTCCGTGCGGAGGACCGGCGTGCCGCCGTGCCGAGGGAGCATCTTCATGATCGAACGTTCCCGCAGCGGGGCCCGTGCCGCCACAACTGTTTCAGCGTGCCCGCCCGACGACTGGGGGCGTTGCGCCCAAACCTTCGATCCGGACCGTCCTGCCACCACACGGTCCGGGCGTCAACCGCTACAGGCCAAGCTCCCCACGCTTCACGCGCATCAGCAACCCGGCGAAAGCCGAGCGCTCAAACTCCAACCGACCACCATCCGGGTCCTTGGAATCACGCACCCACACCTCACCAGCCGACTCCGCCAGTTCGACGCACACGTCGTCGTTTCCACCACCGGTGTAGGAGCTCTTACGCCAGGTGATCACTCGCGGCCCAGTTCCGTGCACTTCACCCGCCCGAGCAGTCTCGCGAACGTCACACGATCGAGCTCCAACCAACCACCGTCCGGATCCTTGGAATCCCGCACCCACACCTCACCGGCCAACGCCGCAAGCTCGACGCACGCGTCATCGTTCAACCCTCCGCTGCGGGAACTCTTACGCCACTCGATCACTCGCGGCCCAGTTCCCCGCACTTCACCCACTCCAGCAACCCCGCAAACGCCGCACGCTCGAACTCCAACCGACCACCGTCCGGATCCTTGGAGTCCCGCACCCACACCCCACTGGCCGACTCCGCAAGCTCGATGCACAAGTCATCGTTTCCACCACCACTGTGAGAGCTCTTCCGCCACTCCATCACTCGTACCTCCCTAGGGTCTCCTGGATCAGAGCCTTCGAGTCCTCGCGGGGGAGGGCAATTGCCCCGATCTCGTCGAAACGTACTTCAAGAACGGCGGACTCGTCACCAGCATCGATCAACCTGCCCGCAAGCTGCGCGACGGCATACGAGACTCCCTTGCCACCGACCGTCGCCACCTGAAAGTGGCCGTCGTGCCCTGGATGCCACCCCGCACCTCGCGGCACGACACGCACACAGACGCGATCGACTTCCGCCAACTCCAGCAGAAAGTGCAGCTGACCTGCCATAACGTCGCGATCACCGACTACGTTTTCCAACACCTCCTGATCGAGCAGAAGCCAGAGATAGGGCGGATTCCTACGCTTGAGCACGCCTTGCCGCTTCATGCGCGACTTGGCCTCGTTCTCAACGTCGCCGCTGCGTCCAGCCGCCTTGACGATCGCCCGCGCATAGGGCTCCGTCTGAGCCAATACGGGCACGCTCTTGCCGTGATACATCTTGATCACGTCTGCGGCCGCCTCGTACTGGACGTACTGCTTGCGCCAGTCGGGATCATGGCCGCTACACGCGTACATGTGAAGCCGCTCGAAGTGCCCGCCGGTGTTCCATGCACGGTCCAACGTCTTCAGATATGTATCGCGAGGGCGAAGGCGACCGGCCTCCCAGTTCGATACGGTTCCCCGCGCCACGTTGACGATCTTGGCGGTCTGGGCTAGCGAGAGACCACGCTGGGTGCGATAAAACCACAGGTCAAACGCCATCCACGCCCAGAGCGACGAGTTCGGATCGATGGTTTCCCGGACAGTCATCGCTCCCCCAAGGCGTATTCGGCGGATTCCAATCCACTCCACGTTAGCGCGCGAACACTCAGAGTGAGAGAACGTTTCCCGACCTCTGGGTGGTTCTCCATGAGTGATCAAGAACTGGTGGCGCCGACTGCCGCCAGCCCGGAAATGCGCCTGACTCTGCTGGCCGAACCTTCGTCGGTCGTTCTGGCCCGCGAACTGGTGCGGTACGCCCTCACGGGGTGGGGGCACCAGGGGGATCTCGTGCACGACTCGATGCTTGTGATGAGCGAGATCGTCACCAATGCCGTGTCCGCCGCGCGTGGGGCGCAGATTCGCCTGCGTTGCGCGCTACGCGAGGGGGCTCCGCTTCTGGAGTGCTGGGATCCTTCGTCGGCGCTGCCCGTCGCGGCCGATGCCGCCGCGTTGGACGAGCACGGGCGGGGTCTGGCGATCGTCGCCGCATACGCCAAGGACATGGGCGTCCGCCCGTCCGCGACCGGGGAGGGCAAGGTCGTCTGGGCGCTCATGCCCGTCCCGCGGCGCTGATTCGCCGCAGGCCTTTCATCAAAAACTTTGGACGCTGTACGGTGTTTCGCATGCGCACCGAGACCGTGATCCCGTGCCTGCCCTGCCGCCGACTCGACGACGTCCTGCCGTTCTACGAAGCGCTCGGCTTCGAGCTGACCTACCGCCAGGACCGTCCCAACCCGTTCGCCACCGTCCGCCGGGACGGGATCGAACTGAACTTCTTCGGCGTCCCCGAGTTCAACCCGGAGGACTCCATGGGGACGGTGGTCGTGCTGTCCCCGGACACCGAGCTGCTGCACGCCGCGTTCGCCGCGGGCCTGCGCCGCACGTTCGGCAAGATCCCCGTGTCGGGCATCCCCCGGATGACCCGGCCGCGCCGCATGCAGGGCACCGCGGGCGGCTTCACCGTGGTCGACCCCGGCGGGAACTGGGTGCGGATCAGCCGATACCAGGACGACGCCGACGAACCCGACGCGGCGGAGGGGCGGCTGGCGCGCGTGGTGGCCACGGCCGCGCGCCAGGCCGACTCCCACGGTGACGAGGCCGCGGGCATCAAGGTGCTGGAGATCGGGCTGGCCAGGCACGAGGACGCCACGCCCGCCCAGCGGCTACCCGCGCTGGTCTACCTGGCTGAACTGCGAATACGCACCGGGGATCGCGACGGCGCTACGGCGTCGCTGGCCGAGGCCGAGGCGTTGCCGCTGACCGAGGCCGAGCGCGAGGCCCTCGCCAAGGACCTCGCCACCGCCGCCGAGCTGACCGCCGACCTCGCCCGCTGACAGAGATGATGTAGGTGAGCACCTCCCGTGGAGGTCTGACCGACCGACCTCGGGTCTTCAACGGGCTCTGTCGGCCCTGGCCGGGGGGGTGTGCGCCTGGTCTCGATCGGGTGGACGGTTCTCACGACCGGGCGGCGGCGGTGTCGGCCTGTCCCCGCCGTTTCCAGTGCGACCTGGCGGTTCGGGCGATGGTGGGGATAAGCCCGCGCACGCCGAGCGCCTGCACGCCCGCAAGGGGGCTCCAGTAGTCGCGCCAGGTGAGGATCTCCCCGTCCCTGGCCCTGAGCAGCTGGATGTAAGGCATCGTGTACGGCCTGCCGGTGCTGACCACCCTTCCGTGTCCTTCGTACTCGGCAATGAGCGTCTCGGGGTCTTCGGTCTGGTAGACGGCCAGGGAGTCGAAGCGGGTCAACTCCAGCGGGGTCGAGGTGATCGAGGTCAGGTACTGCCGGATGGGCTCGCGGCCCCGTAGGAACTTCGGCACTCCGGGCGGGGCGAAGGGCAGCTCGTGGGTGCCGTCCACAGCGAACATGTCGGCGAAGCCGTTGAGGTCCTTGGCGAGGAAGAGGTGCTGCGCACGCTCCAGGACCGCGCGCGGGCCGGTGTCGTCCATGACGCCCCCCATTTAAGTCTACGAGTGTTGACTGAATGAGGCTAGCAACCGTCCGCCAAATGAGTCAACACATGTAGACTGAACGGCATGCCGGACGAGCCACCACCCCTGTCCCGCGCCGAGCGGCGCCGGCGAACCGAGGCGCGCATCCTGGAGGCCGCGCGCGAGTTGTTCGCCCGGTCCGGCTACGACCGCACCACCATCCGGGCCGTCGCCGCCGCCGCCGGCACCGACCCCGGCCTGGTGATGCGCTACTTCGGGTCGAAAGAGGAACTGTTCGCGCGCGTCGCAGAACTCGCACCGGACCAGCCGGTGACCGGCCCTGCCGAGGACGTCGCCGAAGTGCTGCTGGCCTCCCTGGGCGACAAGCTGCGCGGCGACCTGTCGGGCACGCTGGCGATGTTGCGCTCGATGCTCACCCACCCGGACGCCGGCCGTGAGGTGCGCGCGGCGATCACCGAACAGCAGCGCCAAGTGGCCGCCGCGATCCCGGCCGACGACGCCGTCCTGCGCGCCGGCCTCATCGGCGCGATCACCCTCGGCGCCATCATCGGCCGCGACCTGCTCCACCTGGAGGGAGTACGGGACGCCAAAGCAGAGGACATCGTCGAAGTGCTGCGACCCGCCATCCACGCCATCGCCCAGAGCGCACCAGCCCACGCCCCCGCCGAACTGACCGCCGACCTCGCTCCCTGACCGTCAGCGCTTGCGTTTCTTGCCGCGGCCGGTGGGGCGGCCCTTGGCGCCCGGCGCCGCGCGACGTTTCCGGCGTCCATCGATCGCGTGGACGGCGGACATGCGCGCTACCAGCTCGCGGAACTCGCGGAGGCCCTCCCGGTCGGGATGGCCGGAGTTCAGGACCGCCTCGGCGAAGGTCGCCAGCCCGCCGGGTTGGAGCTCGCCCGCGAGCTGCTCGCGCACCACGTCGGGTCCGGCCGCCTCCAGCAGCGTCAGGATGCTCTCGGTCATGCCCAGCAGGCCCTCGGCCTCGGTGAGGTCGTCCTGGCCGCACATGCCTTCGTCGACCATGTACGCGATCACGGCCGGTGCGAGCCCCGGGTCACCGCGCCAGCGGCGCAGCGCGCTCGTCCCTTCGGGCAGGGCGGTGACCAGCGCGTCCAGCATCATGCCCGCCCGCCTGCGGAAGGGGCAGGTGCGGATCGCCTCCAGAAGCGGTTCGAGGTCACCGCCGTGCGCGTCCAGCCAGCCGG
Organism: Actinomadura rugatobispora; assembly: GCF_055379765.1. NCBI lineage: Bacteria > Bacillati > Actinomycetota > Actinomycetes > Streptosporangiales > Thermomonosporaceae > Actinomadura > Actinomadura rugatobispora. The sequence goes on along the minus strand of NZ_AP029191.1, from coordinate 6,906,142 downwards.
CGATCTCGGCCCGGCCGGTCTCCGCCGTGTAGTGGTCGGCGACGACGCCGAGCAGCCCTTCGGGAGAGGCGTCCCTCAGCTCGCCGACCAGGCCCGCCTCCCGGCCCTCGGCCACCAGCCGCTCGCGGACGGCCGCCGCGCCGAGGTCCGTCAGCCGGACCAGCGTGCCGGGGCGCCGCAGGTCACGCCTCAGCCGCTCGGCCGCGTCCGGCGGGAAGGGAGGCTCGGCGTCGGGGGGCAGGACGCCGTCCCCGGCGGTGAGGTCCATGCTGTAGAGCGGGTCGGCGATGCCCTCGGTCAGTTCCACGGCGCCGAGATCGGCCAGCACGTCCAGCAGGCGCGCCACGTCGTCGCCGACGCGTGCGCGCTCGGCCTCCAGCAGCGGCGCGTCCACCGGTTCGAGCAGGTAGTCCTCGGTGGAGCTCAGCCATACCGACTCCGCGATCCGCCGGACGGGGACGGCGGGCTCCAATCCGTAGATCGTGTTGAGCACGTCGGGCACGACGAGCGGGAAGTCCGCGTACATGAAGGAGAATCCGCCGTCCGCCCAGATGGACCGGCAGATCTCGTCGCGCAGGTCGGGAACCGCCTCGAACGCCCGCCGCCACAGCGCCGGCGGATCGGCGAGCACCGGGGCCGCCTTGGCGACCGCGTACAGCCGCCCCTTGGCCACCCGTACCAGCCGGGCCCGCTTCGCCCACGACAGGACGAGGTTCAGCCCGGCGAGCTCCCCGGCGCTGCGCACCCCCTCGACCTCGTCCCCGGTGCCGAGGAGGTCGACGAGTTCCCGGGCGTCGGACATCCGCAGGTAGCCGTTGGGGGTGAGGGCGCGCCCCTGTTTACCGGCCCATTCCGCCAGCGCGCGCAGCCGCTCGATGACCGGGCTCGCCGCGGCGGCTCGGGCGAGCTCGTCCTCCGGCGGCAGGAACACCGGCGGCTGCGCGAACAGCCGTTCCCCGTCCAGGTCGTCGCCTTCGACTAGACGGCCGAGCAGTTCCTCGTCGAAGTCCACGCGGCCCGCGTGCACGTCCTCGGTGAAGCGCTCCAGGGCGTCCGGATCGGCGAGGTCCACGCCGGCGCGGGCGGCGGTACGGGCCCAGAACGTGGCGAGGCCCTGCCGCAGCGGGTCGCGCACGGCCGTCTCGAAATCCTTGGCGGCCTTGTCGATCGCCGCCGAGTTCTCGGCCGCGCTCGCGCCGCGCGGGTCGAGCAGCCCGGTGGCGTCCAGGTAGCCGATCAGCGTGCGCAGCGTCTCCGGGGCACCGGTCAGTTCCTCGGGCTCGGCGGCGACGCGGCGGGGAATCCACTCCAGGAGGAATCCGTGCACCTGGTGGGGCGTCCACCACGCCAGCCGTCCGTCGGCACCGTCGTGCCTGTACTCCAGGGCCGAGGAGAGGATGAACGGGTCCGCCGCCAGGTCCCGCTCCCCGGCCCAGGCCGTGCAGCGGCGAAGGATCAGGTCCCTGGCGGCCTCGAACTCCTCGGTCTCCTCAGGATCGAATCGCGTGCGCACCCGGCCACGCTAGTGGCCTGCGGCGGGATACCGGCGTCAAACGCCGAGGGAGCGGCCGATGATCTCTTTCATGATCTCGGTGGTGCCGCCGAAGATGGTCTGGATGCGGACGTCCTGGTAGGCCTTGGCGATCGGGTACTCGGTCATGTAGCCGTAGCCGCCGTGCAGCTGGACGCACCGGTCCACCACGCGCTTGAGCAGCTCGGTGTTCCAGTACTTGAGCATCGCGGCCTCTTCGGCGCTCAGCTCTCCCCGGCTCTCCTTGGCGATGCAGTCGTCGGTGAACGTGCGGGTGACGGTCAGCTCGGTCTTCATCTCGGCGAGGGTGAAGCGGTTGTGCTGGAACTTGCCGATCGGGCGGCCGAACGCCTCGCGGGTCTTGCAGTACTCCAGCGTCTGCTCGAAGGCGACCTCGGCCCCGGCCTGGGCGGTGACGCCGATGGACAGGCGCTCGCGGGCGAGGTTCTGCATCAGGTAGATGAAGCCCATGCCCTCCTCGCCGAGGAGGTTGGCCTTGGGGACGCGGACGTTGTCGAAGAACAGCTCGGCGGTGTCCTGGGCGTGCATGCCGACCTTGTCGAGGTTGCGGCCGCGCTCGAAGCCCTCCATGCCGCGCTCGACGACCAGCAGGCTGACGCCGCGGGCGCCGGCGGACGGGTCGGTCTTGGCCACCACGATCACCAGGTCGGACAGGATGCCGTTGGAGATGAACGTCTTGGAGCCGTTGACGACGTAGTCGTCGCCGTCCTTGACCGCAGTGGTCTTGATGCCCTGCAGGTCGGACCCCGCGGCGGGCTCGGTCATCGCGATCCCGGTGATGAGCTCGCCCGAGCAGTAGCCGGGCAGCCAGCGCCGCTTCTGCTCCTCGTCGGCCAGCCGCAGCAGGTAGGCGCCGTTGATGTCGTTGTGCACCGAGAACCCGGGGCCGCTGACGTTCGCGCGGGCGAACTCCTCGTTCAGGACGACGTAGTAGCGGTAGTCGGGGTTGCCGCCGCCGCCGTACTCCTCGGGGACCTCGATGCCGAGCAGGCCCTGCCGTCCGGCGGCCAGCCACACCTCGCGCGAGACGACGCCGTCCCGCTCCCACTGCTCGTGGTACGGGGTGATCTCCTTCGCGATGAAGGACCGCACCATGTCGCGGAACGCCTCGTGCTCCTCGGTGAAGATCTCGCGTGCCATCCGGCCGGCTCCTTGTAGTAAGTGCATCCTGATACAGGATTAATGTAACACTAGGACTGTCACATAGGAGAGGCGGCCATGGACCCGGTCGAAGAGATGACGGTCGACGAGCTGGCCGCCCGCGCCGGCCTGACCGTGCGCACCGTGCGCTTCTACGCCGGGCGCGGCCTGCTCCCGGCGCCCCGCCTGCGCGGCCGCACCGGCCTGTACGGGCCCGACCACCTGGCGCGGCTGGAGCTCGTCCGGGAACTGCAGGCCCTCGGCCTCACCCTGGCCGCGATCGAGCGGCACCTCGAACGCATCCCCGCCGACGCCTCGCCCGAGGACCTCGCCCTCCAGCGCGCCCTGCTGTCACCGTGGGCGCCCGAGGAGACCGAGATCCTGGACCGGCACGAGCTCGACCGGCGGGCCGGGCGCCACCTGGACGACGAGGCGCTGAAGAAGATGGCCGCGCTCGGCGTGATCGAGCAGACCCCCGACGGCACCCGCGTCCTCAGCCCGGCACTGCTGAACACGGCGGCGGAACTGTCGGCCCTGCCGCTGGACACCCTGATCTCCACGCACGAGCTGATCGAACACCACACCTCGGAGCTGGCCGCCGAACTCCAGCGCGTCTTCCAGGACACGGTGGTGCGCCCCTACCGCGAACGCGGCCGTCCCCCGGACGAACGCGAGCAACTGCTGGAACTGGCCGCCAAGCTCAAGCCCCTGATGATCCAGTCACTCGTCGGCTCCTTCCAGCGCGCCGTGGACCGCGCCATCCGCAGATCGACCACCGGCGACGAGGACCGCCCCTAGACCAGGACGCGGCAACGCTTTCCGGCCGCGGCGGGGTTGTCAGGCCCTCTCGGAGACGACGACCTGATCCACGCCGGGACGCCCGATCATGGCCCGCCCGACCTTGCTCCGGTCCCCCGGGTCGCGGACCGTCACGCGGAACGAGTCGGGGATGTCGCCTTCCCTGGCGGATTCGACGAAGCCCGGCCGTTCCTCGAACTGCTTCTTGAACCTCTCGAAGGCCTCTTTCCTGCTCTCATACTCCACCCGATGGACCCAGGGCAGTTTCGCCAGCTCCTTACTGAGTGCGTCCTTCTGCACCTGTGTCGCGTCCTTCTTGCCGCAGACGGGGTTGGACGAGGTGCGCGCGCACAGGTAGACCACGACGCTGTTGTTCTCGTCGGCCTGCCGCGTGAGCGGTCCGGGCTCCCGATCGGGTCGGGAGCCGCCGATCGTGACGGCGGCGGCTCCGGCGCCGACGACGATGGCGGCCACGGACGCGGCCGCCGCGGCAAGGATCAGTGGCCTGGCAAGGACCGACCGGCGGTGCTTCGACGAGAGGTCCAGCGGGGGGACGTCCCCCGGACCGAGCGTGTCGCCCGCGGTCTTCAGCGCGTCGGCCAGACGCCTTTCGGTCGCGTTCACAGTTCCTCCTCCAGGATCCGGCCCAGCGCGGCGATCGCCCTGGACGTGGTCGACTTGACGGTGCCTCGGCTGACCCGCATGGCATCGGCGATCTCCTCTTCGGTGAGATCGCAGAAGTAGCGGAGCACCAGTGCCTCGCGCTGCCGGGCCGGCAGCCGGTGCAGGGCCGCCAGTACCTCGCGCCGGTCCTCGCCGACCATCACCGCCGCCTCCGCCGACCACACCGGAGGCAGATGCTCGCCGCGGAACGGCCGCCCGCGCCGCCGCAGCGCCGTACGGCAGCCGTTGAGCACGGCCGACCGCACGTAGGTCAGTGCCTTGTCCCGCTCCCTCAGGCGTGACCAGCGCCGGTAAAGCCCGATGAACGCGTCCTGCACCACGTCCTCGGCCGTCACCCGATCGCCCACCATCACCAGGGCCAGGCGCATCAGTCCGAGCGCGTGCCCTCGATAGAGCTCGGTGACCGCGATCGTCGCCTCGTCGGCCGCCTGGTCCGCCGCGCGTTCGGGGAGCACCGTTTCAGCTTCCATGTCTCAGAGACGCCCTGAGCCTCCGCTGGTTGCCTCCGGCGCGAAAACGCACCACGGCGGCCCCCGGGATACTCGGGCGCCGCCGCCACCCGGCCTGACCCTGGCCCTGTCCGGGCCCGGGTCAGGCTTCCTTCCATTCGTCGTTCTCGTACTCGACGAGGCGGGGGTGGAGGAGGGTGTTGATGTCGACGTCGCGGTGGCGGAGGTCCTTGCCGAAGACGGCGGCGGAGCGGAGTACGTCGGCGTCCAGGTAGCGCAGGCCGCCCGGCAGGGACGGGGCCAGTTCGAGCTTGGGGGGGTCGGGGGTGGGGGCGGCGAGGACGTAGCCCCAGTCGCCGAAGCTCGGCACGTCCACGTGGTACGGGACGGTGGCCAGCCCGGCGGCGCGGATGGTCTTCTCGATGCACCAGAACGAGCGGGGCGCGAAGTAGGGCGAGCCGGACTGGACGACCATGCGCCCGCCCGGTGCCAGGGCCCGTTTCACCAGGCCGTAGAACTCGACCGAGTACAGCTTGGCGGTGGCGACGTCGTCGGGGTCGGGCATGTCCACGATGATCGAGTCGTAGCGCCGGGTGGCGGTGCGGAGCCAGGAGAAGGCGTCGGCGTGGACGGTCCGGGCGCGGGGGTCCTCGAAGGCGTGCCCGTTGAGGTCGGCGATCTCCTTGTACGTGCGGGCCAGCCGCGTCATCTGCGGGTCGAGTTCGACGAGGGTGGCGCTGCGGACGTCCGGGTAGCGCAGCACCTCGCGGAGTGCGAGGCCGTCGCCGCCGCCGAGGATGAGCACGTTCCCGCGCGTGCCCGCCATCGCCGGGTGGACCAGCGACTCGTGGTAGCGGTACTCGTCGACGGAGGAGAACTGGAGGTCGCCGTTCAGGAACAGCCGCAGGTCGGGGCGGCCGGACAGGGCCACCTTCCGGGTGATCACGATCTCCTGGTACGGGGTGCGTTCGGCGAGCGCGATCGGGTCGCGGTAGAGGACCTGGCGGGCGGAGACCTCGAACCGGTCGGCCAGCGCGTACGTGCCGCCGAGGACCGCGAGCACGGCGGCCATGCCCGCCCACAGCGCGGTGCGGGCGCCCCGGCGGATCTGCCGCCGGAACAGCCACAGCACGACGGCGATGCCGGCGACGGCGTTGACCGCCCCGACCAGCAGGGCGCCCTTGATGTGCCCGAACAGCGGCAGCAGGAAGAACGGGAAGGCGAGGCCGCCGATGAGGGCGCCCACGTAGTCGGCGGCGAACAGGTCGGCGACGGCGCTGCCGGCGTCCTGCCGCCGGATCCGCTGCAGCAGCGTCATCAGCAGCGGGATCTCCGCGCCGATCAGCGCGCCGACCGCGAACGCCACGACGACCAGCGCGGGGACGTACAGGTTCAACCAGGCGAACGCCGCGTACAGGACGAGCACCGACAGCCCGCCGAGCAGGGCCAGCACCCCCTCGACGACGGCGAACGCGACGATCGGGAAGCGCTGCAGGGGTTTGGCGGCCAGCGACCCGACGCCCATGGCGAACACCATGACCGACAGCACGATGGACGCCTGGGTGACGGAGTTGCCGACCAGGTAGCTGCCGAGGGCGACCAGCGCCAGCTCGTACACCAGACCGCACGCGGCGCAGGTGAACACCGCCGCGAGCACCAGCGCGCGGGCGGCGCGGGCGGGCAGCCGCAGCGCCGCCGGGGCCTCGGCCTCGGTGTCGTCGGTCTCGGTGTCTGCCACGGAACGGGTCGTGCTCAGGAGATGGCGGCGGCCACGATCGCGGCGGTGCCGAGGTCGGCGGCGGCGACCACCCAGCAGGAGGGGTGCAGCTCCCGCGCGTCGACGACGGTCGCGCCCAGCTTGCCGGGCGTGAGCAGGTCGAGCATGTAGAAGGCCGCGGTCATCAGGACGATCCCGATGACGCCGTAGGTGACCGTGCCGAGCAGCCCGGCGGCCAGGTCGTCCTCGCTGACGGCGATGGCGGTGGTCACGATGGCGCCCACGCCGAGCAGCTTGGCGGCCAGGATCAGCGCGGCGCCCCGGTTGCGCTCGGTCCAGATCTGCCGGCCGAGATTGCCCGGTGTGGTCACCTCCACCACCAGGTAGCCCAGGGCCATCAGCCCGATGCCGATGGCGCCGTAGGCGAGCGCGGCACCGCTCTCCTGGAGGATGTCGTCGATCATGAGCTGGTGCCCCTCCGGTTCCGTACGGCGGCGACGGCGATCCAGACCACCCCGCCCGCGATCAGCGCGATCCCGATTCCGATGAAGATGGTGCGGCCGAGGTTCAGCGGCTCGTCGAGCCGGTCGGCGGCCGGCGCGGCCTGGGCGGCGGGCGCCGGTGAGGCGGCGGGCACCGGCGCCGCCAGGCCCTCCTGGGCGACCAGCATCGGCATGGAGCCGATGACGTCGGAGAGCCGGGCGATGGAGTTGGTCCCGAGGATGTCGTCCTGCTTCTGCTGGGAGACCTGCGCCTCCAGCTCGAACCGGTTGGTGGTCTCCAGGTCGAGGTCCCGGCTGGTCTCGATCTCCATCGTGCCGGAGGTCCATTCCTGGTCGGACGAGGAGTAGCTGTAGTCCGCCGTGAGGACGGCCCAGCGCGGGCAGCGGTCGAGGTGCCGGCGCGGGTCGACCCCGACGCCGAGGTTGGAGCCGTACTCGACGCCGCTCACCTGCAGTTGCATCAAGGCCCGGTCGATCTCCCTGCGCTCGGAGGGCGTGAGGGTCTTGGAGGGTGAGGGCACGGTGCCGGGCCGGCGGGTGGGCTGGGCTGTGCCGGTCTCCGGCGTGCGGCGCGGGGCCGGGGACACTCCGGTACGCGGTGTCGTCTCCGGGGACGCTCCGGTACGCGGCACGGTCGGCGAGGGCCGCGTGCTCTCCGGGCGGAACGTGCCGCTGTAGGACGGCGTCACCGTCGGGATCGCCCGGTACCGGCCGGACTCGATCACCCAGCCGTAGCAGACGCCCTGGGCCCTGGACGCGGTGGCGAGCCGTTCGACCAGCTGCCCGGTCTCCCTGGGGCCGAACACCGGCGCGGACTCGATCCCCGGGTCCTTGCGGTCGAAGACGCCCTCGTCGTACAGGCCCCACAGGAAGGGGACGACGAACACCACCAGGAAGATCGCGACCAGGCAGCCGCAGCCGCCCTTGGACATCTCGCTGTTGGCGGCCTGGAGCGCCTTCTGGTCGCTCTCGGTCCGCCCGGCGCCGGACCCGCCGCCCTTCTGGCCCTTCTGACCGCCGCTCACTTGCCGCCCTCCCCGGGGCCGCCGCCGCGGAACGAGGACGCCCGGCCCCCCGGGCCTCCCCAGTGCCCGCCCACCGAGGAGTGGTAGCGGGCGTATCCGCGGTCGGGGGTGTCCAAGGTGATGCGGGAGCCGCGCCCGTCCGGCAGGATCCCGACCACGGCGTTGTGGTAGCGCAGGAAGACGCCGTTGGGCGTGTAGACCCGTTCGTCGGTCTCGAACCGCCGCAGGATCTCGCGCGACACGGTCAGCGGCGGCCGCTGCGAGGCGTAGGTGTCGTCCGCGACCCGCGTGTAGGTGTCGGGGATCCAGCCGCGGGGCGAGGTGCGTCCCGCGAACAGCGCGATCAGCAGCACGATCGCGCCGAGGCCGGCCAGCACCAGCGACCCGATCACGGGCGCCTTCATCCCGCGCCCGCCGCTCCCGGCGGGCGCCGCGTCCTCGCTCATCGCTCGCTCACCAGCCGGCTCCGTGTCATGACGATCTCCCGGGTCTGCGGATAGGCGTGCCAGGTGCGCCACCCCAGCCCGCCGGGGGCGTCCCCGGCGGCCACGGCCAGGGCGGTGACGGCGTGCGGGGAGCCGGGGAAGGTCCCGGTCAGCGCGTCGGCACGGCCCGCGAGACGGTCGCGCAGGCCGTCGACGGCCCGGCGGAACGCCGCGTCGCCGTCGTGCGCCACCGTGGTCGCGGTGAAGTCGTAGGCCCAGCCGCCGGCCGTGGCGCGGAACCGTCCGGGCACCGGGTCGTGCCCGCCGGGGAGGCAGGCCACGGTCTCGCTGAACGGGCCGGCGAAGACCTGGTGGGACGCGCCGAGCAGGCGGAGCTCCACCACCGCGTTCTCCGGCGCCTCGACCGGCAGGACGGCGAGCGCGTCGAGCCGGGGCAGCCCGAGCGCGAACGACAGCGCGTCGGCGCGCGAGTCCGCGTAGGGGATGTCGAGGGAGGCGAGCAAGACCGGCTCAGCTTCCGGGGTAGATCGTCAGGGTGCCGGTGGGGACGCGTTCGCCGGTCCCTGCCTCCCAGGCGCCGCCGCCGTACCGCTCGAACGACAGGTAGCGGCCGCCGGACGCCTCGTAGTCGACGTACTCGACCCGGCCCTCGGCACCGACGCCGGTGGTGCCCTCGCTGGAGTAGTCGGCGGTGCCGTGCTCGTCGCGCCGGTACTCCACGCCGTCGACCGTCAGCGTCCTCCTGTCGGGACGCAGGTCGCCGGCGTCCAGTTCGGTCCACCAGACGACCTCGAGGTCGGGGTCCTCCTCGACCGAGATCCAGACCTTGGTGCCCTCGATGGTGTCGGCGTCCAGGAGGTGCTCGCTCCAGGTGAAGCCGCCCTCGCGGAGCCGTACCGAGCCGCGCACGAAGTAGCGGACGCCGAGGTACTCGACCATGTCGCCCGCCTTGATGGTGCGCGGGTCGCCCGCCACCTGGTCCTCGGCGGCGAACGGGTCGCGCGGGGCGGCGGCGTCCGCGGGGCGGGCGGCGGCCGTCCCGGACGGACGGCGCCGCACCATCAGGACGATGATGACGACGAGAGCGCACAGGATGAGCGCCAGCAGGACGGCAATCACTCGCCCGTCCACGGGCACCTCCGTTGAAGCAGCGGTATCTGGGGCAACGCGCGGATCCTACCGAGATCAGGAGGAAATAACTATGCGCGCCTCAGACGTCACCCAGGTCACGCTGGTTCCCTGGATACAACTGTTTCGCCGGTTTTGCGGTTCGCCGGAACTCAGAGCCGTGCGACGGCGGCCGCCACGCGCTCGTCGGTGGCGGTGAAGGCGATCCGGACGTGCCGTCCGCCCGCCGGGCCGTAGAACTCCCCCGGGCCGACGATGATGCCCAGGTCGGCGAGGTGCCCGACGGTGTCCCAGCACGGCTCGTCCCGGGTCGCCCACAGGTAGAGGGACGCCTCGGAGTGGTCGACGCGGAAGCCGTGGCCCTCGAACGCGGCGCGCAGGGCGGCCCGGCGCCGCGCGTACCGCTCGCGCTGCTCGTCGACGTGCGCGTCGTCCTGGAACGCCGCCGTCATCGCCGCCTGCACCGGGGCCGGGACGATCATCCCGGCGTGCTTGCGGATCTCCAGGATCCGCTTCACCAGGGCCAGGTCGCCCAGCACGACCCCGGCCCGGTACCCGGCCATGTTGGACCGCTTGGACAGCGAGTTCACCGCCAGCAGGCCCTCGTGCGAGCCGTCGCAGACCTCCGGGTGCAGGATCGACACCGGCGGGTGCCCGGGGTCCCAGCCGAACTCCAGGTAGCACTCGTCGCTGACCACGACCGCGCCGCGCTCGCGCGCCCAGGCCACCACCTTGCGCAGGTGCTCGGCGGGCAGCACCCGGCCGGTCGGGTTGGACGGCGAGTTCACCCAGACGATCTTCGGTACGGCCGGGCCGAGCGCCAGCAGCCCGTCGGTCGCCACCGGCTCGGCGCCCGCCAGCCGGGCGCCCACGTCGTAGGTCGGGTAGGCCAGTTCGGGGAAGACGACCCGGTCGCCCGGGCCCGCGCCCAGCAGCGTCGGCAGCCAGGCCACCAGTTCCTTGCTGCCGATCACCGGGAGCACCGCGTCCGGGTCGGCCTGGGCGATCCCGAGGCGGCGCCGGGCCCAGCCCGCCACCGCCTCGCGCAGCGGCGGGGTCCCGTAGGTCTGCGGGTAACCGGGCGCGTCGGACGCCTTGGCCAGCGCCTCCTGCACGAACGCGGGGGTGGGGTCCACGGGGGTGCCGACCGACAGGTCGACCACGCCTCCGGGGTGCCGGGCGGCACGCTCCCGGTACGGCCGCACCGAATCCCACGGAAAGTCCGGCAGCGCGCGCAAATCCACCCCTCCTACACCTTCTTCACCAAAGCCAACATGGCTCTCAAGAGCCCTCAAGGCCGTGGCCTCGACGTGAGGAGGCCACGGCCTTGAGGGTACGCAACCCTTGTCTCGCGGGAACCGCGCGCGCGGGATCGTTCCGTTACGCGCCCCGGAGTCTTATTCGTCGTGCTCCTGGGGAGGCAGCGCGGCCACGATCGGGTGGTCCTTGTCGATCTTGCCCACCTTGGAGGCGCCGCCGGGCGAGCCCAGGTCGTCGAAGAACTCCACGTTGACCTTGTAGAAGTCCTTCCACTGGTCGGGCACATCGTCCTCGTAGTAGATGGCCTCAACCGGGCAGACCGGCTCGCAAGCACCGCAGTCGACGCACTCGTCGGGGTGGATGTAGAGCTGGCGCTTCCCCTCGTAGATGCAGTCGACCGGGCATTCCTCGATGCATGCCTTGTCGAGCAGGTCCACGCAGGGCTGCGCGATGACATAGGTCACGTTCGTGACTCCTCTCGGGTGTACCGGCCCCGCCGCACGTCACGGCTTACCGCACGCTCGCTGTGAATAGTATTGCCACCACGGCTCAGTCGATTCGACACGGGGGTCCTCACATGTCCGGCCACTTCGCCGCGCGGCTGGTCGTGTCCATCACTCCGGCGGACGTGGGTCAGCGGGTCTCGCTTCGCCGCCGCCTGCCTACGGGAGAGTACAGCGACGTGGTGGGCGTGCTCGAATCGTGGTCCGGCAAACGGCTCCAGGTCCGCCGGCGCACCGGTGAGCTGGTCGAAGTGCCCGAGGAGATCGTGGTGGCCGGCAAGGTCGTCCCGCCGCAGCCCCCGCCCAGGCGCCGCCCCCGCTCCGACGGCTGATCACCGCCTCGGCGCCTTCCGAGTTCAGCCGAGGGCGACGCGTCCCAGGGCCGCCTGCGCGATGCGCGCCAGTTCGGCGACGCCCCGGTCGCTTCCGGCCGCGCCGCCGTGCACCCACTGCATGGTGAGCACGACGTTCGCCCGGCGGGCCATCAGGAGCGTGTCGCCAGGCCCCGGCTTGGCCTGGGCCTCGACGCCTTGGCGGACGTGCGGGTCCCCTACGGGCCGATAGGCCCCGGGCCCGCCGCGTTCGTAGGCCATCCAGGAGGCGGCCCGGCCCGAAGCGCTCTCCAGGTACCTCCTCTGGTGGACCTCGACCTCCATGAACAGCCGCCCGCGTCCGGCCTGCTCCCGCTGGCACCGCCGGGCCCCCGGGTGGCCGGTCCGCTTCCAGGGGCCGCCGGGCCCGGCGGAGCCTGCGGCGGGGACACGCCACGCCCCCTGGCCCAGCTCAGGGCCCGCCAGCGCGCACGGGTCGGGGACGCTGAGGGCCTCTCCCCTGCCCGGCCACCACGAGTCCAGCCACGGAGACCAGGCCGCGAGCGGGAGGGGCACGAAGGCGAGCAGGGTCAGCAGCACCGTCTTCCGGCGCGTCCGGCCGGAAGTGCGCTCCCGCAGGCCCGGAGGCGCGTGCCGGTACGCCGCGGCGAGGGCGCGGAGCACCTGCAGCCGTTCGCCGAACGAGCCGTCACGGGAGAGCGCCCCTTCGACGGGGGCGGCCAGGGTGACGGAGCCCGCGTGTCGCCTGAGCACGACCACGGAACGTCCGGAGCGGGTGGCGCGGACCTCGAAGCCGGTCATCTCGTGCCAGGGGATCCTGCTCGTCGTCCAGAACCCCCGGTTCACGATCCCCTCGGGCCCCGCGAGCGTGGCGCCGCGCCTGCTCAGGAGCAGAAGCGCCAGGGCGGCGGACGGGGTCAGGGCCGCCAGGCAGTACGGCGCGGCGGCCCAGAGCGGGCCGGTGGCCCCGGAGGCGAGGATCAGCGCGCAGAGCACGGCGCCCAGCAGGATCGCCGCGGCCAGGGCCGCGCGTTCGCCGGTGGTCGCGGGCGGCGGGCGGAACTGCACCGTTCCAGGCTCGGCGCCGGGAGAGGGCGGCGGCGTGGGCGTCGAGGGGGTGCTTGGCGGACGCGGGGTGCCTCGTGTGGCCTCGTGGCCCTCGAACAGCGCGTCCGGCCCAGGAGACGGGAGCGACGGGTCTTCCACGATTCCTCCAGGTCGCGAACCGAGCGGGCACGGCGTCTCCTCTTCCGATGCGCCTTCGCCTTCACTTGTTCACGCCACCCACTGGAAGAACGGCCTCGAAGTGCTTTTGCGGCACATCAGACCCGCCGTCCTCCTTGGACCCCTATCGCTCGGGGTTCACCACAATTCGGTGTATCGAGAACCCGCCCTCAAGGTTCTGGCCTGGAAAAGCTCCGAGACCGTGACGAGCGTGAAGCCCCGCTGCCTCAGGCCCGAGAGGATGCTCGGCGTCGCCTTTACCGTCGCCTGGTGAATATCATGAAAAAGTACGACGCCGCCGGGTTTGGGTTGTTTGACGCCGGCGCTCACATTGCGGGCCATGTTGCGGTGCAGCCAGTCCATGCTGTCCACGCTCCACATGATCTGCGGCATGCCCACGGCACGGCCCACCTGCGCGTCGGTCGCCCCGTACGGGGGCCTGAACACCTTGGGCACGACCCCGGACGCCTCCTGGATCGCCCGCTGCGTACGGCTGATCTCCGAACGGACCGCACCGCCGGACATCCCCGTCAGCTTCGGATGCGACCAGGTGTGGTTGGCCAGCTCATGCCCCTCGTAGGCCATGCGCCGGACGAGGTGGGCGTGCCCGCGGACGTTCTCGCCGAGCATGAAGAAGGTGGCGCGGGCACCCGACCTCCGCAGCATGTCCAGAAGCTGCCCCGTGTACGCCCCGGGCCCGTCGTCGTAGGTGAGGGCCACGCACTTGAGCCTCGCGCAGTCGAGCCGCCGCATCGCGGGCGGAGCGGCGGGCCGCGCCGGCGGGGCCGCCTTCTTCTTCAGCGCGACGTGCTGCCGCGCCGCCGCCGCTTTGCGCTGCCCGTCCTCCCCCTGGCCGCCGCAGCCCGCGGTGACGGCCAATCCCAGGACCAGAAGAATCGCCGGATTTCTGCTTCGCACCACGCACCCCCGAAACGTGTTGCACCGCACTGAAATCAACTATCCCGGGCGCTACATACCCTTCGCTAACTAACCACACACATCCGACCATTTACCGGCATGCCGAGGAGCGGCCGGAAGGGGACCGAGTTTCCCCGTTCCCGGCGACGCGCCGCCGAATCAGAGGTGAAGAACGGGAATCAGCGGACGGGCCAGTCGGGAACCTCGGCCGGCAGATCCTTGCTGACCTTCATCGGGAATTCGGCCGGCCGCTTCTGCAGGAACGAGGTCACGCCCTCGTCGGCGTCCGGGGCGGCGCCCATCGCCGCCATCAGCCGGGAGTCGGCCCGGTGCGCGTCCCACGGGGACGGCGCCGACAGGCCCGACCACATGAGACGGCGGATCGCGGCGACCGACACCGCCGAGGTGTTGGCGGCGATCTCGCCCGCGAGCGCGTAGGCGGCGGGCAGCAGCTCGTCCGGCGGGTACACCCGCGACACCAGACCGCCCTCCAGGGCCTCCTGGGCGTCGAAGATCCGGCCCGTGGCGACCCACTCCATCGCCTGGGAGATCCCGACCAGCCGCGGCAGGAACCAGCTGGAGGCCGCCTCCGCGACGATCCCGCGCCGCGCGAACACGAAGCCGAACTTGGCCCTCTCGCTGGCCAGCCGTATGTCCATCGGCAGCGTCATGGTGACGCCGACGCCGACCGCCGCGCCGTTGAACGCGCCGATGACCGGCTTCAGGCAGCCGGCGAGGCGCAGCGCCACCGTGCCGCCGCCGTCGCGCGGGGTGCCGTCCTCCAGGACGTCGTCGATCCCGGCGAACATCTCCTGGCTCTTGTCCTTGTCGAAGGAGCCGCCGCCCCCGCCGAGGTCGGCGCCCGCGCAGAACGCCCGCCCGGCCCCGGTGACCACGACCACGCGCACGTCGTCGTCGGCGTCGATCCGGTCGAGGACGTCGAGCGTCTCCCGCCGCATGGTGTTGGTGTAGGCGTTCATCCGGTCCGGCCGGTTCAGGGTGACGGTGGCGATCCCGTCCCGAACCCCGTACTCGATCTGCCTGTACGACACTGCGGCCCCTCCTCGCGCCCGATGACAGAACCAGATTCTAGGATTGGCGGAGGGCCCGGCCGCATCCGGGTCGGCCCGGCGCCGCCCGGGGTCTCAGGCGTGGGCGGACGGGAACAGGGCGAGCAGGACCTCGCGCCGCCACTCCTCGTCCCGGCCGGTGAATCCGCGCGGCGGCACCGGGACGAGGTCGTCCCCGTCGGCCACCAGCCCCACCGTGACCTCCGGGCCCAGCTCGACCGCCTCCGGCACGCCGCCACCGCCGTCCGGCGCGTCGCGGGCCGCCAGGCGCCCGGCCAGCGCCGCCAGCACGCGGGCCCACCCCTGGCCCAGGTACGGCGCGAGCCCGGAGACCCGCAGTTCCGGCACTCCGTGCGCCGCCAGGCCGCGCGTGCGCAGCTCCAGGCCGTCCGGCCGCTCGGCGCCGACGATCCGGATCTCGCCGCCGCCCGCGATGTCGCGTTCACCCATGCCCCGACCGTACGCCTGACCTGGGTGAAACCGATCACCCCACGCGCCCCGGCCTTGGCAACGCCCTCTCATGTTCATGACCGATCGGATAAATTACGACGGTGAATTGGGCCGTCACGACGTACGACTCCGCCTTCGGCTACGTCTCCGCACATGGCGCGCCCCTGATCGACCTGCTCGACCCGCAGCCCGGCGAGCGGGTCATCGATCTGGGGTGCGGCACCGGCACGTTCGCCGCGGAGATCGCCGAGCGCGGCGCCGACGTGCTGGGCATCGACGGCTCGCCCGAGATGATCGCCCAGGCCACGTCCCAGCATCCCGGGCTGTCCTTCGCGGTCGGCGACGCCCACGAGTTCACCACCACCGAGCCCTTCGACGCGGTCGCCTCCAACGCCGCGCTGCACTGGATGACCCGCGACCCGGACGCCGTGATCGCGCGGGTGCACGCGGCGCTGCGGCCCGGCGGCCGGTTCGTCGGCGAGCTGGGCGGCGCCGGCAACTGCGCCGAGCTGATCGTCGCGATGCAGACCGCCTGGCGGGTCTTCGGCCTCGGCGAGCCCGAGCTGCCCTGGTACTTCCCGAGCCCCGCCGAGTACGCCACCCGCCTGGAGGACGGCGGCTTCACCCTCCGGCTGCTGGAGCACGCCGACCGCCCGTCCCGCATGACCGAGGGCCCGAACGGCGCCGCCGACTGGGTCCGGGCCTACGCGCCGGGCGCGCTGGCCGACGTGCCGCCGGAACTGGTCGAACCGCTGCTCGCCCGGATCAACGAGCTGGCCGCCCCGGCGCTGCGCCGCGAGTCGGGCTGGGTCGCCGACTACGTGCGCCTGCGGTTCGCCTGCGTGCGCAAACCGGACGGCGCCGCGCCCATGCCCGAGGGCCCCCCGCTCTCCGGCTCGCCCGCCCTCTGACCGCCGCGCACCCTCCGGAGGCGGGGCGTTCAACGCGTTCGCGCCGGGTCGTCCTGGGTTCCGCGCGGCCGCGACCGTAGGGTTGGGGCATGCTGCGCCTGCAGGACCACCGCACCGGACAGGCCCTGGAACTCCCGCCGAATGCGATGCACGTCCACGTCCACTCCGGCCGTGAGCGGGCGCTCGTCACCGCCGACCTGCTGCGCAGGCTCGCCGAACGGTCCCGCCGCCGCGTCACGCTGACCCGTGCCGCCCAGGTGCGTCCGAAGGCCGACTTCTCCGAGCTCAACCTCCCGGAGGTGGAGGTCGCGACGGAGGGCGAGCTGCCCGGCGGGGCGATCTGGGTGGGTTCGGAGGACGTCCTCGACCACCGGTGCCTGATCGTGCCGCCGGAACGGTACACCTGGGACGAGCTGGCCGAGAGCGCCAGCACCGACCCGCTGTGCGTGCGCCTGGCGATCCTCCGCGAGCGCTACCGCGAGCCGGACGAGATGGACGGCGACCTCGTGGTCGAGGCGGGACGGGACCTGGCGCACTGGCGCGAGGCGATGGCCGAGTGGGCGACCCGGCCCGGCCGTCCGATGGACCGGCCGTACGCGACCAAGGCGGAGGCGGCCCTGGCCGACGACCTGGACAGCCCCACCGCGCTGGCCGTCCTGGACGACCTGACCGCCGACCCGGACGTCGCGCCGGGCGCCAAGCTGGAGACCGTCATCCACCTCGACCTCATCCTGGGCCTCGACCTGGTCTCCGGCATCGGCCGCGCCTGAGGGTCAGGCGTCCTAGACGGCGACGAGGGAGCCGTCGGCGACCAGATCGGCGAGGGAGCGGGCGAAGACGTAGGCAGTGCCGCCGCCCGGCTGGTCGAACCACGGCACCGCGACCCCCGTGAGCGCCCGCAGCGGCCGCTGCAGCCGGTAGGCCCGGTACGGGCGGTTCGCCCAGTCCGGCGGCAGCGAGCGCTCGGCGAACGGCGTCCGCACCGCGTAGGTGACGTTGCCGGCCTCGCTGCCGTACCGGTCGACGGTCGTGCCTGCGGGCACCTCCACCTCGTGCCTTCCCCGGAACAGCGTCAGCGGCGGCTCGCCCGCGAGCGGCTCGATCGAACGACGCGCGTCCCCGGCCGGGGACTTGAGGAGGAGGGATCCCAGGAGGTACGCCGCCGCCTGCTCCTCGGTCTCGAAGACCACCCGACGCCGGCGCTCGCCGTCCTCGGAGAGGAAGACCGCCCATTGCCCGCCCTCGGGCAGCAGGCTCCAGGCGCCGTCCGCGACGCCGCCGATCCGGTACGCCCCGGACGCCACGCCCAGCTCGTTCAACCGCCCCTCCAGCGCCGAGGACACCGAGGAGGGCGCGGGCCGCGAGGCTCCCGGGTCGGTGTTGATGCGGGGCGGCGCGGGCCGGCCGGTGACCGCGGCGCTCGCGGCGTCCATCGTGTCGTCGTCGATCACGGGGATCTGGAAGCCGCGAGCGCGGGCGTGCGCGACCAGGTCGGGCTCGGGCGGGACGCCGTGCTCCTCCAGGTAGTAGCCGACCGCTCCCGCCCACACCCAGGACCCGTCGGTGTGGAAGGTCAGCGGCACCCGGTCGCCGCGCGAGGCGTCGATCTGGTCGGGCGCGTACGACCGCGCAGCCAGCACGACCGGCGCCCGCCTCAGGTACTCGACCAGCCGCGCGACCTCGTCCTGCGGGACGGCCGGACGCGACACCGACGGCCCTTCACCGTCCGGGCCCACATGGTCGAACACGCGCGCCCTGCGGATGCCGCCGCCGACCGGGGCGCCGTCGGGAGCCGGGGAGTCGTCGGGGGACGGCACCTGGTCCGGCGCGCCGTCACCGGCCGCCTCGAGACGGCGCTTGATCCAGTCGCGCGTACCGTGCTCGGGGAAGCGCTCCACCTCCAGCCGCACGTCCTGCACCGACGGCTCGGCGTTCCAGGGGGGCTCCTCCTGGTTGGTGAACTGCGCCTGGACCCGGACGGACCCCTCCTCGTACAGCACCCGGTAGTCGATCCGCGACCAGGCGCCGCGCTGGAAGGCGTAGGTGCCCGCGCGCAGCCGCTGCAGCAGCGCCTGCGCCCCGGGCGGGACGCTCCACGACGTCATCGTGCGGTCGGCCACCCGCACCATGGCCGGAGGGCACTCCACATGGTCGCCGACCACCTGGTAGTGGCCGAACACCTGGTCCCACAGGGGCGGGGCCTGGTCGGCCACCAGGATGCAGAACTCGTTGGAGAGGATCTCCATCTGCTCCATGGGATTGAGGGCCTCGGCCTGGAAGACCCCCTCGTACGCGGGCTCGCGGCCGTCCAGCCGGTCCCGCAGCCACGGCGGCATGTGCGCGCCGTCGCGCGGCATCACGATCTGGTCGCGCTGCCAGCACTCCACCTGGATCGACGGGTCCCAGTTCGGGTCGAAGTCGTAGTTGAAGATGGGCCGGATAGGCGCGCCCGGCTCCAGCATGAACCGCGCGGAGAACCAGGTGCCCTGCTCGGGCAGGTAGTGCGCGCGGCGGAGCTCCAGCATGCTGTCGGTCAGCTCCTGCGGCATCGCCTCGGGCCGTACGAGCTTGCCGTCCTCGGTGAGCACGGTGAGGGCCATGTCGTTCACCGCGACCGTCGCCAGGCAGTGCAGATCGATGCGGCGGCTGCCGGGAGGGGTGTTCCGCGACACGAACTCGATGATGCGTCGCTGGATCTCGGCGATGCGCTCGTTCTGCCCGCTCACTGACCGTTCCCCCATTTCAGACGACTCACGCTGACCGGCAGATTATCGAGCGATCACCGGAAGGGCGCTCCACGCCGGACAAAACCGATTGCCCGGACGGCGCGCGCTCGGCCACGCTCGGACGCATGCGCATCGACGACCTGCTGGAGCTGGAGCTGCACGGCACGCTGCCCGAGTTCGTCCTGTTCTGGGGCGGGACGCAGGCGAAGGGCTGCCTCAGCCAGTGGCATCCGTCCCCGTTCGAGGTCGACGGCGTCACCTACCCCACCGCCGAGCACTACATGATGGCGGAGAAGGCCCGGCTGTTCGGCGACACGGCCAGGGTCCGCGAGATCCTCGCCACCACCGACCCCGGCCGCGCCAAGGCCCTCGGCCGCCGCGTCGCGAACTTCGACGAGGACACCTGGGTGCGGGAGCGGTACGGCATCGTGGTGCGCGGCAACGTGGCCAAGTTCGGGGCGCACGAGCGGCTACGCCACTACCTGCTCTCCACCACCGGGAAGGTCCTGGTCGAGGCCAGCCCACTGGACGTCATCTGGGGCATCGGTTTCGACGAGCACAAGCCGGAGGCGCTGCGCCCGTCCGAGTGGCGCGGCCTCAACCTCCTCGGCTTCGCCCTCATGGACGTCCGCGACGCCCTCACGTCCTGACGCCGCTACCCCAGCAGCGCGGCCGTCTCCGCTACCAGCTCGGTCTGGCGCATCCGGTCCTCCGGGAACGGCATCGCGATAATCCGGTGCGCACCCGCCTCGGCCAGCTCGGCGAACCGTTCGGACGCCCGCTCCGGCCCGCCCACGATCAGCGACCCGCGCGCCTCGTCCTCGCTCATCCCGTAGTCGGTGAGCCCGCGCACCTGCGCGTCGATCCGCGCGGCGGGCAGGTCGCCGAGCCCGACGCTGACGCCGACGGTCAGCCGCGGCACCGGACGGCCGTACTCCTCCGCCAGTTCCCGGAGCCGGCCCAGCCCGGCGGCGATCTCCGCGGGCCCGGAGAACGCCGCGTACCACTCGTCGCCGAACCGCGCGGCCCGCCGCAGCGTCGCCGCGCCCCCGCCGACCAGCACCGGCGGCACGGTCGCGCCGGGCGACAGCACGACCTCCTCCCCGTCCACCTTCGCGGGCCTCCCCGCGATCAGCGCGGGCAGCGCCTCCAGGGCCGCGTCGGTCCGCGCGCCGCGTTCGCGGTAGGGGACGCCCACCGCCCGCCAGGCCGCGTCGCCGTGCACGGGCCCGCCCGACCCGACGCCCAGCAGCACGCGGCCCCCGGACAGATGCTGGAGGCTCGCTACCTGCTTCGCGACCCACGCGACCGGCCGCAGCGCCACGATCATCACCCCGAAGCCCAGCCGGACGCGCTCGGTGACGGCCGCGGCGGTCGCCAGCGCCAGCGTGCTGTCGAGGTACGGCCTGTTGGGAATCAGGTGGTCGCCGACCCAGACCGACTCCAGGCCCACGTCCTCCGCGTGCCGCGCGTGCTCGGCCGTACCCGCCGCCGGGTCCACCCCGAACGCGGGCAGGTGCACTCCGACCTTCACCGCACCTCCAGCAGGGTCTTGCCGACGGAGGCGCGCGACTCGATGGCCGCGTGCGCGTCGGCGGCCCGCTCCAGCGGGAACCGCTGGCCGATCAGCGGACGCAGCCGGCCCGCGGCGGCCTCCCCCAGCGCGCTCTGCGTGGCCTCCCGGATCACCTCCGGCGTCGGCTGCGCCTGGACGAGAGCGACGCCGCGCCCGGCGGCCCGCTCCTCGGGCACGCCCGCCCACTCGCCGCTGGCCAGCCCGTAACTGATCATCCGTCCGCCCGGTTCGAGCAGCTCGAACGCGGTCCGCCCGATCTCACCGCCGACCCCGTCGAACACCGCGTCCAGCCCGCCCACCGCCGCGCGCACGCGACCGTCCCAATCCGGCAGGGTGTAGTCGACCACCACGTCCGCACCGAGATCACGCGCGATGCCGGTCTTGCGCTCCCCGCCCGCCGCCGCGACGACCCGGGCCCCGGCCGCCCCGGCGAGCTGCACCAGCAGGCTCCCCACCCCGCCCGCGGCCGCCTCCACCAGCACCCGCTCGCCGGGACGCGGCCCCACCGCGTTCAGCATCATCGTCGCGGTACGGCCGTCGGCCAGCAGCGCGACGGCATCGTCCAAGGCCAGCTCCGCGGGCACCGGGAACAGCCCCTCGGCGTCCACCGCGGCCAGCTCGGCATAACCGCCCGAACCGCCCGTGGCGCTGACCACCCTCGTCCCCACCAGCGACGCGTCCACGCCCTCACCGACCTCGCGGACGACGCCGCCGACCCCGTTCCCCGGGATCAGCGGCGGCTCCGCCTTGAACGGCGAGAAACCGCCCGACCGGAACTGCGTCTCCACGAACGTGATGTTGGCGAACACCACCTCCACCAGCACCTGGCCGGGGCCCGGGACCGGGTCCGGCGCGTCCCCCGCGACGAGCACCTCCGGCCCGCCGAACTCCTTCAACCACACCGCGCGCATCGCCACGCCCTCCGCTCGATCGGCAACACCCCCACCCTGCAACCTCGAGCTAAGTAGAGGTCAAGCGATCAGGTCTTCCGCGGCGACGGCCCCGGCAGCAGCGCCACGATCTCCGGCCTCAGCAGATCGCGCACGCTCGCGTACGGCGCCGTCAACCGGTCGTACGGGCACTCGCTCCCGGCGATCGAGTAGTTGATCTCGAACTGGTCCGTCCCGAAGAACGGCGTGGACGCCGGCCACTCCCGCTCCACGGCCCGGTTCGGGTAGAAGTCCGCACGCTCAGGCCCCTCCCTCCGGCACCCCTCCGGCCCCCACATGTCCCCGGACGCGGTGCTGGTCAACCGGCCCCACAGCGTCCTGACACCACCAGAGGTCAGCGTCGCGGGCTTGAACACGTCCTCCGAACCCAGCACCTTCCCCGTCTTCAGATTGACCGTCACCGCACGCCCCGGCATCTGCCCGTCGGCCGGCAAGCAGTACCCCACCCGCACCCGGTAGACAACAGAGATCAGCGTCGGCCCCCGCAGCCCGATCCGGGTGGTGGTGTTCACCTCCGAGTTCTGCGTGCACGCCGCGCCCGCCTCCCTGGTCGACCGCCGCAGGGACGCGATGGTCTCGTCCAGCGGACCCCGCAGCGCCTGGTTGATCCGCTGCTGCAGCGCCGCGTCCCGAATCCCGGAGACCTGCGCGTACTGCGCGTTCTGGACCACCAGCCGCACATCGGTGTACGACTGGTTCATCGTCGAGATCACCGCCGCCACAGGCCGCGACGGCGGCTGCCGCGGCTCGTCGTCGTTCAGGTTGGTGTACGCGTAGGTGCCGCCCGCCCCCGCCACCACCGCGGCCCCCGCCACGGCCAGCGCCGCCTTACCTCCCACGCCCGCCAGGAACCCGGAACCGCCCGCAGCGGCACCCGCGCCGCCGCCGCTCGCGACCGCACCGCCACCGGCGGCCGCGGCCGTCCCCGCCACGACCGGCGCCGCGGGCGCGAGCCCAGCCGCCACCAACGGAAACAGCGCCGCCAGCGCCACGGCCGTACCGGCGAGCGCACGCACACCGCGCTGCTCCCAGTCCGGCCCGTACGCCTCCGAAGCAGCCCGCTCCAACTCCCCCACGAACGCCGCCGCACCATGCGGACGCTCCGCGGGCTCCTTGGCCATCCCCCGGCTCACCAGGTCCCGCAACGCCTCGGGCAGCACGTCCAGCGGAACGGGCGCGTTCAGGTGCCGCGCCATCAACTCCGGCCCCGACCCCGTATACGGCCGCTGCCCCGTCACGCACTCGAAGAACACGCACGTGGCCGCGTACACGTCCGCCGCGGGCGTCGCAGGCTCACCCCGCCACTGCTCAGGCGGCATGTACGCGGGCGTCCCCGATCGCGTCCCCTCCCCCTGCGGAGCCGCGATCCCGAAGTCGATGAGCTTGCTCAACCCATCGGCCTGCACCACGACGTTCGCCGGCTTGTAATCCCTGTGCACGACCCCGACGGCATGCGCCGCCGCCAGACCCTGCAGCGACCCCTTCAACACCACCAGGGACGCCTCCGCCCCCAGCGCCCCATGCTCGGAGAGCACCCGCTTCAGCGACACCCCGTTGACCGCCTCCATGACGATCGCCGCCCCGCGCTCGCTCTCCACCAGCCGGTACAGCCGCGCCACATGCGGATCCGACACCCGCCCCAGCAGCACCGCCTCATGCCGGAGCCGCTCGAGCTCCGGCAGCGACCCCTGGAACAGATACTTGATCGCAACCGGCGTCCCCGCCGTCCGATGCCGGGCCAGCACCACCCTTCCCTGGGCACCCGCACCCAGCTCCCGGACCTCCTGGAACCCGTCAATCCGCCACTCGTCCACCGCGCACCCTCCTGCCACGATCTTGCGGCACGCAGGGTGAGATCGCCGCCACCCGCCGGAAAGTTCGTACGAACCTCCGCCTCCCTTTCCGCAACGAACCGCTTTTCTCGTCACAGGCTCCTCTGTAAGCTTTCGCAGGTACTCCGCCCCGTTGTCGAGACTGGACGATCAGGGATGGCGATGCGCGCCCGGTTGGTACGTTCCTCCCCGCACCGGCGGCCTCGCCTACGCACCACCGCCACGCTGGCGCTCCTGGCCGCCGCGTCGCTGTCGGCGTGCGGCGACGAGCCCTCCTCCGGCACCTTCAAGCCCAACGGCTCCCTGGCCAGCGGCACCCCGCCCACCCCGCCCACCGCGGCCCGTCCCCCCTCCACCATCCCGACCCCCCAACTCGACCAGACCGTCCTCACCCGCTACCGCGAGTACCAGCGCGTCTTCAAACGGGTGTACGAGATCAACGACCCGGCGGAACTGGGCGCGGTCGCGATGGACCCGCTCCTCACCCAGGTCACCAAGGACGTCGAGCGCACCAGGGCCAAGGGCGAGATCTGGCGGTTCACCAACGTCTCGAACGCGAAGGTCTACGCGCGCGCGAAGGACGGCATGACGGTCTACGTCGTCGACTGCCTGCGCACCCTCGCCGGCTACCGCTTCTCCGCGAAGACCGGCAAGCGCATCGGCGGCGGCCCGGGAGGCGCCTACCTGCACCGCTCCGCGGTCCGGTACGACGGCGCCACCTGGAAGGTCTCCGAAACCATCCGGGACGACAAATGCTGACCCCCCGCCCCCCGCACCGCTCCCCCCGCGCGGCCCCGCGTTCGTCCGGCTCCGAGCCCCACCCACCGGCGGCACCCACCGAAGGAACCCTCATGCCCCACCACCCGCACCCCAGGCTGAAGGTGCTGGCAGGCGCGTCCTTGGTAGGCGCGCTCGCCGTCCCCTTCCTCACAGCCGCCCACGCCAACGCGGCCCCCTGCGGCTCCCCCGGCAACCTCGTCTGCTTCCCCGAAAGCGACGGAAGCCAGTCCGGCGGAGGAGGCGGCACCGGCGGAGGCGGCTCAGGAGGCGGAGGCGGCGGGATCCCCACCCTGGGCGGAGACGACCAAGGGCTGGGCGTCGGAGGCGGCCCGGCTGCCCCACCGGCGGCCGCGCCCCCGGCCACCATCGACCTGGCCGAGCGGGCCCGCGTCGAAGCGCCGTATCCGGTCCCGACCGCGCATACCGCGCCGGCCGACAAGACGTACGTCAGGATGCGCACGGCGTTGTGGGTGGACGGCTTCCAAACGGTCTCCACCCCGCCCATCTCCGCCGGTGACCAGCTCGTCCAGGCGACCGCGACCCCGCGTTCGGTCCGCTGGGAACTCGGCGAGACGACCCTCGACTGCAACGGGCCGGGCAGACCCAACAGCACGGAATGCGGCCACACCTACAACCGCTCTTCAGCGTCCGCCCCCGGTGGCGCCTACCGCATCACCGCGACCATCACGTGGAGCGTCAGCTGGACGTGCCAGGGCGGCGAGTGCGACGCGCCAGGGGGCGACCTCGCCGACATGTCCATGACCTCGCCTCCGACACCGCTGGTCGTGGGCGAGATCCAGACCAACACCCGGTCATGACGTGGCGGAGGGGCCGTGCCGGGTCCGGCCTGCGACTCCCGGCCGTGATGCTGACCGTTTCGGCGTTGGCGATGACCGGCTGCGGGGGCGGTGACGAGCCCAAGGCACCGCCCCGCCCGAGCCAGGCGGCCCCGAGCACGTCCGCGCCGCCCCCGGTCTACACGGCGGAACAGGTGAAACGAGGGCTGATCGGCCCCGGCGACATCGGTTCCGGAATCCGCGAGATCCGCACCGTGGCCGACGTGCTCAAGGACGGGGGCGCCCCCATCTGCTCGCTCACGGCGACCAGGCTCCAGGGCGACCCGCAGATCACGACCCGCCAGTTCAGCAGCCGTGCGAGCGGAAAGAACGAAGTCAAGTACACCCAGGTGCTGGCCCGTTACGCCACCGCCCAGGCCGCCGCCGGTTCCTACGAGGATCTGAAGAAGAAGGCGCGTTCGTGCCCCGCAAAACGACGGGTGGCGGCCAAGAAGATCCGCGAGGACTTCACGCTGTACGCGCACAACGACACCTGGAAGGTGAGCGAGGACACGCTCGCCGGATGGAATCGGCTGCGCGGCACCGAACGGCAGGAGTATTCGGCCTCGAACACTGAATACAACATCTTCCATGTCATGTACGACTACGCGGCGCGGGGCAACCTGGTGGTCGCCACGATGTACTACGAGCGGACGGAGCCGGGAAAGGAGTCCGGGCCGATCGCGGAGCGGGCGAGCGGGGTGCTGACCAAGCAGCTTCGGAAGATCGGATGAGTTCGGGGGGCTGGCGGCTCCCCGGGCATGTGGAACTCCAGGAGTTGGGCGCCGGCGCGCAGGGGCGTGTCGTGCTGGCGCGCCACGAGGTGTCCGGTCAGCACGTGGCGATCAAGTATCTGGCGTCCGGGCTGCTGGGGGACTCGCATGCCCGGGCCACGTTCCGCAGCGAGGCCGAGCTGCTGAGGCGCGTGGCCGATCCCCATGTGACGCGCCTGCTGGACTATGTCGAGGCTCCGCGGGGAGCGGCGATCGTCATGGAGGTGGTCGCCGGTCCCTCGCTCCGCGCCGTGCTGGACCGGCGCGATCGGCCGCTGGAGCCGGAGGCCGCGCTCACCGTCCTCAAAGGCTCGCTACGCGGCCTGGCCGCCGCCCATGCCGTCGGTGTGGTTCATCGTGACTACAAGCCGGCGAACGTCCTGGTCCAGAGCGACGGCCAGAGCAAGCTGATCGACTTCGGAGTGGCCGTCCTCTCCGGCCAGGGCGGCATCATGGGCACGCCCGCCTACATGGCACCGGAGCAGTGGCAGGGGGCGCCCGCGACGCCTGCCACCGATGTCTACGCCGCCACCTGCGTCTTCTTCGAATGCGTCACCGGCCGCAAGCCTTACGGCGCGGCGACGCAGGGGGAGTTGCGGGCGCAGCACATGGCGGCGCCCATTCCCATCGACGGCGTGCCGGAAGCCCTGCGATCCCTCATCGTTCAAGGGATGGCGAAGCATCCTGGCCAGCGCCGAGGGAACGTGGCGGCGTTTCTCGACGAGCTCGAGGCGGCGGCCGTGGCGAACTACGGTGCCGGCTGGGAGCGGCGGGGCCTGATCGCGCTGGGAACGGCCGCGGCGGTCCTCGCGGCCGCCCTTCCCTTCGCGCTGATCAGCAGTGCCCTCTCGCCCGGGGCGGTCATCGGCTCTGCGGGCGAAGCCGCACATGCGCTCGGCGGGAATGGCCTGCTGGCCAAGATCGGGGGAGCGAAGGCGGCGGGCGGGGCCGTCGCCGGGACGGCGGCGGCCGTCATGATCGCGACGTACTTTCTGCCCGCGGGCGCCGATGTGGGAGGCACCTCCACAGGCGACTACCGCGCGTATTTCGGCAGCCCTCGTGTCGTCCTGGACAACACCTCGATCCCCGACGGCGACACCGACGCGAGCCCGCTCATCAGCGAGAAGATCACCGTGTCCCCCGCGCGGGCCAGGGCCGGAACGCGCGTCCGGGTCGACACGACCTGGCACGGACGGACGCCGTGGGGCCTGCAGTATCTCGGTCCGGGACGGTTCCGCTGCCACGGTCCCGACTCGGAGAGGGGAGACGCCTACCACAGTTCGTACAGCGTCGCCCTGGGAGAGCAGAAGAACGAGAGCAAGGACTCCAAGAAGCCGAAATTCTGGCTCTACCGCACGAGTGAGAAATCACCCAATGACATTCCCTCGGGCACGCCCGTTCCCGTCCAAGGCGCACTCCTCAGGCAGAACGACCAGGAAAAGTACTACGACCACAAGCACTGTTCCTGGACCTTCAACGGGACGACGGCCGCGGAGGTCATCATTCCCGCCGAAGCAGCGCTCAAGCCGGGAAAGTACCGGCTGTCCCGGCACAATCCGGTCGGGATAGGTTTCGTGCGGGCGGAGGTGGGCGAGCGTCTGACGACGATCAGTCCGGCTTCGGCCGACGCGCGGGTCGAAGGCTCCCTGCCGACGCTCGAGGTTCTTGAGTGAGGGGGTGGCCAGGGTCCTTGTGCCGGTCGCGGGGTATCAGAATTCGAAGGCGGCTACTCCGCAGCCTGGGCGGGTCTGGGCTTCGCGGGTCCATTCGATGCAGTAATCGATGGCTTCCAGGACCTCGTGGTCAAGGGAGTCGCGCTGTTCCTGGGTGGTCGACTCCCATTGGGTCAGGGCCTCCGCGCACTGGTCGGGTGACCATTCGCCGTAGCAGGGCAGGTGCTCGGGGGCGGGAAGCGCGGAAGGGACCGACCCGTAGGTGAAGTCGGTGACGCTGACGGCCTTGATGCCGAGGTCGGAGAGGCCCTTGTCCACGGTTTCCAGCCAGCCGCTTCGGTACGGCGAGAAATGGTTGTTGAAGAGCCGCCGGCCGTAGAACTGGCAGATCATCTCGTAGGCGTAGGCGTACTGGAAGGCGTGCGCCTCGTCGTAGGGGCCGCCCTCGATGACGGCCCGTACGGCGTCGTAGCGGGTGGGGGCGCCGTCTTCGATCAAGGAGGAGAACTCCTCGTCGGCGTGCGCGAGCTGGGACTTGAAGCGGCCGCCGATCATTCGTCGCAGCTTGTCGTCCCCGCCGCCGATGGCGCCGTTGGCCTTGGCGAGGTCGACGAGGTAGAGGCTCAGCGAGTAGCTCATGCGCGCGACGGTAGCGGCCGCCGCCGACAGGCGGGGCGCGGTTTCGGGTTCTGGATCGATCGTTTCAAAACGTGGTAGCGTGCCGCCATGGCCCGGCCGCGGAACTTCGACGAGGAACGGGCGGTCGAGGCAGCGATGCGCGCCTTCTGGACCGCCGGGTACGAGGCGACCTCCACCCAGGACCTGTGCGAGGCCACCGGCCTGGGGCGCAGCAGCATCTACAACACCTTCAAGAGCAAGCACGAGCTGTTCGAGCGGGCCCTGCGGCGCTACATGGAGCTCAAGGCCGGCGACTACACCGAGCTGCTGGAGGGGTCCGGGACGGTCCGGGAGAAGATCGCCGAGCTGTTCCGGCGGATGATCGACGACGAGACCGGGGACGGGCTGGGCTGCCTGGTGGTCAACACCGGGATCGAGCTGGCGCCCCGCGATCCGGAGATCGCCGCGCTACTGGAGCGGGACTACCGGCGGCGGCTGGAGATCCTGCGGTCGACGTTCCGCGCCGGGCAGCGCGAGGGCGAGATCGATCCGGGCCGCGACCCGTCCGAGCTGGCCCACTTCGTCATCGCGACGATCGGCGGGATCCGGGTGTCGGCCCGTTCGGGGCTGGGGCGGCCGGCGCTGGAGGCGGTGGCGGGCGCGGCGCTCCGCGCGATCTGAGCGCGGTCGGGTTTCGCCTTTTTTGCGGGCATTTTTTGGACTGATCGATTCAAAACAGGGAGGAGAGCGCCTGTGCCGTGGGCGATCTACGTGCTGGGATTCGCGATCTTCGCGCAGGGCACCTCGGAGTTCATGCTGGCCGGGCTGCTGCCCGCCATGGCGGACGAACTGGGCGTGTCGGTGCCCACCGCGGGGCTGCTGATCTCCGCGTACGCCCTCGGGATGGTGGCCGGGGCGCCGGTGCTGGCGATGGCCACGCTGCGGCTGGCGCGCCGCACCGCGCTGCTCGCCTTCCTCGCCGTCTTCGCGCTGGCGCACGTGGCGGGCGCGCTGACGCCGAGCTACGAGGTGCTGTTCGCGACCCGGCTGGTGGGCGCGTTCGCCAGTGCCGGGTTCTTCGGCGTGGCGGTGGTCGCGGCGGTCGATCTGGTGCCGGCGGACGCGCGCGGGCGGGCGGTCTCGATCGTCATCGGCGGGATCACCGTGTCGACGGTCCTGGGCGTTCCCGGCGGGACCTTCCTCGGGCAGTACCTGGGCTGGCGGGCGGCGTTCTGGACGGTCGCTGTGCTGTCCACGGTGGCCCTGGTGGGAGTGGGCACCGCGTTGGCAGGTGCGCGCCGCGCGTCCGTTGGCAACGTTCCGGGGGTGCGCGAGGAGTTGCGCAGCCTGGCCTCGCCCGGGTTGTGGATCGCGTACGGGACGAGCGCCCTGTCCTTCAGCTCGATGATGGCGACGTTCAGTTATCTGGGGGCGATGCTCACCGACACCACGCGCCTACCGGAGGGGTGGGTGCCGGGCGTGCTCGCCCTCTTCGGCGTGGGGTCGCTCATCGGCATCGTCATCGGGGGGCGGGTGGCCGACGCGTACCCGTTCCGCACGCTCACCATTGGAATGACGGGCGTTGTGCTGGCATCGGCCGGTATCGCTCTGGGGGCTTCCAACGCGGTGGCCGTCATCGTGCTGGTGCCCTTGCTCGGCGGCTTCGGTCTTGCGACCAACCCCGCGGTGAGCGTCCGCGTGTACGCGACCCTTGGCGAGGTACGGACCCTTGCGGGGGCCACGGTCACTTCTATGTTCAACGTCGGCAACACCATCGCGCCTTGGCTGGGCGGGCTCGTCATCGGCGCGGGCTTCGGCTACCGCTTCGCCGCGTGGGTGGGCGCGGGGATGGCCCTGGCGGCCCTGGGGACGGTGGCGCTGGGGGCCTGGGTTGCACCCCGCTCCCCCGGGCGGGTCGCTGCTGTGGCCGTCACGCCTGAGGTCTGCGTGCGCCAGTAGCGCTCAGCACTGCGGCTTCTTCATCCCGTAGAGCGCGCGCTGCCCCGGGTGCTCGGCGACCGTCCAGACCTGGTCGGCCCCGCGCCAGCAGGACAGGTCCTCGGGGCCGAAGGAGACGGTCTCGCGCTGGACGTCCTCGAAGCCGTCCGCCCACACGGCCTGGACGAGCTGCCCCTGGTTCTTGTTCTGGCCGGGCGGGTAGGAGTGCTCCGCCAACGGGACGTTGCGCGTGAACCACCACGTGCCGTCCGCGGTGGCCCCTCCCTGGACGTAGGAGGCCGGAAGGCGGGCCACCCAGGACGGCGTGGCCCGCCCCTGGGCGTCGGTCTCCAGGTCGCTCGATCCGGGGCTGCCGCTGGTCAGGGGGAACTGCGCCACGCGCCCGTTGCCGTTCTTGCACCACTCCCCCGTCACCAGCCTGTCCTTGCCGGTGCGGTTGATGGACAGCCAGGAGTGGTTCGGGGTGCCGTTGACGGTGCAGGGCCCTCCGGACGGCCTGTCCGGGACGTACGACAGCACCTGCGGCATCACGTACCGGTACCCGTAGGCGTGGTAGGTCTTGCCGTGCAGGCCGACGAGGCCGGGCTTGGACGTGGACCCGTTCGCGCTCTTGCCCAGGTCGAAGATCTGCCGCATGTCGAACACGCGCAGGCCGGCGCTGGTGTCGGACACGTAGAGGCGGTTGCCGTACCAGGCGATGCCCCCGGCGTGGATCCCGGTGTCGGAGCCGTGCGTGCCCACGGGTTCGTAGGTGGTCCTGCCCCTGGCGTTGCGGTACGGCCACACCAGCAGGGCGTGCCGGTAGGTGTTGTCCTCGGTGTTGACGAAGGTCACGCGGGCGCTCTTGTGCGGCGCCTTCTTGTCGTGGTCGTACCAGCTGACCAGGAGGGGTTTCGCCGTGCCCCACCTCTCGTCCGCCTGGGCGTCGGAGACGCCGGTGACGCCCTGCGGGTACCACTCCTTGGTGGCGGTGTCGCCGGAGTTGAAGCAGAACACCTTCGCCCCGGCGGGGACCCCGGCCGAGGCGCCGCAGTTTCCGCCCCACTCGCCCTGGCGGTTGCCCTTCTGGGTGAGCAGTTCCTGGACGCCGGTCGTCTTCAGGCTCTTGGCCATGCCGCCGAGGGCGGCCCCGTCGGGGCTCGTGCCGACCTTGAGGACGTAGGGCTCCTTGGACGGCACCGCGGCCGACGCCGTGGCCGCGACCTGCTCGGAATAATCAGGAACGAAATAGGCGAAGGCGGGCGTGCCGATGGCCACGGCCATCAGCGGGGCGGCGAGGGCGAGCAGGCGCCGACCGTTCACGTGATCACCTCCGGGGATCACGGAACTTAACACCATTCGGACTTTTCACCCAAGATCACGCAATGCAACGTTATCGTTGCTATTGGAGATCAATGCGAGGTCAGCGACGCCGCGCAGGCACTGATCACCGGATCGAGCACCCGGGCAGTTTGGTAACGATTCGATATCGTCGGTAAACCGAGTGACGGGGCGGAACGTCATGCAGCAGCCTCCGTCGCCGGCCGCGCGCTCGCGCGGCCGGCGACGGGGTCGCCCTCGGAGAGTCAGCCGAGGCGGCAGGTGCCGGTGTCGGCCTTGCTCGGATCGCTCTCCGACACCGCCTTCACCCGCAGATTCGCCCGCCGGTCCGCACCGGCGCCCGGCCTGGCCCAGACCTCCACCGACGTCCGCTCACCCGCCCTGGCGGTGGCCAACTGGTTCGGCACCCAGGTCGTCCAGCCGTCCTCGGACACCGACGCGGTCAGCCGGTACACGTCCGAGGCGTGGTGCCCGCCGCCGCCCTTGCCGGAGTTGCGCAGCGGCATCGTGCACTTCACCCAGCCCGAGCCCGCGTCCCGCGCCTCGCCCTTGTCGACCTTCACGTCGCGGCGCTGCGGCCCCGCGCCGTCCAGCGAACGGATCGCGACCGTGTAGGACAGGACTCCCCTGGAATCGCGCTTGAGGTCGAGCACGTAGAAGTGCAGCCGGTTCGCCTTGTCGACGTACTCGAATTCGCTGCCCGAGCCGTTCCCGGCGTGGAACAGCGCGTCCGACAGCTGCCGGTAGTCGCCGATCGTCATCTTCTGCGGCGTGCCGTTGGGCAGGACGAAGTCGACCTTGTCGATGTCCTGCGGATTGGCGTCCTTCACCCAGATGAACGGGGCGTCGTCCGCGTCCTTGGTCTTGGACAGCAGCACGCCGGAGTCGGGCGTGAAGGAGTCGAAGCCCATCCGGTCGACGACTTCGAGGGTGTAGTTGTCGTAGCCGCCGCCGTCGCACACCGGGTCCTGGTCCTCACGGCACTCGGGGCTCTTGTCGCCGCCCTCGCCGAGCTTGAGGTTGATGCCCGCGAGCCCGCCCGCGCCCGGGTCGGCGGCGCGCGCGGTCACCCTGGCCACGACGGTGCCGGACGCGGCGAGGGTGTCGCGGTTCAGCTGCAGCACGTGGCCGGGGTCGACGATGCCCAGCTTCAGCTTGTTGCGCAGCATGTGCTGGGCGCCCATGGATCCGCCGCCCGTCGCCGGGATCGTCCACCGGCTGTGCGGGCCGCCGGGCCCGTTGAAGCTGCCGCGGCTCAGCATCTCCCACGGGCCGGAGTACGCGCGCCGCGCGGGGATGGCGTACGGGTTGTTGTAGTTGTCGCCGATCCCCAGGATGTGGCTGAACTCGTGCGCGAAGACGCCCATTCCGGAGCTCTCCGCCTGGGTCGAGCTACCGCTGACGGCGTTCGGCCAGATGGTGGAGCCCGACGCCCAGGACGACCAGGGGACGTACCGGGTCTTCACCCAGTTGGGCAGCGCGGGGTCCTGCGGCCCCCACTCGGGGGTCACCTCCTCCGGGGAGTTGAACTTCATCTGCCCGAACTCCTGCCAGGTGGAGCTCTCGTCCTGCCCCGCCGAGAGGTAGAAGACGAAGTCGAACTCCTTGGCCCTGTCCTCGCCCACGTCGGCGATCCAGGCCGCACGCGCGTCCGCGCGGATGTCGCGGTTGCAGGTGTCCCCCGCGGGGCATCCCGTGCCGCCCTGCATCCGGTTCTCCACGCCGTACTCGTGGTCCTTGGCGGGCATCCGGTACGCGCCGAACGCCGTGAGGTCGACCCCGTACCGCCCCTGGGAGTCCTCCATCCAGTACTCGTGCAGGGTGTGGCCCTGGTTGAGGGACTGCGGCTTGTTGAGGAAGTCCTGGTAGAACCGGGCGACCCCGTCGCGCGGCACGTTCCCCGCCAGGCTCGGGTTGCCGAAGATCGTGGAGTTCTTCGCCCTGGTCACGACGAAGTCCTGGTCGGGGTAGTCGACCAGGACGACGGCGCCCCTGAAGTTCTTGACCGATCCCTTCCGGGAGGGGTCGGCCCACGAGGTCCCCGGGACGGGCTTGTAGTCGTCCCACGTCATCGTGTCGGGCAGTTCGTAGTCCTGCGGGTCGATCGGCCTGGGGGCGCCCGCCGCGTACGTGCGCAGCCGCTGGGCCTGCTGCCACGGCTGGGTCTGGGGCCAGTGCCGCATCTGCCACGGGTTCTTGGCGGGCTCGGGGACGGGGGGCCGTTGCCCGGCGGTGGCGGGCGCGGTCGCGAGTCCTGCGGACAGCGTCAGAGCCGCCACGAGGGGGACGAGCAGTCTCTTGTCTACGCGCATGTCTCACCTGTCTGCGGTTGTTGGTGAGACCGTAGAGACGTCCGTTTCCTCCGGACAATGGCCGAGTTACACGATCTTGTCCGGGTACCGCTGGCAGCTTGTCCGGGTGCCGCTGGCAGCTCACGCCGAGCCCCTCGGGAGCGCGGTCAGAGCAGGGGACGGGCGGCGGTGACGATGCCGTCCTCGTCGGCGTAGAGGTGGTCGCCGGGACGGAACTCCACGCCGCCGAAGGACACCGGGACGTCGATCTCCCCGGCCGCGTCCTTGACGCTCTTGCGCGGGTTGGAGCCCAGCGCCTTGATCCCCAGATCGAGGGTGCGCAGCGCGGCGACGTCCCGGACCGCGCCGTTGATCACCACCCCGGCCCAGCCGTTGCGGACCGCCGCGGCGGCGATCAGGTCGCCCATCAGCGCGGAGCCGAGCGAGCCGCCGCCGTCCACGACCAGCACCCGGCCCTCGCCGGGCCCGGTGAGCAGCTTCTTGACCAGGCCGTTGTCCCGGTGGCAGCGCACGGTGGCGATCGGGCCGGCGAACGCGGCGCGCGCCCCGTACCCGCGGAACTGCGTCTCGCAGCTCTGCAGCTCGTCCCCGAAGTCGTCGATCAGATCGGCGGTCGCGAAGTCCATGCGCGGCAGCCTACCGAGCGGCTCTACCCGCGAGTAGCCGGAGGTCCGGGGCCAAGGGCGGACGGACGCCTGACAGGACCCGGTGATCTTCGGTACAACGTTCTTCTGAACCCAGGAGGTCGCCATGCAGCCCCCCAGCCGCCCCGGCCCCGCGTTCGAGGCGTTCCGGCCCATCGAACCGGGGGATCCGGTGCTGATCGGCGGCTACCGCGTGCTGGCCCGGATCGGCACGGGACGCCTCGGCGAGGTGTACCTGGCCGCCGCGCAGAGCGGGCGGCGGCTGGCCATCAAGTCCGTACGGGCCGATCTCGCGGACGACGAGGCGTTCCGGCGCCGCTTCAAGCGGGAGATCGCCGCGGCCCAGCGCGTCCGCGGGCCGTTCCTGGCGACCGTGGTCGACGGGCACGCGGAGGGGACGCGCCCCTGGGTGGCGTCCGAGTTCGTGCCCGGTCCCACGCTCGACGACGCGGTGCAGGCGCACGGCCCCCTCCCCGTACCCGCGGTGCGCGTGCTCATGGGAGCGCTCGCGGAGGCCCTCCAGGCCCTGCACGACGCCGACACCGTCCACGGCGCGCTCACGCCGTCCAATGTGCTGCTCACCGAGGACGGCCCGCGCACGGTCGACTTCGGCTCGCTCGAGCACGAGACGTCGGCGGCCGGCGACGTCTTCATGCTCGGCTGCGTGGCGCTGTTCGCGGCGACCGGGCAGGGCGCGTTCCCCAGGCCGTTCCAGTACGAGCCGCCCGACCTGAGCGGATGCCCCGACGCGTTGCGCGGGCCGATCGAACGCTGCCTCGCCGAGCGGCCGGAGGACCGCCCAGAGCCGCGCGAGCTCGCCGCCGAACTGGAGGCCGAGCCGCCCGCACCCGGCTGGCTGCCGCCCGAGGTCGCCGCGCTGCTCCCCGCCTACGAAGCCGAGCCGCCGCGTCCCGACGCGTCCCCGCTCCCCACGCCTCCCGCGCCTCCCGCTGCGGCGCCCCCCACGCCCTCCTTCGCCCCGCCGCCGGAAACCCGGCCGGACCCGGGCGGTCCGCCCGGCCGGGCTCGGACGACCCGCCCCGACATGCCGGAGGCGGCGCCGGGACGGCCCGCACGGCCGAACTTCGTCGTCCCCGAGCAGCCCCCGCACACCGACCCCTCGCTCCCCAGACGGTCCATGGAACCGGTGATGGGCAGCTACCGGCACGACCTCGTCGTCGCGCTCGGCATCGGCGGCGGCGCGTTCGGCCTGCTGGTCCTGATCCTGCTCCTGGTCTTCCTGGGCTAGCCGCCCGCGCGGCCGTCGGGCGGGGTGTCGGTCGGACGGCCGATGAGCCGCGACAGCACGATCGCGGTCTTGGTCGCGGTGATGTTGTCCTCCCGCCGCAGCCGCTCCAGCGACTGCTCCAGATGCTGGATGTCGCGGACGCGCACGTGCACCAGCGCGCTGGCGTCACCGCTGACGGTGTACGCGGCGACCACCTCGGGATGCTTGCGGATGCTGGAGTAGATCTCCTCCGGCGAGGTCGCGCCGGTGCAGAAGATCTCGATGAACGCCTCGGTCGTCCAGCCCAGCGCGGCCGGGTCCACGATCGCGGCGAAGCCGGTGATGACGCCGTCGGCGCGCAGCCGGTCGACGCGCCGCTTCACCGCCGGGGCCGACAGCCCGACCCGGTCGCCGATCTGCGCGTACGATGCGCGGCCGTGCTCCAGGAGCTGCGCAACGATTCGCCGGTCAAGCTCGTCGAGACGCAACGGATCACCTCCTGAACGACGATCCCGCACACTGGTCGTGCGCCGTTACCGAACTTACGCTGAGGGTGGGGACGGCGGCCAGCCGGGCGGGGACGGCGGCCGGTCGCCCTCCCCTCTGCCTCCCGGCGCCGTCCGGTGCCTGGAACGAGTCCGCCGTCCGCCGATGACCGCCGGAGGGAGCGTCGTGAGCCTGACCGACCAGCTACGGGCCCTGTCCGAAGAGCACAGCGCGCACAACTACCACCCGCTGCCGATCGTGATAACCGACGCCGAGGGCGCCTGGGTCACCGATGTCGAGGGGCGGCGCTACCTGGACATGCTGGCCGCCTACTCCGCGGTCAACTTCGGGCATCGCCATCCGCGGCTGACGGCGGCGGCGCGCCGGCAGCTCGACCGGGTCACCCTGGTCAGCCGGGCCTTCGACCACGACCTGTTCGGCCCGTTCGCGGCCGAGCTCGCCGAGCTGTGCGGCAAGGACATGGTGCTGCCGATGAACAGCGGCGCCGAGGCGGTCGAGACGGCGCTGAAGACCGCCCGCAAGTGGGGCTACGAGGTGCGGGGCGTCCCGGCCGGGCAGGCGAACATCATCACCTTCGAGGGCAACTTCCACGGCCGCACGACCACCATCGTCAGCTTCTCCACCGACCCCGACGCGAAGGAGTCCTACGGGCCGTACACGCCCGGGTTCCGGACCGTCCCCTACGGCGACGCCGAGGCGCTGCGGGCGGCGATGGACGACGCCACGGTCGGGGTGCTGATCGAGCCGATCCAGGGCGAGGCCGGGGTGAACGTGCCGCCCAGCGGTTTCCTGACGGCGGTGCGGGAGCTGTGCACCGAGCGCGGCGCGCTGATGCTCGCCGACGAGATCCAGTCGGGGCTGGGCCGTACCGGCACCACGTTCGCGGTCGAGCACGAGAACGTCGTCCCCGACGTCTACATCCTGGGCAAGGCGCTGGGCGGCGGCATCATGCCGGTGTCGGCCGTGGTCGCCGACCGGGACGTCCTCGGGGTCTTCAGGCCGGGCCAGCACGGCTCGACGTTCGGCGGCAATCCGCTGGCCTGCGCGATCGGGCGGGAGGTCGTGGCGATGCTGCGGACGGGCGAGTTCCAGGAGCGCTCCCGGACGCTGGGCGAGCACATGCACCGGCGGCTGGGCGCGCTGCCGCCCGACCTGGTGCGGCAGGTGCGCGGCCGGGGCCTGTGGGCCGGGGTCGAGCTGTACGGGACGGGGCCGGGCCCGGTGGCGCGCCCGGTGAGCGAGCGGCTGATGGAGCTGGGCGTGCTGGCCAAGGAGACCCACGACACCACGATCCGGCTCGCCCCGCCGCTGGTGATCAGCCGCGAGGACCTGGACTGGGCGCTGGACCGCCTGGAGATCGCCCTGAAGGGCTGACCGCTACCGCACGCGCACGACGCACGACGCGCTACGGGCGAGGGCTCCCCGCGAAGGCCGCGGGGAGCCCTCGCTCGCTTTTCCCGTCCATCCGGATTAGTCTAACTGGACTATTCCAACTGGACGCAGGGACCCCCATGCCGAGACCCCTCGCACCGCTCGCCCTCACGGTGCTGCGGATGCTGCACGACGGGCCGATGCACCCGTACGAGATGCAGCAGCGGATCCGCCATCACGCCTACGACCGGGCCGTGAAGGTCACCCACGGCGCGCTCTACCACGCGGTGGAGCGGCTGACCGCCGGCGGGCTCATCGAGCCCGTCGAGACCGGACGGGAGGGCCGCCGTCCCGAACGCACCGTGTACGCGATCACCGAGGCCGGCCGGGACACCGCGCGGATGCGGATGGTCGAACTGCTGGCCGAGCCCGCCGAGGAGTTCCCGCTGTTCGGCACCGCGCTGGCGTTCGTCAACCTGCTCTCGGAGGACGAGGTCGCCCGGCACCTGCGACGCCGCCAGGTGACGCTGGAGGCCCTGCTGGCCGGGAACCGGGCCGTCTACGACGTGCTCGGCGAGCGGGGCCTCGAGCGCTTCAAGCTGATCGACCACGAGCTCACCCTGACCCGGCACCGTGCCGAGCTCGACCTGGTCCGCGGCCTCGCCGACGACCTGGAGGCCGGACGCCTCACCTGGAGCGACGACCGCTGCGACGGGACCGGCAAGGACGGCAGGCCCGCCGAGAACGGCAAGACCGACGACGAGAACGGAGACCGGTCGTGAAGACCTGGCGCGGCAACCCCTGGGCGATCCTCCTCACCCTCTCCCTCGGGTTCTTCATGACGCTGCTCGACCTGACCATCGTCAACATCGCGATCCCCGACATCGTGGACGCGCTCGGCGCCTCGCTCGACCAGGCGCTGTGGGTGGTCAACGCCTACGTGCTGGTGCTGGCGGTGCTGCTGATCACCGGCGGCCGGCTCGGCGACCTGCTGGGCAAGCGCAACCTGTTCGCCACCGGGGTGGCGGTGTTCACGCTGGCCAGCCTGGCCTGTGCGATCGCCCAGGACCCGGTCCAGCTGATCGCCGCGCGCGCGGCGCAGGGGCTGGGCGCGGCGCTGCTGATGCCGCAGACCATGTCGATGATCATCGACACCTTCCCGGCGGAGCGGCGCGGCACCGCGCTGGGCGTGTGGGGCGCGGTGGCCGGGCTCTCCACGATCACCGGGCCCACGCTGGGCGGACTGCTGGTCACCACGCTCGACTGGCGGTGGATCTTCCTCGTCAACCTGCCCATCGGGGCACTGGTGCTGGCGATGTCGGCGGCGATCCTGCCCGGGCACACCCGCACCGTGCGGCACCGCTTCGACATCACCGGGGTGCTGCTGGCCTCGGCCGCGCTGTTCTGCCTCACCTTCGCGCTCACCGAGGGCCAGAAGCACGAGTGGAACGCCGCGATCCTGACCCTGCTCGGCGCCGCCGCGGTGCTGTTCACGATCTTCCTGCTGCACCAGCGGACCCGGCAGGACGCCGAGCCGCTGGTGCCGTTCACGCTGTTCCGCGACCGCAACTTCGCCATCCTCAGCCTGGTCGGCGGCGGCGTCTCGATCGCCATGATCGGCATGATCCTGCCGATGACCCTCTACCTGCAGTCGGTGCGCGGGTTCAGCCCCCTGGAGGCCGGGCTGGTCATGGCGCCCTCGTCGCTGGCGTCGATGCTGCTGGCCCCGGTGGCGGGACGGCTGTCGGACCGGATCGGCGGCCGGTTCATCCTGATGGGCGGCCTCACCCTGTACGGGCTCGGCAGCCTGTGGCTCGCCCTGGTCGCCCAGGTCGGGACGCATTGGACGGCGTTCCTGGGCCCGTTCCTGCTCAGCGGGATCGGCATCGGCGGGGTGTTCGCGCCGATGGCGACCGAGGCCACCCGCAACGTGCCGCCGCGGCTGGCCGGGGCGGCCTCCGGCGTGAACAACACCGTCCGGCAGGTCGGGTCGGTGCTGGGCGGCGCGGTGGTCGGGGCGGTGCTGCAGAACAGGCTGGCGGACGCGCTGAGGGAGCAGGCCGCGGCCCGTGCGGAGGCGCTGCCGCCCCAGTCCAGGGCCGGGTTCGTGGACGGCTTCGCCGGGGCGGCCAAGGGCGGCCTGGAGATCGGCGCCTCCCACCACGGAACGGTGCCGCAGATCCCCGCGAACGCGGCGCCGGGGGTGGCGCAGCGCGTCCAGGAACTGGGCGGGGAGGTCTTCGCGCACGGGTTCGTGCAGGCGCTGAAGCCGACGCTGGCGGTGCCGATCGCGGTGGTGCTGCTCGGCGCCGCCGCGTGCCTGGGCGTCAGGCGCTACCGGACCCCGGGGGACGCCCAGGCGCCGGAGGGTCGCCCGGCTCCGGACGGACAGCGGGCTTAGGGGCCCGCCACGTCAGCCAGTTCCCCGCGGGACGGGCGGCCGGGACGAGCGACACGGCGACCACCCCGGCCGCCAGCCCGCCGACGATGAACAGGTAGCCGGGCAGGGTTCCCGGGACGATCAGGTCGCCCTCCGTCCGGCCGATCGACAGCGCCAGCGTGACCAGGGCCCACAGCAGGACCGGGACGGCCGCGCCCGTCCGGCCGCCCATCGCCCAGCCCGCCGCCCGCGCGATCGCGAAGTTGACCAGGACCAGCACGATCGCCGCGACGGGGATCGACCCGATCGTCCAGCCCTGGGCGAACGAGCCGACCAGGCCCAGGAGCGCGCCGAGCAGCCCCAGCGCCGCGTAGGCCGCTCCGGAGACGAACGCGTCCAGCGTCGCGTCGCGCGGCCCGCCGGAACCGTAGAGGCCGGGGTCGCCGCCCATGCCCGGGGCCACGCTGGCACCGTACGGCCCGGCATCGTAGGGCCCGGCACTGTACGGGTCCGCGCCGTACGGACTCGGCCCGGGCGGGACGCCCTGACCGTACGCACCGACCTGGTCGGGCGGGACGGCACCCGGGGCGACGCCCCAGGCCCCCTGCTCCTGGCCCTGCCCCTGGCCGTACGGAGCGGCGCCCTCGGCCCCCGGAGGCGCTCCCTGGTCACCGGACCCCTGAGCGGGGCCGGACTCACCGGAGGCGCCGGACGCGTCGGCGGGCGCGGGTCGATCCTTCTTCACGCTCGCCAGGGTATCGACCCGGCCGGTGTCGCAGGACGGCCCCGACCGCCCGCCGAAGCGGACGGCCCGTCAGGAGGAAGGCGGGGGCGGCGGGGCCGGTTCGGCGAACAGGTCCCTCTCGCGCCCGCCGGCCGGGGCCGGGCCGCGCTCGCCCGCGAGCAGGATGAAGTACTCGGTGCCGAACGCCTGCTGCCCCAGGTTGTTGGACAGCGCGAAGAACGGCCCGACCTCCTCCGGGGCCACCACGATCTGGGTGGAGTGCGCGCGCAGGGCGGCCAGCTTGGCGGGCAGGTGGGAACGGGAGTCGACCACCGTGGTGACCTGGTCGTCGGGCACCCCGGAGCCGAGCTCGTCCAGGCTGGCGACCCGGCCGAACGGCAGCCGCGCCTCCCGCATCACCGCGATGGCACGCGCCAGCACGGTGCGGGGCGTGGCGTAGGCGTAGAACTTGTCGGCCCTCCAGGGCTCGCCGCCCTGCCCGTCGTCGTGGCCGGGGTCGGCGGCCAGCTCGTACGCCCGCCAGGTCACCCGGTGCGCCTGGATGTGGTCGGGGTGGCCGTAGTTGCCGCGCTCGTCGTAGGTGACGATGACCTGCGGCCGCACCTCACGGATGATCTTGACGAGTTCCCCGGCCGCCTCGTCGACGTCGGCCCGCCAGAAGCTGCGGGGATCGTCGTTGGTGGCGGTGCCCATCATGCCCGAGTCGCGCCACCGGCCGGGTCCGCCCAGGTAGCGGTGGTCGGACACGCCCAGGGCCGCGCACGCCTCGGACAGCTCGCCGACGCGGTACTCGCCCAGCCGGTCCTCCTTGTCGGAGGCCAGATGGCGCAGCTCGTCGGGGATGACCTCGCCCTCCTCACCCAGGGTGCAGGTGACGAGGCAGACGTGGGCGCCCTCGGCCGCGTACTTGGCCATGGTGGCCCCGGTCCCGATGGACTCGTCGTCCGGATGGGCATGGACGAACAGGATCCGCGGCTCCTTCATAAGACACGAGCCTACTCAGGCCGGGGACCGGTCCGGGATACCGGCCTCCCCGAGGCGCGGGCGCGTCGTGTGGACGGCGCCCGGAGTCTACCGGAACGCCCGGTCCGCCTGCCCGGCCCGGACGTACCGGGCCCGGGTCCGCAGCCGGTCCCTGGCCTGGTCAGACGCCTGCGACTCAGTTGGTGCCGCCGCCACCGCCACCGCCACCGGGCGGAGGCTCCTCACCACCACCGTCGGGCGGGGTCGTGGGCGTGGAGGGCTCGCTCGTCGGGGTCGGCGTCTCGGGCTCGGTCGTCGGGGTCGTGGTCTCGGTCGGCCGGATCGTCGGCTGCTGCGTCTCCGTCGGGACGGTGCGCGTGCGGGTCGGCCGGATCGTCGGCTGCTCGGTCTCGGTCTCCTCGTCGGTGGGCGACTCCGAGACGCTCTCCGACACGCTCGGCGAGGGGTCGTTCCCCGGGTCGCCGTCGCCGTTGGCGGCCATCACCAGCCCGACCACCAGCGCCAGCGCCGCGATCGCGCCGGCCGCCGCCACGATGGGCCAGCGCGACTTCCGCTCCGGCTCCCAGTTCTGGTAGCCGCCGGAGCGGCGGTGCGAGCCCGGCCCGCCGGGCCCGTACGCGGGCGGGAGCGGCGGCGCCGCGGCGACCGGCGGCATGGCGCGGGTGCGGTCGCCGACCGGCTGGGTGCCGGCGGGCATCGGCCCGGCGGCCCGGTGCGACCCCTCCGCCAGCAGCGTGGTGGCCTGGGCGGGGTCGTCCATCTGGGTCTGCGCGGCCGGGCCGGCGCCGATCAGCGTCATCATCAGCTGCTGCGCGGTCGGCCGCCGCTCGGGCTCCTTGACCAGGCAGGCCGCGATCAGGCGGTGCAGGTCGGGCGGCAGCCCGTCCAGGTTCGGCGGCTCGTGCATCACCCGGTTGATCACCGCGACCACGGTGTCGTCGCCGAACGGCGGGTGCCCGGTGGCCGCGAACACCATCGTGGTCGCCCAGGCCCAGACGTCCACCGCCTCGGTGAGCGTGGCCCCGGCGACCTGCTCGGGCGCCATGTACGACGGCGTCCCGATCGCCTTGGTCGCCGCGGTCTGGCCGGTGTCCAGGGCCCGCGCGATCCCGAAGTCGATCACCCGCGGCCCGTCCGGCGCCATGATGACGTTGTGCGGCTTGAAGTCGCGGTGCACGATCCCGGCCTGGTGGATGGCCACCAGCGCGGTCAGCGTCCCGATGCCCAGCCGCTCCAGCGCGGCCCCGGGGATCGGCCCGCTCTCCATCACATGCTTGTGCAGCGACGGCCCCGGGACGTACTCGCTGGCGATGTAGGGCTGGTCGCCGGCGACGTCGGCCTCCAGCACCTGCGCGGTGCAGAAGCGGGCCACCTGCTTGGCCGCCTGGGCCTCGCGGACGAAGCGGTTGCGGGCGTCGGCGTCACCGGCCAGGTCGGCCCGCAGCAACTTGATCGCGGCCTGCGCCCCGGAGGCGTCCACGCCCAGGTAGACCACGCCCTGCCCGCCCTCGCCAAGCCGTTCGAGCAGTTCGTACGAACCCAGCCGCCGGGGATCTCCCGGCTGCAGCTCCGGCATGGACCACTCCTTAGTAACCCGCGACGTCAAGTGTGATGGTGATGAATGGGGAGAAGTCTCGAGCTTACGCGAGCGCACCCGCGATCACTGGCGGTTCCCGATCGGGCACCTTACATCGCGGGACCGACATGAGCGGGCGGATTCGCCGCTCCGGCTCCTCCACCGGCCCTGCCGCCGCCCCTCCCGCCGGGACCGGTCCCGGCGCCCGTCCGCCGGGCCGCGCGCGGCGCGGGGAGGGGTCGGCGTCCGGCGGGGTCCGTGCTGGCAGACTCGGATGTCATGAGCATCGGCTACCCGCGGCAGAGCGCCCGCACCCGGCGGTTCACCCTCGGCGTCCCGCGCGCCTTCCAGATCGCTTCGGACGGCTCGTACGTGGCCTTCCTGCGGACCAAGGCCGGGGACGACCCGGTCACCTGCCTGTGGACGCTCGACACGGCGACCGGTGAGGAGCGGCTGGTCGCCGACCCGGCCGCGCTCGACGTGCCCGGCGAGGAGGACCTGCCGCCCGAGGAACGGGCGCGGCGCGAGCGGGCCCGGGAGCAGGCCGGGGGCATCGTCGGCTACGCGGTCGACCGGGACGCCGCCCGGGCGGTGTTCACGCTCGCGGGCCAGCTGTTCACCGCCGACCTGCGGAGCGGCGCGGTGCGCGCGCTGCCCGCCCGCACTCCGGTGTTCGACCCGCGGCTCGACCCGGCGGGCCGCAAGGTCGCCTACGTCTCGGGCCGCACCGTCCACGTCGTCCCGGTCGGCGGCGGCGCGGCGGAGGGCGGCGAGCCGCTGATCAAGCCGGAGAGCGACCAGGTCTCCTACGGTCTCGCCGAGTTCATCGCCGCCGAGGAGATGAACCGGATGCGCGGCCACTGGTGGTCCCCGGACGGGTCGACCCTGCTGGTCGCGCGCGTGGACGAGACCCCGGTGACGCGCTGGACGATCGCCGACCCCGCCAACCCGGACCGCCCGGCGCACGAGATCGCCTACCCGGCCGCCGGCACCCCCAACGCGATCGTGTCCCTGGTCCTGGTGAAGGCCGACGGCAGCGGCCGGGTCGGCGTCGCCTGGGACCGCGGCGAGTTCCCCTACGTCGTCACCGCGCACTGGGACCGGCACGGCCTGCGGATCGTCGTCCAGTCCCGGGACCAGCGCATCCAGCGGATCCTCGACGTCGACCCGTCCAACGGGGAGACCACGCGGCTGCGCAGCGAGCACGACCCGGTCTGGACCGAGATCGTCGCCGGCGTGCCCGCCCGCACCGGCTCCGGCGCGCCGATCTGGGTCGTGGACGACGCCGAGGCCGACACCCGGCGGATCACGGTCGCGGACGAGCCGGTCACGCCCGCCGGGCTGCAGGTGCGGTCGGTCCTCGGCGCCGAGGACGAGCGGATCCTGTTCACCGGCACGCAGGAGCCCACCGAGCTGCACGTGTGGTCCTACGACGGCGCGGACGGCTCGGTCACCAGGCTCACCGACGGGCAGGGCGTGTTCGGCGGCGCCCGGACGGGCGAGGTCACCGTGCTGACCGCCACCCTGCTG
This sequence comes from Actinomadura rugatobispora, assembly GCF_055379765.1. Lineage (NCBI taxonomy): Bacteria > Bacillati > Actinomycetota > Actinomycetes > Streptosporangiales > Thermomonosporaceae > Actinomadura > Actinomadura rugatobispora. The sequence continues at coordinate 6,861,712 of NZ_AP029191.1, read as the reverse complement.
GACCGGCCGGGCGTCTCGGTCGAGGTGCGGACCCCGTCCGGGACGCGGGAGATCGCCTCGCTCGCCCAGGTCCCCGAGATCACCCCGAAGGTCGAGCTGCTGCGGGCGGGCGAGCGGGAGATCCGCACCGCGGTGCTGCTGCCCACCGGCTGGGAGCCGGGCGCGGGCCGGCTGCCGGTGCTGATGGACCCCTACGGCGGCCCGCACGCGCAGCGGGTGCTGGCCGCCCGCCGCGCCTACTACGAGGCGCAGTGGCTGGCCGACCAGGGCTTCGCCGTCGTGGTCGCCGACGGCCGCGGCACGCCGGCGCGCGGGCCCGCGTGGGAGCGCGCCGTCCGCGGCGACTTCACCGGGCCCGTCCTGGAGGACCAGATCGCCGCGCTGGAGGAGGCCGCCCGGCAGCATCCCGGCGCGTTCGACCTGGACCGGGTGGGGATCCGCGGCTGGTCGTTCGGCGGCTGGCTTGCGGCGCTGGCCGTGCTGCGCCGTCCCGACGTGTTCCACGCCGCGGTGGCGGGCGCGCCGGTGACCGACTGGCGCCTGTACGACACCCACTACACCGAGCGCTACCTGGGCCACCCGGAGGAGGAGCCGGACAACTACACCGCCAACTCCCTCATCGAGGACGCCGGCAGGCTGGAGCGCCCCCTGCTCCTCATCCACGGCCTTGCGGACGACAACGTGGTCGCGGCGCACACCCTGCGGTTCTCCTCGGCGCTGCTGGCGGCGGGCCGTCCCCACACCGTCCTGCCGCTGTCCGGGGTCACCCACATGACCCCGCAGGAGATCGTGGCCGAGAACCTGCTGCGCCTGCAGGTCGACTTCCTCAAGCGGAACCTGGGCTGACGCCCTTCCCTGGCCGGGCGGTGCCGTGCCAGCTGCGCCAGAGGGCGGCGTACGAGCCGTCCTCGGCGATCAGCTCCTCGTGGGTGCCCAGCTCGGTGATGCGGCCGCCCTCGACCACGGCGACCCGGTCGGCGTCGTGCGCGGTGTGCAGCCGGTGCGCGATCGCGACCACGGTGCGGCCGTCCAGGACGGCCGCCAGCGAGCGCTCCAGCCGGCGGGCCGCGCGCGGGTCGAGGAGCGAGGTCGCCTCGTCCAGCACGAGCGTGTGCGGGTCGGCCAGGACGAGCCGGGCCAGGGCGAGCTGCTGGGCCTGGGCGGGCGACAGCGTCTCCCCGCCCGACCCGACGGCGGCGTCCAGGCCGGGGCCGTCCCAGTCGACCGCACGCAGCGCCGCCTCGACGTCCTCGGCGGTCGCGTCCGGGCGGGCCATGACCAGGTTCTCCCGGACGGTGGCGCGGAACACGTGGTGCTCCTGGGTGAGGAGCGCGACATGGCCGCGCAGTTCGTCCAGCGGAAGCTCCACCAGCGGCACCCCGCCGCCGGAAGCGCCGTCGCCGCCCTCGGCGGGGCCGACGGTGACCGAGCCGGTGCGCGGGCCGTCGATCCCGGCCAGCAGCCGGCCCAGCGTCGACTTGCCCGCCCCGCTCGGCCCCACGATCGCCAGCCGCTCCCCCGGCCGCAGGTCCAGATCGACGCCGTGCAGCACGTCCCGGCCGGGCCGGTAGGCGTACCGGACGCCGCGCACGGCCAGCCGCGCGCCGCCGGAACGGCGGCCCGGCTCCGCGGGCCGCGCGTCCCCGGCCTCGCCGACCCCCAGCAGCCGGGCCAGCGACGCACCGCCCAGCTGCAGCTCGTCCAGCCAGCTCAGCAGCATCTCGATCGGGGCGATGAGCTGCTGGGCGTACAGCGTCGCCGCCGTCACCTGCGCCAGCGACGCCATCCCGTTGATGTAGAGCAGCCCGCCGGTCAGCAGCGTCGCCGCCACCGGCAGCACGAACGCCATCTCGATCACCGGGTACAGCACCATGCGCAGCCGCAGCGTGTAGCGCTCGGCCGCGTACGACCCGGCGATGTCGGCGTCGGCGCGGCGGTGCCGGCGATCGGCCAGCCGCAGCGCGTCGACCGTGCGGGCGCCGTTCACCGTCTCGGCCAGCCCGTCGGTGAGATCGGCCCAGCGGGCGTTCTCGCGCAGGTAGCCGAGGCGGGCGCGCGGCAGGTACCACCGCATCACGCCCCACAGCAGCGGCACGGAGATCAGGCAGGGCAGCGCCACCAGCGGGCCCGTCAGGATCAGCGCCCCGACCGTCAGGACGGTCATCACGAGCCCGATCAGCATCTCCGGCACCGCGTACCGGACGCTGGTGCCCAGCGTCTCCACGTCCCGGGAGGCGCGGCTCACCAGGTCGCCCGTCCCGGCCCGCTCCACCGTGGGCAGCGGCAGCGCCAGCACCCGTTCGACGAACTCCTCGCGCAGCTCGGCCAGCACCCGCTCGCCCAGCCGCGCCGAGGCCAGGTAGGCGTACCGGGTCAGGACGCCCTGCGCGATCACGAAGACCGCGATGGCGGCGCCGGCGGTGTCGATGCCCGCGCGGCCGCGCCCGACGTCCTCGACCAGGTCGCCGAGGAGCCGCGGCGTGACCAGCCCGGCGACGGCGGCCAGGGCGTGCAGCCCGACCGCGCCGAGCAGCGCGCGCGGGTGCCGCAGCACCAGCCGGCGCGCGTACTCCCTGACCTGCCGCGGCGCCGCCACCGGCAGGATCTCGGCACTCACCGTCCTCCAGCCCTTCCGGTCGATGTCGTGGATGCAGCGGTGTGTCGGTGGATTCAGTCGAGGACGACGGCCTCGGCCGCCCGGTCGCCGCCGCCGCCGTCCGGCTCGGCGCCGTTCGGCCCGGCGCCGCCGGCGCCGTCCTCCCGGGCGCCGCCGACGGTGCCGCCCGTCTCGCCGCGCGTGACGGTGGCGGCGTAGCGCGGCTCGGACGCCAGCAGGTCGCGGTGCGGGCCCTCCGCGGCGACCTTCCCGCGCTCGACGTAGACCACGTGGTCGGCGCGGTCCAGCACCAGCGGGCTGGTCGTGCACACCACCGTGGTGCGGCCCGCGCGGCCCGGCCCCAGCCGGTCGGCGATGCGCGCCTCGGTGTGCGCGTCCACCGCGCTGGTCGGCTCCACCAGGACCAGCACCTCCGGATCGGCGGCCAGCGCGCGGGCCAGCCGCAGCCGCTGCTGCTGCCCGCCGGAGAACTCCCGCCCGGCCTCGGCCACGTGGGCGTCCCGGCCCACCGCGGCGATCACGTCCTCGGCGGCGGCCGCCGCCAGCGCCCGGTCGAGCGCGCCGTCCGCGGTGCCGGGGGTGGTGAGGCTCTCGGCGAGCGGACCGGAGAACAGGCGGTCCTCGTTGACGGCGACCAGGATCCGCTCGCGGAGGTCGGCCAGCTCCGCCAGCGGCAGGCCGCCGTAGCTCACCTCGCCGTCGGCGTACCGGCCGAGCCGGTCGGCGATCGCCTGGGCGTCGCGCGGGTCGGCCGCGGCGATCGCGGTGAACCGGCCGGGCCGTACGACCAGGCCGGACGCCGCGTCCAGCAGCTCGCCGCCGGGCGCGGGACGGGCCGTGCCGTCCAGGGGCACCTCGGGCTCCAGGTCCAGCACCGCGACCACCCGCGCGGCCGCGACATGGGCCTTGGTCAGCTTGCCCGCCGCCTCGCCCACGGTCTTCAGCGGATGGATGAGGAACACCGCGTACCCGTAGAACGCCACCAGCTGGCCGGCGGTGATCGCCCCCTCCGCCGCGAACCGGGCGCCCGCCCAGGTCACCAGCGCGATCAGCAGGCCGGGCAGCAGGATCTCGGCGCCGCTCAGCTTCGACTCGGCGCGGGCCGTGGCCACGCCCGCCTCCCGCACCCGCTGCGACTCCGCCCGGTAGCGGTCGGCGAACAGCCGCTCGCCGCCGATGCCGCGCAGCACGCGCAGGCCCGCCACCAGGTCGGTGGCCCGGGTGTTGAGCTCGCCGACCAGCTCGCGGTGACGCTGCTCGCGCTCCCGGTACGGGCGCAGCAGCGGCGCCGCCACCACCAGGATCACCGGCACCCCGACCAGCACGATCAGGCCCAGCGGCGGCGAGGCGGCCAGCATGATCGCCGCCACCGCCACGATCGCCACCACGGCCCCGGTGCCGCGGGCCACGATGTCCATCGCGTCGCCCAGATGGGACACGTCCGCGACGCCGACGCTCACCACCTCCCCGGCGCTCAGCCGCTTGGGGAGGGTGGCGCCCAGCCGGGTCGCCTGCCGCGTCACGACCTGCACGGTCCGGTACGCGGCGGCCAGCCAGCTGAAGACCGCGAACCGGTGCCGGGCGACGCCGCTGGCCGCCTGCACGACGCCCAGCACCAGCAGGACGCCGGCCCACACCAGCAGGGCGCCGGTGTCCTTGGCGGTCACGCCCTGGTCGATGGCGCGGCCGATCGCGGCGGGCATCAGCGCCTGGCTGAGCATCCACACCACCCCGAGCGCGGCGCCGCCGGCCAGCGGGCGCGCCTGGGTACGTCCCAGCCACAGGAGGTAGCGCGCCGGCGATCGCCGGTCCGGCCTCCCGGGATCTTCGACCGGCAGCGTCTTCACGACGGAAGATTAAGCACGCTCGCGGCGGAACCTCGAACGATTTTTTGCGGGGGCCCCGGGCGGGGGTAAAGCGCCGGTCAGCGGCCCTTGAGGCGGACCTCACACACTCGGGACGGCCGTTCCCCTCGCAACGGACAGCCCGTAACGAGCCTGGGACCGTCCCGAAGCAACCCTTCAGCGGATTCGGACCCGATCCGGAGCAACCCCGAAACGCCTCTACAGCCCCTGTGCAGCGGGCCTTTCAGCGGGTTACGGGCCGGTGGGCGGGGCCGCCCGTTCCGTCCGGGAGCCTGGGGGGCGGCCCGCCGGTACGGTAGGGTCGGGTGAGTACGGAGCGTGCTCCTCCGCTCCTTGAGCCGGGATCCAGGCGGCTAGGCCGATGCCGCTGCCCCGGCGCGGTCCGGCCCAGGTCAACACGGCGCACCCGTGATCGCGACCGGGCGTCCGGCCGTTGCCTGTGCCGCCGCCCGCCGACAGTCCGGAAGCCTTGTGAGCACCGTCAGCCACCATTCGCACAATCCGCACGGCGCCCGACCGAACGGGCATGCCGGTCACGGCGCGCATCCGAACGCCGTCGCGCACGGATCGGAGGAACGGGTCGACCTGCTGCTGATCGACGACGATCCGTCGGACGTCTTCCTCGTCGAGCGGATGCTCGACGACAGCGGGCTGGAGATCAGCCTGTCCGTCGCCGACGGCCTGCCCGCGGCGCGGCGTCTGCTGACCCGCCGCACCCAGTGCATCATCGTCGACCTGTCGGCCCCCGAGGGCCGCGACCCGATCGAGGAGCTCCGGGAGGTCCTGTCGATCGCGCGGAACGCCGCGGTCGTGGTGCTGACCGGGCTCGACGACGTCCGCCCGGCCACCCGGCTGGGGGTGCGGGCGGTCGCCGCCGGCGCCGCCGACTACCTGGTCAAGCAGGAGGTGGACGGCCCGCTGCTGGCCCGGGCGATCCGCTACGCGATCGAGCGCAAGCGGGCCGAGGAGACCGAGCGCCGGCTGGTCGAGGCGCGGATCATGGGCCGGGAGAACGCCCGGCTGGAGCGCGGCCTGCTGCCGGTGCCGCTGATCGACGATCCGGGGCTGCGCCACCACACCCGGTACCGTCCGGGCCGCCGCCGGGCGCTGCTGGGGGGCGACTTCTACGACACGGTGCAGACCGAGGGCGGCGCGGTGCACCTGATGATCGGCGACGTGTGCGGGCACGGCCCGGACGAGGCGGCGCTGGGCGTCCAGCTGCGGATGGCGTGGCGGACGCTGGTGCTGGCCGGGCACACCGGCGAGCAGCTGCTGGGCACCCTGGACACCGTGCTCGGGCACGAGCGGCGCAGCGAGGAGATCTTCACCACGCTGTGCATGATCACGATCGCGCCGTCGCTGCGCACCGCGCGGATGCACCTGGCCGGTCATCCGGCGCCGCTGCTGTTCCGGCACAACGGCGCGGAGAGCGAGGTCGTGGCGCTGCCGGAGTACGCGCACGGGCCCGCGCTGGGCCTGGTGCCGAGCGCCGAGTGGCCGACCACCGAGATCGACCTGGGCGAGTCGTGGAGCCTGATGCTCTACACCGACGGGCTGATCGAGGGCCGCGTCGGCGACGGCGCCACCCGGCTGGGCACCGACGGGCTGGTGGAGCTGGCCCGCAAGGCCCGCGGCGCGGGCGCCGCGGGCCGGGGCCTGATCGACTCGCTCGTGACCGAGGTCGAGGACCTGAACGGCGACGCGCTCACCGACGACCTGGCGGTGCTGCTGCTGTCCCGCGACGACCCCGCACACTCCCCGGCGGAGTAACCTCGCCGCCACGGCAGGGTGACGCTGACCGACACGACGGGCACCCCTCGCCGCCGGCCGGGTGACGCTGACCGGCGCGGCGGTCACCGCTCGCCGCCACGGCAAGGTGACCGCCTGGCCACAGCAGAGTGACCATCGCCGCCAAGCAGGGTGACCGCCCGGCCATGCCAGGGTGACCGCTGCCGCCAGGGTGGGGTGACCGCCTGGCCACGCGGCGGCGTCGGTGCAGGCCGTGCGGCGTGGACGGGCCGCCGGCGGGCGGGGCCTGACCGGGCCGGTGGAGTTCCCTGATCGTGCTGTGAGGTCTCTCACCTTGGACGATGTAGCGGCATGCCCGAAATGCCCATGTCGCACCGTTCATAGCCCAGGGCTATCGAAACGAGTACGGCCATGACTTGGATCTCTTGAGCCGCCCGGTCGTACCGTGCGCTCGTGGCTACAGCGATACCTGCGATCTACCGGTCGACCGTCGGCAAGAAGGCGGTCATGGCCGTGAGCGGCGCCGTGCTGGTGCTGTTCCTGCTCGGGCACATGGCCGGGAACCTCAAGATCTTCTTTGGGGCCGAGGACTTCAACCACTACGCCCACTGGCTGCGCACGGTCGGCGAGCCCGCCGTCCCGCACCGCACCGTGCTGACGCTCACCGAGATCGTGCTGTTCGCCGCCGTCGTGCTGCACATGTGGTCGGCGGTGTCGCTGGCCCGCCGCGCCTCCAAGGCCCGGCCGGTGAAGTACCAGGCCAAGAAGAAGTCGCACGCGCAGGGCTACGCCACGCACACGATGCGGTTCGGCGGCCTCATCATCGCGCTCTTCGTGATCTGGCACCTGCTGGACATGACGTTCCTGGTGGTGAACCCCGGCGGCCGCGACGCCACCCCGTACGAGCGGGTCGTGGAGGGCTTCGACCCGTCCCGCTGGTACGTGACGCTCTTCTACGTGGTGGCGCTCGCGCTGGTCGGGCTGCACCTGCGGCACGGGATCTGGAGCGCGTTCCAGACCCTCGGGCTGCGCACCCCCCGCAACGAGCGCACGCTGCGCCTCCTGGCCGCGACGGTCGCCGTGCTGGTCACCGTCGGCTTCCTCGCCGTGCCCTTCGCCGTCACCTTCGGATGGGTGAGCTGATCATGAGCAAGCCGAACATGCCCGACGCCTCCCGCGCGACCGGCGGCCCCGTGGACGGCGGCTTCTACACGCCGGGCGCGCCGATCGCCGACGACCGCGCCCCGGCCGGGCCGGTCGAGGACCGCTGGACGACCCGCAAGTTCGAGGCCAAGCTGGTCAACCCGGCCAACAAGCGCAAGAAGAAGATCATCATCATCGGCACCGGGCTGGCCGGCGGCTCGGCCGGCGCCACGCTGGGCGAGGCCGGCTACCACGTCGTCCAGTTCTGCTTCCAGGACAGCCCGCGGCGCGCCCACTCGATCGCCGCGCAGGGCGGGATCAACGCCGCCAAGAACTACCGCAACGACGGCGACAGCGTGCACCGGCTGTTCTACGACACGGTGAAGGGCGGCGACTTCCGCGCCCGCGAGTCCAACGTGCACCGGCTGGCGGAGATCTCCACGCAGATCATCGACCAGTGCGTGGCGCAGGGCGTGCCGTTCGCCCGCGAGTACGGCGGCCTGCTGGACAACCGGTCGTTCGGCGGCACCCAGGTGTCCCGGACGTTCTACGCCCGCGGCCAGACGGGCCAGCAGCTGCTGCTCGGCGCGTACCAGGCGCTGATGCGGCAGGTGGACGCCGGGAACGTGGAGCTGTACGCGCGCCACGAGATGCTCGACCTGATCATGCAGGACGGGCGGGCCCGCGGCGTGGTCGTCCGCGACCTGATCACCGGCGAGGTCAAGCACCACACCGCCGACGCGGTGGTGCTGGCGTCCGGCGGCTACGGCAACGTGTACTTCCTCTCCACCAACGCGATGGGCTCGAACGTCACCGCGTCCTGGCGCGCCCACCGGCATGGTGCCTATTTCGCCAACCCCTGCTACACGCAGATCCACCCGACGTGCATCCCGGTCAGCGGCGACCACCAGTCCAAGCTGACGCTCATGTCGGAGTCGCTGCGCAACGACGGCCGGGTGTGGGTGCCGAAGCGAGGGGGCGACGAGCGCAGGCCGTCCGACGTCCCCGAGGACGAGCGCGACTACTACCTGGAGCGCATCTACCCCTCGTTCGGGAACCTGGTCCCCCGCGACATCGCCTCCCGCGCCGCCAAGAACGTGTGCGACGAGGGACGCGGCGTCGGCCCCGGCGGCCTGGGCGTCTACCTGGACTTCGCGGACGCGATCGAGCGGCTGGGCCGCAAGACCGTCGAGGCCAAGTACGGCAACCTCTTCGAGATGTACGAGCGGATCACGGGCGAGAACCCGTACGAGACGCCGATGCGCATCTACCCCGCCGTGCACTACACGATGGGCGGGCTGTGGGTGGACTACGACCTGCAGTCCAACATCCCCGGCCTGTTCGTGGTGGGCGAGGCCAACTTCTCCGACCACGGCGCCAACCGGCTCGGCGCGTCCGCGCTGATGCAGGGCCTGGCCGACGGCTACTTCGTGCTGCCGACGGGGCTGGGCGACTACATCGCCCGCAACGACCTCGGCCCGGTCTCGGAGGAGGCCGTCGCCGAGGCCGAGACCCGGGTCAGGGACCAGATCGAGCGGCTGCTGTCCATCGACGGGGACCGTTCCGTCGACTCCTTCCACCGCGAGCTCGGCCACATCATGTGGGAGTACTGCGGGATGGAGCGCACCGAGGAGGGCCTGCGCAAGGCGCTGGAGCTCATCCCCGCGCTGCGCGAGGAGTTCTGGACGCGGGTGAAGGTCACCGGCGGCGGCCAGGAGCTCAACCAGCAACTGGAGAAGGCGGGCCGGGTGGCCGACTTCCTGGAGCTGGGCGAGCTGATGGTCATCGACGCGCTGCACCGCTCCGAGTCGTGCGGCGGCCACTTCCGGGCCGAGAGCCAGGACGAGGACGGCGAGGCCAAGCGGGACGACGAGAACTTCTCCTACGTCGCCGCCTGGGAATGGGCCGGCGCGGGCGGGCAGCCCGTCCTCCACAAGGAGGCCCTCGAGTTCGAATACGTCAAGCCGAGCCAGAGGTCGTACAAGTGATGAAGCTGACACTGCGCGTCTGGCGCCAGAAGGGCCCCGAGGACAAGGGCCGGATGGTCGAGTACAAGCTCGGCGACATCTCCCCCGACGCCTCGTTCCTGGAGATGCTGGACGTCCTGAACGAGAAGCTGATCGCCGAGGGCGAGGAGCCGGTCGCCTTCGACCACGACTGCCGCGAGGGCATCTGCGGCATGTGCTCGCTGGTCATCAACGGGACGCCGCACGGCCCCGAGCGCAACACCACGACCTGCCAGCTGCACATGCGCAAGTTCAAGGACGGCGAGGTCATCGACGTCGAGCCGTGGCGGGCCAAGGCGTTCCCGGTGGTCAAGGACCTGGTCGTGGACCGCTCGGCGTTCGACCGGATCATCAAGTCCGGCGGTTTCATCTCCGCCCCGACCGGCACCGCGCCCGAGGCGCACTCGGTGCCGGTGCCCAAGCCGGACGCGGACCGGGCGTTCGAGGCGGCCGAGTGCATCGGCTGCGGCGCGTGCGTGGCGGCGTGCCCGAACGGCTCGGCGGCGCTGTTCCTCGGCGCGAAGGTCACCCACCTGGGGCTCATGCCGCAGGGCCAGCCGGAGCGCTGGGACCGCGTCGTCGACATGCTGGACACCCACGACGACGAGGGCTTCGGCGGTTGCACCAACACCGGCGAGTGCACCGTGGCGTGCCCGAAGGGCATCCCGCTGGACGTCATCGGCCGGCTCAACAACGACTACCTCAAGGCCAGCGCCGGAGGCCGCAAGAAGTAGGCCGGACGGCTGGCTGCGCGCAGTAGCCGGACTGCTGCGCGACAGAGGTGGTCGCCTCAGACGAGGCGCCCTGGGCTGGGGTGGCCCAGGGCGCCTTCTCCATTTCCCGGGGTGTGCGTCAGCGTTCCTCTAGCTCGCGCAGGGCGCGGGCGGCCGCGTCCTCCGCGGTGCCCGGGAGCTGCTCGAAGCTGTCCGGGTCGATGCCGCGCACCTTGCCCGTGGCGAGGTCGTTCAGCATGTTCATCAGCCCGCCGGTCACCGCGTTGATGAACCGCTCGGACTGGTGGTGGCCCATGCTCTGGGTCTGGCCGCGCACCTCGAACAGGACCGTGCCGGTGCCGTTCAGGCCGAAGGAGGAACGCGCCTGGCCGGGCAGGTCGCGCGTGGGCGCGTGCGGGTAGCGGGCCGCGATGTAGCCGTCGCCCTCGATTCCACGGAACGCGCTGATGGCGAGCTGCTTGGAGAAGTCCTTGGGGTAGGTCTTGGCGTACGGGGCGTACTTGCCGCCGGGCTGGAAGAACACGTCCGGGAGGGGCGGGTAGTCGACGGCGACGTCCAGCAGCCGGTTCTGGGCGTCCTCTCTAACGCAGGCCCCCTGGTGGTGGAGGTCCACGTAGACGTCCACCTTGCCGTGGCGCGCGCGCAGGCGTTTGTAGATGTCGCGCAGCGTCTGGGACTCGGCGTTGAGGAACCAGCCGAAGCTCGACGACTGCCCTGGGACGTCCTCGGGCTTGGGCTTGTAGTTCAGGTCCACGTTGAAGTCGCGGTTGAGGTCGAACCCGGGACGCCGGGTGTAGTCGTCGCCCTGCTGCGTCCCGTTGAGGTAGTTCCAGGCCGGTGGACGGCCCGCGAGCTGCGGGAACTCTCGCTGCACCTCGTCCCAGGAGTGGTCGTTGCCGCGCCGGTCGAGTTCGGCCCCGTCCGGGTTGATCTTCGGTACGGCGACGAACGTGATCTCGCGGCGCAGCCGCTTCGCCTCCGGCGAGCCGGAGGTGCCCAGCCACGCGAGGATCCGCAGCAGCGAGCTGGTGCCGGTCTTCTCGTTGCCGTGGATCTCGCTGTTGACCAGGAAGACCTTCTTCCCGGTGCCGACCGTGGCGGTGTAGATGGACCGGCCGCGGGTGGACTTCCCGGCGACGCGCACGTCCACCTTGCCGTGGCTCGCGCGCTCGATCCGCGCCAGCTCCCTGCGCATCTCGTCGTAGTCGATGAACTTCCAGGTCGGGAGGTCGCGCGGCTCGTCGCTGCACTCCTGCGGCGGGGCGGACGGAGCCGGGGCGGGGACGGGGGCGGGCGCGGGGGCGGCGAGGGCGGGCGGCGCGGCCAGCCCGAGGGCGAGCGGGGCGATCAGGAGCGCGGCGGCGCGGCGGGGGGACGGAGGGAGCGAGCGCATGGGATCTCCGGGGGCTAAAGATCAACGTGCCCCGGAATCTAGACGCGCGAACGACCCCGCGGGTCCCCCGAATCCGCCGAGACCGGACCGCCGAGATCGGTGATCATTGGTCTTGACGGCCCGCCGAGGCCGTGATCGGGCCGATCGCCTCCACGCCCGCGGGCAGGCTGCCGCCCAGCGCCGCCTCGACCAGATAGGTCTCCAGCGTCGCCTGGAACGCGCGCGCGGCGTGCGTCGGCTCGACGTCCTTGCGGCGGGCCAGCGCGATCGTCCGCTGCAGGCCCGGTCCGTCGTGCTCCTGGTGGGCGCGGTCGTCGGCGAGGACCAGGGGCGTGCCGCGCAGGCCGGGACGTCCCGCGAGCACCATCGACGGCACGACCGCGATGCCCAGCCCCGCCTCGACGAACCGCAGCACCGCGTCCATCTCCCCGCCCTCGACCGCGAACCGCGGCTCGAACCCCGCCGCGCGGCACGCCCCGATCGTCGCCTCGCGCAGGTCGTACCCGGAGCGGAACATCACCAGCGGCCGGTTCCGCAGATCCTCGATCCGCAGGTAGGGGCGCCGCGGCGGCCGGCCGGGCTCCGCCGGGGACGCCACCACCAGGTTCTCGCGCAGTATCGGGGTGGTCTCCAGCGGCGGATCGCCGTGCAGCGGCAGGATCACCAGCGCCAGGTCCAGGAGCCCGCGGGTCAGGTCGCGCACCAGGTCCCGCGACCCGCCCTCCTCGACGATCAGCCGGATGCCCGGGTAGGTGTCGTGGAAGCGGCGCAGCACGTCGCCCAGCAGGCCCGCGCACAGCGACGGCGTGGCGCCCAGCCGCACCCGTCCCCGGCGCAGCCCGGCCAGCTCCTGAACCTCCAGCCGGGCCGTGTCGACGTCGGCCAGGATCCGCTTGGCCAGCGGCAGCAGCGCCTCGCCCGCCGGGGTCAGCGTGATGTTCCCGCGCGCCCGGCTGAACAGCGACGCGCCCAGCTCAGCCTCCAGCGCGCGGATCTGCTTGGACAGCGAAGGCTGCGCCACATGCAGGATCTCCGCCGCCTGGGTGAAGTGCCGGACCTCCGCGACCGCGACGAAGTAGGCGAGCTGCTGTAACTGCATCCTGCACAGGGTACGACCCGCCAGGTCAGCGCCTCATGACCGGCCCCACCCCCTCGCGCTCGGAGGGCACGTCCGCATGCGACGCCCGCGAGGTGTGCCGCTTCGGGGGGTCAGCGGGCGTGGCGGCGGAGGGCCTGGAGGTCGTGCACGATCACGCGGCGGCGGCCCGTCTCGATCCAGCCGTGCCGGCGCAGCGTGCCGAGCGCCTTGCTGACCGCCTCGCGGGACGCGCCGACCCAGCCCGCTAGCTCCTCCTGGGACAGGTGGAGGGTGATCTGGACGCTGCTGCCCTCGTCCGGCCGCGCGGGCTCGCTGGGGAGTCCAGGATGCCCCGGCCGGGCCGGGCCGCCCGGGCCGCGGGCGCCCGGAGTGCGCGGGCCCGGAACCCGGCCCGCCGGTCCCGTCCCACCGGGCCCGGTGGGTGCGGTGGGACGCGGCGCGGGCCCGCCGGGGCGAGCACCGGAGTCGTCGGGACGCGGACCCGTGCCGTTGCGGCCGCGGCGGCCCTCCGGCTCGTAGGGCTCGCCGAACCGCTCCGCCAGCTCCACCAGCCGCTGCGCCACCCGCCCGGTCGCGTCGAACATGCCGAACTCGACCCGGCGCCGGTCGGCGTCCCGCCACCGCCGGCACAGCATCTTCATGATCAGGATGGACACCCGGCCGTGCGCGCCGAGGAAGGACATGAACTCCTCCTCGGTCAGCGCCAGCACCCGGGCCGGTTCCAGGGTGGCGACCGTCGCCGAGCGCGGCAGCCCGTCGATCGCCGCCACCTCGCCCAGCAGCGCGCCGGGGCCGCGCACGTCCAGCAGCGCCTCGCCGCCGTGCTCGCGGTCGGAGTACGCCTTGACCCGGCCGGCGAACAGCACCGCCACCCAGGTCGACCATTCGCCCTCGCGGAAGAGCACCGCGCCGCGCTCCAGGTCGCGGAACCGGCCGCGCGACTGGAGATCGGCGCGTTCGTCGGGGGTGAGCTCGGCAAGAAACGAGCCAGGCTCCAGGGGGGTCATGGAACCACGCTAAACGAGAGCCGCCATGCCGTGACGGGGAGGGGAATCACGAAAGCATCACGCGTTGTGTGAACTTCTCCCTATTCACGCGGGACGCCTTGAACGACAGTGGATCCCGGCGTGTGCGGCCGCAGGGCCGCCCCCTGGGGCTACGGCGTTCATGGGGAACGGCGGTTCGGCGGGCGGCGGCGACGGGGGCACGCCGCCCGCCGGCACCACTTCCATGGCCTCCGGCGACGGGGTCCGTGAGCGTCATCCGAGTGCCGCCGAACGAAACAGAACTCTCACGTCTGAGATAGCCCGCACGGATCAATTCACCACCACTCACGGCACATCCGATCCGTCCCACCATCGCACGGCGCACCGAAGAATTCGGGCGTGGAATGCGAACGCCCCCTGCCCGTCCGGCGAGACCGGGCAGAGGGCGAACAGCGGAGTCCGGAATCAGGCGGACGGGGTGTCCTGGCCCTTCTTCACGATGCCGAGCTTGGACCCGAGCCACACCACCGGGTCGTACTTGCGGCCGACGACCCGCTCCTTCATCGGGATCAGCGCATTGTCGGTGATCTTGATGTGCTCGGGGCAGACCTCGGTGCAGCACTTGGTGATGTTGCAGAAACCCAGCCCGTGGTCGTCCTGCGCGATGTTGCGCCGGTCCGACTCGTCCGCCGGGTGCATCTCCAGCTCCGCGATCCGCATCAGGAACCGCGGCCCGGCGAACTGCTCCTTGTTCTCCTCGTGGTCACGGATGACGTGGCACACGTTGTTGCACAGGAAGCACTCGATGCACTTGCGGAACTCCTGCGAGCGCTCGACGTCGACCTGCTGCATCCGGAACTCGCCCGGCTTGGTGTCGCCCGGGTCGAACGACGGGATCTCCCGCGCCTTCTGGTAGTTGAACGACACGTCCGTGACCAGGTCGCGGATCACCGGGAAGGTGCGGACCGGGGTCACGGTGATCGTCTCGTCCGCCTCGAACGTCGACATCCGCGTCATGCACATCAGCCGCGGCATGCCGTTCACCTCGGCGGAACAGGAGCCGCACTTGCCGGCCTTGCAGTTCCACCGGACGGCCAGGTCGGGCGCCTGCGTGGCCTGCAGCCGGTGGATGATGTCGAGGACGACCTCGCCCTCGTTCACCTCCACCGTGTAGTCGACCAGCTCGCCCTCGCCCTCGTCGCCGCGCCAGACCCGGAACTTGGCGTCGTAGCTCATCGGTCACTCTCCTCGGTCTCGGCGCCTGCGGCGGCGGCCTCGTCGTCGACCGTGCCGGCGGGCAGTTCGTCCGCGGTCAGGTACTTCTTCAGCTCGTCGGTCTCGAACAGGCCGATCAGGTCGTCGCGCATCGGCTCCATCGGCTGCCGCTTCAGCTCCACCCGCGGCGCGTCGGGGTCGCCCGCCAGCCGGCAGATCAGGTTGACCTTCCGCCACTCCGGCGACATCGCCGGGTGGTCGTCCCGGGTGTGACCGCCGCGGCTCTCCTGCCGCTCCAGCGCCGCCCGCGCGATCGCCTCGGACACCAGCAGCATGTTGCGCAGGTCCAGGGCCAGGTGCCAGCCCGGGTGGTAGCCGCGGCCGTCGTGCACCCCGACCGGGTCCACGCTGACGTTGGCGACCCGGTCGCGCAGCTTCTCCAGGGCCTCCAGCGCCTGCTTGAGCTCCCCCTCCTTGCGGATGATGCCGACCAGGTCGTTCATCGTCGTCTGGAGCTCGGCGTGCACCGCGTACGGGTTCTCGCCGCCCTCCCGCTCGAACGGCGCCAGCGCCTCGGCGGTGGCCGCCTCGACCTCCTCGTCCGGGACGGCCGGACGCGCCTCCAGCGCGTCCACGTACTCGGCCGCGCCCAGCCCGGCCCGCCGCCCGAACACCAGCAGGTCGGTCAGCGAGTTGCCGCCCAGCCGGTTGGAGCCGTGCATGCCGCCCGAGCACTCCCCGGCGGCGAACAGGCCCGGCACCAGCGCCGCGCCCGTGTCCGGGTCGACCTCCACCCCGCCCATCACGTAGTGGCAGGTCGGGCCGACCTCCATCGGCTCCTTGGTGATGTCGACGTCCGCCAGCTCCTTGAACTGGTGGTGCATCGCGGGCAGCCGCCGCTTGATCTCCTCCGCGCCGCCCGGCATCCGGTCCACGACCGTGAGGTAGACGCCGCCGGCCGGTGACCCGCGGCCCGCCTTCACCTCCGAGTTGATCGCCCGCGCCACCTCGTCACGGGGCAGCAGCTCGGGCGGGCGCCGGTTGTTGTCGGGGTCGTCGTACCAACGGTCGCCCTCCTCCTCGGAGGTGGCGTACTGCGCCTTGAAGACCTCGGGGATGTACTCGAACATGAACCGCTTGCCGTCGGAATTCTTCAGGACCCCGCGGTCGCCGCGGACCGACTCGGTCACCAGGATGCCCTTGACCGACGGCGGCCAGACCATCCCGGTCGGGTGGAACTGGACGAACTCCATGTTCAGCAGCGTCCCGCCGGCCAGCAGCGCCAGCGCGTGCCCGTCGCCGGTGTACTCCCACGAGTTGGAGGTGACCTTGAACGCCTTGCCGATGCCGCCGGTCGCCAGCACCACCGCCGGCGTCTCGAACACCACGAACTTCCCGGTCTCCCGGACGTAGGCGAACGCCCCGCAGACCTTGCCGGAGGCGTCCAGCAGCAACCGGGTCACGGTCGTCTCCGCCCACACCTTGATCCGCGACTCGTAGTCGCCGGTCTCGGCGTGGTCCTCCTGCTGCAGCGCGACGATCTTCTGCTGGGTCGTGCGGATCAGCTCCAGGCCGGTGCGGTCGCCGACGTGCGCCAGCCGCGGGTACTCGTGCCCGCCGAAGTTCCGCTGGCTGATCTTGCCGTCCTTGGTGCGGTCGAACAGTGCGCCCCAGTGCTCCAGCTCCCAGACCCGGTCCGGGGCCTCCTTGGCGTGCAGCTCGGCCATCCGCCAGTTGTTGAGGAACTTGCCCCCGCGCATCGTGTCGCGGAAGTGCACCTGCCAGTTGTCGTTGGGGTTGACGTTCCCCATCGCCGCGGCGGCGCCGCCCTCGGCCATCACCGTGTGCGCCTTGCCGAACAGCGACTTGGAGATGATCGCGGTCTTCTTGCCCTGGAGCCGCGCCTCGATCGCGGCGCGCAGCCCGGCGCCGCCCGCGCCGATCACCACGACGTCGTACGAGTGCCTCTCGATCTCAGTCATGATCTACAGGCCCCCTCAGTTGAAGATTCGCAGGTCGGAGATGGTGCCGCTGGCCACGAGCATCACGTAGAAGTCGGCCAGCACCAGCGAGCCGAGCGTGATGAGGGCGTACTGCCCGTGCTTCTCGTTCAGCTTGGAGACCACGCCCCACGCCCAGTACCGGACCGGGTGCTTGGAGAAGTTCTTCAGCCGCCCGCCGACGATGTGCCGGCACGAGTGGCACGACAGCGTGTAGGCCCACAGCAGGATCACGTTGGCGGTGAGGATCAGGCTGCCCAGCCCGATGCCGAACCCGCCGTCCTTGCCGTGGTAGGCGAGGATCGCGTCATAGGTGTTGATCAGCGAGATGGCCGCGGCGGCCAGCCAGAAGTACCGGTGCAGGTTCTGCCCGATCAGCGGGAAGCGGCGCTCACCGCTGTACTTCTTGTGCGGCTCCTGCACGGCGCACGCCGGCGGCGACGCCCAGTACGAGCGGTAGTACGCCTTCCGGTAGTAGTAGCAGGTCAGCCGGAACAGCAGCAGGAACGGCAGGGACAGCGCCGCGAACGGGATCCACCCCTTGGTCTCGGCCGGGAGGAACGTCCCGAACTCCGCCGCGTCACCGCAGATCTCGTTGAGACAGGGCGAGTAGAACGGGGTCAGGTAGTGATACTCCGGGACGTAGAAGGCCGCACCCCAGAACGCGCGCACCGTCGCGTACACCACCCACGCAGTGAAGATCACCAGCGTGGTGATGGGATACAGCCGCCAGTTGTCCTTGCGGAGCGTACGTTCCTTGATCTGGGCGCGCGCTTTGGCCGGCGCCTCCACAGTGCTCATCGTTCGCTCTCCTGAGCTCGGGTCGGGTCCCCGTACCACGGTCGAACGCACATCCGCCGCCGTCGCGCCCCCACTGCGCCGCGGTCGCACGCAGGCAGTGACACCTCGTGTGCGTTTCCAGCGAAGCGACCTTACGCCACTCGACTGGAGCTGTGACATACATAACAGGCAGGCCATCATGTGAGCCTGACCACAGGCTATGCCTTCCGGGAACTTACCGCCCAATCCCCGGTCCTCATAACCAGTGGCTATGGCCGAGCGGAATGGAAACGAGCGCCAAAGGGCATGAACCCGATCCGCCGCCCCCTTCTTAGAACGCCCCGCCCCCGCCAACACGAGCCCTCACGAACTCCCCCGCCATTGCGCGCGCCTTCCCCCACCAGAAGAAGCCCGACCGCACACCCACTCCCCCAGGCGGAAGCCCACCCTCAGAACACGCGCCCCGCCCCAACGCACCAGACGCGGGCCCCACCCACCAGACACGGCGAACCCGCCCGCCAGACGCGGCCGTCCCCGCAGCCGCGGATCTCCCGATCGGGACGCGGCGAACCGCCCCAACAGCCGCAGCAACCCGTCCCACCGGACGCGGCGAACTGCAGCGGACCGTCTTGGCAGACACGGCGAACCGTCCTGGCGGCCGCAGCGGACGATCCCGGTAGCTGCGGGTACGTCTCCCAGCGGACGCGGCGAACCGTCCCTGAACGTGGCCCCCGACGGGTGCGGCAGAACCGTCTAGTCGGACTCGCGGGTGATTGTCCCCGGCGACGGCAGAACCCGCTCAGGGCGCCGCAACGTTCACACCTGCGAACGCAACCTCCTCATCCCGCCCGGCGCCTTCGGGTGATGGCGGACGGAGGTCAGCGCCCCAGGGTCCGGGCCAGGTGTGCCTCCGCCTCGCTGGTGCGGCCGTTGCCGTAGATGCGGAGGACCTCGGCCAGTTCCGGATAGGAGACGTCGATCATGCTGGCGGCGTGCTCGATCTCGTTCGCGGACGCGACCGTGCGCAGGAGCGACTGGAGCGCCCGCACCGGCGACTCCGCCGGAACGCGCTCCGTCGCCGCCCGGACCCCCGACGTCGTGCTCGCCGACTCGCCGCGGATGCGCCGGAGGCGTTCCTTCACCTCCGCGGCCGGCAGCGCGTCGAAGCCGGGGTCGGCGGCGAACTCCTCGGCCAGGCCGAGCCGGTGCAGCACGACCGGGTTGCTGATCTTCGCCCGCTGCCCGGACATCAACTGGGAGAGCATCGGCGGCGACAGGCCCAGCACGCCGGCCAGCCCCGACTGCGAGAGTTCCAGACGGTCCAGCAGCCGCCGGAAGCGGTCGCCGAGCGGTTCGCCGTACCACTCCGTCTGCAGCGCCCGGTTCCTCGCCACGGTGTCCTCGGCGACGCCCACGCCAACCCCCTTGACTCTTCACACTTGCAAATAGTACCTTCTCAGATGCACAAGGCACCGACCCGCCTCACCTCATGGTGCCACGGCGAACGCAGTTTGCACATGTGACGGCACGACCCGACGGGGGTCGCGATCGCGAAGGAGGAACGACGCGCATGGACATCAGGCACCACACGGCGGCGATCGCGGCTGTGACCGCGCTGCTGGCCGGCTGCTCGTCCCTGCCCGGGGGCGGGGAGCCCGCCGAGAGATCGGACGGCGCCGCACGGGAGGGCACCGACGTGCCCGCGGGCAGACCCGGTGTCGACACCACGGGCCGGCCGGTGGTCGGCGCCACCTTCGACACCCCCATCGCCAACGGCGCCAAGATCGACATCGCCGTCATGGGACTGCAGGTCAGGGGAAAACTGGCCACGCTCACCGTGCGGCTCACGCCGCACGTCCCGGCCGACCACTCCGACCAGGGGCCCAGCCCCTACGCCCTCAACGGCAGGCACGCCATCGGCGCCTCACTGCTCGACCCGGTCAACCTCAAGCGGTACGTGGTCGTGCGGGACTCCAGCGGCAAGGCACTGCAGACCGACGACATCTTCACCGACATCCGCAACAACCAGCCCGGCCTGCTGACCTACACCTTCGCCGCGCCCCCGGAGAACGTGAAGGCGCTGGACGTCCAGTACGGCTCGTGGCCGCTGTTCCGCAACGTCCCGGTCGGACGGTGACCGCCCCATGCGCCGCCCGATCATCATCACCGCCGCCCTCGGCCTCGTCCTGGGCGTCCCGGGTGTGGCGGGAGCCGATCCCGACGTCCCCGACTCCAGGATCGACGAGTCCGTCCGGCCGCTCCACACCGCACGGTACGTCCACGACATCGACCCGGCGAAGTTCGTCCAGCCCCTGGAGTCGGAGGAGACCAGCGGCGGTCAGGTGACCGTCCGCATCTCCGCCGACGTGCTGTTCGACTTCGACCAGGCGACGCTGACCGGTGCCGCCCGTGACCGGATCGCCCGGCTCGCGCCACGGCTGCGCGGGTCCACCGGCACCATCGAGGTCTCGGGCCACTCCGACGGGCTCGGCGAGCCCGGCTACAACCAGGCCCTCTCCGCCCGGCGGGCCGAGGCGGTCAAGGCCGAACTGGCCCGCGTCCTGGGCGGGACGTCCGCGTCCCGCATCCAGGCCAAGGGCCTCGGCGAGACCAGACCCGTCGCGCCCAACGAGAAGGGCGGCAAGGACGACCCCGAGGGCCGCGCGAAGAACCGCCGCGTCGAGATCACCTTCCAGAAGGGCTGACGCCCATGGGACATCCGCTCAAGGGAAGGCCCCTCGCCACGACCTCTCTGATCGCGCTGCTCGGGGCCTTCATCCTGCTCGCCTCCGCCTGCGGCGGGCCCGCACAGGCACCCGCCGAACCCCCCGCCTCCGCGTCCCGCGCCGCGCCGCCGTCCTCCCCTGCCGCTCCGGAGCCCGCCTCCTGCCCGAACGGCCCGCTGATCAAGGCCGTGGAGATCCCGGCCGTGCACGCCGACCCGGTACGGATCCCCGAGGCCACGATCGGCGGCGCGAAGATCCCCGCCGTGGCCGTTCCCGGGGTGGACATCCCGGTCCAGCGCGTCCCCGCTCAGTGCGTCGACATCAGACCCGCCCCCGGCGGCTGCCTCAGCGCCGTCTCCATCCCCGGCACCCGCGTCCCCGGCGTCAGCATCCCCGGCGTGGAGCTCCCCGGTATCGACGCAGGCGGCATCAAGGCCGACCCGATCCGGGTCAATGCCGTCACCTCGCCCGCGGTCGGAGTCGACGGCGTCCGGGTCGACGAGGTATGCCAGCTCAGACCGTCCCAGGAGGGCGAGTACGTCTCGTCGGCCTACCGGAGCTCCGCCTACCGCTCGTCGGTGTACCGCGGCTCGGCCTACCGGGGCTCCGCCTTCCGCGCCCGGCTCTGCAACAGCGCCGGCGAGTGCATCCCGTCCGTGACCGTGCCGGCGGTGAGCGCGCCCGCGGTGAGCATCCCGGCCGTGAGCGTCCCCTCCGCGTCCCTCAAGGCCTACACGGCCGGAAGGAGTCAGGTCTTCCGGGGCGACGGCTCGATCGCCTACAACATCGAGGCCGATGTCCTGTTCGACTTCGGCCGCGCCGACATCAGACCCGAGGCCGCCGCCGAGCTACGGAAGATCGCCGACTCTATCGACCGCGACGTGCCCTCCGGCGCCTCCGTGCAGGTCGACGGCCACACCGACGCCAAAGGCGATCCGGTCTCCAACCGGCGGCTGTCCGAACAACGCGCCCGGGCCATCCTCGACTGGCTAACCACCGAGGGTGGCATCGACCGCGCCCGACTCAAGGCCACCGGCTACGGCAAGACCAAGCCCGTCGCCGCCAACACGACCCCCGACGGCGCCGACGACCCGCAAGGCCGCGCGAAGAACCGCCGCGTGGTCATCTCCGCCAAACGAACCTGACCCAACAGCCCCGCAAAAAAGACCCTGAACCAAAACGCCCCCACAGCCCATCGGCCTTCACGCCAAAACAACGATCCCCTAAACATGCGAAGGAGGCGATCCCAGATGATCGAAGATCTGTAGCGGCTCGCCATCAGACGTCCTCGCGGGAAATTCCACGGAAAGGCCACACGAAGCCAGTTCACGACGCGCGATATCGGGGCCCGATGGCCGATCCCTGGGATCATCGGCGCACAATTGCTCGACAACACGCCACAATCCGTGCGGAACACCGGCGGGCGCCGGTCCGACGCTCTGGCGCGGCTCAGGATCACCGGCCCCGGTCAGCATCCGCCAGCACACCATTCCCGCGGCGTACAGATCCTGCGCGGGTCCAGGACGGTTCCAGTCGAGCACCTCGGGGGCGAGGTAGCCCGGCGTGCCCACCGTGAAACCCGTCGTCGTGAACCGCATGCCGTCGTCCCCCAACGCGATCCCGAAGTCGGCCACCCGGAGATGCGGTGCCCCGACCGGACTCGGCTCCATCAGCAGGTTGGCGGGCTTGACGTCCCGATGCACGACCCCGGCGCCATGGATGTGCCCCAACGCGGTGAGCAACTGGTCCAGCAACTCGGCGGCGTACGCGGCGGGCAGACGGCCGTAGTCCCCCAGCAGCGTCTCCAATGAACCACCCCTGACCAGGTTCATCGCCAGGAGCACGTCCTCATCCGCCGGATACCACGCGTACGGCGTCACGACATGGGGATGCGCAAGCCGAAGCGCCCGCTCCCGCACCACGCGCAACCTGACGGACGTCCCCGTCTGACGCACCAGCTTGGCGGCGCAGTACTCCCCCCGGTGCCGGTCGAAGGCCCGCCACACACGACTCGATCCCCCCACCCCGATGCGGTCGAGCATGACGAACCGCTCCCCGATCACCCACCCCTCACTCACGCCACCGATCGTACGAAAACCCCCAACAACACGCGGCGTCCCAACACCCTCCCCCACAAGCCGCCCACGGCTACGTCCCCAAGGACACCCGACACCTGGCGACACTCCACCACCTGCACACCGCGGCGTCCTACGGAACAACCTGCCACCCCCAACCCCACATCCCCAAGATCAGGAACGACAAGCGGATCCGCACAATCACCACCCCCGCCAAAGCCGCAGAGCACAAGCAGGCTGTTCACACGCCCCCTCCAGGAGGGCCCCGACTTCACCACCACCAGCACAACCTTCGTGAGTCCCGCCCGTGCACCTCCCCACCAACGGCCTCAGCGCCGCGTTGAGGGGGGACTGTACGGTTTTCGGTGTAACTCCTGATCATGGAGTGACACATGACAACCGGAACGAGCACGGAGGCTGTGGTGGCCGAGTCCGACAAGCCGACCACGGCCGCGGTCGAGCAGGAGCTGGTCGGCCGACTGGTGGCCCAGGCCCGCGAGCAGGGCCTGGAGCTGACCGGTGAGGGGGGGCTTGCTGGCCGAGTTGACCAAGCGGGTGCTGGAGTCGGCGCTCGAGGGCGAGATCACCGATCACCTGGGCCGGGACCGCCACGAACGGACGGGCGAGGGTGGCGGGAACGTCCGGAACGGTCACCGTTCCAAGATGGTCACCACCGAGGTCGGCCGGGTCGAGATCGAGGTGCCGCGGGACCGGGACGCCACGTTCGAGCCGAAGATCGTCCGCAAGCGGCAGCGGCGGCTGACCGGGGTGGACGAGATGGTGCTGTCGCTGAGCGCGAAGGGCCTCACCCATGGCGAGATCTCGGCGCACCTGGCCGAGGTCTACGGCGCCTCGGTGTCCAAGCAGACGATCTCCACCATCACCGACAAGGTCATCGACGGCATGATCGAGTGGCAGAACCGGCCGCTCGACCCCGTGTATCCGGTGATCTTCCTGGACGCGATCCAGGTCAAGATCCGCGACGGGCAGGTCGCCAACCGCCCGATCTATGTGGCGCTGGCGGTCACCGCCGAGGGCACCCGCGACATCCTGGGGCTGTGGGCCGGGGACGGCGGCGGTGAGGGCGCCAAGTACTGGCTGCAGGTCCTCACCGAGCTGCGCAACCGGGGCGTGGACGACGCCTGCATGGTGGTGTGCGACGGGCTGACCGGGCTGCCCGACGCCGTCGCCCACGTCTGGCCGCAGGCCCTGGTCCAGACGTGCATCGTGCATCTGCTGCGCGGTTCCTTCCGCTATGCCGCCCGGCAGGACTGGGACAAGATCGCCAAGGCGCTCAAGCCGGTCTACACGGCACCGACCGAGTCGGCGGCGATGGAGCGGTGGCTGGAGTTCGCCGAGACCTGGGGCGCCAAGTACCCGGCGATCGTGCGGTTGTGGGAGAACGCCTGGGCCGAGTTCGTGCCGTTTCTGCAGTTCGACCCCGAGATCCGCAAGGTGGTGTGCTCCACCAACGCCATCGAGTCGGTGAACGCCCGGATCCGCCGCGCGGTCAAGGCCCGCGGGCACTTCCCCAACGAGCAGGCCGCCCTCAAGTGCGTCTACCTCGCGGTGATGAGCCTGGACCCCACCGGCACCGGCCGCAAACGCTGGATCGCCCGGTGGAAGGCCGCCCTCAACGCCTTCGACATCGCTTTCGAAGGCCGCCTCACCACCGCCGGCAGCTGACCTCAGCAATATCGAGTCACACCGTTAACTGGACAGACCCGTTGAGGGCGTTACCCGGTCCGACCACCAGGCGAGTTCGCGGTGAGTAGATACGCGGGACACAGAGCGCCGGGGGTGTGTATGGAGGGGTTCGGGGTGGGGGGCGGGCTTGAGAGGTGGGGTGGGTTCGAGCGGGGTTCGTAGGGGTGGGGTCGTGTGGATCACAGGGGGATCTGGTGAGTTTGGCAACGGTTTGGGGGGGGTTGCGCATCCAACCATTGGAAGGTCGTGATCTCCCACCACATGAGCATCCTGCCTAAACTGACCGAATCCTCAGACCACCCCCCGCCCTGGACAGGGCCTGCCCGAGACGGGACCGGATGAGCGAGAACGAGCCCAGACGCGATGACCTCGCGGGGGACGCCGGCATCCCTGACGGCGGCGACGCGGCACCCGCACCCGCCGGCGATGACGGATCCGCGACGAAGACCGGAGGACGCAAGCGCAAGGCGCGTACCAGGAAACAGAAGGTCCTGCGGGGTACGGCCATCGGCACCGCGGCGCTCGTGCTGCTGGCGGGCGCGGGGGTGGCGGGGCTGTACTTCGACATCATGGGGGGCATCGAGCAGAAGGACGCCAAGGCGCAGCTCGGCACCGACCGTCCGAAGAAGCTCAACAAGTCGCTGAACATCCTGCTGATCGGCTCCGACACCCGTGAGGGCGCCAACGCGCGGTACGGCGCGGCGGCCGGGATGACGGGGGCGCGTTCCGACACCGCGATCGTGCTGCACCTGTCGCCCAACCGGGACCAGGCGGTGGGGGTCAGCTTCCCCCGCGACTCGATGGTGAAGATCCCGGCGTGCAAGAAGGAGAAGGGCGGGACCGTTCCGGCGCAGTTCGGGATGCTGAACTCCGCCTTCGCGTACGCGGGTCCGACGTGTACGTGGAAGACGCTGGAGACGCTCACCGGCATCCATATCGACCACTTCGTGCAGGTCGACTTCGCCGGGTTCAAGCGCATGGTGGACGCCCTGGACGGTGTCGAGATCTGCGTCGACAAGCCGGTCAACGACCCCCGTGCGGAGCTGTTCCTCAAGGCGGGCAAGCAGACCGTCAAGGGTGAGGACGCCCTCGGGTACGTGCGGGCCCGGTACTCGCTCGGCAACGGTTCGGACCTGGAACGGATCGAGCGGCAGCAGAAGTTCATGGCCTCGGTCGTCAACAAGGCCACCAGCAGCGAGATCCTCACCGACCCGGCCAGGACCTACAAGTTCCTCAAGGCCGCCACCAAGTCGATGACCACCGACGACGACCTGGACCTGGACTCGATGCGCAGGCTGGCGGACGGGCTGCGCGGCATGAGCGCCGGGCAGGTGCGTTTTGTCACGGTCCCGGTGGAGCGTTACGCGCCTGACCCCAACCGCGTCCAGTGGAACGACGAGCAGGCCAAGCCGCTGTTCGAGGCCATCCGGCATGACAACGACCTGCCCGCGGAACCGGTGAAGCCCGCCAAGCCGCAGCAGGCCCTTCCGGGCCCGGACAAGGTGAAGGTCACGGTCGTGGACGCGGGCGGCGACGACAAGCTGGTCAAGCGCATCGTGAACCAGCTCGGGCGGCGCGGTTTCAAGGTGGAGAAGAAGGTCGAGAAGGCGTCCGACAGCCCCGAGAGCCGGATCGTGTACGGGCCGTCGGCCGAAGCGCAGGCGTCCGCGCTGGCGCAGGCCGTGCCCAACGCGATGCTGTCCGCGGACGCCGGCGCGCAGGGCGACGGTGTGCGGCTGGTCATCGGCAAGCCCGGCGTCCATCTGACGCCTCCGGCCATCAAGAACATCAACGGCGGCGTCAAGCCCGACCAGAACCTCTGCAAGTAGCGGGCGGCCCCGGCCAGTGCGTCGTGCGCGGGGATCGGGACACTCACTCGCGCGTCACCACGCTTCGGCGGGAATCGTTCTAAGGTCGGGCTTGCGCCCGCAGGTGTGCCTCTCGACGAGCCCGAGGAGAACGACGGCGATGACGTATCCTTCCGAGCCCGGCGGCCAGCCGCCGCACGCGCAGGCGCCCGGCCCGTACGGGCCGCCGCCTCCGCAGCATCCCGGGCGCGTCCCGGACCCGCGGCCCGCACAACCGGGGCAGGCGCCGATGGGTCAGGGGCCGATGGGAACGCCTCCTCCGCCGGGACAGCGGGAGCACCAGGAGTGGACGCCGCCGCAGCGCACCGAGAAGGGCTTGTTCGGGGCGCTGTTGGACGCGAACTTCAACCACCTGGTCACGCCGAAGCTCATCAGGCTGTGCTACATCATGGCGCTGCTGCTGATCACCCTCCAGTGCCTGATCTTCCTGGGGCTCGGGCTGTGGATCGCGACCTGGGACGACTGGTGGGCGTGGGGGATCATCATGGCGGTCGCCACGCCCATCGTCTGGCTGTTCGAGCTGCTCATGGTGCGCATCCTCATGGAGGCGGTGGTGGTGCGGTTCAAGGGAGTGGAGCACCTCCGGGTCATCAAGGACAAGATCTAGAGGGGCGCGTTAGGCTCGCGTCGAAGCGGGCGACATAGACGGGGCTGTACAGGTGGGCGACTTCGACGAGGAGCCGGGAGAGGACGCTCTGCCGCGTACGACCCGGCGGGACCCTGGTGTGACCCGTCGCGACCCGCATGTTCCGGGGCCGCGGCCCGGGGAGACCCGGCGGGACGGCGGGGCGGCTGCGGCCGCCTCCCCGTTGCTGAGGCTGCCCGGGGTGCTGGCGGAGCGGTTCGCGGTGGTGGCGGAGTTGCCCGTCCAGGGGGCGGAGTCCGATCTGCTGCTGGTGCGGGACGCGGGCGGCGGCGAGTACGTCGTGAAGCTGTTCCGGCGCGGCTATCACGCGGACCGGGACGTGTGGGCGAAGCTTCCGGCGCTGGAGTCGCGGCACGTGCTGCGGATCCTGGAGACCGGTGAGGCCGAGGGCCGCGACTACGAGGTCTCCGAGTACGCGGCGGGCGGGAACCTGCGGGCCCTGATGGGGAGCCCCGGCCTGGACGCCGCGGCCGTGGTGGCGCAGCTCGCGGACGGTCTGGAGGCGCTGCACCGGGCCGGGATCGTGCATCGCGACCTGAAGCCGGAGAACGTGCTCGTGCTGGCCGCCGATCCGCTGCGGCTGGCGATCGCGGACTTCGGGCTCAGCAAGGTGATCGACCAGAGCGTGATGTTCGCGTCGTCGTCGCGGACGCTGGCCTACGCGGCGCCGGAGTCGCTGTCGGGGCAGGTGTCCCCGGCGCGCGACTGGTGGTCGCTGGGGATGATCGTGCGCGAGCTGGCGACGGGCCGGGCGCCGTTCGCGGGGTTGAGCGAGACGGCGGTGGTGGACCATCTGGCGACGCGCGGGATGCCGGTGGACGAGGTGGCCGATGCCCGGGTCCGGCTGGTGTGCCAGGGGCTGCTCACGCGGGATCCGCGCAGGCGGTGGGCCGGTGCGCAGGTGGCGGAGTGGCTGGACGGCGGTGCCCCGGCGGTCGTCAAGGAGCAGGCGCCGCCGCGCGGGCCGGGGGTGCCTTTCGATGGGCGGCGTTTCGACGACCGGGGTGAGCTGGCGCGCGCGCTGGTGGCACGGTGGGACGCCGCGGCGTCGTTCTTCTTCGGGCGGGGTGAGTCGGGGGAGGCGTTCCGGGCGTTGCGGGAATGGCTCGCGGCGATTCCGGACGACAGCCGTATCGGGCTGGTCGACGGCTACCTGTCGCGGGACTTCCCTCCCGATGTGAAGTTGCTGCATCTGGTGCGGTGGCTCGATCCGGAGCTGCCGCCGCATTATCTCGGTCGGCGGGTCACGGCCGATGATCTGGCCGCGATGCCGATCCTGGCCGGTGATCGTGGGCATCCCGATCACGAGGTGGCGTGCCGTCTGGGCCGGGAGTTGTGGGAGCGGCGCCTGCTGCCCGCGCTGGCGGGTTTCGACGGCGGCGGGGATCTGGAGCGGGTCGACGAGCGTTGGCGGGCGCATGTCGGCGCGTGGAACGAGTTGGCGCGCTGGCTGCGCGAGCAGGAGGCCACCCCGCCCAGGCTGGCGACCTTGATTCCCGACGCGGGTGGAGCGTCCTCGGCCGGGTCCCCCGGTGTGGACGATCCACCGGTCGTGCTGCTCACGCTGCTGGCCCTGGCGGCGCGTCCAGCCGAGACCAGGGAGCGGATCGCCGCGGCGGCGGCCCGGGCGCGGGCGTCGGTCACCGAACGGGTCCCGTGGTTCGAGTGGATCGCGGACGGCGCCGGGGACGACCCGCTGCGCCTGCTGGCGGTGGCGAGGGCGGCGCCTGAGGCCGTCCTGGAGGTCGAGGCCCGTTCGCGGGATCGCCGTGCGGCCGAGCAGCGCTCGGACGACGCGCGCCGGCAGTGGGCCGAGCGGGAACGGCGGCGCCTGGCGGGCCAGGGCGGGGCGGTGCGGAGGGCGGTCGTCTGGTCGCTGCCTCTGCTGGCCCTGTGGCTCCTGGGGAGCTTGGTGGTCGGTGCGCTTTTCAGCGGCGGGGATGGGAGCGGCACGAGTTCCGTTGGGGGCTTCCAGCGGTCGTCTGGGGTGCCTCTAGGGGTGCTGCTGGTGTTCTCCTTCCTCGCGTGGGCCGTCCAGTGCGGCAGCGAGGTGGTGCTGGCGCGCGCGCAGGGAGAGGACTACCTGCCGCACGGCCCGTGGTCGTGGCTGTCGCGTTTCCTTGGGGCGAGTGGCCGCGGGCTGGCCAAGGCGTCGCAGACAATGTCCGGGGCGGCCCAGCGGACCGGCCGGCGTGGTTGCGGCCTGCTACTGCTCGGGGTGACCGTGCCGTTGCTGATCCTGCTGCTGCTGATGGCCGCGGTGACCTCGGTGGCGAGCCTGCTGTGGCTGCTGGTGCTGGTCGCAGGCCCGGCCGCGCACGCGGTCGCCGCGGGCGTGCGGCTGCACCGGTGGCGGCGGGACCATGCCGAAGCGGAGCGCAAGGCCCTGGCGGGGGCGGCGGGCCCGCACGAAGAAGGGACACGATGAGCAGCGGAGTCGAGGCCGATATCGCGCTGGACGCGGCGGTCGTCCTCAGCCTGGGGATGAACCGGGCGCTCGGCCGTACGGCCGGGCTCGCGGGACGCGGCGCGGAGGCGCTGGCGGCGCTGGCGGCCGGGCGGGCCGAGGCGCGGGCGGCCGCGCTGGCCGAGGCCGAGTCGTACGACCAGGCGCTGCGCCAGGTCCAGGAGCGCAACGCGCGGATCGCCGCGCTGGCGGAGACGCGGGAGAAGCTGGGCGCGGAGGTGCCGCTGCCCGCCCCGCTGGAGCTCGACGAGCGGCCCGCCGAGGCGCTGACGGCGTGGTGCGCCGAGACGGACCGGGCGCTGGACGGGGCGGAGCGGGCGCTGTCGGAGCGGCTCGCGGCCCGGGTCGCGGCGGAGATCTTCGCCACTCCGGAGGGCCCCGGTGAGGGTCTGCGGGCCGATCTGGGGACGTCCCCGGCCGGCGAGGCGCGCCACGCGGAGCAGGACGATCTGGAGGCCGTCCAGCGGACGCTGGAGCGGGTCCTGGCGCGCCTCCTCCCCGACGTCCCGGAGCAGGAGCGCCGGTCGGTCGCCGAGGCGGCGCGGCTGCTCGCCGGGGCGGTGTCGCCGGAGGAGGCCGAGGGCGCGCTGACCGAGGTCCGGCTGCGGGTCCAGGCGGCCAACCGCCGTACCGAGGGGTTGCGGGACGAGGCGCGGCGCGCGGCGGCCGAGCGGGACGCCGCCGAGCAGGCCGAGGCCGAGCGGCGGTACGTGCTGGGCTCCATCACCTCCGCGTTCGAGGAGATGGGGTACGAGGTCCAGGAGGGCTTCGAGACGCTGACGGCCGATGGCGGCGAGGTCGTCCTGTCGCGCGGGTCGTGGCCCGATCACAGCGTGCGGATGCGGGTGGACGACGCCGCGCACGTCCGGGCGGCGATGGTGCGGACCCGCCCGGCCCGCAACGAGGACGACCGGCGGCTGGACGTGGAGCGGGAGCAGGAGTGGTGCGAGGCGTTCGAGGCCGCCCGGGAGCGGCTGGAGGGCGCCGGGATCCGTTCCGAGGTCACCTGGAGGCTGGCGCCGGGTGTGAAGGAGTTGCCGGTCACCGACGGTACCCGCGGGAGCACGGCAGGGGAGACTAGGAAGCGAGCCGGACAACGCGAACGCCGTCGGGAGCGTGAGAAGTGACTGCCAGCCAGGCCACCGCCGGGCCGGGGCCGGTCCGTGCGCGGCCGGTCGCCGCCGCCGCGAAGGGGGTGGGCGCATGAGCGTCGACTCGCCGACCCTCGGGGGGCGGCTGCCGGGCTGGCCTCCGTTCATCAGGGAGCTGGACGCGACCCTTTCCGTGCACTCCCAGTACGTCCTGTCGGGGAACCTCTACGACAGCTTCCTGGCGCCTCCCCTGGAGGGGGTGGGCCCGGGCCGCCTGCTGACGCTGCGCGACCTGCTCTGGGAGTCGCTGCGTTCCAGTGGCTGCTCCTGCATGGTCGTGTACGACCCGGTGGACGGCTTGCAGGTGCTGCCCGACACCGGGGACGAGCTGTCGGAGGAGGCGGCGAAGGCGGCCGAGCAGCTGCTGGGCAAGCGCAAGGCGGACGAGAAGCCGTCCCTGGAGGCGCTGACCCGGCATCTGGCGGCGGTGGCGCGGCCGTCGGAGAACGTGCGCGCCGCGTTCGTGATCGACTCGGCGTCGCGGATCGCCCGTACCCCCACCGACCTGGAGCCCGCCGAGCGCGACTTCTTCCGGTTCTGCGCCAAGCTGTCGCGCAACGCCCGCCCGGTACGGGTCGTGGGCCCCCGGCCCAAGCCGCTCTACAACCCGATCGTGTGGCTGGTGGAGCGGCCGGGCGACCTGCCGCCGTGGCTGACGGCCGACAACGAGAACATCCGGGAGATCACGATCCCGCGGCCGCATCTGGGCGACCGGCAGGAGACGGCGCGGCTGCTGGCCCGCGCGTTCGGGGTGAGCGACGTGGGCGGCGACGCGGTCGCGGCGGCGGCGTGCGACGCGTTCGCCGAGCAGGCCGACGGGCTCACCCTGCAGTCGATGATCGAGGTGACCCGGCTGGCCAAGGAGCGCAACGTCGACCTGGCCGACCTGCCGGACGCGGTCCGCACCTACAAGCTGGGCGTGCTCGACAACCCGTGGAGCCGCGGCCATCTGCGCCGCCGGGTGCTGGAGGGCGAGCGCAAGGTCCCCGAACGGGTGATCGGGCAGCCGCAGGCGGTCACCAAGACCCTCGACATCCTCAAGCGCGCGGTGCTGGGGCTGTCGGGCGCGCAGGCCACCCGGTCGGGCAGCCGGCCGCGCGGGGTGCTGTTCTTCGCCGGCCCGACCGGCACCGGCAAGACCGAGCTGGCCAAGGCGATCACCGAGCTGGTGTTCGGGGACGAGTCGGCCTACCTGCGCTTCGACATGAGCGAGTTCTCCGGGGAGGGGTCGGGCGACCGGCTGATCGGGTCCCCGCCCGGGTACGTCGGGCACGAGGCGGGCGGCGAGCTGACCAACGCGGTCCGGGAGGACCCGTTCCGGGTGATCCTGTTCGACGAGATCGAGAAGGCCCATCCGCGGATCCTGGACAAGTTCCTGCAGATCCTGGAGGACGGCCGGCTGACCGACGGCCGCGGCAACACCGTGCACTTCTCCGAGTCGATCCTGATCTTCACCTCGAACCTGGGGATGTACGTCCAGGGCCGCGACATCACGGCGCGTTCGGACGTGGCGTCGCCGCCGGCGCCGCGGATCCAGAACATCGCGCCGGGGATGTCGTACGACGAGATCGAGGCGCGGATCAAGGGCGCGGTGGCCGACCACTTCACCGAGGTGCTGAACCGGCCCGAGCTGCTCAACCGGTTCGGCGACAACATCGTGGTGTTCGACTTCATCGGCCTGGAGGCCGCCAACAAGATCTTCGATCTCCAGTTCGCGAACATCTGCCGGCGGGTGACCGACGAGCACCGGCTGGTGCTGGCGGTGAAGGGCGACCCCCTGGAGACCCTGCGGGGGTGGTGCACCACCGAGCTGGACAAGGGGGGCCGAGGCATCGGGATGGCGCTGGAGTCCTACTTCGTCAACCCCCTGGCGCGCGCGCTGTTCGACCGCGACCTCGTCCCGGAGGAGCGGATCACCGTCTCCGGGATCCGCCGCGAGGGCAGCATCGTCCACCTGGACCTCCTGTGACGGAGCCCACCCGCCCCGCCGCTGAGGCCTCCGTCACCCCCGGGCAAAACTTCGGAACTCCGGCGGCGAACTCCGCATCCCAGGTAGAGAGAGGTGGAGCACCCGCTGAGGGGCGGGGGCTGCTTCTCGCCAAGGCGCACTACCCGGTGACCACACTCGGCCCGGGCGTGCGGGCGGGCATCTGGACGCAGGGATGCACGCTGCACTGCCCCGGGTGCCTGTCCCGCGACACGTGGGACGCCGATCCGGGTAAGGAAGTGCCGGTGGAGGCGGTGCTGGGATGGCTGGCATCGCTGCCGGGACCGGTGGAAGGAGTGACGATCTCGGGCGGAGAGCCGTTCCAGCAGCCGGGGGCGCTGGCCGCGTTGGTGCACGGTATCCGCAGGTGGCGGGACGAGTCTCACCATGAGACGATTCCATTGGACATTCTCGTCTACAGCGGATATGTCTACTCTCGGCTCTCGCGTTCTCCAGAAGCACGCGAGATCCTGGGGTCATGTGACGCCGTCATCACGGGGCCGTACATCGATCGGCTGAACCCTGGGGGGCGACACTCCCAGAGTGGCTCTCTACTCTGGAGGGGGTCGGCCAACCAGCGCGTCGTACCGCTGTCCCCGCTGGGGCAGTCGAGATACGGGGCCTTGACCGGCGCCGATGCCGCTAAGGAAAACGAAGACGCAGGGCCCCGAGTGCAGGTGTCCGTGGACGAAGGGCCGGAGGGAAGGCGGGTGTACTACATCGGGATCCCGCGTAGAGGTGACATGGAGCACCTCACAACGACGCTGGAGCGCGCTGGGGTACGAGCGGGGGATGTGTCATGGCGACCTTGAAATGCCCTGTCTGTGACGAGCCCTTCCAGCAGGGCGATCTGCTCTGCCTGAGCTGCGGGGCCAATCTTGCGCGCGCCGGAGGCGGTGGTCAGCAGCCACCGCGTCCGCAGCCTCCCGGTCCGCAGCAGCCGCACGGCCAGCCGTCCTACGACCCGTACGGCCAGGGCCCGCCACAGCCGCCGCAGCACCAGCAAGGCCAGCACGGCCAGCACCAGCCGCCGCCGTCCTACGGCGACTCGCCTTTCGGCGAGCCCAAGTTCGGTGACTCTCCGTATTCACAGCAGGCGCAGCAGCAGCACGGGCAGGGCCAGCACCAGCCGCCCGGCCCCCCTGGGCCGTCCGGACCGCCGCCCGGCCCGCCACAGCCGCAGCACGGCGGCCAGCACGGTCCCCCCGCGGACCAGTACGGGCCGCCCCAGCCGCAGTACGGGCCTCCGCAGCCCCAGTACGGTGAGCCGCAGCAGCAACAGCAACAGCAACAGCAGCCCGGCCCGCCGTCCCAGCAGGACCCGTGGGGCGCTCCCCCGCCGAGCCAGGGCCAGCAGCAGCAGGGGCAGGGAGCCGAAGGCGGCTGGGGGCCACCGCAGCCTCCCGCCGAACAGCACCAGCCCCCGCAGCCCCACCAGCAGTACGCGCCGCCGCCGCAGCAGCACCAGCAGCAGGGCGGGCAGCAGCAGGGGCAGGGGCCCGGGCAGCAGTCCGACCCGTGGGGCGCTCCCCCGCCGCCTTCACCGGACCAGTGGGGCCCGCCGCAGCCACCCGCGCACGACCAGCAGCAGGGCCAGCAGCACCAGTACGCTCCGCCGCCTCCCGGCCCCGCGGACAACCCGTACCCGCCGCAGCAGCAGGGCGGACCGATGCAGCCGCCGCCGCACGGGCGCGAGGCGACGCTGCTGCCGCCGGACGTCCAGGGCCAGCAGCACCGGCCCGGCCCCGACAGCACGGCGTACATGTGCCCCTACTGCGAGGCGGTGCTGAGCAACCCGGCCGCGGCCCAGTGCGAGTCGTGCCTGCGGCCCCTGCCGCAGCAGGGCACCCCCGTACTGCGCGTGCAGTTCCCCACGGGCGAGCTCAAGGTCTCGGTGGGCCAGCACCTGGTGCTGGGCCGGGACGCGGGCCAGTCACCGGTGGCGGGCACGTTCACGCAGTACGACAACGTGTCACGGCGCCACTCCACGGTGTGGCTCGACCCGTCCGGCACCGCCTGGGTCCGGGACGAGGGCTCCACCAACGGCACCTTCGTGAACGGCGAGCGCCTGCCGCGCGGTGTGGAAGCCCCACTCCGCGACGGCGACCAGCTCCGCCTGGCCGCCGACGTGACGGGCACCGTCCAGCTCAACTAGAAGAGGTCTTTTCATTGTGGAGGGGCGACCCTCCACACCACCCGGTGCGGGGCGAGCGCTCCCTGCGCTCGCCTGGGGGCTCGCTACGGGACCGGTCACCCCGGTGGGGGCCGGCCCCCACTCCCCCGGCAGGGAGGGCTCCGCCCCCCTGCACCCCCCGACAGCCATCACCGCACCCCCGATCACCACCGCAGGGGCAATTGAGGGGCCCAAGACCTCGCACAAGCCCATCGGCTCATTGGTGGTGCGTTGACCTGTGGGGATTGAAGTCCACGTTCGGTGGTGGTCAGGGGGTGCAGGGGGCGGAGCCCCTTGCCGGGGTGGGCGGCCCCGTAGCGAGCCGCCAGGCGAGCGAAGGGGCCGATCGCCCCGACCCGGGGGTCTGGGGGGTGGCCCCCCGGACCAACACAGCCCCCCAGGTGAACACCTCCCCCCAGACCACACTCCTAGCCGGCGCGCTTGGCTCGGGCTCGGGTGCGTTCGCGCTCCTTGGCGTCCAGGACGACCTTGCGCAGCCGTACGGCGGACGGGGTGACCTCGACGCACTCGTCCTCGCGGACGAACTCCAGCGCCTCCTCAAGGGTGAGCAGGCGCGGCGGGGTCAGCGTCTCGGTGGCCTCGGCGGTGGAGGAGCGGATGTTGGTCTTCTGCTTCTCCTTGCAGATGTTGACGTCCATGTCGTCGGAGCGGGCGTTCTCCCCGACGATCATGCCTTCGTAGACCTCGGTGGTGGGGCCGACGAAGAAGGTGCCGCGCTCCTGCAGGTTGATGATCGCGTACGCGGTGGCGGCGCCGGTGCGGTCGGCGACCAGTGATCCGGACGGGCGGGTGCGCAGCTCGCCGAACCACGGCTCGTAGTCCTCGAAGACGTGGTGGGCCATGCCGGTGCCGCGGGTCTCGGTGAGGAACTCGGTGCGGAAGCCGATCAGGCCGCGCGCCGGGACCAGGAACTCCATCCGGATCCAGCCGGTGCCGTGGTTGGTCATGTGCTCCATGCGGCCCTTGCGGACCGCCATGAGCTGGGTGACGGCGCCCAGGTGGTCCTCGGGGATGTCGATGGTGAGCCGTTCGACCGGCTCGTGCCGCTTGCCGTCGATGTCCTTGGCGACGACCTGGGGCTTGCCGACGGTGAGCTCGTAGCCTTCGCGGCGCATGTTCTCCACGAGGATGGCCAGCGCCAGTTCGCCGCGTCCCTGGACCTCCCAGGCGTCGGGACGCTCGGTCGGCAGGACCCGGATGGACACGTTGCCGACCAGTTCGCGGTCGAGCCGGTCCTTGACGAGCCGGGCGGTGACCTTGGTGCCCTTCCCCCGGCCCGCCAGCGGGCTGGTGTTGGTTCCGATGGTCATCGAGATGGCGGGCTCGTCCACCGTGATGAGCGGCAGCGGGCGCGGGTCGTCGGGGTCGGCGAGGGTCTCGCCGATCATGATGTCGGGGATGCCGGCCAGCGCGATGATGTCGCCGGGTCCGGCGTCGTCGGCGGGCTTGCGGGTGAGCGCCTCGGTCATCATCAGCTCGCTGATGCGGACCCGCTCGACGCTGCCGTCGCGCTTGCACCAGGCGACCTGCTGGCCCTTCTTGATGACGCCCGAGTGCACCCGGCACAGCGCGATCCGGCCCAGGTAGCTGGAGGCGTCCAGGTTGGTGACGTGCGCCTGGAGGGGGGCGTCGGGGTCGTAGGAGGGGGCCGGGATGGTCTGCTTGATGACGTCGAACAGCGGCTCGAGGTCGGGGCTGTCGGGCATCTCGCCGTTGCCGGGCTTGGCGAGGGAGGCCCGGCCGGCCCGGCCGGAGGCGTACACGATCGGGAAGTCGATCTGGTCCTCTTCGGCGTCGAGGTCCATGAAGAGCTCGTAGGTCTCGTCGACGACCTCGTCGATGCGGGCGTCCGGGCGGTCGGTCTTGTTGACGACCAGGATCACCGGGAGCCGCGCGGCCAGGGCCTTGCGCAGCACGAACCGGGTCTGCGGGAGCGGGCCCTCGCTGGCGTCGACGAGCAGGACCACGCCGTCGACCATGGACAGCCCGCGCTCGACCTCGCCGCCGAAGTCGGCGTGGCCGGGGGTGTCGATGATGTTGATGGTCATCCCGGCGTGCCGGACGGCGGTGTTCTTGGCCAGGATGGTGATGCCCTTCTCACGTTCCAGGTCGTTGGAGTCCATGACCCGGTCGTCGACGTCCTGGTTCTCGCGGAAGGCCCCTGACTGCCAGAGCATGGCGTCGACCAGCGTCGTCTTGCCGTGGTCGACATGGGCGACGATCGCGACGTTCCTGAGGTCATCGCGCGTGGAGATGGGCATGCGGTCTCGCCTTGGGTGAGAGTGGTGGGATCCGCCGCAGACGTGCGACCTACTGAGTCTACTTGGCCGTACGGCCTCTCCGCCCCGGACCGCCGCCCCATCTGTCACATTTGCTCTATTTGGCGAACTTTGCCCTCTCTTTGTAGTCTCCTGCAGATCCGGTCGTTGGAAGTCCCGCCCCCCGGGACGACGGCCGTACCGCCGAATCCCGCGAGGGAACCGGGGACCCAGGCCCCCGGGGTGAATCGGCGCACACTTCCGGGTGCGCCGTAGGGCGACTCCTGGCCCGAACCCGTCAGCTAACCCGGTAGGCGGCCAAGGAGAGGAGACACCGGTTTGACTCCGGTCCCCTGGAAGCGCCGCTTCGCCGTGCCCACTCTGGCGATCGTTGCGCTCAGCACCCCCATCGCCGCCGCACAGGCGGCCGTCCACTCCCCCGTACGCGCGCCGGGCCCCGGCGAGGACGAACTGCGCAAGCGGCTGGACGCCCTCAACACCGAGGCCGAGAAGCTCACCGAGCGCTACAACAAGACCCGCGTAGAGCTCGGCAAGGCCAAGCAGGCCGAACAGGCCGCCGCCAAGGCCGCCGCCACGCTCCAGGCCCAGGCCGCGCCCGCCCGCACGGAACTCGGCCGCCTGGCCGCGGCGAACTACATGACCGGCAGCCCCGACATGCTGTTCGGCGCCGGCGACGCCACCGGCCTCTCCGCCTCCGCCTACCTGGTGCAGAGCCGGGCCGCCGCCGTCAACGGGCTCCAGGCCCAGATCGACGCCGCCAACCGCGCGCGGAACGCGGCCGCCGCCAGGACCGCCCAGGTCCGGCAGGCCGCCGCCCAGGCCGAGACCGCCCGCCAGGCCGCCAAGGCCAAGGTGGACGAGGTGACCAGGCAGCTCGACAAGCTGACCACCACCACGGCCAAGGACCCCAAGACCGGGCTCAGCGCCACCGTGAAAGGCTCCGGGCTCCCCGCGAAGATGGCCCGCAAGGCCCTCGGCAAGCTCGGAAGCCCCTACGTCTGGGCCGCCGCGGGGCCGAACAGCTTCGACTGCTCCGGCCTGGTCGTCTGGGCCTACGGCAAGGTCGGCAAGCCCGGCCTCCCCCACTACACCGGCGACCTGTACGGGCAGGGCCGCAAGGTGAGCAAGGGCGAGCTGCGCTCCGGCGACCTGGTGTACTTCGGCGGCAGCCTGCACCACATGGGCATCTACCTGAGCGATGGCAAGTACCTGCACGCGCCGCGGACCGGCGACGTCGTCAAGATCTCCAAGATGTCCGACCGCTCCGACTTCGCCGGGGCCAACCGCATCGAGTGACCCGCGAACCGGCGGCGTTCCCGGGCTCGCTCAGCCGCCCGGGGCGCCGCCGGGCACGTAGGGGCGGACGGCCTCCACCACGGGAAGATCACCGGCGAGCCAGTCCACGTCGTAGAGCTCGTCCGGGCCGAGCCAGCGCAGCGCCAGGTGCTCCAGGGCCTTCGCCTCGCCCTCGACGATCCCGGCGATCCACACGCGGAGCACCCCGCCCAGGCTCAGCGGCCAGTCGCCGCCGATCCGCGCCCCCAGCGCGATCTTGACGCCCAGTTCCTCGTGGCACTCCCGGACCAGCGCGTCCTGGTCCGACTCCCCCGGATCGACCTTGCCGCCGGGGAACTCCCAGCCCCCGGCCAGCTCCGGCGGCTCCGCCCGCTGCGCGGTCAGCAGCCGCCCGCCGGAAATGATCGCCGCGCCCACCACAACGTTGATCGCAACCAGCCCCTCTCCACCCGGCCCTGCCCTGCCCGGCATCATGCCGGAACGCCGCGGGCCGCGTCTCAGGAGGCCGCGCTCTCCGGCGTTTCCGGCACCCCGGCGCCGGAGCCCTCAGGGCCGGCGCCGTCCGCGCCGGTACGGGCCGCCGCGACGGCGCGCACCGCCTCGTGGACGATCTTCTCCAGGTGCCCGCCGTGCGCGCCCCGCCAGTAGACCTGGCCGCAGTCGGTGCAGCGACCGTACACGTCGTAGCTGCGGCGCGTGCCGTCGGCCAGCTCCCGCTCGACCTCCTCCTTGCCCACCGTGGCCAGGACCCCGTTGCACGCGGTGCAGCGCGTCCACGGCCGCAGCACGGGCGCGAACCGTCCCAGCAGGTCGCGCAGCTGGTCGTCAGGGCGCGAGCCGCGCACGTACGCGCCGAACCACAGCGCGCGCCGCCGCAGCAGGCCGCGGTCCTGGGTCAGCAGGACCCGGCCCTCCTCGTTGGCCTGGACGACGAGCGCGGGGTCGTCCATGTCGTTGTGGTACGCGGTGTCGAGCCCCAGCAGGCGCATGCGGCGGGCCAGGGTGCCCAGGTGCACGTCCAGCAGGAACCGTGGCGCGACCTCGCCCGCGTCGAGCGGGACGGGCTGGGGCCTGGGCACGGCCAGCACCGCCACCTCGTCGCCCGCCGCCGGCTGGTAGCCCGGCTCGACCCGTTCGCCGTCCACCATGAGCGCGCCGATCTCGGGCAGCGGCACGCCCAGGGACTCCACGATGTGCCCCAGCGTGGACGTCCCGCCATGCGCCACCCCCTGCCTGGGGCGGCGGCGCGCGGCCGGCAGGAACATCAGCAGTTCGTCGGCGATCCGGATCCTTATCTCGGGCTCCACGCGGCCAGCATGCCACGCGCGAGCGAGATGTCGATCGGATTAACCGGCGGTTCACCCCCTTGAGGTCGGCGCCGTACGCGCGCGTTCCACACGGCCAGGACGGCCCGTACCCGTACCGTTCCTAAGGACTGTGCATAAGTTGCTCAGCCGCGCGCCCCGAACGGTCTTGGACGCACTGGTCCCCGGCGTACTCGACCCCGAGGCGGCGACACGCATCCTGTGCGTGGTCCGTTCCCGGGAGGCCGGTTCCCTACGCGACCTGGCCAAGTGGGCTCGACCAGAGGCGACGGGGAGGCCCCAGACCATCACTCCGGTGGAAAGGGGGCCCCGCACGCCGACATCGAACCCGGCGTCCCAGATCGCGCTACCGAAAGTACAGAGACCAACACACACCGTCAAGCCGGATCACTTGATCACCCGCATGCTCACCCAACCGACCTCACAGGCGAACAATTCGCACCCTAGGACGGCACGGTCTTCCAGAACCGCGAGGGCCTCCTGCCCGACCAGCCACAGGGCTACTACCACGAGTACACGGTCGAGACCCCCGGCTCCCCCGACCGCGGCGCCCGCCGCATCGTCACGGCCGGCGACCAGGGCGCCGAGGGCATGTACTACACCGCCGACCACTACGAGAGCTTCTCGGACATCGACTTCACCTGCTGAGACCGCCCGCCGCGCCACCGCCCCGGCAGGAACCGGTCAGCGGGGCGGTGGCGCGGCGGCCGCCAGCTCCCTCATCCGGCCGGCGGTCTCCGGGACGTCCTCGAAATGCACCGCCAGATGGTCGGCCCCGGCCTCGTCCCAGGCGGGCAGTTCGGCGGCCAGGCTCTCGCTCCACCCGGCCCGCGCCCCCACCTCCAGCGGACGGCCGGCCAGCTCCCGGACGCGCGACGCGAGGACGGCGAAGTTCTCCGGAGTGGTGTCGACGCTCTGCCACATGTCCGCCTGCCGGGCGGCCCGCCGCAGGGCGGCGTCGCTCATGCCGCCGACCATGACCGGGACCCGCCCGCCGCCCGGACGGGGCTCGAAGACGCCGGTGCCGAACCCGAAACGCTCCCCCTCGAACGGCCCGCCGCCCTCCGCGTGCAGGTGCCGCAGCAGCCGCAGCGCCTCGTCCGTCCGGCCCGCCCGGTCGGCGAAGTCCGCGCCGACCGCCGCGAACTCGGCCCGGTCCCAGCCGATCCCCACCCCGAGCACGAACCGTCCGCCCGACAGCCGGTCCAGCGTGGCGACCTGCTTGGCCAGCGTGAACGGGTCGCGCAGCGGCAGCACCAGCACCGAGGTGCCCAGCCGGATCCGGGAGGTGCGGGCGGCGACGTGCGCCAGGGTGATCAACGGCTCGTAGACGCCGCCGTACACCGGCCCGAACGGCTCCGGCGGGAGCAGATGGTCGGGCAGCCACACCCCTCCGTACCCGAGCTCCTCGGCCAGGACGGCCAGCTCGACGATGCGCCCGGGATCGGCGGCGGTGCTCTCATCAGGCAGAACAGCATGCAGTCGCATGCCGCGACCGTAAACCCTCACGTGCGAGAGTCAACCCCGCCCCGCGCCCGCCGGGTCAGCCGCCGGGCTGGGGCTGGGCGGCCAGTTCGGAGATCTTGCGCTGGATGTCGGGACGGGCCAGCGGCCGAGTCGTGCCGATCCAGTCCGACTTCTGGTACGGCTTCACCCCGATGTTGGGCACGCAGGTCGAGCAGCTCGCCACGATCATCTTGTTCTTGGCGATGACCATCCCGACATGCCCGGGATTGTTGGACGACGTCCCCGGACCGGAGTTGAAGAACACCAGGTCGCCGGGAATCTCCTGCCCCTTCTTGATCTTCACTCCGAACGGCCACTGCTCGAAGGTGGTCCGCGGGATGGCGATGCCCACGGTGCGGTACGCCGCCTGGAGAATGCTGGAGCAGTCCCAGGCGTCCGGGCCGTTGGCGCCGAAGATGTAGCGCTTGCCGCGCTGCGCCATGGCGAACGCGATGATCTGCTGGACGAGCCCACTGGCGTTGGCCGGAAGCTGGTTGTCCTGGCATTCGACGCCGTTCGACTGGACGACCGTGAAGTCGCCGCCCACGTACTTCTTGGCCCAGTCGAGCACGAGGTTCACGTAGTCCCACGAGTGGTTGTACATGAAGATGGCGGTCCGCATCCGCTGCGGGGCGCCGTTGTGCTTGAGGTAGCGGGCGGCGGACGGGATGGCGTCGTCGGGGTCGTACCTGTCCTT
This sequence comes from Actinomadura rugatobispora, assembly GCF_055379765.1. Lineage (NCBI taxonomy): Bacteria > Bacillati > Actinomycetota > Actinomycetes > Streptosporangiales > Thermomonosporaceae > Actinomadura > Actinomadura rugatobispora. The sequence goes on along the minus strand of NZ_AP029191.1, from coordinate 6,820,201 downwards.
CTTGCCGTCCTTGTCGCCGTCCACCGCGAACGCCTTGAACGTGGGGTCCAGGAACTGCATGGGCCCGCCCGCGCCGGCGTAGTTCTCGCCGCTGCTCACCCCGGGCAGCTTGGACGTGCCGTGGCTGGTCTCGACCTTCCCGATCGCGGCCAGGACGTTCCACGGGATGCCGAACTCCTGCCCCGCCTTCTTGTAGCGGGCGAGGTAGTCGGCCGGGATGGCCTTGGCGTCACCGGCCTCGGCGGGCTGCGCCCCCGCCTGCGTGGTGTCGACGCATCCCGCGCTGCCGGCGCCGCCCCCGCCGAACATGAACTGGCTGGCGCCGAACAGCACCGGCACGATCATGAGGGCGGTGAACAGCGTCCCGACGGCGCCGAGCGCCCCGGCGATCAGCAGCCTGCGCCGGTTCATCCGGTGTCACCCGCCTGGCCCTCGTCGGCGGGCACGAAGGAGTACACCCGCAGGGAGCCCCCGTCGCGCGCCACCGTCACCGCGTACTGCTGGCTCTCCTGGGCCGTCTTGCCGCCCCGGGTGACCTGCTGCTTCCCGGTCACCAGAAAGATGATCGAGTTGTCCTCGACGTCGCGGACGCGGTCGAGGGTGGCCGACGCCTGCGCGACGACCTGCTGCTGCCTGCGCTCCTCGAGCTGGCCGGGCGAGCCCGCGCCGCGCTGGAGCTCGGCGAGCAGCGCCTCGGTGACCATGGGCGCGAGCCGGTCGGTGAAGGCCTTGGGGTCCTCGTCGTAGCGGTAGGACCCCTGCGCGGCGGTGAACCGCTGCGCCAGGTCGGCGGCCGTGGCGAACTCCTGCCGCGAGAACGGCAGCAGCCGGTAGAGGTCGAAGTTGCCCGCCGAGACCGAGCCGGAGATCCCGGGCGGCGGGGAGGCGGGACCGGCCGGCCCCGCCGTCGCCGCCGGGGACGGGCGCGCGTCCCCGTCCCCTTCGGAGTCCCCGTCGGGTGCCGCGACGGTCAGGTAGACGCCCACGACGGCGAGGGCGACCACCAGACCCGCGAACAGCATTTTGCGTTGGCGGTCGGTCAGGTTCATCTAGCCGTCCCGATCCGCGTCCCCGTCGGCGGGACGGAGCCAGAACGGGATCGGCGGCCCTTCGGCGCTGTCCCCGCGGCCCCAGAGCGGAGGCGGCTGCTGCCGTCCGCCGGGCCCTCCGCCCGTCGCCTGGCCGGAACCGGTGCCCGCCCCGCCCGCGCGCGGCTTCGGCACACCGGAGGCCGGATCGGGCCTGTTCCGCGCCGGAGCGCCACTGCGGCCACGGGACGGAGCCGAACCGCCCCCGCGACCGCCGGAGCCCCGGCCGCGGCCGCGGTCACCGGACGACGACCGCCCGCCGCCGACACCGCCGAACCAGCCGCCACCTCCACCGGACCCGCCACCGGACCCGCCGTCGGACCCGCCGCCCGACGACCCGCCGCCGTTGGAACTCTCCGGACGCGCCGTCCACGAGGTGGGACGCGCCGCCCCGGAGGGCTTGCTCCCGGACCCGGACGAGCCGCCGCCCACCGCCCCGGCCAGCGCACCGCCTCCGTTGCCGTTGCCGTTGCCCGCCGTCACACCCGCGTCGCCCGCGCGCGCGTCACCGCGCGAGCCCGCGCGGGGCAGGTTGAGCGGGGGCGCGCCCCGCCGCGACCGGCCCTGCGCCGCCGCCACGCCACCGCCGCGGGGCTTGGCCGCCAGCACGGGCGCCGCGTCCGGCGACGAGCCCTCGCCCGCCCCGGCCGCGCCGCCGCGCCGATCGACGCCCGTCCCGGACGCCGCGGTGCCGTCGGCGGCCGTCGCCGCACCGGGCTCGCCCTTGCCGTCGTTCTTCCCGAGCCGCGAGAGCCGGTAGCCCGCCGCGCCCGGCACGACCGCGCCCGCCACCGCCGTGGTGTTCTTGCGCGCCTCCATGACCGACTTGTCGAGCTGCGCCTGGCTCTTCTCCCGCGACCCCACGGCCGAGTACCCGACCGCCGAGAACAGGTGCTGGAACGGCTTGCGGTACACGAACGCCGCGCCCGTCACCAGCGCGATCAGCAGGATCTGCAGGCCCCACGGCAGCGTCTCGCCGAGGATCAGCCCGTACGCCCACAACAAGAGCGACAGCACACCGATCAATGCCGCCTGTTTCAGCAGCATCGACAGCAGCAGCTCCAGCCAGCGGATCGCGATCACCCGTCCGATGCCCGGATGGATGCCGATCCCGAGGAAGATCGGCCCGGCCACCAGCAGCAGCAGGAACGCGATCTTCACCACGATCAGCGCGATCGCGATCACCAGGATCAGCAGCCCCGCCACCAAGGCCGCGAACAGCCCGCCGAACGCGACCGCCAGCCTGCTGGTCCAGTTCTTCCCCTGGAACAGCGGATAGACCCCGGCGTGCTGCTCCTTGACGTTGCCGGCGACGTCCTTGTAGGCGTCCGCCTTCTTCGCCAGGTCGACCTTCTGCCCGCCATGGGTCTCCGGCAGGTCGACCGCCTGCGACCACAGGAGCTTGTCGGCGTTGTCCTTGACGATCTTGGCGTTGGGATCGGTCGTGCCGAACTGCCCCATCAGCCACGGCTTGCAGACCAGCGCCACCCACAGCCCGTTGGCGTTACGGGTGGTCGCGTCCACGTTCGGCGAGTTCATCGGATCCGACTTGCCCGCGGGCGGCGGGATGCAGGACGTCCCCTTGGTCTCGCTCTGCGGCAGCGCCGCGTTGAACGCCGCGCTGGTCGCCTCCGACACCTTCGTGCCCAGCGTCGTGAAGTCCGCGGGCCGCGCCACCAGCCAGATCAGCGCCACCATCGCCGCGACCATCCAGATCACGCCCTCGGTGACCTTGCTGGCCCGCTTGCGCACCAGCCCCCACCAGGCCAGCCACATCGCGCCGAGGATGACCACCCACGACCAGTACCGCGCGTTGAACGTCTTCCCGATGTCGCTGATCACACCGTCGACGGTGTTCTTCAGCCAGCCCAGCAGCGACTCCGACGCCGCCGCCTGGTACACGCTGATCGTGGTCCGGTCGATCGCCCGGACCAGCGTGAACGTGGTGTTGGCGAGCGCGTTGCCCATCATCGCCATCGCGTCCGCGCAGCCCATGTCGACCGCGTACCAGTGCTGCCCGGCCGTCCCGTACCGGTCGTAGTACGTCAGCTGGTCGACCGGCGTCTTCCGCAGCTGCTCGCTCGGATAGTCCGGCGGCTTGATCATGCCGTCCGTCCCCGACCCGTACTGCTCCGGCGCCGGATTATCCGCCGGCCGGCACGGATCGCCGCCGAACGGGCCGGCGCCCGCCATCGGGGACAGCCCCACCATGAACAGGACGGCCAGCATGGCCAGGACGATCGACCGGCCTCTCCGTGCCCTGCGCGGACGCCTGCGCGCCCCCGAGAGCACCGACCGGTCGAGACCCTCCGACGGAGAACGCTGCAACCGCCGGGCTGACGCACGGTCGAGCGCGCCTCGCGACGGGACGCGGGGACGGTTCATTGGCTGACCTCTCGTGTTCACCCGGCTCCACCTCGACCCTGTGCGGCGTCTGCCCCCGAAACCGTGAGTTCGGCCGAACCCGGACGGGACCGGGTCGGGTTGGTGTCCAGCCAGCGCCGCAGCTCCTCGGAGATCAGATCGACGCCGATCCGGCCCGCGCGGCCGTCCAGATCCCGGAAGACGCACTCGCCGTTGCCGAGGTTGCGCAGGACGGCCTTGTGCTCGTCGGAGGTCTCCACCCCCAGCAGGGACATCACGTTCCCCACCTCGTTGCGTTCGGACGAACGGAACGAGAAGACCGACGAGAGGCAGTTGGTCACCTGTTCGTTGAGCAGGTCACCGGCGTTCTGCGACACCAGGATCAGGGCGGTGTTGCGGGAGCGGCCCATCCTCGACACCTCGGGGATCAGCTTCGCGCCCTCCGGGGTCGAGGTGATCGCCCAGGCCTCGTCCAGGAAGATGGCCTTCGGCATGCGCCGCTCGAGGCCGTGCATCAGCCGCCGGGCGAACTGGGACACGAGGTACATCAGGGCGACCGAGAGGCGCTGCTCGTAGGAGTAGTCCTCGCGGGAGATCGCCACGTCGGGCAGCGTGAGGCCGCCCAGGGTGAACACGGTCGTCCAGCCGGCGGTGTCGATCCGCTCGCCGCCGGACGGGTCGAAGCAGAGCCTGGCCAGCCGCATCTCCGACATCGAGCGGAGCACGGCGCCCAGGTTCTTGGACGCGGGGTCGCCCGAGCCCTCCAGATGGTCCACGACCTTGCCGAGGGAGGGACGCTCGGCGTTGGCGACGGCGCCGACCGCCTGGATCATCGCGGACTCGCGCTCCTCCGACATGCGCGGCAGCAGCAGCCGCAGCGTCTCGGTCGCCATCGTCTTCTTGGCGGCCAGGTCGTCGCCGAACGAGAACGGGTCGAGCAGCCCCGGCGCCGCCGAGCCCAGCGGCAGGATCCGCGCCTTGCGGCCGCGCGCCTTGAGCAGCTCGACCAGGGACTCGGCGTCGCCCTTCGGGTCGATCGCCGCGACCGTCACGCCGCGCAGCGCCATCTGGTAGATGAGCAGCAGCGCCAGGGTCGTCTTGCCGCCGCCCGGCTCGCCGGTGATCGCGACCGCGGTGGGACGGTTGCGCGCCGCCGCCACCAGCGGGTCGAAGTGCACGATCGAGCGGGCCCGGCCGAGCGTCTCCCCGATGTACGGGCCGACCCAGCCCTCGCCGTCGTCGTCGGGACGGTCGCCCAGGTCGACCGTCGCCACCGGCATCCCGCCCGCGATCGTGCGCAGCGGCTGCCGCTGCGCGTACGCGTTGAGGCGGATCCGGTCGCCCGGCAGCGACTCCAGGAACAGGGAGAACTGGTCGCCGGTGGAGTTCACGACGTCGATGTTGATGTCGCGGTAGTGCTCGACGACCGCGTCCACGCGCTGCGCCAGCAGCTCCTCGCTGGGCGCGGACACGATCAGGCGGTGCCAGCCGTACACGAACGGCAGCCGCTCCTTGGTGATGCCGTGCTCCAGCATCCGCGCCGCGTCGATCTGCTCGGCCAGCGCGATCGGCGCCTCCGCGCCCGCCTCCCGGATGTGCTGGTCCATGTCGCGGGCGTGCGCGAGCTTGCGGGAGACGTCCTTGGACGCCTTCGCCGGCGGGATCAGCTTCATCCGCGAGCTGATCTCGACCGGGAACGGCAGCGCGTCGCAGTAGTGGAACCAGGGCTCCCCGTCCGGGAACGCCATCATGTCCGGGAAGCGGGCGAAGGAGAGGTAGGCGACGTAGGACTCCGCGGTCGCGCTCGTCCCCACGCCGTTGAAGTTGGGCTGCTCCACGCGCAGGTAGGAGCGGCCGTTGTGGATGGCGCCCTCGACCAGCGTCTCGATCTCACCCTTGCCCCAGGTGCGGCGCGGCACGGCCGACGGCGGCGGGTCGGCCAGCGACGCCGTCACCGCGTGCTGGAACAGCCAGGCCACCTCGGTGGACGCGGCGTGCCGCGCGTAGAGGGCGGAGCCGCCCAGGGCCCGGCCGACACGCTCGGCCTGGTCGGTCCACCGCGCGATCTCCTTCTTCTCGATCGCGTCGTCGGTGATGCCGAGGACCTGCTCGCTGCGCTTGTAGAACCCGAGCCACTGCGCCAGCACGCCGCCGGAGAACTGCGCGCCGACGCCGCGCGAGCCGAGCCGCACGCCGAGGTAGACCTCCTTGGTCCAGAAGTCCTTCGCCCAGACGTGCGCGTACGTCTCCTCCAGATACTCCCGCCAGCCCTGCCCGCCGTCGGAGGTGCGGTCCAGCGCCAGCGCCCAGTCGGCCGCCGGGTAGGTGCGGTGCGCGATCCGCAGGTGGATCTCCGCGTCCTGCATCCGGATCCCGGCCAGCGCGATGGTGATGTTGGTGGCCAGGGCCTCGCGCTCCTCGCCGGTGGTGAACTCGTACGACACCGTCGGCAGCCGGAAGTACGCCCAGGCCGCGTTGTCGGTGAGCAGCACCCGGTCGTCGAAGTACCGCACGGCCAGCCGGCCGGTCTTGGACGCCCTGCTCATGCCGCCTCCTTGCGGGGGGTCGGCCCGGCGGGGGCCGCGTTCGCGCCCTCGCCGCGCTCGGTCACCGCGGACCCCCCGGTGGGAACCGCGCTCATGCCCTCGCTCCGCTCGGTCATGACGCCCGCCCGGGTGCCGGTCGCGCTCATCGGGTGGCCTCCTGCTCCTGCTGAAGCTCCTGGTAACGCTCGGGCACGACGGTGAACCCGCCGGCGACCACACCGGCGAGCGCGAGGTAGGCGCGCCGCGTCGGCGCGCGCAGGGACTTGAGCTCGTTGCGGGGGGCGCGGTCCATGCTCAGGTGATCGTCCCATGGGATCCGCACCAGGGCCCGGCAGCGGCCGCGGGCCACCGCCTCGGCCTGCTCGACGTCGTCCATGCTGCGGCGGCTGACGCCGTTGATGACGGTCACGGCGCGGGAGCGCAGTTCCTCGTACCCGTGCCCGTCCAGCCACTCGAACGTCATCGCCACCGCGCGCGGCGCGTCGGCGCTGGCGGGCGCGACGAGCACGATCTGGTCGGCGTACGGCAGCACCCGCGCGACCACGGCGGCGGCCGCGTCCAGCAGCGTCACCGAGTAGAACCGGTCGATGGTGCGGATGGCCAGCGCGTAGTCGCGGTCGTCGAGGGCCTGCAGCGGGTTCTTCCCGGCCGCGATGACGTCCAGGCCCGATTTGGCCTGCGAGGTGTAGCGGCGCATCGCGGTGAGGCTGTTGACCTGGTCGGCGCGGGTGATGAGGCCGGTCAGCGTCTCGTTGGTCTCGCTGCGCGTCCTGCGCGCGAGCGCGCCCGGCCCGGGGTTGACGTCGATCGCGACGACCGGTTCCCCGTTGTGCTGGGCGAAGGTGTGCCCCAGCATGAGCGCGGTCACGGTCTGGCCCGCGCCGCCGGTGCAGCCGAGCACGACGATGTGGCGGGTGCCCTGGAACGGCTGCTGCAGCCGCTGCTGGTACTCGGCGTCGGCCTCGCCGTGCCCGCCGCCGACGGCCTGGATCAGCCGGCGCAGACCGCCGGAGCTGACCTCGTGCTCGGGCCCGGGCGGGGTGATCGCCGGTTCGGACGGCGGCGCGGGAGGGGGCGGCGGCAGCGGACGCGGCCGTACCGGCGACGCGGGACCCGAGCGCACCTCGCGCGACGGCGCGGGCGGCGGCTCCTCGTGCGCGGGCGGCCGGGGCGCCGGCCCCGACATGGGGAACCTGCCCGCGTGCCCGGCCGCAGGCGCCTCCGGCTGGACGTCCCGCGAGGGCGGCTGCCCTTGGGGCTGTGGGACGGGCGGCCACGTGGGCGCGTCGGCCGCACCCTCGCGGGACGGCTTGGACAGCTCCTCGGACCAGGGCCTGGGCGGCTCCAGGCGCGGGGCGTCCTCGCGCGGTGCCTCCTGCTCCGGCCGCTGCGGCTCGGCGCCCCCGGCCCCGAACGCTCCGGGCACCATTGGAATGTCGGGCCGGGTCGGCTTCGGCTGCTGCGGAATGTCGGGCCGAGTGGCCGCGGCCCGCTGCGGGACGTCCGGCCGCGTGGGCGGCGCCTCGCCCGGACGCCCGGCCACGGGCTCCTGAGCGCTCCCCCGCACACGCGTGCCCTCACCCGGACGCGGAACAGCCTCGCCGTGCCCCTCCGCACCGTGCGAGGCCGCAGCCGGACGCGGCACAGCACCCTGCTGCTCGGGCGCCGGCGTCCGCTTCCGCCCGGCGACCCGCTTGTCGCCCTCCTCCGGCACCGACGCGCCCCCACCTGGAGACTCGCCACCGGCGAACGCCGCACCAGTCGACGCCCCTTCACGACCTGCACCAGGCGCGGCCACCACATCGCCGCGAGGCTCGGCGCCAACACTCTCGTCGCGCGCACGCTCGCCGCGCGCGCCGGACGCGGAGCCCGCACCCGTCCGAGGCTCCCAGCCGCCCGCGCGGTCGCCGCCCGCGCTTTCGTCGGGCGCGCCGGACGCGGACATCGCCTCGCTGCGGGACTCAGCGCCAACCGCACGATCGCCGGGCGCACCCGACGCGGGGGCCGCGTCCGTCCGGGGCTCGGAGCCGGCCGTACGCTCAGCGGGCGCGCCTGATGCGGGCACCGCCTCGGTGCGCGGCTTGGCGCCAAGCCCGCTCTCGCCGCGCGTGCCGGACGCGGAGGCCGCGTCCGTTCGAGGCTCCAAGCTGCCCGCACGCTCGGCACCGGCATGCTCGCCGGGCGCACCCGACGCGGGGGCCGCGTCCGTCCTGGGCTCGAGGCCAGTTGCACGGTCGCCGCCCGTGCGTTCGCCGGGGGCGGGGGGTTCGTCGGGGCGGGGGGTGCCGAACGCTGGGGGGGTGTGGGGGGTGTTCGTTTGAGGTTCGAAGCCGCGCATGGGCTCGTTGGGGGGTTGGGGGGTGGGGACCGGCTTGTTGTGCCCGGGGGGAGGGGGCGCTGCGCCTGGGTGGGGGGCCGGGCTTTGGCCGGCTACTCGCTTGTCGCCCGGTTCGGGGACGGGCGTGGCCGGACGTGGCGCTTCGGTGGGGGGCTGGTCGTCGGCCTTCCAGAATTCCGGGGCGCCGCCCGGGCGGCGGACGCCCGAGGCGAAGGCTCGTTTTCCGGAGGCGCCGAGTTCCAGTTGGGGGGTGGCCGGGGGGTGTTCCAGGTCAGCCGGGCGCGGGGCCTCTTCCTCGTGCGAGATGTCGCGGGTGGTGCGGCGCCAGGGCTTGGCGGGAGGGGCGGCCGGGCGGGCGTCGTCGAAGCCGGCGGACTCGCGCTGGGCGGCGACCTCGGCGAGGGGCTGGGGGGCGGACGCCACGGCCGGGGACGGGGCGAACGCGGGGACCGGGGCCTCCTCGACCACCGGGCGGCGCTGCTGCTTGCGCGCCCTGCGGCGGGTCTTGAGCGCGGCGCGTTCGGGGGCGGCGACCGGGGCGGCGGCCTGGGGACGGCGCCACACGCGGGCCACGACGACGACCTCGCGGGGCTCCCGGATGGGGGTCAGCCGGCACCAGGTGCGGGGCTCGGCGAGGTAGCGGCTCTGCGAGATGAGCAGTTCGGTGAGCCGCTTGCCCTCGATGACCGGGCGGGTGGCCAGCCAGGTGAGGACGCCCGGGGGGACGATGTAGAGGACGTGCCACGGGGACTCGAACGGGATGCCCACGAAGCGCAGCAGCAGGATCCACGGCACGAACACGCCGGCGAACACGCCGATCTGGACCATCGGCAGCGGCATCGGAAGCCGCAGGTCGTACAGCTTGTACAGCCGCTTCTCAATGCGCCATATGTTCGTGTACGTGGGTAGATCCACGCCCCTACTCCCCTAACTGTGCGAGCACAGTGTCGCCTGCCGGCCCCGGCGCGCGGGGCCGCCCCTGCTCTCGGTGACCGCCGTGCCGAGGTCAGGTCAAGTCCACTCCCAGGGCCCGGGCGATCGCCCTGGCCGTGGTCTCGATGATGTTGGGCACGTAGAAGACCACCCCGATTCCGATGGCGAGCACGATGAATTGAACGAACCGCGTGATCTCGCGGGTGAACAGAAAGAAGATCGCCACAATGGAGACGATCACGAGGAAAAGGGGGCCGAATATCTGCCGCAGCCAGTCGGCCAGCTTATCGGTCTGCAGATCGTCGTTCGGCGCCGCCAGGACCTCGAACGGAATCGACGCCATCATGTGGTGCAGCATCGACTGACTACCTTCCTGGGTCGACGGATGTGTCGGATACGGGGCGAGGGCGCGCCGTCACGGCTTGGCCCCGTCATGACGCACCCGGCTGTGTGGTGCCGCGTATGTCTCTCACGTACCAGGTCGTGCCCTTCTTCACCAACGCGAGTTCGTAGGTCTGCTCGAGTTCGCCGCCTCCGGCGGTGCCGGGCACGCCCCAGGCGACAGTGGCGGTGACCGTGCGTTTACCGGCCTCTCCCCTGGGCGCGACGACCGCTCTGACCTGGACGAAGCTGACCGAGTCGGCGAGCCCGGCGATGACGGCGCCGTCGGAGAAGCGCGACAGGGCCGCCTGGTTGCTGCGGGCGTAGGCGTCGAAGAAGTCGTTCAGGATGGCCGCGAGCTCGCCCTCGAGGGCGGTGTCGCGCTCCTGCACGCCCTGCTGCGGCGGCGCGGCCTTGGCCGGGGGCGGCAGCAGCGCGGGGCGGGTGGGGACGACCATGGCGCCGTTGTTCGCGTACACGGGAACGGCCAGCCGGAGCCATTTGTCCTGGGCGCGGGCGAGCACGGTGACGACGCCGTTGTTGGCGTCGCGCGCGTCGACTCCGGCGACCTGGACCGACTGCACCAGCAACTGGCCGACGCCGTTCCAGCCGAACTGGCCGTCGGCGCCATCGGGCACGAAGGTGCGCAACTGCGCTTCGCGGCCGGCGGCGCTCTTCTGGTCGTAGTTGAGATAGACGTTGGCGAACTGCATCGCGAACGCGCCCGCGGCACTGGTGGGGAAGTCCGCGCCCTTGCCCTTGTCGGCGGCGGGGGCGCCCGTGGACGGGGTCTCGGTCGCGGTGAAGCGCTCGAACGGCGCGCGGATCCCGTTGACGAGGATGACGATGATGACGGCCCAGAGGACGGCGCGTCCGACCCAGACCCACCAGCGCCCGCCGGAGCCGCCCCAGCGGCCGCCGCCCCGCGAACCGCCGCCGGACCGCCCGCGCCGCCGGTCGGCGTCGCTCGCCCGCCAGGGGTCGGCGGACGGGTCGAGCGCGCGGCCGGTCACCGCGTCCTCCTCGACCACAGCGGTCTCACGGCCGTGTCGCACGGCCGACCTGCGAGCCATCCTGCCTCCGCTCGCGCCTCGCCCCCGGTCGGCGCGGTCATGTGTGCCTTTGGTCGTGTACGGGTGTGGTCGTCTCCTGCACCCACCCCGGGCCCAGCGTAACCACGAGCGCCAATTGTTCCAGCGCATCCGGACGAAGCACAGCCCCGGCACGCGGTTGTGGATAACGCGATTCACCTCGGCAGCGACGGGCCAGATTGCCAAACGGTGACGATCCTCTACCCGCGACTCCGAACGACGTGCGGACGGGGGTGCGAACTGTTCGCCTGTGAGGTCGGTTAAGTGAACATGCGGGCAATCCAAGTGATCCGGCTTGACGGTTTGTGCTGGTCCCTGTACTTTCAGTAGCGCAATCTGGGACGCCGGGTTCGATGTCAGCGTGCGGGGCCCCCTTTCCACCGGAGTGATGGCCTGGGGCCTCCCCGTCGCCTCTGGTCGAGCCCACATGGCCAGGTCGCACAGGGAACCGGCCTCCCGGGAACGGACCACGCACAGGATGCGTGTCGCCGCCCCGGGGTTGAGTACGCCGGGGACCAGTGCGTCCAAGACCGTTCGGGGCGCGCGGCTGAGCAACTCATGCACAGTCCTTAGGAACGGTTTGAGACAAGCACCATGGTGCTTGATGACCACATGGCGCGGCGGCGCGCACTTTCTTCCCAATGAATCCGGCATCGTGTCCACTTCGCGACACATCACCGTAACCCTCGCATCACTGGCGGTGTACGCCGCCCCGCCGTGCGGTCGACTGCTCAGTACTCGCCGCGCCTCATCATCGCGTTGAGGGCGCTCGCGTGGTTGGCGCCCTCTCCGGTCTGGGGACTGAGCGCCGCGGGCGTTGGAGGCCGTCTCAGCAACGTACGGGCGCACTCCAGGACCTCACCCGCGAGGTCTTCGTACGGCACGTCCCCACCGAACCGCGACAGCGCCCACGAGTGCTGGATGTGGTCCAGGGCGATCCCCATGGCGACGGTGTCGCCGCTGCGCAACAGTTCGAGCATCGGACGGTCGGCGCCGATCGCCTCACCCTCGGCGCAGCCCCGCCAGTAGAACGACGTCGCGGCCAGACTCATCCGCGAGGGACTCAGACGTTGAAGCGGAATTCCACCACGTCGCCGTCCTGCATGACGTAGTCCTTGCCCTCGATGCGCACCTTCCCGGCGGTGCGCGCGGCGGCCATGGACCCCTCGGCCACCAGGTCGTCGAAGGAGACGACCTCGGCCTTGATGAAGCCGCGCTGGAAGTCGGTGTGGATGACGCCCGCGGCCTCGGGCGCGGTGTCGCCCTTGCGGATCGTCCAGGCGCGCGACTCCTTGGGCCCCGCGGTCAGGTACGTCTGCAGCCCGAGGGTGGCGAAGCCGATCCGGACGAGCTGCGACAGGCCGGACTCCTCCTGGCCCATGCCCTGGAGCAGTTCGAGGGCCTCGTCGTCGGGCAGCTCGATCAGCTCGGCCTCGATCTTGGCGTCCAGGAAGATCGCCTCGGCCGGGGCGACCAGCTCGCGCAGCCGGGCGCGCAGCGCCTCGTCGGTGAGCTCCTCCTCGTCGAGGTTGAACACGTAGAGGAAGGGCTTGGCGGTGAGGAGGTGCAGCTCGCGCAGCAGGGCCAGGTCGATGCCGGCGCGCTCGGCGCCCGCGAACAGGGTGACGCCGTCGTCCAGCAGCTTCTGCGCGGCGGCGACCGCGTCGACGACCGCGAGCTTGTCCTTGTCCTTCTTGGTCCGCGCCTCCTTCTCCAGGCGCGGCAGGGCCCGCTCGATCGTCTGGAGGTCGGCCAGGATCAGCTCGGTGTTGATCGTCTCGATGTCGCGGAGCGGGTCGGTGTCGCCGTCCACATGGGTGACGTCGGGGTCGTGGAAGGCCCGGATGACCTGGCAGATCGCGTTGGTCTCGCGGATGTTGGCCAGGAACTTGTTGCCCAGCCCCTGCCCCTCGGAGGCGCCCTTGACGATCCCGGCGATGTCGACGAACTCCATGGTCGCCGGAATGATCTTCTGGGAGCCGAAGATCTCGGCCAGCCGCTCCAGCCGGGGGTCGGGCACCCCGACGACGCCGACGTTGGGCTCGATGGTCGCGAACGGGTAGTTGGCGGCCAGCGCGTCGTTCTTGGTCAGCGCGTTGAAGAGCGTGGACTTGCCGACGTTGGGCAGACCGACGATTCCGATGGAGAGGCTCACGGCGGACAAGTTTATGGGCCCGCCGGACCACACGCGGACGACGGCCGGGTGAACGTCCCGTCAACCCGGAACGCCCGCGAGCTCAGGATTCGACGGTGCGGAGGAACTCGGCGACGTGCCGGAACGCCGCCCGGCCCTCGGGGACGAAGTCGGCGAACACCGTGAAGACGTGCATGAGCCCGTCCCATTCCTGGTACGCGGTGGTCACTCCGGCGGCCCTGGCGCGTTCGGCCAGGTCGCGGGTGTCGTCCCGGAGGATCTCGCTGCCGCTGGCGACCAGGAGCAGCGGCGGCAGCCCGGTCAGGTCGGCGTGCCGGGTGGCCAGGAGGAGGTCGTCCTCGTCCTTGCCCGCGCAGAAGCGGCGGCCGAGCCAGGCGAGCTTGGCGGCCGGGATGACGGCCTCGCTGCGGGCGTTGAGGCGGTGCGAGTCCGCCGCGCACAGCAGGTCGACCCATGGCGACAGGCACAGCGCGGCGGCGGGCAGCCCGATCTCGCGCCGCTTGAGGGCCAGCAGCAGGGCGAGGGTGAGGTGGCCCCCGGCCGAGTCCCCTCCGACGACGATGTCTCGAGGCGCGTAGCCGTTGCGCAGGAGGAAGTCGTAGGCGGCGAGGGCGTCGTCCAGGGCGTCCGAGGGGGTGTGCTCTGGGGCGAGCCGGTAGTCCAGGGCGAGGACGGGCCGTCCCGTGGACGCCGACAGCCTCCAGGTGGACGGCCTGTAGAGACGGGCGCTTCCGAAGAAGTAGCCGCCCCCGTGCAGGTAGAGGAAGACCTTGCGCTCGTCGGGCGCCCCGGCCCGCACCCACTCGGCCGTACACGTACCGAGGTCTTCCTGGGCGATGGAAACACCGCGCGGTACGGCCTGGAGAGCCGCCGCGAGCTCGGCCGCACGCTGGAAGCGGAGCAGCCCGTCCGCGGAGTCGGGAAGGGACGACCAGACCCCCTTCACCAGGGCCCTGACCGCCTGGCCCGTGAGACGGGCCTGCGCGCTGGGAGGGCCGCCGGGTTCCAGCGCGAGCCTCCGGGCGACCCGTCGTTCCGTTCGCGTCCTCGGCACGATGCGGACGTTGCGCGTACCGGTGCTGGTGGTCATGCTCTCTCTCCTCGCTCGGCGGGGGTGTGAACGGTCCCGGGCGGCACCGCTCATCCGGTTTGAGGATGTAAGTGAACGCTGAGTCTAATTGTCCGGTGCCGGGTGCGTCTCGGCGCGTCGCACCGGAACCGCCCGCCTCCACTGTCACGATGAAGGGATGGATCTCGCGCTGCTCGTCGGTCTGGCCCTCGGGACGGCCCTCGGCGCGGTGGTCGGGTTCGCGCTCGCGACCGGCCGCCAGGGCGCCCTGATCGCCCGCGCCCGCGCCGCCGAGGAGAAACTGGCCTACGCCGAGGAGCGGATGGCCGAGCACTTCGAGAACCTGTCCGCCAAGGCACTGGACGCCAGCAACCAGCGTTTCCTGGAACTGGCCGACGCCCGTCTCAAGGCCGCCGGCGTCGAGGCCGCCGGCGAGCTGGAGCGCCGCAAGCAGGCCGTCGAACACCTCGTGGCCCCTCTCAAGGACACCCTCGCCAAGGTGGAGGCGCAGCTCCGCGAGGTCGAGACCGGCCGCCGCGAGTCGCACGCGATGCTGGCCAAGCAGGTCGACTTCGTCCGGCAGAGCTCCGAGCAGCTCCGCGGCGAGACCCAGGCGCTGGTACGGGCGCTGCAACGCCCCGAGGCCCGCGGCCGCTGGGGCGAGCTCCAGTTGCGCCGCGTCGTGGAACTGGCCGGGATGACCCACCACTGCGACTTCGACGAGCAGGCCACCGCCTACACCGAGAACGGCACCGTACGGCCCGACATGGTCGTCCGCCTCGCCGGGGGCAAGAACATCGTGGTCGACTCCAAGGTCTCCCTGGCCGCCTACCTGGAGGCCGCCGAGACCGGCGACCCGGTCCGCCTGGACGCCCACGCCCGCCACCTCCGCGACCACGTCGACCGCCTCGCGGCCAAGTCGTACTGGCAGGCGTTCAGCCCCGCCCCCGAGTTCGTCGTCCTGTTCATCCCCGGGGAGGCGTTCCTGGCGCCCGCGCTCGACCGCGACCCCGGCCTCCTGGAGTACGCGATGCGGCGCCGCGTCCACATCGCCACCCCGACGACCCTCGTCACGATGCTGCGGACGGCGTCGTACGCCTGGCAGCAGGCCGCCCTGTCCCGCAACGCCCGCGCCGTGTTCGACCTGGGCAAGGAACTGTACGAGCGCCTCGGCACGCTCGGCGGGCACGTCGACGAGCTGGGCCGCTCCCTGACCAGCGCGATCAAGTCCTACAACCGCACGGTCGGGTCGCTGGAGACCCGCGTCCTGGTCAGCGCCCGCAAGCTGAACGAGCTCGGCGTGGTGGACGCCCCGCTGGAGGGCCCCGCCCCCGTGGAGGAGAGCCCGCGCGCGCCGTCGGCCGCCGAGCTGACCGGCGAACCCGGCGGGCCCCCGGAGTCGTCCACCGAAGCGGTAGGTTTCGGCGGGCGGGCCGTCCCCGACCGCATCGATCACCGGGAAAGGTGGCGGCCATGAGTTCACCGCCGGTAGGCGACGCGCCCCCGGGCGCCTCGCCGGACGCAGGGGGTCGTGTGCGACGTCAGCGGGGCGGGACCCGCAGGGATCCGGGCTCGCGCGCCAAGTCCGCCGGGCCCTCGGTCACCCTGACCGGGCGCGGCGGAGTGGTGGTCCTGTTCGCCATCTCCCTGCTCGGCGCGCTGCTCGGCCGCTGGCTGGACCTCGGCGTCCTGGCGGGCGGGAGCTTCCTGGCCGGCTGCGCCCTGGCCGCGCTGGCCACCCGCCAGGCCGACCTGCTCACCCTGGCCGTCAGCCCGCCCGCGGTCTTCCTGGCCGTCACCGTCCTCGCGGAGACCATCACCGGCCTGGGCGGACCGTCCCCGCTGCGCGGCATCGCCCTGGGCGTGCTGACCGCCCTGGCGGGTACCGCCCCCTGGCTGTTCGGCGGCACCCTCCTGGTGCTGGTGATCACCGTCCCGCGCGGCCTCCCCGCCAACGTCCGCGAACTACGCGGCAGGCTGGCCGGCAGCCGCCTGTTCGACCAGGAAGAGAACGAGAACCCCGTCCGCTGGGAGGAGCCGCCCGCCCGGTCGCGCTCCCGGTCCCGGCGCCGCCTCTCCCACGACGAGACCGACTGACCGCTGCGCCGTCCTCAGCCGACAGGCGTGATGCGCAGGTTCTTGCGGAGTTCGTGGGGAAGGGCGAAGCGCATGCTCTCCGGGACGGACTCGACCTCTTCGACGTCGCCGTAGCCGCGCTCGGCCAGCCAGGCCAGGACGCCCTGGACGAGTTCGTCCGGGACGGAGGCGCCGCTGGTGACGCCGACCGTGGTGACGCCCTCCAGCCAGGTCTCGTCGATGTGCTCGGCGTAGTCGACCAGGTGGGCGTCGTCGGCGCCGTGCTCCTTGGCGACCTCGACGAGCCGCACCGAGTTGGAGGAGTTGGTGGAGCCGACCACGATCACCAGCTGGGCGTGGGCCGCGATCTGCTTGACGGCGGTCTGGCGGTTCTGGGTGGCGTAGCAGATGTCGTCGGACGGCGGGTCCATCAGCTTGGGGAACCGCTCGCGCAGCTTCTCGACCGTGGCGATGGTCTCGTCCACCGACAGGGTGGTCTGCGACAGCCAGGCGACCCGCTCCGGGTCGCGGACCTGGACGTTGGCCACGTCGCCGGGGCCGTCGACCAGGTGGATGTGGTCGGGGGCCTCGCCGGTGGTGCCGATGACCTCCTCGTGCCCCTCGTGGCCGATCAGGAGGATGTCGTAGTCGTCCTTGGCGAACCGGACGGCCTCCTTGTGGACCTTGGTGACCAGCGGGCAGGTGGCGTCGATGGTGCGCAGGCTCAGGCCGCGGGCCTCCTCGTGGACGACGGGGGCGACGCCGTGCGCGGAGAAGACCACGATGGCGCCCTCGGGGACCTCCTCGGTCTCGTCCACGAAGATCGCGCCGCGCTCCTCGAGGGTCTTCACGACGTGCACGTTGTGCACGATCTGCTTGCGCACGTAGACGGGGGCCCCGTACTTCTCCAGGGCGATCTCGACAGTCTCCACGGCCCGGTCCACGCCCGCGCAGTAACCACGCGGCTTGGCGAGCAGGACACGGCGCTGGCTGTTGGAGGTCATGTGCCCCATCGTACGAGCCGTCCCAGGCGTCCCGTACCGCCCGAGCCGTGACGCTCGGGGCACTCCGGGGAGGTAGGCCGGTGCCTGCCGGGATGTGACCCAGCGCACGACACTGTTGACCAATATTCCATTAACCCGGGGTGACCCCTATCGGGACGATGCGGCAAAGTGATGCTTGACAGACGGTCCAGTATCGACCCGGTCCGGTGATGGGGACAGCAGGGAGATGGAGACGATGACGAGATCGCCGCGCCGCCTCAAGCAGCAGGTGCAGGACACGGTGGGCGAGCAGGTCCGCGACCTCCCGCTGCACGCCGT
Organism: Actinomadura rugatobispora; assembly: GCF_055379765.1. Classification (NCBI taxonomy): domain Bacteria; kingdom Bacillati; phylum Actinomycetota; class Actinomycetes; order Streptosporangiales; family Thermomonosporaceae; genus Actinomadura; species Actinomadura rugatobispora. Next base: position 6,802,838 of record NZ_AP029191.1, on the reverse strand, counting down.
CCGGCTGGCCATGTTCGGCGTCGGCCGGGCCCTGCTGCTCAGCGACCGGCTGACCAAGGACTACAAGGAGATCACCGAGGGCGGCGGGGTGCGCCCGGTGATCGGCCGGCTGCGCGAGGACGTCCAGCACACCGCGGAGAAGGTCGTGGGCGGCGTGGTGGAGCGGGTCCGCGGCGCGGACGGCGCCGAGCCCGAGCCCGAGCCGGAGCCGCGGCGCGCGCGGCCCGCCCGCGTGGCCGAGGCGCCGGCGAAGCCCGGGACCGGGGGCGACGGGGAGATCTCGATCGGCAAGCCCAAGCCCGCCGCGAAGGCTGAGCCCAAGCCCGAGCCGGCTCCCGAGCCCGCGGCGAGGCCCGAGCCCAAGCCCAAGCCCGCGTTCGAGCCCAGGCCGGAGAGCAAGCCCGCCGCGCCCGCCGAGGCCGAGAAGGTGGCGGCCGACCTGCCCGTGCCGAACTACGACGCGGCCACCCTCCCGCAGCTGCGCGCCCGGCTCCGCGGCCTGTCGTCCGAGCAGGTGAAGCTGCTGCGCGAGTACGAGCGCAAGCACGCCGCCCGCCCCGACGTCCTGCGCATGTACGAGAACCGCATCGCCAAGCTCAACGGGCTGAACTGAGCGAACCCCGGCGGCCGTCCGGGGCATAGGCTGACGTGCCATGGCCATGGAGACGTCCGCGGAGTCCCCCGTTCCGGTCCGCACCGTCCTGCAGGCGGTGGGCGGCTGGATCGGCAAGCTGGGCCGCATCTGGGTCGAGGGGCAGATCACCGACCTCAACGCCCGCGGCGGCACCTGCTACCTCACCCTCCGCGACCCCGTCGCCAACATGTCGGTCCGGGTCGTCGGCCCCCGCGCGGTCTTCGAGGCCGCCGGGCCCGCCGTGACCGACGGCGCCCGCGTCGTCGTCCACGCCAAACCCGACTTCTGGATCAACCGCGGCACCTTCTCCCTCAGCGCCCTGGAGGTCCGCCCGGTCGGCGTCGGCGAACTGCTGGCCCGGCTGGAGCGGCTCAAACAGGTGCTGGCCTCCGAGGGCCTGTTCCGGCCCGAGCGCAAGCGGCCGCTGCCGTTCCTCCCCGGCAAGATCGGGCTGATCACCGGCCGCGACTCCGACGCCGAGCACGACGTGCTGCAGAACGCCCGCCGCCGCTGGCCCGCCGTCGACTTCCGGGTCGAGAACACCGCCGTGCAGGGCTCGTACGCGGTCGGCGAGGTCATGGACGCGCTGCGCCGCCTGGACGCCGACCCCGACATCGAAGTGATCGTCATCGCCCGCGGCGGCGGATCGATGGAGGACCTGCTGCCGTTCTCCGACGAGGCCCTGGTCCGGGCGGTCGCGGCGGCCCGCACCCCCGTCGTCAGCGCCATCGGGCACGAGCAGGACTCCCCCATCCTCGACCTGGTCGCCGACGTCCGCGCCTCCACCCCCACCGACGCCGCCAAGAAGACCGTCCCGGACGTGCGCGAGCAGCTCCAGCTCGTCCGGCAGCTGCGCGACCGCGGACGGCGCTGCCTGGCCGGCGGGATCGACCGGGAGACCGCCTGGCTCCAGGCGGTCCGGTCGCGGCCCGCGCTGGCCGACCCGATCCGGGAGATCGAACGGCAGTCCGAGCAGGTCCTGGCGCTGCGCGACCGGGCCCGCCGCTGCCTGTCCGGCGCCCTGGACCGGGCCGCGGACGAGCTGTCGCACACCCGCGCCCGGCTGCTGGCCCTCTCCCCCGCCTCCACGCTCAGGCGCGGCTACGCCATCGTCCAGCGGGAGGACGAGTCCGTCGTCCGGGACGCCGCGGGCGTCGGCAAGGGCGACCGGCTCCTGGTCCGGCTCGCCGACGGGCGCCTCGCGGTGACCGTGGACGACGCCGCGCCCGGCGACACCGCACCCGGGGACACCGGTTCCGGGCCGTCCGGGCCGTAGGGTTGACGCGTGACCGAAGCGAAGCCCGGGACGGCCGGGGAACGGATGTCGTACGAGCAGGCCCGCGACCAGCTCACCGAGGTCGTCAAGCGCCTGGAGACCGGCGGGCTGACCCTGGAGGAGTCGCTCGGCCTGTGGGAGCGCGGCGAGAAGCTCGCCGCGATCTGCGAGGAGTGGCTGGAGGGCGCCCGCGCCCGCCTGGCCGCCGCCATGGCCCGCCCGGAGAACGGCGACGACGGCTCCGCCGCCCCGTTCTGACCCCGCTCAGGAAGGGCGCGGCGAGGGCGCCAGCGACGCCCCCTGCTTCGGCTGCGCCTTCAGCGCGCCCGCCAGCACGGCCAGCTCCTGGAACGACGCCGTGCCCGTCACCACCAGCGTCACCCCGTCCGGGAGCGTCCGCACCAGCGACCGGGCGTTCTTGTCCTTGCGGTGATGCTGCGCCCAGGACACCCCGCCGACCTGCATCGTGCCGATCGTCTTCTTGATGCTGGTCATCCGCGGGACGTACGCCGACGCCTTCTCGTTGCTCTGCTCCAGCGCCGCGTACTCGTCGGACGGCGTCACGAACCCCAGATGCCACGCCACCGGGTCGTCGGTGTTCAGGCCGTGCACCCGCGAACTGGTCGGCCGCCACCCCGCCGGAAGCCCCTCCGGGGCGTGCACCGTGTACGGGGCGTCGCTCCGCATCGCCCACAGCTGCGAGCTGTAGTCGGCCGTCGGGAGCAGCTCCTCGTCGCTGCGCGGCGTGACCAGGTAGATCGCCCCCACCAGCACCAGGCAGGCCGCCATCGCCAGCGTGAAACCGCCCAGCCCGGTCGTCAGCCGCTTGTAGACCCCGGGGCTGACCTGAACCGACCCCCGTCCGCCCGCGGCGGGAGCCGGGGACTCGGCGGCGGTGGAGGTCGAGGAAGTGGTCTTGTCGGTCACCCTTCAAGCATCCCGTACGGTCAGCCCTGCTCCGTACCGGGGTTCCTGATCGTCCCCACGATCGCCATGATGTCGCCGGCCAGCCGCCGCGAGGCGTCCTCGTCGTCGCTGCCCGACACCTCCGACACCGCGCCCGCCATCGCGCCCGTCAGCACGATCACCAGCGCCTCGTCCACGCCGCCGTCGGCGGTGTGGAACAGGGCCGCGTTGCGGCGCGCCCACTTGTTGAGCCGCTGCCGCATCACCCGGTCGAAACCGGGCGGCCCGTCCCCCGAAATGAACAGCCGCGCCACATGCCGCTCGGTCAGGCAGCCGTCGAGATACGCGCCCGCCCCGGCGATGAACAGCCGCATCGGGTCCTTCTCACCGGCCTCCCGCACCGCGTTGATCGCGTCCCGGGTGCGCTCCTGCTGCCGGACCTGGAACTCTTCGAACAGCGTCAGGTACAGGTCGGCCTTGCCGTTGAAATGGTGGTAAAGGCTGCCGACGCTGGCCCCCGCCTTCGCGACGATGTCGGTCACCGCCGCCTGCGCGAACCCCGACTCGCTGAACACGTCGCTGGCCGCGGCCAGCAGCGCGCTGCGCGTCGCCGCCCCGCGGTCGGAGGTCCGGGCGGACGATCCGCTCCCGGAGGAGTTCCCATCCGCGGTCACCCCGCCGGCCGAGAGGTCGATGTCGCTGCTCATGGAAGCTGAGATTACGCCCTCTCACCGTGGGGAAACGATCCCTTGCACTCGCTGAGGCCGAAATCGGGCCCCGCGGACCCCGCGACCCGACCGCCGATCGCTGGTCTGGTCCAATTTGTGGCACGGCACGGGCGACCCGGAGAATCCGTGTCACCAACTGACCGAAAGGGCTGCCTCGCATGTCCGACGACACCATCCCCTCGCCGCTCGCCACCGAGCCCGCGGCCCCGGACCGCAACCTCGCGCTGGAACTGGTCCGGGTCACCGAGGCCGCGGCGATGGCCGCCGCCCGCTGGGTCGGCCGCGGCGACAAGATCGGCGCCGACGGAGCCGCCGTGAACGCCATGCGCCAGCTGATCAACACCGTGTCCATGCGCGGCGTGGTGGTCATCGGCGAGGGCGAGAAGGACAACGCCCCGATGCTGTTCAACGGCGAGGAGGTCGGCGACGGCAGCGGCGCCGAATGCGACGTGGCCGTCGACCCGATCGACGGCACCCGCCTCACCGCGCTCGGCATGAACAACGCCATCGCCGTCCTCGCGGTCGCGCCCCGCGGCTCCATGTACGACCCGTCCGCGGTCTTCTACATGGAGAAGCTCGTCACCGGCCCCGAGGCCGCCGACGCCGTCGACATCGAACGCCCCATCGGCGACAACATCCGCGCCGTCGCCCGCGCCAAGGGCTCCTCACCGCAGGACGTGACGGTCGTCATCCTCGACCGTCCCCGGCACGAGGCCATGGTCAAGGAGGTCCGGGAGGCCGGCGCCCGGGTCAAGCTGATCACCGACGGCGACGTCGCCGGCGCCATCATGGCCGCCCGCGAGGGCACCGGCACCGACCTGCTCCTCGGCATCGGCGGCACCCCCGAGGGCATCATCGCCGCCTGCGCGATCAAGGCACTCGGCGGCGTCATCCAGGGCCGCCTCTGGCCCCAGGACGACGCCGAGAAGCAGAAGGCCATCGACGCCGGCCACGACCTCGGCCGCGTCCTCACCACCGACGACCTCGTCACCTCCGAGGACGTCTTCTTCGCCGCCACCGGCATCACCGACGGCGAACTCGTCGACGGCGTCCGCTACCGCAAGGGCTCCGCCACCACCCACTCCCTGGTCATGCGCTCCCGCAGCGGCACCATCCGCACCGTCGCCAGCGAACACCAGCTGAACAAGCTGAGGGCCTACAGCACGATCAACTTCGACAGCGCTGTATAGCCCGGGGGGCCACCCCCCAGACCCCCAGGCGGGGCGGGCGCACCCTTCCGCTCGCCTGGGGGCTCGCTTCAGGGCACACCCGCCCCGGCAAGGGGCTCCGCCCCCTGCACCCCCGGCAGGGGGGCTCCGCCCCCCTGCACCCCCCGCCGTCACCGGAGAGGGGCTTACTCCCCCTCACGCCATGAGAGGCGTTTGCGCAGGCGGGTTCTGAGTCTTTGCTTGGGGGCTCGGGCCTTGATCGAGCCGAAGACGAAGGTGCCGCCGACCTCGATCGTGGGGCCCTCGGGGGCGGGGCGGGTGCGGACCTCGCGGGTGCTGAGGATGGTGCGGCCGGTGACGTTCACCTGGACGCCCTCGGGGACGACGATGCGGACGCGGCCGCCGACGATCAGCGAGTCGAGGACGATGTGGCGGCGCTGCAGGACGGCCTCGCGCAGGTCGAGCTCGACGGTGCCGAAGAGGGCCAGCAGGGGGAGCTTGACCGGGACGACCCAGCGGCCCTCCCGCCGCATCCGGCCGAAAAAGGCCGAAACCGGACGGTCGTCGACGAGGATGGGCTGGGCCTCCTCGGGGCTGAGGTCGCCGGTGAGGCCGGTGAGCTCGCCGAGGGTGCGGGCCTGGTAGGCGCGGGTGGTGCGTTCGGAGTGCTCTTCGAGGGTGAGCCGCCCGTCGGCGAGGGCCTCGCCGAGGACGCTGACCACCCGTTCGCGATCGGCGTCGGAGGCGCGCAGGTCGCGCACGTTCGTCGCCTGCTCGGCGGGGCGGCGGATGGGCGTGTCCACGGGTCAAGGGTAGCGGGGCGTCCGGCGGGGCGACCCCGCGAAAACCTGTGGGGCTTTGTCCGTCCTCACGCATAGTGTGGCGAGCATGACGGTTCAGCGTCACGCAATCGCGACCGGGGAGGGGACCGGCGGCCGTTCGGCCATCCGCCTGCGCGGGGTGGTCAAGCGGTTCGGTGACTTCACCGCCGTGGACGGCCTCGACCTGGAGGTGGCGGCCGGGAGCTGCCTGGGCCTGCTGGGCCCGAACGGCGCCGGAAAGTCCACGACGATGAAGCTGCTCACGGCGCAGGCGCGGCCGGACGAGGGGTCCATCGAGGTGCTGGGGTTCTCGGTGCCGCGGGAGTCCAAGCGGGCGCGGGCGGCGATGGGCGTCGTACCGCAGCAGGACAACCTGGACGAGGAGCTGACCGCCCGGGAGAACCTGGAGGTGTTCGCGCACCTGTACCGGGTGCCGCGGGCGCGCCGGCGCCAGGCGGTGGACGACGCGCTGGAGCTGGCCCATCTGACGGCGCGGCAGCGGACCAAGGTCGACGATCTTTCCGGCGGGATGCGGCGCAGGCTGCTGATCGCCCGCGGGCTGGTGCACCGTCCCGCGCTGGTCCTGCTGGACGAGCCCACGGTGGGCCTGGACCCGCAGGTGCGGGCGGAGCTGTGGGGGCTGATCGACGGGCTGCGGACGGCCGGCACGACGGTGCTGATGTCGACGCACTACATCGAGGAGGCCGAGCGGCTCGCCGACGACTGCGCGCTGATGTCGCACGGCCGGGTGGTGGCGCGGGGCGGCCCGTCCAAGCTGATCGAGGAGCATGCCGGGCAGCTCGTGGTGGAGCATTACGGGCCGCCCGTCCGGCTGGAGGAGGTCGAGCGGCTGGCGCACGCGGCGGGTCTGACGACGCGCCGTACCGGCCCGTCGGTGTCGGTGCTGAAGGCCGAGACCATCCCGCCGTCCCTCGACGAGGAGCTCGGCCCCGACGGCGTACGACGCGCCGCCAACCTGGAGGACGTGTTCGTGGTGCTCACCGGGGAGCGGGTCGAATGACGGCGGAGACACAGACGCCCCTGCGCCGGTTCGAGATGGCGCCGGTCCGCGGGATCTGGCGGCACGAGCTGGCGCTGTTCAAGCGCTACTGGGGGTCGCAGTCGTTCGCGTCCATGGTCGAGCCGACCTTCATGCTGCTCGCCTTCGGGTACGGCTTCGGCTCGATGGTGGCGGCGGTCGGCGACTACCGCTACCTCGACTTCGTGGCCACGGGCGTGGTGGGCATCGCCGCGCTGTTCACCTCGGTCTTCCCGGGCATGTTCAACGGCTACATCCGGCGGGTGTTCCAGCACACCTACGACGCGATGCTGGCCGCGCCGGTGGACGTTCACGAGCTGGTCACCGGGGAGGCGCTGTGGATCGCGGCCAAGTCGGCCGTGTACGCCTGCACCCCGATCATCGTGGCCATGTTCTTCGGCCTCGACCCGTCCTTCGGGATGCTCCTCGTCCCCTTCATCGTGTTCGTCACGGCCCTGGGCTTCGGCCTGTTCGGAATGTGGACGTCGGCGGTGGTGCCGTCGATCAACTCGTTCGACTACGTGATCACCGGCGTGGTGACCCCGCTGTTCCTGATCGCCGGGACGTTCTTCCCGATCGGGTCGCTCCCCGAGTGGGCCCAGAAGGCGGCGCTGGCCAACCCCCTCTACCACACGGTCGAGCTGATCAGGCACGCCGTCTTCGGCCTCGAGCCCCTCAAGGACCTGGGCCACCTGGCGGCCCTGCTGGTCTTCGCGTCCCTCATGTGGATCATCGCCGTGCGAGGAATGCGCCGCCGCCTGATCGCGTGACCGTGGAGGGGCCGTGTTCACCTGGGGGTGGCCCCCAGGTGAACACGGCCCCGCAGGTGACTACGGGTATTCCAGGGCCATTACGGCTCGTTCGCCTTCGGTTCTGGCCTCCTCCGGCGTCATGTCCTCCAAGGCCCGGGACAGTGCGGTCAGGGCTGCGTCGGACGCCGTCCGTGCGGTGAGCGAGTGTTCCTGGGCGCGCTCCAGGTCGCCGAGTCCGACACAGTCGAATGCGACCTGCGCGTCGTGGACCGCCATCTTCAGCTGCCTCGCGGCCTCTTCTAGGCTCATCCGTCCCTCCTTCGCCGGGACCGACTAACTACCCAAGGGCACGCTGGGTAATCGCTTTGCCCAGGAGTTCGGCGGCTTGGGTCAAGCGGGTCTCGTTGAGGCGGGCGTAGCCGAGGACCAGGGCGGGCGGGGCTTGGGGGGCGCGGCCTCTGGACCACATGGGTTTGGCTCCGGCGACGGCGACGCCCAGGCGGGCGGCGGTGGCGACGACGTCGTCCTCGTCGCATCCGGCGGGGAGTTCGACGTAGAGGTGGATGCCCGCTGAGACGCCCCGGACGGTGACGCCGGGGACGTGGTGGTGGAGGGCTTCGACCAGGGCGTCGCGGCGGGCGCGGTACTGGCGGCGCATGAGGCGCAGGTGGCGGTCGTATCCGCCGGTGCGCATGAAGTGGGCGAAGGCGTGCTGGTCCAGTACGGGGGCGCCGAGGTCGGTGTGGGCGCGGTGGGTGCGCAGGCGTTCGGCGAGTTCGGGCGGGGCGGCGGCCCAGCCGAGGCGGAGGCCGGGGGCGAGGGCCTTGCTGACGGAGCCGAGGAGGACGACGCGGTCGGGGTCGACGCCCTGGAGGCAGCCGACGGGGTCGCGGTCGTAGCGGAACTCGGCGTCGTAGTCGTCCTCGATCACCAGGCCGTCGACGTCGCGGGCCCAGGCGATGAGGTCGGCGCGGCGTTCAGGGGAGAGGACGACGCCGGTGGGGTACTGGTGGGCGGGCGTGACGAGGACGGCGCGGACGTCGAGGCGGTCGAGGGCCTCGACGTCGATGCCGTGCCGGTCGACGGGGACGCGGACGAGCCGGATGCCGGTGGACTCCAGCATCGGCATCTGGCGGACGCTGGTGGGGTCTTCGACGGCGAGGGTGCGGTGGCCGCTGTCGACGAGGGCGCGGACGACGGCGGACATGCCGTGGGCGACGCCGCTCATGATGGTGACGCGGGCGGGGTCGGTGTGGGCGGCGCGGACGCGTCCGAGGTAGCCGGCGAGTTCGGCGCGCAGGGCGGGGGCGCCGGCGTGGTCGGGGTAGGTGAGCTCGTCGTTGGGGAGGGCGCGGAGGGAGGCGCGGACGGCGGCGACCCAGCGTTCGCGGGGGAAGGAGCCGAGGTCGGGGGTGCCGGGCCACAGGTCGTAGGGGAGGTTCCCCGGCGGGTCGGCGTGCGGGGTGGGGGTGGCGGCGGGCGCGGGGAGCGCGGGCGGCGGGGTCTCGGGGCGGGCGAGGCGGGCGACGCGGGTGCCGTCGCCGCGCCGGGCCACCAGGAAGCCCTCCGCGATGAGCTGCTCGTAGGCGGTGACGACGACGCCGCGGGAGACCTCCAGGTCGCGGGCCAGGTCGCGGCTGGAGGGGAGCCGGGTGCCGGCGGTGAGCCGGCCGGTGCGGATGGCACCGCGGAACCCGGCCGCGATCTGTGCGGCCAGCCGCCCGGCGGAGCGGTCGAGGGGTAGATGAAGGTCGGTCACACCCATCTCAGCGTCGCGGGGGCGACCAGATGTCACGCCCCGTGAAAGTGGTACCGGTTATGTCGAGGTGATTGGTCCTGTATCGGGGACCAAGTCGCTCTTAGCGTTCCGTGTCATGAACCCTCACACCTACCGGGGCATGGCCGGCGCCGGTTCCGCGATGCTCATGGTCGGCACGCTGACCGCCGTGTCCGCGACGATTTCCGGTTATCCCATATTCGGCGGACAGGCGGTGCGTTACGCGGTGGCCGCCGTGCTGCTGTACGCGGCGGTGGTGATCAGCGAGCGGGGGTTTCCCGGGCTGCCGTCGCGGCGCGATCTGCTGCTGCTGGCGGCGCTGGCCGGGACGGGGCTGGCGGCGTTCAACGTGTGCATCGTCGCGGCGACCGAGGACACGAGCCCGGCCACGATCGGGACGGTGATCGCGACGGTGCCGGTGGCGCTGGCGCTGGTGGGGCCGCTGCTGGAGCGGCGCCGTCCGGCGCCCCCGGTGGTGTTGGCGGCGTGCGTGGTGACGGCCGGGGCCGCGCTGGCCAACGGGCTGGGCAGCGGGACGCTGCGCGGCCTGCTGCTGGCGCTGGGGGCGCTGGCCGGGGAGGTGTGCTTCTCGCTGCTGGCGGTGCCGCTGCTGCCGAGGCTGGGGGCCGCTCCGGGTGTCGGCGTACTCGGCGGCGCTGGCCGCCCCGATGCTGCTGCTGATCGGGCTGGCCGCCGACGGCCTCGGGGTGCTGCGCGTGCCGACCGGGGCGGAGCTGGCGGGGTTCGCGTATCTGGCGGTGGTCGTGACGACGGTGGCGTTCTTCCTCTGGTACGACGCGCTCGGCCGGCTGGGCACCGACCGGACGGGGCTGTTCGCCGGGCTGATCCCGATCAGCGCGGTGATCACGACGGTGGTCCTCGGGCTGGGCGCCCCGGCCCCCGCCGACCTGGCGGGCGCCGCGCTGGTGGGCGCCGGGGTGGTGCTGGGCATGCTGTCCAACGCACCCCGGCCCGCCAGCCCGGCCCCGCAACAAGCGCAACCGTTGCGATCGCGTGCGAAGCCAGATTCGAGCGAAGCGAGAATCTGATCGCGCAGCGAGCCCCCAGGGCGAGTCGGAGCGATGCAGCGATCGCCGCAAGCGCTACAAGCGACGAGCCCCCAGGCGAGGAGCGCAGCTAGCGCTTGCAATAAACTCAGCCGATGCCTGAGTTCTCCTATACGGACCTGTTGCCGATCGGCCCGGACGAGACCGAGTACCGGCTCCTCACCTCCGAGGGCGTGTCCACCTTCGAGGCGGGTGGGCGGACGTTCCTCCAGGTCGAACCGGAGGCGCTGCGGCTGCTCACCGAGACGGCGATGCGCGACATCGCGCATCTGCTGCGTCCCGCGCACCTGGCGCAGCTGCGGAAGATCCTGGACGACCCCGAGGCCTCGCCGAACGACCGGTTCGTGGCGCTGGACCTGCTCAAGAACGCCGGGATCGCCTCCGGCGGGGTGCTGCCGATGTGCCAGGACACCGGCACCGCGATCGTGATGGGCAAGCGGGGCCAGCACGTCCTCACCGACGGGCGGGACGAGGAGCACATCTCGCGCGGCGTGTACGACGCGTACACCAGGCTCAACCTGCGCTACTCGCAGATGGCGCCGGTGACGATGTGGGACGAGAAGAACACCGGGAACAACCTGCCCGCGCAGGTCGAGTTGTACGCGGCGCCCGGCGAGGCCTACAAGTTCCTGTTCATGGCCAAGGGCGGCGGCAGCGCGAACAAGTCGTTCCTCTACCAGGAGACCAAGGCGGTCCTGAACCCCAAGCGGATGCCGGCGTTCCTGGAGGAGAAGATCCGGTCGCTGGGCACGGCCGCGTGCCCGCCGTACCACCTGGCGATCGTGGTGGGCGGGACGTCGGCGGAGTACGCGCTGAAGACCGCCAAGTACGCCTCGGCGCACTACCTGGACACGATGCCGAAGGACGGGTCGCCGCTGGGCCACGGGTTCCGCGACCTGGACCTGGAGCGGGAGGTGTTCGAGCTGACGCAGCGGCTGGGCATCGGGGCGCAGTTCGGCGGCAAGTACTTCTGCCACGACGTGCGGGTGATCCGGCTGCCGCGGCACGGGGCGTCCTGCCCGGTGGCGATCGCGGTGTCGTGCAGCGCGGACCGGCAGGCGGTGGCGAAGATCACCGCGGAGGGCGTGTTCCTGGAGCGGCTGGAGACCGATCCCGCGACGTACCTGCCCGACACCACCGACGAGCAGCTGGACGGCGACGTGGTGCGGATCGACCTGAACCGCCCGATGGACGAGATCCGCGCCGAGCTGACCCGGTACCCGGTGAAGACCCGGCTGTCGCTGACCGGGCCGCTGGTGGTGGCGCGCGACATCGCGCACGCCAAGATCAAGGAGCGGCTGGACGCGGGGGAGCCGATGCCTCAGTACCTGCGCGACCACGCGGTGTACTACGCGGGCCCGGCCAAGACGCCCGAGGGGTACGCCTCGGGGTCGTTCGGCCCGACGACGGCGGGGCGGATGGACTCCTACGTGGAGCAGTTCCAGGCGGCGGGCGGGTCGCTGGTGATGCTGGCGAAGGGCAACCGCTCGCAGCAGGTCACCGACGCGTGCGGCGCGCACGGCGGGTTCTACCTGGGCTCGATCGGCGGGCCGGCGGCGCGGCTGGCGCAGGACTGCATCAAGAAGGTGGACGTCCTGGAGTACGCGGAGCTGGGCATGGAGGCGGTCTGGAAGATCGAGGTGGAGGACTTCCCGGCGTTCGTCGTGGTGGACGACAAGGGGAACGACTTTTTCGCGGACACCACGGGCCCCGTCCTCTCGATCGGCAGGCGATGATCACCGGCCGGTGCCGAGTGGGCGGCGGTGGAAACCGTCAAGCCTTCCTGCCCGACATTGGAGCAATATCCAAGTAAGTCCCGTAGTCTCCCCAATGAGCGCCTGGTCACTCCGGTATCTTTTCCGCCATGTCTCAGTCAGAGCGCCTCGTTCTCGCGACGCGCTACCGGCTGGTCTCGGAAATAGGTCAGGGTGCCAACGGCACCGTCTGGCGAGGCCACGACGAACTCCTCGATCGCGCCGTGGCGATCAAGGAGCTGCGGCTCCCCGAGGACCTCTCCGAGGACGACCGGGTCGTCTTCTACCGCCGCACGCTCCGGGAGGCGCGCGCGCCGGCCCAGCTCCGCACCCCCTCGATCGTCGAGGTCTACGACGTGGTGATCGAGCAGGGCCGGCCGTGGCTCGTGATGGAGCTGATCGAGGCGCCCAACCTCGACCAGCTGATCGAGCGGTCCGGGCCGCTGCCGCCCGAGCGGGTGGCGCACATCGGCCGGCAGCTGCTGGAGGCGCTGGCGGCCGCGCACAGGGCCGGGATCGTGCACCGCGACCTCAAGCCCAGCAACGTGCTGCTGGACGGCGACCGCGTGGTGCTCACCGACTTCGGGCTGGCCTTCTCGTCGGGCTCGGTCAGCCTGACCAGATCAGGCCATTTCATGGGGTCGCCCGCGTACGTGGCGCCTGAGGTCGCGGCCGGGGAGAAGGCCACGCCGCGGTCCGACCTGTGGTCGCTGGGCGCGACCCTGTACGCCGCGCTGGAGGGCCGTCCGCCGTTCGAGCGCGAGAACGTCATGGCCACGCTGAGCGCGCTGGCGAACGAGTCCGCGCCGACCCCGCAGAACGCGGGGGCGCTCGCCCCCGTGGTCACCGGGCTGCTGGAGAAGAACCCGACGCGGCGGCTCAGCCACGCCCGCGCGGTGGACCGGCTGGAGCGGGCGATGACCGGGCCGCGCGCCGGCCGCCGCCCGCCCACGCCGCGGCTGCGGGTGGTGGCGGTCATCGCGCTGATCGGGGCGACCGTGGCGTCGTGCGGGATCGGCGCCACCGCGCTGGTCGTCGGGATGATGCGGGAGAGCCCCGGCCCCTCCCCCACCGCGCCGGCCGGGGGCTCCCCGGCCGACGGCGCGGTCGCGGCCCCGCCGGGCGCCGGCTCCAGCACGCTGGTGGTGCGGGCCCGCAGCGGCCCCTGCAAGATCTTCGTCTCGGTGCCCGGCCCCACGATCAACGTGATCTCCGACGAGACGCTGGAGCGGGGCGACGCCCGCCAGTACGACCAGCCCGACCTCAACGCCGTCGTCTACGACGCCGCGGCCTGCGACGTGTGGGTCAACGGCGAGCGCAAGCCCGGCGGGAAGCCCGGCGAGCGCCGCTCCTACACCGTGCAGAAGGCCACATCCGGCGGGTGACCCCGGCGGGAATGCGAGCGCCGTTCCGGAGGCTGCCACGAAGGCGGGGGTGGTTCGAGCCCCGTGCCGAGCGGAGGAAGGGTGGCTTTTCCATGACCGAGGGTGCGCCGTCGCAGCCCGAGTACCGGATCGAGCACGACTCCATGGGGGAGGTGCGGGTCCCGGCCTCGGCGAAGTGGCGTGCTCAGACGCAGCGCGCGGTGGAGAACTTCCCGGTCTCGGGCCGCGGACTGGAGGCGGCGCACATCGCCGCGCTCGGCCACGTGAAGGCCGCCGCGGCGCTCGTGAACGCCGAGCTGGGCGTGCTCGACGAGGACCTCGCGGCGGCGGTCCGCGAGGCGGCGCTGGAGGTCGCGGAGGGCCGCTGGAACGACCAGTTCCCCATCGACGTGTTCCAGACGGGCTCGGGGACGTCCTCGAACATGAACGCCAACGAGGTCGTCGCCACGCTCGCCGAGGAGCGCCTGGGGCGTCCCGTCCATCCCAACGACCACGTCAACGCCTCGCAGTCGTCCAACGACGTGTTCCCGTCCTCCATCCACATCGCGGCGACCGGCGCGGTGGTGAGCGACCTGATCCCGGGGCTGCGGCACCTGGAGGAGGCGCTGGCGGCGAAGGCGGCGGAGTTCGCGACGGTGGTCAAGGCGGGCCGCACGCACCTGATGGACGCCACGCCCGTCACCCTCGGCCAGGAGTTCGGCGGCTACGCGGCGCAGGTCCGGTACGGGGTGGAGCGACTGGAGGCCGTGCTGCCCCGACTGGCCGAACTGCCGCTGGGCGGCACCGCGGTCGGCACCGGCATCAACACGCCCGAGGGGTTCGCGGTCCGGGTCATCGCGGAGATCGGCCGCGCGACCGGGCTGCCGCTGACCGAGGCGCGCGACCACTTCGAGGCGCAGGGCGCCCGGGACGGCCTGGTGGAGGCGTCCGGCGCGCTGCGCACGATCGCGGTCGGCCTCAACAAGATCGCCAACGATCTGCGCTGGATGGGCTCGGGCCCGCGGGCGGGGCTGGCCGAGATCCGGCTGCCCGACCTGCAGCCCGGCTCGTCGATCATGCCGGGCAAGGTGAACCCGGTGATCCCGGAGATGGTGGCGCAGGTGGCCGCGCAGGTGATCGGGAACGACGCGGCGATCGCGTTCGGCGGCGCGTCGGGCAGCTTCGAGCTGAACGTGATGCTGCCGATGCTGGCCCGCAACGTGCTGGAGTCGATCACCCTGCTGGCGAACGCGTCGCGGCTGCTGGCCGACCGGTGCGTCGCGGGGATCGAGGCGGACGTGGACCGCCTCCGCGAGTACGCCGAGTCCTCGCCGTCCATCGTGACGCCGCTGAACCGCTACCTCGGGTACGAGGAGGCCGCCCAGGTGGCCAAGCAGGCCCTCAAGGAGCGCAGGACGATCCGCGAGGTCGTCCTGGAGCGCGGCCACGTGGCCGAGGGCAGGCTGACAGAGGAGCAGCTCGACGCCGCCCTCGACGTCCTCTCCATGACCCGCTCGGCGCCGCGCGGCTGATCCGGGCGCCCCGGAACGGCAAAGGCCGCGCGGGGGCCTCCCGCGCGGCCTGAGACGGCTCTGAAGGTCTCTAGTACCAGCCGACCGACTGGGAGTGCGACCACGCCTTGCACGGCGTGCCGTAGCGGTCGTCGATGTAGCCGAGACCCCAGCGGATCTGCGTCTTGTAGTTGGTCTTCCAGTCGGCGCCGGCGCTGGACATCTTGGAGCCCGGAAGGGCCTGCGGGATGCCGTACGCGCCGGAGCTGGGGTTGGCGGCCCGGTAGTTCCAGTTGCTCTCCTTGTCCCAGAGCTTCTGGAGGCAGCCGAACTGGGTGCCGGGGTCGTCCATGATCGACTTGGCGTACGCCTGGGCCACGCCCTTGGGCACCGGGCTCCCGAGCGACGGCACGCCGCCGGTCTCGGTCTCGGGCTTCTTGGTCGGGATCGGCTCGCCCTTGGGCATGAGCGCGGGCTTCTTGCCGGGGCTCTGCCGCGCGGCGCGGGTGGCGCGCTCGTAGGCGAGCTTGCGGCGCTGCTGCTGCTCGACGTACGGGTCGACGGGCGGCGGCTTGGCCGCGTCGGCCTGCGGGGACGCCGACACCGTCGCCTTGCCGTCGTCTCCGCCGCCTCCGGTCAGGGCGAGCGCGGCGACCGCGCCGCCGCCGACCACGACGGCCGCACCGGCGGCCATGGCCACGATCTTCATCCCCTTGCCCTTGCCGCCGGAACGGCGCCCGCCGCGCGGAGGGCGCGGGCCCGGGGCGGGACCGCCGAGCTCGTCGGCGGAGCCGGGGTAGGGCGGCGGCTCGGCCAGGCCCACCGCGACGCCGGCCTGCGGCTGATCCGGGATGGCCCCCATGGCGGCGGTGTCGCCGGGACCGCCCGGAGCCCCGGGACGGCCCGCCGGGCCCATGGCCAGGGCCTGGGTCGCGTAGGGGGAACCGGCGACCTTCACGTCGTCATCGTGCGCGGCGCCGAGCGCGGGCTCGTGCGGAACGCCGTAGGCGGGCCCCAGGGAGTCGTGGGGGGCAAAGCTCTGTCGATCGTCTCGCCTAGGGGACCCGGGGCGGTCTCCGTGCAAGGCGGTCCTTCCGACGGTCATACGCGCATGGACACGCGCACGAGGCGCTTCCACCCCCGGCCCGCCGGACCGCCGGGACACGGCGGCCCCGGACCGGAACACTGCCGCGCCGGCCTCGCCGGATCAGGGGGGACGAGGGCGTGCCGCACCGTTCGGGGGGTGCTTACGAGGAGACACAATGCCCCAGCCCAAGGCATGCTCCGCAACCAGAACGAGACGAATGCTGCCGATGGGCCGATTGTCAACTCCCCGGGCGAGCGCCCGAAACGACGATGAGAGCTGGGGTTCTTTACCTTTACCCCGGTTGATGTGACGTTCATCACAGATCGCCGCAACGTCGTTTATCGATCACCGACCGTGAGGAAGATGATCTCCCCGAGGGGGCGCGGGGATGCGTCCCCGCGCCCCCTCGACGACTACGCGCCCACGTCGCCGAGCATGTCGGTCACCAGCGCGGCGATCGGGGACCGTTCCGAACGCGTCAGCGTCACGTGCGCGAACAGCGGATGCCCCTTGAGCCGCTCGACCACGGCCGCCACCCCGTCGTGCCGGCCGACCCGCAGGTTGTCGCGCTGCGCCACGTCATGGGTGAGCACGACCCGCGACCCGGCGCCGATCCGGGACAGCACGGTCAGCAGCACGCCGCGCTCCAGCGACTGCGCCTCGTCCACGATCACGAACGCGTCGTGCAGCGAGCGCCCACGGATGTGGGTGAGGGGCAGGACCTCCAACATGCCACGGTCCAAAACCTCCTCGATGACCTCCGGGGTGGTCACCGCCGAGAGCGTGTCGTAGACGGCCTGCGCCCACGGCGACATCTTCTCGTTCTCCGAGCCGGGCAGGTAGCCCAGCTCCTGGCCGCCCACCGCGTACAGCGGCCGGAAGACCACCACCTTGCGGTGCTTGCGCCGCTCCAGGACGGCCTCCAGGCCCGCGCACAGCGCCAGCGCGGACTTGCCGGTGCCGGCCCGGCCGCCCAGCGAGACGATGCCGACATCCTCGTCCATCAGCAGGTCGAGCGCGATCCGCTGCTCGGCCGAGCGGCCGCGCAGCCCGAACACCTCGCGGTCGCCGCGCACCAGCCGCACCGACTTGTCGGCCTGCACCCGGCCCAGCGCCGACCCGCGCTCCGACAGCACCCGCAGCCCGGTGTGGCAGGGCAGCTCGCGCGCCTCCTCCAGATCGGCCGTGCCGCTCTCGTACAGCTCCTCCACCTGGCCGCCGGGGATCTCCAGCTCCCGCATCCCGGTCCAGCCGGACTCCACGACCGCCAGCTCGGCCCGGTACTCCTCGGCCGCCAGCCCCACCGCCGACGCCTTCACCCGCATCGGCAGGTCCTTGGAGACCAGCACGACGTCGCGGCCCTCCTTGGCCAGCCAGCCGGCCACCGAGAGGATCCGGGTGTCGTTGTCGCCCAGCCGGAAGCCGTCGGGCAGCACGCTGGGGTCGGAGTGGTTCAGCTCCACCCGCAGGGTGCCGCCCTGGTCGCCCAGTGGCAGCGCCTCGTCCAGACGACCGTGGTCGAGCCGCAGGTCGTCCAGGGTGCGCAGCGCCTGCCGGGCGAAGTAGCCGAGTTCCGGGTGGTGGCGCTTGGCCTCGAGCTCGGAGATGACGACGATGGGGAGTACGACCTCGTGCTCGGCGAACCGGGTCATCGCCCCGGGGTCGGCGAGCAGGACGCTGGTGTCGAGGACGTACGTGCGCCGGTCCGGGACGGAGGTCGTCCCGGTGGGGATCCCGGAGACTTCGGGACGGCGCGCGGAGGTTGTGGCCACTCGATCTCCCTGAGAAGAGGGGAACTACCGGTGGCGCAACAGTCCGCCCCCGCGCGGCCGGGGAGACCCCGGCCCGGGACGGTGGCCGCCGGCGGCCCCTGGGGACCAGAGCGGCCCCCGGGAGGCGCGGGCCTGCCCTTAGGTACCGAAGCGCCGATGACGCGCGGCATAGGAGCGCAGCGCCCGCAGGAAGTCGACCTTGCGGAAGTCCGGCCAGTGGACCTCGCAGAAGTAGAACTCCGAGTGGGCGCTCTGCCAGAGCATGAAGCCGGAGAGACGCTGCTCCCCCGAGGTCCGGATGACCAGGTCGGGGTCCGGCTGACCGCGCGTGTAGAGATGCTCCGCGATGTGCTCGACGTCGAGGATCTCGGCGAGTTCCTCGATGCTGGTGCCTCTGCTCGCCTGCTCGATGAGCAGAGAGCGCACCGCATCAGCGATCTCACGCCTACCTCCATACCCAACGGCGACGTTCACAATCAGGCCGGGGGCGTCGGATGTGGCTTCACCCGCATCTTTCAGGACACGGGCGGTCTTGTCGGGCAGCAGATCGAGGGCGCCGACGGGCTTGACGTGCCAGCCCTCGTCGGCGAGCTTGCGGACGGTGTTCTCGATGATCTCCAGCAGCGGGTCCAGCTCGCGGGCCGGCCGGCTGAGGTTGTCGGTGGACAGCAGCCACAGCGTGACCACCTCGACGCCGGCCTCGGTGCTCCAGTGCAGCAGCTCGAGGATCTTGTCGGCGCCGCGCCGGTGGCCGGTGTTGACGTCGGCGAGCTTCATGGAGCGGGCCCAGCGGCGGTTGCCGTCCAGGATGACCCCGACGTGCCGCGGGGTGATGTCGGTGGGCAGCGAGGAGCCGACCCGCCGCTCGTACATGCGGTAGACGGCGTCGCGGATGGCGGCGTACGGGCCGCTGCGGCGGATCGCCGAGCTCAGCTTCTCCTTGGCCGCGTCTCCGGCCCCGCCGGTCCCGGTCCCGGGCTCGCCCCGCACCGCGTCCCCCCGTCCGCCCCTGTCATCTCGCCGAACCCCCATGCGGGCTTCCCTTCGCGCGACCGCACCTGCTCCGAAAAGATGCCCAATTATGGCCCGGCGGCGATGTTTATCCCACCGCATTGGCATTACACGCGTACCCGGCGAACTTCGCTGGAACGTCCGGCAGGGGCCCGGCGGCCCAATGAAGGCTAGTCGACGCCGTCCCCCGGCGGGCACGGCGGCGGACGGCACGGTCCGGCCACGACCGAGGCGGGCGGTCAAGCACGGGTCAGGCGGCCGGTCAGGCAGGCCGCCGGTCCGGCGGGCGGACGCCGGCCGGCGGGGCGGGGAGGCGCTGGTCAGGCGGTGGGGCCGGCGGCGCGGGCGCGCTCGACGTACTCCAGGGCGGTGCGCAGCTCCGACAGCCACTCGTCGGTGTTCTTGCCGACCAGCCGCACGCACCAGGCCAGCGCGTCGCTGCGGCTGCGCGCCACGCCCGCCTCGACCAGGGTGTCGAGCACCCGGCGCTCGGGCTGGCGCAGCCGGGTCATGACGGGCACCGACAGCGTGGTGAACATCTCCCGCAGGTCGCCGCACTCGGCGCCCCAGGAGACCTTGAGGCCGAACCGGTGCTCGGCCTCGCGGGCGATCGCGATGCGCTGGTCGCGGGTGTCCTCGCGGAAGCGGTGGATGTGGCCGGAGAGGGCCCCGGCCCGCTCGCCGTCGCTCACGCCGCTCGCGGCGCGCGGCTCGGGCAGGCGCCCGACCACGCTGACCTCTTCGCGGTCGAGCACGACCTCCGGCGCACCCTCGAACCAGGCCTCCGGCAGCCGGCCCGCGAACCAGCCCCGGATCTCGCCGCCCGTTTCACTCGAAGTCATGTAATCAAAATTACACCCCTCCGGCGGCCGAGGGCGACCCGCTTCGGGCATTGGCACTCGGCTTCGACGGACCGGAGGCGATCGACCAGAACCTCAGGCTCATGGGAGGGGGCCTCCCCCTCGGCCGACCCGCGCCGGGTCAGCCGGCGATGCGGTCGGCGTGCCGCGGGTTGACCCGCACGGCGCCCTTCATGTTGCGGGTGTAGACGTTCTGCACCTGCACCACCGTGCCCCGGCGCGGCGCGGCGAGCATCTTGCCTTCGCCGAGGTAGAGGGCGATGTGGGAGATGTAGCCGGGCGCGGTGGGGTCGTTCGCCCAGATGAGCATGTCGCCGGGCTGCGCCTTCTTGTAAGGGATCACCCAGCCGGCGCGGGCCTGGTCGGCGGCCACCCTGGGCAGCCTGATCCCGGCCTTGGCGAACGCGTACTGCATCAGGCCGGAGCAGTCGTAGCCGCCCTCGGCCTCCGACTCGCCGCCCCACACGTACGGCCAGCCCAGGCGCGTGTACGCGGCACGGATCACGGTCTGCACCTGCCGCGCCGTCATCACCTGGCCGCGCGAGGTGGGCACCTTCTCGGCCTTGGGGTAGTCGATGCTCGGGTTGATCTCGACCGTCTTCGCCTGCTTGGGCAGCATCTTCTTGAGCCGCTTGAGGTAGTCGCCGGTCTTGCCCTTGGGCACGCTGACGAGCATCGCGTTGCCGGTGGGCACGCCCAGGGACCGCGCGGTCGTCCTGGAGACGACCGCGTCGACGTCGCTGATGCCCATCGTGGCGTACGCGCCGACGCGCAGCCGCGCCTCCTGCCGGTTCTGCCCGCCGACCGGCACCTGGGTGCCGAGGTCGATGCCGCCGTCGCTGCCCATGGTGAACGAGATCGCCGCGTCGCCCGCCGCCACGTTGCGCCACAGCGCGTCGGACTGGGCGGTCGGCTTGGGCGTGTAGTTGCGGAAGGTGGACGGGTCGACGCCCAGCAGGCCCACCCGCCGTCCCGAGACCATGGCCTGCACCGCGTCGACGACCTCGACGCCCGCCACGCCCTTGAGCGCGCGCACCTTGGACGCGGCGTCGGCGGGCAGCGCGGTGGGCGCGGCGACCAGGATGTGCGGGTCGAGCCGCTTGCCGAGCGGGGCCACGACCGTCGGCGACAGCCGGGAGCTGCCCGAGGCGGCCACGAACTTCTGGTGCTCGGCGCGGGTGCGCGGATCGGGGCCGGACTGCTCGTGCGCGACCAGGACGGCGCCGTTCGCCGCCAGCGTGGTCACCACCGAAACGCCGATGATCGTCGGAAGAATCCGGCGGTCCGGCTTGCGCACGGCAACACTCCCTCACACCCCGGCCTGGCGGCCACGCGGTCACGGTTCGCGTCCGTGCCCGACCCCTACGGTCCCCGAGGCGGAGCCGGCCGCGGCGCGGCGCGGCGCGGTGGCACGGTCCCGGTCGAGATCGTCCGATATCCAGATTTCCGTTACCCGCGGCGCCGTGCGCCACCCCCGCAAGGATGGCCGCACAGCGTCAGCCCCGCCTCTGCTACTCAGTGGTAACACCAAGCGCAGGCGAGATCAAGGTCACAGTGCCATAAACCGGATCCCCCGGTCCACCCGCGCCGGTCGAGGCGGTCAGGCCGGCAGCTCGCGCCGCAGGTCCGCGGGCGCGGTCACGGGCAGACGGCAGGTGAAGCCGCGGCAGACGTAGGCCGCCGGGGAGCCGTCCACCAGTCCCCGGCCCTCCAGGAGCGGCACCTCGCCCGTCGCCGGGCCGCCGCCGGGCGCGGGCGCGCCGAGGCTCACCACCGTCCCGGGCGCGACCGCCATGAGCGCGGTCCGGTGCAGGGCGCGGGTCCGCTCGTCCTCCGGGTCGCCGATCACCGCGATCTCCAGCGGCCCCGCCGCGTTCGCCTCGGCCACCGCCAGCCCCCAGCCCGCGAAGCGCGCGTGCTTGCCCGCCAGCAGCCCCGCCGGGGCCAGCGCCGCCGCGGCGGCCTCCCGGTGCCGGGCCGAGCCGGTGAGCGCGCCGTACGACAGCAGCGCCCCCGCCGCGGCGAACTGGCCGGACGGCGTCGCGTTGTCGGTGGGGTCCTGCGGCCTGCGGAAGAGCCGCTCGGCGTCGTCGGCGGTGTCGTAGAAGCCCCCGTCGCCGTCGCCGAAGCGGTCCAGGACAGTGTCCAGCAGGGCGCCCGCGAGCCGCACGTACGCGGCGTCACCGGTCACGCCGTGCAGGGCCAGGAAGCCCTCCGCGACGTCGGCGTAGTCCTCCAAGACGCCCGCGTTCGCCCCCGCGGCCCCGTCCCGCGAGGTCCGCACCAACCGCCCGTCGCGCATGTGCAGGCGCGCGACCAGGCCGGCGACCTCCACCGCGGCGCCGACCAGATCCGGCCGGTCCAGCAGCGCCCCGCACTCGGCGAGCGCCGCCACGGCCAGCCCGTTCCAGGCGGCCACCACCTTGTCGTCACGGGACGGGGGGATGCGCTGCTCGCGGGCGGCGAGCAGCGCGGCGCGCACCCGCTCGTACCGGTCGGCGTCGCCGGGGTCGCGCAGCAGCCGCAGGACCGAGGTGCCGTGCTCGAACGTCCCGTTCGCCGTCACGTTGAACAGCTCGGCCGCGTAGGCGCCGTCCTCCTCGCCGAGGACCTCGCGCAGCTGCTCCGGGGTCCAGACGTAGAACTTGCCCTCGACGCCCTCGCTGTCGGCGTCCAGGGCCGACGCGAGGCCACCCTCGGACGTCCGGAGGTCGCGCAGCATCCAGTCGCACGTCTCCAGGGCGACGCGCCGCGCGAACGGGTTCCCCGTGAGACGCCACCAGTGCGCGTAGACCCGCGCCAGGAGGGCGTTGTCGTACAGCATCTTCTCGAAGTGCGGAACGACCCAGGAGTCGTCCACCGAGTAGCGGGCGAAGCCACCGCCGAGCTGGTCGTACATGCCGCCGCGGGCCATCGCCTCCAGCGTGTGCCCGGCCATGGCGAGCGCGTCGTCGTCCTGGGTCCGCGCATGGTGGCGCAGCAGGAACTCCAGTGCCATGGACGGCGGGAACTTGGGCGCTCCCCCGAACCCGCCGCGCGCCGCGTCGTACGTCTGCGCCAGCACCTTCACCGCCGCCGCCAGGCTCTCGGCCCCCGGCGGCTCCCCCTGCCCCGCGACGGGCCCGCGCTGGGTGAGCGCCGCCACGACCTCCTGCCCCTGACCCACGACGTCCTCGCGCTGCTCCGTCCACGCCTTGTGGACGGCCTGCAGCAACGCCTGGAACTGCGGCCGGGGGAAGTAGGTGCCGCAGTAGAACGGGTGCCCGTCGGGCGTCATGAACACCGTCATCGGCCAGCCGCCCTGGCCCGTCATGGCCTGGGTCGCCTCCATGTACACGGCGTCGACGTCGGGACGCTCCTCGCGGTCGACCTTCACGTTGACGAACATCGCGTTCATCAGCTCGGCCGTCGGCCCGTCCTCGAACGACTCGTGCGCCATGACATGGCACCAGTGGCAGGCCGCGTACCCGACCGACAGCAGGATCGGCACCTCCCGGCGTCTCGCCTCGGCGAACGCCTCCTCCGACCACTCGCGCCAGTCGACGGGGTTGCCGGCGTGCTGCAGCAGGTACGGGCTGGTCGCGTCCTTGAGCCGGTTCATGCCTCCGATCCTGCCCGATACGCGGGCGCGCTCACCCCCCGGGGCTCACCCCGGGGTTCACGCGTCCAGGTCGGCGATGGCGGTCTCGATCGCGCGGTGGAACGTGGGATAGGCGTAGATCATCCCGCGCAGCGCGGCGGTCGGGACCTGCCCGTGCACGGCCACGACCAGCGCGCCGATGATCTCCCCGCCGGACGGGCCCGCGGCGGTGGCGCCCACGAGGACGCCGCGCCCGGTGTCCTCCACCAGCTTGATGAAGCCCTCGTTCCCCGTCTTGTGGATCCAGCCCCGCGCGGACTCGTTCAGCGGCACGTATCCGGTGCGGACCGACAGCCCCTGCTCGCGGGCTTGTGCCTCCGTCAGCCCGACCGCGCCGATCTCCGGGTCGGTGAAGGTGACCCTGGGCACGGCGCGGTACTCGGCGTCCTGCCCGTCCTCCCCGAGGATGTCCCGCACGGCGATGGCCGCCTGGTACATCGACATGTGCGTGAACTGGCCCTTGCCGGTCACGTCGCCGATCGCCCACAGGCCGTCGCCGGCGCGCATGCGGCCGTCGACCGGGATCGTCCGGGCGCTCTCGTCCAGCCCGACCGCGGCGACGCCGAGGCCGCCGAGGTCGCTGCGGCGGCCGGTCGCGACCAGCAGCCGGTCCGCGGTGACGCTCTCGCCGCCCAGGTCCAGGGTGAACGCGTCGTTCTCGTGCCGGACGGCGGCGACCTTCGCGCCGGTCCGCACGGTGATGCCCTCCTTCTCGAAGACCCGGGCGATCAGCTGCGACGACTCCGGCTCGTCCTGGATCAGCAGCCGGTCGGCGACCTCCACGACCGTGACCCGGCTGCCGAAGCGGGAGAACGCCTGCGCCATCTCCACGCCGACCACGCCGCCGCCCAGGACGAGCAGCGACCCCGGCGCCTCCGTCGCCCGCACGGCCTCGCGGTTCGTCCAGTAAGGGGTGCCGGCCAGGCCGTCGATCGGCGGCGCGACCGGGTCGGTGCCGATGTTGACCAGGATGCCGCGGCGGGCGCGCAGCACCCGGTCGCCGACGGTGACCTCGCGCGGCGCGGTGATCCGGCCCCGGCCGCGGACCAGGGTGACGCCCTTGCCGGTCAGCCGGTCCGCAGCGACCTGGTCGTTCCAGTCGTCGGTCGCCTCGTCCCGGATCCGGCCGGCGACCGGCGCCCAGTCCGCCCGGACCGTCGCCTCGCCCGCCATCCCCGGCACCCGCCGGCCGTCGGCCAGCAGGTCCGCCGCGCGCACCATCATCTTGGTCGGCACGCAGGCGTAGTACGGGCACTCCCCGCCGACCAGGCGGGACTCCACCCCGGCCACCGACAGCCCGGCCTGCGCCAGGCGCCCGGCGGCGTCCTCTCCCCCCGGGCCCAGCCCGATGACCACCACGTCGACTTCTTCAGCCATGCCCGTGTCCTCCCCGCCCGTCTTGCACCTATTCGGCCGGTCGCGGCCGCACGACGGCGCGGCGCCGCGGCACCGGCACCCGGTCCAGGTCGTGCACCAGCGTGATCTCCCCGGAGAACCGCGCCGCCGCCTGCCGCAGGAACCGCTCCTCGTCCGCGTCACCGTAGCGCTCGGAGAGGTGCGTCAGCACCAGGTGCCGCACCCCGCCCGCGGCGGCGGCCGCGGCCGCCTGCCCGGCGGTCAGGTGCTTGCGCTCGAGGGCCAGCGGCTCGTCCTCGTCCAGGAACGTGGACTCGATGATCAGCAGGTCGGCGCCGTCGGCCAGCTCGTACACCGCCGGGCACAGCCCGGTGTCCATGACGAACGCCACCTTCTGCCCGGGCCGCCGCACGCTGCACTCCTCCAGCGTGACCGTGCGCCCGTCCGGGGCGGTGACCGCCCCGTCCTCCTGGAGCCGCCGGACGAGCGGTCCGCGGACGCCGCGCGCCGCCAGCTCGGCGGGCAGCATCGTCACCCCGTCCGGCTCCTCCAGCCGGTAGCCGTACGCCTCGACGTAGTGGTCCAGGCGCCGCGCGGTGAGGGTGAACGGGGCGTCGCCGGTGTCCAGCCGCGTCGCCTCACCGGACACCGGCTGCTCGCGGATCACCTCGGTGTCGTGGAACGCCGCCGCGTGCCGGAGCCGCCGCCAGTACACAGTCCCGCTCTCCGGATACGCGGCGTCGACCCGGTGCGCCACGCCGTCCCGGGCGATGCGCTGCACGATGCCCGGGACGCCGAGGCAGTGGTCGCCGTGGAAGTGCGTCACGCAGAGCCAGGTGAGGTCGGAGGCGGTGACGCCGGCGTGCGTCATCTGCCGCTGCGTCCCCTCCCCGGGGTCGAACAGCAGGCCATGCCCGTCCCAGCGCAGCAGGTAGCCGTTGTGGTTGCGGGTCTTGGTGGGCACCGCGCTGGCGGAGCCGAGCACGATCAGTTCGCGGACCGACATGCCCCCATGGTGCCGGTCGGCCCCCCGCGTAAGCGCCTGGTTATTCTGGCCGCGTCGCCGCCGCCGCACCGAAGGAGGCCCCGTGGGCAGCAACAAGCGCGAGAAGATCAAGATGACGGAGCAGGAGGTCGCCGACTTCCTGCACGCGAGCCACAAGGTCCAGGTCGCCACGATCGGCAAGGACGGCGAACCGCATCTGGTCACCATGTTCTACGCGCTGCTGGACGGGAAGATCGCCTTCTCCACGTACCGCACCTCGCAGAAGGTCCTGAACCTGCGCCGCGACCCGACCATGACCTGCCTGGTCGAGGACGGCGGGGAGTACAACGAACTGCGCGGCGTCGCGCTGTACGGCAAGGGCGCGGTGATCGAGGACCCGGCGGTCCGCTCGAAGGTGGGGGCCGTGGTCGGCTCCCGGATGGCCGGGCTGCCGGTGCCGGAGATGGGCGAGCCGATCGACCCGGCTCTGGCCGAGGGCATCGAGCAGGCCATGGCCAAGCGGGTCATCATCGTGATGGAGCCGGACCGCGTCGTCAGCTGGGACCACCGCAAGGCGTGACCCCGATCTCAGACGCTAGGCTGTGTCTCAAAGTCCCGGCCCACGGCGCTCGCCTGGCGGCTCGCCCCTGACCGGGCCTTGGCGAGCGCGGCATCGCTTCGCGATCTGGCCGGTGACGCTCGCCTCCGGCATCGCACCACCGCCCAGGTAACGCGCTCGCGCGGCACCTGAGGCCACTTCGAGACAGGCGCTAGGACAGGTCTTCCAGGCGGGCGGACACGGCGGCGGCCCGGGGGCTCTCCACGGCCTCGTACAGCGGGAGCGCCTCGGCCAGCGCGGCCCGCTCGGCGTCGGGATCGCGGCGGACGCGGGCCGCGTCGGCGAAACGGCACCACAGGCCCGCCTGCCGCTCGACCGCCCGCTCGGCCTGCATGATCACCAGCGCCTGGCCGAAGAAGTTGATCGCCGTGTCGGGCCGCCGCGCGCGCACGTACGCCCGGCCCAGGCCGGTCAGCGCGCGGGCCCGGCCGTAGCGGTCGGGCGGGTCGAGCGCGAGGAAGTCGTCCGGCAGCGGCCCCAGCAGCTCCATCGCGCGGGCCTGGTCGCCGGCGTCGCCGGCCGCCCCGCCCAGGTGGCGGCGGGCCGACAGGAGAGCGCGCCGGTCGCCGGTCCCCTCCGCCAGCCGGACGGCGGTCTCCAAGACCTCGAACGCCTCGTCCCGCCGCTCCTGCTCCAGCAGCGCCCGGCCGAGCGCCTCCGCCGCCTCCTCCTCGCCGCGACCGTCCGCGGCGGAGCGGGCGGCGTCCCGTGCCGCGGTGAACTCGCGTACGGCGTCCCCGGCCCGAGCCTGGCCGAGCAGGGCGTACCCGAGCTGGGTCCGCATCCGAGCCTCGGCGCGCGGGTCTCCGCAGCGCACGGCCGAGGCGACGCCAAGCTCATGGGTGTCGATCCAGTCGCGGTACAGGCCGCGCAGGTGGTAGAGGTGCCAGAGGGCCTCGCAGAGCCACCAGGCGTGCTCGTCCCGGGCGTGGGCGTGCGCGGCCTCGACGGCGGCGCGCAGGTTGGCGCGCTCGCTTTCCAGCCACTCCCACGCGTCGTCCTTGGCGTCCAGCGGGTGGACGCGTTCGTACGCGGGGCCGAGCCGCCACCGGCCCGGCCCGAGCGTCAGATCTGCCGCGGCCACACCGGACAGGTACCAGTCGAGAACGCGGCCGAGCGCCGCGTCCCGTTCGTCCGGCGAGGGGGCGCGCCCGGTCGGCTCGTCCGAAGGCTTGCGGAAACGGCGGTGGCGCCCCTCCTCGTCCACGGCGAGGAGGCCGCGCCGGACGAGGGCGTCCAGCAACTCCCCCGTCTCGTCCTCGGAACGGCCGGCCAGCGCGGCCGCGGCACCCGTGCCGAACGAGCCGCCCGGATGCACGGCGAGCAGGCCGGGCAGCCCGGCCGCACCGGGCGGCGGGTCACGGCGGAGATCATCGGAGTTCGCGCGCACGCCGGGATCGTCCCCGGCCCGCACGCGCCCCAATCAGCGCCCCGACCTCAGCCCGAGGGCTTGTCGTCCTTCCCCGACGGGGAGGCCGACGTCACCTCCGGCGTCGCCTCGGGCTCGCGGTCGGCGGCCTCGTCCTGCGCGGCCTGGGCGCGTTCCCACGCCTGCTGCTTGAGGTCGGCCTCGCGCGGGGCCTGGATCTTGCCGATCTGCTTGTTCATCGAACGGATCAGGAAGATCGTCGCGATCAGCAGCGCCAGGAACACCCCGAAACCGAGGAAGCCCGGCGTCACCGTGTCGTCGTTGAGCGGAATGGCGAGTACGGGCACTACAAACACACCTTCTCCCGGACGCCGGCGAACAGGTCGTCCTCCGGCAGCTCGGTGTCGACCAAGGACCTGGCCAAATGGTAGTCCTCGGTCGGCCACGCCTCGCGCTGGACGTCCATCGGGCAGGCGAACCAGAAGCCCTCGGGGTCGATCTGGGTGGCGTGGGCGAGCAGCGCCTTGTCGCGGATCTCGAAGAACTCGGCGCAGGGCACGCGGGTGGTGACCGTCCAGCGCGGCGCCGGCGCGTCCTCGAACCGCTTGATCCACTCGGCGTACGGGGACTCCAGCCCGACCCGCTCCATCGCCGCGTGCAGCGCCAGGATCCGCTCCTCATGGAAGGTCATGTGGTAGTAGAGCTTCAGCGGCTGCCACGGCTCGCCGGTGCCCGGGTAGCGGTCGGGGTCGCCGGCCGCCTCGAACGCCTCCACCGACACCTCGTGGCACTTCACGTGGTCGGGGTGGGGGTAGCCGCCGTTCTCGTCGTAGGTCAGGATCACGTGCGGGCGGAACTCCCGGACGGCCCGTACCAGCGGCTCCGAGGCCACCTCCAGCGGCTGCACGGCGAAGCAGTCCTCGGGCAGCGGCGGGGGCGGGTCGCCCTCGGGGAAACCGGAGTCGACGAAGCCCAGCCAGGACTGGCGCACCCCCAGGATCTCCCGGGCCCGCGCCATCTCCTGCTCGCGGACCTTCCCGATGTTCTCCTTGACCTCGGGACGGTCCATCGCGGGGTTGAGGATGTCGCCGCGCTCGCCGCCGGTGCACGTGACGACCAGGACCTCTACCCCGTCGGCCACGTAGCGGGCCATGGTGGCCGCGCCCTTGCTCGACTCGTCGTCAGGGTGGGCGTGCACGGCCATCAGCCGCAGCCGCTCGCCGGGACCTCCGCACGGGTCGAGCGTCGCATGATCGATGGGCGCATCGATGGGCTCGGACACCTGAGGTACTCCCTCTCAGTTACTCTCGGCAATCAATGGCACGGGTTGCCAGTACACACCGTGATGAGCGGCCCCCGGTGCAAGGCACGCGTCTCTACGGAAGAGAATTGTCCCTGACAACGTCCGCGTCCCGCATGGAGATTCCCGGCATGTCCACGAGCGTCACACCAGGAGCCGCCGCAGGCCCGGCCTCTCCGGCGGCCGCCGCCGAGCGCGAGGACGCCGGCGCGGCCGAGTGGCCCGGCCTCTCCGGCGGCGGCCCCGGCGCCCCGGCCGGGGACGGCCCCTCCGGCGACGGCGGCGGCCCCGAGGGCGGGCGGCGGCGCGGGAGCCCGCTCGGCTACGCGCTCATCGGCCTGCTCGCGGTCGTCATGGCGGCCGGCTGGGCGGTCGTGGTCGGGCATGCGAACAACACCCCGGGAATAGCCGCCCAGACCATCACGTTCGTCATACAGAACGACTCGTCGGTGCAGGTCACCTACGCCGTGGCCAAGTCCCGGGAGGACGTGGTGCGCTGCACGGTGGACGCCTTCGACACCGACTTCGCCATCGTCGCCTCGTCCGAGATCACCGTCCCGGCGGGCACCGAGAAGATTCAGCGGACCGACACGCTGCGGACCTCCAAGCGCGCCACCGGCGCCCGCGTCAAGGACTGCCGCAAGGTCTGACGGCGGCCGGAGAACACCGGCGACCTGGTGAAAGCCCGGCCTGGTTTGGCGGGTTGCGTGCGCGGTGTTCAGGGAACCTTTACCCGCACACACCGGATAGGCTAGAGGTTTCACCCGGCCGCACTTCATGTCGATGTGTCGCTCCTCCCGCCCGGGACGAGCGAGGATCGCAACATGTGGATGAGGAGTACCCGTGACCGAGACCCGCGCTGACAACGTCACCTGGCTGACCCAGGAGGCGTACGACCGGCTCAAGGCTGAGCTGGACCACCTGTCGGGCCCGGGCCGCATCGAGATCGCTCAGAAGATCGAGGCGGCGCGGGAGGAGGGCGACCTGCGCGAGAACGGCGGCTACCACGCGGCCAAGGAGGAGCAGGGCAAGATCGAGGGGCGCATCCTCCAGTTGCAGGGCATCCTGGAGAACGCGCGCGTCGGCGAGGCCCCCCGCACCGAGGGGGTCGTCGGTCCCGGCATGACCGTCACGGTCGCCTTCGAGGGCGACGACGAGGAGGTCACCTTCCTGCTCGCCTCGCGGGAGGAGAGCGGCGCCCCGATCGACGTGTACTCCCCCAAGTCCCCGCTCGGCGCGGCGATCAACGGCAAGAAGGTCGGCGACAAGGCCACCTACTCGCTGCCGAACGGCCGCAGCATGACGGTCGAGATCCTGGACGCCACCCCCTACGCGGGTTCCTAGGCTTTTCCCGGGGCCGCGAGCATCCCGCGCCCCGGGCCCCATCCCGGCCGTGCCAGGCCCGCCGGCTGTGTTCTCGCAGCCCCGGCCCAGGGCCCTCGCCTGGAGGCTCGCACCCTGACCGAGCCTGGGCGAGCGCGACATCGCTTCGCGATCTGGCCGGTGAGGCTCGCCTCCGGCATCGCCCCACCGGCCAGGTAGCGCGCTCGCGCGGTACCGGAAGCCGCTTCGAGACACGCCTCAAGCTCGTGGGCCGCCCTCTGACGGCCCCCTCATAGCCTCTCATGGCCTCGCGCGGTCGGGCGCTTGGCGCGGGCGGCGGCGGCCACCAGCGGGAGCGTGCGCTGCGGCACCTGGGTGGCCAGCGAGATCACCGAGGACGCCCGCTCCACCCCGCGCACCCCGACGATCATGTCGATGACGCGCTGCAGGTCCTGGTTGCTGCGGGCCACCACCCGGCAGAGCATGTCGCCGCCGCCGGTGATGGTGTGCGCCTCGATCACCTCGGGCACCCCGGCGAGCCGTTCGGCGACCGGATCGTGCCCGCCGGGCTGCCTGATCTGCAGCGTGACGAACGCGGTCACGCCGTAGCCGAGGGCGGCCGGGTCGATCTCCGGGCCGAAGCCGCGGATCACGCCGTCCCGGACCAGCCGGTCGAGCCGCGCCTGCACGGTGCCGCGGGCGACCCCGAGCCGCCGGGACGCCTCCAGCACCCCGATCCGGGGTTCCGCGGCGAACAGCGCGATCACCCGCCCGTCCAGTTCGTCGATCACCGGTACCGCCCCCACCTGTGCGCCGCCCTGGGCATCCTGTACAGATCGTCCCCTTCTTACGGTGATCGACTCTACAGATTGTCCACTGAATCAAGTCACTCTTGCGCAGTCTGTAGCCGCCTGTCGAGATTGGGCGCATGGACGAATTTCCGGTCAAGGGCATGGACGCCGTCGTCTTCGCCGTCGGCAACGCCAAGCAGACTGCGCACTTCTACTCGACCGCCTTCGGGATGCGCCGGGTCGCCTACCGCGGGCCGGAGAACGGCAGCCCCGACGAGGCCGTGCACGTACTGGAGTCGGGCGGCGCCCGGTTCGTGTTCCGCGGGCCGGTGCGGGCGGGCACCGACCTGGGACGGCACGTCGCCGAGCACGGCGACGGCGTGGTGGACCTGGCCATCGCGGTCCCCGACGCCGAGGCCGCCTACCGGCACGCGGTCTCCAACGGGGCCACGGGGATCGAGGAGCCGCACGTCCTGGAGGACGAGCACGGCAAGGTCGTGGTCGCCTCGATCGCCACCTACGGGGAGACGCGGCACTCGCTGGTCGACCGCTCCAACTACTCCGGCGCCTACCTGCCGGGCTTCACCGCCGCGGACCCGATCGTGGCGCCGCCGGAGAGAAGGAACTTCCAGGCGGTCGACCACTGCGTCGGCAACGTCGAGCGGATGGAGGAGTGGGCCGGGTTCTACCACCGGGTCATGGGCTTCACCGACATGGCCGAGTTCGTCGGGGACGACATCGCCACCGAGTACTCGGCGCTGATGTCCAAGGTCGTCGCGGACGGCACCCGCAAGGTCAAGTTCCCGCTGAACGAGCCGGCCGAGAGCCGCAAGAAGTCGCAGATCGAGGAGTACCTGGAGTTCTACGGCGGCCCCGGCGTGCAGCACATCGCGCTCGCCACGAACGACATCCTGGCCTCGGTGGACGCGATGCGGGCCGCGGGCGTGGAGTTCCTGGCCACCCCCGACTCCTACTACCAGGACGCCGAGCTGCGCGCCCGGATCGGCGAAGTGCGGGTGCCGGTGGAGGAGCTCCAGCGGCGCGGCGTGCTGGTGGACCGCGACGAGGACGGCTACCTGCTGCAGATCTTCACCAAGCCCGTCCAGGACCGCCCGACGGTGTTCTTCGAGCTGATCGAGCGGCACGGGTCGCTCGGCTTCGGCAAGGGCAACTTCAAGGCGCTGTTCGAGGCGATCGAGCGGGAGCAGGCGCTCCGCGGCAACCTGTGACCGTCCGTGACCGCCGGGCCCGGTGAACCTGGGGCCGGGCCTCGCGGGGCCGGGGGAACGGTTCCAGGTCATGACCCCGGCCTCGCGCGCCCCCGAACCCGGGCACGGGATGCATCTGAGTTGCCCAGAGTGCCCACTCCGGGCAGTCTGGGCACCGTGGATACGGCCGGAAGTACGCCTCCCCCCTCGCGCGGCCCCCGCCGCGGCATCCTCAGCGACCGCCGCGGGGCGCCCGGCATCGCCCGGCGCGGGACGGCCGGCCTGGCCGCCCTCGCCGTCGCGGGCGCGCTGACGGCCTGCCAGATCGACCTGCGCGGCGACCGCGGCGGCGACCCGCCGCCGAACGCCGGGCCCGGGCAGCCGACCGGCCCGTCCGGGCCCGACAGCGCCGGCGACCCGTACACGCCGGGCAACGGCAACGGCGGCTACGACGTCCAGCACTACGGCCTGCGGCTGGCGATCACGCCGGGCGGGCCCCGGGAGCTGGACGGCACCGCCGAGATCAGGGCGAAGGCCACCGAGCGGCTGAGCCGGTTCAACCTCGACCTCACCGGGCTCCAGGTGTCCGGCGTCCAGGTCGACGGGGCCGCCGCGCAGCAGCTGCACGACGCCGACGAGCTGGTCGTCACCCCGGCCAAGCCGCTGGAGAAGGGCGCCGACTTCACCGTCACGGTGCGGTACTCGGGCACGCCGAAGCCGGTGGCCGACCCGATCCTCGGCCGGTACGGGTGGATCCGCACGCCCGACGGCGTCTTCGTGGCCTGCCAGCCCAGCGGGGCGCACACCTGGTTCCCCAGCAACGACCATCCGAGCGACAAGGCCACCTTCGACTTCCAGATCACCGTCCCCGACGGGCTGGTCGCGATCGCCAACGGCGAGCCGACCACGCCGGTGAGGGGCACGGACGGCGCGCCGCCGCAGGAGGAGGTCCCGCCGGGCCAGGTCCCGCCGGGGACGGGGACGCCGACGGACGGCCCGCCGACCGGGCCCCCGATCGTCCCCGCCGCGGCGCCCGCGCCCGCGAAGGTCGCCGGGGCGGCCGGGCGCACCACGACGTCCTGGCGGGTCAAGGAGCCGATGGCCACCTACCTGGCCACCGTCAACGTCGGCCGGTTCGGGGTGCGGACCGGCAAGACGCCCGGCGGCATCACCAACATCACCGCGGTCGACCCGACGGTCGGCGGGCTCCAGCTCGACCAGTTCCACGCCAAGAACGCCCAGATCACCGACGAGTTCGTGAAGCTGTTCGGGCCCTACCCGTTCAGCTCCACCGGCGGCCTGGTCGACAACGCCACGGTCGGGTTCGCGCTGGAGACCCAGACCCGGCCGGTGTACGGGGCGTTCGGCGCCGACGAGTCGATCGTGGCGCACGAGCTGGCGCACATGTGGTTCGGCGACAGCGTCAGCGTCACCCGCTGGCAGGACATCTGGCTGAACGAGGGCTTCGCCACCTACGGCGAGTGGATGTGGGACGAGAAGTCCGGCGGCCAGACGGTGAAGCAGAAGTTCGACTCCCTCTACGCCGACGCCGGCAACCGCGAGCTGTGGGACGTCCCGACCGGGAACCCGGGCCGCGCGCAGATGTTCGGCCGCACCGTCTACGACCGGGGCGGGATGACGCTGCACGCGCTGCGCACCAGGGTCGGCGACGGCAAGTTCTTCGACATCCTGAAGACCTGGGCCAGGGAGCGCCGCCACTCCAACGCGACGACGCAGCAGTTCATCGAGGTGTCCGAGCGGGTGTCGGGCCGGCAGCTCGACGACTTCTTCAACGCCTGGCTGTACGAGCGGGGACGTCCCAAGCTCTGACGGCCCGGCCCCGGTCCGGGCGCTCCAAGCGACACCCAGGAAACGGCAAGGGATCGGGAAAGACGCGGCCGGGCGGCCCGCGCCGTCCCGGAGGGGCCGCCAGGGTGGGCCGCGTGGTGAACACGCCTGCGGCGCGGAAGTCCGCCGCCTCCCTGCTCATGGTCCCGGCCCTCGCCTCCTCGGCCGTGGTCGCCGCCTCGGCGTCGTCCGCGACGGCCCGGCCGCCGGGCTCGCCGTCGCCGGACGTGCGGTTCGTGCCGGGCGCGGCCAGTGCGGGCGACGCCTACTTCCCCGCGGCCGGGAACGGCGGCTACGACGCCGGCCACTACCACGTCCGGTTGAACTACCGGCCGAACGGCCGCCGGATCGCCGCGACCACCACGATGTGGGCGACGGCGACCCAGCACCTGTCCAGCTTCAACCTCGACTTCGTCGGCAACCAGGTGCGGAACGTCACCGTGAACGACCTGCCCGCCTCGTGGCGGCGCGCCGGCCAGGAGTTGACGATCATCCCGAAGGGCGGGCTCCGGAAGGGCTCGCGGTTCAGGGTCGCGGTGACCTACGACGGTTCGCCCAACGGCCGCCGCAGCGGCTGGATCCGCACCCGCGACGGCGCCGTCACGCTGTCGCAGCCGCAGGGGTCGGCGACCTGGTTCCCGCTGAACGACCATCCCAGCGACAAGGCCACCCACGCGTACACGATCACCGTGCCGCGGGGGCTGACCGTCGTCGCCAACGGCGAGCCGGTCCGCGCCCGGCAGCAGGTCAGGCGGGGCCCGAGCGGGCGGGAGGGCGCGCGGGCGCCGGGCACCACCACGTTCCGGTGGCGCTCCCAGCGGCCCATGGCCGGGTACCTCGCCATGATCGCGATCGGGCGGTTCAAGACCCGGGACGGCCACTCCCCCGGCGGCATCCGCACGTTCACCGCGGTCGACCCGTCGGTCGAGCGCAACATCGCCTGGTTCCAGCGGGAGACCGGGCGGGTGACCGACTGGGGCGTCCGGACGTTCGGCCGCTACCCGTTCGACTCCTCCGGCGGCGTCATCGACGACGTCCCCGTGCTGTACGCGCTGGAGACCCAGAACCGGCCGGTGTACCCGGGGCGCGCCGGCCTGCGGCTGACCGACACCCGGCTGATCGTCCACGAGATCGCCCACCAGTGGTTCGGCGACGCCGTCAGCGTGCGGCGCTGGCAGGACATCTGGCTGAACGAGGGCTTCGCCACCTACGCCGAGTGGCTCTGGGCCGAGCAGCACGGCGGCCCGACCGCCGCCCAGGAGTTCGCCAAGGCGTACGCGCGGCCCGGGAACGACGCCGAATGGCGGCAGGCGACGGGCAGGCCCGGCCGCAAGGGGATGTTCAAGTACTTCCCGACCTACACCCGCGGCGCCATGACGCTGCACGCCGTGCGGGTCGCCGCGGGCGACCGCGCCTTCTTCGATATCCTGCGTACCTGGGCGCCTTCGCGCACGCACGGCCACGCCTCCACCGCGGACTTCGTGCGGCACGCGGAGCGGATCTCCGGGCGCCCGCTGTGGCCCGTCGTCCACGACTGGCTCTACAAGCGAGGCAAGCCCGCCAGGCCGGCCCAGCCGAAAGGTATGGCCCGAACCGGTCCGAATTGAGATCGATTCGCGCTTGAACGGCGGCCGGGCTGCTGAAATTTTTGGGGCGAACGTGACGTCATCCCAAGGACGAGGCCGATGAGCAGAACCCCACGAGCACTGGCCGCCGTGGCACTGACCGCCACCGCGGGCCTCCTGGTGTCGGCGGTGCCCGCGGGGGCCACCGCCCCCCGGTTCACCCCGGGGGCGCCGGGCGCCGGCGACCCGTACTTCCCCGACATGGGCAACGGCGGCTACGACGTCGCCCACTACGACATCGGGCTGAAGTACGACCCGTCCACCAAGGCGATCCAGGCGGTCACCGGAATCCAGGCCCGCGCCACCCAGAACCTGTCCCGGTTCAACCTGGACTTCCTCGGCCCGCTGAAGATCTCCTCGCTGAAGGTCAACGGCGCCAAGGCCGCCTACAAGCGCACCGGCGCCCAGGAACTGGAGATCACCCCGTCGAAGGGCCTGCGGGCGAACGGGAGGTTCACCGTCACGGTCGCCTACTCCGGCGTCCCGCAGACCATCAACGACCCCGCGCTGGGCACCTCCGGCTGGATCGCCACCGGCGACGGCGCGGTGATGCTCAACCAGCCCATCGGCGCCGCCACCGTCTACCCGGTGAACGACATCCCCACCGACAAGGCCACCTACAGCTTCACCCTGGCCGCGCCCCAGGACCTCACCACCCTCGCCAACGGCGACTTCGCCGGCAAGGCCACCAAGGGCGGCTGGACGGTCTCCCACTGGCGGATGCGGCAGCCCATGGCCAGCGAGCTCAGCATGCTCGCCATCGGCAAGTACGACGTGCTCAGCGGCAAGACCAAGAGCGGGTACCCCAACATCACCGCCACCGACAAGGCGCTGAACATCACGCCGGAACTGCACAGGTCGTTCCAGTTCCAGACCGGCGACATCCAGGACTTCCTCGCCGGCCACTTCGGGAAGTACCCGTTCACCTCCACCGGCGGCATCGCCGTGAAGGCGGGCGTCGGCTACGCCCTGGAGACCCAGGGCCGTCCCGTGTACGACCTGGGCCGCCGCCCCGGCACCATCCCGCGGCCCGACCTGATCGCGCACGAGATCGCCCACCAGTGGTTCGGCGACAGCGTCACCCCCGAGCGCTGGGCGGACATCTGGCTGAACGAGGGCTTCGCGACCTACTCGGAGTGGATGTACTTCGAGAAGTACGACGGCAAGCCCGTCCAGCAGAGCTTCGACGAGACCTACGCCACGCCCGCCGACAACGACCTGTGGAAGCCGCTCACCGCCGACCCCGGCCGCGACAACATCTTCCACTCGACCGTGTACGAGCGCGGCGCGATGACCCTGCACGTCCTGCGCAAGGCCATCGGCGAGAAGGACTGGGCCAGGCTGGTCAAGGAATGGCCCGCCGCCAACCGCGACGGCAACGTCACCACCGTGGACTTCATCCGCTTCGCGGAGAAGATCTCCGGCAAGCAGCTCGACGACCTGTTCGAGAAGTGGGTCTACACCTCCGGCAAGCCCGCCCTCTGAACGCCCCGGCCGGTCGATTGAGGATGCCGGTCAGCTGAGGGTCAGGGTGTAGCCCTTGTCCCTCAGCCGGCCGAGCACCTCCTCGCTGTGGTCGCCGCCGCGCGTCTCCAGGTGCATCAGCACCTCCGCCTCCTCGACGTGGAGGCGCGCGGCCACCCGCTCGTGCATCACGTCCAGCACGTTCACGCCCAGCTCGGCCAGCTCGCTCAGCAGCGTCACCAGCGCCCCCGGCCGGTCGTTCAGCCGGACCCGCACCACCAGGTACCGCCCGGCGCCCGCCAGCCCGTGCCGCAGCACCTTCGCCAGCAGCACCGGATCGATGTTCCCGCCCGACAGCAGCGCCACCACCGGCGTCCGCACCGCGTACGAGTGCTCCAGCAGCGCCGCCACCCCGGCCGCGCCCGCCGGCTCCACCACCTGCTTGGCCCGTTCGAGGCACAGCAGCAGCGCCTGCGAGATCGACTCCTCGGTCACCGTCACCACGGCGTCGACCAGCTCCGTCACCAGGGCATAGGTCAGATCACCGGGCCGCCCCACCGAGATCCCGTCCGCCATCGTCGGCTGCACGTCCACCCGGACCGGCCGGCCCGCCGCCAGCGACGGCGGGAACGCCGCCGCCCGCTTCGCCTGCGCGCCCACGACCTTCACATCGTGGTCGGCGCCCTGCTTCAGCGCCGTCGCCACCCCCGACATCAGCCCGCCCCCGCCGACCGCGCCGACGACCGTGCGCACGTCCGGGCACTCCTCCAGGATCTCCAGCCCGATCGTTCCCTGCCCGGCCACCACGTCCGGATGGTCGAACGGGTGGATCAGCACGGCCCCGTTCCGCTCCGCGTGCTCCTGGGCGGCCTGCAGGCAGGTGTCCACGGTCGGACCGGGGAACACCACCTCCGCCCCGTACGCCCGCGTCGCCGCCACCTTCGGCAGCGGAGCGCCCTCCGGCATGAACACCGTGGCCTTGCAGCCCAGCATGGACGCCGCGAGCGCGACCCCCTGGGCGTGGTTCCCGGCGCTGGCCGCGACCACCCCGCGGGCCCGCTCCTCATCGCTGAGCCGCGCGATCCGCACGTACGCCCCGCGGATCTTGAACGACCCCGTCCGCTGCAGGTTCTCGCACTTCAGGAACACCGGACCGCCGATGGCCTCGGACAGCGCACGCGAATGCATCAACGGCGTGGGCACGACGACGTCGCGCAGCATCACACGAGCGGCACGAATATCGTCAACACTGACGAGCGACATAGCCAGAATCTATAGGGGAGCGGGCGATCGGCCCGCCTGTCCCGCGGGGGGTTCGAGGGGGTCCCCCCAGTATTGCGGGGCGCGGAAGATGAGCGCCGCGGCGCCCACCAGGCCGCTGGTCTGGCCGAGTGCGGTGGGGACGATGCGCAGCCGGCGGGCGAAGGCCATGCGGGCGTGGGTGTCGAACGTCTCCATCAAGGGGTCGAAGAGCAGGTCGCCCGCCTGGGAGACGCCGCCGCCCACGGCCACGACGTCCAGGTCGCACAGGTGCGTGGCGGAGGCGATGGCCAGGCCCAGGGCGCGGCCGGCCCGGCGCATGGCGGCGGTGGCGATGGGGTGGCCCGCGCGGGCGTCCTCGGCGAGGTCGGCGCCCGTGGGGTCGCCGGCCTGGTCCTGCCGCCAGCCCTGCGCGCGGGCCCAGGCGGCGAGGCCGGGGCCGCGGGCCACGGCTTCGAGGCAGCCGTGGCCGCCGCAGCCGCAGGGCGGGCCGTCGGGGTCGACGATCACGTGGCCGATGTGGCCGGCGTTGCCGGTGCCGCCGTCGATGAGGCGTCCGCCGAGGATGAGGCCGCCGCCGACGCCGGTGGAGACGACCATGCCCAGGACGTTGGCGTGGCCTCTGCCCGCGCCCTGCCAGTGCTCGCCGATGGCGACGCAGATCGCGTCGTTGTGGACGCGCACCGGCAGCCCCGGGTAGCGGGCGCGGAGCCGCTCGCGCAGCGGGAAATCGCGCCAGGCGGGGATGTTGAGCGGGGAGACCTCCCCGGCGGGCCAGGTCATGGGGCCGCCGCAGCCGACGCCGACACCCGCGAGTTCGGGGGCGCCCGCGTCCGCGACCACCTTGTCCAGGAGGGCCTCCAGGGCCGACCAGATGGCCTCCCGGCCGTCGTCCTGCACCGACCGATTCACCGTGGGGGGACGACCCCCCGCACCTCCCGGCAAGGACAACTCACCGCCCTCCGGGCGCTCGGACGGTGAGTTCGGCGTCGCGGTCCGGTCGCGGGAGGCGAGGCGGCCGTCGGGGTGGACGACGGCCGCGGCGAGTTTGGTGCCGCCGATGTCGACGGCCAGCGCGGGGAGTTCGGTCATCGGTCTCCGCTCGGGCCGAACGCGAGGATGGACGCGGTGAAGCCGTGCACGTGGTTGCGTCCGGCGACGGGGCCGATCTCCCCCGCGGCGAAGAAGCCGCCGACGCCGGCGGCGCCGAACACGCGGTGCAGGACGCGGGCGTCGTGGTCGGAGTCGGGGAACATGGCCCGGCCGCGGCCGTTGCACGAGAACAGCAGCGCCCCCTCGACCGGCTCCAGGTCGAAGCGTTCCAGCAGGGCGGCCAGGTCCTCCTCCGCCTGCCCGGCGTCGCGGACCTGGAACCGGACGGTGCGGCCGACCTCGACGACGTCGCCGATCGCGATGGCGCCGCTGTCGGTGTCGGCGCCGACGACGCCGCGCACCAGGAAGTCGCCGTACTCGTGCTCCTCGGCGTACTCGTCCATGGCCACGCCGATCAGCAGGCCGCGCCCGGCGAGCTCCTGCTCCTCCTCGGGCAGGCCGAGCACGATCTGCTCCAGCTTGTCGAGGGCGGGGGTGCCGGCCAGCTCGTACAGGACGTTCTCGTCCGCCCTGGTGACGATCATGTCGGGGCCGACGGGGCGGGCGCCCTGGCTGACCAGGGTGGCGGCGATGATCGGGCCGCCCAGGACCACGCCGACGGCGCCGGAGTCGAACACCTCGCCGTTGACGAACAGCCGGGTGTCGCCGCGGCCCTTGCCGTCGGCCATCCCGCCGACGAGCGGCAGGCCGGGCAGGGCCTCGGAGGAGCGCTCCACGAAGGCGTCCACGGGGAAGGTGTAGGGATCGGCCAGCAGCACGCCCACCACGTCGTCGACGTGGCCCTCGGGCATGCCGACGACGATCAGCCGGTCCTCGGTCTTGAGGGTCTCCAGGCGGAACGGCTCCAGCCTGGCCCCGGGCAGCACCGCCGCCCAGGCGCTGACCGCACTGGCCTCCTCGATGCCGTGGCCGCCGCCGATGACGCCGTTGGCGCTGCAGCCGACGACCGCCGCGCCGCCGGCGGCCTCCATCGCCACCTGCCCGGCGGCCTCCACCGCGTCCGGATCCTCCGCCGAGACGAACACGCACACCAGGTCGGGCGGCGCGCTCAGCGGGGCCAGGGCCTTCTCCACCGCGGTGCGGGCGGCGGCTGACAGATCGGGGCCGAGGGCCAGGCCGTCACCGAATCGGGTCATCGGTGGCGCCTCCCTCGTGCGGTTCGCGCGATCCTTCACACCCCCAGTCTCCCCCTTCTCGTCTCCGGCACCCAAACGTTCCGGGGGCGGACCGCGGCGAGGAATCCCCCCGCGAGGGTGCGATTCCGAGGATCGGCGACGTAATGTCGATCGCGTGCGTCCAACCGAACCTCGTGAGAACACACTGGGCGGGCTGCGCACCAGTGGCCACATCCAGCGCTCGGTGAAGGCCGAGATCCGTCACAACCTCCTCGGCCGGCTGAGATCCGGCGAGTCCCGCTTCCCCGGCATCGTCGGGTTCGACGACACGGTGCTGCCGCATCTGGAGCGGGCCCTGCTGGCCGGGCACGATCTGGTGCTGCTCGGCGAGCGCGGGCAGGGCAAGACGCGGCTGATCCGCACCCTGGGCGGCCTGCTGGACGAGTGGACCCCGGTGGTGGCGGGCTGCGAGATCAACGACCACCCGTACGCGCCGGTGTGCGTGCGCTGCAGGCGGCTGGCCGCCGAGGCGGGCGACGACCTGCCGGTGGCGTGGCTGCACCGCGACGACCGCTACGGCGAGAAGCTCGCCACGCCCGACACCAGCGTCGGCGACCTGATCGGCGACGTCGACCCGATCAAGGTGGCGGAGGGCCGCACGCTGGGCGACCCGGAGACCGTCCACTTCGGGCTGGTGCCGCGGACCAACCGCGGGATCTTCTCCATCAACGAGCTGCCCGACCTGGCCGAGCGGATCCAGGTGGCGCTGCTGAACGTGCTGGAGGAGCGGGACGTCCAGGTCCGCGGCTACGCGCTGCGGCTGCCGCTGGACCTGCTGCTGGTGGCCAGCGCCAACCCGGAGGACTACACCAACCGGGGCCGGATCATCACCCCGCTGAAGGACCGCTTCGGCGCCGAGATCCGCACCCACTACCCGCTGGAGCTGGACACCGAGCTGGAGCTGATCCGCCAGGAGGCCGACTTCGCCGACGTCGGCGGCGTCCAGGCCGAGGTGCCCGACCACCTGGTCGAGGTGATCGCCCGGTTCACCCGGCTGGTGCGGGAGTCGACGGCGGTGGACGGCCGGTCCGGCGTGTCGGCGCGGTTCGCGCTGGCGGGCGCGGAGACGGTCGCGGCCGGGGCGGTGCGGCGCGCCGCGCTGGCCGGCGAGGAGCGGGCGGTGGCGCGGGTCTGCGACCTGGCGCCGGTGGTGCCGTCCCTGATGGGCAAGGTGGAGTTCGAGGTCAGCGAGGAGGGCCGCGAGCAGGAGGTGCTGGAGCACCTGCTGCGCCGCGCCGTCGCCGAGACCTACCGGCGGACGCTGGGCCCGGCCGATCTGACCGGGCTGCTCGACAAGTTCGACTCGGGCGACATCGTGGAGTCGGGCGAGCTGGTGCCGGCGGCCGAGCTGCTGCGCCGGATCGGCCAGGTCCCCGGGCTCGCCAAGATCATGGAGCGGCTGGGCATGAGCGGGGAGTCCCCCGAGCAGGCCGCCGCGGCGCTGGAGTTCGCCCTGGAGGGCCTCTACCTCACCCGCCGGCTGTCGAAGGACGTCGCGGGCGGGGGCGACGGCACCGCCACGTACCACACGTGAGCAGCAGCCATGTGAGCATGCGCGAGTTGGGAGTGCGATGAGCCGCTACCGGTACGGGGCGTACGAGGACGGCCCCGACCCGCTCGCCCCGCCGTACGACGTCCGCGACGCGCTGGACGCGATGGGCGACTCCGTCCTGGAGGGCACCCGTCCCGACGAGGCGCTGCGCGACCTGCTGCGCCGCGGCCTGCCGAACGCGGAGGGGCGGCGCGGCCTGGACGACCTGCTGCGGCAGGTGCGGGAGCGGCGCCGGGCGCTGCGCGATCGGGGCCGCCTGGACGGGACGCTGGAACAGGCCAGGGCGCTGCTCGACACCGCGATCGGGCAGGAGCGGGCGGAGCTGTTCCCCGATCCGGGTGATGACGCCCGGCTGCGCGAGGCCGAGCTCGACACGCTGCCGCAGGACACCTCGCAGGCGATCCGGCGGCTGTCGGACTACGACTGGAAGTCCGACGCGGCGCGGGCGACGTTCGAGCAGCTGAAGGACCTGCTGCGGCGGGACGTCCTGGACTCCCAGTTCCAGGGCATCAAGCAGGCCCTGGAAGGCCAGGACCCGCGGGCCATGGAGCGGGTCAAGGACATGATGTCCGCGCTCAACCAGATGCTGGAGAAGGACGCCCGCGGCGAGCACACGCAGGAGGACTTCGACCGGTTCATGGAGGAGTACGGGGACATGTTCCCCGACCGGCCGGGCAACCTGGAGGAGCTGGTCGACTCGCTGGCCCGCCGGGCCGCCGCGATGGACCGGCTGCTGGCCTCGCTCAGCCCCGAGCAGCGGGCCGAGCTGGCCGGGCTGATGGACCAGGTCATGCAGGACGCGGGCCTGGCGATGGAGATGGCCCGGCTGAACGACGCCCTCCGCGCCCGCCGTCCCGACCTGGGCTGGGGCACCCCGGAGCGGATGTCGGGCGACCAGCCGCTGGGCATGGCCGACGCCACCTCGGCGCTGGCCGAGCTGGCCGACCTCGCCGAGCTGGAGGCCGCCCTCGGGCAGGACTACCCCG
Organism: Actinomadura rugatobispora; assembly: GCF_055379765.1. NCBI lineage: Bacteria > Bacillati > Actinomycetota > Actinomycetes > Streptosporangiales > Thermomonosporaceae > Actinomadura > Actinomadura rugatobispora. The sequence continues at coordinate 6,759,696 of NZ_AP029191.1, read as the reverse complement.
GCGCCCGGCTCGACGACATCGACGAGGAGGCCGTGCGGCGCGCCCTGGGCCGCCGCGCGGTCGACGACCTGGACGCCCTCCGCCGGATCGAGGCCGAGCTCGAGCGGCAGGGCTACCTGCAGCGCAAGAAGGGCAAGCTCGAACTGACGCCCAAGGCCGTCCGACGCCTGGGCGACACCGCGCTCCGCCGGGTGTTCTCCCAGCTCACCGCGGGCCGGCAGGGCGACCACGACCAGCGCGACGCGGGCCAGGCGGGCGAGCTGACCGGGTCCAGCCGCGAGTGGCGGTTCGGCGACGAGCAGCCCCTGGACGTGGTCCGCACGGTGAGCAACGCGATCCGCCGCAACTCCATGGACGCGCCCGCCGCCGGTCTCACGACGGCCCCGTCCAACGGAACGTCCGGCGGCGTGCGGCTCAGCGTGGACGACTTCGAGGTCCAGGAGACCGAGCGGCGCAGCGCGGCCGCGGTGTGCCTGCTGGTCGACCTGTCCTACTCGATGGTGCTGCGCGGCACCTGGGCGGCCGCCAAGCAGACCACCCTGGCGCTGCACGCGCTGGTCACCAGCAAGTTCCCGCAGGACGCCATCCAGATCATCGGCTTCTCCAACTACGCCCGCACCCTGCATCCCACCGAGATGGCCGGGCTCGACTGGGACATGGTCCAGGGCACCAACCTGCACCACGCGCTGATGATCGCGGGCCGCCATCTGGACCGCCACCCCGACTTCGAGCCGATCGTGCTGGTGGTCACCGACGGCGAGCCCACGGCCCACCTGCGGCCCGACGGCCGTTCGCTGTTCGACTACCCGCCGTCCCCCGACACGCTGGTGCTGACCCTGGCCGAGGTCGACAAGATGACCCGGCGCGGGGCGTGCATGAACTTCTTCATGCTGGCCGAGGACCGGCGGCTGGTGTCGTTCGTGGAGGAGGTGGCGCGCCGCAACGGCGGCCGCGTCTTCGCGCCCGACGCCGAGCGGCTGGGCCAGTACGTGGTCAGCGACTACCTGCGGGTTCGCCGCGGCCGCCGCTGAGCGTACGGTTCCGGCCACGGAGCGCTAGGGTCGAAGGCATGGACCGCCTGCTGCTGTTCCTGCACATCGGCTTCGCGATCTTCACGCTGGGCCCGCTGACCGCCGCGACCATGGCCAGCCCGCGCTACATCCGGGCCGGGAACACGGTCGTGGTCGGCCACCTCAACCGGACCACCCGGATCTACGGCTTCGCGACGCTGGGGATCTTCCTGTTCGGCCTGCTCCTGGGCCGGGACCGCCTCGCCGAGATCTGGCTGGTGGTGTCGATGACGCTGTTCGTGGTCGCGCTCGCCCTGCTGTTCCTGGTCGAACGCGACCAGCGCAAGGCCGTCCACCTGCTGCGGCTGGCCGACGCCGAGCCCACCGCCGATTCCTCCGAGAACGGCGAAGAGGCGAAGAGGAAGAAGGCGCCTCCCAAGCCCGCCCGGGACGGCGCGATCGCCCAGGTCGAACGAGGCCGCATCGCCGCCGTCTCGGGCGTGGTCGCCATCCTCTGGCTGGTGATCCTCTTCCTGATGGTCTGGAAGGCCTGACAAGCCCCCTTGCGGTGATGGCGGGGGGTGCAGGGGGGCGGAGCCCTCCCTGCCGGGGGTGCAGGGGGCTCCGGGGGGTGGCCCCCCGGGTATTACCGCGTGCGGGCCTTGAGCCAGTTCAGGATGGCGGGGTAGACGGTGGGGTCGTTGAGGAGTTCGGAGGCGTGGCCGCTTCCCGGGACGACCTTGACGGTGGCCGCGACGCCCGCGCCGCGGAGGGCGGCGGCGAGGCCGTTGCTGTGGGCGGCCGGAACGAGTTCCTCGGCGGCGTGCATGGCCAGCATGGGGGCGTCCCCGGCGGAGACGTGGGTGGTGGAGTCGGAGTCCTCGACGCGCTGCCAGCAGAGGGGGTCGCTCTCGTTGGGGACGCACCCGACGAGCTGGGTGACGGCGCGGCGCAGTCCTCGCTGGCTGGCCGTGGCGGTGGCCTTGAGGCCGTCCTGGTAGGCGAGGTAGGGGGTGTTGACGGGTGAGAGGGCGAGGACGCCGCGGACCCGCTGGGCGCCTTCGCCGTAGGTGCCGAGCTGGCTGGCGAGGAGGCCGCCGGCGGAGGACCCGAACACCGCGACGCGGCCCGGGTCGATGTTCCAGCGGGCGGCGTTCTTCTTGACGAAGTCGAGGGCGGCGACGGCGTCGTCGCGCTGGGCGGGCCAGGCGGCCTGGGTGGCGAGCCGGTAGTTGGCGGCGAAGACGGTGTAGCCCTGGGCGGTGAGGCGGCGGGCGAAGTACTTCCAGGAGGACTTGTCGCCGGAGATCCAGGAGCCGCCGTGGAAGACGAGGACGGCGGGCCCGGGGGTGCGCGCGGGCTGGGCCTGCGCGGTCTCTCCCTGGCGGGCCGGCTGCTGCGCGGGGCGCCAGTAGGCGTCGAGGCGCTGGCGCGGGTGGACGCCGTAGGCGTAGGTGCGCGCGTTGGGCGGCTTGGGCGTCACCATGACGGCGCGGGCGGACACGACGGTGTCGGCGGCGGACGGCTGCCGCGGGGTCCGCGGGGCGGACGGGCTCGCCGAGCCCGGCGCGGAGGGGGTCTGCGAACCCGGGGAGCCGGTGGCGCCGGGCGTGCCGGGGAGGCCCGGCAGCGCGGGCGACGAGGGGGCGGGCGTCGGGGTGGGACCAGGCGTGGCCTGGGCACCACTGGACACGGCTACGGCGGCGATACACGTCGCGGCGAACGCCGCCCCGCACACGAGTACTTTGCGCACTCCGGGCCCTTTCTTGGCGGAACCTGGCGCGCACATCATAAAGCCTTGATCACCTCCAGGGCCCCAACGCCGCGGAAATCCCCCATGGGGCCCGGATCGCGCTGTTTTCGCGCAGGGGCCGCCACGGCGTCCGCACGGCCGGTCCACCTCGGTGGACGCCGTGCTCTCTCATCGCGTGCGCGAGCTGCGCTCCTCGCCTGGCGGCTCGTCGCTTGTCGCGCACGCGGCGATCGCTGCATCGCTCCGAACTCGCCTTGACGGCTCGCTCCGCGATCAGGTTCTCGCTCCGCTCGAACCTGCCTTCGGACGCGATCGCAGCGCTTGAGGTTGCCGCAGGGTCAGGCGGCGGCCAGGGCCCGTTCGAGGTCGCGGAGGAGGTCGTCGGCGTCCTCGATGCCGACCGACAGCCGGACCAGGTCGGCGGGGACCTCCAGCGGCGATCCGGCGGCCGAGGCGTGCGTCATCCGGCCCGGGTGCTCGATCAGCGACTCCACGCCGCCCAGGGACTCCCCGAGGATGAACAGCTTGGTGGCCTCGCAGACGCGGACCGCGGCGTCCTCGGAGCCCGTCCGGAACGACACCATGCCGCCGAAGCCGCGCATCTGCTTGGCGGCGACGCCGTGGCCGGGGTGCTCGGGCAGGCCCGGGTAGAGCACCTGCCGGACGGCCTGGTGCCGGGTGAGCATGTCGACGACGGCGGCGGCGTTGGAGCAGTGCCGGTCCATCCGGACGCCGAGGGTCTTGACGCCGCGGAGGGTGAGCCAGGCGTCGAACGGCCCGGCGACGGCCCCCATGGCGTTCTGGTGGAAGGCCAGCCGCTCCCCCACCTCGGCGTCGGCGGCGACCAGCGCGCCGCCGACGACGTCGGAGTGCCCGCCGATGTACTTGGTGGTGGAGTGCACCACGATGTCGGCGCCCAGCGCCAGGGGGCGCTGCAGGTAGGGGGAGGCGAAGGTGTTGTCGACGACCAGCAGCGCGCCCGCCTCGTGCGCGATCGTGGCGAGGACGGCGATGTCGGCGATGCCGAGCAGCGGGTTGGTGGGCGTCTCCACCCAGATGATCTTCGTGTTCGGGCGGACGGCGGCGCGGACCGCGTCGATCTCGCCCAGCGGCACCGGGTCGTAGGCCAGCCCCCAGGGCTCGGCGACCTTGGCGAACAGCCGGTAGGTGCCGCCGTACGCGTCGCCCGGGATGATCACGTGGTCGCCGGGACGGCACAGGGCGCGCAGCACGGCGTCCTCGGCCGCGAGCCCGGAGGCGAACGCGAGCCCGCGCACCCCGCCCTCGAGTTCGGCCAGGCATACCTCCAGTGAAGTACGCGTCGGATTGGCCGAACGGGAGTACTCGTAGCCCCCGCGGAGGCCGCCGATGCCGTCCTGTTTGTACGTGGAGACCTGGTATATCGGGGGGACGACCGCGCCCGTGGCCGGGTCCGGCTCCTGCCCCGCGTGGATGGCCAGGGTGTCGAACCCCTGGTGAGCGTCCTTGTACATACGCATGAGGCTATCCACCGCCCCGCCCTCCTGGAGGAGGAGGGAATCCCCCGGAGGTATCAGCCGTCATTTCGGCTCGCGGGTTGACCACAACCGGGGAACCGATCTCTACCGTTTTACAGGTATCCGAGTACCCCTGAACCCTTGCTGAAGGACGTCGCATGTTCGCACGGTTGGCGCGCATCGTCGTGGGGCATCCGTGGTGGACGATCGTGGCCTGGCTGGCCGCCGCGATCCTCATCATCGCCGCCGCACCCAAGCTCACCACCGAGTCCGACCAGGGCGACTTCCTGCCCTCGTCGTACGAGTCCGTCCAGGCGATGGAGATCGCCCAGGACGCTTTCCCGCAACAGGAGGACACCTCCTCCCTGATCGTGTTCAAGCGGACCGACGGGGCCGCGCTGTCGGCCCAGGACACCGCCAAGGTCGGGCAGATCGCCCAGAGCCTGAACGCCAAGAAGCCGCCGACGGTCCAGGACTTCATGGCCGGCCCGCAGACGGTGTCGCCGAACAAGCTGGTCCAGGTCGTGATGGTGCCGATGAAGGGCACCAGCATGGCCGACAGCGAGAAGCAGGGCGAGGCGGTCAAGGAGATCCGCAAGCAGCTCGCCGGCCAGCTGTCGGCCCCCGGGAACGCGGGCCTGGAGGCGAAGGTCGGCGGTGACGTCGCCACCTTCGTCGACAACGAGGAATCGTTCACCCAGTCGTTCGAGATCGTCGGCATCGCCACGTTCGTGCTGATCATCGGACTGATCCTGCTGATCTTCCGGGCGCCGATCGCCGCGCTGCTCCCGATCATCGTGATCACGGTGACGATGCAGGTGTCGATGGGGTTGATCGCCTTCGCGGCGGACCTCTTCGGCTTCACCGCCGACGACAGCCTGCAGACCATCATCCTGATCGTGCTGTTCGGCATCGGCGCCGACTACTACCTGTTCCTGATGTTCCGGTTCCGCGAACGGCTGCGGGCGGGCGACGACAAGAAGACCGCGATGATCACCGCGGTGGAGCGGGTGGGCGAGGTCATCTCCTCCGCGGCCGCCGCCATCGCGATCACGTTCCTGGTGCTGCTGCTGGCCACCTTCGGGGTGTTCAGCGCCTGGGGCCCGTCGCTGGCCATCGCGGTCGTGGTCATGGGCATCACGTCGCTGACCCTGTTCCCCGCGATCGTGACGCTGCTGGGCACGGCGGTGTTCTGGCCGTCCAAGGCGTGGAAGAAGCAGCCCAAGGCCACCGTGTCCGCCGGCCTGGGCCGGATGGTGGGCAAGCGTCCCGCGCTGGCCGCGCTGGTCTCCGGCGGCCTGCTGGTCCTGCTGGCGGCGGGCGCGCTCGGGTTCAAGGCCGACTACGACTTCGCGGCCGGCTTCCCGCAGGACACCGAGTCCGCCGAGGCCACCAAGGACATGCAGCGGGGCTTCCCGCCCGGCCTGACCACGCCCGTCCAGGTGTTCCTCAAGAGCGAGAACGGGCAGCCGCTGAACCCGCAGCAGCTGGCCCAGTTCGGCGAGGCGGTCAAGGGCGCGCCGGGCGTGGGCCAGGTGCAGCCGGCGGTGCCGGGCGCCGACAAGGCGATCGCGCGCGTCGACCTGCTCCTCAAGGAGAACCCGATGTCCAACGAGGCGATCAGCCTCGTGAAGGACGAGCTCGCGCCGGCGGTGCACAAGGCCGCGCCGGACGGGGTGCGCGCCTACGTCGGCGGCCAGACGGCGATCTTCGCCGACATCAACACCATCAACAACCGCGACCTGTCGGTGATCCTGCCGGTGGCGGCGGTGCTGATCGCGCTGATCCTGGCGCTGCTGCTGCGGTCGGTGGTCGCGCCGATCTACCTGGTCGTGGCGGTGCTGCTGGGCTTCGCCGCCACGCTCGGCTCCTCGGTGTACGTCTTCCAGGGCGCGATGGGCGAGGCCGGGGTGACGTTCCAGCTGCCGATCATCCTCTACCTGTTCGTGCTGGCCATCGGGACCGACTACAACATCCTGATGACCGCCCGGCTGCGCGAGGAGGCCAAGGAGGGCAACGAGCCGCGCAAGGCCGCCGCGCTGGCGGTGGAGCACGGCGGGCCGACGGTCGCCGCGGCCGGTCTGATCCTGGCCGGGACGTTCGCGGTGATGCTGCTGGCGCCGGTGGCGTTCCTCAAGCAGATGGGCTTCGCGGTCGCCGCCGGGATCAGCCTGTCGGCCTTCGTGATGTCGCTGTTCCTGGTGCCGGGCGTGACCGCCCTGCTGGGCCGCCGGGCCTGGTGGCCGGGGCACGGCGACGAGGCGAAGCCGCTCCCGGCCGGCGGCTCGGCCGACGACCGGGGCCGCAGGGAGCCGTCGGAGATCCGTTCCTGATCGCCTTCCGGGCCCGCCCGCGCGGGCGGGCCCGGGGCGACCGAAGACGTCGGGTTGCGGGGCCGCGGTCGGAAAAGCCGCCCACACGACCGGGAAACCGCAACCCGACTCCCGATAGACGAAGCGCCGGAGGCCCGACGGCCTCCGGCGCTTCGCCTTTCGCCCGGGCCGGATGGAATGCCCGGTGTTACAGCAGTGTCTTAAGGAGGGGAGGTGTCAGAATTGCGCGGCGTTGGCGAGGAAGGCGATGAGGTCCTGCCGGGTGATGAGGCCCTTGGGCTTGCCGTCCACCAGCACGACCGCGGCCCCGGACCGCTCGAGCACGGCCACCGCCTTGCTCACCGGCTCGCCCGACCCGATCATCGGCAGCGGCGCGGACATGTGCGCCTCGATCGGCTCGGACAGCCGTCCCCGGTCCTTCAGGAGCATGTCCAGCAGGTCGCTCTCGACGATGGACCCGACCACCTCGGCCGCCATGACCGGCGGCTCCTCCTTCATGACCGGCAGCTGCGAGACCTCGTACTCGCGCATGATCGAGATCGCGGTCTCCACGCTCTCGTTCGGGTGGACGTGCACGAACTCCGGCAGCGTGCCCCCCTTCCTGGTCAGCACCTCGCCCACCCGGGCCTCCTCGGTGGAGGGGGTGAGGAAGCCGTAGTCGGCCATCCAGTCATCGTTGAAGATCTTGGAGAGGTAGCCGCGGCCGCCGTCGGGCAGCAGCACCACGACCACCGCGTCCGGCGCGTCCGCGGCCGGGAGCCGGGCGGCCAGCCGCAGCGCCGCGACCACCGCCATCCCGCAGGAGCCGCCGACCAGCAGCGCCTCCTCCCGGGCCAGCCGCCGCGTCATCAGGAACGAGTCCTTGTCGGAGACCGCGATCACCTCGTCGCAGATCGTCCGGTCGTAGGTCTCGGGCCAGATGTCCTCGCCGACGCCCTCGGTGAGGTACGGGCGGCCGCTGCCGCCGGAGTACACCGAGCCCTCCGGGTCGGCGCCGACCACCTTGACCCGGCCGCCGGAGACCTCCTTGAGGTAGCGGCCGGCGCCGCTGATCGTGCCCCCGGTGCCGATGCCCGCGACGAAGTGGGTGATCCGGCCCTCGGTCTGCGCCCAGATCTCCGGGCCGGTGGTCTCGTAGTGCGAGCGCGGGTTGTTCTCGTTGCGGTACTGGTCGGGCTTCCACGCCCCCGGGATCTCGGCCGCCAGCCGGTCGGAGACCGAGTAGTAGGAGTCGGGGTGGTCGGGCGAGACCGCGGTCGGGCAGACGACCACCTCGGCGCCGTAGGCCCGCAGCACGTCGATCTTGTCCTTGGCGACCTTGTCGGGGCAGACGAACACGCACTTGTAGCCGCGTTCCTGGGCCACGATGGCCAGCCCCACCCCGGTGTTGCCGGAGGTCGGCTCGACGATCGTGCCGCCCGGGCGCAGCTCGCCCGCGGCCTCCGCGGCGTCGATCATGCGGACCGCGATGCGGTCCTTCACCGACCCCCCGGGGTTGAAGTACTCCACCTTGGCCAGTACGGCCGGGGCCAGGCCCTCGGTCACCTTGCGCAGTCGGACGAGAGGGGTGTCGCCCATCAGCTCGACCAGCGAATCGTGTACGCGCACGCAACGTCCTTGTCGGTTCCGGTGTGTCGGTTCACCGTGGTGCATCCCCGTCCAGCGCGTGTGACCGGCGTGGGACGCGGTGGCAGGTGTCCTGCGAGAACGGAGGATGCGGGTTCGGATGGATTCCCGTTCCCGACGGTAGCCGAGATCGGCGGCCGCGGGCATCCAACCCATGAGCGGGACGGTTCCCAGGTGGTGACGGAGGGTCGGCGGGGATGCTGAGAGCGTTGACCGCGCGGCGGATCGCGACGGCCGCGGCGTACGGGGGCGGCGGCCTCACCGCGGTGGGCGGCCTCACCTACGGGCTGATCAAGCTGGAGGCCTTCCTGGCCCGCAAGATCATCCTCGGTACCCCCAACGGCGATCCCCCCGTCGCGGACGGCCCGTACGGCGCCGCGCTGCCCGGCATGCCGCTCTCGTTCGTCGTGCTGGGCGACTCCACCGCCGCCGGGCTGGGCGTGCACACCGCCGGGGAGACCCCGGCGGCGCTGCTGGCCGCCGGGCTGTCGTCGATCGCCGGGCGGCCGGTGCTGCTGACCAACGTGGCGCGGTCGGGCTCGCAGTCCGGTGCGCTGGCCGGGCAGGTCACCCGGGCGCTGGAGGCCGGCCCGGACGTCGCCGTCATCATGATCGGCGCCAATGACGTGACCAACCGGGTGCCGGCCGCCGAGTCGGTCCGGCACCTGGGCTCGGCGGTCGAGCGGCTGCGCGCGGCCGGCTGCGAGGTGGTGGTCGGCACCTGCCCCGACCTGGGCTCGGTGGAGCCGCTGATGCAGCCGCTGCGGTGGTTCGCGCAGCGCGCCAGCCGCCAGCTCGCCGCGGCCCAGACCATCGCCGCGGTCGAGCGCGGCGCCCGGTCGGTGTCGCTGGGCGACCTGCTGGGCCGGGAGTTCGCCGCCGATCCCCGGGAGATGTTCAGCGCGGATCGTTACCATCCGTCCGCGCGCGGTTACGCCGCGGCGGCCGCGGCGGTGCTACCGTCGATGGCGGCCGCCCTGGAGCTGGAGCCGGAGCTCGACGCGCTCCCCGATCCCGGGCTCGGCACGGGCGTCCTGCCCGTCTACCTCGCGGCCGCCGAGGCCGCCGAGGAGCCCGGCACGGAGGTCGTCGGCGCCCGGCTGGCCGGGCGCGAGCGCGGCCCCCGGGGGCGCTGGGCCAGGCTGCTGCGGCGCCGGAGGGTCGGCGAACCGGCCGGTCCGGACGGGCCCGGCGGGCCCGGCGAACCCGGTGGCGGCCCCGCGGCGGTGGCACCGGGAGCCGCCTGACCGCGGCCCCGCGACACCCTCGTCCCGGCACGTCCACTCACGGATCACGGCGCCTGCCACGGCGCTCCCAGGGGGATACCAATGGCTCAGCCTACCCACAGGCAACTACCCTCCGTCGTCAATCGGACGCACAGCGTCAAAACCGTGCACGTCGCGACGCTCGGGGCGTTCTTCCTCGGATCGGCCGCCGCCGCGGGCTGCTCCGGCGGCCCCGACCCGTCGGCGCTGGCCGGGCAGGGCTGGACCGGCTCCGGGGTCAACTCGGTGAGCCGCCCGGTCGCCGGGGCGGGTGTGACCGCGGTGACCGGGCTGCGTCCCGACGGCTCGCTGGAGACCGCGGTGTTCGACCTGGCCGGGGGCAGGCGGCTGTGGACGCGTCCCGCGACGATGGTCGGGCGGCTGTCGGGCATGGGCGTCCAGTCCCCGGCCGTGACCGGGTCGCCGGGCAAGGGCCTGGTCACCGCGGTGGAGCCGCGCAAGACCGGCCGGTGGAACGCCGCGCTGGTGGCGCGCGACGCCCGTACCGGCGACGAGCGGTGGGCGCGGCCGGTCGACTCCACGTTCGGCCCGGTCCGCTGCGGCCCCAACGTCTGCCTGTCGGAGTTCACCGCCCGCGAGAACGCCCGGTTCGTCGCGCTCGACCCGGCCACCGGCCGGCCGCTGTGGCGGACGCCGGGCATCGCCGAGGTCGAGCATCAGGACGCGTCCAGGGCCGTGCTGTTCCGGATGGCGCGGCAGCCGTCGCTGGAGGCGCGCGACCTGAGGACCGGGCGGACGCTGTGGACGTTCCCGGTCGAGCGCGCCCTCGGCTCCGGCGTGAACCTCTCCGGCGGCTGGGCGTTCGGCGTGACCGCGCCCTCCGGCGGCGGCCCGGCGGGCGAGATGCTCGTCGGCTACATGGCCCCCTACCAGGCGCGCAAGGGCGGGTCGCTGTCGCCGTACGGGTTCTTCGGCCTGCGGCTGGCCGACGGCCGGCCGGTGTGGACGCGCAAGCGGCTGCTGCGCCTGTACCCCAGCGCCAACCCGGCGGTGGCGCTGTTCGCCCGGCAGGTCGGCCCGCGCGGCGGGTTCGGCGGGTTCGAGCGGCTCGATCCGCGCACCGGCCGCACGACCGCGACGCTCGCCGCGGACCGGGCGCCGCGCTCGCTGTGGTGGCTGTCGTTCCCGGCCGACCTGAGCAAGCTCGGGTTCGTGACGCAGGGGCGGCCCGGCGCCGCCTACCAGTTGCGCGACGGCGCCCGGGTCACCGACCGGGCGCTGCGCACCTGGTCGTTCTGCACGATGAACCCGCCCGAGCTGAAGATCACGGGCATGCGCGGGTTCTACCCGGTGGCGGCGCTGTGCGCCTACGACGTGGCCACCGGGCGGAAGGCGGCCTCGCCGGGGGCGCCGCCCGCCTGGTTCACCGGGTCGTCCGACGGCTGGCGGGTGTGGCGGGACGAGCGCGGCGCGGTGCACGGCGTGCGCGACGGCAGGGGCAGCGCACCGGGCATGTACGGGGCCTGACCCGGGTACGGATTCGGCGGGTACGGTTTCGGCGGGTACGGAGTGTGCGCGGCCACAGAGTTCGCGCCGGTGACATTACCGGATCACCAGCGGATACGCCGCGGCCAGCGTAAGGCCGCGCTTATCCCGCGGCCCCGCCGGCGATGCCCAGGCCCCGCGATGTACGCCTCCCGGAGCGGCGGCTACATTGCGATTGACCGGCGAGTAACCCAGCCAGGGCCGGGACGGCACCGGCCGCCGCCCGCACCCGCCGAGACAGGCCGCTGAGACAGGGAGATCCGCTATGCCCGAGGCAGTCATCGTCGCCACCGCCCGCTCGCCGATCGGCCGCGCTTTCAAGGGGTCGCTCAAGGAGATCCGCCCCGACGACATCGCCGTCCAGATGATCAAGGCCGCGACGGACCAGGTGCCGCAGCTGGACCCGTCCCAGATCGACGACCTGCTGCTGGGCTGCGGCCTGCCCGGCGGCGAGCAGGGCTACAACATGGCCCGGGTGGTGGCGGTGCTGCTCGGGTGGGACGGCGTGCCCGGCGCGACCGTCACCCGCTACTGCTCCTCCTCCCTGCAGACCACCCGGATGGCCTTCCACGCGATCAAGGCGGGCGAGGCCGACGTGATCGTCTCGGCCGGGGTGGAGACCGTCAGCCGGTTCCGCAAGGGCAGCGCCGACGGGCTGCCCGACACCCAGAACCCGCTGTTCGGCGAGGCCGAGGCCCGCTCGGCCAAGCGCGCCGAGGCCGGCTCCGACGCCTGGCGCGACCCGCGCGAGGACGGCGCCCTGCCCGACATCTACATCGCGATGGGCCAGACCGCCGAGAACATCGTGCAGCTGCGCGGCGTCTCCCGGCAGGCGCAGGACGAGTTCGGCGTGCGCTCGCAGAACCTGGCCGAGAAGGCGCTCGCCAACGGGTTCTGGGAGAAGGACATCACCCCGGTGACGCTGCCCGACGGCACCGTGGTCAGCAAGGACGACGGCCCGCGGCCCGGCACCACCTACGAGAAGGTGTCCCAGCTCCAGCCGTCGTTCCGTCCCGACGGCACGGTCACCGCGGGCAACTGCTGCCCGCTCAACGACGGCGCCGCCGCGGTCGTGATCATGAGCGACACCAAGGCCGCCGAGCTGGGCCTCACCCCGCTGGCCCGGATCGTGTCCACCGGTGTCACCGGGCTCTCGCCCGAGATCATGGGGCTGGGCCCGGTCGAGGCGTCCCGCCAGGCGCTGGCCAGGGCGGGCATGACCATCGACGACATCGACCTGGTCGAGATCAACGAGGCGTTCGCCGCGCAGGTGCTGCCCTCGGCCGAGGACCTGGGCATCGACCTCGACAAGCTCAACGTCAACGGCGGCGCCATCGCGGTCGGCCACCCGTTCGGCATGACGGGCGCCCGCATCACCTCCACGCTGATCAACAGCCTGCGCTTCCATGACAAGCAGTTCGGGCTGGAGACCATGTGCGTGGGCGGCGGCCAGGGCATGGCGATGGTCCTGGAGCGGCTCAGCTGAGTCGCGGAGCGGGCGTTCCGGACGTCGATCGAGGCGGGTACCGCCAGGTTTCGGACGGTCCCGTAAGGGCCGTTCAACGGGCGTACACCGTGCGTTCGCCGGACGCGTGAGGGGTGGCCCGGGCGCGTGCGCCCGGGCCACCTGCGCGTTCTCCGAAGATCGTCACGTTACGAATGATCTACGTAACGTCATGGATAGGTCCCCGTTAGGGGGTTGTCACATCGGAGGAGGTGTTGCAGAGTGCCAGGAAGAGCCCCGCGACCTGGAGGTGCCAATTGTCACTGAACCACTCGCCGGAGACGCACAACAAGCTCATCGCCCGCATTCCGCATGTCACAGGACGTGACATCCCCGAGTGGTTCACCACCATCGAGAACGGCCCGAGCTTCACCCGATGCGAGGAGCGCAGCAACTGGCTGGCCGACGAGCACGGCCTCTCGCACGGCTACGCTTCCGCCCTGGTGCGCGAGCACGAGCGCACCCGCCGGGCCCGCCACTACTGACGCACACGACACGACTGCACGGTTCCCAGAGCTTGTTCGAACGTGCACGCAGCCCCCGCGCACGCCCCGGCGCGAAACCTGCGTGTTGCGGTCCGGCCCGCCGTGGGATGATCCCCGCCGCCGTAGCCGCGTCGCGGTACGGCCCAGGCGCCGAGCCGGACCGCAACAGATCAGCCCCCTGCCGCTCGTACCGGCAGGGGGCTGATCGCTGTTGTCCGCGGGCGCTCGGCTGCGGGGCGCGGGCGCTTCGCTGCGAGACCGTCGTCGGCGTCGGCTAGTCGCGGCCGCCGCTGAAGTAGGACATGAAGCGCAGCATCTCCAGGTAGATCCAGACCAGGCTGAGCACCAGGCCGAACGCGCAGAACCAGGCGAACTTCTCGGGCGCGCCCTGCTTGACGCCGGTCTCGATCGCGTCGAAGTCGAGCAGCAGGAAGAAGCACCCGATCAGGATCGCCGCGACGCTGAACACGTAGGCGAGCGGGTTACCGGGGTCGCGAATGCCGATACCGGTGTCCGGGCCGAAGATCTGCACCACCAGGTTGACCAGCATCAGGCCGATCAGGGCCAGCCCGGCCGCCATCACGAACCGGGCGAATTTCGGCGTCACCCGAATGATCTTCAGCGCGTGCACGGCCAGCATGGCGCCGAACGCCAGAGCGGTGCCGATGATCGCCTGGAAGACCACGCCGTGGTAGAGATCGTTGTAGGCGTTGCTGATGATGCCGACCGCGACGCCGTACACCGCGGCGAACGCCAGCACCAGCGGCGCGTTGGCCTTGCGGCCGAAGGTGATGAACGCCCAGATGCCCAGCTCGGCGACCAGCGTGACCACCAGCACCGGCACGGCCAGCTCGGCGGGCACCAGCGCCCAGGCCAGCGCGGCGGTGATCACCAGCGTCACCAGCGTGAGGAAGCCGCGGACCACCACGTCGTCGATGGTCATCGGCCGCGTGGCCGGCGGGGCGTAGGAGGGCGCGTCGTACATGTCCTGCAACTGGTGGGCGGAGGGCGCGCCTTGCCCGCCCTGCTGCCCGAAGGCGTTACCACCCCGGAACGCGGGGTTCCTGCTCTCCATCCGGAGCCTCCACTCTGGGCGACCTTTCCTGATCAGTCTAGACGTCTGAGCAGGCGCGGATGTTCCCCGGAACGTGTCGGTGTGATATCGGAAACGCCGTCCGGCTCGCCGGCCGCGCGGCGCCCGAAGGCCGAAGACCGGCCGGCACCTCGGGGAGGCGCCGGCCGGGCGGTGGTGCCCCCGGTCGGATTCGAACCGACACATAAGCTCTTTTAGGGAGCCTGCCTCTGCCATTGGGCTACAGGGGCGGCGTAATCATACCGGTTCACATTGAAGGTGTTCGAAGCCTCAGACAAGCGATATTCGGTCGAGACCGCTTTTTCCGCGGTGCGGCGCCGCGCGCCCGCTCGCTCCCGCTCGATCCGCGGCGGCAACGGACGGTTCGGCGCGCTACGCGATATTTTCCCGTTCCAGCGCGGGCGTACCGTAAAAGAAACGGAGGGCGGCGCCGGGGGCGGCGCATCACGGCACCACGTATCCCGGGACGGCCCGTCCCTCGACCAGGGTGGTGCCCGCGCGGCCGTCGCGGTCGCGCCGGATCGCGCGGATCTCGTGCACGCCGATCCGGCCGTTCTCGCAGGCCAGCGCCGAGGCGGCGAGGTAGAGCAGCCAGACCCGGGCGCGGCCCGTGCCGGCCAGCTCGGCGCACTCGGCCCAGTGCCGCTCCAGGTTGGCGGCCCAGGCGCGCAGGGTGCGGGCGTGGTGCTCGCGCAGCGCGCCGACGCCGCGGACCTCCAGCCCGGCGTCCTCCAGCGCGCCGACCAGCTCACCGAGCGGGACCAGCTCGGCGTCCTCGGGGAACATGTAGCTGGTGGTGAACGTGCGCCGCACCCGGTGCGGACCCGGGCGCCGCACCGGCTGCTGGATGACCAGCCGCCCGCCCGGGGCGAGCAGCTCGTACAGGTGCGGGACGTCGCGCTCCAGCGGCTCGACCCCGGACAGGCCCACGATGGCGTCGTAAGGGCCGCCGCCCGCGGCGTCCAGTTCCCAGCCGGGCGCCGTCACCCGCTCCGCCACGCCGGCCTCGGCGGCGCGTTCCTCGAGGTGGGCGGCCTGCTCGGGGGTACGGGTCAGCGCCACGACCCGGGCGCCGTGGCAGGCGGCGACGTGGACGGCGAGCGCGCCCCACCCGGCGTTGAGGTCGAGCACCCGCGCGCCCTGGAACAGGCCGAGGCGTTCGGTGACCGACTCCACCGCGGTCCGCTGGGCGTCGTCGAGGTCGACGGCCTCGTCCCACAGGCCGCTGGCGTGCGCCATCTCGGGCCCGAGCATCCGGGCGAAGAACGCGGCCGACTCCTGGAGCGGCCCGGAGGAGCGGTCGCCGCGGCGGCCGGGCGGGAACTCCTCGGGCGGCGGCTTGGGCTCGGGCCCGACGGCGCCGAGCATCACCGCGGTACGGACGATCTCCCGCTTGTCGTCGCTGCTCAGCCGGATCGGCTCGTCGCCGCTGCGCATCACCCGCTGCACGGCGCCCAGCGCGGCGAACACGTCGCCCTCGATGTCCAGCTCGCCCGCCACGTACGCGCGGACCAGGCCCATCTCGCCGGGCTTCCACAGCAGCCGGCGCAGCGCCCGGCGGTGCCGGATGACGAACGCGGGCACGCCCGCGGGGCCGACGACGCTGCCGTCCCAGGCGCGGACCTGAATCGGCAGGTCGGCCGCGGCGGCGCCGTCCCGCTCGTCACCCAGCATGATCGTGGTGAGCAGCGGGGCCAGCCGGGAGGCCACACCCTCATGCATCGGCGGCCGTACCTCCCTTCCGGCCGCGGCGACGGGCGTCACCGGGCCACGGTGCCCCGCCGGCCGGCCGCGAGCTCGAACTCGTGGCGAGGCCGTTCCAGCTCGCCCAGCGAGACCACCTCGCGGTGGAAGAACAGCGCCAGCGTCCAGTCGGCGGTGATCCGCATCTTACGGTTGGTCGTCGGCATCCGGGACAGGTGGTAGGTCCTGTGCATCAACCAGGCGAGCAGGCCGCGCACCTTCAGCCCGTAGACGTTGGCCACCCCCTTGTGGAGACCGAGCCCCGCCACCGACCCGAGATAGGCGTGCACGTAGGGCTTGCGGGGCTTGCCGCGCAGATCGGCCACGATGTTGTCGCCGAGCCGCCTGGACTGCCGGACGGCGTGCTGCGCGTTGGGAGCACAGTACTCGCCCGTGTCGGTGAGGTCGGGCACCCTGGCGTTGTCGCCCGCCGCGTAGACGCCGTCCAGACCCTCGACGGTGAGCTCGGCGGTGCACTTGATCCGGCCCTTGTCGTCGATCGGCAGGTCCCCCTCGCCCACGACCGGGTGGGGTTTGACGCCGGCCGTCCACACCAGCGTCCCGGCGTCGAACTCCTCGCCGTCGCTGAGCACGATGTGCCGGTTCTCCGCCGACTTCAGCAGGGTCTCGAGCCGGACCTCGATGCCGCGGCGGCGCAGGGCCTCGGCCGTCCAGCGGCCCATCTCGGGGCCGACCTCGGGCAGGATCCGGTCGGTGGCCTCGACCATCATCCAGCGCATGTCGTCGGCGTCGATGTTCGGGTACCACTTGCACGCGTCCCGGGCCATGTCCTCCAGCTCGGCCAGCGCCTCCACCCCGGCGAACCCGGCGCCGACGAAGACGAACGTCAGCGCCCTGCGGCGGGCCCGCTCGTCGGCCTCCG
Organism: Actinomadura rugatobispora; assembly: GCF_055379765.1. Classification (NCBI taxonomy): domain Bacteria; kingdom Bacillati; phylum Actinomycetota; class Actinomycetes; order Streptosporangiales; family Thermomonosporaceae; genus Actinomadura; species Actinomadura rugatobispora. The sequence goes on along the minus strand of NZ_AP029191.1, from coordinate 6,742,999 downwards.
ACACCGGTGAGCCGTCCCGCACCGCGGTGAGGGACGCCGCGGTGTCGAGCTGCCGGATCACGTGGTTGCGCAGGTAGATGGCCTCCTCCACGGTCTTGAACCCGATGCCGCACTCGGCCAGGCCGGGGATCGGGAGGGTGCGGGAGACCGAGCCGGCCGCGACCACCAGGTGGTCGTAGCCCATCTCCTGGACGCCGCCGGCGGCCTCCGCGCCCGTGGGGCAGAACTCGATCCGGCGGCGGGCGGTCTCGATCCGGGTCACATGGCCGTTGATGATCGTGCAGCGGCGCAGCACCCGGCGCAGCGGCGCCACCACGTGCCGGGGCTCCAGGTTGCCCGCCGCCGCCTCGGGCAGGAAGGGCTGGTAGGTCATGTACGACTGGGGCTCGATGACGGTGACGACGACCTCGCCCCGGCGCAGCTCGCGGCGCAGCTTCCGCTGGAGCCGGAGCGCCGTGTACATGCCGACGTAGCCGCCGCCGACGATCACGACGTGCCTGGCGGATTCCGTTGGAGGTTCAGCAGCCATGCCCGTCCGGTACCCGTTCGGGGGCATCGCTCACCGTGACCCGGGGCACGGACGACATTCCCGGAAATCCCCCTGTTCGCCGCGAACCTCTGGGCTCCCGGCGGCATCTCACAGGATGTATCGGAGGAACGGCGGCGGGACAGGGCCCGACGGGGGCGCCAAGCGGCCGGGACGGCGATCGCTTCGCGGGGTTGCGATCGCCTCTCGTCCGCTTGGCCACGGCCCTGCCCCGCCGTTCGCCGTCCTCCGGGGGGAGTGACGGCTCCCACCGCTCTCAGGCGGGCGGCGGCAGGCCCGCGACGTCCCGGGCCCGCGCGAAGAGCTCGTCCAGCATCGCCTCGGTGACCCGGCCGGTGAAGGTGTTCTGCTGGCTCGGGTGGTAGCAGCCCAGCATCGCCACCGGCTCCCCCGCCGGGGACGTGATCTCGATCTGCACGCCGTGCCCGAACGCCGGCCGGGGACGCGGCAGCCCGTACCCCGCCTGCCTGAGCGCCGGCCAGGCCCCCTGCCAGGCGTAGCCGCCCAGCGCCACCACGCACCGCACCGACGGCGCCATCTGCGCCACCTCGCGGGCCAGCCAGGGCAGGCACGCCGCCCGCTCCGCCGGGGTCGGCTTGTTGTCGGGCGGCGCGCAGCGGACCGTCGCCGCCACCCGCGCCCCGAGCAGCCGCTGCCCGTCCCCCGCCCGGACGCTGGTGGGCAGCGCGGCCAGACCCACCCGGTGCAGCGAGGCGAACAGCCAGTCGCCGGAACGGTCCCCGGTGAAGATCCGCCCGGTGCGGTTGCCGCCGTGCGCCGCCGGGGCCAGCCCCACGATCAGGATCGCGGGCGCGTCGTCGCCCCAGCCCGGCACCGGACGCCCCCAGTACTCCTCCGCGGCGAACGCGCGGCGCCGCTCCACCGCGACCCGCTCCCGCCACTCCACCAGCCGGTCACACGCCCGGCAGACCGACTGCCGGGCGCACAGCTCCGCCGGCCCGGACGAGGAGGCCGCCAGCCCGGCCACCTCCGCCGCGTCGTGCGCGACGGGCGTGCCGGGCGCCGCGGGGTCCTCGGGCCAGCCCGTCCCGGGCGGCACGAACGGTCTCCTCCCGTCGTTTCGCTCCGTTCGCTCGGTCATGAGGCGATCCTTCCACGCGTCCGGAGTGCGGTGCGGCGAGCGTCACGCGGGCCGGTTCCGGTCGGACAACCGTCCATATTTCCCCAGGTCGTGTCGGTACGATGCGGATCGCCGGAGCGCCGAAGCGGAGGCATGCCTTGTCCCAACCGGGCTGGTACCCCGATCCCAAGGGGAGCGGCAGCCTGCGCTGGTGGAACGGGCAGCACTGGACCGAGAACCTCAACCCGGAGCCGCCCGCGGCGTCCCGGCGTCCGCCTGCCGAGGCCCCGCTGCACGCGCCCCCGTACGCGAGGGCGGTCGACGCCACCGTGCGCGGCGTCCTGCTGCACGCCGACGAGCGGGCGGTGACCTACGGCGGAGCCTCGCTCCCCTGGGGACACGTGGAATGGGTGGCCTACTGGGCGGCGACCCCGCCCGGCGAGCGCAAGCGGCCGCCCCCCGTCCAGTGGATCTTCCAGGCCGGGCGGCACCCCTTCCACGGCGGGCCCCGCGTCGAGGTCGTCCTCGACGACCTGACCGTGACCGCGAACGACCCGGCGGCCGCGGGCGGCCGGGCGGAGGCGGTCTGGCGGGAGCTGGTCGAGCTGTGCCGGGCGTGCGCCGAGCGGCGCCTGGTGGACGAACTGGTCCGCAGCGTGCGGGGCGGCGGCTCCGTCGACGTGGCGCAGGGCCTGACCGTGCACCCCGGCGGGGTGCGCGGCGAACGGGTGTCGCTGAGCTGGTCGGCGATCTCCGGCGCCGTGCTGGAGAACGGCCGGGTCTGGATCCGCCAGTCGAACGGCACCGCCCCGATCCTCTACGTCCCGCAGCAGAACCCGAACGCGGTCCTCATCCCCGCGCTGCTGGCCGGCCTCGGCGGTCCGCTCCGCTGAGGCTCAGGCCAGGGACCAGGCGATGCCGTCCAGGATGTCGTGCTCGCTGACCACCACCGCGCCGAACCCGTACTCGCGCATGATCCGGTCCAGGATGAGCGCGCCGGTGCCGATCACGTCGACCCGGCCGGGGTGCATGACGCCGATCGCGGCCCGCTCGGCGCGGGTCGCGTGCAGCAGGTCGCGGGTCACCTCGTGCACCTGGGCGGCGGTGATGCGGGACAGGTGGATGCGCTCCGAGTCGTACTCGGGCAGGCCGAGGGCGATCCCGGCGACCGTGGTCACCGAGCCGGCCAGGCCCACCAGGGTGCGGGCCTCGTCCACCGGGACGGCCTCGCGGACCCGCTCCAGCGCGCTCTCGATGTCGGCCACCGCGGAGGTGATCTGCTCCGGGGACGGCGGGTCGCCGTCCCGCAGGTGCCGCTCGGTCAGCCGGACGCACCCGATGTCCACCGACAGCGCGGCCTGCACCTCGGAGCTGCCCAGCACGAACTCGGTGGAGCCGCCCCCGATGTCGACGACCAGGTAGGGGCGGGCGGGACGCAGCGCGGCCAGCTCCCGGGTGGCGCCCGCGAACGACAGCGCGGCCTCCTCGGCACCGGTGATCACCTCGGGCACCACGCCGAAGATGTCCACCACGCCGGCCACGAAGTCGGCCCGGTTGGCGGCGTCCCGGGTCGCGCTGGTCGCCACCACCCGGGTCTTCTCGGCGCCGTGCCGGTCGATCAGGGCGGCGTAGCCGCGCATCGCGGCGAAGGTGCGCTCCAGCGCCGCGGGCGCCAGCCGTCCCGTCTCGTCGACGCCCTCGCCCAGCCGGACGATCTCCATCAGGCGTTCCACGTCGGTCAGCGTCCCGCCGTCGTCGGAGGTGACGACATCGGCGATCAGCAGGCGGACGGAGTTGGTCCCGCAGTCGACGGCGGCGACGCGCGTCATCGAGCCTCCTCGGTGGCGGCGTCGGTCGGATGCCGGTCGGGGCCGGCGCAGGGGCTCGAGCGCCACCACTCGGGCAGCGCGTCCAGGGCCTCGCGGCCGAACGGGTTGGCGCCCGGGACCGCGAGCTCGTGCGCGACCAGGGCGTGCAGGCACTTGACGCGCTCCGGCATGCCGCCCGCGCTCTGCGTGCCCGGCGGCAGCGGCTCCACGTCCTCCTCGCGCGCCGCCTCGTCGCGGCGGCGCAGGTAGTCCTCGTGCGCGGCGGTGTAGGCGGCGCGCAGCTTCGGGTCGGCGGCCAGCCGCTCCTGCATCTCCCGCATCGCGCCCGAGCCCTCCAGCGTGCCGATGGCCGAGTTGGCCCTGGGGCAGGTGAGGTAGAAGAGCGTGGGGAACGGCGTGCCGCCGGGCAGCCGCGGCGCCGTCTCGATCACGGCCGGCGCGCCGCACGGGCAGCGGTGCGCCACCCGCCGCAGCCCGCGCGGCGGACGGCCCAGCTGCGCCGCGACCGCGGCCTCGTCACGTTCGTCGATCATCTGAATCCGTTGGTCCCCACCCGTGCGTGATCGTGTGCTTGCCGGCCGCCCGCCGCCCGGTGCGGGGTCAGCGGGGCCGGTCCGCGGCCTCCACCGACCGCCAGAGCGTCTCGTACCAGGGCGGCTTCTCCCGCGGGCCGCCGCTGCGCGGCTGCTGCCCGTCGCCACCGCCGCCGTCCAGAACGATGTAGCACTTCACTCCCGGCTCGCAGTAGTGGAGCCTTCGTGTCGCCTCACGCTTAATGTACGACTCCTCCCCCAACCGCCGCTTGTGTTGGGCGAGTTCCTCCACCTGCCCGCGCGCCACGCGCTCCTTGTGCTTGAGCTCGGCGATCTGCTGGCGCTGCGCCACGTACTCGCGCACCGGGTAGGCCAGGCTCAGCGCGATCGCGCAGACCACCACGGCCAGGATCGCGGCGCGGCTGGTCAGCGCCGGGTTGGTCCGCGGTTGCCGGGAGCCCCGGGGGGTCGTCCCCCCGGAGCCGTCCCGCTCGTCGCCGCCCCGCGCCAAGGCGGATCAGCCCTGCCGGTCGAAGCGCGGGAACGCGCCGGCGCCGGCGTAGCGGGCCGCGTCGCCGAGCAGTTCCTCGATGCGCAGCAGCTGGTTGTACTTGGCGACCCGGTCGCTGCGGGCGGGGGCGCCGGTCTTGATCTGGCCGCAGTTGGTGGCGACGGCCAGGTCGGCGATGGTGGTGTCCTCGGTCTCGCCGGACCGGTGGCTCATCATGCAGCGGTAGCCGCTGGTCTGCGCCAGGGTGACCGCGTCCAGGGTCTCGGTGAGGGTGCCGATCTGGTTGACCTTGACCAGCAGCGCGTTGGCGGTGCCGGAGTCGATGCCGCGGGCCAGCCGCTCGGGGTTGGTGACGAACAGGTCGTCGCCGACCAGCTGGACGCGGGAGCCGACGGCGTCGGTCAGCGCCTTCCAGCCGTCCCAGTCCTCCTCGTCGAGCGGGTCCTCGATGGACACCAGCGGGTAGCCGTCCAGCAGCTCGGCGTAGTAGGTCGCCATCTCCTCGGCGGAGCGCTTGGCGCCCTCGAACTCGTAGGCGCCGCCGGAGTGGAACTCGGTGGCCGCCACGTCCAGGGCGAGCACGATGTCGCGGCCCGGGGTGAACCCGGCCTTGCGGACGGCCTCCAGGATGAGGTCGAGCGCCTCCCGGTTGCTGGGCAGGTCGGGGGCGAAGCCGCCCTCGTCGCCCAGGCCGGTGCTCAGCCCCTTGCCCTTCAGGACGGACTTGAGCGCGTGGTAGGTCTCGGCGCCCCAGCGGACCGCCTCGGAGAACGTCGGCGCCCCGATCGGGGCGATCATGAACTCCTGGATGTCGACGTTGCTGTCGGCGTGCGCCCCGCCGTTGAGGATGTTCATCATCGGGACCGGCAGCAGGTGGGCGTTGGGGCCGCCCACGTACCGGAACAGCGGCAGCCCGGCCGACTCGGCCGCGGCCTTGGCCACCGCCAGGCTGACGCCGAGGATGGCGTTGGCGCCCAGCTCGGACTTGCCGGGGGTGCCGTCGAGGTCGAGCAGCAGCTGGTCGATCAGGCGCTGCTCGTCGGCCGGGTAGCCGACCAGGCGCTCGTCGATGGTGTCGTTGACGGCCTTGACCGCCTTCCGCACGCCCTTGCCGCCGTAGCGCTCGTCGCCGTCGCGCAGCTCGACGGCCTCGAACTGGCCGGTGGAGGCGCCGCTGGGGACGGCGGCGTGCGCCTCGGTCCCGTCGGCGAGCAGCACCTCGACCTCGACGGTCGGGTTGCCGCGAGAGTCCAGGATCTCCCGGGCGAGGACGGCCTCGATCGACGACACGGGCATCTCCCTGTTGGTCCGTTCGGCTGGTGCGTTTCCGGCGGCACGCCGCCGCCGCCGACATGGGCGCCGGCCGCGGGCGTACGGCACACGAGCCTATCCGCGCCGCGCCCCGGTCACCCAACTGGCACGCCCGTTCCCCCGGAACCGCCCCATAAGGGGACCCCCCGGAACCGATGCGGAGGCCGAAGTCGGACGACCGCCCACTTGACGTGGCAATCCAGGGCTTGTCTACTATGAAAACCAACCAAACTAAAATAGTAGGAAATAGATCAAGACCGGCGTTCCCCTGACGCCGCCCTCCCCCCCTGCACCTCCCTGGTGGTGAACCTGTGCGCAAACTCGTCCTGCTAGCCCTGGTCGGCCTGGGCGCCCAACTCGTCGACGGCAGCCTCGGCATGGCCTACGGGGTCACGTCGACCACGCTGCTGCTGGCCATCGGCACCAACCCGGCCGCCGCCTCGGCCACCGTCCACCTGGCCGAGATCGGGACCACGCTGGTCTCGGGCGCCTCGCACTGGCGGTTCGGCAACGTCGACTGGAAGGTCGTCGCCAAGATCGGCATCCCCGGAGCCGTGGGCGCGTTCGCCGGCGCCACCTTCCTCTCCGGGCTCTCCACCGAGACCGCCGAACCGGTCATGGCGATCATCCTGCTGACCCTCGGCCTCTACGTCCTGGTCCGCTTCACCCTCCGGGGCCTGCGCCGCGACCAGCTCGGCAAGCCGCTGCGCAAGCGGTTCCTCGGCCCGCTCGGCCTGGTCGCCGGGTTCGTCGACTCCACCGGAGGCGGCGGCTGGGGCCCCGTCGGCACCCCCGCCATCCTGGCCAGCGGCCGCCTGGAGCCCCGCAAGACCATCGGCTCCATCGACACCAGCGAGTTCCTCATCGCCGTCGCCGCCAGCGTCGGGTTCATCATCGGCATCGGCTCCGAGGACATCGACTTCACCTGGGTCGCCGCCCTCCTCATCGGCGGCGTCATCGCCGCCCCCATCGCCGCCTGGCTGGTGCGGCACGTGCCCCCGCGCGTCCTGGGCAGCGCCGTCGGCGGCCTCATCATCCTCACCAACAGCCGCACCCTGCTGCGCAGCGACTGGATCGACGCGCCCGACGGCGTCCGGTACGCCTTCTACGTGGTCATCTACGCCGTCTGGGCCGCCGCGCTGGCCTACTCCATCCGCCAGCACCTGGCCGAGCGGGACCTGGAGCCGCCGGCCGGCGAGCCCGCCGTCACCGAAGGGCAGACCCCGCCCGACACCGACAAGGCCGCCGCCCCCTCCGCCTGAGGGCCCGCGCGGACGGGAGCACCGCCCGCACCACGCCCCTGACCGGGGCCGGCCACCGAGCCCGGCCGATCGCCGCAGACACCCTGTTGGCCATCGGCCGGGCTCACTTTTACCTTCTACGGGGAACCTCCTTCCGGTGAAGGCGCGCGACCCCGCATCGACCCGGATCCCGTGGACGCGCCGCGGGGTCCTGCTCGACCCGGCCATCCGGGTCCGCGTCACGGCCTGGGCCGCCCTCGTCACCGGCATCCTCGCCCTCGGCCTCTACATCGCCGCGCTCGCCCTGGTCCACCAGGCCCACATCAACGACCTGAAATCGGACCTGTCCAGATCCGCCCGCCAGATCGCCGCCCTCAGCCGCGCGAACCGGATCGTCCCCCGGCTGGTCTCCGAGGGCCTCATCCAGGTGGTCGACGGCAGAGGCGCCATCGTCGCGTCCACCCACGGCATCGCGGGCTACCCCCCGGTCAACTTCGCGCCGCCCCCGCCCATGCTCAACTACCGCGAAGGGCGCAGCTGCGAGATCGACGCCCCCGGAGGACGCTGCTTCGTCGTGGTCGTCTACCGCGTCGGAGAGGGCCCCGCCCAGCGGCTCGTCTACTCCCTGGCCCCCGAACCCGGCATCGTCCCGCGCGTCGACGTCGCACTGGCCGGACTGGTCATCGTCCCCGGCCTCGCCTCGGTCGTCGGCTACCTCACCTGGCACGCCGCGGGACGCGTGCTGCGCCCCGTCGAGGACATCCGCGCCGAACTCGACGAGATCACCGCCACCGACCTCGAACGCCGCGTCCCCGTCCCCGACCGCAGCGACGAGATCGCCCGGCTCGCCGAGAGCGTCAACGCCACCCTGGACCGGCTGGAAGGCGCCGTCGCCCGGCTGCGCGGCTTCGTCTCCGACGTCTCCCACGAGCTCCGCAGCCCCCTCACCGGGCTGCGGATGGAACTCGAACTGGCGCTGTCGGACCCGGAGGAGTCCGACGCGTACGAGACCCTGGAGGCCGTCCTGGTCAACGCCGAACGGCTGCACGCCGTCCTGGACGACCTGCTGGCCATCGCCCGGCTGGAGGCCGACCCCAACATCGCCAAGGAACGCGTCGACCTGCAGGCGCTGGCCGACCAGGAGGTGCTCAACCGGCCCCGGCGCTCCCGGTTCACGGTCAGCGGCGGCGACCCGGTGATCGTCCAGGGCGGCCGCTCCGAACTCGCCCGGCTGGTGACCAACCTGCTCGACAACGCCGACCGGCACGCCGCCTCCGAGGTGACCGTCACCCTCGGCGTCGAACCGCACGACGGCGCGGGCGCCCTCGGCTCCGCCCGCACCGCCGTCATCGAGGTCTACGACGACGGGCCCGGCGTCGCCCCCGCCGACCGCGAACGCGTCTTCGAACGCTTCACCCGCCTCGCCGAGGGCCGCCACCGCGACGCCGGCGGCACCGGCCTCGGCCTCGCCATCGCCCGCGACATCGCCGTCGCCCACGGCGGCACCCTCACCCTCACCGACCGCCCCGACGGCAGACCCGGCGCCCGCTTCGTGCTGAGACTCCCCGCTGTGTAGGGGTCAGTCGTTCAGTTCTTCGAGGAGGCGGTCGCGCTCGGTTTCGAGGGCTTCTATCTGGGCGGCGTGTTCTTCCCGCTGGACCAGGTCCTGGCCCGCGTCGCCGTAGTCCCTGGGGTCGTCGGAGGGCTCCCCCAGTTCGCCTCGGAGCGTGTTCAGGGTCTGCTCGATGTCGCGGACGCGCTTCCGCTTCTCGTCGTCGCTCATGGGGTCGCCTCCGCTCTAGGGACGGATCACCGTCTTGCCGCGGGCACCGCCGGCGCGGCTGCGCGCGATCGCGGCGGGTGCCTCCTCCAGGGGGATCTCCTCCTCCACGCCGATCTCCAGATCGCCCTCGGCGGCCAGCTCGACGACGCGGCGCAGGAGGTCCGGGGTGGGGGTGTAGTCGATGTTGACGCCGCGGATGTCCTGGGCCTCCAGGGCGTCGGGGTTCAGCGCCCACGTGGTGCTGGCGTACACGCCGCCGGGACGCAGCAGGGCGGCCAGGCGCTCGGCGGCCGCCCGGTCGCTGACCAGGTCGATGATCACGTCCACGCCGTCGGGGCGGTGCTCGCGGATCTGGTCGTTGAGCTCGTCCTCGCCGTGGTCGACGGTCTCGGCCGCGCCCAGCTCGCGCATCCGCCCGGCCATGTCGGGACGGGCGGTGGCGATCACCGTGGCGCCGCGCCGGGACGCCAGCCGCACCACCGGCTGGCCCACGCCGCCGGTGGCGCCGACGACCAGGACCGTCCGGCCGGCCTCCACCTCCGCGGCGTCGGCGATCGCCACGGCGGTCATCCCCGGGGTCGGGAGGGTGGCGGCCTGCGTGTAGAGCATGCCCTCGGGCATCGGCAGCACGGCGTCGTCGGGGGCGGCGATCGTGTACTCGGCGTAGGTGCCCAGGCCGCGCGGGACGCCGAAGAAGCGGCCGAAGACCTGCTCGCCCACCGGGAACGCGGCGTCCTCGCCGACGGCGTCGACGACGCCCGCGCCGTCCTGGCCCAGGATCAGCGGGAAGTGGTAGGGCACCGAGTCCTTGAGGAGCCCGTCGGCGATCTTCCAGTCCATCGGGTTGAGTCCGGCGGCGATCACCCTGACCAGCGCCTCCCCCGGCCCCGGTTCCGGCACCGGCAGGTTCGTCGGCACCGGTGTGGCGCCGAGTTCTGAAATGGCGACGGCACGCATGACGTTGTTCCCCGATCCCCCGGACGGGTCCCCCGACGGCCCGTACCGCCGGAGGATCTACCCTGCCGATGGACTTGTCACACAATCGCGCCGGTCATTCCCCGGGCCGCGGACCTGGGGTTATGGGCGGTACAGGCTGCGGCGTGACGGGCGGGGCCGCGGGGTCGTCGGGCCCGGCGGGCTCCTCGGGCTCCCCGCCGCCCTTGCTGGGACGCAGCGTGACGGTCCCGCCCGGCTCGACCTGGCCCGGCTCCGGGGACATCTCGGCGACGGTCCCCTCCGGGTACTCGTCGGACTCGACGCTTCCGCCGATCCGTGCCCGGAACCCGGCGGCGCGGAGCTTGGCGACGGCCTCGTCCACCTTCATGCCGCGGACGTCGGGCAGCTTGACGCGGTCCTCTCCGCTGCCCTTGCTGAAGTAGTGCGAGGGCGGCCGGTTGAAGGAGGACGCGGGGCGTCCGGCCAGCGCGCCCGTCATGCTGTCCTGCCAGATCGGCGCGGGGATGGTGGCGCCGAACACCGAGCCGTAGCAGCGGCCGTCCATGCACAGGCCGGTCATCGGGTACCGGTAGCCGCCGCGCGGGTCGCCGACCCACACGGCCGCGGCCAGGTCGGGCGTGTAGCCGGCGAACCAGGCGGCGGAGAAGTCGTCGACCGTGCCGGTCTTGCCGGCGGCGGGACGGCCCAGGCCCATCCCGCGGGCGGTGCCCTTGGTGAGGACGCCGCGCAGCACGTGGTTGACGGCGTCGGCCACGCCCCGGTCCATGACCTGCCGGCAGCGGGCGCCGGGTACCTTGAGGCGCTTCCCGGCGGCGTCGGTGATCTGCTTGATCGCGACCGGCTCGCAGTAGCGGCCGCGGGCGCCGAACGCGGCGTACGCGGCGGCCAGCCGCAGCGGCGACACCTGCGCGGCCCCGAGCGTGAACGACGGGTACTGCCCCATCCGCTTGCCGTCGGCCTGCCGCATGCCGAGCCGTTCGGCCATCTTGACGGTGTCGCAGAGGCCGACCTCGCGTTCCAGGGCGAGGAAGAAGGTGTTCACCGAGTGGTGGGTGCCGGTGACGAGGCTGAAGCTCTTGCCGCCCTCGCCGTCGGCGGAGTTGCGCAGCGCGCCGCTGCTGTTGACGGAACGGCCCGCGCAGTCCCGGAAGCCGGTCGGGGTGAAGGCGCGCGGCGCCATCAGCCGGGTGCCGAACGGCATGTCCTCCTCGAGCGCGGCGGCCAGCGTGAACGCCTTGAACGTCGACCCGGCCTGCATGCCGATGCTGGAGCCGTGGCTGGCGTCGGCGGCGAAGTTGATCCAGGTCTTGCCCCGCTCGGCGTCCGGGCCGAGCCTGCGGTCCACGACCAGGCCCTTGATCTCGCCGGTGCCGGGTTCGACCAGCGCCTCGGCGGCGGCCTTGCCGGCGGAGTTCTTGTGCGGCACGTGCCGGTCGACGGCGCGCTGCGCGGCCTTCTGGGTCTGCCGGTCGAGGGTGGTGCGGATGGTGAGGCCGCCGCGTTTCAGCAGCTTCTCGCGCTCCTTGGCGGTGGCGCCGAACGCGGGGTTGGTGAGGATCTCGCGCTGGACGTAGTCGCAGAAGAACGGCGCCGAGCTGGTGACGCAGCCGCTGCGGGTGGTGTGGATCCGCAGCCCCAGCGGGCGGCGGAGCGCGGCGTCGGCCTCGGGGCGGGTGATCCAGCCGAGCTCGGCCATCCGGTTGATCACCACGTCGCGGCGCTCCTTGGCCGCGCCGGGGCGGCGCACCGGGTCGTAGGCGTAGGGGTAGCGGATCACCCCGGCCAGCAGCGCCGCCTCGGGCAGCGTCAGCCGGGCGGCGGGTTTGGAGAAGAAGTGCCGGGAGGCGGACTCGATGCCGTACGCGCCGCCGCCGAAGTAGGCGATGTTGAGGTAGCGGGCGAAGATCTCGTCCTTGCTGAAGCGGCGCTCCATCGCGGCCGCGTACCGCAGCTCGCGCACCTTGCGGGCGGCCGAGACCTCCTTGGCCGCCAGCTGCTCCTCCTCGGACTCGGCCGTGGTGAACAGCAGGTTCTTGACGTACTGCTGGGTGAGGCCCGAGCCGCCCTGGGTGACCTCGCCGGAGCCGAGGTTGCTGACCAGGGCGCGCAGCGTGCCCTGGGAGTCGAGGGCGCCGTGCTCGTAGAACCGGCTGTCCTCGATCGCCAGGACGGCGCGGCGGAGCACCGGGGCGACCTGGTCCAGCCGCACGTCCACCCGGTTCTCGTAGAAGAACGTGGCGATGACCGTGCCGTCGGCGGCCAGGATCCGCGAGCGCTGCGGCACCCCGGCGGTGTCGAGGTCGTCGGGGTCGGTCTGGAACCAGTTGGCCGCGTCCCGGGCGCCGACGCCGGTCAGGCACGCGGTCGGCAGCGCGATCAGGGCGACCAGCACGCCGGCCAGGACGCCGAAGCCGCCCAGGCCGCGGATGGCGCGGGCCCGGTCGCCGCGGCCGGGCGGCCCGGACTCGGCCGGGCGCCACAGGCCCTTCTCGTGGACGTCTCCGTCCTCGGCGCGGTCGCGAGCCTCAGCCAGCACGCGCTCAGCGTAGACGGGCCTTACCCGACGGACCACCCATACGGCGATCTTTCGGATGCCTCCCGGCTTATCCGGCGTTCTGCTCCCTTTCCCAGGATTGAACACGATCACGGAATACCCGGGAGATCGCTCGCAATTCCGCCTCGGGGTCCAGACCCTGCTCCCGCGCTTCCTTGACCAGCGCGAAAAGCCTTTCCCCTACGGCGTTCCCGGCGGGTGCGAGATCGTCCGGAGCGCCCTCGCGGCCGGCCCGCCGCTGGAGCTGGGCGGCCAGCGACAGCGCGGGCTGCCCCATCGGCACGCCGTCCAGCGCCGAGGGCACCGCCTCGCCGCCGCCCGCCTCCGCCTTGGCCGCCCGCTCGGCCGCCTTGATCTCCTCCCAGTTGGCGTTGACCTCGTCGGCGCCGGAGACGGTCACGTCCGCGAACACGTGCGGATGCCGCCGGACCAGCTTGTCGACGATCCCGGCCGCCACGTCGTCGATGGTGAACGCGGTCTCGCCGGTCCGCTCGGAGGCCACCACCGCGTGGAAGGCCACCTGCATCAGCACGTCGCCGAGCTCCTCGCGCAGCGCGCCGTAGTCGCCCTCCTCGACGGTCTCGGCGACCTCGTAGGCCTCCTCCAGCAGGTAGCGGACGAGGGAGGCGTGGGTCTGCTCGCGGTCCCAGGGACACTCGCGGCGCAGCGTGTCCATCACCGACACCAGGTCGAGCAGCCGGGCCCCGGGCAGGTCGTAGGAGCCGTGCAGCACCTCGATCCCGAGCGGCTCGGCGACCGCGATCTCCCCGATCCGCCGCATCAGCGCCTCGTCGCCGTCGGGCGCGGCGAGCCACACGACCGGGGCGGCGCGTGCGGCGTCCACGAGCGCGCGGGCCTCGGGTTCGATCACCTCGACCGTGACACCGGCGTCCCGCGCGTAGGGCAGCAGCGGATGATCGGCGGACCCGGCCAGCACCCGGGACGCCGCGCGCAGCGTCTCCCACGCCTTCCAGGTCAGCAGGCCGGGCGCCACCCGGTGGGTGGTCGCCAGCAGGGTCAGCTCGGCGCCCATGGCTCAGCGGATGCCCGACTCGGGGGCCGACAGCCCGGTGGTCGCGGGGTTGATCACGACCCGGCGGGCGTCGAACGAGCCGAACCGCGGATTGATCGTGATCTTCATCCGCCCGGCGGTCTCGACGAGGACGCCCTCCAGCTGCTGCACCGCGGCGGCGGTCTGCGGGCTGCGCGGGTCGCCGGTGGCGCCGAAGCGCCTGGCCAGATCGTCCTCGACGGCCACCACCCGGGCCACGTCGCGGGTGTAGCGGGCGGGCAGCCCCTCGGCACGGGTCCGCGACGCGGCGCCGCCCAGCTGGTTCAGCCTGTTCACGACCTCGTCGACCCGGCCCTCGGAGACCGGGACGTTCTGCCGGCGGGAGACCTCGTCGGCGATCCGGAACCGGACCATCCAGTCGAGGGCCCGGCGCAGGTCGGTCTCCGACAGTGGCTCGGCGGCCGAGCCCTGGCCGAAGCTGCCCGGATCCGCCCGCATCCGGTTGGCGGTCGTGTCGGCGCGGAACTCGCGCTGCCAGTCGCGGACCGCCTCGTTGAGCGTGGAGACGGTGATGCGGTCGCCGTCGACGAGGGCGGCCGAGCCCACCTTCAGCGAACCCCCGCCGCAGCCCGTCAGCGCGGCGGCCGCGACCGCCGCGGCGGCCACGGCCTTCATCGTTCTACCGGACACGGTCGATCCCATCTCGTCGGCACGTCATCGATCATCAGCCCTTGATCGTCAAGGAGTCGCCAGCCTAGGCGGGCTTGGGTTCGAGGAACAGGGCCTCGACCAGGTCGGTGACCCATTTCAGCAGCTCCTGGTCGCGCAGCGGGCGGCCCCCCAGCGGCGCGGCCCCTCCCCCCTGCGAACGCCGCGGTACGGGCACCAACAGCGTCTTCACGTTCTGCTTCAGCACGCTCTTGGGGTAGAGCCGCTGCAGCCGGACCTGCCGCGAGTCGGGCAGGTCGACCGGGGCGAACTTGATGAAGTTGCCCTGGACGGTGACCTCGGTCAGCCCCGCCCGGCGCGCCTTGGCACGGAACCGGGCGACCTCCAGCAGGTTGAGCACGGGCACCGGGAGCTGGCCGAAGCGGTCCTTGAGCTCCTCGTGCACGCCGGCGATCTCGTCCTCGGCGGTGATCGCGGCGATCCTGCGGTAGGCGTCCAGGCGGAGGCGCTCCCCGGGGACGTACTCGTGCGGCAGGTGCGCGTCCACCGGCAGCTCGACCTTCGTCTCGGGCATCTCGGGGACGCCCTCGCCGCCCTCCTTGAGCTCCCGCACCGCCTCGCCGACCATCCGCACGTACAGGTCGAACCCGACCCCGGCGACGTGCCCGGACTGCTCGGCGCCCAGGATGTTCCCGGCGCCGCGGATCTCCAGGTCCTTCATCGCCACGTACATGCCCGCGCCCATCTCGGTGTGCTGGGCCAGCGTCGCGAGCCGCTCGTGCGCGGTCTCGGTCAGCGGCACCTCGGGCGGGTACAGGAAGTAGGCGTAGGCGCGCTCGCGGCCCCGGCCGACCCGGCCGCGCAGCTGGTGGAGCTGCGACAGGCCGTACATGTCGGCGCGGTCGACGATCAGCGTGTTGGCGTTGGGCACGTCCAGGCCCGACTCCACGATCGTGGTGGCGACCAGGACGTCGTAGTTCTTCTCCCAGAAGTCGACCATGACCTTCTCGAGCTCCTGCTCGTTCATCTGGCCGTGCGCGGTCGCGATCCGCGCCTCCGGGACGAGCTGCTTGAGGTTGGCGGCGACCTTGTTGATGGAGCGGACCCGGTTGTGGACGAAGAACACCTGGCCCTCGCGCAGCAGCTCGCGGCGGATGGCCGCGGCGATCTGCTTCTCCTCGTACGGCCCGACGAAGGTGAGGATCGGGTGCCGCTCCTCCGGCGGGGTGAGGATCGTGGACATCTCCCGGATGCCGGTCAGGCCCATCTCCAGCGTCCGCGGGATGGGGGTGGCCGACATCGCCAGCACGTCCACCTGCGTCCGCAGCCGCTTGAGCTCCTCCTTGTGCTCGACGCCGAAGCGCTGCTCCTCGTCGATCACCACCAGGCCGAGGTTCTTGAAGCGGGTCTGCGCGGACAGGATCCGGTGCGTGCCGACGACGACGTCGACGGCGCCGTCGGCCAGCCCGCGCACCGTCTCGTCGATCTCCCGGTCGGTCTGGAACCGGGAGATCGGCTTCACCACGACGGGGAAGGCGCCGAACCGCTCGGAGAAGGTCGACAGGTGCTGCTGGACCAGCAGGGTGGTCGGCACCAGCACCGCCACCTGCCGCCCGTCCTGGACGGCCTTGAACGCCGCCCGCACCGCGATCTCGGTCTTGCCGTAGCCGACGTCGCCGCAGATCAGCCGGTCCATCGGGACGGGCTTCTCCATGTCGCCCTTGACCTCGTCGATGGCGGCGAGCTGGTCGGGGGTCTCCACGTAGGGGAAGGCGTCCTCCAGCTCCCGCTGCCACGGCGTGTCGGGCGCGAACGGGTGGCCGGGACTGGCCATCCGGGCCGAGTAGAGCCGGATCAGCTCCCCGGCGATCTGCTTGACCGCCTTGCGCGCCCGGGACTTGGCCTTCTGCCAGTCGGCGCCGCCGAGCCGGTGCAGGCTGGGGGCCTCGCCGCCGACGTAGCGGGTGAGCTCCTCCAGCTGGTCGGTGGGCACGAACAGCCGGTCGCTCTTGGCGTACTCCAGGATCAGGTACTCGCGGGTGGCGCCCTGGACGGTGCGGCTGACCATCTCCACGTAGCGGCCCACGCCGTGCTGCTCGTGCACGACGTAGTCGCCCGCGCGCAGCCGCAGCGGGTCGACGCCGCCGCGCCGCCGGGACGGCATCCGCCGCATGTCCTTGGTGGAGGACTTCTGCCCGGACAGGTCGGCCTCGGTGAGCACGGCGAGCTTGACGCTCTCCCAGGTGAAGCCGTTCTCCAGCAGCCCGGTACTGACGTTGACCAGCGCCGGGCGGGGCGGCTGCGCCAGGTCGGTGAGGGCGGCGCCCAGGCCGCCCTCGCCGACGAGCTGGACGAGCCGTTCGGCGGGGCCGTGGCCGGGCGTGACCAGCGCGACCCGCCAGCCTTCGCCGATCCAGCGCTTGAGGTCGCCCATGACGCGGGCGGTGTCGCCCCGGTACGCCTCGGCGGGCTGCACGCCCAGGTTGAGCGCGTCCCCCTCCTGCGTCAGGGCGGTGACGGTCCAGCGGGGCAGGCCCAGCTCGGTGCTGTGCCGCCGGACGTCCTCCAGCGTGCGGAACGCGGCGGCGCCGAGGTCGATCGGGGCCTCGCCGCCCGCGGCGGCGTTCACCCAGCTGGCCTCCAGGAACTCCTGGCTGGTGCGGACCAGCTCGATCGCGCGGGTGCGGATGCGCTCGGGCTCGCACACCAGCAGCGCCGAGCCGTCCGGGAGCAGGTCGGTGAGCAGTTCCATGCTCTCGGCCAGGACGGGCGAGAACGCCTCCATGCCCTCGACGGTGTCGCCGTCGGCGATGCGGGTGAGGATCTCCTCCAGGGAGGGGTGCCGCTCGGCCAGCGCGCGGGCGCGCTCGCGCACCGCGGCGGTCAGCGGCAGCTCGCGGCACGGCGGCGCCCACAGCCCGTCCTGGGCGATCTCCAGCGACCGCTGGTCGGCGGCCTTGAAGTAGCGGATCTCCTCGACCGTGTCGCCCCAGAACTCCACCCGGAGCGGGTGCTCCTCGGTGGGCGGGAAGACGTCGAGGATGCCGCCGCGCACCGCGATCTCGCCGCGCTTCTCGACCAGGTCGACGCGGTGGTAGCCGGCCTCGACCAGGCGGTGGACGGTGTCGTCCAGGTCGGCGTCCTCGCCGCCGCGCAGCCGTACGGGCTCCAGGTCGGCCAGGCCGGACACGATCGGCTGCAGCACGGCCCGGATCGGGGTGACCACGACCTCCAGCCGCCCCGACTTGCCCGACCCCGCCTCGCCGTCGCCGCCGGAGGCGTCGGACGCGTCGGACGCCTCGGGGTGGACGAGGCGGCGCAGCACGGCCAGCCGCTGCCCGACGGTGTCGGAGCGCGGCGACAGCTTCTCGTGCGGCAGCGTCTCCCAGGCCGGGAAGTGCGCGACCCGGCCGGGGTCGAGCAGGCTGGTCAGGGCCGAGGTCAGGTCCTCGGCCTCGCGCCCGGTGGCGGTCACCGCCAGCACCGCGCCGCCGCCGTCGCGGCCGCCCTCGCCGCCGCGCTTCAGGGCGCGGCTCAGCGCGGCGGCCATGATCGGCCACACCGCCGGCGGCGCGACCACGTCGTGGTCGATCCGCCACTCCTTGAGCGCACGCTCCAGTTCAGGGCCGGAGCACGCCAGATCAACAAGTCCAGAAAGCGTCATCGTCGCCCGCAACCCATTCCCCGCCGGGCGGGCGCCGCGCCCGTCGCGCGGCATCCCGAATGACCGGTGATCTCGGCGGACCCCGGTGCCGGTACCAGACTACGCGCCCCGGACGGGCACCGGACGGCGGGTTCCGGGCGCCGTCCCGGGCGCCTCCGTGCGACAGTCATGTATCGTTTGAGACGAACTTGTCGCACAAGAAACATGGTTGATGCATATGGCCGACGAAGAGACGATCCTCGCCGCCGCGACCCGGCACCTGAACCGGGACCCGGGGGCCTCCATGGCCGACCTCGCCAAGGCGATCGGGATCAGCCGGGCGACCCTCCACCGCCATTTCGCCACCCGCGAGACGCTCCTGCACCACATCGCCGAGCGGGCCCTCGACCGCTGGGAACGGGTGCAGGACGAGGCGGAGATCGACGACGCCGCCGCGTCCGGCGACCCCGCACGGGTGGCCGCGTCCCTGCGCGCGCTGCTGCGCGGCTTCCTCCCCTTGATCGACGAGCACGGGTTCGCGCTGACCGTGCATCTGGTGGCCGCGTACCTGGCGGCCGACGTGTCCGCGCTGGAGGAGCGGAGCGAGCGGCTGGAGGAACGCGAGATCGCCCTCTACGCCGCCGCCCAGCGCGCCGGGGTCCTGCGCGCCGACCTGCCCGCCCGGTGGGTCAGCGACGCCCTGTTCGGGCTGCTGATCGGGCTGCGCGACGGCCTGGCCCGCGGGGACGTGGCGCCGCGCGACATCGAGCGCCTGCTGTTCACGACCTTCTTCGACGGCGTCGGCCCCCAGGCCGCCCCGGGATCGGAAGCGACCTCATGACCCGCCCCTCGGACCACGACCACGCCCCCGCCCCCGCCGCGCTCTCGGCGGACGGCGGGCGGGCCGATCCCGCGGCGCCGCCCGGCGCACCGCCCGGGCACCCCCGGCGGTGGGCCGGGCTGGCCGTGCTGTCGGCCAGCCTGCTGCTCATCGTGATGGACATCACGATCCTCAACGTGGCGCTGCCCGCGCTGTCGGCCGACCTGCGGCCGGACTCCGTCCAGCTGCTGTGGATCGTCGACGTGTACTCGCTGGTGGTCTCCGGGCTGCTGGTCACGGTGGCCGCGCTCGGCGACCGCTTCGGGCGGCGGCTCATGCTGGTCGCCGGATTCGCCGTGTTCGGGGTGGCCTCGGCCGCCGTCCTGCTGGCCGACGGGCCCGGCGACGTCATCGCGGTCCGGGCGCTGCTCGGCGTCGGCGGCGCGATGATCATGCCGTCCACGCTGTCGATGATCCGCCACCTGTTCACCGACCCCAGGGAGCGCGCCACCGCGCTCGGCGTCTGGGCGGCGACCGCGGCCGTCGGCTCCGCGATCGGCCCGATCGTCGGCGGCGCGCTGCTGGAGCACTTCAGCTGGCAGTCGGCGTTCCTGGTGAACGTTCCCGTCATGGTGGTCGCGATCGCCGCCGGGCTGTGGCTGCTGCCCGAGTCGCGCGCCGCCCGTCCCGGACGCTGGGACGCGGTCGGCACCGTCCTGTCGATCGCCGGCATGGTCGCGCTCGTCTACGCCATCAAGCACTTCGGCAAGGAGGGGTTCGACGACCCCGGAGCGCTGGTCGCGGCCCTGGTCGCCGCCGTGGCGCTGCCCGCCTTCGTGGTGTGGTGCCTGCGGATCCCGCACCCGATCCTGGAGATCCGGCTGTTCCGGCGGCGGGCCTTCTCCGCCGGCGCGGTCGCCGCGCTGTGCACCAGCCTGGCGGTGGCGGCCGTCCTGCTGCTGCTCGCCCAGTGGATGCAGCTGGTCGAGGGGTACGGGCCGCTGGAGGCGGGCGTCCGGCTGCTCCCCGCGGCGGTCGGCGCGGTGATCGCGTCCCCGGCCGCGCCCGCCCTGGCCGCCCGGATCGGCGCCCGCGCCGTGCTGTCCGGCGGGCTGGTGGTCAGCGCCGCCGGCTACCTGGTCATCGCGTTCGGGCCGCGGCCGCTGTCGTACGCGACGGTCGCGGTGGCGCTGCTGCTGGTCGGCGCCGGGATGGGCTCGCTCGCGATCGCCTCCGCGGTGATCATGGTGGGGGCGCCGCCGGAGAAGTCGGGCAGCGCCGCCGCCGTGGACGAGACCAGCTACGAACTGGGCGCCGCGCTCGGCGTCGCCGTCCTGGGCAGCGTCGCCGCCGCCGCCTACCGCGGCGACCTGCCGGCGTCCTGGCTGGCCGAACGCGGGGTGACCGGCGCCACCGCGGCGGAGGCCCGGGAGTCGATCGGCAACGCCATGGAGATCGCCGCGCACGCGGGCACGGCCGGGGCCGAGCTGGCCGCCCGCGCCCAGGCCGCGTTCACGACCTCGCTGGAGGGGGCGAGCCTGGCCGGCGGGGTGCTGCTGCTGGTGGCCGGGGTGCTGGTGTGGGTCCTGGCCCCGCGCGACCTGGACGTCTCCGGCTCCTCCCACCACTGAGCCCCCCGGACCGGGGGGCGGCTCAGGAGCCGGTGATGAGGCGGCGCAGGGCGGTGCTGGAGGTGTGCACCGTGTACGGGAAGTAGACCACCCGCACGCCGCGGGCACCGAGATCGGCCTCCAGCCGGTCGCCCTTCTCGGTGCCCTTCCAGTCGTCGCCCTTGAACAGCACGTCGAAGCCCAGCCGCTCCCACATGACGACCTTGTCGCTGGACACGTCGGTGACGACCTCGTCCACGCACGCCATGCTGCCGACGATCTCCAGCCGCTCGGCCAGCGGCACGATCGGCGGCCGTCCCTTGGCCTTCTCCAGCACCTCGTCGGTGACCACCCCGGCGATCAGGTGGTCGCACTCGGTCCGGGCCCGCCTCAGGATGTTGAGGTGGCCGATGTGGAACATGTCGTACGCCCCCGGCACGTACCCGACGACGGGGCGGTCGGCGGGGGCGCTCACCGCAGCACCGGCGAGCGGCCGGAGGCGGCCCGGGACCCGGCGGGCGCGGCGTCCAGCGCCCCGACCTCGCGGAACCACTTCACCGAGGCGGCCATCAGGAACAGCAGGTTGCCCAGGAAGATCAGCGCGTACAGCGGCCGGAACACCTCGGGGAACCCGAGCAGCAGGAACGCCACGCACAGCAGCCCGTAGTCGGTCGGGATCACCAGCAGCGAGCGCACCGTGGACGGGGCGGCGGCGGGCGGCGCGGGGGCGCCGGTCGCGGCGCGGTGCGCCCGCGCCAGCAGGTCCTTGAGGATCATCCCGAAGAACATCACCGCGGCCACCACGGTGAAGCCGACCGGGACCAGCAGGTAGGCGGCCCGGTCCTCCAGGCCGCCGAACCGGTACCAGGAGATCAGCACCGCCAGGTGCAGCGCGGAGATCTTGGCGCTGTCGACCATGTGGTCCAGGTACTCGCCGGACTTGGAGCCGCCGCCGCGCAGCCGGGCCAGCTGGCCGTCGGCGGCGTCGAAGGCGTACCCGACGACCAGCGCCAGGCAGACCGCGGCGCCCAGCCAGGGCGCGGGGTCGACCAGCGCGATCAGGGCGATGCCGGTGAAGGTGAACGCGGCGCTGATCGCGGTGACCAGGTTGGGCGTCAGCCCGGCGACGTACGACACCGCCGCCAGCAGCCGGCCCAGCTTCCGGTTGACGAAGCGGGAGTAGGCGGGGGCGCCCTTGGCGGTCTTCTGCGCGGACGCCAGCCGGGCCAGGGCCTCGCGGAAACCGCGGGGCGGGGCCGGGGCTGCGGCGGGCGTTTGCCCTGGGGCGGGCGCGGGGCCGGGGGCGCTCACGCGACCGACGTCCTCGGGCCCGAGCCCTGCCGGGCGCCGCCCAGCGCGCCGCGCAGCACCGGGCTGCCGGTCTCGGCCAGCCCCTCGTAGCGCACGACCCGCACGCCGGTCCCGGCCAGGCCGCGCTCGGCGACCTCGGCGGGGACGCCGTCCGGGCACCCGGTGAACACCCGGTCGAAGCCCAGCGACTCCCAGGCCGCGCGCAGGCCGGGCTCGGCCAGCACGACGACCTCGTCGACGTGCCGCACGTTCCGCACGATCTCCATCCGCTCGATCAGCGGGACGACCGGGCGCGCGCCGTGCAGCTCCTCGGCCAGCTCGTCGGTGAGCACCCCGGCCACCAGCCGGTCGCACTCCCCGCCGGCACGGCGCAGCAGGTCCAGGTGCCCGACATGGAAAAGGTCGAAGACGCCCGGCGAGTAACCGACCACGCCCTGCATGCGTTTCCCCCTGAAAGCACTGAAGGTCGACGAGCCACGTACAGCTACGGAGAAAGTAGGGATGACCTACTGAATCAGGCGTACGTTAGCAGCTCCCCCGTCACCCGACGGGCCACTTGCGGACCCCGCCCGGCCCCCGCCCGTTCCGCCGCGGTTTCCGGAAAGACCTGGCCGAGGGGCGACACGTCGCTAGCCAAGAATGGACAAATAGCGGACAGTCCGCAGTCGGACGATTACTCTGCGAGATGAGGACGCCGCAAGTACCACCCGGAAGGGAGCGGATCGAATGATCGGCTCGACCAGGGGAATCCCCCGCCGCGCGGTGGCGGCGCAGGCCAGCGAACTGCGACCGCCGCCGCTGGAGGTGGGCGACCTGTTCTCCGGGCGGGCCCGGCAGTACGCCTGCGAGCGGCCGCTGCAGCGGATCCACGTGCTGGAGGCCGGCTGCGGCTGGGGCCGCGGTCTCGACCTGGGCGGCCGCGAGCACCAGACCACCGGCGTCGACCTCGACGCCCCCGCGCTGCGCGCCCACACCCGCGCCCGCGGCGACCTGGACGGCTGGCACCTGGGCGACCTGCGCACCGTCCCGATGCCGCCGCGCGCCTACGACATCGTGCACGCCCCGTTCCTGATCGAGCGGGTGCCGCACGCCGAGCTGGTGCTCGACCGGTTCGTGGCCGCGCTCAAGCCCGGCGGGCTGCTGCTGGTGCGGCTGCGCGACCGCGACAGCGCCTTCGGGTTCCTGGAGCGCCGGCTGCCGCGCCGGATGCGCGAGCGGCTGTGGCGCGGCCTGGCCCGCCGCGAGGCCGCGCGGCCGGATCCGGCCGCGGGCCACGCCCCCGCCGGCGCCCCGGCGGCACCGCCCGCCGCGCTGTACGAGCGGGTGGCGTCCCGGGAGGGCATGCGGTGGTACTGCGTGATGCGCGGCCTGGTGATCTCCGAGGAGTACACCTCGCGCGACGGCCTGGACGCGATGGGCGCCACCGGCCGCTCCCTGGGGCCGCTGTGCCGGCTGGCGGCGCTGCTGAGCCGGGGCCGGCTGAGCGCCGGCCACACCGAGGTCACGCTGGTGATACGCAAGCCCGAGAACCGTTTCGCCCGGGTCATCTGAGCACCACCCCGAGACCGGCTCCGGCCCTGTTCTGAACCGTTCCGGCCCGTGCCGAGGTGCGAGCACCCGGCCGGGCTCGGTATTTTTCTGCGGAAACCCCTGTTGACCTGGACCAGCCCGGTTGCCCCGGGCAGGATCGGAGACCGCGGTGACCGCCGACGCCGGCCTACCCGACACGCTGCGCGACCTGCCCGCATGGAGCCCGGACGCGATCGAGCTCGCGGATCTGGAGCTGCTGCTGGCGGGCGTGTACCGCCCGCTGGCCGGGTTCCTCGGCTCGTTCGACACCGCGATGGTGATCGCGGGCGGGCGGCTTGCGGACGGCACGCCGTGGCCGGTCCCGGTCACGCTGTCGGTGCCCAAGGAGTTCACCGCGCACGAGCGGGTCGTCCTGCAGGACCCGGAGGGCGTGCCGCTGGCCGTCCTGGACGTCGCCGAGGCCTGGCAGGAGCCGACCTCCCAGGGCTGGCGGCTCGCGGGGACCCTCGAAGCCCTGCGCGCGCCCGCGCACGGACCGTTCCACCGGCTGCGCCGTCGTCCCGACGAGATCCGGCCGCACGAGGGCGCGGTGCTGGCCGTCGCGACCCGCGAGCCGCTGCACCGCAAGCAGCTGGGCCAGCTGCGGCAGGTCGCCGAGCGGCTCGACGCCCGGGTGCTGATCCTGCCGCTGCTGGGCGGCCGGCACGACGAGGCGCTGGTGCGGGCGCTGCTGGCGGTCCGCAAGGAGCTGCCGGAGGGCACCGAGGTGGTCCCCGTCCCGCTGCCGCCGCGCGGCGACGGCGCCGAGGACGCCGGCCGGCGCGACCTGCTGCTGCGCTCCCACGTCGCCGCCGCCTACGGCGCCACCCATCTGCTGGCCGAGGAGGCCGCCGAGGGCACGGCGATCCCCGTCGCGGTGCCCGAGCCGTGGGCCTACGACGCCGACGTGGAGGTGTGGCGCCCGGTCGCCCGGATCGAGCCCGACCACGTGCAGGCCGAGCTGACCGCCGACCGGCTCGGCGAGCTGCTGGACGCCGGCGAGCCGGTCCCCGACTGGTTCACCCCGCCCGCGGTGGCCGCCGAACTGGCGGTGGCCCGCCCGCCCAAGCACGAGCGCGGCCTCACGGTCTTCTTCACCGGCCTGTCCGGCTCCGGCAAGTCCACGGTGGCGCGGGGCCTGGCGGACGCGCTGATCGAGCGCGGCGGCCGCAGCGTGTCGCTGCTGGACGGCGATGTGGTGCGGCGGCTGCTGTCGGCCGGGCTGACCTTCTCCAAGGCCGACCGCGACCTCAACATCCGCCGGATCGGGTTCGTCGCCACCGAGGTCACCCGGCACGGCGGGGTGGCCATCTGCGCGCCGATCGCCCCGTACGCGGCGACCCGCGCCGAGGTGCGGCGGATGGTGTCGGCGGCGGGCGACTTCGTGCTGGTCCATGTCGCGACGCCGCTGGAGGAGTGCGAGCGGCGCGACCGCAAGGGCCTGTACGCCAAGGCGCGGGCGGGGATCATCCCGGAGTTCACCGGCATCTCCGACCCGTACGAGGAGCCCGGCGACGCCGATCTGGTGCTGGACACATCGCGGCTGGCGCCGGACGAGGCCGTGGCGCAGGTGCTGGACCTGCTGATCGCGGGCGGCTGGGTCCGCGGCGGCTGACGGCGCGCGCCGCCGGGCTTCGCCACCCCCCTCCCGTACGTCCCGTTCGTTCCACCGCGTACCCTGGCTACCGAATTTTTCCGAGTAACCCGGTAGGTCATGGCGTTGGACTTCGATTGGACGATGGCGCTCGGCTCGTTCCTGGTCGCGATCATCGTCGGGCTGACGGGCATGGGCGGCGGCGCGCTGATGACGCCGATGCTGGTGACGTTCTTCGGGGTCAGCCCGCTGGCCGCGGTCTCCAGCGACCTGGTCGCCGCCGCGGTGATGAAGCCCGTCGGCAGCGCCGTCCACTACCGCCAGGGCACCATCAACATGAAGCTGGTGGGCTGGCTGTGCGTGGGCTCGGTGCCCGCCGCGTTCTGCGGGGTGCTGCTGGCCCGGGCGCTGGGCGAGGGCGAGGACGTCCAGAACGTCATCGAGAAGGCCATGGGCGTGGCGCTGCTGCTGGCCGCCACGGGCCTGGTCGTCCGGGGCTACCAGGCGCTGAAGGACCACGCGGCGCGGCACACCGGGGACGACCGGCGGACGGTGGCGCGCGGCGAGCCGGCCGCCACCGACACCCCCGAGATCACCATCAGGCCGGTGCCGACCGTGCTGGTCGGGCTGGTCGGCGGGCTGGTGGTCGGGGTGACCTCGGTGGGCTCCGGCTCACTGATCATCGTGGCACTGCTGGCCCTGTACCCGGCGCTGAAGGCCAACCAGCTGGTCGGGACGGACCTGCTCCAGGCGGTGCCGCTGGTGTTCGCCGCCGCGCTCGGGCACCTGCTGTTCGGCGACTTCCGCATGGAGGTCACCGCGGCGCTGCTGGTCGGCTCGATCCCCGGGGTCTACATCGGGTCGAAGATCTCCTCGCGGGCGCCGGGCGGGCTGATCCGGCGGATCCTGGCGTTCGTGCTGGTGGCGACGGCGCTGAAGATGTTCGGGTTCGGCCCGGTGACGCTGGCGTGGACGCTGGTGGCCCTGGCCGTGGCCGCCGCCGTCGCCTGGATGCTGCTGCGGCGCCGTCACGGCCTCCCGGCCATACCGCTCTCCGAGACCCCGGCCGCGTCCGCGACCGGGCCATCCGGCGCGCTCGGCGGGGACGATCCCGCCCGCGAGTCGGCCCCGCACAACAACTGACCGGAACCGGAGCCGGGGCCGGGGTCGGGGGCGGGGTCGCCGCGGCGCAGCATCCGCCACAGCAGCGCCGCCGAGACCAGGCCGCCGATGCCCAGGCAGTACGGCGCCAGCGCCGCGTTGCCCTCGTCCAGCGCCAGCAGGACGGTCAGCACCGCCAGCCCGGTGAGGGCCTCGGCGCCGCGGATCGCGAAGACCGTCCGGGACCGCTTGCGGGCCGTGGCCAGGCTCGCCAGCGGCAGCGTGCAGGCGAAGCAGACCGCGTAGATGCCCCAGCCGAACAGCGCCGTCCCGTCCACCTCGAACGAGCCCCCGGTGACCACCGGGCCCAGCGGGGCGGCCAGCAGGATCCCCGCCGCGCTCATCACCAGCGCGACCCCCGCCATCAGCCCGCAGGCCCGCACCGCCTGGACGGCCCGCATCGGCCGGCCCTCGCGCTCGGCCTTGGCGAAGTCGCCCAGCAGGAACCAGCCCGCGCCGTTCACGAAGGTCAGCGCCGGGGCCAGCAGCAGCCGGGCCGCCTCGATCCCCGCCAGCGCGGCGGTGGAGGCGAAACCGGCGATCAGGATCCGGGCGGCCAGCAGCGCGCTCGGCCGGATCGCCGCCTGGATGGACCGCCACCAGGCGAACCCCAGGATCTCGCGCAGCGCGGTACCGCGCAGCGGGGCGGCCCCGAACTCCTCGCCCGGCAGCCGCAGCGCCGCCAGGATCACCGACGCGGCGCAGCCCACGCACATCGCGGCCAGCAGCAGCTCCAGCGAGGCGTCCGCGCCCAGCGCCAGCGCGCCGCCCAGCGTGCCGAGGGTCACCACCAGATAGGAGCAGTCGTTGGCGGCCAGCCGCCAGAACTCCATCCGCGCGGTGAAGATCCGGCGCAGCGTCTCGTTCAGCAGCCACGCCCCCACCAGCAGCGCGAACAGGGCGATCCCGGCGGGCCCGGCCAGCCCCATCGCGACCGCCACCACCGCACCCACCACGGCGCCCGCCGCGACCGTTCCGGCGACCGACAGCAGCAGCGCCCCGCGCACCCGCGGCTCGAACCGGTCGTAGACGGTGAGGGTGTCGCCGACGAAACTGGTCTGCACCGCCGTGATCATCACGAGCACGGCGACCAGCAGCGCGTACGCGCCGTAGCCGTGCGCGCCCAGGCTGCGCGCGGCCAGCGCCTGCACCACCAGGCTGCCGCCGGCGGTGACGAACTGCACGGTCACCGCGCCGCCCGCCGAGGACAGCAGCCTCTTCAGGGCGCCGCCGGGATTCACCTATCGAGGTCGTAGCGCATCAGGGAGGACGAGCCGTTCTTGCCGTTCTTGCCCTTCTCGGCCTCCTTGCTGACGTCCTTGAGGATGGACGCGGCGTCCTTGCCCTTGGAGATGACCCCGTCCTCGGCGGTACGGGTCGGGTCGCCGCCGAGGTCGAGGCCCTCGCCCCACAGCTCGACGGGCACGTCCTTGGACGGCCGCTCCTGGTCCTGCCCGGAGCCGGAGCCCTTGGCGTGGGAGCCGCCCTTGGCGCGCGTCCCCTTGGACCGCGGCGGGGCGCCGTTGCCCGCGACCGGGCGGCCGGTCGACGCCGGCGACGACCCGTTGGCGGCCGAGCGCCCCTGCGACCGGGACACCCCGCCGGGCCTGGAGCCGTTGGCCGGGCGCGTCCCGTTGGCCTCGGTGCGGTCGAGCAGCGACTCGGCCCGGTCCAGCAGCGACTCGGTGGAGGACTGCGACGACGGCGGCGACGACGGGGCCGCGGGCGGCACCGACGGCGGCGGAGGGGGCCCGGCGGTGCCGTGCGTGTCCTCGGCCGACCACACGTGCCCGGGGCGCTCCACGGCCGGATCGGGGGGCACGTCGCGGCCGGCCCGGCGCGCGCCGCGTCCACCGCCGCCGGACGGACGGCCCCGCTCGCCCGAGCGGTTGCGCCGCGGCGGGCTCGCCGGACGGGGCAGCTCGGCACGGGCGACCGGCGGCTCCACCTCCATCCGGAGGTCGCCGTCGCCCTGCGGCCCCGGCGGCAGCTCGCCGAGCCCGCCGCCACCGCCGCCCGGCGGCACGCCGGGACCGGCGGGCGCGGGCGCCGGGGCGAACCGGCGCCGGCCCGGCCCGGCGGCCCGCAGGAACGACACCACGCACGCCAGGATCACCCCGATCGCGGCGCCGATGGCGGCGTTGCGCGGCAGTTGGTTGGGCGAGGCGGCGGCCGGGTCGGCGGTGTCGACGAACTGCACGCCGTCGTTGGCGTTGGCGCGCGCCGACAGCACGCCGCTCTCCTGCGACTGGAGCTTGGCCAGGTTGGTGGTCATCAACCGGTAGGCGCGGCTGCCGGCCGTGGTCAGCTCCATCTGGTCGGTGATCTTCTTCATCGCGGCCTGCAGGTTGGCCAGCTGCTTGTCCAGGCGCTCGGTGTTGGTGCTGACCGTCACCTCCTGGTACGCCTGCACCACCGCGTTGGCGGCCATCGCCGCCTCCCGCATGTCGCCGCCGGTGGCCGTCACGATCACCACGCCGCCGTCGGGCTTGCTGGAGGTCTGCACGCGGCCGCGCAGCGCCTCCCCCGACATCGCCGGGCCGCCCTTCTCCTTGACGATCGCGGCGGCGCGGGCCAGCACCGGCGTCGACCCGGCGAACGCGGCCCGCTGCGCGGTGTAGGTGGCGTAGCCCTGCCCCGACACCACGCCCATGCGCAGCACGTTGTTGTTGTTGGTCGGGTCGGTGACCGCGAACCTGGCGGTGGCCTGCACGCTGCTGAACATCATCTGGGTGGCCCCGGCCGAGGCCACGACGGCCACCAGGACGATGAGGAGCGACATCAGCCGGAAGCGCCAGACGGCCTCGACGAGGCTGATCTCCGGCGTGGCGGGGGTCTGTGCTGTCATCGGGTGCTCGAAGTCCTCACGGGGGCGGCATCGGGGTCGGTGAGCGCGCGGACGGCCTCCCGCAGCTCCCGATGGTAACGGTCCTTTCCGAACCGCCGGGCGGCGTCCTCGCGGGCGCGCTCGGCCATCGCCAGGGCGCCGTCCCAGTCGTCCAGCAGACGGGCCAGGCCGTCGGCCAGCGCGGCCGGGTCGTCGGGGGTGACCAGCACGCCGTTCTCGCCGTCGGCGACGATCTCGGTCAGTCCCTGCGTGGCCGCGGCGACCACCGGCCGGCCGGCCAGCATCGCCTCGACCGCGACGTTACCGAACGGTTCGACCCGGGAGGGCACGATCGCCACGTCCGCCTCGGCGAAGGAGTCCCACACCGAGGACCGGAACCCGGCCAGCACCACGCCGCCGTCCCGCAGGGCGTCGCCGGCGAGCTCCCGCAGCTCCTCCTCGAACCACTCGTAGCCCGGGAAGACGCTGCCGACGAGCGTCAGCGTCGCATCGTACCCGCGCTCGCGCAGCAGCCCGGCCGCCTTCACGGCGACGTCGGAGCCCTTGCGCGGCGACAGCCGCCCGACCAGCGCGATCCGCACCGGCCCGGTCAGCTCCGAGCGCGGCTCGGTGACCGCGGGCGGCTCGTCGACCCCGTTGTAGACGATCTGCCCGCGCCGCCCGGCCCGGCCCAGCGCCGCGGCGCTGGCCCTGCTGTTGACCACGACGGTGCGGGCCAGCCGCAGCGGCGCGCTCAGCGCCGCCCGCACCGGCCCGGGCACGCCGTCCTCGGCCTCGTGCACGTGGCACAGCGCAGGGACGCGGGCGAGCCTGCCCGCGATCAGCCACACCGGAATCGTGACGGTGTTCACGTACAGCGCCTCGGCCCCGGTGCGGCGCAGCAGCCGCCGCATGGCCGGCAGGGCCCGCAGCGCCGCCGCCGCCAGCCGCACCAGGCCGAACGGCGACATGTACGCCTTCCGCAGCACCGGCACCGGAAGAATCTCGATCTCGGCCCCCGCGTCCCGCAGCGCCTGCGAGAGCGGGCCGTCGTCCGGCAGTGTCACCACCACCCTGCGGGCCGGCACCAGCGCCCGGACCGACTCCACCAGCATCCTGTCGGAGCCGTAGAGGTCGGGCGAAGGGTGCGCGAGCACCACCACCGGCCTCGGGTCTCGGTCGCCCAACTTCCCCCTCCTTCTGGCGATCCAGGCCCCCTGGATACCAGTTTCGCGCCATGCTCAGATTAACTCTGCTTTACCGTCAAGACGTCTGACACCGGCTTCGGTTAGCGGCGGCGACGAAAAAATACGGAATGGTATGCGAAGAGGAGGCGGAGGGTCACGGTGCGCATCGCCATGATTGGGACCCGGGGAGTGCCCGCGCGCTACGGCGGCTTCGAGACCGCGATCGACGAGATCGGCAGGCGGCTCGTGGAGGCCGGGCACGAGGTCACGGTGTACTGCCGCGGGGAACGGCATCCCGAGCGGGAGTATCTGGGGATGCGGCTGGTGCACCTGCCCGCGGTCCGGAGCAAGGTGGCCGAGACCCTGAGCCACACAGGTCTGTCGGTGACGCACGCCGCCTGGCGGCGCGTCACCCGCCGCGGCCCGGACGTGGCGCTGGTGTTCAACGCCGCGAACGCGCCGCTGCTGCCGGTGCTGCGGGCCATGCGCATCCCGGTGGCCACGCACGTCGACGGCCTGGAGTGGAAGCGCACCAAGTGGAGCGGGACGGGCCGCCGCTACTACCGCAGCGCCGAGAGCCTGGCGGTGCGCTGGTCGGACGCCCTGATCGCCGACGCCCGCGGCATCCAGGACTACTACACCGAGCGGTTCGGCGCCGACTCGGTCTTCATCGCCTACGGCGCCCCGATCCTGGCCGAGACCGACACCGCCAAGCTCGCCGAGGCCGGCTACAAGCCCGGCGAGTACCACCTGGTGGTGGCCCGGTTCGAGCCGGAGAACCACGTCCACCTGGCCGTCGAGGGCTACCGGCGCAGCGAGGCGACCCGCCCCCTGGTCGTGGTGGGCTCGGCGCCGTACGCCGACGAGTACACCAAGCAGGTGCAGGAGCTGGCGGGCGACGACCCGCGCATCCGCTTCCTGGGCGGCGTGTGGGACCAGGACCTCCTGGACGCCCTCTACGCGGGCGCGCTGACCTACCTGCACGGCCACTCGGTCGGCGGCACCAACCCCTCCCTGCTGCGCGCCATGGGCGCCGGGGCCTCGGTCGTCGCCTACGACGTCAACTTCAACCGCGAGGTCCTGGGCGAGGAGGCGGGCCGCTTCTTCGGCGACGCCGAGTCGCTGGCGTACCAGGTCGAGGTGGCCGAGGCCGACCCGGGCGCCGCCGCCGACCGCGGCACCGCCGCCCGCAAGCGGGCCGCCGAACGCTACGTGTGGGACGACGTCGCCACCGCCTACGAACGCCTCTGCGAGGACCTGAAGGCC
This sequence comes from Actinomadura rugatobispora, assembly GCF_055379765.1. Taxonomy (NCBI): domain Bacteria; kingdom Bacillati; phylum Actinomycetota; class Actinomycetes; order Streptosporangiales; family Thermomonosporaceae; genus Actinomadura; species Actinomadura rugatobispora. The sequence continues at coordinate 6,711,983 of NZ_AP029191.1, read as the reverse complement.
CGCAGGCTCACCCGGAAGACCATCCGCCGGAAGACCTGACCACAACTGGACGGGAACGGGGAGGGCCCCGGTGATCGAGATCACCGGGGCCCTCGCGTCGTTCGGCATCACACGGAGTTGGAGGCGGCGCTGGTGATCGTCACGCCGAAGGGGTCCTTCACGCGGATGCGGTAGGTGTGCTTGCCCGCGGGGGCGGTGGTGTCGGTGAAGGTGGCGTTCGGCATGGTCCAGAAGTTGGAGTCGCGCTTGACCGTGCCGATCGGGGTGGTGCCGTTGTCCCGGAGGATCTCGTAGGTCAGGTTCTTGTTGTCCATGTCCCAGGTGGTCTTCCAGGAGATGGTCGTCTGCTTGGTGACGGCGTTCCTGGTGGCCTTGGGGGTGCCGAGGTCGGCCTTGATCGGGCCGGACTTGTTCGGCGCGACGTCCTTCACGCCGAACCGGACGAGGCCCTGCTGGTTGACGCCGTTGACGCGGGGGAACTCGCCGCCCATCGCGATGTACTGCGAGGTGCCGGTGACGGCCCAGGCGGCCTGGTACTGCTTGGTGAACGAGCCCATGGCCAGGGTCGGGTACCACTGCAGCAGCGACGGGATCGGCTGGTTGCGGTAGTTGCTGTTGGAGCCGGGGGCGGCCTTGTCCTTGCCGGTGGCGTAGCTGGTCTCGGCGAGGGCCCGGTGCCAGGTCTGCGGGGTGGTCTCGGGGAAGGCGCCCAGCGAGGAGCAGTCGTGGGCGTGCGAGACGCTGTAGATGGACTGGCCCTGGGCGAAGATGCCGTAGCTGGCGCCGTAGCAGTTGTCGAGCCAGACGAGCTCGCCGGTCTCGGCCTTGGCGGCGAAGCGGCCGTCGAACCAGTGGAAGCCCTCGCCGTTGGCGGTGCCGTACACGTTCTCGCCGGACACGGTCAGGTCGGTCACGTAGGAGAACTTGTCGCCCTGGCGGGTGGGGATCGGGCGGCTGCTCCAGGGGGCCAGCGCGCCGGTGGAGCCGTTGACGGCGCCGATGCCGACCTTGGCGGTGCCGTTCAGCTTCTGGAACTTGCCGCCGACCAGGACCCGGGAGCCGCTGATGGCCATCGCCATGACCTCGTCGTCGTCGGCGGTGGGCCGCCACTCGCTGAGCGCGCCGTCGGTCGCGCGGACGGAGGCCAGGCGGGTGCGGGACTTGCCGTTGACGTTGAAGAAGTTGCCGCCGATGAAGACCCAGTTGTTGGTGGCGGCGATGGCGCGGACCTTGTTGGACACCTTGGGAGCGAACCCGGCGACGAGCTTGCCGGTGGCGGTGTCGAACGCGGCGATGCGGCTGCGGGGCTGCCCGTCGACCTGGGTGAACTCGCCGCCGACGTACACCCGCTTGCCGTCGGGCGAGCGCACGATGCGCAGGCCCTGGCCGTTCAGCGAGTGGTTGAAGGTGGTGATGAGGTTCCCGGTCCTGATGTCGAAGGCCAGGATGTTGTTCCGGGTGACCTCCTTGGCGTTGCCGGCCGCGGTGCCCGGCGGGCGCGCCTTGGTGAAGTTCCCGGTCGCGTACACGGTGTTGCCCACCGTGGTCATGCTCCACACGACACCGTTGACCTGCCACGTCGGCAGCGCGTCGGCGCTGACGGTGGGCGGCGTCCCCTGCGGAGGCGCGGTGTCGGCGCCGGCGGGCACGACGGACGCGCCGATGAGTGCGGCGGACGCGGTCACGGCCAGCAGGCCGTTCCGTCCGGTCCGGCGCGGAAGCACTAGAGCTCTCACGAATCGGTTCCCCTGCTCATAAGCCTCCTGTGACCACAACGGCCACACTGGCCCGGAGATACTAATGCCTCGACCCATACCGCCCGCTGGCACCTTATGAAATCGTGACCGGTTCCGGAAACGTCCGGCGGTGTCGTTCTAGGTCAGCATGCTCTTTCCCGCAGGTGAAAAGAAAGCGCCCCGGGGATGACAACCCCGGGGCGCCTTCGCGCGTCGTCAATCGCCGGTTCGGGTCGCCAGGAAATCGTCGACCGAGATCACGAAGGGCGCGTTGGTGGCATTGCCCGCCAGGTAGGTGCGCAGGCCGACGCTGCCCGCGGCCTGCAGGCCCGCGGTGTCGTCGGTGCCGGTGAGCTGCCAGTCGGGTTCGGCGGCGCCGTCGGCCCACACCTTGGCCTTCAGGGTGGTGGGCGAGGTGCCGGTGACCTGCATGCGCAGCCGCAGCGCCTGGCCGGGCGCGTAGGTGAGCCCGGCGACGGTCTGCTCGGCGACGACGGCCGTCTCGACCTGGGCGGCGTCGGTGCGGCTGAGCTGGAGCGAGACCACGCCCGAGGGCCGGAACCGGATCCTGGCCCGGTACTCCCCCGCGCCGCTGACGCGCCGGCCGAGCGTCCAGAAGTAGACGCCGTTGCCGGTGCCCTCCTTGTCGCCGGCCACCTTGACGGTCACGTCGCTGCCGGTGGTGCTGACGTCGTTGAGGTACCCGCCGCCGCTGTTGGTGGTGGCGGGCAGCTGGACGCGGCCCGCGCCGCCGGAGACCGACAGGGCGCCGGCGTTGCCGAGGCCGGTCCAGGCGCCTCCGGTGTCGGCCGTGCCGAACCCGGACGCCACGGTGCGGCCGAACGCGTCGGACGCGAGGGTCTGCGAGGCGACCGTGACGGCATGGGTGACCTGGCCGGTCGCGCCGTCGTCGTCGGTGACGGTCAGCTTCACCGTGTACTCGCCGGCGGCGGCGTAGGTGTGCGAGGGGGTGGCGCCGGTGCCGGTCGAGCCGTCGCCGAAGTCCCAGGCGTGGCCCGCGACCGTCCCGTCGGCGTCGGACGACCCGGACGCGTCGAACGTGCACGCCAGCTGGTCGCACGCGGAGGTGAACGCGGCCGTGGGCGGCTGGTTGGGGGCGGTCGTGCCCGTTCCCACGCCGTGGTGCTCGGTGACCTCGGCGGCGCTGAGGGCGCGCGGGTAGACCGCGACCTCGTCCAGGGTGCCGTTGAGGTAGTCGCTGGTCGGCTTGTCCGGCCAGCCGCCGATGGCGTCGCCGCCGACGCGCCAGTAGCCGGTGTGGCCGCTGGCGCTCGTGGCGCTCGCGTCGGCCGCGACCTGCTGGCCGTCCACGTACAGCTTCAGGCCCGCGCCGGAGTCGAGGGTGCCGACGACGTGGTGCCACTGCCCGTCGTTGAGGCCGGTGCCGCTCCGGATCGTCTTGGCCGAGCCCGGGTAGACGCCGAAGACGACCCGGCCGTCGTTGGTCAGGTAGAGGTGGCGGTCGTAGGTGTTGCTGTTGCCGCTGTTGCGGTTGCCGTACCCGATGATCTTGCCGCCGGTGGTGCTGGTCGTCTTCACCCACGCCTCGACGCTGAGGTTCCCCGGGGTGGGCGCGGCGCCGCTGCTGGAGGTGCCGCTGGAGGTGCCGCTGAACCGCACCGCCTTGTCGGCGTCGCCGCTGATGGCGCCGGCCTGCCCGCGGGTGACGCCCGAGGCGAGGGTGAGGTCGTTGGCGCCGGCGTTGTCGTACGCGACGCCGCTGCTCTCACCGAGGCGCCAGTACGCGTCGGCGCCGTCCCCGGTGACGACCCCGCTGTACGGCCCGGACGTCCCGGCGCCGGGCGAGGCCGCGTTGGACGAGGCGCTGGTCACGGCGTTGCCGAAGGCGTCCTTCACCCGCACCTTGTAGGTGTGCGAGCTGCCGGGCTGCGCCGTGGTGTCGAACAGCGCGACCGTCGGCTGCCGCCAGAACGTGGACGCCTTCTGCGCGGTCCCGACGGGCTCGCCCGTGCCGTCGCGGAGCAGCTCGTAGGTGAGGTGCTCGTTGTCCTGGTCCCAGGTCGTCGTCAGCCGGACACGGACCTTGCCCCCGGGCACCGCCTGTGCCGTGGGCGTGCCCAGGTCGCCCTGCTCCGGACCCACCTGGTTGGGCGCCTTGTCCTTGACGGCGAACCGCACCAGGCCCTGCTGGTTGACGCCGTTGACCCGGGGGAACTCTCCGCCCATGGCGATGTAGTCGGCGTTGCCGGTGACGGCCCAGGCGGCCTGGTTCTGCCCGGTGAACGTGCCCATGGCCAGGGTCGGGAACCACTGCAGCAGGCTGGGGATGGGCTGGCCGTTGTAGTTGCTGCCCGCCCCCGGGGCCGCCTTGTCGGTCCCGGTCGGGTACGCGGTCTCCGCGAGCGCGCGGTGCCAGGTCTGCGGGCTGGTCTCGGGGAAGGCGCCCAGCGAGGAGCAGTCGTGCGCGTGCGAGACGCTGTAGACCGACTGCGCTTGGGCGAAGATGCCGTAGCTGGCGCCGTAGCAGTTGTCGAGCCACACCAGGTCGCCGGTCTCGGCCTTGGCGGCGAACCGGCCGTCGAACCAGTGCCACCCCTCGCCGTTGGCCGACGCGAACACGGTGTCGCCGGAGACGTGCAGGTCGGTGACGTAGGAGTAGTTGCTGCCCGACTTGGTCGGGATCGGGCGGCTGCTCCACGGCGCCAGCGCCCCCGACGAGGCGTCGATCGCGCCGATGCCGACCTTGGCGGTGGCGTTGAGCTGCTGGAACCGTCCGCCGACCAGCACCCGCGCGTTGCCGGGCGCCATCGCCATGGCGAAGACCTCGTCGTCGTCGGCGGTCGGCCGCCACGTGTTGATGTTGGCGCCGTCGGAGGCCCGCACCGCCGCCAGACGGGTGCGGGACGAGCCGTTGACGTTGAAGAAGTTCCCGCCGAAGTACACCGTCGAGTCGGTCGCGGCGATGCCCCGGACCTTGTTGGACACCGTCGGCTTGAAGTTCGGATCGAGCGCGCCGGTGGCGGTGGCGAACGCGGCGATCCGGCTGCGCGGCTGCCCGTCCACCTCGGTGAACTCGCCGCCCACGTACACCCGGTCACCGCTGGGGGACGCGACGACGCGCAGCCCCTGCCCGTTCAGCTCGTGGTCGAACGAGGTGACCAGGTCGCCGGTGGTGACGTCGAAGGCCAGGAGGTTCTTCCGGTCGACCTCCTGCGCGCTGCCGGCGGCGGTGCCCGGCGGGCGCGCCTTGGTGAAGTTGCCGGTCGCGTACACGGTGTTCCCGACCGTGGCCATGCTCCACACGACGCCGTTCACCTGCCAGGTCGGCAGCGGGTCGGCGCTCACGGTCGGCGGTGTGCCCGGCTGGGGCGCGGTGTCGGCCGCCGCCGGTCCGGCCGGTACCGCCGTCACTCCGAGCAGCGCCGTGCAGAGCGCGGTGACGGTCGCGGCGGCGGCCCGGCGAACGGGCGCGCGTGTGAAGGCGAGAACTCTCAACGTGCGATTCCCCCGACAAAAAGAGGCAACTGGTGAAACAAAACGCGATCAACGGGTTGAAGCGAAGATTAACCGACGCACTGTCTAAACTTGGTGGCCACTACCGGCGCGCGCGGTTCCCGCTGCCAGAGGCGCCGGCTCCCCCACCACGATCGAGGAGATATCCGCATGCCCCATCCGGGATCGCGCCCGTCCACGCTCACGCGTTCGGCGGGCCGCGGAACGGCGCTCGCGCTGGCGTTCGCGCTCGCGCTCACGGGCTGCTCGGGCGACGACAAGAAGGCGTCCGGGCCCAAGCCGCCGCCGCCCAGCGAGCAGCCGGAGGCGGAGGCGACCAGCGCGCCCGGGGCCCAGGCGTTCAGCGCCATGACGGGCCTGCGCAAGCCGGTGACCTACGACGACAAGGTGTCGGTCGCGATCACCGACATCAAGTACGTGAAGAACAAGAAGCTGGGGCCGGGCGAGATCACCGGCAAGACCCTCACCATCTTCACGCTGCGCTTCACCAACGGGTCCGGGCAGGCGCTCGACCTCAACAAGGTGCGGGTGGTGGCCCAGTACGGCAAGACCCGCGCCCAGGCGAGCCCGACATCTTACGCAAATCTCAACGACTTCTATGGCACGGTCGCGGCCGGCAGGCAGCGTTCGGCCTCCTACGCCTTCGACCTGCCCACCGCGGGGTACGGTTCGGTCGTGCTCAACGTCGCCTTCAGCGACAAGCACAAGACGGCGGTCTTCGCGGGTTCGCTCAAGCAATAGCGGTCCATGCAGCATCGGGGATAGGGAGCACCGCATGCCGTCACGAACGTCGCGCCGCACACTGGCCGCCGGCCTGGCGCTGCCGGCGGTCGCCGCCATGAGCCTGGTGGCCTGGCAACTGCCTCGGGGCGACGGGGAGGGGAAGCCCTCACCGGCGAGTGCGATGGGCCCGGCCGGGGCGGTCACCGTGGGCGCCGCCGCTTACAAGGTGCCCGGCGATGCCGTGGTCGTGTCCCCGTCCGGGGACGACGCGGCGCCCGGCACCGCCGCGCAGCCGCTGCGCACGGTCGCCAGGGCCATCGCCAAGTCGAGCAGCGGCAGCACGATCGTGCTGCGCGGGGGGACCTACCACGAGTCGGTGACCGTCCCGGCGAGCAAGCGGCTCACCCTCCAGGCGCACCCCGGCGAGGCCGTCTGGTTCGACGGGAGCGAGCCCGTCGAGGGGTGGCGGTCGCAGGGCGGCGCCTGGGTGAAGGACGGCTGGACGGCCAGGTTCGACTCCAGCCCCACCTACACCGCCGGGGCGCCCGCCAGCCGCGACCGGGACTTCCAGTTCGTCGACCCCGCGCACCCGATGGCCGCCCACCCCGACCAGGTCTGGATCGACGACGTCGCGCAGCGCCAGGTCGCCTCCCGTGCCCAGCTCCAGGCGAACACCTTCTATGTCGACGAGGCCGCCCGCAGGCTCTACCTCGGCTCCGACCCGAGCGGCCGGAAGGTGCGCGCCAGCACCCTGGACGAGGCCATCACGCTGCGCGGCGGCGGCTCGGCGCTGCGCGGCATCGGGGTGCGCCGCTACGCCACCTCGCTCCCCCAGCTCGGCAGCGTGAAGGTCGTCGGCGCGGACGTGACGCTGGAGAACGTGGCCGTCACCGACTCGGCCACCACCGGGCTCAGCGTGGTGGGGCCGCGCGCCACCGTCCGGCGCTTCACCGCGACCCGTAACGGCATGCTGGGCATCCACGGCAATCACGCCGACCGGCTGCGGATCGAGCTGGTCCGCGCCCACCGCAACAACCTCGAACGCTTCAAGCCGGCCCCGGTCTCCGGCGGCATCAAGATCACCCGGTCCCGGACGGTCGCGATCACCGGCAGCGTGCTGGCCGACAACCTCGGCAAGGGCGTGTGGCTGGACGAGTCCGTGCACGACGCGACCGTGACCGGCAACCGGATCGTCCAGAACACCAGCCACGGGATCGTGCTGGAGCTGAGCGCCAAGGCGGTCGTCGCGGGCAACCTGGTCCGCGGCAACGGCGGCGACGGCCTCCGGCTCAACGACACCTCGGACGTGGCGGTCTGGAACAACACGCTGACCGGAAACGGCCGCACCGTCCACCTCGTCCAGGACCTGCGCCGCCCCGACCAGCCCGGCACCCCCGGCCGCGACCCGCGCCGCCCCTTCCCCGACCCCGGCATGACGTGGCGGCTCGGCCAGATCACGCTCCGCAACAACGTCCTGGCCGACCCCCGCCCCGGCGCACCGTGCCTGCTGTGCGTCGAGGACCACTCGCACGAGCGCTCGGCCAGGGCGATGGACATCACCGCGAACGGCAACGTGTACGTTCGCTCCTCGCCCGGCTCGCCGCAGCGCCTGGTCCTGTGGTCACGTGGCGAGGGCGAGGCGGCCGCCTTCACCTCCCTCGCCGAGTTCCGGGCCGCGACCGGCCAGGAGCAGCGCGGCCTGGCCTATGACACCGACCACACGGTCGCCCCGGACGGCACCCTGGACCGCCCGACCGCCACGGCCGCCAACGCCAACGCCCTCCCCCTCCCCGCCGCAATCGCCACCAAGCTGGGCAAACCTTCAGGAACCCGCCACACAGGAGCCTGGCACCTCAAGACCGACTAATCTCTCCAGGGGTTCACCCCTTACCAGCCCCGCAACGACCGCAACGGCGACCGCGAAAAACTGTCCGGCCCGTAGCGGAGCGCCAGCGGAGTGGAGGGACGGGCGGGGGGCGTGGGGGGTCGCCCCCCACAATGAAAAGAGGTTTTCATGCTGCCGCGGCTGACGATCCTTCCGCGATGGCGTCCGCCTGTGGCGTCGGCCGGGTGGTGGGCCGTCGTGCTGCCGCTGGCGTTGATGCTGGCCAGCGACTACAAGCTGCGCAGCCGCGACGTCGACCAGGCCGTGGGCGGCAGCGCCGACCTCACCGTGCTGGTGGAGATCGCCGTGTACGGGTTCGCCGCGCTCTACCTCTACTACCGGTTCGGGCTGCGGCCCCCGACGCGGCCGACCACGGGGCTGCTGCTGGCGGCGTGGGCGTTCGCCGTGTACTGGGCGATGTCGGCGCTGTGGTCGCCGTTCATTTCGCTGGGGATCGTGCGCGGCGTGCAGTTGCTCATCACCATGTGCGTGGCGTACACGCTCGCGACGCGGGCCGAGCCGCGGGACCTGCACCGGCTGGCGCACGCCTTCATCGCGCTGGTGCTGGCGTCGGTGGCGATCGGCGTCGCGCATCCGTTCCCGCGCACCTCGCGCACCGAGGACCGCTTCAACTGGCTGTTCGTGCACCCGGTCACGGCGGGCGTCTATCTGGCGGTGGCGATCCTGCTGACCGTCAGCTACCTGATCCGCCGGGAGACGCCGCAGCACCGCCTGTGGCATCCGGTCGTGTACCTCGGGGCGCTGGCCGTCCTGTCCGGGGCGCTGATCGCCACCGGTACGCGCGGTGCCGCGGCCGGGTGCGCGGCGGGCATGCTGGCGCTGCTGGCCACGTCCCGCGGCCCCAAGGGGCGGGTGGACGTGGCCGTGCTGGGCATCGCCGTGGCGACGGTGGCGACGCTGGCGTTCTCCGACAAGATCCTCGCGTTCGTGGCGCGCGGTGAGACGGCCGAGAAGCTGGCCTCCCTGAACTCCCGCACGGAGCTGTGGACGCTGGCGATGCAGGCGTACCGGCAGGAGCCCATCTTCGGGCACGGGCTGGGGGCGTCCCGGGGCCTGTTCCTGGACGACATCGGCCTCGGCGGCGGGCACAACGCGTTCATCAACGCGATGGTCGACAACGGCGCGGTCGGCGCCGTGGTGTTCTGCTCGCTGCTGCTGACGCTCGGTTTCGTCGGGTTGCTGATGGCCCGGCACCGCTCGCTGCGCACGGACGCGGGCCTGCTGCTGGGCATCCTGGTGTTCTTCCTGGTGAACAGCATCACCACCGAGTATCTGGCGGCGCCCGCCAACGTCTCGGGGATCTGGCTGCTGCTCCTGGTCGCCTGGATGGAGGTGCTGCGCCGCCAGGGCGGCGATCCGGTGCCGTCGGACGCGCTCGGCGGCGGCGCGACCGCCGATGAGGACGGCGAGTTCCGGCCAGCCGGCGCCGGTCCCGAGCCCACGGATCGGGTCGTAGGCTAGCGCGCGTGGATCCCCTGACCATCGAAGGCGCCTACGCCTTCACACCCAGCGTGCACGGAGACGACCGAGGCTCGTTCCACGAGTGGTTCCGCCCGGACCTGCGGGACCTGACCGGCCATTCCTTCGGGGTGGCGCAGGCGAACTGCTCGGTGTCGGGCGCGGGGGCGCTGCGGGGCGTCCACTTCGCGGACGTGCCGCCGGGGCAGGCGAAGTACATCACGTGCGTGCGCGGCGCGATCCTGGACGTGGTGGTCGACATCCGCGTCGGGTCACCGACGTTCGGGCAGCACGAGGCGGTCCGGCTGGACGCGGGCAACCGCCGCTGCCTGTACATCGCCGAGGGCCTCGGGCACGCGTTCATGGCGCTGTCCGACGACACGATGGTCATCTACCTGTGCTCGACGCCGTACGCGCCCGAGCGCGAGCACGGGGTGCATCCGCTCGACCCGGACCTGGGGATCGTGTGGCCGGAGGGCGTCGAGCCCGTCCTGTCGGCCAAGGACGCGGCCGCGCCGTCGCTGGCGGAGGCGCAGAAGGCGGGCCTGCTGCCGGACTACCGCGAGTGCCTGGACTTCTACCGCCGCTCGTCCTGAGCCGGGGTGTTCTCCGGCGGCCAGACCCTGATGACGGCGGCGGCGACCGCCTCCAGTTCGGCCCGGGTGGCGCCGTCTCGGGCCTGCTGTGACAGGCCCTGGAGGACGGCCCCGCTGAGCTGGGCGAGCATGCGGGGGTCGGTGCCGGCGGGGAGGACGCCCGCGTCGACGTCGTCGGCGATCCTGCGTTCGAGGACGCGGACGTTGGCGTTGCGCAGGTCGCGCAGGTGCCGTTCGACCTCGGCGGACGCGGGTGTGCAGTTGGTGGCGGCGCTGATGATGAGGCAGCCGCGGGGGCGCGAGGGGTTGGTGTACTCGGCGGCGGCCGTCATCAGGATCCGCTCGACCGCGGCCCGCGCGGTGGGCTCGGCGGCGAGCGCGGGGGTCACGATGTCGCCGGGTCCGCCGCGGTAGGCGGTGACGACCTGCTCGAACAGCGCCCTCTTGTCGCCGAACGCGGCGTAGAGGCTGGGCGCGCCGATGCCCATGGCGCGGGTCAGGTCGGCGACCGAGGTCGCGTCGTAGCCGTGCTCCCAGAAGAGCCGGGTCGCCTGTTCCAGGGCCGCCTCCCGGTCGAAGGACCGGGGGCGGCCGCGCCTTTGCGATGCCATGCCCCGAATTTTATAACGCTCGCTAGTCAATGTGTTAGGGTCGATTTCTATAGCGAACACTAAAGAAAGGTGCGGCCGATGGGCGTGCTGGCGGGCAGGACGGCACTGGTGACCGGGGCGAGCCGCGGGATCGGGCGGGCGATCGCGCTGCGGCTGGCGGCCGACGGCGCCCGCGTGGGCGTGCACTACGGCACGAACCGGGACGCCGCCGTGCAGACCGTGGCGGCGATCGAGGAACGCGGCGGCGGGGCGTTCGCCCTCGGCACCGAGCTGGGCGTCCCCGGCGACGCACGGGCCCTGTGGGCCGCCTTCGACGAGCACGCCCCCGGCGGCCTGGACATCCTCGTCAACAACGCCGCGACGGGTCTCTACGGCCGCATAGGCGAGATCGGCGAGGACGACTTCGACCGCGCGTTCGCCGTCAACGCCAAGGCGCCGTTCTTCATCGTCCAGCAGGGCCTGGAACGGCTCCGCGACGGCGGCCGGATCATCAACGTCTCCTCCGGGGTGACCCGGATCGCCTCGCCCTCGACCATCGCCTACTCGATGACCAAGGGCGCCCTGGAGGTGCTGACCCACACCCTCGCGCAGGAGCTCGGCACGCGCGGGATCACCGTCAACACCGTCTCCCCCGGCATCGTCGACACCGAGATCAACACCTGGCTGGCCGACCCCGCCGCCCGGGCCGCCGCCGCCGGCTACTCCGCGTTCGACCGGCTCGGCGAGCCCGGCGACATCGCCGACGTGGTGGCGTTCCTGGCCGCCCCGGACGCCCGCTGGGTGACCGGGCAGAACATCGACGCCACCGGCGGCTCGTTCCTCGGGGCCGTCCTGCCCACCGGCTGATCAGGGGCGCAGCGACGGCCAGGCGGCGTGCAGGGCGTCCCGCCAGTCCCGCATCGGCTTCAGGCCGGCCTCGGCCCAGCGGTCGTGGCCCAGCACGCTGTAGGCGGGACGCGGCGCCGGACGCGTGAACTCGGCGCTGGTCACCGGCCGCACCCGGTCCGGGTCCAGGCCGAGCAGCGTGAAGATCTCGCGGGCCAGGCCGTACCAGGTGGTCCGGCCCGCGGCCGTGCCGTGGTAGACGCCGGGCGGGGCGCCGGAACCGGCCAGCGCGATGATCCGGTCGGCCAGGTCGCCGGTCCAGGTGGGCTGGCCGATCTGGTCGTCGACGACGCTCACCGTGTCGCGCTCGGCGGCCAGGCGCGTCATCGTCCGGACGAAGTTCGGGCCGTGCGCGCCGTACAACCACGCGGTCCGCACGATGAAGCAGGGGCCGCCCGCCCCGGCCGCGGCGCGCTCGCCCGCGAGCTTGGTACGGCCGTAGGCGTTGACCGGCGACGTCGGGGCGTCCTCGGGGTACGGGCGGTCGCCGCGCCCGTCGAAGACGTAGTCGGTGGAGATCTGGACGAGCGTCGCGCCCGCCTCGGCGCACGCCGCGGCCAGCGTCCCCACCGCCGTGCCGTTGACGGCCAGCGCGGCGCCCTCGTCGGTCTCGGCGGCGTCGACGGCCGTCCAGGCGGCGCAGTTGACGACCGTGGCGGGGCGATGGCGGCGCAGCGCGGCGCGCACCGCCGCCGGGTCGCACAGGTCCAGGCCGGCGCGGGTCAGGGCCACCGCGTCGCCGCCCAGGCGCGCCGCCAGGTCGGTGCCGAGCATCCCGCCGGCACCGGTGATCAGCCAGGTCACCGCGCGTCCTCGGCCCGCTTCTTGAGCGGCTCCCACCAGGCGCGGTTGTCCTCGTACCAGCGGACCGTCTCCGCCAGCCCCTCCTCGAACCCGATCAAGGGCGCGTAGCCGAGCGAGCGCAGCTTGGCGTCGTTGAGGGAGTAGCGGCGGTCGTGGCCCTTGCGGTCGGGCACCCGCTCCACCCTGTCCCAGCCGGCCCCGACCGCGTCCAGGAGACGCTCGGTGAGCTGCAGGTTCGTCAGCTCGGCGGTCCCGGCGATGTGGTAGATCCCGCCGGGCTCGCCGGACTCGGCGACCAGCTGGATACCGCGGCAGTGGTCGGCCACGTGGATCCAGTCGCGGATGTTGCCGCCGTCGCCGTACAGCGGCACGGGCCGCCCGTCCATCAGGTTGGTCGCGAACAGCGGGATGACCTTCTCCGGGTACTGGTACGGCCCGTAGTTGTTGCCGCAGCGGGTGATGCTGACCGGCAGGCCGTGCGTGCGCGCGTACGAGCGGGCGATCATGTCGCCGCCCGCCTTGGCCGCCGCGTAGGGCGAGTTGGGCGCCAGCGGCGACGACTCGTCCCAGGAGCCGACGTCGATGCTGCCGTACACCTCGTCGGTGGACACCTGGACGACGCGGGGCGTCCCGGCCTCCAGGCAGGCCCGCATCAGCGCCTGCACGCCCTGCACGTTGGTGCGGACGAACTCGCCGGCGCTGGCGATCGACCGGTCCACGTGCGACTCCGCCGCGAAGTTGATCACCACCTCGTGGCCGGGCACCACGTGCGCGAGCAGCTCGTCGTTGCAGATGTCGCCGTGCACGAAGGCGAAACCGCCCTCGACCGGCTCCAGATTGGCCAGGTTGCCCGCGTACGTCAGCCGGTCGAGCACCGTGACCTCGGCGCCCCGCCAGGCCGGGTACGCGCCCGCCAGCAGCTCCCGCACGTAGTGCGACCCGATGAAACCGGCACCGCCGGTGACCAGGACCCTCATTTGCTGATCTGCACTTTGCTGTGGTCCCCCAGAACGAGACGGTGGGCCTTGGGCACGCGGGGCGCCGGGGTCACCTCGGCCTCCCGGCCGATCAGCGAGCACTCGATCCGGCCGACCCCGTCGATGGAGGCGCCGCGCAGCACGATCGAGTACTCGATCTCGCTGTCGATCACCGAGCAGTCCCGGTCGATCGAGGTGAACGGGCCGACATAGGAGTCGCGGACCACCGAGCCCGCCCCGACGATCACCGGCCCGACGACCCGGGAGCCCGACACCGACGCGCCCGGCTCCACCACGACCCGGCCGATCAGCTCGCTGGCCCCGTCCACGCTCCCCTCCACAGAAGGTTCGACGCTTTCCAGGACGAGCCGGTTGACCTCCAGCATGTCGGTCACGTTCCCGGTGTCCTTCCAGTAGCCGGAGATCATGGTGGACTCCACCCGGCGACCGGAGTCGATCAGTCCCTGCACCGCGTCGGTGATCTCCAGCTCGTTCCGCCAGGACGGCTTGAGCCCGGCGACCACCTCGTGCACGTCCGGGCCGAACAGGTAGACCCCGACCAGCGCCAGATCGCTCTTGGGCTTCTCCGGCTTCTCCTCCAGGCCGATCACCCGGCCCGAGCCGTCCAGCTCGGCGACGCCGAACGCGCGCGGGTCCGACACCCGGGTCAGCATGATCTGCGCCGCGGGCCGCTCCCGCCGGAACCGCGCCACCAGGTCGTTGATGCCGCCGACGATGAAGTTGTCGCCCAGGTACATGACGAAGTCGTCGCCGCCGAGGAAGTCGCGGGCGATCAGGACCGCGTGCGCCAGCCCCAGCGGGGCCTCCTGCGGCAGGTAGGTCACCTCCAGCCCGAACCGCGAGCCGTCCCCGACCGCGCGCCGGATCTCCTTGGCGGTGTCGCCGACGACGATGCCGACCTCGCGGATCCCGGCGTCCCGGATCGCCTCCAGGCCGTAGAACAGCACCGGCTTGTTGGCCACCGGCACCAGCTGCTTGGCCGAGGTGTGGGTGATGGGACGCAGCCGCGACCCGGCCCCGCCCGCCAGCACGAGCGCCTTCACGCAGTGTCTCCGATACGGCCGTTGCGATACGGACGGGAGAAAACGGACAGGCTCAACGGCACTCCAGGAACTGGCGGGGAGAAGGGGGATGCCGGGAAGCGGCTCCTCATCGACATTACCGGCAGTCAAGGCCGGTACGACCACGAAAGCGCCTGGCCGGGACCGGCCCCGGACGCGCCGGGACCGCTTCCGGCCGGACGGGCCGGAAGCGGCCGGGGACCACCGTGCGGTCGGCGCCGCGTCAGCGGGCGCCGATGATCATTCCGGCGGCGACGGTGTTGTTGGTGGACTCGTCGATGAGGATGAACCCGCCCGTGAGCCGGTTGCGGGCGTAGTCGTCGACGAACAGCGGCTGGGTCACCCGCAGCGAGATCCGGCCGATCTCGTTGAGCCCCAGCCCCGTCGCGGACTCGTCCCGGTGCAGGGTGTTGACGTCCAGCCGGTACTGCAGGGCCTTGACCATCGTCTTCGCGGTCCGGGTGGTGTGCTTGATCACCAGCCTGGTGCGCGGCGTCAGCTGCCGGTCCGGCGTCATCCAGCACACCATCGCCTCCAGGTCCTGGGCGACCTCGGGACGGTTGTGCGGACGGGCGATCATGTCGCCCCGGGAGATGTCGATGTCGTCGGCCAGCCGCAGCGTGACCGACATCGGCTGGAACGCCTCCTGGACCGGGCCGTTCGGCCCGTCGATCGCGGTGATCGTGGTGGACAGGCCCGAGGGCAGGTGCACCACCTCGTCCCCCGGCTTGAGCACCCCGCCCGCCACCTGCCCCGCGTACCCCCGGTAGTCGTGCAGGTCGGGGTCGGTGGAGGCGTGCGGCCGGATCACGTACTGCACCGGGAACCGCACGTCGATCAGGTTCCGGTCCGAGGCGATGTGCACGTGCTCCAGGTGGTGCAGCAGCGAGGACCCCTGGTACCAGGGCATGTTCCCGCTGCGCTCCACCACGTTGTCGCCGTGCAGCGCCGACAGCGGGATGAAGGTCAGGTCGGAGACCTCCAGCTTGGCCGCGAACGCGGTGAACTCGTCCACGATCCGCTCGAAGACGTCCTTGTCGTAGTCGACCAGGTCCATCTTGTTCACCGCCACCACCAGGTGCGGCACCTTCAGCAGCGTGGTCAGGAACGCGTGCCGGCGCGACTGCTCCAGGATGCCCTTGCGCGCGTCCACCAGGATGATCGCCAGATCGGCGGTGGAGGCGCCGGTCACCATGTTGCGGGTGTACTGGATGTGCCCCGGCGTGTCGGCGATGATGAACTTGCGGCGCGGCGTCGCGAAGTACCGGTAGGCCACGTCGATGGTGATGCCCTGCTCCCGCTCGGCCCGCAGGCCGTCGGTCAGCAGCGCCAGGTTGGTGTACTCCTCGCCCCGGTCGGCGCTGGTGCGCTCCACCGACTCCAGCTGGTCCTCGAAGATCGACTTGGAGTCGAACAGCAACCGCCCGATCAGCGTCGACTTGCCGTCGTCGACCGACCCGGCGGTGGCGAACCGCAGGATGTCCATCGTCTTGCCCTCGGACATTAGAAGTAGCCCTCTTTCTTGCGGTCCTCCATCGCGGCCTCGCTGGAGCGGTCGTCGGCGCGGGTCTGGCCGCGCTCGGTCACCCGCGTCGCCGCGATCTCTCCGATCACCTCGTCCAGCGTGGCCGCCGCCGACTTCACCGCCCCGGTGCACGAGGCGTCCCCCACCGTCCGGTACCGCACCAGCGCCTCGAACGGCGGCTCGTCGTCGCCCCGGTTCGCGTACGGCAGGTCGGCCAGCAGCATCCCGTCGCGCTCGAACACCATCCGGGTGTGCGCGAAGTAGATCGGGGGCAGCTCCAGGCCCTCACGCCGGATGTAGTCCCAGATGTCCAGCTCGGTCCAGTTCGACAGGGGGAACACGCGCACGTGCTCGCCCTGCCGGATCCGCGTGTTGAACAGGTTCCACAGCTCGGGCCGCTGGTTCTTGGGGTCCCACTGCCCGAACTCGTCCCGGAACGACACCACGCGCTCCTTGGCGCGCGCCTTCTCCTCGTCGCGCCGCGCCCCGCCGAACGCCGCGTCGAAACGGTGCTCCTCGATCGCGTCCAGCAGCGTGGTGGTCTGCAGCCGGTTGCGCGACGCGCGCCGCCCGGTCTCCTCCACCACCCGGCCCTGGTCGATGGAGTCCTGGACGGAGGCCACCACCAGCCGCACCCCGACCTCCTCCACCAGCCAGTCCCTGAACCGGATCACCTCGGGGAAGTTGTGGCCGGTGTCCACGTGCATCACCGGGAACGGGACCGGCGCGGGCGCGAACGCCTTCTGCGCCAGCCGCAGCATGACGATGCTGTCCTTACCGCCCGAGAACAGCAACACCGGCCGCTCGAACTCGGCGGCCACCTCCCGGATGATCTGAATCGACTCGGCCTCGAGCACGTCCAACTGGGACAGCAGGTAGTCGCAACGCTGCATGGTCTGGGGCTCTCTCCACGCTCGTCTGGCTGGGCGCCGGTGGGGTCAGGGGATATCGGGGATGTCGGGCGCGCGGCCCGTGCGGGTCGGGGACGGCGTACCCCGGGATCGGCCCGGAATGCGCTTCGTCCCCCCCTACTTCGGGGGGTGCGGGGGGTCGTCCCCCCACGATGACACGTCCCGGATGCCGGTCAGCAGCGTCGATGCCGACACGGGATGACACACCAGGATATCCGGGAGCCGGGGGTCCTTCTGGTTGTACTCGGGTGCGGCGCCCGAGATCCGCGACACGTGGGCGCCCGCGGCCAGCGCCACCGCGACCGGGGCCGCCGAGTCCCACTCGTACTGGCCGCCCGCGTGCACGTACGCGTCGACCTCGCCCAGCAGCACCGCCGCGATCTTCGCCCCGGCCGAGCCGATCGGGACCTGCTCCAGTTCGACGCCGGACTCCCGCAGCCGCTCGGTCAGGGGCTCCAGGAGCTTGGGGGGGGCGGGTGCGGCTCACCGCGACCCGCAGCCGTCCCGGCTCGGGAGGCGACACCCTCAGCCCGGCCGCCGAGCCGCCGTCCGCCGGCTCGTCCACGGCCCCTCCGGGCGCGGTGCGCAGCGTCCGGCCCTGGGCCGGGAGCGCCACGGCGCCGGCGGCCAGCCGCCCCTTCTCCCACAGCGCCACGTGGACGGCCCAGTCGGCACGGCCCTCCTCGGCGAACTCGCGGGTGCCGTCCAGCGGATCGATGATCCACACCCGGTCGGCGGACAGCCGCACCTCGTCGGCGGTGTTGCCGGTCGGGGAGCGGTCGTCGCCCGCGGCCCGCTTGCCGGACACCGACGCGCGCCCCTCCTCCGACAGGATCGCGTCGCCGGGACGGCGCGCGGCCAGCTCCCCCATGAGGTACTCGTGCGCGCGCAGGTCGCCGGTGTCCTTCAGCACCCGGGGGTCGGCGAACCCCAGCTCGGCGCGGACGCCCAGCAGCAGGCGCCCCGCCGTGCCGGCCAGCTCGCCGGCCAGGTCATGATCCCCAGCGGGGGCGGCCTCCGCCGCCGGATGTTCCGTCATCGACCCCATCACATTTCCCGGCTCGTCACATCGGTCCGGCCCTCATTGTCGTGCACACCGGAAACCCGCCACGCGCCGGGGCCGGTCACAACCGGCGAACGCCCAGGTCCGCCGGCCGGCCGCCGTCCCGTCAGTACGCCCCGGAGCCCTTGAAAACGGCCGACCAGGTCTTCCACATGATCTGCAGGTCGAGGGCGAGCGTCCAGTTGTCGACGTAACGCAGATCGAGCCGGACCGATTCCTCCCAGGTCAGGTCGGAGCGGCCGCTCACCTGCCACAGCCCCGTCATCCCGGGCTTGACCGCCAGCCGCCGGTACACGTCGCCGCCGTACTGCGCGACCTCATCCGGCAGCGGCGGCCGCGGCCCCACCAGCGACATCTCGCCGCGCACCACGTTGAACAGCTGGGGCAGCTCGTCCAGCGAGTAGCGGCGCAGGCGGCGGCCGACCGCGGTGATCCGGGGGTCGGACTTCATCTTGAACAGCACCCCGCCCGGGTGCTCGTTGTACTCCTTGAGCTCGCGCTTGCGGGCCTCGGCGTCCTGCACCATCGTGCGGAACTTCAGCACGGTGAACTCGCGGCCGTCCCGGCCCACCCGGGTCTGCCGGAACATCACCGGGCCCGAGCTGGTCACCTTGATCAGGAACGCCACCGTCAGCAGCAGCGGGCTCAGCGCCGCCAGGCCGCCCAGCGCCGCCGCCCGGTCGAACAGCCCCTTGAGGACCTTCCGGGAGCCGTCCAGCTCCGGGTGCTCCACGTTCAGCAGCGGCAGCCCCGCCACCGGGCGGATCGAGATCCGCGGGCCGGTCACGTCCATCAGCGCGGGCGCCACGACGAGCTCCACGTCGTCCCGCTCGATCTGCCAGGCCAGCCGGCGCAGCGCCACCCCGTCCATCTCCGGGCAGGCCAGCACCGCCACCGAGTCGGCCCCGCTGCGCTGCACCACGCTCGCGGCCTCGCCGAAGTCGCCCAGCACCGGCACGCCCTCGACCTCGCTGACCGCGTCCTCGCCGGACGCCAGCGCGGGCGGCAGGCACACGCCGACGATGTCCATGCCGTGGTAGCGCTTCTCGCGGAGCAGGCGGATCAGGTCGGCCACCGAGGTCCGGTGCCCCACCGCGACCACCCGCCGCATGCACTCGCCCTTCCAGCGCTTCTTGTGCAGCCACTTGCGCAGCCGGTAGCGGGCCACCAGGGCCAGGAAGGTGCCCAGCGGCAGCGCCATCACCACGTAGCCGCGGGCCACCTCGGTCTTGGTGGCGTACGCGGCGATCGCCACCGTCGCGGTGAGCACGAACCCGGCCCGCAGCACCCGGTGGAACTCCTCCCACCCGACCCCGACGAACCGCGGCTGGTAGGCCCGGCACAGCAGCAGGGTCACCACGAAGCACACCGGCAGCGAGCCGGTCAGCACCGCGTACGGGAACGTGGGATCGCTGGGGAAGCCGGGGAACCGCAGCACGAACGCGATCACGCCCGCGGACAGCATGCTCAGGAAGTCCAGCCCGGCGGCCATGCCGCGATAACGCCCGGTCCAGCCCGTTCCCGCGGTACGCCGGGGACGGGTCTGCTCGACCGGGGGATCCTCGAGCCTGATCTTGTCCACGACCGCCATCGGAACTCTCACCACCCCTGCCGCATGCGCCCCATAACGCACGGTCCACCACGGAGACGGCCGAGCGGCAGGGAAGGTTCACACGTCACGTGAAGCCCGTTTGTGATGCATCTTACGATCGGCCCGCGAATACCGCGTCCGAAACGCGAGTTCAGCCAGGCTTCTTGCTGTCTACCGGAGTGATAGGGAATTGCCGCTGTTCGGCAAGGTACGGCGGACTTCCGGCGGGCAGCCGATCAGGACGCGTGGAAGGTGTTCTGCGCCGCTTCCAGGCCCTCGGTCATGAGCGCCTCCACCGCGTCCGCGGCGCGCTCCACGTTGAGCTCCAGCTCCTTGCGCTCGGCCGCGGAGAAGTCCTTCAGCACGAACGCGGCCGCGTCCATCCGCCCCGGCGGGCGGCCCACCCCGAACCGGACGCGCGGGTAATTCTTGTCGCCCAGCGCCCGCGTGATCGAGCGCAGCCCGTTGTGCCCGTTGTCGCCGCCGCCGCGCTTCAGGCGGACCGCACCGTACGGGATGTCCAATTCATCGTGGACGACGATCAAGCGCTCCACCGGCGCCTTATAGAAATCGCGCAGCGCCTTCACCGGGCCGCCCGACTCGTTCATATATCCGCGCGGCTTCGCCAGCACGGCGCGGGCGCCCGCCAGGCGCCCCTCCAGCACGTCGCACCGCGACCGGTGCGCCTTGAACCGCCCGCCCGCCCGCGCGGCCAGCACGTCCAGCACCATGAACCCGGCATTGTGCCGGTTCCCCGCATACGCCGGCCCAGGATTCCCGAGCCCCACCACCAGGAAGTGCTCATTCATGCGCGAGCTGCGCTCCTCGCCTGGCGGCTCGTCGCTGGTCGCGCCTGCGGCGAGCGCTGCATCGCTTCGCGATCAGCCGGATCTCGCCTCCGGCTTCGATCCTGCTGGCCTTCGGACGCGCTCGCAACGCCCGACGGCCGCGCGGAGCGGGTGAGGTGGTCAGGCACTGGTCTCCCTCCAAGGCCGACGGCCCCCGGCGGCGCTGGGCGCCGCGGGGGCCGCATGACGATCGCCGCCGCGGGCTCCGCGGCGGCGTCGCTCACTCGGCCTGCTCGCCGCCCTCGGCGCCCGCCTCCGCGGGCTCGCCCTCGGCCGCCTCGGCCTCGGCCGGCTCGGTCGAGATCGAGGCGTCCACGATCTGCACGATCAGCAGCTCCTCGTCGGCCACCAGCGAGGTGCCCGTCGGCAGCTTCAGGTCACGGGCCAGCACCTGCGCCTCGATCTCCAGGTCGGAGATGTCCAGGACGACCGACTCGGGGATGCGGGTGGCCTCGGCCAGCACGGCGATCTCCACCTCGGGCTGCACCAGCCGGCCGCCCGCGGCCACGTCGCCCTCGATCTGCACCGGGATGGAGACCTCGACCTTCTCGCCCCGCTTGACCAGCAGCAGGTCGACATGCTCCAGGAAGCCCTTGATCGGGTCGCGCTGCACGTCCTTCGGCAGCGCCAGCTCCGAACCGTCGCCCACGCCCTCCACGCGCAGCAGCACGTTCGGGGTCTTCAGGGCGAGCATCAGGTCATGGCCCGGAAGCGAGATGTGCTGCGGGTCGGTGCCGTGACCGTAGAGAACGGCGGGAACCTTGCCGGCCCGGCGGGTGCGCCGCGCGGCACCCTTACCGAACTCGGTGCGCGGCTCGGCGGCGATACGTACCTCGGACACGGCGAAAACTCCTCGTTGTTGCGATCCACGGCCGTCCTGCGCTGGACGTCCGCTACGGACAGAGCGAATCAGGCGTTGCTCGATGCGTCAGGCGCCTCGAAGATTCTTTGCGTTGCCCGGGGAGTGTGAGTCCTCGTACGGAGCCGCACTGAACGACCCGGGCCCTACGCGGATTCAGCAAGTCTAGCCGATCGTCCCAACGCGCAAAGCCAGTGGGGCCGCGGGAACCGCCGAAGTTGATCTTTGACCGGACGCGCGCGGGCCCGCGGCGGCCGATGCCGCCCCGGGCCCGCGTCCTTGACCGTGTCTTGACCCGGCCTAGCTGTGTCCGCCGAACAGGCTGGTCACCGAGCCGTCGCTGAACACCTCGTTGATCGCCCGCGCCACCAGCGGCGCGATCGACAGCACCGTCAGCTTGTCGAACTGCTTCTCCTGCGGAATCGGCAGCGTGTTGGTCAGCACGACCTCCGAGATCCGCGAATTCTTCAGCCGGTCCACCGCCGGGCCCGACAGCACGCCGTGCGTGGCCGCGACCACGACCTTGGTCGCGCCGTTGTCGAACAGCGCGTCCGCCGCCTTCACGATCGTGCCACCGGTGTCGATCATGTCGTCGACCACCACGCAGGTGCGGCCCTCGACCTCGCCGACCACGTCGAACACCTTGACCTCGTTGGCCACGTCCGGGTCGCGCTTCTTGTGGATGATCGCCATCGGCACGCCGCCCAGCCGGTCCGACCAGCGCTCGGTGACCCGCACCCGCCCGGCGTCCGGCGCCACCACCGTCACCTGCGACAGGTCCAGCCGGCTCTCGAAGTGCGAGGCCAGCAGGTCCAGCGCGAACAGGTGGTCGACGGGCCCGTCGAAGAAGCCCTGGATCTGCGCCGTGTGCAGGTCGACGGTGATCAGCCGGTCGGTGCCCGCGGTCTTGAACAGGTCCGCCATCAGCCGCGCCGAGATCGGCTCCCGGCCGCGGTGCTTCTTGTCCTGCCGCGCGTACCCGAAGAACGGCGCCACCACGGTGATCCGCTTGGCGGACGCGCGCTTGAGCGCGTCCACCATGATCAGCTGCTCCATGATCCACTGGTTGATCGGCGCGGTGTGGCTCTGCACCACGAACGCGTCGGAGCCGCGCACCGACTCCAGGAACCGCACGAAGGTCTCGCCGTTGGCGAAGTCGTACGCCGAGGTCGGCGTGAGCTCGACGTGGAGGTTGTCGGCTACTTCCTTGGCCAGGTCCGGGTGGGCACGGCCGGTGAAGAGCATCAGCTTCTTCTGGCCGCTCGCCTTGATCCCACTCACCTTGGACAACTCCCCCTCAATGGAACTGTACTTCCCGTGGGTGTCGTGCCCACGTCCCGCGTCATTCCCCGCGGTCCCGCCCGGACGCCCGGCGAGCGGCCTCGGCCGCCGGGGTACCCGCACGCTTTCGCTCCACCCAGCCCTCGATGTTGCGCTGCCGCCCGCGCGCCACCGCCATCGCACCGGGCGGAACATCCTGAACGATCACCGACCCGGCCGCCGTGTAGGCGCCGTCGCCGATGGTCACCGGCGCGACGATCATGTTGTCGCTGCCGACCTTCACGTGGTCGCCGACCACGCTCCGGTGCTTGTCCACGCCGTCGTAGTTCACGAAAACGCAGGCCGCGCCGATGTTGCTGCCCGTGCCGATCTCCGCGTCGCCGACATAGGTGAGGTGCGGAACCTTGCTGCCCTCGCCCACCTCGGCGTTCTTGGTCTCGACATAGGCACCGATCTTGGCCTTCCGCGCCAGGCGGGTGCCCGGCCGCAGGTAGGCGAACGGGCCGACCGACACCTCGGGGCCGATCTCCGCCCCGGTGGAGACGGAGTTCACCACCCGCGCGTCCGCGCCGACCGAGGTGTCGGTCAGCGTGCAGCCGGGGCCGACCTCGGCCCCCTCCGCCAGGTGGGTGCGGCCGTGCAGCTGCGTCCCCGGGTGGACGACGGCGTCCGGCTCGGCCGTGACCTCCACGTCGATCCACGTCGTGGCCGGGTCGACGATCGTGACCCCGGCCCGCATGTGGGCCTCCAGGATCCGGTCGTTCAGCTGCCGCCGGGCCTGGGCCAGCTGCACCTTGTCGTTGACGCCCTGGGTCTCCACCCAGTCGGGGGTCAGGTACGCGCCCGCCCGGTGACCGTCGTGGCGCAGAATGCCCACCACGTCGGTGAGGTACTCCTCGCCCTTGGCGTTGTCGGTGGTCACCCGCTTGAGCGCGTCCGCCAGCAGGGCGCCGTCGAAGGCGTACATGCCGACGTTGATCTCGCGGACGGACCGCTGCGCCTCGGTCGCGTCCTTGTGCTCGACGATCGCCGAGACCGAGCCGTCCTCCTCGCGCAGGATGCGGCCGTACCCGGTCGCGTCGGGCATCTCCGTGGTGAGGACGGTCACGGCGTTGCCGTCGCCCTCGTGCACGCGGACCAGCTCGGCCAGCGTCTCGCCGCGCAGCAGCGGATGGTCGCCGTTGGTGACCACCACCGTGCCGCGCAGCTCGCCCACGCTCTCCAGGGCCATCCGGACGGCGTGCCCGGTGCCTCCCTGCCGCTCCTGCACGACGGGCTCGGGACGGGGGGACGCCCCGGCCCGTTCGAGATGGGCGATCACCTGCTCCCGGCGGTGGCCGACGACCACCACCAGCCGTTCGGGTTCCAGCGCGCGGGCGGCGGCCAGCACATGCCCGAGCATGCTGCGGCCGCACAACTCGTGCAGGACCTTGGAAGTGCGGGACTTCATACGTGTGCCCTCGCCCGCGGCGAGGACGATGACGGCAGCCGGGCGCTCTGCGCTCACGTGGAGGCTCCTCGGCATCGCGGACTGGATCGGTTGGCTCGGACGCCGATCAGGGGGCCTCGCCCACCAGATCTACCTGCTCAAACAGGCTCGTAACGCGCCCGACACCCGAAGGATACCGCCCAGCCCGGCCCTGTCACCCAGCCGCCCGTCCTGACGGCTGGAACGAGCCCGCAAGCTCCCGGGGGAGGAATCGAACCTCCGTTATCTGAACCAAAATCAGACGTCCTGCCCCTAGACGACCCGGGACCGGCACATCGCCCTGAGGCGAACGCCGATCCAACCATACCGACTACCGCCCCACCCGCCGACCCCATTTCGCCCCGCGAGCCCACACACCCCGGCCACAAGGCGACCAAGGGACCGCTCCCCGCAAGGACCGCAAGGCGACCGCCGAAAACTGTCCGGCCCGTAGCGGAGCGCCAGCGGAGTGGAGGGACGGGCAGGCGGCGGGGAGCGGGTCCGCAGCGAGCCCCCAGGCGAGCGAAGGAGGCGTTCACCGCCGTCCCGGGTGGTGTGGAGGGTCGCCCCTCCACAATGAAACGCGCAACTCTTCGTGCGTCTGGTTCGTTGCGGTTTAGTGCGGTTTTTTGCGAGCACCTCTTAGGGAGTGAAGACCGTCCGGCCCGGGTGAGGGCCGTCACCCGGCCGTCCACTATGACCCGCTGACCTGGCCATACAGTGCTCATGGGATGGCGCCGGCGACAGTTCGCGGCGATTTTACGAACCGGACCTGTCCAACTTACGGAACCGTAGGTTACGTTGGCGTAGGTAAGGCTGCCCAGAGAAGCAGGAAGTGGTGACACATGACTACAGCCCCCGTCCTTGATCCGCCCCGCCCGCAACCCCGACCCGAGATCGAGCCGGAACCGACGGGCATGCTCGAAAGGATCCTCGTCGGGGTCTTCACCGGTGTTCCGTTCCTCGCGCTCCTCGCCGCGATCCCCCTGGCCTGGGGCACCTTTCTCGGCTGGACCGACGTGGCGCTCATGGCGGTCTTCTACGTCCTCTCGGCGGGCGGGATCACCGTCGGCTACCACCGCTACTTCACGCACGGCTCCTTCAAGGCCCGCCGCCCGCTCAAGATCGCGATGGCGGTGGCCGGCAGCCTGGCCATGGAAGGGCCGGTCATCACCTGGGTCGCCGACCACCGGCGGCACCACAAGCACTCCGACAAGGAGGCCGACCCGCACTCGCCGTGGCGGTTCGGCAGCGACTGGAAGGCCCTGGCCAAGGGCCTGGGCTGGGCGCACTACGGCTGGCTCTTCGACGGCGGCCGCACCTCCAAGCAGCGCTTCGCCAAGGACCTGCTGAACGACCGCGACATCGTCCGCGTCCACCGGGCCTTCCCCGCGCTGGTCGCCGTGACGCTGCTGCTGCCGGGCGTGCTCGGCGGGCTGCTGACCATGTCGTGGACGGGCGCGCTGACCGCCTTCTTCTGGGCCGGGCTGGTACGGCTCACGCTGGTCCACCACGTGACCTGGTCGATCAACTCGATCTGCCACACCTTCGGCAAGGAGCACTTCGAGGTCCGCGACAAGTCCCGCAACGTGTGGTGGCTGGCGATCCCCTCGCTCGGCGAGTCGTGGCACAACCTGCACCACTCCGACCCCACCTGCGCGCGGCACGGCGTGCTCAAGGGGCAGATCGACATCAGCGCCCGGGCCATCTGGGCCTTCGAGAAGGCCGGGTGGGCGTACGACGTCCGCTGGCCCGACACCGAACGGCTCGAGGCCAGGCGGACGAACCGTCCGGGCTGAGCGTCACAATTGTCCCGTGACTGAACCTGCCCCCCGGTCCCGCAGGAAGCGGATGACCGGCAAGGAACGACGCGAGCAACTCCTCACCATCGGCCGGTCCCTGTTCGCCGAGCGCGGCCTGGACGGCACGTCGGTGGAGGAGATCGCCGCGGCGGCGGGCGTCTCCAAACCGGTGGTGTACGAGCACTTCGGCGGCAAGGAGGGGCTGTACGCGGTGGTGGTCGACCGGGAGTTCGAGAGGCTGCTCGCCCTGGTGACCGAGGCGCTGAACTCGGCGATCCACTACCGGGGCAAGCTGGAGAAGGCGGCGCTGGCGCTGCTGGAGTACATCGAGTCCAATCCCGACGGGTTCCGCATCCTGGTGCGCGACTCGCACGGCGGCACCGGCACCGGCAGCTTCGCCAGCCTGCTGAGCGAGATCGCCGGCGAGGTCGAGCACGTGATGGCCAAGGAGCTCGACCGGCACGAGTACGACGAGAAGTTCGCGCCGATGTACGCGCAGATGCTGGTCGGGATGGTGGCGCTGACGGGCCAGTGGTGGCTGGACGCGCGGCGGCCCAAGCGCGAGGAGGTCGCCGCGCACCTGGTGAACCTGGCGTGGAACGGGCTGTCGGGGCTGGAGCCGCGGCCGTCGCTGGACCCCAGGCGGCGCCGCAAGGAGGCCGAGCGGCGCGAGAAGCGGGCCGAGCGGGCGGCGGCGAAGGCCGAGAAGGCCGAGGAGAAGGCGGCCGCGAAGGCGGAGCGGGCGCGGAGCAAGGGCCGGCATCCGGAGGACGATCCATCGGACGAGGTGCCGGAGGAGCTGGAGGAGGCCGCTCCGTCCGAGGCGCTCCCGGAGCCGGCGTCGCGTCCGTCCCGGTGACGTGGACCGGTGGCCTCCGGAGTTCGTCCGGACGGCCACCGGCCGGGGTCACCGTGTTACCGGTTGGCCCTGCCTCGGTTCGCGAGGCCGGGGTCTTGGGGGGCGCGCCTTTCTGCGATCATGTGATCGCCGACGTGCCCGTGGTGCGCGGCGTCTGGGCTGCCGCCCACCGTGCGAGCTGGCACACCGCAGGGGAACGAGTCGCTTCCCTCGCGCGGTGGGCGGCAGTTCACGGTCCGGCGCGGCCCGCGATGACGAACACGCGCCGGAACGGGTAGACGGTGCCGTACGGCGCGGCCGGGTAGGCGTCGCGCAGCAGGGCCCCGTATTCGGTCAGGAAGTCGTCGGTCTCGGTCGGGTCGAGTGCGGTCAGGACGGGTCGCAGCGTGGTGCCCTTGACCCATTCCAGGACGGGGTCGTCCCCCTGGAGGATCTGGGCGTAGGCGGTCTCCCACGCGTCGACCCGGCAGCCGTGGCGGCTGAGCAGGTCGAGGTAGCCGGCGGGGTCGAGGATGGGGCGCGCGGCGAACAGGCCGCCGAGGCGGTCGCGCCAGCGCGGGTTCCGGCAGACCTGGCGGAGCAGGGTGTGGCTGGGGGCGCCCCAGTTGCCGGGGACCTGGAACGCCAGCCGCCCGCCCGGGGTGAGGGCGTCGATCCAGCGCGGGAGCAGATCGGTGTGCCCGGGGACCCAGTGCAGGACGGCGTTGGAGACGATCAGGTCGAAGGGGCCGCCGGGACGCCAGGTGGTGACGTCGCCGACGCCGAAGCGGAGGCGTCCGGGGATCTCGTGGACCCGGGCGGCCTCGATCATCTCGGGCGAGGAGTCGATCGCGTCGATGTCCGCGTCCGGCCAGCGGCGGGCCAGTTCGGCGGTGAGCCCGCCGGAGCCGCAGCCGAGGTCGGCGATGCGGGCCGGCTCGGGGACCGCCTGGGCGGCACGGGCCAGCAGCTCGGCGAACGGGCGTGCGCGCTCGTCGCCGAAGGCCCCGTACTGGACGGGGTCCCAGAGGGCGGCGGGCGCTCCGCTCGCTGCTTGTCTCGACATCAAGAGACATCATGCCGTCGCACAATCTTGATGTCAAGAAAGTCTTCTCGATATCGAGACAGGTAAGCTGTCGGAATGCAGGACGAGGTGGACCGCCTGGTCGAGGCCTGGCACAAGGAACGGCCGGACCTCGACGTCCGGCCGCTGCAGGTCCTGAGCCGGGTGTCCCGGCTGGCCCGGCATCTCGACCGCGCCCGCCGCGCCGTGTTCGCCGCCCACGAGCTGGAGGGCTGGGAGTTCGACGTGCTCACCGCGCTGCGCCGGGCGGGCACCCCCTACCAGCTCAGCCCGGGCGCGCTGCTGCGGGCCACGCTGGTCACCTCCGGCACCATGACCAACCGGATCGACCGGCTGGCGGCCGCCGGGCTGGTGGAGCGCCACCCCGACCCGCAGGACAAGCGGGGCGTGCAGGTGCGCCTCACCGCGGCCGGGATGACCCGGGTGGACGCCGCGTTCGCCGATCTCCTCGACCGCGAGCACGCGATCCTCGACAGCCTGGCCCCCGGCGACCGCGAGACGCTGTCGGGGCTGCTGCGAACGCTGCTGATCCCCTTCGACAGCGCCGACGGGCCCCCGGACCACCCCTGACCCCGCGGGCGCGGGGCTGCGGGGCCGGTCGGCGCAGGGCGGTCAGCCGACGTCCTCGGCCAGCATCAGCCACTCCTCCTCGACCTGGGCGGCCTCGGCCTGGATCTCCTTCAGCCTGCCGTCGAGCTCCTGGAGCCGCGCGTAGTCGGTGGCCGCCGCCGCGAGCTTCTCGTGCAGCTCGGCCTCCTGCTTCGCCAGCTTGTCGAGGCGCCGTTCGAGCCGGTCGAGCTCCTTGCGGGCCTTCCACTCCTGCCCGCCGCCCTTCGCCGCCGCCCCGGCGGGCGCCTTCGCCCCTGCCTTCGCCCCGGACTTCGTCTCGGACTTGGGCGCGGTGACGGTGGCCGCGGTCGCCGTCCCCTCGGACGCCGCCGCACGGGTCGGGGCGGTGCCCTCCGCGCGGCGCCGCAGGTACTGCTCCACGCCGCCGGGCAGCATCGACACCCGGCCGTCGCCCAGCAGCGCCACGACGTGGTCGGTGACCCGCTCCAGGAAGTACCGGTCGTGGCTGACGACCACGAGCGTGCCCGGCCAGCCGTCGAGCAGGTCCTCGACCTCGGTCAGCGTCTCGATGTCGAGGTCGTTGGTGGGCTCGTCCAGCAGCAGCACGTTCGGCTCGGCCATGAGCAGCCGCAGCAGCTGCAGGCGGCGCCGCTCGCCGCCGGACAGGTCGCCGATCGGGGTCCACTGCCGGTCGCCGCGGAACCCCAGCCGCTCCAGCAGCTGGCTCGCGGTCCACTCCCGCTTGCCGACGGTGATGCGGTGCTTGATCTCCTCGACCGACTCCAGCACGCGCCGGGACGGGTCGAGCTCCTCCAGGTTCTGCGACAGGTGGGCGAGCTGGACGGTGCGACCGCGGACGACCCGGCCCTCCTCGGCGTCCACCGAGCCGTCCAGCAGCCGCAGCAGGGTGCTCTTGCCGCTGCCGTTGACGCCGACCAGCCCGATCCGGTCGCCGGGGCCGAGCCGCCAGGTCAGGCGCTCGAACAGGCGCCGGTCGCCGAGCCGGACGGCGGCGTCCTCGATGTCGAACACGGTCTTGCCGAGCCGCGCGGTGGCGAACCGGGTCAGCTCGACCGAGTCGCGCAGCGGCGGCTCGTCGGCGATCAGGGCCTGCGCGGCGTCCACCCGGAACTTGGGCTTGGACGTGCGGGCCTGCGGGCCGCGCCGCAGCCAGGCCAGCTCCTTGCGGAGCAGGTTCTGCCGCTTGGCCTCGGTCGCCGCGGCGATCCGGTCGCGTTCGGCCTTGGCCAGCACGTACGCGGAGTAGCCGCCCTCGTAGCGCTCGACCCGGCCGTCGACGACCTCCCAGGTGCGCTCGGTGACCTCGTCCAGGAACCAGCGGTCGTGGGTGACGACCAGCAGCGCGCCGCGGCGGGCGCGCAGATGCCGGGCCAGCCAGTCGATGGCCTCCAGGTCGAGGTGGTTGGTGGGCTCGTCCAGGACGATCAGGTCGGACTCGGGGACCAGCAGCCGGGCCAGCGCGGTCCGGCGCCGCTCGCCGCCCGACATCCCGGCGAGCGGAGCGTCCAGGGGCAGGTCGGCCAGCAGCCCGGCGAGGATGTCGCGGACCCGGGTGTCGCCCGCCCACTCGTGCTCGGGGCGGTCGCCCAGCACCACGTCCCGCACCGTGGCGCCCTCGGCGAACGCGTCGCGCTGGGTCAGGTAGCCCAGGCGGAGCCCGCGGGCGTGGGTGACCCGGCCCTCGTCGGGCTCGGTGGCGCGGGCGAGGATCTCGACGAGCGTGCTCTTGCCGCCGCCGTTGCGGCCGACGACGCCGACGCGGTCTCCCTCGTCGAGCCCGAGGGAGACGGCGTCGAGCAGCGGCCGGGGGCCGTAGGCCTTGGTGACGTTCTCAGCGTTGATCAGATTCACGACGCCTTCAAGGCTAATGGCAGTCGCGGGGGCGCGGGTCAACCGCGAGGGTGCGGCGGCCGGTCCCGGAGGGGTCAGCTGCCTCCGCCGCCTCCCCCGCCGCAGCCGCCGCCACCGCCGCCGCAGGAAGAGCCGCCGCCGCTGCAGGAGGAACCCCCGCTGCACCCGCCGCCTCCACCGGTGCCACCGCCGAAGAAGCCACCGCCGCCGCCGGCCCTGCGGCGGCCCTTCTTACCGCTCTTACCGCCGCCCCCGGCGGCCGCGATGACCATGACGAGAACGACCACACCGCCGATGATGACCACGGGAATCAGGACGTCCATGATCTTCCCCCGTTCAGAAGCTGGAGCTGGACGAGCTGGAGCCGCCGTCGGAGCCGGACGAGCCGCCGGACGACCCGCTGCTCCCGGACGAGCCGCTGTCGTAGCCCGAGGAGCCGCCGTACGACCCGCCCGAGTCGTAGGAGGGACCGGGGCCGGAACTGGAGTACGGATCGGGCGCCGGAGAGCCCGAGTAGGGATCACCACCGGGCGCGTAGCCGCCGGAGTGATGGTGGTGGTGCGCGCCCGGCCCGTACGGGCCGGGGGACGCCCCGGGAGCGCCCGGAGGATAGGGGCCGGGCGGATACGCGCCGGGCTGGTACGGGCCCGGCCCGGGCCCGCCGCGCCCGGACGACGACGCGCGGACCGCCACGACGATCACGACGACCACGACCGCGACGATGCCGAAGAGGAGCGTCAGCGCGACCAGGAGACCAAGAATGCTCATGCCCACCGCTCGTTCCTTCTGGGGGGTAGGGAAGGCGATTTGAGTATGAGACGCACCCGGTGGCCGAAGAGTTCGTCAGATGATTGTGGCCCCGGGGACAGGTCCGTGCGCGCGGACGACGCTCTGCGCCACCCCGGAGCCGTCCAGCGCCGCCGCCAGCTCGCCCGCGTGCTCCTCCGACTCGGCCAGGAACGCGCAGGTCGGACCCGATCCCGACACCAGCGCCCCGATCGCGCCGTGATCGCGTCCGGTGGCGAGGGTACGGCGCAGCGCGGGCCGCAGCGCCAGCGCCGGGGCCTGCAGATCGTTGTCCAGCGCGGCGCCCAGGGCCTTGACGTCCCCGGTGGCCAGCGCGGTCATGAGGGCCTGGGAGACCTCGGGCCAGGGCGCCCGCTCGCCCCGGGCGTCGCGGAGCCGGTCGCATTCGGCGTACACCTCGGGCGTCGACAGCCCGCCGTCGGCGGTGGCGAACACCCAGTGGAAGGTGCCGCGGGTCAGCGCCGGGGTCAGCCGCTCGCCGCGTCCGACGCCGACGGCCGTGCCGCCCACCAGCGCGAACGGCACGTCGCTGCCCAGCACGGCGCCGAGCTCCAGCAGGTCGTCACGGGTGAGCAGGGGGTCCTCGCGGTCGTCCCACAGCCGGGCGCAGGCGACCAGCGCGGCGGCGGCGTCGGCGCTGCCGCCCGCCATCCCGCCCGCGACCGGGATGGCCTTGCGGATGCGCAGCGCCGCCTGCGGCTCGACGCCGAGCCGCTCGGCCACCAGCAGGGCCGCCCGGACGGCGAGGTTGCCGCCGTCGACCGGGACGCCCTCGATCGCCACCCGGGCGGTCGGGGCGGCCTCGACGGTCACCTCCAGCCGGTCGGCGGGGACGGCCGTCACCTCGTCGACGAGGGAGACGGCGTGGAAGACGTTGACGAGGTCGTGATACCCGTCGTCGCGAAGCGGCCCCACAGCGAGCTGGAGGTTGACCTTCGCGGGCGCGCGTACGGTCACTGCTGTCACGTCACGGAAGCGTAGAGGACCGCGGCGCCGCCCACGGCAGGCGGGGCATACCGGTCACCCGCAGGCCACCCCCACCCGACCGTCGCGACCGTGCCGCCCGCCCCGGCCGGGACTCAGTCGCCGCTGGTCACCGGCAGGTTGCGCGGGTTGAAGTAGGGCAGGGTGGCCAGCTCGCGCAGCGCGGAGGCGGCCTGCTTGTCGCCGCTGACCGAGTAGCGGCGGCGCTCGTCCCTGGCCTCCTGCGCCTGCTCGTCGGAGTTGAAGTAGACCACGGCCTTGACCTGCGGATTCTGCAGCGTCTCGGCGGCCTTGCGGAGCCACTCGGCACGCCGCGCGCCGTAGCTCTTCGGCACCCCGAACTCGGCCACCATGATCGGCTTGGGCCGGTCGTCGGCCCACTCCAGGAACAGCTTGAGCGTCTCCGACAGGTCCCGGTAGTCGAACTCGCCGCCCGGCTGGGCGTCCACGCAGATCCAGTCGACCTGGTCGTCGCCCGGGTAGAAGGACGGCGCGTTGCGGGTGCCGAAGCCGCCCGCGGTGGGGCACCACACCCACGCGACGTTGTCGACCCGCTCCCGCTCGAAGATCCGGCGGATGTGCTTCCAGGCGGCGATGAAGTCGGCCGGGCTGTGGACGCGGCTGTCGCGCACGCTCTCCCTGTCCATGTCGCGCTGCCAGCGCAGGAAGATCGGCTTGCCGGTGGCCTTGATCGCGCGGGCCCGCTCCCGGATCAGCCGGTCGTGCTTGCCCGAGACGACCTCGCGGGTGTCGGCGCCCGCCCACGTCAGCAGCAGGTAGCGGTCGCCGGCGGCGAGCAGCGCGGCGTCGTCGCGGCCCGGGAAGGCCGACTTCCAGCCCCGGTAGCTCTGCACGATGTCCAGCGGCCGGCCGAGATCGCGCTCGAACGCGCCCACCGCCCCGGGGGCCGGGCGCGGCGACGGCACCCCGGATGCCCCGCTCTCCGACGGTGACGCGGACGGAGAGCCCGACGGGGAGCCGGACGGGGACGCCCCGGACCCCGGCGACGGCGGCACCCAGGCGCCGAAGTAGGCGCCCTGCTTGGGCGGCACGGGGGCGACCCCCGCCCGGGCGGTCGTCGTGATCGTCGGCGTCGCGCCCGCGCCGTCACTGCAGCCGGCGGCGAGCACCAGCATCGCCAGCGCGGCCACGGGCCCCGTCGCCCGAGTCCTCCGCGAACGCCCCATCGCCCGCCCCTTCAGCATGGTCCTCCGCCTCGTTGAGATCCAGCACGCCCCCAGGACCATACTGGGCGATCCGGGCGAAGGCGGCCACGTCCAGCGCTTCTCCCCGAGCCCGTGGATCGACGCCCGCCGCGCGCAGCGCCCGCTCGGCCTCCGCGGCCGATCCGGCCCAGCCCGCCAGCGCCGCGCGCAGCGTCTTGCGGCGCTGCGCGAACGCCGCGTCCACCACGGCGAACACCGCTTCGCGGGACGCCAGGGTCGGCGGCGGCGCGGTGCGGGTGAAGGCGACCAGGCCCGAGTCGACGTTGGGCGCGGGCCAGAACACCGCCCGGCCCACCGGCCCCGCCCGGCGCGCCTCCCCGTACCAGGCCAGCTTCACCGACGGCACCCCGTAGATCTTGCCCCCCGGCGCGGCGACCATCCGGTCGGCCACCTCCGACTGCACCATCACCAGCGCGCGCCGCAGCGACGGCAGCGTGGCGAGCAGGTGCAGCACCACCGGGACGGCCACGTTGTAGGGCAGGTTGGCGACCAGCGCGGTCGGCTCGGGCCCCGGCACGCCGGTGAGGCGCAGCGCGTCGCCCCGGACGACCTCCAGCCGCCCGGCCAGCTCGGGGGCGCGGGCGGCCACCGTCTCCGGCAGCGCCCCGGCCAAGACCGGGTCGATCTCCACGGCCACCACCCGGCGCACCTCCGGCAGCAGCGCCAGGGTGAGCGAGCCCAGCCCGGGACCGACCTCGATCACCACGTCGCCGGGGGCGGGCTCGGCGGTCCGCACGATCCGCCGGACGGTGTTGGCGTCGATCACGAAGTTCTGGCCGAGCGTCTTGGTCGGCCGGACCCCCAGCCGCGCGGCCAGTTCCCGCACGTCCGCCGGTCCGAGAAGTGCCTGTACGTCCCCCACGGGTCCAGTGTGGCAGGTCCGCCGGGCACCGGCCGCCGAGTGGGCCGGAGAGGCGGCTAGCCGAACAGGCGGCCGCCGCAGTTGGGCCACTGCCCCTGCCAGCGCCCGTTGACCTTGTTGTAGAGCATCTGGGCCCGGTAGGTCTGCTCCTCGGGACTGGCGTCGGACGGCCTGCCCGAACCGCCGACCGAGCCCCACGTCTGCATCGAGAACTGGTAGAGCCCGTAGTAGCCCGCAGGGTTCACGGCCTTGGGGTTGCCGCCGGACTCGCACTGGGCCAGGCCCGGCCAGTTCAGCCGGGCCGCGGCGCCGGTCGAGCCGCCCTTGGGGCCGACCGCCACGATCGCCGCGACCGGCTTGCGCTTGACCTGCTCGGAGATCACGGCCTTGACCTTCTTGCCGCGCCGCTTCACGTAGGCGATCTGCACCACCTTCAGGCCCGGCTTGCCCTTCCGGAGCACCTTCTCGCTGAACGGCGCCACCTTGGAGCTCTTCTTGCGGATCGGCGGCGCGGTGGTCTTCACGGTCCGGGTCACCGGCTTGGACAGCAGCCGCATCACCTTGATCGTCGTCCCGGGCGGGGACTGCCGCGGCGGGGCCACCAGATCGTAGGGGCCCAGCGCGATCCTGGCCTCGGTGAGCACCTGCTCCACCGTGGACCCGGCGCTCATGACCTCGGACCTCTTCTTGTCCACCACGATCACGATCTTCTGCGGGGTGGCGCTGGGCTTCGGCGCGTCGGCGACCGGGGTCGTCGGGGACGGGGCCTTCTCGCCGCCGCATCCGGCGGCCAGAACCGCCGTCATGAGCAGCGGCAAAACCAAGCGCGTGGGGGGTCGGCGCAGTTTTTCAAAGCCCCGGCCCACGGCGCTCGCCTGGCGGCTCGCCCCTAACCGGGTCTTGGCGAGCGCGGCATCGCTTCGCGATCTGGCCGGTGTTGCTCGCCTCCGGCATCGCACCACCGCCCAGCCAACGCGCTCGCGCGGTACCTGAGGGGACATGGAGAGAGACCCTAGAGGCCCGCGAGCGCCTCCCGCCACCCGAACAGCGATGTTTCGCCCGTCACGCCCGGCTCGCCCGGCTCGCCCCGAGACACCCCGCGCGGCCTTTACCAGGCGCCGAAGACGCGTTCGCCGTTGGCCGCGATCGCCGAGCACAGCTCGGCGAGGTCCACGCCCTTCACCTCGGCCATGAACCTGACCGTGTGCGGGATCAGGTACGAGGCGTTGGGCTTGCCCCGGTGCGGGAGCGGCGTGAGGAACGGCGCGTCGGTCTCCACCAGCACCAGCTCCAGCGGCGCCGCGCGCAGCGCCTCCCGCAGCGGCTCGGCGTTCTTGAACGTCACGTTGCCCGCGAAGCTCATCACGTAGCCGCGGTCGGCGCAGACCTTCGCCATCTCGGCGTCGCCGGAGAAGCAGTGGAACACCACCCGCTCCGGGGCGCCCTCCTCCTGAAGGATGCGCAGGACGTCGTCGTGGGCCTCCCGGTCGTGGATGACCAGGGCCTTGCCCGTGCGCTTGGCGATCTCGATGTGGGCCCGGAACGAGCGCTGCTGGTCGTCCACGGGGGCCCAGTCGCGGTAGTGGTCGAGGCCCGTCTCGCCGATCGCCCGCACCTTCGGGTGCGCGGCCATCGCCTCGATGTCGTGCAGCACCGCGTCCTCGACGCCGGTCGTCTCGTTGGGGTGGATCGCCACGGCCGCGTAGACGTCCTGGTACTCGCCCGCGGCGTCCACCGCGAACCGGGAGGACGGCAGGTCGCAGCCGATCGTGACGATCCGGGCGATTCCGGCCGCGCGGGCGGAGGCCAGCGCCTCGGTCACCGGCGTGTCGGCCATGTCGAGATGGCAGTGGCTGTCGAACACGTCGACCGGCAGGCGCTCGGGCAGTGGCGGGAAGGACCGCGAGGCCTCCCCGCCGGGACCCCTGCTCACCGCGACTCCCTCTCGGTCCGGACGGGACCCTCGCTCATCACGATTCTCCCTTGCCCTCTTCCAGGCGGGCCAACTCCTCGTCGACCACCGAAGAGTCCAGCTTCTTGAACAGCGGCGTCGGCTTGGCCAGCGGCACGCCCGGCTTGATCGGCCGCGACTCCCAGACCGCCTCGGTGGTGTAGTCGCCGGTCAGCACCGGGTAGTCGGGGCCGCCCTCCTCGGACACCATCTCGAGCCGCGGCATGCCGCTCCAGGTGCCCGCGCCGCCGAGCATCTCGTACACCTTCTGCGAGGAGTTCGGCAGGAACGGGGTCAGCAGCGACTTGGCGTCGTCGACCACCTGCAGCGCCACGTGCAGGATCGACTTGACCCGCTCGGGGTCGTCCTTGAGCTTCCACGGCGCCTGGTCGGACAGGTAGCGGTTGGCGTCGCGGACGACGTCCAGCGCCTCGGTGATCGCGTTCTTGAACCGGGACCGGCCCAGCTCCCCGCCCACGGCCCCGAACGCGGACCGGCTGCGCTCCAGCAGCGCCCGGTCGGCGCCGGTCAGCTCGCCCGCCTCCGGGACCGCCCCGAAGTTCTTGGCGGCCATGTTGATCGAGCGGTTGACCAGGTTGCCCCAGGCGGCGACCAGCTCGTCGTTGTTGCGGCGGACGAACTCCGACCAGGTGAAGTCGGTGTCCTGGTTCTCCGGGCCCGCCACCGCCACGTAGTAGCGCAGCGCGTCGACGTCGTACCGCTCGAGGAAGTCCTTGACGTAGATGACCACCTGGCGGGACGAGGAGAACTTGCGGCCCTCCATCGTCAGGAACTCCGACGACACCACCTCGGTGGGCACGTTCAGCCGGCCCAGCGAGCCGGGCGTGCCGCCCTTGTCGCCCTCGCCGCCGTAGCCGAGCAGCATCGCCGGCCAGATCTCGGAGTGGAAGACGATGTTGTCCTTGCCCATGAAGTAGTACGACAGGGCCTCGGGGTCCTGCCACCAGGCCCGCCACGCCTCCGGGTCGCCCTGCCGGCGCGCCCACTCCACCGAGGCGGAGAAGTAGCCGATCACGGCGTCGAACCACACGTACAGCTTCTTGGCCGGGTTGTCGCGCCAGCCGTCCAGCGGGATCGGCACGCCCCAGTCGAGGTCGCGGCTGATCGCCCGCGGCTGCAGGTCGTCCAGCAGGTTCAGCGAGAACTTCAGCACGTTCGGCCGCCACTGTGTTTCGCCCCCATGGCTACGCCCCGCCACCCCCCCTCCCTGCTTGCTACGCAGGTAGCGGCCCAGCACGTCGGTGAACGCGGGCAGGTCGAGCATGAAGTGCTCGGTCTCGACGAACGAGGGCTTCTCGCCGTTGATCCGGCTCACCGGGTTGATCAGGTCGATCGGGTCGAGCTGGTTGCCGCAGTTGTCGCACTGGTCGCCGCGCGCGCCGTCGTACCCGCAGATCGGGCAGGTGCCCTCGATGTAGCGGTCGGGCAGCGTGCGGCCGGTGGACGGCGAGATCGCCCCCATCGTGGTCTTGGGGAAGATGTAGCCGTTGTCGTACAGGCCCTTGAAGATCTCCTGGACGACGGCGTAGTGGTTGCGCGTGCTGGTGCGGGTGAACAGGTCGTAGGACATCCCGAGGCCGTACAGGTCCTCGGCGATCACCCGGTTGTAGCGGTCGGCCAGCTCGCGCGCGGTCACGCCCTCCTTGTCGGCCTGCACCTGGATCGGCGTGCCGTGCTCGTCGGTGCCGCTGACCATCAGGACCCGGTTGCCCGCCATCCGCTGGTAGCGGCTGAACATGTCGGCGGGCAGCGCGAAACCGGAGACGTGCCCGATGTGACGGGGCCCGTTGGCGTACGGCCAGGCGGGCGCGGTCAGGATGTGTCGGCTCGACGAGGACATGCACCCAGAGTAGAGGGCGGATCGGGCCCGCTCGAACCGTTAGCCGAACCCGGGCGGGCCGTGCGGCCGATACCCTGCGAGGCGGACGGCATCCACCCCACACAGGCAGAGGTTGATCTCAGGCATGGGCCAGACCACGGTGCGCGAGCCGGCCGGCCAGGACGACGCCGGGACCCGCACCGGTCCCCCCGCCGAAGCGCCCGGCGGCGCGGCCTCCCGGGGCCTGCCCGCCCGGCTCGGGAACGGCCTGCGACGGCCGCGCCGCCGCGTGGCGCTGCTGTCGGCGCTGGTGGCGGCGTGCACCGTGCTCGCCCAGTGGATCAACAACACGCCGCCGCTGTACTTCGACCCCTACTACGTGTGGCTGGGCGCCCGCGACTGGCCGGACGTCCCGCTGGACCGGTGGCCGTTCAACGAGGTCCCGCACCAGGTGACCCGGCTGGGGCTGGTGCTGCCCGCGCGCCTCGCGCAGGAGCTGCTGGGCGACGGCCAGGCCGCCTACTTCACCGTCGCCGCGCTCGGCGGCTGCCTGTTCTTCGTGGGCTGCTACCTGGCCGTGCGGTCGCTGTTCGGCGACGTGGCGGGCGTCGCGGCGGCGCTGCTGCTGATCGTCCACCCGTTCTTCACCATGACGAACCCCTACGGGGTGGAGGTCACCTGGTCGGCCGGGGTGGTGCTGCCGGACATGCCGGGCGCGGGGCTGTTCGCCTTCGGGATGGCGGCGCTGGTGGCCGCGAGCCGCCGCACCGGCCGCGCCCAGACCCGGCTGCTGGTGGCGGCCGGAGTCTGCTTCGGCGCGTCCTTCCTGGTCCGGGAGTTCCTGGCGTTCCTGTTCCTGGCCATCCCGATCTACCTGGCGCTGCTGCGGATCCCGTGGCGGCGCAACGTCACGGTCGGGCTGCCGATGGTCGCGATCCTGGCCGCCAACCTGACCCACAACACCGTCGTGTGGGGCGACCCGCTGGCCGGGCTGATGTCGGCCGCGACCCACGGCGGCGAGTCCCGCGACCACGTCACCCGGTGGCTGGCGCTCCAGTCGTTCGTGCGGGCGATGGACGACTGGCACCCGATGGGCATGATCTTCGTCGCGGCGCTGGTCCTCACCCTCGCCGGCTGGGCCGTGACCCGCGACCGGCGGCTCGCCTTCGTCCTGGTCTGGTTCTTCACCCTGGCCGTCCCGCTGACCCTGCTGGCGGGCGTCCTGGACCCGCACGACATCTCGCTGCGCGCCTGGCTGCTGCGGTACTGGTTCGCCGTCCTCCCGGCGCTGCTGGCGGGCGCCGCCGGATCGGCCGTCCTGCTGGCGCGGCGGATCCCCGACGGCTTCGCCGCCCGCTTCCGGCTCCGCACGGTGGTGGCGCCCGCGCTGGCGGTCGTGCTCGCGGGCACGTACGCCGTGTCGGCGGTGCGCGCCGTCCCCTACCTCCCCCGCGACACGGCCTGGAACGAGCTGAGGAACCACCTCGCCGCCCACGACCGCGACATGCCCGTCCTGTGGGCGGACCGGCGGCTCGCGCAGACGCTGACGTTCTACACCCGCTCCATGTGGGGCGACACCCTGTGGCACGGCCGCATCCGCGACTTCGAGCACTCCTCCACGAAACTGCCGGAGGAGTCGTACGGGCAGCCGATGCTGTTCACCCGGTGGCGCGGCCAGGAGTCACAGATCCTCGCCGGCTGGAGGCCCAGCCAGGAGGGCGGATGGCGCCTGATGTGGCAGTCCTCCGACGGCCTACTGGAAATCTGGGGCCCGGCCTAACCCAGCGAAGGGCACGTTCGGCACCCCGCAACCACCGCAACGGCGACCGCCGAACACTGTCCGGCCCGGAGCGGAGCGCCAGCGGAGTGGAGGGACGGGCAGGCGGCGGGGAGCGGTTCCGCAGCGAGCCCCCAGGCGAGCGGAGGAGGCGTTCACCGCCGTCCCGGGTGGCGTGGAGGGTCGCCCCTCCACAATGAAAAAGTGTGTTCCGGGTCCTGTTGCGGGGCGGACGGGCTGCGCCAGGCCACCCAGTCGCCCTCGGGGGTACGGCGGCTGTCCACGATCCGCCAGCCGTCCGGGGCGTCCCGCCACGTCTGCTCGGCCGGCACGCCCTTCGGCCACGCCAGCACGACCAGGTCCACGTTGCGCGGCGCCGGGGTCCAGCGGGCGTCGAACAGCGTGCCCTTGCTGTCCCAGGCCCAGTAGAACTGGGCGAGCCGCACCGTCCACGGGACGTTCCAGTCCAGCGCGATCGAGCGCTGCGCCTCCAGGTCGGTCTTGTCGCGCAGGTCGGTGTACGACGTCAGCCCCTGCACCAGCGGCCGCGAGATCTGCGTCGTGGCCGTCGTCACCGCGGCCAGGTTGACCGTCACCAGCATCACCACCAGGGCGGCCCGGCTATGCCCGGGCAGCCGGGCCGTGAACACCGCCAGGCCCAGCAGCACCAGCCCGGCCAGCGTGGCCCGCCACAGGTGGAACTCCGTCCAGTTCCAGGTCAGGAAGGACGTCTCGGGAAAGTCGAACCGCGTGTAGGTGTAGCGGCTGAGCAGATCGCCCGCGTACCACTGCACGACGCTCGCGGTCAGCACGGCCAGCGTCACCGTCGCCGCCGCCGCCCACAGCACGGTGCGCAGCGTGGCGCGCAGCAGCACGGCGGCGCCCACCGCGAACAGCACCGGCGTCACGCACGCCAGGTAGCGGCCGTACACGTAGTTGCCGATCCGCCACTCCACGGGCAGCGCGGCCGAGGTCGCGAACGCGATCCCCGCGATGGTCGCCAGCACCGCCAGGGCCAGCGCGCGCAGCCGCGGCGCCGTGCCGCGCCGCACCGCCAGCACCGCGACGGTGATCAGCCCGATCCCGGCGATGCCGCCGGTCGCCACGATCTGGTACCAGACCTGCCCGGTGCCCAGCGACAGCACCCAGCCGTAGCCGTCCAGGCTGGTCAGGCGGCGCTCCAGGTTGCCGCCCAGGTTGTTGTCGCCGCCCGGGTACAGCCGGGGCAGCAGGTGCGCGTTCAGGAGCGCGCCCGCGCCCGCGACGGCCGCGAGGGCGGCGGCGGCGATGCCGGTGGTGCGCCGGTCGCGCCACCGGAACAGCACGGCGGCGGCCATCAGCCCCGCCTGCACGACGATGAGGATCACGCCGCGGGTGTGGGAGGCGTACACGTACGCCACGACCATCGCGGCGGACGCCCCGTACAGCGTCACCCGCGCCCGGGAGGTCTCCGGCGGCGCGGTCAGCCACGCGTGGGTCAGCAGCAGCCAGCCGAACACCGCGACCGGCAGCACCGCGTCGGTGAGCACGAACTCGGCGTAGAAGACCACCGAGGGCAGCAGCGCGGTGACGTGCCCGACCGCGTACGACCAGCCGTGCGGCAGCCGCATCCGGCGCAGCATGAGGTAGGCCAGCGGCAGCAGGGCGGCGCTGATCAGCGCGTTGATGACCAGGCAGATCCGGTAGACGGTGATCGGCTCGTCGGCGATCCAGAACGCCGGGAGCAGCAGCAGCGCGTACCCGCCCCGGTACACCGTGCCGTACGACATGTCGGCCTCGGGGCCGCCGGTCAGCACCCGGGCCGCGAACAGGTAGCCCGCCTCGTCCGGGGTGGCCACCGGCATCGTCTGCCCGGCCGCCAGCCACAGCCGCACGGCCACCTGGGCCGCCCAGCCGATCAGCAGCAGCAGGCCCCAGTGCCGGAAGCGCGGCGGGACGCCGGCGGGGCGCTCGCCCGTGGAACGGGCCGGAGGTCGTGCGACCGTGCGGGTCGCGGCCTGGGTGGTCATCAGTGGCCGGGGTCCGGGAGCAGGACGATGACGGCCGGCACGGGCGAGAGATCCATCAGCGAGTCAGCCTGGCACAGTCCGGTGAGCGCGATTCGGCTTGCTCACGAAACACTCAGCAAGTTGTCGGCTTCCGTTCCGGACGGTGACGACCTCGTTCCCTTCCGTGAGAGGCGGAGCGCGAGCACGGGCGCCGTTCCGTCCCTGAAGGGAAATGCGCGGGAACGGCGCACGGGAAGTGCGCCGACGCCGGTGACCTACCCCGCCGTGATGATTTATTCGTCCTCGGCGGAGCCGGTCTCGCCCGCGGCGCGGCCCTTGGCCCGGGGCTTGCCCGCGGCCTTGCCGTCGCTCTTGCCGGTGGACGTGCCGGTGCTCGTGCCCGCGCTCTTGCCGGTGGTCTTGCCCGTGGTCCTGCCGGTCGACCCGGCCGTGGACTTGCCGGTGGTCTTGCCGGTGGTCTTGGGCTTGGCGGCGGCGACGGCCGGAGCCTTCTCCCGCTCCGGGTCCGTGGCCACCTCGCCGTCGCCGGTCTTGGCACCGACGGCCCGCTCCTTCTGCGCCTCGGCGGCGACCTTCAGCACGGCGGCGTCCACCACGCCCGCGGCCTCGTCGGCGGGGTCGATCGCCGGCGGGTGCTGGCGGCGCCGGATGCCCAGGATGCTGATGAACAGCGAGCCGAAGATGGCCTGCAGGCTCATCACCAGCGCGGTGGCGGCCGGGACGACCAGGCGCAGCGACTGCCGCGGGTCCAGCTCGCCGAAGTTGTTGACGCGCCAGTGCAGCAGGGAGGCGGCCAGGCCCGCCAGACCGGCCACGGCGAGCAGCCCGCCGAGCACCAGTCCGCGTTCCAGGCTCCACCAGTCGATGATCTTCTGTACTCTCCGATCATGCGGCAGGAAGCCTTCCTGCATCGCGTAAACCTTGGTTAGCAGCGCGAACCACACCGCCTGGAACCCGATCACCAGCGCCGCGCCCGCGCCGACCAGCGTGTCGACGTCGAAGGCGACCTCTCCGACCCGTACCGGACCGAACGACAGCGCGATCCCGGCGACCAGTCCGAGCGTCATGAAGACCAGACCGGGAATCAGGAACAGCCAACGGGGACTGTAGAGGAGGAGGAAGCGCAGATGGCGCCATCCGTCCCGCCAGGTGTTGAGATGCGGCGCTCGCGTCCGCCCGTCCGGGGACAGCGTGGTGGGCACCTCGCGGATGTCGTACTTGGCGAGGGTGGCCTTCACCACCATCTCGCTGGCGAACTCCATGCCGCCCGTCTGCAGGCCGAGCCGCATGATCGACTCCTTGTTGAAGGCCCGCAGCCCGCAGTGGAAGTCACCGATCTTGCTGCTGAAGAACAGCCGGCCGGCGAAGCTCAGCACCGGGTTGCCCAGGTAGCGGTGCAGCGGCGGCATGGCGCCGGGGGCGATGCCGCCCTTGAACCGGTTGCCCATGACCAGGTCGGCGCCGTCGCGGAGCTCGTCGAGGAACGGTCCGAGGGTGGTGAAGTCGTAGGAGTCGTCGGCGTCGCCCATCGCGACGTACCGTCCGCGGGCGGCGCGGATGCCGCCCATCAGCGCGTTGCCGTAGCCCTTGTCGATCACGGGCACCACCCGGGCGCCGGCGTCCCGGGCCAGCTGCTGGCTGCCGTCGGTACTGCCGTTGTCGGCGATGACGACCTCGCCGTCGATACCGTTGTCCTCGAAAAAGCCGATCGTCTTGCGGACGCAGGTCTCGACCGTTTCGGCCTCGTTCAGACACGGCATCACTACGGAGAGTTCCACGCGATCTCCTTCGTTACCCCTGGTGACCGTCTGCGGTATTTTCCACTAATCTCGTCATGTTCCGCCGGGCGGCCGGCCGTCGTTCATCATGCCTGCCCGGAGCGAGCGATGCGCACCTCTTCGATCAAGAGCGCCCGTATCGTGTTGCGTACTTGCAACCTGAAGACCCGCTCAGTCACGGCCGTAGGCGGCAGGCTAGGGGAACAAGCATACGGGCACCGCGGCCCGGAAAGGTTGGGTCGGCTTTGACGCGCGCCGGAGAACGCAGTGCCACCGAGCTGGGGGCCGGAGAGCACACCGCAGGTCAGCACCGCGATGGCGGCGGCCTGCCGGGAACCGACGCGACGGCGTCCGGACGCGCGGGCGCGAACGGCGCGACGGGCGCGAGCGGGAAGCCACTGAACGGCGGCCCGG
Source organism: Actinomadura rugatobispora (assembly GCF_055379765.1). Lineage (NCBI taxonomy): Bacteria > Bacillati > Actinomycetota > Actinomycetes > Streptosporangiales > Thermomonosporaceae > Actinomadura > Actinomadura rugatobispora. Next base: position 6,668,350 of record NZ_AP029191.1, on the reverse strand, counting down.
CCGGGGGTGATGCCCCGTCCGGTCCAGACGCGGTGGCCGGGGTGGCGACCGCCGTCGCCGACCCCCCGGTCACCGCCACCGAGGACACCGCCGAAGCCATCGCCGAGGCCATCTCCGGGGCCACCGCCGCCATGCCGGAGACCGCGCCGGGCAAGCGCCCCGGCACGTCGCCCGGCGAATCGGACGAGCCCGGCGAACCGGACGACACGCCGAAGCGCCGCCGCAGGGGAAAGAATTGGGCCGGGCGCACCGCGGGCCGCCTCCGCGGGGCCGCCTCCGCCCGCGCGATCTCGCTCCGCGACCGCGCCCGCGACGTCGCCGCCGACCCCGGCGGCCACCTGCGCGACCGGGCCGCGCGACTGTGGGCGCTGGCGCGCCGTCACCCGATCTTTACTGTGATCCTCGCCATAGCGGCGCTGCTGCGGGTCATCACGATGATCGGCTACCAGCCCGCGATGTTCTTCAACGACAGCTTCGACTACCTGCACGTGGCGATGAAGCCGTACCCGCACCCGCTGCGGCCCGACGGCTACTCGTTCCTGCTGCTGGTCCTCAAGCCGTTCCACAGCTTCGGGCTGGTCGTCCTGCTGCAGCACGCCATGGGCCTGGCCATGGGCGTGATGGTGTACGCGCTGCTGCGCCGCAAGTTCCGGCTGCCCGGCTGGGGCGCGGCGCTGGCCACCACCCCGTTCCTGCTGGACGCCTACCAGATCCAGCTGGAGCACCTGATCCTGTCCGACACCCTGTTCACCTTCCTGGTGGTGAGCACGGTCACGCTGCTGCTCTGGCACGACCGCACCACCTGGAAGATCGCCGCCTCGCTCGGCCTGATCATCGGGATGGCCTGGCTGACCCGCTCGGTCGGGCTGCCGGTGCTGATCGGCGTGCTGACCTACATGGTGATCCGGCGGACCGGCTGGCGGATGCTGGCGGTCACCCTGGCCGCCTGCGCGCTGCCGGTGGCGGCCTACGCGGGCTGGTACAAGGCGGAGAACGGCAAGTTCACCATCACCGAGAGCAACGGGATCTTCCTGTACGCCCGGGTCTATAAGTTCGCCGACTGCCACAAGATCGACTCGCTGCCGGTGGAGGAGATCCCGCTGTGCACCGAGCCGGAGAACCGGCTCCCCAACTCCCAGGACGGCATCTGGAACGCCGCGTCCCCGCTCAACCGGTACACGGGCAAGCGGTTCAGCGCCGACCAGAACCAGGTCGCCAACAGCTTCTCCCGCCGCGCGATCCTGTCCCAGCCGGTCGACTACCTGAAGGTGGTCGGGTACGACTTCCTGCGCGTCTTCCGCTGGGAGCGCACGGTGTTCCCGGACCGGGCCACCTACCAGCAGTACGAGTTCGGCCGCACCACCAGCGCCCTGCCCAACTGGCGGATGGACAACGACAACACCGCCGCCGACGAGGCCGTCAAGTACGAGCAGGGCCGGGCGCGCACCCGGGTGGTGGAGCCGTTCGCCGGGACGATCCGCTTCTACCAGGACCACTTCTACCTGCGCGGCACCGGCGTCGGAGTGCTCCTCCTGGTCGGGCTCGGCGGCATGGTCGTGATGTGGCGGCGGCTGGGCGGGATGGCCTTCCTGCCGTGGACGCTGGGGACGGGCCTGCTACTGGCCCCGGCCGCGACGGCCGAGTTCGACTACCGGTACGTGCTGCCCGCCGTGCCGCTGGCCTGCCTGGCGGCCGGCATGGCGTTCTCGCCCGAGGCGCGCGGCCGGGTCTCCGGGCTGCTGCGCGCGGGACGGCGCCGCCAGGAGGCCGAGGAGCCCGGGACCGGCGGGCCCGCCGCCGGCCCCGTCGAGGAGAAGGTCCCCGAGCCCGCCGCCAACTGAGCGCCGCCCGCCGCGGCGGGACGGTCAGGGTCAGTAGGCGTGCAGGCGGCGGAGCCGGAACACCAGCTCCAGGTCATCGCGGGCCGGCGCCCGCACCGCGGTCGTCCGCCGCCGCCAGGACGCCGGGCGCGCCTTGACGTTCTGGCCCGCGCAGCCGGGGCAGACGTGGTCGATCCATGGTGTGGTGCAGCGCTGCCCGTCGTGCTCGAACAGCTCCACCTCGCCGCCGTGGCCGTCGGCGCAGTGCCGGACGTCGAATTCCTCCTCCCAGGTCGTGGCGCAGTTCACGCACTCGAAGACCCAGGTCTCGTGGCTCGACCATGCGTCGCGCACGGCCCACCCCCTTGGTGACCGCCACCTCGCGCTCGGGGCACCGCTCGGAGTGCATCACCGGCCCCGGCGTGCTGCTCGACTCCTCTATTCCCCGAACGCCGCTTCCGGACCCGTCCGGGAACGCACGGATTTGACCGTCTCTAGGGCGGGGATCTACCGGGTTCTACCGGGATCTACCGGCGGGCGGCCACCACCGCGTCGTACACCACCCGCTTGGGCACGCCGTTCTCCTTGGCGATCTCGGCGATGGCCTGCTTGCGGGGCGTGCCGGCGTCCTCCCGGCCGGCGACCGCGGCGGCGAGGTCGGCCGGGTCGGACAGGCCCGCGGGCTCGGGCGCGCCGCCGACCACGACGGTGATCTCGCCGCGCACGTCCGGGCCGGCCCAGGCGGCCAGCTCGCCCAGCGGGCCGCGGCGGATCTCCTCGTAGGTCTTGGTCAGCTCGCGGCACACCGCGGCCGGGCGGTCCGCGCCGAACGCCGCCGCCATCGCCTCCAGGGTGGCCTCCAGCCGCCGCGGCGACTCGAAGAACACCATCGTGCGGCGCTCGCCGGCCAGGTCCGCCAGGCGCCGGGACCGCTCGCCCTGCTTGCGCGGCGGGAACCCCTCGAAGCAGAACCGGTCGGTGGGCAGCCCGGACACCACCAGCGCCGTGGTGACGGCGGACGGGCCGGGCAGCGCGACCACCGGCACCCCCTCGGCCACCGCCGCGCGGACCAGCCGGTACCCGGGATCGGAGACGCCCGGCATCCCGGCGTCGGTGATCACCAGGACGTCCCGGCCGGCCAGCAGGTCGGCCAGCAGCCCCTCGGTGCGGGTCCGCTCGTTGTGGTCGTGGTAGGCCACGACCCGGCCGCCCACCTCGACGCCCAGGTCGGCGGCCAGCCGGCGGAGCCGCCGGGTGTCCTCGGCAGCGACGATCTCCGCCTCGGCCAGCGCCGCGCGCAGCCGGGCCGAGGCGTCCTCGGCGCGTCCGATCGGCGCGGCCGCCAGCAGCAGGCGGCCCGTCGCCGCGGCGCCGGCCCCGTTCTCGTTCCCCGTGCCCGTCACCCGACCATTCTCGCCGCTCGCCGCACCCGCCCGAGCCGCCGCACGGCCTCCTGACGGGGTTGCCGGGAGCGTCCGGTTTCGCCGCGGGCCCGGGGTTCGCCGCGGGCGGCTCTACGATGGCGGAATGGCGATGACGGATTTCGCGCCGGCACGGGCCACCGGAGGGCGGTCGGAGCCGCCCTCCCTGCGCGAGTGGCTCGCCCCGCCGATCCCGGGCAACGTGCTGCTGAGCTGGCTGGGCCCGCTGCTGGTGACGGTCTTCGCCGGATTCCTGCGGTTCGACCGGCTGGACAAGCCCAAGGCGGTGGTCTTCGACGAGACCTACTACGCCAAGGACGCGCTGGCCCTGCTGAAGTTCGGCTGGGAGCACAACACGGTCAAGGACGCCGACAAGCTCCTCATCGCCGATCCCGACGCGAACATCTGGGCGTCGGGCGCCTCCTTCGTGGCCCATCCCCCGGCCGGGAAATGGATGATCGCGGTCGGCGAGTGGCTGTTCGGCGCCACCCCGTTCGGCTGGCGGTTCGCGGCGGCGCTGTGCGGGACGCTGTCGGTGCTGATCCTGTGCCGGGTGGCCCGGCGGATGACCGGTTCCACCCTGCTCGGCTGCATGGCCGGGCTGCTGCTGGCGCTGGACGGCCTCCAGTTCGTCACCAGCCGGGCCGCGCTGCTGGACATCTTCGTGATGTTCTGGATCCTGGCCGGGTTCGCGTGCCTGGTCGCCGACCGCGACCGGTCCCGCCGCCGGCTCGCGGAGAAGGTCGAGGCCGGGGCCGTCTCGGAGTACGGGCCGTTCGTGCTGCACGGCTGGCGCATCGCCGCGGGCGTCTGCCTGGGCCTGGCGGTCGCCACCAAGTGGACCGGGATCTTCTACGTCGCCGCGTTCGGGATCATGGTGGTGTTCTGGGACTTCGGGGCGCGCCGCGCCGCCGGGGTGCGGCGGCCGTTCGCCGGGGCGGTCGCGCTGGACGCGGTCCCCGCGTTCGTCCAGCTGGTCGTGGTGGGGCTGATCACCTACCTGGCCACCTGGTGGGGGTGGATCTTCCGGCCCGGCGGCTGGGGGCGCGGCGAGGTGGCGGGCTTCGTGCCCGCGCGGCCGTTCGAGGCCCTGCCCGACCTGTGGAAATACCACGCCGAGATGCTCAACTTCCATACCGGCCTCGACTCCGAGCACCCCTACCAGTCGTGGCCGTGGGACTGGCCGATCCTGCGCCGTCCGGTGGCGTTCTTCTACACCGAGCCCAAGAACGCGTGCGACGCCGAGCGCTGCTCGCGCGAGATCCTCGGGATCGGCACCCCGGCCCTGTGGTGGGGGGCGCTGATCGCCCTGGTGCTGGTCGCGGGCATCTGGCTGATGCTGCGCGACTGGCGGGCGGGCGCGATCCTGCTGGGCTTCCTGGCCGGCTGGCTGACCTGGTTCCCCTCGGCCATGGCCGACCGCACGATGTTCCTGTTCTACGCGACGCCGATGCTGCCGTTCATGGTGCTGGCGATCGTGCTGGTCTTCGGCTATCTGATGGGCCCGGCGCGGGGCAGACCGGGCGCGGTGCCCGCGGCGCGTCCGGACGTCCCCGAGCAGGAGACGGTCGGGGCCGGCTACGGGATCTACGGGCAGCCGCCCGAGGCTCCGCCGGGGGCCGGGTCCGGGGCCACGGCCGCGCTGCCGGCCGGGCACGCGCCGGTCAGCGGGCGGCGGGTGGCCGGGGCCGCGGCGGCGGGCGCCTACGTGCTGGTGGTGCTGGCCAACTTCGCCTACTTCTACCCGGTGCTGGCGGCCAAGATCATGCCGTACGACGACTGGCACGCCCGGATCTGGTTCGGCACCTGGATCTGACCCCGCGGCGCGGCGGCCCGCCGCTCTCGCGTGCGGGCCGCCGCGCGTCGGTTCCTTTTCTCCCGTGTGTCGTTACCGCTTGAGCAGGGCGCGCATGGCGGCGATCTCCGCCTGCTGGGCGGTGATGATCGTCCCCGCCAGGCGCCTGGCGTCGGGGTGGGCGCCCTTGGCCTGCTCGTCCCGGGCCATCGCGATCGCGCCCTCGTGGTGCTCGATCATCATGGTGAGGAACATCCGGTCCCGGGCGGCGCCGGCGGCCTTCTCCAGGTCGGCCATCTGCCGTTCGGTCATCATCCCGGGCATCTCACCGCCCCCGCCGTGACCGCCGTGACCGCCTACGTGGCCGCTGCCGTTCTCGGACGGGACGGTCGCGCCCCACGTCCGCAGCCAGCCGGTCATCGTCGCGATCTCGGGCCCCTGCGCCTTCTCGATCTGCTGCGCGAGCCGTCTGACCTCGGCGTCGGTGGACTTCGCCGCGACCGCCTCGGACATCTCCAGGGCCTGCCGGTGGTGCGGGATCATCATCTGGGCGAACGTCACGTCCTGCTGGTTGTGCTGCGCCGTCCGCGCACCGGCGGAGGGGGACACGGGGCCGGAGGCCGTCCCGTCGTCGCCGCCGCACGCCGCGGCGGTCGCGCCGATCAGCAGCGTCGCGCCGATCGCCAGAATCCGCGTCTTCATCGCGTTCTCTCCTTGGTGTGAAGGCTTGCGGGCATGCCGGAGGAACCGGTGGCGCAGGAACCGCGGGGACGCGGCGCGCACCGGTTCGGCGGCCTGTCACAGCCTCAGGACGGAGAGCCGGTAGATGCTGGGAGGCCGGGGACGCGGCTTCCTCGACGGTGAACGCGTCGCCGGGACGGCCCGGAACGCCCAGGCCATCAGGGCGTTGAACGCGCGTCCCCTGGCCAGGGCCAGAGCCAGCCCGACCAGGAGGGCGAAGCACATCACCCCGGCGCCGCAGCCCGCGTCGTGGGCGCCCGAGTGCCCGGAATGCCCGGACGACTGCTCGGACGACTGCTCGGACGACCCCTCCGACGCCCCCTCGTGGGGCGCGGGCGTCCCGGCGGTATGAGGGCCGGGGACGTGCGAGGCGATGACCGGGGCGGAGATGTGGATCGGCGTCGGAGTGGCCGTGACCCCGTGCATCAGGAACAGACCGGCGAGGAGACCGAGCCCGAGCAGCAGCGGCCACAGGCCGCGCGATACTCCCCTCCGGTACATGGTCCCCGAGTCTAGTGACCGTCCAGGGCGGGTGCGTCGCCGACGCCCGGGCGTCCGGCGGGCGCGGGCGCCGGGCTGGGCCGGTAGGTGCGATGGCCGAGCAGGCAGACGGTGAGGGCGAGCAGCCCGCCCGCCCCGGCGGCGGCGAATGCGCCGGGCACGCCCGCCAGGTCCTGGCCGATCCCCGCGGCGGCGGAGCCGACGGCGCCGCCCACCGCGAACGCGGCGACCACCCACGCGAACGCCTCGGTCACCGTCCCGCTGGGCGCAAGCCGGTCGACCAGCGTGAAGCTGCAGGCCAGCATGGGGGCCAGGAACAGGCCGCTGGCGAAGGCCAGCACCGACATGACCGGCAGCGCGGGGGCCCAGATGAGCGGCAGGTAGCCGGCGGCGAGCGCGGCCATCAGCCAGGGGAAGCGGCGGTGCTCCTCGCCGGGCCAGGGCCGCGCGCCGTACACCAGCCCGCCGACCAGGGCGCCGCCGGACATGGCGGCGAGCAGGAGGCCGGAGGCCAGGTCGTGGTGGGCGCGCTCGGCGTAGGCGACGACGGCGATCGCGTACACGCCGAGGGCGGTGCCCGCGCAGGTCAGCGCGGCGAACAGCACGCGCAGGCCGGGCGCCCGCAGCGGTCCCGCCCAGTCGGAGGCGCGCGGCTCGCCCCGCCAGGCGCGGGACGGCGCCGAGGTGGTGATGACCAGGGTCCCGGCCACGCCGAGGGCGCCGGTGAGCAGCAGGGCCGTCTCGGTGTTGACGGCGGCGGCCACGACCACGAGCAGCGGGCCGGCGGTGAAGAGGATCTCCTGCGCGGCGGCGTCCAGCGCGTAGGCGGCCTTGACCTCGGCGGGGCCGGGCAGCACCAGGTTCCACAGCGCCCGCAGGCCCGCCTCCAGCGGCGGGGTGGCGAACCCGGCGAGGATCACCGCGCCGATGGTGACGGGCAGCGGGTCGGCGCCGGTCAGGGCGAGCAGGCCGAATCCGGCGGCGGACAGCCAGGCGGCGGGCAGCAGCACGCGGAGCTGGCCGAAGCGGTCCATGGCGCGGCCGAGGACGGGCTGGCCCGCGGCCATGGCCAGGCTGAACACGGCGGCGAGCGTCCCGGCCAGCGGGTAGCCGCCACCCTCCGCGCGCACGTGCAGGACGACCGCGAGCATGCCCATGCCGTTGGGCAGCCGGCCCAGGAGGGTTCCGCCGAGCAGCCGGGCGGCGTGGGACACCCGCAGGAAGTCGACATAGGTGCGCATCCGGCCTCCGATTCGGCGGCGTCATACGTATTACTTGTTCCGTCATACGTACCACCTCGGGGCCCTTCCGCTCTACCCTGTTTCGACATGCGAGATCGGCGCGAGGAGGCCGCGTGAGCGAGGCCGGGGCCGGGACCGGGGCCCGTTCCGCCCGTCCCACCAGCAGGGACGTGGCGCAGGCGGCCGGCGTCTCGCAGTCCACCGTCTCGCTCGTGCTCGGCGGGAAGTGGACGGGCCGGGTCTCCCCCGCCACCGCCCGCGCCGTGGAGGAGACCGCCGAGCGGCTCGGCTACCGGCCCAACGCCGCCGCCCGCAACCTGCGGCTGGGCACCACCCGCACCGTCCTGCTGGTGATCCCGACGATCACCTCGCCGTTCTTCGGCCCGGTCTACATCGGCGCCGCGCGGGTCGCCGCCCGCCACGGGTTCGGCGTCGTGGTCTACCCGCCCGACGACGCCCGGCCCGCCACCCCCGGCGCCAGCCCGTTCGCCGTGCCCCGGGAGGCGATCGACGGGATCATGGCCTCGTCGATGACCCTGGACGCGCTGCGCGGGTTCGGGCGGGCCCCGGTGGTCATGCTCGACAGCGGCCCGGCCGCCGCGGGCACCGCGCCCACCGTCGACTTCGCCGTCGAGGACGGCATGCGCGCGGTCGTGGCGCACCTGGCAGGGCTCGGCCACCGGCGGTTCGGGCACCTCGCGGCGGCGGTGGACGAGTGGACGTTCCGGGCGCGCGGCGGCGCCGTCGCCCGCGCCGTCCACGACGTGCCCGGCGGGACGCTCACCCGGGCCGCGGGCGCCATCGACGTGCGCTCGGCCAAGGAGGCCGCCGAGCGGCTGCTCGGCCTTCCCGACCGTCCCACCGCGCTGGTCTGCGACGACGACCTGATGGCGGCGGGGGTGTACAAGGCCGCCCGGGCGCGCGGGCTGGAGATCCCCGGCGACCTGTCGGTCACCGGGTTCGACGACGTCGAGATCGCGCGGGCGCTGGAGCCGGAGCTGACCACCGTCCGGCTGCCCGCGCAGGAACTGGGCGAGCAGGGCATGCTCGCGCTGCTGGAGCTCCTGGGCGGCGGGCGCCCCGAGCCGCGCGCGCTCCCGGTCGAGCTGGTCGTGCGCGCCTCCACCGCGCCGCCGCCCGCCTGACCCCGCCCGTACCGGATCTCCGCACCGGCATCCGGGTATGGGCCCCGCATGGAAACGGCGCACGCCGGGCAGACGACCGGGAACGGGCCCGTACGGACCCGCATGTGGCGGAACGGAGACCTGGAGGCCGAGAACTTCCCGATCGCGGAGCTGGGCCCGCGCCTGCGCGAGACCGGCACCGTCGTCTGGCTGGACCTCCTCGCCCCGGCCGATACCGATCTCCGCCTGGTCACCGACGAACTGGGGCTGTCCCCGGTCGCCGTCGAGGACTCGGTCACCGCCAGGGAACGGGTCAAGCTCGACCGCTACCGCGGCTACGTCTTCCTCAACCTCTACGCCCCCGAGACCACCCGCGACGGGCTCGTCCTGCACGAGATCTCCGCGTTCGTCACCGAGCGGGCGCTGGTGACGGTGCGGGAGAGGCCCGGGTTCGACGTGGACGCGCTCGTCCGGCGCTGGGACGAGGGCCCGCGGCCCCTGCCGGAGGGCGCGGCGCCCGACACCGCCCCGCTGGTGCACGGCCTGCTCGACCTGGTGGTGGACCTCCAGCTCGACACCGTCCAGGCCCTGGACGGCGACGCCGACACGCTCGAAGAGCTGATCTTCGACGACGCGTTCCCGGTCAAGGAGATCCAGCGGCGCAGCTTCCGGCTCCGCAAGGACCTGATCGCGCTGCGCCGGGTCGCGCTGCCCATGCGCGAGATCGTCGACGAGCTGCTGCGCCGCCCGTCCCGGCTGGTGCCCGACGCGCTGGTGCCCGACTTCCAGGACGTGTACGACCACACGCTGCGCGTCGCCGAGTGGACCGACGAGCTGCGCGACCTGGTCGCCAACCTGCTGGACAGCCGGATCGCGCTCCAGGGCAACCGCATGAACGAGGTGATGAAGAAGGTCACCAGCTGGGCCGCCATCATCGCGGTGCCGACCGCGATCACCGGCTTCTACGGGCAGAACCTGCCCGTCCCCGGGTTCGAGCGGCTCTCGGGCCTGCTGGTCAGCACCGGCCTGATCGTCGGCAGCGGAGTGGCGCTGTACGCGGTCTTCAAGGTCAGGGACTGGCTGTGAGCCCGCCGGAGGCGGCCGCGGCGTCGTCCAGCAGCCGCCGCACCCCGCCCGCCTCGGCGACCTCCAGCGCGGTGAACAGCTCCAGCGCCTCCTCCCAGCGGCGCCGCGCGCCGCCGGGGTCGCCGAGCTCGGCCAGGATCCGGCCGATCGCGGTGAGGACGCGGCCCTGCTGGTACTCCTCACCGATCTCGCGGCCGATGGCCAGCGAACGTTCGGCGCTGTCCAGGGCCTCCCGGGCCCGGCCGCGGAGCAGCTGCGTCTCGGCGATCCGCAGCAGGATGTACGACTCGCGCGCCCGCAGCCCCTGGGACCAGCAGATCGCCAGGCCGTCGTCGAAGCGCGCCACCGCCTCGTCCAGGCGGCCCAGCTCGCGCAGCGCGATGCCGAGGATGTAGAGGGCGTACGCCTCGGCCGCGCCGTGCCCGGCCGCCCGCGCCAGGTCGCGGCTGCGCTCGGCCGCCGGGACGGCCTCGGCCGCCTCCCCCACCTCCACGCGGGCGTAGGCGAGGTTGGCGGTGCGCTCGGCCTCCCCGGCGCGGTCGCCGAACTCGCGGCCCAGCTCCAGCGCCTGCTCGATGCGGCCGATGGCCGCGCGCAGGTCGTGCTCGTAGAAGTCGATGTGGGACAGCAGGTCCAGGGCCGACATCAGCATCAGGCGGTCGCCGGTCTCCCGGCTGAGCGCGGTGGCGCGCTCGGCGTGGCCGCGGGCCCCGGCCAGGCGGCTGGTGTGGACGAGGGCGCGGCCGAGGACGTACCGGGCCCGCGCCTCGGCACGGCGGTCGCCCTGCCGCAGCGCCTCGTCCAGGACGGCGCGCGCCGCCGGGCGGGCCTCCTCCCAGCGGTAGCCGTCCTCCAGGAGGGGATCGAGGGCGAGCAGGACGTCGGCGGCCTCGGCGAGGGGCGTTCCCTCGGCGCCCTCGCCGTCGGCGCCGGCCGCGGCGGCCTGGCGGACGATGACCAGCAGGTCGGTGAGCTGGTAGAAGATCCATTCGCGGGCCTCGCCCGCGCCGCCGAACTCCAGCTCCCCGGACGGGCCCGGGTCGGCCACCGAGATCGGCGCGCCCGGCCGGACCAGCCGGTGCACCCCGCGCTGGGTCGCCAGCACGAACCGCACCAGCCGGCGCAGCGCGGCCCGGCGCTCGCCGCGCTCGCCGTCCGGTGCGGGGAGCTGGCGGGCGAACAGCCACAGCAGGTCGTGGTAGCGGTAGCAGCCGGGGGCCGGGGAGTCCATGAGGCCCAGGTCGACCAGCGCCTCCAGGACCCGCTCGCCCTCGGCGTGCGTGGTGCCGAGCATCGCGGCGGCGCCCGGCGGGCACACCCCGGAGGTCTCGGGCACCGACAGCAGCCGGAACGCGCGGGCCAGGTACGGGTCGAGCTGGTCGTACCCCAGCCGGAAGGTGGCCTCGACGGCGAGGTCGCCGATCCGCAGCTCGGCCAGCCGGCGGCGGCCGTCGGCCAGCCGGGCCGCCAGCGACCGCACCGACCAGCCGGGCCGGGCGGCCAGCCGGGACGCGGCGATCCGCACGGCCAGCGGCAGGAACCCGCACAGCCCGACGGCGTCGACGACGGCGCCGCGCTCGGCGGCGGCCCGCGATCCGACGATCGCGGTGAACAGCGCGATCGCCTCGACCGGGTCGAGGACGTCCAGGTCGACGGCGCGGGCGCCGGGCAGTCCGGAGAGCCGGGGCCGCGAGGTCACCAGCGCGGCGCAGCCGGTCGTGCCGGGCAGCAGCGGCCTGACCTGCTCGGCGTCGCGCGCGTTGTCGAGCAGGACCAGCACGCGCCGGTCGGCGAGCATCGACCTGAAGAGGGCGGAGCGCTCGTGCTCGCCCTCCGGGACGGACTGGTCGGGCACGCCGAGCGCGCGCAGGAACTCCCCCAGGACGACGGCGGGCGGCAGCGGGTGCTTGGCCGTGCCCAGGAGATCGACGTAGAGCTGCCCGTCGGGGTAGGCGTCCCGTACGGCGTGGGCGACGTGCACGGCCAGGGCGGTCTTGCCGACGCCGCCGACGCCGGAGACCGCGATGACGGCGGGCGCCGTGCCCTCGCGGCGGGCCAGCCAGCCGGTCATGCGGTCGGCCAGTGCCGCGCGCCCGGTGAAGTCGGGGAGGTCGGCGGGCAGCGAGGCGGGCCGCTGGAAGGGGCGACCCTGGGAGGGGGCGGGGGCGGGGTCGTCCTTCTCTCGCCGGGCGGGCGCGGTCAGCGACGGGTCGTTCCGCAGGATCCTCTCCTGCAGATCGCGCAGTCCGGGGCCGGGGTCGATGCCCAGCTCGCCCGCCAGCGTCCGGCGGGCGGAGGTGTAGGCGGCCAGCGCCTCGGCCTGCCGCCCGCACCGGTAGAGCGCGAGCATCAGCAGCCCGCGCAGCGGCTCCCGCAGCGGGTGCTCCCCGCTCAGCAGCGCCAGCTCGCCGACGATCTCCGCGTGCCGGCCCAGCTCCAGATCGGCCTCCAGCCGCGCCTGCAGGACGGCCAGCCGCCGCTCGGCCAGCCGCGTCCGGCGGGCCTGGAGGTACGGGCCGGGCAGTCCGGGCAGCGGCGCGCCGTCCCAGAGGTCGAGGGCCTGGCCGTAGAGCTCGCGCGCCCGGACCGGATCGCCCGCCGCCTGGGCCCGGCCCGCCTCGGCCGTGCGGGCCTCGAACACTTCGGCGTCGAGCGTGCCGGGCTCCGCGCGGAGGGCGTACCCTTTCCCGGTCGAGACCAGGATCTCGGGGTTCGCCCGATCGTTCTCGAGGACTCGGCGCAACCGGGAGGCGTAGGTGCGCACCGTTCCGACGGCCCGGGCGGGCGGCAGGTCGCCCCACAGCGCGTCCAGCAGGCCGTCGATCGGCATGGTCCGGCCGCGGTTCAGCAGCAGCACGGCCAGGACGGCCCGCTGCTGCGGGCCGCCGAGGTCCAGTTCGGCGGGGCCCCGCCAGGCGCGGACGGGCCCCAGCACGGCGAAGCGCAACCCGGGAGTGTCCACGGTAGTGGAGTCTCTCATCCCGTTCCGGCGATCTTCGAGGCGACGGTAAGCCGGCGCTCAGCTGCCGGCCGTCGCCTTGGCCGCCGTTTAAATCGGCTCATATGGTGCTTTGCAATGGAAATGCCCTCCCTGCGCTTCACCGTCCTCGGCCCCCCGCGGGCCCGGCGCGGCACCGCCGAGCTGCCCCTGGGCCCGCCGCAGCAGCGGGCCGTGCTCGTCGCGCTGCTGCTCCGGGACGGGCGGCCCGCCACCGCGCAGGAGCTGGTCGACGCCGTCTGGGGCGACCAGCCGCCGCGGCGCGCGCTCGGCGCGCTGCGCACGTACGCCTCGGGGCTGCGCCGCGTCCTGGAACCCGGCCGGGGCGGCGGCCCGCGGGGCGGCCACCGGATCCTCGTCTCGGTCGGCGACGGCTACGCCCTCCGCCTGCCGCCGGACGCGCTGGACGCCGCCCTCTTCGAACGCGAGGCGGCCGCCGCCGGACTGGCCCGTTCGCAGGGCCGCGCCGCCGAGGCCCGCGACCTGCTGCGCACCGCACTGGGCCGGTGGCGCGGCGAGCCGCTGTCGGGCGTGCCCGGGCCGTACGCGCGGGCGCAGCGGATCCGGCTGGCCGAGCGCCGGCTGGCCGCCCTGGAAACCCGCCTCGAACTGGACCTGGAACTGGGCGCCCACGCCGAGCTCGTGCCCGAGCTGACCGCGCTGGTCGCCGAGCATCCGCTGCGCGAACGACTGCGCGGCCTGCTCATGCTCGCCCTGCACCGCACCGGCCGCCACGCCGACGCCCTTGCCGTGTACGCCGAGACCCGCCGCACCCTCGTGGAGGACCTCGGCATCGAGCCCGGCCAGGACCTGTCCGCGCTCCACCGGCGGCTGCTGGCCGAGACCGGCCCGGCCCCTCCCGAGACGTCCGAGAGCGAAGGGCCTCCGGACGGGCCCGTCCCGCCGGCGCGGTCGCCCGCCCAGCTGCCGGGCGACGTCCCCGACTTCACCGGCCGCGCACGGCTCGTCGAGGAACTGCGGGAGACGCTGCTGGCCGAGCCCCGCCGCGCGGTGGCCATGGTGACGGTGGCCGGGGCCGCCGGCGTGGGCAAGACCGCGCTGGCCCTGCACGTCGCCCACCGCGTGCGGTCCGGCTTCCCCGGCGGTCAGCTCTACGCCGACCTGCGCGGTGCGGGCTCCGACCCGGCCGACCCGCACAATGTGCTGGGCGCGTTCCTGCAGGCCCTCGGCGTCGAACGGGACGCGATCCCGGCCGGGCTGAGCGAGCGCGCCGCCCTCTACCGCACCCGGCTCGCCGAACGCCGCGTCCTGGTGCTGCTCGACGACGCCCGCGACGCCCGCCAGATCAGGCCGCTGCTGCCCGGCTCCCCCGGCTGCGCCGTCCTGGTCACCAGCCGGTCCAAGCCCGCCGGGCCGGGCGCCGGACGCCAGGTCGACCTGGACGTGATGGAGCCCGGCGAGGCGCGGGCCCTGGCCGCCCGGATCGTCGGGGAGGAGCGCCTGGACGCCGAGCCCGCCGCCGTCCGGGACCTGCTCGCGGCGTGCGGGCACCTGCCGCTGGCGGTGCGGATCGTGGCCTCCCGGCTGGCGGCCCGCCCGTCCTGGACCGTCGCGTCCCTGGTGGAGCGGCTCGCCGACCGGCGCCGCCGGCTGGCCGAGCTGCGCGTCGCCGACCTGGCCGTCGAGGCGGTCTTCCAGCTGGGCTACAACCAGCTGGACGCGGCGCAGCGGCGCGCGTTCCGGCTGCTGGCGCTGGCCGAGGGCCCGACCCTCTCGCGGGAGGCCGCCGCGGCGCTGCTCGGCGTGCCCGAGTACGACGCCGACGAGCTGTGCGAGTCGCTGGTGGACGCCAGCCTGCTGCGCTCCCCGACCGCCGGCCGCTACCGCTACCACGAGCTGCTCAAGCTGTACGCCCGGCAGCGCGCCGAGGCCGACGAGCCCCCGGCCGAGCGGGCCGCGGCGCTGCACCGGCTGTTCCACTTCTACCTGGCCACCGCCCGCGCCGCGCACCTGATGGTCAGCCCGGGAGACGGCCGGGCCGGCGACGCGCTGCTTCCGGCCGCCGTGCGGGGCCTGCCGTTCGACGGCACCGACGCGGCCCGCGACTGGTTCTTCGCCGAGGCCCCGAGCCTGTTCGCCGCGATCGTCCAGGCCGCCCGCGCGCCCGGGGCCGACGGCGCGGCGCCCGCGGAGCGGCTGCCGCTGGCCGCCGAGCTGCTGCTGATGACCGACGCCCTGGTCAGCTCCGGGGTGCACGCCCGCGAGTGCGAGCAGGCCGCCTACGCGGTGCTCGACGCGGCCTGGGAGCACCGCGACCAGCGCAGCGAGGGCCGCGCCCACCTCCACCTGGGCTGGGTCTGCTACTACGCCGACCGGCTCGACGACAGCGCCGCGGTGACCCGGGTCGCGGTGCGCCGCGGCCGGGAGAGCGGCGACCTGTGGACGGTCGCCGACGCGCTGCTGCTGAACGGCCGCGGCGCGATCGCGCTGCACCGGCACGAGGAGGCGCTGCGCCACTGCATCGAGGCGCTCGACGCGTTCCGGCGGCTGGGCGACCGGTACGGGGAGGCCAACACGCTGGGCGCCCTCGCGCGGGCGCTGCTGGGGATGGACCGCGCGGAGGAAGCGCTCACCGCCGCCGAGCACGGCCTGGCCCTGCACCGCGAGCTGGGCGGCGTGGACCGTACCGGGGACGGCCTCTACCAGCTCGGCGTGGTGCTGCGCGGGGTGGGCCGCCCGGACGAGGCGATCGAGCGCCAGCGGGACGCCCAGAAGATCTTCCGGAGCCGCCGCAACCGGCGGTGGGAGGGGCTGGCGATGTTCCGCGTCGCGGAGGCGCAGGCCGACCTCGGCCGGGCGCGGGAGGCGGCGGCCGAGGCCCGCGAGGCGCTGCGGATTCTGCGCGACACCGGCCACGACTGGGGGCAGGGCCATGCCCTGCGGGTGCTCGCGGACGCGCTGGGCGCGCTCGGCCGTCCCACCGAGGCCCGCGCCCTCCGCCGCCAGGCGCTGCGGCACTTCGAGCACATCCGCATCCCCGAGGCCGGCCGCATGCGCGCGCTGCTCGACGACGACGCGTCCGACGATGCGCTACCGCAGATGACCCAGTGTGACGGATGACTCTCCGGTAGCGCCCTGAGCTGCATCGATATCGATTCGCTCATCGGATCCCGACCGATAGCGGTATTGGACCGTCCGGTATCGCTTCTGGTCTGCTCTCCTCGTCCACCCACACGACCGAGGGGAGCCGCATGCCGCAGAGCAAGCCCATGACGCTCCCCGCGCCCCCGCTCGGGCTGGTGCCGTCCGGCGGCCGGGCGGCGGACCGGCGGGTGGTCATGGTGATGGTGGCGGTGCAGTGCACCGCCGCGCTCGGCTTCTGGGCGGTGATGACGCACCTCGTCGCCCACCTGCGGCACGACGTGGGCCTGCTCGCCGGGACGGCCGGGACGATCCTCGCGGTCCGGGTCGGCGTGCAGTACGCGCTGCTGCTCCCCGTCGGGACCGTCACCGACATGCTCGGCCCCGCCCGCGCCGGGGCGATCGCGTGCGGGGTGCGCGCCGCCGGGTTCACGCTGCTCGGGTTCGCGGACGGCCCCGCCGAGTTGGTCGCCGCGGCGGTGCTGCTGGGCGCGGGCGGCGCGCTGTTCCATCCGGCCGCGCAGAGCCTGCTGGCCGGGCTCGCTCCGGGGCGGCGCGCCCGCGGGTTCGCCGCGTACGTGATCACGGGCCAGGCGGCGGCGGTGGCCGGCCCGCCGCTCGGGCTCCTGGTGCTCTCCCTCGGCTCCGGGGCGCCCGCCGGGTTCACGCTGCTGGCGACGCTGGCGGGCGGCGCGTGGGCCGTCGCCTCCGTCCTGTTCCTCCTCCTGCTGGGCCACCGCCCGCCCCGCTCGAACGGCGGCGGCGCCGGTGCCCGGCTGCGGGAGCTGGCCGCGAACGTGCGCGCCGTGGTCGCCGACCGGGCGTTCCTGGCGTTCGCGCTGGCCACGGCCCCCACCACGCTGCTGGCCGACCACACCACCGTGGTGCCGCTGAAGGGGTTCACCTCCGGCGCGGCCACGCTGTTCTTCTGCGTCCTGGCGGCGACGGCGGCGGCCGTCCAGCCGTGGGTGGCCGCCCGCGGCCGGGGCGAGCGGCCCTGGACGCTGCGCTGCGGCCTGCTCCTGGCGGGTGCCGCGTACCTCACCCTGGCGCTGCTCGACGGCGCCCGCTCCCCGCTCGGCTGGCTGCTGGCCGCCGCCGTGCTCGCGGGCGCCGGGAACGGCCTCCTCCAGGCGTCGGTGTTCCAGCGGGTCGCGCGGCTGGCCGCGCCGGAACGGTTCGGGTCCTACTTCGGCGTGCTGAGCTTCGTCTCCGGGATGTTCGCCGCCGCCGGCGGCATGGCCGTGGGGCGGCTGTTCGACTTCGGCGGGACGGGCGCGACCGCCGCGCTCCTCGGGCTGGCGGCGCTCGGCGCGGCGACCGCGGCCCTGTGCGGCGGCCGCCGATATCCGTATTGGTATGATCCCCGGTCGTGAACCTGGTGGGGCACCTGCGGTGCTTCGTCGTCGTGGCCGAGGAACTGCACTTCGGCCACGCCGCCGAACGCCTCGGCATGGCGCAGCCGCCGCTCAGCCAGCGGATCCAGCGGTTGGAGAGGGAACTGGGCGTACGGCTGTTCGACCGGTCGAGCCGCCGGGTGGAGCTGACCGGCCCCGGCCGGCTGCTGCTCGACGAGGCCCGCGAGTTCCTGGCCCGCGCCGACCGGATCTACTCGCTGGCCGAGCGGGCCCGCCAGGGCGGCGCCGGGACGCTGCGCGCCGGGCTGCCCTCGGGCCTCGGCGGGGACGTGGTCGCGGCGATCATCGCCGCGTTCCGTGAGCGCCGTCCCGAGCTGCGGCTCGACCTGCGCGAGCTGCCCACCGACGAGCAGGCCCGGGCGCTCGCCGACGGCGTCCTGGACGTGGGCGTGCTGCGCCATCCCTGCGACACCCGCGATCTCGCCCTTGGGCCCATGCTCGGGCAGCCGGTGGGCGTCCTGCTGCCCGGGCCGGGCGAGGACGAGGCGGACGAGGTGCATCTGGCCGATCTCGCCGGGCGGGAACTGGTGATCTTCCCCCGGGACGAGGCGCCCGGCTCCTACGACGAGCTGCTGGTCACCTGCCGCCGGCACGGCTACTCCCCGCCGGCCGTGCACGAGACGGCCAATCCCCAGTTCGCGCTCGGCCTCGTCCTGTCGGGGACCGCCGTCGCGCTCACGCCCCGCACGGCCGACACCCCGGGGGTCGTGTGGCGGCCGCTGGCCGGAGAGCCGCTGGTCCTGCGGACGTCCTGCGCCTGGCGGCAGGCGGCCGAGCCCGACCCGGCCATCGCCGGGTTCACCGCCGCCGCGACCGCCGTGCTGCGCCGCGAGGCGGGCATGGTGCCGCTCGACCGGGCCCCGGTGCGCCGCGTCACGCCCCGTCCCGCCTCGGGGTTCCTGGCATGAGCGACCGGAACGGGGACGCCGCGCCGCTCGCCCGGATCGAGGCGGTGTTCCGGGACGCGGGCGTCACCGGTTTCCTGCACGCGGCCGACGTGGACGGCGGCCGGGAGCTCGGGCTGCGCGCCGACGAACCGGTGGTGCTCGCCTCGGTGTTCAAGGTGCCGCTGCTGGTGGCGTTCTTCCGGCAGGCCGCGGCCGGGCTGCTCGACCCCGCCGAGCCGGTGACGCTGCCGCCCGGCGGCCGCACCGACGGCCCCACCGGCCTGTCGGTGATGCGCGACGAGGTGCGGATGTCGCTGCGCGACCTGTGCTACACGATGATCGCGGTGAGCGACAACGCCGCCGCCGACGTGCTGTACGCCCGGGTCGGGCCGGAGGCGATCGGGGCGACGATCGAGGCGCTGGGCCTGCGCCGCACCCGCGTCGTCGCCGACGCCCGCGGGCTGCACGACCACATGCTGCGCGACGCCGGGGTCGGCAGCCTCGCCGAGCTGTGGCCCCGGCTGGACGAGCCGGGCCTGCTGCCCGCGCTGGGCGTGCTCGACCCCGCCCACACCAACAGCAGCACGCCCCGGGAGATGACCCGTCTCCTCTCGCTCATCTGGCGGGACGAGGTGTGCCCGCCCGACGAGTGCGAGCAGATGCGCAGGCTCCTGTCGCTGCAGGTGTGGCCGCACCGCCTGTCGTCGGGGTTCCCGTACGACGACGTCCGGGTGAGCGGCAAGACCGGCACCCTGCCCACGCTGCGGAACGAGGTCGGCGTGGTCGAGTACCCGGACGGGGGGCGCTACGCGGTCGCCGTCTTCACGCGCTCGCTCGTCCCGGTGGCCGTGCAGCCGGAGGCCGACGCCGCCATCGGCATCGCCGCCCGGCTGGCCGTGGAGGCGCTGCGCCGCCCCGCCTAGGTTCAGCGCGAGGCGTCGCAGGTGATGGTGCCCGGACGGAAAACGGCTCGCGGAAAGGGCTCCGCGTTCCTACCTTAAGGAGCGCGGCGCGCGCGCCGCGGGGAGGAGGTCCCGATGGGCCTGGACGCCTATGTGCGGTGCCGCTGCCTGCAGGACGGCCTGACCACCGAGCCGCCCGTGCCCGCGGACCTCATCGTCGAGGACGAGGACGGCTACCTCGACCTCTCGGTGCCCTACGAGGGCAACGAGGAGTTGTTCCATGCCTTCGGCGAGTGGCAGCAGTACCACGCCTGCGCGCACGAGGACATGGAGATCGTCAGCGTCCGCGTCTCCAACTGGTACGGGTACCGGCTTTTCCAGGAGGCGCTCCACGGCGCGGGCCGCGAGCGTTTCCCGGTGCTGTGCACCGAACTGCCCAAGGCGAACGGCGGGCACATGTCGCCGGAGTCGGCGCGGCGGGCGCTGGCCGAACTCGACCGTTTCACTGCCGCCCATCTCGCCGCCGTCACCTGGCTGGTAGACGACGAGACGGGCGAGCGGCTGATCGAGAGCATCGAGTCGTACGACGGCGTGTTCGTCCTGGACGGCACCACCGGGCGGCGGGCGGGCGTCGACCCGCGGGGGTTCTTCGTGCGCGACGTCACGGCCGAACCGCACCGCGAGGAGTTCCGCGCCGTCCGCTTCACGCAGGAGCCGGTCGATGCGGGCCACGTCCGGTTCCGGGACCTGGACTCCGGCACGGAGGCGGCCGTACCCCTCGCCGGGCCCGTCCGCGCCGACGGGCAGGGGCGTTACCCGCGGCGCATGCGCGTCGACACCGTCCAGGCGCGGGCCGACGACTTCACCTACATCCTGGAGCCTCTGCGCCAGGTGTTCCGCGCGTCCGTCGAAACGGGGAACCCGGTTTCCTGGTGCTGATCAATGGACCGCCGGCCCGTCGGTAGGGTGTGGGCGCTGGAAAGGACGCGCCTATGCCCGATCGTGTGCTGGCCGGCCGCTACCGGTTGCGGGAGCGGCTCGGCAGCGGCGGCATGGGCACGGTCTGGTCCGCCGTGGACGAGACGCTGCGCCGGGACGTCGCCGTCAAGGAGATCGTGTTCCCCGACGGGCTCACCTCCGAGGAGCGCCGGGTGGCGACCGGGCGGGCGCAGCGTGAGGCCCGTGCCGCCGCGCTCGTCGACCATCCCGGGGTCATCACCGTCCACGACGTCGTCGTCGAGGACGACCGCCCGTGGATCGTCATGGAGCTGCTGAGCGGGCCGTCCCTCGAACAGACGGTGCGCCGGGACGGCCCGCGCCCGCCCGCCGCGGTCGCGCACATCGGCCTGCAGCTGCTCGACGCGCTGTGCGCCGCCCACGCCAAGGGGATCGTGCACCGGGACGTCAAGCCGGCCAATGTGCTGTTCGCCCGGGACGGCCATGTCGTCCTGACCGACTTCGGCATCGCGAGCATCGAGGCCGACCCCGCCCTCACCCGTACCGGCGCCTTCGTCGGCTCCCCCGGGTACGCCGCCCCGGAACGGCTGCGGGAACAGCCGGCCGGCCCTGAGTCCGACTTCTGGTCGCTGGGCGCGACCCTCTACATGGCCGTGGAGGGCAGGTCGCCGTTTGAACGCGACAGCCCCATGGCCGTCCTGGGCGCCGTACTGAGGGAGCAGCCCGCGCCGCCGCGCCAGGCGGGTTCCCTCTCGCCACTGCTGTGGCACCTGCTGCAGAAGGATCCGTCCGCGCGGCCAGGCGTCGACGTCATCCGCCAGGTACTCCACAACGTGGCCGCCGGAAGGCCGTCGGGCCTACCCGACCCCATGCCGCCGCCTCCACCCCGGCGCCCAGGAGCGTTGGTGCCCGTCCTGGCGGGGGCGGCGATGCTCACGGTCATCGTCCTCGCCGTCGTCTTCGTGGCGGTGTTCGCCTTTTCCGGGGACGACCAGACGACCGCGGCGACGCCCACGGCGGCCCCAACGAGTCCCCCGGCCACGACGCCGTCGGCCTCACCCACGTCCGGACTCGACCCGTGCAGCCTCCTCACGGCCGAGCAGGTCCGCAGGCTGCTCGCCGACCGGAAGTCCCAGCAGGAGAAGGACTCCGACAAATCCTGCGGATGGGCGGCGAAGAAGCGCGGGGTGAGCCTCACCAACCTCACCCTCGGAACGGGAGGGCCGCCTCCCGAGACGTCCGTGGAGGCCCACAACAAGTTCGTCAGCTGGCGCAACGCAAGGTCGAAGGCCTCCGACAGCGTGTACTGGGGATGGCCCGAGATAGACGTCAAGCACGTGCGCGGAAGTCAGAGCGCCGCCCGCACGGTCTCCGGCATAGGCGACGAGGCCTTCGCCTATACGACGACCGGGCTGACCCAGCCGATGGACAAGGCCTTCGTCGTCGTCGTCCGGGTGAAACACGTCGTCATCGAGGTCGAGCACATCTACGAACGCGGCACCGCCACCACCGACGACGCGGCCCAGGCCGCCCGCTGGGTCGCGCAGAGCCTCGCCTCGAAGACCTGACATGGACACCGCACGCCTGCTCGCCGGCCGCTACCGGCTCGTCCAACGCCTCGGCAAGGGGGGCATGGGCGTCGTGTGGCGCGCCCACGACGAGGCCCTCGGACGGGACGTCGCCGTCAAGGAACTGCTCCTCCCCGACCACCTGTCCCCCGAGCAGCAGGAGCAGGCCGCGCAGCGCGCCATGCGCGAGGCCCGCGCCGCGGCGCTCGTCCGCCACACGTCCATCGTCACGGTGCACGACGTCGTCATGGACGAGGGCAGGCCGTGCATCGTCATGGACCTGCTGCCAGGACGTTCTCTGGACGCGGTCGTCGCCGCCGACGGACCACTGCCCTGGGACCGCGCGGCCCGCGTCGGCCTGGAAATCCTCGGAGCCCTGCGCGCGGCCCACGCCCAGGGCATCCTGCACCGCGACGTGAAGCCCGCCAACATCTTCCTCCGGGACGACGGCCGCGCCGTACTGACCGACTTCGGCATCGCCTCACTCGAAGGGGACGCCACCCTCACCCAGGAGGGGTCCCTCATGGGGTCCCCCTCCTACATGGCGCCCGAACGCGTGGGGCACGAGCCCACCGGGCCCGCGTCCGACCTGTGGTCCCTGGGCGCGACCCTCTACACCCTGGTCGAGGGGCGTCCGCCGTTCGTCGCGGCCACGATCATGGGCACGCTGAGCGCCGTCCTGACCGACGAGCCCGAACGCCCCCAGAAGGCAGGCCCCCTCGGCCCGCTCATCATGGCGTCGCTCGTCAAGGACCCGTCCCTCCGGCTGAGCGCGGACAGGGCCGGGCAAGCCCTGCACGCCCTGGCGTCCGGCGAGCCGACCTCGCCCGCGATCCCGCTCCCCGCGGCCCCGCACACCGCCCCCTCGGGCCCGCCCCAGAAGGGCACGACGCTTCCCTGGGTCATCGCGGTGCTGGCGTGCGCCGTCCTGCTCGTCGCCGTCGTCGTCGCCGTCGCGCTCCTGCACTCACCCGACCGCCGGACACCGCCACGCGCCGCGCCGACGACCTCCGCCCCCGCGCCCCCCGGCCGCTTCGCCTCGCCCCCGGCCCCGTGCGCCCTGATCAACGCGGAGCAGGCGACACGGCTCGTCCCCTCGTTCTTCACCACGAACGACGCCGGAACCGACCCGTCCACCAACCTGCCCCGCAAGAGCTGCACGTGGATGACGAACGCGACCGCCGACGGCCAGGACGACGACCTGACCCTCACCCTCCGCACCGCCCCGACGGCCGCCGGCGCGCAGAGCCACCACGCCAAGGAGCGCGGCGACGCGACCGCCCCCGTGACCGACCTCCGCGACCTGGGCGACGGCGGCTACTCCTCCACCAGGGGCACCCACGTCATCGTCGGCTTCCGCCTGGACAACCTCCTGGTCGAGGTCGACTACGCGACCAGCCGCCCCAACGCCGCCCAGGAAGCCCTCAGAGCCGCCCGCTGGACCGAAACCTCCCTCACCCGCCCCCGCTGACCCGGCCGGGCCCGTCGGACGCAATTCCCGGGGAGGGCACCTTTCGACAATTACCGAGCCCGCTGACTTACCACGAGCCTCGTCAACAACGACGCTGACAGATCGACCGAACCAGGGTCACCATCGCCGCCGCGACGCGGTCATGCCGGGTCCTCGGCCCACGATCGCCGCCGGTTCCGTCGTCACGGCCCAGCGCCGCCATCCCAGACCATTCCGCCGAGCCGCTGGACCAGGGCCTCCGCGAAACGCCGGGCGATCTCGTCGGCGCCGTCGCGTTCCGCCGCGCGGACCTCGACCCTCCACAGCGGCGGCTCCAGCCCGGCGGACCGTTCCCCCAGCAGGCGCTCGGCCTCGTCCGGCACCTGGATGAGGATCGGCGCCTCGACCGAGAGCAGTGTCCCGCCGGTGTCGTCGCACAACTGAATGACCCCGTCGTGATCAGGGAGGTCCACCCGCAACTCGTCCCCGGCCGCGCCGAGGCCGTCCAGCACGGCCACGGTATCCGGCATTTTCTGAGTCAGGACGATGACATCGAACGTCATCTCCCGGCCACCTCCGATGATCGTGACAGAACGGTCACATGCAGCGTACATCTAGAAGTTGAATACCGGCGGCGTGATCACGATCGCATTTTTTCCGGCCAAGTCGGAACCAGCCTCCTTGCGATGCGTCGACCCCTTATGCCACGCCATGGAGGGCTCCGGCGTCACCGATTACGCCATCGCCCCAGGTGGTGGAGAGAGACGCCGAGCGCCAGCGGATAAACAAACGTGCTGCGTGCGCTTCTCCGCGCTCCAGGCCCCCGGTCGCGGGGCGGCGCGGCCGCGCCGTCCCTCGGCAACACGGTCGTCCACCTGATCGCGGACCGAACACACGAGCCCAGCAGGGTCGGGCGCCGCCATATGTCGAGCCGCCGCCATGGGTCGCGTTGCGCAACCAGCCGTTGGCGCCCTTGCCTTCTGGGGCTCGGGGAGACGCGGGCGGTCCCGCGCGCCGGCGGCCACTTCCGGCCGGGCGGGAGTCGCGTCCGATCGATGATGAGAAGAGGACCGATCGGCGCGAGCTCACCGTCGGCTTTCGGGCCGCCCAGACGGCGGACGCGAATCGCTGAGAATGTTGATGAGGCTCCCAGGCACGGGGTGGGCCGGGTGCGGGGTCGTTACATCGTGTTCGCGTTCGTCACGCGGTTCGACGGGACCGCCGCGCACCGGGCCATGGGGCGCTTGCCGAGGTGGGAGGGGGTTTCGCCGGTCACGGGGAGCGGCGGATCGGGGGCTGAGAGTGACCGGGGGGTCACGGCGGGGTTGTACGTCCTCAGTGAACGCGGGGGTGCCCGTCGGCGGGGGACAGTTGAATGGAGCTTGCGGGTGAGGCGGGCTCCGGTGGGGATTCGATGCGTTCCGGAACCATAGGCTGTTACCCCGATTTGAGTCACTCTTGGGGAGAATGCGTTGCGGCTGCCGGATCATCTGGGGCTACTGCTCACCGACGAGCCGGTCCTCGACGTCTACTCGTACGGGCCCTGGCGGGTGCCGGACGGGCTGTTCGAGGAGATCGGCGCGCGGATCGACGCGCTGGCGCGCGATCCGCGCTGCGCGGGGCTGACCACCGACGAGCACAAGCTGCTGACGCTGCCGGCCTCGCTGGTGACGGCGGAGATCTTCGGGATCCTGGCGTTCCTGCCGGGCGGCGGGGCGATCAAGGCGGGGTCGTGCTCGCAGCTGCCGGAGCGGCTGCTGCACCGGCACCTGGTCAATCCGGGGCCGCTCAGCTCCCGGATGACCCGGTGGGACGCGCCGGGCGGCCGGTGGCGGCCGCCGGTGGACTGGCTGGTGGAGGCGCCCGACCGCGAGCTGGCGATCTCGCTGGCCCGGGACTGCCTGGCGGTCCTGGAGGGCATCGAGCCGCTGGAGCGGCGGCGCAAGGCGCTGCTGCGGCTGTACGACGACCCGCCGCGCTGCGACGTGAACCTGCCCAAGATGGAGCTTCGCGAGCACTGGCACGCGCACGCCGACGACGAGATCCTCTCGGCGGTGCCCGAGCTGATGGGCCCGGTCGGCTACCTGGAGTGGGTGACGGCGGGGCTGCTGGCCGCCTACGGGAATCTGGCGAGCGTGGCGCCGCGGGACGAGACGGTGGAGACGCACCTGATCCAGCTGCTGCTCCAGGGGAACATGGAGCAGGTCCCGGCCGAGCTGGTGGCCGCGCTGGGCGAGGACCGGTACCGGGAGCTGCAGGCGCGGTTCCCGTCCGAGCGCGGCGGGTTCAAGCCGGCCGCGTGGCAGGAGCGGACGCGGGCCTGGCTGGTGCGGGCGCTGGTGTCGGGCGCGGCGGACGCCTGCCGGGCCTGGCTGGACATGGCGATGCGCTGGGTGGCGACCGTCCAGGGGCTGCCGGGCGATCCGTGGTTCCCCAAGCCGGAGTGGATCCCGGTCGGGCAGTTCCAGACCGATCTGCGGCGGCTGTACGCGCCGCGGCGCCGGGTGGTCAACCCGCTGGTGGAGGAGCTGCGGCCGGTGCCGCCGGAGGCGGGCGGCGTCTCCTCGGGGGCGGCCGCGGCCGTCCCGGAGCTGGCGAGCGGGCTGGTGGGGCAGCCGGAGGTGAGCCGGGCGCTGGCGGAGCTGAGCGCGGGCCGCGAGCCGGTGCGGCTGCTGCTGGTGGGCCCGGACGGCACCGGCAAGCGGGACGCGGCGCAGGAGCTGGGCCGGGCCCTCAACCTGGGGCGTGACCCGGTCTGGCTGACCGACAACCTGTTCGTGGGGCAGCGCCTGTCGGACGCCGTGGCCAAGCTGCACGCCGACGTCCGCGACTGCGCGGGCGAGCGGCTGCTGATCATCGAGGGCCTGGACGGGATCGTGACCGATCCGGGCAACGGCGAGGCGATCGCGGGCGAGCTGCACCGGCTGCTGGCGGTGCACGAGGACCTGCATCTGGTGGCGCTGTGCGACGCGGGCGGGGACGAGCGGATCCGGGAGATCAACCCGGTGCTGCCGCACCGCTTCCGCGTCGCCCGTACCGTCCCGTTCGACGCCGGCGGCCATGCCGAGCTGTTCCGGCGGGCGCTGCGCGAGCGCGGGGCGCGGGGCACCCGGCACGCGGTCGCGGCGGCGGGCGAGCTGCTGGCGGCCACGCCGCCGGTGCAGACGCTGCGGAACGCGCGGCTCGCGCCGTACCTGGCCGATGTGGTGGTGGAGGCGGTGCGGGCCCGTGCGGCCGAGGGCGAGGAGCTCGTGGTCGGGAAGCGGGACGTCCCGGCGGCGCTGGACACCACGCAGAGCCCCGGCAACCCGATGACGGAGCTGCGCGAGCTCACCGGGCTGGAGACGATCAAGCAGGAGATCGCGCTGCTGATCGCGGGGACGCACGCGGCGCGGCTGCGCGGCGAGAGCGGGCTGAAGATCAGCCCGCCGACCCGGCACATGGTGTTCACCGGCAATCCGGGGACGGGCAAGACGATGGTGGCGCGGCTGCTGGGCCGGATCTACAAGCGGCTGGGGGTGCTGTCGTCGGGGCACGTGGTGGAGGCGTCCCGGGCCCATCTGGTCGGCGAGTACATCGGGCAGACGGCACCGCGCACCCGGCGGCTGGTGGAGCGGGCGATCGGCGGGGTGCTGTTCATCGACGAGGCGTACACGCTGACCCAGTCGCCGCACAAGAGCGACTACGGGCACGAGGCGATCGCCGAGCTGGTGAAGCTGATGGAGGACCACCGCGACGACCTGGTGGTGATCGTGGCCGGGTACGAGCGGGAGATGGCGGAGTTCCTGGCGGCCAACCCGGGGCTCGACTCGCGCTTCCCCAAGCAGCTGCACTTCCCCGACTACACCGACGACGAGCTGGTGGCGGTGTTCGAGGCGCTGGCGACGGCGGACGGGTTCCGGCTGGCGCCGGGCACGACGGATCTGCTGCGGTCGTCGCTGCGGCGGGTGCAGCGCGGGGAGTCGTTCGGGAACGGGCGGCTGATGCGGAACCTGCTGGACATCGCGGTGGCCAACCAGGCGCAGCGGGTGGCGTCGGCGGCGCGGGACGCCCGGCTGGCCGAGCGCGCCGCGTTCAACGGCGAGGCGGCCGGCGAGGCGGCCAAGAACGGTGTGCGGGCGCCGAGCAAGAAGGACCTGATCACGCTGCGGGCGGACGATCTGCCGCCGATGCTCGACCATCCCGAGGAGCTGTTCGGCCTCTACCTCTAGCTCTAGCTCTAGCCTCTAGCGAGGAGAGCTGAGGCATTTATCCGGGTATGACCGCTATATGGCGATGCCCGGTGACGAGCTGCTCCCCGCCGTGCTGCGCGGCGTCGCCGCGCGGGAGGCCGCCCGGCTGCGCGACGGCACGCTGCCGTGGACGTGGTGGCTGGAGCTGGCGGCCAGGTTCGGGCTGCGGTACGGGTTCACCGACACGCTGCTGATCGCGGCGCAGTGGCGGGCGGCCACCGACGTCCGGTCGTACGGGGCGTGGCGCTCGGCCGGCCGCCAGGTCCGCAGGGGCGAGACCGGGATCCGGATCCTGGCCGACGTGCTGGACGCCTCCACCGCGAACGGGACGGGCCCGCGGGCCGTGTTCGACATCAGCCAGACCGACGGCCTGCCGCCCGAGACGCCCGCCTTCCCCGGACCGCGCGAGGCCAGGAGGCGGCTCGCGGCGCTCGGGGCCCGGTACGGCATCCCGCCCGCCGCGGAACGGGGCGACGACCTCGACGCCTGCGTCCGGCTCGCCCACCAGCTGGCGCACGCGCTGCGTCCCGGCGACCGGATCGACCGGCCGGGGGCGCAGGGCTGCCGCGGGGCGCGCCGGTTCGAGGCCGACTCGGTGGCGTTCCTCGTCCTGGCGCGGTACGGGCTCCCGGCGGACCGGCCGGCCTTCCCGGACGGGCCGGTGCCGTACGCGGTGCCCGACGTGGGCGACCGGATCCTGCGGGTGAGCCGGCGGATCAGCGCGGCCGGCGGGCACGGGAGCGGCCCGCTGCGGGACGCCCACCGCTTCTTCCAGGCCCGGCTGGACGACGGCTGGGTGCCCGCCTACCTGGCCGGACGGGGGTTCGACCGCGGAGTGCAGCGGCGCTGGGGGCTCGGGTACGCGCCGCCCGGCCCGCGCGCGCTCACCGACCACCTCCGCTCGCGCGGCCACTCCGACGAGGCGCTCGTCGCCGCCGGGCTGGCCCGCCGCACGCGGTCGGGGCGGCTGCGCGACACCTTCCGCGACCGGGCGATGTTCGCGGTCCGCGACGCCGCCGACGGGACGGTCGCCGGGTTCGTCGGGAGGCTGCCCGAAGGCGCGCCCGGCCCCAAGTACCTCAACGGCCCGGACACCGCCGCGTACCGCAAGGGCGAGCTGCTGTACGGCCTGCACGAGGTGCGCGAGCGGCTGGCCGCCGGGACGGCCCGCCCGGTGGTGGTCGAGGGGCCGCTGGACGCCATCGCGGTCAACCTGGCCTCCGGCGCGTACGCCGCCGTCGCCACCTGCGGGCTGGCGCCGACGGCGGGGCAGCTCGGCGCGCTCGCCCGGGTCGCCGATCTCGACCGGACCGGGCTGGTCGTGGCGCTGGACGGGGACCGGGCCGGGCGGGCGGCGGCGCGGCGCCTCTGGACGCGGCTGGACGGCGTCCGCGGCCCCGTGGAGGCGGTGCCCCTCGGCCCCGGCGAGGACCCCGCCGGGGTGCTGCGGGAGCGGGGCCGCGCGGGCGTGCGGGCGGCGCTGCGCTCCCGGGCGAGCCTGATGGACGTGCTGGTCGACGACGCGATCGCGCGGTGCGGCGGGACGCTGGCGGCACCGGAGGAGCGGCTGGCCGCGATCCGGGCCGCGGTGGCGGTCATCGCGCGGGGGCGCCCGGCGGAGGCCGCCCGCCAGGTCGCCCGGGTGGCGGAGCGGACGGGGGTCGGCTGCCCGCTGGTAACCGCCGAACTGGTCGAAACGGTCAGTCCGGATTCCGGTCCCGCACCTACCGCTCATACCAACAGGCGGTAATCGGTTCACCACTCAACGCCCCCCTTCGACCGCTCGTCGACAGGGTCCCCGTAGGGCCGAACCTACGGCCCAGTACGGAATAGCTTCATCGCACCCTGTGGGAGTGAGGCTCGCATCGGTTCCTGGTGGGGGGCGGGCGGCGCCCGGTGAGACGGACGGCCGCCGCCCTGGAGCCGCGACCGCCTCCCCACCGGGTGGGGGGACGGGGTCACGGCGACCGGTTGAGGCGCGCACCGGTCGCCGTGACCTCCTTCGCGGGCCGCGCGAGCCGCCGGCTCCTAGTGGACGCCCGGCAGCCGCAGCACGAAGCGGGCGCCGCGCGGGCCGTCCTCGATCGTGAGGGTCCCGCCGTGCGAGGCCGCGATCTCCCGGGACAGCGGCAGCCCCAGGCCGCTGCCGCCCTTGTCGAGCCGGCGCCCCTCGCGCAGGCGGGTGAACCGCTCGAAGACCCGCTCCCGGTCCTCCGGCGCGATGCCGGTGCCGTCGTCGTCCACCGTCACGACCACCTCGTCGTCCCTGACCGCGACGCTGAGGTCGACCCGCGCGCGGGCGTGCCGGACGGCGTTGTCGAGCAGGTTGGTCAGCAGCCGGTCCAGCTGGACGGGCGAGCCGAGCACCCGCGCGGGGCCGTCCAGGTCCGCGTGCACCGGCACCCGGGCGCGGGCGAGCCGCCTGATCTGCTCGGCGGCCAGCCGGCTCAGGTCCACCACGCGCCGCTCGGCGGTCGCGCCCGCGTCCAGCCGGGCCAGCATCAGCAGCTCGTCCACGATCCCCGAGAGCCGCTCGGTCGCCGCCAGGGCCTGCGCGTTCGCGGCGGGCCAGTCGGCGCCCTCGGGGTAGGCGGAGTTCGCCTCCAACTGGAGGCGGAGCGAGGTGATCGGGCTGCGCAGCTCGTGGGAGGCGTCGGCGACGAACCGCCGCTGCGCCTCGGCCGACCGCTCCAGCCGCTCCAGCGTGGCGTTGGTGGTGGACGCCAGGCGGGCGATCTCGTCCCCGGAGCCGGGCACGGGCACGCGGCGGCTGAGGTCCTGGCCGCTGATCTCCTCCAGCTGCGCCCGGATCCGCCCCACCGGGCGCAGCGACAGCCCCACCGCGCCCCACGCGACCGAGGCCACCAGCAGGACCGCGAACGGCGTGACGATGAAGATCAGCAGGTTGAGCAGGGTGAGGGCGCGCTGCACCTCGACCAGGTCGACGGCCGCGTACACGGTCACGGGACCGTACGGCGAGCGCACCCGCAGCGCGGCGACCAGGTGCTCCTCGGGCTTCTCCGAGCGCCCGCCCGGCGGCCGCATCGGGACCTGCTGGGTGGCGACGGCCTCGTACCCCTCGGGCTCGAAGGAGGCCATCCGGCCCCGGCCGCGCAGCCCGGCGCTGGAGGCCAGCACCCGGCCGTCGCTCGCGACGACCTGCACCTCGTAGCCGGGGCCCAGGCCGCCGTGGGGCACGCTCAGCGTCCCGGGCAGATTCCCGGTGCGGGCCGGGCCGGCCGCCCGCCGCGCCGCCAGCTCGACCCGGCTCTCCAGCCCCTCCCGCAGGTCGCCGGGCACCAGTGCCAGGATCAGGCTGGAGGTGATCGAGAAGACCACCATGGAGATCAGCGCGGCCACCACCGTCAGCCTGGCGCGCAGGGAACGCGGCACCAGGCGTCGCAGGCCGGTCATCGCCCCCCTTCCCCTGGCGTCCCGAGGCCGCCACCGCACGTGACGAGAAGATCGTTCCCTTTCGCGGCGACATCACCCCTGCAGGTCAGGGCCCTGCGCGACACGCGCGGCGGCGCGACCGGAACCTACAAGACCGGACGGCCCGGCCCGCCCACGATGGACGCATGACGATCGACATCCACGCCGCCGGGTCCTTCATGGCCGGCCACGCCCGCGTCCTCGACCGCCGCCGCTTCGCGCTGCTCACGGGCGGCGGCGACACCGCCGGTCTGCTCGCCGCCCTGGACGGCTACCGCAACCCCGACGGCGGCTACGGCTGGGGCCTGGAGCCCGACCTGCGCTCCCCCGAGAGCCAGCCCGGGACCGCGCTGCACGCCTTCGAGGTCTTCGAGGAGGCCGCCCGGGCCGCCGCGCCCGCGACCGGCCTCCCGGAGGCGGCCGCGCTCTGCGACTGGCTGGGCTCTGTCACGCTGCCGGACGGCGGCCTGCCGATGGCGCTGCCGCTGACCACCGAGGCCGCGACCGCCCCGTGGTGGCGGGCCGCCGACCCGGCGGTGTCCTCCCTCCAGATCACCGCGGTGTCGGCGGCCGCCGCGCTCCGGGTGGCCGCGCACGACCCGGCCGTCGCCGCCCATCCCTGGCTGGACCGGGCGGTCGGCTACTGCTTCGAGGCCGTGGAGGCGCTCGACGAGAGGCCGCACGCGTACGTGCTGTCGTTCGCGCTGCACTTCCTGGACGCGGCGCACGACACCCGGCCCGAGGAGGCCGGCGCCCTGCTCCGGCGGCTGGCGGCGTTCGTCCCGCCCGAGGGCGAGCTGCCGGTCGAGGGCGGCACCGCGGACGAGAGGCTCCGTCCCCTGGACATCGCCCCCCGCCCCGGGCGCCCCGTCCGGGACCTGCTCGCCCCCGAGGTGATCGAGGCCGACCTGGACCGGCTCGCCGCCGGGCAGCAGGACGACGGCGGCTGGAAGGTCGACTACGCCGAGATCTCCCCGGCGGGCGCCCTGGAATGGCGCGGCGCCATCACCGTGCACGCCGTGGCGGTCCTGCGCGCCAACGCGCGGATCTGAGTCCCGCGCCTCACCCTTCGGGGTCGAGCTTGCCCAGCAGGGCGCGGGCCTGCTCGGCGAAGGACTCCTCGCCGGACCCGGCCGCCCGCCGCAGATGCTCCCGGGCCAGGTCGAGGTCGCCGTCGCCGTGCCGGATCTCGCCGAGCCGGTACGCGGCCTCGCCCACCAGGTCGGCCTTGGTCGTCCCGGTTGCCAGGGTCAGCTCGTAGTACCGCACCGCAGAGTCGCGGTCGCCCAGCCAGTACGCCAGCTCGCCCAGGTGGGCCGCGGCCAGCGGCGCCTGGCCCTCCACTCCGGCGTCGATCACCTGCCGGTACCAGCGCAGCGCCTCCGGCCAGTCCCGGTCCCGCTTGCCGAGCGCGCCCAGGTACATCTTGGCGAGCGCCTCCGCGTGCGCGTCGGCGTCGCCGGGCCCCTGGACGGCCTGGAGGTAGAGCTCCCGCGCCCGGTCGGGCCGCTGCTCGTGGTGGGCGCGGGCGAGCAGGACGGCGATGTGCCGCGTGTAGCGCGTCTCCGTCTCCGGGATGCGGGCCAGCACCTCGCCGCCCTCCGCGAACTCGCCCGCGTCCACCAGCGCCTGCCCGAGCGAGAACAGCGCGGTGGGCTCGCCGCTCTCGGCGGCGGCGCGGAGGGTGCGCAGCGCGCCCTCGTGGTCGCCCTGCTCGCGCTGCAGCAGCCCGAGCAGGCTGCCCAGGAACGCCTGGTCGCCCTCGTCGAGGCCGGTCTCGGCGGAGTCGCCGGTGATCGCCCGGGTGACGCCCTCCAGGCCCGCGGCGTCGCCGGCCCGGCGCAGCAGCGGGACGAGCCGCCCGTTGGCGACCAGCCGCACCTCGGCGTCGGAGTGCCCGGCCAGCCGCTCGTAGATCGCGCGCGCCCGTTCCGGGTCGCCCGCCGAGACGTACAGGTCGGCCAGGCCGATCTCCAGGTCGGGCGAGGGGTCGGACAGCATCCCGGCGAGGCACTCCACGTACAGCATGGCGGCGGCGCGGTCACCGGCCTCGGCCAGCCCGGTGGCGTACCGCCGGGCGGTTTCGACCGCGTCCTGCTCGCCCGTGGAGCGGAGCAGCGCCAGCGCCCGGCCCGCGACCTCGTGGACGCCCTCGCGGTGCGCCCGCTCGGCCACGACCGCCAGGTTCTGGGCGGCCGTCTCCGCCAGCGACGACAGCGGCTCCGGGTCGGCCGGGTCGATCTCCGCGCGGGCGACCAGGCCGAGGGCCTCGGCCGCCGCCGCGAGATCGCCGTCCTCGAAGGCCCACTGGCCGCGCAGCGTGCCGGCGCGCGCCCGCACCTCCGGGTCGGCGGCCTCGGCGGCACGGGAGATCTCCGCCGCCGCCTCCCCCGGCTCGCCGCGTTCGCGCAGCGTCCGGGCCAGGTCGGTGCGGATCCGCGGGGTGACCTCCGGATGCCCGGCCGCGATGCCCCGCCGGTACAGCCGGACCGCCGCGTCGCCGTCGCCGCGGTGCCCGCGCGAGTCGCCCCACAGCCAGTAGCCGACCGCGACCGTCTCGGGGTCGCCGCTGGTCACCGCGCGCTGGGCGGTCTCGGCGACGGCGTCGTGGTCCTCCTGGTCCGCCAGCGCCAGCAGCAGACTGCGCAGCGGGACCAGCGCGGCCGGGTGGTCGACGTCCGCGCCCTTGCGGTACGCGGCGACGGCGGCCTCCATGTCGTCCTCGACGAAGCCGTGGATGTCGCCGATGTCGTCGTAGGCGACGGCGATCTCCTCGGGGTCGCCGTACGCCACGACCGTCTCCAGGATCCGGCGGGCCTGCGCCGGGTCGTCGTCCATGATCTCGCGGGCGGCGCGGATCAGCTGCCGGCCCGCGGCGCCGGCGGTGGCCTTGCCCGACTGGTTGCGCATCAGCCACAGCAGGGAGTCGGCGCCGTCCGGGCCGTTCTCCTCCTCGGCCTCGGGTTCGTCGGATTCGGTGGAGGTGAGCGTGGCCAGGGCGGCGTGGAGGGCGCCGTCGTAGGCGGCGTCCACGCCGACGACCGCTTCGAGGAACGACCGTATCCCCGCGGGGTCGTTCCCGGTGACCTGGGCCGCCACCGTGAGGGCCACGTCGGCGCCGCTGTCGCGGAACCCGGCCCGCGTCCCCAGGACCATGCCGCGCAGGGCGAGCGCGTGCTCGCCCTTGGTCCCCGACTCGATCGCGATGGCCATCACGTTGTTGGCGGCCGTGGAGATCATGTCGGCGAACTGGCAGGGCTCGCCGGGGCCGGTGAGCACGGCCACCCGCCCGAACGCCTCCAGCGCCCCCGGCATGTCGCCGCCGAGGTACATGATGTTGCCCAGGTAGCTGTCGGCCTTGGCGGTGAGGACGACGTCCCCGGCGCCCGCCGCCCGCTCCCGGACGCGCGCGGCCTCGGTCTTGGCCGCGCCGTCGTCGCCCTTGCGCTGGAGCACGTGGGCCAGTTCGAGGCGCGTCTGGAGGGCGTCGGCGAGGTCGGCGTCGTCCGGTTCGATCCGCGCGGCGGCCTCCAGCGCCTGGCGGTACGCGTGTTCGGCGCCGTCCAGGTCGTCCCGGCCGCTGAGTATCTTCGCCAGCACCTGGTGGCCCGACGCCACTGTCGTGGGGTCGCCGGTTCCGGTGGAGCGGCGCGCGAGTGCCTCGGCCTCGTCCAGGTCGCCGTCCTCGTAGTGCTTCCAGGT
The DNA here is from genome assembly GCF_055379765.1 of Actinomadura rugatobispora. Taxonomy (NCBI): domain Bacteria; kingdom Bacillati; phylum Actinomycetota; class Actinomycetes; order Streptosporangiales; family Thermomonosporaceae; genus Actinomadura; species Actinomadura rugatobispora. The sequence goes on along the minus strand of NZ_AP029191.1, from coordinate 6,633,973 downwards.
CCGTTCTCGCAGCGCGCTCAGGAGGTCGGCGGGCTCGCCGGTCTCAGGGCTCTCGGGCTCGGGCTCGGGCGCGGGGTCGCCGGCGGAAACAGGGTCGGGAACCGGAACCGGATGGCCCGCGGCGCGGGCGGCGACCTCCAGGGCCGCGCCGTCGTCGCCCGCCTCCTTGAGCAGGGGCACGAGCAGGGCGGTGGCCGCCATCCGCACGGCGACGTCGTCGGACGACGCGAGCGGCTCCAGGAGCGTCCGGGCCTCCTCCGGCTCGCCGCGCTCGGCGAGGAGTTCGGCCAGGGCCAGCAGGGCGGTCCGGTCGCCGGCGGGCGGGAAGGCGGCGGCGCCCTTGTAGTAGGCGCGCGCGGCGTCCAGGTCGCCGCGGTCGGCGGCCGCCGCCGCGTACCGCCGCGCGATCTCGACGGCGTCGTCGGGCGCGCCGCCCGCGGCCGCGAGCCGGAGGGCGCGCACGGCGATGGCCGCGTCCCCGGCCTCGTCGGCCATGCCGGCGACGGCGCCCAGGTTGTTCAGCGCCATCCGGTGCAGCTCGCGCACCTGGTCGTCCGGCTCCGGGACGCGCAGCGCCGCCGCCGCGGCCGCGCCCATGGCCTCGGCGGCGCCCGCGTGCCGCCCGTCCTGGCCCAGCCAGACCCCGAGCAGGTTGCCCGCGCGCACCGCCGGGACGGGATCGTCGCAGGTCAGCAGCGACTCCATGGTGCGGTGCGCGGCCTCGGTGTCGCCGTGCTCATGCAACGCCTCGCCGAGCTCCACCTGGATGTACGGCACGTACACGGCGTCGGCCTGCTCGGACGCGGCGCGCAGCTCCGCCACGGCGCCCGCCAGATCGCCCCGGTCCTTGAGCACCCCGCCCAGTGCCCAGTGCCCCTGGACGGCGGTCTCCGGGTCGGCGGTGGCGACGGCCCGCCGGGCGGCGGTCACCAGGGCATCGAGGTCACCGCGCACCGACAGCACCGGGAGGAGATGCTGCAGGCACTGCAACGCCGCGGGATCGTCGATCGCCGCGCCGCGTTCGAGGGTCTCGACCGCGGCGTCCAGGTCCCCGGCCAGCCAGTGGGCGTGCCCGAAGGCAGCGCAGATCTCGGCGACCTGCCGGGGCGTGCCGTGGTCGAGGACGAGCCCGTACAGGTCGCCGGACCCGTCCGCGCCCGCGGCGAGCCGCTCCTGAGCGACGAGGGAGACCAGGTCGGCGGCGCGCTCGGCGTGCCCGGCGCCGGCCGCCCGCGCGAGCAGTCCGCGGACGTCCGGGAGCCGCCAGTGGTACAGCGCGACGTGCAGTTCGGCGATGAGGGGCGTGCCGTACTCGCGGGCGAGGAGTTCCAGGGCGCCTGCGTCGTCGCCGTCGCGGAGCCGCAGCACCGCCCGCTCGACGAGGCTCGCCGTGCCGAGCCGTTCCATGGCGGGCAGCGCGATGTCGGGGTCGGAGGAGGCCGCGGCCCGTTCGTAGGCGTGGCGGGCGCCGTCATCGTCGCCGGTCGCGGTCAGGTAGCCGCCCAGCTCGTAGGCGGCGACGGCCAGGCTCTCGGCCGCGTCCTCGGCGCCGTCCCTGCCGGGCTCGGCGAGGCGCTCGTAGCGGGTGACGGCCCGCCGGGCGTGCTCGGCGGCCCGCGCGGGTTCGCCCCGCTGGTCGCACAGCCGGGCCAGCAGCACGCCCGCCATCGCGGCGGCCCGGAGCTCCATGCTGTCGTCGGACGGGGCGGCGGCGAGCACGGTCTCGAACTCGGCCGCGGCGGCGTCCGGGTCGCCGCTGTCGCGGAGCGCGGCGCCGAGCGTCAGGGCGACGTGCGGGCCGTCGCCGGTCTGGTCCACCTGGACGGCGCGGGCCTCCTCCACCCGACCCGCCGCGACCAGCACCCGTACGACGGTGTCCAGGAGCCGGGTGTGCTCCTCGTCCCCCGGATCGGCGGCGTCGAGCGCCCGCCGATACGCGTCGGCCGACCCGTCCAGGTCGCCGAGGTGGAACAGCGCCTCGCCGAGCCCGCCGGCCGCGCGGCGCGCTTGGCCTTCGTCCTCGCCTTCGGCGGCGCGGGCCCACGCCTCGGCGGCGCCCGCGTGATCGCCCGCGTCCCCGCGCAGCGCGCCCAGGTACAGCGCGGCCTCCTGCGCCTGGACGGCCGGTCCGTGCTCGATCGCCAGGGACAGCGCGGCGTCGGTGGACGCGTGCTCGCCCGCGCGCTGCCACGCGTGCGCGGCCTCCAGCGCCAGCCAGGCGGTCATGGCCCCGCGATGGTCCTCGCCGCGCTCCCGGGCGCCGGCCAGCACCGCCGCGGCCCCCGCGAAGTCCCGGTCGAGGAGGCGGCGCGCGAACACCCCGTCCACCGCCAGCTCCGGATGGTCCTCGGGCACCAGCGCGAACGCCGCCCGCGCCGCGTCGAAGTCGTCCAGCCGGACCCGGGTGAAGCCCAGCAGCCAGGCGCTGCGCGGCGCCCGCAGCCGGTCGCCGCGCGCCACGATCCGCTCGTGCACGGCGGCCGCCCCGGCCAGATCGCCCCGCGCCTCCAGGATCTGGAGCGCGCCCGCCTCGGCTTCCGCGGCCAGCCCCGGATGCCCGGAACGGGAGACCGCCTCGAACGCGTCGAGGGCCTCGCCGGCGTCGCCGTCCGCGTCCCGGCCCTGGAGGGCGGTGCCCAGCGCGTACGCCACCCACGGCGCCAGCACCGGATGCCCGCCGTCGCGTGCCCGCCGCAGCGCGCCGATGACCTCGTCGGCCTCGGACGCGCCAGAGGCGTCGCGGAGGATCCAGGACAGCACGGCGGCGTGCGAGAGCGCCAGCGGGTCACCGGACGCGGCGGCCTCGTCCAGCAGTCGCACGCCCTGCGAACGGGGCGCGGCGCCCAGCGAGACGTACACCTGCCCCAGCATGCTCTTGGCCAGCGCCGCCACGGCCGGGTCGGCGTGCCCCTCGCACTCCCGGTAGCGGGCGACGCCGATCTCCCGGCCGAGCCGCTGGTAGTCGACCAGTGCGGCGAGCACCGGATGCGGCGCCCCGGCCCCGCTCGCCGCGATCAGCAGGCGGTGCACGGCCGCGCCGAACCCGCCCGCGAAGTCCTCGCCGTCGGCGACGGGTTCCAGCAGCTCGTCCGCCTGCTCGGGGTCGCCCTCGCCGAACTCCAGGGTCGCCAGCATCGACGCGGCCCGGTCGGACGGCCCGGTGATCTCCGCGTCCACCACCCGGCGCAGCAGCGCGCGGGCTTCGTCCACCGCGCCCTCGCGCAGCCGCTCCAACGCGGCGTCGCAGTCGTCGACCGCCCGTTCGTACTCCTCGTCGGGGCCGCGCACGGCCAGCTGCGCCTGGGTCAGCACCAGCCGGGCCTGGAACGCCAGGTCGGGCTCGTCGTCGATCTCCCCGGCCCGCTCCAGCAGCTCCACCACACTCAGGCGGCGCGGATCGTCCGCCGGCAGCCCGGCCAGCAGCGTGCCGAGGAAGTGCACCGCGCCCCAGCGGTACTCGGAGACGCCGTCCAGCACCGCCCGCCAGTTGGCGACGGCGTCCTCGACCTCACCGGCCTCGGAGTACACCTGCCCCAGGCAGGCCCGCGCCTCCACGGCGAACTCGGGATGGCCCGACTCGACGACCCGCCACAGGATCCCCCGGGCCTCCCGCTCGCCCTCCTCGCCGTCCATGTCCCGGGTGAACTTCGACTCCTGGATCAGCGCGTCCAGCCGGATCTCCGGGCGGTGGTCCTCGGCGGCGCGCCGGTACGCCTCCCGCGCCTCGGCGTTCTCACCGAGGTCGAACAGCGCGGCGCCGAGCAGCTTCTCGGCCCGGCCGCGCTCGGCCGGGTCCCCGACCGCGATCGCGTGCTCCATGACCCGGCGGCAGTCGGCGAACTCGCCGCGCCCGGCGTAGATCGGGTACAGCCGGAACGCCGCCGCGGTGCACAGGGCGGGCATGCCGTGCGCCAGCATCCTGTTCAGCGCGGTCAGCACGACCTCGTCGGCGGCCTCGGCCTCTTCCGCGTGCTCGTCCAGCAGCGCGCCGATCGACTCGAACGCCTCCCATGCCTCGCGCTCGCGCTCGCCGCCGTCCTCAGGCCAGCGCGGGACGTCCAGGTCCGCGGCGAGCCGGGCCACCTCGGGGTCCGCCGCGCGCCGGACGCGCTCCAGGACGGCCGCCGCGCCGTCCAGGTCGCCCAGGCGGCGCAGCACGGTCACCAGCGTCAGCTCGGCCATCGCCGCGATCTCGGTGTCGGCGCCGCCGGCCGCGGCCCGCAGCGGGCGGTGGGCCTCCGCCCACTCCTCCGCGTCCACCAGCATCAGGCCGAGCGCCACGGCCGAGCGCTGCGCGAAGACCGGATGGCTCCCGGCGGCGACCGAGCGGTGCGCGGCCCGCGCCCCGTCCAGGTCGCCGCTCTCCTGCAGCAGGCGGCCGAGGAGATGGGACGCCTCGGCCACGGCCTCGGCCCCGCCGCCGGAGTCGTCACGGGCGGAGACGACGATCGCGCGCAGGGCCCCCGCCGCGCCGTCCAGGTCGCCGTCCCGCCACTGGTCGATCGCCGTCTGGAGCCGTGCGGCCCACGAAGACATGCTCGCTTCCCCCTCGTACCCCGGCCCCGTATCCGGTTCCTCGAGTGATCATTCACCGTGCGGACGGCGAACGTACTGGAATGAACCCCGGTTTTTCCGGACTTTCACTGATTCGCCGTGTCACACGGGGGCCGAGCGGAGGTCAGGACCGGCTATATCGTGACGGCGTGGACCCCTTCGACGATCTGCTGAAAGGCGTGCGCGGCGAAGGCGCCGCGTTCGGCACCTCCGCGCTCACGCCCCCGTGGGGGCTGCGCTTCACCGACGGCGCGCCGCTGACACTGTGCGTGCCCATGCGCGGCGAGGGCCTGCTCACCCAGGGCGACCTGACCCTCCCGATCCGGGTCGGCGAGGCCGCCATCGTGCGCGGCCCCGAGCCGTTCGTGTTCGCCGACACCGACGCGCCCCGCACCGTGCGCGACGTCGGCCCCGGCGACTCCGCCGCTGGCACGGGCGACACCGTCCTCCTCGCCGCGTCCTACCGGCTGAACGGCGAGATCGCGCGCCGCCTGGTCGGCGTGCTGCCCCCGATGATCGTCGTCCCGGACGAGCACGACTGCGCCGCCATGCGCGGCTACCTGGAGGCCCAGCTGGACGCCTGCCGCCCGGGCCGCCAGATCGTCCTGGACCGCCTGCTCGACTGGCTGCTGGTGTGCACGCTGCGCGACTGGTTCGACCGTCCCGAGGCGGTGCGGCCCGGCTGGTACCAGGCCCTGGGCGACCCGGTGGTCGGCCCGGCCCTGCGCGCCGTCCACGCCGACCCCGGCCGCCCCTGGACGCTGGCCTCCCTCGCCGCCGCCGCGCACGCCTCCCGCACCACCCTCGCCCGGCGGTTCACCGAACTGGTCGGCGAACCCCCGCTGGCCTACCTCACCGGATGGCGGATGGCGCTGGCCGCCGAACGGCTGGCCGACCCGTCGGCGACGGTCGCCGCCGTGGCCCGCGAGGTCGGCTACACGGACGCGTTCGCGTTCAGCTCGGCGTTCAAGCGGACCCTCGGCAAGAGCCCGACCGCCTACCGGAAGGACGCCGAAGGCTCAGGCCCGTCCGGTCAGGCGAGGGCGACCAACTCCATGTAGTCCTCGCTCCAGAGGTCCTCGTCGGCGTCCGGCAGCAGCAGCACCCGTTCCGGACGGAGAGCCTCGATCGCGGCCTGGTCATGGGTGACCATCACCACCGCGCCCTTGTACGCGCCGAGAGCCCCCAGAACCTCCTCCCGGGACACCGGATCCAGGTTGTTGGTGGGCTCGTCCAGCAGCAGCACGTTCGCCCCCGAACTCACCAGCCCCGCCAAGGCCAGCCGCGTCTTCTCCCCGCCTGACAGGACCCCGGCGGGCTTGTCCGCGTCGTCCCCAGAGAAAAGGAACGAGCCCAGGATGCGGCGCGCCTGCCCAGGCTCCAGGTGGGGCGCGGCGTCCGCGAGGTTCTGCGCGACGGTACGGGCCGGATCGAGCGTGTCGTGCTCCTGGGCGAAGTACCCCAGCCGCAGCCCGTGCCCGTGCACCACCCGCCCCGAGTCGGGCCCCAGCCGCCCGGCGAGAACCTTCAGCAGCGTGGTCTTGCCCGCGCCGTTCAGCCCGAGCACCACCAGCCGCCCGCCCCGGTCGACGGCCAGGTCCACGCCCGACAGCACCCGCAGGTCACCGTACGACTTGGACAGGCCCACGGCGCCCAGCGGCATCCGCCCGGACGGCGCCGGATCGGGCAGCCGGATCCTGGCGGCCTTCTCCGCCCGCCGCACCGGCTCGGACTCCGCCAGCATCCGGTCGGCCCGCCGCGCCATGTCCCTGGCCCGCACGGCGGTCGCGCTCCTCGCGCGCATCCTGTCGGCCTGCGCGTGCAGCGCCGCCGCCTTGCGCTCGGCCGCCGCCCGCTGCCGCGCCCGGCGCCGCTCGGCGGAGTCCCGGTCGGCCAGGTAGGTGCGCCAGCCGGTGTTGTGCACCTCCATCGCGCCGTGCTCCAGGTGCCAGATCCGGTTGGCGACCGCGTCCAGCAGCCCGGTGTCGTGGCTGATCAGCACCAGCCCGCCGGGATACCCGCCCAGGAAGCCGCGGAGCCAGCCGATCGAGTCGGCGTCCAGGTGGTTGGTGGGCTCGTCCAGGAGCAGCGTGCCCCGTTCGGCGAACAGGACCCGGGCCAACTCGACCCGCCGCCGCTGCCCACCCGACAACTCGCCGATCGGACGCTCCAAGACCCGGTCGGGCAGACCCAACCCCGCAGCGATCCGCGCGGCCTCGGACTCGGCGCCGTACCCGCCACGCGCCTGGAACTCGGCCTCGGCACGGACGTACCGGGCCATCGCCCGTTCGTCCTGAACCAAGGCGGCCTCGGCCACGCGCAGGGCCCGCACCGCCTCGTCCAGGCCGCGGGCAGACAGGATGCGCCCGGTCACGGTCACCGCCGGATCGGCCGCCGCCGGATCCTGCGGCAGGTAGCCGACGGGCCCGGTACGGACGACCTGCCCCGCCGCGGCCGGCGACGCCCCGGCCAGGATCCTCATCAGGGTGGTCTTGCCCGCCCCGTTACGTCCGACCAGCCCGACGCGGTCGCCGGGGGCGACATGGGCGGTGGCACCGGACAGCAGCAGGCGGGAGCCGGCACGCACGCCGACATCACGGAAGGAAAGCATGGAATGACGCTCCGGAAAGGCTCATGGGCACACGGGTGGCGAGGAACGTGTGTCCTGAGCTAGGAGATCCGGGGCGCCGACATGGATCCGAGCGTACCCCAGCCTGTCAGAGGCGGCCCGTACCATCCGGATCCCATGGACTCCGACTGGACGGGCATGCCCCGGCGCAACTGGGAGAACCTCGCCCTCGTCCGCGCCCGCCTAGACGCCGGCGCCGACCCCAACGCACCCGTGTGGCACGGCGAACTCCCCCTCCACGTGGCGGCACGGGACGGCTCCCCCGAAGTGGTCGCCGAGCTGGCCCGGCGCGTCGACGACATCGACGCCGACCACGAAGGCCGTACGGCATTGTGGCTGGCCGTCTACGCCCGCCGTCCCGAGAACGCCCGCGTGCTCGCCGCCGCCGGCGCCGACCCGTGGCGCCCCATGATGGGCGGCTGGTCCCCGGGCCAGCTCAGCCTGGCGGGCCCGACACCTTTCCCCGTCCCGCCCGGCGAACCCGGCCTCTCCGACGCCGAGGCCGCCATGGTGGCGGAGAGCGCCCAGCTGATCGCGGCGCTCGACGTCCCCCACTACCACGGCACGGGCCTGGCCTGCGTCGCCGACATCGACGCGGCCGAGGCCGCACGGCGCCTGGAGGCGACCCCGATCGTCCCCGACGAGGAGTACGCCGACGAACCCTGGCCCTTCCACGAGGAACTGGACGACGACGAGCTCGACTTCATCGTCGGCGCCACCGACGTGCCGGGCGGATGCGTCATCACCCAGCCCTGGGGCTACCTGCCCCGCACCCGGGAGGTCACGACCCGCCTGTCCGCCGGCACCCTCTGCTACGGCATGTACGCCAACCCCAAGAGCGGGAACCAGGGCAGCGTGCTGATCGACGGCGTCACCGAAAGCTGGGACGTCACCCCCGGCGGCGAGCCGATCGCCGACGACGACTCAGACGAGATCCTTCTCGCCTACCTCTACCGGCACCGGGCCATCGCCTACGCCTGCGCCTACGCGGGCCTCAAACCGTCCGACGCCCGCGCCGTCACGGGCCCGCCCGACGTCTGGCTCGAACTCACGCGCCGTCCATAGCCCGCTTGTACCACTCCATCGACCCCGTGCGGAGGGCCTCCTCAGCGAGCCTCCGGGCCGTCTCCGTCCGAAGCTGGGCCAGGGAACTGTCGATCCACGGCTGCGTGTTCGCGTTCCCGTGCTCGCGGTATTCGACGGCCTGCAGGAGGCATTCGAGCTTGTCGGCGTCCCGGGCGCAGACCGCCTCCGCGCTCGCCCTGCCCTCGTACTCGTCCACCACGCCCGTGATCATCCGCGCCACCGCCTCCGGAAGCCCGGCCGTCTGGTCCGCCGTCACCCTCTCGTTGGACGCCTTCGTGACGTACGGCCGCGCCAGATACGGGATGTCCGTGAGCCGGGTCTCCTGGCTGTCATGGAAGAGACTGAGCAAGGCCGCCCTCTCCGGATCGGCCCCCTCCATCGCCGCCAGCACACTGGCGATGATCGCCGTCCGCAACGAGTGATCGGCGATGCTCTCCGGATCCCGGACCCCCGCGACGAGCCAGCCCGTCCGCTTGTACCGCTTGAGCAGCCCGACCTCGTACAGCAACCCCACCAGCCGCTCCATGCCCGGCAGCCTACTGCGGGCGGCGAAGCCGTCGACCGGGATACCTGAGAAGGCGACCGCCAGAGACATTCACTCCTCCGCTCGGCTTGACGTTCTTGATAGCTAACGGCTATCTATGGCTAACCGTCAGCGGCGGCGCGTACCTGACCGGCAGGGCGCGGCACCCGGGAGATCGGACTGGAGGACTGAACGCATGGGCCGCATCCTGCTGGTGTTCCGCCTTGTCGTGGCCGACGTGCGCCGGCATCCCGCCCAGGCCGCGATGCTCCTGGTCGCGATCACCGCCGCCACCACCACGCTGGCCCTCGGTCTGTCCTTGTCCGGGGCGACCGAAACGCTCTACCGGCAGACCCGGGAAGCCACGGCCGGGCCGGACGTGGTCGCGTTCTCCCCCGGCACCGGCCGGACCACGATCAGGGCCCTGAAGTCGTTGGAGCACGCGCCCGGGGTGGTCGCGTACAGCGGACCGTACCGCCAGTACTACACACCGCTGACGGTGCGCGGCTCCACCGGAGCGGCGGTGGTGCAGGTCGCCGATCTGACACCGGGCCCGGTCGACCGTCCGCTGGTGACCTCGGGCAGTTGGGTCCGCCCCGGAGGCGCCGTGGTCGAACGCGGCTTCGCCACCGCACTGGGCGCCGAGGTCGGCGACCGCGTCACGGTCGCCGGCCGCTCGCTGCCGGTCGTCGGCATCGCCGTGACCGCGGCCCGCTCGGTCTACCCTTGGGCGCCGGGGATCGGCCCGGGCGGCGGGCCGGACGACGGCGGCGGTCTGGTCTGGCTGGCCGAACCGGATACCCGGGTACTGGAATCGGCCGATCTCCCGGTGACCTCCTTCATCAACCTGAAGCTGCGGGATCCCGACACGGCCCTGGTGTCGTTGCGTGAGCGTCACCCCTCCGTGGCCGACGCGTTCGCGGACACCTGGGTGAACTTCCGGGCCTGGCAGCAGGTGGCCGAGCAGGACTTCGTCATGCTCCGGGGCAGCCAGCCGATCATGGTCATCGGCGGCTGGCTGCTCGGCTTCCTGTCCATCGGCGGCGTGGCCACACTGGCGGCGGGACGTGCCGCCAAGCAGACCCGCCGGGTCGGGCTGCTCAAGGCCGTCGGCGCCACACCCGGCCTCATCGCCGCCGTCCTGCTCGCCGAGTACCTGACCCTGGCGCTCCTCGCCGACGCACTGGGCCTGACGATCGCACGGCTGGTCGCGCCCGCCATCGTCAATCCCAGCGCGAGCCTGCTCAGCACCGCCACCGGTCCCAGCGGCGGCACCATCGCCGTCACGACCACCGTCGCCTTGGCGGTGGCGGCCCTCAGCACCTTCGGCCCGACGCTGCGGGCACTGCGCACCGGAACCATCTCCGCCCTGGCCGACACCGCCCATGGGCCCAAGCACCGGGCCTGGCTGAACGGTTTGTCGGCGTTGCTGCCGACCCCGCTCCTGCTCGGGGTGCGCCTGATCGCCCGCCGCCCCGGCCGCGCCGTCCTGCACGGGTGCAACATCGCGACCACGCTGATCGTGGTCACCGCACTGCTGATGGTGCACGCCCAGCCTGTGAGGGGCTACCCGGGCTCTCCCATGGCGACCCTCGCGCAGGACGGTCAAGAACGCCACCTGCTTCTGGCCGTCACCGCCGCGGTGATCGTGCTCGCCATCGTGAACACCATCACGATCACCTGGAGCACCGCACTGGAAGCCCGCCCCACCATGGCCATCGCGCGCACCCTCGGCGCCACCCCCGGGCAGATCACGGCCGGACTGTCCATCGCACAACTGCTGCCGACCCTGCCCGGCGCCATCGCAGGCATCCCCCTGGGCATCCTCCTGTGCCTACCCTTCAGCCCCGGAAACGCGACCATCCTGCCCCCCGCGGGGTGGCTGCTCACCGCCGCGCTCGCGTCCGTGCTCACAACGGCGGCACTCACCGCCTTGCCTGCCCGTATCGCAGCCCGCCGATCCGTGGCACGAACCCTCAGCGCCGAAACACGCTGAGCGCGTACTCGCTCAGGAGCCGCCCCCCGGGGTGGCCAGACCGGATTCGTAGGCGAAGACGACCAGTTGGGCGCGGTCGCGGGCGCCGAGCTTGGTGATCGACCGGCTGACGTGCGTCTTCACGGTGGCGTGGCTGATGACCAGGTGCGCGGCGATCTCCTCGTTGGACATCCCGGTGGCGACGAGCGCCACGATCTCGCGCTCGCGCGCGGTCAGCCGCTCCAGTTCCGCGCCGCCGGCCGGGCGCGGGACGGTGGCGACGTACTCCTCGATCAGCCGCCGCGTGATCGACGGCGACAGCAGCGCGTCGCCGCGGGTGGCGACCCGTACCGACTGCAGCAGGTCGGCGGGCTCGATGTCCTTGAGCAGGAAGCCGCAGGCCCCCGCGCGCAGGGCCGCGAAGACGTACTCGTCGATGGCGTGGTTGGTCAGGATCACGACCCGGACGCCCGCGAGGTCGGGCGCGGCCCCGATCCGGCGGGTGGCCTGGATGCCGTCCAGCAGCGGCATCCGCACGTCCAGCAGGGTCACGTCGGGCAGCAGGGCCCGGCACAGCTCCACGGCCTCGACACCGTTGGCCGCCTCGCCGACGACCTCGATGTCCTCGGCCATCTCCAGCAGCGCGCGGAAGCCCGCGCGGATCAGCGGCTGGTCGTCGGCCAGCAGCACCCGGATCACGCGGGGGCCGTCACGGGCAGCTCGGCCCGGACGGCGAAGCCGCCGCCGGCGCGGGGCCCGGCGACCAGCGTGCCGCCGACGGCGACCGCCCGCTCGCGCATCCCGATCAGCCCCATCCCGTGCCCCGCGGGCGGATCGGCGCGGGAGTCCCCGTCGTCCTCCACCCGTACCACCACCGAGTGCCGACGGTACTCGGTGATCAGCGTGATCGACGCGGCGCCGGCGTGGCGCAGCGTGTTGGTGAACGCCTCCTGCACGATGCGGTACGCGGCGCGGTCGACCTCGACCGGCAGATCGCGGCGCTCGCCGACGACGCTCGCGGCCACGGGCAGGCCGGCGGCCTCGACCCTGTCGACGAGACGGGACAGGCAGGCCAGCCCGATATCGGGGCCGGCCGTGTCGGTGCGCAGCACCCGGAGCGTGGACCGGAGCTCGTTCATCGCCTCCGCCCCCGACTCCCTCACCGCCGCCATGGCCTGCCGTGCCCGCGTGGGGTCCCGGTCAAGGTACTGCTGGGCGACGGCCGTCTGAACGTTCATGATCGAGATGGTGTGCGTGAGGGTGTCGTGCAGTTCCTGGGCGATCCACAGCCGTTCCTCGCCGACCCGCCGCAGCGCGGCCTCCTCCTTGGTGCGCTCGGCCTCGACCGCGCGGTTCTCCACCTCGCGCAGGTAGGCACGGCGGCCGCGCACCACTTCCCCGGCCACGACCATCGCGACCAGCCAGCCGCTGAGCAGGGTGAAGCCGTCGCCCGGCCGGGGATTGACGTCCGACAGCGCGACCAGCGTGTACGCGATCACGCAGAATCCGGCGGCCAGCGCGATCGCCGGCCGCCGCCGCCCCTGCGCCGCCGCGGTGTAGATGGCCGCCAGCGCGGGCGCCGCGGCGAAGACGCCCGGATAGCGGCCCGCGTAGTAGACGATGGCCGCCGCCAGCGTGACCGCGCCGACGCTCACGGGAGCGGCCCGGCGGAACACCAGGGCCAGTGACGCCACAGTGATCAGGCACAGGCCCAGGGCGTCGAGGTCCCGCTCCCAGGGGCCCGAGGAGGAGAGGCCGGCGTAGGTTCCCGAGACGATCCCCGCCAGCGCGCCGCCCGCGACCAGGACGTCGCCTTTACTGATCCGCACGCCCTCACCGTAGATCGGCCGCGGGCCCGGATCCTCCTGCGCGCGGCGCAGTTCCGCCGTACATCCCGTGGCGTGCCGCCGGGGCCGCCTACATCCGCCGGGGTACGGAAGACGCCATCCCCGTCACGACGCCCGCGACGTGCGGCTCCAGCACGATGGCGCGCATGATCTTCTGGTCGCTGCGGCTGACCGCCACCGCGCACCTGGCCGGCTGGCCTGGCATCGCAACAACGCCGGGATCACCCACACCCTCCTCTAGCTGGCCGCCGCGGTCCTGCTGTGGCGACCGGGGCGAGCGCCGCGCTCGTCGCCGCGGAAACGGTCCAGGTCGCCGTGGGGCAGTCCCGGGCGTCCTGGCCGGCCGCGTCCTGTCGGCCCCCGAGTCCACGACCGAACTCCTCACCAGCAGGCTGCCCCTGCCCGAGCCGTTCACGCTGCCGCTTCCCGTGCCGCCGGTCGCGCGCCCCACGCGTCCCGGCCTGTACGAGGTGGTTCAGCGAGCGGCGAAAGCAGAGATCATCCCCGGGACGACGACCGAGATCTGGGGGTACGACGGGCGCTTCCCGGGACCCACGTTCAGCGCCCGGAGGGCGGAAGGCCTCACCCTGCGCGTGCGCAACGAACTACCAGCCCCAGCCCCGCACACGGGGGGTTCGGGGGGTCGCCCCCCGATAAAAACGACGAAGGACCAGCGGGAAGCGGCAAAGCCGCGACCACACTGGTCCCAGGTCCGAAGTGGAGCTGAGGGGATTTGAACCCCTGACCCCCTCGATGCGAACGAGGTGCGCTACCGGACTGCGCCACAGCCCCAAGGACTCCGTTAGGTTAGCAAACTCCAGGGGGTGCTCGCGCACGGGTTATTCGCCGACGGCTCGGCGGTCGTCGGCGTACTGGTCGAAGACCTCGTCCTGGGCGGGGGCGGCGAGCTCGATGACCTCCGCCTCCTGCTGCGCGGCGGCGGCGCGGCGGGCCTCCTGGGCGGCGGCACGGGCGCGGGCGGCCTGTTCGCGGCGGTGGGCGGCGTCCATGCCCACGGCGACGCGCAGGAGGGCCATGTGGCCCGCCAGGAGCAGCACCGGGGGCAGCGTGACCCACCAGGGGGCGTAGCCGGCGGCGCCGACGCCGATGGAGGTGGCGAGCAGGAGCGTCAGGCCCGACGTGCGGCGGCGGCGCCGGGCGATGACGGCGGCGCGGCCGGAGCGGCGGCGGGCGGGGGTGGCGGGTTCGTCCTGCTCGTCGGCGGGCTCCTCCTCTTCTTCCGCGCGCTTGTGGAGGAGGCGGGAGATGCCGGTGGACTCGCCGTCGCGGCGCAACCACATGGGCACCAGGACGACGGCCCATACCGCGACGATGGCCAGGTAAAGGACGGCACTGCTCACCGGCCCACCGCCGGGGCCAAGGGCGGGCCGACTTTCGGCGCGCGCACGTGCAATGGGAGCAGGGTCACGCCCCGCACGGTACGAGCCGGTGTCAGAGCTTGACGAGCATAAGGGGCGGTGTGTCGCGAGATCGATCCCAGCGTTACTCTCTGTTTGCCCGCTCTTCTCGTCCGCAGGATTCTTACGAGGGAAAAGCCGGGGGCGTCAGGAAGAGGATCGGGGAAATGCCTGGCGGCGGGATGCCAGCCAGCGGGAACGCAGGCCACCTGGGACGTCCTCCACGGTGAGGGCATAGCAGATGTGGTCGCGCCAGGCACCGTCGATGTGCAGATGGCGGCGCCGAATTCCTTCTTCCCGGAATCCGAGTTTTTCCACCACGCGGCGGCTCGCGGTGTTCTCCGGACGAATATTGGCCTCCACGCGGTGCAGCCCGACGGTGAAGAAACAGTGGTCCACCGCCATCGCCACGGCGGTGGGGATGACGCCGCGCCCGGCGACCTGCCGGTCGACCCAGTAACCGATCTGCGCGGAACGGGCCGACCCCCACACGATGGCGCCGATCGTCAACTGGCCGACGAAGTCGCCCTCGTGCGTCACCACCCAGGGCAGCGCCAGCCCCTGCCGCGCCTCGTGCCGCATCGTGTAGACCATGCTGAGGTACGGGCCGAGGCCGCTGCGGAAAAGGGGCGTCTCGGGATTGGTGGGCTCCCACGGGCGCAGCCAGTCGGCGTTGCGGACCCGCAGATCGCGCCAGGTCGCAGCGTCGCGGTGCCGCAGCGGGCGCAGACCCACCGGGCCTTCGGTCAAGGTGACCGGCCAACCCCGCATCCGTTCCACGGCTCCAATGATTCCCTGATCCTGCGTGCGAACGCCATCAATTGTCGCCGACAATCGCACGGACGGGCAGGTCGGGGTGGTCAGGAACCGCGCCGGGCCGCCCATTCCCTGATCTTGGCGATGCGCTTGCGGATGTCCTCGGCGGACGCCTGCGCGATCGCGGGCCCCCCGCAGCTGCGGCGGAGCTCGCTGTGGATCACGCCGTGCGGCTGGCCGGTGCGGTGGTTCCACGCCCCGACCAGGCCGTTCAGCTCCTTGCGGAGGGTGTGCAGGCTCTCGGCGGCGGTACGGTCGTCGCGCGGGTCGCCGGTCTTGCGCGCGCGCTCGTTCTTGACCTGCTCCGCCTGGCGCTTGCGGAGGAGGGCGGACACCTGCTCGGGCTCCAGCAGCCCGGGGATGCCGAGGTACTCCTCCTCCTCTGCGGAGCCCGGCTCGGCCTGCATGCCGAACTCGCCGCCGTCGTACAGGACCCGGTCGAAGGTGGCGGACGCCTCGACGGTCTCGAACGGCAGCTCCTCGCCCACGTCGGGGGTGTCGCGCTGCCGGTTGGCCTCGGCCAGCAGGTCGTCGTCGAGGCCGTCCTCGCGGACGGGCCGGTCGAGGACGTGGTCGCGCTCGGTCTCCATCTCGGCGGCGTGGCCCATCAGCGTCGGCACCGACGGCAGGAACACCGAGGCGGTCTCGCCGCGCCGGCGGGCCCGGACGAAACGTCCGATGGCCTGGGCGAAGAACAGCGGGGTGCTGGTGGAGGTGGCGTACACGCCCACGCACAGCCGCGGGATGTCGACGCCCTCGGACACCATCCGGACCGCGACCATCCAGCGGTCGTCGGACTCCCCGAACTGCTTGATCTTCTTGGACGCGGCGGGGTCGTCCGACAGCACCACGGTGGCGCCCTGGCCGGAGACGGCGCGCAGCATCTTGGCGTACGCGCGGGCCGTCTCGTGGTCGGTGGCGATCACCAGCCCGCCGGCGTCGGGGATGGCGCGGCGCAGCTCGGTCAGCCGGCGGTCGCCGGCGGCCAGCACCTGCTTGATCCAGTTGCCCTTGGGGTCGAGCGCGGCCCGCCACGCCTGGGAGGTCTGGTCCTGGGTGAGCGGCTCGCCGAGGGTCGCGGTGATCTCGTCGCCGGCCCGGGTGCGCCAGCGCATCTCGCCCGCGTACGCCAGGAAGATCACCGGCCGGACGACGCCGTCGGACAGCGCCGGGCCGTACCCGTAGGTGTAGTCGGCGCGGCTGCGGCGGATGCCGTCGGAGCCCTCGTCGTACTGGACGAACGGGATCGGGTTGATGTCGGTGCGGAACGGCGTGCCCGACAGCGACAGGCGGCGGGTGGCGGGCTCGAACGCCTCCCGCACCGCGTCGCCCCACGACAGCCCGTCGCCCGCGTGGTGCACCTCGTCGAAGACGACCAGGGTCTTGCGGGCCTCGGTGCGGTTGCGGTGCAGGGCGGGACGGGCGGCGACCGTGGCGTAGGTGACCGCGATGCCGTGGAAGTCGGCCCCGACCTTGCCCTGGGCGTTCTGGAACTCGGGGTCGATCCTGATCCCGACGCGGGACGCCGATTCCGCCCACTGCCGTTTGAGGTGCTCGGTGGGGCAGATCACAGTGATCGCGGCGACGATCCGGCGGTCGAGCAGCTCCTTGGCGAGACGCAGCGCGAACGTCGTCTTGCCGGCGCCGGGCGTCGCGACCGTGAGGAAGTCGCGCGGGCCGGGCTGCGTGCCGTCGCTGCCGAAGTACGCCTCCAGCGCCTGCTGCTGCCAGGCGCGCAGGGACGACGCGGTTCCCCAGGCGGCCCTCTCGGGGAACGCGGGGGGCATGTCCGATGCGGCGAAAGTGCTCACGGTCATCGAAGGCTACCGAGCCCCACCGACAGATCGTGCCCCGCCGCCCCCATCCGGCCCGTTCGCCGTCCGCCGCCCCGGTGCTCGGTAGGCGGCCCACGAGGCACGAATCCGCAGGCCCTGGCCCTGGGTGAACTCGCGCATGCACTCGTCCCAGGCGTAGTTCATGAAGTTCCGCACAGGGTCGCGCCCCCGCTGCCTGCACGTGTTGCGGCGCCGCGGGCAGCCGTCGGCCGGACGCGCCTCGTACGGCGTGTCGCCGACCCCGTCGCCGGGCGGCGTGCAGCCGTTCTCGAAGGTGTGGAACAGCCCGAGCCAGTGCCCGATCTCGTGCGCCGCGGTGAACCCCCGGTCGAAGTGCCGGAACGACCCGCCCGGCAGCGTGCGGTAGTCGATCACGACCCCGTCGCCCACCGGGTCGTCCCGGTACCACTGCGGGAACGCGGAGAACCCGAGCAGGTCGGAACCGACCGCCGCCGTGTACAGGTTGAGCGTCGCGGGCCCTCCCTTGCGCAGCGCCGCCTTCATGGTCCGCTCGTACCGTTCGGGCGCCCTGAACCAGGCCCGCCTCGATCGCGTGTCGAGACCGGCCAGCCTGAAGGTGACCCCCGTGTCGGCCCCTCCCTTCCCGCCGCCGTACGCGCGGTTGAGCGTGCGGATCTGCTTGCGCACCCTCGCCCGCGACACCCGTCCCGTGGCCCCGTCCGTGATGGCATGGAACCAGACGGCTACGACAACGCGGCGCGGCCGCCGCTCCCCCGGGCCGGCGGACGCCCGGTCGACCGCCGTCTGTTCGTCGGCGGTCCCGTACCGGCCGGTCAGCGTCCTGCGGAGGTCGTCCAGCATCGCCACGACCTGCTCCCGGCCCAGCCCGTGCGCGTCGCGTCCGCCCCTGCTCCTGGCCGCCGTCCCGTGGACGCACGACGGTTCCGCGGCGGCGGTGCTCCGCGCCCGCACGGGGACATCACGCACCGAACCCGGAATACAGCAAAGAGTGACCGACAATGCGCAGACTGAGACCGCAAGGGTCCGGCCCATGAGACTCCCCCGAGTGCAGAACGTCGCGAACCTGCCGTCGATCGTCCCGGACGACCCGCGGGATCCGGCGTCAGCGCGCCCGCGTCGGCGTGCCGTCGAACGTCGGACAAGAAACACGAAGGCGGCCCCGCCAACGGGACCGCCGGAGCGTCAGGACGGCGGCGGGGCCGCGCGCGGCGGCGCGGCCCCCGCCCAGGTCGTCACTCCTTGTCGCCGCCGCCGGACTGCATCGACTCGTAGATCTCCTTGCACTCCGGGCATACCGGGTACTTCTTGGGGTCGCGGTTGGGCACCCACACCTTGCCGCACAGCGCGATCACGGGCGTGCCGGTCACGGCGCTCTCAGTGATCTTGGCCTTCTTGACGTAGTGGGCGAACCGCTCGTGGTCGCCGTCGCCGTGCGAGAGATCCGGCCGGGTATCGCTCTCGGGAAGGATCTTGGTGCTCATCTGCTCTCCTCACCCCGGCGGCTCCACGGCCGTGTTCGCCTGGTAGCCGTCCTCATCGACATGCTGATCAAGACCGCCGTCGCCGGCGGCGCGCTTCACACCTTAGTTCAGCCTCGGAACGGCTTCGCCCGCCACTAGTTCAGGGTCGGGTCATCGGGGAAGGTGGAGACGAACGCCAGGTCGCCGCCCTGCCGGCGCAGGACCTCCTGCCAGAGCCGGTCCGGGTCGCCCGCGAAGACGTCCCCGGCCTCGGCGGGCACCAGGTACCAGGCGCCCTCCTCGATCTCGGAGTGCAGCTGGCCCGCCGACCAGCCCGCGTACCCGGCGAACACCCGCAGTTGCAGCAGCTCGGGGGCCAGCAGCGCGGGCGGGGCGTCCAGGTCGACCAGGCCGACGCGGGCCACCTCGGAACCGCCGTCCAGCGCCCGCCAGCCCAGCGGCTCGTCCTCGCCCGGCAGCCTGGCCAGCGCGAGCGCGTTGTCGAGGGCCACCGGCCCGCCCTGGAAGACGACGGACGGCCCGGTCACCAGCTCCGCCCACGGGGGCAGTACACGATCGACGGGAACTTCGGTCGGCCGGTTGAGGACAACCCCCAGCGTTCCGCCCTCGGCATCGTGCTCGACCAGCAGGACCACGCTGCGCTTGAAGTTGGGATCCTCCAGTTGAGGGGTCGCGACCAGCAGAAGCCCCACCCTGATGCCGTCTTCCATGGATTCCATGATGCGTTGCCGAAGGCTTCGGCGGCACGTCCCCCCACTCGTTAGCCTGTTGTGCGTTCCCATTCTTCGGGGTACAGAGCACAATACGGGCCTGGGTCAATAATGATCTAGGAACAGCGACCGCGCGCGGGTGCGGACACCGGCGGGCGGCCAGCCGGGAGGAACCGCGATGCAGTTGCCCAGGGTCGTCATCGCAGCCGTGTTCTTCGTCATCGGGGCACTGATCGCCGTCCCCGCCCTGGCGAGCACGCTGTCATCGGACGGCGAAGGCACCCCTCAATCCGCCACCACATCGCCGAGCCCGTCGGACAGCCCCACCCGGACCAGCGGGAGCCCGTCGCCGACCCGCACCACCACGTCCCCGACCCGTTCGCCCTCGCCGACCCCGACCCGCACCCGCACCACCTCGCCACCGCCGCCGCCCGCGCAGGCGCCGCTGCGCGTGACGATCGGCTCGGTCCGCTGCTCGGACCGTTCCGCGGAGGTCACCGTCCGCAACACCGGAACGCGGACCGAGGACTACGCGATCGAGAAGAACGACAACACCGAGGCCCGCCCGGGCCGGATCGCGCCCGGCGCGACCCGTACCAGCTCGATCGCGCTGCGCGAGGACCGCCGCACCCGCGTCCAGGTCACCTGGCGGAACGAGCCCGTGCAGTCCAGGACCCTCACCGCCAACTGCCGCGGCGCGACGCCCGCCCCCAACGACTCCCCCGACGACGAGCTGCCCCGCACCGGATCCGACAGCGCCGTCCTGTGGGCCCGCGCCGTCACCGGCGGCGCCGCCATGATCACCGGCGTCATCATCTTCTGGTACGGCGGCATCTGGCCCCGCCGCCGCGAGCACATGTTCGCGGGCAAGAAGGCCGACTGACCCCCGCCCGCCCCCACCCCACCGTCGTGCCGGGGTGGGGGTCGTCCCGCGAGGTCACACTTCGGTGCGGGGGCGGCCGCCGGCGGCCTCCCGGACGGCGCCCGCCACGCGCGGCGCGACGTCCGGGTGGAAGACGCTGGGGACGATGTAGTTGGGGCCCAGCTCGTCGTCCGTCACGACCTCGGCGAGGGCGGTGGCGGCGGCCAGCAGCATGTTCTGGGTGACGCCGTCGGCCTGGGCGTCCAGGAGGCCGCGGAAGACGCCGGGGAAGGCCAGCACGTTGTTGATCTGGTTGGGGTAGTCGCTGCGGCCGGTGGCGACGACGGCGGCGTGCTCGCGGGCCTCGTCCGGGGAGACCTCGGGTTCGGGGTTGGCCAGCGCGAACACGATCGCGTCGTCGTTCATGGCGGCGATGTCGTCGCCGGTGAGGATGCCGGGGGCGGAGACGCCGACGAACACGTCGGCGTCCTTGACGGCGCCGCGCAGGTCTCCGGCGTACCCCGCGGAGTTGGTGTTCTCGGCGATCCAGCGGAGCGAGTCGTCGAGGTCGTCGCGGCCCTTGTGGACCGCTCCCTTGTAGTCGCAGACGACGACGTCGCGGGCGCCGGCGTGCATCAGCAGCCGCAGGATGGCGCTGCCGGCCGCGCCCGCGCCGGCCATCGTGATGCGCACGGCGCCGATGTCCTTGCCGACGACGCGCAGCGCGTTGGTCAGCGCGGCCAGCACGCAGATCGCGGTGCCGTGCTGGTCGTCGTGGAAGACCGGGATGTCGAGCAGGTCGCGCAGCCGGGCCTCGACCTCGAAGCAGCGCGGCGCGGAGATGTCCTCGAGGTTGATGCCGCCGAACGCGGGGGCCAGGATCTGGACGGTGCGGACGATCTCGTCGGTGTCCTGGGTGTCCAGGCAGATCGGCCAGGCGTCGATGCCGGCGAACCGTTTGAACAGCGCGGCCTTGCCCTCCATGACCGGCAGCGCGGCCTCCGGGCCGATGTTGCCCAGGCCCAGCACGGCCGACCCGTCGGTGACGACCGCGACGCTGTTGCGCTTGACGGTGAGGCGGCGGACGTCCTCGGGGTTGCGGGCGATGGCGAGGGAGACCCGGGCGACGCCGGGGGTGTAGGCCATCGACAGCTCGTCACGGGTGCGCAGCGGCACCTTCGACTGCATCTCGATCTTGCCGCCGAGGTGCATCAGGAAGGTCCGGTCGCTGACCTTGTGGATCCGGATCGCGTCGATCTTCTCGAGGGCGGCGGCGATGGCCTCGGCGTGCTGGGTGTCGCGGGTGGCGATGGTGACGTCGATGCGCAGCGTCTCGTGCCCGGCGGTGTTGACGTCGAGCGCGGTGACGATGCCTCCGGCGTTCTCGACGACGTGGGTGATCTGGCTGACGGCCTTGCCGCCGGCGGGGACCTCCAGCCGGACGGTGATGGAGTACGACACGCTGGGCACGCTGGCCACGACTTGCTCCCTCTGCTACCGGGTACGTCCTTGTCCCGCCTGCGTCGTCCCGCGTGGGACGGGCGGCCGGGGGCCTGCGCCCGGCTCCTCCCCGGCTCAGACCGCCCGGGCCGCGGCGGCGATCAGGTCGACGGCGGCGGCCTCGGGGAGCCTCGTGGTGTCGATCACGAGGTGGTAGAGCCTTGGATCGGCGGGATCGGCCCCGTAAAAGTGCTTCACGTAGGCCGCTCGGGCGCGGTCATTGTCATCGAGCATACGCTCAACCTCCCGCTGGGGCGTCCCGCTCGCCGCGACGGCCGCGGCGGCCGCGGCGAGGCGGCGGTCGCGGGGGCCGTCCAGGCGTACGTGCAGGACTCCGGGACGCTCGGCGAGCAGCACGGCGCCGGCCCGGCCGAGGATCACGCCGCCGTCGCCGTCGGCGCAGCGGCCGATGATCCGTTCGGTGCGGGTGACGAACTCCTCCTCCGGGACGATCGCGCGCTCGGGGAGGTAGACGTCGATGCCGCCGAGGGTGACGTTCGGCAGCCGGGCGGCGCCGGCGAGGATCCGGCCGAGCCCGCTGGCGGCCCGGCCGTCGTGCGCGAGGGCCTCGTCCAGGGTGCAGCCGATCTCGGCGGCGACGGCGGCGGGGATGGCGCGGTCGACGAAGGGCAGCCCGAGGCGGGCGGCGACGGCGGGCCCGACGGTGCTTCCGCCCGCGCCGAACGTGGCCGAGATCGTCACCACGCGCGCACTCACACCGCCATCATGCCTCGTCTCCAGGGCGCGCAGGGGCGTTACCCGCGCGTATCAACGGGACGCGCAGCGGATCCGGCGGCCGGCGGAGCCGTCCGGGCGCCCGCACGCGGCGGGCGCCGGGCCGGACTCAGAACAGCGCGGACTGCAGGGCGCGGCGCGCCTTGCCGACCCTCGGGTCCTCGGCCGGCAGGACCTCGAACAGCGAGAGCAGGTGCTTGCGGGCCGCGTCGCGGTCGTCGCCGGCGGTGCGCCGCACGGTCGCCACGAGCCGGTCGAAGGCCTCCTCGATCCGGCCGGAGACCAGTTCGAGGTCGGCCGCCTGGATCTGCGCCTGCGCGTCGCCGGGCTGCTCCTCGGCCTTCCGCAGGACGGCCTGGGCGTCCAGCGAACCAACGCGCCCGCTCAGCTCCACCAGTGCCAGACCCCGCCGGGCCTCGGTGTCCTGCGGCGTCTTGGCGAGGATCTTCTCGAACGCGGCCTTGGCGGCGTCGAGGTCGCCGCTCTGCAGGGCCTGCTCGGCCTCGGCGTACACCGGGTCGACCACGGGCTGCGCGCCCTGCGCCTCCTCGGCGTCGGGCCCGCCGTCCTCCGGGAGGATGCCCTCCTTGCGCAGCGCCTCGAAGAGCTGGTCGATGGCCTGCCGGACCTGCGGCTCGGGGGCGGCGCCGTTCAGGAACGGCAGCAGCTGGCCGCCGACGACCGCCGCGACGAACGGGATCCCGCGGACGCCCATCTGCTGCATGTACTGGGCGAGCGCCGGGTTGGCGTCGATGTCGACCTTGGCGAGGATCCACTTGCCCGCGGCCTCGCCGGCGAGCTTCTCCAGGATCGGGCCGAGTTGCTTGCACGGCCCGCACCATTCGGCCCAGAAGTCGACCAGTACGGGAACGGTCCGCGACCGCTCCACCACCTCGGTGTTGAAGGTCTGGTCGGTGACGTCCACGACGTAAGCGCCGCCGCCGTCGCCGCCCGCGCCCGCACCCGCGCCGCCGTCGGCCTGGCGGTCCTGCCGCTTCTTGGCGGCCGCCTGTCGGGCCCCAAGATCAATGGCCCCGTGCAACGAAAAGTCCCGAGAAGGCATGGGTCCATCCTGCCCCATGAACGCCCTCGTCCGTACGGCAGTCCGCTCCCAGCGGAGCGCGCCGCCGGACGAGGCGCTCCGCGAGGCCGGTCCGGGCGCCCGCCGCGGCGGGCCGGACGATCAAGGAACGGCTTTCCGGCCTGTCCGGACACAAGCGGCCAATTCATGGAAATTCTAGCCTTCGCTGTGCGGGCAAAGAATCACGGCCCTTCGCCGCGAGAGCAGAAAGAAGGCTGACAGCAATCGCCAAGCCTGGTTATAGTCACGATGTCGATGCATGGTGCGACGGCAAAAGAGGCCCGCCGCCGCGATCTTCTAAAGATCACGGCCAGAGCGGAGACGCGCCGCTGCGGAATAGGCCGCCGGTGTTCCTCCGGGTCGCCCGCAAGCGCATGACGAAACAACGGGGGGTAAGAGTGATCGCGGAGCATTCCGCGATCGTTGCCCGAGGGATGGGTGTCCGCCGCGGGGGGCGGTGGCTCCTGCGCCCGGTGGCCTTCGGCGTCGCCGAGGGCGTGATCGGCCTGGCCGGTCCACCTGGTGTCGGTAAATCCACTCTCTTGGCTACGTTCGCGACATTGCGCCGGCCACATGCCGGCGTACTGAAGATTCTCGGCCATGACATCGGCAAGGGCTCCGATTTGCGCGCCGTACGAGCGCGGATCGGATTCCTGCCGGGCCGATTCCACTGGGCCAAGAACATGACCGCCGAGGAACTGGTGGACTATGCGGCCTATTACAAGAAGGTGCGGGCGCCCGCGGCCCGCGACATCATGAAAAGGCTCGACGTCGCCGAGGCCGGGCGGACGGAGCTGGCGCTGCTCCCGCCGGAGGTGCGGCTGCGCGCCGGGCTGGCGGCGGCCTGCGTCCACGAGCCCGAACTGGTCGTGCTCGACGATCCGCTGGAGGAGCTGTACGCCGGCCGCGGCGTCGCCGACCAGACCGCGATCGCCGAGCTGATCCCGGTCATCCGCGGGCTCGCCCCCACCGTGGTGGTCTCGGCGGCGCGGCCCGAGCATCTGGCCGGCTGGTGCCGCGAGGTCCTCACCCTCGCCCGGGGCCGGCTGACCGAGCACCCGGCCGAACGCCCGGCCGCCGCGTGCGCGGCCGTCCAGCCCGCTTTCCGCTTCGCGGGAGCCGGGGGCCGGGAGACCGCCGGACCGGAGGGCCATGAAGAGCCTCCCTCCCCGCTGCGGCGGAACGGTTCGCCCGGACGCGCGCCCCGCACGCCCGGTCCCGACCCGTACCGCCCGCCCCCCGGCTCGTCCCGCCGGAGGCCCCCGGGCGCCCGGAGGCCGTTCCGGGGCCCCAGCGACCCGCCCGGCATGCCCCCGGACCCGTCCGTCCCCAGCCCCACACCCCACCTGCCCGTCATCGCGGCCGGCACATGGCTCCCCTGCGAACCCGCCCCGCCGACCGCCACCACCCCACTCCACCGTCCCCCCGCACTCAACGGAGCTGCCGCACCAAGCCACACCGCCACGCTCCCCGGAGCCACCGCACCCAACGAACCCGCTCCACTCCACGGAATGACCGCAGCCCACAGGGCCAGCGCACTGGACGAGGCGGCCGCACCCGATGGGCCCACCGCATTCAGCGGGGCCGTCCCGCTGAACGAGGCGGCCCCGCTGAACCGCGCCGCATTCCACGGCACGACCGCACCCAGCGAGCCCGGACTCAGTGACGTGTCCGCTCCCAACGAACCCGCCGCACTCCACGGAGTGAACGCAGCCCATGGGGCCAGCACAGTGGACGAGGCAGTCGCACACGGGACCGCCGTACTGAACCGCGCCGCCGCACTCCACGGCGCGGCCGCACCCAGCGGGGTCGGACTCAGTGACGCGGCCGCACCCGGCGGGGCCGGCGCGCTGAACGAGGCGATCGCGCCCGACGGGGACGGCGCTGCCGGGCCGAGCCGTGAGGCTGGTGCGTTTGGTGGGGTGGCCGTGGTGAACGGGGCCGCTCTGGCGGGTTGGGTGGTGCCGGACGCGGAGGGTGTGGTTCCTGGACGGGCGTGCCGGTCTTCGCGGGAGCGTGTGGGGCGGCAGCCCGCCGGGAGCGGCGCCGGTGTCTGAACTGGGGCGGGTGCTCCGGCTCGACGCCCGGCGGGCGGCACTGCTCATCGCGGTGCCGCTGCTGACGGGCATCGGGATCGTCACCGTCTGGCTGTCCCTGGTCCCGGGTGTCGCGTACTGGGACAACTCCGTCGTCGCCCTCATCAACGCCGTACGGCTGCTCGGTCCCGTCGCCGCGGGGCTGGCGGCCTGGGCCGCGGTGCGCGAGCGCGGCCTGAACTACCTCCGCGACCTCTCCCCTCGTTCCCCCGCGACGGGCGCCCTGGTCGACCTGCTGCTCTTGGCGGCGGCCGCGGTGCTCGCGTACGCGACGATCACGGCCGTCTTGATCGTCGAGACGATGCTGCGGCAGGAGGCGGGCCACCCCGATCCGCTGGGCGTCCTGGCGGGCGCGTCCGGGCTCGTCCTGCACGTGGTCGCCGGATATCTGGCGGCACGGGTGGCGCCGCGTCCGGCGACCGCCGCGGCCGTCATGGCGGTGACCTGGTCGTGGGCGGCGGCGCGCACGCCGGGCGCGTCGTGGTGGAGCCTGCTGCCCCCGGCGGCGCTCGATCACGTGGAGCCGTTCACCGGGCTGCGGTCGCGGGTGCTGGCCGACCAGACCGTGTGGGCGCTGGCGGTGACGGCCACGCTCGTCCTGGCGTACGTGGGGTGGGTGACGCGGCGGGCCGCGGTGGCCGTGCCGCTGGTGGCCGCGCTGGCCCTGGCGGGGTTCGCCACCGCGCGGCTGCAGTCGTCGGACGGCAGCGCGGTCGGGGCGGCGCCGGTGGGGCTGGCATGCCGCGAGTGGCCGCTGCGGGTCTGCGTCCATCCGGCGCTGCGGTCGGCGCTGCCCGCGCTGACCGCGGCGGCGACGCCGCTGGCGACCCGGCTGAGCGGCACCCCGGGAGAGTTCACGCAGGTGGTGCAGCGTCCCCGGACGGAGCCGGTCGCGGTGGTACGGGGCACGGCGACCGTTCACCTCGACAGCGAGCTGTCGCCGGGGTACGAGACGCGGGTCGTGCGGCAGATCAAGAACGCGCTGGCCGACCCGGAGGCGTGCCAGGCGTCCAGGGCGCCGGGCGGCGGCGAGGACCCGGCGGCGGCGCGGGCGGCCGGCGGGACGCCGCCGGCGCGGAGCGCGGAGTACGGGGCGCTCGTCGACGCGTGGCTGCTCGGGGCGCAGGCGCCGCCGATCTCCGACCAGCGGACGGCGTACAGGTTCGGAGGGTGGAGCGAGGAGCAGAAGCGGGAGTGGCTCCGCACGAACTATCCGCGCTACCGGAGCTGCGCCCTGGCCGCGGGCGATTTCCGCCTGGTGGTCACGCCGCCTCCGGCGCAGGCGCCACGGCCTTCGCCCCGGCCGCTGGGGCCGGGGCTGGCCCACGATCCCGCGTGAACCGCGGAGTAGTCCCCTGCATGGCCACGACGGGACCCCCCAGACCCGCCGCGGCCATGCAGAGTCATCAGGCCGGGACGCGTTCGGCGGTCCCGGCCGGCTTGACCCAGTGGCGCTCCACGAAGAACGGCGCCACCGGAAGCACACCGGCGATCAGCGCGAGCACCGTCCGCTTGCCCTTCCAGCCCAGCGCCCCCTGCGCGACCAGCACCAGCCCCACGTAGCCCAGGAACAGGACGCCGTGAACGGGCCCCATCACCTGGACACCCTGCGGGGTGTCCGCCATGTACTTCAACGGCATGGCGACCAGCAGCAGCAGAAGGAAGGAGACCGCCTCGGCGATCGAGACGATCCGGAGAGCACGAACGATGTCCACAGCAGGCCAACGTACCGGCACCCCGGCATGGTTTCGTCCATCCGTATGGCGCTTCTCACATCGCCCTCGTCCCATGTTCGCCCAGGTCATGGTACTTTCGGCGCTCCCCGGAGCGAGTTCGGCGTCCCGCGGTGTCCGCTTCGCAGCCGCCGGGTAAGGTGACCCGGCCCGATCACCGGGAATGCCCCTACGCATGGCACGTTCTGAGCAAAAGAACGACGAATCGCCCGAGGCCGTGCGGGAGCCCGCCGCGTCGCCGGGACGGCGCGGGCCCGGCCGCGGCCGGGTCACGCTCCTCCTGGTGGTCGTGCTGACCGCGGCGGTGGTGCTGGCGGGGCTGCAGGTGCTCCGCTCGCTCCCGGACTGGATCAACCCGTTCGCGGAGGAGACCAAGGACCGCAGCGGCCCGGTCGTGCTGCAGTCCATCCGCGACCTGGCGCGGTTCGAGTCGGCGTCCGGCAACTTCCAGGTGATCGTGGACCTGGAGAAGGACGCCAAGTTCCTGCCGGGCTCGGTGCGCGGATCGCGGACGCTGTTCGTCGGGCACGGCTCGGTGGACGCCTACGTCGACTTCGCGAAGCTCGGCTCGGGGGCGGTCACCGTGAACGCCGACCGTACGGCCGCGACCGTGCGGCTGCCCCGCGCGCAACTGGAGGCCACCAACCTCGACCCCAAGCGCAGCTACGTGTTCGAGCAGCAGCGCGGCCTGGTCAACCGGCTGGGCGACTTCTTCAGCGGCAACCCGAACGACCAGCAGCAGTTGCACGTGCTGGCGAGCCAGAAGATCCAGGCCGCGGCGGCGGAGAGCGGCCTGCGCGAGCGCGCCGACCAGAACGCCAGGCTGATGCTCCAGAACCTGCTCAAGGCGCTCGGCTTCACGACGGTGACCGTCCAGACCACCGCCTCCCAGTGAGCAACCCCAGCCACCGCGACCGAAGCGTGCAACAGCGAGCCGACCCCTTGGCGCACCAACCGCAACCGGCTGCTCAGCCCGCGGCGACCTCAACCATGGCGATCGCGTCCGAAGGCAGTTCCGAGCCTGCGAGGAACTGATCGCGGAGCGAGCCGCCAGGCGAGTTCGAAGCGATGCAGCGATCGCATGCGGCGGGGGGTGAAGCCGAGCCGCCAGGCGAGGCTTTACCCCCCGACGCGAATAAGCAGAGCGTCGCCCTGGCCGCCGCCGCCGCACAGGCCCGCGGCGCCGATGCCGCCGCCGCGCCGCTTCAGCTCGTGCGCCAGGTGCAGGACGATCCGGGCGCCGGACATGCCCACGGGGTGGCCGAGCGCGATCGCGCCGCCGTTGACGTTGACCTTCTCGGGGCCGATGCCCAGGTCGCGCATCGACTGGATGCCGACCGAGGCGAACGCCTCGTTGATCTCGACGAGGTCGAGGTCGTCGACGCCGAGGCCCTCCTTGGACAGGGCGTGCTTGATGGCGTTGGACGGCTGCGAGTGCAGCGAGTTGTCCGGGCCCGCGACGTTGCCGTGCGCGCCGATCTCGGCCAGCCAGGTCAGGCCGAGTTCCTCGGCCTTGGCCTTGGACATCACCACGACCGCGGCGGCGCCGTCGGAGATCTGCGAGGCGGACCCGGCGGTGATGGTGCCGTCCTTGGTGAAGGAGGGGCGCAGCCGGCCCAGCGTCTCGACGGTGGTGTCGCCGCGCACGCCCTCGTCGGTGGCGAACACGACCGGCTCGCCGCGCCGCTGCGGGATCTCGACCGGGGCGATCTCCTCGTCGAAGAGGCCGTTCTTGATGGCCTCGGCGGCGCGCTGGTGGGAGCGGGCGGAGAACTCGTCCTGCTCGGCCCGGGTGATGCCGAGCTTGGCGTTGAACTGGTCGGTGGACTCGCCCATGGACACGTCGTCGAACGCGTCGGTGAGCGCGTCGTGGGCCATGTGGTCGAGGACCTCGATGGAGCCGTACTTGTAACCGGCCCGCGACTTGGGCATCAGGTGCGGGGCGCCTGTCATGGACTCCATGCCGCCCGCCACCACGATGTCGAACTCGCCCGCCCGGATGAGCTGGTCGGCGAGCGCGATGGCGTCCAGCCCGGACAGGCAGACCTTGTTGATGGTGATCGAGGGGACGCCCATGGGGATGCCCGCCTTGACGGCGGCCTGCCGGGACGGGATCTGCCCGGCCCCGGCCTGCAGCACCTGGCCCAGGATGACGTACTGCACCTGGTCGCCGGTGACGCCGGCGCGCTCCAGCGCCGCCCTGATGGCGTGCGCGCCCAGGTCTGCGGCGGAGTGGTCCTTCAGCGAGCCGAGCAGGCGGCCGATGGGCGTACGAGCACCGGCGACGATCACCGATTGTGCGGTCATGACGGGGGCCTCCACAAAGGTCCGGCGGCGACGTTTGCCACGATACCCAGGACGACCCAGCCCGATTCCGACCGCCCCGTCCCGTTGGGGCGCACCGACCCGTGACCCGCACCTTGAGGAGCGCACCGCCATGCTGACCCGCATCGACCACATCGGGATCGCCTGCCACGACCTTGAGGCGACCGTGGAGTTCTACCGGGAGACCTACGGCTTCACCGACGTGCACTTCGAGGTGAACGAGGAGCAGGGCGTCCGGGAGGCGATGCTGAAGATCAACGAGACCGGGGACGGCGCGGCCGCCTACATCCAGCTGGTCCAGCCGATCCGGGACGACTCGCCGGTGGGCAAGTGGCTGGCCAAGAACGGCGAGGGGGTGCACCACATCGCCTTCGGCACCGACGGGGACGTCCAGGAGGAGGCGGACGGGATCTCGGGCAAGGGCGTCCGGGTGCTGTACGAGAGCCCGCGGCGCGGCTCGTTCGGGTCGCGGATCACGTTCCTGCACCCGAAGGACTGCCACGGGGTGCTGACGGAGCTCGTCCAGAAGGCGACGTCCTGATCCCGGGGGGCGCCTCGTCGGCGGACGGCCGGAGGCGCCCCTGCCGGACGCGGGACGGCGGCGCCCCTGGCCGGGACGGCCGGCGCCCTGACTCGTGCGCTGACTCCTGGGACGATCACGACGTGTCCGGTTTCGGGTGATTCAACGCGGGAATCGATCTTGATTCGGCCGGTAAGCCCGGTCGGCCCTGGATCGTGACGTGTTCGATATCACACGGCTAACCGCCGGGTTTGGGCGTGTCGGTGTGTAGCGATTCGGGCACGTCTGGTGCATTTGCACGTGGGGCCTCGCGGCCCCCGCGAGGTCAGCGGCGACTTTACAAACACGACAAAATGCGCAGCGCGTCAAGATGAGCCCCCAACACGGCAGCTCGCGGAGTACGCTTCTGTCGCCGGAAGAGGTCTGGGGCCGTGCGCCGACAAAGCCAGGCGATCAACCGGTCCCCGGAACCACCCGTAGCCCCGTCACATCAGGATTGAGCCACATGCAGTCCGACATCGACGCCCAGCTCAGCAACTTCTTCGAAGACACGCCCCCACGCGAGTTCGACGTGGTGCTCCGCGGCTACGACCGGCACCAGGTCGACGAGCACATCAAACAGCTCGACAACGAGGTCCGGCAGGCGCGTGAATCGACCCAGGCCCTGCAGCGGGAGCTGTCGGACGCGCATCGCCAGCTGCAGGAGCAGGAACGCCCGACCTATTCCGGTCTCGGCGCCCGCATCGAGCAGTTGCTCCGGCTCGCCGAGGAGCAGGCCACCGAGCTCGTCCAGGCCGCCCGGTCGGAGGCCAACGAGATCAAGGCCGCCGCCAAGGTGGACGCGGCCGAACTCCGCGCCACCACCGAGAACGAGGCGTCCGAGATGCGCGCCACCGCCCAGCGCGAGGGCGATGAGATGCGCAACGCGGCCGAGCGCGAGGCCGAGGACGTCCGCACCTCGGCGCGGCGCGAGGCCGACGAGCTGACCTCGACCACCGAGCGCGAGGTCGCCAAGCTGCGCGCCACCGCCGACCACGAGGTCGCCGAGAAGCGCGCCAGCGCCGAGCGTGAGATCGCCAAGCTGCGCACCACGACCGAGCGCGAGGTCGCCCAGCTGCGCGCCTCGACCAAGCGCGAGCGCGACGAGATCCTCACCACGGCCAAGCGGCAGGCCGACGAGATGCGGGCCCAGGCCCAGCGCATCCTCGAGGAGAGCGAGGCCCAGCGCGCCCAGGCCGAGGCCGAGTTCGAGATCCAGCTGGCCGCCCGCCGCGAGGAGGCCGACCGGCAGGACGCCGAGCGGCACTCCGCCGCGCAGGCCGCCACGCAGAAGCTGGTCGCCGAGGCCGAGCAGCGCGCCGCCTCCGCCGAGCAGCGCGCCGCCAAGGCCACCCAGCAGGCCGAGCAGACGCGGCGCGAGGCCGACTCGCACGCCAAGCAGCTCATGGCGAACGCGCGCAAGAACTCCGACCAGGTCATCGCCGAGGCCAAGTCGCAGGCCGAGCAGCTGCTCGCCGAGACCAAGGCCGAGGCCGACCGGGTCCGCACCGCCGCGCAGCGCCAGGTGGACGAGCTCACCCGCCAGCGCGACAGCATCACCAGCCACCTCAACCAGCTGCGCCAGCTGATCGGCGGCGTCGCGCCGTCGATGGGCGGCGCCGAGGAGCTGACCGCGCCGCCGGAGAAGCCCGCGCTGTCCTCGCCCGAGCCGAAGCCGGCCCCCGCGGCCGCTCCGGCGCAGGCCAAGCAGCCCGCGGCCAAGGCCGCCGGGCCCGCCAAGGGCGCCCAGGCCAAGAAGTCCGAGGACGACGACGAGGACTGGTGGCAGGAGTGAGCCGCCCGTGCCCGGCCCGCGCGGCCGGGCACGACCGCCGCTGAACGACGGGAAAGCCTAGAGGTGCTCACTGCCTCTAGGCTTTTCTGTGTCCCGGGTCCGCGTCCCGGATGGAGATAGACGGAGAACGAGGAGAGTGGCGTGCCCGACGAGCCCCCCAGCAAGGACCGGCCTGCCGCTCCCGAAGGCGCGGGAGACGAACCGCGCCCACCCGTGCCCGCCCCGTCCCCTCCGGCCGACGACCAGGCCGGCGACCTCGACCGGGCCGAGCAGGCCGAGCCACCCGGGCAGGCCGGGCAGGCCGGGCAACCCGAGCAGGTCACGCAGGACGACGCGGTCGAGCAGGCGGCGTTGCAGGCCGTGCCCTCCGGCGGTTCGGTGCGTCTGGGGGACGTGCCGCCCCCCGACGACATCCCCGACCCTCCCCGCAAGACAGAGGACAAGGGCGACGACGAGAGCGAGGACGACCGTCCCCTGCCCGTCGCGATCGGGAAGGGGAAGATCGCACAGGGGGCCGTCACGGAGGACACCGTCTCCGGCACCGCGCCCGACCCCGCGCACGACATCGAGCAGCGCAAGCGCGAGGCCGGGGTCGACCACCGCTTCCCGTTCGGACGGCCCGGCCAGCCGCTGGGCAACGCGCACCCGTTCGTGTTCGGCTTCACCGGCGCGCTCGGCGTCATCACCGCGTGGCTGCTGGTCCGCGCCGCGGCCAGCGCCCAGTCGGTGATCATCACGATCGTGGTGGCGATGTTCCTGGCGGTCGGGCTGAACCCGGCCGTGGAGCGGCTGAAGCGGATCGGGCTGTCGCGCGGCTGGGCGGTCGCCGTGGTGTTCCTGATGGTGGTGCTGTTCTTCGCCGGGTTCGTGGCCTCGCTCGTCCCGCCGCTGACCGAGCAGATCACGGCGCTGACCAGGAGCGTTCCCGAGTACATCGAGCAGCTGCAGAACAACCAGAAGATCGCCGAGTGGGACCGGCGGTACAAGCTGCTGGAGCAGGTCCAGGCCAAGATCAACGATTCGGACTTCCAGCAGACCCTCGCCGAGCGCGCCCTGGAGGTCGGCCGGCAGGCGCTGTCGGGCACCGTGCAGACGCTGACGATCCTGATCCTGTCGCTGTACTTCCTGGGCTCGCTGCCGCAGATCAAGACGTTCTTCTACCAGCTCGCGCCGCGCTCCCGGCGGGCCCGGGTGGCGCTGTTGGGCGACGAGATCCTGGACCGGATCGGCGGGTACGTGGCCGGCCAGTTCACGATCGCGTTCATCGCCGGGGTCACCAGTTACATCTTCCTGGAGATCCTCGGGGTGCCGTACGCGCTGGCGCTGGCGCTGATCGTGGCGGTGACCGACCTGATCCCGCTGATCGGCGCGACCATCGGGGCGGTGATCGTCACGCTGGTGGCCTTCCTCACCGGGCTGCCGGAGGGGATCATCTGCCTGATCTTCTACGTGATCTACCAGCAGGTGGAGAACTACCTGGTGTATCCGCGGGTGATGAAACGGACGGTGGACGTCCAGCCCGCGGTGACGGTGGTGGCGGCGCTGATCGGGGCGGCGCTGCTGGGCGTGATCGGGGCGCTGCTGGCGATCCCGACCGCGGCGGCGATCTCGCTGGTGATCCGCGAGGTGTGGATGCCGCGCCAGGAATCGATCTAGCGCGCCGAAATCGAGCTAGCGCGCGCGGGCCAGGGCGGCGGCGAACTCGGCGGCGGCCTGGTTGAACAGGTCGGGCTGCTCGACCGCGCACAGGTGCCCGGCGCGCGGGACGACCGTCAGCTCGGCGTTGGGCAGGGCCTCGGCCACCGCCCGCGCGTCGGCCTCGGTGGCGAGGGCGTCCTCGTCGCCGACCATGACCAGGGCGGGGACGTTCAGCTCGCGCAGCGTCCCGGACGCGTCGCCGCGCGCCGCCATGGCCCGCTGCGCCCACGCGGCGGCGGCCGCCGGGGTGGACTGGACGAGCCCGCGCACCCGCCCGTACACCAGGGCCCGCTGCTGGAAGGTGGTGGGCCCGACCAGGTCGGGCAGGACCTCGTCGAGGAGGACGGTCACGTCGCCGTCGCGTTCGAGCCGCTCGGCCTGCCGGAGCCGGGTCCCGCGGACGTCGTCGGTGTCGGCGCCGGCCCTGGTGCCGGCCAGCAGCAGGCCGTGGACGAGGTCGGGGTGGCGGCGGCACAGGGCCATCGCGACGTAGCCGCCCAGGGACAGCCCGCCGACGACCGCGCGGGACAGTCCCGTCCGCGCGAACAGCCGGGCGACGTCGTCGGCCATGGCGTCGACCGAGGGTTCGCCGTCGCCCAGCCGTGAGCCGCCGAAGCCGCGCAGATCCGGGGTGATCACGCGGAACCGGCCGGCCAGGCCCTCGCGCTGGGCGAGCCACATGGACGAGGACAGGGGGAAGGCGTGCAGCAGCACCAGCGGCGTTCCGGCCCCGATGTCCCTCGCGTAGAGCTGCACGGTCATGGCGGCGTGGTCCTCCCCTCGTGCGGCCGCGGAAGGCGGCCGTCCACGTGACGGCTACGCAATCGTCACCCGTGATCGGGGTCGGGCGGGGAGTGTGGCCGTGATCGGTCGCCCGGGTTTATTGCCCCTTTTGCTCCTTTTGGACGGTGGGGCCGTCCCATTCGGCGGGCAGCGGCCAGGCGTCCGGCGCGACCCGCTTCACGATCTCGCCGAGCACGATCCGGACGTACGGCTCGCCCACCCACAGGTGCTTGGCGCCGTCCACCGCGACCACCTCGGCCTGCGGGATCCGCTTGAACCGCTCCCTGGCCTCGGCCGGGCGCAGGTAGTCGTCGAACTCGGGCACCAGCGCCACCACCGGCCGCCCGTCCTCGCCCCAGGCGTCGAGGTCGGCGTCACCGGCGCGGTGCAGCGGCGGCGACAGCAGGATCGCGCCCTCCACCAGCGGGTCGCGGCCCCACTTCAGGGCCAGCTCGGTGCCGAACGACCAGCCCAGCAGCCACGGATGCGGCAGATCGTTGAACTCGGCGTACTCCAGCGCCGCCGCCACGTCGAACCGCTCGGTCTCGCCGCCGCCGAACTCGCCCTGGCTGGTGCCGTGCACGGACGTCGTCCCGCGCGTGTTGAAGCGCAGCACCGCGATCCCGGCGAGCGCGGGCAGCCGGTACGAGGCCTTGCGCAGGACGTGGCTGTCCATCATGCCCTCGGCCGTCGGCAGCGGGTGCAGGCAGACCAGCGTGGCCACCGGCGGCCGGTCGGCGGGCAGCGCCAGCTCGCCGACCAGTTCCAGCCCGTCGCCGGTGTGCAGCGTGATCGCCTCACGCCGGGCCGGAAGCACGGTGCTCGCCCGGATCTCCCCCATCGCTCTCCTTCGTCCTGCGTCGCTCGGTCGGGTCGGAACCGCACGGCGGGCCGCGCGGGACGGCTCAGTGGCGGGGGGGCGTCGCGGGAGCGCCGCGTGCGCGGCCGCCTGCGGTCGCGGGCCTGCCAGCAGGGGCGGTGCCAGTGCCGCCGGTCGTCGGCGTCGCCCCGCCCGTCGGCCGGCCAGGCCACCACGTGCCCCACGCCCGGCGGGATCTCCTGGTCGCAGCCGGGGCAGCGGTACGCCTTGGTGGCGTTGGCCCCGGCGATCGTGCGGACATTCCAGTCGCCGTCGGCGCCCTCCTCCGTCCGCTGGGACCAGAGCGCGGAACCGCCGCCGCCGGAGGGTCGGGGATCCGGCGTTTCACGGCGATTCTTGCGCGGGCTCATGGCCACCAGGATAGGAGGGCGGGCGGCCGGGATCGGCCACGCCCGCCCGTCTCCTCAGCCCACCGGCTCAGCCCACCGGAAGCCCTGCCGCGGCGTGCTCCCGCAGGATCCGCGCGGGCGCCAGCGCGGGCTCGTGGCGCTCCTCGTGCAGCGCCCGCAGCACGGTCACCGCGCGGTCCGCGCCGAGCCGTCCCAGGTCCGCGACGGGCCCGGACGGGTAGCCGCAGCCCAGCGTCATGGCCGCGTCGATCGAGGCGCCGTCGGCGTAGCCGGTCTCCAGCATCGTCGCGGCGTCGTTCAGGTACGGGAAGCGCAGCGCGTCCACGATGAACCCGGCCCGGCCGCGGCACCGCACCGGGACCAGCCCGAGCGCGGCCACCAGCTCCGCGGCCCGGTCGGCGACGCCGTCGCCGCAGGCCGCCGTGGTCGCGATCTCGGCCAGCCCGCTCCCGGCCTCGGGCAGGTGCAGCCCGACCACGTCGGCGGGACGGCCGGTGGCGAGCGCCTGCGGCAGCACCGGCACGAGCGGGTCGGTGACGGCGAGGACCGCGCCAGGCTTGGCCGCGCCCGCGACCGCCTCCTGGAACCCGGTGCCGGCCCCGGCCTCGATGATGATCAGGTCGCAGCCCGCCAGGTCGGCCGGGTCGGTGCCGATGCCGGCCACGCCCGCGCCCCCGCTCTCCTGCAGGGCCTTCTCCACCTCGGCGCGGGCGTCGTCGCCCGCGGCGACCAGGTGGACGCGCCCGCCCGCGGCGCGCTCGGCGACGGCCGCGGCGAACCCGGCCGCGCCCGCGCCGGCGGCCACGATCCCGACGACCGGCGGCTCCGCGGCCTCCGCCGCCGCCTCGGGCTCGGCGTCCTTCTTGCCGTAGGAGTAGAAGCCGCGGCCGGTCTTGCGTCCCAGCAGGCCCGCCCGCACCAGTTCCGAAAGGACGGGCGAGGGCGCGTGCCGCTGGTCGCGCGTCTCGTCGTAGACCGCGTCCAGCACGCCGAGGCAGGTGTCCAGGCCGATCAGGTCCATCAGCGTGAACGGCCCCATCGGCAGCCCGGCGCCGGCCGTCATCGCCGTGTCGATGTCGTCGCGGGTGGCGTGCCCGGACTCCAGCATGTTCGCCGCCTGGTTCAGGTAGCCGAACAGCAGCCGGTTGGCGACGAACCCGGCCCGGTCGCCGATCGTCACCGGGGTCTTGCCGAGGCCCTTCACCAGGTCGGCGACCCGCTCCACCGCGCCCGGCTCGGTGAGCACGGTCCCGATCACCTCGACCAGCCGCATCACCGGCGCGGGGTTGAAGAAGTGCACGCCCACGACCTTGGCGGGCCGCCCGGTGGTGGCCGCGATCTGGGTGACCGACAGCGAGGAGGTGTTGGTCGCCAGCACCGCGTCGTCCCGGCACACCCGGTCGAGCTCGGCGAACACCTTCCGCTTGAGGTCCAGCCGCTCCGGGACCGCCTCGATCACCAGGTCGCAGTCGCCCAGGTCGGCGAAGTCGGTGGAGAAGCGCACCCGGCCGATGATCTCGGCGCGGGCCTCCTCGGTCAGCCGGCCGCGCTTGACGGCGCGTCCGGTCGACCCCTCCAGGTGGCCGCGGCCGCGTTCGAGCGCGCCCGCGTCCACCTCGATTCCCACGACCGCCAGGCCACCGCGGGCCAGCACCTCGGCGATGCCCGCGCCCATCGTGCCCAGCCCGACGACCCCGACCCTGCTGAACGAACCACCAGTCATGCCCCGCAGTCTCGCAGAGCGCCGCGGGCCCCCCGAGGCCGGGTAGGACCGGGGCGTGCGCTTTGGAATCTTCCTTCTCGCGGCCCGCTTCCCGGGCCAGGACGACGCCGCCGCCCTCGCCCGCACGGTCGAGGCGGCCCTCACCGCGGAACGCGCCGGCTTCGACGACGTGTGGCTGGCCGAGCACCACTTCATGGCGTACGGCGTCGTGCCGTCCGCCGCCACGCTGGCCGGGCACCTGCTCGGCCTCACCCGCCGCGTGCACGTCGGCACGGCCGTCAGCGTCCTGTCGAGCCAGCATCCGGTGGCCCTCGCCGAGCAGGCCGCGCTGCTCTCCCTCGTCTCCGGCGGACGGTTCCGCCTCGGCGTGGGACGCGGCGGGCCGTGGCGGGATTTGGAGGTGTTCGGCACCGGGCTGTCCCGCTACGAGGACGGGTTCGCCGAGTCCCTTGACCTGCTGACCGCCTGGCTGAGCGGCACCGAACGCCTCGGCTGGACGGGCGGGCACTTCACCTTCCGCGAGGTGCCCGTCGTGCCGAGGCTCCAGGCGCCGCCGCCGATCGCGGTCGCGGCCACCTCGCCGGAGACCGAGCGGCTCGCGGCCGAGCGCGGGCTGCCGATGCTGCTGGGCATGCACGTCGGCGACGAGGAGAAGGCCGCGGCGCTCGCACGGCACGGCCGGCCGGGGCTGCCGCACGTCTCCACCCATCTCGCGCAGGTGGCCGGCAGCCGCGGGGAGGCGGTGGCGACGCTGCTGCGCGAGATGCCGCGCTGGCTGGGCCCCGGCCTGGACGGCTACGTGCCGGTGGACGACCGTCCCCGGACCCGGCAGGACCCGCTCGACTACACCCGGAAACTCTGCGACCTGCATCCGGTCGGGTCGCCGCGGGACTGCGCCGACGCGATGATCGGCACCGTGCGGCGCACCGGGATCAGGCACCTCGTCCTCATGGTGGAAGGGGCCGGATCCGACGGCGCCACGCTGGAGAACATCGCCCGCCTGGGCGAGGAGGTCCTCCCCCTCGTGCGGGCCGGCATCGCCCCCTGAGAACGCGGCCGGGCCGTCACCGGCCGGAGGCTCTTCCGGCGGTGACGGCCCGTACGACAGGTCCCGCTCAGCAGTCGCGGAGCTCGGGAGACTGGTTGAGGATCTGCTCCCGCGCCGTCACGAACGTCCGGTACGACGCCGAATCGCCCGTGGGGAAGACCGCGACGCGGTGGCAGTTCTGGAAGGCCAGCTTCACGCCGAAGTACCGCTCCAGCGTGCCGCGCATGGCGTCGCTGGCCAGCACCCGCAGCAGCTGGCCGCGCGCCTGCTCGTCCGGCGGCGGCGTCAGGTTGTCGGCGAACTCGCCGCCGTCGACCTGCAGCCGCGCCACCAGACCGCTGATCATCTCCCAGGCGTAGGGCAGGGAGGACCGGATGCACTCGACGAACGCGGCGTCGTCGACCTCGCCCTGCTGCGCCGTCTCGAGGAGTTCGGGGGTCACGTCAAGGGACATCGGGGTTCCTTTCACCGACTGTGATGAGCACCCACCACCCGTGACGCTAACCACGCCTCCGTGAGAATTCCAGGGCTTGACAGCCGTCCGGTTCAGCGACCGGCGGCCGGCGCCGCGCCCCGGGCACGCGCGCCCCGGCGGGGTCCGCGCTGCTCGGGGAGCTGCGCGGCCTCCTCCGCCCAGAACTTCCGGGCCCTGCGGAACACGTTGATGTCGCGAGCGTTCTTCGCCTCGGCCCGCTTGTCACGGGCACGCTCCTGCATCACCGAGTACATGATGTCGTTGTGGAACATCGCCCCTCCTTGGCTGCGGGCCACTCACTCGGCCCGACATCATCAAGGTTCGTTCTAAGGCGGGTGCCCCCACATCGGGACTAAGCCCTATCTAGGCGGCCTAGAGCGCCTTAGATGCCTCAGGCCCGGTGTGGAACGTCCTAGGCGATGCCTGGGAACGGCTTAGACGAGCGGAAGCTCCGCACGAGCAGGCCCGGGAGTCAATAGGGTGGGGCCTCGTGCGTCTCGTAATCGCCCGCTGCAGCGTGGACTATGCCGGCAAGCTCACCGCCCATCTGCCGATGGCCCTCAGACTGGTGCTCATCAAGGCCGACGGCAGCGTGAGCGTGCATGCCGACGACCGCGCGTACAAGCCGCTGAACTGGATGAACCCGCCGTGCACGCTCCGCGAGGAGCCGTACGAGGAGAACGGCGCCATCGCCCGGTGGACGGTCACGCACGGCAAGTCCGGCGAGCGGCTGATCCTGACCGTCAACGAGATCGTGCACGACTCCAGCCACGAGCTCGGCCTGGACCCCGGCCTGGTCAAGGACGGCGTGGAGGCGCACCTGCAGGAGCTGCTCGCCGAGCACATCACCACGCTGGGCGACGGCTGGTCGCTGATCCGCCGCGAGTACCCGACCGCGATCGGCCCGGTGGACATCCTGTGCCGGGACTCCGACCAGGCCACGGTCGCGGTCGAGATCAAGCGGCGCGGCGAGATCGACGGGGTGGAGCAGCTGACCCGCTACCTGGAGCTGCTCAACCGCGACCCGCATCTGGCGCCGGTCCGCGGAATCTTCGCGGCGCAGGAGATCCGGCCGCAGGCGCGCGTGCTGGCCACCGACCGGGGCATCGGGTGCGTGACGCTCGACTACGACGCCCTGCGCGGCATCGAGCACGAGGGCACGCTCTTCTAGTCCACGGGTCGTTTAGTCCACGGGTCGTTTAGTCTGCCCGGGATGAATCCACGCGGGCGGGGCACTTCCGGACGGAACCGGATACTCGCCGTCGTGCTGGTCCTCCTGCTGCTGCCCGCCGGATTCGGCCTGGTCCACGCGCTCGTCCGCGACGATTCGCTGCTGTGGAGCCTCGACGGCCGGACGATCGGCCAGGGCGGTTCGGTGCGGCCGACGACCTGGGCGACCGGGCCGACGCTGGCGATCACCCGGGCCCGGGACGTGACCGGCCACGACGCCGCGACCGGCGACCCGCGCTGGACGGTGCCGCTGTCCGGCACGGTGTGCGCGGCCTCGGCCCGGCCCGCCGGAGACAGGGTCGCGGTCCAGTTCGGCCAGAAGGGGCGCTGCGAGCAGGTCGCCGTGATCGACCTGAGGGCCGGGACGAAGGTGTGGGAACGGCCGATCGGCGCCGGCCGCTCCGGCTCGGGCCAGGTCGTCATCGGTGAGGGCACCGTGGTCGTGGACCGGCTCTACGGCGTCTCCGCGTTCCGCCTGGACGACGGCCGTCCGCTGTGGAGCAGTGAGGGCGCGGACTGCGCGTTCAAGGGTCTTGTGGGCGGTCCGGTGCTGTTGGCCGGACGGTCCTGCGACCGGGGGCGGGCCCGGCGCGTGCACCGGCTCGATCCGGGCAGCGGCCGTCTCCTCTGGAGCTACGACGTTCCCCCGGGCTACGCGGTGGGGGCGATGCTGTCGAGCCGTCCCGCCGTCATCGGGCTCCGCTCCGGCGACGGCGCGAGCGAGCGGCCGTGGCGGTTCGTGGTCCTCGACGCGTCCGGGAGGCAGGTCACGAGCCTGGACGCCGGCAGGTTCGCGGTGGACTGCACGATCGTCGTGCAGGACCCCACCCGCTGCACCAACGTCGTGGTCACCGGCGACACCCTCTACGTCCGGCGGGACGGCCGCCCGCCGGCCAAGGGGTTCCGCGCGGCGCCGGTCGTCGCCTTCGACCTGGCCACCGGCCGTATCCGGTGGAGCACCCGGAATCCCGACGGCAACCACCTGTTCCCTATCGCGATGGACGGCGCCCGGCTCGTCGCCGCCCAGCCCAGGACGGCCGGGGAGGGCGGCGACCCGCCCCGGCTCGTGGCGGTCGACACCGCCACCGGCGCGACCTCGATCATGGGGAAGCTCACCGGCGAGGCCGACTTCCGGCTGCGCACCGCGACCGACCGGCAGTACGCCACGGGCCGCTTCTTCCTCACCAAGGCGCTGGTGACGGCCGGGGACGAGGTCGCGCTCCGCGCCTACGGCGCCCGGTAATCTGCAAGGCATGCCCCCGGCGACCACCGACACCACGCGCGAGCGCATCATCGACGCGGCCGAGGAGTGCTTCGCCCGGTTCGGCGTGGCCAAGACGACGGTCGAGGACATCGCCGCCGCCGCGAAGCTGTCGCGGGCGACGGTGTACCGCAGCGTCACCGGGGGCCGGGACGAACTGATCATGGCGGTGGTGCTGCGCGACCTGCGGCGCTTCCTCGACCGGCTGGCCGAGCGGCTGCGCGGCGAGCGCTCGGTGCCGGAGGCGGTGGTGGAGGGCACCATGGACGCGATCGCCTACGTCCGGGAGCGCCCGGCGACCGCCGCGTTCCTGGTGCCGGAGACCGCCGGGCACATGCAGGCGGCGGTGGCGCGGGCGGCCGAGCACGTGCTGGCGGTGTGCTGCGACTACGTCCGGCCGCACTTCGAGACGGCGCAGCGACGCCGGATGCTGCGGGCCGACATCGACGTGGAGGGCACGGTGGAGTTCCTGTTCCGGATCATCACCTCGCTGATCGTGATGGACCGGGACCGGGAGCCGGCGGCGCAGCGCCGGTTCCTGCACACCTACGTGGTCCCGGTGATCGCGGGCCCGTGAGCCGCCGGGAGCGGCTCCGGCGCTCGGCGGAGGCGGTAGCGTCGAAGATCAGGCAGGACGAGGGGACGCGCGACGGCGCCCGGAGCAGGCGGGAAGAGGAACCGGAATGGGGACGGTACACCACATGCGGGATCGGTCCTCGATCCGGCCGAGCCCGGTGTTCCTCGCGATCGTGGGGATCACCGTGCTGTGCGGCCTGGTCGCCTGGCGGTACGGGGCGATGGCCTCCACCCCGGCCCGGGTCGCGGTGTTCGGCTTCGTGCTGGCCGCGTGGGTGCTGTCGCTGTGCCTGCACGAGTTCGGGCACGCCTACCTGGCGTACCGGTCGGGCGACCACAGCGTGGCGACCCGCGGCTACCTCACCCTCAACCCGGCCAGGTACACCGATCCGCTGCTGAGCTTCGGCATCCCGGTGCTGTTCATCCTGCTGGGCGGGATCGGGCTGCCGGGCGGGGCGGTGTGGATCGACCGGGGCGCGATCGCCGGGCGGATCCGGCACAGCCTGGTGTCGGCGGCGGGGCCGCTGACGAACGTGCTGTTCGCGATCATGTTGGCGGTCATCTTCAAGAACTTCGCGGACCGGCCGCACGGGGTGTTCTGGGCGGCGCTGGCGTTCCTGGCGTTCCTGCAGGTCACGGCGGCCGTTCTCAACCTGTTGCCGATTCCGGGCCTGGACGGCTTCGGGATCGTGGAGCCGTACCTGCCGAAGCGGTGGGTGGTGAAGGCGAACGAGTACGGCGGCTACGTGTTCCTGGCGCTGCTGACGATGCTGTGGCTGGTGCCGCCGGTGAACGAGGCGTTCTTCGACGTCACCTACGGGATCGCGGGCGCGATCGGCCTGGACGAGTTCCCGTTCGGGCTCTCCCTGAACGCCGGCAGCGTCTCCCTGGACGTCTCCCCGATCGGCACCGGCTTCGCCCTCTTCCAGTTCTGGAACGACTAAGACCAGTTCTGGAACGACTGACGCTCCTTCGCTCCCCCGCGCACGCCCGGCCGCGCACGTTGGACGGCCGGGCGTTCTCGTGCCTCCACTTGTCAGTATTGACATGTCACTTCGGAAGAATTTACTTTTGACCTGTCGATAGTGACATGTCGAGGAGGTAGCAATGAACGGTCCGACCGCGTCCCGCCCCCTCTGGATGGACGGGCACATGGCCCCCGTCCCCGACGAGATCGACGCCGTCGACCTCCCCGTCACCGGCGCCCTCCCGGCCGAGCTGGCGGGACGCTACTTCCGCAACGGCCCCAACCCCCGTCCCGGCGAGGAGACCCGGCACTGGTTCTCCGGGCACGGCATGGTGCACGGGATCAGGCTCCGCGGCGGCCGCGCCGAGTGGTACCGCAACCGCTGGGTCCGCACCAGGCAGTTCACCCACGGCGCGCAGCTGGTCGGCGCCGGCTTCGAGGTGGACCGGGCCGCGGTCACCGCCAACACGCACGTGATCCCGTTCAACGAGAAGATCTACGCGCTGATCGAGGTGGGCTTCCCCTACGAGCTGACGCCCGAGCTCGACACCGTCGGGCCGTGCGACTTCGGCGGGCGGCTGACCAGCGCGATGACCGCGCATCCCAAGGAGGACCCGCGGACCGGCGAGCTGCTGTTCTTCGGGTACGGCTTCGTCCCGCCCTACCTCACCTACCACCGGCTGAGCGCGGACGGCGAGCTGGTGGAGAGCCGGGAGATCGACGTCCCGGGCGGCACGATGATGCACGACTTCGCGATCACCGAGAACCACGTGGTGTGGCTGGACCTGCCACTGGTGTTCGACCTGGAGCTGGTCGAGCGGGGCCTCATGCCGTACCGCTGGGACGACGGCTACGGCGCCCGGCTCGGCGTGATGCCGCGCGATCCGGAGCGGGCGGGCGAGGTCCGCTGGTTCGACATCGACCCGTGCTACGTCTTCCACGTCGGCAACGCCCACGAGGACGAGGCCGGACGGGTGGTGCTCGACGCGGCGCGCTACACCCCGGGCGACTTCGACAAGGTGTGGGCGACGACCGGCGGCCTGCCCGCGCACGAGACGGTGACCGTGGCCTCGGTCCAGGGCGTGGCGCGGCTGCACCGGTGGACGCTCGACCCGTCCGGCGGGAAGGTCGCCGAGGAGGCGCTCGACGACCGGGGCGTGGAGTTCCCCAGGCACGACGACGCCCGCACGGGGCTGGAGCACCGCTACCTCTACACGGTGACCGGCGACTCGATCGTCAAGTACGACCTGCGGAGCGGGTCGTCGGCGGAGCACGCGCCGGGGCCGGGGCTGATCCCGGGCGAGGCGGCGTTCGTCCCGGCGGAGGGCGCGCGGGGCGAGGACGAGGGCTGGCTGATGTCGATCGTGACCGACACGTCCGGCGACGGCTCGGAGCTGCTGGTGCTGGACGCTTCGGACCTGTCGCGGGTGGCGTCGGTGCGGCTGCCGCGCCGCGTCCCGGCCGGCTTCCACGGGAGCTGGATCCCCGACGCCCGGTGAGACCGGGGGGGGCCGCCCGGGGCGCCGCGACTGCCACGTTCCATCGGCAGCGCGTCCAATAAGGTGATGTACTAGCCGGTAAGCTGTGCAAGTATCCGCTTACTGAGCTCTCGCCGAAGCGCATCCCGGGAGGTCCCACATGTCCGTGGCCACGGAGAGCCCCGCGACGTTCGCCTCGCTGAACCCGGCCACCGGCGAGGTCGTCGCCGAGCACCCGGTACACGACGCCGCCGCGGTGGACGAGACGATCGAGCGCGCCCGCGCCGCCGCCGCCTGGTGGAGCGCGCTGGGCTGGAAGGAGCGCCGGCTCCGGCTGCTCAACATCAAGGGCGCGCTGACCCGCAACCTCAACCGGATGGCCGAGCTCATCCACCAGGAGACCGGCAAGCCGGTCCAGGACGCCCAGCTCGAGACCATCATGGCGATCCTGCACCTGGACTGGGCCGCCCGCAACGCCCGCAAGGTGCTCGGCCCGCGCGGCGTCCACCCCGGGGTGGCCTCGCTCAACCAGAAGGCCGTGCTGGAGTACCAGCCGCTCGGCGTGGTCGGCGTGATCGGCCCGTGGAACTACCCGATCTTCACCCCGATGGGCTCCATCGCCTACGCGCTCGCCGCCGG
The DNA here is from genome assembly GCF_055379765.1 of Actinomadura rugatobispora. Classification (NCBI taxonomy): domain Bacteria; kingdom Bacillati; phylum Actinomycetota; class Actinomycetes; order Streptosporangiales; family Thermomonosporaceae; genus Actinomadura; species Actinomadura rugatobispora. The sequence continues at coordinate 6,589,323 of NZ_AP029191.1, read as the reverse complement.
CAACGCGGTGGTGTTCAAGCCGTCGGAGTTCACCCCGGGCGTCGGGGTGCTGCTGGCCGAACTGGTCGCCGGGGTCGTCCCCGAACAGCCCGTCCTGCAGACCGTCACCGGCCTCGGCGACACCGGCGCGGCGCTGGCCGCCTCCCCCGGCATCGACAAGATCGCCTTCACCGGGTCGGCGCGCACCGCCAAGAAGGTCATGGCCGCGTGCGCGGCCAACCTCACCCCGATCGTGGCCGAGTGCGGCGGCAAGGACGCCTGCATCGTCGACGCCGACGCCGACCTGGACGCGGCCGCCGACGCCGCGCTGTGGGGCGCGATGTCCAACGCCGGGCAGACCTGCATCGGCGTCGAGCGCATCTACGTCGTCGACCGGGCCTACGACCGCTTCCTCGACGCCCTCACCCGGCGCGCCCGCGACCTGCGCCCCGGCTTCGACCGGGAGGCCGCCTACGGCCCGATCACCATGCCGGGCCAGCTCGACATCATCGAGCGGCACATCAAGGACGCCCTCGACAAGGGCGGCCGGGCGGTCGTGGGCGGCGCCGAGTCGGTCCGCAAGCCGTACGTGGAGCCGGTGGTCCTGGCCGACGTGCCCGACGACTCCGCCGCCGTGTGCGAGGAGACCTTCGGCCCGACGATCACCGTGCACCGGGTGAAGGACCTGGAGGAGGCGCTGGAGAAGACCAACCGCACCGGCTACGGCCTGGCCGGGACGATCTTCTCCGGCGACAAGGCCCGCGCGATGGACGCCGCCCGGCGGATGCGCTCCGGCATGACCTCCATCAACGCCTTCGCCGCCTTCGCGATGGTGGCGGCGCTGCCGTTCGGCGGCGTGGGCGAGTCGGGCTTCGGCCGCATCCACGGCGCGGACGGGCTGCGCGAGTTCGCCCGCACCAAGGCCATCACGCGGACCCGGTTCAACCTGCCCATGAACCTGACCTCCTTCGACCGGACGGAGAAGGAGATGGCCCGCATCCTGCAGATGATCAACATGATGCACGGCAAGCGCTACAAGCGCTGAGGTTCGCCTCTGACCTGCGTCGGGGCATTATCGGGTACCGCCAGGGGTCACATCCAGGGCACTCCGCACGCGGCTTGTGTCCTCGGCGGGCTCGAGGAAATCCTCCGGCGTCTCCTCGGCGCCGGCCGCGCGGCGGGCCTTGTGCCAGGAGAAGGTGTAGGTCTGGCGGTGCCAGGGGCGGCCGTCCTCGCGCACGAACAGAAGGCGGGCCGTGATGCGCCTGCCGCCTTCGGGATTGCGCCACGGCAGAGTGACGTCGACGGGAGGGTGCGCCTTGATGTGCTCGGCCAGGCGCCGCCCGAGCGAAGTCGAGGCGCACACCCCCGACAAGGCGGACCGCACGTCCGAGTAGCCCCCTGCAGGAATGGCGACACCCCCGCACTCCTCCACTTCGTCGGCAGGGGGCGGGGGCGTTTCGCGTTGTGCTATTCGACCACGATGCCTCGGTGATCCACCCATTCCTGAGTTGCCACCAGCATCGCCTTCAGCCACGTCGTGTCAGGAAAGCGCTCCACACGCTCACGCCACATCCGCAGCGTGGCCGCAGCGAACGCGTTGACCGCGGACGAGTCGGCGGTCTTCCACGCCTGGCACCCGCTCGCCCACTCCTCGGCGGCCTCGGCGTCGTGCCCCGCGGCGATCAGCTGCACCACCAGGATCGCCGGGTCGATGAACGCCGCACCCCGGGTGGGCCACGCCCAGTCCACCGCCCAGGTGTCACGGTCGCCGATCAGCAGGTTGCTCTCGTGGATGTCGGTGTAGAGCAGCGCGCCACCGCGGAACAGGCCGGCGTCTCCGCCGGCGTACCGGCCCCAGCGGGTCTCCACCCAGTCGTGCGCGATGTCCGGCAGCGCCACCGCCGCGATCCTGTTGAGGGTGTCGACGATGGCGGGCAGATCCGGCGACCCTGGGGTGAAGTCCGAGGGGCGGCCATTGACGACCTCGAAGCCCAGCGCCAGCCATGCCTCGTCCTCGGCGCGCCACCGCAGAGCGGGTGAGATGGGCTGTACGAACGGGTTGACCAGTCCTTCCCGGACCAGAGAGTCGCGGCGTCCGCCCGGCCGGTTGGGCACGGCCTTGATGAAGAACGGCCCCAGGGCGCACTCGACGAGGCCCGTGAACGCGGAACCGTTCCCGCGCGCAGTGGGGGCGATCTCGGCGAGGTCACCGGTGTGGGGACGGATCAGCGCCTCGAATCCTGGTCCGGGAAGGCTGGTCATTCTCGCCTCAGTTCCTGGGGTTGCACTCACTGCCCGGGAAGCCCGGGTTGCACTCGTCGTCGGAGTCGTCGGGGTCGCACCCGTCTGAATGCGCGACGGCCCCGATGGCGGCGGTGGCCTCTGCCATGGCGGCGCCGCCGAGGATATCGGGCAACGCCTGGTCCTGGACGTTCCCGACGCGCATCCATGTGGACATCGTGCACGGCGACACCGACCCGTCCGGGCCGACAGCGGCCTTCCCGTTTCCGCACCGGCCGCACAGCCCGGCCGGGTCCGGATCCTGTCCGCCGCTGGCACGGCCGAAGGGCCTGGCCATGTCGACCCTGATCGAGCGCACCCCGATGGCCTCCAGATCGCGCCGGGCCTCGTCCACGCGCTGGCCGTCGCCGGTGTCGACGATCCCGACGCGGATCGAGATGCCACGGGTGACCGCCCGCACGATGTTGGCGCGGGTGCGGGCGTGGGTCGGCCGACCGGTGAGCACGTTGTGCTGCCCGGCGTGGTCGGAGTAGTACGAGGTGGCCAGCGACACGCCCTCGCGCTGGAACACCCGCCACCAGGACGCGGAGATCGACACCAGGTTGGAGTAGATCTCGACCTGCAGGCCGAGGCCGAGGGCGTGCTCGACCAGCTGCATCGCGGCGGGGTGGAGGGTCGGCTCGCCGCCGATGAGCTGGATGCGCTCGACGCCGTAGACGGCGGCCTGGTCCAGGACGCGCGTCCAGTCCTCGGCGGTCATGGTGCCGTGGTCGCCGCCGGGCCCCGACTCGTTGTAGCAGTGTGAGCAGGACAGCTGGCACTTGCGGGTCAGGTCCAGCCAGAGCATCCGGGGCACGGTCGCTTCGGCCTGGACCTGTTCTGCGGTGATGGTCATGTGCACCTTCCGTCGGGCGCGCTCCATCGACTGGAACCTCGCCCCCGGCCGCGCGCCGCAAGCCGGGGTGAGGAGCTGGTGCGGGGCGGCCCGGCTGCCGCACCGTTCCGGCCAGGCCGCCCCGCGCTCGGGGTGGGGCGACCAGCCGCTCCCCGACCGGCCGCCCCTGTGAGCCCCGGCCGTCCCCCCTCCGCGTAGGGTTCGGCCGGCCGGGGCCCACGTCGTGCCGTACGGCCGCGTGACGATCGGGAGGGCCGCACGGCCGTACGACGTTGGAACCGCGGCCCCAGGCGCGCGCCTCGGCCTGGGGCCGCGGGGTCTATGTGCCGTCCGGCTTGGTCGGCTTGGCGCGGCGGGTCTTCTTCGGCTCCTCAGCGAGGACGTCCAGGGCTTTCTCGAAGACGTTCTTGTCGCCGCCCTTGGGGTTCCGCTCGGTGGGCATGTGGTCCAGGAACGCGTCGAACGCCACTGCCTTTCGGCCGATACGTGCCCGCTCCTGGTCGCTCACGGCGCCCCCTTGAGGAGCCACTCGCGCTCGATGTAGTCGACGGCACCCTGCAGGTCGTCGCAGCGGGCCATGTGCGCGCCCGTGGACGAGCGGAACCACGGCTCGTCCGATGCCACCCTCACCGTGTCGCCGACCTCCGGCAGCGACGGGTGGACGACGCGCAGCCGCACGGGCAGCTCGTGCGTGCGGACCTCGACACGCCATCCCGCGTCGGCCAGCGCCTGGCCGAGCTCCCGTAGGATCTCGGCGTCGGTCATCGCCAGCCGGTTCAACCGGTTGCGCAGCTCGTCCGGGGTGTCGGCCTCGACCTCGGACACCGGGTGCTGTTCGGGCCAGCCAGTTGCCCGGTCGACCACGGGCAGGCGGATTGCCCACCAGTTGCCCTGGTTGGTATGGATGATCGACCAGCCCGGGAACGCACGACGAAGTCCGGCCTTGGCCTCCTCAGTGGCTGTTGTCTGCGTCACAGGGCACACGTTGCCGGACATGAAACGAGGGACCGGGTACACCGTGTACCCGATCCCTCACACGTTCAACGGGTCCGGTCAGATCGGGATGCCGAGCGTCTCGGCCGCCGCGGCGATCGGCTCCTTCACCACCCTGGACCGCTGCGCGGCAGTCGCGACCAGCTCATGCGTGATCGGATGGTTCCGCACGCACTCGGGTGCGACCTTGTCGGCCTTCATCAGCTCCTCCATGGCCGCCTCGTCGTCGCCGTCCCGGCTCCGTGCGAGCGCCCGGTCCACGCCGTGCCGCGCCCTGCGCTCCTTCGGCAGGCTCGACATGTCCACGCCCGCGATCCGCTGCAGCGCCTCCCCGCCCTCGCCGAGCTCGAGCGCGACGTGCACGGCGTGGATCGCCTTGTTCCCCGGCCCGAACTCGGTTTGGTACTCGCTCACGCCGGCGCCCACTCGGTCGGCGGCGTCGGCCGCCTCCACCAGGTGCGCGGCCGCTTCCTCCCGCCGGCGCCACTGCGCTTGGATTACCGACTCGACCAGATGCAGCGTCCCCCACAGCGACCAGGTACCGGGGTCCGCATCGGCGAGCAGCGGGTCAAGCTGGTCGATCTGCTGCGTGGTGATCTCATGTGCCTCGTCGACCGCGCCGGCGGACATGTAGACCTCGGCCTGCGTCCAGACCATCGCCGTGACGAGCATCGGGTCACCCGACGCGCTGGCCGCGCGCACGGCCTGCGTCGCCGCGATGCCGGCCAGGTCGACGTACCCGAGCTTCTTTGTCGCCATGGCCGCATCGTGGCGGGCCTCGGCCAGCATGCCGAACGCGCGTTCCCGGTCGCTCCCGTCGAGCGCTACGGCCGTGGCCGCAGCGTCGTCGAGCAACTGCGGAAGGTCGGTGGCAAGGTCGCCATAGCGGGCGTGCCTGCGCTGCCGGTGGGCCCGGCTCACCCGGTTGCGCAGGTCCTCAAGTGGAAGCGGTGCGCCACCCGGGCGGGGCGGCATCTCGGCGCGCAGCAGCACCCGCCGCAGGCGCGGGATGGCGATGTGCGCGCGCTGCTGCTCGGCCGTCCCGCCCTGGTGCGGCACGCCCAGCAGGGAGACGACGTGGACGTCGAGCGCATCGGAGAGTGCCGTGATGACGGAGTACCGGTCGAGGGCCCGTCGGCCGATCTCGACGGACTTGAGCCACTCGACGGAGTATCCGACGGCGTCGGCCAACTCGGCGCGGGACATGCCGCGGGCCTCGCGGAACTCGTACACGCGCCTGCCGATGGTGCTGATCTCATCCAAGGGTGACCCCCCGAGCAGGTGGATGGTTTGCTCACACGGTCGCCTCTCCACATTGCCCGACCGTGTACGCCATGTACCCGTCCAGATCGTGCCACCGTCCGCGGACCTGCGGGAGCCAACTCGTACCGGAGCAAGGCGCAGGACCGAACCGCGTCATGGGGCTGACAGCATCCGCTTCACCTCGGCGGCCATCTTGTCCCGTGCCTCCTGTGAGGTCATCGCCTGCTCGGCGCCGGGCGAACGACAGGATGTAAGGCCGACGCGCTCGGCGTTCTTCCCGGCCGAGGTAGCCCAGCGCTTTGCGGACGTCTCCTCGCGCCAGTCGTAGACGCTGACGGCGTCGGTCGTGATCAGTCCGCGGCATGCGGGCGCGCACGAATGCGTGTTGTCCCGCGGCTCCGGCAGCGGGTAGAGCGTCTCGAGCCGGGCGACGATCTGTTGGGCCGTGGGTCGCGGTGCGGCGGCCGGCGTACTGGGTGGGGGAGCTGCTGGTGGCGCGGGCGATGGACCGGGCGGGGGTCCGTACACGGGGGCCTCCAGGGGGTTGGGGACGCTCGTGTGACGTGCGGCCTCGTCGGCGAGTTCACCGGGTGCGGGCGCTGTCACCATCCGGCCATGGCGCGGCGCCACGCGAGGCGGGCCATGCGGGGCGCGACGCGACGGCCGTAGGTCTTGGCAATGGCTCGTGCGAGGCGCGCGTCCTGGGCGCGGCGGGTAGGGCACATCCAGGGCACATCACACTCCCCCAATGTCAAACATTGCCCATTATGCGCAAACACAGTTTCCGCAGGTAGCAGGCCACTAGGGGCATCGTTGCTTGTGACCGCCGGGCCCCTAGCAGAAGCGCTACAAGCGCTGAGGCCCGGACCGGCGAGCGCCGGGTCGCGAGCAGCGGCACCGCGCCCGCCGTCCGGCGTCGTGAACCGCCGGGCCCCGCGCCACGTCCCAGAGACAGCGACCGAGGGGACGGGGCCATGACACAGATGGAGCCGAGGCCGCAGCCGGGGCCGGCACGGAAGATCGTCAGCTACGTGTGGGCGCTCAGCCCGATCTACACCCTGGGGCTCGCGACCCCTCTCACCATGGGAATCGCCGCCGCCCGCCTGAAATCGGCGTGGCACTGGCTGGCGCTGATCCCCTACTTCGCCTTCGCGTGGATCATGCTCGCCACGTCCGACAGCGCCGAGGGCACCGCCGAGGACGCCGTCTTCGTCGTGACCTGGCTGCTGTCGTCCTTGGCCGGAACGTGCCACGCCCTGGCCGTCCGCCGCCGCGTCTTCGAGGGTTCGGCGCCCCGCAACGCCCTCGAACGGGCGCGGATGGAGGCCGAGCACCGCCGCGCGCTGCGGGTCCACGCGGCCGGCATCGCCCGCGACTCCCCCCAGATGGCGCTGGAGATGCGCATCGGCCGTCCCGACCTGCCGCGCACCTACGACGACGGCGGGCTCGTCGACATCAACCACGCCCCCGCGTCCGCCCTCATGACCATCCCCGGCATGACCCCCGAGCACGCCGAACGCATCGTCGCGCTCCGCCACGACCTGGGCGGCTTCTCCTCCGCCGAAGAGGTGGCGGCCATGGCCGAACTGCCTCCCGGCCTCACCCCGCACCTGGCCGAACTCGGCGTCTTCCCGCGCTGACCACCGAGGCGCTCATGGCGACGCCTGGCGCTTGCGGCCGGGAAGGCGGAAGCCGAACATGACGATGACCAGGCCGACGGCGATGATGATCAGGATGCCGTTGCGCCCGGTGGTGAACGAGCGCAGCGTCCCGACCGTCCGGTCCAGCAGGCCGTTGTCGGCGGCCTCGGCCGTCTCGCCCAGCCAGATCGTCCCGTCGGAGGCGGCCGTGGGGTCGTTCTGCGACGCCTGCACGGTCTGCGCGAGACGCGGGCTCCGCTGGTCCATCTGCGCGGCGCTGAGCCGGGCCGGGTCCAGCTTGCTGAAGTCGACGCCGCCGAAGGTCATCTTGAGGATCGACCGGCCGTCCGGGCTCGGCTGCTCGTAGGTGAACTCCCCGCTCCGGATCGACTTGACGTAGTCGTCGAAGACCTGCCGCGGCTTCCAGGTGCCCTGCAGCTTCGCCGGGCCGAGGTCGCCGGTGTCGAGGAGGCCGTCGAACGAGGTGCGGTGCCCCTCCTGGTTCCGCTTGCGGATCCACTGGGCGATGACGCGGGCCAGGAAGGCGCGGCGCAGCGGGGCGTACTCCGGATCCTTGTTGACCGCCTCGATGACCTTCGGCACGATCATCTTCTGCTCGAGCTGCTCGTTGCGCGTGTTGGCGGCCGGGTCCGGGGTGCACGACATGCCCGCGACCCGCTCCGCCTTGGCCTTGACCGACAGGTCCGCCCTGATGATGTAGAGCGCGTCGCCGTCCTCGCGGACCTGCACGTCACCGGGAATGATCCACATCCGGGACGAGTAGCACGCCGTGCTCGAGATGGCCAGGAGCTCCCGCCAGTAACGCGCACCGAACTCGGTCTTCGGGTCGATCATCTTGCCCTGGGTGCGCTTCATCGCGAAGTCGGCCTCCAGCAGCGCCCGGCCCGCGTTGGTCTGCCCGAGCTGCTCGTCCACGATCCGGTCGGGCTCGGACGGGTTGAGGTTCACCCAGAACTTGCTCGGGTCCAGCACCAGCCAGGTCCGCAGGTCGGCGGTGCTGGTGGTGATCGCGCCCAGTCCGGTCTCCGGATCCTGGGCGCCTCCCGAGGCGGACGGCTTTCCGGAGAACGAGTACTTCACACCGGACGAGCCGTCCGACATGTACCGCATCTCCAGCGTCGAGAAGTCGACGCCGCCGAGGTTCTTGCCGTCGAGCATCTTGTCGATCGCGCTGGGCCCGCACGGCGCCTTCAGCCGCACCACCGCCATCGCCTGCCCGCCGTGCCCGCTTCCGCCCAACCCCCCGGTCGAGCACACCGGCCCGGGCTTCAGCCCGAGATTGACCCGCGCCTGCGCCTTCTTCTTCTCCTTGGCCTGCTTCACCTCCTTCTTCACCTCGGCCACCGCTCTGTCCAGCTCGGTCTTGGTCGAGACGATCCTGACGCCGGCGTTCTGCAACTTCTGGCGCACCTGATCACTCTTGATGCCTTTGACCGCGAAAAGGACGACCCGCTTGCCGGAGGGATTCACCGTCCTGTTCTTCAGCAGCCCGGGGCGGGGTTGCTTGGCCTTGGGATCGTCCAGGCTGCCGACGATCTGCGTCAGTTTCCCGCCGCCGTCTCCGGCGGTCACCTCGACGATGAAGTCCTTGGCCTCGACGTCGACCTCGGAATCGAAGTTCCTGGTGTCACCGGCCGCCGCTCGCCGCTGCTTGTCCAACTGGGGTTCGGTGTACGACCTGTTGAAGTCGACGACCTCCGGACGGATCCAGTTGGCGACCACGGCCTCCCAGTAGTGGTTGTTCCTCTTCTCGGCCTCCGCGGCTTCCCTGTTGGCCTGCCGGTATACCTCCCTGGCCTTCTCCACCTCCCGCGCCCAGTAATTCTTGGCCCTTTCGCTCGTCGCCTCCTTCATCGCCTTCTCGGCCGCGTCCAGCGCCGTCTTCGCCTGGCTCTTGGCCTGCTCGGCGGCCGTGGCCTCATCACCGCTGCGGCGCCGGCTCAGCGCGTGGTCGACCTCGGCGTCCAAGATCCGGCGGGCCTGCGCCTCCGCCTGGTTCTGCAGGGAGGTCGCGGCGCCGTGGTCGGCTTCGGCGCGCGCGTCCTTGACCAGTTGCCGCAACTTGGTGAGTTCGGCTTTGGCGGCGGCGAAGTCGGCGTTCCGGAGGGCGGCGTCGATCCGTCCGATGATCTCGGCGGACTCGCCGGGGGCCGGTGCCAGCGCGGCGGGGGGCGCGGCGAGGGCGGGGGTGGTGGTGACGGCGAGGAGGAGGGCGGCCGGGGCGGCGAGGAGACGCGTCCAGCGGTTAGGGCGCACCCGGGCCTCCCATGAGGGGAGGGCCGGGTTGGGACGTGCCGGTGGCGTGGATGTAGGAGTCGAGGACCTGCGCCGACTGCTGGCTCCCGCCGGCCGCGATCTCGCCCTTCCGGAGGACGCGGGCACCGAGCACGCCCATCACGCCCAGCACCGCGACGGCGACGACGGCGGCACCGGCCAGGGAGTGGCGGGTCGTGCAGGCCTCGCCGTCACCGAAGAGGGATCCGCCACTCCTGATCTTGTTGAGGTCGATCTCGATGTTGGGGCGGTAGCCGACGCCGACGTGGCAGGCCGAGGCCGGCTGCGCGGTCAGCGGCATCACGAGGCAGGTCATGAGAGCGGTCAGCACGAGGGTCGCCATGACGGCGCGGGCCGCGCGGCTCATCGGGTCACCACCGGCTCGGCGTGGGACTTCAACCGCATCACCTTGGCTCGCAACAGCGGGCCCTCCTCGTGTGTCTCCAGGTCGTCTCCGGCCTCCTGCTGCCGCAGCCGCCAGGCCGCCAGTTCCAGCTGGGCGGACTGCAGGCGCAGCAGCTTGCGCGCGGGGTCCTGGCCGTACCGCCGCAGCGTGGTCACCAGCGCCCAGAAGCGCAGCGACGGGTCGACCAGGAACGGCGCCTCCGCACGGGTGATCGCCGGGCCGCCCGCCATCACCTCGGCCGACACCGCCGTCCGCGCGGCGGCGGCGCGGGCGCGGCGCCCCGACCTCAGCACCAGGACGGCCAGCACGATGAACGGCGACTGCGGCAGAAGCCAGATGAAGGGCGTGACCACCAGGGTGTCGAACGCGGTCCCGGTGTCCATGTGGCCGTGGAGCTGCTGCGAGAACCAGCCCGAGAGGATCTCGGACGCGGTGGACCCGCCGATCGAGATCGCGAAGGCCGCCGCGACCGTCGTCCACCGCTCCTTGCGGCTGCGGGCCCGGGCGGCCAGGGCGAGCCCGGCGCCGAGCAGCGCCCCGAAGGTGACCTGCCCGCCGAGCAGGCCGATCGACTGCCTGATCCAGTACTCGAGCCCGGCCGAGGTCTGGAGGATCCCGCCCACCAGGCCGTAGATCTTCATGATCAGGGCGCTCTCGACGAGGTTGTAGCCGAGCCCCATCGCCGCCCCCAGGGCGAAGCCGGTCATCACGTCGGTGACGTGCCGCCGGAACAGCAGCATCAGCAGGACGATCCCGCCCGCGGTGCCCAGCGCGTTCACGGCGCCGAGGTGGAGCACCACGAAGTCCATGATCCGGAACTGGAGGCCCGTCACCTTGGTGGCGTCGCTCACGTTGTCGAAGTCGATCCCCGCGGCCTTGATCACGTAGTTGAAGAGCGACCCGAACATCAGGTTGGTGTAGGCCCGGCCCAGCCCGAACACGATCAGCGCGCCCCAGCCGAACGCGATCAGCAGCATCGACGGCGGAACCCGTGCGAACCGCTGCGCGTTGTGCAGGAGCAGCAGCACGAACGCGGTCCCGGGGAGGCAGGCGAGCGCGTGCAGCGGGTACAGGACCACGACCGACAGCCCGAGCAGCCCGAAGGGCCCCATCATGGCCCCGATGGTCGCCCAGGTCAGCCGGGCCGCGCGGGCGCCCCGCGGGCGGGTGATCGCCACGTACACCTGGATCAGCACGCCGACGACGATGCCGGCCAGGACGGCGTAGAAGACGACCGCGGGCATGGCCAGCAGCCGCTCGAGTGAGGCGAACGGGGAGTCCTTGAGCTTGCTGAGCTCCGACTTCTGGAACAGCGACAGCGTCGGCTCGTTCGGCAGGATCTTCGGCCGGGCCAGGTTGAGCAGCAGGAGCAGCAGGTAGATCCCGATCGAGGCGCGGGCGACCAGCAGCGCCCGGCGGCGCAGATCGTCGTCGTCGCGCAGGCGCGCGGGCGCGCGGTCGGGGAGCTGCGGCGGGACGCCGGCGGCGTGGTTCACGGTGCACCACCCGGGTTCGAGGGGGGCTGCGGGATGCCGGTCGGGAAATTCGTCGGGAACCCGGACGGCAATCCGGTCGGCAATTCGGTCGGGAAGTTCCTCGGCAGGCCGGTGGGATAGTTCGACGGCAGCTCGGTCGGGAAATTGCTGGGGAGGTTCGTCGGAAGGCCGGTCGGCATTCCGGTCGGGAATCCGGACGGCATTCCGGACGGCACCCCGGACGGTCTCCCCGGCATGTTCGGTATCTTCGGGGTCTCGGGCGCGTTCGCCCCGGTCAACGTGACCACGAGCGACACCCCGAGCAGCACCGTTCCGACGGTCCCGCCGATCGTCAGCAGGCGCGACTGCCCGCGCCGCGCGTCCCCGTCCACATCCGTCGAGTTCACGGGTCACCCGCCTAGTCGATGGCTCCTGGGTCGCGGAGAGTCTCTGATAGACAGGGTTGTCTGTCAATGAGATGTGACGCACTCGGACGAACCCGAACCAGAGCGGGATTCGCGGCGTCCCAGGCCGGGCTCGACGGTTCGCCGGAGGGGCCCTGAAGAAGGGTGCGGCGGCCCTCTTCAGGCGGCCGGGGAAAGGGGACGGCGGCCGCGGATCAGGTCGGCGGCGCGCTCGGCGATGGCGATCGTGGGAGCGTTGGTGTTGCCCCGCGGAACCGCCGGCATGACCGAGGCGTCCACGACCCGCAGGCCCTCCACGCCCCGGACGCGCAGATCGGGGTCGCAGACCGCGTCCTCCGAGCCGCCCATGGCGCAGGTGCTCGTCGGGTGGAACAGCGTCGCGCACTCGCGGCGGGCGAAACCGGCCAGCGCGTCGTCGCCGTCCACCTGCTCGCCGGGCGCCCACTCGCCGCCGACCATGGCGGCCAGGCGCCCGGTGGCCGCGATGCGGCGGGCCTGCCGGATCCCCGCGACCAGGATGTCCAGGTCGGCCCTGTCCGCCAGGTACGCGGGATCGATCAGCGGCTTGGCGTACGGGCTGGCGGAGCGGAGCGTGAGTGCGCCCCGGCTCGCGACCGCGACGGCCGTGACCATGACCGACAGCAGCCGCTGCGACGGCTCGACCAGGCCCTGCTCGATGAACGGGGTCGGCAGGACGTGGTACTGCAGGTCGGGGGCGGGCAGCCCGTCGGCGGTGCGGGCGAAGCCGCCCGCCTCGGCGATGTTGGAGGCGAACGGGCCGCGCGTCACCGCCCTGTAGAGCGCGAGGTTGCGGGCGTTGGCCAGCTCCCAGAGGCCCTTGACCCGCGGCGTCGCGAACATCACGTTCACGAACGGGTGGTCCTGGAGGCCCCGGCCCACGGGCGCGTCGACGAGGACGTCGATGCCGTGCTCGCGCAGGTGGGCGGCGGGGCCGATGCCCGACAGCATGAGCAGCTGCGGGCTGTTGACGGCGCCGCCGGACAGGATCACCTCGCCCTCGGCGCGGACCTCGTGCCGGATGCCGCGCCGCTCGTACCGGACGCCGGTCGCCCGGCCACGCTCGACCAGCACGCCGGTGACCAGGGCGTCGGTGACGACGGTGAGGTTGGGACGGCCCAGCGCCGGCCGCAGGTACCCGTCGGCCGTGGACCAGCGCCGGCCGCTGCGCTGCGTGACCTGGTAGAAGCCGACGCCGTCCTGCTCGGCGCCGTTGAAGTCGCTGTTGGGCGCCAGCCCGTACCGCACGGCGGACTGCACCCAGGCGCGGGTGAGCGGGTGCTTGTACCGCGGGTCCTCCACGCGCAGCGGGCCGCCGGCGCCGTGGTACTCCGACGCGCCGCGCTGCTGGTCCTCGGCCCTCAGGAAGTACGGCATCAGGTCGGCGTGGCCCCAGCCCGCGCAGCCGTGGGCGTCGCGCCAGGTGTCGTAGTCGTGCCGGTGCCCGCGAATGTAGATCATCGCGTTGGTGGACGAGCTGCCGCCCAGCGTGCGGCCCCGCGGCCAGTAGACGCTCCGGCCCCCGGCGTGCTCCTGCGGGACGGTGCCGTAGTCCCAGTCGTACGGGCCCTTGCCCAGCGACGCCACCGCGGCCGGGACGCGGATCTCCGGGGCGTCGTCGGGCGGGCCGGCCTCCAGCAGCAGGACGCGGACGCCCGGGTCCTCGCTCAGCCGGGCGGCCAGGACGCAGCCCGCGCTGCCGGCGCCCACGATGACGTGGTCGTACCCGGGGTCGTCGGTCATATCGGCCGCCTCCGCAGTCTTCCGTGGCCGGACAGAGCGCTCAGAGTCCCTGAAACCCTACCGAATCCCATTTCAGCGGCCGGGCCGAGCGGCCGCGGCACCGGCCACCGCGCCGATCGCCGCCCGGGGCCCGCGGAATAGGGTGGCGGGCATGGCGAAGAACAGGGACACCCCGGTCGTGCTGTCGCAGATCTACACCCGTGCCGGCGACGGCGGGAGCACCCATCTCGGCGACATGTCGCGTACCGCCAAGACCGATCTGCGCCTGGCCGCCTACGCCGACGCCGAGGAGGCCAACGCCGCCATCGGCGCCGCCATCGCCCTGGGCTCCCTGGCCGAGCCACTGGTCACGCTGCTGACCCGCGTCCAGAACGAGATCTTCGACGTCGGCGCCGACCTGGCCCGTCCCGTCATGGCCGAGGCCGACGGCTCGGCGCTGCGCGTGACCGAGGAGTACGTCGAACGCCTGGAGGCCGCCTGCGACGAGCACAACGCCGGCCTTCCGCCGCTGCGCAGCTTCATCCTCCCCGGCGGCACGCCCGGCGCCGCCCTGCTGCACGTCGCCCGCACGGTGACCCGGCGGGCCGAGCGGACGGCGTGGGCCGCGATCGAGCAGTACGGCGCCAGCCCGGTCGGCGAGGGCGACGGCGGCGTCAACCCGCTCACCGCCCGCTACCTCAACCGGCTCTCCGACCTGCTGTTCATCCTCTGCCGGGTCGCCAACGCCGAGCGCGGCGACCTGCTCTGGAAGCCGGGCGGCGAGCGGTGAGGTGGGGTTAGCCCCACCATCGGGACGCAGGCTCTCCACCTGGCCCGTCCCCGCCCGCCGATGTGAAGCTTGGAGCGTACGGGGGAACCGGCGAGAGCGGGAGTGAACGTGAAGACGCTGAGGGGCGTGGCAGTGGCGACCGTGGCGGCGGCGCTCGCGGCGGCGGTGACGGGCGGGTGCAGTGTCAGCTTCAACACCAAGACCCACCGCGAGACGCGGTCGCACACCCTCACCGGCACCTTCCCGGAGCTGCGGGTGCACGGTGACAGCGGGAGGCTGGAGGTCGTCGGCACCGACTCCCCGCGTGTGAAGGTCGTGGAGTATCTGAGCTGGTCGAACCCGAACAACAAGCCCAGGACCGTGCGGGCCGTCCGGGACGGCACGCTCACCCTCGAGACCAAGTGCAGCCGCACCGTCATCGGCTACAACGCGTGCGGCGCCGGGTACCGCGTCGAGGTCCCGCGCTCCACCACGGTCGACCTGCGGACCGACAGCGGCAGCCTGCGGGTGGACGGCCTGACCGGCAGCGTCATGAAGCTGCACAGCGACTCCGGCTCGGTCAACGCCGAGAACGTGCGCGCCGACAGCCTGTCCGCGACCGCCAACTCCGGCAAGGTCAAGGTGTCGGGCCGCGCCGACTCGGCCGAGCTGCGCTCTGACAGCGGGGCGATCGAGGCCGACGGCCTCCAGGCCAAGCGCGTCACCGCGCGGGCCAACTCCGGCGGGGTGCGGCTGCACCTGGCCTCCGTGCCCGACAGCGTCGACATCGACAACGACTCGGGCTCCGTCAAGGTCCTGCTGCCCACGGTCGACAAGGGGTACGCCTTCATCCTGCGGACCGACTCCGGCGCCCGGAACATCTCACCGGCGCTGCGGCAGGACAGCTCCTCCCCGCACCGCGTCCGGATCAGCAACGACTCGGGCGCGATCAACATCTCCCCGGCCCCGGAGGCCTAGCCCCTCGCGAAGCGACCTCGGGTACCGCGCGAGCGCGTTACCCGGCCGGTGAGGCGACGCCGGAGGCGGGCCTCACCGGCCAGACCGCGAAGCGATGCCGCGCTCGGATCAGCGGACGAGGTGGTCGCCGCGCCAGTCGAAGCCGGCTCCGGCGGACTGCCCGGAGAGCTGAGCGGAGGAGGCCGGGCGGCGCGTCTCCCCGTTCACCGGCAGCGTGCTGGCGGCCAGCCGCTGGGTGGCGAACGCGACCCCGTCGACGTGCGCGTCCAGCAGCTTCCAGTCGATGTTCGCGAGCGTGTCGCACGCGGTGTGGTAGCACGGGTCGTACGGCTTGCCCGCCTCCCCGCCGAACAGCGCCGCCTGCTCCGCCGTCTTGACCACCTCGGCGCCGCTGAACAGCCCCCCGGCCGGGATCCCGGCCTGGATGAACGGGCCGTAGTCGGACCGCCCGGTGAACTCGCTCTCCAGCGTCGGCAGCCCGCGCCCGGCGTAGTAGTCCTTGAAGATCTTCTCGATGGCGCCCGACCCGGGCGGCGGGGCCGTGCCGCCGCCGAGGGAGCCGTCGCCGTCGTAGACGCCGCGAACGCCGTTCACCGAGCCGAGCATGTCGAAGTTGAGATTCAGGGCGATCTTGGCGCGGTCGTTGTCGCTCAGCTTCCCGACGTAGTACTCGGAGCCGAGCAGCCCCTCCTCCTCGGCGCCCCACCAGGCGAACCGCACCTTGTTGCGCAGCCCCGCGGCGCCCAGCCTCGAGATCTTCTCCGCGACCGCCAGCAGCGCGGCCGAACCGCTGCCGTTGTCGTTGATGCCCGGGCCCTCCGGGACGCTGTCGAGATGGGCGCCGACCACCACCACGTTGTCGTCGCGGCCGCGCCCCGTCTCGGCGATCACGTTGGACGAGGTGCGCGTGCCGGTGACGGTGTCGGTCCTGACCCGCAGCTTCAGCCCGCCCGCCTGCGCCGCCCTGGTCAGCTCGGCGCCCAGCGCGTGCGGGGTCTCCACGACGGGCAGCGGGAACGCCTTGCCGAGCGTCCCGTTCACCAGGCCCTGCTCCGCCGGCAGGTTGAAGACGACCAAGGCGCCGGCACCGGCCGCCCGCGCGTTGGCGGCCTTGGCCTCGAAGCTGCAGCCGCCGCGCTGGATCAGCGCGACCGAACCGGAGGCGAAGCCCTGGAAGTCGGCCGCCTCGCAGCCCGCGGTGCCCGCCTGGCCGGACGCGGGGACGTCCACGGCCGCCGCGGAGGCGGTCACGTCGCCCGCCCCCGAGTACTGCATCGTCTGGAACTGCTCCTCCGGCTTGTAGGTCGCCTGGCCGGGGGCGGTCTGGGCGAACACCGCCGGGGTGCGCTGCTCCCAGTATTCGTACTCGAACGGCTGCACCCGCGGCGTGAACCCGGCCTTCTTCAGCCGCGCGACCACGTACTTCACCGACACGTCGTACCCCGGCCGGGACACGGCGCGGTTGCCGCCGTTGTAGTCGGAGATCTCCTGGAGCGCCTCCAGGTGCCGGCGGACGTCCGCGATCCGGACCAGCCCGGCCAGATCGGGAGCGGCCGTCGCGGGCGCACGCGGGACGGCGACGAGGGCGGCGCTCAGCGCGGACCCGGTGAGCAGGGCGGCGGCACCGGTGGCGAGTCTTCGCACATGCACTCCTGAGGTGAGGGAGCGGAGTCGGCTCGATCATTCCCCCGCGTCCCGCACGCCACAACGCACCCAAACGTCACAACACCGATACGCCTGCTCACCCGGAGTAGCGAACCGGCGGGCGTGCGCCGGCTACTCCGGCGGGTGCAGATCGACGGGGAACCCCGGCGGGGCCGCCTCCAGCCACGCCAGGAAGCCGGTCAGCGCCGCGGCGCTCATCGCCAGCTCCACCCGCAGGCCGCCGTCCCGGACCTCGATGATCGACGCCTCCGGCAGCAGCCCCTCGGCCTCCTCGCCCTCCGGACGGCGCCGGTTGGACACGACAAGGCCCCGGCGGTGAATCACCTGCCGGGGCCTCCTGCGGAATCCGAACGCGCGGTGCCAGTGCAGCACGTCGCCCTTGTAGCGGCCGATGCCCAGCCGCCAGGGGCCGGGCACTCCGTCCGCGGGCATCACGCGCAGGCTGCACTCCACCGCGCCGCCGCCGCGGACGAACAGCCAGCGTCTCAGCGCCATCAGGGCGAACGCCAGCACGACCAGCAGGACCACCACGGCGAGCACCCCGCCCGCGTCCCATGCCAGGTGCTCGCCCAAGTCCCCCCGCCGTTTCCTCGTGACGCCGTTCGCCGCGGCAGAGCCTCACCGGCCGGGCCTCACCGGCCCCGGCCGCAAGGCCTGGCCTACCGGGCCGGGCCGCGGACCGGCCGCGCCCGCCGGGCTTTGGAGGAGCCTACAGCCCGCGTGCGGGTGCCGCGCACGGCGCCCCATGCTCTGCGCGTCGACTCTTCCGTCCGCCAGGTAAAAGCGACCGAAACGCCCCAGGATCGCCGAAGGCCACGGCCGGTCCGTGTCACGAACCGGCCGTGGCCTCGGTGTTCATTGCATGCGCGAGCTGCGCTCCTCGCCTGGCGGCTCGTCGCTTGTCGCGCCTGCGGCGATCGCCGCATCGCTCCGAACTCGCCTTGACGGCTCGCTTCGCGATCAGTTCCTCGCAAGCTCGGAACTGGCTTCGCACGCGATCGCAGCGCCTGAGCGACCGTACGGGGCTGAGCCGACGGGCTTAGCCCCTCTTGGTTTTCGGTCAGCCTTCGGCGCCCGCCGCGCGCAGGCGGGCGCGGGCCCGCCGCTCGTGGGTGGAGTCCTGGTCACCGGCGGTCAGGGCCGCCTGCAGCGCCTGCCGCGCCGACGCCACGTCCACCTCGGCGCCCAGCTCGGCCTGCTCGGCCAGGATCGACACCTCGTCGTCGGCGATGGAGAAGAACCCGCTGCCGACCATCGCGCTGACCCACTCGCCGCCGTCGGCCGGCTCGACCTTCACCACGCTGCCGTCCAGCAGCACGCCCAGCACCGGGGCGTGGCCCGGCAGGATGCCGAGCTGGCCCTCGATGGTCTGCGCGACCACCATCTTGGCCTCCCCGGCCCAGATCTCGCGCTCCGGCGAGACCAGGCCGACCTTCAGAGTTGCCACAGTCCGTCCTCCGACTCCCGAAACCGGCGAAGCGGCCCCGGCGGGGCGGCCGGACCGCCCCGCCGGAACGGCTTACTTCGCCAGCTCCTTGGCCTTCTTCTCGGCGTCCTCGATGCCGCCGCACATGAAGAACGCCTGCTCGGGCAGGTGGTCGTACTTGCCCTCGGCGATCCCCTTGAACGAGGCGATGGTCTCGTCCAGCGGCACCGTGACACCGGGCTGGCCGGTGAACTGCTCGGCCGTGTACATCGGGTGCGACAGGAAACGCTCGATCCGCCGCGCCCGGTTGACGGTGACCTTGTCCTCTTCCGACAGCTCGTCGATACCGAGGATGGCGATGATGTCCTGCAGCTCCTTGTACTTCTGCAGGATCCGCTTCACCTCCTGGGCCACCTCGTAGTGCTCCCGCCCGAGGATCTGCGGGTCCATGATCCGCGAGGTCGAGTCGAGCGGGTCCACCGCCGGGTAGATGCCCTTCTCGGTGATGGCCCGGGAGAGCACCGTGGTGGCGTCCAGGTGCGCGAACGTGGTGTGCGGCGCCGGGTCGGTGATGTCGTCCGCGGGCACGTAGATCGCCTGCATCGAGGTGATCGAGTGACCGCGGGTCGAGGTGATCCGCTCCTGCAGCACGCCCATCTCGTCGGCCAGCGTCGGCTGGTAGCCCACCGCCGACGGCATGCGGCCGAGCAGGGTCGACACCTCCGAGCCCGCCTGGGTGAACCGGAAGATGTTGTCGATGAACAGCAGCACGTCCTGCTTCTGGACGTCCCGGAAGTACTCGGCCATGGTCAGCGCCGACAGCGCCACCCGCAGCCGGGTGCCCGGCGGCTCGTCCATCTGGCCGAACACCAGCGCGGTGTCCTTGAGGACGTTGGCCTCTTCCATCTCGACCCAGAGGTCGTTGCCCTCACGGGTCCGCTCGCCGACGCCGGCGAACACCGAGGTGCCGCCGAAGTTCCGCGCGACACGGGTGATCATCTCCTGGATGAGCACCGTCTTGCCCACGCCCGCGCCGCCGAACAGGCCGATCTTCCCGCCCGACACGTACGGGGTCAGCAGGTCGATGACCTTGATGCCGGTCTCGAGGATCTCGGTCTTGGACTCCAGCGTGTCGAACGCCGGGGCCTTGCGGTGGATCCCCCAGTGCTCGGTGATCTCCAGGGACGCCTTGGGCACGTCCAGGGAGTTGCCCAGCGCGTTCCACACGTGGCCCTTGGTGACGTCGCCGACCGGCACCTCGATCGAGTTGCCGGTGTCGAGCACCGGGGCGCCGCGGACCATGCCGTCGGTGGGCTGCATGGAGATGGCGCGGACCAGGTTGTCGCCCAGGTGCTGGGCGACCTCGAGGGTCAGCGTCTTGGTCTCGTCGCCCAGCGTCACCTCGACGTGCAGGGCGTTGTAGATCTCCGGGATGGCGTCGGCGGGGAATTCCACGTCGACGACCGGGCCGATGACCCGGGCGACGCGCCCCGTCGCCGTCGCCGTTTCTACCTGTGCGGTCACTTCTCACTCCCCGCCAGAATCGGCCAGCGCGTCAGCGCCACCGACGATCTCGCTGATTTCCTGGGTGATCGCGGCCTGCCGCGCCTGGTTCATCTGGCGCGTGTAGACCTCGATCAGCTCGTTGGCATTGTCGGTCGCCGACTTCATCGCCCGGCGGACCGCCGCGTGGAACGCCGCCGCCGACTGGAGCTGCATGTGGAAGATGCGGCTCTCGATGTAGTTGGGCAGCAGCAGGTCCAGCGCGGCTTCCGCGGTCGGCTCGAACTCGTAGGCCGGCGGCGCGGCGCCCCCCGCGGAGTCCGCGTCCCGCTCCTCGACCTCCAGCGGCAGCAGCCGGCGCACCTGCACCTGCTGGGTCAGCATCGAGACGAACTCGGTGTAGACCACGTGGATCTCCCCGACCCCGCCCTCGGCGTCGGTCTTGAGGAAGTCCTCCACCAGACGGCGGCCGATCCGCTCGGCGGTCGCGAAGTCGGGACGGGAACTGACCCCGCGCCACTCCGCGGCCAGCTCGCGCTCGCGGAACCGGTACCAGGTGATGCCCTTGTTGCCCACGACGTACGGGACCGGCTCGCGGCCCTGCTCGCGCAGCGCGGCCATCAGCGACTCGGCCTCGCGGATCAGGTTGGCGTTGTAGGCCCCGCAGAACCCGCCGTCGCTGCTGATGACCAGCACCGCGGACCGCTTGTCCTCCGGCTGCTCGCGCAGCAGCGGATGATCGATGCCCACGTGATGGCTGACCAGCGCCGACAGCGCCCGGGTGATCTGGTCGGAGTACGGCTTGGAGGCCGTCACCGCCTGCTGCGCCTTCACGATCCGCGAGGTCGCGATCATCTCCTGGGCGCGCGTGATCTTGGCGGTCGAGCCGACCGACCTGATCCGCTGCCGCAGTTGACGAATCTGAGCCATCTCGCGTCAGTCCTTCTTGACGCGGGTGATGGTCTCCTGCTCGACGGCCTCGTCCGCGATCGGCTCGACCGGCTCCTCCTCGCCCAGCAGGCGGCCCTCGCTGGTCTCGAAGCCCTTCTTGAACTCCGTGATGGCGTCCTTGAGGGTGGTGAGGCCGTCGTCGTCGAGCTGTCCGGTCTCGCGGATGGAGGTGAGCAGGCCCGCCTCGTTGCGGTCCAGGTGGTCGAGGAACTCGGTCTCGAACCGGCGGATGTCCTCCACCGGCACGTCGTCGAGCTCGCCGGAGGTGCCGGCCCACACCGACACGACCTGCTTCTCCACCGGGAACGGGCTGAACTGCGGCTGCTTGAGCAGCTCCACCAGGCGGGCGCCGCGGTCGAGCTGCGCGCGGGAGGCGGCGTCCAGGTCGGAGGCGAACGCGGCGAACGCCTCCAGGTCGCGGTACTGCGACAGCGACAGCCGCAGCGTGCCGGCGACCTTGCGCATCGCCTTCACCTGCGCCGAGCCGCCGACCCGGGACACCGAGATACCGACGTTGATCGCCGGCCGGACGCCCTGGAGGAACAGGTCGGTCTCCAGGAAGCACTGGCCGTCGGTGATGGAGATGACGTTCGTCGGGATGTACGCCGACACGTCGTTGCCCTTGGTCTCGATGATCGGCAGACCGGTCATCGAGCCGCCGCCCAGCTCGTCCGACAGCTTCGCGCAGCGCTCCAGCAGCCGCGAGTGCAGGTAGAACACGTCGCCCGGGTAGGCCTCACGGCCCGGCGGGCGGCGCAGCAGCAGCGACACGGCGCGGTACGCCTCGGCCTGCTTCGACAGGTCGTCGAAGATGATCAGGACGTGCTTGCCCTGGTACATCCAGTGCTGGCCGATCGCCGACCCGGTGTAGGGGGCGATGTACTTGTACCCGGCCGGCTCCGAGGCGGGGGCGGCGACGATGGTGGTGTAGGCCATCGCGCCCGCCTCCTCCAGGGTGCGGCGCACGTTGGCGATCGTGGAGCCCTTCTGCCCGACCGCGACGTAGATGCAGCGGACCTGCCTGCTCTCGTCGCCGGACTCCCAGGCTTCCTTCTGGTTCAGGATGGTGTCCACGCAGACCGTGGTCTTGCCGGTCTGCCGGTCACCGATGATCAGCTGCCGCTGGCCCCGGCCGATCGGGGTGATCGAGTCGATCGCCTTGATGCCGGTCTGCAGCGGCTCCTTCACCGACTGCCGCTGCACGACCGAGGGGGCCTGCAGTTCCAGCGCACGGCGCTCGTCGGTCTCGATCGGGCCCTTGCCGTCGATCGGGGTGCCCAGCGCGTCGACGACACGGCCCAGGAAGCCGTCGCCGACCGGGACCGAGAGAACCTCGCCGGTACGGCGGACCTTCTGGCCCTCCTCGATCTTGCTGAAGTCACCCAGGACGACGGCGCCGATCTCGCGCACGTCCAGGTTCAGAGCCAGGCCACGGGTCCCGTCCTCGAACTCGAGGAGCTCGTTCGCCATGGTCGAGGGCAGGCCCTCGACGTGGGCGATACCGTCGCCGGAATCGACGACGGTGCCGACCTCTTCGCGCGCGGCTGCCTCAGGCTCGTACGACTGGACGAAGCGCTCCAGCGCGTCCCGGATCTCATCCGGACGGATCGTCAGCTCCGCCATGATTCCTCTCTTGCTCCCTTAGGGTCGCTTGCCGGCCGCGTCAGCCGGCGAGCCGGCGTCGGACGTCGTCCAGCCGCCCGGCGATGGTGCCGTCGATGACCTCGTCCCCGATCTGGATGGACAACCCGCCGATCGTGCTGGGGTCGAGCTCGATGTTCAGGTGTACGTCGTGGCCGTAGGCCGTCGCCAGCACCGCGGCCAGCCGGGTCCGCTGGGCCTCGGTCAGCTCCACCCGGGTGCGCACGAGCGCCACCAGGCGCTGCCTGCGCTGGGCGACGAGCTTGCCGAACTCGGCGAGCCCGCCTTCCAGGCTACGGCCTCGCGGGCGAAGTACCAGCTCGGTGACCAGCGTCTTGGTGGCCGCGGTGGTCTTGCCGTCCAGCAGCGCGTCCAGCAGACCGGCCTTGCGGTCCACCGGCAGGCCCGACCAGGTCAGGGCGGCGCGCAGCTGCGGCTCGCCCTCGACGACCCTGGAGAACCGGAAGAGCTCGTCCTCCAGGTCGTCGAGCCGGCCTTCGGACTCGGCGCGGGCGGCCTCGGCGGTGACCGCGAGGGTCTCCAGCCCGTCCGCCAGCTCCGAGGGCTTGGACCAGCGCAGCCGCACCACGTCGGCGACCAGGCCGAGAGCGGCCGGTGAGACCTTGCCCTCCAGCAGGACCTGGACGAGCCGCGCCTTGTCGGCGCCGTCCCGCGCCGGGTCCGACACCGCCCGCCGCAGCCCGTGCTCGCGGTCGATCAGGCGCAGCACCGCGAACAGGTCCTCGCCGAGCCCGGCCGGGTCGGTGGAGGCGAGGACCGCCTCCAGCCGCTCCCTGGCCTCGGCCAGCGACGCCCTGCTCACCGCTCCCGTGATGGTCATGGGGCCTCCTGCGTCGGCCCCATGACCAGTGGTGCTGTGCTTACCCATTCCCTCGCAAGCTCGGTCATGAGGTGATCTGCTCCTGGGTACGGGCCCGGTCCTCGAGCTCCTCGAGGAACCGGTCGACCACGCGGCTCTGCCGGGCGGCGTCGTCGAGCGACTCGCCCACCACGCGGCCGGCCAGCTCGACCGACAGCGTCCCGATCTCGCCCCGCAGCGACTGCAGCGCGGCCTGCCGCTCGGCCTCGATCTGGGCCTGCGCGGCCTCGGTGATCCGGCGCGCCTCGGCCTGGGCCTGCTCGCGCATCTCGGCGATGATCTGCGCGCCCTGCTCGCGGGCCTCTTCACGCAGCCGGGACGCCTCGTGCCGGGCCTCGGCCAGCTTGGCCTGGTATTCCTTCAGCGTGGCCTGGGCCTCGGACTGGGCGTCCTCGGCCCGCTTGAGCCCGCCCTCGATCGCGTCGGTCCGCTCCTCCAGGGTCTTCTGGATCTGGGGAACGAGCTTCCAGCCGACCAGGAGGAGCACGATGATGAACGAGATCGTGCCGAAGACCAGTTCGGAGGTGTGCGGAAGGAGCGGATTGCTGTGTCCGCCCTCCTCCGCGGCCACCGTGGCGGCGGCCAGCAAATTGGTCATGAGGGTTCCGCCTTCCTGTCAGTGCGTGCCAGGAGGGTCAGCTGTGCACGAACGGCACAACGAAACCGATGAGCGCCAGCGCCTCGGTCAGCGCGAAGCCCAGCAGCATGTTCTGCCGGATCACGTTGGTCAGCTCCGGCTGGCGGGCGATGGCCTGCACGCCCTGGCCGAAGATGATGCCCACGCCGATACCGGGGCCGATGGCGGCGAGACCATACGCGACAGAACCGATGTTCCCGGAGACTTCGGCGAGAATGCCCATGGACTTTCCTTCTCGTTCGGCGGTGGGGAGCCGCCCCACCGGAGGTTGCTTACTAGTGACGGGTACTGGGTCGGTCAGTGGTCAGGGTGCAGGGCGCCACCGATGTAGGAGGCGGCGAGCAGGGTGAAGATGAACGCCTGCAGCGCCTGCACGAAGATCTCGAAGGCCGTCATGACGATGGTCATGAGGAAGCCGATCAGGCCGACACCCGCCCCGAGGACGGTGAGCTTCTCGGCGAGGAACCACCAGGCGACCGACGCGAAGAACGCGATCAGCAGGTGGCCGGCGAACATGTTGGCGAAGAGCCGGACCGCGTGCGTGAACGGGCGCAGGATGATGTTCGAGAGGAACTCGATCGGCGCGAGGATCACGTACAGCGGCTTGGGCAGGCCGGGCGGGAACATCATGTTCTTGAACCACCCGATGAAGCCCTGGTGCTTGATGCTCAGGAACCACATGATCGCGTAGACGAACAGCGCCAGCACGATCGGGAAGGCGATGTGGGAGGGCGCCGGCAGCTGCATGACCGGGACGACGCCCATCCAGTTCATGATCAGGATGAAGAAGAACGTCGAGATCAGGAACGGCATCCACTTGTCGCCCTCTTTGCCGATCATCGGCCGGGCGATCTGGTCGCGGACGAACAGGTAGCCGACCTCGCCGACGTTCTGCACGCCGCGCGGCACCAGCTTGGGCTTGTTGAAGGCGGCCCAGAAGAAGCCGACCACGATGATGACCGAGAGCGTGACGATGAGGGTCGGCTTGGTCACCCAGGCGGGCGCGCCGTGCCAGAGCGGCCCCCAGTCGAAGATCTCGGTCCCCGGGGCTTGGAACTCGTCTCCGCTCGGGGCGGCGAGGAGGTGTCGCGCACTCACGCGGCAGTCCCTTCGTCAGTGACTCTGCAGGTCGGTCGGTTCGTCAGGTGCGGCCCCGAGGGCCGCGCGGCGTCAGTCCCGGTCGGCGGCGGCCTGTGCCCCCGCCTCCGGCGCCGTCAGCGGCCGTAGCGGTGGTAGACCAGGTAGAGCGCGAGACCGAGGCCCACCAGGATCCCGATGGGGAACATCGCCGAGGTGCCCCACCAGCGGTCCAGCAGCCAGCCGAGTCCGCCGTAGACGGCCATCCCGCTCAGCACGTAGCTGGGAATCGACCAGGCGGCGTTGGCGAAGCTTCGCTGTCCGGAGTCCTCGTCGGACTTCGGATCGGGCGGGTGCCCCTCCTCGCTCATCGCAGGACGGACCATAGCAGGCCACCCCCCTGATGGTCATATTGGAGTAGTCCATCCGCTCCGGCGCCGCCCACGGGGTCATCACGGTCCCCGGTCGGCGGCCGAACCGGCCGTGGACACGGACCCGGCCGTGGCCTGGGAGGAGTCGTGCGGGAGGTCGGCGGCGGCGGGCTCGTGGTCCACGTACAGGGTCTTGGCCCTGGTGGAGGTGAGGATCTCCGCGCCGATCCAGACCAGGGTCAGCGCGATCACCGACCAGCCGAACGCCTTGGAGTCCCACACCGTGACGCCGTCGAGGCCGGCGACGAGGGCGAACATCACGAAGATCTTGGTGATGTAGCTGAAGACCGCCGCGGTGAACATCATCTGCGGCGAGATCCGGGAGGCGTAGCTGACCGCGATCACGCTGATCGAGAAGAAGGCGATCACGACGAACGTACCGATGGCGGCACCCAGCGCTCCCTTGGACCCGGCCAGCGCCAGGCTCGCCGCGATGGCGGCGATGCCGGCGATGCCGGTCGGGATCGCGGCGCCGCGGAGGATCCGGGCGTCGGAAGAGTGCATGTTGGCTCCGGCTGGTCACGTTTCGTGTTCGTCCCTTGCTCGTGAAAGGTATCACAAGCGTCCGGAACGTCCGCAATTACCCTAGATGTAACGACTTCGGACGGCCGTCACCGGCGCGAACACCACGGACTGTAGCCCAGGTCGACCGATGGTCACGCCGGAACGACCCGAGCACGCCGCGTATCCCGCACCCCGGAGCCTGCCAGAAACCGAGCGCCGTTCAAACCCCTGGGGGGTCGTGAACCGGACCGTAACAGATCAAACCGTGGCGGATCAGACCGTGGCGGACAGACTGCGGCCCCAGGAGGGGCAGGTCAGAAGGCCGGCTCAGCGAAACGGGCTCACGGGGAAAACTCAACGGAAGGAACTCGACGGAGCGGGCTCAGACGGGCGGCTCAGACGGGCGGCTCGGCGCGGCGGCTCGGCGCGGCGGCTCGGCGCGGCGGATCAGACCGGCTCGCGGGTGCGGGGCGGGGCGGCCGGCTCGAGCGCGCGGGCCTCCGCGCGGCGGGCCGCCATCCGCGGCACCGCGATCATCGCGGCCAGCCCGGCGACCCCCACCACCCCGGTGACCGAGGCCACCAGCACCACCGAGTTGGTGAACGACAGCCCGACCAGGCTGGAGGCCAGCAGCGACACCCAGAAGTACATGATCAGCACCGCCCGGCGGTGCGAGTGGCCCAGCTCCAGCAGCCGGTGGTGCAGGTGCTGCTTGTCCGGCGCGAACGGGGAGCGGCCCTGGTTGGTGCGGCGCCACACCGCCAGCAGCATGTCCACGAACGGCACCGCCGCCACCGCCGGGACCAGCAGCAGCGGGACGTAGAAGGGGAACAGTCCGTAAACACCGATGAACTGGGGGTCGAACTGCCCGGTCAGCATGATCGTGGAGGCGCTGAGCAGCAGCCCGATCAGCATCGAGCCGGTGTCGCCCATGAAGATCCGGGCCGGGTTGAAGTTGTGCGGCAGGAACCCGGCGCACATCCCGACCAGCACCGCGGCGGTCAGCGTCGCGCCGGTCAGCGTGGTCAGCTTGTTGGTGTACGAGAGCAGATAGGCGTAGGAGAACAGGGCCAGCGCGGCGATCCCGACGACGCCCGCGGCCAGGCCGTCCAGGCCGTCGATGAAGTTCACCGCGTTGATGGTGGCGACCACGACGAAGACGGTCAGCGGCACCCCGTAGGCCGGGGGCAGCGACAGCGGCTCGCCGGTCGGCATCGGGAGCACGTAGAGCTGGATGCCCTGCATGATGAAGATCCCGGCCGCGGCGACCTGCCCGGCGAACTTGGTCAGGGCGTCCACGCCCCAGCGGTCGTCGGCGATCCCGACCAGGACGATCAGCCCGCCCGACAGCAGCAGCGCGTTGGTGATGCTGACGTCGCCGTTGGCCAGCACCTTGCGCATCTCCGGGAGGCCGGTGGCGACCACCAGCGCGGCGACCATGCCGCCGAACATCGCCAGCCCGCCCAGCCGCGGCGTCGGGATCACGTGCACGTCCCGGTCGCGGACCGCGGCCTGCGCGCCGAACCACACGGCGAACCTGCGCACGGCGGGGGTGAGCAGATAGGCGACGAGGGCGGCGATGAGAATGGTGAGCAGATATTCCCGCACGCCCCACGCCTCCTTTCACCGGTGCTCGCGCCGTCCCGGCGCCGCCTCGCGTGCCGTCACACGGGCGGCGGGCGGCCCTTTCCAGGGACCGCCCCGTCGGGGTAGGACGCGCGCCGCGGGCGATCGGTTCGCGGCCGCGGCGTATCGATCAACTGTAGTCCTCCCGCGGCGCGGTCGGCGCGGGTTCGGGACGGCGGGCGCGATGCGCCCCGGCGATCCCGGCCCCGACCAAGATCACGCCGAGGCCGGCGACGGAGAGGTCGCCCAGCGAGAACGCCCAGGGGCCGCGGGGCACCACGTCGTCGGCGACGTCGGCCAGGACGGCCAGCGCCCCGCCCGCGGCCAGCAGCCGGCCGGACCGCCGCCGCGGGAGCGGCCTCGGGAGCGGCCGCCCGCCCGCCGCGCGCGCGGCGACCAGCATGCCCGCGGCCAGCGCGACGCCGAGCACGGCGGTGCCCGCCCACGTCCCGTCCCAGCGGGGCGGGGCGTACTGGGGCGGTGGCGCGTTCACCGCCCCCTTGGGCAGCCGAACCCGGACCAGGACGCCCTCACGCGGGCGCAGGCCGCGCTGGGTGAAGCCGATCGCGTACGGGCCGTCGCGGTCGCGCAGGCAGCGGGTGCCCGCCGCGAGGGTGCCCGCGTGGCAGGACACCTTGCGCAGTGGAACCGGCGCCTGCACGCGCACCGCGACCTCGTCGATGGGCACGTCCCAGGAGCGGCCGATCGCGTCCCAGGCCAGCTCGGCGCGGCCCGCGCGCGGGGTGAACAGCCCGGCCATCTCGTACTCGATCACGTACGCCTGGCGTCCGGTGACCCGGTGGCCCTGGCCGCCCACGGTGATCCGCACGTCGTTCAGCAGCCGCAGCGTGCGCGCCCGGGCGGGGGCCCCGGTGGACGAGCTGGTCCGGATGTTGCGGACCTCGTAGAGCCGGTCGCCGCGGCGGTACGGGACGGGCCGCTCGATGCCGTGCTCGCCGCCCCGGTCGAAGTCGTAGGTGATCGTCTCGCGGACGTGCAGCACGCCCTGGCGGTCGATGGTCAGCACCACGTCGTAGGCCGGGATGCTCTCCACCGGACCGGGCTCGGGCCGCGCCGCCGCGGGCCCGGGCGGGGCCTCCGCCGGCGCCGATCCGGCCGCGGGCAGCGCCGGTCCGGCGGTCACCAGCGACCACAGGCCGACCGCGACCGCCAGCCCCCGGATCCGGCCACGCACGTCAGGCATGGTGTCACCGTTTCCGCACCGGACGCGCCGTAACGAGCCGTTTACTTCGGCGCGGGGCACCGCGCGGCGCCCTTTAAGGTCACTAAGTGTGCGGCAATGGGGGCGGATCGGGGTCACGGACGGGCGATGGCCCACCATCGCGGACTTCGCCGTGCCCGCCATCCTCGCCTTCGCCCAGATCGGCGGGACGTGGCTGCTCACGGCCGGCGTCGACCGGCCGGTGGAGCGCGAGCGGTGGATGGCGGCCGTCGCCGCCGTCCTGATCGGCAACTTCGCGCTGATCTGGCGCCGGGTCGCGCCCGTGACCGTGCTGGCGGTCACCGTCGTCGCCGGCGGCGCCGGGGCGCTGGCGATCGACTCCGAGGACGCCGTCGTCGGCGGGATCATCGACACCGTCGCGCTGTTCTCGGTGGCGGTGCACCGCGGCCGCCGCCACGCCATGCTCGGCTGCCTGGCCGCGCTGGCCGTCCTGACGCTGGTCATGGCCCCGGTGCGGCCCGGCGCGGCGCTGCTGACCAACGGGGTCCTGGACGTCGCGTCCTACGTGGCCGTCACCGCGCTCGGCCAGATCCGGCGGCAGCGCAAGGCCCGCCGCCGGGAGCTCACCGAACGGCTCGCCGCGGCCGAGCACGAGCGCCGCGACGCCGCCGCCGCCGAACGCGAGCGCCTGGCCCGCGACCTGCACGACGTGGCGGGCCACCACCTGAGCGCCGTGGTCGTCCACAGCACCGCCGCGTCCCGCCTGGACGACCCCGACCTGGCCGTGCGCGCGCTCACCGCCGCGGCCGACACCGGCCGCGACGTGCTCAAGGCGCTGAGCCGTCTGGTGGACGTCGTCGGCCCCGATTCCGGGGACGGCCGGCTGGAGACGCTTCTGCCTCCCCTCTGCCGCGGCCTGGTGCGCCTGGGCGTCCCTGTGACGCTCACAGTCGAGGCTCCGCGGCGGCTCCGACCCCAGGTGACCAACGCCGCGTACCGGATCGTCCAGGAGGCGCTCACGAACGCGATGCGGTACGCCCAGGGCGCCGCCGTGACCGTCGACATCGGCGGCGGCCCGGACGGGCTGGAGGTGGAGATCCGCAACGCCGCGCCGCCCGAGGAGATCCCCGCCCCGGCCCTGGGCGGCGGCCGCGGGATCGCCGGGATGCGGGAGCGGGCCGAGTCGCTCGGCGGCACCCTCACCGCCGGTCCGGACGGCTCCGGCGGCTGGACGGTCCGCGCCGTGCTGCCCACCTCGGCGCCCGCCGGGCGGCGCCGGATCGGCTGGCCGGAGGTGCTGGACCTGTCCACCATCGCGCTGTGCGCGGCGCTGCCCGTGCTGGTGGCCTTCGCACCGGCCGAAGGGATGCTGCTCGACTGGTCCCTGGGCGGGAGCGTGCTGGCCGTCGCGGCCGTCCTCGGCCGTTCGCTGCCGCTGTTGTGGCGGCGGCGCGCCCCCTACACGGTGCTGGCCGCGCTGACGGTGATCGACACGGTGTGGGCGGTGCTGGCCGGGCTCAGCGCCTCCGGCGAGATGCTGGGCATGCTGGCGCTCGCCTGCCCCACCACCATGGTCGCGGTGTCCTCGGTGGGCTGCTACGCCCGGCGCGGCACCGTGACCTGGCCCGCGCCCCTGGTCGCCGCACTGCCCTGGGGCGTCCTGTTCGGGATGCTGGGCGGGCTGGAGAACACGTCCGCGAGCGACGCCGACGCCATCCTGTTCGGGCTGGTCACGGGAGCGCTCTTCGCGACGCTGGTGCTGCTGCCGTTCTGGGCCTGGGGGCGGACGATCGCGGGACGCGGCGTGCAGTGGGAGGCCGACGCCCTGGAGACCGTGGCGGCGCGCACGGGCGAGGCCGTGCTCGCCGAACGGCACCGCGTGGCGATGGGGCTGCGCGGGACCGTCCTGGAGCACACGGCGCGGGTGGTGCACACCGCCGAGGCGGGACTGGCGGAGGCCGAGGCGGACGTACGGCAGGCGCTGGCGGACGTGGCCGAGCACGCGCGCGCGGCGCTCACCGACATGCGCGCCCTGCTGGACGCGATGCAGGATGACACCGCCACCTGAAAAGCGGAAATGTCATTTCCGGCGGAGACTGAGGCGTTCTGACCCGGTTTTCTGACTCGCGGGTAAAGGCCGGCCGGGGTCAGTCCTCTTTGCGGAGCGAAGGGCCGGGCTCGTCCTTTGTGAGCGACGTCTTACCGTTCACGTCCGCGGAAATCGCGTCCTTGTCCAGGCTCACGGCGCCGTCCTTGTCCAGGTCCACGGGGCCGTCCTTGTCCAGGCTCACGGGGCCGTCCTCGGCCGGGTCCGCGGCGCGCTCCTCGTCCTCGTCGGTCAGCAGCACGCCCACCACGGAACGGATCTTCTCCTCGGAGACCGCGCCCGCGCGCAGCAGCCGCGGGATCGACCCGGTCAGGTCGACGATCGTCGACGCCTCGGCATGCCCCGTCGGCCCGCCGTCCAGATACACCGACACCGCGTCGCCCAGCATCTTCTCCGCCTCGGCGAGGGTGCGCGCCGCCGGCTGCCCGCTGAGGTTGGCGCTGCTCACGGCCAGCGGACCCGTCTCCTTCAGCAGCTCCACCGCCAGCTCGTGCATCGGCATCCGCACCGCGACCGTGCCCTTGGTCTCGCCCAGGTCCCACAGGAGGTTCTGGTTGGCCCTGCAGACGAGCGTCAGAGCGCCGGGCCAGAACTCGTCGATGAGGTCCTGCCCGTAGGTGCCCAGGTCCTCCACGAGGGCCGTGGCGGCCCGTACGGAGCCCACCAGCACCGGCGGGGGCATCTCCCTGCCCCGGCCCTTGGCGTCCAGCAGCGCCGTCACCGCGGGCGGGGTGAACGCGTCGGCGCCGACGCCGTACACCGTGTCGGTCGGCAGCACGATCAACTCGCCCCGCCGCGCGGCCGAAACCGCCTCGGCGATGCCGCGGGTGCGCTCCATCGGCTCGGAGCAGTCATAACGTCGGCTCACGGTCGCTCCTTCTTATTGCAGGCGCGAGCTGCGCTCCTCGCCTGGCGGCTCGTCGCTTGTCGCGCCCGCGGCGATCGCTGCATCGCTCCGAACTCGCCTTGACGGCTCGCTTCGCGATCAGTTCCTCGCAGGCTCGGAACTGGCTTCGCACGCGATCGCAACGGTTGGGGTTGTTGCGGGTCTGGCAGGCCGCTTGCGGTTGGTGCACAACGGGTTCCATGCAGAGTCTAGGGCGGCATGGTCTCGGGCATGGTCTCTAGGGGACGCCCAGGCGGGCGGTGACGAAACGATCGCGGTTGGTCAGGTCCCGGCGGTTGCGCACATCGCGCCAGCCGTTCTCCTCCGCGAACACCCAGTAGACCGCGTTGCCCTGCAGATCGCTGTGCTCGACCGCCACGTACCCGCCCGGCCGCAGCAGCCGCCGCGCGGCGCGCTCCACCACGCGGATCGCGTCCAGGCCGTCGTCGCCGCCGCCCCACAGCGCGTCGGCCGGGTCGTGGTCGCGTACGTCGCGCGGCACGTACTCCCACTCGCTCATCGGGATGTACGGCGGATTGCTGATCACGAAGTCGACGGTGCCGTCCAGCTCGCCCAGCGCGGAGCCGAAGTCGCCCAGGTGCAGCCGCACCCGGCCGCGCTCGTCCAGCTCGTCGACGTTACGGGTGGCGTGCACGAACGCCGTCGGGTCCTTCTCCACCGCGTGCACCCGCGCCCGCGGCGCCTCCAGCGCGATCGACAGCGCGATCGCCGCCGACCCGGTGCCCAGGTCGACCACCAGCGGGTCCTGGACGTCCATGTCGCGCAGCGTCTCCAGCGTCCAGCCGACCATCACCTCGGTCTCCGGTCGCGGGACGAACACCCCCGGCCCCACCTTCAGCTCCAGGTAGCGGAAGAACGCCCGGCCCGTGATGTGCTGCAGCGGCTCCCCGGCCTCGCGGCGCGCCACGAACTCCCAGAACAGCGCGTCGAACGCGGCGTCGGGCACCTTGTGCAGCTCGGAGCGGTTCACCCCGTGCACCGCCGCGGCCAGCTCCTCGGCGTCGGCGCGGGGCGAGGCGGCCCCGGCGTCGGCCAGCCGCGCGGTGGCCCTGGCGACCTCGTCGAGCAGCAGGTTCATGGCGTCGGCTGCGCCTCCGACTGCTGCGCCTCCGCCAGCCGGCGCTCCATGTCGGCGTCCACCAGCGCCTGCGTCACGTTGTGCAGGTCGCCGTCGAGGACCTGGTCGAGGTTGTAGGCCTTGTAGCCCACCCGGTGGTCGGAGATGCGGTTCTCCGGATAGTTGTAGGTGCGCACCCGTTCGGAGCGGTCGACCGTGCGGACCTGGCTCTTGCGCTCGGCCGCCGCGGCGGCGTCGGCCTCCTCCTGCGCCATCGCCAGCAGCCGCGACCGCAGCACCCGCAGCGCCTGCTCCTTGTTCTGGAGCTGGCTCTTCTCGTTCTGGCACGACACCACCACACCGGACGGCTTGTGCGTGATCCGCACCGCCGAGTCGGTCGTGTTGACGCTCTGCCCGCCCGGCCCGGACGACCGGAAGACGTCGATCTCCAGGTCGTTCTGGTCGATGTGGACGTCGACCTCCTCGGCCTCCGGGGTGACCAGGACGCCCGCCGCGCTGGTGTGGATGCGGCCCTGCGACTCCGTCACCGGGACCCGCTGGACGCGGTGCACGCCGCCCTCGTACTTCAGGCGCGTCCACACGCCCTCCTCGGGCGTCCCCTTGGTCTTCACCGCGACCGTCACGTCCTTGTACCCGCCCAGGTCGGACGGGTGGGAGTCGAGGACCTCGGTCTTCCAGCCGGCGCGCTCGGCGTACCGCAGGTACATCCGCAGCAGGTCGCCGGCGAACAGCGCCGACTCCTCGCCGCCCTCACCGGCCTTGATCTCCAGGATGACGTCCTTGGAGTCGTTGGGGTCGCGCGGCACCAGCAGGTGCCGCAGCCGCTCCTCCAGCTCCTCCCGGCGCTTGTCCAGCTCGGTGGCCTCGGCGGCGAACGTCTCGTCCTCGGCGGCCAGCTCGCGGGCCGCCGCGAGGTCGTCCTCGGTGGCGGCCAGCTCCCGGCGGGTCTCGACGATCGGCCGCAGTTCGGCGTAGCGCTTGCCCAGCCGCCGCGCCAGGTTCTGGTCGGCGTGCACGGACGGGTCGGCGAGCCGGCCCTCGATGTCGGCGTATTCGCTGATCAGATCGTCGAGATTCACGGTGTGCCTTGTTCTGGCCGCCGGTCACGGCCGGTCCTGACCCGCTCCGGCCGGACGGCGCGGCGCACGGGTGACGTTCCAACGGCCCGGCACCCGTCGGCGCCGGGCCGGTGCTGCAACGCGGCCGGGCTCGCGCAGAGCCCGGCAGGCCCCGGAGGGCCTACTTGCCGCGGCCGCCCTTCTTGCCGAAGCGCTGCTCGAAGCGCGCCACCCGGCCGCCGGTGTCCAGGATCTTCTGCTTGCCCGTGTAGAACGGGTGGCAGTTGGAGCACACGTCGGCGTGGATCACGCCGTTCTCCGCGGTGCTGCGGGTCTCGAAGGTGTTGCCGCACGTACACGTCACGGTCGTGACGACGTAGTTCGGGTGGATGTCAGGCTTCACGGATTCTCCTCGCTTCTGGCGGTCGCCGGGCACTTCCCGGGCTCGCGCGGGGCGCGCGTGAAATGGGGGAAGCGTGAACCGGTACCGCAGCGGTTGCACTCCAAGTGTGCCAGATACACGAACGTGCCGAGGTCACCGGGCATTCCCAATCTCCCTCGCCCGCGCACCGCACCGAGGCCTGACCGCCCCGAACGCTGCGATCGCGTCCGAAGGCAGGTTCGAGCGGAGCGAGAAACTGATCGCGGAGCGAGCCGCCAGGCGAGTTCGGAGCGATGCAGCGATCGCCGCGTGCGCGACAAGCGACGAGCCGCCAGGCGAGGAGCGCAGCTCGCGAACGCAATGAACACGTCAGGCCTCGGCGCGGCCCAGGTAGGCCAGGACGGCCATCACCCTGCGGTGCCCGCCCTGCGCGGGCTGCAGGTTCAGCTTCATGAAGATGTTGGAGATGTGCTTCTCCACGGCGCCCTCGGTGACCACCAGGTCCGCCGCGATCGCCCCGTTCGACCGGCCCTGCGCCATCAGCCCCAGCACCTCGTGCTCGCGCGGCGTGAGCGCCTCCAGGGGGTCGCCGGTACGGCGCCGTCCCAGCAGCTGCCCGATCACCTCCGGGTCGATCACCGTGCCCCCGGCCGCGATCCGCCGGACCGCGTCGATGAACTCGGCGACCTCGGCCACCCGCTCCTTCAGCAGGTAGCCCACGCCCCTGGCGCCGCCGCCGATCAGATCGGTGGCGTACCGCTCCTCCACGTACTGGGACAGCACCAGGATCGGCGTCTCCGGCAGCCGCTCGCGCACCGCCAGCGCGGCCCGCAGCCCCTCGTCGGTGAACGACGGCGGCATCCGCACGTCCACGATCGCCAGATCGGGCCGGTGCTCGACCACGATGCCGAGCAGGCCCGGCCCGTCCCCCACCGTCGCCACGGTCTCGATCCCGGCGTCGGCCAGCAGCCGCACCAGCCCTTCCCGCAGCAGCACCGAATCCTCGGCGATCACGACGCGCATCCCCCCATTATCGGGCGCCGCGCCCACCGCCGCGCCCGCTCGGGGAGACCCGCGAGATCCCGGCCACCGGGATCTCGCGGACGGGCGTCCCGCTACCAGGTGCAGGGCAGGTCGGCGCGCAGCACGGTCGGACCGCCGGGCGGGCTGTCGACCACCAGCATCCCGTCGATCGTCGCGGCCCGGTCCGCCAGCCCCGCCAGCCCCCCGTTCGGACGGGCGACCGCGCCGCCCACCCCGTTGTCGGCCACCTCGACCACCACCCAGGAGTCCTCACGGGCCACCCGCACGGTGGCACGGGTGGCACGCGCGTACTTGGCGATGTTGGCCAGCGCCTCCGCCACGATGAAGTACGCGATGCTCTCCACCGCGGCCGGCGGACGCTCCGGCAGATCCACCTCCACCTCGACCGGCACCGCCGCCCGCCCCGCCAGCCCCGACAGCGCCGGGTCGAGCCCGCGGTCGGTCAGGATCGCCGGGTAAATGCCCCGGGCCAGGTCGCGCAGCTCGGAGATCGCCTCCTTGGTGCCCGCGTGCGCCTGCTCGATCAGCGCGCGGGCGCCCTCCGGGTCCTCGTCCAGCTTCGCCCGCGCCCGGCCGATGTCCATCGCGACCGCCAGCAGCCGCTGCTGCGCCCCGTCATGCAGGTCGCGCTCGATCCGGCGCCGCTCGAACTCGGCCGCGTCCACCCCGCGGGCCCGGCTCGCCCGCAGGTACGCCGTCCGCTCCCGCAGCTCCAGGTTCTCCTCCTGCGAACGGCTCGGACCGAGCAGCGCCCGCGCCACCAGCGCGTGCCCGACCGCCAGCGTCCGCGTCACGTACAGCGCGATCACCAGCAGGAAGACCCCGACCACCGTGCCGGGCAGCGCGGCCACCGCGTTGCCCGCCCAGAACGACACGAACCCCAGGCCGACCTCGACCCCGTCCGACTCCTGCGCGATCAGCGGCAGCGCCAGGAACGTCCCGGCCGCCGTCCAGATCATCACCGACACCGCGAACTCCACCAGCGCCAGCGGAAACCGCAGGAAGAGGTAGACCAGGTCCTTCCACGTCGCCGGGTCCTGGGCCATCGCCTTCAGCTTCGACAGCGGGTTGCGGCCCTCCGGCAGCTCCCGGTACGGGCTCCGGATCCGCACCCCGAACGCCCGCTCCGCCAGCACCCGCTCCACAACCGCCGCGAACCGCCACCCGATCATCATCAGCACCAGCATCGGGATGCCGACCCAGATGAGCGACAGCGCGGCCGACAGCGTCAGCCCCACCGTCAGGAAGATGAACCAGCCCAGCCCGAAGGCCAGGCTCGTCACCATGTAGAGGGCCGATGACCAGATCGTCCACGACCTGGCCATCGCCATCGGGCGCCATGACCCGCTCACGATCGTCGCCCGGCCCCGCGCGGCGGCGGTGCTGCTCAGCTCGCCCACATCGTCCCTCCATGCCCGGTCCACCGTACGACCCCAGCCTGCCGGTCGAACCCGCCCCCGACCATGGTGCCCTCCAGCCGCTCCCTGGTAGGGCTAGCCCTACCTGTTGCATGCGCGAGCTGCGCTCCTCGCCTGGCGGCTCGTCGCTTGTCGCGCCTGCGGCGATCGCTGCATCGCTCCGAACTCGCCTTGACGGCTCGCTCCGCGATCAGGTTCTCGCTCCGCTCGAACCTGCCTCCGGACGCGATCGCAACGCTTGAGGCCACCACGGGGCCAGGGCAACGAGCCAAGGTCGTCCCCACCGCTCGAAACTGCCTTTGGGCGCGGTGGCGACGCTTGTGGCAGGCGTGGTCGGGCACGGAAAAGCCCGGCCCCGTGCTGGTGGCGTGGGGCCGGGCTCATCTCAAGCGCCGCTTACGGCCTCGCTCCTCGTTCGGTGGCGCGTTCCCGGACGCGCCGCCTCCGGGGGCTCAGCGGTCGTCGGACACCGTGGTCTTCTGGACCTGGAGGAGGAACTCGGCGTTGGACTTGGTCTCCTTCATCTTCTCGATGAGCAGCTCCAGCGCCTGCTGCGTGTCGAGCGCGTGCAGCACCCGGCGCAGCTGCCAGACGACGCGCAGCTCCTCCGGCGCCATCAGGATCTCCTCCTTGCGGGTGCTGGACTGGTCGACGTCCACCGCCGGGAAGATCCGCTTGTCGGCCAGGCTCCGGTTGAGCTTGAGCTCCATGTTGCCGGTGCCCTTGAACTCCTCGAAGATGACCTCGTCCATCCGGGACCCGGTCTCCACCAGCGCGGTGGCGAGGATGGTCAGCGAGCCGCCGTTCTCGATGTTGCGGGCCGCGCCGAAGAACCGCTTGGGCGGGTACAGCGCGGTCGAGTCGACACCACCGGACAGGATCCGCCCGGACGCCG
The DNA here is from genome assembly GCF_055379765.1 of Actinomadura rugatobispora. Taxonomy (NCBI): domain Bacteria; kingdom Bacillati; phylum Actinomycetota; class Actinomycetes; order Streptosporangiales; family Thermomonosporaceae; genus Actinomadura; species Actinomadura rugatobispora. The sequence goes on along the minus strand of NZ_AP029191.1, from coordinate 6,551,808 downwards.
GGGCGGCCAGGTTGTACGCCCGGCCCAGGCGGGTGATCGAGTCGAGCAGCACGACCACGTCGTGGCCCAGCTCCACCAGCCGCTTGGCCCGCTCGATCGCCAGCTCGGCGACCGTGGTGTGGTCCTCGGCGGGACGGTCGAAGGTCGAGTGGATGACCTCGCCCTTCACCGTCCGCTGCATGTCGGTGACCTCTTCGGGACGCTCGTCCACCAGGACGACCATCAGGTGGCACTCGGGGTTGTTCTTGGTGATCGCGTTGGCGATCGCCTGCAGCACCATCGTCTTGCCGGCCTTGGGCGGCGACACGATCAGGCCGCGCTGCCCCTTGCCGATCGGCGACACCAGGTCGATGATCCGCGTGGTGAGGATCCCCGGGTCCGACTCCAGCCGCAGCCGCTCCTGCGGGTACAGCGGGGTCAGCTTGCTGAAGTCGACGCGGCCCTTGGCCTGCTCGGGCTCCATCCCGTTGACGGTGTCGAGCCGCACCAGCGCGTTGAACTTCTCCCGCCGCTCGCCCTCCCGGGCCTGGCGGACCGCACCGGTGATGACGTCGCCCTTGCGCAGGCCGTTCTTGCGGACCTGCGCCAGCGAGACGTACACGTCGTTGGGCCCGGGCAGGTAGCCGGTGGTGCGCACGAACGCGTAGTTGTCGAGGATGTCGAGGATGCCCGCGACCGGGATCAGGACGTCGTCCTCGGAGATCACCGGCTCCTCGTAGCGCTCGCGGCCGCCGCGGCCCCGGTTGCGCTCACGGAACCGGCGCCCGCGCCGGCCCCTGCCGCCGCCGTCCTCGTCGTCGGCCTGGCCGCCGCCGCCCTGGCCCTGACCCTGGCCCTGGCCGCCGCGCTGCCGGCCACCGTCCCGGCCGCCATCGCGGTCGCGGTCCCGGCCGCCGTCGCGACCGCCCTGGTCACGGCCCTCGCCACGCTCCCGGCCCTCGCCGCGCTCCCGGCCACGGCCGCGCTGCCGGCCCTCGCGGCCGCCGTCACGGCCGTCGCGGCCGCCCTGGGCCTCGCCGTCGTCGCCGTCCCGGCCGCCCTGCTGCCGTTCGCCCCGCTCCCCGCGCTCACCCCGGTCGCCGCGCCGCTCCTGGCGGTCGGTGCCCTTGTCGGTCTTCTCCGCCTTGCCGTCGGCCTGGCCGTCTCCCTGGGACTCGCCCTTGGCCTCGCCGCGCCCCTGGTCGGCGGCCTTCTCCGCGGTCTTGGCGGCCGGCGCCTTCTCGGCGGCCGGCTGCTCGGCCGCGGCCTCGGCGATCGTCACCTGGCCCTCGGCCTGCTCCGCGCGCTTGGCGGCGGTCGTACGGGTACGGCGCGGGCGCTCGGCCTTCACCGCGCCAGCGGCTCCCTGCTCGCTCCCCGCCGAGCCCTGGCCCTCGCCACCGCCCTGCTTCTCCTGAATGGCGGCGATGAGCTGGCTCTTGCGCATCCCGGTCACACCGGTGATGCCGAGCTGGGACGCGAGCGCCTTGAGCTCGGGCAGCACCATGGCCGAAAGGCCGGTGCCCGTCCGGCGGCGCCGGGGGGTGGCACGCGGGGCACCGTCGGCCGCGGCCTCGGCGGCGGGTGCCGTGCTGGAGGCGTCCGTAAGGAGTTCGCTGGATTCGCTCACTAAGGGTCCTTCCCAGGGAGCGGGCGTAGGCCGGCGATCGGCCAGGCAACCCGGTAGTGCGGCCCGGCGGGGGCGCCGAGTCGGGCTCCGCGGCCCGCGGTGGTACCGCGTGCCGCGATTTCTGGGCACAGCCAGATGGTGGTCGGGACGATTCGCTCGTGCGGGTTCCCCGTACCGCCACGTCCGAAGTTGGTTCGCTGGAACGCCTGACATCGGGATGTCACGGTGTCGGGAAGCCTAGTACGCGGGACCGACACGGCCGGAGGGCCGGACAGGCGACGCGCGGCTGACGAGCACACGGCCCCGAACGGGGCATCTGGTGCGGCAATCAGCCTAACATCACCAGGGCGCACTGCTATTCCCCAGAGGTCGATGTCTTCGCATTTTACTAGCCGGATCATTGCACCCGGCCGGTCCTGCGGCCCCCGGCCCACCCCGCGCGAAGGTCAAGGCCGGACGCTGGAACCGCCGTGCCGAACGCAGGCACCTTGGGGGGCGACGTTCAGCGGGTGTATGTGCCAGCCATTACCCACTTCCGCGCACATCGAATCAACTTGTGCGGCGGTTGTGAAGACCAGGACAGTAGGACCTGCCCCGGAAATGACCGCCGGGACGCCCTTCGCGCGCAGCCGCGCGACGAGCTCGGCGGATTCGGGCATCGCCGGGGCGCGGTGGTCCTGGTGAAGCCGGTCCTCGGTGGCCTCCAGCAGCACGTCCTGCCCGAGCCCCTGCGAGAGCGCCGCGATCAGCAGCGCCGCACGTCCGGCGTTGGCGGCCGCGTCCCCGTGCGGGACGGTCTCGGGCAGCAGCCCGCGGGCCCGCTCCGTCGCCAGCCGCTGCTCGGGCACCAGCGCCGTGACCTCGCCCAACTTGGGGTCCAGCCGTACCGAACGGGGGCCCTGGGCGCCCGTCCAGGCGATCGTGAGCCCGCCCGCCAGGCACGGCGCCACGTTGTCGGGATGGCCCTCGATCTCGGTGGCCAGCCGCAGCGCCGCCGCGTCGTCCAGCCGGTGCCCCTCGGGATGCAGATGCCGCGCCGCGACGATCCCCGCCACGATCGCGGCCGAGGACGACCCGAGCCCCCGGCTGTGCGGGATCCGGTTGACACACCGCAGCCGCAACCCCGGCGGCCGGCCGAGATCGGCCCCGCCCAGGCCGTTGAGCATGTCGAACGCGCGCCCCAGCACGCTCACGATCAGATGCCGCTCGCCCCGGTCGGCGACCTCGGCGCCCTCGCCCTCCACCTCGATGGCCAGCCCGCCGCCGGTCACCGCGACCTCGACCTCGTCGTACAGCGTCAGCGCCAGCCCGAGCGAGTCGAAACCGGGCCCCAGGTTGGCGCTGGTGGCCGGAGCCCGCACCAGGACGGGCGCGGACGCCCAGGATGCCGTCACGCCAGGCCCAGGGCGGACGCCGCGGCGTGCGCGTCGACCTTGACGGTGGTGGGCGCGGGCGCGCCGGAGATCGCCCAGTCGGGGTCCTTGAGGCCGTTGCCGGTCACCGTGCAGACAACCTTTGAACCCCGCTCGACCACGCCCTGCTCGGACGCCTGCAGCAGCCCGGCCACACTCGCGGCCGACGCGGGCTCGACGAACACGCCCTCCTCGGCCGCCAGCAGCCGGTACGCGCGCAGGATCTGCCGGTCGGTCACCGAGTCGATCGCGCCGCCGGACTCGTCCCGCGCCGCGATCGCCAGATCCCAGGAGGCCGGGTTGCCGATCCGGATCGCGGTGGCGATCGTCTGCGGCTTCAGCACCGGCTCGCCCTTGACGAACGGCGCCGCCCCGCTGGCCTGGAAACCCAGCATCCGCGGCGTCGCGGACGAGACCTTGTCGGCCGCGTACTCCTTGTAGCCCATCCAGTAGGCCGAGATGTTGCCGGCGTTGCCGACCGGCAGGCAGTGCACGTCGGGGGCGTCGCCGAGCGCGTCCACGATCTCGAACGCGGCCGTCTTCTGCCCCTGCAGCCGGTACTTGTTGACCGAGTTGACCAGGGCCACCGGGTAGTCCACCGACAGCTTGCGGGCCAGTTCCAGGCAGTCGTCGAAGTTGCCGTCCACCTGGAGCAGCCGGGCGCCGTGCACCAGCGCCTGCGCCAGCTTGCCCATCGCGATCTTGCCCTGCGGCACCAGCACGGCGCAGGTCATCCCGGCCCGTACCGCGTAGGCGGCGGCCGAGGCCGAGGTGTTGCCGGTGGAGGCGCAGATCACCGCCTTGGCGCCGTCCTCGGCGGCCTTGCTGATCGCCATCGTCATCCCGCGGTCCTTGAACGACCCCGTCGGGTTGGCGCCCTCGACCTTGAGGTACACCTCGCAGCCGGTGAGCTCGGACACCCTGAGCGCCGGCACCAGCGGCGTCCCGCCCTCCAGCAGGGTGACGACCGGAGTCCCGTCCGTCACCGGAAGGCGGTCGCGGTACTCCTCGATGAGGCCGCGCCAGGCGCGGGCGGTCGCGTTCACGTCGATCTCCTCAGATGACCTGCGGTGTTGCGCAAAGTCTAGGGCCCCCGCCCCACCCCCCGCGGCACACCGCACCCCCTGTGGGCCCTCCCACACTCCCCCCGAGCAACATCTCGCACGCCACTACGGAAGCCACATCCCGCACGGGGACCGCTGAGGCCACATCCCACACGGAGCCGAAGGCCGCAGGTTTCACACCCTGCGCAGGTTGCAGGCACCACAGCCCTCCAGCACCGCGCAGGCCGCGTCCCACACGGTGGCAACGGGAGTCAGGCCCCGCGCGGAGCCGGAGGCCGCGGATTTCGCATCCTGCCTAGGTTGCGGACGCCACATCCCTGCCGGCCCCCGGACACCACGTCCCACGCGGGGCAAGGGGACATCACGCCCCGCGGTGGGTTTCATATGCTGCGTGGATCCCTGGGGTCACTCCTCGCCTTCGACGCGCATGACGCTCGCCACCTCGCGGACGATGTCGAGCTTGCGCAGCCGCTCGACGGTGGCCGACAGGGCGGCGTCGGGGGCTCGGTGGGTCACCACGACCAGCTGGGCGTCGTCGCCCAGGCCCTCCTGCCGGACGGCCTGGATCGACACCTCGTGGCGGGCGAACTCCTCGGCGACGGTGGCGAGCACGCCGGACCGGTCGGCCACGTCCAGCTGCACGTAGTAGCGGGTGATCGTCTCGCCCATCGGCAGGACGGGCAGCTTGGCGTAGGTGACCTCGACCGGGCCGCGGCTGCCGCCGGCCAGGTTGCGGGCCACCGCGACCAGGTCGCCGAGGATCGCCGAGGCGGTCGGGGCGCCGCCCGCGCCCGCCCCGTAGAACATCAGCGGGCCCGCCGATTCGGCCTCGACGAAAACCGCGTTGTACGCGCCGCGCACGCTGGCCAGCGGGTGCGAGCGCGGGATCATCGCCGGGTAGACCCGGACCGACACCCCGCGGCCGCCGTTGCGGCCGTCCTCGGCCGGGACGCGCTCGCAGATGGCCAGCAGCTTGACCACGCTGTCCATCTCCTTGGCCCCCGCCACGTCCGCCGCGGTGACCTCGGTGATCCCCTCGCGGTGCACGTCGGCGGCGGTGACCGGGGTGTGGAACGCCAGCTGCGCCAGGATCGCCGCCTTGGCCGCCGCGTCGAAACCCTCCACGTCCGCGGTCGGGTCGGCCTCCGCGTAGCCGAGCGCCTGCGCCTCCCCCAGCGCGTCGTTGAAACCCGCGCCGTGGGTGTCCATCTGGTCGAGGATGTAGTTGGTGGTGCCGTTCACGATGCCCAGCACCCGGTGCACGTGATCGCCGACCAGCGACTCGCGCAGCGGGCGCAGCAGCGGGATCGCCCCGGCCACCGACGCCTCGTAGTACAGGTCGGCGCCGTACTCGCGGGCCGCGGCGAACAGCGTCTCGCCGTCCTCGGCCAGCAGCGCCTTGTTGGCGGTGATCACCGACTTGCCGGTCTTCATCGCCTCCAGCATCAGCGACCGGGCGGGCTCGATCCCGCCGATCACCTCCACCACCAGGTCCACGTCGTCCCGCGTGACCAGGGACTGGGCGTCGGTGGTCAGCAGCGCCGGGTCGACGCCCGCGCGGACCCGGTCAGGCCGCCGCACCGCGATCCCGGCCACCTCCAGCGGGACCCCGACGCGCGCGGTCAGATCGGCCGCCTGCTCCCGCAGCAGCCGTACGACCTCCGAGCCGACGACGCCGCATCCCAGCAGCGCCACCCGCAGCGGGCCCCGTTCGGGTTTCACGCTCCAACCTCCGCATCGAGCCGCAACAGGTCGTCCTGGGTCTCCCGGCGGACGATGACCCGCGACGCACCGTTCCGCACCGCCACCACCGCCGGCTTCGGAACGAAGTTGTAGTTACTGGCCATTGATCGACAGTACGCACCGGTCGCCGCGACCGCCACCAGGTCTCCCGCCGAAAGATCTTCGGGCAGCCACACGTCTCGCACGACGATATCTCCGCTCTCGCAGTGCTTGCCGACAAGTCTGCCGAGCATCGGATCCGCGGCGGAGGCCCGGCTGGCCAGTACGCAGGTGTAGTCGGCGCCGTACAGGGCGGTTCTGAGGTTGTCGCTCATGCCGCCGTCGACGGAGACGTAGGTGCGCAGGCCCTCCACGTCCTTGACCGTGCCGACCTCGTACAGCGTGACCCCGCCCGGGCCGATGATCGCGCGGCCCGGTTCCACGGTCAGCCGCGGCATCGCCAGCTCGTACGCCTTGCACTCCCGGCTCACGATCGCGCGCAGGCCGTCGGCCAGGTCCTTCGGGTCGTGCGGCTCGTCCCCCGGCACGTAGGCGATCCCGTAGCCGCCGCCGAGGTCGAGCTCGGGAAGCTCGATCCCGTGCTCGTCCCGGATGGCCACCAGGAGCTGCGCCAGGCGGTGCGCGGCAACTTCGAAACCGTCGGTTTCAAAGATCTGCGAGCCGATGTGGGAGTGCAGCCCCACCAGCTCCAGCTGCGGGAGCTGCAGCACCCTCCGCACGGCCTCCAGGGCCGCCCCGGACTGCCGCGAGAACCCGAACTTCTGGTCGTCGTGAGCCGTGGCGATGAACTCGTGCGTGTGCGCCTCGACACCCGTGGTGACCCGCACCATCACCTTCGGCCGCACGCCCTTCGCCTGGGCCAGATACCCCAGGCGGGCGATCTCCTGGAACGAGTCGAGCACGATGCGCCCGACCCCCGCCTCCAGGCCCTGCTCCAACTCCGCGACCGACTTGTTGCTCCCGTGCATGGTGATGCGCTCCGCCGGGAAGTCCGCGGCCAGCGCCACCGCGAGCTCTCCGCCGCTGCACACGTCCAGCCCGAGGCGCTCCTCCTTGAGCCACCGGGCGACCGCCGTACACAAGAAGGCCTTGCCCGCGTAGTGGACGTCGCCGTCGTGGAACGCGGCCACGTACTCCCGGGCCCGCGACCGCACGTCGTCCTCGTCATAGACGAACAGCGGCGTCCCGTACTCCCTGGCCAGGTCGCGCACGTCGATCCCGCCGATCGTGACCACGCCGTCCTCGCGCTTGGCACCGCGGGGCCAGATCTGCGGCTCCAGCGCGTTGAGGTCCTCCGCCGGAGGCAGCGGGTGGTCTTCGGGCAGGACGTCGGCATGCCGCGGTCCGGCCGGGTGCACTCTGCTCATAGTCGCTCTCTAGGGGTTTCACCGATCATCTTCAGGCCGTTGCTCAGGGCGATGCGCGCGGCCTCCGCCAGCGTGGCCCTGGCCGCATGCACCGCCCCGGGTTTCTCCTCGCCCTGGGGCAGCGCGGGACACCGCTCGTAAACGTCGTGGAAGCCGTCCGCCAGGCGCAGCAGAAAACCCGGAAACTCCTCCCGGCGGGCCCACCCCGGCATCTCCCCCAACAACCCGAGGAGCGCGAGCTCTTCCCGCCTCTCCAGCCCCACAGGCCGCCCGGGTCTCACTCCAAGATCGCGGGCGCGTCGTCCCACGGCCGCGGCCCGCGCGTACGCGTACCGCACTCGAAACCCGGGGTTGTCAAAGGTTCGGGGCCGGTCCGGCCACGAGTGCGGGCGGACCATCTCCCACCCGTACCGCTCGCCCTCGGCGACGATGTCCGCCGCCAGCTCCCCCGGACACGCCACCGTGATCCGCAGGAACCCCCCGTGAACGTCCACCCGTGCGATCCCGGGGACCCCTTCAAGCGCCCCCGCGAGCACCTGGGCGTCCAAGCCGATCCGCAGCGCGACGGGACTCCCGTAAACCCCGGCCTCCAGGCACCGAAGCCCCACGTCAGGCACGCTCCGCCCCGCGTCCCTCAGCGCGCCCATGAGGGCAGCGCTCACCTCGGCCGGAGTCACTCTGGTGAGACTATCCGACCACTATGTGGACGCCGCGGCCAGCTTCCGGACCGTCTGGATCAGCTGGTTGGGGTCGAAGGGCTTGGTCACGTACGCGTCGACGCCGATCTCGTGCCCTCTCCTGACGTCGTGCTCCTGCGCCCTGGCCGTGATCATCACGACCTTGATGTGCCGGGTGTCGTCGTCCTCCCGCAACCGCATCGCGGTCACCCACCCGTCCAGCCGAGGCATCATCACGTCCAGCGTGATCACATTCGGCCGGACCTCCCGAACCCTCTCCAGGCAGTCCTGGCCGTCCACCGCGGTCGACACATCGAACCCCTCAAGCTGCAGGTTCACGGCGATGAGCTGGCGTATCACCTCATCGTCATCGACGACCAGCACGCGTCCCAGTGGCTCGGTCACGGCCACGAAGTTAGTCGACTCCGCAGAGCAACGCACGGCGAACCGTCCAGGTGCACGCGGACTCCCCAACCCTGGTAGCCTTCTTCTCGCGCCGAACGACCAGGGCGCGGGCCCCCTTAGCTCAGGGGATAGAGCAACGGCCTCCGGAGCCGTGTGCGCAGGTTCGAATCCTGCAGGGGGCACCCCAGATGATCAGCCAGAACCCCGGTTGACCTAGCCGGTCACCGGGGTTTGTTGTCTATGCAACCGGCCTCAGCGACCAAGAGCCGCATCCATCCGTGCGAACCAGTGTCCGTCATCACCGTCGATGCAGTGGGCGTAGATCCGTTGCAGGACCTCCACACTGTGGCCGCCCCACTCGGCGACGTTGACGGCCGGGACGCCCGCATTCAGCCGCCACGAGGCCCCGCGTGCCGGAAGTCGTACGGCTTGCGCGCCGGGGGTGTCCCTGCCTGACTCTCCGTGAGCGCCTTGTCGAGCACCTGCCACAGCGTCAAGGGGCGGCGGCGCTCAGGCCGCTGCGCGCCGTGCCACGCGCGCTGGCTCCTGTCTCGACCGCTCACCGCGGGGGCGCGCCGCCGCCCTGACGTTTCGATGCTGGAGCCTCTACGCCCGTTCGGCGATGAGCACCAGGGCGTGCCTGTGGTCGAGCACTGTTGGAGTCGTCAGGGAAGATTGCCGGAAGACCGGTTGCGCGTGCGCTATTGGGGAACCCCGTGGTTCCCCAGACCCCTCCTGGAGCCGGAAGGCACTCCCGCGCGAATCTGTCTGTCAAGGGTTGCGCGCCGTTCGCGCGGGAGCACCCTCCGGACAGGTCCGTCCGTCCCTGTGCGGAGCACGGGATCGACGACAGACGAAAGACCAGGCGGTGAGAGGCGTGCGGGCCCTTACCACCAGTTCAGCGGGGCACCCTCATCATCCGTGACATTGCCGTACCACCATTGGGCGTTCGCGGTAGTGGCCCACTCGTCCATGATCGATTCGATGCGGGGAAAACTCACCGCCGCAGGGACGGTCACAACCACGAACCGCAGATCAGCAGGAGCTTCGACCAGTCCCCTCAGCGAAATCATCGTCTCGCGCAACCGATCGATGTCCGAGACATCGAAGTCCGCGGCAGGAGCCGCTTGCACCGCCACGTTGCCGCCCCGCTGGAGCACCTGAACCCGCATCGACTCGTCTAGGGACACAGTGTCGCCGGCAGCACATCCGAGCACGAGCGCAGGTGTTCCGACGAGCTTGTATCGATCCTCAAGCAGTCGTTCCGCGGGTACCAACTCATAGACCGGTTCCCCGTTTGACTTGGTCCCGGCCCAGACTTTGACGTGGTCATGAACGGTTTGGTCACTGGTCACACGCCATGCTCCCATGCAAGAGGGCCGTGCCCGTTGCGCACCCGTCTGAGGGAGCGACCACGATCAGGAACGGTCGCCAACGGGAGGACGTTGCTCATTACAGGTTAGAGGCATGCCGATGATCGTTGATCTAGGGAAGTGACTTTCCCAAGCAGACATTACCGACCCGAGGAACCATGATCCGGAACGGAACGGTGGACCGGGCAATGACGGCGAGGGAGCGCCCGCACGCAGGTCAGAGGGGCTCTCCGGGTTGATAAGGTACGCGCCCTCCGAAGCCGTGTGCGCAGGTTCAAATCCTGCAGGGGCACCCCACAACGATCAGCCGGTTTTTGGGCTTGAGCTGCGGAAACCGGCTGATTTCGTTCTCGGGTCGGGTGACGTCGCGGGACGTCGTGTGCCGAGGTGCGCGTTCCGTTGTTCCAGGGACTAGCGGCCTGGGGCGTCCTCTATGAGCCCCTCCCGCACGCGGTCTGGCCGGCGATGACCTTGGCGTAGATCTTCAGAAACACCGCGACGCTGTGGCCGCCCCAATCGGCGGTCTGGGTTGGCGGAACGCCGGGGTTGAGCCGTAGTGAGACGCCGGCGTGCCCGCAGGTCGTACGGTCAGGTCCGATGCCTTCTCGGCGGGTGTGAGCGCCAGCGGGCGTGCCTTGTGCCAGGTGCACCCGTAGCCGAAGGGGGAAACACTCCTCCGCGCGCAGCAGTCGGCCGGCTAGTGGCAACGCCGTACTGGTTGACGTGGTCTCGCAGGATCCGGACGAGTTCCGGCGGGATCGGTACGGGGTACTTGGCTTTGCGGTTCCGCCCTTTGGGTCCGAGACCATCGTGGTACTCCCCCGAATCCGTTCGCTCGGTTCTGGCTGAGGGCTTGGAACCGACGAACATTAGTCGCCCCCATCCCGCTACAGGAAGCTCACAGTCGGCTTTGCACAGATAGGCCAACTCCTGGCTGCAGCGTCGTAAAAATGGACGTGCGCGAAGAACGCCATCATTCGAGGGCAGCGCCGCAGCCGAATCTGCCTACTTCCACGCTTCATCATCTTCGGTTGACTTCCGACTGGGAGGCGTTTTTGCTGAGCGGCGCATTTGAGCACGTTGCCGCTTCTAGGTGGGGTCACTCTCCTCGGGTTGAGGCACGGCATGAGGTGGGAGAGATGGCCGAAAGGGGCTACTGGTGTCAGCCCGAAAGAAGTAGTGCCGCGGGTTAGGCTCGCCGCATGACGCATCCGGCGAATATCGGCCGTTATGAGATCCTGCGCCCGCTCGGGGCAGGCGGGATGGGCAAGGTGTACCTCGCCCGAGACGGCAACGGGCGGATGGCCGCAGTTAAGATCATGCATGAGCACATCGCTCAGCACTCGGACGGGCTCCCCCGCCTGCGCCGGGAGGTCGAAGCACTGCGCCGGGTCAAGAGCCCCCACGTGGCCCAGATCCTCGACTACGACGTCGATGGTGCCGTCGCCCACGTCGCGACCCGGTACGTCGAGGGCCTCACCCTCCAGGAGATCGTCACACGGCGGGGGCCTCTCTCCCGGGCGGAGCTGAGGCGTCTGGGGATCGGTCTGGGCCGCGCCCTGGAGGTCCTTCACCGGGCCGAGATCGTCCACCGCGACCTCAAGCCGAGCAATGTCATGATGGTCAACGGCGATCCCGTGGTCATCGACCTCGGCATCGCGCTCGTCGTCGGGATGACGCGCATGACGCACGGCATCGTCGGGACGCCCGCCTACCTTGCTCCCGAGGTCAGGGCGGGACGCACAGCGGAACCGGCCGCCGATGTCTATGGCTGGGGCGTGGTCATGGCCTTCGCGGCTACCGGAGGCGACGGTTCTTCCCTTCCTCGGGACCTGGCCCCTGTGGTCGAAGCCGCGCTCGCCGCCGATCCGGCGCGGCGCCCTCAGGCGAACGAGCTCGTCGACGCGGTCGAGCAGGCACTGGGACTGGAATCCGCCCGTTCGTCCTATCAACTGGCTCTGCAGAACGATGAGAGCGCTCAGGCAGAAGTGATCGCGGCACAGATCGATGCGCTCCTGCCGGAAATCTCCGACCTCGGTCAAGCCGTGCAGGTGTTGCTCGACGTGGCGCGTGACGCGCGCAACCACGAAGCCCTGGATCGCTCTGCGGACTGGTACGCGCGCGCACGGGCGCTTTCGATCGAGGACGGCGCCCGGGCGTCCGAAGGATGGGCTCTCGATGGCCTGGCGTTCTGCGCCCGGGCACGCGGCGATCACGATCGAGCCGCCCGGTACTCCGCCGAGGCGCTCGGCATCGCCGTGCAGATCGGCGAGCCCGCCATGCAGGCATGGAGCCTCTCCCACCTCGGCCATTGGGCCAGGCACACCGGCAAGGCCCAACGGGCGGTCGAGTTGTACGAGCAGGCCCGCGAGTTCGCCGGTCGGCACGGCCTCCGAGACGTCGAAGGCTGGGCCGGCGATGGCCTCGGCGGCACGCTCTTGGATATGGGCTCGCTGGAACGCGCGGCCACCGTTTTTGCAGAGACCCGGGATATTGCCCTGGAACACGGCGACCTCGCCCTGGCCGCGTGGAGCATGGACAATCTGGGTAACTGCTCGCGCCGCAATAACGCCCCAGCCACGGCCGAGACGGCCTACCAAGGAGCGCTCGAACTCGCGCGCCGCATCGGACACCGCGAAATCGAAGGCTGGGCCCTGGTGAACCTCGCCCGCTGCCGTGAATCCCTGGGCGACCCGCGCGCCGCCAGTGAACTATTCGACCGAGCCGAACCGATCGCCCGCGCTCTTGACAACGCGACGATGCAGGCGGAAGTGGCCGAAGGCTTCGACCGACTCCGACTCACCTGACACGACCCGGCGCCTGCAGCGTGGGCGGGTGGTGATGTGCGTCAGAAATGTTTCAGGCAGCTCGGCCGGCGGGCAGGCAGGCGGACCTGGGCCAGGTTCTCGGCGTCGTCCGCGAGGTAGCGAACCAGGTGACGCTGTAGGTCATCAAGTGGTGAGCCCGAACCGGCGCCGTACTTCAGCCTGCGGGATCGCGGTCACCTGCTGCATCTTGCTGGGCTCGGTACTCAGTTAGGGCTTGTTCCTCTTCCGCGTCGGTTTGCTCGGGGTTTCGAGTTCACGCAGCCGCCGGTACTCGTCTAGGTGGATGACCTGGTGGCTGTCGACTTCCGGAGGGTCGGTCATGGCCGGCATGATAAATGAGGGGCCTGACCAAGCAGAGGTGACTTGATCGTCGTCTACTATTCACTGGGCGAATTGTGAGGTGGCGGTTGGCGGTGACGGTATTGAGTGAGGTTAGTAGGTGATCGATTGGGGGCGTTTGTTTGGGGGATGAGTGGTCACCGTGGTTTTCACGGCAGCGTCCATAAGGGCGGTGCTGATCTCCGGCAAACTTCTGGCCGCCTTTGAGTCGGGTGTGTGTGGCGCCGTCAGCGAATCAGTAGACGGTCCGCCGCCCATCTCTGGGGATGGGACCAATGTGCTCGTCCTCGCTGATCTCCTAAGCGGCTCTATGCGTGGGTCGGCATCGGGGCGACGTCTTTGTTGTGACGGAGCGGAGCTGGATTGTTACCGGTGGCGGAGGGGCGCGCTGGACGGGCCATGATCGGCCACTTTCTTAGGCCGGATGGCTGGTTCCATATCGGACATGAGAAACCATCGTGCCGTTGCCGCCCTGACGGTGGTCCTTGCGGTGTCGGGTTGCGGGGACATGCTTGCGGAGGAGCCCTCCGGGCGGTCGGGCCCTGCGGCGGCGGGCACTGGTCGTCCGGCCCCATGCCCTGAGTCGGGGATTGCGATGTGGGTTCGCGAACCGGACGCGGCGATGGGGCTCAGGTCGATGAGCGTCGAGCTTTACAACTGCGGCGCCAAGGTCCGCGTGCTCGAGGGCTACCCCAAGGTCAAACTGCTGGACGCCCACCTGAAGTCGATCAAGGTGAAGGTGGGGCACGGGTCCTCCTCTGTGGCCATGGTGGAGTCCTACGATCGGCCGCCGGGGAAGGTGACGCTGAAACCCGGCGAGGTGGCCACCGCCGGGATCCTGTGGCGCAACCTGGTGACGGGCGATCCAGACGGCGCCGTTCTTGCGGAGACCTTGGAGGTCACGCCGGGACCGGGGCACCGGGCCGAGCGGGTACCGGCCGTCGGGATCGACCTCGGGACGACGCGCAAACTCGGTCTGAGTCCATGGGCGAGGGCCCGTCAGGTCAACGGGGGCAGGTCCAGTAATGCCCCTCATTACGGCGCGAAGCGTGTCTGGAAGCAGCGCTTGGAGCTGAGTCCGGCTGACCGGTGGACGGGTGAGCTGGCAGCCAGGAGGATCCGTCCCGCGCTGGAACAGCTCCGAGCCAAGGGCGGCTTCACCGCGGCTTCGGTTCGGACCACACTGCTGGGCCTGGGGTTCCCGGGGAACACCACTACCGCCTACCCGCTCAAGACGTCGCCGGGTATCGGGTTCGAGGTCTATCCCGGGGGCGCCTCGTGCGTCCACGGCTCGCTCCAAGCCGACCGGCGGGTGACGGCGAAGGTGGACGGTGTCCGCGAGGAAGGCGGTTGCGCCAACTTCTGACCGATGTCACGCTCGGCGGTCCACACGCGGATGGCGCGGCAAGCCGTCGGCGGTCCTGCTGCCCTCGGGGACGATGCCCCGACACGGTCAACGGCTTGGGCGCCTCGCTGGACCAAGTGCAACGCCTGCACTCTGGCCCCTTGGTCACAGGCGCCGGCTCGGTGGCGTCGGCCTTCGCTGCCGAGGTCCGTAGTCGGCAAGGGCACGACGGTCTATGTGACCGGGCCGCGGACGTTTTCGCCCTCCACCCGTCCGGGTGGTCATGCGGCTCGCCTGGGATCGGTCCGAGATTGTCCTGTCGCACCTCGGAGCGGTGTGGGCTCGGTGAGTTGACGGATCTTGCTTCCGGGCTGGGCCATGATGGGGGGATGGCGACGGTCGTGGCTCTGCATGCGCATCCGGACGACGAGGTGATCACGACCGGAGGGACCCTGGCCCAGGCCGCCGCCTCCGGCCATCGAGTGGTGATCGTGGTGGCCTCCGACGGGATCATGGGGGCCGCGTACGATGCCGAGCCGACGCGGATCAACGAGCTTCGGGCGAGCGCGGCGATCCTCGGCGCGGAGCGCGTCGTCCACCTGGGGTATGCCGACAGTGGGCACGGTCCCATCTTCTATCCCGATCCCCCGGACCGGGTGCGCTTCGCCAGGGCGGACACCGAGGAGGCGGCCGGGCGGCTCGCGGCGATCCTGCGTGAGGAGAACGCGGCCCTCCTGCTCAGCTACGACGCCAATGGCGGCTACGGGCACCGCGACCACGTGAAGGTGCACGAGGTGGGCCGGCGCGCCGCCGAACTGGCCGGGGTGCCGCGTGTCCTGGAGGCGACGATGCCGCGGGACTTCGCCGAGCGCATGCTGGCGCTGGCCCGGTTCCTGCGCATTCCCGTCCGGTACGACCCGGCGGACCTCCGCAACACGTTCAGCCCGAGCTCCGCCATCACGCACCGCATCGATGTGCGGCGGTTCGCGCGGCAGAAGCAGGCCGCCCTGGCCGCGCATCGTTCACAGGTGAACGGGTCGGGACGGCTTTCGCCCGCCATGAGGTTCCTGATCCGGGTTCCGGCGCCGGTTTTCGGGGTGTTGCTGGGCCGCGAGTGGTTCGTCGAGGCCAGACGCAAACGGCCGTCACAATAGACGCATGGCCAAGCGTCGCACTCCAAGCCGTTCCGGTGGTCCATGTCCCTGCGGGCTGCCCGCGACGTACGACGAATGCTGCGGGCGGCTGCACCGCGGCGAGGCCCAGGCGAAGACCGCCGAGGAGCTCATGCGCTCCCGCTACAGCGCCTTCGTGGTCCAGGACGGTGCCTACCTGCTGAAGAGCTGGCATCCCGCGACCCGGCCGCAGTCTGTTGATGTGGAGAACGACCTGCGCTGGGATCGCCTGGAAATCCTTGGCGCGTCCGAAGGCAGCCCGTTCCACACCAAGGGCACGGTGGAGTTCCGGGCCCACTACACCCAGGGTGGCCGGAAAGGGCTGCTTCATGAGCGCAGCGACTTCGTCCGGCACGAGGGCGCCTGGGTGTACGTGAAAGGCACGCATCCCTCTCCGTGAACGTTCTGTCGGAGGCATTCCCTATGCTTCTCGTGCGCCTGCGGGCGGGGCCCGGTGCGATGGCCGCGGTTCGCGACAGGAGGGATGGAGCGGCCGCACCCCTGGGTGTGACGGCTCACCCCTCGCCGGTTACCAGCCTGCCGCCTGACTGATCTCGGGTCGCCCGCCCGCAGGCGCGCACCCTGGAAGGAGGCGGTGATCGAGAAGCCGGAAGAGCTGTTCCTTGCTGCGCTGACCCGGCTCGGGCACGCTGACGGCTTCTTCCTGTGGAAGCCTGCGGCCCGCGACCGTTTCAGAGCGCTCGTCCGCGACGCCACCCGGCAGGACCCCGAGTGGACGGCGCGGTTCCTGAGCTGGCTGCGCACCGCGACGCCGATGCGGTACGTGGCGCTCGTCGGCGCGGCGGCGTTCGCGCACGAGCGCTTGGCGGCGGGACAGCCGGGCATGTCCCGTCAGGTGGTCGACTCGGTGCTGCGGCGTGCCGACGATCCGGGCCTGTTCCTCGCGTACTGGAGATGCGCCCACGGCCGCGCCCTGCCCAAGCCGGTCAAGCGAGGCATCTCCGACGCCGTCACCCGCCTGTACGACGAGCGTGCGCTCCTCGCCCACGACACCGGCCACGCCGACCTGTCGGTACCCCGGTCGCTCCTCACGGTCAGGACGTTCCGCCACTCCCACGAGGCGGAGCCGACGCCCGCGCCGTACCGGTTCGGCGACGTGATCGAGCTGGTCCATCCGCGCGCCCGCGACCCGCGCCAGGCCGACCTCTACCGCCACGCCCTCGACCGGCGGCGCCGCTCGCGCCCGGAGATCCCCGCGTCCCTGCCGCTCGTCGGCCGGCACCGGCGGTTCCTGGACGGCGGTCTGCTTCCGGTGGCGGGCGACGATCTCGGGCTGACCTGGCAGCGTGCGAGCGGCGTGCTGCGCCGCCCGCTCGGCGCCGATGATTGGGAGCGGCTCATCCCGTCGATGTCCCTGGGCGATCTCGTGCGCTGCCTGACCCACTTCGACGCGGCGGGCATCTCGTTCGAGGCGGCGATGGCGGTCGCGTCCCGGCTCGCCGACCCCGCCGCGATCCGCGCCGCCGGGCTGCTCCCACTACGGCTCGCCGCCGCCCGCAAGGCCCTGACCCACCAGCGCTGGGCGCCCCTTCTCGAACGCGCCGCCGCCCACGGCCTCGCGACGCTCCCGCGCATCCCCGGCCGCACGCTCATCGTCTTCGACGACACCGTTGACGACGCCGCCGTTCTCGGCCTGACCCTCGCGCAGTGCTGCGACACCGCCGACATCGTGACGGCCGAGGGCAAGCCGTTCAGCGTCGTGCCCGGAGAGTCGCCCCTGCACGGCCTGCACCGCTGGCGCTCGGGCGACCTTCCCGGGGTGCCGCTGCCGTTCGAGCCCGCGGTGCGGAACGCCTTCGCGGGCCACGACCGGGTCGTGATCGCCGACGGGTACCGCGAGAAACTGGACGATCTGGACGTCCCCGCGCCCGTCTACCTCTGGACGCTGAACGGCGAACCGGCCGCCCCGTCCCGCGACCGGCTGGTCCTCGCCGGTATGACGGACGCCGCCTATCCCGCCATTCCGTGGGCCGAGGCCGCCGCCCAAGGAATCTGGCCTTTCTGAAGAAACAGAACCTCACCCGGCCCGTTATCGAGAATTTATTTGTTTCTGCCATGCTTGAAACATAAGCCTTTTCTCTTGGCTAGCATCGCCATTCCTGACGGCGCTGAAGGGAAACGGCTCATGGAGAACGGGCGGCTCAGCCAGACCGCGGTGTCGGCCGCCGCGGCACGGGCGGCGCACCTCCTCGTGGACGGCGAACCGCACATCTTCCGCGACACCCTCGCCGCGACGCTCCTGGACGGCCTCGCGGACGAGATGATCGGCTACCACCGCACCCACGGCGACCACATCATCCTGGCGGGAACCCGGGCGATCACCACCGCACGCGGCCGCTACACCGAAGACCGCGTGGCCCGGCTCGGCTCCCCCGCCCGGTACGTGATCCTCGGAGCCGGCCTCGACACCTTCGCGTACCGTACGCCCCGCGAAGCCGGCGTCCAGGTCGTCGAGATCGACCATCCCGCGACCCAGAAGGGAAAACTCGCCCTCCTTGAATCCGCCGGAATCCCGGTACCCGAGAACGTCACCTTCGTTCCGGCCGATTTCGAGTCGGCGCCTTTCACCGGCCTCTCCCCCTCGCCGCTCCCGACCCTGGTGAGCTGGCTGGGCGTCAGCGTCTATCTCACGCGCGAAGCCATCGAGGCCACGCTCGCCGCGGTCGCCGCCCTGGGACCCGGCACGCAATTCATCATGGAATACATGCTCCCGGCCGGCCTCCGCGACTCCACGGGGAACAGCTACGCCGACATCGCCACGCAGGCGGTCTCCGACCGCGGCGAGCCGTACGCGACCTTCCTGACCCCGGAAGAAGTAGCGGACCTCCTCACCGGCCAAGGTTTCGAGGTCCTCGAACAGACCTCCATGCGGGAGGCCGTCCCCGCGGCCCTCTGGACACGCGACGACGCCCTCCGGCCCTTCGCCTTCACCCACCTCGTCCACGCCACCACGACCCCCTCCAGTCGTTCGCGTACAGGACGGCGTTGAGCGGCCACGGAACGCCCCGACGGAGCCGCGGCCTTGAAACCCGGAGATCGGAGAGCAGCGCTTTGGTCCCGGCGGTCTCGTCCCGGGTCGCGCCCGGCAGGCGGCGCTCGCCGATCGAGATGACCTGCGCCGCCACCGGAGAGCGTCCCCATCCACTCCCCCTCGCACGGAGAGGGATCAGCCGGATGGGACTGCGGGCGGGTGCCGTCGCGGTGGAGCGTTCCGTACGCTCCGGCGCGGAGTCGCACACCGGCCGAGATACGCCCTTCCGCCATGGACGGGGCGAGCGTTCCCGGCGTTGAAGTCGACGATCCCCCTGTCCCGAACCGCACTCGGGCGGCATCGGCGATGCGCTCGACGCAGTCCCGCATCGGCGGGAACTCGTCTGCTGCGGGCGCGGGCCGGTGCTCGTCCACGCCACGCAGACCGGCAGGGGAACACGCCATCCAGGTTGACGCCGTGCCGGTGCAGGCAGGCGTCGTCCGCGTCAGCGGGCAGGTCGCCCGGCGCGGGCGGCGACGGTCTCCACGCCCCTGGCCGGTGTCGAGGACCGTCCGCCGCCCGGCGCGCCTGACTCAGCCGGCCTCCTGGTACTCCTTGTCCGAGCCCTCCTTCTCCTCTTCGGCGACGGTGTCATCGTGCGACTTGACGACCTCGCTGTCGTGGATCTCGCCACGCCAGCCCTCGACCCGGTCGGGGTCGAGGAGCGCCTGCGTCATCACGTGGCGGCGGAAGTGCTTGAGCTCCAGCCGGACACGGCGGCCCTGCGCGCGCCACAGGTTGCCGGTGCGCTCGAACAGGCCCTGCGGGTGGTACTCCAGGACGAGCAGCACCCGGGTCAGGTTGGGGGCGATCTTGTGGAAGCTGACGGCGCCGTCCACATGGCCCTTGTCACCCGTGGACCGCCAGATGATGTGGCGGTCCGGGACCTGCTCGACGATCGTGGACTCCCACTTGCGGCTCGACCAGAAGATCTTCGCCTTCCAGTTGAGCTTCTCGTCGGCGGCCTGGTCGACACTCACGACCTTCTTCATGAACTGCGGGTAGTCCTGGAACCGCGTCCACTGGTCGTACACCAGCCGACGGGAGGCACCGATGTCGATGTGCTCCTCGATGTTGGTGACCTTGACCTTCTTGGCGCCGCCGGAGCCCTGCCCGCGGCTCATCTTCTCCTTGAGCCGTCCGAAGAGGTTGGCGTTGTCGGCGTCCTCGTACTGGTCGTCGGAGTCGGACTCGCGCTCGCCGGCCCGGGGTTCGTCGGCCGTCCCCTCTTCGTCCTGGTTTCGCCGGCCGCGGCGCTGCACGGCCTGGCCCGCCGCCAGCGCGGCACCCGCGCCGAGCAGCAGACCGCCCGCGGCGCCCGCCGTCCGGCCGCCGGGAATGCGGGACTTGGAGCCGCCGCCGGGCAGCTTGTCGAGGCCGAACGGCTTCTTGCGGCCTCCGGTGGGGAGCCGCTTGGTGATCTGGTCGGAGGGCAGCTTGGCCGCCCAGTTGCCTCGTTTCATGGTGATTCCTCCGTCCTGTCGGGGGGTGGGGCTGTCATGACGTGCGAGCCGGCGCTCGGACGACCTCGCCGTCACGGATCTCGCCGCGCCAGCCGCCCACGCTCTCGGGTTCGAGGAGTGAACGGGTCATCATGTGGCGGCGAAAATGCTTGAGTTCCAGCCGGGTCCGGCGGCCTTGCGCGCGCCATAGGTTCCCGGTGCGTTCGAAAAGTCCGCGCGGCCGGTATTCGATGTTCACCAGCACGCGGGTGAGGTCCGGTGCGATGGCGTGAAAACTGACCGTTCCCTCGACGCGTCCTCCGGACCGCCAGGTGATGTGGTCGTCGGGAATCTGCTCGACGATCGTGGTCTCCCAGCGCCGGCTCGACCAGAAGATCTTCGCCTTCCAGTTGAGCTTCTCGTCGGCCACCTGGTCGACGCTCACGACCTTCTTCATGAATCGCGGGAAGTCCTGGAACCGCGTCCACTGGTCGTACACCAGCCGACGCGAGGCACCGATGTCGATCTGTTCCACGATATTGACGGGACGGCGCTTTCCACGGGATCCGAAGATCCGCGCGAGTGTCTCTCTCAGAGCGGTCCATCCCGCGCTCAGCAACGCCCGTACGGGCGATCTCCCCTCGCTCAACGCCCGGACGCCCGCCAGCGCCGCCTGCGTGAGGGGGCCGCCGCGCTCGGCCTTGGCCGTGAGGTCGCGAACGGCCTGTTCGAGCCTGGCCTCGGCGTACGCGCGCAGCCTCCGGACCGGTCGCAGCCGGCGCAGGCCGACACGCGCCGCCCGCGCGCCCAGGTAGCCCGTGGCTCCGATCACCACGCCAGCCCGGAAGTTCATGTGTGCGTCACCTCGCCGTTCGCCGGGGTCCTGCGCGAGTTACCCGAACAAAACCCGGCAAAACAAACCCCGGTGCGTCCTCGGCCTCATCCCCGCAAAGCGGATCCGCTTCTGTAGGTGCCCGGTAACAAGGCGTGCTCGCGGCCGGGAGACCACAAAGCCCGAAGGGAAGGGAGTTCCCGACGCCCGCGATCGCAATACGTCAAGGCGGCGTGGCAGCGAGTCATTGACCTCACGGCTTTCGGTCAACACTTTTCTCGGCCGACAACACCCACGTTGCCATCTTCCCGACCGTGAGCGTCCTCACTTCGCAGAGACGGAATCACGCCCCGATAATCACTCGCTACTCAACGCATCGACTTTCGCGCAAGTTCACCCATGAATCCGCCCACGCGCAAGCCCGCGCTCTTGCGGCCCTCGTCCAACCCGATCCCAGCGTTCAAGACCACCCGGCACGGAGCGCCGCAAGCCGAACCAGCGCCCGCCAGCAGACGCCGCTGCCCCGTTGAGACCATGTCGCTGTGAATGGCCGCGATGGTGCCTGTCGAGGCCGTGGACGGTCGATCGCCGGGGCGCCTCGCACACCAACGCCATGACCGAAAGATCGTCCAACCGGTGGTGCACGAGGGTCGCGCCCGTGCGAAGCATGTCCCAGGCGTGCCTGGTCGTGAGTGCCACGCCGAGAAGACGAGCTAACACTCACCCCGCCAAACCACAAAAGCCAGACCACGCTCAAGTGAGAGCCCACGCACAGCGCAGGCGCGCTATGCGCGGGTGCCACACAAAGCAGACAAGCCGGTCTCGGCCAGCACCCCGCGCGCTGGTCGGCCCGGCTACCGCTGGCACGCTGGCCGTGTGCCCCCGCTTGAGCGCCGCCACCGCAACCACGCCTGGACGCAAGCATGCTGCGCGGCGTGAACGCGCCCACAACCACCGGCACCACGCCCGTGAGAGCGCGCATGCAGCGCAGGCGCGGCCATGGGCGGGTGCCGCGCGCAGCCGCCGAACTGGTCTCGGCCAGCACCGCACGCGCTGGTCGGGCCCGGCTACCGCTGGCGCGCTGACCGCGTGCCCCGCTTGAGAGCCGCCGCTCGCGACCACGCCCGGACGGGAGCATGCCTTGTCGCGTGGACGCGTTCACGACCACCGGCACCACGCCGTGAGAGCCCGCGCACAGCGCACCGCGCGTCATGCGTGAGTGCCGCGCGCAGCCGTCGAACTGGTCTCGGTCAGCACCGCGCACGCTGGCCGTGTGCCCCGTTTGGGAGTCGCCGTCCGCGGCCACGCCCGGACGGGAGTGTGGTGTGTGGCGTGGGGGCGGTTACATCCACTCGGCATTCGGAGTGGTGTTGTGTGGCCGCGGTTAGGGGGATGCGCGGTCTCCCATTGAGGGAGACCGCGCATGGGTGGTGGGTTGTTAGGTGAGGGCGGCTTGTTTGGGTTCTTCCTGGCTGAACTGGGTGCGGTAGAGGTCGGTGTAGCGGCCTCCGGCGGCCAGGAGTTGGTCGTGGGTGCCTCGTTCGACGATGTGGCCCGCCTCGACGACGAGGATCTGGTCGGCGGCGCGGACGGTGGAGAGGCGGTGGGCGATCACTACGGCGGTGCGGCCGTCGAGGGCCTCGGTGAGGGCCTCTTGGACGGCGGCCTCGGAGGTGGAGTCGAGGTGGGCGGTGGCCTCGTCCAGGATCACCACGCGGGGGCGGGCCAGGAGGAGGCGGGCGATGGTGAGGCGCTGGCGCTCGCCGCCGGAGAGGCGGTAGCCGCGCTCGCCGACGATGGTGTCGAGTCCGTCGGGCAGGCTCTCGATGAGGTCCTTGAGGCGGGCGCGGTCGAGGACGTCCCACAGGTCGTCGTCGGACGCCTCCGGGCGGGCCAGCAGCAGGTTGTCGCGGATGGACTCGTGGAACAGGTGGCCGTCCTGGGTGACCATGCCGAGGGTGGCGCGGATGGTGGCGAAGTCGAGGTCGCGGACGTCGACGCCGCCGAGGCGGACGGTTCCGGAGTCGGGGTCGTAGAGACGCGGGAGCAGCTGGGCGATGGTGGACTTGCCGGCCCCCGAGGAGCCGACGAGGGCGATCATCTGGCCGGGCTCGGCGCGGAACGAGACTTCGTGCAGGACGTCGACGCCGCCGCGGGTGTCGAGGGTCGCGACGTCCTCGAGGGAGGCCAGGGAGACCTTGTCGGCGGACGGGTAGGCGAAGGTGACGTCGTCGAACTCGACCGAGGCGGGGCCGTCGGGCATGGGACGGGGCTTCTCGGGCTCGGCCACCAGGGGCTTGAGGTCGAGGACCTCGAAGACCCGCTCGAAGCTGACCAGTGCGCTCATCACCTCGACGCGGGCGCTGGCCAGGGCGGTGAGGGGCGCGTACAGGCGGGTCAGGAGCAGGGCCAGGGCGACGACCGCGCCCGCGTCGAGCTGGCCGCGCAGGGAGAAGTAGCCGCCCAGGCCGTACACCAGCGCGAGGGCGAGCGCGGAGACCATGGTGAGCGCGGTGATGAAGACGTGCTGGACCATCGCGGTGCGCACGCCGATGTCGCGGACGCGGCGGGCGCGGGCGGCGAACTCGGCGGACTCGCGGTGCGGCTTGCCGAACAGCTTGACCAGCGTGGCGCCGGGTGCGGAGAAGCGTTCGGTCATCTGGGTGCTCATGGCGGCGTCGTGGCCGGCGGCCTCGCGTTCGAGGCGGGCGAGGCGGGTGCCCATGCGCCGGGCGGGCAGCACGAAGACCGGGAGCAGGATCAGCGTGAGCAGCGTGATCTGCCAGGAGATCTGCACCATGACGACGAAGGTCAGCAGGACCGTCACCAGGTTGCTCACGACGCCGGAGAGGGTGTCGCTGAACGCGCGCTGGGCGCCGATGACGTCGTTGTTGAGCCGGCTGACCAGGGCGCCGGTGCGGGTGCGGGTGAAGAACGCGACCGGCATGCGCTGCACGTGGTCGAACACGGCGGTGCGCAGGTGGAGGATCAGGCCCTCACCGATGCTGGCCGACAGGAAGCGGTTGGCGAGGCCGAGCGCCCCCTCGGCGAGGGCCAGGCCGGCGATCAGCACGGCCAGCCACACGACGGTGGAGGTGTCGGAGCCGCCGACGATGGCGTCGACCACCCGGCCCGCCAGCACGGGCGTGGCCACCGCGATCACCGCCATGACCACGCTGCCCAGCAGGAAGAGGGCCAGCAGCCGGCGGTGCGGGCGGGCGAACCGTCCGATCCGTTTCAGCGTGGCCTTGGAGAAGGGCCTGCGGTCGTCCTGCGCGTTCATGGCGTGGTGGAGTGACATCCACGCCGTGACCTCCATGTCCATCGGGATCACCGCCGTCCGGTCGTCGTTTCGCCACCGGTGGCACGGCGGCCGTTCACGAAGATGATGGAACCTCAAGAATGGTTGAGGTCAAGTCCTCGTCTTGCCCAGACTGGCACCCGGGTACGACACTCTGGGCCGGACGAAGGACGAAGGGGAGAAATTGGACATCGGCAAGCTGCGGGCGGACACCCCCGGGTGCGACCGGGTCGTTCATCTCAACAACGCCGGGGCCGCGCTCCCCGCCCGGCCGGTGATCGACGCCGTCACCGGGCATCTGGAGCTGGAGTCGCTGATCGGCGGTTACGAGGCCGCCGACCGGGCCGCGGCGGAGCTGGAGCGTTTTTACGACGCGACGGCGGACCTGATCGGCGCGGAACGCGACGAGATCGCCTACGTGGAGAACGCCACCCGCGCCTGGGACATGGCCTTCTACTCCATCCCGTTCCGGGCCGGCGACCGGATCCTCACAACGACCAGCGAGTACCCCAGCAACACCATCCCCTACCAGCAGCTCGTGGAGCGGCGCGGCGTCCGCGTCGACGTCGTGCCGGACGATGGAGACGGGCAGATCTCCCTGGACGCGCTCGAGGCCGAGCTGGCCAAGGGCGACGTGCGGCTTGTGTCGCTCAACCACGTCCCCACGCACAACGGCCTCATCAACCCGGCCGCCGAGGTCGGGCGGCTCTGCCGGGCGGCGAACGTGCTGTACCTGCTGGACGCCTGCCAGTCGGTCGGGCAGTTGCGGGTGGACGTCGGGGAGATCGGCTGCGACATGCTCTCGGCGACCGGGCGCAAGTTCCTGCGCGGCCCGCGCGGGACCGGGTTCCTCTACGTGCGGCGGCCGATCCTGCACACGCTCGAACCGCCGTTCCTGGACCTGCACGCGGCGTCCTGGACGGAGTCCGGCACCTACGAGATGCGGGACGACGCGCGCCGCTTCGAGAACTGGGAGCGGTACATCGCGGGCCAGATCGGCCTGGGCGTGGCCGTCGACCAGGCCGCCGCCATCGGGCTCGAAGCGATCGAGGAGCGGGTGACGAGTCTTGCCGCCGGCCTGCGGGAGGCCCTCGCGGAGCGGCCCGGCGTCACCGTCCTGGACCGCGGCCGGCGACGCTCGGCGCTGGTGACCTTCACGCTGGACGGCCATGACCCGGCCGCACTGAAACTGTCACTGCGCGAGAAGGGCATCAACGTCAGCGTCACCAACGGCGGGCAGCAGCGCTACGACGTGCGGGCCGCGCCCGCAGCCGTGCGCGCCTCGGTGCACTACTACAACACCGAGGAGGAACTGGAGTCGTTCCTGGCGGCCCTGCCCGCGCCCTGAGGTTCAGGTGTTGCCCTTGGCCGCGCTGATGTCGGCCAGGGCGGACTGGGCGCCCTCCGCGATGGCGAGGTCGCCCAGGGAGACGATGCCGATCGGACGGCCGTTCTCGATGACCGGCAGCCGCCGCACGGAACGTTCCCGCATGCGGTCGGCGGCCGTGTCGAGGGAGTCGTCCGGTCCCACCGTCGCGGTCACGTCGCTGCACACCCCGGCGACCTTGGTCTGCCGCGGGTCGTCGCCCGCGGCCAGCCCGCGCACCACCAGGTCGCGGTCGGTGACCAGGCCGTAGAGCGTGTCGGAGTCGGCCACCAGCACGGCGCCGATGTCCTCGTCCCGCATCGCGCGGGCGACCGTGACGATGTCGAGTTCGGGAGAGACCGAGGTCGGCGACCCCGTCATGATGTCGCGGACCTTCGTGGCCATGGAACGGTCCTCCTCGGATCGGGTTCGTGTGAGACTCCCAGGACACCTCCCGCCTTACCCGACGACAACGGCCTCATTCACGCGGGAGGTCGCGCGGTGACACGGCGCGCAGAGCGCGGCGATCGCTTAATGCGCCGAAGTTTCCGACTAAACTGCACAGCCTTGAATGGTGTACGGGGAGTCGCCGGCGAGACCGCTCCCGCCCGCCCGTGAACACGAGCCGAGGAGGTCGCGCCGTGCAGGATCCGGCGCCTCTGAAGGATCCGGCGCAGCCCCCGGCCGAATCGTCCGATGCGGACGGGGCCCCGGAATCCCCCAGGTCCGGGACCGCCGCGTTCCGTACCGCCCCGGCCTCCGGCGCGCGCGAGGACGACGCCGAAGGCTCCGAGCGGGACGAGGATGGTCCCGAGGGCGGTGGCGGCGAACCTCCCGAGGACGACGCGGAGGCGGAGGCCACCGGTGAGGACAGCGCGCCGGAGCGCGCCGAGGCCGAGGAGGCGATCGGGGAGAAGCCCGAGTTCTCGGCGCTGATCTTCAATTCGGCCGGGCAGTGGACGATTCCGGCGCCCACGGACGAAGCTCCCGCGGCGGAGCCGTCCCCTCCCGAGCCGCCGGCTCCCGAGCCGCCGGCCGCTGAACCGGCGGCCGCGGAGGCGGCCGTCCCTGAGGCGGCCGTCCCTGAGGCGGCCGTCCCTGAGGCGGCCGTCCCTGAGGCGGCCGTCCCTGAGGCGGCCGTCCCTGAGGAGCCTGAGCAGGAGGTCTCCGAGCCGGAGGCGCCTCCGGCGGACGAGCCGGTGGCGCCGGCCTCCGCGACCGTCCCGGAGATCGATCGGAAGATCGCGCCGAAGGTCGCGCCCGAGACCGTTCCCGAGATAGACGTGGCGGCGGCACGCCCCAAGCCGCCCCCTCCCCCGGAGGAGCCCGACCCGCTCGGCCTCACGCCGGAGCCCGTACCGGACGAACCTCAGGGGCCGCCGGACGTTCCCGCGCCGGAACCGGAGCCCGAGCCCGAGCCGGATGCGCAGGCGTTCTACGAGGATCCCCTTCAGCAGCGCGGTGCACCTGAGGCACGGCCCAGCGCGCCCGTTCCCGCGGATGCCTGGGAGGGGTGGCCGCAGTCTTCGCACACCGCGCCGCCCGTACCGCGAGAGGTTCGGCCACAGCAGGAGATCCGGGTCCTGCCTCAGGAGGTTCGCCTGCCGCAGGGCTATGCGAGCCCGCCCACGCCTGCTCCTGCGGCGCCGCAGGAGCAGACACCCCAGGCTTACGCACAGCCGCCGGCCCAGCCTCAGCCGCGCGTACAGCCGCCGCCCCCGCAGCCCGAGCGTCCCCAGCAGCCGCCGCAGGAGTACTCCCCTGGCCCGCCGCACCACCAGTACGGGGAGACGCCCCCTGCCTACGGGGCCGCCGCCCCTCCCCACTACGGTCCGGTCCAGCAGGACGACCAGCAGACCTTCGGCGAGGCGCGCGACTTCGCCGCGGCGTACGAGGCCGCTGCCAGTGAAGTCAAGGGGCGCAAGAAGCGGCGCCGGGGCCTGATCAGCCTCATCATCGTGCTCGTCCTGCTCGCGGGCGGGGCGGCGGGGCAGCTGGTACGGCCCGTGCCCGAGCCCAGGATGCAGTTGACGCTCCCTGCGTCGACCCACACCTTCCCCGGGTCCGCCCCAGTGCTGCCTCTGCCCGTTCAGGGGCAGTCGGCCCTGTACGTGGACGGCATCGGGCCGATGGGCGCGTCCGGTGGGACGGTCCCCACGCCGACGGCCAGCGTGGCGAAGGTGATGACGGCCTACGTCTTCCTGCGCAGCCACCCGCTCGCCTCGGGGCAGCCCGGCCCGATCTACACCGTCTCTCCGCAGGCGGCGGCGCAGATGCCCGAGCGCAGGGAGCGCGGCGAGTCGCTGCTCGGGGTGACCGCGGGCATGCGGCTGACCGAGCGCAAGGCCCTCGAAGCCTTGATGATCATCTCGGCGAACGACGTGGCGCACGAGCTGGCCCGCTGGGACGCCGGCGATCCGCGCGCCTTCGTCCAGAAGATGAACGACACGGCGCGGACGCTCGGCATGACGAGCACCCGCTACACCGACCCCAGCGGCTACGACTCGGGCACCGTGAGCACGGCGGCCGACCAGGTGAAGCTGCTGCGCGCGGCGATGGACGTCCCCGCGTTCGCGGAGATCGTGAGCAAGCGCTCCTACGTGCCCGACGACGGCGGGGCGGTCCGTGCCGGCGGCAACGTCCTGATCGGCCAGTACGGGGTGGTCGGCGGCAAGACCGGCTACACCGACGCGGCCGGCGGCAACTTCGTCTTCGCCGCGCGCCGGCGGCTGGCCGGGGTCGACGTCCTCTTCCTGGGCGCGGTGATGGGGCAGCGGTCGCCCAGCGCACTCGGGGCGCTTCGGGCCAGCCGTGATCTGCTCGCGGCCGCCCAGCGGACGCTGACGTCGGTCACGCTGGCCCAGGGCGGCGCGCGTGTGGGCCGGGTCGACGACGGGTTGGGCGGGTTCACGCCGGTGCGCGCGGCCGCGCCGATCACCGTGGTGGGCTGGCCCGGGCTGACCGTGCGGATCCGGGTGGACGGCGACCCGCCGCGAACGGCCGCCCAGGGCACCCGCGTGGGTTCGGTGAAGGCCGGTGCGGCGGACGTCCCGCTCGAACTCGGCCAGCGGCTGGAGGAGCCGTCCATCCTGAAGCGTCTGATCCGCCTCGGCTAGACGGGCCGCGCACGGCTCAGACGTGGCCGGAGTAGAGGGCGGACAGGAAGCGGATCAGGAGTTCCTCGCGGGTCGCGGGCGGGAGGGCGTCCAGGACGGCGTTGACGACGGCCATCTCCGGCTGCCCGCCGGAGCCTGCGCCGATGTCCACGCCGACGGCCCCGAGCAGGCCGGCGAAGCCTTCGTCGTCCACGTCGTCGAGGTCGAGTGAGGCCAGCGCCTCGATCAGGCCGTCGGGGACCTCGGTGGGCCCCGCCGCACGCGCCGCCTTGGCCGCTTCGGCCAGGGTGTGCAGGAGCGCGTGCACCCCGGCGAGGCTCACTCCGGTGAGGGTGAAGTGGACGTTCGCCGGAATGCCCATGAAGGAGAGCTGGGGCTGGAAGAACCAGCCGCGCGCCCGGGCCTCGTCCGCGAGGACGAAGATGTCGAGCTCGGGGTCGTCGGAGGCCACGGCCACCAGAGGCGCGTCCGGTGCGCCGAGCACGCGCAGGCCGGGTATGGCGGCGACACCGGCGATGAGGCGTTCGGCCGCCTCCATCGCGCCCGCGGCGAGGTCGCGGTAGCCCTCCGCCCCGAGCGACATCATGGTCGCCCAGGCCGCCCCGAGCGGGCCCGCGGTCTTGCTGCTCTGGACGGTGGCGTTGATGACGGTGTAGCCGGGCCAGCCCGCCGAGGCGAAGTAGGCCCGCCTCCGCATCGACTCGTCCCGGAACAGCACCACCGACGCGCCCTTGGGCGCGTACCCGTACTTGTGCAGATCGCAGGACAGCGACGTCACTCCGGGCACGGAGAGGTCGAACGGGGGGATCGTCCGGCCGTTCTCGCGCAGCCAGGGCAGCACCCAGCCGCCGACGCACGCGTCCACGTGGCACGGCACGCCCGCCTCCGCGGCCAGGGCGGCGATCTCGGCGACAGGGTCGATGACGCCGTGCGGGTAGGACGGGGCCGAGGCGACCACCAGTGCCGTACGCGGCGTCAGCGCCGCGGCCATCGCTTCGGGGTCGGCACGGTAGGACGCGGGGTCGACCGGAACGGCCACCACGTCCATGCCCAGGTAGTGGGCCGCCTTGTGGAAGGCGGGGTGCGCGGTCACGGGGGCGACGATCTGCGGAGGCCCGTCCTCTGTCCTCTCGGCGGCAGGACGGGCGTCGCGGGCGGCCTTGACGGCGAGCATGATCGATTCCGTGCCGCCGCTGGTGAAGATCCCCGAACCGCCGCCCAGCCGGTCCGCGACCGCGCCGAGGACCTGCCGCTCCAACGTGACGATGCTGGGGAACGCGGTCGGGTCAAGGCCGTTGACCTCCAGCATCTCCTGGTACGCGCGGGCCGCCAGGTCGTGCACCGCGGCGCGTCCGGTGTCGTACACGTAGGCGGTGACCTGCCCGCCGCGTACGGGAAGGTCCCCGGCCTTGAGGCGGGCCAGCCGGTGCAGCAGTTCGTCCGACGCGATGCCGTGTTCGGGCAGGGCGTGGGGGGTGGCTTCAGGGGGCATGGCGCTGGGACTCCTCCAGGTGAGGGCGGGAACCGGACCCCGGGCCGGTGGCCAGGTGGCGATAGGCCAGGAGCATGGGCACGCTGAGCAGGAGCAGCAGGGCCGGTACGAGGGTGAAGCCCGCCGTGAGCCCGTTGAGGGCCGATTCCGGTTGCCGTGCGGGGGTGTCGAAGTCCGCGGACTGGAACGAGGTCCAGGCGAGGATCAGCGCGAAGATGCCCGGACCGAGGGCCAGTGCTCCGGTTTCGGCGGCCGTCCACAGGCCCGTGAAGGCTCCCGCCTGGGCGTGCCCGGTCCGTTCCGTGTCCGCGTGGACGGTCTCCGGGAGCAGGGACAGGGGCAGCAGTTGCACGGCCGCGTAGCAGACGCCCACCAGCGCCGTCAGGCCGAGGACCGGCGCGACGTCCCCGCCGTCCAGCAGCGGGTACAGGGCGCAGGCCGCGCCCGCGAACGCCGTGACCGCGGCCAGGTAGCAGGGGATGTGGCCGAAACGGCGTGCCAGCGCACCCCACAGCGGCACCGCCAGGGCGCTGGGGCCGACCATGCAGACGAACATCGTGGACGTGAGCCCGTAGTCGTCGAGCCGGTAGGTCGCCGCGTAGGGGGCGCCCGCCAGCATCACCGCCACCGCCAGGGACTGCAGCACGAAGGCGGCGAGCAGTGCGAAGAAGGGCCGGTTGCCTCGCGCCAGGCGCAGCGCGGCGGCCAGTCCAAGCGCGCGCGGGCCGGGGCGGGAGGGGATCCATCGGGTGGCCAGCGCACTGGCGAGCATGGCCGCGCCCATGGCCAGCCCTATGACCACGCCCATCACGGCGTAGCCGCCTCGGCCGCCACCGTCCACGGCGTCGACCAGGGCCGGGGCGAGGCCGCCCGCAAGGAGGATGCCCACCGTCAGGCAGACGATCCTCCAGGCCATCGCACGGCTCCGCTGGTCGGGTCGCG
Source organism: Actinomadura rugatobispora (assembly GCF_055379765.1). NCBI lineage: Bacteria > Bacillati > Actinomycetota > Actinomycetes > Streptosporangiales > Thermomonosporaceae > Actinomadura > Actinomadura rugatobispora. Next base: position 6,520,931 of record NZ_AP029191.1, on the reverse strand, counting down.
CGGAGATCTCGGCGGGCAGCGCCACGTACGGCACCTGGAAGCACGCGAACGCGCTCGCGGCGAGCAGGAACGCCAGCCCCGCCCACACCGCCGCGAACCCGGGCGAGTGGACGGGCACGGCGAACATGGCGGCGAAGCACAGCGGCAGGGCCATCGCGCCCAGCAGGAGCAGGCGTGTGCGGCGTCCGCTGCGCACGGCCTCCCGGTCACTGGCCGCGCCCACGATCGGGTTGAGCAGGACGTCCCACGCCTTGGGCAGCACCAGGACGGCGCCCGCGATCGCAGCGGAGACGCCCAGCACATCAGTCAGGTAGTAAAGGAGCAGCAGGCCCGGGACCGCGGAGAAGACGCCCGTCCCCACCGAGCCGATGCCGTATCCCAGCAACCGCCCCCGGGGCAGGCGTGAATCGGCGGTGGCTTCCGCGTTCATTCCGGGAGGTCCAGCATCCGGGCCACGAGGCGGTGCAGGTGGGCCCGGAAGCGGGCGACCTGTTTGGGGTCGTCCAGGCCGGTGCGCCGCCCGTCCACGTCGAGGACGCCGCCGCGGCAGAAGCCGTGGGTGGTCCAGATGACCGTCATCACGGCGTAGTCCACGTCCACCCCGTCCCCGACTACCTCTTGGACGGCCTCGCCGACCCTGGCGAGCAGGGGTTTGACGTAGAGGCCCTCCAGGTGGACGACGTCGGCCGCGTCCGAGAGCCAGCGGTGCATCCACAGCGCCGGGATCTCGGGGTGGTCGAGGCAGAAGTCGAGATAGCGGTCCACGAGCCGCCGCACGCCGCCCGGGTCGGGGGTGAGGCCGGCGAGCGCCTCTTCCAGGACGGCCCGTTCGGCGCGGTGGGCGCGTTCCATGACCGCCAGGTAGAGATCGCGTTTGCCGCCCACGTGGTAGGCGACGGTGGCGATGTTGAGCCCGGCGGAGTCGGCGATGAGGCGGGTGGAGGTCCCGTCGTAGCCGAGCTCGGCGAACAGCCGGGTGGCGACGTCGAGGATGCGCTCGCGCGCGGAGTCGCGCGCCGGTTCGCCGGGCATGCGGTCACGCTACGCCGCCGCCCGTTCTCCGTCAATCACTTGATGGAGAGTGGGGATCATGGAGCGCCCTTTTGGTTACTCAGGGCTGACTCCGGGCATTCAGGAGTCTGACGCAGTGGAGACATCACGCAGGTCAAAGCGTGGACAAGGACGGGAACCGGCGGGTAATGCGCCGGAGTCGAACGTTTCGGGGGACGACAGTGAGCATCCTGCGCCACGGTGGGGACGTCCGCGGTCCCGCCCTACGCCTTCTCACGCTCCGTGACACCCCGGGCCGCCCGTCCTCCCGCGAACACCCGGCCGGGCCGCCGGCGCCGTCCCCCTCCACCGCGGCCTCCGCCGCTCCGCCCCCGTGCGGCGCGGCTTCGCAGCCCGGCGGGCGCCCGGCGACGTCGGCGGTCCGCGCGGTCGCCAGCGTCCTGACGCTGGGCGCGGCGATCTTCTATCTCGCCGTCGCCGTGAAGGGCGTGGGCGGGCTGCTGCTGGGGCCGCCGCCGGAGATGGTGACCACCGCGGGCGATCTGGGCGCGAGCACCCGGTCGGCCCAGCTGCCGCCCGCCGAACTCGCCGGGGCCCGCTCCGGCACCGCCGAGGCGGAGACCGCGACCGATGCCGCGCCCGGTCCCGGAGACCAGGACCTGGAGGTCCTGCTGCGCCCGCTGGCGATCACCGGGGCGGCGCTGGCCGGACTGCTGCTGCTGTGGTCCGGGGTGCGCGGCCTGCACGCGGTGCGCGACCAGCGGCGCTGGCGCGGGCGGCAGATCTCCGGGCTGATCGGCTTCGGCCTCGGGACGCTGGCCTTCGGCCTCGGGCTCGCCGCGGCCGACGGCCGCACGGCCGCGTACGTCGGATCCGTGTGGCAGGGCGTGGAGCCGATCCGTCCGAGCGTGGTCCTGGCGCTCCTGATCGGCTCGCTGGCGCTGCTCCTGCCGGCGCGCAGGCGCGACCCCGGCCCGCGCCAGCCCGCCCGGGCCTCCACGGTGCCCGATTGCGCCGCGGCGCACCCGGCCCCGGTTCGTTCTCCTATCGGACGCTGATCCTTTCGGGCGCTGATCCTTCGGGCGCCGCCCGTTCGTCCGCGCACGCGCTCCTGGACTCATGCACGTGCGAATGGACGGCGTTCTTTAGCAGAGATCTTCACACTGGTTACGCCCGCGATCCGAACCGTCCTGCAAGCTGGCGATAGCTCCAAAGAGGACGAATCACCCAGCATGCGATTTCGGGGGAACTGCATGACGATGCCGCGGATCACCCACCCCATCAGTACGCGGAAGCGGACCTTCCGGCAGCGGGCCGACGAATGTCTGGTGGCCGCCTATACCACCGGTCTCACCAAGACCTACGACCCGTCCGGCGGCCCCGCGCTCGACAACGTGAACGTGGCATTCCGGGCGGGCGAGCTGTGCGCTCTCATGGGGCCCTCCGGCTCCGGTAAGAGCACGCTGCTGGCCTGCCTGGCCGGGCACGAGCCGCCCAGCGTCGGCCGCGTCTACGTGGGCCGCGGCGACGCGCGGCCGTGGCTGCCGCAGCAGATCCGGCAGATCTGCCGGGGCGAGGTCGGGTTCGCGCTCTCCCACTCCCGGCCGTTCCTCGACCGGACGGTCGAGGAGAACCTGGAGTGGGCCGCGGCGCTGGCCGGGACGCCCCCGGCCGCCGCCCGCGCCCGCACCGACCGGGTCGCCGCGGTCACCGGCCTCCTGGACGATCTCGGCACCCCGGTCGGCCTCCTCCCCGAGGACCGGCGCCACCTCACGATGTGCGCCGCCGCGCTGCTGCCCGGTCCCAGCGTGCTGCTGGTGGACGAGACCGAGTCCGGCGGCGCGATGACCGCCGACACCTTCGCCGTGCTCCGCCGCTGCGCGACCGCGTTCGGCACGACGGTGGTCGCCGTGACCGAGAGCCCGGCCGCCGCGGCGCTCGCCGACCGGGTGCTGTTCCTGTCCTGCGGGCGGGTCGCGGGGATCGTGGCGCGTCCGGCCGAGGACGTGGTCTACGAGCTGCGCGAGGTCTTCGCCGCGCAGCAGGCCGAGGAGGCCGGGAAGGCCGAGCCGGTCACGCCCCAGACGACGACTACCTCAGGACCCCCGGCCTCCGGGCAGCGCGGCCAGTTCCCGCCGGCCCCGGCCCAGCCTCGCCCGGCGCGGCGGGAGCCGCGCATACCGGGCATGCGGAACCCGGCCGAAGCCTAGGACCGCAACCGCGCCCCGCGGTGTGGTCTACGTGGCAGGCGAGACGGAGGCGCCGGAAGAGGAGGAGGCGGCTTCGGTGGGGCGCTGTTCGGCGTCCGCCGAGGTGAGCCAGACGGTGAGCACCATCTCCATCTCCATCCGCGACTCGGGGTCGTAGAGGTTTCCCCCGAACAGTTCCTCCAGCTGGTGCAGGCGGTAGCGGACGGTCTGCGGGTGCACGTGGAGGCGGCCGGCGACCTCGGTGGCGTTGAAACCGTTCTGGATGCAGGCCAGGAGAGTGCGCATCAGGCGTTCACGATGCCGGGGCCTGATCGCCTTGAGCGGCGCCAGACGCAGGTCCGCGATCGCCCGCACCAGTTCCTCGTCCTTGAAGACGACGAGGGTGGGCATGTGGTCGGCGCAGCGGATCAGCCGTTCGGACGGAAGGATGCCGCGCCGGGCCAGCGGCAGCGCCTCGCGGGCCCAGCGCAGCGACTTGGCGGCGTCCTCGGTCTTGACGGTGGGGCCCATGGCGGCGACCCACGTGCGCAGCGACGACTCCAGCATCCGCCCGCGCCCCGGCCCCTCCGGGTCCGGCACGATCAGGCACGGCTCGCGCCGGTTGACGTCGGCCAGCACGTCCGGCGGCAGCGACGGGTGCGAGAACGGCTGCCGGCTCCGCTCGTACAGGACCACGGCGGCGACGGTGCGCGGCACCCGCCACTGCGCCAGCCTGGCCAGGTCGGCGATCGCCTGCGGGGCGGCCGGGGGCTCGGCCAGCAGCAGGTCCAGCAACCGGCGGCGGCGGTGCTCCAGCTCGCCGGCCTCCTGCGCGCGGGCCTTGGTGTAACCCTCGGCGGCGGCGCGGGCGATCTCGTCCAGGAACGCGAAGATGGCCTCGGCGAGGCTGGCCAGGGCGCGCCGGGAGATGTTGAAGGTCTCCGACTCGGCCGCGAGCCGCCGCCACGCCACCCGCGCGCAGAGCCGCATCGAGGTCTGCAGGACGTCGAGGCTGCGGCCCTCGCGCGCCTCGGCCCAGCCGATCTCCCGGTAGACGGCCGCGACGGGCTCCCAGGAGCTGTCGGGGTCGACGATGAGGTCCACGAACTGCTGGAGCGCCCCCTCGACGGCCAGCCGCACCAGCCGGGAGTACTCCTCGTCCTGCGGGCGGGCGTACTCGGGGATCTCGGAGAGGATCTCCTGGATCATCTCCTCGGCCAGCGCGTCCAGATGGGGCCGCATGAGATCGGACATCTCACAGGGGACGCCGGCCCACGGTTTCAGGGGCGTGCGTTCCTCGAGCGTCGTGGTCACCGTTCGCACCTCCCGCCCCGTCGGCAACCAGGGGCTCATCGGAAGTTACAGAGCGGTGTACGCGTCCGCTGCGAACCGGGCCACGCATTGCGCGCACATCGTTGTCATCCGGATGACAAACCGTCGTTCCCGTGAAGGGATACAGCCGTCATATCCGCGCAAGGGGGCGCATCGGACAACAGCATCGCGCCTTGGGAAGCACCGGGTCAACGACCGCGCCCCCGTGCGTCCCCTGCCTGGTCCCCCACACGGGCCGTGCCCACCGTGAGGCCCCTGTCAGGCGCGCCTGGGGCCGGGGCCCGCGAACGCGGCGACCGCGCCGAGCCCGAGGTAGATCGCCCCGGTCGCGTAGCGCTGCCCGCGCCGGAAGCGCGGCCGGCCCCGCAGCATCGCGCCGATCGACCCGCCGGCGACGGCGTAGAGCACGTCGCTGACGAGCCCGATCAGCGCGGTGACCAGGCCCATGACCACGATCTGCGCCGGGACGGCGCCCGCCCGCTGGTCCACGAACTGCGGCAGGAACGCCAGGAAGAACAGCACGACCTTGGGATTGAAGATGTTGATCAGAACGCCGTCGAGGTAGACCCGGCGCAGCGGCTTGGGCGAGGTCTCGGGCCCGTCCACCCGGTCGCCGCCGCGCAGCGTCCGCACCGCCAGGTACACCAGGTACGCGGCGCCCGCGTAGCGCAGCACGCCGAAGGCGGTCGCGGACGCGGCCACGATCGCCGACAGGCCCGCCGCCGCGGCCGCCACGTGCACCAGCGTGCCGGTCTCCACGCCCAGCGCGGAGGCGATGCCGGCCCGCCGGCCGTCCGCCACGCTGCGCGCGGCGATGTAGAGGTGGTTCGGACCGGGGATCACGATCAGCGTCGTGGCGGCCAGCAGGAACAGGATCGGATGGGTCATGGTCCGTACGCTAGGGCCGGTTCAGTCACCGGGCACAGGTCCAATCGGCTTCGGCGATCGGGGTCCAACCCCGCCCCGGCGCAGGGCCCGGGCCACAGACGCGGCCGGGACGCGCGGCGCCGCCGGCGCCGTGGTCCGGGCGGAGGACGGCTCCCGGTGGAGCACGTCGAACATCCGCTCCCAGCGGTCCAGCGCCGCGCCCGCCTCGAACCGGCGGGCCGCGCGCGGCGCGGCGCCGCCCAGCCGCTCCCGCAGTTCCGGGTCCATGATCAGCCGGTCCAGCGCGGCGGCGAACCCGGCGGTGTCGCCGGGACGGGCCAGCAGCCCGTCCGCCCCGTCGGTGACCAGGTCGCGGACGCCGGGAGCGCCGTCGAACGCGACCGCCGGCAGCCCGGCCGCCATCGCCTCCAGCAGCGCCGTCGGGAAGCCCTCCCGGCGGGACGGCAGCGCGAAGATCGACGCCCGGGCCAGCGCGTCCGGCACGTCCCGCGCCACCCCGGCGAACTCCACCGCGCCCGCCGCGCCGAGCCGCTCCGCCTGCTCCCGCAGCGCGCCCTCGCGCGGGCCCGCCCCGTACAGCCGCAGCCGCCAGCGCGGATGCCGGGCCGCCATGGACGCCCAGGCCTCGATCGCCAGGTCCGCGCCCTTCTCGTGCGACAGCCGGCCCAGGCAGGCGATCACCGGCTCGCGCGGCACGGCCGCGCGGCCGGGCACGGCGAGCAGCGTGTGGGGCGTGTGGCCGGCGTTCTCGGCGGGCAGCGCCAGCACCCGCAGCCCGGCGCGGCCGCCCAGCCCGGCCAGGCGCACCCATTCCATCGCCCACACCTGCGCCACGATCACCACGGCGCCGGGGCGGGCGCCATCCAGCAGAGCCGCCAGCCGGACGGCCCCGTCCCTCCTGGTCGCGGCGCGCCTGCGGTCGAGCAGCCGCGCCCGCAGGTCGAGACGGTTGCGCAGCGTGCGTGGACGCCGTTCCAGGGCGGGCAGCGGCCAGGACTCGTGCAAAGTTTCGACGGCGTACGGCCGCGCCCGAGCCGCCTCGCGCGCTTCGTGCGGGGCGGCCTCCGCCGATCGGGTGACGCCGACCAGGGTGACGCGGTGGCCGCGTCCGGACAGCAGCCCGGCCAGGCCGTGCGCCCAGCGCTGGACGCCGCCCGGCCCGTCGACGTCGTCGCAGACGATGACGATGTCGCGGCGGGCACCGCGCCCGCCGTCCCGCGCCCATTCCGGTGCTCGCATGTCAGCCACGCCGCGCTCCCTCCCCGTCCCCCCGCATCGCGGTGCGCGCGCCGCCGGACGGCGTCGAGCCCGGTCTGGTCCAGGTTCTCCTCCTTCGTGCACGGGGCGTGGAAGACCATCGGTCGGTCGGGGGGCGCGCAGTCGAACATCACCTGTGCCCCGTCCGGAAACGCCGGAGGGCGCCCCGCCACGGATGGCGGGGCGCCCTGGGCGCACGAGCGGGTCGGGGTCAGCCCCGGTACTGGGGGTAGCCGTACCCGGCGACCTGCGCCTCGTCGCGGGTCTTCTTCATGACCTTGTTGCTGGTGTTGCCCTCGATGGTGTCGATCGTGCCGTCGCCGTTGTCCTTGACGACCATGCCGACGTGCTGGATGCCCTCGACGCCGCCGCCGTTCCAGTTGAAGAACACCACGGCGCCGGGCTTGGCCTTGTGGCCCCAGTGGCCGGTCTTCTCGAACCACTTGGCGTGCGCGACGGTGTAGGCGTCGGCGCCCATGCCCTTCGTGCCGGTCTGCGCACCCAGCCAGGACACGAACATGTTGCACCACTGGGCGCCGTTGTAGCTGGACACCGAGCCGCCGTCGCGCGCGGCGGTCGCCTTGGCCGCGTTGCTCCTGACGTACCAGTCGTGGAACTTGGTCTGGCCGCCCCTGCCCTCGGAGATGCCGACCTGCTTCTCGGCCAGCTTCAGGACCTGCTGGGCGGAGGCGGACTGGGTGGTCTTGGCCGCCCTGGCGGACTGGGCCTTCTCGCCCGAGCCGGGCTCGTTCCGGGCGGCCTCGGCGTTCTGGGCGGTGGAGCCGGTCTTCTCGGCCAGCCCCTCCGCGCGGACGGTGCCGTGGCCGTTCTTGCCGGCCGCGGCGGCGCCCGCGACGGCGCCGGTGCTGCCGGTGGACGAGTCGGAGGAGGCCACGGCGCCCACGGCCGAGCCGAGGGTCAGCGCGCCGAGGGCGACGCCGCCGACGACGCCGGCGGCCGCACGGCCGCGCAGCGCGATGGTCTGGGAGGTCAGCTCGCTCGCACGGTCACGGAGAGTGGCGAGCAGGGCCGTATAAGCGGGGTTCGTACGGAACGACAAAGCAGGGGTCTCCTGATTCCTTCCAAGGCCGCCTACCGGGTTAGCTGTCGGATTCGGGCGTGGAAGTCGCCCTACGGCGCACAGACGTGCGCCGATTCACCCCAGAGAGTTGGGTCCCCGGCTCCGGACGCCGTCGTCGGCGTGGAATGGACTCGGCGGAGCGGCGGCCTTCAGGGCCGCCGGCACTGCGATCAGATGGACACGGGTTCGCGCGGGTTCGTTGGTCCGCACACGCGACCGTTGAGGCGGTTCCGACCCCTACGGGGCGGGTTCGCCGGCTCCGACGACGCATGGGTCGCATCACCAGAACTGGACAGAAGGTATCAAACTTCCAGCTCAGCGCAAATCTGGGGCAAAGCACTCAGGACCGGAACAAAGTCCGCCCCTGGGACGCATCAGGTCCCGACATCGGGGAAGGATCCGGACTTCAAAGTCGAGTCATGGGGCGGGAGGACGACGATGGGGCCGGATCTGGGCCTGCTGCTGATCACTCTGCTGGGCCTGGCGGGCGCGGGTCTGGTGGGCCTGGCGCTCGTGGCGGTGGGGGCTCTGATGCTGGCGCGGGCCCTGGCCGAACGGGTGCCCGTACGCGCCGAGGGGACGCCCTGGCCGGTCCGGCGGACGACGCCCGCGGCCACCAGGGACAGCGCACGGCGAACCCCGGGAGAGGCTCCGCGGAACGCCCCGCGAGAGGCCGCGCGGGCCGGACGGTGAGATACGTCACACCCTGTGCGGGACGGCCCAGGGCCGACTCAAGGTCGACTCACGGGCCGGCTCAGGGGCCGGCGGCGCCGCTGCCCGCCATGGCCCCGGCCAGCACCAGCCGGCCGGAGGTCCGCACCATCGCCGCGACCTCGTCCACCGGCCGCCGCAGCGAGGCCAGGCTGACCAGGCCGGCCAGCAGCACGTGGCCCAGCACGATCTCGACCTCCTCCCGCTCCGGGACCGGGCCGCCGATCGCCGCCGCCAGCCGGTCCCGGACGAACAGGAAGAGCACCGTGCGGGCGTCGTCCACGCTGGAGTCGTCCGCCGTCACCGCCTGGACGATCGCCGAGGTCAGGGTGAGCTCCTCGGCCGCCACCCGCACGATCCGCTCCAGCATCGCGGTGAGCCGCTCCACCGGGGTGCCCCCGACCGCCAGCGCGTCGATGTCGTCGGTGATCCGGTGCGCCCAGGTGGCGGCGACCTCGGTCAGCAGGTGGTCCTTGGTGGCGAAGTAGCGGTAGACCGTGGCCCGGGCCACACCGGCCCGGTCGGCCACGTCGTGCATGGTCACGGCGGCGTAGCCGCCCTCTAACGCCAGCAGGCGCGCGGCCTCGATCAGCCGCTCCCGCCGCGCCTGCTGCTCCTTGCTCAGGGTCCGCGTCACGGTGATCCGCACATCGCCGCTCAACGCGCCTCCTCGGGGGTACCGAACGTGTGACCGATCCCATACTCTCGCACGTCCGTTCCCACCGCGCGGGCGGCGGCCCCCGAAGATCAGGTCATGGCTCAGGCCACGTCCGTGCGGCTCCGGAGCGCGGCCCATTCCAGGGAATGGCGGATGGCGTCCTCGATGGAGTACTCGGGCTTCCAGCCGAGCAATTCCAGCGCCTTGGCGGGATTGACGAACGCGCCGACCACGTCGCCGGGGCGGGCGGGCGCCTCCTCCGCCTGGAAACCGTCCCCGACGACGCCGCGGAAGGCGTCCACGAGTTCCCGCACGGTGGTTCCGCCGCCGGTGCCGAGATTGATGACCTGGTAACCGGTTCTGCGGCCGCCACCGCCGCCCGCGCCGTTCTTTCCGTTCTTTCCGTCGGAACCGTTCTGGTCATGCGGGACGATGGCGTCGAACCGCGCCGCCGCCTCGCAGAAGGCGCGGGCGATGTCCCACACGTGGATGTAGTCGCGAACCGCCGTGCCGTCGCGGGTGTCCCAGTCCACCCCGGTGATCCGGAACGGCACGCCCAGCTCGTACGACTCGATCATCTTGCCCAGCGCGTGCGTGGGCTTGCTGCTCTGCAGGCCGGTGCGCATCCGCGGGTCGGCGCCGATCGGGTTGAGGTAGCGCAGCGACACCACCCGCAGCCCGTAGGCGGCGCACAGGTCCTCCAGCAGCAGCTCGGCCATCATCTTCGAGCGCGTGTAGGGGTTCTGCGGCTCCAGCGCGGAGTCCTCGGTCACCGACAGGTCCGGCCCGGGGCGGTACATCCCCGCCGTCGAGGCGAAGATCATCCGGTCGCATCCGTTGCGGATCAGATGGCCGGCGAGACTGAGCGTCCCGGTCAGGTTGACCTGGTAATAGCGATGCGGATCCGACATCGAGTCGGGCACCACGATGAGCGCCGCGCAATGGACCGCGACGGCGATGTCGGGATGGGCGGCGAAGATCTCGTCCACCACGGTCCCGTCGGCGATGTCGCCCTGATAGAAGATCTTTCCCTCGGTGAACTCGGACCGTCCGGTGACGAGGCTGTCGAGCACGACCGGAACGATTCCGCGCTCGGCGAACGCCGACGCGATCGTGCTTCCGATGAAGCCCGCGCCCCCGGTGATCAGGACCTTCATGAAACTCCCCCTGCCCGCATTCCGCGCCCCCTTTGATCGATGAGCACAGCTTCGGCAGGCGGTGGCGGCCGGTCAACGCCGCGCCCCGCGGCTGACCGGCTCCGGACGGCCGTGAACTCCGCGCCCGCCGCGGGCGTCCGCGCCCGGCTCTTCCCCCGTCCCACCGTGCCCCCGCCGCCCGCGGGATCCGACCGGCCGATTACGCGCGGTTCGCTCGGGCGGGCCGGCCTGTCCAGAACCGGAATCCATGCCGAAGTACAGCGTTTGCAGGATCCGCCCGGCCCGCCGAACGGCGATCGTTCGGGGATGCGACCGCCCATCCGCGTCCTCATCGTGGACGATCACACCCTGTTCGCCGAGGCGCTGGCCGCCCGGCTGGGCCGGGAGCCCGACCTGGTGATCCTGCCGATCGCCGCCGACGTGCGGCGCGCCCTGGCGCTGGCCGCGACCGAGCGCCCCCAGGTGGTGGTGCTGGACATGACCCTCGGCGCCGAGAGCGGCCTGGACGTCCTGGACCGCGTCCGGGAGCGGCATCCCGGCATGCGGGTGGTGATCCTGTCGGCCATGGCCGAGGTCGACGCGATGGTGCGGGCGGTGCGGCACGGCGCGATCGCCTGGCTGTCCAAGACCGAGAGCGCCGACCTGGTCGCCCGCGTCATCCGCGGGGCGGCGCACCGCGGCGGCTGGCTCCCGCCCGACGTGGCGGGCGAGGTGCTGCGCCGCCTCCTGGCGGACGGCGCCGAGCCCAACGGCGGCGCCCGGCTGCTGGCGGAGCTGACCCCGCGCGAACGCGAGGTCCTCCAGTGCATGGTGGACGGCCTCAACCGGGCGGAGATCGCCGAACGGCTGGGCCTGTCGGCCAACACGGTCCGCACCCACACCCAGAACCTGCTGGCCAAGCTGGACATGCACTCGGCGCTGGAGGCCATCACCCTGGCGATGCGCGCCGGCATGAAACCCCGCTGACCCCGCCCCCGCCGCCCCGCACGACGTGGCGGCCCCCACCAAATGACGTAGCGGACGCTCGTCTCGATGGGCGATTCGATCTCCTCGGGCGGTTCCTACGCTCGGCCTGACGAGGCCGGAGGGAAGATCGTGGAGATCGACGAAGTCGCGGCGCGCGTGGTCCGCACCTACTGGGCGCTCCTGCTGGCGATGACCGTGCTGCCGGTGGTGCTGGTGGGCCTGGTGATGGGCGGGCAGGAGCCGCCGCACTCGGCCACGTCCCGGCTGCAGGCCAGCAGCAGGGCGACCGACGCGGCGGCCGGGGACGCGGGCGTCAGCATCGTGGTGAGCCAGGTCAAGGCGTTCGCGACCGGGCGGACGCTGCTGGACCGGGTGCTGCGCGAGCAGCGGATCGTCCGCGACCCGGTGAAGCTGGCCAAGGAGATCACGGTGGCCGGGCTCGGCACGTCCACCGTGGTGGAGCTGACGATCAAGGACCCGGACGCGGCGGTGGCGCGGCGGCTGACGGACGCGCTCGGGGCCGCGGTGGTCGCCGAGATCAACCAGTCCAACCAGGGCGCGATCACCCAGCAGCTGGCCGCGATCGAGAAGCGGATCCGGGAGCTGGAGGGGCAGCTGGGCCCGCTGTCGCGGCGGGCGGGCGCGGTGCCGGTGCCCGACATCGGCGCGGCGAACGAGCGGGAGCGGGTGGCCGCGGAGCTGAGCGACCTGCGCACCAGCCGCAGCGAGCTGCGGACGGACCTGACCACGGCGGGCACCGCGACGGTGGTGCAGCCGGCGGTGCTGGCCGAGCGGACGAACCCGGTGGTGATGCTGGCGGCGATCGCCGGCCTGGTCGGGCTGGTCGGCGGCGTGCTGGTCGCGGTCGTGGCGGAGATGTTCCGGCCGACCGTGCCGGGGCAGTCCCGGGCGGCGCGGCGGCTGGGCGTCCCGCTGCTGGGCCGGGCGGACGGCGGCGAGGCCGAGGCGGCCGACCTGGGCCGCCGGATCCGGCTGGCGGCGCGGCGGGCGGGGGTGGAGCGGGTCGTGCTGGTCAGCACGGGCGGCCCGCTGCCGGCCGAGCTGCTGTCGCGGATCGCGGCCGCCGCGTACGGGGACGACGCCGGCGTCCTCAAGGCGGCCCCCGCCGAACCGGAGCCCGAAGCCGAAGCGGACGCCGCGCCCCACGACGAGAGCGGCGATGGCGAGCCCGGCGGAAACGTCAACAGCACCGTCCCGGCGTCCGGCGGCGGGACGTCGGTCGTGCGGGCCGGGTCGAAGGCCCCCGGCTCCGGCACGGCGGTCATCGCCAGGAGGTCGGGTGAGCCTGCCCGGACGGCCGCCGAGCCCGCCCGCCGCCCCGCCGCCGCGAGGCGCGCGACGATCCAGGTGCACGCCTTCGAGGACATCGACACGGGCGCCGACGACGGCGCCGGCGTGGTCGCCGTGGCGGGTCCGGTGACGCCCGTGCCGGGCCTGGAGTCGGTCCGCGACCTGGTGTCCGCGTCCGGCTGGCCGCTGCTGGGCGTCGTCGCCACCGACCGGAAGATCACCGGCAGGCGGAAGCGCGCCGCCGGGCGGAAGATCACCGCGAACCGCGAGAGCAAGGGGTGACCATGGGCCAGGCCGGGCAGACCGCGCCGCCGGAGCAGAGCACGGTGCCGTTCACCGTGCCGTCCTTCGCCGGGGAGGTGTCGGACGCCGTCGTGAAGGTGCTCGACTCCGGGTGGGTGACGACGGGGCCGCAGACCGCCGCGTTCGAGCAGGACTTCGCCGACTACCTGGGCGCCGCGCACGTCGTCGCGGTCGCCTCGTGCACCACCGCGCTGGAGCTGTGCCTGCGCGCGATGGACCTGCCGCCGGGCTCGGCGGTCCTCACCCCGAGCCTGACGTTCTGCGGTGCGATCAACGCGATCCTGCACGCCGGGCACCATCCCGTGCTGGTGGACGTCGACGCGGGCACGCTGGTGCCGGGCCCCGCCGAGGTCGCCGCCGCGGCGGCCCGCCGCGCGCCCGCCGCGATGGTCGTGCAGAACCAGGGCGGCTACCCGGTGGACGTCGCCGCGCTGGCGGAGGCGGCCGGGCTGGACCGGACGCGGGTGATCGAGGACGCCGCGCACGGGCCCGGCGCGGCCCGGGACGGGACCCCGGTCGGCGCGTCGTCGTACGCGGCCTGCTTCAGCTTCTACGCCACCAAGAACATGCCGATCGGCGAGGGCGGCGCGGTCGCGACCTCCGACCAGGAGTTCGCCGACCGGATCCGCGCGACCCGGCTGCACGGGATGAGCAAGGACTCCTGGCGGCGCTACCTGCCCGGCGGCAGCTGGCGGTACGACGTCAAGAACCTGGGTCTCAAGGCCAACATGACCGACATCCAGGCGTCGATCGGCCGCGCGCAGCTGACCGCGCTGCCGGAGTGGCAGCGGCGCCGCGCCGAGCTGGTCGCCCGCTACGACGAGGCGCTGTCCGGGCTGCCCGGGCTGGTGCTCCCCCAGCGCGACCTGGACGGCGTCCAGCACGCCTGGCACCTCTACCAGGTGCTCGTGCCGGACCGGGACGCGATCATCGCCGAGCTGGAGGCGGCGGGCGTGTCGACGTCGGTGCACTTCATCCCGGCCAGCCACATGACCGCCTACCGGGAGATCCTCGGCGAGGAGGAGTGCGGGGCGGTCCCGGTGACCGACCGGGTGGCCGAGGAACTGCTGTCGCTGCCGCTGTACCCGGGGCTGTCGTCCGACGGCCAGGACCGGGTGGTCTCCGCCCTCGCCGGGGCGCTGCGGGCCCGGGGCTGACCGTGCGCTGGTTCCCGCTGCCGCGGCTCCGCCGCCCGGTGCCGCCCGCGCCGCCGCCGTCCCCGTCCCCGTCGGCGGAGGCCGGGCCGATGGCGCTGCTCATGGGGCGGGACGAGGTCGCGGTGGCGGGGCCGCGGGTGCGGCGGCTGGTCGCGGGCCGGCGGGTGCTGGTCACCGGTGCCTGCGGGACGGTCGGTTCCGCGCTGTGCCACCGGCTGCGGCGGCTGGAACCAGACGCGCTGTGCCTGATGGACCGGGACGGCCGGCGCCTGGACCGGCTGGCGGGCGAACTATGGGGCGCCGGGCGGGTGGCGGCGGCCGAGGCCGATGTCCGCGACCGCGGCCGGGTCGAGGCGATCCTCGGCGAGGCCCGTCCCGACCTGGTCTTCCACGCCGCGGGACAGAACGAGCTGGGCAAGGTCGAGGACGACCCGTGCCAGGGCGTGGCCGCCAACGTGTTCGGCACCCGGCATCTGGTGGACGCCGCCGTCCGGAACGGCGTGGAGAGGCTGGTGCTGGTGTCGTCCGACAAGGCCGCCGACCCGACCTCGGTGTTCGGGGCGACGATGCGGCTGGGCGAGCTGCTGCTGCAGACGGCCACGCCCGGCCCGACCCGGTTCGCGGCGGTGCGGGTCGGCAACGTGATCGGCGCGCACGCCTCCCTGCTGACCGCGCTGGCCAGCCGGATCTCCTCGGGCGAGGCCGTCACCATCACCCATCCGGAGGTGGCGCGGCACTTCATGACGGTCGCGGAGGCGGCGGGGCTGCTGCTGGAGGCGGCGGCGCTGACCGAGGAGGCCGAGACGTTCGCGCTGGACATGGGCAGCCCGGTGCCGGTGGTGGAGCTGGTGCACCGGTACGCGGCGCAGCTGCGGCTGCCCGAGGTGACGATCCGGTTCAGCGGCCTGGGGCCGGGCGAGAAGCTGGCCGAGAAGACCTTCGCCGACTCCGAGCGCCGGATCCGCACCGCCCATCCCAAGATCTGGGGGACCCGTCCGGCGCCGCCGCCCGCCGGGCTGCCGCGGCTGCTGGACGCGCTGCAGGCCGCGGCCGGGCGCGGCGACGCCGGCGAGGTGCGGCTGCTGCTGTGCCGGCTCCTGCCCGAGTACCGGCCGGCGCGGCGGCCCCGGCCGCCGGCCGGACCGCCGCCGCTGGCCGGGGCGGGCGGCGCCCGCCCCGATCCCCCCGTGTTGTGAGGTGCCGTGTTGTGAGGTGCCGTGTTGTGAGGTGCTCGTGAGGTCTGATCGCAAGCTCAGGGTGGCCACCGTGATCACCCGTTTCAACGGCGGCGCCGGGCAGGTGGCGCTGAACGGGGCGCTGGCACTGGATCCGTCCTGCTACGAGCGGGCGGTGATCACCGGCGGGGTCGGGATCGACAGCGCGGCCGCGGCGGGCGCGGACGGACCCGGCGCGGAGGTCCGGTACGGCGAGGACGCGGTCGCGCACGCCGCCGCCGGGGACTTCACGCCCCGCGCGCACGCGGCCGGGATGGAGATCGTGCAGGTGCGGCCGCTGGTGCCGCAGATCTCGCCGCGCGACGACCGGGCGGCGCTGCGGACGCTGACCCGGGTGCTGGCCGAGGGCCGGTACGACGTCGTCCACACCCACAGCGCCAAGGGCGGGGTGATCGGGCGGATCGCGGCGGCGCGGGCGGGGGTGCCGCGGATCGTGCACACCTGGCACGGGTTCCCGTTCAACGAGTTCCAGTCGTGGCCGCGCCGCGCCGCCTACATCCGGCTGGAGCGGATCGCGGCCCGGCGCACGGACGCGTTCCTGGCGATCGGGTCGGAGACGGTGACGACCGCGCTGCGCCTGGGCCTGGCCACGCCGGAGCGGATCCGGCTGTCGTGGCCCGCCGTGGACGTGGACGCCTACGCCGCAGCGCCCGGCTCGCGGGCGCAGGCCCGGCGGCGGCTGGACCTGCCGCTGGGGGTGAAGGTGGTCGGGTCGATCGGGCGGCTGACGTACCAGAAGGGTCCGGAGATCTTCGCGCGGGCGCTGGCGCGGCTGCCCGAGGACGTGTTCGGGCTGTGGGCCGGCGGCGGCGCGATGGCCGGGGAACTGGAGAGCCTGACCGAGAAGCTGGGCATCGCGGACCGGATGCGCTGGCTCGGGCACCGCGACGACGTGGCCGAGGTGATGCCGGCGTTCGACGTGATGGCGATGGCCAGCCGGTGGGAGGGCCTGCCGTGCGTGCTGGTCGAGGCGATCGGGGCGGGGATCCCGCTGGTCGCGACGGCCGTGCCGTCCAACCAGGACCTGGTGCTGGCCGGGGAGACCGGGCTGCTCGTCCCGCCGCAGGACCCGGCCGGGCTGGCCGCCGCGATCGCGCACCTGCTCGACCACCCGGCGGAGGCCGCGCGCATGGCCGGACGGGCACGGGAACGGGTCGGCGACTGGTTCTCGCCCGAGTACCTGGGCGCCGTCCTGGACGAGACCTACCGGGGGAGCTCCAGGCGGCCATGACGACGATCACGACGGCCCGGCCGCCCGCCACGTCCCGCGCGGCCGGCACGGCCCCGGACCCCGGGCCGGGACCGGAGGCGCCGGAGGAGGAGCCGCGGGCGCGCGGGCGCTCGCTGGTGGGCGCGGTCCTCGTCGGTGGGATCGCCTCGCTCCCGATGCTGATGCCGTTCGGGCTGCCGCCCGGCCCCGGCAACACCGGGCTGCCCGACCTGGCGCTGATCGTCGTGACGATGACCGCGCTGCTGTGGGCGGCCACCCGCCGCGTGCCCGTCCGGTGGCCGTTCCTCGTCCCGACGCTGCTGACGATCGTGGCCGGCGGCATCGCCGCGGTCGTGAACGACGCGGGCGCGCTCACGCTGGTCAAGGACCTGTTCGTGCTCCTGTGGGGGGTGAGCGTCGCCAACCTGGCCCGGGACACGGGGCTGCTGCGGCTGGCGATCCGGTCGTGGGTGTGGATCGGCACGTTCTACGCCCTCGTGATGATCGCCGGCTTCCTGATCGGGAACGACACGCTGTCGGGCAAGCAGGTGGACGGCGAGCGGGCCATGTTCACCTTCGGCGACGCGAACTACGCCTCGAACTGGTTCATCTGCGTCTTCTTCATCGCCCGGGCCGCCCGCGTGCCCGAGAAGGCGTGGCAGCGGTGGGCGGTGTGCGGGATCCTGCTGGTCGCCGAGGTGCTGACCGGCTCCAACGGCGGCGCGCTGTCGCTGGGCATCGCGATCGTCGCCGGGTACGTGTTCCGGCTGTTCCGCGAGGGCAAGGCCCACCACGCGATCGCGGTCGTGTCGCTGGCGGCCTTCGCGGGCGGCGGCGGGATCGCCGTGATCTCCACCGTCGACATCCAGCCGTACCTCGACCGGGCCAGCGAGGCGTCCCCCATCCTGCGCGACTCGATCGGCCGCACCACCGGGGAGAGCACCGAGTCGCGCAGCACGGTGTTCGCCACCACCGTCGAGATGATCGAGCGGCAGACCCATCCGTGGGGAATCGGGCCCGGCCACACCGAGGCCGCGATGCTGGAGAACCAGGAGACCTACGTCCGCGAGGCGCACAACGACTACGTCGCGGCGGTGCTGGAGCGCGGGTTCCTGGGCGGGGTCGCGCTGGTCGTGCTGGTGTTCGCGCTGCTGATGGCGTGCGTGCGGATCGCGCGCCGGGACGCGCTGACACCCGCGTACGCGCGGGTCGTGCCGAGGCCGGAGCTGTTCGGGGCGCTGGTGCTGGTCTTCCTGGTCTCCGGGCTGTTCTACGAGACGCTGCACTACCGGCACGGCTGGGCGTTCTTCGGCCTGATCGCCGCGCTGCACCTGTTCGGGCGCCGCGACGCCGTCCAGCCCGAGTCCGTCCTGCTCGCGGATGGGCCGGGCACCGCGCGCGAGGGGGGAGCGCCGTGACCGAGACCCGTCCGCGGCCCGGTGACGCCGTGCCGGACACGGTGCTGCCCACCGAGCACTCCGCCGCGCCCGCCCGTACCATCACCGGCCGGATCGCCAAGCTGATGGCGGGCAACATGGCGGGCCGGGTCGGCGCGCTGGCCTCGCTCGGCATCGCGACGATCATGGTGGCGCGGATCGGCGGGCCCGCGCTGGTCGGGGCGTTCACGCTGGTGCGGATCCTGCCGGGGCTGGTGTGCCACCTGTCCAACGCGGGCCTGCCCGCCGCCGCGCCCTACTTCCTGGCCGGACGGGACGGCACGGGCCGCGAGTACGACCAGTCGGTGGTCCGGCCCACGCTGGCGTGGCTGACCGTCGCGGGCGCGCTGGCCGGGGCGCTGGGCTGGCTGGCCCTCAGCCCGCTCATCCATCTCGCGTTCTTCCGGTCTTTCGGGTTCTGGGTGGCGCTGGCGGCGACCGTCCCGGCGTTCACCCAGGGGTTCGTGTCGGTCGGCAAGGGGCTGCTGCAGGGCACCGACGACCTGCGCGGCGCCAGCCTGGCGATCGCGGTCGAGGAGTTCGTGTTCCTGCCGATCTACCTGGTGATCCTCATCGGCTGGTACGGCCCCGGCGCGCTGGTCACCGGGCTGGTGCTGGCGGACGTGGCGGCCGCGGCCTGGATCATCGCGCGGCTGGCGCGGCGCGGCTTCTTCAAGGGCTGGGGCCGCCCCGACCCGCGGCTCGGCCGCACCATCGCCGGCTACGGCCTGCGCGGCTACCTCGGCCAGCTCATCGACCTGCTCCAGCTCCGCTTCGACATGGCGCTGCTGGGCGCGCTGGCCGGGCCGAAGGTCCTCGGCGTCTACACGGTGGCCAGCAAGTTCGCCGAGCTGGTGCAGCTGCCCGGCCTGGCGCTCAACTACGTGCTCTACCCCGACTTCGCCCGCGACGACCGGGCCGAGGCGACCCGCCGCACCCGGCGCATGATCCTGCCCGCGCTGGGCGTGTCCGCGCTGGCCGCGCTGCCGCTGGCGCTGATCGCCGGGACCGCGCTGCCGTGGGTGTTCGGGGAGGTCTTCGACGACGCCGTGGTGCCCACCTACATCCGGCTCGCCGGGGTGGTCACCTTCGGCGTCACCGGACTGGTCATGGCCTACCTGTACGGCGTCGGCCGGCCCGGCGCCGCCTCGACCGGGCAGGCGATCGGGCTGGTCGTGGTGGTGCTGTGCGGGGTGTGGCTGATCCCGCGGTACGAGGCGGCGGGCGCGGCGACCGCGACGGCGGTGTCGTTCGTCGCGACGACCGCGGCGCTGCTGATCTTTTTCCGCCGGGTCGGCCGCCGCGTCGGCGGGGGCGCCGGGGCCGAGGGCGACGGAGGGTGACCGCATGACGGAGAAAGAGCTGGACACGCGGCCGGTCGACCCGGCCGACGGCGTCGCCCCGTCCACCCCGCGCCGGGTGCTGGACGTGGCGGGCGCGCTGGCCGGGCTGGTGCTGCTGAGCGTCCCGCTGCTGATGATCTACCTGCTGGTGCGGGCGTCCAGCCCGGGGCCGGGGATCTTCCGGCAGACCCGGGTGGGGCAGGGCGGGCGGCCGTTCACGATGTACAAGTTCCGCACCATGCGGCAGGGCGTCGGCGGGCTCACCGTCACCGCCAACCGCGACCCGCGGCTGACCCGGATCGGCAAGCTGCTGCGCGAGTGGTCGCTGGACGAGCTGCCGCAGCTGGTCAACGTGCTGCGCGGGCACATGACGCTGGTCGGGCCGCGGCCGGAGACCTACGACCTGGCGGTGCACTACGACCCGGGCAGCCGCTGGATCTTCGACCACCGGCCCGGGCTGACCGGGGTGTCGGAGGTCCGGTTCCGCGACTTCGACGTGCTGCCGCCCGGGGAGGAGGTCGACCTGGTCAACTACATCGAGCGGATCGTCCCGGCCCGGGTGGCGGTGGACGCGGTGTACCTGCGCGACCCGTCGATGCGGGCCACGCTGGGGGCGCTGTGGGACACCGTCCGGCACATCCTCGGCTTCTCCGTCCCGCCCCTGGAGCCCTCGGCCCCCGCCAAGCCCAAGACCGCGCCGAAGACCACGCCCAAGGGCGACGCCGGACCCGCCGAGGAGACGGGCTCCGCCGCCTGACCGTTCCGTCCCCGGGGAGGCAGCGATGGACACGCGTGTGAAGGGCGCGGCCGTGGTGGCCGCCGTCGCCGTCCTGGTCGCGGGGGCCCTCTTCTTCGTGTGGCGCGGCGCGTCCGGACCGTACGAGCCGTACCGGGGCCCGCTCGCGACGCCGGGCACGACCGCCCCCGGTCCCGGCCGGACGCTCAACATCGCGCTGAACACCGAGCCGTCGGACTACCCGCGGCTGCGGGAGCTCGGCTACGACCTGGTGGACGTGAAGCCCGACGCCGCCTCGGTCGCGGGCGTCCCGGACGGCATGCGCGCCATGCTCTGGGTCGGCAACTTCACCTGCGAGGACTTCGAGCTGTCGTTCGAGGAGTTCGCCGCGGCCGTGCGGCGCCTGGCGCGGCATCCGAAGGTGTACGGCTGGTACCTGTCCGACGAGCCCAACCCGCGCGAGTGCCCGGACATCGCGGGCGAGATCCGGCGCCGCGCCGACCTCGTCGAGCGCGAGGCGCCGGGGCAGATCTCGTTCATCTCGCTGACCGACTGGCCGATGCGGACGCTCACGCCCGCCCGGGTGAACGTGGATCTGGTGGGGCTGGACCCGTACCCGTGCAAGGGGTCGGCCCGGACCGGCGCCCGCTGCGACATCGGCGCGATCGACCGGATGGTGCGGATGGCCGACCGGGCGGGCATCCCGCGGAAGGCGGTCGTGCCCGTCTACCAGACGTTCGGGCAGAGCTGCTCCCGCGGCGACAAGCAGTACTGGCTGCCGACCGAGGAGCAGATGCGCGAGATCCTGCGCCGCTGGGACCGGCTGGTGCCGAACCCGCCGATGGACATCGCCTACTCGTGGGGGCACCAGGGCCGCTGGGCCTGCCCGACGCTCGCGGACGCGACCGGCGGCGCGCACCCCGACCTGCAGTCGATCATGCGGGCGCGCAACACCCGCTGACGCGGGCTCGGGCGTGGACGCGGAACGGCTCGACCGGAACGGGTCAGGGGGCGGGGTCCTCCGCCATCGCGGGCGCGTGCGGCAGCTCGAGTTCGAGCGAGCCGAGTTGGAGGGCGAGCACTTCCAGCGTGACGACGAGCAGCACGAAACCCACGGCCAGCAGGCCGATTCTCTTCTTTTCCAGCACTCCCCGACCCCTTTGAACCCCCCGGATACCCCCAAAACCTAGCACGGCTAACAAATACGAAGTGCACCAGAACGGTTACGTTCAGGAGACATTGAGGAACACCCGTAATACCTTTGCGGGGCGGTCGCCGTCACCGGACCCGGCGGCTCGCCAGCCCGGCGGACCGGGCGTTGACGCAGCGGCCGGTCGAGAGGTCGAACGCGAAGTTGTGCGCCAGGCAGTGCACCTGCCCGTCGCGCACCACGGCGCCGACCGACAGGTCCTCCCCGGCGTGCGGGCAGTAGCGCGGGATGTCGTAGCTGACGCCGTCCGACTCCACGACGATGCGCTCCGACTCGTCCCGGCCCGTCTCGTAGGCCTCCACGGCCTGCAGCGCGGGCGCGTTGGCGTGCTTGAGCAGCCCGACGAGATGGTCGTTGTAGACGTCGGGGTCGCGGTAGAGGCTGAGGCGGAAGGAGATCAGCAGGTCCTCCCAGGCGATCCGGCCGTCCAGCACGCCCTCCACCCAGCGGCCCGCGGTGGTGATGCGGTAGTGCGGCCGGGTGCCGGGGGCGGCGTCGCCGACCTTGACGCCGTCGGGCGAGATGTCCACGTCCCAGACGCCGCCGTTCGGGCCGGTGATCTCGAAGCGGACCACCATGTCGATCCGGCCGAGGAAGTAGTCGCTGAGCCCGCCCAGGTACTCGAAGTGGGCGGCGAAGCGGTCGTGGAGGCCGGGGCGGGGCTCGGGGAACTCCGCCAGTACGCCCGCGATCGCGCCGGCCCGGTCCTCGGCGTACTTCCGCAGGTAGCCCTCGCGGAAGGAGTCGTCGAACGAGAACGCGGCCGAGACCGGGTCGCGGGTCACCTCGCCGGTGTCGAGGTCCAGGGCGTCGCCGGGCCTGAAGTGGTCCCAGCGCTGGCCGGGCAGGTGCTCGCGCAGCCAGTCGGTGGCCATGTCGGGGTCGATGAACGCGCCGTCCTCGCGGTCGAGGACCCAGTTGAGCCGTCCCACCTCCGCGTCCAGGAAGCAGGGCGGCCCGGCGAACGGCACCGCCAGCTCGGGGGCGGCCTGCCGGACGAGCCGCTGCACCGAGCGCAGCTTGGAGACCCGCTTGGCCATGGAGACCTCCGCCATCTCCGCGGCCGGGTACTCGTAGCAGATCGGATGCCAGGACGCGCCCGCGGTCTGCAGCGCCATCAGGTCCAGGCGGCCGCCGGCCAGGTGCTTGGCGCGGCGGGCCTGGGCGGCGGTGAGCCGGGCGTCGTTGCAGTGCAGCATCGAGCGGCCGTCCGCGACGATGAGAAAGGCCGCGTCGTGGCACATCGGCGAGAGCTCCGGAATTACGGTGATCCAGGACCCGCGATTGTCCAGCGGGAATCGCTCCCAGGCCGGTATCTCGATTACCTGGCGGGAACCGGCGGCCGCCGCCATCCGTTCACGGAAGGCGGGCCCCGGATAGCGCGGAATGAGGATTCGGGTCCGGCGGGGGAGCCGGTCGATGAACCACGGATCGAAATGATCTAGGTGTTCGTGCGAGACGGCGACCCAGTCGGCGTCGGCGAGCCCGGCGACGTCCAGGTGATCGTTTCTCGGATACTGGTGCCAGGCCCCGAGGAAGGCGCCGGCCGAGGTGAGCCAGGGGTCGGCGAGCAGGCGGAACGCGGAGGCGCGGACCGCCGCCCCGGCATGTCCGAGAAAGGTGATCGTCGGCATGCCATGACTGTCCCTCCCGGCCCGCCCGGCCACACCCACCGGAATGCGCAAGACGGCTACGCCGTAGGTATGAAAGAAATGGCGCGCAGTGGCCGAGAATCTCTCTCGGGCATGCTTGCGAACGCGCTCGCGCGCGCTTGGCGGAACGTCCGAAGAGATACCCCGAGACGTATCTAGGACGTACCGGGAAAGGGCCCGGTTGGCCGGGTCGCATTGCCATGTCCACTTCCGGTCAGCGACTGGTCGGTTGCGGTCAATTGTCTGGACAGCCGTTCCCGCGCGAGTGACCGTCGTCACGGTGCTGGTATTACGGGACGGGGGTCCTTCCATGAACCACGGGCAGTATCGGTCCTCTCCGGTCGACACGCCCGCCCACGTCGCGACGCTCCCGGCGGCCGGCGCGCCCCAGCCCGGATCGGAGGAGGATCCGGGCCTGTGGCGGCGGCGGCTGCGTCACGACATCCGACACGAGTTGGGCACGATCATCATGCTGGCCTCGGCGGTGGCCGTGGCCGACGACATCGGCGCCGGCAGCCGCGAGCGGGTCGAGCAGCTGCTGGGCGAGACCCGCTGGCTGGACCATCTGCTGCGGCAGCTGGACGAGGGCGACGACGCCTACGAGAGCACGGGCGACGACCGGCGGCCGGTGCCCATGCCGGAGCGGATCCGGGTGGACGACCTGGCCGCCGAGGTGGTCACCGGCATGCGGCTGGCCACCCCGCACGAGGTGTACTTCAGCGGCACGGAGGCATGGGCGCACATGGATCCGGTGGCGCTGTGGCGCGCGCTCCGTAACGTTCTCGACAACGCCTGCCGGGTCGCGGCCGGCCGGGTGGACGTCCGGGTCACCACCGACAAGGGCTGGGTGGCCGTGCAGGTCGACGACGACGGGCCGGGCTTCGGCGCGGGAAAGGCGGGGCTGTCCTCGCTCGGGCTGGGCATCGTGCACGACCTCATCTCCGGGTACGGCGGCGGGCTGGAGATCCGCACCGGGGAGATGGGCGGCGCGCGGGTGCGGGTGCTGCTGCCGTCGGCGCCGCCCGCCGGTACGGTTCCGGCCGGGACACCGGCGGCCTGGTCGCACGCCGACGACTGGCGGCCCCATCCATGAGCGGGGCCGTGGCGCTGCCGCCTCCGTCGTCGTCCATGCGGGTGGTGATCTGCGACGACCACGCGGTCTTCGCCGACTCGCTGTCACTGGTCCTCGCCGACGCGGGGCACGTCGTGGTCGGCGTGGCCTACTCCCCCGAGGCGCTGCTGCCGGTGCTGCGCGGGCGGCGGGCCGACGTGTGCCTGATCGACCTGCGGTTCCCGTCCGGAACCGTGCTGGAGTGGATCCCGCGCCTGCGGGCGTCCTCGCCGGCCACCCGGTTCGTGGTGCTGACCGGCTTCCTCGAACGGCACGTGCTGGAGGCCGGGCTGGCGGCGGGCGTGCGGGGATTCGCGCACAAGGGGCAGCAGGCCGAGGAGGTCCTGGAGGTGCTCCGGCGGGTCGCGCACGGCGAGGTCGTGGTGGACCGGGCCGCGCTCGACGGCGGCCCGGCCGACCGTCCGCGCAGCCAGGCGCAGAAGGTGGCGCGGTTCCTCACCCCGCGGGAGCGGGAGGTGCTGACCCGGCTGGCGCGCGGCGAGTCCACCCAGGCGCTGGCCAAGGCGATGGGCGTCACCCGCAGCACCGCCCGCAGCCATGTCCAGAGCGTGCTGAGCAAGCTGGGCGTGCACTCGCAGCGGGAGGCGGTGATCGAGGCGGCCCGGCACGGACTGGTCAGCGTGGAGACCGGCGAATGGCTCGCGGGCTGAGCCCGCACTCAGCCCGCGGGCCGGACGGTAGGCGGCGGCGAACCGGGAATGGACGGGAAAGGGCGACGGGAGGGAGGTGGACCGCCATGGCCCACCGGCGGGACGCGCCGCCCGTCTCCGACGCCGACGCCCTGGCCTCCCCCGACACCTACGCCCTCGGCGTGCCGTACGACCGGCTGGAGCGGCTGCGCGCCAGGACCCCGGTGGTGTGGCAGGAGGGGCGGCCGGCCGGCGATCCCGGCGCGTGGGCGGTGCTCCGCTACGTCGACGTCCGGTCCGCCCTGGCGCACGCCGAGCTGTTCGCGCCCGATCCCGCCGAGCCCCGGCACGGGCCGGTGACCGGGGCGGCCGGCGACCCCGACCTCCCGATCGACATGGAGCCGCCGGCGCGCTCCCTGGTGGCCCGGATGCGCCCGGAGGAGCCCGCCGACTTCGTCGGCGAGGTGACCGCCGAGCTGCCCGAGACACTGCGCAACACGCTGGCCGGGGGCGTGTACGCGCTGCTGCGCTCGCCCGAGCAGTACGCCCGGCTGCGCGCCGCGCCCGGCGACGACGATCTCCTCGACGCCGCCGTGGAGGAGATGCTGCGCTGGTGGACGCCCGTCATGCGGGTGCGGCGGGTGGTGCTGCGCGCCACGTCCGTGGGCGGCGTCCCGCTGCTGGCGGGCGAGCGGGTGTCGCTGTGGCTCACCGCCGCCAACCACGACGAGGACGCCTTCCCCGAGCCGGGACGGTTCGTCCCGGACCGGTTCCTGCCCGCGAGCCTGGCCGCCCAGCGGCCCCAGGGCACCGGGCCTGTGCGCCCGCATC
Organism: Actinomadura rugatobispora; assembly: GCF_055379765.1. Taxonomy (NCBI): domain Bacteria; kingdom Bacillati; phylum Actinomycetota; class Actinomycetes; order Streptosporangiales; family Thermomonosporaceae; genus Actinomadura; species Actinomadura rugatobispora. The sequence continues at coordinate 6,495,496 of NZ_AP029191.1, read as the reverse complement.
TCTGCTTCGGGCACGCCGCGCACGCCTGCCTGGGCGGGACTCTGGCCCGGGTGCACCTGCGGGCACTGCTCAGCGCCCTGCTGGACCGGCCTGGCAGGCTGGTGCCGGCGGGCGAGCCGGTGCGGCTGCGTTCGAGCTCGCGGCACGGTTTCGAGCGGCTGCCCGTCCGCTGGACCGCCTGAGCCCGCGGGCCTCCCAGCGGGGACGGAGCCGCTCGGCGAGGCCGTACAGCAGCGGCGGCAGCAGGAAGCGGCCGATCCGCGCCAGCGTGTCGGTCCCCAGGAGTACGGCCGCGCCCACGAGCAGGCCGTGGTCGTCGAGGGTCTCGGTGACGCAGGCGTCGCGGAACAGGTCGACCCAGAGGACCAGCGTCCACACCCCGGCGCCGTAGCGGATCAGCAGCCCGGCCAGGGCGAGCGGATCGAGCGGTCTCATCCCGGTCCCCTCCCCTCGGGCTCGATGTGGATCAAGCCTGCCGGGCGGGCACCGCGCCGGACGTCGGCCGGATGGAGGCAATCGGGTGCCGCCGGTACCCCGCGGGGAGTACGGGCGATCACTCCTCCCGGCCGACGCCCGGCCGGGACACGTGACCTAACGTGCTGCAATGAGCAGTTCCCCGTCGAGCGCCGCGACCCCGGGCGCCACCGCGCCGGACGGCGCCCCGCCGGGCGCGGACCCGCCGGCCGGACCGCACCGGGGGCACTTTCCGCTGCCCGGCACCTGGCCGGTGTGGGTGGTCCCGCTCCTCCTCGCGATCTTCCAGGTCGTGGGGTCCCTCGGCGCGCAGAGCGGCGAGCGCGGGCCCTGGGGGCACGACGGGTGGGGTCCGTCCGAGGGCGGACACGGGCCGGGCGCGCCCGGCGGGGTCGACGACTACTCCAGCACACCGCTCGACGCCCTCGGCATCGCGCTGCTGGTCGGCGGCCCGGCGCTGCTGCTGCTGCGCCGCCGGAACCCGGTCTTCACGCTGGCGTCCGTCGGCGCCGTGACCGGCCTCTACCTGCTGCGCGCCTACACCTACGGGCCCGGCGTGTTCGCCGCCGCGGTCGCGATCGTGGCGGCGGTGACGGCGGGGCACCGGCTGTTCGCCTGGGCCGCGACGTTCGCCGGGCTGGCCGGCTACTTCGTGCTCACCTGGCTGATCGGGGTGCCGTTCGAGCAGCGCGGCCGCCCGGACCGGGTCTTCCCGGTGGAGGAGCCCAGCCTCGGCTCGACCGCGTTCGCGGTCGCCTGGGTGGTGGTGCCGCTGATCAGCGGGGAGCTGATCCGGATGCGCGCGCAGCGGGCCGCCGCGGCGGCCCGCACCCGGGCCGAGGAGGAGCGCCGCCAGGCCAGCGAGGAGCGGCTGCGGATGGCCCGGGAGCTGCACGACGTGCTGGCGCACAACATCTCGATGATCAACGTGCAGGCCGGGGTCGCGCTGCACCTCATCGACCAGGACCCCGAGCAGGCGCGGACGGCGCTGGCGGCGATCAAGGAGGCCAGCAAGGAGGCGCTGACCGAGATGCGGTCGGTGATCGGGGTGCTGCGCTCGCAGGGCGAGAGCGCGCCGCGCTCCCCCACCGCCGGGCTGGCCCGGCTGGAGGAGCTGCTCGGCCGGGCCCGGTCGGCGGGGCTGCGGGTGGACGCCGAGATCGTCGGCGAGCGGCGGCCGCTCCCGGCCGGCACCGACCTGGCCGCGTTCCGGATCGTCCAGGAGTCGCTGACCAACGTGACCCGGCACGCGGGCCCCGGCCCGGTGACGGCCACGGTCCGGATCGCCTACGGTGAGCGTGACGTCGCCGTCCGGGTCGAGGACGACGGCCAGGGGGTGTCGCTGCTGGACGACCATCCGGGCGGCAGCGGCGTCAACGGTATGCGGGAGCGCGCCGCCGCCCTCGGCGGCACGTTCTCGGCCGGGCCGCGTCCCGGCGGCGGGTTCCGGGTGAGCGCCTCGCTCCCCGTCGACGAGGAGCCCGGCCCGCGGGGCGGGCCGGGGCCGGGAGGTGCCGAGTGATCAAGGTTCTGCTCGCCGACGACCAGGTGCTGGTCCGCGCCGGGTTCCGGGCGCTGCTGGACGCCCAGCCCGACATCGAGGTGGTGGGCGAGGCGGGCGACGGCGAGGAGGCGGTGGCGCAGGCCCGGCGGCTGCGCCCGGACGTCATCCTCATGGACATCCGGATGCCCGGCCTGGACGGGCTGGAGGCCACCCGGCGGATCGCCTCCGACGAGCGGATGGACGGCGTCCGGATCGTCATCCTCACCACCTTCGAGCTGGACGAGTACGTCTTCGAGGCGCTGCGCGGCGGCGCGGGCGGCTTCCTGGTCAAGGACACCGAGCCGGTCGAGCTGATCCACGCGGTGCGGGCGGTGGCCGCCGGCGACGCGCTGCTGTCGCCGAGCGTGACCCGCCGGCTGATCGCCGAGTTCGCCACCCGGGCCAAGGAGCCCGCGCCGTCCCCGCGGCTCAACTCGCTCACCGAGCGTGAGCGGGAGGTGATGGCGCTGGTCGGCGAGGGCCTGACCAACGAGGAGATCGCCACCCGGCTGGTGGTGAGCCCGGCCACCGCCAAGACCCATGTGAGCCGGACGATGGTCAAGCTCGGCGCCCGCGACCGCGCCCAGCTGGTCGTCTTCGCCTACGAGTCGGGGCTCGTCAAGCCGGGATGGCTGTCCTGAAAATCCCCTGGGATCCCGACCGAAAATCGGGATGGAATTCTCACACCTTGCCGATTCGCCCTTGACCGGCTGTCGTCCGGGGCGGCGGCATGACAGGGTGGTCGGACGTAGCACCCACCGACGCCCGGAGGAGCCGGTGCCGCACGCCACCAAGATCCTGGCCGTGGACGACCGGCAGGAGAACCTGGTCGCCCTCTCGGCCGTGCTCGACGCGCTGCCGGTGGAGGTCGTCCCGGTCTCCTCCGGCCGGGCCGCGCTCCGGGAGCTGCTGAACGACGAGTTCGCGCTGATCCTGCTGGACGTGGTGATGCCGGAGATGGACGGCTTCGAGACCGCCGGGCACATCAAGAGCCGCCCCCGCACCCGCGACATCCCGATCATCTTCCTGACCGCGGCGGGCGAGGCCGGCGAGCAGGCCTACCAGGGCTACGCGGCGGGCGCCGTCGACTACCTCACCAAGCCGTTCGACCCCTGGCTGCTGCGCGCCAAGGTCTCGATCTTCGTCGACCTGCACCGCCGCACGCTGCAGCTGCGCCGGCAGGCCACGCTGCTGCGGCAGGCCCTCGACGGCGAGGACGGCGCCGGCCTCGACCAGATCCTCAAGGCCCTCGACGAACGGATGGCCCGGGTCGAGGGCGACGTGTCCCGGCTGCGCGAGGAGGGCACGGGCTCCGCGGGCACGCTGGACGATCTCGAAGCGCACATCGCCGACCTGCGCCTGGCCCTGAACGCCCTGGTCGCGGGCGGCTGACCGGCCCCGGCCTCCGCCCTCGCCTCCGCTCGACGCCCTAGGGCAGGGCCGGCGGGAGGTCGTCCACCGGCGGCGAGAGCGCGGACGCGGGCGGCGCGACGGGCGCGGCGGCGGAGGAGTTCAGCTTGGTCCGCAGGATGAACGCGCCCGCCAGCACGGCGACCACCACCAGGATCACCGCGACGGTGACGATCACGACGGTCTTGCGGCGCTCCCGCTCCCGGTTGCCGGACGGCCCGGCGGGCTGCTGCCACTGCCGGTGCTGCGCCGGCTGCTCCCACGGCGGCGGCGTCTGCGGCCCGGGCGGCGGGATCGCCCAGTCGGTCTCCAGCAGCGTCCGCACCTCGGGATCACGCGGCGAGCCGCCACCGGCACCCGCGTTGCCCCCGGCCCCGGCGTCCCGCCCCTGGCCGCCGCCCGCCTGGTGTCCCTGGCCCTGGCCCTGCGCCGGTCCGGGCTGCTGCCCCTGACCGCCGCCCTGCTGTTCCTGGCCGCCGCGACCGGACCCGCCGGCCGTGCCGGAAGGGTGCGTGTTGGGCCGGAAGACCGCGCTGTTCTGGCCGTAGGAGGAGGACGGGGACGACGACGAGGGCGACGAGGGGGACGAGGTCCCCGGGTCGACCCGGGTGACATCCTCGAACTCGGACGAGTCCAGCACGGTGTCCGCGGGCTCGTCGACCACCGTCTGCTCGTAGAAGGCGGGCGGCGGCTCGTCCAGGACGGTGTCCTCCGACAGCCGGGCCGGTGGCATGGGCGGGCGCGGCTCCGGCATCGTGGCCACATGGGTCAGCATCGGCTGCGCCTGCGCGGCGGTGATCCGCCTGGCCGGCTCGCGCGCCAGCAGCCCCTCCAGCACCGACGCCAGCGGACCGGCGTTCCGCGCGGGCGGTACCGGCTCGGTGAGCGCCGCCTGGAGCGAGGCCATGGCATCGGGCCGCTCGTAGGGCGAATGGCCCTCCAGCGCGGCGTACAGCGTCGCGCCCAGAGCCCACAGGTCGGAGGCCGGCACCGCGCGCTCCCCCTGCGCGCGCTCCGGCGGGATGTAGGCGGGCGACCCCATGACCAGGCCCGTCTGGGTGAGCGTCGCGTCGCCCTCCACCTGGGCGATCCCGAAGTCGGTCAGCACCACCCGCCCCGAGTCGGTGATCAGGACGTTGCTGGGCTTGATGTCGCGGTGCAGGATCCCCTTCTCGTGGGCATGCCGCAGCGCCGCCAGCATCTGCAGCCCGATCTCGGCCACCCGCCGGTGCTCCAGCAGGCCCACCTCCAGGACGTCCTGGAGCGAACGGGCCCGGACCAGCTCCATCACGATCCACGGCCGGTCGGACTCCTCCACCACGTCGTGCACGGTGACGACGCCCGGGTGGTTGAGCCGGGCCGAAGCCCTGGCCTCCCGGAAGGTCCGCTGGTACAGGATGTCGCGCTCCGCCGGCGTCAGCCCGGGCGGCAGCACCACTTCCTTTACCGCGACCTCGCGGTCCAGCATGACGTCATAGGCGCGCCAGACCGTGCCCATGCCGCCACGGCCCACCACCGCGTCCAACCGGTAGCGGTTGGCGAGCACATGACCCTCTCCCATGTCTAAATGTTCCCCCGTCGCGCGTGGCGCTGCCTAGAGGAACGCCTCGCGCACACCTCACGGCCTTCTGTTTTGTCAGGGACGCTCCCACCCGTCCCGATGTTCATTTCACGCTCATGGCTGGAACGTGTCGATGACATTGTTCACGGTCGGCTGGTACGTGTTCCACCGGGACGCCGGAACCGCCACCAGGACGGCGTACGAGCGCCCGTCGACGATGACCCCGCGGTCCTTGGCGCGGGTGCCGTTCCAGGCGAACTCGATGTCGGCGGCCGGGCGCCCTGCCACGGTCGCCCGGGTCAGGTCGATCGTCCGGTAGCCGGGCAGCGACCTCTTGGCGATCACCTCCCGCTGCCACTGCTGCCAGTGCTGGAAGGGGTCGCCGGTCCAGCCCGTCCGGTCCACCTGGACGTAGGCGTCCGAGGCCGGGTCCAGCCAGAACGTGCTGTTGCCCCTGACCTGCCGCGTCCAGCCCGCCGGAACGCCGATCGTGAACCCGGGCCCGCGCTGCCGGACGAACCCCTGCGGAAGCGCCGGCAGGACGTCCTTGGGCGGGCTCACGGCCGCCGTGGCCGGCCCGGACTGCGGCGGGGCGGCGCTCTGCGCGGGCGGGCTCTGCACGGGCGCGCTCGGCGACGGCCCGGCATCGCCCCCGGACTCCTTGTCCGGCCAGAGCACGAACCCGAAGACGCCCACGACCACGAGCGCGATCAAGGCGCCCGTCATCACCGGGACCAGCACCTTGCCCCGCCGGCCCGTCCCGCCGCCGGGGCCGCCCGTGCCGTGGACGGTGCGCTCCGGGCCCGGCAGGTCCGGCACCGGGATGTCGGAGTTGTAGTCGGGCACGCGAACATCCGAGACCAGGGCCGGAGCCCCCTGCGTCCGGTCCGCCGCGGGCGCCAGGGTCTCCGCATCCCCGCCGGACACCGCCCCCGCGGTCACCGCGCCCACGGGAGCCGAGCCGTGCGCGGCCGGGGCGGTGCCCGTGGCGACCTGGCGCAGCATCTCCTCGGCCTGATCGGCCCGCAGCCGCTGGACGGGATCGCTCCGCAGCAGCCCGTACAGGACGGGGGCGAGCGGCCCCGCGTTGCGCGGCGGGGGCGGCTCCTGCGTCATCACGGCGGCCAGCACGGCCATCGCGTCCGAACGGTGGTGCGGCGGCTTCCCCTCGCACGCCGCGTACAAGGTCGCCCCCAGCGCCCACAGGTCCGACGCCGGGATCGCCCGCTCGCCCTTCACCCGCTCGGGCGACATGTAGGCGGGCGAGCCCACCAGCGCCCCGGTCCGGGTGAGGGTGGCGTCCCCCGCGACCTGCGCGATGCCGAAATCCGTGAGCACCGCCCGGTCCTCGGAGGTGATCAGCACGTTGGCGGGCTTCACGTCGCGGTGCAGGATGCCGATCGCGTGGGCGGCCCGCAGCGCCCCCACCACCTGCCGCCCGATCCCGGCGACCCGCCCGGGCGGCAGCGGCCCGCCGTCATCGACGATCTCCTGCAGCGACCGCGCCCTGACCAGCTCCATCACGATCCACGGACGGTCGTCCTCGTCCACGACATCGTGTACGGTCACCACGCCCGGATGGTTCAGCCGGGCCGACGCCCGCGCCTCCCGCAGCGTCCGGCGATGCCGCTCCTCCCGCTCCTGATCGCTCAGATCCTGGCGGAGCAGCACCTCCTTGACCGCCACCTCGCGGTCGAGCATCTCGTCCTGGGCGCGCCAGACGGTCCCCATGCCGCCGCGTCCCACCACCGCGATCAGCCGGTAGCGACCGGCGACCACCCGTTTCCCGTCCGATTCCCCGTCCGACATAGATGCCCTTTCATTGTGGGGGGCGACCCCCCACACCCCCCGGGACGGCGGTGAACGCCTCCTCCGCTCGCCTGGGGGCTCGCTACGGACCCGCTCCCCGCCGCCTGCCCGTCCCTCCACTCCGCTGGCGCTCCGCTCCGGGCCGGACAGTGGACAAGCGAGGTGGGTGCCGAGTTGGGCTGGCGGGGAACGGGGGAGGTCAGTTGTCCTTGGGCTTGAAGAATTGGTAGATGGGGGCCATTTCGGAGAAGGTCTTGTCCCAGTCGGCGTCGGGGGCCACCAGCACGATCGCGTAGCCGGTGTCGTTCATGACGAAACCGCGGTTGAGGGCGTGCAGCCGTTGGCCGCCCTTGCCGTCGTAGGTCCACTCCCAGTCGGCCGCGTCGTCGCCGTCGGGGTCGCTGACCGGCTCGCCCTGGGCCACGGGACCGATCCTGACCTTGTCGTAGCCCGGGAACCGGCCGCGCGCGTTCGGCTCGTACTTCTCCCAGTCCTCCAGCGCGCTGTCGTTGGGGTCGGAGGTCTGGTCGACCTGGATGTAACCCTCGCCGCTCGGCGGCTCGAAGAACACGCTGGAGGACGACGAGCCGCGCCGGAGCGGGCCCTTCCAGTCCTTGGGGATCGCGATGGAGAAGCCCGTGGGGTCCTCGTGCAGGCGGAACCCGGCGGGGATGCCGGGGCTGCCGCTCGGCGACGGTGACGGCGTCTCAGAGGCGCTCTGGGACGCGGAGGCGGGGGCGGTGCCGGTGGGCGTGCTGCCGCGCGTGTCGGCCTCCTTGCCGTCGCCGTCCCGGGTTAGCAGGAAGACCACCACGGCCACCAGCACGGCGAGGACGATCACGCCGATGAGGAGCGGGTTGCGGTTGCCCGGCGGGCGGTCGCCGGAGGGCGCGAGGCTGCCCGCCGGTTCGGTCGGCGAGCCGGGGCGCCACGCCATCGGGCCGGACGGCCGCTTGCGCGCGGGCGCCTCGGGAGCCGGCTCGATCCGGGTCTGCCCGCCGGGCGGTTCGGCGCGGGACGTGTCGCGCACGGTCTCGTCGGAGGCGGGCGGGGCGGCGGATTCGGCCTGGGCCTCGCCCAGGGGGAACTCGACGGCCTGCGTGCGCTGGGTGTCGAAGGTCTCCTGCCGGACGATGTCGTCGAGCAGCGCGCCCGCCTCGATCGCGTCCATCCGCTGGTCGGGGTCCTTGCGGAGCAGGCCGCGGATGACCGGTGCGAGACGGCCGGCGTTGTCGGGCGGGTCGGGGTCCTCGGAGATGACCGCGACCAGGGCGGCCATCGGTTCGGAGCGTTCGAAAGGCGACTTGCCGTGCGTCATCGCGTACAGCGTGACGCCGAGGGACCACAGGTCGGAGGCGGGTCCGGCGGTGCGGCCGCGGGCGCGCTCGGGAGCGATGTAGGCGGGCGAGCCCATCACCAGGCCGGTCTGGGTGAGGGTGGCGTCACCGGAGGCGGTGGCGATGCCGAAGTCGGTCAGCACCGCGCGGTCGCCCCTGGTCACCAGCACGTTGCTGGGCTTGACGTCGCGGTGCAGCACGCCGGCCTCGTGGGCGGCGTGCAGCGCGGCCAGCATCTGCCGGCCGATCTCCGCGGCGCGCCGCGGCTCCAGCGGGCCCTCCCCCTTGATGACCTGGTCGAGCGACCGGGCCAGGATGAGCTCCATGATGATCCAGGGCCGGCCGTCCTCCTCGACCACGTCGTACACCGTGACCACGCCGGGGTGGCCGAGGCGCGCGGCGGTGCGCGCCTCACGGAACGTGCGCTTGTGGTGGACCGTGCGTTCCTCATCGGTGAGACCATGCGGCAGGATGACCTCTTTCACCGCGACGTCACGACCGAGGACCTCATCGTGAGCCTGCCAGACCGTGCCCATGCCGCCGCGGCCGACCTGCGTCACCAGTCGGTAGCGGCGGGCGAGCAACCGCTCCCCGGTGGACTCATTTGGCATATCCGCGACCATATCGACTTTTGCTGACAACCTTGGACCGACTCCGATGGGGGGTAGGTCTCCCCGTAGGGACATCATCCCCCAGCTGCCCCGTCCCCTACCCGTGAGACGTTCACCGTGTCGCCGAGGTTGGCGCCAAGGTGGACCTGAGAGCCGACGAAGACAGAAGCGTGCATGAACGTGACACCAGGTACAGGTAAGGGCAGGCCCGGCGCGGGACTCGCCGCAGGCTGGCACGGCCTCATCCAGACCGTGCCGACCATCTTCTTCTGGTACACCCGGCTCTCCGGCATCCTGTCCATTCTGGCCTGGCTGTCGTCCGACCTCATCCTCGAGGTCGCCGACATCTGGGCACTGCGCTGGATCTATTATCTGGGATTCACCGCCAGCGTGCCGTTCGGCCTGCTGCTGATCCTGCTGTCGATGGGGGTGCGGCGGCGCAAGAAGGCGGCGTGGCGGATCCTGGTCCTGCTGTTCGGCCTGTATTCGGCGACGTCCACGCTGCTGCTGCTCGCGCTGATCCTCGACCCGACGGAGCCGACGCCGGTCGGCGAGGCCATCACCACCGGCGTGTTCCTGGCCGCGCTGGCGCTGCTGATCGCGGCGCGCGGCGAGTTCACCACGCTGCCCGACCGCGCCAACCGGCGGCTCGCCGCGATCGTGTTCACCGTGCTGGTGGTGGTCAGCGGCGGGATCGGCACGTTCCTGGTCACCGTCACCGACCAGGACCCGCGGGGCGGCTTCTGGACCCATCCCTGGTACGTGGTGATACAGACCGTGCTGGGGTCGGGCGTCACCGGCGAGCCCATCGACGTGCTGGTCCCGGGCTGGGTCGACACGATCATCGGGGTGCTCGGCACCGGGCTGCTCATCGTCACCTTCTGGGCACTGTTCCGTCCCGGCCGGGGCGACGCGGTGCTCGACTCCGACGAGGAGATCGCGGTGCGCACGCTGCTGGCCGAGTACGGCGAGGAGGACTCGCTCGGCTACTTCGCGCTGCGCCGCGACAAGGACTTCGTCCTCGCCCCCAACGGCAAGGCCGGCATCGCCTACCGGGTGGAGGGTTCGGTCTCGCTGGCCAGCGGCGACCCGCTGGGCGACCCCGAGTCCTGGGACCAGGCGATCGCGGCCTGGCTCGGCGAGTGCCGCGCGCACGCGTGGATCCCCGGCGCGGTCAGCGTCGGCGAGCGCGCCGCGCGCATCTACCGGCGGCACGGCTTCGACGCCCTCGAACTGGGCGACGAGGCGATCCTGGACCTCACCGACTTCAACCTCGACGGCCGCGAGATGCGGCAGGTCAGGCAGGCCGTGCGGCGGGTCGAGCGGGCCGGGTACACGGTGCGGATCCGCCGCCACTCGCAGATCGCCGCGTGGGAGATGGCCAAGCTGATCCGCAGCGCCGACGCCTGGCGCGGCGAGGACACCGAACGCGGGTTCTCCATGGCGCTCGGGCGGCTCGGCGACCCCACCGACGGCCGCTGCGTGATGGTCGAGGCGTTCGACGCCGAGGGCGAGCTGCGCGGGCTGCTCAGCTTCGTCCCGTGGGGCCGCACCGGGCTGTCGCTGGACCTGATGCGGCGCGACCGCGCGGCCGAGAACGGGCTGAACGAGTTCATGGTGGCCAAGCTCGCCGAGCGGGCCGGCACCATCGGCGTGCAGCGGCTCTCGCTCAACTTCGCGATGCTGCGGTCGGCGTTCGAGCGCGGCTCGCAGATCGGCGCGGGCCCGGTGGCGCGGCTGTACTACCGGCTGCTGTCGTTCGCCTCCAAGTTCTGGCAGCTCGAATCGCTGTACCTGTCCAACGCCAAGTACAACCCCGACTGGCGGCCCCGGTTCATCTGCTACATGCAGAACCGCGACGTCATCCGCCTCGGCCTCGCCTACGCGCGGGCCGAGGGCTTCCTGCCCAACCTCAACCGGCCCAAGCTCGACCGCGCCGCGCGGATGGCGCCGTCCCGGGAGCTGGTCACCAAGATCCATGAGATCGAGGAGGAGGCGGAGGCGGCGCGCGCGCCGCAGCGGCGGCTGTCGGAGCAGGAGCGGGTCCGGCACGCCAAGCTGGAGCAGATCCGCGAGGCGGGGATGGAGCCGTACCCGCTCGGCTTCGAGCGCACCGACTTCGCCGCCGGCATCCGGGAGCGCTTCCCCGATCTGGCGCCCGACACCCTCACCGGCGCGTCCGTCTCCGTCGCCGGGCGTGTCATGCTGGCCCGCGAGCACGGCCGGCTCATCTTCGTGTCGCTGCGCGACGAGACCGGCGACCTGCAGATCATGCTGACCTCCGACGCGCTCGGCGCCGCGTCGCTGAAGTCGTGGAAGTCGCTGATCGACCTCGGCGACCAGGTCGGCGTGACCGGCGAGGTGGTGACGTCCCGCACCGGCGAGCTGTCGGTGCTGGCCCACTCCTGGAAGCTCACCGCCAAGTGCCTGCGCCCGCTCCCGAACAAGGCGACGGGCCTGGCCGACCCCGAGGCGCGGGTGCGGCAGCGCTACGTCGACTACATCGTCAACGACGAGTCGCGCCGGATGCTGCGGATGCGCGGCGACGCGGTCGCGGCCGTACGGGACGGGCTGCGCGATCGCGGCTACCTGGAGGTCGAGACGCCGATGCTCCAGCCGATCCACGGCGGCGCCACCGCACGGCCGTTCACCACCCGCATGAACGCCTACAACATGCAGCTGTACCTGCGGATCGCACCCGAGCTCTACCTCAAGCGGCTGCTGGTCGGCGGCGTCGGGAAGGTGTTCGAGCTCAACCGCAACTTCCGCAACGAGGGCGTGTCGCACAAGCACAACCCCGAGTTCACGATGCTGGAGGCCTACGAGCCGTACGGCAACTACGACACCATGGCCGTGCTCACCCGCGACCTGGTCGTCGCGGCGGCGCGCGCGGCGCTGGGCACCACGGTGGTCGTCCGGGACGGCGTCGAGTACGACCTGGCCGAGCCGTGGCGCGAGATCACCGTGTACGGGTCGGTGTCGGAGGCGCTGGGCGAGGAGCTGACGCCCGACACCGCGCTGACGGCCGTCCGGTCCGCCGCCGAGGGGGCCGGGGTGAACGTCGACCCGGCGTGGGGGCAGGGGCGCGTCGTCCAGGAGCTGTTCGAGGCGCTGGTCGAGGATGACCTCAAGGCACCCACGTTCGTGCGCGACTTCCCGGCGGAGACCTCGCCGCTCACCCGGCCGCACCGCAAGGACCCGCGGCTGGCCGAGAAGTGGGACCTCATCGTCTTCGGCCTCGAACTGGGCACCGCCTACTCCGAGCTCATCGACCCGATCCTGCAGCGGCGGCGGCTCACCGAGCAGTCGCTGCAGGCGGCGGGCGGCGACCCCGAGGCGATGGAGCTGGACGAGGACTTCCTGCGCGCGCTGGAGTACGCCATGCCCCCGGCCGGCGGCATGGGCATGGGCATCGACCGGCTGCTCATCACCCTCACCGGGCGCAGCATCCGGGAGACGGTCCCGTTCCCGCTGGTCCGCCCCGGCTCGTGACCTGCTAGAGGAAGGGGCGGGGGCCGGGGCGGTAGCCGTGCGCGGCGAGCCAGCTCCGCGCCCTGCCGCGCTGCGCCTCCTCGCCCGGTCCGCCGGGGCCCGGCCCGCCCGGGACGAACGTCAGCCACCGCCCCGGGTCGTCGGCGGTGTCGAAGGGCGGCGGGCCGCCGTCGATCTCAGAGTCGATGTCGCCGGTGCGCAGGTCGACGACGTGGACGCCCTCGGACGGGTCGGCGTCGAGCCGGGGGCCGAGCGCGGCCAGGTCGACGGGCGCGTCCGCCAGCGGCGTGGCCGTCCCGTCGAGAGCGGCGGCCAGCTCGGCGGCCAGCTCCGCGTCGCCGGGGCCGTCGCGGCCGGTCAGCTCCTCGACGCATGTGCGTGCGAGCCGGTCGGCGCCGGTTAGCGCGCCCTCCAGCGCCGCGATCAGGACGTCGCCCGCGTACTGAAGCACCGGCCCCAGCGGACGGCCGGCCAGGACGTCGAGCCCCCGCCGGGCGTCCCGCCGGTGCACGGCGGCGCGCAGTCGCCCCCGCGCGTCCTCATCCCAGTCGGCCACGCCTCCCTATATACCGACAACCACTGACACCCGGCGTCACGTCGGGGAATTCTCCTGGTGGGGCCGGTCTCAGTCGCCGCGCCCGCGCTTGTCCTCCACGTGGACGACCTCGAGCTCGCGCCCGTCCTGGTCGCGCCGGGAGCGGCCGAGCAGCCCCACCTTCAGCTCGTCGGCCTCCTCGACCTCGTCGGGCGCGACGTAGCTGAGCACGTCGTCGTGGTGGTGGCCGTACACGACCCAGCCGGGCGCGTCGTCCAGCTCGATGATGCCGAAGTCGGCGGACGGCGTCCCGGCGTGCACGGGCCCGTACTCGCGCAGGATCCCGACGGCCTGCGCGGCGAGGTCCTCCTCGGGCTCCATCAGGATCACGCACGTCCCGTTCCCGAACATCACCCACGACTTGTGGTCGCCCAGGATCACGGTCCGCCAGATACCGATGATCTCTTCTGTCCGCATACAGAGATCATGCCGTTCCGGCCCGCTCCCTCCCACCGATATGTCAGACCCGATCCGTCTCGGGACCCGCGCGTGCCCCCCGGTTTACCGGATGTCCGCATGTGGGCACCTTCCGTCAGGCCGCTCCCCCGCAGGTCACCCGGCTCTAGCGTGCGACCATGCAGAGCTCCGAGCACCCTGGTGAATGGGCGCTCGTGGACGTGGAGACCTCCGGTTTCCGCGCGCACGAGCACCGCGTCCTGTCCCTGGCGATCGTGACCGTCGGCTCCGACGGCGCGCGGACCGGCGAGTTCACGACGCTGCTGGATCCGGGCTGCGACCCGGGGCCGGTGCACGTCCACGGGCTGACCGCCGGGCGACTGCGGGGCGCCCCGAGGTTCGAGGACGTCGGCGGGAAGGTCGCCGAGCTGCTGCGCGACCGGGTGATGGTGGCGCACAACGCGCCGTTCGACTACGGCTTCCTCGCGCACGAGTTCGCGCGCGCCGGGCTGGCGCTGCCGGTCCGGCGGCGGCTGTGCACGCTGGCGCTCAACCGGCGGCTGGCGCCGCCGACCTCGGATCTGCGGCTGGGCACGCTCGCCGCGCACTACGGCGTCGCGCACGCCCGCGAGCACGACGCGCTGGAGGACACCCGCGCGCTCGCCGGGGTGCTGCGCGGCTCCCTGGCGTCCGCGGCGGAGATGGGCGTGCCGCTGCCGCTGGTGCCCTGCCCGCCCAAGCAGAACGGCGCGTACCGGCCGAGGACGTCCAAGGTCCCGTGCGCGTACCGCAACCCGGGGCGGCTTCCCGACGGCGGCCCGCTCGTGCAGGGCATGAAGGTCGCGGTGACCGGCGAGACGGGCGTGCCGCGCGAGGAGCTGGCCGCGCGGGCGGCGGCGGCCGGGCTGAACGTGATGAGCTCCGTCAGCCGCCACACCAGCGCGCTGGTGGCCGGCGACCCGAGGTCGGACTCGGGCAAGGCGCGGCGGGCGCGGGAGGAGGGCGTCCCCGTCATCGACGAGCGGACGTTCGTGCGGCTGCTCGGCGACGTCCGGGCCGGGGTGCCGCACGACGCCCCGGCCCCGGCCGCCGACGCGCCGGAGGCGGCGCCACAGGGCGGCGGGAACGGCGGCAGGGGCCGGAAGGGCGGTCCGCTCGCGGGGCGGCGGGTGCTCGTCGTCGGCGGGAGCCACCCGCAGGCGTCCGGCGCCCGCGGCAGGGTGGTCGAGCTGGGCGGGGCCGCGGCGGTGAACCTCTCGGCGAGCGTCACCGACGTGGTGGTGCTGGCGGGCGGCGAGTCCGACCGGCGCATGGCGCGGGCCCGCGCGCTGGAGCTGCCGGTGTACGAGGGCGAGTGGCTGCGGGCGCCCGTGCCGCGTCCGGCACCGGACCGGGCGGCGGACCCGTTCGTGCTGGCCAGGGGCGCCGTGGCCGACCTGCCCGTCAGCGCCGGGGCGACGCGGTGGACGGTGGCCGCGTCCTGGGCGCAGCACGCGGCCTGCGAGGTCGACGTGGTCGCGTTCGCCGTGGACGCCGACGAGCAGGTCGCCTGCGACGAGGACTTCGTCTTCTACGGCGCGCCGGAGAGCCCCGACGGCGCCGTGCGGCTGTCCGCCGACGGCCCGGCCGAGCAGGCGGTGACCGTCGACCTGGCGCTGCTGCCCGCCGGGGTGCGGCGGGTCGTGGTCGCGGCGGCGGTCGACGGCGACGCGACGTTCGGCGACCTGGGCGCGGTCGAGATCGCCGCGGGCCCCGGCCGGCACGCCCGGCCGCTAGCGCAGGCGACGCTGGACGCGGCGACGACGGAGCGGACGATGCTGCTCGCCGAGCTCTACCGGCGCGGCACCGGCTGGCGGCTGCGCGCCGTCGGGCAGGGCTACGGGTTCGGGCTGGACGGCCTCGCCCGCCTGTTCGGCGTCGACGTCGCGGACTGACCGGTCAGCCGAAGATCTCCCGGTACTGCTCGACCGCGTACCGGACCCGCGCCCCCACCAGCAGTGCCTCGTCCGCCGGGCAGTCCAGCAGCCGGGCGACCAGGTCGACGAGCCCGTCGTCGTCGAGGTCCGGCTCGCGCAGCGCGACCTGCTCCACGATCTCCACCAGCTCCGGGCGCTTGTAGACCGCGATGGACCGCCCCGGCCTGACCCGGACGACCTTCGCGACCGCTTTGGGCTGCCGCCGCTGCCGCGGAGGCTCGGGTTCGGGCGGAGGCGCGGGGGCGGGCTGGGGCTCGGGCTCGGGCGGCTCGGGTTCCGGTTCTGGTTCTGGTTCCGCTTCGACGGGAGGGTCGGGGGCGAAGCGGGTCAGGAGGATCTCGAAGAGCGGCGCGGTCGGGGTGATGATCTCCGCCAGGTCCGGCGGCGGGGCCGAGACCGGCACGGGGCCCTCGGGGGCGGGGAGGGCCGGGCCGCCCTGCCCGACGATGATCACGCGGGGCGCGTGCCACAGGAGGAAGAGGGCCTCCGCCCCCGCGCCGTGCTCACCGTCCGCGATCACCACGTCGAACGCGCCGGGACGGGGCGGCAGCGCCTCGGGGATCCGCCACAGCGGGACGATCCACACCGGGACGATCTCCGCCGGGTCGGTGGCCGCCGGGTCCACGCCCGGCAGGCAGGCGCCCCAGACCTCCTCCTCGGCCAGCCGGGCCGTCACCTCGTCCAGGTGCGCGCGGGCCCGTCCGAGGTCGGCGCGCAGCCGGTCCTCGGCGCCGGAGCGGGACAGCGCGGCCAGGCGGGACGCCGCCGCGGCCCACGCCCACGCCTCCTCCCAGCGCTCCACCCGCCCCGGCCAGGACTCGTCGGCGACGGTGGCGGCGAGCAGGTCGGCGAGCTCGGGGTGGACGGCCCGGACGCGGCCGAGCAGCTCGGCGCAGCGGATCTCCAGGGCCCGCTCGTGCCGCGCCTCGGCGAGGGCGCGCAGGCACCGGCCGTACGCCTCGGCGTCGCGGGCGTCGATCGCGGCCATGGCGGCGTTCAGCTCGGGCGGGCGGTCGCCGTCGTCGCCGGCCCGGGCGACCGCGTCGCGCAGGGCGGTGAGGTCGGCGGTGGCGCGGTTCACGCCCTGGTTGAGCCGGGCGCTCTCCAGGCCGGCGACGTACCCGTACCACTGGAGCGGGTGGGTGAGCGGGATGCCCAGGCCGGCCTGGAAGAGGAGGTCGACGGTCTCGTCGATCGCGGGGACCACGTCCCGGACGCGGGCGAGGCGGGCGTGCGCGCGGCGGAAGCGGGCGACCCGCGTCCCCGGCGGCACGTCAGCCGGGAACGACACCCCGGCCGCCTCCCACACGTACTGGAGCTCCTGGCAGGCCATCCGCACCATCAGCTCGGTGAAGACGGCGTCGAGGGCCTCGGGGGTGGCCGGCGGGCGGCCGTCGACGGTGATGCCCTGGAGGAGGGGTTCGGCCTGGCGCTGCGGCGCGGAGCGCAGCGGGCCGCGCTTGAGGGTGCCGCCGTCGGCGAGGTAGTTGCGGAGCTGCTGGGCGGCGGCGGCCAGCCCGCGCAGGTGCAGCTCGCCCGGCGGGAGCTCGACCCGGTGGCCGGCCAGGGAGCGCAGGGCCCGGTCCGCCCACTCGGCCTGCGAGGCCATCTCCGCGACGCGTTCCCAGACGGCCGGGCGGCGCCGTCCGAGGGCGTCGGTGAACGCGCGGACCGCGTGGTCGGCCTGGTCCCACGCGTGCGGGTGGCCCTCCAGGCCCAGATCGCGGAGCGCGGCGTTCACGGCGGCCGCGCAGCTCTCCAGGCGGGCGATCAGGTGGACGTCGCAGTGCCGCAGCCGCCGGGACAGGTCGCTCTCGGAGCGTTCGGCGCGGGCGGCGGCGGTGGCCTCCGCCTCGATCAGCGTCCGCACGTAGGGAGGGCTGGGAAGGGTGGCCGGGTCGACGTCGCGCTGCGCCGCGCGGGCCTGCCGGACGGGGGTCCGCCCCGCCAGCAGCCGGACCAGCTCGGCGGCCTCGGCGCCCCGCAGCGGGGCGGGGCCGAGTCCGGGGCGCGGCGGCAGCCACCCGTGCTCGGCCTCCTCGGCGCGTATCCGGCGTTCGAGGTCGGCGCGGCCTCCGGTGTAGCCGCCGCCGAGGTCGTGGCGCTCCTCCTCCTCGGCCGCGCGCAGCCGCCCGGCGAGGTCGTCGACGGCGGCCTTCACCTCCTCGTGCCGTTCGACCAGCTCCTCGGTGAGCGCCCGGTGCCGCTGCCGGTCGTGCCCGGCCACGCGGGCGAGCACGGCCGCGGCCACCCGCTCGGGGGACGCGGCGGCCGCCTCGCCCTCCTCGAAGCCGGTCACGGTCGCGCAGAGCCCGGCGACCCCGGCGGGCAGGGAGGCGTGCAGGCTCCGGGCCGCCTCGTCGTCCGGGACGGCGACCAGCACCCGGCGGCCCCGGTTCAGCATCCCGCCGAGCAGGCCGGCGACGGTTTCGGCATCGCGGTCCTGGACGTGCAGCAGCGGCGAGCGGCCGCCCGGCGCCAGGAACCCGGCGAGCCCGGCGGGCACCGGGCCGTCGCCGAGGAGTTCGAGCAGCGTGTCGTAGTGGGCGGCGACGGCGGCCCGGCCCGGCGCGCGGGCGACCAGCGCGGGCGCCAGCCGCAGCCGCGGCACCGGCGGCGGGGGGCCGGCGGGCTGGGCGGGCGCCCAGTCCTCCCGGAACGCCACCGCCTCGCCGCGGTCGCCGAACGCCACCGAGCACCACTTGCGGAGCACGTCCGACACCGAGGCGTGCAGGCCGAGCCCCTGCCCGGACGAGCGCACCGCGTCCCACACCCAGTCGGTGCGGGCGGGCTGGAAGCCGGGCAGCCCGGCCAGCAGCTCGCGGTCGCGCGGGGTCGCGTGGCCGGCCAGGACCACGTCCAGCCGCCCGGACCGGTCGTCCACGACGATCCGGACCGGGGTGGACAGCAGGTGGTCGTGCACCGCGGGGCCGTCGGCGGGACCCCAGCTGAGCAGCCCGGTGGCCAGCACCACGTCCGCGCCGCGCGCGGCGGCGTCCTCGGCCATGTCGTGCAGGGCCCGGTACCAGTGCCGCATGCCCAGCCAGCCGTCGAACTCCTCCAGCACGCCGGGCGGCGACAGCGGGATCACCGGGACGCTGAACAGCACGTCGCCGGGCCCGGCGTCGGTCTCCACGTAGACCTCGCCGGGCAGGTCGGCCAGCCAGTGGACCTGTTCGCGGGCCGCGCCGTCGCGGACCGGCCCGCGGCGGGCCCGGGCCAGGTCGCGCAGGTGCCCGAGCAGCGCGCGGGCGCCGTCGGCGGTGCCCGCCTCCGCGCCGGGGCCCGGCCACCGGCCCTTGTCAGGCACTGGGCTCCCTCCCGGACTCTCGGAAACGCCGTGCCACGATCTAACACCGTGGGATCCCCGGGTCCAAGGGGCTCCGCCGGTCGAAACGGCGTCAGGACGTTATCAGTGCGCCCGCGGGAAATTCAGGAGGAGCGCGCCAAGTGCCGGTCTTCGTTCGGCAGCATGACCCACAGCACGAGGTAGACCACGAACTGCGGGCCGGGCAGCAGGCAGGACAGCAGCGCCAGGATCCGGACGGTGGCGGGCGTGGTCCCGAACCTGCGGGCCAGCCCGGCGCACACGCCGGCGATCATCCGTCCGCGGCGCGGGCGGTAGGTGCCGTTCATGAGAATGCTCTCCCCGTTCCACTTCGCTTGATGCGTGTCCGCCACCTGCGGACACGACATCAACGGTAGGAAACGGGCGGCCGGACGAAATCCCTCTGACGGCCGGTCTTGATGCCCTACTCACGAATTAAGGGATGACCCTTAGGGGCCGTGGGCCCGCCGGAGCCGGGCCGCGAATGGCAATTCCCGGGAAAGGGCGCGGTCAGGCGGCGGCATTGTGCGCGGCGACCAGGGCGGGCAGCCCCTCCAGGTCGTCCAGCACGAACGTGCAGCCCTCCAGGGCCTCGTCGTCCCCCTGGATGAACCCCCACGGGCCGCGCCGCAGGAAGGCCGCCTGCATGCCGTACGCCAGGGAGGGGCGCACGTCGTTGTCGACGCGGTCGCCCACGTACAGCACCTGCCGCGCAGGCACGCCCGCCAGCTCCTCGCACCGCGCGAAGAACGCCGGGTCGGGCTTCTGGAGGCCCCACACGTCCGAGATCCCGACGACGTCGGCCTCCAGGCCCAGCGCGGCGAACTGCTCGGCCGCCTCGACCGGCTGGTTGCCGGCGACCCCGACGAACAGCCCCTGGGCGCGCAGCGCGGTCAGGCAGCCGCGGGCGTCGGGGTAGAGGTCGGCGGGTCCGAAGCCGTTCGGCACCCCCGCCTCGACGCGCCTGCGCTGCTCCTTCTCCAGGTCGAACCCCGGCCGGAAGTACTCCAGGAGGTCCATGTGGGTGCCGCCGGTGGCCAGCAGCGCGCCCAGCTTGGTGAGGAAGGTGTGCCGCGGCACGCCCAGCCAGTCGGCCCACCGGCCGTAGATCTCGCCCTCGTTGATCAGGGTCTCGCCGATGTCGAAGAAGACCGCGCGTATCTCCCTCATGACGCGAGGTCGACGGACTCGCCGGGCTTGAGGCGGCGGAAGTCCTTGCCGGCCTCCTTGCCCGCGTTGGTCACGTGCGTCTCCATCACCGACAGGCCGTTGTCGTTCAGCAGCCCGTCGTGGATGACGAACGCGCGCTCGGGGCGCACCTCGCGGGCGTACTGGTACAGCTCCGGGATCTTCATCCAGGGCGCGTTGCCGGGCAGGCACAGGGTGCGGACGGGCTCGCCGGGGACGGTCAGCGCGTCGCCCGGGTGGAACACCTCCCCGTCGACCAGGAAGCCGGTGTTGGGGATCGGCGGGATGTCGGGGTGCAGGATCTCGTGGTCCTCGCCGTAGACGTGCACCTCGAAGCCGGCCACGGTGACCGCGTCGCCGTGCCCGACCTGGTGGACGCGCCCGCCGAGGTCGGCCAGGTTCTCGGCGACGACGCGGGACGTCCACGCCTCCAGCGCCGGGTTCTCCGCCATGGCCTTGCGCAGCCGGTCGGGGTCGAAGTGGTCGAAGTGCTCGTGCGTGATCAGGACGGCGTCGGCGCCCTCCAGGGCGTCGGCCTCCGTGGTGAACGCCCCCGGGTCGATGACCAGGGTCCGGTCGTCCTTCTGGAGCCGCACGCAGCTGTGTCCGAGCTTGGTCAGTCGCATGATCCGATCCTTTCACGCCCGCCTGGCCCGCCGGGGGCGCCGGATCGCCCGGGGCATTGACCGCGCCCCGGGGCGTTGATAGAACACGTTCTAGTTTGGTGTCCGCCCGGCGTCCGGGGCCGGCCGCCCCACCCTCACCCGGCCGCCCCGGCACCGGCGGCGCGCGAGGAGGCGGCCATGCCCGTACCCGACCAACGCGACCCCGAGATCACCCTGAGGAGCCTGGCCGGCTGGCTGGACGGCCGCCTGCCCGGAGCCCGGATCCCGCACCTGGAGACCCCGTCGACCAGCGGCTTCTCCAACGAGACGCTGCTGTTCGACGCCGCCTGGACCGACCCGGACGACGGCCGCGGGCGGCGCGAGCCGTACGTGGCCCGGGTCGCCCCGGCCCGCTACCAGATCTTCCCCGAGCCGCGCTTCGAGGAGCAGTACCGCCTGATGCGGATCCTGGACGCGCACACCGACATCCCCGTGCCGCCCATCCGCTGGTACGAGCCGTCCGCCGACACCCTCGGCGCCCCGTTCTTCGTGATGGGGCGGGTCGAGGGCCGCGTCCCGACGGACATGCCCCCGTACCACATGGACGGCTGGGTCACCGAGGTGTCCCCTGAGGAACGCGCCGCGATGTGGTGGTCCACCCTGGACATCCTCGCCCGCGTCCACAGGCTCGACCCGGTCGCCCTGGACCTGGGGTTCCTCGACCAGCCCCAGTGGGGCGCCCCCGGGCTGGGCCAGCGGCTCGCCTACTACGAGCACTACCTGCCCTGGGCGTACGACGGCCCGCAGGAGATCGCCCACACGGCCCTGGCCTGGCTCAAGGCCAACCGTCCCGAGGAGCTCGACCCGCCCGCCCTGCTGTGGGGCGACGCGCGCATCGGCAACGTCATCTTCCAGGACGGCGTGCCCGCGGCCGTCCTCGACTGGGAGAACGCCGTGCTGGGCGCGCCGGAGGAGGACCTGGCGTGGTTCATGTTCCTGGACCGGCACCACTCCGAGGGCATCGGCGTGCCCCGCCTGGAGGGCTTCCCCCCGTACGCCGAGACCGTCGCCCGCTACGAGGACCTGCTCGGACGGCCGGTCCGCCACCTGGAGTACTACGAGATCCTGTCCGGCTTCAAGTTCGCCGTGATCATGGCCCGGATCGGGCAGGCGATGATCGACTTCGGCTGGATCGAGCCCGGCAGCGACTTCCCGTACGACAACAACTGCACCCGCCTGCTCGCCCGGATCCTCGGAGGGGACCAGTGACGCTCTCGCCGCTCGACGACTACCCGATCCACCAGGCGCCCGAGGTGATGCGGCACGTCACCACCTCCGACCGCAACTTCTACGACCGGTACTACTTCAACGCGCACGGCTGCTCCGGCGAGCTGATGATGATCGTCGGGATCGGGCAGTACCCGAACCTCGGCGTCACCGACGCGTTCGCGGTGGTGCGGCGCGGGCCCGTCCACAAGGTCGTACGGGCGTCGCGCGAGCTGGGCCTGGACCGGATGGACACCGCGGTCGGGCCGTTCCGGGTCGAGGTCGTGGAGGGCCTGAGGCGGCTGCGGGTCGTCCTGGAGGAGAACGGGCACGGCCTGTCGTTCGACCTCGCCTGGGAGGGCGCCATCCCGGCGCAACTGGAGCCGCCGCACTACCTGCGCTGGCAGGAGCGGGTCGTGTTCGACTCCCGGCGGCTGGCACAGACGGGCCGCTGGACCGGGACGATCGTGGTGGACGGCGAGCGGATCGAGGTCACCCCCGACCGCTGGTGGGGGTCGCGGGACCGGTCCTGGGGCATCCGCCCGGTCGGGGAGCCCGAGCCGCCCGGCATCCAGGCGAAGAACGCGGGGACCTTCTACTGGCTGTACGCACCGATGCAGTTCGAGGACCACTCGATCCTGTGCATCGTCCAGGAGGACGAGAAGGGCCGCCGTCTCCTGGAGGAGGCCGTGCGCGTGTGGCCCGACGAGATGCGCGACCCCGGCTCTGCTTCCCCGGGGACGACCCCGGACCCCGAGTATCTCGGCCGCCCCGAGTACCGCCCGGTCTACAAGGAAGGCACGCGTGAGGTCTCCACGGCGACCATCGCGTTCAACCCGCCCGGGGGCGGCGAGCCGTTCACCGTAAGGGCCACGCCCATCCTCCCCGTCCACATGATGGTCGGCACCGGGTACGGCCTGGAGCCCGAATGGAAGCACGGCATGTACCAAGGGCCCGACCTCAAGGTGCAGGGCGTCTCCTACGACACGCGCAAGGAGGAGGACGCCGCCCGCATGTGGGGCATGGTCGACGCCGTCGCGCGCTACGAATACCTGGACGGCGCGGCGCCCACCCCGGCCGCCACCGGTTACGGCCTGTTCGAGTACTGGGCGCTGGGCCCGCACCCCTCGTTCAACGGGCGGCCATGACCACCGCCACGACGGCGAAAGCGAACGCCGCCGTGGTCAGGAGCAGGAACGCAGCGACGACGGCGCAGGCCAGCCCGCGCGGCTGGTCTCGCCAGTTGCCGTAGTGGTCGCGCACCTGCCGCTCCAGTTCCTCCCGTGGCGGCTGAGGCCGCTCCTCCGGGCCGGGCGGAGAGGACGAGGGCGTCACGCGCCCAGTGTCGCAGAAGCTCCCGGAGCGCGGAGGACGACAAAAGGGCCGGGCGCCGGTCCCTGGTGGGGATCGGCGGCCCGGCCCTGGCCGCGGGGGCGCTCCTGGTCGAGCGGGAAGGGATCAGGAACGCCCGTGCCCGTCCGCGGTCCGGAAGCGGTTCAGTACCGGTTCAGACGCCTCTACCGGTTCAGACGCCTCAGTTCCGGTTCAGACGCCCGGTCCCCCGGGGCCGCCCTGTCCTCCCTCTGCGATGGTGAACGCGACGTCGCCCTGCGGGTCGACCTGCGCGTCCAGGGTCTTGTCGTCGAGCAGCTGGGCGACGGTGGGCTCCAGGTAGACCCGGGCCCCCTCCGCCTCCACGACCTGGTCGCCGGCTTCCGGCTCGGGAGCGACCGAGAGCCGCAGTGCGTCGGAGCCGTCGATCCCGGCCTCGATGCGGATCCCGGTCTCGGGCGGCATCTCGGGGTTTGCGGTCACGGTACGGATCACCTGGACGGCGCCGCTGGTCAGGGTGAGCACGGTCGGCTCCTCATGTCTCGGTTGCAGGCCAGGGCAGGTCAGTGACCTGTTCGCCCCACCCTCCCCGGCGCGCGCGCCGGTAAACCTCCTTCTCCGGCAATCCGGGTGAACGCCCCGTAAAGGACCGGGCCCGGCGCGTCACCGCGACCGGGCCCGGAATCACCGCGACGAACGCCCCTTAATCGCCGGGGGCGAGGGCGCGGACCGCCTCGACCGTCGACAGCCCGCCGCCGGGGACGATCGCGAGCACGGGCGTGGTGAGCCCGTTCTCGACGTACTCCCGGACGCGGGCGCGGCAGGCCGCCGGCGAGCCGTGCACGATCAGGTCGTCGACGACCTCGTCCGGGATCACCTCCAGGGCCTTCTTGCGGTCGCCCGCGGCCCACGCCTCGTTCATCGGTCGCAGCGCCTCGCCGCGTCCCAGCCACTGGTGGAACGCCTGGTAGACCGGCACGTTCATGTACGCGGCGATCATCCAGCGGCCGATGGAGCGGGCCTCCTCGGCGTCGTCGGTCGGGCAGACGAACAGCCGGGCGAGCAGCTCGGGCTCCTCGCCCAGCTCGCCGCGCACGGTCCGCACGTCCCGGGGCGCCAGCCAGTTGGTGATCGCGCCGTCGGCCTCGCGGGCGGCCAGCCGCAGCATGCCGGGACGCAGCGCGGCCAGCACGATCGGCGGCGGCGTCGCGGGGGCCGCCTCCAGCTTGAAGCCCTTGACGGAGAACGTCGCGAAGTCCTCCTTGATCTTCTCCCCGGCCAGCGCGCGGCGCAGGAACCGCAGCGTGTCGCGGGTGCGCTTGTACGGCTCCTCGAACGGGATCCCGTTCCAGCGCTCGACGATGGTGTCGGAGGAGGTGCCGATGCCGAGCACGAAGCGGCCGGGCGCCAGGTCGGCGAGGGTCGCGGCCTGCTGCGCCAGCAGGGCCGGGCCGCGCGTGTAGACCGGCACGATCGCCGGGCCGAGGCGCAGCTCGGGCGCCCACTGGGAGGCCAGCGCCAGCGGGGTGAAGCCGTCGGTGCCGTTGGTCTCGGCGGACCAGGCGTCGGTGTAGCCGAGCGAGGGCAGCTCGGCGACGATCTCGCGGTGCTCGCCCAGGGCGAGCCCGCCCAGCGGAATGGTCAGTCCCCAGCGGTTCATGGTGCCGCTCCTCACGCGATCGAGGGCCGGATGATCGCGCCGCCGTCGATCACCATCGTCTGCCCGGTCATCCAGGACGCCGCGTCGCCGGCCAGGAACACCGCCGCCTTGGCGATGTCCTCGGGTGCGCCCAGCCGGCCCAGCGGCAGATGCTTGCTGATCTGCTCCTCGTTGTTCTCCCACAGCGCGCGGGCGAGCGCGGTCTTGACCAGCCCGGGGGCGATGCAGTTGACCCGGACGGCGGGGGCCAGCTCCATCGCGAACTGCCGGGTGAGGTGGATGACCGCGGCCTTGGTGGCGTTGTAGTACCCGATCCCGTGCTCGGTGATCATGCCGCCGACCGAGGCGATGTTGATGACCGAGCCGCCCCGTTCGCGCATCGAGCGCTTCCAGGCCAGCTGGGTCCACAGCACCACGGCGAACTGGTTGACCTGGACGGTCTTCTCGGCGGCGGCGGGCTCGATGTCGACCATCGGGCCGAAGTACGGGCTGGTGCCGGCGTTGTTGACCAGCACGTCCACCCCGCCGAACTCGGCCACGGCCGCCTCCACGCAGGCCGCGGCGGCGTCGGGGTCGCCCACGTGGGCGGCCTTGGCCAGCACGCCCGCGTCCGGGTGGGCCGCGCGGATCTCGGCGGCGGCCTCGTCGAGCGCCTCCTGCTTGCGCGAGGAGAGCACGACGTTGGCGCCCTCGGCGGCCAGCGCGACGGCGGTCGCCTTGCCGATGCCCCGGGAGGCCCCGGTGATGAGGGCTGTCTTTCCCTGCAGTCCAGTCCGCATGCGCACTCCAGAATCCGGCTCGGTTCGGTCTCACTGTACCGAAGTGACTGACGCGTCAGTTAGGAGACCTTCCCGTCACGCCCGGCCGTCCGGCCTCCGGCCGTTCGGTCCAGCACGAAGCGGCGGAATCCGTCCGCGGCGGGGGTCAGGGTGCGCCCGCCGTGCCAGGCCAGCCCGATC
This sequence comes from Actinomadura rugatobispora, assembly GCF_055379765.1. Taxonomy (NCBI): domain Bacteria; kingdom Bacillati; phylum Actinomycetota; class Actinomycetes; order Streptosporangiales; family Thermomonosporaceae; genus Actinomadura; species Actinomadura rugatobispora. The sequence goes on along the minus strand of NZ_AP029191.1, from coordinate 6,469,954 downwards.
GTGCGCTCCGCGCCCGGATCCTCCAGCGGGATCTCGGCGAGCCCGGCCGACCCGCCGCCGCCCGTCCCCTCCCCGGCGGGCACCACCGCCACACCCAGGCCGGCGGCCACCAGCCCGCGGATGGTGGACAGCTCGTCCCCCTCGAACAGGATCGACGGCCGGAACCCGGCCCGCCGGGCCAGCTCCTCGAAGGTGTCGCGCACCCCGGCGCCCGGCCGTACCGCCACGAACGGCTCCCCCGCCGCCTCGGCCAGCCGCAGCGCCGCGCGCCCGGCCAGCCGGTGATCGGCGGGCACCGCCAGCAGCAGCCGCTCGGTGACCATCGGGGCCCAGGCCAGGTCCCGGGGCCACGGGCTGGTGATCGCCAGATCGGCGGCGCCGCCCCGGACCGCCTCCTCCAGCCCCGCCGCGGTGTCCTGGGCGAGCCGGAACCGCACCCGCGGACGCTCCCGCCGGAAACGGCGCAGCAAGTCAGGGACGAGCCAGGTGCCCTGCGTGTGCAGGAACGCCAGCGCGACCTCGCCGCCCTCGGGATCGGCGGCCTGCGCCAGCGCCCGCCGCGCCGCCTCCTCCTCGGCCAGCAGCCGGCGCGCGTGCGCGGCGAACACCTCCCCGTACCGGCTCGGCCGCACACTGCGCCCCTCCCGGTCCAGCAGCGGGACGCCCAGCTCGCGTTCCAGCCGGGCCACGGCCCGCGACAGTCCGGGCTGGGAGAGGCCCAGCTCGGACGCGGCGTTCGTCACATGCCCGTGCTCGACCACCGCCAGGAACCACCGCACCGTCTCCAGATCCACGCACTCATGCTTACCCGTCATCGATTTCCGTGACAACTCTCATTGGACGCATCACCCCTGCACGGCGGACCCTGGAGCCCATGACGGTCACGGTGGAGGCGGCCGGGCGGCACCGGCTCGGCTCGCCCGGCCTGCGCAGGATCAACCTCGCCCTGTTCGCGGCCGGGCTCTCGACGTTCATGTCGCTCTACTGCACGCAGGCGCTGCTGCCCGAACTCTCCCGCGCCTTCCACGTCCCGCCGGCGAAAGCGGCCCTGCTGGTGTCGCTGACGACCGGGGCGCTGGCGGTCGCGATCATCCCGGTCAGCTCGCTGTCGGAGCGGTACGGCCGCACCCGGGTCATGCTCGTCTCCTCGGTGGCGGCGGCGCTGGCCGGGCTGCTGCTGCCGCTGTGCCCGTCGTTCCCCGCGATGGCCGCGCTGCGCGCCGTCCAGGGCGTGGCGCTGGCCGGGGTGCCCGCCGTCGCGATGGCCTACCTGGCCGACGAGGTCGACCCCGGCTCGCTCGGCGGCGCGATGGGCCGGTACGTCGCGGGCACCAGCCTCGGCGGGCTGCTCGGCCGACTGGTGCCCGGCAGCGCGATCGACGTCGCGGGCTGGCGCTGGGCGCTGGCCGCCACGACCCTGCTCGCGCTCGGCTGCACGCTGCTGTTCTGGGCGCTGCTGCCGCCGTCCCGGTTCTTCCGGCCGGGCCGCGCCGAGCACCGCGCCCTGCTCGCCCACCTGCGCGACCCTGGGCTGCGCCGGCTCTACCTGACCGGGTTCCTGCTGATGGCGGGCATGGTCACGGTCTACAACCTGCTGTCCTACCGGCTGCTGGACGCGCCGTTCCACCTGCCGCGCGCGGTGGTCGGGCTGATCGCGGTGATGTACCTGGGCGGGTCGTTCGCGGCGGCCCGCGCCGGGCTGCTGGCCGACCGGCACGGAGGCCGTCCCGTCCTGCTCGCCGCGGTGGTGGCGACGGCCGGCGGGCTGGCGCTCACGCTGCCCGACTCCGTGCCGCTGATCGCCGCCGGCCTGCTGGTCTTCACGGCCGGGTTCTTCGCGGCCCACTCGGTGGCCGGCGGCCGGGTCGGCCTCCGCGCCACTCGCGGCCGGGCGCAGGCCTCCGCGCTCTACCTCTTCGCGTACTACATGGGCGCCGGCGTCGGCGGGACGGCGGGCGGCCTGGCCTACGAGCACGGGCAGTGGACGGGCACCGGCGTGTACGTGCTCGTCCTGCTGCTCGTGGCGGCGGTGGCCGTCGCCACCCTTGATTTGAACGTGCGCTTGGTTGGTAAGCTGCGCTCGTGACCCCCGGGAGGCGGCGTTGAGCGACACGGCCACACCAGGCGCGAAGGAGCGGCGGCCCGCGGTCGACGGCTGGTTCGCCGCCGCGCCCGCGGACGGAGGCGGCGCCCGCCTCCTCGGCACCCGCTGCGCGTCCTGCGGCACCCCCTACTTCCCCCGCAACGACCTCGCCTGCCGCAACCCGGCCTGCACCGGCCCCCGGGACGGCTCGGAACTGGAGGAGTACGCCTTCTCCAACCGCGGGCGCGTCTGGTCGTACGCCGACTCCCGCTACCAGCCCCCGCCCCCGTACGTCTCCCCCGACCCGTTCCGCACCTACGCGGTCGCGGCCGTCGAGCTGGAGGCCGAGCGGATGGTCGTCCTCGGCCAGGTCGTCCCCGGCGTCGGCGTCGCCGACCTGGAGGTCGGCATGGAGGTCGAGCTGACCGAGGGCGTCCTGTACGAGGACGACGAGGCCCAGTACACCGTCTGGATGTGGAGGCCCTCCCATGGGCGCTGATGTGGCGATTCTCGGTGCGGGGATGCATCCGTGGGGGAAGTGGGGGCGCAACTTCGTCGAGTACGGGCTCGTGGCCGCGCGGGCGGCGCTGGCGGACGCGGGCGTGGCCTGGCCGCAGGTCCAGTACGTGGCGGGCGCCGACACCATCCGGAACGGATATCCGGGGTTCGTCGCCGGTGCGACGTTCGCGCAGGCGCTCGGGTGGTCGGGCGCCCGGATCTCCAGCAGCTACGCGGCGTGCGCGTCCGGGGCGCAGGCGATCAACGCCGCCCGCGCGCAGATCCTGGCGGGCCTGTGCGACGTGGCGCTGGTGGTGGGGGCGGACGCGGCGCCCAAGGGGTTCTTCAAGCCGGTCGGCGGCGACCGTCCCGACGATCCCGACTGGCTGCGGTTCCGGCTGCTGGGCGCGACCAACCCGATCTACTTCGCGCTGTACGCGCGGCGCCGGATGGCGCTGCACGGCGCGACGCGGGACGACTTCGCCGCCGTGAAGGTCAAGAACGCGCGGCACGGCCTGGCCAACCCGCACGCCCGCTACCGCAAGGAGGTGTCCCTGGAGGACGTGCGGGCGTCCGCCGTGGTCGCCGATCCGCTGCGGCTGCTGGACATCTGCGCGACCAGCGACGGCGGTGCGGCGCTGGTGCTGTCGTCGATGGACTTCGCGCGGTCGCGGGGGGGCGCGGATCCGGTGCGCATCCCGGCGCTGTCGACGGTCACCCCGACGTTCCCCAAGACGGTCCTGGACCTGCCCGACTTCGCGACCGATTCGGCGCTGGCCGTGCCCGCGCCCGACACGGCGTTCCGCCCGGCCATGGTGCGGGCCGCCTACGAGGAGGCGGGCCTGGGCCCGGAGGACCTGTCGCTGGCCGAGGTGTACGACCTGTCCACGGCCCTGGAACTCGACTGGTACGAGGACATCGGGCTGTGCGGGCCGGGCGGGGCGGAGAAGCTGCTGCGCGCGGGTGACACGGCGCTGGGCGGGCGGGTGCCGGTGAACGCCTCGGGCGGGCTGGCCTCGTTCGGCGAGGCGATCCCGGCGCAGGCGATCGCCCAGGTGTGCGAGCTGACCTGGCAGCTGCGCGGCCGGGCGGAGGGCCGCCAGGTGGAGGGCGCCCGGGTGGGCATCGCGGTGAACCAGGGCCTGTTCGGCCACGGTTCGGCGATCATCACCGTCCGCTGACGTCCCGGGCACCGGGGGCGTTCCCGGCGACCTTGAGCGCCCAGGCGACCAACGGGACCTGGAGCGGCAGCCGCCCGTACGCGGCGGCGCGCTGCGGGAGCGGCCGGCGGCGCCAGTCGTGCGCCATCTTCACGTTGGCGGGGAAGACGGCGACGAACAGGGCGGCGGTGGCCAGCGCCCCGGCGCGGCGCGTCCTGGGCACGGCGACGGCGGCGGCGCAGGCGAGCTCGGCGACACCGCTGAGGTAGGTCCAGGTGCGCGGCGTGCCCGGCAGGTTCGCGGGGACGACCGTGTCGTAGGGCTTGGGCGCGACGAAGTGGGTGACGCCGGCCGTGGCCAGGAAGGCGGCCAGGGCGCGGGCCGGACGCGCCGAGGGGGAAGCCGAAGCGGGCATGGGCGCAACGCTCTCACACCCCCGTCCCGGCGGGATACGCGCGTCATTGACATAGCGCGCGTCACGGTTGTGCCCGCCGGATCAAGGCATGCGGCGCACCTGTTCGATAAGGCCGGGCATGGCCTCGTTGCCGCCCTGGACGTAGCCGGACAGCAGCCGCAGCTGCGCGTCGGAGTAGCCCGCCATCCGCTCGCCGAACGCCCGCGCGATCGGCTCGAAGTACTGCTCGAACCGCGCCGCGTTCTCCGGCACCAGCTCCACGATCACCCGCCGCCGGTCGTCGGGGTCGCGGCTGCGCTTGACGTACCCGGCCCGCTCCAGCCGGTCGATGACCGCGGTGATCGCGCCGCCGGTGGTGATCCCCATGAGTGCCGCGAGCCGTCCCGGCGTCAGGGGGCCCTCCAGCGACAGCGCGTTCAGGCACTGCGCGTCGGTCACGTTCAGCCCCGCCTTACTCGCGGCGGTGTGGTGGAGCAGCATCGTGTAGAGCGTGCTCCGTTGCATCGCCTCCCGCAGCTCCGCCACCGCCCGCTCGCGTTCCGGGGTCGACACGCTTCCACCTCGATCTCCAGGTTTTCCGAGGGGAGCCTAGTGCCCGCGGGGCACCCTCCACTCCCGACACACAGAGATCAACGCCTGGGCGCGTCCATCCTCTCCAGCTTCTCGCTCACCCGGCTATCCCGCCGCCTCCTGGGCGACCTGTTTGGCCCACCGGTAGTCGGCCTTGCCCGCGGGACTGCGCTTCATCTCCCCGACGAACGCGTACACGCGCGGCACCTTGTAACCGGAGAGGTTCTTGCGGCAGTGGGCGTCGAGGTCCGCCGGCGCCGGCGCCTCCCCCTGCGCCTGGACGACGGCGGCCACGCGGAACCCGAAGCGCTCGTCCGGGATCCCCGTCACGACCGCGTCGAACACGGCCGGATGCCCCTTCAGCACGGCCTCCACCTCCTCCGGGAACACCTTCTCGCCACCGGTGTTGATGGCCTGCGAGCCCCGGCCGTAGACGGCGATGCTGCCGTCCTCCTCCACCGTCGCGATGTCGCCGGTCAGCAGCCACCGCCGCCCGTCCACCTCGGGGAACGTCCGCGCGGTCTTGTCCGGGTCGTTGTAGTAGCCGCGCGCGATGTAGCCCGTGCGGGCCACCTGCCCCAGGACGCCCGACCCCGGCTTGACCGGCTGGAGCGCGTCGTCCAGGACGGTGACGTTCTCGACGTCGGCGGTGAACCGCAGGCCCTTCTCCGGTGTCGAGCCCGCCACCGCCTCGGCCGTGGAGCCCGACTCGGTGGACCCGAACCGGTCCATGATGATGACGTTCGGCATCGCCGCCGCCAGCCGCTCCCGGACCGTTCCGGTCAGGATCGCGCCGGTCGAGACGTAGGCGAACAGCGACGACAGGTCGTACGACGAACGCTCCAGGTCCTCCACCATCGGGATCGCCATCGCGTCGCCGGTGATGGTGAGGGAGTTGACCTTCTCCCGCTCGATCGTCCGCCACACCTCGGCGGCGTCGAACCTGCGCACGTACACCACGGTCGCGCCCATCCACCAGGCGATCCACGTCGCCATCTGCGCGGCGCCGTGCATCAGCGGCGCCACCGGCATCATCACCATCGGGCCCGAGTTCCGCGCCATCTCCACCACGTCCTCCGGGACGTCCGGGCGCGGCAGCGTCGGGTTCCAGAACGCGAAGAGCAGGTCCTTCAGCCCCCACATCACCCCCTTGGGCATCCCGGTCGTGCCGCCGGTGTAGATGACGTAGGTGTCCTCGGGCGAGCGCGGCCCGAACCCGCGCGTCGCGGGCTGCGCGGAAAGGGCCTCCTCGTACTCGACGGCGCCGGGCACCGACGTCGGGCCGCCGACCGCGACCAGGTGCCGCAGCCCCTCCACCTGCGGGACGGTCGCCGCGACCCGGTCGTCGAACTCCACGTCGTACAGCAGCGCCACGCTGTCGGAGTCGCGGAACAGGTAGAGCAGCTCGCTCTCCACGTACCGGTAGTTGACGTTGATCGGAACGGCCCGGATCTTCAGCGCGGCGACCAGCGCCACGGCGTACTCGACGCCGTTGTACAGCTGGAGGGCGACATGCCGGCCGGGCTCCACCCCGGCCGCCTCCAGATGGTGCGCGAGCCGGTTGGCCTGCGCGTCCAGTTCGGCGTAGGTGAGACTCCTGTCGCCGCAGACGAGCGCGACGCGGTCCCCGATCGCGTCCGCGACTCCCTCGAACAGATCGGCGTGGTTGAACTCCATCGGTCGTCCTCCGGAGATCGAGGGGGGTGGGGTGGAGGCGCCCGGGGGGCGCTTCTAGGGCTTCTCTGAGCCGACGATCCACATCGCGAAGAACTGCGCGCCGCCGCCGTAGGCGTGCCCCAGGGCGCGGCGCGCTCCGTCCACCTGGTGCTCCCCGGCGAGCCCGCGCACCTGCAGCGCCGCCTCGGCGAACCGGATCATCCCGGAGGCGCCGATCGGGTTGGACGACAGCACGCCGCCCGAGGGGTTCCACGGGATGTCCCCGTCCAGCGCGGTCGCGCCCGCCTCGGTCAGCTTCCAGCCCTCGCCCTCACCGCAGAACCCCAGGTTCTCCAGCCACATCGGCTCGTACCAGGAGAACGGCACGTACACCTCGGCGCAGTCCAGCTCGCGGCGCGGGTCGGCGATCCCGGCCTGCCGGTACACGTCGGCGGCGCAGTCCTTGCCGCCCCGCGGGTTCACGGTGTCGCGCCCGGCGAAGAAGATCGGCTCGGAGCGCATCGCGGTGCCGTGCACCCAGGCGGGCCTGTTCGGGGCCTGCCGCGCCGCGTCCTCGGAGGCCAGCACCATCGCGCAGGCGCCGTCGGACGACGGGCAGGTCTCCAGGTAGCGGATCGGCTCCCACAGCATCGGCGTCGACTCGACCATCGCGCGCGAGATGCCGGGGATCTTCAGGTGCGCGTACGGGTTCTTCAGCGCGTTCTCCCGGTCCTTGACCGCGACCAGCGTGCCGATGTGGTCGGGGGCGCCGGACCGCCGCATGTACGCCCGGATGTGCGGGGCGAAGTAGCCGCCCGCGCCCACCACCAGCGACGTCGAGTACGGCGAGTTCACCGTCAGCGCCCACGTCGCGTTCGACTCCGACTGCTTCTCCCACGCCACCGTCAGCACCCGGTCGTGCACGCCGCCCTGGATCAGGCTCGCCGCCACGATCGCGGTCGACCCGCCGACCGACCCGGCCGTGTGCACCCGCATGACCGGCTTGCCCGCCGCGCCCATCGCGTCCGCCAGGTACGCCTCGGGCATCATCACGCCCTCGAACAGGTCCGGCGCCTTGCCCAGCACGACGGCGTCGATGTCGTTCCAGGTCAGCCCGGCGTCGTCGAGCGCCTTCGCGGCCGCCTCGCGCAGCAGCCCGGCCATCGACACGTCCAGCCGCTTGGTCTTGTAGGCGGTCTGCCCCACACCAATGATGGCGCACGGGTTACCCATGGTCTTCTTCTCCCGAGAGGACGCAGACGAGGTTCTGCTGCAGGCACGGGCCGGCGGTGGCGTGGCCGAGCGTCCGGGTGGCGGAGCCGTCGTGGATCCGGGCCGCGGCCTCGCCGATCCTGATCAGCCCGGCCGCCATCGGCGGGTTGGCCGACAGCGGGCCGCCCGACGGGTTGACCGTGACGTCCTCGCCCAGCCCGAGCGCCTCCCGCAGGATCAGCTCCTCGTGCGAGAACTGCGCGTGCAGCTCGGCGACCTGCACGCCGGCGGCGCCCGCCCTCTCGCCCGCGATCCGGGTCGCCGCCGACCGGGACAGGTCCCGCACGCCGGGCGAGTGCGCCTCGCTGCGATGGTCGATCCCGCGGATCCACGCGGGCCGCTCGCACAGCTCGCGGGCCTTGTCACCGGTCGCCAGCACGATCGCGACGGCGCCGTCGGCGGACGGCGCGACGTCGTACGGCCGCAGCGGCGCCACGTCGTAGCCCTCGTCACCGGACGGGTCGGGCAGATGCAGCGCGAACGGGTTCTCGCGGCCCGCCGCCCGCGACCGCGCCGCCACGGCCCGCAGATCGTCCTCCTTGGCGCCCGAGCGCTCCAGGTAGGCGCGGGCCTGCAGCGCCGCCAGCGACACCTGGTCGATTCCGAGCGGCGCCAGGTAGTACGGGTCGAGCTGCTGCGTCATCAGCTCACGCAGTACGGTCTGCGACGCCTTCCCGAACCCGTACACCAGCGCGGTATCGACCTCGGAGTGGCGCAGCTTCACCCACGCCTCGTACAGCGCCCAGGCCGCGTCCATCTCCACGTGGCTCTCGGAGATCGGCGGCCAGGCCCCCACCGCGTCCAACCCGGACACGAACGAGAACGGTGCCCCGACCAGGTAGTCGTTGGACCCCGAGCAGGTGAACCCGAACCGGCTCAACCCGGTCCGCTCCTTGATCTCGGTGATGACGGGCGCGAGGATCTCCACCTCCGACAGCCCGGCGTCCTCGGCCGCGTGCTCGCTCTGCACGAACGCGACCACCGCTATGTCGGTATTCATTGCCTCGCCTCCGCTCGGCGGCTCGCGGCCGTTTCTTCGCGACGGCTTCCCTCGTCGCTCCGGTCGCTCGTCCCTCGCTCCCTGCGCTCCTCAGTCCAGCCGCCGCGCGGCCGCTCGCGATTCACACGTAGTCCTTGATCGTGTCGAAGGGCACGTCGGGCTCGTCGAGCGGCTCGAACCACTTGATGTTGGCCATGCTCCGGTCCCACTCCTCGCGCGGACGCCACGCCGCCTTGACCCGCATGCCCATCCGGACCTGGTCCGCGGGGATCCCGGCGACCAGGGCGAGCATGGGCAGGCCCGCGCCGTCCAGGAGGACGTACGCCGACACGAACGGGACCTCGGGCGCGCGCGGATCGGGCAGGTTGTTGACCGCGAAGGTGGTGACGGTGCCGGTGTCGGGCAGCTCCACCTCCTCGGTGGTCGGCACGCCGTCGCGCGAGCACAGCCCCTTCATCGGGACGATCACCTCGCCGCACACGCCGCAGCGGTGGCCGAGGATCCGGCCCTCGGAGATCCCCTCCAGGAAGCGGTCCAGCGCCCGCCCGCCGCGGAGCCGGTACTCCAGCCGGGTCGGCGCGTTGATCATCGTGACCTCGGGGACGAAGCACTCGATGTCGCCGATCGCGCCGGTCCGCTCCGCCCGGTACCTCGGACGGACCCGCATCCCGGTCTTGAGGAACCGCGGCGGATCGGCGCCCTCGTCGACGACGCCCAGATCCAGCGCGTGCAGCAGGGCCGTGTCGGCGCCGTCCGGGCGGATCAGCGCCCACGCGAACGGGCGGTCCAGCGGATGGTTCTTCAGCGGCCGCGGCACCCACGACCAGGTCTGCACCGTCCCGATCGGGCCGACCTCGACGAACTCCTCCGTCACCGGCTCGCCGCCGTCGGGGTCGTACTCCACCGGCGGGACCAGCACCCGCCCGCCGGCCGTCCGCACGCCGACCAGCCGCCCGTCGCGCAGCTCGCTCAGGAACCGCCCGATGACCGGCCCGACCGACCGCGTGTACCCGCCGGGGAACTCCAATACATGGTCGAGGGCCTCAGATGGCACGCTGGTGGTCCTTCCAGTACGGGTCGCGCAGCTTGCGCTTGAGGAGCTTGCCGTTCGGCTCGCGCGGCATGACCTCGATGAAGTCGATCGACCGGGGCCACTTCATCCGCGCCAGCCGGCCCTCCAGGGACGCAAGGATCTCCGCCGCCAGCTCCGGGCCGGGCGCGGTGCCCGCGGCGGGCTCCACGACCGCCTTGATCTGCTCGCCCCACTCCTCGTCCGGGATGCCGAAGACGGCCACGTCCGCGACCTTGGGGTGCAGCACGATCTCGTTCTCGATCTCGGCCGGGTAGATGTTGGCGCCACCCGAGATGATCATGTCGGACTTGCGGTCGGACAGGAACAGGAAGCCGTCCTCGGTGAGGCGGCCGATGTCGCCGACGGTGAAGAAGTCCTTGAGGCGGTTCTTCTCGGTCTTCTCCCGGTCGCCCTTGTACTCGAACTCGGTGCCGGCCATCTTCATGTAGATCGTGCCGTCGCGGCCGGCCGGGACGGGCTCGCCGGCGTCGTCCACGATGAGCAGCTCGCTGATCGGCCACGCCTTGCCGACCGTGCCGGGATGCTCGCGCCACTCCTGCGGGCTCGCGATCGTCCCGCCGCCCTCGGTGGCCGCGTAGTACTCCCAGACGCAGTCGCCCCACCAGTCGAGCATCTGCTTCTTGATGGGGACGGGGCAGGGCGCGGCGGCGTGGATCGCCCACTTCATGGACGACACGTCGTACCGCTTGCGGGTCTCCTCCGGGAGGGCCAGCAGCCGCTTGAAGTGGGTCGGGACCATGTGCGTGTTGGTGATGCCGTACTTCTCGATCACCCGCAGGCAGTCCTCGGCCTCCCACTTGTCCATGTAGACGAGCGTGTGGCCCATCTGGAGCGACGTGCCGCCGAACTGGGTGACGGCCGTGTGGTAGTTCGGCGAGGTCACCAGGTGCGCCTGCGGCTCCCGTCCCGCGGGCCTTCCGGGCGGGATCCCGAACAGCCCCAGCAGGAAGGACATCAGCTCCGCGCTGTCGTCGGGGTCGATCCCGCCGAGCGTCCTGCGCACCCCCTTGGGCCGTCCGGTGGTGCCCGAGGTGTAGTGCATGGTGGCGCCGTTGCTGCGGTCGTCCGGCAGCGTGTCCGGCTGCCCGTCCACGAGCTCCCCGCACGGCCGGAACCCCGCGACCTCGCCGAACGCGAACCGGCGCCGCGGGTCGATCCCCGACTCCTCGGCCCCGCGCGCGCCCTCCACCGCGTACCGCTCGTGCACGAAGAACGCCTTGGCCTCGCTGTCGGCCACGATGTAGCCGATCTCGGGGCCGGTCAGGTGCCAGTTGACGGGGGTGTAGTACCAGCCCGCCTGGAGCGCGGCCAGGTACAGCACCAGGCCGTCCACCCCGTTGGGGACGAGCCCGCAGATGCCGTCCCCCTTCTCCACGCCCAGCGCGCGCAGCCCGTGCACGAGCCGGTTGGCCCGGGCCAGCAGCTCGCCGGCGGTGTGCTCGGTCCCGTCCGGGTCGACGGCGGCGATCCACCCGGGATCGGCCTGCGCCAGCCGCCAAAAGCCCAACGACCCCATCGGTTCTCCTCGGTGATCGCGGTGCACCCGCAGGTGCCGGGGGACCAAAGTAGATCACGTTCTCGTTTTCCTGGGCAAGACCCGTTGACAGGCAACTCCTGTCACTAGAATCTGTTCTTGTTTACTGCCGGTTGAGTGGAGGAACGATGGCCGAACGGCTGCCCATCAGCACGGCGCACTGCACCGTCGAGCAGGACGGCCACGTGGTCGTGGTGACGCTGAACCGCCCCGAGGCGCGCAACGCGCTCAGCAACGACATGCTCGTCGGGCTGGCCGACGCGTGGGCCTACATGTCCGAGACGCCGGAGGTGCGGGTCGGCATCCTCACCGGGGCCGACGGCCAGTTCTGCGCGGGCGCCGATCTCAAGGCGATGGGCACGCCCTCATCGGACGCCCGCGTCCGGGAGCGCGCGGCCCAGATCCCCAACTTCCACTGGAAGGGCCTGCTGCGCGAGGGCCGTCCCACCAAGCCCCTCATCTGCGCCGTCGAGGGCTACGCCGTCGCAGGCGGCACCGAACTCCTCGTCGGCACCGACCTGCGCGTCGTCGCCGAGGGCGCCACCCTGGGCCTGTACGAGGCCAAGCGCGGGCTGTTCCCGATGGGCGGCTGCGCGATCCGCCTCCCCCGGCAGATCGGGTACGCCAACGCGATGGACATCCTGCTGACGGCCCGTTCCGTCACCCCGCAGGAGGCGCTCGACATGGGCCTCATCAACACGATCGTCCCGGACGGCCAGGCCCTCGCCGCCGCCCGCGAACTGGCCGGCCAGATCGCCGAGTGCGGCCCGCTCGCCGTCCAGGCCATCCTCCGCACCTACCGCGAGACCGAGCACCTCTCGGAAGAGGAGGCCCTGAAGATCTCCGACGAGATCGGCTGGCCCGTCATCGGCTCCGAGGACGCCAAGGAAGGCTCCAAGGCATTCAAGGAAAAGCGCCCCGCCGTCTTCAAGGGCCGCTGACCCCGCACCCGCGGGCACCAGACATCCCTGAGTGATCGAATCGACACATCGGGTAGTGACCCTGACGTCCGGGTACGAGGGGCGGAGGGGGAATCGGGGTGTTGAAGAAGAAGCAGGTCGTCGGGGTGTCTTGGGGCGGTCGTACGATGTGCGCCTGCGGGGAGGGGGGCGCCATGGACGAGGCCGCGTTCGCGGAGATGGCCGAGCGGTACCGGCACGAGCTGCGGGTGCACTGCTACCGGATGCTCGGGTCGTTCACGGACGCCGAGGATCTCGTCCAGGAGACGCTGCTGCGCGCCTGGCGGAAGCGGGAGAGCTGCGAGGGGCGCTCCACGTTCCGGGCCTGGCTGTACCGGATCGCGACGAACGCCTGCCTGGACGCGCTGGCCGGGCCGGTGCGGCAGCGGGAGATGTCGGCGGCGCCCGCGATGATGGCCGAGGTGTCGTGGCTGGAGCCGTTCCCCGACCGGCTGCTGGACCTGGCGGCGGACGGCCCGGACGCGGCGGTCGTGGCGCGGGAGACGATCGAGCTGGCGTTCCTGGCCGCCATCCAGCACCTGCCCGTCCGGCAGCGGGCCGTGATCATCATGCGGGACGTGCTGGGCTGGCCGGCCGCGGAGACGGCCGAGGTGCTGGAGACCAACGTCGCCGCGGTGAAGGGCATGCTGCAGCGCGGCCGGATGACGCTGCGGGCGTACCTGCCGAGGGAGCGCGCCGAGTGGAGCGCGCAGGCCGGTCCGGACGAGCGGGAGGTCCTGCGCCGGTACGTGGAGGCGAATGAGCGCTCCGACCTCGCCCGGCTCAAGGAGCTGCTGCGTGAGGACGCGCGGCAGACGATGCCGCCGCACGGGCTGGTGTACGAGGGCCGTGAGGCGATCCTGGAGCTGTGGGGGCCGGTGCTGGCCGGGGACGCGGCGTGGGGCGAGTGGCGTTCGCTGCCGCTGTGGGCCAACCGGCAGCCGGCGGTGGCCAACTACGTGCGCCGGGTGGGCGAGGAGCGGTTCACGCCCGTCAACCTCGACGTGCTGGCGGTGCGGGACGGGCGGATCGCGGAGATCACGACGTTCGATCCGCGGCTGCTGGAGTCCTTCGGGCTGCCCGCCGCGCTGTGACCGATTCCTTTTCCGGGGCCCGGCCGTCTTATGCCGAATCCCCAACGAGAGGAGCGGTCATGAAGGAGCTTGAGCGGCTGGTCGGGACGTGGCGGGTCACGGGCGGGGGCGAGGGAACGGTCACCTACCGGTGGATGGAGGGCGGGTTCTTTCTGCTGCAGGAGGTCGATCTGCGGCAGGACGGCCAGGACGTCAAGGGGATCGAGGTGATCGGGCGGCTGCTGCCGTTCGGCGCCTCCGATCCCAGCGAGGACATCTGGTCGCGGTTCTACGGCCACCAGGGCGTCACGTTCGACTACGTGTACGAGCCGGACGGCGACACCCTGACCATCTGGGGCGGGGAGAAGGGGTCTCCCGCCTACTTCCGGGGGACGTGGAGCGCGGACGGCAACACCCTGGACGGCGCCTGGGTGTACCCGGGCGGCGGAGGCTACCCGTCCACGATGGAACGGCTCCCCTAATTAAGGATGTCCGAAATTACGGCCATCGTTTGGTCGCGGCCGGTCGCGGGAGACAAGGGAGCGACTGTTCCGCGGAAGGAGCGTGACGAGGCGATGGCCGTTTCCATCTTCCGGCGGCGCGAGCACCGTGCGGCCGACACGGACCCGGCGGTGACCGGGCCGGGCGAGACCGGCGCCGCGCCGCGGCGCACCGTGGTGGTGCGCAGGCCGTCCCGGTGGCGGCGCAGCAGGCACAACCCGATCAGCGCGACCATCCTGGCCGCGGGCTGGGCGGCCGTCCTGGTGCTGGGGCTGGGCATGCTGCTGACCTGGAGCGACGCCAATCCCGGCAACGCCCTGGTGGACGCGACGCTGGACGCGGGGCGCTGGCTGGCGAGCCCGTTCCACGACGTCTTCACCAGGTCCTCGCCCGAGCACCAGCTCTACCTCAACTGGGCGATCGCCGCCGGGGTCTACTACGCGCTGGCGCGCGTGCTGGCCTGGCTGACGCGCTTCTGAGACGACCCGGGCCCGCCCCCGCGCCGGGGCGGGCCCGGGGGCGGGGGGCGGGGTCTCAGTCGGCCTGGGTGATGGTGTTCAGGCGGTCGAGGGCCTCGACGTACTCCTCGATGAGGTCGTACACGACCTGGGCGGCCGGTTTGACCTGGTTCATGGAGCCGACGATCTGGCCGACCGGGAAGGTGACCAGTTCGCCGTCACCGGACCGGCTGATGCGGCGCAGCGCGTCGGAGATCAGCATGAACTGCATCGGCATCGGGAGGTAGCCGGGCGAGGACTCGCTCTCCCACGCCTCGGTCCAGGCGGTCTTGAGGAAGCGGGCGGGCTTGCCCGTCCAGGCGCGGGAGCGGACGGTGTCCCGGGAGGTCGCGTCGAGCAGCTTGCCGCGCGCGTTCTCGGGGGTGTCGGCCTCGTCCACGGTGAGCCAGATCGAGCCGGTCCACACGCCGTCGGCGCCGAGCGCCATGCCCGCGGCCATCTGGCGGCCGCGGCCGATGCCGCCGGCGGCGAGCACCATGGTGTCCTCGCCGACCGCGTCCACGACCTCGGGGATCAGCACCATCGTGGACACGTCGCCGGTGTGGCCGCCGGCCTCGGTGCCCTGGGCGACGATGATGTCGACGCCGACCTCGACCTGCTTGCGGGCGTGCCGGGCGTTGGACGCGAGCCCGGCGACCTTGACGCCGTGCTCGTGGGCCTCCTGGACGACGTCGGCCGGGGGCGGGCCGAGCGCGTTGGCGAGCAGGGCGATGGGGTGCCTGAGCGCGACCTCGACCTGGGGGCGGGCGGTGGCGTCGGTCCAGCCGAGCAGGGCCCGGCCGGCGCCCTCCTCGCTGAGCGGCTCGACACCGTGCTCGGCGAGCAGGTTCTCCAGGAACTCCTTGTGCCGAGCGGGGATCATGCCCTGGAGCTTGCTGAGCATCTCGCCCGCGTCACCGAGGTCCGCGCCCTCGTACTTGGCGGGCATCACCACGTCGACGCCGTAGGGGCGGCCGCCGACGTTCTCGTCGATCCACTTGAGCTCGAGTTCGAGCTCCTCGGGGGTGAAGTAGAGGGCGCCGAGGACGCCCATGCCGCCGGCGCGGCTCACCGCGGCGACCACGTCGCGGCAGTGACTGAACGCGAAGATCGGGTACTCGATGCCGAATAGTTCGGTGACTCGTGTCCGCACGCCTCGACCCTAGGCCGCCCGAGAGAAAACTGCAACAGGTTCTAGTTCACTTCGGGCATGGGCAGGCCACAAAGGAGGGGGGTGAGTAGAACACGTATCAAGCAGCGGGGTCAGCGGCGGCGGGACGGGGCCGAGGGGATCTGGCGGCCGGGCGGGGGCGCGGCGGGCGCGCCCGAGGCCGGCGCGCCCGAGGCCGTGTCGCCGAACTTGCCGTCCGAGCGGCGCGGCGCCGGTACCGGACCGCCGCCCCGGCGCTCGCGGACGCCCCCGGCCAGACCGCCGATCGCGCCCGCCACCAGCAGCGCCAGCCCCAGCAGGACCGCCGTGACCGGCACGTACGACCGCACCATGCCGAGCTTCAGCGCGTTGCTGTTGGCCATGTCGACCAGGCTCTTCTGGAACGCCTCCATCGTGACCAGGTCCGCCGACGCGACCGTCATCCTCCCGCGCTGGTCGGGGGTGCGGACCGTGCTGTTGATGGTCTGGCGGTGCTTGACCGGGATCCCGGTCCGCGGGTCCACCCACACCGTGATGGTCGCCGAGGAGTAGCGGTCCACCTTCTGGTCGGGGGTCTTCGCGGGCAGCCCCAGCATGCGGGCCGGCAGCTTGACGTCCAGGGCCGCGGTCTTGGTGTCGGGGACCTGCTGCACGAAGCGGTACGCCCGCATCCCGCGCACCTCCTCCTCACCGGAGTAGCGCATCGGGACGGCCTGCTTCGTGGTCATGTCGAAGAACGGGTAGTCGCGCTTGCGCACGTTCGCGAGCGGGAACAGCAGCCCGTAGCCCCGCATCTTCACCGAGCCGTCGCCGTCGACGTGGGCGCCGCAGCACTGCACCAGCTGGGAGCTGGCACGGTCGAACGCGATCCGGTAGCCCTGGATCTGGACGGGCTTGTCCGGGTTCGCGGTGTCGTAGATGTTGGTGGAGGAGTCCCAGACCGCGATCCGGTCGTCGCCCCCGTTGGCCCGCACGTCGCCGCGGACGGTGTTGCTCGCCTGCAGCGTGACGCCCGTCTTCGTCTTCAGGCTCGCCTGGTCGAAGTACGTGGCGTTCCGGGCCTCCAGCCGGGTCACCTGGTAGCGGTTCAGCGGCGCGCGCACCATCTGGTCGGCCATGTAGAACCGGACCAGCGGGGCGAGCGTGAGGCAGAAAGCGCCCAGGCAGATCAGTGCCAATCCGACCGGTCGCCGCATGAACACCTCCGGGGGATGAGGTCCTCGCTCGGCGTGTCCCGCGTTACCCTACAGGACCTCCAATAAGCCGAACGCTACCGGAAGGTACCCCTTGTCCCGCGCCGCACCGCATCCGGGGGGTCACTCCGCGGGCCGCCCCGGCGACCGTGCGGGGACGCGCCGCTGGCTCGCGCTGCTGGCGGTGCTGCTGGCCACGTTCATGGACCTGGTGGACGTGACGATCGTCGGCGTGGCGCTGCGGGCGATCCAGACCGACCTGCACGCCTCGTACGCGGCCGGGCAGTGGTTCACCGCCGGGTACGCGCTGGCCTTCGCGCTGCTGCTGGTGACCGGCGGGCGGCTGGGCGACCTCTACGGGCGGCGCCGGGTCTTCATGGCCGGGGTGGCCGGGTTCACGGCCGCCTCGGCGCTGGCCGCGGCGGCGCCGTCCGCCGGCCTGCTCGTCGCGGCGCGGGTGGCGCAGGGCGCGTTCGGCGGGGTCATGGTGCCCCAGGTCATGTCGATCATCGCCACCGAGTTCCGGTCCGCGCGGGAGCGCACCCTGGCGATCAGCCTGTACGGGCTGGTGCTGGGGGCGGGCCAGGTCAGCGGGCCGCTGCTGGGCGGGCTGCTCACCGGGGACGCGCTCGGCTGGCGGCTGATCTTCCTGATCAACCTGCCGGTGGGACTGGTCGCGCTGGCGGGCGCGTGGCGCTGGATGCGCGAGTCGCGCGCGGACCGGCCGTCGCGCCTGGACGTCTCCGGCGTGCTGCTGGTCGCGCTGGGCTCCCTGCTGCTGGCCTACCCGCTGGTGCAGGGCCGCGAGCAGGGCTGGCCGCCCTGGACGGCGGTGTCGATGGCCGCGGCGGCGCCCGTCCTGTACGCGTTCGTGCGGCACCAGCGGCGGCGGGAGCGGGCCGGGCGGCCGGTGCTGGTGCCGACCGGGCTGTTCCGGCGCCGGTCGTACTCGGCCGGGCTGGCGCTGATGTTCGTCCTGTTCTGCGGTGTCTCGGGGTACTTCATCGTGATGACGTGGACGCTGCAGTTCGGGCTCGGCTGGTCGCCGCTGCGGGTGGCGCTGGTGGGGCTGGCCTGGCCCGCCGGGATCGCCTGCACGGCCCAGCTCACCAACCGGTTCGGCCAGCCGAGGGCGCGCGCCCTGGTCGCGCTGGGCACGCCGGTCATGGCGCTGGGCACGGCCGGGCTGGCCTGGTCGGTGGCCCGGCACGGCGCGGCGACGACGGCCCCGGACCTGATGCCGTGGATGTTCGGCGCCGGGATCGGGATGGGGCTGACCGTCCCGATCCTGTCCAACCTGGTGCTGGGCGAGATCCCGGCGGCGGACGCCGGGGCGGCCTCGGGCGTGCTGAACTCGGTGATCCAGTTCGGCAACGCGATGGGCGTGGCGCTGGCCGGGGTGGTCTTCTTCGGCGGGCGGGCGGCTTCCGGCACGGTTTCCGGCACGGTGTCCGGGACGGTGTCCGGGGCGCTGCCGGACGCGGCCGGGCACGCCGCCGGGGGCGCCCGCACGCTGCTGGCCTGCGCCGCGGCGTTCGCGCTCGCCGCCGCCCTGTCGCCGCTCCTGCCGCGCCGGGTCGCGCGGACGGGGCCGGACGCGACCGGCGGCGACGGCGACGGCGGCGACGGCGGCGGGCCGGAGGTCTCCCGCCTGCTGTCTACCGGTCGGTAGTATCCGGCGTTACGCAACCCTCGAACCCCCCGCGAGGTGGCCATGTCGACGGTCCGCCCCACCGGCTCCCACGGCTCCCCGGGCGCCTTCGGCCCCGCTCCCGGCCCCGCTCCCGGCCTCGGCCACGGTCCCGGCCGCAGGCGCGCGGCGACGCTGGCCCGGTCGGTCCGCCTGCTCTCGGCCTTCCGGCGCGAGCAGGCCGACCCGGCGACCTTCTACCGGCTCATGGCGCGCGACACGATCGCCCAGCTCGCCTCGTACACCGGCCTGGACGGGGCGACGGTCGTCGACGTGGGCACGGGGGCCGGTTTCTTCGCTCGCGAGATGGAGGCCCACGGAGCGCGCTGCGCCGGCATCGACCTCGACCCGGCCGAGCTGACCGCGTACGGCGCTCCGGCCGGGAACAACCTGGTGGCCAGTGCGCTGGCGTTGCCTTTCCGGACGGGCACCGCCGACGTGTGCTTCTCCTCCAACGTCCTGGAACACGTCCCCGACCCGTGGCGGATGTCGGCGGAGATGGTGCGCGTGACGCGGCCCGGGGGGATCGTCTTCCTGTCCTTCACCAACTGGCTGTCGCCCTGGGGCGGTCACGAGACGTCCCCCTGGCACTACCTCGGCGGTGAACGGGCCGCGCGCCGGTACGAGCGCAGGAACGGCCGTCCGCCCAAGAACCGCTTCGGCGAGAGCCTGCACGCCGTGTCCGTGGCCGCCGCCCTGACATGGGCCCGTTCCTGCCCCGAGGCGGAGGTGCTGGACGCGATCCCGCGCTATCACCCTCGCTGGGCGGACGGCATCGTGCGCGTTCCAGGGGTACGCGAGGTCGCCACATGGAATCTCGTCCTCGTCCTGCGCAAGCTGCCGGGTGCAGGCGATGAGTGACCCGGGCACGGGCGGCGGCAAAGGCCGGTGGAGCGTCACGCCCGCCCAGCAGCCCGCGCAGCAGCCCGCCGCTGTGCAGTGGCGCACCGCTCCTCCGCCCGTCAGCGCCAACGAAAGGGCCCTGCCTCCCATCTCCGGGCACCAGGACACCCTCGACGGTGTACGCGCCGTGGCCGCCCTGGCCGTGCTGGTGTACCACGTGGCCAGCACCTCGGGAGACCTCACCGCTCCAGGCACGTCGGGCTGGCTCTACAACGGGGGCCAGATCGGCGTCCCCATCTTCTTCATCCTGTCGGGCATGCTCCTGTACCGGCCCTGGGCCGCGGCCGTGCTGGACGCGCGCCGTACCAAACCGCGCACGCGCACGTACCTGCGCAAGCGCGCGCTGCGCATCCTGCCCGCCTACTGGGCCGCGGTCATCTGCTTCATGCTCACCGCGGGCTGGAGCCACATCACCGACCCGGGCACCTGGGCGCCCCTGCTCACCCTCACCCACACCTACCTACCCGACCCGTGGTGGCAGAGCAGCCTGGGCCCGCCACAGCTCGGCCAGATCTGGAGCCTGGCGGTGGAGGCGGCCTGGTACGCGAGCCTGCCCGCCACCGCGGCGGTCCTCGGCTGGTACGCGAGGCGCGGCCGTAACGGCGACGTGGGCGAGCGGGCGCGCAGGCTGCTGCGGGGCCTGGCCGTCTACGCGGCGCTGTCGTTCGTCTACACGACGGCGATGTTCGTGCCCGAGCACCACCCGCTGCTCGGCCTCTGGCTGCCCCGCTTCTTCGCCTGGTTCGCGATCGGGATGGCGCTGGCCGTGCTGACGGTCTGGGCGCGGCTGGAGCCGGACGGCCCCGTCGCGCGCCTGTGCCGTACCATCGCCGGTTCCTGGGGCGTGTGCTGGGCGGGGGCGGCGCTCCTGTACGTCATCGCCTCCACGCCCGCGACGGGCCCGCTCGACCTGGTGTCCCTCGACGTGGTGTGGACGTCGATGCTGGACATCGCCGTCAACGGCCTGTGCGCCGCCGCGTTCGTCGCGCCCGTGGTCCTGGCGCCGCCCGGCCACGCGGCGCTGGGGGCGGTCCTCGGCAACCGGGTGATGCGGTTCCTGGGGCGGATCTCCTACAGCCTGTTCCTGTGGCAGATGCTCATCATCGTCGGCTGGTACGAGTGGTCGGACCGGGTGTTCCGCGGGGACGTGGCTACCGATCTCCCGTTGCTGCTCGCGGCGTCCATCGCAGCGGCGACGGCGAGCCATTATCTGGTGGAACGTCCGGCTCAGCGTCTGGCGCGCTCTCGTCCTCGTCGGCGCGACCCGGAGGACCCTCCGGCCGAGGCGAGGATGCCGGGGCCCGGCGCCCATCCGGCGGCGACGCATCCGGACTGGCCGCCCAGTTCAGCTCGATCGACCCTTCCGGATCTGCCGGCGAACCATGGCGGGGCGTCCACAGGTGGAGAGCCACCAGGCCCAGGATGACCAGGCCCAGGAGTTGCGGGACGACATCACCGAGATATCCGGACGGGGCCGCGGGGTTGTTCACGGCGCCCGTCCAGTAGCCCACGGCCATGCATCCCGTTCCGGCGACCATGAGCAGTGCCACCGTCCAGGGGGACGCGGGCGCGCGCAGGAGTCGACTTCGCCGTCCACGGGACCACCCGCAAACGGCGGCTGTCGCCCCTGTGACGGCCAGTCCGGGTACTCCGGCCACCCAGAAGCCCAATGCGGCGGCGAGTCCTAGGGCGGCCCATACGGGCCAGCCTCGCGCCTCACGTGTGCGGGCAAGGCCGGGGGTCGGCTCCTTTCGGCTCGTTCCGGTGCCACCGCCACCGCCGGGCCATACGGCGACCAGCAACATCACCAGCAGGAGGTTGAGCCCTGCCACGACCGCGAGGCGCTGGGCCGCGTCAGGGCGGAAGGTGAGTTCGACAGTGCCGCTGGTTCCGGCAGGTACGAGCCAGCCCTGTTTCCAGCCGTCCAGGCGTACCGGGCGCAGCGTCCTGTCGCCGATGCGCGCCCTCCAGCCCGGGTTGTAGTTCTCGTTCACGGTGAGGAAGGAACGGCTCTGGGCGTTCACCTGGAGCCTGCGCTCGCTCTGGGACCACTGCGTCACGCGCACGGGTCGCGGGGCATCGCCCAGGGCGGGCGGGTCTCCGACCACGGCGGTCTCGATCCGGAAGCCGTCAAACGAAACGGAGCTCAGCCGGTTGGCCCCGGCCTGCACCGGGACCTGCCGGCATGCCTCGAACGCGACCGGCCGCCCTTCCAGCAGGTCGCCCAGGGTCCCGGTGGCCCTGGTCTGGACGACCCCGCCGCCGGCGCCGTTCGGCCCGATCCGCAGCTGGGGCCCGAACCCGCACTTCAGCCCGAGCGGGAAGGAGCCGGCGTCGCGCGCGGGCCGTACCCCGGGCACCCTCACCTCGGAGATCTGCACGGGCTGGAGCCGCCCGGCGCGCCGGAACGTCAGCGTCAGCCGGTCGGTGTCGAGGGGCGCGAAGGTGATCCGGCCGCGCGAGTCGGACAGGGCCTCGCGGGTCCCGCCGTCGCGTCCCTCGATGCGCACCTGGACGGGCCCGGACGCCGAGGGCGGCCGGTCGAGCGTGATGGACGAGACGCGGGCGCGGCGCTTCCACTGGAGGGTGAGCGTGGGCGCCTGGTCGTCGGACGCCGCGATCCAGGACGTCCGGTGGTCGCCGTCGAACGCGGACCGGGCCCGGGCCGCCGGGTGCGTGCTGACCGCCGAGGAGGCCGCGACCCGGGGATCGCCGTCCAGCGTCGTGTACCGGGCGATCAGCGCCGGATCGGTGAGCACCGCGGTACCCGACAGGGCGGTGCGGCCGGCGCGCCCGGCCGTGAACGTCCGGTCGAACCCGGTGCCCTCCTCGTCGCGGGCGCCCAGCGTGTCGGAGCAGACCCAGCGCCTGATGCCCTCCATGCACTCGGGCTTGGCGCCGGGGGCGCGGTTCATGACGTACGAGGGCGTCCCGGTGACCCCGCGCGGGGTGGGGAGCGCGAAGGTGCGGGAGGGCCGGACGCCCTCGATCGTCAGCTCGGAGATCCCCGCCCGGGTGAACGTCCTCGCGCCTCCTCCGCCGTCGGCGACCCCGGTGATGCGCAGCCGCACCCACCGCGTGGCCCCGGGCGCGGCCCGCAGCGGCTGCGGTTGCGCGACGGCCCGGACCGCCTGGTCCACGACGCCGCCCTCCGTCTCCACCGCGACGCGCGTGACCGGCGGCCCGTACCTGCGGTCCTGCACGAACGCGGCCGTGAGCACGGGGTTCTCGCGCGCCCGGTCGAGGTCGGCCCGGAGCCACTGCCCGACCGGTCCCTCCCAGCCGCCCGTCTGCCAGGCGCTGAACGCGTCGCCGTCCAGGGCCGCGTAGGGGATGGCGTCCGGACGGCGCAATTGCGGGATCGCGCTGTTCCCGCCCAGGGACGAGGACGCGACGACGTTGCGGAGGCCGCCGCCGTAGACGGCCGTGCTCGCGTACTTGCGCCAGCCGCCGTCCAGGACGTCGCCGGCCCGCCTCCGGTCGGCGGCGGCCAGCGTCTGGGACGTCTGGTGCAGCTCCCCGAAGTTGCGGCGCAGCAGGCGCTGCGCATCGGTGACGATCGGGGTACCGCCCAGATCGGAGGCGTCGTCGTTCAGGAGGACGGGGCCGCGCGGCAACGCCTTCGCGTCGGCCATCGGCAGCAGCGACTCAGGGCCGCCGTACACGCGCACGGGCTCGTCTGCGTCCGCCAGGCTCGCGACGGTGTCGGCGCCTTCGACCTCGTACACCTCCAGGGCCGGGTAGGGCTGGTCCACGGCAGAGACCGCGTCGTCATTGAAGTCACCGCCGACGGGTGCGCCGAACGCCGCCGCCCTGCGCAGCCCAGGCGAGGCGTCCAGGGACTGGTGCAGGCGGGCGGGCCAGCCGCCGCGCAGCGTCTCGCGGCGCAGGTCGTTCCGGACGAGCAGGTAGCGGACGCCCATGCGCCCCAGGAAGTCGGCCAGCCCAGGCGAACTCTGGCCCGACCTCACCTGCTGGTCGATCGCGTCAAGCGCGCGCGTGTAGCCGGGCGATCCCGCTGGGACGAGCTGCCGTACACCCCAGCGCGCAGTCAGGAGAGGCTGGACGATGTCGTCCATTGGACGGCCCCACAGGTACTCCCCGAACGCGGCGCCCGGCAGCGCGAGCACCCCCTGCTGCCCCGCGCGCCCGTTGAGCCAGGACGCGGCGTCCTTCCAGTAGCGCGGCACCTGCGTGAACTCCCCCGGCCCGGACAACCCCTGGGAGACGGCCGTGACACCGATGCCGCTCAAGCCGACCACCGCGACCACGGGAACGCTCAGGACGACCCGGACCCGCTCACGCCAGCCGTCCCCGCGCCTGAGGGCGTCCACGCGCGCCGAGGCGGCGGCGGTCGCGACGGTCAGCAGATGGGCCAGCCCCAGCGCGATCGGCAGCCGCACCACCGCGTCGAACTTGTGCAGGTTGCGCAGCGGGGCCAGCGGGCCGTCCAGCAGGTCGCGCAGCTCGGCGGCGAACGGCCCCGGCAGGTCGCTGAGATGCCCCATCGAGATGATCGCCACGCCGCTCAGCAGCGTGATCAGCAGGAACGTGCGCTCCGGCAGCAGCCGGGACAGCAGGCCCGCCAGCCCGAGCGCCGCGACCAGCCCGGTGCACAGCACCGGCAGCGGATCGAGCGAGAGCCCGTACCCGACCGGCCACCACACCTGGCCGTCCACGATCAGGTAGTTCACCCAGCGTTCGGCGCCGCGCAGCACGTTGACCAGCCCGGTCGGGCCGGTGGTCGTCTCCGCCTTCTCGGTGTAGGTCAGCCAGGAGAAGCCGTACGTGCCGGTCAGCAGCAGCGGGATCAGCCACCACGCGGCCGCCGCGCCCACCGCCGCCGACCACCAGGCCATGAGGCGCACCCGTCCCCGGCCGCGCCGCCGGGTCAGCAGGTACAGGACCGGCACGACCAGGACGGCCACGGTCGCGGTCGCGTTGACGCCGCCGCAGCAGGCGACCGCCACACCCGACCGCGCCGCCGCCCGCACCCGGCCGCCGCCGCTCTCCGACGCCGTGACCAGCGGCAGCACGATCCAGGGCAGCATCGCGGCGGGCAGGTACTCCGAGGACAGCTGGCCCATCGTCGCGAGCGCGTTCGGGGCCAGCGCGTACGCCATCGCCGCCGCCAGGCGGGTCCCCGGGCCGCCCACGCCCAGCCTGGCCGCCAGCCGCCGCGCGCCGAGGAAGGCCAGGCACATCAGCAGCGACAGCCAGAACCGCTGGGTGATCCAGGCGGGCATGCCGATCAGGTCGCCCAGCGCGTAGAACGGTCCCATCGGGAACAGGTAGCCGACCGCCTGGTTCTGCAACTGCCCGAACTGCTCGGGGTCCCACAGGTGCAGGGCCCGGCCGAGGAAGCCC
The DNA here is from genome assembly GCF_055379765.1 of Actinomadura rugatobispora. Lineage (NCBI taxonomy): Bacteria > Bacillati > Actinomycetota > Actinomycetes > Streptosporangiales > Thermomonosporaceae > Actinomadura > Actinomadura rugatobispora. Next base: position 6,445,340 of record NZ_AP029191.1, on the reverse strand, counting down.
AGCGGGTTCACCGCCATGTCGATCTTGGTGTCGGCGAGGATCGCGCCGGGACGGGTCGAGAAGGCCAGCGCGGTCAGCGCCAGGCAGCACACCGCCGTGCGCAGCCGGTCGCGCAGCCTGGGGTCGACGCCCCCGGCGGCCTGCGCGCCCCCGGCGGCCCGCGGCCGCCCCGCCTCTCCCACGGCCATGCTCGCCCCGGCTCCCTTCCCGATCCCTCGCGCCCGATCCCTCGCGGTGGTGCGGCCCGCGCCGCCCTCAGACCCCGGCACCGCCCGCGGCACCCGTCCCGGCGCCGCCGGCCGCCGCCTCTATCTCCGCCTCGATCTCCGGGGGCGGGTCGGCGGCGGCCCAGGTCCGTCCGAGCAACCGCTCCAGCGGCGTCGCCTCCCGCAGCACCGGCGGGCGCCCGCCGACGCGGTCCGCGAGCAGCAGATCGCGGTCGGGCCCCTCGGCGACCCGCGGCCGATCGTCACCGTACCGCCGCACGATATGCGCCCGGTGATCTTCGGAGGCGGCCGACCCGGTCGCCACCGCGGCCGTGATCAGCCGCGCCCACCGGCCGGCCGTGCCCGCCCAGCCGAACATCCCGGCCCACTCCCGGCACGCGGCGGCCACCTCGCGGCGCCGCACCGGATCCGCCCGCTCCTCCAGCGCGCGCTCGACCGCCCCGGCCAGGTCCTCCCCCGGCCCGACGAGCCATCCGGTCGCGCCGTCGCGCACGGCGTCGCGCAGGCCGTCGACGTCGTAGGCCACGGTCGCTACGCCCAGCGCCGCCGCCTCGATCACGCTCAGCCCCCAGCCCTCGCCCTGGGACGTGCTGAGGTGCAGGTCGGCGCGCGCCACCAGCGCGGCCTTGGTCTCCTCCGGGACGAACCCGTGCGCGACCACGACCTCCCCCAGGCCACGCCCCTCGATCTGGGCCGCGAGCCAGGACGCCTCGGGGCCGTCCCCCACCACGTGCAGGCGAAGGCCCGGATAGCGGCCGCGCAGGTGCTCGGCCAGGTCGAGCAAGTGGGAGAGCCTTTTGTGCGGGACGAGCCGCGTCACGCACACCAGGTCCGGATCGCCCCTGGGCACGTCCACGGCTCCAGGGCCCTGCTTGGAAACGGTGGCTCCGTTGGGCACGACGTAGGCCGACCCCTTCCAGCCGAGCCGTTCCCGTACGGCGTTCAGGGTGGACGGCGACACGCACACGAACGCGTGGCGGCGGTAGGCCCAACGGCTCACCGGCCCCTCCAGGAGGCGGCCGACCCACGCCATCCACCGCGGGAAGTAGAGCCCGAACTGCGCGTCGTGCACGTGATGGATCACGCAGAAGACGGGGACCCGCCGCGGAAGGACCCACGGGGTGAAGAAGGGGATGCCGTTCTGGCAGTCGATGACCGCGTCGAACGACCTGCGTCTCAGCAGCGTCCAGAGCAGCACCAGCGGGTACACGGTGAACCGTCCGCCGAGCCGGACGACGTCCACCCCGTCCACACGGTCGCGGCGCTGCTGCCCGCGCGCGCGGGACGTCACGTACCGGACCCCGGCGCCCTCCAGGGCGAGCCGCCGCGCCACCTCCCACGCGTAGCGCTCGGCGCCGCCCGCGGCCGGATGCCAGGGATCCCGCCAGTTCACGATGGCCAGCCGCAGGCCGTTCATGTCCTACGGCTCATCTCGTACGGCTCATCCCGGCCCGGCCCCGGTCCCTTCCGACAGCACCAGAGGCGACGCGGGCTGGGCGGACGACGGCGACGAACGCGTCCACGCGGAGGCGGAGGCGCCCGCGTTCGCCGCGCCCGTCTCCCGCGCGGCGCGCACGGGGCGCGGACGGCCCGCGCGGGCCCGGATGCGGGCCAGGTCGAGCATGCATTCGGCGGTGTGGCGGCGCACGGAGAAGGTGGTGCCCGGCCGGTCCCGCCACACCACCGGGATCGCGGTGACGGGCGCGCCGCGGCGGACGCAGTGCATCAGCAACTCGACGTCGAAGGTGAACCCCGCGGTCTTCAGGTCGGCGGCGGCGGCCCTGGCCAGCGGGCCGGTGAAGAACTTGAAGCCGCACTGGGTGTCGGGGATGTCGTCGGCCAGGTCCCGCACGAGCCGGTTGAAGGTGACCGCGCCGAGCCTGCGCAGCGGCTGCCCGTACCCTTCCACCAGCGAGGATGGGTGGCGGCGCGAGCCCACCACGACCGGGTGCCCGGCGCGCAGCAGGGCGAGCACCTGGTCCAGCGCGGCCAGGTCGGTGGCCATGTCGGCGTCGCAGAACCCCACGTACGGGGCGCGGGTGGCCAGCAGCCCGACCCGCACCGCGGCGCCCTTGCCGCGCCGCGCGCAGTGCAGCAGCCGCGCCGGAACGGGCCCGCGCCACTGCCGCACGATCGCGGCGGTGCCGTCGGTGCTGGCGTTGTCGACCACGAGGATCCGCGACCGGACGCCGAGCCCGGCCAGCTTCTCCCCGAGCAGTGCGAGCCCCGCCGGGAGCCGTTCGGCCTCGTTGTAGGCCGGGACCACGATCTCCAGGTGAACGGGTTCGGTGCCGTGGGCGCCCACGGGGTGGCCTTGGCCCCGGCCGTCAGCGCGAGCCGTAGTTGTAGAGCGGCTTGATGACGGGGTCCTTCTGGGAGGCGTTCGACAGCTGGACCACGCTGAACGAGGTACCGGCCGCCAGGACGACGCCGACGAGTGCAGCGATCGCGATCCGCATCAGGGGGCCCTTCGACGGGGGATACTGCCCAGTAACGGGCTGCCCAGAGTAGTGGCTCGCGTCACCAATGACCAGAAAAGCGCCACACTTACGACAATCCAGGCGGCGACCACGGCGGTGACCGGCGTGTTCTCCTCAGGACTGTGACGGGTCCCCGGGATTCGGTACAGCACCAAATCCTTGTCTTGGACAAGCCGTTCAGCCCCCGGCAGCCGCTCGGTGGCGCCGCCGGCATCGACCACGACATACCGGACGCCCGCCGCGCGGAGCACCTCCGTCAGCGGACCGCCCGCCCTGATCGCCCCGTCCAGCCGCACGGCCTTCGGGTCCTCGGGCGCGACGGTGGTCGCGTCGACCGTCACCGCGTCGTTCACGATGACCGGCCGGTGCAGGTAGCGCGGCAGGGGGTCCAGGACACGGCGGCCGTGGTTCCACGGGTAGCTCCGGTACGCGGCCCACGGCAGAACGAGCACGTCCCCCGGCTCGCGGTCCGCCTCGATGATCTGCTTCGCCCGCGCCCAGCCGGACGGATAGTCCACCGAACGCAACTGACCCGCCGCCCCCCACGCGAGGGACGGCAGCAGCACCACCGGAGCGAGCAGCGCCCCCACCGCCACGGCCGGGTGCCGGGCCTCGATCGCCCGGTCCGCCGCCAGCCCCAGGCCCACGGCGACCACGACCGCGAGCGGTGCGACGAACTGCTGGCCGTCCCGGAACACCGCGAGCCCCGACCACAGCCCGATCGCGCCCTCCAGCACCGGCGGCGCGACCGCGCCCAGGGCCGCCACCGCGAAACCCGCCACGGCGGCGATCGCCGCACCACGCCACCAGGACTCGACGCGGTCGCGGAACCTCCCGAAGGCGAACAGCGCCCCGGCCACCACCAACGCCCACAGGGAGGCCGTCACCGGCGCCCCATAACCGACCGGGACCGTCTCCCCGTTCCACACACCCCCCAGCAGCAGAAGGCTGCCGAGCGTTCCGAACGGAGTATCGGCGCGCGCCGCGAACGCCTCCACGGCCACCCCGTCCCCCGGCACGCCCCCAGGACGCAGCAGCCCGGGCACAAGCCACGGCAGACTCAGCACGGCCAGCGCGGCAACGACCTTGGCGCGTCCACCCCAGCCACCACGCCAGGGAACCATCAACAAGGCCGCCAGCCCCGACATCGCCAGCGCAGCGAAACCACCGACCGCCGCCGGAATCAGGGCGCACACCAGGCGGCGCCCACCACCGCGCTCCCCCGCCCTGGACGCCGCGACCAGAACCCAGGGCAACGCCGCATACCCCAGAAGCAGCGCCCACTGCCCCAGAAGCAACCGCTCCGCGACGAACGGATTCCACGCGTAGCAGACCCCCGCCACAAGCCGCGGGAGAAGCCGCCGCGACGGCACCAGCGAAGCCGCGGCCGTGCACGCCATCACGAACACGCCCAGCAGCACCAGCCGCTGCGCCGCCCACGCGGGAACGACCGCCGCCAGCGCGGTGACGACGACGTCGCTCGGCACGTGCCGCGGCACCGTCCCGGTCAGCCCGAACGTCATGCGCGTGAACGCGGGATCCGGGACGAACACCATGTCGTACGACAGCACGAACCCCGGCGCGAGCCCCGGACCCAGCACCAGCAGACCGAGCCCCAGCCCGGTGAGCGCGGCCGCCGGATGATGCCGCGTCCGCCCCACCGCGGCCGTCAGGAAGCGATCTTCAACCGGGTCAGGAACTGGTTGACGTCCGGCCACATCTTCTTGTGCGTGTTCGGCACCGACACGAACGCGACCGCCGGCGCCGGCCGCCCGGTGTCGACCACCGCGGTGACGACGACCTCACCCGTGGCCCGCACGCCCGCCCTCTTGTAGGTGAGGTACGAGGCGACCAGCCAGCCCTTCCGGCCGTCCACCGTCAGCGCCTGCGACGCCAGCGGAGCCGTCCGGTGCGGGAAGTCGTAGTACTGCGCCTCGATGCCCTTGTGCGCCAGCACCGCGACGCCCGGGACGCTCTCCGCGCCCGTGTACGCGCTGTGCAGGTTCGGGTTGAGCGTGCCGGTGAGCAGCTGGCCGTACCAGACCTGCGTGCCGCGCCGCTCGGTGACCAGCACCTGCTGCCCCGACCAGCCGGGCGTGGCCAGCTTGTTGGCCTTGGTCGGCGGCTGCCACGGCCGCGCCAGCCGCGGGTACGCCAGGCCGGAGGTCCGGTCGGAGACCATGCCCAGCAGCCTGCTCGGACGCCCGGCGAACCGCTTCAGCGGCTTGGCGGCCGGCATCTGCACCTGCGGCGGCTGCGGACGGCTGTCGGACGCGGCCCGTCCAGGCCGCACCTCGCCCGCGCCGGAGTCGCCGCCCCGCTGCTTGAGCAGGTAGACGCCGCCGGCCGCCAGCAGCGCGACCACCAGCAGGCCCACGCCGCCGTACAGCACCAGCTTGTTGCGGCCCTCGCCGCCGTCGCCCAGGCCCTCGCCGCCGCGCCCGCGGGGCTGGCCGTCGAAGCCGCCGGACGAACGGCCCAGCTTGGCGTCCGCGGCGTCCTCGTCGGCCATCCAGTCGGGCATCTGCCAGTTGCCGCTGCTCGGCTTGCCGGGCTTCGGCGGCGTCGCCGGGCCCATGGTGGTGACGCCCGCGTACTGCGGGTCGCCCTCACCCCCGAACAGCTCGTCATCGGATCCCTGCGCGCTCTCAAGCCCCTTCGCGTCATCGAAGGCCTTGGGAACGGGCGCGACCTTCACATCGTCAGCCTCGGCGCGCTCCGGAGCCAGGGCGGGCCCGGAGAAATCGGTCCGGCCTTCCGGCTCGGGCACCTCGACCTCGGGAACGGTCACGCGCACGTTCTCCTCGCGGCCGGCGGAGTTGTCACTCATCTCGGTCCAGCGCCCCCCGCGCTCCCCCTCATCGGACATGCGGCACAGGTTACGGCAAGATCACTGGCCCCGACGGGGCAGGTCATCACGCTCAGGACACATCTTTCCAACACCTCAGCCATGTGCCGGCGGCCCTCCCGCGCCCGGAGCGTACGGCCCCGGGGCGTACTGCCCGGGCGTGTACGGCCCCGGCGCCTGAGGACTGTGCGCCTGCGGCCCCGGAACCTGAGGACCGTGGCCCGGCGCGCCGGGCGCCTGCGGCGCCGCGGGCGCCTGCGGAATGCCGGCCGCCAGCCGCTCCCGGGCGAGCAGCGTGCCGGCCGCCACCGCGCCCGGCATCGCCAGCACCGCGCCCAGCGGGATGAGGAACACCACGACCGTCGCCACGCCGAGGCCGACCACCAGCATCCGGTTCTGCTTCATCAGCGCGAACCGCTGCTTGCGCCGCACCCCGCGCCGGTCCAGCGCGACCGACGTCAGCTCGCCCGCCAGGAAGTAGCCCGACACGCACGCCGCCACGACCGGCACCACCGTCTGCCCCACCAGGGGGATGAACCCGCAGGCGAAGAACACGATCGCGAAGCCCAGCGCCACCACGCCCAGCAGCACCGCGTCCTTGACCGCCCGCGCGATCTGCGTCATCAGCGGCTCGTCCGGCTCCGGCGGGGCGCCGCCCTGCGACTCCTCGACCTTCTCCGAGATGTTCTCGTAGAAGGGATCGCCCACCATGAGCGTGCACGCGGTGAACGTCACCAGCGCCAGGAAAAGGGACGCCCCGAACAGCGCGAGGCCCGCCACGACCCGCGTGGCCTGCCGAACCCCGTCCGACCAGTCGTCGGCGAACGGGGTCAGCCACCCCACCACGCCGTCCAGGTTCCAGGCCAGCACGCCGAGCACCGTCCCGTACACCACCAGGACGATCACGGCCGGGATGAGCCCGAACAACCACAGCAGGGGATGCCTGGCCACCCACCCCAGCCCGCGGAAGAGGTAGCCGATTCCGGAGATCAGATCACTGAAACCTTGGCGCACACGCACCAAACTATCGTTCAGAGGCGCACGAGCGCCGCCGAGCGCTCCCAGACCGCCGCGCGCAGGCCCGCGTCCCTGCGCGCCGCCACGACCGGCAGCAGCCGCGCCCCCGGAATCGTGGAGTGGAACCGCCCGGACTCGAACCGCTCCTCCACCGCCAGCCTCACCGGCACCCGGGCGCCCTGCGCCGGCGTCCGCACCAGCGGCGTCCGCGCCATCAGCCGCTCCGCCCGCTCCGCGCCCGGCACGTCCCGCACCAGCCCGGTGGCGACCCACCCGGGACAGACCGCGTTGACGGCCACGCCCTTGACCCGCTCCGCCAGCTCCTGGGCGAACAGGATGTTCAAGAGCTTGGAGCGCCCGTACACCCGCACCGATCCCAGCGGCCCGTAAGCCCCGGGCTCGGCCAGCCGCGCCACGTCCCAGCGGCCCGCCCGGCGGTGCATCTCCGACGCGATCATCACCACCCGCGACGGCGCCGCCTCCTCCAGCCGCTCCAGCAGCAGGTTCGTCAGCAGGAACGGCCCGAGATGGTTGGTCGCGATCATCCGGTCGTAGCCGTCCGCGCTCACCTTGGCGCGCAGGTTGTGCACGCCCGCGTTGTTGACCAGCACGTCGATCCACCCGTACCGGTCGCGCAGCCGTCCGGCGACCTCCCGCACGTCCGCGAGCACCGACAGGTCCGCCTCGAACATCTCGACCTCGGCCCCGGGCGCGCTCCGCCTGATCTCCGCGACCGCGGCCCGGCCCCGCACCGGATTCCGGCACACGACCCCGACCCGGAAACCCCGCCGCGCCAGCTCCCGCGCGATCTCCCTCCCGATCCCCGAGCCCGCCCCGGTCACGATGGCGATCTTCTCCATCCCCCCACTCTCCCACCCACCGACCAACCCCCGACACGCCCTCAGCCCCACCGCCCGAACAGCCGCACCCGCACGGCCAGGAGGATCCGCCGCCATTCGGGCTGGAGCAGCCGCACGAGAACGTCGTCCTTGACGGTCCGCCTCCCGCCGCCCCCGCTGCCCGCCCACCGCCGGACGAGGTCCACCATCACCTGAGCCCGCGCCGGCTCGTGCCCGGCGGCCCGGCAGAACGCCGCCACAATTCCCGGCCGCAGGTCGGCGCGCCGCGCCGCCGTGTCCAACCACAGTCGCGCCACCTCCTCGAAACCCCCGTAGCCGGTGTCGCGACGCCGCGCCGGCGACGCCGCCCGCGCACCGGCCACGGGCTCGGGCGGCGGTTCGGCCCCCAGCGCCACGGCCCACGCGGGCGTGCAGGCGTACGGATCGACGGCGGCAGGCCCGGTCAGCGCCGTGGCGAGCCCCTCGTGATCGCGCTCGGCCGCCAGGTCCAAGAACAGCTCGGTCCCGATCCTCGCCTGCTGCGCCTCGTCCCCGTACAGGCCGCCGCCGCTCCCGACCCCCGCCCACGTCAGCGCGGCGTCGAGCACGTCCGCGCGGTACCGAGCGGCCAGCTCCCGCGCCGTGTCGAGGACGATCGGCCGGATCTCCGGTCCGCCCCGCTCCGCCAGATCCCCGAGAACCCTCAGCACACGCCTGAGGTGGTGCGGGTCGGCCGGGCCCTGCCCGTCCAGGAATGCGCACAGCAGCCGGAGACCCGCACGCGTCCGGCGCGCCCTGTCCTGCTTGGACAAGTTGGGGTTCGGTTCGCACCACCGCATCGCCGTGACGATGACCGTGGCCCGATTCTGGACGGCCAGCTTGAGCGCCACGTCGTGAACCTCGGCCTGCACCTGCTCATCGCCGTACGTCGTCAGGTGCTTGAGCCGGGTCAGCGCGATCGACACGTGCGCCTCCCCCAGCACCTGGCAGACCCGCGCCACCGTCAGCTTCAGTGTCTGCGGGGCCCGCCGCTCGGTGGACCACTCGTAGAGCCGCCTGCGCACACGTCCGCCGACAAGCGGATCCAAGCAGGTGTTCGCCAGGGCGATATAGGCCAGGTTCGCCCCCAGTTGGTCCTTGCCGGTCCACCTCCGGGCCGTATCGGCGATGAACGCCGCTTCGCCGTGCCCGGCCGCCAGTTCGGCGAACACCTCGGCGAGCCGGTTACGCAGCGCGGTCTCCAGGCCCACCGCGTCGATGGCCAGCTTCGACAGCCATGTCAGCAGGTCCATGCGCGTCAGGGGGTACTCGTTCCAGACGTACCGGAGCACCGACTCCCGGTAGCTCTGGCGGCGAAACACGATCTTGCTCCCGTCGCGCTCGGCCTCGAGCAGCGCGGCGAGTCCCGTCGTGGGACACCAGGCCAGCCCGCCGCCCGCGACGGACATCTCCAGCTGCCGGGCCAGCCACAGGGCCGCGTCGTACACGCTCGTCTCGTCGGCCGGAGTGATCGTCGCCGCGGCCACCATCAGCGTCTGCTCCCGCAGGTCATGCCTGGCGAACCAGTGGCGCAACTCATCGGCCCAGCCCTGGTAGGCCCGCTCGACCTGCTGCTCGTCCCCGCCGGCCGCCGTGACGTCCAGCACGAGATCGGCCAGCCGCCGCCCATCCCCGGGCAGGGCGCGCTCCAGCAGCTCCGCCGCCCGCGGCCAGCCCGGCCAGCCGGTGCCGCCCAAGCCTCGGCAGGACAAACGGCGCCGGTACACCGCATCGGTCGGAGGCGGCTTCACCTCGATCGTGGCGAGGAACTCGGCGAAGTCCTGGCACTCCTCCGGCCTGCCGACGACCAGCAGGTAGCCGCCGACCTCGCGAACCCTGTCCAGGCAGGCCCACAGCCTCGTCTTCGATTCGTCGTGTGCGCGCACCAGGTAACCCTGGGCACCGGCGACCTGGATCTCCTCCATGTCGTCGCTGTCGGTGGAGAAGTACCGGATGGGCATGCTCGGCTGCAGCTGGCGCAGCGCCGCGATGGCCGTGGTCGCCGTCCCCGCGCCCCGCGGTCCAGTGACGGCGACGCCCCTGAAACGGCGGAGCGCCTCAACGATCTCGTCGTGGTTGTGAGCGGTCACGTAGCCGGTGACCCGCTCGACGATCCGGTCCTCCGTCATGACCATCTGAGGGCGCCCGCGCACGATCCGGATCTGCTGTTGGACGAGGTCACCGTTGACGGTGTTGCCGAACGCGGCCTGCGCCTCGTCCCCGCTGAACTCGACGTTCTCGATCGTCATGATGAGCGCCCCTGCCGGAGGTCACCGCCGACCGTGTTACCGAACGCGGCCTGAGCCCCGTCCCCGCTGAACGTGACCCCGCTGATGTTCGCTCCGCCTGTGGAAGGCCGCGGCGGGGCCTCCTCGGGCGGTCCTGCAGATGGCTCCACGGGCTTGACGGACGGGACGGGCACGTAAAGGTAGGCGGGCCGGGCGTACTGCTTCACCTTCACCGCCACCTCCGTGAACTGGCTCTCGCGCAGGCTCGTCCATTCTCCGAGCACGTACGGCCGGAAGATCTCCTCCGACAGCAGGAACGCGGCGAAGGTCACCCGGGGATCGCTGTGCTCGAGGGCGTCGCGGAGCGGGTCGCTGTCGAGCAACCGGTTGACATCGACGGTGGCGGTGGAGATGCCCGGCGCGTCGAGACGTTCGTCGTCCACGAGCCCGACGTGCAGCGCCACCCGCAGCCGCAACCGCAACTCCCGGGCCCGGAACTCCGGCGCCGCATCGTGCAGCGCGTCCTGGAGCCTGCGCGGGAACGGGTCGATGAGCGCGGCGCTCGACTCGTGGGGCAGCGCGGCCAGGACACCGTCGCCGGTGCTCTCCTTGAACTGTGCGTTCTCCCACGCCTCACCGAGCCCGCTGGCCTGGCACGCCTTTCCCAGGACGCGCCGGATCTCCAGGTGGACGTCGGGCAGCTTCTTGTCAGGGTGTGCGCTGAACTTCTCGGCGTCGACGACGAGCAGGGCGCGAAACTGTTCCACGGCGGTGTCTCCAGGGAGGCGGCGGGTTCTCCACCACCATGCCGACTCTCCGTTGACACGAGTGTCGGATATCAGACATTCCAGCGACCCGATTCGGCCAGCGCCCGCAGCCGCTCCGGGTCGGTGATGACGATCCTGCGCCGGGCGGTCCGGACTATCCCCTGGTCACGCAGCTTGCCCAGCTCAGCGGCCACCACGCTGCGGGACAGGCCCACGGCCTGGCCGATCTCGCTCTGGCCGAGGCCCACGTCCACCGGCCCGCCCCGCCCGGGGACCGCCAGACGTACCAGCGCCCGTACGACCCGCGGCCCCGCGGGCAGCGCCGCCGTCTCGGCCCGCCACGCCTCGCCCTCGCGGATACGCCGCATCGCCCGCTGCAGCAGTTCGGTCTCCAGGCCCGACGAACGCACCAAAGCCCGGAACCGGTCGGCCGGCAGCATCCGCATGACGCACGGCTCGATCGTGACCACGGTCGCCGAGCGCTCGTCCCCGCCCAGCACGGCGATCTCCCCGATCAGTTCCCCCACGCCCCGGAGAGCCAGCAGGAGCACCTCACCGCCGGGCAAAGAGAGCGACACCTTCACCCGTCCCGAGACCAGCAGCAGGACGTGCGTGGGCGGATCCCCCTGCCGGAGCACGACCTTCTCCGCCTCGAACCGCCGTTCGCTGCCCGCGGCATGCAGCCGCTCCCACATCTCCACCGAAACTTCCACGACCCAAGATCTCCGGCGCACGGCGATAGGTCCGACCCGTCCCCACCACCCTGCCAGACCACACGGACGAGGGCGTTCGGGACGGCATTCCGGTCTCTCGCGCGGCGGGAACAGGAGATCCCGAAACGCATCGCCGGCTCCGGGGGGAGCCACCGCAGTGCCGGGAGCACCGGCGCCCACCCTGTGGCGATTAGTGTGGCCGGGTGGTGTTCGAGGAGCGGCTGGAAGCGCACCGGGTGGAGTTGACCGCCCACTGCTACCGGATGCTCGCCTGTGCCGCAGAGGCCGAGGACGCCGTTCAGGAGACCTTCGTCCGCGCCTGGAAGAACGCCGACCGGTTCGACGAACGCAAGGCGCGGCTGCGCACCTGGCTGTACAGGATCGCCACCAACGTCTGCCTTGACATGACCCGCAGCGTGCAGCGCCGCGCGCTCGCGATGGATCTCGGCCCGTCCGGGGGTCCGCTCGGTGCGCCGCTGGACGCCGCCGCGTTCGTCCAGCCGATCCCCGACCGGCTCGCGCTGCCCGACCCGGCCGAGCTCGCCGCCGAGCGCGAGACGATCAGGCTGGCGTTCGTCGCCGCCCTCCAGGCACTGCCGCCGCGCCAGCGGGCCGTCCTCATCCTGCGCGAGGTGCTCTGCTGGACGGCGGAGGAGACGGCCGCGCTGCTCGACACCAGCCCGGCCGCAGTCAACAGCGCCCTGCAGCGCGCGCGTGCCGCCATGTCCGCGCGGCGCCCGTCCAACGAGATCGACGAGGACCTGCTCGAGCGGTACGTCAAGGCGTTCACCGCCTACGACGTCGACGGCCTGGTGTCGCTGCTCCACGAGGACGCCACCATGTCGATGCCGCCGTTCGCCTGGTGGCTCAGCGGCAGGGAGGCGATCCGGGCGGCCCTGCTGGGCGCGGGCGGCGCGTGCGCCGGCGACCGGCTGGTCCGCACCGCGGCCAACGGCTCGGCGGCCTTCGCGCAGTACCGCGACGGGAAGGCGTTCGGCCTGGTCGTCCTGGACGTCCGCGACGGATTGATCGCAAGCACCACGACCTACCTCGACCCGTCCCTGTTCGCGTTGTTCGGGCTGCCGATGAATCCGGGGACGCCGTCCCGTATGTAGTGCATGACCGACATCGTTGACATGTGGCATGACGAGCGCGGCGCGGGCGACCCGGTGGTGCTGCTGCACGGCGGGATGACCGACGGCCGCTGCTTCACCGGCAACCTCGACGGACTCGCCGACACGTTCCGGCTCTACCTGCCCGACCGGCGCGGCCACGGCCGTACACCCGACGCCCCCGGCCCGATCACCATCGAGCTCATGGCGCGGGACACGATCGCCTTCCTCGAACGCGTGGTCGGCGGTCCGGCCCGGCTGGTGGGCTACAGCGCCGGCGGCACGGTCGCGCTGTGGACGGCGATGCTCCGCCCCGACCTGGTCGAGCGCCTCGTCCTGATCAGCACGGCCTACGACCTGGACGGGCTGATCTTCAAACCGTCGGCGGAGGGCCCGATGCCCGCCGAGATCGTCGACGCCTACGCCGAGGTGTCGCCCGACGGCCGCGACCACTTCCCGATCGTCGTCCGCAAGATCGCGGATGCGGCCGCGACCGGGCCGGGCCCGGCCGACCTGCGCGCGGTGACGGCCCGTGCCCTGGTGCTGGCCGGGGACGACGACCTGGTCACCCTCGACCACACCGTGGCGCTCTACCGGGCACTGCCCACCGCCGAACTGGCCGTGCTGCCGAACGCCAGTCACCTGCTGCTGATGGAGCACCCCGAAACGGTGCGCGCCATCGTCCAGGCGTTCCTGACCACGGACCCCACCCCGACGTACATGCCCATCGCACGCAGGTAGCTCCCGAGGACATTCGCGGGACACTTCGTGCGGATACCGTGGAGAACGTGCGATCCCCGTAGGCGATCGCACGCTTCTCCGAGAAGCTGTCGACATGACCACGAATCGCGGCGCCCCGACGTGGCCGGTGCACCGGAAACGCAAATGGGGAGGACGGGTCGTAGCGTTCTTCCTGCTCGCCGGGATAGGCGCCGCGATCGTCTCCTACCTGGCGATCGGGGGCTCGTGGAGAATCTGCGAAAGCGGCCCTGGACCGGGCGGGGCCTTCGTCATGAACTTCCTGGGCATCGTCGGGTTCCTGGTCATGCCGCCACTGGCCGCACTATGCGGCGCGCTGGCCGTCGCCGCCCACGCCCTACTCAGCCGGTCGACGAGGCTGCGACGGTTTGAGAACACCGTGCCCACGCTCATCACCGTGGCGGGAATCATCATGCTGATCGCGCTGGTCGTCCTGTGGATAGCGTGGGGCAGCCCGCCCGACGGCTACTGCGACAAACCGCTCGGCTGAAGCAGAACACCCAGCCCGAGATCCCGACCAGGCCGCACGATCGTGGCGGCGCACCCCCCGGAAAACATTGGGGGCGACTCGTAAAGGTAATCACGTCCTGCTCGAACACATACGACCTGGTCAGAGATATATGCGTCCGGCTGACCGGCACGCCCGCAACCTCCGGCTTCGAGATGGTCGTCACCGATCTGGACGGACTCGTCCGGGCAGTTCGACCTCAACGCCGTGTTCTGTGAACATGCGCAGGAGATACTCCAGGGTGACCGCAGGGCCGTGTCGATGACGGTCGTAGCCTGCCACCAGGCGTTCGCGGGCTACTGCCGAGTCGTGCCAGACCAGGCGGAACGGCGCGCGGACTCCCCACTTCCCGCTCAGACAGTCATCGAAGGCGTCCAGGTTCCAGCCGAAGTAGCCACCCGGACCGTTGATGGCCTCACCGATGGCGCAGTAGAAGCCCTCGACGTCGGTGACGAAACGGCCGTCGAGGTCGAACGCGGTCCCTGCCGGACGATCGGGGACGTCGGAGCGATGATGGGCCAGCGCCACGCCGGCCCACTCGTGCCGCAGCGTCCGGTCGTAGTCGCCCCACAGGTTGCGCCGCGTGGGTCGGCCGGTGAACCACAGGTCCAGAATGCCGCGTGTGCCGGCCGGACGTGGTTCTGCGTTGCCGGCGATGGTCACGTCCAGGAGGCCGGCGCCGTGTGTGGACGGCACGCACGCCACGATCGTCCCGGACACACCGCAGTCGATCAGGGGTGTCACCGAGCCGTCGGCGGCAACGGCTCCCACCTGCGCGGACACCCGGCGGCGGCGCTGAGCGGCCTTCGTGGACCGCGGTAGTGCGGCGATCGCGTCCAGCAGCGGCGGCTCGGGCCGGCAGCCGATCAGGATGACCTGCGGTACCGGGGGCTCGGCCGGCTCCCGGAAGAGGCCGGTGACGTCGGCGCAGGTCCCGCATGGCGCACCGTCGGGATCGGTCAGCGCGAATCCGGTGACGTCGTCCGGACGAGCGATGCCGTCCGTACGGTCGTCGACATCGGCCAAGCCCTCCAGCTCGAGGTCGACACGCCCCGGCCAGTCCCGTGACGGCCGGTGGCCCAGGACGATCACGTCGAGCAGTCGTTCGCCCAACCAGCCGCGCCGCACCGCCGGATCGTCGGGCTTGGCCGACACCCATAGGTCGCCTGCCCACGCACCCTCGGGATCGGGATTCTGGGTCGGCCGATCGAGTGCCGCGGTGAGCACCCCGTCCGGCACACACCCCAGGAGGGTGAAGCGTTCCCGCGGACGAGGCGGCAGATCGACGAACAGCCCGTCGATGTCGGCGCACACCGCCACGGCTTCCTCATCGGGGTACTGCGGCGTACCGGTGTGCCCGACGAGCAGCCAACGCGGCGCAACCCCCACGTTCCACCTCCATGGCTGTTCGGCCAGGCGATCGTTTGTCACTGGCCAAACGTACCGGTCACCAAGAAACCGCCTCATCACCGCGGATCGCAGACGGCCGCCCGCACGGGAATGCTTTGAGATCCGGGGATCCGGTGACCAAACGGCCCGACCGGTGGGTCAGGCCGCACCCACCGCCCGTGGGGCGTCCCCCGCAAGGCGGGCGACCGCCTCAGTAGCAGCTTTCTATGGACTACCGCAGTCCCAGTACCTTTGCGGATGCACCACCCGATCCCTGGCCTTCCGCTTTCACCGCAGGTCAAAGCACCAAGGGCGGTGCACGATCTGGGAGCAGGCGGTGCCTTGATCCCAGTGGATCTGGACGCGACCATCGTGATCACGCACTCCGCCAAGGAGCAGGTCGCGCCCACCTGGAAGCGCAGCTTCGGGTTCCATTCGATTGACCGCATTTATCGCAGCCGGGCCACCACGCCGACCCGCCGACAGAACACCGGTCGTTGGGTCGCTCCACGCCCCGACCAACGGTATGGCTCGGGAAGGAGCCCCGAGGCCCGGCCGCTCAGCCTCGGCGCGCGGAATACACCGTCAGGTAGCGGTATTCGGGCGAGGTCACTTTGGCGTTCTCATCCTTTTTGGCCAGGGCCCGCTGCTTGTTCACCTCTTTCCATTGCGCCATCATCACGTCCTGGTATTTCTCGTGAAGCCGGCCCTCGCCGTCGACCTCCATCTGACCGATGTTCTGATCCCGGATGTAGATCTTCTCACCTTCCTTGAAGAGGGCGGCGGTATGGCCGAGTCGCCGCCCGATCGAGGACTCGGTGAAGCAGAGGAGATAGCCGGTGTTGTCGTCCAGGGCGTCGAACGGATCAAACTCTCCGTCATCGGCGATCTTGCGGGTCTGCTTCCGCTCGACCGTGAATCCGCGCGATGCGGCGTACTCGATGAGGCCGGCGTCGCCGTTCCGTTCCTCGGCGATCCTCCGGTACTCCAGCTGCTGGGCGGCCAATTGCCGCAGGTTTTGCCCCGCGAAGGCCGCGGGGGCGGTGTCAGTGGTGTACACGAGCGTCAGCCAGTCGAGTGCGATCGCCACGCAGATCCCGGCGTTCTCGGTGCCGTGGATCACGGTTTCGAGTTCGCGATAATCCGCTTCGGTCATCAGGTAGGTCGTGATCCTTTTCGGCATCGGCTTCGTCCTCTCCGTTGAGGCGTCGGTAGGGTGCAGCGTAGCCCCATATCAGAAATTTGTGGACTGAATAGCCACTTCCGGACGACAGGGCAGACGACGTCTCATGATCCCGCCATTCGGTTGCCAGTGGGTGGTGGCACCATTCGCTCATTGACTCCCGTGGATCACAGCGGATCTGGAATGTGCAGTCGAGAACGCGCGAGATCGACCAGAGCCATGCTCGAAGATCCACACGGCGATCCGCGTGCGTGACTTGAATATGCACTCGGCATGCCCCTCGGCGGTACGCTGGGCGACCACCAGCCGCTCTGCGTTTTCCTTGTTGCCGAGTTCCCCTCCGCGACTTCCGCTCCCGCGGCGTCAGCACCGTGTCAACGGCCTGTCCGGCCAGCCGGGCTCCGGCTCCGCATCCTCCGCGGACGGCGTCCCGGCACGCGTTGAAGAGCGCCAGGCAGGTGTCATCGCCCGGCGCGGGCTGCGGAGCCGCTCAAGGCGGCCGAACCCGACAAGCGACGCGCCGGCCGCGGTTGTCCTGTGCGGCGCGAACTTCACCACGCGTTCGAGGGACAGCTGCACGGACTCGGCGGCGCGGCACGGTCACGAGCGCCTCGCCGTTGATCCTGACGGCTCGTCGCGAGGAATGATCAACGGCGAGCCGGGGCGTGTCGCCCGCTCGCCCAGCCCGAGCGCAGTCGCAGTCCGCGTAGCGAAGACTGGGTATCGGGGGGGAACCAGGACGGCCAGGCGTTCAGGAGACCAGCGGACTGTAACGCCAGGACGCGCTCAGCCCCTTGTCCACCACGACAGTGCTTCCGGTCATGCCCGCACCGGCGTCAGGGCTGGCGCCGCTCCACCGCCTTGATGATCGTGTCCGGATCGGCGTTCGATGATGCCGGGGCACACGCAGTTGACCCTGATGATCGCCGAACCGAGGTCCATCGCCGCCGGAGGAAGGTCGCTGCCGCGCAGTTGACGAGGCCGCGGAGTTCGAGCCGGTCGGCGGCGGCGACGGCCCGCGATCCTTGATGTCGCCGGCGAGGGCGGAGGGGACGTCCGCCCCCGCGCCTCGCAGCTCATCGGCCGCGTGCGCCAGCCGTCCGTGCCCAGCATCCGCGCGCTCGCCAACCCGGTGCCGGGGCGCCACCCGTGACGATGACCGAACGCTTCTTCTCTGACATGGCGTGCCTCTCACATGCATGGACGGCTGCCGGTGGACCGCCGCGGCACGGGCTTCAGTCGCCGGTCACGATCTCGTAAGGAAGAACGGACATGAGCCGCCCGCAGTCGCCGACGGTCACCTCCACCAGGTGGCCGGAGCGCCGCGCCTCCGTACAGCGCGTAGTCGAGCCCGCTGCTCCCGTCGATGCCCACGCGGCCGGACATGTGGACGGTCGCTCCGGCGGCCTCGAGCAGCCCGCCGGCCTCGGCCGGGTCGTCACCCCGGACCTGCAGGTGGTGCAGACCAGGGCCGTGCTCGTCAAGGAAGTCCCGGTAGGGACCGGGACCGGCCGACGAGGACCTCGACGTGCAGGTCACCGGCTCGGACCGTGGCGATCCGCATGGCGAAGTCGGCGGGGCTTCCAGAGCGCGACGTGCGTCCCGGGGCCGGCGATCGACTTGAGGATGTCGGCCGTGATCTGCGATGCCCGCGATGTGCGAGACGCCATGCTGAATGCTTTGAGATCCGGGGATACGGTGACCAAAACGGCCCGACCGGTGTTCCGGTCGGGCCGCATCCACCGCCCGTGGGGGCGAAGCCCTCACGGGCGGGGGGTTCGGGGGTCGCGCCCCGATGGGCACAAACGAAACGACGCGGGGAGCAGGCCCGAAGGGCCTGCTCCCCGCGTCGTCCAGAGTGGAGGTGGCGGGAATCGAACCCGCGTCCTTCGGTGATGAGTCAGGGCTTCTCCGGGTGCAGCCTGCGGATCGCTTTCTCAGCCCCGGCGCTCATGCAGGCCTGTCGCCGGCGGGCTCAGTCGCTGTTAGATGTTCCTGCTCACCCCGCGACCGGGTGGGCAGGTGAAGTCCCCTGATGATGCCAGGCCCCGGGCCGGAGACATACCCGGGCTGACAGAGTCGCTACTCGCCTCAGGCGGCGAGAGCGAACTCAGACTGCTTCTTGTTGGCAGTTATTGGTTTGCTGTCACAGGATTTACGAGGTCACGACAGCAACCCTCGACCCGCTTCCCCTGGCTCGACCTACCGAAGTCGAAGCCGGTCACCCCCATGTTCAGTTGTCAACGCGGATGCCGGAGCATCCGCAGGAGACGCTACAGGGACAACGCTTCGGATGCCAACGGGATTCCCGCCCGGGCACGGTGATGCCCCGGTGAGCGGCGAGCTGGGTCGCTCGCTCACCGGGGCCGACCGGCAGGGTCAGGGCCGGTCCGGACGGCAGAGCCTCCCCCGAGACGAGGCTCTGGTCTCATCACGGCGACTGAGTCCGCAACCCCCCAAGCGGAATCCCAGTCACCCGTAAAGACGCCCAGGACCCCAACCGGGGTTGCGGCCCGGCCGTAAAGAGACCACAAAGCCCGTCAGCGGGCGGGGGCGCCGGTGAGGAAGATGGGTACCAACTTGGCGGCGTTGACCTTGCCCTCCACGGCGATGGCGAACGACATGTCGCCGCGGGAGCCCACGAACCAGGAGATCGGCTTGCCGTTCTGGTCGGCGGTGGCGGCCACGCCCCGCACCACGGCGCCGGTGCCGACCTCGGCGTCCCTGGCCGCCCCGGCGAAGACCGAGCGCCGCATCAGCAGCTTCAGGTCGGAGGTCGCCACCGGGCTCAGCGGCTGCGCGGCCACCTGCTGGGGGTCGCGGGGGTCGTTCAGGAGGTAGGGCGGGCGCCACGTGCCGGACTCGACCACTCCGGCGACCAGCGCCATCGCCAGGGGGCTCACCTCGACCTTGCCCTGGCCCAGCATGATGGCGGCCTTCTCGGCGTCGTTGGCCGGCGCCTGCACGGAGCCGGAGAAGTGGGGCGCCGACAGGCCCCAGTCCTTGCCGATCCCGAGCTTTCCGGCCTCGGCGAGCAGGGCGTCGCCGTTCAGCCGGCCGCTGAGGGCGGCCAGCGTGGTCGCGCACGAGTTGGCGAACTGCATCTGGAGGGTGTCCTGCTTGCGGGCGCCGCCGCCGGGGTTGCTGAACGTGCGGCCGCCCACGGTGGTGGTGGCGGGGCAGTCGGCCTTGGTGGTCTGCGACAGGCCCGCGTTCAGCAGCGCCTCGGCCGAGACGACGCTGAAGGCCATCCCGGGCGGGTAGCGGCCCTCCATGGCCAGGTTGCGGCCGCCGGTGAGGTGGTTGGCGACCGCCAGGACCTCGCCGGTGCTGGGACGGACGACGACCATCGACGCGGGCGTCCTGAGGCCGCTCAGGGCCAGATCGGCGCGCGGCTGGAGCCTGCGGTCGAGGGTGGTGCGGACCGGTGCCGGGTTCTGGCCGGGCCACGAGCGCAGCTCCTGCCGTCCCGAGCCGTCGGGGTTCTGCGCCACCACCCGTACCGTCGGGATCCCGGCGAGACGGCGCTGCAGCAGCAGCTGCAGCCCGCTGACACCGATGGTGTCGCCGGGCTGGTACGGGGCGCCGACCTGCTGGAGGCGGTCGGCGGTGGCGGGGCCGAGCCCGCCGACCAGCTCGGGGGCCAGTTCGGGGGCCATCGGCGTCTGCACGGGCTGGAACCGCAGCCCCTGGACCTGCCGCAGCCGCAGGATCAGCGCGTTGCTCTCGGGACGCTGCAGCGTCAGCAGGGGCAGGAACGCGTTCGGCGGCGCGGACCTGACCCGGCCCAGGAGGCGCTCGGAGTCCAGTTGCTGGCCGCCGTCGGCCCGGGCGGCCCGGGTGATCTGGTCGACGGTCCGCTTCGGGTCGCGCAGCTGCCCCGGGTAGACCCCGACGATGTCGGCGTTGACCTTGCGGATCAGGGGGCGGGCCGCCGAGTCCTGGATGGGGGCGCGGGGCGGCACCTCGGTCACCACGGCCAGGCGCTGCCCGGCCTTGAGGTTGGGGTTGATGATGGACGGGTCCCACTGGACCTTCCACTGCCCCTTGATGCGCTTGAGGTGCATGAGGCCGGTGTAGGTCCAGGGCTCGCCGTTCTCGCCCAGGTCGACCTTCACCGAGAAGCGGGCGGTGGCCGCTTCGCCGGTCTTCTCGATGGCCTTGTCGCGTTCGTCGCGCTCCTGCCCGGCCTGGACGGGCGCGCCCAGCGCCAGCTTCAGCGACGCCGCGTCCAGCTGGCCGCGCACCTGGTCGAGCGCGGCGGCGACGGTGGCACGGTCGGCGCCGGTGGTCTTGCGGGCGGCGGCCTCGTGGTTGCCGACCTGCCAGGCGATCAGGAAGTCGCGCATGGTCGGCAGCGCGGACGGCTCGGCGAAGCAGGCGCCGGCCCCGGAGCCGACGAGGACGGCGCAGCCCGCCGCCGAGATCACCCGGCGCACCCGGGAACGCGCGGGATCCAGGCGGCCCCGCCGGTCGGACCTGAAGCTCATCGGCACCTTCACCGTCCCGCCCTGAACCGGGCCGCCTGGGCGCGCTGCATCTCCCGGTCGGCCTCGCGCTTGGCGAGGGCCTGGCGCTTGTCGTAGGACTTCTTGCCGCGGCCGAGCCCGATCTCGATCTTGGCCTTGCCGTCCTTGAAGTACAGCGCCAGCGGGATCAGCGTGAAGCCCGGCTCGGACGACTTCGCGATGATCCTCTGGATCTCCTTCTTGTGCAGGAGGAGCTTGCGGCGCCGGCGGGGGGCGTGGTTGGTCCAGGTGCCCTGGGTGTACTCGGGGATGTGGACGTTCTCCAGCCACACCTCGCCGTCCCTGACGTGGGCGTAACCGTCGGCGAGCGAGGCGCGGCCGGCGCGCAGCGCCTTCACCTCCGTGCCCATCAGCACCATGCCCGCCTCCCACGTGTCGTCGATGTGGTAGTCGTAGCGGGCCCGCTTGTTCTGGGCGATGAGTTTCCGCCCTGTCTCACGTGGCACTGGTCATCAGCCTCGTTCAGCCTCGGTTCCTGTCCGGCAGCGTCGCGAGCAGGCCGCGCAGCACCTCCTGGCCGCGCTGCTCGGCCGCTCTGGGGGGGCGGTCGGCGGGGACCGGCACGTCGGGCTCGATGCCCACCCCGTCGAGGTTACGGCCGCCGGGCGTGCGGTAGCGACCCACGGTCAGCTCGATCGCCGAGCCGTCGGGCAGCTCCACCGGTTCCTGCACCGAGCCCTTCCCATATGTACGCGATCCTACGATCACCGCGCGGTCGCGATCACGCAGGGAACCGGCCACCACCTCCGCCGCGCTGGCCGTCCCGCCGTCGACCAGCACCACCACCGGGCCGGCCGGGTCGCCGGGACGGGTCACGGCGAGCTTCTCGGCGGGCAGGCCGGGGCGCTCGTAGGTCACCACCAGCCCGTCGGTGAGGAACGCCGAGGCGGTCTCCACCGCCTCCTCCAGCAGGCCGCCGGGATTGCCGCGCAGGTCGAGCAGGATGCCCGCGGCGCCGCGTCCGCCGGGCCCGCCGGTGACCGCGTCGCGGACCTCCCGGCCCACGCCGCGGGTGAACTCCTCGACCCGGATCAGGCGGGTGCGTCCGCCGGCCTCGGTCACGGTGACGTCGTGGGCGCGCACGGCCGTGCGGACCAGGGAGAAGCCGAGCTCGCGGCCGTTCCGCCCGACGGTGAGCCGCACCCGGGTGCCGGGACGGCCGCGCAGGGCCGTGGAGACCTGGGAGACGTCCCAGGCCCCGGCGGGCCGGCCGTCGACGGCGACGATCGAGT
Organism: Actinomadura rugatobispora; assembly: GCF_055379765.1. NCBI lineage: Bacteria > Bacillati > Actinomycetota > Actinomycetes > Streptosporangiales > Thermomonosporaceae > Actinomadura > Actinomadura rugatobispora. Next base: position 6,423,470 of record NZ_AP029191.1, on the reverse strand, counting down.
CGCCGCCGCGCACCCCGGCGCGCTCGGCGACGGAACCGGGCCGTACCCCGGCCACCAGCACCCGCCCCGCCGGGACCGGGACCGCGCCGCCGTCCTCGCCGGGGACCGCCGTGGCGTCGCCGGTGCCGAGCCACAGGCCGACACCGCTGTAGCGGCCTTCGAGCCGCCCCTGGAACTCGTCGTACTCGCTGGGCGAGTAGTAGCGCGCCCACCGGTCGCCCAGGCGGTGCAGCACGTCCTCGACCGCCGGCCCGTCCACGGCGCCGTCGCCCCTGGACGGCACCGGCACCCGGTCACCGACCCGCCACGCCGTCTCGTCGAGGAGCGAGGCACGGGCCGTACCGGAGGCCGGCCGCCCCTGCGGGCCGCCGGGGACCGCACCGGCGGTGTACGCGCAGATGACGACGACGGCTACGGCCGCCCCGCGCGGCATTCGGCCGCTCGACCGGAACATGCGGTCAGTCTAGATGCGTAGATAACGGCGCAACGTCAGGAACGAGGCGACCGCGCACAGCAGCACGCCGAAGCAGATCGAGACCACGATGACCGCGATCACCGTCCCCCAGCCCAGCTGGCTGGCGAAGCCGATATTGCCGGCCAGCCGGTCGATCAGCAGCATCTTGCTGGCCACCAGCAGGACCGAGGAGAACATCCCGCCGATCAGCCCGGCGATCGCGCCCTCCAGGATGAACGGCATCTGGATATAGGTGTTGGACGCCCCGACCAGCCGCATGATCCCGGTCTCCCGGCGCCGGTTGAACGCCGACAGCCGGACCGTGTTGCCCACCAGCAGCACCGAGGCGATCACCTGGACCAGCGCGATGAACAGCGACGCGAACTGCAGCCCGTTCAGGATACGGAAGAACTTCTTCAGGATCTCCTGCTCGTTGATCACCTGGTCGACCCCGGGACGGCCCAGCGCGGCCTGCGCGACCCCCTTGAACTCCTCCGGGTTCTTCAACCTGATCCGGTAGGAGTCGGGAATGTCACCCTCCTTCGCGCTCTGCACGAAGCCGGGGGTGCTGGCGAACCGGTCCTTGAACCGGGCGTAGGCCTGCTGCTTGCTCTCGTACTCGATCGCGGCCACCTGCGGCAGCTTGTCCAGCTCCGCCTTCAGGTCCTGCTTCTGCTGGTCGGTGGCGTCGGCCTTCTGGCAGTTGGGATTGGAACTGGTCTGGGCGCACAGGAAGATCGAGACCTCGACCTTGTCGTACCAGTAGGTCTTGGAGGAGTTGACCTGCTGCCTGATGAGGAGGCCGGTGCCGAAGAGCGCCATGGCGATGGCGACGGTGATGACGAGGGAGATCGTCATCGTCAGGTTCCGGCGGAGACCGATCCAGATCTCCTGGAGAACGAACTGTACGCGCATGCCTCGCTGTCCTTGATCGCCTGTGCCCCGCTGGGAGCGTGGGTCCGGTGCAGGCTACGCCATGCGCCCGGTCGAGCGGCGGCGCCCGGATGTCATACGCCCGTCGCGGACCCTCGGTTCAGATGCGTGCTTGGTCTCTTTCGGCCGGTTCCCGCATCCCGCGCGGGCCGGTGTCGGTGTCCCTTCCGGGGGCGGACCCCCAGACCCCGGCTTCGCCCAGGTCAGTTGTTCCTTCCGGGGACGGACCCCCGGGCTTCGCCTGGCTAGTAGGCCTGGCCGTAGACGCCGCGGGACTGGTCGCGGACGACGCGCCCGTCCTCCAGTTCGACGACGCGCTTGCGGAAGGCGTCGACGATCGCGGCGTCGTGCGTGGCCATGACCACGGTCGTCCCGGTCCGGTTGATCCGGTCCAGCACCTTCATGATGCCGATCGAGGTCGCCGGGTCGATGTTCCCGGTGGGCTCGTCGGCCAGCAGGATCATCGGGCGGTTGACGAACGCCCGCGCGATGGCCACGCGCTGCTGCTCGCCGCCGGACAGCTCGTCGGGCATCCGGTGCTGCTTGCCCTCCAGGCCGACCAGGTCGATGACCTCGGGCACCACCTTGGCGATGAAGCGCCGTGGCTTGCCGATCACCTCCAGGGCGAACGCGACGTTCTCGAAGACGTTCTTGTTCGGCAGCAGCCGGAAGTCCTGGAACACGCAGCCGATCCTGCGGCGCAGGTGCGGCACCTTCCAGTTGCTCAGCCGGCTCAGGTCCTTGCCCGCCACGTGGACGTGCCCCTGGGAAGGACGCTCCTCCTTCAGGATCAGCCGGAGGAAGGTCGACTTCCCCGAACCGGACGGGCCGACCAGGAACAGGAACTCGCCCTTCTCGATGGCGACGTTCACATGCTGCAGGGCGGGCCGGTTCTGGGTCGGATAGGCCTTGGTGACGTTGTCGAAATGGATCATGGCTGCATCACGGTGGTTCAGCACCATTCTTGCGAAGGACCCGCGCGGTCACGTACGGGAGGAATCGCGTCTATATCTCTTGTCGTCCCGATGTGCGGACGGTAGTTTTCCTGTAGCGGTCGGTGAGTCCGGTGCGCGGGCCCTGCGGCTCGCGGACGGACGGCGGACCGGTCACGGACGGCCCGGGGGCGCGGACACGGCCGTGGACAGCGTCACCGGCCGGTCGCCCCGACCCTGCTCGCAGGCCCTCGCCCGCCGGGATCCTTGCGCGCCCGGCGACCGCTGCCCGCGACGGGACGGACCCGCGAAGGTCCGGCGTCCGTACCTGCTCCAGTCCGTCGACGATGTCCGTCAACCTGCCTGAGGCGGCATCATACAGCCGCCCTTCCGGCTGATACGTCACCTCCAGTGGCGGGTGCGGGCTGCGAGTCCGGGGCGCCGAACCGCAGGCCGCCGACTCTAAGCGCTCCGGCCCCGACCGCGGTAACCGAAACCCGCGGCGACCGGCGAACCGTGCGGCCCCGTGCAGTGTAGAGGTGGGAGTGCACCGCCTCGACCCGGCAGGGCCCCGGCCTGGTCCAGGACTTTACAGCCCGGTCATGCGGATTGCTGCGGAATCACGCTTAAAGTTCTCAGTGACAGGAACTTCCCGATCGAGAGAGACGGCCATATGAGCTGCGAACATCTGATCTGCGCCCGGTGCTCGGGTCCGGTGGTCGAGGGCCGCTGCCCGACCTGCCGGAACGCCCGGGACGAGATGCACGAGCACGGCCCGTCCATCCCGCCCGCGCTGGTCCTGGCCGGGCTGGTAGCCCTGTTCTTCGTCGCGCTCGTCCTGCAGCGCCTGTACTGAGCCCCGCACCCGCCACCGCGCCGAATCAGCTGGGCGGCTTCCGGATGGGAGGCGCGGTGGCCTTGTACACCCCGCCGGCGTCGGCGATCACATCGGCCTTGGGAGGCTGCGGCGCGGCGCCGTCCCCGCCCTCGCCCTCGCCGTCCCCCTCGTCCTTCTCGGGACGCGCCGGATCGAGCGCCGCGAACTGCAGCGTCTCCGAGACATGGATCTCGTTGCCCTCGACCGTCCCGTCGTCGAGCAGATGCGCGATCTCCGGCGTGATCGGCGGCTTGGCCGTCTCGTCCTCCTCGTCGGCGACCCTCGTCACGCTGTTGCGGTACAGCGAGTACAGCACCAGCCCGCCGCCGTCCTCGGTGCGCAGCTGGAAGATCGGGTACGGGGTCGCGGTGATCACGACCGACAGCGTCAGATCCTTCGTCTTCGCCCGCCGCTTGGCCTTGCGCGCCGCGTCGTAGTAGCCGGTGGTGACCGGCCCCGACCTCATCACCTTCGCCGCGACGCTGTCGGACCCCTCCGCCCCCACGGTCGCGTGGATGCCCGGCACCTCCCGGGGCCGGATGAGCACCGAGGTGTCCGAGGTCGTCAGCGCCGTCGCGTACCCCTGCGCGTCCAGGACGACCTTCGGCTCCTTCGCCTTGGGCGCCAGCGTCGACGCCAGGCTCAGCGTCCACCGCTCCCCCGGCGCCCGCAGGACGAACGCCATGATCGCGGTGCGGGTGCCCTTGTCCTCGCCGCGCACGCTCCGCGGCACCGACGCCACGAACCACTGCGGGTACACCTCGGGCCGCAGCTTCGGCACGTACAGCTTCGGGGCCCCGTACACGTAGCGGCGCACCGGATCGCCGTCGAAGGCCGCCTTGCGGTACTCGTTGGCGGTGAGCGGCGACTCGCCGTCCGACACCCACGTCAGCGCCAGCCGCTCGTCGCCGGCGGCGCGGGCCACGTCCTCGTTGGTGACGAACGTCCGGAACTCCCGGCGCGCCACCTCCAGCGTCAGCGGCTCCGGCTCCTCCTTCGTGGCCGTGACCACCGTCGTCGGCCGCGCCTCGGGCTTCTCACCCGCGCACCCGGCGGCCGCGAACGGCACCGCCGCCAGCGCCGCCACCAGCAGCGAGGTTCTCCGCGCAGTCCTCATGACGCCCGAACCCGACCTCTCCCCCGGCACCTGACGAACCGATCCCACGCCCGGAGAACGCGCCCGCGGCAGTGATCGATCCCGTGATTGTGCCATCCAACGGGCGGGGACCGGAGCGCGGACCGGAGTATCGGTCGCTCGCGCACTGCCGGGACGGCGATAAGCTCGGGGTGTGGCAGGCATCGAACCCGAAGAACAGCTCAAGGAGCTCGGCTCGACCCTGTCCGGCATCGAGCAGGTGCTGGACCTCGACGGCATGCGGCGTGACATCGCCGAGCTGCGCGAGCAGTCCGCCGACCCCGACCTGTGGAACGACCAGGAGCGCGCCCAGACGGTGACACGCCGGCTGTCGTACCTGGAGAGCGAGCTGAACCGGGTCGAGGGCCTGCGCCAGCGCCTCGACGACGCGGCCACGCTCTACGAGCTGGCCGGCGAGATGGACGACGAGGACACCCGCAAGGAGGCCGACGACGAGCTGGCCGCGCTGCACAAGGCGATCCAGCAGCTCGAGGTCCGCACGCTGATGTCCGGCGAGTACGACGAGCGCGCGGCGCTGGTCACCATCAACGCCCAGGCCGGCGGCGTCGACGCCGCCGACTGGGCCGAGCAGCTCCAGCGGATGTACCTGCGCTGGGCCGAACGCCACGGCTACCCCACCGAGGTCTACGAGACCTCCTACGCCGAAGAGGCCGGGATCAAGTCCACCACCTTCACGGTGCGGACCCCCTACGCCTACGGCACCCTCCGCGGCGAGCACGGCACCCACCGCCTCGTCCGCATCTCCCCGTTCGACAACCAGGGCCGCCGCCAGACCTCCTTCGCCGGCCTGGACGTCGTCCCGGTCGTCGAGCAGAGCGACCACATCGACATCGACGAGAACGACCTGCGGATCGACGTCTACCGCTCCTCGGGCCCCGGCGGCCAGGGCGTCAACACCACCGACTCGGCCGTCCGCATCACCCACATCCCGAGCGGCATCGTGGTCTCCTGCCAGAACGAGCGCAGCCAGCTCCAGAACAAGGCCACCGCGATGGGCGTCCTCCAGGCCAAGCTCCTGGAGCGCAAGCGCCAGGAGGAGGCCGAGAAGATCTCCTCACTCCGCGGCGAGACCACCACCAGCTGGGGCACCCAGATCCGCAACTACGTGCTGCACCCCTACCAGATCGTCAAGGACCTGCGCACCGGCGTGGAAGCGGGCAACCCCACCTCCGTGCTGGACGGCGACATCGACGAGTTCATCGAAGCCGAAATCCGCTGGATGCGGCAACAAGAGCACTCGTAATCGTGGAGGGGCGTTTCATTGTGGGGGGACGACCCCCCACGCCCCCCGATACGGCGCGAAGCGCCTCCTCCACTCGCCTGGGGGCTCGCTACGGACCCGCTCCCCGCCGCCTGCCCGTCCCTCCACTCCGCTGGCGCTCCGCTACGGGCCGGACAGTTTTCGCGGTCGCCGTTGCGGTTGCCACGGGGCCGGCAACAAGGCTTTATGGGCCCGGCCGTGGTGCGTCACGGGCCGTTCTGATACAGGTAGGCCGTCGGGTGCCGGAGCGGCTCCACCGCAGCGGTCAACAGAAGCGGACCCGTCCGGCACCCGACCGAACGCAAGCAATCCTCGCAGGGTGACCGATCGGTCACCCTGCGAAAGGACTATTGTGGCGAATGTCGGCCACCTCGTTTAGGCCGCCTTCCCCCGGGTTTGCCCAGGTAGGCCACTTGACCTGCGGATAACGTCCCATCGCGCGGCGGGACGCGTAAGGATGGTGGGCATGAGAGAGGCGCAGCGCGAGGCCATCGCGGACGAGCTGGAAATGCGCGGATCTCCGCTGTGCGACTGCGTCGAGGCCCTCCCGGCGATCAGCCCGACGAGCGGCGCGGCCACGGCCCACCACTGCTGGTGCACGGCGGTACGCGCCTCGGCAGTGGCCCGCCGCACGGCGTCGCTGACCCGCCACGCGCGGGAATGCGGATGCTCCGAGGCCGACCGGTCGGCCGCCCTGTTCTGGGAAGGCGAATTCGCCGCCCGCACCCCCGGCCGCCAATGGCCGAACTCCGGCAGCTGACACACATTCGCCTGCCCGGAAAGCTTGGTCGCTGACAAACGCTTCGCGATTACCCCGGGCGGAATCTGGCCATGTGTGGGGCCAGGCGATGCTGGTGGCCCGCATCCCTGGGGGAGTCCTTGGAGAAGGTCCGGAGAGCTTCCCGCTAAGGGCCGAACCCACCCCTGTCCGAGCTCCGCCGTGGGATTGATCGAGGCGTGGACCTGGAAGGTAATGCGAATCTCCAGGGGTAGGTGGTGGGGGTGCAGGGGGCGGAGCCCTTTGCCGGGGTGTGGGGCGGAGCCCCGCCGGGGGGGTGGGGGGGGCTGGCCCCCCACCGGGGTGGGTGTGTCCGGGAGCGAGCCCCCAGGCGAGCGGACGGGTGCGCCCGCCCTGCCCGGGGGTCTGGGGGGTGGCCCCCCAGGTAAACAGAGCGAGCCCCCAGGCGAGCGGACGGGTGCGCCCGCCCTGCCCGGGGGTCTGGGGGGTGGCCCCCCAGATGAACACAGCCGGGGGGTGCAGGGGGGCGGAGCCCTCCCTGCCGGGGGCGTGGGGGCTGGCCCCCACCGGGGTGACCGCTCCCGGAGCGAGCCCCCGGGCGAGCGCAGGGAGCGCTCGCCCCGCCCGGGTGGTGTGGAGGGTCGCCCCTCCACAAGGTCACAGACTGCTGGCTGTCACCAACGTGCGGATGGCGCCCAGGGCTACGGACAGGGTGGCCAGGTCGAAGCTGTCGCTCTCCCAGATCTCGGAGAGGGTCAGCTGGGCTCGGGAGACGGCGGTGCGGTTCTTGTCGGCCCAGTGGACCATGCGTTCTTCGGGTTGGGCGCCGGGTTCGCTGGTGACGAGGACGTCGCGGGTGAGGGCGGCGTGGGCGGCGTACAGGTCGTCGCGGAGGGCGGAGCGGGCCATGGAGCGCCAGCGGTCGTCGCGGGGCAGCGCGATGATGCGTTCGCGGAGGCGGGAGAGCTGGAGGCGGTCGGCGAGGTCGAAGTAGACCTCGGAGACCTCTTCGACCGGGCGTCCGGTCTCGTGGGCGATGCCGACGAGGTCGAAGGTGGAGTACGCCGGGACGAGCATGGCGCACTGCTCGGCGAGTTCGTCGGGGACGCCCCGTTCGGCGAACTCGTCGCGGCGCTGCTCGAAGGCGGCCAGGTCGAGGCCGACGAGGAGCTTGGGCAGCTGCGAGCCGAGGGTGACGGCGCCCTTGGAGAAGAAGTCGATGTTCTCGCGGATGTCGAACGGGGGGCGCCGGTTGTGCAGGAGCCAGCGGGCGCCGCGTTCGGTGAGCTTGCGGGCCTCCAGCAGCATCTTGATCTGCGTGGACTCGTCGACCTGGTGGGCCAGGCCCTCGACCGAGCGCCAGAAGCGGGGCATGTCGAAGACCTCGCGGGCGACCAGGTAGGCGCGGGCGATGTCCTGGGAGGACGCGCCGGTCTCCTCGCTGACGCGGAAGCCGAAGGTGATGCCGCTGTTGTTGACGACGTCGTTCACCACGGCGGTGGTGATGATCTCGCGGCGCAGCGGGTGGCGGTCCATGTAGGCGCGGAACCGGTCGCGCAGCGGGGTCGGGAAGTAGTCGACGAGCCAGGACTCCAGGTACGGGTCGTCGGGCAGGTTGGAGGCGATCAGCTCGTGGTCGAGGGTGAGCTTGCCGTAGGCGAGCAGCACCGAGAACTCGGGGCCGGTGAGGCCGAGACCGGCTTGGCGGCGTTCGGCGAGGGCCTTGTCGTCGGGCAGGAACTCCAGCCGCCGGTCGATCTTGCCGTCGCGTTCCAGCTTGCGCAGGTAGCGGGCGTGGACGTGGAGCATGGAGGACGCCTGGGCGCGGGAGGCGGCGAGGACGACGTTCTGCGCGTAGTTGTCGCGCAGCACCAGTTCGGCGACCTCGTCGGTCATCTCGGTCAGCAGGCCGTCGCGCTGCTTGCGGGTGAGCTCGCCGTCGCGGACGACCTGGTCGAGCAGGATCTTGATGTTGACCTCGTGGTCGGAGGTGTCGACTCCGGCGGAGTTGTCGATGAAGTCGGTGTTGACCAGGCCGCCGGCGCGGGCGAACTCGATCCGGGCGAGCTGGGTGAGGCCCAGGTTGCCGCCCTCGCCGATCACCTTGCAGCGCAGGTCGGGCGCGTCGGCGCGGACGGTGTCGTTGGCCTTGTCGCCGACGTCGGCGTGGTTCTCCAGGGACGCCTTGACGTAGGTGCCGATGCCGCCGTTCCAGAGGAGGTCGACGGGGGCGCAGAGGGCGGCGTGGATGAGCTGGAACGGCGTCATGGCCTTGACGTCGTCGGCGATGCCCAGCGCGACGCGCATCTGCGGGGTGATGCGGATGGACTTGGCGGTGCGGGGGAAGACGCCGCCGCCCTTGGAGATCAGCTTGGCGTCGTAGTCGGCCCAGGTGCTGCGCGGCAGCGCGAACAGCCGTTCCCGTTCGGCGAAGGAGCTCTCGGGGTCGGGGTCGGGGTCGACGAAGACGTGCCGGTGGTCGAAGGCGGCGACGAGCCTGGTGTGCCGGGACAGCAGCATCCCGTTGCCGAAGACGTCGCCGGACATGTCGCCGATGCCGACGGCGGTGAAGTCCTCGTTCTGGATGTCGGTGCCGAGCGAGCGGAACAGGTACTTGACCGATTCCCAGGCGCCGCGGGCGGTGATGCCCATGGCCTTGTGGTCGTAGCCGACGGAGCCGCCGGAGGCGAACGCGTCGCCGAGCCAGAAGCCGTAGGAGGCGGCGACCTCGTTGGCGATGTCGGAGAAGGTGGCGGTGCCCTTGTCGGCGGCGACGACGAGGTAGGTGTCGTCGCCGTCGTGGCGGACGACGCTGGGCGGCGGGACGACCTTGCCGTCGACGAGGTTGTCGGTGAGGTCCAGCAGCCCGGAGATGAAGTCCTTGTAGCAGGCGATCCCGGCCTGCGTGAACGCCTCGCGGTCGGCGGGGTCGGGCAGCTGCTTGCCGACGAAGCCGCCCTTGGCCCCGGCCGGGACGATCACCGTGTTCTTGACGGCCTGGGCCTTGACCAGGCCGAGGATCTCGGTGCGGAAGTCCTCGCGGCGGTCGGACCAGCGCAGGCCGCCGCGCGCCACGGACCCGAACCGCAGGTGGACGCCCTCGACCCGGGGCGAGTACACGTAGATCTCGAACGTGGGCCTGGGCTGCGGCAGGTCGGGGATCCGCTCGGGGTCGAACTTCAGCGCCAGGTACGGCTTGCGCTGGTAGTGGTTGGTGCGCAGGGTCGCCTGGATCATCGACAGGTAGGCGCGCAGGATGCGGTCCTCGTCGAGGCTGGCGACGTCGTCGAGCTCGCCGTGCAGTTCCTCGGCGATCCCGGCGCTGCGCTCCTCCTCGCCGCCCGCCAGGGACGGGTCGAGGCGGCTCTCCCACAGCCGCACCAGTAGCCGGGTGATGGAGGCGTTGCTCAGCAGCACCTGCTCGAAGTAGCGCTTGGAGAAGGCGTTGCCGGTCTGCCGCAGGTAGAGGGCGTAGGCGCGCAGGATCATCGCCTGCCGCCAGGTGAGGCCGACGTGCAGGACGAGCGCGTTGAAGCCGTCGTTCTCGATCTCGCCGCGCCACAGCGCGGTGAAGGCGTCCTGGAACAGCTCCTTGGTGGTGTCCTCGGGGACGTTGGCGGACGGCCGGTAGCGCAGCCCCAGGTCGTAGATCCAGGCGCGGCCCCGGTCGGCGGGCCTGATCTCATAAGGGCGCTCGTCGATGACCTCGACGCCCATGTTCTGCAGCAGCGGCAGCACCCGGGACAGGGTGATCGGCTCGCCCAGCCGGTAGATCTTCAGGCGGCGTTCGCCGGGTCCGGCGCCGTACGGCTCGTACAGGTTGATCGAGGTGTCGTGGGTGTCGTCGAGGGCGTCCAGCCGCTTGAGGTCGGACACGGCGGTGCGGGCGGGGAAGTCGGCCTTGTAGCCCTCGGGGAAGGCCTCGCCGTACCGGCGGGCCAGGGCGCCCGAGCGCTCCTCGCCGCACTGCTCGACGATGGCGTCGGCCAGGTCGTCGGCCCAGGAGCGGGTCGCGGCGGTCAGCCGGGCCTCCAGGCCCTCGACGTCCACGTCGGGCAGCGGGCGGCCGCGCTCGCCGCGCACCACGACGTGCAGCCGGGCCAGCAGGGACTCGCTGACGTTGGCGCTGTAGTCGACGCTGACGCCCTCGAACGCCGTGCGCAGGATCTCCTGGATCTTCAGCCGGACCTTGGTGGTGTAGCGGTCGCGGGGCAGGTAGACCATGCAGGACATGAAGCGGCCGTACAGGTCCTTGCGCAGGAACAGCTTGAGCTGGCGGCGCTCGCGCAGCCGCAGCACGCCCAGCGAGATCGGCAGCAGGTCGTCGACCGACACCTGGAACAGCTCGTCGCGGGGGTAGGTCTCCAGGATCTCGACGAGGTCCTGGCCGTCGTAGCTGTCGGGGGTGAACCCGGCGCGGTCCAGCACCTGGTCGAGCTTGCGCTTGAGGACCGGGACGTTGGCGATCGACTCGCTGTAGGCGACGTGGGTGAACAGGCCGAGGAAGCGGCGCTCGCCGACGACCTGGCCGTCGGCGCCGAACTTCTTGACGCCGATGTAGTCGAGGTAGGCGGGGCGGTGCACGGTGGCCCGGGAGTTGGCCTTGGTCAGCAGCAGCAGGCGCTTCTCGGTGGCCTTCTCGCGGACCTCGGGGGGCAGCGCGGCGAAGCTGTCGGACTCGCCCTTGTCGTTGCGCAGGATGCCCAGGCCGGTGCCGGGCACGGGGCGCAGGGCGGTGCCGTCCTCGGTGAGGGTGTAGTCGCGGTAGCCGAGGAAGGTGAAGTGGCTGTCGGCCAGCCAGTCCAGCAACTCGACGCCCTCGTCGAGTTCGGCCTCGGTCAGCGGCGGCGGCTCATCGCGGATCAACAACGCGATCTCGCCCGCGCGGGAGCGCATCTTGGCCTCGTCCTCGACGGCGGCCCGCACGTCCTGCAGGACGCGCTGCAGGTCGCGCTCCAGCTCGTCCAGGCGGGCCCGGTCGCTGGTGCGGTCCACCTCGATGTGGATCCATGACTCGTCCAGGTCGAGGGGGCTGTCGAGCTTGTGGCGGAACGCCTTGAGCTGCCCGGCCACGTCCCGGTCCACGCCCAGCAGCGGGTGGACGATCAGGTGGGTGGTCAGCTGGTGGCGGCTGAGCTCCATCACGACCGAGTCGACCAGGAAGGGCATGTCGTCAGTGACCACTTGCACGACGGTGTGCCCGGGGTCCCAGCCGTGCTCCTCCAGGTTCGGGGTGAACACCCGGACCTTGGCCCTGCCCTGCGGGCGCTCCTCGCCCAGCAGGCGGTGGGCCATCGCGGGCCCGCAGATGTCGGCGGGGTCGCGCGCCAGCAGGTCCTCGGGGGCGACGTGGCGGTAGTAGAGGCGAAGGTACCCGACCGTCTCCTCCACGTCCGTGCTCCGGGCACCCGGGCGCTGGGCGCACGTCTCCGCCGCCCGCCGGAGTAGGTCGTCCTTCGCCTGATCGAGCCTGCCGCTCATCAACAACTCCCCTAGAGACCCTTCGCCACCTCATTGTGGCGCCGCTCACGCGCCAGCGTAGCCAGGAAACGCCCCAAAGCCGACCGCCGGGGCGGCGCGGCGAGCGTGGCCTTTCTTACGGTCACGCCCACAAACCCTGTCGCGTGCGAAATCCCGGTTTTCCCGGAGGGGCCGCCGGCCGGGCACCGGTCATCGCCCGGTGCCCGCGGGTTCGACGGCCCCGATCACCCGCCGGTGCCCGTGCCGCCCTGGCCGCCCGTCCCGGGTTCGCCGGGTCCCGGCGGCTCCTGCGGGTCGGTCTCGGTCTCGGTCGGCGTCGGGGTGGGGGTCGGCTCCTTGGTCGTCTCCGACGCGGTGGGCGTCGGGGTCGGCGTCGGCGTGCCGGTCGGCGTGTCGGAGTAGGTCGGCGAGGGGGACGGCGAGTACGGGCCGGTCGCGGTGTCCTGCGGCGTCGGGACGATCCGCTCCGACAGCGTCGGGGACGCGCTCGGGACGGAGCTGGCGGGCGGCACCGGCTGCTTGGAGTCGCTGACCGGATGGCCGGTCTTGTCGTTGCCGCCGCCGCTCAGCGCCAGCACGGTGGAGATGATCGTGACGGCGACGACCAGGGCCGCGGCCCCGGCGAGCGCGGCCGTCCGGCGCGGGCCGGTCACCGTGTGCCGCAGGCCGCCGGTGTTGCGCCGCTCCCCCAGCATCTCGGGGGGCAGGGTGTTCTGCGCGGCCCACTCCGAGGGGGTCAGGGCGCCTCCGGACCCCCCGGGCCGGTCGTCGCGTCCGGCGGCCGGGACGGGCTCCAGGCGGCCGGTGGCGCCCGGGTCGTCGCGGTCGTCGTATCCGGCGGACTGGTATCCGTCGTCGTAGTCGTCGTAGTCGTCGTAGGCCGAGTCGTAGCCCGTCTGGATCTCGCGCCCGGCCGCGGCGCGGGAGGCGCGGGTGGCGGTGGCGGCGGCGCGGGCCTCGTCCTCGCCCAGCTCGGCGGCCAGCACGCTGCCGGCGGCCAGGATCGCGGTCGCGTCGTCGGGGACCTCGCCGTCCGCGCCGTCCGCGGCGGCCCCGGCGGCCCCGGCGGGCGCGGCGGCGACGGGCAGGGCGGCGGTGGCCGCGCCGCGCTCCTCGTGGCCGAGCAGCCGCATCAGCAGCTGCCGGGCGTCGGGCCGGCCGGCGGCCTCCTTGCTCAGGCAGTCGACCACCAGCGCGCGCAGCGGGCCGTCCAGGTCGCCCAGCTCGGGCTCGCGGTGCAGGATCCGGTTGATGACGGCGGGGATGGTGTCCTGGCCGAACGGGGGCTCGCCGGTGGCGGCGAACGCCAGCGTGGCCGCCCAGCAGAACACGTCGGCCGCGGTGCCGATCTCGTCGCCCTGCAGCTGCTCGGGCGCCATGTACGAGGGCGTGCCGATGACCTTGCTGGTGAGCGTGGTGGACCCGCTGATCGCCCGGGCCACCCCGAAGTCGATCACGCGCGGGCCGTCGCTGCCGATCAGCACGTTGTGCGGCTTGAAGTCGCGGTGGATGATCTCGGCCTGGTGGATCGCGGCCAGCGCGGTGGCGGTGCCGACCGCCAGCCGCTCCAGCGCCGCGCCGCTCAGCGGGCCCTGCTCGGTGACCAGCTGGTTGAGCGAGGGGCCGGGCACGTACTCGCTGACGATGTAGGGCCGGTCGCCGGTCGCGTCGGCGTCGATCACCTGGGCCGTGCAGAACGGGGCGACCCGCTTGGCGACCTCCAGTTCCCGCAGGAACCGGGCGCGGGCCTTGTCGTCGGCGGTGAGCTCGGCGTGCAGCAGCTTGACCGCCACCCGGCCGCCCCGGCCGTCCTCGGCGAGGAAGACGGTGCCCTGACCGCCCTCGCCCACGCGGCCGATGAGCGCGTAGGGCCCCAGCCGCTCCGGGTCGCCGGAACGCAGCGCCCCAACCTTCATGCGCCGAACCGCCCTCTCTGGACCGACGGGACCGGACGACCCGTCCCCCGGATCATCCCGGATCGGCACAGATCGGTCCCTCGATTGTGTGACGCCCCAAACCCAGGGGAAGTTCACCCAGCCCTGAGACCTTACGTCGCATTGTCACCCTGCGCCCCCCATAAACCCACTTTGAGGTGATCTTCCGTTCACCCCCGCGGAGGGCGGCCGGCCGCACGGGCCCGCCCGGACCCCGCACAGACCCGGCAACGCCTGACATTATGGCAGGTCAGCGCCGTAATCTGGGGGAGTTTTGAGAGTGTGGCGACGGGGTCCGGGGTACACCGCGCTCGATGATCTTCGTAGACGGACGCGAGGGCATGGTCTGCGCGGCCACCCTGACCCTGGCCTTCGCGCTGATACCAAACACCGCGGAGGCCGTGCACGCCGCGCCGGGGCCGGCCGGGTCCGCGGCGGCGGAGTCGGCCGCGCGGGCCGCGACCGCGTCCTCGGGATCGCGATCGTCGACGGCGAGGTCGGCCGCCGCGACCGCGACGGCGTCCTCGGAGTCGGGGTCGGCGTCCGCGCGGGGGCAAGGGATCGTGCGGTCGCCGCGCACGCAGGAGTCCCTGGCGGCCTTGCAGCAGGCCGTGCGCAAGCGGCGGGTCCAGATGAAGGCCACCTGGACGCGGCGCGCCCGCAAGGCCGTGGAGTACGCGTACGCGCAGCGGGGGCGCCCCTACGTATGGGGCGGCACGGGTGAGTACGGGTTCGACTGCTCCGGTCTGGTCCAGCAGGCGTGGCGCCAGGCGGGCGTGTGGATCCCCCGGGTCAGCCACGACCAGTACGAGCGGATCCCCACCAAGGTCGCGCGGAACGATCTGCGCTCGGGCGATCTGGTGTTCTTCAACCGGCTGCGGCACGTGGGCATCTACATAGGCGGCGGCAGGTTCGTGCACGCGCCGCGTACGGGCCGTCCCATAACGGTGGACCGGCTCCAGGGACGGTACGCGCGCACCTACGCCGGTGCCGTACGGCCAGGGTGGGAGCCGCTGCCGCCCATACCGACCGGCACCTGAGCCAAGATGGGCGCATGACCTCGCTGGACGGGCGCCGCGCCTACACCAGGGCCGATCTGATGGCCGTGCACGGGCTGGGGCGCAGCACGCTGGAGAAGTGGTACCGCGAGCGGGCCGAGAACGGCCATCCCGAGCCCGCGGGCACGGTCGAGGGCGGGCAGCTCGCCTGGGACGCGGACGCCTGGGACCGCTGGTACGAGGCGCGCCAGACCGCGCCCAAGGTCCCGCCGGGCCTCCTCACGCGCGACGAGCTGGCGGCCCGGCACGGCCTCAGCCGCCACGTGCTGAAGAAGCTCTGGGCGGAACGCGAGACCAACGGCCACCCCCGCGCCGCCTACCAGGCCGGCAAGGCCCTCTACTGGGACGAGGCGGAATGGGCCGCCTGGCACGCGTCGTACCAGGCGGCCCAGAGTGACCGCGCCGAACGGGACCGGCAGGGCGGCGGCGACCCCGACGAGCTGATCACGCTCGCCGACGCCGCCCGCCTGCTCGGCCTGGCCCAGACCAGCGTCACCGTCTACCCGAAGCGGCCGCCCGCCGGGTGGCCCGAGCCCGCGCGCACCGAGCCGCTGGGCGGCGGCCGCGTCCGCCGCCTCTACCGGCGCGGCGACATCCTGGCCTACGGCGCGCTCAAGGGGCTCACGACGACGGCGTGAAGTGCCGCAGGACCTCCGGGTTGGCCAGCGAGTCGCGGTTGGCCGCCTGGTCGACCGGGGTGCCCTGGAGGATCTTGCGGACCGGGACCTCCAGCTTCTTGCCCGACAGCGTGCGCGGGATGCCCGGGACCTCGTGGATCTCGTCGGGGACGTGCCGCGGCGACAGCGCCGAGCGCAGCTCCCGCCTGAGCCGTCCGATCAGCTCCTCCGACAGCTCGGCGCCCTCGGCGGGCTGGACGTAGAGGATCAGCCGGCCCTCCTGCCCCAGCCGCCCGGTGTCGATGACCAGGCTGTCGGCGATCTCGGGGAACGCCTCCACCACGCGGTAGAAGTCGGAGGTGCCCATCCGGACGCCGCCCCGGTTGAGGGTGGAGTCGGACCGGCCGTAGATGACGCAGCCGCCGTCCGGCCGGACCTTGATCCAGTCGCCGTGCCGCCACACGCCGGGGAACATCTCGAAGTAGGACTCGCGGTAGCGGGCGCCGTCGGGGTCGTTCCAGAACAGCACCGGCATGGACGGCATGGGCTCGGAGATGACCAGCTCGCCGACCTCGTCGATCACCGGCTTGCCGTCGTCGCCGTACGCCTCCACCTTGGCGCCCAGGCTGCGGCACTGGAGCACGCCCGCGTACAGGGGCAGCAGCGGGGACGGGCCGACGAAGCCCGTGCACAGGTCGGTGCCGCCCGACAGGGAGCCGAGCAGGAGGTCCTTGCCGACCGCCTCGTACACCCAGGCGAAGCCCTCGGGCGGCAGGGGCGACCCGGTGGAGCCTATGCCGCGCACGGCGGACAGGTCGTACTCCTTGCCGGGCTGCTGGCCGTCCTTGGCGCAGGCGGTGATGTACGGCGCGCCCACGCCCATGTAGGTGACGCCGCTGTCGGCGGCCAGCTTCCACAGGTCCATGGGGGCGCCGTCGTACAGGACGATGGTGGAGCCCACCAGCAGGCCGCCGATGAGGTAGTTCCACATCATCCAGCCCGTGGTCGTGTACCAGAAGAACACGTCCCCGGGGCCGAGGTCCTGGTGGAAGGTGGTGGCCTTGAGGTGCTCCAGGACGACCCCGCCGTGCCCGTGGACGATCGGCTTGGGCAGGCCGGTGGTGCCGGAGGAGTAGACGACCCACAGCGGGTGGTCGAAGGGGACGTCCTCGAACTCCAGGGTGTCGTGGTCGCGCTTCGGCAGGTCGCCGTAGTGCATGCCCACCCGCAGCCCGCCGGGCGTGGCGGCCGGGTCGAGGTAGGGGACGAGCACGGTGGCGGCCAGGGTGGGCAGCGCCGCCTCGATCTCGCGGACGATCTCGCGCCGGTCGAACCGCTTGCCGTTGTAGGCGTAGCCGTCCACGGCGACCAGCACCTTGGGCTCGATCTGGGCGAACCTGTCGATCACCGACGAGGAGCCGAAGTCGGGCGAGCAGGACGACCAGATCGCCCCCAGCGACGCGGTCGCCAGGAAGCAGATCAGCGCCTCGGGGATGCTGGGCAGGTAGGCGGCGACCCGGTCGCCCTTGCCCACGCCCAGCTCGGCCAGCCCGGCGCGCACCTCGGCGACCTGCATGCACAGCTCGCGGCCGGTGAGCACGCGGTGCCCGCCCGCCTCGGAGCGGAAGACCACCGCGGGCCGGTCGGGGTCGCGGGCGGCGTGCCGCAGCGCGTTGGCGGCGTAGTTGAGGGTCGCCCCGGGGAACCAGCGCAGCCCGTCGACGGGGGTCGGGCCGCCGTCGCGGACCGGGCCGTCGCCGCGCTCGCCGACCACCTCGAAGTAGGACCAGAGCGCGTCCCAGAACGCGTCGACCTCGGTCACCGACCAGCGCCACAGCTCGTCGTAGGATCCGGCCTCGACGCCGCGCTCCCGCAGCCAGCGCATGAAGGCGGTCGTCCGCGAACCGGCGACGACCTCCTCCGACGGCTCCCACAACAGCGTGCCCTCGGCCACCTGTCGATCACGCGACATGTCTTATCCCTCCGCCGCTGCCCGCAGTGTCTCCCCAGCATCGGGCCGACCGGGTGACCTGCGCAACTTCCGAGATCGGAGGCTACGGGACGGCCCCGGGCCGGGTGCCGCCCGGGGGCGCCGCTACCGGCGGCCGGGCCGCGGGCAGGTCAGCGTCCGGTGAGCTCCAGGACGGCGCGGACCACGGCGTCGGTGTCGGCGAGGGTGGCCAGCACCACGTCCGCGCCGGCGCCGCGCAGCTCGGCCTCGGTCGCGCTGCCGGTCGCCACCGCGATGATCGCGGACCGGGCGATGTGCGCGGCCTGCACGTCGCGCGGCGAGTCGGCGATGAACACCGTGGCCGTCTCCGGATAGCGGACGCCGTGCTTCTCCCCCGCCCTGGTGCGGGCCAGCTCCAGCAGCGCGGCCTTGCTGTAGACGCCGTTCTCGTAGCCGCCGACCTCCAGGTCGAGCCGGTCGGCCAGCCCCAGCTCGGTCACCTTCAGCACGGCGTTCGGCTGGATCGAGCCGGTCAGCACCGACTGGGCGGTGTCGGGCAGCCGGGACAGGGCCGTGACCGCCTCGCGGGCCCCGGCCAGCACCCGGCCGTGCGACTTCAGGTCGGCCCGCCGGGCGGCGAACGACGCGGCCAGCGCCGTCATGAGCGCGGGCAGGTGGTCGTCGGTGGTGACGACGTCGTTGAACGCCAGCGTCTCGAAGATGATCTCCGACTCGGTGCGTCCGGGGGTGGGCGGCAGCCGGACCAGGGGCCGGCCGATGGTCCGCTGGAACGCGTCGGCATAGGCGTCGCGGGTGATCCGTCCGACGTCCACGAGCGTGTGATCGATGTTCCACAGCACCAGACGGTTCAGCGTCGTCATCCCGTTCCCAAGCGCAGCCCTGACCGCACTCCGGTGGTGCGGGCGGACATATCGTCGGGTCTGGCGCCCGCTTCCCGCAAGCGGGCGCCGGGGGCGGCCTGCTCTCCGCGAGGCCATGGATCACCGACCCGGCGGTGACGATCACCTGGCGGGACGGGCGCCGCCGCGGCCCGCGGGCCCGGGATCAGGAGTCCATGTGCGGGTAGCGGTAGTCGGTCGGTGCGACGAACGTCTCCTTGATCGAGCGCATGCTGGCCCACCGCGTCAGGTTGACGATCGACCCGGCCTTGTCGTTGGTGCCGCTGGCGCGGGCGCCGCCGAACGGCTGCTGCCCGACGATCGATCCGGTGGGCTTGTCGTTGATGTAGAAGTTGCCGGCCGCGAACCGGAGCCGCTCGGTGGCGGCGGCGATCGCGGCGCGGTCGCGGGCGACGATCGCGCCGGTCAGCGCGTACTCGGCGACGCCCTCCATCTGGTCCAGCATCGCGTCGTAGTCGCCGTCGTCGTAGACGTGCACGCCGACGATCGGGCCGAAGTACTCCTTGACGAAGATCTCGTCGTCGGGGTCGGTGGACTCCAGCACGGTCGGCCGGACGAACCAGCCCTCGGAGTCGTCCAGGGTGCCGCCGGCCAGGACGCTCATCGTGCCGACGCCGCGGGCGCGCTCCAGCGCCGCCCGGTGCTTGGCGAACGCCCGCTCGTCGATCACGGCGCCCATGAACAGGGACAGGTCCTCGGCGACGTTGCCCATGGGCAGCGCCTCGACCTCGTCGGCGAACTCGTCGCGGATCCGCGTCCAGATCGAGCGCGGCACGTAGGCGCGGGAGGCGGCCGAGCACTTCTGCCCCTGGTACTCGAACGCGCCGCGGATCAGCGCGGTCTTGAGCACGGCCGGGTCGGCGGACGGGTGGGCGACCACGAAGTCCTTGCCGCCGGTCTCCCCGACCAGCCGCGGGTAGCCCCGGTAGCCCGCGATGTTCTCGCCGACGGTCCGCCACAGGTGCTGGAAGGTGGCGGTGCTGCCGGTGAAGTGGATCCCGGCCAGGTCGGGGTGGGGCAGCGCGGCCTCCGACACGGCGCGGCCGTCCCCGGTCACCATGTTGATCACGCCGGGCGGCAGCCCGGCCTCCTCCAGCAGCCGCATGGTGTGGTGCGCGGCCAGCTGCTGGGTCGGCGACGGCTTCCACACCACCACGTTGCCCATCAGCGCGGGCGCGGTCGGCAGGTTGCCCGCGATCGCGGTGAAGTTGAACGGGGTGATCGCGACGACGAAGCCCTCCAGCGGCCGGTAGTCCATCCGGTTCCACACGCCGGGCGAGGAGTTCGGCTGCTCGGCCAGCAGCCGGCGCGCGTAGCCGGCGTTGAACCGCCAGAAGTCGATCAGCTCGCAGGCCGCGTCGATCTCCGCCTGCTGGACGGACTTGGACTGGCCGAGGACGGTGGCGGCGTTGATCGTGGCCCGCCACGGCCCCGCCAGCAGGTCGGCGGCGCGCAGCAGGATCGCGGCGCGGTCCTCGAACGGCGTCGCCCGCCAGGCCGGCGCCGCCGCCCGCGCCGCCGCGATCGCGGCCCGGACGTCGTCGCCGGTGGCGTCGCCCATGCGGCCGAGCACGCGGGCGCGGTCGTGCGGCTGCACCACCTCGATCGGCTCGCCGCCGCCCAGCCGGCGCTCGCCGCCGATCGTCATGGTCAGCTCGGCCGGCCCGGCGCCGGCGAGCTCCTTGATCCTGGCCTCCAGCGCGGCCCGCTCGGGGCTGCCGGGCGCGTGGGACTTCACCGGCTCGTTGGCCGGTACGGGCACGTTGATGACGGCGTCCATCTGCTCGCTCCCTGGAATCCGACCTCGTCGTCGCACGCCCCGGGGAGCCCGTGCCGGACGAGCACCGCGCGGGCGTGGCCGGGCGGCGCGCGGCCGTCCGACGTCGGCAGACCTACCCATCCGGGCACGCACGACGCTTCACCGCGCGAAGAACGCGCGGAGCGGTCAGGGCAGCAGGTGGCGGAGCTCCTGGGTGGCGTACCACATCAGCTCGTGGCCCTCGGCGCCGTCCACGGTGAAGCGGGCGTCGTCGTCGCCGGCGTCGGCGGCGGGCAGCGCCTGGACGGCGGCGCGGACGTCCGCCTCGGCGTCCGCGTCGTCCACGTGGCCGGAGGCGATCCGCCGCCACGGGATCACGGCGGAGACCTGGACCAGGGCGCGGGCGTCCTCCTCGGAGCCGGACTGGCCGGGCGCCCAGCGCACCTCGCCCTCGGACACCTCGGCGGCCAGCACGACCCGCCGGGGCGGGGCGTCCGGATCGCCGGCCAGGAGCCGCAGGGAGGCGCGGGCGGCGGCGGTCAGGGCGACGTACTCCAGCTCCTCGAGATCGCCGTCGGCGTACCACTCGCGCAGCGCGGGCGTCACCGCGTACGCCGCCAGCGGGGCGGGACCGGCCTCGCGCGCGTCGTGGACGCGGGCGAGGGCACTCAGCGTGGACGGGACGTAGACGCGCATGACGATCCGCAAGTCTGCCAGATCGCGCGCCTCAGATCCGCAATCCGAGGGCGCGCAGCTCCTCCAGCGTGGCGTCGGAGGAGGTGTGGTGGACGGCCTTCATGCCGACCGCCAGGGCGGCGTCCACGTTGTGCCGCACGTCGTCGATGAACACGCACCGCGCGGGCGGCAGGCCGACCAGCTCCAGCGTGTGCCGGAAGATCCGCTCGTCGGGCTTGCGCAGGCCGACCTCGCCCGAGATCACCACGGCGTCGAACAGCTCGGCGAAGACGTCGCGGGGGTAGTGGTTGCCCCAGGAGTTGGACAGCAGCGCCGTGCGGATCCCGCCGGCGCGGGCGGCGCGCAGCGCGGCGTACATCGGCTCGACGGGGTCGAACGCGCCGAACATCCGGTCGATCAGGCCCTCGGCGGGCACCGGGCCGCCGTCGACGGTGAGCAGCTCGGCGGCCAGCAGCCGCTCGAACTCGGCGGGCGGCAGGGTGCCGTCCTCCAGGCCGTGGATCGGGTTGGTCCCGGTCGCGGCGTCGTAGGCCTGCTTCACCCAGGCGCGCATCACCGCCTTGTACCGGCCGGCGTCGATCCGGTCGGCGGCCAGCCAGGCGCCGATCGCCTCGTTCAGCGGGGAGGTCAGCACGCCGCCCCAGTCGGTGATGACGGCCTGGACAGGCGCGGAGGTCGCGGGGGTCACGCACCGATGGTAGGCGATCGCCGCCGCCCCGCCCCGGCCAGGGTGATCATGCAATCGGCGGGGGCGATTGCATGATCACATGGCCGTCGGGCTCCAGCGCGGACCGGCCGGGGGCCGCCTCAGGCGGAACGCAGCCGCTGCAGCGCCTCCCGGACTCCGCCGTCGGTCTCCTCCAGCACCATCGTCGCGCGCGCCGCCGGCACCTCGCCGAGCAGCGAGACCAGCCTCCCCTCTTTTTCCCCCCCCCCTTTCCCTCCCCTCCTCCTTTTCCTCTCCCCCTTTCCTTTCTTCCTTCCCCCTTTTTCCTCCCCCCCTTTTTCTCTCCTCCCCCCCCTCCTTTTCCCCTCCCCCTTTCCTTTCTTTCCCCTTTCCCCCCCCTTTCCCCCCTTCCTTTTCTTCTTTTTCCTCCCCCCCCCTCCTTTCCTTTCCCCCCCCCCCTTTTTTCTTTTCTCCTTCTTTTTCCCCCCCCCTCCTTTTTTTTTTCTCCCTTTTTTTCCTTCCCTTTTTTTTCTCCCCTCTTCCCCCCCCTTTCCCCTTTTTCCCTTTCCCTCTTTCCTCTCCCTTCTCCCCCCCCTTCCTTTTTCTTTCTTTTTTTCCCCCCCTCTTTCTCTCTCTTTTCCCCTTCCTCCTTCCTCCCCCTCCTCTCCTTCCTCTTCCCCTCCCCCCCCCTCCCCCTCCCCCCTTCCCCCCTCCTCTTTTTCCTTTTTCCCCCCCCCCTTTTTTTTCCCTTTTCCCTCCTCCTTTCCCCCCCCCTCTTTCCCCCCCCCTCTCCCTTCCCTTCCCTCCCCCCCCCCCCCCCCTTCCCTTTCCCCCCTTTCCTCCTTCCCCTTTTTCCCCCCTCTCTCCCTTTTCCCCCTTCCTTTTCTCTCCCTCTCCCCTTCCCCCCCCCCTCCCCCCCCTTCTTTTTTCCCCTCCCCCCCCCCCCCCCCTTCCCCCCCCCCTCTTCCTCCTTTTCCCCTTCCTCCCCCCCTCCCCCCTTCTTCCCCCCTCCCTTCCCCCCCTTCCTTCTTCTTTTTTCCCCCCCCCTTCCTCCTCTCTCTTCCCCCCCCCCTTCCCTCTCCCTCTTCCCTCCTCCCCCCCTTTCCCCCCCCCCCTCCTCCCCCCCCCCCTTCTCCCCCCCCCTCCCCTCCCCCCTCTATAGCTCGGGGAGCACGGACGCCACCACCAGCGGCACCGTCGCGTCCTCGGCGTTGATCCGGCGCAGCACCTCCAGGGTGGGCAGCGTGTCGACGTCGAGGGTGCGCGGGTTGCGCCCCTCCGTGGGCAGATCGCAGTCGATCACCGGCGCCTCCGATCGGGTCGGACGGTCCGGCCGCGGACCGCCTCGAAGGTGGCTTCCAAGGCCTTGCGGGTGGTTCCGTAGGTGCGCTGGGCCACGCCGACGAAGACGCAGTCGACCACCGTCAGCTGCGCCAGCCGGCTGGCGGTCGCGCCCGAGCGGAACGTGGTCTCCCGAGCCGCGGTGGTCAGGATGAGATCGGCCACCTCGGCGATGGGCGACTTGGGGAAGTTGGTGAGGGCGACGGTCGTCACCCCCCTGTTCCTGGCGACTTCGAGCGCGTCGATGGTCTCGACCGTCCCGCCCGTGTGGGAGATCCCGATCGCGACGTCGCCCGCCCCCAGCACCGCGGCGCTGGTGAGCATGATGTGCGCGTCCGACCAGGCGGCGCAGACCCTGCCGATGCGGTGCAGTTTCTGCTGGAAGTCCGCGGCGACGAAGGCGCTGGCGCCGACCCCGTAGACGTCGACCCGGTCGGCGGCCACGAGCGCGTCCACGACCTGTTCGAGCATCTTGATGTCGAGCTGGGCCGCGGTCTCCTCCACGGCCCTGGCGTCGGCGAACGTGACCTTCTCCACGATCTGCTCGAGGGAGTCGTCGGGACTGATGTCGCTTCCGATGACCCGGCCGCCGGTCGCGCTCTGCGCCCGGCCCGCCTCGGTGGCCAGGGTCAGCCGGAGCTCCGGGTAACCATGGAACCCGATCGCCCGGCAGAACCTGATGACCGTGGTCTCCGAGGTGCCGCAGGTCTGGGCGAGTTCCGTGATGGTCGAGTTGGCGACCCCTTCGGGGTCGTCGATGACGCGTTGAGCGACACGTCGCTCAGCGGGGGGCAGTGAAGGCAGCAGGGAGCGCACTCTGACCACGGTGCTCAGCGGTGTCGCGTCCCTGCCCGCGCCGGTCGGCGGTGCCGGTGCGCCGAGCGCGCCGGCCCCCCCGGTGCTCCCCGGCTCCGAGCCGGTGGGTTTCCTCATGGAAGAAAGTTTCTTACTTGCGAGATGTCACGTCAACGGTAGAAAAGGCTACGGTCGCCATGTGTTGACCCATTTGGCCGGTCCGTACGTGATCGGCATAGACGCGGGTGGCACGAAGACCCGCTGTGTCGTACTAACGCTCGGGGGCGCCGAGGCCGGTTCCGGAACCGGTCCCGGCGCCAACCCCAACTCCGGGGGCGACACCGCGGGGGCGCTCACCACGGCCCTGCGGGAAGCGCTCGGTGACGTGGACCGTTCCCATGTGATCGGCGGCGTGTTCGGGATCGCCGGGGCCGGCTCGGCGGGGCGTCCCGCCGCGGTCGCCGCCGCGCGGCGCGCCTGGAACGCCGTCGGGCTGCACGGCTCGCCCGCCGTCGTGACCGACATCGCGGTCGCCTTCGCCGCCGGCACCACCGCCCCCAAGGGCATCGTGGTGTTCTCCGGCACCGGCGCGGGCGCCGCGGTGATCAGCGACGGCACGATCGTGCAGCGCGCCGACGGCTACGGCTGGCTCGTCGGCGACATGGGATCGGCCGTCTGGCTGGGCAGGGAGGCGGTCCGCGCCGCCCTGGCCGCCTACGACGGCCGAGGTTCCCCCACCCTGCTGACCGAGTCGGTGCCGCGGGCGCTGCTGGGCGCGGCGGTGGTCAGGGAGATCGACGCGACCCGGAGGCGTCAGCGGCACCACCGTGCCCTGGCGCTGGCGGCGTCGCCCCCTCCCGGCCACCCCGCGTCCGCGGCCGCCCACGGCGCCTCCCCAGGTCACGGCGCCTCCCCGCTCGGCCACGGCGCCCTCCCCCACGGCGCCCACCCCCTCTCGGCCGCCCCCGCGCCCAGCCCCTCCCCGCCCTCGCCCCTGGCCCACGGAACGGGCACCGCCGTGCTCGTCGCCGACGTGCCGCACCCGCCGGAGGGGGGCCCGCTCGGGCACCCGCCGGACGGCGGCCCGCTGGGACGGCCGCCCGATCCCGGGACGATCCCCACGGCCGGCCCCGCGCCCCCGCCCGACCCCCGGCTCGCCCAGGCGATCATCAAAGAGGTGTACGGCCGCCCGCCCGCGGCCCTGGGCCGGCTCGGCCCGGTGGTCGCGGACGCGGCGGCCGCGGGCGATCCGGTGGCCCTGCGCATCACCGAGGAGGCGGCCGAATGGCTGCTGCGGGACGTCGACGCCGTCCGCCCGGCGCTGAACGACCCGTACGCCCCGGTGGTCATGCACGGCTCGGTGCTGCGCGACGGGCCCGTCGCCGACGCGGTGCGCGCCGGGCTGCGCGACCGCTTCGCCGCCGAGCCCTGCGGGGCCGGCGACGGGGCCGTCGGCGCCGCCTCGCTCGCGCTGCGCCGGCTCGGCCACCCGCCGGTCTGACCCCGGCCGCACCCGCGGCCCCGGACACCGTCCGGAACACGGAGCGCACGCCGCGGCGCTCTCGGTGACCTTCACTCCCGCCCCGCCGCTCGTGGTTCCCCCCTGCCCTCCGAACGCCCCCGGCGCCTTGATGATCATGGTCAAGGCTCGTCCGGCCGGGCGCGGCGGGAGTCGACACCGGCCCGGCGAGCGGCTAACGTCGCCAGGTCAGATCACGACCGAGTAACAGATAACAGATCATGACCGAATGAAGCGAGCGACCACGTCGGGGGGCCTGGTCCGGTGCGTGTCCCACGTTCGATCGTCCTGGCCGCGGTGACCGCGGTCACGGTGCCGCTGGCCGGCTGCGGCGGCGGTGCCCCCGCCGACCGCGGGCGCCCGTCCGGAGGCGCCGCCCCGGGCGCCGGCGCGGCGCGGCCCGCGCCGTCCGCCGCGACCCCCGCGCCCGGCGCCTGGATCGCCGGACACGTCGCCGAGATGACCCTTGAGGAGAAGGTCGGGCAGCTGTTCGTCCCCACCTTCGCCAGCGCCGCCGACGCCCGGGCCATGATCAAGCGCTACCGCGTCGGCGGGCTCATCTACTTCCCCGCCAACTTCGCCGGCGGCCCCGCCGCGACCGCCCGGCAGTCCAACGCGCTCCAGCAGGCCTCCGAGCTGCCGCTGCTGCTGTCGGTGGACGAGGAGCAGGGCCTGGTCAGCCGGGCGCCGTTCCTCACCCGCTTCCCCGGCAACATGGCGCTGGGCGCCACCCGCGACCCCCAGGACGCCCAGGCCGCCGCCCGGATCACCGGCACCGAGCTGCGCGCGGTCGGGATCAACCAGGACTACGCCCCCGTCGCCGACGTCAACGTCAACCCCGCCAACCCGGTGATCGGCGTCCGCTCGTTCGGGTCCGATCCCGCGCTGGTGTCGCAGCTGCTCACCGCGGCCATCGGCGGCTACCAGTCCGCCGGCGTCGCCGCCACCGCCAAGCACTTCCCCGGCCACGGCGACACCGCCACCGACAGCCACACCGGGCTCCCCGTCATCCCGCACACCCGCGCCGAGTGGGAGCGCGTGGACGCGCCGCCCTTCCAGGCCGCGGTGCGCGCCCGCGTGGACGCCATCATGTCCGCCCACATCGTCGTCCCGGGCCTCGACAGCTCCGGCGACCCCGCCACGCTCTCCAAGACGGTGCTGACCGGGCTGCTGCGGCAGCGGCTGGGCCACCAGGGCGTGATCGTCACCGACTCGCTGCAGATGCAGGGCGCGCGCAGGAAGTACGGCGACGGCGCGGTCGCCGTCCGGGCCGTCAACGCGGGCGCCGACCAGCTCCTCATGCCGCCCCGGCTGGCCACCTCCTACGGGGCCGTGCTGCGCGCGGCGCGCGACGGCACGATCCCGCGCGCCCGCCTCGACGACGCCGTCACCCGGATCCTGCGGCTCAAGGAGGCCCGCGGGCTGTTCCGCGGCACCACCGCCGACCCGGCCCGCGCGGACGCGGTCGTCGGGGCCGCGGCGCACCGCGCCACGGCGCGGCAGATCGCCGAGCGCGCGGTCACGCTGGTGCGCAACGACTCCGGGCTGCTGCCCCTCAGGAACCGGACCGTCCAGGTCATCGGGCCGCGCGGGGACGCCCTCATGGACGCGCTGCGCCGCAACGGCGTCCGGCTCGCCGCGTCCCCGGCGACGGCGGACGTCGTCGTGCTCACCACGCTGAACGCGGGCGCGGCGACCGCGGCGCGGATCCGCTCCCCGGGGCCCAAGCCGGTGGTGGTCGCGGCGCTGGGCAGCCCGTACGACCTCGACCGCTCCACCGGGGCGGCGGCGACGCTGGCGACCTACTCCTCCGGGTCGGCGGCCGTCATGGCGCTGGGCAAGGTGCTGGCGGGCACGGTGAAGCCCGCCGGGAGGCTGCCGGTGAAGGCGGGCGGACGGCCGTTCGGGCACGGGCTCACCTACCAGTAGCGCCGCGGGCGCCGGGCGGTCGTCGACGGCGGGTGATCGGACGCGCACCGAATGCAGTGACCGTGTGGACGGGCGCCCCGGAGCCTGGGAAGATCGCGCGACGGCCGTGCCTCGTATCGCAGCAGGAGGTCCCGTGTTCCCCCGCTCCCCGTTCCGGACGTCCAGGGCGTTCCGGGCGCTCGGCGCGCTCCGGGCCCGCCCGGTGCCGCTCGCGCTGCCGGTCCTGGGCGTGGGCGTGGCGCTCGGCGCGTCCCTCAGCGCGTGCGGAGGGACCGACGAGGTGACCATGCCCCCGCTGACGCCCGAGCCCGGCGACGCGCATCCTGCCGCGACCGCCGCGGCGGCGGCGCCGGCCGCGCGGACGAAGGCCGCCAGGGTGGTGCTCTACAAGTACCTGCGCGGGGTGGCGTCCGGTGACGTCAAGGTGTGCGCCTCCCTGTCGCCCGCCTACGAGCGCGCCACGTTCGGCCGGCCCGGCGGTTGCCGTACGGGACTCGCCCAGGTCAGGAGCAGGCTGCGGGCCGAGGACGTCACCGCGCTGCGCGGCGTGACCGTCCCCGCGGCCGAGGCCGGGCCGGGGGACGGCGAGGTCACCGTGCGCTTCGAGGACCTGCGGTGGAAGACCGCGCCGGCCCGTCCCGGAGGGGTGATCGCGGCCCGGTACACGCTCCAGCTGACCGGGGCCCGCTGGCTCATCATCGGCTGACCGGAACCGGCCAGGGACGGCCCGGCCGGCTCCGGACCCGTCCCCGGCCCTGTCAGAGACCGAGTTCCGGCAGGACGGGCAGCAGGGCCCGGGCGCTCTCCCGCGCCTCCGCGGCCGACCGGGCCGCCCGCGCCGCGCCCGCCGCCGCGCGGCACTGGTCCAGCGTGTGGCGGGCCAGCGCGGCCCGTACCAGCGGAAGCGTGGGCGCGCTCATCGACAGCGACGTCACGCCCAGCCCGACCAGCACGCACGCCAGCGCCGGATCGCCCGCCGCCTCACCGCAGACGCCGCAGCCCTTCCCGGCCTCGCCGGCCGCCCCGGCGGCCATCGCCACCAGGTCGAGCACGGCGGGCTGCCACGGGTCCTGGAACCCGGCGAGCCCGCCGATCTGCCGGTCGGCGGCGCACGCGTACTGGGTCAGGTCGTTGGTGCCGATGCTGAAGAACTCCACCTCCGGCGCCAGGTCGCGGGCGCGCAGCGCCGCCGCGGGCACCTCGACCATGACGCCCGGATACTCGATCCCGGCGTCGCGGCACGCACCGGCGAAGAACGCGGCCTCCGCCGCGTCCGTCACCATCGGCGCCATGACCTCCAGCTTCGCCGACGCCCCGGACGCGGCCCGGGCCAGCGCGGCGAGCTGGCCGCGCAGCACGTCGGGGTGCAGGCGCGCCATCCGCAGCCCCCGCTCGCCCAGCGCCGGGTTGGGCTCCTCCCCGGGCGGCGGCAGGAACGCCAGCGGCTTGTCGGCTCCGGCGTCCAGCGTCCGCACGACCACGCGGCCGTCCGGGAACGCCTCCAGGACCTCCCGGTACGCCCGCTCCTGCTCCTCGTCGCCGGGGGGCGTGGCACGGTCGAGGAACAGGAACTCGGTGCGGTAGAGCCCGACGCCCTCGGCGCCGTTCATCACCGCGGCCTCGACGTCGCGCGGCCCGCCGATGTTGGCCAGCAGCGGCACCCGGTGGCCGTCCGCGGTGGCGCCCGGCCCGGTGACCTCCATCAGCAGCGAGGCACGCGCGGACGCGGCGTCGCGCGCCGCCGCCACCTCCTCGTCGGCCGGGCCGACCAGCACCGTGCCCGCGCCGCCGTCGACCAGCACCCGGGCGCCCTCGGGCAGCCCGGTCGCGCCCGGCAGCGCCACCACGGCGGGCACGCCCATCGTGCGGGCCAGGATCGCGGTGTGGCTGGTCGGGCCGCCCTCCTCGGTCACGAACGCGACCACCAGCGCGGGGTCCAGCAGCGCCGTGTCGGCGGGCGCCAGATCCCGCGCGACCAGCACGAACGGCTCGTCCGACTCCGGCACGCCCGGCATCGGGAGGCCGAGCAGCCGGGCGACCGCGCGGTCGCGGATGTCGTCCAGGTCGGCCACCCGGGCGGCCAGGTACTCCCCCGCCCCGGCGAGCATGTCGCGGTAGACGCCGAACGCCTCGAAGACGGCCCGGGGCGCGGCCGTCCCCTCGTCGACCTTGGCGGCCACCCCGTCGGCCAGGCCCGGGTCGCGGGCCATCAGCGCCTGCGCGCCCAGGACCTCCTGGCCGTCCTTGTTGCCCCGCGCGGCGGCCTGCTCGCCGCGGGCCTCCAGATCGGCGGCGACCGCCTCCAGCGCCGCCAGCGCCCGCTGCTTCTCGGCCGCCGCGTCACCGCCGTGCCGGTCGCCGGCGGGCGGCTCGGGGACCGCGCCGGCGACGGTACGGACCGGGCCCGCCCCGATCCCGGGGCTGACACCGGCGCCCCGCAGCGGCTCAGGCACCCTCGGGCTCCGGCTTGTTCAGCAGCCCCTCCAGACTGTCGAGCAGTTCGTCGGCGCCCTCGCCGTCGGCGCTGATGACGACCTCCTCGCCGTGGCGGGCGTCCAGGCCCAGCACGGCCAGGATGCTCTTGGCGTTCACGGGGGCGCCCCCGCGCCTGGCCACGGTGACGTCCATCGGGGCCTTGGCGGCGGTCTGCACGAACAGCGCGGCCGGCCGCGCGTGCAGCCCCACCTTGGACTCGATCTTGACCTTGCGCTCGGTCACAGCAACTCCCTCGTCATCGCTTCCCGGTACGGCCCGGATCTCATCGGACCGGTCTCATGGGGCCCCGGCCACCGGTCACCCGCAGCGCGGGCCCCGGGACGACGTCCACTTCCTTCAGGTTCGCCACGACGTGATCGGCCCCCGCCAGCGCCTCGGCGGGCAGCGTCGTGGTGACGCCCACGCACGTCATACCCGCGGCCTTCACCGCGGCCACCCCGGCGGGGGCGTCCTCGAAGCCCACGGCCCGCTCCGGCGGCACGCCCAGCCCGGCGCACGCGGCCAGGAACCCCTCGGGGTCGGGCTTGCCCGTCGTCACGTCGTCGGCGGTCACCACGGCCGCGAAGCACTCGCGCAGCCCCAGCTCGCTCAGCAGGCCCTCGGCGTACGGGCGCTGCCCCGAGGTCGCCACGCCCAGCGGGACGCCCTCCCGGTGCAGCGCCCGCACCAGGTCGGCCGCCCCCGGCACCGGCGCCACCGCGGGCGCCCCCGGGCCGTGCTCGTACGAGATCGCCTGCTGGTACAGCTCCTCGACGCCGCGGCCCGGGAACAGGTGCAGCAGCTCGGCCAGCACCTCCCGGCCGCGCCGCCCGGCGAACGAGGCGATCACCGCCGGGTCGTGCGCGGCGCCGTGCTCCTCGAACAGCCAGGTCCACATCACGCGGTTCCGCGGCTCGGTGTCGATCAGCGTGCCGTCCAGGTCGAAGACGGCGGCGCTCAGCTCCACACGAAAAGCTCGGCCCCCCTCTCGACCGCACCGGACTCCACCACCTGGCTGAGGGCGTCGGCGCCGGCGTCCAGCGCCACCACCGCGGTCACCGGCGACCGGCCGCCCGCCTCGATCTCGGCGGGGTTCCAGCCGACCAGCGGCTGGCCCGCGACCACCTGGTCGCCCTCGGCGGCGAGCAGCTGGAAGCCCGCGCCCTTCAGCTGCACGGTGTCCACGCCCAGATGGACGAGCACGCCGTGGCCCTCCGCGTCGACGACCACGAACGCGTGCGGATGCAGCTTGACGATCTTGCCGTCCACCGGGGACAGCGCCTGGCCGGGACCGCGCTCGGGGTCGATCGCGGTGCCCGGGCCCACCATGGCCTGCGCGAACACGGGGTCGGGCACGCCGGCCAGCCCCACCGCCCGGCCGCCGACCGGGGAGAGAACACGCGTCATTGCTCCGGACTCCTTCGGTCGGGGGGTCAGTCCAGGATGTCCTCGATGTCGCTGGCGATGGTGTCGGCCTCGGGGCCCACCACCACCTGCACGACCCGGCCGCTGCGCATCACGCCGAACGCCCCGGCCGCCTTCAGCGCCGCGTCGTCGACCTTGGCGGCGTCCGCGACCTCGGTGCGCAGCCGGGTGGCGCAGGGCTCGATCTCGACGATGTTGTCGGCGCCGCCCAGCGCCGCGAGGATCGCCTCGGCCTTGTCCATGTTCACTCCGTTTTCTCTTGCGCGGATCGGGGCCCCACGGCGGAGGCGGGGGTTCCGGACGGTCAGTCGGTCTGGGTCACCTTGTTGAGGCCGCGCGGGACGTCGGGGTCGACGCCGAGCTCGCGGGCCAGCCGTTCCACCAGGATCTGCCCCGGCACGATCAGCCCGAGCGGGGCGACCCACTCGGGCAGGGACGGACCCGGCAGCGACCGCGAGCACGCCTCGGCGAGCCCCCGTCCACCCCCCACACCGTACGCGCGGGCGCCCGCCCCGCGGACCCGGTGCGCCAGCGCGATCGTGCCCTGCAGGGTCGGGCCGGACTCGGCCGCCACCAGCAGCGCCGGGGTCCGGTCGTCCACGACGGCGATCGGGCCGTGCAGCAGGTCGGCGTACGACAGGCCCATCGCGTGCAGGTAGCAGGCTTCCTTGATCTTGAGGGCGAGTTCCAGCGCGGTGCCGAACGCGATGCCGCGGCCCGACACGACCGCGCCCTGCACCTCGGCCAGCTCCGCGGCGATCGCGGGCAGCTCCTCGGACGCCTCGGTCAGCGCGATCAGCCGCCCCACCTCGTCCGGGACGCGGCGCAGGTCGTCCGCGTCCGCCCCCTCGCCGGGCCCGAGGCCGAGGCCGAGCACCGCCAGCGCGGCGAGCTGGGTGGTGTAGGTCTTGGTCGCCGGGACGGCCAGCTCCTCGCCCGCGTCGGTGACCAGCGCGACCTCGGCGGCCTCGGCCAGCGGCGAGCTCGCGCCGTTGGTGATCGCCACGGTCCGGGCGCCGCAGCCGGCCGCCCAGTCCAGCGTCTCCACGATCTCCTCGGTCTTGCCGGACTGGCTGATCGCCACCGCCAGCACCCCCGACAGGTCCAGCCTGCGGCCGTAGGCGGTCGCGATGGACGGCGCCGCCAGCGTGCCCAGCCGCCCGGCGTGCGACTCCACCAGGTAGCGGCCGTACACGGCGGCGTTGTCGGACGAGCCCCGCGCGATGAACAGCACCTGCCGCGACTCGCGCGCCAGCGCCGCGATCTCCGGCCGCCGCGGCAGGAGGCCGTCGATCGTGCGGCGCAGCGCCTCGGGCTGCTGCCCGATCTCGGTGCGCATCCGGGTCGGGCCGGTCGTGGTCATGATGCCCCTCCGAAGACTCTCTCCCCGGCGATCCAGGTGGCATGCGCCCGGTGGTCGGGCCCCAGCCACACCAGGTCGGCCGCCGCGCCGGGGGCGATGCGGCCCAGGTCGGTCCGGCCGATCAGGTCGGCCGGGACGCGGGTGGCGGCGTCGACCGCGGTGACCGGGTCGACGCCGATCGCGACCGCGTTGGCGACCGCCTCGTCCAGCCGCAGCCCGGAGCCGGCGATGGTGCCGTCGGCGCGCAGCGGCGGGCCCTCGGCGGGCATCGTGATCGGCTCGCCGCCGAGCTCGTAGGTGCCGGGCGGCATCCCGGCGGACGCCGCGGCGTCGGTGACCAGCACGGTCCGTCCGGCCGCGGCCCGGAACACCATCCGGCAGACGGGCGCCGCCACGTGGTGCAGGTCGACGATGAGACCGGGGCTCAGCCGGTCGTCGATGAGCGCCTGCACGGCCACGCCCGGGTCGCGGTGGTGGACGCCGGACTGCGCGTTGAAGATGTGGGTGACCTTGCGGGCCCCGGCGTCGGCGGCGGCCGCGACCTGGTCGGCGGTGGCGTCGCTGTGGCCCACGCTGACCAGCACGCCCGCGGCGGCCAGGGTGCGGATCGCCGCCGGCGCGCCGTCCCGTTCGGGGGCGAGCGTGACCAGCCTGACCAGCCCGGTCTCCAGCAGCGTCGCGACGGCCTCGGGGGTGGGGTCGGTGAGCCAGTCGGCGTTGTGCGCGCCCTTGCGCTCGGCCGACAGGAACGGCCCCTCCAGATGGACGCCCAGCACGCGGGTGCCGTCCTTGGGCAGGCCGGGCAGCAGGTCGCGGGCGCGGCGCAGCGCGGCGGCCTGGATCTCGACGGGCGCGGTGATGAACGTGGGCAGGAACGCGGTGACGCCGGTCTCGGGCAGCCGCCGGACGACCGTGTGCCAGCCGGTCTCGTCGGCGTCCACCAGGTCGTGCCCGTAGAACCCGTTCACCTGCAGGTCGACCAGGCCGGGGGCCAGCAGCCCGCCCTCCAGGTCGACCGCGGGCGCGCCCGCGGGGCGTCCCTCGCCGACCTCGGTGATCACTCCGTTCTCCACGCGGACGTATCCCGGGGACAGGACGCGGGTGGGACCGCCGTCCCCGGGAGAAGTGATCAAACTGCTCGCGGTGATGAGGAGTGATGCCATGCGTGCGCACTCTCTGTCCCGCCGCGCCGGCGGCCGACTGGTCAGGTACTGGTCTAGTCCGGACTAGACCAGTACGCACCATACTCCACGAAAGAGATGGAGCGACAGATAGCGCGACGTAACAGCTCGGCGTCGCGTCCGGACCGGCACCGGCCCGGGGCGGCGCCCGGGGGGCCCGGCCGCCCGACGTCCGGCCCGCCTTCCGCCGACCGGCTGTGACCTGCGAATTCTCCGATCTTGGCGGGCCCGTGACGCGATCCGGCCGTTATCCTTTCGTGCATTGACAGGGCTTCGAGGGCTGTGGTCTAGTCCGGCCTAGACCAGCACTAACAAGGCGAAGACGGCGAACCGGTAACTCCACTCATCGGCCCGGCCACGAGGAAGCCCGTGACGACCATCGACCCGCACAGCCCGGTGCCCAAGTACTTCCAGCTCCGGGCCATCCTGCTCGACATGATCGAGGGCTCGGAGCTGCCCGTCGACGCTCCGATCCCCTCCGAGCGCGAGCTGTGCGGCCGCTACGGGCTGTCCCGGATGACCGTGCGGCAGGGCGTCGACCAGCTCGTCTCGGAGGGACGGCTCTACCGCGTCCCGGGCAAGGGCACCTTCGTGGCCAGGCCCAAGATCGAGATGCCGCTGCGGCTCGTCTCGTTCACCGAGGACATGCTGGCCCGCGGGCTGCGGCCGGGCGCGGTCGACCTCGACCGCCGCACCGTCCCCGCCGACGCCAGGCTCGCCCGCATCTTCGAGGTCGAGCCGGGCACCCCCGTCCACGTCATCGAACGGCTGCGCACCGCCGACGGCGAGCCGATGGCGCTGGAACGTTCGCACATCCTCGCCTCCCTGGCCCCCGACCTGCTCGACCGCAGGCTGGCCGACCGCTCCCTGTACGGGGTCCTGGAGGCGGTCTACGGACTGGTCTTCGACGCCGGCGACCAGACCATCGACGCCGGGCTGGCCGACGCCGCCGAGGCCAGGCACCTGCAGATCTCCCGGGGCAGCGCCGTGCTGCTCCTGCAACGCCGCTCCTACTCCGGAGGTGTCTGCGCCGAACTGGGCGTGTCGACCTACCGGGCCGACCGCTACCAGGTCCACACGGCCCTCGGAAACCCGCCCAAGCGCACCTAGCCCCAGACGCCGACCGGTTCGGAACCCCCAGGAAGAACCCCGGTATTGGAGGAACCCCTGATGAGTTCGACAACCGCAGTGGACGGGAGCGCTGCGCCACGCCGAGGGTCGAGCGCCCTCGCCGTGCTGCAGCGCATCGGGCGCAGCCTCATGCTGCCGATCGCCGTGCTGCCGGCCGCCGCCCTGCTGCTCCGGCTGGGCCAGGCCGACATGCTCGGCAAGGACGGGCTCGGCTGGAACGAGGTCGCCAACGTCGTCGGCAACGCCGGCGACGCGCTGTTCGCCGCGCTACCGCTGCTGTTCGCGGTCGGCGTGGCCATCGGGTTCGCGCGCAAGGCCGACGGCTCCACCGCGCTCGCCGCCGTGGTCGGCTACCTCGTCTTCGACCGGGTGTCGAAGGTGATGTTCTCCTACAGCGACGAGCTCAAGGGCAAGGTCCTCATCACCAAGGTCGTCGACGGGGCGCCGACCGAAGTGATCGACTGGGGCGCCAAGAACCCCACCGACGTGCTGGGCGGCATCCTCATCGGCGTCCTGGCCGCGCTGCTCTACCAGCGGTTCTACCGGATCAAGCTGCCCACCTGGCTGGCCTTCTTCGGCGGCCGCCGGTTCGTGCCGATCATCACCGCGGTCGCCGCGCTCGGCCTGGGCGTCGTCATCGGGTTCCTCTGGCCGGTCCTCGGCGCCTGGCTGACCGACTTCGGCAACTGGCTCACCGGCGCGGGCGCGGCCGGCGCCGGCATCTACGGAGTGGTCAACCGGCTGCTGCTGCCGTTCGGCCTGCACCACATCCCCAACTCGCTGATCTGGTTCGTGTTCGGCGACTACCAGGGCCCCGACGGCGTGGTGCACGGCGAGATCAACCGCTACCTGGCCGGCGACCCCGACGCGGGCGGCTTCCTCGCCGGATTCTTCCCGGTGCTGATGTTCGGCCTGCCCGGCGCGGCCCTGGCCATCTGGCGGGCGGCGCCCGCGCACCGGCGGCCCGCGGTCGGCGGCATCATGATCTCCGCCGCGCTCACCGCGTTCGTCACCGGCGTCACCGAGCCGATCGAGTTCGCGTTCATGTTCGTCGCCCCGGTCCTGTACGCGGTGCACGTCGTGCTGACCGGCATCTCGATGGCGCTGCTGGAGGCCGCCGGAGCCCAGCTCGGCTTCAGCTTCTCCGCGGGCGGCATCGACTTCCTGCTCAACATGACCAAGGACAACACCAAGGGACTGCCGCTGATCGTGGGGCTCGGAGTGATCTACTTCGTGCTCTACTACGTGATCTTCAAGTTCCTCATCGAGAAGTTCGACTTCGCCACCCCGGGACGGGAACCCGAGGGCGAGGAGTCGGTGGCCGCCGATCCCGGCGCGTCACCGGAACTGGCCGGCGCCGGAAAGACGGACAAGCGCCCGAAGGGCGGCACCGAGGCCAGGCCGGCCGCGGAGGACAC
Source organism: Actinomadura rugatobispora (assembly GCF_055379765.1). Classification (NCBI taxonomy): domain Bacteria; kingdom Bacillati; phylum Actinomycetota; class Actinomycetes; order Streptosporangiales; family Thermomonosporaceae; genus Actinomadura; species Actinomadura rugatobispora. Next base: position 6,387,458 of record NZ_AP029191.1, on the reverse strand, counting down.
CACCTGACGGACCTTCCCCCAAAAGCGGGCCCTCCTTCCTCCCACACTTTCGGGAGGGCCCGCTCCGGAACGGCGGCGGGCGTCCCCACACAACGCCCGCCGCCGTTCTCCGTGCGCGGATGACCGGATACGGCCAGCCGGTATCGGCCTCCCCGCCTTGCGCTCTGGTGAGCGATTCCTCACCGCCAGGAGGCGCCTTCATGCCCGACCGCCGTCACCGTTCCCGAGCCGAACTCCGTCCCGGCACGTCCAGCCCGGCCGCCCGGCGGCTCACCGTCGTGCGCATCGTCCAGGACGGTGGCGCGCCCGCCACGGACGGCTCCCTGGCTCTGGCACGGCAGGCGCCGCCCGAGGCACCGCGAAGACCGCACCTCTCCCTGGTCGGCGACGACGACCGCCGCCCGTCCCACGAGGAGGAGGCGGCGGCCATCGTGCGGCTCGTCCTGGAAGTCCTGGCCGGCACCCGACCGCCGCGCCACCTCGCCGAGCGCGCCGTCCCGGACGTGTGGCAGGCCCTGGCCGCACGGCGGCGCGGGCCGATCACGCCTCCGCGCATCGCCCGGACACTGCTCCAGGAGCCGACGCCAGGGGTGCTGGAAATCGCGGCGGTGGTCGTCCTGAACGGCCGCACCCACGCACTCGCGCTACGCCTGGACCACCACCGCGGCCGCTGGCGGTGCACCGCCATAGAGACCACAGCAATACAACGGCCATAAACCGGCAGTCAGAAAGAAAGCGACGCCCCAGGTTAAGAGACGGCCGTGAAGAAGCGGCCATCAGGGAAAGCGACGGCGGCCTCCCGGGATATGCATCCCGGAAGGCCGCCGCCTTTCCGTCCTCACGCCCCCGCTTCACACCGGGGCGGCCTGCCGAACGCCCCTACTTGTTGCGGGGGTCGCCGTGGCAGCGCTTGAACTTCTTGCCCGAACCGCACGGGCACGGGTCGTTCCGGGAGACACCGGCGTACTCGTCCGGAGCGTCCTCGCTGTGGTGCTCGACGCCGCCCTCACCGTCGACGGTCGGCGCGGAGTACTCCAGCTTCTTCGCCCGCTTCGGCTTGTCGAGCCCCTTGGCGCGGATGACGGGGGCCTCGGTCTCCTCCTCGTCGGAGGGCACGGTGTCCTTCTCGCCCTTGGCGAGCGACACCTCCTCGTCCTCGTCCTCGTCCGCGGGCGCCTTCGCCGGGGCGGTCGTGGAGACCTCGATGACCTTGGTGCCGACCACCGGGGACTCCGGCTGCTCCTCCACCTCCACCTCGAGGTTGAAGAGGTAGCCGACCGACTCCTCCTTGATGCCGTCGAGCATGGCGTTGAACATGTCGTAGCCCTCGCGCTGGTACTCCACCAGCGGGTCGCGCTGCGCCATGGCCCGCAGGCCGATGCCCTCCTGCAGGTAGTCCATCTCGTACAGGTGCTCGCGCCACTTGCGGTCGAGCACCGACAGCACCACGCGCCGCTCCAGCTCGCGCATGACCTCCGCGCCGAGCTCCTCCTCGCGCTTGTCGTACGACGCCTGCGCGTCCTCGCGGATCTTCTCCGCCAGCGTCTCGGCGTCCAGCCCGGAGATCTCCCCGCCGACCTCCTCGACCAGGTCGTCCACCGCCACCGAGATGGGGTAGAGCTGCTTGAACGCCTTCCAGAGCTTGTCCAGGTCCCATTCCTCGGCGAAGCCCTCGCCGGTGGCGCCCGCCACGTAGCCGTCCACGACCTCGTCGATCATGTTGCGGACCTGCTCGTGGAGGTCGGCGCCCTCCAGCACCTTGCGGCGCTCGGCGTAGATGACCACGCGCTGCCGGTTCAGCACCTCGTCGTACTTCAGAACGTTCTTGCGCATCTCGAAGTTCTGCTGCTCGACCTGGCTCTGCGCCGAGCGGATCGCATTCGAGACGATCTTGGACTCGATCGGGACGTCGTCCGGGATGTTCAGCCGCGTCATGATCGACTCGACCCGGGCGGAGTTGAAGAGCCGCATCAGGTCGTCCTCCAGCGACAGGTAGAACCGGGATTCGCCCGGGTCGCCCTGCCGGCCGGAACGACCGCGCAGCTGGTTGTCGATCCGCCGCGACTCGTGCCGCTCGGTGCCCAGCACGTACAGGCCGCCCGCCTCGACGACCTCCTCGTGCTCGCCCTTCACGGCCTCCTTGGCCTTCTCCAGCGACTCCGGCCAGGCCGCCTCGTACTCCTCCGGAGTCTCCAGCGGCGACAGCCCGCGCTGGTGCAGCTCCAGGTCGGCGCGGAAGTCGGGGTTGCCGCCGAGCATGATGTCGGTGCCGCGGCCGGCCATGTTCGTCGCCACGGTGACCGCGCCCTTGCGGCCCGCCTCCGCGACGATCGCCGACTCCTGCTCGTGGTGCTTGGCGTTCAGCACCTGGTGCGGGACGCCGCGCCGCTTGAGCATCTTGCTCAGCCGCTCCGACTTCTCCACCGACGTGGTGCCGACCAGGACCGGCTGGCCCTTCTCGTGCCGCTCGGCGATGTCGTCGACGCACGCCTCGAACTTGGCCTGCTCGGTCTTGTAGACCACGTCCGCGACGTCGTCGCGGACCATCGGCCTGTTCGTCGGGATCGGCACGACCCCGATCTTGTAGGTCTTGTTGAACTCGGCCGCCTCGGTCTGGGCGGTACCGGTCATCCCGCTGAGCTTGCCGTACAGCCGGAAGTAGTTCTGCAGGGTGATCGTGGCGAGCGTCTGGTTCTCGTCCTTGATGGGCACGCCCTCCTTGGCCTCGATGGCCTGGTGCATGCCCTCGTTGTAACGCCGGCCGTGCAGGATGCGGCCGGTGAACTCGTCCACGATCAGGACCTCGCCGTTCATGACGACGTAGTCCTTGTCGCGCTTGTACAGCTCCTTGGCCTTCAGCGCGTTGTTCAGGAAGCTGACCAGCGGCGTGTTCACCGAGTCGTAGAGGTTGTCGATGCCGAGCCAGTCCTCGACCTTCTCCACGCCGGACTCGGTGATGCCGACCGTGCGCTTCTTCTCGTTCACCTCGTAGTCGCCGGGGCCGTACTGGTCGACCTGCCCGGCGGTGCTGACCAGCTCGGCCCGCTTCAGCCGCGGCACGATCTTGGAGAACTCGCCGTACCACTTGGAGTTCTGCTCGGCCGGCCCGGAGATGATCAGCGGGGTCCGGGCCTCGTCGATCAGGATGGAGTCGACCTCGTCGACGACGGCGTAGTAGTGCTCGCGCTGGACGAGCTCCTCCAGGCTCCACGCCATGTTGTCGCGCAGGTAGTCGAACCCGAACTCGTTGTTCGTGCCGTAGGTGATGTCGCAGTTGTAGGCCACCCGGCGCTCGTCCGGAGTCATCTGCGGGAGGATGACACCGACCTCGAGGCCCAGGAACTGGTGGATGCGGCCCATCCACTCGGCGTCGCGCTTGGCCAGGTAGTCGTTCACCGTGACCACGTGCACGCCCTTGCCGGCCAGCGCGTTGAGGTACGCCGGGAGCACGCAGGTGAGGGTCTTGCCCTCACCGGTCTTCATCTCGGCGATGTTCCCCAGGTGCAGCGCGGCGCCGCCCATGACCTGCACGTCGTAGTGGCGCTGGCCCAGTACGCGGCGGGCGGCCTCACGGGCGGTCGCGAAGGCGTAGGGCAGGAGCTCGTCCAGGACTTCCTTCTCGGCGTCCTTCTCGGACTTGCCCTTGTCGGTGAGCTTCGCCACCTCCTCGGCGAACTCTTCCCGGAACTTCTCGGTCTGCTCGCGCAACTCGGCGTCGCTCATCTCGAGGTAGTCGTCCTCGATCGAGTTGACCTGATCCGCGAGCTTCTTGAGCTTGCGCAGGATTTTTCCTTCGCCCGCACGAAGGATCTTATCGATGACTGGCGGCACTCTCGGAGGCTCCTTGCAGATCGTGGGTCACCGCTCCCGGCGGTACGCACACCACACGTACGATGCCCATCGTAGGCGAGACCCAGAATGGTCTAGGTCACGTCGCGACGCAATCCACAGCGCGTCCCGTTTGACCCGGCGGGTCGGAGGAAGATCTGTCGGTGCAGATCCGAGGGAGCGTGAGCATGACCGAGAAAACGCACGACGACCACCACGGCTCGCACGCGGGCCGCCCCAGCTCGTGGATCGCGGTCGGCATCATGGTCGCCGGCTTCATCGTCGGCGGCGTGGCACTGTGCGTCGGCCCGTCCTGGATCATGTTCTGGGCCGGGGTCGCGATCGTCGTCGTCGGCTTCATCGTGGGCGGAGCGGTCCACATCTTCTCCGACGTGGTGGTGGACGCCCCCCGCGTCATCCCGGAGATCGTCGACTACTCCGTCTTCGGCGGCCGCACCACCAAGCGCCGCGGCGGCGCCGCCGGAGAGACCCTGGACAAGCCCAGCGCCACCGACCCCCAGACCCACCCCCACGGCTGAACCCCGCCCCCGGCCGCAAAGCCGGGGGCGTTCTCCCCTACCCGGGCGTGTCGAGCCCCAGCGCCGACAGGGCCGTACCCGCCTCAACCGGGTGAATCCGCTCGACACGCACGTCATCGCAGCCGACCCAGGACGCGGCCTGCCGCAACGCCGTGCGCAGCGCCGCCACCGACGCCTCCGCACGAGCGGCCGTCCTGGTCGCCCACGGCTCGAACGACACCTGCCTGGCGACGAGCGTGCGGCCCTCGCGGCCCGGGTCGACCCGTCCGATCAACCTTCCACCGGCCAGGAGCGGCATCACGAAGTACCCGTGGACCCGCTTCGCCTTGGGCACGTACGCCTCCAGCCGGTGATCGAACCCGAACACCCGCGACGTCCGGGCCCGATCCCACACCAGGGAGTCGAACGGCGACAGCAGCGTCGTCGCGTGCCGCCCCCGCACCGGCGCCCCCAGCGCCTCCGGGTCGGCCCACGCCCCGTTCTTCCACCCCTCGACCCGCACCGGGACGAGCCCCGCGGCCTCCACGACCTGCTCGACCTGGTCGGCCTTGATCCGGTAGTAGTCCGCCAGATCCGCGCGCGACCCCACGCCCAGCGCCCGCCCCGTCCGCTCCACCAGCCGCGTCAGGCACTCCGCGTCGTCGGGCTCCCGCTCGAGGAGCCGCGCCGGGACGGCCCGCTCGGCCAGGTCGTACACGCGCCGCCACCCGACCCTGCGGACGCACACCACCTCGCCGATGTCCAGCAGCCACTCGATCGCGATCTTCTGGTCGCTCCACTGCCACCAGTCGCCGCCCGCCTTCGCCCCGCCGAGCTCCTTGGTGGTGAGCGGGCCGTCCACCCGGAGCCGCTTGAGGATGTCGCCGGTCACGCCCTCGGGAACCTTGTGCCAGCGCCACCCCCGCCGCCGGTACGCCCTGCGCCGGAAGGCGAACAGCGGCCAGTCCTCCATCGGCAGCACCGACGCGGCGTGCGCCCAGTACTCGAAACCCGTCCCGTCGCCCCAGTAGGCCGCCTCCACCGCGTCCCGCCCGACCGGGCCGAGCCGCGCGTAGGGCACCAGCTCGTGCGAGCGCGCCAGCACGGAGATCGTGTCGAGCTGCACGGCCCCAAGCCCGCCCAGCAGCCCCTTGACCCCGCCACCGCGCCGGAACCCCTGCCCGAGCAACCCCTGCGCCCGCAACTGAAGCCGCCGCACCTCGTCCGCCGTCAGCTCGATCTCGTCCACGCCCGCGATGCTAAAGCACAACACCGACAAACCAACATTGCCGGTTGCCCTCACCCACCCGCCACGCGGAGCGGCAGGGCGAACTGAACATGAGTGCTTGTCGAAGTGGGTGCTGGCTCGGCTTGGTCGGCGGGAGTGCCCGTCGGCGCAAAGGGTCCAGTGGGGGGCGCCAGAGTGCGGAGGCGGCTAAGTGAGCCGTGGCGTGCCGCCGAGGGCGGGTGCGTGTCCGGTTTTCAGGGGCCTGCGAAGGCGGGGGCTGCTGCCAGGAGGTGGTGGGCGAGGGTCGGGTCGCCCTCTATGGCGGCGTCCACCTCGGCGGGGGTGCGGCGGTCGGCGGCCAGCATGCAGAAGTCCAGGACGTCCAAGCGAAGCGTTGTTCGCGGGTGGTCGTCTCCGAGCGGGACGAGCCAGTCGCCGCCGCCCGGGCCTTCGAGTAGGACGCGCGCCGTCCCCGTGGTCTCGATCCCGCGGGCGGCGAGGGCGGCGGGGAGGGAGCGGACGCCCAGGTCGGCGATGGCGTGCAGGTGGTCGGGCAAGGGGACGGGCAGGCTTCGCCGGACGGCGGCGGCGATGTCCGTGGCGTGGACCCAGGTCTCGAACGCGCGGGCGACCACGGCGTTCTCCAGGCGTAGCGGCTGGCGGATCCAGACCTTGTCAGGGGTGCCGGGGCCGGTCAGGCGGGTGCAGAGGTCGCGGGCGTGCCGGCGCCAGGCGGTGCGGGTCTCCTCGGGGCTGTGCGCGCGCTCGGAGGTGATCGCGGCGGCGGTACGGGCGTCGACGTCCGACTCGGGCGGGCGCTCGCCGCTGAGCTGGTCGGCCAGGAGGCGGTCGGTGGCCATGAGGTGCGCCACCACGTCTTGCACGTTCCAGTCGTAGATGACCACGGCCGACCAGTCGGGCCCGTCGAGCTCGGCCAGCAGGACGTCCAAGGTGGAGACCTGGGCCGCGTACGGCGCGATGTGCCCGGGAAGAGGGCCCACCGGGGGCCTTCGCCGGAAGGCGGCGCCGAGGATTCCGGCCCTGAGCGCCGCCGGTGTCTCATCCACGGCCCCGCCCGGTGGTCGTCATGGGAGGTTCCCCTCAGGTGATCTCGAGGAGCTTCTCCCGGACCGCGTAGACCACGGCCTCCATCCGGGAGTGCAGCTGCAGCTTCTCCAGGATGTTGCGGACGTGGTTCTTCACGGTGTTCTCGGAGATGAACAGCTCGCGCGCGATCTCCCGGTTGCCCAGGCCGCGGGCGACCAGCCGGAGCACCTCCATCTCCCGGTCGGTGAGGCGGGGCGCGGGGACCTGCTGGGTGCGCTCCTCGCTGCGCTTGGCGAGCGCGGCGAACTCGGTGATCAGTTTGGACGCCATCGAGGGGCTGATCAGCGACTGGCCGCCGTGCACGGCGCGCACCGCCTGCGGGACCTCGTCGATGGAGATCTCCTTGAGCAGGTAGCCGCTGGCGCCGGCCTTGATGGCCTCGAAGAGGTCCTCCTCCTCGTCGCTGATCGTCAGCATCACGATCTTGGCGCTGGGCGCCGCGTCCTTGATGGCGGTGCAGGCCTCGATGCCGCTGCGGCGCGGCATCCGGATGTCCATGAGGACGACGTCGGGCAGCAGGTCGCCGGCCATCTCGACGGCCTCGTGACCGTCCCCGCCCTCGCCGATGACCTCGATGTCGTCCTCGCCCTGCAGGACCATCTCCAGGCCGCGGCGGAACAGCGCGTGGTCGTCCACGATGAGGACGCGGATGGGGTCGGTGCCCTCGCCGGCCTTGGTGTCGCCGGCGGCGGCCTGACGGGGCACCGCTGCGGCGCCGCGAGCCTGGGGATTCTCGCTCACCTGAGTCGCGGCGTGGAGGTACGCCGCTTCCCCCCTTCGGTTTCGGTGGTCTCGGGTCGTGCGGAGGGGTGCGCGGGCGGGCGGGTCCGGGGCGGGATCGCCCGCCGAGGGCCCGCTCCGCGGGCGCGCACTCGGCACACGACCCCTCGCCCCCGGACCACCGCGTCCGCGGCTTGCTTCGAGTTACGCCTTTCTAGATCATGGCACGCTCTTGGCGGTGACGTGGCGCATGTGCCACATCACTCTTCGACAAGGCGGATGACGCCGTAGTCCCAGCCTCTCCTCCTGTATACGACGGAGGGGTGCCCTGTGGCCTTGTCCCGGAAGAGGAAAAAGTCGTGACCGACCAATTCCATCTCGAAAAGGGCCTGTTCGATGCCCATCTGCTCGGCTTCGTGGAACTTCTCGCGGACGATGAGGGGGCCTTCGCCCTCCATGGGGATCGGGACGAGCTGCTCGTCCATCGCCGAGTCGACCGCCTCGTAGGCGTCGGCCTCGGCCTCCTCGGGGGCGGCCGCCGCCTTCGCGGAGTTCTTCGGCGACTGCTGCGGTGCCGGTACGGCGTCGGCGGTGGTGTCGGGGAGCGCCTCCATCATGGCGAGCTTGGCCGGGGCCCGGCTGCCGTGGTGCACCTTCCTGCGGTCGCTCTCCCGGCGCAGCCTGGACTCCAGCTTGTCCAGCGCCAGATCGAGGGCTCCGTAACGGTCGTCGGCCGCCGCCTCGGCCCGGATCACCGGGCCGCGTGAGCGAATGGTCAGCTCCACCCGCTCCCGCTGGTCGGCGAGGCGCGGATTGCGTTCCTGCGACACCTCCACGTCCACGCGCCTGACCTTGGTGGCGAGTCGTTCGATCTTGGCCAGTTTCGTGTCGACGTGACGCCGGAACCTGTCGTTGACGTCGGTGTGACGGCCCCTCACGATGATGTCCACGCGAGAACCCCCTTCTCCCGATTGCGTTGTCCACCCGTCCCGCCGCCGTTGGCGCGCGGAACGAACACCGCGACCCGATGGGGTCGCACCCGCCCGGCCGACCTGGTCTTCGTCCCCACATCCGCCTGCTGAGGGGCTCGCGGCGCTCTCGCCACTACTGCCCTTCTCCCTGTGCGGGGGATGTCGGATCCCCCGCCGGGGCAGGACTCACCTCTAAGGCGCACCGTGATCGGTCGACGAGAAGTCGCCTTACGTGGGCCGTTTCGCCTGCGCCTGGCATCGGCTTGCCGGACCGCCTGCCGTGCTCTCGACGAGCACTGCGATCCGACGCAACCACGGACCCGGGCGGGTGCCATGTCAGGAACGCTAACCCCTTACGCCTCGAATGTCAGGGGGGTGGGGCGAGGAAATACTCACGGACCGTTATCGGGAAGGCCTTCCACACCGCGTCCGGCCCCGGGGGGCCCGCTCACGAGCAGTGAATCCACGTGACCGCAGCGCATGGGAGCACCTCCTCCCGACGCAGGTCATAACCACCTGACCAGCGGGTTAGTTCGGCGAACCTGTACCGCCCACCGGGTCTGCCAAGACGCTCGACGGGCCCGCATCCACGGACAAGCCCCGTCAGGCCGGGCATCCCAGCTACGTTAGGTAACTATCCACCTCACAACCTTGTTCGTTGGCATATTCTCACCAATGACCCGTTTACCCCTCATGTCACTCTTGTCACATCCCCCCTTCGAGCCCATCCATGCCGGCGCCCAGCCGACTCACTGGTGTAGCCGCCTTCCAGCACCCCTCTGACGCGCCGTCCGCGCCAACGACCGGCACGCTGCCTCTGACGCCGTCCTCGCCAGCGCCCGGCCGGGCGGCTTCGCGGATGGTCGGGGCGGTGGCTCGGTCGGGTGGCAAGGTGGTGTCCCCCCAGGTGGGGCGGTGTCTCGTCAGGTGGGGTGGTGTCTGGGGGTTGCGGCTACGGCGGCGGCGGCCAAGACCTGCGCGCCGGAGGTGCGCAGGGCGCGGGCTGCCTCGACGAGTGTGGAGCCGGTGGTGATCACGTCGTCGGCGAGCACCACGGCGCGGCCTGCCAAGGGGAGGCCGGGTAAGGGCTCCAGAGCGCCCGCCAGATTGGACGCTCGCCGGGACGCGGGCAGGGACGCCTGGTCGGCGACCTTCCGGCGGTGCCGGAGCGCCTGGAGGAGCGTGACGGGCGCCCCGGCATTCTGCAGCTCTCTGACGGCGACCTCGGCCATGCGCCGGGTCGGGTCGTGACCGCGTAACCGGACGGAGCGGCGGGACGACGGGACCGGGACGACGACCAGCGGCTCCGACAGGGACACCGCGCTCCGGACGGATCTGGCCAATGCCCTGCCCAACGGGACGGCCAGGGACGTGCGGGCCCGCTCCTTGTGAGCCACGATGACGGCTCGTACGGGCCCCGCGTATGACGCGACCGCCCACGGGCGCGGCAGGCCCGCAGGGACCGCCTCAGGCCAGGCTGGACGGGCTGGGGCCGCCACCAGGAAGGCCAGGCAGGTCGCGCATAAGAGCACCGACGGCCGTTCGCAGCCCGCGCACGCCTGCGGCAGGACCAGATCGAGGAGGTCGGCGAAAAAATTCATGCCTCCACGATGCCGGGCGTGTCGCGGAGGGGGCCAGAGGGTGCGGGAATTGTGGATAACCGGCGTCCTCGGGTCTCGAAGGTCCGATGTTTCAGCAGGTCGGGCGGGCTTTACCGGCGGCGGGCGGGCTCCAGCGAGCGGGGGGTGAGGTTCGGGGCGGGTGGGTGGGGTTAGCGGGGGTAGGTGGGGTCGGCGGCGGGGATGTTGCAGACCCACTCGCTGAACTGTTCGCGCGGGGTGCGCTGGCGGCATACCTGCTTGACGTGGGACGAACGGGTGCCGATCAGGACGGGCTCGTCCGGGGCGGCGGCGATCGACAGGGGCATTCCGAGCGCGCCACCGCCCAGCGTGCTGATCGCGCCGCCGCTCACCGGGACGAGGTAGGCCAGCACCTGCGAGTCGAGGTTCTTGCGGCCCAGCACCGCCAGCGTGCCGTAGTCGCGCCAGGCCAGGTCGATGGCGCCGCCCAGTTCGGAGCTGACCGGGAGGAACGAGCCCACGTCGGTGCCGCCCTCGTGGACGATCCGGCCGATCTGGACCTGCGCGCGGCCGTCCACGTGCACGATCGCGGCGGCCCGTACGCCGTCGCGGGAGACACGGAAGGCCAGGACCTGCCGCCCGCCGAGTCCCCAATGCGCCACCCGCGCCGGAGCCTGGCCGCGGCGTTCGCGTACCCAGAGCCAGGACTTGTCGCCGGACGACTCGACCGTCCACAGCCGGCCGTGGCGGTCCCAGGACGGCGGGGTGAAGCGGGAGCCCGCGCCGGACGGGCGGAGCAGGGTGCGGATGTTCGCCGCGCCCGCGACCAGGTCGCCGACCAGCACCTGGTCGCCGCGCGGGCTCAGCCCGGCGACCTCGACGTAGTCGGGGGCGACGGCGGGACGGACCAGGCGGCCGCCCGTGCCGGTGGCGACCGGCTGCGGCTGGTCCTGCAGGAGCTGGCTGAGATGGCCGGCGGCGCCGATCACGTAGGCGGTCTGGTCGGCGGCGGTGCCGTCGGGGTCGTTGACCTGCCAGGAGCGGACGGACTGGGTGCCGCTCGCGCCCTCCGGCGCGACCGTCTCACCCTCGATCTGCAACCGCCACTGCTTGATCTCCGACAGCTGCCGGAACGTCCAGCTGAGCTGCGCCGACATCCGCTCCACGTTGCCGCCGCGGGCCTCGCCGGTGAGGTCGACGGTGGCGACGTCCTTGCTGACGGTGACGCCGCGGCCGCGCAGCCGGCTGCCGCGGGGGAACGCGCTCTCGACCGCCGGGTCGAGCCAGGAGGTGGGGCCGTTCAGCAGCGCCCCGACCAGGTGGGCGGCCAGGTCGCGGCGGTTCACCAGGGGCAGGAAGATCCCGTTCGGGACGAGGGTGCGCTGGTCGGGGGCGAAGAAGAACAGGTTCACGGTGCGGAACGAGCGGTCGACGTCACCCTTGGTCAGCAGCAGCCCGTTCTCCACCTCGGCCGGCAGGCCGGTGATCCGCCACAGGCCGTGCGCGGTGCGGCCGACCTGGAACGTCACCTCGACGGTCTTGGGGTCGGCGGTGTACTGGCCGCCGGGGTCGATGGTGCCGAGCTGCTGCCCGCGCACCCGCACGGTGGCGCCGGTGGCGGTCTCCTTGACGATGTCGGGGTCCTGCCGGTCCTGCAGGACGGTCACGGCGGGACGGTCGTCCGGCCGCCACAGCCCCGGCCCGGACATGTACGCGCGGGCCACCGCGTGGTCGTCGTCGAAGCTGGCGGAGGCGGCCAGGAAGCCCGACACGATCTGCCGCGGCCCCCATTCGGGACGCGGCCGCACCGGGATCAGCCGGACATAGGGGTCGTCGACCTGGTCGGCGCCCTCCGCGCGTTTCCCCGAGACGACGCGGCCGCCGCTCGGCACGCCGGCGCACCCGGCGAGGAGCGAGGCCACCGCGGCCAGCGCCACGACATGCCGGAAGGTCCGGATCAATCTCCCGCCTCCAGCTCCGCGAACAGGGGGCGGGGGCTGCCCGCGCCCGGCGGTACGAGCGGCAGCGGGGAGCCGCGCAGTTCCGCGCCCGCCACCCGCGGCAGCGAGAGCCGGAACTGGGAGCCCTCCCCTGGCTCGCCCCACGCCTGGAGCCAGCCGCCGTGCAGCTGGGCGTCCTCGCGGGAGATCGACAACCCGAGCCCGGTGCCTCCGGTGGTGCGGGCGCGGGCGGGGTCGGCGCGCCAGAACCGGTCGAAGACCATCTGGCCCTCGCCGGGCTTGAGGCCGACGCCGTGGTCGCGGACGGCCACCGCGACCGCGTCGCGGTCGGCGGCGACGGTCACCACGATGTCCTCGCCCTCGCCGTGCTCGACGGCGTTGACCAGGAGGTTCCGCAGGATCCGCTCCACCCGGCGGCGGTCGACCTCGGCCATGCACGGCTCTCCGGGCAGCTGGAACACCACCTTGCTGCCCTTGCGCTCGGCCAGCCCCTGGATGTCGCCGACGGCGCGCAGCACCAGGTCGCGCATGTCCAGGGACTCGGCGTCCAGGGTGGCCGCGCCGGCGTCGTGCCGACTGATCTCCAGCAGGTCGCCGAGCAGGGACTCGAACCGTTCGAGCTGGCTCTGCAGCAGCTCGGCGGAGCGGCCGACCGCGGGATCGGAGAAGGTGTCGCGGTACTCGTAGAGCATGTCCGCGGCGATCCGGATGGTCGTCAGCGGTGTGCGCAGCTCGTGCGAGACGTCCGAGACGAACTGCCGCTGCACCTGCGACAGGTCCTCCAGTTCGCCGATCTTCTCCTGGAGGTTGGCGGCCATGTCGTTGAACGATCTCGCCAGCCGGGCGAGGTCGTCCTCGCCCCGGACCCGCATCCGCTCCTCCAGCCGCCCCGCCGCCAGCCGCTGGGCGCCCTGCGCGGCCAGCCGCACCGGGATCACGACCTGCCGGGTGACCAGGGACGCGATCGCGGCCAGCAGCAGCACCAGCACCGCGCCGACCCCGGTCAGCGACCGGCCCACCCAGGTGAGGGTGCGCTGCTCCTCGGCGAGGGGGAACAGGTAGTACACCTCGAACTGGCCCGCCTTGCCGCCGACGATCAGGCCGGGCTCGGAGCCGCGGCCGATGTAGGACAGCTTGCCGAAGGTGTGGTCGCGGGCGCCGGAGGGGCCCTTGCTCAGCTCGTCGCGCAGCCGCTGCGGGACGCTCTCCTCGCGCAGCTCGTTGGTGGCGAACCCGTCGAAGTACGGCTCGCGCACGTCGCGGATGTAGACCTCGTACAGCCCGGACGGGCCGCTGCGGGCCTTCAGCCCGTTCACCACGCTCTCCAGCCGCCCCCCGGAGTCGTCGGAGGGGGTGCCGAGGTCGCGCTGGACGGCGCCGAGGCCCTCGTCGAGCTGGAGCAGCGCCTGCTTGATCTTGCCGTCCATCAGGGCGGTGGTGATCTGCTGCATGAGGAACAGCCCGAGGATCGCCACCACGATCGCGGAGATGAACAGCGTGGAGGTGACCACCCGGACCTGGATGGAGCGGCGCCAGCGCGTGTAGGCACGCCGGACCGCGCCGCGGACCACCCGGCGCACGCTGCCGAGCCCGCGACGAACGAGCCGCTTCAGCCTGTTCATCGCGGGGAGCTGCTCCGTTCCGGAGGGAGGGTCAGGCGGGGCCGGCCTTGTAGCCGACGCCGCGTACGGTCACGACGATCTCGGGCCGTTCCGGATCCTTCTCGATCTTGGCCCGGAGCCGCTGGACGTGCACGTTGACCAGGCGGGTGTCGGCGGCGTGCCGGTAGCCCCAGACCTGCTCCAGCAGCACCTCGCGGGTGAACACCTGGCGCGGCTTGCGGGCCAGGGCGACCAGCAGGTCGAACTCCAGCGGGGTCAGCGGGATGTGCCGGTCGCCGCGCTTGACCGAGTGCCCGGCGACGTCGATGGTGATGTCGCCGATCTGCAGCGTCTCGGGGGCGGGCTCGTCGGTGCGGCGCAGCCGGGCGCGCACCCGGGCCACCAGCTCCTTGGGCTTGAACGGCTTGACGATGTAGTCGTCGGCGCCGGACTCCAGGCCGAGCACCACGTCCACCGTGTCGCTCTTGGCGGTGAGCATCACGATCGGGACGCCGGACTCGGCGCGGATCTGGCGGCACACGTCGATGCCGTCGGCGCCGGGCAGCATCAGGTCGAGCAGCACGAGGTCGGGCCGGGTCTCCCGGAACGCCTCGAGCGCCTTGTCGCCGTCGTGGACGAACGACGGCTCGAAACCCTCGCCCCTCAGCACGATGCCCAGCATCTCGGCGAGAGCGAGGTCGTCGTCGACGACCAGTACGCGTCCTCTCATGGCCCTCATCGTCACAAAGTCGGGGTGCGGTGGAGTGTGCAGGAAGGGGAAGACACACCTTGGCGTGCCAGGTTACCCGCGTTTGCCTCGTACATGACCCTTCCTGGACGGGCCGGTGACGCCCGCCCGGCCGGGACGGGTCCGGCTCGGACCGTCCAAAGGCCGGATTGTAAACAACGAGCGGCGCCGCGTTTCCCGGTTTGACCTCGATCGGCGGGCCGGGCCCGCCGCGCGTCCGGGCCGGTACGGGCAATCGCGGCAGCTCGCCCGTGACAGGATGACCTGACGAGTCATCGCACGGGGAGCAGACATGCCGACACCGGACGGTTGGGACGAGCGTGCCGTCCCGGGCGGCGGCGCGGCCGGGAACGAGGGCGCCGTGCCGTCCGAGGAGGTGCCCGGCGCCGGGGGCGGCGGGGTGGCGCTGGGGGGCGAGATCCCGTTCCGGCCGCTGTCGATCTCGGAGATGCTGGACGGCGCGGTCGCCTGCGTCCGCCTCTACCCGCGGGCCGTCCTCGGCCCCTCGGTCGCGATCACCACGGTGATCCAGGTGGCGGGGTCGCTGGCGGCGTTCTTCTTCGTGGGGCGGACGGCGCGGGACGAGGTGTCGCCGGGCTGGGTGGTGCGCTCCATCGGAACCCAGTTCACGCTGGGGATCTTCGGGCTGGTGCTGTCGGCGTTCGGGATCGTGCTGCTGGCCGGGCTGCTGGGGCCGGTGCTGGGGCGCGGGCTGTTCGGGATGCCCGTCACGCTGCGCGGGGCCTGGCGCGACCTGCGGCCCAGGCTGGGGCGGCTGGTCGCGGTCGGCGCGGCGGTCACGCTGGTGCCGCTGCTCGGCATGGCGCTGCCGGTGCTGCCGTTCGCGCTGTTCGTGGCGGTGGACGCGCATCCGGCGCTGGGCGTGCTGGCGGCGCTGGCGGGGTTCCCGCTCGGCGCGGCGCTGATGGTGTGGCTGTACGTGCTGCTGGTGCTGGCGGCGCCCGCCGTGGTGATGGAGCGGGAGAGCGTCGGCGGGGCGCTGCGCAGGGCCTGGACGCTGTCGAAGGGCCGCTGGTGGCGCACGTTCGGGACGCTGCTGCTGGCGATCCTGGTGACCGTGTTCATGGGGTTCTTCGCGCTGCGGATCCCGTTCCTGCTGGTGGAGCTGCTCTTCTTCGGCGGCGGGGGCGCGGGCGAATCGCAGGCGCTGCTGGCCATGGCGGTGGACACGGTGGGGCGCATCGTGAGCTGGTCGGTGGTGCTGCCGTTCGACGCGGGCGTGATCGCGCTGCTGTACTTCGACCGGCGGATGCGCCGCGAGGGCCTCGACCTTGAGCTGCGCACGCGCGCGCACGAGCGGCGGCGGGCGAACGGCCGGGCGCCCGCGGAGGGCGCGTCCCATGACGGAGGCGGTGTGGAGGACGAGGGGTTCTTCGAGCACTGGCGTCCCGACCTCGCGGAGCACGCGGCCACCCCGTACGGGCTCCAGCGGTACGGATCGGGGGCGTTGTCCTGATGCTCGACCCGATCGGCCGCGACGAGGCCCAGGAGATGGCCCGCCGCGAGCTGGAGAAACCGATCTACCACCGTGACCGGCCGTCCTGGCTGGAACGGGTCCTGGACCGGGTGGGCGACTGGCTGCGCGACCTGTTCAACCGGTCCGCCGACCCCACCGCGCACGGCAACGACGGCGGCTGGGTGTCGCTGGTGGTGATCCTGCTCCTGGTGGCGGCCGCGATCGCGCTGGTCGTCTGGCTGATGTGGGGGCGCGGGAACGTCCGCTCCCGCCGCGAGGCGCTGCTGGAGGAGAAGCCGACCACCGCCAGGGACCACCGGGCCGCCGCCGAGGAGTTCGCGGCGGCCGGCGACTGGCCCAACGCGATCCGGGAACGGCTCCGCGCCATCGCCCGCGACCTGGAGGAGCGCGCCGTGCTGGCGCCGGAGCCGGGCCGCACCGCCGACGAGCTGGCCGCGGAGGCGGGCGAGGCGCTGCCCGAGCTGGCCGGCCACCTGCGCGGCGGCGTGCGGATCTTCGACGACGTCTGGTACGGCGACCGGCCCGGCAGCGCCGAGGAGTACGCCCAGATGAAGGCACTGGACGACCGCGTGCGCGCCACCAGGCCCCGCCCGCTCGACGAGGACGAGGACGCGGCCCTGGCCGGCGCCGGGGCCGAGGACGGGGGCCTGCGATGGTGACCGCGACGCGGCCGCCGGAGGCACCGCCCGGCGGCACCCCCTCCGCGGGCCAGGTCGCCGCGCACCGCTGGCGCGCCTCGCGGGGCGTGCTCCTGGCCCTGCTGGCGCTGGTCGTGGTGGCGATCGGGCTGGCCGCGCTGCGCCCGTCCGGCACCGCCCAGGACCAGGACCCCGAGTCGCCCAGCCCGGACGGCACCCGGGCGCTCGCCGAGATCCTCAAGCAGCGCGGCACGCCGGTGCACGTGTCCCGGCGGGCCGAGGACGCCGCCCGCAACGCCGGCCTCGGCACCGTCCTGGTGATCACCCGGCCGGAACGGCTCACCGGCGCCGACGTCCAGCGGCTGCGCGCCGTCCGGGGCGACCTGCTGCTGGTGGAGCCGACCCGGGACGTCCTGGAGGGCCTGGCGCCCGGCGTCGAGCGCGCCGGCAGCAGCTTCGAGTCGATCGGCACCCCCGACTGCGCCCTGCGGGAGGCGACGCTGGCCGGGCGGGTCCTGTTCGACCGCTCCGACACCTACGCGCTCCCGCCCGGCGGCACCGGCTGCTACGAGGCCGACGGGCTGTACCGGCTCGTCCAGACACGGACCGGCGACCGCACGGTCACCGTGCTCGGCTCGCCCGAGCCGCTCACCAACGACATGCTCGACGAGGAGGGCAACGCCGCGCTGGGCATGAACCTGGCGGGCGCCCGCACCTCGGTCGTCTGGCTGATCCCCGACCAGCCCGCGCCGGGCAGCGGCAGCGAGGAGGAGACGGTCACCGACCTGCTCCCGTTCGGGGTCAAGCTGTTCATCCTGCAACTGCTCATCGCCGTCGTGCTGGTCGCCCTGTGGCGGTCCCGGCGGCTGGGACCGGTGGTGGCCGAGACGCTGCCGGTCGTCGTCCGCTCCGCCGAGACCGTGGAGGGCCGGGCCCGCCTCTACCGGGCCCACCGCGCCCGTGGCCGCGCCGCCGACGCGCTGCGCTCCGGGGCCCGGCAGCGGCTCGTCCCGCTGCTCGGGCTGCCCCGCAGCGCCGCCGAGGACCCCGCGTCCGCGCGGGAGATCGTCGCCGCCGTCGCGCAGCGCACCGGCTACGACGAGGCGATGGTCGGCGTGGCCCTGTACGGTCCTGAACCGGCGGACGACGGCCAACTCGTCGGGCTCACCGACCTCCTCGACGACCTGGAAAGGCAGGTACGCCACTCGTGAACCACCCAGTCGGACTCGACAAGGACGGCGGCGCGGCGCCGTCCGACACGCTCCCGCCCGGCGCGGCCGCCGACCCGGAGGCCCGGCGCCGCGCCGAGGGCGCCCGCGCCGCCCTGACCGCGCTGCGCGCCGAGGTCGCCAAGACGGTGGTCGGCCAGGACTCGGTGGTCACCGGGCTGGTCATCTCGCTGCTGTGCCGCGGCCACGTGCTGCTGGAGGGCGTGCCCGGCACCGCCAAGACGCTGATGATCCGCACCCTGGCGCGGGCGCTCGACCTGGACTTCAAGCGGGTCCAGTTCACGCCCGACCTGATGCCCGGCGACGTCACCGGCTCGCTGATCTACGACAACCGGACCGCGGAGTTCGAGTTCCGCGAGGGCCCGGTGTTCACCAACCTGCTGCTGGCCGACGAGATCAACCGCACCCCGCCCAAGACGCAGGCGTCCCTGCTGGAGGCGATGGAGGAGCGGCAGGTCTCGGTCGAGGGGTCGCCGCGTCCGCTGCCCGACCCGTTCGTGGTCTGCGCGACGCAGAACCCCATCGAGTACGAGGGCACCTACCCGCTGCCCGAGGCCCAGCTCGACCGCTTCCTGCTCAAGCTGACCGTGCCCGTCCCCACCCGGGACGAGGAGATCGCGATGCTGCAGCGGCACGCGACCGGGTTCGACCCGCGCGACCTGTCGGCCGTCAGGCCGGTCGCGGGCGCCGACGAACTGGCCGCGGGACGGGAGGCGGTCCGCACCGTCCACCTCGACCCGAAGGTCGCCGCCTACGTCGTCGACCTGTGCCGCGCCACCCGGCAGTCCCCGTCGCTGGCGCTGGGCGTGTCCCCGCGCGGCGCCACCGCGCTGCTGGCGACCTCCCGGGCCTGGGCGTGGATGTCGGGCCGCGACTACGTGACGCCCGACGACGTCAAGGCGCTGGCCCGCCCCACGCTGCGGCACCGCGTCCAGCTGCGCCCCGAGGCCGAGCTGGAGGGCGCCACCGCCGACGGCGTCCTGGAGGGCATCCTGTCCCACGTCCCGGCGCCGCGCTGAGCAGGCCGACGTGACCCGTGAGGAAGGGGGCGCGGCATGGCACTGACCGGACGTCTCGGGCTGCTGGCCCTCCTCGGCGCCGTCCTGCCGATCTTCCTGCCGAGCTGGTGGACGCTGCTGGGCGTCTGGGCCGCGCTGCTGCTGGGCGTGGCCGCCGACCTGGCGCTGGCCGGGAACGTACGCGCGCTGAAAATGCACCGCGACGGCGACACCAACGTCCGGCTCGGCGAGACCGCCCGCGCCGGCCTGGTCGTGGAGAACCTCGGGCGACGCCGCGTCAAGGCCGTCGTCCGCGACGTGTGGCCGCCCAGCGCGGGCGCGACGCCCCGCACCGTGCGGGTGGACGTCCCCGCGGGCGAGCGCCGCCGCGCCGACGTCACACTGCGGCCCACCCGGCGCGGCGACCGCAAGGCCGTGACCGTCACGGTGCGCTCGGCCGGGCCGCTCGGCCTGGCCGCCCGCCAGCTGTCACGCCCGGCGCCGTGGACGGTCCGGGTGCTGCCCGCGTTCCCGTCCCGCCGCCACCTGCCCGCCAAGCTGGCCAAGCTGCGCCAGCTCACCGGCCAGCACGTGGCGCTGATCCGCGGCCAGGGCACCGAGTTCGACTCGCTGCGGGAGTACGTGGACGGCGACGACGTCCGGTCCATCGACTGGCGGGCCACCGCGCGGCGCGCCGACGTCGTCGTCCGCACCTGGCGCCCCGAGCGGGACCGCCGCCTCTACCTCGTCCTCGACACCGGCCGCACCTCCGCCGGCCGGGTCGGCGACATCCCGCGCCTGGACTGCTCGATGGACGCAGCGCTGCTGCTGGGCGCGCTCGCGTCCCGGGCCGGAGACCGCGTCGACCTGCTCGCCTACGACCGCCGCGTCCGCGCCCGGGTGGAGAGCGCCTCCCGCACCGACCTGCTCCCCGCCATGGTGCAGGCGATGGCGCCGCTGGAGCCGGAACTGATCGAGAGCGACGCGGCGGGCATGGTGTCCACGCTGATGTCGCGGGTCCGGCAGCGCTGCCTGATCGTGCTGCTCACCGAGCTGAACCCGGCCGCGATCGAGGAGGGCCTGCTGCCGCTGCTCCCCCAGCTCACCGCCCGCCACCTGGTCATGCTGGCCGCCGTGAGCGACCCCCGGGTCGGCGAGATGGCCGGCACCCGCGGCGACCTGGCCTCCGTGTACGACGCCGCCGCCGCCGAACGCGCCCGCGCCGACCGCCGCCGCCTCACCGCCGAACTCCGCTCCTACGGCGTAGAAGTCGTCGACGCACCCCCAGAAGAGATAGCCCCCGCCCTGGCCGACGCCTACCTCGCCCTAAAAGCCGCCGGACGCCTGTGACTGTGTTTATGGTCGCCCTGTGTTTATTGGTCGCCCTGCGGCGTCGGGCGCGGGGCGCCCTCCTTCTCCGGGCGACGCGCGATCGCTGCATCGCTTCGACTCGCCTGGCGGCTCGCTGCGCGATCGGTTTCTCGCGGGCTCGAAACCGGCTTCGCACGCGATCGCAACGGTTGGGGTCGCCGGCGGCTGAGGAGAGACGGTTGGCGTCCCTGTTCAACTGGAGGTGCTGAGTTGGGTGGCGGTGGTCGGTTAACCGCTGGTCGGGGCGAGGTCGGGGCGGAGTTCGGCGTCGCCGGTCTCGCCCTGGCGGACGGCGCGGCGGCCCAGGACGATCACGTAGGCGAGGAAGGCCAGTTCGGCGACCACGCCGATGCCGATGCGCAGCCAGGTCGTGTGCACCCAGCCGGTCACGAAGCCCTCGATCAGCCCGGATACCAGCAGCACGCCGACCAGGCCGAGGGCGATGCCGACGGCGGCGCGGCCCTCCTCGGCGAGGGCGTGGCCGCGGCGGCGGGGGCCGGGGTCGATGACCGTCCAGCCGAGTTTGAGCCCGGCGGCGCACGCCAGGTACACGGCGGTCAGCTCCAGCAGGCCGTGCGGCAGGATCAGGCCGAAGAAGATGTCGCCCTTGCCGTGCGCGAACATCAGGCCCGCCGTGATGCCCAGGTTGGCCTGGTTGAGCAGCAGCACGTAGACCGTCGGGATGCCGAGCAAGATGCCGAAGATCAGCGCGACCGCCGACACCCAGGCGTTGTTGATCCAGACCTGGAAGGCGAACGAGGCCGCCGAGTGCTCGACGTAGTAGTTGGCGAAGTCGTGGTCGACCAGCTCGCGGATCTCGTGCGGGGTGGCGATGGCCGCCTGCACCTGGGGGTTGCGCGCCACCCAGATCGCCAGGACGAGGGCGAACAGGTTGCCGAGCACCGCGCAGCCCAGCCACCACCAGCGCATCCGGTACGCGGTGGCCGGGAACGACACCGTGGCGAAGCGCGAGACGTCCCGCCACAGCGGCGCCTGCGCCCCCGCGACCGCGGCGCGGCCCCGGGCCACCAGCGACGACAGCCGGCCCACCAGCATCGGGTCGGGCGAGCTGGACCGCACCACCGACAGGTGGGTGGCGGTGCGCTGGTAGAGCTCGACCAGCTCGTCGATCTCCTCCCCGGTCAGCTTCCGGCTGGAGTTGATCAGCCGCTCCAGGCGCTGCCACTCGGCGTTGTGCGCGGCCACGTAGGCGTCGACGTCCACCCGGCGAGACTAACGCCTCGCCCGCCGGTGCGGGCAAAATGGACTCCGGCACCCCACTCCCGAGGAGGGAGCCCAGCCATCGCTCCTCAGCCACCGGCGACCCCAACCGCCGCGATCGCGTGCGAAGCCGGTTTCGAGCCCGCGAGAAACCGATCGCGCAGCGAGCCGCCAGGCGAGTCGAAGCGATGCAGCGATCGCAGCGTCGCCCGCCGAAGGAGGGCGTTCAACGCCCGACGCCAAGGGCGACCAATAAATAGGGAGGGATCGTGACCCAACTCGTCACCGGCGAGGCCGTGGCGCTCGACATCCGGGTGGCGCGGCTGGCCAGCCGGGGGTGCGCCCTCCTTCTGGACCTGTTCTTCCAGATGATGATCCTCAACCTGGCGCTGTACATCGTCGGGATGACCACGCTGATCGCCGACGAGGCGTGGGCGGTGGGGCTGAGCATCCTGACGGTCGCGGCGGTGCTCGTCGGGTATCCGTGCGCGTTCGAGACGCTGTCGCGCGGCCGCACGCTCGGCAAGCTGGCCGTGGGGCTGCGGGTGGTCGCCGACGACGGCGGCCCGATCCGGTTCCGGCAGGCGCTGGTGCGGGCGCTGGCCGGGTTCCTGGAGTTCTTCGTCCTGTACGGGGCGCCCGCGCTGCTCACCTCGCTGTTCAACCGGCGCGGCAAGCGGCTGGGCGACGTGTTCGCCGGGACGGTGGTCATCCAGGAGCGGATCCCGCACTCGGCGATGCACGGGCCGGTGGCCGTCATGCCGCCCCAGCTGGCCGAGTGGGGCCGCACGCTGGAGGTCTCGATGCTGTCGGACGAGCTGGCGATGACCGCCCGGCAGTACCTCGCGCGGTTCTGGGAGCTGCGCCCCGAGGTCCGCGACGAGCTCGGCCGGCGGATCGCCGCGCAGGTCGCCGAGGTGGTGAGCCCGCCGCCGCCCCCGGGCGTGCGCCCGGAGATCTTCATCTCGGCCGTGCTGGCCGAACGGCGCCGCCGGGAGGAGTGGCGCCTCTGGCAGCGCCAGGCGCGGCGCATGCGCAAGCTGGGCGTCGCGTGGCCGAACACCGGGCAGGCCGCCGCTCCCGTGCCGGTGATGGCGATGGCCGGGGGTCCTCCGGCGGCTCCGGTACGGCAGGGGCCGCCCGCGCCGCCGCCGTTCAGCGCCCCGGTGCCGGGACAGCCCCGGTTCCTGCCCCCGCCCAACTACGGCGCGGGGCCGTACCAGCAGGTCCTGACCGCGCCTCCGCCCGGCCAGTACGGGCCGCCGACCGGCGGGTGGCCCCAGCAGGGGGCGTACAACACGGCGCCGCCCCCGCCCGAGCAGCGCTGATCAGGGAAGGGCCAGGTTGGGCGGACTCTCCAGCTCGGCCAGCTCGATGCCCGGGGCGTTCAGGACGACGTCCCCGGCCAGATGGATCTCCTGGCCCTCGCCCGTGGCGAGGTCGGCCACCTCGTACCGCGCCACGGGCAGCGGCCCGGTCTCGGTGTCGTACGGCGTCACCTCCGCCAGCCGCCAGCGCCGGTCGACGGTGAGCGCGGACAGGGCCGTCCCCGTGACCTGGACGAGCCGGACGTCGGCGTGCTCCCCCGCCGCCAGCCCCAGCGTCCGCGACACGGCCACCAGGAAGCCCGGCGACTCCCCCAGGAACCCCACGGCGCGCACCGCGCGCTCGGCCGCCTCGGAGCCGCCGCCCCGCACCCAGACCAGGTCGCGGCCCGTGACACCGCCGCGGATCCACCACCCGGCGCTCACGAACTCCACCCGGATCTGCCGCCACCGCGAGTCCACCACCAGGTCCACGCGCAGCCCGTCGGACCGCTCCCCCACGTACCGCCAGCCGCCGGCGCCGGGCGCGCACTGGAAGCGCTCTTCGAGGTCGCCGTCGAGATGCAGGTAGGTTCCGCGCGGCACTAGGAGCCGATCCGCCAGGAGTGCAGGTAGTCCTCCTGCTCGGCGGTGAGGGTGTCGATGGAGATCGCCATCGAGGCCAGCTTGAGCCGGGCCACCTCGGTGTCGATCGCCTTCGGGACCTCGTGCACGGCCGGTTCCAGCGTCGCGTGCTCGGCGGCCAGCCACGCGCACGTGAGGGCCTGGTCGGCGAACGACATGTCCATCACCGCCGCCGGATGCCCCTCCGCCGCCGCCAGGTTGACCAGCCGCCCCTCGGCCAGCAGCACCAGCCGCCGCCCGTCGGCCAGGACGTACTCGTCGGCCTGCGGGCGCACCCCCCGGTGCACCTCCACCGACAGCTCGGCCAGCGCCCGCACGTCGATCTCGATGTCGAAGTGCCCCGAGTTGGCGAGGATCGCTCCGTCCTTCATCACCCGCAGGTGCTCGCCGCCGATCACGTCCCGGTTGCCGGTGACCGTGATGAACACGTCGCCGTGTGCCGCCGCCTCCGCCATCGGCTGGACGGAGAAGCCCTGCAGCGCCGCGTCCAGCGCCTTCACCGGATCGATCTCGGTGACGACCACCCGGGAGCCCAGGCCGCGCGCCCGCTCGGCCAGGCCGCGCCCGCAGTACCCGAACCCGGCGATCACCACCGTCTTCCCGGCCAGCAGCGTGTTGGTGGCCCGGACGATGCCGTCCAGCGTGGACTGCCCGGTGCCGTACCGGTTGTCGAACATGTGCTTGGTGTCGGTGTCGTTCACCGCCACCATCGGGAAGCGCAGCACGCCCTCCCGGGCCATCTGGTGCAGCCGGATGACCCCGGTGGTGGTCTCCTCGCAGCCGCCCTTGACCGTGCCGAGCAGGTCGGTCCGCTCGATGTGCAGCGTGTTGACCAGGTCGCAGCCGTCGTCCAGCACCAGGTCCGGCCCGGTCTCCAGGGCCTGGTGGATGTGCCGGTAGTAGCCCTCCCGGTCGGTGCCGGACCGCGCGAACACCTCGGCCCCGTACTCCTGGACGAGCGCCGCGGCGGTGTCGTCCTGCGTGGACAGCGGGTTGGACGCCGCCAGCGCCACGCTCGCCCCGCCCGCCTGGAGCGTCCGGATCAGGTTGGCGGTCTCGGTGGTGACGTGCATGCACGCCGCGACCCGGAGCCCGTCCAGCGGCCGCTCAGCCGTGAACCGCTCGCGGATCTGCCGGAGCACCGGCATGGTCCGGTCGGCCCACTCGATCCGCTTGACGCCCTCGTACGCCAGCGAGGCGTCCGCAATATCGCTCACCATGATCCTTAAACGAACAACTGCCGGACAGGCCGTAAACCCCTGTCCGGCAGTGTCCCATCTACCTCAGCCGCCCTGCCTCAACCCCCGGCGGCCTCAACCGCCGCGATCGCGTGCGAAGCCGGTTTCGAGCCTGCGAGAAACCGATCGCGCAGCGAGCCGCCAGGCGAGTCGAAGCGATGCAGCGATCGCAGCGTCGCCCGGAGAAGGAGGGCGTCCAACGCCCGACGCCGCAGGGCGACCAATAAACACAGCAGCGATCGCGCGTCGCCCGGAGAAGGAGGGCGTCCAACGCCCGACGCCGCAGGGCGACCAATGAACTCAGTAGCGGTAGTGGTCGGGCTTGTAGGGGCCTTCGACGTGGACGCCGATGTAGGCGGCCTGCTCCTTGGTGAGCTCGGTCAGCTTGACGCCGAGGGCGTCCAGGTGCAGCCGCGCGACCTTCTCGTCCAGGTGCTTGGGCAGCACGTACACGCCGACCGGGTACTCCTCGGTCTTGGTGAACAGCTCGATCTGCGCGATGACCTGGTTGGTGAAGGAGTTGGACATGACGAACGAGGGGTGGCCGGTGGCGCAGCCCAGGTTCATCAGCCGGCCCTCGGCCAGGACGATGATCGAGTGCCCGTCCGGGAACCGCCACTCGTGCACCTGCGGCTTGATCTCGATCTTCTCGATGCCGGCGATCTTGGCCAGCCCGGCCATGTCGATCTCGTTGTCGAAGTGCCCGATGTTCGACACGATCGCCTGGTGCTTCATCCGCTCCATGTGGTCGGCGCGGATGATGTTGAAGTTGCCGGTCGTGGTGACGAAGATGTCGACCGTGTCGACGACGTCGTCCAGCGTGCTCACCTGGAAGCCGTCCATCGCGGCCTGGAGCGCGCAGATCGGGTCGATCTCGGTGACGATCACGCGGGCGCCCTGGCCCTTGAGCGCCTCGGCCACGCCCTTGCCGACGTCGCCGTAGCCGGCGACCAGCGCGACCTTGCCGCCGATCAGGACGTCGGTGGCCCGGTTCAGGCCGTCGATCACGCTGTGCCGGCAGCCGTACTTGTTGTCGAACTTGGACTTGGTGACCGAGTCGTTGACGTTGATCGCCGGGAACGCCAGGGTGCCGGCCTTGGCCATCTCGTAGAGACGGTGCACGCCGGTGGTGGTCTCCTCGGTCACGCCCTTGATCTCGGCGGCGGCCGCCGTCCAGCGGCCGTCCTTCTCCGCGATGGTGCGGCGCAGGGTGTCGAGGATGATCCCCCACTCCTCGGGGTCCTCGGCGGTGGCGGTGGGGACGGCCCCGGCCTTCTCGTACTCGGCGCCCTTGTGGACGAGCAGGGTGGCGTCGCCGCCGTCGTCGAGGATCATGTTCGGGCCCGTGCCGTCCGGCCACTGGAGGGCCTGGTCGGTGCACCACCAGTACTCCTCCAGCGTCTCGCCCTTCCAGGCGAACACGGGGACGCCCTTGAGGGCGTCGGCGGTGCCGTCCTTGCCGACGACGACGGCCGCGGCGGCGTGGTCCTGGGTGGAGAAGATGTTGCAGGACACCCAGCGGACGTCGGCGCCGAGCTCCACCAGCGTCTCGATCAGCACCGCGGTCTGGATGGTCATGTGCAGCGAGCCCATGATCTTGGCCCCGCGCAGCGGCTTCGCCTCGGCGTACTCGGCGCGTACGGCCATCAGCCCCGGCATCTCGTGCTCGGCGAGCCGGATCTCCCGGCGCCCGAAGTCGGCCAGCGACAGGTCGGCGACCTTGTAATCCATGCTTGCGTAACTCCTCGTGTCCACTGGGGTCGGCGCCCGCCGCAGGTCCCGCGAGCGCGGGCGGTCCGGGTCTGCCCGCGAGTCTAGGCCCGGCCCGGCCCGGAAGGCACGGCCGGAGCTGACTTTCTGACACAGATTTGTCAGAATCACCCTATGCGCATCACGGAGGCCGCCCGCCGTCTCGGCACCTCGCCCCGCATGCTCCGCTACCGGGAGAGCCTCGGGCTGCTCCCCGCCACGCGCGACGCCCCCGCGGGCGGGCACCGCCGCTTCGGCGACGCCGAGCTGCGCGCCGTGGCGCTCGCGCTCGCCCTGGAGAAACGCTTCGACATCGGCCCGGCCGAGCTGGCCTTCGGCCTCCGCGTCCTGGCCGAGCCGGACGCCCAGGCCCGCGTCCGCGAACTCGGCGAGCGCATCGGCAGGCTCTCCGCCCCGCCCACCCGCGCCCTGGACTTCGAGAAGGAGAAGGCGCTGCGCCTCCTCCAGCAGCGGCAGCGCCCCCGCCCCCGCTGAACGGGCGGCGGGACGGCTCCGCCCGTCAGACGGGCGGGCGGCGGGCCTCGTTCTCGCCCGGGACCACCACCCCGGACTCGTACGCCAGCATCACCGCCTGCGCCCGGTCGCGCAGGCTCAGCTTGGTGAACACCCGGGCCACGTGCGTCTTCACCGTGTGCTCGCTCACCACCAGCCGCGCGGCGATCTCCCCGTTGGACAGGCCGCCCGCGATCAGCACCAGCACCTCGGTCTCCCGCGCCGTCAGCGTCGCCAGCTCCGACGGCGCCTGCGGACGGTTGCGGCGCTGCTTGGTGAACTCGCGGATGAGCCGCCCGGTGACCTGCGGGGCCAGCAGCGAGTCGCCGCGCGCCACGACCCGCACGGCCGAGACCAGCTCGTCGGCGGTGGCGTCCTTCAGCAGGAAGCCGCTGGCGCCCACGGCCAGCGCGTCGTAGACGTACTCGTCCACGTCGAAGGTGGTCAGCACCAGGACGCGGACGCCCTCGGCGCCGGGCTGGGCCAGGATGCGCCGGGTGGCCTCGATGCCGTCCATCCCGGGCATCCGGATGTCCATCACCACGACGTCCGGCCGCCGGGACTCGGCCAGCCGCACCGCCTCCCGGCCGTCGCCCGCCTCCCCGACCACCGAGATGTCCTCCTGGGCGTCCAGCAGGGCGGCGAATCCGGCCCGCACGATCGTCTGGTCGTCGACGATCAGAACCTTGATCACACCGGCCCCCCGTGACGGGCGCCGGACCGCCGTCCGGCACGGGCCGTCCCCACCGTGTCCGGGGGGAGGGCCTCCCGGACGCCCAGGGGAAGGGCGGGCTCAGGGACGACCGTGCGGCGGCGCCTGCGAACCGGGTTCACGGGTGGGGGTCTCCTCCCTCGTCAGCGGAAGCTCGGCCTCCACCACGAACCCGCCCTCGGCGGCCGGGCCGGCGGAGAACCGTCCGCCCAGCATGGTCGCACGTTCCCGCATCCCCACGAGGCCATGTCCGCCGTCCGGAACGCCCGAGGACGGGGTTTCCAGGCGAGTTCGCCCTGCCTGACCGGTTCCGGCGCCCGGGGGATCCAGTACCGCCGTACGGGACGGCGTCCCGTCCCGGTTCAGGACCATGGTGGGCGCGGAGGCGCCGTCGTCGAGGACGCGCACCGCCAGCCGGTCGGGCAGGTAGGTCAGCTCCACCCTGACCCCCGCGCCCGGCGCGTGCCGCCGCGCGTTGGTCAGCGCCTCCTGGACGATCCGGTACGCCGACAGCTCCACCGTGGTCGACAGCGTCCGCGGATCGCCCCGCACCTGCATGTCCACCCGGCCGCCCGCGCCGCGGTGCTGCTCGACCAGCTCGGGCAGCCGGTCCAGCCGGGGCTGCGGTGCCGACTCGGGCTCGGCCTTCGCGTCGGCCCGCAGCACGCTCAGCAGCCGCCGCATCTCCACCAGCGCCTCGCGGGCCGTCTTGGCGATCTCGGTGTAGCCGTCGCGGGCCTCCGGCGAGAGGTTCTGCATCGTGTACGGCGCGGTCTCCGCCTGCACCGCGATCATCGAGACCGAGTGCGCCACCACGTCGTGCAGCTCCCGGGCGATCCGGGCGCGCTCGCGCATCACCGCCTGCTCCCGCTGGACGGCGGTCAGCCTGGTCAGCGTCTCGGTGTTGCGCTCGTCCGCCTCGGCCCGGGTGCGTCCCGCCGTCTCCACCACCCGGCGCGCGTCGCCCAGCCCGACGGCCGCCAGCACGGCGACGACGGCGGCCGGCCAGGGGATGTCGTCGAGGGTGCCGGTGGACAGGTAGACCACCGCGATCGTCACGAGCCCGCCCACCGCGAGCGCGCCCGCCGACTGCCGGGGCAGCTGCCGGGCCAGCGTGTACAGCGTGTAGAGGGCGGCGAACGCGGTCGTCACCAGGAGGGCCTGGCCGGTGAGGAGGCTGGCGGCGAACGCGCCGAGCGCCACGGCGGCCACCGGCCGCAGGTTCTCCCGCCGCCACACCAGCGGCAGCGTGGCCGCCACCGCGAACCCGCCCGCCACGCTCAGCGGCGTGTCCACCTGCGGCGCGAGCTCGGCGAGCGCGGCGATGGTCAGCGCGAGCCCGGTGAGGGGCGCGAAGTACCACGCCTGGCGGAACTCGCTCCAGGCGTTGATCCACCGCGGCAGCGGCGCCGTCTGGGTGGTCGAGGCGATCCGGGTGCGCCCGTCGGGCTGCTGCTGCTGGGCGCGGCGCCCGGTCAGCCTGCCGGCGATCCCCGTCCCGAGCGGCTTGAGCAGCCGTCCGATCCCGGTCAGGATCCACAGCAGCAGCTGGCCCACGCCCGCCACGATCCGGCCCGACAGCCGCCACGCGTGGTGG
Source organism: Actinomadura rugatobispora (assembly GCF_055379765.1). Classification (NCBI taxonomy): domain Bacteria; kingdom Bacillati; phylum Actinomycetota; class Actinomycetes; order Streptosporangiales; family Thermomonosporaceae; genus Actinomadura; species Actinomadura rugatobispora. The sequence goes on along the minus strand of NZ_AP029191.1, from coordinate 6,358,483 downwards.
GCGACCGCCGGCCCGAACCCGCTCGGCGTCCCCCGGTCACGGGGCGGCGCGGTCTGGGAGTGGTCGTCGCTGGTCACCACTCAATACTGACCGCTGCACGGCCCTTGTCACCTCACCGTGCGGTGTTATGCGCCCGGCCTGTATCCCCCTCGAGGACGACATCGTTTCCCTCCTCTGGGGGGACGTGCGGCGGACCAGCGGGGACGTACTGTCTTAATCGTGATCGAGCCGGTGGCCCCACCGACCTAGGGGGTTCGGCGGAGCCGCCACGGTCACGCCAGAACCGCCCGGCTTCAGGGGTCCGGGCGGGGAGCATGGGAAGGCGCCTCGCCGGTCGACCGTCCGGTGTGCTTCGCAGAGGCACGGCCGGTCAAGCCTGGGCTGGGGTCGACCGGTACAACGGCCGATCGGCGGGGAAGCCGCCCTCCCGCTCACGAGCCGCCATCGGACTCCGATGGCCCCGCCTTCCGCCGATCGCGGCGATCTCTCGCGTGGCCCGCAGACCACCATCCGCCTGACCGCCTCCGGATCTTCCGGGGGCTTTCGCTTTTCCGGGGGACGTTCCGGGGGCGGTCAGGGGACGGCGGACGGATCCGCGAGCCGGTGCCTTGCTCAGGAGGTGGCAGGGGTTTCGGGGGCGGGGCTCTTCAGGTCGGCCTCGTCCAGGGCCGGCTCCAGGTAGATCAGCCGGGCCTCGGGGAACTGGGCGCGGATCTTCGCCTCGGCCGCGTCGATGCCGCGCGCCACGTCCGCCGCCGTGTCGTCGTGATGCACCGCGATCTTGGCGGCGATCAGCATCTCCTCCGGGCCGACGTACTGGGTGCGGATGTGCATGACGTGGTCGACCTCGTCCACCGACTCCAGCGCCCCGATGATGCGCTCCTCCTGCTCGGGGTCGGCGCCCTCGCCGATGAGCAGGCTCTTGGTCTCGACCGCCAGGATGATCGCGATGGAGGCCAGCAGCACGCCGATGCAGACGGTGCCGACGCCGTCCCACACCAGGTCGCCGGTGACGACCGCCATGGTCACACCGCCCAGCGCCAGGATCAGGCCGACCAGCGCGCCCAGGTCCTCCAGCAGGACCACCGGCAGCTCGGGGGCCTTGGCCCGGCGGATGAACTGCCACCACGACTGCTCGCCGCGGACGCGGTTGGACTCCACGATGGCGGTGCGGAACGAGAACGTCTCCATGATGATCGCCGCGATCAGCACGCCGAACGCCCAGGCGGGCGAGTCCATCTTGGCGCCCGGGTGCTCGATCGCCTCATGGATCTTGTGGTAGCCCTCGTACAGCGAGAAGACGGCGCCGACGGTGAACAGCACCACCGCCACCACGAACGCGTAGAAGTAGCGCTCCCGGCCATAGCCGAACGGGTGCCGCGGGGTGCGGCGGCGCTCGGACCGCTTCTTGCCGACCAGCAGCAGGCCCTGGTTGCCCGAGTCGGCCAGGGAGTGGATGCCCTCGGCCAGCATCGACGAGGAGCCCGTGAAGCCGAACGCGACGAACTTGGCGGTGGCGATTCCGAGGTTGGCGGCCAGCGCGGCGACGATCGCCTTGGTTCCGCCTTCTGCACTCATCTACGAAATCCTCGCTTTGAGCTCTTGGATGGCCGTGACGGGAGTGGGATCGACCCCCAGCGCGATAGCCAAGTAAACCGTGATGTAGTCCGCCAGCGCGATCATTGTCGCGATTCTTTCCAGCGGATGGTCGCCCTCGGCCGGGATCTCGGTGATCGCCACACCGCGCCCCCTGGCGAGCTCGACCGCCACCTCCCGGCGCCTGGCCACCTGCGGATGCTCGTCGCCGTCGCGCAGCACCACCAGATGGAGCCCGTGCTCGGACTCCTCGGCCCGGTCGCGGAAGAAGTCGTCGGCGTCGTCGGCGTCGGCGGCCGGGCGGCCGCCGGCGGCGAAGAACCCGTCGAACGCCACCACCTGGTTGTGCCCGGCCTCCGGCAGCTCGCCGTAGACCCCCGGGTACTTGGCGTTCTCGTTGAGCTGGCAGCAGAACCGGTACGCCGCCGTGCCCGCCAGCTGGGACGTCCCCCACACCAGCGGCACGTCGCCCATGAGATCGAGCGCGGCCCGCTTGGCCGGGTTCACGAACGACTCGCTGGCCGGACGGCACCGGTGGGCGACCTCCTCCAGCCGCTCGGCCGCCGACTCCAGCACCTCGTCGCGCACGTCGGTCAGCCCCAGCGCCCGGGCCGCCAGCAGCAGCGGAACGGTCAGCCCCCACAGCGTCGAACGCGGCTGGCCCACCGAACGCACCGGCACGAACAGCCCGCGGCTGCGCTCGGCCAGCCCCGCCAGCGGCGACTCGGCGCCGCCCACGAACACCATCCGGCACCCGCGCCGGGCCGCCTCCGCCGCCACGGCGAGGGTCTCCTCGGTGCCGCCCGAGCACGACACGGCCATGACCACGTCGGCCGCGCCCACCCAGCCCGGCAGCCGGTAGCCCCGGACGGTCACGATCGGCACCGGGCAGCCCGCGCCGCAGACCGCGGCCAGCACGTCCCCGGAGATCCCCGAGCCGCCCATCCCGGTCACCACGATCGCGCGCGGCCGCCCGTCCTCGGCGACCGCGTCGACGCGCGCCTCGGCGGCCAGCCGCCGGGCCTCCCGGATCTGCGCCGCCGACGAGGCCACCTGCCGCAGCATGCCGCCCGGGTCGGCCGACTCGATCGCCTCCGGCTCGTCGAGCCGGGTCGGGTCGACGCCGCCCATCACCGCACCGCCTCAGCCAGGGCGGTGCGGCGCCCCTGCGGCTCCCACCGTGCTCCCCGGTCGCCTCCGGGACGCCCCGACGCACCGCCTTCCCTCGTCGCAGGCTCCTCAGTCCAGGCGGTGCGGCGCCCCTGCGGCTCCCACCGTGCTCCCCGGTCGCCTCCGGGACGCCCCGACGCACCGCCTTCCCTCGTCGCAGGCTCCTCAGTCCAGGCGGTGCGGCGCCCCTGCGGCTCCCACCGTGCTCCCCGGTCGCCTCCGGGACGCCCCGACGCACCGCCTTCCCTCGTCGCAGGCTCCTCAGTCCAGGCGGTGCGGCGCCCCTGCGGCTCCCACCGTGCTCCCCGGTCGCCTCCGGGACGCCCCGACGCACCGCCTTCCCTCGTCGCAGGCTCCTCAGTCCAGGCGGTGCGGCGCCCCTGCGGCTCCCTCACGGGGCCGGGGTCCGGGCCTCGTCGACCAAGAGGACGGGGATGTCGTCGCGCACCGGGTAGGCGTAGCCGCACGAGCCGGTGCAGACCAGCTCGGAGTCGGCGTCCTCGGCGCGCAGCTCGCCGCCGCAGTTGGGGCAGGCCAGGATCTCCAGCAGCCAGCCGTCCAGCTTCATGCTCACTTCCCCCTCACGATGGCCAGGACCTCGTCGCGGATCCCGTCCACGGTCTGCTCGTCGGCGGCCTCCGCGTTGAGGCGCAGCAGCGGCTCGGTGTTGGAGGGCCGCAGGTTGAACCACCAGTCGCCGGTGCTCACGGTCATGCCGTCGAGCTCGTCGACGCTCACCCCGGGCCGCCCCTCGAAGGCGGCGCGGACCTGCGCGATCGAGGCGTCCTGGTCGGCCACCTCGCTGTTGATCTCGCCGGAGGCGGCGTACCGGACGTACTCGGCCAGCAGCTCCGACAGCGGCCGGTCCTGCCCGCCGAGGGCGGCCAGCACGTGCAGCGCGGCCAGCATCCCCGAGTCGGCGAACCAGAAGTCGCGGAAGTAGAAGTGGGCGGAGTGCTCGCCGCCGAACACCGCGCCGGTCTCGGCCATCGTCTGCTTGATGAACGAGTGCCCCACCCGGGTGCGGACCGGCGCGCCGCCGTGCTCGGTGACGATCTCCGGCACCGCACGGGACGTGATCAGGTTGTGCACGATCGAGGAGCCGGGGTGCTTGGCCAGCTCCCGCACCGCCACCAGCGCCGTGATCGCCGACGGGGACACGATCTCGCCGCGCTCGTCCACCGCGAAGCAGCGGTCGGCGTCGCCGTCGAAGGCCAGGCCGATGTCGGCGCCGGTCTCGCGCACCTTGGCCTGCAGGTCGCGCAGGTTCTCGGGCTCGATCGGGTTGGCCTCGTGGTTGGGGAAGGTGCCGTCCAGCTCGAAGTACAGCGGCACCAGGTCGACCGGGAGGCCCTCGAACACCACCGGGACGGTGTGGCCGCCCATGCCGTTGCCCGCGTCCACGACCACCTTGAGCGGGCGGATGCCCGACAGGTCGACCAGGGTCTTGAGGTGGTCGGCGTACCCCTTGAGGAGGTCGCGCTGGGAGAGGGTGCCGGGCGCGCCGTCGTGGGCGGGGACGCCCCGCTCGACGAGCTCGCGGATCTCGGTGAGGCCGGTGTCGCGGCCGATCGGCCTGGCCCCCGAGCGGCACAGCTTGAGGCCGTTGTAGCGGGCCGGGTTGTGGCTGGCGGTGAACATCGCCCCCGGCAGGTCGAGCACGCCGCTGGCGTAGTAGAGCATGTCGGTGGAGCCGAGCCCGGCCTCCACCACGTCGGCGCCCTGGCCGGTGGCGCCGCGCGCGAACGCCGCCGCCAGCGGGCCCGAGGAGGCCCGCATGTCGTGGGCGGTGACGACGGCGGTGGCCCCGGTCACCCGGACGAAGGCGGCGCCGATCGCCTCGGCGGTCTCCTCGTCGAGCTCATCCGGCACCACGCCGCGGATGTCGTACGCCTTGAAGATCTTGGCGAGGTCGCCCACTCCTGCTCCCTTGTCATCGCGGACGCCGTGCGAAGCTGCGAAGCCCAGAGCCTACCGGGACCAGAGGCAGGCCGGGCCGCGCACCGGGGGCTGTGGATATCTTCGCAGAAGGCGGGCCGCGGGCGCGCGGAGAGGGTCACTCCTGGCCGGGCTGCGTCCCCGCGGGCTCGGAGCGGAGCACCCGCAGATGGCCGCGGCGGCCCACCTCGGTGCCCTGGCCCACGGGCTCCGGGCCGCCGGGAGCGGGCCTGGCGGCCTCGCGGACGGCGTCGGCGAGGGCCTCCAGGTCGTCCGCGCTCGGCTCGGTCTCCTCCTCGACCGGGAGCCTCACCAGCTCCCAGCCCATGGGGGCGGTGAGCCGCTCGGAATGCTCCGCGCACAGGTCGTAGCAGTGCGGCTCGGCATAGGTCGCGAGCGGCCCCAGGACCGCCGTCGAGTCGCGGTAGACGTACGTGAGCGTGAAGACTGCGGTCGCCTTGCAGGCGGTGCGGGAGCAGATGCGGACGGGGCTCACGATGGCCGACCGTACCCCGCTGCCGCCGAGTCCGCCACCACCCGCGTGCACGTGTCGCCGTTACCGGCCTAATTCCTTTGGAAGGATCACATTCCGTGCCGCGGGGGCCGCGCTGGGTCGCCGGCACCTCACCGGCGCGGCCCGGTCGCGGGACGGGCCGGGCGGGGTAATGTGGACGGCGTGCGATCCCGTGTGGCAGGCGTACGACGCCGCGACCGGCACGGTCGTGGCCTCCGTGGTCCTCTGACGCCCCCGCAGGCGCCGGTCTCCCGCACCCGGGCGGAGCGCTTCGACGACCTCGTCCGCGACGAGGTCCGCCGGCTCGGCCGGCGTTGGGGGCGCGAGCTGGCCAGGGTCGAGTTCGCGGTCGAGGAGGTCCCGCCGGTCGAGCCCTGGTTCGACGGGCCGGTGCCCCTAGGCCAGACCCGGCCCGGCACCGGGGGCCGCCCGGTGCGCATCGTGATCTTCCGCCGTCCGGTGGAGGCGCGGGCCGCCGGGGAGCGCGAGACCGGCCGCCTGATCCGCGACCTGCTGGTGGAGGAGATCGCCGATCTGCTGGGCCTGTCGCCCGAGTCGGTGGATCCCAGCTACGACTCCCCCGACGACTGACCGGCACCCGGAGCGGAGCGCCGGCGGAGTGGAGGGTGACGGTCAGTCCGCTCTTGCCGGGGAGTCCGAGGGGGCGCCCCCTCAGAGTGTTACTGATCCCTTTATGGGAGGAGCGCGCCCTGGCCGTCGCCCACCGACGGCAGCCGCAGCGCGGTGAGGGCGGGCGTGATCGGCAGGGCTGTGAGGAGCAGGTCCTCGTCCTTGCCCGTCGATTGGATCCGTGCGGCGTGGACGGGCCCCGATCCTGGCCTGGGTTGGATCAGCGCGCCGTAGCCCTTCTCGCCGCCGCTGGGCGCCTTGAGGGCCACTTCCACGGTGCGGTCGGACGGCACGGCGACGTCCTGCGGCGTGCCGGGGCCCTGCGGGCCGATCGGGGTGATCCGTACGGCGGCGGCGCCGTGCGGGGCGGTGAGCGAGATCGTGGAGTCGAACCGGTTGTCGGACACCACGCCGAAGCCCTCGCCCTCCAGCGCGGGGGTGGCGGTGCCGTAGGCGACGTCGGCGCCGCGCTCGGCGGCGTACCCGGCCAGGATCGGGCGGTCGGAGCGCAGCCGCACGGCGGCGGGCTTGCCGCCGAGGGCGCGGTCGAGGTCGACGGCGGTGACGGTGCCTGCCGGGGCGTCGACGGTGTCCTGGCCCTGGGGTGCGAACGCGCCGTTCTGGGTGATGACCTGGACCTTGACGGTGGCGTCCTCCTGGTCGGGGACGGCGACCAGCAGCCGCCGCCGCCCCTCGCCGCCCGGCACGCCGGGGACGATCAGCGAGGTGCCCGGCGCGGGTGAGAGCGGCACCCATTCGATGCCCTTGCCCTCGGCGATCCGCACCCGCAGGGAGGCGGCGACCCGGCCGGTGGTGGCCCGCACCCGCAGCCCGAGGTCGGCGGCGGTCTTCACGATGTCGCCGAGCCCCTCGGCGGACTCGCCGACGGTCACGACCTTGGTGCTGTACGGCGGCACGGGAGTGCCGCGCCCGTCGGCGGTGTCGAGGGGGCCTTCGCCGGAGAGGGCCGTGACGTCGACGGTCGCGGGCTGGGCGTCGACGTTGGTGAGGTGCAGTTGGACGCTCTCGGCGGCGACGGGCCCGGGCCCCAGGAACCACAGGTCGGTGCCTGGACGGGCGCAGCGCAGCCCCGCCAGGCCCCTGTCCTTGCCCCCGGGCCAGTGGGTGGTCTGCTCGGCCTCCAGACCGGCCGCCATGGCGCCGTGGGCCCACACGGTGTAGGAGTCCTTGGACTGGGCCAGGTCCTTGCTCCAGCCGCCACCGGGAGTGGTGAGCGAGCCGATCCCGGAGCCGTCGGGGGCCTGGACGACGTCGGCGCGTCCACCCGTACGGGCGGTCTTGGCGCTCTGCAGGGTCAGCCGAGTGCCCTCCCGGCCCGGGCAGACCGACACCGCGGATCGGACGGGGTCGGCCCGGCCGGTGTCGGCGGCCGTGGCCCGGTCGGCGGGACGGGAGAGGGACGCCGCGCCGTACAGCGCGGCCAGTGCGAGCAGCACGAGGGCGGCGGTGGCATAGCGCAGCCCGAGCAGGCGGACGATCCGGTCCAGGTTCACGGGCGCTCCTCCGGCACCGTGGCCGCGTCCTTCCGGACCACCGGCCCGGCCGCCGGGGCGTCCGCCGGGTCGTCCGGCGTGCCGTTCACCGTGACGGGTTCCGGCGTGGGGTCATCGGCGGGCGCGTCAGGGGTGCTTTCGGGAGAGGTATCGCCGGTGTGGCGGATGCGGGCGCGCAGGGCGCCGGTGCGGCGTTCCGCCCCGGCAGCGGCTCGGCGGGCCAGGCCCCCGGCGGCGACGCGGGCTCTGCGCCCGCGGACGCGGCCGTGGCCGCCGGCCCTGGTCGCCGCCGCGTCCAGCGCCTCGGGACGCGCCCCGGGGAGGGCGAGGACGATGACCAGCAGCACCGCCGCCGCCTGGACGGTCACCCAGCCGTGCCGCGTCCACATGCCGCGCGTGAGCTCGAACTGCCCTCCGGCGGCCGGGATCCGGTACGCCTGCGCCCAGCCGTCCAGGGTCCGGGACCGGACCTCGCGGCCGTCCAGGGCCGCGCGCCAGCCGCCGTCGGCGGGCTCGGCCAGCAGCAGGGTGCGCTCGGTCCTGCCCGCGGGGATCCGGACGCTGACGTCGGTCCCACCGGGGCCGGTGTCGAGCGGCGTGGCGTTCTGGCCGTCCAGCAGCATCAGGCGCCCGGCCGGGGCCGGCAGCCGCCACACCCCGAAGGAGTCGGTGCGGCTCAGCCGCGACAGCTCCGGGGTGGCGTCCAGGACACGGGTCAGGTCGTCGCGCGCCGGCCGCGGCACCAGGACGTACTGGACGCCCATCCGGGTCAGCGCCCGGCCGCCGCCCGCCCGCCCTCCGGCCAGCCCGGCGACCAGGTCGTCCATCCGGCGGCGCGCCTCGTCGTTCACGGGGGTCTCGGACTCGCCCAGCATCGGCTCGACGCCGCGCAGGACCGTGTAGGCGACCCGGCCGGTGGGTTCGCGGCGCACGACCAGGGTGCGTTCCCCCGCGGAGCCGTTCACGAACGCGGGCACGGCGTCGGGGTCGGTGCGCCCGAGCGGCCCGGCGGCGCCCCCGGCGATCCAGCCGAACGCGGCCAGCGCGGGAGCGGTCAGCGCGGCCAGCACCACCAGGGCCCCGGCGACCCGGTAGGTCAGGTGCCGCCCGGCGAGCACGTCCACGGCGCGCTGCACCGCGGCGGTGGCGGCCAGCAGCACCCCGGCGCCGGCGACGGCCAGCGTCACGCCCGGCCACACGGCGGCCTCGTCGGCGCCCTTGGTGACTGTGGCCATGCCGGTCAGGATCGCGGCCAGCAGCCCGAAGATCGCCAGCATCCAGCCGGCCAGCACGGTGGTGCGGCGGCTGCGCAGCGGCAGCGCGCACAGCGCGACCAGCAGCAGCCCGTACAACGTCCAGCGCGCCGGGGTGCCGGGGCCGCCGGGGTCCAGCGCCAGCAGGTCGCGGGCGGTGGCGACCGGGGTGACCGGGGTGTGCAGGCCCGCCTCCAGCAGGAACCGGGACGGGTGCAGGATCAGGCCCAGCGTCCAGGGCAGGAGCAGCAGCGGCGGGACGGCCAGCGCGATGGCCAGGTGGCGGCGGGCCCGCCCGCCGGCCAGGCGCCCGCCCGCCCCGGCCGTGCCGCCGAACAGGTTCCAGGTGACCACGCCCGTGATCAGGGCGAGCAGCCAGATCAGCGGGACGAAGGCCATCGCGATCGTGAGGAGCAGCGCGACCGTCCAGGCCGCGCGCCCGGCGCGGCGCGGGTCGGGGCGGCCTCGGCCGGCGCGCTGACCGGCGCGGCGGGCGGCCGAGCGCGGCAGCCCGAGCATCCGGGCGGTCTGCACGGCGATCAGCGGCAGCAGCACGATCACCACGGCGGTGCCGAGGCGGCCGCCGGCGATGGCGCCGGTGGCCGCGGGCAGCAGCGCGTACACGGCGGCGAACCACATCCGCACCGCCCAGACGGGGACGCGCGGGCCGTGCGCGACGGCGCGGCGGCCGGTGCGGGCCGGCGCCGCCACCAGGGTCCGGGAGGCGTGGTAGGCGGTCAGCCCGGCCAGCGGCACGCTGCCCAGCAGCAGGATCGTCACCACCAGCCACGGCTTGCCGAGCAGCAGCGTGGACAGCGCCGCCAGGACGGCCACGTACGGCGGGCTTCCCGCGTCGGAGCCGAGCCCGACCGGATGCCAGCCCGCGAGGTACTGGGCCCACAGGTCGCTCGCGCCGCCCCAGGCGGGGACCAGCGCGCCGCCGCCCAGCCGCCCGGCCGCCGTGAGCAGCGAGCGTTCGGCGGCCACGGCCACCGCGGCCAGCGCGAGCACGACGATGACGCCGGGGCGGGCCAGGATCCGCCGGACCAGGCCCGGGCCCTCGTCGCGGGGCGGCTCGTCGTCGGCGTCGTGGCGGCGGCCGCCGCGGGCCGCGACCCGTCCGGCGGCGGCCTCCACGAAGCGGCGCAGCGCGACCCGGCGCGGCTGGAAGCGCCGCATGCTCCGGTGGACGCGCTTGCGGCCCTCCGCGCGGGCCGCGCGGGCGCGCCGCAGGCGCCCCGGGTGCCGCAGCACGCCGCCGAGCGCGGCCAGTTCGTCGCGGGCGGCCTCGGGACGCTTGACGGCCAGCAGGAACAGGACCCGGGTGAGGGTCGTCCAGATGTTGCGCAGCAGGGCGCGCAGCATCGCGGGCAGCGGCAGGTTGGCCAGCAGCGCGTAGAGGGCGTTGCGGCGGTCGCGGCGGCGCCGGGACTCGGCGGTCATCCCGATCTCGCGGACGCCGCGCCAGGACGCCTCGGCGTGGTGCAGCACCGCGTCGCTGACCACGACCACCCGGTGCCCGGCGGCGTGCGCCCGCCAGCAGAAGTCGATGTCGTCGCGGAAGAGGCCGAACTCGACGTCGAAGCCGCCGAGCCGCTCCCACACGTCGCGGCGCACCAGCATGCCCGCGCTGGAGACCGCCATCACGTCGCGGACGCCGTCGTGCTGGCCCTGGTCGAACTCGTGCCGGTCCAGGCCGGTCTCGCGGCGGCCGGCGCCGTCCATGGCCACGCCGAGCTCGCGCAGCGTCCGCCGGTCGTTCCAGTCGCGGAGCTTGGGGCCGAGGACGGCGGCGTTGGGGTCGGAGTCGGCGACCCGCAGCAGCTGCGCCAGGGCGTCCTGGGCGGGCGCGGAGTCGTCGTGCAGCAGCCAGACCCACTCGGTGCGGCCCTCGTCGGGCAGGTCGTCGGGCGGCGGCACGGGCAGCGACGCGGCCGGGTGGCGCAGCGCCTCCGCGACGGCCTCGCCGTAGCCGGTGGTGCGGGGCAGGGTGACCATGTTGCCGGCGCCGACGACCTCGGTGAGCACGGCGGTGCCGCGGTCCAGGCTTCCGGTGTCGGCGGTGACCAGGCGTTGCACGGGCCGGGTCTGGGTCAGCAGCGCCTTCAGCGTCTCGGGGAGCCATCGCGCGCCGTCGTGGGCGACGAGGACCGCCGTGACGACGTGGCGATCGAGTGTGGGCGACAAGGGTCCGCTCGATCTGTGGGGTTCGTGTGGGTTCCTGGTGGGTCGGAAAACGTCAGCCGTGCCGGCCAATCCGGCCGGCACGGCTGACAACTGTACGCGCGGCGGCCCCCGCGCGCCCTGGATCCCCCCAGATCCCCGGCGCGGGCGCCGTTCGCGTCAGACGGCCTGACGCTTCAGCTTGCGGCGCTCCCGTTCGGAAAGACCGCCCCAGATGCCGAAACGTTCGTCGTGCTGGAGCGCGTACTCCAGGCACTCCGCCCTTACCTCGCATGCGCGGCACACCTTCTTGGCCTCGCGAGTGGAGCCGCCCTTCTCCGGAAAGAAAGCCTCCGGGTCCGTCTGCGCGCACAGTGCGCGCTCCTGCCAGCCCAACTCTTCGTCACCGTCTGTGCCGTGCGCCAGCGGGATCACTACCTCGCTCACAGCGCACCTCCTAGCCCGTGGAGCCCCCTGGTCAATGCCTTCCCTCAGCTCCATCCCCCGAGAAGGCATAGAACTACACCCACGAAATTACACGCGTGTAGCGCCCACTCCGTCAAGCGGAACGGGTTTCCAGGGGGGCAAGGATGGTTATTCGCGGTTTGGGCGAGAGCGGCTTTGACCGGAGATCAGTTAAACGCCGGGAACATGCGTGTGAGCGATCATCGGGCCGGTCGGTGGTGGAACGCGCCGAAGATCACGCGTCGAAGATCACTGGGGCGGGCGGTTGTCCCGGTACCAGTCGCCGCCCTCGTCGCGCTGCTCGCCCTTGGACCCGCCGGGCTGCCCGTGGCCCTGGTCGGCGGAACCCGAGCCGCCGTACGCGCGGGTCCAGTCGCCGACCTCCTCCTCGCCGCCGGGCTGCTGGTAGCCGCCCTGGCCGTACTGCGGCGGCGCGGGCTGGGTCTGGCCGGGCTGGGGCGCCTGGTAGTCCTGGGGAGGCTGCTGGGGCTGCGGGGCCTGCGGCTGGCCGAACTGCTGGCCGTAGCCCTGCTGCGGGGTCTGCTGCGGGGCCTGCTGGTAGCCCTGCTGCTGGTACGGCTGCTGGGGCTGGCCGAACTGCTGCTGCTCCTGGGGCTGCCCGAACTGCTGCTGGCCCTGCGGCTGGGCCTGGGGCTGGGCCTGGGGCTGGCCGAACTGCTGCTGCTCGTGCGGCTGGCCGAACTGCTGCTGGCCCTGCTGGTAGCCGAAGTCGGGGTAGCCGCCCGCGGGCGCCTGTGCCTGCGGCTGCGGCCGCGCGGGCTGCAGCGCCTGGAAGACCGTGAAGACGAACCAGCCGGCGACGCCGATGACGGCGAGCCGTCCCGCGCCGGACAGGAAGACCGCCAGCTTCATCCCGCCGCCCGCGTACGCGGAGTCGACGAGCAGCGAGCCAAGCCAGCAGATGACGCCGAACAGCGCGATGCCGCCGAGGACGCCCAGCGCCCCCATGACGATGTTGCGGGCCTGCTTGGTCGGCGCCGGGCCGAGCGCGACCAGCGCCACCGCCAGCGCGAGCAGGCCGATCACCGCGACCTGGGTGAAGAAGCCCCCGGTGATCTCGATGTACGCGCGGTACTTGAACCCGGGGGACTCGGCGCCGCCGCCGGCGAACAGGGCGATGATGCCGGCGAACAATTGCACCCCCGCCGAGGCGAGCAATACCCAGGCGGCCGGTTCCCGCAGGCGGTGGACGGCTTCCTTGTTCACGGCGTCATCTCTCCCGTGGCAGACATTCGGATTCGGTGCGCAAAGCTTCGCACACCCCGTCCCTCCTAGTCTCTTCCCCCTGCCACGGGCGGTCTACCGTCCGAGGCACTCCGCCGGGCGCAGGTCGCGGCACCCCATAGGCTGAACGGGCAACACGGCGCGAGTCGAAACGGATGCACAGCATGAAGATCGTTACGTTGGCCGGGGGCATCGGCGGGGCCCGGTTCCTGCGCGGGCTGCGGCGGGCCCGCCCGGACGCGGACATCACCGTGATCGGCAACACCGGGGACGACATCTCCCTGTTCGGCCTGCGCGTATGCCCCGACCTGGACACGGTGATGTACACCCTGGGCGGCGGCATCAACGAGGAGCAGGGCTGGGGCCGGGCGGCCGAGACCTTCACGGTGAAGGAGGAGCTGCTCGCCTACGGCGTGGGGCCGAACTGGTTCGGGCTGGGCGACCGCGACTTCGCGACGCACATCGTCCGGACGCAGATGCTGGAGGCGGGCTACCCGCTGTCGGCGGTGACCGAGGCGCTGTGCGACCGGTGGAAGCCGGGCGTGCGGCTGATCCCGATGACCGACGACCAGGTCGAGACGCACGTGGTGGTGGACGATCCGGAGCGCGGGCGGCGCGCGATCCACTTCCAGGAGTGGTGGGTGCGGCTGCGCGCCTCGCTCCCGGCGCGGTCGATCGCCGCGGTCGGGGCGGAGGACGCCAAGCCCGCGCCGGGCGTGCTGGAGGCGCTGGAGGAGGCCGACGCGGTGCTGTTTCCGCCGTCCAACCCGGTGGTGAGCATCGGCACGATCCTGGCGGTCCCCGGCATCAGGGAGGCGGTCGCCGCCAAGACCGTGGTGGGGGTGTCGCCGATCATCGGGGGCGCGCCGGTGCGGGGCATGGCGGACGCGTGCCTGACCGCGATCGGGGTGGAGACCAGCGCCCGCGCGGTGGCCGCGCACTACGGCGCCGATCTGCTGGACGGCTGGCTGGTCGACGAGGCCGACGCGGACGTCGCGGACAAGGGCCCGGAGGGGATCGCGGTGCGGGCCAGGCCGCTGCTGATGAGCGATGCCGACGCCACGGCCGCGATCGCGCGCGCGGCCCTCGACCTGGCCCAGGAGCTCGCGTGAGCGGTGAAGGGCAGGGCATGAGCGAGTCGAACTCCCCCGTCGGACCCGACGGCCTGCGGATCTTCGGGATCCCCGGGCTGCCCGAGGTGACCGAGGGCGCCGACATCGCGGCGCTGGTCGCGGACGCGGCGCCCGCCGGGACGCTGGCGGACGGCGACGTCCTGGTCGTCACCTCCAAGATCGTCAGCAAGGCGGAGGGCCGTGTCCTGGTCGCCGACGACCGGGAGAAGGCGATCGACGCCGAGACCGTGCGGGTGGTGGCCCGCCGGACGCACGCGCGCGGCGAGACGCGGATCGTGGAGACCCGGCAGGGCCTGGTCCTGGCCGCCGCCGGGGTGGACGCGTCCAACACCAAGCCGGGCACCGTGCTGCTGCTGCCCGAGGACTCCGACGCCTCGGCCCGCCGGATCCGCGCCGCGCTGCGCGAGCACCTCGGCCTGAACGTCGCGGTGCTGGTCTCCGACACCCTCGGGCGGCCCTGGCGGATGGGGCTGATCGACGCGGCGATCGGCGCGGCCGGGCTGGCCCCGCTGCACGACTTCCGGGGCCAGGACGACACGTACGGCAACCGCCTGGAGGCGACGGTCACCGCCGTCGCCGACGAGATCGCCGCGGCGGCCGAGCTGGTCAAGGGCAAGCTGGACGGGGTCCCGGTCGCGGTGGTGCGCGGGCTGGGCGCGCTGGTCACCGAGGACGACGGGCCGGGCGCGCGCGAGCTGGTGCGGCCGCCCGACGAGGACATGTTCCGGTTCGGCTCGGCCGAGGTGCTGCACGCGCGCCGGACGATCCGCGAGTTCACCGCCGAGCCGGTCGACCCGGAGGCGGTCCGCCGGGCCGTCGCCGCCGCGATCACCGCGCCCGCGCCGCACCACACCACCCCGTGGCGGTTCGTGCTGCTGGAGTCGGCGGAGTCGCGGACCCGGCTGCTGGACGCGATGCGCGACGCCTGGGAGGCCGACCTGCGCCGCGACGGGTTCTCCGAGGAGTCGGTCGCCCGGCGGCTGCGGCGCGGCGAGGTGCTGCGCCGCGCCCCGTACCTGGTGGTCCCGTGCCTGGTCATGGACGGCTCGCACGACTACCCCGACGCCCGGCGGGCGGCGGCCGAGCGCGAGATGTTCGTGGTCGCCACCGGCGCCGGGGTGCAGAACCTGCTGGTCGCGCTGGCGGTGGAGGGGCTGGGCTCGTGCTGGGTGTCCAGCACGATGTTCTGCCGCGAGGTGGTCCGGGACGTGCTCGGCCTGCCGGACGCGTGGGACCCGATGGGCGCCGTGGGCGTCGGGCACGCCGCCGCGCCGCCGCGGCAGCGCCCGCCGCGCGCCCCGGACGCCTTCATCGAGGTCCGCTGAACGCGCCGTAATCAATGGGCGGGTATTTCCGTCCGGGGCCTCTTCCTGTCAGATCATTACCGGCATGCGAAGGAATTCGTCAGCACGTTACTAAAACGCGGTCGGGCGGCGCCGAAAGGCGCCGCCCGACCCTCACTTCAGGCCGTACTCGGCGGTGCTCAGGTGCCGACGAGCGGCAGGCCCGCCCGGCCGCCGCCGCCCTTTCCGAAATGGCCGACCCCGTCGGTGCGGCGGGCCGCCTCGATCCGCTCGGCGGGCACCTCCCCGTAGGTGGTGGTCCGCTGCCGCGCCGGCCGCCCGGCCGCCGCCGCGATCTCCTCCAGCGAGCTGATCGTCTTGAAGGAGCCGTTCTCCGACCCCGCCATCCGGCTGATCGTCTCCTCCATCAGCGTCCCGCCGAGGTCGTTGACGCCGCCGCGCAGGACCCGGGTGCACAGCTCGTCGCCCAGCTTCACCCAGGAGGTCTGGATGTTGTGGATGGCGCCGTGCAGCATGATCCGGGCCAGGGCGTGCACGGCCACGTTCTCCCGGACGGTCGGCCCGGGCCGGGCCAGCCCGGCGAGGTAGATCGGCGAGTTGTGGTGCACGAACGGCAGCAGCACGAACTCGGTGAACCCGCCGGTCCGCTCCTGGATGGAGCGCAGCAGCCTGAGGTGCCCCACCCAGTGCTCGGGGGTGTCGACGTGCCCGTACATCATCGTGGACGTGGTCGGGATGCCCAGCTCGTGCGCGGTGGTGACGACCTCGACCCACTGGTCGGCGGGCAGCTTGCCCTTGGTCAGCACCCAGCGGACGTCGTCGTCGAGGATCTCGGCGGCGGTGCCGGGCAGCGAGTCCACGCCCGCCTCCCTGGCGGCCTGGAGCCACTCGCGGATGGACAGGTCGGTGCGGCCGGCGCCGTTGACGACCTCCATCGGACTGTAGGAGTGCAGGTGGATCCCCGGGGCGCGCTTCTTGACCTCGCGGGCGAGGTCGAAGTAGGCGGTGCCGGGCAGGTCGGGGTGGATGCCGCCCTGCATGCAGATCTCGGTGGCGCCGGCCGCCCACGCCTCGTCCACCCGGTCGCCGACCTGGGAGAGGGACAGGGTGTAGGCGTCGGCGTCGGTGCGGCGCTGGGCGAACGCGCAGAACCGGCAGCCGGTGTAGCAGACGTTGGTGAAGTTGATGTTGCGGGTGACGACGTAGGTGACCTCGTCGCCGACCGTGTCGCGGCGCAGGTCGTCGGCCAGCTTGGCCAGGGCGTCCAGTTCGGGGCCGTCGGCGTGCAGCAGGGCGAGGGCCTGGTCGTCCGACAGCCCGCCGGGGTCGCGCTCGGCGTGCGCGAGGGCCGCCTTGACATCGGCGTCGAAGCGGCGGGGGGCGCCGATGCGGTCGCGGACGGCGTCCCAGTCGCCGTAGACCGAGTCGAAGTCCTCGCGGCGGTCGCCGGTGCGGCCGGTGGTGTCGATCTCGACGTGCAGGTCGGTGCGGCCGGTGCCGCCGAACGCGTCGAAGCCGCCGTCGGGCTCCTGCCACGGGCGGCCTTCGAGGACGGCGTCCTCGCGGGCCAGGCCGGTGGCCGGGTCGGCGAGGGCGGCGACGTGGGCGGCGAGGCGCGGGTCCAGCCACGGCTCGCCCCGCGTGACGTACTCGGGGTAGATGGTGAGCCGCTCGCGGAGGGTGAAGCCCTGCTCGGCGGTGCGGGCGGCCAGCTCGTCGATCTGCGGCCACGGGCGCTCGGGGTTGACGTGGTCGGGGGTGAGCGGCGACACCCCGCCCCAGTCGTCGATCCCGGCCCGCAGCATCATGGCGTACTGGTCGTCCACCAGGTTGGGCGGCGCCTGGACGCGCGCCTTCGGGCCGAGCACCAGCCGGGTCACCGCGATCGTCGCCGCCAGCTCCGCCAGCTCGGCGTCGGGGGTGTCGCGCATCTTGGTGTCGGGCTTGGCGCGGAAGTTCTGGACGATGACCTCCTGGATCGCCCCGTACTCCCGCATCGTCTTCCGGATCGCGAAGATCGCGTCGGCGCGCTCCCGGACGGTCTCGCCGATGCCGATGAGGATGCCGGTGGTGAACGGGACGTTGGTGCGGCCCGCGTCCTCCAGCACCCGCAGCCGCACCGCCGGGTCCTTGTCGGGCGAGCCGAAGTGCGGCCCGCCCTTCTCGCTGAACAGCCTGGTCGCGGTGGTCTCCAGCATCATCCCCATCGAGGGCGACACGGGCTTGAGGCGCTGGAAGTCGCGCCAGCCCAGCACCCCGGGGTTGAGGTGCGGGAGGAGCCCGGTCTCCTCCAGCACCCGGACGGCCATCGCGCGCACGTAGGAGAGCGTGTCGTCGTAGCCGTGCGCGTCCAGCCACTCCCGGGCCGGTTTCCAGCGGTCCTCGGGCCGGTCGCCAAGGGTGAACAGCGCCTCCTTGCAGCCCATGGCCGCGCCCTGGCGGGCGATCTCCAGCACCTCGTCCGGGCTCAGGAACGGCGAGTCCAGCCGGTGCGGCACGGTGGCGAAGGTGCAGTAGCCGCACCGGTCGCGGCACAGCCGGGTGAGCGGGATGAAGACCTTGCGGCTGTAGGTGATGACGCCGGGCCGCCCGGCGGCCTCCAGCCCGGCGTCCCGGGTGCGCGCGGCGTAGGTGAGAAGCTCGTCGAGCTGCGCGCCGCGGGCGTGCAGCAGGGTGGTGGCCTCGTCGAGGTCCAGGGTCTTGCCATCACGCGCCCGGGCGAGGGCCCGCCGGAGCCCGCTCGGGGTCACGCTGCTGTCCATGGCGTCCATGACATCGCACTCTATGCCAAGCGTCATAGAAAGAAGAGGGGTGGGGGCCCCTACCTTTCCCGCATTCCGGACAGTACGCGCCGTCCGTCCACAGCTTCCACCCGGGCGGTTCTATTCCCCGTCCGGGACGCCTCGCACGATCGAGGGACGGCGCGCGGCCAGCTCGTCCGCGGACGAGCGCAGCGCGTCCAGCACCGCGCCCACCGAGGGACGCACGTCCGCGCCCGCCCGCGTCCACATCACCATGCGGCGCAGCACCCGGGCCTCGGCGATGTCGCGGACCACGACGCCCTCCTGCCGCTCGGCCATCGCCAGGTCGGGGACGAGGCAGGCGGCGCCCGCCCGCGCCACCATCGCGAAGACCACCAGGAAGTCGTTGGAGCGGAACCGGATCTCCGGCCGGAAGCCGCCCAGCTCCACGCACGTGCGCTCCAGCAGGTCGGCCACGTTCGTGCCGACGTGCCCGGTCACCCACGGGTGGCCGGCCAGGTCCGCGACGCGCACCGGTCCCCCGCCGGCGGCGTGCCGGTCGCCGGCCGGCAGCGCGATCCGGATCGGCTCGGTGATCAGCACCTCGGCGGCCAGTCCGGGGCGGTGCGGACGGGGCAGGTGCGTGTACTCGTCCGTCAGCACCACGTCGATCTCGGCGCGGACCAGCGCCATCAGGACGCGGTGGAACTCCTCGTCGGTGATCTCCAGGGCCAGCTCGGGATAGCGCTCGGCCAGCCCGGGCAGCGCCGGGGCCAGGACGTGCAGCAGCGCCGTCTGGAAGCCGACGAGCCGCACCACGCCCGCGACCCGGCCGCTGGCCGCCAGCGTCTCCTCCCGCGCCCGCTGCGCCTGGGCGAGCAGCGCCTCGGCGTGCCCCGCCAGCACCTCGCCCGCCGCCGTCAGCCGCAGCCTGCGCCCGACCCGTTCCACCAGCGGCACGCCCGTCTCCCGCTGCAGCTGCGCGAGCTGCTGGGACACCGCGGACGGCGAGTAGCCGAGGGCCTCGGCGACCGCGCCGACGGTGCCGCGCAGCTCCAGTTCGCGTAGCACCCGCAACCGGCCCAAATCCATCATTGTGAAGGGATTCTTACACGAACCCTGCAGAAACAGTCGCTGGACCTGAAAGATGCGCCGGGCGAGAATGGAGGCACCGCGGAGAACCACCCAGTCCCTGGCCAGGGCGCGACCGCCACCCCTCCCCTCCACCCGAAGGACACGGACCCATGTGGATCGCGCTCGCCCTCATCGCCCTCGCCGTCCTCGGCCCGCTGGCCGGCGCCGACTCCCGTGACGGCCTCGACTGGAGGCCGCACCACTTCTGGCTGCGCCGCCGTCCCCGCTCCGACCGGCTCAGAAACCCCGGTAATCCCGGACGGGAAGGCGGGGGCCCCGTCGCGGCGGAGCGGCGCCGGTCAGTTCCAGCAGCCGGGTGACCCGGTGCCGGTGACCCGCGTACGGGGCCAGCAGCTCCAGCATCCCGGCGTCGTCGACCTTCCCCCCGGCCAGGGACCAGCCCACGAGCCCCGGCAGGTGGTAGTCCCCGACGGAGACGGCGTCGGCGTCGCCCGCGGCCCGCTGCCGGATCTCCGCCGACGTCCACTCCCCGATCCCCGGCAGCGACCGCAGCCGGGGATCGGCGGCCGTCCCGCCGCCGGCCGGCAGGGCCTCCAGCCGGGCCGCCACCCGCGCGGCGCCGATGATGGTCCGCGCCCGGACCGCCTCGGCGCCCGACCGGTGCCACTCCCACGACGGGATCCTGATCCACGTCTCCGGCGGCGGCGGCACCCGCAGCCACGGGACGCCGGGCGCGGGACGGCCGAACCGGCGCACCAGGTACCGCCAGGCCCGCCACGCCTCGGCGGTCAGGACCTTCTGCTCCAGCACCGCCGGGGCCAGCGCCTCGAAGACCCGGCCCGACCGGCCGATGCGCAGCCCGGGGCAGCGCCGCACCGCCTCCCGGAGGACCGGGTCCCGGGGCTCGAACTCCTCGGGGACGTCCCCCGCCCCCAGCAGGTCGGGAACCCCCTCCAGCAGCCACTCCGCGCCCGGCCCCCACGCGGTGGCCTCGACGACGCTCCCCGGCTCGCACCCGTCACCGCGCTGCCGCAGCCGGATCGTGCCCGGCCCCTCCGGAGTGAACGAGGCGCGCCAGACCGTGCCGTCGGGGTCGGTGTGGAACGCCGGATCCCGTAGCCCGCGCCGGTGCGGCGCCACCGTCAACCCCAGGTCGACCGCGAACGGCGCCCGCCACACCCGCTCCGCGTCCGGCGCCGCCGCGGCGACGCCCGCGCGGGGCGCGGCGGCCAGCCGGCTCGCGCCGCCCGCGAGACGCGCGCCTCCCCCGCCGCCGCCGCGTGAACGCGGCGCGAACGCGGGCGACGCGAAGTCAGGCATCGGTGGAGAATTTCAACGCCGTCGGCGGCAGCTCGATGTCCGGCCACACCCGCAGCCCGGCGCACGACCTCACAGGTCGTGCCTGCCGCTTCTCACCTCGGCCACCAGCGCCGACCAGCCCCCCTGAGAGAGAGCCAGCCTCGGGCCGCCCGGGTCCTTGGAGTCGCGAACGCCGATCACCCGATCCAGGTCCGCGACCTCCACGCAGTTGCCGCCGTTCGCGCCGCTGCGCGACGCCTTCCGCCACTTCACTCGCCTGTCCATCGCTCTTCCATCGTCCTCTCGATGAGTTCGATCGAGTCCGGCCGGCTGAGGGCCTCCGCCCTGAATCGCTCGAACATTCTACGAAGAACGGCCACGTTCTCGGGCTCCTCCACCACCTCCGCCCCCAACTGGTCGTCCACATAGGCCACCTCACCGCCGTCGAAGGTCGCGATGACGAACGGGGCGATGAAGCCGGCGCCGACCCCGGAGTCGAACGGGACGACCTGCACGATGATGTCGTCGCGCCGCGCCATCTCCACAAGGTGGGCCAGTTGGTTGTGCATGACCTGGGCGTCACCCACCTTGCTCACGAGGACGGTTTCGGTGAGCAGCGCGACCAGGGTCGGGCCATCGTCGTCTTCCCGGGCGAGGATCCGCTGCCGTTCCATGCGCTCGCTGACCATCTTCTCCACATCGCCGAGATGCGGGGCCATGCGGCAGACCGCGGTCGCGTAGTCCTCGGTCTGCAGCAGTCCCGGGACGACGGTCGTCTCCAGCGACAGCAGCGCCCTCGATTTCTCCTCGACCTCCCGCCACCTTCCCATCCATTCGAGCGGAACGGCGGAGTTGATGAGTTCTTCGCGCATCCGCCTGAGAATTCCCGCGAACGTCTCGGGGCCGAAGAGTTCCTCCAGCAGCACGAGGTGATCGGGTTGCGGTACACGCCGCCCCCTCTCCCACGACCGGACGAGCCCTTCCGAGACATAGATCGCTTTGGCCACATCGTCCGTTTTCATCCCTCGCTGCTCGCGCGCACGCTGCAGCTCCTTAGCAAGGAACATTCGTGGGGTGAGGTGATTGCTCGCCATGATCGTGTACAGCTCCGTACCAGTCAGGGGGCGTTCTTGTGCGGCCGGTGCGCTCGTGATTCCTCCACGGATGTTATGCCAATGCGCCAATGTGGCAACACCCCGGGGTTCTGAGGTCGCGAGTCTCGGACGGGGGCGCACCGGCGCCGAGCGTGCAGAGGACAGAGATGGCCAGGGAATGAGGTCACGATCCATGAGAAATCAACTCCAATCCACCACAACAACGGATGTCGCCCCACGCACTGCCCGAAAGGCCGACAGCCCACCCAATTCCGCGGAAACCAGGCCCGGGATCCTGCGCATCACGCACGAGCCGGCCGAGGTCGCGCGGGCGCGTGCGTGGATCAAGGCACGGATCGCAGCCGCCGCCCGGCCCATCGACGCGGAGACGGCCGACGACATCCTGATCTGCGCGGGCGAGACGATCACGAACGCGGTGGTGCACTCCCGTCCCCGGGTGCCGGGCGACACGATCACCGTCACCATGACGGTCCATCCGGAGACCGTCCGGGTCGAGGTGACCGACACCGGCGATCCTCGGGGACGCGGGCCACACGTGCGGGACATCGCCCCGGAACTCGAATCCAGCGGACGAGGGCTGCGCATCGTCCAGGAACTCTCCGCGGCATGGGGGCACAACGGCGACGGCGACAGCCGCACCACATGGTTCGAGGTCGGTTGTTGATAAGCGCCCATGCCACGGGCGGCAACCGCGAACAGCATCTCACCCGCCTGGCCGAACAGCTGGAACTTCGCGGCTTTCCCGCATGGGTGACCACCCTTTACAGGACGCCTCTGCTCCGGACCATCCGAATCCACCCCCGCAGGACCCTCATCATCGCCTGCGTCCGAGCAAGAGGCGGCTGGGTGTTCGTATGGCCGGGCGGCTACGCGCCGGGCTCGGATCCGGTTATGGCCGCCGAACGGGTGACCGGGTTCCTCATGCGATGATCAGACGATCACCGAGGCCAGCATGCTTTCGCGTTCGACACCATACTTGCGCGCCATCAGGCGAGGAATGGTGACATTCCATTCACTGAGCATGCCCAGCACATCGTCCACGACCACATGCCGACAGCCCACGCCATCGCCGATCACCGCACGCAAGGTCTGTTCGGTGAAGTAATATATATGGTCGGTATTGAAATGGACGTACGCCGCGTCCTGCTCGCCCAGCAACCGGCCGCCGTAACGAGGAGTGAGCAAAAGGATCACACCGCCCGGCCGGAGCAGGCTCCTGGCATGACGCAGATCCGAGACCGGATCGGGCAGGTGCTCGATCACGTCGATCATGGTGATGACGTCGAACGGGGCCAGCACGGCGACGGCCTGGCTCGCGACGTCACCGAGCACGAACCGGCCGGGTCCCGTGCCAGTGTGGCGTACGGCGTGATCAGATGTGTCCGCCCCGAACGCCGCCATCCCCCTGGCGGCGAGTGCGTGCACGAGGAAACCGCCCCCGCAGCCGAGATCAAGGCACCGCCGTCCATCCGGCGCCACCCTGAGCACCAGATCCGCGAGGGCGCCCGCGATCGCGCGGCGGTCCCCGGCCTCGCTGCCGAAATAGTCGGTGTACCCCGGCCCTGGACCGTCCCCGCGACGGTAGTAGCCCGCGTCGTAGGCACAACGCACCAGGTTGGTGCCGCGGGGCTCGACCATCGACACCAGGTCGCACCCCCGGCAGCGCACGACCGTCCCGAAGTCGAACCGGTACTCGATCACCCGGGCGGTTCCGGCGCAGAGCACGCAGGGGCGATAGGCCGTCATTCCCCGTCCGCCCGCCCGGCCAGGTAACGCCTGGTCTCGGCGAGAGTGTAAACACTGCCCGGGGAGAACTCCCCGGCGAACAGCGCTTCGGTCAGGTCGTCGCCGAACAGATCCCAGACGCTGATCTCGTGGATCTCCCAGTTGGCCCGCAGCACCGGAAGCTCCCTGCGGGCGAACTCGGGATCCTTGACATAGGCCAGCCCGCAGATATCGACCTCACCGTTGAGAGCGTCGAACCCGAACCCGAAGATGCGGAAATCCAGCACGCCGTCTTCCTGCGCGGTGATGAGCCGCGCGATCGGCGGCTCCCGGTAGAACCAGGTGGGATCAACGCGGTTGCCGCGCCGCTCGACCTCGGTGCCCCCGTAGAGTTCCTCGTACACCTCGCGCAGGAAGTTGTGAAAGATCGAGACCGGGGTGCGCTCCGACAGGTCCATGCTCTGGCAGCCGAAGACGGGGACGACGGCGAGCGCGCCACCGTAGATCGACACGGAGTGGGAACGGCGCTGGACCAGCACTCTGTGCCGCCCGTCCTCTTCGAACACGAACGCGCACTGCATCCCGAACCCATGCGCCTGCCGCCGGGCCTCGGCCGCGTCGTCCACCCCCGCAAGGGTCGCGTCCCTGATCGGAGTCGCGTTCTTCGGGCTGCGCACCGCCGCGTAGGTCTCGTCCTCCAGCGCCCCGCAGGCCGAGAGGAACTGGAAGTACTCGGCGAGCGCGATCTCGATGCGCGGTCCGTCGGGCGTCTCCCGGATCTTCTGGACCACCGCTATCAGGTCGTTCCACGGTTCGCCGTCCTCCCGGACGACGTTGAGGTAGGCGGCCCGGCGGCTCATCACGGCCTGGTCGACCGGCGCCTCCGACCGCCGCTGCGGGTGCGACTGCACGATCAAAGCGCCCTCGGCGAAGCCGTGATCCGTCCACGACGGCTTGGTGAGGAACGGCACGAACCGCCGCCGGCGTCCTTCGATCAGCAGGTAGAGATCGTCGAGCCGGTCCCTGCTCAGGTAGTACTCCAGCAGCCAGCCGTGGGTGAAGCGAGGATGACGCTGCTCCTGAACGCGACGGCTGCCGCCGGCCCGCCGGACGCTGCGGACACGCTGCCGGATCGACCGGACGCTCACCCCCAGCGTAAAGGCGATACCCGTGGCGACGAGGTTGACGAGCAGATCTTCCGTCACATGCCACCACCGCCCCGCCTAGCCGTGTGAGATGTGTATATCCCGGTTCGGCCGGAGGCGACAACGGGTCACCCGTCCGCGGAGAAGCGGACGGCGGTATCGGGGAGTTCGACTCCGGGCCAGAGGCGCAGGCCGTTGACCAACTCGTTGCCGGGACCCACGATGGCCCGGTCACCGATGACGGCGTCCTCCAACACCGCGCCGGCGCAGATCCGCGCGCCCTCGCCGATCACCGAGCGCACGACACGCGCGCCCGCCTCGACGGTCGCGTCGTCGAAGAGCACGCTCGACTCGACGTGCGCCCCGGCGCCGACCACCGACCGCGCCCCGACCGTCGTTCCGCCGCCCACCTGGGCGCCTGGCTCGACGGTCGCACCGCCCAGCAGCAGCACGCCATGTTCGCTCGCGGTCACGACCGGTGAGGGCATGGCGCCGAGCACCAGATCCCTGGCACCCCGGACGAACGCTGCAGGCGTCCCCACATCCAGCCAATAGGCCGCCTCGACGTAGCCCACGATGACCTCGCCGTCGGCCAGCAGCATGGGAAAGGTCTCGTACTCGGCCGACACGGGGCGCCCTGCGGGGATCCGCTCGATCATGGAGCGGCGAAAGACATAGCAACCCGCGTTGACCTGATTGGTCGGGGGGTCGGGGGATTTCTCCACGAAGTCGAGCACCCGGCCGTCGGGCCCCGTGGGAACGGAGCCGTACCTGCGGGCGTCATCCACCAGGGTCAAATGGAGGGTGATCTGCGCGTCGCCTTTCTGGTGCGCCTCTACCTGGGCCGAGATGTCGTGGCCGGACAGGATGTCGCCGTTCAGGATCAGCACCGGATCGTCGGGGCCGCACGTGAGCGCGGCGGACGCGTTGCGGACGGCACCCGCCGTGCCGAGGGGCTCGTCCTCGGTCACGTAGCGGAACTCCATGCCGAGCCGACGTCCATCGCCGAACGCCTCGTTGAACATCTCCGCACGGTACGAGGTGGCGAACACGATACGTTCCACACCAGCGTCCCTGGCCCGGGTGAGCTGGTGTTCCAGCAGCGGGACGCCGGCCGTAGGAAGCAGCGGCTTGGGGGTGGAAATGGTCAGCGGTCGCAGGCGGGTGCCCTGTCCCCCGACCAACAAGATCGCTTCCAAGAAGCTCCTTCCACGACGGCCGAGCCGTGCCCCGGCTCCCACGGCCTGGAAATGGTTCGGCCGAGCTTACTGGTCACGGGTAAACAGGCAAGTTGACGGCCATGCCACTCCGAACGCGGACCGGCCGGGTCTATTCGGAGATCATCTCGGTGCGGAGTACCCCGCGACGGCCCGTTCGAAGGAGGCCATGTGCGCCTTCGCCGAGGCCGTCCAGCTGAACCCCTGGGAGCGCGTGTACGCGGCGTCGGACAGGACGTCCCGGCGCTCGGGGTCCTCGATCAGCTCCTCCAGCGCCGACGCGATCGAGGACGCGTCCGGCTCGGTGTAGGCGACCGCCTCACCGCCGACCTCCGGCAGCGGGCCCCGCCGGGTCGTCAGCACCGGGGCGCCGCACGACATCGCCTCCAGGACGGGCAGGCCGAAGCCCTCCCCCCGGCTCGGCAGCGCCACCGCCAGCGCGCCGCCGAAGAACCCCGGCAGCGACGCCCAGGGCAGGTAGCCGGGGCGCACCACGCGCAGCTCCAGCGGCACCGTCGCCAGCGCCGCGTCGACCTCGTCGTCCCAGCCGCCGCTGCCCGCCAGCACCAGCGCGGGCGGGTCGGGGTGGTGGGAGCAGGCCCGCACCCAGCCGCGGATCAGGTTCGGCACGTTCTTGCGCGGCTCCAGCGCCCCCAGGTAGGCGATGTAGGGGTGCCCGTGCAGGCCCAGCGCGTCGGAGACCCGCTTGACCTCGTCCTCCGACGGCCGGTGGAACACCTCGTGGTCGACCCCGTGGTAGGCCACGTCGATCGAGGCGGGGTCGGCGCCCAGCAGCCGCACCAGCTCGTCGTGCGTCGCGCGGGACGGCGCCACCAGCCGGGTGGCCCGGCGCGCCGCCGTCCGCGTGGCCGACTTGACGTAGGTCGCGCGGACCGGGTCGTGGGTCTCCGGCTCGGTGAACACCGTCAGGTCGTGGATCGTCACCACCGTGGGCCGGCCCGCGTGGATCGGGATGCTGTAGGTCGGCAGGTGGATCACCTCGGCGCCGACCTGCGCGGCCACGTACGGCAGCCCGGACTGCTCCCAGGAGAGCCGCGACGCCCGGTGCGCCAGCGCCGCCGGGCCCTTGACGATGCGGGCTCCCGGCGCGAGATCGCCGTAGCGTTCCTCGTCCGCGCGCTGGCAGGCCACCGCGAGATCGGCGCCGAGCTCGTGCAGCGCCCGCAGCAGACCGTCGACATACCGCCCCAGCGCCCCGCGGTCGGCGGGGACCGCGGTCGCGTCGAGCAGAATCCGAGGTGCCAAAAGGGTTCACCCCTATCCCGGCTCGGCCAGAGTGAGGGGGGGTCCGTCGCCCGCCCGCTCCGAGCCTACGCCCAACCAGGCCGAATGGGAGGGACGCCACGGAGATCACAGCCGACCTGTGCGGGAGTGAGGCCGCTCAGCCGCGTTTGCGGGCGCGGATGAGCACGATGCTGCCGCGCTCGTTGGGCGCCTTGCGGTCGGCCACGGCCACCAGCGGGGCCAGCGGCGCGGCCGCGTTGAACCCGACCCTGCCCCCGTAGGCCGACAGCGACAGGTACAGCCGCTCGGCCGCCGCGGTGCGGAACTGGTAGGAGTGCCCGACCAGGTCAAGGCCGCGCTCGTCCATCAGCTCGCCGAGGCTGTCGTGGGTGTAGGTGTGCTGCACGTGGTACTTGGACCGGTGCGCGTCGCGCAGCTTCGGCCAGGCGTCGGCGCGGCTCAGCACGTCGGCGGACATGAAGATCTCGCCGCCGGGCTTGAGCACCCGCGCCATCTCGTCCAGCGACCGGCCGCCGTCGTCGAAGTGCTCGATCGCGCACACCGACAGGATCGCGTCGAACGACCCCTCGGCGAACGGCAGCCGCAGCGCGTCGCACTCGATGAGCGCGGGCGCGTGGGCGAGCGTGCGCCCGTACACCATCTTCTTGCGGGCCAGGTCGATCGAGACCGCCTCGGCGCCGCGCTTGCGGGCCTGCCCGGCCCAGTAGCCGTCGCCGCCGGCCACGTCGAGGACCCGCTTGCCGCGCAGGTCGCCGCCCATCCAGTCGAGCAGCGTCCCCGCCTCGCGGTACCGGCACACGTGCACCTGGTGCCCCATGAAGGCGACCACATCCGAAATCTTCATCGCGGACAACTGTAGGCCGCCGCGCGCCCGGACTGTGCGAACTCCAGGTGACGGGAAGGTCGTCACCCGGCAACGGCCGCCGGGTGCGGCACCGGGGACGGATAGCCTGGGCGGGTGTTGACGAAGGCCGTCCTGATGCGGGTGCTGCGCGTTCTGCTGGTGCTGCTGGCGCTGGGGTTCTGCGCCTACAGCCTCGTCTCCCAGTGGGACGACACGGTGCGGGCGTTCGAGCAGATGTCGTGGCCGACGCTGCTGGGCGCCTTCGCGACGGGCCTCGCGGGCCTGTTCGCGTGGATGCTCGGCTGGCGGACCTACCTGGCCGGGCTCGGCTCGCCGCTGCCGGTGCGGGCCACGTTCCGGATCTCCAACATCTCCCAGCTCGGCAAGTACGTGCCGGGCAAGGTGTGGGCGCTGGTCACGCAGATCGAGATGACCCGCGAGCACAAGGTCCCGGCGCTGCGCAGCTTCAGCTCCACGCTGCTGGCGGTGGCGACCTCGTGCGCCTGCGGCCTGGCGATGGCGGCGGTGACGCTGCCGCTGACCTCGGACGCGGCCCTGGAGCGCTACTGGTGGCTGTTCCTGCTGGCGCCGGTGATGCTGGCGGCGCTGCACCCCACGATCGTGACCTGGTGCCTGAACACCGCGCTGAAGCTGGTCCGGCGGCCCCCGCTGGAGCACCCGGTGGGCCTGGGGACGACGCTGGTCGCGGTGGCGTGGACGCTGGCGGGCTGGGCGCTGTTCGGCGTGCACACCTGGCTGCTGTGCCAGGCGGTCGGCGGCGACGGCGCCGGGCTGTACTTCCAGGCGGCCGGCGCCTACGCGCTGGCGTTCGTCGTGGGCCTGCTGGTGTTCATCGCCCCCGGCGGGATCGGCGCCCGCGAGGCGATCCTGGTCATGGTGCTGGGGCCGGTGCTGCCCGCGGGCGGGCCGATCGTGGTGGCGCTCGCCTCACGGGTCGTGCTGACGCTGGCCGACCTGGCCGGGGCCGGGGTCGCGTTCCTCATGGGACGGGGCAGGCGCGCGGCCGCCCCCGGCACGGCCGAGAGCGTGGACCGGGACGAGCCCGTTCAGGACGAGGACACCGAAGAAGGCGTCACCAGCACGTCCACGTAGGTCTCCCACAGGGGCGTGTGGTCGACCGGCCGGACCCCCGAGCGCAGCCGCTCCGGCTCGCCCGGCGCGTAGAAGCGCTTGAGGGCGTCGGTGAGGGAGCCCGCGTCGTCGGGCTCGCAGATCAGGCCGTCGACGCCGTCGCGGACCTGCTCGGCGAAGCCGCCCACCCGGGTGGCGATGACCGGGACGCCGTACTCGTAGGCCATCCACACGTTCTGCGAGGCCGTCGCCGTGCGGTAGGGCAGCACGAGCGCGTCGGCCTCGCCGAACAGCCGGGGGACCTCGGACGCGGGCACGTAACCCGGGCGCAGGTCCACGCGTTCGGACAGGCCCAGCTCTTTGACCAGGGCGCGGGTCTCGTCCACCCCGCCCCAGAACTCCCCGGCCACGGTCAGCGACACGCCCTCGGGGCCCGCCGCGAGCGCGCGCAGCAGCACGTCCAGGCCCTTGTACGGGCGGATCATCCCGAAGAACAGCAGCCGGTCGCGCCGCCCGGCGCCGCCCTCCGCGCCCTTCTCACCGGGCGCGGGCAGGTGCGCGGGCATCTCCGCGACGGCGACCGGGCGCGAGGTGAGCCCGCGCGCCAGCTCCGCCTGCTGCTCCGAATGCACCAGGACGCCGTCCACCTTCCGCAGCAGCGCCCGCATCAGGGGCACGTCGTAGGGCTTGCGCTCGTGCGGCAGGACGTTGTGGCACAGCGCCACGGCCCTGGTCCGGCCCCGCAGGCCCGCCAGGATGCCCAGATAGGCCGGGACCTGGACGGGGCTGAGCACGGCCTGCACGACCAGGTCGTAGGAGCGCAGGTCGCGGCCGGTGCGCCACCAGCCGTCGGGGCGCCGCCAGTCGAGCCGCCGCCGGGTGCCGGGGAACGGCTCGCCCTCCGGCTCGGAGATCGTCTGCTGCCCCGGGTACAGGAAGGAGGGGTACTGGGCCCGCCAGGACTCGATGGCGACCTCGTGGCCCGCCGCGTCCAGCCGGTGCGCCAGCTCGGTGGTGTGGTGCGCGCCGCCGCCCTTGTACGGGAACGCCGGCCCCACGATCGCGATCTTCATTCCGCCTTCATTCCGAATCGGCCCCCGGTCAGGTGTCGCCGCGGGAGCGGACGATCAGGTCGGCCAGCAGCGCCAGCGAGGCGATCAGCAACCCGCTGATGAAGATCATCACGGTGTTGTTGGCGAAGTAGCCGAAGTGCACGACCATGTCGAACACCCCCTTGCCGATCCCGATGACCAGCAGCCACAGCGCCAGCGGCATCAGCACCTTGAGCGGGTTGAAGTACATCACCATCCGCAGCACCTGCAGGATGTAGCGGTAGGCGTCCTTGAAGAACTTGAACTTGGACTTGCCCGCCCGCTTGGCGTACTCGATCGGCACGTACCGCACCGGGTGCTGGTTGGACAGGAACGCGATGGTGATCGTGGTGACGCAGGAGAACCCGGGCGGCAGCAGCCGCAGGTAGGGCAGCGACACCTCGCGCCGGAACGCGCGCAGCCCCGAGTTCAGGTCGGGGATCGCGGAGTTGGTCAGCCGCTCGGCGACCTTGCGGATGAACCACTTGGCGGGCACCCGCAGCGCCTTGTGACTGCCCTCCTCGCTGGTGCGGGCCCCGACCACCTGGTCCACCGCGGGATCGGTGTCGAGGATGTCGACCAGCTCGGGGATCCGCTCGTTCGGGTAGGACATGTCCGCGTCGGTCCAGACCACGATCTGGCCGCGGGCCTGCTGGCTGCCGATCCGGCGGACCGTGCCCGACCCGCTGTTGTGCTGGAACGCCATGATCCGCATCTGCGGGAACCGCGGCGCGGCCTCCCGCAGCCGGGCCAGCGTGGCATCGGTCGACTTGTCGTCGACGGCCAGCAGCTCGTAGGTCTTGCCGCTGTTGTCCATCGCCTTGCAGATGCGTTCGACCTCGTCGATCACGTGGTCCTGCTCGTTGTAGCAGGGCAGGACGATCGTCACGTGCACGGGGCCGTCCGAAGGCACGGCGCCGACGGCGTCCGCGGACGGCTCCTCGGACGGGGCCGCGATCGGCGGGGCGGTCGGTTGAGCGGTCGGCTGAGCGGCCTGCTCAGAGGGCTCGGTACTCACGCCCGGCGAGAATACTCGCCCGCGGGTACCGATGCCGTCTTGGTGACGCACTGTTCACCCGCAGGCGGTCCAATCGAGAGTTTTCACCCATCCGGCGGGACGCGGCGCTCAGCCGCCGTCGCCGCCCTCGGGCGGGGCGGGCTCGGCGAGCCACACGTCGATGGTGAGGCTCCAGGTGCCGTTGGGCGGCTCGGTCAGCGTCCGCTCGTCCTGGCGGGCCCGCAGCGCGACCGCCCGGACGGGCCGCCCGTCCGGCTGCTGGACGTACGGCGCCACCTGCCGCGCCTCCCCGCCCAGGATCACCGGCCGCCGCCCGGCCGCGTAGATCTTGCCGATGACGCGGCGCACGTCCTCCGGGGTGGCGCTGGAGACGGTACGGGCCGAGGGCACCCCGCACATGCCCCGGACGACCTGCAGGAGCCGGTCGGCGTTGGAGCGGTCGACGACCACCACCGAGCGGCCCGGGCCGAGCCGGTCGCACAGCCCCCGGACGGCGGCCAGCTCCCCCTGGTCGGTCCGGGAGACGATGACCCCGGCCGACGACAGCACGACCGGCAGCAGGAGCAGCACCGCGGTGGCGACGGCGGCCCGGCGGACGGCGGACGGGCCGTACCCGGTGCGCCGGACGCGCCGCATCGTCCAGGCCGCCCCCCAGACCGCGAACAGCAGCAGACCCGGGATGACGACCGCGATCAGCCGCCGGGACGCCCACGGGTGGTCGGGGGTGATGCCCGGCAGGTACAGCACCAGCACCGTCGTCCAGGCGGTCATCGCGTACGGCAGCAGCCATTCGGGGGCGCGGCCCCGCATCAACCGCCGGGCCAGCAGCGCGGCGCCGAAGGCGGCCAGCAGCAGGGCGGGCAGCCCGATGTACCAGATCACCCAGTAGAGGGAGAGCTCCGAGTACTGCCGGGTGCCGTCGACCGGCAGCCCGCTGAGCCGCTGCACGTGCTCGATGAACTGCACGTTCAGCCGGTCGTCGGCGTTGGCGGGCGCCCGCCGCACGGTCTGCACCAGCGGCCGGACGGCGAACGCGGCCACCACCAGCACCGCCAGCACGGCCGCGGCGGCGGGCGCCCGGCCCCGGGAGAGCGCCGCGCCGGCCCGGCGCAGCCGGGACCCGGTGACCTCCCAGCGCAGCACGATCACCATCACCACCGTCGCCGCGACCAGCAGCCCGGCGATCATCAGCAGCGGCTGCAGCGAGCGGTGCAGGTAGTCCAGGTAGGGGCGGGACAGCAGGTAGCCCTCGGCCAGCCCCGCGCCCGCGCCGACGGCGAGGCCCGCGGCCATCGGCAGGCCGGTCCGGCGCCGCCAGGCCACCAGCAGGCCCGCGAAGACGACGGCCGGGAGCACGTCCCGCAGCCCGTCGATCCGGACGAGCAGGATCAGCCCCAGCGCCAGCCCGCCCAGGAACGCCTTGCCCGCCTCGGGCGAGACGCCCCACCGGCGCCCGCCGCCACCGGGGGCGCGGCGCTCCTCGTCGCGGCGCGCGTCGTACAGCAGCGCGAGCCCGCCCAGCAGCAGCACCATCGCGGGCAGCTCGCTGAAGGTGGAGCGGGAGACGAAGACCATGGGGGTGGTGAGGGCCAGGAGCAGCGCCGCGAGGGGCGCCCACCGCGGCCCGACCAGCCGCGCGACCAGGCCGCCGAACGCGATCACCGCGCAGGCCCCGAGCAGCGGGGCCATCACCAGCAGCCCGTAGGTGCCGCCGATCCAGGCGCCCAGGGACAGGATCAGCGGCAGACCCGCCATGAACTGCGGGACGAGGTCGTCGCCCACCTCGTAGAAGGCGGGGCTGCCGTACCGCAGGGCCACGTCACCGCCGCCGAACGCCTCGCGCGACTGCGGGATCGGCAGCGAGCCGTGGTCGGCCAGCCAGGTGGCGAACTGGACGTAGGAGGCCGGGTCGCGGCGCACGATGACCTGCTCGGCCAGCATCAGCACCTGGAGGACCAGGAAGCCGAGCCCGACCGCGAGGACCCCCCACGCGGGCCACCGCGGCGCCTTCGCCGCCGGCTCCGTCTTCTCCTTCTCCTCGGCGTTCTCCTTCTCCTCGGCCTCCGCGGCGGACGGGCGTTCCCGCAGGCCCAGCCACAGGAACAGCGCCGCCGCGGGCACGAAGAGCACGATCGCCGGGCCGGGCCGGAAGTACCCGGCCAGCAGCAGCGGCAGCGACACCGCCAGCCACGCCATCACCAGCAGCACCGGGACCGTCGCGGTCCGGGCCAGGAGCCGGCCGGCCGTCACCGGATCACCTCCGCCACGGGCCGCACGGGCCGGGGGGCCGGGCGGGGGGCGAGAACGGCGAAAGCGGCGATCGCGGTCGCTGCCGATCGGGTCGTGATCCATCGGTGCGGAGCGTAGCGGTCCCCTCGGAGCGCTCGCGCCCGTACGCTCGCCTTCCATGAACGACATCGGACCCGCGGAGCTGCTGCGCCGGAGGCTGGCCGGCAATCCGTCCCGGCCCCTGGTGACCTTCTACGACGACGCCACCGGCGAGCGCGTGGAGTTGTCGGCCAAGAGCTTCGACAACTGGGTCGCCAAGACCGCCAACCTGCTGGTGGACGGGCTGGCCGCCGAGGGCGGAACGCGTGCGGTGCTGGCGCTGCCGCCGCACTGGCAGTCGGCGGTGTGGCTGATGGCCTGCTGGTCGGCCGGGGTGGTGGCGGAGCCGATCGAGGTCCCGGGAAGCGGGACCGGCGGCGTCGAACCGTCCGCGCCCTCCGGGCCGTACCTCCTGGTGGCCGCCGAGGAGGTGCTGGAGCGGATGCTCACCGACCAGAACGCCGAAGAGATCGTGGGCCTCTCGCTGCACTCGCTCGGCGGCGCGCTGGCGGACTGCCCGCCCGGCGTCCTGGACTACGCGGTCGAGGTGCGCGCGTACGGCGACCGCTTCGTCCCCGGGCCGGACGTGACGCCCGCTTCGCCCGCGTTGACCGTGACACGCCCAGGGAGTGTGACAAAGGCCACACTCACAGGGGCGGAACTGGTCGGTGAGGCGGTCGGGGCGGCGGAGAAATGGGGGCTCGACGCGCACGATCGCGTCCTGGTTGACATGCCCTACACCACACTGGACGGCGTACTCGCGGGCCTACTTGCACCACTAGCCTCGGGGGCTTCCGTCATAATCCAACGAAACTTCGACAAAGCAGCCCTAGATCGACGAGTGACGCAGGAGCATGTGACCGCGGTGGCCGGCGTACCGGGATGGAATGTTCCGTCCGGGTCCGTGAACCGGCTCCTCTGACCTAATCTCAGTTTGTTTCCGACCCCTGCGGGCGGAGCCGTCGCGCCGCGCGGCGGGGCCGTCCCACCACGGAGCCGATGAACAGCAACCCGATGTACATGGAGTACGTCGACGACGCCGATCCGCAACCGGCGACCCGTCGGCGCGGATGGCGCGTCCTGGGCTGGGTGTCCATCGGCCTGTCGGCGGTGATGGTGGCCGGGTCGCTCACCGCCTACGGCGTCTACCGCACGGCGATGGGGAACATCTCCCACGAGGACTCCAACGCCCTGCTCGGCCCCAACCGCCCGAAGAAGCTCAACAGCGCGATGAACATCCTGCTGCTGGGGTCCGACACCCGGGCGGGCTCGGGCAACGCCCAGTACGGCCGCAGCATGACCAAGGAGCCGCCGCGCTCCGACACCATGATCCTGCTGCACCTGTCCCCCGGCGGCGGGCAGGCGATGGGCATCAGCTTCCCGCGCGACCTGATGGTCCCGATCCCCTCGTGCACGCTGAAGAACGGGCAGCGGACCCCGGCCCAGACCGTCGGGCAGATCAACTCCACGTTCACGATCGGCGGCGCGTCCTGCGTCATCAAGACGATCGAGGCGATGTCGCACATCAAGATCGACCACTTCATGCAGGTCGACTTCGCCGGGTTCAAGGCGATCACCGAGGCGGTCGGCGGCGTCGACGTCTGCCTGCCCAAGGCGGTCGACGACCCCAAGTCCAAGCTCAAGCTGCCCAAGGGCAAGAGCACCATCAAGGGCGAGATGGCGCTGGCCTACGTCCGCAACCGGCACGGCCTCGGCGACGGCTCCGACACCGACCGGATCAAGCGGCAGCAAAAGTTCATGGGGGCGCTGGCCAACAAGGCGATGAGCGCGGGCGTGCTGACCAACCCGAGCCGGATGCTGTCGCTGATGAACGCCACCACCAAGTCGCTCACGACCGACAGTGAGCTGACCCCGCAGGTGATGATGCGGATCGGCTCCGGCATGCAGGGGATGACCTCCGGCAAGCTGCGGTTCGTGACCGTGCCGTGGGGGCCGTACGTGGCCGACCCCAACCGGGTGCAGCTCAGGCAGCCCGCCGCGAACCAGTTCTTCAGCTCCATCCGCAACGACAAGACCGTGCCCAGCGAGCCGAAGAAGAAGGCGGCCGGCACGCCGGCGATCCCGCCGAGCCAGGTGCGGGTGCGGGTCTACAACGCCAGCGGCATCTCGGGCCAGGCCAAGCGGGTCGCCGACGACCTCGAGAGCCAGGGCTTCCAGGTCACGGTCGGCGGCAACATGACCGCCACCAAGACCACGCGGGTCATGTACGGCGCCGGCGCCGAGCAGCACGCGCAGACCGTCAACGGGCTGCTGCCCGGCCCGCCGCAGCCCGCCGCCCGCACCGGCGGCACACCCGGGGTCGTCGACCTGGTCGTCGGCTCCAACTGGACCTCGCTGCAGGGATCCAAGACCGGGGGCATCCCAGCGCAGCAGGGAGAGATCAAGGCGACCGACGACATCTGTAAGGAATGATGGCGCACTCCACCCCGCCGACCACCGCTCCGCAGCCCCGCACCCCCGCGCCCGGAGAGGATCCCCCCGCCCCTGACGGGGCGGGCCCCGCGGTCCCGCGGCAGGCCGGGCCCCCGGCCTCGGGCGCGTCCTCCCCGGCACCCGGCACGTCCTCCCCGGCCTCCCCGGCCTCCGGCTCCGCCGCCCCCGGCTCCCCGGCCTCCGGAGCGTCCTCCTCCGGGACCGCGCCGGCGGCGCCGCGCCGTAAGGAGCGCGACCCCTTCTTCGACAACGCCAAGTTCCTGGCGATCCTGCTCGTGGTGATCGGGCACTCGCTGGCCTACCGGCTCGACGTGCCGATGGCCAAGGGCCTGTACCTGTTCATCTACATGTTCCACATGCCGATGTTCATCGTGGTCACCGGCTACTTCTCGCGGAACTGGACGTTCGCGGGCGGCAAGGCGCGGAAACTGATCACCAACGTCGGCGTCCCGTACGTGGTCTTCGAGATCGCGTACTCGCTGTACGACTGGCAGGTGGGACGGAACGAGCTGGAGATCAGCCTGCTCGATCCGTACTTCCTCACCTGGTTCCTGTGCGCGCTGTTCTTCTGGCGGCTGTCCACCCCGGTCTGGCAGCAGATCCGCTGGCCGCTGGCGGTGGCACTGGCGTTCTCGCTGCTGTCGTACATGAGCGACCTCGGCAACACCTTCAACATCCACCGGGTCATCGGGCTGCTGCCGTTCTACGTGCTGGGGCTGCTGCTCAAGCCCGAGCACTTCGAGTACCTCAAGCGGCCGGCGGCGCGCGTGCTGGGCACGCTGACGCTGGCCGGCGGGCTGGCCGTGGCCTACCTGGCCATGGACCGCATGAACCGCGCCTGGATCTACTGGAAGGATCCGCACGAGGAGCTGGGCGTCGACAACGTCACCGGCACCGTGATGCGGCTGGGCATGTTCGTGGCGGCCACCGTGCTGGTGGCGGCGTTCCTGGCGATCGTGCCCAAGCGGAAGACGTGGTTCACCAAGCTGGGCTCCACCACGCTGTACGCCTACCTGCTGCACGGTTTCGTCACGCGGCTGCTGCAGTTCACCGACTGGTGGGACGCCGAGTGGCTGAACACCGTCCCGGGCCTGCTGGCGGTCATCGCCGGGGCGGCCGTGGTCGGCACGTTCCTGTGCTCCAAGCCGGTCGTCACCTGCATGAGCTGGGCGCTGGAGCCCAAGATGAAGTGGGCGTTCACCCCGCTCCGGCGGCCGGGCGCCAAGAGCTCGAAGGGCGCCAAGGGCGCCGGCGGGGCCCAGGGCTCCGGCGGGCGGCGCGGCGGCGGGGGCCGGCGGGCGGGCACGCGGCGCGCGGGCGCCGAGCGCACCGCGCCGGAGAGACCCGCGGAGCCGGCCGAGCCCGCGGCGATGGACGCCGAGCCCGCCGCGGCGCCCGCCGCGGCGTCGTCCGGCGCGCCGTCCGAGGCGCCGTCCGCGAACTCCGCGCCGAGGGCCTGAGTCCTCCATAACGGACGCGTTCCTGAACGGGCGGGTCACGGCAACGCACCGGCCCGTTCACGACAGTTCAGATAATCTTCAGAAAAGTCGCCGTTTCTCGTGCGGGGCACCCTCCGGAGCCGGGTGGACACCGTCGGCGAGCACCCGCCACCGATCAGCGCAACCGGGAGAACCGTGTCACCGCTTCTCAGCGTCGTCGTCCCGTTCTACAACGTCGAGGCCTAC
This sequence comes from Actinomadura rugatobispora, assembly GCF_055379765.1. Lineage (NCBI taxonomy): Bacteria > Bacillati > Actinomycetota > Actinomycetes > Streptosporangiales > Thermomonosporaceae > Actinomadura > Actinomadura rugatobispora. The sequence goes on along the minus strand of NZ_AP029191.1, from coordinate 6,321,443 downwards.
CTGGAGGCCTGCCTCGACTCGCTGCAGCAGCAGACGCTGCGCGACATCGAGGTCATCATGGTCGACGACGGCTCTCCCGACGGCAGTACGGCGATCGCCAAGGAGTTCGCGCAGAAGGACGAGCGGTTCCGGCTCGTCCAGCAGCGGAACCAGGGCCTCGGCCCGGCCCGCAACACCGGGGCGCGGGAGGCGACCGGCGCCTTCCTGGCGTTCATGGACTCCGACGACATCGTGCCCCGCTACACCTACGAGCTGATGGTGGGGTCGCTCAAGGAGACCGGCTCCGACCTGGCGTGCGGCGGCGTTCGGCGGCTGACCTCGGCGGGCCCGCGCAACTCCCCGATGCACACCGAGATCTTCAAGGTCACCGAGAAGAGCACGCACATCACCCGGCGGCCCGACCTGCTCGGCGACCGCACCGCCTGGAACAAGGTGTTCCGGCGCGAGTTCTTCGAGGCGGGCGGGTTCGCCTTCCCGCCCGGCCTGTACGAGGACGCCCCGGTGACGATCCCGGCGCACTACCTGGCCTCCTCCGTGGACGTGCTGTCCGACATCGTCTACTACTGGCGGGAGCGCGAGGGCGAGTCGCAGTCGATCACGCAGCGCCGTACCGAGCCGGGCAACCTGGAGGACCGGGTCCGCACCACCCAGGCCGTCACCGCGTTCCTGCGCGAGCGGTCCCCCAAGCTGTGGCGCGAGCAGCTGTTCTCGGTGGTGTCCGGGGAGCTGCCGCTGTACATCGACGTGGCGGGCGAGGGCGGCCCCGAGTACCAGGAGCGGCTGCGCGCCCAGGTCGACGAGGTGCTGGCCGGGGCCGACGACGCCATGATGGGCGACCTGACCGCGCTCAAGCGGCTCAAGTACCACTTCATCCGGAACGGGATGATCGAGGAGCTGCTGGAGCTGATCAACTACCAGCAGGCCCGGATCTTCACCGCCGACGTCACCCGGGTGGACGGCCGCTGGTACGCCGCCTACCCCTACTTCCGCGACCCCTCCCGCCGCGTGCCCGACGCGCTGTACGACGTCACCGACGAGCTGCGGCAGAAGCTGCAGGGCCGGGCCGACGCGGCGCACTGGGAGAACGGCCGGCTGCGCGTCTCCGGGCACGCCTACATCGCGCGGATCCCGATGACCGACCCCACGCAGGACCCGGAGGCGTGCCGGCTGCGCGTGTGGCTCCAGCACGCCCGCAACGGCACGGTCGTGGAGCTGCCGGTGAAGCGGGCCCGCCGCCCGGACGTGTCCGCCGACGCCAAGCGGGCCGCCGCCGACTACGACTGGTCCGGCTTCGAGGTGGAGATCGACCCGGCCGACCTCAAGGTGAGCCGCTACCGGTTCATGCGGGTGAGCAAGTACCGCGTGCTGCGCGCGCTGCGCTCGGCCAACTGGGAGCTGCACGCCGAGGTCACCGCGCCGGGCGGGCTGAAGGTCTCCGGCCCGCTGGGCGGGCCGCGGCGCAGCGACGAGAAGTGGGCCAACGCCTGGGAGGCCGCCTCCGACGTGTGGATCCGCCCGGTGACGACCGCGAGCGACCACTACGTCGTCCAGGTCAAGCAGCTCACCGCCCACGTCACCAAGGCGGAGGCGGAGGACGGGCAGCTGGTGCTGCGCGGCTGGATCGCCGACGCGGGCGCCACCTCCGGCCAGGTCGTGCTGGCCCGGCGGCAGGGCATGGGCAAGGCCAAGCTGCCGGCAGAGCTCGACGGCAAGGGCGGCTTCACCGCCCGGATCCCGATGGACGTGCTCGTCTCCCACGCCACCGACAACGCCGCCACCCTGCACACCTGGGTGACCGAGGGCCTGGACTGGGACGCCTCCCTGAAGCTGTCGGGGCAGTCCAAGGCCGTGCGGCTGACCATCCACGACGACGTGGAGGTGCGGCACTCGCTGGGCTCGGACGAGATCGTGGTGACCCGCACCAAGTTCGGCAACCTGCGGATCGTCGAGCGTCCGCGCCGGCCGGCGGTGACCCGCGCCGAGTGGACCGCCGACGGCCGGCTGCTGCTGACCGGCGAGATGGCGGGCACCGCCGACGGCGGCGCCCACCTGCCGGACCGCCTCAAGGCGAAGCTGCGCAACGGCGGCGACACCTACGACTTCCCGGTGACCTGGGACGGCCGCACGTTCACCTGCGAGGTGGCGCCCGCCCGGGTGCCGCGGTTCGGCGAGCGGCTGCCGCTGTCCACCGGGCAGTGGGGGTTCTTCGCGCCGATGGAGGAGGGCGACGTCGCGGTGGCGATCTCCCGGTCCTCGGTCGCGGACCTGCCCGCCCCGCGCGTGGTGGGGCTGCACGAGTTCAAGCTGTCGACGTTCCAGGCCGACTCGCTGCGGCTGGAGTCGCGTCCCGCGCAGGACGACGAGGAGCGCGGCGTCTACGGCCTCAAGCGGCTCGCGCTGCGCGACCACCCCGCCTACCTGGCCGAGCCGCTGCGCGAGGTGGCGCTGTTCGAGAGCTTCCGCGGCCGGCAGTACTCCGACAGCCCCCGGGCGATCTTCGAGGAGCTGGCGCGGCGGCGGCCCGATCTGGAGTGCGTCTGGATCACCAAGGACGGCCAGTTCGAGCCGCCCGAGGGCGTCCGCTCCGTCCTGTACGGCAGCCGCGAGCACTTCAGGACCGTCGCCCAGGCGAGGTTCCTGGTCGGCAACGACCCGATGCCCGAGTGGATGCGCAAGCGCGAGGGCCAGTTCTACGTGCAGACCTGGCACGGCACGCCGCTCAAGCGGATCGGCTACGACATCGAGCGGCCGCAGTTCAAGAACGCGCAGGACTACCTGCGCCGGTTCAGCGCGGACGTGGCCCAGTGGGACGTGCTGGTGTCCCCCAACCCGTTCAGCACCCCGATCATGCAGCGGGCGTTCCGGTACGACGGGGAGGTCCTGGAGTCCGGCTACCCCCGCAACGACCTGCTCGCCCGCGGCGACGACGCGCGCGCCGCCCGGGTCCGGTCGCTGCTGGGCATCGCCGACGGCAAGCGGGTCGTGCTGTACGCGCCGACCTGGCGGGACGACCAAGCCAAGGCCGGCGGCTACCAGATGGAGCTGCAACTCGACCTGGCCGCGGCCCGCGAATCCCTGGGCGAGGACCACGTGCTGCTGGTCCGCGGCCACTTCAACCTCGGCGGCGGGGTCGAGGGCACCGACGGCGAGTTCGCCATCGACGTCAGCCGCTACCCCGACATCGCCGACCTCTACCTCATCGCCGACGTCATGATCACCGACTATTCGTCGGTGATGTTCGACTTCGCCGTCACCGGCCGCCCCCAGCTGTTCTTCACCTACGACCTGGAGCGCTACCGCGACCAGCTCCGCGGCTTCTACTTCGACTTCGAGATCGAGGCGCCCGGCCCGCTGTGCCGGACCTCACCCGAGCTGATCGAGGCCATCCTCGACGCGGACCCGGTCGCCGCCGCCTACGCCGACCGCTACCAGGCGTTCCGCGCGAAGTTCTGCGCGTGGGACGACGGCGGAGCGGCCGCCCGCGTGGTGGACCGCATGCTCGCCCACGTTACGAGTCGGCGACTTTCGGGAGGCCGAAGCCCGGACAGCCGATAACATCGATGCGGCCGCCGGGGGTCCTCCGGCCGGGGCATGGCATGCCGAAGCGGGCGAGTGCCGGCCGACAAACCCAATTTCGAGGTTCGCGCGAATCCGCGCCGGGGAAGCCTCTTCGCAATGAAAGGACAGCTCTCCATGGCGAACTTCACGCTCGAGGACGTTCGGCAACGGACGTACAAGGCGCGTGACGCATGGTGGACGGTGATGCTGGTCGATCCGCTCGCCGCCCGGCTGGTCCGCTTCACGGCCAACCGCACCAACGTGACGCCCAACCAGCTCACCGTCGGGGCCCTGATCCTGGGCCTGGGCGCGGGCGCCTGCTTCGCGGTGGCGACCTGGCCGTACCTGCTGCTCGGCGCGCTGCTGTACCACCTGTCGTTCACGCTCGACTGCATGGACGGCAAGATCGCCCGGCTGAAGGGCACCGGCTCGGTCTTCGGCGCCTGGCTGGACTACATCTTCGACCGGGTGCGGGTGCTGGCCTGCGCGATCGCGCTGATGGGCGGGCAGTACGCCGCCACCGGCAACGTCGCCTACGTCTGGACCGCGGTGGCCGTGGTGTTCCTGGACATGCTCCGCTACATGGACGCCCTGGAGATCTACAAGGTCCGCTCGCAGATGCGCAACAAGCTGCAGGCCACGCGGGCGCAGGCACAGGAGCTGGAGCTCGCGGTCCGCCGCGCCGGGAACGGTCCCGACGGCGAGGTCGGCGAGGACCTGCGCTCGGCGGAGGGCGCGCTGCGTCCCGACCCCGAGGCCGACATGGAGGACCAGGTCGTCGGCGACCACCCCAACGTCGCGCTGCAGGCCGAGTTCAACCAGCGCTTCCCGTGGTACGCCCGGATCCGCAACGCGCTGCTGCGCGGCCGGATCCGCCCGCACCTGATCAGCGGGATCGAGTTCCAGATGGGCGTGTTCATCGTGGCGCCGGTGGCGGCCGCGGTGGTCTCCGGCGCGATCATCCCGGTGACCGTGCTGTCGGGCGTCGGGATGATGGCCTTCGAGCTCGTCATCATCTACAAGTTCTGGCTGTCCAGCCGGGACTACAGCCGCAGCCTGGCCAAGCTGGAGCGGAAGATCGCCGGCTACCGGGAGCAGCTGCCCGCCGAGCACGAGCAGCGCCAGGCCACCGTCGGCAGCGCCGGCTGAATCGGCTGAGTCTTCTCCCGGCCGCCCGTTAGGAGCGCCTGGACAGGACGCGGCGCAGCCGGGTCACCACGGCTCCGCCCACCTGCACCGACAGGTTCCCGGACGAGGTCCGGAACGGTCGCGGCCCCCGCCGTCCGGCGGGGGCCGCGGCGTCTCCGGACCCCAGCGGGATCCGGAACTCGCCCTTCGCCCCGTCCACCGCGACCTCGTAGGAGGCGTCCCAGGCGCCCCTGCGCGCGCCGCGCAGGTCCAGCTCGGCGGAGACGTCCACACCGCCGGGCACGGCCGCGGCCACGGCCTCCGCCGCCCGCACCTCGCCGGACTCGCGGTGCCGCAGCAGCACCCGCACGCCCACCCGGTCGCCCGCGCCGCCGGGCAGCGCGGTGGTCAGCGTCGCGGCGATCCGCAGCGTCCCGGACGGCCCGGCCGACACCGCGGCGGGCGTGGCCGGGGCCGCCCCCGCCTTCTTCCCGCCCACGTGCAGGGCCAGCGCGCCGACGCTCTTGGTGAGGTAGGGCGCCACGACCGGCCGCCCGCCGCGCACGGCGGTGATCCGCGCGCCCGGCGGCTCGACGCCGTCCGCGGCGACCAGCCGGCCCTCGCCGGCCACCCGGTCCTGGACGCGGATCACGGCGTGCGCGTCCCAGCGGCCGGGGGCGAGCGGGGTCGCGGCGAAGTCGATCTCGGCGATCAGCGCGTCGTCCGCGGGTACGGGGCGGAACGGGACGCGGTGCTCCTCGCCGCCCTCGCGCCGCCGCAGCAGCAGCTCGGACCGGTGGCCGCCGGCGGCGCCCTCGACCGCGCCCGCGCGGTGCAGGACGGCCAGCCGGCCGTCCCGCCACTCCGCGCCGGTCAGGGTGCGCCGCGACGACAGCGGGCTGCTGGTCAGGAAGACCTCGTCGGGGATGCCGAGCGCCTCGTCCCGGAAGCCGGGGTAGGCGGCGAACGCGCGCTCGCCGTCCACCACGAGCTGCGGCTCCTCCCCGGCGTGCACGCGGGCCGCCTCGTCCACCAGGTCGTCCAGGCCGTGCCGGAGGGCGTGGGCGAGCAGCCGGTTGTACGGGTTGAGCCGCTCCAGGATCTCCGGGGTGGCCCAGCGCTCCACCAGCTCGCGGGCCCCGTCCCGGGTCGCGCGCCGCTCGTCCGGACCGAACCCCTGGTAGCGCTGGTCGAAGCGGGAGAAGACCTCCACCCCGAAGTGGCGGCGCATCAGCCGGTCGCGGGCCGGGCCCGGGCCGGTCCGCTCGGCCACGAACGCCATCAGCCGCCGGATCTCCGGGAAGTAGTCCGCCGCCGGGGCGCCGCCGCGCTGGAGGGCGCTGCTGCCGTCGTCCCGGTCGACCCAGTAGTAGCAGTCGTAGTCGGACAGCACCGACACGCCCTTGGCCTCGAAGTAGGCGCGCACGGCGAAGAACTGGTCCTCGCCGGACAGCACGTTCTCCGGGAAGCGGATCCGGTGCCGTTCGAGCAGGCTGCGCCGGTAGAGCTTGAGCGCGGTGATGCTGCCGTAGAGGTTGGGCACCTCGTCGTGGATGGTGGTGAACTCCACCGTCTCGCGGAACAGGTAGGGGTTCACCTTGCGGCCGATGCCGACGTACTTGGGGACGACGACGTCGGTCTCGTTCCGGTCGGCCATCGCGCAGCAGCGCTCCAGCGCCTCGGGGCCGAGGTAGTCGTCGGCGTCCAGGAAGAAGACGTACTCGCCCGCCGCCCGCTCGATGCCCGCGTTGCGCGGGCGTCCGGGCCCGCCCGAGGGCGGCTGGTGGACGACGGTGAACCCGGACCGCCCCACGGCGAGCCGGTCCAGCTCCTCACCGCTGCCGTCGGTGGACCCGTCGTCGACCGCGATGATCTCGATCCGCCCGGCGGGCATCGTCTGGTCGAAGACCGACCGGAACGTGCGCTCCAACGTCGACCGGCAGTCGTGCACGGGCACGATGACACTGACCTTCGGCGTCCCCATGAGCTCCATTCCCCGTCGTATCAGACGAACATGGCCTCTCCGACATCCCCTGCCCTGGCCGCCGGGCGTTATCCGTCACTGTGGCACGCATGACGGGCTTGGGGTGATGAAACAGAGACGTCCGTAGACGGGGGAAAGTTCACAGCGGAAGAGTGATTTTAGAGACTGATGCTCTTCGCTCCCTTATCGGCTGCATCCCTTACGCCATCGGGCTTCCCGGGCTCCTGAGGTTCGTCTGAATTGCCGGATTCGGGGGGCTCGGCGGCGGGGCGGCGCGTGCGCGCGGCGCCCGGGATCAGCGCCAGCGCGGCCGCCAGGCACGCGAACGGCACCGCCGGCGGCAGGTAGCGGTAGTCGAAGTCCGCGGTGGCCGCCGGGATCACCACCAGCGCCGCCCCCATCGACCAGGGCAGCAGCACCGCGGCACCCCACCGCGACCGCGGCCGCAGCCGGATCAGCACCCCGGCCAGCCCGACCACCAGCAGGCCCGCCAGCATCGGCCCGGGCGTGAACCAGCGGTCGTGGTACGCGCGGATCCACGCCGCGCGGGGCTCCACGACGGTGGCGCGGCCGTGCGCCCCGTACGCCTCGGCCAGCAGCTGCTGCTCGTCCGACCACGCCTCCCCCACCGGGAAGCGGGTGTTCTCCTCGGTCCACGGCGTCGGATAGGGCTCCCGGCCCGTCTCGAACGCGCGGAGCGTGTCGCGCACGATCACGCCCACGAAGTCGCCGAACTGCTTCTTGATGGCCAGGTCGGCGAACTCCCCGGCCTTCTCGTTGCCCTCGTCGCCGTAGATGCCGCCCGGGATGTAGACGAACGGCGAGTCCTGCGTCCACAGGGCCCGGAAGGCCGGCGCGATCCGCGGGTCGGACGGCGGCTTCGGGCACATCACGACCAGCTCGGGCGGCGGGTCCAGCTTGGCGCAGTCGGCGAAGTCGACCGTGCGGCCGTACAGCCAGACGTTGTCGGCCTTGGTGATGGCGAAGCCGCCCCAGTGCTCCTCGAACCAGTTCATGTACGCGACGAACGGCACCGCGAACGTCACCACCGCCGCGGCCACCGAGGCGATCGTCCGCCGCCACCCGGACCAGCGCAGCACCAGGGCCAGCACGATCAGCGCCAGCATCGGCAGCCCGGTCAGCCGGGTCAGCGCGGCGAAGGAGGTCAGCAGCCCGGCCAGGGCGCCCGCCCACCACGGCGTCCGCTCGCCCCACAGCACCACGGTCACGGCGGCGACCAGCAGGAACGTGAACAGGCTGTCGGCGAGCAGCATGTGCTCGGCGTGGATCAGGTTCGCGTCGTACAGCACCGGCACCGACGCCGGCGCGGCGAGCAGGCCCGGCAGCCAGATCCGGCGCGGCCAGGCGCGGCGCGCCATCCGCCACACCAGGGCGTACACCATGACCCCGGTGGCCACGCCCAGCACGGCCTGCGCCAGCACCACCGCCTGGAAGTCCTCGAACGGCCGGAGGCCCGCGAGGAAGACCGAGTAGCCGCTGGGCCGCCCGATGTGGGGACGGAACTTGTTCGCCGCGTCGAGGTAGCCGAACGAGTCGCCGCCCCACAGCAGCGCCGGGTAGCCGCGGGCGGCGGCGACCCGGACCGCGACGGCCCCGGCCAGCACCGCCGCGAACAGCAGGTGGGCGACCGTCCACCGCCCCGCCGCACGTCCGATGGATCGGTACAAAGAAGGCAGCGGCCGGGGTTTCACAGCGGAGAGCCTATCGAGATCATCCGCGTTCACGGGGCTGGAGCGAGTACCCCGTTCGCACCGGGTTGCCCCTTTTCCCGCGAGGCCCCGGGCTCGGGCCGCGCTACCGGCCGGAGGGCGTGAGCGCCCCGGCCAGGAGGTCGGTCCACTGGCGGCAGACCTCGTCCAGCGCGTACTGCCCGCGGACCTGCTGCTGGGCGAGCAGCCGCTCGGCCTCCCACCGGCCCTCGCGCACCGTCGCGGCGATCGAGGCGGCCATCGCGGACGCGTCCTGGTGGATCCAGCGCCGGTCGTAGATCGTGTCCGCCCCCGGCCACCCCAGCAGCACCGGGACGGCGCCCGACGCCATGCCCTCGGCCGGGGCCAGGTGGAAGCTCTCGTCGTCGCTGGTGGACAGCACGAACCCGATGCGGCGCAGCCAGGCCGCCACGTCCCGCCCGTAGGAGTCGAACACCACCCCGCCCGCCAGCAGCGGCGAGCGGCGGATCCGGCGGAAGACCTGCTCGTAGTGGGCGCGCTCGTCCTCCCGCTGCCAGATCCACCAGTACTCCCACGGCAGCTTCGACTTGACGAAGAGCGTGAAGCGGGGATCCTCGCGGCGCAGCTCCTCCAGCGCGTCCAGCGCCAGGTCGAGCCGCTTGCGGGACGGCGCGATGCCGATCATGCCGAGGTGGTGCTCGGCCCCGGCCAGCTTGTGCCGGTCGAGCTGGAGGTCGTCCACCCAGTTGGGCACCACGACGACCTTGTCGGCGGGCCAGCCGGTGGTCTCGCGGGTGAGGTCGGCGTAGTGCGGGCTGACGCAGACGACCTGGTCGACGGCGCTGATGTCGAGGTGGCGCGGCCAGGCGGCGTACAGCTCGAACCGGTGCAGCCGGACGACCAGGCGCTGGCCGGGCCGCTTGTGCGCGGCGTACCAGAGGGCGTTGGGCCCGCACCACTCGCAGACGACGACGTCGGCCCACTCGACGAGCTCCTGGCTGCGCTCGGGGTCGTGCACCTTGAGCGCGGCCCAGTGGTCGACGCGGACCTCCATGTCGGGCCGCGACTTCAGGTAGTCCAGGAGCCGGGTGAAGAACTTCAGGTCGTGCCCCGCCACCCCGATCCGCAGCTTGCGCGGGCCCTCCACCGCGGGCGCCGGAGGCGTGGCGGCGGCGGGCGCCTGCGGGTTGGCGGGCGCCGTGGCCTCGTGGACGAGCACGTCCCCCTCCACCGCGGGACGCTGCGGCGCCGCCAGGGCCGCCACCCGTGCCGCCGCCAGGACCAGCTTGGACGGCTCCGGGAACGTCTGCCCCAGGTAGGTGCGCAGCCGTTCGGCGGCGGCGTCGAGGGTGAAGTCGCTCGCGGCCTGCCGGCAGCGTTGCACGGCGAGCGTGAAGACGTCGGGGTTCTTCCCGATGAGGGTGAGGGCGTCCACGACATCGGCCTCGGACGCGGCGAACAGCGGGTAGTCCTCACCGAACAGCCGCTCGTGCATCGGAGTGCGGTTGAGGACGACCGGCACGCCCAGCGTCCCGCACTCCAGCACCTTCGTGGACAGCTCCAGGCTGGCGTCCATCTCCGGGTGCCGCCAGGACAGGCCGACGTCGCAGGCCGCGGTGAGCCGCATCGCCTCCGCGCGCGGGTGCCCGCCGTGCCAGATCACGCCCTGGCCGCCTTCCAGCGCGGACCGCATCCGCTCCGAGTAGCCCGGGTCCTTCGGGTCGTCGTGGACCTTGTCGCCGACCATGTGCAGCTCGGCGTCCACGCCGCGCTGCGCGAGCAGCCGCGGCAGCCCGGCCATCTCGTAGGTGTTCCAGCGCGGCGCGAACTTGCCCGTGTAGACCAGCCGCAGCGCCCGGCCCTCCGGCGCGCCGCCCTCCCGCCCGGTCATGCCGTCCGGCAGCACCACCACGGGCGGGAACAGCACGCTCTTGCCCGCCGTCGCGGGCACCGCGCTCTCCAGGAAGCCGCGCAGCTCCTCGGTCTGGCACAGCAGCACCCGCGAGGCGTCCGCGATGCGCCGCAGCTCGCCCTTGGCCGAGCCGGTGAACTCCCCGGCCGACTGCGGGACGTCGGTGAGGTAGGTCCACAGCCGCCCGGCCAGCGACCCGGCCGACAGCTTCCCGGCCAGCCGCCGGCCGCGCACCACGACCAGGTCGAACGGGTCGGCGGCGTCGATCGAGGACAGCACGGCCGCGGCCTGCTTGGGCTGCATCGACGCCTCGCCCTCGACCAGGCCCTCGGCGTGCGGGCTGAGCACGGTGACCCCCGGCAGCGCCCGCAGCGGGTCGACCAGCCGGCCGGTCCGCACGGGCGCCTTGAGCACCAGGGTCACCTCGCAGCCGGCCCGGGCCGCGGCCTGCACCATCCCCTGGGCCCAGATCGCCGAACCGTCGATCAGGTTGAGGTCGACGTCGCCGTAGACGAGGGCGCGTGGTCGCACGGAAGGTCCTTTCACGGGTACTGCACAGGTCATGCCGGCGAGTCGCGCCGGTCGGTCGTGACGGTCAGGGGGCCGGGGCCGGGCTCGCGGCGGCCGGCGCCGCGGCCTCGGCGAGCTGGGCGAACGCGGTGGCCCGGACGTCCCAGCCGAGGGCGGCCAGGGTCGGCGGCGGAGTCTCGCCCCACAGGACGAGCGGCACGCCGCGCTCCCGGGCGAGCCTGCGCACCTCGTCCAGCGCGCGGTCGCGGTCGTACATGCCGGGGACGCCGAGGTAGGCCCACGGGCCGCCGGGCTCCCCCGCCGCCGCGTCCACGACCAGCAGGTCGACGTCGGCGGTGTCGAGCGCGATCGCGGCGTCGTGCGGGTAGAGCGCGACCACCTTGGCCTGCCCGCCCAGGTCGGCGGCGGCCTCGCGGCCCAGCACCCCGGCGATGACCAGGCCCTCGTACGGCTGCGAGACCAGCAGCCGGTCCTCGGGCCGGTCGACGTGGTCGAGCTGGAGCCGGTCGCTCTCCCGCACGGTCGGCGCGACCGACGGGATGTTGCGCTTCTTCCACAGCCGGTACAGCTCGCGGGGCAGCTTCACGCCGCGCCGCCGCGGGTTGCGCGCCGCGCCCGCGACCAGCCGCCCGAACTGGACGGTGGTCGAGGTCTCCAGCGCGATGATGCGGCGCTCCAGCTCCTGGACGCGGCCCTCGCGCTCGCGCAGCGCCGCCCGCAGCCGGGCCGCCTGACGGTTGGCCTTAGCGGCCGCTGCGGCGCTGGGCTGGGCGGCGCCCTGCCCTCCGTTGGTCGGATCAGTCACCAAGGAACTCCATGACTACTTCTGCGATGCGCGGTCCGGCGTGGCCGTCCCACAGCGGCGGCTTGCGGCTGGTGGCGGCGTGTCCCGCGTCCAGGGCCTTGCGGGTCTGGGGGACCAGGTCCTCGAAGGTGACGAGGCGGTTGGTGCCGTGGGTGATGGTGATCGGCCGCTCGGTGTTGGGCCGAACCGTCAGGCACGGCACGCCCAGGATGGTGGTCTCCTCCTGGAGCCCGCCCGAGTCGGTCACGACCGCGGCCGCGCCCCGGACCGCGGCGATGAAGTCGATGTAGCCCAGGGGCTCCAGGACGTGCACGCCGGGGTGGTCGTCCAGGCCGGCGGCCAGCAGGGTGGCGCGGCCGCGGGGGTGCACCGGGATGACGACCTCGGCCAGGTCGGCGACCCCGTGCAGGTGCTCGACCAGCGCCGCTGCCGTCTCGGGGGAGTCGACGTTGGCGGGGCGGTGCAGGGTGGCCAGCACGTACCGGCCGGGCAGGGCGTGCTCGGCGCGGACCTTGGCGGTGTCGAAGGCGTCCAGGTTCTTCAGCAGGGTGTCGATCATCGGGTTGCCCACGAAGTGCGACCGCTGGACGCCGATGCCCTCGGCGGCCAGGTGGCCGATCGCCTCGGGGCTGGTGACCAGGCACAGGTCCGACAGCTGGTCGGTCAGGCGCCGGTTGACCTCCTCGGGCATGGTCATGTCGAAGCTGCGCAGCCCGGCCTCCACATGCGCGACCGGGATGTGCAGCTTGGCCGCGACCAGCGCGGCGGCGATCGTCGAGTTCACGTCGCCGTACACGATGACGAGCGCGGGTGAACGACTCGTGAACTCCTGCTCAAGCCCGGTCATGAGTGCGGCCGTCTGCGCGGCATGACTGCCCGACCCCACGCCGAGGTTCACGTCCGGCTCGGGCAGCCCCAGCTCGCGGAAGAAGATCTCCGACATCCGCTCGTCGTAGTGCTGGCCGGTGTGGACGACCGCCTGCCCGACCCCTCCGGCCCGCAGCGCCTCGATGACCGGAGCCGCCTTCACGAAGTTCGGACGTGCTCCCAGAACGTGCACGATGGACGCCAACACAATTTCCCTTCTGTTCATCGGGGTTGCCTACGCTCGCCCGCCGTGCTCAAAAGAACCGTCTACCTGCTGGGACTGACCTGGCGGCAGCTCCGCGACGACCCGGGCCGCGCTCCCCGCCTGGCCGTACGCCTGCTCGCCCGCGCCGTCCCCGGCCGCCCGGGGGCGAAACTGCGCAACTCCCCCCTGGCGGTCCCCCGCCCCCGCGACCCCGCCCGCGAGTCCGGAGACCTCAAAGCCCTGCTCGCCGCCGCCGCCCGTCCCGAGAAGCCCTCCGCAGGCCGAACGGCGGCCGAGCACAGCGGCCGGGGCGGTGCTCCCGTTCTGCAGTTCGTGACCAACGCGCTGCCGCTGACGAACGCGGGGTACACGGTGCGAACGCATCGGATCGCGCTGGCGCTGCGGGAGCTGGGGTACGCGCCGGAGGTGGTGACCCGGCTCGGTTACCCGCTCAGCCAGGGCCTGGGCGACTCGCGGGCGCGGGTGGAGGTGGACGGCGTCCCCTACCACCGGCTGCTGCCCTGGCTGCCCGCCCGGAACCCGGTGCGCGACATCGCCAAGAGCGCCGACCTGGCGGGGCGGCTGGTCAAGGAGGTGCGGCCGCGCGCGCTGCACGCGGTGAGCAACCACCTGAACGCGGCGGTGGCGCTGGAACTGGGCCGCCGTCACGGGCTTCCGGTGGTGTACGAGGTCCGCGGCTTCCTGGAGGACTCCTGGCTGTCCCGCGATCCCGCGCACCGGGAGAGCGACGACTTCTACCGGCTGACCCGTGAGCTGGAGACCCGCCGGATGTCCGAGGCGGACGCGGTGGTCACGCTGGGCGAGGCGATGCGCGCGGAGATCGCGGGACGCGGCGTCGACCCGTCCAAGATCATGACCGTGCCGAACGCGGTGGAGGACGCCTTCCTGGAACCGCTGCCGGACGCCGCCGGGCTGCGCGCCGAGCTGGGCCTGCAGGAGGGGACGCCCGTGGTCGGGCTGACCTCCTCGTTCTACGGCTACGAGGGGATCGACACGCTGATCGACGCCGCCGCCCGGCTGCGCGCGGCGGGCAGCCCGGTCACGTTGCTGCTGGTCGGCGACGGTCCCGAGCTGGGCGCGCTGATGCGGCGCGCCGCCGGGCACGGGCTGCCGGTGGACGACCGCCGCGCGGGCGCCGGCGAGGCCCGCGCCGGCACGGCCGGCGGGCACGACGCCAGGGTCGTGTTCACCGGGCGGGTGCCGATGCGGTCGGTTCGTCAGTACCACGCGCTCCTCGATGTGTTCGCGGTGCCCCGGCGGGCGGACCGGGTCTGCCAATTGGTGACGCCCCTCAAGCCGATCGAGGCGATGGCAGGAGGAATCCCAGTAATAGCAAGTGATGTCAATGCTCTGCGCGAAATCGTCGAACCGGGCGTGACCGGGACGTTAACACTTCCCGAAGATGCGGAAGCTTGGGCGAATTCCCTGGCCGAGCTGATTTACGCTCCCGACAGGTGCCGGAAAATCGGACAGGCGGCGCGGGAATGGGTCAGGGCGGAACGCACCTGGCGGGCCGTCGCCGCCCGTTACCGGGACGCCTACCGCTAGCGGGACGCCCGCTCGGCGGCCTGCGCGAGGGGCCTGAGGCAAGGCCGCGTCCCGGGTACGGCGCCGCATCGACATCCTGAAGCACGGTGCCGCTCAAGGCGTCGTGATACTCGTGAAGGGAGCCACCGGGTGGATCTGGTGGTCATCGGGCTCGGTTACGTCGGGCTGCCGCTGGTACGGGAGGCCGCCCAGGCCGGACTGCGGGTGGGCGGCCTGGACCGCGACCCCCGCGTCGTCGACGGGCTGAAAGCCGGGCGCTCGCACATCGACGACGTGGACGACGCCCAGGTGAGCGACATGCTCACCGCGGGCTTCACCCCCACCCTGGACGAGGCGGTCCTGGACGACGCCCGCTCCATCGTCATCTGCGTCCCCACCCCACTGTCGGAGGAGGGCGGCCCCGACCTGGCCGCCGTGCGCGGCGCCGCCACCACCATCGCCGCCCACCTGCGACCCGGCACCCTGGTCGTCCTGGAATCGACCACCTACCCCGGCACCACCGACGAAGTCCTGCGCCCCCTCCTGGAAGAAGGCTCCGGCCTCAAGGCCGGCACCGACTTCCACCTGGCCTTCTCACCCGAGCGCATCGACCCCGGCAACCCCGTCTACGGCGTCGCCAACACCCCCAAGATCGTCGGCGGCCTCACCGAGGCCTGCGCCACCGCCGCCGCCGCCCTCTACGGCAAATTCGTCGACCAGGTCGTCCAGGCCAAAGGCACCCGCGAGGCGGAGATGGCCAAACTCCTGGAGAACACCTACCGCCACGTCAACATCGCCCTGGTCAACGAGATGGCCGTCTTCTGCCACGAACTCGGCATCGACCTGTGGGACGCCATCGACTGCGCCGCCACCAAACCCTTCGGATTCCAAGCCTTCCGCCCCGGACCCGGCGTCGGCGGCCACTGCATCCCCATCGACCCCAACTACCTCTCCTACAAGGTCCGCTCCCTGGGCTACCCCTTCCGCTTCGTCGAACTCGCCCAAGAGATCAACGACCGCATGCCCCGCTACATCGTGGAGCGCGCCCAGCAACTCCTCAACAACCAAGGCCGCGCCCTCAAAGACGCCAACGTCCTCCTCCTCGGCGTCACCTACAAAGCCGACATCGCCGACCAACGCGAATCCCCCGCCCGCCCCATCGCCCGCCGCCTCACCCGCCTGGGCGCCCACCTCACCTACCACGACCCCTACGTCACCACCTGGCACGTCGACGACACCCCCATCCCCACCGCAGGCACCGACCTGCCCGCCGCACTCGAAGCCGCCGACCTGGTCATCGTGCTGGCCGACCACTCGGCGTACGACGCCGAGACGCTGGCGCGGCACTCGCGGCTGCTGTTCGACACCAGGGGGCGGACGAGGGCGTCCCGGGGCGAGACCGTCGAACTCCTGTGACGCGACCCGCGACACGCGATCCCGGTCAGCCGACATCCGCAGCGGAGCGAGGAATGTCGGCTGAGCCGTTGCCGGGGGGTCTGGGGGGTCGTCCCCCCAGAGTGACGCCGACCGGCGCCGTGCACCGTCCGGACAGGCGGGATTCATCTGCAATTTCCACAGCGCGCACAGAATCCAGCTCGGGAGATTTTCGGCACCCATCCGGAGTGAGTGGAATGCGGGTCTGCGTTTGCACGGTCGTGCACCACCCCGAGGATGCCCGGATTCTGCACCGGCAGATCCGGTCATTGCTCGACGCGGGCCATGAGGTCACTTACATCGCGCCTTTCCGCGCGTGCAATGTGACCCCTTGGCGGGAGATCAGCCCGGTGGACGTGCCCCGGGCCACGGGCCGGCGGCGGCTGCGCGCGCTGCGCGCCGCGCACCGGGTGCTGGTCGAGCACTCCGCGTACGCGGACGTGGTGCTGCTGCACGATCCCGAACTGCTGGTCGGGCTGCCCCGCTCGGTGCGGCGCCGCACGGTCGTGTGGGACGTGCACGAGGACACCGCCGCCGCGCTCACCGCCAAGGGCTGGGTGCCCGGCCCGGCGCGGCCGGTGCTGCGGCCGCTGGTGCGGCGGCTGGAGTCGCGCACCGAGCGGCGGCACCGGCTGCTGCTCGCCGAGGAGGGCTACCGCGAGCGGTTCCGCCTGGAGCACCCGGTGGTGCCCAACACCACCTACGTCTCCGAGGAGCCCCCGCGCCTGCCGGACGACAACCGGATCGTCTACGTCGGGCACCTGTCGATCGCCCGCGGCGCCCTGGACATGATCGAGATGGCTCGGCTGCTGGCGCCCGAGGGCGTCATGGTGGAGCTGATCGGCGCCGCCGACGCCCCGGTCCGGGTCGCGCTGCGCGAGGCGCAGCGCGAGGGGGTGCTGCGCTGGTACGGGTTCGTGCCCAACGACCGGGCGCTGCGGATCACCGAGGGCGCCACGGCGGGCCTGGCGCTGCTGCACGACGAGCCGAACTACCGGCACTCGATGCCCACCAAGGTCGTGGAGTACATGGCCCGCGGGATCCCGGTGATCACCACGCCCAACCCGCCCGCGGTGCAGATCGTGGAGCCGGCCGAGAGCGGGCTGGTGGTGCCGTTCGGCGACCCGGCCGCGGCGGCGGACGCGGTGCGCAAGCTGCGCGCCGACGCTGAGCTCCGCAACGACCTGGCCCGGAACGGCTACAAGACGGCCCTGGCGCACTACCACTGGCCGGTGCACGCCGCGCGGTTCGTGGCGCAGCTGGAGGCCTGGGCGGGCCGCTCGGCGGTGCGGATCGACGAGCCGCGGGTGGGCGAACCCCTGATGGACGACCCGCTGATCGACCGCGCCGCCGCCGAGGGCACGTACTGAGACCTCGGTCCCACGTACTGAGACCTCGGTCCGGGGTCTAGCGCGTGTGCGGCAGGCGGCCGGCGATGGCGCGGGCCAGCCGGGTCGCCGCGCCCGGCGGCTGCGTGGCGTCGACCATCACGATGTAGCGGTCGACCCGCAGCGCGATCGTCCCGGCCGTCGGGCCGATCTCGTACGCCTCGTCGCCGCCGATGTCGGTGCGGCGGCGCGTCTGCGACTGGGTGGCCTGCAGCGTCTGGAGCAGCGCGGACGCGGTCGGGGCGCTGGGCGCCACCCACTTCACCGTCACCGTCAGGCCGCGCTTGCCCCACCCCGTCTCCCGCCCGTCCGGGCTCGCCGTGCGCCGGGGGCTCGCCGACGTCCGCGGCTTCGCCGAGCCGGAGTCGCCCGGCCGCCCCCGCTCGGACGGCACCGGCCCCCCGGTCCCGGGCGATCCGCTCGCCGACGGGACGGGCGACCCCGGGGACGCGGACGGGACGGTGTCCCCGGGCAGGTCGCGGTCCCGCTCGTCCGGGTCGGCCGGGCCGGGCTGCTCGATCAGGTCCGCGCCCTCGATCTCGTACGTGCAGGTCACCGGGCGCGGCAGCCGGACGTCGCCGAATCCGGCGCGTCCCGGCTTGGTCGTGTACTCGCCGTCCAGATGGGCGTCGGCCAGGTCGGGGGCCTTCAGCAGGCCGCACGCGTCCGGCCAGTCGGCCTCGGCGACCCCGCCCAGCTCGGCGGGGCCCGGACCGGCGAAGCCGCCGCGCAGCGCCACCAGCCGGGCCGAGCCGGTCGGCCTGGGCGCCGCCTCCGGGACGGCCGCGTACAGCAGGCCCCCGGCCGCCGCCAGCCACGGCCGCGCCCCGCTCAGCGCCGGGTCCATCGCGAACGGCGCCGGCACGGTCGTCGCGGTGCCGTCGGCGGGGTCCAGGACGTCGACCCCGGCGGGCAGCAGCCGCTCGTCGAGCCTGGGCCGCAGCGCGTAGACGCGCCCGCCCGCCTCGGCGACGGCGGCGTATCCGGGGACGTCGCGGGTCCACTGCGAGCGGCCGGAGGAGACCTCGACCGACTCCAGCCGCCCCCGGTCGCGCCCGGCTCCGGCGCTCCCGGCCGGGCCCGCGTCCGCGCCCCGGTTCCGGTCCGCGTGCCGGCGGCGCTCCTCGCGGCCGCCGCCGGGCCGGTACGCCACGATCAGCCGGCCCCGCACGACCACGGCCGGGCACATGGCGTCGCCGCAGACCTCGTCGCCGTTCCAGACCCCGATCTGGGCGCCGTCCTCGTCGTAGGCGCGCAGCGCGGTGCCGTCGAACGCGAGCGTCGCGCCGTCGAGCACCCGCACCTCGGGCGACTCCTGGGAGCCGAGCGAGCGGATCCAGCGGACCCGGCCGCCGGACGGCTCGACCGCCACCAGCCGGCTGCGGCCCTCGCAGTCGAGGGCGAGGACGGACAGCTCCTCCACGCCGTCGGAGGCGTGCGAGGCGTCCTCGAACAGGCGGCATCCGGGGGGGCAGCTCCCGCGTCCACCGCTTGCCGCCGTCGTCGGCGGAGCGGCCGTACAGGGTCCGGCGCTCCTCGTCGGTGGTCAGCACCACGCCGGACCCGCCGGGCCAGCGCAGCGTCGTGCGGGTCGCCGCGGCGGGCCGCTCGGCGCCGGCCCGGCGCCACATCACTCCGCCCGACAGAGCGTCGAAGCCCACCGTCTGCCGCTCGCCGCGGTGGCCGGTGCGCTCGAAGTAGCCGACCAGCCGGGACCGGGTGGTCGACCAGCCGAGCAGCGTCCAGCCGGTGCGGCGGTAGCTCCAGCGCTCGGTGCCGGTGCGGGCGTCGCGGACCTCAAGGCCGCGGCCCGAGGCGGTCACGACCTGGCCCTGCGCGAGCTCGTGGGCGACGCTGCCGTGCCCGGCGAGCGTGCCGCGCCGCACCTGCGCCGACCGCTGCCAGCTGACCGCCAGCGGGCCGGGCGGCGGGCCGAGCGCGGCCTGCGGCGCGACCGGCGCGGCGGTGACGCTGTGCCGGACCTGCCACCATTCGGCCTGCAGCACGAAACGGCCGGCCATCACGGCGACGACGGTGACGACCAGCACGCCGGAGAGCACTCCCAGCGCCAGCCGTCCCCTGCCGGACGCCCCGGTTCCCTCCCGGGGCGGCCGTCTGCCGCCCACCACGTCCCGGCCGCCTCCCTCCCGTTCCATCCCGTACCTTGCTCAGCGAACGACTCCCACCATGCCCTGTGCCGGGCGCCCGCGCGACACGGCCGGACCAGAACGGAGCATCCCGTGGACGACATCTTCATCACCTGGCGGACCTGGCCCGAGGCGCGCGCCGCCCTGGAGTCGGACGGGACCCTCGATCCGCCCGCGCTGGAGCGGCTGGACCGGGCCGCCGCCGCGGCCCTGCGCTGGCACGGCGACCAGAAGCGGCCCACCGGCGTCCCCTACATGGAGCACCTGGTGGAGGCGCTGGAGGCGATGGTACGCGGGGCGGGCGAGACCGACCCCGAGGTGCTGTCGGCGCTGCTGCTGCACGACACCGTCGAGGACACCGGCGCGACGGTCGCGGAGGTGGAGGAGGAGTTCGGCCCCCGGGTGGCCGAGCTGGTGGACTGGGTCACCAAGCCTCCCACGGACGGCATGGGACGGCAGGCCAAGCGCGCGGCCAAGGCGGCGTACCTGCGGCGGCTGCGGGACGCCCCGCCCGAGGCGGTCGCGGTGAAGCTGGCCGACCGGGTGAGCAACGTCCAGCGCCTGGACCAGATGCCGCCCGACTTCCAGCGCCGCTACTACGCCGAGACGATCACCTACGTCCTCCCGCTCGCCGAGGGGCACCCGTGGTTCGCGTCGTGGTACGCCGCCTGGCGGGAGCGCTTCGCCCACCTCCGCTGACGGCCGGGCGCCCGATTCCGTCGGCATCCGATACTTTGAGCCCCTCGATACCGGAGGAGACGGGCGCGGACGGGGCGGCCGCCGGGGGCCGGAGGGACACGCCCAGTGCAGGAAGACAGGCAAGGCGAGGGGCTCCCGGCGGGGACGCGCCCCCTCGGCACCGGAGATCCCGCCGCCATCGGCCCGTACCCGCTGCTGGGGATGCTCGGGCAGGGCGGCATGGGCGCCGTGTACCTCGGGACGGACCGGGACGGACGGCAGGTCGCGATCAAGGTGATCCGGCCCGAGCTGGCCGCCGACGAGACCTACCTGGCCCGCTTCCACGACGAGGTGCGGCACGCCCGGCAGGTCGCCTCCTTCTGCACGGCCGCGGTGCTCGACCACGGCGAGGACGGCGGCCGTCCCTACCTGGTCACCGAGTACGTCGAGGGCGCCCCGCTCTCCGAGCACATCAGGCGGCACGGGGCGCTGCCGTCCGGCACCCTGCACGGCGTCGCGGTGGGCGTGGCGGCGGCGCTGACGGCCATCCACTCGGTGGGGCTGGTGCACCGCGACCTCAAGCCGGCGAACGTGGTGCTGTCCATCTCGGGTCCCCGGGTGATCGACTTCGGGATCGCGCGGGGCGTCGGGGAGCGGTCGGGGCACACCCGTTCCGGTTCCGTCGTCGGGTCGCCCGGCTGGATCTCGCCGGAGCAGGTGCGGACGGGCGAGGTCTCCCCCGCCGGGGACGTGTTCGCGTGGGGCTGCCTGGTGGCGTTCGCGGGAACGGGGCGGCACCCGTTCGGCGGCGCCGATGAGCGTTCGGCCGGCGACCCGCTGGTGATGGCCTACCGGGCGCAGCAGCACCTGTACGACCTCGGCGACCTCGCCGACCCGCTGCGGACGCTGGTCTCCAGGGCGCTGGCGCCCGAGCCGGTGATGCGGCCCACGGCCCAGCAGCTCCTGCTGGCCCTGGTGGGCGGCTCACCGGCCGCCGCGCAGCCGGGCGGCGGGCCCGCGGGAGGCGCGGACCCCGCGGGAGCGCGGCCAGGGACGGGACGCGTGGGCGCCGTCTCCGTCGGCCCCATCGGCCCCCGCAGCTCCGGCGGCCCCGGCGGCGCGGGCGGCGCAGGTGGACCGGGCTGGCCGGAAGGTCCGGAAGGTCCGGGCGGGCAGGACGCGGACCCGCCACCGTTCGACATCCTTGCGGCGGCCAGTCACTCCGTCGACGCCAACTGGCGTCTGGAGGACCTGCCGCTGTGGACGCCCCCGTCCGAGCCGCTGCCGCCGCCCCCGCCCGCGCCGCCGGTCGACCCGAAGGTCCTCCGGCGCGTCCGGATCAACCTCTGGGTGCGGCGCGCGGTCACGTTCCTGGTCCTGGCCGCGGCGGCGATCGGCGGCCTGGCCTACTACCAGGACAGGAACGAGCCGGTCACGGCGGAGTTCGGCAGGCCCGCCAAGGACGGCGACCTGTCGTTCGAGGCGAAGGCGCCGGAGTGCGGCGTCAAGGTGAAGGGCGTCACGGCCCGGGACGGCAAGCTGTGCCAGGTCCGGTTCACCGTGACCAACACGAGCGTCTCCGCCCAGGTGCTGGACCCCGCGAGCCAGCGGCTGCTGGACGCCTCGGAGAACGAGCACGGCGCGGTCATGCTGTTCCGGGGGACGCCGGGGCCGAAGACGAAGGTGAGCGTCCAGTCCCTGCAGAGCGCCGACTCGTTCACGGGGGTGCTGCTGTACGACGTGCCGCCTGGGTTCGTCCCGCGCGCGCTGGAGCTGCACGCGAGCGGTTCCAGCAAGGGCGTCCGCCTGTCCCTGTGATCGTGGTCCCCGTGATCGTGTCCCTGTGATCCCGGCCCTGTTGTGACCCAACGGTCATGCGGCAGGATTCCGGCATGGAACGCGAATGGGTGGCCGAGGAGAGCGTCGTCGTGCGGGCGCGGCCCGAGGCCGTGTACGCGGCGGTGGCCGACCCGCGCCGGATGACCCGCTGGAGCCCGGAGCTGTTCGCGGTCTGGATCCGCCGGCGCCGCCCGGTCGCCGCCGACGGCGCCTCCGGGCCGGGGGCGCCGGGCTTCGGGCCCGGCACCACGTTCACCGGTTTCAACCGGATCGGCTGGCGGGTGTGGTTCACCGACGCGCGCGTGACCGCCGCCGTCCCGGCCGAGAACTTCGCCTTCCGGGTCTCGAGCTTCCGGGTGCCGGTCGCGCTGTGGGGCTACCGCGTGGAGGACATCGGCGACGGCTCGACCCGCCTCACCGAGTACTGGCGCGACCTGCGCCGCGACGAGCGCGGCGCCCGCTTCGTCTCGCTGCTGGGGCGGGTGTTCACCGGGGTGCCCGCCGAGCGCCGCGCCGAGCTCAACCGGCAGGGCATGCGGGCCACGCTGGAGCGCGTGCGGACGGCCGTCGAGGGGGACCGGGAGGGCCCGGCGGACCCCGGGGCGTGACAGCAAAATAAGAACCTGTTCTACTTAGGGATGTGACGACAGGGACCCAGGCGCATGTGATCCAGGGCGAGCGGGTCGCCATGCCGGTGCGGATCCGGGACGCCGCCGTGGCCTCGGCCATGTTCGCCGTGCCCGCCGCCCCGGCACAGGCCGTGATCGCCTACTCCGGTCTCGAGGTGGTCGAGCCGTTCCCGGGACGGGCGGTCTGCTCGCTGGCGTTCATCCGCTACGCCGACGGCGATCTCGGCCCGTACCACGAGTTCGCCGTCGCCTTCCTGGTGCGCCCGCCGCGCGAAGGACCGCACGAGAGCGCGCCGGGCGGCCTGACGGACCTCAACGGCCTCCGCGGCCTTCGCGACGTCGGCGCGTTCATCCACTGGCTGCCGGTCAACCAGGAGTTCACCCTGGAGGCGGGCCGGTCCATCTGGGGCTTTCCCAAGGAGCTCGCGGAGATCCCCATGGACCTGTCCGGGCGGATCAAGCGGTGCGCCGTCCGGTTCGGCGGGCGCAGCGCGATCGAGGTGGCCGTCAAGCCGGGCCTGCCGGTGCCCGCCGGACGTGCCGCGCCCGAGGTCAGCGCGTACTCCTGCCTGGACGGCACGACCCGCCGCACGCCGTGGACGCTGCGGGCGTCGGGCGTGCGGGTGCGTCCCGGCGGCGCCCGCGTGACGCTCGGCGACCACCCGGTCGCCGACGAGCTGCGGGAGATCGGGCTGCACCGCGCCCGCCCGCTCAGCACCAGCACGGTCGCGCACCTGACGATGAGCTTCGCCGAGGCCGAGGAGGTCGGGCCGTGAGCTCCGAGGAGATCACCGGGCCGCGCCGGACCGCGCTGGTCACCGGGGCCGCGAGCGGGCTGGGCGCGCTGGCCGCCCAGCGGCTCGCCGCCGCCGGATGGGACGTCGTCGCCACCGACCTCGACGAGAAGGGCCTGGCCCGCACCGCGCTGCGCTCGCCCAACACCCACGTCCGCGCCTGCGACGTCGCCGACGCCGCGGCCGTCGCGACCGTGGTGGCCGAGACCGGGGCGCCGCACCGGGTCGTGCACGCCGCCGCGATCGGCCCGCTCGTCCCGGCCCTGGAGCAGCCGCTGGACGAGGTCGAGCGGGTCCTGCGGATCGGCTACCTCGGCACCGTCAACGTCGTCCGCGCCACGCTGCCCGGCATGCTGGAGCGCGGCCGGGGCGAGCTGATCCTGTTCTCCTCGCTGGCCTCCTGGGTGCCGGTGGCCGGGTCGTCGGCGTACGCGGCGGCCAAGGCCGCGGTCAACGCCTACGCCGAGACCGTCCGGCGCGAGCACGCCGGCAGCGGCGTGCGCATCCGGGTGGTGTGCCCGCGCCAGGTGGACACCCCCGGCTTCCGGGAGGCGGCCGCGGCCGACCCCGCCGCCACCGGCAACATGAAGGGCATGCCGCCGCGGACCGTCCTGGACGCGGTCGACCGCTCGCTCCGGCGCGACGGCGGCCTCTACGTCTTCCCGGACCCGCTGACCAGGGCGACCGTCCTGGCCCAGCGGTACGCGCCGGGCCTGATGGACCGCGTCCTGAGCCGGGTCACCGCCCCGTCCTGAGCCGGGGGCGGCCGGGCCCTGACCGCCCCCGGCCCCGCCCGGGACGGGTCGGACCCGCGATTTCGGGTAACCGTACGCGGACCGAATAAGCTGTCTCTTTCGCCCGGGCGGGTGAAGGGGCACCCGCACGGGGAGTCCACGGACGGTAGGGAGCAGCCTGCATGTCGTCCCAGGTGAAGGGTCGGCCGGCCACGGTCAAGGACCGCGAGATCGCCGCCGAGCAGCGCCACGTCGACGTGGCGTACGCGCGGCTGGAGGAGATGCGCGCCGAGGCCCAGGCCATGATCCGCGAGGGCTACCGGCAGTCGCTGGCCGGCACCAAGGCGTCGCTGGTGGACCGGGACGCGATGGTCCACCAGGCGGCGATGCGCGCCAAGGCCCTGGACGTGGCCGACGACGGCCTGGTGTTCGGCCGCCTCGATCTGGCCGCCGGCGGCGAGGTCCGCTACGTCGGCCGGATCGGCGTCCGCACGCCCGACCACGACTCCCTGGTGATCGACTGGCGCGCCCCGGCCGCCGAGGACTTCTACCGCGCGACCCCGGAGGACCCGCGCGGCGTGATCCGCCGCCGGGTGCTGCACTCGCGCGGGCACACCGTGGTCGACCTGGAGGACGACCTGCTCGACCCGTCCGCCGGCGAGGACCTCACGGTGGTCGGCGACGGCGCGTTCCTGGCCTCGCTGGCGCGCACCCGCGAGGGCGCGATGCGCGACATCGTGGCCACGATCCAGCGCGAGCAGGACGAGGTGATCCGCGCCCCCGCCGACGGCACCGTCCTGGTCCGCGGCGCACCCGGCACCGGCAAGACCGCGGTGGCGCTGCACCGGGTCGCCTACCTGCTGTTCCGGCACCGCCGCCGGTTCGGGTCGCGCGGCGTGCTGGTGGTCGGGCCCAACCGCCGCTTCACCGCCTACATCGAGCGGGTCCTGCCGTCGCTGGGCGAGGGCTCGGCGACGCTCCGGTCCCTGGGCGACCTGGTGGACGGCGTCACGGGCACCGTGCACGACTCCCCCGAACTGGCCCGGCTCAAGGGCGCGGAGGCGATGGGGCGGATCCTTCGCCGCGCCGTCACCGACCACGCCCCGGGGGCGCCCGACGAGCTGCGCGTGGTCTACAAGGGCGTGGTCGTCCGGCTCGACCGCGCCCGGCTCGACAAGATCCGCAACGAGGTGCACCGGCGCAGCCGCGGCAGCGTCAACGCCGCCCGGGGCCGCGCCGCCGAGGCCCTGCTGGACGCACTGTGGGACGCCTTCCGCGCGCTGGGCGGACCGGAGGCGGCGGCGACCGCCGCCGAGGGCGATCTCAGCGTCTGGAACGCGCTGCTCGCGGCCGACGGGCTGGCCGCCATCGACGAGCCGGAGGCGCCGGTCCCGGCCGGCGGCGCCGCGTCCTCCAACGGCGGCGGCGACACCATGCGCACGCAGTTCCTGGCCCGGGTCCGCGAGCAGCGCGCCTTCACCGACTTCCTGGTCGCCTGGTGGCCGCTGCGCCGCCCGCTGGAGGTGCTGCGCGCTCTCGGCGACCCGGAGCGGCTCCGCCGCGCCGCCGGGCGCGACCTCGACCGGAGCGAGGTCCGGCTGCTGGCCGGCGCCTGGGCCGGCGCCCTCGCCCCCGAGGAGACCGCCGGCGACGGCCGCGGCCCCGGCCCGGTGCTCAGCTACCAGGACATCGCGCTGCTCGACGAGCTCGACGCGCTGCTGGGCTCCCCGCCGCGCCCGTCCCGCCGCCGCCCGGCACCGGCCGAGGACGACCCGTTCGTCGTGGACGGCGTCAACATCCTCACCGGCGAGGACGTCGCCGACGACGACTGGACGCCGGAGATGCAGGAGCTCACCACCTCCATCGAGCGCCTGGAGCGATCCCGCCGGGTCGACGACGGCGTGGTCGAGGAGCGCCCCGAGTACGCCCACATCGTGGTCGACGAGGCCCAGGACCTGTCCCCCATGCAGTGGCGGATGCTGGGCCGCCGGGGCCGCCAGGCCAGCTGGACGGTCGTCGAGGACCCGGCGCAGAGCGCCTGGGAGGACCTCGACGCCGCCCGCACGGCGATGGACGTCGCGCTCGGCGCCGAGGACCCCGCGTCCTCCTCCGGCGGCCGCGGCCGGTCACGCGGCGGGCGCTCCCGGGCGCGCCGCCGCAAGCCGTCCCCGCGCCGCGCCCGCTACGAGTACGAGCTCACCACCAACTACCGCAACTCCACCGAGATCGCCGCCGTGGCGACCCGGGTGCTGGAGCTGGCGCTGCCCGGCGCCCATCCGGCCCGCGCCGTCCGCGAGTCGGGCATCGACCCGGTGGTGCGGGTGCTGCCGCGGCCCGGGCACCCGGCCGCCGCCCGCGACGCCGTCGAGGAGCTGCTGGAGCGGGTGGAGGGCACGATCGGGCTCATCCTCCCGACCGGCGACCCCGCGATCGGCGACCTGCGCGCCGCCGGGCTCCCCGAGCGCGTCCAGATCCTCGACGTCCTGGAGGCCAAGGGCCTGGAGTTCGACGCCGCGGTGATCGTGGCGCCCGAGACGGTGGCGACCCAGTCGCCGCGCGGGCTGCGCGTCCTGTACGTGGCCGTGTCCCGGGCCACCCAGCACCTGACCGTCCTCACCGCCGACCCCACCTGGTACGACACCCTCACGGGCGCCTGACCCGGGGCCCCTAGATGATCGGGGGGCGGCCGGTGCGGGTCATCCGCCAGGCCGTCCGCCAGGAGATCGGGCGGCGCGGGCCCGCGGGCTTGCGCCACCCCTCCGCGAACCCCTTGAACCACGGCTTGAGCGCGCTCGGCCTGCGCTCCCGCAGCAGCGTCATCGCCACCCACACGGCCAGGTAGGTGAGCCCGATCGTCCACGGCAGGTTGCGGCGGGCCAGCCACACCCGGTTGCGGGCGTTGTAGCGGTAGAACATGTCGTGCCGCGTGGGCAGCACCGCCGGGTGGAACATCACGGCGGACGAGTCGTACACGATCCGGTAGCCCGCGTTGAGGACCTGCCAGGCCAGGTCGGTCTCCTCGTGGGCGTAGAAGAAGTCCTCCGGGAGGCCGCCGCCGGCGTCGAACGCGGCCCGGCGGATCGCGCAGGCGCCGCCGAGGAACGTGGTGACCTCCGACGACCGCTCCGGGTCGCCCGCCCGCAGCCGCGGCACGTGCCGCCGCTCGCCGCGCCCGCCCTCGGGGTCGCGGACCCGGAACGAGATCACGCCCAGCCCCGGGTCGGCGGCGAACCGGTCGCGCAGGTAGGTTCCGAGGCGGGTGGAGCGGTACCAGCCGTCGTCGTCCAGGAACAGGATCACATCGCCGCAGGACGCCTCCACGCCCCGGTTGCGCCCCGCCGGGATCCCGACGTTCTTCGGCAGCTGCAGCGTCTTGACCCGCTCGTCGTCGAACGGCGCCTCACCGCCCTGCTCGCCGACCGGGTCGACGCCGTTGCCGACGAGCACGACCTCGACCTCGACGTGCTCCTGCTCCAGCGCGCTGCGGACGGCGCGGGCCAGCTCCTCCGGGCGGTTGCCCATCGTGAGCACCACGACCGAGAGTTTCATCTACTTGAGCCTCCGGGAGGCGAGGATGCTCACCAGGTGGAGCAGCGTCTGCACGACCGCCACGGCCGCGACCGCGACCGTCAGGACCCGGATCGCCGCGGGCGTCTCCGTACCGAGGACCACGTCGATCGCCGCGGCCGCCAGGATCAGCAGCGACAGCTCCACCGCGCCGATGATGCGGTGGAAGCGCAGCATGGACGCGGCCTGCCGGGCCAGCGCGATCCCGGTGGAGCGGGGCCGCAGCGCCCGGTCGCCGCCGGACGGGTCGGCGGTCAGCCCGGACTTGGCCCGTGCCACCACCACGTTGTCGGTCTCCGCCTTGATCAGTGCCGCGCCCAGCGCCGCGACCAGGCCCAGCTCGGTGTAGCCGCCGCTGGTCCAGCCGCCCTGCGCGGCGAACCCCAGCCCGATCAGCAGCGACACCTCGGACAGGTAGTGGCCGATGCGGTCGAGGAACACCCCGGCGACCGACGTCTGCCGCAGGTAGCGGGCGACCTCGCCGTCCACGCAGTCCAGCAGCAGGTACACCTGGATCAGCACGGCGCCGCCCAGCGCCGTCCACAGCGCGCCCGTCCCGGCGGCGGGCAGCGACACCACCACGCCGGCGGCCACGCCGCACGCCATCATCATGTACGTGAGCTGGTTGGGGCTGAAGCCCAGCCGCATCGCCAGCCAGGCGAAGTACGGCGACAGGTCGCGCATGTAGAGGCGGCCCGCCCAGTGCTCCTCGTTGCGCCGGTCCTTCAGGCCGGGCGGCTGCCCCCACCGCCGCACGTCGGCGACGCTCGCGGTGCGCCGGGACGGCCGCTGGTCGTCCCCCGGACCGGGCATCTCGGGCATCTCGGGGAGCTCAGTCGCCATGGGCTTCGACATACTCTTCCACCGCCTTGAGGATCGCGCCCTGGTCCAGGCCGAGATGCTCCAAGATCGTATAGCGGCCGGGCCTGGTCTGCGGGGCATACCGCACGGCCTCCGCGAACTGCTCGGCGGTCAGCCCCACATCACCCGGCAGCACCGGCAGCCCGTGCCGCCGCAGGCACGCCGTCACCTCGGCCAGCCGTTCCGCGCCCGCCCCCAGCCGGGTCGCGCGCAGGTGGTAGCAGAACGCGGCGCCGATCCCGGCCAGCTCACCGTGGTTGGCGGTGCCCGGGAACAGCTGGTCGATCGCGTGCAGGATCTCGTGGTCGCCGCCGCTGGACGGCCGGGACGAGCCCGCGAACGCCATCGCCATCCCCGACAGCACCAGCCCCTCGGCCAGCACGGTCAGGAACCGGTCGGACTCGATCGACTCGGGCTGGTGCAGCAGCGCCTCGGCGGCCGTGCGGGCCACCGTCAGCGCCATCCGGTCGACCGGCTCGCCGCACTCGTCGGCGGCCAGCAGCCAGTCGTCCACCGCCGAGAAGTTGCTCACCACGTCGCCGACCCCGGCCCGCACCAGCCGCTCGGGCGCGGCCCGCACGTAGTCGAGGTCGACGACCATCGCCAGCGGCATCACCACCCCGAACGACCCCTTGCCCTTGTCGTGGGTGAGGGAGGCGACCGGAGAGCAGATGCCGTCGTGGGACAGGTTGGTGGCGACCGACACCATCGGGATGCCGGCCAGCGTCGCGGCGTACTTGGTGGCGTCGATGGTGCGGCCGCCGCCGATGCCGACCACCGCCTCGTACGATCCGGCGCGCAGCTTGGCGCCGAGGCTGACCGCGGCGTCGACGGTGCCGCCCTCGACCTGGAACACCTCGCAGGCGTCCAGGGAGGGCCGCACATGCTCGGCGATCTGGTCGCCCTGGCCGGGGCCGACGGCGATGGCCACCCGCCCCTCGGTGGCGATCCGCCGGTCGGCCAGCAGATCGCCCAGGGCGGCGACCGCCCCGCGCCGGACATCGATGGACAGCGGGGCGGTCAGCATCCGCGTCAGCAAGGGCATAGGGGAGACTTCCTCGCTCGGATCGTCGGTCGGGACGTCCGGTCGTCGGGGGAGGCCCGGCCCGCCGCCGTACGGCTCACCGGGCCTTCGGGATCAGTAGCCCTTGGCGATCCGGCGGGCCTTCTCCAGGTCGTCGTGGTTGTCGACCTCGACCCACTCGACCTCGCCGATCGGGGCCACGGCGATGGCGCCGCCCCGGTTGACCAGCTCCTGGTACCCGTCCTCGTAGTAGAGGTCGGGGTCCCCTTCCCAGGTGGTCTTCAGGGCGTCGGCCAGCGGCTCGGCCGCGGCGGGCTCGATCAGGGTGGCGCCGATGTACTCCCCGTACGCCGTGGCCGGGTCCATCAGCTTGGTGATCCGCTGGAGCCGCCCCCCGGCGTCCAGGGTCACCTTCATCTCCTCGTCGGCGAGTGTTTTCACGTTGTCCACCGCCAGCAGGATGTCCGGGCCGCGGTTGGACAATAGTGTCTTCTCCACCCCGACCGGGTGCACCGTGTCGCCGTTGACCATGAGGACGCCCTTGGAGAAGTGCTCCCGAGCCAGCCACATGGAGTAGGCGTTGTTCCACTCCTCGGCCTTGTCGTTGTGGACGAGGGTGAGGGAGACGCCGTAGCGCTCCTCCAGGCCCGCCTTGCGCTCCTCGACGGCCTCCGCGCGGTAGCCGACCACGATCACCACGTCGGTCAGCCCGACCTCGGCGAGGTTGCCGAGCGCGATGTCCAGGATGGTGGTCTCGCCGTCGACGGGGACCAGCGCCTTGGGGAGAGTGTCGGTGTAGGGCCGCAGCCTCCGGCCCGCGCCCGCCGCCAGCACCATGCCGATCATGCTTTCTCGTCCTCCAGGTCGCCGATAACGCCGTCGCCGCGACCGGCACCGGCACCGTGCGCACCGGCGCGCCCGCCGGCATGCCCGACACGCACCCACGTGGCGGCGCTCTCGGTCACGAACAACACGCCAAGGTAGACGGCG
Source organism: Actinomadura rugatobispora (assembly GCF_055379765.1). NCBI lineage: Bacteria > Bacillati > Actinomycetota > Actinomycetes > Streptosporangiales > Thermomonosporaceae > Actinomadura > Actinomadura rugatobispora. The sequence continues at coordinate 6,291,129 of NZ_AP029191.1, read as the reverse complement.
AGTGCAGCGTACGCGAACGGGAGAAGACCGGTGAGGCCCGCGAGGGCCACGATCAGCATCCGGCCGTCCCAGCCCAGCCCGGCGCGGAAGAGCCGGTCCGGCGGCCGGAACCCCTGGCGGGTGCGGTACACGATGTCGTAGTGGTGGTACGCCAGGACCGCGATCAGCACGTAGACCAGCGGTGCGGCCACGCCCTGTGCGAACCCCAGTGCGGCGAGGTAACCATACTCGATCGCGCGGATCGCGGGAGGGACAAGCCAGTCGAACCTCCCGTGATGGGGATGTCCGGCGGCCGGTCCGGTCAGCAGCAGCGCCACGACGGGCGCGAACAGCGCGGTGGTGCGCTCCTCCCCGATCCCGGCGGCCAGCAGCAGGGCGCCGGCGGCGAGCGCGACCAGCGCCCCGGGCAGCGGCGGCAGCTGCCCGCGCACCAGCGCGCCGAGCCCCAGGCAGATCGGCCCGTCGTCCCGGTACAGCGGCAGCGCGTTCCGCACGGCCCCCGCCCTCGGCACAGGGACGGGAACGGGCTCCCGCGTGACCACGTTCATGGGGTGCCTCCCGCCGTCATGGTCGCTGTCATGGTCCTCAGGACTCGTCCGGCCAGGGTGTAGGCGGTCGCCACGCCTCCCCAGATCAGGAGGGCGAGGAAGGTCACGCGGGCGTCGGTGAAGGCGGCGGTGAGGGCGATCAGGGCGAAGCGCTCCCCGATCGGCAGGACCAGGATCTTCTTGGCCCAGTGCAGGGGGCGGACGCCGCTCGTCCGGGCGGACCAGCGCGCCACCGTGCCGTCCCCGTCCGCGCCGTCCGCGCCGGTATGGGCCTGGTACGAGAAGTCGATCATGTGCCGGACGGTCTGCAGGATCAGCGCGGCCATCGCCAGCGCCCACACGTCCCCGCCGTGCGCGGACGTGCCCGCCGCCGCGGCCGTGGACCCGATCGCCAGGCCCGCGTACACCGCGTACTCCTTGACCCGGTCGGACACCGCGTCCAGCCAGGCGCCCAGCGCGGAGAACCGGCCGGTGTAGCGGGCGAGCTGCCCGTCCACGCAGTCGAGGACGAACGCGAGGTACAGCAGCACCGCGCCCGTGACCATCCCGGCGCGGGTGCCGCCGGAGAACCACAGCGCCGCCAGCAGCGCCAGCGCGACGGACGCGGCCGTGACCGCGTCGGGCGTGATGCCCCGGGCGGCGACCCAGCGGACGATGTACGGCGAGTACGCGCTGACCGCGAACGTGGCGAAGAAGCCGTCGTCGCGCTTGACCGACGCCGCCAGCCGGGCGCCCTCGCCGTCGGCGTAGTCCAGCTCCGCGCGCGCCTCGGCGACCGCGGCCGGGTCGGCGGCGCGGCGGCAGACCAGGCCGCGGGCCGGGCGGTCGGCGACGTGCGTCCCGGCCCTGACCAGCCCGGCGAGGAGGGCGACGAGCGCGTCGCCGCGGAGCGTACCGTCCGCGCCCGCGCCGGTCAGGCTCGGGTCGCGGCCGGCCAGGCCCTCCGCGACGTCCGCCACCTCCGCCGCCCGGGACGGGTCGAAGCGGAGCATCCCGGGGGACGCGGCGTTGACCCGCGCGGCGGAGCCCGTCCAGGCGTCGGGGCCGGTGAAGGCGCCGGCCCCGGTGTCCACGGCGACGATCCGGCCCCTGGACACCCGTACCCCGGCGGTCCCGTGCGCGCCCGCCCGCGCGGCCGGGACGGTCACCGCCACGACCGGCCCGCCCGAGCCGTACAGCAGCCGTTCCAGCAGGGCGTCGTCGGCGACCAGGTCGGCGGGCAGCACCACGACCGGCTCCTCGGCCAGCCGGGCCGTCCGGGCGATCTCCCGGAGATCGGCGGCCGGGTCCGCGCACTCGGTGACGAAATGCCCGTCCGCGCGCAGCGCGGAGGCTCCGCGGGGACGACCGATCACCCGCACGTCCGGTACGTTGAGCGTGGCCAGCCGGTCGCACAGCCGCGCCAGCAGCGTCGGCGGATCGGCCGGTTCGCCCGGCCGGATCCGGTACGGCAGGGCGGCCGCGGGACCCGGATCGGGCCGCCCGCGGACGCGCCCGGTCGCGATGATCAACGCGATGGTCATCGGCGCCTCCGACCGCGGAAAGAAGATAGGACACGAAGGATTTTCCGGACAGTGATCGACAGGTCTCCCCCCGGACCGCACACGGCGGGGAGCAGGGACGACTGCCCAGCGTAGCGATCTCATCACCCTACGCGACGAGATGGGGATCATGGCGGAGCAGACCATCGCGGTGGTGCTGGCGGGCGGGATCGGCCAGCGTGTCGGCGCGCCGGCGCCCAAGCAGCTCATCGAGGTCGGCGGGCGGCCGATCCTGGCGCACGCGATCGCGGCGTTCGACGCCCATCCCGGCGTCGACACGGTCCTGGTGGTGATGGCCGCCGGGCACCTGCGCACCGCCGCCGCGCTGGCCGCCCCCTTCGGCAAGGTCGGCGGGGTCGTCGAGGGCGGCGACACCCGCACCGCCTCGACCGTCGCGGCGCTGCGGGCGCTGGAGGGGCACCCGGACACGGCCCGGGTGCTGTTCCACGACGCCGCACGGCCGTTCGTGGACGCCGCGGTGATCGGCCGTGTGCTGGACGCGCTGGAGGGGTACGACGCCGTCGCGGTGGGCGTGCCCTCGTCCGACACGATCGTGGCGGTCGACGAGGACGGCCTGGTCGCGGGCATGCCGCCGCGCGCGTCGCTGTGCCGGTTCCAGACGCCGCAGGGGTTCCGGCTCGGCACGGTCCGCGCCGCCTACGCGCTGGCGCTGGCCGATCCGGAGCTGCGCGCGACCGACGACTGCGGCATCGTGCACCGGTACCTGCCGGACGTGCCGATCAGGGTGGTGGAGGGCAGCGAGCGCAACCTCAAGGTCACCCACCCCCTCGACATCGTCCTGGCCGAGCATCTGGCCCGGACGCCCGCCGCCACCGACCCCCCGGAGGCCACGTGATCTTCGAGAACCGGCCCGCCGTCATCGGGCACCGCGGACTGGGCTCGGGCGACCTCGCCGCGCCCGGCGGCACCGGCACCGTGGCGGAGAACACCGTCCCCTCGCTGCTGGCGGCGCTGTCGGCGGGGGCGTCCTGGATCGAGATCGACGTCACCCGCACCGCCGACGACGCGCTGGTGCTGCGGCACGACCCGACGACCGCCGAGGGCGCGTTCCTGGTCGACACCACGGCCGAGGCCACCGGGCTGCCGCTGCTGGCCGAGGTGTTCGACGCGCTGCCGCCGGAGGTTCCGGTGGACGTGGACGTCAAGACGATCCTGGAGGACGCGGTCGACGAGCCGTCCCGGCGCACCGGCGCGCTGCTGCTGCCGGTGCTGGAGCGGGAGGCGCGGCGCCGCCCGCTGCTGGTCACCTCGTTCGACCCGTCGCTGCTGGCGCACCTGCGCGACAACCTGCGGGGGGTGCCGCTGGGGCTGCTGACCTGGCACCGGTTCCCGCTGTGGCACGGCATTCCGGCCGCCGCGGGCCTCGGCCTGCAGGCGGTGGGCGTGCACACGGCCTCGTGCGGGTTCGACCGTCCCGACACGCGGCTGCGTCCGCTGGAGCATTGCGTGGACGTGGCCCACAAGGCCGGGTTGGAGATCCTGGCCTGGTGCCCGCCCGCCGAGGGGGTCGCCGACTACGCCACGGCGGGCTTCGACGCGCTGGTGGTCAACGACGTGCCCGGGGTCGTCCGCGTGCTCGGCGAGGCCCCCGGGACGGACGCCGTCCCAGGGGCCGAGGCCGAAGCCGGGGTCTAGCCGGGGCGATCCGTCAGCGCTTGTCCTGGCCGCCGCGGAGGTCGTCGCCGCCGTACATCTGCGTCCACTCGCCGGGCTGCTGCCCGCCGGAGCCGCGCTGGGGCTCGGGACGCTCGTCGTCGGAGCCGAACGGCACCGCTCCCGACGGCGGACGCGAAGCCGGAGGGCCCGCGGGCGGCGCCTGGCCGCCAGGCGGCGCGAACGGCACCGCGCCCTGCGGCGGGCCGTACGGCTGCGGCTGCGGCACCGCCCCCGCAGCCCCGCCCGGCACCGCCCCGACGGCCCCACCGGGCACCGCCCCGACAGCCCCGCCAGGTACCGCACCCACGGCACCGCCCGGCACCGCACCCACGGCACCGCCGGGCACCGCCCCGACGGCCCCGCCCGGCACCGCACCCACGGCCCCGCCAGGCACCGCTCCCTGCGGCGGAGGAAGGCCGGGCCCCATCGGCGCGCCCGGGGCACCGTGCCTGGACGGCCTGGACGGCGCGCGCGCACCCCGCCAGCGCGAGGGCGGCAGCGACGCCACGAGCAGCGCCGCGCCGAGCACCAGCAGCACGCCGTACGGGGCGAGCACCATGTAGGCGCGGTCGAATTCGCGTGGCAGCACGCCGAGCGTGTGCTGCGCGCTGAAGATCGGGGCGGCCATCCACAGCAGGCCGATGCTCGCGAACGCCAGGCCGGGGATCAGCGAGGCCAGCGGCGACAGCCTGGAGCCCATCACCAGGCCCAGCAGCAGCGCGGCGAACAGGAACAGCCCCGTCGAGATCAGCCGGTCGGACCAGGGCGGGTCCATGAAGTTCCGGGTGTAGAGCCCGGCCCGGTGGGTCGCGTACATCAGGCTCAGGGCGATCAGCGGGGTGACGACCAACCCGATCACCGCACCGAGCCCGTGGCGTGCGCCGCTGGACATGGGCACCTCCTCGGCACGCCGGACGGGGTGCTCCCGTCCAACGTAACCTCAGACGCGGCGCCGAGCCGAGCGGTTCGCCCCAGTTGTCACGTTTTGGCCGGAGTCGGCTGGCCCAGGCCGGGCGGGCTCGTCAGGAAGCCCACGCCCCACGACAGGTGCATGGTCGCGAACACCAGCGGCAGCCGGAGCCAGGCCGACACCGGCAGCCCGCGCCCCTCGACCGCCGCGCCCGCCACGATCGCCAGCGCGTACCCGCCCGGGACGATCCAGCCCGGCCAGAACCCGAACGCCCCGGCCACCGCGCCCGCCGCCATCGCCACCACCGCCAGCGGCGGCGCCAGGTAGCGCAGGTTCAGTGTGCCCTGGTGCTCGCGGCCCACCACGCGCCGCCACCGCCCGGTGTGGAAGTACTGCTTGGCCAGGGCCCGCAGGTCGGGCCGGGGCCGGTAGGTGACCCGCATCCGCGGGGTGAAGTAGACGCGGCCGCCGGTCTGCCGGATCCGGTGGTTCATCTCCCAGTCCTGGGCGCGCACGAACGTCTCGTCGTACCCGCCGACCCGCTCCAGCGCGCTGCGCCGGAAGGTGCCCAGGTAGACCGTCTCGACCTCGCCGGCCTCGCCGCCGGTGTGGAACCGCGCGTTGCCCACGCCGATCTTGGACGTCATCGCCCGCGCCACGGCCTGCTCGAACGGGGTGACGCCCTCGGCGGCCATGATCCCGCCGACGTTGTCCGCGCCGGTCTCCTCCATCGTCTCCACGGCCGCCCGCACGTAGTCGACCGGCAGCAGCGAGTGCCCGTCCACCCGGACGATGATCGAGTACTGGGAGGCCTTGATGGCGATGTTGAGGCCCTGCGGGGTGCGGCCGGTGGGGTTGGCCACCACCACGATCCGCGGGTCCTCGGCGGCCAGCCGGGCGGCGATCTCCTCGGTGCGGTCGCGGGACGGCCCGATCGCCAGGACCAGCTCCAGTTCGCCCGGATACTCCTGGGTCAGGATGCGGCGGACGGCGTCGGTCAGGTGCCGCTCCTCGTTCAGCACCGGCATCACCACCGACACCGCGGGCCAGGTGCGGTCCGTGGTGCCGGGCTGCGGGGCGCTCTGCGCGCGGGAAGAAGAGGGATTCATCTCGGAGTCGCGGGCTCTCTCTCGATCGTCCATGACGCGGCTCGAACCACCCGGGCTTCCGGGACGTTGGTCAAGACGGCGCCACGTTACTGCAAGGACACGAGGTCCAGGTACCGAACGGACGGGGTGTCCCCACTTTAGAGTGGGACCACTCGTGTCATAAGGCACCGACGACTTCTCGGGAGGCGGCCCCAGGATGGCAGACGGGCCCAGGAGGGGCGGCGGGCGCGGACCCGCCGACGGCGAACCCGACCCGCTGGAGCGCTACTTCCGGCCGCGTCCCGGGGGCGCGGCCGGCGGCGCGGCGGGCGGCGACGAGGAGATCGACGGCGTCACCGTCGACGGCGTCCCGGCGCCCCGGGTGGAGGTGGACGGCCCGCGCGGCCCGCGCCGCCCGGCCCCCGGGCTGAGCCGGCGGTCCGCGCTCAGCGCCCGCAGGCAGCGCCGGTTCCTCACCCTGACGGGGGCGATGTCGGCGTTCGTGCTGCTCACCTCGGGCGGCGCCTGGGCGTTCCAGAACTACGTCACCGGCATGATCGACAGCGTCAACGTCGGCGGCCTGGGCAGGGGCGGGGACGCGCCGAAGGGCGCGATGACGATCCTCGTCGCGGGCGTCGACCGGCGCGAGGGCCTCACCCGCGAGCAGCAGAAGGCGGCGCGGCTGGGCCGCGAGCCGGGCGAGCGCTCCGACACGATGCTGCTGGTGCAGGTCTCGCGGAACCACGACCGGGTCACGGTGGTGAACCTGCCCCGCGACTCGTACGTGACGATCCCCGGGCACAGGTCCAACGGCTCGGAGGGGCCGAAGGGCACCCCGGTCATGCCCCGTCACGGCAAGCTGACCTGGGCCTACCAGTTCGGCGGGCCCGACCTGGCGGTCGACACCGTCAAGCGTTCCACCGGCGTGTCGATCGACCACTACGTCGAGGTCAACTTCTACGGCTTCGTCAACATGGTCGACGCGCTGGGCGGCGTGGACGTGTGCACCGAGCAGCCCATCAACGACCGCAAGAGCGGCCTGGTGCTGCCCGCGGGCAAGTCCCACCTCGACGGGCTCAAGGCGCTCGGCTTCGCCCGCGCCCGCTACACCCTGACCGGCGGCAGCGACCTGGGCCGCATCGACCGGCAGCAGCAGTTCATGGCGGCGATGATGAAGCAGGCGCTGAGCAGCAGGACCCTCAGCGACCCGGCCAAGTCGACGAAGTTCCTCAACGCCGCGCTCAAGTCCCTGCGGGTGGACGAGAAGCTCGCCGACGACCTGCCCGGCCTGGCCGACCAGATGAAGGACCTGTCGACCGACAACCTCACCTTCGCCAAGGTCCCGCTGGCCAACCCCGACCACCCGGCCCAGCTCTGGAACGCCCCGACCCCCCAGTCGACCGTCCTGTGGGACCAGAACCGCGCCGACGACCTCTTCACCAAGCTCAGGCGCGACCAGCCGGTCAGCACGCCGAAGCCGGCCGCCGCGCCCGCGACGCCCACGCCGCCGAAGCCGACCGGCCCGACCGTCCCGCCCGAGGACGTCACCGTCAGCGTGCTGAACGCGATCGGCACCCCCGGGCTGGCCACCAAGGCCGGTTCCCAGCTCCGCCGCGAGGGCTTCAAGGTCACGGTCGTGCCGGGCGTGGCGCGCCGCGGCCTGAAGACCACCACGATCCAGTACGGCCCGTCCCGCGAGGACTCCGCCAAGACCCTGGCGGCCGCCATTCCCGGCGCCAAGCTCAAGAAGGTCGACTCGCTGGGCTCCCGCGTCCAGGTGATGGTGGGCGGCGACTGGTCGGGCGTGGAGAAGGTGAAGGTGCAGCCCTCCCCGTCCGCCACCCCCGCCGACCGCACCCTGGAGACCGGCACCGCCACCCAGAAGCTCTGCAAGGGCTGAAGTCGCGGGACTCCTCGCCGGCCTCCGCCGCATGCGGCGGGAAAGCCGGGACTCATAGCGCATGCTACCCGCCGGTACACTGCGCCGGTCGGTGCCCGCGACCGCTACGCGCGGCGACGCGGGGTACGTCCCTCACCGGACACGGCTGAACGAGGAGAGGAGTCGCCTTGACCCACCGCTTGACGGTGATCGGCACCGGGTATCTCGGTGCCACCCACGCCGCCTGCATGGCGGATCTGGGCTTCGAGGTGCTGGGGCTGGACGTCGACGAGCGCAAAGTGGCCCGCCTGGCGGCGGGCGACCTGCCCTTCTACGAGCCGGGCCTGGAGCCGGTGCTCCGGCGCAACCTCGAGAACGGGCGGCTCCGCTTCACCACCTCCTACGAGGAGGCCGCCGAGTTCGGCGACGTGCACTTCATCTGCGTCGGCACGCCGCAGAAGGCGGGCGAGTACGCCGCCGACATGACCTACGTCGACGACGCCGTCTCCTCGCTGGCGCCGATGCTGCACCGGCCGTGCCTGGTGGTGGGCAAGTCCACGGTGCCGGTGGGCACCGCCGCCCGGCTGGCCGAGCGGATCGGGATGCTGGCGCCCGCCGACGGCGACGCCGTGCTGGCCTGGAACCCGGAGTTCCTGCGCGAGGGCTTCGCCGTCCAGGACACCCTCAACCCCGACCGCATCGTCGTCGGCGTCCCGGGCGACCAGGGCGCCGCCGAGCGGGCCGAGAAGATCCTGCGCGAGCTGTACTCCTCCATGCTGGCCGAGGGCACCCCGTTCATCGTGGCCGACTACCCGACCTCCGAGCTGGTGAAGGTGTCGGCCAACGCGTTCCTGGCCACCAAGATCTCCTTCATCAACGCGATGGCGGAGGTGTGCGAGGCCGCGCACGCCGACGTGACCAAGCTGTCGGAGGCGCTGTCGCACGACGACCGGATCGGCGGCCGGTTCCTGGGCGCCGGGCTGGGCTTCGGCGGCGGCTGCCTGCCCAAGGACATCCGCGCGTTCATGGCCCGCGCCGGGGAACTGGGCGTCGACCAGGCGCTGAGCTTCCTGCGCGAGGTGGACGAGATCAACATCCGCCGCCGGATCCGCATGGTCGACCTGGCCCGGCTGCTGCTCGGCGGGTCGTTCATCGGCCGCACGGTCGGGGTGCTCGGCGCGGCGTTCAAGCCCAACTCCGACGACGTGCGCGACTCCCCGGCGCTGGACGTGGCCGCCACGATCCGGGGGCAGGGCGGCAAGGTGACCGTGTACGACCCGCAGGCCATGGGGAACGCGCGCCGCGCGCACCCCGAGCTCGACTTCGGCGGATCGGCCCTGGACGCCGCCCGGGACGCGCACGTGGTGCTGCTGCTGACCGAGTGGGAGGAGTTCCGCGAGATGGACCCGGCGGCGCTCGCCGAGGTGGTCGCGGAGCGGAACATCGTCGACGGCCGCAACGCCCTCGACCCCGAGCAATGGCGCGCGGCGGGCTGGAACTACCGCGCGCTCGGCCGCCCCTGAGGGAACGGGCGCCGGGGAACGAACGGGCGGGCGCCGCTGTTGTGAGCGGCATGGGCGATGAGTACGCGGACCAGGCCGTGATCCGGCGGCTTCTCAACGAGTCGAGGACATGGGCGTTCGTGGGCCTGCGGGACAACCCCGCGAGGGAGGTCCACACCCAGGCGCGGCTGCTCCAGCAGCGGGGCAAGCGGATCATTCCGGTGCACCCGGCGGCGGAGACCGTGCTGGGCGAGACGGGTTACGCGGCGCTGGCGGACGTGCCCGAGAAGCCCGACGTCGTCGGGATCTACCGGCGTGCGGAGTTCGCGGGCGCGGCGGTGGACGAGGCGATCGCGGCGGGCGCCAAGGCCGTCTGGCTCCCGCTGGACGTGGTCGACACGGCCGCGGCGCGGCGGGCGAAGGAGGCCGGCCTGGAGGTGGTCATGGACCGCTGCCCGGCCGTCGAATGGGCCCTGCGCCGCTGAGAGCCCAGCTCAGAGGCTTTCGCGCAGGCGGGCGCCCTTGGCCTTGGCCTGGTCGTACAGGTCCTTCTGGAAGTCCTGCATCCTCGCCCTGAGGGCCTCGTCGGAGGCGGCGAGGATGCGGACGGCCAGCAGGCCCGCGTTGCGCGCCGCGCCGACGGCGACGGTGGCGACCGGGACCCCGGCGGGCATCTGGACGATCGACAGCAGCGAGTCCATGCCGTCCAGGTACTTGAGCGGGACCGGGACGCCGATCACCGGGAGCGGCGTCACCGAGGCCAGCATGCCCGGCAGGTGCGCGGCGCCGCCCGCCCCGGCGATGATCACCCGCAGCCCGCGGCGGGCGGCGTCCTCGCCGTAGGCGATCATGTCGTGCGGCATCCGGTGCGCGGAGACGACGTCGGCCTCGTAGGCGACGCCGAACTCCTCCAGCGCCTCGGCCGCGGCCTTCATCACGGGCCAGTCGGAGTCGCTGCCCATCACCACGCCGACGCTCGTCACGCGTCCTCCCCCTCGCCGTCCTTCTCGTTGACCGGCTCGCCGTCCGCCGCGGCGGGGCCCATGGCCGAGCCCCAGCGCAGGAAGTCGGCCGCGTGCCGGGCGCGTTCCCGCAGGTCGTCCAGGTCGGAGCCGAGCACGGTCACGTGCCCGACCTTGCGCCCGGGACGGATGTCCTTGCCGTAGAAGTGCACCTTGACGCCCGGGTCGTGGGCCATCACGTGCAGGTAGCGATGGTAGATCCCGGGCGCGTCGCCGCCCAGCACGTTCGCCATCACGGTGTAGGGGGCGGCCGGCTCGGTGGAGCCCAGCGGCAGGTCGAGCACGGCCCGCAGGTGCTGCTCGAACTGGGACGTGCGGGCGCCCTCGATCGTCCAGTGGCCGGAGTTGTGCGGGCGCATCGCCAGCTCGTTCACCAGCAGCCCGCCCTCGGTCTCGAACAGCTCGACCGCCAGCAGCCCGGTCACCCCGAGCTTCTCGGCGATGTCGAGGGCGAGCCGCTGCGCCTCGGCGGCGCGGTCGCCGTCCAGGCCGGGCGCGGGCGAGATCACCTCGACGCAGATGCCGTTCTCCTGGACGGTCTCCACCACCGGGTACGCGGCGCCCTGCCCGTGCGGGGACCGGGCGACCAGCGCGGCCAGCTCGCGGCGGAACGGGACGTGCTCCTCCACCATCAGGTCGACGCCCTCGGCGACCAGGCGGGACACCAGGTCCCACGCGTCGCGGTCGAGGGCGTCCAGGATCCACACGCCCTTGCCGTCGTAGCCGCCGCGGGTGGCCTTCAGCACCAGCGGCCAGCCGTGGTCGCGGGCGAAGACCTCCAGGAACGCCAGCGGGGCCCGGTCGGGCACGTGGCCGTAGGCGGGGCAGGGCGCGCCGATCGCGCTCAGCCGCTCCCGCATGACCAGCTTGTCCTGGGCGTGCAGCAGCGCCGCCGAGCCGGGCCGGCACGGGATCCCCGAGTCCTCCAGGTCGCGGATGTGCGCGCCCGGCACGTGCTCGTGGTCGAAGGTCACCACGTCGCAGCCCTTGGCGAAGGCGCGCAGGTCGTCGAGCGAGGAGTCGTCGCCGACGCGCACGTCCGCGCACACCCGGGCGGCCGAGTCGCCGGGCGACCCGGCGAGCACCCGCAGCGACACGCCGAGACCGATCGCGGCCTGCTGGGTCATCCTGGCCAGCTGGCCGCCGCCCGCCATCCCGACCACGGGCATCTGCGCTGGATCTGTCACGATCAGTAGGTTATCGGGCGGGACGGGGTGCGCCGTCATCGCGCAGGGTGATCGTCCCTCGTCAGCGCGGCGGGCCCGCGGGCGCCGCCACCGGGGCCGGGATCGGGGTGAACGGAACCGGCACGGGCGGCGTCAAAGCGGATGGGAGTCGAGCGGGAGCGAGTGTGATCGGCTCCTGGGCGGGGAGGGGAAGAGGCACGGTACCGTGAACGTTCTTGTTGCCCGTCTCACCGGCCACATGCGTCTATCCTCATCTAGCCTTCGCAGTAGCCGACCCGCGCCGGCCCAGCGCCGCGGCGCGGCAGCCGTTTCCCGGAAGGACGGTTCCCCTTCGTGAACCTGCTCTCCCGTCTCTACCGACGGTTCGCCCATCTGGTGCGGGAACTGGCGAAGTTCGGCAGTGTCGGCGCGGTCGCCTTCGTGATCACGTTCGTCCTGAGCAACGCGCTCCACCTGGAGTCGGGCCTGGGGATGGGGCCGCTGTCCTCCAACGCCATCGCGACCGTGGTGGCGACCACGTTCGCGTACGTCGCCAACCGCTACTGGACGTTCCGGCACCGCGACCGGACCGGGCTGGGCCGCGAGTACGTGCTGTTCTTCGCGCTGAACGGCGTCGGGCTGGTGATCACCCAGCTGTTCATCGGCTTCACCAGCTACGTGCTCGGGCTGACCGGGCCGATCCCGTACAACGCCTCGCTGATCGTCGGCACCGGCGTGGCGACGCTGTTCCGCTTCTGGTCGTACAAGAAGTGGGTGTTCCTGCCGGTGGAGGCCCCGCAGGTCGACCCGCACTCCGGGCTCCCGGAGGCCGCGCCGCAGCACCTGGCCGCTCCCGCGCAGCAGGACGTCCCAGGGCAGCCGGACGCCCCCCGGCACCGGCTCAACGGGCACACGCCGCCCTCGCACGAGCTGGGCCGCCCCGCCGACGGCAACCCCGCCGAGGGCTACGCCGAGTTCACCGCCCCCAGCCCCCGCTGACCCCCTCAAAGGGATCGGACGGGCCAGGATGTCGGACGGGCCGGGGGATCAGGCGGGGCCGATCACGACGCGTTCGGACGCCAGGCGCGCCTCGGCGGCCTGGCGCAGGAACACCCCGAACACCGCGGGTCTCGACTGGATCAGCTCCAGCCGCCCGCCGTCCACCACCGCCAGCGAGCGGGCCAGGTAGAGCCCCAGCCCGGTGCCCTTGCCGCTGCTGACGCTGCGCTCGAAGATCCGCGCCTCCAGCTCCTGGGGGATCCCGGTGCCCTGGTCGCCCACCTCCACCACCACCGAGCTGGCGCCCAGCTTGGTGTTGATCGTGACCGGGCCGGCGCCGTGCACCAGCGAGTTGTCCAGCAGCGTCGCGATGATCTGGGACAGCCCCTCCGGGCTGGTCATGCCGATCAGCCCGCGCTCGCCGGTCATGGTCACGTCCCGGCCGTCCCGCCGGAAGATCGGCCGCCACTCCTCGACCTGCTGGGCGATGATGTCGTCGATCGGCGCCGGCACCGCCGCCCCGGTGCGGTCGTGCCGGGACCTGGCCAGCAGCTGCTCCACCACCGCGACCAGCCGCTCCGCCTGCGCCACCGCGGCGGCGCCCTCCTCGCGCACCACGTCCGGGTACTCGGCCGCCTCGATCATCTCCTCCAGCCGCATCGACAGCGCGGTCAGCGGGGTGCGCAGCTGGTGGCTGGCGTCGGAGGCGAACTCGCGGCTGGCGGCCAGCAGGTCGGCGATCCGCACCGCGCTGCGGTCCAGCACCTCGGCGACCCGGTCGACCTCGGCGATGCCGTACCGGCGGCGGCGCGGGCGGGCGTTGCCGGTGCCGAGCCGGTCGGCGGTCTCGGCGAGGTCGATCAGCGGCAGGGTGAGCTTGCGGGCCTGGACCATCGCCAGCCCCACCGTCACCGCCACCCCCAGAGCGGCCAGGCTGCCGATCAGGAACATCAGCCGCAGCGCCTCGTCCTGCACCTGGCCGGCCGGGCGGGACACCTGGACGCGCACGCCGCCGCCCGTCATGGAGGCGGTGAGCAGCTCGGTGCCGCGGGCCGGGCGGAAGCCCGCCGTGACCACCTGGTCGTTGGCCAGGGTTATGACGATGTAGCGGCCGGGATACTCCTGGGAGATCTTCTGCGCCGTGATCGGCTGGCCGGCCTCCAGGCTGAAACCGACCCCGCCGAGGATGGAGGCCGCCTCGCGGTCCAGCGACTGGCGGGCCTCCTCGTAGATGAGCTTGTGCGTGGCATAGGCGAGGGGGATCCCGAGCAGCAGGATCGCGACGACCGCCACCGCGAGCGTCGACAGCAGCAGTCGGCGCCTCATCAGGGCTCCTTCGAGGGTGGGGAAGGACGGGGCTGCGGGCGGCCTGCGGCTGCCGGGCCGCCCGGGACGAGCGCCCGCGGGCGCCCAGGATCACGCCCTAGTCGCCGCGCTCGAACCGGAAGCCGACGCCGCGCACGGTGGTGATGTAGCGCGGGCTGCCGGCGTCGTCGCCGAGCTTGCGGCGGAGCCAGGAGATGTGCATGTCGAGGGTCTTCGTGGAGCCCCACCAGTTGGTGTCCCACACCTCCCGCATGATCTGTTCACGCGTGACGACCTTGCCCGCGTCGCGCACCAGCACGCGCAGCAGGTCGAACTCCTTGGTGGTGAGCTGGAGCTCCTGGTCGCCCATCCAGGCCCGGCGCGACTCGGCGTCGATCCGCACCCCCTGCACGATCGGGGTCTCGGTGCTGCCGCGGCGCAGCAGCGCCCGCACCCGGGCGAGCAGTTCGGCCAGCCGGAAGGGTTTGGTGACGTAGTCGTCGGCACCGGCGTCCAGCCCCACGACGGTGTCGACCTCGTCGGCGCGAGCGGTCAGGATCAGGATGGGCACGCCGTGGCCCTCGGCGCGCACCCGGCGCGCCACCTCGAGCCCGTCCAGCTCGGGCAGGCCGAGGTCGAGGACGATGAGGTCCACGCCGCCCCCGAGAGCCCGCTCCAGGGCCTGCGGGCCGTCCGGGCTGACTTCGACGGTGTATCCCTCACGCCGCAGCGCACGGGCGAGAGGCTCGGAGATGGACGTGTCGTCCTCGGCGAGCAGTACTGAGGTCATGAGACCGATCGTATGACCATTCATGAACGTTTCCCGGCAGCCGCCGCGCTCTTGACCTGCGGTTTGCCACTCGTAGTACATCCCTGAACACGGACATATCTGAGCGCTACCGGAGGTAACCGCATGTGGCGACCCCGATCCGGGGCCGTGACCGAACGGTCATGTCCGGGACGCCGCGCTCGTGCCGCCGCCGGGTTCCTTGAAGATCCTGGTGGCAACGCCTGAAAGTCCTAAAAAAGTGTGTCGCCACCTTGTGCAGTGATCCGGTGGGGTGCGGACGCGCGGGGACAGGGTCAGGCGATCACGGCGACGGCGGTCCCGGGAAGGGTGACGGTCGCCGGGGCGCCGTTCTCGCGGGGCGGATCGAGCCGAACGCCGGGATCCGAGGCCAGCAGGAGCCGCGCCGCGGGGCCGATCTCCGGGACGGGGAGCCGGACGGGCCTTTCGTCCGGTGCGGCGTCGAATGCGGCGTCGAATGCGGCGTCGAATGCGGCGTCGAAGCGGGCGAGCACGCGGACGCCGCCCCGGCGCAGCAGCAGCCAGCGGGCGCCGCCCGCCACATCGCTCTCACGGGCCCCGATATCCACAGCCACCTCGGTCAGGCGGGGGTCGTTCAGCTCGGGGCGGGAGCGCCGCAGGGCGATCAGGGCGCGATGCCATTCGAGCAGTTCACGATGGACGCCCCGGCCCGGCTCCGCCCAGTCCAGGACGGACCGCCGGTAAGTATCCACAGCCTGTGGATCGGGGACGTCTCCGGCCCATCCGTGCCGGGCGAACTCGCGCCGGCGGCCCTCCGTCACGGCCCGTCCCAGCTCCGGTTCGGCGTGGTCGGTGAAGTAGCACCAGGGCGTGCCCGCCGCCCATTCCTCGCCCATGAACAGCATCGGCGTGAACGGCCCGAGCAGCAGCAGCGCGGCGCCCACCTTGAGCAGCCCGGGCGGGAGCGAGGCGGCGACGCGGTCGCCGGAGGCCCGGTTGCCGACCTGGTCGTGGTTCTGGAGGAACGTCACGAACCGGTGGGCCGGCGTCCGGTGCACGTCCACCGGGCGGCCGTGCGGCCGCCCCCGGTAGGCCGACCACGTACCGTCGTGGACGAACGCCCTCGTCATGGCCTTGGCGAGGGTGTCCAGGGAGCCGAAGTCGCAGTAGTAGCCCTGCCGTTCACCGGTCAGGGCCGCATGCAGGGCGTGGTGGAAGTCGTCGCTCCACTGGCCGTCCAGGCCGTACCCGCCCGCCTCCGGGGACGTGATCAGCCTCGGGTCGTTCATGTCGGACTCGGCGATGAGGAACAGTTCCCTGCCCAGGTGCGCCGACAGGGCCCGCACGGCGGACGCCATCTCCTCCAGGACGTGGACCGCGCCGTGGTCGTTGATGGCGTGCACGGCGTCCAGGCGCAGGCCGTCGAGGTGGTAGTCGCGCAGCCACATCAGCGCGTTGCCGATGGCGAAGGCACGGACCTCGTCCGAGCCCGGCTGGTCGAAGTTCACCGCGTCGCCCCAGGGGGTCGTGTAGGCGCCGGTGAAGTACGGCCCGTAGGAGGCGAGACGGTTGCCGCTGGGCCCGAGATGGTTGTAGACCACGTCGAGCACGACCGCGAGGCCGCGGGCATGGGCCGCGTCCACGAAGCGCTTGAGCCCGTCCGGCCCTCCGTAGGGTTCGTGCGGTGCCCACAGGTGGACGCCGTCGTACCCCCAGCCGTGATGGCCCGGGAAGGACGCCACGGGCAGGAGTTCCACGGCGTCCACGCCCAGGGAGACCAGATGGTCGAGGCGTTCGATGGCCGCGTCGAAGGTGCCTTCGGGGGTGAACGTGCCCACGTGCATCTCGTACAGGACGCTGCCGGGTAGGGGACGCCCCCGCCATCTGTGGTCGTTCCAGGGGAAGCGGTCGTGCTCGTAGACGCGGCTGATTCCGTGCGCCCCGTAGGGCTGCCAGGGGGAACGGGGGTCGGGCAGGACCTCGTCACCATCGTCCAGGACGAAGCCGTAATCGGTGCCGTGCCCGGCCCCGTCGATGTCCACGGCCCACCAGCCACGCCGCCGCCCACGCTGCGGGCTCAGCGCATGGCGCGCCGGCCTCCCGCCTGGGGAGGCGCGCACTTCCACCTGGACGCGTTCGGCATCGGGTGCCCACACCTCGAACCGGGTCACTCGGCCACCCCTGAGACCAGCAGGGCGACCGGATGAACCGCCAGGACAACGGCCATTTCCAGCCGTGGGCCTTGGTGGACCTCCCCCGTGAGCAGGTTCCGCCACGGGACGGGCCCGACCTCCAGGTAGGTGTCCCCCCAACCCCCGGCCCGCTCCAGGCCCGCCGGGAGACGCGTGGCGACCGTCAGAGCACCCTCCTCGCCGCCTCCCCGCCGGAACGCCAACACGTGGCGGGCCGCCTCGCCGCCGGCCCGTACGGGCTCGTATCCGCCGCCCTCGCCGAACCACCCGGGACGCTCCCGCCGCAGCCGCAGGGTCCGCGAGGTGACCAGGAGCTTCTCGTCGTCCAGGTCGCGCGGCTCCCCGCCGCCGTCCAGCCGCGCCAGCCGCTCCCGGCGGCGTTCGTAGTCGACCGGCCGCCGGTTGTCGGGGTCGACGAGCGCGAGGCCGGTCAGCTCGCAGCCCTGGTACACGTCCGGAACCCCCGGCATGGTCAGCTGCACGAGCTTCTGCCCCAGCGCGTTCACCCTGGCGTACGGCTCCAGCATCGCCACGAACGCGCCCACGTCGGCCGTCAGGCCCTCGTCCACGAGAGCCCTCCGCGCGTACCCGAGCACGGCCTTCTCGTACTCGGAGTCGGGGTCCAGCCAGGACGTGCGGGTCTTGGCCTCCCGCATCGCCTTGGTGAGGAACTCCCCCAGCCGGTCCTCCGCGATGGGCCAGGCGCCCACGAGCGTCTGCCACAGCAGGTACTCCAGGTCCGGTTCCAGGGGCGACCCCTTCGGCGCCCAGGCCCGCCAGCGGCCGACGGCCTCCGTCCACGGCACCGGCAGCTCCGCCAGGACCGCCAGCCGCGCGCGCACGTCCTCCTGGCGCTTGGTGTCGTGCGTGGACAGGGTCGTCATGGTGGCGGGCCAGTCGCGGAGCACCCCGGCGCAGTAGGCGTGGAAGTCCTCAGGGTCGATCGCGAACCGGGACGGGTCGCCGCCCACCTCGTTCAGCGACGCCATCCGCGACCAGCGGTAGAACGCGGTGTCCTCCACGCCCTTGGCCGCCAGCGGCGCCGACGTCTGCTGGAACCGCACCACGAACTCGGCCAGGTCACCGGGATCGCCGCCCTTGGGCTCGTGCCCCAGCGCCAGCCGGACGACCAGGTCCAGGTCACGGCGCAGCCGAGCCGGGAGACGCGTCCGCGCCCGTTCCGCCGCCTCCTCCAGGACCTCCACCGCCTGCCGCGTGGGCGGCTCCCCCGGCACGACGTACGCCCTGTAGACGTGCATGGCCGCCAGCAGCTCCAGCAGGACGGCCTGGAGGTCCGCGCGGCGCGCCCCGTCCCCGGCGTCCACCCGCAGGACCCTGCACAGGACCTTGAGCAACCGGGACATCTCGGGGCGCAGGGCGTGCTCGGCCGCGAACCGCCGCGCCTCGTACTCCACCGGATCGAACGACGCCGGGCCGCCGCCGGTGAACGCCACGTACGCCTCCGTCAGCGGCCGCTCGCCG
This sequence comes from Actinomadura rugatobispora, assembly GCF_055379765.1. Classification (NCBI taxonomy): domain Bacteria; kingdom Bacillati; phylum Actinomycetota; class Actinomycetes; order Streptosporangiales; family Thermomonosporaceae; genus Actinomadura; species Actinomadura rugatobispora. The sequence goes on along the minus strand of NZ_AP029191.1, from coordinate 6,273,049 downwards.
TCCGGATCGGCGAAGACGCCGCCCACCATGCCGAGCGCGTCGTACCCGGTCGTCCCGGCGCACCGCCAGTCGCCCGGAAGCCGCTCCCCGCCCGTCGTGATCTTCTCGACCAGGATCCAGCGCGGCCCGTCCGGCCCGGACGAGGCGTCCGACAGCCGCTCCAGGTAGCCGCGCGGATCGGCGAGCCCGTCGGGGTGGTCCACGCGCAGCGCGTCCACCAGGCCCTCGGCGACCAGGCCCAGCATCAGCGCGTGCGTCCGCCGGAAGACCTCCGGATCCTCCTGGCTCAGGCAGATCAGCCCGGAGATGTCGAAGAACCGCCGGTAGTTGGGCTCGCCCCGCCCCGGCAGCACGATCCGGCCGCCGCCCTCCTCCCAGTCCACGTCGAACCAGCGGGCGTAGGGCGACTCCGCGCCGTCCTCGATCAGCGCGGCCAGCGGTCCGTTCAGCTCCGGCGGGTCGGGGACCGCCATGTGGTTGGGGACGATGTCGGCCAGCACGCGCAGGCCGTGCCCGTGGAACCGCGCCGCCATCGCCCGGAACGCCTCCGGCCCGCCCAGCTCGGCCGACAGCCGGTCATGCTCGATCACGTCGTACCCGTGCGTGGAACCGGGCGCCGCCTGCAGCACCGGCGACAGGTAGACGTGCGACACCCCCAGCGCCGCCAGGTACGGCGCCAGCTCCGCCGCCTCGGCGAACCCGAAGTGCCGGGAGTCGCTCGTCCCCCGCAGCTGGATCCGGTACGTGCCGGTCGCCGGGCCGGTCGCCGGGTGCTCAGACACGGCGCAGCACCTGCAGGGACCTGGCCTCCATCAGCACGGACTCGCCCGCCTTCACCACCGGGGACTCCGCCTCGGCGAGCAGGGGGTCGGCGGTGTCGATCACCTTGGACCACAACCCGCCGTAGACGGCCGGGGGCGGCACGAAGCGCAGGTCGCCGTCGTGGGCGTTGAACAGCAGCAGGAACGAGTCGTCCCTGATCCGCTCGCCGCGCCGGCCCGGCTCGCTGATCGCGTCGCCGTTCAGGAAGATGGAGAACGACTTGTTGAACCCGGCGGACCAGTCGGCCTCGGCCATCTCCCGGCCGTCCGGGGAGAACCACAGCAGGTCCGGCAGGTCCACCGGGCCGTCGTCCCGCCCGGCCCGCGCGGGGCCGCGCCGCGTTCGCCCCGGCCCCGCCCGGCCCTGGAAGAACCGCCGCCGCCGGAACACCGGGTGCTCGCGGCGCAGCCGCGACAGCCGCTGGACGAAGTCGAGCAGCGGGAAGTGCTCTTGGAGCAGCCCGTCCCAGTCGACCCAGGACAGCTCGTCGTCCTGGCAGTAGGCGTTGTTGTTGCCGCGCTGCGTGCGCCCGATCTCGTCGCCGTGGGACAGCATCGGCACGCCCTGGGTGAGGAACAGCGTGGCCATGAAGTTGCGCTTCTGCCGTTCCCGCAGGGCGAGGATCCCCAGGTCGTCGGTCGGGCCCTCCGCGCCGCAGTTCCAGGAGCGGTTGTCGTCGGTGCCGTCCCGGTTGCCCTCGCCGTTGGCCTCGTTGTGCTTGGTGTCGTAGGAGACCAGGTCGTGCATCGTGAAGCCGTCGTGGCAGGTCACGAAGTTGATCGAGGCGCTGGGACGGCGGCCGTCGTCGGCGTACAGGTCGCTGGACCCGGTCAGCCGGGACGCGAACTCCGGCAGCGTCGCGGGCCTGCCCCGCCAGTAGTCGCGGACGGTGTCGCGGTACTTGCCGTTCCACTCGGTCCACAGCGGCGGGAAGTTGCCGACCTGGTAGCCGCCCTCGCCCACGTCCCACGGCTCGGCGATCAGCTTGACCTGCGACACCACCGGGTCCTGGTGGACGAGGTCGAAGAACGCCGCCAGCCGGTCCACCTCGTGCAACTCCCGGGCGAGGGTGGCGGCGAGGTCGAAGCGGAACCCGTCCACCCGCATCTCGGTGATCCAGTACCGCAGCGAGTCCATGATCAGCTGGAGCACGTGCGGGCTGCGCATCAGCAGGCTGTTGCCGGTGCCCGTGGTGTCCATGTAGTAGCGCGGGTCGTCCTCCACCAGCCGGTAGTACGAGGCGTTGTCGATGCCCCGGAACGACAGCGTCGGGCCCAGGTGGTTCCCCTCGGCGGTGTGGTTGTAGACGACGTCCAGGATCACCTCGATGCCGGCCTCGTGCAGGGCCTTCACCATCGCCTTGAACTCCAGCACCTGCTGGCCCCGGGTCCCCGAGGCCGCGTAGCCGTTGTGCGGGGCGAAGAAGCCGATGGTGTTGTAGCCCCAGTAGTTGCGCAGCCCCCGCTCCACGAGGCTGTCGTCGTGGACGAACTGGTGCACCGGCATCAGCTCGACGGCGGTCACGCCCAGCTTCACCAGATGGTCGACGATCACCGGATGGCCGAGCGCCGCGTACGTGCCGCGCAGCTCCGGCGGGATCTCCGGGTGGAGCCTGGTGAGCCCCTTCACGTGCGCCTCGTAGATCACCGTCTCGTGGTACGGGGTGCGCGGCGGCCGGTCGTCGCCCCAGTCGAAGTAGGGGCTGACCACCACCGACCGCATCGTGTGCGGCGCCGAGTCGAGATCGTTCCGGGACCACGGGTCGCCGAACCGGTACCCGAACAGTGACTCGTCCCAGTCGACCTCGCCCTCGATCGCCATCGCGTACGGGTCGACCAGCAGCTTGGACGGGTCGCACCGGTCGCCCCGGCGCGGGTCGTACGGGCCGTGCACCCGGTAGCCGTACCGCTGGCCGGGCATGATCCCGGGGATGTGGGCGTGCCAGACGAAGGCGTCCACCTCCGGCAGCGCGATCCTGGTCTCCCCGCTCGCCGGGGCGCCGCCGGGACCGGCCGGCCCGTCGAACAGGCACAGCTCGACCCGCTCGGCGACCTCGGAGAACACCGCGAAGTTGGTGCCGGTCCCGTCGAAGTGGGCCCCCAGCGGATACGCCTCCCCCGGCCAGACCTGTGCCACGTCCCGCCCTCCCGTCGTCGGGACGGATGCTTCCCCCCAAGGCCTTTCTCACACCGGCGGAAACCGCACCGGAACGCCCACCGGGCCTGGCCTGGGAGAACGTCGCGGGCGGGCGCGCGGGTGGGGTCCAGGCGGTTCGCGGGAGAAAAGAACCGGATGCCACTGGTCAGAACGGACATCGGTGGGTTACCTTAGGGGAGCCTTACCTTAATGAGGGTCCCCTAACCCCCGGGCTGAAAGGGCTGTCGCCGGATGTACGTCTGCATCTGCAACGCCGTCACGGAAGACGACGTGCGTGGCTGCCTCGATGGCGGCGCCTGCTCCCCCAAAGAGGTCAAGGCCGCCTGCGGGATGAAGCCCGGATGCGGGACGTGCACCAAGCGGCTGTACTCCCTCATCAGCGAGTACCGCACCGCCAGCGACCTGGTCGACGCCATCACCGGCGGCCCCGCGTCCCCGGTGATGCCCGCCGAGAGCACCGAGCCGATCCCGGTCGCCGGGCCGACGCTCAGGGTGCGCCGGTCCAACGGAGCCACGGGAAGGGGGGCCGCGCCCACCGCCGCCGCCTAGAGCACCGCCGCCGGAACCCCGTTCCGGTCATGTTTCGGTGAGGAACATGGACCGAGCGGGGGGTTAGTGCTGTCCAGATCTCGGCGGCCATGCGAACATGGTGATCCATGGAAGGCGACAACGAGATCATCGGGCTGCTCAACGAGCAGCTCACCGCCGAGCTCACCGCGATCAACCAGTACTTCCTGCACGCCAAGATGCAGGAGAACTGGGGCTACGTCCGCTTGGCCAAGTACACCCGCGACGAGTCCTTCGACGAGATGAAGCACGCGGAGCGGATCACCGACCGCATCCTCTTCCTCGAAGGGCTGCCCAACTACCAGAAGCTCGGCACGCTGCGGATCGGCCAGACCGTGGTCGAGCAGCTCAAGGCCGACCTCCAGGTCGAGCTGGAGGCCGTGGCCCGGCTGCGGCCCGGCATCGAGCTGATGCGCTCACGCGGCGACGTGACCTCCGCCAGGATCTTCGAGGACATCCTGGCCGACGAGGAGGAGCACATCGACCACCTGGAGACCGAGCTGAGCCTGGTCGAGGCCCTCGGCGAGCAGAACTACCTCCAGCGCCTCACCGACGCGCCCGGTGAGGGCATGAGCTCTCCCAACTGACGCCCCGCGGGCCCGGGGGGGGCTTGGGGATGCCCGCACCGGAGTGGACGGCCCCGCGCTGGGGGCGTTCACTCCGTCTCGGGGGCCCCGGAGGGCCGCCCTCCCGCACGGCGCAGCACGTAGGGCTGGATGATGCCCAGCCCGCGGACCGGGCGGCGGACGATCCGGGTCGTGGTGAAGGCGGGCACGTCCGCCAGGTGGGCGGCGAGCTCCTCGTCGATCACCACCGACCCGGGGCGGGCCAGGGAGGTCAGCCGGGCGGCGAGGTTGACGGTGGTGCCGAACACGTCGCCCATGAGCGGCAGGACGGGACCGTAGGCCGCGCCGACGCGGACGTCCGGCACCTCGGTCTCGTCCTTGATCGCGGCGGCGATGGCCAGCGCGATCTCCCCGCCCACGGCGGGGTCGTCGGCGCAGAACAGCACCTCGTCACCGAGCGTCTTCACCAGCCGGCCGCCGCAGGAGGCGACGATGTCGGAGGCGGTCTCCTCGAAGCGCTCCACCACCCGGGCCAGTTCCAGCTCCTCCAGCTCCCGGCTCATCTGGGTGAAGGAGACCATGTCGGCGAAGCCCACCGTGAGGGGGGCCCGCGCGGCGGTGGACCCGGGCTCCCGCGTCGCGGAGGCCGCGATGGCGCGGGTGCCGGCCGCGGCGAGCTGGCGCCGCCAGGCGTGCACGACGAGCGGCTCGAACTCCTCCATGTGCTTCTCGGCGATCTCCACGATGGTGCGGACCGCCCCGGGATCGGCCTCGCCGGACGGGTCGCCGATCGTGCCGCTGAGCAGGTTGACCTGCCACTCCGCGAGGCGGGTCATGGTCTGGCCGAACGCCCGCACCAGGCGGATCACGCCGTCCTCGTCGAGGAAGCCGTCGTCCATGAGCCGGCGGATCCGGTACAGCGCCGCGACGTCGCCCTCGGTGTAGGCGATCTCGCCGTCGGGCATCGAGGGGTAGCCGAAGGCCCGCCACACCCGGCCGGAGAACTCCCTGGTGACGCCGGCGAGCCGGACCGCGTCGACGCGGGTGTACCGCAGCTCGCCGCCGAGCAGGAGCTCTTCGATCTCCTTCGGATCCGGCGAAGAGCCCGGCCCGCCCTCTGCTGGCATCTCCCCTGCCCCTCAGCGCGCCGGCGGCGCGCTGGACGCCGGCGGCGACGTGGTCGAGTTCCGCGACATATCGTGGCAGACGCGGCCGTCCGCGGACGAAGGTCCGCCGCATCCGTCCGCGCGCGCCTGATCACCCACGTTGTGGGCCTCGCCACTTACTTTAGGCGGACATAAACCAGGCTTTCGGCTGTTCTTGTAATGATCTCGCTCATGCGTTCGATACACGCCGGGTCTCCTATGAGGGCCTCAGATGCACCACGTCCCCGGCGCCCACCGCGCGCTCGCCCTGCTCGGGGCTGACCACGACCAGGCGGCCCGCGTCGTCGACGTCGGCGGCGGCGCCCCGCAGCGTCCCGCCGCCGGGCAGGTCCACCCGCACGTCCTGGCCCAGCGTGACGCACAGGTCCTTGTAGGCGGTGCGCAGCCCGCTGGTCTCCGGGTCGCCGCCGAGCGCCGTCCACTCCCGGTACCACGTCTCGAACTCCCGGAGGATGGCGCGCAGCAGCGGCGCCCGGTCGCTCAGCGGCGCCCCCTCGATGGCCAGCGACGTGGCGGTGGGCACGGGCAGCTCGTCCTCCCGCAGGCCCACGTTGAGGCCGACGCCGACGACCACCGCGTCGTCGACCATCTCGCCCAGGATCCCGGCCAGCTTCCGATCGCCCACCAGCAGGTCGTTGGGCCACTTGAGCCGGATGTCGACGGCCACGTCCTCCCGGTCGCCCTCCTGGGCGAAGAACCCGGCCCCGGCCTCCGACCACGCCGTCATCCGCCGCACCGCCACCGCGACGGCCACCCCCGTCAGCAGCGGCACCCAGCCGAGCCGTTCGGCGGGCACCGAGGGCCGCAGGAGCATCGAGAACATCAGCCCCGAACGCGGCGGCGCCGCCCACGGGCGCCCCAGCCTCCCGCGCCCCGCGGTCTGCAGCTCCGTCGCCAGCACCGTACCCTCCGGCGCCCCCTCACGGGACGCGGCGGCCAGGTCGGCGTTGGTGGACCCCGTCTCCGGTACGACCCGCACGTCCCGCCACAGTGCGCCGGGCCGCACGAGCGCGCGCCGCAGCGCCCCCTCGTGCAACGGAGGACGATCAAGGTCGCCATACGGTGAGTCACTCACTGCTTCATTGTGGAGGGCCGACCCTCCACACCACCCGGCGGGTGGCCCCCGGGGTCAGCCCGTGTTGTCAGCCCGTGTTGTCAGCCGGTGTTCTGGAGGCCCGCCGCCACTCCGTTGACGGAGAGGAGGAGGAGTTCCTCCAGGTGGTCGCGTTCGGTCTCGTCGGCGACGCCTGCGCGCAGCGCGGCCAGGGCGCGCAGTTGCAGGTGGGAGAGGGCGTCCACGTACGGGTTGCGCAGCTCGACGGCGCGGGAGAGGACCTTGCGGTTCTCCAGGAGGCGCTCGTGGCCTGTCACTCCCAAGACGAGGGTGCGGGTGCGGTCGTACTCGGCCAGGACGGTCTCGCTCAGTTCGGGGCGTTCGCCCAGGGCCAGGTAGCGCTCGGCGATGGCGCGGTCGGACTTGGCCAGGCTCATTTCGGCGTTGTCGAGGAGGGCGGCGAACAGCGGCCAGGCTCCGTAGGCCTCCCGGAGTTCGTCCAGGTCGCGGCCGCCGTCTGAGACGGCGGCGAGGCCGCTGCCCAGGCCGTACCAGCCGGGGAGGTTGACGCGGGTCTGCGTCCAGGCGAACACCCAGGGGATCGCGCGGAGGTCCTCCAGGCCGCGGGCCGCCTTGCGGCGGGCCGGGCGGGAGCCGATGCGCAGTTCGGCGATCTCCTCCAGCGGGCTGACGCGGGCGAACCAGGCGGCGAAGCCGTCGGTCTCGATCAGCGAGCGGAACGCGGCGCGGGCCGCGTCGCTGATCTTGTCGGCCAGCGGTCGGTAGCGGGCGGCGGCGCGGCGGGCCCGGTCCTGGACGGCGCCGGTGTCGGCCAGCAGCACCGCGTTGGTCACCTGCTCGACGTGGCGGCGGGCGATCTGCTGGTGCCCGTACCGGGCGAAGATGACCTCGCCCTGCTCGGTGACCTTGAAGCGGCCCGCGACCGAGCCGGGCGCCTGGGCGAGGATGGCGCGGTTGGCGGGGCCGCCGCCGCGGCCGAGGGAGCCGCCGCGGCCGTGGAAGAGGGTCAGCGTGATGTCGTTGGCCGCGGCCCAGGAGGTGAGGGCCTCCTGGGTGTCGTACAGGCGCAGCGTGGCGCTGGTGGGGCCGAGCTGCTTGGCCGAGTCGGAGTAGCCGAGCATGACCTCCAGGCGGCGTCCGGTTTCGGCCAGGCGCCGCCGGACGGCGGGCAGCCCGAGCATCCCCTCCAGGACGGCGGGCGCGCGTTCCAGGTCCTCACCGGTCTCGAACAGCGGGATCACGTCCAGGACGGGCGCGTTGTCGCCGAGCGAGGCGGCCAGCTCGTGGACGGCCGCGATGTCGCCGGCCGACCGGGTGAACGACACGACGTAGCGGCTGCACGCCCGCACCCCGAACCGCCGCTGGATCCACGCCACGACCCGGAGGGTCTCCAGGACCTCCTCCGACATCTCGCTGAGAGGTTCGCCCGACTTCAGTTCGGCCAGGGTCCGCTCGTGGACCTCGGAGTGCTGGCGGATCTCCAGCTCGGCCAGGTGGAACCCGAACGTCTCCACCTGCCAGATCAGCTGCTGGACGCGGCCGTAGGCCAGGCGGGCGGCGCCCGCGTCCGCCAGCGACCCGCGCACGATCGTCAGGTCGGACAGCAGCTCGTCGGGCGAGCCGTAGGCCAGGTCGGCGTCGCGTTCGCGGGTGGCGGCGATCCGGGCCGCCGCGTACAGCAGGTACTGCCGGTGCGGCTCGTCCGGGGACCGCTTGGCGACCCCGTCGATCAGGCCGGGCTGGGCGGTGCGGGCCGCCGCCAGCGCCTCGCGCAGCGCGGGCGAGGCGGGCGTGGTGGAGGCGTGCACGGTCAGCTCGCGGCCGATGCGGGCGCAGGCGGTCTCCAGGGCGCGCAGCACGTGCTCGGCCTGGATCATCACCGCGTCCCGGGTGACCCGCGCGGTCACGTACGGGTTGCCGTCCCGGTCGCCGCCGATCCAGCTGCCCAGCCGGACGTACGCGCGCGCCTTCGGGGGACGGGTGCCGGTGCCCTCGGGGTCGAGGGCGGCGTCCAGGGAGCGGTAGATCTCCGGAACGGTCCGGAAGATCGTCTCGTCGAACGCGGCCATCGCGGTGCGGACCTCGTCCAGCGGGTCCATCTGGGTGTGGCGGCGCAGCGCGGTCCGCCACAGCAGGTCGATCTCCTCGCGCAGCCGCCGCTCCAGGTCGGCGGCCTCGGCGGCGCCCGGTCCCGCGTTCAGCTGGCCGAGCAGGTCGCTGACCCGCTGGATGGAGGTGACCACGGCGCGGCGGCGGGCCTCGGTCGGATGCGCGGTGAACACCGGGTGGAACTCCAGCCCCGCGATCGCCTCCGCCAGCCGCTCCTCCCCGCCCTCGGACGCGCGGATCCGCTCCACCGCGGCGGGCACCGAGCTGGGCACGGCCGCGTCCTCGGTGTCGCGCTCGCGCAGCGTCCGGATCCGGTGGTGCTCCTCGGCCAGGTTGGTGAGGTGGAAGTAGACGGTGAACGCGCGGGCGACCTGCCCGGCACGTTCCAATGACCAGCCGTCGACCAGCGCCGCCACCTCCGCGCCGGCGATCTCGCCGCGGCGGGCGGCGATCACCGCGTGCCGGAGCCGTTCGACGTCGTCCAGCAGCGCCTGGCCGCCGTACTCCACGAGGCCGTCGCCGAGCATGGCGCCGAGCAGGCGGACGTCGCGGCGCAGCGGTTCGGGCATGTCCTGCCGGAGGGTGTCGCGCGTGTTGGTAGCCACGCGCCCCAGGTTATGGGTCGCCCCGCCGCCGATCGCCCATCAGCCTCCGGTTACTCTGACCGGCATGGCGATGGAAGCTCCTGAACCCGCGGCGGAGATCGATATCCACACCACCGCGGGAAAGATCGCGGACCTGGAACGGCGCCGGTACGAGGCCGTGCACGCGGGCTCGGCGCGCGCGGTCGAGAAGCAGCATGCCAAGGGCAAGATGACCGCCCGGGAGCGGATCGACGCGCTGCTCGACCCCGGCTCGTTCGTCGAGTTCGACGAGATGGCCCGGCACCGCTCCACCAACTTCGGGATGGAGAAGAACCGGCCCTACGGCGACGGCGTCGTCACCGGGTACGGCACCGTCGACGGCCGGCACGTCGCGGTGTTCAGCCAGGACTTCACCGTTTCGGGCGGGTCCCTCGGCGAGGTGTTCGGCGAGAAGATCTGCAAGGTCATGGACCACGCGATCAAGACCGGCTGCCCGGTGATCGGGATCAACGACTCCGGCGGCGCGCGGATCCAGGAGGGCGTGGTCGCGCTCGGCCTGTACGCGGAGATCTTCAAGCGGAACGTGCACGCCTCCGGCGTCATCCCGCAGATCTCGCTGGTCATGGGCCCGTGCGCGGGCGGCGCGGTGTACTCCCCCGCGATCACCGACTTCATCGTGATGGTCGACCAGACCTCGCACATGTTCATCACCGGCCCGGACGTGATCAAGACGGTCACCGGGGAGACGGTGACGATGGAGGAGCTGGGCGGCGCGCACTCGCACAACACCCGGTCGGGCGTGGCGCACTACGAGGGCTCCGACGAGGCCGACGCGGTCGAGTACGTCAAGGCGCTGCTGTCCTACCTGCCGTCCAACAACCTGGCCGACCCGCCCGCGTTCGACGTGGCGGTCGACCTGGCCGAGGAGGAGGCGGACGAGGAGCTGAACACGATCGTCCCCGACTCGCCGAACCAGCCGTACGACATGAAGACCGTGATCGGGCACGTGCTGGACGACGGCGAGTTCCTGGAGGTCCAGGAGCTGTTCGCGCCCAACATCGTGGTCGGTTTCGGCCGGGTCGAGGGGCACTCGGTCGGCGTGGTCGCCAACCAGCCGATGCAGTTCGCCGGGACGCTGGACATCCACGCCTCCGAGAAGGCCGCCCGGTTCGTCCGGACCTGCGACGCGTTCAACATCCCGGTGCTGACGTTCGTGGACGTGCCCGGCTTCCTGCCCGGCACCGACCAGGAGTGGAACGGCATCATCCGGCGCGGCGCCAAGCTGCTGTACGCCTACGCCGAGGCCACCGTCCCGCTGGTCACCGTGATCACCCGGAAGGCGTACGGCGGCGCCTACGACGTCATGGGCTCCAAGCACCTGGGCGCCGACATCAACCTGGCCTGGCCGACCGCGCAGATCGCGGTGATGGGCGCGCAGGGCGCGGTCAACATCCTGTACCGGCGCGAGCTGGCCTCGGCCGACGACCCGGACGGCCGCCGCGCCGAGCTGATCACCGAGTACGAGGACACGCTGGCCAACCCCTACATCGCGGCCGAGCGCGGCTACATCGACAACGTGATCAAGCCGTCGGAGACGCGGGGGCAGATCATCCGGGCGCTGCGGTCGCTGCGCGAGAAGCGCAAGACGCTGCCGCCGAAGAAGCACGGCAACATCCCCCTCTGACCCCCGTGTTGTGATCACCCGACGTGCCGTGAAGGAGACGACGACGTGAGCAGCGCCGCCGGCAAGCCGTACCTGCAGATCGTCCAGGGCGACCCGAGCCCGGAGGAGGTCGCGGCGCTGGTGGCGGTGCTGACGGCCCGCGCACGCGCGCACGCCGCGGCGGCCGGGGGCGGGGAGCGGCGCGTCTCCCGCTGGGCCGACCGCTCCCGGCTGCTGCGCGGCCCCGTGGCGGAGGCGCAGCGGCCGCGCGGCGCGGGGGCCTGGCGGGCCAGCGGCCTCCCACGCTGACTCCGGCCCCGCGCCGGGACGGTCTCCCCGCGCGGGGTCGTTTCCCCCTTTTCCGGGGGCCACAGGGTCACGATCCCCCATCGGCCGCACACCCGGCGTAACGTGGCTGAACGCACACACATTTCGTGTGGACGCCGTGCGTGGGGCCATGCTGTGAGGACATCTAACCGTGGTTCGCACCCAGGACAGGCCCGTGCACGAATAAGGTGAAAGGCCATGGCCACCTCGGAGTTCGTTCCACAGCCCGCGCGTTACGCCGTTTTCGTCGACGCGGGATACCTCTACGCGGCCTCCGGTGCGCTGCTTCTCGGCTGCAGTTCGCGGCGCGAGTACCGGGTCGCCGCGGAGAAGCTGATCAAGGCCTTGACCAGTCATGCCGACAGCCAGTTGCTGGGCGAGCTGCTGCGGGTCTACTGGTTCGACGCCGCGCCCAAGCGGCAGCCCACGGTCGACCAGCGGGTGATCGCCAACCTGCCGCTGGTGAAACTGCGGCTGGGCAACCTGAACGCGCAGGGCCAGCAGAAGGGCGTGGACGCGCAACTGCGCGCCGATCTCGAGGCATTGGCCCGGCACCGGGCGATCACCGACGCGGTGCTGCTGGCCGGCGACGAGGACATGCTGCCGGCCGTGGAGGCCGCCCAGCGGTACGGCGTGCGGGTCCACCTGTGGGGCGTGGAGCCCACGCACGGCTCCAACCAGGCCGAGTGGCTGGTCTGGGAGTCCGACACGGTCGAGGTGCTGCCCGCCGACTTCCTCCGCCCCTACTTCACCAAGGCCAAGGTCCTGCCCGTCGCCGCCACCGCCCCGGCCGTGCGCGAACCGGTCGCCCCCGGGCGCACCCCGGTGCCGTCGCCGTCGCAGGTCTTCGCGGGGCGCACCCCGGCGGTCAAGCCGTCACACGCGGCGGCGGCCGTCCGCGCGGGCGCCGTCCCGGCCACGGCGGGCGCGCCCGCGTCCCCGGCCACGGTCGCCGCGGCGATGAACTCCACCGCGACGGCGCCGCCCACTGACGGCAAGCTCGGCCCCGACCGCGACCACATGCTGGAGATCGGCGAGCACGTCGCGCAGAAGTGGCTGTTCGAGCGCGGCCGCGACAACATCCGCGACCTGCTGCCCGGCCCGATCCTGCCGCCCGTGATCGACAAGGAGCTGCTGATCGAGGCGGAGAAGGAGCTCGGCTCCTCGCTGCGCCCCTACCAGGAGGCCCGCACCTGGCTGCGGGACGGCTTCTGGGAGCGGGTCTACCGCGAGTTCGGCATCGGAATCGGCAAGTCCGGCTAGCGTCCGGCGCGTCCGCTTGAGGACGATCGGCGGACGCGTTTGGTGATGAGCCGTACACGGGGCGTGCCGGAGGGGGTACAGTCCCGCCCGTGATGGGGGCACGCCGCGCACCGCGACCGGAGGCCCGTCGCCGGGCCGCCCCGGGACGGGCGGCGACCGCGACCCTCGCCTGCCTGGCCGCGGCCGGGCTGGTGGCGACCGGGTGCGGGTCGCCGGTGCCGTTCTACCGTCCGGGACGCGGGGCGCCGGACGCGCCCGCGATCGCGCTGGGCGGCCCCGCGCCGTACGCGCCGGACGGCGGCGGGCGCGGGAAGGGGAAGCACGTCGACGCGGCCGCGCCGCCCGGTGTGAACGTGTACGCCGCGACCGGCCCCGGAATGCTCGGGCCGGAGGCGCGGAGCCTCCCGCCGCGGGTGTACGTCCCGAACGCCGGCACCGGCACCGCCGACGTGATCGACCAGCGCACCGGGCGGCTGCTCGGCCGGGTCCGCACCGGCGGCGCGCCGTCCCAGATCGTCCCGGCCTGGGACCTGCGGCGGCTGTGGGTCGCCGATCCCGGGCACGGCCGGGTGCAGCCCATCGGCCCCCGCTACGCGCACCGCGGCCGGGCGCTGCCGATCTCCCGCCCCGGGCCGCTCTACTTCACGCCGGACGGCCGCGCCGCGCTCCTCATGGCGGGCCGTCACTCCGGCATCGATCTCCGCGACCCGCGCACGATGCGCCCGCTCGGGACGATCCGGCTGCCGTGCGCGGGCGCGCAGCGCGCCGACTTCGCCGCCGACGCGACGTACCTGGTCACGGCGTGCCCGTCGGCGGGCACCGTGGTCCGGGTCGACCCGTCCCGGCGGGCGGTCACCGGGACGCTGCGGCTGCCCGCCGGGGCGCGCCCCGCCGACCTGCGGCTGTCGCCGGACGGCGCCATGTTCTACGTCACCGACGCGGCGAAGGGCGGCCTGTGGCTGATCGACGCCGCGGGCTTCCGGACGGCCGGGTTCGTCCGCACCGGGCCGGGCGCGCAGGGGCTGGTGCTCGGCCGCGGGTCGCGCCTGCTGTACGTGCTGGGCGGCGACGGGACGGTGGCGGCGCTCGACCTCGCCACCCGGCGCGTGACGCGGCTGTGGCGGGTGCCGGGCGGGGGCGCCGCCGTCCCGGGCGGTGTGACCGCCGACGGCGCGGAGCTGTGGCTGGCGGCCCCGGCGGCGGGCATGGTGTACGCGCTGTCGACCCGGACGGGCCGTCCGGTGCACGCGGTCCGGGTCGGGGGGCGGCCCGGGGGCCCGTGCGTCCACCCGCAGCCCGCCCGCTACTCGCTCGGCGGCCCCGGCCTCTACCGCTGAGCGCGCCGGGCCTCTTCAGCGGGCCGCGACCTGCCGCCACTGCGGCATGAGCTCGTCCACCAGCGCCTCGGTCTCGGGCTGGAGCTGGTCGAGCAGCGGGTCGCGGACGACCCGGTTGCGCAGCTCGTCCACCACCACCCGCACCTGCGTCTCGTCGCCGGTGGCGTGGGTGGCGCGGAGCAGGTCACGCCACAGGCCCTCGTCGTCGGGGGCGAGCCGCAGCCCGGCGCGGGCGGCGCCGACCGCGCCCCGCAGGTCGTTCTCGTCCAGCCGCAGCAGCACCAGCCGGTGCGCGACGTCGATGACCCGGGCGGTCGCCTCGTACTCCAGGTCGTCGGCGGCCAGCCAGCCGTACCGGCCGCGCGGCCTGCCGGACAGCACCGGGCCCCGCACCAGGTCGAGCGCGTACGACATGTAGGCGGTCTCGGACGCCGGTTCGGCCGCCGACCGCCACACCAGCCAGCGGAACACCGCCCAGTCGACCCGCACCTCCGAGCCGAGCCTGATCCGGCCGCGGTCGTCGTAGTACAGGTTCGGGCGGCCGCGGGCGTCGCGTCCGAGCCAGTCGGAGACGCGGGCGACGCAGGCGTCCCGCACCCCGGTGGTGACGCCGCGCGGCCAGATCGCCCCGCCCAGCACGGTCGGATGCGCCCCGCCCGGGTGGGCCGCCAGGTAGATGAGGACCTCGGTGCACAGCGCCCGGCGGCTCTCGTCCATCGGGCCGGGCGCGTCGATCTCGATCGGGCCGAGGATCCTGATGTCGACCGACGACTGCCCGCCGTCGGGCGCGCCGGGCATCCCGGCCCCCGGCGCCTCCGCGACGGCCAAGCCGCCGGGCGCGGGACCCACGCCGGGGCCGGGGCCGAGCGCGGGCAGCGGCACCGACTCCAGCCGCGACGCGCCGCGGAACAGCTCGCCGAGGCCGCGGTAGTGCTCCTCGGGCACCAGCTGCGCGTCCACCTCGAAGCCGAGCACGCCCGCCTGCAGCCGCCCGCCGGCGTCGACGTCCCACGTCCAGGTCGCGCCCTGCACATCGCCGGGGACGAGGTAGCCGGCCGCCATCCGGGTGCCGGTGCGGGCCAGCGCGACCAGCCGGTCGGCCTCCCGCTCGGACGGCTCGTCCGCCATGATCAGGTAGTGCGGCATCCACGCCTCGCCGAACACCCCGCGGCTGCGGCCGGTGAGCACCGAGTCCATCCCGGAGGCCGCCAGCGCCTGCCGCACCTCCTCGCCGCGCCCCTCCAGCTCGGGCAGCGCCTCGTCCAGCACGGCCACCGTCCGGACCCGGTCCGGCGCGACCTCCGCCAGCGTCTCGCCCAGCTCGCCGCCGAAGCCCACCAGCGTGATCCGCATGTGGTCGGACCAGCGGTTGGTGGCCAGCTCCAGCGCCAGCGCCGCCAGCACCGACCGCCGGGTCTCCGCCGGGCCGCGCAGCGCGATCAGCCCGTGCGCGGCCTCCAGGTCGACCAGGATCCGGCCGCCGGGGTTGGTGCCGATCGAGACCAGCCCGGGGTAGGGGGCGAGGACGTCGCCGAGGTCGGCGGCGTCCAGGACGCCGAGCGCGTCGGCGGTCAGCCGCCACACCTGGCCGTCGTCGTGGGCCTGCCAGGGCGCGGGCGGGTTGCGGTCGGCGGGCGCGATCCACAGGTCGAGGCTGCCCGAGCCCAGATGGACCCCGTACACCGTGGGCAGCGCCCGGCCGCCCGCCGCCATCGACTTGGACAGGTGGCGCAGCCCCAGGTCGAGCAGGCGGGCGCCGTCGTCGTCGGCGCCGACGCGCAGCGCGTGCTCGGCCGCCGCGGCCGCCCCCTCGGGCCGGACGATCATGTGCCCGAACGCGCGGTGCCACATCTGCGTCCGGCGGCGCCGGCCCAGCGCGCCGAGCACGCCCGCGGCCAGCAGCGAGGCGGCGGCCAGGCCCTGCGGCCAGCTCATGTCGAACGGCAGCGCGGTGTCGTGCGCGTGGACGGCGTCGCGTCCCGGGACGGTGGCGCCGCCGGTGCCCGCGCCGCCGCCGAGCTCGTCGGTCGGCCGCGGCGCCGGGGTCCTGCTCTCCTGCTTCTGCTCCGGCGGCTGCGGGACCGGCTTGGGCGCCGGGGCGGGCGGCGGTACGGGCGCCGACGTGGACGGCAGCTCCGGCTCGGTCGGCTCGGCGGCGGGCGACTCCGGCGTGGGCACGCCGCCGTCCGGGACCTCCGCATCCGGCACCTCCGTCCCGGGAGCCTCCGAGCCGGGGACCTCGACGCCCGGGATCTGCGCGCCGGGCTCCTCCGGCCCGCCGCCGCCCCGCGTCGGCTCCGGATCGGGCGCGGGCGTGCGGTCGTCCGGACGGGGCGCGGGCGCGGGCTGCCGGTCGGGCTGGGGATCCGGCTGCGGGTCCGGCTGCGGATCGGGCGCCGGGGCCTTGTCCGGGACGGCGTGACCGTGCCGGAAGTAGTCGTTCAGGTCCTTCACCGGGACGACCTCGGCGTGCTTGGCGTCCGCCGGCATCTCCAGGATCCAGCCGGGCCGGATCAGGCTGGCGATGTTCAGCCTGCTGCCGTCCGGCTGCACGTGCCCCTTGTTGAGCTCGAAGACCTCCTTGTAGCGGCGGCCCTCGCCCAGGCACTTCTCGGCGATCTCCCAGAGGCTCTCGTGGTGCCGGCCCTCGGGCGGCTGCACCCGGTAGATCTTCGTCGTGGCGGTCTTCTCGATCGGCTGCGCGGCCTCGGCGACCGGCGCGGTGCCGGGCGCCCGCTCCACCGGCCGCTCCGGCGGGGCGGCCGCGATCGGCCGGAACTCCTGCGCCTGGGTCTGCACCGGCCGGTGCTGGTGCAGGTCCTTGCCGCCGCCGAACGCGGGCACGATCGTGGTGGTGGCGGTGAACAGCAGCAGCGCCGCGACCACCAGCCGGTGCACCAGCGACTGCGTGCCGCCCGCCAGCGGCACCCGGGCGGGCACGCCCACCCCGCGGATCCCCGCGTACACCTCCACGACCACGCACAGCGCCAGCTGCAGCCACGCCAGCCAGACCAGCGCCACCAGGATCGGGATCAGCGAGCTGTCGCTGATCGGCTGGGACAGGTCCGACAGCGTCGGCACCCGGTCGGGGATCGGCGACTCGAAGAAGGTCAGCAGCGCGAACGGCACCCCGGCCAGCAGCGCCACCAGGGCCGCAAGCGCGCCCAGCCCGGCGAGCACGTCGCCGGCGCCGCGCCGCCCGCGCACCCGCACGGGCTCGGGTGCGCCCTGCCCCAGCCGCCTCCCCGAGGCGTCCCGGACGCCCTCGGACCGCCTGCCGCCTGCGTGCCGTGCCGTCATCGGGTGTCCCCTACTGGTCCTCGTCGGTGACTGGTCGGGCGGACGCCGTCGAGGTCATCGTAAACTCCCCCAGTCCAGGCACGATGCCCAGCAGCTGGAGCCGCACCGTCAGCTGCACGGTCACGTCCACCTGCTCCTCGTCGGCCTCGCAGCGCGACCCGGTCACCTCGTCGTCGTAGCTCGCCACCAGGTCGCACGCCGCGGCGCGGGCGCGGGCCGGGTCGATCACCGGCTCCCCGGTGCGGCGCAGCGCGTCGGTGTCGATCTCGTTGGCGCCCGCGCGGGCGGCCTGCTCGGCCACGTCCGCCGCGCGCTGCCGGGCGTGGATCGCCAGCCCGCCGTCCACCAGCAGCCCGGCCAGCAGGAACACGGCCGGGGTGAACAGGACGACGTACATCCCGATCGTCCCGCGGTCGCGCAGGTCGCGCGGCACCCGCAGGCGGCGCGGCATCGTCAGGCGGCTCGGGCGCCTCATCCGTCGTCCCCGGTGCCGCCGCGGTAGGTGAAGGTGTCGATCGGGGCGAGCGCCTTGCCGCGCAGCGTCTTGCTGCCGGGCAGCCCGATGAACGAGAGGTCGGCCAGGTCGACGTCGCAGGTGATGGTCACCGCGACCCGCCCGCCCGGTCCCCAGTCGGTGGTGTCGGTGACCACGACCGGGCCGCCCGCGCACCAGTCGCGGCCGGTGAGGTTCGCGGACGCGGCCTCCTGCGCCAGCCGCTCGGCGGCTCCCGCGCTGCGGGCGATGGACGCCGAGCGGACGGCGTCGCGGGCCGCGCCGTCCACCTGGCTCTGCGCGTCCACCATCCGGCCCGCCCCGGCCAGCAGCATGAGGAACACCACGAACAGGGGCGTGACCAGCACCATCTCCATCGACATCGAGCCGCGGTCGGCGCCGTCCCGGGGAGGTCTCACGGGGCGCCTCCCCCGCACGCCACGCCCTCGCCCACGTCCGGGCGGAAGCACTCGATGGGGCCCTGCGAGCGCTGCGAGACGCGGAAGGTCATGAACGGCACGACCCGGACCGCCTCGCCGCTCACCTCGACCCACCGCTGGTCACCGGTCTCCCCGCTGCTCACCCGCAGCCCGCTGATGAGATTGCGGCCGATCTTCTGCACGTCGCCGGCCGCCTTCTCCTCGGCCGCGCCCTCCCAGCCGCCTCCGACCGGCCGGGTACGGGCCTCCCGCGCGCCCGCCTGCGCCGCCGCGAGGGCGACGTGGCGCGCGTGGTACACCATCGCGAACTGCACCACGGCGAGCATCACCAGGATCAGGATCGGCGTCAGCAACGCCCACTCGATCGACGACGCACCGCGGTCGCGGCGGTCCCGGCGCCGCGCCACCACTACTCCGTCCGGATGCTGTTGGCCTTGTTGACGATCAGGTTCCGGATCGTCGCGCCGATGGTGATCGCGATGACCGCGAGGATCGCGGTGATGATCGCCCATTCGATCGCCGAGGCCCCCTTGCCGCGCTCCGGCTCGTTGCGCAGCCGGTCGACGCGGCAGCCGACCAGGGCCCGCAGATAGACGACGACCGGGTCGTTCCATGGATTGATCGGACCCACACATCCTCCTTCAGGGGTTACTAGGCTCGCGTTTCCGTCAGGCCGCCATCACCCGCATCAGCGCGGGGTAGGCGAGGAAGACCAGGAAGGCGGCGCAGAGCAGGAGCTGCGCGACGAGCATCGACTGGGACCGCTCGCCGGCCTTGCCCTCCAGCTCCGACAGCTCGCGGCTGCGCATCGACGCGGCCCGGGCCGCCAGCGACTTGCGGATCTGCGCGCCGTCGTCGGCGACCAGCGCCAGCGCGCCGGCCATGTCGCGCAGCTCGGCGATGTCCAGCTCGTCGCCGAGCCGGCCCAGCGCCTGCCACGGGGTCTGCCCGGTGATCCGGGCGTTGGCGAGGGCGTCCCGGATGCGGTGCATCGCCCAGCCCTCGCCCACGTTGGACGCGGTCATCAGCGCCTCGGGGACGCCCCGCCCGCCGGCCAGGTTCATCGACACCAGGTCCAGGAACGCGCCGACGACGTGCCGGAAGTCCTGCCGCCGCCCGGCCGCCTCCTGCCGCAGCTGCATGTCGGGGAAGAAGAAGAACAGCACCGCGAAGAACACGCAGATCCACACCGGGACCTGGAACGACACCCCGGCGCCCAGCAGCGCGAAGTAGGCCACCACGACCGGGATGACCAGCAGCGCGCCCGCCGGCAGCAGGAACTTGGTGGCCAGGAAGCCTTCCAGGGAGCGTTCGGTGATGGCCAGGTCGGCGCGGATCGAGCGCAGCTTCCAGCCGCGCGACTCGCAGTACCGGGCCAGCTCCGCGCCGACCTTCGCGCGCAGCGTGCCGACCTTGTCGTGGCTGGGCGACATGCGGCGGGCGTCGGCGTCGTCCAGGTCGCGGCGGCGGGCGGCGTCGAAGGCGGCCAGCCGGGCCGACAGCCCCGGCCGGGCCGGGAAGATGGCGCGGACGAACAGGTAGAGCCCGGCGCCCACGAGGGCGCCCGCGAGCAACGGACCGGTCACGTCACACCACCCCGACGAAGAAGCGACGTCCGGCCATGGTCACACCATCCCCATGCCGCGCACAACGCCCCGGGCTGCGCGGTTCCGGTCGGTTCCCTCACTGGGCACCGCCTCCGCCCGCGTCCATCGTGTGGCGGCCGCGCAGCACGCTCTGGCCGTCCTTGGCCGCGCCCTTGGACTGCCAGGCGGCGAACGTCGTGGGCACCTCCCCCGGAACCCCCGGACGGGCCGTACCGGACGTGGTGAGGAAGCGGCTGGGCATCTCGTACTTGGCCAGGCGCCGCAGCCACAGGAAGCCCGCCCCGTACAGCGCGATCACCAGGCACAGCACGAGCTGGCCGAGGAGGTCGTCGTACGGCTCGACGTAGGAGTGGTTGAAGACGGCCAGGCCGATCGCCGTCCCGACCGAGACGCCGACGACGATGCGGACGCTGCGGCGGGTGGCGCGCCGGTCGGCCTCGACCCGGCGGCGCATGTCCAGCTCGGCGCGCGCGGACCCGGCCAGCGCGCCGAGCATGTCGCGCAGCCCGGGGCCGCGCAGCTTGGCGTTCAGGATCAGCGCGGCGATGACCAGGTCGGCGGACGGGTCGTCCAGGTCGTCGGCGAAGCGGCGCAGCGCGTCCGGCAGCGGGACGCGGGTGTGCATCCGGTCGACCAGCGTGCGCAGCGGCTGCTGCAGGACGGGCGAGGAGGCGCGCAGCGAGGCGGGGATGGCCTGCTCCAGGCCGACCGCGCCGGCGATGGTGTCGCGCAGCGACTCCGTCCACGCGGCGAGCGCCTCCAGCCGCGCCATGCTGCGGCGCTCCTCCGACGCGCCGCCCGCCAGGCCGTTCCAGGCCAGGACGAGCACGCCGGTGCCCGCGGCCGCGATCGGCCACCGGGTGACGACCAGCACCGCCAGGCCGACGATCACGGCGAGCGCGGTGCGGGTGGTGAGGGTCTTCACCAGCTCCTCGCGGCTGCGCCTGGGCGGCGGCCCCGAGCGGGCGGGCAGCCCGCGGATCGCCAGGGCCAGCAGCAGGAGCCCGCCGCCGGCGAGCGCGCCGGCGGCGATGGCCAGCAGCACGTCGGGCGCGTACATCACCGCGCTCCGCTCGACGTCGGGAGCGTCACCAGGCACCTCCGGCGGCGACGTCGTAGCCGAACTCGGCGAGCTCGTCGGCGCAGGCGATCGGCGCGGCGGGCACGGCGACGCCGTCCGGCCCGGCGGCGAAGATCTCCGACGACAGCACCCGGCCGTCCGCGCCCGTCACCTCGCGGACGCTGGAGACGAACCGGCGCAGCCGCCCGCCCCGCGCGTACTCGTTGCGCTTCTCGATGAACACCACGAAGTCGATGGCGCCCGCGATCAGCATGTGCGTCGCCTCGACCGGCAGCCGCTCCTCCGACTGGATCGCGTACGTGGCGATCCGGTTGAAGACCTCCATCGAGGAGTTGGCGTGGATGGTCGACAGCGAACCGTCGTTGCCCTGCGTCATCGCGTTCAGCATGGTGACGATCTCGTCGCCGAGCACCTCGCCGACGATGACCCGGGACGGGTTCATCCGCAGCGACCGGCGGACCAGCTCGGCCATCGAGATCGCGCCCTGCCCCTCGGAGTTGGGCAGCCGCTGCTCGAAGGCGACGCAGTTGGGGTGCAGCTCGGGGAAGGCGTCCAGGCCCAGCTCCAGCGCCCGCTCCACGGTGATCAGCCGCTCGTGCGCGGGGATCTCGTTGGCGACGGCGCGCAGCAGGGTGGTCTTCCCGGCGTTGGTGGCCCCGGCGAGCATGATGTTCTTGCGGGCGTGCACGGCGGCCTTGAAGAAGTGCCCGATCTCGGGGGTGAACGTGCCGTTGCCGACCAGGTCGGACAGGAACACCTTGCCCAGGCGGGCGCGGCGGATCGACAGCGCGGGCCGCACCGTCACGTCCATCACCGCCGACAGCCGGGAGCCGTCGGGCAGCCGCAGGTCCAGCTGCGGGTTGGCGGTGTCGAACGGCCGCGACGACAGCCCGCTGTAGGCGGCCAGGATCTGGATGAGCTCGACCAGCTCCTCGTCGCTCTCGGCCACCGGCTCGCCCATGACCTCGCGGCCGTCGGCGTACCCGATGAAGACCCGGTCGCAGCCGTTGATGTCGATGTTCTCGATCTCGGGGTCCTCGAGGAGCGGCTGGAGGCGGCCGACGCCGAACAGCGCCGCGTGCACGCCGGCGGCCAGCGCCTCCTCCTCTTCGGCGTTCGGCGGGCGCCGCCCGGAGGTGATCTCGCCGCGCGCGAACTCCTCCAGCACCTGGCCGATCAGGGCGCGCGCGAACTGCCGCTCGTCCTCCCCGGTCATGGGCGGGAGGCCGCTCGCGGCGTCGAGGCGGCGCTGCTGGGCCAGCCGGTCGCCGACCTCCTGGCGCAGCCGCTTGACCAGGCCGTGATCCACCTAGAGCCTCCCCTCCTGGTACTGCTGCCGCTCGGGCGGTCGCGCGAGCGGTTCCTGGACGCCGGGTCGTTCGTGGGGTTGGGGAGGATGCCCGGGAGCGGGCGGTGCGCCGGGGACGGCCTGGGCCGCGGGCGGCACGGGGCCGGCGTGGACGGCGGTGCCGAGGCGGCCGATGAGCGTGGCCGCGACCTCGCGCGCCGAACGGATCAGCAGCGAGCGGTCGAGCCGCCCGCCCCACCGCCCGGACAGCAGCTCCGCGCCCTTGGGGTCGAGCGCCAGCCCGCCCAGCACCGCCACCGGGGGCGGCGCGGGACCGTACCCGGGCCCGGGGCCGCCGGGGGACGCGGCGTCCTGGCCCTGCAGCCGGCTCTGGACGCCCGCGACGATCCGGTCGACCTCGGCGATCGAGGCGCGGAAGTCGCGCGGATCGGCCAGCACGACCACCCCGATCGGCGGGCCGCCGCGCAGCTCGGACGCCAGCGCAGCCACGCGCTCGCGCAGGTGGGCCACCTGCTCCAGGGTCGCGCGGGTGAACAGGACGACCATGTCGGCCTCGCGCAGCAGGTCGTTCAGCGGGGCTCCGGCGCCGAGCCGGCCGCAGTCGGCCAGCACGTCCACCGGGGACAGCCCGGCGAACGCCCGCCCGAGCGGGCCCCACAGCCAGGTCATGGCCTGCGCCTGCTCGGCGTTGGTGATCCCGACCAGCACGTCGAGCCCGCCGACCAGCCGCTGGCAGTGCTCGGCGATCTGGTCGGGGCGCAGCCCGCGGCGGGCGGTGGCGGCCAGGCTGAGCAGGCCGCGGGACGGGTTGAGCATGCCGCCGTCGCGCGCCCCGCCCCGTCCGGCGGGGTCGTCGGCGGCGGCCGGCAGCCGGTAGACGAGGTCGCCGCCGGCCTGGTCGCACTCGGCGACCAGCACGGGACGCGGCCAGACCGCGCCGAGCGCGACGGCCGCCGTCGTGACGCCCGGCGCCCCCTTGTCGGCCGCGAGCGCGATGAGTGCCACGGTCAGTCCCCGCCCGTGCCGTTCGGGGCCTGGCCGCCGCCCGGACCCTGGTTCGGTGCGCTTCTCGGTGCGCCGGTCGTTCCGCCGTTCGCGCCGCCGGTCCCGCCGGTCGTGCCGCCGCCGTTCTGCGCGGGGGTCTGGCCGCCGCCTCCGGCCGGGGGACTCTGCGAGCCCTCCGGCTGCGCGGGACGCTCGGTGCTGGGCGGCGGCTGCTGCGGCTGGCCGCCACCGGTCACCCGGGTGCCCTCCGGGATCAGCGCGACCGCGACCGAGCCGGCCGAGGCGGCCTGGGTCACCGCGGGGGCCTCGTTGGGCGGCACCGCCACGTCCACCGTGGTCTGGTCGCCGCGCAGCCGGCCGCTGTCGCCGCCCTGCGACACGCCCACCACGATCGCGTCCGCCGACAGGACGGTGCCGGCGCGGGGGCCGCCGCCGGTGCCGCCGCCGACCGCGTACAGGCTGACCCGCTTGCCGGTCTCCAGCCCGCGCGAGGGGAACTGGCCGGGTTTGAGCGCCAGCCCGAGCACGACCCGGCCCTTGGCGGCGTCGTCGGTGCGGCTGACCATGCGGTTGGTGAGCAGCGCGCCCTGGACGAGCGGGACGGCGGCGTAGGCGCGGGCCACCGCGGCGCGCTCGGTCCAGTTGATGTAGTAGTCGGCGCCGGTATCGCTGACCTGCACCTCTTCGAGTGCGCTGAGCGGGATCCGCTGCCCGGCCGCGACCGGCTGGGCGACCCGGATCGCCGAGACCCGCTGCCCGCTGGCCATGACCAGGTAGGCGCTGGTGAGCGCGCCGCCGAGGATGAGGAGCACCGCCAGCGCCGCGAGCGCGGGCTTGCGTTCGCGCGGGGCGACCGGGAGCCGCTGCCCGCCCGAGGCGCCCAGCCCCGACCGGCCGAGGCCGTCGCCGCCCTGGCCGCCGGCCGGACTGGTCGCGATGCCGCCCGCGACGGCCGACTGGTTGGACTTCATGGGACTGCCCACGCGCTCCCTTCCCGCCCCTGCGGGCCCCGCCCCCCGCGGGATCCCCGTTTCACCGGGCGATCCATGCTTGCGGTGCCGGTCATGCCGCGTCAATGGATTCGGCGAGGTGAAGCCTGGCCGTAACGTGATGCACACCCTTGACCAGCATTGACGCTGATCACATGCTTTCTTACGAACAGTCACAGAAATCACTGACAACTCGTGGCCGATTTCTGCTATTACGGAACGGATATGCCATGGGAGCAACATCACCTTGTACGGCGAGGCAAGGCGCGTAAGTACCGCGGGTAAGGCCATGGGCGCCCTTCGCGGGCAAGACCGCAAGCTCCGCCTCGCCGGGCGGGCCGAATTATTAAGCTGACCCGAGCGGCGGCGCGCCAGGGAGGGCTCGAATGCGGATCTCGTTCACGGCACTGACCGGCCAGGGGCCCCGGGACGTCGTGATCGACCTCGATTCCGAGGTGACCGTCGGCAGCGTCGCCCGGTCGCTGTCCGCCGCGCTCGGCGGCGCGGACGGCGAAGGCGTTCCCGCGGGCAGGGGGCCGGGCCCGGTCCCGCTGAAGCCGCGCTTCTCGAAGGAGTCGCTGCCGAAGCTCGCCGCGGGCGGTTCCGGCGCGGTGCTGGCGGCGGACGGTTCTCGCCCGGCCCCGAGCGCGAACGGCGCGAGCGGGGCCGGCGGCGCGGGCGCGGCGCTGTGGATGGACGGGCGGATGCTCGACCCGCAGGCCCGCGCCGTCCGGGAACTGCGGGACGGCGCCGTCGTGGCCGTCGAGCAGCGCACCGCCGCCGCCACCGTCCTGGCCGAGCCCACCGGGGTGGTCGAGGTGCGCGTGGTCGCCGGGCCCGCCGCGGGCACGGTGCACCGGCTCGGGCTCGGCGCCGCGGCGCTCGGGTCGGGCGGCGACGTGGACGTGACCATCGACGATCCCGCCGTCCCGGCGCGGGCGCTGCGCGTCACGGTGGGGCGCGGCGACGTCCAGGTCGAGTCGACCTCGCAGGCCATGGGCGGCGGCGCGCTGCTGGACGGCGAGCCGCTCTCCGGCGCGACGGCGTGGCCCGACGGGGGCATGCTGGCCGTCGGCTCCACCATCCTCACCCTCGCCCGCAGCGCCGCCCCCGACGCCCACCTGGAGCCGCTGCCCGAGGGCGGGCTCGCGTTCAACCGCCCGCCGCGCCTCAACCCCGCCGGGCGCGAGCGCCGCCTGGAGGTGCCCAAGCGTCCCGAACGCAATCCGCGCGAACGCCTGCGCCTCTTCGGCGCGCTGCTGTTCTCCGCGTTCGGTCTCGTCATGGCCTTCGCCCTGGGGCAGTGGTGGTGGGCGCTGTTCGCGCTCGCCTGGCCCGTGATGACGGTGGGCGAGTGGATCGGCGACCGGGTGCACGGGCGCAAGTCGTACAAGAAGGCGCTGAAGGAGTACCAGGGCAAGGTCGCCGAGTTCGGGGGCAGGCTCGACCGGCTGCGCAAGGAGGACGAGGCCGAACGGCGCACCGTCCACCCCGACCCGGCCGAAGTGCTGCTCACCGCCACCGGTCCCAGGCGGCGCCTGTGGGAACGCCGCATCACCGACGAGGACACGCTGCACCTGCGTCTGGGCCTGGCCGACCTGCCCGCGCGGATCGAACTCGCCGGGCTCGACGACGACCGGTCCGTTCCCGCCGATCCTGAACTGGGCGACGTGCGCGTGCCCACGGCGCATCTCGTGCCGGTCGCGCTGCCCCTGCCCCAGCTCGGAGTCATCGGCCTCACGGGTCCGCGGCACGCCTCACGCGCGCTCGCGCGCTGGATGGTGGCGCAGGCCGCCGTCCTGCACAGCCCCCGCGACCTGGCCATCGTGGTGCTCAGCGCCGACCAGGACGCGGGCGAGGAGTGGAACTGGGTGCGGTGGCTGCCGCACTGCGCGCCGCGCGAGGGCGAGGAGTGCATGGCCCTGGTGGGCACCGACCCGGAGTCGGTCGCGCACCGCATCACCGAGCTCGCCATACGGGTGACGGAGCGGCGCCGCACGGCGCAGGCGTCCTCCGGTTACTTCGGGCAGGGCAAGCCGGCCGAGAACGTCCCGTACAACATCCTCATCGTGCTGGACGGAGCCCGCGCGCTGCGGCGCGTCCCGGGGATGCCCATGCTCCTGTCGCGCGGCCCGGAGTACGGCCTGTACGCCATCTGCGTGGACGACGAGGAACGCCTCCTGCCCGAGGAGTGCACGGCCGTCGCCGCCTGGGATCCGCAGAGCCCCGAAACGCTGCGGCTCCGCGGCCGCGGCCTCGACGTGCTGGGGCCGGTGCTGGCCGACCAGGTCTCCCCCGCGTGGACCGACCGCGTCTCGCGCGCGCTCGCCCCGGTGCGGGACGTGTCGCGTGAGGACGCCGCGGAGGCCATCCCGTCCAATGTCCGGCTCCTGGACGTGCTCGACATGGCCACCCCCACGGCGGAGCACGTCCTGGCGTCGTGGGCGCGCACGGGCGGCCGCACCACCCGCGTCCCCATCGGGCTCGGCACCGACGGCACGCACCGGATCGACCTGCGCGCCGACGGGCCCCACGGCCTCATCGCCGGCACCACCGGCGCCGGCAAGTCCGAGCTGCTCCAGACCCTCATCGCGTCCCTGGCCGTGGCCAACCGCCCGGACGAGATGACGTTCGTCCTCATCGACTACAAGGGCGGCGCCGCGTTCAAGGACTGCGCCAGGCTCCCCCACACCGTCGGCATGGTCACCGACCTCGACGGCCACGCCACCGAACGCGCCCTGGAATCGCTGGCCGCCGAGCTGCGCCGCCGCGAGGAGATGCTGCTGCACGCGGGCGCCAAGGACATCGAGGACTACAACGACCTCCGGGCCCGCACCCCGGCCCTGGCGCCGATGCCCAGGCTCGTCCTGGTCATCGACGAGTTCGCCGCCATGGTCACCGAACTGCCCGACTTCGTGGCGGGCCTGGTCGACATCGGGCGCCGGGGGCGTTCCCTGGGGGTGCACCTCATCCTCGCCACGCAGCGTCCCGCGGGCGTGGTCACGGCCGACATCCGCGCCAACACCAACCTGCGCATAGCGCTGCGCGTCACCGACCCCGACGAGTCCACCGACGTGCTGGACGCAGCAGAGGCCGCCGGCATCTCCAAGGCGACCCCCGGCCGCTGCTACATCCGGTCGGGCGCTTCAGAGCTGCACGCCGTCCAGTCCGCGCGCGTGGGCGGACGGCGTCCCGGTGCGACGGCCTCCGACCAGGCGACCGTGCTGCCCGTGCCGTGGCAGGGCCTGGGCCGCCCTATGCCCGCCCCGCGCGAGGCCGCCGACGACACGATGGTCACCGACCTGGCCGTGCTCGTCCACGCCGTCGACGAGGCCGCCCGGCGCGCCGATATCCCGCGCCAGCCGTCCCCCTGGCTCAACCCACTGCCGGAGCAGGTCCGCCTGGCGCCCCGTACGGCGGCCGGCGGCTCGGTGGTCGACGTCCCCCCGATCCCGTTCGGCATCACCGACCTGCCCGCCGTGCAGAGCAGGGAGCCGCTCAGCCTGGACCTCGCCAACGGCGGCCACCTCTACCTGGCGGGGTCCGCGCAGTCGGGACGCTCCACCGCCCTGCGCACCATCGCCGGTTCCCTGGCGGGCGCGTGCTCGCCCTACGACGTGCACCTGTACGCCGTCGACTGCGGAGCGAACGCGCTGCTCCCCCTGGTCGGGCTCCCGCACTGCGGCGCCGTCGTAACGCGCGACCAGCTCGACCGCTGCGAACGCCTCCTGACCGCGCTCGCCGCCGAAGTGGCCCGGCGCCAGCAACTCCTGGCCGAAGCGGGCTTCGCGTCCCTCACCGAACAGCGCGCCTCCGTGGCCGCCACCGACCGCCTCCCCTACATGGTCCTCCTGCTGGACCGCTGGGAGGGCTTCATCGGCGCGTTCGAGAACTACGACTACGGCCGCCTGGTCGACGCCGTCCTCCGCCTCCTGCGCGAAGGCGCGTCCGTGGGACTGCGCGCCGTCTTCACCGGCGACCGCACCGGCCTCAGCGGGCAGATCTCCACCGTGTTCGACCGCCGCCTCATCCTGCGCATGGCCGACCCCAACGACTACGGGTACGCGGGCGTCCAGGAGAAGCAGGTCCCCGCGTCGATGCCGCCCGGACGCGCGCTGGAACTCCTCACTCCCGGCGTCCCCCTGCGCGAGTCGCAGATCGGCCTGCTCGGCGACGACCCGTCCGGCACCGCCCAGGTCGCGGCCCTCCAGGACTTGGCCCGCGCCTGCGTCACCCGCTACGGGCGGCTTCCGCGCAGGCAACGCCCCATCCACGTGGACGAACTGCCCGTCCGCGTCACCTACCGGGAGGCGATGGCACTCGACCAGGACTTCCTGGCCCCGTCCCCGCTCTGGACCCTCGTCGGCGTTGGCGGGGACACCCTCGCCCCCGTCGGCATCGACCTGCTGAACGAAGGCCCGGGGTTCGTGGTGGCGGGCCCGCCCCGCTCCGGCCGTTCCACCACGCTCCGCACGATCGTGCACTCCTTCCTGGACCCGACCGTCGCCGGAGGGCTCGTCCCGGTCGTCCTGGTCACCCCGCGCCGTTCACCGCTGCGCCTGCTGGCGGGCCGTCCCGGCGTCCTGGGCCTGCTCACCGGCGACTCCGAGGCCGACGACCTCATCGCCGCCATCGGCGACGAGCACCGCTACGTCGTCGTGGTGGACGACGCCGAACTCCTCGACGAGACCGAACTCGACGACTCCCTCCGCGACATCCTCCGCACCGCCCGCGACGGCGAGCACGCCGTCGTCATCGGCGGCACCACCGAGGACCTCGGCCGCGGCTACCGCGGCTTCCTCTCCGACGCCCGCCGCGCCCGCTCCGGCGTCCTGCTCTCGGTCGACAGCCCCGAGGACGGCGACCTGTTCGGCCTGCGCCTCCCCCGCAACGCCTCCCTGGGCGGCCCCACGGGCCGCGGCCTCTTCGTCGCCTCCGGTCTGACCACGGGCATCCAGGTCGCGCTCCCGCCCCCGGTCGGCGGAGACTCCGCGGGCTCCCCCCGCTGACCAGCCCCTACTCGCCCGCCCGGGAAGCCAGGACGGCCTCGAACACCGCCGCCAGCTCCGCCGCGTCCTCACCCGCGTGATGGGTGTGCGGAAGGCTGATGCCCAGCTTCTGCATGATGACGCTCTTGCGCGTGCTCACCCATTCGCAGCCGTCCAGGCCCATCCAGTAGCTGCGCAGGTCGATCCCTGCCCCACTGGCATTGAACGGGCTCTTGCCGAGGAACCGCATGAAGTACCAGTGCACGAACATGCCGTCGAACACCGCGGGCCCGGCCAGGAAGACCGGCCGCCCTTCCTTCCGCAGGCCGTTGATCCATTTGGCCGCGGCAGCCATCGCCTCAGCCGCCTCCGGCGCCTCCCGCACCAGCCGGTCACGGTCGAGGCCCGACACCGCCAGCGCCTCCGGCACGAACTCGTCCGAGATGGGCCGCACCTCGGTGTAGAACCGCAGATCGTCCCGCCCGACCACGGCCATCCCCAGCGAGATCATGCTGTAAGGCCCCGGAATCGGCCCGTCCGCCTCGACGTCCACCGCCACATAAAACTCCGGCAACTTCCCCATGCCGCCGAACCTATCCACCCCTCCCCCGCCCCGGCCATTCAA
This sequence comes from Actinomadura rugatobispora, assembly GCF_055379765.1. Classification (NCBI taxonomy): domain Bacteria; kingdom Bacillati; phylum Actinomycetota; class Actinomycetes; order Streptosporangiales; family Thermomonosporaceae; genus Actinomadura; species Actinomadura rugatobispora. The sequence goes on along the minus strand of NZ_AP029191.1, from coordinate 6,243,576 downwards.
TTTGCCCCGCCCCGGAACAGAGGAATGAACACACCGTAATCCCGATACGGAAATGCGCGGCCACCCATCCTCGGGCGCGGGCCGAGAGCCTCGGGACGGCGGAGTCGGCCCAGGTCAGGCCATGGATTGGGCGCCGTCCAGGGATTCTCGGATGATGTCGGCGTGGCCGGCGTGCTGGGCTGTTTCGGCGACGATGTGCACAAGGACCCGGCGGGCCGACCACTGTTCGCCGGGCGGGTTCCAGGGGGCCTCGGGAAGCGGGTGCGCGGCGTTCAGGTCGGGCAGGCCGGCGACCAGTTCGTCGGTCCGGGCGGCGACCTCGGCGTATTCGTCCAGGACGGCCGCGAGGGTCTCGCCGGGGAGCATCCGGAACTGGTCGGCGCGCCGCTGGAAGTCCTCCTCGGTCATCTCCGAGAAGGCGCCCATCGCCGAGGGGCCCTCCAGGATGAAGTCCCCCCAGCCCCGCTCGACGGCAGCGACGTGTTTGATCAGGCCGCCCAGGCAGAGCTCGCTCACGGTGGTGCGCCGCCCTGCCTGCTCGTCGGTCAGGTCGCGGACGGTGAAGCGCAGGAAATGCCGCTGCTTGGCGAGCGCGGCCAGCAGATCGGCCCGCTCGGTCGAAAGGTCGTCCCCCATGGCGGGAGTCATTCCCGCTCACGGGCCGGGCATCCGGAAAAGAGCGCGGGTCCCGGCCTCGGGGGGATGGGCCGGGACCCGCGGGTCAGGGGGAGACGGGCCTCAGCGGGTGGCCGCCTCGATGTTCTGCTGCGAGCGCTTGATGTCCTGACTGCCCTGCTCCAGCGCGACGGCCATCTTGTCGAAGGCGCTCTTGGCCTCCATCCAGGCCGCGCGGAACCGGTCCGCCTGCGGGCCCCACCAGATCTCCTGGCTGCTCACGGTGCGACCGTTCAGGTCCTTGATCAGAGCGTCCAGGTTGCGGGAGTGCTTGCTGAACATGCGGGACAGGTCTTCCAGCGCCCCGATGCTGGCGCCCCTCTTGTCGGTCATGATCGACCCTTTCGTCGCCGGAACGGCCACAGGCCTTGCGAATGCTTTCCAGGCAATGCCGACAGCCTACGACTCATCGTTCACAATAATCCAGCCGACCGCCGATCATGGCTGTTGATTGTGCCGTATTTCCCTGCCGCCCGTGCTGTCCGGATCCGGCCAGCCCGGACGCGTTCCTGACGTCGGCTATGACCCCAGGTCAATGAATTCGCAGGTCGCGGGCCGGGCTTTTCAGCGGGGATCGGGGTCGTTGATGGGGCGGGCGGCCGGATCGACGACGCGCTCGCCGGTGAGGATGATCGCCTCGCCGACGGCGGTGAACTCGAAGCGGCGGCGGACCGACTGGGTGACCTTGCCCGTCTCGTACCGGACCTCGGTGTGCTCGACGGCGTCGAGGGTGATGCGGTCGCCGGTGCGGACGGCGCGGGCCGCGTCCAGGCGGGTCCGGGCGCCGGTGAAGGCGGGGCCGCCCTCGACGGGGGCGCGGTTGCGGTTCTCCAGCTCGCGCGCGGCGCGTTCCTGGACGCGGGCCAGGCGCGGGGCGATCTCGACGCCGAGGATCTCGGTGGGGACGTGCCGGCGGTCGTGCCGGCCCTTCTCCACGAGCGCCTGGGAGCGGTACTGGACGAGGGTGCTGGCCACCACGGTGAGCTGGCGCCGGGTGTCGTCGTCCACCGTGGGGGTGTCGAGGCCCACGGCCGAGGAGGGCGGTACGGCGCAGACGGCCATGGCGAGGAGCGCCAGGCCCAGGCGTGTCCTGTGGAGGGCCATCGGACTCCCGCTCGTCGGCTGATCCCCCGCGAAGATACACCCGGGCCCCGGCGACCAGGGAATGAAAATGGTTATCATCCTGTTGGGCCGGTCAGGAGGTAGCGATGAAGAAGAACATTCACCCCGAGTACCGGGCCGTCGTCTTCCGCGACCGGGGCGCCGGACACGCCTTCCTCACCCGATCCACCGCCACGAGCGAGCGGACGATCGAGTGGGAGGACGGCCGGACCTACCCCGTGATCGACGTGGACGTCTCCTCGGCCAGCCACCCGTTCTACACGGGCCGGACCAGGGTCCTGGACTCGACCGGCGCGGTCGAGAAGTTCAGGCGGCGGTACGGGAAGTGACGCATGGGGCGGGCCCCGCGCGGGCCCGCCTTCCAGCGGCGCGAGGGGCACGAGAGCCCCAAAGGAGCCCCTTACCGAAGTCACGAAAACGGGATTATCTAGACTGCGCGTGCGAGGTTGAGGGAGGAGACCCACGTGCGCAAGGTCCTGATCGCCAACCGCGGTGAGATCGCGGTCCGTATAGCCCGTGCCTGTCGCGATGCGGGGCTCGCCAGTGTCGCGGTGTACGCCGAGCCGGACCTGGACGCGCTGCACGTTCGGGTCGCCGACGAGGCGCACGCCCTGGGCGGGCAGACCGCCGCCGACAGCTACCTGGACATCGACAAGCTCTTGAAGATCGCGGTGGACGCCGGCGCCGACGCCGTCCACCCCGGATACGGCTTCCTGGCCGAGAACGCCGATTTCGCGGCCGCGGTGGAGGGGGCCGGGCTGATCTGGATCGGTCCGCCGCCCGCCGCGATCACCGCGCTGGGCGACAAGGTGCAGGCCCGGCACATCGCGCAGAAGGTCGGGGCGCCGCTGGTCGCCGGCACCAAGGACCCGGTATCGGGGGCCGAGGAGGTCGTGGCCTTCGCCGAGGAGCACGGCCTGCCGATCGCGATCAAGGCGGCGTTCGGCGGCGGCGGGCGCGGCCTGAAGGTGGCCCGCGCGCTGGACGAGGTCGCCGACCTGTACGAGTCGGCGGTGCGCGAGGCCGTGTCGGCGTTCGGGCGGGGCGAGTGCTTCGTGGAGCGCTACCTCGACCGTCCCCGGCACGTGGAGACCCAGTGCCTGGCCGACAAGCACGGCAACGTGGTGGTCGTCTCCACCCGCGACTGCTCGCTGCAGCGCCGCCACCAGAAGCTCGTGGAGGAGGCCCCGGCGCCCTACCTGAGCAAGGAGCAGATGGACCTGCTCTACAACTCGTCCAAGGCCATCCTGAAGGAGGCCGGGTACGTGGGCGCGGGGACGTGCGAGTTCCTGGTCGGCCAGGACGGCACGATCTCCTTCCTGGAGGTCAACACCCGGCTCCAGGTGGAGCACCCGGTGACCGAGGAGGTCGCCGGGATCGACCTGGTCCGGGAGATGTTCCGGATCGCCGACGGCGAGGAGCTGGGCTACGGCGACCCCGAGCTGCGCGGCCACTCGATCGAGTTCCGGATCAACGCCGAGGACCCGGGCCGCAACTTCCTGCCCGCCGTGGGCACCCTGACCGCCTGGCAGCCGCCGTCCGGCCCGGGCGTGCGGCTGGACACCGGCTGCGTGGAGGGCCAGACCATCCCGCAGCAGTTCGACTCCATGATCGCCAAGCTGATCGTGACCGGCGCGACCCGGCGCCAGGCCGTCGAACGCTCCCGGCGCGCCCTGGCCGAGTTCACCGTCGAGGGGATGCCGACCGTGCTCCCCTTCCACAAGGCCGTGCTGGACGACCCCGCCTTCATCCCCGACGACGACGCGGAGCCGTTCTCCGTCCACACCCGGTGGATCGAGACCGAGTTCGACAACAACCTGCCCCCCTACGAGGGCGATGTCGCCGAGGACGAGGCGGCGGGCGACCGCGAGCGGGTGACCGTGGAGGTCGGCGGCAAGCGGATCGAGGTCGTACTGCCCGCCGGCCTGGGCGCCTCCGCCGCGCCCGCGGCCGGCGCCTCCGCCCCCGCCAAGCGGCGGGCCGGCAAGAAGGGCGGCAAGGCCCAGGCGTCCGGCGACGCGCTGGTCAGCCCGATGCAGGGCACGATCGTCAAGCTGGTCGCCGAGGAGGGCGCGACCGTGGCGGCCGGCGACCCGATCGTGGTCCTGGAGGCCATGAAGATGGAGCAGCCGCTGAACGCGCACAAGGCCGGCACCGTCACCGGGCTGGCGGCCGAGGTCGGCCAGACCGTCTCCAACGGCGCCGTGATCTGCGAGATCAAGGACGCCTGAGCACGACACCCCAGCAGGCCCTCGGCTCCCGGACCCGGGAACCGGGGGCCTGTTCTGTTGCGGTATTTAGGGCGGTTCCGTGATGCGAATCGGGTATGTCCCTGTTAGTCGGAACGGACGGCTGGGTCTGCTCGTCTACCTGGTGAGGAGGCAGACTCTAATCATGAACACCGAACCCCGGGGGCAGCGGGCGGTACGCCGCGGCGCGCTGGCGGCGGTCGCCGCCGCCGCACTCGTGCTGCTGTTCGGCTTCGCCGCGCCCGCCCAGGCGGACGACAACCCCTCCACCATCGCCAACGGCCTCGCCTCGTCCAGGCTCTACGTCACCCAGGACGCCCGCGGCCAGGTCACCATCGACCAGAACGCCGTCCTGGCGTCCCTCAACGGCAGCCCCGACGCCGACATCCGCGCCGTCGTGGTCCGCAACGGCGTCGGCCAGCAGGCCATGGGCCGCATGCTCGTCGGCGTCAAGGACCGCGTGGACAAGGGCGACACCTACGTCGCCATCACCGCCGACGGCACCCGCATGACCGGCATCTCCAAGATGTTCGACAGCGGCGAGATCAACCGGCTCATCGCCCGGTCCGACCCCGGCAGCGGCAACGCCCAGGCCCGCCTGACCGCGTTCGCCGGCCACGCCGAGCAGCAGGCCGACGCCAAGGCCCGCTCCGGCACCATCAGCGGCTTCGTCACGCTCAGCGTGGTCGTCCTGATCATGGCCGGCGCGTTCGGCGCCTTCCTCGTCGCCGGCAAGCGCCGCCGCGAGCGCGAGGCCCGGCAGATGGCCGAGCTCAAGAAGGGCGTCGAGGAGGACGTCATCCTGCTCGGCGAGGACATCGCCGCCCTCGACCTCGACGTCATGGACCACGGCCTCGACCCCGACACCCGCCGCGACTACGAGCGGGCCATGAACTCCTACGACGACGCCAAGACCGCCACCGACCGCGCCGCCAGGCCCACCGACATGGAGGACGTCACCACCGCCCTGGAGAACGGCCGCTACTACATGACCGCCACCCGGGCCCGCCTCGCCGGCGAGGAGGTCCCTCAGCGCCGCGCACCGTGCTTCTTCAACCCGCAGCACGGCCCCTCCGTCAAGGACGTCACCTGGGCGCCCCCAGGCGGCGTCGCCCGCTCCGTCCCCGCCTGCGACGCCGACGCCCAGCGCGTACTCAAGGGCCAGGACCCGGACGTGCGACTCGTCCCCTACGGCGACGGCCGCCGCCCGTACTACGACGCGGGCCCGGCCTACGCCCCCTACGCGGGCGGCTACTACGCCTCGTACGGCGGCCTCGACCTGCTCAGCGGCATGATGATCGGCACCATGCTCGGCTCCATGATGAGCGGCGGCTTCGGCGGCGGCTACGCCGACGCGGGCGCCATGAGCGGCTTCGGCGGCGACGGCGGCGACGTGGGCGGCGGCTGGGACTTCGGCGGCGGCGACTTCGGCGGCGGCTTCTAGCAGTGTTCATCTGGGGGGCCACCCCCCAGACCCCCGGGTCGGGGCGTTCGTGCCCTTGCGCTCGCCTGGAGGCTCGCTCCAGGGCACGCACCCCCCGGTGGGGGCTCCGCCCCCACGCCCCCGGCAGGGAGGGCTCCGCCCCCCTGCACCCCCCAACGGCCATCCATACGTGGAACCTCAATCCCCACAAGTCCACGCACCACCAATGGGCTTGTGGGGCCGTGGACCCCTCAATTCACCATGCGGTGTTGGTGGGGGGTGCAGGGGGGCGGAGCCCCTTGCCGGGGTGGGCGGACCCGTAGCGAGCCCCCAGGCGAGCGAAGGGGCCGATCGCCCCGCCCTGGGGGTCTGGGGGGTGGCCCCCCAGGTAAACACAGCCCCCAGAACTAGAACGCGTGTTCGGCCATCAGTCTTCTTGACGCCTCGGTGATGCTGCCCGAGAGGGACGGGTAGACGGCGAAGGTCTGGGCCAGCTGGTCGACGGTGAGGTGCTGCTGGACGGCCACGGAGACGCCCAGGATCAGTTCGCTGGCGCGTGGGGCGACGATGACGCCGCCCAGGACGATGCCGGTGGACGGGCGGCAGAACACCTTGACGAAGCCGTCCTCGAAGCCCTGCATCTTGGCGCGGGCGTTGCTGAAGAGGGGCAGCATCACGGTGCGGGCGTTGACTTCGCCCAGGTCGACCATCTTCTGGGTGACGCCGACGGAGGCGACTTCGGGGTCGGTGAAGATGTTGGAGGAGACCCAGCCCAGTTTGAGGGGCGTGACGGCCTCGCCCAGGGCGTGCCACATGGCGATGCGGCCCTGCATGCCGGCGACGGAGGCGAGCATGAGGATGCCGGTGCAGTCGCCGGAGGCGTAGATGTGGGGGACGCTGGTGCGGGAGACCTTGTCGACCTCGACGAAGCCGCGGGCGCTCAGGGTGACTCCGGCCTTCTCCAGGCCGATGCCGCGGGTGTTGGGTTCCATGCCGACGGTCATGAGGCAGTGGGAGCCCTCGACCTTGCGGCCGTCCTCGAGGGTGACGATCACGCTGTCGCCGGAACGCTCCACGCCGGCGGCCCTGGACCGGGACATGACGTTCATTCCGCGGCGGAGGAAGACCTCCTGGAGGACGGCGGCGGCGTCGGCGTCCTCGGTGGGGAGGATGCGGTCGCGGGAGGAGACGAGGGTGACGCGGGAGCCGAGGGACAGGTAGGCGCCGGCGAGTTCGGCGCCGGTGACGCCGGAGCCGACCACGATCAGTTCCTCGGGCAGTTCGGGGAGGTCGTAGAGCTGGCGCCAGTTGAGGATGCGCTCGCCGTCGGGTTCGGAGCCGGGCAGCACGCGGGGGGTGGCGCCGGTGGCGATCAGCACGACGTCGGCGATGATGCGGCGTTCGCCGACGGCGACGACGTGCGGTTCGACGAGGCGCGCCTCGCCCCGGACGATCTTGACCTCCTCGTAGGCGAGCCGTTCGGCGACGTCGAACGACTGGGCCCGGGCGAGGTCCTTCACCCGCTTGTTGACGGTGGGCAGGTCGACCTCGAGGCCGCCGACGATGCCGTCGGGGCCGCCGTTGAACCGCAGGCCCAGCCCTTCCGACTCCGACATCACCGCCATCCGGGTGGAGGTCGCGATGAGGGTCTTGGAGGGCACGCAGTCGGTGAGCACGCAGGCGCCACCGGGGCCGTCGCGCTCCACGACGGTCACGTCGGCGCCGAGCTGCGCCGCGACGAGGGCGGCCTCGTAGCCGCCCGGGCCTCCTCCGATGATCACGATGCGGGTCACGTACCCCATTGTTTCTCACTCGCGGGGGTGACCGGACCAGCGGCGCGCCCGGGGAGGTCCCCGCGGGGGCGGGGTCCTGACGTACGCTTGGCGACCGTGGCACTGTACGCGGCGTACGCCTCCAACATGGATCCCGAGCAGATGGCGGCCCGGGCCCCGCATTCGCCGATGCGCGGCACCGGCTGGCTGGCCGGCTGGCGGCTGACTTTCGGCGGCCAGGACGTGGGCTGGGACGGGGCCCTGGCCACGGTGGTCGAGGACGGCGGCGAGCAGGTCTTCGTCGTGCTGTACGACGTTCCGGCGTGGGACGAGGCCGAGCTGGACGCCTGGGAGGGCGCGGCCCTCGGCGTCTACCGGAAGATCCGGGTGCGGGTCTCCACGCTGGAGGAGGACGTGCTGTGCTGGCTGTACGTCCTGGACGACTACGAGGGCGGCCTGCCGTCGGCCCGTTACCTGGGCATTCTCGCGGACGCGGCGGAGTCGGCGGGCGCTCCGGACGACTATGTGAAGGATCTTCGCAACCGGCCGTGCAAGTCGATCGGCGACTAGTGTTCTGCTGGTGACCAACGACGCTTTCGCACTGGCGCGGGCCGCGGCCGATCGGCTGCGCGACCGGACGTCCTTCGATTCCTTCGACGTGGCCCTGGTGATGGGGTCGGGCTGGGTTCCGGCGGCGGACGCGCTGGGCGCGCCGGCGGCGGAGTTCGCGGTGACCGAGTTGCCGGGTTTCGCGGCGCCCGCGGTGGAGGGCCACGCCGGGCGCCTGCGCGCGGTCGAGGTGGGTGGCCGCCGCGCCCTGGTGTTCCTGGGGCGGACGCACCTGTACGAGGGGCTCGGCGTCGACCCGGTGGTGCACGCGGTGCGGACCGCGGTGGCGGCGGGGGTGCGGGCCGTGGTGCTGACGAACGCGGCGGGCGGGCTGCGTCCCGAGCACCAGCAGGTGGGGGATCCGGTGCTGATCTCCGACCATCTGAATCTGACCGGCGGCAACCCGCTGACCGGGGCGACGTTCCTGGACCTGACCGAGGTGTACTCGAAGCGGCTGCGGGAGCTGGCCCGGGAGGTGGAGCCGGCGCTGGCGGAGGGCGTGTACGCGGCGTTCCGCGGCCCGACGTACGAGACGCCGGCGGAGATCCGGATGCTGCGGACGCTGGGCGCCGACCTGGTGGGGATGTCCACGGTGCTGGAGGCGATCGCGGCGCGGCAGGGCGGCGCCGAGGTGCTGGGGGTGTCGCTGGTGACGAACATCGCCGCGGGGCTGGCGGAGGGGCACCTCGACCATGAGGAGGTGCTGGCCGCGGGGCGCGCGGCGGCGAGCCGCATGGGGGCGTTGCTGGCCACGCTGCTTCCCAAGGTCTGAGCGGTGGGGGACGTCGGGTTGCGGCGCCGTGCCGAGGAGTGGCTGGCGCAGGATCCCGATCCGGAGACGGCCGCGGAGCTGGGCGCGATCCTGGCGGCCGGTGACGAGGCGGTGCTGGCGGAGCGTTTCGGGTCCCGGCTGGAGTTCGGTACGGCGGGCCTGCGCGGCGAGCTGGGCGCGGGGCCGAACCGGATGAACCGGGTGACGGTGATGCGGGCGGCCGCGGGGCTGGCCGCGCGGCTGGGCCACGGCGGCGTGGTGATCGGTTACGACGCGCGGTACGGGTCGGAGCGGTTCGCGCTGGACACGGCGGCGGTCGTGACGGGCGCGGGGCTGCGGGCCTGGCTGCTGCCCCGTCCGCTGCCGACGCCGGTGCTGGCGTTCGCCGTGCGGCGTCTGGGGGCGTCGGCGGGGGTGATGGTGACCGCCAGCCACAATCCGCCGCGGGACAACGGCTACAAGGTGTACTGGGGCGACGGGGCGCAGATCGTCCCGCCGCTGGACGCGGAGATCTCGGCGGCGATCGACGCGGTCGGGCGGGTGGACGGGCTGCCGCTGGGCGAGGACTGGACGGTCCTGGGCGACGAGATCGTGGAGGCGTACCTCCAGGCGCTCTCAGGGCTGCCGCTGGGCGACGCGAGGGACGTGCGGGCGGTCTACACGCCGCTGCACGGGGTGGGCCGGGACGTGCTGCTGCGCGCCTTCGAGGGGGCGGGGTTCCCGGCTCCGGAGGTGGTCGCCGAGCAGGCCGAGCCGGATCCGGACTTCCCCACGGTCGCGTTCCCCAACCCGGAGGAGCCGGGGGCGATGGACCTGGCGCTGGAGGCGGCGGCCCGCTCCGGCGCCGATCTGGTGATCGCGAACGATCCGGACGCGGACCGGTGCGCGGTGGCGGTGCCGGACGCGGGCGGCTGGCGGCTGCTGACCGGGGACGAGGTCGGCGGGCTGCTGGCCGAGCACGTGCTGCGCCGGACCTCCGGAGCGGACCGGATGGTCGTGACGACGATCGTGTCGTCGTCGCTGGCGGCGTCGATCGCGCGGGCGCACGGGGCGCGGTTCGCGGAGACCCTCACCGGCTTCAAGTGGATCATGAAGGCGGGCGGGCCCGGGGACCGGATCGTGTTCGGGTACGAGGAGGCGCTGGGCTACAGCGTCGGCGGGATCGTCCGGGACAAGGACGGGGTGGGGGCGGCGCTGACTGTCGCGGCGCTGGCGGCGGAGGCGGCGCGCGAGGGCCGCACTCTCGTGGACCTGCTGGACGACCAGGCCCGCCGGTACGGGCTGCACGCCACGGCGCAGCTGTCGGTCCGGGTGACCGACCTCGCGCTGATCCCCGCGGCGGTCGCCCGCCTGCGGGCCGATCCCCCGGCCGAGCTGGCGGGACGCGCGGTCGAGCGCTTCGAGGACCTCGCGGAGGGCGTGGACGGCCTGCCGCCCACCGAGGGCCTGCGGCTGCGGCTCGCCGCCAGGGACGGGGGCGGGCCCGCGCGGATCGTGGTGCGGCCGTCGGGCACCGAGCCGAAGCTGAAGTGCTACCTGGAGATCGTCCGCCCGGTAGGGGAAGGGGACGACGTGGCCGCCGCCCGCGCGGAGGCCGGCGCCGACCTCGGCGCCCTGCGCGACGCGCTCTCGGCCGTGCTGGCGCTGCCCGCCGGCTAGAGCACCAGGGCGAGGCTGTGTTTCCGAAGTCCCGGCCTGCGTCGCAGTCGCATCACCGTCCAGGTAACGCGCTCGCGCGGTGACACATCGAGCCAGGCGCTAAATGACCAGGGCCAGGATGGCGGTCACGACCACCAGCGCGCCCGGGGCGGCGAGGGCGGCCACCGCCGTCCGCGACCAGACCAGCGCGCCGGTCGCCGTCTCCTTCGTGGCCGTCGCGCCCTTCTCCTTGCGCTTGGGGCGGTGGCGGTCGGCGATCTCGTTGAGCTGCTGGGCGGCGTACGTCGTCGGCGTGCGGCCCTTCAGCTTCGCGGCGGCCCCCTCCGGGGCGCCGCGGCTCTGGCGTGCGGCCCGCGCCTCCGCCTTCGCCTGGGCGCGGGGCGAGGTCTGCAGCACCCACGCCTTCACCGCGCGCACACCGTCGGGGGCCCCGGGGTCGGCGAACGTGAAGACCAGGGCGTGGGCGCCCGTGAGTTCGCGCAGGGCCGCCCACGGCACCCGCGCCTCCCGCAGCGGGTTCCGGACGGTCACCCCGCCCTCGTCGGCGACCACGGCGGGACGCAGCCCCATGACGTAGGCGATGCCGCAGCCGAGCAGCAGCACCCCGGCCATGACCGCCGAGGCCATGTCCCGCCCGCGCCAGGCGATGTCGATGAGGTTGAGCACGGCGAACGCCGTCCACGCCCAGGCGCCCACCCGCGCGGCGGTGGACCGTATCGTCAGCAGCGGGGTCATGTCCGAATCATGCCAGGCGGTCCGCCCGCAGCTCGGCGAACCCGGGCTTGATCACGCCGTTGATCAGCTCCAGCCGCTCGGTGAAGTCGATGAAGGCCGACTTCATCGCGTTCACGGTGAACCACTGCAGGTCGTCCCAGCCGTAGCCGAACGCGTCGACCAGCTTGGCGAACTCCTCGGACGGCGTGGTCCCGCTCATCAGCCGGTTGTCGGTGTTGACCGTCACGCGGAAGCTCAGCCGCCGCAGCAGCCCGATCGGGTGCTCCTCGATCGACTTGGCGGCGCCGGTCTGGATGTTGGACGTCGGGCACATCTCCAGCGGGATCCGCTTGTCGCGCACGTAGGCGGCCAGGCGGCCCAGCTTCGGCGTCCCGTCCTCGTCCTCGGTGATGTCGTCGATGATGCGGACGCCGTGGCCGAGCCGGTCGGCGCCGCACCACTGGATGGCCTGCCAGATGGACGGGAGCCCGAAGCCCTCGCCCGCGTGGATGGTGAAGTGGGCGTTCTCGCGCTGGAGGTACTCGAAGGCGTCGAGGTGGCGGGTGGGCGGGTAACCGGCCTCGGCGCCCGCGATGTCGAACCCGACCACCCCGGCGTCCCGGTAGCGGACGGCCAGCTCGGCGATCTCCATGCTGCGCGCCTGGTGCCGCATGGCGGTGACGAGGGTGCCGACCCTGATGCCGTGGTCGCGGCCGCCCCGCGCGAACCCCTCCAGGACGGCCTCGACGACCCGCTCCAGGGACAGCCCGGTGGCGGTGTGCAGTTCGGGCGCGTAGCGGACCTCCGCGTACACCACGCCGTCGCGGGCCAGGTCCTCGGCGCACTCGTAGGCCACGCGGGTCAGCGCCTCTTCCGACTGCATGACGCCGACGGTGTGCGAGAAGGTCTCCAGGTAGCGCTCCAGCGACCCGGAGTTGGACGCCTCGGTGAACCAGGTGCGGAGGTTCCCGGGGTCGGTGGTCGGCAGATCTCCGTAGCCGCCGTCCCGCGCGAGGTCCACGATGGTCTCCGTGCGCAGCCCGCCGTCCAGGTGGTCGTGCAGCAGGACCTTGGGCGCGCGCCGGATGTCTTCGAGCGACGGACGATCGTTCATCTTCGGAATCTACCCGGCGGCCACTCCCAGCGTGTTGGCAATAGTCGCCTAGAAAACCTGGAACTCCTGGCAGGCGACCGCGGCGCGGGCGATGTCGGGGCCGCGGTCCCAGAGCGCGGCCGGGTCGTCGGGCATCAGGGGCGCCGCCACCGCGTCCATCTTCGGGTACGGCAGCGTCCACGGCAGGAGCTTGCCGGGGTCGGCGGGGTCGGTGAACAGGTCGCGGATCTCCTCGGGGATCTCGGCGGGCTCCTGCCGGGACCACTGGCCGAAGCAGATCGTGGCGGCGTCGATCAGCGCGATCCCCGCGGCCTCGGCCAGCTCGCGGGCCCAGTCGGGGTTCTGCGGGACGGGGCCGCGCTCGTCCAGCAGCCGCTCGAACTCGGCGACCCGGTCCGCGCCGCCCCAGCCCTGCGGCTTGGCACGCCCCTTGATCTCCCAGCCGGGCATGTCGACGGGTCCGAACGCGCCGTCGGGCGAGTATTCGAGGGCGTCCGACCAGTCCGGGCGGTAGTAGTGGTGGCCGAAGATCAGGGCGCCGTTGGGGGTGCGCCACAGCTCCAGGTCGCGGGTGTGCGGGTGCGCGCCCGTCCAGGCCAGGGCGAGGCGGCGCCAGCGGCCGCCGCCGTCGCCGAGCGGCGTGCTCGCCCAGGCGTGCAGGGTCTCCAGGTTCGCGGCGCGGCGGCCGGTCTGCCAGGGCCGGGCGGCGGCCAGCGCGGTCTTTCCGAGCAGGCCGAAGTCGAGCGGCGGGACGAACGCCAGGTCTCCGGCGACGGCGATGGGATGGCCGTGCTCGCCGCGGGGCCGCGCGGCGGCGTCCTCCATGAGCTCGGCCAGCCGCCGGAACCGGGGAACGAGCGGCAGGGACCGGACGACGGGAAGGTCGGGACGGGTCCGCAGCACCTCCGGGAGCGCGGGCTGCGGCTCCAGGCCGAGGATGTCGCGCAGCCGGACCAGCCGGTACAGGCACTGGACGGCGGTGAGGGCGGCCTCGGCGATCTCCTCCCGCAGCCGGACCGAGGTGACGCGCGGGTCGACGGCCTCGGCGGCGGCCAGCGGCCCGGTGAACGCGGCGTCCAGCAGCCGCTCGGCCTGCTCGCGCCCGAGCCCGCGCAGCACCGCCGAGCCGTCCGGGTCGGCGGGTTCCAGGTGCGCCCACCAGCCGGGCGGCGGGACGGCCTCGGGGCCGGTGCCGCGCAGCTTCTCGGCGGAGTACGGCAGCAGCGCGGTGACCGTCCCGTCGTGGGCGGTCACCGTGATTCCGCCACGCGCGTAGGCGACGCGGGCCGGCCCGGGGGCTCCGGGGAAGGTGACCTCCGCGGAGGCCGGGCTTTGGGGGCGGCTGTACCGGGTGGCTTCGTCCAGGGTCAGGACGGGCCCGGCGGCGGGGTCGTCCTCCAGCCGGAAGGTCTGCAAGACGTGGTCAACGTAGCGGGAGGAGTAGGCGTTCTCCCCGTCGTACCAGGTCATGACGCCGTAATTCAGGTCCGGCCCCCGCCGCCGCTCGGCGCGGCCGCCGGGACCGACAATGTGGACGTCGCCGTTGCGGGCGGTCCAGGTGAGGAGTTCACCGTGCTGGAGGACCCGCACCGCGGAGCCGTGGGGCATGGGGGGATGGGCGAGTTCGGCCGGCAGGCCGCCGCGCAGCGTCGCCGACAGCGCGTCCCGAGGGTCGGGCAGCCGGAGCCCGGTACCGAAGTCGGCGTAACCGGCCTCGGCCAGCGGGACCAGGCGGGTCAGGGCGTGATCGAGTTCGGGCAGCGAACCGGAGGCCGCCCGCGCCTTCCAGCCCTCGACCAGGTCGCGGAGCAGATCCCGCAGCGCGGGCACCGAGCAGAAGGCGCGCAGGGCCTCCCTGTAGTCGACGTTGCCGTAATGGCCCAGGTCCTGGACGAACAGGTCGACCTGCACCTCGAACGCGTGCCGTTCCCCGGGCCCGGTCTGGAGTTCCGCCGCCAGGGCCTCGAAGTCGGTCTTCCCGGCACGCCAGCTCGGCGCGTCCACGCGATTCGCGAACGACGTGGTCTTGCTCCGCCGGATGTAGACCGAACCCCCCGGCGGCGGAACCCCCGGATCGCCCAGGTCGGCCTCGGCCGGCCTGTGCGGCGGGGTCCCGGCGAGCCGGTCGGGGGCCTGGTCGACGAGGCGCAGCAGCACCTCGGGCGAGCAGCGGCGGGCGGAGGTGAAGAACCACTCCGGCGGCACGTGCGCGCCCGCGTCCGCCTCGGCCAGGGCCTCCAGCCAGTACTGGCGGATCTCGGCGGCGAGGTCGGCGTCCTCGTCCGGTTCGGCGGCCAGCAGGAGGTCCAGGAGGGCGCGGTCGGCGGCGGCGATCCGCCCGAGCGGCCGGCGGGCGGCCCGCCAGATCGCGTGCGAGGCGGCCGGGAGCACGCCGGTGCGCAGGAGGCGCTCGGCCAGCCTCGCCTCCGCGTCCCCCTTCTTGACGCCCGCGGCCTTGGCCAGGCCCAGCAGGTCGGGGAACACGCGCGCGTACGGGACGAGCCCCACGGCGAAGGCGGCCTCCAGGATCTCCCAGAACCGGTCGTGGGCCTCGTCCGCCGCCAGTTCCGCGCCCATCAGCTTGACGTGGTCGCGCAGCGCCCCCGGCGCGACGGCGCCCCTGGGGGTGAACTCCAGGAACGCGGCATGCAGCACGTCCATGTCCCGCAGGGCCGGATGCTTCTTCTCGACCTTGCGGGCCTCACCGAACGCCCACGTCGCCAGCTCGCCCTCGCCCGCCGCGCCGAACTCCCGGCACGCCTGCTCGAAGAGCGGCGGCACATCGGCGGCGGGCAGCGGCCTGGCCAGCTTGGTCACGCCCGACTTGGCCTTGCGCGGGTCGGCGTTCGCGGCCAGCGCCGCGAGTGCGGGCTGGTGCGGGGAGGGGGTCGTCACGGGGTCCTGCTCCAAGGGATGGGCGATCTTGTCCGGCGACTAAGACCCCGCGGACGGGCCGTCAGTTCCCGCGATCAGCTCCAGATAGAGGGCCGCGGCGCGGTCGAGGTCGAGGCGCCCCTCCCAGATCTCGGACGGATCGTCGGGCACGAGCCGATCGCGGACGGCGAGCAGCTTCCACTGCGGGACGCGGTTGCCCCGGCCGGGCCATTCACCCGCGAACAGGTACCGGAACCGCTCGGGCACCTTGGCCAGGTCGACGAAGTCGTAGCAGACACGGGCGGCCCAGGCCCTGGGCATGCCGGTCCGCTCAGCGAGTTCCCGCGCCCAGGACGGCTCCATGGGCGCCGGGCCGCGCTCGGCCAGGAGCCGGTTCGCCTCGGCGATCCGGTCGGCGCCGCCCCACCCCTGGACGAAGCCCTCGGTCTCGTTGCGCAGGCCCGGGATGTCGGGGGGCGGGCCGAACGCGGCGTCCGGGGAGAACTCCACACCGTAGAGCCGCCTGTCGTCGCCGCGGGGATAGCGGTTCAGGGCGACCAGTGCCCCGTCCGGGGTGCGCCAGACCTCGCCGTTGGAGCCGCGCGCGTCACCGGCCACTTTCGTCAACGACAGCAGCCGCCATCGCCCACTTCCGTCGCCCCACGGCGTGTTCGCCCAGGCGAGGACGTTCGACGGCAGCCGTCCGGGCCGCCCGTCGGGTTCCCAGGCGTGCAGCGCCTGCAGCGCCCGGTAGCCGAGTGCCCAGAACGCGACCCACACCACGTCGTTGGGCGGAACGGGGAAGAGGGCTTCGACACGATCGAGCCGCCGCGTGCCCGGCTCGCCCGACGCCGCGGCCTCCTCCAGCACGCCCGCCAGCCTCCGGATCGCGGCGACGTCCCGGACCTGCGGCCCTGCGGGCAGGCCGGGACGGGTGCGGACGAGACGAGGAATCTCATCCGGCTGTGCGACGCCGAGCGCGTCCCGCAACCGGACCGCGTTCCGCACGCACCAGGCCGCCTGGTCCGCCACGTGGGCGATCCCGTCCCGCAGAAGGGGATCGGACACCCCCGCCAGGGCGGGCGCGTCGTTGACCAGCGCCGCGTCCAGCAGCCGAGCCGCGCCCGCCCGGTCCAGGGAGCGCAGCACGGCGGAACCGCCGGGATCAGCCGGGCCCATCAGCGGCCACCAGGCGGGCGGGAGCACAGGAAGCGCTCCCCCGCCGAACAGCGACTGCGTCGGCTCGAACGCGAGGCGCTCGGTGACCGTCCCGTCGGGGGCGGTGACGCGCAGCACGCCGCGCGCGTACTCGACGCGGCTCGGCGCCCCGGCCCCGGGGAAGACGACCTCCGAACACGACGGGCTGCGCGGCACGAGCGAACAGGTCTCCGGGTCCAGGCTGAGCAGGACCTCTCCACCGCGCCCGACCACGCGGTACGTCTGCCAGCGCCCCCGCTCATACCGCGAGACATAGGACGAGCCGCCGTCGTACCAGGGCATCCCCGACGGGAAGGACTTCTCCTCCCGTGAGCCGTCCGGCCCGTACACCGTGGCCCCGGCGCCCGGAACGTCGACCGTCAACCAGTCGCCGTGCTGGAGCACCGTCCGCCTGTGCCACAGGTACGGGTACTTGGACTGGGACCGCGTCGGCTCCATCGGGTGCGCGAGCTCGGCCCGGATGCCGCCGCGCAGCGTCCGCAGCAATGCCTCCACCGGATCGGCGATCTCCACGCCCTCGCCGAACCCGCCCTCGGCCAGCGCGGCCAGCCGGTGCAGCGCGTGCGCCATCTCGGGAACCGACCCGGACGCCGCCTCAGCCCGCCACTCGCCGACGAGCTCTCGCAGGACGTCCCAGACCGCGGGCTCCCCGTAGAACCGCCGGAACGTCGCGCCTGCGTCGGCCCGCATCCCCCCGGCGAGCTCCTCCACCACCGGCTTGAAGGCTTCGCGCACCCCCGGACCGGCGGCCTCAAGCTCCGCCGCGACCGCCCGCACCGCATCGTCGCGCCTGTACCAGTCAGAGACCGGCGGCCTCCCCCCGACCAGGAAGGGCCGTGCCGGATAGGGCAGGGCGGGATCGTCCCCGACGCCATGCCCCACCTCCGCGAACAGGCCGACGGCCTGCCCCGCGAGGGTCTGCAGAATCCCCGGATCGCACGCACGCGCCACCGTGAAGAACCACGTGGCCGGGACGCGCACGCCCGCCCTGGCGCTCGCCAGCACCGACAACCAGCTACGGCGGGTCTCGCCGACCAGAGCGGGCCGCCGCTCCCCCGTGGGCTCCGCGCCGATGAGCAGGTCCAGCAGCTCCGGATCGGCACAAGTAGCCCGAACCAGCGGATCGTGGGCCGTGTGCCAGAGCCCGTGGGAGGCGTCCGGCATCAGCCCGGCCCGCAGCAGCTTGGCGACGAGGGCGTCCTGCACGTCGTGCTTGGCGGCCCCCGCCGCCTTGCCCAGCCGGACCGCGTACGCGAGGAGCTGCTCGTCGGGGATCCGGCCCGCCGCGAACGAGGCGTCCAGGATCTCCTGGTACCGCCCGTGCGCCTCCTCAGGCCGCAGCCGACCCGCCATCAACCGGACGTGGTCGCGCAGCGTCCCAGGCGCGACCAGCCCCACAGGCGTGAACTCCAGGAACACCCCGTGCAGCCGATCCATGTCCGGGTCCGGTTCGGCCTCGCGCGCCATCGTGAACGCCAGGAGCGCCTCATCCCGCCTCCCCTCGGCGGCGAGGGAGCGGCACAGCCTCTCGTAGTACGGCGCGACCTCACTCGCGGGCACCCCGCGCGCCTCGCGCCTCAGGGCGTCCCGGATCTCACGCTTCTTGCTCATGTTCATCGGTCCCGGACGTAGTAGTCGCCCATCGTGCCGTCGAAGCGGCCCTTGGGGCGGCAGCAGCGTTTGAAAGCGCCGCCCGGAACCGCAGGGGCACGGGTCCTTGCCCCCGAGCTTCTCGATCAGCTCCTTACCAGCGCCGACCGTCCGGTCGCCTCGCTTGACCTGGGTCTCGCTAGAGGGAACCCCCTGCGGCGCTTGCTGATCGGCTCAAAAGGACGCCTCGGCGTCGCGGTCGCGGTACATGACGGACTCCTTCACCCGACGATCAGCGGACAGCCCCGACGCTACGGCCGAGCCCACACCACCGCCACCGAATAACACCCCCGCGAGCGATCAGCACCCCTCACCCCCACATCCCGGGTCGCGGCCGGCCACGATCGATCGCATCGGTGCGCAGTTCGTAGTGCCAGGGTTCGTTCCTGTAGATCTGGCACAGTCCGTAGAACTCAACACCGTCGTCAGTGGCATCCGTCGCCGCTTTGAGCAGCGCCTGGAGCAGATCGGGATTGAGGTTGGCGACGCCGGCATACTTGTCCGCCTCCAGGCCTAGGCAGCGTGGTGTCGCCGGCACGTATGCGGTTTCCGATATGCCGACGATATGGGCCGACTCGTAGCATCGAGGGCGTGCGCGTGTTGATCGTCGAGGACGAGCCCTATCTGGCGGAAGCCATCCGCAACGGACTACGGCTACCGTATCGACACGCGACCAGAGGGGGAGACCGTGGAGAGAACGCCCGGGTTGAGCGTTCGCCTCAAGCTCACCCTCAGCTATGCCGGGTTCCTCATGATCGCCGGCGCCCTGCTGCTCGCGGCGGTGTGGTTGTTCCTCCTGCGTTACGTCCCCGAGCGTCTGCTCATCGTCCCCACCGGCGCCACCAACAATGGTGTTTTTCCCGTCCGGTCCAACCTCCTGCGCGTCTTCGGTCCGAAGGCAGCCGCACTACTGGCGTTCCTGCTGGTGTTCGGCCTCGTGGGAGGGTGGCTCCTCGCCGGCCGGATGCTCGCCCCGCTGACCCGGATCACCGAGGCCACACGCATGGCCGCGACCGGATCGCTCTCCCACCGGATCCGGCTGCAGGGCAGCGATGACGAGTTCCGCGAACTCGCCGACGCCTTCGACACGATGCTCGCACGACTCGAAGCGCACGTCGCCGAACAGCGGAGATTCGCGGCCAACGCCTCTCACGAGTTACGCACCCCGCTGGCGGTCTCGAAGGCACTTCTCGACGTGGCCCGCACCGATCCGGCACACGACGCCGGCGAAGTCATCGACCGCCTCCACGCCGTCAACACCCGAGCGATCGACCTCACCGAAGCACTGCTCCTGCTCAGCCGCGCCGACCAGCGGTCCTTCACCCGAGAACACCTCGACCTGTCCCTCCTCGCGGAAGAAGCCACCGAAACACTCCTCCCCCTCGCCGAGAAGCGTGGCGTCACCATCGAAACCTCCGGCGACATCACCCCCACCTTCGGCTCGCACGCGCTCCTGCTGCAGCTGACCACGAACCTCGTGCACAACGCGATCGTCCACAACCTGCCCGAACAGGGCACCGTGCGGGTGAATACCGGCGTCCGCCCCGAGACCGTGGTGCTCACTGTCGAGAACACCGGCGAGAAGCTCACCCCGCAGCTGGTCTCGACATTCACCGAACCATTCCAGCGCGGCACCGAGCGCATCCACACCGACCACGCGGGCGTCGGCCTCGGCCTGGCCATCGTCCAAACCATCACCCACGCGCACGACGGAACACTCACCCTCACCCCGCGCTCGGCCGGCGGGATCAATATCACCGTGGAACTACCCGCACCGGCCCCGCACATCGGCAGGTGACGAATCCGGGAATTGACGCGCGGCCACTACGGCGAATCTGCGACAGGCGCATTGAGGGCACGGTAAAGCACTGTCATTCGGGTGCCCTGCGCGTGCCCGGCACGCGCAGGGCCTTCTCTTCGCGGTGGCCGCGCGTCAGGGCCGGCCGGTGATGGCTTGTATCTCCCGCTGGATGATCTCCTGGAACGGCACGCCGTCGTAGTTGCCGAGGATGACGCCGACCCAACCGGTGTACGGGTAGATGTTCCAGCTGGCGACGCTGCCGGGGTTGACGCCGGCGCGCCCGATCAACCACTGGCCGTTGACGAGCTTGACCGGCATCGTGTAGGTCCCGAACGTCGCGTCGGCGGGTGCTGCCTGGCCGTCCCGGCCACCTGCCTGGGGGGCATGGGGGATCTTGGCCCCGGTGAGCAGCTCGGCGTAGGGCCGGTCCAGCACCGTGCCGTCGCCCAGCGCGTGCGCGAACCGGACCAGATCCGGCGCGGTGGCGAAGCCGCCGTCCCCGGGGGGATCGATGAAGTTGCGGCCTGGGTTCTTGCCGAGTTGGTACGGGTCCGGGCTGCCCTTGTCCAGGTTGCGGACGGCGTCCACCCGGCTGCCGTCGGCCTGCAGCATGTACGAGTGCGCGATGTGCTCGTCGGTGAGCCACTGCGGCCTGGTGTAGAACGCCGTGCCGGTCATGCCGCAGCGCCCGAAGACGTGTTCCTGGACGTAGTCCCAGTACGTCGTGCCGGTCACGGCCTCCACGATCAGCGCGGGGATGGCGACCTCGGCGCCGGCGTGGTTGGTGGGAGTGCCCGGGGCGGCCACCGGCTTCGCCCGCCGGGCCCACTGCTCGCGGTACTCGCGCACCTCCTCCCGGCTCTGGAAGATGCGTTGCAGGTCCTCCTCCGGGGTGTTCAGCCCGGAGGTGCCCGAGAGCAGGTGGTGGATGGTCACCTTCTCGGCGATCTCCTTGGCGAAGCCCGTCAGGTAGGTGCCCACCGTGTCCCACAGCCTCACCTTGCCCTGCTGCGCCAGCTGCAGGATGGCCACCGCGCCGAACGGCTTGCCCGCCGAGCTGAGGTTGAACGCGACGCCCTGGTGGTTGCGGATCCCCTTCTCCTTGTCGGCCATGCCGTAGCTGCGGGACAGCACGGTCCGGCCCCGGTGCGACAACAGCACCACGCCGGAGAACTTGTCCTCGGCGGCCAACTTCGCCACGTACCGGTCATAGGCTCCGCCGGGCCGGGTGTCCGGCGGGATGTCGGAGCCGGTCGGGGGCGGGTCGGCGTGGCCGGGCCGGGCGTCCGCCAGCTGCGCGCCGGCCGCCACCACGCCGGCGGCGGCCAGCCCGCTCCACCCGAGCAGCCTCCGCCGGTCGACACCACGTACGGAATCCGAGTCCATGATCACGGTCCTTCCTGTGAACTGAGCGTTGATGCGCGGTGGCCCATGCCTCCACTGAAGACGGGGGACTGTTGCGGTGGCGTATGCGATTTTCGATACGCCCGCGATACACGGAATCCCGAACATCAAGGAACCGCGGTGGACCAGGCCACCGCCTGAACGCAGAACTCGCACTCGAACCGCCTCCGCGCAGCCCCGCAACCCACGGATCTGCGCTCGATCGACCGTCCCGCCCGGTCATGGCCGGCCGACGGGCCCGGCTCGACCGACTCGTGACGATCACGAACCGCGACCGTGATCGTCACATGGTGGCTGGGGACACGTTCACGAGGGACGCCGATCCCGAGGCCGTCCGGCTGTGCGCCTCGGGGCTGCTGACCGGCGTACCGCGGGCGGCTCAGCGGCCAGGTACCGGGGCCGGCCGAGGTCGGTCCGACAACTCTGTGGCCGTGGCGCGCCACCAGCGGCGCGATGCCAGGGCGGCCAGCCCGGCACCGGCGGCGTTGATCAGAACGTCGTCCACCGAGGACACCCGGTCCAGCCGCAGGACGTACTGGGCGGTCTCGACCAGGACCGAGCAGCCCGCCGCGAGCGCCAGGATCCGCGGTACCGACGCCAGCGCCGCGAACCGCAGGGGGGGCGAGGAACCCCAGCGCCGCGAACACCAGCAGGTTGCCGACGATCTGGAACGTGTCCATCGTGAGCAGGTCCCGCAGCGGTACCAGGCTCACGACGGCGCCGGCCTCGTCACCCGGCAGCAGGATCATCCATACCCACGGCACCGTCCCGTAGACGATGCCGACCTCGGCCAGCGACATCCGCCATGCCTGCGCGACGCCGGCGGCACTCCGGCGGCGTGCCAGCGCCCACACCGCCAGCGCGGCCAACGGCAGGGCGAGCACCGTGATGAGCACCACGCCGTTGAACGTCCCGACCCAGACGTTCCACCCCGGCCTGCGCAGCGGCATGGACAAGATCCTCAGTACCGGGCCGCCCAGGCCGAACGCGGCGATCGCCGCCGCGAGGATCCCCAGACCGACGAGCACGATCCTGCGCGTACGACGGGCTGGAGCTGACAATGATGCGCTCTGATCCATGCCCGCATTGAAGCCGGAAGGCTGTATCGCGGGCGTATGCGTTTTTTCGATGCGCTGGACGACTCGTCCGTGGACACCGTCCCGCCGAGCACCCAGGACGAGCTCGCCGTCACGCCCGCGAGTCGCGGTCGCGGTACATGACGGACTCGTTCACCCGGAGGGCCAACGGCCAGCCTCCGACGCTACGGCCGAGCCCACACCACCCGCCACCGATTAACGCCCCATCACATGCTCTTGAGAGCCTCCGCAAAGCGCCGGAAGTCTCGACGACTCACCAGCATCTTGGGCCCATCGGGATCCTTGCTGTCACGGAACGAGACGACGTTCAGAAAACCAGCAAGCTCGACGCAATTATCCCCCGACTCATTACTGCGAGACGTTTTCCGCCACACAGCATTGGTTTCAGGTCCATGCATTAAGGCACTCCCTTGATGCACTCAGCAAACCGCCGAAAATCACCGCGGACCACCACGAGCCAGGGGCCATCGGGGTCCTTACTGTCACGGATCATGACGCCCCCCGGAGAAGAAGCCACCTCGACACAGTTGGAACCGTCTTCTTTGCTGCGGGCCGCCCTGCGCCACACGACATTACTCAGGTCCATCTTTCGTCAATCACCTTCCGAATGAGCGTAAGCGTGTCTTTTATGTTCAACGCTTCAGCTTGCAACATAGCGAAAGTCTCACTCACAAGCGCTACATGTTGAAGGTCAGTTGTGGTTTCGCCGCCATATGCGTTGTCAGTGTATACCACTTGACGCTGGTCACTTTGAGTAGCGATGACGAAGGGGGCCCAGACGTTGCGGATGTAACAGATCGGAGCTATCTGTAGGCCAACCTTGCTTCGACACGACAATTCCACGAGATGCTCGAGCTGCTGCCTCATCACCGCTTTTCCACCGACTTCTCGATAGAGAACAGTCTCGTCCATCACCACGCAAATAGTGGGCGCGGGCACCCGGTCGATGATTGCCTGTCGCCGCATCCTGTTCTTGAGCGCCTCCTCGTCGTTCAGTAGAGCACTCGCATAGTCTTCGGTCTGAAACAATCCATAAACAATTCTTTCCTCAAAAGCGCGGAGCATGATCGCGGACTGCTCGGCCTTGGGGAAGTTGACGAAGAACTTGGGGTACTTGTCCGACTTGATCGATTCTAGTAGCTCGTCCCACGCTTCGACGATGGTCGTGCCGGACTTGAGCGCCCGATCCAGACGCAGGGCGAAGTCACGGCGGCACCGCGTCCGCCCGGACTCGATCTGGGTGATGTAGCTGCGGGTCACGTTGACCATGCCGGCCAGCTGTTCCTGGTTGAGGCCAGCGGCCTTGCGCAGGCGCCTGACCTCCGCACCGAAGCTCAGGAACTCGGGCTTGATCTTGCTGAGGGCAGGCATGGCAACTCCATTTGTTAGCGAGCCCGGTAGTGGTCGTTAGCTTTCGGGTAGTCCTTCGGCGGTCTCCTGAGAGCATACGCACTCCTGTGACTGGATGGTGGTCGTTCGAGCACTTAGGGTGACCGGTCTGCGAATCCGGCGTATAGCGCCGGGGCCACGGCCAGGGTCACACGCCATCCATGGGAGGGATCTGGCGATGTCAGTAGCGGCTCTTGCTCCGGAGACGCCGTCTCTCGTCCTGGAGCCGACGGATCGGGCGCCTGGGCTGGCGCGGCGCTTCCTTGTGGAGCGGTACCGGGAACTCGGGCTCGGGGACGACTACGTCGGCCGGCTGGTGGTTACCGAACTCGTTACCAACGCCTATCGGCATGCGGGGGGCGGGGCCATCGTCGTCCGCGTCTTCCGGCAGGAGGGCTTGGTCGTCATCGAGGTCTGGGATCAGGGGGCCGGGCTGCCGGTGGTTCGCGCCGAGGATCACGAGGCGACGTGTGGGCGCGGGCTGCTGCTCGTGACCGAACTCGTCCACGACTGGGGCGTCCGCCCGCTGAACGAGGAGGGCAAGGTCATCTGGGCTCGCTGCGCCCTCTGATCAGCAGTTCGGCTCCCCCGCACGGTCCGTCATTGTGTCCGCATGGCGGTTCCGCACGGCGTGAGCGCGTTCGTAAGGTTCCGAGCAGGGGGCCGACGGAAAGGGATCTGTGAGCATGGGGAAGCACAAGAAGAAGATTCCGTGTGGCGCGTGCAACGGCCAGAAGGGAAAGTGGGAGTCCGACGACGGGAACAAGGTCTGGAGGCCCTGCGTGATGTGCAACGGGACGGGAGAGCAGTGAAGGCACGCGATGCTCTAGCAGCCGTCCCCAGGGAGCCGTTCATCCCTGATGAGATCTTCGTGCGCAACGAGGCGGGCTGGCTGGAGCCGCTACGCCGGTCCGAGGACCCCGATCGGTGGCGGGAACAGGTGGAGGCGGACGCCCCCATCGTGACTCGGGTCGGGCCGGATCCCACACTTCCGGTGGAAATGTGCGACCCGTCCACGGGACGGGGGATGCAGTCCACCAGTTCCAGCAGCGCCCCGTTCATCATGGCGCGGCTCATTGACTTTCTGGAACTGGAGCCGGGCATGCGGGTTCTGGAAATCGGGACCGGCACCGGATACAACGCGGCCGTGCTCGCCAAGATCGCCGGGCCGGGCAATGTCTTCAGCGTCGAGATAGACCCCGTGGCCACGTCCAGAGCCCGCATATCGCTCAAATCCGTCAATTCCCCCGCGACGGTGGTGACGGGGGACGGCGAACAGGGCCATCTGCCTGGGGCGCCCTATGACAGGCTCATCGCCACGGCCTCCGCTCACACCATCCCCTACGCGTGGGTTGAGCAGACCCGGCCCGGTGGGCTGATCCTGGTCCCGCTGGCGGCCACAGCGCATCCTGAGTGGCCCCTTGCCGCACTCAGAGTCCAAGCGGACGGAAGAACCGCTCAAGGGTGGTGTGTCGCGCCCTCGCCGTTCATGCCGCTACGCGCACAGCACGTCTCCCCCAAAGCCGTCCAGGACGCAGAGGAACGATGGAAGAAGGCTGGTGAGCCTGATCTTGTGCGGTACGGCGTGACTGTGACGGGTGAGGGGCAGGCGGTCTGGCTTGATTCGCCGGACAACCCGATCGTCTCCTGAAGGCGGGACCGGCCTCACGCGGAGAGCGGACGGAATCCAGCAAAGTGCCCCGTGCGTACGGTCAATGTGGCCGCCCGGAGATTCCGCATGATGTAACCCGACTCGAGGCCCGTTCCTGGCCATTCCACCTCGAGTCGCCCCCCAAGGGCGCCGAGCGGCCCAGTGCCACCGGCTCCTTCCTGGCCATCCGACCGTGTGTGTCGTCCGCCGTGCGCCTACCGCTCCCGGACGGTGTAGGTCAGGTGCGTGCCCTCGGGGAGGGCTCCGCGCGGACCGGTTCCAGGGCCACGCGGCCCGCGTCCACGCCCTCGAACAGGCGGATTCCAGAGCCGAACAGCACGGGTGAGAGCGCGATCGAGAACTCGTCGATCAGGCCGGCGTTCACGTACTCCAGGATCGTCGCGCCGCCGCCCGCGATGCGGACGTCCCGATCGCCGGCGGCCTCCCGGGCCTGGTCGAGCGCGGACTCGATGCCGTCGTTGACGAAGTGGAAGGTGGTCCCGCCCGGCCGCTCCCAGGGGTCGCGCTTCTCGTGCGTCACGACGAAGACCGGAGTGTGGAACGGCGCCTCCTCCGGCCACATCTGCTCGCCGGCGTGGACGACCGGGGACGGCCCAAGGCGTTGTTCGACGCGACGGCCGGATGGCTGCGGGAGCGGCGGGTGCTGCTACCGGAGGCCACGGCATTGGAACGGCTGTGCGGGAGGCGGCCAACGAGCCTGATCCTCTCGTTTGCGGCTGGTGACACGTCAGTTAACGGCGCCCCGAATCATGTGAGGCGCCGCCACTCCGCCAGCAGAGCCCCACCCCACAGCGCCCGCCACACGACAGCCAGCCGGCTTCCCGAACACCGACGTCTCAGGGCCAACCGGACACCCGAGGCGGAAGGAACGACGCCCGGCGAGTCACGTCACAGTCAGGAGGGCGGTCTGTTGCGCCGCCCATTGGGCGGCGGCGTCGGCGACCGGAATCGTCGGGTTGACGAGCCACGCCGCCTCGAGGCCGTAGCAGAAGGCGATGATCTCCATGGCTTTCAGCCGCGGGTCCACGTCGTCGCGCATTTCGCCCCGTTTCTGGGCGGACCGCAAGGTCGCCGCGACGCGGTCGATCGTCGTCCGGTAGCCCTCGGCCACGCGGGGGTGGAGGTCGGTGTCCTTGCCGACGTTCTCCGCGAGCACCACCGTGTTCAGGCCGATCAGGCTGTACACGCTGTCGTCCTGCGGGTGGCTCGGCCAGTCGGCCATGTGCCTTGCGATGATCCACAGGATTCCGAGGCCGGGATCGGGCCCGTCGCCCCACAGCCACTGCTCGGTGAACGCCAGGTAGCGATCGAGCACGGCATTGAGCAGCGCCTCCTTGCTGCCGAAGTGATACAGCAGCCCGGCCTGCGACACGCCTGCTTCGGCCGCGACGTCGCTGAGGCTGGTGCCCCGTGCTCCGTTGCGCGCGATGAACCGCACGGCGACCTCGACGATGCGCTCCCGAGTCTCGATGCCCTTGGCCGACGAAGTCTTGGGCCTTGGGGAAGGGGGCACGGCTGGTTCTCCCTCGCGCTGACGAAAGGTCGATCCAGCATAGACAACTGACTGAGTGCTCAGTAACCTCCTGGAAACAGACTGAGTGGTCAGTCAGTCTTGGGTCGAGGCAGATGGGGGACCGAGTGAGCGCAGAGTTCGGGCAGGAGCGGCCGGATGTCCGCGATGGGGGCGCGCCGCCTCAACCGCACGAGGAGGTCCGCGGGTTTCTGGCGCGGGCGGCGCCGTCGCCCGACCCCTGGGCCGCCGACCTCGCCGCTCTGCGCACGGACGCGCGGGAACGAGTCCTGGCGGTGACGGGCGATCCGCAACCCGTGGTGTCCGTCGAGGCGATCGACGCGGACGGAGTCGGGGGCCGGCTCTACCGGCCCACCGGTACGGAGCGTGCCGTGCTCATCTGGGCCCACGGAGGTGGTTGGATCCACGGCGACCTGGACACCGCGGACGGCGTCGCCCGGGCCCTGGCGAACCAGGGCGACTGCGCCGTGCTCTCCGTCGACTACCGGCTTGCGCCCGAGCACCCGTTTCCCGCTGCCTTCGACGACGTCTGGACCGCCGTCGAGTGGGCGCGCCGCGCCTTCGACGGTGTCGCCGTCGGCGGGGACAGTTCAGGCGGCAACCTCGCGGCCGCGGCAGCCCTCAAGGCTCGCGACGACGGGGTCGAGATGGCGGCTCAGCTGCTCGTCTATCCGGTGCTCGACAGCACGGAGGACACCGACTACAAGATCGCGTTCAAGCGGCGATACGCCCGCTTCGCCGGTCAGCCGGGCTTCGGTCCCAACACCTACCGGCGCCTCAAGCACATCTGGGAGGCCTACGTCCCCGACCCGGCGCTGCGCGCCAGTCCCTACGCGTCGCCGCTTCATGCACCGTCGTTGGCAGGCGTCGCACCCGCGGTGATCATCACCGCCGAACACGACTTTCTCCGCGGCGAGGCCGAGGACTACGCCAAGCGGCTGCGGGCCGAGGGCGTGCCCGTCGAGTCGCGCGAGTACGTCGGCCAGATCCACGGCTTCTTCGAGATGTTCAGCGTGATGACCGACTCGCACCACGCCGTCGGCGTCGCAGGGGATGCCCTGCGTCGCGCCTTTCGGCACCTCGACCCCATCTAGCCCCGCAAAGGAATTCCAGTGCGATCACTGACCCACTGCCGCAAGGCCGTCCGGATGGCCGCCGCCACGGCCGCCGGAGCGCTGCTCGTCTCCGCGTGCGCACCGGGCGCGACGTCCGAGGCGGACAAGCCGTCGAAGCCGGTGAACACAGACATCGGCGCCAAGCCCGTCACGCTGAACCTGCTCGTCACCAGCGGCACGGACGTGCCGTTCTTCACGGCACTCGGCAAGCGGTTCCACGCCAGGCACGCCAACGTCACCGTCAAGGTGACCAGCCAGGACTACGGCGCGCTGACCACCAACATCGCGCGCATCCTCGCCGGCAGCGACGTGCCCGACCTGGTCCGTGTCCCCCAGTTCGGCAATCTGATCAACAACCGCCTCCTGACGAACCTCGACCCCTACGCGAAAGCCTACGGCTGGGACGACTGGCCCCGATCGCAGTTCGCCTCGACTCGTGTCGCGGCGGATGGCAGACAGCGCGGAACCGGGTCGCTGTACGGCGCCGGCCCGGGTTTCGGCCTCACCGGCGTGTACTACGACAAGGCGCTCGCGCAGCGCATCGGGATGTCCCGGCCACCGGCGACCGTCGCCGAGTTCGAGGAGCTCCTCGCCAAGGCCAAGGGCGCCGGGCTGCAGCCGATCATGATCAATGGCAAGGACGGGGGCACCATGTACCCGTTGCAGAACCTGCAGATGGCCTATGCGGGCAACGCGCAGGGCGTCCAGGACTGGAACTTCGCCAAGCCCGGCGCGAGCATCGACACGCCGGCCACGGTGAAGGCCGCCACCACGCTGCACGGGTGGGCGCAGGCCGGCTATCTGCCGACCGACGTGAACGCCATCGACCAGACCAAGGCGCCCGCCGAATTCATCAAGGGCAAGACCGTCTTCTTGCCCAGCGGGAACTGGCGGGCCCCCGAACTGGACAAGGCCGGTCCGGGCAAGTTCGGCTTCTTCCTGTTTCCGCCCGGCGAAGCCGGCGGTTCCTCCTGGGCGATGACCGCCGCCGCCACACTGGGGATTCCGACGAAGTCGCCCAATGCCGACGTCGCGGCGGCATTCCTTGACTTCGTCCAGACCGACCCGCAGGCCCGGCAGGACACGGTGACCCTGGGCGGCCTCGTCCCGGCCGGGCCGGCGGATGGCGCCGTGCCCACCGCGCCGACCGGATCGGCCGTCGGCGCGACCGTCGCGGCGTTCCAGGCCCTGCTGAAAAGCGACGGGCTGGTGGGGTTCATGGCCGATGCCACCGCGTCGATCAACGTGAACACCCTGGTGCCGCAGACGCAGCTTCTGCTCAGCGGCAAGACGTCGCCGAAGGCGTTCGCGGCCAAGGTCCAGGACGACTATGAGCGCGATCTCGGGCGCTGACACCGCACCTGGTGATTCGGTTCGGTCCCTATCGGGAGGCCCAATGTCGACGATCTCCAATCCGCTCGGGGCGGGCGGGGCTTCGGCCACGTCGGTTCCGCGGAGCCGGACAGATGCCGGCGAACGTCCCGCGTCCGGTGAGGCGGGCCGGCGTTCCCGGCCGGCCTGGGCCCGGCAGTGGAGCGCACTGCTCTGGGTGGCGCCGGGGTTCGGAATGTATGCGGTTTTCGTGCTTTATCCGATGTTCCAGTCGGTGCAGTACTCCTTCTACCACTGGGACGGCATCGGCACGGCCACGCCGGCCGGGCTGGACAACTGGAAGGCGCTCGTCACCCGGGCGGAGCTCCTGCAATCCGTCGTACACGCCTTCGTCCTGATCCTGTTCTACACGGTGCTGCCGGTCGGACTCGGCCTGGTCGCGGCGACGCTCATCCGGGAGCTCAAGCCAGGCCCGTTCAACACCGTCGCCCGGGTGGTCCTCTTCATTCCCCAGGTGCTGCCGCTTGTCGCGGCCGGCATCGCGTGGACGTGGATGTACTCCTCGGACGGGCTCGTCAATCAGATCCTGCGGGCGTTCGGCCTCGGTTCGCAGACGCGGGCCTGGCTCGGTGACTTCACGTTCGCCCTTCCGGCCGTGGGCGTGATCGGCGTCTGGGTGATGCTCGGCTTCTGCACGGTGCTGATGCTCGCCGGCATCGGCAAGATCGACCCGTCCCTGTACGAGGCCGCCCGGTTGGACGGCGCGGGGCGGTTCCGCGAGTTCTTCGCCGTGACGCTGCCCGGGCTGCGTCAGGAACTCGTCGTCTGCACCACCTTCACCATGATCGCCGCCCTGGCCAGCTTCGACGTGATCCAGATCTCGACCCAGGGAGGACCCGGTTACCAGACCATGGTCCCCGGCGTGGAGATCTACCGGCTCACGTTCCTCCAGCAGCAGGTCGGCCAGGCATCCGCGCTGGCGGTGTTCCTGGCGGTCCTTGTCCTCGTCGTCATCTGGCCGATCCAGCGGCTGGGGAGGAAGAAGTGAGGACATCCGCCGCGCAGCGTGTCACCCGTACCGGCATCCTGCTCGCGCTGATGCTGTTCGCCGTCCTGCCTCTGCTCAGCATGTTCACGACCGCCCTTGCGGCACCGGGCAGCTCTCCGCAGGGACTCAGCTGGCCGGCGAACCCGCACTGGCACAACTTCGTCGACGCGTGGAGTTCCGCCAACTTCCTCGCCCTTTTCCGCTCCAGCGCATTGATCGTGTTGGGCGTCGTCCCGGCCACCGTGGCGATGGCCACCGCCGCCGGCTACGCACTCGCCCAGCTGAGAGTGCCCGGCGGAAAGGCGATCTACGCCCTATTGATCGTGGGCCTCACCTTGCCGTTCGAGGCGCTCATCACCCCGCTCTACTACAACATGCAGAGGATGGGCTTGCTGGGGACGCGAACAGCGATCATCCTGCCTCTCATCGGGCTGCTGATGCCGTTCGGCGTCTTCTGGATGCGGGCCCACTTCCTCGGCACCGAGACAGCGCTCACGGAGGCGGCGAAGATCGACGGCGCCGGCACCTGGCAGATTTTCCGCCGCATCCACCTGCCGCTGGCCACTCCGGCCCTGTCCGCGCTCTCGGTCCTGTTCTTCCTGGCCACCTGGAACCAGTACCTGCTGCCGCTCGTCCTCGTCGACGACGCGACGAAACGCACGGTGGCCGGGGGTCTCGGTGCCTTCCAGGGCCAGTACGGCACCGATACCGTGCTGCTCTGCGCCGGATCACTGCTGATCATCCTGCCCTCGCTGGTGATCTTTCTGATATTCCAGCGCAACTTCGTCAAGGCACTGCTGCAAGGGGCCGTCAAGTGACGGGGACCGATGCCCCTCCGGGATTCCCACCGTCTCACCGAGGCCGCCTTGGCTCGCCGGGCCACGCGGTCGTTGTCAGCCGACGCGGTCGAGGATGAGGGGGGACGGGTCGGGGACGGCGTCCTCGACGATCTCGACGGCGCCCTCCAGGGCCTCCAGGGCGCGGGGGAAGCGGGCGACGTCGTCGGCGTACAGGGAGAGCAGCGGGGCGCCCTCGGCGACCTTGTCGCCCGGCTTGGCGTGGCAGATGATCCCGGCGCCGAACGACACCGGGTCCTCCTTGCGGGCCCGGCCCGCGCCCAGCCGCCAGGCGGCCACGCCGACGCCGAAGGCGTCCAGGCGGGTGAGGACGCCCGCGAACGGCGCGGTGAACTCGTACGACTCGCGCGCGACCGGCAGCGGGGCGTGCGGGTCGCCGCCCTGGGCGGTGATCATGCGGCGCCACACGTCCATGGCCGAGCCGTCGCGCAGCGCGTCCGCCGGGTCCTTGGCGCCGGACAGGCCGGCGGCGGCGAGCATCTCGCGGGCGAGGGCGACGGTGAGGTCGACGACGTCGGACGGGCCGCCGCCGGAGAGGACTTCGAGTGATTCGGCGACCTCGACCGCGTTGCCGACCGCGTTGCCCAGCGGGCGGTCCATCGCGGTGAGGAGGGCGATCGTGCGGACGCCGTGGTCGGTGCCGATGGCGACCATGGTCTCGGCGAGGTCGCGGGCGTCCCGGTGGGTCTTCATGAACGCGCCGGAGCCGACCTTCACGTCCAGCACCAGCGCCCCGGTCCCCTCGGCGATCTTCTTCGACATGATCGAGGAGGCGATCAGCGGGATCGACTCGACCGTGCCGGTGACGTCGCGCAGCGCGTACAGCTTGCGGTCGGCGGGGGCCAGGCCGTCGCCCGCCGCGCACACCACGGCGCCGGTCGAGTTCAGCACGTCCAGCATCTCGATGGTGCTCAGGGACGCCCGCCAGCCCGGGATCGACTCCAGTTTGTCGAGGGTGCCGCCGGTGTGGCCGAGGCCGCGGCCCGACAGCTGCGGGACGGCCGCGCCGCACGCCGCCACCGCCGGCGCCAGCGGCAGGGTGATCTTGTCGCCGACGCCGCCGGTGGAGTGCTTGTCGGTGGTGGGACGGTCCAGCGCCGACCAGTGCATCCGCTCACCCGAGTCGATCATCGCCTGGGTCCAGCGGGACACCTCGGCCCGGCTCATCCCGTTCAGCAGGATCGCCATCGCCAGCGACGACATCTGCTCCTCGGCGATCTCCCCGCGGGTGTACGCGGCGACCGCCCAGTCGATCTGCTCCGGGCTCAGCTCGCCGCCGTCCCGCTTGGCCCGGATGACGTCGATCGCGTCCACCTAGCGGCTCCTCAGGTCGTCGGGTCCGAACGCGTCCGGCAGGACCTCCGTCATGGGTCTGATACCGCTGACGGTCTCCAGCAGCATGGCGGGGCCGCCGTGCTCGTACAGCAGCTGGCGGCACCGGCCGCACGGCATCAGCGGGGTGCCGTTGCGGTCGACGACGGCGACCGCGACGAGGCGGGGCCGCTCCGGGGCCCCCTCCCCGTACAGGGCGCTGATCAGGCTGCACTCGGCGCACAGGCCGACGCCGTACGAGGCGTTCTCGATGTTGCAGCCGGTGACGATCCGGCCGTCCGAGGTCAGTCCGGCCGCGCCGACCTGGAAGTCGGAGTACGGCGCGTACGCGCGTCCCATCGCCTTCCTGGCCGCGGCCCGCAGCGCCTCCCAGTCGATCGTGCTCAGCGGGCTTCTCCTCTCCGGTACGTCTGGCCGTTGGCGGCCGGCATCCGCAGCCGCTGGCTGGCCAGCGCCAGCACCAGCAGCGTGGTCAGGTGCGGGGTGAACGACACCAGCTCGCCCGGCACCGTGTCGCTGAGCAGGAACCAGGCCAGCAGCCCGGCCGCCGCCGCGACCGCCAGGACCGCGCCGGCGAAGGCGTTGCGGACGCGCCGCCGGTCCAGGTCGGTGGCGACCAGCGGGCGCAGCCGGTTGCCGCGCACCAGCTGCCACACCGCCACGGCCACCAGGATCACGGTGACGAACAGCAGCAGCGCGTGCACCGCCTCGCCGCCGCCGCGCACGTTCATCGCGTCGGTGTAGCCGAACAGCAGCGAGCCGGTGGCCAGCCCGCCGGGCCGCCAGTTACCGAAGATCATCGCGGCGAGGCCGATGAAGCCGCGGCCGCCGGTCTGGCCGTCCTGGTAGACCGGGGACGCCACGGTGACCAGGAACGCGCCGCCCAGCCCGGACAGCGCGCCGGAGATCATCACGGCCGCGTACTTCATCCGGTAGACGTTCACGCCCAGCGACTCGGCCGCGTACGGGTCCTCGCCGCAGGAACGGACGCGGAGGCCGAACGCCGTCCGCCACAGCACGAAGAAGCTCAGCGGGATCAGCAGCAGCGCCAGCAGGGTCAGCAGCGACATGCCGGTGGTGAGGCCGCGCAGGATCCCGGCCACGTCCGACACCAGGAACCAGTGGTGCCGTTCCAGCGCGCCCAGCACGTCGGGGCTCTTCCACCCGAAGAACTCGCCGCCGGACAGGACGGGCGCGGTGAGCGTCCCGACCGGTTCGATCGGCGGCGACTGCCGGGGGCCGCCGCCCAGCGCCTTGGCCTCGCCCGTGTTGAAGATCAGTCCGGCCAGGAACTGGGTGAGGCCCAGCCCCAGGATGTTGATCGCCACGCCGGAGACGATGTGGTCGACGCCGAACGTGACGGTCGCGACCGCGTGCAGCAGCCCGCCCAGCGCGCCGCCCAGGATCCCGGCCAGCACGCCGATCCACGGGCCCCACTGGTAGCCGGCCCACGCCCCGGTCCAGGTGCCGAGGATCATCATGCCTTCCAGGCCGATGTTGATGATCCCCGAGCGTTCCGACCAGAGGCCGCCGAGGCCGGCCAGGAAGATCGGCACCGCCAGCCGCAGGGACGCGCTGACCGTCCCGCTGGAGGTCACGTCGTCCGCGCCGGTCAGCACCCTGACCAGGGAGAGCAGCACCAGCAGCGCGCCCGCCAGCAGCAGGTAGTGCGGCCAGCGCAGCCGCCGCCGCGCCCCGTTCGCCTGTTTGACGGTGTTCTCGACCGCGGTGGTGACGCTCATGAGGGGGCCCCCTTGGCGGCGAGGTCGTGCCCGGTGGCCAGCTCGTCGGCCACGGTCCGCTGCTGCAGCCGGATCTCCCAGCGCCGCACCAGCTCGTAGACGATGACGACGGTCAGGACGACCACGCCCTGCATCACCCCGACGATCTCCTTGGGCACGTCGACCTCCTGCAGCACGTCGGAGGTCTGGTCGAGGAAGGCGAACAGCAGCGCGGCCAGCGCGATGCCCGCCGGATGGTTGCGGCCCAGCAGCGCCACCGTGATCCCGGTGAAGCCCAGGCCCGCCGGGAAGTTCAGCGAGTACTCGTAGGAGGCTCCCAGCAGCTCGGGCATCCCGATCAGCCCGGCCACCGCCCCGGACGCCACCATGGTGATCACGATCATCCGCCGGGCGCTGACCCCGCTGGCCTGCGCCGCGGTCGGGGACAGCCCGGAGACCCGCAGGTCGAACCCGAACCGGGTGTGGTTGACCACCACCCAGAACACCACGCCGACCACGACCGCCATCGGCAGCAGCCCGTACACCTGGCCGGGCAGGTCCGACAGCACCGGCGCGACCACCAGCGCGGTCACCACCATGAACACCACCGCGCCGATCGCGCCCAGCACCAGCCCCGGCGCGGCGCCGGAGCCCTCCCCGCCGGCGGCCTGGCGGCGGTGGACGGAGTACACGATCACGGCGGAGCCGACGATCAGCACCGCGATCAGGCCCGGCCCGGAGAACAGCGCGGTCAGCACGTCGTTGAACGGTCCCACCCGCCCCGAGTCGGGGATCGGCGCGGTCGCCACGTTGTTGCTGCCCGGCCTGACCTCGGCCAGCCGCTGGTCGTTGAGCAGGTAGGCGATCAGGCCGGTCGCGATCGCGTTCAGCATGATCGTCGACAGCACCTCGCTGACCCCGCGGGTGACCTTGAGCACCCCCGCGATCGCCGCCCACAGCCCGCCGATCAGCATCGCCGACAGGATCACCAGGAACTGGCCGATCGGGGCGGGCAGCGTCAGCGCCCCGCCCAGCGCCGCCGACAGCATCGCCGCCAGCCGGTACTGGCCGTCCACGCCGATGTTCAGCAGCGCCATCCGGAACCCGATCGCGACCGCCACCGCCGACAGGTAGTAGCGGGTGGCCCGGTTGAGGATGTCGACGATCGAGTTGTCGGTGGTGCCGTAGTCGATCATGCTGGTGATCGAGCTGAACGGGTCCGCGCCGGTCACCCGGAGCAGCCCCATCGTGATCAGCAGCGAGATCACCAGCGCCAGGACCGGCGCGCCGATCCGCAGCCCCAGGCCGCTCGGCCCGAGCCCCTGCATGACCGCCTTCCACGCGGGCACCGGAGCGGGCTCCGCGGCCGGGGGCTTCTCCGGGGCCTTCTCCAGGTCGGCGGGCGGGGTGTCCTCCGGGGCCTTCTCCGGGCCGCTCACGACGCCGCCTCGTCGACGGCGCCGGTCATCGCCGAGCCCAGTTCCTCGGGGGTGACCGTGCCCGGATCGACCTCGGCGACCAGCCGGCCGCGCAGGATCACGTGCAGGGTGTCCGACATTCCGATGAGTTCCTCGAGATCGGCGCTGATCAGCAGGACGGCCAGCCCGGCGGCCCGGGCCTGGCGCAGGTACTCCCAGATGGCGGCCTGCGCGCCGACGTCGATGCCGCGGGTCGGATGCGCCGCGATCAGCAGCCGCGGATCGCCCGACATCTCCCGCCCCACGATCAGCTTCTGCTGGTTGCCGCCCGACAGCGCGGCGGCGGGCACGTCGATGCCGGGGGTGCGGACGTCGTACTCGCGCACGATCCGGGTCGTGTCGCGGCGCGCGCCCCGCCGGTCGACCCACGGGCCCCGGACGTTGGGACGCTGCGTCTGGTGCCCCAGCATCCGGTTCTCCCAGAGGGCGCCCTCCAGGATCAGCCCGTGCCGGTGCCGGTCCTCGGGGATGTAGGCGATCCCGGCCTCGCGACGGCGCCGCGTGGGCCAGTGCGTGATGTCCTCGCCGCCGTAGCCGACCGTCCCGGCGTCGGCGTTCCGGATCCCCATGATCGTCTCGATCAGCTCGCCCTGCCCGTTGCCCTCGACCCCGGCCAGGCCCACGATCTCGCCGCGCCGGATGCGCAGCGATACCCCGTCGACGACCGGGCGGCCCTCGGGGGTGAGCACGGTCAGGCCGTCCACCTCCAGCTGCACGTCCTCGGTGACCGTGGACTCGCGCAGCTCCGGCGTCGGCAGCTCCGAGCCCACCATCAGCTCGGCCAGCCGCCGCGAGGTCACCTCGCGCGGATCGAGCCGGGTCGCGACCGTCGTCCCGCGGCGCAGCACCGAGATGCTGTCGGCCACCGACAGCACCTCGTCCAGCTTGTGCGAGATGAACAGCACGGTGAGCCCCTCGGCGCGCAGCTCCCGCAGGTTGCCGAACAGCTCCTCGACCTCCTGCGGGACCAGGACGGCGGTGGGCTCGTCCAGGATCAGCACCCGGGCGCCCCGGTAGAGCACCTTGAGGATCTCCACCCGCTGCCGGTCGCCCACGCCCAGCGACTCGACCAGCACGTCGGGGTCGACCCGCAGCCCGTACTGCTCCGACATCTCCCGGATCCGCCCGCGCGCCCCGGCGAAGTCGATCCGGCCGCGGCGGCGCGGCTCGGCGCCCAGGATCACGTTCTCCAGCACGGTCAGGTTGTCGGCCAGCTTGAAGTGCTGGTGGACCATGCCGATGCCGCGGCCGATCGCGTCCGCCGGGGTGCGGAACGACACCTGCCGCCCGTCGATCTCGATGGTGCCCTCGTCCGGACGCTGCATCCCGTACAGGATCTTCATCAGCGTGGACTTGCCGGCGCCGTTCTCCCCGCACAGCGCGTGCACCTCGCCGCGCTCGATGGTCAGATCGACGTCGCGGTTGGCCACCACGCCGGGAAAACGCTTGGTGATCGATGTCAGCCGTACGGCCGGCATCTCCTCAGGCACGAGTGCCCCTCCTGACTCGCTGTCGGCGGTCGCGCGCGGCGGGATCGATCGCGCGGCCCGCGGACGCGTTCCGGCGCCTCGCCCGTCACGGAAGTCCCTCGGTGACGAGAGTCCCACACGGGGAGGCGCCGGGGTGTGCTCACGCGGACCGCGGCCGGACCGATCAGGGCTTGACCGGGACCTGGATCTTGCCGGCCGTGATCTCGGCCTTGTAACCGTCCAGCTTCGTCTTGATGTCGTCCACCTTGTTGCCGGAGGCGGAGAAGCCGACGCCGTCGTTGGTCAGGTCGTACTTCTTGGTGCCCGGCTTGAAGGTGTTGGTGCTGACCGAGTTGACAAAGTCGAAGACCGCCAGGTCCACCCGCTTGATCATCGAGGTCAGGATGTAGTCCTTGGCCTCGGCCACCGCGGGCTGGTTGTACTGGTCGGAGTCGACCCCGATGGCCCACTTCTTGGCGCCGCCCACGGTCTTGATCACGCCGATGCCGGCGCCGCCGGCGGCGTGGTAGATGACGTCCGCGCCCGCGTCCAGCTGGCCCTTGGCCGCCTCGTTGCCCAGCGCCGGGTTCTTGAAGCCGTCGAAGTTGGGCGGCTGGGTGAGGTACTTGGCCGGCAGGATCTTGACGTCCGGGCGGGCGTGCTTGGCGCCCGCCTCGTACCCGGCCTGGAACTTGTGGATCAGCGGCACGTTCACGCCGCCGATGAAGCCGATCGTGCCGCTCTTGGACTTCAGCGCCGCCGCGGCGCCGACCAGGAACGAGCCCTGCTCCTCGGAGAAGCACGCGCCCAGCACGTTGGGGCCCTCGACCTTGCACTGGTCGGCGTCCACGACCAGGAACTTGGTGTCGGGGAAGTCCTTGGAGATCTTGTTGATCGCGTTGGTGTAGGCGAACCCGACGCCGATCACCGGGTTGTAGCCCTTGTTGGCCAGCAGCCGCAGCCGGGACTCCTTGTCGGCGTCCGGCTCGTCGGGCTTGGCGGAGATCTCCTCCGTCGTGATGTTCAGGGTCTTCTTGACCCGGTCCAGGCCCGCGGCTGCGGAGTCGTTGAACGACTGGTCGCCCCGGCCCCCGATGTCGAAGGCCAGCCCGACCTTCAGCGTCTTCTTCCCGCCCTCGGCGCCCGCGTCGTCGGCTTTCTTGCCACCGCACGCGGCAGCGCCGAGCACCAGCGCTGCGCCCGTCAGGGTGACGAGCGGGATCTTCATTGCACGGCGCAAGGCAGCGCTCCTTCCGTTCCCCTGAAATCGATCGGACGCTACCCCGCAAATCACGGAAATCGCCCACGCTGCACCGTTTCGCAACGCGTCCGTTACCAAGGTGTAGGTCTAGATCACCACAGGTCAGGACACGGACACCGAGATTCGGGGAGGGATCGCGCGCGGCGGGGACGAGGGGCGGGAAGGCGGTGACGGCGCAGGACGCGAGCGCGGGGGGACCGAGGGGAGGAAGGGAGAGAACCGGACTCGCGGGGAACGGGCCGGTCAAGCCGGGGCGGCCGGTCAAGCTGAGCCGGACGGTCAGGCCGCGGCGGCCGGTCAAGCCGGGGCGGCCCGTTCAGGCCGCAGCGGCCATTCAGGCGAGCGCCGCGCCCTCCACCGAGGTCTCGGCCTCGGCGGGACGGCCGCCGTCCCACAGCGCCGTCAGCGCCGTGGCCGTCAGCACCCGCACGCCGACCGCGATGCAGCTCTCGTCGACGTCGAAGTCGCCGCGGTGCAGGTCGTACTCGTCCGACGAGCCCGGGGTGCGCACGCCCAGCCGGGCCAGCGCCCCGGGGATCGACTCCAGGTACCAGCCGAAGTCCTCGCCGCCCAGGCTCTGCGGGGTCGGCACGGCGGCCTCCTCCCCCAGCACCTGCGCCGCGGCGTCCCGGAACATCTGCACGCTGGCCGCCTCGTTGACGGTCGGCGGCACGCCCCGCACGTACTCCAGCGACGCCTCCACGTCGTAGGCGGCCGCCACCGACTGCAGCAGCGCCTTCATCATCTCCGGGGCCCGGTGCCAGGCCTGGTCGTCCAGGCAGCGGACGGTGCCCTCGGCGATGCCGTCGTCGGGGATCGCGTTGGCCACCGACCCCGCCGACACCCGGCCCCACACCAGCGACAGGCTGGAGCGCGGGTCGACCCGCCGGGACAGCGCCGACGGCAGCTCGGTGACGATCTTGGCCAGCGCGTAGACCAGGTCGGCGGTCAGGTGCGGGCGCGCGGTGTGGCCGCCGGGGCCGGTCACCTTCACGTACACCTTGTCGCACGCCGCCGTGATCGGACCGGACCGCAGCCCCAGCTGCCCGACCTCGGTGCGCGGGTCGCAGTGCAGCGCGAACGCCCGGTCGACGCCGACGATGCCCCCGGCCGCCATCACGTCCAGCGCCCCGCCCGGCGTCTCCTCGGCGGGCTGGAACAGCAGCCGCACCCGGCCGGGCAGCAGCCCCGCCCGCGCCTGCTGCGCCAGGAACAGCCCGGCGCCCAGCACCATCGCGGTGTGCACGTCGTGGCCGCAGGCGTGCGCCACCCCCGGGACGGTGGAGCGGTAGGGCACGCCCTCCTTCTCGTCCTGCAGCGGCAGCGCGTCGATGTCGGCGCGCAGCGCGACCGTGGGACCGTCCTCGGGGCCGACGTCGCAGATCAGGCCGGTGCCGCGGGGCAGGATCCGCGGGCTCAGCCCGGCCTCCTCCAGCCGCTCGGCGATCTGCTTGGTGGTGCGGTACTCGGCGTACCCCAGCTCCGGGTGCATGTGCAGGTCGCGGCGGAACGCGACCAGCGCGTCCTCGTACCGGGCCAGGAAGGCGTCCAGCTGCAGTTGCAGGGCGGCCCCGCCCAGCGCGGCGGAGACGTCCCGGGCCGGCGGCCGCGACGGGTCCGCCCGGGTGGACGGGTCGAGCCGCCCGCCCGGCCCCGGCAGGCCGGCGCCCGGCCGTTCCGTGCCCGGCGGCCCGGCGTCCGACCGCTCCGCGCCCGCGGCGCCGCCGCCCGCCGTGCTCTGCTCCGCCGCCGGGGCGGTGGGTGGTTCAAGGCCGGGCATCACCCCGGGCCGCGGTTGGGTCATCTGCGCCCCCTGCGCGAGGGCGGAGCCGAACGGCCTCCGCCCGTTGTTTGTGTGTTCGTCGCCGGCCGCGCCGCCCTCCGGGGCGGCCGCCCCGGGATCCTCAGCCCCCGGCATCGGCCACCTCCCCGAGGGTGACGAACCTGTCCTGCTCGAACTCCTTGATCGCCGCGTCGACCATGTCCGACACGGTGCCGCCCTCGGCGCGGATCGCGCGCTGGCGCTCGTACGGAGCCCCGTACTCCAGGACCTCCCCGGCGACCTTGAGCTCCTCGGAGCAGCCGAGCCGGTCGGCGACCGG
The DNA here is from genome assembly GCF_055379765.1 of Actinomadura rugatobispora. NCBI lineage: Bacteria > Bacillati > Actinomycetota > Actinomycetes > Streptosporangiales > Thermomonosporaceae > Actinomadura > Actinomadura rugatobispora. The sequence goes on along the minus strand of NZ_AP029191.1, from coordinate 6,203,116 downwards.
CTCCAGCTCGCGGATCAGCTCGTAGATGTCGTCGCGGAGGGGGGCGGTGCCGCCCGCGTCGTCGGTGATGACGATGGCGTCGAGCCCGTACCGGGTGGCGCGCCATTTGTTGTCGCGCACCACCCAGGCCGCCGGCCGCGGCAGCGTGTAGCCGCGGTCGAGCTGCTGTTCGAAGAGCGTGACCAGGCTCTGGCAGAGCGCCGCGGCCATGCCCAGCTCCCGCATGGTGGGGATCCCGTCGAACATCCGGATCTCGACGGTGCCGAAATCAGGATGCGGGCGGATGTCCCACCACACCTCCTTGATGCTCCGGATGGTACCCGCACGCAGCAAGGTGTCCATGTAGTCCTCAAACGCCGCCCAGTCGTCCAGCAGATGCGGCGGCCCGGCCGTCGGGAGCTGGCCGAACACCACCGCGCGGCTGGAGGCCAGCCCGGTGTCGTTGCCGCTCCAGTACGGACTGGAGGCGGTGAGGGCGAGGAAGTGGGGCAGGTAGGCCGACAGCGCGTTGACGATCGGGATCGCCTTGTTCACGTCGGTCACCCCCACGTGGACGTGCACGCCGAAGGTCTGGATGCGCCGGGCCAGCCACTGCATCTGCTCGATCAGCTCGGCGTAGCGCTGGATGGGCGCCATGACCGCGTCCCGCCAGTCGCTGATGGGGTGCGTGCCCGTGCAGGCCAGGGTGAGGCCGCGGGCGGCCGCGGCGGTGCGCAGCTCGGCGATCGTGGCGGCCAGGTCGTCCTTGGCCTGCCCGACGGTGTGACAGATGTCGGTCACGATCTCGACCGTCGACTCCATCAGCTCGTGCCGGATCTTGGGGTTGTCACCGCCCTCGCTGAGCGACGGCAGGGCGGCCAGCACCTCGCGGGCGTCCTGCCGCAGGTACCGGGTCTCCGCGTCGACGAGCTGGAGCTCCCACTCCACGCCCAGCGTCGCGCCGCGCGATGGGTTGAAGTCAATGGCCACGGCCAACCTCCGTCCACAATCCTCGCAGGTCGATGCGTGGCACGTGGCGCAATTCAGCCAGCGGGTCCCTAAGCCTGAACAAACGCGGATCCAGGCCGGGGCGTCGCACCCCATCATGGCGCCCAGTGCCCGCACCCATCGGGAAACCATGCCCTAAGCGGATCATTTGACTCGTACGGACGGGCGCCGATCACACCCCGTCACCCTTTTCGGTCATCGACCGACCAGCAATGCATGACCCGAACAGACTAGTCCGCCCGTCCGGAAATCAATGTGGCAACTCTGGGTAACGACGCCATGGCGCTGAGTGTCACGACTGTTCGGTGGGGGCATGGCCTGGGCGGCGGCGGAGCGGCCATGGCGCCCCTGTCCGGGCGCCACCGGGCGAGATGCCCGAAAACGCCGTGTACACGGGCTCCGGAGTAGTGACACAGGCATGCCTGATCTTCCGGACACGTCGCCTAGTCTTCTACTCTGCTGGAGATCACGAGCCGTGTGCGGGGCGACCGGAACGAGGGGCGGAAGCTTGCGAGCACAGCCACTGCCGACACAGTCGCGGGGAGGGCGGGCATGAGGCGTCCGGGACGGGGCGCCGCGGCGCTCGCCGTGCCACTGGTCACCGCGTCGTTCCTCGCGCCGCTCGACGCGCCGGGCGCGAACGCCGCCGCGCCGGCGGCCGGGCGGACGCCGGAACCGGCCAAGCCGAAGGAGCCGGTGGGCGGACCGCAACTGGGCGGCCGGGGCGTGATCGTCAACGCCGCGTCAGGGGTGCCCGCCGCACCGAAGATCAAGGCGTCCTCGTGGATCGTCGCCGACGCCGGCAGCGGCGAGGTGCTGGGCGCCAAGGACCCGCACGGGCACTACCTGCCCGCCAGCGCCATCAAGACCCTCACCACGCTCGCGCTCGTCCGCAGGCTGAACCCGGCGCAGATGGTCCTTCCCACCCAGGCGACCTGCGACGTCGAGGGCACCAAGGTCGGCATGACCACCAAGATGCAGTACAAGGTCTCCGACATGTTCTACGCGCTGATGATGATGTCGGCCAACGACGCCGCGCTCGGGCTCGCGCAGGCCAACGGCGGCCTGGAGAAGACCCTAGCCGACATGAACGCCGAGGCGCGCCGGATCAACGCCCACGACACCCTGGCCGGCTCCCCCAACGGCCTGGACAAGGACCTCGGGCTCACCGTCAAGACCCAGCACACCTCGGCCTACGACCTGGCGCTGATCCTGCGCGAGGGCCTGAAGATCCCCGACTTCCGCAAGTACACCGAGACCATCGACCACCCCTTCCCGGCCCCGCCCACCAAGAAGGAGCGCAAGCGGGGCAAGAAGACCGGCGGCTACCCGATCCACACCCACAACCGGATGCTCCCCGGGCAGTCCCAGGCGTACAAGGGCATGATCGGCGGCAAGAACGGCTACACGATCGCGGCCCGGCAGACGTTCGTGGCGGCGGCCGAGCGCGACGGCCGCACCATCGTGATCTCGCTGATGCGGGCCGACGAGCAGCCCTCCCGCCTGGCCAAGGAACTCCTCGACTGGGGTTTCGCGGCGGCCGGCAAGGCCAGGCCGGTGGGCACGCTGGTCCCGCCCGGCGACCCGGACGCCGCCAAGAAGAAGTCCTCGGACAAGAACCTGCTGCCGACCAACCCGATCACGCACGACGACTCGGCCGGGGGCTGGGGCCTGCTGGTGGCCGGGGGCGCGGCGGCCGTGGGCGTGGCCGGCGGGCTGCTGTTCCTGGGCATGCGGCGCCGCCGCGACGACGACGAGCCGCCGCCGCCCGGCGAGACCTCCGAGCCGGTCGGCGCCGGAGAGCGCTGATCCGCGCCCATCGGTGAGGGTGCCCGCACTGGTGGGCGTCCGGGGTCCCGGCCTACGCTCGAAATGGTGCCGGTCACCGCGTCGCCGCCGCTGGACGGCGGGCCGGTGCCGTGTGGAGGAAGCGCCGTGTCCCCTGACCACGCCCGTCCGTCCCCGGTCGCGACGGAGCATCCCAACACCTGCCTGATCCGGGACGGCTACACCGCCTTCGACAAAGGCGACATGGAGATCATCCGCACCCTGCTGCACGACCGGGTCGTCCACCGGGTGCAGGGCCGCGGCCCGCTGTGCGGCGACTACCGCACGCCCGAGGAGGTCCTCGGCTTCTACGTCCGCGTGTTCGAGCTGTCGGGCGGGACGTACCGCTCCGAACCGTACGCGGTCATGGCGGGCGACGGCTACGGCGTCGCGCTCGTGCACACCTACGCCGAACGGCCCGGGAGGGTCCTGGACGGCCGCGCGGTGGACGTGTTCCGGATCGAGGACGGCCGGATCACCGAGATCCGCACGCTCGCCGAGGATCAGTACGCCGACGACGCCTTCTGGTCCTGACCGCGCGGCTCCCGGCGGCGCCGCCCATCGCGGGCCGGCCGCTCGTCGCGGGCGGGCTGCTCGTCCTGGGCGGGCGCGGGCCGTACCGCCGCCGAACGGTCCTCCGGGCCGGACCGCCCGGCTTCACCGCCCGGCCCCTCGGGGTCGCGGGCGGCCGAGTCGCCGTCGGAGCCGCCGTCCGCGGAGCCGCCGTCCGCGGAGTCGGTGGTGGCGTCCGCGCTGAGCACGGCCCGCCGGGTCGCCGTCCACGCCGCCGTGAACATCAGGAACCGCGACACGATGTTGATCCAGATCATCAGCCCGACCAGCACCGCGAACGAGGCGTACACCGGGTTGCTGGTGACCCTGTCCAGCAGGAACGCCGCGACCTGCTTGAGCAGCTCGAAGCCCAGCGCGCCGAACAGCGCGCCCCGGTAGATCGTCCGCCAGGGCGCCCGGGTGCCCGACAGCCGGGAGAACAGCACCAGGAACACCACCGCGTCGAAGGCGATCGCCACGGCCAGCGACAGCAGCCGCAGCGCCACGCCCGCCCCGGGCACCTCGTCCCAGCCCAGCCAGCCCAGCACCGTGTGCGTGGCGGAGCCGGTGACCGTCGACACCGCCACCCCGGTGATCAGCATCGCGCCCAGGAAGAGCAGGACACCGGCGTCCCGCACCCGCATCACCAGGAAGTTGCCCTCCGGCTGCGGCGGGTTGTCCCAGATGTCGCGCAGCGCCTCCCGCAGCATCTGGACGAAGCCCAGCCCCGTGAACAGCAGCGCGACCAGGCCGACCAGCCCGACGGCGGTCTTGGAACTGGCGATCTGCTCCACCTGGAGCCGGTCCTTCAGCCCCGGCAGCAGGTCCTCGACGGCCTGCACGAAGTAGGCGCGGGCCTCGTCGCTCACCCCGAGCAGGTAGCCGAGCAGCGCGTACGCCAGCGCCAGCAGCGGGAAGAACGACAGGAACCCGTAGCAGGTCAGCGCCGCCGCCAGCCGGTCGCCGCGGCGGTCCTGGTAGCGCCCGTACGCGCGGCCCAGGTGGTCGAGCCAGGGCCAGCGGGCCCGGCCGGCGCGCAGCAGCCTCTCCCCCGCCTCCCAGGACGCCTCGATCCGGCCCCAGGCCCTGCCGATCAACTGGCGCATGTACCCCGTCTACCCCGCTGCGGCCGGACGATGCTCCGCTTTGTGATCATCCGGTCACCCGGGGAGGGGCGCGGCGGTCAGCCGGTGGCCGGCGCGGCGCCGGCGTCCGGCGCGGAACCGAACCCGAAGTGCCGCCGGGGCCGCCACACGCCGTCGGCGCCGTGCTCGTACACCGAGAAGCCGCGGACCTCGAAGGCCGCCTCGTAGCCCGCCAGGTCCTTGTACGCCTGGTCCATGACCTCCTCGGGGAGGTGGTGCGCGACCGTCACGTGCGGGTGGTACGGGAACTCCAGCTCCCGCGCCAGCGGCCCCGTCAGCACCCGCCCCTGCAGCCGCTCGCACCCGCCGATGCCCTCGGCCAGCGCGACGAACACCACCGGCGACACCGGCCGGAACGTGGCGGTGCCGCGCAGCCTGATCCCGAACGGCCGCTCGGTGGCCGCGACCGCGGACAGGTGGTCGTCGATCGCGGCCAGCGCGGCCGGGCCGCCGCCCACCTCGGTGGGCGGCACCAGCGTGATGTGGGTCGGGATGGCGTGCGCCAGCGGATCGCCGAGGGCGGCCCGCATGCGCTGCAGCTGGGCGCCGAACGGGTCCGGGATCGGGATCGCCACCCCGATCACGCGCGAGCCCTCGACGCCCCTGGGCGCGGCCCCCCAGACCCCTTGAAGGGCCCTGGACCCCGCCCCGCCCCTGCCTGCGTGCCTCCTGGGCGCGGTCCCCCGGACGCCCAGAAGGACTCCGCCTCTGTCAGCGTTGCCCCTGGAAGCGGTCCCCCGGACCCCCTGAAGGGCTCCGTCCTCGTCAGCGTTGCCCCTGGGGGCGGTCCCCCGGACCCCCAGAAGGGCTCCGCCCCTGTCAGAGGCCACGTCCCGCGAACCCCACCCGATCACGCACGACCTCCATGGTCCCCCGGGCGACCGCGCCCGCGCGGGCGGCGCCCTCGGCCAGGACGCGGTCCAGCTGCTCCTGGTCGGCCAGCAGCTTCAGCGTCCGCTCGCGGATCGGGGTGAAGGTGTCGAGCACCAGCGCGGCCAGGTCCTTCTTGAACTGGCCGTAGCCCGAGCCCTCGTACCGGCGCTCCAGATCCGCGATCGGCACGCCCTCCAGCGCGGAGTAGATCCGCAGCAGGTTGGCGATGCCCGCCTTGTTCTCCTCGTCGAAGCGCACGTCGGTGCCCGTGTCGGTGACCGCGCGCATGATCTTCTTGCGCATCGGGCCGGGCTCCTCCAGCACGTCGATGATCCCCTGGGGGGACGAGGCCGACTTGCTCATCTTGGCCGTCGGCTCCTGCAGGTCGGTGATCTTGGCGGCGGCCTCGGGGATGTAGGCCTCCGGCGGCACGAACGTCTCGCCGAAGCGGTGGTTGAACCGCTGCGCCAGCGTGCGGGTGAGCTCCAGGTGCTGGCGCTGGTCCTCGCCGACCGGCACGTGGAACACCCGCTCGCCGGGGCCGGGCGCGGGCGTGTAGAGCAGGATGTCGGCGGCCTGCAGGATCGGGTAGGTGAACAGCCCCACCGTGGTGCCGGCCGTGCCCTGCTTGGACGACTTGTCCTTGAACTGGGTCATCCGGCCCGCCTCGCCGAACCCGGTGATGCAGCCCAGGATCCAGGCCAGCTCGGCGTGCTCGGGCACCTGGCTCTGCACGAACACGGTGGCGCGCTCGGGGTCCAGGCCCATCGCCAGCAGCTGGGCGGCGGCGACCCTGGTACGGCGGCGCAGCGTCTCCGGATCGTGCTCCACGGTGATCGCGTGCAGGTCGACCACGCAGTAGAACGCCTGGTGGGAGTTCTGCAGCGCGACCCACTGCCGTAGCGCGCCCAGGTAGTTGCCGAGGTGGAAGGAGTCGGCGGTGGGCTGGATGCCGGACAGCACGCGCGGGATCGCGGTGCCCGCCTCGCCGGCGGACGCGGCGCCGTCCGCGGGGACGGCGGTGCTGGTCGGGCTGGGCGCTTCGGACATGTGCACGGATCGATTCTCTCAGGCCCCGTTCGAGGCGATGTCACTGGCAGGGGCACCGTCCGGGGCCGAGGCCCCGGAGACGCCGCCGGCGGCCGGGACGGCACCGGCCCGGTGGACGCCCGGACCGGCCACGAACCGCGACGGCCCCGTCCCGTCCTGTGCGGGCGGTGCTTCGGCTCCCGGCGGCTGCGGTGCCGGGGATTGCTGCTGCGGTACGACGCGCACGCGCGCCACCCGGCGGCCGTCCATGCGGACGACCGACAGCCGGCAGCCGGGAGCGTCCACGGCGTCGCCCTCGGCGGGGATCCGCCCGAGCGCGGCCATCACGTGGCCGGCGACCGTCTCGTACGGCCCGGCGGGCAGCCGGACGCCGGTCTCGGCGGCGAAGTCGTCGAGGTTGAGCAGACCGTCGACCTCCACCACCCCACCGTGCAGCCGTTGCGCTTGCGCGTCCTGCACATCATATTCGTCGCGGATGTCGCCGATGAGTTCCTCGACCAGGTCCTCCAGGGTGACGATTCCGGCAGTGCCGCCGTACTCGTCCATGACGATCGCCAGGTGGTGGCCGTCCCGGCGCATCTCCGACAGCACCGGCAGCACCCGCTGGGACGCCGGCAGGTAGAGCACCGGCCGCACCAGCTCGCCCACCGGCACGTCCCGGTCGGCCGGGCCCGGGACCAGCAGGTCGCGGATGTGCACGAAGCCGATCACCTCGTCGTGCGAGACGCGGCAGACCGGGAAGCGGGAGTGCGGGCTGCCGGCGGCGATCCGGGCGGCGGCCGCGAGGGGCAGCGCCGCGTCCAGGAACTCCACCTCGGTGCGCGGCACCAGCACCTCGCGCAGCGGGCGCTTCCCGGCGGCGAAGACCTCCTCGATCAGCGCCCGCTCGTCGGCGGTGAGCTCGGTGTTGGCGGCGACGAGGGCGCGGACCCGCTCGGCGGTGATCCGCTCGCGGAGCGCGGCGGGGTCGGTGCCGGTGATCCGGGCGACCAGGTCGGTGGTGCGCGTCATCACGCGGACCAGCGCCCGCGCGGGCGTTCTCGTACGCGCCGCGGCACGGGTGCGGGGGTGATCGCCGGTGTGCTCGTCCATGGCCGGTGTCCGCTTCCTCCGAGCCGGCCGGGGGCCGCCGGGCGGTGAGACTGCCAGGCTCGCAGGTTTCCTTGGCGATCCGTAGTTTCCCGTCATGATTCCTTGATGATCATGATGATTGAGTGGAGTGATCATTAGTGATGTGGGGTGTCCTCAGAGATCTGGCGTGGCGGGGGTGGGCGGGGGGCCGGTGGGGGTAGTGTGGGCGTCGAACATTCGTTCGGTCCCCTGCCGGTCCTGTGCCCGTGAGAGGATCCCCTGGTCCCGTGAGCCGCAAGCAGAGCCGCATGCAGCTCCTGGCCGATGGTGAGACCGGCCGGACGGCGTGCGCCCAGACGGTGCTGCGTGAGGGAGTGGACGAAAAGACCGGTCATGTGCTGACGGTGGCCGAGTTGGCCGCCCGGACGGGCTGGTGCGCGGACCTGGCGGGCCGGATGGCCGCCGCCGTGCTGACCCAGCGCTGGACAGCCGCCGACGTGGCCGCCCTGACCTCGGGGGTGGACGCGGCCGGCAAGGCGTTGCCGTCACACGCATGGATGGCGCTGCGCCGCCTGGGCTGGGACGTGCCGGATGGCGCCTTGCCGGAGGGGGTGCGGGTCAACGACCGGATCAGGCGGATGGCCCAGGAGCAGGCCGGGCGGCTGCTGCGGTCGGTGCGGTGGCGAACCGCGCTCACCGCCGGGATCCTGACAACCTGGCCCGCCGCCCCGAACAAGCGCACCGTCGCCGAGTGGGACGCGGTGCGCGCGGCAGTGCCTGATGGTAGGGGTCTGCCGGGCAGTGTGATCAAGGCCCGCACCCGGCAGATCGCCAGGTTCGAACGCGCACACGGCCGCCTTCCCGTGGATGTGTTCGAGTTGGAGGGCGTGCCGAACTCGGCGCGGGTGCTGCTGCTGGCCGCGTGCGACGCCCAGCAGGCCACCCTCGCCCGGCACGAGAGCGACCCCGGCCGGGCGGTGCTGCGGGTGCAGTTGCCCACCCGGCCGGACCCGCGGTCCTACGCCGATTGGACGTGGGTGTCCTGCCCGATCGTGCTGCCGTCCACGGTCCCGGCCAGGGCGGTGCTGCATCTGCCCACCCTGCGCCCCACCGTGTGCCCCAGCGGCGCCAAGGTGCGGGCCGACCTGGCCTTCACCCACGCCGTCCCCGCCGCCCGGCGCACCGGGCACACCATCGCGCTCGGCGTGGACTGGGGCCTGAACACGTTGCTGTCGGCGGGGGCGTGCCGCCTGCACCCCGACGGGCGCATCACCGCCATGGGCCACGGCGGCCAGTTCCGCGCAGGTGGGGTGCTGGGCAAGGGCCATCGGCTGCGCCGCCAGTCCGAACGCCTGCACGCCAAGATCTCCCACTACGAGTGTCTGGCTCCCCACCTGGCCCACCAGCACGAGCAGATCAGCGGCCAGGTCGGCGGCCGGGCAGCCTCCGCCGACGACCAGGAATTGGTGGCGGCGGTCAGGCATTCCCTCCTGGTGGCCGAGCTCAAGCACACCTCAGCCCGCCGGACCGGCTTGAACGCGGCGCTGGCGTGGGCGGCGGCCCGCTGGGCGGCCGATCAGGCCATCGCCGCCCGAGCGAGCGTGATCTATCTGGAGGATCTGCGCTCGATGGAGGCCAAGGGCCAGGGGCGCACCCACAACACCCGCATGTCCCAGACCGTGCGCGGGCAGATCACCGACCGGTTGCGGCACATCGCCGCCGAACACGGCATCGCCGTGGTCACCGTCCCACCCCGCAACACCTCCAAGCACTGCCCGGCCTGCCTGGTCCCCCTCAGGCACTGCAAGGCCCCCGACCGGCCCACCGAGCCGGGGTGGAAGTGGGCCATCTGCCCCGCCCCCTCCTGCGGCTGGCAGGGTGACCGCGACCAGGGTGCCTGGCGGCGCATCGCCGCCCGCGGCTTGACCCACCAGGCCACGACCGTGGTCGACCGGGCCGGCGGCCGCATGGCCATCGGCTCGGTGGTGGACACGCTCGAAGCCCACGCCATCATCGCGGCCCCCACCACGTGCCGGGGTGACCGGGCGGATAGGTCGAAGACCGATCCGACCCGCCCCCGCAAGACGCATCACCACTCCCGCCCCGTGCCCAGGCGACGCGGGGTTCCCTCTCCCGACCGACCACCCGGCACCCAGCCGGGGCCGGCGGGCCGGCGTCCGGAGGGACACGCCCCCCAGGACCCGACGACCGCACCGGCACTGCCCCGCGCGGCTCGACGGAACCAGGACGTGACCACGATCAGCATCACCCCCACCACCACACGGCCACACCGGCCGCGCGGAGCGGCGCTGGGCGCAGGATTCCACCTGCACGCCCACGCCACCCCACCCCGGTGGACACACCCCCGCCACACACCGCGCATGGCCAGGGATCCCTAAGCTGATCAGAGACGCTACCGGTTGCGCCGTCCCCAGCTAGCCTGGACGGCGTCCCGCGGGCCCCGGGGTGGGCCGATGTCCGCGCGACCCCGCGACGCCAACCGACCAGGAGGTCTTTTCCGTGAAGCTGCTCGTCACCGGAGGCGCCGGTTACATCGGCAGCGTCGTCTCCGCCCAGCTCCTGGAGGCGGGCCACGAGGTCGTGGTCCTGGACGACCTGTCCACCGGGCACGCGGACGCGGTCCCCGAGGGCGCCCGGCTGGTGCGCGGCACGCTGCGGGACGAGGCGGCCGGGGTCCTGGAGGGCGGCGGCTTCGACGCCGTCCTGCACTTCGCGGCCAGGTCGCTGGTCGGCGAGTCGGTGCAGAAGCCCGGCCTGTACTGGGACAAGAACCTGGGCGAGTCGCTGGCGCTGCTGGAGGCGATGCGCGGCGCCGGCGTGCGGCGGATCGTGTTCTCCTCGACGGCGGCGACCTACGGGGAGCCGGAGTCCACGCCGATCCTGGAGACCGACCCGACCCGTCCGACCAACCCGTACGGGGCGTCCAAACTGGCGATCGACACGGCGCTGGCCGAGTACGCCCGGCTGCACGGCATCGGCGGGGTCTCGCTGCGCTACTTCAACGTCGCCGGGGCCCGGCTGGCCGGGGACGGCGGCCGGAGCCAGGGCGAGCGGCACGCGGTGGAGACCCACCTGATCCCCAACGTGCTGAAGGTGGCGCTGGGCGAGAAGGAGTCGGTGAACCTGTTCGGCGAGGACTACCCCACGCCCGACGGGACCTGCGTCCGCGACTACATCCACGTCGTCGACCTGGGCGCGGCGCACCTGCTGGCGCTGGAGGCGTGCGCGCCGGGCGCGCACCAGATCTTCAACCTGGGCAACGGCAGCGGCTTCTCGGTCCGCGACGTGATCGAGGTGTGCCGGGCGGTCACCGGGCACCCGGTCCCGGTCGAGGTGAGCCCGCGCCGGGCCGGCGACCCCGCGGTGCTGGTGGCGTCCTCGGAGAAGATCAGGACGGGGCTGGGCTGGAAGCCCGAGCGGGACCTGCGCGCCATGGTCGAGGACGCCTGGACGTTCGTCCAGCGGTCCCGATGACCGAAGAAGGCACGGCGACGCTGACGGCGGCGTTCACCGAGGCGTACCGGCGGGCGCCCGAGGGCGTCTGGCACGCCCCGGGCCGGATCAACGTGATCGGCGAGCACACCGACTACAACGACGGGCTCGTCCTGCCGTTCGCGCTGGCCCGCGGGGTCTCGGCGGCGGCGGCGCGGCGCGACGACGGCGTGCTGGAACTGCGCTCTTTGCAGGCCGCCGACGCCGGGGTCACGGTCGTCCTGGACGGCGCGGGCCCCGAGACCGCCGGCGGCTGGGCGGAGCGCGAACGCTGGGCGGCCTACCCGTTCGGCGTGGCGGCGCTGCTGCGCGAGCACGGCGTCGGCGGCGCCTCCGTCCTCTTCGACTCCGACCTGCCGCAGGGCGCGGGCCTGTCGTCGTCGGCCGCGCTGGAGTGCGCGACCGCGCTGGCGCTGTGCGAGCTGTACGGGCTGGACGGCCTGGCCGCCGACCGGGCGGGCCTGGCCCGGATCGCGCAGCGGGCCGAGAACGAGTACGTCGGCATGCCCTGCGGGATCATGGACCAGTCGGCCTCGCTGCTGTGCACCGCCGGGCACGCGCTGATGCTCGACTGCCGCACCGGCCTGTCCGCGCAGGTCCCGCTCGACCTGCCCGGCAAGGACCTGGCGCTGCTGGTGGTCAACACCCGCGCCCGGCACACCCTCACCGACGGCGGCTACGGGCGGCGCCGCGCCGAGTGCGAGCGGGCCGCCGCGCTGCTGGGCGTCCCGGCGCTGCGCGACGTGAAGGACCTCCCCGCGGCGCTGGACCGCCTCGCCGACCCGGTGCTGCGCCGCCGCGTCCAGCACGTGGTCACCGAGAACCACCGGGTCGAGGCGACCGCCGGGCTGCTGCGCGCCGGGGCCGAGACCGAGCTGGGCGCGCTGCTGACGGCCTCCCACCTGTCCCTGCGCGACCAGTACGAGATCTCCTGGCCGGAGGCCGACCTGACCATCGACACGGCGCTGCGGGCCGGGGCCCGCGGCGGGCGGATGGTGGGCGGCGGGTTCGGCGGCTCGGTGATCGTGCTGACGGCGACCGGGCGGGCCGAGCGGGTCCGCGACGCGATCACCGCCGCGTACCGCGAGCGCGGCCTGGCCGAGCCAGAGTTCGTGGACGCCGTCCCCTCGCCCGGGGCGCGGCGCCTCCCCGCCGCCTGAGCGGCCGCCCGGGACTCGTGCGTCCCGGGCGGCCGGACGGTCACTCCTGTCCCTGCTGCCCCAGCGCGCCCTCGATGTCGGCGCGGAGCCGGGACGCGGTCTCGGCGGCGTCCTGCTCGCCGAGCTCGGTGAAGCCCGCCGCCGCCTCGTCCACCAGGCGCAGCGCCTCCTCGAAGCGGCCCAGCTCGGCCAGCACCCGGGACTGGTCGTAGGACACCCGCGCCGTCTCCCACGTCAGCGCCTGCGGGTTGCCGGCGGGCAGCTCCGCGAGGGCGGCCCTGGCCAGCCCCATCTCGGCCAGGCCCTCCTCCGGCTGCCGGCTCCACAGCCGGCACAGCCCCGCCTGCCTGCGGGTCCGGACGACGCCGTACGGGTCGCCGGCGGCCGCGAACGTCTCCGCCGCCTCGACGAACTTGTCGGCGGCCACGGCGTCCTTGTCGAGCTTCGTCAGGACCTCGCCCGCCAGCTCCAGCAGCCGCGCCGCGAAACCGGGGTCGCCGTCCCGGTCCTCCGCCGCCAGCTCCGTGAACAGCTCGGCCGCCTGCTCCTCGCCCAGCTCCCACTGCGCGTGCGCCAGCACCAGCCGCGCCCTGCGGAACGCCTCCGCGTCTCCGAGGCGCTCCAGCAGCGGCACCGCCTCCTCGGCCGTCTCCGCCGCCTCCAGGTGCCGGCCCGTCGCGTAGTAGCCGTTGGCCAGGTCCAGGCGCGCATAGGCCGCCTGAGGCGCCGCCCCGACCGCCGTGAACCCGGCCACGGCCTCCTCCGCGTCGGGAACCGCGTCCGCCGGACGGTCCATCGCCAGCAGCGCGCTGCCGCGCTCGGCGTGCGCCACCGCGATCATCCACGGGTCGACCGACCGCGCGAACGACACCGTCTCGTCGAAGACCGCCAGCGCGTCCTCCAGGGCCTTGGCGTCCGCCTCCTCGCCCTGGTGGCCCTGGTGCGCCAGCAGCTTGGCCAGCAGCAGCGACGCGTCCACCAGCTGCGGCGTGTCGCCGCTCTCCCGCAGCGCGGCGCGGGCGTCGTGCAGCAACGGGATCGCCTCGTCGCCGCCGCCCCTCCGCAGCAGCGCCCGCGCCCGCATCAGCCCGAGATCGCCCGCGTCGCCCCGCGTCTCCGGGACCAGCGGCTCCAGCGCGGCCAGCGCCTCGTCGGGACGGTCGGCGTTCAGCAGCGAGCCCGCCAGCCGCATCCGCGCCGCGAACGCCCGCCTGCTGCCCGCCGCGTGCTCGTCCAGGTGGGCCACGGCGGCGTTCAGCAGCCCCAGACCCTCCTCGTGCCGCCCCTGACCTGCCTGGATCGCCCCGACACGGCCCAGGGCGGCATGCCGCGCCACCAGATCCCCGGCCTCGGCGTACAGCTCCGCCGCGCGCTCCCACTCGGCCGTCGCCGCGTCGAAGTCGTCCTCGGCGAACCGCTCCACCCCGAGCCCGTCGATCCGCCGCGCCCGCTGCAGCACGGTCGGCGACGCGCCCGCGACCAGCTCGTCGTAGCGCCGCCAGGCCGGGATCGCGCGCTCCACCCGCCCGGCCGACCACTCCTCGTCGCCGATGTCCAGCAGCGCGTCGAGATCGTCGATCTCCGAGAGGTCCGGGACGGGCTCGGCCTCGGGCGCCGGAGCCTCGGCGGGCGCGGCGGGCGCGGCCGCCGCGGGACGGCGGTCGTACTGCGACAGCGGCAGATGCTCGACCACCGGCTCCGCGTCCAGCAGCTCCCGGATGACCCCGCTCTGGAACTCGTTCCCGTTCCGCGCGTCGAACCGCGCCGCCAGCTCCTCCGCCCGCCGCGCCAGCTCCACCCGCAGCTCGCCCACCGGCACCTCCACGGGCTCCCCGCCACCGGTGCCGCGCGAGATCGTCAGCCCGCCGTGCCCGGCCTCCTCCACCCGCCGCAGCAGCAGCGCCGCCGCCGCCGAGAACCGCATGTCCGCGAACGGGCTCGGCGCCTTCTCCAGCCACCCCAGATGCCGCTGGACGATCTCCAGCCCGCGCGCCTCGTTGCCCGTCCGCGCGCAGAACTCCACGTGATCGCCGATGTAGGCGAGCTCGTTCAGCCGCGTCCGGATCAGCCGGTACGCCCGCAGATGCGCGTTCCGGGCCTCCTCGAACCGGCCCGCCCGCACGAACACCGGCAGCAGCGTCGTCAGGATCGACTGCGGCTGCTCCGCGCAGTTCAGCTGCTCGGTCAGCACCGGCTCGGCCACGGCGAGGGCCTCCTCGTCCCGGCCCCGCCAGGCCAGCAACTCCGCCTTCCCGGTCGGATCGCAGCCCGCGCAGTCCGACAGCTCGTCGGGCTGCGTCGTGTGCCACATCGCGAACCAGCGCTCGGCCACCTCACCGCTGCCCAGATGCTGCGCCACCCGCGCCCGCCTGCCGTACACCGCCTGCAGGCTGTGCCCGCCCATCTTGTAGCGGCGCTCCATGTCCTCCAGCACCGACCGGGTCCGGTCCAGCGGCACCTCGGGGAACAGCGTCAGCGAATGCACGATCCACTTGAACTGCCACAGCAGCCGATGCTCGGCCATCTCCCCCAGGCCCGACGGGTCGGCGTCGTACTCCGACAGGCACCGGCTGAACGTCGTGAACGTCTTGATCGGCTCACCGCCGAACTGGTACGCGCTGCCCAGCTCCATCCGCACCTGGAACGCCAGCACAACGTCCCCGGTCTCCTCCGCCCGGCGCAGCGCCTCCTCCGTCAGCACCGTGCGCGCCTCCCCGTACGGAAGGGAGTACGCCCGCTCCATCAGCTCCTGGACCTGCTCAAGGCTCACTTGCCCTCCCCAGAGGATTCACCGCGACCAGAGGATTCACCGTGCATCGCCCATTCCAGGAGACCCAGGAACGAGCGGTTCAACGCCGCCGTGTCGGCGGGACGCAGCGGATGCTGCCCGTACAGCAGCGCCTGCCCGTACAGGCCCTGCACCGCCAGCTCGATCAGGGCGCCCTCGGTCAGCGCCGTCGCCCGCCGCGCCAGCGGATTGCGATGGTTGAGGACCAGCTGCGGACGATCCGCCGCGACCGCCCCGCTCAGCGCCCCCAGCACGTCCGACCACAGATCGTCGGCCATCTCCCTGGCCTCGGACACCTCCGCCTGGTGCCGCGCCGCCCGGCTGGTCAGGTACAGCGCCGGCAGCGACGCCGGATCGAAGTCGCGGATCACCACCTCGCAGCCCAGCCGCTCCACCGCCCGCTGCGCCGCCGCCAGGAACGGCCGCAGCGCCAGCTCCGCCGCCGGATCCAGCACCCCGAACGCGGTCGTCAGCTCCGCCGGGTCCAGCGGGCGCAGCACCGCGTCCGGATCGATCGCCGCCAGCCGCTCGATGATCTCGGTGTCGTGCACGTAGCCGCCGTTCACCAGCCCGACGCCCTGCGCGCCCGACACCGCCGACAGCCGCCGGAACTCCTCCACGCTGGTCACGTACCGCGCGTCGGGATGCCGCCGCCGGAACTCCGCCAGCGTCATCGGCCCCGCCGAGGTCTCGAACTCCAGCCACCCGTGCACGATCCGCAGCATGTCGTCGTCGTGCAGCGCCATCGCCTTGACACCCAGCTGGTGCAACCGCAGGAACCCCCGCAGCCGCGCCGGATCGGTCTCCGACAACCGCACCAGCCACTGCCGCAGCCGCTCCCCCAGCGCCTCCCGCGCCGACTCCAGCAACTCGTCCTCGTACAGCGCCTCCCGGCTCGCCGTCGGCCGCAGCTCCCCCGCGTCCACCACGCACCGCACGAAGAACGCCCACTCCGGCAGCAGCCCCTCGACGCTCTCCGCCAGCAGCATCCGCTTCAGGTAGACGCGGTGCGCGCCGCGCGCCGTCGGCGCCACCGGACGCGGCAGCACGAACGCCACACCGGTCAGCCCCGCCTCGGGCACCTCCAGATCGATCACGTCGAACGGCTCGAACCCGAACAGGTCCGCGCAGTAGGCGTCCAGCGCCCGGCGGCGCCGCGCCGGATCGCCGTGCGCCGCCCGCCACGGCGGCCCCTCGCCCGACACCGGCGCGCCGTCCACCGTCAGCTCCACCGGCAGCAGCGACCCGTACGAGCGCGCCAGCTCCGCCACCACCTCCGGGCTCAGCAGCTCCGCCGAACCCGTGCGCGGACGCAGCGTCACCGTCGTCCCGGGCTCGCCGCGCTCCCCCGGCTCCACCCGGTAGCGGCCGTCGGCGTACCCCGTCCAGCGGACCGCCGCCTCCGGGGCGTCCTCGCGCGCCGACCGGGTCACCACCTCGATCTCGTCCGCCACCAGGAACCCCGACAGCAGCCCGATCCCGAACTGCCCCAGGAAGTCGTGCCGGGCGAAGCCCAGCTCGTCCCGCTTCGAGGAACGGCCGATCGTGGCCAGCAGCCGGTGCACCTCGTCCTCGGTCAGCCCGATGCCGTCGTCGTGGACGCGCAGCCCGCCGCCGTCGAGGGTCTCGATCCGCACCCTCCCGGCCGGCCCGCCGTCGCCGTCCGCGCGGCCGCGCGCGGTGATCGCGTCCACCGCGTTCTGCAGCAGCTCCCGCAGGTAGACCCGCGGACTGGAGTAGAGATGCCTGCTGAGCAGGTCCACCACACCGCGCAGATCTACCTGAAACGCCTGTTCCACCCTGCCGTCCCTTCACCAGCCCGCGCGATCCGCACGCACTCCGCGCCGGCACGAGCCACGGCCGCGGACCGGCCAGTCAGCCTAGTAGCGGCGGCCGACAGACACGCACCCGTTTGTCCCGAGATGCCGAGGGCCCCGGATCGCGCCGCCGCGGCGGCGCGATCCGGGGCCCGTCAGAGGCGGACGCCCGCGCAGGTCAGATGAGCCCGAGCTTGCGGACCGCGTCGCGCTCCTCGGCCAGCTCGTTCACCGACGCGTCGATCCGCGCCCGCGAGAAGTCGTCGATCTCCAGGCCCTGGACGATCTCCCACTCGCCGTTCCGGGTGGTCACCGGGAAGGACGAGATCAGGCCCTCGGGCACCCCGTACGAGCCGTCCGACACCACGGCCATCGACGTCCAGTCGCCCTCGGCGGTGCCGTTCACCCAGGTGTGCACGTGGTCGATCGCGGCCGACGCGGCCGAGGCCGCCGACGACGACTTCCGCGCCTCGATGATCGCCGCACCGCGCTTGGCCACGGTCGGGATGAAGTCGTTCTCCAGCCACGCCTGGTCGCCGACCGTCTCGGCGGCGCTCTTGCCCGCGATCTCGGCGTGGAACAGGTCCGGGTACTGGGTGGCCGAGTGGTTGCCCCAGATGGTCATCTTCTTGATGTCGGAGACCGACACCCCCGCCTTCTTCGACAGCTGCGCCAGCGCCCGGTTGTGGTCGAGCCGCGTCATCGCGGTGAACCGCGCGGCGGGGACGTCCGGGGCGTGCTGCTGCGCGATCAGCGCGTTGGTGTTGGCCGGGTTGCCGACCACCAGGATCTTGACGTCGTCGGCGGCGCCGGCGTTGATGGCCTCGCCCTGCGGCTTGAAGATCCCGCCGTTGGCCTCCAGCAGGTCGCCGCGCTCCATCCCCTGGGTCCGGGGACGGGCGCCGACCAGCAGCGCGACGTTGGCGCCCTCGAACGCCTTGGCGGCGTCGTCGAAGATGTCGATCCCCGCCAGCAGCGGGAACGCCGAGTCGTCCAGCTCCATGGCGGTGCCCTCGGCGGCCTTCACCGCCTGGGGAATCTCCAGCAGGCGCAGGCGTACCGGGGTGTCGGCGCCCAGCAGCTGGCCCGACGCGATACGGAAGAGCAGCGCGTAGCCGATCTGGCCGGCGGCGCCGGTGACGGTGACGGTGACTGGGGTACGGCTCATTGCCTCTTCTTCTCCTGTGACCGGACGGGCTCAGGCGGCCATCCTTCGATCTCGAACCCGACCGCCCGAGAGGTGGCCCCACGCGGGATTCTCTCGTCGTCGAGATATTTCTCCGCCAGGCTATCGCGCGCCTGCCCCTCCGGTACGCGCAGGTGCGCCACCCGGCACGCCACCCCTCCCCGCCCCGCCCCCGAACACACCGAAGGCCGCCCCGGGATCACCGGAGCGGCCTTCGTCACCCCCGCTTACGCGGGGACAAGGGCGTGTCCGCCCCAACGAGCAACGCCAGGTCCGGACCACCCCCGCTTGCGCGGGGAGTACACGGCCCGATACTAGCCGTTGACCTTCTTCTGGAGGTTGGTGTCCAGGGCCTCGAGGAACTCCTGCGTCGTCAGGAAGGGAGTCGAGTCGCCGACGAGCAGGGCCAGGTCCTTGGTCATCTGGCCGCCCTCGACGGTCTCGATGCAGACCTGCTCCAGCTTGCGGGCGAAATCAGTGACTTCGGGCTGGTTGTCGAGCTTGCCGCGGTGCTCCAGGCCCCGGGTCCACGCGAAGATGGACGCGATCGGGTTGGTGGAGGTCGGCTTGCCCTGCTGGTGCTGCCGGTAGTGGCGGGTGACGGTGCCGTGCGCGGCCTCGGCCTCGACGGTCTTGCCGTCCGGGGTCATCAGCACGGAGGTCATCAGGCCGAGCGAGCCGAAGCCCTGCGCGAGGGTGTCGGACTGGACGTCGCCGTCGTAGTTCTTGGCGGCCCAGACGAAGCCGCCCTCCCACTTGAGCGCGGCGGCGACCATGTCGTCGATGAGCCGGTGCTCGTAGGTGAGGTTCTTCGCCTCGAACTCGGCCTTGAACTCGGTGTCGAAGATCTCCTGGAAGATGTCCTTGAACCGGCCGTCGTAGGCCTTGAGGATCGTGTTCTTCGTCGACATGTACAGCGGCATCTCGCGGTTGAGCGCGTACCGCATGGTGGTCCGGGCGAAGTCCCGGATCGAGTCGTCGAAGTTGTACATCCCCATCGCGATGCCGCCGCCGGGGAACTTGGCGACCTCGAACTCCATCGGCTCGCCCTCGCCGTCGGGCGTGTAGGTGATCGTCACCGTGCCCGGGCCCGGCACCACGAAGTCGGTGGCGCGGTACTGGTCGCCGTGGGCATGACGGCCGATGATGATCGGCTTGGTCCAGCCGGGCACCAGCCGCGGGATGTTGGAGGTGACGATCGGCTCGCGGAACACCACGCCGCCGAGGATGTTGCGGATCGTTCCATTGGGGGAACGCCACATCTTCTTCAGGCCGAACTCTTCGACGCGCGCCTCGTCGGGGGTGATGGTGGCGCACTTGACGCCGACCCCGTGGGTCTTGATGGCGTTCGCGGCGTCGATCGTCACCTGGTCGTCGGTGGCGTCGCGGTGCTCGATCCCGAGGTCGTAGTACTTCAGATCGACGTCGAGGTAAGGCAGGATCAGCTGGTCCTTGATGAATTTCCAGATGATCCGGGTCATTTCGTCGCCGTCGAGCTCGACGACGGGGCCCGCTACTTTGATCTTGGGCATGCTGTTGCTGTCCCTTTCCTACACCGGCCAGCAGTCCTTGTAAGGCTCAACTGCGAAGGCTATCCGAGAGGCGACGGAGGTCTAGACCTGGCCTCGACCTGGGCTTGACCCGGGGGGTACGCCGCCGGGCGCACCGCGCGGCGCACCGCGCGCTCCGCCGCGTTGCGACAGCAGGAAACGGACGCCCCGCACCACGAACACCACGGCGATGAGCAGGCCGAACGCCGCGGCCACGACCAGTCCCGTCTTGTTCATGGGCGGGACGCTGAGCGCGACGAAGGCGACCGCCTCGCCGAGGAACACCAGCGTCCAGCAGTCGATGGAGCGGCTCCGCACCGCCAGCATGCCGAGCTGGGCCTCGGGCAGCAGCAGCCGGGCCAGCGCGCCGAACAGCAGCGCCGCGGCGATCAGTACCGAGCCCTTGCGGAAGTAGTGGAAGAAGCACAGCACCAGCCCGGCCGTCACGCCGCTGAGGACGATCAGATAGGGCAGCCGGCCCAGCCAGTGCGGTCCGGTTCCCCTGCGCGTGGGGGCCTTGCGCCGCCTTCGGCGCAACTCGGTGCTCATACGACCGACCGTAGCCGGTTCCGGCCCCGGGCGCGTCGGCCCGTGATATCTGCCGGAGAAGGGGCCCTCTTGACGGGAGATTTCTTCCAACTTTACCGTCCAGGCCGCAATCTCTTCACTCCAGGAGCGTGACGGATGGGGCCCAGAACGTCCTGATGGACGCCACATGCCTTGTGGCATCGGTCCTACCGGCCAGTAGGAGGGTGTGACGGGTACGCGGCCGGGTAACCCGCCAGACAGGGGTCGCTAACTAGCTGGGAGGACTGCCGTGGAGGGGCCGTTCATGCGGATCGAGGACAGCGGGCTGGTGGTGCCGCTGCGCCCCGACGTCACGACGGTCGGGCGAGGGCGGGGAGTCGACATCCGCCTCGACGACCCGAGTGTGTCCCGATTGCACGCAGAGATCGTTCGGCGCGGCCCGTACGTGTACGTCGTCGACATGGGACTGTCCCGTAACGGGACCCGTGTCAATGGCCGCCCGATCGCCCGCAGAGTCCTGGAGGACGGTGATGTCGTCAGCTTCGGCACGGCGCGCTGCCGGATGGGGGGCATCCCCCGGGAGGAGGTCGATCCGGACGTCGAGCTGCGGCGTGCCGTGGCTCCGGAGCTCACCCGCCGCGAGGTGGACGTGCTGACCTCGCTGTGCCGTCCGGCGCTGTCGGACGAGGCGTTCGTCGCACCCGCCACCGCACGGGAGATCGCCGCCGACCTGGTCGTCACCGAGGCCGCGGTCAAGCAGCACCTGTTGCGGCTCTACCAGAAGTTCCGCATCCCCGAGGGCGCCAACCGGCGCACCCGGCTGGCCAACGAGGTCATCGCGATGGGTCTGGTCAGGCCACTGCCGCCGGTGCACGTACCGCAGCAGAACCGGCCGCCGATGGACGCCGCGCGGAGCCGCGGCCCGGAAGTCCGCCGCCCGGGGGGCCCGCACGCCCCGGGCCACGTCACCGCACCGGGCCGGCCGGCGACGACGGCGGCGGGGCGCCGGGCCAGCTGATGTGACCGTGCGACCGCCCCGCCCCGGGTAGCGCCAACGAGGGGCGGTCGCCACGCCACCCGTACGGGGCCGCGTCACGCGGCCCCGTACGTGTGGGTGGGTTCGCCGCGGGGTCAGGCGGAGGCGCGCTCGGCGGCCTCGACGACGTTCGACAGGAGCATGGCGCGGGTCATGGGGCCGACCCCGCCCGGGTTGGGCGCGACCCAGCCCGCCGTCTCGCGGACCTCGGCGGCGACGTCGCCGGCGAGCTTGCCGTCGACCCGGGAGACGCCGACGTCCAGGACGGCGGCGCCGGGCTTGACGAGGTCCGCGGTGATCAGGCCGGGGACGCCGGCGGCGGCGACGACGATGTCGGCCTCGCGGGTGTGCGCGGCCAGGTCGCGGGTGCCGGTGTGGCACAGGGTCACGGTGGCGTTCTCGCTGCGCCGGGTGAGGAGGAGCCCGAGCGGGCGGCCCACGGTCACGCCGCGGCCGATCACGGTGACCTCGGCGCCGCGCAGCGGGACGTCGAAGCGGCGCAGCAGCTCGACGATGCCCTTCGGCGTGCACGGCAGCGGCGCGGGCTGCATCAGGACGAGGCGGCCGAGGTTGATCGGGTGGAGGCCGTCGGCGTCCTTGAGCGGGTCGATGCGCTCCAGCACGCGCTGCTCGTCCAGGCCCTTGGGGAGGGGCAGCTGGACGATGTAGCCGGTGCAGGCGGGGTCGTCGTTGAGCTCGGCGACGGCGCGTTCGACGTCGTCCTGCGTGGCGTCGGCGGGCAGGTCGCGGCGGATGCTCTCGATCCCGACCTCGGCGCAGTCGCGGTGCTTCATGTTGACGTAGGCGGTGCTGCCGGGGTCGTCGCCCACCAGGACGGTGCCGAGGCCGACGGTCACGCCGCGCTCGCGCAGCGCCTCGACCCGTACCTTGAGGTCGGCCCGGATCTCCGCCGCGGTGGCCTTGCCGTCCAGGATCTGTGCCGTCATCTGTTCCTCCGCGCTGATCTGGCCGGGAGCCTTCCCGGGCGTCCCCGATCCCGGCTCGGATGCCGTCCACCCAGGCGCGCGGTGTCCGGACTGTGTTCGCTCCCCGGTGGTCGAGTCCACCTTGACCGCGCCAGTCGCGTCCCGGCCAGTCTATCGACGCTCTCCGCGCCCGTCGGCTCAGTCCTCGTCGGGGCGGGACTTCCAGGCGAGCAGGCGGTCGGTGCCGTGCCAGCCGATCTGGGCGGCCAGCATCGCGGCCAGGATGGCGGCGGCGAGGCCGATCATCTGGCGGGACTCGGCGAGCAGGGTGGCGGTCTGCGTCACGCTCGCCAGCAGCAGGGTCACCAGGACGTCCATAGACGGGGCTCCATGAGAGAGACGGGTCGCGCAGGGCCGGGTCCGGGGAAGTCCGGGGAAGGAGAGGCGCGCGACCCGCCAGAGGGTACCAACCAGAAACCGTAAAACCGCCCATGATCGGCGAAAACCCCCGGGATTCCCGTGCCGGAGCACGCGGAATCCCGGGGGCGGCGGACCCGGCGGTCAGTGGAAGAAGTGCCGGACTCCGGTGAAGTACAGGGTGATCCCGGCCTTCTCGGCGGCCGCGATCACGTCCTCGTCGCGGATCGAGCCGCCCGGTTCGACGATCGCCCGCACGCCCGCCTGAGCCAGCACCTCCAGGCCGTCGGGGAACGGGAAGAAGGCGTCGGACGCGCCCACCGCCGCGGCGGCCCGCTCCTCACCGGCCCGCGACACCGCCAGCCGGGCCGAGTCGACCCGGTTCACCTGGCCCATGCCGACGCCGACCGTGGCGCCGCCCGCGGCCAGCAGGATCGCGTTGGACTTCACCGACCGGCACGCCTTCCACGCGAACGCCAGGTCGCGCAGCGTGGCCTCGTCCGCGGGCGTCCCCGCCTTGAGGTCCCAGCCGGACGGGTCGTCGCCGGGCTCGCCCACCTGGTCGACGGTCTGCAGCAGCACACCGCCGTCGATCCGGCGGAACTCCACCGGGTCGGACGGGCCCTCGGGGCAGCGCAGCAGCCGGATGTTCTTCTTGCGGGTGAGGATCTCCAGCGCGGCGTCCTCGAACCCGGGGGCCACCAGCACCTCGGTGAAGACGTCGGCGACCTGCTCGGCCATCGCCGCGGTCACCGGCCGGTTGACCGCGATCACGCCGCCGTAGGCCGACACCGGGTCGCACTCGTGCGCCCTGCGGTGCGCCTCGGCCACGTCGGCGCCGATCGCGATGCCGCACGGGTTGGCGTGCTTGATGATCGCGACGGCGGGCTCGGCGAAGTCGTAGGCGGCGCGGCGGGCGGCGTCGGAGTCGACGTAGTTGTTGTACGACATCTCCTTGCCGTGCAGCTGCTCGGCCCCGGCCAGCCCGCCGGTGCCGGCGGTGTAGAGCGCGGCGCGCTGGTGCGGGTTCTCCCCGTACCGCAGCACGGCGGACCGCTCCCAGGCGGCGCCCAGGAAGTCGGGCCACTGCGTCTGCGCGGCGGTCGCGTCGGGCGCGTACTCGCCGGCGAACCAGGAGGCCACGGCCACGTCGTAGGCGGCGGTGTGGGCGAACGCGCGGGCCGCCAGGCGGCGCCGCTCGTCCAGCGTGAAGCCGCCGGCGCGGGCGGCCTCGAGCACCGCCGGGTAGCCGGCCGGGTCGACGACCACGGCCACGCTGGCGTGGTTCTTGGCGGCGGCGCGGACCATGGTGGGGCCGCCGATGTCGATCTGCTCGACGCAGTCGTCCGGCGCGGCGCCGGAGGCGACGGTCTCGGAGAACGGGTAGAGGTTCACCACCGCCAGGTCGAACGGCTCGACGCCGAGGTCGTCGAGCTGCTGGAGGTGGTCGTCCTTGCGCCGGTCGGCCAGCAGGCCCGCGTGCACCTTGGGGTGCAGGGTCTTGACCCGGCCGTCCAGGCACTCGGGGAAGCCGGTGAGCTTCTCCACCTTCATCACCGGCACCCCGGCGGCGGCGATGCGGCCCGCCGTGGAGCCGGT
Source organism: Actinomadura rugatobispora (assembly GCF_055379765.1). Classification (NCBI taxonomy): domain Bacteria; kingdom Bacillati; phylum Actinomycetota; class Actinomycetes; order Streptosporangiales; family Thermomonosporaceae; genus Actinomadura; species Actinomadura rugatobispora. The sequence continues at coordinate 6,179,091 of NZ_AP029191.1, read as the reverse complement.
CGAGACGATCTCGACGCCGGCCTCGTGCAGGCCCTTGGCCAGCTCCTCCAGGCCCGTCTTGTCATACACGCTGATCAGTGCGCGCTTAACCGGCACTTGCCGGGGGGCCTGGGGGGTCGCCCCCCCAGAATCGCTCGGCACCCTGCCGGGGGCGGTGCCCCCGGCATCATTCGCGACCTGGCTCACCGGCCGGGCTCCCCTCATCGTCTGCGGACGTGTTACAGGTCCTGCACTTCATGGAGACCCGCCGGCCCTGGGCGGTCCAGCCGTCGCGGGCCAGCCGGCCCACGACCTCGACCATGAGCCGGCGCTCCACCTGCTTGATGCGCTCATGGAGGCTCTCTTCATCGTCGTGCCAGCGAACGGGCACGGCCTCCTGGGCGATGACGGGTCCGGTGTCCACGCCTTCGTCGACGAGGTGCACCGTACAGCCCGTGAGCTTGACCCCGTACGCCAGGGCGTCCCGCACGGCGTGCGCGCCCGGGAAGGAGGGCAGCAGCGCGGGATGGGTGTTGATCGTGCGGCCGCCGAAGCGGGCCAGGAACGCCGGGCCGAGGATCTTCATGAAGCCGGCGGAGACGACCAGGTCGGGCTCGTGCGCGGCGATGGCCTCGGTGAGCGCCGCGTCCCAGGCGGCGCGGTCGGCGAAGTCGGGGATGCGGACCGTGAACGTGGGCAGTCCGGCGCCCTCCGCGCGCCGCACACCGCCGGTGTCGTCGCGGTCGGCGCCCACGGCTACCACCTGGGCCCCGTAGGCTGGATCCGCGCACGCGTCGAGCAGCGCCTGTAGGTTGGTCCCCGCGCCGGAGACGAGGACGACGAGCCGGGCGGACACCATGACTCCTTGGTGGACGGTGCTGGTGGACGTCGGACCGGCGGCGGGCCTACCGCGGGCGCGGACCGGGGGCGGTCCGGGCACGGTGGCCTGACCGGCCGCCACAAAGCCTATCGGCCCTGTTCGGCGCGGCGGCATTCGCACCAGAGGTCGGCATCGGGAGGACGGAACGTTGAGTGAGCAGCCGGGACAGGGCGACGGCGGGATCGGCCGGGACACCGCCCCCGCCGCCGGCGGCCCCGCGGGCAAGGACGACGACGCCCGGCGCGCGGGACGGCGGGCGCTGTGGCTCGGCGGCGGCGCCCTCATCCTGACGCCGTTCTTCTTCCCGGTCGGGCTGGTGCTGGGCATCGCCGCGCTGGTGGTCGGGGTCAGGGCGCGCAAGCAGGCCGTCCGGGAGCGCTCCGCGGCGCCGGGGGCGGTCGGCGGGATCGTGCTGGGCGCGTTCGGGCTGGCGCTGGCGAGCTTCTGGCTCGCGGTGACGGCGGTGCTGTGGCCGCAGCTGAGCGGGTACCAGGAGTGCCTGGGCTCGGCCAACACCCGGACCGACGAGACCGCCTGCCGTGACCGCTACTTCTCCGAGATCGAGAAGAAGCTGAACCTGCCCGCGGGGAGCATGTCCCGCTACGGCGACATGTTCTGAGACGCGGCCTGGTCACACGAACCAGCCGGCTAGTCGCGGTCGGGGTCGTCCCTGAGGAAGTAGATGGCGCCGCCGCGGTTCTCCGTCCGCTCGACGTCTTCACGCGGCGCCGGGACTCTGCGCGGGGCGGGCTCGGGCTCGTCGTGGCCGGTCTCCTCCTCCGTCGCGCCGCGGCGCTCCGGAAGATCATCGAACGGCTCCGGCTCCGGCTCCGGCTCGGCGGGCAGCACCCCGGCCCTGCTGGGCCTGCGGGGCGCGAGCACCGGCTCGGCCTCCTCGAACTCCAGCGGGTCGTCGGTGTAGGGCGACGGCTTGCGCGCGGGCTTCCGCTCCGGGGCGGGCGCCGCGACCGGTTCGAGGACGGGCTCCGGCCCCTCCTCCTCGGGGACCTCCGCGGGCAGGGCCGCGGCCTTCTTCTCGCGGCGCCGTTCACGCCTCGTGGCGGCCCGCTCCCCGGGCTCCCCGGCCCGCCGCCCGAAGGGCTCCTCCTCGCCGGGCTCGGACGCGGGACGACGCATCGTCAGCCAGTTCGCCAGCCAGGCCGCGATGGCCGCGGAGATGCCGACCTCCAGGGCCGCCAGCAGGCCGACCTGCCACGGCGACGGGCCGACGGTCGCCATCCGTCCCCCGCCCAGCGGCCCGCCCGCCAGCGCGCTCAGCACGGCCGCGGCGGCCCCGGTCAGCGCGCCGGACATGAAGCCCCACAGCGGGGCGGCCTCGTACACCGGGCTCGGCATGGCGCGGACGGTCAGCACCCCGCCCACGGCGCCGGCGGCGAACGGCGCGGCCAGCGCGATCAGCGACACCAGCGGGGCCGGTCCGGGCTCGGGCAGCGCGGCCAGCGCCGGGAAGGTGGGGATGACGTCGAGGAAGACCCCGGACGGGGAGACCCCGGTGCCGGCGCCGACCGAGAAGCCGGGGCCGATCGCGTACGCCATCCCCCAGATGATCGCGTTGGGCAGGAACGCCAGCTGGAGCAGCAGGAGCAGCACGCCGCCGACGGCGCCGGGGGCCAGCGCGCCGTACAGCTCGGTGAACTGCGGCAGGTGCATCGCCAGGGACGCGCCGACCAGCACCGCGCCGGCGCCGAGCAGGACGGCGGTGGCGCCGGCGACGCCGATCACCAGCGAGCGGGGCCGTTCGGGCAGCAGCCGCAGCAGGGCGCCCAGCCCGGACCTGACCCGGCGGCCGCGCGCGGCGACCAGGGCGCGGGCCGCGCCGAGCGCGCCCGAGACCAGCGCCACCACGAACGCGGCGACCAGGGCCTGCCAGGCGGAGGCGCGGACGGTGGGCGAGGTCGCGGCGAGGGCCAGCAGCCCGGCCAGGGCGGCGTAGGGGGCGGCGAGCGCCACCGCGACGTGCAGCACGCCGATCCGGGGCCGATCGGGCACCCCGGCGGCCCTGATCATCCAGGCGCCGCTGCGGTAGAGCAGCGCGCCGGGCAGGACCAGCAGCCCCAGCGGCAGCAGCCCGACGCGTCCCTGCGGGACCGAGAACCCGGCGTGGTGGGACACCAGCCACAGGTTGACCGCCGTCCGGAAGACGCCGGGCAGGCCGGGTCCGAGGGCGGTGCGGGGCGCGGCGACCCAGCCGAGCAGGGTGATGGTGGTGAGCATGGCGAGCCCGATGCCGATGCACCACAGCGCGCCGACCAGCCCGGTGACGTACAGCGGCCGGGGCGCGCCTCCGCCGCCCTGGTCACCGCCGTCGTCGCCGGGGGTGCGGGCCGCGGCGGCCCGCGGCTCCGGTCTCGCTCGCTGTCCGGGACTCGCTTCGCTCACGCCGTCAATGCTGGCAGCAAGGGCCCGCCCCGGCCCTCCGCCCGTCCGGCGTGTCGTCTTTGTCATCGACGATCAGCACCGGCGCCGGAACCGGACGGGACGAAAGACGCCCGGGTCGCCGGGTGGCGGCTCGGGCGTCTTTCGGTCCTCGGGGAGGCGCGCCGGGCGCACCTCAGAGGGTCTTCCCCGTCAGAGGTTCTTCATGATGTCGCGCATCAGGCGGGCGGTCTCGCTGGGGGTCTTGCCGACCCGGACGCCGACCTTCTCCAGGGCCTCCTTCTTGGCCTGGGCGGTGCCGGCCGAGCCGGAGACGATGGCGCCGGCGTGGCCCATGGTCTTGCCCTCGGGCGCGGTGAACCCGGCGACGTAGCCGACGACCGGCTTGGTCACGTTCTGCTCGATGTAGGCCGCGGCGCGCTCCTCCGCGTCGCCGCCGATCTCACCGATCATCACGATCGCGTCGGTGTCCGGGTCCTCCTGGAAGGCCTTCAGCGCGTCGATGTGGGTGGTGCCGATGACCGGGTCGCCGCCGATGCCGACGCAGGTGGAGAAGCCGATGTCGCGCAGCTCGTACATCATCTGGTATGTCAGCGTGCCCGACTTGGACACCAGCCCGATCCGGCCGGGGGTGGTGATGTCGGCGGGGATGATGCCGGCGTTGGACGCACCCGGCGAGGCGATGCCGGGGCAGTTCGGGCCGATGATCCGGGTCTTGTCGCCCTTCTTCTCGGCGTACGCCCAGAAGTAGGCGGTGTCGTGCACCGGGATGCCCTCGGTGATCACGACGCAGAGCGGGATCTCCGCGTTGACGGCCTCGACCACGGCGTCCTTGGTGAACTTCGGCGGGACGAACACCACCGACACGTCGGCGCCGGTCTCGGCCATCGCCTCGGCGACGGTGCCGAACACCGGCAGGGACGTGCCGTCGAAGTCGACGCTCTGCCCGGCCTTGCGGGCGTTGACGCCGCCGACGACGGCGGCGCCGGAGGCGAGCATGCGGCGGGAGTGCTTCATGCCCTCCGAGCCGGTCATGCCCTGCACGATGATCTTGCTGTTCTCGGTCAACCAGATGGCCATTGTCACGCACCTACCGAGGCGAGTTCGGCGGCCCGCTTGGCCGCGTCGTCCATGGTGTCGACCTGCTCGACGCCGGGCAGCGCCGCGTCGCTCAGGATCTTGCGGCCGAGTTCGGCGTTGTTGCCGTCGAGCCGGACGACCAGCTTCCGGTCGACGGTCTCGCCGCGCTCGTCCAGCAGCTTGTAGGCGGCCACGATGCCGTTGGCGACGGCGTCGCAGGCGGTGATGCCGCCGAAGACGTTGACGAACACCGACTTGACGTCGGCGTCCGACAGCACGATCTCCAGGCCGTTGGCCATCACCTCGGCGGACGCGCCGCCGCCGATGTCGAGGAAGTTGGCCGGCTTCTGGCCGCCGAACTCCTCGCCGGCGTAGGCGACCACGTCCAGGGTGGACATGACCAGGCCGGCGCCGTTGCCGATGATCCCGACGCTGCCGTCGAGCTTGACGTAGTTGAGGTCCTTCTCCTTGGCGCGCGCCTCCAGCGGGTCGGCGGCGGCCTTGTCCTGGAGGGCCTCGTGCGACTCCTGCCGGAACGCGGCGTTGTCGTCGAGGGTGACCTTGCCGTCCAGCGCCATGACGCGCCCGTCGGCGGTGAGGATCAGCGGGTTGACCTCGACCAGGGTGGCGTCCTCGTCGGTGAACACCGCCCACAGCCGCTCGATCAGCTCGGCGGCGCCGTCGCGGGCCTGCTCCGGCAGCCGGCCGGCCTCGGCGATCGCGCGGCCCTTGGCGCGGTCGACGCCGTCGAGCGCGGAGATGTCCACCTTGGCGACGGCGTCGGGGTCGGTCTCGGCGACCTCCTCGATCTCCATGCCGCCCTCGGCGGAGCAGATCGACAGGAAGGTGCGGTTGGCGCGGTCGAGCAGGAAGGAGAAGTAGTACTCCTCGGCGATCGCGCTGCCCTGCTCGATCAGGACCTTGTGGACCGTGTGGCCCTTGATGTCCATGCCGAGGATCTGGCCGGCGAGGGCCTCGGCCTCGTCGGCGTCGTCGGCGAGCTTCACGCCGCCGGCCTTGCCCCGGCCCCCGGTGAGGACCTGGGCCTTGACGACGACCTTGGCGTTCCCCGCGGCGAACAGCTCCTCCGCGATGGTCCGGGCTTCCTGGGGAGTATGGGCGACCTTGCCGGTGGGCACCGGTACCCCGTACTCGGCGAAGAGTTCCTTCGCCTGATGTTCGAACAGGTCCACGAGGGCGTCCTTAACGGATCGACAGACAATGACCGCTCAAGTGTGGTGGCACAGGTGTCCGTATGGTGACACGGGCGTCCGCGCTGCCCGTCACCCGGGCGGTCCGCTCCGTCGATGCAGCCTAGTCTCCCCAGGTCCATGGTGATGCCGCCGGGGCCCGCCCAAGCGGAACCCCCAGGAAGCCCAAGGAATCCGCCGGAATACGTACGGTGGTCCGTACCGGCGCCCCGGCCACCGGTCCGATAGGCCGAGGATGCTCGGGGGTATGAACCTTGAGGAGGATGTCTGGTTTGCTCCCTGAGGAGGAGGATCCCGGAAGTGGCGCTTGATGTACTGATCTTTCGCCCTTTCGGGAGGGGTTGGGTGACCGCCTGAAGGCCCGGTGGCTTGGTGAGGGCCTGTTGGACAGGGGGAGGCGCTCCGGTGGCCGTGGACCAGATCGGGTCGTCCGCGCGGGCCGTGCGGAAGGCGGACCGGATCGGGACGCCCCGGGGGACCACGATGAGGAAGGTCCGGCGCACGGCCGCGCTCCTGCTCGTCGCCGCCCTGGTGGGCACCTGCGGCGCCACGTTCCCCGACCACGGCGGGCCCGGCTGGGCCAGTCCGGGGCTGGTCGGCGGAGGCGGCTGGCCGTTCGCGGGCGTCCCGGTGTCGGCGGAGGCCGCGAAGGGCGCCTCCTACATCCCCGGCAGCTCGGTGCTGCGGCTCGGGGACGGCCGGGTGCGGCTCGTCCCGTTCGGGACCGACACGGTGATCACGGTCGAGGCGTCCGATCCCCGGGTGGAGGACGCCGTGCTGGCCGACACCGTGTGGCTCACCGGCGGCGCCGTCCCCGACGGCGGGAAGGCCACCCCCGCGGCGAGCAGGGAGGTCTACCGGGAGATGGCCGAGCGCGCGCTGCTGGACCTGCGGCTGCTGACCCGTCCCAACGGGGCCTCCCAGGCGTCCTGGTACGGCGCGTGGCGCTACTCCTGGCCGCGGGACTCGGCGTTCACCGCCGCCGCGTTCGTGATGACGGGGCACCTGCCGGAGGCGCGGCGGATCCTGCGCTTCCTGGCCGGCGTCCAGGACGGGAACGGGCAGTGGGCGGCCCGCTACCACGCCGACGGGACCGCCGTCACCGACGGCCGCGAGCCGCAGCTCGACTCGCTGGGATGGGTGCTGTGGGCGAGCTGGCTGTTCCGCGCCCAGGCCCCGGAGGCGGCCGGCGACCTGCCCGAGCTGTGGCCGATGGTCGTGCGGGCCGCCGACCACCTCACCGGCTCCCTGGACGCGGAGGGCCTGCCGCCGCCGTCGTCGGACTACTGGGAGCGCAAGCCCGACACCGAGGAGGACCCGCGGCGGCCCACGCTGGGCGTCGTCGGGCCCGTCCTGGCTGGGCTGCGGTCGGCGGCGTCGCTGGCGCTGGGGGTCGGGCAGCGGGAGAAGGCGTCGGAGTGGGGGCGCGCGGCGCAGCGCGTCGCCGCCGCGGTCGAGCAGCAGTTCACGCCGTACGGGTACCCGCGCTCCCCGGTGCGGGGCGGGCTGATGGACACGTCGGTGACGTTCGTCGCGCCGCCGTTCGCCCCGTCCGACCCGGGGGTGGACGAGGCCGTGGCGAACGCGTTCCGGCGGACGAGCCTGCCCAACGGCGGCGTCCTGCCGGGCGAGAAGTGGTCGGGGAACCCCGATGTGGCCTGGACGCCGGAGATGGCGCTGTTCGCGCTGACGGCGGCCACGTCGGGGCGGGCCGCGGAGGCGGTCTCGCACCTCGACTGGCTGGCCGCGCACCGCACGTCGCTGGGCGTGCTCTCCGAGAAGGTCGACGAGCACGGGGAGCCCGCCTCGGTCGCGCCGCTCGGCTGGACGGCCTCGGTCGTCCTGCTGGCCCTGTCGGCGCTGGAGCGTCCCCTGCCGATCCCCGGGGCCGCCCAGGAGCCCCGGGTGTCCTGAGGGCCGCCGTCAGGCGAACTGCTCGTAGCCGAGCTTGAGCACCAGCGCGGTCACCACGCAGAGCAGCACCGCCCGCACGAACCCGGCGCCGCGGCTGATCGCCATCCGGGCGCCGGCCTGGGCGCCGACGATGTTGCAGACCGCCATCGCCAGCCCGAGCGCCCACAGCACCCGGCCCTGCGCGGCGAACACCAGCAGCGCGCCCAGGTTGGTCGCGGTGTTGATGATCTTCGCGTTGGCGGAGGCGTTGACGAAGTCGGTGCCCAGCAGGGTGGTGAACGTGAGGACCAGGAACGTCCCGGTGCCCGGCCCCACCAGCCCGTCGTAGAAGGCGATCAGGACGCCCGGGATCAGCACCGCCGCGCCCACCCGGCGCCGGTCGCGCAGGACGAGCCTGGGCTCCCGGCCCAGATCGGGCTTGAGCACCACGACGGCGGCCACCGCCAGCAGCACCACCATGATGACCGGCTTCAGCACGTCCGAGGAGATCGCGGCGGCGCACAGCGCGCCGCCCGCCGAGCAGGCCACCGCCAGCCCCGCGCCGGGCACCGCGACCGGCAGGTCGGGCTTGGCCCTGCCCAGGTAGGTGACGGCGGCCGAGGTCGTGCCCGCGATGGAGGCGAGCTTGTTGGTCGCCAGCGCGCTCGCGACCGGCGCGCCGGGGTTGAGCAGCATCAGGGCGGGGAGCTGAATGAGCCCTCCTCCGCCGACGACCGCGTCGACCCAGCCGGCGGAGAGCGCGGCCAGCAGCAGTAGCACGACCTGCGGTGCGTCCAAGGGGGCTCCCGGGGAGGAGTGAGCGGGGGGACACGGATGAGACGGGCGGGCACGTTCGGCGTAAGGAGCGAACTGGCCTGTCGCGGCTGAAATCTACCCTCCGGGATGTTCACACCTTCTGATCGGGTTGGCCCGCACCACCGCGGCGCCAGATAACTGGGGCGATGCCGTCGCTTGTCCGCCCCGCCGCGTCCGCCAACAGTGCTCATATGCCTGTTGTCGTACTGATCGGTATGTTGGACGTGCAGGGGCTGGAGTACGCGTGGCTCCGCGATCGCCTCGGATCGCTCGGCGCCGAGGTCGTCCTGGTCGACACCGGCGTGCTGGACGAGCCGGGCGTCGTCCCCGACGTGCCGCGCGAGGACGTCCTCCAGGCGGGCGGCACCGACCCGGCCACGCTCTCCGCGACGGCCGCGGACCTCCCCGGAGGCCCGGGACGCGACACAGCCCTCGCCTCGATGGCCCGCGGCGCCGCGGCGACCGCCGGGGAGCTCTTCCGCGCCGGGCGGCTGCACGGGGTCCTGGCGATCGGCGGCGGCGGCAACGCCACGGTCGCGGCCGAGGCCATGCGGGCGCTGCCGGTCGGCGTGCCCAAGCTGATGATCTCCAGCATGGCCTCGGGCGACGTGTCCCCCTACATCGGCGGCGCCGACCTCACGCTCATGTACAGCGTCGTCGACATCGCGGGCCTCAACCGCATCTCCTCCCGCGTGCTGGCCAACGCCGCCGACGCGATCGCGGGGATGGCCGCCGGGTACGCCGCGGGCCGTCCGCCCGCCACCGCCGACGGCCCGCTGGTGGGCGCCACCCTCGCGGGCGTCACCGGGCCGGGCGTGAGCGCCGCGCGCGAGCTGCTGGGCATCCTCGGGTACGAGGTCCTGGTGTTCCGTGCCACGGGCGCCGGGGGCCGCCCGTACGAGGCGATGGCCGCGGGCGGGCTGCTCACCGCGGCGCTGGACGCGACCCTGGTGGAGCTGTCCACCGGCCTCCTCGCCGGAACGGCACCGGAGGCGCGGCGGCTGGAGGCGGCGGTGCGCCACGGCGTCCCGCAGGTGGTGAGCCCGGGCGGGCTCGACATGGCCCGGTTCCGCGGCATCCCTCCCGACCATCTGGCGGGACGGCGCGTCCACACGCGCCACCCGTCGGTGACCCTGGTCCGCACCACCCCCGCCGAGTCCGCCGAGCTGGGCCGCCGGGTCGCGGCCGCGCTCCGCGACGCCACCGCCCCCACCGCCGTCCACCTCCCGCTGCGCGGCCTGTCCACGCTGGGGGCACCCGGCGGCCCCTTCCACGACCCGGCGGCCGACGCGGCGCTCTTCGGCGCCCTGCGGGACGGCCTTTCCGGCTCCCGCGTGGAAATTCACGAAATGGACACCGACCTCAACGATCCGGCATTCGGCCGGGCCATGGCCGATCATCTGCACACGCTCCTGACCGGTTTTCCCGTGCGCGCCGCCGCGTCCTGAACGGATTGCCCGCCGCACCGGAAAATGTCCGTTCCTCCCGGTACTCTTGCGGTTTCTCACGGTCGTGCCGCACAGTTCCCTGATCATCAGGGTCACGAACACAGGGAGACGCCGTTGCCCCCCGCCGGCCACGCCCAGCCCACGGGCAGGAAGAAGTTCGACCCCGACGCCGAGCTCAGCGGGTCCTTCGGCTGCCTCACTCCGGCCTTCTTCGCGCACGTGCTGGGCACCGCGCTCGTCCTGTCCCCGCTGAGCTGGGGCGGGGCCGGAGCCGTGCTGAGCGGCCTGGCGGCGTGCGGGGTGTTCGTCGCGACGATCGGGGTCAGTTTCGAGAAGTTCACGCCCGGAACGACGGCCTACCGGAAGGCGCGGCGGCTGGCCCGGTTCCTGATCTGGTACGGCCTGGCCACCTTCGCGGCGAGCCTCGCCGTGCTGTGCGTGCGGGACGGCGAGGGCGCCGTGTGGAACTCGGTCTTCTCCGTGGCGGTGTCGTTCGGGGGCCTGTGGGTGCGCGGGTCCCTACTGGGCCGGAGGCGGATGGTGGCGCCGCCGCTGGCGGACGCCCTCACCCTCGTCCTCCCCCTGCTCATGGTCCTCAACGCCGTCGCGTTCATGACCTATCCGGGGGTGACGAAGACGGCGGTGATCCTCACGCTCAGCGCGCTGGCCCTGCTGGTGGTCTGCATGGCCTGCAACCGCTACCGGACCCCGGTGCTCCTCAACCTGGCGCTCGTCATCGTCCTGCTGATCTTCCTGGCGACCAACAACCACCACCGGAGCGCGAGCGCGCTCTGGCTCACCTTCACCGGGGAGAAGCAGACCTGCCGCCTGCTGGTCAACCCGCACCGGAACACCTACGGCTACTCCGACGACCACGACTACTACCTGTGCCCGGGCGAGGTCCTCAGCGTCGACCGCCGCAGTGTCTTCGCTCCGACCGCGCCCGCCGACGAGGTGATGGTCCGGGACGGGACCCGCTGGACCACCGCGTTGCTCAAGCCGAGCGAGGTGAAGGCGAGCACCGCGGCCCTCTGGTTCGTCCACCTCGGGATCATCGTCGCCATGCTGGCCGTGATCCTGGTCATCGCCCTCGTCCGCCGAGGGAGGCCGGCCACCGCCTGACCGCGCGTTTCCCGGGAGCCTAGCCGGCCGTTCTCCATTCGCCGGCGAGCAGCGCCCAGATCATGGTGTCGCGGCGCTCTCCGTCCATCACGAACGCTTTGCGCAGGGTGCCTTCGTGGGTCATTCCCAGGCGTTCGGCGGCGGCCACGCTGCGCTCGTTCTCCGGGTCGCAGTGCCATTCCACGCGCGCCATTCCGCGCGGCCCCAGCGCCCAATCGATCATGTGGCGGGCGGCTGCGGTGATGAGGCCGCGGCCGCGTCCGGCCGTTCCCATCCAGACGCCGATCTCGCAATTGCGCAGCACCGGGTCGAAGGTGCGGAAGACCGTGCCGCCCTGGAGCAGCCCGTCGATCCAGATCCCGTAGATGCGGCCCTGGTCGGCGGCGCGCCGCTGCGCGTACTGCTCCAGGAGCGCGCGGGCGGACGGGACGTCGGTCACGGTCCTCGACCACGGGATCCACGGCGCGATGTCCTCGCGCACCCGGTCCGCGTGCTCGGCGAACTCCTCCGCCTGCCAGGGCTCCAGCGGGCGCAGTTCGGCCCCCTCCCCCAGCGGGACAGCGAACATGATCCCTCCCCTTCGCCCCGAACGCCCGAACGGCCGTTAGAGCTTCTCCACGGGGGCGTAGCGGAGGACGAGCCGCTTGACGCCGTACTCGCCGCCGAAGTCGATGCTGGCCGCGGCCCGCTCGCCCGCGCCGTCCACCGTGACGACGGTGCCCAGCCCGAACGAGTCGTGCGTGACCTTGTCGCCCGGGGAGAGCGCGGGGACGGGCCGGTTGCCCGGGGAGCGCACGCCCGGACGGGCCGCCATCCGCGACATGGCCGGGGACGAGGTCGACGAGGCCTCCCGCTCCCACTTCACCAGCGGGCCGGGCACCTCGCCCAGGAACCGGGACGGCGGGTTGACCTGCGGGGCGCCCCACGAACTGCGCATCGTGGCCCGCGTCAGGTAGAGCCGCTGCCGGGCGCGGGTGATGCCGACATAGGCCAGCCGCCGCTCCTCTTCCAGCTCCTTGGGGTTGCTCATGGCGCGCAGGTGCGGGAAGACGCCGTCCTCCATGCCGGTGAGGAACACGACCGGGAACTCCAGGCCCTTGGCCGTGTGCAGCGTCATCAGCGTGACGACGCCCTGATCGGTCTCCTCCGGCTGCTCCCCCGGCGGCACGGGGTTGCCCTTGGGGCCGCCCGGGATCGAGTCGGCGTCGGCGACCAGGGCCACCTGCTCCAGGAAGTCGACCAGGCGCCCCTCGGCCGACTCTCCGTCGAGGCGCTCCTCGAACTCGCGGGCGACGGCCTCGAACTCCTGGAGGTTCTCGATGCGGGTCTCGTCCTGCGGGTCCTTGGACGCCTGCAGCTCGGCCAGGTAGCCGCTCTTCACCAGCACCTGGTCGACCAGGTCGGCCGGGGTGAGGGTCTGGGCGGCGGCGCCCAGCTCGTCCAGCAGGGTCACGAACTCGCGGACCGCGTTGATCGAGCGGGTCGCCATGCCCGGGACGTCCTCGGGACGGCGCAGCGCCTGCCAGAACGAGATCCGCTCCCGCGACGCGTACGCCTCCACGCACGCCTCGGCGCGGTCGCCGATGCCGCGCTTGGGCACGTTCAGGATCCGGCGCAGCGAGACGGTGTCCTCGGGGTTGGCCAGCACGCGCAGGTAGGCCAGCAGGTCGCGGACCTCCTTGCGCTCGTAGAAGCGGACCCCGCCAACGACCTTGTACGGCAGCCCGACCCGGATGAACACCTCTTCGAACACGCGGGACTGGGCGTTGGTGCGGTAGAAGACCGCGACGTCGCCGGGGCGGACGTCGCCGTCGTCGGTGAGCCGGTCGACCTCCTGGGCGACGAACGCGCCCTCGTCGTGCTCGTTGTCGGCCACATAGCCGACGATCTTGGGGCCCTCGCCCTGGTCGGACCAGAGCTTCTTGGGCTTGCGGTCGGCGTTGCGCTCGATCACCGCGTTGGCCGCCGACAGGATCGTCTGGGTGGAGCGGTAGTTCTGCTCCAGCAGGATCGTGGTGGCGTCGGGGTAGTCGCGCTCGAACTCCAGGATGTTGCGGATCGTGGCGCCCCGGAAGGCGTAGATCGACTGGTCGGCGTCGCCCACCACGCACAGCTCGGCCGCGCCCACCCCCTCGACCGGCGCGGTCAGCTCGCGGACCAGCTCGTACTGGGCGTGGTTGGTGTCCTGGTACTCGTCGACCAGCACGTGCCGGAACCGGCGCCGGTAGTGCTCGGCGGCCTCCGGGAACACCTGCAGCAGGTTGACCGTGAGCATGATCAGGTCGTCGAAGTCCATCGCGCCGGCCTGCTGCAGCCGGGCCTGGTACATCTCGTAGGCCTCGGCGAGCGTCTGCTCCATGTGGGTGGAGGCCCGGTCCTTGAACGTCTCGTAGTCGATCAGCTCGTTCTTGAGATTGCTGACCTGGGCGGAGAACGCCTTGGGCGGGTAGCGCTTGGGGTCGAGGTCGAGCTCCCGGCAGACCAGCGCCATCAGCCGCTGCGCGTCGGCCTGGTCGTAGATCGAGAACCCGGTCGGGAAGCCGAGCCGCTTGGCCTCGCGGCGCAGGATGCGCACGCAGGCGGAGTGGAAGGTCATCACCCACATCGCGCGGGACCGGGGGCCCACCAGCGCGTCCACCCGCTCCTTCATCTCCGCGGCGGCCTTGTTGGTGAAGGTGATCGCCAGGATCTGGCCGGGATGGACCTCCCGCTCGCCCAGCAGATGGGCGATCCGGTGGGTGAGCACGCGGGTCTTGCCCGAGCCGGCGCCGGCGACGATCAGCAGCGGCCCGCCCGAGTGCACGACGGCGTCGCGCTGCTGCGGGTTGAGGCCGTCCAGCAGGGAGTGGGCTTCGGTCTTCGACATCATGTGCGAGTCTACGGCCCGGCACCGACCAAAAGGCGCCGTCCGCGCGAGCCCGTGCGAGACGGCGCGGGACCGCGCGGCGGTCGCGGACGGTGCGTCCATGGTCCACAGTCCGGAACCGGACAGCGCCCTGCCGACCTCGGCATACCGGCTTGACCAACCTTCCTGACGGGCACAACGTAGGCCGTGCAGGGCGGAGTCCGGCACGGTCCCCCGGCCCACGTTGATCTTTGTGGGCCCGCTGCGTGTTCCCGACCGTGCCCCTTGACGCCCGTCCTGCGTCGCGTAGGGCCACCGGGGCCTTACGCCCGGTGACGAAAGGCGGCCTCAAGGATGATCCACCGCCAGGACGCTCAGATCACGGACCCACCGCCCCCGCTCCTCGAAGGGGCGGTGCCGGCGCCGGCCCCCAAGCCCGTTCCCGTTCCCGTGCCGCCCGTGCCCGGCCACCGCTTCCTGGTCTACAAGCAGGACCCGTCGGTCGCCCGGCTCGGCGTGCGGGTGGCCTTCATTCCCTCGCTCGTCCTCAACGGCCCCGCCGACGCGCGCATCACCACCGAGCTCGCCGGCGTCACCCCGGTCGCCCGCAACGTCGACGGCGACTTCGTGTTCCCGGTGGACAGCGCGCAGTTCGACGCCGCGCACACCTGGGCGGTGGCGCGGCAGACCCTCACGCTGTTCGAGCGGCACCACGGCGCGCCGATCCGGTTCGCCTGGAACACCGGCGGCAACACCGACCGGATCACCGTCCACCCGCGCGCGGGCGTCGACCGGAACGCGTTCTACAGCCGTACCGCCAAGGTCCTGAAGTTCTTCTTCTTCACGCCCGCGGGGCGGCAGGAGCAGGTGTTCACCTGCCGCTCCCTGGACATCGTGGCGCACGAGACGGGCCACGCGATCCTGGACGGCCTCAAGCCGGGCTGGCTCGGCGTCGGCAACCCGCCCCAGACCGGCGGGCTGCACGAGGCGTTCGGCGACCTCAGCGCGATCTTCCTGACCCTCGCCCAGCCCGACCAGGCCGACGCCCTGGTCGCGATCACCCGGGCCAACCTGCACGACAAGAACTTCCTGGCGGCCGTGGCCGAGCAGTTCGGCACCGCCCTCGGCAAGGACTTCGGCCTCCGCAACGCCGACAACGACCTCAAGCTCAGCGAGGTGGGCAACGAGGTGCACGCGATCTCGCAGGTGTTCACCGGCGCGATCTACGACATCCTCGCCGACGTCTACGCCTTCGAGCGGGGCCAGCAGGGCGGCCGCAAGGACCCGGCCCAGCTCCTGATCGAGGTCGCCGACCGGCTCTGCAAGCTCCTCCTGGACGCGATCATCGCCTCGCCCGCGGTCGGCGCCACCTACGTCGACGTCGCCAACCAGCTCCTGCAGATCTCCGCCCAGCGCGGGGAGCCCGCCATCTACCGCACGTTCATCCGCAACCGCTTCGCGGTACGGGAGATCACCACCGCGGCCACCCCGCTGCGCGACCTGCTCAGCGGGCGGGTGAACATGGCCGACGCCGAGTACACCGGCGACGGCGAGGACGTCACCGACGTCCAGGACCACGACGAGCACTCGGCCAGCCTGCGCGCCGAGCAGAACCGCGGCCGCTGCTGCGGCACCATGCAGATGCCCGAGTTCCAGGCCGTCGACCCGGAGAAGCTCAGCCGGGGCGGCCCGCTGGAGGACGACGACATCCTCCGCGACGAGTTGGAGGAGCTCCGCAGGGCCTTCTCGAAGTAGCCCGTTCGGCGGGCCCCTGAACGGGCACCATGAGGGGGCCCGTCCAGCAGGCGAGGAAGGCGAGGACCGGTATGCGGGTCAAGGTGGAGAGCATCGGCGGCCTCACCGGCGAGGCGGTCGTGGTGGCGCTGTACGACACCGCGGAACTGCCGGACCAGGAGGCCGCAAGCGTCCGGGACGCGGTCGAGTCCCTGACCGAGGCCCTGGCCCGCGGCCCGGCCGCCGAGATCGGCGCCGACCTCCCCGGCCACCGCATCACCGTGACCGGCCCGGGCGACGCCGCGCCGCGAGTCTTCGAGGTCCGCGGAGCCCCCGCCGCGGACCTCGAAGCACCCCTGAAGATCCTGCTGGGCGAGTGACTCACAGTTTCCGGTGGTCGTACGCGGACTCCGCGGCGGCCACCACGGTCGGCAGGTCGGCGCCGGTGGCGGCCATGGACGCGGCGGCCACCGCGCCCTCCACGAGGGGCGCGTCCACCAGGACGACGTCGCCGGGGATGTCCTCCAGGACGACCTTGGCGGTGAGGACGGCGCTGCCGAGGTCGGCGAGCAGGACCACGCCGTCGCCGTCCTGGACCAGCTCGATGGCCTGTTCGACCAGGTCGGCGCTGGTGCCCAGGCCGCCTTCGGAGTCGCCGCCGGCGGGTTCGACGGCGGCCTTGCCGACGCCCATGGCGCGGGCCAGTTCGGTGACGCCGTCGGCCAGCGTCCTGCTGTGGGAGATCACCACGATCCCTACCATCGGGGTCTCCTTTCAGACGGTGTCGGCCAGGGCTTGCAGGATGACGGCGGTGGAGGCGGCGCCGGGGTCGAGGTGGCCGACGCTGCGGGGGCCCAGGTAGCTGGCGCGGCCCTTGCGGGCCTCCATGGGGACGGTGGCCTCGGCGCCTTCGGCGGCGCCCTGGGCGGCGGCGCGGGCGCAGGCGGCCAGGTCGGCGCCGTCGGCGAGGGCGGTCTCGTAGGCGGTGACGGCGGGGGCGAGGGCGTCCACCATGGTCTTGTCACCGTCGGCGGCCTGGCCGAGTTCGCGGACGCCGTCGAGTGCGGCGCGCAGCGCGGCACCGAGGGCGGCGGCGTCGATCTCCCCGGCGTCGCCGAAGGACTTGCCGGCGCGGCGCAGCGCGGTCCCGTAGAGGGGGCCGGACGCGCCGCCGGTCTTGGAGACGATCGCCCGGCCGGCGGCGATCAGCGTCTTGCCGGGGGTTGCGCCGTTGGGGAGGGCGGCGACGGCGGCGGTGAAGCCCCGGTCGAGGTTGTGGCCGTGGTCGCCGTCGCCGATGGCGGCGTCCAGGCGGGTGAGGCGTTCGGCGTCGGCGGCGATCAGGTCGGCGGCGTGGCGGATCCAGGCCGCGGTGGTCTCGGCGTCCATGGCGGTCACCGGCCCCAGCGCAGGCCGGGGGTCTCGACGGGCGCGTCCCAGAGGCGGGTCAGCTCGGGGGTGAGGCGGCAGACGGAGATCATGCAGCCGGCCATCTCCAGGCTGGTCACGTACGGGCCGACGAGGGGGCGGGCGGCGGTGGCGCCGTGCGCGGTCAGCCAGTCCGACACGGCGGCGTAGGCGATGTACTGCTCGATCAGCGGGGTGCCGCCCATGCCGTTGACCAGGACGAGGAGCTCTGAGCCCGCCAGGGGCATGTCGGCGTCGATGGCGGTCAGGGCGGCGTCGACGACCTCGGCGGCGGGCATGGCCGGGACGCGTTCCCTGCCGGGTTCGCCGTGGATGCCGATGCCGAGTTCGATCTCGTCCTCGCCCAGCTCGAAGGTGGGCCGCCCGGCGGCGGGCACCGTGCACGGCGACAGCGCGACGCCGAACGAGCGGCTGCGCTCGTTGACCTCGCGGGCCACGGCGGCGACGGCGGCCAGGCCGGCGCCCTCCTCGGCCAGCGCGCCGGCGATCTTCTCGACGAACAGGGTGGCGCCGGTGCCGCGGCGGCCCGCGGTGAAGGTGCTGTCCTCGACGGCGACGTCGTCGTTCACGATGACCGGGACGACCTCGATGCCCTCGTCCTCGGCCAGCTCGGCGGCCATCCGGAAGTTCAGGACGTCCCCGGTGTAGTTCTTGACGATGTGCAGGACGCCGGCGCCGCCCTGGACGGCCATGGTGGCGGCGAGGATCTGGTCCGGGACGGGGCTGGTGAACACCTCGCCGGGGACGGCGGCGTCCAGCATCCCGGGTCCGACGAATCCGCCGTGCAGAGGCTCGTGGCCGGAGCCGCCGCCCGACACCAGGGCGACCTTGCCGGGCCGCGGCGCGTCCGCCCGGACGACGGTGCGCTCGTCCGGGTCGACCCGGAGGGCGGGGTGGGCGGCGGCCAGGCCCCGCAGGGCGTCGGCGACGACGTCCGCCGGGGCGTTGATGAGTTTGCGCATGTCTCAGCTGTACCCCCGTCGGGGCGGTCGTCCCAGACCCGGCGAACCCGGCGGTTCCGGCGCGGGACGGCTTAGGCTGGGGAGCGTGACGAGGGTTCTGGACGACGGCGAAGTGCGGCGGGTCCTGGCCGTGATGGCGCATCCCGACGATGTCGACTTCGGCAGCGCGGGCACGGTCGCGGGGTGGACCGAGCGGGGCGTCGAGGTGGTCTACCTGATGGTCACCGACGGCGACGCGGGCGGTTTCGACGACGGGATCACGCGCGCGGAGATGGCCGAGCTGCGGCGGGACGAGCAGCGCGCGGCGGCCAAGTGCGTGGGCGTCACGGACGTGCGGTTCCTCGGCTACCCGGACGGGCGGGTCGAGGCGACGCTGGAGTTGCGCCGCGACATCGCCCGGGTGGTCCGGCAGGTGCGGCCCGACCGGGTGATCACGTCGAGCCCGGAGCGCAACTACGAGCGGATCTACCCGAGCCATCCCGATCACCGGGCGGTGGGGGCGGCGACGCTGGACGCGGTCTACCCCGACGCCCGCAACCCCTACGCCTTCCCGGAGCTGCTGGCGGAGGAGGGCCTGGAGGCGTGGACGGCGCGCGAGGTCTGGACGAGCGGCGGCCCGACGGTGAACCACCACGTGGACGTGACCGAGATGCTGCCGCGAAAGCTGGCGGCGCTGCGGGCGCACGCGAGCCAGACGGGGCACATGGGTGAGCAGCTGGAGGAGATGGTGCGGGGCTGGCTGGGGGGCAACGCCGTCGCGGCGGGGTTGCCGGAGGGCCGGCTCGCGGAGTCCTTCCAGGTGATCGACACCGCATAAGACCGCTTTGTGACTTATGCCCGTCTTCTCGGTAACGTAGGTGATCCCTTACCTCGGGGAGACCGTGATGCCGCAGCGGACCGGGCCGTACACCGTCGAGTGCAGCGCCACCTCGCGCGCCGACCCGGAGGTCATCTTCAAGCACCTGGCGGTGGCGGAGGCCTGGAGCGAGTGGGGCTCGTTCCCGTCCCGGGCCCGCAGGGAACGCGCGGGCGCGCCCACGCCCAACGGCATCGGCGCCGTCCGGGCCATCCCCCCGGCGCGCGAGCAGGTGGTCGAGTACGACCCGCCCCGCCACTACGCCTACGTGGCGCTGTCCGGGCTGCCGGTCAAGGAGTACCGCGCCGACGTCACGCTGGTGCCGCGGGGGCTGGAGACGCTCATCCGCTGGGAGGGCAGCTTCGAGCCCAGGTACGCGGGGACCGGCGGGCTGATCAGGGTCCTGCTCAACCGGGCGCTCTCCTCGTTCGCCCGGCGCGTCGCCCACCATTCCGAGCACTGCGAGCCCGGCTGCCCCGCCCGCCTGCCCGACGTGCTCTGACCGGCGCGGTCACTCCTGGGGGACGGCCCGCTCCAGGATCTCGTCCACCGTCTCCTCCACCGACTGGCCGGAGGAATCCAGCCACAGCCCCATCCGCGGCGTGTTCTCGCGCAGCGCGCGGTCGAGGTCGTCGACGGTGAACGGGCCGTACGCCTTCTTGGCGCGGCCCCTCTCCCGCTCCGCGATGACCTTGGGCTGCGGGGCCAGCACGACCACGTACAGGGGCCGCGTCCGGATCTGGTTCACGAGCCAGGGCAGCATCTCGCCGAGCACCACGTCCTGGAGGACGACGTTGAATCCCGCCTCCGCGTACGTGTCGGCGGCGCCGGCCGCCAGGCGGTGGCGCAGCCGAAGCTGGGCCAGGGCCTCCCGTGAAGGGTCGGGGCTCATCTCGGCGCGCCCGCCCACGATGAAGCGGCGGAACGCGTCGCCGCGCACGTGGGCCGACCGCGGCAGCCGTTCCGCCAGGGCCTGGGCGACCGTGGACTTGCCGGCCGCCTGCACGCCGGTGATGAGGTGGACCGCCGCCCCTCGTCCGTCCATGCTCAGCGCCCGAAATGGGTAGAACGCCGGAAACACATGCGATCACAGTGGCACACTCGGCCGTCGCCCGCACACCAGAATCCGATCACCGCGCGGCCTTCCCGCCCTTCCGTCCGGGTACCCGGAACATTCAAAGCTTCCCGATGGGAATACCCGGAAATCCACCGAGGTTCCCGCTGCCATGACCATCGGAGTAGTCATCCCCCTCCCCCGCACCGGCAACGCCGTCGACCTCCAGGTGGACCTGGCCAGGGAGGCCGCCGGCGCCGGCCTGCGCTCGGCGTGGTTCCCCCAGCGGTTCGACCACGACGCCATCACCATCGCCGGGATCGCCGGACGCGAGGTGCCCGGACTGGCCGTCGGGACCTCCGTCGTCCCCATCTTCGGCCGCCATCCGCTGCCGGTCGCCCACCAGGCGCAGACCGCCCAGGCCGCCACGCACGGCAACCTGCACCTCGGACTGGGGCTGGGCGCCCCCGCCTTCGTCGAGTCCAGCCTGGGCCTCCCCTACGACCGTCCCATCGCCCGGCTGCGCGACTTCCTCACCATCCTCCGCTCGATCTTCGAGACCGGCACCGCCGACGTCCACGGGGAGATTCTCACCGCCGCGCCGCCGATGCCCGCCGCGCTGCCCGGCGCCGAACCGCCCGTCCCCCTCCTGGTCGCCGCGATGGGCCCGCAGGCCCTCCGCGCGACCGGCGAGCTGGCCGACGGCACGCTGCCCTTCCTCGCCGGTCCCCGCGCGCTGGGCGAGCACATCGTCCCGGCCGTCACCGCCGCCGCCGAGAGCGCCGGACGCCCCGCGCCCCGCATCGTCGCGGCCGTCCCCGCCGTGGTCACCGACCGGGTCGACGCCACCCGCGAGACCGCCGCCGCGCAGACCGCCTTCTACGACTCGATCCCCTCCTACCAGCGGGTGATCGAGCTGTCCGGCGCCTCCCGCGCCGCCGAGCTGGTCACCGTCGGCGACGAGAAGGCCCTGGCCGCGGCCGTCCAGAGCTACCGCGACGCGGGCGCCACCGAGGTGGTCGTCACCCAGACCGACATCGCCGGCGAGCCCGACCGCCGCCGCACCTGGCAGGCCCTCGGCGCCCTCGCCCCCTGACCGGGTCCGTCCTGAAACCGCTCAGACGAGGCGGCGGGCGGCGGCCCAGCGGGACAGTTCGTGCCGGTTGGACAGCTGGAGCTTGCGCAGCACGCTCGACACGTGCGTCTCGACCGTCTTGACCGAGATGAACAGCTCCTTGGCGATCTCCTTGTACGCGTAGCCGCGGGCGATCAGGCGCAGCACCTCGCGCTCGCGCTGGGTGAGCTGGTCCAGCTCGGGGTCCACGGCGGGCACGTCGCTGGCGGCGAAGGCGTCCAGGACGAAGCCCGCCAGGCGGGGCGAGAAGACCGCGTCGCCCTCGGCGACGCGGGCGATCGCGTCGGTCAGCTCCGGGCCGGAGATCGTCTTGGTGACGTAGCCGCGGGCGCCGCCGCGGACCACCCCGATCACGTCCTCGGCCGCGTCCGACACCGACAGGGCCAGGAACCGGGACGGGACCGAGCCGTGCAGGCGGCGCAGCACCTCGATGCCCCCGCCGCCGGGCAGGTGCACGTCCAGCAGCACGACATCCGGCTTCGCCGCGCGGATCACCGCGACCGCCTCGTCGACGTCGCCCGCCTCGCCCACGATCTCCACGCCGTCGCCCAGCTCGGCCTTCACCCCGGTCCGGAACATCTGGTGATCGTCCACCAGCACCACGCTGTTCTTCATCGGATACCTCCGTGGAGACCCCGTCCTTGAGGGCGGGGAGGAAATGGTCCCCCTGCGGAGCAGAGGGGTCGGGGGTCCGCCGCCACGGCGGAGCCCCGCTGGCGTTCAAGGTGATAGGCGCCACCTGAGGGTGACGTTGAGTGATTATGTCGGTGGGGTCTGTTACGGTCACGACCGTGAAAATCGTGGTTCAGGTGAGGCTGCTGCCGACCGCCGAGCAGGCGGCCGCGCTCGCGGCGACCCTGACGGCGGTCAACGCCGCGGCCGACCACGCATCGGAGGTGGCCTACCACCGGTTCGCCCTGAACGCGCGGCAGGTCCCTTTGCATCGGGCCGTGTACGCCGATCTGCGGGCTCAGGGCCTGGGCGCCCAGGCCGCCGTCCGCGTGATCAAGAAGGTCGTCGACGCCTACACCACCCTGCGCGCCACCATCCGCGCCGGAAACCTGGGCAGGCACGACTCGCCCCGTCGGATCAAGGCCGAGAGCAAACCGGTCACCTTCCGCAAGGATGCGGCGCACCCCTACGACGACCGGAACCTGTCCTGGCAGACGGACGCACGGACCGTGAGCATCTGGACGGTCCACGGCCGCCTGAAACACCTCCCCTACACCGGCTCGGCCGCGCAGCTCAAAACGCTGGCCGAGCACCGCAGAGGCGAGAGCGATCTCGTGGTGCGGGGCGGGAAGTGGTTCCTGATCGCCACCTGCGATATCCCCACACCCGAGACGTATGAGCCCCGGGACTGGGTCGGGGTCGACCGGGGCATCGCCAACCTGGCCACCACCAGCGACGGGGTGAACCACCAGGGCCGGGGCCTGCAGCACTACCGGCGCCGCATGGCGCGGGTCCGGGCCGAACTGCAGGCCAAGGGCACCAAGTCCGCCAAACGCAAGCTCAAGAAGTGGGCACGCCGGGAGACCCGGCACGCCACCCACATCAACCACGCGATCGCCAAGAGCGTGGTGGCCGATGCCGAACGCACCGGACGCGGCATCGCCCTGGAAGACCTCCAGGGCATCCGCGACCGGACAAGGGTTCCACGGCACCGGCGGGTCACCCACTCCTCCTGGCCCTTCCACCAACTCGGAGACTTCGTCGCCTACAAGGCCGAGCGGGCCGGTGTCCCGGTCCTCACGGTGGACGCCCACCACACCTCCCAGACCTGCCCGCGCTGCCGGCACGTGTCCAGGAGGAACCGTCCCAGCCGGGACACCTTTCGCTGCGTGGTCTGCGGGCTCGCCGGCCCGGCCGACCACATCGCCGCCGTGAACGTGCGCACACGGGCGCGAACGGCGTGGGTGCTCGTCAACGCGCCCCATGCGGCCGTGTCACCGTCCTCTCGTCAGGGACTGTCACGAGCTGCAACCCCTGTCCTTCCTTAGGGCCGGGAGTTGATCTCCAGACGTACCTCGGTGCCCTCGCCGGGGGCGGTGCGGAGCTCGGCCGTGCCGCCGTTGCGCTCCATGCGTCCGATGATGGACCCCCGCACGCCCATCCGGTCCTCGGGGATCTGCTCCAGGTCGAAGCCCTTGCCCCGGTCGCGCACGAAGATCGCCACGTCGTCGCCCTCGACCTCGGCGTAGACGGAGACGCTGGGCGCCCCGCTGTACTTGGCGGCGTTCACCATGGCCTCGCGGGCGGCCTGCAGGGCCGCGTCGAGCCGGTCGTCCAGATCGGTGTCGCCGACGCACACCACCTCGATCGGGACGCCGTGGTCGTCCTCCACCTGCCCGGCGGTCTCCTTGATGGCGGCGGCGAAGGTGCGGTCGGGGTCGGCGCGCGGCTGGTACAGCCAGGTGCGCAGGGTGCGCTCCTGCGAGCGGGCCAGCCGCTGCACCTCGCGGGGGTCGTGCGCGTTCCGCTGGATCAGGGTCAGCGTGTGCAGGACGGAGTCGTGGACGTGCGCGGCCAGCTCGGCGCGCTCCTGCGAGCGGATCCGCTCGTGCCGCTCGGCGTCCAGGTCCTGCCAGAGCCGCACCACCCACGGGGTCACGATCACCGCCACCCCGGTCAGGATGATCAGCATCGCGATGATCACGGACCGGGCCTGGCCCACGTCCACGCGCTGCGCCACGAACCCGCCGATGCCGCCGACCACCAGCAGCACGCCCAGCAGGCTGCGCAGCCACATCTGCCGCAGCGGGACCACCCAGCGCTGCCGCTGGTCGCGGTCGGCCTGCTGCCACAGGATGGAGGCGCCCACACCGCCGGCGACGAACGGCCAGAACGCCGCCTGCGCGAACCCGGCGCCCCAGGTCAGCACGGACAGCCCGGTCGCCACCGCCCCGTAGGCCAGCAGTTGCCCCCAGTCGCGGCCGTTCCGCCTGGACGCGGCCTCCTCTTCCTCCCGCCGCAGCGGCACCAGCACCCAGAACGCGATGTACGCGGCGACACCCAGCCCGCTGGCCAGGGTCAGCAGGACGAACGCGCCCCGGATATAGAACGCCTCGACGCCGAGATGGCTCGCCAGGCCGCGGCACACGCCGGCCAGCAGCCGGCCCTCGCCGCGCCGCTCCAGCCGTGCCACCGGCCTCGCCTCTTCGCTCACCATCGCGGTTCCCACGGTAACGATGCTGCCGCGGTGCTGTCGCGCCCGCATCAGGGCACGGCCCTGAACGGGTGCGGTCATCCTCAGGGTCAGGTCAGGGGCGTCCCGGATACCGCGCGCGGGTGAGCGGGCGCGACGATGGGGACCATGGCGGACGAGCAGAACACGCCCCGTGCCGAGGGCCCCTCGCGGCTGGCCCGCGTGACCGAGGGCCGCGTGCTGGCCGGGGTGTGCACCGGCCTGGGCCGGTACACCGGCATCGACCCGGTGGTGTACCGGGTCGGCTTCGCGATCATGGTGCTGGCGCACGGCCAGGGGATCCTGCTGTACATCGCGGCGGCGCTGTTCATGCCCGCCGCGCCGGACCGGGCGGCGCTGATGGAGCAGGTGTTCCGGCGCCGGTTCGACGCCACCGGGACGCTGTCGATCCTGGGCGCGCTGCTGTGCGCGTCGATGGCGCTCAGCCTCATGGGCAACGGTGTGTTCCAGGCGGGCGTGCCCACCGACACGATCGCGGTGCTGACGGTGACGGGGCTGGTGCTGCTGACCGCGCACGCCCGGGGGGTCGACCTGGGCGCGGCGGCGCGGTCGTTCCCGGAGCGGCTGCACGGGTACCCGCTGGAGCCGAAGGACCCGGCGGCCGAAGGGGCGGATTCGGTCGTCTCGCTCGAGAAGGACTCCGGCCCTCAAGGCGGCGGGGGCTCCGGGGGCGGGGGCTCCGGGGGCGGGTGGTCCGAAGGGATGATCGATCTGGCCACGCTGAGCAGGCCGCGCGGGCCGGGCCCGTCCGGCGGCGGGGCGGCGGCCGCGCCGCCAGACGGGGCGACGGCAGTGCCGCCGGAGGGGGCCGGACGGGCGCCCGGCGGGCGGGTGGCGGACCCGCCCGCGCACAAGGACCGCCGCCACCGTGCGGTGCTGACGTCCGTGACCCTGCTGGGCGCGATGGCCGTCGCCGCCGCGACCTGGCCGGTGGCGCAGACGTATCCGGGTCCGCAGTGGGCGATGCTGGTGACGGCGTCCGCGCTCGCCGTCGTCGGGTGCGGGCTGCTGATGGGCGGCTGGTTCCGGGCGCGCGGGCTGGCGACCATGGGCACGGTGCTGACCTGCGCGCTGCTGACCTCCTCGGTGGCCGCCGAGGCGCCCCGCGACGCCCGGTACGGCGAGGTCGAGTGGCGGCCCGCCGACGCCGCCCGCACCCAGCAGGACTACAAGATCGCGGCGGGCTCGGGACGGCTCGACCTCACCGCGCTGCCCCTGCGTCCCGGGCAGCGGGTGCACGTCACCGCCGAGATCACCTTCGGGGAGCTGGACGTGCGGGTGCCCCGGTCCGCCCGGGTCGAGGTCGACGCGAGGGTCCTGCTGGGCGATCTGGACCTGGCGGGCCGTACGATCAGCGGTCCCAACGCCCGCGCCGAGCAGGTCCTGGAGGCCGAGGGCGCCGCGGCGAAGAACCCGCCGGTGATCGCGCTGCGCGTCCGCGGCCGGGTGAGCGATGTGGTGGTGACCCGTGTCTGAGCCGGTGCGCGAGGAGAGCGGGGCTCTCGGTGAGGACGGCGGGAAGCGGCGGCGGTTCGACCCCGGGTCGGTGGTGACGGGGCTGTTCTTCCTCGGTGTCGCGGGCGTCTTCGTCGCCGGCGGGGTGACCGGCGAGCTGGTCGCGGGGCCGCAGGTGCTCGGGCCGGCGCTGCTGGTCGGGCTGGGTCTGGTGGGGATCGTCCGGGTCCTGACCCGTTCACGCCGCCACTGAAGTGTGACGGAGATCACCTTATCCGAGGGGAACTGCTTTTCCGATCGTTACGGTTGGATATGCCCGTGAGGTTCTCAGAGAAGATCATCATGCTCGTGGCGAGGCTGCACATCGATCTGTGCCGCCTCGCCAGCGTGCTGTGTCGCGCCTGACGCCCCCGGCAAGCTCCCGCTCCCCCTTTCCCTTCTCCCCACCCCGGAACCCACCGTCCCGCCGCCGCCGCGCGCCGCCGTGCCACAAGCATGCGTCCGTGCCGCGTACGCCGTACCGCGTGCCGCCGTGCCGCGCGACCGGACGGTGCCTCATGTCTGGAGACCCCGGCAGTGAACCTGCGCGTCTGGAAATGGCAGTTCTGGCAGCAGATCGTGCTCGCCCTCGTCCTCGGTGTCGCCGTCGGCGCCGCGTTCAACAACCTCGGCGACGGCGAGAAGCTCGCCGAGACCTGGCTCGACCCGTTCGGCGGCGTCTACACCAGCCTGCTGCGCGTGATCGTGGTGCCGCTGGTGCTGGCGGCCATCGTGGTCAGCATCGGCCGGCTGCGCAACGTCGGCAGCGTGGCCCGGCTGACCGCCAAGACCCTCGGCTGGTTCGTGGTCACCTCGGCCATCGCCACCGCGATCGGGCTGGCCGTGGGCCTGCTCGTGCAGCCCGGCGAGGGCCTGGGCAAGCTCGCCACCGAGAGCGCCGAGACCGAGGAGGTCACCTGGACCCAGGTCCTGGAGAACCTCTTCCCGTCCAACATCGTGAACGCCATGGCGGAGGGCAACATCCTCGGCCTGGTCACCTTCGCCGCGCTGCTCGGCGCCGCGCTGGTGGCGATCGGCGAGCGCGGCGAGCGGCTGACCGCGCTGTTCGACGACCTGTACGTGGTCATGCAGAAGATCGTGTGGTGGGTGGTGCTGCTCACCCCGATCGGCTCGTTCTTCCTGATCGCCTCCGTGGTCGCGACCTACGGGGCGAGCTCGCTGGAGCCGCTGGCCAAGTTCACCGGCGCGATCTACCTGGCGGTGCTGGTGATGCTGGTGGTCGGGTACCCGGTGCTGCTGCGCGCCTTCGGCCGGGTCTCGCCGCTGAAGTTCTACCGCAACAGCTGGCCCGCGCTGCAGTTCGCGTTCGTGTCGTCGTCGTCGCTGGCCACGCTCCCGATCGCGCAGAAGGTGCAGATCGAGCGGAACGGCGTCCACCCCGAGTACGCGAGCTTCGCGCAGCCGCTGGGCGCCACGATCAAGTTCGACGGCTGCGGCGCGATCTACCCGGCGGTGGCCGCGATCTTCGTCGCGCAGTACATGAACCTGGACCTGGGCTTCGCCGACTACGCGCTGATCGCGCTGGCCGCGGTCATCGGCCAGCTCGGCACCGGCGGCACGCCCGGCCCGGCCCTGGTCGCGCTGACGCTGACGCTGACCACCGTGGGCCTGCCGCTGGAGGCGGTCGGCTACCTGATCGCCATCGACAAGGTCATCGACATGGCCCGGACGGCGCTGAACGTGGCCGGGCAGCTCACCGTCCCGGTGCTGGTGGCCCGTTCGGAGAAGCTGCTGGACGAGGACGTCTTCAACGCCGTCCCCGTCGAGCTGACCTCCGGATCCGCGGCGCCGGACGAGACGCCCGAGACCCGGAAGGCGGCGCCCGAGCCCGCCGGCACCTGACCGGCCTCGTCCGCGGCTCATCGAACCGCGCCCGCGCCCGCGCCCGCGCCGGCGCGGCCGGGCGCGGCGAGGTTGAGGGCGGTGCCGAGCAGCACCATCCGCAGCGCGCGCTCCGCGCCGTCCGCCAGGAACTCCTCGCCCCGGGACAGGGCCTCGGCCAGGTCCACCGGGGCGGGGAGGATCCCGGCGAACGCGTCGATCCCGCTGCCGTAGACCAGATGGGCGTCCGGCCCGATCGTCCCGGCCAGGGCCAGTACCGGCTTGCCGTACCGCTTGGCCCGCCGCGCCACCTCGGCGGGGATCTTGCCGCGCGAGGTCTGCCGGTCGATCGCGCCCTCGGCGGTGATCACCAGATCGGCGCGGGCGAGCAGCCCGTCCAGGTCCACGTGCTCCAGGAGCACCTCGAAGCGCGGCAGCAGCCGGGCGCCCGCGGCCGCCAGCCCCGCGCCGAGCCCGCCGGACGCGCCGCTCCCCGGGCCGGTACGGAGATCGACCCCGGCGGGGACGTC
Organism: Actinomadura rugatobispora; assembly: GCF_055379765.1. NCBI lineage: Bacteria > Bacillati > Actinomycetota > Actinomycetes > Streptosporangiales > Thermomonosporaceae > Actinomadura > Actinomadura rugatobispora. The sequence goes on along the minus strand of NZ_AP029191.1, from coordinate 6,151,180 downwards.
CATGTCGCGTTCCAGGATGTCGGCCCAGCGGCACAGGGCCCGGTCGAGCGCCTCCGCCTGCGCGGGGGTCGCGCCCTTCTGCGGCCCGTACACGCGCGCCACGCCGTGCTCGCCGCACAGTACGTTCCAGGGGTTGCAGGCCACGAGGAGCTCCGTACGGGCCAGCCGCGGGTCCAGCCCGGAGGCGTCGATCCGCGCCAGCCGCGCCAGTGCGGCTCCCCCGGGCGGGAGGTCGTTCCCGGACGCGTCCAGAAGCCGGGCGCCGAGGGCCCGCAGCGCGCCCGCGCCGCCGTCGGACGTCCCCGAGTCGCCGCAGCCGACCAGGACGCGGCGGGCGCCGCCGTCCAGCGCCGCGGCGATCAGCTCCCCCACGCCCGCGGTGGTCGTGCGGCCCGGATCGCGGGCGTCCCGCGGGACCAGCCGCAGGCCCGCCGTCGCCGCCATCTCCACCACCGCCGTCCGCGGCCCCGGCCCGCCCATGACCGCGTAGTGCGACTCCACCGGCCGTCCCATCGGCCCGGTGGTGACGCGCGGCACGATCCGGCCCCCGGTGGTGCGGGCCAGCGCCGCGGCCGAGCCCTCGCCGCCGTCCACCAGCGGCAGCGTGTCGATCACGGCGCCCGGGACCACCCGCCGCACCCCGCGGGCGATCATCGCCGCGACCTGGTCGGCGCTCAACGACTCCTTGAACCCGCTAGGGGCGATCACGATCCGCAACGGAAACTCCTTCGACAGCGGTGACAGGACAAGGGGGCCGGAGTCCCGAGGCTCAGCGGGTGACGGGCAGGCCGAGCAGCGGCCACACGTACAGCGCGAAGGCCAGCACCAGCGCGGCGGTCAGCGGCGCCAGCACCGCCGAGACCCGCAGCAGGTCGCGCGGCGTGTACGTCGGCACGTCCTCGATCCCGTGGAAGAGCGCGACCGGTTTCGCCGACGACGGCAGCGTCAGGCAGAACCCGGCCGCCGCCGTGGACGCGAACGCCGCCGCGACCGGCGAGATCCCGGCGCCCAGGGCCGCCGTCATGACCAGCGGCACCAGCACGCTCGACCGCGCCGACCGCGACTGGAGCACCAGGTGGGCCAGCGTGCTCACGGCGACGACGCCGCCCAGGAACAGCCAGGCGGGCGGCGGCGCGCCGCCGGAGCGGGCGAAGAGGCCGCCGGTGATCCAGGCGGCGGCGCCCGAGGTGGTCAGCGCCACCCCCATGGCCATCGTCGCGGCCATGAACAGCAGCATCGACCACGGAACCGTCTTCAGCGACTCGCCCAGCCGGACCGTCCCGAGCAGCGGCGAGCAGCTGACGACCGCGCCGACCAGCGCGACCACGGCGGGCGGCACCCCGTGCAGCGGCTCGCTGCACCACAGCACGACCACCACCGCCAGCAGCGCCGCCGAACGGGCCTGGTGGTCGGTGAGCCGGCCGGTCACCCGCACCCCGGCGGCGGCGCCGACGTCCTCGGCCCGGACCGACACGGGCAGGCGGCGGTCCGCGCGGGTGGTGGTCAGCAGCAGGATGACCTCGGTGGCCAGATGCGCGGAGACGATCGCCGGCGGCGTGCCCAGCAGCAGCCACTGGACGAACCCGATCCGGTGCCCCGTCGCCTGCGCGACCATCTCCGCGGTGATGAGGTGCGCCCCGGCGCCGATCAGCGTGGCGACGGCCGACAGCAGGATCACCGCCGGGAAGATCAGCGCCAGCGCCAGGACGACCCGGCGCCGCTCCCGCAGCGCGCCCGCCAGCGCGAGGAACACCGGCAGCGCGAGCGCGGCCCGTCCCGAGGTGGCGGGGATCGCGAACGCGCCGGCGACCAGCGCGGCGGTGGTGAGGTGCGCGAGCTGCCGCACGGTCCGCGCGCCCGCGACGAAGAACGCCGCCGCGCGGGTGGCCAGCCCGGTCCGCGTCACCCCGGCGGCCAGGACGAACGCGCAGATCAGCAGCCAGATCGTCGGGTCGCCGAGGCTGCCGAACAGCACGTCGGCCTCCAGCGCCCCGGCGGTGACCAGCACCAGCCCGGCGGCCAGCGCGACATAGGTGTCGTCGATCGGGCTGAACATCCACAGCAGCGTCGCCACCGCGAAGACCGCCAGCGTGACGCGGCCGGGCGTCCCGAGCCCGTCCACCCCGAACACGGCGCCCGCGCACGCGGCGACCGCCGCCAGCGCCAGGAGGCCGTACCGGACCGCCGCCTTACGGCCCCGCGGGTTCAGCCCAGGCGGGCCGGGCCGCTCGCCGGTCTGCCGCGTCTCAGCGGACGGGGCGGGCGTGCGGGTCGGACCGGGCGATCCGGCCTCTCCGGACGTTCCGGTCGGGGTGGTCCCGCTGGTCTGTGCGGCCGTGCCGGAGTCGCCGGCCTGGCCGGTCGCGCCTGTCTCATCCGTCCCTCTGCCCGTCGCCGTTCGCACCGCCGGTCCGGCTTCTCGCACCACCGCTCGCTTCGATCTCACATGTCGATCCTGCGAAGCGGCGGTGAGCCGGTCATGAACGGCGCATGAGGCAATCTTCATCCAACGGGCGGCCCCGTCAAGGCAGGCGGTACCCCATGCCGCGGACGGTCTCCACGCAGCCGTCCCCGAGCTTCTTGCGCAGCGCCCGCACGTACACGTCCACGATGTTGGAGCCGGGGTCGAAGTCGTACCCCCACACGTGCGAGAGGATCTGCTCGCGCGACAGCACCTGCCCCGGATGGCGCAGGAACAGCTCCAGCAGCACGAACTCGCGCGCCGTCAGGTCGACGGTCCGGTCCCCGGCGCGGGCGCGGCGGGTGCGCAGGTCGAGGGTGAGGTCGCCGGAGCCCGACCGCAGCAGCGTCGTCTCGGGCGCCCGCGACGCCCCGCGCAGCCGCAGCCGCACCCGCGCCAGCAGCTCCTCGAACCGGAACGGCTTGGTCATCCAGTCGTCCGCGCCGCCCTCCAGCCCCGCCACCGTGTCCTGGACGGAGTCACGCGCGGTCAGCACGATCACCGGGGTCGCCACCTGGGCCTCGCGCAGCGCCCGCAGCACGGTGAACCCGTCCCGGCCGGGCAGCCCGATGTCCAGCAGGATCAGGTCGAAGCCGCGGCCGAACGCCTGGGACAGCGCCATGTCGCCGTCCTCGGCCACCGTCGTGCTGAACCCGTTGGCCCGCAGGCCCTTCTCGATGAACGTGGCGATCCGGTTCTCGTCCTCGACGATGAGGATCCTGTTCACGCGGACGTCACCTGCCCCTCCCGGCCGTTCCCGCGACCCGCCCGCGGCAGGTCGAGCTCGAATGTCGCGCCCTGGCCGTACGTGCCGCCCAGGCGCACCGTCCCGTCGTGGCCGGCGGCGATCGCCCGGACGATCGCCAGGCCCAGCCCCGCCCCGGTACGCGGCCGACGCCCGCCCGACGTCGTCGTCGCCGCGCCGTGCGCGAACCGCTCGAAGATCCGCTCGGCGTCGTCGGGATGCACGCCGGGGCCGGTGTCGGCGACCCAGAACCGCGCCCGCTCGTCGTCCAGCGCCGACCCGACGCGCACCACGTCGCCGGGCCCGGTGTGCCGGACGGCGTTGTGCGCCAGCTGCACCACCGCCTGCGTCACCCGCTGCGGATCGACCCGCGCGTCGCCCTCGCCGATCCCGTCCAGCACCCAGGCGCGGTCGCCCAGCGCCCGCACCTTGGCGTAGATGTCGCTGGTCAGCTCCGTCACCGGCACCCACTGGAGCTGGACGAAGTCGGACCGCTCCGCCTTGGCCAGCAGCAGCAGGTCCTCCACGATGCGGCTCATCCGGTCCAGCTCGTCGGTGACCAGCCGCATCGTCTCCTCGCGCTCGGCCGGGTCGTCGCCCATCAGCTCCAGATGGCCGCGCACGATCGTGATCGGCGTGCGCAGCTCGTGCCCGGCGTCGTCGACGAACTGCCGCTGCGTCGCGAACGCGCGGTCCAGCCGGTCGAGCATCGCGTTGAACGTGGCCGCCAGCTCGCCCACGTCGTCGTGCCGCCACACCGGGATGCGGCGGGCCAGGTCCTGCTCGGTGATCTCGGCGGCGGTGCGGCGGACGAGCCGTACCGGCGCCAGGATCCGCCCCGACACGATCCAGCCGATGCCCGCGCCGCACAGCAGCGCGGCGGCCGAGACCCCGCCCATGACGCGCATCATCCGGTCCACCTCGGCGATGTCGCGTTCGATGAAGTAGGCGATCACGAACGAGGCGGGCCGCACGGACGCCCCCCGCGCGCCGCCCGGCGTGACCGTCTCGACCTTGGCCCAGCGGATCTCCCCGGCCGGGCTCTCGGTGCGGCCCGAGGGGCCCGGCGCGTCCAGGATGCGGCGCATCGCGGCGGCGTCGTCGGCGAGGTTGTAGGGGCCGCCCTCCCGGTCCTGCCGGATGATCCGGCCGTCCGGCACCACGCCCAGCAGGAGCTCGTCGTCGTCGGCGTGCTGGCGGCGCAGATGGGTGAACAGCAGCGGAGCCGCGTCCGTGAAGGGCCGCCCGGTGGCAGGGTCGCGGCCCTCCCGGGCGAACTGCTCGAACTCGCGGGCCTCCTGCTCCAGCAGCTGGTTGCCGTCGCCCTCCACCTCGGCGACCAGGATGGCCCGCACCATCAGCCCCACCGAGGCGAGCGCGACCGCCATCACCCCGACCAGCCACAGCATGATGCGCATCCGGGCCGAGACGCCCGGACGGCCGGGGGTGCGGAGGGGCCGGGTGCCCTCGGTTCCGTCAGCCGTCATCCGGTCCGTCGTCCCCCACGTCGTCGGCGTCGTCGTCGTACACCGGCGGCGGCGCCGGGACGACCGAGGGCGGCTGGGAGGAACCGGACGGGGACGGGCTCCCGCCCTGCCCCGGGACCGCCGTCCGCCCCGGGACCGGCGGGGTCTGGCTGGGAGCCGGGGCGGGAGGGCCGGTCGATCTGGTGCCGCTGCCGTCCCCGACCTGCACCCGGGACGGGACGTTCGGCTCGCCCGGAGAGTCCGACAGGACCTGGCTGATCCCAGCGATGCCCAGCGGGACGGCCACGATGGCCCCGATGACCGCGACACGCTGCACGATGCTGCTGCTCATGCCGCCGAGCGTGCCGGACGCGGCGAAAGCCCCGATGAGGCCAGGATGAGGATTTCTTCATCTGGCGCTCAACGACCAGGTCAGAGCCCGCGTTCCCCCGACGGGCCGGACAGGGCGCCGTGCAGCGTGATCGCGTACGCGGGACCGGGGTTGGTCAGCTCGTGCGTGCGGCCGCCGCCGTGCACGCGGACCCGGTTGGCGCGCAGCGGGCGCCGCACCACCCCGTCCGGGGTGATCCGCACCTCCGCGAGCTCGCCCGCGATCACCGTGCTGACCTCGGTGGCGGTGTGGTCGTGCACGTCGGTGCGGTGCCCGGGCGGCCAGGTGACCAGCCACAGCCGGACGCCGTCGCCCTCCTCCAGCGGCACCCGCACCGGGCCGGCCGGGTCGAACCGGACCAGCCGCCACCAGCCGCCGGGGGCGGCGCTGAGCTCGTGGACGCGGGCGGCGAGCTGCCCTACGGTCGGGGGGCGCCGGAACGTGACGCGGCCGTGCGGGTCGTCCTGACCGCGCATCGTGAGATCGGGAACCATGCGGAAGGTCCTTCGGAAACGGCCGAAGATCGGCCGGTCGGGCCGGAAAGGTCAGAGATCTGGCTCAACGACACGAAGGACGACACAGCGCGCTGGCCACGCGGCGGAGGGCCACAGGGCAACCGAGAGAGATTCGCGCTGGCACGCAGACAAGGACACCCTGGTCACGGGGCATTGTCAAGTCGATCAGAAGAAGATCACCATATGTCCGGAGTTCATGCGTCGGCCACCGCCCTCCGCGAGCATGCGACCGCGACTCACCCCCACGAGAACGGAGACGCCGATGAAGCCGGACCGACGGAGCGTCCTGCGCGGCGGCCTGGCCGCGGGCGCCGGAGCGGCCCTGGGCGGGCTGCTCGGCGGCGGCGCGGCCGCCGCCTCCCCCGGCCTGGTCCGTTCGGGCCGGCCGCTGCTGACGCACGGCGTCCAGACCGGGGACGTCACCGCCCACGAGGCCGTGGTGTGGGCCAGGTCCGACCGCCCCGCGCGCATGATCGTCGACATCGCCCGGCGGCCCGACCTCAAGGACGCCCGGCAGGTCCGCGGCCCCGTCCTGACGCCCGACACCGACCTGACGGGCAAGACGTTCCTGCGCGGCCTGCCCGCCGGCGAGGAACTGCACTTCCGGGTGCGGCTGGCCGACCTCGACCGCGGCTCGGCGCTCTCCGAGGCCGCCACCGGCCGCCTGCGCACCGCGCCGCGGCACCACGCCGACCTCGGCTTCGTCTGGTCGGGCGACCTGGCCGGCCAGGGCTGGGGCATCAACACCGAGCTGGGCGGCTACCGGATCTTCAAGGCCATGGGCGCCCTCGACCCGGACTTCTTCCTGTGCAGCGGCGACCTCGTCTACGCCGACGGCCCGCTCACCGAGACCGTCGCGCTGCCCGACGGCCGCACCTGGCGCAACCTGGTCACCCCGGAGAAGACCAAGGTCGCCGAGACGCTCGCCGAGTACCGCGGCCAGTTCCGGTACAACCTGCACGACGCCAACCTGCGCGCGTTCAACGCGCACGTCCCGATGATCTACCAGTGGGACGACCACGAGGTCACCAACAACTGGTACCCGGGCGAGATCCTCGACCTGCCGCAGTACACCGAGAAGCGCGTGGACGTCCTGGCCGCCCGCGCGCGCAGGGCGATGTTCGAGTACACGCCCACCGCCGTCCAGGCCCCCAAGGACGGCCGCCTCTACCGCCGCATCTCCTACGGGCCGCTGCTGGACGTCTTCGTCCTGGACATGCGCACGCACAAGGACCCGAACGGCCCCAACAACAATGCGTCCCAGACCGAGGGCGTCCTGGGCGCCGACCAACTCGCCTGGCTCAAGCGGGAGCTGCGCCGTTCCAAGGCCACCTGGAAGGTGATGGCGGCCGACCTGCCCATCGGCCTCATCGTCCCGGACGGCTCGGCCGCCCAGGAGGGCATCGCCCAGGGCGACAACGGGGCCCCTCTCGGCCGCGAACGCGAAATCGCCGACCTGCTCTCCTACGCCAAGAAGAACAAGGTCCGCAACATGGTGTGGCTGACGGCGGACGTCCACTACACGGCGGCGCATTACTACGACCCGTCCAAGGCCGCGTTCAAGGACTTCGACCCGTTCTGGGAGTTCGTCACCGGCCCCCTGAACGCCGGCGCCTTCGGCCCCAACAACCTCGAAGGCACCTTCGGCCCCCAGCTCGCCTTCAGGAAGACGCCCCCGCGCGCCAACACCTCCCCCGCCGAGGGCTACCAGTTCTTCGGCGAGGTCGCCATCGACGGCCGTTCCGGCGAGTTCACCGCCCGCCTTCGTGACATCGACGGCAACGCCATTTACTCCAAGTCACTGCAACCCATCCGCTAGGGCCACTGGAAAACCGCCGCTGAACGGCGACCATGGTGACCCGAGGAGGTCGTCATGAACGACTACGTCGTGAGCCTCATCCGCACCTGGGTCCCGGTCGCCGTCGGCGCGGCGCTCACCTGGCTGGCCACGGAGGCGGGCATCGTGCTGGACGACGACACCAGCGCGACCGCCACCGCCGCGGCCGTCGCCGTGGTGACCGCCGCCTACTACGCGGCGGCCCGCGCCATTGAGCAGAAATGGCCGAAGGTGGGCCGCATCATGCTCGCCCTGGGCCTCACCGGCGCCCGAACACCCGCCTACCAGCCGACAACTCCCGCAACTCCCGCACCCCAACCAACCCCCCAACCACCCCCCACCACCTGAGCGGCGACCGGGCGCTCGAGAGAGGCCGGGGCACAAGAGACGAGGACACAAGAGTGACCTGTGAGGCGCTCTCCCTGCGCTGGCATTGTCCAGATCAGGTGCTAGGGGTCGCCTTCCGCCTCGTGCTCATGGCTTCCGGCCTCTCAGCCTTCTCTTCGGTTCCCCTCTCGGAGTTCCTCCGGTCCGGCTCCCTCGCTCGTCTCACAGGCCAGTTACTAATGTAACGCCGCCCGCCATTCCGGAACTTTCGCTTGCCTCCCGTATTGGCAAACATTCCGGAGATCAGGGCGCCGTCAGCATCACGGTTGCGTCGCAGGCCCGGGTTTCACGAGTGGATGACGGGGCCGAGGGTCAGGCCGATCAGATGGATCAGCGCGAGGACGGCGCAGACGGTGACGGCCCTGATGACGTTGGCGCTCAGGCGACCCCGGCGGCGGAGGGGCTCCCCCTCGTCGTAGTAGAAGAGGAAACCTGGCCGGTGGCGGCGGGTGATCGCGGGCGGCATGCGCTCTCCTGTCTCGTCAGAGGTTGAACGCGCGAGAGCGCCGTTCGTAGGTCACGGCGGCCGGATGTGGCTAGGGCGTTTACCAGGCCCGTTTGCACTCTGGGTAGTCATTGGATTACTCTTTGACATGACATGACGGCCCACTTACGGAGGCGCCGTGAGCTTGCCCGCAGAGATGGATCAGGTCGACGTCCACCCCGACGTCCACAGGGCCACGGAGGACGACGAGGAGCAGGTCCTCCGCGGGCTGTACGGGGAACCCGACCCGGACGGGATCTACCGCGGCGAGGAGGTCTCCTGATGGGGACGGCCGACGGGATGCTCGCCGAGGCGCGCGAGTCGCTGGGGCTGTCGGGGCGGCCCAACGTCATCACCCGGGAGTACGCCGAGCGGCACGGCGACGAGTTCCTGGAGGCCGCGTGGTGCGACATGGCCGTCACCTACTGGGCGCGGCGCTCCGACAATGTGGAGGCGGTGCTGCCGGGCGGCGACCGCGCCTACACCGTGTGGCACGCCCAGGACTTCCAGAAGATCGACCGCTGGTTCACGGGGACGACCGAGAACGTCGACGACGCCGAGCCCGGCGACATCGTGTTCTTCGACTGGGGGACGTCCAACACGATCGGCGCCATCGACCACGTGGGGGTCGTGGAGAAGGCCCTCGGCGGGGGCCGCGTCCAGACGATCGAGGCCAACACCGACGACGCGTGCAAGCGGCGGGTGCGGTCGTCGTCGGTGATCGCCGGGTACGGGCGGCCGGACTACGCATCGTCGCACTGGACGGAGGAGATCGTGAAGAAGCTGCCGGAGCTGAGCAGGGGCGCCACCGGCGAGCACGTGCAGACGCTGCGGGCGCTGCTGCTGGCGCGTTCGCATCCGGAGATCGGGGAGGTGGACGGTCCGTTCGACACCGAGGTGGAGCTGGCCGTCCGGGCGGTCCAGGTCTGGGGCCGGGTCACCCCGGACGGGATCGTCGGGCCCCAGACCTGGCCGGTCCTGCTGCGGGTCCACTGAGGTGCGCAGCGGGCTCGCCCGGGATGTGAGCCAGGTCCGGCGGGGTGTGAAAAAGGCCACATCAGGGGCTAGTACACACTTCAACATCGGCATAGGTTCGTAGGGTCGTTCGCCCTCCCGCCCCGGAGGTGGCCCCGATGCCGTGGCCCGACCAGCGCGCTCCGCCCTCAGGGACGTCTCTCCCTGCCAGCCCCACCCCCGAGACGTCCCTGGGAGAACGAATGCCCCGAATCAAGGTCGAGGTCGACGGCGCGATGTACGAGGACGACGTCGAACCCCGGCTCCTGCTCATCCACTACCTGCGCGACCGGCTGGGCAAGGTCGGCACCCCGATCGGCTGCGACACCACCAACTGCGGCGCCTGCACCGTCCTGCTCGACGGGATGAGCGTGAAGAGCTGCTCCCTGCTGGCCGTCCAGGCGGACGGCAGGCAGATCACCACGATCGAAGGGCTCGGCCTCGACGGCGAACGCCACCCGATGCAGCGGGCCTTCCACGAGGAGCACGCGCTGCAGTGCGGCTACTGCACGCCCGGGATGATCCTGGCCTCGATCGACCTGCTCCGGGAGAACGCCGACCCCTCCGACGAGGAGATCCGGGAAGGGCTCGAGGGGAACCTGTGCCGGTGCACCGGCTACCAGAACATCGTCCGCGCGGTGCGCGGCGCGGCGGCGGAGATGCGCGTCCAGGGCGAGGGCCGGCCGGCGGCGGAGCGGGAGGCGACCTCATGACGGTGACCGGCGAGGCGGGCACGGCGGCGCGCGAGGTCGGCTCGCCCCGGCGGCGCACCGAGGACGCGCGGCTCATCACCGGCCGCACCCGGTGGACCGACAACATCCAGCCGCAGGGCACCCTGCACGTGGCGTTCCTGCGCAGCCCGCACGCGCACGCGCGGATCGAGAGCGTCGACGTCGGGCAGGCGCTCGCCCGCCCCGGGGTGGTGGCGGTGCTCACCGGCGCCGACCTCGCCGCCGAGCAGGGCGGCCTGCCGTGCGCGTGGCCGGTCACCGAGGACATGAAGCATCCCGACCATCCGCCGATGGCGGTGGACGAGGTGCGCTACGCGGGCGAACCGGTGGCGTGCGTGGTGGCCCGCGACCGGTACACCGCCGTCGACGCGCTGGAGGAGATCGACGTCGACTACGAGCCGCTGCCCGCGGTGGTCGACATGGAGCGGGCGCAGCGCGGCGACGACGGGCTGGTGCACGCCTCGCTCGGCACCAACGAGAGCTACCGCTGGGTGTTCGAGAACGGCGACGTCGACGCGGCGCTGCGGGACGCGCCGGTGCTGATCGAGCGCCGCTACGTGCAGCAGCGGCTGATCCCGACCGCGATGGAGCCGCGCGCGGTGGTCTGCGTCCCGGAGGGCGACGACTTCACGCTCTACTCGGCGACGCAGATCCCGCACATCCTGCGGCTGATGCTGTCGGTCGTCACCGAGATCCCCGAGCACCGGATCCGGGTGGTCGCGCCGGACGTGGGCGGCGGCTTCGGCTCCAAGCTGCAGGTGTACGGGGAGGAGGTGCTGTGCCTGCTGCTGGCGCGGCGGCTGGGCCGTCCGGTCAAGTGGACCGAGTCGCGCAGCGAGGGCAACATGACCGTCCACCACGGCCGCGACCAGATCCAGCGGCTGACACTCGCGGCCGAGCGCGACGGCCGGATCCGCGGGCTCAAGGTCGACCTGCTGGCCGACATGGGCGCGTACCTGATGCTGGTCACGCCGGGCATCCCGATCCTGGGCGCGTTCATGTTCAACGGCATCTACAAGATGGACGCCTACTCGTTCACGTGCACGGGCATCTTCACCACGAAGACGCCCACGGACGCGTACCGGGGCGCGGGCCGGCCGGAGGCCACCTACGCCATCGAGCGGCTGATGGACGAGCTGGCCGACGAGCTCGGGCTGGACCCGATCGAGGTGCGGCGCCGGAACTGGATCGGGCACGGGGAGTTCCCGTACGAGACGATCGCGGGCCTGACCTACGACTCGGGCAACTACGAGGCGGCGACCGAGCGGGCGCTGGCGCTGTTCGAGTACGACAAGCTGCGCGCCGAGCAGGCTGACCGGCGCGAGCGCCGCGATCCGGTGCAGCTGGGCGTCGGGGTGTCGACGTTCACCGAGATGTGCGGGCTGGCGCCGTCGCGGGTGCTGGGGTCGCTGTCGTACGGGGCGGGCGGCTGGGAGCACGCGTCGGTGCGGGTGCTGCCGTCCGGCAAGGTCGAGGTGGTGACGGGTTCGTCGCCGCACGGCCAGGGCCATGCGACCGCGTGGGCGCAGATCACCGCGGACCGGCTCGGGGTGCCGTTCGAGGACGTGAAGGTGCTGCACGGTGACACCGCGGTCTCCCCGAAGGGAATGGACACCTACGGGTCGCGGTCGCTGGCGGTCGGCGGGATCGCCCTGTACGGCGCCTGCGACAAGGTGATCGAGAAGGCCCGGAAGGTGGCCGCGCACCTGCTGGAGGCCGACGAGGGCGACCTGGAGTTCGACGCGGGGCGGTTCAGCGTGCGCGGCGTCGCCGACGCGGGCCGCACGCTGCAGGAGGTCGCGACGGCGGCGTTCGCCGCGCACGACCTGCCGGACGGCGTCGAGCCGTCGCTGGACGCCGAGTCGACGTTCGACCCGGAGAACTTCTCCTTCCCGCACGGCACCCATCTGTGCGCGGCCGAGGTCGACACCGAGACCGGCATGGTGCGGCTGCGCTCGTACGTCGCGGTCGACGACATCGGCAAGGTCGTCAACCCGCTGATCGTGGAGGGGCAGGTGCACGGCGGGCTGGCGCAGGGCATCGCGCAGGCCCTCTACGAGGAGGCCGTCTACGACGAGGAGGGCAACCTGACGACCACCACGATGGCCGACTACCTGGTGCCGTCGGCGGCCGACCTGCCCGACTTCACCACCGACCGCACCGAGACCCCGGCGACGTCCAACCCGCTCGGGGTGAAGGGCGTCGGCGAGGCCGGCACCATCGCCTCGACCCCGGCCGTGGTGAACGCGATCGTCGACGCGCTGCGCCCCTACGGCGTGAACGACGTCCCGATGCCGTGCACGCCCGAACGGGTGTGGCGGGCGCTGCGGCAGGCAGGAGGTGCGGAGTGATTCCCGCGCGGTTCGAGTACGTGCGCCCCGCCTCGCTCGACGAGGCCGTCTCGGCGCTGGCGGAGGCGGGCGAGGACGCCAAGGCGCTGGCCGGCGGGCAGAGCCTGATGCCGCTGCTGCGGCTGCGGCTGGCCTACCCGGACGCGCTGATCGACCTCGACCGGATCGACCCGCTCCGGGAGATCCGCGACGACGGCGACGCGCTGGTCATCGGCGCGATGGCCACCCACCACCAGGTGGTGCGCGACCCGCTGGTGAACGAGCACGCCCCGCTCATCGCCGAGGCGACGGCGACGGTGGCCGATCCGGCGGTGCGGCATCGCGGCACGTTCGGCGGCTCGCTGGCGCACGCCGACCCGGCGGGCGACCTGCCCGCGGTGGCGGTGGCGCTGGACGCGGTCGTCCTGGTCCGTTCGGTGCGCGGCGAGCGGGAGATCGCGGCGCGTGACTTCTTCGTCGACTGGATGACCTCGGCGATGGAGCCGGACGAGCTGATGGTGAGCGTGCGCGTGCCCAAGCTCGGCCCGGGCTGGGGCGTCCACTACGAGAAGTTCCAGCGGACGGCGCAGGCGTGGGCGGTCGTCGGCGTCGCGTGCGCCGTGCGGCGCGAGCGCGGCGCGATCGAGGACGCCCGGGTGGCCCTGACCAACATGGGCCCCGTCCCGGTGCGGGCGAGCACGGTGGAGGAGTTCATCGCGGGCCGCACGGTGTCGGACGACTCGTTCCGCTCCGCGGCGGAGTCCGCCACCGACGGCACCACCCCGCCCACCGACCTGCACGGCTCCGCCGAGTACCGCAGGCACCTGGCCAAGGTGCTGACCAAACGAGCACTGGCCACCGCCGCCACGGCCTGACCCCGCCGGACCCGCTGTGGTTTCCCGCCACAGCGGGTCCGCCGTCCGCCGCCCCACGTACACGCGACACCACACGACGCTCAGCACCGCGCTACGGCCGGCACCGCATGACGGCCGGCGCCGCGCGATGCCGACGCCACGCGACGACCGACGCCACGCGACCGCCAGCACCACGCGACGACCAGCACCGCGTGACGGGCGGCGGTGCGTGGCGGGCGGGGCGGGCGTGGAGTGTGAGGGGGCGGTGGCCGGGGGGTGTCTGGCGGTGGGAGCGGTCGCGGTCGTAGGGTCACGGACAAGTCCCCCGGATGAGAAGGACCGAACAACATGGAGCTCGACCACGAATTCACCGTCCCGGTGCCGGTGGATCAGGCCTGGTCGGTGCTGCTCGACGTGGAGCGGGTGGCGTCCTGCATGCCGGGCGCGACGCTCGACTCGGTCGAGGGCGAGGAGTACTCCGGCCGCATGAAGGTGAAGGTCGGAGCGATGACCATCACCTATCGGGGCACGGCGCGCATCACCTCCGCCGACGAGTCCGCCCGTACGGTCACGCTGGAGGCCGCCGCGAAGGAGGCCCGGGGTTCGGGCACCGCGTCGGCGACCGTGGTGTCGCAGCTGCACGACGAGGGTGACACCACCCGCGTGACGGTGAAGACCAAGCTGAACGTGACCGGCCGCCCCGCGCAGTTCGGCCGCAACATGCTGTCGGAGGTGGGCGGCAAGCTCATCACCCGGTTCGCTGCGGCGCTCGCCGAGGAGCTGGAGTCGGCGTCGGCTCCCGCCGAGGAGGCCGCTCCGGCGAGCGCTGCCGAGCCGTTCGTACCGCAGCAGCGTCCGGCGAGCCCGGTGGAGTCGACGGCGTCCGATCCGGTCGTGTCGCCGATCCGGCGCCGGCAGGACGACCCCGACGACGCGATCGACCTGTTGGAGGTCGCGGGTCCGTCGCTGGTGAAGCGGGCCGTCCCGGCTCTGGGCGCGCTCGTGGTGCTTCTGCTGCTCATCCGGTTCGTGCGGCGGCGCAAGCGCTGAGACGTGTTTCGATCGCCGGGCCCGCCGGAAGCACAGTCGCAGTCGGGCGACCGGCCTCGCTCGCCTAGGCGAAAGTGCGGGAAAAGGCCGGGTCAACGATCGGGCGGGAGTCGGCCCCGACGGTGGCGGCAGGGCGTCGCGATGCCATCGGCTGGTGTCGTGGACACCATCGAGATTCAGCGGATCGTCGAGGTCGAGGACGACAACTGGTGGTACCGCGAGCGCCGCGCCATCGTCGCCAAGGAGGTGCGGCGCAGCGCCGCGGACCGGGCGGGCGGGCGGGAACGGGCCGTCGACATCGGGGCGGCCGGCGGCGGCAACACCCGCGTGCTGAAGGACCACGGCTGGCGCGCGGTCGCCATCGACAGCTCCGAGACCGCCGTCGACCTCTGCCTGTCCCAGGGCATCGACGCCTACCACGGCGACGCGTGCTTCCTGCCGCTGGCGTCCGGGGAGCAGGACCTGGCGCTGGCGCTGAACGTGCTGGAGCACGTCGAGGACGACCGGGCCGCCGCCGCGGAGATCGCCCGGGTGCTGCGGCCGGGCGGCGAGGTGCTGGTCGCGGTGCCGTGCGACATGACGCTCTGGTCGGCGCACGACGTCGCGCTCGGCCGCGTCCGCCGCTACTCCCGCCAGGCGCTCACCGACCTCTTGGAGGAGGCGGGGCTGGCGGTGGAGCGGCTGTGGAGCTGGAACGTGCTGCTGCGTCCTCTGGTCCGGCTCCGCCGGCACCGCACCGCGCACTGCGAGGACATGGCGCACCTGCACCCGTACATGAACGAGGCGCTGCATCTGGTCACGGCGCTGGAGCGTCTCCTGCCCGTCAAGTCGTGGCCGGGCGTCACCCTCTTCGCCCGCGCCCACCGTCTGTGAGCCCGCGCCGCGCCCGCCGCCGCTAGACGGCGGGCGCGGGGGCGGGCGCGCACGCCGCCAGCGGCGCCGATGCGGACCTGCGCGCCCTCCGCCAGAACTTCACGATGAGGGCGACCTCGAAGAGCAGCAGCAGACCGCCCGCGACGGCGACGGCCTGGAGGGCCAGTCCGGTGAGCGGCCCGACGATGAAGGCGGCCATCTGGAACTCGATGCCGCTCACCAGGTGCATGCGGATGCGGCGGCGCAGCAGGAAGCTGCGGACGCGTGTGTACGCGCCGCGCAGCCGGCCCCCACCGCGCCTCCGCCTCCGAGGACTGGGACCGGGCGGCATCGGCCGGGTGCTCTCCAGGTCGGGTTCGGGCCGTTGCCTCGGCACCCCCGCACCGGACGGTACGTGTGGCGCGTCCGGTCCCGGAGGCATCGCCGTCAGGGCCCGCTGGTTCAGCACCGCCGCCCTGCGGATCGAGCGGCGGGCCTTGGCGAGCTGCGCGCTGTTCAGGTACCGGAACATGTCGAGCGCGAGGATGGCGCAGCCCATCGCCCAGTACACGGCCTGCCCCGTCACGGTGTACAGGCCGTAGGCGAGGGCCAGCGCGCACGCGCCGTCGCGCACCCGGTCCAGCATGTAGTCCAGCCAGGCGCCGAACGGCGACTTGAGCCCCTTCAGCCTGGCGAGCTTGCCGTCGCAGCAGTCCAGGACGAAGCCCACGTGGTACAGCAGCGCGCCCAGCGCCAGCCAGCCGGGCGTGCCCTGGACGAAGCAGCCCGCGGCGCCGAGACCGAGCGCGAACGCGGCGAGGGTGATCTGGCCGGGGGTGACGGCCGTCCGCGAGGCCAGCGAACGGGTCAGCCGGACCGCGACCGGATCGACCAGCAGCACCGTCCACCACGCGTCGCGTTCCTTGCAGACGGCGCGGACCTCTCGCAGCGTGAACGTGGGCATGCGAGCCAGCATGGTGACACTCTGCCACCGCGTACAAGCAGATAGAGATCAACAGACCGGTGGCTGACCCAGAATTGACGTTCCCCCCAACACGCCTTCAGGCGGGCGCGCGGCCCCGCACGCGCACGGTGGTGGCGGCGTCGACGGAGACGGCGTCGCGGATGCTCTCGGCCAGCGCCTCGAACTCGGCGGCGCGGGGCGAGGTCGCCCGGTACCCGAGGCCGATGCGGCGGTTCGGCGCGGGCGCCGCGAAGCGGTGCAGCCGCAGGTTGGGCGCGCGCCGGGTCTCCACCGGCAGCGCCGTCTCCGGCACGAGCGTCACCCCCAGCCCGCCCGACACGAGCTGGACGAGCGTCGCGAGGCTGGTGGCGTACGTGGCGGCCGCGGCCCGGGCGCCGACCTGGCGGCAGACGTCCAGCGCCTGGTCGCGCAGGCAGTGCCCCTCGTTGAGAAGAATCACATCGAGCTCGTTGAGGACGGTGCGCGGGAGGTCGTCGCCGAGGTCGGAGGAGCCGGGGGCGACGAGGACGAAATCCTCGTCGTAGAGGGTGAGTTCGGTCACTCCGGGTAGAGGGGCGGGCAGCGCGATCACGACGACGTCGAGCCGTCCGGCGGTCAGTTCGGCGACGATCTGGTCGGTCTGCTCCTCGTGCACCGTGAGCTCCAGATCCGGGTAGTCGGCGGCCAGCCGGGGCAGCACGACGGGCAGCAGGTAGGGCGCGACGGTGGGGATCACGCCCAGCCGCAGCGGGCCGACCAGCGGGCCGCCCACCGCTCTGACCTCCTCGATCAGCCGGTCGAGCTCGGTCATGACGCGTTCGGCGCGGCGCGCGACCCGCTCGCCGGCGGGGGTCAGCAGGACCTTGCGGGTGGTCCGTTCGACGAGCCGTGTGTGCAAAGTCTCCTCGAGGGCGGCCACGGCGCCCGACAGTGCCGGTTGACTCATCCGCAACGCGGCGGCAGCATCCCGGAAATGTAGATGTTCCGCGAGCGCCAGAAAAGCCCTGAGCTGGGCGATCGTCGGCCTACTGATAGCAAACTCCTATCACCGCGACGCGATAGATCGATTTCTCATTTCACGATAGCCGGTGGCAACCTGACTGCGTCGCGGGCCGTGCCCCAGGGGCCCCGCCCGTCACTCGCACCCCAGAGGGTGACCCAACACGTGCAGAAGCGAAGGAGCCTACGTGCTTACTGTCGGTGACCAGTTCCCCGAGTACGAACTCACCGCCTGCGTCTCGCTGGACGCGGACAACGCCTTCGAGACGATCAACCACAAGTCCTACGAGGGCAAGTGGCGCGTGGTGTTCTTCTGGCCGAAGGACTTCACCTTCATCTGTCCCACCGAGATCGCCGAGTTCGGCCGCCTGAACGAGGAGTTCGCCGACCGCGACGCCCAGGTCCTGGGCGCCTCGGTCGACAACGAGTTCGTCCACTTCGCCTGGCGCAAGGACCACCCGGACCTGCGCGAGCTGCCGTTCCCGATGCTGTCGGACCTCAAGCGCGAGCTCAGCGAGGCCCTGGGCATCCTCACCGCGGACGGCGTCGCCCAGCGCGCCACCTTCATCGTCGACCCGAACAACGAGATCCAGTTCGCGATGGTGACCGCCGGGTCCGTGGGCCGGAACGTCAAGGAGGTCCTGCGGGTCCTGGACGCGCTGCAGAGCGACGAGCTCTGCCCGTGCAACTGGAACAAGGGCGAGGACACCCTGAACGCCACCAAGCTGATGGCCGGGGTCTGATCCCGCGCCACGAGCGGGCATCACGGCCAGCACGCAGCACGCAGAGCAGTACGGCGGCCGGTCGCGACGGGGGAACGCCGCGGCCGGCCTTCCGCATGAAGGGACACGAAAGACAGTGAGCGTCGACGCGCTGAAGGGCGCCCTGCCGGGTTACGCCAAGGACACCAAGCTCAACCTGGGCTCGGTCACGAGCACCTCCCAGCTGTCGGAGCAGCAGCTCTGGGGCACCGTGCTGGCCTGCGCGCTGGCCACCCGGAGCACCCGGGTCATCGCCGAGCTGGCCGAGGAGGCGGGCGACTACCTGTCCGCCGAGGCGTTCGAGGCCGCCAAGGCCGCCGCCTCGATCATGGCCATGAACAACGTCTACTACCGCGCCACCCACCTCATCGGCGACGACGCCTACGCCACCCTGCCGGCCAGGCTGCGCATGTCGGTGATCGGCAAGCCGGGCGTGGAGAAGCTCGACTTCGAGCTGTGGTGCCTGGCCGTGTCGGCGATCAACGGCTGCGGCCGTTGCCTGGAGTCGCACGAGAAGGTGCTGCGCGACGGCGGCCTGTCGCGCGAGCTGATCCAGGAGGCGCTGCGGATCGCCGCGGTGGTCAACGCCACCGCCGCCACCCTGGACGCCGAGGCTGTGCTCACCCAGCCCACCACCCCGGGACCCGATACCGCCCTCACTCCCGCCCCCGCCGCCGTCTGACACCGGCCGGCCCGCCCCTGCGGGACCGGCACCGGCGAACCGAAGGCCCGGGTGGACCACCACCCGGGCCTTCGCACGTCCGAACCGTCACTCCCACTCGATGGTGCCGGGCGGCTTGCTGGTGACGTCGACCACGACGCGGTTGACCTCGCGGACCTCGTTGGTGATCCGGGTGGAGATCCGCTGCAGCACCTCGTACGGCAGCCGGGCCCAGTCGGCCGTCATCGCGTCCTCGCTGGTCACCGGGCGCAGCACCACCGGGTGGCCGTACGTGCGGCCGTCGCCCTGCACCCCGACCGAGCGGACGTCGGCCAGCAGCACCACCGGGAACTGCCAGATGTCGCGGTCGAGGCCCGCCCGGGTCAGCTCCTCGCGGGCGATCGCGTCGGCGTCGCGCAGGATCTCCAGCCGCTCCCGGGAGACCGCGCCGATGATCCGGATGCCCAGCCCCGGGCCCGGGAACGGCTGCCGCCACACGATCTCGGCGGGCAGCCCGAGCTGCTCGCCCAGCGCCCGCACCTCGTCCTTGAACAGCGACCGCAGCGGCTCGACCAGCTTGAACTGGAGGTCGTCGGGGAGCCCGCCCACGTTGTGGTGCGACTTGATGTTGGCGGCGCCGGTGCCGCCGCCGGACTCGACGACGTCCGGGTAGAGCGTGCCCTGCACCAGGAACTCCACCGGCTCACCGGCGGATTCGCCCACCACCGCCCGCGCGGCCTCCTCGAAGACGCGGATGAACTCCCGGCCGATGATCTTGCGCTTGGCCTCCGGGTCGGTCACCCCGTCCAGCGCGGCCAGGAACCGCTCCTGGGCGTCCACCACGTGCAGGTTGACGCCGGTCGCGGCGACGAAGTCCTTCTCGACCTGCTCGGCCTCGCCCTTGCGCAGCAGCCCGTGGTCGACGAACACGCAGGTCAGCTGGTCGCCGATGGCGCGCTGGACGAGCGCCGCCGCCACCGCCGAGTCGACCCCGCCCGACAGCGCGCAGATCGCCCGCTTGTCGCCGACCTGGGCGCGCACCGCGTCGATCGACTCCTCGGCGATGTTGACCATGGTCCAGCTGGGACGGCAGCCCGCGCCCTCGTACAGGAAGCGGCGCAGGATCTCCATGCCGTGCTCGGTGTGCAGCACCTCGGGGTGGAACTGGACGCCGTAGAAGCCGCGCACGCGGTCCTCCATGCCGGCCACCGGGGTCACCTCGGTGGCCGCGGTGACCAGGAAGCCGTCCGGGGCGCGGCTGACGAAGTCGCGGTGCGACATCCACACCGCCTGCTCGCCCGGCAGCCCGGCGAACAGCGTCCCGGGGGCGGCCACGGCGATCGTGGCGCCGCCGTACTCGGCGACGTCGGAGTTCTCCACCGTGCCGCCGAGGGCCTGCGCCATCACCTGGTGCCCGTAGCAGATGCCGAACGTGGGCACGCCCAGGTCGAACAGGCCGTCGGGGGCGGCCGGGGCGCCCTCCTCGTACACCGAGGCGGGACCGCCCGACAGGATGATCGCCTTCGGCCCCTTGGCGAGCATCTCGGCCGCCGGCATGGTGGACGGCACGATCTCGCTGTACACATGGCACTCGCGCACCCGGCGCGCGATCAGCTGCGCGTACTGCGCGCCGAAGTCGACGACGAGGACGGTGTCGAAGGACTGGTCTACGGCCACCAAGGACGCCTTTCGAATGGGTGGAGGTGTTCCAGTCTATGGGCGCCCGCGGCCTGCGACGATGCGCGCCCCCGGCCCCGCATTGAGTCACGGATTGTGTCTGATCGGTAACGTTCCGCCTATTTTTGGCCTGCCGCACTCCGCGAGGCCGTTGCATTCTGATACCAATCAGACACGTTCCGTGTTCGATCATCACCCGGGAGTGCCGTGAAGCCGTTCGCCGCAGCCGTCACGCTGATCGCCGCCCTCGTGCCCGCCGTTCCGGCCGGCACGGCCACCGTCCAGGGGCCCCCGGCGGGTCCCGGCCCGGTGCAGGCCCCCGGGCCCGGCAAGGCTCCGGGGTCCGGGCACGAGCCGGGGGTGCGGCGGCTGGCGAGCGCCCGCGACTGCCCGCCGGCCGGCGCACGGTTGCGTTCTCGCGATACGGACCCGCACGGAACGCATGACGACGGGCACGGGCACGGCCACGACCATGGGCATGGGGGCGACCGCGCGCACGAAAAGGTCCGCGAGGGCGGGCGCAACGATCTGACGCCCGCCGAGGCGCACTCCGTCGAACGCGAGTTGCAGTCGATCCTGGCCGGGCTCGGGTTGGGGAAGCCCGGGGCGCCCCAGCCAGGGGCCGCCCAACCCGGGGCTGCCCAGCCCGATCCGCAGGCCGCCCGCCGCAAGGCGCCGAGGGTGACCGTCCCGGTCTACTTCCACGTCCTGCACGACGGCCCGACCGGCAACCTGTCCAACGACGACATCCGCCGCCAGATCCAGTCGCTGAACGACGCGCACGGCGGCAAGGGCGCCGGCGCCGACACCGGCTTCGCGTTCGCCCTCCACGGCGTGACCCGCACCGACAACGCCACCTGGTACGGCGACCCCGAGCGCCACGAGCAGACGTTCAAGACCAAGCTCCGCAAGGGCGGCGCGGGCACGCTCAACCTCTACAGCGCCGACATGGGCGAGGCGATGCTCGGCTGGTCCACTTTCCCCTGGTCGTACCGGGCCAACCCGAAGATGGACGGCGTCATCATCCACCCGGAGAGCATGCCGCACGGCTCGATCGAGAACTTCAACCTGGGCCACACCGCGACCCACGAGATCGGCCACTGGCTGGGGCTTTACCACACCTTCCAGGACGGCTGCGCCGGCGACGGCGACCGCGTCGCCGACACCCCGGCCGAGCGCGACCCCACCAACGGCTGCCCCGCGGACAAGGACACCTGCCCGGCGGTCGGGGCCGACCCCGTCCACAACTACATGGACTACGCGTTCGACGACTGCATGAACCAGTTCACCAAGGGCCAGGGCGACAGGATGCACCTGGTGTGGACGGCCTACCGCCGCTGATACGCGGCCAGCAGCGGGGCGGCGTCGTCCTCCGGGAGGTGGCGGACGGCCTCGCGGAGGGTCACACCCGAGATCCGGCCGGTGCGCGGCTCCACCCAGTCGCGCACCCAGGCCGGATCCTTCTTCGACAGCTCGCGCAGGACCCAGCCGAGGGCCTTGCGGATGAAGAAGCCGGTCTCCTCGATGAGGGCGTCCCCGTAGCGGGAGACGCGGTCCAGGTCGGGGTGCCCGGCGCGGACGCCCGGGAGCAGCGCCAGGAGCGCGGTCCGCCTGATCCAGGGGTACGGGTCGCCCGCCCAGGCGTCCAGGACGGCGGCGAGGTCCGGGAAGCGGACGACCAGGGCTCCGACGACCTTCTCGGCCAGGATGTCGACGTACACCCAGCTGCCCGAGTCACGGATCATGCTCTCGGCGACGGTCAGGTCGCCGGGCTCCAGCACGTCCACGCGCCGGACCAGGACCTCGATGGCCGCGACCCGGGCCTCGTGGACGGGACGGCCGCCGTCGGTCTCCCCCCACAGGGAGGCGGCCAGGGCGAGGAGGTCCGCGCGTGCGGGACGGGTCCGCACGGCGGAGCGGGCGGTCTTGCGGATGGCGGGCACCGGCACGCCGAAGTGGACGAAGTCGCTTTTCAGATAGCGCTTCTCGTACTCCGCGCGGTCCCGCGCGCCCTGCTCGCGCAGTTCGGCGACGATCCGGGAGGTCTCCTCGGCGACGGCGTCCATGGGGTCACGGTACGGCCCGCCGGCGGCGGCGTCCTACGTGATGCCGACGATGGGGAGGCGCAGGGCCTCCGGCGCGCCGGCGGGGACGACCGGGTTCTTCGGGGCCACGGCCGCGACCCGCCGGTACGCGGCGCCCAGCGCGGGCCGCGGGTCCTCGCCTCCCTTGTCGGGCCAGAACGACATCGCGCGCTCCGCCTGCGCCGTGATGGTGAGGGACGGGTTCACGCCCAGGTTGGCCGAGACCGCCGAGCCGTCCACGATGTGCAGGCCGGGGTGGCCGTAGACGCGGTGGTAGGGGTCGATGACGCCCGTGTCGGGAGAGTCGCCGATGACGCAGCCGCCCAGGAAGTGGGCGGTCATCGGCACGTCGAACAGGTCGCCCCAGGACCCTCCCGGCATCCCGCCGGTCTCCTCGGCGAGCAGCCGCACGGCCGCGTGGCCCACCGGGATCCAGGTGGGGTTGGGCTCGCCGTGCCCGCGCACGGCGCGCACGTCCCATCCGAACGGGCCCCGCCTCGGCTCCAGGGTGATGGAGTTGTCGCGGTTCTGCATGACGAGGGCGATGACGGTCCGTTCGGACCAGGTGCGCACGTCCAGGAGCTGGAGCAGGTCCCGGGGACGGCGCGCGACGTGCCGCGCGAACTTCGCCAGGCGCGGCGTGCGGCGTTCGCCGGGCCGGTCGCCGTCCACCAGCACGTCCCGTACGTCCCGGCGGCGAACACCACCTGCCCTGCGGTGAACGCCTTGCGATCGCGCCCGAACGAGCCGGTCCGCACGATGTCCACGCGGTACCCGCCGCCGCCGTCGCCCAGCGGGGTCACGCGGGTGACGCGGCTGAGCGGCATGATCCGGGCCCCGGCCTTCTCCGCCAGGTAGAGGTAGTTCTCGGTGAGCATGTTCTTGGCGCCGTGGCGGCAGCCGACCATGCACTCGCCGCACTCGGTGCAGCCCCGGCGGCGCGGCCCGGCCCCGCCGAAGTACGGGTCGTCGCTCTCCACGCCGGGCCCGTCCCCGAAGTGCACGCCGACCGGGGTGCGGACGAACGTCCCGGCCTTGCCCATCCGCTCGGCGACCTTCCGGATCGCCCTGTCGGCGTCGGTGACGGTGGGGTTCTGGACGACGCCGAGCATCCGCCCGGCCTGGTCGTAGTAGGGGGCGAGATCGTCCCGCCAGTCGGTGATGTGGGCCCACTGCCGGTCCTGGAAGAACGGCTCGGGCGGCACGTACAGGGTGTTGGCGTAGTTGAGCGAGCCGCCGCCGACGCCCGCGCCCGCCAGCACCATGACGCGGCTGGCCCTGGCGCCGCGGATCAGGTGGATCCGCTGGATGCCGGTGAGGCCGAGCGCCGGCGCCCACAGGTACCGGGACACCTTCCAGTTCGTCTCGGGCAGCCCGGGGTGGCGTCCGCCGGGCGCGACGCCAGGCGTGGCACCGGCCCGGACACGGGCCCCTTGCCGGGACGCGCCGGTGTCGAAGCGGCGGCCCGCCTCGACCACCGCGACCCGGTAGCCCTTCTCCGTCAGCCGCAGCGCCGCGACGGCGCCGCCGAACCCCGACCCGACCACGAGCACGTCGAAGTCGTACCGCACGCCCATCCCGCTCCCGCCGTCCCGCGCTACTTGACGCGCATCCGCTTCATCGCCTTGATCCCGGAGGTCATGACGTCGGCGAACCGGGCGTACGACAGCGAGCCGGGCGGCTCCAGGTCGGCGATGTGCTGGCTGGCGATGGTCTGCGCCTCGGTGAACTTCAGCAGGCCCTCGGCGCCGTGCCGGCGGCCGACCCCCGACTGCTTCATGCCGCCCATGGGGGCGTCGTAGGAGGCGTACGCGGCGCCGAACCCGTCGTTGACGTTGACCGTCCCCGCCTGGATACGGGCGGCGACGCGGCGGCCCCGGGCGGCGTTCTTGGTCCAGACGGAGGCGTTGAGGCCGTACTCGGTGTCGTTGGCGCGCTCGACGGCCTCGTCCTCGCTCGCGACCTTGTAGACGGCCACGACGGGCCCGAACGTCTCGTTCGCGCACAGGTCCATGTCGGCGGTCACGTCGGTGAGGACGGTCGGCTCGAAGAACAGCGGGCCGAGGTCGGGACGGGCGTTGCCGCCCGCCAGCACGGTCGCGCCCGCCTCGACGGCCTGGCCGACGTGCCTGGTGACGGCCTCCAGCTGGCGCGGGTAGGTGAGCGAACCCATCTCCACGTCGAAGTCGAGCTCGGCGCCGAGGCGCATGCCGTTCACCAGGTCGGCGAAGCGCGGCACGAACCGGTCGTAGACGGCGGCGTGCACGTACATCCGCTCGATGGAGATGCACAGCTGGCCCGCGTTGGTGAAGCAGGCGCGCAGGGCGCCGCGGGCGGCGCGCTCGACGTCGGCGTCGTCCAGGACGATCATCGGGTTCTTGCCGCCGAGTTCGAGCGAGTAGCCGACCAGGCGGGGCGCGACCTTCTCGGCGATGGCCCGGCCGCCGCGGGTGGAGCCGGTGAACGAGACGTAGTCGGCCTGCTCGATCAGCGGGTCGCCGATCTCGGCGGGCTCGCCGACGACGATCTGCCACAGGTGGCGCGGCAGCCCGAGCGAGACCAGCAGGTCCAGGACCCAGAGGCTGGACAGGCAGGTCTGGGTGTCCGGCTTGTGGACGACGGCGTTCCCGGCCATCAGCGCGGGGGCGATGTCGCTGGCGCCGAGCGCGAACGGGTAGTTCCAGGGCGCGATGAGGGCGACCACGCCCTTGGGGTGGCGCAGTTCCTGGACGCGGGTGAGGCCGGGCATCATGCCCTGCCGGCGCTTGGGCTTGAGCAGGCCGGGGGCGCGGCGCGCGTAGTACAGCGAGCACAGCGCCACGTCGAGGAACTCCTCCAGCGCGTGCCGGCGGGCCTTGCCCGTTTCGAGCTGGATGACGTCCAGGATCTCGTCGCGCCGCTCGACCAGCGCGTCGGCCAGCCGCAGGAAGGGCTTGGCACGCTCGCCGGGGGACAGCTTCGCCCAGGCGCGCTGGGCCTCCCGCGCGCGCTCGTGGGCGCGGCGCACGTCGTCGGCGCTCGACAGCGGGACGGTGGCGAGGTCCTCGCCGGTGAACGGGGTGGGGATGGTGGTCGATTCGGCGCCGCCCGCGACGATGTGGGAGGTCAGCCGCTCGATCAGGGGTGGGGGGGAGCCGATACGCCGCCGCGCCTTGGGCGGGGACCGTCGGGGATGCCATGCGAGCACACTATGACCCCCTGGCCATGTCTGGCTACCCGCAAGTAATGGGGCTTTTCTGGTGATCTGTCGCACGGCGATTTCCCCAAGTCGCGGACCGACCGGCCCCTTCCGGTGTATTCCGGAAGGTGAACGGACCAGGGCGGTGGCACCGGCCGGTCCGGGGTGTATCGCTGCCGCCCGCCCCGGCCCGGCGCTCCGCCGCGCGAGAAAGGTGGCTACATGATCGACGCCCAGTACAGGGGCGCCGACCCGGGCGAGGGCGGCGGCACCAGCGGCGGCGCGTCCGACCCAGGAACGGCCGGCACCGGCACGACCGGTAAGAACACGACCGAGACCGACACGACCACGAGCGGCACGAGCGCGAACGGCGGCGGGACGCGGCGGGAGCGGCGCGAGCGCACCAGGGCGGCGCTGCTCGGCGCGGCCCAGCGCCTCTGGGCCGAACGCGGCATCCACGGCGCCTCCCTCGACGACGTCGCCGCCGAGGCGGGACTCACCAAGGGCGCCGTCTACTCCAACTTCACCGGCAAGACCGATCTGCTGCTGGCCCTGCTGGAACGCTGGACCGGCGCCGGCATCGGCACCGAGACCTACACCGAACTCACCGGCACCGAACTCACCGGCACCGAACTCACCGGCACCGAACTCACCGGCGCCCGGCCGGCCGGGAACTCCCACTCCCCCGAGGAACGCTTCGACCGCGCCGGGGACGCCTACGCCCGCCGCATGTCCGGTGAGGGCGCCCGGCTCGCGGCACTGCTGCTGGTGGAGTTCTGGCTGTACGGCATGCGCGACGGCCAGGCGGGCGAGCGGCTCTCCGGCTGGTACGCCGAGCGCCGCGCCGGCCTCGCCGAGGACCTGCGCGACGCCGACGGCGTCACGGCCGCCGACCGTGCCGCGCTGGCCGTCGCGCTCGACTTCGGCCTGGCCATGCAGCACCTGCTCGACCCCGGCCGGGTCCCCGCCGAGCTGTACGCGCACGGCATGCGGCTCGTCCTCGGCAAGGCCGTGGCCTGACGGTCCCGCGCGAACCCCGCCGCGCGGGCCCGTCCACGGGTCACGAGGTGACGCCGGACGGCGCCGCCGTGGGGACGATGTCGGGCGCCCCGCGGCGCCGCGCGTCGGCCTCCTGGTCGCCGTCCTGGCTCTGCGAGTCGCGCTCGGCCTCCACCCGCTTGCGGTAGTACTCGATCTCCCGGTCGCGCTGCTTCTTCGACCAGCCCAGCACCGGCGCGATCAGGTCGGCGGCCTCCTGGACGACGCCGAGCCCGCGGTCCCAGGTCTCGATCGAGATCCGGGTGCGGCGGGCCAGCACGTCGTTGAGGTGCCGGGCGCCCTCGTGCGAGGCCGCGTACACGATCTCGGCGCGCAGGTAGTCGTCGGCGCCCGACAGCGGCTTGCCCAGGTCGGGCTTGTCGGCGATCAGCCCCAGCAGGTCGTCCACCAGGACCCCGTACCGCGACAGCAGGTGCTCGATCCGCGCCACGTGCAGCCCGGACACCGACGCCAGGCGGTAGCGGGAGTTCCACATCGCCTGGAAGCCCTCGCCGCCGACCAGCGCGATGTCGTGGGTGCACGACTCGGCGACCTTGCCGTCCAGGCCGTGCGCGACCGCGTCGATGGCGTCCTTGGCCATCACCCGGTAGGTGGTGTACTTCCCGCCCGCGACCAGCACCAGGCCCGGGACGGGATGCGCGACGACGTGCTCGCGCGACAGCTGCGAGGTCTCCTCGGTCTCGCCGACCAGCAGCGGCCGCAGCCCCGCGTACACGCCCTCGACGTCGTCGTGGGTGAGCGGGGTGTTGAGCACCGAGTTGACGTGCTCCAGCACGTACTCGATGTCGGCGCGGGACGCGGCCGGGTGCGCTTTGTCCAGGTCCCAGGCCGTGTCGGTGGTGCCGATGATCCAGTGCCGTCCCCACGGGATGACGAACAGCACCGACTTCTCGGTGCGCAGGATGACGCCCGTCGAGGAGTGGATGCGGTCTTTGGGGACCACGAGGTGGATGCCCTTGGACGCGCGCACGTGGATCTGCCCGCGCCCGCCGACCAGCTCCTGGATGTCGTCGCTCCACACGCCGGTGGCGTTGACGACCTGCTTGGCGCGCACCTCCGCGGTCGTCTGCGTCTCCAGGTCGCGGATCTTCACACCGGTCACGCGCTCGCCCTCGCGCAGGAACCCGACGCACTGGGTGCGGGAGGAGATGCGGGCGCCGTACGCGGCGGCCGTGCGCAGCACGGTCATCACGTAGCGGGCGTCGTCGACCTGCGCGTCCCAGTACTGGATGGCCCCGGTGAACGCGTCCTTGCGCAGCGACGGGGCCAGCTTCAGCGCGCCCCGGCGGGTCAGGTGCCGGTGGTGCGGGACGCCCCGCGAGCTGCCCATCCGGAACGCCAGCGCGTCGTACAGCGCGACACCCGCGCCGAAGTAGGCGCGCTCCCAGACCCGGTGCGTCGTCGGCAGCAGGAACGGCACCGGCTTGACCAGGTGGGGCGCGATCTGCAGCAGCAGCGCCCGCTCGGTGAGCGCCTCCCGGACCAGGTCGAAGTTGTACTGCTCCAGGTAACGCAGCCCGCCGTGGATCAGCTTGGACGACCGCGAGGACGTCCCGGAGGCGAAGTCGCGGGCCTCCACGACCGCCACCGACAGGCCGCGGGTGGCGGCGTCGAGCGCGGCCCCGGCGCCGACGATCCCACCGCCCACCACGACGACGTCGAACTCCTCGCGGGCCATCTGGTCGAGCGCGCCCGCACGTTCGGCCGGTCCCAGGCGCGAGCTGCCCAGTCCGGTCACCGGTGATCCCGTCATCGCGATTCCCCCTGTGCGGTGTGGGTGTCCGAAAGGTAACTACCCAACAGTAAGGACGGGACCACCCCGAGATCGCC
Source organism: Actinomadura rugatobispora (assembly GCF_055379765.1). Taxonomy (NCBI): domain Bacteria; kingdom Bacillati; phylum Actinomycetota; class Actinomycetes; order Streptosporangiales; family Thermomonosporaceae; genus Actinomadura; species Actinomadura rugatobispora. The sequence continues at coordinate 6,122,850 of NZ_AP029191.1, read as the reverse complement.
CGATTCCGCCCCGAGATCATGTCCGGAACACGGTGAGACGCCCCACATCAGGCCCGGCGGCCCCCGGACGGCCCTCCGGACGGCCCTCCCGGGGGCCCGAAAAGCCTCAGATGGCGGACGGCGCGACGACCACCTGCACCCGCTGGAACTCCTTGAGCTCGGTGTAGCCGGAGGTCGCCATCGCCCGGCGGAGGGCGCCGATGAGGTTCATCGAGCCGTCGGCCACGTGCGAGGGGCCGTACAGGATCTGGTCCATGGTGCCGATCGTGCCCAGGTCGATGCGGGTGCCGCGGGGCACGTCGCCGTGGTGGGCCTCGCTGCCCCAGTGGTAGCCGCGGCCGGGCGCCTCGGCGGAGCGGGCGAACGGCGAGCCGACCATCACCGCGTCCGAGCCGCAGGCGAACGCCTTGGCGATGTCGCCGCTGTTGGTCATGCCGCCGTCGGCGATCACGTGCACGTACCGGCCGCCGGACTCGTCCAGGTAGTCGCGACGGGCCGCCGCCACGTCCGCGACCGCGGTGGCCATCGGCACCGCCACGCCCAGCACGGTGCGGGTGGTGTGCCCGGACCCGCCGCCGAACCCGACCAGCACCCCGGCCGCGCCGGTCCGCATCAGGTGCAGCGCCGCCGTGTACGTCGAGCAGCCGCCGACGATCACCGGCACGTCGAGGTCGTAGATGAACTGCTTGAGGTTCAGCGGCTCGGCCCGGCCGGAGACGTGCTCGGCCGACACGGTGGTGCCGCGGATCACGAACAGGTCCACCCCGGCGTCGATCACGGCCTTGTGGAACTCGGCGGTGCGCTGCGGCGACAGCCGGGCCGCGACCGTCACCCCGGCCTCCCGGATCTCCTGGATCCGCCGCCCGATCAGCTCCTCCTTGATCGGCTCGGCGTAGATCTCCTGGAGCCGGCGGGTGGCGCGGGCGTCGTCCAGCGCGGCGATCTCGGCCAGCAGCGACCCGGGGTCGTCGTAGCGGGTCCACAGCCCTTCCAGGTCGAGCACCGCCAGCCCGCCCAGCCGCCCGACCTTGATCGCGATCTCCGGGCTGACCACGCTGTCCATCGGCGCCACGACCAGCGGCATCTCGAACCGGTAGGCGTCGATCTGCCAGGCGACGCTGACCTCCTCGGGGTCGCGGGTACGGCGCGACGGGACGATCCCGATCTCGTCGAACGCGTAGGCCCGGCGCCCGCTCTTCCCCCGGCCGATCTCAACCTCAGCAGCCACTGCAGTTTCCTTCTTTCCCGGCCCGACCTGAACGTGCGGGGATGTTCCCGCCGGCCGCGGGAACACGCCGGCGGCGGAGAACAAGCCCCGGCGAGTTTACCCATTCCCGCAGGCCACCCCGCCCGCCCGGCGGGCCGTGCCGAATCGGGCCGGTACCGGGCCGGACCGGGCCTGACCGGGCCGCCGTCAGCGGTTGCGTCCCTGGTAGTTGGGGGCCTCGACGGTCATCTGGATGTCGTGGGGGTGGCTCTCCTTCAGCCCGGCCGCGGTGATCTGCATCAGCTGGCCGCGCTCCTGGAGCTCGGGGACGGTGCGGGTGCCCGCGTACCACATCGACTGGTGCAGCCCCCCGACCAGCTGGTGCGCCACGTTCGACAGCGGCCCGCGGTAGGGCACCTGCCCCTCCACGCCCTCCGGGATCAGCTTCTCCTCGCTGGACACGTCGGCCTGCGCGTACCGGTCCTTGGAGAACGACCCGCCGCGCTCGCGGTTGCGCATCGCGCCGAGCGAGCCCATGCCGCGGTACGACTTGTACTGCTTGCCGTGCACGAAGATCAGCTCGCCGGGCGACTCCTCGATCCCGGCCAGCAGGCTGCCGAGCATCACCGTGTCGGCCCCGGCCACGATGGCCTTGGCGATGTCGCCGGAGTACTGCACCCCGCCGTCGCCGATCACCGGGATGCCCGCCTCCTTGGCGGCCCGGGCGGCCTCGGCGATCGCGGTGATCTGCGGCACGCCCACGCCGGCGACCACGCGGGTGGTGCAGATGGAGCCGGGGCCCACCCCGACCTTGACCGCGTCGGCCCCGGCCTCGGCCAGCGCCCTGGCGCCCGCGTAGGTGGCCACGTTCCCGCCGACCACCTGGACCCCGGAGCTCGCCTTGATCGCGGCGACGGTGTCGGCCACGCCCTTGGAGTGGCCGTGCGCGGTGTCGACGATGATCACGTCGGTGCCCGCCTCGATCAGCGCCCGGGCGCGGCGGAGCGCGTCCTCGCCGACGCCGACCGCCGCGGCCACCAGCAGCCGGCCGTCGGCGTCCTTGGTGGAGGCGGGGTACTGCTCGCTCTTGGTGAAGTCCTTGACCGTGATCAGCCCGCGCAGCCGGCCCTCGCCGTCCACCAGCGGCAGCTTCTCGATCTTGTTGCCGGCCAGCAGCTCGAACGCGTCCTGGCGGGAGACGTCCACCGGCGCGGTGATCAGCGGCATCGGGGTCATGACCTCGCGCACCGGACGGGACAGGTCGGTCTCGAACCGCATGTCGCGGTTGGTGACGATGCCGACCAGGACGCCGCGCACGTCGGTGACCGGCACCCCGGAGATCCGGTAGCGGGCGCACAGCTCCTCGACGTCGGCGAGGGTCGCGTCGGGCAGGCAGGTGACCGGCTTGGTGATCATCCCGGCCTCGGACCGCTTGACCCGGTCGGCCTCGGCGGCCTGCTCCTCCACCGGCATGTTGCGGTGCAGCACGCCGATCCCGCCCTGGCGGGCCATGGCGACCGCGGTGCGGGACTCGGTGACGGTGTCCATCGCCGCCGACACCAGCGGGATGCGGAGGGTGATCTCCCGGGTCAGCCGGGTGGTGGTGTCGGCCTCGCCGGGCTGCAGGTCCGAATATCCCGGGAGCAGCAGCACGTCGTCGAAGGTCAGGCCCTGCGGGATGATCCGGGCGGGCTCGGCGGCGGGATTCATGATTGACCTTCCCTGGTGGCGCGGCTGGGTGGACGGCACCGGCGTGCCGGCATCGTCCGTACGCGGAGCGGGCCTGCGGGCGTACGGCCAGGTCACGACGGCCTCACTCCATGGTAGGACCCCGACCCGCCGCCCGTACGGCGGTTCGCGGCCGGCGGGGAGTGGCCTTGGTGACACACGCAACGCCTGCTTTTACCCCGGCATTCCCCAACCTTGCCGCGGCATGCGCGCCCCCGCCGCCCGTTCCGCGGCACCGTCCGGGGGCGCGGCACGCCCGGCGGCACCGGGGATTCCCGCGCCGCGGCACGCCGATCCGGACGCGGCCGTTCGCATCCGGATGACATCGGGGGGTGCACCGGACGGGGGGCGTGGCAGTAGCGTGGAAGGGTGCACGACGATGCCCCGCTCGACCCGTTCGCCGGCGATCCGGAAGACCCGGCCGCCTCGCTCGGCGACCCGGGCGAGGACGTCGCTCCGCTCAGCGTGGCGGAGCGCGAGGACGTGCTGGCCGACCTCGCCGACCTGGAGGTCTTCCGCGCCCTGCTGGAACCGCTGGGGGTGCGCGGGCTGACGGTCGACTGCGGCGACTGCGGCAAGCCGCACTACATCGACTGGGACCTGCTGCACGGCAACCTGCGGCATCTGCTCGACCAGGGCCTGCCCCGGGTGCACGAGCCGGCGCTCTCGCCCGATCCCGTCGACTACGTCAGCTGGGAGTACGCCCGGGGGTACGTCGACGGCGTGATCGACAGCGAGGAAGGCCGCGACACGCCCTGACCCGCTCCGGGCGCGATCTCTTTCCCGTCCCTTTGCGCGGACCTTTTGCGCCGGCGTCGTGCGCGGGCCTCTCGCGCGGGCCTCTCGCGCTTCAGTCGCGGTCGTAGCGCTCGCGCTGCAGGTCCGCGCGCTGCCGCCACCGCTTGCGGATCTCCTCCAGGCGGGGCCTGGTGCGCTCGCCGGCCTCGACCTGCGTCTCCAGCGACGGCACGCCCGGCCAGGACCATCCGTCGTCGGTTCCGTCCATGCGCGTGCGGGGGCGCGGGGCGGGGCCGTCCTGCAGGCCCTTGGTCCGGTCCTTGGCCCGGACGATCGTGATCCGGCGCGGCCGGTCGGGGGCGGGACCCGCGGCGCGGGCCGGGCCGCGCTCCGCGGGCCCGGTGATCGCGACCGGAAGGGGCCGTACCGGGGCCGGGGCACGGGGAGCGGCGGTCTTGCCGGCCTCGGCCCGTTCGGCTCCGGCCTTGCCCGCCTCACCGGCGGCCTCGGCGGCGCCCTGCCCCAGCGTGGTGTGCTCGGTCAGCCCGCCGCCGGCGGCGGCGACGCCGGTGCTGGCCAGCACGGCGCCGGCCACGCCCAGCGCGACGATCGCGCGGGGGCCGCGGCGGCGCGGGCCGGACGGCGGGTGGGGATGCGGCCGGTCGTCCTCGACCGCGGAACCGGCCGGCTCGCCGCCGCGGACGCCCTTGACGTCGGCGGACGGCTCCCTGGCCGCCCGGACGGCCGCGCGGCACGCGGCGGGCGCCTGCTCGTCGACATCGCTGATCAGGGCGCTCAGCAGCCGCACGGCGGGATCGTCGGGGTCGCCCTGCGCCCACGCCGCGGACGCGGCGGACGCGGCGGGCAGGGCGGTGAAGGGTGCGGTGATCCCGGCGGCGAGGCCGGGAAAGCCGGGCTCAGCCCGGGTGGAGGGGTCGGCCCTCTCGGCGGAGGCGGCAGCGCGCCGCGCCCCGAGCGCGTCGAAGATGGCGTCGGTACGGCGGACCGCACTCAGGTCGGCCGCGGGCGTCACGGCCGCTCTGCCCTGGGGCCCGCCATGGGGTGGGGCCCCGGTCTGGGGAAGGGCGGCGCCGCGGGTCGGAATCGCGGGGGGTTCGACCGGCTCGTCCGGATCCGGGGCGCCCTGGCTCCGCTCCGTCAAGCGATCGACTCCTCTCTGGCCATCGCCCGGAGCCGGGCCAGCGCCCGGTGCTGCGCGACCCGTACGGCCCCCGCTGACATGCCCAGTACATTACCGGTCTCCTCGGCGGAAAGGCCCGCGACCACCCGAAGCAGGACGAGCTCCCGCTGGTTGTCGGGCAGCCGGGTCAGCAGGTCGCGGGCGCGCTGCGCCTCGATGTAGCGCACCACGGTCTCCTCGGGTCCGGGCCGGTCGTCCGGCCCGTCCGGGAGGTCCTCGGTGGGCACGGCGGCGCGGACCGCGCTGCGCATCGCGTCGGCGATCTTGTGCGCGGCGATGCCGAAGACGAAGGAGGCGAACGGGCGCCCCATGTCGCGGTAGCGGGGCAGCGCCGACAGCACCGCGATGCAGACCTCCTGCGCCACGTCGTCGGCGGCGTGGTACTGCCCCGAGACCCTGCCGAGCCTGGCCCGGCAGTAGCGGACGACCATCGGCCGCACCTGCGCGATGAGCACCTCGATGGCGCCGGGGTCGCCCTGGACGGCCCGTGTCGTGAGGTCCTTGAGGTCTCCTTCGTCGGCTCTGGCCGTGCGTGCGGCCCTGGTCCCGCGGCCGGTGTCGCGGGGCATTGGAGGGGCCGGGCCCTCCGAGGGTTCGACAGCGCGCGCGGTCGTACTCCCGGCGAAAGCTCCCTCGGTCACGTTGAGCATGATGCCCAGCGCACTCGGGCGTGTCTCCACTGTCGAAGACAACGGAATGGTCACAGTGTGGGGACAGAGGCCCCGATACTACGCATCGCGGTCGGCCGACTCCGAACGGTGGGAGTTTTGTCCGGCCTCACCGCGCACGCAACGACATTCCCCACCAAACGCCACCAAACTCCGGCTATTCGGTCAGACAGCACAAAAGGGAGGTTCCCCACCGTTCTCTGACACAACGGCGGGGAACCTCCCCTTCGCGGCTGATCAGTGGCCGTGACCGTGGCCGTGACCGCCGCCGCCGGCGGCCTCGTCGGCCTCCTCCGGCTTCTCCACGACCAGGGCCTCGGTGGACAGCAGCATGCCCGCGATCGAGGCGGCGTTGGTGACCGCGCTGCGGGTCACCTTCACCGGGTCGATGACGCCCTGCGCGATGAGGTCGGCGTACTCGCCGGTGGCGGCGTTGTAGCCGTGGCCCGGCTTGAGCTCCTGGACCTTGGAGACGACGACGTAGCCCTCCTGGCCGGCGTTCTCGGAGATCCAGCGCAGCGGCTCGACCAGCGCGCGGCGGACCGCCTCCGCGCCGGTGGCCTCGTCGCCGGACAGGCCGAGGGCGTCGAAGCCCTCCTTGCCCACGTGCACCAGCGCGCTGCCGCCGCCGGAGACGATGCCCTCCTCGATCGCCGCGCGGGTCGCCGAGATGGCGTCCTCCAGGCGGTGCTTCTTCTCCTTCAGCTCGACCTCGGTGGCCGCGCCGACCCGCAGCACGCAGACCCCGCCGGCCAGCTTGGCCAGCCGCTCCTGCAGCTTCTCGCGGTCCCAGTCGGAGTCGCTGTTCTCGATCTCGACCTTGATCTGGTTGACCCGGCCCTCGATCTCGCCCTGGTCGCCCGCGCCGTCCACGACGGTGGTGGCGTCCTTGGTGACCGTGATCCGGCGGGCCCGGCCCAGGTCCTCCAGGCCGATGCCGTCGAGCTTGAGCCCGATGGCCTCGCTGACCACCTGGCCGCCGGTCAGGGTCGCGATGTCGCCCAGCATCGCCTTGCGGCGGTCGCCGAAGCCGGGGGCCTTGACCGCGACCGAGGTGAAGGTGCCGCGGATCTTGTTGGCCACCAGCAGCGCCAGCGCCTCGCCCTCGACGTCCTCGGCGATCACCAGCAGCGGCTTCTTGGTCTGGGCGACCTTCTCCGCCAGCGGCAGGAACTCCTGCACGTTGGAGATCTTGCCGTCCACGACCAGCACGTAGGCGTCCTCCAGGACGGCCTCCATGCGCTCGGGGTCGGTGACCATGTGCGGCGACAGGTAGCCCTTGTCGAACTGCAGGCCCTCGGTGAACTCCAGCTCCAGGCCGAAGGTGTGGGCCTCCTCGACGGTGATCACACCGTCCTTGCCGACCTTGTCGAACGCCTCCGCGATCAGGTCGCCGATCTGCGCGTCCTGCGCGGAGATGGTGGCGACGTGCGCGATCTCACCCTTCTCGCCGACCTCGCGGGCCGTCTTGAGGAGCTGGTCGGACACGTACTGCGCGGCCGCGTCGATGCCCCGCTTGAGGGCCAGCGGCGAGGCGCCGGCGGCCACGTTGCGCAGGCCCTCGCGGACCAGCGCCTGGGCCAGCACGGTGGCGGTGGTGGTGCCGTCACCGGCGATGTCGTTGGTCTTGGTCGCCACTTCCTTGGCGAGCTGGGCCCCCAGGTTCTCGTAGGGGTCCTCCAGCTCCACCTCGCGGGCGATGGTCACGCCGTCGTTGGTGATGGTCGGCGCGCCGAACTTCTTGTCGATGACGACGTTGCGGCCGCGCGGGCCGATCGTCACCTTGACGGCGTCCGCGAGAGCGTTGACGCCGCGCTCAAGAGCCCGGCGAGCGCCCTCATCGAACTCAAGGATCTTCGCCATTGCGGGAAACTCCAGTTCCTGTACTCGGCACCGGACGCGTCCGCCCCGGCCGCCCCTGCAAGCGGGCCGGTCCGGGGCGGAGCGTCACATCAGCGGTGGTTACTTCTCGATGACCGCGAGGACGTCGCGGGCCGAGAGCACGAGGTACTCCTCGTTGTTGTACTTGACCTCGGTGCCGCCGTACTTGCTGTAGAGCACAACGTCGCCGACCTTCACGTCGAGCGGCACGCGGTCGCCCTTGTCGTCGATACGACCCGGGCCCACGGCCAGGACGGTGCCCTCCTGGGGCTTCTCCTTGGCCGTGTCGGGAATGACCAGGCCCGACGCGGTGGTGGTCTCGGCCTCAAGCGGCTGGACGACGATACGGTCCTCGAGCGGCTTGAGAACAACCTTGGTGGCGGTCGTCACGATCTGACCTCCCCTTCGATTGGTCCTCGGCCGGCCATGGCGGGCCGACCGGCACATGTGACAGAAGAGGCGACCCTGGACCGGCCTGTCGTCGCGGGTGCCAGACCGACCTTGTCGCTGTGGTTGGCACTCTCGCACTGAGAGTGCCAGTCATGGAGACTATTCCGTGGCCGGTGGCCCGTCAACACGGACACGGCCGCGCGGCCCGCCGCTAACGTCCAGCCTATGGACCTCCAGGCGTTCCGCGACCTGCTCACCCCGGCGGGCCAGGCCGTGCTCGCGGCGGCGGCCGGGTCGGACCTGTCCGAGAGCGGCCTGCTGACCACCGCCACCCGGCTGCGCGAGGAGCATCCCGGCGGCCCGGTGGCCGCGGCGCTGACCCAGGCGCGGCTGCGGGTCCGCGCCCGCGCCAAGTTCGGCGCGGACGCCGACGCCATGTACTTCACGCAGGCGGGGCTGGAGCAGTCCACCCGGGCGGGCGTCGCCGCCCACCGCGCCCGCCGCTTCGCCGCGTACCTGCACGAAGATTCTCCGGATGTTCACCCGCCGGCCTCCGCCGGAGTCCTCGACCTGGGCTGCGGCATCGGCGCCGACCTGATCGCCCGGGCCCGCGCCGGCTGCACGGGCGAAGGCGTCGAACGGGACCCGCTCACCGCCGAGGTCGCCCGTGCCAACCTGGCCGCCCTCGAACTGGACGACCTGGCCTCCGTCCGGCTGGGCGACGCCCTCGACGCCGACCCCGCCGGCCGCGCGGCCGTCTTCGCCGACCCGGGCCGCCGCACCGCCCGGGGCCGCGTCTTCGACCCCCGCTCCTACGAGCCGCCCCTGGACGACGTCCTCGCCCTGGCGTCCCGGGCCCCGGCCGCCTGCGTCAAGGTCGCGCCGGGCATCCCCTACGAGGCCCTGTGGGACGGCGGCGACGGCGCCCCCCTCACCGGGGCGCCGGTCGAGGCCGAATGGATCTCCGAGGGCGGCGAGGTCAAGGAGGCCGCGCTGTGGCTGGGCGGCCTGGCCGGGGACGTCCGCCGCCGCGCCACCCTGCTCACCCCCGGCGCCCCGGCCGTCACGCTCACGCCCGAGCCCGGGCTGGGCGAGCCGGAGGTCCGCCCCTGGGGCCGGTTCCTGTACGAGCCGGACGGCGCCGTCATCCGCGCCCACCTGGTCGCCGAGGCCGCCGCGCGGGTCGGCGGCTGGCTGGCCGACCCCCGGATCGCCTACGTCACCTCCGACACCCTGGCGCCCACCCCGCTGGCCGCCGCGTACGAGATCGAGGACGTGCTGCCGTTCTCGGTGAAGCGGCTGCGCGCCGAGCTGCGGCGGCGCGCCCCCGGAACGCTCACGATCAAGAAGCGCGGCTCGGCCGTCGACATCGACCGGCTCCGCCGCGACCTGGGCTTCGGCGGCCGCTCCGGCGCGCGCCGGACGGGCGGCGAACTCGTCCTGCTGCTGACCCGGGTGGGACGCGATCCGGTCGCGCTGCTGGCCAGTCCGGCGCGCTGAAAGCGCCATTCCGCACCGAAGATCTTCGTCCGGGGAAGAACGCCATGACCGGCCGCGCCCGATGCCACAATCGGGCACATCCTCAGCACTTCCGGGTATTGCGCCGTCGGACCGCGTGCGCCGAATGAGAGATCGAATTGGCGGGCCGCCATCCCTGGCAGCACCGAGGACGCGCCGATCACCGCCTCGTTCATCCGGTTCTCCTGGTTCTCCCGGAAAACCGGGCGATGTCGCGATGGAAACAATGGTCCGAACCCGGATAACAAGTGCACGAAACAGACCCCGCAATGTTCCCCGTCCCCCGCTAGGAGCACCCTCCGAACGCACTACAGTTGGCGCTTCACGATTCATTCCCGCGCACCGCGTCACGGCACACGAAGGGGCATCGGGTGGAAACGAATCACCACTTCCTGCGGACGGGGGGTCAGCCGGTTTCGGATCGGATGAGGGAATTGCTCGCCCGGGCGGCACAGGACCACGTCTACGAGCAGCGCTCGCAAGGACAGGTCCTCGACGAGATACGCCGGCGCCTGGAGGGCATGGAGTGGCTCCTCCGCGAGGTGCGCGAGGGCGGGCTCGGCGGCATCACCGGGCAGCTCGAAGGGGTGCGCGGCCAGGTGGTGGACCTGTTCGGCAAGCCCCCCGAGTGGGCCGAGGGCCTCGCCGAGCACATCGAGTCGGTCGGCGAACGCGTCAAGCCCGTCGCCGAGCTCCCCGCGCTGTGGGCCGACGTCGGAATGGTCTCGGAGAACGTCGACGAGGGACTCACCCGCATCCAGGCCATCATCGACACGGCGCGGGACGTCACCGACGCCACCCAGCGGGCCGCGCAGCGCATGGAGGAGATGTCCAAGCGGCTGGACCGCCTCCAGGGCAGCATGGAGGCGGCCTCGGTCCGCTTCAACCGCCTCGACAAGTCGCTCGCCGAGATGGGCCACCGGGCCGAGCGGCTGGAGCACTCGATCAGCGGCGTCGGCACCCGGGTCGACCGGTCGCTGGGCGATCTGGCCGAACGCGTCGAGCAGGCCCTGGAGGCCGTCAACGGCCGCGTCGAGGGCGTCGGCGGCCGCCTCGACGGCCTCGACGGCCGGATGGAGGGCCTCTCCGGCAAGCTGACCGGCCTGGACGGCCGCCTGGAGGCCATCGACGACCGCGTCACCGAGCTCGTCCGGCGCCCGGCCTTCGACCAGGGCCACCGGTTCGACGCGCTGGAGAAGCACCTGGCCGACGCCGTCGACCCGCTGAGGGACGAGCTGCGGGCCCGCCCCGACCGCCACGAGGTCGAGGCCGCCCTGTCGCGGATCGCCAAGACCGCCCACGACGACGTCGCCGGCCGGTTCGAGACCGTCCGCGAGGAGGTCACCGCGCAGGCCGACCTCGTCTCCCGCCGGGTCGGCGGCGTCCAGGACGAGTTCTCCCGGAAGGTCGACGGCGTCAGCGAGAAGGTCGAAGCGGTCCACGAGGACGTCCTCAAACGCCTCTCCACCCTGGAGGAGACGATGCTCGCCCTCGCCGAGGCCCTGCTCCGCCCCCGCCGCGACCCCAAGGACTGACCCGCCACGCACATTGTGACGTGCACTTTGTTACGTTCCGTCTTCGTAAAATCACTCCCAATACCGATCGCCATCCGTTTTCATGGAACGCGTGACGTACACATCGGCACCCTGCCTCCGGACCGGCGCCCAGCCCAGCCGCGCGACCCTGCGCTGGGTGGAGGGCTGTCTCGGCGAGGGCGCCGTGGTGCGCATGGTGCGTCCGCTCGCCGGCGGCTCCGCGCACGCCAACCACGCCCTGCTCGTGGAGAGCCGCTCGGGCCGCGCGCACCGCCTCGTCCTGCGCCGCTGGGCGTACGGCCCCGGCACCGCCGACCGGTCACCCGAACGCGAGATCGCCGCCCTGGCCCTGCTGGCGGGCTGCCGGCTGCCGACCCCGTCCCTGGTCGCCGCCGACCCGGCCGGCGCCTACTGCGACGCCCCCGCGCTCCTGATCACCCGCCTGGACGGCCACCCGCCCCGGCCCTCACCCGACGACCTGCCCGAATACCTCATCCAGCTGGCCGCCGCGCTGCTCACCGTGCACGCCCTCGCCGGCGCGTCCACGATGCCGCCGTACGTGCCGCACAACCGCCTCGATCACCGCGCCGCCCCGCGCCACGCCCTGCGCCCCGCCCTCTGGGAACGCGCCCACGAGATCGCCGCGGGTCCACCGCCCGAGACCCCGTCCCGCTTCATCCACCGCGACTACCACCCCGACAACACCCTGTGGTCGTACGGCAAGCTGACCGGGGTGGTCGACTGGTCCGAAGCCTCCTACGGCCCCGCCGCCGTAGACATCGCCCACATGCGCCTCAACCTCGCCCTCCGCTACGGCCCCCTGGCCGCGGAACGCTTCACCGCGGCCTTCGACCAGGTCTCCGGCGGCTACCCGCACGACCCGTACTGGGACATCCGCTGCCTCCTCGACCTGCTCCCGGAAACCGACGACCACACCATCGACGAACCCACCGTCCCCCTCCTGGAGGACTACCTCGCCAGCCTGGTCTGATCCATCGTGCGGGGGGTCAGACCAGGGGCAGCGAGGAGTCGGCTGGTAGGTCGAGTTCTGAGGGTGGGCGGCCTGAGGCGAGGAGTTCGGAGCCCAGGGCGGCGACCATGGCGCCGTTGTCGGTGCAGAGTTTGGGGCGGGGGACGCGGAGGCGTATGCCGGCGTCGTCGCAGCGTTCCTGGGCGAGGGCGCGGAGGCGGGAGTTGGCGGCGACGCCGCCGCCGATGAGCAGGTCCTTGACGTCGTTCTCGTGGCAGACCTTGATGGCCTTGTGGGTGAGGACGTCGACCACGGCCTCCTGGAAGGAGGCGGCGACGTCGGCGACGGGGACGGGTTCCCCGGCGCGTTCCTTGGCCTCGACCCAGCGTGCGACGGCGGTCTTGAGGCCGGAGAAGGAGAAGTCGTAGGTGCCGTCGTCGTACTTGCCGCGGGGGAAGGGGATGGCGGCGGGGTCGCCCTCGCGGGCCCTGCGGTCGATGACGGGGCCGCCGGGGAAGCCGAGGTCGAGGACGCGGGCGACCTTGTCGAAGGCCTCGCCCGCGGCGTCGTCGACGGTGGAGCCGAGGGACCGGACGTCGCCGGTGATGTCGGGGACGAGCAGGAGCGAGGAGTGGCCGCCGGAGACGAGCATGGCGACGCACGGCTTGGGCAGGGGGCCGTGTTCGAGCTGGTCGACGGCGACGTGGGCGGCGAGGTGGTTGACGCCGTACAGGGGTTTGCCCAGGGAGAGGGCGTAGGCCTTGGCGGCGGCGACGCCGACCATGAGGGCGCCGGGGAGGCCGGGGCCTGCGGTGACGGCGAAGGCGTCGACGTCCTGGAAGGTGGCTCCCGCGTCGGCGAGGGCGCGTTCCACGGTGGGGGTCATGGCCTCGAGGTGGGCGCGGGAGGCCACCTCGGGGACGACGCCGCCGAACCGGGCGTGCTCCTCGACGCTGGAGGCGATGGCGTCGGCGAGCAGGGTGTGGCCGCGGACGACGCCGACGCCGGTCTCGTCGCAGGAGGTCTCGATCCCCAGGACCAGGGGTTCGGAGTCTCTGATCATCGTTGCTCCCCCGTGAAGCCGACCGGCGGGCGCTGCCTGCGGCGCATGACGATGGCGTCGGCGCCGGACGGCTGGTAGTAGCTCTTGCGGATGCCCACGCGTTCGAAGCCGAAGCGTTCGTAGAGGCGGCGGGCGGGGTCGTTGTCGGCGCGGACCTCGAGGAAGACCTCCTCGCTGCCGCGCCGCCCGGCCTCGTCGAGCAGCTCGGTGAGGAGGGCGGCGCCGAGGCCGGTGCCGCGCCGGCCGGGCAGGACGCCGATGGTCTGCACGTCGGCCTGCCCTCCGGCGGCGGCGAGGCCGGCGTAGCCGACGAGGGCGCCGCCGGGGTCCTCGGCGACCACGTAGTGGCGGGTGCGGGGCTGGTCGGAGAGCTCGCCGCGGAGCATCTCCTCGGTCCAGGCGTCGTCGGGGAACAGGGCCCGTTCCAGCAGGACGACGGCGGGCAGGTCGTCTTCGGTCATCCGCCGGAGGTGCGCGCTCATCGGGGCGTCACCTTCTTGCGCGGGCCGGGTTCGCGGGCGTCGGGACGGCGCAGGTAGAGGGGCTCGGGCGGCAGGAGTTCGGGGCCGGCGGCGCCGGAGAGGCGGGAGACGACCAGTTCGGCGAGGGCCCCGGCGGAGGGCAGGAGCGGTTCGGGTTCGTGGCCGCGGGCCAGGGCGTCGGGGTAGAGCGTGGCGCCCTCGCCGAGGACGGGGATGTCGGCGGGCACGTCGGCGGGCGGGCCGACGGCGGGGCCGTTGGTGCGGGCGCGGGCGGAGTCGTACCGGGCCCAGTAGACCTCTTTGCGGCGGGCGTCGGTGGCGACGGCGAACGGGGCGGTGCGTCCCGACTCCCAGGCGATGATGTCGAGGGTGCAGACGCCGTGGACGGGGACGCGGAGGGATTCGCCCATGGCGCGGGCGGTGACGAGGCCGACGCGCAGCCCGGTGTAGGGGCCGGGCCCGACGCCCACGGCGATGGCGCTGAGATCGGCGGGGGCGGCGCCCGCCTCGGCCATGACCTCGGCGATGGAGGGGGTGAGCAGCTCGGTGTGCCTGCGCCGGTCGACGTTGTCCGCCGAGCCGCGGCGGCGCACGCCCTCGCCCGGGGACCACTCGTAGAGCGCCACGGTGATCGCGGCCGTCGCGGTGTCAAAAGCCAAGACCAGCACGGGTGAAAAGGTTACTGCGTGCGAGGCCGGACAGCACCCGCCGGGCGGGGCGCGTCAGGTCGCGTTGAGGGCTTCGACCACGCTCTTGGCCGCTTCGGTGGCGCCGTTCATGGCGTCGGAGGAGCCGAGGGGCTTGCCGTCGTTGCCGCCGGAGTAGTGAATCGTCACCAGGACGTTCGCCACGCGGGCGTTGGCGATGGCCTCGCCGGAGCCCTGGCCCTCGTCGACGCTGTAGACGACGTAGCCCTCGTTGCCGACGCCTTCGAGCGGGGCCTTGTCGGTCAGTTCCTGCCCGGCCAGCAGGGCCTTGCCGGATTCGTCGGCCTTGCGCTCGGTCTGGAAGGTGCCGGCGGCGGTGTCGGTGGGGGTCTTGCCCTGGGCGCCTTCGAGGGCGCGGAGCTCGACGGTCAGCTGCCGCTTGCGGTCGCCGGTGTAGGCGCCCCAGACGCACTGGTTCTGCCGGTCGCTGCTCTGGTAGCTGTCGGCCTGGGTGCGGTCGGCGTTGGGGGCGAGCCTGTCGGCGACGTCCTTGGTGAGCAGTTCGCAGGCGTCGGGGACGAGGGACCGCTCGCCCTTGGACGGCGCGGAGCTCTCGGCGGCGCCGCTGCCGACGACCTGGCCGGCGTCCCGTTCCTCGCCGGCGCCGACCCCGCTGAGGATGGCGAACGCGGCCAGCACGCAGGCGCCGACGCCGGCGACCATGCCGACGAGGATCATCCCGAGGCGGCGGCGCCCGGTCTTGCGCTCGCGGACGATGCGGTGGCTGCCGGTGCCGGACGATCGGCGGCCCGGCGCGTGCTGCCCGCCGCGCCGGTACTCGCCGCTGCGGGTGCCGTATTCGCCGCTGCGGGTGCCGTAGGGGCCGCTGCCCGCCGTGCCGTGGCCGCCCGTTCCGTACGCGCCGCTGTCCCGGTCGGTCGCGGGGACGCCGTACTCGCTGCCGGGGATGGTGTAGCCGCCGCTGACGGTGCGGTATTCGCCGCTGCGCGGGTCGTACTCTCCGCTGCCGGAGGGGCCGTATCCGTAACCGCCGCCCTCCGTACGGTAACCGCTGCTCTCCGTACCGCCATGGCCGTCGGCGCGCCGGCTTCCGCCGCGATGGTCACCGCTCACCGGAACCCTCCCGAGGGAAAGCTGATATGTCGCGAAGGTGAGGTTCTTTCCGGCAAAGAGTATGACATCTCTACGTAAAGTGGTCTCTTCCTGAAGGTCCAAAAACGAGAGGGTCCTTCTATCACTTCAGTGCGGTGGCCAGCCCCGCCCAGCGCCCGCCGATCCCGATGATCTTTACCGTCCGGGCCTCCGAAGGGCCCTCGGAGCGGGAAATGATCACTTCCAGCCGGGCGTCGGCAAGGCCCTCGGCGAGGCCCTCGCCCCATTCCACGATCGTCACGGAGTCCTCCGCGGAGGCGTCCAGATCGAGGTCGTCCAGTTCCGCGAAACCGCCCAGCCGGTAGGCGTCCACGTGCACCAGCGCGGGCCCGCCGGCCAGCGCGGGGTGCACCCGGGCGATGACGAAGGTGGGCGAGGTGATCGGCCCGCGCACCCGCAGCCCCTCGCCGATCCCCTGCGTCAGCGTGGTCTTGCCCGCGCCCAGGTCGCCGGTGAGGACCAGCAGGTCGCCGGCCCTCAGCAGCCCGCCCAGCCGCAGCCCCAGCGCCCGCATGTCCGCCGCGGTGGGGACGTCCAGGCCGACCTCCAGGACGGCCTCCTCGTTCATCTCCACGCCCATCTCCGGTTCGTTTCCTCCCGTCACAGCGGTCACAACGTTCTCGCACGCTCTCTCAGGCCACGTCGGACGCGCCGGTCAGGCCGTGCGCTCCAGGCGCTCGGGCCGGATCCGGTCGATCAGCCGGCGCACGCCGCCGGTCACCACGCCCGGGTACTCCAGCGGCAGGACGTGCCCGGCCTCGCCCACCTCGACGTACTCGGCGTCGGGCAGCGCGTCGGCGATGCTGCGGCCGTGCTCGGCCGGGGTCAGCCGGTCCTCGCCGCCGGACAGCACCAGCACCGGCACCCGCCCGATGACCTCCAGGGCCGCCGCCTTGTCGTGCGCGATCAGCTCCGGGTAGAACTCGGCGATCACGTCGATCGGGGTCGCCCTGATCATCTGCTCCAGGAAGTCGACCACGGTGGGGCTCACGTACCGGTCGGCGAAGGCCATGTGCCGGGTGACGATGAACGCCAGGTCGGCGCCGAGGGCGCGGGCCCGCTCCACCAGGTCGGCCCGGCGGCCCAGACCACGCAGCGTACCGGGCGCCAGCGGCCGCACCACCTTGGCCAGGACCATGGGCAGGCCCAGCGTCATCTCGGCGAGGTCGCCGCAGGAGGTGTTGACCAGCGCGACCGCGACCACGCGGGGTCCGCCTCCGGCGGCCGCGCGGGGCGCCGGGGCCGTCTTCCCGGCCGGCTCCGTCTTGGCGCTGACGCGGGCCTTCCCGCCGGTCGCCGCGGACTTGGCCCGCTTCGAGGCGGCCTTGCCCGCCGCCTTGCCGGCGGCCTTGACCTTGGCGCCCTTCCCGGACGCGTCGCCGACCTTGCCGACGCCCTTGCCGGTGGTGCGTTCGGCGACCTTCTCCGTCACGGCGGCCCCGGCGGCGCCGCCGTCGAACAGCTCCGGATGCCGGTCGGCCAGCGCCATGACCGACATGCCGCCCATCGAATGGCCGACCAGGACGACCGGGGCGCCCGGCTGGACGGTGGCCTGCAGCACCGCGTACAGGTCCTGGCCGGTCTGGTCGATCGTGGCGTCCGTCGGCTTGCCGCGCCCGGACCGCCCGTGGCTGCGCTGGTCCCAGAACACCAGCCGCGGCCGCGCGTCGCCGGGCCGCAGCCGGGGCAGGTCACGGCGCTGGAAGTGCCAGGCGTCCTGGTTGAGCGTGTAGCCGTGGCTGAACACGATGGTCAGCGGCGCGTCGTCGGGGCCGTCGACCTCCACGTGCAGCGGCACGCCGTCGTCGGCATGCACGGTCAGCCGCCGGCCGCGCAGCTCGCCGAACGGCTCGTCGGCGTCGGGGTCGGGCCGCAGCCGGACCCGTCCCACCGCCAGCCGGCGCAGCCCCACCGCGGCGCCGACGCCGGCGGCGCCGACGCCCGCGACCGCTCCGGCGATCCCGATCCTGCGCCCGCGACCGCTACCCATGCACGCTCCCTCCGGCGGTCTGCCCCGTGTAGACCCGGGGGACCCTCGACCCGATGCGGGTGACGATCTCATACGAGATGGTGCCCAGCGCGTCCGCCCACTCCTGGGCGGTGGGCTCGCCGCGGTCACCCGGCCCGAACAGGACGATCTCGTCCCCGGCGGCCAGCTCGTCGTCCCCGAGATCGATCACGAACTGGTCCATGCAGACCCGCCCGGCGATCCGGCGCCGCCGCCCGCCGGCCAGCACCTCCAGCAGGCTGGAGCCGTGCCGGGGGATGCCGTCGCCGTATCCGGCGGGCACGACGGCCAGGTTGGTCTCCCGCTCGGTGATGTAGGTGTGCCCGTACGACACGCCGCTGCCGCCCGGGACCCGCTTGACCAGCGCGGTGTCGGCAACGAGGGTCATCGCCGGGCGCAGCCCGAACGTCCCCCGCTGCGGCACGGGCGTCAGCCCGTAGGTGGCGATGCCGGGCCGGACGAGGTCGAACCGGGCGTCGGGCAGCGTCAGCGCGGCGGCGGAGTTGGACAGGTGCCGCACCTCGGGCCTGACCCCGGCCTTCTCGGCGTGCTCCACCATCTCCCTGAACACCGCGAGCTGGCGGGCGACCGACGGGTGACCGGGCTCGTCGGCGCAGGCGAAGTGCGACATCAGGCCGACCACGCTCATCGTGCCGGCGGCCTCGGCGGCCAGCGCCGCATCCACCAGCGGAGGCCACTCGGCGCCCCACGCGCCGCCCCGGGACATGCCCGTGTCGGCCTTGAGGTGCACCCGCGCGGGACGCCCGGCCCGTTCCGCGGCGGCGGCGATCTCCTCGACCAGCCAGGGGGCGCCGGCGGTCAGGTCGACGCCCTCCGCGATCGCCCGGTCGTACGGCTCGCCCGGGACGCCGACGCAGGCCAGCACCGGCACGCCGGTCACCCCGGCCGCGCGCAGCGCCAGCGCCTCGGCCACCTTGGCGACGCCCAGCCAGGTGGCACCGCCGGCCAGCGCGGCCCGGGCCGCGGGCACCAGCCCGTGGCCGTAGGCCTCGGCCTTGACCATGGCCATGACCTCGGCGCCGCCCGCGCGCTCGCGCAGCAGGGCGATGTTGGCGCTGATGGCGTCGAGATCGACGCGTGCCTCCGCTGGACTCCTCATGGTTACCCAGTGTGCCGCCCCCTGGGCGTGGACGAACCGTGAACGTGCCTGCTCACACAGGTCCGCCGCGTCCCCCCTGGACGGCCTGCCCCTCCCCCTCGATCAGCTCTTGACGTTCTTTTACCCGTTCGGACGCCGAGGACTACCCGAGGGCGCGGAAGGCGGCGGGCAGCGCCGTGATCACGTCGTACGCGCTGATCGGGGCCATGCCGTCCGCCTCCTCCGGGCCCGCCGAGGCGATCCGTGCGGCCAGCCCGTGCAGGTACGCCCCGGCCGCGGCGGCGTCCAGCGCGGGCATGCCCCCGGCCAGCAGCGCCCCGGCCAGCCCGGACAGCACGTCCCCGGTCCCGGCCGTGGCCAGCCGCGGCGTGCCCGTCGGGTTGACCCGCACCGGCCGGCCCTCCTCCGCGATCAGGGTGGTCGAGCCCTTCAGCAGCACGGTCGCCGGGAGCTCGGCCGCCGCCCTCTGGACGTGCTCCAGCCGCGCGGCCTCGATCTCCTCCCGGTCCGCGCCGATCAGCCGGGCCAGCTCGCCCGCGTGCGGCGTCAGCAGCGTGGGCGCGGGGCGGCGCAGCAGGTCGCGGCGGCGGGCCAGGACGGTGAGCCCGTCGGCGTCCACCAGGACCGGGAGGTCGGTGCCGAGGACCGCCTCGACCAGCGCCTCGGCCTCCTCCCCCGTCCCGAGCCCGGGGCCGACCACCCACGCCTGGACGCGCCCGACCCGCTCCAGCTCCTCCGCCTTCGGCTCGATGACGGTGGTGACGGCCTCGGGCCAGCGCTGCCGTACCAGCTCCACCGGGTGCCGCGCGGACGCGAACCGCACCATGCCCGCTCCCCCGTGCACGGCCCCGCCCGCGCACAGCACGGCGGCGCCGGTGAACTCCTCGCCGCCCGCGAGGATCCCCACGACGCCGCGCCGGTACTTGTCGGACTCGGGGCCGGGCTCGGGCGGCCGGACGTCCTCGGGCCAGGCCGCGACCACGTCGGGGTCGGGCAGGTCGGGGCCGAGCCCGATGTCGACCAGCTCGACCACGCCGCAGTGCGCCGCGCCCGGGTCGATCAGCAGGCCGGGCTTGTGGGTGCCGAAGGTGACGGTCACGTCCGCACGGACGGCGGCGCCCTCGACCCGTCCCGAACTCGCGTCCACCCCGCTGGGCACGTCGCAGGCCACCACCACACCGGGCGAGGCCGAGGCGAGGGCGGCCAGCGTGGCGTGCGGTTCGCGCAGCCCGCCCGTGCCGCCGATCCCGGTGAGCCCGTCGATGATCAGGTCGGCGGCTCCGGTGAGCGCGGGGGCCGCCTCGGGCCCGGTCACCCGCCCGCCCGCGGCCCGCAGCGCGCCGACCCCGCCCTCGTGGAGCCTGGACCCGGCCTGGACGGCCGTGACGCGGGCGCCGCGCCGCGCCAGCCGGGCCCCGGCGTACAGGGCGTCGCCGCCGTTGTCGCCGCCCCCCGCCAGCAGGACGACCTCCGCCCCGTAGACCCGGACGAGCAGCCGGGCGCAGACGGCGGCGAGCCCGGCCGCCGCCCGCTGCATCAGCGCCCCCTCCGGCAGCCGCGCCATCAGCGCCCGCTCCGCCGCCCGCACCTTCCCGACCTCGTGCGCGTACCTCATCCGCACCCATCCCCTGCTCGGTCCCCGGCCCGGAGCCTGCCCGGGTCACGCGGGCTCATTCCGACTCGGCGATCACGACCGCGGTGGCGATGCCGCCGTCATGGCTGAGCGAGACGTGCCAGCGGGACACGCCGCGGGAGGCGGCCGCGGCGGCGACCGTCCCGGACACCCGCAGGTCGGGCCGCCCGTCCTCGGCCCGCGCGACCTCCGCGTCGGTCCAGCGCAGCCCGGCGGGCGCGCCCAGCGCCTTGGCCAGCGCCTCCTTGGCGGCGAACCGGGCCGCCAGCGAGCGTCCCGCCATGTCCCGCTCCACCTCGGTGAACAGCCGTTCCCGCAGCCCCGGAGTGCGCTCCAGGGAACGCTCGAAACGGGCGATGTCCACCACGTCGATCCCCACTCCCACGATCACCCGTCCAGGTTCCCACGGCGCCGCCGGCGCCCCCGGGGCGCCTTGGAACGGCCCACCCGAGTGACCTGGTGGAACGGTGTGCCGAAGAGTCCGGTCTTTGATCGGAAGTCGAGTGCGCACGGCTTCGCGTGCAAGTTACGGTTTCACCTGGACGGGTGATCCCCGCCCCCCATCCGACGACCGTGCCGTCGCCCACCTCAGCCGGGCAGGAGAGGCCGCCGCCATGAGCGCATCCCCGAGACCTTCCGTCCGCCAGCGCCGGCTCGCCGCCGAACTGCGCCGGATGCGCGAGCAATACGGCCTGACCGGCGACGACGTGGCCGACCGGCTCAGGTGGTCGACCGCCAAGGTGAGCCGGATCGAGAACGCCCGCACCGGAGCCAAGATCGCCGACGTCCGGCTCCTGCTGGACCTGTACGAGATCGGCGGCCCCCGCCGCGAGGAGATCGTCGCCCTGGCCCGCGACGCCGCCGAACGCGGCTGGTGGGAGGAGTACCGCGACCTGATCGGCGGCTATCCCGACTACATCGCCATGGAGGCGGAGGCGAGCCTGATCCGGCAGTGGGAGACGCACACCGTCCCCGGGCTGCTGCAGACCGAGGCGTACGCCCGCGAGGTGGTGTCGGGGTGGAACACGATCGCCGCCACGCCGCCGCGCGAGATCGACCGGCGGGTCGAGGTCCGCATGCGGCGCCAGGGGATCCTGCGGCGCGAGCCGGGTCCGGCTGAATTGTGGATCGTCGTCGACGAGTCGGTTCTGTGGCGACTGGTCGGGGACGAGTCCGTCATGGCACATCAGATCAGTCATCTCAGCACGCTCATGGAACTGCCCAATGTACGACTTCAGATATTCCCACTAAACGCACCACACCCACTCATGGAAGGCTCTTTCACGCTCCTTGAGTTCGCCGATTTCCATGACGTCACGTTCCCCGATATCGTGCACACCGAGAGTCTCGCGGTGAGCCATTTCGAGGACGAGGTGACCACGCACCTCTACCGGCTCGCGCATGCGACATTGGCCGAGGCCGCGCTGGATCCCGCCGAATCCCGGAGCTTCATCGCGGAGATTCTCCACGCATGGCAGGAAAAAATACCAGACCGCGGTCTCTGAACTAAAGGATGTCGCGTGGCCTCCGCTGAAAATCAACCGATCTCCTGGCGCAAGAGCAGCCGTTGCGCAGCCAACGGCACTTGCGTCGAAATCGCCGCCATGGCGTCCGTACCGGCCATCGCCGCCCGGGACGCCAAGCACGGCGACGCCAGTCCGGTCCTGCTGTTCTCATCCAGGGAATGGCGCGCTTTCACCGACCGGATCAAGCGCGGGGAGTTCGAGCAGTCGCTCTGAGGACACACACCTCCGAGGACACGCCGCGATGAGGGGGCCCGGCCGACCGCCGGGCCCCTCGTCATGTCCGGATGTCAGGCGTCTTGTCCGGAGTCTGTCCGGGGCCTGTCGGGCGTCCGTCGGGGGTCATGTCCGGCGCCATGTCCGGTCTATAGCCGATTTGTCCTATTCGTCTTCCTCCGGGGTCACCATGGCTTCGCCGCCACGGACCCCGCCGTATCCCGCCACTATTCGGTGGCGTGATAGTGAGCCGCCCGGTGACCTTTAATGGCGGTGGTACGACTCGCGCCGGCCCCGCCGGCCGGCCCTATCGAGGAGGTCGCATGCGACCCGACAGGGCGATCCCGTTCCACTGGCGGCGCAGTCTCCGCTGCCAGTCCAACAATGGCTGCGTCGAGGTGGCCCCGGCGGCGGGCGCGGACGCCGGCCCGGACGGACCGGCGGTCGTGATCCGGGACGGCGCCGCGCCCGGCGACGACACCTTCCTTTTCCTCACCCCCGCCGCCTGGCGGGCCTTCGTCACGAGGGTGAAAACGTCATGAGGGTGAAAACCGGCACCCCGATTCCGTCCCCGGCGAGCGAAACATGGAATGACGCAACTCTCATTCCGGGATTCTCATTCTGAGAATCTCACGCTATTCGACGGTGACGGACTTGGCGAGGTTTCTGGGCTGGTCGACGTCGTGGCCCTTGGCGGTGGCCAGCTCGCAGGCGAACACCTGCAGCGGCACCGTGGTCACCAGGGGCTGCAGCAGGGTCGGGACGGCCGGCACGGCGATCAGCGTGTCGGCGTACGGCTCGACCGTCCCATCACCCTCCTCGGCGATCACGATGGTGCGGGCGCCGCGCGCGCGGATCTCCTGGATGTTGGACACGATCTTGTCGTGCAGGACGGCGCGGGCGCGCGGCGGCACCACCACCACGACCGGCAGGCCCTCCTCGATCAGGGCGATCGGGCCGTGCTTGAGCTCGCCGGCGGCGAAGCCCTCGGCGTGCATGTAGGCCAGCTCCTTGAGCTTCAGCGCGCCCTCCAGCGCGACCGGGAAGCCCACGTGCCGGCCCAGGAACAGCACGCACCGCTCGCCCGCCAGGGAGCGGGCCAGCTCGCGCACCGGCTCCATGGTCTCCAGCACCTTGTCCACCTTGTCCGGCATCTGCGCCAGGAGCTGGACCATCGCGAAGACCTCGTCGCCCCACTTGGTGCCCCGCACCTGCGCCAGGTACAGCGCGATCAG
Source organism: Actinomadura rugatobispora (assembly GCF_055379765.1). NCBI lineage: Bacteria > Bacillati > Actinomycetota > Actinomycetes > Streptosporangiales > Thermomonosporaceae > Actinomadura > Actinomadura rugatobispora. Next base: position 6,099,914 of record NZ_AP029191.1, on the reverse strand, counting down.
GTAGACGGCGACCAGCTGGGTCAGGAACGCCTTGGTGGAGGCGACCGCGATCTCGGGGCCGGCGTGGGTGTAGAGGACGCCGTCGCACTCGCGCGGCAGCGTGGACCCGTTGACGTTGCAGATCCCCAGCAGCTTGGCGTGCTGCTCGCGGGCGTGCCGGACGGCCATCAGCGCGTCCATGGTCTCGCCGGACTGGGAGATCGCGATGACCAGGGTGCTGCGGCTCAGGATCGGGTCGCGGTAGCGGAACTCGCTGGCCAGCTCCACCTCGCAGGGCAGCCCGGCCCAGTGCTCGATGGCGTACTTGGCGATCAGCCCGGCGTGGTAGCTGGTGCCGCAGGCCACGATGATGATCTTGTCGACCTCGCGCAGCTCCTGGTCGGTGATCCGCATCTCGTCCAGGGTCAGCCGGCCGTCGGCGCCGACCCGGCCGAGGAGGGTGTCGGCGACCGCCCGCGGCTGCTCGGCGATCTCCTTGAGCATGAAGTAGTCGTAGCCGCCCTTCTCCGCGGCCGACACGTCCCAGTCGACGTGGTACTCCTTCACCTCGGCGGGACGGCCCTCGAAGTCGGTGACCGTCACCCCGCCCGCGCGCAGCTCGACCACCTGGTCCTGGCCCAGCTCGATCGCCTTGCGGGTGTGGGCGATGAACGCGGCCACGTCGCTGGCCAGGAAGTTCTCCCCCTCGCCGACGCCGACGACCAGCGGCGAGTTGCGGCGGGCGCCGACCACCAGGTCGGGGTCGCCGGTGTGCACCGCGACCAGCGTGAACGCCCCTTCGAGGCGCCCGCAGACCTGGCGCATCGCCTCGGCCAGGCCGCCCTCGGCGGTCTTGAGGGCGTCCTCCAGCAGGTGGGCGACGGCCTCGGTGTCGGTGTCGGAGCTCAGCTTGTGCCCGCGCTCCTCCAGCTCGGCCCGCAGCGCGGCGAAGTTCTCGATGATCCCGTTGTGGATCACCGCGACGGTGCCCGAGCAGTCGGTGTGCGGGTGGGCGTTGCGGTCGTTGGGCGCACCGTGCGTGGCCCACCGGGTGTGCCCCATGCCCAGCGTCCCGGCGGGCGGGGGTTCGTCCGCGAGCGCGTTGCGCAGGTTCACCAGCTTGCCCGCGCGTTTGGCCGTCGCCAGCCTCCCGTCGGCCAGGACGGCAACCCCGGCCGAGTCGTAGCCGCGGTACTCCAGCCGCGCCAGCCCATCGACCACGACGTCCAGTGCCGGCTTGGCGCCGACGTACCCAACGATTCCGCACATGGCGGCAAGCCTATTAGCTCGTCTTCCATGGACCCACCAGCAAGTGGCGTAGCGGGGTGGCTATAGCGTGGACGCCCGGTGAAACACCGGTGTACGCGAGGGACCCCTGGTTACCGTGTTCCCTCATGACGAGCGGATGGGACGACGTGTCTAGTCCTCAGAGCGTGCCCAGCCCCTACGTGGAGCTCTCCCGCGACGCCTGGCGGGCGCTGCGCGAGAGCACCCCGCTCCCCCTCACCCCCGGCGAGCTCGACGCCCTGCGCGGACTGCGCGACCCGATCGACATCACCGAGGTCGAGGAGGTCTACCTGCCGCTGTCGCGGCTGCTGAACCTGTTCTTCCTGGGCGAGGGGCGGCTGCGCGACACCGTGGGCGGGTTCCTGGGCGAGCCGGTGCCGCCCACCCCGTTCATCATCGGCGTGGCGGGCAGCGTCGCGGTGGGCAAGTCGACCACGTCCCGGCTGCTGCGGACGCTGCTGGCGCGCTGGCCCGAGCACCCCACCGTGGAGCTGGTCACCACCGACAGCTTCCTCTACCCGAACGCGGTGCTGACCGAGCGCGGGATCATGGACCGGAAGGGGTTCCCCGAGTCCTACGACCGGCGGGCGCTGGTGCGGTTCGTGTCGGCGATCAAGGCGGGGGCCGAGGAGCAGTCGATCCCGGTCTACTCGCATCTGGAGTACGACATCGTCCCGGGCGCGGCGCAGACCGTGCGGCGCCCGGACATCCTGATCGTGGAGGGCCTGAACGTGCTGCAGGCCCCGCCGCCCGGGACGCTCGGGGTGTCGGACTTCTTCGACTTCTCGATCTACGTGGACGCGCGGGTGGAGGACATCCGCCAGTGGTACATCGAGCGGCTGTTCGCGCTGCGCCGCACCCGCTTCACCGACCCCCGCTCCTACTTCCACAGGTACGCGCACGAGCTGGACGAGGACGAGACGGCGGCGTTCGCGCAGCGGGTCTGGCGGGACGTCAACGAGATCAACCTGGTGTCGAACATCCTGCCGACCCGGGCCCGCGCCACCCTGGTGCTGCACAAGGGCCGCGACCACGAGGTCCGGAGGGTCCGGCTCCGCCGCATCTGACCGGTTGCTTCGATTCCGCACTGCTCTGTCGGAGCTCTGTTCTACGGTTGCGCGACATGAGCAGCGACACGGGGACCGGCACGACGATCGAGAACGCCGCTCCGGGGGAGATTCCGGGGATTCTGGCCGACCCGCCGTGGGAGCAGGCGGCGCGGCGGCCCAAGCCCGCCAAGCCGAAGGAGCCCGAGGCGCGGGTCGTGGACGGCCTGGAGCCGCCGCCCGGCCTGGCGGTCTCGTGGGCGCCGGGGCAGCGGGAGAAGTGGGCGGCGACGAAGCTCTACCTCTCGTCCAGCAACGACTTGGACCGGCTGATCGACGAGTACGTGGCCGACCAGAGGTCCATGTACCCGCCGACCGAGGCGAGCATGTTCGCCGGCGGGCCCGAGGACCGGATCCGCCCGCTGCTCGCCGAGTGGCGGGTCAGGTACGTCACGCCGTCGTTCTTCCGCTACCTCAAGCCGACCGTGGCCCGCTACGAGCTGGAGGCGCGGGACGCGATGCTGCACTGCGCCGGGATCGACGCCCCGGCCGCCGGCAGCGCGCTCCTGCCCTACCTGGACGCCGAGGTCGCGCTGCTCATGGCCGACTGGATGTTCCGGCTCAAGACGGCGCAGGACTTCACCCAGGCCTACTTCCGCCAGCACGGCCTGGACGCGGTCCCGTTCCTGGTGCCGGACGCGGTCGGCAAGAGGCGCCCGCCGCGCCGCAAGGCCACCGCCGCCCTGGCTCTGGTCGCCGAGGAGCACGGCTTGGACGCGGTCGTGAAGGCGGCCCGCGTCCACGGTGACGAGGCCGCGGACATCGTCGCCGAGGCGCTGAGCGCGGGGGCGCCGGTCGCCGACGTCCAAAAGAAGCCCGCCGAGGGCCCGCCCAAGCCGCCGAAGCTGCCGTGGCTGGACGTCGCCGCGCTGCCCCGGCCCGTGCTGCGCGGCTCCGGGCGCGCCCTGCCGCCCGCCGCCACCGCCAACCTGGTGTCGCTGTTGGCGCTGTCCTCGGGGGACGAGCCGTACGAGGGCCTGGCCGAGGTGTTCGAGCTGTGCAAGCCCGGGTCGCTGGCCGCGCTCGCGTGGGCGGTCTTCGAGGCGTGGCGGGCGGCGCGCGAGCCGTCCCGCAACGGCTGGGTGCTGGCGCAGCTGGCCTGGCTGGGCGACGACGAGACCGTGCGGCGGCTCACCCCCGTCATCCGGGTGTGGCCGGGGCGGTCCGGGCACGCCAAGGCGGTGCGGGGGCTGGAGGTGCTGACCGCGATCGGCACCGACACGGCCCTGATCCACCTGGACGGCATCGCGCGGAAGGTGAAGTTCACGGGCCTGCGGGAGGCCGCGCGGCGGGCGATCGCCGGGGTGGCCAAGGCCCGCGGCCTGACCAGCGAGCAGCTCGCCGACCGCCTCGTCCCCGACTTCGGGCTGGACGCCGAGGGCGGCCTGCACCTGGCCTACGGCCCGCGCGGCTTCCGGGTCGCCTTCGACGAGCAGCTCAGGCCGCTGGTCACCGACGACTCCGGCAAGCTCCGCAAGGCGCTGCCCAAGCCGGGCGTCAAGGACGACCCCGAGCTCGCCCCCGCCGCCCACAAGCGCTTCGCCGCGCTGAAGAAGGACGTGCGCACGATCGCCGCCGACCAGGTCACGCGGCTGGAGACGGCGATGGTCACGGGCCGCCGCTGGACGCCGGAGGAGTTCCGGGCCTACTTCGCCGGGCATCCGCTGATCTGGCACATCGCCCGCCGGCTCGTCTGGCTCGCGGGGGACCGCGCGTTCCGGATCGCCGAGGACCGCACGCTCGCCGACGTCGAGGACGCCGCGTTCACCCTGCCGGACGCCGCCGAGGTCGGCATCGCGCACCCGCTCCACCTGGGCGGGCGGCTGGGGGCGTGGGCGGAGGTGTTCGCCGACTACGAGATCACCCAGCCGTTCCCGCAGCTCGGCCGCGCCGTGCACGCCCTCGCGGACGGGGAGCGCGGCAGCTCGCGGCTGGCCCGGTTCGAGGGCGTGACCGTCCCGACCGGGAAGGTGCTGGGGCTGACCCGGCACGGCTGGGAGCGCGGCGCCCCGCAGGACAACGGCATCGAGCACGAGATCTCGCTGCGCGTCGCCGGCGGCCGCTGGGTCGTGATCGATCTGGATCCGGGCATCGCGGTCGGCGCGATCGACGTCTTCCCCGAGCAGACGCTCCGCAGGGTCATGATCGGAACCAGGTCGTTCGCGTTCGGGTCAGAGGAGGGTGACCGGAGGTTCGGCGAGCTCGATTCCGTGACCGCCTCGGAGCTGCTCGCCACCCTCACCGATCTGTCCACGAAATAGGAGCCATGCCGGATTCCTCCGATGCCGGCGTCAAGGACGCGCCCGCCGCGGCCCTGCCCGCCCTCCTCGTCGACCCGCCCTGGACCTGGGAGCCGATCGTGGTCCCGGGGGTGGCGCCGCCCGCGGGCCCGACGGTCGTGTCCTGGCCGGAGGGCGTCCGGGAGTCGTTCCTGGAGAACGCCCCGGCCGCGCCCTCCCGCAAGGGCCACGACTGGAACGCGATGGCGGAGCGGATCCGCGGCGGCTCGCCCCTGGCCGACCTGACGGACAGGGGACGCTCGGCCCTCTACGCCCGCCTGCTGGTACACGGCCCGGACGACCTCGCCGCCGAGGCCCTGGACGACCGCCGCTACTGGGACGGCCTCGTCCCCAAGCACGTTCAGGCCATCGTCGCCCGGCACGAGCTGGCGGCCTACGAACTGGCGCTGCACGCCGTCCGCCCCGACGACCTCGACACGCTGTTCGCCCTCGCCCCCTTCCTGGACGCGGAGGTGACCCGGCTGATGCTCGTCCACTCGGACGGCGTCCGGGGGCTCCCGGCCCTCACCTGGAGCGCCGACGCCTGGTTCAGAAGGCACGGGACGGACGCGCTGCCGTACGCCCTCCCGCACGCGCTGGGCGAGCCCGGTCGCGAGCGCGAGGTCGCGCAACAGGCGGTCCGCGGAATGATCGCCCGCGACTGGGACGTCGTCGCCGAGGCGGCGGCGCGCCACGGCGGCGAGGCGGTGCGGGCGGTGGAGGTCCTGCGCTTCCCCATCGCCCCGCACGGACCGCGCTTCCCCCTGGAAGGGCTGCCGCAGGTCCTGCTGCGCGACCGTGAGCACGCCCTGCCCGCCGCGTCCGTCCGGCATCTGGCCACGCTGCTGTTCTGGTTGCGCCCGGAGGGGCCGCGCCCGAGGGTCGAGAAGGCCCTCGATGAGGTCGTCGAGATGTGCGACCCCGCCTCGCTCGCCGACTTCGCCTGGGGCCTGTACCAGGCGGAGTTCGACGCGCGGCCCCCGGCGGGGCGGAAGCGTGTCTGGGCCTCCGACGGCGTCCGGTACGCGCTGGAACGCCTCGGCGACGACCGCACCGCCGCCCGCCTCGCCGCCGTCGCCGCCCACTGGTCGTCCCGGCTGGTCCGGGACAGCGGCGGGGAGTCCGTCCTCCGGGTGTTCACCGCGCTCGGGAGCGACACGGCGCTGCGCCTTCTGGACGAGCTCGGGCGCGAGGCGGCCGACCGGCAGCGGATCGCCCCAGGCGCGCTGGAGGCGGTGCGGGAGATCACCGAACGGCGTGGACCGACCACGAAATAGGAGCAATGCCAGATTCCCCCGAAGCCCCCGTCCGGGACGCGCCCGCCGAGTCGCTGCCCGCCCTGCTGGTCGACCCGCCCTGGACCTGGGCGCCGATCGTCCTGGAGGGCCTGGAGCCGCCCGCCGTCCCGGTCACGGTGGCGTGGAACCGCTACCTGCGCGAACGCCTCCAGGAGGAAGCGGCCCCGCGCGGCCGCAAGGACGCCGACTGGGAGGCCGTGGCCGAACGCTTCCGCAGCGGCCGGGCCCTGACCGAGCTCACCCCCAAGGGCCGCGCCCCCCTGTACGCGGGCCTGCTGCTGCACGGGCCACACGAGCCGGCGCACGAACTCCTGGAGGACCGCCGCTACTGGGACGAGTTCACCGACCTCCAGGTGCTCGGCGGGGTCGTCGTCCGCCACGAACTGAAGGCGTACCCCCTGGCGCTGCACGTGGCCCGCCGGGAAGGCCCCGGCACGGCCACCCCCCTCAGGCCCTTCCTCAGCGCGGAGACGGCCGAGGTGATGGTCGCCCAACCGTCCAACGGGAACGCCGACGCCCGCGCCTGGGCGAAGGACCACGGGGCGGCCGCCGCCGCGCTGCTCGTCCCGTACGCGCTCGAGCGGCCAGGCCCGCGGCGCACCGCCGCGGAGGTCCTGCTCCGCCTGATCATCGCCGACGACGGCGCCGTCCCGCAGGCGGCGGGGTCCTACGGCCCCCAAGCGGCCAGGGCGATGGAGGTGCTGCGCTACCCCGCGTCCGTCCCGGAGATCAGCGGAGACCGGGACCCCGAACGGCTGCCGCGGATCCTGCTCCGCGGCCGGGACACGGCCCTGCCCGCCGACGCGACCCGGTCCTTCACCCGGCTGCTGCTCCTCTCCCGCCCCGACCGGCCGCACTCGTTCGTCGAGCAGGTCATCGAGGTGTGCGACCCCGGCTCGCTCGCGGAGTTCGCCTGGGCGCTCTACCTGACCGCCGAGCTGAGCCGGTATTCGTGGGCGCCCGACGGCGTCCAGTACGCGCTGCGCCGCCTCGGCGACGCCGAGACCGCCCGGCGGCTCGCGGAGGCCATCGCGGCCTGGGAGTACTGGTGGGCCGGTTCGCTGGCGGCGCGCAACGCCCTCGACGTGTTCGGGGCGATCGGCGGCGACACCGCGCTGCGCCTGCTGCACCAGATCGCGGACAACCCGCACCCCAGCAAGAAGGTCAAGGAGGAGGCGCGGTACGCCCTGCACCGCGCCGCGCGGGACCGGGGCCTGACGGCGGCGCGGCTCGTCGACCGGCTCGTCCCGGACTTCGGGCTTGACGCCGAGGGCGGCATGACCCTCGACTACGGCCCCCGCGGCTTCCGCGTCGGATTCGACGAGCAGCTCAGGCCCTACGTCATCGACGGCACCGGCAAGCACCGCAAGACGCTCCCCAAACCCGGCCCCAAGGACGACGCCGCGGTCGCGGACCCGGCCCACCGGCGCTTCACCGACCTGAAGAAGGGCGTCCGGTCCGTCGCCACCGAGCAGCGCAAGCGGCTGCACCGGGCGATGATGAGCGGGCGCGACTGGCCACTGGAGGAGTTCCACGCCCTCTACGTCGAACATCCGCTGCTGCGGCACTTCGCGCGGCGCCTCGTGTGGAGCGCCGAACACGACGGCACCGCCACCGCGTTCCGGATCGCCGAGGACCGCTCCTTCGCCGACGTCGACGACAAGGCGTTCACGCCCCCGCCCGGCGCGCGGATCGTCCTGCCCCACCCGGCGCACCTGGGCGACGCGGTGGGCGCGTGGGGGCGGGTGTTCGCCGACTACGAGATCCTCCAGCCCTTCCCCCAGCTCGGACGGACCGTCGTCCGCCTCCGCGAGGAGGAGCGCGCGACCAGCCTGCTGACCCGCTTCGACGGCGCCGAGGTGCCCACCGCCGCCCTTGTCCGCCTCGCCCAGGGCGACTGGAGCCTCCGCACGGCGCGCGACGAATACCACAACCGCAGCCTGCTCGTTCACCCGATCGGCGACCGCGGCGCGCTCGTCGAGGTCCGGTTCGCGCCGGGCATCCCCAAGCACGCCGCCCCCGCCCCCGTCCAGCGGATCGAGCAGGTCGAGCACGTGAAGGTCGCCGAGAACGGCTACGTCAGAGAGCCGATCCCGTTCGGGGACCTGAACCCGTCGACCGCGTCCGAGATCCTCACCGAACTCGCCGACCTCACCACGAAATAGGAACAATGCCGAACACCCCCGAAAGCTCCCTCCCCGAACTGCTCGTCAACCCGCCGTGGACGGCGAGCAAGCAGCCCGTCGTCCTCAAGCTGAAGGCCCCCAAGGAGCCCACCACCATGACGTGGGCGCCCGGCCGGCGCGAGGAATGGCTGGCGGCCCCCTACCAGGGCAAGTACGGCTGGCAGCCGCTCCCGGACGACACCGACTGGAACGAGCTCGCCGAGACCTTCTCCAGCGGCCGAGCCCTCACCGAACTCGACGCCGAGCAGCGCCGCGACCTGGGCTTCGGCCTCCTGGCACAGGCCCCGCTCGAACTGGGTGACGCGCTGCTCTCCGACCAGCGCCACTGGGACGCCTTCACCGGCTACGGGACGGCCACGGCCATGCCATGCATCGTGGCCCGCCACGGGCTGGCCGCCTACCCCATGGCGATGCACCTGGCCAAGAACTCCCGCACCTTCTACTGGCTCGACCCGTTCCTGGACACGGACGTCGCCCAGCTCATGATCAAGCATTGCGGCGTCTACCCGAACCGCGACCGCGTCGAGGTCTGGTTCAAGCTGCACGGGGAGGCCGCCGCCCTGCTGGCCGTACCGGACGCCCTGCGCAAGCCCGGTCCCAAGCGGGAGCGCGCCGAGGAGGCCCTCCGCATCGTCGCCAAGGAACACGGCCACGACGCCATCGTGCGGGCGGCCCGGCACTACGGCGACGAGGCCGCGGCCGCGATGTCCGTGCTCCGCACCGACGGCCTGGACATCTACCCGGACCCGCTCCCGGAGACGCCCGAGGCGTTCGACCCGGCGCGGCTGCCTCAGATCCTGCTGCGCGACCGGAAGACGGCCCTGCCCGCCCCGGCGACCCGCCACCTCCTCACGATGCTGACCTTCTCCAAGCCGTGGGACCCCTACCCGGGAGTCGAGCAGGTCATCGACCTGTTCGACCCCGACTCCCTGGCCGCGTTCGCCTGGGCCCTGTACGAGGCCGACACCCCCTACAGGTCGATGGCGAACAGGGGGGTCCAGTACGCGCTGGCCCGCTTCGGCAACGACGACACCGCCGACCGGCTCGCCCCCATCATCGCCCGCTGGTCCAAGAGCTACGTCTACGACATCGGCGGGTTCAACCTCCTGAGCCTGTTCACCCGCCTCGGAAGCGACTCCGCGCTGCGGCACCTGCACCGCCTAGCGAACAAGGCCGAAGACCACAAGCGGATCAGGGCGAGTGCCCAAGGGGCCCTGAACCGCATCGCCAAGGAACGCGGGCTCACCTCCGAGCAGCTCGCCGACCGCCTCGTCCCCGACTTCGGCCTGGACTCCCAGGGCGGCCTCACCCTCGACTACGGCCCCCGCAGCTTCCGCGTCGGGTTCGACGAGCAGCTCAAGCCGTACGTGACCGACGCCGACGGCAAGCGCCGCAAGACGCTCCCCAAACCGGGCGTCAAGGACGACGACACCCTCGCGCCCGCCGCGTACAAGCGCTTCACCGACCTCAAGAAGGACGTCCGGACGGTCGCCGCCGACCAGATCAAACGCCTCGAGAAGGCCATGGTCACCGGACGCTCCTGGACCTTCGCCGACTTCCGCTCCCTCTTCATCGCCCACCCCCTCCTGTGCCACATCGCCCGCCGCCTGATCTGGTCCGCGGACGTCGAAGGCCGGCCCGTCCCCTTCCGCGTGGCCGAGGACCGCACCCTCGCCGACGCCGACGACAAAGAACTCGGTCCCCTCCCCGACGAAACCCCGATCACGCTGCCGCACCCGGTCCTCCTGGGCGGCCCCACCGTCGAGGCATGGGGGCAGGTCTTCGCCGACTACGAACTCCTCCAGCCGTTCCAGCAGCTGGCCCGTACCGTGCACGCACTCACCGACGAGGAGCGCGGAAGCACCAAACTGACGCGCTTCGAGGGCGGCACCGTCCACTTCGGCCGGATCCTCGGCATGACCTCACGCGGCTGGGAGCTGGGCGAGAAGGAGACCGGCGGCTTCCGCCGCCAGGTCATGCTCATGACCCCCGACGAGCGGCACCTCATGGTCCAGTTCGAACCGGGAATCCGCGTCATCGCCCCCGAGGACTTCGCCGAGCAGGACATCCGGGACGTCTCCCTCTTCACGGGCCGCTACTCCGGCAAGCGCCACCCCTTCGGCGAACTGGACCCGGTCACCGCCTCCGAACTCCTCACCGACCTGACCCGCCTGACCGACCCCCCGGCCAACTAAGAGGAGAACCCTGATCGTCGGCGCCGCGGACGCGCAGCACAGGGAGGGGTGCGGGCGCGGTCCAAGGTGCGATCGCGGTGCCGCTCATTTGACGGCACCCGCGGTCAGGCCGGCGACCACCTGGCGCTGCAGGACGAGGAACAGTGCGATGGGGACCAGCATGATGATGGTCGCCCCGGCCATGGCGCCGGTGACGTTGTAGCCGAACTGCGACTTGAAGCCGGCCAAGGCCAGCTGCACGTTGTGGTTGGACTGGGTGACGGTGAGCAGATTGGCGAAGAAGAACTCGTTCCAGATCTTCACGAACGCCACGACGCACACGGTGGCGATGGCCGGTCGCGACAGCGGCAGGATGATCCGCCGCAGGGTGGTGAAGTACCCGGCACCGTCCATGAGGGCGGCCTCTTCGATCTCCGGGGGCAACGACAGCAGGAAAGATCTCATCACGATGAAGGAGAACGGGAACTCCAGCGCCGAGTAGAAGATGACCAACCCGATGCGGGAGTCGAACATGCCGAGCTCGCGCACCACGAAGAACACCGGCGTCGCCAGCCCCACCAAAGGGATGGCCAGGGCCAGGGCGAACATGGCGACGAGGAAGTTCCTGCCGAGGAACGCGTAGCGGGCGAGCGGATAGGCGGCCAGAAACGCCACGGAGACGGCGCCGATCGTGCCACCGGTGGCGTACAGCAGCGTGTTGAGCACGTAGGTGTGCAGATGGATCTCGGTGAACGCGTCGATGTAGCCCTGGAAGGTCGCGGGAGAGGGGAAGAACCCCTTGCCCGAGTAGACCTGCGGGCCCGTCTTGAAGGAGGACAGCATCACCCACACGGTGGGCAGCAGCGAGAGTAGCGTGACCACGGTGAGGAAGCCGTAGATGAGCACCAGGGCCCACGAGCGCGGACGGGTGCGTCGCACGCCGCGTCGGCGGGCGACGTCGGCAGGCTGGATGGCGGTCACAGGGCTCGCTCTCCGATCCGGAAGACTCGCCGCACCGTGACGATGAGCGTGGCGCCCAGGATCAGGATCACGGAGCCGACGGCGTTGGCGTAGCCCCACTCCCCGTGCACGTAGGCGCGGTAGGCGTACAGGGCGAGAGTCGTGGTGGCGTCGTTCGGGCCGCCGGAGGTCAGGATGTAGACCAGGTCGAACATGCCGATGTCGACCAGGAGCCGCACGAGGAGGACGGTGCCGATGACGTTGCGCAACAGCGGCAGGACGATGAACAGCTGGCGCTGGATCAGGCTCGCACCGTCCGCTTCGGCGGCTTCGAGGAGTTCGGTCGGGATCGCGGCCACCTCCGCCATGACGACCACGACCACGAACCCGATGATGAACACGAACGTGCCGGCCACGGCCCACCGGGCGGTGCCGCTGTCGAACAGCCAGTCGTGCCGGCCGCCCGTGACGGGGGCGAGCAGGTTGTTCAGCAGGCCGTAGGACGGGTTGTAGAAGGCCGAGAACACCAGCGCGTACGCGGCCCCCGAGATGACGAACGGGATGAAGATGATCGTGCGGAAGAGCTTCCAGCCCGGCACTTTCACGGCGAGGGTCATGCCGACCGCCACGCCGAGCGGTACCTGGATGACCATGGACGCGACGCAGTAGAAGAGCGTGTTGCCCGCGGCCTTCCAGAACACCGGGTCGGAGAACAGCCGGCGGTAGTTGTCCAGTCCGGTGAACGCGAAGTCGACACCGCCCCAGCGGGAGAACGCCGTCACGGCCAGCACGACGAGCGGCACCAGGAAGAACAGGGCGAACAAGACGAGGGCGGGCAGCAGCGAGACGGCGACGCGGCCACGCATGCCGGCGGGGATACGCGGCCCGGCCGCGGGCTTGGGCGCCCGCGACCGGACCCGGTGCGTGGTTCTCACGGCTCTAGCTCCCCGCCGCGGACTCGGTGGCCAGGCGCGACAAGAAGGCCTTCGTATCGATCTCGCCCTTGACGTAGGCGGGCCACAGGTTCTTCCACGCCGCGTCGATGCCCCCGGGTGCGTGGACCCGCGCGTGGGGGAAGGTCTGGGCGACCCGAGGGATCTGGGTGACCAAGCGCGAGCTGAGCGGTTCGAGCCCTGCCGCCTTGACGGTGGCGGCGGGCACCTTGACGGGCGGGTTGGAGCCCGTCGCCTTGGCCTGCTTGACGACCTCGTCGGCGGAGGACGTGAACCGCACGAACGCGCCCACCGCTTCGAGCTTGGTCCGGTCGCTCGTACCCGACACCCAGCCGGCGCCCGAGACGACGATCAGCCCTTGTCCCGCGTCCCATCCGGGGGACGGGGCGACATCCGTGCCGTCGTACAGCCCTGGTGCGGCGTTCGCCGACTTCAGGTTGGTCTTGACGAACCATGGCCCGTTGGGGACGGCCGCGGCTTTGCCGGCCAGGTACTTCGAGGCGGCGTTCTGGAAGTCGCCGGAGAAGGAGTCGGCGTTCACATAGCCCTTGGCGTGCCAGCCGCGAAGGCGCTCGGTGGCCGTGACGGCGGCCGCGTTGGTCGACCAGTCCTTGCTGGTGGCGATCTCAGAGGTGAGGAAGGCACCGCCTGCCGGTTGCGTGCCGATGAGGTTGGACCACATCAGAAGGGTCGCCCAGTCCCCGTCGAGTGCGATCGGGGTCGCGCCCGCGCCCTTGAGCTTGGCGGCCATGGCCTCGAAGTCGTCCCAGGTCGTGGGGAACGAGTCGTAGCCCACGCTGGTCAGGAGTTTCCTGTTGTAGTAGATCCCGATGGGATCCTGCTGCTGCGGAATGGCCCACCGCTGTCCGTCCCGGCCCGACAACGCGTCGAAGGCGCGGGGCTGGAACGAGGCAGCCCACGTCGCGTCGGCCTTGAGGTCGGGCGCGAAGTCGTGCAGCTTTCCCGCACCCGACAACGACTTGATCTCGGCGCTGTTCAACTGGAAGACGTCGGGCAGGTCGTTGGCCAGCGCGAGGCGCTGGTAGTACTGCAGCCGGGCGTCCCCTGAGCCGGCGTTCGCGTTCTGCAGCGTCTTGACGTGGTACTTGCCTTTGTTGGCCGCGTTGAAGCGCTGCGCCGCCTCGAAGTTGAACTGCAGGAACGGGTCGGTGGTGGACTTCTGGCAGGTCGCACAGGTGATCTCGATCTCCCCGGCGGCGTTGGTCGACCCGCCTTTCAAGGTCGAGCAGGCGCCGAGAGCTCCCGCCATGAGGACGGCGGTCGTCGCGGAGACGACAGTCCTGGTGATACGCATGGTCCGCCTCGCTTCTTCGTACGGGGTGGTCGGGGTGTTACGAGGAATGCAGGCCGAGCGCGAACGCGCTTCGGTGGCGGTCGTCAGTAACCGACGATCTTCGGCCAGTGCCGCTCGACGCCGACGGCGTCCAGTTCGGCCTGGAACTCGTCGAGCAGCTTGTCGTCGGCGCGGACCTGGGAGGGGGTGACGTCCCGGGCCGCGCAGAAGCCGATGAGGTGGCCGTCGACCTCGCCGATGTTCCACTCCACCAGGGGCATCCGGTAGGCGCCGTTGGTGATGTGGGTGGTGCCGATGTTCTTCGCGCCGGCGAGCAGGTTGGTGACCCGCACGGGAATGAGCGCGCCCAGGGGCAGCTCGAAAGGGCAGCAGCCGATGTCGATGTAGGAGTCGCCGCCGGTGGAGGGATGCAGGTCGATGCGGTACATGCCGACCCCGACGCTGTCGCGGTGCCGCACGGCGCCGCGGTTCCCGCGGACCTCCAAGGAGATCTCCTGCTCGACGATCGTGTGCTCGGCCACGATGCGACGCGACTCGCGGACGTAAGGCGCCTTGGCCAGCCCATCGGGGCTGTCGCCCAGCACATCACCACGCAGACGCAGCCCCGGCCAGCCAACGCCGCCGTCGGGACGCGGGGCGGCGGTCTGCAGCCAGTACAGCAGGCTCAGCGACAGCTCACGGGCCCGCTTCAGGTGGAACTCGACCTGCTCCGCGGGAACATCGAAGATGGGACCGTCCCAGTAATCCACCTGCGGCCAGTTCACCAGCGTGATGTCGGACTCGTAGGCATCGGGCAGAAAGTTCTGGGCTGCCGCGATGCGGCGGAAAGTCCACAGGTTGCGGTCCATGCTCCCCACCCGCTGGTCCGCGTAGTCCGGACGGATGAGCGTGTGGTCCTCGACGGGGTTCGGGAAGAACGTGTGGTGCGAGGGCGCGAGCGTCTTGGGATGGGGCGCGGTCAGCGACAGCCGGCCGTTCGGCGAGTTCGTCGCCGAAGAGGTCAGGAAGTGTTCGTAGCTGTCGGGGCGCGCGATCGTGAAGTCCCCGCCCTCGACGTGGTCGAGGGCGAAGCACACCGAGATCGGCTGCATGTTGAGCGGGGCCGGCAGTTCCGGAGCGTGCGGTTCACCGGTGACATCCCGCGACTCGGCGCCGGTGACGTACTCGACGCCGGCCAGCGGCAGCAGGTCGCCGGTCTCCGTCGCGTCGACGAACCAGGTAGCGCTCACCGTCGTGAGATCACCGGTACGGCGATCACGTAGAGTGATCGACTCCAGCGTGTCGGGGTCGTCCGTGTTCGTCACGGACACCGGCTCGTGCTCCATCAGTACCCGGATGCGCCCGGACGCCCGGTGCGGTGCGATGAGAGCCTCGATGACGGCGAGGGACACGCGCGGCTCGTGGCAGAGGTCGGAGACCTTGGCGACCGGGATTGAAGGCCATCGTGCGGCGGGCCGCCTCGGTCAAGGGGTAGTGCCGGCGGTAGTAGGAGCGAATGGCGTCACGGAACTCACGGTAGGTGGCCGTGCAGCCGAACTGCTCAATCCACACGTGCTCGTCCGGGGGGACCCCCTGGCTCGTCAGGACGCCGCCGAGCCAGTCGGTCGGCTCGGTCAGGACAACGCTCACGCCACGCCGCGCCGCGGCCAGTGCGGCCGAGACGCCGCCCAGACCACCGCCGACCACGAGAAGTTGTGTCTGAATCTCGGTCATGCCGAGATCTCACCACCGGAAACGCGCCGGTAACATGGCCAGAGTGAGCGAGCCTGTGTCTGGAATTGATGCCGCCTCCCGACGCCTGAGAATCGTCAATTCCGTGGTCCGCAGCGTCGTCCACCGCCCCGGCTCCCGCATCGGGCCCCGCGTGCAGGGCAATGTTCAGCTCTTGCTGATCCATGCCGGAACGATGGTCGTGCACGTGGACGACCGCGACCCGTACGCCGTCCCCGCGGGGCAGATGTGCATCCTGCTGCCCGGGCACACCGAGGTGATCGGCTTCACCGAGGGCGCCGAGACCCGCCAGACGCTCGTACGCGGTGACCTCGAAGAGCTCACCCCCCAGATGAACCGATGGCTGGAGGCGGTGCGCCCGACCAGACCGCTGTCCTCCGCCCTGACGTACATGGCGCGCGAGGCATTGATCACCGAACAGACCCGCCTCACCGCCCAAGGCGCACTGGTCGACGCGCTGGCCACGGCACTGTTGTGGCGCTTCATCGCCGAGTTCGAGAATCTGCCCGCCGCGCTGCCGGCGCCCATCGAGGACGCCCGGCTGTTCATCCACCGCAACGTCCAGAACGACATCAACCTGACGGCCATCTCCGCAGCCGCGAGGGTGAGCCCTGAGCACCTGGTGCGCTTGTTCCGTGAGCACATGGACACCACACCCATGCGCTACCTGTGGGACCGCCGCGTCACTCACGGCATCGAGCTGTTGACCAGCTCGGGGCTGCCGGTCGGATCGATCGCGGCGTGCTCGGGCTTCAAGACGAGCTTCCATTTCGCCCGCAAGGTCAAGGAGGCCACCGGCCTGTCACCGACGGCGCTGCGCGCGTGCAACTGGTCCCAGCAATCAACAGACGCCAACGACCGTCCCAGGCCGCTGCTCGATGCAAGGAACGCGGAGAGCAGAACAGCGGCCCGCCCGCGCAGCGAGTAGCCGACGGGCCGCAGGCACGGCGCCTCTGCCGCACCCTGATCGGCGACCGCCACTCGCGCCCAGCCGTCCGTCCAGCGGACGGTCAGGAGGAACGACCCGCCAGGCCGCCCGCTGGACGAGTGCGCGATCGCGTTGGTGCCGGTCTCCGAGGGTGAGCAGCATCGCGTCCGCGCGACAGGGATGATCGCCCCCCAGCGCCTCGGCGACGAACCGCCGCGCGACCGCCACCTGCACGGGCAGCCCCGGCAGCCTGACCGCCTTCTCACTGACGCTCACGAGAGCCAGACCTCTTGCCCGTCGGCCCTCACCGTGAGCCCCCACCGCCCAGCCTCCGGACGCCCCAGGCCCGTCCACCACCGGTGCGCGGCCTCGACCTCGTCCCACAGGCTCCGGAAACCGAGCTGCCGCACCTCGAAGCATTCCGCGCCCGGCACGTGGCGCAGGCTCGCCCACGACCCCGACCAGGGATCGATGAGCCACACCGTGTACCCGACCTCGTGACTCTCCACCACGAGCTTGCACCGCCGCACCTTGAGCCCGACCGCGAGGGACGCGTCGTACTCGCCGATCACGTCGTACGGGTGCAGGTCCGTGGCGGTCCGCCGCGCCCGGCCCACGTCGCGGACGTCGCGTACCAGCGAAGCGCGCCGCCCCCGCTGGACCCGCAGCGGCATGAACGCCACGTTGCCGACGACGCGTCCCGTCGCGGTGCCGTCTCCATGCGCCGTCAAAGCGAGCAACGCACCATTGTGGAAGTCGGTCAGCCACGGCACCAGGATCCGGCCGCCCGGCCGAGTCTGCTCCACCCACGCATGCGGCACGCGCTGGACGCCCACCGTCGCGATGACCCGGTCGTAGGGCGCTCCGGGCTCGTACCCCAGCGCCCCGTCACCGACGATGGCGGCGACCTTGCAGTCGGCGCTCCTCAGCGCTCGATGCGCCCGCTCCGCCACCTGCGGATCCACCTCGACCGTCGTGACATGCGCCGCGCCCAGACGCTCGGCCATGAGCGCGGCGTTCCAGCCCGTCCCCGTGCCGATCTCCAAGACGTCCATGCCCGGCTCGACTTCAAGGGTGGCGAGCATGAGCGCCACCACGTCCGGTCGGCTGGACGAGCTGGTGATCTCCGCGCCCACGAGCCCGGGGCCGACCGGCTCACCGTCGTCCACCTGCGTGATCACGGAGTCGTTGGCGTAACAGAGGTCGAGCCACGCCTCCGGGTCGTCCTCCCGGTGCAGGGGGACGAGCCTGTCGCCATCCTCGATCCAGACCGTGGGGGGAATGAAAAGGTGCCGGGGAACGGCCCTGAACGCCTCACCCCATTCCGCCGGCAAATCCCCCGCCGCGTCCAGTTCGGCCGCGAGTTCCATCATCCGCTCCGATGCGCCCGCCACCTACCTGCCGCCCTTCTCGTGCTTACCGCCCCCGGGCGGGTTCTTCGGGTCCTTCGGCGGAACCGGCCGATCCCACTTGCCGTCGCCCTCCTTCTTCTCATCGTGCTTGCCCACGCTCGCGCTCCCTTGCCTGCCGACGGTGGAGGCCGCCCTTGGACGACCTGCGAACGCGGAAGAGACGGATCACCCCATGCACGATCGTCGGGCCGACGGCCAGCCCCACCCCGAGAACCGCGTTCATGACAGGGAAGTTAAAAGGCGAAGCCCGCCATTGTCATTGGCACTTCAGAAGGCTGTTGACAGGAAGTACCCCTGCTGCCATCCACGCAGGTCAGTACTGGAGACCCACATAATTAGCCAATTCCCGCATTTCAGCCGTCAAGGTGCGCCGCTTCGTCACTATTCGACCGAGTATGTCGTGCACCATGCGCTGATTGGAGATCCATTCGGGGCTGATCGCGCGCACTTCCTGCAAGATCTCGAACGCGTCGGTGTAGCGCTTGAGCCTGACGTTCGCCTTCGCCACGTCCAGCCGATGGCGGTTCCGGCTGGACGCGCGGGCTCTGAATCCACTCTTGGGGATCTTCTCCGACAACGTCAGAACCCGGTCGGGCCTGTCCTCGATCATGTAGTTCTCGACTCTGCGCGTCGCCACCGCGATCGGGCCGAAGGTTCTGAGGGGGTCGGAGGGAGGAGCCCACTCGCTTCGGAGGATCACCGCGGCGGCCTGCGCGAAGCTCAACGCATCGTCGGCCTCTCCCGGCTCGTTGTTGCGCGACGCAGCGGTGGACACCCGCAGCAGCAGGCCGCCCCAGGCGGCCAGCTCCTCCTGGCTGGCACGGGAAATGCGGGGTTCGACGTCGTCCGCCCAGCGGGAGGCGAGCTCGAACGTCCCACCCAGGTCTCCCTGGCGCATCAGGAGCCAGCAGCGCGTGTTGGCGACCGCCGCCTGTTCGAGCCTCCCCGGCGCATCGTCGAACGCCCGCCGCAAGGCGATCTCCGCCGCGTCGAACTGGCGGGTCGAGACCAGGAGCATTCCGGCCAGGTGCATCACCCGCGACCGAACCTGCCGCCCGCGCCTCCCCAGGGCGTCCGCGTCCCGCACGAGGGAAGGGAGCACCGCACCGAGCTCCGCGTACTTGTTGTCCGTGAACAACGGCTCCGCCGCCTCGACCGCTCGGTTGACCCCTTCCGAAGTCGGCGCTTCCTCAGGTTGCTCGTACTTGCTCAGCAGGGAGTCCCTGACCGCCGTCCACTCCTGCGCGGTGCCCTCCTCGGCCGTCCGGCTGACGATCAGGTCGGAGGTGGAGACCTGGAGGGCCTTGGCTAGTTTGCGGAGGGTCTCCAGGCGGGTGTCGTCGCGTTCTCCCTGTTCAAGCTTGCGGATCAGGGAGATCGATACCCCGGACAGCTCCGCCAGCCCGCGCTGGGTCAGGCCGCGACGCTTCCGAACGCTCTGAAGACGCTCCGGGAGGTTCATGTCCTCCAGTGTGCATCTGGGCGCGAGCGCGATCGAGATCCTGTCCGGGAGATCTTCGTACGGGTCAGAGATCTAGGTGGATAAATTCGGCGAATTCTCGCATTTCCGGGGAAAGGGTTCTTCGGCGGGTGACGATCGTGCCCATGATGTCCCTGGCGTAGTGCTGGTTGACGATCCATTCCGGGGCGCTGCCGCGCACGCCTTGCAGGACGTCGAACGCCTGCGTGTACTGGCGGAGCTGGACGCGTGCCTTGGCCACGTCGAGGAGGTGCCGGTTCCGGTTGTTCGACGTCGGGCGCAGATCCCGCGTCGGGATCTTCTCCGCCATGCTGATCACCTGGTCGGGCCTGTCCTCCACCATGGCGTTCTCGGCTCGTTTCATCGCCACGGTCAGCGGGCCGAAGGCGCGCAGGAAATCGGCGTCCGGCGAGTACTCCGCCCCCATGGCGACGGCGGACGAGCGAGCCAGCCGCAGAGCATCATCCGCCTCGCCGGGCTCGTTGTTCCGGACCGCCGCCGTGCTCAGGCGGATCAGCAGCCAGCCCCAGGCGGACAGTTCGGCCATCGTGGCCCGGGAGATCCTGGGCTCGACCTCGTCGGCCCATCGGGTGGCGAGGGCGAGCGCGCCGCCGATGTCGCCCTGGCGCATCAAGAGCCAGCAGCGGGTGTTCACCACGGCCGCGGCGTCCAGCCGGTCGGAAGACTCGTCCAGGGCGCGCCGCAACGCCACGTCCGCCGCCTCGAACTGCCGCGTCTGCGTCAGCAACCAGCCCACGTGGTGCAGGAGCCGGGAGCGTACCTCGCGGCCCTCGGGCCCCAGCGTGTCGGCGTCCCGGAGAAGCGGCGGAAGGAGGCGGGCGAGTTCGGCATAGCGGTCGTTCGAGAACAGCGGCATCGACGCTGTCAGTGCCTGCCGCACTCCGTTGACGGTCGGAGGCTCCGCGACCTGCCCGGCTTGCTTGAGCAGGGCGGCCCGCAGCGGTCCCCAGTCTTCGGAGGGCTCCTCTGGGGCCACGGACGTGATCAGAGCGGAGGTCGGCACCTGGAGGGCCTTGGCCAGTTTGCGGAGGGTCTCCAGGCGGGTGTCGTCGCGTTCTCCCTGTTCGAGCTTGCGGATCAGGGAGATCGATACCCCGGACAGCTCCGCCAGCCCGCGCTGGGTCAGGCCGCGACGCTTCCGAACGCTCTGAAGACGCTCCGGGAGGTTCATGCCCTCCAGTGTGCCTCCGAAGGCGTGGCCGGGGGGATCACTCCAGTTCGACGGTCACGCGCGAGCGGACATAGCGGAAAGCGTCCTCAACGCTGTCTCCGACGTAGTTCCAGGGCTCCTTGGAGATACGGCCGCCGGTGGCGGTGAACTGCTCCTCGGCGGCAGCGAAATCGTCGCCCTGGGCGAACACGAAGGCGAAGAGGTTGTGGGCGCGGACGTCGTCCGGGAGGGGGCGCCATCTCGGGGAGCGGACGGACCTGTCGGCGGCGGCGTGCAGTTCCGCCAGCACCTCGGGGGCGGTGAAGTACTCGTCGCCTCCTTCGGCCTGCTCGGCGTCCAGCCACATCTCGACGTGGGCTTCGGCGAGCAGGGCGGCGATGGCGGTGCCCTCGGGGGCGGCCAGGGCCCGTTCCCGGGCGAAGTTGAACATCAGGTTGGACGACCCGCTCCACTTGGGGGCCACGCCCTGGAGCATCTGGGAGTGGGCCCGGCGGTGCCAGGGGTGGCGGGCGATGACCTCCTTGAAGCGGCGCCCGAGTTCCTCCTTGCCCACCCCGAGGCCGCGCGCGCAGGTGACGAGATGGGCCCACGGCTCGGGGTCGTCCGGGGCCAGTTCGGCCGCCTTCTCCAGGTCCTTCTCGGCGATCGCGAGGCGGCGCCAGAACTCGATGAACTGGTCACGTTCGGTGTGCTCGGCCCTTTGGTGCCCGCGCGCCTGCCAGGCCCAGACGACGCCGTGCGCGCCGCGCACCAGGTGCGCCTCGGCGCTACGGGGCTCGGCGGCCACCCACGCGTCCAGCCAGGACGGGCGGCCCGGCCACTCGGCGGCGATCGCGACGTAGAACGCGCGCAGGTCCGGGTCGTCGGTGGCCGTGATGAGGTGCCTGGCGCTCTCGTACGAGCCGTCCACCAGGTCGACGCGGAGGGCGCGGGCCTCCGGGGAGCCGAACAGGGGGTCGAACGCGATCTCAGGCATCGACGGCCTCCCGTGACAGGGGCGGTAGTTCGCGCAGCGGCGCGTCGGGCAGCCCGAGTTCGGCGCGTACGGCGGCGAGCCCTTGGGGGCCCTCAAGGGCGAGCCGGACCAGCTCGTCGAGCGGGGTGCCGGGCCAGTGGACGGCCGTCGGCCCGGACCACGAGACGGCCCAGTGGCCGCCGTGCCGTTCGACGATCTCGGCGGCGAGCACGGCCCGCACCGGGTAGAACATCTCGCCGTCGCCGGAGGCGTCCAGGTGTTCGGCGAGTTCGGCGCCGCGCCCGGCGGCGAGGAGCGCGAGGACCTGGTCGGGCCCGCCGCGGTCCCAGCTCCCGCCGATCGCGATCGCGGCCGAGCCGACGGTTCGGGCGGCACCGGCCGCCAACTTCCCGAACACCTCGTCGGCGGCCCGCTCCCAGGTGATCGGCTTCAGGCCGTCGGCGCCGGTCGCGGTCCGGGCGGCGAAGAGCGCCATCTCCGCTTCGGCGCGTCCGGTGAGCAGCCCCCAGGCCGGCTCCTCCTCACCCGCCGGTCCGGGGCCGGGCCGCGGCTCGTCCATGGCCGTGATGAGCCGTATCCGGTCGCCGATCGACGGATGGGAGTCCGCGCGGCCGGTCTCGGCGGCGAGGACGACCTCGCGGGCCTGGTCGAACTCCTCCCTGCGTCCCGGATCGGCGTAGAAGGCCCGGAAACCGCCGTACATGTCCTCGGGCCACCGGCCGCGCTCCCAGGCGGGAACGACGTACCGGTCGGCGAAGAACCCGAAGGCGGGCGCGGCGACGCCGATGGTCTCCAGCGCCCGCACCGCCGCCGGGGCGCCCGCGACGCGTACCGAGGCACGGTCGGCGGCGCGTTCCTGGGCCCGCGAGACCGCCGTGGTCGTCCGGCGGAAGAGCCGGTGGTAGGCGCGGAAGACCTGGGCGACGCCCTTCTTGAAGAACCTCTCGTCGCGTTCCAGGTACTCCACGGTCCGCTGGATCGCGGTACCGGCCCGGTGGATCATCGGGCCGAGCCGGGTATCGCCGCCGGATATGTGGCCGAACTCGTGCGCGAGGACGGCGCGCAGTCCCGCCCGGTCCACGACGCTGAGCAGGCCGAGGCCGACGCCGAGGATCACTTTCCCCTTGACCAGCCCGAGCAGCCGCGTCTCCTGCGTGACGAACGCGTTCACTCCGGGAACCAGGCGGATCTCGTCGGGTGCGGGCGCGCCGACCTCCGCGGCGAGGTCCCGCACCGCCTCCCACAGCCGCGGCTGGTCGGCGGGCCGCACGGCGATGCCCGCCGGGATCTCCGCCGTGACCACCCGGACGCTCTGCAGCACCCCGCCGACCACGGCGAACCCGCAGCCCACCGCGAGGCCCGCCAGGAGCGCCGAACCGGGCGGCAGGTCGCCGGCCCCGATCGCCAAGGCGACGACCGCGAAGAACCCGAACAGCGCCGCCATGAGGGCCAGCGCGAGAACGTAGAAGCCGAGCAGCAGGGCGAGCGCCAGGCCGGCGCGCAGGCCGAGGCGCGGGCCGCCGTCACGACGGTTGGAGGACACGAGCGTCCGTCCCTCTCTGGAATGCGGGAGACGGCCGGGCGCGGAGCCGCGCGGGCCGGGAGAACGGCGACGATTGTGGCCGAGCCCCGGCGACCGCGGAAAGGTCTAAATGATCATCGGCCGGTCGCGGACGTCACGTCAACCGTCGTCCCGTCCCGGGCGTCGTCACTCGGCGCTGGCCACCGAGAGGGTGCGGAGGCGGAGGACGGCCAGGAGGGTGGCGGCCACGGTGACCGCGATCAGCAGGGGGATCGCGACGCCCAGGTCGACCGTTGAGGTCACGTAGGAGGCGCCGGTCAGCGCGTCGGTGACCGACAGGGCCCACTGCTGGATGGACGCCGACCTGGCGCCGGGGGCGAAGTTGCCCAGCAGGGTCTCCCACACCAGCGCGTACAGCAGCCCGATCGTGACGGCGTTGCGGCTCACCACGGCCAGCGCCACGAACACCGCGCCGTAGGCGACGCCGCCCGCCAGCACGCCCACCGTGAACGCCGGGCTCATCCACTCGCTCGTCCCGGTCATCAGCAGCCCGGCCAGCAGCGTCGGCACCGCCGCGAACGCCGCGATCAGCACCACCGCCACGGCCAGCTTGGTCAGCACGATCACCTGGCGCGGGATCGGCTTGGTCAGCACGTACATGATCTGGCCGTCGTCGATCTCCGGGCCGATCACGCCGGTGCCCGCGATCAGCGCCAGCAGCGGCAGGAGGGTCGCCAGCGCGAACCGCTGGAGGACGCCCGCCGACACCTCCAGGTCGTTCTCGCCGATCATCCGCAGGCCGAGGGCCATGAACACCAGCAGCGCGGGCAGGAGGAGCAGCAGCAGCGCGCGCCGCCGCCCCAGCATCGCCCGGAACGTGATCATCGCGATGGTCGGGTTCATCGGGCCACCAAGTAAGAGAAGACGCTCTCGAGGGACTCGTCGGAGGGGGAGACCTCCCACAGGCGGACGCCGGCGTCGCGGGCCACGCGCGGGAGCAGCCAGGTGAAGCGCTGGAAGTCGACCGCCTCCACGCGCAGGCCCTTGTCGGTGAGCTGGACGCTGCGCGCCGAGCCGTCCGCGATGATGGCCGCGGCCAGCGCCCGGTCGTCGCCGGACCGGACCATGAAGATGTGCGGCCGGTCGGTCATCAGCCGCCGGATCTTGCGGAAGTCCCCGGACGCGGCGTGCCGGCCCGCCACGATCACCTCGATGTGCTCGGCCAGCCGCTCCACCTCCTCCAGGATGTGCGAGCTGAACAGGATCGTGCGGCCCTCGGCGGCCATCCCCCGGATCAGGTCCATGAGCTGGAGCCGCTGCCGCGGGTCCATGCCGTTGAACGGCTCGTCCAGGAGCAGCACCGGAGGGTCGTGCACCAGCGCCGACGCCATCTTGATGCGCTGCTTCATGCCCTTGGAGTAGTTCCCGATGGGACGGTCGGCGGCGTAGTCCATCTCCACCAGCCCGATCGCCCGCTTCGCCGCGGCCCCCGGGTCGGGCAGCTTGTGCAGCTTGGCCATCGCCAGGATGAACTGGGCGCCGGTGAGGAAGTCGTAGGCGGCCTCCCGTTCGGGGACGAGCCCGAGCCGCCGGTACACCTCCGGGTTGCGCCACATCGGCGCCCCGTCCAGGGTGACCGTGCCGGACGAGGGCGCCAGGAACCCGCCCATCATGTGGATGAGCGTCGACTTGCCCGCCCCGTTGGGCCCCAGCAGCCCGGTCACGCCCGGCCCGATCGTCATGGACACGCCGTTGACCGCGACCACGTTCCCGTACCAGCGGGACACCTTCTCCAGCTTCAGCTCGGTCATGAGAGCCCCGCCTTCCGGAAGCGGCCGTACAGGACGGCGGTGGACCCGGCGACCAGGGCCGCGCACAGGGCCAGCGCGACCAGGCCGCCCAGCGTCCCGGGCGCGATGCCGATCGAGGAGCTCTTGGCGCCCAGCAGCCGCACCTGGACGATGTCGACGAGGTTGAACGGCGAGAACAGCCCCGCCCAGCCGACCAGGGAGAAGTTGGTCCGCATCTCCGCCAGCCCCTGCACGATCGCCACGATGGTGGTGCTGAGCATGAACACCGCGATGACCGACGCCACCCCGAACCCGCGCCGCGGCGTGAACGCGGCCACCACCATCCCGATCGACCCCAGCACCACCGCGAACAGGACGCAGCCGACGAGCGCGGCGAGGTAGTGCAGCAGGTGCTCGCCGGACTTGGGGATGCGGGTCACCAGCCCGCCCAGGTACAGCACGGTGATCGGCACCGCCGTCAGCGCGAACAGCGCGGTGGCCATCGCGGCCTGCTTGGCCAGGACGAAGTCCAGATGGCCGACCGGCCGGGAGAAGTACAGCGGGACGACGTGGAACCGCAGCTCGCGCGAGGCCAGCACCGGCGCCTGGGTCGCCACGAAGATCGCGATGATGACCGACAGGGTGGAGGCGTAGGAGGAGTAGCGGATCAGCGTGTCCGCCTCCTTGGAGATCGCGTACACCGCCACCGAGCCCGCCGCCGGCAGCAGCATGATCGCGACCAGCAGGAACGGCATCACCTTGGCGCGGGCGGGGCGGCCGAGGCCGTACGCGGCGCGCAGGTTGTGCACGTACAGCGACCGCATCACGTACGCGCGGCCCAGCCTGCGGCCCTCGTAGTGGCGGTAGCCGATGTCGTGGATCGTGCTGGTGCTCACCGGGCCACCCCCTGCGGCTCCGCGGGCGGATGGCCCGGCGGGGCCGCGGCGCCCGGTGGGCCGGTGGCGGCGGGCGGGCCGGTGGCGAAGACCTCCTCGATCCGGTGCCGGCGCTGCTCCATCCGGATCAGCCGAAGCTCCAGGTCGGCGACGGCGTCGCGGATCAGGTCGTAGGTGTCCTCCCCCGCGATGTCGATCAGGAGGAACCGGCCCTCGGGACGCACCGCGACGCCCGCGTCGTGCAGCCGCTGCCCGAGCACGTCACGGCCCTCCTCGACCTCCACCGTCAGGACTCCGCTGGCGGCGGTGTACGCCTCGACCGCCTGCGACCGCAGCAGCCGGCCGCCGTCGATGATGACGACGTGGTCGCAGACCCGTTCCAGCTCGCCCAGCAGGTGCGAGGTGACCAGCACGCTGATGCCGAACTCGGTGCCGATCCGCCGGATCAGCTCCAGCATCTCGTCGCGGCCCGCCGGGTCGAGGCCGTTGGTCGGCTCGTCCAGGAACACCAGTTCGGGGTCGTGCACGAGGGCCTGCGCCAGCTTCACCCGCTGCCGCATGCCGGTGGAGTAGCCGCCGATGGGACGGTAGCGCTCCTCGTACAGGCCGACGTGCCGCAGCGTGTCGGCGGCGCGCTCGCGGGCGGCGGTGGACGGCAGCCCGCACATCCGGGCCATGTGGACGACGAACTCGGTGGCCGACACGTCCGGCGGCAGGCACTCGTACTCGGGCATGAACCCGACCCGCTCCCGGATCCGGCCGCCCTCCCGGGCGATGTCCAGGCCCAGCACGGAGGCGGTGCCCGCGGACGGCGGCAGCAGCCCCAGCAGGATCTTGATGAGCGTCGACTTGCCCGCGCCGTTGGCGCCGACCAGCCCGACGACGCCCGGTTCCACGGCCACGGTGAGGGCGTCCAGCGCGGTCACCCGGGGGAACCTCATCGTCAGGCCATCGGTGGCGATGATCGGCATGGTCACGAACCTAGTCCCTGTCCGCCGTGCGGGCGTCCCCCTGGAGGATTAGGCCTGAGGAGGGGCCGGCCCGTCCGGCGGAGGACGAGCTTCCACACCTGCCGCTGGACGAGCAGCGTCAGCGTGCCCGCGATGATCATCCCGGCGAGGTTGACGCCCAGCTGGAGCAGCGACCCGTCGACCTCGCTGCGGTGCCTGAGCGCCAGCGCCACCGCCAGGTTGCCCGCCGCCGGAACCGTGGTGACGGAGATGAACACCCCGACCAGCGCGGAGGACTTGCCCGCCGTCAGCGACAGCACCCCGCCGGCGCCCGCCAGCAGCGCCACGATGAACGACCAGCGGTCCGGGCTGTAGATGAACGCGGTCATCGGCCGCTCGCCCGGCAGCCGGTCCAGCTCGATGACCCCGATCCAGTGGCTGACCAGCGCGCACACGTAGGTGATCACGATCGCCACGGCGAACCCGAGGGCCAGCGTGCGCAGCGCCGCGCCGATCCGGCGGGCCTGGCCGGTGAGGATGCCGAAGCAGATCGCCGCGACCGCGCCGAACTCCGGGCCGAGCACCATCGCGCCGACCACCAGGATCGGCGAGTCGATCAGCGCGGCGATCCCGGCCAGCTGCGTGGCCAGCGCCAGGAACGCCACGAATGACCAGGTCAGCCGGCTCTCGTCGGCGGTGCGCTGGTCCAGTTCCTCCCACACCACGGCGTCGTCGCCGTGGCCGGGGGCGCGTTCCTGGGCCGCCTCGGCGCCGATCGACAGCGACAGGTCGATGTGCTCGAACGCGATCGACCCGTCCCGCTCGATGCCCAGGCCCTGCAGCGCCTCGATGACCTGGTTCGCCGACTCGCGGGCGATGTCGGCGTTGACCAGGTCGCCGAGGGGCGACCTGGCGGCGCCCGGCAGGACGACCACGTTGGTCGCCCCCGAGCAGCCCGCGAGGACGGCGCAGACCGCGTCGGTGCGGTCCGCGGGGACGATCGCTCTCAGGTGCAGCACCTTCCACATCGTGCCGTATCGGCGCGGCTCCCGCCGACGGACCGTATTTCCGAGGATCATCACCACAGATCGCTAAAAACCTGGCAAAGCGGGAATGTAACGAGTGACGATCCGACTACGGAAGGTGACGACATGGCATGGCGGCGGGCGGTGCTGGGCCTCGGCCTCGCGACCGCGATGCTGACCTGCGGCTGCGAGGTCGACGCCGGCCTCTCGGACGCCTCCCCGACCCCCTCCTCCGCCCGCACCCAAGCGGGCGGCGGAGACGAGCAACGCACCCGCCGGAACCTCGAACGGCTGCGCGTCGCGCCCGAGCGCTCCGGATCCGGCTACGCGCGCGACCGTTTCGGCACCCGGTGGAAGGACATCGACCGCAACGGCTGCGACCAGCGCAACGACGTCCTCGCCCGCGACCTGCGCGAGGTGCGCAAGCGCGGCGACTGCGTCGTCGTCTCCGGCACGCTGGACGACCCCTACAGCGGCAAGCGCATCACCTTCTCCAAGTCCGACGCCGACGAGGTGCAGATCGACCACGTCTACCCGCTCGCCCTCGCCTGGCGGATGGGCGCCTCCGGCTGGGACGAGGACCGGCGCGAACGCTTCGCCAACGACCACGACAACCTGCTGGCCGTGTGGGGCGTCCCGAACCGCCAGAAGAGCGACAAGGGCCCCGGCGAGTGGAAGCCGCAGAGGTCGTTCCAGTGCGCCTACGCCGGCAAGTACGTCGCGATCGCCAAGGAGTACGCCCTCCCCGTCACCCAGGGGGACCGCGCCGCCCTCCGCGACTTCCTCGGCCGCTGCTGACCGGAACGGGCGTGCCCGCCCCGCCTCCGTCATAGGGTTGATCGCATGAGCAGCGAGTCGAACGAGCAGGTGCGTCAGGACGAGACCGAGGGCAGGGGCAAGGCCGCCCGGCCCAGGGTCCGCACCGAACGCGGCATCGGAGCCCGCGCCACCGGCGCCGAGGTCACCGGGGCGTCCGCCACCGGCCTGACCCTGCGCGCCGGCAACGCCTTCGGTTCGCTGGCGCTCGGGGCGATGGCGCTGGGCGCCCTGGCCGTCGGCGCGGTCGTCATCGGCAAGCTGGTCGTCAAGCGGGCCGTGGTGGAGCACCTGGAGGCCGGCACGGTGGAGATCGAGCACCTCAAGGTCGGCCGCCTGGACATCCTCGACCGCTGACCGGTCACACGACGGATTCCCGCCCGGGACGATCTCCCTAGCGTCGTCCCATGACCTTTCTCGTGACAGGCGCGACCGGCAACGTCGGCCGCCACGTGGTGAACGCGCTGGTGGCCGGCGGCCGCCCCGTCCGCGCCCTGACCCGCTCCCCCGAGACCGCCCGCCTGCCGGGCGGCGCCGCCGTCGTGCGCGGCGACCACTCCGACCCCGCCGTCCTGGACGAGGCCCTGGACGGCGTGGACGGCGTCTTCCTGGTCTGGCCGTTCCCCTCGACCGCCCCCGTGCCCGCCGTCGTCGACACGATCGCCCGGCACGCCCGCCGGGTGGTGCTGCTGTCCTCGCTCGCCGTACGCGACGACGTCGAGGAGCAGACCGACCCGATCGGCGCCCTGCACGCCGCCCTGGAGCGCCCGATCGAACGCTCCGCCCTGGAGTGGACGTTCCTGCGCCCGGGCGGCTTCGCCGTCAACACCCTCGCCTGGGCCCCGGAGATCCGCGCCTCCGGGACGGTCAGCGACGCCTTCGGCGAGGCCGCCATGCCGCTCATCCACGAGGCCGACATCGCCGCCGTCGCCGTACGCGCCCTCACCGAGGACGGCCACGCGGGCGAGAAGTACACGCTCACCGGCGCCGACGTCATGACGCAGGCCGACTTCGCCCGGATCATCGGCGAAACGATCGCCCGCCCCGTCCACTGGCAGGAGATCCCCCGCGAGACCGCCCGCCAGAGGAAGATCGCGCAGGGGCTCCCACCCGACATCGCCGACGTCATCCTCGACGGCTACGAGGCGATGGTGAAGACCCCGGCCTCCACCACCACGACTGTCGAAGACCTCACCGGCACCCGCCCCCGCCCCTTCCAAGAATGGGCAAGAGACCACACCGGCTCCTTCACATGACCACCCGCCCCACCCCCCAGGAATTCGGGGGGCAAGGGGGCGGAGCGCCCCCAGCGGGGGGTGCGGGGGGCGGAGCCCCCTGCCAAGGGCCGGGTGCCCCCGGAGGGAGCGCCAGCGACTGGAGGGGGCGCGCGGCCCGGCCGTGGGGGTCCGGGGGGTCGCTCCCCGGGAATTACAGCGCGTTCTTGACTACCTCGGCCAGGTGTTCGGCCACGGTCCTCGCCTGTTCCTCGGAGGCGGCCTCGACCATGACGCGGACCATGGGTTCGGTGCCGCTGGGCCGGATGAGGACGCGTCCGCTCTCGCCGAGTTCGGCTTCGGCGCTGGAGACGGCCATGGCGAGTTCGGGGGACGTTCCGGCGCGGGACTTGTCGACGCCCTGCACGTTGATGAGGATCTGCGGGAGCCGGTTCATGACCTTGGCGAGTTCGTCCAGGGGGCGGCCGCGGCGGGCCATGGCGGCCAGCAGGTGCATGCCGGTGAGGACGCCGTCGCCGGTGGTGGCGTGCTCCAGCATGATGACGTGGCCGGACTGCTCGCCGCCGAAGGTGAAGCCGCCCTCCTTCATGGCCTCCAGCACGTACCGGTCGCCGACTGCGGTCTCGACGACGGTGATCCCGGCGTCGCGCATGGCCAGCTTGAAGCCGAGGTTGGACATGACGGTGGCGACGACGGTGTCGGAGGCGAGCCGGCCGGCCTCCTGCAGGTCGAGGGCGAGGATGGCCATGATCTGGTCGCCGTCGACGATCTCGCCGGTGGCGGTGACGGCCAGGCAGCGGTCGGCGTCGCCGTCGTTGGCGATGCCGGCGTCGGCGCCGTGCTCGCGGACGGCGTTCTGGAGCGCCTCCAGGTGGGTGGAGCCGCAGCCGGCGTTGATGTTGAGGCCGTCGGGGGCGGCGCCGATGGTGATGACGTCGGCGCCGGCGCGGCGGAGCGCCTCGGGGGCGACGTCGGAGGAGGCTCCGTGGGCGCAGTCGATGACGACGCGCAGGCCGTCCAGGGAGACCGGGACGGTGCTGAGCAGGTGGGCGACGTACTGCTCGACGGCGCCGTGGGCGTCGCGGACGCGGCCGACCCCGGCGCCGGTGGGCGGGTTCCACTCCTGGCCGAGGCTGGCCTCGATCAGGTCCTCGATCTCGTCGGCGAGTTTGTGGCCGCTGCGGTCGAAGAACTTGATCCCGTTGTCGGGCGCGGGGTTGTGCGAGGCGGACAGCATCACGCCGAGGTCGGCGTCCAGCGCCTGGGTGAGGTAGGCGACGGCGGGGGTCGGCAGCACCCCCAGCCGCAGCACGTCGACGCCGGCGCTGGCGAGCCCGGCGACGACCGCCGCCTCGAGGAACTCGCCCGAGGCCCGCGGATCACGCCCGACCACGGCCACCGGGCGGTGCCCCTCGAACGCGCCGGCCTCGCCGAGGACCCGCGCCGCGGCGACGGTCAGGTCCATGGCCAGCGGCGCGGTCAGATCGTGGTTGGCGAGCCCGCGCACGCCATCGGTCCCGAAGAGACGACCCACAGTTCAACTCCCGAATACGACAAAAGACCGCGGGCTGCGGCCGGACGCCGTGGTCCGGGCCGTTCCGCGGTCGAATCTAGTGCGCACACTCCGTGCCGCCCCAGCGTCGCCGCCCGGCGCGCCCGGATTCCGGCACGGAGCCATGAATCCCATGAAAGCAGGTGTTGGCCCGCGGCGGCGCCCGGACGGCTCCATCCGGTCGGCCGGATGGAGCCCGTGGACATACCGGCCGGCGTGCCCGCCGGCGTCTCCGTCGGTGTGCCCACCCGTGGACGTGCCGAACCGCGGACGCGGAAGGTCCCCGGAAACGCGGACGAGCCGCCGACCCCGTGCCCGTGCCGCCGACCTGGAGGGGTCGGCGGCATCGTGCGGCGACGGGATGCGACGGCTCGTGCCGGCGTCCGGCGATTCAGCGCTTGCTGTACTGCGGCGCCTTGCGGGCCTTCTTGAGGCCGGCCTTCTTGCGCTCGATGGCCCGCGCGTCACGGGTCAGGAAGCCCGCCTTCTTCAGCGCGGGGCGGTGGTCGATGTTGGCGAACTGCAGCGCGCGGGAGATGCCCAGGCGCAGCGCACCGGCCTGGCCGGTGGTGCCGCCGCCGTTGACCCGGGCCAGCACGTCGAACTGGCCCTCCAGGCCCAGCAGCACGAACGGCTCGTTCACGATCTGCTGGTGGACCTTGTTGGGGAAGTACTGGTCGAGGGAGCGACCGTTGATGGTCCACTTGCCCTCGCCGGGGACGATCCGCACCCGGGCGATGGCCTCCTTGCGGCGGCCGGTGCCGGCGGCGGGTCCGGTCGCGACCGGCTCCACGAGGAATTCGGAGTCACCGGTCTCGGGGGACTCGGTGCTGTACTCCGACGGCGCGTCTTCGTACGAGTCGAGCTCGGCGCCCTCGGCGGGCGTCTCGGTGTCGAAGGTCTCGTCCACGGTTCTCCTTGGTCTTCTGGCCAGGGCGGCGGACCCGAGGGTGTCGTCGGGTGCCCCGGCGGCCACTGTTCAATGAAGCGCCGCACGTCGATCCGTGCGGCCGGTCGTGCGGGGTGCTACTGCTTGATCTGGGTGATCTCGAACGGGACCGGCTTCTGCGCCTGGTGCGGGTGGTCCGGACCGGCGTAGACCTTCACCTTGCCGAACATCTTCCGGCCGAGGGTGTTCTTGGGCAGCATGCCCTTGATCGCCTTCTCGACGGCCCGCTCGGGGTGCTTGGCCAGCAGGTCGGCGTAGGCCACCGAGCGGAGACCGCCCGGGTAGCCGGAGTGCCGGTAGGCCCGCTTCTGCTCCAGCTTGTTGCCGGACAGCGCCACCTTGTCGGCGTTCACGATGACGACGAAGTCACCGGTGTCGAGGTGCGGGGCGTAGATCGGCTTGTGCTTACCCCGAAGCAGCTGCGCGACCTGACTGGCGAGCCGGCCCAGCACGACATCGGTCGCGTCGATGACGTACCACTGACGCTGAACATCAGCGGGCTTAGGGGTGTACGTGCGCACGGTCGTAGGCCTTCGTTCCTTGTCGACTACTCAGCGGATTCCTGCTCGCGCCGCTCAGAGGATGAGTTCCGACCCGGCGCTCCGGGAGACCGGGGCCCGTCGCGCGTGAACGGCACGGAAGGCACACCGGAGATCGCGGCCATGACCGTTCCCGAAGGGACAGGCGTCACCGCATACAGCAGTTGCACAGAATACCCAGCCGCGCGGGCGGTGGTCAAAACGGTGCGCCGGGAGTCGTGGTCGCCCCGCGTGAGCACGCCCGAACCCCTTGTCGGCGACGCGGGCGGGCGCCCGTTTGTTTGCCGGGTTGCAGGGACTTGCCCCCTCTTATAGGGATAATGTGCGGCGCGACCGCCCATCAGGGCCGTTGCCGACGAGAACCGGGAGCCCCGCCGATGCCCCCTAATCCCGATCCCGGCACACCCGCCGACCCGCGACGTACCGGTCAGTCCGGCCGGAGCGGCTCCCCTGCCGGCGCTCCGGGCTCGGGGCGGCCCGCTCCCGGCGAGGACCGGCTGGTCGCGGGACCCGGCCTGTCGGCCAACGACTGGTTCACCCGGCCCAGCCAGGATGAGATCCAGGGGCGGCCCACCACGTCCCCCGCCGCGCCCAGTGAGCAGCCAGGGCCGTTTCCGGCCCCCGGACCTCAGGAGCGGACCGACGGGCTGGTCAGGGTCGAGTTCGCCGGCCCTCCCAGCCCTCCCGACTCCTTTGGGCCGTCCGGGCGCTCGGGCCGGGGCGGTTCCCGGCGGCGGCGGTCTCAGGCGCCGCGCCGCTCCCGTGGCAGGTCCACGGCGGCGGCCGTGGCCGTGGTCGCCGCGTCCGCCCTCGCCGTGGGCACGGGCGTGGCGCTCGACCGGCTCGTGCTGCCGGAACTGCGCTCCGAGCCCGCCTCCGCGTCCGGGCCGTCCGCGCAGCACGCGGCTCCCCCCGCGCCCGGCACCGATCTCGGTACGCGCCGTCCCGCCGACGCCACCGCACCGGCCGCACCCGCCCCGAGCGAGACGCCCCCGCCGCTGAAGGTGATGCCGAACGGCACGGAGCGGCCGTCGGCGCGTCCCGACCCGTCCAAGTCCGGTTCGCCGGAAGAGCGCACGCCCGGGACCGCCGCGTCCCCCGGCACCGGCGGCTCCACGGTGACGGAGACGGCCGTGGCGCTGCTCACCAACAAGGAGCGGGCCAAGGAGGGCTGCGCGCCGCTGCGCGTCGACGCCCGGCTGGTGACCGCGGCCCGCCGCCACTCGGCCGACATGGCCGCGAAGGACTACTTCGACCACACCTCGCGCAACGGCGACAGCCCGTGGGAGCGGATGGAGGCCGCCGGCTACACCAGCCCCGGGGCGGAGAACATCGCCAAGGGCTACGGCACCGCGGCGGCGGTCGTGGACGGCTGGATGAAGAGCCCCGGGCACCGCGCCAACATCCTCAACTGCAAGCTGCGGGCGATCGGCGTCGGGATGGCCTCCGGGTCGGGCGGGCCCTGGTGGACCCAGGACTTCGGCTGGAAGTAGCACCGTCCCCTCTGGTGAGCGACCTTCGCCAAACGACCCGCGCCTGGTTCGTCCCCATGTCATGGTGGTTGTTCCCGACGTCCAGAGTCCCGAGGAAGGAACGGTAAGGTCCAAGCCATGGCTTATCCGGGCGATCAAGGCAAACCCGGCGGCTGGTCTCGCGACCAGCCGTCGCATGCCCCGTACGGCCCCGACAGGGACCGGCCCGAAGAGGCACCGTACGGAAGCGGCGAGAAGAAGGACGAGTCCCCCTTCCCACCACGCGACGACGCGTTCGGCGGACCGGCCGTCTCCTGGGACGAGGACCCGGCGGACGGCACCACACCGGCCCCCCGCCCCCTCGGGGCGGCGGCAGGCGGGCCCCTGGCAGGACCGGCTGCTCCCCCGACGCTCCAGGGCGGCCCCCTGGCGGGCCCAGGCGCTCCCAGCGGTCCCGGTGGCCCTGGCGGCCCCGGCGGCTTCCAGGTGGAAGGCCCCGGCGGCTCCGACCCGTACGGCCCGCCCCCGGGCAACGACCCTTACGGCCCGCCCCCGGGCAAGGATCCCTACGGCCCGCCGGCGGGCGACGACCCGTACGGCCCGCCTCCGGGAGGCCACTACTCCCCCGGCGGCTATGACGACGACGCCTACGGCGAACCGCACGGCTTCGGCACCCCCGAGGGTCCCGGCGGCCCCGGCTCCGACCACCGCCGCGGCCCCACGCCGCCCGCGAAGCGGCGCAGCCTGCCGCTGATCATCGGAGGCGCGGCGGCGGCCGGGCTGCTCCTCATCGGCGGCGGCTTCGCGGTGTCCTCGATGCTGGGGGACGACAAGGCCGAGGCGGGGAACACCTCCGCCACGCCACCCACCCAGACCCCCACCGCCCAGCCCTCGCCGACCCAGCCCGTCCTGGAGCCGGTCAAGCTCAAGAACCGCGCCACCGACCCCAGCCCGCTGACGCTCAACGAGGTCTTCGGGAAGAAGTCGTTCACCGGCGGCGGCCAGAAGTACGTGCGGACCGGCTGGAACGCCAAGAAGGGCTGCACCGGGACGGTCCAGGGCGCCAAGCTCGCCGCGGTCGTCAAGAAGGGCGGCTGCACGCAGGCGCTGCGCGCCACGTTCGCGCGCGGCGACGGAAAGCTGATCGGCACGGTCGGGGTGCTCAACCTCAAGACCGACGCCGCCGCCAAGCTCGCCCAGCGCGCCGCCGTGGCCAAGGACGCGTTCCTGCAGCCGCTGCCCGGCACCGGCGTCAGCAAGACCATCGGCAAGGGCGAGGCGCTGGGCACCGCCGAGGCGCGCGGCCACTACCTGCTGATGACGTGGGTGCAGCGGCCGGACGGCAAGAAGATCCCCGCGCAGTACCACAAGACGGTCTCGGCCTTCGGGCAGCAGCTCATCCGGGGGAGCAGTCTGAGCTTCGCGCTGCACTACCGCGAGACCGAGGGAAAACCCTTCCGCAACTGACCTGGATGAATAACCTATCTCGCTATGTCTGGACCTAAAGAGGCCTGGGAACCGGCCGAGGGCGAGGGCGCGGAACCCGTTCCGGCCCCCTCGGCCCCGCCCAGTTTCGGCAAGGCGGAGCCCGTGGCCGAGGACCCGGCCGAGTCCGAGTCCGCTCCCGAGGGCGCGGCGGCGCCGTCCGCCGAGGAGATCAAGCTGCCCATCGGCCTGCAGAAACCCTGGTGGGCCGCCGCTCCCGACTCCGACTCCGCCGAACCGTCCACGCCCGAGCCCGTAGCCGACACCGCCCCGGCAGCGACACCGGCACCGGCACCGGCACCGGACACCGCCGACGACGAGGAAACGATCGTCTTCGGCGAGCCTGAGGCGCGGGAGGAGACGGCGCAGGCTCCCGACGCCCCCGTCCCCGGCCTGCCGCCGGGAACGCTGGTCGCCGGACGCGGAGTCCCGAAGGTCGACACGCGCGGGGCCGTCCCGTCCGAGCCGATCGTCACGCCGAGCGGCCCGCAGTCCCCCGACACCGACCCGGACGGCATCCCGGTGATGCAGCCGGACGGAGCCGCCGCCGAGCGGCCTCCCGCCAAGACGCCCCAGGCGGAGGCGAAGCCCGCCGAAACGCCCCCGGCCACGGAGGCCAAGGCCGACCCGCCCCTGCCCCCGCCCCCGCCGCCGGTCGCCGTCGACACGGCCAAAACACCCGCGCCCTCCGAGAACCGGCCCG
The DNA here is from genome assembly GCF_055379765.1 of Actinomadura rugatobispora. Lineage (NCBI taxonomy): Bacteria > Bacillati > Actinomycetota > Actinomycetes > Streptosporangiales > Thermomonosporaceae > Actinomadura > Actinomadura rugatobispora. Next base: position 6,063,724 of record NZ_AP029191.1, on the reverse strand, counting down.
TCCCCGAGCCGCCCAGGCGCACGCCCGTCGTGGTCACGACGCCGGAGGCGTTCGCCCCGCGCAAGACCACGCCGCCCCGGGACTCGTCCTCGACGCCGACCACCCCGATCGCCGTCGCCGCCACGACTCCCCCCTCCGGCACGCCCATCCCCAAGGCCGCCGGCCCGGGCGACACCGCCGACTCCACCGCGACCACCGAGCAGCCCACGGTCGCCACCCCGTCCCCGCAGGAGTCCTTCCCCAGCGGCCCGCTCAGCGCGGGCGGCGGCGGTGGCGGAGGCACGCGGACGGCGGGCCGCGGCGGCGGCAGGCGCAAGCCGCTCCTGATCGGCGGTGCCGTGGTCGCCGTCGCGCTCGTCGCCGTCGCCGGATTCGTTTTCGCTGGCTCCGGCGGCGACAGCGAGGGCCGTACGGCCAAGGCCGTCGAGACGCCGGGCGCCAAGACCGACCCCGTCCCGTCGCAGTCCCCCGCCGCCCCGGGCGTCCCCGGGCAGCCGAGCCCGCCGGCACCGTCCTCCACGATCGACAGCGCCCGCACCGACCCCAAGCCGCTCGCGCTGTCGGAGGCGTTCCCCACCGCCCGCGTCGACCTCGGCGGCAGGGCCTACGCGCGCGACCGCGCCTCGGTCAATCACCAGTGCGCGCTGGCCGCGCGCGGCGCCATGGCCCGGTCGCTGACCCGCGAACGCTGCGGCAGCGTCGTCCGCGTCACCTTCCTTGACAGGGAACGGTCACTGGCGATCACCTCGGGCATCGCGGTGTTCCCCGGCAAGGCCGCCGCGCTCAAGGCCAACGGCGCAGGCGACCCCGCCAAGTACGAGTGGTTCCGCGCCATGCCGGGCCCCCGGACCAGCGACATCGACCGGGCGGGCGGGTACGCCGCCAGCACGGTCCGGGGACGGTACATCGCCTACGCCTACGCCACGTACGCCAGCGGCAGGCAACCGCAGCCCGGCGACCCGACCCTGAAGGCGGTCGCCGAGCAGTTCGTCGGCTACGCCCTGCGCCCGATCGACGCCCGCGCCCGCACCTAGGAGTCCCGCGCCCCCGAGTTCGACGAGGCCGCCGGTCCCTGGGCCTCCGGGCTCGGGGCGCCCGGGGCCGTATCGGGGCCCGGGTGTGTGTCGGGGGCGGCGTTGAGCGTGCGGACACGCCTGGTCTCCTGGGCGCGCCGCGCCAGGTCCTCGTCCTGCGGGTAGCGGATCTCCTCCAGCGACAGCCCGTGCGCGGGCGCCACGTTCACCGCCGAGTCACGGACGCGCGCCGCCAGGACCTCCGAGGGCCACTCCACCGCGCGCCGCCCGTCGCCCACCACCAGCAGCGCGCCGACCAGCGCGCGGACCATGGAGTGGCAGAACGCGTCCGCCTCGACGGTGGCGACCGCGACCCCGCGCCGCGCCGACGGCGCCGCCGACGCGCGCAGCATCCGGCCGTCCGCCGCGCCGTCCCGCGCGGCGCGGTCCGCGGGCGGCTCGGCGCGGCGCCACTCCAGCCGCAGCAGGCGGCGGATCGTGGTCGCGCCCTCCCGCTTGCGGCAGTACGCGGCGAAGTCGTGCTCACCCACCAGCAGCGCGGAGGCGGCGTTCATCCGGTCCAGGTCGAGGGGCCGCGGATGCCACAGCACGTCGTGCCGGCGCAGCGGGTCCACGCCCACCGGGTCGTCGCAGACGCTGTAGGCGTACCGCCGCGACAGCGCCGAGAAGCGCGCGTCGAACCCCTCCGGGGCCACCGACACCCGCCACACCCGCACGTCCGCCGGGAGCAGGCCCGCCAGGCGGCGCGGCATCGTCCCGTTCACCGCGGAGTACGAGGCCGCCGGGACGACCACGTGCGCCACCTGCCCGCGCGCGTGCACGCCCGCGTCCGTACGGCCCGCCACGGTGAGGGCCGGGGGCGGGTCGAGGCGCAGCAGGCGGGCGAGGGCGTCCTCGATGACGCCCTGGACGGTCCGCTGGTTCGGCTGGCGCGCCCAGCCCGCGAAACCGCCCCCGTCGTAGCCGATGTCGAACCGGAGTCGTACCAATGCGGTCATGTCAGAGAGTCTTCTCGTCTTCCGTCCGTGCCGTGCTCGCCGACCCGCGCGACAGCCGTCGCCCCCCTGACGTGACCATGGGAAGCAGTGTGGCAAAGTTCGGGCCCGCCGTCCCGTAGGAACGGCGGGCCCGAGCGCATGTCGGCGCGGTCGCCCTCGCGGGGCGCCCCTCCGGCCTTACTTGGCCTCGTCCTCGTCCTTCGCCTCACCCTTGGCCTCGGCGGTGTCCGCGGCCTCGGTGTCGGCGTCGGCGGGGGCCTCGTCCTTGGTCAGGTCGGCCTTGCCCTCGGCCTCCTCCGCCGGGGCGGCGGGCTCGGCCTCGGCCGGGGCCGCGGCGGTGCCGGCGCCCGCGAGCTGCTCCTGCACCAGCTCGATCACCGCCATCGGGGCGTTGTCGCCCTTGCGCGGACCGATCTTGGTGATGCGGGTGTAGCCGCCGGGACGGTTCTCGAAGCGCGGCGCGATCTCGGTGAAGAGCTCGTGCACGACGCCCTTGTCCCGGATCACCTGGGCCACCTGGCGGCGGTTGTGCAGATCACCCTTCTTGGCCTTGGTGATCAGCTTCTCCGCCAGCGGGCGCACCCGCCGGGCCTTGGCCTCGGTGGTGGTCACCCGGCCGTGCTCGAACAGCGAGGTGGCCAGGTTGGCCAGGATGAGCCGCTGGTGCGCGGCGCTGCCGCCCAGACGGGCGCCCTTGGTGGGCTGAGGCATGGTCGTTCCTTCCTGCGCCGGCCGTGTCAGGTACCGGCGTCAGCTGAATCCAGGCCCGGAGCCGGGCGGCCCCGGGCCTGGGACGAGGTCGTTCTAGTACTGCTCGGTCTCGGCGTAGCTGGTGTCGTCGTCGCCGTAGTTGTCGGCCGCCGCGCTCGGGTCGAACCCGGGCGGGGAGTCCTTCAGCGAGAGGCCCATGTCGTTGAGCTTCTGCTTGACCTCTTCGATCGACTTGGCGCCGAAGTTCCTTATATCGAGCAGGTCCTGCTCGCTGCGGGCCACCAGCTCGCCCACCGAGTGGATGCCCTCGCGCTTGAGGCAGTTGTAGGAGCGCACCGTGAGGTTGAGCTCCTCGATGGGCAGCGCCAGGTCCGCGGCCAGCGCGGCGTCCGTCGGGGACGGGCCCATGTCGATGCCCTCGGCCTCGACGTTGAGCTCCCGGGCCAGCCCGAACAGCTCGACGAGGGTCTTGCCGGCGGAGGCCACCGCGTCGCGCGGCAGCATCGCCTGCTTGGTCTCCACGTCCAGGATGAGGCGGTCGAAGTCGGTGCGCTGCTCGACTCGGGTGGCCTCGACCTTGTAGGTGACCTTGAGCACGGGCGAGTAGATGGAGTCGATCGGGATCCGGCCGATCTCCTGGCCCGGCTGCTTGTTCTGGGCGGCCGAGACGTAGCCGCGGCCGCGCTCGACCGTCAGCTCCATCTCCAGCTTGGCCTTGTTGTTGAGGGTGGCGATGTGCAGGTCGGGGTTGTGCACCTCGACACCGGCGGGCGGCGCGATGTCGGCCGCGGTCACCTCGCCGGGGCCCTGCTTGCGCAGGTACATCACCACGGGCTCGTCGTGCTCGGAGGAGACCACCAGCTCCTTGAGGTTCAGGATGATGTCGGTGACATCCTCCTTGACCCCGGGAACGGTGGAGAACTCGTGCAGCACGCCCTCGATGCGGATGCTGGTGACGGCCGCGCCGGGGATCGAGGAGAGCAGGGTGCGACGGAGCGAGTTGCCGATCGTGTAGCCGAAGCCCGGCTCCAGCGGCTCGATGGTGAACCGCGACCGGTACTCGTCGACCTGCTCCTCGGTGAGGGTGGGACGCTGAGCGATGAGCATGGTGTCCTTCTTTCCGCGGTGCCCGCTATTTGACTACCGCGTTTTCCATGGTACGTCCCGTTCCCGGGTCCGGTCCCGGCCCGCGTTTCGGCGGGCCGGGAGCCGGTCGGGAACGGCGGTGAGCCCTTACTTGGAGTAGAGCTCGACGATCAGCTGCTCCTGGACGGGAGCGTCGATCTGCTGCCGGACCGGCAGCGAGTGGACGAAGACCCGCATCCGGTCGGCGTCGACGCCCAGCCACGCCGGGACCTGGCGGTCGCCCGCCTCGGCCTTGGCGACCTGGAACGGCGTCATCTCCTGGGACTTGGTCCGGACATCGATGATGTCGGCCTCGGAGACCAGGAACGACGGGATGTTGACCTTCTTGCCGTTGACCCGGATGTGGCCGTGCCGGATCAGCTGGCGGGCCATGTCGCGGGACTTGGCGAAGCCCGCGCGGTAGACCACGTTGTCGAGCCGCCGCTCCAGCAGCGAGAGCAGGTTCTCACCCGTCTTGCCGCCCTGCCGGTTGGCCTCGACGTAGTAGTTGCTGAACTGCCGCTCCAGAACGCCGTAGATGCGCTTGGCCTTCTGCTTCTCGCGCAGCTGGAGCAGGTACTCGGTCTCCTTGGGACGACCGCGGCCGTGCTCACCCGGCGGGTAGGGCCGGATCTCGATCGGGCACTTGGGCCCTTCGCACTTGCTGCCCTTGAGGAACAGCTTCATCTTCTCGCGACGGCAGAGCTTGCAGTCGGCGCCGGTGTAACGAGCCATTGTTCTAGTTCTCCCCTGCCTCAGACGCGCCGGCTCTTCTGGCTGACGCTGCGGCGGGCGGTGCCGCCCCGCGCAAATTCCAGATTGCTCATGACGGTCAGACCCTCCGGCGCTTCGGCGGGCGGCAGCCGTTGTGCGGAACGGGCGTGACGTCCTGGATCGAACCGACCTCCAGGCCGGTCGCCTGCAGCGACCGGATGGCGGTCTCACGGCCCGAGCCCGGCCCCTTGACGAACACGTCGACCTTGCGCATGCCGTGCTCCATGGCGCGGCGCGCGGCGGCCTCGGCGGCCTGCTGGGCGGCGTACGGGGTGGACTTGCGCGAGCCCTTGAAGCCCACGTGGCCGGAGGAGGCCCAGGAGATCACGTTCCCGTTGGGGTCGGTGATCGAAACGATCGTGTTGTTGAACGTGCTCTTGATGTGGGCGTGCCCGTGAGCGACGTTCTTCTTCTCCTTGCGGCGCACCTTCTTGGCGCCGACACGGCTCTTGGGAGGCATCTGCTCTCTCTACTCCTGAGGTCATCGATCCGGGACGGGCCGCGGCCCGCCGCCCGGACTGCTACTTCTTGCCGGCCTTCTTCTTGCCGGCCACGGTCTTCTTCTTGCCCTTGCGGGTGCGCGCGTTGGTCTGCGTGCGCTGGCCGTGCACGGGCAGGCCGCGGCGGTGCCGGATGCCCTGGTAGCAACCGATCTCGATCTTGCGTCGGATGTCGGCCTGGATCTCGCGGCGGAGGTCGCCCTCGGTCTTGTAGTTCGCCTCGATCCAGTCGCGCAGCTTGACCAGCTCGTCGTCGCCGAGCTGGTGCACCCGCAGGTCCGGGTTGACGCCGGTGCCCGCGAGGGTCTCCAGCGCCCGGGTACGGCCGATGCCGAAGATGTAGGTGAGAGCGATCTCCACGCGCTTGTCCCGCGGGAGGTCGACGCCGAGCAGGCGTGCCATCTCGGGCAGTTCCTTTCTTTTGCGGAGGTATGTGCGCACCGCTCCCGCGAACACCCTGCCCGGGTGGCGGCCTCGGCCTCCGTCCGAGGGTCCCCCTTCACACGCCGGTGCCGCACGACCTGATCACGGGGCCTGGGCCCCGACCCGGGTCGTACGGCGACGTCCCCCGATGCTCCGGGGGTCACCCCCTGGACGGACTCCGGGGGGCCGGTGGAAGCGCGGCTTCCGACCGTGCGGCGACGCGAAGGATCGCGATGCGCGTCTGGAATTGTTAGGGCGTCAGCCCTGGCGCTGCTTGTGGCGCGGGTCGGAGCAGATCACCATGACCCGGCCGTGCCGGCGGATGACGCGGCACTTGTTGCAGATCTTCTTGACGCTCGGCTTGACCTTCACTGGGTCTCCTAGAGGTCAGGGTCACCCTCGCGCCGCCACGCACGAGGAAGGCAACCCCAGTGGGTTCACTTGTAGCGGTAGACGATCCGACCGCGCGAGAGGTCGTAGGGGCTCAGCTCCACGACGACGCGGTCGTCCGGCAGGATCCGGATGTAGTGCATCCGCATCTTGCCGCTGATGTGGGCGAGCACCTTGTGCCCGTTGTCCAGCTCCACTCGGAACATGGCGTTGGGGAGGGACTCGATGACGGTGCCCTCGATCTCGATGGCGCCTTCCTTCTTGGGCATGTCCTCCGCGCTTCGCTGATCGGCTCATTGGACCCGGTCCGCGACGTCCCACGACAGAGCTTCGCCAGGAAGATCGCCATGAGAGCCCGGCCGCGACCGTGCCGGGACGAGATGTCCGGGCAGGAATTCGAGGCGGCCGACAGCGGACCGACATAGGAGTCTACGTCACCCGGCCACCGAATGTGAAATTGTCGCACGAACCGGCACCGGAGACTGCTCCCGACCCCAGCATACAGCGCCCGCGCGTTGTACCTTTCGGGAAGGAAGGACGCCCAGGGAGGATCGGCATGCCGAGCTACGACTTCGCGCTGATCCTGAGTCGTCCCCTCTACGAGGAGGAGCTGGACGACCTGTTCGACCGGACCCACGGCTACGTCACGGTCTCGATCATCACCGAGCCGCAGCACGCGGAACGTCCCGGCAACGCCTCCTGCACCTGGCAGGGCGCCACGCTGGCCGCCGCGATCATGGAGCTGGTCGAGCATGTGGAGGCCAGCGCGCCCGGCCTGCGCGTCCAGCGGGTCGAGGCCGACCCGCTGCTGACCATCCGCGACATCTCCGAGCGGGTGGGCCGCTCGGTCGACTCGGTACGCCTGTCGATCACGGGCGCGCGCGGGCCCGGCGGCTTCCCGGCCTCGGAGATGTCGACCGCGGGCCACCGGCTGTGGAGATGGTCGAAGGTGGCGGCCTGGTACGACTACGACGACCCGCAGCTGCGCGAGGCCCGTCCCACCACCCAGGCGATCAACGGGTGGCTGGCGCTGCGCGACGTCGTGCCGGACGTGGCGCCGGCCGCGGCGGACGTCACCTCGGCACTGTCGGCGGTCATCCAGCACGTGGCCTGAGCCGTCCGGCCGCCCGCGCCACCGGCCCGGCGGGCGGCCCGGCGGGCGGCTCAGGCGCTTCGGGGACGGGCCGGGAGGGCCCCGGCGCGCCCGGGACGCCCCGCCAATGAGGTGATCTTGCTCTCGGAACGGTCGATTCGCCTGCGCCGGGCCCCGCCCCGCGGATCGAATCGCACCGGACCGTGACGTGCATGATGGAAGGGGAGGGGAGCAATGGCGATCATCGCGCAGCTCAGCGACATCCACATCGCCGCCGGCCGCGGCGGCGCGGTGGACGACGACTCCGGGCCGGTCCGGTCGCTGCGCGCCGCGGTGTCGAGCCTGCTGTCGCTGCCCGCCCGCCCGGACGCCGTCGTCCTCACCGGCGACCTCGCCGACTCCGGGCTGCCCGTCGAGTACGCCCGGCTGCACGCGCTGCTGTCCCCGCTGCCCATGGCGGTCTACCCGATGCCCGGCAACCACGACGACCGGGACGCGCTGCGCGCCGCGTTCACCGACCACCCGGCGGTCACCGCCAGCGGCGTGCTCCCCCAGGCCCCCGTGCAGTACGCCGTCGACGTGGCCGGGGTGCGGCTGGTGTGCTGCGACACCACCGTGCCGGGCGCCCCGTACGGGGCGATGGACGCCGACCGGCTCGCCTGGCTCGACGCCACCCTGGCCGCCGCCCCCGACACCCCCACGATCGTCGCCACGCACCACCCGCCCTACCCCATCGGGATCCGCTTCATCGACGACATGCGGTTCACCGAGCCGGAGGGGTTCGCCGAGATCATCGGCCGGCACGGCCAGGTGGTCCGGCTGATCAGCGGCCATGTGCACCGCGGCTCGGTGGGCGTCCTGGCGGGCCGGGTCAGCACCACCTGCCCCAGCACCTACCGCCAGCTGTTCCTCGACCTGACCCGCCCGGGCCGGGCCGCGGTGACCGGCGAGCCCGCCGGCTTCGCGGTGCACCTGGTCACGGACGAGGGCGACGCGACGACGCACTTCGTCCCGACCGGCAACTACCGCCCGCTCATGGAAGTCGAATAACGGCAGGCGTCGTCGAGGCGGCGGCGGGCACGTCGAACGGCCCCGCGCGGCCGGAGTCCGGGCAGCCCGAAACCGCCCGGGGCGGCGGAGGCCGTGACCCGGACGGCCCTACTCGCGGCGCCGGGACGCGCCGAGCAGCGTGATCGCCGCCAGTACGGCGCCCCACGGCCCCGCCACCCACAGCCACCACGGGTACACGATCTCGCCCGTCAGCGCGATGATCATCCAGACCGTGAAGTTGATCCCGCTGACCACGGCCCAGGTGCCCCACAGCGCGCGGGTGCCGGAGCGGTACAGGTCCATCCCGCCCCCGGCGCCCCGCACCGGGACCACGCCCTTGGGCGCCCGCTGCGCGGCCGGGACGGGCCGCTCGTACAGGTCCTCCTCCGGCAGGTCGGAGGTGATCTCCAGGAGCTGCCCGAGGGTCTTGGCGGTGTAGGCCGCCTCCAGCCGCTCGTCCAGCTCGTCCATCGTGATGCGGCCCTGGGCGCAGTGCTCGCGCAGGGTCGCGGCCACCCGGTCGCGGTCGGCGTCGGAGGCCCGAATGTCAGGGTTAGGCGTCATGCCACCCCACTTCACTTCATTCCATGCATCAGGAGGTGTTACTACCCAGCTTGGAGAACCACTCCCGCCCTTCGTCAAGGGCGGTGAGCACACGGGGGCCGTCCTCGGTCACCGCCATCAGGCGCTGCCTCGAAGTGCGGCGAACCACTCGGCACCTTCGTCAAGGGCGGTGAGCACGCGGGGGCCGTCCTCGGTCACCGTGAAGGTGTGTTCGAAGTGGGCGGAGGCGCGGCCGTCGGTGGTGATCACCGTCCAGCCGTCGTCCAGCTCGCGGGTGTTCTTCGTGCCGAGATTGACCATCGGCTCCACCGCGAAGCACATCCCGGGCTCCAGGACGGGCCCGTGCCCCGGCTCTCCGTGGTTGGGGATCAGCGGGTCCATGTGCATCCGCGTCCCGATGCCGTGCCCCCCGTACCCCTCGACGATGCCGTAGGAGCCCTGAGAGCGCACGTGCGACTCGATCGCGTGCGAGATGTCCGTGAGCCTGGCCCCGGCCCTCCCGGCCGCCAGACCGTGCCACAGGGACGCCTCGGTGACCTCCAGGAGCCGTACGAGCTCCGGCCCGATCTCCCCCACCGGGACGGTGATCGCGGCGTCGCCGTGCCAGCCCGCCACGATCGCGCCGCAGTCGATGGAGATCACGTCGCCGTCCCGCAGCACCTTCCCGGCGCTGGGGATGCCGTGCACGATCTCCTCGTTCACCGAGGCGCAGATCGTCGCGGGGAAGCCGTGGTAGCCCTTGAACGACGGCACGCCGCCGTTGTCGCGGATGTGCCGCTCGGCGATCACGTCCAGGTCCATCGTGGTGATCCCGGGCTTGACCGACTCGCGCAGCAGCTCCAGCGTGCGGCCGACCAGGAGCCCGGCCGCGCGCATCAGCTCCACCTGCTCGGCGGTCTTCACCTGGATCGCGGGTCTACGCCGTTTGAACATCTCTCCCCCTGGTCCCTGAACACGCGACCGCCCCCGGCGGGGAACCGGGGGCCGGACACGACCTGAAACGGCGGGGGTCACCGCTCCAGCGGCCGCAGCTCCCTGAGCGCGCGGTTGGTGACCTCCTCGACCGGCCCGGTCGCGTCGATGCCGCGGAGAATCCCCTCATCCGCGTAGAACTGCACGAGGGGGGCCGTCTGTTCCTTGTAGACCTCGAGACGGTGCCGGACGACCTCTTCCTTGTCGTCGTCCCGCTGGAACAGGTGACCGCCGCAGTCGTCGCAGATGTCGTCCTGCTTGTCGTCGAAGTCGACATGCCAGATCTTGCCGCAGCGCTCGCACGTGCGCCGGCCCGACAGCCGCCGGACGACCTCGTCCTCGTCGACCACCAGGTTCAGCACGATGTCGAGCTTGGCGTCCCACTCGGAGAGGATCTTCTTCAGCGTCTCGGCCTGCGGCACGTTGCGCGGGAAGCCGTCGAGCAGGAACCCGTCGCGGGCGTCCTCCTCGGCCAGCCGGTCGCGCACCATGGCGATGGTGACCTCGTCCGGTACCAGGTCGCCCCGGTCCATGTACTTCTTGGCCTGACGGCCCAGCTCGGTCCCGCCGCTGACGTTCGCGCGGAAGATGTCACCTGTCGAGATCTTCGGGATGGACAGATGCGATGCGATGAACTGGGCCTGCGTCCCCTTGCCCGCACCCGGGGGGCCCACCAGCACGATACGCACTACCGGAGGAAGCCCTCGTAATTGCGCTGCTGGAGCTGACTCTCGATCTGCTTCACGGTATCCAGTCCGACGCCGACGACGATGAGGATGCTCGTCCCCCCGAACGCGAAGTCCTGGCTCGCCCCGATGAGCGCGAACGCGACCATCGGGATCAGGGCGACGATACCCAGGTACAGCGCACCGGGGGTGGTGATCCTGGTGAGCACGTAGTCGAGGTACTCGGCGGTCGGCCGGCCCGGACGGATACCTGGGATGAATCCACCATACTTCTTCATGTTGTCGGCGACTTCAGTGGGGTTGAACGTGATGGCCACATAGAAGTACGTGAAGAAGACGATGAAGGCGAAGAAAACGCCCATGTGCCAGGGGTTGTCCTGGGCCAGGTAGGGCTGCACGCGCTGCAGGAACCCGGTCTCCGGCCACAGCTGCGTCGCCAGCACCGGCAGGTACAGAAGCGATGAGGCGAAGATCACGGGGATGATTCCCGCCTGGTTCACCTTCAGCGGGATGTAGGTGGACGTCCCGCCGTACATCCGGCGGCCCACCATGCGCTTGGCGTACTGCACCGGGATCCGCCGCTGGGCCTGCTCGACGAACACGACGCCCGCCATGATCGCGAGGCCGACCAGGATGACCACGGTGAAGACGAAGCCGCCCTTGGAGGTGAAGATGCTCCAGAACTGGCCGGGGAAGACCGCGACCACCTGGGTGAAGATCAGGATGGACATGCCGTTGCCGACGCCGCGGTCGGTGATCAGCTCGCCCAGCCACATGATCACCGAGGTGCCGGCGGTCATGCAGACCACGATCGTGAGGATCGTGAAGATGTCGTTGTCGTAGAGCACGTCCTGGCCGCCGGCCACGCCCTGGAACAGCTGCCCCGTGCTGGCCATCGCGACGATGCCGGTGGCCTGGAGGATCGCCAGCCCGATGGTGAGGTACCGGGTGTACTGCGTGATCTTGGTGGTGCCGGCCTGGCCCTCCTTCTTGAGGGCCTCCAGCCGCGGGATCACCACCGTCAGCAGCTGCAGGATGATGCTCGCGGTGATGTAGGGCATGATGCCCAGCGCGAACACCGACAGTTTCAGCAGCGCCCCGCCGCTGAACAGATCGACCAGCCCGTAGAGCTGGTTGCTCTCCCTGGCGGCTTCGGCCGTCTCGCGCAGAACCTCCGTGTTCACGCCCGGGGACGGCAGTACCGAGCCGATCCGGAAGATCAGGATGATGAAGAGCGTGAACAGGATTTTTTTACGCAGGTCCGGCGTACGGAAAGCCCGAGCGAACGCGGTCAGCACCATTCCTCCTGCGCGACTGGCGAATCCTTGGCCGCCGAGGGGCCGGAATCGGGTCCTTGGATGGCGGGGCCGACCCTGGAACGGGGAACCTCCGCCGCTGAGACTCTAACAGCAGATGATGCCGAGGCCGCGCCTCGCGGCGCCGGGACCCTGCGGGCCCCGGCGAGCGAACTACGCGTCCCCGGCATCATGGGCGTACTTCTTTACAGTTCTTCGGCGGAACCGCCGGCCGCCGCGATCTTCTCCTTGGCGGAGCCGGAGAAGGCGTGCACCTTCACCTGGACCGCCACGGAGATCTCGCCGCTGCCGAGCACCTTCACCGGACGGCCGCGGCGCACCGCGCCCCGCGCCGCCAGGTCCTCCGCCGTGACCTCGCCGCCCTCCGGGTACAGCTCGGCCAGCTTGTCCAGGTTCACCACCTGGAACTCGACCCGGTTCGGGTTCTTGAAGCCCTTGAGCTTCGGAATCCGGCGGATCAGGGGCATCTGGCCGCCCTCGAACCCGACCGGCACCGTGCTGCGGGCCTTGGTGCCCTTGGTGCCGCGGCCCGCGGTCTTGCCCTTGGACGCCTCGCCGCGGCCCTTGCGGGTCTTGGCGCGGTTGGCACCGGGGGCGGGACGCAGATCGTGCAGCTTCAGCGGGGTGCCCTCCTGGGCCTCCGCGTCGGCTTTGCTCAGATCAGCCGCCATGTCAGTCGACCTCCTCGACGGAGACCAGGTGGTTCACCGTCCGGATCATGCCGAGCACCTCGGGCCGGTCCTCCCGGACCACGCTCTGGCCGATCTTCTTCAGACCGAGGGTGCGCAGCGTGTCACGCTGGTTCTGCTTCTCGCTGATCACGGACTTGGTCTGCGTGATCTTGAGCTTGGCCATCAGGAGGCCACCTCCGACCGCGGCTCGCTGCCGGCGGCGCGCGCCCGCAGCATGGCGGCCGGGGCGACGTCCTCGATCGGCAGGCCGCGCTTGGCCGCGATCTCCTCCGGGCGCTTGAGCGCCTTCAGGCCCGCGATCGTCGCGTGCACGATGTTGATCGCGTTGTCGCTGCCCAGCGACTTGCTCAGCACGTCGTGGATGCCCGCGCACTCCAGCACCGCGCGCACCGGGCCACCGGCGATGACGCCGGTACCGGGGCTGGCCGGGCGCAGCAGGACCTCGCCCGCCGCGTCCCGCGCCTGCACCAGGTGCGGGATGGTGCCCTGGATCCGCGGCACCTTGAAGAAGTGCTTCTTGGCCTCCTCGACGCCCTTGGCGATCGCCGCGGGCACCTCCTTGGCCTTGCCGTAGCCGACGCCGACGGTGCCGTTGCCGTCACCGACGATCACCAGGGCGGTGAAGCTGAAGCGACGGCCGCCCTTGACGACCTTGGCGACCCGGTTGATCGCCACGACCTTCTCGATGTAGGCCTGGCCCTTGTCGCCGCCACCGCGACGGTCATCGCGGCGGCCGTCGCGACGGTCGCCACCCTGACCGCCGCCACGCCTCTGCGCTGCCATCAGTGGTTCCTCTTCTCATTGACGATAGACAGGGCCATCAGAGTTCCAGGCCCCCCTCGCGCGCACCGTCGGCGACGGCGGCCACGCGGCCGTGGTACTTGTTGCCGCCCCGGTCGAACACCACCGCGGAGACCCCGGCCTCCTTGGCGCGGGCCGCCACCAGCTCGCCGACCCGGCGGGACTTGGCCGTCTTGTCGCCGTCGTCGGCGCGCAGGTCGGCCTCCATCGTCGAGCCGTAGGCCAGCGTGCGGCCCGCGGTGTCGTCGATCACCTGGACGAAGACGTGCCGGCTGGAGCGGGTCACGACCAGGCGCGGCCGCGCGGCGGTGCCCACGACCTTCTTGCGGACCCGGAGGTGCCGGCGCTTGCGGGACTTGGCCCGCGCCGACGTGGCCTTGCCGGCCAGGGTCTTGGTGCCTGCCATGACTACTTACCAGCCTTCCCGAATAACGCAGCCGGCGGATCTGCTTGCCCGCATCACTTGCCAGCCTTTCCGACCTTGCGGCGGATCTGCTCGCCCTCGTACCGCACGCCCTTGCCCTTGTACGGGTCGGGCTTGCGCAGCTTGCGGATGTTGGCGGCGACCTCGCCGACCTTCTGCTTGTCGATGCCCTCGACGATCAGCTGGGTCGGCCGCTCGACCGTGAAGGAGATGCCCTCCGGCGGCTCCACCGTGATCGGGTGGCTGTAGCCGAGCGAGAACTCCAGGTTCTTGCCCTTGGCCACCACACGGTAACCGACGCCCTGGATGACCAGGGTCTTCTTGTAGCCGTCGGTGACACCGACCACCATGTTGTTGATCAGCGAGCGGGTCAGCCCGTGCAGCGCCCGGTTGACGTTCACGTCATCCGGCCGGGACACGGTGACCGTGCCGTCCTCCAGCGCCACCTCGATGGGCTCGGCGACGGTGTGGTGCAGCTCGCCCTTGGGCCCCTTGACGGTGACCTTCCGGCCGTCGATCTTCACCTCGACGGCGCTGGGCACAGTGATGGGGAGACGTCCGATACGCGACATTTCTAGTGCCCTCCCCTCACCAGACGTAGGCGAGGACTTCCCCGCCCACGCCACGCTTGCCGGCCTGCCGGTCGGTCATCAGGCCGGAGGACGTCGAGATGATCGCGACGCCCAGTCCGCCCAACACCTTGGGCAGGTTGTCCTTCTTCGCGTACACCCGCAGACCCGGCTTCGACACGCGCTTGATACCGGCGATCGAACGCTCCCGGGTCGGGCCGAACTTCAGCTCGATCACGAGCTTCTTGCCGACCTCGGCGTCCTCCACGCTCCAGCCCGAGATGTAGCCCTCCTGCTGGAGGATCTCGGAGATGTGCGCCTTGATCTTCGAGTACGGCATCGACACCGAGTCGTGGTACGCCGAGTTCGCGTTCCGCAGACGCGTCAGCATGTCTGCGATCGGATCGGTCATCGTCATGGGCTTCAGGCCCTCCCTCGCCACGGTTTCCTCGGGTGCTCCCGTGGACCTTTGGCGCGGTCGTGGACGCCTTGCTCAGGCGCCCGGGTGGTTATTACACGCTGGGCGACGGTACGGAGACCGTCACCAGCTGGACTTGGTGATGCCCGGCAGCTCGCCCCGGTGGGCCATCTCCCGGAAGCAGACCCGGCAGAGGCCGAACTTCCGGTAGACCGAGCGCGGACGCCCGCAGCGCGAGCAACGAGTGTACGCGCGCACGCCGAACTTGGGCTTGCGGGCCGCCTTGGCGATCAGCGACTTCTTCGCCATTCTGGTCAGCTCTCCTTGAACGGGAAGCCGAGGAGCTTCAGGAGCGCCCGGCCCTCATCGTCGGTCTTCGCGGTGGTGACCACCGTGATGTCCATGCCCCGGGTGCGGTCGATCTTGTCCGGGTCCACCTCGTGGAACATGACCTGCTCGGTCAGCCCGAAGGTGTAGTTGCCGTTCCCGTCGAACTGCTTGGGGGACAGCCCGCGGAAGTCGCGGATCCGCGGCAGCGCGGTGGCCAGCAGCCGGTCGAGGAACTCCCACATCCGGTCGCCGCGCAGCGTGACGTGCGCGCCGATCGGCATGCCCTCGCGCAGCTTGAACTGCGCGATGGACTTGCGGGCCCGGTTCACGGCCGGCTTCTGGCCGGTGATCGCCGACAGGTCGCGGATCGCGCCCTCGATCACCTTGGCGTCGCGGGCGGCCTCGCCGACCCCCATGTTGACCACGATCTTGGTCAGCCCGGGGATCTGCATCACGTTGGCGTAGCCGAACTGCTCGCGCATCGCGCCCGCGATCTCCTCGCGGTAGCGGAGCTTGAGCCGCGGCTGCGGAACGGGGCGCTCGGTCTCGGTGACAGTGTCGGTCATGGTCAGATCTCCTTACCGCTGCGCCGCGAGACCCGGACCTTCGTCCCGTCCTCGTTGATGCGGTATCCGACCCGGACCGGCTTGCCGTCCTCGACGATCGCGACGTTGCTGACGTGCAGCGGCGCCTCGACCGTGACCCGGCCGCTCTCCTTGCCGGCGCGCTGCTGGTCGGCCTTGATGTTCTTGGTGATGAGGTTGACGCCCTCGACGACGACGCGCTCGCGGCGCGGGTCGACGCGCAGGACCTTGCCCGTCGCGCCCTTGTCCTTGCCCGCGATGACGACGACCTCGTCGCCCTTCTTGATCTTCACTACAGCACCTCCGGAGCGAGAGAGATGATCTTCATGAACCTCTTCTCGCGCAGCTCACGGCCCACCGGGCCGAAGATGCGGGTGCCGCGGGGGTCGCCGCCGTCCCTGATGAGCACGGCGGCGTTCTCGTCGAAGCGGATGTAGGAGCCGTCCGGGCGCCGGCGCTCCTTGCGGGTGCGCACGACGACGGCCTTGACGACGTCACCCTTCTTCACGCCCGCGCCGGGAAGGGCGTCCTTCACCGTCGCGACGATGATGTCGCCGACTCCCGCGTAGCGCCGACCCGAGCCGCCGAGAACCCGGATGCAAAGGATCTCCTTGGCACCCGTGTTGTCGGCGACTTTGAGTCGCGACTCCTGCTGGATCACGTTGACTCCTGTTCGTCACACCGGTTCTCCGGGGCCTTCATGCGCCCGGAGCCTGGTGGAACCAGTGATTACTTGGCCTTCTCGAGGATCTCCACCACGCGCCAGCGCTTGGTGGCCGAGAGCGGGCGGGTCTCCATGAGACGGACGCGGTCGCCGACGCCACACTCGTTGGCCTCGTCGTGCGCCTTGTACTTGGTGGTCCGGCGGATCACCTTGTGGTAGCGGCGGTGGGTGATGCGGTCCTCGACGGACACGACCACGGTCTTGTCCATCTTGTCGCTGACCACCAGGCCCTCCAGGACCTTGCGGGTGTGCCGCTGCTCGGTCTGCTGCTCAGTCATCGTTGCCCTCCGCGGACGCGGCTTCGGTCTCCTCGGCGACCGTGACGATGCCGAGCTCGCGCTCCCGCATCACGGTGTAGATGCGGGCGATCTCGCGCTTCACGGTGCGCAGCCGCCCGTGGCTCTCCAGCTGGCCGGTCGCGGCCTGGAAGCGAAGGTTGAAAAGCTCCTCCTTCGCCTCCTTGAGCTTGGTGACCAGGACGTCCTCGGGCTCGGTCCGCAGATCGTCGGCGGTAAGACCCTTGGCCATCAGGACTCACCCACCTCTCGCTTAACAATCTTGCACTTCATGGGCAGCTTGTGGATCGCGCGGGTGAGGGCCTCCCGAGCGATCTGCTCGTTCGGGTAGGAGATCTCGAACATCACGCGGCCCGGCTTCACGTTGGCCACCCACCACTCGACCGAGCCCTTGCCGGAGCCCATGCGGGTCTCGGCGGGCTTCTTGGTCAGCGGACGGTCCGGGAAGATGTTGATCCAGACCTTGCCGCCACGCTTGATGTGACGGGTCATCGCGATACGCGCGGCCTCGATCTGCCGGTTCGTCACGTACGCGCCCTCGACGGCCTGGATGCCAAACTCGCCGAAGGTCACCCTGGTGCCGCCCTTGGCCATGCCCCGGCGCTTCGGGTGGTGCTGCTTACGGTGCTTGACCTTGCGAGGGATCAGCATCGGCTACTTCAGCTCCCCTCACCACTCGCAGCAGCCTCGGTCGCCTGGGCCTGCTGCTCTGAACTCTGCTGCTGCTTGGGCGCGCGCTCGCCGCCGCCGCCACCGCCACCGCGCTCGCCGCCGCGGCCGCCACGGCCACCGCGGCCGCCGCCACGACGGTCGCCGCCGCGGCGCTCACGGCCGCCGCCACCGCCGGCGGCGCGCTGCTGCGCGGCCTGCTGCTCGCGCTCGGCGCGGGTCGCCGCGGCCTCGCCCTTGTAGATCCACACCTTGACGCCGATGCGGCCGAAGGTCGTCCGGGCCTCGTAGAAGCCGTAGTCGATGTCGGCGCGCAGCGTGTGCAGCGGGACCTGGCCCTCGCGGTAGAACTCCGAACGGGACATCTCCGCCCCGCCCAGGCGCCCGCCGCACTGGACCTTGATGCCCTTGGCACCGGACTTCATCGCCGACTGGATCGCCTTGCGCATCGCGCGGCGGAACGCCACCCGGCTGGACAGCTGCTCGGCCACGCCCTGCGCGACGAGCTGGGCGTCGATCTCGGGGTTCTTCACCTCGAGGATGTTCAGCCGCACCTGCTTGCCGGTCAGCTTCTCCAGGTCGCCCCGGAGCCGCTCGGCCTCCGCGCCGCGGCGGCCGATGACGATGCCCGGCCGGGCGGTGTGGATGTTGACCTCGACACGGTCACGGGTCCGCTCGATCTCCACCTTGGAGATGCCCGCCCGGTCCATGCCCTTCTGCAGCATGCGCCGGATCTGGACGTCTTCCTTGACGTAGTCCTTGTAGAGCTTGTCGGCGAACCACACGCTCTTGTGGTCGGTGGTGATGCCGAGCCGGAACCCGTGCGGGTTGATCTTCTGACCCACTACCGGGCCCTCCTCTGCTTCTTGCCGCCACCGCCGGAGGTCGAGGCCTCGTCCCGCGATTCCACGATCACCGTGATGTGGCTGGTGCGCTTGTTGATCCGGTACGCCCGGCCCTGCGCGCGGGGGCGGAAGCGCTTCAGCGTCGGCCCCTCGTCCACGTACGCCTTGCTGACGACGAGCGTGTCGGTGTCGAGCTTGAAGTTGTGCTCGGCGTTGGCGATGGCACTCGCCAGCACCTTGCCCACAGGCTCGCTCGCAGCCTGGGGGGCGAACCGCAGCACCGCCTGAGCCTCCGCGGCGGGCAGGCCGCGGATGAGGTCCACCACGCGGCGGGCCTTCCTGGGCGTGACGCGGATGAACCGCGCCTGGGCCCTGGCTTCCATCGCTGTTCCCTCTCTCCTACGATCTACTGCCCGCGCTTAGCCACGACGGCTGCGGCGGTCTTCCTTGACGTGGCTGCGGAAGGTGCGGGTCGGCGCGAACTCACCGAGCTTGTGACCCACCATGGCGTCGGTGATGAACACCGGCACGTGCTTGCGGCCGTCGTGCACGGCGATCGTGTGACCGATCATCTCCGGCACGATCATGGAGCGCCGCGACCACGTCTTGATGACGTTCTTGGTGCCCTTCTCGTTCTGGCCGTCCACCTTCTTCATCAGGTGGTCGTCCACGAAGGGGCCCTTCTTGAGGCTACGTGGCATGACGAGCGACTCCTACCGCTTCTTCTTGCTGCGACGACGGACGATCAGCCGGTCGCTCGACTTGTTGGCCTGGCGAGTGCGGCCTTCCTTCTTGCCCTGGGGGTTCACCGGGTGCCGGCCACCAGAGGTCTTGCCCTCACCACCACCGTGCGGGTGGTCGATCGGGTTCATGGCCACACCGCGGACGGTCGGGCGCTTGCCCTTCCAGCGCATCCGGCCGGCCTTGCCCCAGTTGATGTTCGACTGCTCGGCGTTGCCCACCTCGCCGACCGTGGCGCGGCAGCGCACGTCCACCATGCGCATCTCGCCCGAGGGCATGCGCAGCGTGGCGTACTTGCCCTCCTTGGCCAGCAGCTGGACGCCCGCGCCCGCACTGCGGGCGATCTTGGCGCCGCCGCCGGGCCGCAGCTCGATGGCGTGCACGACCGTACCGGTCGGGATGTTGCGCAGCGGCAGGCAGTTGCCCGGCTTGATGTCCGAGCCCGGCCCGTTCTCGACCCGGTCGCCCTGCTTCAGACCGCGCGGGGCGAGGATGTAGCGCTTCTCGCCGTCCACGTAGTGCAGCAGCGCGATCCGCGCGGTGCGGTTGGGGTCGTACTCGATGTGCGCGACCTTGGCCGGGACGCCGTCCTTGTCGTGCCGGCGGAAGTCGATCAGCCGGTACGCGCGCTTGTGCCCGCCGCCCTGGTGCCGGGTGGTGATGCGGCCGTGGTTGTTGCGGCCGCCCTTCTTGGGGAGCGGTCGCAGCAGCGACTTCTCGGGCTCGCGGCGCGTGACCTCGACGAAGTCGGCCACGCTGGAGCCGCGACGACCCGGAGTCGTCGGCTTGTAGTTACGGATGCCCATCTTATTCGTTCATCCCTTGTCTGCTCCGGAGGCTCCGGCGGTTAGGCCGGACCGCCGAAGATGTCGATCCGCTCGCCCTCGGCCAGGCTGACGATGGCGCGCTTGGTGTCCTTGCGCTTGCCGTAGCCGAACCGGGTGCGCTTGCGCTTGCCCGGCCGGTTGAGGGTGTTCACGCTCGTCACCTTGACGTTGAACACCGCCTCGACGGCCTGCTTGATCTGCGTCTTGTTCGCGTCGGGGCGGACGAGGAAGGTGTACTTGTTCTCGTCCAGCAGCCCGTAGCTCTTCTCCGAGACGACCGGCGCGATGATGACGTCACGGGGGTCGGCGATCTTGGTCACTTCGCCGCCTCCTTCTTCTTGCTCGCACGCGCGATGAACTCGTCGTAGGCCGCCTGCGTGAAGACGACGTCGTCGTTGATCAGCACGTCGTAGGTGTTGAGCTGGTCGGAGACGATGACGTGCACGCTCGGCTCGTTGCGCAGGCTCTTCCAGGTCACCTCGTCCTCGCGGTCCAGGACCAGGAGGACGCGCTTGGCCTGGCTGACCTCGCGCAGCGCCGTCAGCGCCGTCTTCGTCTTCGGGGTGTCGCCCTCGATGAGGTTGTCGACGACGTGCACCCGGCCGTAGCGGGCGCGGTCGGACAGGGCGCCGCGCAGCGCGGCGGCCTTCATCTTCTTGGGCGTCTTCTGCGAGTAGTCGCGCGGCTGCGGGCCGTGCACGGTGCCACCGCCGGCGAACTGCGGCGCCCGGGTGGAGCCCTGGCGGGCCCGGCCGGTGCCCTTCTGCCGGTACGGCTTCTTGCCACCGCCGCGGACGTCGCCGCGGGTCTTGGTGGCGTGCGTGCCCTGCCTCGCCGCGGCCAGCTGCGCCACCACGACCTGGTGGATCAGCGGCACGCTCGTCTTGGCGTCGAAGATCTCGGCAGGCAGGTCGATGTCCAGCTTCGAGGTCACTTGCCCGCTCCCTTCACAGCGTCGCGGACCAGCACCACGCCGCCGTTCGGACCGGGAACCGCGCCCTTGATCAGCAGCAGGTTCTTCTCGGTGTCGATGGCGTGGACGGTCAGGTTCTGGACGGTGGTGCGGGCGTTGCCGTGCCGCCCCGCCATGCGCAGGCCCTTGAAGACGCGACCCGGGGTCGCGCAGCCGCCGATCGAACCCGGCGAACGGTGCTTGCGCTGGGTGCCGTGCGAGGCGCCGAGGCCCTTGAACCCGTGGCGCTTCATGACACCCGCGGTGCCCTTGCCCTTGCTCGTGCCGGTCACGTCGATCTTCTGGCCGGCCTCGAAGAGCTCAACGGTGATCTCCTGGCCGAGTTCGTACCCGGTGGTGTCGTCGGCCCGCAGTTCGACGAGGTAGCGGCGCGGCGTGACGCCGGCCTTCTCGAAGTGACCCGTGCGCGGCTTGTTCACCTTGCGCGGGTCGATCTGCCCGTACCCGAGCTGGACGGCGCTGTAGCCGTCCTTCTCCTGGGTGCGGAGCTGGGTGACAACACACGGCCCGGCCTGGACGACGGTCACCGGAACGATCCGGCCCTCATCGTCGAAGACCTGGGTCATGCCGAGCTTCTCGCCCAGGACGCCCTTCCTCTGCGTACTCATCTCTCGGTGCGTCCCTTAGAGCTAGAGCTTGATCTCGATGTCAACGCCGGCCGGAAGGTCGAGCCGCATCAGCGAGTCGACCGTCTTGGGCGTGGGATCGATGATGTCGATCAGCCGCTTGTGCGTGCGCATCTCGAAGTGCTCGCGCGAGTCCTTGTACTTGTGCGGCGAGCGGATGACGCAGTACACGTTCTTCTCGGTCGGCAGCGGCACCGGGCCCGCGACCTTGGCGCCCGTCCGCGTCACCGTCTCAACGATCTTCTTCGCGGAGGTGTCGATGACCTCGTGGTCGTAGGCCTTGAGCCGGATGCGGATCTTCTGTCCCGCCATGGTGGCCTCGGTGTCCTTTGCTGGTAGTGCCGCTGGGTTTCTGCTGTCGTGACGCGGCGGCCCGGCCGGCCGAGCGGCCGGGCCGCCGCGTCGACGAGGGTGTTACTTGAGGATCTTGGTGACGCGACCCGCGCCCACGGTCCGGCCGCCCTCGCGGATGGCGAACTTCAGGCCCTCCTCCATGGCGATGGGCTGGATCAGCTCAACGCGCATCTCGGTGTTGTCGCCCGGCATGACCATCTCGGTGCCCTCGGGGAGGTTCACCACACCGGTCACGTCGGTGGTCCGGAAGTAGAACTGCGGACGGTAGTTGTTGAAGAACGGCGTGTGCCGGCCGCCCTCGTCCTTGGACAGGATGTAGACCTGCGCCTCGAACTCGGTGTGCGGGGTGTTGGTGCCCGGCTTGATGACGCACTGGCCGCGCTCGACGTCCTCGCGCTTGATGCCGCGCAGCAGCAGGCCGACGTTGTCACCGGCCTGGCCCTGGTCGAGCAGCTTGCGGAACATCTCGACGCCGGTGACCGTGGTCGAGGTCGACTCGGTCTTGATGCCGATGATGTCGACGGTCTCGTTGACGTTGACCACGCCGCGCTCGATCCGGCCGGTCACCACGGTGCCGCGGCCGGTGATCGAGAAGACGTCCTCGATCGGCATCAGGAACGGCTTCTCGGTGTCGCGGACCGGCTCGGGGACGTTCTCGTCGACGGCGTCCATGAGCTCGACGATCGACTGGCCCCACTTCTCGTCGCCCTGCAGCGCCTGGAAGGCGGAGACGCGCACGACCGGGACGTCGTCGCCCGGGAACTCGTACTCCGAGAGCAGCTCGCGGACCTCGAGCTCGACGAGCTCCAGGATCTCCTCGTCGTCGACCATGTCGCACTTGTTCAGCGCGACGACGATGTAGGGCACGCCGACCTGGCGGGCGAGCAGCACGTGCTCCTTGGTCTGCGGCATCGGGCCGTCGGTGGCGGCGACCACGAGGATCGCGCCGTCCATCTGCGCGGCACCGGTGATCATGTTCTTGATGTAGTCGGCGTGACCGGGGCAGTCCACGTGCGCGTAGTGCCGGGCCTCGGTCTGGTACTCCACGTGCGCGATCGAGATCGTGATACCGCGCTCGCGCTCCTCCGGCGCCTTGTCGATGTCCTCGAACGGCGTGAAGGGGTTGAGGTCGGGGTACTTGTCGTGGAGCACCTTGGTGATCGCCGCGGTAAGCGTGGTCTTACCGTGGTCGATGTGACCGATGGTGCCGATGTTCACGTGCGGCTTGGTCCGCTCGAACTTGGCCTTCGCCACTGGTTGCTCCTTGTTGCGATTCCTCGGCCGGCATCCCGACCGCTTCGTATGTTGGCTGGTGATCTGGGGCAGGCCCGGAGACTCGCCTACTCGCCCCGAGCCTTGGCGATGATCTCCTGCGCGACGTTCCCGGGAACCTCGGCGTAGGAGTCGAACTGCATGGTGAAAACAGCCCGGCCCTGGGTCTTGCTGCGCAGATCACCCACGTAGCCGAACATCTCCGAGAGGGGCACGAGGGCCTTCACGACCCGCATCCCCGAGCGCTCGTCCATCGACTGGACCTGACCGCGCCGGCTGTTGAGGTCGCCGATGACATCGCCCATGTTCTCCTCGGGCGTGGTGACCTCGACCGCCATCATGGGCTCCAGCAGCGTGGGGGACGCCTTGCGGGCGGCCTCCTTGAACGCCATGGAACCGGCGACCTTGAACGCCATCTCCGAGGAGTCCACGTCGTGGTAGGCGCCGTCCTGCAGGGTGACCTTGACGCCCACCATCGGGTACCCGGCCAGCACGCCGAACTCGGCGGCCTCCTGGCACCCGGCGTCCACCGACGGGATGTACTCCCGCGGGATGCGGCCACCGGTGACCTTGTTCTCGAACTCGTACCCGTCGTTGCCCTCGCCGAGCGGCTCCAGGTCGATGATCACGCGGCCGAACTGGCCGGAGCCACCCGTCTGCTTCTTGTGGGTGTACTCGACCTTCTCGACCTTGCGGGTCACGGTCTCGCGGTAGGCGACCTGCGGCTTGCCCACGTTGGCGTCGACCTTGAACTCGCGCTTCATCCGGTCGACGAGGATCTCCAGGTGCAGCTCGCCCATGCCGGAGATGACCGTCTGACCGGTCTCCTCCTCGGTGCGGACCTGGAAGGACGGGTCCTCCTCGGCCAGCCGCTGGATCGCGGTGCCCAGCTTCTGCTGGTCGGCCTTGGTCTTCGGCTCGATCGCGACGTGGATGACCGGCGCCGGGAAGTTCATCGACTCCAGGACGATCGGGTCCTTGTCGTCGCTCAGCGTCTCACCGGTGGTGGTCTGCTTGAGCCCCATCACCGCGACGATGTCGCCGGCGCCCGCGCGCTCGATCTCGGTGCGCTTGTTGGCGTGCATCCGGTAGATCTTGCCGATCCGCTCCTTGCGCTCCTTGACGGAGTTCATCACGGTGGCGCCGGACTCCATCACGCCCGAGTAGACGCGGACGAAGGTCAGCTTGCCGAGGTGCGGGTCGCTCATGATCTTGAACGCCAGCGCGGAGAAGGGCTCCTCCTCGCTCGGCTTGCGGGTCAGCACCTTCTCCTCGTCGCGGACGGCGTGGCCCTCGATGGCCTCGACGTCCAGCGGGGAGGGCAGGTAGCGGACGATCGCGTCCAGCAGCGGCTGCACGCCCTTGTTCTTGAAGGCGGTGCCGCAGGTGACCGGGGTCAGCTTGGCGGCGATCGTCGCGCGGCGGATGCCCGCGTAGAGCTGCTCCACGGTGGGCTCCTCGCCCTCCAGGTACAACTCCATGACCTCGTCGTCGTTCTCGGCGAGGGTCTCCACCAGCTTGTCGTGCCACTCGCGGGCGGCGTCGACGTGGGTGTCGGGGATCTCGAGCGTGTCGTACATCTCGCCGAGCTTGGCCTCTTCGTTCCAGACCAGGGCCTTCATCGTCACCAGGTCGATGACGCCCTTGAAGTCGGCCTCGGCGCCGATCGGCAGCTGCAGCACCAGCGGTGTGGCGTTGAGACGGTTCTCGATCATGTCGACGCAGCGGTGGAACTCCGCGCCGACCCGGTCGAGCTTGTTGACGAAGCACATGCGCGGCACGCTGTACCGGTCGGCCTGGCGCCACACGGTCTCGGACTGCGGTTCCACACCGGCCACGCCGTCGAACACCGCGACCGCGCCGTCGAGCACCCGCAGGTTGCGCTCCACCTCGACGGTGAAGTCCACGTGCCCGGGGGTGTCGATGATGTTGATCGTGTGCTTGACGTCCTCGACCGGCCATTCGCAGGTGGTGGCCGCGGAGGTGATGGTGATTCCCCGCTCCTGCTCCTGCTCCATCCAGTCCATGGTCGCGGCGCCGTCGTGGACCTCGCCGATCTTGTAGCTGATACCCGTGTAGTACAGGATCCGCTCGGTCGTCGTGGTCTTGCCCGCGTCGATATGGGCCATGATCCCGATGTTGCGGACCTTGGCCAGGTCTACACCGGTTTTGGTAGCCACTGTGTCCTCGCGTCGTCTCGTGTTGGGTCCTGGTCCGCCGGGGTTACCAGCGGTAGTGGGCGAAGGCCTTGTTGGACTCCGCCATCTTGTGGGTGTCCTCGCGCTTCTTCACCGAGGCGCCGAGGCCGTTGCTGGCGTCGAGCAGCTCGTTCATCAGCCGCTCGGTCATGGTCTTCTCGCGACGCTGCCGGGCGTACACCACCAGCCACCGCAACGCGAGGGTGGTGCTGCGGGCGGGCCGCACCTCCACCGGGACCTGGTAGGTCGCGCCACCGACGCGGCGGCTGCGCACCTCCAGGGTGGGCTTGACGTTGTCGAGCGCGCGCTTGAGCGTGACGACCGGGTCGTTGCCGGTCTTCTCGCGGGCGCCCTCCAGGGCGTCGTACACGATGTTCTGCGCGATGGACCGCTTGCCGTCCAGGAGAATCTTGTTCACCAGCGCGGTCACCAGCGGCGAGTTGTAGACCGGGTCAGCGATCAGCTGTCGCTTGCCCGCGGGGCCCTTGCGCGGCATGTCAGCTCTTCTCCTTCTTCGCGCCGTAGTGGCTGCGCCCTTGCTTGCGGTTACGGACGCCCTGGGTGTCCAGCGTGCCGCGAATGATCTTGTACCGGACGCCCGGGAGGTCCTTCACACGGCCGCCGCGCACGAGCACGATCGAGTGCTCCTGCAGGTTGTGACCGACGCCCGGGATGTAGGCCGTGACCTCGATCCCGCTGGACAGCCGGACACGAGCGACCTTGCGCAGCGCGGAGTTGGGCTTCTTGGGCGTCGTCGTGTAGACGCGCGTGCAGACACCCCGGCGCTGGGGGCTGCCCTTCAGCGCAGGCGTCTTGTTCTTGGTCACCTTGTCCTGGCGGCCCTTCCGGACCAGCTGCTGGATCGTGGGCACCGCGTCTCCGTCTTCCCTCGTACCGAGCCGGTAAGTCTTGTTACTGCCTGGACCACACCCGTGTGGGGCCCATATCACCACCACTCGTGTGGCTGTGACCTGCCGGTTTCCCGACTCTCTCCGACCCACGCGGTCGGGCGTGTCGCGCTCTTCCGAGACCAGACCCGCACACCACCGCCCGGCCCCCAGGGGCCGAATCAAGCCGGGGAGTTTGGCGCGGCGCGGCGGACGCCACCTGAAGTGGCCCGATCCGCGCGCACGCAGAGCGGCCCGCATACTGCGGGCACGAAGGAAGAGATTACCCAGACGCGCGCCAAAGTGCAAAGCGAGCGGCGCACTACCGTGCCCGCCCCTTCCAGCGCAAGCCCGCGACGCCCCGAGGCGCCGCTTTTCCGTCTCCAGAACGGACGAATGCCGACGAGTGTTCCCGCCGCGAGAGGCGGAAGACCCGTCGGCATTGTCACCCGGCGACCCCGGGTTGGGGAAGATCTGGCCGAGTTTTTGACCTTCCCTAGCGGAGGAAGGCGAAATAGACGACGGCGAGGATGACCAGCACGGCCACCACGCCGCCGACGATCAGGAGCAGGTTCTTGCTGCCGCCGCCGCCCTTGCCGGAGCCGCCCTCGGCGCCGCCGTAGGTGGTGGGCTGGCCGTACTGCTGGCCGTACTGTCCCTGCTGCTGCGGCTGCTGCTGGCCGTACTGCCCCTGCTGCTGGGGCTGCTGGCCGTACTGGGCCTGCTGGCCCTGCTGCTGCTCGCCCGGCTGGCCGTACTGCTGCTGGCCGTACCCCTGCTGGCCCTGCTGCTGCCCGGGCTGGCCGTAGCCCTGCTGACCGTAGGGCTGCTGGCCGTAGCCCTGCTGCTGCCCCGGCTGGCTCTGCTGGCCCTGCTGGCCGTAACCCTGCTGGGCCTGCTGGCCGTGCTGTCCCCACCCCTGCTGGCCGATGTCCATGCGGGTCTGGTCGGCGTTGGCCGGGGCGTCGCCGCCCAGCGGCCCCTGGCCCTGGGACGAGGGGTCGAACGCCTGCGTCGACTGCGCGTCCTCACCCTGGCCGCCGGCCTGCGCCGGGGCGCCGAACGCCGGGGGCTCCTGGCCGAAGGCGGGGGGCTCCTGGCCGGACGGGGCGGCGCCGAAGCCCGAGTCGGGCGGCGGCACCATCAGCGTGCGGTCGTGGTCGCCCGGCCCCTGCTGCGCGCCGCCCTGGCCCTGGGGCTCGCCCTGCCACGGCTCGGGCGTGGACGGCGGCGTCGGCGCCTGCCACGGCTCGGGCGGCGCCTCGGACGGCTGCTTGCGCTCGGGGCCCGTCGCGACCGGGATGTCGGTGCCCGGCGACCAGTGCAGCGTCGCCTGGTCGTCGATGGGCGGCCGGGCCGGGGGCTGCTGCTGGTCGGCCGCCGGGGCGCCGGTGCCCGGACCCGGGACGATCAGCGTGCGGTCGGTGGCCGCCTCGGACTCGGCCGACTGCTGCGGCAGCTGGCCGGCCTGCGGGCCCGACTCGGGAGCGCCCTGCGGCTGGCCCGCACCCGGGAAGGGCGGCTGGCCGTAGCCGGGGGCCTGCGGCTGGTCGAAGGTCGTCGGCTGGTCGAAGGTCGGGGTCACCGGAGGAGCGCCGAAGCCCTGCTGCGGCTCCTGAGGCACGCCCTGCGGGGCCTGGGGAGGCTGGGGGGCCTGACCGTACGGCTGCTGCTCGTACGGCTGCTGCTGCTGCTCATACGGCTGCTGGCCGTAGGGCTGCTGCTCGTAGGGCTGCTGAGGCTGCCCGTACCCGCCGGGAGCGGGGGCGGGAGGCTGTCCGTACTGCTGCGGCTCCTGCGGAGCCCCGAAGGGCGGCTGGGGCGGCTGCGGCGGCCCCTCCGGCTCGGGCCGCGGCACCTGGATCGGCTCGATCATCGTGGGCGGAGGGGGAGGCGGCGTGGACCGCTCCTCGCGCGGCGGTGCCTGCGGGGGATGCGGCGGCTGCGCGGCGGGCGCGGGCGGCGCGGGCGGCTGCTGGCCCCCCAGCTGGGGCGCCCCGAAGATCACCGTGCGGTCTCCGAGCGGCCGCGCGGGCGGCTCGTTCTGTTCCGGCTGCGGCTTCTGCTCGCCGGCCGGGGTGTCCTTGTCGTCAGGCAACGGCCACTGCGGACCCTGCGTGCCGTCTTGATCGGTCATCGTCGGGCTCCTTCAGCGCCGTTGTCCTGGGCGTTTCCCTCTCCCAGGCCCGTGCCCGTCCACCCGGAGACGCGTGGCGCATAACGCGGCCTCCAGTACCTGTGCCGTTCCCTGGTGTGGTGGCCTCACCACGCTGGGGACTTTCGTCCCCAAGCCTGCCCCGATCGCCGGTGGTATCGCAAATCATCGGCACGGAAAACCCGCCGGACACGCGGGCGTTCTCCGGTCCGGCCGCGGGTTCCCGGATCTTTGAACGTTCACCTGGTGGCCGTACCCCGTCTTTAAGATCACCAAGTTCTGAAACCTCCTGATTTCTACGGTTTGTCGCCATGCACGGAGATCAGGCGGACCGGACGAGAGCCCTCCCGGCGACGACCGTACGCGGCGCGCGGGACGCCGCGCACGCGCCCCACCGGCGTACACGGTGGCGGGCGCCGGTGACCTGCCTCATATCGGCGGGCCTGCTGGCCCTGGCCCCGCTCCCCGCCGCGCCGCACGCGGCCGCGGCCCCAGCGGCCCCGGCGGCCCCGGCGGTGCGGGCGGCCCACCCGTTCGGCGACCCGCAGACGCTCCAGATCAGCCGCGAGGGCGCCACGGTACGGGCGCGCTGGCGCGCCGCCGCCGACGATCTGACCGCCCTGGCGCTGGCGCTCCGCGTCCTGGGCGGCAAGCGCACCTACGTCTACAAGGACGGCGCGCTGGTGCCGGAGGAGTCGGACGAGTCCGACGCGGTCACCCTCGCGGGGTCGCCCAGGCTCAAGGAGTACCTGCTCCGCAACATCCGGGTGGGCGTCAGGGGCACGGACTGTCCCGGAAAGGTGACCTCGACCGGGAACCTCGCGACCGACGGCGCGCTGCTGGAGTTCGCCTGCCCGGCGCCGGTCGCCTCGGCCGACATCACCGTGACCATGCTCACCGACCTGCACGCGTCGTACCGGACGCTGGCGAGCACGGCGCAGGGCGAGCGGCACACCTACACCAGGAGCGCGGCGACGCGCTCGTGGTCTTTGGATCGTTCCGCGGCGGGCGCGTCCGGGCCCGGCACGGCCGCGTGGCTCGCCGTGGCGGCGGCCGTGGCCGCCGCGGCGGCGGGAGCGGTGGTGCTCCGCACCCGGCGGGTGCGCGCCCGGCGGGGCCGCTCCGGTGGACGGCGCGCGGCCTCGTGATCATCGATCTGCCCGACTTCGGGGCGGCGTTCCACGAGCGGCTGCTCGCGTTCGTCGACTCCCCCGGCTTCGCCCCGGCCGCGCTCGCGGTCGCGTTCGTCGCCGGCGCCGCGCACGCCGCCGGGCCCGGGCACGGCAAGAGCCTGGCCGCCGCCTACCTGATCGGCGCGCGCGGCCGCGTCCGGGACGCGGCGTACCTGGGCCTCAGCGTCGCGGTGATGCACACCGTCTCCGTGCTGGCCATCGCGGTGGCCTGGACCTTCCTGTCCCTCTCGGACCTGGTCCGGATGGAGGAGCTCACCGCCGGGCTGCAGCTGGCCGGCGGCGTCATGGTCGTCGTCCTCGGCGGGTGGCTGCTGCGGCGCCACCTCTCCGGCCGCGCCCACCGGCACGACCACGGACACGGACATGGCCACGGACACGGACATGGCCACGGGCACGGACACGGGCAGGAGGGGCCCGGGCGGCCCGGGCTGGTGCTGCTGGGCGTGTCCGGCGGGCTCACGCCGTCGCCCTCGGCGTTCCTGGTGCTGCTGTCCGGGCTGTTCAGCGGGCGCACCGGCTTCGCGCTCGCACTGGTCGTCATCTTCGGCTGCGGCATGGCCGTGGTGCTGTTCGCCACCGGCCTGGCCGCCCTCTACGGCAGGGCCCTGGTGCTCAGGGCCGGCCGGACCCGCTCCCACGCCGCCGTCCGCCTCGCGGCACGGCTGGCACCCCTTGTCGCCGCGACCGGCATCACGCTCGCCGGTTGCGCGATCACCGCTACCGCGGTGATGAATCTCGCCGGAATACAGGAAGGTCTGAGATGAGACATCGTCACAGGACGTGGCGAAGACTCCGGGCGCCGATCGCGGTCACGGCCGCGCTCGCCGTCGCGCTGGGCGGGGCGGGGGCCGCCATGGCCACGGGCGCCGTCGAGAACGGCATCTGGCTGTCGGTCGAGGACGGGGACATCCTCACCGGGAAGGTCGTGCTGGCGGCGACCGACCGGCAGGACCGCGAGCCGGTGTCCCTCACCGTCGACGGGCAGGACAAGGAGGTCGCGACCACCGCCCCGAAGATCGCCGTCAGCTTCGCCGCCGACGGCTTCGAGGCCGGGTCGGGTTTCAAGAACAGCATCTGGGTCAACGGCGTCAAGGTGGCCGAGCCGGCGGTGAACGCCGGCGGCTACAGCCGGGTGACGGCGCGCGTCCCTGCGACGGCGTTCAAGGCCGGTGCCAACACCGTCCGCGTGCTGACCGGCAGCACCACCATGAACAACGACCCGGTCAACAACAACGACGACTTCTCGGTCCGTGACATGCGGCTCGGTTTCGACGACGGGACCGGCGCGGCCGACCCGGCGGTGACGCCGGGCACGGTCTTCAGGATCGGGGACAGCGCCGGGATGACCCGGTACCAGGACTGGACGATCGCGATGCCGGACGAGCAGCTGCTCGCCCAGCAGACCCACACCTGGGACACCGCGGCGCTCAAGGCCGGCACCTACGAGGTGGTCGCCAAGGCAAAGGACGGCTCCCGGGTGGCGCGCGCCGAGGTCCACGTGGACCACAGCGCGCCGGTGACGATGAGCCTGGCCGACGGCGACGTGGTCGCCGGCGGGCGGGAGATCGTCGCGGGCAGCGACGGGCCGGTGTCGATCAGCGTGGGCGACGCGAAGCTGCCGGTCGAGTCGCGCGACGCGCCCGACCCCGAGTTCGTCTTCCAGGCCCACGACTACCAGACCGGCGGCTTCCGCAACAGCATCTGGCTGAACGGGGAGCTGCTGGCCGAGCCCAAGCTGGGCACGGTGACGAACTTCGCCGAGGCCAGGGTGACCGTCCCGTGGGCGAAGCTGCGGGAGGGCCAGAACACCGTCTGGGTCCGCACGGGCAGCGCGCAGGCGCCGGTCGACGAGGGCGGCGCCAACAACAACGACGACTTCCAGATCCGCGACGCGCGGCTGGAGTTCGGGGCCGGGCAGGTCCTGCGCGACCCGTCGGTGCCCCCGGACGAGGTCCTGCGCATCGGGGACAACATCACGCCCAAGGCGTACTACAAGGCGTTCACGCTGAACGTCCCGGCGTCCTACCGCACCGAGTACGTGGCGCACTGGGACTCCAGCGGGGTCGCCGACGGCACGCACAAGGTCGTCGCCTCGAAGGAGGGCAGCAGGCGCACCGCCACGGCGTCGGTGGTCGTGGACAACACCGGCCCCGAGGTGACGGTCAAGAGCCCCGAGGCGGGCAAGCGGTACAAGGAGGCGCCGTTCGTCGTCGACGTCGCCGCCGGCGACCCGCACGCCGTCGAGTCGGTCGAGATCACCCTGGACGGCAGGACCGTCGCCAACGGCACCCGGTTCACCGCCGACGAGCTGAAGGACGGCGCGCACACGCTGGTCGCCAAGGCGGTCGACAAGCTCGGCAACACCACCGAGAAGACCGTGAAGTTCGAGACGATCGGCAACTACCCGCTGACGCCGTCGGACCCGGACCCGGCCGACGGGGCCACCGACCGCTCGCCCAGCGACACCACGCTGGGCGTGAAGGTGGCCGACCCCGCCGGCGACCCGGTCGACGTGGCCGTGAAGTGGGCGTACAAGGGCGACTTCGCCGAGGGGACCGGCACCGCGACGCAGGGGTCGTCGACGGCCGCCGTCCCGGGCCGCGCCGCCGGCGACGCGCTGGACGGCACCGCGGTCGAGGCGCTGAAGGCCAAGGACGGCAAGGTGACCACGTCCAAGGGCACCGGCGCCTACCCGTTCCAGCAGTTCGAGATGGAGGTGCCCCCCGGGCTGGCGGCGCAGCGCTACACCGTGTCCTGGAACGGGAAGGTCCCGGCCGGGCAACGGGCCGCGCTGTCGGTGTGGAACTACGGCACGCAGAAGTGGCAGCTCCTCGCCGAGGGGCAGGGCGGCGCCGACCTCGCGCTCAGCGGCCAGGCCGACATCGGGCAGACCGTCCGGGACGGCAGGGCCCGCGTGATGGTGCAGGACGTCGCCGCGTCGGTGATCTCGGAGAAGGACGCCGTGTTCGCCTGGATGACCGACACCCAGCACTACTCCGAGCGGGAGCCCGAGACCTACCAGAAGATGGTGGACTGGGCGATCACCAACCGGCATGCGCGCAACATCGGCTACGGCGTGCACACCGGTGACATCGTGGAGCACGCCGGGGTCAGCCAGGAGTGGGCGAACGCGTCCAGGATCATGAAGACCTGGGACGACGCGGGCCTGCCGTACGGCATCGTCCCCGGCAACCACGACATCGGCAACGGCCACTACGAGGTCTACCGGACGCACTTCGGCGAGCAGCGCTACAAGGGCAGGCCGTGGTACGGCGGCACGGTGGACGACAACGTCCAGCACTACGACATCGTCTCCACCCCGGGCGCGGACTACCTGGTCATGTACCTGGACTGGAGCCTGGGGGCCGAGGAGATCGCCTGGGCCAACAAGGTGATCAAGGCGCATCCCGAGCACAACGTGGTGATCGCGACCCACCAGTACATCACCGTCGGCGGCGCCTACTACGGGCCCGGACAGCAGATCTTCGACGAGATCGTGCTGCCCAACAAGAACGTCGACCTGGTGCTGTCGGGTCACGTCCACGGCGTCGCGCTGAACGTCAAGCGCGACGGCGACCGCACGATCGTCGAGGTGCTCGCCGACTACCAGGAGGTCCCGACCTCCGGCGGCGGCTGGATGCGCACCGTCGGGTTCGACACCAAGGCGCAGACGATCAGCAACGAGACGTTCTCGGTGCTGAGCGACGGCGACCACTACTGGGACCGCGACCTGGAGAACTTCACGGTCAAGTCCGAGATCAAGGCGCCTGCCCGGGAGGTCAGCACCGACTACGTCGGCGTCACCGCGCTGACGTCCTCGACGGTGGGCTCCGCGGCGGACATGGCCTCCGGGACCCGGGTGAAGGTCCCGGCGGGCGAGCTGAAGCCGGACACGCGCTACAGCTGGTACGCCGAGGCCACCGACGCCGACGGGTACCGCGCCACGTCCCCGGTGTGGTCGTTCACCACGGGCAAGGCCCGGACGAAGACCACGCCGGCGGCCAAGAACGAGAACACCGAGTTCGGTGAGGAAGGGAGGCTCGGCGCGAGCGGGCTGCCGCGCGACGCGACCGGGACCGTGGAGTTCAAGGCGGGCGACAGGGTGCTGTGCGCGGCGGAGGTCTCCGGCGGCAGGGCCGAATGCGCGTCACCGCCGGACCTGCCCGCGGGGACGTACCCGGTGACCGCGCACTACGGCGGGGACTCGGTGTACGCGGGCTCGTCGGCGAACCTCACCCTGACCGTGGGCAAGGGCGACGCCGATCTGCGCGGCGACGCCGTCGTGAACGGCTCGGCCATCACGCTCAAGGCCGGGGTGGACAAGCTCGCGGGCGGCCAGGTCATCTTCAGCCTGAACGGCTCGGAGCTGTGCACCGCGACCGTCAAGGACGGCGCCGCGTCCTGCTCGCCCGCGCAGAACCCGGGTGAGGGCAGGCACAAGGTGACCGTCCAGTACGGCGGTGACGCCAACTTCAGGCCGGACACCGACACCGTGACCCTCAGGGTGCGCTGACCGTAGATCGATCCGTATCGAGTCCAATGCGGGCCGCCTCCCCACACGGGAGGCGGCCCGTCTCACTCACGAGTGGCCGAGGATCGGGTGCGGCCGGTAGGGGGCCTCCAGCCGCGCCACCTCCTCCTCGCTCAGCTTCAGCCCTACCGCGGCGGCCGCGTCCTCCACATGCCCGAGCTTGGTCGCCCCGATGATGGGCGCCGTGACCCCGGGACGTCCCAGCAGCCAGGCCAGGGCCACCTGCGCCATGGGCACGCCGCGCTCGCCGGCGATCTCCTGGACGGCGTCGACCACGGCGAAGTCGTCCTCCTGGTAGAGCTGGTCGGCCATCTTGTCGCTGTTGGCCCGTACGGTACGGCGCTCGCCGCCGCGCCCCCGGGAACCCGCCAGCAGCCCGCGCGCCAGCGGGCTCCACGGGATGACGCCCACGCCCTGGTCCAGGCAGAGCGGGATCATCTCCCGCTCCTCCTCCCGGTAGGCCAGGCTGTAGTGGTTCTGCATCGCGACGAACCTGGCCCAGCCGTTGGCCTCGGCGATGTGCTGCGCCTTGGCGAACTGCCAGGCGAACATGCTGGAGGCCCCGATGTAGCGCGCCTTGCCCGCGCGCACGATGTCGTTGAGCGCCTCCATCGTCTCCTCGATGGGCGTCTCGTAGTCCCAGCGGTGGATCTGGTAGAGATCCACGTAATCGGTGCCGAGCCGCCGGAGCGAGTCGTCCACGGCCGCCAGGACGTGCTTGCGGGACAGGCCGCGGTCGTTGGGCCCCTCCCCCATCGGGAAGTAGACCTTGGTGGCCAGGACGTAGTCGTCGCGGCGCCGGAAGAAGCGGGACAGCAGCCGTCCGGTGATCTCCTCCGACCGGCCGACCGAGTACATGTCGGCGGTGTCGAAGAAGGTGACGCCGGCGTCCACCGCGCTCCGGACGATCGGCTCGGCGTCGCCCTCCGCCAGGAACCACTCGCGGTCCTTCGGGTCCCCATAGCTCATCATCCCGAGGCAGACACGCGAGACCCGCATCCCCGTGCCGCCGAGCCTGATCTGCTCCATGTCCCTCCTCACGACGGACCCCGCCGGGCCCGTGAAGTCCATGATCTCCGACACCGCCGTCACCGCGCCCGGAGGACGGCGAAGGGGCCCGTCCCCGGCGGGACGGACCCCTTCACGCGTGCGCGGCCCCCTGCGTGCGCGAGAGGCCGCTCACTCGAAGGCGCGGCACTCGACGGCGGCTCGTCGTTCGGTCATCCCGTGCCCGACCGACCAGGTCACGCACGCCCACTGCTTCTGGTCGAGCCGCGGGTGGCCGCACTCGGTGACGCTCGAGTAGGTGCGGCAGTCCTGGCGCGCGTTCCCCCCGTGGGACGGCTGGGACGGCTGCGCGGAGGCCGCTCCCGCTCCGCCGAACCCGACGGCGGCGACGATCAGAACACCGGTCATGACCTTTTTCATATGATTCCTCCCCCGTCGTGCACATTAGCCAACGAGAGCGTTCGTCCCCGGCCCCACTGCGGCAAAACGCTGCAAAGCCTAAAGAAAGGGATGGAAAGCCCAGGTCACGGCCCCGGTCCCGCGCAGGAGGGCGGCCGCACGGGACTCCCCTGGTGCTTCCGCGATCAAGTGTCGGCCGCGCGTGGCATGCTGCGGCGACATGACCGATCGGAGGCCGCGGGAGGTGCTCGACCTTCCCGAGCCCCGCTGAGCGGGCCGCTGACGCAGGGCCGCGGGAAACGCGAGAGGCCCCTCCCGAGACTGGCTCGGAAGGGGCCTCTGTGCGCTTCACCCTCGCGGGTGCCGCCTGCTTACCGGTTGTACTGGCCGAAGTCGTACTCCTCCAGCGGCACGGCCTCGCCCGAGCCCTGGCCGAAGGCGTACTCGGCGCCGTCGTCGTACGAGCCGACGCTGTAGACGGCGGCCTTGGCCTCCTCGGTCGGCTCCACCCGGACGTTGCGGTACTGCGGCATGCCGGTACCCGCCGGGATGAGCTTACCGATGATGACGTTCTCCTTGAGGCCCAGCAGCGGGTCGCTCTTGGCGTGCATGGCCGCCTCGGTGAGGACCCGGGTGGTCTCCTGGAAGGACGCCGCCGACAGCCACGACTCGGTGGCCAGCGAGGCCTTGGTGATGCCCATCAGGACCGGGCGGCCCGCGGCGGGCACCCCGCCCTCGGCCACCACGTTGCGGTTGCGCTCCTCGAAGATCGGCCGCTCGATCAGGTCACCGGGCAGCAGGTCGGTGTCGCCCGACTCGAGGATGTTCACCCGCTTCAGCATCTGGCGGACGATGATCTCGATGTGCTTGTCGTGGATCGACACACCCTGCGACCGGTAGACCTCCTGGACCTCCTGGACCAGGTGGAGCTGCACGGCGCGGGGGCCGAGGATCCGCAGCACCTCGTGCGGGTTGATCGCACCCGCGATGAGCTGCTGGCCGACCACGACCCGCTCGCCCTCCTTGACCAGGAGGCGCGACCGCATCGGGACCTGGTAGGCGATCTCCTCCGAGCCGTCGTCCGGGACGATGACGACCTTGCGGGTCTTCTCCGTCTCGTCGATCTTGACCCGGCCGGCCACCTCGCTGATCGGGGCCACGCCCTTGGGGATACGGGCCTCGAACAGCTCCTGCACACGCGGCAGACCGTGCGTGATGTCACCGCCGGCCACACCGCCGGTGTGGAAGGTACGCATCGTCAGCTGGGTGCCGGGCTCACCGATGGACTGCGCCGCGATGATGCCGACGGCCTCACCGACGTCCACCCGCTTGCCGGTGGCCAGCGAGCGGCCGTAGCACGCCGCGCAGACGCCGATCTTGGCCTCGCAGACCAGGGCGCTGCGGGTGCGCACCTTGTCGACGCCCGCCTCGACCAGGCGGGACACCACCGTGTCGGACAGGTCGGTGTCGGCCGGGAAGATGACCGTCCCGTCGACCACGACCTCCTCGGCGATGGTCCGCCCGACCAGGCTGGTCTCCGAGGTCGCGGGCTTCACCAGCGTGCCGTCCGGCAGCCGGTCGGCGACCTCGAACGGGATGGTGCGGTCGGTGCCGCAGTCCTCCTCGCGGACGATGACGTCCTGCGCCACGTCCACCAGCCGCCGGGTCAGGTACCCGGAGTCGGCGGTCCGGAGCGCGGTGTCGGCCAGGCCCTTCCGGGCGCCGTGGGTCGAGATGAAGTACTCGACCACCGACAGGCCCTCGCGGAACGAGGACTTGATCGGCCGCGGGATGGTCTCGCCCTTGGGGTTGGAGACCAGACCGCGCATACCGGCGATCTGCCGCACCTGCAGCGGGTTGCCGCGCGCGCCGGAGTTGACCATCATCCAGACCGGGTTGGTCCGGGGGAAGGCCTTCTCCATGTCGACCGCGACCTCGGCCGTGGCCTTGTTCCAGATCTCGATGAGCTCCTGCTTGCGCTCGTCATCGGTGATCAGGCCGCGGTTGAACTCGCGCTGGACCTTGTCGGCCTGGCGCTCGTAGTCGCCGAGGATGGTGGCCTTGTTCGGCGGGACGACGACGTCCTCGATCGAGATGGTGACCCCGGACCGGGTGGCCCAGTGGAAACCGGTGCTCTTGAGGGCGTCCAGCGCGTTGGCGACCTCCACCTTGGGGTAGCTCTCGGCCAGCTCGTTCACGATCGCCGACAGCTGCTTCTTCCCGACCTCGTAGTTCACGAAGGGGAAGTCGGCGGGCAGCGTCTCGTTGAACAGCGCCCGGCCCAGGGTGGTCTCCAGCCGGTACGGCTGGCCGGGCTCGTAGCCCTCGGGGGCCGTCCAGTCGCGCGGCGGCGGGACGTCCTTCAGCCGGACCTGGACGGTGGCCTGCAGGTCGAGCTCGCCCCGGTCGTAGGCCATGACGGCCTCGGCGACCGAGCCGAACGCGCGGCCCTCGCCCTCGGCGCTCTCCTTGAGCGTGGTCAGCCAGTACAGCCCGATGACCATGTCCTGGGTGGGCATGGTGACCGGCTTGCCGTCCGACGGCTTGAGGATGTTGTTGGTGGACAGCATCAGGATCCGCGCCTCGGCCTGCGCCTCCGCCGACAGCGGCAGGTGCACCGCCATCTGGTCGCCGTCGAAGTCGGCGTTGAACGCGGTGCAGACCAGCGGGTGGATCTGGATGGCCTTGCCCTCGACCAGCTGCGGCTCGAACGCCTGGATGCCCAGCCGGTGCAGGGTCGGCGCGCGGTTCAGCAGCACGGGGTGCTCGGTGATGACCTCTTCGAGGACGTCCCACACCACCGGGCGGGCCCGCTCGACCATGCGCTTGGCGGACTTGATGTTCTGCGCGTGGTTGAGGTCGACCAGCCGCTTCATCACGAACGGCTTGAACAGCTCCAGCGCCATCTGCTTGGGCAGGCCGCACTGGTGCAGCTTCAGCTGCGGGCCGACCACGATGACCGAACGGCCGGAGTAGTCGACGCGCTTGCCCAGCAGGTTCTGCCGGAACCGGCCCTGCTTGCCCTTGAGCATGTCCGACAGCGACTTCAGCGGGCGGTTGCCCGGCCCGGTGACCGGGCGGCCGCGGCGGCCGTTGTCGAACAGCGCGTCGACGGCCTCCTGCAGCATCCGCTTCTCGTTGTTGACGATGATCTCGGGCGCGCCCAGGTCGAGCAGGCGCTTGAGCCGGTTGTTCCGGTTGATGACCCGGCGGTACAGGTCGTTCAGGTCGGAGGTCGCGAAGCGGCCACCGTCCAGCTGCACCATCGGACGCAGGTCCGGCGGGATCACCGGGATGCAGTCCAGCACCATGCCGAGCGGGCTGTTGCGGGTGTTGAGGAACGCCGAGACGACCTTGAGCCGCTTGAGGGCGCGGGCCTTCTTCTGGCCCTTGCCGGTGCGGATGATGTCGCGGAGCTTCTCGGCCTCGGCCTCGAGGTCGAAGTTCTGCAGGCGCGCCTGGATGGCGGCGGCGCCCATCCCGCCCTCGAAGTACTTGCCGAAGCGGTCGCGCATCTCGCGGTAGAGGAGCTCGTCGCCCTCAAGGTCCTGGACCTTGAGGTTCTTGAAGCGGCTCCAGACCTCGTCGAGCCGGTCCAGCTCGCGCTGGGCCCGGTCGCGGAGCTGCTTCATCTCGCGCTCGGCACCGTCGCGGATCTTGCGCTTCTGGTCGGCCTTGGCGCCGGCCTCCTCCAGCTCCGCCAGGTCGGCCTCCAGCTTCTGCTGGCGGCCCTCGACCGCGGCGTCGCGGGCCTGCTCGATCTGCTGGCGCTCCACCGAGATGTGCGCCTCCAGCGTGGGCAGGTCGCGGTCGCGCCGCTCCCCGTCCACGCTGGTGATCATGTACGCCGCGAAGTAGATGATCTTCTCGAGATCCTTCGGGGCCAGGTCCAGGAGGTAGCCGAGCCGCGACGGCACGCCCTTGAAGTACCAGATGTGGGTGACCGGGGCGGCCAGCTCGATGTGGCCCATCCGCTCACGCCGCACCTTGGCCCGGGTCACCTCGACGCCGCAGCGCTCACAGATGATGCCCTTGAAGCGGACGCGCTTGTACTTGCCGCAGTAGCACTCCCAGTCCCGGGTCGGACCGAAGATCTTCTCGCAGAAGAGCCCGTCCTTCTCCGGCTTGAGGGTCCGGTAGTTGATCGTCTCGGGCTTCTTCACCTCGCCGTGCGACCACTGGCGGATGTCGTCGGCGGTCGCCAGACCGATGCGAAGCTCGTCGAAGAAGTTGACGTCAAGCAACTGTTTTTCCCCTTGAGTTGATCAGACCTCTTCGACACTGCTCGGCTCACGCCGGGACAGGTCGATGCCGAGCTCCTCCGCGGCGCGGAAGACGTCCTCGTCGGTGTCGCGCATCTCGATGGACATGCCGTCGCTGGAGAGCACCTCGACGTTGAGGCACAGCGACTGCATCTCCTTGATGAGCACCTTGAAGGACTCGGGAATGCCGGGCTCGGGGATGTTCTCGCCCTTGACGATGGCCTCGTAGACCTTCACGCGGCCGAGCACGTCGTCGGACTTGATGGTCAGCAGCTCCTGGAGCGCGTAGGCGGCGCCGTAGGCCTCCAGCGCCCAGACCTCCATCTCACCGAACCGCTGCCCGCCGAACTGGGCCTTACCCCCGAGCGGCTGCTGGGTGATCATGGAGTACGGGCCGGTCGACCGCGCGTGGATCTTGTCGTCGACCAGGTGGAGCAGCTTGAGGATGTAGATGTAGCCGACCGAGATCGGGTCCTTGTACGGCTCGCCGGTGCGCCCGTCGAACATCCGGGCCTTGCCGCCGGGGCCGACCAGGCGCTGGCCGTCCCGGTTGGGCAGGGTGCTGGCGATCAGGCCGGTGACGTCGTCCTCGCGGGCGCCGTCGAACACCGGGGTCGCGGTGTTGGTCCACGGCTCGGCCTCGTCGGCGCCGATCGCCTGCAGGGCCCGCTTCCAGTCGGCGTCGTCGCCCTCGACCTTCCAGCCGCGGCTGGCCACCCACCCCAGGTGGGTCTCCAGGACCTGGCCGACGTTCATCCGGCCGGGCACGCCCAGCGGGTTCAGGACGATGTCGACCGGGGTGCCGTCCTCCAGGAACGGCATGTCCTCGACCGGCAGCACCTTGGAGATGACGCCCTTGTTGCCGTGCCGGCCCGCCAGCTTGTCCCCGTCGGTGATCTTGCGCTTCTGCGCCACGTACACCCGGACCAGCTCGTTGACGCCCGGCGGCAGCTCGTCGCCCTCGTCCCGGGAGAACACCCGGACACCGATGACCTTGCCCTGCTCACCGTGCGGCACCTTCAGCGAGGTGTCGCGCACCTCGCGCGCCTTCTCACCGAAGATCGCCCGCAGCAGCCGCTCCTCGGGCGTCAGCTCGGTCTCACCCTTCGGCGTGACCTTGCCCACCAGGATGTCCCCGGGCACCACGTCGGCGCCGATCCGGATGATCCCGCGCTCGTCGAGATCGGCCAGCACCTCCTCCGACACGTTCGGGATGTCCCGGGTGATCTCCTCGGGCCCCAGCTTGGTGTCACGGGCGTCGACCTCGTGCTCCTCGATGTGGATCGAGGACAGGACATCGTCCTGCACCAGCCGCTGGGAGAGGATGATGGCGTCCTCGTAGTTGTGACCCTCCCACGGCATGAACGCCACCAGCAGGTTCTTGCCCAGCGCCATCTCGCCCTGGTCGGTGCACGGCCCGTCGGCCACGACCTGGCCCACCTCGACCCGGGCGCCCTCGTCCACGATGGGCTTCTGGTTGAAGCAGGTGCCCTGGTTGGACCGCTTGAACTTGGCGACCCGGTAGGTGGTGCGGGTGCCGTCATCGTTCATCACGGTCACGTAGTCGGCGGAGACCTCCTCGACCACGCCGGCCTTCTCGGCCACGATGACGTCACCGGCGTCGACCGCGGCGCGGTACTCCATGCCGGTGCCCACCAGCGGCGACTCGCTGCGCAGCAGCGGCACCGACTGGCGCTGCATGTTGGAGCCCATCAGCGCCCGGTTGGCGTCGTCGTGCTCCAGGAACGGGATCATCGCGGTGGCGACCGAGGTCATCTGCCGCGCCGAGACGTCCATGTACTGGACCTCGCGCGGGCCCACCAGCTCGACCTCGCCGCCCTTCTTGCGGATCAGGACCTTGGACTCGGCGAACGAGCCGTCGTCGTTCAGCGCCGAGTTGGCCTGCGCGATGACGTAGCGGTCCTCCTCGTCGGCGGTGAGGTAGTCGATCTGCTCGGTGACGACGCCGTCCTCGACCTTGCGGTAGGGGGTCTCGACGAAGCCGAAGGGGTTCACCCGCCCGAACGCCGCCAGCGACCCGATCAGGCCGATGTTGGGGCCTTCCGGCGTCTCGATCGGGCACATCCGCCCGTAGTGCGAGGGGTGGACGTCACGGACCTCCATGCCCGCCCGCTCACGCGACAGACCGCCCGGACCCAGCGCCGACAGCCGCCGCTTGTGGGTCAGCCCGGCCAGGGGGTTGGTCTGGTCCATGAACTGGGACAGCTGGCTGGTGCCGAAGAACTCCTTGATGGAGGCCACGACCGGCCGGATGTTGATCAGGGTCTGCGGCGTGATCGCCTCGACGTCCTGGGTGGTCATCCGCTCCCGGACCACGCGCTCCATCCGGGCCAGGCCCAGCCGGACCTGGTTCTGGATCAGCTCGCCGACCGTGCGCAGCCGCCGGTTGCCGAAGTGGTCGATGTCGTCCACCTCGATGGGCACCGACACCGCGCCGAGCGTGCCCTCTTCCTCACCGGCGTGCAGCCGGACCAGGTACTCGATGGTGGCGACGACGTCGTCCTCGGTCATCGTGCCCTGGTTCATGTCCAGGTCCAGACCGAGCTTCTTGTTCACCTTGTAACGCCCGACCTTGGCCATGTCGTAGCGCTTGGGGTTGAAGTACAGGTTCTCCAGCAGGGTCTGCGCCGACTCCTTGGTCGGCGGCTCGCCCGGACGCAGCTTGCGGTAGATGTCCAGCAGCGCGTCGTCCTGCCCGGAGGTGTGGTCCTTCTCCAGGGTCACATTGATCGACTCATAGCCGCCGAACCGCTCGCGGATGCGCTCCTCGGTCCACCCCAGCGCCTTCAGCAGCACCGTCACCGGCTGCTTGCGCTTGCGGTCGATCCGGACGCCCACGTTGTCGCGCTTGTCGATCTCGAACTCGAGCCAGGCGCCGCGGCTCGGGATGACCTTGCAGCCGTAGATGTCCTTGTCGGACGCCTTGTCGAGGGCGCGGTCGAAGTAGACACCGGGCGAGCGGACCAGCTGGGAGACCACGACCCGCTCGGTGCCGTTGATGATGAAGGTGCCCTTGGGCGTCATGAGCGGGAAGTCGCCCATGAACACCGTCTGGCTCTTGATCTCACCGGTGGTGTTGTTGATGAACTCCGCCGTGACGAACATCGGGGCGGAGAAGGTCATGTCCTTGTCCTTGCACTCCTCCACGGAGTACTTGGGCGGCTCGAACCGGTGGTCCCGGAACGACAGGGACATGGTCCCGGAGAAGTCCTCGATGGGACTGATCTCCTCGAAGATCTCTTCGAGACCCGACTGCGTCGGGGCCTTGTCTCCGGCCTTCTGGGCCGCCTCGACCCGGGACTTCCACCTCTCGTTGCCCAGCAGCCAGTCAAAGGAGTTGGTCTGCAGCGCAAGGAGGTCCGGGACTTCGAGCGGCTCCTTGATGCGCGCGAAGGAGACGCGGTTCGGACCGGTTGCGGTATTCGAGGCGTTGCGCGAGGCTGCCAAGAGTGGTCCTTCCGAGGGCTCGCGGCGTAACTGACGACACGCACGCCAGACGATCCAGGCGGGAGACCCGGGCGAAGAGCCCCGAAAAGGGGCACGACAGGGGTGCTCTCACACGTGGATAGTCAGAGGGCAGCGCAAAGGGGCAGTGTAGCCGACTACCACACCGCTCGCAACTCTAGCGCCGAAGTATGCATCACGTTGCCATGGAGCATCGCCTCTGAACGCCGCCGAGTCAAGAGCGGACTTGGACTTTTCGGGCTCTGACCTGCAGTGAGGAAGGCCATAGTTTAGGATTCCGGCCACCTACCGGCAGGTAGCCACTCTCAGGTCCCGCCGGCGAACCTCCAGAACCCCCTGCACACAGTGCTTCCAGCACATTCCGGCGCCGTCGCCGGGCGTGTCGGACGGGGTTGTGGAAGGTCTCCGGACGGGGCCCTTCGAGGGCTCACCTAAGGATGGAACGCCATGACGGGCGCCCCTTGTTCCAGGACGGGCGCCCGGACGTCTCGTACGCCCCCTGAGAGCCTCCTGGGGGCCTCCACGGAGACCCCCCGCCGTCCGGGGGCCGACCCTGCCGTCTAGAGGACCTCGACCTTGGAGACCAGCCAGCGCTCGCCGACCTTGGTCATGGCCAGCCGGAGCGTGAACTGGCTCGGCAGCCGCTGCGCCTCGCCCTTCTCGGAGTTCTTGACGGTCTGCTGGTTGAGGAACACCAGGACCGTCCCGGAGTCGGGCGAGATGTCCTCGACGGCCGTCTTCACCGCGGTGCCGGTGACCATCGCCTGCTGCTGCGGCGCCAGCGTCCGCACCCGCTCGGCCTGCGTCTCGAACTGCTTGCGGAAGTCGCCCGTCGCGTACGCGGTGGCCTTGCGCATGTCCGAGTCGACCGTGCGGTAGTCGTAGGACGAGATGCTCTGGGCCGCCTGCGTCGCCGCGTAGGTCGCCTGCCTGGTCGCGGTCTCCGTGGCGTCCAGCTGGGACTTCTTCGTCCACAGCCAGCCCACGCCGGCCGCGCCCAGCACGGCCACCAGGCCGAGCACCACGAGCCTGCGCGAGCCCCCGGCGGGCAGCGGGACGCGGACGCGCCGCCGCCTCTTCTCGCCGTCCGTGTCCTTGATCTTGGCCTTGATCTTGGGCTCGGGCTCGCTCTCGGTCGTGGTCCCGGCCTCGGGTTCGGGCTTGACCAGGTCGGGCTTGGCGGCCGCGCCGGAGACGACCGGCTCGGTCTCCTCCTCGGCGGCCTTATCGTCCGCCTCCGCGCCCGCTTCGGCCTCGTCCTTGTCGACGGCCTCGGCGGCCTCGGCGGCCTCGTCCGCTGCGGCCTTCTCCCCGGCCTCCAGCGCGGCGGCGGCCTCGGCCGCCTCCCTGGCCGCCTGCTCGGCCAGTTCGGCCAGCTCGGCGGCCCGGCGGGCCTTCTCCTTCGCCTCGGCCGCGCGCCGCTCGGCGCTCTCGACCTCGGTCTCGGTGTCGCGGGACGTCACGGAACCACCCCCAGCTTGGAGACGAGCCAGCGATCGCCGTCACGGGTCAGCTCGAAGTCCCAGCGGCCCGTCATCGGCATGCCCTGCGGCACCTTCTCGTTCGTGGAGATCGCCGACACCCAGACGATGACCTCGGCGGAGTCGCGGTCCATGGAGACCAGGCCGGCCCGCGCCGTCTGCACCGACGAGGCGGTCCTGGTCTTGCTGACCGTGTCGGCGAGCGTCTTGGCCAGCGTGGCCCACTGGTCCTTGGCGGTGCCGGTCATCCCGCCGGTGACCCGGTCGATGTCCTTCTGCAGGTTCCGGTGGTCGAGCGTCTGCATGTTGATCGCGGTCTGCTTGGCGGACTGCAGCGCGGCGGCCCTGCGGTCCTCGTCCCGCTGGGCCGACCAGATCTCCCTGCCCAGCAGGCCCGCGACCACCGCCAGCGCGGCGATCACGACGCCCAGCGTCCACACCCCGATCCGGCCGCGGGGGTTCGCGTCCGACTTCACTATCGCGCCGTTTCCCTTCACCGCATGAGCGGGTCGAGTAGGAGCATCTTCCACGAGGCGTCACCCAGCAGGCGCTGCTGGCTGCCGGTGGCGCCCATCCGGTAGCGCTTGCCGTCCGGCCCG
Source organism: Actinomadura rugatobispora (assembly GCF_055379765.1). NCBI lineage: Bacteria > Bacillati > Actinomycetota > Actinomycetes > Streptosporangiales > Thermomonosporaceae > Actinomadura > Actinomadura rugatobispora. The sequence continues at coordinate 6,018,744 of NZ_AP029191.1, read as the reverse complement.
TAGACCCAGCCGGTCGACGGATCGTACCCGGCCAGTTCCACCGATTTGGCGGGGAAGGGAATGTAGACGCTGTTGCCGGACTGCAGCGTGACCTGCTGCCCCGACAGCGTCGAGCCCTGCCCGCCGTCGCTCGGCGCCTGCGCGCGCGGTCCCTTCGCGCCCTTGTCGGACGAGGTGCCCGAGCCGTCGCCGTACGCCCCGCCCGCGGGGAAGCCGGCGCCGTCGGTGGCGCCCGGCGGCACGGCGGGCGGCGGCACGTTCGCGTCCTTGGGGTAGTTGCGGGAGCCGCGGACGACGTTGCCGGAGTCCTTGGGCTCGGTGCAGCTGCGGTTGAGGTCCGGCGTCTTCTTCTCGGTGCGCTGCGGCCAGCGCCAGTCGTCCTTGGGACGGAAGCCCTTGGTGCACGGGGGCGGCGAGTCGATGTTGAGCGCCAGGCCCAGGTGCTGGGTGCCGTCGCCGGGGGTCACGGTGAACGCGCCGCCCAGCGTGAGCGGGTAGAGGATGAACAGCGAGCGCAGCCCCGCCTGGCGGGAGGCGATGATCTGGCCCGTCGTGGTGAGGTTGGCCAGCAGCACCGGCAGCGTCGGCGCCAGCCCGTCGATGGTCTTGTCGAGCTGGGAGACCGTGCCGGGGATCGCGTCGATCGTCTGGCGCAGCGCCGGGTCGTCCCGGCGCAGCTGGGTGGTCAGCTCGTTCAGGTTGCGGGCGAAGCCGCGGATGTTGGCGGCCTGGGAGCGCTGGGTGTTCAGCACGACGGCGCCGTCGTCCAGCAGCCGCTTGGTGTCGGGGTAGGCCTGGTCGGCGGTCTGGATGATCCGGTCGGTGTCGTCCAGGATCGCCTGCAGGTCGGAGGCCGAGCCGGAGAACGCCCGGTCGAGCTCGTCCACGATGGTGCCCAGCTGCCGCGGGTTCACCGACGAGACGAGCTTGTCGACGTTGCGCAGCAGCTCGGCGGTGGACACCGGGAGCTTGGTGAGATGCCGCGGGATGGTGTACGGCTCGCCCTGGTCCAGGTACGGCCCGCCGGCCTTGGCGGGCTGCAGGTCGATGTACTGCTCGCCGACCGCGGACCGGTTGGCGACGACGGCCGCGGTGCCCTCGCGCGGGATCCGCCGGCCCCGCTCCAGTCGCAGCTCGACCTTGATGCCGTTGGACGTGAGCCGGATCGGGCCGACCCGTCCGACGGGCACGCCGCGGTAGGTCACCTCGGCGTTGGTGAAGACCCCGCCGGAGTCGCTGAGGTCCACGTAGGCGGTGTACTGGCGGCCGAGCAGGCCGCGGCCCACGCCGATGTAGTTCACCGAGACGACCGTGACGCCGATGACCGTGATGAGGGCGAACACGATCAGCTGGAGCTTGACGCCGCGCTTGAGGATCACGACAGCCCCCCTGTCATCAGCGTCTGGAGATCGTTGGAGCCGGGTGGCGGGGCCAGGGATCGCGGCCGGTTGCCGCCGTTCCCGGTGCCGCCGGTCCCGCCCGTGCCGTTCTGGGTGCCGTTGAGGCCGGGGAGGCCGCCGTCGCCGGCGCCGGGCAGGCCCGGCAGGCCGCCGCCGTTGCCCGTCCCGCCGGTGCCTCCCGCGCCGCCGGGCATCTCCGGCAGCACGCCCAGCGGCGTCTCCGGCAGCGTCACGTTCGGGACGGTGAGCATGTTGCGCATCTGCTGCCCGTCGCCCAGCAGCCCTTCCAGCGCGGTCCCGCCGAACAGGTTCTGGGCGACGTTCTCCAGGTCCAGGTCGAGGGTGAGCCGCACGTTGCCGTAGTCGCCCTTGATCACGTTGCCGAACGTGGACGGGAACGGGTAGGTCAGCATGCCGTCCAGGGCCTTGGGCAGATCCGCGCCGGCCTTGTTGAGGTTGCGCAGGATCGTGTCGAGGTCCTTGAGGTTGGCCAGCAGCTCCGTCCTGGACTTGGTGATGACGTCGGTGGTGGTGCGGCTGAGCCGCTCCAGCGCCCGCAGCATCTTGGTCAGGTCGGCCCGGTTGCGGTTGAGCACGGTCAGCGCCGGGCCGGTCTTGTCGATGGTGTCGGCGATGGTGCGCCGCTCGGCCGACAGCTTGCCGGTCAGCCGGTCGATGCTGTCGATGGCCCGGGTGATCTCGCCGCGGTTGCGGTCCAGGGTGCCCACGAACGTGTTCACCCGCTGCAGCACCGACTTGATCGTCGAGGTGCGGCCGCCCATCGCGGTGTTGAGCTCGCGGGTGATCGTGGAGACCTGCTCCAGGCCGCCGCCGTTGAGCAGCATCGACATCGCCGACAGCACCTCTTCGATCTCGGTGCTGCGGGTGGTGCGGGCCAGCGGGATCAGGTCGCCGGAGGTCAGCTCGCCGCGGGGCTGCTCGCCGGGCGGGTTGGCCAGCGCGACGAACTTCTCGCCCAGCAGGCTGGTCTGGCCGATGGTGGCGACGGCGTTGTCGGGCAGCCGGGTGTCGTCGCGCACCTTCAGGGTGACCACGGCGTGCCAGCCGCTCTGCCCGCCGGCCAGCTCGATCCGGTCGACCTTGCCGACCGAGACGTCGTTGACCTTGACCACCGACTGCGGCACCAGGTCCAGCACGTTGCCGAACTCGACCTTGATCGTCTTGGGGTTCCCGCCGAGGTCGGGGCCGCCGGGCAGCGGCAGCGAGTCGACGCCGCGGAACGAGCAGCCCGACAGGGCCGTCACCCCGGCCAGCGCGACCGCGCCGACCCGTCCCAGGCGCCCTGCCGGACGGCGGCGCGAACGGTTCGAGGGGGATGTCACTGGCCACCTCCGGGGAGCAGCGCGCTGATGTCCCTGGGCTTGGTGGTCTGCGGCCTGGACTGCGACCGCGGCTGGGCCTTGGCGCCGCCGTTGCCGCTCTTCCCGCCCGGCCCGTAGGCGTCCGGCGGGATCGGCTCGGGGTCGTAGTGCGTGGTCAGCGCGGTGATCCAGGACAGGTCCAGGCTCAGCCCGGTCAGCACCTTGCCGATCCCGTTGACCGGGGTGACGAAGTCCAGGCACTGCTTGGCCGGGGTGCCGACCGAGTAGGCCAGCGAGCAGACCCAGTCCGCCAGGTCGTGGAACTGCCGCAGGTCGGCCCGGTTGTGGATGGTGCCGCTGATCGGGTCGTAGGCCCTCGCCAGGTTGGCGATGCCCGTCGGCGCGGTCTCCAGGACCTCGGCGAGGGCGTCCTTCTCCTTCACCAGCACACCGGTGATCTGCGCGAGCTGCCGGACGTTGTCGGACAGCTGGCCGCGGTTGTCCTTGATGAACCGCTGGACGTTGCGCAGCGTGGGGCCGAGGGTGTTGAGCGCGGCGCTCAGCTCCTCCTTCTCCCCCGCCAGCTGCGCCGACACCCCGTTGAGGTTGCCGCTGAACCGCCGGATCTGCTGGTCGTTGGCCTTCATCGTGGCGGTGATGATCCGCAGGTTCTCGATCGTCTTGGCCACGTCGTGCCGGTCGGCGCTGAGGGTGCTGAGCATCTTGGAGGTGTCGGCGATCGTCTGCCGGATGTCGGTGCCCTGCCCCTGGAGGGTGTCGGCGCCGACCTGCAGCAGCCGCGACAGCGCGCCGTCCTGGCCGCCCGGGCCGGGCTGGTTGGCGCCCTCGGGGCCCAGGGCCCGGCTGAGGTCGTTGAGGCCCTTGCCGACCTCGTCCACCTCGACCGGTACGGCGGTGCGGTTGACCGCCAGGGTCTGCCGGTCGGGCATGACCGGCCCGCCCTTGTAGACCGGGGTGAGCTGGATGTAGCGGTCGGCCACCAGCGTCTGGTTGACGATCACGGCCTGGGCGTTGGCGGGGACCTTGTACTCGGCGTCGTACTCCAGGCTCACCCGCACGGCGCCGCCGACCGGGGTGACCTCGGTGACCTTGCCGACCGGGAGGCCGAGGACGCGCACGTCCGCGCCCGGATACAGGCCGACGGCCTTGGTGAAGTACGCCGTCATGCGGCGCTGCTCCGGCTCCCGCAGCAGCAGCACGAGCGCGGCCGCCAGCAGGGCGACCGCCAGGATCGCGCCGCCCAGCCGGAGGACCATACCTGCCTGGCGGGGGCGGGCCCCCGTCAGGGGGACGGAACTAACACTGCGCACGTTGACCTGCCTGCTCGCTTACGGGAGGAAGGGGAGCGGGTTGCCGTTGCCGTTGCCCGGCTGCCTGGGTTGGCCGCCCTGCCGCTGCTGGGTCTGGCCGCCCTGCGCGGGCGGGTTCTGGATCGAGGCGGGGATCGGGATCAGGTTCTGGATGTAGCTGTCGAACCACCGCCCGGATCCGGTGACGTCGGTGAACTGCCGGGTGAACGGCGCGAACAGCTGGATCAGCCGGTCCAGGTTCTGCTGGTTCTTCAGCAGCACCGCGTTGACCTTCTCCAGGTTGTTCAGCATCGGGCGAAGCTGCGCCTCGTTCTCCTTGATCAGCGCGTTCACCTGCTGGGAGAACACCACCGTGTTGACCAGCAGCTGGTGGATCACCTGGCGGCGGGCCCGCACCGACTGCAGGATCTTGTCGCCGTCCTCGATCAGCCTGGCGAAGTCCTGGTTGCGGTCGGCCAGCAGCTCCGAGACGTTCTTCGCCCGTCCGGCCAGCTCGTGCAGCTGCTCGTCGCGCGAGGCGATGGTGTTGGAGAGCCGGCGCAGCCCCTGCAGCGACGCCCTGATCTCGTCCGGGGAGTTGCGGAAGGTGTCGGCCAGCACGTCGAACGACTGCGCCACCTGCTTGTGGTCGATCTGGTTGACCCGCTGCGTCAGCTCGCTGATCGCCGGGACGACCTCGAACGGCACCGCGGTCCGCTCGACCGGGATCTGCCTGTTCAGCCGTCCCTTGCCGCGCGGGTCCAGCGCGACGTAGTGCGCGCCCAGCACCGTCTTGATCTTGATCTCGGCGCGGGTGGTGTCGCCCAGCCGCACGTCGTCGTTCACCCGGAAGGTCACCTTCACGTGGGAGCCCTCCAGCTCCAGCCCGGTGACCTGGCCGACCTTGACCCCGGCGACGCGCACCTCCTCGTCGGCCTTCAGCCCGGCGGCCTCGGCGAACGCGGCGCTGTACTCGCGCCCGCCGGCCAGGAACGGGATGCTCTGCAGGTTCATCGCGACCAGCAGCGCGACGGCGATGACGGCGAACGCGGCGAGGCCGATGGGGACCGGGTTGCGCTCCCGGAAGGGCGCCCTCATCTACTTGCACCTCGCGTTCTCGTTCACGATCGTCGGGGTCTGGTAGACGGGGCCACCGGGCAGGCGCACGCGGGCGTCCATGCCGCAGATGTACATGTTGAACCAGGACCCGTAGGAGGAGATGTTGACCAGCCCCTCCATCCGCTTCGGAGCGCCGCGCAGCGCCTTGTCGATGTCGTCGTCGTTCTCGCTCAGCGTGGCGGTCAGCTTCCGCAGCCCGGCGATGTCGTTCTTGATCGCGGGCCGGGAGTCGTTGAGCAGGTCCGCGGTGGTGCCGGTGAGCCGGTTGATCGCCTCCACCGACTGGAAGATCGCCTCCCGGTCGCCCGCGACCCCGCTGACGAACCCGCGCAGATCGGTGATCATCCGATTGACCTGGCCGTGCCGTTCGTCGATGGTGCCCAGCACGCTGTTCAGGTTGGTGATGACCTGGCCGATGACCTGGTCGCGGTTGGCCAGGGTGTTGGTCAGCGACGCCACGTGCGCCAGCAGGCTGTTGACCGTCCCGGCCTCGCCCTGCAGCGTCTGGACGATCTGGAACGCCAGCTTGTTGACCTCGCCGGGCTCCAGCGCGACGAACAGCGGGCGGAACCCGTTGAACAGCGCGGTCAGGTCGAGCGCCGGCCGGGTCTGGGCGAGCGGGATGGTGCCGCCGGGCCGCAGGTAGTCGTTGGCGGCCCCGGGCCCCTCGGTCAGCGCCAGGTAGCGCTGGCCCATGAGGTTCCGGTAGCGGACGTTGACCTGCGTGGAGGCGGGCAGCCCGGCCTGGAAGACGCCCTCCCTGTTCAGGCTGAAGGTCACCCGGGCCCGGTTGCCGGAGGCCAGCCGGATCTTCTCCACCTGGCCGACCCGGACGCCGGCCACCCGGACGTCGTCCTGCTCCAGCAGCCCCGCCACGTCGGTGAAGACCGCGCTGTAGGAGCGGGTGTCGGCGAACCGCATGTTGGAGATCGTCATCGCCAGCACGCCCGTGGCCAGCGAGGTCGCCACCACGAAGATCAGCAGCTTGATCGCCGCGCTGGTGGTCTTCACTGGACGTTCACCACCGATCCCTCCAGCAGCGGCCCGAACAGCAGCTGGGCCACGTCCGACACCTCGGCGGCGGGGGTCCTGGTCATCGGGCCCACCACGTTCTTGATCTTGTCTCGCTCGCTCATGCCGGGTCCGGGGTCGACGAACACGCCCGACGCCGCCCGGCCGCGGCCGCCGGCGGCGCCGTGCGGGTTCTGGTCGTCGGGGTCGTGCGGGTTCTGCCACCACAGGTCGTCCTGCGTGCCGTCCAGCGCCATCCAGTCGGGCCACGGCACCTTCGGATCGGGCAGGTTGTAGCAGCGCGGCCCGCGCTGGTCCTTCAGCTCGGGCAGGTCGAGCGGGTACTTGTACGCCGGGCGCGGCTTGACGATCTCGACCGTGAGGTTGAACGTCGGCGTCTTGCCGCCGCCGGCCTCCTCGGCCCGCGGCTTGAGCGCCATCATGCCGTCCAGCACGCAGGGGAACGACGGCGAGTAGCGGGCGACCACCGCCAGCCCGGCCCGGTTCGCCACGTTCACCCCGATGATCTTCGGGGCGTTGTCGCGGACGAACTGCTCGCCCTTGCCGCTCACCCCGGTCACCATCGGGATGACCTGGTCCTCCAGCGTCGTCCGCTTGTCGGTGACCGTCTTGCTCGTCACGTTGAGGTTGCGCAGCGTGTTCAGCAGGTCGGGGGCGGCGGCGGTGTAGATGTCGGAGACGTCCGACAGCGCGCGCAGGTCGTACACCAGCGTGCCGAGCTCGGGGTTGATCTTCTTCAGCAGCGCGTCGGCCTGCTCCAGGTTGCGGCCGATCTGGTCGCCGCGGCCCTGCAGCGCGGTCGCGATCGCGTTCAGCGTGGCGTTCAGCTTGTCCGGGCGGACGGCCTGCAGCAGCGGCAGCAGGTTGTTGAGCACCCGGTCGATCTCGACCGCGGCCTGCGACCGGTTCTGCTGGACGACCTGGCCCTCGCGCAGCCCCAGCGGCCCGGCCTGCGCCGGGATCTCCAGGTCGACGTACTTCTCGCCGAACAGCGTCTTGGGCAGCAGGCGGGCCTGCACGTTGCCGGGGATCAGGCCGGCCTTGTCGGGGTCCAGGGCCAGGTCGATGACGGCGCCGTCGGCGGTCGCCCGGGTGCCCCGGACCTCCCCCACGATCAGGCCGCGCACCTTGACGTCCGAGCGCGGCAGCAGCTGCAGCCCGGCCCGGTCGGCCCGCACCGACACCTTCGTCACGGGGGTGAGCGCCTTGTTGAACAGCGCGACCGTCAGCGCCAGCAGCAGCGCGATGACGATCACCATGGACAGCCCGAGCAGGCGGTGGCGGGCACTTCGCGTCATCGCCGCCTCACCCCGCAATCCGTACGGTCGTGGTGGCTCCCCAGATCGCCATGCCGAGCATCAGGTCGACCACGTTGATGACCACGATGCTGGTGCGCACCGCGCGGCCCACCGCCACGCCGACGCCCGCCGGGCCGCCGCTGGCGTGGTAGCCGTAGTAGCAGTGGATGAGCATGACGAGGATCGAGAAGATGATCACTTTGCCGAACGACCAGAGGATGTCGTACGGCGGTAGGAACAGCTTGAAATAGTGGTCGTAGGTGCCGGTCGACTGCTCGTAGAAGATCGTCACGATCAGCCGGGTCGCGCCGTAGGAGGCCAGCAGGCCCACGATGTACAGCGGGATCACCGCGATCATCCCGGCGATCATCCGGGTGGTGACCAGGAACGGCATCGACGGGACGGCCATGACCTCCAGCGCGTCGATCTCGTCGGAGATCCGCATCGCGCCGAGCTGCGCGGTGAACCCGCAGCCGACCGTGGCCGACAGCGCCAGCGCCGACACCAGCGGGGCGATCTCGCGGGTGTTGAAGTAGGACGCCACGAACCCGGTGAACGCGGCCGTGCCGATCTGGTTCAGCGAGTTGTAGCCCTGCAGGCCGACCTGGCTGCCGGTGAAGAAGGTCATGAAGCCGACGATCACGACGCTGCCGCCGATCACCGCCAGCCCGCCGGTGCCCAGGCTGACCTCGGCCAGCAGCCGCAGCACCTCGGTCCGGTAGCGGCGCAGCACCCGGAAGATCCAGGCGAAGGCGCGGGCGTAGAACGACAGCTGGTGGCCGAAGTCCTCCAGCCGCTGCAGCGGGGCGTTCACCACCTTGACGGCGGTCTTCCCCGACTTTCCGGGAGCCGCCATCACATGCCCTTCTGGGGGACGAACTGGAAGTACAGGGTGGAGATCAGGAAGTTCTCCAGGAACAGCAGCATGAACGTGATGACCACGGTCTGGTTGACCGCGTCACCCACGCCCTTGGGCCCGCCCTTGGCGTTCAACCCCTTGTAGGCCGCGACCAGCCCGGCCGTGATGCCGAAGACGAACGCCTTGAACTCGGCCTGCAGCAGGTCGGGCAGCTGGGCGATCGCGTTGAACGAGGCCAGGTAGGCGCCGGGGGTGCCGTCCTGCAGCATCACGTTGAAGAAGTAGCCGCCCATCAGGCCGACCACCGACACCAGGCCGTTCAGGAACAGCGCCACGAACGCGCACGCGAGCATGCGCGGCACCACCAGGCGGTGCAGGGGGTTGATGCCCAGCACCTCCATGGCGTCGATCTCCTCGCGGATCTTGCGGGAGCCGATGTCGGCGCACATCGCCGACCCGGCCGCGCCCGCCACCAGCAGCGAGGTCACCAGCGGGCTGGCCTCGCGGACGATCGCCACCACCGCGGTGGCACCGGTGAACGACTGCGCGCCCAGCTGCCGGATCAGCCCGCCGACCTGCAGCGACAGGATCCCGCCGAACGGGATGGCGACCAGCATCGTGGGCACCACCGTGACGCTCACGATGAACCAGGCCTGCTGGATGAACTCGCGCCACTGGAACGGCCAGACGAACATCGCCCGGAAGGTGTCCAGGCACAGCGCGAAGAACCGGCCCGGCTCCCGGACGGCCACATTGGCCGCCCCGTCGGAGAACCTGCGGAACGCCGAGGATCCTGATTCGTCCTTGCCCTCCCACCGGCCCGCGCCGATACCAGGGAAGGACATCAGGGCCCCGCACCCGCCCCCGGCCAGCCCCCGCCGGCCTGCTGGTAGCCGCCCTGCCCCTGCCCGCCGGGCAGCGGCCCGCCCGGAACCGGCCTGTCAGGAGTCGTCGCGCCGGACGCCTCGGCGCCTCCCACCGGGGTCATCGCGGACACGTACCGCGGCCACTCCTCGACCCAGTTGCGGCCCAGGTCGTCGATGAACGACCCGGGCGGCGGGACCACGCCGTGCGCCGCGCACCAGGCGCCGGGCGCGTGCTGCGTCGGCCGGACCCGCCCGTCGGACGGCATCAGCTGCGGCGGGATCGGCGGCAGCTTGCCCGGGTCGTGGCCCATCTTGGCCTCGGCCTCCAGCTCGGAGACGTCCTTCTCCTCCGACATGCCGATCGGGCCGACCTTGCGGGCGTTGAGGAACTGCCGCACCACCGGCTCCTCGCTGGACAGCAGCATTTCCCGCGGGCCGAACATGACCAGCTCGCGGCGGAACAGCAGCCCGATGTTGTCCGGAACGGTGCGCGCGGTGTTGATGTCGTGCGTGACGATGAGGAATGTCGCGTTGATCTGCGAGTTCAGGTCGACGATCAGCTGGTTGAGGTAGGCCGTGCGGACCGGGTCCAGACCGGAGTCGGGCTCGTCCACCAGCAGGATCTCGGGGTCCAGGACCAGCGCGCGGGCCAGCCCGGCCCGCTTCTTCATACCGCCGGAGATCTCGCCGGGAAGCTTCTTCTCGGCGCCGAGGAGACCGACCATCTCCATCTTCTCCATGACGATGCGCTTGATCTCACCCTCGGACTTCTTGGTGTGCTCGCGCAGCGGGAAGGCGATGTTGTCGTAGAGGTTCATCGAGCCGAACAGCGCGCCGTCCTGGAACAGCACCCCGAACAGCTTCCGGGTGTCGTACAGCTGCGCCTCGGGCAGGTGCGGCAGGTCCCGGTCGCCGACCCAGATGTGGCCGCGGTCCGGCTTCAGCAGCCCGACGAGGGATTTGAGGAAGACCGACTTGCCCGTGCCGGAGGGGCCCAGGAGAACACTGATCTCTCCCGCGGGAAGCGTTAGCGACACGTCCTGCCAGATGGTCTGGCGGCCGAACGACTTGGTCAGCCCTTCGACCCTGATCTCGACGCCCACTCGTCACCTTTCGTCCAGGCCGGGGGTTCCGGAACCAATGAGCGAGTAGTTGCTCAGGCCGTACTGTCACACCGTCACGTCGGGTGCCCGTCCCGTTGCTACCGCCGGGTAGCCGTGACGGGTGCCACTACCGTAGCGGCCCATCTCGGAATTGGAAGGGGCGGAAGCTCGGATCAGCGGTGAAAACGCGACGGTGTAAGACAATCGTTACTTACGACGTCCGCGACACTACTGCGAGCGAACCCGCACCTCAAGCCGGGGCTGGAGCCACTGCCGTGACTGGACGGACCCCTGGGGCGCCGTCCGAAGTGGGACGCTACGCGCGGCCCGGGCACCGCACAACTGGCTCCCATGCCCGATCTGCCGCCGAGGTTTATCACCCGCGGACAAATCCACTGGCCCCCAGGGCTCCCCCAGAACGCCGGAAGGCGGCCGCCTCACCGAAGTGAGACGACCGCCTCCACGCGGGCACGGCCGCGCCCGCAGGGTACTGCTCGGTCTTACTTGACGGTCACCGAAGCGCCGGCCTTCTCCAGGGCCTCCTTGGCCTTGTCGGCGGCCTCCTTGTTGACCTTCTCCAGCAGCGGCTTGGGCGCGCTGTCGACCAGGTCCTTGGCCTCCTTCAGGCCGAGGCTGGTGAGGGCGCGCACCTCCTTGATGACCTGGATCTTCTTGTCGCCGGCACCCTCGAGGATGACGTCGAACTCGTCCTGGACCGCGGCCTCCTCGGCGGGGGCCGCGCCACCCGGAACGGCGGCGACGGCGGCGACCGGGGCGGCGGCCTTGACGTCGAAGACCTCCTCGAACTGCTTCACGAAGTCGGAGAGCTCGAGGAGGGTCATCTCCTTGAAGGCGTCGAGCAGGTCGTCGGTGCTGAGCTTCGCCATGATGTGTTCCTCCGCTATGGCTTGTGTCTGGGGTCTAACTGGAACCGCGGGTCCCGGGTCCGTACCGGACCGGGACTACTCGGCGGACGCCTCGCCGGACGAGTCGTCGGACGCTTCGGACGCGTCGGCGTCGGGCGCGGGCGCCTCGGCCGGAGCCTCGGCCGTCTCCCCGGCCTCCTCGCGCTTGGCCCGCAGGGCCTCGGCGAGCTGGGCGGCCTGGGTCGGCAGCGCGTTGAAGAGCGCGGCCGCGTTGGCCAGGGAGCCCTTCATCGCACCGGCCAGCTTGGCCAGCAGCACCTCGCGGGACTCGAGGTCCGCCAGCTTGCTGATCTCGGCGGCGTCCATCGACTGACCGTCGACGAAACCGCCCTTGATCACCAGGAGCGGGTTGTCCTTGGCGAAGTCACGCAGCCCCTTGGCGGCCTCGACCACGTCGCCCTTGACGAAGGCGATCGCGGACGGGCCCTCCAGCAGCTCACGGAACTGCTCGTCGACGCCCGCGTCGGACGCGGCGATCTTGGTCAGCGTGTTCTTCACCACGGCGAACCTCGCGTTCTCGCCGAGGTCGGTGCGCAGCTTCTTCAGCTGCGCCACCGTGAGCCCGCGGTACTCGGTCAGCACGGCGCCGCTCGAGCTCTCGAACTCGTTCTTGAGATCGGCGATCGCCGCAGCCTTCTCGGCCTTTGCCATGGGCCTCCTTCCGATTACCTGGGTGGTCGGATCCGCGTCCGCCGGTGAGGGCGGGCGCCGATCCCTGGTGGGAAGCCGCCAGGGCGAATGCCCGGAAAAAGGCGAACGCCCCGGCGCAGGCGCACGGGGCGGAGGCACGACGCTCGACAGCGGAGGTCGTACGGAAGCTCTCGTCTCACCTACGCGGGCCGCCCGAATCTCTTCGGGTCCTTCGGCCGCCCTCACGGGCGGCGACCGGCGGTCTTCGGCAGAGAACAGAGTACGTGGTCGCCTCGCTCGGCGCCAAATCGATTCACCGGACGACTCACCGGACGAAGAAACCCGCGGGCACCGCGCGCACGGCGGTTCCCGCGGACTTCTCCCGCTCGCGTCAGGTACGGGGGGTCGGGGCGGGAGCCGGGCCGCCTCCGCCCAGCAGACCGCTCAGCGAAAGCTCGCCCACCTGGTCGGCGGGCGGCGGGTTCACGCTGAACGACTTGCCGTAGTCGCTGTAGACGACCGTCACCGTGCCGTTCCGGTCACCGCTCCCGGCGCCCTTGGACGACAGCTTGCGCGGCAACTGGTCCTTGCCGACCCACAGGTCGAAGCTGATCCGCTCGCCGGTCGCGCCCTGCGGGAACCACTTGCGGACGTTCTCGCGCGCCTGCGGGTCCAGCCGGTTCAGCGCGTCCTGGACGGTCACCGTGCCGGTGTAGCGGGTGGTCTCGACGCCGTCGACCGTCTCGGTCCCGACGCGGCGCGCGTCCTTGGACCCGGTGAACATCTTGGTCTGCTCGGCCGGGTTCACCTTGCTCACCTGGTCGACCAGCCCCTTGACGTCCACGCCGAACTGCCGCCCGGCCTGGTTGACGTCCACCTTCACCCACGGCTTGCCGCCGCTGACGAACTGCGCGAACTGCGGGACCTTCGCGTACAGCACGTCCCCGGTGAAGACGGCCTGACCCTTGGCGCCCGGGACCGCCTGCCCGCCCTGGCTGACCTCGTTCAGCCGCGCGCTGAACGTCAGCTCGGGGGCGAGCTTGAACTGCCCGGTCGCCTTGACCTGGCCGCCGCCGTTCCCGGAGTCGGTCACGGTCAGGTCGGCCTTGAACGTGTCGGCCTGCCCCGTCTTCTCCGACGTCTTGATCAGCGCCTCGGCGGCGGTGAGCTTCATGGTGCCGGTCGCGACCTCGGAGCCGGAGCCCCCGCACCCCGACACGAGCAGCGCGGCGCCCATGGCGGTGCCCCCCGCGGCCACGACGAGTCGACGCTTCATGAGGATGGTGCCTCCCTTTCGCCTGCTGATGGGTTCCAGTCTCATGCGGCGCGCCTCGGGCCACATCCCCCGGAGGTACGAATGGGACGAACGGCCGTACGACTCGCGGCGTACCCCCGGGATGCCCTGATTTCAGGGGTTTGCACGCGGCTAGCCGTACGACTGGAAGCCCATCGACCCGGTGAACCTCGCCCCCGGCACCGAGGCGTTCACCCCGATCCGGGACGGCCGGTCCGCCCGGTCGGCCCGCAGGTCCAGCGCGACCCCGGTACCCGCCGGCATCAGTGTGCGCAGGTGCGCGGCCACCTCCCGCGGCAGCAGCACGTACAGGTCGTCCAGCACCGCCCTGGCCAGATAGCGCGTCACGCCGCCGGCGTCCGGACCGGTCCGCGTCATACCCGGCAGCTCACGCAGCAGGTAGGTGAACTGCCGCGGATCGGACCCGGTGCGCAGCCTGGTGAGCTGCGCCGGGGTCAGCGTCGACTGCGACCATGCCTGGCCGTCGTACCCGTACAGGACGTCGCCCTTCACGATCACCTTCTGGGTGACCGTGGTGAGCCGCCCGTCCTTCATGCTCTTGCGCACGCCCGTCGCCTCCAGCGCGAACCGCGGCGCCAGCGTGAACGTCGCGGTCTCCCGCTGGTGCTCGTAGTCGCCGTTGGACGCGCCCGACAGCCTCACCTCGGTCACCCGGACGTACGAGTCGATCGCCGGAGCGCCGGGCGGCGGGGTGGACGGCAGCGCCGCGGCGGATCCACTCCCGGAACCCTGGCCGCCGCCGTTCCCGTCACCGCCGCTTCCACGAGCCGTCCCGCCGCCGCTCCCCGTCCGGCCGGGGGCGGCGGTCGACGAGCCCGCGGGCGAGGGCGGCGCGTCGGGCGACGCGTCCGCCTGCGCGACACGGTCGCGCTGCGCCACCGCCGTGGCCGACGGCATCGTCCCCGAGTCCCCGGCCCCGCCCGCGACCGCGCGGACCGCCACGACCGCCGCGAAGACGACCCCCACGACGGCGACGGCGGACACCGCCACGGTCCGATCCGTACGACGCTCCACCGGTCCTCCAGCCTCGAACATGCGGCACGGCACGGACGAAAGAAGGCTGATTCAACACCATTCGCCCCGTTTGCACTACGCACGCGGGCACGAAAAAAGGGGCGCCCCCGCAGGGGCGCCCCTCACAACCGCGCCGATCGGACCGCGCCGACCGGATCGGCGCGATCAGACCTCGTCGAGCTCGGCGGTCAGGTTGCGGACCGCGTTCGGGTCGACCGGGATGCTCGGCCCCATCGACGTCGTCACCACGGCCTTCTTCACGTACCGGCCCTTGGCGGCCGACGGCTTGAGCCGCTGGACCTCCTCGATCGCGGCGGCGTAGTTCTCCACCAGCTGACGCTCGCTGAAGGAGGCCTTCCCGACGATGAAGTGCAGGTTCGCGTGCCGGTCCACCCGGAACTCGATCTTCCCGCCCTTGATGTCGGAGACCGCCTTGGCCACGTCCATGGTCACGGTGCCGGTCTTGGGGTTGGGCATCAGGCCGCGCGGGCCCAGCACCCGGCCCAGCCGGCCGACCTTGCCCATCTGGTCCGGGGTCGCCACGACCGCGTCGAAGTCCAGGAAGCCGCCCTGGATCTTCTCGATCATGTCGTCCGAGCCGACCAGGTCGGCCCCGGCCTCACGGGCCTCCTCCGCCTTCGCGCCGCCGGCGAACACCAGCACCCGGGCGGTCTTGCCGGTGCCGTTCGGCAGGTTGACGGTGCCGCGGACCATCTGGTCGGCCTTGCGCGGGTCGACGCCCAGCCGCAGCGCGACCTCGACGGTCGCGTCGAACTTGCTGACCGAGGTCTGCTTGGCCAGCTTCATCGCCTCGGCCGGGCTGTAGAACCGCTCCCGGTCGATCTGCTCGGACGCGTTGCGGTAGCCCTTGCTGCGCTTCATGACTGCTCCTCGATGTGACGGGAGTTCGTGGTACGGGCCGCGCCGGCCCTCCCACGGATACCTGCGGGTGTTACTCGAACTGCTCGAACCGCTCGAGTTACTTGACCTCGATGCCCATGGAACGGGCGGTGCCGGCGACGATCTTCTCGGCGGCGTCCAGGTCCTTGGCGTTGAGGTCGGGCATCTTGGTGGTGGCGATCTCGCGGATCTGGTCGCGGGTGACCGAGCCCACCTTGGTCTTGTGCGGCTCGCCGCTGCCCTTGTCCACCCCGGCGGCCTTCAGGATGAGCTGCGCGGCCGGCGGCGTCTTGGTGATGAAGGAGAACGACCGGTCCTCGTAGATGGTGATCTCTACGGGGATGACGTTGCCGCGCTGGGCCTCCGTGGCAGCGTTGTACTGCTTGCAGAAGTCCATGATGTTGACGCCGTGCGGACCGAGCGCGGTACCGACCGGCGGCGCCGGGGTCGCCTGGCCGGCCTGCAGCTGGACCTTGACGACGGCGCTGATCTTCTTCTTGGGAGGCATATGGCACCCCTACGTCCCGTTTGATGTTGACCCCGACTCCCGCTTCGCGGGCAACACGGCGGCGGGACTCGTCCACCGTGTAGGGATCACTGGAAACTCATGCCCCCGCTCGCGCAGGGATACCGGCCTTTCGCGCCCAAAGATCGAGACCAGAACCGGCTCACCCCCGCTTGCGCAGGGAGACACACCCAGGGTACGCGCTGATCCGAACGGGCTCGCTCAGATCTTCGAGACCTGGTTGAACGAAAGCTCGACCGGCGTTTCGCGGCCGAAGATCGACACCAACACTTTCAGTTTCTGCTGCTCGGCGTTGATCTCGTTGACCGTGGCGGGGAGGGTGGCGAACGGGCCGTCCATGACGGTGACCGACTCGCCGACCTCGAAGTCGACGGCGGGCGTGCTGCTCTTGGCCTGCTCCTTGGTCTTGACCTGCTCCTCCGGCTCGGGGGCCAGCAGGTTGGCGACCTCGTCCAGGCTCAGCGGCGACGGCTTGTTGTTGAGGAGGCCGACGAACCCGGTGACGCCCGGCGTGTTGCGGACCGCGGCCCACGACTCGTCGGTCAGCTCCATCCGGACCAGGATGTAGCCGGGCAGGACCTTCTCGTTGACCTTCTGCCGCTTGCCGCCCTTGATCTCGGTCACCTCGTGCTGGGGGACCTCGATCTGGAAGATGTAGTCCTCCATGTTCAGGGTCTGGGTCCGGGTCTCGATGTTGGTCTTGACCCGGTTCTCGTACCCCGCGTAGGAGTGGACGACGTACCAGTCGCCCGGCTGCAGCCGCAGCTGCATCTTGAACTCGGCGTACGGGTCGGCCGCGGGCGCGGCGGGGGCCTCCTCGGCCTCCTCGTCGGCCGCTTCGGCGCCCTCCGCGCCGGCCGTGTCGTCGAGCGCCGCCTCGCCCGGCTCGGCGGCCGGGGCGTCGGTGTCGGCGATCTCCGTGTCGGCGATCTCAGTGTCGGAGAGCTCCGTGTCGGCCGGGCCGGCGGCGCCGGTGACCTCGTCCGCCTGCCCGTCGGCGTCGGCGGCAGCCGCAGCGGACCGGGCCTCGTCGACGGCCTCGTCGTATGGCTGTGAGGGCTCGGACACGGTGACTCTTTCTCTCGAACGGATGCGATGACGATCTTTACGGCGGCGGGCGGCCGCCCATGGTGGTGCGGGCCGGGGCACCGGCGGGGCGGTCGCGCCCCGGGGGTTTCCCGGCGCCGGGATCACCGGCCGGGACGGCTCAGCCGAAGAGCCAGTAGACGCCCTTCAGCAGGGCCCAGTCGAGGCCCGAGACGATCCCCACCATGATCAGCACGAACACCAGGGAGACCGTCGTGTAGGTGATGAGCTCACGCCGGGTGGGCCAGATGACCTTGCGAAGCTCGGCGATCACCTGGCGCACGAAGAGAAGCGGAGAGGTCCGCTTGCGCGAGGGCTTCCCCTTGCCTTCGTCCTTGGCCGCGGCCTCGCCGCGCGTCTCAGTCGCCATTGTGCCGCCGTTCACCTCATAGGTCGTGTCCAACCACCCAGTGGTTGCCGCGCGTCCCCGCGCCGACGCCTGTCATGACGGCGCGCCATGACGTAACCGGTACGGGTGCGCGCACCGCACCTCGCAGGGCAGGAGGGACTCGAACCCCCAACCGCCGGTTTTGGAGACCGGAGCTCTGCCAATTGAGCCACTGCCCTTCACTGGTGACGGAACCAGCTTACGGCCTTTCGCGGACATGGCCGTATGACCGGAGTGCGTCACTAGGACGGTGAGTCTACGTTGCCGACGGCCCTCACGTCGAACCAGACGGGCCCCGCGTCGCGAGAACGCCCCGGTGACCTGGCCCCGAGCCCGTGCCGGCCGTCCGGCGCGCCGCCCCTCCGACCCCGGCTCCAGCAGGTGGAATACGGCTGAAGGCACCGCTCGGCGTCTGTAACGATAGGGACATGAGCAACGACCGACCTCGCATCTCCAAGCGCATCGCCGCGATCTCCGAATCCGCCACGCTGGCCGTCGACGCCAAGGCCAAGGCGCTGAAGGCTGCGGGCCGCCCGGTCATCGGCTTCGGCGCGGGCGAGCCCGACTTCCCGACGCCGGACTACATCGTGGAGGCCGCGGTGGCCGCCTGCGGCGTGCCGCGTTTCCACAAGTACACCCCGGCCGGTGGGCTGCCGGAGCTGCGCGCCGCCATCGCCGAGAAGACCCTGCGCGACTCCGGCTACTCGGCGGAGGCGTCGCAGGTCCTGGTGACCAACGGCGGCAAGCAGGCGGTGTACGAGGCGTTCGCGGCGTTGCTGGACCCGGGTGACGAGGTCCTGGTGCCGACCCCCTACTGGACGACCTACCCCGAGTCGATCAAGCTCGCCGGGGGCGTCCCGGTGGACGTGGTGGCCGACGAGACCACCGGCTACCGGGTGAGCGTGGAGCAGCTGGAGGCGGCCCGCACCGACCGCACCAAGGTGCTGCTGTTCGTGTCGCCGTCCAACCCGACCGGCGCGGTGTACACCCGCGAGGAGATCGAGGCGATCGGCCGCTGGGCCGACGGCCACGGCCTGTGGGTGATCACCGACGAGATCTACGAGCACCTGGTGTACGGCGGCGCCGAGTTCCACTCGCTGCCGGTGGTGGTGCCGGAGCTGGCCGACCGCACGCTGGTGCTGAACGGCGTCGCCAAGACCTACGCGATGACCGGCTGGCGGGTGGGCTGGCTGATCGGCCCGCAGGACGTGGTGAAGGCGGCCGCGAACCTGCAGTCGCACGCGACCTCGAACGTGGCCAACGTCTCGCAGGCGGCCGCGCTGGCCGCGGTGACCGGCGACCTGGACGCGGTGGCGGAGATGCGCAAGGCGTTCGACCGGCGCCGCCAGACGATGGTGCGGATGCTGAACGAGATCCCCGGGGTGCTGTGCCCCGAGCCGGAGGGCGCGTTCTACGTCTACCCGTCGGTCAAGGCGCTGCTCGGCAAGGAGATCCGCGGGAAGCGGCCGCAGACGTCGGTGGAGCTGGCCTCGCTGATCCTGGAGGAGGCGGAGGTGGCGCTGGTGCCGGGTGAGGCGTTCGGTACGCCGGGTTACTTCCGTCTCTCGTACGCGCTGGGCGACGACGACCTCGTCGAGGGCGTCTCCCGGGTCGCCAAGCTGCTGTCCGAGGCGAGCTGACCCGTACCGGGGCCGCTGGGCGGGCGTGACACCGGCCGGCGGGGGCGCCTGAGCGAGGCGCCCCCGCCGGATACGGGCGTGGCCGGAAAACCGCCGGGAAAGCGGTGACCGCGGTGAGGGGCCGGTCGCCGTCTCAGTCTCAGGGGCGGACGCCTTCGGCGATGCGCATCAGCTGGTCGCGTGCGGCACCGCCGCCCGCCGCCACGACGACGCCCACGCCCGGACGCTCCAGCCACGCGATCTGGCGGCCGGAGTCGGGCCGCTCGGTGGTGAGGGCCTTGATGCCCCGTACCGAGGACGGCTTGGGCATCGACGGCGCGGTGATCAGGTCCTCAGGCCCGCTCATCCCGGAACCGCGCACCACCTTGACCTCGGCCCAGCCGCCGGATCCGGCCCACCGGCACGTGGTCACCCGGTTCTTGCCCTCCGCCCTGGAGGCGCAGGGCGCGTCCTCGGCGAGGCCGGATGGAAGGAAGGTCACCCAGGACGGTAGCCGGACCGCTCCGTCCCCGCCGCCGGTGGACGGCTTGCGCTCTGGCCCGTCACCGTCCCGGTCGGCGGGCTTCTTCGGGGTGGCGGCGCCGGACTCGTCCGGCGAAGGCGACGCCTCGGGAAGAGCCGGGGCGGGGGCGCGGTCCGGCTGGGACGTGGCGACCGTGCCCCCTTTGTTGTCGGGTTCTCCTTTCGAGCCGACGGTCTCGGCGCGAAAGGACTGGTAGCCCGGCGCCACGGCCGCCACGGCGACCGCCGCCGCGGCCACGCCCACCGTCACCCGGATCCGGGTGACGCGGCGGCGGTGGCGGCGGCGCACATCGGCGACGAGCGAGGGCGGAGCCGCCGCCTCGGCCACCTGTTCGGCCATGGCGTGCCGCAGTTCACTCTCCAGATCCATCGCTCATCTCCCCAGTGGTGCCAGGTTGCGGTCGAGACGCTCCCGGAGTCTGGCGAGTCCCCGGGACGCCTGGCTCTTCACGGTGCCGACCGAGCAGCCGAGCACCCGCGCGGTCTCCGCTTCGGAGAGGTCCTCCCAGAAGCGCAGCACCAGTACCGCCCGCTGTCGCGGACCCAGCTTGCGCAGCTCCTCCATGAGGGTGCCGCGCAGCTCCACCGTGTGGGTCGCCGACGATGTCGTCGGCATTTCGGGCGGTCTGGCCATGTTGATCTCACGGAGCACCTTCCACCGCCGGGACCGGCTGATCACCAGGTTGACCAGGATCCGGCGGACGTAGGGCTCGGGGTCGGACTCGGGATCGAGCCTCCCCCAGTGCCGGTACGCCTTCTCCAAGGCGGTCTGCAGGATGTCCTCGGCGTCCTGGTGGGCACCGCACAGCAACGCGGCGGTCCGCAACAAGGCGGTGCCACGTGCCGTAACGAACTCGGCGAACGACTTGTCGTCTCGACGCCCCACTGTGCTCCGTCCGGCTGTGAGCTTTCGGCTACCGGGTCGGCGGGGCGGCCCCCCGCGCAGGGGCCGCCCCGCCGCGTCTTGCTGGCGCGCCGCGCGGTCGCGGGCGCCGCGTTCTTACTGAGCGCCGCGCGGCGCGCACGTACCGCGCGCCGCGTGCGTGCCGTGTGCGGCGTGCCTGGTGAGCGCCGGAGGCGTCACCGGGCGGTCTTGGACGCGGCGGCGACCTTCTGGGCCACGTCCTGGAGGCCGGCGGACGACAGGACCGGGCTGCCGTTGACGAACAGCGAGTAGCCCGCCGGGTCGAACAGCAGCACGCCGCTCTGCCCGGCCGGGGCCTGCCACACGACGGTGCCGTTGACGGCGGTGGTGCGGCCGCCCTCGGGCAGCTTCAGCGCCTGGCGCAGCTGCTGCTCGCTGGTCTGCGCGGGGGTCTTGATCCGCTCGACCGTGATCCAGGAGCCGGTGCCGGCCCCGGAGACCCACTTCTGCGTCACCGAGCAGAGCTGCTGCTTGGCGCCCAGGGGCTTGGCGGCGGCCTTGTTGCCGGCGTGCTTGAGGCCCTTGGGCAGCATGATGGCCCGCTCGACGGTACCGCCGGCCGGGACGGCCGGGGCGAGCTTGTCGCAATTGAGGTCGGAGACCGACGGGACGGCGGGGGCCTGCGGCGCGGCGGGGGCCTTGGCGTCGGGCTTGGGCAGGGTGCGCGCGCCGGGGGCGGCGGGCGGGCAGGCGGGCAGGTCGGCCTGCGGGACGCCCGGCTTGGCGGCGGGGACCTGAGCCTTGCCGGCGGGCGCGGTCTGGATGGAGGTGCCCGGCTTGGCGTCGGCGGGCAGCTTGTCCTTGACGTCGGGCACCTGCCGCTGGGCGCCGGCGGCGGCGCCGGCGCCCTGCTCGGCGGTCTGCTGGCCCTTCCTGGCGAGCTCCGCGGCCTTCTTCTTGAGCTCCGCGGCGGGCAGGCAGGTCGGCGCGGTCTTGGGAGCGGCCTCCTTGGCCTTCTGCACGGTGGCGGGGAGCTTGTCGTGCGCGGAAACGGGGGCGGCGTCGGGCTGGGCGACCGAGGCCCACGTGACACCGCCGACGGCGACGGCCCCCACGGTCGAGGCGGTGATCACGGCGGCCTTGAGCGAAATCATCTCTGCGTCCCTTCTGCCCTTGCGAATCTCTCTTGCGCCCCCCATATACGCGCGGCCCCCGAGCGGGGTTGCACGGGTTGCCGGAAGTTTTTTCGGACGCTGCGCGAGGCGGCGGGTGCGCGGCGTGACGACCTGTGCGGGAGTGCGCGACCGGGTTTCGGGTTAGGGACGTCCCGAACGGGATGGGCGCGTGGTCATGGGCGGCATGGCCGCCGCGTGCCATCGCGCATAGTCCGGACTGATGATCCTGGTGAGCCGGGGGTTCCGTGGAGACGCCGATCCGGCAACATTGGGTCATGGAGGCCCGTCTCGCATCACCCCGCCACGTTCACGACCATCCGCGGCTCGCCGCCCTCGACGGCCTCGACGCGGGGGGCGCCGCGCGCGATCTCGCCGCCCTCCCCAAGGCCCACCTGCATCTGCACTTCACCGGTTCGATGCGGCACTCCACGCTGGTGGAGCTGGCCGCCGCGCACGAGGTGCACCTGCCGGACGCGCTGGTGGAGGACTGGCCGCCCCGGCTGCGGGCCACCGACGAGCGCGGCTGGTTCCGGTTCCAGCGCCTGTACGACATCGCCCGTTCCGTCCTGCGCACCCCCGGCGATCTGCGGCGGCTGGTGCGGGAGACGGCGGAGGACGAGGCCGCCGAGGGGTCGGGCTGGCTGGAGATCCAGGTGGACCCCAGCGGCTACGCGGCGCGCTTCGGCGGGCTGACCCCGACGGTGGAGCTGGTGCTGGACGCCGTCCGCGAGGCGGAGGAGGCCACCGGTGTCGGCATCGGCGTGGTGATCGCCGCCAACCGCACCCGGCACCCGCTGGACGCCAAGACGCTGGCGCGGCTGGCGGTGCGCTACGCCGGCCGGGGCGTGGTCGGGTTCGGGCTGTCCAACGACGAGCGGCGGGGGCGGGCCTACGACTTCGAGGGCGCGTTCCGGATCGCGCGGCGCGGCGGGCTGCTGTCGGTGCCGCACGGCGGCGAGCTGCTCGGCCCCGGCAGCGTGCGGGAGTGCCTGGAGACGCTGTCGGCCGACCGGCTCGGGCACGGCGTGCGGGCCGTGGAGGAGCCGCGGCTGCTGGAGCGGATCGTGGACCGCGGGGTGACGCTGGAGGTGTGCCCGGCGTCCAATGTGAGCCTCGGGGTGGCGGCGACGGCGGCGGACGTGCCGCTGCGCGCCCTGTACGAGGCGGGCGCGCGGATGGCGCTGGGCGCCGACGACCCGCTGCTGTTCGGGTCGCGGCTGGTGCGGCAGTACGAGCTGGCCCGCACCGAGCACGGCTTCGGCGACGCCGAGCTGGCCGAGCTGGCCCGCCAGTCGATCCGCGGTTCGGCCGCCCCCGACTCGGTGCGGGCGCGGCTGCTGGCCGACGTCGACGCCTGGCTGCGCGCCGAGCCGTCCACGCAGCGGGCCTGACCGCGGGCCCGCGGTCAGGGGGTCAGAGCTGGACGCCGACGAGGACCGGTTCGTTGACCAGCTCGACCCCGAACGCCGCCCGGACGCCGTCGCGGACCTCCCGGGCCAGCGCGAGCAGGTCGGCGGTGCGGCCGCCGCCGGGGTTGGTGAGGGCGAGGGTGTGCTTGCCGGAGATGCGGACCGGTCCGCGTTCGTGCCCCTTCGTGAACCCGGCCTTGTCGATCAGCCAGGCCGCCGAGGTCTTGGTGCGCGGCTGCCCGTCCGGGCCGGGGCTCTCGGGGTACCGGGGGAAGGCTGCGTCGGGGCCGAGCCGTTCGGCGACGCGGCGTTCCAGGTCGGCCAGGCGGGCGGCGTCCAGGATCGGGTTGGTGAAGAAGGAACCGGCGCTGCGCGTGTCGGGGTCGGCGGGGTCGAGGACCATGCCCTTGCCGCGCCGCAGCTCCAGCACGGCGTCACGGGCCTCCTTGAGGGGGACGGTCGCGCCGGGCTGGACGCCGAGCTTGCGGGCCAGCTCCGCGTACGCGATCGGCCGGGACTCCTCCGCCTCGCGCAGCGCGTAGGCGACCTCCAGCACCACGTACCGGTCGTCGCCCTTGAACGCGCTGTTGCGGTAGGTGAACCGGCATGCCTCGCGGTCCAGGTCCACCACAGTGCGGGCGCGCCTGTCGTAGGCGCGGACGCGCACGATCGTCTCGCTGACGTCCTGCCCGTAGGCGCCGACGTTCTGGATCGGGGTGGCGCCGACCCGGCCGGGGATGCCCGACAGGCACTCCACCCCCGACAGCCCGTCCTCGACGCAGCGGGCCACGAACGGCTCCCACTCCTCGCCCGCCTGCACGCGGACGCACAGCCGGCCGTCGTCGCCCGGGGAGCGCTCGACGCCGCGGGTGGCGACCCGCACCACCGTGCCGGGGAAGCCGTCGTCGGAGACCACCAGGTTGCTGCCGCCGCCGAGCACCAGCACCGGCTCGCCCTCGTCGTCGGCGCGGCGGACCGCCGCGACCAGCTCGGACTCGGTCGTGGCCTCGACGAACCGGCGGGCGGGGCCGCCCAGCCGGAGCGTGGTGTATCCGGCCAGGTTCACCTCTTCAGCGAACACCGCCACGTGGTCTCCCCTCCCGTGCGCGCGTGATCGCGTGGGCCGGGTCCGCGGCGGCCGGCCGGCGCGCCCCCGGGCCGTCCGGCCCGGGCGGGCGGGGCCGGTGCCCGTCCCGCGGCCCACGCGATCGGGGCCTGCCGTCCTCAGGCGAGCCGGACGACCGCCTTGGCGCGCGTGAGGACCTTCTGCTCGTTGGACCGGGCGGTGAGCGCGACGACGACCTTGTTGTCGGCGAGCTTCTCCTCCACCAGGCCGCTGATCTCCAGCGTCGCACCGCCCTCGTCGGGCACCACGACCGGCGAGGAGAACCGTACCCCGTAGTCGACCACCGCGCCCGGGTCGCCCACCCAGTCGGTGACGAACCGGCCGCCCTGCGCCATGGTGAACATGCCGTGCGCGATGACGTCCGGCAGCCCGACGGCCTTGGCGGTCGACTCGCGCCAGTGGATGGGGTTGAAGTCTCCGGACGCGCCCGCGTACTTGACCAGGTCGGCGCGGTCGACCGCGAACGTCCGCGCCGGGATCTCGGTGCCGGCCTCGACGTCGGCGTACTTCACGTTGGCGGTCATCAGGCCCCACGCTCCACGACGGTGTTGTAGCTCTTGCAGATCAGCTCGCCCTCGACCGTGGCGATCTCGGTCTCCAGGACCATCTTCTCGTTGTTCCCGATCGAGCGGATCTCGGTGATCGTGGAGGTGGCGGTCACCACGTCCCCGGCGCGCAGCGGGCGGGTGTACTCGAAGCGCTGCTCGCCGTGCAGCACCATCGCGTAGTTGAGCCCGAGCTCGGGGTCGGACATCCCGGCGTTGCTCAGCGACAGCACGATCGGGAAGGTCGGGGGGGCGATCACGTCGGGGTGACCGGCGGCCTTGGCCGCCTCAGGGTCGCGGTAGATCGGGTTCTCGTCACCGATCGCCTGCGCGAACTCGCGGATCTTCACCCGGCTGACCTCGTAGGGCTCGCTGGGCGGGTAGCTCCGCCCGATGAAATCACGGTTGAGTGGCATGCGGTCCTGTCCCTTCACGGTCGAACGGGGCGGGGGGCCGGGTCTCCGGGGCGGTGAGCCGCCCGCCCTCGCCCGGACCCGTCGTTCCAATCTGGGACGGACGGTAACAGAATGACGTTCAGCCCGTCCTCGCGGGTCGATGCGAGAACGGGCTGAAGGAAAGAGGCAAGCGTGCAGACCATGTCCGCCGTCATGCGCGGCGGCCGGTGCTCACCCCGGGCCGGACCCTGCCGGTGCGACGGCCCGGTTATCGGGTCTCGCGGTGCGCGCGGTGGCACCTGCAGTTGGGGCAGTACTTCTTGATCTCGAGGCGGTCCGGGTCGTTGCGCCGGTTCTTCCGCGTGATGTAGTTGCGGTGCTTGCACTCCTGGCAGGCCAGCGTGATCTTCGGCCGTACGTCGGTGGCAGCCACGATGGAGTGCCTTTCTGACTAGGGACATCGGACAGCGTTGCGATCCTCGGCCGCCCCGGAAGGGCGGCCGCGACTGCGAGCACCAGCCGACCCGCCCCTGTCGGGGACGGGAAGGACCGGTAGTAGCGAGGGCCGGACTTGAACCGGCGACACAGCGATTATGAGCCGCTTGCTCTGCCTGACTGAGCTACCCCGCCGTGATGGTCGGTGTCGACCGGAATGCAAGGATACCGGATGTACACCGGAGCCCGGAAACGCGAGGATCCGGGATCTTGCCGATCGGGATCCGAGCGTCGAGGCCGGTCGCCGCGCACCGCTCCCCGGGCTGCCGGTCGAGCCGGTGACCTGGGAATCGTCCGCTGGGACCGGTGGGACGGTATCACAGGCGCATGGACGGTGCGAAACCGGCGACACCCGGA
Organism: Actinomadura rugatobispora; assembly: GCF_055379765.1. Lineage (NCBI taxonomy): Bacteria > Bacillati > Actinomycetota > Actinomycetes > Streptosporangiales > Thermomonosporaceae > Actinomadura > Actinomadura rugatobispora. The sequence goes on along the minus strand of NZ_AP029191.1, from coordinate 5,993,121 downwards.
AACGATCGAAGGCCGTTCCGAAGTTCCTTCGGAACGGCCTTCGCGCTACCGAGCCCCTTTACGGAATCGAACCGTAGACCTTCTCCTTACCATGGAGACGCTCTGCCGACTGAGCTAAAGGGGCTTGCGTCGTTCGCGCAGTGAAACCATACACGGCCCGGGGACCACTTGCGAAATCGTTTGGCGCCCCGCGCCTGTGCCAGGCTGATCACCCATGAGCGACACCTTCCTCCAGCGCGTCGACGCCATGGTCCGCGCCGCCACGGCCGAGGACCAGGCGTTCAGCGACCTGATGCCCCAGGTGATGAACGAGTCCCAGGGACTGCCCCCGGTCGTGCTCAACCTGGCGACGATGAAGATGGGCGAGGGGATCGCCGCCGCGCCGCCCAACCTCGGCTGCTGGCTCGCGATCATGGCGGGGGCCTGGGTGGAGAACGGCGCCACCGCCTTCGGCGTGGACGAGCCCGTGCTGGCCAGGACGATCGAGGTCGCCACCGCCTCCGCCGAGTTCGCCGGCGCCTGGCGCACGGCCACCGGTGGCACGCCCCCGTCTCCCGACGGGCAGCCGTCCCAGGAGATCGTCGACACCGTCGGCCCGCACCTGCCCGACCCGGTCGGCGCGATGATGGCCTGGTTCTCGATGGAGCGGTTCGCCCTCTCCGCCAACACCATGCTGTCCCGCTCGCCCGGCCTGCGCGCCGGCGTCGCCGACCGCGAGGCCAAGGCGGCGCTCACCGGCGGGCTGGCCGAGCACTGCGAGAAGATGGGCTGGGTCGCCCTGCTGCTGCGCGTCATCGACGGCGAGCGGCTGCTGGTCCTGGACCGGGCGAGCCGCCAGGGCTGGACGGTCACCATCGGCGGCATCGGCGACAACTTCCAGCTGCACACCCTGCTGGCGGGGGCGTTGCAGGGCCGTCCCGGCGGGATGCCCGGCACCCCGCCCGCGCCCGAGATCGTCGCCTGCTTCCTGGACGCCGAGACCCCGCCCGGCCGCCCGATCGTCACCAGCCCGTGGAACCTGGTCGACGCGCACGGCGAGTGGATCTACAACGAGGGCGTGCCCGCCGACATCCCGGCGGTCAACGGCACCCGCGTCGTCGTGCTGGACCCGCCGTCGTACGAGCGCCACTTCCCGGCCGGCCGCAAGCACCCGATGATGACCGCGGCCCTCAGCGTCGACGGGATGCACTACCCCGAGGACCTGGCGGGCTGGTGGCCGCACGTCGCCCCCGCCAAGAACCCCGTCGGCGCCTGACGTCCACGGGTCAGGGGTCGCGGGTCTCGGCGAGGTGGACGAGCACGGCGGTGGCGTCGTCGAAGCGTTTGCCCCGGCGCCCGTCCACCCGCGTCCCGCGTTCGGCCTCCCGGGTGCGGCGGATCACCTCGTGCGGGCCCTCCCGGTCGAGCAGGTCGAGCAGGCCGTCCCACTCCAGGACCCCGAACCGTTCGACCAGGCGCGCCGCCCCGTCGCTGAGCAGCGCCGCACGCCGCACGCCCTGGGCCTCACCGGTGACCGCCTCGTACGCCGCCTCGGGCCGGGTGCTCGCCACCCAGAACCCGCCGGGGCTGTTGCGCGCCGCCCGTACGGCCTCGGTCGTGTAGCTGGGGAGGTGTTCCAGGCGGTCGTCCCGTACGGCCCGTACACCGCCGTCCTCCAGGTCGAGGAGTACGGGCGAGTCGGCCAGTACCAGCCACTCCACCGCACCACTGCCCCAGCGCAGCATCGCCACGGTCGCGGACGGGCTGTCCCGGTTGTCCAGGTCGCAGCCGCCCGCGTGCAGCTCCGCGACGCTCTTGATGGACTCCGCCAGCAGATCCGCCAGCGGCCTGGCCTCCTCCAGGGCCAGCCGCGCCGCCAGCGCTCCCCCGAGGCGCCGGACGAGCCACCCGGGCCCGTGCGCGCACCCGCTGTCCACCCCGGGACGGGGCGTCGCGCCGTCCAGCACCACCGCCCACCCCGGGCCCGCCACGACGTGGTCCTCGTTCACCAGGCCCGGCGTGGCCTCGGTCGCATAGCTCACCCGCACGCACAAAGGTCTACCCCAGCGGAACCCGCCGCGGTGGCCACGAGTCCAAAGCCGGTATCCCGATCAAGATAGGAGAACGATGACGCCCGACATCATCGGCGACGCACTGGTCCAGGCCTTCGCGGACCAGGGATACGAGGCCAGGCTGGAGAACCCCGACTCCCTCGTCGTGACCCTGCCCGGCGGCCCGAGCGGCCCCCTCGACATCGGCGAGTGGCGCGCGTTCGCGGGCCGCAACTCCCGGGGCGATCTTCCGGACAACGCCGCGGGGTTCGTCCGCGGCTTCCTGCGGAAGATCGAGAACAGTGGGGAGGACCGCGCCCAGGACGTCCAGCGCGTCCGGGAGCACTCGGAGATCGACCGCCTGATCGCCGAGGAGACGCTCCGGGTGCGGCTCTACACCGAGGAGGAGCTCGAGGCCGTCCCCGGGATGCGCGAGGCCCTGGTGACCCGCCCGCTCGCGCCCGGCCTGCTCCAGACCGTCGTCGTCGACTACCCCGACTCGCTCATGCCGCTCAACCGGTCCTCGATCGGCGACACCCCCGAGAACGAGGTCTTCGGCGCGGCCCTGCGCACCTCCATCGAGAAGGAGCCGCACTACACCAAGACCGACACGCTGTGGGACGTGCCGATCCTGCACATCGGGGAGACGCACCGCTACGTCGGCTCCCACGTGCACGTCCTCAGGCGGTACCTGGGCCCGGCCCCCTACGGCGCGCTGATCACCTTCCCGATCCCGGAGTACGTGATCGTGCACGAGATCGGCGGCACCCACCTGTTCGCCGCGATGGAGACCATGCAGGCCCTCGCCCGCACCCATGTGGAGAAGGGCGAGAAGCCCCTCACGTCCCGGGTCTACTGGTGGCGCGCCGGGGCGTACGAGGCCCTGCCCGAGGACGATGCCCTCCGCAGCGGCCTGGTGCCCGACCTGCGCCACGTCGGGATCGAGGTCGACCACGAGGAGAAGAGCGTCGCCGCCCTCACCGCCGAGAGCAACGAGCTCATCGACCTGTGGATGCGCGACCACGGCTGACCCTTACCTATGGGACGTCCTCGGGGGTCGCCTCGTGGCCGGGGTGCCCCTTGCTGCGGCGCCGCTCCTTGAGCCGCGCCTCGTACAGGTGCCGCCGCCCTCCGGCGAGTTCGTCATGCACCCGCTGTTCCAGGCGCCGGAACACGTCGTAGTAGACGTCCTCGAACTCCTCCACCACCTGGAAGGTCCATCGGCCGCGCAGCACGTTCCGGCCGACCAGCTCCCGATGCAGTTCCTCCGCCTGCTCGCGGTGGCCCGCCTCGGCGAGATGGTCGGCCGCGTCCCCCAGCGTGAAGTCCGCCGTCCCGATGAGCTGATGGAACGCGTACAGGTGCGCGCGGGCCCGCTCCACGGTCTCGCGCGCCTTGCTCAACTCGCCCAGCGCCTCCACGGTCGCCTCGTCGGGCTCCACCGGGTCGGTCGGCGCGGCCTCGAGATCACTAGACATGGCTCACCCGTACCCGCCGCTCCGGCCTCCTCACCGGCGAGGCGAAAGTCCAGGCTCTGAGGCACGATTGCCCCGTGACCCTTTCCGAGCCGTCCCCCGAAGACATCGGCGCGCTCCTGTACGACCTGTGCGTCCGCCTGGGCTTCTGCCTCCCCCCGGACGAACAGGCCGCGCTCCGCACTTCACCGCCCACGGACGTGGACGCGTTCACCGAAGCCGTCTACAGGGCCGAGGGCCTGGAGGGCTCCCCCAAGGACGACCTGTGGATGGAGGTGCGGGAGACGGTGAGGCAGACGTACGAAGCGCGTCCGGACACACTGGCCTGATGATGGTCAAGACGCTCCGCCCGCGCGATTACAACGAGGCCCTGCACGTGGGCCACTTCTTCCGGAACAAGCGCGTCCCGGTCGTGATGGACCTGACCGCGCTGTCCGATGACGTCGCCAAGCAGTTCGTGGACTTCGCCGCGGGCCTGGTCTTCGGCCGCGGCGGCGACATGGACCGGCTGGGCCCCAGGGTCTTCCTGCTGATCCCCGCCGGGCTGGCGCGTCCCGCGGTCGTCCCGGAGCCCGTCACGACCGAGTAGCCCCGGGAGGGGCCCCGGGCGGCGCGCCCATCATGGTCGGCATGCGTGAGAAAGCCAGGGCGGACGTCCGCCAGATCGCGGGCGCCATCGCGTTCGAGACCGTCATGCGCTACGCCGACGCCCTCGCCAGGACGCCCTACGCCGAGCAGACCATGGAGCGGACCGCGCGGCGCGTGGCCACCGAGGTCGCCCGTGCGATCGCCGACGAGCGCGTCGCTCACGCCGAGGAGATCGTCCGGGCCGCCGAGTCCGCGGCCGGGGAGACCGCCGCCCGCACCGCGCGGGAGGTCGCCGAGAAGACGGCGTCCGGCCTCACCGCCGAGTCGGCGGCCAGGACGCTGGAGGCGGCGCGCGCGGCGGTCGATGAGGAGTTGAAGGACGCCTGGGAGGCACTGGAGGAGGCGCGCGAGGAGATGACGCGGTCGGTCGCGCGGTTCGCCCGCGAGGAGTCGGCCCGCGTCGTCGCCGAGACCGCCGCCGAGACGGTCCCGCCCGTCGTGGAGGTCAGGGTGGCGGGCGCCGCCGACCCGGTCCGCGTCGGCGGCCACACCCACGCGGTGCTCCCGGACGTGCTGCTCGCGCTCGGCGCCGGCTGCCACGTCCTGCTGGTGGGCCCGGCCGGCACCGGGAAGTCGATGATGGCGCGGCAGGCGGCGGAGGCGTTCGGGCAGGAGTTCCACGCCCTGTCCCTCGGCCCGACGACACCGATGAGCAAGATCTTCGGCTACTACGACGCGCACGGCCACTACCACGCGACGCCCTTCCGCCGCGCCTTCGAAGACGGCGGGCTGATGCTGCTCGACGAGCTCGACAGCGGCCACCCCGGCCTGCTCGCGGAGCTGAACCAGGCCCTGTCCATCCGCTCCTGCGCCTTCGCCGACGGCATGGTCACCGCGCATCCGGACTTCCGCCTCGTCGCCACCGCCAACACCTACGGCACCGGCGGCGACCGCCAGTACGTGGGCCGCCAGGCGCTGGACGCGGCGACGCTCGACCGCTTCACCATCATCGACGTCCCGGTCGACGAGGACCTGGAGGAGCGCATCGCGCTCGCGCACGCGCCGTCCCAGGCCGCCGACGCCCGGCGGGTGATCGAGGAGGTGCGGCGGCTGCGCGCCACGGCTGCGGAGAAACGGCTGCCGGTGATGTTCTCGCCCCGGGCCAGCATCGACGCGGCCAAGCTGCTCCAGGCGGGGGCGAGCGTGGAGCAGGCCATCCGGTGGCGGGTGGCGCGCGGCATGTCGGCCGCCCACCGCTCGGCCCTGGAGCTGGCAGAGGACGGGCTGGGATGAGCCAGGACGACCCGCGTCCCGGCGACACCGTCCACGCGCTTCACCCGATGTGGTCCTGGCAGGAGTTCGTGGACCGGGCCCGCGCGCCCGACACCATCGAGAACGGGGACGGCCGCCACTGCCTCGACGCGTGGGCCGGCGCGACCTGGGACGAGGCGCTGCGCCTGGCCAGGGACGGCTGGACCACCGTGCTCCCCGAGGTGCACGCCGAGGTCGCCGAGCTGCGCGAACGGGTCGAGAACGACGTGCTGACGACGGCCCTGGTCCCCGCCTGGGACGTGACCGGCAGCGAGGTCGACGTCGGCGCCTACCTGAGCGGCGAACCGGAGTGCATGGTGGACGCGGTACCGCAGCGCATCTCGGCGCGCGGCCGCGTGGTGACATTTCTCGTCCCGGCCGGATACGTCAACACCACCCCGCACTCGGCCGTCCACAACCGGGGCGTGGCACTGGCCGCGCTGTGCTCGTCGATCACCGCGTCCGGGCACAGCGTCGAGATCTGGTCCGGCTTCTGCCCGTACGTGAGCCGGACCGACCGGTTCGCCTCGGTGGCGCGGATCATCTCCACGGCGGAACCGCTGGACATGGGACGGCTGATGTTCGTCATGGCGCATCCCGCGCTGCTGCGCCGCCTCTGGTTCGCCGTGTGGGACAGCGCCGCCCCACCGGTCGCCCGCCGCATGTACGACGCGCGCTACGGACAGCCGCCGAACGGCTGCTTCCCGGAGGACCTCCCCGAGGGCGTCACCGACCCGTACATACTCCCGTACCTGTCGCCGGACGATCCCCAGTGGGAGACGGCGGACTCCGCGCTGTCCTGGTGCCGGGAGATGTTCACCAGCCTGGGGCTGCTGCGCTGAGAACTGTCGGAGGCCGCCGCTATCGTCGTCCGGCATGTACGAAGAGCGGCTCGCCGAGTTCTCCCGCGAGCGTCTGGACGGCCGGCAGATCCCCGACGACCTGCGCACGATGCTGGTGGCGCAGTGGGAGGGCCGAACCGACTTCCAGTTCCTCCTCGACATCACGTTCCTGGAACCGGGGACGCCCGGCCCATTGCTCGACACCAGCTACCTCAGCGAGAAGGAACTCGCCGACCCCGAGATGCAGGCCATCAACGCCGGCGCCGCGGAGATGAGCAAGTACGCCAAATTCGTGGCCGAGGGCGGCAAGGGCTGGATCGGCTACTGGATGCACCCCGGCGAGCCCGCGGACCGCCCTCCGCCCGTCCTCGAACTCGACACCGAGTTCACGTACTGGGGCCTGGCAGGCCGCAACCTGGCCGAAGCCTGCGCCTCAGAACGGGCCCACTACCAAGACGAGCCGGACGAACGCCTAGCCTTCGCCCAACTGGCCGACCAGCTCGCCGAACTGGGCCTGCCCCTCAGCACCCGCGACTACGACGCCCTCCACGACCCCGACTACGCGGTGGACCCGGAGGAACTCACCCAGGAGCTCATCGACGCGGAACGCGAGAAACGCGCATGAACCTCCGTCCCGAACTGCTGCCCCCGCAGGTCAGCCCCGAGCGCATCGAGGAGCTGGGCCGTGAGATCGACAGGATCGCGGCCCTGAGGGGGGACGCCGCCCGCGAGGCGGAGGCCGCGTTCGCGGAGACGACCGGCCACTCGTACGAGGATTTCCGCGAGTACTGGGGCGCCGAATCCCGCGAGGAGGCCGCCCTGCGCGCGCTGCGGCCCGCGTATCCCCGCGTCCCCGACATCACCCGGGACGAACTCGTGGAGATCGTCCGCAGGATCCAGACGAGCCACCCGGACCAGGACTGGTACCTGCTCCTCCTGGAGACCAACACGAGCCACCCCACCGTCAGCGACCTGATCTTCTGGCCACCCCCCGAACTGGAGTCCGCCACCCCCGAACAGATCGTCGACACAGCCCTAAGCCACCACCCCATCCCCCTCTGACGCGTGATCGACTACCAGGTCCAGGAATTCGGCAAGACCATCGCCAGAGGCAGCCGTGGAATCGACATCTTCTGGCTGGACGGCCTGGACCAGAGCCGCATTCCGATGCTCAGGCATCTGCTGCCCTACGCCGACACCATGTTCAACAGCTCGCAGGTGTCCTCGCTGGCCGAAGAACTGGACGGCCTGCCGGAGGACAACCCCCTGGTCCCCGAGATCCGGGACGAGCTGAAACGCCTCTGCGAGCACGTGAGCGCCGGAGCACACCGCCAGCTCTGGTTCCTCGGAGACTGACGGCGACGATCAGGGGCGGCCGCCGTCGCCGGTCGGCACCCACCCCAGGTGCAGGCCGTGGACGGACTGGTCGGCGAACCGTCGGAGGCGTCCACGGTCTCGCGCAGCGGCTGGCCCCGCGGATTCGTCCCAGCCAACCAGAGCGCCGAACTTCCAGCGCACCGCGCGCCCGCAAGGACGGTGTGGAGGTCGCGGGTCGGTGTGCGCGCGACCGCTGGGTGGAGGAAGAAGCGGCCCGGCGTCGCCAAGGACGGCTTCGACGAACATTTCGCCGACCTGGAGGCGATGCTGGGAGCGTCGACGAAGCGGTCACCGAACGCTTGCGGCGCATGGCACCGTCACGCGAGATGATCGGCACCTTCTGCACGGCGATCGGCCACCACTCCCTGGCCACCGACCCCGAGCCGAGGTCCTCAACCGCACCCCCGGCCGGTAAAGCACCGGCCCCAGCTTTTAAGCGTCACCGAGCAAACGCAATTCGCCTGGAGCACCGGACAAGACCACCCGTCTCCACCACGTCCACCGTCCCGCACAGGACCATTCAACGATCCGATGCCCGTTCCCCGGGGGCCGCACGATATTCGGGTTACATTGTCGCCGTAGATCATGCATCATATTTCCGAGCCGGCTCCCAGGCACGTTTTCGGAAGCCCGGCGATGGCCCCCCGCCCGAGGAGCGTTCTGTGACAGGTCCTGCTGGTCCGCCGTGGGGGCAAGGTGGACAGCGGCCCCCCCATCCCACCTCAGGGCCGGCCGCCCCAGTACGGATACGGAGGGCCGCCGCCCTGGCAGCAGGGCCCGCCCCCGCCGTACCCACCGCCACAGTGGCAGCCGCGGCCCCAGCCGCCCCCGCGTCCACCGACGCGCGGGGGGCGGATCCTGCGGATGTTGAACCCTTTCCTTGCCGCGCGGGCGGTGTTCCGCCCCTCGCGTCCGGACCTGATCGTCGATCCGCGCGTCCGGACGCTCCAGGTCACCCGTGCCTGGTCGGGCATCGTGGTCCTGCTCGCCGTCGCCGTGGTCTACAGGGCCGCCGCTCCCCAGGAGCTGGCGAGTGAGCGGTTCAACGACGCCTGGCTCAACGTCCTGATCCTCACCTGCGCGCTGCCGCTGGTCGTGGGCGGTTTCGTCCTGGCCGCCCGGCCGCCGAACCGAGGCGCGTTCGCGCGCCGGATCCGCTATCCGCTGATGGCGGTCGGGGCGATGTTCGGCTCCATGTTCACCTTCGTGCTCGCGGCCGTGCCCGACCTCGCGGGTCTGCGCGAAGCGGTCGGGCCGGTCGTCCTGATCCCCGGTGGCGTGATCCTGTTCCTCTGGATGCTGCCCTTCGCGCTCTACGGCATCATCCTGTCGCTGACCAACGTGTTCCGGACCGCCGACGTCCACGAGGTGGTGCCGCCGCTCGTGAGCGTGTCGGCGTCCTGGGTGACGGCCCTGGTCAACCTGATCACCGACGCCTACAAGGGAATACCGGGCCTCCTGGCCCTGGTGCTGCTGCTGGGGGCGCCGCTGACGGTCTCCGCACTCGCCTACTACGAACTCCGTAGGCTGCGCATCCTGCACGGCATCACGTTGCGCAACACGCTCTTGCGCTGACGTCAGGCACGGTCAGTACAGATCGTGAGGGGCGGCCGAGGGTAGACGAACGCCCGAGGCCGCGCCAGGTCGCCGCGCTCCGGAAAGACGGCGACCTGGCCGCAGGCGTTCATGTCGGCCCTGCCCGGCAGCACGTTGACGACCCGGTAGGTCGCCGACGGGCCGCACGCCACCTTGGTGACCCTGCCGTCGGGGAACCCGACCTGCTGGTAGAAGCAGTCTCCGGTCTTCGCGTTCAGCGTCAGGCACAGGGCCCAGTCGCTGCCGCTCGGCGATGTCGAGTTATGAACGATTTCCCCGTAGGGGGATTCCTGGGATTCACCGGGCGTTCTATCGGGGCAGCCGATGTCACCCGGCCCCAGGTCATGGTGGGCGGCGTTCGGCGCGGCGCAAGAAACGATGCGGAAATCACCTGGATCCTTGGTCGTACCACCGCGCCCTTTCACCTCCAGGCACTCACCCGGCGAGGCGTTCCTTGGATGGTCCTCATCAAGAACGCACCCGGTCGCCCCCGCCAAGACCACCACAACAATCGCCCCGAGCCGTGCCCGAACCCGCACCATCCACTCGATCCTCCGGATCAACTCCCCCGCACAAACCTAACGACCGCACCGCACCCCCACCATCCCCAGAAAAGCCAAACACCTCCCCTTGACCTGCACAAACACCAACATCAAGCGCCCACGGGCCCCCGACCAATTGTCCGCACATTGTCCGCCACCAAGTGAAGGCGGCCCATCAAGAACCCCCAGCCTCCCGAGCCGCCCGCTCCAATCGGCTGCGATAGCTCTCCCACCAAGCCGAGTCGCCCGGGGGCATGCTGTCGTTGTCCTGCCGCATCCCCACGGCGCCGTCCGTGAGTTCCCGGAGGATGTCCGCGTGCCCGGCATGCCGCTGCGTATCAGCGATCACGCGCACCACGGCATGATGCAGCGTCACCTCGTCCTTGCCGGTTGGCCACCACGGCACTCTCCCGACCATGTCGAGTGGGAGCGCCTCGATCGTCGCGTCCGCATGGGCCCACGCCCGACGGTAGAGCTCCACGATGTAGTCGCGTGACTCGTCGGCGGTGGCCCACATGTCCGCGTTGGGCTCGGCACCGTCCTCGAGCCAGGGCAACGGCTCGCCGGACGGCCGGCCGAAGGTGTCGCCGAGATAGCCCAACTCCATGCTGGCCACGTGTTTCACCAGCCCCAGGAGGTTGGTACCGGTCGGCGTCCGCGGTCGGCGGATGTCGTACTCCGAGAGCCCTTCGAGCTTCCACAGCAGGGCGTCCCGAGCGGACTGCAGGTAGAAGCGAAGGTCGGCCTTGGGATCCGATGGCGTCATGACCCCAGTCTCCCGCCCGTTCGATCTTGGGCGTCCCCCCACCAAGCCGACCACCCCAACAAAGCCTCAGAACTTCAGCACCTATTACAAATTAATTCACCCAAGCCTGAATAAATCGGCAAACAGAAAGACCAGACAGGGCGCGGCTCCCCCTTCTCCACAGGCCGCAATCACCCCGAAAGTGAACACCCTGCCAGGGCATCACATCAACGGAAACGCCTCCAAGGAGCCACATCACAAGCTCGCTTCCGTCACCCAGGGAGCCTTGACTCACTGAAGCCGGCTGACATCTTCGGGCACGGCTCCGCCTTGCAAGAGGTCCGGTGTGGCACTCGGCTTGGAGCGGTCGTGACCACTGGCAGGGCCTCACTTGGTCACATGCGGGGTATCAGCGTCGTCGTGGTTATCAGGAGGTGACACGAGATGCCGATTTTTATCTCGCTGCTGAATTGGACGGATCAAGGGATCCGCGCTTACGAGACCACCATCGAGCGGTCGGAGGCCTTCACGTCAACGTTGGAGGGGCTGGGGGCGAGGCTCGTAGCTCTCTACTGGACCGAGGGCCCGTACGACCTGGTGAGCGTCATTGAGGCCCCCGATGACAAAACCGCTGTCGCGGCGATGCTGCGGACTGCCGAGCTGGGCAATGTCCGCAGCACGACCTTCCGGGCCTTCGACCGAGAGGAGATAGCCGAGGTCATCGCGAAGGCGACGGGGTAGACCGGGGCGGAGAGGACCGGCCCGGCTGGTTCCACAGGCACCCGCGGGGCTGGTCCTCAAGCCGCGCGACATCGCCAAGGCACTCGCGACGCGTCAGAGGTGCTGCACTCCACGCAGCAGAGCGCGCCGAGCCGGCCAAAAGTTGCGTGCCGCACTTCGAGGCTGAGCCTTCAGAAGGGCAGGAGCCACCCAAGGACCTCGTCCGCTCTCCGGTCGCCTGACCGCAACACCATCGACACGCGATCGACCGCCCAAGCATCGGGCACCCGCCGAAACACGCATGGTCCCGATGCAGCCCGAGCTCGTCCGAATCCTTCGTGACCACATCGACCGCTTCAAAATCCAGCCAAGCCCCGCTGGTCAGGGGAACGCGCGGCGAGATCATGACCGGACGTACCTCGGCGTCTGGCGCGGCTCGCGAGAAGGCGCTGACGGCCGATCAGGCCACTTCGCAGCCACGCGCCGTTCGCAAGGACACTAGCCCGCCGCAGCTAACGCAGTTCCCCCGGCAGCAGGCTGAACACCACGGTGTCGCGGCGCTCGCCCTGGAAACGCATGTGCGAGCGCAGCACGCCCTCGCGCACGAACCCACAGCGGTCGGCAACGCGCTGGGACGCGACATTGTCGGGCGCGCACGTCAATTCCAAGCGGGCAACGGCAAGCTGGTCGAAGGCCCATCGCGACAGCAACCGCAGTGTCCGCGTGGCGACGCTACGTCCGCGCGCACGCGAGGCGAGCCAGAAACCGACGGCCGCGCGCTCCTGGTCGAGGTCCACGTCGTACACCGATGCTCCGCCCCAGACACGGTCGAGGTCAGCCCCTTCGACCAGGCCAGGTTGAGCTCGTCTCCGCGAAGCCGCGCTCCCTCTTCCTCCTCGAAGCGCGCCAGTACGTGCGCTTCGGTGAACGGCTCCACGAGCGGCCAAGAGAAGCGCAGGCACAGGGGGTCAGAGAAGCCGTTGAACCTCTGGGCTGTGTCGGCCCTACGCCAGGGACGCAGCGCAACCACCCCATCAGCGAGCAGAGGGTCAGGGAACGGCAACACAGGCATGCTCAGAAGTTACAACCGGTCCGCCACGCAGGCCCGGGATGTCCAAGGGTGGGGCCAGAAGACGTCCACGAGGGCGCGCACGTGGCGGGCAGCGGCTTCCACGTGATGCCCCTTGGGCTGGAATCTGCCCGCGGCGCCGGCTACTCCCTTCGCTCGCCCCTCCGTGGCCTACGGCCCCACCCGTGCCAGCGAGAAGAGGAAGCCACGGCTCTAACGTCGTCGCGGACCGAGACGCCATTGTCGGGGGCCCAACCGGGCTTCTCACAGCGTCCAAGCGTGCCCCCACCGTGGCCCACCTCTGCCCGGAAGGGCGGAGAACAGCGGTGTCTCGCGGGGACTCACGGTCAGAAACGAGAACGGCCCTTGACCGGGTCTTGCCTGGTCAAGGGCCGTTCTTTGCTGGTGTGGCGGGTGCAGGGTTCGAACCTGCGTAGGCTAAGCCGACGGATTTACAGTCCCTCCGCCGAACACCTCTGACCTGCACCTATGCCGCCCGATCGCCAAACTTAGGCCCGTATACGGCACAGCCGCCACAGAGCCGCGCACACCGCTCCGGAGGGCTCACCCGCGCGAACGACGAGCAAGGTGTGACAGACAGCCTCGCGCGGGTGAGCCCTCCGGCCCGCAGCAAGTTGGAGGCCGCAAGGTCTCCGCTTCACGCTCGACCAACCCGGCTCGCCAGATCACGACACCACACCAAGGCGGACTACCGGCGTTCCTGGCCCCGCAGCAACCTCATCCAGATAGCGATGTGCGCCAGAGGTTCACCTGTGCCGTCGTGAGGGTCATTGCAGTACTTCGGTGCTGTGTACAGCAATCTCGCTGGTCTTTAACAGCACTCACACAGTCAAAGGGCACAGAGGCACCTGGAGCGCGATGCCGGTCACGGCAGGGGATCGTGAAGCCTCGCTGTCAGGCATCAAACAACAGCGCTGACCATATACCACTCACCATCCACAGCTGTGGAAATCAGCCGAGAGAGGTCATTCATAAACTGTTCACACTTTTTTCTGTGCGCGTCAAATAGCCCTGGCTCAATGCGCTCTTTGCGACTACCATGAGCAATGTCGTTCCTTGCCTTCCGAACAAATTCGAGGGACGTAAAATGTGACCTGCTCACCGCAGTATCTGGCATGCCGAGACGAAACAAAGTTCTCCTAAGGACATCGGAGCCAAAGTTCATCTCCATCGATACGGCTAGGTCAGCATCAATAGACAGAATCGTTTCGGCTAGACTACGCATCCTGTCAACGAATGCTACCTGACGTTTAGCCCGTCGCAGGAGGAAACCATCTTCTGCATCGGTTTCCGTTTCGGCACCTGACCCAAGGCGTATCCCGTCGAACTCTCTAGTCAGCGCACAGGCAAACAGATTCGGATGCAGATCCTTAGCCTTCAACTGACGATCATTGATCGCTTTCACGTACAGCGAAAAAGCGTTCTGCGCAAACCCCTCAAGATGCGCATACTGCATAACCAGGATTGTACGCATGGCGGATACCGGCCAGTCGCTCGGCCCCCTTGCACCAAGTAAGGCGTTGCGCAGGTGTCTCAGTTCGTCCAGCCGCCAGGCCAGGTCTTCTTCCAGTTGAGCTCGCAGTTCGGCGGGAGTCAATCGACTACCTCGCTGAACCGATCTGAGAAGTACATAATACGCGCGAGCAGAGGATTGCGGTAATTCTTACCACCGCCACCGTGTTTAAGGAAGTCGCGATCTGCCTTCCCAGTCTTTACGACAGCCGCAAGACGTCCGATTTGCTCGTCGTCTTCGACATTAACCTTATCGATCACTGCCTGAAGGCCAAGGGTAATACCCTCGTAGTGATATACAGAAAACTGGCCACGCGGTTCACCCGTTGCAGGATTGACCGTGCCGAAGATTTTCGAATCGATCTCGAGCTTATCGGAAATCAGTCGCAGGACCAGGAAGGTCTTTTCGAAGACAATTCGCTCCTTCGAATATTCAAAGGAAGTCTCGCTGTCCGGATCCGAAACGTCCTCCATGTACTCGGTAAGGAAGTCAGCGACGTCATGGATGTATGTATCAAGACTATTCTTGTACGCAAAAAATCTGAGGACCAACTCCTGGTCAAATTTCCTCAGTCGCGCATTGGGTGAAATAATGCCAACACACTTGGCGAAGTCGATATTCCTACTCATATCGGCAATGAACTCGTTGAAGTCATTGGAGAGGAGTCTGATCGTGGCATTACGCAGTTCCTGCTCAGAGAGTACCTCGCCTCCAGTGTTCAGCCGTTTGAACATGTAGTAACGGAGCCTTGGATCGCTCTCTTTGCGGAGGATTTCAGCGCGAATATAGCTGCGCTTGAGCTTGATTTCCAGGGCCCGCGGGAGGTCGCTGTAAGTTACTCCGTTGAGTTCCGGAACGATGTCGCAGTCAGCTAGGACCAGGGGCTCTTTTCTCTCGCCATCGATAACCAACTGTCCACGAAAGTGCAGGTAGGATGATATACGCTGAAGGCCGTCAATCAACTCATAGACCCGGTCCTCGCGCTCAATCAGGAAGATTGGCGGGATCGGAAGCTCAAGGAGGAGTGATTCTATGAATCGCGCTTGAGCTCCCTCAGTCCATCTGAACATTCGCTGGAACGCGGGATCAATAATGAGCTCACCCTCGGAGTGCATGTCCGCGAGTTCATTGAACGAGAAGTCGAGCGTCTGGGTACGAACGGCTGTGATCTTCTCGTCAACAGACCTGATTAGATCATCGGCACTGGTTTTCATCATGACCGTTTCCTCCGGAGTGTCACCACAGTCTCAGCGACCTTACCCTTTGGGTAGGCCCGCGCCGCCGTATTGACTTGCGTGAGAAGACGCGTGACCTCTGCTTGATCCCAGTCGATAAAGGACCACCCTCGGCGTTCCGCCTCTTCAACACAAATCTCCGCTAGTCGGATGGGCACCTCTTTGTAATACGAGTCCTGCACTACGAGCGTCATCAGCGCATGCCTTTTTGAGACACGTGTCAACTCGTCAAAGCTAAGCGTGAGGTCGTCGAGATACTGCTTAGCCTGTTTTAGATAATAACCAGATGACGCCTTACTATCGTGTTTTGAGATATTCTCGACGAGTTGGCTGGCTTTAGGACCGTAACCTTCTTGTCTTATTACGTCACGACGTCTGCGGATTAGAGTTGTTCCCATCAAGGATGAGCGGAGAGATCGATCCTTAGAGATATCAACTCCGAGAATAGCCAGTTCCCTCGAATAGGCGACCGCATAATCGATTCGCGTTAGATACGGAGGCGAACTTAGGATAAAGTCAACACTTTCTTCCGCCATCGGAAGACAAGCGGAAGAGGCGCGGATAATCGAAGCAGGACATCCCGGGTGCGACTCTTCGCTTACCCTGTCTTTCACATGGCGTTGTTCTTGGACAATCAAGTCGTCCAAATCTCGGCTAGCTACGTCCACTACGTCTTCAGAGTTAGACGCTCGACGCACCCAAGTTGGATTGCTGCCTTCAAAGCCTTTGGTGAGAGACCTAGTGACCCGAAACAGCGCAACGTATCCAAGAGATGAGGTGGAATGTGGCTGCTTACTGAGAGACCTCGACCACTGCCTAAACCGACCGGCCGTCCTACTAGAGAACCAAGCAAGCAATGGCTCATGCTGTGAAGCGCGAGCGCTTCTCGCTGTAGGTGCTGCACAGGGTTCCATGTGGTCCGCATCCTGCAGACGGAGATACGCCACGATGTTCGCGATCGGGTTCAGGTCAACACCGACGGATTTGAGATCATTAACGCGTGCAGCAAGTGTGGTAGTGCCGCTACCGTTCCAGGGATCGAGAACTACCGCGTTCTCATCAAAACCTTCGAGCCGGAGTTGACCCTTCGCCCATTCGAAGGAGAATCCAGCATAGTAAGGAAAGATGTCCGCGAGGCCCGCTTTGTCGCTTTGCGGCCGCTTGGGGGTAAGCTTGCGGATCTGGGTGCCAGAATCCCCATCGAAGTGCCACAGAGATTCTTGGTTCATCCGACTTCCCGCCGGGAACTGTCCCACCCGTCGCCACCCTGAGACCTCGACACCGTCATGAACAGAGGTCACCATAGCTTAGCGCCCGAGGATTATATCACCAAGGGCTTCCCTGCTTCTCAAGCGGACCGCTGGCCTGCGACGGGTCGGCCCGGAGACCGCGTTGCCCGTCACAGGCCAGCGGTTGGCGACGCGGAGCAGTGCCCTTGAGCCCTGTGGAGAAATACTTCATCTGGAGGCAGTGGGCCGAGTAAGTCATCTGACCTGCATCGGAACGAGGTCGTCAGACGCCACTCTCGTCCTGAGGTGGCCCTTCTTCACCCTCCCGCGGCAAGTCGGTCACAAACGTGCCCTTGCCGTGGAGGTCGTGATCAAGCCTCGCTCGCGTAGCTCCTGCGTCCCGCGCCGCACCGTCATGTACGCGATGCCGTACTCCTCGGCGAGTTCGCGCTCAGGAGGCAGGCGAGACCCTGGCGCGAGATCGCCGGCAGCGATCCGCGCGCTGATGTGATCCGCGAACGCCATGTAGACGAGCTGCGGCCCCTGCGGATCGAACTCTGGCACCTCGGGACGATCACCCACACGGCCAACGTAGAGCCCCACTGACCTGCATAAAGGCATGGAGAGCTATGCATAGCTCTATGTAGCTCGTACACTGCTTGGACCATCTGTGTGCCCGGTCAATGCCTTCCGGCTACCCGAGGCACTCATGCCGAGGAGCAGTCACAGCATGAATCCAGCGAGACGCGGACCAACGATCGCCGGATGGGCGGTTGTCATGGGCGAGCGCACGTACCGAGCGACCAGGAGCCGGGAACTCACGGCGTACCAACGAGCGTGGGGCGCGCTCCCCGAGGTGCAGGCGGCCTCCCAGGGCGAGCTCTGGGTTCTGTGTGACGCCCAGACACGTCTCGCTGAGCGTCTCGCGGTGGCGGAGGCTCAGCGCGCCAGGACCGGCCCTCCGCCGGAGCTGCCCTGGCCCGCTTCCCGTGCGACGCGCTCATGACCGACCAGGCCGCCGCCGGCGGAGTGGACGACGAACCGGCGATCACTGGACCACCTATCGACCTGGCTCCTCGGCGCGTGCCGGGCATCGCTGATTACCTCGCGGACCTGGCCCCCGAAGATCCTCGGCCCCCGTCGAGGCAGATCGCGGAACAACTTCGATCGGCGATTCTCTCCGGACGGCTCCAACCAGACGCGAAGCTGCCTTCTCAGAATCAGCTCTCATCGCGGTACGGAGTTGCTCGTGAGACCGTTAAGACCGCGTTGCGGCAACTTGCTTCAGAGAGCCTCATCATCAGCCGCAAAGGTAGTGGCTCATTCGTCCGCGCTCAGGACGTCGCCGATTCTCACTCGTCACGGTCAGTGCCCAAGCGCTTTATCGCAGCACTGGAAGGGCTCAAGGAAGTTCACGACGAGGCGGCATCGATAATTCAAGCGATGCCGGATTCTCAACAGGCTTTCGATTGTTCAACTCGACTGTTCGGCACGTTGCGGGAGTTGACGAGATCGACCGCCGATCTGAGGGCCGAGGCGGCAGTACGAGTCGCCTCTGAAAATCGAGATAAGGACCAGTAGTGCACGAATACCTGTCCGTATATCCGGAACTCTGGCGCGTCACGGAACATGACATGTGCCCTATCTCAGCGATGCCCGACCACGGGACGCCCTTCGCCGAGCAACGGGAGTTGCGTTGGGTGTGTCGCCGTCTGGACCGTCTTGCGCGTGGGCTACGGCGCCACGGGTGGATAACAGAACGCCGTTACGAGGAGACTCCGCCACTGCTCCGCGTGTTCGCAAAGCATGCGCCCTCCGTGGGAGAAAGCATCGCAGTCGAGCGCGGGTCAAAGTACTGGTCGTACCGGTCAAGTACCGGCGCACTCCTCGGACTGTGCTCCGAACCCTTGCGGACGGCGGATTCTACGACCGCATTCCTCGCGACGTGGGGCATACGGCCGGATGACCGATGGGATTCGCCATGACGAGGAGATGACCGTGATGAGCCCTGATCATTGGCATGTGGCGACTTCGCGCCGTGGCTACTGGGAAACATTCCCAGAGCGGTGGGATCGATCAACGGCCCGACGATTGGTGCGCGAACTGCTTGTCAATGATGGGCGCACCACCGCTGACCACAGGTATGAACAAGGAATTGAGGCGATCGATCGCGGCTACGACACATACCGGATCGACACAGCCTCATATGCGGCCTTCGCGTGCACTTGTCCGCGACGTACTACAGAAAGGGATCAGGATGGAGTCATCGAAGTTCCGCAAGTCCTCACGCTGCGAGGAACTCAACCAGACCGGTTGCGTTGAAGTAGCCGATGGCACGGAGTTTGTCGCTGTGCGCGACTCCACCGACCGGAACGGCCCTGTGATTCGGGTGGCCAAGAGCGAATGGCGTCGCCTCGTTCGCGGGCTGCGATCCCTGTAGGTCCGGTAGTCAGGCAGGCGCACTGCTGATTGCAGGGCTATACACGGGCCGTATCCGCAACCACTAGCCAAGCCTGCACTCGTTCCGTGTCGACTCCTACCAGGCGCGCGAGCTCCGCCGCACGGGCCGATGGCTTTTCCTCACCGGCGGTCTTCCATGCGGCAACTGCCACGTCATAGCAGACGTCTCCACTGACGCCCCGCGGATCGATGAGGAAAAGTTGCCCATCGGGGCCGAGCAGGATGTTCTTTGAGGATGCGTCGCCATGGCAAAGCAAGTTCGAGGCGCCACTTTCCAGGTCCTCAAGTATTGCGGCGGCATGCCGACGTTCATCGAACGGAGCTTGGGCACGTCCAGGAGCGAGGTCACTCAGGTTCTCGTCTGAGAGTCGGGAGTGTAGCCAGTCTGCGAGCGTCGGGAGCTGATTGCTCGGTGAGTTCTGATCGCGCATCCTCTGGAAGATGGGTGCTAGACGGTCAAGCGAGATCGCTCGGCCGTGTAGCGAGTCGCCGGGGAAGATGCGACTTGCCACAGTCCACACGCTGACTGATGTTTGAACCACTTCGTAGATCTGTGGACCTATGCCCAGATCGGACAGCGACTGAGAGACCTCCGCCTGCATCATTCCGAGCGGATCGGGAGTTGACCTGACGACCAAGTATCCGTGATCCGTCTCGACTTCCACCACGAATCCATAGCGCGCATCGAAGGTTCGTACCGGACGCCCTTTGTACCGCCGACAGATGCGCGCTAGTTCGCCAGGAGCAGTCTCCTGCCACGTTGAAGCCAAGTCGGGCCACCGCGTCGAGACAGCGTCAATGACTGGGGCGGGGATCTCTATTCCTCGCATCGGCATCTTCGCTACGCCCTCAGGCTGGTTACGACTTCTGCCACCGATTCCATGCTTTGGACGACGAAGTCCGCGCCGGCCTCGGAAAGCTCCGTGATCCTGGCTGGACGCTTGGCGTAACCGACGCAGCGAACACCCGCTTTGATGCCCGCTTGCATGTCCGTGGGAGAGTCGCCGACGAGCAGACACGCTGCTGCCGGATGTCCCGCGATCTCGACCCCCTTGAGGACGAGATGCGCATCTGGCTTCATCAGATCCGGTCTTCCCTTGATGCGGGAGGCGATCCCCGTCACGGAAGAACCAAGAAGGTGACGGTCAAGAAAAGTCTCGACCGCTTCCGCCGAGTTGTTGGTCACGATGACCACTGGAAGATCTAGGGGCGTCGCCGAACGAAGCATCTCGGCAACTCCCGGAGTAGGCTCCACCAGGCGTGCCGCCTCTATTTCTGCATCGGTTTGGATCTCTTCGACGTCCGATAGCAGATGTGGGGCCACAAGGCCGACCCACCCGAGAAATGCCAAGGGGTTACTTTCCGACATCATCGATTCCGGGAGAACGGCCCCCTGGTCGAGCAGGAAAGAGCGAATCTTCTCCGCGATCTCATGCGCCGGAAGTCCGGAGAACAGGTGACAAACGGGACCGTCGAAGTCGAGCAGGATGGCTTGTGATGATTGAACGAGCGTTTTGAGAGAGGTCACGGCGTGTACTCGCGTGCGATCGTCCCCCACAGCGAGTCGAACCATCCCTGTGCCTCCTTGACGAACTGAGGCGCACTTGATGTCTCGCTGTCGTCGCTGACGGAGAAGTGGAAGAGAGTAGCGTCCTTGCCAAGAAGATCGAAGATCTCTACCTGATCGCCGTTGAGACGAATGGTGTGCTGCTTGACGGGATAGAGCCCGTAAAAGATCTCTTCCGAGTTCAGGATGTACAGCTTGAACGAAGGGGTCAGTTCATGAACGCGAACCTCGGCGGTTGCTGACTTGATGAGCCCCAGGTCTACGAGTTCGTGAACGGCGTCCACGATTCCGTCAACCGCGCGCCTGGTGATGCGCTCCGCCCGATCCTTGATTTCCGCCTCAGCGGTTTCCGTTCCCACTCGGCGCGGCAATGCCATGGCGGCGGACGTGTCGCACATCATGATTCGGATCTTTAGAGATTCCGGCGTGAGGCGCCCAGCGCGAACCTTGTCGAGCACTTCAATGATGGTGTTGTGCAAGGTCTCGCCCGAGAAGCCGGCAAAGTCGATCGAGACATGCGGGCGTTCAAAGGCCGCTTCGATGTGAGGCCGTAGCCCGATGGGGCGCTCTGTCTGCGCGCGTACGTACGACCCGCTCCCCTGACGGCTGATGATCAGACGTTCGGCCTGGAGCGTCCTCAGCGCGGCCTTGATCGTCTCCCGCGCGACCCCGTACCGGCTCGCGAGGTCTGGCTGTGAGGGCAGCTTCTCGCCCGGCTTGAGCTTGCTGGTCAGGATCGCCGCCCGGAGCTTGTTCGCGATCTGCTGCGAAGGGGTCCGCGGGTCATCCGGGTCCAGGTCACCGAGGTATTCGCTGTCCGCATCCATGCCCGCAAGCGTACGTGCTGGCTAGCCAAGCTAGAAGAATCTCCGGCAAACCCGTTGACATGACTAGCCAAGCTGGCCATGCTTCTGGCTCAGGACGCCTGACTAGCCAAGTTGGTCAGGCACTCGTCAGGAGGCCCGACATGTTCCCTCAGCCCAAGAAGTACGGCCGGTACGTCGCCCTCGCGATCTTCATCCTCTTCGCCTACAAGAACCCGACGGCCGCCGCCCACCTGGTCGAGCAGGCCGGGGGCGTCCTGATGACGGCCGCCGACGCCGCCGGCAAGTTCGTCACCGCCCTTCAGGCGTAGCCATCTCACCTGCTCCAGCGCACAGCCACCAAGCACGGCGCCGGAGCCCCGTCCCTCGACCGATCACGAACCCACCTGTGAGGACACCGTGACCACCCATCCGAGCAAGCTCGCTCCCTGGACCCTCCGGCAGTACGGGATGAGCGGCGCCGAGTGCGTCATTGATCCCGAGCTGCACACCGGCCCGATCCGCGGTGCCGAGACCGCCGAGCAGAAGGCCGCCCGCGTCGACGTGGCCGCCGACGTCTGCCTGTCCTGCCCCGTGACGACCCGATGCCTGAACCGCGCGATCAGCGGCCGGCCCGAGCCGGGCGTCTGGGGCTCCATCGACGCCGAGAACCTCGACAACCTCACCGGCGCCGGCCTTGAAGCGGTGGCTGTGCGATGACCGCGCCGAATATCGCGGGTGAGCGTGCGCTCTCGTCCCGTCCGGTCGTCCGGCCGCTGTCCAGCCAGGAGTACACGGCCGTCGCCGTGGTGGCCGCTCTGGTCGTGGTGCTGGCCGTGATCGGGTTCGTGAACAGCTTCACTGCGGTTGCCGAGGCCGCGCGTCCTTCGTTCGGGATGTTCGCCTGGACGCTGCCGATCGGTATCGACCTGGGCATTGCGATCTTCGCTGCTGTGGACATCGTCCTTGCGCGTCTGGACATGCGCATCGGGTGGTTGAGGCTGTTCCCCTGGACGCTCACGGCCGCGACCGTGTACCTGAACGTGGCGGGCGAGACCTCGGCGTTCGGGATGATCGCTCACGCCATCCTGCCGTGCCTGTGGGTCGTGGCCGTCGAGGTAGGCGCTCACGTGATCCGGATCCGGGCGGGGATCGCCTCCGGCACCCGCATGGACCGGATCCGTGCCTCGCGGTGGCTGCTGGCCCCGTTCCGAACGGTCGTCCTGTGGCGCCGGATGGTGCTCTGGGAGATCCGTTCCTACGGGGACGCCCTCGACCGCGAGCGCGCCCGGCTCCTCATCCTCACCGAGCTGCAGGACACCTACGGCGCGCTCGCGTGGCGGTGGAAGGCTCCTCGCCGGACTCGTGCGCTGTACCGGCTCGGCGAGCTGGTCCCGGCCGCCGAGCCGGTCCAGGACGAGGACGAGCCGACCACTCTTGCCGCCTACCCGGACGAGGACCCAGGGGACGAGGACCGTCCGGCAGCGATCGAGCCCGGACCGCCCGCCCCTCCGTCCGCCCCCTCGTCCCGCATGAGCGAGGCACCTCGTCCGGCGGACGACCGCCCGAGCAAGCACGGACGGACGGCGCCTCGCGCTCGCAGCAGCAAGGGGACGGCACCGGACGTCGATGACCTGATGCCGCTGGGATGGCGCATCGCCGCCGAGCTTGAGGCGCGCGGACTGCCGGTCAACCGGGACACCCTCGCCGCCGCTCTGCGCGAGGCCGACCAGAGCGTCAGCAACCAGCGCGCCGGCGTCCTCCTGGCCCGCCTCAAGGCCGAAGCGCCCGCCGATCCGACCAGCAAGAACACCGCTCCCGTTACTCGTACCGCCGAGGGAGACGACGCGCGATGAACTTCTCCAAGCCCATGGCCGAAGTGATCAAACTCCCCACCCGCACCGACGACCCGTCCGCCCCAGACTTGCCCGTCCAGCCCGGAGACGGCGGGGGCAACCGTCCGCTTCCGCCCGTCCCCTTGCCTATGGAGGAGCCGGACGACGAGCCCAAGGGGCCGAGCCACCGTCCGGACGAGGATGACGCCCTTGAGGGGACGGTCCTGGTCGACCAACCGGACAGCCGTCCGTCCAGGAAGGGGACGAGGATGACCCCGGGCGCGACGGCCGGACGACGTCCGATCGTCGCCCCGTGGCTCCGCGACCGCGCCGAGGCCAAGGCTCTCGTCCGCTGGTCGGTGAACTACGCCGCTCACGTCACCGGCTACCACGCTGCCCGCGTGCCGCTGTACGCGACGACGTTGGCCGCGCGCTCCCCGCGTGGCGCGTGGCGTCTGGTCTCGGGCACGTGGCGGTGGGTCAACGACGTTGAAGCGCTTCCGCTGCGGTTGCACGCGGTGGACGGCAAGGACGCCGACACCTACCTTCGCCTGCTCCGCGAGCGGGACGACCGTGTTCGCTGGCGTCGTCTGGTCGCCCTCGGTGGCCTCGGCGGCGCGAGCGTCGCCGCCGGCGCGGTGGCCGCCGCCGGCGGAGTCACACAGGTGACGGTGGCCGCCGCCCTGGTCGCCGTCCTGGGATGGCTCGGCACGCCCAAGGACAAGCCGCTCATCGGACCGGCCGTCATCTCCACCAAGGCCCCCAAGCTTTCCAGCCAAATTGTCATCCGGTCTCTGGGCGCGCTGGGCATCGCCGAGATCAACAAGGCGCTCGGCAAGGGCGGAGACGGCATCACCTTCCCCGCACCCATTACGCGGGACGGTCCCGGATGGCGCGCGGACGTCGATCTCCCCTACGGCGTCACGGTCACCGACATCATGGACCGTCGCGAGCGTCTCGCTTCTGGGTTGCGTCGCCCGGTCGGCTGCGTGTGGCCCGAGCCTGCCCACGACCAGCACGCGGGACGACTCGTCCTGTGGGTCGGAGACCAGGACATGAGCCAGGTCAAGCCCGCCGCATGGCCGCTGGCCAAATCCGGCGAGGCCGACGTGTTCAAGCCCATCCCGTTCGGGACCGACCAGCGCGGACGGCTCGTCACGGCGACGCTGATGTTCGCCAACTGGCTCATCGGTGCCATGCCCCGGATGGGCAAGACGTTCTCGATCAAGCCGCTGCTGTTGGCCGCCGGCCTGGACGTGACGGCCGAGAACCTGGTCTATGAACTCAAGGGCACCGGAGACCTGTCGTTCGCCGAGAAGTTCGCGCACCGGTACGCCTCCGGCGTTGATGACGCAACGATCGCCGCGTGCCTGGACGGCCTCCGCTACGTCTACAAGGATCTTGAGCGCCGCGCCAAGGTGCTCTCGTCCCTGCCCAAGGACATCTGCCCGGAGAACAAGGTCACGCCCGAGATCGCCGCTCGGCGCTCGCTGGGACTTCACCCGCTGGGGCTGTTCATCGACGAGTGCCAGGAACTGTTCTCTCACCCTGATCTCGGCAAGGAGGCCGGAGAACTCGCCACCGCGATCATCAAGCGTGGTCCAGCCATGGGCGTCTTCCTCGTCCTGGCGACCCAGCGACCCGACAAGGACTCGCTTCCGACCGGTGTCTCCGCCAACGTCGGTATCCGGTACTGCCTTAGGGTTATGGGCCAGGTCGAAAACGACATGGTCCTTGGCACCTCGGCCTACCGCAACGGCATCCGGGCAACCACCTTCACCCGCCGTGACCTGGGCATCGGCTACCTGGTCGGTGAGGCCGACGACCCGCAGATCACCCGCTCGTTCTACATCGACGGACCGACCGGCGAACGCATCGCCGACCGCGCCCGCACTGCCCGCAAGCTCGCTGGCCGGCTCGCCGGCTACGCCGCCGGCGAGGAGATCACGCCCTCCGATGCCGAGGTCTCGATCCTCGACGACGTGGCCGCCGTGATCGGTGCCGACGAGGACAAGATCTGGTCGGAGACGGTCATCGCCCGCCTCGCCGAGCTGCGCCCTGGCCTCTACGCGGGATGGACGCCCGCGCAACTCGCTGACGCCCTCAAGCCCTACGGCATCGCAACGCATCAAGTTTGGGGACAGAGCACCAACGGCAGGGGCCGCAACCTCAAAGGCATCCACCGCCAGGACGTCATGACGGCCCTGGACGCCCGCCGCTCCTCCGGCTCGTAACCACCTGCCATCGCTCGGCGCTCGCCTCTAGGTCTAGAGGCCCCGCCCTCTAGACCTAGAGGCCCTTCTAGAGCCCCATCACCGCTCTGACCTGCCCTCTAACGCCTAGACCCCTTGCCCGCACCAACCCGCCCAACCCGCCCTAGGAGGCCCCTCGTGTCCCTGCTCATGGCCGCCGCTAACGACTCCGGCCCCAGCGTCGCAGCGTGGCTGCTCCTCGCCGTGGTGTTCGGCGGCGGCTACATCGTCCACTGCCTCATCTGGCCGTTCCGGGCCTGCTCCAAGTGCGGGGGCGGCGGACGCTTCCGCTCCGCCTCCGGCCGCGCGTGGCGCTACTGCGACAAGTGCGGCGGATGTGCCGCCGAGGTCCGCCCCGGCCGCCGCCTCTGGACCTACCTCACCAAGACCCGCGACAAGGGCAACCGCTGACGAGGTTGAAGCGACCTCGGCGCCACAGCCACCAAGCACGAGCGCCGAGGCCGCACCTCGACCGATCACGAACCGATGGAGGCACACCCATCATGACGCCCCCGCTCCACCTGGTCGACAACGACGAGCCCGCCGGAACCGGCCTCGCCGACTTCGTCCGCCCCCACCCCCACAACATCGACGCCGAGCAACACGTCCTAGAAGACTGCTGAAGATCTTGGGGTTCTGGCCCCGTCGCGGTTGCGGCGGGGCCAGTGTGGTGTGGTGTGGTGATGGGTGAATGGGCCGGGGAGAGGGTCGGTCCGGATGTGTGGGAGACGTGCCGGGAGCTGATCCCGGCCGGGAGCGTGTTCGCGTTCCTGGCCGAGCACCGTGGCGCGTTGTTCCCGGCGGAGATGTTCGCCGACATGTATCCCTCGGCCAACGGGCGGCCCTCGATGCCGCCGCAGATCCTTGCCGCGGCGATCCTGCTGCAGGCCCTGCACGGGCTGTCGGACTTTGAGACGGTGCAGGAGTTGCGGTGTGACCTGCGGTGGAAGGCCGCCTGCGGGCTGGGCCTTCACGACACCGCGTTCCACCCGTCGCTGCTGGCCTACTTCCGTCGCCGGCTGGCGCGTTCGGCCCGGCCGGACCGGATTTTCGAGGCCGTCCGGCAGGTCGTCCAGGCGACCGGGGTGCTCAAGGGCCGGCAGCGGCGGGCGCTGGACTCGACCGTGCTGGACGATGCGGTGGCCACCCAGGACACCGTCACCCAGCTGATCGCCGCCGTCCGGGCGGTGATCCGCGAGGTGCCGGGAGCGGCCGGGGTCGCCGCCGCCCGGTGCACCGCGCACGACTACGCCCAGGCGGGCAAGCCCCGCATCGCCTGGGACGATGAGCAGGCCCGCGCCGAGCTGGTGGACGCGCTGGTCACCGACGCGCTGCGGCTGCTGGGGCACCTGCCCGAGCAGGAACTGGGCGAACGGGCCGCGAACGCGGTCGGCATCCTGGCCCTGGTCGCCGGTCAGGACGTCGAACCGGCCGGCGGGTCCGACGGCCGCGACGGACGCTGGCGCATCACCGACGGCACCGCCCCCGACCGGGTGATCTCGGTCGTCGATCCCCAGGCCAGGCATGTCCACAAGACCCGCAGCCACCGCCAGGACGGCTTCAAGGCCCACCTGGCCGTCGAGCCCGAAACCGGCCTGTTCACCGCCGTGGCCCTGCGACCGGGCGCCGGGCCCGCCCACCATGAGGCCGTCGTCGGCCTGGACCTGCTCTCCTGCGAGGACACGCCGGTGGAGGTCTTCGGCGACACCGCCTACTCCACCGGCCAGGCCCGCCGGGCCCTCACCGCCGCCGGGCACCGGCTGTTCATCAAACCCGCCCCGCTGCGGCCCGCCATCCCCGGCGGCTTCACCCTGGACGACTTCGCCATCGACACCACCACCGGCACCGTGACCTGCCCCGCCGGGCACACCGCTCCCTTAACGGAACCCGGCGGGCGACACCACCAGCGCAAAGCCACGTTCGGAAAGCTCTGCACCGGGTGCCCCCTGCGCGAGCGGTGCACCAACGCCAAGGCCGGCCGCATCCTGACCATCCGCCCCCACCACGACCTCCAGGCCGCCGCCCGCCGCCAGGCGGCCGGCGATCCGGCCTGGCAAGCCGACTACCGCCGCTGGAGACCACCGGTCGAACGCGCCGTCGCCTGGCTCGTCCACCACGGCAACCGCCGCCTGCGCCACCGCGGCACCATCGCAGGCGACGCCTGGCTGCACACCCGGGCCGCCGCCCTCAACCTCCGCCGACTCATCAACCTCGGACTCACCCGGACCAACAGCACCTGGCATCTGTCCTCGGCCAACGCATGACCACAGAGGGGCTGTCCGGCCCACGGCCGGACAGCCCCTCTAACAAGATCTTCAGCAGTCTTCTAGGCGCCGTCATGCTCTCCCCGCCCGCCCTCGACCAGGCCCGCACGCTCCTGGACGGCAGCGAGTTCTACCGCCCCGCACACGGCCTCATCTGGGACACCATCGTCGCCCTCGCCGACCGCGGAGCGCCCTACGAACCGGTCGCCGTCGCCTCGACCATCAATCCGCGCGACCTCACCAAGATCGGGGGCGCCCCGTACCTGCACACACTTATGAGCGGCGTTCCTACAGCCGCGAACGTCACCTACTACGCCTACCTCGTCCGGGATTTGGCCTATGCCCGCCGCGTGGTGACCGCCGGAACGCGCCTCATGCAGCTTGGCTACGGCGCCTCCGGCGACGACATCGCCGAACTCCGTACCGCCGTCGCCGCCGAGTTGGCCGCTGTCGCCGCCCACAACGCCAAGGGGTGGCCCGACCCCGCCCCGCTCTCGTCGGCCCCAGACCTACCGCCCTTCCCCCTCCGGGCGCTTCCTGGCTGGCTCGGCGACTATGCCGCCGCTCTCGCCGAGGTCACTCAGACTCCGCCCGACCTCGCCGGAAGCCTCGCCCTCGCCGTCCTGGCCGTCGCCGCCGGCGGAAAGGTCTGGGCCAAGGCCACCACCTGGACCGAACCAACCAACCTTTTCACGCTGGTCGTCCTGCCTCCGGGCAACCGCAAGTCCGAGGTCTACAAGCACATGACGGCCCCCATCCGCGAGGCCGAACGCGTCCTCATCGACCAGGCCCGCCCCCTCATCGCCGAGGCCGCAATCTCCCGCCGCGTCGCCGAGGCCCGCGCCGAGAAAACCGAGAAGGCCGCCGCCACAACGCCCGACCCGACCCAGCAAGCCGCCGCCCTCGACGAGGCCGCCGCCGCACGCCTCGCCCTGGAAGAGATCACCGTCCCGGCCGAGCCGTGCCTGTTCTCCGACGACGCCACCGTTGAGCGACTGACCACTCACCTGGCCGAGCAGGGCGGGCGATTCGCGATCCTCTCGCCCGAGGGAGAGGTCTTCTCCATCGCCGCCGGGCGCTACTCCGGCGCGCCCAACTTCGCCGTCCTCAAGTCCGGCCACGCGGGCGAGGAAATGCGCATCGACCGCATGGGACGCCCCTCCGAACGCATCCCCGCTGCAACCATCACCCTCGGCATCTGCACCCAACCGGGAGTGCTGGCACGCCTCGGCGAGACGCCCCAGTTCCAAGAACAAGGACTACTCGGCCGGCTCCTGTACTCGGTGCCCAAGTCCCTGCTCGGCTACCGCAAGTCCGACCCTGCCCCGATACCCGAATACACCCGCACCACCTACAACACCAACCTCACCGCGCTCATCCTTTCCGTGGACGCCCTCGACGAGCCGGTCACGCTGGAACTCACCCCCGAGGCCGAGGCCGCCGTCCGCGCACTCCTCGACGACACCGAGGCCCGATTCCGCCCCGGTACCGGCGACCTGGCACACATGACCGACTGGGGCGGCAAGTACGTGGGCGCCGTGGTGCGCATCGCCGCCCTGCTCCACCTCGCCGAGCACTTCCGCACCGGATGGAACCGCCCCATCGACCTCGGCACGCTCCTCAACGCCCACGAGATCGGCGAGTACTTCACCGTCCACGCCCAAGCCGCCTACGACGCCATCGGCGCAGACCCCGCCATCGCCGATGCCCGCGCCCTCCTCGACTGGATCGAACGCACCGGCACCACCCAATTCAGCGCCCGTGACGTGCTGTCCTCGCTCCGGCGCTTCAAGAAGGTCACCGACCTTGACCCCGCGCTCCGCGTCCTGGAGTCGCACGGTTGGATCCGCCGTCTCCCCGCCCCGCCCAAGACCGGCCGAGGCCGCAAAGCAGGACCCACCTACGAGACCCACCCCAGCGCGACCGAGGGCGCCCGATGATCCCGCCCGTCAGCGGCGCAGCGCGTCAGCAGAAACCAGCACAAAGGATTCTGCTGAATTCCGCTGACGTGCTTCACCGCTGTCGCCTCCCACCTCGGCGAGTCTTCGACGCCGGCCGCCGTCTGTCCACAGCCACCAAGCACAGCACCGACCACGCCCCTACCGATCACGCTCAGCGGAGAACCGAGGTAGCGACTTGCCGACCCTGACGCGCCCTGACGAGAAGTTGACCGTCCGCGAGGTCTGCGCCGAACTCAAGATCGCCCGGTCCACCTTCTACGACTGGCGCGCCAAGGGGTTGGGCCCCAAATGCACCCGGATGCCTAACGGAGATCTCCGAATCCGGCGCTCGGACCTTGACGCATGGTTCACCGACCTGGAGGACGCCACCCCATGAGCACCATCACCTACGACGTGCGCATCTACAAGACCGAGGTCTACAAGGGGAAGCGCGTCACGACCTACACCGTCCGATGGAAGGTTGGTCGCCGAACCTGGAAAGAGCCGTTCCGCCGGAAGGCCCAAGCCGACAGCTTCCTTGCCGAGTTGCGCAGCGCAGCCAACAAAGGGCAGGCTTTCGACGCCCGAACCGGCCGCCCTGTGTCGTGGCAGCGCGCAGAGAACGCGATCACGTGGTACGCCTTCTCACTCGACTACACGGCAGCCAAGTGGCCTCATGTCTCCCCCAACCATCGACGGGGCATCGCCGAGGCGCTCACGGACGCGACAGAGGCCCTGCTGTCCACGCAGCAGGGCGCCCCGAGCCGTAAGGAGCTGCGCGCCGCGCTGCGAAGCTGGGCGTACAGCGAACGTCTCCAGAAGGGCGGAGAGCCACCCGAGGATCTCGTCCCCGCCCTCCGATGGCTTGAGCGCAACACCATCGACATGGCGGACCTGGACCCGGAGGGCAAGGGACCAGAACTCGCCCGCGCCGTCCTGGACCGCTTGAGCGTCAAGCAAGACGGAAAGGCCGCCGCTGGCAGCACGGTCTACCGCAAGCGCGTCACGTTCAACAACGCGCTTGAGTACGCCTGTGAGCGCCGGATCTTGACCGGTAACCCGCTCAAGCGGGTCCAGTGGACTCGCCCCCGCAAGGCTCACACCCTCGACATGCGCGTCGTGGTCAATCCGGAGCAAGCCGCGCGGCTCCTGGACGGTGTCCGGCAGCAGGGCGAGCGCGGCCGGCGCATGGTGGCGTTCTTCGCCGTCATGTACTACGCGGCACTCCGCCCGGAAGAGACCGTAGACCTTCGCCCCGAGAACCTGATCTCGCTCCCCGAGGAGGGATGGGGCGAGATGCGCCTCACCCATGCTGAGCCTCGCAGCGGTTCCCGCTGGACGAACGAGGGGAAGCCGCGTGACAGGCAACCACTCAAGCATCGGGCGCCCGGCGAGACGCGCCCCGTCCCGCTGCATCCCGATCTCGTCCGGATCCTCCGCGAACACATCGCCCAGTTCCACATCCGACCCGGCGCCCGGCTGTTCGTCGGCCCGCGTGGCGGGATCATGACCGACCGGACGTACCTAGGGGTGTGGCGGAAGGCCCGCGGGAAGGCGCTGACGGCCGAGGAGGCCGCTTCGCCACTCGCCGAGACGCCGTACGCGCTGCGGCACGCCGCTGTGTCCACGTGGCTGAGCGCCGGTGTCCCGCCCGCCCAGGTCGGCGAGTGGGCCGGACACAGCGTCGCCGCCCTTCTCCGCGTCTACGCGAAGTGCATCGCCAGCCAAGAGGAGGAAGCCAAGCGCCGGATCACCGAGGCGACGCGATGGACGAGGAGGCGATTGGAACCCCGTCAGAGCACGGGCCAAGGCGACACGGAAGACGCTGCCTAGCCCCGAGAATCTTCGGCACGTATTCGGCACAGCCGCCTGTAGAAGTCCGTTGATCGCCGGGCACAGCCGGACAGTAGCGAACGGCCCCTCACCCATGTCTTCCCTGGTGAGGGGCCGTTCTACGTGATGGTGGCGGGTGCAGGGTTCGAACCTGCGTAGGCTAAGCCGACGGATTTACAGTCCGCTCCCATTGGCCACTCGGGCAACCCGCCGTGGTGTCGCTTCTGCGACGGCACTGGAAAGAATAGCGGACGGTGGGAGTGGTCGTGACATCGGGGAGCGGTGGGCGGCGGGGTGGCGGGCGGGTCGCTACGCTGAGGCGATACGCGCCGGCGGCAGGGGTGTGCGAGGGCCGGCTTCTCGGTAGAAGGGCTGGGTGTCCGGTGGCGGACTCTTCTTTTGACATCGTGAGCAAGCTCGACCGGCAGGAGGTCGACAACGCGCTGAACCAGGCGGCCAAGGAGGTCGCCAACCGGTTCGACTTCCGGAACGTGGACGCGGGGATCAAGTGGTCCGGGGAGGCCATCGAGATCCAGGCGAACACCGAGGAGCGGGCGCTGGCGGTGCTGGACGTGCTCAAGGACAAGCTCGTCAAGCGGGCGATCTCGCTGAAGGCGATCGAGCCGGGGGAGCCGAAGGCGTCCGGGAAGGTCTACAAGATCGGGGTGGCGCTCAAGGAGGGCATCTCCCAGGAGAACGCCAAGAAGATCAGCAAGATCATCCGGGATGAGGGGCCCAAGGGGATCAAGGCCCAGATCCAGGGTGAGGAGCTGCGGGTCAGCTCGAAGAAGAAGGACGACCTGCAGGACGTCATCGCGCTGCTGAAGGGCAAGGACCTGGACGTGGCGCTGCAGTTCACCAACTACCGGTGACGCTGGTGAGCGCGCCGGTCCCCCTCCCCCGCTGAGGAAGTCCGGCGCGCTCAGTGTGTATGACGGGGCGGGCGGCCGGGTTGTTCGCGTGAGATCTTGAGGGAACATGTCCGGAATGTCGCGGTAACAGCGTGGCCCTAGCGTCCGCGGCATGATTCACGATGGTGCGCGGGCGGCCGAGGTGCTCAGGAGCGGGCTCGGGCGGCGCGGGATGCTCATGGCGGCGGCGGCCCTCGGGGTGGCCGGGATCGCGGGGACGGCGAAGGCGGAGGTGCTGCAGCCGGAGCGGGGCCGGCCGCGGGGCGTCTACCTGAAGTCGTCGCCGGAGACGGTGCGGTGGGGGTATCTGCCGAACCGTACGGCCAAGCCCGTGGTGAGCGTGGCCTCCGGGGGGCTGGTGACGGTCGACACGGTGTCGCACGAGGGGATCCTGGAGGATCAGGGGCGCGATCCCGTGGCGTTCTTCGGTGATCACGGGGTGCCGCGGGGGCGGGTGCTGGAGGACGCGCGGCAGATCGCGGCGTCGAGGATGGAGCACGACTTCGCGGCGGACGGCCCGCACATCGTGACGGGCCCGGTGGCGGTACGGGGCGCGCGGCCCGGTGATGTGCTGAGGATCGATGTGCTGGACCTGTCGATGCGGGTGCCGTACGGGGTGGTGTCCAACCGGCACGGCAAGGGCGCGCTGCCCGGCGAGTATCCGGAGAGCATCAAGGACGACCCGCAGACGCGGCCGTACCTGAACGAGTTCGGCAACATCTCGGTGTTCACGCGGGTGGAGCGGGGGCACGGGGTGCTGCCGGGGAACGTGCGGTTCCCGCTGGCGCCGTTCATGGGGGTCATGGGGGTGGCGGTCGACACGGCGGAGCCGGTCCATTCGGTGCCGCCGACGGTCGCGGGCGGGAATCTCGACATCAACGAGCTCGGGGTGGGGTCGACGCTGTACCTGCCCGTCCAGGTGCCGGACGCGCTGTTCTTCGTGGGCGACCCGCATTTCGCGCAGGGGGACGGCGAGGTGGCGTTGACGGCGCTGGAGGGGTCGCTGCGCGGAACGTTCCGGCTGACGGTGGTCAGGCCGGGCGGGCGGGCTCCGGAGGTGGCGTTCTCGTATCCGTTCGCCGAGACGGACGAGCACTGGATCCCGATCGGGCTGTCGGACCCGGACGGCGGGGCCGGCGGGCAGGTCACGTCGCTGGACGTGGCGATGAAGGTGGCGGTGCGCAACGCGATCGCGTTCCTGCACGAGGAGCTGGGGATGGCGAAGGCGGTGGCGTACGCCTACCTGTCGGCGGCGGCCGATTTCGAGGTGTCGCAGGTCGTGGACCGTACCACCGGGATCCACGCGCTGATCCGGAAGGCGGATTTCGACCGTTAGGCGGTGCGGCGCTCGTCGAACGGCTGGAGGGTGCCGGCCAGGTCGGTGAGGTCGAGGTCGAGGACGCGGGCGAGGGCGGCGACGGTGAAGAAGGCCGGGGCGGCGATGGCACCGCGTTCGATCTTGCGGAGGGTGTCGATGGAGATGCCGGCCTCGTGGGCGACGGCGGCGGCGCCGCGGGGGCCGCGGGCGGCGCGCAGTATCTGGCCGAGGGCCCGGCCCCGGTCGCGCTGCTCTTCGGTCAGTGGGGTCCGCACCATGATGGAGATAGTAATACGAGTATTAGAATCTTCCCATGGTGACCTATCGAGACCCCCGCGAGCTGGAGATCATGCGCGAGGCGGGCCGGGTCGTGGCCCGCACACTCGACGCGGTGGAGGGCGCGGCCGAGCCGGGTGTCAGCCTGGCCGAGCTGGACGCCGTGGCCGCGCGCACGATCAAGGAGCTGGACGCCCGGCCGTCGTTCCTGCACTACCACCCGAACTGGTCGCCCACGCCGTACCCGGGGACGGTGTGCGTGTCGGTCAACGAGGTGATCGTGCACGGGATCCCGGACGGGCGGGTGCTGCGCGCGGGCGATCTGGTGTCCGTCGACTGCGGCGCCGAGCTGGGCGGCTACCACGGGGACGCGGCGGTCACGTTCGCGGTCGGTGAGGCCGACGAGGCGGGGCGGCGGCTGATGGACGTGACGCGGCTGGCCCTGGAGCGGGCGATCGAGGCGGCCCGGCCCGGCGCGCGGATGGGCGATCTCGGCCACGCGGTCGAGCGGACGGCGCGGGAGGCCGGCTACGGGATCCTGGAGGGCTGCACCGGGCACGGCATCGGCACGGCCATGCACGAGGACCCGGAGGTGCCCAACATCGGGCGTCCCGGCACCGGGCTCGTCCTCCGGGAGGGCCTGACGATCGCGATCGAGCCGATGTTCGAGGAGGGCGGGCGCGACGACGCGGTGGGGCTCCGGGACGGCTGGTCGATCGCCACGGCGGACGGCAGCCGCGCGGCCCACTTCGAGCACACGATCGCGGTCACCGCGGACGGGCCGGTGATCCTGACGCTGCCGTAGCTCAGCGGCGGCGGCCCGCCATGCGTTCCAGGCGGGCGATGCGCTCCTCGACGGGCGGGTGGGTGGAGAACAGCCGGCCGATCCCGACGCCGCGGAACGGGTTGGAGATCATCAGGGAGCTGGTGGTGGCCAGCTCCGGGTCCTGCGGCAGCGGCAGCGCCCGCGTCCCGGCCTCGATCTTGCGCAGCGCGGACGCCAGCGCCAGCGGGTCGCCGGTGAGGCGGGCGCCGGCGGCGTCGGCCTGGAACTCGCGGGTGCGGCTGATGGCCATCTGGACGACGGCGGCGGCGACGGGGCCCAGCACCAGCAGCATCAGCGCGCCGAGCAGGCCGGGGCCGTCCTCGTCGTCGTCGCGGCCCACCGGCAGGAAGATCGCCAGGTAGGACAGGTAGGTGACCAGTGTGGCGATGGCGGCGGCGACGGAGGAGATGAGGATGTCGCGGTTGTAGACGTGGGAGAGCTCGTGGCCGAGGACGGCGCGCAGTTCGCGCTCGTCCAGCGTCCGCAGGATTCCGCGCGTGCAGCACACGGCGGCGTTGCGCGGGTTGCGGCCGGTGGCGAACGCGTTGGGCTGCATCGTCTCGGAGATGTACAGCCGGGGCATCGGCTGGCGGGCGGAGGTGGCGAGTTCGCGGACCAGCCGGTAGAGCATCGGCGCCTCGACCTCGCCGACCGGGTGGGCGCGCATGGAGCGCAGCGCGATCCGGTCGCTGAAGAAGTAGGCGACGCCGTTGGTGCCGAACGCGAGGACCACGG
The DNA here is from genome assembly GCF_055379765.1 of Actinomadura rugatobispora. Taxonomy (NCBI): domain Bacteria; kingdom Bacillati; phylum Actinomycetota; class Actinomycetes; order Streptosporangiales; family Thermomonosporaceae; genus Actinomadura; species Actinomadura rugatobispora. Next base: position 5,957,808 of record NZ_AP029191.1, on the reverse strand, counting down.
CGATCGCCAGCCCGGCGCCGCCGCCGAGGGTCCACCCCGCGGCGAGCATCAATGCCGACAGCGCGCCGATCAGCACCGCCGTCCTGACGCCGTTGAACCGCACGTCCGCCTGCCTCCCCGTTTGTCCGACGCTAACGCTTAAACGGGTTGACCTGGCGGAACGTTCCCGCGTCGGCGCTGGTCAGGTGACCGTCGAGACGGTCTGCAGCACCAGCTGCGGGGCCGCGCTGAGCACGATCGCGCCGGCGGCGGTGGCGGCGATCGCGGCCCGCACGGCCGGGCCCGCGTCCGCCGCGGGGGCCCCGCCGGGACGGTCCGCGGGCGCGGCGAACAGGCTCGCGGCCCAGGTCAGGTAGTAGTAGAGCCCGATCACCGTGTTGACCGCCATGACGACGGCCAGCCACGTCACTCCGCCGGCGACGGTGGCGCGGAAGACGACCACCTTGGCGAACAGCCCCATCACACCCGGCGGCAGCCCGGCCAGGCAGATCAGGAAGAACGCGAGCGCCGCGGCGGACGCGGGGCTGCTGCGGGCCAGGCCGCGGAAGTCGTCCAGGGTGACCCAGCGGCCCCGGCCCGCGGACCGCCGGTGGACGGCGACGACGACGGCGAACGCGCCCAGGTTCATGACGGCGTACAGCGCGACGTAGGCGGTGGTCGCGGCGACCGCCTCGGGGAGCCGGCGGGCGCCGACCGCCAGCGGGGCGATCATGTAGCCGGACTGGGCGATCGACGACCAGGCCAGCAGCCGGATCGCGGTCCGCTGGCGCAGCGCCAGCAGGTTGCCCAGGGTCATGGTGAGCGCCGCCAGCACGGCGACCAGCGGCCCCCAGACGTGCCCGTAGGCGGGGAAGCCCAGCGCCAGCACGATCGCCAGCCCGGCGAACCCGGCGGCCTTGGACACCACCGACAGGAACGCCGCGACCGGCAGCGGCGCGCCCTGGTAGACGTCCGGAGCCCAGAAGTGGAACGGGACGGCGGCGACCTTGAACCCGAATCCGGCCAGGACCAGCACCACGCCGACGGAGGCGACCGGGTCGAGGTGGGCGGGCAGCCGCTCCAGGGCGGGCGCGATCCGGTCCAGGTGCATGGCGCCGGTCGCGCCGTACACCAGGCTGATCCCGAACAGCATGATCGCGGCGGAGACCACCGACACCAGGAACAGCTTGAGCGCGGCCTCGGAGGCGGCGCCGTCGTAGCGGCGCAGCGCGACCAGCGCGAACACCGGCAGCGACAGCGTCTCCAGCGCCACCACCAGCAGGATCAGGTCGCGGGCGGCGACCAGGGTCAGCGCGCCGATGATCGCGGCCAGCAGCAGGAAGTGGTACTCGCCGGCGGGCATCCGGGACGCGGTGATCTCGCGCAGCGACAGCAGCACGACGACCAGCGCGGCGGCCAGCACGATCCCCTGGAACAGCAGCGTGAAGTCGTCGGCGACGTACGAGCAGGACGGCGGGCCGTTCCCGCGCAGGTCGCCGGTCAGGCAGAAGGTGGCGCGGCGGTCGCCGGCGGCCAGCGCCGCGACCGCGCCCAGCGCGATCGCGAGCGCCGCTCCGCACAGCGGTCCGAGCAGGCGGCGCGGGACGTCGAAGGCGTCGGCGAGCAGCAGCCCGACCGCGGCCACCGCCAGGATCAGCGGCGGCGCGATCGCCGCGTAGTCGATGCCCTGGATCATGCCGATCGCCCTTCCCGAGGCTCGCGCGGGTGCGTGGTGCGCATGGTCAGCCGCCTCCCAGGAGTGCGCGGACCGGGGCGGTGGTCACGTCCAGCAGCGTCTTGGGCCACAGGCCGACCAGCAGGGTGAGCGCGATCAGCGGGGTCCAGGCGGCGTACTCGTACGGGGAGATCGCGGCGACCGCGGCCCGTCCCCGGCCGCCTTCCGCCGGACGGCCATGGGTGATCTTGGCAAGCAGGCGCAGGAAGTACGCGGCGGTCAGCACCGCGCCGAGCGCGGCCACGGCCATGAACGTCACGAACGTCTCGCGGGGCAGCCCGGCGGCCGGACGGTACGCGCCGATCAGCGCCAGCATCTCGCCCCAGAACCCGGCGAGCCCCGGCAGCCCCAGGCTCGCCACGCACGCGAAGGTGAGGAAGGCGGCCAGGCGCGGCGCGGCCGCCAGCATGCCGCCGCCCAGGGCGTCCAGGTCGCCCGTCCCGTACCGGTCCTTGATCGCGCCCGCCAGGAAGAACAGCAGCCCGGTGATGAGGCCGTGCGCGATGTTGCCGAACAGCGCCGCGTTGACGCCGACCGGGGTGAGGGTGGCGATGCCCAGCAGCACGAAGCCCATGTGCCCGACGGACGAGTACGCGATCATCCGTTTGAGGTCGCGCTGGGCCAGGCAGGCCAGCGACCCGTACACGATCCCGGCGACCGCGAGCAGCCCCAGCCACGGCGCCCAGAACTCGGCGCCGTCCGGCGCGGCGGGCAGCGCGACGCGGACCAGGCCGTAGGTGCCCATCTTCAGCAGCACCCCGGCCAGCAGCACCGACCCGACCGTCGGGGCCTCGGTGTGGGCGTCGGGCAGCCAGGTGTGCAGCGGCCACATCGGCGCCTTGACCGCGAACCCCAGCCCCATCAGGAGGAACGCGGTGATCTGGACGCCGCGGGCGACGCCGTTGCCGTGCCGCGCGGCCAGCTCGGTCATGTCGAGGGTGCCTGCGTTCACCGCGACCAGCAGCATCCCGGCCAGCAGCAGCCCGGAGCCGAGCAGCGTGTACAGGATGAACTTGTACGCGGCGGCGCGGCCGCCCGGCCCGCCCCAGCGCGCGATCACCACGTACATCGGGATCAGCACGACCTCGAAGAACACGAAGAACAGCACCATGTCGAGGGCGACGAAGGTGCCGATCAGGCCGACCTCCAGGAGCAGCAGCAGCGCGGTGAGCAGCCGGGCCGCGCCCCCCGCCGGCGGGTGCTTGGTGAGGTGGACGAAGCACAGGAACGTCAGCAGCGCGGTCAGCACGACCAGCGGCAGCGAGATCCCGTCGACGCCGAGGTGGAAGCGCAGCCCGATCGCGGGCGCCCAGGCCCGGTCGACCTCCAGCTGCATCCGCGAGGTGGCGCCGAAGTCGAACGCGCCGACCGCCCACAGCGCGACCAGCAGCACGGCCCCGGACACGCCGAGCCCGTACCGGCGGACGGCGGTGTCGCCGCGCAGGAAGCGTTCGGCGGGCAGCAGCAGGAGCAGCGCCCCGGCGAGCGGGATCGCCGTCATCAGCACGAGGGTCATAGGAAGATCACCACTCCGGCCGTGATGACGACGATGCCGGCGAGGAGGCCGGTGAGGTAGAGCTGCGGGTTGCCGTTCTGCGGCAGGCGCAGCGGGCCGGCCAGCCGGCGCGCGCCGCGCGCGGCGCCGACGACGAAGGTGTCCAGCCCGCGGCCGTCGAACGCCGCGACGCGCCAGGCCAGTGCCCGCACGGGACGGACGATCGTGAACGCGTACGCCTCGTCCACGAAGAAGCCGCGGGCGAAGAGGGTGCGCACGGGCCTGCCCAGCACCCGCACGGGATCGAGGGCCGGGTCCTTGTTCCAGACGAGGAACGCGGCCGCGCCCCCCGCCGCCGCGAACAGCAGGGCCAGCAGCGCGGCCCCCACGTGGGGGCGCAGCTCGGGGGAGCCGAGACCGAAGAAGCCGAGGATCGCGGACGGGACGGCGAGCGCCGCGACCGGCCACGCCATCAGCTTCGGCGCCTCCCGGAGCTCGTAGGCGCCGCGCGGCTCCCCGAAGAAGGTCATCAGCCAGGCCCGCATCGCGTACGCGGCGGTCAGCGCCACCGTCACCAGCAGCCCGAGGTAGACCGTCCAGGCCACGGCGCCCGGGAGGTGCGGCGGCGCGGCCCCGGCGGCGGCGCCGGTCGCCAGCTCGCCGCCGTGCAGGGCCGTGTGCTGGGCCGCCTCGATGACGGCGTCCTTGCTGAACCAGCCGCTGGTGGGCGGCACCCCGACCAGCGCCGCCAGCCCGACCGTCATCGACCAGAACGTGATCGGCATGCCCTGCCGCAGCCCGCCGTAGTCGCGCAGCATGGTCGACCCCGCGACCAGGATCACGCACCCGGCCGCCAGGAACAGCAGCGCCTTGAACGCGCCGTGCGTGAGCAGGTGGAAGACCGCCGCGGTGTTCCCGCCCACCGCCAGCCCGGCCGCCATCACCGCGAGCTGGCTGATCGTGGAGTACGCCAGCACCCGTTTGAGGTCGTCCTGGGCCAGCGCGGCCAGCGCCGACCCCGCCATCGACACGACCGCCAGCAGGCCGAGCACGGTCAGGGCGGCGGGGGCGGCCAGGAACACCCCGTACAGGCGGGCGACGACGAAGATCCCGGCGGCGACCATGGTGGCCGCGTGGATCAGCGCGCTGATCGGCGTCGGGCCCGCCATCGCGTCCGGCAGCCAGGTGTGCAGCGGGAACTGGGCGCTCTTGCCCGCCACCCCGGCGAGCAGCAGCAGCGCCGCGGCGGTGACGGTGGCGTCCGGCATCGCCGGGATCCGGGCCAGGACGCCCTCGACGGTGAACGTCCCGGCGCCCAGGCCCAGCACGATGATGCCCAGCAGGAAGCCGACGTCGCCGAGCCGCGTGACGAGGAACGCCTTGACCGCCGCCCGCGAGTTGGCCCGGTCCTCCCAGTGGTGGCCGATCAGGAAGTACGAGCAGGCGCCCATGACCTCCCAGCCGACGTACAGGAAGATCAGGTCGCCCGCGTACACCACCAGCAGCATCGCGGCGGTGAACAGCGACACGAACGCCGCGTAGGAGGAGTAGCGCGGGTCCTTGGCCATGTACGCGACCGAGTAGAGCTGGACGGCCAGCGCCACGCAGCACACCATGAGGCCGACGACCGCCGCGAGACCGTCCACCAGCAGGCCGACCTCGATCGGGACGGTGCCGGTCGGGATCAGCGTGAGCGTGCCGGTGCGGGCGCCCGGCTCGCGCCAGACGCCGAACGCGACGATCGCCGCGAGCACGGTGGCGAGGGCGACCGGCGCGCACGCGATCAGCGCGGGGCCGTTGCGCAGCGGGGAGCGCTCGGCGGCGCGCGCCGCGTCCCGCCACTCCTCCTCGGGCACGCGCGGCCCGCCGCCGGGCACGGGCTCGACGCCGGGCACGGGCTCGACGCCGGGCACGGGCTCGGGTGACGTGGCGGGCTCGGGTGTCGTGCCGGGCTGGGTGCCGCGGGCGCGCAGCAGGCGGGAGAGCAGCGGGCCGAACAGCATCCCGGCGAACGCCGCCGCGAACGGCAGCAGGATCACCAGCGAGGCGAGCGCGATCACGAGGCGCCCCCCTCGGGACGCGCGGCCACCGCGTCGGGCGTGCCGGACGTGCCGGACGCGTCCGGTGCGCCGGGGGCCGGTTCGGGACGCTCCGGCGCCTCCAGGCCCTCCTCGGCGAGGGCGCGCAGCCGGTCGACCTCGATCGTCCGGCGGTTGCGGAACACCAGCAGCACGATCGCCAGCCCCAGGCCGACCTCCGCCGCCGCGATCACGATCGTGAACAGGGTCAGGACCTGCCCGCCGTGCAGCTGGTCGCGCAGCCACACGTCGAACGCGACCAGGTTGAGGTTCACCGCGTTCAGCATCAGCTCGACCGACATCAGGACGAGGATGGCGTTGCGGCGGGCCAGCACGCCGTACACGCCGACGGAGAACAGCAGCGCGGACACCACCGTCGGGTACGCGAGATGCATCAGCGCTCGCCCTCCGGGCCGTCGGGCGCGGCGGTCCCCTGCTCGGCGTCCTCGCCGTCGGGGGCGCCGGGGCCGATGTCGGAGCGCGACAGCACGATCGCGCCGACCAGCGAGGCCAGCAGCAGCACCGACAGCACCTCGAACGGCAGCACCCACGTCCGGAACACGCCCGCGCCCAGCGACTCCGCCGACCCGCCGCCCGCCTCCAGCGGCGTGTACGCGTCGCGGAAGCCCATCACCATCACCGTGACCAGGACGGCGGCGGTCGCCAGGGCCACCGCCAGCGCCGCCCAGCGGTTCCCCGAGTCGAGCTCGTCCGACCGGCCGATCGGCGCCCGGGTCAGCATGATCCCGAAGAGCAGCAGCACGACCACCGCGCCCACGTAGATCAGCACCTGCACCCAGGCGACGAACTCCGCGGTGAGCACCAGGTAGCCGCCGGCCAGCGCCCCGAACGAGACCACCAGCCACAGCGCCGCGTGGACGAGCTGCCGCGTCGTCACCACCAGGACGCCGGAGCCGACGGTCACCACGCCGAGCAGCGAGAAGACGATCTCCGGGCCCGTCATGCGGGCCCTCCCCGGGCACCGCGGGCGCCCCGGCGCGCCTCGGCCTTCTCCGCGGCCGCCAGCTCCTTGGGCGGCTCGGCGCCGGGATCGTGCGGCTGCGGCGGCGGCACCGTCCACATCCACTCGCGCAGCCGCTCCTTCTCGTGGGTGAGCTCGCCGATGTCGTACTCGGCGTACTCGAACTCCGGCGACCAGAACAGCGCGTCGAACGGGCAGACCTCGATGCAGATGCCGCAGTACATGCACAGCGCGAAGTCGATCGCGAACCGGTCCAGCACGTTGCGGGTGCGGGGCCGGCCGCCGCCCTCGGCGGGCAGCGTCTCCTTGTGCGAGTCGATGTAGATGCACCAGTCGGGACACTCGCGAGCGCACAGCATGCACACCGTGCAGTTCTCCTCGAACAGTGCGATCACCCCCCGGCTGCGCGGGGGCAGATCCGGCTGCACCTCCGGGTACTGTCGCGTGATGGAGCGTCGTGTCATCGTGCGCAACGTGACCGCCAGCCCCTTGGCCAGTCCGCCTCCTGGTAGCCGTCCCACGGGTCACCATGATTCCGTACTAATGGCCGTGGGGGAACGCGGCGGCGGCCGCGTTCGTCAGACCAGACGTGACCGGCCGGTCCGAACGCTCGCCCAACCGTGAGGAGGGGACGTGAACCACAACGTGGACGGCCCTTTCGACAAGGATCCCGAGCCTGGCGAACCTCCGCGCCGGCCACCGCACCAGCAGCCCGGCCACTCCGCCGGCCTTCCGCCCGGCCGCCCCCCGACTCCCCCGCCCGGCCGTCCGTCGGGTCCTCCGCCCGGTTACTCCGCGGGCCCCCCGACCGGGCCGTTCAGGCGCCCGCCGCACACCCATCCCGGTGCCGGTCCCGGACGGCCCCCGAACGTCCCCGGCTGGCGGCGGCCTCCATTCCCCGGCCCCCCGGTTCCGCCGATGCCGCCCGGTCCCCCTGGCCCGCCCGTCCCGCCGGCCGCGATGCCCTTCACGCCGGGCGTGCCGCGCGGAATCCTGTGGTCGCTGGTGCCGCTCCTGACCTTCGGCTACGGCACCCCGTTCTCCTTCCTGTACGCGGCGATGCGGCACCACTCGGCCAGCCTGGGCGCGACCGCCGCCGGATACGGCGTCATCCTGTCGGCCACCCTCGTGCTGCCGTTCATGGGCGACGCCCTCTTCACCGCGATGAGCGTCATCATGATGCTGATGCTGTGGCTGGGCGGCACGGCGCACGCGTTCGCGGTACGGCCGACGGTGTTCCCGCGCACCGCCCCGCACAGCCGGCGCAACGAGCACGCCGTCAAGCTCGCCCAGTACCGGCGGACGCTGCGGGAGGAGGCCCGGACGCTGGCCTCCGACGATCCGGCGCTGGCGCACGAGCTGCGGATCGGCCGCCCCGACCTGCCGCGCGGCTACGACGACGGCGGGCTGATCGACGTCAACCACGCCCCGCCGCAGACCCTCGCGCTGCTGCCCGGCCTCAGCGAGGAGATCGTCGAACGCATCGTGCGGCACCGCGACGAGCACGGCGGCTTCATCTCGGCCGAGGAGCTCGCCGTCGACACCGACCTGCCGCCCGCCCTCGTCCCCCAGCTGGCCGAGTACGCGATCTTCCTGCCCTGACCGCCGGCGGTCAGCCGGCGGTGGCGACCCTGATGACCCCGGTGAGGGCCAGCTGCGCCAGCGACAGCGGCACCAGCCACGACCACGCGAGCTTCTGCAGCTGGTCCTCGCGCAGGCGCGGGTAACTGACCCGCAGCCAGATCACCACGAACGCGAGCGCGGCCGTCTTCAGCAGCGTCCACAGCCAGCCCAGCTCGGTGTCCAGGAACGGGCCGTTCCAGCCGCCCAGGAACAGCACCGAGGTCAGCGCGCACAGCACCACGATCCCGGCGTACTCGGCCAGGATGAACAGCGCGAACCGCAGCCCGCCGTACTCCGTGTACGGGCCGAAGATGATCTCCGAGTCGGCCACCGGCATGTCGAACGGCGGGCGGCGCAGCTCGGCCAGCCCCGCCACGAAGAACACCACCGCGCCGACCGCCTGCCAGGGCAGCCACCACCAGCGCCACTCCTCGACGATCCCGGTCAGCGACAGCGTCCCCGCCGCCATCGCGACCGACGAGGCCGCGAACACCATCGGCAGCTCGTACGACATCAGCTGCGCCGCGACCCGCATCCCGCCCAGCAGCGAGTACTTGTTGGCGCTGGCCCAGCCCGCCATGATCGCGCCGATCACGCCGACGCCCATGACCGCCAGCGCGAAGAACAGCCCGACGCCCAGGTCGAGCGCCACCTGGCCGCCCGGCCCGACCGGGATCACGATCAGCACCAGCAGGTACGGGACCAGCGCCACCGCCGGGGCCAGCTTGAAGACGCGGCGGTCTGCGGCGCGCGGGACCACGTCCTCCTTCTGCGCGAACTTCACCCCGTCCGCGACCAGCTGCGCCCACCCGTGGAACGCGCCCGCGTACATCGGGCCGAGCCGCCCCTGCATGTGCGCCATGACCTTGTGCTCGGCCTGCCCCACCAGCAGCGGCAGCACCGCGAACGCGGCGGCGACCAGCGCCAGCTTGACGACGATCTCAAGCATTCGGTCCCCAGTCATCGGGCACGCCCGGCGGGCGGACGCGGCGGCGGCTGGGCGCCCCGCCGCCCGACTCGCCGGGCTCCTTCGCGCCCGGCCACGCCTTGGCGACCCGGGCGGCCAGCACGAACTCCTTGCGCAGCGGATGACCCTCGAAACCGTCCGGCAGCAGCAGCGGCTTGAGGCCGGGATGGCCCTCGAAGACCACCCCGAACATCTCGAAGGTCTCCCGCTCGTGCCAGTTCGCGCCCCGGTAGACGCCGGTCGCGCTCGGCAGCACCGGCTCGGCGCGCGGCACCCGGGTACGGATCAGCAGGTGGTGGCGCTCCTCCAGCGAGTAGACGTGCGCGACCACCGCGAAGCCCTCGTCGAGCTCGTCCACGCCGGTCAGCCAGTCGAAGAAGCCGCAGGACAGCTCGTCGCGGGCGAAGGCGAGCGCCTCCAGCCACAGGTCGGGCGGGACGCCGACGGCGAGGCCGCCGGTGGTCTCCTCGCTGGACACCTCGTCGGCGAAACGCTCCCGCCAAGCCGCCTCCAGGCGGGCGGCCGCTCCTTCGCTCACGGGCCGGTCCGTCCGATCTCGTCGTCGTGCTCGTCGTCGGCCAGGCCGGGGATGATCGAGGGGTCGTGGTCGGCGGAGCGCGGCCTGCGCCGCCGCCGCGCGGCGCCGCCCGCCGGAGGCCGGGCCTCGATGTCCGGCCGCGTTCCGCCGTCCTGCTCCGTCCCGTCGTCCCGGGCCGTCGCTTCGGCGGGCGGGGGTTCGGGGACGGGCTCGACGGGGACGGTCGCGTCGCCCGGAGCGGCGGGAGGAGGCTCGTCGACGGGGGTCACCGGCTGGGTCACGTGCGACGGGCCGCCCGAACGCCGCTCGTAGCCGGTCTCGGCCTCGGCGGGAACGGCGGTAGGAGGCTCGTCGACCGGGGCGACCGGCTGGGTCACGTGCGAGGGGTCGCCCGAACGCTGCTCGTAGTCGGTCTCGGGCTCGGCGGGCGCGGTGTCGTCCGGGACGGGGGTGAGCCCGAGGGTCGGGATGTCGTCCTGGGACGGCGGAGGCGGGGGCGGGGGCTGCAACGGCTTGCGCAGCACCGTGGCCGATAGCGGACGGGGCGGCGGGGCCGGCGTGACAGGCTCTCCGCCCCCGTTGTACCGCTCGCCCAGCGACTCGCCCGCGATCTTCTCCTGGAGGCGGACGATGCCGTGCAGCAGCGCCTCCGGGCGGGGCGGGCAGCCGGGCACGTACACGTCCACCGGGACGATCTGGTCGACGCCCTTGGTGACGCAGTAGGAGTCCCAGTACGGCCCGCCACAGTTGGAGCAGGCCCCGAAGGAGATCACGTATTTGGGCTCGGGCATCTGCTCGTACAGCCGCCGCACGGCCGGGGCCATCTTGTCGCTGACCGTCCCGGAGACGATCATCAGGTCGGCCTGCCGCGGGCCCGGCGCGAACGGGATGACCCCGAGCCGGATGAAGTCGTGCCGGCTCATCGAGGTGGCGATGAACTCGATCGCGCAGCACGCCAGGCCGAAGTTGAAGACCCAGAGGGAGTAGCGGCGGCCCCAGTTCAGGACGAACTTGACCGGCTTGGGCGCCAGCCGGGACAGCGGGCCGACGGTGGGCGGGGGCAGGTCCACAGTGCTCATGGCCTCGCTCCGCTCACGTTCATCGGCCGGTTTCCCCTGGTGCTCACATCTGCATTCTTACAGCCCGTGCCCGGTATGCCAGGGTCTCAGACCCACGACAGGACGCCCTTCTTCCCCGCGTACAGCAGCCCGGTGGCGAGGAAGCCCAGGAAGAGGAACATCTCGCCGAGGGTCGTCATCCCGTAGCCGGGCGCCGCGAAGACCGTGGCCCAGGGGAAGAGGAACACCGCGTCGACGGCGAAGACGACGTACAGGTAGGCGAACACGTAGTAGCGCACGTAGGACTGCGCCCATCCGTGGCCGACCGGGTCGACGCCGCATTCGTAGGTGGTGAGCTTCTCGGCGGTGGGACGGTGGGGGCGCAGCATGCGGTTGGCGGCCAGTCCTCCGGCCACGATCGCGCCGCCGACCAGGACCAATGCGACAACGGCCGCGTAGCCGTGAAAGTAGTCGCCCATGTCCGCCTCCCAGAAACCTCCGGCGCCGGAGTCAAGTATCCCCGAGATCACGAAATCGTACGTGCCGCATCCGTTACGAATCCGCACGAACTCAGTGTCGGTCTTTGCTGTCACACTAGATAAGCATTGGGGGCAGTTGGCCTGGAAGGACGTGACCGGATGAGCAACCCTCCGCCACCGGGATGGGAACCCCCGGGAGGATCGTCGTGGCCGCCACCTCCACCTGCGGGTCCGGGCGGACCCGGCGGACCGGGCAACCCAGGCGTCCCAGGTGGCGTGCCGGGCGGACCGGGCAATCCGGGAGGTCCAGGTGTTCCGGGTGGGCCGGGTGCTCCGGGCGGTCCCGGGACCCCGCCGCCCTTCTATCCGCCGCCGCCGGGAGCGCCGATGGGCCCGCCCGGCCCCGGCATGGGGATGGGCATGGCGCCGCCGCCCAAGCGCGGCGGCAGCGGCGCGCTCATCGCGATCCTCCTCGGCGGCGGGCTGGTCGTGGTGCTGCTGATCGTCGTCGTGGTGGTCGTGGTGGTGGCCTCCGGCGGCAAGTCCCCTGAGGAGCGGCTGACCGCCGCGGCCAACTCGCTGACCACGGCGCGCTCGCTGAAGCTCAAGGGCAGCTTCAGCGCCGGTTCCGACAGCCTGCAGGGCGAGCTGACGGTGACCCGGGGCGGGCGCGCCGGCGGCCAGGTCTCCTGGGGCGGCACCAGCCTGACGCTGCTGTCGGCCGACCAGAAGCTGTACGTGAAGGCGCCCAAGAGCTACTGGCAGTCCAAGGTGACCACGCCGTCGTCCGACCGGTTCCTCAAGGACGGCGAGCAGTGGGGCCGGATCGACAGCAGCGACCTGAGCCTTGACATCAACCGCGAGCTCACGCCCTCGGCGCTGGCGAGCGACCTGCGGCAGGCGATCCGGTCCACCCTCCGGGAGACCGAGACGACCGTCCAGGGCCGCAAGGCCATCAAGCTGTCCAGCCTGCTGACCAGCTTCTACCTGAGCGACGACGACCAGTCCGAGCTGCTGCGGTACGAGACCACCGGCTCGCCGCGGGTCTCGGCGGACGTCACCGTCCAGTCCACCGCGGCCAGCTCCGCGTCGATCGGCCAGCTGCGCGGGTTCATGGGCGAGCTCACCGACTCCTTCGACACCAGTGCCGTGGCGCGCAACCGCGACAAGCCGGAGTTCGTGTCGTGCAACCGCGGCGGCGAGCCGTGCACCGTGCGGGTGAAGGTGTGGAGCCCGCTGAGCGGCTCCTCCTCCGTCCTCATCAGGGTCAACTTCCGGCTGACCTCCGAGCAGGGCGGCGGACGCGTGTACGGGGAGTGCGAGTCGAGCGGCACCGTGACGGGCGTCTCGGACGTCTCCGTCCAGTGCACGATCTCCGGCGGCGACTGGGCGAAGCACGGGAAGAACGCGCGCCGCGTGTGGGTGGCGGCGACCCCGGTGGCGATCGCCGCGACCTCGGGCGACGTCCAGACCATGCAGCGCAACCTCGACTCCGAGTAAGGCGGGGCGGGTCCGGGCGACGGCGCCCGGCCGCCCCCGATGAGTGCTGAGAGTGCCGGACGATGCGCGGTCCCGCTGCGCGATCACGCATCGTCCGGCACTCTATGTCTGTGATGCCGGTTGCCTGCAGAATGAGCGCCGAGTGAGCGTTGAACATGGGGGGCCGCCGTTCGCGAGCCCTCAGCCTCCCTCCGACCCGCCGCCGATGGACCCGCTTCCCGCACGTCCGGTGCCGGGCGGGCCCATGCCGGGCGGGCCTGCGCCGGGCGGTTCCGTGCCGCCCGGCTCCCTTCCGCCGGGGGCGATGCCTCCCGGGGCGATGCCGCCGGGGCCGGTGCCGCCCCGGTCGATGCCGCCCGTGCCGCCGCCCTCGCCGGGCAAGGGCGGCAGATCCCCCTCGCGCAAGCTGCTCATCGTGGCCGGGGCGGCGGTGGCGCTCACCGCCGCCGTCGTGACGTTCGGGGTGCTGGCCACCGGGGAGGACGAGACCGCGAAGCCGCGCACCTCCGCCAGGCCCGCCCCCGCCGCCTGGACCCAGGAGGCGGGACGGCAGCTCAACGCCCTGCCCGGGCTCCGGTACGACGGGACGGTCACCGCCAACGGCCGCCCCGTCCAGGTGATGCTGAAGGTGACCCCGTCCGGCCTCGCCACCGGGACCCTGACCGCCGGTGCCGTACGGGCCGACCTGGTCGCCGTCGACGGCGCCACCTACGTCAGGGGAAGCTCGACCTTCTGGCGCACCTACAGCGGCGAGGCCGCGCGCGCCACCTCCTTCGCGGGCCGCTGGGCCAAGCTCCCGTCGACGTTCCCGAGCCTCAGCGCCGTACGCGGCGTCCTGTCGCCGCAGTCGATCGCGGGCGCGCTGGGCAAGGCGCCCGCCACCCCGCCGACCGAGAACGTCGGCGCCACCCCCGCCTACCGGGTGAAGACCGCGAAGGCCGACTACCTCTTGGCCGTGTCCGCGCCGCACCGGCTGCTCCAGGTGCAGACGGCGGGGCAGGGCGACCCGCGGTTCACCGCCGCGCCGCTGGCCAACCCGGCGCTGGCGTTCACCGAGATGCGGCCGCGGGTGGCCGCGCTGGGCGGCGCCGCCGACCCGGCACTGCGCTTCCAGCCCGGCAGGCCGACGTTCGTCAACTGCAACGACAACATGGACGGCTGCACGCTGAACGTCTCCGCCACCCTCACCCTCCCGACCGGGTCGGTGCCCTCGGGGGCGCGCGCCGCGCTGCGGGCGTCGATCACGGCGGACGGCATGACGCTGGGGGCCTGCACCGGATCCGAGGCCGTCCCGGCGAGCCGCCAGGTGACGCTGCGCTGCAAGGTCAGCTCGCGCGGATGGCGCGCCTGGATGCGGCGGGCGCGGGACGTGCCCGGGCCGCACCCGTACGAGGCGCACGCCCGCGTGCTCGGCGAGGCCGTGCCGGTGTCGGACGTGGCGCGGCTGCTCGGGCTGGTCGACAGCGAGCGGGCCGAGCACGGCGTCCGGCCCGGAACGGGGACCCCGGGGACCTCGGGAGCCCCATCGGCCCCATCGGCCCCGGCGTCCCCGACCGCGTCCCCGTGACGTGAACAGGGCCGCGGGCCTGCGGCAACGTGCGGCGGGCCCGCGGCGGCGGCGCGCCGCTCCGCGCACCCGGTCCGGCGCCCGCGCGGACCCGGGGCCGGTTGGAGCGAGCCATTTTCGCCCTGTCTATAGTGCGGGACGTGAACTCCGTGCCACTGGGGGGCCACGGCTCCCCGACCGAACCTCCGCGGCTCGTGCGGCGACTTCATGTCGACCTGTGCCGCCTGGCCAGCTGCCTGTGTTCCGGGTGAACCCGGGGACCCGATAGGTCGTACCACCGGTAAAGGACCTGCCCGAATCCGGCCGAGCCGCATGATCTTCGTCGCCGAAGTGATAGCAACGGTGTCACGGGGTCGCGACTCCCTGGAAGAGGGATGTCACATGACGGGCGGAACGGCGTCCGTGCCTGCCGATCGGTCGGCCGGCACGGGACGACGGGTGTCCAGGAGCCGACGGGGAACGGCGCGCCGCCCACGGGCGCGCGGCCGTCCGGAGGCCGCCTCACCCTGGTCGCCCCGGGCCATGCCCTGGCCACCCGCCCCCCGAGAAGAGCAGTCCGTCCCGGACATACCATGAAGGTAAGCCTAAGTAGCATCACGATCCTGGGTGCCTCCCCCAGGGCGGGTGCTGCGTGTCGAGGAGGTCTTCCTCTGTGACCAAACAGGTCCAGCGACTCGACCGCGTCATCATCCGTTTCGCCGGGGACTCCGGTGACGGCATGCAGCTGACCGGTGACCGCTTCACCCAGGAGACGGCCGCGTTCGGCAACGACTTGTCGACGCTGCCGAACTTCCCGGCCGAGATCCGCGCCCCGGCCGGCACCCTGCCCGGGGTGTCCAGCTTCCAGCTGCACTTCGCCGACCACGACATCCTCACCCCAGGCGACGCGCCCAACGTCCTGGTCGCGATGAACCCCGCCGCGCTCAAGGCCAACCTGGCCGACCTGCCCCGCGGCGCCGACCTCATCGTCAACACCGACGAGTTCACCAAACGCAACCTGGCCAAGGTCGGCTACGCCGCCGACCCCGTCGAGGACGGCTCCCTGGAGGAGTACCGCGTCCACGCCCTCCCCCTGACCTCGATGACGGTGGGCGCGCTGGCCGACTTCGAGATCACCAAGAAGGACGCCGAGCGCGCCAAGAACATGTTCGCCCTCGGCCTGCTGTCCTGGCTCTACCACCGGCCGACCGAGGGGACCCTGGCGTTCCTGGAACGCAAGTTCGGCCGCAAACCCGAGATCATGAAGGCCAACATCGCCGCGTTCCAGGCCGGCTGGTCCTACGGCGAGACCACCGAGGCGTTCTCGGTCCAGTACGAGATCAAGCCCGCCGAGCACGCCCCCGGCCTGTACCGCAACATCACCGGCAACACCGCCCTGTCCTACGGCCTGGTCGCCGCCGGCCGCCAATCAGGCCTCAACATCTACCTGGGCTCCTACCCGATCACCCCGGCCTCCGACATCCTGCACGAGCTGTCCAAGCACAAGGCGTTCGGGGTGCGGACCTTCCAGGCCGAGGACGAGATCGCCGCGGTCGGCGCCGCGCTGGGCGCCTCCTTCGGCGGATCACTGGGCGTGACCACCACCTCCGGCCCCGGCATCGCGCTCAAGAGCGAGACCATCGGACTGGGCGTGGCCACCGAACTCCCGCTGCTGGTCATCGACGTCCAGCGCGCCGGGCCCTCCACCGGCCTGCCCACCAAGACCGAGCAGGCCGACCTGCTCCAGGCCATGCACGGCCGCAACGGCGAGGCCCCCGTCCCCGTCATCGCACCCCAATCCCCCTCCGACTGCTTCGACGCCGCACTGGAAGCCGCCCGGATCGCGGTCAAGTACCGCACCCCCGTCATCCTGCTCTCGGACGGCTACCTGGCCAACGGGTCCGAACCGTGGAAGCTGCCCGATGTGGCGGATCTGCCGGTGATCGAGCCGGGGTTCGCCGAGGCCGGGCAGGAGGACTTCCAGCCCTTCCGCCGCGACCCCCAGACGCTCGCCCGCCCGTGGGCGATCCCGGGCACGCCCGGGCTGGAGCACCGGATCGGGGGGCTGGAGAAGGCCGACGGGACCGGGAACATCTCCTACGACCCGGCCAACCACGACACCATGGTCCGGCTGCGCCAGGCCAAGGTCGACGGCATCGCCGGCGACATCGCCCCCCTGCACGTCGACGACCCCGACGGGGCGGCGCGGGTGCTGGTACTGGGCTGGGGCGGCACCTACGGCGCCATCTCCGCCGGCGTCCGCCGCGTCCGCCGCGCCGGACTCCAGGTCGCCCAGGCGCACCTGCGCCACCTCAACCCCTTCCCCGCCAACACCGAACAGGTGCTGCGCTCCTACGACAAGGTGATCGTGCCCGAGATCAACCTCGGCCAGCTCGCGCTGCTGCTGCGCGGCCGGTACCTGATCGATGTGATCGGCTACAACCAGGTCCGCGGCCTGCCCTTCAAGGCCGAGGAACTGGAGAGCGTCATCCGGGATGTGATCGACAGTGAGTGACAACACCATGAACCGAACCAACGGGGCCAACGGCAACGGCGCGAACGGGGCGAACGGGCGGTCGGCGCTGTCGCTGGTGCCCAAGACCGACACCCCGCAGAAGATGAAGGACTTCAAGACCGACCAGGAAGTGCGCTGGTGCCCGGGCTGCGGCGACTACGCCATCCTGGCCGCCGTCCAGTCCTTCCTGCCCGAACTCGGCCTGCGCCGCGAGAACATCACCTTCGTCTCGGGCATCGGCTGCTCCTCCCGCTTCCCGTACTACATGAACACCTACGGGTTCCACTCCATCCACGGACGCGCCCCCGCCATCGCCACCGGCCTGGCCACCTCCCGCCCCGACCTGTCGGTCTGGGTCATCACCGGCGACGGCGACGCCCTGTCCATCGGCGGCAACCACCTCATCCACGCCCTGCGCCGCAACGTCAACCTCAAGATCCTGCTGTTCAACAACCGCATCTACGGCCTCACCAAGGGCCAGTACTCCCCCACCTCAGAGGTGGGCAAGGTCACCAAGTCCACGCCGATGGGATCCCTGGACGCCCCCTTCAACCCGATCTCCCTGGCCATCGGCGCCGAGGGCACCTTCGTCGCCCGCACCATCGATTCCGACCGCAAGCACCTGCAGTCGGTCCTGCGCGCCGCCGCCCAGCACCGCGGCACCGCCCTGGTCGAGATCTACCAGAACTGCAACATCTTCAACGACGGCGCCTTCGACCCCCTCAAGGACCCCGACGTCCGCGACGACATCACGGTGCGGTTGGAACACGGCGAACCCATCACCTTCGGCGCCGACCGCACCAAAGCCCTGCGCCGCACCCCCTCAGGGTCCTTCGAGGTCGTGAACGTCGCCGACGTCGACCCCGGCGAAGTCGTGGTCCACGACGCCCACAACCCCGACCCCTCCCAGGCGTTCGCACTGTCCCGGCTGGACTCCCCCGCCTTCGAGCACACCCCCATCGGGATCTTCCGCGACATCGACCGCCCCTCCTACGACGAACTCCTGCGCGACCAGATCGACGAAGCCGTCGACACCCACGGCGAAGGCGACCTGGCCGCCCTGCTCAGCAGCGGCGACACCTGGCGCATCGACTAGGCGCCGGACGCGTACGCGGCGGCCCGGGCCCTTCGGGGTCCGGGCCGCCGCGCGTTTCGGTTCCGAGGTGAACGGAGCGGGCCCCTTCCGCGTCCTGACAGACTGAGGAATCATGCTGCCGGGAGGTGACGATGCGGGTCGTTCCGCGCCGCAGGAAAGACCGCGGGAGTCCACGGGACACCGCGCCCGCGGGAGCTCCGGGCCGGGGCACCGTGACGACCGCGGAGCCGCCCGGCGGCGGCACCAGGACGCTGGAGCTCGGCCCTCCGCCGAGCGAGGAGATCGTCCGGCGCCGGGCCCGCGCGGCCGAGCGGCAGCGCGCCGCGACCGAGCTCAAGCGCAGCCGGGCCGCGCGGCGCCGGGGTAGCGCCCGCCATGACCGCGCGGTGCGCGAGCACCGTTCGTCGCTGCTGGTGATGGTCGTCCTGCTGGGGCTGCTGATCGCGACGGTCGTGGTGAGCGGCGGGCTGATCGCCGCGTCGATGCGCACCCGGCCGGTGGATCTGGCCGCGCCGCTGCACATCTACCCGGTCACGCAGACCGTCCCGGGGCAGTGCCCCGCGGGGACGCAGGGCATCACCGGGCAGTCGTCGTCCGGGCTGGCCTGCTACCAGCTGAGCCAGGGCATCGCGATCCGGAAGGTCGCCGACCTGCGCGTGCAGCGGGTTCGCGACCGCGGCGCCTACGACGTGGCGGTGACGCTCCGGGCCAACGACCGGCGCGCGTTCGCCACCCTCACCCGCGCCACGCTGAACCGCGATCTGGCGTTCGTCGTCCGGGACCGCCTGGTCACGGTGCCGCGCGTGGACAGCCCGATCCTGGACGGCAAGGTGGTCATCACGGGCTCGTCCAACCGGGCGGAGGCCAACCGGCTGGTCCGCAGCCTCCGCGGCCGCTGACGGCGCGTGGAGGTCGCCGAGGAGGGACCGCTGTCCGGCCGGGTCGCGGTCGTGACCGGGGTCAGCCGCCGGGCCGGGATCGGTTTCGCGATCGCCCGCGGCCTGCTCGCCGCCGGTGCCCGCGTGCTGGTGCAGTCGTGGGCGCCGCACGACGATGAGCAGCCCTGGGGCGCCGACCCGGACGGGGTCGAGGGGGTGCTGGAGGCGCTGGGCGGCACCGGGCCGCGGCTGGACCACATCGCCGCCGACTTCGCCGACCCCGAGGCGCCACGCCGGGTCGTCGACCGGGCGGTGGAAACCTTCGGCGCCGTGGACGTGCTGGTCGCCAACCACGCCCGGTCCAAGCTCGGCGGGCTCGACGAGGTCACCGCCGAGGAACTGGACCTGAGCTGGGCGGTGAACGCCCGCGCGGACGTGCTGCTGGTGCAGGCGTACGCGGCCGTGCGCGACGACGCTCGGCCCGGCGGGCGGATCGTGCTGTTCACCTCCGGGCAGCACTTGGGCCCGATGAGCGGCGAACTCCCGTACGCGATCAGCAAGGGGGCGGTCCACCAGATGACGCTGAGCCTGTCCGACGCTCTCGCCGACCGCGGCATCACCGTCAACGCGGTCAACCCGGGCCCGGTGGACACCGGCTGGGCCGGCGGCGAGGTGGCCGAGAGCGTCAGGCGGGCGCTGCCGGCGGGCCGGTGGGGCACCCCGGACGACGTCGCGCGGCTGGTCCGCTGGCTGGCCTCCGACGACAGCGCGTGGATCACCGGGCAGGTCATCAACTCCGAGGGCGGGTTCCGCCGCTCGGCGATGTAGCCGCGACCGCGTTGCAGGCGATCAGGTGGGCGGGAGGGTCTCGCCCTGGGCGGCCTGGATCTCCAGTTCCACCCGCAGGCTCTCCCCGACGGCGTTGACGCCGGCTTCGACGATCTGGCTGTAGCGGATGCCGAACTCGGCGCGGCGGAGTTCGGCGGTGGCGCGGAACGCGGCGCGGACGCCGCCCCACGGGTCGGGGCCGGTGCCGAGGTAGGTCAGGTCGAGGTCGACCGGGCGGGTGTGGCCGTTCATGCTGAGGCGGCCGTGGACGGTCCAGCGGTCGGGGCCGAGCGCGGTCAGGCCCTCGCCCTCGTACTCGATCACCGGGTGCACGTCGACGTTCAGGAAGTCGGCCGAGCGCAGGTGGTCGTCGCGCATCTTGTTGCCGGTGTCGATGGACGCGGCGTCGATGCGGGCGGTCACCCGGGACCGCTCCACCTCGGCGGCGATCTCGATCCGGCCCTCGAAGGCGCCGAACCGGCCGCGCACGCTGGACAGCCCGAGGTGCTGCGCGACCGCGGTGACGCTGGAGTGGACCGGGTCGATCGTCCACGGTCCGGGCGGGGGCAGCGCGGCGCCGCCCGCGCGGGCCAGCGTCAGCGCGCCCAGGTCGGCGGTGCCCGAGCTCGGCACGATGAGCGTGGACGCGGCGGGCTGGTAGCCCATGGCGGTCACGATCGCGGTGTAGGTGCCGGCGGGGAGGGGGTCGCCGGCGAAGCGGCCGTCCTCGCCCGCCTGGATCCTGGCGGCCTGGCGTCCGGCCAGGTCGGTCACGGTGACGATGGCGTGCCGCACGGCCCAGCCGTCCCTGGTCCGCACCGTGCCGCGCAGGCCGCGCGCGTCGTCCATCAGTTCTCGTCTCCCGGTGTCACTGTCGTGGTCGTGCTGGTTCGTCCGGCCCGGGCGGGCGCTCGGGAACGGCGCTCGCGCGCTCAGTCGCCGGGGTGGCCGAGCGTCACGTCGTGCTGGTCCTGGCCGGCGCCCGACAGCGACACCGCGGTGGCGACCGGCGGGTAGCCGGAGGCGATCACGGTGTACTGGCCGCCGACCAGGTCGGCGAAGGCGTACTCGCCGTCGGGGCCGGTGACGGCCATGGCGACGACGTTGCCGGCCGCGTCGACCAGCGTGACGCGGGCGTCGGCGAGCGGGGCGCCGCCGGTGGTGCGGATGGTGCCGCGGACGCGGGCGCCGGGCGGCAGTTCCACGTCCTGGCGGGTGCGGCCGTTGCCGACGATCTCCGCCTGGACGGCGACCGGCCGGTGCGCGGCGGCGCTGACCGCGAGGGTGTAGGCGCCCGACACCAGGTCCTTGAACAGGTAGGCGCCGTCGTTGCCGGTCCGGCAGGTCCCGACGACCTCGCCGCGGACGTCGGTGACGACGACCATGGCGCCCTCGATCGGGTCGCCCTGGGCGCCCCGGACCGTTCCCGCGAGCCCGCCGTTGGCGGCCAGCGCCAGGTCGAAGTCCACGGTCCGGTCGCCGACGACGAGCGTGGCGGCCTGCGGCTCGTGCTCGCCGGTCGCGGCGATGAGCACGTAGGTGCCGGGCCCGGGGACGCCGAGGGCGTAGCGGCCGTCCTCGCGGGTGAACGCGCGGCCGAGCTGCTGCCCGCCCACGTCGATCAGGGTGAGGGTGGCCGAGGCGACCGGGTCTCCGTCGCCGCCGGTGACGCGGCCGCGGATCTGCGGCCTGCCGTCCCCGGCGCCGTTCGGTGACGGGGCCCCGGACGGGACGGCGCTCGCGGACGCGGCGTCCGCGGAGACGGCGCTCGCGGAGGGAGAGCCCGCCTGGGCGGCACCGGCGAGGCCGTCCGGGAAGGTGTGCTCCCCGGCGGACGCGGTCGGCGCTCCCACCGCGACGAGGTTCTGCTCCTGGCGGGCTTCGTGCCGGGGCGGGCGGGCGTGCCGTCCTCCCGAACCGGTCGGGCTCGCCGTGACGGGTTCCTGCGGGGCCGGGACGGCCGGTGCCCCGGCGGCGGCCGCGGTGGCGGTCTCCGCGACGGTCCCTGCAACGTTCCCGGTCTCCGCGGCGACCTCCGCGGGGCCGCCGCGCAGCGGCAGCTCCTTCAGCGCGATCACGGCGAGGAGACCGGCGGCGGCGATCGGGATGCCGACGAGGAAGACCATCTCCAGGGCCCCGGTGAACGACTCCAGCACGATGCCGTGGAACGGCTCGGGCAGCCGGTGGATCTGCTCCGGGGAACCCAGCACCCCGGCCGTCCCGGAGGGCGGCCGGACGTGCGCGGCGGCGAGCCTGTCGTTCAGCTCGGTCGTCAGCGCGTTGGACAGGATCGCGCCGTAGGCGGCCACGCCCATGGTGCCGCCGAGGTTGCGGAAGAAGGAGACGCCGGAGGTGGTGGCGGCCAGGTCCTTGGTGGCGGCGGCGTTCTGCGCGGCCAGGATGAGGATCTGGAGGGTGAGGCCGAGCCCGACGCCGAGCACGGCGACGGCCACGCCGATGTAGACCTCGCTGGAGTCGGTGTGCAGCCGGGACAGCAGGAACAGCGCCACGGTGACGCAGACCATCCCGATCACGGGGAAGATCTTCCAGCGGCCGGTGCGGCTGACGATCTGCCCGGAGACGGTGGAGGTCACGAGCATCCCGATGACCAGCGGCAGCGTCATCAGCCCGGAGGCGGTGGGGCTCATGCCCTTGACGATCTGGAAGAACTGCGGGAGGTAGATCATCGCGCCGAACATGGCGATGGCCATGCACAGCGAGCCGAAGGCGGCCAGCAGGAAGGTGGAGTTGCGGAAGAGCCGGGGCGGCAGGATGGGCTCGGTCGCGCGGCGTTCGGCGACGACGGCCAGGATCAGCAGCACGAGCGCGCCGCCGGCCAGCCCGTAGGTCCAGGTGGAGTTCCAGTCGAACTCCTTGCCGCCCAGCGACAGCAGCAGCATCACCACGCTGGCGGCGCCGGTGATGGTGACCGCGCCGAAGACGTCCAGCCGGGTGTCGCGCTTGACCTTCGGCAGCTTGAGCACCCGCTGGATGACCAGGAAGGCGACGACGGCGAGCGGGATGCAGACGTAGAAGCACCAGCGCCAGCCGAGCGCGTCGGCGTCGACGATGAACCCGCCGAGCAGCGGTCCGGTGACGGTGGCGACGCCGAAGACGGCGCCCATGTAGCCGGCGTAGCGGCCGCGCTGGCGGGGCTCCACCACATCGCCGATGATCACCTGGGCCAGCGAGGACAGCCCGCCGACGCCCAGTCCCTGGACGGCGCGGGCCGCGATCAGCTGGCCGATGCCCTGGGAGAGCCCGGCCGCCACCGAGGCGACCACGAAGATCAGCAGTGCGCTCTGGAACATCAGCTTGCGGCCGAACAGGTCCGAGAGCTTGCCCCACAGCGGGGTGGAGGCGGTCATGGTGAGCAGCGAGGCGCTGGCCACCCAGGAGAGCTGGTCCTGGCCGCCGAGGTCGCCGACGATGGTCGGCAGGGCGGTGCTGACCACCGAGGTGGAGATCATCGCGGTCAGCATGGCCATCATGAGGCCCGACAGGATCTCCAGGATCTGCCGGTGCGTGTACCGCGGCCCGGCCTGTTCCGCCGGCGCCGCCTCCTTGACCAGCGGTGCCGCCGCACTCGCTCGAACCACTCCCGCCCCCGTACTTTTGGGTATCCATTACCTGTGTTTTGCATATATCCTATGTAGTCAGGCGTTTACTTGCAAACCAGGACATACACGCGCGGAGGATAGGGAACCGGTGCTGGATCGACTGGAGCGTACGGAGGCCCCGGAGGCCAGACCCCGTCCCAAGCGGGACCGGGAGGCCACCCGCCGGCGCCTGCTGGAGGCCGCCCGCGACCTGTTCGGCGAGCACGGCTACGACGGCGTCACGGTACGGATGATCGCCGCCGCCGCGGACGCCAACGTGGCCCTCGTGCACCGCTACTTCGGCTCCAAGGCCGCGCTGTTCGCCGAGGTCCTGGAGGGTGAGTACGTCATCCAGCGGGTCATCGCCGGCGTCGACGACACCGAGCCGCTCCCCCTCCGGCTGGCCCGGCACTTCGTCCGGCAGGCGCACCGCGGGCCCGCCTCTCCCGTGCCCCGCATGCTCGACCGTTCGGTGGGCAGCGACGAGGTCCGGCGGATCCTCAACGAGCAGACGGAACGGCTCATCGTCCAACCGCTCATGGACCAGTTGTCGGGGCCCGATCCGCGGGTCCGCGCGCTGCTCGCTGTGACGATAATCATGGGCGGCGGCCCCATCCGGCGCGCGCTCGGCGTCGAGGACCTCCGCGCCGCCGACCCCGAGACGCTGACCGCCCGGATCGCCGCGATGTTCGAGGCCGCCCTGGCGCCCCTCCGCTGATCCCGCCCGCCGTACGCCGCCGGGTGTAATCGCGCGGCGCCGCGTACGGCACCGGGCGCAGCCGAGATCGACTCAGGGTCGGAGGGTCCCGTCCCCCACGGCACATAGGCTTTCCGCATGAGGCTGGGGGGAGCGCGACGGCTCCGTGAAAGGTGGGGTTCGGCCCGTACCGCCACGCGCTGGACGGCGGCGGCCGGGGCCGCGGTGGTCCTCGCGGGCGGCGGCGGCCTGGTGTGGGGCGTGGCCGCGGGCGGCGAGCCCGCCGTCCGGGCGCAGGCGCACCGCATCGAGGTGGTCGACGGGCCGAAGAACGACCAGCGTGTGACGTTGGACACCACCTTCTACCGCCCGGCCGGCGGCGGCAGGGCGCCCGCGGTGCTGCTCGGGCACGGGTTCGGCGGCTCCAAGGACGACGTCCGGCAGGAGGCCGAGGAACTGGCCCGGAACGGCTACGGCGTGCTGACCTGGTCGGCGCGCGGCTTCGGCCGCTCCACCGGCGAGATCGCGCTCAACTCGCCCGACTACGAGGTCAAGGACGTCCGGCAGCTCATCGACTGGCTGGCCAAGCGTCCCGACGTGCGCCTGGACGGGCCCGGCGACCCGCGGGTCGGCATGGCGGGCGAGTCGTACGGCGGCGCCATCGCGCTCCTCACCGCCGGGCACGATCCGCGCGTCGACGCCATCGCGCCCCAGATCACCTGGAACGACCTCGCCGACGCCCTCTTCCCCAACGGGACGGGCCAGGGCGCCGACAAGGGCGTGTTCAAGAAGCTGTGGGCCGGGCTCTTCTTCACCGGTGGCGCCGGTGAGGGCCCCGCGGCCCAGTCGTCGGCCTGCGGGCGCTTCCTCCCCGAGATCTGCTCGATGTACCAGGAGATCGCGGAGACGGGACGGCCCACTCCCCAGGCGATCGAGATGCTGCGGCGGTCCAGCCCGTCCCAGGTCGCCGGGCGGATCAAGGCGCCCGCGCTGATCGTGCAGGGGCAGGCGGACTCGCTGTTCCCGCTCGACCACGCCGACGCCAACGCCCGCGCCATCGCCGGCAACGGCACCCCGGTCTCGGTCGTGTGGTTCCAGGGCGGCCACGACGGCGGCGCCCCCGAGACCGACCGGATCCGCGGGCTCGTGCGCGGCTGGTTCGACCAGCGGCTGCGCGACCGCGAACCCGCCTCGGACGAGGAGCGCGCCGCCCCGTTCACCGTGACCCGCGCGGGCGGCATCGACTCCTCCACGCAGGAGGTCGTGGTGGAGCCGGCGAAGGCGGGCGCCTACCCGGGCCTGAACGCCGCGCCGCGCACGCTGCCGCTGTCGGGGCGCGAGCAGACCGTCCACAACCCGGCGGGCGGCACCCCGGCGTCCATCTCCGCGCTGCCGGGCCTGGGCGCCCTCGGCGGCCTCGGCGACCTGGGCGCGGGCGGCGCGGCCGAGGGGCAGCTGCCGGTCGACATGCCGGGGCAGTCCGCCACGTTCGACACCGCGCCGCTGCGCGAGCCGCTCCGGCTGACCGGGGCCGCGACCGTGCGGGTGCGCGTGACGGGCGAGGGCGACGTGCCGCTCTTCGCCAAGCTGTACGACGTGGGTCCCGGCGCCCGGCAGGGCGTGCCCGCGCGCCGCATCGCCGCCCCGATCCGCGTCCAGGACGCCGCCGGGGGGCGCGAGGTCGCGGTGACGCTGCCGGCCATGGACTACCGGTTCGACAGTGGCCACCGGCTCCGGCTCGTGCTGTCGACGACCGACATGGGGTTCGCCACGCCGGCCGCGCCCGCCTCGTACAAGGTGGCGGCGGTGTCGGGGCTGTCGGTGCCGACCGTGCCCGCGCTGCGCGCCGACCCGGCGCCCATCCCGTCCTGGGTGTGGGGCCTGCCGCTGGTCGCGCTGGCCATCGCCGCGGGGCTGCTGGTCACCGGGCGCGGCCGGCGCGGCGCCGCCGCCCCGGGCCGCAAGGACGCCTTCGATCCCGAGCTGGCCGCGGTGCCGCTGCAGATCGACGGGCTGACCAAGGCGTACAAGAACGGCCATCTGGCCGTGTCCGACCTGTCGTTCCGCGTCGAGAAGGGGCAGGTCCTGGGGCTGCTCGGGCCGAACGGCGCCGGTAAGACGACCACGCTGCGGATGCTCATGGGCCTCATCCACCCGGACGCGGGCGAGATCCGGATCTTCGGGCACCGGGTGACGGCCGGGGCGCCGGTCCTGTCGCGGCTCGGCTCGTTCGTCGAGGGCCCGGGGTTCCTGCCGCACCTGTCCGGCCGCGACAACCTGGACCTGTACTGGCGGGCCACCGGGCGTCCCGCCGGGGAGGCGCACCTGGAGGAGGCGCTGGAGATCGCCGATCTCGGCTCCGCCCTCGACCGCGCGGTCCGCACCTACTCCCAGGGCATGCGGCAGCGGCTGGCGATCGCCCAGGCCATGCTGGGCCTGCCCGACCTGCTGGTGCTGGACGAGCCCACCAACGGCCTGGACCCGCCCCAGATCCGCGAGATGCGCGAGGTGCTGGTGCGGTACGCGGCGGCCGGGCGCACCGTCATCGTCTCCAGCCACCTGCTCGCCGAGGTCGAGCAGACGTGCACGCACGCGGTCGTGATGTCGCGCGGGCGGCGGGTCGCCGCCGGCCCGGTCGCGGAGATCGTCGGCTCCGGCCGCCGGCTGGAGGACGCCTTCCTGGAGATCATCGGTACGGGGGATTCCACATGAGCACCCGAGAAGAGGTCACGACGCTGGACGCGGACGGGGCCGGGGGCGCCGCCCGGAGGGACGGGGCGGCCGCCGCGGGCTCGGGCGGCCCCGGCGACGGGGGCGGCTCGGCGGCCTACCGGGTGCGGCGCACGCTGCCGCTGCGGGTGGAGGTCGTCCGCCAGTTCCGGCGCCGCCGCACGCTGGTCGCGTTCGGGATCCTGCTGGCGCTGCCGTGGGTGCTGGTGGCGGCGTTCCAGATCGGCGGGGACCAGACCGGCCCGGACGGCATGCCGAGCCTGGTGGACGTGGCCACCTCCGGGGCGATGAACTTCGCCCTGTTCACGCTGTTCGTGTCGACCGGCTTCCTGCTGGTGGTGGCGGTCGCGCTGTTCTGCGGCGACACCGTGGCCAGCGAGGCGGGCTGGTCGTCGCTGCGCTACCTGCTGGCGGCGCCGGTGCCGCGGGCCCGGCTGCTGCGACAGAAGCTGGTCGTCGCGCTCGGGTACTCGACGGCGGCGGTGCTGACGCTGCCGCTGATGTCGCTGGTGGCGGGCACGGTCGCGTTCGGGTGGTCGCCGGTGGAGCTGCCGACCGGCGGGACCGTCCCGACCGGCACCGCGCTCGGCCGGATGGCGATCATCGTCGGGTACGCGCTGGTCGGGCAGCTGGTGGTGGCGGCGCTGGCGTTCCTGCTGTCGGTGACGACGGACTCGCCGCTGGGCGCGGTCGGCGGCGCGGTCGGGCTGGTGATCGTGTCGAACATCCTGGACGCGGTGACGGCGCTGGGCGGCTGGCGCGAGTTCCTGCCCAGCCACTGGATGTGGGCGTGGATGGACGCGCTGCAACCGCAGATCCAGTGGACCGGCATGGCCAAGGGGGCGGCGATCTCACTGGCGTATTCGGCGATTCTGTTCGCGCTGGCCTTCCGCCGCTTCCGGGCCCGCGACGTGGTTTCCTGACGGTGCTTTCCCCGGCGGCCGCCGGGCGGCATTCTGGGGCGATGAGCGACGCGGAGACGGTACGGGAGATCGCGCTGGGGCTGCCCGGCGCGGCGGAGAAGGTCAGCTGGGGAATGGTGACCTTCCGGTTGTCCAAGGGCTGGCAACTGGCCCCGAAGAAGGCCGTCGCCGAATTCGACGCCCGCTGACCGCGCCCGCCGCTCCGGCCACGGGCGTGGCGGCGCGTCGCTCCGCTGGCCGGATTCGGCCTCGGGAAAAACCGGCCCGACTTTCCTGACACTGCGCAATCGGATCGGTACGCACCGTCAAATCATCGCCCCGAAAATCGGTCGAACCGGCAGAGGTGGTGGCATATGCTCGGCGAACCTTTCGCCCGGTGTTCGCGTCGGACGAAATGACCGCGACATCGGCTCGATCGGCGGGTTAACACCCGGCCCGACGGGGGAGATGATCACCATGGCACGGCAGCAGCTCGTCAAACGTCCGAAACCGCCACGGCAACCGAGCCCGCTCGATCTCCGGACCCCCACGGGCCGTCTTCTGCCGTACTGACAAAAGGCTCACCGCCTCCCGCGGGAAAAAACCGAGCGCAGGGCCTCTCCACACGCCGTGGAGAGGCCCTGCGGCCGTTGGAGAGGCCCTGGATCAGGCGCGGGCGCGGCGCCGATCACGAACATGGCGCGCCAGCCCAGCGCCGGGATGACCGAGATCCCCAGCAGCGCGGTCACCACCGCGCCGACGTGGTACCCGGTCATGATCGTGGTGGTGGCGGTGCCGGACCGGCCGCGCCGGGCGTACTCGCCGACCAGGGTGATCGCGGTGGGCAGGCAGCCGCCCAGGCCCAGCCCGGCCAGGAACCGGAGCAGCCCGAACACCGCCGCCGAGGGCGCCAGCGCGCACAGCGCGGTGAACGCCGAGAACGAGGCCACGGCGATGATCAGGGCCTTGCGGCGGCCGATCACGTCGGTGATCGCGCCGATCGTGAGCGCCCCGACGGTCATGCCTACCAGGCCGGCGGTGGTCACCGCGGACGCGGTGCCGGGGGTGAGGTCCCAGACGTTCTCGCGCAGCAGCACGGGCAGGACGGTCCCGAGCACGACGAGGTCGAAGCCGTCCAGCAGGACGGCGGCCCAGCAGAGCGGGAGCACCCATGCACGGGCGGGTGGGGTTCGGGTCGCCATCGGCGGCCTCCAGTGCGCTGGGTCACAGCGGGTGTCCGCCCATGTTCGGCCCGATTTCACCGACTGACCTGCGAAAACTTCCACTGGGCGGAAAGTCGGTGACAATGCGACCATGCTGGAGACCGAACGCCTGATCCTGCGCCCGCTGTGCGGGGCCGATTTCGACGACTACGCGGCGATGCTCGCCGACTCCGAGGTCGCCGGCGGCCTGGCCGAGCCGGTGGGCCGGACCCCGGAGGACGCCTGGCGCAGCCTCGCCACGTTCATCGGCCACCACGAGATCCGGGGCTTCTCCCACTGGGCCGTGATCGAGAAGGAGACGGGCCGGTTCGCCGGCCGGGCCGGCCCGTGGAGCCCGCTCGGCTTCCCGGGCCTGGGCGTGGGCTGGTGCCTGGCCCGCGAGCACTGGGGCAAGGGGTACGCGACCGAGGCGGGCCGCGCGGCGATCGCCTACTGCTTCAGCGCGCTGGACGCCGAGGAGGTCGTCTCGCTCATCCTGCCGCGCAACGGCCGTTCGATCGCCGTCGCCGAGCGCCTCGGCCACCGCCACCTGCGGGACGAGGAGTACCGCGGCCGGTCCGTGCACGTCTACGGGCAGCGCCGCCCCGCCGCGAACGACTAGGGGCTCCGGCGGGCGGGCGGCGGCGCGCCGCCGCTCACCCGCCGGACGGCCCGCTTCTGATCACGCGGTCGGCGTGGGCGAGGATGCGGGTCCGGATCTCCTCGACCGTCATCCCGCCGCCGGAGAGCAGGTCGACGAAGTCGGCGCGGAGCGTGCCGAGCAGGACGTGGGCGGTGAACGCGGTCTCCTCCTCGGGCAGGCCGGGCCGGGCCTCCGCGATCACGGCGGCGAGCGCGGACTGCCACGTCCGGTAGCGGCGCATGCGGTCGGGGGTCGCGTGGTTGCCCATCGCGCGCAGCAGCGGCCGTCCCGGGACGGTGATCCGGTCGAACAGCCCGGCCAGGAAGGCGACGGCGCGCCCGGCCGGGTCGGTTCCGGAGTCGGCGAGGGCGGCGAGCGCGTCCGGCTCCCAGTCCTCGGTGAGCTGCTCGAACAGCGCGTTGACCAGGCCCGCGCGGTCGCCGAACCGGCGGAACAGGGTGCCCTTGCCCACCCCGGCCTCGGCGGCGATGTCGCTCATGGACACCTGGTCGATGCCGTTCTCGCAGATGAGGCGGTGTGCGGCCAGCAGGATCGCGCGCCGGTTGCGCGCGGCGTCGGCCCTTTCCCGGTGTGCCAACCGGCCCTCCCCTGACATAAACGGACCGATGGTCCGTATTCTATCCCCCGTAACCGGACCGCCGGTCCGCTAAAGGAGGATTCCATGCGCGCTGTACGCTTCCACGACTACGGCCCACCCGCGACCCTCACCCTCGACCAGGTGCCCGACCCCGAGCCCGGCCCCGGCGAGGCGCTGATCGAGGTCGTCGCGGCCGGCGTCAACTTCTCCGACCTCCAGCTCCGCTCCGGCGCCCTCCGCGCCTGGGCTCCCGACCTGCCCCTCCCGTTCACCGCCGGGCACGAGGTCGCCGGCACCGTCACCGCCGTCGGCCCCGGTGCCGACCCCGCCCTGCTCGGCCGCCGCGTCCTCGCGCTCTCCCCCACCGGAGGCGGCTACGCCGAACTGTTCGTCTCCCCCGCCGAGGCCCTGGTCCCCGCACCGGACCTGGACGAGCACAAGGCCCTCGCCGTCCTCACCCAGGGCACGACCGCGGTCGGCATCCTCGACCGGGCCGCCCTCGCGCCCGGCGAGACCGTCCTGGTCACGGCCGCCACCGGCGGGGTCGGCAGCCTCCTGGTCCAGCTCGCCGCGCACGCCGGGGCCACCGTCGCCGCCGTCGTCGACGACGGCCAGAAGGCCGAAACCGCCCTCGAACTCGGCGCCCGCGTGGCCGTCACGCCCGACACCCTGGAGGACGCCGGCCCCGTCCACGCGGTCCTCGACTCGCTGGGCGGGCCCTTCACCCGCGCCGCCCTCGGCCTCCTCCAGCCCGTCACCGGCCGGCTGGTCATGTACGGCCGCATCACCGACCGCCCGCACGAGATCGGCTCCGAGACCGTCTACCTGCGCGCGCTGTCGATCCTGGGGTTCGCCAGCGCCCTCCTGCCGCCCGAACGGCTCGTCCCGCTGCGCGACCGGGCCTTCGCGCTCGCCGCCGAGGGCGTCCTGGACCCCATCGTGGGCTCCGTGCGCCCCCTGGCCGAGGCCGCCGCCGCCCATGAGGCCATCGAATCCCGCACCTCGGTCGGCAAACACATCCTCGTCCCGTAACCCGCCCCCTTTTCAGGCATCCCCAAAAGGAGAAGAATGGCGTCTTAATCCCCCTGGTACGGCCGACCACCGGGCCGTCGTCCCCGCGCATCGGCGGCCCCCGCCTTCCAGCGAGAGGGACGCACATGACCTCCACCCGCATCCAGGACGAGGCCGCCGCGCGCCTGCGCCCCGGCCTCTCCGGCATCGCCCTCCTGCCGGACGACCCCGGCTACGAAGACGCGCGGACCATCTTCAACTCCATGATCGACCGGCGTCCGGCGGTGATCGCCCAGTGCGCCACCGCCGGCGACGTCGCCCGCGCCATCGAGGTCGGCCGGTCGCTCGGCCTGGAGATCGCCGTGCGCGGCGGCGGCCACGGCGTCGCCGGCAAGGGCATCACCGACGGCGGCCTCGTCATCGACCTGCGCCGCATGAGCACTGTGACCGTCGACCCCGCCGCCCGCACCGCCCGCGTCTCCGGCGGCGCCCTCATGAGCGACCTGGACCGGGCCACCGAACCGCACGGCCTGGCCACCACCGGCGGCCGCGTCTCCACCACGGGCGTCGCCGGCCTCACCCTCGGCGGCGGCTCCGGCTGGCTCGAACGCCTCTGGGGCCTGGTCTGCGACAACCTGCTCGACGTCGAACTCGTCACGGCCGACGGCGAGATCGTCCACGCCGGCGAGGAGGAGAACCCCGACCTGTTCTGGGCCCTGCACGGCGGCGGAGGCAACTTCGGCGTGGCGACCGCCCTCACGCTGCGGCTCCACCCGCTCTCCAAGGTCACCGTCGCCCTCCTGCTGTGGCCGCCCGCCGCCGCCCGCGACGTGCTCACCGACTACCGCGCCTTCATCGACTCGGCGCCCGACCAGGTCGGCGGCGCCGCCATCTACCTCACCGCGCCGCCCGAGCCGTTCGTTCCCGAGGACCTGGTGGGACGGCAGGCGCTCGCCATCCTCGCCGTCTACGCGGGCACGGGCCCCGAGGCCGACGACGCGCTCGCGCCGATGACGGGCCTGGAGTACACCGGCGGCCTCGTCGCCGAGATGCCCTACGCCGACTTCCAGTGCATGCTCGACGACCCGCCCGGCTTCCGGAACTACTGGTCGGCCGAGCACATCGGCGCCCTCCCGGACGAGGCCCTGGACCGGTTCGCCGCCCGCGCCGCGGACATGGTCGTCCCGTCGGCGTCCCAGCACATCCTGCTGCCCCTGGGCGGCGCGGTCGCCGACGGCGGCACCGACTACCCCGTCCCGTGGCGCTCGGCGCCCTGGGTCGTCCACCCGCTGGGCCTGTGGGAGAACGCCGAGGACGACGAACGCGCCATCGCCTGGGCCCGCGGCACCATCCGCGACATGCGCCCCTGGTCGATCGGCGCGGTCTACCTGAACTTCATCGGCAACGAGGGCCGCGACCGCGTCATCGCGGGCGTCGGCGCCGACAACCACCGCCGCCTGTCGGAGGTCAAGGCCCGGTACGACCCGGAGAACGTCTTCCACCTCAACCAGAACATCGAGCCCGCCTGACCGAGGTCCTCTAAGCTGCAGGGCCATGATCACCCCAGACCAGGAGGAACCGCTCGCACTTCGGCCCTCATACCGGCACCTGATCCTCGTCGTCCTCATCTACGTCCTGGTCAACGTCGGCCTGATCATCACCGACCGGGGCATGCTCGTCCTGCTCTCGCCCCTCTACCTGCCGCTGAGCATCGCCATCGCGCTCGGCCCGGGGATCATCACCCTGTCCGGCAGCCGCGGCCGCACGACCGTCGACGCGTCAGGGGTGACCCGAACGAAAGGCGGCACCGAGCAGCACATCCCGTGGGACGAGATCGAGCGGATCTCCTTCACCGGCGGAGCGCTCGGCATGGGCTTCGTGCTGGTCCTGGTCAGGCGCGGGGGCGGTCGGCTGATCCTGCCCGCCCCCGCGCCCAGCATGTTCGCTCGCGAACGCTCACTCGCGGCCCGGCTCGAACCGATCTACGCCAGAGCCGGGACGCACCGCCCCCGCGTCGCCTCCCAGCCCGTCCAGCCGGGCGCCCGCCGCGTCACATCCCTCTCGCACACCATGACGCTGGCGGTCCTCACGGGCGTCTCGGTGCTGACGCTCTACCTCGCGAGCCCCTGGACCCAGGCCTGGTGGCCGGGCCGGGAGGAAGCCGTCGCCCTGCCGACCGCCTGCTCGGTCGCCGACAAGGCGACCGTCGCCCGCCTGGTCCCGAACGCCAGACCCCCCAAGTCCGTCCCGCCGGGCCGTCCCGAGCGCGCCAGCCTGTGCTCGTTCAGAACAGCCGACCCGTTCCCCACGCTGAGCATCGCCCTCGTCCTGGAGGAACGCGGCCTCGGCCTCGACGGCGGCGCCACCGAACGCCTGCGCGACTCCTACGCCAAGCGGTCATGCCCGGCGAGACTCCCGGGCATCGGAGACGACGCCTGCCTGACGATCAAGAACGTGGGCGACGTCAGGACCACGGTCGGGGTGTCGGCGCGCAAGAACAACATCCACATCACCGTCGAGTACTACGGAACGGCCCCGACCACCCCCGCCACCGAGGAGACCATCCGCCTGACCCGCGCCGCCCTGGACGGCATCCCCTTCGAATGACCACTCACCGCGCGGTCATCCCCCAAGGTGTGCCAGGAGATCGTCTCCGGACGGGTACGGGCTCTCCCGCGGCAGCAGCCGGGTCGCGGAGTCCAGGTCACGATCCCTGACGAGCGCGTGGATCTCGTGGGCGAGTGGTGTCACATCGCTGATGGAGACGATCCACTCGTCCGCGTAACGCCGGACGGCCTCACCGGAGAGCCCGAGTTGCAGGGAGCGGTACGGCAGGGTCCGCAGGTGCAGATCGCGCTCGGGGTCCCACTGGACGCGGGCCGGTGCGCGCTTGACCTGACGCTGCCAGGTGCCGCGATCCGGGTGCAATCCGCGCACGTAGTGCGAGAGGCATGAGTGGCGCAGTGCCCACTCGAAGCCGTCACGGGTGATCTCGACGGCGAGGACGGTCTCCTGTCCCGTCTTGGCGCCCCAGCCGCAGCGGTACATCATCCACAGGAACGACGGCTTGATCCACGTCATCCGATCCCGCTTCCATGCCGCGGGGAAGCGGCCCTCGCGCGCCGCGGGCAGCCCGATGTCCGGGGCGTACGCCTGGTAGACGGTGATCGTGGACGCCGTATGGAGAGCGCGGATCCGGTGTCGTGGTTCTTCCATGGCGTCGATAGTGAAGCCGACCGATTCCGGTCGGCCAATCATTTTCGAGCCTCTTGGACCGCGGGAAGCTTGTGCGCGTCAGTCGGGCGCGCCATCCGGGTCGTGGCGCAGGAGGCCCCTGCGCAGCAGGGCGGCGACCGAGTCGTCCCAGCGTCGCAGCTGGTCGCCGGTGGCGAGCGGCTCGGGCAGATGGCGGTCGATCTGGGCGCGGAGGATGACGGTGCCGATGACGAGGATGAGTGGATTCAGCACGGCCCAGGTGCGGTCGGTCCCGGGTGAGAGCAGGCCGTGGTCGGCGAGCTGGTCCCATTGGGCGGCGCTGACGGTGACGAGGCCGTCGAAGATCACGGAGGCGATCGCGTCGCCGTCGACCATGGCGCGGCCCACGTAGCCGACCACCTCGGGGTGGTCGGTCATGATCGAGGTGACGCGGTGGCCGAGTTCGGCGAGCGAGTCCTCCGGCGGCGCGGGCAGCGGCGTGGAGGCGACCGCCTCGCCGACGACCCGCAGGACATGGTCTTCGACGGCCGAGACCAGGCGGGCCTTGGTGCCGAAGTGATGCTGCACCAACCCGATGGACACGTCCGCGGCCTCGGCGACCGCGCGCAGTGAGGTGCCGGAGACACCGCGGGTCGCGAAGCACCTCAGGGCGGCGTCACGAATCCGGTCCACCGTCGACGGCTCGGCGGGGTCCGCTCGGAAGGGAAACAGCGACTGCGGGTCCACACGCACCACCCTAGACAATATGTTCATATCGTGCCACGGTATGGACATATTGTCGCCTTGAGGGGACGGGTGATCCTCGATGAGAGAACGGATCGAGCGGCACGGCGCACCGGGAGCCGACCGGCTCCTGCGGTGGGTCACGGTGGTGCTGGCGCTGGGCGTGGGCGCGCACGGCATCGACCACATGGTCGTCCGGGGCATGGCGGCCTCGCCCGCACCGGTCATCGTCGGTGGCTACATCCAGGCCGGGTTCGTCCTCATCGCGATGGCCATGGTGCTGACGCGCCGGCGGCGGGCACCGGAAGCGGCGGCCGCCGCCGGGTTCGGCAGCGCGGCCCTGTTCGTCTACGCCCACGCCCTGCCGTCGGTGTGGCATGGCTACAGCGACAGTTTCGTCTCGCCGCCGCACACGGGTGTGAGCTGGTACTCGTGGGTGACCGCGGTCGCCGAGATCGGCGCCGGCGTCGTGGCAGGGGTCGCGGGTGTCCGTGCATCCAGGAACAGGGGCGCGACGGCCGAGCGGCCCACCGTCGTGGTCGAGCGGACCATCGCCGCGCCCCCGGAGGCGTTGTACGAGCTGGTCGGCGAGGTGAGCGGGATGGCGCGCTGGAGCCCGGAGACGGTCCGGTGCCGATGGCTTCCTCCGGCGACCGGTCCGGCCGTCGGTGCCCGTTTCCGGGGGACGAACCGGCAGGGCCGGCGCCGCTGGTCCACGACGTGCACGGTCGTCGCCGCCGAGCACGGGCGGCGGTTCGGGTTCGAGGTCCGCCTCGGCCGGCGGCCGTTCTCGCGCTGGCTGTACACCTTCGAGGCCCGAGGCGCGGGTTGCCGGGTCGCCGAGACGTGGACGGATCTGCGACCGGCCTGGATGCTCCCGCTCTCGTGGGTGATCTCGGGCGTGACGGATCGCACCGGCCACAACCGCGCCGGCATGGAGGCGACCCTGGCGGCACTGGCGCTCGCCGCCGAGCGATCCGAGGCGGGGCGGGCATGACCGCGGCGCTGGTGCTGGGCGGCTACGGTGCGGTCGGCCGCGAGGTCGTGGCGCGGCTCCGGCAGGGCGGGGACACCGCGGTCGTGGCCGGCCGCGACGCCGCCCGCGCCGACCGGCCCGTCGACCTGACCGAGACCGGGTCCTACCTTGCCGCGTTGGCCGGAATCGACGTCGTGGTCAACGCCTCGGGCGTGGAGGACCCGCGGCTGGCAGAGCTCGCGGCGACGCGAGGGGTCGCGTTCGTCGACATCACGGCAACGGCCTCCTATGTCGCCGCACTGGAACGGCTGGACCCGCCGCGGCCGGTGCTCGTCAGTGTCGGTCTCGCTCCCGGGCTGACCAACCTGCTCGCCACCGCCGTGCACGAGAGCGCACCCGGCCCGGTCGACCTGGCGGTCCTGCTCGGGGCCGGCGAGCGGCACGGCGCCGCGTCGACCGAGTGGACCTACCGGTTGCTCGGACGGCGTTTCCACGCCCACGGCACCACGATCCGCAACTTCACCCGGCCCGCGCTCTTCGACCTGCCCGGGCACGGCCGCCGGCGACTCCACCGGCTGGACTTCTCCGACCAGCACACGCTCAGCCGGGACCTGGACGCGAGGGTGCGGACCTACTTCGGGCTCGACTCACAGCCGGCGAGCGCGGCGCTGGCCGTACTGACCTGGATTCCCGGCGCTTCCCGCGCTCCGCGCGGTCTGCACCTGCCGGGCGGCGACGACTGGCTCATCCTGGCCCGAGGCCACGACGGCACCACACGATGGGCCCGAGGCCGCAACCAGTCCCACGGCACGGCGGTCATGACGGCGCTCGCCGCCCGCACGGCGGCCGGGCTGCCACCTGGAACACACCATCTCCACCACGTGCTCACACTCCGCGACCTGCCCTCCGGCCAGGGAATCGAGCTCGCACCAGAGAGGTGAGGCACCCGCCGAGCCGCGGGCGTGCTGTACCGCGTGCACAGTACGGGCCCTTGAGTTGTGCGCCAATACACTCTTCTCCACGTCATTTTGTGCGTCCATTGACCACTATTTCGTCGCAGGGGATGCTTCGGGGGCTGCCGATCTTTTTTCGGGGCGCCGTAGACGCATCGATTGCGAAGGGGCCATGAAATGGCGCGATCACCTCTCGCCGACGTCGCATGGGGATACATGCCCGCTCAGATCCTCCACGCCGCCGCCGAGCTCGGGCTCGTCGAGCTGCTGGCATCGGGGCCGCGGTCCAGTGAGGAGCTGGCCGCCGAGACCAGGACGCATGGACCGTCGCTTCTGAGGCTGTTGCGCGGCCTCGTGTCGCTGGGCCTGCTGACCCAGACCGCGCCCGACCGGTTCGAGCTCACCGAGCTGGGCGGTCACCTTCGCAAGGACGCGCCCGACACGGTCCGCAGTGTCGTCATGTTCCTGTGCTCCGCCGGGCCGTGGTCGTCGTGGGGTGACGTCCTGCACAGCCTGCGCACGGGCGAGACGGCGTTCGAGCACAACTACGGAAAGCAGGCGTTCGAATACCTCGCCGAGCACCCCGAGGAGGCCGAGAAGCTGAACGGCGCGATGGGGCAGATGACCCGCGACACGGCCCGCGGGATCATCGCCGGGTACGACTTCTCGCCATTGCGCACGGTGGTCGACGTGGGCGGCGGCAATGGCACGTTCGTCGCCGAGATCCTGCGGGCCGCGCCGAAGGTGAAGGGCGTGGTGTTCGACATGCCGACCGGAGTGTCCGAGGCGGCGGCGACCCTCGAGGCCGCCGGTGTCGCCGACCGGGGCACCGTCGTCTCCGGCAGCTTCTTCCAGTCGGTGCCGGAAGGCGCGGACGCCTACGTGCTGAAGCTCGTGCTGCACGACTGGGACGACGAGAAGGCACTGAAGATCCTGCGCAACATCCGGGAGGTGATCGAGCCGGGCGGCCGGCTGCTGGTGTTCGAGCGGCTCGTCCCCGACATCGTCACGGAAGACCACAAGCGGGCCCTGCTGGCCGACCTGCTCATGCTCGTGCTGACCGGCGGCCGCGAGCGCACCGAGGCCGAGTATCGTGACCTGTTCGCCAAGGCCGGCTTCACCCTGGAGTCGGCCACCGGCCCGCTGGGAAACCTCGGTTTCACACGCCTGGAGGCCGTCCCGTCCTAGAACCACCCTGTGACCGAGTGATCGACGTGTATGACCGATCACCATCCCGGCGGGAGCTCTTGAGGCTTTCGGGTCCACCACCAACGGCACTCCCGGCCCTCGGCCAGAGGACGCCAGTAGCCGGCGAGTTCTGCTCCTCCGTCGTCCACGGTCACGGCCGAATACCGGCCGTCAAGGCGGGCGACGACGCGACGCACCTTCTCCTTGAGCCCGGTCGGCATCGTATCGAGATATTCCTCGATCGCGTCACGTACCGTCAGGTCGTTGAGATACTCGTAGACCATGTAGTAATCCGTACGCGGCCAGCCCTGCTCCATGCGCCGGATCAACAGGCACCACGTGCGCAGGCAGGCGAAGACGCCATAGAGCGGCTCGGTCATCTGCGCGGCGGTGGCAGTGCCGACTCCGGATTGCTCGACCTTGAGGCGTTGCAGGTCGAGCATGCCGATCGTCGAGCGTTCTTCCGGGCTCAGGCCGCGCGACAATGACGCGAGTTCGGGGAACGCTTCCAGGCCCATCCGCCGGCCGGCGCGACTCCCGTCGGGCAGGAGAGGCCGGTGCCGCCCAGGATGCCTCGCCATGTAACCCCAAAAGAACTGAAGTTCGCCAACTAAGAATGTGCTCGGCAAGTTAGCACCCGACACCCGCAAACTCAGTCGAGCGGCTCAAACCTACCGACATCGACCGCGCGGTGGAGCCAGGGCTGTCAGCCGTCCGCAGGTGCGGTGCCCGTGGGACATGAACCACCGAACAACTGGTCACCTATAGCGGCGCGGGGGGTCTGTGCGTCCACGGTCCCGGCCCGCCCACCGCAGGCCGGGACCGTGGACGGCCCGCACGTGCCGCACCGCACCGGGTCGGGGTCCAGCCCGAACGAACGTCCGCACGCAAGGTGCCGGGCAGCGGCTTCTACGCGGGATGCCGTTCGGGCTGGAAGGTGCCCACGGCGCCGGCTGACTCCTGCGGTCGCCCCTCCGGGGTGCCCTACGGCCATCGACCGGCCCCTTCCCGGTAGTTGAACGGGGAAGCCGCGGCCCTCACGCGGTCACGGACGGCGGGTTGGGGTTCAAGTCACTCGCCGCCCGGATACCGCGATACGAGGGGTTGGGGGCTCGCGCTGCCGCCCCTGCTTCCGTTCCTCGGACCGTGAACGGTCCTGCGGTACGGGTCAGGGTTGCCCTCGAATCATCCGCTGTGGCCTTCAACCACCCGGCAACAGTCACAGCATTCCGCGTCCACGGCATCGAGGGCACGTCCTCCATTCCGTCCGTGCAGGCGCCGCCTTCTTGCTGTGCCCCGAATGCTTGGCATGCCTGACGTGCTTGATCCGGCCCGACCCTCCACAGGAACCGCACCGGGTCCCTTGCTTGCCCTTGTCGCCCAACCGCCGCCCTTCCTCCCGCTCGTGACGCTCAGGTTGAGCGGGGCCAGGGCCAGCCCGCAGGCTTCTTGAGCGCGTAACGCAGTTCGCCGGGGTTGATCGCTTCCACCAGCCGAGGCCCATCCCGCAGCGGGACGAGCGCCCACCACGAGCCGGTTGCCTGCCCGTACCAGGCCCACACGCCGGGAAACTGCTCCTGGATCACGTCGGTCACCGGCCGCCCGTCCAGCACGCCGGGCAACACCACCTCAGGGCCGGTCATCGGCCGCCCCGTCCGTCCCCTCCACGAACGGGACCGCCAGCACACGCGCAATCCGCTCCGCCGCCGTCTCCACCTCCGACACCGGGCACAGCGGCTCCAGTTCCGCAGGCGAGTTCCGCTCAGCCCCCGACCAGGCCCACAGCCACCACAGCGACCCGCCCAGCGGACGACACACCACCTCCTGCTGGAGACGCGGACTCAGCGCCTGCCCACGCGGATCGTCGGTGTCCGGATCCCCCGCCGGGTTGCGGGCCCGCACCACACCATGCCCCCACGCCTCAGCGACCAGGCCACGTCCCTCCAACGCAGCGACCAGCGCCAACGCTGCAACCTGCCAGGCAGGTCGGGGGGCGTCGCTGCGTCCCTGCTCTCCACCGGTTGTCGTCGTGTCGATGCTCATGGACTCTCCCGCTCACCATCGGTGTCTGATTCGGGCGTGGAGAGTGACCCTAGGAACGCCGGACGCTGGCGACCCGTACCTGTGTGAAGGGAAAGAACCCGTACTTCAGTGCGGGTTACACGACCCCGGCGCGCTGTGCCAAGCCACGCAGTTCCGGAGTGCTGGCTTGATGCTCGCGACGCACCAGTTCAGTGAGCAGATCGTTGGTGCCAGCGTCGTACCGGACGAGTTCAGGCGAAAGCCTCTCGGCCTTGAGCAGCGTGTTCACGGCCGCCGCGTCCTTACGCTGGAGAGCGTAGGCCCGCGCCAAGTCGATGGAGACCTGTGCGCGACGGCCGAGTAGACCAGGGCCGAGGTGTTCGACGTCCAACGGCTCACCGCGCTTGAGAGCGAGCTTGGCATCCCCGAACGAGACGGCCGCCGACACCTCATGGATGAGGACGTTGGTCGGGCCGAACGCCGACCAGAAGTCGTTGCGATCACCGCCGAGCTCGGCCGCGATCACACGCGCGGAAGCGAGATGCCTGTCCACGGCCGCGCGATCGAACCGGGCGGCCGCCGCCGTGACCGCGACGAGGCAGAGCCCACCCTGGACGGAGAGCACAAGCGGGAACGGCCGACGCACCGACGCGGCAAGGGCATCGCGCGAGCGGACGGCCAAGTCCTCAGCCTCACGTGCGCGCTTCTGACGGATCAGCACGTACCCGAGCCGGTAGGCGCTGACTGCGGCCAGGAGGGGACGATCACCCATCTGAGCCGCCGACAAGGAGCGGTCCGCCGCCGTCCAAGCAAGATCAGCCTCACCGACCCGGTTCAGGGTCATGGTCGCCGAGTGGTAGACCAGCGAGCACAGGGTGAAAGCCGCGCGCTTCTCATCACCTTTCATGCTCCGGCACGCCCGTTCCGCTGCCAGGATCAATCCCGGCAAGAGCCGCCCCGCTTCGTCGTAGCGGGTGGCCTGATACGCCCGGTTCGTACGCCTCAGCTCATGGCCAAGCCAGGTCAGGCGGGGACGTTGGTCATTGGCCGAACGCGAATTGATCACGTCTGGAAGCGTCTCGTACTGGAGCATCGCCTCCCGAATGGTTGCCGATCCCTCGTACTTCGCCATGTCAGCACCCGTGTCTTCGCTGGTGAGCTGGTTAATGTCCACGTCGAGCACCTCGGCCAGGCGGACGAGCACCGAGTGACTGTCGATCGACCGCCGCCCGCGTTCGACTTGGCTCAGCCAGCTTTCCGACCGTCCGATCAGACCCGCGACCACCACTTGGGACAGCCCGCGGCGCCGACGCTGCCGAGCGATCCGACGTCCGATCTCCGCGCGAGCGTCCACGGCCCATGTCCTTTCAGGAGGTCAACCGTCGAGGGTGCTGTCCAGCTCTGTGAGGATCCGCTCCCAGCGTGGCATGCGCGCGTTCGGAGGCGCAGCCGGATCGAACAGCACTCGCACCCCTGCCCCGCGTAGGGTCTCGACGCTGCGGGCGAAGGCCGGATGACGGGCAAGAGCGTCCTTGAGCAGGGGTGCGGCCACGATCGGCACGCCGAAACCCATCAGCTCACACAGCAGGCCCACGGCGAACGTGTCGGCGAAGCCCGCGGCCCACTTGTTGATCGTGTTGAACGTCGCCGGAGCGACCACCACCGCGTCAGCACCAGGCAACTCGTTCGGCTCATTCGGCATGCGGAACTCGCTCCGCACCGGTTGCCCTGTCACCTCCGCCAGATGGGCGGCATCGACGAACCGCAGGCCCATCGGGGTGGCGATCACGCAAACCCGCCATCCCGCGTCCCGCGCCAGCAGGGTGAACGTCTCAGCGTCATACGCCGCCGGGGCGGCGCAGACTACGAAGTAGAGGACCCCTCGCGAGGTCACGCCTTACTCGGCGGAAGCTACGCCGACCGGGCAGGACAAGCCCGTTCCGCCGAGGCCGCAGTAGCCGTTCGGGTTTTTATTGCTTGATAGATACTGCTGGTGGTAGTCCTCGGCGAAGTAGTAGTCGGTGGCCTGGGTGATCTCGGTGGTGATGGGGCCGTGGCCGGCTTCGGTGAGGACCTTCTGGTACGCGTCGCGGGACGCCTCGGCCTGCTTGCGCTGGGCGTCGTCGCGGTAGAAGACCGCCGAGCGGTACTGGGTGCCGACGTCGTTGCCCTGGCGCATGCCCTGGGTGGGGTCGTGGGCCTCCCAGAAGACGCGCAGCAGCTGCTCGTAGGACACCTTGGCGGGGTCGTAGACGACGCGGACGGCCTCGGTGTGGCCGGTCAGGCCGCTGCAGACCTCCTCGTAGGTGGGGTTGGGCGTGTAGCCGCCCTCGTAGCCGACGCTGGTGGACAGGACGCCGGGGGTCTGCCAGAACTTGCGTTCGGCGCCCCAGAAGCAGCCGAGTCCGAACTCGGCGATCTCGGCGCCGTCGGGGTAGGGCGGGGCCAGGGGCGCGTCGAGGACCTCGTGCCGCGGGGGCACTCGGATCGGCTCTTCACGTCCGGGCAGGGCCTTCTCTGGAGAGACCATCTGGGTCTTCGCGAAGAACATGCCCCCAGGCTACGCCGTGGAGGGCGACATCAGCGTGTACGGATTTGGGTGATTACCTCCTGCTAACGTGGCGTGCGTGGCTGAGCGGCGGGGGATCGTGTACGGGGTCGCGGCCTACGTGATCTGGGGGCTGTTCCCGCTGTACTGGCCCCTGCTGAAGCCGTCCGGGGCGACGGAGATCCTGGCGCACCGGATCATGTGGTCGCTGGTGGCCGTGCTGGTGATGCTGGCGGCCGGACGGCGGTGGATCCGGGGGCTGTCGTGGCGGCGGGCCGGGCTGCTGGCGGCGGCCGCGGTGATGATCACGCTGAACTGGGGCGTCTACATCTACGCCGTCAACAGCGGTCACACCCTGGACGCGGCGCTGGGCTACTTCATCAACCCGCTGATCAGCGTGCTGCTCGGCGTGGTCGTCTTCCGGGAGCGGCTGCGCAGGTGGCAGTGGGCGTCGGTGGGGCTGGGCGGGGCCGCGGTGGTGGTGCTCGGCGCCGGGCACGGGCGGCTGCCGTGGATCGCGCTGGTGCTGGCCTTGGCGTTCGGTACTTACGGGTTGCTGAAGAAGTTCGCGGACACGCCGTCGCTGGAGAGCCTGGCGGTGGAGACCGCGGTGATGTTCCTGCCCGCGCTGGGCTTCGCGGTGGCCCTGGGGGTCCAGGGGGAGGCGGAGTTCGGGCACAACGGCCTGGTGCACGCGGCGCTGGTGGCGGGCGGCGGGTTCGTCACGGCGATCCCGCTGCTGCTGTTCAACGGGGCGGCCATCCGGCTGCCGCTGAGCGTGATCGGCATGCTCCAGTACCTGACGCCGGTGCTGCAGTTCCTCATCGGCCTGCTGGTGCACCACGAGGACATGCCCGCCGACCGGTGGGCCGGGTTCGTGCTGGTGTGGGCGGCTCTGGTGGTGCTGTCGGCGGACGGGCTGCGGGCCCGGCGGCGGCCGGTCCCGGTCACCGAGGGAGATCATCGAACTTCACCGGGTTTCGGGACATCGCTAGAGGAGGGAACCGCAAGGCACTAAAGTGCCGGAGGTCACACCCCTCGTCCCCCTTCGCCCCGAGGAGTCCGGTTGCGCCTGCTCAGTGTCACCGCGGTGGGGGCGATCGTCGTGGCCGCCGGGCTGGCGGCCCCCGCTTCGGGCGAAGAGGCCGCCGCGGGCGACGGGGTGCGGGTCGAACCGCAGGTGGCACGGCCCGGCACCCGGGTGAAGGTGGTCGCGCCGAAGTGCGGGCGCGCGGTCGAGTCGACGGCGTTCACCGAGGCCGCGAGGCTGTCCGGGCGCACCGGCAGGGTGCATCTCAAGCGCGGGATCGGCGCCGGGACGTACCCGGTGGTGGTCCAGTGCGGGGACCGCGCGTACATGGGGCGGCTGACCGTGTCCACGGAACGCTCCTGGCCGTCACTGCTTCCGGGCGCCCTCAACCCCCAGATGGCCCGCGCCCAGGGCGAGCACTGACCCCCTTCGCGGCACGTCACTGCAGACGCACATTTACCTTCCTTCACTGACTTACCGGCTGACTGCGGTCACCATTCCCCGGTAAATCGAATAGAGATTCGATTCTCTGCGGGAGCTGGGAAAACGCCGCAGCTCAACGATTACACCAAGTGATCACACTTTGTCAGCCCTTCTCCGACTTTGATGACAAGTCGTTTGTCAGTGACTCAGATCACGCGCAATTCGGCAGATTTCCTACCAAGTAGAGCCTTGTCTGCGAAAGTTGATCATGTGATACTTCACCATAACCACCCAGACCACGCAC
The DNA here is from genome assembly GCF_055379765.1 of Actinomadura rugatobispora. Taxonomy (NCBI): domain Bacteria; kingdom Bacillati; phylum Actinomycetota; class Actinomycetes; order Streptosporangiales; family Thermomonosporaceae; genus Actinomadura; species Actinomadura rugatobispora. The sequence continues at coordinate 5,913,746 of NZ_AP029191.1, read as the reverse complement.
GCTACGTAAATCCGTTCAAAACGTACGCACGCCCCGCCTGATCGCGGGCTGTCCGTGAGGAGATACGGACAGCCGCAAGGCGGCACCGACTCCACGGCAAAGGGCGGGAGTTCCACAATGTCGGCCGGTACGGCTCACCCGGCGAGCCAGGGCGCGCCCTTCCCACCGGCCCCTCCACCCGACCTCCGGCCCGGCGGCCACCGCTCCATGCCCGCCGGGCCTTCGCCATGCCAGAAAACCGGCTCGGCACCCACCTCCCGAGACTGAAGAACCTCGCAACCGACTCATGACCGACCTCATGACGCGTAGTGGATATCGGAAGAGGAGGCTTTACCATGTCCGCGACCTCCCTCGCCGCGCCGCCCCGGCGGGTGACGACCGTTCCAGTCCGGCAGGTGATTCCGGGGGTTCTCCGGGGTCCCCTGCAAATGGTCGAGGAGATCGGGCGCCGGTCCGGCGGTGATCTGACCCGGCTCAATCTGGGCACCTTCCGCCCGTACCTCGTGAGCCGTCCAGAGCACATCCAGCACATCCTGCGGGACAACGCCGCGAAGTACCGGCGCGAGGGCCTGCTGTGGAAGCCGCTGAGCCGGCTGGTCGGCGCACCGTCCGGCGCCGACCCCGCCTGGCCGCTCAAGAAGGATGCCTACTTCGCCCTGCTGACGGCGCCGAAGGTGGCGTCGTACACCGAGGACATGGCGACGGCGATCGCCGATGCCGTGGACGAGCTGGCCGAGCGGGTCCCCTCGGGGCAGACGGCGGACGCCAGCATCGAGTTCACCCGCATCGTCTACCGCGCCATCCTGCGCATCTTCGTCGGCGACCGGCTCCCCCTCTCGCGGGCCGACGAGTTCGGGGCGGCGATGATGACCGCCGCGGAGTCCTCGTTCCGGGCTCGGCTGCTGTTCCCCTACATGCCCTTCTGGTTCCCCCTTCCGGGCGACCGCGCCTTCCACCGCGCCGTCGGGGACATCGACGACATCATCCTCCCGCTCGTGCAGGCCGCGCGCCGCGAGGAGTCCGCGGGGGAGGACCTCGTCTCGACGCTGCTGCGCGCGCGAGGCGAGGACGGGCGGGTGCTGAGCGACCAGGAGGTCCGGGACGGCATCGTCGCGCTGTTCCTGGCGGGCACGGAGACGACCGTCAAGGCGCTGAGCTACCTCTGGGTCGTGCTCGACTCGCATCCCGAGGTGGCGAACGCGCTGTTCGCGGAGATCGACCAGGTGGTGGGGCAGGGCCGGCCGAGGGCCGAGCACCTCCCCGAGCTCCGCTACACCCGGATGGTCACGCACGAGCTGCTCCGGGTGTTCCCACCGGGCTGGATCCTCCCGCGGATCGCGGCCGAGGACGACGTGCTCGACGGCATCCGGATCAAGGCCGGTTCCATCGTGGTCATCAGCCCCTACCTCACCCATCGGTCGGAGGCCCACTGGCCCGACCCGCTGACCTTCGACCCGGAGCGGTTCGCACCCGAACGGGCGGATCGCCGCCACCGGTTCGCCTACCTGCCGTTCGGCGCGGGGCCGCACCAGTGCGCGGGCAGCCTGTTCTTCAGCGTGGAGTCGCAGCTCATCATCGCTTCGATGGTCAGCCGGCTGCGGCCCGAGCTGGGCAACGCGGGCGCGGTCGGAGTCGCGGCGGACCTGACGATGCGGCCGTCGGAGCCGGTCGCGCTCAAGCTGAATCCGACGAGGCGGTGATGGCCCCCGGATACTCGCTCTCGCCGGACGGCGGCGAGTTGCGCGCGGCGGTGGAACAGGGTCGCGTCTCCGCGCTGGCCGTGGAATGCCACCGTGAGCTGCAGGGCTGCATGGACACGTATCCCGACCTGTTCCCGGCGGGGCCCTTCGACACGAGGCTGCTCAACGGCGTCGCGCTGGCGAACGCCTTCGGCTCGCCCTGGGCCACCGCCGAGGGGCTGCGGATGGCGCTGCTGACCTCCATGTGGAACTTCGCCGCCGACTGGCTGGTGGACTACGTCGCCGAGACCAGGGAGGAGGTGGAGGATCTCATCCTGCGCTGCCTGGCCGTGGCGGACGGCACGTCCGACGGCGAGGACTCCTCGATCACGCGCTTCCTCGCGCACATCGTCAACGAGCTGGACACCGTGCCCGCCTTCTCCGAGAAGCGCTCGTTCTGGTGTGACCAGCTCGAACGGTGGCTGCGGGCCATGGCGCGCGAGTGGGATTGGAAGGCCGCCCTCTCCGCGGGCGACCACCGGGCGACGCCGACGTTCGAGGAGTACCTCGGCAACGCCGACAACTTCGGGACCACCTGGGTGAACCTCGCCCACTGGATCCACACCGGCGACGCCGCCACCCTCGACCACCTCGAGGAGCTGTGGGAGGCCAGCCAGGAGGTGCAGCGGGTGCTGCGCCTGCTCAACGACCTGGCCACCCACCACAGGGATCTCAGCTGGGGGGATCTCAACGCCCTCATGCTCGGCGTCGACCGGGCCGGAGTGGTCGCGCGCATCGACGAGCTCGTCGATGGTGCCCGGGCTCTCATCAAACCCCTGACCGACGCCTGTCCCTGGCCCGCCGCGTACCTGGAGCGGCAGATCGGGTTCAGCACGGGCTTCTACGGGGCCACCGACTACTGGGGTGAGCTGCGATGACCGTCGACGACGCGGCCGCCCCGGCGGAAACGGCCAGGGCGATGCCGGCGCGCGTCGACGTGGCCCGGGTCGCCGGAGAACTGATCGCCGGGCTCGTGGACGAACCCTGGGGTCAGGTCTCCCCTTCGGTCTACGAGACGGGACGGCTGGTGACCCTCGCGCCGTGGCTGGCGGGTCACGACCGGCGGGTGGAGTTCCTGCTCGCCACTCAGCGGCCCGACGGAGGCTGGGGTGCCCCGGACGGCTACGCGCTGGTCCCGACGTTGAGCGCCACCGAAGCGCTGCTGACGACGCTGCGGCGCGGCGAGCGCGGGACTCTGGACGGTCTCGGGCACGGCGGCGGGGCGCAGCGCTCCGCCCTGGCCGCGGCGGCGGATCGGGGGGTGCGGATGCTGCTGCGGACGCTGCCGGCCCTGGACGTCTCCACGATCCCGGACCTGCCGGCCACCGAGATCATCACGGCGTCCCTCGTCGAGGCCGTCAACGGGCATCTGGACGACCTGCGCCGGATGCCGCCGGCGGCGCTCGGCCACCCGGTGGGGCGCCTGCCCCTGCCCCGCGGTATCGACGACATCCGGCTCGGCATGATCCACGCCGCGCTGGACGCGGGTGTCGCGCTGCCGGAGAAGGTGCTGCACGCGCTGGAGGTGGCGGGCCGGAGGGCCCGCGGCGTCCGCACGATCCGGCCCGCCGCGACCGGAACGGTCGGGGCGTCGCCCGCCGCCACCGCGGCCTGGCTCGACGAGCGGGACGCGCGCGATCCGCGCCATCCGGCGCGGCTTTTCCTGGAGGCCGTGGTGAAGCGCCATGGCGGCCCGGTGCCGTGTGGCATTCCGATCACGGTATTCGAACGCGGCTGGGTGCTGAGCGGGCTGCTGCGGGCGGGCATCGACCCGCCCGTTCCCGCCGGGCTGGCGGAGAGTCTGCGATCCGCTCTCGGACCGGTGGGGACCCCGGCCGCGGAGGGCCTTCCGGCGGACGCCGACACCACATCCGTCGCCATCTACGCGCTCGGCCTGCTCGGCCTGAGGTATCCGCCCGACGCGCTCTGGGAGTACGAAACAGAAACGCATTTCTGCACCTGGCCCGGCGAAGACGGCTTCTCCATCAGCGTCAATGCACACATACTGGAAGCTTTCGGGCATTTTGCCGCTTCCCCGAGTCCAGCGGTCGACGCCGGCACCGCCGCGCGGTACGCCGCGACCATCCAAAAGCTCACCGCACTCCTGTGCGCCGAACAGCAGGCCGACGGCAGCTGGCTGGACAGATGGCACGCGTCACCGTACTACGCGACATGGTGCTGCACGCTGGCGCTCCAGCACTACGGCGGCCCGGGAGCCACCGATGCGGTACGCCGGGCGCGCCGTTGGGTGCTCAGCACGCAACGCCCGGACGGGTCATGGGGACGATGGGAAGGCTCCGCGGAGGAGACCGCGTACGCGTTGCAAATCCTGCTGCTGACACCGCCCGACCCCGGAGAAACCGGCGAATCCGCACCGCGCGGTTATCGGTTTCTCCTCCCTTCCGCGGACGACCTGGCCAAAGGACATGTCAGCGGTCCTGCCCTCTGGCATGACAAGGACCTCTACCTGCCGAGCGCGATTGTGCGCGGCGCCGTACTCGCGGCGCTGCATCTCGCCCAATCAGGTGCCACCAGAACGGGAGTGTGCTGAACGCCACATTTAGCACCTGCCGATAACGTCAGCCCAGCAACCAATAACGGATACCGCCCCAGATGAGAACAAAGCACATCATCCGGGGCGGCAACGTTGCTAGGGTGCTGCCGGATGCGAGGCGGCGGCACCATCGGCTGCATCGCGTCGACTCACCCACGGCTCGGTCAACCGTCACCCCCGACGGTCTGTGAGTCGCCTCTGAACTCGTTGAGGACACGTTGATGCGCTTCCGCAACTCCCGCCTGCGGACGAAGATCACTGCTCTGCTCGTCTCGCTCGTGGCACTGTGGGCCTTCGCCGCGTGGGTGACCCTGCGAGAAGGTCTGGACCTTCTCTCGGTCAACACCCTCGACCAGAACGTCACCAGGCCGGCCGTGACCCTGGTGACCGAGTTGCAGCAAGAGCGCCGGCTCTCGCTGGTCTATCTCGGCAACCCGAACAGCGCGCAGCGCCAGGCACTGCAGACGCAGCGGGGCAAGGTGGACACCGCCCGCTCCGAGTTCGTCGAGCTGGCCGGGAGCGGCGGCGTCGCGCGGTCCGCCAGCGACGCGCTGGAACAGCGGATCGAGGAAATCCGCAGCTCTCTGAACGGCCTGTCCCCGGCCCGGCGCGCGATCGACGCCCAGCAGGCCGACCGCACCTCGGCGGCCCGGCCCATCGACGCCATCATCGACGCGGCCTTCCGCATCTACGGCTCCGCCGGCAGCGTGAACGACGAGGCCCTCGCCAAGGACAGCCGCACGCTCAGCTCATTGACCCGCGCCAAGGAGATCCTCTCCCGCGAGGACGCGCTGCTGGCCGGCGCGATCGCCGCGGGCCGCATCACCTCCGCGGAGCAGGCGCAGTTCACCCAGATCGTCGGTACGCAGCGGTTCCTGCACGAAGAGGCCGCCACCGAACTCCCCGATCAGGACCGCGCCGACTACCAGCGGCTCGTCAACGGGCCGGCGTTCCAGCGGATGCGCGCCTTCGAGGACCGCATCATCCAGGGCAGGCCCGGCGCCCTGCCCCGGAGCCAGGCCCAGGAATGGCGGTCGGCGACCGAGCCCGTCCAGGACTCGCTGGAGAAGCTGGTGCTGAACGCCGGCGACCGGCTCCTCGACCGCGCCACGCCGGTGGCCGCGGGCGTCATCCTGCGGCTGGTGCTGGCCGGTGGTCTGGGCCTGCTCGCGGTCATCGCCTCGATCGTGGTGTCGATCACCACCGCGCGTGCGCTGGTCCGCCAGCTGGAACGGCTGCGCATCGCCGCCTGGGAACTGGCCGAGCACCGGCTGCCCAGCGTGGTCGAACGGCTCGGTCACGGCGAGAAGGTCGACGTCGCCGCCGAGGCCCCGCCGCTGGAGTTCGGCGCCGACGAGATCGGCCAGGTGAGCCGGGCGTTCAACGCCGTGCAGGAGACGGCGCTGCGCACCGCGGTCGAGCAGGCCGAACTGCGCCGCGGCATCCGCGACGTCCTGCTGTCCCTGGCCCGCCGCACCCAGACGCTGGTGCACCGGCAGCTGAGCCTGCTGGACCAGCTGGAGCGCCAGCCCGAGATCGACCCCAAGGACCTGCAGGAGCTGTTCCGCCTCGACCACCTGGCCACCCGCATGCGGCGGAACGCGGAGAACCTGATCGTGCTCTCCGGCGCCATCCCCGCCCGCGGCTGGCGCCGTTCGGTCCCGATGGTGGACGTCGTCCGCGCCGCCATCGGCGAGGTCGAGGACTACACCCGGGTGCAGGTGCTGCAGTTCGGCCCGGTGGAGCTGGCCGGCCGCGCGGTCGGCGACATCACCCACCTGCTGGCCGAGCTGATCGAGAACGCCGTGTCGTTCTCCCCGCCGGACACCGTCGTGCAGGTCGGCGGGCACCGCGTCGCCAGCGGCTTCGCGATCGACGTCGAGGACCGCGGCCTGGGCATGACCGACGAGAAGCTGGCCGAGGTCAACGCCCGGATCGCCGACCCGCCCGAGTTCAACCTCCAGAGCTCGGTCCAGCTCGGCCTGTTCGTGGTCGGCACGCTCGCCGAGCGCTACGGCCTCCAGGTCATGCTCAAGCGCTCGGCCTACGGCGGCACCACCGCGGTCGTCGTGATCCCCAACGAACTCATCAGGGAGGAGGGCTGGGAGGACCAGCCCAAGCCGGTCGCTCCCGGCACCACCACGGAGAACGGCCTCGAGGTGCGCCAGCCCGTTCCCGTCGGCGCCGGCGTCGGCGCGCCCGCGGAGGCGGTGTCCGGCCGTACGGGCGGCGGCAACGGCCGTCCGGGGCAGCCGTCGGTGCCCGCCCTGGTCGCCGTCCCGGACCCGTCCCCGACCATCACGGCGCCCACCGGATCGGACTCCAGAGTCGGCCTCACCAGGACCGGCGGATCGGACCTCGGAGTCGGGCCGGCAGCGCGTCCCGAACCGCCCGCCACGACTCCCCTGGAGGACCCGACACCAGTGACCGAGAGTTCCACCACTCCGTCCGGGCTGCCGGTCCGGGTGCCCCAGGCCCATCTGGTCACGCCCCTGAAGACGGAAGAACCCGTGGCAGAGCCGGACGAGCCGGAGGACGTCGGCCGTTCCCCGGAAGAGATCCAGCGCATCATGGGCGCGTACCAGCTGGGCAGTCGGCGAGGCCGAGCCGACGCGTCCAGGCCGAAGCCCAGTGATGCAGTAGAAGGCGAGGACGATCAGTGATGCAGAAGACCGGCTCGTCGGCCGACCTAGGGTGGTTGCTGAACGATCTGGTGGGGCGGCTGCCACACGCCCGGCACGCGGTGGTGCTGTCCGCGGACGGCCTGCTGATGGCCGCCTCCAAGGACCTGACGCAGGACGACGGTGAGCACCTGTCGGCGGTGGCGGCCGGCATCCAGAGCCTGGCCAAGGGGGCGAGCACCCGCTTCGGCAACGGGCCCGTCCGGCAGACGATCGTCGAGATGCAGTCGGCGTTCCTGCTGGTCATGGTGGCCGGCAAGGGCGCCTGCCTCGCGGTGCTCACCGACGAGGAGGCCGACGTGGGCCTCTCCGCCTACGAGATGGCCGTGCTGGTCTCCAGCCTGGGCCACCATCTGTCCACGCCGTCGCGTTCGGATTCGGCGGCGGTGAAGGAAGGTCGGGCCACCTGATGATGCCTCCCGAGGATTCACCGCCGGAGGAGCAGCACCTGGAGGAACCGCCCCACAGCCGGTTCCTGGACGACCACGCCGGACCGGTCGTCCGCCCCTACGTCATGACCAGCGGCCGTATCGAACCGACGCGGGGCAAGTTCGACCTCATCACCCTGGTCGTGGCCATCAGCATCTCCCCCGAGAGCTCGGTCGGCCTGGGCCCCGAGCACCGGGCGATCCTGCGGCTCTGCCAGTCGGTGATGTCGGTCGCGGAACTCACCGGCCATCTCGACCTTCCCGTCGCCACCGTGCGCGTCCTGCTCGGCGATCTCCTGGACAAGGGGTTCATCACGATGCAGGAGCCCGAGCCGGAGGCGGACATGCACGACATCAGGCTCTACAAGGCGGTGATCGATGGTCTCCGGGCCCTCTAGTCGCGACGCGAACGGCCGCAGGCTCCCCACGGCGGCCAAGATCGTCATCGCGGGCGGTTTCGGCGTGGGGAAGACCACCATGGTGGCCACGGTCTCGGAGACCCAGCCGCTGCGCACCGAGGAGATCCTCACCGACGAGAGCGTCGGCGTGGACGACATCTCGGGCGTGGAGCGCAAGAACACCACCACCGTGGCGATGGACTTCGGCCGCATCACGATGGGCGACGAGTACGTCCTGTACCTGTTCGGCACCCCCGGCCAGGAACGCTTCTGGTTCATGTGGGACGAGGTGGCGCTCGGCTCGCTGGGCGCCGTCGTGCTGGCCGACACCCGCCGGCTGTCGGACTGCTTCCCCTCGGTCGACTACTTCGAGCGCCGCGGCACCCCGTTCGTGGTGGCGGTGAACTGCTTCGAGGGCGCCCGCCAGTACGACCTCGAAGAGATCCAGCTGGCCCTGAACCTGGGCCCCAAGGTGCCGGTCATGCTGTGCGACGCCCGCAGGCTGGAGTCGTGCAAGAAGGTCCTGATCAACATGGTCATCCACGCCATGAAGGCCAGAGGCCTGACCCCCGAACCCCAGAACGCCTGACCTCGCAGCACAGGGCCCACCCAACCGGGTGGGCCCTTCTGCGTTGAATCGGTCCTCGCTCCTTGGGTGAAGCCGCCATCCCGCCGTCCGGCGCCGCGGTCAACCGGAGTGTTCGGCGCGGCTGAACTCGATGTCGAGGATGGCCAGGAACGCCTCATAGGCTTGCGGAGAGAAATCGGTGTTCACGTGAGCGGCGACCATGTGCGTGCCGTCGCGGCTGCCCATGACGAGGGTGAAGGTGCCGTAGTCGGCGCCGCCGTTGCCCCACACGGGCACGCCGCTCTGCTCGACCCACACGCCGAGCCCGTAGCGGGTGTTGGGCAGCCACCCGGAACCGTCGGTCGACACGGTCGTGAACATCTCCGCCATCTGCGCCGGGTTGAGGATCCGGCCGGAGAACAGCGCCGAGAAGAACGTGAGCAGGTCACCGGTCGAGGAGATCATTCCGCCGGCGCTCCAGGCGGTGCTCTCGTTCGACTCGCTCGCGTCGTACAGCCGCGCCGCCGGGTCTTCCGCGTACAGCCGGGAGTAGTGCACCGGGTGCGGTCCGGGGATGACCGTCTGCGTGGTGGGCAGCGACGTCCGGGTCAGGTCGAGAGGCCGCAGAATGAGACGATCGAGTACGTCGCCATACGATTCTCCGGTGGCCCTCTCCACCATCATCGCGGCCAGATAGTACTGCGTGTTGGAGTACCGGAAAGCCTCGCCGGGGGCATTGCAGGGCGGATGCCGTAGCGCGATCCGCACCAGTTCTTCGGGTGTGAACACCTTGAGCCGGCGTTCATACCAGGCCTCGCCTTGGCCGGTGGCGAAGAACTCCGGGTCCATGGTGAAGTTGTAGATGCCGCTGGTCTGGTTCAGCAACTGCCGCAGCGTGATCTTGCCGCCGTCGTACGGACTGCCGTCGAGCAAGCCGGGCAGCCACTTCTCCACCGTGTCGTCAAGGCCGAGCACGCCTTCACCGACCAGTTTCAGCGTGGTGACGGCGGTGAACGCCTTGGCCGCGCTGCCGATACGGAACAGCTCCTGCGGTGCGCGTTCGCGCCCGGTGCCGATGTCGGCCTTGCCCGCGGACGCGAACCAGCGGGAGCCGCCCTTCCAGACCTCGGTCACGATGCCCGGCGTCGCGCCCGACGCCACCGCGCCGTCCAACACGAGCTGCACCGCCTCGTGGTCGGTTCCGGGATTGCCTGTCGTCGCCATGGGTCTCTTTACGGTCGCCTTCGGTCTTTTGGTCAGGCAGAAACGCTACGTTGCATTCATAGAGCAGTCAACAACAAATGCGCTCGCAGCCAACATCGTTGCGATGACAGTGGCGATGAATGCAACAGTTTCTTGCAGTGCGTGTGATTGAATGCAGGAGCGGAATGTACAGCAGGGGGTGCGGCTGATGTCGAAAGGCAGGTTGACGTTTGAGGAACGCGAACGGATAGCCCAAGGCCTGACGGAAGGGCTCGGGTTCGCCGAGATCTCCCGGCGACTGGGCAGGCCGACGTCCACGATCAGCCGCGAGGTGAACCGCAACGGCGGCGCCGGCGCCTATCGCCCGGATCAGGCGCACGAGGCGACACGAGAGCGCGCCCGGCGTCAACGTGTCAAAGCGGTCGAACCACCACAACAACCTCCTGCGGCCGGAACGCGAAAGGCGGAGGACAAGCTCACCGACGTTCTCGTCGCGTCGGGACTGACACGGATGTCCTCACGCGTGCTGGCCTGCCTCTGCACCACCCACAGTGGTGGCCTCACCGCGGCCGACCTCGTCCAACGCCTGCAGGTAAGCCCGGCGTCCATCTCCAAGGCGGTCGCCGAGCTTGAGGCGATGAACCTGATCGGCCGGGAACGAGAGAAGCGCCGACGACGAGACCGCTACATCGTCGACAAGGAGATCTGGTACCGGTCACTCCTGGCCAGCGCGCGATTCAACACCAACATCGCCGAGGTCGCCCGCCAGAACGCCGAGGCCCTCGGCCATTCGACTCCGGCCGGAGCCCGGATGGACGCCATGAGCGGATTCTTCGAGCAGGTGGGACGCGAGACCGTCGCCGTAGCCCAGCGTTACCGTCACATCCTCACCCGCTGACATCTCCCGCCCCGCCGCCCCCGGCAGCGACATGGGCTACCCGGCGGTCAGCGCCGTCCGCTCCCCGCCGCCCGGCGCCACCCAGAGCGGGCGCACCGTCGTGTTCGATACCGGCCCGTCGTCGCGCTCACTCAGAGCGGGCCGGTGGCCCCGCGCCCGGCGCGGGCCCCCGCAACGCAAGAAGGTCCTGATCAACGTGGTCCTCCACGCCATGAAGGCCAGCGGCCTGACCCCCGAACCCCAGAACGCCTGACCTCACAGCAAGGGGCCCACCCGAAAGGGTGGGCCCCTCTGCATTGAATCGGTCCTCGCTCCGCTCGGGCCGCACTTATCGGGGCTCCCGCCCCAAACCCCAAGGCAGGGGGCTCCGTCTCCCTGACCCCTATCTGGACGCAGCCCGGCCGCGTTAGCTGGTGAAGACCCCGATGCCGTTCGGGAACGGCCGCTCCTTGCCATCGGACGGGGCGTTCAGGACCTCGTAGCCACGAGAGGCGGCGTCGGGCTTCGCGATCATCTCGGTACTGCCGCCACGGTCCAGCTGGACGCCGTCGTCGGTGCCGATCTTCCGCATGAGCTCAGCCATCTCCACCCGCGTCACACCGGCCGAGACGGCCGAACGCCCATCGACCACCACGAGGTAGAACATGCGTCCGTCCGCGCTGACTCCGGCGCTCGTGCCCGGCGCCAGGTCGCCGGTGTTATTGGCGCCCAGACCGGCGACCAGCCGCGAGTTCGCGACATTGGGGAAGCCGCCCACCGCCCACCGCAGCGGCACGCGGCCGTCGGTCTCCGCGCCCCACCTGACGTTGATCCGGTCTCCGACGGAGAGCTTGCCCAGTTCGGTGGCACCGTCCTCCCGTCCCACCAGGACGAGGTCCCTCCCCCCAAGCTGCCCGGCGCCAGGCTGGTCGGCGATCGCCACCACGCGCCCGTTCCGGACCGAGACCTCCTTGACCCCTTCGGTGAGGCAGGGAGCCAGCCTGGACGAATCGCTCCCGCAAACGGCGCGCTTGCGAGTGACCGGACCCCATTTGGCGTCGTAGACACCGATGCCGTTCTCGGGCAGGGCGTACTGGTTGTATCCGGCGACGCGCGCGTTCAGCCCGCGGGACATCACCCGGCCTCGGACCTCGACCTCGTCGACCCGCCCGCGTCCGTCGACGCCTACACCGATGACCTCCCGGCCCGTCGCGCCCGAGGACATGGGCGGCCCGATCCGCTGGGCGGCGGGCACGGCGCCCTTCCGGAGCGTCCCGCCCGTGATCTCCGGGCCGTCCGCGGACTCCGTCGCCAGACCCGGGTTGTTCTCCCAGTAGGCCATGTTGAAGAAGTCCGCGTTTACCGCGGCGAAGGCGTTCTTCTTCCCGGCCATGGCGGTGAGCGTCGTGCCCTCGCCGACATGGTCGGCGTGCAGGAGCTCCATCGAGACACGGGGGTTCCGAAGATCGACCGCCAGCAGATGGCCCTGGGAGGATCCGTGCGAGGTGGCCACCGTGAAGCTCTTGTGCCGGACTCCTGGAGCCGGCTGCCGGTTCCCGGTGTAGTCGATCGTGACGTCCACGTCGTAGTCGTGCGGCGTGGTGGTCGCCCCGGCCGTTCCCGCCCCGAGGACGCCCGCCACGAGCGCCGTCGCTCCGGCGACGAGCCCGAACCGACGTCGCGATGCTGCCTTGAACACTGCTGATCCTCCTGTGACCCGCGCGCCGGAAGAGATCCGGCGGCTCCCACACAGCAGCAGAATGATCTTGCATAAGGTACACGAAGTGACATATCGACCATGAACGGAAGCTGTCCGAAGGCTGAGCCAGGTACCGCCCTTCCTGTCACCGACGTGAACCCCGAACCGGCAAGGACAACCGCCGCCGGCGCCAAGGCCGCACGCGCAAAGCGCGGCGCCCGTTCACCAGTCCCGTCCCGCTGTGGACGGACCTTGTGCGCACCGTCCACCAGAGCCGCGATCTGCTGGTGAAATCTCCCGAGGGAAGGTGCGGGAGTTGGACGTCACGAGGTTTCGATACCGGGCGGAGCCGGCTGCCGCGCCGTTCCGCCCAGTCAGCCCCGTGCCTGGTTGGGCGTTGACCTGCTACGGCGGTCATGACCGTCTGGTCGCTACTCAACCCCGTGACAGTGGCGGGCCGATGGCGTTGCCCGGGTCGTCGAGCCACACCGTCTGGGCCTCAGGGGTGACGGTGAGGCCGAAACGGGTGATGTCCGGCCGCCCCCAGGCAAGCCACCTGGTGTAGGCGGCTTCGACCTCATCCCACAGCGAGCGGTCCCCGGCCTGCTGGACCTCGAAGTCAGGGGCGCCCGGTTCGTAGTCCACCGACGCCCACGGGCCACCGTGGTCATCGCGGGCCATGACCCACAGCGTCGCGCCTTCTTCGTCCTCGTAGTACCGCGACACCACACCCGGCACCAGGACGGCGACGGCCAGATCCACGCTGACCGGCCCGTACCGCAGCGCCCGCGGATCAATGCCGGTCCGGCTTGTCCGCACCCCACGCTCGGCCGCCCGCGTCCACTCCCGCGCCTGCCCGCCCAGCGGACGCTGAGAGCGCAACATCATGTAATCCGCCGACCCCGCGAACCGCCCGACGGCCACGCCGCCCGCCAGCACCTCCAGCCGCAGCAGGGCACCGAATCCGAACCCCGGCGCGTACGGCGCCACGATCACTCCGCCCGGCCTGGTCTGCTCGATCCACGCATACGGGACCCGCGACACCGCACACGTGGCATGAACGCGATCGTAGGGAGCCCCGGCAGGCCAGCCTTCGGTACCGTCCCCGATCACCACTCGGGGACGGTACCCGGCCGCCTTGAGCCGCCCGGCCGCCAACAGCCCGAGCTCCGGATCGACTTCCACCGTGGTGACGTTGCCGGAGCCCACCTGGGCCGACAGCAGCGCGGCCGTCCACCCCGCCCCCGTCCCGATCTCCAGCACCCGATGGTGATGGGACGGGTCGAGCTGCTCCAGGAACTCGGCCACCACCGACGGCATCGACAGCGACGAGGTCGCCAACCCCTCGCCCTCGGCGCGGCCGTCCTCGAACTGGATGATGAGCGGCTGATCCAGCGCCACCACCTCATCCCACCCGGACGGATCGGCACCACGATCCACCCGAACCCACGGACCGGGCCCGAGGTCCGCCCACACCACCTGCGGCGTGAACAGGCTCCTCGGAACCCGCCGCATCACCTCACGCCAGTCGGCCACATCCCCTACTTCCGCCCGTCGTGAGGATTGCCCCGCGTCCCGTCCCCCTTGCCGCCGTGCCCGGTGCCCTTCGTGCTGTCACCTGACCCACCGGGGGTCTTGCCGTCGTCACTCGACCCGCCCTCGCGCCGTCCCATGGCCTCGCTCCTCTCGTCGTGCCGGCGTGGCCGGCCACCGCACCGCTGTCCGGACGCGACCACCCGTAGCGCCATGCCCAGCACGCTACGTAGGCGGTCGTAACGCGGGCCACGAGGTTGCCCGAGTTTGCCCTTAGTGGCTTTCGAGGCTCTCCAGCGCGGAGCCGATGATCTGGTTCGCTCTCTCACCATGAACTGCGAGCGCGAACAGCCGGTCCCATGCCGCCAGGTACATGGCGACTTCGGTCGGTTGCGTGATCGAGAGGTATCCGGACACGAGCTCCACGTTGACCTGCTCGGCGTTGGTGATCAGGAAGGACTCCTCCGGCCAGACACCCGGGCCGTTGATGGTCCGATCGGCTTGCCGCGGAATGATGCCCAGGGACACGGCGGGCCGGCGCATGGCCTTCAAAAGGTGGCGGAGCTGGGCGATGTGGGTGGTGCGGTCGATCGTCCGGTGCCACAGCACCTCTTCTTCCAAGACGAAGGCGAACCGTGCCCCTGGACGTCGCAGGACCCGTTGGCGGTCCATCCGCTCCGCCACCGCTTCGGCTATGTCGCGTTCGGCGTCGTCGGCCTCCACACCCTGCTCTATGAAGACGGCCCGCAAAGCGGCCCTCGTGTATGGCTCGGTCTGGAGCAGGCCGGGCAGTGCCTTGGTCGCATAGGCGCGCATCTGATTCGCACGCTCGTATCGGTCCCGTACCGACTCTTGCGCGCGCCGCAGGCCGCCGCGGTTCAACTGCTTGTAGGTCAGCCAGGTGCTCGTCACAGACCGCAGTTCGGCCAGCAGCTCCTCCACGCGAGCCGGCGGCACATCGCAGACCCGGCACCAGGTGCGCAGATCCTCGGCCGAGATGGGTCGTGTTGCGTGCTCGATCTTGGATACCTTCGAGACGCCGTGCCAACCGGCCAGCTCGGCCAGTTTTCGGCCGGTCAGCCCGGCGTCCTCGCGGATCTCTCGAAGCTGGTCGGCCAGGCGCTGCCGGGCGGCCTGGGCCGATGACGATGTGGACACGTTCCGAAGTTATGTCGGGTTCGTTCGAGACTCAGCTCGGCTGGTAGTCCTTGTGCGGAGTGGCCCGCTCCCACACTTGCTCGAACGCGGCGATGCACCGCGTCACCACGTCAGGATCATTCGTGAACACCTCGTCCTCGGTGTCCGTACCGTCGCCCGCGCAGAAGTTGAACGCGACCACCCGCCCGTCGAACATCCAGAAGTCGGCACCCGGCAACATGAGGTCGAACGCCCGCCGTCGTGGCAGCCAGCGGACTTCCTCCCCCGCCGCCTGGTTCTCGTCGGTGAGCATGTGCTCCCACCGGATGTAGTCGGTCACCGGCTCCGACACCACCCGAGCCCTCCGAATCTTCGCACCGCGCCCGACCGCCGAAGTGACGATGTCGAGCCAGGCGCTCCGGTCGTACCGGCCTGAGCCGCCCGCCAACCAGTCCTGGAAACCAGGGTGCTCGGTGTCGTACGTATCGCGCATCTCCAGGTGCACGGCCGAGTGCCGGACTCCGGCGAACAGGTCCATCAGGTCCACCGGCCCGTGTCCGATCCGCCCGGCCTCGTACGTGCCCGCCGCCGCCTCCGCGATGATCGAAGCCATCCGGGCAGGCAGGCGGACCACCGTCTCATCGGCACCGAGCGGGCTGTGCTTGGCCACCTCGGCGAGGGTCACCGGGTCGGTGACGGTCTTGCCTTGAAAGTAGAAGTCGCCGCTGTCGGGGTGCACGTAGACGGCAGGGCACTTCAGGTCCGGGGAATCGGGGTCCATACCAACGAAAGCCAGCGACACGCGCACCTCCTGGATCGGGTTTGCCGTTAGTTGCCCACCAAGCTTCATGCCCGCCCAGTGGGCCGAGCAAGGCGGCCGGACATGTGACTGGCCAAAACGCACCGGGAGTATAGCGACGACCGCATACGCGTCTGGGGAACGACGACCCCGTCCGATGATCGGCTCGGCACATCCATGCCACGGGCTCTCAGGCGTCAGGCAGGGTGCTGCCATTCGTCTTCGAGGATGGAGTGGACGATCGAGTCCCGCCAGGTGTCGCCGATCTTGATATGCCCCCGGATCCGGCCTTCCTCGATCATGCCGAACTTGCGCATGAGATGGTCGGACACAACACGGTGAGCTCGCATCGGTAACGCCGCAGGGCAGATTCGGCGCAGCAGGGGTTAGGTTAGTGAGCTAGAGGTCGAGCTGCCCGGTCTTGATCCTGGCGACCAGGTCGGCGAAGGACTTCAACTCGATCGCGACGTGGCGTCCATCCTGTGGATCCTTGCTGTCTCGCATGCCGACGCCTTCCGCGAGGGCAGCCAGTTCCACGCAATCCCCGCCTCCGGTGGTGCCGCTGTAGCTGGCTTTGCGCCACTGCGTCATCGATATCCCTCCATTGCTCGGCATGCACCTCCCGAACGTTGTCCAGCCCCGCTCCGCCTTCAGTAATTCTGCGGGGCACGGTTGCAGAGCTATGGGTCGAGTCGACCGGTCTTGATCCTGGCTAGCAGGTCGGCGAAGGTCTGCGGCTTGAGGGTGAGGTGCCCAACCTGGGGAGCCTTACTGTCGCGCATGCCGACTCCTCTGGCGAGAACCGCCACCTCCACACAGTCGGACTCGTTGTGTACACCGCTGTGGCTGGACTTGCGCCAGGCGATCATGCGTATGTCTCCATCGTCTTGCGGATGAGATCCTTACTCAAGGCGCGCGACAGGGAGTCCGCCCCTATTTCGTCGAACCGTATCCGACGTTCGGCTACTTCGGTGGGGTCCTGGGTCGTTCTTCCCCCTCCGCAAGCCTCCATATAGGCGACATCGCCCTCCTTGACCGTGATCACCTTGAACGACCCCTCCAGCGCAACATGCGCGCCGACCGAGCGGGGAAGGATCCGGACGGCGACGTTCGGGAGTTCGGCGACCTCGAGAAGCGCACCGAGCTGATCCCGCATAACACCTGGCCCGCCGACAGGCCAGTCCAGAGCGTTCTGGCTAAGGATGACCCACAGGTGAGCGGGGTTCTCCTTTGTCAGCACGGCCTGTCTGGACATGCGGTTCCTCACCCCGGCCTCCACGTCCTTAGACCGGCGGCCTTCGGTGAGCAAGGCGCGGGCGTAGTCCTCGGACTGGAGGAGGCCGGGGACGACCATGGCCTCGTAGGTCTTGATGACGCTGGCTCTCTGCTCGTAGATCACGTGGGCCTTGAACCAGTTCGGGTCGTGGCCGGCCCGGGCGTACTTCACCAGCCGCTGGAAGTGCTTGTTCAGGTCCCACAGTTCGTCGAGGATCTTGGCCTTGGTCATGTCCAGCTTGAGGCGCCCGGCTTCGAGGTTGGAGACAGCCTGGCGGTTGACGTGAAGGAGGCGGCCTAGCTGGGCACAGGAGAGGCCGGCCTTGTTCCGGTAGAAGTACAGGTCAACGGCTATCCAGTCCCAGAGCGAGTTGTCCGGGTCGAGTGACTCTCGGAGGGGCATTGATCACCTTCTGGTGTCTCTGATGTCCCACTGAGGCAGGCCAGATTACTGAATGCAAGGGAGCCTGTGTGCTGAGTCACAGAATTCTCGCCTGGAAGGAGATCGGGAGATGTCCGCAGTCACGGGGGTTGGGGCGGTTGTAGCGCGGGATCTGCTTGCTACGCGGGCCTCGGTGGGCTTGGCGCGGTCGGTGGCTTCGGGTTCCCTGCAGACGTGGGGGCTGGAGCGGTTCGAGGAGCGGGCGCTCGCGATCGTGAGCGAGTTGGCGACGAACGCCGTCGCCGTCTCCGCTCCGACCGACACCGTTCGGCTCTACCTCGCGGCCCTGACCGAACGCCTGGTGATCGGGGTCTCAGACGCTGCTGTCGGCCGGGCGCCCCAGGCGCGGCAGGCGGTCTCGACCGTGGAGGAGATCGACCGGGCGGGCTCGGACGAGTTCGGTGGCTGGGGGCTGATGCTTGTGGCCGCCTACGCGGACGCGGTGTGGACCGAACCCGCCAAGAACGGCACCGCCAAATGGGTCTGCGCCTCGATCAACCTGAGGGCGGCCCGCTGATCTCCGGTGTCCGAGGCGATCGACGGGCTGCTTCCCCAACCGCGGCGGGAAGACTCCACCTTCGTGGACTTGGGCCTGCTACTCGTACGGGGTTGGTGGGGGGTGTGGGGGGCGGAGCCCCCTGCCTTGGGGTTTGGGGCGGGAGCCCCAATGGGACTGCCCGAGCGGAGCGAGGACCGATTCACAAAAGGCGGAGCGGGGACCGATTCATCTTTCCCTCAGCGGCGTCGCCCCTGAGGAGCGGGCCTTGGTCAGCCGGTGCGGCTTACTACGTAGTCGCAGAGGCTGGTGAAGGCCCCCCTGGCGGGGATGTCGGGGAGGGTGAGGAGTTCGGAGCGGGCGTCCTCGGCCCAGCGGCGCAGGTCGGCGCGGGCGCGGTCCATGGCCGGGTGGGCGCGGAGGAGGGTCAGGGCCTCGGCGTGGAGGGTGTCGTCGGTGAGGTCGGCGGCGAGCAGCACGCGGAGGCGGGCGTCGTCGGGGCCCGTGTCGGTGCCGGCCAGGACGAGGTGCATGGGCAGGGTGCGGATGCCCTCGCGCAGGTCGGTGCCGGGGGTCTTGCCGGACTGCTCGGCCTCCGAGGCGATGTCCAAAATGTCGTCGGAGAGCTGGAACGCGACGCCGATCTTCTCGCAGGCGGAGGTGATCGTGTCCACGACGTGGGCGGGGGCGCCCGCGAGGAGGGCGCCGAACTGGCCGGACACCGCGATCAGTGAGGCGGTCTTGTCGGCCACGACCTGCAGGTAGTGCTTCAGCGGGTCGGCCTCGGGGCCGGGGCCGACGGTCTCCTGGATCTGCCCGCGCACCAGCCGGGCGAACGCCCGCGCCTGGATCCGGACCGCCTCGGGGCCGAGGTCGGCCAGCAGGTCGGAGGCGCGGGCGAACAGGTAGTCGCCGGTGAGGATGGCGACGGTGTTGGTCCACCGGGAGTTGGCGGACGGCTCGCCGCGCCGCACCGTCGCCTCGTCCATCACGTCGTCGTGGTAGAGCGTCGCCAGGTGGGTCAGCTCCACCACCACCGCGGCCGGGACGACCCCCGGCGCGGCCGGGTCGCCGAAGTGGGAGGCCAGCAGCACCAGCATCGGCCGGAACCGCTTGCCCCCCGCCTCGACCAGGTGCTTGGAGGCCTGGGCGAGCAGCGGGTCGTCGCTGTGCACCGAGTCCAGGAGCATGCCCTCGACGGCGGCGAGCCGTTCCTGCGTGTCCGTCGCGAGTCGGTCGTCGACGGGCAAACCGAACGGCCCATCCCCCGAGGGGAAAGACGATCCCCCGGCGAAAGCTCTACTCACCAAGACCCCCTACCGGAGCTACCGGACGAACATCTGTGTCGCGGCGTCCCCCGCCAGGTCCAGCACGGGCTGCGGGAGCACACCGAGTACCACAGTAGCCGCCACTCCGAGCGCCACCGCCGTCACGGTCGCCGGGCCCAGGATGACCGACGGGCCGTCCGCCTCCGGCTCGCTGAAGAACATCACGACGATCACCCGGACGTAGAAGAACGCCGCGATCGCCGAGGACAGGACGCCGACCACGACCAGCGGGGTCGCGCCGCCCTCGATCGCCGCCTTGAACACCGCGAACTTGCCGGTGAAGCCGCTGGTCAGCGGGATCCCGGCGAAGGCCAGCAGGAAGAAGGCGAACACGCCCGCCACCAGTGGGGACCGCTTGCCCAGGCCCGCCCAGCGGGACAGGTGCGCGGCCTCGCCGCCCGCGTCCCGCACCGTGGTGATCACCGCGAACGCGCCGATCGTGGTGAACCCGTAGGCCGCCAGGTAGAACAGCGTGCCCGACAGGCCGGCCTCGGAGGTGGCGATCACGCCCGTGAGGAGGAAGCCGGCGTGCGCGATCGAGGAGTAGGCCAGCATCCGCTTGACGTCGCTCTGGGTGATCGCGATCACCGCGCCGGCGATCATGGTGAGAATGGCCACACCCCACATCGCGGGCCGCCAGTCCCACCGCAGGTTCTCCAGCGCGACGTAGAACACCCGCAGCATCGCGCCGAACGCCGACACCAGCGTGCAGGACGCCATCAGCGCGGTGATCGGGGTCGGGGCGCCCTGGTAGACGTCGGGCTTCCACATGTGGAACGGGACCGCGCCCAGCTTGAACAGCAGCCCCACCGACAGCAGCGCCACCCCGGCCAGCAGCAGCGTCTCGCTGCCCGCGTCCCGGCTGAGCTGCGCACCGATCACCGACAGCCGCACCGAACCGGCGTAGCCGTACAGCAGCGCCGCCCCGTACAGGAAGAACGCCGAGGAGAACGCGCCCAGGAGGAAGTACTTGACCGCCGCCTCCTGCGACAGCAGCCGCCGCCGGCGGGCCAGCCCGCACAGCAGGTACAGCGGCAGCGACAGGATCTCCAGCGCCACGAACATGGTGAGCAGGTCGTTGGCCGCGGGGAACATCAGCATCCCCGCGACCGCGAAGGTCATCAGCGGGAACACCTCGGTCTGGGTGATCCCGGCCGCCGTCGCCTCCTGCTCGGCCTCGCTACCCGGCAGCGCCGACGCCTGGGCCGCGAAGTGCTCCTGCTTCCGCTCGATGATCAGCAGCAGGCTGATCAGCGCCAGCACCAGGATGGTGCCCTGCAGGAACAGGGTGGGGCCGTCCACCGCGAGCGCGCCCTCGGCGGCCACGGTGAACGGCTTGTCGCGCCAGGCCAGCACGATCGTCCAGACGAACCCGCCGCCCAGGCCCAGGAAGGCCAGGGCGACCTGCAGCGGGAAGCGCAGCTTCCGCCCGGCGAACGCCTCGACCAGCACGCCGGCGATGGCGACACCGAAGACCAGCAGCATCGGGGCGAGCTGGCCGTACTCGATGTGCGGCGCGCGGATCTCGCCGTCGGCGAGGACGCCGCGGGCCGGGGCGTCGAGCGCGGTGACGGCCGCGCCCAGATGACTGGTGAGGCTCATGGACGGGCTCCGTTCTCAGCGACATGGCCGGTGATCGTCGGCGCCGGGTCGCGCTGGTCCAGCCGGACCAGGGTCTGCTCCACCGAGGGGTTGATCACCTTGAGCAGCGGCTGCGGGAAGAACCCGAGCGCCACGATGATCGCGATGATCGGGGCGACCGCGAGCTTCTCCCGCCCGGTCAGATCCTTCATCCCCTTGGCCTTCTCCGCGGTCGGGCCGCCCATGGTCCGCTGGTACATCCACAGGATGTAGATCGCGGCCAGGACGATGCCGACGGTGGCGATGATCGCGGGCACCTCGTAGCGGGTGAACGTGCCGGTGAAGACCAGGAACTCCGACACGAACGGCGCCAGGCCCGGCAGCGACAGCCCGGACAGGCCCGCGACCAGGAACGTCCCGGCCAGCACCGGGGCCACCTTCTGCACCCCGCCGTAGTCGTCGATCCGGGCCGACCGGCGTCGCACGATCATGAAGCCGACCAGCAGGAACAGCGCCCCGGTGGAGAAGCCGTGGTTGACCATGTAGAGCGCGGCGCCGGACTGCGCCTGGGTGGTCATCGCGAACACGCCCAGCACGATGAACCCGAAGTGGGAGATCGAGGTGTAGGCGATCAGCCGCTTCAGGTCGACCTGGCCGATGGCCAGCACCGCGCCGTAGACGATGCTCAGGACGGCGAAGCCCAGCACGACCGGGGTGGCCCACTTGGCCGCGCCCGGGAACAGCTCCAGGCAGAACCGCAGCATGCCGTACGTGCCGACCTTGTCGAGCACGCCCACGATCAGCACCAGCGCGCCGGGCGGGGCCTGCTGCGCCGCGTCCGGCAGCCAGGTGTGCACCGGCACCATCGGCGCCTTGATCGCGAACGCGATGAAGAAGCCGAGGAACAGCCACTTGGCCGTCGTCGGGTCGATGTCCATCCGGCTCAGCTCGGAGAACAGGAACGTCCCCGCGCCCAGGCCGCCCTCGCTGGTCGGACGCGCCGACAGCGGGTACAGCCAGATGACCGCGACCAGCATCAGCAGGCCGCCGAACAGCGAGTAGAGCAGGAACTTCACCGCGGCGTAGGAGCGCTGCGCGCCCCCGTAGGACCCGATGAGGAAGTACACCGGGATCAGCATGGCCTCGAAGAAGACGTAGAAGAGGAAGACGTCGGTCGCCGCGAAGACGCCGATCATCATCGCCTCCAGCGCCAGCAGCAGCGCGAAGTACAGGCTCGCGCTGCGCTTGGCCGGGACGTCGACGCCGCCGGAGCGGTCCGCCTCGTTCCACGACGCCAGGATGACCAGCGGGACCAGGATCACCGACAGCAGGATCAGCACCAGCGCGACGCCGTCGACGCCGACCGCCCAGTGCACCCCGAACTGCTTGATCCACCAGTACTTCTCTTCGAACTGGAACCGCGGCCCGCCGGTGTCGAAACCGGCCGCCATCACCAGCGTCCCCGCCGCGACCAGCAGCGAGACGCCCAGCGCGACCTGCTTGACCAGCGTCTCGCGGGCCCGCGGCAGCACGCCCACCAGCACCGCGCCCAGCAGCGGGACGGCGATGAGGACGCTCAGCCAGGGAAAGTCTTCCATCAGACGTTCACCACCAGCAGCGCGGCCACGTTGATCGCCGCATCGGTCGAGCACAGCATAGAGAGGGCGGTCATACATTCACCACCAAGAGAGCGGCCACGATGATCGCCGCGCCGAAGAACATAGAGAGGGCGTAGGAGCGGGCGAAGCCGGTCTGGATTCGCCGGAGGCGTCCGGAGCTGCCGCCGACCCCGGCCGCCAGGCCGTTGACCACGCCGTCCACGCCGCGGCTGTCGAACCAGACCGCGAGCCGGGTCAGCCACTGGCCGGGCCGCATCAGCAGCGACTCGTTCAGCGCGTCACCGTAGAGGTCCTTGCGGGCCGCGACCGTGACGAACGATCCGGCGGGCGCCTCGCGCGGCACCGGACGGGCGCCGTACTGCCGCCAGGCGATCCCGGCGCCGATCACCATCAGCACGAACGCGGTGATGCTCGCCGGGGTGACCGGGTGGAACTCGTGCTCCCCGGCCTCGCCCACCACCGGGGCGAGGAACTCGGAGAACCCGCCCAGGACCAGGAACCCGCCGGCGAACACCGACCCGATCGCCAGCAGCATCAGCGGAACGGTCATGACCTTGGGCGACTCGTGCGGGTGCGCCTTCTCGTCCCAGCGCTTCTCACCGTAGAAGGTCATGAACATCACGCGCGACATGTAGTACGCGGTGATGCCGGCGCCGATCAGGGTGCACGTGCCCAGGATCGCCCCGGACGTGCCGCCCTTGTGGAACGCGGCCTCGATGATGCCGTCCTTGGTGAACCAGCCGGACAGCCCCGGGAAGCCGATGATGGCCAGGTAGCCGAGCCCGAACGTGGCCCAGGTGATGACCATCATGGCTCGCAGCGCCCCGTACCGGCGCATGTTCACCTCGTCGTTCATGCCGTGCATGACCGACCCGGCGCCCAGGAACAGGCCCGCCTTGAAGAAGCCGTGCGCGATCAGGTGCGCGATCGCGAACACGTAGCCGGCCGGGCCGAGCCCGGCGGCCAGCATCATGTAGCCGATCTGCGACATGGTCGAGCCGGCCAGTGCCTTCTTGATGTCGTCCTTGCCGCACCCGATGATCGCACCGGCCAGCAGCGTGGCCGCGCCGACGATGGTCACCGCCAGCTGGGCGTTCGCCGACATCTCGAAGATCGGCGCGGACCGGACGATCAGGTAGACGCCCGCGGTCACCATGGTCGCGGCGTGGATCAGGGCCGACACCGGGGTGGGGCCCTCCATCGCGTCCAGCAGCCAGGACTGCAGCGGCAGCTGCGCCGACTTGCCGCACGCGCCGACCAGGAGCAGCAGCCCCAGCGCGGTCGCGGTGCCGGTGCTCAGCTGCGAGGCCAGCCCGACGTGCTCGGCGCCCTCGCCCAGGATCTGCTCGAACCCGACCGTCCCGAACGTGCCGAACATCAGCATGATCGCGAGCAGGAAGCCCATGTCGCCGACGCGGTTGACGACGAACGCCTTCTTCGCCGCGACCGCCGCGGTCGGCTTGTACTGCCAGAACCCGATCAGCAGGTACGAGGCGAGGCCCACGCCCTCCCAGCCGAGGAACATGGCCACGTAGTTGTCGCCCAGCACCAGCAGCAGCATCGCCGCGACGAACAGGTTGAGGTAGGCGAAGAACCGGCGCCGGTCGGGGTCGTCGGCCATGTAGCCGATGGAGTAGATGTGGATCAGCGACCCGACCCCGGTGATCAGCAGGACGAAGCTGATGGACAGCGGGTCCACCAGCAGCCCGAGGTCGACCTTCAGCGCGCCGACGTCGAGGAACTCCCACAGGTGGACGGTGCGGCGCCGTTCCTCCGCCCCGTACCCGAGCATCTGGACGAACATCGCCGCGCCCACCACGAAGGAGGCCAGCGACATGGTGACGCCGAGCAGATGCCCCCACTTGTCGGTGCGGCGCCCGCCCAGCAGCAGGATCGCCGCGCCGGCCAGCGGCAGCGCGACCAGGAGCCAGGCCAGGGCCTGGATGCCTTCCGCTTTCATCCCCGACCTCTCAGTACTTCAGCAGGTTCGCGTCGTCGACCGACGAGGACCTGCGGGTCCGGAAGATGGTCATGATGATCGCCAGGCCCACCACGACCTCCGCCGCGGCCACCACCATCACGAAGAACGCGATGATCTGCCCGTCGAGGTTGCCGTGCATCCTGGCGAACGTCACGAACGCCAGGTTGGTCGCGTTGAGCATGAGCTCGACGCACATGAAGACCACGATCGCGTTGCGGCGCACCAGGACGCCCACGGCGCCGATGGTGAACAGGATCGCCGAGAGCGCCAGGTAGTGTCCCGGACTCATTTGCCAGCCTCGCCTTCGGTCTCGGAGCCGGAGCCGGCGGAACCGGACCCCGAGCCGCCGGAGCCGCCCTCGCCGCCCGGCGCCGGCAGGCCGGCCTTCACCGTGCGCTCTTCGGCGTTGGCGTCCTCGGACTCCTCCGTCACCGCCTTGACCGCGGCGACGTCCTCCTCCACGGCCTGCTCCTCGCTGCCGCCGTACAGGTCGGCGTGCCGCTCCGAGGTGTCGGTGCGGGCGGCGATGACCGGGTTGATGGACAGCTCCGAGACGCTGCCGTCGGGCAGCAGCGCGGGCATGTCGACCGCGTTGTGCCGGGCGTAGGTGCCGGGGCCGGGCAGCGGGCCCGGGTGGGCGCCGCCGACGGCGAACCGCTCGAACCGCTTCTCGGCCAGGTCGCGCTGGGTGGGCTTGGGCGTCAGCCGCTCGCGGTGCGCGAGCACCATGGCGCCCAGCGCCGCGGTGATGAGCAGCGCGCTGGTGGCCTCGAACGCGAACACGTACTTGCTGAACAGCAGCCGGGCGAGCCCGACGACGTTGCCGCCGTCGCCGTTGGCGGCCCGCAGCCCGGCCGAGTCGCCCAGCGCGGCGTTGCCGAGCCCGGCGGCCAGCAGCACCAGGAAGCCGAGCGCGGCGACCGCGGCCCACAGCCGCTGGCCGCGGATCGTCTCCACCAGCGAGTCGGTGGAGCTGACGCCGACCAGCATCAGCACGAACAGGAAGAGCATCAGCACCGCGCCGGTGTACACGATCACCTGGACGAACGCCAGGAACGGCGCGTCCTGCACCGCGTACAGCGCGGCCAGCGACAGCATCACCGTGGCCAGCAGCAGCGCCGAGTGCACCGCGCGCCGCATGAAGATCATGCCGAGTGCGGCGCAGACCGACACCACGGCCAGCAGCCAGAAGATGAACGGCTCTCCCGGCTGGGCGTCGGCGACCTGCGCCACCACGACCACGTCGGGACTGGTCACTTGGGCTCACTCCTCTCACCGGAACCGGAGCCGGGCCCGGAGGGGGCGCCCTCGTCGGACGACTTCAGGCCGAGGCGGTAGTAGTCCTCCTCGGTCTCGCCCAGCCGCATCGCGTGCGGCGGCGTCTCCATGCCCTCGCGGAGCGGGGCCAGCAGCATGTCCTTGGTGTAGATCAGGCTCTCGCGGCTGTCGTCGGCCAGCTCGTACTCGTTGGTCATCGTCAGCGCCCGGGTGGGGCACGCCTCGATGCACAGCCCGCACAGGATGCAGCGCAGGTAGTTGATCTGGTAGACGCGTCCGTACCGTTCGCCCGGAGAGTAGCGCTCGTCGTCGGTGTTGTCGGCGCCCTCCACGTAGATGGCGTCCGCCGGGCACGCCCACGCGCACAGCTCGCAGCCGACGCACTTCTCCAGCCCGTCCGGCCACCGGTTGAGCTGGTGCCGTCCGTGGAAGCGCGGTGCGGTCGGCTTCTTCACCTCGGGGTACTGGACGGTCTCGCTCTTCATGAACATCTGATGGAACGAGACCCCGAACCCCTTGACCGGGTTCAGGAAGTCAGTGAGTCCCACTTCCGACCTCCTCACGCGTGGTCGTGGTCGTGGCCGGCCGCGACGGGGTCTCCGTGCTGCGGCCGTGGTAGTGCGGGGCGTCCATCGGGGGCACCGGGAAACCGGCCGCGGCCGCGGCGCCGCCCTTCTTGGGCCCGCCGGAGCCGACGTCGGGGACGATCTGCTTGTCCTTGTCGCCCTCGCCGCGCAGCAGCTCCCACAGAACCGTGGCCACCAGCACCACGCCGGCGACGATCGCGGCGTACAGCGCGATCTGCTGCATGTCGTAGCCCTCGTTGCGCAGCGCGCGGACCGTGGCCACCAGCAGGATCCAGCCGAGCGAGGCCGGCATCAGGACCTTCCAGCCCAGCCGCATCAACTGGTCGTAGCGCACCCGCGGCAGCGAACCCCGGAGCCAGATGAAGAAGAAGATGAACAGCCCCATCTTCACCAGGAACCACAGCACCGGCCACCAGCCCGCGTTCGCGCCCTCCCACACCGTGGAGATCGGCGCCGGGGCCCGCCACCCGCCCAGGAACAGCGTCGTCGCCAGCGCCGACAGCGTGGCCAGGTTGATGTACTCCGCCAGGAAGAACATCGCGAACTTCAGCGAGGAGTACTCGGTGTGGAACCCCCCGACCAGCTCGCCCTCACCCTCGGGCAGGTCGAAGGGGATCCGGTTCGACTCCCCCATCATCGTGATCACATAGATGATGAACGAGGGCAGCAGCAGCAGGATGAACCAGCGGTCGGCCTGCGCGTTGACGATCCCCGTGGTCGACATCGTCCCCGCGAACAGGAACACCGCCACGAACGACAGCCCCATCGCGATCTCGTAGGAGATCACCTGCGCCGAGGACCGCAACCCGCCCAGCAGCGAGTACGGCGACATCGACGACCACCCGGCCAGCACGATCCCGTACACGCCCATCGACGACATCGCCAGCACCACCAGCACCGCCACCGGCAGGTCCGTGCCCTGCAGCGGCGTGTGATGCCCGAACACCGACACCGTCGGCCCGAACGGAATGATCGCGAAGGAGATGAACGCCGGAACCGCCGACATGATCGGCGCCAGCACGAACACCACCTTGTCGACCTGGCGCGGGACGATGTCCTCCTTCAACGCCAGCTTGACGCCGTCGGCGAGCGCCTGCAGCAGGCCGAAAGGCCCGGCCCGGTTGGGGCCGACCCGCAGCTGCATCCGGCCGATGACGCGCCGCTCGATCCACATCGTGATCAGCACCGTCAGGACCAGGAAGGCGAAGATCGCCAGCACCTTGCCGCCGATCAGCCACCACGGGTCGCGGCCGAAGCTCTCCAGCGTGGGGTCGGTCGGCGCGGGCCCTGCCGCGAGTACGGACGACACCCTCGTGCTCATGACGCGCCTCCGGCAGAGATCGTGACGACGCTTCCCGCGTCCGCGCCCAGATCGCGGTAGAGGGCGCAGCCGGCGGAGTTCACCGGCAGCCACACCACCCGGTCCGGAAGGTCGGGAGTGGTCTCCAGCGGCAGCGTCACCGTTCCGCGCCCGGACGCCACCGTGACCGTCCCGCCCTCGGCGGCGCCGATCTCGGCGGCGGTCGCGGGCGACAGCCGGGCCACCGCCGCCTTCGCGGTGCCCGCCAGGTACGGCTCGCCGTCCTGCAGCCGGCCCTTGTCCAGCAGCATCCGCCAGGCCGCCAGCAGCGCCTGCCCGGACTCCGGCTGCGGCTGCACGCCCGGCGACACGCTCGGCGCCGCGGGTCGCTCGCCCCGGTAGGCGCCCAGCGCGGTCAGCTCCCGCTTGGCGGCCTCCGGTTCGGGCAGCGCCAGGTGGACGTCCATCTCGCCGGCGAGCGCGTCCAGCACCCGCAGGTCCGACATCCGCCCGGCGGACCTCAGCACGGTGTCGAACGGGCGGCCGCGGCCCTCCCAGTCGACGAACGTCCCGGACTTCTCCGCGACCGCCGCGACCGGCAGCACCACGTCGGCGCGGTCGGTGACCGCGCTGACCCGCTGCTCCAGGCTCACCACGAACGGCGCGGCCTCCAGCGCGGCCAGCACCGCGCCCGGGTCGGGCAGGTCGTAGGGGTCGACGCCGCCGACCAGCAGCGCGCCCAGTTCCCCGGCGGCCGCGGCGGCGACGATGCCCGCCCCGTCCCGTCCGGGGGCGGCGGGCAGCTCGGCGACGTTCCAGGTGCGGGCGACCTCGGCGCGCGCCTCGGGGTCGGTGACCGGGCGGCCGATCGGCAGCAGCCCGGGCAGCGCCCCGGCCTCGATCGCGCCGCGCTCACCGGCCCGGCGCGGCACCCAGCCGACCCGGGCGCCGGTGACCTGCGCCAGCCGGTGCACGCTGGACAGCGCGCCCGGGCTGGACGCCAGCCGCTCCCCGACCAGGATCACCGCGCCGGGCTGCTCCAGCAGCCGCCTGGCCTCGGTGCTCTGCCCGTCGGCGACCAGCGAGCCGAGGACCTCGGCGTCCGCGCCCGGCAGCGCCGGCAGCAGCGTGCCGCCCACCTTCCGCAGACCGCGGGTGGCGAACGGAGCGACCGCGAAGACCCGCAGCCCGCTCTTGCGGAACGCCTTGCGCAGCCGCAGGAAGACGATCGGCGACTCCTCCTCCGGCTCGAATCCCGCCAGCAGCACCGCCGGGGCCTTCTCCAGGTCGGAGTAGGTCACCTCGATCGGCCGTCCCGCCACGGACGAGGCCAGGAACTCGGCCTCCTCGCGCGAGTGCGCGCGGGCCCGGAAGTCGATGTCGTTGGTGCCGAGCGCGACCCGGGCGAACTTGGCGTAGGCGTAGGCGTCCTCGAGGGTCACCCGGCCTCCGGTCAGCACGCCCGCCCGCCCCTTCGCGGCCGACAGGCCCCGGGCGGCGAGGGTGAGCGCCTCCGGCCAGGACGCGGTCTCCAGGACCCCGTCCTGGTTCCGCACCAGCGGGTGCGTGAGCCGGTCGGGCTGGGTGGCGTAGGTGAACGCCCACCGGCCCTTGTCGCAGTTCCACTCCTCGTTCACCTGCGGGTCGTCACCGGCCAGCCGCCGGGTGATCTTCCCGCGCCGGTGGTCGGTGCGCAGCGCGCAGCCGGACGCGCAGTGCTCGCACGTGCTCGGCGAGGACACCAGGTCGAACGGCCGCGACCGGAACCGGTACGCCGCCCCGGTCAGCGCTCCCACGGGGCAGATCTGCACCGTGTTGCCGGAGAAGTAGGACTGGAACGGCTTCCCGTCGGCCGCGCCCACCTGCTCCTTGGCGCCGCGCTCGAACAGGTCGATGAACGCGTCCCCGGCGATCTGGTCGGAGAACCGGGTGCAGCGGGCGCACTGGATGCAGCGCTCCCGGTCGAGCAGCACCTCGGTGGACAGCGCGATCGGCTTGGGGAAGGTCCGCTTGGCCTCGGTGAACCGCGTCTCGCCCCGCCCGTTCGACATCGCCTGGTTCTGCAGCGGGCACTCGCCGCCCTTGTCGCAGATCGGGCAGTCCAGCGGGTGGTTGATGAGCAGCAGCTCCATCACGCCGTGCTGGGCCTTGTCGGCCACCGGCGAGGTGAGCTGGGTCTTGATGACCATGCCCGGCATCACCGTGGTGGTGCAGGACGCCTGGGGCTTGGGCATCCCCCGGCCGTTGCCGGCGTCGGGGATCTCCACCAGGCACTGCCGGCACGCCCCGATCGGGTCCAGCAGCGGATGGTCGCAGAACCGCGGGATCTGGATGCCCAGCAGCTCGGCGGCCCGGATGATCAGCGTGCCCTTGGGCACCTCGATCTCGAAGCCGTCGATGGTGACGGCCACCATGTCCTCGCGCTTCTCGACCGGCGCCTCGGGCTTGGTCGCGGTCACTTGGTCCCACCTCCCCAGAGGGTGGAGGCGGCCTTGTCGAACGGACAGCCGCCCTGCTCGAAGTGCTGCAGGTACTCCTCGCGGAACAGCTTGATGGAGGACACCACCGGGCTGGTCGCGCCGTCGCCCAGGGCGCAGAACGACCGGCCCAGGATGTTGTCGGACAGGTCGAGGAGGGTCTCCAGGTCCTTCTCCTCGCCCTGCCCGGCCTCCAGCCGCTTGAGCATCTGCTTGTACCAGTACGTGCCTTCGCGGCACGGCGTGCACTTGCCGCACGACTCGTGCGCGTAGAACTCCGACCAGCGCAGCACCGCCCGCACCACGCAGGTGGTCTCGTCGAAGATCTGCAGCGCCCGGGTGCCGAGCATGGACCCGGCCGCCCCCACCGACTCGAAGTCCAGCGGAACGTCCAGGTGCTGGTCGGTGAAGATCGGGGTGGACGAGCCGCCCGGCGTCCAGAACTTCAGCCGGTGCCCGTCGCGGATCCCGCCCGCCATGTCGAGCAGCTCGCGCAGCGTGATGCCCAGCGGCGCCTCGTACTGCCCCGGCCTGGTGACATGCCCCGACAGCGAGAAGATCCCGTACCCCTGGGACTTCTCGGTGCCCATCGCGGCGAACCAATCCGCGCCGTTCTCGACGATCGAGGGAACCGAGGCGATCGACTCCACGTTGTTGATAACGGTGGGGCCGCCGTAGAGCCCCGCGACCGCAGGGAAGGGAGGCTTGAGCCTCGGTTGGCCGCGGTACCCCTCCAGGGAGTCCAGCAGCGCCGTCTCCTCGCCGCAGATGTAGGCGCCGGCGCCCGTGTGCACGACCAGTTCCAGGTCGTAGCCGGAGCCGAGGATGTCCCGGCCCAGGTAGCCGGCCTCGTACGCCTCCGCCACCGCCTGCTGCAGGCGGCGGATCACGTGCAGCACCTCACCGCGCACGTAGATGAACGCGTGGTTGGAGCGGATCGCGAACGAGCTGATGATGATGCCCTCGACCAGCACGTGCGGGTTGGCCATCATCAGCGGGATGTCCTTGCACGTGCCCGGCTCGGACTCGTCCGCGTTGACGACCAGGTAGCGCGGGTTCGGGCTGCTCGGCGGCAGGAAGCCCCACTTCATCCCGGTGGGGAAGCCCGCGCCGCCGCGGCCGCGCAGGCCCGAGTCCTTGACCGCCTGGACGATCGCGTCCGGCTCCATGGTCAGCGCCTTGCGCAGCGACGTGTAGCCCCCGGCGCGCTCGTAGCCCGCCCGGGTGAACGAGTCTTCCTGGTCCCAGTTCCTGGTGAGGATGGGGGTGAGGGTGGTCATGGCGCCGCCTGGTCTGGACTGAGGAGGGAGGGACGACCGACGAGGGAAGACCGGGCGTCAAAGCGCCATGGCCCGCCGCGCCGGAGGCGTGGCAATGAGTAGGTCATTGGTTGCGGCCCTCCTGCGAACCGGGCTTCACGTCCCCGCCGATCGGCTTGCCCGGCTCGTTCGGCGGCGGGTCGGTGATCTCGCCGGGCGTGACCGGCTCGTCCGGCCGCTCGCGGTCGGCGTCGGCGCTCGGCGCCGCCCAGCCGCGCTCCTTGGCCAGCTTCAGGCCGACCAGCGACTCGGGCCCCGCCTGGACGCCCTCGCCCGCGCGCCCGTCGGGGAACCCGGCCAGCACGCGCGAGGCGTCCTTCCACGAGCACAGCCCGGACGGGCCCCGCGAGGGACGCACGTCCCTGCCCTGGCGCAGGTCGTCGACCAGCGCCTTGGCCCGCTCGGGAGTCATGTTGTCGAAGAACTCCCAGTTGACCGTCATCACCGGGGCGAAGTCGCAGGCGGCGTTGCACTCGATCCGCTCCAGGCTGACCCGGCCGTCCGGGGTGGCCTCGTCGTGACCCACGCCCAGATGGTCGCTGAGCTCGTCCCAGATCTGGTCGCCGCCCATGATCGCGCACAGCGTGTTGATGCAGACGCCGACGTGGTACTCCCCGACCGGCGCGCGCTTGTACATGGTGTAGAAGGTCGACACCCCGGTCACCTGCGCGGGCGTGATGCCCAGCTGCTCGGCGCAGAACTCCGTGCCGCGCTGCGAGACGTACCCGTCCACCGACTGCACCAGGTGCAGCATCGGCAGCAGCGCCGAACGCGGCTTGGGATAGCGGGCGATGATCTCCTTGGCGTCCCGCTCCAGCCGCTCGCGCACCGCGGGCTCGTACTCCCGCTCGGCCTCGGCCGCCTCCACGGCCGCCTCCTGCTGTTCCGTCATCGGTCCACACCCCCCATCACCGGGTCGAGACTCGCCACCGCCGCGAATGTGCTCGGGGCCACCATGCTGCCGAACAGAGGCTGTGCACACCTCATCGGTCCACACCTCCCATGACCGGGTCGAGACTCGCGACCGCCGCGATCACGTCCGCCACCATGCTGCCCTCGCACATCGCGGGGACGGCCTGCAGGTTGGTGAAGGACGGGTCGCGGAAGTGCACCCGGTACGGCCGCGTGCCGCCGTCGCTGACCACGTGCGCGCCCAGCTCGCCGCGCGGCGACTCGATCGCCGCGTACGCCTGCCCGGCCGGCACCCGGAAGCCCTCGGTCACCAGCTTGAAGTGGTGGATCAGGGCCTCCATCGAGGTGCCCATGATGTGCGCGATGTGCCGGGGCGAGTTGCCCATCCCGTCCGCGCCGATCGCCAGCTGCGCCGGCCAGCCGATCTTCTTGTCCTCGACCATCACCGGGCCCTTGACCGACTGCAGCCGCTCCACGCACTGCTCGACGATCTTCAGGGACTCCTCCATCTCGGTCATCCGGACGAGGTAGCGGCCGTAGACGTCGCAGCTCTCCTCGGTGGCGACCTCGAAGTCGTAGGTCTCGTAACCGCAGTACGGCTGCGACTTGCGCAGGTCCCACGGCAGGCCCGTCGACCGCAGCACCGGGCCGGTGATGCCCAGCGCCATGCACCCGGTCAGGTCCAGGTACGCGATGTCCTTCGTGCGCGCCAGGTAGACCGGGTTGGCGTCCATCAGCTTGCGCATCGCCTGGATGCGCTTGGGCATCCGGTCGAGGTAGTCGCGGATCTTGCTGAGCGCGCCGCTCGGCAGGTCCTGCGCGACACCGCCCGGCCGCACGTAGGCCATGTTCATCCGCAGACCCGTGATCTCCTCGAAGAGGTCAAGGGTGTACTCGCGCTCGATGAACCCGTTGAGCATGACCGTGGTCGCGCCCAGCTCCAGGCCGAACGTGGCGATCGCCACCAGGTGCGAGGAGATCCGGTTGAGCTCCATCATCATCACCCGGATGATCTGGGCCCGCTCCGGCACCTGCTCGGTGATCCCCAGCAGCTTCTCCACGCCCAGGCAGTACGCCGTCTCGTTGAAGATCGGCGCCAGGTAGTCCATCCGGGTGCAGAACGTGGTGCCCTGCGTCCAGGTGCGGAACTCCATGTTCTTCTCGATGCCGGTGTGCAGGTAGCCGATGCCCACCCGCGCCTCGTTCACCGTCTCGCCGTCCAGCGTGAGGATGATCCGCAGCACGCCGTGCGTGGACGGGTGCTGCGGCCCCATGTTGATGACCAGCCGCTCGTCACCGAGGTCCTCGGCACCGGCCACGACCTGGTCCCAGTCCTGGCCGGAGACGTCGAAGACCTTGCCCTCGGCGGCCTGGTCGGCGGCGTAGGCGTCGTACTCGGTGTACTTGGTGGAGGGGCTCATACGTACGACCTCCGCTCATCAGGCGGCGGGATCTCCGCCCCCCGGTACTCGACGGGGATGCCGCCGAGCGGGTAGTCCTTGCGCTGCGGGTGGCCCACCCAGTCGTCGGGCATCTCGATGCGGGTCAGCGCCGGGTGCCCGTCGAACACGATCCCGAAGAAGTCGTAGGTCTCGCGCTCGTGCCAGTCGTTGGTCGGGTAGACCCCGACGATCGAGGGGATGTGCGGGTCGGCGTCGGGGCAGGTGACCTCCAGCCGCACCCGCCGGTTGTGGGTGATCGACAGCAGGTGGTAGACGGCGTGCAGCTCGGCGCCCGCGTCCTGCGGGTAGTGCACCCCGGACACGCCCGAGCACAGCTCGAACCGCAGGTCGGGCTGGTCCCGCATGGTCTGCGCGACCGCCTTGAGGTGCTCCCGCCGCACGAAGAAGGTCATCTCGCCGCGGTCGACCACGACCCGCTCGATCGCGTCGCCGAAGCCGGGCAGCGTCCGCTCCAGCTCGTCGGCGACCGCGTCGAACGGACCGGCCTCCGCCGCGCCCTCCGGGCCGCCGTACGGCCGGGGCGCCGACACCTTCGGGCTCTGCCGGACGACCAGCCCCCCGTACCCGGAGGTGTCGCCGGTGGTCTTGGCGCCGAACATGCCCATCCGCGCGACCGGCTGCTCCCGGCGCTCCTCGGGCGCCTGCGCGGGCAGCTGGTCGGCGGCCTGCTCGGCCTTCTGCTCCGGATGCTGAGAACTCACGAGACACCTCCGGGCTGGCCGAGCAGCGGGAGCCGGCGGCGCTTGGCCTCTTCCAGCTCGGCGATCTGCTCCTTGCGCTGCGCGCCGAGCTTGGTGTTCATCACCTTGTCGTGCAGCTTCAGGATGGCGTCCAGCAGCATCTCCGGCCGCGGCGGGCAGCCGGGCAGGTAGATGTCCACCGGGACGATGTGGTCCACGCCCTGCACGACCGCGTAGTTGTTGAACATGCCGCCGGACGAGGCGCACACGCCCATCGCGATGACCCACTTGGGCTCGGTCATCTGGTCGTAGATCTGCCGCAGCACCGGGGCCATCTTCTGGCTCACCCGGCCCGCGACGATCATCAGGTCGGCCTGCCGCGGCGTCGCCGAGGCACGCTCCATCCCCCACCGGGAGAAGTCGTGCCGCGGGTCGCCGGCCGCCATCATCTCGATCGCGCAGCAGGCCAGCCCGAACGTGGCAGGCCACATCGAGCTGGCGCGCGCCCATCCGGCGACCTGCTCGACCGTCGTCAGCAGGAACCCGCTGGGGAGTTTTTCCTCAAGACCCATGGCTGTTACCCCGCTCCGCACCGGCGCGCCTCATGGCGCGCGCTTCCCTCGTCGCAGGCTCCTCGGTCCAGCGCGCGCCGCGCGCCGTTGCGTCGCTCATCAATCCCACTCCAGACCACCGCGCCGCCAGATGTAGGCGTACGCCACCAGCACGGTGAGGATGAACAGGACCATCTCCACAAGACCGAAAAGCCCCAGCCGGTCGAAGGCGACCGCCCAGGGGTACAGGAAGATGATCTCAATGTCGAAGACGATGAACAGCATCGCCGTGAGGTAGTACTTGACCGGGAAACGCCCGCCGCCGACCGGCTGCGGGGTCGGCTCGATCCCGCACTCGTAGGCGTCCAGCCGCGCCCGGTTCCACCGCTTGGGGCCGGTGAGGGAGGCCATCAACACCGAGCCCGCCGCGAAGGCGAAGGCGAGCACTCCCAGCACAATGATCGGTATATAGAGATCCATGTCTCTACTGCCTCTCCTCGCTACGTACAGCGCTGTACGTGGCGCACGCCGAAGCGCGCCGCGCGGGGCGATGCGCGGCGCCGGTCGGGCGCGCCACGGCGGCGTGACCCTTTACACGTTCGTGACACCTGTCACGGACACGGGTCGCCACCCTAGCCAAGGTGATCAATAGCACTCCCCTCGGGGGGTCGGGACTGTGAGGTCCGGCCGCCTCCGCTCGCTTCAGGGCGCCCTGCGACGCCCTCTTCCCGCCGTGGTGTCCATGGGCCGTCCCACGGTCGCGTTCTGCCGCTCGCCGTTCATGGCGTGCTCCCGGTCGCCTCTCTCATGCCGCGGGCGCCACCTTCTGCATCGCGTTGATGACGCGGTCCATCGAGTCACCGCCGCGGCGGTCGGTGAGGTTGGCCAGCAGCTTGAGCGTGAAGCGCATCAGCGTCGGGTGCGGCAGCCCGTGCGCGGTCAGGAACTTCATGATCCGCGGGTCGCCGATGGCCTGCACGAAGACGCGGGCGAGGGTGAAGTAGCCGCCGTGCTCGTCCTTGAGGATGCGCGGGTACTCGTACAGGGTCCGCTCGCGCTGCGCCGGGGTGCGGCGGGCCAGCGCCTGCACCATGATCTCGGCGGCCAGCCGGCCGGACTCCAGCGCGTAGTCGATGCCCTCGCCGTTGAACGGGTTGATCATGCCGCCGGCGTCGCCGACGAGCAGCATCCCGCGGGTGTAGTGGGGCTGGCGGTTGAAGCCCATGGGCAGCGCGGCGCCGCGGATGGGGCCGGTGGCGTGGTCCTCGTCGAACCGCCACTCCTCGGGCATGTTCGCGCACCAGCCCTTGAGCATGCCGCGGTAGTCGACGTTCTGGAACGCCTTGCTGGTGTTGAGCAGGCCGAGCCCGACGTTGGAGGTGCCGTCGCCGACCGGGAACACCCAGCCGTAGCCGGGGAGGAGGCGCTGCCCGTCCCACAGCTCCAGCCACGCCTCCATGTAGTCGTCGTCGTGGCGGGGGGTCTCGAAGTAGCGGCGGACCGCGACGCCCAGGGGACGGTCGTCGCGCCGGCGCAGGCCCATGGCCAGCGAGAGCCGGGTGGAGCCGCCGTCGGCGGCGACCACCAGCGGGGCGTGGAACTCGACCTCTTCGCCCTGGTATTTGGCGGTGACGCCGGTGATGCGGTCGGTGCGCTCGTCCAGGATCGGGCCGGTGACGTTGCAGCCCTGCAGCAGCCGGGCGCCGGCCTTGGCGGCGTGCTCGGCCAGCAGCTGGTCGAAGTCCATCCGGGTGCGGACCAGGCCGTAGTCGGGGAAGCTCGCCAGCTCGGGCCAGGGCAGCTCGACCTTGACGCCGCCGCCGTAGATGCGCAGCCCCTGGTTGCGCGCCCAGCCGGGGGCGTTGACGTCGACGCCCATGGCGATCAGCGCGCGGACGGCGCGTGGAGTGAGCCCGTCACCGCAGATCTTGTCGCGCGGGAACGTGGCCTTCTCCAGCAACAGCACGTCCAGGCCGGACTGGGCCAGCCAGTAGGAGGTGGAGGCCCCGGCGGGTCCGGCCCCGACGACGATGACATCTGCCTGCCGCTGCCGGGTGGAGTCGGTCACTGCGTTCCTCTTTAGCTCGTTCGCTTGTGAAGTACTTCACAAGGATCCGGGTGGAGTCTATTCCCTCTGGGCGGTCAATGGGTACCTCTCGACCACCTCGGTTTTGGACCGGTCCGAAATTGGGTCTGTGGCCGGACCGCCCCAGGGTCAGCCCGGATTGACGGCGTGGTGCAGCGCGACGACACCGAAGGTGAGATCGCGCCAGCGCACCTCGCGCCAGCCCGCGGCCTGGATCCGCCGCGCCAGCTCCGCCTGGTCCGGCCAGGCGAGGGTCGACTCGGCGAGGTAGGTATAGGAGTCGGGATTGCTGCTGACCCGCGCCAGCGTGGGGAGACCGACCTTCAGGTGCGCGCGGTGACCGAGGCGCAGCAGCGCGTTCGGCGGGTGACTGACCTCACACACCAGCAGCCGCCCGCCCGGCCTGGCCACCCGGCGCAGCTCGCGCAGCGCCGCCTCGGTGTCGGCCACGTTCCGCAGCCCGAACGAGATGGTCACCGCGTCGAACGCCCCGTCGGAGAACGGCAGCCGCAGCGCGTCGCCGGCCACGAAGCTCAGCCTCCGCACACCCGCCTGCCGGCCCACCCCGACCCGCAGCATCCCCAGCGAGAAGTCGCAGGCCACCGTGTGCGCGCCCGCGTCGGCGAAGGGCACCGACGAGGTGCCCGTGCCGGCGGCCAGGTCCAGGATCCGCTCGCCCGGACGGGCGTCCACCGCCTTGACGACCTCCTGCCGCCAGCGCCGGTCCTGCCCGCCGGTCATGAGGCTGTTGAGCAGGTCGTAACGCTCGGCGGTCCGGTCGAACATCGCCGCGACGTCGGCCGGCTGCTTGTCGAGAGAGGCGCGGGTCATGCCCCCACCCTAAGAGCCGCCGGGGAGCGCCTCGTGCACCGCCTGCCCTACGGGGCCGCGCCCGAACTCACCGCGGGGAGGGTCAGGCGTCTTCCTTGGTGCGCGCCCGCTCGAACTTCCGGCGCCGCTCCTTCACCCCGGAGACCACCGCGGCGGACATCGCGTCGCGCTGCCCGGACAGCAGGACGAAGCTCACGACGCCGCTGATCAGCACGGCCAGCGCGAGCAGCAGCAGGCCGCGCGCCCCGATCAGGGCCAGCACGGCGGCGGTGGCCAGGAAGATCCCGAACCGCGCGAGGGTGTAGAGGAATACCGTACGCATGACGCCTCGAGACTACCCGGCCCTCCACGCGCCTCCGCTCCGGGTCGGGGTCAGGCGATCGCCTCGGCCAGCAGCGCGGGCTCCACGTTGCCGCCCGACAGCACCGATACATAGGTGTGCGCGGGCGGAAGCTCGTCCCCGCGGAAGAGATAGGCGGCGGTCGCGACGGCGCCGCCCGGTTCGGCGATCAGCCGCGCCTCCCGCGCCAGCCGCCGCATCGCCTGCCGGATCTCGTCCTCGCTCACCGCGACGATGCCGTCGACGAACTCCCGGATGTGCGCGAAGGTCAGGTCGCCCACCCGCTGGGCGCGCAGCGCGTCGGCGACGGTCCGCGCGGTGTCCTCCGGCGGCCACGCCACCGGCCGTCCCGCCAGCACGGACGCGCGGGCGTCGGCGGCCAGCTCCGGCTCCACCCCGATCACCTTCGCCTCCGGCCGCAGCCGCTTCACCGCCGCCGCGACCCCGGAGATCAGCCCGCCCCCGCCGACCGGCACCAGGACCACCTCGACGTCGGGGCGGTCCCGGACGATCTCCAGCCCGACGGTGCCCTGCCCCGCGATGATCCGGCGGTCCTCGAACGGCGGGACGAGGGTGAAGCCGTGCGCGTCCGCGAGCTTGCCGGCCGTGGCGGTCCGCGCCTCCATGGTCGGCTCCACGTAGACGATCTCCGCGCCGAGCGCCATGCACGCCTCCACCTTCACCGCCGGGGCGGTGTGGGGGACCACAAGGACCGCGCGGATCCCGAAGGCGCGCGCCGCGAACGCGACCGCCTGCGCGTGGTTGCCACTGGAATGGGCGACCACGCCGCGTTCGCGCACCCGTTCGGGAAGTGCGGAGATCGTCGCGTACGCGCCGCGCAGCTTGAACGCGCCGATCGGCTGAAGCGATTCGACCTTCACCAGCAACGCCGGATCCGACAGCGGGAACGGCACGAGCGGAGTGCGGACCGCCATTCCGGCCAGCCGTTCCGCCGCCCCTTCGATCTCTTCGAGCGACACCAGATCCGCCATGCCAGGGAGCCTATCCGGCGGGCCTCTCACCAGGGACGGTACGCACCTGGCGTGATCGAGGTGACGATTGTGCCCGATGACACACTAACTTCGCGTCATCGCCGCTGTTCAGGAGGCTACTCAGCGTGATCTTTTCCGAAAACAAGGGAGAAATCGGTCTTGACCCGCCACACTAGGAAACAGTCCACCCGCGCCGAGAGCGGGACAAAGGGGGAGAGAAAACGTGGAAAGCACCAGCGAGCGCCTGCTGACCCCCGGAGAGGTCGCCGCCCTCTTCCGGGTCGATCCGAAGACGGTTACGCGCTGGGCCGCGGCCGGTCGGATCAGCAGCATCCGCACTCCCGGGGGCCACCGCCGCTTCCGCGAGTCCGAAGTGCACGCTCTGCTCCGCGGAGAAGAGCCGGTCGCGCGCTGACACCGCGGGGGGCGACCCCCACGACCTCCGCGACGGCCCACCGGCCATCGGCAGGGGGCCCCGCCCCCCGGCACCACCCCTGGCACATCCCGGCCCGAAGCTTCGCCCAGCCCCCCTGAAGAAGTCTCGGCCCGGAGACAAGCCGGCAAGCTCCAGCACGGCAGGCGTGGCGGAAGTCCCCCGAACCTCCACGCTGTGCTTATTGCATGCGCGAGCTGCGCTCCTCGCCTGGCGGCTCGTCGCTTGTCGCGCATGCGGCGATCGCTGCATCGCTCCGACTCGCCCAGGGGCTCGCTTCGCGATCAGTTCCTCGCAGGCTCGGAACTGCCTTCGGACGCGATCGCAGCGCCTGAGCGACCGTTCGGGGCCGGGGTTACGGGCTGAGCTCGTTCGAAAGGGAAGGGCCGCGCGGCGCCTCTTTCGGTGGTCAGTCCTCGCTCCGGCCGGCCTTGTACTCCTCGAACACGCGGAGCAGTTCCTCGTCCCCGTCCCGCCACTCCCGCCGCCTGTCCTCCATCTCCTCCTCGGTGACGGACCCGGGCAGCAGCCGGTCGTAGTCGGGATCGCCGGGGCCGATCTCCACGTAGGCCTGGGCGATGATCCGCCCCTCGTCCCGGCCCTCACCGGAGTCGCCGAGGACGCTGTGAGGGACCCGGAGCGTGCCATCGGGAAGCCGGATCACGTACATCGTCGATCACCTTCGGTGCTCATCGTCGCCGGCCTGCATCAGATTCCGTACCTGCGGTTGAAGAAGAGCATGACGTCCAGCGCCATTCGGATGTCGCCGGCGAGCATATCGACCAAAGCGGGCCGCTGCCGGGCGGAGATCGCCGCGAACGCGTCGGCGAAGAACTCGCGGCGGCCCAGCGTGTCGGGCTGCCGGTGGAACTCGCTGGCGAGATGCGGCCGGCACCGCTCGTACAGCTCGCGGAACGCCGGGCTGTCGGAGCGCCAGCCGTCCTCCCCGTCGATGTCGTCGAGGGCGTGCCCGACCTCGTGCATCATCACGTCGGGGGTCGGGGACGGCCGGTCGCCCACGACGATCTTGCCGTCGCCGTACGCGCCCGCGCAGATGTCCCAGGTCGCCCGGCCGGACGGCAGCGGCCGGTCGCGCAGGTGGCCCATGTCGTCCAGCTGCGGGACGCCGCCGGGCCCGACGTAGATGCCCTCCAGCCCGCCCGCCAGCTTCACCTTCAGCTGGTCGGGCAGCGCGGCCAGGCTGTCGACGGCCCGGATCACCTCGGGCGGCGGCGGGCCCCGGCGCTCATCCCACTGCCGGTACAGGACGCTCTCCAGGACGCCACAATGGTCCAGCCCGTCGGCCATCCGCGGCGCCCCGGGCCGGCGCGGCCGAGCGCGCGGCGGCGGCTCGGCGCCGGGCTCGTCGTCGAGCTCGAAGTCGCTCCAGGAGTAGACGCGGGGGCGGGCATCGGAACCGGCCTCAGGACGGCCCGGCGCGCGTCCCGGCGGGCGCTCGGGGACCGAGCCCGGCAGGCGTGCGGCGGCGTCGGCGGCCGAGCGCGGCGTCAGGGCGTCCTGCCCCCTGGCGGCCTGCTCCCTGGCGGACCACCCCGTGGCGCCGCGTCCGCCCGCGGCCCGTCCGGCGGCGGACCCTCCGGTGGCCTGCGCCTCGCGTCCCAGGAGCTGCTGTGCCTCCTGCGCCTCGCGGCCCAGGACGTCCTGCGCCTCGCGCGCCTGCGCCTGCGGCGTCTCGCGCGGCACCCTGCGGAACCGGCCGAACCGGTCGCGCGGCTGCTTGCTCCGCGGCCTCGGCAGGAACCGGCGCGGCTCCGCGCGCCGTTCCACACGGCCCCCCGCCTCGGGCGGCGACGGGGCGTACGCGGCGTCCCTCGTC
Source organism: Actinomadura rugatobispora (assembly GCF_055379765.1). Classification (NCBI taxonomy): domain Bacteria; kingdom Bacillati; phylum Actinomycetota; class Actinomycetes; order Streptosporangiales; family Thermomonosporaceae; genus Actinomadura; species Actinomadura rugatobispora. Next base: position 5,872,322 of record NZ_AP029191.1, on the reverse strand, counting down.
CCCCGGGGTCTGCGGTGGATGCCTTTGAAGCGCATCAGGCTCCTCTGTCAGCGGGCCCCCGTTCGCAACAAGCGTCAGGCCCCCCGAGGAAGCGTAAGCCGAACCCCGACCCCCCGTCATCCCCTCCCGTCGGCGCCACCCTCGATCAGCGTCTACGCTCATGGGCATGCCCTATGTGCTGCTCGCACTGATCCTCATCGGAGTGTGGCTTTTCGCGCTCTTCGACGTGCTCAGCACCGACGAGGCCGGCGTACGGCACCTGCCGAAGTTCGCCTGGTTCATGGTGGTGCTCCTCGGGCTGCTGCCGGGCGCCGTGCTCTGGCTGCTGGCCGGTCGCGTCCGGCGGCAGGGCGCCCTGCCCGCGGCGAGCTCCGGCGGTCCCCTGCCCGGAACGGCGAACGCCGGACCGCCCGCCGAGGCCCCGAAGGGCCCCGAAGACGATCCGGCGTTCCTGCGCGAACTCGAGCGCCGGCTCCGCGAGGAGGACTAGGCCCCTCCCGCCGCGGGCGTGCGATCGCGTCCGAAGGCAGTTCCGAGCCTGCGAGGAACTGATCGCGAAGCGAGCCCCTGGGCGAGTCGGAGCGATGCAGCGATCGCCGCAGGCGCGACAAGCGACGAGCCCCCAGGCGAGGAGCGCAGCTCGCGCATGCAATAAACACAGCCCAGCCCCGAACGGTCGCTCAGGCGCTGCGATCGCGTCCGAAGGCAGTTCCGAGCCTGCGAGGAACTGATCGCGAAGCGAGCCGTCAAGGCGAGTTCGGAGCGATGCAGCGATCGCCGCAGGCGCGACAAGCGACGAGCCGCCAGGCGAGGAGCGCAGCTCGCGCATGCTCAGGCATAAGAGTGCAGGCCGGAGAACATGTAGTTCACGCCGAAGAAGTTGAACAGCAGCGCGGCGAACCCGATCAGCGACAGGACCGCGGCCTTGCGGCCCTTCCACCCGGCGGTGGCGCGGGCGTGCAGGTACGCCGCGTACACGACCCAGGTCACGAACGACCAGATCTCCTTGGGGTCCCAGCCCCAGTAGCGGCCCCACGCCTCGTCCGCCCAGATCGCGCCCATGATGATCGCGGCGGTCCAGATCGGGAACGCGAACATGGTGACCCGCACCGACAGCCGGTCGAGCACGTCCGAGCCGGGCAGCCGGTCGAGGAAGCCGCCGCCACCGGCTGCGCTCCGCGCCTCCTGCCGGATCTTGAACAGGTAGAGGATGGTCGAGGCGCCGCCGACGGTGAACGCGCCGGTCGCGACGATCGCGGCCGAGACGTGGATGGCGATCCAGTACGAGTTGAGCGCCGGGACGACCGGGCCGACCGAGTCGTACAGCCAGATGTTGGCGACGCCCAGGCCGACGACCGCGGCGAGGGACACGAACGCGCCCAGGAAGCGGGCCTGGAAGCGCCACAGCACGATCAGGAACGCGGTCACCGCCGCGAACGTGATGGCGGTGAGGAACTCGTACATGTTGCCCCACGGCCAGCGCTCGCCCGCCAGGCCCCGGGTCACGATCACGCCGAGGTGCGCGGCCCAGCCGAGCACGTTCAGGACGACCGCCAGCCGCGCCCAGTCCACGGCGCGCCCCCCGGCCTCGGCGTCCTCGCCGGCGGCGGCTCCGGAGGTCTCCGCCTTCTCGGCGCCCGCCGCGCCCACCAGGACCTTGGCCTCGGCCTTCCGCCCGGCCCCGGCGGCGCGCGAGGCGGCACCGCGGCGCGAGAAGCCCAGGTCGGCGGCGTAGGAGACCATGGCGACGATGTACAACACCACGGTCGTCAGCATGAGCTTGTCGCTCAGGTTCGCGAGGTCGGCACTCCCCACCCTCGTCACTCCTTAGTTTCGGTCGCCGACGCGGGATCCGAGTCGCCTTCGGGCTCGTCGGTCTCGTCGGGCTTGTTCGGACCGCGCAGCGCGGACACGATGTCCTCGAACTCAGGGGTCGGGTTCCCGAGCGTGAGCCCGCCGACCTCGACCACGGTACGCCCGCCGTCCCCGGCCCTCGCACGGACCCACACCCTGCGGCGCCGCACCATGAACGAGGCCGCCACTCCGACGACCGCGAGGATGGCCGCCACCAGCGCGGGCATCCGCCCGGGGTCGTGGTTCACCGACAGGGCCGTCCACTCGCGCATCCCGTCGAAGGTGACGGACCCGGCGTTGCCCGGCAGCGTGAACGTCTCCCCCGGCTCCAGCAGCTTCTGGCCGTCCTTGACCGGCTGCAGCGTCTTGCCGATGCCCTCCAGCCGGTAGACCGACTGCGGGGTGCCGGAGTCGAGCCCGATGTCGCCCTTGAACGAGGAGATCGTGACCATCGGCCGCAGCGGCGCCGGGAACCCCGACACGATCTGCTTCTGGTCCTCGGAGGGGACGGCGGTCGGCCACAGGATGGCGTAGAACGCCAGCTGCTCGGGCTCGGCGTCGGGCGCCTTGATGACGCCCTCGGAGGTGTAGTTGCGCTGCTCCATCGGCAGGAACGGCACCGAGTCCTGGAAGGCGACGTTCCCCTTGGCGTCGCGGACCGTGAACACCGGCGCGTACCCGTGGTTGATCAGGTAGATCTTGGCCCCGCCGACGGAGAGCGGATGGTTGACGCGCAGGTTGTAGGGCTGCTCGCGCGACGCCGGCGACTCCCGGAAGCGCATCTTCGCCTGGTAGTCGGTGGCCTGGCCGCGCTTGGGGCCGCCGGTGGCGTACTCGGCGGTGAAGTCGTCCAGCGACAGCGAGAACGGCGGGAGGCGGTCGCTGTCGAACCGGCTCCCGGGCTCGAACTGGTCGTACTGGGCCAGGGCGTTGGCGAACGACTTGCCCTCGGTGACGACGACGTTGCCGCGGTACCCGAAGATGTTGCCCATGCCCAGGGCGAACAGCAGCGCCAGCAGGGCGAGGTGGAAGACCAGGTTGCCGGTCTCGCCGAGGTAGCCCTTCTCGGACGCGACCGAGCCGTCGCCGACGTCCACGCGGAAACGCCGCCTGCGCAGCACCTTGCGGGCCTCGGCGAGCACCTCCTCGGGGGCGGCGCCGGTCTCGTACGACTCCGACTGCGGCAGCCGCGACAGGTTGCGCGGCGCGGCCGGGGGACGGGCCCGCATCGCCTTGTAGTGCTGGAAGGCGCGCGGGATCACGCAGCCCGCCAGCGACACGAACAGCAGGATGTAGATGGCCGCGAACCAGGGCGCGGCGAACACGTCGAACAGCGACAGCCGGTCGAACCACGGCGCCAGCGTCGCGTGCTTCTCGAAGTACTCGGCGACCTTCTCGGGGGCCTGCCCGCGCTGCGGCAGGATCGAGCCGGGCACCGCACCGAGCGCCACCAGGAACAGCAGGATCAGCGCCGTCCGCATGGTGGTGAGCTGCCGCCAGCCCCAGCGCGCCCAGCCGATCGGGCCGAGCCCCTTGGGCCGCGGCGCCTCCCGGGGCGGCCGCCGCTCGGCCGGCCCCTCGGTGGCCGCCTCGGCGGCGTCCGTCTCGGCCGCGGTGTCCGCGGCCGGGTCCGTCGTCTTCGCCATTCTCAAATCACCGTCTCGAAGCCGCCGATCCACGACTTCAGCTCGATCGTCAGGTCGCCCCACAACCCGGTCACCAGCAGCAGGCCGATGGCGACGAGCATCCCCCCGCCGATCCGCATGACCAGCCCGTAGTGCCGCTTCACCGCGCCGAAGGCCCCCAGCGCCCGCCGGTAGGCCAGTGCCGTCAGGACGAACGGCAGGCCCAGGCCCGCGCAGTACGCCAGCGACAATAGTGCGCCGCGTCCCGCGCTCGCCTCGCTGAACGACAGCGCCTGCACCGCCGCCAGCGTCGGGCCGATGCACGGCGTCCAGCCGAGCCCGAACAGCACGCCCAGCAGCGGCGCCCCGGCCAGCCCCGCGGCGGGCAGCCGCCCCGACTTCAGCGTGCGCTGCAGCCCGGGGACGAACCCCATGAACGCCAGCCCGAACACGATGGTGGCCACGCCCAGCACCCGGGTGATCGGGTCCTGGTACTCCAGCAGCCAGCGGCCCAGCCCGCCGAACGCGGCCCCGGCCGTCACGAACACCACCGTGAACCCGGCGATGAACAGCCCCGCCCCGGCCATCAGCCGGCCGCGCCGCTGCTCGGCCAGGTCCGCCCCGGACATCCCCGTCACGTACGACAGGTAGCCGGGCACCAGCGGCAGCACGCACGGCGACACGAACGACACCAGCCCGGCCAGCACCGCCAGCGGCGCGGCCAGCAGCAGCGACCCGTTCGCCACGGTCTCCGCGGGGTTCATGGCCTCGCCCGCGCTCGACGGCTCGCGCGGCTCACTGTTCGGCGAGGAGTTTGGTGACGAGCGGGTTCAGCCTGGAGTAGGTGGTGGCGCCGATGATCCGGGCGGCCACCCGGCCCTGGCGGTCGAGCACCAGGGTGGTCGGGATCGCGTTCGGCGGCACCTCGCGGAACGCGAGCGTGATCTGGCCGTCGGCGTCGAACAGGCTCGGGTAGCCCACCTTGAACTTGCGCTCGAACGCCTGCGCGTTGGCCTTGCCGTCCTTGAACGCCACCCCGAGGAACTCGACGCCCTTGCCCTTGTGCTCGGCGTGCACCTCCTCCAGCGAGGGCGCCTCACCGCGGCACGGGGCGCACCAGGACGCCCAGAAGTTCACGACCGTGACCTTGCCCTTGAAGTCGGTGAGCGCGACCTTCTCGTCGTCGAGCGTGGTCCCCGAGGCCCGCGGCGGCGCCTTGCGGTCGGCCGCCTTGATCTCCTGGACGGCTCCGTCGCCCGCGATGAAACGGTTGTCGCTGCCGCCCGGACCGCTCTGCGAGGCGCTGGTGCCCGCGCAGCCGGCCAGCAGCGCGCACGCCGCCGCGGCAGCGGCGACGGCGCGCACCGGGGACACTCGGGGGCTCAACGGACCCTCCTACTACAAGACGTAGTACTCAATCTAGCGGCAGTGTCAGGCACCCGCGACACTGGGGCCCTTGGCGATGCCCGCCGCGGGCTCGCAGTAGGCCACCTCGACCAGCCGGGTGCCCTCGAAGGCCAGGCTCGTGACGCTGGCCAGCCCGCACTCGCGCTTGATCGGATGGTGCCAGAGCCTGCGGTGCTCGGCGTGCAGCCGTAGGATCCAGATCGGCAGCTGGTGGCTGACGCACACCGCCTCGTGCCCGCGCGCCGCCTCCCGGGCGCGGACCACCGCGCCCCGCATCCGCTTGACGATCTCCTTGTACGGCTCGCCCCACGACGGCCGGAAAGGGTTGAGCAGGTACCGCCAATGCTCGGGACGGCGCAGCGAGCCCTTCCCCACGCCGAAGGTCATGCCCTCGAAGTGGTTGTCGGCCTCCAGCAGGCCGTCGTCCACCGTCACCGGCAGGTCGAACGCCTCGGCCATCGGCGCGGCCGTCTCCACGGCCCGCTGCATCGGTGAGGAGTACAGCGCGGTCACGTCCCGTTCGCTGAACCACCGGGCCGCCGCCTTGGCCATGAGGACCCCGTCCTCGCTCAGGCGGTAGCCCGGCAGGCGCCCGTACAGGATGCCCTCGGGATTGTGCACCTCACCGTGCCGCAGCAGGTGAACGATCGTCTTGTCAGTCATCGCGTCGCCAGGTTACCCGCGTGCCCGCCCGTTACCGGCCACAGGCTCGTCCTGTCTCGTCCTGTCTCGTCCCAAGGGCCTTCCGGTCAGGTCGCCCACTCCAGCCGCTCCAGGAAGCCCCGCTCGTCGCGGGCGTATTCGTCGAAGGCCCGGCGTACCTCGGCGAGGTCGTCCACATGGGTGCGATAGAGGAGGTTCCGCGGGCTGTCCTTGTACTCCAGCTCGTACCCGGTTCCGCCGCCCGGCCGCGTCTCGGGCGAGACCTGGATGAAGTGGCGGCCGAACAGGACGAGGACGGCGAAGGGGTTCTCCGCGGGGCTCAGACGTCCCAGGACGTCCTGGACGAGCCCGCGGTCGGGATCGGCGACGACCATGCCGTCACCGGTGTGGAGCCGGGTCTCGGGATGGGCGGTCCGGGGCTCCAGGTTGTGGACGAGCCCGCGCCCGGGGTCGTAGCAGACCAGGCCGTGGGCCCTGGCGAGGGCGTACACCTGGGTGGAGATCTCGTCGGCCTGCTCCGGGGCCGTCCGGACGACCGCGTACCGCGGCCCGCCGTCGTCCAGGTCCGTGTCAGGGAAGGCCTTGGCGAACTCCTGGACGAACGCGGCCACCGCAGGGTGCGGCGGGATGCCCGTGCGGGCGTCGGGCGCGACCGTACGGGCCGCCCGATCCGCCGTGATCTGTCCAGGTTCATGCCAGATGACCAGCTCGAACGACATGCTAGGCATCCGTCCAGGATTCCAGACGTTCAGCGGCGTGGAGGGGTCAATGCGGGACGAGGGTCTGCGGGGTGGCGGTCAGGGCGATGAGGTCGGCGGGGACGGCGGCGCGGAGGGCGTCGGTGGCGGCGCGGATGCCGGGGCGGCGGGCGGCCTCCCCGCGCCAGACGGCGTAGACGCGGCGGCTGAGCGGCGAGCTCAGCCGGACCACGTGGACCTCGGACGGGACGTCGCAGCGGCCCATCCGGGGCAGGATCACGTTGCCGAGCCCGGCGGCGACCAGGGCGAGCTGGGTGGCGAACTCGTAGGCCATGTGGTCGATCTTCGGTTCGGCGTCGATCGAGCGGAGGGTGCGCAGCAGCCAGTCGCAGCAGATGCTGTCGGGCGAGGAGCTGATCCAGGGGTCGCCGGCCAGCTCCTTGAGGTCGACCTCGTCGCGCCCGGCCAGCGGATGGCCGGGCGGGAGGGCGACATCGGCGACGTCGTCGCAGATCAGGCCCTTGCAGAGGCCGTCGGGCAGGGGGAGCGGCTCGTTGTTCCAGTCCTGGACGACGGCCATGTCCAGATCGCCCCGGGCGACCAGCGGCATGCTCTGCAGCGGGTCCTCCTCGCGCAGCAGCACCTGGAGGCCGGGGTGGTCGGTGCGCAGCCGGGCGAGGGCGGCGGGGACGAGGCCGCGGATGGCGGTGGGGAAGGCCGCGAGGGTGAGGCGCCCGACGACGGCGCCGCGGTGCGCCTCCAGGTCGGCCTGGGCCTGCTCGACCAGGGACAGGATGCGTGCGGCGTGCTCGACCAGCAGCACGGCGGCGTCGGTGAGGCGCACGCCGCGGCCGTTGCGCTCCAGGAGCTTCTGCCCGGTCTCCCGCTCCAGCTTGGCCAGCTGCTGGGAGACGGCCGAGGTGGTCACGTGGAGGACGTCGGCGGCGGCGCTCACCGAGCCGTAGGTCGCGACGGCGTGCAGCGCCCGCAGCCGTTCGAGATCAAGCATGTAGTAACTCTAAAGCGTCCCCTCAAGGAGTTCTAGATTGTCCTAAATCCTGCCGGGCGCCAGCATGGGCGCATGGAGGGCATCTTCGTTCCGCTGGTCACGCCGTACACCGCCTCGGGAGAGGTGGACGCCGCGGCGCTGGAGAAGGTCGCGCGGCGCTGCCTGGAGGGCGGTGCGGCGGGCCTGGTCGCGCTGGGCACCACCGGCGAGGCCGCGCTGCTGGACGGGGCGGAGCGGCGCACCGTCCTGGAGGTCTGCCGCGCCGTCTCCATCGAGCACGGCACGCCGCTGGTCGCGGGCGCCGGGGCGATGGGCACCGCGGACACGATCGCGCAGGCCCGCGAGCGCGCCCCGCTGGCGGACGCGCTGCTGGTGGTGGTGCCCTACTACGTGCGGCCCTCGGACGAGGGCGTCCTCGACCACTTCGCCGCCGTGTGCGCGGCGGTGGACGTGCCCGTCCTGGCGTACGACGTCCCGTACCGGACGGGCAAGCGCCTCACGGCGGAGACGGCGCTGCGGCTGCTGTCCCTGGATCGGGTCGCCGGGATGAAGCTCTGCCCGGGGGCGATCGACCAGGACACGCTCGCCCTGCTGGCCGCCCGTACGGGCAAGGCCGTGCTGTGCGGGGACGACGCCTACGTCCACCCGATGCTGCATCTGGGCGCGGCAGGGGCGATCGCCGCCTCGGCCTGCCTCGCCCCGGAGGCGTTCGCGGGCATGGCCGAGGCGGTACGCACGGGCGACACAGCGCGCGCGCTGGCGCTGCACAACGCCCTCCTGCCGATGGTGGACGCCCTCTTCAGCGAGCCGTCGCCGGCCGTCCTGAAGGCGGCCCTCGCGGAGGTGGGGCTGATCGGTGACCCGTCCGTGCGGGCGCCGCTGCACCCGCCGCGGCCCGAGCCGGTCACCCGCGCGCTCTCGGCGCTACACGCGACCCGCGCGCTCGTCTAGGACGCCGGGTAGGACGCCTGGGCGGCGGCGCGGGCGGCGTGCGGGAGCGCGTCGGTGATGCGCTCCAGGGCCCGCTCGTCGTGGGCGGCGGACAGGAACCAGACCTCGTACGCCGACGGCGGCAGGTAGACGCCGCGTTCCAGGGCGGCGTGGAAGAAGGCCGCGTAGGCCTTGCCGTCCTGGCGCTGGGCTGCGGCGAAGTCGCCGACCGGCTCGTCGGTGAAGAAGATCGAGAACAGGTTGCCCGCGGTCTGCAGCCGGTGCGGCACGCCCTCCTTCTCCAGGGCCTCGGACGCGGCGGCGGCGACGAGCGCGGCCGACCGGTCGATCGCCTCGTACACCTCGGCGGTGGCGTTGCGGAGCGTGGCGAGCCCGGCGGCGGTGGCCAGCGGGTTCCCCGACAGCGTGCCCGCCTGGTAGACGGGCCCGGCGGGGGCCAGCCGGTCCATGATCTCGGCCCGGCCGCCGAACGCGGCCGCGGGCAGCCCGCCGCCCATCACCTTGCCGAAGGTCATCAGGTCGCCGGGCACGCCCTCGATCCCGTACCAGCCGGAGGCGGAGGCGCGGAACCCGGTGAGGACCTCGTCGATCACCAGCAGCGCGCCGTTGCGCTCGCACAGCGACTTCAGCAGCCGGTTGAAGTCGGGCAGCGGCGGCACCACGCCCATGTTGCACGGCACCGCCTCGGTGATCACGCACGCGATCTCGTGGCCGAACTCGCCGAAGGCGGCCTCGACCGCGCCGACGTCGTTGTAGGGCAGCACGACGGTGTCGGCGGTGGTCGCGCCGGTCACGCCGGGGGTGTCGGGCAGCGCGAGGGTGGCCACCCCGGAGCCGGCGGCGGCCAGCAGCGAGTCGACGTGGCCGTGGTAGCAGCCGGCGAACTTCACGACCTTGGAGCGTCCCGTGAAGCCGCGGGCCAGCCGGATCGCCGACATCGTCGCCTCGGTGCCGGAGTTGACCAGCCGCACCTTCTCGACCGGGGCGCGGGCGGTGATCTCCTCGGCCAGCTCGACCTCGCGGGGCGTGGGCGCGCCGTAGGAGGTGCCGAAGGCGGCGGCGTCCTGGACGGCCTCGACGACGGCGGGGTGGGCGTGCCCGAGGATCATCGGCCCCCAGGAGCAGATCAGGTCCACGTACTCGTTGCCGTCGGCGTCGGTGAGGTACGGCCCGTGCCCGGCGGTGACGAAGCGCGGGGTGCCGCCGACCGCGCGGAAGGCCCGCACGGGCGAGTTCACCCCGCCCGGAACCACCCGATTCGCCCTGTTGAACAACTGTTGGGAGACTTCAAATTCGGTCACGTGCCCAGTCTGACAGTTGCAGTTCGGCATCTGCTCTTGACCACGGCGCTAAGCGGCCGATATTCCACCAAGTACACAAAAACCCGCGGCGCCACATGGGCGTCGACACGCACCGGCGCCGGCCGTACTCGGAGGGATGGCTCGCACGTGGTTGACGGCTGGACGGTCCCGGGCTTCACCCACGTCCAGGAGCTGGGCGGCGGCATCTGCGGCCGGGTGATGCTCGCCCTCGACGATCTCACCCAGACCAAGGTCGCCATCAAGTACCTCGACTCGCGCCTGGACGGCGACGAGGCTTTCCTGTCGCGGTTCCGCGCCGTGGCGCGCAGCCTGTCGCAGCTCGAGGACCCCAACGTGGTGGACTTCTACGAATTCGTGGAGTCGCCGCAGGGCACCGCGATCGTGATGGAGCGCGTCGACGGCTTCGGCCTGCGGCGCATGATCGCCACCCAGGGCCCCACCGGGCCGCTGGCGGCCCTGGCGCTCTTCAGCGGCACCCTGCTCGGGCTCGCCGCCGCCCATGCCAAGGACGTGGTGCACGGCACGCTGCGCCCCGCCGAGATCCTCGTGGACGACGACGGCAACTGCCGGCTGACGGACTTCGGGATGGCGCGGGCGGGCACCGAGGCGCAGACCAACCCCGGATACGCGGCGCCCGAGCTGTGGGGCGGCGCCCCGGCCGGGCCCCCGGCGGACCTGTACGCCGCCACCGCGATCTTCTTCGAGTGCCTGACCGGGCATCCGCCGTACGGCGGGCGCAGCCAGTCGGCGATCTCCAAGGCGCACCGCGAGGGGCCGATCCCGGTGGAGGCCGTGCCCGGCCCGCTGCGCGCACTGATCGAGCAGGGGCTGGCCAAGGATCCGGAGCGGCGGCCCGCCTCGGCGGCCGACTTCCTCGGCGCGGTCGAGGACGCCGCCGTCGACGCCTACGGCCCGGCCTGGCTCGCCCAGGGCCGCAGCCGCCTGATCGAGCTGGCGGAGGCGACCGCGCGGCAGCCCGAGCCGGCACCCGCCAAGGCGCCCAAGGTCCCCAAGGCGCCCAAACCGGGGAAGGCCGCCAAGTCGCACAAGGCGGCGCACGCGGCGCCCGCCGCGCCGCTCGCAGCCGACGCACCCCCGGCCCCGGCCCCAGGCCCGGCTCCGGCTCCTGCGCAGCCTGCCGCCGCCGCAGCGCCGCCCGCGCCCCCGGCCCCGTCCCCCGCTCCCGGCCCAGGCTCGGGCTCGGGCTCGGTGCCGGGCGGGGAGGGCCGCGGCGGCGGAAAACGCGGCCGGTCGCTGGTCATCGCCGCCGCCCTGGCCGTCCTGGTGATCGCCGGGAGCACGGTCGGCGCCGCGGTGCTGCTCGGCGGCAAGGACGACCCCGCCCCGGTCGACCCGACCGGCAGCGCGTCCCAGCCCGCCGTGGAGCCGCCCACGCCGGCCAACCCGGCCGCCGGCGCCCTCGCCACCCGGATCGAGCAGGCGACCGCGCAGGCGCCGGGCGCCTCGTTCTCCTACCGGCGCACCGGCTGCTGCGGCGCCGCCGCACTCGCCAAGGGGACGTTCGGCCTGGTCCCCAACGGTTCGCCGTCGTACGCCATGTCGGTCTCCGGCAGCGGCGAGACCCGCCGCTCCGCCCGCGCCATCCTGGTGGGCGACGTCGCGTACGTGATGGCGGGCAAGGCGTGGCGCTCGGCACCGGCCGACGGGCAGGGCGCCGGGTACCCGTCGCTGGTCGCGCAGGCCCGCTGGGGCAGCTCGGTCGTCAACATCACGGCCCTGCTCCAGGCGAGCACGTCGTTCAAGAAGGTGGACCAGGTCTACCAGGGCACCGCACCGCTGGACCGGCTGAGCCGGATCCAGACGGTCGGGTCGATGTACGGCCGGCTCGCCGGCGCGACGGGCGCGCAGCACGTCGCGTTCGCGCTCCGGCTGGACCGTGCGGGACGCCCCGCGCACCTGTGGTTCCGGGCCCAGGGCACGGACAAGGCGCGCACGCAGGTCGTCCAGGCCACCTACACGGGGTGGGGTCGCCGGGCCGCCATCGCCGCGCCCAGCACCCCGCGCTGACCGCCGAACCGCGTAGCGCCCGTCCCTCGTCCGGGACGGGCGTTATCCGGCGGCCTCACAGCTGTCGGAGAGGACTTCCAGGAGCCGCAGCGGGTCGGGGAGCGGGTCGCCCTGCGGCGGGCGGATCCAGGCCACCTCACGGCCGTACGGGAGCACCGAGGGCGGCGCCACGACGTAGCTGTCGCGGCAGTGCCACCGCATCCCGGGGGTCTCGGCGATCGACTCGGGCGAGGTGTCCAGATGGCACGACCACCACTCGTCCTCGTCGACCGGCGCGCCGCGGGTCGCCACGAAGAACAGGTACCGCTCGCCGCCCACGGACGCGACCGGCCCCACCGGCAGGCCCTCCCCCTCGATCCGGGCCAGCGCGAGCTCGCCCGCGGCGGCCGGGACGTCGAAGACGTCGAAGACCCGCCCCGTCGGCAGGATGATGTTGGCGTCCGGGCGCTTGCCCCACCAGCGGGCCAGCTGGTCGGGGTCGATGCTGGCGTGCAGCGCCCACGCGCCCGACACCGGGTGCGCGCCGGGGTCGGGACAGCCCACCCGGTCGCACGAGCACGCCCGGTCGCCGCCGGACGGATGGGCGCCGGGGGTGCAGGGCCAGCCCAGGGCCGCGTACGCCCGGGCCGCGGACGCCATCCGGTCCCGGGCCGCCTTCTGCCGTTTACCCGAGACCGCCAGCATCGTCGTCCCCCTCTGCGTGGAGGCCAGGCGCGGGGCGCGAACTCGTAGGCAGGCGCCGCGACCGTGGCCGAGAGCAGTTCCCTTGGTAACGATGATGCCCGTGCGCCGTGTGGCGGCACACGGCGACCCCCGGGAAACGGCTCTAACTGACTAGCCGGAAGTGATTACCGGTAAACGATCACCCCGCCCCTCCTGGCGGGGGACCGCGTCAGCGCGGGAGGGTGCGGGCCACGTCGGCGGCCCAGTAGGTCAGGATGATGTCCGCGCCCGCCCGGCGGATCGCGGTGAGCGACTCCATGATCGTGCGCTCCCGGTCCACCCAGCCGTTGGCCGCCGCCGCCTCGATCATCGCGTACTCGCCGCTGACCTGGTACGCCGCCACCGGCACCTGCACGCTGTCGCGCACCCGCCGGACGATGTCGAGGTACGGCCCGGCGGGCTTGACCATCACCATGTCGGCGCCCTCGTCCAGGTCCATCCGGACCTCCAGCAGCGCCTCCTCGGCGTTGGCCGGGTCCTGCTGGTGCGAGGCGCGGTCGCCGAACTGGGGCGCGCACTCGGCCGCGTCGCGGAACGGGCCGTAGTACGCGGACGAGTACTTCGCCGAGTACGCCAGGATCGCCACGTCGTGGTGGCCGGCCCCGTCCAGCGCGGTGCGGATCGCGCCGACCTGGCCGTCCATCATCCCGCTGGGCGCCACCACGGCCGCCCCGGCCGACGCCTGCGCCACCGCGATCGCCGCGTACCGCTCCAGCGTCGCGTCGTTGTCGATCTCACCGGTGGAGGTGAGGATCCCGCAGTGCCCGTGGTCGGTGAACTCGTCCAGGCACAGGTCCGTCATCACGACCGCGTCGTCGCCCAGATCCGAGGACAGGTCGCGCAGCGCGGTCTGCACCACCCCGGCCGGGTCGTCGGCGCCCGAGCCCACGCCGTCCTTGACCGCGGGCACGCCGAACAGGATCAGCCCGCCCACGCCCGCGTCGACCGCCTCCTGCGCGGCCTTGCGCAGGCTCTCCCGGGTGTGCTGGTAGACGCCCGGCATGGACGGGATCGGCTGCGGCTCGCCGATGCCCTCCTTGACGAACATCGGCAGCACCAGATCGGCCGGGCTCAGCCGGGTCTGCGCGACCATCCGGCGCAGCGCGGGCGTGCGCCGCAGCCGCCGGGGCCGCGCCACGGGAAACCGAGCAGTCATGATCCTTCTCTCCGGGTACCGGTCGGGGCGCCGGCGGCTCACCTGCGGCGGCGGGCGCCCCGGCGCATCTGGCTGGGCTTGCGCAGCGGGTCGCCGGCCTCGACCTGGGCCGTCCTCCGCCGCGCACCGTACTCCGCCAGCGCCTCGGCGAGCGCCGACACCGACGGCTTGTCCGACATGACGTCCACGCGCAGCCCGTACTCCTCGGCCGTCTTGGCGGTCTGCGGGCCGATGCAGGCGATCACCGTCACGTTGTGCGGCTTGCCGGCGATCCCGATCAGGTTCTTGACCGTCGAGGACGAGGTGAACAGCACCGCGTCGAACCCGCCGCCCTTGATCGCCTCGCGGATCGGGGCGGGCGGCGGCGCGGCCCGGACCGTGCGGTACGCGGTGACGTCCTCGCACTCCCAGCCCAGCTCGGTCAGCCCGGCGATCAGCGTGTCGGTGGCGATGTCGGCGCGCGGCAGCAGCACCCGGTTGATCGGGTCGAGGTCCTCGTCGTAGGGCGGCCAGACCTCCACCAGGCCCTCGCTGGACTGCTGCCCGGACGGCACCAGGTCCGGCTGCACGCCGAACTCCACCAGCGCCCTCGACGTCTGCTCGCCCACGGCGGCGACCTTGAGCCCGGCGAACGCGCGGGCGTCCAGGCCGTAGTCGGAGAACTTCTCCCGGATCGCCTTCACCGCGTTGGTGGAGGTGAACACCACCCACTCGTACCGGCCGGTGACCAGGCCCTTGACGGCGCGCTCCATCTGCTGCGGGGTGCGCGGCGGCTCGACCGAGATGGTCGGCACCTCGTCCGGCACCGCCCCGTACTCGCGCAGCTGCTCCGACAGCGACGCCGCCTGCTCCTTGGTGCGCGGCACCAGCACCCGCCAGCCGAACAGCGGCTTGGTCTCGAACCACGACAGCCGGTCGCGCCAGCCCACCACGTCCCCGACGATGATCATCGCCGGGGCCTCCATGCCCTTGGTGTCGGCGGCCAGCCGGTGCAGCGTGGAGACCACGGTCTCCTGCTCGGTGGTGGTGCCCATGGTGGTCATCGCGGCCGGGGTGGTGTCGGGACGGCCCACCGCCATCAGGCCCTTGGCCACCTCCGCCACGCTGTTCTCCGCGCCCAGGATCACCAGCGTCGCCTCGGGCGAGGAGAAGCGGTCCCAGGCCACCCCGCCCGCACCGGCGTCGATGATCCGGACCTCGCGGTGCTTGGCGTCGGTCAGCGGGATGCCCGCGTACCCGGGCACGCCGGTCACCGCGGACACGCCCGGCACGACCTCGAACGGGATCCCGGCCTTCTCCAGCGCCCCGCCCTCGGCGGCCAGGCCGCAGGCCAGCCCCGGGTCGCCGTGGAACAGCCGGACGACGTTCTTGCCCGCCTTGGCGGCCCTGGCGGTCAGCTTGCCCGGGTCGGCCTCGGCCGTGTCGAGGATCTCCGCGTCAGGACGGCAGTGGGAGAGGAACTCGTCGTGGCAGAGCGCGCGGTGGACGACGACGGCGTCGGCGCGGCCCAGCGCCTCGGCGGCGCGCAGCGTCAGCAGGCCGGGGTCGCCCGGGCCCATGCCGACGAGCGCGACCGTGCCGTACCCGGCCCGGGCCCCGCTCCTGGCGGTGGTCCCCGTCTCGGGGGCGGCGGCGTCCTGCGGGTCGGTCGTGGCGGTCGGGTCGGTCGTCGCGGTCGTCGTGGTCGTCTTCGTCCCGGTCTCGCCGCGCCGCTTGGCGGGGCTCGCCGGACTCTGCTTCGCGGGGCTCAATCGCGCTCCCCCATCAACTGGTCGGCCCCCCGGTCGAGCAGTTCGGCCGCGAGCTCGCGTCCGATCCGCTCGGCCTGATCGGGGTGGCCGCTTGCGGACAGCCGAATCTGGCGGCTCCCGTCGTGGGCGACGACGGCCGCGGTCAGACGCAGCTCTTGTTCTCCTTCGGCAGCGTATGCTCCCACGGGCGCGGAGCAACCCGCCTCCAGCACCGCCAGCACCGTGCGCTCGGCGGTGACGGCCGCGCGGGTGGCAGGGTCGTCGACCGTTCCAAGCAGCTCCCGCAGCTCCGAGCGGTCCGCCCGGCACTCCAGCGCCAGCGCGCCCTGCCCGGGCGCGGGCAGCATCTGGTCGGGCTCGAAGATCTCGGCGATCTCCTCCTCCCGCCCGATCCGGCGCAGCCCCGCGTACGCCAGCACCACCGCGTCCAGATCACCCTCGGTGATCTTGCGCAGCCGGGTGTCGGCGTTCCCGCGGATCGGCACCACGTCCAGGTCGGGGCGCATCGCCCTCAGCTGCGCCACCCGCCGCGGCGAGCCGGTGCCCACCCGGGCGCCGCGCGGCAGATCGGCCAGCTTGAACGGGCCGCACAGCGCGTCCCGGGGGTCGTCGCGGCGCGGCGTCGCGGCCAGCACGATCCCCTCGGGGTCCGCGGTCGGCAGGTCCTTCAGCGAGTGCACGGCGAAGTCGACCTCGCCGGCCAGCAGCCGGTCGCGCAGCTCGTTGACGAAGACGCCGGTGCCGCCGATCTGGGCGAGCAGGGCCCTGGAGACATCACCCTCGGTGGTTACCCCGACCAGCTCCACGGCATGCCCTGTACGCTGCGTCAACGCGTCCGCGACCAGCCCCGACTGGGTCGTCGCCATCAGGCTCTTGCGCGTTCCGAGTCTCAGCGCGGTCACTGTCCCGCCCCCTTGCGCTCCCCGGCCCCGCCATCGCCCGCGATGTCGCCCGTGATGTCGCCCGTGATGTCGCTCGTGATGTCGCCGGCCATGTCGGCGCGCGCGACGGCCTCCGGGACCTTCGGATCGAGGTCGAAGAGCTCGCGCAGCGCGTCGGCGTAGGCGTCACCGCCCGGCGCCGAGGCCAGCTCCTTGACCCGTACGGTCGGCGCGTGCAGCAGCTTGTCCACCACGCGCCGGACGGTCTGGGTGATCTCCCGGCGGGCGCGGTCGTCCAGCTCGGGCAGCCGCCCGGTCAGCCGGGCCAGCTCCGCGTCCACCACCTCGGCGGCCTTGCTGCGCAGCGCCACCACGGTCGGCGCGACCGCCGCGGCACGGGCCGCGCCGAGGAACACCGCCACCTCGTCGCGCACGATCCGGCGGACCGCCTCGACCGCCTCAGGACCGATCGCCTCGGCGGCCTCCTGCGCGGTGCGCAGGTCGTCCAGCCCGGCCAGCTCGGCGCCGTCCAGGGCGCGCACGCCCGGGTCGATGTCGTGCGGCAGCGCCAGGTCGAGGAAGAACCGGCGGCGGCCGTCGGCGCCCACGCCCCGCTCGGCCAGCCGGTCGGCGGTGAGCACCAGCCCGGCCGCGCCGGTGCACGACACCACCAGGTCGGCGGCGGCCAGCTCGCCGTCCAGCGCGGCCAGCTCGACCGCGCGGGCCGGCACGGGCGCCGACTCGGCCAGCCGCACCGCGCGGTCGTAGGTGCGGTTGGCCACCACGATCTCGCGGACGCCGGCGCGGCCCAGCGTCGCCACCGCCAGCCCGCTCATCGCCCCGGCGCCGACCACCAGCGCCCGGACCTCCTCCATCGGGCCCAGATGCGCGGCCGCGACCTCCAGGCCCACGCTGACCAGCGACGCGCCGGCCTTGTCGATCCCGGTCTCGTGGTGGGCCCGCTTCCCGACCCGCAGCGCCTGCTGCAGGACGTCGTACAGCTCCCGGCCGAGCGTGCCGCGCTCCTGCGCCAGCCGGAACGCCTGCCGCAGCTGCCCGAGGATCTGCCCCTCGCCGACGACCATGGACTCCAGCCCGCACGCCACCGAGAACGCGTGCTGCACCGCCCGGTCCTCGTAGTGGACGTACAGGTGCCGCGACAGGTCGTCCAGGGGGATCCCCGAATGCCGGGACAGCAGGTTCGAGATGGCGGAGACACCGCCGTGGAACTTGTCGACCACCGCGTACACCTCGACGCGGTTGCAGGTGGACACGATCGCCGCCTCGCCGACGTGCGCGCAGTCGTGCACCTCGTGCAGCAGCTTCACCAGGTCGTCCCCGGTGACCGCCGCGCGTTCCAGCATGGCCACCGGCGCGCTCCGATGGCTCAACCCGACCACCAACACGCTCATCGCGCGCAACACCGTCCAGACTCGCTCACGCCGCGCCCGCGCCCGCGGGCCCTGCCCTGTTCCCCGCCCGTCCCGGCCACGCTCATGCCTCTACCGCCTCTACGTACTGCGTCGTCCCAGGGGGTTCATCGGCGCCGGTCAGCGGCTCGTAGTCGCCGGGGCCGCCGGCCTTGCGCTGCTCGTGGAAGGCGAGGATCTGCAACTCGATCGACAAATCGACCTTACGCACGTCTACTCCGTCGGGCACCGAGAGCACCACCGGGGCGAAGTTGAGCACGCTCGTCACGCCCGCCGCGACCACCCGGTCGCACACGCCCTGGGCCGCGGCCGCGGGGGTGGCGATCACGGCGATGGACACGCCGCGCTCGGCGATGAGGTCCTCCAGCCGGTCGATGTTCTCCACCGTCATCCCGGAGATCTCCTGGCCGACGATGGACTCGTCGGCGTCCAGCAGGCCCGCCACGCGGAAGCCGCGGGAGGCGAAACCCCCGTAGCCGGCCAGTGCCCGGCCAAGGTTACCCACACCGATGATGGCGACCACCCAGTCCTGGGTGAGCCCCAGCTCGCGGGAGATCTGGTAGACGAGGTACTCGACCTCGTAGCCGACCCCGCGGGTCCCGTACGAGCCGAGGTGCGACAGATCCTTGCGCAGTTTCGCGGAGTTGACCCCGGCGGCGGCGGCGAGTTCCTCGGACGAGACGGTGGCGACCCCGCCGTCCTGCAGGCTGTGCAGGGCGCGCAGGTACACCGGCAGACGCGCGACCGTGGCTTCGGGGATGCCACGGTCGGTGCGGTCGCGGTTGCGGTTCTGTCGAGGTGTCACGGCCTGCTCTCGGGGACTCGACGCTGGGGACGGGGCCCGAGAACCCCTCACCCCGCTCTGGGGCCCCGACGGATTCGGCACGGCCCCACGGGGCTATCCCTCAGGTTAAGCCTTTGTGAATAGGCGCACAAAGTCGCCCCCCGCGCAAGGGGTCCGGCCGATTCTCGTCGCGAACCGCCACAACCCCTGCCACCAGCGGTTTCGCGGTGATCCCCGGAGGGGCCGCCCGGTGGGGCGGGGGTCCGCCGGTGTGACCGACAAGACATTCCGGGGTCACCGAATTACAGCCGTGTCACGCGGGCTTCCGCAATTCCGCTATGGCGCCGCGCAGCCGGTCCTCGTCCACCCGCCAGAAGTCGTGCTGGACGCCGTTGATCAGGGTGACCGGGATCTGCTCCCAGTAGCGCCGGGTGTCCTCCTCGGAGAGCGTGATGTCGCGCTCCTCCCAGGCGACGCCCAGATCGGCCGCGACCCGCTCGATCACCGCGCGGGCCTCCTCGCACAGGTGGCAGCCCGGCTTGCCGTACATCGTGATCAGGATGCCGTCCACGGGGGCGCTCACCGGATCGGCCGTTCGGGGGCGGCGGGCGCCGCGCGGTGCGGACCGGTGCCCGGGCCGCGCCCGGGCTTGGGGCCGGGGCCACCGGGGCCGGACGGCAGCGGCGGCAGCTTGGCCGCGCCCAGCTTCAACTCGATGACGTTGGTGGCCAGCACGTGCGTCCGGGACTCGGCGTTGAAGCGCCGCAGATGCGCCTGCCGCTGGTGGGCCGCGAACGCGGCCTCGTCCCGGAACAGCTGGTAGAAGATCCGCTGCGTGGGCGCGTTGACCACCTCGTGGCAGGCGAAGATCAGCGTCTCCGGCTCGGCGGTGCGGGCCGCCTGCACCAGTTCCCCGGCCTGCCGGTCGAACGCCTCCTCGCGGCCGTCCAGCAGCGTGTAGACGGTGATCTGGCCGCACGCGGCGGACAGGTCGGCCCCGCCGCCCGGCGCCCCCGGCACCCCGGGGACCGCCGCCTGCTCGGGGATCAGCGCGCGCAGGTCGTCGTTGGCGGTGGCCGAGGGGGACTGTTCGGCGAAACGCCCCGCGGGCTCCTCCCCCGGCGCCGGGTCGGGGAACCTCAGCTCCCCTCGCTTGCGGGCGCGCCGCTCGGAACGCGTCTCGGGCGGGGTCGGCGCGGCGGCGTACCCCTGCTGCTGGTGCGCGTACCCCTGGTCGGCGTAACCGGGATCGGCGTAGCCGGCCTCCTCGTAGCCGGTGGCGGGCTCGTCGTACTCGCCGTCGGCGTACGCCTCCTCGTCGTACACCGGGACGGTCCGCATCGCGCCGTACCAGACCAGGCCGGCGGCGCCTCCGAGGGCGATCACCGCGAGCGCGCCGGGCAGGAAGCCGCGGGTGCCGCCGACGACCAGCACCGCCGCCAGCGCGACCAGCGCGATCGGGATCAGCAGATCGGCGGCCGCGCGGTCCTGCTTGCTCGCCAGCAGCGCCGTCACCGCCAGGCACGCCACCAGCGCGATCACCGCGATCGCGTGCGCGCCGTCGATGAGCAGCAGCGGCAGCGCGTCGTAGGTCTGCCCCGGCTTGGGCAGCTTCTTGGTGAACGAGCCCTTCGTCGGATCGACCAGCAGGATGACCACCGCGATGATGCTGTAGGAGATCGCGAACAGCCACGCGCCGAAGCGCACCTGCACGTACCGGGCGATCAGCTCGATCATGCCCAGGGCCAGCCACACCGGCGCCAGCAGCGCCGCGCCCAGCTCCGTCATCCGGAACAGCGGGCCGTTGAAGCCGATGAGGAATCCCAGCGTCATCGCGATGAGCGCCAGCGACAGCCCGACCTGCGTCGCCGACCACGCGATCAGGTAGAGCTGCCGGTCCTTGTGGGCGCGCTGGACCAGCAACCCGGTGGCCACTAAAGCACCCAGGGTCGCCGGCAGCGCGAGAAGAGCGTCGACCATCGCGCCCCATGGTGCCCGATGCGGGACGCCTACGGGTAACCGCTCCCCGTCCCGCGGCGTTGTGAGGTGAAAGTCCGTCTCCGGTGACGGTCACAGGCCGGGAGTTCGCGCCGAAACCACCATTGCCTGCCACAGCCGCGAGTACCTACAGTGGCACTCCATGCCGGAGGTCGCGTAAGCCCCGAGGAGAACTGCATGAGCAGCCTGACCCTCGACGCCCGAGCGGCGACGTACTCCCGGCCGTTTCCGCAGTACCTCCGGCGCGGCGCCCGCCGCGGCGAGGCCGACGGCGCCGGGCCCTCCGAGGCGCTCAAGGAGCTCGTGCTGCGGGCCCGGGACGGCGACGCCGAGGCGTTCGGCGCCCTCTACGACCACTACGTCGACCTCGTCTACCGGTACGTCTACTACCGGGTGGGCAGCCACCCCCTCACCGAGGACCTCACCAGCGAGACGTTCCTGCGCGCGCTGCGGCGGATGCCGTCGTTCAGCTGGCAGGGCAAGGACTTCGGCGCCTGGCTCGTCACGATCGCCCGCAACCTGGTCGCCGACCACTTCAAGTCCGGCCGCTACCGCCTGGAGATCTGCACCGCCGAACTGCTGGAGCCCCCGGGCATGCCGCAGGACGGCCCTGAACGGGTCGTGCTCGACTCGATGACCAACCTGACGCTGCTGGAGGCCGTCCGGGACCTCGGCTCCGAGCAGCAGGAGTGCGTGGTCCTGCGCTTCCTGCACGGGCTGTCGGTGGCCGAGACCGCGCTGGTCATGGGGAAGAAGACCGGGGCGATCAAGGCGCTGCAGTACCGGGCGGTGCGCTCGCTGGCCCGGATGCTGCCCGCCGACCTGCCCGTCGCGTAACCGCGGCCTCACTGCGCGGGCAGGGCCGTACGGCGCGTCCGCGAAAGTTGCACGGCTTGTTGCGCACAGCCCGTAACCGCCGCGCCGCCCCCTCGTTTTGGGAGGCGAGACCGCATTCGCATGGGGGGCTGCCATGAGAACGAGGCGGATCAGGACCACCGCGAGCGTCAGCACGCTGGAACGACTCCGCGTGCACGGCGCCGGACCGGATCCCGACTTCCGCGCCGGGCTGCGTGAACGACTCGTGGCCGCGGCCGCGGACCGCGCCGCGCCCGACCGCGCCGCGTCCGACCACGGCACACCGGACCACGCCGCGTCCTGAAACCTGCCGGGACTTTGCGACACAGCGCTCGCAATTCAGGCCGGCGACAGGGCCCCGTCAAGCCCGTTGACTAGGCTCTGGGAGCATGCGGCGATTCTGGCAGCGCGCCAAGGACGAGAATTATGTGAACGCGGGCGAGGTGGCCGCCGCGGCGGCCGACGAGCCGAGGGCGCTGCCGGAGCCCGATCCGACGGCCGCGGCCTTCTTCGACGTGGACAACACGATGATGCGCGGCGCGTCCATCTACTACTTCGCGCGCGGCCTGGCGTCCCGCAAGCTGTTCACCATGCGCGACCTGGCGATGTTCGCCTGGGGGCAGGCGTCGTTCCGGCTGCGCGGCGCGGAGAACGCCGACCACATCCACAGCGCGCGCGAGACCGCCCTCGCCTTCGTGGCCGGCCAGAAGGTCGACGACCTGGTCCGGCTGAGCGAGGAGATCTACGACGAGGTGATGGCCGACCGGATCTGGCACGGCACCCGCTCGCTCGCGCTGGAGCACCTCGAATCGGGCCAGCAGGTGTGGCTGGTCACGGCCACGCCGATCGAGGTGGCCCGGACGATCGCCCGCCGCCTCGGCCTCACCGGCGCGCTGGGCACCGTCGCCGAGACCCGCGACGGCGTCTACACGGGCCGCCTGGTCGGCAACCTCCTGCACGGCCCGGCGAAGTCGGAGGCCGTCCGCGCGCTGGCGCAGCGCGAGGGCCTGGACCTGTCCCGGTGCTCGGCCTACAGCGACTCGGTGAACGACCTGCCGATGCTCACCGCCGTGGGCCACCCGCACGCCGTCAACCCCGACTCGGCCCTCCGCGACCACGCCAAGGAGAACGGCTGGCCCGTCCACGACTTCCGCACGGGCCGCAAGGTCACCATGGTCGCCCTTCCCGCCGCGGCCGGCGCCGGCGCCCTGGCCGGCGGCGTGGCGGCGGGCATAGCCCTCCGCAAGCACTACCGCACCTGACCCCGGGCTCCCTCCATCGCCCGGGTTTCGGGCGCCCTAGGGGTCAGCCCGAGTTGAGTGAGGACGGACTCTCCCGTTGGGCGCCCCGGTCGGAGGCGGTGTCGATGACCTCGTCCAGGACGTCCCTTGAGCGTTTCAGGTCGCCGATCATCCGGTCGATGCGGTCGCGTTCGGCGGCGAGGTCGGCGACCAGGCGCGGGGTGGCGATCTCGGAGGGGCCGCCGTCCGCGTCCCGCATGCAGGGCAGCAGTTGCGCGATCTTCTTGCTGCCGAGCCCGGCGGCGAAGAGCTCCTGGATGCGGATGACCCGGTCGACCGCGCCGTCGGGGTAGTCGCGGTGGCCGCCCCCGGTACGGTCGGCGGCCAGCAGCCCCTGCGTCTCGTAGTAGCGCAGAGAGCGTTCGCTCACTCCCGTGCGCCGGGCCAGTTCTCCGATGCGCATCCGCCGCTCCACTGATGTCGGGTCTCACCGTATCCCGACGGCGGCGCCGGTCACGGACCGAGGCTCTGGAGGAGCTTTTCGGTGTACGCGGCGAGGCGGGCGGCGTCGTCCGGGTCGAGGGTCTTCAGCGACGGGTCGACCCGCTTGCCCCGGTCGACGGCGTGCAGCGGCTCGGCCGGGGGACGGTCGATCCACTCGACGATCGGCCCTACCGCGTCCGCCACGGGACGGGCGAAGAACCTGGCGAGCAGCTTGAGCCCACTACGGACCGCCGGGTTCTCGTGGCCGTCCACCCCGCTGCGGGTGAACCCGGGGTGGTACAGGACGTACCGCGCCCGGCTCCCGGTATCGGCGAACGCGACACCGAGCAGGTCGTTGGCCCGGCCCGCCTGGAGTTGTGCGCGGACCTGGCCGTAGCGGCGCGTCAGCTGCGGGTCGTCCCAGTGGATCCGCCCGGCGGTGTTGCCGACGCCGGCCACGTTGATGATCACGGGGGCGGGGGCGGCGTCCAGCAGCGGGCGCAGCCGGTGGCCCAGCAGGTGGCGGCTCAGGTAGTAGAGGGCGAAGGTGCGTTCCAGCCCGTCCGGGGTCTCCCGGCGCTTGGGGTTCACCCGGTTGGCGAACAGCGCCAGCGCGTCGACCGCGTCGTGCCGCTCGGCGATGCCGGCGGCGACGCGTTCGACCTCGGCGATCGAGGACAGGTCGGCGCGGACGAAGTGCAGATCGGGACTGGACGCCCGTTCCAGCAGGGCCCGCCCCTTGGCCTCACTGCTGCCGATCACGGTGACGCGGTCGCCCCTGGCCAGCCGCTCCAGGGCGGTGGCGCGGCCCATCCCGTCCGTCCCGCCACTGATGATCACGGTTTTCGGCACGGTGCCTCCCTAGGCTTGACTCCACTGGTCCCGATCATGGGCGGCCAGGCCGGGAGGCTGAAAGAAGGCACTTCGATGTCCGGTACGCACACCGATGTTCCCTCCGTCGTCGCGCACGAGCTGCCGCGGCCGGTGCCGCTAGACGAGTTCGCCGCGTGCCCGGTCGGGGAGGTCTTCAGGCGGGTGGGCGACAGATGGAGCATGCTGCTGGTGATCCTGCTGGGCCGGCGCTCCTACCGCTACAACGAGCTGCATCGGGCGATCGAGGGGATCAGCCAGCGGATGCTGACCCGTACGCTGCGCGGTCTGGAGACCGACGGGCTCGTCCACCGGGAGGTCCACCCGACCGTGCCGCCCAGCGTGGAGTACAGCCTCACCCCGTTGGGCCGCACGCTTCTGGAGCCCCTCTCCGCACTGGCCGACTGGGCCGTCCTGCACGAACCGGAGATCGCCAAGGCCCGTGCCGAGCGGATCAGAGGGGGCGGGCCCAGTTCTGACCTTTGAGGTCCTTGCCGAAGCTGTGGTGGGGGGCCTGGTCCACCAGTTGGAAGCCGGCGACCTGGTAGATGCGGCGGGCCGCGGTCAGGACGTCGTTGGTCCAGAGGGTGATCTCGGCGTAGCCGGCGGTCCGGGCGAAGGCGAGGCATTGGTCGACCAGGCGGGCGCCCAGGCCGTGGCCTCGGGCGGACGGGTGGACGAGCAGCAGCCGCAGCCTGGCCGTGCGGTCGTCGTCGGCCACGCAGAAGACGCAGCCGGCGCGGCGCCCGTCGACCTCGGCGATCCAGGCGGTCTCGCGGGCGGGGTCGCCGGAGCCGGCGTGGTCGGCGACGATCCGGGCCACGAGGGCCTCGAACTCGTGGTTCCAGCCGAACTGCTCGGCGTAGATCTCGCCGTGGGCCTGCACCACCCAGCCCAGGTCTCCGGGTTCGCCCAGGCGCCGTACGGCGGAGTCGGTCATGATCACTCCCTCGACTGAAACGAGTGTTTCAGTCAGACTACGATAACACCATGGCCAGCGACGAGACCGCTCCTTCGGCACGGCGGAACGAGCTGCTGGAGGCCGCCTACCGGTACGTCCTGGCGCACGGCCTGGCCGATCTGTCGCTGCGCCCGCTGGCCGCGGCGATCGGGTCCAGCCCGCGGGTGCTGCTCTACCTGTTCGGCAGCAAGGACGGCCTGGTGCGGGCGCTGCTGGCCCGGGCGCGCAGCGAGGAACTGGAGCTGCTCGAGCAGATCGGCCGCGGGCCGTACGCCTTGGAGGAGGCGGCCGGGCTGCTCTGGGACTGGCTCTCGGATCCCCGGCGCCGGTCGCTGCTGCGGCTCTGGGTGGAGGGGTACGCCCGCTCGCTGATCGACCCTGACGGCCCGTGGGCCGGGTTCGCCGCCGCGACCGTCGACGACTGGCTGGCGGTGCTGGCCACGATGCAGGACCCCGCCGACCGCGACGGCGCCCGGGACCGGACGGCCGTCCTGGCGATCCTGCGGGGCGCGCTGCTGGACCTGCTGGCCACCGGCGACGAGGAGCGCGTCACCGCCGCGGTGCGCGCCCGGCTGCACGGGAACCAAGCGCTCGCTTGACTAGTGGCTCCCGGCACGCCAGCGTGGTCGTTGATCGACGCGGCGTACGGGAGAGGGCCGATGGGCTTGCTGGACGGGCTTCGGGTGCTGGATCTGACCATGTGGCGGCCCGGGCCGTACGCCACCCAGCTGCTCGCGCAGCAGGGCGCGGACGTGATCAAGGTGGAGCCGCCCGGCGGCGAGCCGATGCGGATGTTCCGCGGCCACTTCGACCTGCTCAACCAGCACAAGCGGTCGATCGCGCTCGATCTCAAGGACGCGGCCGGACGGGCCCGCTGCCTCGATCTGGCGGCCGGCGCCGAGGTGTTCGTCGAGGGGTTCCGGCCCGGTGTCGCGGACCGGCTCGGCGTCGGGCACGAGGCGCTGCTGGCGCTGAACCCGGGCCTGGTCTACTGCTCCCTGTCCGGGTACGGGGCGGACGGCTCCCTGTCCGCGGTGCCCGGCCACGACGTGAACTACCGCGCCTACGCGGGCGCCCTCCTGGACGGGACGCCCTCGCACGAGCTCCCGGTGGCCGACATGGCGGCGGCGACGATGGCCGCGTTCGCGATCAGCGCCGCCTGCCTGAAGGCCCGCGCGACCGGAATCGGCGAACGCGTCGATCTGGGCATGGCCGACGTGATGGCGCACTGGGTGGGCACCGCCCCGGAGATGCCCACG
Source organism: Actinomadura rugatobispora (assembly GCF_055379765.1). Classification (NCBI taxonomy): domain Bacteria; kingdom Bacillati; phylum Actinomycetota; class Actinomycetes; order Streptosporangiales; family Thermomonosporaceae; genus Actinomadura; species Actinomadura rugatobispora. The sequence goes on along the minus strand of NZ_AP029191.1, from coordinate 5,846,373 downwards.
GCGGGGAGCGGCGGGCCCGTCCCCGGTTACGGGGTGTACACGGCCAAGGACGGCGGGCAGGTCGCCCTGGGCGTGGTGTCGGAGGAGCGGCTGTGGGCGGCCACGTGCCGGGCGCTCGGGCTGACCGAGCACGTGGACGTGCCGTTCGCCGAGCGCCTGGGCCGGGTCCGCGAGCTGGACGCGGCGGTGGCGGACGCGATCGCCCGGCTCGGCCGCGACGAGGCCGTCGACCTGCTGGACGCGGCGGGCGCCCCCGTCGCACCCGTGCTGGCCAGGGCGGAGATGATGGCGCACCACCACTTCCAGGCCCGCGGCGTGATCGGGGACGGGACGGTGGGGGCGCCGTTCCGTACCGCCGTCCATCCCGGCCTTCCCCCCGGCCCGGTCGCGGAGCTGGACGAACACCGCGGCCAGGGCTGGTAACCGCCAGATATTTCGTAACGTTTCGTCGTATTCACCTGGCATGCTGGATGGGTGAGCGAGTCGGAGGAGCAAGCGGGTTACACAGCGTGACCGCGCGCGTGCTGAGTCCCGTGCTGGTGGGCCGGTCGGCCGAGCTGGGAGATCTCGAGGAGGCGCTCGCCCACGCGCCCGGCGCCGTGCTGGTCGGCGGTGAGGCGGGGCTGGGCAAGACCCGGCTGATCCGCGAGTTCGCCGCGACCGTGAGGAACGGGGACGCCGGCGTCCGGCTGCTGGTCGGCGGGTGCCTGGAGCTGGGGTCGGACGGCCTGCCGTTCGCGCCGTTCACCACCGTCCTGCGCGGGCTGGTCCGCGACATCGGCATCGAGGGCGTGGCGGAGCTGCTGCCCCGGGGCGACACCGCCGGGCTGGCGCGGCTGCTGCCGGAGTTCGGGGAGCCGGAGACCGACGCGGCCTCCGCCGAGGAGCGCGCGCGGCTGTTCGAGCTGGTGCTGATCCTGCTGGAGCGGCTGGCCGAGCGCGGCCCGGTCGTCCTGGTCATCGAGGACGCGCACTGGGCGGACCGGTCCACCCGCGACCTGCTGGCGTTCCTGGTGCGCAACGCCGACACCGCGCCGCTGCTGATCGTGACCACCTACCGCACCGACGAGCTGCACCGCGCCCATCCGCTGCGGCCGCTGCTGGCCGGGCTGGCCCGCGTGGACCGGGTGCGGCGGCTGGAGCTGAACCGGCTGTCGCGCGGCGACGTGTCCCGGATGGTGGCCGGGCTGCGCGGCGAGGAGCCGCCCGCGGCGCTGGTCGAGCGGATCCACGCGCGCAGCGAGGGCAATCCGCTGTTCGTGGAGTTCCTGCTGGAGGCCGACGACGGCGGCAAGCAGGGCGAGCTGCCCGAGTCGCTGCGCGACCTGCTGCTGGCGGGCGTGCAGCGGCTGCCGGAGGAGACCCAGGACGTGCTGCGGGACGCCAGCGGCGGCGGCACCCGGATCGAGCACGCGCTGCTGGCGGCGGTGTCCGGGCTGGACGACGCCCGGCTGACCCGGGTGCTGCGTCCCGCCGTCGCCGCCAACGTGCTGGTCGTGGACGGCGACGGGTACGCGTTCCGGCACGCCCTCATCCGCGAGGCCATCCACGACGACCTGCTGCCCGGCGAGCACACCCGCCTGCACACCCGGTACGCGCAGGCGCTGGAGGGCGAGCCCGGGCTCGTCCCGGCGCGGCGGCTGTGGGTGGAGCTGAGCCACCACTGGCTGTCCGCGCACGACGCGACGTGGGCGCTGGTCAGCGCGTGGCGGGCGGCGGGCGAGGCGCGCAAGGCGCTGGCGTACGCCGAGCAGCTCGCGATGCTCTGGCGCGTCCTGGAGCTGTGGGAGCGGGTGCCGGACGCGCCCGACCGGATCGGCGCGGCGCATCTGGACGTGCTGGAGCAGGCCGCGATCGCCGCCGACCTGGCGGGCGAGTTCGACCGCGGCATCAAGCTCGCGACCAGCGCGCTGAAGGCCACCGGCACGGGCGAGGGCACCGGCCCGCGGCGGGCCGCCCTGCTGGAGCTGCGCGGCCGGATGCGCCACCAGATGGCGCTGCCCGGCTTCGTGGAGGATCTGCAGGAGGCGGTGCGCTGCATCCCGCCCGACCCGCCGACCGAGCTGCGGGCCCGGACGCTGTCCACGCTGGCCACCTACGTGCGCCTCACCACCGACATCGAGGTGGCGCGGAGGGCGGCGGCGGAGTCGCTGGAGATCGCCCAGAGGATCGGCGCGCTGTCCGCCGAGGTGGACGCGCGGACCACCCTGTTCTGCGTCGACATCGACTACGACGCGGACGAGGCGGCGCTGACGGAGGTGGAGGAGCGCGCTAGGCGCGCCGGGAGCCCCCGCTCGCTGCTGCGGGTCGCCGTGATCAAGTCGCACTTCCTGGAGGGCGCCGGACGGCACGAGGAGGCCGTCGAGGTGGCGCACCGCGGCATGGAGCTGGCCCGCGAGTACGGCGTGGCCCGGACGCAGGGCACGTTCCTCGGCATCAACCGGGCCGAGCCGCTGGTGTCGCTGGGCCGCTGGGACGAGGCGCGCACCGTGCTGCGGCAGGCCATGGAGCAGGACCCGGCGATCACCATCCGCACCTCGCTGGTGGTGCTGGACGGGGAGGTCGCGCTGGCCCTCGGCGACCTGGCCACCGCCCGCGACCGGCTGGCCGAGGCCCGCGAGATCATGGACCTGAAGATGAAGTGGCTGAAGACCCAGGACTTCTTCGCCACGCTGCGGCTGGAGGCGCAGGTGCGGATGGCCGAGGGCCGGCCGGACGCGGCGCTGGCGGCGGTCCGCGGGGTGATCGCGACGCCGGGCCTGCCCGACGACAGCCGGTACGCGTGGCCGGTCCTGGTGATCGGCGCGGCGGCGTGCGCCGAGCTCGGGGACGCCGCGACGATCGACGGCGCGGCGGCGTTCCCGCAACTCCGGGCCAGGGTGGCGGGGCTGGACACGCGCAGCCCGGCGCAGGAGGCGTACCAGCGGGCGTTCGAGGCGGAGGCCACGCGGGTGCTGGACGAGCCCGACCCGGAGGTCTGGGACGCCTCGGCGGCGGCCTGGGAGGCGCTGCGGCGCCCGTACCAGCGGGCGGAGGCGCTGCTGCGGGCCGCGGAGGCGGCGCTGGCGCGCGGCGACCACGGCGCCGCGGCCGAGCGGCTGGACCGTGCCGCCGATCTGGCGGGCGAGCTGAAGGCGCGGCCGCTGTGCGAGCGGATCGCGGAGTGCGGGCGGCGGCTGCGGCGCCGGGACGAGGCGGCCCCGCTGGGGTTGACGCCGCGCGAGTTCGAGGTGCTGCGGCTGGTGGCGGAGGGGCAGAGCAACCGCGACATCGCCGCGGCCCTGGTCATCTCGGTGAAGACCGCCAGCGTGCACGTCTCCAACATCCTGGCCAAGCTGGAGGTCGGGAGCCGCGGCGAGGCCGCGGCCACCGCGCACCGCCTCGGCCTCTTCCAGCCCACCCGCACGGGCTGAGGCCCGCGGCCTGGCCGGTCGGTCCCGGGGGGCTGCCCCGCCGGGACCGACCGGAGCTTCGAGGCGAAGGCCGGCGACCGGGGCCTCCCCTCCCGGGCCCCCGTCACCGGACCTCCGGGCCACACGGGAACTACAGTGGCCGGCCTTCTGGAGCGCGCGCCGCGGAAGTACGCGGTACTTCACCCGCCTGGAGGAACGGCCCGTACCCCGTCCGGCCGGTTCCCATCCTGGCCGCCTAGGGATACCGAGAGGCATCGGGAGACATCCCGATACGCATACCTATTCGCCACCCACTCCCGGGCACGCCGAAAGCCCCGCACCTGCAGGACGGCACGGGGCTTTGCGGAGCGTCTGAGGAGCCGGGCGTCAGCGCGGGACGCGGGCCACGCAGAAGACGGTCTGCCCGAACGGCGGCCGGACGACCCGCTCGATGCCGCGGGTCAGCGGCACGACCGTGCGGTCGTAGATCTTCACCAGCCGCGGGTCGGGGTAGCCGACGCTGCCCCGGCGGACCGCGACCCACCAGGCGATGCCGCCCAGGAAGTTGATCGGCTTGAGCACCTCCGGCAGCAGCCCGGCCTCGCGGACGGAGGCGGCCAGGGTGGCGGGGGTGTAGCGGGTCACGTGCCCGACCTTGCGGTCGAAGTCGCCGTAGAGCTGCATGTAGCCGGGCACCCAGATGACGATCCGGCCGCCGGGCTTGGTGACCGCCGCCAGGTCGCGCAGCGCCTGGGCGTCGTCCTTGATGTGCTCCAGCACGTTCATCATGACGACGGTGTCGACCTTCTGCCGGATGCCGACCTCGGCGGGCAGTTCCAGGTCGAGGACCTCGACGTCGTCGTTGTCGGCGTAGCGCTTGCGCAGCTCACCCACGCAGTACGGGTCGTTGTCGCTGACGGCCAGGTAGTCGAGCCGGCCGGCGAACTGCTCGGAGAAGTGCCCGAGACCGGAGCCGATCTCCAGGAGGGAGCGGCCGACGTACGGCGCGACCGTCTCGTACTCGTACTTGCGGTAGTTGCGGGCCTCGTCACCGCCGAGGTGGTTCTCCAGCGCGCCCTCCCCGGCCGCCGGCTGGACGAGCTCCCCGTCCCCCGCGGCCGGCGCCGCGCGCTGTGTGCGTGAGCCGCCGCTGCTCACGAGGTTGAGGAGGGTACCGGTGATGGACTTCTTCTGACCTGGTGACTGCATTACTTCCCGCTCGCTGGGTGCGTTCGTCGCTCGCTGGCGTTCAGCCTGGCGTTCGCCCGACCGGCGGGCCGACACCTCTGCGGGGCCAGGCCGGTTCTCAGGCGCAAGGTCGCGTCAGTCTATCCACAGGGACCGCCTCCAAGCGCCGCAGGCGCGCTTTTTCACCCCCGGCACGTCGCCGCACCGGCGTTCCCGGGACGCGCCCGGATCACCGTCCGGTGCACGCCCTGGCCTGGCTGGACGGGCCGGCGCCGCCCATGAGATGCCAGGTCACGTCGCTGTAGCGGGCGGCGAAGAGGTAGTCGCGGCAGGCCCGTTCGAGGGCGTTGGGACGCCGGGCGCGCAGGATTCCGAATTCGTCGGCGACGGTGTTGAGCACGGCCGCCGCGACCGTGTCAAGGGGGACGTCGGCGCCGAGGTCGCCGAGCGCGGGGGGCGGCCCGGCCCGCCGCGCGCACGCGATGTAGCGGCGGGTGCCGGGCCCGGCCGGGACGACGTGCACCGCGGCGTGCACGAGTTCGGCGTGCCGGGTGCGCAGCCGCGCGGTCTGGACGGTCCCGTTCCAGAGCGCCGCGGCCGAAACACCGAACCGCTCGACGGCCTTGGCCACGAGCGCGCCGAGACCGACCGACGAGCCGGAGTCGGGGCCGGGGCCGACCGCCTGGACGAGGGTGAAGTTGAGCGTGCCGGGGCCGGTGTAGACGGCCTCGCCGCCGCTGGCCCGCCGGACGACGCGGACGCCGTCCTGGGCGCATCCGGCGACGTCCACGGCCCGGTCGACGTCCTGGAAGCGGCCGACGACCACGCTCGGCGCGTTCTGCCAGATCCGGAACAGCGCCACCGGACCGGTCGCGCCGTCGGCGTCGGCGTCGGGGAGCGCGAGCGAGCCCGAGCGGGCCAGCGCCTCGTCCAGGGCGAGGTTCCACGCCGGGTCGCCGGTGTCGTCGACGATCACGCTGAGCACCGCCCGCCCTCCTCCCACCGGCACCACCGAAACCACCAGCACCATGCGAAACCGATCTTTGCAAGATATCGACCTTGCCGACAGTCCACAGGAAGACGGTTTTCAGATGGTGACACTCGGGGAAAGGTGCCCGGTCAGTCGATGAAGCGGTGGACGCCCTCGCGCTCGCCCGGACCCGGCTCGGCGGCGGCGATCCACGGGCCGGGCAGGGACGGGTCGAGCACGCCCTCCTCCAGCCAGGTGAACTCGCCCGCGAGGACCTGCCGGGCCAGCTTGGAGTCGAGGTCGTCGGTGTTGCGCCAGAGCCCGTCGAACAGCTCCTCCACCCGGACGCGGGCCTGGCGGCAGAACGCGTCCGCGAGCCGCAGCGCCGAGTCGCCCGGGGCCGTCGCCGAGTCGCCGGCCAGCGGCGGGACGCCGGCTCCGGCGCGGGCGTCGGCGTGGGCGCGCACGCACACCGCGCTCATCGCGAACAGCTCGGCGCCGATGTCGACCATCCGGCCGAGGAAGCCCTGCTTGTACTCCAGCCGGCCCTGCCAGCGACCGGCCGCGTAGAACGTCGAGCGGGCCAGCTTGCGGGAGGCGCGCTCGACGTAGCGCAGGTGCCGGGCCAGCGGGCCGAACTCGGCGTACGACCCGGGCCGCTGCCCGGGGCCCGTCACCAGCGTGGGCAGCCAGCGGGCGTAGAACCCGCCCGCGCGGGCCGCGGCGCGCGCCTTCTGCTCGCGGCTGGCCTCCGGGTCGATGATGTCGCCGGCCACCGACAGGTGGGCGTCCACCGCCTCGCGGGCGATCAGCAGATGCATGATCTCGGTGGAGCCCTCGAAGATCCGGTTGATCCGCAGGTCGCGCAGGACCTGCTCGGCCGGCACCCCGCGCTCGCCCCGCGCCGCGAGCGACTCCGCGGTCTCGTAGCCGCGCCCGCCGCGCACCTGGACGAGCTCGTCGGCGACCCGCCAGGCCATCTCCGAGGACCACAGCTTGGCCAGCGCCGCCTCGATCCGGATGTCGTTGCGCTCGTCGTCGGCGAGCTGTCCGGCCAGGTCGAACATGGCCTCCATGGCGTAGGAGGTGGCCGCGATGAACGCCACCTTGCGGGAGATCGCCTCGTGCTCGCCGACGGGGCGGCCCCACTGGACGCGCTCCCGGCTCCACTGGCGGGCGATCCCGGTGGCCCACTTGCCGGCCGCGGCGCACATCGCCGGCAGCGACAGCCGGCCCGTGTTGAGCGTGGTCAGCGCGATCTTGAGCCCGGCGCCCTCGGCTCCGATGAGATTGGCCGCGGGCACCCGCACCCGGTGGAAGCGGGTGACGCCGTTCTCGATGCCGCGCAGCCCCATGAACGCGTTGCGGTTCTCGACCGTGATACCCGGGGTGCGCATGTCGACGACGAACGCGGAGATGCCGCCGCGGTGCCCCTCCCCCTTCGGGACGCGGGCCATCACGACCACCAGGTCGGCGATGACGCCGTTGGTCGTCCACAGCTTGACCCCGTCCAGGACGTAGGAGTCGCCGTCGGGCACGGCGGTGGAGCGCAGCCGGGCCGGGTCGGAGCCCACGTCGGGCTCGGTCAGCAGGAACGCGCTGATCTCCCGGGCGCAGCGCGGCAGCCAGGTCTCCCGCTGCTCGGCGGTGCCGAACAGCTTGATCGGCTGCGGCACGCCGATGGACTGGTGCGCCGACAGCAGCGCGCCCAGCGCCGGGCTCACCGAGCCGGCCAGCATCAGCGCGCGGCCGTAGTAGAGCTGGCTGAGGCCGAGACCGCCGTACCGCTCGGGAATCTTCATGCCGAGCGCGCCGATGTCGCGAAGGCCGCGGACGGTCTCTTCCGGAATGCGCGCCTCGCGTTCGATCAGGGCGGAGTCGACCTCGGTGGAGCAGAATTCCCGAAGCCGCTCCAGGAACGCCTCTCCCTTGCGCCGGGACTCGTCGTCGGCCCGCGGATGGGGATGGACGAGATCGAGCCGGAAATCGCCCAGGAAGAGTCCTTTACCGAAGCTGGGCAGGCGCCATTCGGCCTCCCGCGCCTCCTCGGCGACCTTGCGTGCGGTGCGCGCGTCCACGGCCCCGCGCGCGCCCTCTCGCGCCCTTTGCCGGGTCGTGCCGGGCCCGGTCTCGCTGGGCCCGGAAGCGCCGTTCTCGGTTGACTTGCTGCTGGTCTGGCTCATGCCGGCTCCTCGGCGGCGGCGTGCGGTCACCCGTGAATCACATCCGGGGCCGTACCCGGGGGCCGGGCCGGTCATTCGACTCCGATCAGGATTTGGACGCCGCTTGGGCGTCCGGTAACACCGCTCCCGCCGGCCGGAATGGGAACCGGGAAAGGGACCGTTCCAGCGCGGCAGAACCGCGTCCACCATCGGCCGGGAGAGCGGCGGCTTTTCCGAACCGTCCGGCTGGAAGCGCGCGAAGTCTCCGATAAGATCAGTGTGACCGAAGGCCTTGACCGTACGAGGCCAGAGGGGTTCGCTGTGCGTGATGGATGAGACACGGAGACCGACTCTCATCGCCTCGGTGCAGCGTGCGCTGCGGCTCATGGAGGCGGTGGCGTCACATCCCAACGGGGCGCCGGCCAAGCAGCTCGCCCGCGAGGCCGGGCTTCCCCTCGCCACCGCCTACCACCTGCTGCGCACGCTGGCGCACGAGGGCTATGCGATGCGGCTGTCGGACGGCGTCTGGGTGCTGGGCGAACGGGTGCAGACGCTGCACGGCCAGAGCAAGACCCAGCAGATCCTGGCCCGGATCCGCCCCACGCTGCTCGCGCTGCGCGACGAGCTGGGGGCGGCGTCCTACTTCGGCATGCACGTCGACGACGAGATCCGCATCATCGACATCGCCGACGGCCCGCGCACGCCCCGGGTCGACCTGTGGGTCGGCTTCGACGAGGCCGCGCACGCCACCGCGATCGGCAAGTGCGTGCTGCGCCAGCTCAGCGAGGACCGCCGCCGCGACTACCTGTCCCGGCACCCGCTGGTCGACCTGACCCCGCACACGATCACCGAGCCGCGGCGGCTGCTCCGGCTCCTGGCCACCCCCGCCGACCTCACCATCGACCAGGAGGAGTACGCCCTGGGCACGGGCTGCGCCGCCGTCCCGGTCAGCGACGCCACCGGCTCCGTGGTGGGCGCGCTGGCCGTGTCGTGCCGGCCGGGGCGGCTGCCGAAGATGCAGGCGGCCGCCGACCGCCTCCAGGCCACCGCCGCCCGCATCCAGCGCACCCTCACCCTCACGCTCTCCTAGGCCATGTTCCCGGGAGCGGCGATGCCCTCCTACCGGATCAGCGGCCCTGGAAGTGTGGGTCGCGGCCTACCAGGCACAGGTGCGGAGATGCCCTCCTGCCCAGTCAGCGGCCTTGGAAGTGTGGGTCGCGGCCTACCAGGCACAGGTGCGGAGATGCCCTCCTGCCCAGTCAGCGGCCTTGGAAGTGTGGGTCGCGGCCCTCCAGGAAAGCGGAGATGCCCTCCTTGGCGTCCTCGGAGCCGGCCAGTTCCACGAGCTCGCCGAGCAGGTGCGCCACCTGGTCCTCCAGGGGACGGCCCTCGATCGCGAAGAACGCCTCGCGGCCCTTGCGCAGCCCGAGCGGGCTCTTGGCGGCGATGGCGCGCGCCAGGTCGTCCACGTGGGCGTCCAGCTCGGCGCGCGGGACGACGTCGGTGACCAGCCCGATGTCCCGGCCCTCGGCGGCGGTGATCCGGCGTCCGGTGTAGTAGAGCTTGAACGCCTGCTTGGGCGGCACGTTCCGGTTGATGATCGCCATGATCATCATCGGCCAGAGGCCCACGCCGGCCTCGGGCGTGCCCAGCTTCACGTCCTCGGCGGCCACCACCAGGTCGCAGGCCGCCGCCAGCCCGAGCCCGCCCGCGACCGCGTGCCCGGCCAGCCGCGCGATGATCGGCTTGCCCAGCGCCGGGAACGCGGTGAACAGCCGGTACGGGGCGCTGGCGCGGATCGCCTCCGGATCGGCGACCGGCCGCCCGTCCCGCTGCGCCCGCCCGAGACCGCCCAGATCGGCACCCGCGCAGAAGGCCCGGTCGCCCGCGCCCGTCAGCACGATCACCCGGACGGCGTCGTCCGCCCCGGCGCGGGCGAACGCGTCCAGCAGCTCGTCGATCATCCCGTCGCTGAGCGCGTTGCGCGCCTCCGGGCGGTTCAGGGTGATCCGCGCGATCCGCTCGCCCACCTCGTACAGGATCGTCTCGTACCCGGTCTCCATGCCCCTCCTCGCACGCGGACGGCGGGCGGGGCCGCCATGGCCCCGCCCGCCGTATTCTCGCCCGTCGCGCGGAATCAGACCCGCTCGATGATGGTGGCGTTGGCCTGGCCGCCGCCCTCGCACATCGTCTGGAGGCCGAAGCGGCCGCCGGTGCGCTCCAGCTCGTGCAGCAGCTTGGTCATCAGCACGCAGCCGGTGGCGCCGAGCGGGTGGCCGAGCGCGATCGCGCCGCCGTTGGGGTTGGTCTTCTCCAGCGAGGCGCCGGTGTCCTTGGCCCAGGCCAGCGGGACGGGGGCGAACGCCTCGTTCACCTCGAAGGCGTCGATCTCGTCGATCTTCAGCCCGGACCTGGCCAGCGCCTTCTCGGTGGCGGGGATCGGGCCGGTCAGCATGTAGACCGGGTCCGAGCCGGTGACCGTCAGGGTGTGGATGCGGGCCCGCGGGGTCAGGTTGTGCTGCTTCACGGCCTCCTCGGAGGCGATCAGCAGCGCCGAGGACCCGACCGAGATCTGCGAGGCGACGGCGGCGGTCAGCGCCCAGCCCTCGCGCAGCGGCTGGAGCCCGGCCATCTTCTCCAGGGAGGTGTCGGGACGGGCGCCCTCGTCCTTGGTCAGCCCGGCGATCGGGGCGATCTCGCGGTCGAAGTAGCCGGCCTCGATGGCCTTGACCCCGCGCCGGTGGCTCTCCAGCGCGTACTCCTCCAGGTCGGTGCGGCTGAAGCCCCACTTCTCGGCCATCAGCTGGGCGCCGCGGTACTGGGAGATCTCCTGCTTGCCGTAGCGCTCGGCCCAGCCGTCGCCGTACGGGAAGGGCATGCCCTTCTCCAGCGCCATGGCGACCGAGGAGCCCATCGGCACCATCGCCATCTGCTCGACGCCGGCCGCGACGACCAGGTCCTGGGTGCCGGACAGGACGCCCTGGGCGGCGAAGTGGATCGCCTGCTGGGAGGACCCGCACTGGCGGTCGATGGTCACGCCGGGGACGTTCTCGGGCAGCCCGGCCGACAGCCAGGCGGTACGGGCGATGTCCAGGGACTGGGGGCCGACCTGCATGACGCAGCCCATGATGACGTCCTCGACCGCGGACGGGTCCACTCCGGTGCGGTCGACGAGCTCCTTGAGGACGTGGGCCCCGAGGTCGGCGGGGTGAACGTCCTTGAGGGCACCCTTCTTGGTGCCGACGGGGGTACGGACCGCGCCGACGATGTACGCCTCGGCCACTGCGCCTCCAATGTGGGTTGGGTTCCGTCCCGAAACCGAGTCAGATTCGGTCAGTCGCTACGAGAGTACATCGCACCGAGCGCAATGCCATATGACCCGGGTCTCGATGGTGCTCCTCACAAGGGTGGCACGCCGGTCAGGAGCCCGGACGGGCCGGGTGGACGGCCTCGCCGTCGGCGTCGTCCCCCAGCGACTCGTGGGCCAGCCGCGACAGCAGCCGGGCCAGTTCGGGGTGCTCCTCGGGCGACCAGCCGTCCAGGTGCCGGCACAGCCCGGCCCGGCGGGCCTCGACCAGCCGCGCCGCGGCCTCGCGTCCCCGCTCGGTGACGGCCAGCACGCGCCCCTCGCGGCGTTCCACGAGTCCCTCGTCCACCAGGCGGTCCACGTACGGCCGCCCCCGCTCGACCGGCACCCCGGCGAGCTCGGCCAGCTCGGGGCCCGGGACGGTGCCCTCCCGGGCGACCCGGCACAGCGTCCACAGGCTGCCCGCCGGCAGGGGCGGGGCGCCGGCGGGCACCGCGCCCGCGAGCGCGCCGAGCCGCACGTACAGCTCCTGCGCCTTCGGGTCGTGGCGCATCAGCTCGCTCAGCGCCCGCTCGATCTCGTGCCGGGACGAGCGGACCGTGGGCGCCGCCCCGAACCCCTCCCCGTAGTCGCGGGTCCGCGAGGTGGCCCGCAGCGGCACCTCGCGCAGGAACCAGGTCAGCGCGAACGCCGCCAGCACGACCGGGACCGCCCACCGGAACACCGGCTGGAGCGACTCGGCGAAGACGTGGACGAACTCCGCGCGGACCTGCGGCGGGAGCCGGTCCAGCACCTTCGGGTCGCCCTGCACGGCCGCCGGGTCGAAGCCCGGCGGCAGCCGGACCCGCCGCACCAGCTCCTCGGTGTTGCGGGCCAGCTCGCTGCTGAAGATCGACCCGAACACCGCGACGCCGAACGACCCGCCGATCTGCCGGAAGAACGTCACCCCGGACGTGGCCGACCCCAGGTCCCCGTACGACACCGCGTTCTGCACCGCGATCACCAGCACCTGCATGACCATGCCGAGCCCGAAGCCCAGCAGCGCGAACCGCAGGCTGGTGGACAGGGTGGAGGTGGTCTCGTCCATCCGCGAGCACAGCCACAGCGCCACCGCGATGATCGGCGTCCCCAGCACCGGGAAGACCTTGTAGTGCCCGGTCCGGCTGATCAGCTGCCCGGAGCCGATCGAGGAGACCAGCATCCCGGCCATCATCGGCAGCAGGTGCACGCCGGACAGCGTCGGCGACACCCCGTTCACCACCTGCAGGAACAGCGGCAGGAAGGTCAGCGCGCCGAACATCGCGAAGCCGACCGCGAAGCTGATCGCCGAGCCCAGCGTGAACGTGGCGGTGCCGAACAGCCGGGGCGGCATCACCGGCTCGGCGGCCCGCCGCTCCACCACCACCCAGACGGCGATGAGCACGGCCGCGAGCGCGCCCAGCCCGACGATCTGCGGGGAGAGCCAGTCGTACTGAGTCCCGCCCCAGGTGGTCAGCAGCACCAGCGCGACCGACCAGCCCACGATCAGCAGGATCCCGGCGTAGTCGATGCGGTGCCGCTCCCGTTCGGACGGCGCGTGCAGCACCACGGCGACGGCCGTGAGCGCGAGCGCCCCGATCGGCAGGTTGATGTAGAAGACCCAGCGCCAGGTCAGGTTGTCGACGAACCAGCCGCCCAGCAGCGGCCCGACCACGCTGGCCACGCCGAACACGGCGCCGAACAGGCCCTGGTAGCGGCCGCGCTCGCGGGGCGGCACCACGTCCCCGACGATCGCGACGACCAGCACCATCAGCCCGCCGCCGCCCAGGCCCTGCAGTGCCCGGAACGCGATCAGCTCGGGCATGTCGCGGGACAGCCCGCACAGCGCCGAGCCGATCAGGAAGATGACGATCGAGGTCTGGAACAGCCGCTTGCGGCCGTACTGGTCGCCGAGCTTGCCCCACAGCGGCGTGGACGCGGTCGCGGCCAGCAGGTAGGCGGTGACCACCCAGGACAGGTGGTTGAGCCCGCCCAGGTCGCCGACGATGGTGGGCAGCGCCGTCGACACGATCGTCTGGTCGAGCGCGGCCAGCAGCATCGCCAGCATCAGCGCGCCGAGGACGACGAACAGGTCGCGGCCGTGCGGCATGGTCTGCCGCGACCCGTTCCAGGCCGTCGCCCCTGCGGCCATCGTGAACCCCCCATACCATCACGTACGGGGAGTCTCTACCCAGCGACGATCGAGGCTCACGCCGCGTCCGGCGGGGACGGGCGCCGGACGGCGGACGAGAGGCGGGCGGCCCGCGGCGGGCGGCCTAGGACGGGCGGCCGGAGGTGGCCGTCAGCGGACGATGTCCTTGGCGACCTTGGCGGCGCCCAGGGCGGTGCAGCCGCCCGCGGCGGCGAGGACCCCGGCGGAGGCCCACACCGGCACGTTCTTGCGCGTGCGCAGCCCGCCCACGGTGTCGAGGGTGTCGATCGCCAGGCCGACCCGGGCCCACAGCCTGCGGTCGGAGTCCTTGCTGAGCAGGTAGCCGGCGCCGACCGCGATCTCCCGGGCGGCGAACATCCGGGTGACGAGGTCGCGGCTCCCGTCGGCGGTCTTCGCCCCGCCCAGGAGCTTGGCGGTGAGGCCGGGCGCGGCGAACGCCACCACGCCCAGCGCCACCCGGCCCCGGGCCAGGCTGAGCATGAGCTCGTCGACGCGGTCGCGACTCTGGTCCTGGTCTTCCTTCGCATCTGCCACGGAGGTGAGGTTATCCCCGTACCGGAGGGAACTCGACCCTTGGGGTAACTCCGTCCTTACTTCCGCGCGGGGCACCGCCGGGACGGGCCCGGCCGTTTAGGCTGCGGGGAGGAAACGGCACCCCTCATCCGACCCGCGCATCCCTCCGAACGCCCGAACGAAGGTGGCCATGGAAGGCATCCTCGCCCTCATCGTCGTCGCGCTGCTGGGCTCGTTCTGCGTCCGCTGGGCGGCGGGCCGGATGCGCCTGCCGATCCCCGCGCGCGCCAGCGTGCTCATCGTCCTGGTGCTGACGATCCTGCTCTTCTGGGGCAACAGCATGAACTAGTCCGGACGCCCGTCCGGTTTGTCTGTGGATTTTTCCACTCAGGTTGAAGAATTTTCGCCCGACAAGCCGAACAAACGGCCCGACCGGGGAGTCATAACCGTCGAGACCGGCTTCGAACCCGGCTCGTGCCCCCGGTCCCGTGTCTTCGGCCGGTCCCCCGGGCGGCGCGAGCGTTTCCCCGCACCCGAAGCCGCCCGGAGCCGAGGGAGAGCAGACGTGCCGCATCCGGCCACGATGACCGAGGAGCCCGGCGCGCCCATCGCCCCGCATCTCCGGCGGCTGCTGGAGTTCACCGAGCCCGCCGGCGACGACGTGTGCCTCGACGTCGCGCGCGGGCAGGGGCCGATGCCCGAGGCGCTCGGCCCCCAGGTCCGCCACGTGACGGCGGTCGACGCCCTGCCGCGCCGGTCCGCCGGACGCGACGGCGGCGGGCGGATGGCGACGGTCACGTTCGGCACCGGACCGGTGCGCATCGCCGGCGACCCCGTGCCGCCGCCGGGCCACGGCGCCCGCCCCGGCCCGGACCCGCGCGCCCAGGCCGGCGCCCAGGCCCCGCGCACCCAGGACCCCCGCGCCCAGGCCGGCGCCCAGGCCCCGCGTGCCCAAGACCCGCGCGCCCAGGCCCCGCGCGGCCGTGATCCGCGCGGCCACGACCATCCGCACGGCGGCGACGGCCGGGGCAGCGCCGTCACCGCGCACGACGGCGACCTGCTCCGCCCCCCGCGCGGCCGGGCGGCGATCCTGCGCCGCGGCACGCCCGACCCGGTGCGGGTCCGCGCCGACGCCACCGCGCTCCCCTACCGCGACGGCAGCTTCACCCTCGTCACCGCGCGCTTCTCGCTGTTCTCCCTCGGCGACCCGAACCGGGTGCTGCGCGAGTTGCTGCGGGTCTGCCGCCCCGGCGGCCGGCTGATCATCGCCGATCTGGTGCGCGGCAACCTGGCCCAGCCCGACCGCGACCGGATCGAGCGGCTGCGCGACCCCGACCACCCCGGCACCCCGTCCATCGCCGCCATCACCGACATGATCACCTCCGCCGGCGCCAGCATCCGGCGGCTGGACGTCTTCACCGTCGAGCGCCCCCTGGAGCCGTGGCTGGCCGGGGCCCGCGACCCGCGCGCCGCCGACCGCATCCGCGCCGCGCTGCTGGACGAGGTCGACGGCGGCCCCCGCACCGGCGCCAAACCCCGCGTGATCGGCGGGGAGCTGTGGTTCACCCAGTCCTGGGCGCATGTCGCGGCGGAACCGATCTGAGTCCGGCGCGTACCGTGAGGGCATGCGGGCTTGGGCAGTGGAGGAACCCGGACCGATCCAGGACGCGCCCCTGAGGCGCGTGGAGCGCGACACGCCCGAACCCGGGCCGGGCGAGCTGCTGGTCCGCGTGCTCGCCTGCGGCGTCTGCCGCACCGACCTGCACGTCGCCGAGGGCGACCTGCCCGTCCACCTGCCGGGCGTCACGCCCGGTCACGAGATCGTCGGCAAGGTCGTCGCAGCCGGGCCCGGCTGCCTGCGCGGCCCCGGCGACCGGGTCGGCGTGGCCTGGCTGCGCGGCACCTGCGGGGCCTGCCGGTTCTGCCGCCGCGGCGCCGAGAACCTCTGCCCCTACTCCGTCTACACCGGCTGGGACGCCCACGGCGGCTACGCCGAGTACGCCCTCGCCGTGGACGCCTTCTCCTACACGCTGCCCGAAGGGCTCGACGACGTGACCGCCGCGCCGCTGCTGTGCGCCGGGATCATCGGATACCGGGCGCTGCGCCGCGCCGAGCTGCCCCCGGGCGGGCGCCTGGGCCTGTGGGGCTTCGGCGGCTCCGCCCACCTCGCCGCCCAGATCGCGCTGGCCGAGGGCGCCGAGGTGTACGTCCCCACCCGCGACCCGGCCGCCCGCGAGCTGGCGCTGGAGCTCGGCGCGGTCTGGGCGGGCGACTCCTTCGACACGCCGCCGCGCCCGCTGGACTCGGCGATCATCTTCGCGCCCGCCGGCGAGCTCGTCCCGGCCGCGCTGCGCTGCCTCGACCGCGGCGGCACCCTCGCCATCGCCGGGATCCACCTCACCGACGTCCCGGGCCTCGACTACGAGCGCCACCTGTTCCAGGAACGGCAGGTCCGCTCGGTCACCGCCAACACGCGGGCGGACGGCGAGGAGTTCCTGCGGCTGGCGGCCCGGCTCCCGGTGACCGCCACGACGCACGTGTACGACCTCGACGCCGCCGACCGCGCCCTGCGGGACCTGGACGCCGGGGCCTTCACCGGAGCGGCCGTCCTCGTCCCCTGAGCGCCCCCCTGAGCGCCTCAGGAGCTCAGCGGGATCTCGAACCAGACCGCCTTGCCGTCGGAGGTCGGACGGGCGCCCCAGCGGCTGGCGAGCTGGTCGACCAGGTAGAGCCCGCGGCCGCCCTCGTCGGTCTCGCCCGCGCTGCGGATCCGCGGCAGCCGCATGTCGGAGTCGAACACCTCGACCCAGATCGCGTCCGCGCCGTGCCGCAGCCGCAGCCGGAACTCCTTGGTCGGCGGCTCGCGGCGGCCCAGGTCGGCGCCCAGGTTCCAGTCGTCCTCGTCGTAGCCCGCCGAGCCCGGCCCGGGCGCCCCGAAGTCTCCCGTGTTGAACTGCACCAGCGGCGGCCCGTCCAGGACCAGCTCGCGGCGCGGCGCCGGGGTCGAGGCGGCGTGCAGCACCACGTTGGTGACCACCTCCGACACCAGCAGGCAGGCCAGCTCGGCCTGCTCGTCGAGCATCCCCCAGGCGGCGAACGCGTCGGCGGCCATCCGCCGCGCCTCCGACACCATGATCGGCTCGGCCGGGAAGGTGCGCTCCTCGACCCCCAGCTCCTCGCCGGCGGTACGGATCACCACGATCGCGACATCGTCGTTGATCTCGCCCGGGACGGCCTCGTAGGCGGCCCTGGCGATGGCCTCCACGTCCCCGTCGGCCGCCTCGGCGACCGCGGCCCGCACCCGCTCGCGGGCCTCCTCCCGGGAGTGGTAGTCGCCGTCCTCCCGGGCCCTCCGGTCGATCAGGCCGTCGGTGTAGAGCACCAGCGTCGCGCCCGGCTTCAGCTCGGCGGTCTCCTCGCTGAAGAAGATCTCCCCGCCCATGCCCGGGGCGCGCACGCCCAGCATGGCGCCCTCGCTCTCGAACGGCAGGTCGCTCACCTCGCCGTCGACGATCAGCAGCGGCGGATCGTGCCCGGCGTTGGCGAACTCCAGCACCCGCGACCACGCGTCGTACACGAAGTAGGTGCACGACACCAGCGGCGGGCGGACCAGGTCGTCGCTGTTCCAGCCCGAGCTCATCCGCTCCGGGCGGGTCATCGTGCGGACCCACTCGTCGAGCTTGCGCAGGATCTCCGCGGGCGGCTTGTCGTCCTGGGCGAAGGCGCGCAGCGCGGCGCGCAGCTGGCCCATCACGGCGGCGGCCCGCGCCCCGCGGCCCTCCACGTCGCCGATCACCAGCCCGACCCGGCCCGCCGACAGCGGGATCACGTCGTACCAGTCGCCGCCGACCTGGGTCTGGATGCCGTGGCCGTGCGACTCCAGCGGGCGGGCCGGCTCGTACCGCCAGGCGATCTGCAGGCCGTCCAGCCGGGGCGGCCGCTCGCCGGGCAGCAGATGCTTCTGGAACGCCAGCGCGGTCTCCCGCTCCTCCTCGAACAGCAGCGAGTTGTCGACGGCCAGCGCGACCCGGCTGGCGATCGCGCCCAGCAGGTCGCGGTCGAAACCGTCGTAGTGCGGGTCGGGACGGCGGCTCAGGTTGGACAGCGCCATGCTCATCACGCCCAGCAGCTCGCCCCGCACCATCAGCGGCGCCGAGATCACCGAGGTGACGCCCATCTCGTCGCCCAGCCGCTTGCTGGACTCGGTGGGGGCGGAGAAACGGTGCTGCACCATGTCCTCGACCAGGACGGCGTCGCGGCGGCTCATCGCCTTGGCGCTGAAGTGGCCGGGCGGGTACGACACCGGCTCGCCGACCTCGGCCCAGGTGCCGGGCGGCGGCTCCCAGTCGCCGGCGTGCCGGGACACCCGGCGGTAGAGCCGGTCGCCGCTGTAGAGGTCGATGAAGCAGTGGTCGGCGAACTGCGGGACCAGCGTGTCGGCCACCCGGCGCAGCGTGGTCGCCAGCTCCAGCGAGCCGGCCAGCCGCTCCCCGATGCGCTCCAGCAGGCCGTAGCGGTCCTGCTCGCGCTGGTTGCTGCGCAGCGCCTCGCGGGCGAAGATCACGATCCCGTCGACGGCCCCGGACGGGTGGCGCAGCGGCACGGCGTGCGCGCGGGTGTAGACGGTGGTGCCGTCGGCCCGCAGGTTGCAGAAGGTGCCCTCCCACACGCCGCCCTTGAGGACGTGCCGGGCCAGCTCGGTGGCCTGCTCGTGGTCCTCCTCGGCGATGCCGAGGGACAGGATCGACTGGCCGATGACGTCGTCGCCGCCGAAGCCGAACAGCTGCCGCGCGAAGGCGTTGCCGTAGATGACGTTGCTGAAGCGGTCGCAGACGATGACCGCCATCTCCATCTGGTTCAGCACGGTCTCGGGCGGCAGGTGTGCGTCGAACGGCGACTCCCCCCAACGCTTCATGTGCTCACCCTGCTTACCGAAGCCACTGCCGTCCGGCTCCCGATGCCGTTCCCGCCGTCGATGTCGCTGCCGTTGCCGTCGTCGCCGATGTCGTCGTCTCCGCCGGCACGGACGGCCCCGCGCGCGACCCCCGGGTGCGCGTTCACCGGGCGTCGCACCGCGAACGCCGCGCGTGCCTCTTCCGTATTGAACGACGAAGTCGCCGCGGGGATACGCGAGATCGGCACGACGGCGCGGAGATCTTCGGTATAGAGCGGTCCAGGGCGGCGTTTCCCGTGCACGCGCGAACGCCCTCCGAGGCACCCTCGGAGGGCGGCGCGGAAGGCGGCGCGGCGTGCGCCGCGCAGGGCCGCGCGAAGGTCATCGGCGGCTGACGAAGACGTGCTCGGCGATGTCCTTCGGGAGGTCGGTCGTCGGATTGCCGCCCTCGTCGTCACACGTCACCCGCACCCCGTCGTCGCTCTCCCGGAGGGTCACCTCCCGCCCGGGCTGGATCCCCATCTGCTTGAGTCTAAGCATCAGGTCGCTGTCGCTCTGCACCTGCTCGCTGATCCGGCGGATCACCGCGGGGGCGCCGCCCTCGGTGGCGACCTGGGTCATCACCGACACCGGGCCGCCCTGCGCGGCGTCGGTGTGCCCGCCGAGCTCGTCCAGACCGGGGATGGGGTTGCCGTGCGGGCAGGTCGTGGGGTTGTCGAGCAGGGCGACCAGGCGCCGCTCGACCTCCTCCGACATCACGTGCTCCCACCGGCAGGCCTCGATGTGCACGTCCTCCCAGGGCAGTCCGATCACGTTGACCAGCAGGCACTCGGCCAGGCGGTGCTTGCGCATCACGCGGGTGGCCAGCCCGCGGCCGCTGTCGGTGAGCTCCAGATGGCGATCGCCCTCGACCCGCAGCAGCCCGTCGCGCTCCATCCGCGCCACCGTCTGGCTCACCGTCGGGCCGCTCTGCGAGAGCCGCTCGGCGATGCGCGCGCGAAGGGGGATGATCCCCTCCTCTTCGAGCTCGAAGACCGTCCGGAGATACATCTCCGTGGTATCGATCAGGCCGTGTGAGGTCACAGCTCCCTCCAGTCTTGTGGCCCCGAGTCTACTTCGCCCAGCACGTTCAGGGAGGCTGAGCACGCATATCCCCGGGTGGATGGGTACGGACCAACCCACCATGACCGCGTTTTCTTCCCATGACGCCGCCCCGTACCTGCCCGGTGACCCGGCGGCGCGGGCCGATCTCGAGGCGCTGCGCCGGGCCGCCGGCGGCTGCCGGGGTTGTCCGCTCTATGAGAACGCCACGCAGACCGTGTTCGGTTCCGGTTCGCCGCGGGCGCGTGCCGTTCTCGTCGGCGAGCAGCCCGGTGACCAAGAGGATCGGCGGGGCGCGCCGTTCGTGGGACCGGCCGGGCGGGTGCTCGACGAGGCCCTGGAGGAGGCCGGGATCGAGCGCGGGGACGTCTACGTGACCAACGCCGTGAAGCACTTCAAGTTCAGGCGTCCCGAGGGCGGCGGCAAGCGCCGCATCCACGAGACGCCGAACATGCGGGAGATGCACGCCTGTCGGCCCTGGCTGCTGGCCGAGCTGCGCACCGTGGACCCGGACGTGGTGGTGGCCCTCGGGGCGACGGCGGGCAAGGCGCTGCTGGGGTCGTCGTTCCGGGTGACCAAGCAGCGCGGCGCGCTGCTGCCGCTGCCCGCTCTCGATCTCATCGGGACTCCGGAGGCCGCCGAGGCCGCCGGGGACGCCGCGGAGGCCGCCGCCCCGGAGGCCGCCGCCGGGGAGGGCGTCCGGCTCCTGGCGACGATCCACCCCTCGGCGGTGCTGCGGGCCGACGACCGCGAGGCGATGTTCGCCGGGCTGGTGGAAGACCTGAAGATCGCCGCCATCGCCCTCGGGTGAGGCCCGGCGGCCCTAGTCCCTGGGATCGGCGTCCTTGCACGTGGCGCGGGCCTCGGCCGGGGGGTCGTCGCCGGGCTGGGCAGGGGCGGTGTGGCCGGTGTGATCTGTGTGGCCGTTGTTATCGGTGTGGTCGGTGTTATCGGTGTGGTCGGTGCGGTCGTCGAGGGGCTCCATCGTGGACGTGCGCGTGTCGTACCTCAGCAGCGCCGGCACGCACAGGCCCACGACCACCACCAGCACGGCGCACGCCAGCCCGCCGCCCACCCAGGACGCCGTGGCCCCGGCCAGCGCGGCCGTGGCCCCCGCGCGCAGGTCGCCCAGCCGGGGGCCGCCCGCCACGACGACGGTGAACACGCCCTGGAGCCGGCCGCGCATCTCGTCCGGCGCGTACGTCTGGAGCATCGTCTGCCGGAACACCGCCGACACCAGGTCCGCGGCGCCGCCGACCGCGAGCAGCACCACCACCAGCCACAGGTCCCCCGCCAGCCCGGCCGCCGCCACCGCCAGCCCCCACACCACGATCGCGGCGATCAGCGCGACGCCCTGGCGGTGCACCCGGCCGATCCAGCCGGAGATCAGCCCGCCCCCGAACGCGCCGAACGCGATCGCGGCGCTCAGCCACCCGACCGCCGCGCCGCCGCCGAACCGGGTCTCGGCCAGTTCGGGGAACAGCGCCCGCGGCATCGCCACGGCCATCGCGATGATGTCCACGACGAACGACATCAGCAGCACCGGCTGGGTCGCCAGGAACCGCAGGCCCTCGACCACCGAGCGCAGCCCGGGCGAGCCGGTGACCTCGCCCAGCGGCGGGACGGGCGGCAGCCGCAGCGCCGCGTACAGGCCCACGGTGAACAGCACGGCGTCCAGTGCGTACGCGGCGGAGTAGCCCCAGCGGGCCAGGATCACCCCGGCGAACATCGGCCCGGCCAGCATCCCGACCGTGCTGGCGGTGAAGTTCAGCGTGTTGGCCGTCGGGACCAGGGAGCGGTCCAGCAGCCGCGGGATGATCGCGCTGCGGGTCGGCGAGGCCACCGCGAACCCGGTGGCCTGCACCGCCACCACCGCCATGATCAGCGCCAGGTCGCCGAGCCCCAGCAGCGCCTGGATCAGGAGCAGCAGCGTCGCGGCCCAGGTCACCAGGGACGACACGAGCAGCAGCCGGCGGCGGTCCATGTGGTCGGCGACCGCGCCGCCCCACAGCCCGAAGACGATCAGCGGGACGAGGTTGGCCACCCCCAGCGCGCCGACCCAGAACGAGGACCGGGTCATGTCGTACACCTGGACGGGCACCGCCACGGCGGTGACCTGGAACCCGACGAACGACACGCCCTGCCCGAGCCACAGCCGGCGGAACGCCGGACGGCTCAGCGGCCGCACGTCGATGGCGATCCCGCCGAGCCACCGGCGTACCGAAGCGATCACGGGGACAGTCTCTCGACCTTCCAGATCGCTTCGCGGCCGGGGGTGCCGGGCGGAACGCAGCGGTAGCGGAGGCGGTCGTGCAGGCGGTTGGGGCGGCCCTGCCAGAACTCGATCGACTCGGCTACCACACGGAAGCCGCCCCAGAAGTCGGGCAGCGGGACGACGTCGTCGCCCTCACCGCCCGGTTTCTGGGCTGTGAGCTGGGCAGAGTCGGGTCGGGTGGCCGGATCCGGCCATCTTCTGGCGAGGTCGGCCCAGCGGCGTTCGAGTTCCTCGCGGCCGTCGATCACCGCGGACTGGTGCTCGCTGGCCCAGGCGCCCAGCCGCGACCCGTACGGGCGCGTGCGGAAGTAGGCGGCGGTCTCCTCCCGGGACAGCTCGGCGACCAGGCCGTTGACGATCACCTGGCGGTGCATCGTGTGCCACGGGAAGACCAGCGCCGCCCTCGGGTTCTCGGCGAGATCGCGTCCCTTCCGCGAGGTCAGGTTGGTGAAGAAGCGGAATCCGTCCGGACCGTAACCCTTGAGCAGCACCGTCCGGATGCTGGGCACGGCCTCCGCCGACGCCGTCGCGAGCACCATCGCGTTCGGCTCCGGAAGCGCCGCCAGCCCCGCCGCGTCGGCGAACCAGGCGGCGAACAGGTCCAGCGGGTCCGCCGGAAGAGTGGTCTCCGCGAGCTCCCCGCCCTCGTAGGTTTTACGGAGCCCGGCGGGATCGGGTGTCGGTTTTTCCACGAAGTACGACTCTCTCACCTGGGCTTGTGCATCTCATAGGGGCCTGGGTACTGATGGGTAAAACGGACAAGGTTCAATGGCACGGCACCGCCTTATCACTATGGGAGACGAAAGGCAGGACACATGTCCGACTTCAAACCCGGCCTCGAGGGGGTCGTAGCCTTCGAGACCGAGATCGCCGAGCCCGACAAGGAGGGCGGCGCCCTCCGGTACCGCGGCGTCGACATCGAGGACCTGGTCGGCCGCGTCTCCTTCGGTGACGCCTGGGGGCTGCTCGTCGACGACAGCTTCGACCCGGGCCTGGCCCCGGCGGAGCCGCACGTGCTGCCGGTCACCTCGGGCGACGTGCGGGTCGACGTGCAGAGCGCGCTGCCCATCCTGGCCCCGGCGTACGGCATGCGCCCCCTGCTCGACATCTCCGACGAGGAGGCCCGCGCCGACCTCGCCCGCACCTCGGTCACCGCGCTGTCGTTCGTGGCGCAGTCGGCCCGCGGCGTCTCCCAGCCCATGGTGCCGCAGAGCCGCATCGACGAGGGCACGACCATCACCGAGCGGTTCATGATCCGCTGGCGCGGTGAGCCTGACCCCAAGCACGTCCAGGCCATCGACGCGTACTGGGTCTCCGCCGCCGAGCACGGGCTGAACGCCTCCACGTTCACCGCCCGCGTCATCGCCTCCACCGGCGCGGACGTGGCGGCCAGCATCTCCGGCGCGATCGGCGCCATGTCGGGACCGTTGCACGGCGGCGCCCCGGCCCGCGTGCTGCCGATGATCGAGAAGGTGGAGCGGATCGGCGACGCCCGCAAGGTCGTCACCGACATCCTCGACTCCGGCGACCGGCTGATGGGCTTCGGCCACCGCGTCTACCGGGCCGAGGACCCGCGGGCCCGCGTGCTGCGCCGGACCGCCAGGGAGCTGGACGCCCCCCGCTTCGAGGCCGCCAAGGCGCTGGAGGACGCGGCGCTGGCCGAGCTGCGGGAGCGCCGTCCCGACCGTCCGATCGAGACCAACGTCGAGTTCTGGGCCGCGGTCATCCTGGACTTCGCCGAGGTCCCGACCGCGATGATGCCCGCCATGTTCACCTGCGGCCGTACCGCCGGGTGGGCCGCGCACATCCTGGAGCAGAAGCGCACCGGGCGGCTGGTGCGGCCCAGCGCCAAGTACGTCGGCCCCGGCACCCGTTCCATCGAGGACGTGCCCGGAGCCGCGGAGGCCCTCAAGCGCAACGCCGGCTGACCCGGTAGCCGGCGCGCCCCACCACCCCGTCCACCCCTACGCGAACGCGCTGGAGGCCCCCGGAGGATCCGGGGGCCTGCCCGTTTTCCAGCCCCTCTACCCCCCGCCGGGACGGTCACTCCTTCGGGCAGTCCCCCGCGACCTGGCCCCTGGCGACCAGGCGTCCGCAGACGGCCTCGACCTTCAGGGCGCCGTCCTGGTCGACGGTCGCCAGCAGCACCGGCTTCTCCTGGACGAGATGGCCCGTCGGGCCGCGCACGAACCGCAGCACCCCGCTCGCGCCCTTGGGCAGCGCGTCCCGGCCCTGGTCGGTCAGCGCCGCGAACACCGCGCTGGCGGTCGGCACCGAGTCCTGCTCCCCGTGCACCTGCCGCGCCACGTTGGTGATCACGGCCGCGGCGTCGTAGCTCACCGCCGCCCGGGTCTCCGACGGCTGCAGCTCGGGCAGGGCGGAGTTCCCCGCCATCGCCCGCGCGATCCGCCGGTAGTCGGAGTAGAACGTCTGCCGCTGCCGGTCCGGGCCCACCCACTGCGGCGACCACGCCTCCCACAGCGCCAGCGGCGTGTAGTACAGCCGGTAGCCGCGGCCGCCGATCTCCTTGGGGTGGTCGCTCACGTACTTGGCGATCTCGTCGTCGGCCAGCACCACCGGGTCGGCCTGCCCGCAGTTCTGCTCGATCGTGTTGACGAAGGTGGCGAACTCGTCCGAGCGCCCCGCGTAGTAGAAGGCGTCCTGCGGGGAGCGGCACGCCGCCATCGTCGCCCGCGCCACGTCGCTGGGGTGCCGGTACGCCGACATCCGCACCGTCCCGTCCGGCCGCTCCTTGAGGAACTCGGCCCGGAACCGTCCCGCCAGGTCGCGGCTGTAGAGGTCGGCCGGGTCGTCGTCGTAGATCACGTCGATGGTGCGGGCCCGCCCGCCCAGCCGCCCGTTCGCGGCCCAGTACGCGGCGTGCCGGGCCAGCCGCTGGTTGGTCGGCGCCAGCCGGAAGAAGTACGGCGAGTACGCCCCGCTCTCCAGCCGCCCGATCGCCTCGTAGCTGTTGGCCGTGCCGATCAGCGGCAGCGCCGCCTTGGACAGCACCCGGATCGCCGCGCGGGTCTGCTCCCGGCTCTGCTCGAACCCGACCACCGCCACGATCGAGCGGTCCTCCAGGGCCAGGTCGCGGATCTGCGCGGCGACCTGCGCCCCGTACCGGAACTTGGCCCCGGCGTTGGCGACCAGGATCCGCAGCCGCAGGTCAGGGCTGGCGTCGTTGAACCGCTGCTGCTCGATCGACAGGCCCACCAGCTCGCCCTGGGCGCCCGCGAGCAGGTCCAGCCGCCGGTTCCGGGTGGACGGGTCGGCGGTGACCGGCCCCAGGTAGACCAGCGTGATGTAGTCCTTCCCGGACCGCAGCACCTCGTCGTTCAGCCGCTCGATCCGGTCCAGGACGGGCTTCATCCGGTTGTCGGCGCCGCCGCTCATGCCGTCGGCGCCGAAGGTGTAGGACCCGTCGGTGATCCCCACGCACTCCCCCGACGCGGTCCGGACGATCTGGAACGCCGCGCAGTACCGGAACGCGTTCACCGAGATCACCGAGATGGACCCGGCCAGCACCGCGACCATCAGGACCCACGGCAGCCACGGGTGGGTGAGCCGGGGGCGGCGCCGTCCCGGCCGCACCGCCGGCGGCTCCCCGCCCGCGGGGAAGTCGGTCACGTCCACCCGCAGCTCGCGCCGGGTGCCCAGCTCCGCGACGCGCCGCTGCTCGGCCCGGTGCCGCTCCCACAGCCGGGCCGCCGCGACCACGTCGGCGGGCTCGCCGGAGGCCAGGTCCACCCGGACCGCCTGCGCGATCCGGTCCACCAGCCGGGTGCCGGACGGGGCGTGCGGGTCGGTGTCGGCGGGCTCGGCCGGATCCACCCCCGCGGTGATCACCAGCGGGTCGAACACCGGCCGGTCCGCGTCCCGCTGGGCGCGGGCCCTGACCCGCTCCACGGTCTCGACGAACGCGACCCCGACCTGCCCGGGCGCCAGCGCCTCGAAGATGATCACGGGGTAGCGGACCCGGGCCCAGGCCGCCCGCCGCACGTCGCGCCGGTAGTTGCGCCGCAGGTCCTCCAGGAACGCCGCCACCAGCAGCTGGTCGAGCTGCTCGGCGTGGTCGTCCGGCTCCACCGGGCGCGGGTCGCAGACCCCGAGGGCGAAGCTGAGGAAGTCGGGCGAGCCGTCGCTCAGGTACGGCTGGCGGCGGAACCAGTTGTAGCGCAGCACCCCGTACCAGCCGCGGGTCCGCGCCAGGATCTGCACGGCCACGAACGCCAGCCCGACCGTCCCCGCCAGGATCGCCGCGGCCAGGTCCACGGCCGCGGCCGTACCGGCGCTGACCACCGCGACGATCGCCACCCCGATCGGGGCGATCTGCTCCAGGAAGCCCAGGAACGTGCTGATCCGGCCGCGCCGCCCCTCGTCCATGTCGCGCAGCACGTCCCGGCCGCGGCGGCGGATCACCCGGCCCAGCTCGCGCCGCCGGCTGCTCTCGTTGTCGCCGACCGGCGGGTTGGTCAGGGTGTGGACGAGCCGGTGGTTCTCCCGCTCGGCGCGGGAGGCGTTGCGCGGCGGCTGCGGGTCGCCGGCCAGCCGGATCTCCCGCAGGTCGCGCAGCCACAGCGCCATCTCCAGGAGCGGGAAGCGCAGCGCCGGCTCCCAGCGCGGGCGGCACGCCGACTGCGACAGCTCGTGCATCGCCTCGCGCAGCACGCCGGAGATGTCGGTCGCGGCGGTGTCGGCGGCGATGTGCGAGGCGGGCGCCCGCTCGTCCTCGCAGCGCTCCTTGAACAGCTTGGCGACCCGGCCCGTCCGCCCGGCGGGGCCGAGCAGCAGGAGCAGCGGCCGCAGCCGTTCCCGGACGCGGCGCGGCGGCCGCTCCCGGAGCCGTTCGAAGAGTTCCAGCACGCCGCGGAGCCTGTCCGCGCCCAGCCCTTGGTCTCCGCCGGCCGCCGCCATGGGAGAACAGCCCCTCTCTCACTCGGCTGTCATGATCTACGCTCCGTAGGGGTATGACGCGGCGGGCCGCCGATTCGTTGGAACCTTCCGGCGGCCAAAGGAGAGGCTCAGCCGGACGGGCACGAGCCGGGAGTGCTCCCGCCGCCGCGGACCAGTTCCCCGCACACCGCGACCACCCGCAGCCCGCCCTGCGGATCGACCGTCGTCAGCAGCACCGGCTTGCCCGGGATCTGGTGGCCCTGCGCGCGCGGGCCGAACCGCAGCAGCCCGGTGGCGCCCTGCCCCAGCGCGCCCTCGCCCGGCTCGGTCAGCTCCGACAGGATCGCCGCCGCGGTCGGCAGCGTCCGCCCCCGGTCGGCGTAGACCCGCGTCGCCGCGCCGATCACCGTCCGGGCGGCGTCGTAGCCCAGCGCGGCATGGGTGCGCGACGGCCTGGCGTTGGCGGGCGCGCCCGCGCCCACCAGTTCGTTCACCACCGGATCGAACGCGCTGTAGAACAGCTGCAGCGGCTGGTTCCCCACCCACGTGGGCACCCACGCCTCCCGGGCGGCCAGCGGGCTGAAGAACAGCCGGATCGAGTCCGTGCGGCCGATGTCGCGGGCGTTGTCACTGATGTACTTGGTGACCTCGTCGCCCGCCAGGACGACCCGCCGCCCCTTGCAGTCGGTGTTGGCCAGCGTGTTGATGAACGCCCGGAACTCGTCCGAACGCCCCGCGTAATAGAACACGTCGGCCGGGTTCGCACACGCCTCCAGCAGCCGCGCCGGGACCTGGCTCGGATCCGCGTACGACCGCATGTTCACCCTCCCGGGGGCGAACGCCCTGGCGAAGTCCTCGGCGAGGTTCTTGCTGTAGAGGTCGCCCGGGCTGGTGTCGTAGAAGATGTCGGCGCTTCCGGCCCGCACCCCTGTCTGCCCGTTGCGCGCCCAGTACGCGGCGTGCACGGCCAGCCGCTGGTTGGGCGGCGCCAGGCGGAAGTAGTACGGCGAGAAGCGGCCCCTCGCCAGGGCCGTCCCGTCGAAGGTGTTGGTCGTCCCCACCATCGGCAGCGCCGACTTCGACAGCTCGTCGATCGCGTCGCCGGTCTGCTTCCGGCTGTGCCCGAACCCGACCGCCGCCACGATCGTGCCGTCCTCGACCGCCAGCCGCCGCACCTGCCGCGCCACCTCCTCCGCGTACCGGAACCGGGAACCGGTGTTGGCCAGCAGGATCCGCAGCAGCGGCAGCCCGCTGGTCTTGTTGTGCCGCTCCTGCGCGATCGACAGCCCGACCAGCTCCCCGTGGTTGCCGGCCAGCAGGTCCGCCTCCGGGTTGCGGTTCTCCGGGTCGGTGGTCATCGGGCCGAGGTAGACCAGCGTCACGTACGGCTTGCCCGAGGCCACCACCGCGTCGTTGAGCCGCGCGATCCGCCGCTCCACCCCGTCCAGCCGCTCGTTGAACACGTACGAACCGTCGCTGATCCCGATGCACTCGCCGTTGGGCGCGTGCCGCACCGTGAACGGCGAGCAGTACCGCACCGCCTGGAACGAGATGACCGACACCGAGGCGGCCAGGATCGTCCCCGCCAGGACCCACGGCAGCGCCGGATGGGTGAGCACCGGGCGGCGGCGGCCCCGGTAGACCGGTTCGGTGGACGACCCGTCCCCGCGCCCCGCGTCCACCCGGAACTCCCGCCGGGTCCCCAGCACCGCCACCCGCCGCTGCTCGCGCAGGTGCGCCTCCCAGAACCGGTGCCCGTCGTCCTGCTCCCGCACCGCGCCCAGATCGACCACGACCTGCTCGGCGGGCGCCGACCGCACCGCGGCCGCCAGCCCGGCCGCCTCCTCCTCCGACCCGGTCGCCACGGCGATCACCAGCGGGTCGAACCGCTCCTCGGCCCGGCGCAGCTCCTCGACCCGCTCGACGAAGCGGCGGCTCCGCGCCCGGCTGGGGTGGTCCTCGGGCAGCAGGTCGATCACCACGGCCGGGTAGCGCACCCGCGCCCACGCCGCCCGCCAGATCGACCGGCGGTACGACTGCCGCAGATCCTGCAGGAACGCGGCGACCAGCAGCCGTTCGAGGTCCTCGTCCAGCGGCGTCCCCGGATCGGACTCCTCCCGGTAGAACACGTCCAGCGCGAACCCGAGGAAGTCGGAGGAGCGGTTCCCGCGCAGGTAGGTCTGCTCGGCGGAGGTGAACCAGCGGTAGCGGCGCCGTCCCGACCGGTCCCGCGTGCGCGCCACCACCTGCCCCAGCACCAGCGACAGGCCCACCCCGCCC
This sequence comes from Actinomadura rugatobispora, assembly GCF_055379765.1. Taxonomy (NCBI): domain Bacteria; kingdom Bacillati; phylum Actinomycetota; class Actinomycetes; order Streptosporangiales; family Thermomonosporaceae; genus Actinomadura; species Actinomadura rugatobispora. Next base: position 5,817,204 of record NZ_AP029191.1, on the reverse strand, counting down.
GCCAGCATCGCCGCGGCCAGGTCCAGGGTGCTGGCGGCGCCCGCGCTGACCAGCGCCACCAGCGCCACCCCGATCGGTGCCACCTGCTCCAGGTACGACAGCGCCGACGCCAGCCGGCCCTGCTGCCCGGGCCGCTCGGCCGGCACCACGATCTGCCGGCGGCGCAGGATCCCGCGGCCCAGCAGCGTCCGCCGGTCCTTGTCCTCCTCGGCCGCCTCAAGCTCACCGGCCAGCTGCCACAGGGCGCGCTGCGCGTTGGACGCGAACCGCTGGTCGGGTCGCCTGTCCCCCGCCTGCTCCAGCCGCATCCGCCGCAGCTCCAGCAGCCACAGCACCATGCTCAGCATCGGGAACCGCAGCCCCGGCTCGAACCTGGGCCGGTGCGAGGACAGCTCCCGGCTCACGTACCGCAGCAGCAGCGCCAGGTCCGTGAACGCCGGGACGTCGGAGCTGATGTGCGCGTACGGCCCCGGATCGGCCATGCAGCGCTCCACCAGCAGGTGCGAGACCTGCCGGGTCTCCCCCGTGTCCCCGATCGTGATCAGCAGCGGCCGCAGCCGGTCGCCGGCCCGCCTGCGCGGCCTCTCCCGGATCCGCTCGAAGAGGCTGAGCAGGCCCTCCAGCCGCTCCGCGCCCGGTGGACCGGCATGCCCCGAACTCACGCGACGCCTCCTCGAATTGTCAAGAAACCAGACGAACCCGATGAAACCGATCGAACACCGGGCAGGGAAGGGCTTTGCCATCATTGATGCGTGACCGATGACTACGACGCCCCCCTCGACGGCGACATCGGCCCCGCGCCCACGGTCGGCGCCACTCGTCCCGCCCCCGCCGAAGACCTGGCCCACCAGGAGCGCGAGCGCGAGGAACGCCGCCGTCGCACCAACGCCGTCTCCGGCCGCCTCGCCCTCGCCGCCGTCGCCCTCCTGCTGGCCTTCCTCGCCTACGACTCGGTCACCACCGCCCTGGAGGCCCGCCGCCGCGACGACCCCTGGATCTACCCGCCCGCCGTCATCGCCGCCCTCTGCCTCGCAGGGCTCGCCGTCATCGCCGTCTGGACGCTCCGCCGCCGCAAGTGAGCCCCGCCACGTCTCGGGATGTGAGCCCCGGCCACGAACTCCGGCCCAGGTCAACTACCCTCGTGTGAGTGACCGACAGCAACCCAGCCATTGTCCTTCCCGACGACCTCAAGCCCGCCGACGGCCGCTTCGGCTGCGGGCCGTCCAAGGTCCGCCCCGAGCAGCTGGCCGCCCTCGCCGAGAGCGGCTCGGCCTACATGGGCACCTCGCACCGCCAGAAGCCGGTCAAGTCCCTGGTCGGCCGCGTCCGCGAGGGCCTCGCGCAGCTGTTCTCGCTGCCCGAGGGCCACCAGGTCCTGCTCAGCAACGGCGGCACCACCGCGTTCTGGGACGCCGCCGCGTTCGGGCTGGTCCGCGAGAAGTCGCAGCACCTGACCTTCGGCGAGTTCTCCAGCAAGTTCGCCAAGGTCACCAAGGGCGCCCCCTGGCTGGCTGACCCGTCGGTCATCTCCGCCGACCCCGGCACCCACCCGCAGGCCCGGGCCGAGGAGGGCGTCGACGTCTACGCCCTCACCCACAACGAGACCTCCACCGGCGTCGCCATGCCGATCAGGCGGCCCGCCGACGACGGCCTCGTCCTGGTCGACGCCACCTCCGGCGCGGGCGGCCTGCCCGTGGACGTCAGCGAGACCGACGTCTACTACTTCGCCCCGCAGAAGTGCTTCGCCGCCGACGGCGGCCTCTGGGTCGCGCTCGCCTCCCCGGCCGCGCTCGCCCGCATCGAGGAGATCGCCTCCTCCGACCGCTACGTCCCCGAGTTCTTCAACCTGAAGACCGTCGTGGACAACTCGGCCAAGGACCAGACCTACAACACCCCGGCCGTCGCCACCCTCCTGCTCCTCGCCGAGCAGATCGAGTGGATGAACGGCCAGGGCGGCCTCGCCTGGACCACGGCCCGCACCGCCGACTCCGCCCAGCGCCTCTACACCTGGGCCGAGAAGACCACCTTCACCACCCCGTTCGTCACCGACCCGGCCCAGCGCTCCCAGGTCGTCGGCACGATCGACTTCACCGACGAGGTCGACGCCGCCGCCGTCGCCAAGATCCTGCGCGCCAACGGCATCGTCGACACCGAGCCGTACCGCAAGCTGGGCCGCAACCAGCTCCGCGTCGGCATGTTCCCCGCCATCGACCCCGCCGACGTGGAGGCCCTCACGGCCTGCGTCGACTACATCGTCGAGCGCCTCTAGCCGCACGAGAAGCGAGGACTCCCCGACCACCTCGGGGAGTCCTCGCTTTGCTCGGGCAGGGGCTCCCGCGTGCCGACAAGCACCGCAGAGCGGCCCCACCGGGCGACCTGCCGCGACCGAGCCGAATACCTCGCGGGCGAAGCCAACGACCCGCAAGAAGAGCCCTCCCGGAAAATCCGACCGTGCTCCCTGTGCCGCGCGTGCGTACCCTCTCCACGCTGGTACAACGACCGGGCACTACTCGAACGCCATTCTCCGGTAATGCCGTTACCCGCGGATCCCCTGGCGAAGGGGCAAGTGCGCTGACGCAGCATCGAACTCGTTGACGCTACCGCGCGGTAACTATATTATCCAAAATCAGTAAGAAGGTTACCGGCGGGGGTATTTCGCGAGAGGACCCTCATGCTTCGCGTCGTGCAGTGGGCGACCGGGCCGGTGGGACGGCACGCGATCGCGGCGGTCGTCGATCATCCCGATCTCGAACTGGCGGGGTGCCTGGTCTACGACCCAGACAAGGGCGGACGGGACGCCGGGGACATCGCCGGCATCGGTCCGGTCGGTATCACCGCGACAACGGAACGATCGGACATCCTCGCCCTCGACGCCGACTGCGTCCTTTTCATGGCGCAGGGCGATGCGGATCCGATGGGCGCGCTCGACGACATCTGCCCGCTGCTCGCCTCGGGCAAGAACGTCGTCTCGACAGCGGTGACCCCGCTGATCTACCCCGCGAGCATGGGCCCCGAGGTCGTGCGGCGGCTCGAAGAAGCCTGCGCCGAGGGCGGCACGACCTTCCACGCGACCGGGATCGAGCCGGGGTGGGCGTCCGAGGTGCTGCCCCTGGCGATGTCCGGCCTGTTCCGCCACGTCGACTCCCTGATCGTGCAGGAGCTGCTCGACTACGCGAACTACGACAACAGATTCATGTTGTTCGACGTCATGGGGTTCGGCCACCCCGCCGACTCGACGCGCTTCTTCGGCGCCGACCCGGCGGTGCTGGCCTCACCGTTCCGCGCGCCGCTGATGATGGTCGCCGAGGCGCTGGAGGCCACCATCGAGGACTTCGACTTCCATCGGGACATCTGGCTGGCCGACGAGCCGTTCGACGTGGCCGCCGGCCGGATCGAATCCGGCACGATCGCCGCCCTGCGCTTCGGCGCCACCGCCGTCATCGAGGGCCGCCGGGCGCTCACCGTCGAGCACGTGACGCGGCTCCACCCCGACGCGGCACCCGGCTGGCCGACCGGGCGGGGCTGGAAGGTCACCGTCGAGGGCCGGCCGTCCATGGTCGTCGAAGCCAAGATCGGCGTGAACGGCGAGGACGAGAACGACCAGGGATGCCTCGGTACGGCGATGCACGCGGTCCACGCGATCGTGCCGGTCTGCGCGGCACCGGCGGGCATCCGCACCTTCCTGGACCTGCCGACCATTACCGGACGGCACTCACTCCGCCGTCCGAGAACAGATCCACCCAGGCGATGATCGCGGCCAGGCACACGTACAACCCACGCGGCACCGTCTCGTCCGAACGAAGCGCCGCGTTCCCAAAACACCGACCAGTAGTGGCAAGCCGAGACAATATAGATCGTTCTGCGCATAAATCTACAATCCAGGCATGCGGTGGCGGAGACGGCGAGATCGGGCTCACAGCGGCGCGCCGCTCGGAGCATCCGGTCCCGAGCAGCACCTTGACGAAGCGGTCGAGCAGTGCCGTACGGGGCAGGGTGCCTCGGCTCTGGTGAGCGCCGAAAACGGGATCATCGGATATCTGGATCTCTTCGATGACGATGAGCCGTTCACGATCGAGATGGCGCGCGCCCTGTCCCGGCACGCGGAGGTCCTGCACAGGTTCGGTGACCCTGACCTCGCCGTGGCCGCGGCCGATCTTGCGATCCGCACCTTCATGAACCGCCGGGACGAGATCAACCGGAGCCTCGCGGCGAAAAGGATCTATGTCCCCGCCTTCGTCAAGGCCGGTCTGATCGCCGCGGACATCCACGAGAGGTTCGATCGGCACAGCATCGCCGCGAGCGCGAAGAAGTTCGCCGTGCAGGCGGCTCCCGCGTCCGCCGTGATCGAGGTGGAGCCGCCGGTGCCGCCGCTGGCCGAGATGACCTTGGCGCGGGCGCTGGACCGCGTCCACCCGCCGTCCGGCAGCGGCCCGCAACCCGCGGTGGTCGGGCAGCTCAAGAGCTCAGTGACGGCGCCGGCGGTCGACTGTTCGCTCATTTCCACGTCCCGGCGTTGCACTGCCGGAGACGCTCTTGTCGTCGCCGAACTCTTCGCCACGGGCGCCGCATCGGTCATGGAGAACGACCAGGCCGCGGGACTTCGCCTGGGGTTCGAGGCGCATGTGCTGTACGCGCACCAGTCGGAGCGGCAATCCCCGGAGCTGCGCTACAACATGGGCGAACATGGCCCGTTGTGGGCGCGGACGCTGCTGCTGTGCTCCCAGGTATGCGAACGCCACGATCTGCGTGATCTCGCCCTCGACCTCGCCTCCTGGATGGGCGGCGTGGTGAACTCCCTGGGACCGTTCGCGCTCGTGGACACCGAGACCCGATCTTTGATGCGCACGTGCCTCACCTGGCACGTCGAACTCTTGAACAAGTCCGGCGACACCGAGGCCGCGACCAACGCCGCTCGGGCGCTGCAGGGCATCGAGGGCATCGACTGAGCCCATTCCATCCATGAGCCCATGCCCGGTCCGCCGTCGATCAGTACCGTGAAGTCCTGGCGCCGCCCGGGGCCCACAGTCTGCAGGAGGAGCAATGCCGACTGAGGTTGAGCTGCGATCCCAGGACGGCCACGAGGCGCTGGGCATGCTGGACGAACTGGCCGATCTGTACGTGCAGGTTTATGCGGAGCCGCCGTACAACTCGGCGCCGAAGTTCTCCCGGGCCCGCTTCCTGGAGCGGACGCGCGAGCAGGCGACGTCGACGGGCTTCACGTTGGTCACGGCCCGGCGGTCTGGACGGTTGGTGGGGTTCTCGTTCGGGTTCTCCATGCTCGCGGGCAGTTGGTGGGCGGCCGCCTCGATGCCGTCGGCCCAGGTGCTGGATGCGTCCAAGTACGCGGTCATCGAGCTCATCGTTGACCGCGACCATCGGGGGCGCGGAACCGGCCGGGCGCTTCTGGACGCGCTCCTCGCAGGGCGCCCCGAGCAGTACGCCACGCTCGCCGCCGTGATCGAAGCGGACGCCTACGCCTGGTATCTGCGCAGCGGCTGGCGGAAGATCGCCGAGTTCCGCGCCGAGCCGCCCTACTCCGACGCCCTGATCTTGCGCCTTCCGCGAGAAGGCAACCGGAACCTGCACGCGGCCGCGCACAGCGGATGATCAGGGGATGTCGCCGCTTCCCGCCGTCGCCGGCGCCGATCCGAGTCCTGATTCCCGTCAAGGACGGGCAAGGACCTGGCGGGCGGCCTTGAGCTGCTGATCCTTGCTGGTCTTGAGCGCCCGGAAGTGCGCTGCGTGCGCGCGAACGGCGTCTTGCTGAATGCGCTTCTCCGCCGCGGCCCAGATCGACACGAGATCGGTCCTCTCTTTGCACCGCACGTCCGTCTCCGCCGCCGTGATCTCCTGACGGGAGGGACCCCCGGCGTTCATCCACCGCTTGTCGGTGATGGCCGCGAGCGGGGCCGGGTAATGAATCCCCTTCTCCTTCATGCATGCGCTCCAGGCGCGAAAAGCCGCTACGACATCGCCGTCGCGCTGGGATCGGTCGAACGTCTGGCCGATCAGCTTGTTGAACAAGGGCGCGTCGACATTCGGGGCGCCCTTCGAAAGATGTTCGCGGGCCTGCTTCAAACATCCGACCGCGTCCTCGGCCGGATCGCCGTAGGCGGCACGCCGCGCCGCGGGCGACAGTTGCGCCCTTCGATCCTTCCGTGCCGCGTTGTACCGCGCCACCGATGGCCGGTCGAGGGGGGTCTGGTAGCCGAAGATGCGGGCGATCCGCGGCTCGATGACGCCGTAACGACGGCGGTGCTGCGGTTCGATGTCCTCAGCGGCCGGGAGAGGCACGACTTTCCACGGCATCCGCCGGCCACGCATGCAGTCACGGATGAGGAGATCCTCCGCGCCCTCGATCGTCACGGTCTCGGCCGGGGAGAAGTTGTACGCGTCGAAGGGGACGACGAGTGTCCGAGCCTCGTCACCTGGGAGCGGAACCTGCACGGCAGGCGCCGTCGTCTCGCCGGGTCGAGGAGGGGATTCCGCCGTCCCCACCGAGCAGCCACCGACCGCGACGACGAGAGCCGACACTGCGATCGTCAGCCGAACGAACACGTTGAGCTCCTAGAAAAAATGCGCCGAGTGCGGCGACGGACGCGTACTCCGCCCACCCTTGCGACTACCTCATGGAGCTCGCCTTGTTGTCGAAGCCGTTGTTGCTGAAGTCATCGTCCTCGCTGTTGGGCTTGGCGGTGTAGCCCACCGCACCCGAGCAGTTACTGCTGTCATACAGTCTTACGGTCCGGTCCGTCGTATTCGTCATCGAGCTCGCGCTGTTGTTCATGGGCTTGCCGCTCAGGCTGGCGCAGTGGCCGTCCGGCCAGAACACGAAATAAGTCCCGCCCCAGAAGTTCTGGTCGTCGTGCTGGTACAGGACGAAGTCGCCGTCCTGGGCGGAGACGTCGGCCGTGTCGGCCTGAGCGCTCGCATTCGAAGTGAACAGGGTCGTGGCACTCAGCAATAGAGTTCCTACGGCGAGAACGGTCTTACGATTCACGCGTTCATGCTCCAATCGATCGATTCACCAGGCGTTTGGCGAGCCCTCCCATAGGGCACGGGACTGGCAGCCATATCGCGACCTGCCTACGTCATGCGAGTGCTCATTACGTGAGCTGAAGGAGATGCCGCCCCCAGGATTGCCCTGTAGACCCTCACGCCGTCCCCTGGCACGCCGTCCGATAGCAGGACGCCCTACCTTCGCCGGGGCGCAACCGCTGAGCGCGAGCGCTGCCGCCCGGTTGAACTCACGTATGGGAGCCCCTCTCCTCGGTAGCTCTTGCAGGCCGTGCGCTACGGCTCTACACGAGACCGTTCGGTCATTGGCCGCAACCGCAACCGATCCCGGGCAGTCGGCTCGATCCCGGCGGGCGCGTTCCCCGTTCCCGGCCGTACCGATCAGCTCGGTCGTCATCAGCAGATCCGCACAGTCATCGACCGACGCGCCCTCCAGGTAGACGACCGGGTCAGCGTCGGCCGCGCAGGAGGCCGCGCCGGGGCAACTTGTGGCGGCTGTGTGCCGCGACGCTGCGGCGGGCCGACCGGGCTGAGGGGCGGGGTGCCGGTGGCCGGGGCCAGTGCGGCTTCCACAGGCTGTCCATGAACTGCCGGGGTGGCGCTGGCGGGGGTGGGCTTCGGCGCCATTTGTGGGCTTGGCTTCTGCTTGTCGTTACGGGGTTGGTGGGGGGCGGGGCGTCCTGCCTTGGGGTTTGGGGCGGGAGTCCCAAAGGTGCGGGGCGAGTGGAGCGAGGGGCGGTTCGGTGGGGCTGGGGGCGGTTCGAGTGGGGTGTGCGGCCGAATAAGCTCGGATCCGTGAACCGTGCGCCTCGCTGGCTGCTTCCGACCGTGCTGACCGCGCTGATCCTGGCCGTGGTCCTCGGTGCGCTGCTCGGCTGACGCGCGTGATCGGGTGGGTGGGGAACGGGGGATGATCAGGGGATGTCGCCGCTTCCTTCCCGGCTCGGGCGGGCCGGTGCCGCCTGTGCGGTGTTCGGGGCCTGTACCGGGTTCGCGGTCCCGGCCGCGGCCGACGAGGACAAGGTCGCCTTCACCGTGTCCGATCCCCGGATCACCGAGTCCAGCGGGCTCGCGGTGAGCCGCCGGCATCCGGGCGTCACCTACACCCACAACGACTCCGGCGGGGTCGCGCAGGTCTTCGCGCTGGGCCCGGACGGGCGGACGCGGGCCGTGCTCACGCTGGGAGGCGCGGGCGCCCGCGACTGGGAGGCGATGGCGGTGGGCCGGGACGAGCGGGGCCGGCCGGCCATCTACGTCGCGGACATCGGCGACAACCTGGGCGGCGCCTGGCCGTACGTGACCGTCTACCGCATCCCAGAGCCGGAGACGCTGCGCACCCGCACGCTGAAGGCGACCGCGTTCCGTTTCAAGTACGAGGACGGTCCGCGCAACGCCGAGACGATGATGATCAATCCGCGGACCAACCGGCTGTACGTCGCCAGCAAGCTGTTCACCGGCGCGGTGTACGAGGCCCCGGCGCGGCTCAGCACCAGTGGCAGCAACCTGCTCCGCAAGGTGGCCGACAGTCCGCCGTTCGCGACCGACGGGGCCTTCTCGCCCGACGGCCGCACGTGCGTGATCCGCACGTATCTCGGCGCGCGCGTCTACACGGTGGACGGGAAGGGCCGTCCAGGCCGGTCGCTGACCTCGGTGGGGCTGCCCTCGCAGGAGCAGGGCGAGTCGATCACCTACTCGGCGGACGGCCGTTCGCTGCTGTCGGGGTCGGAGGGCGCCCGGCAGCGGGTCTACCAGGTGCCGCTGCCGGAGAGCGCGCTGCCGCCGAGTCCGTCGCCCGCGGCGGCGCGGGACGGCGACGGCGGGGACGATCGGCGCGACTCGAGTTCCGCGGGCCTGGGCCTGATCGCGGCGCTGGCGGTGGCCGGGGGGCTGGGCTTCCTGCTCGTGCGCAGGAGATCATGACACCTGACCTCCGGGCGGCAAATGAGTGCGGTCGCGGTCGGATCGTGACGAGGAGAGGACGGGCCTGCCCGAACCCGTGTGAGGATGCGGACTGTGGAGCATGAGCTGGTGGGCCTGCGCGGGCCGGGCGGGCGGTGGCGCCCGGTGGCGGCGGGGCCGTTCGCCGCGGCGGCGGTGGTCCTGGCCCTGCTGCCGATCCAGCCGGTGTGGCTGTGGGTGCTGCTGATCGCGGCGGTGGTGGCGGTGCCGTGGCTGCTGGGGGCGGCGCCGGAGGCCCGCCGGAGGCGGCCGCGGCCGTACTGGCGGCTGTCGGGGGCGGGCCTGGAGCGGATCGGGCCGGGCGGGCTGACCATGGTGCGGTACGAGCGGTCCCGGATCGAGAGCCTGGCGATCACGACCGGGGACGGGGTGCTCACGGTCGTCCACAAGTTCGGCCGCACGGCGGTCGGGAGCCTGGACTCGATGGGGATGGAGCCGCTGCCGTTCTTCGTGACGGCGCGGCGGCTGGGCGTCCCGATCCATCTGCTGGACGGCGACGCGACCGACCTCGCCGACCCGGCGTCGGCCGACGCGCTCGCGGTGGCGGGCAATGATCCGGCGGCGGTGCTGGGGCTGCCCCGCCACCATGTCGCCGAGCAGCGGCTGCTCGACCAGGAGGCGGAGCTGCTGGCCGCCGCGCACGAGCCGCCCTCGGACGACGGCGGCGGGCCGGGCGAGGTGCGGCTGGCGACGCCCGAGCCGCTGCCCAGCCGGCGCCGGATCGCGCTGCTGGGCGCGCTGAGCGGGGCGCTGGGGGCCGTGATGATCGTGCGGACCGCGCTGGAGGGCACCGACGGGTTCGGGGCCCGGCTGGCGGCGGGCTGCTGGGCGCTGGCGGCGATCGCGGGGATGCTGGCGGCGCGGCGGCGGCTGCTGCGCGCCACGAGGACCGATTGGACGATCTCCGCCGCGGGCCTGGAGGTGCGGGCGGGGCGCCGTCCGGTGACGCTGCCGGCCGAGCGGATCGCCGCGCTGGTCGTCGGGCCCGGGCTGCGGCCCGATCCGCTGACCGGGGAGCCGCGGCGGGCCGATCCGGCGGTGCTGGCGTTCGACCACCGGCTGCGCATGATCGCCCGGCTGCCCGCGCACGGCCTGGACGCCTTCCAGCTCGCGCACGCCCTCGACGACCACGGCCTGCGGGTGGTCACGCCCGGGGCGCGGCCGCCGCGCACCCCCGAGTACGGCCTGGAGGGGCTGCCGGAGATCTTCGCGCAGGTGCCGGGCGGCCGGCTGGTGGTCGCCGACGGCGGCCTGGGCTGGGCGGACGCGGCGGGCGACGTGGTGCTGCGGATGCCGGAGGACCGGATCGGCGGGATCGAGCTGCTGACCATCGCCGGGCACGCCTGGGTCAGGTTGTACGACGCCGACGGCGAGGAGTTCTTCGCCGCGCCGCTGTCGGCGCTGCGGATCTCGCGCACCGATCTGCGGGAGGGTGCGCGGCGCGCCGGGCTGCCGGTGACGGACGCCGAGTACGACGCCTACCTCAGCGCCGCGTTCCACTCGGCGGTGGCGACGCTGTCGTCGGACCCTGAGCCGGCGCCGGTGGCAGCCGGTGGACGGGCGGGCCGGGGCAGGGCCGAGACCGCCGACGCGGAGTCCGGGACGGGCACGGAGACGCGGCAGAGTCCGGTGAGCGCTCCGGGGGCTCTCCTGGACGCCACCCGCCGCTCCCGGATCGGCACGTACCTGGTGAGCGTGCTGCTGTGCGAGATGATCGCGGTGCTGGGCGCGGTCTGGCTGGGCCCGGACCTGGGCGGGTTCGCGGTGACGGCGAGCTGGACGATGCCGGCCGGGGTGCTGGCGGGGCTGGGCGGCTACTGGCTGTACGACCGCAACCGGGCCCAGTTGCGCGTGTCCACGGCCGGGCTGGCGGTGGTCACGCGGCGGGGCCGGGTGGAGTGGGACCTCACCCGCGACCGGGTAGGCGGCGTCGGGATCGACGAGTCGGCCGACCGGATGCCGCGGCTGGTGGTGTGGAGCCCGGCGGGCCGGGTGCTGCGGCAGGTGGGGTTCCCGCCCGACCTGGAGGAGCTGCGCCGCGCCTGCGAGCGGTACGGGCTGCCGTGGGGGCCGCCGGACGCCGACCGTCCCGCGCCGCCGCCCCCCGAGCTGTGAGGCGTCCCCGCGTTCGGTTCAGGTTTTGGGTTCGCGCAGCGACCAGGTCTTGATCGACTCGTACTCGACCTGGGTGCGGCCCTTGGCGGGCAGCCTGCTCTCCATCAGGTGGACGGAGTCGGCCGTCCACGAGCTGCCGGCGAACGCCGACATCGGCTCCAGCAGCGGCCGCACGTCGACCGGGACGCGGCAACGCGCCAGTGTCAGGTGGGGCCGGAACGCGCGGTGCTTGTCGGGCGGGGTCCCGGCGCGCCGTCCCGCCGCGGAGGTGGAGGCGGCCAGCCTGGCCAGTTTGCGGCGGTCGCCGTACAGGCCCGACCACAGCACGCGGGCGTGCGCGCCGTTGCCGGGGAAGGCGCCGACCCCGGCCAGGGAGAGCGTCAGCCGCTCGTGCCGGGCGACGGCCCGGTGCAGGCGCGGCAGCAGCCGTTCCAGGGTGCGGTCGTCGACCTCGCCGAGGAAGGTCAGCGTCACGTGCAGCAGCTCCCGGCGGATCCAGCGCAGGTCGGACGGGCCGGGCCGGTACGGGGCGAGGAACTCGTCGAGCTCGTCGAGGATGTCCGGTGGAGGTACGAGCCCCACGAAGAGCCTCATGTGAACGTCCGGGAAACCACGCGACCAGCCTTTCGCAGGGCCGACGGTTTGTCACGCGGGTGCATCCGGTCGTCGACCCCCGGTAACACAAACGACGCCCCGGGGACCGCCGCCGCCCCCGGGGCCGGTCATGCCTCCGAGTTGGCGGGACGGCGGCGCAGGGCGCGGGTCAGGGCTGGACGCAGCCCGCCGCGGGGCACCGCGAGCAGCGCCACGGCCGACGCCGCGAGCATCGAGATCAGGCCGCCCAGGACGATGCTCAGCCGCGGCCCGAACTGCTCGGCCATCCAGCCGACCATGGGCGCCCCGAGCGGGTTGGTGCCGAGGAACACGAACATGTAGAGCGCCATCACCCGTCCGCGCATCTCCGGCGCGACGGTCAGCTGGAGGGTTGAGTTGGCGGCGGTGGTGAACGTCATCAGCACGATGCCGGTGGGGACCAGCAGCACCAGGAACGACCAGTAGTACGGCATCAGCCCGGTCAGCATCTCCAGCGCCCCGAACAGGATCGCGGCGCCGACGAGCACCCGCAGCCGCGGCCGGGTGGCGCGGCGGGCGGCCAGCAGCGCCCCGGTGAGCGCGCCGAGCGCGAGCATGCTGGAGGCCAGTCCGAACGAGGACGCCCCGGTCTTGAAGACCTCGCGGGCGACCAGCGCGATGGTGATCTGGAAGTTCATCCCGAACATGGCGACGAACCCGACGAGCAGGAGCACGAGCATCAGGTCGCGGCGGCCGCGCACGTAGCGCAGGCCCTCGCGCAGCTGCCCCTTGGCGCGCTTGACCGGCTCGGACGCGTGCAGCTCGCTCTCGCGCATCAGGTACATGCCGAACAGGACGGCGCCGAACGAGGCGGCGTTCAGCAGGAACACCGGCCCGGTGCCGAGCCAGGCGATCAGCACGCCGGCGACGGCGGGGCCGACCAGCCGCGCGCCGTTGAACGTGGCGCTGTTGAGCGCGATGGCGTTCGGCAGGTCGCGCTTGCCGACCATCTCCACCACGAACGACTGGCGGCTGGGATTGTCGACGACGGTGGCCAGGCCCAGCCCGAAGGCGAGCAGGTACACGTGCCAGACCTGGGCGGTGCCGGTGATGGCCAGGACGCCGAGGATCAGGGCGAGCAGCCCCATCGCGACCTGGGTGATCATGAGCACCCGGCGCTTGGGGTAGCGGTCGGCGATCACCCCGCCCCACAGGCCGAACAGGAGCATCGGCAGGAACTGGAGGCCGGTGGTGATGCCGAGGGCGGTGCCGCTGCCGTGCGTGAGGTCCAGGACGAGCCAGTCCTGGGCGACCCGCTGCATCCAGGTGCCGGTGTTGGAGACGACCTGGCCGGTGGCGAACAGCCGGTAGTTGCGCGTCCGGAGCGACCGGAACATGCCCCCGGTCGCCGCGCCGCCGTCCTCGTCCGGGACCTGGGGAGCGGCCTCGGCGGAGTCGGTCGCGACGGCGACGGCCTCGGCCTCGGCCTCGGTGGCCTCGGCGGCGGACGGCGGGGCGGTCAGGCCCGGCTGATCTTGTCCAGGATCGGCGCGGCCTTGCGCAGGATCTCCCGCTCGTCCGGGGTCAGCTCGTCCAGGCGGCGGGACAGCCACGCCTCCTTGCGGCGCCGCTCCTCCCAGAGCAGCGCGCGGCCCTGCTCGGTGGCGCTCAGCACCACCTGGCGGCCGTCCGTCGGATGCGGGCTGCGCACCACCAGGCCCTGTTCCTCCAGGAAGGCGATCACCCGGGTCATCGAGGGCGGTTGCACCTTCTCGTGGTCGGCCAGTTCCCTCGGCGTCATCGAGCCGTGCCGCTCGATGGCCGCGAGCGCGGCGAACTGGGTGAGCGAGAGCGGCCCGGCGCCCTCGGCGCCGGGTGCCCTCAGGGTGCGCAGGCGGCGCGACAGCCGGGCGATCGAGATGCGCAGGTCTTCGGCCAGAGCCGGGGCCCTGCCCCGGGTGTGGCGCGGATTCGGTGGCGTGCTCATGGTCGTTCGCAGAAGTCATTGCTTTTGCTAACGATACGCCGCGTTTGAGTATTCCGCGACGGTTCGCCGGCAATACGCGCGAACGCGCGCGACTTCACCCTCCGATCGCTGGTAGGACCGCTGCGCCCATCGTGCCATGCCGCACCCGCCGTCACGCCACCCCGCGGCACGCCGTTTCCGCAGCGCGCCGGCCCGCGGTCCGGCGGTCCGGCGTGCGTGGCCGGCGTCAGCCGACGCCGAGCAGCTTCTTGACCGGGTCGAGCGCGAAGTACACGACGAACAGCGCCGCGATCAGCCACATCAGCGGGTGGATCTCGGCGGTCCGGCGCCGCGCCGCCTTGATCGCCACATAGCTGATGAAGCCCGCCCCGATGCCGACCGTGATCGAGTACGCGAACGGCATCAGCACGATGGTGAGGAACGCCGGGAGCGCGACGTCGTAGTCGTCCATGTCGATGTGCCGGATCTGCGTCACCATCAGGAACCCGACCACCACCAGCGCGGGCGTGGCCGCCTCGAACGGCACGATCTGGACCAGCGGCGTGAAGAACATCGCGATCAGGAACAGCAGCCCGGTGACCACGCTGGCCAGCCCCGTCCGGGCGCCCTCGGCGACACCGGCGGCCGACTCCACGTAGGTGGTGTTGGACGACACCGACCCCGCGCCGCCGCCCGCCGCGCCGACCGAGTCGACCAGCAGCACGTTGCGGATGCCGGGCAGGTTCCCCTCCCGGTCGAGCATCTTCCCCTCGGCGCCGACGCCCACGACGGTGCCCATCGTGTCGAAGAAGTCGGCCAGCATGATCGTGAAGACGAACAGCAGCGCGGCCGTGATCCCGACCCGCTCGAAGCTGCCGAACAGGCTGAACTCGCCGAGCAGCGTGAGGTTCGGGGTGCCCACGATCTTGTCGGGCAGCTCCGGCACGTTGAGCTGCCAGCCGTCGGGGTTGATGCGCGGCTTGCCGCCCGGGCCGGGACCCGCGTTGAACGGTCCCACCTTGGCCAGCGCCTCCACCACGATCGCGAAGACGGTGGTGGCCACGATGCCGATCAGGATGGCGCCCTTGACCTTGCGGGCCACCAGCAGCGCGGTCAGCAGCAGGCCGACCACGAACACCAGCGTCGGCCACCCCGACAGGCTCCCCGAGTCGCCCAGCTGGAGCGGCACCGACGACGCGCCGATCTCGCCCGGGATGCGCCGCACGAAACCGGCGTCCACGAACCCGATCAGCGCGATGAACAACCCGATCCCGACCGCGATCGCCGTTTTCAGCCCGGCCGGGATGGCCCGGAACACCGCCACCCGGAACCCGGTCAGCACCAGCACCATGATGATCAGGCCCTCGAGGACGACGATGCCCATCGCGTCCTCCCACGACATGCCGGAGGCGATGCTGAAGGCCACCACGGCGTTCAGCCCGAGCCCGGCGGCCATCGCGAACGGGTAGCGCCCGACCACCCCCATGAGCAGCGTGAGCACCCCGGCCACCAGCGCGGTCGCGGCCGCCACCAGCGGGATCGCCGCGCCCGGCTCGGTGAGGTCGCCGAGGAACTGCCCGTCGTCGTCGGCCACCGTCCCGAGGATCAGCGGGTTGAGGACCACGATGTAGCCCATCGTGAAGAACGTGGCCAGGCCGCCGCGGACCTCGCGGCCCACGGTCGATCCCCGCTCGGAGATCTTGAAGAATCGGTCCAGTCCGGCGGCCGGGGGCTGCTTCTGCTCGTCGTCAACCGTCACGGGCGCAGAGTGGCAGACCGGGCGGCCCCAGGTGAACCCCCTGATCGGCACCGATATGGCAACGGATCGATAAGCCGTTCACCTCCCGGTGACACGCGGAACGTCGGCGCGGACCGCCCGGGGCCGCCGACTAATCTGATCGGCATGACCCGTGAGCGCCGACCCGATCCGCCGCCGATGCGGACCAACGACGTCCGCATCGCCCTGGCGGGCACCGCCGGGTGGGCGATCGCGCTGGTCGTGCTGCTGATCGTCGGGCTTCCCGAGCCCGACCGCTGGTGGCTGTGGGTGTGCGGCGTCGGGATCGCCATCGGCGCCTTCGGGACCTGGTACGTCCCGCGCCTCCAGTCCGCCCGCGCCCGGGAGGCCGCCGACCGGGCCGCCCGCCGCACCCGTTCCGAGGACTGACGCGAACGCCGGGCCGGGCGGGCCTATCGGTCTTCCAGGTCGGCTTCCGCCTGGAGGGTCGGGAGGGTGCCCGGGTCCCGGAGGAGCGCCTCGGCCTGCAGTCGGTCCTCCCAGCGGCCGGTGGCCCAGGCGAGGGCGCGGGCCAGGCCCCAGGGGCCGTCCGCGTGGATCTCGCCGTCGTCGCCGTACCACCAGGGGACGGGCTGGCCGTCCACGACGAGCGTGCGCGTCTCGTGGGCGGTGTAGGCGGCGGGCGCCTCCGGCAGCACGGCCCGTACCGCGTCGGGCACCGGCCGGGTCACCGCGCCGCCGCCGGTCTCGACGGCGCCGGAGACCTCCTCGCTCGCAAGGGGGAGGTCGAGGAGGGCGGCGAGCGGTCCGGCGTGGCCCGCGGAGGCGATGACCAGCGGCTGGCCGGTCAGCAGCGGCAGCAGGTCGGGCCGGTCCAGGACGAGCGCGTCGGCGGCGTCGGCCACCTCCACCCGGCCGTCCACGATCGCCCGGACGCGCTCTGGCGGCTCGTGCGCCTCCGGGACGGCGTCCCCCTCCTGGACGGCGGCCGTGTCGGCCAGGGCCGTCCACAGGGCGCTCAGGTGCGCGCGGGAGACCGTCCGGGACGGGTCCCCCAGGCGTTCCAGCAGTTCAGTGGCGCCGCCGGGCTCGTCCAGCAGGTCGGCGAGCGAAGTGCGGACGCCGAGGGCGAGGAGCAGCTCGCGGTCGTGGGGGGCGTCCTGCGGTACGGGGTCGTACAGCCCGGCGAGGAGGTCGTCGCCCTCGTCCAGGCGGAACTCTCCGGGACGGCGCCCGTCCAGGACGGGGTGGCGCCGCAGCCACCACGCCGTATAGGACGGCACGGCCACGCGCCGCCCGTCGTGAACGGTGACGTGGGCGGGCCGGACGACCGCCGCCCGCAGGTCGGGACCGGTCAGGAGCCGGAGCGCCGCGGGCCACCCGGCGACGAGTTCGAGATCGCGGACCGCCTGGAACTCGGCGACCTGGGGCGGGAGGTCCTGCGGACCGCCGAGCCTGGCCAGGGCGTCCTCGGCCCACCCGTCCTCGCCGTCGAGGTCGTGGGACTCGTCGAGGTCGGCCAGCGCGAACAGGTCGACGTCCTCGGCGCGGGCGAGGGCGAAGCCGTCCAGGACCCCGGCGGCGGCGAGGGTGTCCGCGCCCCACCGTTCGACGAGGTCGTCCGGGGCGATGCCGAAGGGCGCGTCGTCCGCCATCACCTCGCGCAGCGGGCTGCCGGGGAGCAGCAGTTCCCCGGCCGGGTAGAGATCGCCGTCGGCGCCGGGCAGCGCCAGCTCCGCCAGCCAGGGTGCCTCGCCCGGGTCAAGGTGCGCCGCCGCGACGAGGCCGAGCACGGCCGCCGCGATCTCGTCGGGGTCGTCGGCCTCGAAGGACCCCTCCACGGCCGCGCGCACCGCCGGGTCGCCGAGCACGGCGCGCGGCCCGGCCTCCACGGCCCCGAGCCGCGCCAGCAGCGGGTGAACGGCCTCCGGGTGGACGAAGCGCAGCCCCAGCGGCCCGCCGAGCCCGGACGGATCGACGCCGTCGGCGGCGATGAGCAGCCCGCGCGGCCCGCGCACCACGCGGCCCCCGCCGTGGACGTCGTCGGGCGCCAGCGGGACGGGCAGGGCGCCCAGCGCGTCGGCGGAGGCGCCGGTGAGCGCCTCGTACAGGCGGCGCCACCAGGCGGGCGGCCGGTCGAGGGCGGCCAGCTCGTCGACGACGTCGGCCAGTTCCACGCGGCGCACGCCCAGGGCGGTGAGGGCGGCATGCCGTACGGGCCATCCGACGGGCAGCAGGCCGGGCAGGACGACCTCGGCCCCCTTCCCCTCCTCGTCCGCGAGGAGATCGAGGAGCGCGGGCGTGGCGCCGTCCACCACCACCGCGTCACGGCCCCGCGCCCGCGCCCGCTCCCCCTCAAGATCGTCGTGGTCGCCCGCGACGGGCAGCAGCGGCACCTCGGGCAGGCGGTCGAGGACGGCGCGGCGGATGCGGGCGTCCAGCTCCCCGGCCGCCACCGGGCCGGGCACCAGGTCGAGCAGGGCCGGGGCGGCCGGAAGCCCGCGCAGCAGATCCACGTAGGCGGCCGCCGCGCGCTCGACCAGGTGGTCGGTGAGCGGGCCGGGGGCGACATGGCGGCGGTCGGGGGCCAGCGGGAACGAGGCGATCAGCAGCGCGGGCAGGCCGAGCCGCTCGTCGCTGGGCGTCGGGGCGTGGACGACGGCGGGCAGCCCGTCCGGCAGGGCGCCGCCCTCCGGCAGGGCCCACCGCACCTGCCAGGCGGGACGGGCCCGCTCCTCGACGGGCCGGTCGGCCAGCAGCTCGGGCGGGGCCGTGCCGTGCGCCTCCACCGTGCGCCAGCGGACCCCGTCGATCACCACCGTTCCGAGCGCCCCCTCGGCCGGGGCCGGGGCGGCGGTGAGGGTGCGGACCGGCGCCCCGTCGATCTCGATCTCCACCGTGCGCAGCGCCGGGAGCGCGAGGAGCAGCGCCGGGCCGACCTGGTCGAGCTGGGCGCGCACGGAGGCCGCCGCCGTCCCGTCGCGCAGCGGCAGCCGCACGGCCGTGTCGAAGCCCTCGGGGATCTCCGGCAGCGCGCCGGGCGGCACGGCGAACGGCAGGCGCAGCAGCGGCACCTGCCCGCCCCGCCGCTCCAGTTCCCCGGCCAGGGACGGGATGCCCGCCACCAGCGCGCGGGCCCGCTCCAGCGACCACTCCACCCCGGCCGGAACCCGTTCCGCCCCGGAAGCGATGGACGGCGCGTCCGCGACCGCCACCACCGCCGCGAACCCGACCCCGAACCGTCCGACCGATCCGGCCTCGTCGCGCTTGGCGGAGGCCCGCAGCGTGGACAGCGCCTCGACACCGGCCGCGTCCAGCGGCGCACCCGTGTTGACCGCCGTCAGCACCCCGTGCCCCGCCCCGGCAGCGGAACCGGCGGCGGTGTCCAGGATCAGGCGGAGACGGCCCGGAACCCCGGCGCGCACGGCGGCGTCGGCGGCGTTCTGCGCCAGCTCGACGACGACCCGGTCGCGGTAGCCGCCGAGGGCGTGGTCCTCCTCGGTGTTGGCGTCCTCCCGGAACCGCGCAGGGGACTCCGTCCAGGCGCGCAGCACCCGCTCCCGGATCGCGCCCGTCGCGAACGGATCGCTCTCGGCCGCGCCGTCGGCCGCCTCGGCACCGGTCACAGTGATCTTCACCACATTCCGCCGGTCAGCTGTGGCCCAGGGCCTCCTCGGCCTCGGTGTCCCGGATCTGACCGGCCGGGACGATGTCGTACCCGAGCTCGTCGATCACCGGCGGGCCGTGCTCGGACGCCGCCGGGATCGACACCGCCTCCGAGTGCGCCCCGCAGCCGTGGTCGGCCGACACCACCCGGCCGTCGTCGGGCGCGTACTCGTTGGCGCACACCCCGAACATCTGCCGCAGCTCGCCCGCAAGCGACATGAAGAACCCGCAGGTGGAGCACTGGGCGGGGGCCGACATCGCGATCGGCGCGCGCGGCCCGGCGATCCCGTCGTACCAGCGCGAGGCGGTCTCGTCGCGGCCCTCCCGGGACAGCACGCGGGGACGGCCGAGGCCCAGCTCCCACTGCGTCTCCTGGTCGGTGCCGTCGTCGACCTGCGTGTACCCGGGCGCGAGCCGGACGTCGTCGGACGGCGTCGGCAGCAGGTCGCCGGGGCCGAGATCGCCCGGCCGCAGCCGCTCCAGCCAGGGCACCCACTCGGGCGCCAGCAGCGCGTCGTCGCCCGGCAGCAGCACGCACTCGTCGACCGTCACGAGCTTGGCGCGGGAGGCCCGCGCCACGGTGACCGCCCAGCGCCACCCCCGGTAGGCCGGGTCGAGGCAGGTGAAGTAGTGCGTGACCACCCGGTCGGCCTCGGCCCGCAGGCCGAGATGCTCGCCCACGGGAGTCGGCCGGGCCGTCTCCTCCGCCGCCTCCCGGGCCAGATCGACGGCGCCCGCGCAGGCGGGGTCGACCACGGGCGTACGGGTGCGGCGGGCCGACCCGGTGGTGGTGCTTGCGGCGCCGGTGCGCGTACCGGAACGCTCGGCGCTGGGCTGACGGAGTGGGCTCACACTCCAATTCTCACCCATGGAACGACATGGCCGCGCACGCCACCCACCGCTTCCGCGCCACCGCCCGTCCCAGGCCGGTTTCCGCCGCCGCCGCACCGCGCCGATCGGGGGCTCTCCGGGAGTGAGGGCGGGGCAACGGCGGGAACGTAGTGTTCATCATGCGCCCAGGTCGTCCCGCTGGACGGCCCGGGCGGTCCAGGGGAGGGATCAGCCGGATGGGACTACGGGCGGGGGCCGACGCGGTGGGGCGTTCCGTACGCTCCGGCGCGCGCGGCGCCGCCCGCGTGGCACGGTCCACCGGGCGGGCCGCCCGCCGCGCCGGCGGGTTCACCCGCCGCGCCGCCAACGCCCAGGGCGCGGGCCGCAGCGGGCTGGGCACGCTGATCGAGTCCACGGCGGTCCACTCGGCCGGCGACGCGATGGTCGCGGTCGCGCTGGCCGGAACGCTGTTCTTCGGCCTGGACGTGGCGCAGGCGCGCGGCCAGGTCGCGCTGTACCTGCTGGTCACGATGGCCCCGTTCGCGCTGGTCGCGCCGCTGATCGGGCCCGTGCTGGACCGGATGCGGCATGCCCGCCGGTACGCCATCGCCGGCACGTTCGCCGCCCGCGGGCTGCTGTGCTGGGGGATGGCGGCCGCGGTGCCGCACGGCGACGAGGTCACCTTCCTGCCCGCCGCGTTCGGGGTGCTGGTGCTGTCCAAGGCGTTCGGGGTGCTGCGCGCCGCGGTGACCCCCCGGGTGCTGCCGGACGGCATCACGCTGGTGACGGCGAACGCGCGGGCGGCGTTCGCCGGACTGATCACCGCCACCGTCACGGTCCCGGTGGTGGCCGGTCTGGGCGTCCTGGTCGGCACGGACTGGCTGCTGCGGCTGGCGACGGCGACGTTCCTGGCGGGCGTGATCCTCACGATGCGCCTCCCCAGAAAGATCGACGTCCCCGACAACACCCCCGAAACCACCGACACCACCGAAACCGCCGAGGCCGCCGAACCCTCCGGGGCGGGCGGGGTGCCGGACGGCGATCGGCCGCGGAAGCGGAGAGGGAGGGCATGGCGGACATTGCCGCGCGTGGGCCCGGTGGTGTCCGAGGCGATGCTCGCGAACGCGGCGCTGCGCGCCTTCTCCGGCTTCCTGATCCTCTACCTGGCGTTCCTGCTGCGCGAGGAGTCCTTCGAACAGGTGGCGGGCAACGTGGCGCTGGGGCTGCTGGCGGGCGCCGCCGGGGCCGGCGGGCTGGCCGGCACCGCGCTCGGCGCCTGGATGAAGGCCCGCGCCCCGCGCCTGATCGTCCTGGGCACGCTGGCGTTCGTCACCGCGACGGCGGCGGCCGCGGCCGTGCTGTTCGGGCTGTGGGCGGCGCTGGGCGTCGCGGCGGCGGCGGGCCTCGGCCAGTCCCTGGGCAAGCTGTCGATGGACGCGGTGGTGCAGCGGGAGATCGGCGAGGAGGTGCGGTCCTCCACGTTCGCGGTCTCGGAGACCCTGCACCAGCTCGTCTGGGTGCTCGGCGGGCTGCTCGGGCTGGGCCTGTCGATCGTGGCGAGCGGCCGGATCGCGATGTCGGCGGTCGCGGCGGCGCTGGCGCTGGCCCTGGCCGCGCTGCTGATCCGCAGTTCGCGGGACGCCCGGCGGGCCCGGCGCTCCCGTACCGCGCGCGCCCAGGACTCGGCGGGACGGCCGTCCGGCCCGGCGCCGGCGGCCGGCACCAGCCCCGAGATCCGCGCCTGACACCCGTCCCGGAGCCGCGTGGACGGCGCGCCAGGGCTCCGGAGAGCCGGCGCGCCGCCGGCGGCGATCAGGGGTGCAGGTCGTCGGCGACCGCGCGGAGCACGGTGGCGATCTTCTTGGCCTCGGCCGGGGAGGGGTGCTTGCCCCTGCGGTAGGTGTTGGAGATCCCGTCGAGCAGCTTGATGAGGTCCTCGGTGATCAGCACCATCTCGTCGGGCTTCTTGCGGCGGGCCTTGGCCACCGACTTCTCCACCGACGGCAGCGTCTCCAGAACCCGCACCGACAGCGCCTGCTGCCCGCGCCTTCCCTCGACCACGCCGAACTCCACGCGCTGACCCGGCTTGAGCGTGGACGCGCCGCCGGGCAGCGCGGAGGAGTGCACGAAGACCTCACCGCCGTCATCGCGGGTGAGGAAGCCGAATCCCTTGTCGGCGTCGTACCACTTGACCTTGCCAGTGGGCACGGGAGACCTCGTTTAGCTCTCGTCCTGAATTGGGCTAAAGATTAGTGCCTCGCCACGAGGCGGTGAACATGGCGGTGACGATGGGCGACCCCCTGCGAGCCGACTGGACAGAAGCTATCGGCGCGCGGCCGGAACGGCACCCGAATATCCACCGTAACGGGCGTTTTCGCAAGGGCGCGGACGCGTCCGCCGCGGACTCGGGATCAGCCGGCCGGGGCCGCGGTGTCCGCGCCGTACGCGCCGAGCAGCCATTCCGGGAAGGCCAGCAGGTCGGGCAGGACGACATCGGCCCCGTAGGCGGTGAGAGCGTCGGCGTCGAACGGCCCGGTGGCCACGCCCACGGCCGTCGCGGCGGCGGCGCGGGCGGCGTCCACGTCACCGGTGTGGTCGCCGACGTACACGCCCGCGCCGTGCAGCCGCAGCGCGGCGCCCTTCTCCGTGCCGAACAGGCCGCCCACGACCTCGTCCACGGGCAGCCCGAGGTGCCGGACGGTGCGCTCGGTGTCGACCTGGTTCTTGCCGGAGACCACGACCACCCTGGCCCCGCGGGCGCGGACCGCCTCCAGCGCCTCGGCGGCGCCGGGCATCGCGACGGTCGCGGGGACGGCGATTCCGGCGTACAGGGCGCGGTACCGGTCGGCCATCGCCGGGACCTCCGCGGCCGGGAACCAGTACGCCAGCTCGACCTCCAGCGGCGGCCCGATGCGCGTCACGACCGCGTCGGTGTCGATGGCGACGCCGGTCTCGGCGGCGAGCGCCGCGTAGACCGCGCTGATCCCGGTCCGGGTGTCGGCGAGGGTGAGGTCGAGATCGAACCCCACCGCGGACCACCCCGGACCGGCGGCGCCCCGGGGTCCGGGTCCGGGCACGGCACATCGCGTCGCATCTGGCTCCAGCACGTTCCACAGGGTAAAGGGATAGTTATGGCGGATTTGCCATGCGGGTGGACCGGCGGGTGGAAGCACCGCCGGGCGGACCGTCCGGAGAAGAGGCGGCGCCGGGCCGCGACGGCCGCGGGCGCCACTGCGCCCACAAGGTCGGCCTCCGCCGCTGCGCCCACAAGGTCGGCCTCCGCCTCTATGCGCACGCGCACCCGCGCTCCCCCGGTAGTGGCGATGCGACGGGATCCGAGTAGGAGAGCGCGGGAGTCCATTGCGCGTGCTGCGCGAACGCTGTTCGTTTTTCTACCGGCCGGAACTGGATCGTCCGGCTGTCTGAAACATGCGTTCCTTGGTGCCGATATACCCGTACCTTCGCCTACGAACCACACGACCAGGGAAAACGCGGACCTCGAAAGTGCCAGCGGACTTCCAAGGACCGCCGCGGCCGGTGCACCACCCGTCCCCCGGACAACGCGGCACCCCGGCAAAACAGAAACGCGAAACGCACTCGGGTGACCGATCTCAGTGACCCGCCCGAATCGGAGAAAGAGGGCGCCATGGCCGACGAACGCGACCGACCCCCGGCGACGGGGCCCGGCGGACCCCCCGAAACCCCGGCCGCACAGACCGGCACGGCCACCGACCCCGGAGTCGCCGCCGGGGCAAACCAGGGCGCGGCGTCGCACCGCCGCGGCTCACGGATGGGACGACCGCCGTCCCGGAACCTCAAGGCCGCCCGCAAACGCGCCGCCGCCGCGCTCGCCACCGCCCTCTCCGTGATCACGACGGTGGTGGTGCTGGTGCTGGCCGTGCACATCGTGTTCGTGGTGTTCGAGGCCAACACGGCCAACGACCTGGTCCGCACGGCCGGCGACCGGGCCGAGGGCCTGGCCTGGCAGTTCCGGGACGTCTTCCAGCCCGCCGACCCCAAGATCGAGGTGGTCGTGAACTACGGGCTGGCCGCCCTCGTCTACCTGATCATCGGCCGGATCGTCGTCGGCCTCGTCCGCCGCCTGGACTGACGCCCCGGGGCCTCGTCGCGGGCGCGGTCTCCGGTCAGTCCCGGAGGTCGCGTCCCGGGAAGCGGACGGTCTCGAGCGGCCAGGCCGTCGTGACCCACTCCCGGACGAACTCCTCCAGCTCCTTCTCCACGCTGGAGTCCTCCTCGTCCGCCCGCACCCAGAACACCACGACGGCGTCGGCGGACGGCTTGTCCGAGGGGGCGACGTGGATGCGGCCGAGCTGCCGCTCCTCGTCCGGGGTCATCACCACGTAGCTGAACGAGCGCCGCAGCTGCCCCTCCTTCTGCAGCCAGGCCACGTCGATCAGCGCCTGCTCGAAGGTGAACTCCTTGTCCGGCCAGCCCCACTCGGGGCCGAACCGGCCCTCCAGCCGCTCCAGGCTGCCCAGCACCGCCCCGTAGTCCTTCACGACGTCGTGGACGGTGATCGGGCGGATCCGGAACCGCGGCCCGGCGACGAGGGTCGGGACGACGAAGTCCTCCGGCAGGAAGGCCCCCCGACCCCCCTTCCGCGGAGTTACGAACATCGTCGACCCTTCCGACAACGCCCCATTCCGGCGACAGGGGCGCGAGCGCCACCGACTTTAGCCGTCCGCCGCCCGGTGCGAGACGCATCACGAATTCGGGCGCGCCGAGGCGGGCGGTCCAGAACCTCGGTCGGTGATGCCTTACTGTTCTTGCGGAGGAACACACGACCATGACCAGATCCACGCGCGACCGAATCGTGAGCGAGTCCCTGCGGCTGTTCGCCGACCGGGGCTATGCCGCGACCTCGGTCGCGGAGATCGAGGCCGCGGCCGGGCTGTCGCCCGGCGCGGGCGGCCTGTACCGGCACTTCCGCTCCAAGGAGGAGGTGCTGGCCTCCGCCATCCGCGAGCACATCGAGCGCACCCGGCGGCAGATCAGCGACGTGCTGGACCACGCCACCACCTACGAGGACCGGCCGCTGGAGATCCGGCTGCGGATGACCTGCCAGGCCGGGCTGGCGAAGATGCGCGAGGAGCAGGACCTCATCCGGGTGCTGTTCCGCGACCTCGACCAGTTCCCGCACCTGGTGGCGGAGATGCGCGAGGGGATCGTCAACCCGCTGTACGACGGCATCGCGACCTGGCTGTCCCAGCAGCCGGAGTTCGAGGGGATCGACGAGGACTGGCCCGCGGTCGCCTCGGTCCTGGGCGGCGCGGTGGTGAACTACTGGCTCGCCAACGAGTCGATGTACGAGCCCCCCACCCGCATCGACGAGAAGCGGTTCGTGTCGAGCTGGGCACGGCTGGGTCTCGGCCTGGTCAACCTGGAGCGGACTCCAGCCACCTGACCTGGGCCGTCCCCGACCCGACCGGCACTGAGCACGCCCGGCGGCTCCTACGCTGATGGGGCGGGCGCTCCGCGGTGCGCCCGCGCCGGTGCCACGAGGTTGGGAGAGGAATGGACACGTTCGCGGACTGGCTGCGCGCACGCGACGACGGCGCGTTGCGCTCCCTGCTGTCCGCACGGCCGGAACTGGTCACGCCCGTACCCGCCGATATGGCCGCCCTCGCCACCCGGGCCGCCACCCCCGCCGCCGTCTCGCGCGCCCTCGACCGGCTCGACCGCTTCACACTCGCCGTCCTGGAGGCACTGCTCGTCCTGCCCCGCCCCCTGGAGCCGGACGCGCTGACCGACGCCGTGGACGCCACCGCCGACGACGTGACGCGTGCACTGGAGACCCTGGAACGCCACGGGCTGGTCTGGGGAAACGGCCCCCAGACCCCGGCCCCCGCCCCCGGCGTCCGGCAGGGCCTGCCACACCCCGCCGGCCTGGGCCCGACGGTGAAGGAGGTCTTCGCCGGCTACGCGATCGAACGCCTCACGGCGCTGGTCACCGACCTGGACGGGCAGGAGCCCCGCGGGTTCCCCGACACGGGCCGGCTGCTGGAACGGCTCACGGCCGCCCTGTCCGAACCCGGCCCGCTGATCGCCGACGCGGGCCCGGAGGCCGCGGCGGCGCTGGACCACCTGGCCTGGGGCCCACCGGTCGGCCGCGTCGCCGACGCCCGCCGCCCCGTGCGGGTGGCGACCGCGACGACCCCCATCGAACGGCTCCTGGCCCGCGGCCTCCTCGCCGCCGAGGACGACCGCACGGTCACGCTGCCCCGCGAGGTGGCACTCCACCTGCGCGGCGGCCACCTCTTCCGGGACGTCCCCGCACAACCACCCGAACTCACCGGCCGCCGCTCCGCCCCACCCGGCACGTCCAGCAGGCCCGGCACGTCCAGCGGATCAGCCGCCTCCGGCAGACCCGGCACCTCCGGCAGGCCCAGCGGGCCCGGGGCGTCCGGTGGGCCCGGGAGTTCCGGCACGTCCAGCGGGCCCGGCGCCTCCGGCGGATCCGGCTCGGCCAACGCAGTCGGCGGCCGGGGGGCGGCGGCGGACGATCTGGCCGTGCGGACGGCCGCGGGGGAGGCGTTCACCGCGGTCCGGCTCGTCGAGGAACTGCTCGAACGGTGGGGCACCGACCCGCCGCCCGTGCTGCGCAGCGGCGGCCTGGCGGTGCGCGAGCTGCGCGCCACCGCGACGCTGCTGGAGGTCGAGGAGTGGCGGGCCGCGCTGCTGGCCGAGGTCGCCTACGCCGCCGGGCTGCTGACCCGCAGCGGCGACCTGGACGGCGAGTGGCTGCCCACACCCGCCTACGACCTGTGGCTGATGCGCGACACCCCCGGCCGCTGGACCGAGCTGGCCCGCGGCTGGCTGAAGACCGACCGCGCGCCCGGCCTGGCCGGTGACCGCGACGACCGCGACCGGCTGATCAACGCGCTCAGCGAGGCGGTGGTGCGCAGCAGCGCCCCCACCACCCGCACCGCCGTCCTGCGGGTCCTGGCGGCCGCGCCCCCGGGCCTGGCCGTGGACGCCGACGCCGTCCGCACCCGCCTGGCGTGGCTGCACCCGCGCCGCACCGGGCCGCTGCGCGACCGGCTCGTCGACTGGACGCTGCGCGAGGCGGCGGTGCTGGGACTCACCGGGTTCGGACGGCTCGTCCCGTACGCCCGCGACCTGCTGGAGGGCGACGACCCGGAACCCGGCCTGGAGAAGTACCTGCCCGAGCCGGTCGACCGGATCCTCATCCAGGCCGACCTCACCGCGATCGCGCCCGGCCCGCTGGTCACCGAGCTGGCCCGCGAGCTGGCGCTGTCGGCCGAGGTCGAGTCGACCGGCGGCGCGACCGTCTACCGGTTCACCCCGTCCTCGATCCGCCGGGCCCTGGACGCCGGCCGCACCGCCGCCGAGCTCACCGAGCTGCTGGCCCGGCACTCGGCGACCCCGCTGCCGCAGCCGCTCACGTACCTGATCGAGGACGTGGGCCGGCGGCACGGCCACCTGCGGGTGGGTTCGCTGAGCTCGTACGTGCGGAGCGACTCGGCCGCCACCCTCGACGAGATCCTCGCTGACCGCCGCTCCGGGGCACTGCGCGTCCACCGGCTGGCGCCGACCGTGCTGGCCTCGTCGCTGCCGCGCGGCGAGCTGCTGGAGGCGCTGCGGGCGATGGGCCTGGCCCCGGTCGCCGAGTCCCCCGGCGGCGGGATCATCGTGACGCGTCCCGACCAGCTGCGCGCCGATCCGCCGCCGACCGCCGAGATCGTCCGGGTGCGGCCGGGCGGGGAGCCCGCCGAGGCCTCGGTGATCGCGGCCGCGGTACGGGCGCTGCGGGCCGGGGAGGAGGCCAGCCGGCACGGCGCCGAGCAGGCCCGGCTGCGCGGCGCCGCCCCGTCCGGGGAGCCGCCCCGCTCCCCCGCCGCGGCGACCGTCGACCGGCTGCGGGAGGCCGTCCACCACGGCGTCCGGGTGTGGATCGGCTACCTCGACCAGCAGGGGCAGGCGTCCAGCCGGATCGTGGAGCCGGTACGGGTGGAGGGCGGCTTCCTCACCGGGTACGACGCCACCCGCGCCGCCGTCCACAGGTTCGCGCTGCACCGGATCACCGGCGTCTCCGAACTCGACGACGAGGGCACCGAACCCGCCTGAACAGGGGCTTCCCGAACGAATCCGCCAAAACCGAACGCAGCCGATAGCCTGCCGCGATGACCGGAAGCGCAGGATGAGGGGGATGTGAGCCGTGAGCGGCTACGGAGGGCAGCCTCCAGGATGGAACGACCCGTACGGGCAAGGGCAGGGCTGGAACGACCCCAACGCCGCCCAGCACCACCAGTCCCCTGGCTACGCCTATGGCTACGGTCCCCCGGGCGTCCCCAACACGGCCGGCGAGACCTCAGGGTCGACCATCGCCGCCCTCATCTGCAACTGCGTCGCCGTGGCGATGTGCTGCAACCTCCTCACGATCCCCGGAATCGTCACGGCCGCGATGGCGATGAGCCGCGCCCGCACCGACCCCGCCTCGTCCCGGAAGCTGACCACCTGGAGCTGGGGGATCCTCGTCGTGGCCTTCCTCCTGCCGGTCGTGATCTTCTGCGTGCTCCTCGGGGTGGACGCGGCCAACGGCGGGCTCGACGACTCCGGTCTCTGACGGCCCTCCGGGAAGACGGCCGCCTCCTCCGTCGTTTGCATAAGAGCCCGTTCCGGAACGTCCCTCCGCACCCCCGCATGTCGGGTAGCGTGCAGCACCTGCCACCGGAGCCCGAACGGGCCGTCCACGATCGATCGCCTGATGGGGGCCGCCTGCCGTGTCCGACGGACCGCTGATCGTCCAGTCCGACAAGACCCTGCTGCTCGAAGTCGACCATGTCCTGGCCGACGAGTGCCGCAAGGAGATCGCCCCGTTCGCCGAGCTCGAACGGGCGCCCGAGCACATCCACACCTACCGGGTCACCCCGCTGGCCCTCTGGAACGCGCGCGCCGCCGGGCACGACGCCGAGCAGGTCGTCGACACGCTGCTGAAGTTCTCCCGCTACCCCGTCCCGCACGCGCTGCTGGTCGACGTGGCCGACACCATGGCCCGGTACGGGCGGCTGCGGCTGGAGAAGCACCCCTCCCACGGCCTGGTCATGCACTCCTCCGACCGCTCCGTCCTGGAGGAGGTGCTGCGGGCCAAGAAGGTGAAGGGGATGCTCGGCGAGCGGGTCGGCGACGACTCCGTCGCCGTCCACCCCAGCGAGCGGGGCGCCCTCAAGCAGGCCCTCCTCAAGCTCGGCTGGCCGGCCGAGGACCTCGCCGGATACGTCGACGGCGAGGCGCACGCGATCTCCCTGGTCGAGGACGGCTGGCAGCTCCGCTCCTACCAGCGGGACGCCGCCGAGTCGTTCTGGCACGGCGGCTCCGGAGTGGTCGTGCTGCCCTGCGGCGCGGGCAAGACCATCGTGGGCGCGGCCGCCATGGCCCGCGCCGAGGCGACCACCCTCATCCTTGTGACCAACACCGTCTCCGCCCACCAGTGGAAGCAGGAGCTCATCCGCCGCACGTCCCTCACCGAGGACGAGATCGGCGAGTACACCGGGGCGAAGAAGGAGATCCGGCCGGTCACCATCGCCACCTACCAGATCATGACGACGCGCCGTAAGGGCGCCTACGCCCACCTGGAGCTGTTCGACGCCCGCGACTGGGGCCTGGTCGTGTACGACGAGGTGCACCTGCTGCCCGCGCCGATCTTCCGGATGACCGCCGACCTGCAGGCCCGCCGCCGGCTGGGCCTCACCGCCACGCTCGTCCGCGAGGACGACCGCGAGGGCGACGTGTTCTCCCTGATCGGCCCCAAGCGGTACGACGCGCCCTGGAAGGACATGGAGTCGCAGGGCTGGATCGCCCCCGCCGACTGCGTCGAGGTCAGGGTCACCCTCACCGACTCCGAACGGCTCACGTACGCGACCGCGGAGCCGGACGAGCGGTACCGCTTCTGCGCCACCACCGACACCAAGACCAACCTCGTGCGGGCCCTGGTCGATCGGCACCGGGGCGAGCAGACACTGGTGATCGGCCAGTACATCGACCAGCTCGACGAGCTGGGTGAGCTGCTGGACGCTCCGGTCATCAAGGGCGAGACGCGGGTGAAGGAGCGCGAGCGCCTCTTCGACGCGTTCCGTTCGGGGGAGATCAGCGTCCTGGTCGTGTCCAAGGTCGCCAATTTCTCCATCGACCTGCCGGAGGCGACGGTGGCGGTGCAGGTGTCGGGCGCTTACGGGTCGCGTCAGGAGGAGGCGCAGCGTCTGGGACGGCTGCTGCGGCCCAAGTCCTCCGGGCAGGGCGCCCGGTTCTACGCGGTGGTGGCGCGTGACACGCTCGATCAGGACTACGCCGCCCACCGGCAGCGTTTCCTGGCCGAGCAGGGCTACGCCTACCGGATCGTGGACGCCGACGCCGTCCTGGCCGGCGAGGAGATTTAACCGAGCGCACCCGCCCGAGAAAAAAGGGGGCGGGAAATGAGAAAGGGCCCCGCCGGTAAACCCGGCAGGGCCCTTTCCTAATATGTGTCCGGCGGTGTCCTACTCTCCCACACAGTCTCCCATGCAGTACCATCGGCGCTGAAGGGCTTAACTTCCGGGTTCGGGATGGGACCGGGTGTTTCCCCTTCGCCATAACCACCGAACGACCCACGCACACCAACCCCTGCAGGGCCGGTGGCAAGCTCGTTCGAGCCGTACGGCTCACACTATTCAAGACTCAAACACACGGGGTTCCCGTTTGTTCTCCGGGAACCACACAGGGACGCGAACACCAACCGCAGCAGACCTGCCGATCAGGGTGTGTCAAGCCACTCGGCCTATTAGTACCGGTCAACTCCACCCGTTACCGAGCTTCCATCTCCGGCCTATCAACCCAGTCGTCTACTGGGAGCCTTACCCCACCGAAGTGGGAGGGAGAACTCATCTCGAGGAAGGCTTCCCGCTTAGATGCTTTCAGCGGTTATCCCGACCGAACGTAGCCAACCAGCCGTGCCCCTGGCGGGACAACTGGCACACCAGAGGTCCGTCCGTCCCGGTCCTCTCGTACTAGGGACAGACCCTCTCAATTCTCCTACGCGCGCAGCGGATAGGGACCGAACTGTCTCGCGACGTTCTAAACCCAGCTCGCGTGCCGCTTTAATGGGCGAACAGCCCAACCCTTGGGACCTACTCCAGCCCCAGGATGCGACGAGCCGACATCGAGGTGCCAAACCATCCCGTCGATATGGACTCTTGGGGAAGATCAGCCTGTTATCCCCGGGGTACCTTTTAGCCGTTGAGCGACACCGCTTCCACACGCCGGTGCCGGATCACTAGGCCCTGCTTTCGCACCTGCTCGACCTGTCAGTCTCACAGTCAAGCTCCCTTGTGCCCTTGCACTCACCACCTGATTGCCAACCAGGCTGAGGGAACCTTTGGGCGCCTCCGTTACTCTTTGGGAGGCAACCGCCCCAGTTAAACTACCCACCAGGCACTGTCCCCCACCCGGATCCACGGGTGCGGGTTAGACGCTCAAAACGACCAGAGTGGTATTTCACCAACGACTCCACCGACACTGGCGTGCCGGCTTCACAGTCTCCCACCTATCCTACACAAGACGCTCCAAACGCCAATGCCAAGCTATAGTGAAGGTCCCGGGGTCTTTCCGTCCTGCTGCGCGAAACGAGCATCTTTACTCGTACTGCAATTTCACCGGGCCTGTGGTTGAGACAGCGGGGAAGTCGTTACGCCATTCGTGCAGGTCGGAACTTACCCGACAAGGAATTTCGCTACCTTAGGATGGTTATAGTTACCACCGCCGTTTACCGGCGCTTAGATTCTCAGCTTCGACCCGAAGGCCTAACCGGTCCTCTTAACGTTCCGGCACCGGGCAGGCGTCAGTCCGTATACAGCGTCTTACGACTTCGCACGGACCTGTGTTTTTAGTAAACAGTCGCTTCCCCCTGGCCTCTGCGACCACTCCCAGCTCCGGCAGCAAGTGCCATCACCGGACGTGGTCCCCCTTCTCCCAAAGTTACGGGGGCAATTTGCCGAGTTCCTTAACCACAGTTCACCCGATCGCCTTGGTATTCTCTACCTGACCACCTGAGTCGGTTTAGGGTACGGGCCGCCGGTACACTCACTAGAGGCTTTTCTCGGCAGCATGGGATCACTCACTTCACCTAAAACGGCTCGGCATCACATCTCACCCTTAACGGCATGCGGATTTACCTGCACACCGGGCTACATGCTTACCCCAGGACAACCATCGCCTGGGCTGAGCTACCCTCCTGCGTCACCCCATCGCTCACCTACTACCCCCTCGGGCCGACCGCTAGGCCCGGAAGAAACCCGAAGGCTCCAACCAGGATTCAGGGTCTTAGCATCAGAGGATTCAGCGTTGGCGCATACCAGCGGGTACGGGAATATCAACCCGTTGTCCATCGACTACGCCTGTCGGCCTCGCCTTAGGTCCCGACTTACCCTGGGCGGATTAGCCTGCCCCAGGAACCCTTGGTCATCCGGCGGGAGAGTTTCTCACTCTCCATTCGCTACTCATGCCTGCATTCTCACTCCCACACCCTCCACCACACGATCACTCGGCGGCTTCACCGGACGCAGGACGCTCCCCTACCCATCCCAGCAAAAGCTGAAATGCCACGGCTTCGGCGGTGTGCTTGAGCCCCGCTACATTGTCGGCGCGGAATCACTTGACCAGTGAGCTATTACGCACTCTTTCAAGGATGGCTGCTTCTAAGCCAACCTCCTGGTTGTCACGGCAACTCCACATCCTTTACCACTTAGCACACGCTTAGGGGCCTTAACCGATGATCTGGGCTGTTTCCCTCTCGACTACGAAGCTTATCCCCCGCAGTCTCACTGCCACGCTCTCACTTACCGGCATTCGGAGTTTGGCTGACGTCAGTAACCTTGTCGGGCCCATCGGCCATCCAGTAGCTCTACCTCCGGCAAGAAACACGCAACGCTGCACCTAAATGCATTTCGGGGAGAACCAGCTATCACGGAGTTTGATTGGCCTTTCACCCCTAACCACAGGTCATCCCCCAGGTTTTCAACCCTGGTGGGTTCGGGCCTCCACACCGTCTTACCGGCGCTTCACCCTGCCCATGGCTAGATCACTCCGCTTCGGGTCTACAGCATGCGACTCAAACGCCCTATTCAGACTCGCTTTCGCTACGGCTACCCGCCACCGGTTAACCTCGCCACACACCATAACTCGCAGGCTCATTCTTCAAAAGGCACGCCATCACGAACAGCCCCCGAAAGGGCTGAGGACGCTCTGACGGCTTGTAGGCACACGGTTTCAGGTACTCTTTCACGACCCCTCACCGGGGCACTTTTCACCTTTCCCTCACGGTACTGGTCCGCTATCGGTCATCAGGAAGTATTCAGCCTTACCACGTGGTCGTGGCAGATTCACACGGGATTTCACGGGCCCCGTGCTACTCGGGAACACACCCAGAAGCCACTCAGATTTCGTCTACCGGACTCTCACCGTCTACGGTCGGCCTTCCCATGCCATTCGACTACCCGAGCAGTTTGTAACTTCTTGTCAGCACGGCAGCACTGACCGGATGGTCCCACAACCCCGCACACGCAACGCCTGCCGGCTATCACACGCGCACGGTTTAGGCTCCTCCGCTTTCGCTCACCACTACTCACGGAATCACTATTGTTTTCTCTTCCTGCGGGTACTGAGATGTTTCACTTCCCCGCGTTCCCACCAACCGCCCTATACATTCAGACGGCGGCGACACCCCATGACGGGTGCCAGGTTTCCCCATTCGGAAATCCCCGGATCAAAGTCTGGTTGCCGACTCCCCGAGGCATATCGCAGGCTCCCACGTCCTTCATCGGCTCCTGATGCCAAGGCATCCACCGTATGCCCTTAAAAACTTGAACACACAAAACGATCAACAAATCGCAACAGAGAACAAGAACCCCCGAAAGGGCCCTCATTCAGAGATGCTCGCGTCCACTGTGCAGTTCTCAAAAAACAACCGGGCCATCCAGCACCAACCACACCCAACGGCATGACGGCCACCGAACCCGCGATCCAGAAGAAACAACCCAGCCCCATCACACCCGAGTCGAAGACTCTCGTGATCAGGGGCTGAAGGGTCCGTTTCCTCAGGACCCAACAGCGTGTCCAGCTCCCCACCCGCCCGACGACCAACGTTCCCACTCCCGACCCCGAAGAGTCAGGCGGTACTAGCCGGCTCGCACGAGTGGCGAGCTGAATAACCAGTGCTCCACATCTATGAGCAGCCACCCGGCAGACACTCGCTGCCGAAGACGGCCACCGACCACAAGCCCCCTAGAGGCACTCGTAGCCGACTGTGCTCCTTAGAAAGGAGGTGATCCAGCCGCACCTTCCGGTACGGCTACCTTGTTACGACTTCGTCCCAATCGCCGGCCCCACCTTCGACCGCTCCCCCCAAAAGGTTGGGCCACGGGCTTCGGGTGTTGCCGACTTTCGTGACGTGACGGGCGGTGTGTACAAGGCCCGGGAACGTATTCACCGCAGCGTTGCTGATCTGCGATTACTAGCGACTCCGACTTCACGAAGTCGAGTTGCAGACTTCGATCCGAACTGAGACCGGCTTTACGGGATTCGCTCCACCTCACGGTATCGCAGCCCTTTGTACCGGCCATTGTAGCATGTTTGCAGCCCAAGACATAAGGGGCATGATGACTTGACGTCATCCCCACCTTCCTCCGAGTTGACCCCGGCGGTCTCCCATGAGTCCCCACCCGAAGTGCTGGCAACATGGAACGAGGGTTGCGCTCGTTGCGGGACTTAACCCAACATCTCACGACACGAGCTGACGACAGCCATGCACCACCTGTCACCGGCCCAAAAGGACCCCGCATCTCTGCGAGTTTTCCGGCGATGTCAAGCCTTGGTAAGGTTCTTCGCGTTGCGTCGAATTAAGCAACATGCTCCGCCGCTTGTGCGGGCCCCCGTCAATTCCTTTGAGTTTTAGCCTTGCGGCCGTACTCCCCAGGCGGGGCGCTTAATGCGTTAGCTGCGGCGCGGAATCCGTGGAAGGACCCCACACCTAGCGCCCAACGTTTACGGCGTGGACTACCAGGGTATCTAATCCTGTTCGCTCCCCACGCTTTCGCTCCTCAGCGTCAGTACAGGCCCAGAGCACCGCCTTCGCCACCGGTGTTCCTCCCGATATCTGCGCATTTCACCGCTACACCGGGAATTCCATGCTCCCCTACCTGCCTCTAGTCTGCCCGTATCCACCGCAGACCCACAGTTAAGCCGTGGGCTTTCACGACGGACGCAACAAACCGCCTACGAGCTCTTTACGCCCAATAATTCCGGACAACGCTTGCGCCCTACGTATTACCGCGGCTGCTGGCACGTAGTTAGCCGGCGCTTCTTCTGCAGGTACCGTCACGTTAGCTTCGTCCCTGCTGAAAGAGGTTTACAACCCGAAGGCCGTCATCCCCCACGCGGCGTCGCTGCGTCAGGCTTCCGCCCATTGCGCAAGATTCCCCACTGCTGCCTCCCGTAGGAGTCTGGGCCGTGTCTCAGTCCCAGTGTGACCGGTCGCCCTCTCAGGCCGGTTACCCGTCGTCGCCTTGGTAGGCCATCACCCCACCAACAAGCTGATAGGCCGCGAGCCCATCCCCAACCGAAAAACTTTCCACCCTCACACCATGCGATGGAGGGTCATATCCGGTATTAGACCCGGTTTCCCAGGCTTATCCCAGAGTCAGGGGCAGGTTGCTCACGTGTTACTCACCCGTTCGCCGCTCGAGTACCCCCGAAGGGGCCTTTCCGCTCGACTTGCATGTGTTAAGCACGCCGCCAGCGTTCGTCCTGAGCCAGGATCAAACTCTCCATCAAGGTCCGAACGACGACTCCGAAAAGCCGCCAAACCTCAGGAAAAAATCCCAGCAAAACACCAACCCGTACACGGGCCGGTGCACTGCCTCAAAGAAATCCCCACCACGAACCCCCTACAAGAAGGGACCGCGGCCACGGGGTGGTCCGACCTAAACGGCCGGACCTATAAAGGCACTGGCTTTTAACACGCTGTTGAGTTCTCAAGAAACGGACACCCACCGCGCTGGACCCGCTTTCGCGTTTCCCGCCCCGGGGCGACTCTTTTACTTTATCAGATCCGCTCGGCCTGTCAATTCCGGGCTTTTCCGATTTGCCTTTCCAGCCCCGCTTCCGCGGGCCCTTCCGGGCGTTGGTGCTATTTCATCAGATCCGGCTCGATTGTCAAACTCGGGCCTTTTCCGATCCATCCCGATCCTGGGTACGGCGAAGCCGTTCCGGCTGGATCATGGATGGTGTGTCCCGCGGGCCGGCCGTCGTCCGACGTCCTGCTCCCCTGCGGGGCGAAGTGAACAGTATGCCCAACGAGGGTAGAGGTCAAACCGGCTGGCGCACTTCGTTGCGAGAAGTCGGCGTTCTGGCTCCGTACCGGCCCGGGCTCGGGCCCATCTACCTCGTGTTATGCCGTTCGACCCGACTTAGGTCACAAGTTGCCAACGGGGCGCTTGGCCCGTTTTTTCCGGTGCGGTCGCCGTTGTCAGGACTTGGCGAGGTACCCGCCGACGAAGAGGATCCCCTCGGCCAGGACCCACAGGGCGGCGGCGACGGTCAGGAGCGCGTCGAGTCGCTGCGGCCTGTGGCGCACGCCGGGCAGCGACCAGGAGATCATCACGACGGCGATGGCCAGGAGGGCGGGAGGCACGGAGAGCGCCACGGCCGGTTCGAAGGCGGCCGCGCAGACGGTGTCGAGCCGTCCGGCCTCACCGCAGAACGCCGCCTCACCCCACCCGCCGAGCGTCGAGAACCCCCAGAGCACGGCCAGCAGGGCGTTCGCGATCGTCGGAAGGGCCGGCGAGATCCGCCAGCCGTTCGGGCGCTCGGAAATGACCTGCACAAACGGACGGTACCTCGCCACGGCCGCGTCCGGAAGCCCGACGCTCGGCCAAAGGGGATCGGCGGATCAGGTGATGTCCTTGGACTCGTGCAGCGTCAGATCCATGGCGATCGCCGTGGTGACCACCATCGTGCGCAGCGGCTCGGGCACGGGGTCGTTGATCTCCACGCTGTACTTGTCGGCCGTGGTCAGCAGGTGCGTGGCCAGGCCCGCCCACTTCTTGCGGACGTGCCCGACGCGGCTGCCATCGGCGTCGGTCACCGTGAAGTTGTTGCGGCCCAGGTCCACGGCGATCTCGCCGAGCGTCGTCTCGTCGCCGCCGCGGATGCTGTAGCGGCGGCCGACGCGTTCGGTGCGGAAGGTGCCGACGAGCTCGCCGTCCGCCCGCAGCACCGTGGTGAGCAGCCGGCCGGCCTCCTTGTCGACGACGAGCAGCGGCGCCCCGTCCGGCGTGGTGAGCAGGACCGCCCTCGCGTGCAGCTCGGACTTGCCCGGGAAGTAGGTCTGCAGCCTCTCCGCGCGCACCGGCGTGTTGCTCTGGTCGGCGACCGCGAGGAGGGTGCCGTCGCCGTCCAGGACCTTGTACTGCGATCTGGCGAACGGCCCCCGGCGTGGCTGCTCGACCCTGAGCACCGAGGAACTGAAGGGATCGCTCATGCATTCTCCTGGCGTCATCGGACGCGTTCACGTGCCGTGCCCGTTCCGTGCCGGCCCGGTCCCGCGCGTACACGGCCCGGTCTGTAGCTCAGCGGCGATCCTGCCAAGGGCCACCGGGGAGCGGAAGACCTTTCCCTGACGTACTCCTCAACGACCGGCGCGCGTTCAGTGTCCCGGCCTGGTCGTGCTGACGGCTAGCCGATGGGCCGGTCCTTGTTCTCGTACAGCATCAGGTCGAGGGCGATAGGCGCGGCCACCACCAGGATCCGCAGGGGGTCGGGCAGGGGGGGAACATCCGAAGAGACCCCCGCCTTCAGGCGGGGGAGGAATCGACTTCTGCGGAGAGGACAAGGACCGGAGATCCGCCGCTACGACGGATCTCCGAAACCCGGGCGCGGCCTGCAGGCTGGTGCCAGCGTCTGTGCTGCCTGACCGGTGGAGACAGACCAAGCTGGCCGGGCCTTGCTGGTCGAGCGGCTGAAACACAGGACGCCCGGCCGCGTGCAACAAGATCGATCCCGCGTACATCTCACAGCGTTGCTGGCGTGCGGAACCGGGGATCGGGAGGCACGCGAGAGCCAAGCGTGTTTCCGGTGCCGGTCCTGCGGCTACGCCGGCAATGCCGCCGATGTGAACGCGGCCACGCAACATCGCCCACGAGACCAGACTCAGGCTCGTGGGCACGGCGGCCGGACCGGCCGTCGCTGCGCGGGGACGCTCCGGGTCGCCGGGGCGGACGAACCGCGAACCTCAACCCCTGCTCCTCTCCTGAGGCCACGGGTTGGAATCCCCCCTCGTTCACGAGGGGGAGGAGGTCAAAGGGGTGCATCGTGCCGAACCGGTGACCGCGGCGGCAGGACGGCAAAAGGGGGCGGTCCCAATGGGACCGCCCCCTCAGTGCCGTTCACCCGACACGGGGCGTGGACCGCTCGATCAGAAGTCCATGCCGCCCATGTCCGGGGCGCCTCCGCCGGCGGCGGCCGGGGTCTTCTCCGGCTTCTCGGCGATGACGGCCTCGGTGGTCAGGAACAGCGCCGCGATCGAGGAGGCGTTCTGCAGCGCCGACCGCGTCACCTTGGCCGGGTCCAGGATGCCCGCCTCGAACATGTTGACGTACTCGCCCGTGGCGGCGTTCAGGCCCTCACCCGGCGTCAGGTTGCGGACCCGCTCCACCACCACGCCGCCCTCCAGGCCGGCGTTCACCGCGATCTGCTTCAGCGGCTCCTCCAGGGCCCGCTTGACGATCGCGGCACCGGTGGCCTCGTCGCCGGACACGTCCAGCTTCTCGAAGGCCGGGATGCCCGCCTGCAGCAGCGCCACGCCGCCACCGGGGACGATGCCCTCCTCGACCGCGGCCTTGGCGTTGCGCACCGCGTCCTCGATCCGGTGCTTGCGCTCCTTGAGCTCCACCTCGGTCGCCGCACCGGCCTTGATCACCGCGACACCGCCGGCCAGCTTGGCCAGCCGCTCCTGCAGCTTCTCGCGGTCGTAGTCGGAGTCGGTCCCGTCGATCTCGGTGCGGATCTGGTTGACCCGGCCCGCGATCTCGTTGGCGTCGCCCGCACCGTCCACGATCGTGGTCTCGTCCTTGGACACCACGATCTTGCGCGCACGGCCCAGCATGTCCAGCGAGGTGTTCTCCAGCTTCAGGCCCACGTCCTCGGAGATCACCTGCCCGCCGGTCAGGGTGGCGATGTCGCCGAGCATGGCCTTGCGGCGGTCACCGAAGCCCGGGGCCTTGACGGCGACGGACTTGAAGATGCCGCGGATCTTGTTGACGACCAGGGTGGCCAGGGCCTCGCCCTCGACGTCCTCGGCGATGATCAGCAGCGGCTTGCCGGACTGCATGACGCCCTCGAGGACGGGCAGCAGGTCCTTGTTGGCCGACGCCTTGCCCTGGACGATGAGGATGTAGGGGTCCTCCAGGACCGCTTCCATCCGCTCGGGGTCGGTGACGAAGTACGGCGAGATGTAGCCCTTGTCGAAGCGCATGCCCTCGGTGAGCTCCAGCTCCAGCCCGAAGGTGTTGCTCTCCTCGACGGTGATGACGCCTTCCTTGCCGACCTTGTCCATCGCCTCGGCGATCATCTCGCCGATCTGCGGGTCACCGGCCGAAATGGACGCCGTCGAAGCGATCTGCTCCTTGGTCTCCACATCCTTGGCCAGCTTCGACAGCTCTTCGCTGACCCGCTCCACCGCGGCCTCGATGCCGCGCTTCAGCGACATCGGGTTCGCACCGGCGGCAACATTGCGCAGACCCTCACGGACGAGAGCCTGGGCCAGGACGGTCGCCGTCGTCGTGCCGTCACCGGCGACGTCGTCGGTCTTCTTGGCGACCTCCTTGACCAGCTCCGCGCCGATCTTCTCCCACGCGTCCTCGAGCTCGATCTCCTTGGCGATCGACACACCGTCATTGGTGATCGTCGGAGCGCCCCACTTCTTCTCCAACACCACATTGCGACCCTTGGGACCAAGGGTCACCTTCACGGCATCGGCGAGCTGATTCATCCCGCGCTCCAGACCCCGACGGGCCTCCTCATCGAACGCGATCATCTTTGCAGCCATAGGCTCCAGTCCTCCCGGAACAAGACGGCCTGATGGATCGAGCCGACGCCCGCGACGGACGACCTCCCCGACGACTGCCATTCCGCCGCCGGACTGAGGCCTCGTCGCCTCGATCCAGACTGTGGGATTGTCACTCTCCACAGTAGAGTGCCAACCGTTTTTTAGCACTCTACCCTGTCGAGTGCAAGCGGCAACCATCGTCACCAGGGGATACCTCGTCCACCATGCCAGACTT
The DNA here is from genome assembly GCF_055379765.1 of Actinomadura rugatobispora. Classification (NCBI taxonomy): domain Bacteria; kingdom Bacillati; phylum Actinomycetota; class Actinomycetes; order Streptosporangiales; family Thermomonosporaceae; genus Actinomadura; species Actinomadura rugatobispora. The sequence goes on along the minus strand of NZ_AP029191.1, from coordinate 5,776,988 downwards.
GCCCTGACCTGGGGCGGAACCGTCCGGTGCCCCGGAGGGCAGCATAGCCACCGAGTGCCCGGCCCGAGCCGCCACGTCGGCCGCCGGAACGCCGCCGTTCAGCCACAGCGTCAGGCGGGCATGCCGGAGGTCATACGGTCGCTTCGCGAGGGGCGTCTTGAGCTGGGCATCAGTGAGCACGAGCCCGCCGCCGCACGGATTCGTCGCTGACAGGGGCGAGCCGGTTCCCACCGCTGGGCACGGAACAGCCGCCTGTCTTCCGCCGTCCGAACCCTGCGACGTGCGTGAGGAGGATTGCCACCAGCTCCGGTGAGGCCGGGACCGGCCGCTTCGTGTCCTCGTCGCGTGCCTTGAGGCATCGCGGAGTCAAGAGGGCGGCGTGGGCGCCGGTCTCCAGCGGCGCGCGGCGCGCCGCGCATCGGCGCCGCCCCGGCTCGTCGCCCGGCTGACCGGCGGTCACGGGGGCGCGCCACCGCCCGGCAGAATAGGGCCATGACCTGGCGATTCTGGGGGGCTGGGCTGGAAGGGTGCGGTGCCCCGCCGCCGCTGGGGACGCGGTGGTCCGGTTCACGGGCGGCGATGTCGCTTTGCCTGGTCGCGCGTGCGCTGGAGCCAGGCCGTGGGATCGGCGTCGTACTCGCGGCAGGCGACCCGCCAGCACGCCAACTCTCGCGCGATGTGGGCGTCTGGATGGACGTAGCGCCCTCGGCCTCCATGGCCGATCATGTTCGGCGCCTCAGGTGTTGCGGTCATGTCGAAGCCGTGGAGCCGGAGCAAAGCGCTCCAGACCATCGGGTCCGTGACGGTCGCGTGCTCGCCCTCCACCCACTGGAGCGTCCAGGCGTGCACCGCTTCCCGAGTGGCCGACCCGGTCGTCAAGGCGATCCATCGGGCTTCCACCTCGGTCCGGGAGGGAGGGGCGATGCCGTCCATTGGCCAAGCTTCCCAGGCCGCTGGTCCCTCCGGTCTTCGCGTCGCCCTGGGACGACGCGAAGACCGGAGGTCACGCCCGCGGGATCAGGTGTCGTTGGCGGGCTGGGTGTAGGCGCGGCCGTCCAGGGTGGTCGTCAGCGTGCCCGTGGCCTGGAAGAAGTTGGTGAGGACGTCGATGGTCAGGTGGAACCCGTCGGGGCTGGACTTCTTGGTGCCGTGCACCCGGCCGTCCCGGCCCGTCTGGACGAGGTCGGAGTACCAGTCGACCTTGTTCAGGGTCGGGGTGGGGTTCTGGACCCCCACCTTCTCCGTGCCGTTGAGGATGCGGGCGCCGTCGTCGGAGTAGTTCGTGTAGCTGACGGCGACCGTGCTGATGATGGTGCGGCCGGCGTTCTCGGTGATGGTCACCTTGGCCGAGCCGGACTTCTTGCCCTTCAGGGTGTAGGTGCCCTGCGGCGGGTACGGCCGGGCCGGGGTCGGGCTGCCGGGGACGTACGGCGTGCCCCACGGAACGGTGTCCGAGATCGGGGCGACGGGCTTCGGCCGCAGCGGCGTGCGGCTGGTGAGGCGGGCGATCATCATGCGGGCGGTCCGTCCGCCGGGCGCGGTGGACGGCCGGCACGGGAGCGGGTTGTGGCCGCCGCAGGCGGGCGGGACGGTGAGCGCCTGCCAGTACACGATGCTCGTGCCGTCGGGCGACCACTTCGGATCCGCCCTGCCGTTCCACTCCGGGTCGTTCACGCTGCCGGGGCTGCCGTCGCCCGCCGCGTTGATCCGCTGGCCCTGGTAGGAGCCGCGGTCGCCGTACCGGTCGATGAGGTAGGGCTGGAAGAACCGCCGCTGCCCGTTGTTGCGCGTGGACGAGGTGGCGCTGGTGGTGATCAGGTCGGTGACGGGCGGGATGCCGCGCATGCCGGCCAGGAACATCTGGCGGTCGGTGCCGCGGGTGTCCATGACGGCCGTCCACCGGTCGTCGGGTGAGATGTCGACCGGGTCGACGTACTCGGGGTGGGCGGTGAGCCGGCGGACCTTGCCGGTCTTCAGGTCGGCGGCGAAGACGTCGATGTTGGACGACTCGCCCGGGTACCCGACGTAGGTGACCTCCCGGCCGCTGCCGGAGAAGCCGCGCAGTTCGCCGACCGTGATGGCCTCGGGGTTGATCCGCAGCCGGTCGGGGTGGCGGGGGTCGACGCTGACGGGCTGGGTGTCGGCCGGGTCGAACAGCCTGGTGACCTTGACCAGGTCGTAGCGCGGGGCCCGCGGCGTGCCCGTCTCGGGCGCGGGGTTGAACTTCAGGCGGGCCAGGTAGCCGTACTGGTTGAACTTCCCGTTGGTGACGGTGGCGACGTTGAAGCCCAGGTGGACGTTGTCGGGGTGCAGGCGGAGCTCGCGGATGCTCCCGCCCGGCCCGGAGCCGTCGGGGGTGACGTTCCAGCGGATGGGGTAGATGTGGGTCCGCTCAGGGGTGCACGCCTGGCTGGTGAGGCGGTGCGGGCCGCAGTCGATGATGTTCGTGCCGGCGAGCAGGCGCCTGCCGTCGTCGAAGGTCTGGGGGTAGTCCATCGCTTCGCTGCGGCCGACCGCGTTGCCGTCGGGCACCCCGCAGGTGACGCACTTCCAGGCGTCGCCGCCCGGGAAGGTCGTCCCGTCGGTCTTGACGATGATCAGCTGCCGGCCGGTGTAGACGCTCGCCGGGTCGGGCGCGGCGGGTGCGCCCGCGAAGTCCACGGTGGCGGTGACGTGCCTGCCGTCGGGCAGGAAGTCCCCCGACTGGAGGTCGACGGAGCGGCCGATGCATCCGGTCCGGTGCGGGTTGAGCGCGGGGGTGCACGCGCCTTCGCCGGTGGACGGCGTGACCGGGGGCAGCGGCAGCTCGGTGACCTTGATCGGTTCGGGCTTGGGAGCGGGCGGGCTGACGGGCCTGCCGTTGCCGGTGGCCGCCGCGGGCGCCGCGTCGACGGGCTGCCAGGCCGCGCCGCCGAGGGTCAGCGCGCCGGCCAGCAGCACGGCCGCCCAGCCCCGTGACCACCTGGTTCTTCGGCTCGTCATCGTCAGGTACGGCATGAGCACGTCCTCTCAAGGGGGGGTGGTGAGTGACCGCGGTCACACGGCGCGAGCCCAAAATAGAATCGCAATTCGGAATTCGCCTGTCAAGAACCCCGCTCTCGGTGGACGAGAACGCCATCCCGCCCAGTCCGGGCAGGGGGGAGCGCCCGGCGGGTACGCCGCTTCGCGATCCCGGTGATCTCGCGCGGACGTAGACTGCGCGCATGGAACTCAGAGACGCTGCGGGCATGCTCCTCGCGGAGTCGGCCGCCCATCCGGAGCTGCTCCGGCTCTCGCGGCACGCCTACGACGAGCTCGCCGCCGGACGCGCGGTCGACCACACCGTGCTGTCGGAGATGCTCCGCGAGGGCGCGCGCAAGGACGTCTACGGCGTGCTCAAGCGCAAGTACGGCGAGCAGGCCTTCGAGAACATGGTCATGGTGCTGGCCCGGGAGGTCGACCGGCAGGCTCCGGTCGTCGTCCGGCGCTGACCCCGGGCACGGCGAGGGCCCGGCTTCGGGGAAGAAGCCGGGTCCCGCGCGCTCGATCTATCGCCGGTCAGATGGTGCGCACGGACTCCGCCTGCGGACCCCGGTCGCTCTGCGTGATCTCGAATTCCACCCGCTGCCCCTGCTCGAGGCTGCGATAGCCGTCCATCTCGATGGCCGAGTAGTGGACGAACACGTCCCGGCCGCCGTCCACCGCGATGAAGCCGTAGCCCTTGTCCGCGTTGAACCACTTGACTGTGCCCTGCGCCATCAGCAAAACCCGCCGCTCGTCCGTGGCCCCCGGCCACGGTTGATGCTTCGGACCGACGCCCCTTCTACCGCGCGGCCCGGCGAAACCTCGACCGCGTCCCCACCGTTCTCGAAGGACCGTGACGGAGGTCGACGCGGCGTGATCGGGGTCGACCATATAGGCGCCGTGATAGGGACGACAGCCCTTATGACCGAAGACCGGACGGCCGGTAATGGTCACCGTGCGAGGCGCGTACGAGAGGGCGGACTTCCTCCTCCAGACGCCGGGATATCCGTATCCCGTAGCGGGTCTCCAGCCGGTCCCTGGCGCGTACGAATCGGTCGGCGGCCTCTTCCAGGGTGAGCGGAAGCGGCCGGATTCCCATCGGTTCGAGAAGGTGCCGGTTCATTGTGAGGAGTTCTCCACGGACGCGATCGGTCATTCCGTGGTAACGCTTGCTCACCAGCCACAGTGACCAGTCCCAGAAATGGGAATCGATCGCCGCGAGGGTGTCGGGACCGACCCGCCACGGCGGATTCCGGCTGCGCGCCACGTCCGCGAAGAGGAGATCGACCTTGACGGGGCCGGGAAAGATCAGCAGATAGGACTCGCAGTCGCCCAGCGGATCCCATTGGGCCGCGAGCGGACCGTGGGGCGCGACGATTCCGGGGAGATCGGCCGCCACTTCACCGAAGTCCTCGGCGACGACGCGGAAGTCCCAGTCGGACGCTTCGGTGGCGGTGCCGCGCGCCCGGGACCCGATGGGCTCGATCACGGCCACCCCGGGATGCGCCCCGACCGCTTCCGCGATGTCCTCCGCAACTCCCATGCCAACCCTTTACCCGGCCTAGCAGGACAAAAGCCCCCTTTCACGGGTGTTCTCGGAGAGCGACGACGATCGCCACCCGGGCACACCCGTGAAAAGGGGCCTCAGAAGTACGGCATTAGGGGCTTCCCGTTCGGGAGGCCCCCCCACCGGTCAGCCGCCGGCGACGGCCGGGATGATCGAGACCTGGGCGCCCTCGGGGGTCGGGGTGTCCAGCCCCTCGGCGAACCGCACGTCCTCGTCGCCCACGTACACGTTGACGAAGCGCCGGATCTTGCCGTTGTCGTCCAGGACGCGGGCCGCGATGCCGGGGTGGTTGGCCTCCAGGTCGGCCACCACCGCGCGCAGCGTGGCGCCCTCGGCCTTGACCTCGGCCTCGCCGCCGGTCAGGTTCCGGAGGATCGTCGGGATCCGCACGGACACGGTGCTCATTGCTGGCTCTCCAAGATGCTCTCTGGATCGGACAGGACCTACGACGACGGTACGGCGGGTCAGGCGAGACCCGAGGCGCGGAACGCCTCCAGCGACGGCGCGATGTTGGCGCTCGGCCCCACCTCGCCGGAGATGGCGTCCAGCGTCTTGAGCCCGTCACCGGAGTTGATGATGACGGTCTCGGCGGACGGGTCCAGCGCGCCGCTCTCCACCAGCTTGCGCAGCGTGGCCACGGTGACCCCGCCCGCGGTCTCGCCGAAGATGCCCTCGGTGCGGGCCAGCAGCCGGATGCCCTCGACCACCTGCGCGTCGGTGACGTCCTCGACCGCGCCGCCGGTGCGCCGGACCACGTCCAGCACGTAGGGGCCGTCGGCCGGGTTGCCGATCGCCAGCGACTTGGCGATCGTGGACGGCTTGACCGGCCGTACGACGTCGTGCCCGGCCTTGAACGCCGCGGACACCGGGTCGCAGCCGGCGGCCTGGGCGCCGAAGACCTTGTACGGCTTCTCCTCGACCAGCCCGAGCTTGATCAGCTCCTGGAACGCCTTGTCGATCTTGGTGAGCTGGGAGCCGGACGCCACCGGGACGACGATCTGGTCCGGGAGCCGCCAGCCGAGCTGCTCGGCGATCTCGTAGCCCAGGGTCTTGGAGCCCTCGGCGTAGTAGGGGCGCACGTTCACGTTGACGAACGCCCAGTCCTCCTGCTCGCCGGCGATCTCCGAGGCCAGCCGGTTGACGTCGTCGTAGTTGCCGTCCACGGTGATGAACGTGCCGGCGTACACCGCGGTGGTGATGATCTTCTGCTGTTCCAGGTCGGACGGCACGAACACCGCGCTGCGGATCCCGGCCCGGGCCGCCGCCGCGGCGACCGCGTTGGCGAGGTTGCCGGTGGACGGGCAGGCCAGCACCTTGAAGCCCAGCTCGCGGGCCGCCGCCAGCGCCACCGCGACCACGCGGTCCTTGAACGAGTGCGTCGGGTTGCCGCTGTCGTCCTTCACCCAGAGCCGCGACAGCCCCAGCGACTCGGCCAGCTGGTCGGCCCGGACCAGCCGGGTCAGGCCGGGCTCGGTGTTGGGCGTCTCGGCGACGTTGGACGGCACCGGCAGCAGCCCGCGGTAGCGCCAGATGTTGCGCGGCCCCGCCTCGATGCCCTCGCGGGTGACTCCCCCGAAGTCGTAGGAGATCTCCAGGGGGCCGAAACACTCCTCACAGGCGTAGAACGGGCCGAGCTCCCTGCTGTGCCCGCATTCGCGGCACGTCAGGGCGGTCGCTGGGCCGAGGTTCACGGAGGGGTCGCCGGAGCGGGCGGAGTTCGTGCTGGCAGGCGTGAGTGCCATGGAGCGAGGCCTTTCTCCCCATCTTCCCTGTGCCACCTTGGTCACAGGCCGGAGTTGGCACCATCTCCCGGTCGGCCCCGCAGGATCGCGAGCGCGTACGAACCAGGTGGTTGCCGGGGCTTCGCAGGGCCGGTCCCTCCACCCCTCTGGATGAGCGTTATGAAGTTGTGTGGGGCTGAGCTGGAAGACCGGCCCTTTGGCCACTGTGCTCCCTGCACCCCTCTGGTTGAGCGTTATGAAGTTGTGTGGGGCTGAGCTGGAAGACCGGCCCTTTGGCCACTGTGCTCCCTGCACCCCTCTGGATGAGCGTTATGAAGTTATGGGTTATGGATACACCAGAACCCCACCACCGACTGGGCGGTATCGGGTTCTCTGCGTGACTTTACATGATCTGACCGGTTGCCAGACAGGCGGGTCTCACCCGATGAGACGTTACCCGGCCTCGACCTTGATCATTCTTCTCTTTGACCTTGATCGCCCGTCCGGGGGGTCAGCCGACGGGGCGGCGGCCCCGGCGGAGGCGCGCCCGGTGGCGGCGGGCCGCCTCGGCCCGGGCGGCGGTCGTGGCCTCGCTCTGCGTCGGGTCGAGGAAGACGTGCCGGACGATCGGGAGGTCCTCCTGGAGCCGCCGGTCGATCTCGCCCGCGATGTCCTCGGCCTCGTCGGCGCTGATCTCGTCGGAGAAGTGCACCTTGGCGGCCACCAGCACCTCGTCCGGGCCGAAGTGCATGGTGAACAGCTCGTTCACGCCGGTCACGCCGGGCGCCGAGGCGATCTCGGCGCGGATCCGGCGCTGGGTCTCCGGCTCGACCGACTGCCCGATCAGCAGGTTGCGGCTGTCGCGGCCCAGCGCGAACGCCACCACGACCAGCAGCAGCCCGATCATGATGGAGGCGAGGCCGTCCCAGAACACCGAGCCGGTGATCTCGCGCAGCGCCAGCCCGGCGGCGGCGAACGTCAGGCCGATCATCGCGGCGGTGTCCTCGAACAGCGCCGCCTTGAACGTCACGTCCGGGGTCCGCCGCACGTGCTCCACCAGGTCCCGGCCGCTGTCCCTGGTCTCCCGGCGGGCCTGCACGTACGCCCGCAGCCAGGAGGTGCCCTCCAGCAGCGCCGCCAGTCCCAGCACGGTGAACGCCAGCCAGACGCTCTCCCCGCCGCCGGCCTCGTGGCCGGTGATTGTCAGGACGCCCTCGAAGATCGAGTAACCGGCCCCCGCGACGAAGATCCCGAACGCGGCCAGCAGCGACCAGAAGTAGCGCTCGTTGCCGTACCCGAACGGGTGGCGCCGGTCGGGCGGGCGCGCGCTGCGCCGCAGCGAGGCCAGCAGGAACCCCTGGTTGAGGGTGTCGGCGACCGAGTGCGCGCCCTCGGCCAGCATGGCGCTCGACCCGGACACGACTCCGGCGAGCAGCTTGGTGACGGCCAGGATGAGGTTGGCCGTCCCCGCGACGAGCACGGTTTTGGTGGTCTCGGACCTGCTCATCCGCGACCGGTACCCGACGGCGCGTCGGTTAACCGGCGGCCCGCGGCCTCCCGTGGCCGCCCGCCGAAGTACCCGGCGGGCGACATGGTGGTTTCCTCCGGGCCACTTTGATGGGCGCGGTTCGCAACTGAGACCCTGCCGGTATGAGCCAAGTGCTGGTGGCGTCGAACCGGGGTCCGGTGTCGTTCTCGCTGTCGGACGACGGTGCGCTGACCATGCGGCGCGGGGGCGGCGGGCTCGTGTCGGGGCTGGCCGGCGTGACGGAGGCGGGCACCGCGACGACCACGGACGGCGAGAAGGCCCCCGAGGTGCTGTGGGTGTGCGCGGCCCTCGGCGTGGGCGACCGCACCGCCTCGCGCCGCGCCCCGGACGGACGGCTCGACCTGGCCGGGCACGACGTGGGCCGCGCCGCCGTGCGGATGCTCGACATCCCCGCCGCGACCTTCGACCGCGCGTACAACGGCGTGGCCAACGCGACGCTGTGGTTCGTCCACCACCTGCTGTACGACACCCCCAGCGCGCCGCACTTCGACGCGAAGGCACGGCGCGACTGGCAGTCGTACGAGGCGTACAACGCGGCCTTCGCCGACGCCCTCGCCCGCGACGCCGCGCCCGGCGCCAAGGCCGCGATCCAGGACTACCACCTGTCGCTGGCCCCGCGGATGCTGCGCGACCGGCGGCCCGACCTGAGGATCGTGCACTTCTCGCACACCCCGTGGGCCCCGCCCGAGTACTACGGCCTGCTGCCCGACGGCATCGGCGAGCGGGTGCTGGACGGCATCCTGGGCGCCGACCACGCGGCGTTCCTGTGCGACCGGTGGGCGGAGGCGTTCCTGGACTGCTGCGCGGCGCGGCTGCCGGGCGTCAAGATCGACCGCGCCGCCCGTACGGTGACCCGCGGCGGCCGCACCACCACGATCGGCGTGCACGGCCTGGGCGTGGACGGTGAGTCGCTGCGGCGGCGGGCCGCCGAGCCGGACGTCGCAGCCCGTTCGCTGGCACTGCGCGAGCAGGTCGGCGACCGGAAGCTGATCGTGCGGATCGACCGGACCGAGCTGTCGAAGAACATCGTCCGGGGCCTGGCCGCGTACCGGGAGCTGCTGGTCGACCACCCCGAATGGCGGGGCCGGGTCGTGCACCTGGCGTTCGCCTACCCCTCCCGGTACGACCTTCCCGCGTACCGGGAGTACACGGCGGCGGTGCGGCGGACGGCCGCGCGGATCTCCGAGGAGTTCGGCACCCCATCCTGGGAGCCGCTGATCCTCCAGGTGAACGACGACTATCCGCGCTCGCTGGCGGCCTACGGCCTGGCGGACGTGCTGCTGGTCAACCCGATCCGCGACGGCATGAACCTGGTCGCCAAGGAGGGCCCGGTCGTGTCGGAGCGCGGCTGCGCGCTGGTGCTGTCACGGGAGGCGGGCGCGGCGGCCGAACTCGCCGGCGACGCGCTCATGGTCAACCCGTACGACGTGTCGCAGACCGCCGAGGCACTGCACCGGGCCCTCCTCATGCCGGGCGAGGAGCGCGCCGCGCGCTCCCGGCGCCTGGCGGACGCGGCGACCGCGCTTCCGCCGCAGCGCTGGTTCGCCGACCAGCTCGCCGCCCTCGACTGACCCCTCGCGCTACGCGAAGCGGTCGGGGACACGTGGGGCGGGTATGCGTGGGGCGGGGACGGCCGGTGCTTCTGGAGCGCGGGGCGCGGGCACGAGCGGCGCGGCGGCCGCCGGAGGCACCTGCGGGCCGGTGGCCGCGGGAAGCAGGCAGCGGACCGGGTTGGGTTCGCGGCGGCGCCGCCTGCGCTCCTGCAGGTCGGCCTTGCGGTGCGCCAGCCTCCGATGCGCGCTGATCTTCGTGAACGTGGCGAACTGCCTGGCGGACGGGCGGCACGCCTCGTCGCCGGGCTCGTAGCCGTACTCGGCGAGCCGCTCGCCGAACGCGGCCTCCGCCAGGCCCGCCTCCCACGGCTCCAGCCGTCCGGCCCAGGCGCCGACCCGGGCCGTGCCGACCGGCGACAGGGTCAGGTCGTGCCACACCTTCTGGCTCGGGACGACCCACGGCGCCGGGTCCTGCGGCTCGATCATCGCCGGGTGGAAGTCCTCGCCGAGGAACTCGCACAGGCTGGCCAGCTCCTCCACGGGGTCGGCGACGAGCCGCTCGTACTGCAGCTCGTAGTAGGCGTCGGGGCCGAGCCACGCGGCCAGCCCGCGGCCCGCGTCGATCGCCTCCCGCCACATCGCCACGGCGTGGTAGACGTCCTTCCGGAACCAGGGCATCTCCTTGAGCGAGGCCACGCAGTCCCGGCCGTCCCGGATGAGATGCACGAACTGGGCGTCCGGGAACAGCCGCAGCAGCGTGCCCGCGTACCGGACGTGGCCGGGCCGCTTGTCGCCCCAGCGCTGCCTGCCGAACCGGCGGGCGTACGCGCGGAACACGATGCCCAGCGCGGAGCCGAGCGTGGGCGGCCCCTCGACGATCTCCTCGGTCACCGCCGCCGCGTCCAGGCCGAGATCGCCGAACCGGCCCGCCTCCCGCCCGGTGATCCACTCCGCCAGCGCAAGCCTGTTGTCCCTGTCCTCCAGGTCACCGAACTCGCACCGCGCGGTGTAGGCCGCGAGCAGGAACCGGTTCTCCGCCGGGATCGCGATCCGCGGATGGGAGTGCAGCATCAGCTGGAGCAGCGTGGTTCCGGATCGGGGACATCCGATGACGAACACCGGCCGGTCGGACGGGCCGTCCAGGCCGAGGCCGCCCGGGAACGGATCGTCCAGGCCCAGGCTGCTCATGCCTGCCGTGGTTGAGGAGAGCATGAACGCATGCTGGCGGACGCCCCGGCACCCCGTCCGCCGCCTGGCAGACGGTTGCCCGGGACTTGCCGTTGCTTGACGCCCCGGCCCCGGCCCGTACCGCTCCCTCAGCCGCCCCTCAGGTGTAGGACTCGCCCAAGGTCTGCCGCACCTGCTTGCGCGCCTCGTGGATCCGCGACTTGACCGTGCCGAGCGGCAGCTTGAGCTGCTCGGCGATCTCCGCGTACTCCAGCTGGGAGACGTCGCGCAGCACCAGCGCCTGGATCAGGTCCGGCTTGCGGGCCTCCAGGTCCTCCATGGCGTCCAGGATGTCGACGCGGGAACCCGCGATGACGCTGGTACGGCGCGGGTCGGGGCGCTGCTGGGGCAGCTCGCCCGCCTGCTCCACCGACCGCCGCTTCAGCGAGCGGTACGTGGAACGGGCCGAGTTCGCCACCACGACGTGCAGCCAGGTGGAGAACCTGGACCGCCCCTCGAAGCGGTGGATGTTGCGCGCCACCTGCAGCAGCGCGTCCTGGCAGGCCTCCTCGGCGTCCTGCCGGCAGGGCAGGAAGCGCGAGCTGTGCCGCAGCACGTCCGGCTGGATCTTGCCGAGCAGCTCGTTGAGGGCCGCCTGGTCTCCCTGGGCGGCCTTGACGGCCAGCTCCTCGGTCCTCTCATCGAATGCCATCGCCGCGCCCCATGCTCGTTCGCACACACTCCCCGTTTGTTGGGCATGATACGGGAGTGTCCTTCCCTCCTACGGTCGGCCGTTACCGAATCGATCGCGTCCTCGGCTCGGGGGCGTTCGCCTCGGTGTGGCTGGGCCACGACGACGCCCTCGACTCCCACGTCGCGATCAAGGTGCTGTCCGGAAGCCTGATCGACGACCTCGACGTGCGCAATCGCTTCCTGGAGGAGGCGCGGATCCTCCGCCGCGCGGACTCGGCGCGGCTCGTGCGGGTGCACGACATCGGCGAACTGCCGGACGGACGGCCCTACTTCGTCATGTCGTACGCCGACCGCGGGACACTGGCCGACCGGATGCGAGAACGGCCACTTCCGGTCGCCCAGGCCCTTGCGCTCGCCGAGGAGATCGCCTACGGGGTCGAGGTGATCAACACCCTCGGGGTGATCCACCGTGACCTCAAGCCGTCCAACGTGCTGTTCCAGTCGGCTCCGGACGGCGGGGAGCGGCTCCTGATCGCCGATCTCGGGCTGGCCAAGGCGCTCGCGCACGCCTCGGGCGCGTTCACCCTCCCGGTCGGCACCCCCGGGTACATGTCGCCCGAGCAGGCGCGGTTCGGGGGCGGTCTGGACGTGCGGGCCGACGTGTACGGCCTGGGGGCGCTCACCTACCACATGCTCACCGGCCGTCCGCCGGGGCCGCCGCCGGTACGGGTCGCGCCGAGTTCGCTGCGGGAGGATCTGCCGCCCGCGTTCGACCAGGTCGTCCTGCGGGCGCTCGAAGTCGAGCGTGAGAAGCGCTGGCCTACCGCCGAGGCGTTCGCGGAGGCCCTGTCGACGCTGCGGCCGACCGTGACGCCCTCCGCCTCGCAGCCGATCCGGCCCACGCCCCCGCCCCCGCCCGTGGAGCCAGAGGCGCCGCAGACGATTCAGGACCAGTTCTACCCGCCTTCCTACTCGCAGGGGCCGAGCCAGGGGCCGCCCCCGCCGCCGACCGGCCATGGTCGTCCCGGCCCTCCGCCTCCGCCGCAGCAGGGGCAGGGTTACCAGCAGCCTCCCCCGTCCCAGCCTCCCGGGTATCCCGCCCCGGAGCCGCCCACGCGCGAGGACGCCCCGAGGTCGGAGGATTCGCTCCGTACCTCGGAGATGTCGCCCCCGCCGAGCCAGAGCCAGAACCCGAGGACGTTCGTCGACGACCAGGACCAGACGGTCGTCGACCACCCGAGCAGCCAGTACCGCCAGCCCCCTCCCCCTTCGCAGGGAGACGTGGACGACGGCCGTACGGTCTCGCTCCCCATGCCGCAGCCCCCGCATGGACCCCAAGGCCCCCAGGGGCCGCAGGGACCGCAGCCGCCGGAGGACGGGAAGACCGCGGTCTTCCCCGTTCAGGGCCCCACGGGCGGCCCTCCCCAGGGGCAGGGTCCTGGCCCCGGTCCTGGCCCCGGTCCTGGGCCTGTGCAGGGGCCGCTTCCCACGGGGTTCCAGCCTCCTCCGCCGCAGGGCGGCACGCCGTCCGAGGGCGGCCTGAAGGGACGGCTCAAGAAGATCGGCCTGCCCGGGCGTCCCGGCGGCACCGCGGGGCCGGGCGGCAAGAAGAACAGGGCGCCGCTGATCATCGGCGCGGTGGTGCTGGCGATCGCCCTGGTCGGCGGGCTGGCGCTCGGCACGGTGCTGAACGGGGAGGACAAGCCGACGGGGCCGGAGAAGCCGGCCGTGCCGAAGGACTTCGTCCAGCTCGCCGACGCCAGCGGCAAGATCAGGGCGGCGGTGCCGAAGGTCTGGCCGCGCGGGCAGGAGTCCACCTGGCCCCCGTCGACCGTCGGGCTGGCCGACCAGCAGCCCCGGCCGGTGCTCCGCGCCACCCCGAGCGTCCAGGGGTTCGTGGGCGACGGCAAGACCCCCGGCGTCTTCATCGGCCTCACCACCGACCTGACCGCCGGCAAGCTGCCGCCGCCGAGCGCGACCCGCCACGGCACCTGCACCAAGGGGACCCCGGAGAACTACACCTCCCCCGACAAGGCGCTGACCGGCACGATCACCCGGTACACCGGCTGCCAGGCCGGTACCCCGACGGTCGTGGAGGTCGGGCTGCGCGACAAGAGCGGCAAGTTCGGGGCGTGGGTCCGGGTCAAGGAGACCGACAACCGGAACGCCACCAAGGACATCCTGGACAACCTCAAGCTCGCCGCTCCCTGATCGAGCCTCGCACCGCTCCCTGATCGCGTCTCGCCGCGGGCAGCGGGGTCGAGCGCTGCTCCCCTGCTGATCGTCCGGCCTGCGGTGTGCCCTGCGCGCACACTGCGCCGCACACCGCCCTCTGCCACCGCATGCTGTCCGCTGTGCGCCCTCTCACGCCCTCTCCCCGTCTCGGAGTTGCATCGCGAGCGTTCACCGATATATCGTTAATGCATCGCAACCGATCAGATCAGAGGAGACTGCGATGAGACACGCACGATTCATCACCTCGGAGGAGCGGCCCCGCCGCGGCGACCCGTTCGGCCCCTGGGGCGGCGGGCCCGGCTTCGGCCACCACGGCGGCCGGGGACGCGGCGGCCGCGGCCGGCGCACCCGGCGCGGCAACGTCCGGGCCGCGCTGCTGGCCCTCCTGGCCGAGCGGCCCATGCACGGCTACGAGATGATCCAGGAACTCGACGAGCGCACCGGCGGCGTCTGGCGTCCGAGCCCCGGCTCGGTCTACCCGACGCTCCAGATGCTGGAGGACGAGGGCCGGGTCACCAGCCAGGAGCAGGGCGGCAAGCGGCTGTTCGCGCTGAGCGAGAGCGGCCGCGAGGAGGTCGCCGCGCAGCCCGCCGCGCCCTGGGAGGAGGTCACCGAGGCCGCGGGCGAGAACGCGCTGCGCGGACGCGAGGCCGTGGGGCAGCTGATGGGAGCCCTGCACCAGGTCATGAGCGTCGGCAGCGAGAGCCAGAAGGCCCGCGCGCTGGACGTCGTCAACGACGCCCGCCGCCGGCTGTACGGCATCCTCGCCGACGACCCCGAAGCCGAGTGATCACCTCGCGCCGGGCCGCCGGGCCCGGCGTCCACCGGGGACTCGACGCGCGAAGGGCCCGGGCCATGCGGCCCGGGCCCTTCCGTGCTCGTTCGCGGAGCGCGGGCGGCGGTCAGCGCGGGAAGGGCGCCTCCTTGGCCAGCCGGTCCGCCATGTAGAGCTGCTTCCAGATGTAGAGGCGCAGGTCGGACCGCCTGATCCCCTTGGCGACCGGCACGTCCACCGTCGCCCGTACGAGATAGGACGCTCCGGGCGGCATGTACCTGTCGCCGCCGTCGCCCGGCTCCAGCCGCCCGCCGGAGAGCGTCCGGACGACCTCGCTCCTGATCGGCGGCGTGCACATGGTCTCGGGCACCCCGGCCTGCCACATGCAGCGGCCGCGGGCCTGCGGCGCCACCAGGGCGCGGCGGAGGAAGACGTCGCCGGGGAAGTCCAGCAGCACCCGCTGCCGCGACGGGTTGGTCAGCACGTAGTCGATGTACGGGGAGGACGCGCGCACCGGCGCCGAGGACTGCTGGGGCGCCACGCCGCCATCGTCGGCGCCCGCCGTGACGGCCGCGATCCGGTACCGGGACCCGTCGGCGGTGCCGACCTCGACCGGCGTGCCCGTGCGCGGCGGCCGTCCCTTGGAACCGGTGCCCGGAGCGGTGCCCGAGCCGGTTCCGGAGGTGCCGCCGACCGACTGCGGCTCCGGCCTGACCTCCACGCCCGTCGACCTGGGCAGCAGCACGATCGCGCCGGCGACCAGCGCGGCGGCGGCGATGCCCGACACCAGTCCGGCGACCGCGAACGTCTTGCGCCGCCGCCTCCGCGGGCGGGGCCCCGGCCCGGGCCCGGGGTCGCCCGGCCACCCCGGGGGCGGCTGCCGCGGTGGGACGGCGGGAGCATGGTCACGCGAACGGTCGCGGCCGCGGTTCTTCTGGCCGCGTCCTCCGCGCGTGCCCAGGCGCACCTGGACGCCGCTGGTCTCGCGGGCGCCGAGCGCGCTGGACGGGCGGGCGCGCCGCGCGGGAGGGACGGGCGGTGTCACCCGCCGCTGGTCAGGGCCTCGCGGCCGACGGCGCGGATCTTCAGGCAGGCTCGGCGTTCCCGGCTCCGTGTCCACCTCACGCTCCTCTTCCTCTCCCCCCGACAGCGCACAGTCTTGCGCAGTCAGCACTCTTCACCTGCACGACCCCCCGAAGTAACGCAAAAAACGCCAATCGCACATTTCACTCTTGTGCGGATCCGACAAATCCACCGGGCGGGCGTCAGGGGTAGAGAGCGGGCGGTGCTCAGGCGGGGAGGAGCGTCCCCAGGAGGCCGACCACCCCGGCGGGGCCGTCGACCACGAGGTCGGCGCGTTCGGCCAGGGCGGTCACCTCGGCCGAGCCGCTGCAGACCTTGACCCCGGGCACCCCCTCGGCACGGTAGGCGTCGACGGCGTCGTACGCGGCCAGATCGCCCAGGTCGTCCCCGGCGAACAGCACCGCGGACGGGCCGCCGCCCCCGGGCCGCAGCCCGTCGACGAAGTCGCGCAGCGCCCTGCCCTTGTCCATGCCGGGCGGCCGCAACTCCAGGACGAACCGGCCGGGCTCCACCACCAGACCGGCACGCTCGGCCAGCGCGTCCAGGAGGCCGCGGAGGCGTTCGAGCGCGACCTGGGGCTCGGCGCACCGGCGGGTGTGCACGGCCAGCGCCTGCCCCTTGTCCTCGACGAAGACCTCGGCGGGCGCGCCGGACGCCTTCAGGATCTCGGGCACCTTGGCGCGGGCCTCGGCCACGCCGGGCGGGGGCTCGGGCACGGTCAGCTCGCCCGACTCCCAGCGTTCCAGGCCGTACTGGCCGAGCACCACGAGCCCGTCGATGCCCGCGAACCCGCCGTACTCCACCGCCACGGCGGCGGGCCGGCCGGTGATGATGACCAGCGCGCCGACGCGCGGCGCCAGGCCGGCCAGGGCGGGGGCCGCCTCGGGGTGGGCGCGGGCCGCGGCCGGATCGTCCACGATCGGCGCGAGCGTGCCGTCGAAGTCGAAACCGAGCACGGCCCGGGCCGGGTCGTCACGGAGGGCGTCGAGGCCGGCGGCACCGGCGGCCGTGAGGGGATGCGAAGGGTTCACATGACCAGTGTTGGTCACGTCAGGGCCGGATGCCGAGGCGGCGCGCGGCACGTTGCCGCTGTCGCTGCGAGCGCATCCGGCGCAGGCGCTTGACCAGCATCGGGTCGTGCTCGAGCGCCTCGGGCCGGTCGATGAGGATGTTGAGCAGCTGGTAGTACCGCGTCGCCGACATGTCGAACAGCTCGCGGATCGCCTGCTCCTTGGCGCCGGCGTACTTCCACCACTGACGCTCGAAGGCGAGGATCTGGCGGTCGCGCTCGGACAGCAGATCGGCCGGGAAGGCTTCGTCGGCTTCCAGACCTTCGGTCACCGGTTCCAGGGCTGAGCCATCGTTCATGCTTCCGTCCTGCCGGGGACTCTCTCCGGGGCCTGGCGCCTCCCTCATTGAGGTCCCCTCTGTGGTCACTAATCCCGGGTCGTCCGGGTTCGGCGGTGCCATGCTACGCGTCCCCGCCGGCATCGTCCGGCGTTCGCGCGGAACGGGCAGGGCCGTCCCCGAGAAGGGGTGTAACGCTTCCGGAAGGACGGGAACCAGGGAAGTGCGGGGTCCGTTTGAACACATGCAGGCTACATGCGTCATGCTGGGTACAACACGGGCGACGAACGCGCGGTGAACGGGAGACCATGGGAACGACCAGGGAGAACAGCTCGGCGGACGCCTTGCCCGCGGAGTTCTCCGACCCCGCCGGGCAGGCGCCCGACCCGGTGACCGACATCTCCATCGCGCTGTTCCATCTCAGGCGCGTCTGGGTCAAGCCCGATCTGATGAAACGGATCCGGGCGCAGACCTCCGCCGGTCCGGGCGGCCGGCCGCTGCAGCAGTCCAACCTCATGGTGGTGCACGCGGTCGCCGCGCTGAACGCCGCCGCGGCCGGCCCCGGCGACGAGGTCACCGTGGGCGCGGTCGCCGAGCGCCTGGAGATCGACCCGTCCACGGCCAGCCGGCTGGTCGGGCACGCCATCGACGCGGGCCTGGTGTCGCGGCGCCCGTCCCCCGTCGACGCGCGCCGCGCCAACCTCGGCCTGACCGACGCGGGCGTGCGGGTCAAGCAGGTCGCCGACCGGTTCCGCCGCGCCTACCTCGCGGAGCTGATGGCCGACTGGAGCCCCGAGGAGCGCGCCGGCTTCGCCCGCCTGCTGACCCGGTTCGCCGACGCCGCGGCGCAGGCGCCGATGGACCCCGACAGCGTCGACAAGATCTTCAGAGAGGCCATCGCCGACTGAGCCGCCCGGGTCATGTCCCGTAGCGGAGGGCCGACAGGCGGGCCTGGTACTCCTCCTCGTCGATCTCGCCGCGGGCGAAGCGCTCGGCCAGCACCGAACGGGCCCGCGTCATCGGGTCGGACGCGGCGGCCGCCGCCGCGGCGTTCGCGGTGATCCGGCGGCGCACCAGGTAGAACACCCCGATCGCCACGGCCACCCAGAACAGCCCGAAGGTGATCGGGAACACCGGCCACCAGGCGGGGGCGTCGGCCGCCCCGCCCTCGTGCCACGGCCCCGGACCCGGGCCGGGGTGGACCTGCGCCGCCAGCGCCGTCAGCGTCGTCATCATGGTCATCGACCTCCTCTTTCGCGGATGAGTCGATGCTCGGCGACGGGTCAGGCCCGCGGCATCGTCCGGCCGGAGACTCCGCGGCTACGCCCGCCGTAGTAGCGGGACGCCGCGCCCCGCGCCGCGATCACCACCAGGGCGACCGGTGATCGCCGTCCTCGCCGGACCGGGGCCGGTGGCCGTGCTCGTCCTCCGGGCGTACGGGCGGCGGAGGGTCGTGCGGCGGGGGCCGGTACGGGTCTCCCGGGCCCTTCTCCTCCTGGGGTACGCGGTCGTCCTCGTCGTCGAGACCGGAGCCTTCGAGCGCGCTGCGCCGGAATCTCTCCCACTCCTCGTCGTCGAGGATCGTGTAGTCGGTGTTCCCGGCACCGCCCGCGGGCGCCTCCTCGTACGGCGGCGGCTCCTCGTACCGGACGGGCTCCTCGTACGGGGGCGTCGGCCCGGCGGCGGGCGGCGGGGCGCCGGAGCCGTTCAGATTCGCGAGGTTGTGCGAGCCATTGACGGCGTGCCCGTTCGTCTCATGCCGGTTCGTCTCGCGTCCGGCCGGGTGCTCGGGCAGGTACGGGCGCAGCTCGCTGGGAACGGGCGGCTGCGGCCACGACGACACCGGAGGCTCCGGCGGCTGCGCGGCCCGTGGTGCCTGGAGCGGCTCGTGGGTGGGCGTCCGCGGCGGCGTCGGCCAGGGCGGGACCGCGCCGTTCCGGTACGGCGGCGCCTCCGCCACGCGGTCGGACGCGGCGGGCGGCATCCCCGAGTAGACCTCGTTGCTCTGCCAGAGCGGCGCGTTGACGGGGGCCGCCGCCTGCCGGTGCGGTGGCATCCCGTGCCCGGCCACCGCCCCGGCCTGCGGGGACGGGCGCCGGGCGCCCAGGCCGTAGTCGTCGAGATCGTCGCGGTCGTACTCGTCGTCGTAGCCGTCGTAGTCGCTCTCGGGCCTGCGGCGCTGGCGCCAGGCCAGCAGCACCCCGACGGCGACGAGCGCCCCACCGCCCCCGAGCACCGCGGCCAGCAGCCACCCGCCGTCCTCCTCGGCGGGCTCGACGGCGGGCGCCGGGGACGCGGAGGTCGCGGCGGGCTTCGCGCCGGGGCCGTGCGCGGTCTGCTCGATCCGCCCGGCGGCGGCCAGGGCGCGGACCGCGTCCAGCGGCCCCGCGCAGGCGGGCGAGCCGGTCGGCCGGTTCGGGACGACGCCCTTCACCAGCGCCTGCCGGACCTCGTCCGGGGTGAGCCTGGGGTGGCGGGCGCGGACCAGCGCGGCGACCCCGGCGACGATGGCCGAGGAGGGGCTGGTGCCCGTCCCGATGACGTACCCGCTGCTGGAGTCGGCGCTGACGATCTCGACGCCGGGCGCGCAGACGGCCACGTACGGGCGCCGGTTGCTGTCCTTCCACATCCGCAGCCGCCGGTCGAGGGCGCCGACGGCGATCACGCCCTTGTAGGCGGCGGGGAAGTTGTTGCGGTTGGGGCCGGCGCCGTCGTTGCCGGCCGAGGCGATCAGCACCACGCCCCTGCTCAGCGCGTACCGGATCGCGCTCTCCTCGGTGGAGTTGCCGTCGTAGAACAGCCGCCCGCCGCCGAGGGACATGTTGATGATGTCGGCGCCGTGGTCGACGGCGTACCGGATGCCCTGCGCCACCGCGTCCCGGTTGCGGGCGACCTGGCCGCCCTCCTGGCGCTGCGGGTCGTCGTTCTCCCAGGTCACCCGGATCGACAGGATCCGGCTCTGGGGGGCGACGCCGATGACGCCGCGCTGCTGGCCGGGGCCGTTGCCGTGCCCGGCGATGATGCTGGCCATCGAGGTGCCGTGCAGCCCCCAGAACCTGCCGCCGGGACGGCGCGTGCCGCCGGTGAGGTCGGGGCCGGTGGTGACGCGGCCGACCAGGTCGGGGTGGCGGCGGTCGACGCCGGTGTCGAGCACGGCCACGGTGACTCCGGCGCCCTTGGACAGCCGCCAGGCGCGCGGGACGCGCATCGCGCTCAGGTGCCACTCGCGGGCGCGGATCTGGTCGACCGGCGCGGCCCCGGCCGGCTGGGCGGGATCGCCGGGGGCGGCCCGCCGCGCGGCGGTGGCGGTGTCGTCGGGGAGCATCGCCGCCGGGACGGCGAAGGCGGCGACGAGCGTGAGGGCGGTGGTGGTGGCGGCGAACGCGACGCCGGGCAGGACGGTGCGGCGGGCTCGTGCGGATCGGCGACGACGACCGGCATACGACACGCCAGCGCACCTCCTCCCGGCCGCAGTACGTCGGTGGAGCCTCCCGCGACGGGCCGGCACCCGCCCGCGGGATCACCGAGCGCACCGGCCCCTGGGGCGCGGCCCCTCGTCCCGCCCCGTCGAGCCCGTGAGGCAGGAGCCAACATTGTGCCATGGGCCGGTGTCCGGGCCCGGTCACCCGGCGCATTCGGGCACGCTCCAGGACAGCGGGGGCCTTCCGCTCCCACGGCCACCTGCCCCGACCGGGCCGCCTCTGTGATCTAGTTCACCCGCCGTGCCGTTCACCCCGCGGCCGACGGGCGCCCGCCGCGCGGGCCGCCGCCCTGCGTCCACCCGGCGTTTAACGGGCCGCGCCGCGCCGGCGGCTAGCGGTATTGTGAGCCCGTCGGCGCCCGCGCCGGCAGGCCCCTGTAGCTCAGCTGGCCAGAGCAGCCGCCTTGTAAGCGGCAGGTCGCCGGTTCGAACCCGGCCGGGGGCTCCACCAGTACCTTTCTCCCGGCCCGTCCTCGGGCTCGGCCCGGCAGCCCCCGGGCGGCGATGCCGCAGGCGGCGTGCGGGCATCCGGCCTCGGCGCGGTTAGTATCGGCGTGACCTGTGGGTTCGCGGTCGCGCAGCGGTTCGCGGGAACACAGCGATTACAAGTGTCGTTGTCACCGTTGATGCCCGTTCGCCCCAAGAGAGCCATGGAAACCGATCTACCGACCCCCGCACGGACCCTTGCCCCCGACCCGCGGGCGGCCCGCCGGTGACCACCGCGCTGTCCCTGCTGCTGGGCGTGACGGTGGTGCTCGTGATCACCGCCGCGACCGGCTACTTCGTCGCCCAGGAATTCGCCTACATGGCCGTGGACCGGTCGCGGCTGAACGCCCGCGCCGGCGGCGGCGACGCCGCGGCCGGACGCGCCCTGGCGGTCACCCGGCGCACCTCGTTCATGCTGTCGGGCGCCCAGCTGGGCATCACCGTGACCGGGCTGCTGGTCGGATACGTCGCCGAACCGATGATCGGCCGCGCGCTGGGCGACGTCCTCGGCGTCGCGGGCGTGCCGGCCGGCACCGGCGTCGCGGTCGGGACGCTCCTCGCGCTCCTGCTGTCCACGCTGGTGCAGATGCTGTTCGGCGAGCTGTTCCCCAAGAACCTGGCGATCGCCCGTCCCGAGCCCGTCGCGCGCCGGCTGTCCCGGTCCACGCTGATCTACCTGAAGGTGTTCGGCTGGCTGATCTGGGTCTTCGACCAGTCGTCCAACCTGCTGCTGCGGCTGCTGCGGATCGAGCCGGTGCACGACGTCGAGCACGCGGCCACCGACCGCGACCTCGAGCACATCGTGGCCGACTCCCGGCGCAGCGGCGACCTGCCGCCCGACCTGTCGATGCTGCTGGACCGGATCCTGGACTTCCCGCGGCGGGACGTGGAGCACGCGATGATCCCGCGCTCCCGCGTCGACACCGTCGACGAGCACGAGCCGATCGCCGAGGTGAGGCGGGCGATGAGCACCGGCCACTCGCGCTACCCCGTGCTCGGCGAGGACGAGCGCGTCGTCGGCGTGGTGCACCTCGACCAGGTGCTGACCGCGGGCGACGGCACCCGCCCGGTGTCGACGATCATGCGGCCCGCCACCGTGCTGCCCACCCTGATGACGCTGCCCGACGCGCTGACCAGGCTGGCCGGGGAGCGGCAGCAGCTGGCCTGCGTGATCGACGAGTTCGGCGGGTTCGCCGGCGTCCTGACGCTGGAGGACCTGGCCGAGGAGCTGGTCGGCGAGATCACCGACGAGCACGACACCGGCGAGGAGGAGCCCACCGCCACCGCCGCCGGGAACGCCTGGATCATCCCGGGCGGCTTCCACATCGACGAGGTGGAGCGGACCATCGACCACCGGCTGCCCGAGGGCGACTACGAGACCATCGCCGGGCTGGTGATCGCCGCGCACGGCGCGCTGCCCGAGGTGGGCGCCGAGCTCGACATCCGGCTCCCGGACGACCCCGCGGACCTGGCGCGCAGCGACGATCCGCCGCCGCGGCACATCCGCGTCCAGGTGCTGGAGGTCGACAACCACGTGCCCTCCTCGATCCGGCTGGAGATCGTCGCCGGGAGCCCCGAGGACGCCGCCGGGCGGGAGCGTGAGGAACGTTGAGCAACCCGTGGGTCGTGCTCGCCGCGACCGTCGCGATCATCGCGGCGAGCGCGTTCTTCGTCGCGATCGAGTTCGCGCTGATGGCCGCCAAGCGGCACCGGCTGGAGGACGCGGCGCCGTCCAGCCGGGCCGCCCGCGCGGCGCTGCGCAGCGCGTCCGAGCTGACCGTGCTGCTGGCGGGCGCCCAGCTCGGCATCACCGCCTGCATGCTGGCGCTGGGCGCGATCACCAAGCCGGCCATGCACCACTGGCTCACCCCGCTGCTGGAGTCCTGGGGGCTGGCCCTGTGGGCGGCGGACGTGGCCGGGTTCGTGCTGGCGCTGATCATCGCCACGTTCCTGCACCTGGTGATCGGCGAGATGGCGCCCAAGTCGTGGGCGATCGCGCACCCCGAGCGGTCCGCCACGCTGCTGGCGCTGCCGATGCGCGGCTTCATGCTGCTGACCAGGCCGCTGCTGCGCGCGCTGAACAGCGCCGCCAACTGGTGCCTGCGCAAGGTCGGCGTCGAGCCCGCCGACCAGGTCGCCGCCGGGCAGGACCCGGACGCGCTGCGCCATCTGGTCGAGCACTCCGCCAACGTCGGCGCCCTCGACGCCGCCTATTCGGCGCGGCTGTCGGAGGCGCTGGAGCTCCAGGACCTGCGGATCGGCGACCTGGTCGTCACGGGCGCCGAGCTGACCGCCGTGGCGCCGTCGGCCACCGTCGCCGACGTCCAGGCCGCCAGCCACGCCTCCAGCCACCTGCGCGTCCTGGTGCGGGCGGACGGCACCGACTGGGGCGTGGTCCACGTGCGCGACACGCTGACCGAGCCCGACGACGCCGGCATCGGCCGGATGGCCCGGCCGGCGTTCCTGCTGCCGGCCGACACGCCCGTCTACAGCGCGCTGACGCAGATGCGCGAGACCAGCAACCAGCTGGCGCTGATCACCCAGGACGGCCGGGTGCTGGGCGTGGTCACCATCACCGACATCCTCCACCGCCTGTTCTCCCGGGCGGGATCGCGGCCCCTCCCGGCCGCCCGCTGAGCCGGGCCCGCGTCACGCCCAGGCGAGGTCGGCGCCGGCCGTGCCGGTGGGGTCCGCGATGGCGGCGGCGTCGGGTTCGGCGGCGCGGCGCCGGCGCGCGGACAGCCGGGTGAACGGCTCGACGCGCAGCGACAGCCGGCCGCGGGACCGCCGCTGCCGCCACACGCCGGAGATCTCGCCGTCGACCAGCAGGACGCCCGGGTTGGCGGCGGTCCGCCACACCTGCTTGCGCTGGGCCGGGTCCGGGACGAGCAGCTCGCGGTCGGCCGGTTCGGTGACGGGATCGTAGGGCGGCAGGAGGCGGACGCCGTCCGGGGCCGGCGCCGATTTGAGGGCCTCCTGGTGGTCGGCGTGCGTCCAGTACTTGGCGCCGTCCACCGTGACGGGGGTCAGCTCGGCGGCGACCGGCTCCCACCAGCGGCGGGCGGCGGCCGGGGTGAAGGCCAGCCAGGATGCCAGCTGGGCCGGGCGGGACGGGCCGGACGTCGCGAGGAAGGCCCGGACCAGTGCGGCGCGGGCGTCCGCCGGGTCCGCGGGCTCGAACGGCTCGGCCGCGCGGAAGCGGAACCGGCTCGGGAGGTCGTGGTCCACCTCGATGACCAGGCCCGCCTGGAGGGTGGCCATCCGGAACAGCTTGTCCTGGACGTGGTGCACGCCGCAGCCCTCGCACCAGGGCGCGAGCGGCGCGGCGACCCGGGGGCTGACCGTCCCGCTGAGCTCGCCCTTGGTGGGCGAGCCGCCGCCGGCGACGGCCTCGCGCATGGCGGCGGCGACCTCGTCCAGCGCGGCGCCGAAGGCGATGCCCGCGCCGGCGAGCTCGGCGCCGAACGGGCCGATCGCCTGGGGCGGCAGGTCGCGGCCGTCCTCGACGCGCAGCGCGGCGGCCAGCCGGGCCAGGTCGGCGGCGCGGTGCAGGTGCATGGCGCCCCGGATGGAGTGGACGAGCACCGTGGACGGACCGGAGGGATCGGCCGTGCCGGTGCGCAGCCGCAGGGCGGGCACCGCGGTACGGCCGGGCGGGTAGTCCTGGAGGCCGGTGGCCAGGACGGTGTCGCCGCGGCCTCCGCCGGGTGCGAGGTCGTGCGCGGTGTACCGGTAGGCCAGCACCTGCGCGCGATCCACGGCGCTCATGCCGCTGTGTTGCAGAGTCCCGGCCTACGGCGCTCGCCTGGCGGCTCGCACCTGACCGGGCCTGTGCGAGCGCGGCGTCGCTTCGCGATCCGGCCGCTGAGGCTCGCCTTCGGCGTCGCCTCACCGGCCAGGTGACGCGCTCGCGCGGTTGTCGGCATGCCCTCACGATACGGCTGGGCGGGGTGGTCCGGCGGCGTGATCGTCGTGGCGGTCCGGCCGGGCCCTTGTGGCGCCCCGCACAGTGGACTACTGTCCAGTAACCCAAAGTCTGAAGAATCTTCATGTCTCGGCGGGGCGCCGCCTCCCCCCACGTCCTCCCCACGCCCCCGGGAGGCGAGCGGCGCCGCGTTCACCCACCCCGGAGGTAGAAGATGCGCTTCTCGACGTTCCGGCGCGCCCCCCGATCCGCCGTGCTGGGCGGAGCCGTCCTGGCCGCGGCGGCGGTGACCGCCGCCACCGCCGCCCCGGCCGGCGCGGCGGCCCCCTCCCAGGCCCCCTCCCAGGCCGCCGCCCAGGCCCGGGGCCAGGCCCCCGCCCAGGCCCCGGGCCGAGCCCCCGCCGCCGCGCTGCGCGAGGTGATGTTCGTCGGCAACAACTGGGACGGGACCGCCGACGTCATCCGGTCCAGCGGGACCTTCGCCAGGATCGGCCGGATCAACGTCATCCCCGACAAGGACGAGCGCCTCCGCGAGATCTACTCCGACCCGATCCGGCTCGCCTTCTTCCTCGGCATCCGCCAGACCGTCGGCGAGGGCCACGACCAGTACGTCGACGACATGTACTCCACGCCCGACGGCTCCGCCGTCGTGGTGTCCCGCCCCAGCTTCGCCGACGTGGTCTCCGTCGACGTGACCACCGGCCGGGTGAACTGGCGCTTCCCCGTCTCCGGGTACCGCTCCGACCACATGGCCGTCTCGCCGGACGGGACGCGCGTCGCGGTGTCGGCCTCCACGTCCAACACCGTCCACGTGCTCGACATCCGCACCGGCCGGCAGGCGGGATCGTTCAAGACCGGCGACAAGCCCCACGAGAACGTCTTCTCCCGCGACGGCCGGTACATCTGGAACATGTCGATCGGCGAGGTCAACACCGACTTCGACGCCCCCTGGCTGGACTGGACCAAGGGCGACCGCCGCATCACCGTCGCGGACGCCGCCACGTTCCAGCAGGTCAAGGTGATCGACATGCGGCAGCGGCTGGACGCCTTCGGCCGCTCCGACATGTCCGACGCGGTCCGCCCGGTCGCCTTCACCCCCGACGAGTCGAAGCTGTACTTCCAGGTGTCGTTCTTCAACGGCTTCTTCGAGTACGACGTCGCCACCGACGCGATCACCCGCTGGAAGACGCTCCCGGAGAACCCGGACACCAGCGACGACCGCACCACCTTCGTCAACGACTCCCGGCACCACGGCCTGTCGATGAGCCCGCGCGGCGACAAGCTGTGCGTCGCCGGGACGATGGACGACTACGCCACCGTCGTCGACCGGGCCACGCTGCGGGAGGGCCCGCTGGTGACCGCGGCCAAGCCGTACTGGGCGACCGTCAGCGGCGACGGCCGGGCCTGCGTGATCTCCGAGAGCGGCGCCGACCAGGTCACCGCCATCGACTTCGGCACCGGCCGGAAGATCACCTCGGTGCCGGTGGGCGACCACCCGCAGCGCGTGCGCGTCGGGCACGTCCCGGCGGACTGGACCGGCCCTGCCGCCGGGTAGTCCGCCGGGACGCGCGGTCATCCGCTCACCAGGTGACGGGGAGTTCGACCGGGCCCTGGATGAGCTGGTTCGTCCGCCACCGGACCTCGGCCGGGTCGACGGCCAGCCGCAGGCCGGGGAAGCGCCGCACCAGGCCGCCCAGCGCCGTCCGCAGCTCCGTGCGGGCGAGCTGGGAGCCCAGGCAGAAGTGCGGCCCGTGCCCGAAGGTGATGTGCCGGTTGTCGACGCGGCCGAAGTCCATCGTCTCCGGGTCGTCGAACACGGCGGGATCGCGGTTGGCCGTGATCGACGAGGCCGCGACCATGCTCCCCGCGGGAATCGGCACCCCGCCGATCTCCGCGTCCCGGAGGGCCATCCGCGGGCTGGAGACCGACACCGCCGGGATGAGGCGCAGCAGCTCCTCCACCGCCGACGGCACCAGCGACGGGTCCCGGACCAGCCGCGCGTACCGCTCCGGCTCGACCAGCAGCGCGTGCACGCTGCCGCCGAGCTGGTTCAGCGTGGTCTCGTGCCCGGCGATCAGCAGCGCGATCCCCAGGCCCACCAGCTCCGGCTCGGTGATCCGGTCCTCCTGGTCGCGGACGACCAGCAGCGCGCTCAGCAGGTCGTCGCCCGGTTCGGCGCGCTTGGCCGCGACCATGTCGGTGAGGTAGGCGTGCAGCTCGCGCCGGCACCGGCCGACCTCCTCCTGGGAGCGCCCGGTCCACGACATGATCGCCTCGACCCATTCGCGGAAGGACGCGTGGTCCTCGTACGGGACGCCGAGCAGCCGGCAGATCTCGGTGAGCGGCAGCGGCGTGCACAGCACCTGGACCAGGTCCACCGGCGGCCCGGTCTCGACCATCCGGTCCAGCAGGCCGTCCACGGCCGCGGCGATCTCCTCCGCCAGGCCCTGGACGCGGCGGCGGGTGAACTCTCTGGCCACCACGCGCCGCAGCCGGGTGTGCTCGGGCGGGTCCATGTTGAACAGCGAACTGCCGGAGCCGACCTGCTTGCGCGCCAGTTCCCTGGGCGCCCCGGGACGCATCACCGCCGCGCGGCTGAACGCCGGGTCGGAGAAGAACTGCTGGGCCTCCTCGCAGCGGGTCACCAGGTAGCCGGGGTCGCCCGACATCATCCGCACCCGCATGACCGGCCCGACCTCGCGGACCTCGGTGATCAGCGGCAGGGCCTCGGCGGCCGTCGTGTCGCTCATCGCACCTCCCTCCCTCGCGGCCGCGGCGTGCCGCCGGGCAGGTTCCACGTGATGATGCGCGCGGCACGGATCCGGATGAGCTCGTCGTCGTGGTGCGGCGCCAGCCGCTCCTCCGGCCCGCGGACGGTCCGCGCCTCGGCGCTGCCGCGGATCTCGATGCCCCGGCCGAACCCGGGGCTGGGCGCCTCCGAGCCTTCCGGGGCCACGTCGTCGAGGACGAACGCCGCGCGCGGGTTCGCGAGCAGGTTGTGGTACTTCTGCGTGGTGGCCAGGTGCTTGCCGCCGATGTCGAAGGTGCCGTCGCCGGTGTTGAACCGGAAGGCCACCGGCCGCACCTGCGGGGCGCCGTCGGGACCGACCGTCGCCAGCCGTCCCAGCCGGTGCTCCCGGATGTAGCTGATCTCCCCGTCGGTGAACGGATTGCTCGTCTCGCTCATCTCTCTCCCTCGTCTGCCCTCTCCCCCGGGGCGCCTCGGGGCGCCGCGGACCGCGGTCACCAGGCGCCGAGGACGGCGCCGGTGGAGGTGAAGAGCACGGTGTGGAACGCGGCGTCGATCATGATCAGCGGGCGCGGGCGCTTCTCGAACACCATCGAGCTCGCCAGCGCGCCGCCGGCGATGCCGACGCCGGTGAGCAGCCCCGCGAGCGCACCCGCGGCCAGGCCCGCGTCGCGTCCGAGCAGGAGCGCCAGGACGAAGGCGCCGGCCACCGAGGTCAGGAACGCGAACGCGAACAGGCGGGGCAGCCCGCGGCGGCGCATCGCCGTGGAGTCGAGCCCGACCATGTGCTCCCACGGCCGGCCGAACAGGAGCGGGGAATGCCACAACCCGGCGAGCGGCACCCGGATGGCGGCGGCGGCGAACACCGCGAAGTAGTTGACCTCGTCGAGGGCGGTCAGCGTGTTCATCTGGCCTGTCCTTCCAGTCGGTCCGCCCGGTCCGGGCGGATGTACATGTGGGTCACGCGGACCGGGTCGCCGAGCGCGCGGCTCGCCTCGGCGAGCTCCCGGTGCTCGGGGCTGCGCAGGAAGCGCTGGAACGCCTCCTCGCCCGTCCAGTCGCTGATCACGTAGAAGAGGTCCGCGTCGGTGCGGTCGCGGGACAGCGACTGCGCGAGGTTGTCCGGCCACGCGAAGATCGGGGTGATCAGGCGCCGCCACGTCCGCTCGTACTCCTCGCCGCGGCCGCCGTTCACCCGGAACTCCAGGACCACCCGGAAGGTCGCGGGCGGCGGGCCGGACGACCAGTGGTAGAACTCCGTGGCCTGGGCCTCCCGCATGCTCGGGATCGCGGGGTCGTACGGGGTGAGCAGCTCGGCCATCCGCTGGTCGATCTCGCGGAACAGCGGGTCGTCGCGGGAGGCGAACATGTTGTC
This sequence comes from Actinomadura rugatobispora, assembly GCF_055379765.1. Classification (NCBI taxonomy): domain Bacteria; kingdom Bacillati; phylum Actinomycetota; class Actinomycetes; order Streptosporangiales; family Thermomonosporaceae; genus Actinomadura; species Actinomadura rugatobispora. The sequence continues at coordinate 5,748,279 of NZ_AP029191.1, read as the reverse complement.
CTGGAGGTTCCGGTCGCCCTCGATCAGGTGCAGGTAGAGGCCGTGGTAGTGCAGCAGGGTGCGGGCCCTGACGCCGATGCGGGCCGGCAGGTCGGTGCGGTCGTGGTCGCCGAACGCCGCCGCCACGGCGTCCAGGTTCGCCGGGTCGACCCGGCGGATCATCAGCGCCCGGTGGGTCGGCCGCGATGTCTTGTCGAGCGGTGCCATGTCGTCCTCCTTGCGGGTGGGTCGCGGGTGGGTCGCGGGTGGGTCGCGGGTGGGTCGCGGATGGGGCGGCTACCAGGTGATGGGGAGCGAGAGCAGGCCGCGTCCGAACGACGCGCGGTCCCACTCCAGGTCGGCGGGCGGCACCGCCAGGCGCATCCCGGGCAGCGTGTCGAGCAGCGCGGAGATCGTGATGCCCAGTTCGGCGCGGGCGAGCTGGGCGCCCAGGCAGCGGTGGGTGCCGTGCCCGAACGCGAGATGGCCGCGGGGCCGCCGGTCGACGCGGAGCTCGTCGGGGTCGGGGAACACCTCCTCGTCGCGGTTGGCCGAGTCGATGGCCGCGATGACGGTGTCGCCGGCCTTGATGACGACATCGCCGATCGGGACGTCCTCCAGCGCCACCCGCGGGAAGCCGCCCACCGCGATCAGCGAGGTGTAGCGGACGATCTCCTCCACCGCCGCCGGGATCAGCTCCGGCTCGTCGCGCAGCCGGTCCGCCATGCCGGGGTGGGTCATCATCAGGTAGGCCGTGTCGGCGAGCTGGTTGGCCATGGCGTCGTGCCCGGCGACCAGGATGGCCATCACCAGCAGGATCGCCTGGTGCGGTGCGGCGTCCTCCCGGTCCACGGCCTGGACGAGGGCCGACACCAGGTCGTCGGCGGGGACGGCGCGCCTGGCCTCGATGAGCCGCGCCACGTACTGCCCGAGCCGCTGCCGGGTCGCCTCGATCTCCTCGCCGGCGTCGGCGGTGGACAGCAGCGCGTGCGACCACTCGATGAACCTGCCGTGGTCGGCCTCGGGGACGCCGAGCAGCCGGCACAGCACGCTCATCGACAGCGGCTGGGCGTACCCGGAGACCAGGTCGGCGGGCGGGCCCTGCCGCGCCAGCCGCGTCGCGAGCCGTTCGGCCCGCTGCGCGATCCACGGTTTGAGGTCCTCGACCCGGCGGACCGTGAACGTCTTGTTCACCAGGGCGCGCACCGCGGTGTGCTCGGGCGGGTCCAGGGCGAACAGGGACCCGGCCGGCGGGTTGATGCCCTGGAAGTCGTCCTTGTTGGCGCACGAGGCCGCCCGGCTGAGCCGCTGGTCGGCGAACACGCGGCGGGCGTCGGCGTGCCGCGTGACCAGCCACGCCCGTCCTCCGCTGGGCAGCCGCACCTGGAGGACCGGGCGCTCGGCGCGCAGCCGTGCGTACGCGGGAGCGGGATCGACGCCTTCCCAGTCGCGGAAGGGGAAGGCAGGGCACTCTTCGGCGGCGGTGGTGGTCGGGTCGGTGTCGGTCATGCGGGATCTCCCGTTCTGATGTCGCCGTCCTCGGTGAGCCCGGCGAGGAACGCGGTGTCGTGCGAGGCCTCGGAGAAGCGGGGGTGCCGCAGCACTTCGCGCAGGAAGTCGCGGTTGGTCCGGACGCCGGGCCCGGTGATCCGGCACTCGGCCAGCGCCCGGTCCATCCGCGCCAGCGCGCCCGCCCGGCCCGGCGCCCAGACCACGACCTTGGCCAGCAGCGGGTCGTACTCGGCCGGGACGGCCGACCCGGCGCTCACGTGCGTGTCGACGCGGACGAACGGCCCGGCGGGCAGGGCGACCTCCACCAGCCGGCCGGGGGCCGGGCGGAAGTCGCGGGCGGGGTCCTCGGCGTTGATCCGGCACTCGATCGCGCAGCCGCGCACCCCGTCGGGCGCCCCCTCGCCGGTGGGCCCGTGCGCGACGAGGGGCTCGCCGGCCGCCACCCGCAGCTGCTCGTGGACGAGGTCGACCCCGGTGACCATCTCGGTGACCGGATGCTCGACCTGGATCCGGCAGTTGGCCTCGATGAACCAGTACGCGCCGTCCGGCTCGACGAGGAACTCGAACGTCCCGGCGCCGTGGTAGCCGATCCCGGCGGCGCAGCGCACCGCGTCGGCGGCGATGCGGTCGAGCAGCTCGGCGGGCAGCGCGGGCGCCGGGGCCTCCTCGACGATCTTCTGGTTGCGGCGCTGCACCGAGCAGTCCCGGCTGCCGAGGTGGACGACGGTCCCGTGCCGGTCGCCGAGGATCTGGATCTCCACGTGCCGGGCGCTGCGCAGGAACCGTTCGACGAACACCCGGTCGTCGCCGAAGAGCGCGGCGGCGGCGGACCGCACCCGGGCGAGGGCGGCGGTCAGGTCACCGGGGGCGTCCACCGCCTCCATGCCCCGGCCGCCCCCGCCGGACGCCGCCTTCAGGATCAGCGGGAAGCCGGTCCGCGCCGCCTGCGCGCGGACCGCCTCGGCCGAGCCGACCGGCTCCGGCGAGCCGGGCAGCACCGCCAGCCCGGCCGCCGCGGCGACCCGGCGCGCGCTGATCTTGTCGCCCAGCGTGCGCAGCGCCTCCGGCTCGGGGCCGACGAAGGCGAGCCCGGCGTCCCGGCACGCCTCGGCGAAGTCCGCGTCCTCCGACAGCAGGCCGTAGCCGGGGTGCACGGCGTCCGCGCCGGTGATCCGCGCGGCCTCCAGGATCGCCGGGACGTTGAGGTAGCTGAGCGGAGCGGGCGGCGGCCCGATCCGCACGGCCCGGTCGGCGGCGGTCACGTGCGCGGCGCCGTCGTCGGCGGCCGAGTGGACGGCCACCGTGCCGAGGCCGAGCTCCCGGCAGGCGCGGATCACGCGCAGTGCGATCTCGCCGCGGTTGGCGACGAGCACCCGGGTCACCATGGCGCACCCACCCCCTCAGCCCGCGGGCCGGATCGACAGCAGCGGCTGGCCGTACTCCACCGGCGTCCCGTCCTCGGCGTGCACGGCCGTGACGGTGCCGGCCACCGGGGCCTCGACCGGGAGCATCAGCTTCATCGCCTCCACGATCGCGATCTGCCGGCCCTCCGCCACGGTGTCGCCGACCTCGACGAACGGCGCGGCCGACGGCTCGGGGCGGAGGTAGAAGGTGCCGACGTTGGCGGCCTTGACCTGCACCACGTCATCCGGTGCGGGTTCGTCGCGCGGTGCGGATCCGGCGGGCGGCGCGCTCCCGGCGGGCGCCTGGAGCGGCGGCGCGGGATCCTGGACGGGGCCGGGCCACTCGATCTCCAGGCCCGGCGGGTCGAGGTGGAGCACGATCCGCAGGGGCGGCCCGGGAAGGGCCTCGACGAGCCGCAGCACGTTGCGGCACATGCCGTCCAGGGCCTCGTTCGGATCGTTCTGGGGGCGGCGGCCGCGGGCGGATCCGCCCTCGGCGTCGCGTTCGGTCCTGGTCGCGTTGCTCACAGGCATGGGGCACCGTTCCCTTCCGTGCCCGCCGCCACGAGCTCGCCGTCGGGCGTTCCGGGGTCGGGCCCCGGCATGGCGGGGGCGTCGTTCTCGAGGAGGCCCGCCAGGCGCCGCTCGACCAGGTCGGCGGTCCCGCCCAGGTGGGCCAGCTCGGCCGCGACCGCGTCGCCGACCGCCCGCATCACGGCCTCCCGGTCCGGACGGCCCGCGGCGGTCACGGCCTCCGGGACGACCCCGTCGACCACCCCGGCGCGCAGCAGGCTCGCCGGGTCGAGCCGGAGCGCGGCGGCGGCCCGCGGCGCGGCCGCCTCGCCGCGCCACAGGATCGCCGCGCACCCCTCGGGGCTGATGACGGAGTACACCGCGTTCTCCAGGATCAGCAGCCGGTCCGAGACCGTCAGCGCGAGCGCGCCGCCGCTGCCGCCCTCGCCCGTGATGACGGCGACGATCGGCACCGGCAGCCCGGCCATCAGCCGCAGGTTCGCGGCGATCGCGCCGGCCTGGCCGCCGTTCTCGGCCTCGACCCGCGGATCCGCGCCGGGGGTGTCGACGAAGGTGACCAGCGGGCAGCGCAGCTTGGCGGCCAGCCCGGCCAGGCGGGCGGCCTTGCGGTAGCCCGCCGGGGTCGCCATCCCGAAGTTGCGGTCGGCCAGCTCGCCCGGCGTCCGCCCCTTCTGGTGGCCCATCACCACGACCGTCCGGCCCCGGAAGCGGGCCGGGCCGCCGACCAGCGCCGGGCAGTCGGCCCCGGTGCGGTCGCCGCGCAGTTCGTGGAAGTCGGTGCAGAGGTAGGCGATGTAGTCGAGCGTTGTGGGCCGGTCCAGTTCGCGGGCGCGCCGCACCCGGTCCCAGGGCTCGGCGGGGACGAGCAGGTCCGGGTCGCGGATCACCCCGCCGTCGCCCGCGTCGGCGGCGCGGGCGGGCGGGGCGTCGCCGTCCCGCCGCGCGCACGCGAGCAGGGACGCCAGCACCGGCCGCAGCGACCGCCGCGGGACGACCCGGTCGACGAGCCCGAGGCCGGCGAGCGACTCGGCGGTCTGGAAGCCCGGCGGCAGCGCGGTCCGCGTGATCTGCCGGACGACGCGCGGCCCGGCGAAGCCCATCCGCGCGCGCGGCTCGGCCACGATGACGTCGGCGAGGGTCGCCACCGACGCCGCCACGCCCCCGTACGTCGGGTCGGTCACCACCGTGACGGTGAGGATCCCGGCGCGGTCGAGACGGGCGAACGCCGCCGCGATCCGCGCCATCTGCCGCAGCGAGAAGATCCCCTCCTGCATCCGGGCGCCCCCGGACGCGGTGACGGTGACCAGCGGCACCCCGCGCTCCAGCGCGGCCGCGGCGGCGTCGCACAGCCGCTGCCCGGCGGCCATGCCCAGGCTGCCGCCGAGGAAGGCGAAGTCCATCGCCGCCACCACGGCGGGCCGGCCGCCGATCTCCCCGGCCGCGGCCACGACGGCCTCGTCGATCCCGGTCGCGTCGCGGGCGCGGCGGAGCCGTTCGGGGTAGGGCAGGGTGTCGTGGAAGCGCAGCGGGTCGTCCAGCGCGCTCGCGGCCCCGGGCAGCGGCACGGCCGTGCCGGGGTCGAGGAGCTGCCCGAGCCTGGCCCGCGCACCCACCCTCAGATGCGCGGCGCAGCCGGGGCACACGCGCAGGTCGCGGGCCAGCCTCGGGGCGTACTGCGGCGAGCGGCAGGCGGGGCAGAGCAGCCACTGCGGCTCGGCGGAGGTACGGCCGTTCATCTCGGCTCCTCCGTTTCCCCGGTCTCCTCGGCGGGACGGCATTCCAGGACGGTCCAGTGGCCCTCGCCGGGCCGGTTGACCAGCTCGAACCCGCACCGGCCGAGGAGCAGCCGCCATTCGTCCAGCCGCCGCTCCCGGCCGCCGAAGAGCACGAGCATGTCCAGGTCGAGGAACTTGGCGTGGTCCCAGCGGTTCCCGCCCGACACCACCTGCTCGACGACGAACAGCCGGGCGTCCCGGTCGCCGATCGCCGTCCGCACCGCCCGCAGCACCCGCTCGGCCCGGCCGTCGGGCAGGCCGTGCAGGACGGCCTTGAGGACGTAGGCGTCGCAGTCGTCCGGCAGCGGGTCGGTGAAGAAGTCCCCGCCGACGCGCAGCACCCGTTCGAGGACCCCTTCCGCGGCGAGCGTCGGGTCCACCCGCGGGATCACGCCGGGCTGCTCGAACAGCACGCCGGACGCGTCCGGGGCCCGCCGCAGCGCCGCCGCCAGGAAGTGCCCGTGCCCGCCGCCGATGTCGGCGATGCGGCCGAACCGCTCGGGCCGGACGGCGTCGAGATGCCGGTCGGTCTCCCACCGGCCCAGGTCGGTCATGACCCGGTCGAAGCACTCGCCCTCGTCGGGGTGGTCCTCGAAGTGGCGCCAGATGTCGGAGCCGAGCGCCGCGGTCGTCGCGGGCTGTCCGGTGCGGACGCTGTAGGCCAGCGCGCCGTAGGACATGGTGACGAACGGCTGCGCGCTGAGCTCGGCCAGCGGTAGCAGGCTGAACGGCCGGTCGGAGCGCAGCGCCTCGGCCAGCGGCGTGCTCTCGAACCGCCCGTCGGGCAGCTCGGCCATGATCCCGACGGACGCGGCGCAGCGCAGCACCCGGTACAGCGCGTCCGGGTGCGCCCCGCTGAGCTCGGCCAGCTCGGCGACGCCGCGCGGGCCGCCGCCGGTCAGGTCGGCGATGCCCAGCTCCGCCAGCGCGGTCACGACCGCCGCCAGCCGCAGCCCGCAGGTCAGGTACAGCAGCCGCTGCGCGTGCAGGTCGCCGGGGCCGTGCTCGGCGCCGTCCCGGGCGCGGCTCTCCAGCACCTGCTTGATGTGCGCCATCTGCACGGCCGTGTTGCGGTTGAGCCGGTCCCGCATGCCGTCCTCGGTGATCGGGGACGTGCGCTTCACCGCGAACTCCTGGATCCAGCGCATCGCCACGCCGGCCGCCTCCTGGCGGTACTCCCAGCGGATGTCCATGAACTCGAACGGGCCGGTCTCGATCCGGTGCGCCCGCACGGTGCGGGTGGCGGGGTCGGGCGTGCGCCGCGACACCCACGACCAGACCGTCCCGTCCGGGTCGGGATGGGTGGTGAGCCGGAACGTCACCGAGTCGCCGTCGTGCTCGAGGATCTCCGCGGCGGCGTACTCGGTGAACAGGTCCGGCCAGCCGGCGACGTCGTTGGTGTGCTCCCAGACAAGGTCCATGGGGGCGTTCACCAGGATCTGGTTGTCGATGCGAACGGGCATCCTCATGCCTCCCCGGTTCCGGACGCGGCGCGGTTGAGGTAGCGGACCAGAGCGGCGGGGGTGACCTTGTCGGCGAGCTCCTCGTCGTCGAGGTCCAGGCCGAAGCGCTCGGCCATCCGCGCGGAGGTCTCCAGCAGCGCGATGGAGTCGTAGCCGAGCTCGGTGAAGGTGCGGTCGGCGATGTCGCCGCCCAGGTCGACGTTCTCGTCCTCGCCGGCGCATTGGCGCAGCACGGTCACCAGGTCGGTCAGCGTGATCCGGCCGTCGTCGGTCATCTCGCCTCCTTGGGTCGGTTCCGCGCGATCCGCGGAAGCGTGGAAGGGCGCGGGGTCGTGGAAGGGTGCGGGGCCGTCGCGGCACCCGGGGGCCCGACGGGCCGCGTGGCCGCGTCAGGGCGCGTGACCTCGGCGGGGCGGGCGGTCTCCGCGGAGCGCAGGGCCCGCGCGGGGCGCGGCGCGGGCGAGGGGTGCGCGGCGCCGTGCACGGGGCAGGGCCGGGTGAGCACCAGCGCGCTGTTGAAGCCGCCCTCGCCGCGCGCCAGGATCAGCGCCCGGTCGATCCGGGCCGGCCGGGGCCGCCCGGTGACCAGGTCGATCCGGTACGCGGGGTCGGGCCGCACGCCCGCGGTGGGCGGGACGATCCCGTCCCGCATGGCCAGCAGGCAGGTCGCGACGTCCACCGCCGCGCCGCCCGCCGACAGCCGCCCGGTCATCGCCTTGGGCGCGGTCACCGGCACGCCGCGGTCGCCGAACAACCCGGCGATGGCCTCCGCCTCGACCCGGTCGAGCGCGGGCGTCCCGGCGGCGTCGGCGAACACCACGTCGATGCCGTCCGGTTCGACGCCGGCGTCGGCGAGGGCGAGGGCGGCGGCGGTGCGCAGCGTGGACGGGCGGCCCGAGCCGGGCGGCGGGTCCAGCGTCGCCGCGTACCCGGCGACCCGCCCGTAGCGGCGGCGGGCGCCGCGGGCGCGGGCGCGGTCCTCGCGTTCGAGGACGAGCACGGCGCCGCCCTCGCCGATCACGTACCCGGCGGCGCCGGCGGCGAACGGCAGGTACGCGGTCGCGGGGTCGTCGCCGGTGGACAGGTGGGGCAGGGCCAGCTGCGCGGTGACGCCCCACGAGCACACCGGGGCCTCGAACCCGCCGGTCAGCACGCCGTCGGCGCCGCGCCGCAGCGCGCGGCGGGCCTGCCCGATCGCGTCGAGCCCGCCGGCCTGGCCGCTGACCAGCACGCCGCTGGGGCCGCGCAGCCCGTGCCGGATGGAGATCTGGCCGGTGTTGACCGCGTAGAACCAGGCGAACGACTGGTACGCGCTGACCTTCTCCGGCCCGATCGACCACAGCTTGCGCAGCTCGTTCTCGCCGAACTCGAAACCGCCCGCCGAGTTGGCCGTGATGACGCCGTAGCGCAGCGACTCCTCCGGCGACGGGGACAGCCCGGAGTCCTCCATCGCCCAGTCGGCGGCGGCCAGGGCGAGCCGGGTGAGGTGGTCGGTCTGCGGCAGCAGCCGTCCGGGGAGGTGCTCGCGCGGGTCGAAGCCGGGGACCTCGCCGGCCAGCCGCACCGGGTAGCCGCTCGCGTCGAACCTGGTGATGGGGCCGATCGCGACGTGTCCGGCGAGCGTCCCGGCCCAGTGCCGCCGGGTGCCCAGCCCGCTGGGCGAGGCGATGCCGAGCCCGGTGACGACGGCGTGGTCCTCGCAGGCGCCCGCCACGGGCGCGCGGGCGGTCACGACCGCCACCGCCCGGGGGCGCCGAGCACCATGGCGCTCTGGAAGCCGCCGAAGCCGCTGCCGACGGTGAGGACCGTGTCGACCCGCAGTTCCCGCGCCGTCCCCGGGACGTAGTCCAGGTCGCATTCCGGGTCGCGGTGCCGCAGGTTCGCGGTGGGCGGCACGACGTCGTGCTCGATCGCCAGCGCGCTGGCCGCCACCTCGATCGCGCCGATCGCGCCCAGCGAGTGGCCCACGACCGACTTGATGGAGCTGACCGGGACGCGGCGGGCGTGGTCGCCCAGCGCGCGTTTGAACGCGGCCGTCTCGTGCCGGTCGTTCTGCTTGGTGCCGGAGCCGTGCGCGTTGATGTAGTCGACGCCCTCGACCGGGATCCGCGCCTGGTCCAGCGCCGCCTCGATCGCGACCGCCATCTCCGCGCCGTCCGGCCGCAGCCCGGTCATGTGGTAGGCGTTGCACCGGGACGCGAACCCGCGGATCTCGGCGATGACGCGGGCGCCGCGCGCGAGGGCCGCGCCGGGTTCCTCCAGGACGAACATCGCGGAGCCCTCCCCGAGCACGAACCCCGACCGGGTGGCGTCGAACGGCCGGCAGGCCCGCACCGGGTCGTCGTTGTCGGGCGAGGTCGCCTTGATCGCATCGAAGCAGGCCACCGTGATCGGCGAGATCGGGGCGTCGGTCGCGCCGGCCAGGACGATGTCGGCGGACCCCTCGCGGATCAGCTCCATGCCGTGCGCGACGGCGTCCAGCCCGGAGGTGCAGCCGGTCGAGACCACGCAGACGGGGCCCTCCGCGCCCGCGTCCCAGGCGACCTCGCGGGCCAGCGACGCCGGGACGAAGTAGTCGGGCAGGTGCCGCGAGGCGTAGCCGGGGTCCACGACCGGGAGCCGGCCGCCGTCGCTGACGATGCTGTACTCGCGGTCGAGCGACACCGTGCAGCCGACGGCGCTGCCGACCGAGACGCCGGTGCGGGCGGGGTCGAGGTCGCCGGGCGCCAGCCCGCTCGCGGCCAGCGCCTCCCGCGCGGTGACGATGGCGAACTGGGCGGCCCGGTCCATCCGGCGGCGCTGCCGGAGCGTCAGCCCGTGGTCGCCGGGGTCGAAGTCGATCTCCGCCGCCACCCGGGACCGGAACCGCGCCGGGTCGAAGGCCGTGATCGTGCGGAACGTGGGCCTGCCGCCGGTGACGGTCTCCCAGAAGCCGCGGGCGCCGGGCGCGCCAGGGGTCAGCACCCCGATTCCCGTGATCGCCACGCCGCGGCCCGTGCCGCGGCCCGTGCCGCGACCCGTGCCCCGGGTCATGGCAGGTCCCCGACGCGCGGCGGGACCGAGCCCGGGGACTGCGGCTCCTCGGTCTCCACGTGCCCGAGGTCGGGCCGGGGCGCCGTCGGCCCGAGGAACAGCACGGCGGTCACGGAAGTGCCGCCGCGGTTCTCGTACCGGTGCCGGGCGCCCCGGCGGATCAGGACGGCCTCCCGCTCCCCCACGGCCAGCTCGGCACCGTTGACGATCACGACCAGGTCGCCGCCGGCGACGTAGACGTGCTCGTCGGTGTACGGGTGGTAGTGCTCGCTGACATGCTCACCGGGCTCGAGGTCGAGCAGCGCGAGGAAGCCCGCCGTCGACAGCGCCGAGCCCGGGGACAGGAGCACCCGGGTGGCGCCTCCCAGCCGGCGGTTCGGCTCCACCTCGCGGGCGGTCACCCTGGTGGCTTCGAGATGGGTCTGTGGACGCTTCACTTCGTCGTCTCCCCATGCTGTTTTCCCTGGTCGGACGGTGTGCCGCCCACCTGGAACGACGCTAGGCAGGGCCGCCGACGGACCGCCGACGCGTCACCGACCGTCCACCGACACGCGGCGAGACAAACCGCAGGTCAGCGCGTTGCGGAGGGGGATGCGGGGGTGCGCGGGCAGCACGGAACGAGGTGGAACGAGGCGGAACGGGGCGGAACGGGGCGCGGCCGGTCAGCCCTCGCGGCCGCGGTACTGGGAGGCGTGGATGCCGACCAGGCCGGACACCCGGTAGCGGGACTCGCCGCCGCCGGAGTCGACCGGCTCGACGAGGTTGGCCTCGACCAGCCGGTCGAGCGCCTGGACGCCGTCGCCGCCGGCCAGCGCCAGCGCGGTGGCCTCGACGAACTCGCCGCCGCGCAGCGCGCCCAGGCGGCGCAGCAGCGCCCGCGCCCGGGGGTCCAGGGCGGCGTAGCTGGCGTCCAGGACGGTGCGCATCTGCAGGTCCTGGGTGGCGAGCTCGTCCAGCCGCCGGGTCTCGTCGCGCAGCGACCCGGCGAGCCGGGCCAGCGACTGGGACGGCCGCAGCGCCAGCCGCGCGCCCACGATCCGCAGCGCGATCGGGAGATGCCCGCACAGCGCGGCGATCTCCTCGGCGACGGCGCGCTCCCGGTCGATCCGCCCGGCGCCGATGAGCCGTTCCAGGAAGGCGAGGGCCTCGTCGGGGGCGAGCGGGCCCGGCCTGACCCGTTGGACGCCGGGCAGGTCGACCAGCCGGTGCCGGCTCGTCAGCAGGACGCCGCAGCCGCGCGTCCCCGGCAGTACGGCCGTGGCCTGGGCGGCGTCGGCGACGTCGTCGACGACGAGCAGGATCCTGCGGTCGGCCAGGCGCTCGCGCAGCAGGGCGGCGCGGCCGTCCAGGTCGCCGTGCCGGGCGGCGGACTCGCCCAGGCCGTCGAGCAGCTCGCCGAGGGCGTCCCACGGGTCGCGGGGGCGGCCGGTCGCGCCGCCGAGCCGCACGTACAGCTGGCCGCCGGGGAACCGCTCGCGCAGCGCGTGCGCGGCCTTCACCGCGAGCACGGTCTTGCCGACGCCGGGGCTGCCCACCACGGCCACGATTGGAACGGTCCCAGCACGACTGCGATCAGCGAAGTGGGCCGCGATCGCACGCAGCTCCGCGGCGCGTCCCACGAAGTCGCCGATCTCGGGCGGCAGCTGGCACGGCGCGCCCGGCCGGATCTCCCAGCGGGCGGCGGGCACGCGCACCTCGCGGTGCGGCTGCGGGCCGGGCAGCTCCACCGCGCGCCGCAGGATCGCCTGGTGGAGGTCGTGCAGCTCCTGCCCCGGGTCGAGGCCGATCTCCTCGCGCAGGACGGCGGCGCACGCGTGGTAGCACTCCAGCGCCTCCCGCTGCCGCCCCTGCCGGTAGAGGGCCTTCATCAGCAGCGCCCACAGCCGCTCCCGGAACGGTTCGGCGGTGGCCAGCTCCCGCAACTCGCCGATCACGTCGCCGCCGCCGTCGAGCTCCAGTTCCAGCTCGTAGCGGCGCTCGGCGGTGCGCAGCCGCTGCTCGACCAGCCGGGGCACGTCGCTGCGCTGCACGTGGTCGGACGGGACGTTGCTGAGCGGGCGGCCGCGCCACAGCGCCAGCGCCTCCCGTAGCAGCACGACCTCGCGCCGGGGGTCCTCCTCGCGCCGGGCCCGCTCGACCAGCGCCACGAACCGGGCGAGGTCGAGGTCGTCGTCGGCCACCTCGATGACGTAGCCGTTGGTGTCGGTGCGGATCATCCGTCCCACGGCGCCGCCGGACGCGCCGAGCGTGCGGCGCAGCCGCCCCAGGTGCACCTGGGCGGTGCCGCGCGCGTCGCTCGGCGGGTGCGCCCAGAGCCGGTCGATCAGCTCGTCGACGGTCACCAGGCCGTTGGCGTTCAGCAGCAGCGACGCGAGCAGGATGCGCTGCTTGGTCGAGCGGATGGGCAGGCGCCGGTCGCCCACGGTCACTTCGAGTGGGCCCAGCGCGCGGAAGAGCTGTTGGGGGTTCCGGTCCATCCCTTCGGGGATTTCTCTCGAGGGCGGATGTCCTTCTGGATATGCCCCACGGAGCGCAATCGGAGAGTCACCGAGGGTAGATCATTGGAAGATCTGACCAGGTGGACGACGGGGCGTCAGCGCTCCGCCGAGGCGTCCGCGACCAGCTGGGGCAGGACCCGCTCGATCAGGTTGAGCAGCACCTCCTGGAGCAGGAAGTGCACCTGGGCCCGGGTCAGCGCCTCCCGATTGAGCCACTCGCGGGTGGTGGTCACGGCCATGGCCGAATAGGCGCGGAACGCCGACCGGATCTCGGGGTGGACGCGCGACAGCGGGGTCAGGCCGACGACCTCCGTCATGTGGTCGACGGCGCGGTCGCGGGCCTCCTCCAGGATGTGCTCCAGATCGGCGTCACCGCCGGAGGAGGTCATGTCGAGCGCGGTGACCCACGTCCCGCGGTTGCGCTCCAGCAATTCCAGCCAGGCGTCGATGCTCTGCGCCACGCGCTCGCGGACGCCCGCGCCCTCCACGAACGCCGGGATCGGGATGGGCGGGACGCTCATCATCTCGCTCACGGCGGCCAGGTACAGGTCGCGCTTGGTGCCGAAGTAGTGGTTCAGCAGCCCGCGGCTCACCCCGGCGGCGGCGGCGATCTCGGTGTTGGAGACCGTCCCGTACGGGCGGCGGCTGAACAGGTCGCGGGCGCAGGCCAGGATCTGGTCACGCCGCTCGTCGGGCTCCTTGCGGACGCGGCGCGGCGCGGCGCCGCCCGGCGTGCGCTCGCTCATCGTGTCCTCACCGCCCTCCCCGCCTCGACGATACAGGCGCGCCCGGCGCCGGCCGGGCCAGCGATGTTAGCAGAGTGCCAGTAATCACTGGCACTAAGACAAGCGCACCCGATGACCGCCGCGGGCACGCGAGGACCGACGTGCCGCGTCCACAACGGCATCGCCCGCGTAGCCGCAGGACCGGCACCGGAACTAGGAGCGGATGCGGGCGACCTCGTAGAGCGCGATGCCGGCGGCGACGCCCGCGTTGAGCGACTCGGCCCGCCCCGGCATCGGGATCGTCACCAGCATGTCGCAGGTCTCGGCGACCAGCCGGCCCAGGCCCTTGCCCTCCGACCCCACCACCAGCACGAACGGCCCGGTGGCCAGCTCCAGATCGGCGACCGCGACACCGCCGCCCGCGTCCAGCCCGGCGACGAAGCAGCCCGCCTTCTGGTACGCCTTGAGCTGCCGCGACAGGTTCGTCACCTGCGCGACCGGCACCGACGCGAGCGTCCCGGCGGACGCCTTCCAGGCGCCCGCGTTCACCCCGGCGGCGCGCCGCTCGGGCACCACCACGCCCTTCGCGCCGAACGCCGCCGCCGACCGCACGATCGCGCCGAGGTTGCGCGGGTCGGTGATGCCGTCCACCGCGACGATCAGCGGCGCCGACCCCTTGAGCAGGTCGTCGGCGTGGGCGTAGCGGTACGGCCGGACCTGCAGCGCGACGCCCTGGTGGACGGCGCCGTCGGTGAGCCGGTCGAGCTCGTTCTTGCCGGTCTCCAGCAGCGGGATGCCGCGGTCGGCGGCGATCTGGATCGACTCGCGGATCCGCTCGTCGCCGCCGGACATCACATACAGCGCGGTGCCCGGCACCCCGGCGCGCAGCGCCTCGACCACCGGATTGCGGCCGGTGACCAGCTCGGGCGCCTCACCGCTGGCGCGGCGCGCGCCCGCCGGACGGCCCTGCCGCGCGGGCTCGGCGGGCTTGCCGCGTCCGACCGGCCCCACGGTCGGGGTGCCGGTCCGCTTGGCGGACTTGACCGCACGGGCCCGCTGCCGCTTGGCATGCCAGTGCCGGTCCTCCGCCTTCGGAGTGGGACCCTTGCCCTTGCCCTTGGCCATTTCTCGGTACGCCCCTCGCGCTTGCGTCTCGGCTCAGGGCGGCGCATCGGCGGACGCCCCCAGAACACTCGATTCTAGGCGCCGCGGCCACCTGGAACGTTCAGCCCCGCTTCAGCTCCCACCGGGGACCGTTCGGGGTGTCCTCGACCAGGATCCCGGCCGCCGACAGCCCGTCGCGGATGGCGTCGGCCGCGGCGTAGTCCTTGCGGGCACGGGCCGCCTGCCGCTGCTCCAGCGCCACCGCGACCAGCGCGTCCACCACCGAGCGCAGGTCGCCCTCGCCGGCGTGCGACCACTGCTCCGACAGCGGGTCCAGACCCAGCGCGCCCGTCATCGCGCGCACCACGGCCAGCTGCCGCCGCACCGCCTCCTCGTCGCCGGACGCCAGCGCGTTGTTGCCCTCGCGCACCGCCTCGTGCACGACCGCCAGCGCCTGCGGGACGCCCAGGTCGTCGTCCAGCGCCGAGACGAACGCCTCCGGCAGCTTCTCCGCCTCGGCGCCCGCGCCCACCACCTCGGCCGCGCGCGTCACGAACCCCTCGATCCGCTGGTACGCCGACACCGCCTCGGCCAGGGCCGCGTCCGTGTAGTCCATCAGCGACCGGTAGTGCGCGGAGGCCAGGTAGTAGCGGACCTCGGCGGGACGGGCCTTGCCGAGCAGGTCGGGCAGCAGCACCACGTTGCCGACCGACTTGCTCATCTTCTCGCCGTCCACCGTCAGCAGCCCGTTGTGCAGCCAGTAGCGGGCGAACCCGTCACCGGCCGCGCGGGACTGCGCGATCTCGTTCTCGTGGTGCGGGAAGATCAGGTCGACGCCGCCGCCGTGGATGTCGAACGCCGGCCCCAGGTACTTGGTCGCCATCGCCGAGCACTCCAGGTGCCAGCCGGGACGCCCCTCGCCCCACGGCGTCTCCCAGGACGGCTCGCCCGGCTTGGCCCCCTTCCACAACGCGAAGTCGAGCGGGTCGCGCTTGAGGTCCTCGTTGGGCGTGTCACCGGCCGAGCGCATGTTCTCCAGCCGCTGGTTCGACAGCGACCCGTACTGCTCCGCCCAGGACCGCACGTCGAAGTACACGTCCCCGCCGGACGCGTAGGCGTGCCCCCGCTCCACCAGCCGCCGCATCAGCACGATCATCTCCGGCACGTGGCCGGTGGCGCGCGGCTCGATCGTCGGCGGCAGGCAGCCGAGCAGGTCGTACCCCTGGGAGAAGACCCGCTGGTTGCCCTCGGCCACCGCGAACCACGGCACGCGTTCCTCCGCCGCCACCGCGATGATCTTGTCGTCGATGTCGGTGACGTTGCGGGCGAAGGTCACCTCGTACCCGGACCGGCGCAGCCAGCGCAGCAGCACGTCGTAGATGACGCCCGAGCGGAGATGGCCGATGTGCGGCGCGGCCTGCGGCGTCGCACCACAGACGTACATCCCCACGCGGCCCTCTTCCAGGGGCTCGAACGCGCGGACGGTACGGGTGCTGGTGTCGTAAAGGCGCAGGCTCACACGACCAGGTTATGGGATGGCCCGCGCACGCGCCGGGACTAGCGCGTGTAGAGGCGTTCCGCCGTCACCCGCACGATCACCCGCTCCGCCGGGCCGTGCTCCTGCCACGGGTTCCCGGTGTACGCGCGCGACAGCTCGTCGATCAGCGCGCCGTCCGCGTCGTCGGTGATCGTGGCGGTGCCGCGCACCTCGGCGTAGACGTAGGGGTCGGCGATGTCGAACACCGTCAGGTTGATCCGCGGGTCGCGCAGCAGGTTGGCGTGCTTGCGGCGGCCCTTCACGGTCGAGAACAGGATCGCGTCGCCGTCCGTCCTCGCCCACACGACGCTGGCCTGCGGCGCCCCGTCCGGGTCGACGGTCGCGACCGTCACGAAGTTCGGCGGGCTGAACAGCGTGCGGGCCTTGTCGTCCAGGGGGCGCGGCATGGTTCTCTCCTTCGTCGCTCTCGCCGATCTTGACACAGGGAATGCTACGGACGCGGGACCGCGTCCTCGTCCTCGCCGTCTCCGACGCCCGCGCCGACCTCTTCACCGGCGGCCAGAGCACGGCACAGCTCGACGAACGCGACCGTGTTGGGCACCTGCGCCGCGATCGCCGTCAGCGAGCAGACATCGTCGCGCGTGCGGACGTACACCACCCCGTTGTCGACGCCCGCCTCCCCCAACGCCGGCCACGCGAGCCGCTCGCCCTCCTTCTCGACGGCCTCCGCGCAGACCTCGAACGGCCCCATCCGCACGGTCTCACCGCCCCGCACCCGCTCCAGCAGCCTCGGCAGCGCCCGCCCGGCCACCTCCATCAGCACGGTCTCACCGAGGTCGCGCACGTCGGGAAGCCCCCGGTCCAGCACGATCTCGCTCCCGTCGGCCGCGACCACCAGGAACCGGTACCTGGTGCGCCCCTGCGTGGCGTGCCGCACCCCGGAGACGCCGACCGACACCAGGTCGTCCCACCCGTACGCGCCGCCCGGCTCCACCACGAACCCGCCGCCGAACAGGTACACGACCCGGTTCCTGGAGCGCAGCTCCGCCGGCACCCGGACGGGCTCGATCCCCCGCGACCGCGCGAAGGAGACCACCGCGCCCGCGGCTCCGACGGCGAGGACGGCCGACGCCGTCCCCAGCGCCGAGTGCCCGGCGGCCAGCAGCACCACCGCGGCCAGGACCAGCACCGGTCCGGCCAATACGGCGGGCCCCGCCCACACCAGCGCGCGCCTGAGGCCGACACGCCCGTCAAAAGCCCGTACGGGCTCCCCGAGCTTGCGATCGGCCGCCCGTTCCAGGACCGAAGGGGGAAAGGACATGGAAGTGCGACTACCCGACTCTCTACAGTTAACGGGGAAATTCGTACGACGCTAGCGCGTTATCCGGCCGCACGCGCCCACGTCCAGGCGTATTCGGGGTCCTCGCAGCGCCGCGCCGCCGGTCCGAGGCGCAATGGCCGGAATGTGTCGATCATGACGGCCGTCTCCGTCGTCCGGTCGTGGCCCTGCCTCACCGCCTCCACCACGGCCTCCACCGCACCCGGCTGCGGCCCGTGCGTGAACCCCGACGGATGCAGCGAGACCGACCCGATCCCGATCCCCGAGCCGCGCCGGGCCGAGTAGTCGCCGCCGACGTAGAACATCATCTCGTCGCTGTCCACGTTGTGATGGTTGTACGGGATCGGCACGGCCTCGTCGTGGAAGTCCAGCGGCCGCGGGCAGAACGAGCAGATCACGAAGTTCGGGCCCTCGAACGTCTGGTGCACCGGCGGCGGCGCGTGCGTCCGCTTCACGATCGGCTCGAAGTCGCCGATGTTGAACGCGTAGGGGTACAGGTAGCCGTCCCACCCCACCACGTCGAACGGATGGTGCCGGTACGTCAGCCGCGACAGCCCGCCCCGGTTCCGCACCAGCACCGGCACGTGGTCGCCCTCCACCAGCAGCGGCTCGCCCGGCCCCCGCAGATCCCGCTCGCTGTAGGGCGCGTGCTCCAGGAACTGCCCGTACTGCGACAGGTACCGCCTGGGCGGCCGGATGTGCCCCCGCCCCTCGATCACCAGAGCCCGCACCGGCCCCCGCGGCACCCACCGGTGCACGGTCCCCGTGGGCACGACCACATAGTCGCCGCTCCCGACCTCCAGCACCCCGAACGCGGACTCGAACCGCGCCGCCCCCTCCTGGACGTACACGACCTCGGCGCCCGTCGAGTTGCGGTACAGGTCGCCGACCCCGTCCCCCGCCACGAACGACAGCCGCACGTCCTCGTTCCCGAACAGCACCTGCCTGCCCCGCACCAGATCACCGCCCGCGGGCAGGTCCTGCGTCCGGTAGGCGCGCGGCTGCAGCGGATGGTTGGGCACCAGATCCGACCCGTCCGGCGCCTCCTCCACGCCCTCGCTCTTCACGATCGCCGTGGGCGCGTACCGGTGATAGAGCAGGCTCGAATCGGACGAGAACCCCTCCTCGCCCATCAGCTCCTCCGCGTACAACCCCCCGTCGGGGCGGCGGAACTGCACGTGGCGCTTCCGCGGAACCTCTCCCACGACCCTGTAGTACGGCATCGCTGCCTCCCCACGGGAACCGAACCCTCTCCCATAACGGTACGACCCGCCTCGTACCCGATACAGCGCGAGAAGATCACTCCGAAGTTAGGAGTATGCGTCCCCGAGGCTGGCTAATCTCGCCAGGGAGATCACGTGCCACGCCCCCGGAGACGAACCCGCATGGACCACCGCCCCCGCCCCCTCCTCACTGCGGCCGCCGGCCTCGTCGTGGCCGTCCTGCTCGGCGGCGCGTTCGCGCTGACCTACGACCTGCTGCGGGAGTTCGCCCTGGCGGGCCGCGCGAGCCGCCGCTGGGCCCCGGTCTACCCGGTCATGGCCGACGCGCTGGTCGTGATGACCATCCTGTCGCTGATCGTGGCCCGCAACGCCCCCTGGTGGTCCCGCTGGCTGCGCGGCGCCCTCCTCCTGCTCCTGGTCTCCGGCACCGCCGCGATCGCCGTCCAGCACGCCCTGTGGGGCTTCACGTCCCTCCCCGCCGACCCGGTACGCGCCGGCGTCGCGGTGGCCCCCCACATCATGCTGATCATCGCCGTCTGGCTGTGGTTCCGCATGATCAAACACCTCCGCCCCACCCGGAGCACCCCGGCTCCCCAGGAACCGGCCCCCAAACCGACGCCCCCGCCCCTGGCCCTGGACCCCACCGACGCCGCACCCGAGCCCAACACCACCCAACCCGACATGATCATGCCGGTCACCCTGGACAAGCACACCCCGAAGGCCGACGAACAAGACGAAGACGAAGAAGACGAGCCCGACCCCACCGAGACCACGGGAATCGACACCTCGGCCGACCTCCCGATCTGGGACTGGGACCCCCCATCAGGCTCCGTCAGAAGCTCCCCCACCCCACCCACCGACTAGCCGACGGTCATCGCACGGCGTTGATGCCGCCCTCCGCCAACGCCCCGCGACGACCGCGACGGCGACCGCGAAAACTGCCCGGCCCGGGGCGGAGGGACGGGACAGGCGCAACGATCCCGCAGCGAGCCCCCAGGCGAGCGAAGAAGCGCCCCGCGCCGTCCCATGGCTTGTGGAGGTCTCCCCCACAATGACAAGCCCCGCAACGACCGCAACGGCGACCGCCGAAAACTGTCCGGCCCGGAGCGGAGCGCTAGCGGAGTGTAGGGACGGGCAGGCGGCGGGGAGCGGGTCCGCAGCGAGCCCCCAGGCGAGCGGAGGAGGCGTTCACCGCCGTATCGGGGGGTGTGGGGGGTCGTCCCCCCACAATGACAAGACGAGAGCCACGGCCGTCGCGGCCAGGCCTTCGCCTCGGCCGGTCAGGCCCAGGCCGTCGGTGGTGGTGGCCGAGACGCTGACGGAGGCGCCGCCGAGGGCTTCGCTCAGGGTCTTCTCGGCTTCGGCGCGGCGTTTGCCGATCTTGGGGCGGTTGCCGATGACCTGGATGGAGACGTTGCCGATGGTGTGGCCGGAGGCGGTGACCAGGCGGGCGACCTCGGCGAGGAGGTCGGGGCCCGAGGCGCCGGACCAGCGGGGGTCGGCGGTGCCGAAGACGGCGCCGAGGTCGCCCAGGCCGCAGGCGGAGAGCAGGGCGTCGCAGGCCGCGTGGGCGGCGACGTCCCCGTCGGAGTGGCCGGACAGCCCTGGGCCTTCGCCGGGCCATTCGAGGCCGGCGACCCACAGCGGGCGGTCCGCGTCATGCGCGAACGGGTGGACGTCCGTTCCGACGCCCACCCGTGGCAGCCCGATGTTCAACTCAGCTGGTGAGGATCTCGTCGAGCAGTGCCTCGGCCTTGTCCTCGTTGGTCTTCTCGGCCAGCGCGAGCTCGCTGACCAGGATCTGGCGAGCCTTGGCCAGCATCCGCTTCTCGCCCGCGGACAGGCCACGCTCCTTGTCGCGCCGCCACAGGTCACGGACGACCTCGGCGACCTTGTTCACATCTCCGGAGGCGAGCTTCTCAAGATTCGCCTTGTAGCGCCGCGACCAGTTGGTCGGCTCCTCGGTGTAGGGTGCGCGCAGCACCTCGAACACCTTCTCCAAGCCTTCCTGGCCGACGACGTCCCGAACGCCCACGTCCTCGACGTTCTCCACTGGAACCTGCACTGTCAGGTCGCCCTTGTCGACCTTCAAGACCAGGTAGGTCTTTTCCTCACCCTTGATGGTGCGAGTCTCGATGGCCTCGATCCGAGCAGCCCCATGGTGGGGGTAGACGACGGTGTCGCCGACCTGGAAAGTCATGTGACAAGTACCCCTTCCGCTACTACCAGGGTAGCACGGGCCCGGCGGTGACCGCACCGACCTTATCGACATATCCGCAGGTCAACCCACATATTGGGGTCTTGACAAAGGGTATGGAGGGTGCATTCGGGCCTTGTTCGACGGCGAAATGGCAACGGAAACACCCCCGTCACGCACCGCTTCCGGGGTCCGCGCGGGGCGTGCGGAACTCGTGCCGGTTCCCCCCTGCCGCTGCGGCGGATGCGGCTCATACTGGAAGGTGAACATGGCGGGTCGCGCGGGTACGAAGCGCCCGTAAGGGCCAGAAGGGGTATTGACGCGCGGGCGGCCCGAGGATAGTGAGGTGCGGCGTGAGGCCAGACGGCGACCCCGATCCCGACGACTACGGGCTCCCCCGGGTCGACGTCGTGGTGCCGGACGACGCCCGCGAGCTCGACCGCGACGTGGTCGCCTACCACCGCGAGGAGCGCCGCCGCAGGCGCCGCGCCCGCAACCGCCGGCTGCTGCGGCCGGTCAGCCGGTACGGGGTGGCCGTCCCGATCATCGCGGGCGCGCTGCTGGTCGCGCTGATCAGCGGGGCGCTGATGACGGTGTTCGGGCCGCGCCCCGCGCCGCGTCCCACCACCGGCCTGCTGGCACCGCACCCCTCCGCGCCGCCGGGACGGGTCAACGGCATCCTGCCCGCCGGCAACGTCGCCGAGGTCGGCGGGGAGCGCCGCACGGTCGCGCTGCGCGAGCTGCGCCCCGGCGTGATCGGGATCGTGCCCCCGTCGTGCGGATGCGAGCGGATCGTGGCCGAGCTGGCCGCGCGCACCCGCGAGTACGAGCTCAACTTCTGGATGGCCGCCGACCGCCGCAAGGACCCCGCGCCCGCCGCCGAGACGCTCAAGGACCTCCAGGCGCTGGCCGGCAGCGCGCACGGCGGCACGCCCAGGGTCGTCGACGACGGCCAGGGAATCCTCGCGGGCACCTATGGCAGACCACCCGGCTCCCCGGGTCTCACGGCGGTCCTCGTCCAGCCGGACGGGGTGGTGACGCACGTGATCCACTCGCCCCAGCCGGGCGCCGATCTGAACGAGAAGATCAAGTCGCTGAGCTAGCGTCCCGTACCGCGCGGAACCGGAAAGTACCCCCCGAACCGGATCACACGCCTGACCTCGCTAGGCTTCCCCTGGCGTATCTCGCCAACCTGACAGCCTTCCAACGCCCCCTCGCGAGGAGATCGACGCCCGTGATCCGAAACAGCCGTCGAGTGGTCGCACTCGCCATCGCGGGTGCCGTCGCCATCGCACCGGTGATCTCCGGCTGCGGCGCCGGCAGCGAACCCCAGAGCGCCGCACCCACCCGCCTGACCGAGGGGGTGAACGCCTCGGTGCCCGAGAACGCCGCCCCCGCCCAGGTCGACATCCGCAACATGTTCCTGCTCGGCCCCAAGCCCGACCAGATGTTCAACGCGGGCGCCTCGGTGCCCCTGTACGGCACGATCATCAACCAGGTCAAGGGGCGCCAGGACCGGCTGGTCGGCGTGAGCTCGCCCGACTTCGCCCAGGTGCGGATCACCGGTGACGCCGTCACGCTGCCGCCCGCGCGGCCGTCCGGCGAGGGCGTGCCGGTGGCGCTGACCGGGCAGGCCCCGGCGGGCCAGCCGACCGGGCAGCCCACCGGGACGCGCTCGCCGCGGCCGGAGGGCTCGCCCTCCGCCCAGCCCACCGGCGGGACGACCGCGCAGCCGACCGCCCAGCCGAGCGGCGGCGCGACCGCGCGGCCCACCGGCGAGGCCACGGGCCAGCCGACCGGGCGGCCCGAGGCCGGCGCGACGACGTCCCCGTCGCCGGGCGGTTCGCCCGCGGCGACCGGCGGGACGGCGACGGCGCAGCCGGGTGCCAAGGCGCCGCTGATCGTGCT
This sequence comes from Actinomadura rugatobispora, assembly GCF_055379765.1. Lineage (NCBI taxonomy): Bacteria > Bacillati > Actinomycetota > Actinomycetes > Streptosporangiales > Thermomonosporaceae > Actinomadura > Actinomadura rugatobispora. Next base: position 5,726,088 of record NZ_AP029191.1, on the reverse strand, counting down.
GTCGGGCCTGAAGGAGCGGCTGCTCGGCGGCGAGCACATCCGCGTGCAGCTGCGGTTCGAGCAGGCCGGCGGGATCGAGCTGATGGTGCCGGTGGTGCCGCAGCAGTTCGAGTACGCGGGCCTCACCGCGGTCTCCGAGGGCGTCCCGGCGCCCGGCGCGTCCCAGGGCCACGGCACCCCGGCCCCCGAGGGCCCGGGCGGGCACGGCACCGCTCCCGGCGGCCACGGCGCGAGCCCCTCGCCCGGCGCCTCGACCGCGCCGGCCTCCCCCGCCCCCGAGGGCACCGGCGGCGCGACCCCGGCCGGCGGCGGCTCGGAGAGCCCGGCCGCGGGCGGCCACTGACCTGCACCCGGCACGGCCCGGACGACGACGCGGCCCGGACGGCGGAATCGCCGTCCGGGCCGCGTCGTTTCGCCGTGCCCCTTAGGGCTCGAACTTGTAGCCGAGCCCGCGGACGGTGACGATGTACCGCGGCGTGGACGGCGTCTCCTCGATCTTGGCGCGGAGCCGCTTGATGTGGACGTCCAGCGTCTTGGTGTCGCCCACGTAGTCGGCGCCCCACACCCGGTCGATGAGCTGCATGCGGGTCAGCACGCGGCCGGCGTTGCGCAGCAGCACCTCCAGCAGCTCGAACTCCTTCAGCGGGAGCTGCACGCCGTCGCCGCCGACGCTCACCACGTGCCGCTCGACGTCCATGCGGACCGGGCCGGCCTCCAGGATGGCGGGGGCCAGCTCCTCGACCTCGCCCTGGCGGCGCAGCACGGCGCGCATCCGGGCGATCAGCTCGCGGGTGGAGAACGGCTTGGTGACGTAGTCGTCGGCGCCCAGTTCCAGGCCCACCACCTTGTCGACCTCGCTGTCCTTGGCGGTCAGCATGATGACCGGCACGTTCGAGCGCGCGCGCAGCTCGCGGCACACCTCGGTGCCGGGCAGGCCGGGCAGCATGAGGTCCAGGAGCACGAGGTCGGCACCGTTGCGCTCGAAGATGTCCAGCGCGTCGGGGCCGGTGGCCGCCACGGCGACCTCGAAGCCCTCCTTGCGCAGGTTGTACGAAAGTGCGTCGCTGAACGACTCCTCGTCTTCGACGACGAGCACACGGGTCACGGTGTTGCCTCCCGGGCGGTCTCGCTCACGGCTCCCCCTCGGGGCCGGTCGCTCTCGTTGATCGCGAACTCGGTGAACGCGAACGCGGCGTCCATGACTGCGGTGGCCGCGTTCGCCGCGGTCACGGTCGGAGTGTTCATGAGTGCCTGGTCATCGCGCCGGTCCTTCAGGGTCTCAGGGGAATCGGGGTTCGGGGTCGGGACGTTCAGGGGGCGGGCGGGGTGCGGGACGCGGCCGGGGCGGCGCCGCCCGGATGCCGGGACGGCGGGGCCTGCGGCGGCCCGTCGCCGTCCGCCGGGCCCGCGGAGGGCGGCTCCCCGTCGAACGGGTCCGGCGCGGGCCGGTCGTCCGGTTCGGGCTCCGTCGCGCGGGCCGCGCCGGGCGGACGGGCCGGCTGGAGCAGCGGCAGCCGGATCGTGAACGTGGACCCCGACCCCTCCTTGCTCCAGACGGTCACCTCGCCGTGGTGCTTGGTGGTGACGTGCTTGACGATGGCCAGGCCGAGGCCGGTGCCGCCGGTCTGGCGGGAGCGGGCCGGGTCGACCCGGTAGAAGCGCTCGAAGATCCGTTCCAGGTCGCCCTCGGGGATGCCGATGCCCTGGTCGGTCACGTTGATCTCGACGTGCAGGTCGTCGCAGCGCCGGGTGGACACCACCACCCGGGTGTTCTCGGGGCTGTAGGCGACGGCGTTGTCGATCAGGTTGCGCAGCGCGGTGACGAGCAGCTCCTCGTCGCCGCGGACCTTCTGCCCCTCCTTGCCGCCGCCGGTCACCTCGATGTTCTTGGACGCGGCCTTGATCTGGCTGCGGTCGATCGCCTCCACGATGATCTCGTCGAGGGAGACCGGGTGCAGCTCGGACAGCGGCTCGTCGCCCTGGATCCACGACAGCGTCATCAGGTCCTGGACGAGGTTGGTCAGCCGCACCGACTCGTGCTGCATGCGGCCGGCGAACCGGCGCACCGCCTCGGGGTCGTCGGCGGCGCTCTCCACGGTCTCGGCCAGCAGCGACAGCGCGCCGACCGGGGTCTTGAGCTCGTGGCTGACGTTGGCCACGAAGTCCCGCCGGATCGCCTCGACCCGGCGCATCTCGGTGAGGTCCTCGGCCAGCACCAGCACCAGCCCGTGCGAGCCGAGCGGCGCGACGCGCACCGCGAACCACCGCCCGTCGGCTCGGTGCCGGCCGCGGGACCTGCCTACCTGTATCTCGGTCTCCCGGATCTCGCCGTCGCGCCGCACCAGCCGGGCCATGGCCAGCAGCTCGTCCACCACCAGCCGGTCACCGCTGACGATGCCGAACGCGCGCGCGGCGGAACTCGCCCGCAGCACCATGTCCTCGGCGTCCACGACGACGGCGGAGGAGCGGAGCACGCTCAGCACCGAGGCCACGCCCGGCGGCAGCCCGCCCTGGGGCGTCGCCGGGACCGCCACACGCTGGGCTCGCTCGCTCACGCGCACCGCCAATCCAGTCGCGAGCCCGATCGCGAGCCCGGCAAGCCCGGCCAGGCCTGCGACAATCTCGACCTCCACATCCTGGATCGTAAGTGCCCGACGGTCCGTTCCTGCACTATGGGGCCTGGTAACGCGGGCGCGTTCGCCCAAAGTTCACCTCTTTATTCGGGTTGGTTCATGCAGGTGGGGCAAGGTGTGCGCTGGGCGAGTCCGCCCGGCGGCCGGACGAGCGCACCACCCTCGTCCCACCCGTACCGCCCGGTTCCGCCCTTGTCTGGGAGAATCTCGGAACCCTCGAGAATCTCGTCGGAATCGTCCGAATCGCCCGAACGCCCTCCTAGCCCTCCAACGCCCTCGATCTCACCCCTGGGGACACGAATTGCGCGACGCCTACCACGAGGAGCTCGACTCCCTCGCCGACAAGCTGGTGGAGATGACCCGGCTGGTCCGCTCCGCGATGGCCCGCGCGGTGACCGCGCTGCTGGACGCCGATCTGCGGCTGTCGGAAGAGGTCATCAGCGGCGACGAGAACGTCAACAAGATCGACGCGGAGATCGAGGAGACCGTTTTCGACCTGATGGCGCGGCAGCAGCCGGTGGCCGGCGACCTGCGCACGCTCATCACCACCCTGCGGATGAGCGGTGACCTGGAGCGGATGGGCGACCTGGCGGTGCACATCGCCAAGACCGCCCGGCGCCGGCACCCCGAGTCCGCGGTGCCGCCGGTGCTGCAGGCCACGGTGCTGGAGATGGGCCAGATCGCGGAACGCATGATCGCCAAGGCGGGCAGCGTGATCGCCTCGAAGGACGTCGAGATGGGCCTGGAGCTCGACGCCGACGACGACGCGATGGACAAGCTGCACCGCCGGCTGTTCGACATCCTGCTGTCGCCCAAGTGGAAGCACGGGGTGGAGCCGGCGGTCGACATCACCCTGGCCGGACGGTACTTCGAGCGCTTCGCCGACCACGCCGTGCACGTGGCCGAGAACGTCGTCTACCTGGTGACGGGGCAGCGTCCGGCGGAGATCGTCGACCTGCCCTGAGGCCGCCCTGCGGGTGCCCCTCGTCCACGCCCGAACCTGGCACGGTCCTGGCACGGTCCCGAGCAAGCGGGACCCCGGCCTGGTTTGCGCGGCGGTACGCGGGTACGCTCAGGCACCGCATGCACCTGCAGGCGCAGGGCGGTCTTTCGCAGGAGCCGCCCTGCGCCTCCAGGCAGGTATTCGTCGTAGGGCCTCCGAGGCTGTTCAGAGCCTCCGGGGCCTTACTTCTTCTTGCGGCCCCGGCCGGCCCTGCCCTTGGCGGGCTCCTTGCCCGGCGCCGGGGCGGACGCGGCGGGCGCCGCGGCCGCGCCGGAGGCCCCCTGGTTCTTGACGGCCTCGATGGCGGCCTTGGCGGCGGCCGGGTCGAGGTACTCGCCGCCGCGCTTGAGCGGGGCGAAGTCGTCGTCCAGCTCGTACACCAGCGGGATGCCGGTGGGGATGTTGAGGCCGACGATGTCGTCGTCGGAGACGTCGTCCAGGTGCTTGACCAGGGCGCGCAGCGAGTTGCCGTGCGCGGCGACCAGCACGGTGCGGCCGGCGGCCAGGTCGGGCACGATCGAGTCGTACCAGTACGGCAGCAGCCGGTCGACCACGTCGGCCAGGCACTCGGTGCGCGGGATCAGCTCGGACGGCAGCCCCGCGTAGCGCAGGTCGTTGACCTGCGACAGCGGGTCGTCGTCCTTGATCGGCGGCGGCGGGGTGTCGTAGGAGCGGCGCCAGGTCATGAACTGCTGCTCGCCGTACTCCTCGCGCGTCTGCGCCTTGTTCTTGCCCTGGAGCGCGCCGTAGTGGCGCTCGTTGAGCCGCCAGGAGCGGCGCACCGGGATCCACAGCAGGTCCGCCACGTCCAGCGCGATGTTGGCGGTGCGGATGGCCCGCTTCAGCAGCGAGGTGTGCACCACGTCGGGCGTGATGTCGGCGTCGAGCAGCAGGTCGCCGCCCTTGGTCGCCTCGCCCTCGCCCTTCGTGGAAAGGTCGACGTCCACCCACCCGGTGAACAGCCCTTCGGCGTTCCACACGCTTTCGCCATGCCGGAGCAATACCAAGGTCGCCATGACACCGAAGCTTATAGGCGGCGACCCGGGAGTCAGCCGTCGGTGCGGTTGGCCGGGTCGGCGAACGAGGCGAACGCCTGGAGGTTGGCCAGGCTCTCCCCGCGCTTGACCCGCCAGTCCCACTCGCGCTGGATGGAGGACTTGAAGCCGCGTTCGAGGGCCTTGTCGAAGTTCTCGTCGGAGTAGGTCAGCACGCAGCCCAGCAGCCGGTCGATCTCGTCGGGGCTGATGGAGGCCAGCGGCACCCGGCCGACCAGGTAGACGTCGCCGACCTCGTCGAGGGCGAAGCCGACCCCGTACATGCGGCCGTTGCGCTCCAGCAGGAACCGGTAGAACTCGGCGTGGTTCTCGTCGGGACGGCGGCAGAAGAACGCCTCGACGTGCAGGCTGTGGTCGCCGATGATCAGCCACGTCATGGTGGCGAGCTTGCGCTGCCCGGGGAGCTTGACGAAGAACGCCCCGGGCCGGGGGGTGTCGTACTCCAGCTCCGACGCCCGCAGCGTCTCCTCGATCACGGCCCCGTGATCCTGGCCGACGTCGCTTCGCTCCGTCATGCTGTCCTCCTTGTTGGGGGACGCCCCCCCCACACCCCCCGGCAAAACCGACAGCATGCCCTCGCTTCGCTCCGTCATGCTGTCCTCCTTGTTGGGGGACGACCCCCCACACCCCCCGGCAAAACCGACAGCATGCCCTCGCTTCGCTCCGTCATGCTGTCACCTCCGCGGGAAGGGTGGCCCTGTCGAGATGGGACAAGGCACCGGTATACACCTCCAGGAGGCGGTCCACGGTGGCGTCCCAGCCGAAGTTTCGGGCGTGTCGGACGGCGTGGCGGGCGAGCCGGGCGCGGCGTGCGGGCTCGGCGTGCAGGCGGCTCAGGACGGCGGCGTAGCCGGCCGGGTCGTGGCCGCGCACCAGGATCCCGGACTCGCCGTCCCGGACGGCGGTGCGCAGCCCGCCGACGGCGGACGCGACGACCGGGGTGCCGCACGCCTGGGACTCGACCGCCACCAGCCCGAACGACTCGCTGTGGGACGGGACGACGGTCACGTCGGCGGCCCGGTACCAGTCGGCGAGCTCCCCCTGCGGCGCGGGCGGCTCGAACCGCACGACGTCGGTGATCCCCAGCTCGGCGGCCAGCGACTGGAGCCCCTCGGGACGGCAGCGGGCGCTCCCGCTGGGGCCGCCGACCACGGCCACGACGAGCCGTTCGCGCAGGGCGGGGTCGTCGGCGAGCATCCGGGCGGCGGCGCGCAGCAGCACGTCGGGGGCCTTCAGCGGCTGGATCCGGCCGACGAACAGCAGGACGTAGGCGTCGGGGCGCAGGCCGAGGCGGTGCCGGGCGGTGCCGGTGCCGCCGGCGAGCCGTTCCGACCCGTGGGAGAGCAGGGCCGACTCGGGCTGGAAGAGGGAGAGGTCGACGCCGGGGCTGACGGTGGCGACGCGGGCGGGGTCGGCGCCGTAGAGGTCGATGAGCTCGCGCGCCTCCTCGGCGGTGTTGGCGACGAGCTGGTCGGAGGCGGTGACGGCCTCCTCCTCGCCGGTCACCCGCTCGTCCGGCTCGGGGGTGTCGCCGTCGGCCAGGGCGAGGTTCTTGACCTTGGCCATGGTGTGCATGGAGTGCACGAGCGGCACGCCCCAGCGCCGCTTGGCGGCCTGCCCGGCCTGCGCCGACAGCCAGTAGTGGGTGTGGACGAGGTCGTAGTGGCCGGGGTCGTAGGACGCCTCGGCGCGCAGCACGCCCGAGGTGAACCCGCACATGTGGCGGGGCAGCGCCGTCTTCTCCAGCTCCTCGAACGGGCCGGAGACGACGTTGCGCACCAGGACGCCGGGGGCGAGTTCGGTGACGGGCGGGAGGGCCCGCGAGGTGGCGCGGGTGAAGATGTCCACCTCGATGCCTCGTGCCGCCAGCCGCCTGGCCACTTCCACGATGTAGACGTTCATGCCGCCCGCGTCGCCGGTGCCCGGCTGATCGAGCGGCGATGTGTGAACGCTGACCGTCGCGACCCGGTTGATACGACGCGGCACCCGACACCACCTCCAGTGTTGCAACCTACCGATCGGGGTCGGTGTTCCCCCGATATGGGGCTCCTTTACCTTTCAATGGCCGTTCAGGGTGATTGTCCCGGTCAGCCGGTCGGTATCCGCGGGCGCCCCGGGGGTTCGTCCGCCCGCCGGGGCCTGGGAGGCTTGGACGCATGCGTAAGACGGCGGTGGTGACGGGTGCGAGCAGCGGCATCGGGGCGGCGACGGCCAGGCGGCTGGCCGCCGAGGGCTTCAACGTCGTCCTGGCCGCCCGGCGGCGGGAGCGGCTGGACGCCCTGGCCGAGGAGATCTCCGGGAGCGTGCCGGGCGCGGGCCGGATCGCGGCGGCCACCCTCGACGTGACCGACCAGGCGTCGGTGGACGCGCTGGCGGCGGCGGTCGCCGACTGCCACGTGCTGGTCAACAACGCCGGCGGCGCGCTGGGCCTGGACCCGGTGGCCGAGGCCGACCCGGCGGACTGGCAGGCGATGTACGACAGCAACGTGCTGGGGCTGCTGCGGATCACCAAGGCGCTGCTGCCCGGGCTGATCGCGAGCGGCGCCGGGCACGTCGTCAACATCACCTCCCTGGCGGCGCACCAGCCGTACGAGGGCGGTGCCGGGTACAACGCGGCCAAGCACGCGGCCTACGCGGTGAACGAGGTCATGCGGCTGGAGCTGGTGGCCGAGCCGGTGCGGATCACCGAGATCGCGCCGGGGCTGGTGAAGACCGAGGAGTTCTCGCTGGTGCGCTTCCGCGGGGACGAGGAGAAGGCCGCCAAGCCGTACCAGGGCGTGCCCGAGCCGCTGGTGGCCGACGACGTCGCCGACTGCGTGGCGTGGGCGGTGACCCGGCCGCCGCACGTCAACATCGACCGGATCGACGTGCAGCCGCGCGTCCAGGCCACCGCGCAGAAGGTGCACCGCACCGGCTGAGCCCGCCGCCCGGTTCGCTCCGGTAAGGATCATCCGCCCGTTCCCGGGTATGCGACTCCGAAGAGGGGGAGTTTTCGGGGACGGAGCGCGAGATGACCCAGCGGACCTTCGTACTGCCGCTCGACGACGCCGGAGCCGGTCCCGCCACGGTGGGCGGGAAGGGCGCGATGCTGGCGAGGCTGGCCGCGGCGGGCCTGCCGGTCCCCGAGGGCTTCCACCTCACCACCGACGCCTACCGCTACTTCGTGGACTTCCACCGGCTGCGGGACCCGATCCTGTCGGTGGCGGCGCGGGTCGATCCCGACCTGCCGGCGACGGCGGAGGCCGCGGCGCGGCGGATCGCGGAGCTGTTCCAGCCGTACGAGCCGCTGATGGAGATCGCGGCGCAGGTGCGCTGGGCGTACGCGGGCCTGGGCGAGCAGGACCACCCGGTCGCGGTGCGGTCGTCGCCGCCGCCCGGGACGGTGCCGGAGGCGGTCTCGCCGGCGGACCTGTACGAGACCGTCCTGTGGGTGCGCGGGGAGGCGGCGCTGGTGACGGCGGTCCGGCGGTGCTGGGCGTCGCTGTGGTCGGCCCGCGCCCTGGAGTACCGGATCCGCAACGGCATCGACCACGACGGGGTGGCGATGGCCGTGCTGGTGCAGTCGATGGTGCGGGCGGACGCCGCCGGGATGATGACCACGGTCGCGCCGGGCTCCCCCGCGGCCGGGCGGCGGCCGGCGACGGGCCGGATCGTGGTGAACGCCGCGTGGGGGCTGAGCGAGCCGGTGATCACCGGCCGGGTCACGCCGGACGTGTACACGGTGGAGAAGGGCAGCGGCCACGTCGTCGAGCGGCGGATCGCGGAGAAGACGACGATGACGGTGGCCTCCGAGCGTCCCGACGGCCCGCCGGTGGTGGAGGAGCCGGTGCCCAAGCGGTGGCGGCACGAGCCCGTGCTGAACGACGACCAGGCGGCGGCCCTGGCGCGGCTGGGCGAGCGGACCGAGGCGCTGTTCGGGCAGCCGGTGAGCGTCGAGTGGGCCCTGCACGACGGCTACCCGTACATCCTCGTGGCCCTTCCCGTCACGGGTGGGGCGGAACGCGGCGAGGCCGCGCCCGCGAGCACGGGATTCGCCGAGTCGGCCACGGAGGCGTGGAACGACAGCCTGGCCGGTGACCACCTGTGGTCCAACGGCGATCTGGCCGAGGCCGTCCCGGACGTGATGACCCCGTCCACGTGGTCGCTGGTGCGGCTGTTCATGGACGAGACGCTGGCCGTGCCCCGGCTCGGCGGGTATCGCGCGTACGGCAACATCGGCGGCCGCCTCTACATGGACCTCAGCGTGGCGGCGGCGCTCGCCGGCGCCTCGTCCCTGGGCATGGGGAGGGGCACGCGGGAGAGCCTGCTGGAGGAGTCCTTCGGCAGGCTGCCGCCGGAGGCGGAGATCCCGAGCCTGCCGATGTCGCGGGCGGAGATCGCCCGCGAGGTGCTGCCGAAGGCCGCGAGGGCGGCGCGGCGCGGCCGGGCCCTCCGCAGGCGGCTCCCCGGCTTCCTGGAGTCGTCGCCGGGGCGGTGCGCGGAGCTGCGCGACCGGATCGACCGGGAGGACGATCCGGGCGCCCTGCTGCACCTGTGGGGGCACGAGCTGGAGCCGTTCTTCGTCGAGGCGTGCCACATGCTGGCGGCGGCGCGGCGGGAGGGCGCGCCGCCGGCGGTCGCGCTGCGCCGCGACCTGGACCGGCTGGTGGGCGAGGGCGACGCGGACGCGATGCTGTCCGGGCTGCGGAAGCCGGACGGGCCCGCGCCGGCCGCGCTGGGCCCGGTGGACGGCCTCGCGCGGCTGCACCGCGGCGAGATCACCGAGCCGGTCTACCTGCGCGGGTGGGGGCATCGCGGCCCGCACGAGTTCGAGATCTCGATGCCGCGCACGGCCGAGGACCCGTCGTGGCTGGAGGAGCAGCTGGCGGCCGGGTCGGGCCGGGAGGCGGACGAGCGGCTGCGGGCGCGGCGGGAGCAGGGCCGGGCGGCCTGGCGGCGGTTCCGGGACCGCCACCCGGGCGAGGTGGCCGCGACGCGGCGCCGCGTCGGCCGGTGGGCGCGGGCCGCGCACGACCGGGAGTCGGCGCTGTCGGAGGTGCTGCGGATCTACGCGGTGGTGCGGGCGTTCCTGCGCCGCGCCGGGGAGCTGACGGGCCTCGGCGACGACGACGTGTTCTTCCTGACGATCGACGAGGTCCTGTCCGTGCTGGACGGCGACGCCGGGGCCGCCCAGGCGGACCTGGCGGCCCGGCGCCGCCGGACCCACGAGCGCTACACGGCGCTGGCCCCGTACCCGGTCCTGATCCGCGGCCGGTTCGACCCGGTCGGGTGGGCGGGCAGCCGCGGGCGGCGCACCGACTTCCACGACGCGACCGAGCCGCTGGCCGGGTTCCCGCCCGAGCCGGCCGCCGGCGCCGCCACCAGCGGCCTGCCCGGCGCCGCGGGGGTCGTGGAGGGCACGGTGCGGGTGCTGGACGGCCCCGAGCAGGCCGCGGCGCTGGCGCCGGGCGAGGTGCTGGTCACGGGGGTGGCCGACACCGGCTGGACGCTGGTGCTGCCGCGCGCGGGCGCCCTGGTCACCGATGTCGGCGCGCCGCTGTCGCGGGCGGCGGCGGTGGCCCGGGAGCTGGCCGTCCCGGCGGTCCTGGGCTGCGGGAACGCGACCGTGCGGCTGCGCACCGGCGACCGCGTCCGGGTGGACGGCGAGCGCGGAACGGTCGAGATCCTCAGCGGCGCGGGGAAGAAGGGCCGGCGGGTGCGACTGCTGACCAGGGAAAGGTGACCTCGCCCAGCCGCCATCGGGCCCGCCCGCCGTACGGGGGCCGGGTGATCACCGGCCGGGTGCGGGACAGCAGCGCCACCGCCTCGATCCAGCGGGCGCGGGGGCCGAACGCCGAGTGCGGGGCCGCCGCCGCCCAGCAGCGGTCGAAGTCGGCCAGGAGCGCGTGCACCCGCTCGCCGGGGACGTTGCGGTGGATGAGCGTCTTGGGGAGGCGTTCGGCGAGGTCGGACGGCCGTTCCAGGGTGGCCAGGTGCGCGGCGAACGTGATCGTGGCCGGTTCCTCGGACCCGGCGGGCAGGGTGGCCCAGACGGCGCGGCGGCCGATCTCGTCGCAGGTGCCCTCGACCAGGACGCCGCCGGGGGCGAGCCGGGCGCGCAGATCGTCCCAGGCCCGCCAGGCCGCGGGCTCCTCGTACTGGCGCAGCACGTTGAAGGCCCGCACCAGCACGGGCGGGCGCTCCACCGGGAGTTCGAAGCCGCCGCGCCGGAACGACAGGCCCTCGTACGCGCCGCCCGCCACCACGGCCTGACCGGCCGCGACCCGGTCGGGCTCGATCTCGATGCCGACGACCTCCAGGCCCGGGGCCACCACGCGGAGCCTCGTGTAGAACTCGACCGTCGTCACCGGCGACGCCCCGTACCCCAGGTCGACGGCGAGCGGGGCGCGGGCGGCGCGGAGCGGCCCGGCGGCCTGGGTGGCGGCGATCCAGCGGTCCACGCGGCGCAGCCGGTTGGGCGCGGTGGTGCCACGGGTCACCGCTCCCTGCGGCTTCACGTGGGGTTTGCGCGTGGGGACCACGCTGCGATTGTGCCGTGGTTTGCCGGTTCCGGTCACCGCCGGGCGCCGGACACCTGTTGATAACCGGGTGATCCTTCGGGAGCGTCAGGGTCGATCACTGTTCTCCGTCCCCCGCCGCGCCTCGCCCCCCGGAGGTCCCCGTGTCCGAGGTGTCCCGCCGTACGTTCCTGGGCCTGTCGTTCGCCGCCGCGGTGACCTGGTCGGTCGGCGAGGCGGTGCCCGCCTCGGCCGGGCCGCCGGACGAGGTCGCCCGCCTGTTCCAGGTGCGGAACGGTCTCCGGGCGCCGCAGGTGTTCCCGCAGAGCGTGGCGTCCGGCGACCCGTCCCCCGACGGGGTGGTCCTGTGGACGCGGGTCGCCCCGGATGCCGCCGGACGGGTCGCGTACGAGATCGCCGCCGACGCGTCCTTCGCCGCCCCGCTGGTCCGCGGCGTCACCACGGCCGCCGCAGGGCGCGACCACACCGTGAAGGTGCGGGTGGCGGCGCGGGCCCTGCGCCCTTGGACGACGTACCACTACCGCTTCATCGTCGGCGGCACCGCCAGCCGCACCGGACGCTTCCGCACGCTGCCCGCCCCCGGATCGTCCCCGGCGGGCCTGCGGTTCGGCTACATCTCCTGCCAGGATTACACCAACGGCCACTACACGGCGCTGCGGCACCTGGCCGAGGAGGACCTCGACTTCGTCGTCCACCTGGGCGACTACATCTACGAGACGACCGCCGACTCCAGCTTCCAGGGCGCCCAGGTCCGCGAGATCACGCTGCCGAGCGGCCGGACCACCGCCCAGACCCTCGGCGACTACCGCGCCCTCTACAAGACCTACCGGTCCGATCCGGACCTGCAGCGGCTGCACGAGCGGTTCGCGGTGATCCAGATGTGGGACGACCACGAGTTCGCCAACGACTCCTACGGCGCCTACGACACCGACACCGAGGACGAGGCCGCCAACTACGCGCCCGAGCGGAAGCTGGCCTCGGTCCAAGCGTGGTCGGAGTACTCGACGGCCGGTGCCCGCTTCGACCCGTCCGGCGGGCCGACCGGGGCGCTCACCGCCTACCGGACGCTGCGCTTCGGCGGGCTCATGGACCTGGTGCTGACCGACGAGCGCACCTACCGGTCCAAGCCCCCGTGCGGGCTGGGGCTGCTCGACATGTACGCGACCCCGGGCTGCCCGGAACGGCTGAGCCCCGAGCGGACCATGCTCGGCGCCGAGCAGCGCGCCTGGTTCACCGACCAGATCACCTCTTCCACCGCCACCTGGAAGGTGTGGGGGAACGAGGTGATGTGCATGCAGTTCAAGCTGCTCGACCTCTACCTGAAGCGGCTCTTCCCGGACCTGCCCGCCCGCGCCACGTCCGGCGGGCGCTTCTCGGTGTTCCTCAACCTCGACCAGTGGGACGGGTTCCCGGTGGAGCGGCAGCGGCTGCTGACCGCGTTCCGGGACGTGGACAACCTGGTCACGATCACCGGGGACCTGCACTCGTTCGGCGCCGGGTACCTGCGGCCCGACTTCGACGACCCGTCCCAGGACCCGGTGGGGGTGAGCCTGCTGGGCGGCTCGGTGACCTCGGCGAACTTCGTGGAGATGGCGACGTTCGGGCAGGGCGGGCTGATCGTGCCGCCGGAGACCGACCTGACGTGGGCGCTGCGCGGCAGCAACCCGCACCTGGAGTACTTCAACTCCGCCGCGCACGGCTACGTGGTCATGGACGTGACACCGTCGGGGATCACGGCGACGATGAAGGCCGTCCGCTCGATCCGCACCCCCGAGACACCGCAACTGCTCACGCTGCGCACGTTCCGGGTCGGCGAGGGCCGCCCCAGCCTCACGACCATGAACCGCGGCACCCGCACCTTGGACGGCGCCACCCACTGAGCACCGCTCACGCTGGCTGGCTATAAAAAGAACGAGGTGAGAAGGAGACCGAGCGATGAGCAGCTACACCAAATGGGACCGTGACGCCTACATCGCACGTGTCGGCGGCAAAGAGGAAGCCGAGCGACGCCGCAAGGCGCTCATGGCCCGTCAGAGCAGAGCCCGGCTGGCCGAGGAACGCAAGCGGGACAAGCTCACCCAGGCGCAGCTAGACGAAGAACGGCGCTTTCCGAGTTCCAGCAGCGAGACGTAGGACTTGTCGTTGCCGAGGAGTTCACCGGGCCCGGTCCGGTCGTGGCCGTTGGTGCAGCGGTGGAACCGAAGGATCTTCTCCAGGTCGCCGGTGGTCAGGACGCGCTGGGCTTGTGGGGTGGCCCAACGCCACATGGCATGGACGGTCGGCCGCCGCTCGAGGGCTGGGTCGGGGGTGCCGCCTGACATCACGGGCACATCCTGGCGAACCAGTCGCCGATGGAGCGCTTGTACCCGTCCGGCATGTGCAGGGCAGGGACCTGCGCGGCGGTGAACAGCCCGAGTTGCTTGTGCTCGTGGCTGACCACCGGCTCGATATCAGGATCGAGCACGGTGCAGCCGTAGGTGACGATGACCACGCGCCCCTCGGGCAACGCCTCCGGTAGCGGCTGGTAGATCCACATGTCCAAGAGCGGACCGGCATTGACGGTCCAACCGGTCTCTTCGGCGATTTCCCGCTCCACGGCCCCCTCGGGGTGAGGTCGGACGACTCCAAGCGTCCGCCGGGCAGCTCCCACTCGTCGCGCTCGTTCTTCAAGTTCATCGACGCCCACGCCGACTGGCTGACGGTGTTCTACCTGCCCGCCTACGCACCCGAGCTGAATCCGGCCGAGACGGTGTGGTCGCTGCTGAAACGCTCCATGGTCAACTTCCTTGCCACCGACCTGGACGACCTCGCCGGCATGATCAAGCACCGGCTCAAGATGATCCAGCACCACCCCGGCGTGATCGACGGCTGCCTGCCCCCCACAGGCCTCTCCCTCAACACCACACCCGCCATCACCAATTAACCCTGGTTAGCGAGATCCACCCAGTCCGAACCCGTACGCCGACCCGCTACACCACACGAGAAGATCGAAAGTAACCAAATGCACCCAGCATCTCACCCGCGAAGCGACGCCCAAGTCGCGCCGAGTTGCTTGAGAAAATCCTCGCCGGAAGCACCAGTAATCTCAGCGACGGCGTGCGCGAGATGCAGTGCTGGCACTGCATCTCGCGACCCAAGGACTCGAAGCTCGTCTAGGACATCCAGATAGTCGCACGGTAGCGGATCCATCCGTGAGACGAGGGATCGCTCCGCGAGATCGGCCAACGCGTCCGCCGCCGCCTCTCCTGGCCGTAGAACGTAATTCTTCCACTGGTTCGTAATCCGTCGAGATTGCTCCTTGCGTTGATGCATGCTCAGTCTCAAGCCAAGGTCGGCAGCTACCTTGGTGATTGCGGCTTCCGGACTCTCGCCCACCTTGGCCTGCCAGTTAGCCCGGCGAGTTTGATCGCGTCTTACGATGGCGGCCTTCTGGTTCAGGACCTCCACCGCCGCGTTGAGGGACTTCATCAGTAAGGTGCCGCATTGGTGCCAATCGTCTCTGGTCTCGGGATCCCGCCCCGCGCAAGCGTCTCTGAGCCATCGTTGCGAGCGATCTTCAGCGCCACGGTTGTCGGTGTGCTGGGCCGCGGTGCGCAAGTTATAAACCAGCTGATCGAACTCGTACGCCGCGCCGCTACGCCGGTTACCGATCAGAAATCCAATGTCGAGTTTCCAGCTTTCTCGCCACAACCGGTACGCCACCGACACCAGCCTTGCGAAATCTGCATCGCTGTGCACATTGGTCGGCCACGATTCCAGGAAGGAATTGTCAAATGGCAGCCCCACACAGATGCTTCGGTGGGCCGACAATACGACGCAACGGTTACGAAAATCCGTCACCTCACTTTGCATCAGCCGACCGCCTTGCGACGCCTGCAAACCGGCTGATCGGGTCAGCAAGCGCACCCCGCATATTAAATGCGATATGGAACGCAGGCAAAATCTCGCCCCTTTTTCGGTAATCGGATACCGAAAATCTTATCGGGATGAAGGGTACTTCGATGTGTAGTTCGTTGACCCAGGCGACGCCACGGCGCCCGTCTGGAGTTGCTGAGATAACTCGGCCCGTATATAGGGCTGCGGTACCGTCAGAGTTGGAGGCGAGGTATTTGGAAATGACGCGCGACGATAGGTCGCGTGACTCGTCATCAAGTTGGCGGAAGACCGCCTTTGAGCTCTGGTACTGTCCTCGGTGGAACAGGCTGAGACCGCGCAAGAAATCTCTCCGATACCGGTCGTATCCCCCAGCGTCGGGTATGGCGTCAGCTATAGTCAGGCACTCATGCCAGTCATGTTCGGTGAGTGCGACGATCTCGCGCTCACCGCGTAGGAACCGCTTGCCGGTCTTAGACTCCCAGAACAGGTCGAGCAGGAGCCGTGAGCACCGCCAGTCGGACCGCACCTCGGGTGGCGCCTGAAGCAGGACCTGTACGGCGACCTTTGGCCCATCCCCTTCCGCGCGAGCGCCAAGCAATGCAAGGAAGTAATATGCGACGGGATCGTTGTTGTTGCTGAGCGCGACCAGGTGCTTCGTCTCCATAGCTGGGTCTTCGAGCAACTCCGCTATCTCCACATTACGCAGGTCGTACTTGGCCTGCTGGGAAGGGCTGAGCGACCCAGGGTCAAGAGATGCAAGCGATGCCTGGGCATTGGCCAACAAGTCCAGTCGGTCATGCCCCTGCAGCATTCCGGACCTCACTGCGTTCCGTGTTGTCCAAGCGATGACATCAACGGGGTAGACATTCTCTGGATCAAGAGCGCGGGCCCGCAGTGCCGCCCGGGTTACATCCGTCATGAGAGCGAGCACTTGGGAAGCTGTTGCGTCCTCATCGAAATTTGTCAGCTCAAAGATCTGTGCGCCCTCAGCGCTAGCAAGTTCAACCAACAGATTTAGTCGGGACTGCGGCGATGCGTCGGCGTCCTCAAGCGTGTCCTCAAGCATCCGCTGAACGTCACGCATGAGTTGGAGCCGCTCCGCCGACGCCAGAACGCTGTTCTGCTGTGCCCACATGACGTATTCGCGGGTCAGATTGGCTTCCAACAAGGATAGTCTGGGGTGCGTCTGACCTCGGCTATGCCTTAGCTCGCCGAAAGCGGTCGCGAGTTCCAGATAGTGAGGCGCATAGCGATGATCGTCGGACTGCGGTCCGATCTTCTCCATCAGGTCGGCGATGAACTGGACCTCTCCGCCGCCCCACCGGTCAAAAAGTGGCCGCAGGTTAGTGATCAGCTGGACGGCGACCTCGACCTCGGTACGGATGGACAGGTCCTCACGGGCAAGCAACTCCGCCTCGAGTGGCGTCCGCGAGCCGAGGAACTGGTCACCAGTGTCATCCTCCGTCCAGCGAAAGATATCGAAGCGCTTGACTAGGTCAATAAGCTTACCCGCGCCATCTTTGCCGAGAACGCGCAGCGCCAGTTCAAGGGGGATGCGGAGGCCACGGCGGCCGACTGCAAGGATCATAGAAGTGATTTGCTCTGCCGCACTCCGCTCCTCGAGAGGCAGATTAATCAACTCCGCGTTCGGGCGATCCGACGGCCGCAAATCATTGATGTTGAAGCCCGCTTCGGTAAGCGCGCGCGCGACAGCAGTGAGCCGAGCCTCGCTATTATTGGAAGCGGTCATGGAGAGCTTCTCCAGCTCGATCTCGGCCGCCCGCGCCTCCTGAACGAGCCCAAGTCGCAAGCCTCGCTCGGTCTCAGGGAGCAGTCGGTAGAGCAGCGCGAGGAATGAGGAGTCGAGACCTTCCATGAGGTTGCCGGGAATGGGGATATCGAAGTCTGACAACCATTGCGTCATCCTTCGAAATTCCTCCGGGTTAAGGGTCGGTTCGACACGGATAATGCTGCGTCGCTTGTGGGCCGGCGGCGGCAGATAACTGCTGCCGACGATGAGGACTCGCTGCCCCCGCGAGCTAAGCTGTCGCTGGAGCAAGTAGTACTCATCAACGTCAACCATGCCGTCCCAGACCAGCAGCGTCGGCAGTCCGTGGCTCTGATCCGCCCACGATGCGAAGGCCTCGATGGCAGCCAACGTTGGCCGCTCGCCACGCACCGACCGATGCAGGACCGCAGCTTCACCGGAACGCGCTACCTCAAGGGCGAGTGCGCACAGCGCGATTGTCTTTCCAGTCGCGGTTTGCCCTGCAACGATAAGGGGCTCAGGAAGCCCCAACTCGTCAAGGGCCGATTGCACTCGGTGCAACAACTTGGACTCGAAGTCACGGGTCAGGTTGTAGCCACTGGCCACAGCCTTCCACTGTGGTTGCCCTTCGCCAGAACCGAGAAAATGCCGGAATCGCTCATATCTCATCGCTGATGAGGCCGATGTGAAGGGTTCGAGAAGTTCTGTGTTGACGGGTCGGGCAGCAACAACCACGCGATTCCACGTATCAATATCCACCTCAGCAAAGGTGTCGCCAACGGGGATGAACCGTCCCCCGCGCGCGTTCCGTCCGGCGTCGAGCCGCTGAAAGCGGCCAGAGTCCTCCAGCGCTGAGAGCACAGCGTTGAAGCTCTCACAATGCGTGATAAGCACCCCACGCTCTTGAGCAGCACGGATGAAGGGATTGCCGAGCAACTCGTCGGTGGCCGAGAACAGGTGCGCTTGTCCGGCCTGCAGCCGGGTCGCGAAGGTAAATAGCTCCTGTGGTCGCAACCAGTCGTCCGCGCGGTAACCATCAATGATGAGTACGCCTCGAGGCGTGATGATAGTGTCCGCGAGGGCGTTCAATATCTCAGCAGCCCTGGCCCGCGATTCCACCTCAGCGACAGCGTCGGTAGGTGGCCGCTCCTCCTCCGGCAGTCCCAGACCTCCGAACAGATGGCGCAACTGCAGTGATGTTGCCGACCTGGGGTGTCTGCCAAGCTGCGGTTGTCCGGTCGGATCTACCCTGCGCCAGTCCCGCTGGAACAGCCCATACAACCCGGAGTCTATGCGTGACGTGAACACGCCGTTCCATGGATAGTCGGCCGCGTCCGCCAACCACTGCGGTGCGGGCTGCCTCATCACGGTCCGGTCATAGTCGACATAAGCCGCATGAGCCGCCTCGGCATGCGAGCCAACGAGAGCAGGGTCCGGAACCGTTGGGACGAGATCGTCGATCGCCTGCCCGAGCAGCAGGAATGTCGGCCCCTCGACAAGGCGTCGAAGCAGTGTTGCGATCGCGGGTTCCATGCAACCGAGAGTAACGCGCTACCACGCATATTTCGTGATGCTGGCCGGATCCGATGCCTCCGGCTAGCGCGAGCTACTCGAGGACCTTGCTGTGGCTCTCCCCATGGCAGTCATTAGGTGCTGCATTCCCAGGCATCGATGCTCGACTCTGGAGCGGCTGTGTCACGATCGCAGAGCCGTGCGCCGTGGCTGGACTGGTGGCTGCTGTTGCTGTCAGCCTTCGCGGTTCAGGCGAGCTTGATGGAGTGGGGCCGACGCTGACGGTGATGTCCACGTGCCGGCCGAGCGCGGTGGCGTAGGCGCGGAGCGTCTCCAACTCCATCGCTTCGATGTCGCCGTTCTCGAGCTGGGATACCCGGGACTGTGAGGCTCCGAGGATCTGGGCGACCTCGGCCTGCGTCTTACCGATGGCCTTGCGAAGTTCCTTGCGGTGGTGTCCGGCGACATGGGCGTCCAGTTCGGCGCGTGCCTGGGCCTGGCGCTCGGGATCTGCCAGCCCGGGATTGCAGCAGTGTGCTTCGGCCTTGATGTCCTGCCAGCGGTGTCCGCTGCTCATCGTCTGGCCTCCTTCTGCTTCGCGGCCCGAGACTCGGCGTAGCGGGCCACGACCAGTGAGATGGCCTCGTCGTACCAACGGGCCGCTGCCCGGCCTTGTCACCGACTACGAGAAAGATCGCGGCACGGTCGGGGGGTGAAGATAAACAGCACCCGGATCTCTGACCGGCCACGGCTTCCGGGACGTAGCTCCTTAAGGTAACGCAGTTCGCTGTGTTCCAGGGTGTCGACGAGCGGTCGTCCCAGCGTCGACCCGACCGCGGCCAACCTGTCGATAACTTGCTCGATCAACGCTGCGGTGTCCAGGTCGGACTCGCACAGCTTTCGGCAGCCGGACCGGGGTGGCTCCGCGCAGGGCTGGCTGCTCGGAACCCTGCACGCGTCGCCGGAGACCGCACCTCTGGGACGAGGTCGAAAGTGCGTACGTTCAACCGCGGCTCGTCCGTCTCATCCTTCTCGGCGGGACGGGGTTGTGGCGTCTCTGGGACTACAGGTCGAGCTTGCCATCCTTGACCTCGCGGAGCAGACCGGCGAAGGACTCGACGGGCAGCGCCAGCCTGGGCCCCTCCGGGTCCTTGGAGTCGCGCACGCCGACACGGGCGTCCAGCCTGGCCACCTCGACGCAGGCCCCGTTGACGCTCCCCTCGCTACGGCTGGACTTACGCCACCTGATCATCTGAATCCCTCCATGATTTCCCGGATCAAGGCCAGGGACGCGTGCTTGGACTCCGCGACGTCTCCGATCCGGCGAAACCATACTTCGTATTGGGCCGTCTCCGACGCATCCCTCACAAGTCGACCAGGGCCGAGCGTCTCGGTGTAGGGAATGTCCTCGTTGCCCACCCTATACAGCTCGAACGCTCCATCTCGCCCTACATGTCCACCCGCGGACCGCCGGACGATCCTGACCGTCCACTCCGGGGACTCCGCCAATTCCAGGAGGCGAGCGAGTTGGGCTCGGTGGACATCTCGACTCCCCACTTGGTGCTCGAGCGCGTCTTGGTCTATGAGCAGCCACACCAGTGGAGGGTGGTCCCGTTCGAGGATCTTCTGGCGCTCCATGACCGCCCTGACCGCCTGCTCCACGTCCTGCCGCCCGCCCTCGACGAAGACGGCGCGGGCGTAGTCCTCGGTCTGGGCGAGGACGGGGATCCAGCCGAGGGCCCAGATCCGGATCTGGCCGGCCGTGGATTCGCTCGCCGCGCGCTCTTCCCTCCACTCGGAGGAATGTCGCGACTTCGCCCATCTGATGATCCTCCCGAGCAGGCCACCCGTGGTCCAGGCACGATCGATCCTGTCCGCCGCATCCTCCTGGAGCCTGCACTCACCCGCCTCAATTTTTGAGATCAGCGAGCGATCCCGGCCGATGATGTCCGCGATTTCTCTGTGGCCGGCATTCCTTTCCTTGCGAAGTCTGTGCAGCTCAACGGCCGCCCAGTCGTACATGTCGTGGTCGGGGTCGAGGCGGCGGGGGGTGCCGGACATGGACTCTCCCTGGTCGCGGAGGGGGTGAGTTTCATGAGTTCACCTTCCGAAGGTACGGGTTGGCGGGGCAGTCTGTGGCGCAGAACACAGAACGGGGAGTGATCGCATGACTGCGAAGGATTACCGGAATGAGGCGCCGTTCATCAGCCCTCAGGACCCGCTGCCGGAGGTGCCCGAGCCGCAGGGGCGATGGGGGGAGCCGTTCATCACCTATCGGGGACGCGAATCGGTCTGGACGGCTTGGCGGCGCCACGCCCTGACCCCCGCCGAGATCGAGGCCGGGCTGGTCCGGAACGTCATCGGCAGCACCGAGGAAGAGGTCAGGGAGAAGATCCGCGAGGCGGATGGCAAGGCCGATGAGCTGTCGCCCTCGTACCGGGGCCCGGCCCGATGAGGCCCCTGGGAACCGCCTTGATGGAGGGCGTCACGTGGATTCTTGTTCTGGCTGCCGCGTTCTCGTTCGCGGGCGGCCTGGTCGGCGCCTGGTTCCATGCGCGGTTGCATCGCTGCCGTCCGGGCCGTCACGAGATCCGGCCGGACGGGCGCCCTCCGCGTCCTGTTTCCCAAGGTCCGGTCACGGCCGCGGGTCGGGGCGAGATGCCCCCTGTCTCTCCCGTCCCCGGAGGGTCCACCTACACGTCTCCGAGGGTATGGCGGCCCCGCTGAACGGGATTCGGTAAGCGGTCCATTACGGTGATCCCACGCGTTCCGGGAGGAGAGCCGATGCCGCAGCTCGACCTGGCCACCCTGCACGAGGCGATCGCCGCCGCCGTGCCCGACCGCGAGTGCCTGGTCTGGCGCGACCGCAGGATGACCTGGCGCGAGGTCGCCGAGCGGACCCGGCGGCTGGCGCGCGTCCTGCACGGCCACGGCCTCGGCCTGCGCGGCGACCCGGCCGCCGTCCGGCCCTGGGAGTCGCCGCACGACCACCTGGCCCTCTACCTGCACAACGGCCCGGAGTACGTGGAGGGGCTGCTGGGCGCGCACAAGGCGCGGGTAGCCCCGTTCAACGTCAACTACCGGTACGTGGACGACGAGCTGGCGCAGCTGTTCGACGACGCCCGTCCCCGGGCCGTGCTGTACCACGCCCGGTTCGCCGATGTGATCGGCCGGGTCGCCGCCCGCCTGGACCCGCCGCCGCTACTCCTCCAGGTCGCCGACGACTCGGGGAACGCGGTGCCGCCCGGCGCCTTCGACTACGAGGCCGCGCTCGCCGCGGCGTCGGCCGAGTCACTGGAGGCCGAAGGGGTCCGGCCCTGCCCCGACGACCTGCACATCCTCTACACGGGCGGCACCACGGGCCTGCCCAAGGGCGTGCTGTGGCGGATCGGCGACCTGATCGCGGGCCCGCTCGGGATGCGCGACCGCGCGAACGTCCCGATCGGCGATCTCGGCCGGGCCGTGGAGCTGGCCGCCAAGGCCGACGCGCGGGTGCTGGTCGGGCCGCCGCTGATGCACGGCGCCGGGACCTGGTCGGCGCTGGGCGGCTGGTGCGGCGGCGCGACCGTGGTCTTCCCGGACCGGGTGGACGGCCTGGACGCCGACGGCCTGCTGGCCACCGCCGCCCGCGAGCGCGTCACCCGGATGCCGCTGGTCGGCGACGCGTTCGCGCGGCCGCTCGCGGACGCCGTGGAGCGCGGCGACCACGACCTCACCGCGCTCCGCACCCTGATCAACTCGGCGGCGGCGATCGACCCCGGGGTGGAGCGGCGGCTGCTGGCCGGGATGCCGAATGCCAGGATCACCGACGTGCTCGGCTCCTCGGAGTCCGGTTTCGCGGTCACCCGGCGCGGCAGCGGGAACCGGCCGTTCCGGCCCGCGCCCGGCTCCGCGGTCCTCAGCGCCGACCGCACGCGGCGGCTGACGCCCGGAGACGGCGGGGAGCTGGGCTGGCTGGCCAAGGGCGGCGCGATCCCGCTCGGCTACCTCGGCGACCCGGAGCGCACCGCCGCGACGTTCCTCACGGTCGGCGGGGAGCGGGTGGTCGTCCCGGGCGACCGGGCCCGGCTGCTGGCGGACGGCATGATCGAGGTGCACGGCCGCGAGGCCACCGTGATCAACACCGGTGGCGAGAAGGTGTTCGCGGAGGAGGTGGAGGCGGTGCTGCGCGGCCTGCCCGGGGTGACCGACGCGCTGGTGGTCGGCCGTCCCAGCGAGCGCTGGGGGACCGAGATCGTCGCGGTGCTGCGGCCCGCGGGGGCGCCGGACGACGCCGCGCTGCGGGCGGCCTGCGCCGAGCGGCTGGCGCGCTACAAGATCCCGAAGGCGTTCGTCCGGACGGACGAGTCGCTGCGGCTGCCCAACGGGAAGGCCGACTACCCGGCGGCCCGCGCCCTGGTCCCCCCGGCGTAGGAGATCCTTGCCCCATGCCCGACCTCAGCACCCTGCTCGCCGACCTGGCCGCCGAGGGCGACTCCCTCGACGCGCTGGTGGCCCCGCTGCCCGACTGGACCGTGCCGACGCCCGCCGCGGGCTGGACGGTCGCGCACCAGATCTCCCACCTGGCCTGGACGGACCGCCAGGCCGTCATCGCGGCCACCGACCCGGACGCCTTCGGGGAGATCCTGGCGGCGGCGAGGGCCGAGCGGTTCGTCGAGGAGGGCGCGGCCGAGGGCGCCGCGGAACCGCCCGCCGCGCTCCTGGAACGCTGGCGCACGGGGCGGCGAGAGATGGCCGCGGCGCTGGCGGCCGTTCCGGCGGGGGCGCGCCTGCCGTGGTTCGGGCCGCCGATGGGCGCCGCGTCCATGGCGACCGCGCGGCTCATGGAGACGTGGGCGCACGGCCAGGACGTGGCCGACGCGCTCGGCGCCGTCCGCGCGCCCACCGCCCGGCTCCGGCACGTGGCGCACATCGGCGTCCGCACCCGCGACTTCGCCTACCTCAACCGCGGCCTGGAGGCCCCGGCCGACGCGTTCCGGGTCGTCCTGACCGGGCCGGACGGCGAGGAGTGGACCTGGGGCCCCGAGGACGCCGCGCAGTCGGTGACCGGGCCCGCGCTGGACTTCTGCCTGCTGGTGACGCAGCGCCGGAACCGCGCCGACCTGGCCGTCACCGCGCGCGGCGCCGACGCCGACCGCTGGCTCGGCCTGGCCCAGGCGTTCGCGGGCCCGCCCGGCGGAGGGCGCCCGCCGAGAGGTTGACCGCGATTTGTCCGTCATGGCGTTCCGCCTTAGGCACCCTCGGACATGTCAGGGGATATGACCATCCTCATCGCCTACGACGGATCCGCCGACGCCCATGCCGCCATCGCCTACGCCGGCGGCCATGTCCGGCCGGAACCGGCCGTCGTCGTGACCGTGTGGGAGCCGCTGCTGACCCAGCTGACCCTGTCGGCGCTGGCCACGAGCGCGACGGCGGTGCCCCTGCCGGACGAGGGCGAGCAGTGGGAAGAGGAGCGCCAGGCCACCGGGGTCGCGCGGGAGGGCGCCGGGCTCGCGGCCGCCGCCGGGTTCCCCGAGGCCACGGCGCGGGCCGAACGCGGCAACGGGCCCGTCTGGGCGGCGATCGTGGACGTCGCCGAGGAGATGGACGCCACCCTCGTCGTGATCGGCTCGCGCGGCCTGTCGGCGGTGAAGTCGGTGCTGCTCGGCAGCGTGTCCAACCGCGTGCTGCACCACGCCCGGCGCCCCGTCCTCGTGGTGCCGCCCGGCCCCGGGGACGGCTGAGCGCCCCGGAGACCGGGCGGAGAGGCCCGCGGCGGGGTCAGGGCGAGATGGCGCGCTCGAACGCCTCGAAGGCGTCCTCGGTGAACAGCACGAACCGGGCGTCGTTGATCTTGGTGGGGGTGGAGCGGACCGTGCCCACCGCGATCCGCGCCGCGTCCTCCACCGGCCACCCGTAGATGCCCGCGGACACGGCGGGGAACGCGATCGACTCGATGCCCAGCTCGTCGGCGACCCGCAGCGCCTCGCGGTAGCAGGAGGCCAGCTGCTCGGAACGGTCCTCGGCGGCCGAGTAGACGGGGCCGACCGTGTGGATCACCCAGCGGGCCGGCAGCCGGCCCGCCGTGGTGGCCACCGCCTGCCCGGTCGGCAGGCCGCCCCCGTAGTGCGAGGCGCGCAGCCTGCGGCACTCGTCCAGGATCTCCGGGCCGCCCCTGCTGTGGATGGCGCCGTCGACGCCGCCCCCGCCCAGGAGCGAGGAGTTGGCGGCGTTCACCACCGCGTCCACCTGCTGCTCGGTGATGTCCCCCTGGACGAGACTGATCCGCATACCCCGTGACCTCCTGTCGGCCGAGCCCTGACGCGAAACCGGGCGCGCAATGCTGGAACCTGCTCAGTGGAGACGAAAAGTAAACCCGTGTCCAGTCAGGGCCCGGTCAGAACCGGCGGTCAGTCGTCGTCGCCGTCGTCGTCGGTGTCCGCGGTGTCGGCCGTCACCTTGCCGGACGCGGCGTCCACGTTCAGTTCGCGCTCCTTGCCGTCCGCGCCGGTCACGTCGACCTGCCAGTATCGGCCATCTTCGAACTCGACGGAGGTGACCGTGCCGGGGGCGGTCTTCAGCGCGGCCTGGACCGCGCGGGCGGCGTCCAGCTTGGCGCCCTTGAGGCCGGT
This sequence comes from Actinomadura rugatobispora, assembly GCF_055379765.1. NCBI lineage: Bacteria > Bacillati > Actinomycetota > Actinomycetes > Streptosporangiales > Thermomonosporaceae > Actinomadura > Actinomadura rugatobispora. Next base: position 5,701,109 of record NZ_AP029191.1, on the reverse strand, counting down.
GGCCTCCGCGGCGTCGTCGCCCCGGTCGTCGTCGCCGTCGTCGTCCTTGTCGTCCTTGTCCGCCCGGTTGGCGATCACCTTGCCGGTGGTCGCGTCCACGGTCACCTCGCGCCGGGCGCCGCCCTGGTCGGCCAGCACGTCGGCGTCCCAGACCACCCGGTCGCGGTCGTCGTCGTCGAGTTCCAGCGACTCGATCCGGCCCGGGACCGCCTGGAGCGCGGCCGCCGCGGCCCGCTCGGCGGTGATCTTCACATCGGCCACCCGGACGCCCGCGACGCGGTCGTCCCGGCCTTCGCCGTCCCGGCCGCCCCGGTCGTCGCCCTGGGCCGCGAAAGCGGCGCCCGCTCCCCCGGCGGCCAGCACTCCCGCCGCGACGACCGTCACCAGAATCCTCCGCATGATCCCTCCCGTGGATCGCGTTCCGCTGTGAACGACCGCCACACTGCCGGGCCTACCTGAGCCGAACCTGAAGCCACCTGAAGAAAGCTTCAGCTCGGGTTTGGCACCCTGTGGGGCATGCGCCTGCTCATCGTCGAGGACGAGAAACGCCTCGCCGCGTCCCTGGCCGGGGGCCTGGCCGCCGAGGGCTTCGCCGTGGAGGTCGCGCACGACGGCCGCACCGGCCTGGACCGGGCGCTGGAACGCGGCTACGACCTGATCGTGCTGGACATCATGCTGCCCGGCCTCAACGGCTACCGGGTCTGCGCCGAGCTGCGCGCCGCCGGGGACGAGACCCCGATCCTGATGCTGACCGCCAAGGACGGCGAGTACGACGAGGCCGAGGGCCTGGACACCGGCGCCGACGACTACCTCACCAAGCCGTTCTCGTACGTGGTGCTGCTGGCCCGGATCCGGGCGCTGCTGCGGCGCCGGTCGCGGGGCGGGGCCGTCCCGTCGATCCTGCTGGGCGACCTCACCGTCGACCCGGCGGCGCGGCGGGCGCGGCGCGGGGACGAGGAGGTGGAGCTGACCGCCAAGGAGTTCGCGGTGCTGGAGCATCTGGCGGTCAACGCGGGCCAGGTGGTGTCCAAGGCGCAGATCATGGAGCACGTCTGGGACTTCGCCTACGACGGCGACCCCAACATCGTCGAGGTGTACGTGAGCGCGCTGCGCCGGAAGATCGACGCGCCGTTCGGGCGGCGCTCCATCGTCACCGTCCGGGGCGCCGGGTACCGGCTGGCCACCGACGGCGGCGCGGGCGGGCGGGACCGGCCGTGAGGCGGATGGGGGTGCGGTCGGTACGGGCGCGGACGACGGCGGCCGCCACCGCCGTGGTCGCCGGCGCGCTGATCGTCGCCGGGCTGGCCGTGGTGCTGCTGCTGCGCGCCGACCTGGCGGGGCGGACCGGCCTGGAGGCCGAGGTCGCGGCGCGGGACGTGGCGGCGCAGCTGGCCGCCGGGACGCCCTACGACCGGCTCGACCTGCCCGACGCCGAGGACCACCCCCTCCAGGTGATCGACTCCCGGGGCCGGGTGCGGGCGGCCGACGACGACCTGCGGGCGGTCGACGGCGTCCCCGCCGGACGGCCCGTCCCCGTCCCGGCCGCGCCGGAGGACGACGACGGGGACCACGAGCGCGGCGACGACGACTCCCGGCCCGGCCGCGGCGAGATCTCCGACGATCCGCGGCTCACCGGCGGCACCGCGACCGTCGACGACCACACCGCCGACTACCGGTTCGCCACCCTGCGGGTGTCCACGCCCGGCGGGGAGACGCTCACGGTGCGGGCGGGCGCCGACCTGTCGACCACCCGGGACGCGGTCGGGACGGTCGCCCGCGCGATGCTGGTCGGCCTGCCCGTGCTGCTGGCCGTGGTCGCCGCGGTCACCTGGCTGGTCACCCGGCGGGCGCTGCGCCCGGTGGAGGCGATCCGCGCCGAGATGGCCGCGATCACCTCCTCGGGCGACCTGACCCGCCGCGTCCCGGAGCCCGGGTCGCGGGACGAGGTGGCCGGCCTGGCCGTCACCACCAACGCCACGCTGGCGGCGCTGGAGGGGTCGGTGGCGCGGCAGCGCGGCTTCGTCGCGGACGCCTCGCACGAGCTGCGCAGCCCGATCGCGTCGCTGCGGACCCAGCTGGAGGTGGCCGCCGCGCACCCCGAGCTGCTCGACCTGGACGGCCTGGTCGACGACGTCGTGCGGCTCCAGCACCTGGCCGCCGACCTGCTGCTGCTCGCCCGCCTGGACGCGGGCGACCGGCCGTCCCCGGCGGAGCGGGCCAGGCCGGTCGAGCTGGCCGACCTCGTCCACGAGGAGGCGGCGCGGCGCTCCGGCGGCGGCCGCCGCGTCAGGGTGGAGGCCGAGGTGCGGGCCTCGCCGACCGCCGCCGGTCCGGAGGGGCGCCTCGCGCGCGTCCTGGGCAACCTCCTGGACAACGCCGAGCGGCACGCCGCCGGTGTCGTCCTGCTCACACTCGACGAAGCCGGCGGTGCGGCCGTCCTGCGCGTCGCCGACGACGGGCCCGGGGTGCCGCCCGCCGACCGGGAGCGTATTTTCGAGCGTTTCGTGCGCCTGGACGACGCCCGTGCCCGCGACGAGGGCGGTGCCGGGCTGGGCCTGGCCATAGCGCGTGACCTGGTGAGGGCGCAAGGCGGTACGCTCACGGTGGGTGAGGCCCCCGCAGGGGGAGCGCTCTTCGAGGTACGGCTGCCGCTCGTGCGGCGTAACGTGCAGCGGAGAGCCGCGGATCGATGACCGTCCGTGGTCTTATGGAACGGACGAGTGGGCGCCGATTCACCGGTCCGGGTGTGACCTGGGCCGCGAGTCTGCCTAAGCTGCCGTCGGGACGACCACAATGGTGTGCAAATCGTGGAGGTACCCCCCTTGAAGATTCTCGTCGCCGGCGCGACCGGTGTGGTGGGACGCCGGCTGGTCCCGTTGCTCGTGCAGGCGGGCCACGAGGTAGCCGGGACGACCCGCCGCGCCGGGCGCGCCCGGTCCATCGCCGACCAGAAGGCCCGGCCGATCGTTCTCGACGTGTTCGACGCGGAGGCGGTGCGCGCGGTGGTCGCCGCCGAGCGGCCGGACGCGATCGTCCACCAGCTCACCGACCTGGCCGCGGAGGACTTCGACGCCAACTCCCGGCTCCGCGTGCACGGCACCCGCAACCTGGTGGAGGCGGCCGGGGAGTCCGGTGTCGAACTGATGATCGCGCAGAGCATCGCGTGGGTGTACGTGCCGGGCGAGCGGCCCGCGGTGGAGAGCGACCCGCTCGACCCCAAGCTGCCGCCGTCCGAGGGCGTCATCGCGCTGGAGGAGGCCGTCGCGTCGATGCCGCGCGGTGTGGTGCTGCGCTATGGAGCGCTCTACGGTCCGGGCACGTGGTACGCGCCGGACGGCGCGATCGCGGAGCGGGTGCGGGCGGGCAGCCTGCGGCTGGCTCCGGCGTGGACGTCGTTCGTGCACGCCGACGACGCGGCCTCGGCCGCGCTGGCGGCGCTGGACTGGCCGGCCGGTCCGGTGAACGTGGTCGACGACGAGCCCGCGACCACGGCCGACTGGCTCCCGGTCTACAGCGCGGCGCTGGGCGCGCCCACCCCGGGCACGGCGGGGCGGCACGCGGCCACGACCGGACGTCCGGTGTCGAACGCCCTGGCGCTGAGCCTGGGGTGGAAGCCGCAGGTGCCGTCCTGGCGCACCGGCTTCGCCGACATGGGGTGACGGTTCAGGAGAGCTGGAACGACCGCTTGGCCAGGCCGTGCCAGTAGCCGTCGATGACGGCCCGCCGGTCGTCGCCGCCGCCCTCGTGGGCGCCGAGGGAGACGAACAGCGGGGCGAAGTGCTCGGTGCGCGGGTGCGCGATCGCGGCCGCAGGGGCCTTGGCGCGGAAGTCGAGCAGCGCGTCCACGTCGCCGGAGGTCACGGCCCGGTCGGTCCACTCGTCGAACTCGGCCGACCAGGCGGGCGGGTCCGCGTCGGCGCCGGGGCGTATCTCGCGCAGGTTGTGGGTGGTGAAGCCGCTGCCGACGATGAGCACGCCCTGGTCGCGCAGCGGGGCGAGGCGCCGGCCCAGGTCGTAGAGGCGGCGGGGGTCCAGCGTGGGCATCGACATCTGCAGGACGGGGACGTCGGCGTCGGGGTACATCTCGACGAGGGGGACGTAGGCGCCGTGGTCGAGGCCGCGCTCCTCGTCCCGGTGCAGTCCGGGGACGAGTTTGTGCAGTTCTGCTGCGAGTTCGGGGGCTCCGGGTGCTTCGTACCGGACCTCGTAGTACCGGCGCTCGAAGCCCCAGAAGTCGTACACCAGCGGCACGGTGCGGGTGGCGCCGACGGTGGCCGGGGCCTCCTCCCAGTGCGCGGACACCATGAGGATCGACGCGGGCCTGGGCAGGTCGGCGGCCCAGCGGGCGAGCCGGGCGGTCCATTCGGCGTCGTCGGCGAGGGGCGGCGCCCCGTGGCTGAGGTACAGCACCGGCATCCTGATCACGGCTCGGCCCTCCACTCTATTGAACGTTCAAACATCGCCCATGATACTTGAGCATTCAAACATTCGCTAGACTTGCCCCATGAGCGAGCCCCGCTGGCTGGACGACGACGAGCAGCAGACCTGGCGCGCGTTCCTGTGGACCTCCCGGCTGCTGAACGAGGCGCTGGACCGCCAGCTCCAGCGCGACTCGGGCATGCCGCACACGTACTACATGATCCTCGCGATGCTCTCGGAGGCGCCCGGCCGGGCGATGACCATGACCGAGCTGGCCGGGATCGTCCGCTCGTCCCCGAGCCGCCTCTCGCACGCGGTCGCCCGCCTGGAGGAGTCCGGCTGGGTCCGCCGGGTCAAGCCCCCGAACGACCGCCGCACCACGATCGCCGAGCTCACCGAGGGCGGCTTCGCCGCCCTGGAGAAGGCCGCACCCGGCCACGTCGAGGAAGTGCGGCGCCTCCTGTTCGACCCGCTGAGCCGCGAGCAGGTCCTCCGGATGCGCGAGACCCTGAGAACCCTCCTGGCCAACCTCGACCCCGACGGCCTCACCCCCGACATCTTCGGCCAGGCCGAAGCCCCCGACTAGAAAACGACCTCGCGGGAGTCGGCTGCGGGGTGGGCCGCGGCCATCAGGCGCTCGCCCTCCTCGACCAGGGCGGCCCGGTCCGCGTCCGAGACCGGCCGGAAGAGGTCGATGCTCAACGTGACGGCCCGGCGCTTGCGCTCCATCTTCCACATGCCGTGGACGAAGCCGTCCACCAGCACGGTCGCGCGGATGATGCCGTTCACCGTGAACACGCGCCCGCGGTCCTCCTCGGTGATGATCCGGGCCCGGTCGGCGTGCGAGAGCAGCAGGTTGTCGAAGCCCGGCACGTACCGGACGGGCGCGGGCGTCTCCGGATCGGGGCGCGGCGCGCCGGGCAGGTCGTAGAGGGTCCTGCCGTTCTCGTCGGTGAACGTGACGAGCCCGGGGGCGAGGCGTTCCAGGACCTCGCCCAGGCGGGTCAGGCCGGACCAGTGCTGCGCGTCCTGCGCGGTGGCCGGCCCGAACGCCGCCAGGTACCTGCGCACCAGATCGTCGACCGACGGCTCGGCGTCCATCGGACGGCCCAGCCACGTCTCCAGCGTGGTGTGCCGGGAGACGCCGCTCGCGCCCCAGATGCCGCGCGGCGGAACCTGGACGAGCGGGAGCCGGGAGCGGGCGGCCCAGGCGAGCAGCTCGGCGTCGGCGTCCGGCCACCGTTCGGCCAGCATCTCCCGCAGCTCCTTGTCGGTGCGGGGCTCCTGCTCGAAGAAGCGGCGGGCCGCGTCCCGTACCGGCTCCAGGTCCAGCCTCTTGATGGCTCCGCCCCGCGCGCTCAGCGTGGCGCGGTCGAGGACGGCCTGGGTGAGCGGGCGGACGGCCAGCGCGTCCCGGGCGCTGACCAGGTGCAGGGTGCCGCGCATGAGCACCATCCGCAGCACGCTCCGCTCGCGCATGAGCGCGGCGAGCTCGTCGAAGTCGAAGTCCTCCAGGCGGCTCCAGAGCCCGATGTAGGGCGGGTCGGGCGCCTGCGACTGGAGGCCCACCAGGTGCTCGATGCCCTCCAGGGCGTTCCGCCGGTGCCGGCGCAGCAGCATCTGCCGTGCCAGCAGCGCCCGGTTGAGGGCCCGCTTCCCCAGTGCGTCAGTCGTCATAACGGCCCCGGAGCTCCTGCCAGGTCGGCGCGGGTCCGGGCAGCTCGGCGGCGTCCGGGGTGCGGAGCGCGTCCAGCAGCAGCTCCAGGTAGCGGTGCTGGAGGCGGTTCATGCGCGCGTCGTCGCCGATCCGGATGGTGTGGAGATGTTCCAGGAGGACCGAGATGTCGCCGACCTCGATGCCGGGCCGCAGCCCGCCCTCCCGCCGGGTGCGCTCCAGCAGCCGGGTCGTGTCGGCGTGCAGCTCCTGCCCCTTGCGGCTCATCTCCTCGGTCACGGGGAAGCTCCCGGCCAGCCGCATGGTGAGCGATCCGGCCCCGATGTCCAGGCAGCGCCGCATGAAGCCGGCGAACGCCGTCCAGGGGTCGCCGTCGTCGTCGAGGGCCTGCCGCAACTGCTCCAGGTACCGGTCCATGCCCTCGTCGGCGAGACTCTGGAGCAGCTCCTCCTTGCTCTTGTAGCGCCGGTAGAGCGCGCTGATCCCGACCCCCGCCCGCTCGGCCACCGCCGAGATCGGCGCCCCGGGGTCGGCGGTGAACACCGCCCGCGCCGCCTGCCGGATGAGCTCGTCGTTGCGCGCCGCCTGCGCCTTCCGCCCGCTCATGGGCCCCGTCCGCGTCCTCTCCATCCCCCCATACTAAGGGAACGAACCATTCCGTTCTACTCCGGGGGTGCGCGGGGGGCTTACGATCGGGGGACCCCGCCGCAGCTAGGAGGCTCCGTGTCCCGCTCGTCCCGGACATTGACCGGCCCCCAGACGATAGCGATCATGTTCGCGCTCGCCCTCGTCACCATCGTCTTCGCCGTGTTCCAGGCCCGGCCCGCCTGGACCTACGTCACCGGCACCGAGGTGACCGCCCGGGTCGAGCGCTGCGAGACCGAGCAGCGCGCCAGGGGCGAGAGCACCACCTGCGAGGGCTCCTGGACGCTCCCCGGCGGCGAACGCGGCTCCGGCACCGTCGAAGGCGCCGGGGAGGAGGACCGCGGCCGTACGGTGACGGCCCGCGCGAGCGGCGACCGCGCGACCGCCACGTCCACCGGCAAGCTGGTCGCGAGCACCGCCCTCGCACTCGCCCTGGCCGTCGCGTCGATCGCGTTCGCCGCCCTCGGCACCCGCAAGGTGCTCGCCGCCCGGCGCCGGAACCCCTGACCGGAAAAGACCTCGACGCCCGGCCGAGCCGCATGATCTCCTCGGACCATGCCCGACCTGCGCCACCACGAGATCGCCGAGGCCGACCACCGGATCCTCAACCCGTTCGCCGACGCGAAGCTGATGCTGCTCGGTGAGGTCGCCCGGCTCGGGCCCGCTACGCGGATTCTGGACCTGGCGTGCGGCAAGGGCGAGATGCTCTGCCGCTGGGCGGAGCGGTTCGGCTCGTCCGGCCACGGCGTCGATCTCAGCGAGGTCTTCCTGGCGGCGGCCCGCGAACGGATGCGGGAGCTGGACGTGGCCGCGAGGGTGACGTTCGAGCAGGGCGACGCGGGCCGGTACCGGGCCGAGCCCGGCTCGTACGACGTCGTGGCGTGCCTGGGCGCGACGTGGATCGGCGGCGGGCTCGCCGGGACGATCGAGCTGATGCGTCCCGCGCTCGCACCCGGAGGGCTGCTGCTGGTGGGCGAGCCGTACTGGACCGAGGAGCCGCCGGAGGCCGCGTACGAGGCGCTGGGCTGCGCGCCCGAGGACTTCGCGTCGCTGCCGGGCACCCTGGAGCGGTTCGAGGCCGCCGGGACGGAACTGGTCGAGATGGTCCTGGCGGACCCCGACGACTGGGACCGGTACATCGCCTCGCAGTGGTGGACGATCCACGAGTGGCTCAAGCGCAACCCCGGCCACCCCGAGGCCGCGGCGATGCGTGAGTTCGCCCACGTCGCCCGCCGCTCCCACCTGGCGTACGGCAGGCGTTACCTGGGCTGGGGCGTGTTCGTGCTCCGTTCCGAACCGGCCTGATCGGGTCGCGCATACGATGCGGAGGATGTCACCGAGACGAGCCGCGGCGCTGCGGGACGGCGACGACCGGACCCTGCGCGAGCACCTGATCACCACCGCCGAACGCATGATCTCCGAGGGCGGGACGGCGGGCCTCACGGTGCGCGGGATCGCGCGGGAGGCGGGCGTCGCCGACGGCGTCCTCTACAACCACTTCGCCGACAAGGAGGAGCTGCTGGCGCTGGCCTTCCGGGCGCACGTGCGGTCGGTGGAGGGGGCGCTCGACCCGCTGCCCCGGGCGGGCTCCGGGACGGTGGCGGCGAACCTGCGCGCCTTCGTCGCGTACGGGCTGGCGCTGCACCGGGCGATCCTGCCCGCGATGGCGGGGCTGATCGGCCGTCCCGAGGTCCTGGCGAGGTTCGCCGCGGCGGGCGAGTCCGGCGAGGACTGGCGCGACCGGCTGCTGGCCTACCTGCGCGCCGAGCGGGATCTGGGCAGGCTCGCGCCGGACGCCCGGGTCGACGAGGCCGCCGCGATGGTCGTCGGGGTGTGCCACGAGGCGGTGCTGTCGCTGCTGTTCAGCGGGGCCGAGCCGGAGCGGGACGTGGACGGCCTGGTCGCCGCCCTGCTGGACGGCATCGGCCCCTGACGTCCCGCTCCGGAGGCGGTCACGCCATGGCGGCGCGGACCTCGGCGAGGGTGCGGTCGGCGACGGCGTTGGCGCGCTCGTTGCCCTTGTCCAGGACGCGCCGCAGCAGCCCGCGGTCGAGTTCGGCGCGGCGGGCACGGATCGGCCGCAGGAACTCGTTCACCGACTCGATGACGACCTGCTTGAGCCGGGCGGCCCCGCCGTTCCCGATCTCCGCGGCGATCGCGTGCGGGTCGCGGCCCTGGCAGAGCGCGGCGATCCGCACCAGGTTGGACACCTCGGGGCGGGTCTCGGGCTCGTAGGTGATGTGCCGGTCGGCGTCGGTGCGGGCGCCCCTGACCAGCCGGGCGGTCTCGTCCGGGGTGGCGGACAGGGCGATGGCGTTGCCGCGGCTCTTGCTCATCTTGGCGCGGCCGTCCAGCCCGAGCAGGTGGGGGGTGTCGGAGAGCAGCGCTTCAGGGACGGTGAAGACCGGCCCGTAGCGTTCGTTGAAGCGGCGCGCGATGGTGCGGGTGATCTCCTGGTGGGGCAGCTGGTCCTTGCCGACCGGTACCAGGTCGGCCTTGCAGAACAGGATGTCGGCGGCCTGGTGGACGGGGTAGGTGAACATCAGCCCGCTGACGGACGCCTGGCCGGAGGCGCCGATCTCCTCCTTGACGGTGGGGTTGCGGCCCAGCTCGGCGACCGAGACCAGGGACAGGAACGGCAGCATGAGCTGGTTGAGGGCGGGCACCGCGGAGTGCCGGAAGATCGTCACCGCGCCGGGGTCGATGCCGGCGGCGAGGTAGTCGGCGACGAGCCCCTCGGCGTGCTCGGTGAGGCGGTCGGCGACGTCCCGGTCGGTGAGGACCTGGTAGTCGGCGACGAGCACGAACAGGTCGGCGCCCTCGCGTTGCAGGCGGACCCGGTTGGCGAGCGTGCCGAAGTAGTGGCCGAGGTGGAGGGGGCCGGTGGGGCGGTCGCCGGTCAGGATGGTGGGCATGGTGCTCCTCGTGGGTTCGCGGCCGCCCGCCGGGACGGTCCGCGTTCCCTGCCGAGGAACGGAGAAGGGCCGTCCGGTGCGGACGGCCCTTGGTCGTGCGTGGGTGAGCGGCCGTCCTAGGACGGCCACCAGCCCAGGCACGGACGGCGCTTCATGCCCCCGATGATACGTGTCAGGGGGCTGGAACGGGCTGCAGGTCGGCGTGCCTGACCGCGAAGCCGCCGCGGGTGACGGGCGCGAACGCGGCGGGGGCCATGCAGGTGCCGGCCTTGCCCTCCTGCCACTCGCCCTGCTCGTTCTGGTCGCCGTTGACGACGGACCAGGAGAACCCGACCCGGTCGCGCTGGACGCTGAAGCCGAGGCGCTTGCCGACCCAGTCGGCGACGGGCCCGTCCGCCTCCGTGACCACGGCGGTGAGGACGGCGTTGCCGGGGCTGGTGACCAGGCAGTCGACGTCGGCGCGGAACCGCACGGTGACGTTCTCGGCGGCGACCCAGTGGGACACCCGGACGGTGCCGCGCGCGTCGGTGGGCAGGCCGTCGGGGGCGCCCGTTCTGGGCTGGCTGTAGGGCTTCCCGACCGCGTCGAAGGAGAAAGACCGGATGTCCTTGTCGGGCCAGTAGGTGAGCCGGACGTCGCCCGCCCCGGAGACGCGGGCGTTCTTGGGGGCGGCCTCGGCGGGGGTCGTCCCGCCCGCGACGGCGGCGGCCGTGGCGAGGGCGGCGGCGGTGACGGCGAGGGCGGCGGGCTTGGCGATGCGCATCGTCGGGTCTCTCCCTGGGGGTCGGTTCGGGGCGGTGTCTCGATGCTCGGCCCTCGGCCCGTCCCGGCGGCTCCCCCGTGCGGGCGGACGCCCTCCCCCGCGCGGGCGAAGATAGGTTCTTCGACAGATAATCCGTTTCTGAATGAAGTTGTTAGTCTGGAGACATGACCACCCTCACACCGCCCGTCACCGTCCCGGACCTGTCGTTCCTGCTCCAGCACACCGGTCATGTCCTGCGCACGCAGGTGACGGCCGCGCTCGCCGAGATCGGGCTGACGCCGCGCATGCACTGCGTGCTGGTGCACGCCCTGGAGGAGGAGCGCACCCAGATCCAGCTCGCCGAGATCGGCGACATGGACAAGACCACGATGGTCGTGACGGTGGACGCCCTGGAGAAGGCCGGGTACGCGGAGCGGCGCCCGTCCAGCAAGGACCGGCGGGCGCGGATCATCGCGGTGACCGAGCGGGGCGCGGAGATCGCCGAGCGCAGCAGGGCGATCGTCGACGGGGTGCACGCCGGGGTGCTGGACGCGCTGCCAGAGGACGAGCGGGCGGTGTTCGTGCGGGCGCTGGAGCGGCTGGTCACCGGGCATCTGGCGGAGCCGGCGGACTGCCCGAGCCCGGTGCGGCGGGCGCGGCAGCGCAACGGCTGACGAAATAGATCCGCAAAGGATCGTCTCTAACAGAACTATCTGCTACGGTCTCTCCATCGGCTTCCCCTGAGGAGAGACCATGCCCGACATCGCCGCCGCCGGATCATCGACGGCGCCGCCGCGCTCACGCTGGCTCGCGCTGGCCGTGCTGTGCGCCGGAGTGCTGATGATCGTCCTGGACGGCAGCATCGTGACGGTGGCGCTGCCGGCCATCCAGTCCGACCTCGGCTTCACCCCCTCCGCCCTGACCTGGACGATCAACGCCTACACCATCGCGTTCGGCGGGCTGCTGCTCCTGGGCGGGCGGCTGGGCGACCTGGCCGGGCGGCGCCGGATGTTCGTCGCGGGGCTGGCGCTGTTCACGCTGGCCTCGGTGCTGTGCGGGCTCGCGGTCAACCCGGAGACGCTGATCGCCGCCCGGTTCCTCCAGGGCGTCGGCGGCGCGCTCACCTCCGCGGTCAGCCTGGGCATGATCGTCACGCTGTTCACCGACCCCGCCGAGCGGGCCCGCGCGATCGGCGCGTTCGCCTTCACCGGGGCCGCCGGGGCGTCCATCGGCCAGGTGCTGGGCGGCGTCCTCACCGACGCGCTGAGCTGGCAGTGGAACTTCTACATCAACCTCCCGCTCGGCCTGGCCGCGATCGTGCTGGCGCTGCGCGTCCTGGAGAACGACCGCGGCCCCGGCCTGCGCGGCGGCGCCGACGCGCTCGGCGCGATCCTGGTCACCGGCGGGGTGATGCTCGGCGTGTACGCCATCGTCGGGGCCGAGCACGCGGGCTGGACCTCGGGCCGCACGCTGGGCCTGGGCGCGCTGTCGCCGCTGCTGATCGCCGCGTTCGCCGCACGGCAGGCCACCGCCGCCAGGCCGCTGCTGCCGCTGCGGATCCTGCGGTCCCGGAACGTGGCGGGCGCCAACCTCGTGCAGTTGCTCACGATGGGGGCGATGTTCTCCTTCCAGGTCCACATCGCCCTCTACATGCAGCAGGTCCTCGGCTACGGGGCGACCGCGACCGGCCTGGCGATGCTGCCCGCCGCGGTGATGATCGGCGGGTTGTCGCTGTGGTTGTCCGCCCGGCTCATCGCCCGCTTCGGCGAGCGGAACATGCTGCTGGCCGGGCTGGCGCTGCTCCTGGCCGGCCGGCTGCTGCTGACCGGGATCCCGGTGGACGGCTCGTACGCGGCCGACCTGCTGCCCCCGATGCTGCTGACCGGCGGGGCCGGCCTGGTCCTGCCCGCGCTGACGGGGCTGGGCATGTCCGGGGCGCGCCAGGAGGACGCCGGGGTCGTCTCCGGGCTGTTCAACACCACCCAGCAGCTCGGCATCGCGCTCGGCGTCGCGATCCTGTCGACGCTGGCCGCGTCCCGCACCGAGGGGCTGACCGGGGGCGGCGCGGGCGAGGCGGCCGCGCTGACCGGCGGCTTCCAGTACGCCTTCGAGGTCGGCGCCGGGCTGCTGGTCGCGGCGATCGCGGTCGCGCTCCTCGTCCTGCGGCAGCCCAGGCCGGGCGAGGGCGTCCCGGACGAGCCGCCCGCCCGGCCCGCGGCCAGGCCGGCCCCCGTCACCGCCGAAACCGCCTGACCTCCCCATCCACGCAGAAAGAGAGATCGACGATGACGACCAACGAGAACGAGCAGACCGGCCCCGGCCGCGGCCCCGGCCCCAAGATCCTCACCGACGGCGACCTGTCCGCACTGCTCGGCGACCACTTCTTCGGCGCCCTGGCCGCCAACAAGCGCAGCGGCCACCCGCACCTGTCCACGGTCGTCTACCGGTGGGACCCGGCCGAGCGGATCGTGCGCGTCTCGTCCACGGCCGACCGGTTGAAGGTCCGGCAGCTCCGCAACGACCCGCGCGCCGCGCTCTACGTCTCCAGCCCGGACCACATGGCCTACGTGGTGGCCGAGGGCACGGCGGAGATCGCGGAGACGACCGTGCCGGGCGACGCGGTCGGGCAGGAGCTGCTGTCCCTGATCGTCCCCGAGATCACCGATCCGGCCGAGCGGGAGGGCTTCCTGAAGGCACAGGTGGAGGACCACCGGGTGGTGATCCGGCTGCGCGTGGAGCGCCTGTACGGGATGGCCCTGGACCTCCCGAAGGAAGTCCAGGACGCCTAGGGGGCTCCGGGCTCCTACCGCTTGATCTTCGTCGCCCAGGCGAGGAGGCGGCAGGATATATGTCCGAAAAGCGCAGTTCAGTGCCTGGGCAAGTCAGTTCGCCCGCCGTTCCCAGGGGTACGGGCCGAGTCGGAAAGGAAGGCATCGGGCGACCGAAGCCGATCTCTCCCAGGGAAGGACGTTCTGCGATGTCCCGAACGAACCTGTGCAATACCGTGCGCTCATCGGCTCCGACGTCTCGGCCGCGGCGGAGCCTCGGCGTCCGTATGGCGGTTCCCGTGGCCGCGGTGGCGGCCGCGGCGACCGCCTGCGGCACGTCCGGCGATGCGACCAAGTCGGACGGCGCCGCCGCGGCGAATCGTCCCGCCGCGCCGGGGGCCGTCACGTCCTCGCCGAGCATGTCCTCGCCGGGCACGTCCTCGCCGACCACCTCCGCTGCCCAGGCGACGATCGCGACGGCGACGGTGGGCAACCTGGGCCAGGTCCTGGTCGACGGCCAGGGCCGCACCGTGTACCTGTTCGAGAAGGACCAGGGCGGCACGTCCTCCTGCACCGGATCCTGCGCGGCGGTGTGGCCGCCGGTCACCAGCATGGGCAAGCCGCACGCCGGGTCGGGTGCGCAGGCGTCGATGCTCGGCACCACCAGCAGGAGCGACGGCAGCACGCAGGTGACCTACGGCGGGCACCCGCTGTACTACTTCGTGCCGGACAACGGCGTGAAGGGCAGCGCCAAGGGCCAGGGCCTCAACCAGTTCGGCGGCGGCTGGTACGTGGTGTCCCCGGACGGCAAGAAGGTCGAGAAGAGCGGTTCCTGACCTGCCGCGTCCTCGGACCGCCCCCGCTCAGCGAGGGCGGTCCGCCATCGCGGCGCGGGCCTGCCGCTCGTCAGGCGGGGTCGAGGTCGTGTGGCCGGGCGGCGGGAACCGCGGGCGCAGGGCGCGGGGCGAAGCCGCTCGCCAGCACGATGATCAGGATGACCAGGGCCGCGGGGACGGCGAAGACCAGGCGCAGGCCGTCCGTCCCGCCGATCGGGGCGAGGGCCCCGGCGATGGCCGCGCCCAGCACGAATCCCACGTAGTTGAAGACGTTCAGCCGCGCCACCGCGACGCCCAGCCCGGTCGGGTCGACCCGTCCGGCGGCGGAGAACGCCACGGGCGCGACGACGCTGAGTCCCAGGCCCGCCACGGCGAACGCGGCGATCGCGGTGGCGGCGTTGGGCGCGGCGACCACGCCGATCATCCCGGCCAGCCCGACGATCCCGCCGAGCCGGACGACCTGGACGGCGCCGCGCCTGCGGACCCCGAGGTCGGCCGCGGCGCGGGCCGCCACCATGGCGACCTGGTAGGCGACGTAGCCGAGCGGGGCGGCGAAGTCGGTGGCGTTCAGCTCGTCCTGGAGGTACTTGGCGCTGTAGCTGGAGACGGCGGCGTCGGCCAGGTAGAACAGCCCCATGGCGGTGCCCACGATCAGCACCGGGCGCCAGGGGACCTGCCGGGCGGCGGCCTTGAGCTCCTCGGCTCCGGGTTCGGCGGCCTCCTCGTCCTTGCGGTAGACCCCGCGCCCGGTGACGAGCGAGACGGTCAGGCCCAGCGCGGCGGGGACGGCGAAGCCGGGCAGCAGCGCCAGGTCGAGCCGGTTGGCCAGGGCGGCCCACAGCCCGCCGAGGATCCCGGCGACGCTCCAGACCGCGTAGAAGCCGGTGAGCAGGCTCATCCCGTAGCGCCGTTCGACCGCGACGGCCTGCTCGTTCATGGCGGCGTCGACCGCGCCGACGCACACGCCGAACAGCGCCACCGCCGCGAGCAGCGGTACGAGCCCGCCGCCGGTCAGGCCGACCAGGGTCATCGCGACGCAGACGCCCGGCTGCGCGACCCGCAGCACCGGGCCGCCGCCGGCCCGCGGGAACAGCGCGCCCGCCAGCACGCTGCCCGCGCCGGCGATCAGCGGGACCAGGAGGAGGACGAGCGCGAGCATGCCGTCGCCGAGGTCGTGCGCGTCCTGCACCTGCGGGACGCGCGTCACGAGCGAGGCGAAGCACAGCCCCTGGACGGCGAACGCGGCGTGCGCGGAGAGCCGTGCCCGGCGGTCCCGTGCGGTCATCGACGCCCTCCACGGCCAACGTGAACGAGATTCGCGTTAGCGTAGGGAGCGGGAGCCGCCGAGGTCAATGGCCCCGCACATGCGAAAGCCCCGCCCGGACGGGCGGGGCGGCGTCAGTGCGGCGGTCTCAGTGCGGCATCGCGTACAGCAGCACCGGCACCCCTGCCAGGAGGGGCACCGCGACCATGGCGGCGAAGCGGGTGGAGCGGCCCACCGGGACCGGGTCGAGCAGCCGGTTCACCCGGGCCATCACCGGGATGTCGTCGCGGTTGGCGACGCCGAGCGTGCCGGACGGGGCGGCCGCGGGCCGGGCCGCGGCGAACCGCAGCAGCGCCGTGGCCAGCTCGCGCGGCGGACGGTGCCGCTGGGCGCGGTCGTCGGCGGCCATCTCGATCAGCAGCTCGACCGCGTCCAGGCAGCGCCCGACCAGGCGGATCTGCGGGAAGACCTGGCGCAGCGAGGCGAACGGCAGCAGCACCAGGTCGTGCCGCTCGCGGGCGTGCGCGCGCTCGTGCGCGAGGACGGCGGCCAGCTCGTCGGCGTCGAGCAGTTCGAGCGTCCCGGCGCTGACCACGACCTTGGACGAGCGCACCCCGGGCACGCAGTACGCGGCGGCGCCGGGGTGGTCGAGGACGAGGGTTCCGCTGGGCACGGCCGAGTCGCTGCGGGAGACCAGCGCCAGCAGCGCCCGGTGCCGGTGCCGGGCGCGCACGACCCGGACGACCGCGTACGCGAGCATGACCAGCAGCACGGCGGTGAGGCTGATCGCGGCGAGCAGCGCGGCGACGTGCGCGGCGCCGAGCCGGCCGGCCTCGTCGTGGACGAGTCCGGGCAGGCCGCCGAGGATGCCCTTGCCGTAGGGGAGGAGGGCCAGGCCGAGGAGGGCGCCGATGGTGGCGACGCCCCAGCCGAGGCCGAGGGCCTGCCAGAGCAGGATGCCGGTGCGGGGGGCGCGCCAGGTCCACCGGGCCCCTGAGAGCAGGTGCGCCCCGCCGATGGTCCCGAGCGAGATCAGTGCGAGCAGGGCGGTGCCGGTCATCGAGGGACCTCCCAGGAGACCTCGGCCTCGAGACCGGGGTGGGATCGGACTCCTGCGGAGCAGGGCAGGGAAGGGAGATTCGCCTCCCGGGGGCGAATGCCGGTTGACCAGGCGCTATCCAGCACGTTCTCGCTCCTGTGTTCGAGCGTGCACGCTACGATCGCCCCGTGCCGCGCTACCGCCTGAACCCCACGCCCGAGCAGGAGCAAGCCCTGCTCGGGCATTGCGCGCACGCGCGGTACGTGTGGAACCTCGCCATCGAGCAGCACGCGCACTGGTCCCGGCACCGATGGGGCCGGGCACCCGGCTACAACGAGCAGTCCCGGCAGCTCACCGCGGCCCGTGCCGAGTTCGGGTGGTTGCGGGCCGGGTCCCAGACGGTGCAGCAGCAGGCGCTCCGCGATTTCGCGCAGGCGATGAGCAACTTCTTCGCCGGAACGCACAAGCGGCCCACCTGGCGTAAGCAGGGCGTGCACGAGGGGTTCCGGCAGGTCGGCGTCAAGCCGCATCAGGTCGTGCGGTTGTCGCGTAAGTGGGGTGCGGTACTGGTGCCCAAGTGCGGGTGGGTGCGGTTCCGCCTGTCGCGGCCGGTGCCGGAGGGTGTGAGGTCCTACCGGGTGACCCGTGATCGGGCCGGGCGCTGGCATGTGGCGTTCGCGCACGTCCCGCCCCCGGTCCCCGGCCCCGTCGCCGGGACCGTGATCGGGGTGGACCGGGGCGTCACCGTCAGCGCCGCCCTCTCGACCGGGGACCTGCTGAAGGTCCCCGGCCTCACCCCCGGGGAGACCCGGCGCCTGGAACTGCTGGCCCGCAAGCTGGGACGCGCCCGGCGCGGCTCCCACCGCCGCGCCAGGCTCAAGGCCGCGCTCACCCGGCTCAAAACCCGCCAGAGCGACCGCCGCAAGAACTGGGTGGAGCAGACCTCCACCACGCTGGCCCGCCAGTTCGACGTGATCGGCGTCGAGGACCTCAACGTCCGGGGCATGACCCGCTCGGCGAAGGGCACCATCGAGAGGCCGGGCCGGAATGTCGCCGCCAAGGCGGGGCTGAACCGGGGCATCCTCGCAAGCGGATGGGCCATGCTGGTCGAGCGGCTGGAACACAAGGCCCCCGGCCGCGTGTACAGGATCGATCCCGCGTACACCTCGCAGCGCTGCTCGGCGTGCAGGACCATCGACCCGAAGGCGCGTGAGAGCCAAGCGCGCTTCCGGTGCCGGTCCTGCGGCTTCGCCTGCAACACCGACGTGAACGCGGCACGCAACATCGCCCACGAGACCAGACTCCTCTGCACGCTCGTGGGCACGGCGGCCGGACCGGCCGCTGCTGCGCGGGGACGCTCCGGGTCGCCGGGGCGGACGAACCGCGAACCCCAACCTGTCCCCCTCTCCTGAGGCCACGGGTTGAAATCCCCCTCGTTCACGAGGGGGAGGAGGTCAAGCCGGTGGCTCCTTGACGACGCCGGACGTCAACGCGGCGAGGGCCTGGCGGATCACGGCGGCCTCGTCCTCGGAAACGGACTGGACGAAGTGCACTAGGGCGGCGTCACGGTCGCCGGTCTCGTTGAGGGCGCCGAGCATGAGCTCGGTGACGTAGCGCTCGCGGCTGGCCACAGGACTGTAGCGCCAGGCGCGGCCGTCGCGCTCGCGCTTGAGGAAGCCCTTCTTGGCGAGGCGGTCGAGAACGGTCATGACGGTGGTGTGCGCGAGGTCGCGGTCGCCGGCGAGGGCACGGCTGACGTCGCGGGCGGTCGCCGCGGCGGCGCCGGAGTCCTCCCTCGCCCAGAGGACCTCCATGACCGTGCGTTCAAGCTCTCCCAGACCCTTCACGCCGACCAGGGTATGCGATGGAGAGGAAGGTCACCACGCCGGGTAGTACTACCGCCTCAAGTACTACGGCTTGTAGTACTACAGTTCGTCGTATGAGCACCGTCGCTCTCCTCCTCAACGACGCCGCGGGCGGCGCGGCCACCCCGGCCGACTTCATGGCCGCCCGCCAGCAGATGGCGTTCACCCTCGGCTTCCACATCATCCTGGCCTCCATCGGCATCGGCCTCCCCGCGATCACCCTGCTGGCCGAGTGGCGCTCGCTGCGCACCGGCGACACCGTCTACGCCGAACTGGCCCGCCGCTGGATGAAGGCCGCCGGGGTGCTGTTCGCCGTCGGCGCGGTGTCGGGCACCGTCCTGTCCTTCGAGATGGGCACGCTGTGGCCCGGCTTCATGGACAAGTACGGCCAGGTCTTCGGCGCCGCGTTCGCCCTTGAGGGCATCGCCTTCTTCATCGAGGCGATCTTCATGGGCATCTACCTGTACGGCTGGGACCGGCTCTCCCCCCGCGCGCACTTCGCCACCGGCATCCCGGTGGTGGTCGCCGGGCTGCTGTCGGCCTCGTTCGTGGTCACCGTGAACTCCTGGATGAACCAGCCGCGCGGGTTCCGCCTGGAGAACGGCCAGGTCACCGATGTCGACCCGCTCGCCGCGATGTTCAACCCGGCCACGCCCGTCCAGGCAGTCCACCTGATCCTGGCCTCGCTGATGGTCTGCGGCTTCACCGTCGCGTCCGTCTACGCCGTGGCCCTGCTGCGCGACCGCCGCGCCGGGCGCGTCGACCGCTACCACCGGCTCGGCTTCGCCATCCCGTTCTCCCTCGGCGCGGTCTGCGCCCCGCTGCAGGTGCTCGTCGGCGACTGGGCCGTCCGGTTCGTGCACGACAACCAGCCGATCAAGTTCGCGGCGATGGAGGGCGTGGAGCACACCGAGGCGGGCGTGCCGTTCCGGTTCGCGGTCTTCGAGATCCCGAACGCGCTGTCGCTGATGCTGAAGTTCGACGCCGGGGCCACCCTGCGCGGCCTCGACTCCTTCCCCGCGGACCTGCGCCCGCCCGCCGAGGTCGTCAAGATCTCCTTCGAGATCATGATCGCGATCGGGACCGCGCTGCTGGCGCTGGCCGCCTGGTGGGCGCTGGCCTGGTTCCTGCGGCGCCGCGCGGCAGGCCGCGACGGCGCGCTCGCCCCTCGCCGGGACCTGCCCTGGCACCCCTGGTTCCTGCGCGCCGCCGCGCTCGCCGGGGTCGCCGCCGCGATCGCCATGGAGGCCGGCTGGACGACCACGGAGGTCGGCCGCCAGCCCTGGATCGTGTACGGGGTCATGCGCACCGAGGAGGCCGTCAACCCCAACCCCGGGCTGCGGTTCGGCCTGTACGTGGTGCTGGTCGTCTACACCGTCCTCGCCGTCGCCACCATCAGCGTCCTGCGCCGCATGCGCCGCCGCCCGCCCGACCCGTCCGAAGCGTCCACGCCCTCCCCTGAGCCCACGGAAGTCGGGAGCCCCTCATGAGCCACGGCGACATCGCCCTCGGCCTGATCCTGCTCGGCCTGTCCGCGTACCTGCTGTTCGGCGGCGCCGACTTCGGCGCCGGCCTCTGGCACCTGCTCTCCCGGCGGCGCGCCGACAAGGAGGTCATCGAGCACGCCATGGGCCCGCTGTGGGAGGCCAACCACGTCTGGCTGATCTTCGTGATGGTGATGACGTGGACGGCGTTCCCGCCCGTGTTCGCCGACGTCATGAGCGCGCACTGGATCCCGCTGTCACTGGCCGCGCTCGGCATCGTCGCCCGCGGCAGCACCTTCGTGTTCAGCAAGGCCGTGCCCGACCGCGGCTGGTACGCCTGGACCTTCGGAGTCTCCTCGATCCTCATCCCGTTCTGCCTGGGCGCGGTCGCCGCCGCCGTCACGACCGGCGGATCGTCCTGGCTGAGCCCCACGGGTCTGTACGGCGGCGTCCTCACCACCGCGCTGTGCGCCTACCTCGCCGCCGTCTACCTGATCTGGGACGCGCTGCGGCTCGGCGACCGGGACATCTCGCTGCGCTTCCGCGGCTGCGCCCTGGTCTCCGGCGCCGCGGTCGGCGTCCTGGCCCTGCCGGGCGCCGCCGCCCTCGGCGTGCGCTCCCCGCTGATCCTGCTGTCGGCGGTCGCCGGGCTGGTCTCGCTCGCGCTGCTGGTCCGCCGCTCCTACCTGGCCGTACGGGCGACCGGCGCGCTGGCGGTCGTCTCGGTGCTGTGGGGCGCGGCGGGAATGAGCGGCCTCGACCTGGAGTCCACGGTCGCGCACGACGCCGTCCTGGAACTGGTGTTCATCGCGCTCGGCGCGGGCGCGCTGATCCTCGTCCCGTCGATGGTCTGGCTGTACGTGCTGTTCCAGCGCGGGCCCGGCGAGCCGTCCAGGCCCCTCTGAGACCGCGGCGTGCCGGGTTCCACGGTCGGCAACCTCGACCCGGCACGCCGCTCGGCCCCTCCGCGTGCGGTTACACGGTGCTGGTGATGACCCGCGCGCTGAGGGCCGTCCAGTACTTGCCGTTGTCGCCCGGCTTGCCGGAGACGGTCTTCGCCTTGCCGTAGCCGCACGCCTTGAAGGTGTCCACGTCGAACTTGCCGCTGGTGCCGTACCACCGGATCTGGACGCGGGCGCACTTGCCGTCCTTGCGGGTGTCCTTCACCGTCCCCGTGGCCTTGGTGGTGGTGATGACCCCCGCGGACCTGGCCCCGATCACGTTGTTGTGGTTCCAGGTCGCCTTGACCGAGACGTCGGCCGTGCTGGACTGCGCGGCCGGCCCGGGCGCGGCGGTGTCGGCGAGCGCGGTGCCCCCGCCCGTGAGGACGGCGAACCCGACGGCGGCCCCCGCCACCGTCAGCGCCGGGATCCTCGCGACCTTCATGGTGAACTCCTCCCCGAGGGAGCTGCTTCCCCCGAATCACGTCCCCGCCCCGTGCGGGGGACGCGGGGAGATCGTCACCCGTGGCCGCCGGCGCCATTGGACCTTTCGTTCCTGCCTGAAATCGCGGCCGGATGCGGCCAACCATTCGCTTGATCAACTAGCGGCGGGGGACGATCGCGGCTGGCATGTCAGCGACATACGGGGGTATTTGCTCCATGCTGCGCATTCATTTCACGGGGGAGGATCTGGGTCGGACCCGGCTGGCCACCGGCCCGGAACCGATGTGGGAACTGCTGCTCAGCCTGCACAAACTCGCCGACCGCGAAGGACGGCTGATCTTCGACGGCTGGCGCCGGAACGTCCTGGCGGCACTGCCGCCGTGCACGCGGTGGCTCCTCCACCTCGCACCGCCCATCGGCTACTCGCCCGACTTCCTGACTCCCGCCGAGCAGGCGCCCGATGTCGGCACGGGTCTGGAACTGGTCCTGTCGACGCCCCGCCGGATCGTCCGCGGCGACATGGCCACCCTCGCCGCCCAGCAGGCGCTGCACGGCCCCGCCGCCGACCTCGCCGGCGGATCCGCCCGCTCGCTCCGCGCGCTCGCGCACGCGCTGCGCGATTATCACGCGCACGCCCTCGCGCCCTATTGGGACCGCATCCGGGCGCGCGTGCACACCGAACTCACCGACCGCGGGCGCACGTTCCTGCACGCGGGGATCGAGGCCGTCCTCACAGATCTGCATCCCGACGCCCGATGGAATTCACCGGTCCTGGAACTGCCCTACGGCAGGGAACACGACGTCCATCTCGACGGCCGGGGACTGCGCCTGCTCCCGTCATTCTTCTGCTGGAAACAGCCCTTCACTTTCT
Organism: Actinomadura rugatobispora; assembly: GCF_055379765.1. Lineage (NCBI taxonomy): Bacteria > Bacillati > Actinomycetota > Actinomycetes > Streptosporangiales > Thermomonosporaceae > Actinomadura > Actinomadura rugatobispora. Next base: position 5,679,201 of record NZ_AP029191.1, on the reverse strand, counting down.
ACGACACCGACCTCACACCCGTGCTCGCCTTCCCGATCGAGCACGACCCGGCCTGGCTGGCCCCGTCGCCCCGGCGCGACCCCAGGCGCCCGCTGGCCGCCCTGCTCGGCCGGACCCGCACCACGGTCCTGACCGCGCTCAGCGCCCCCGGCGGCTGCACCACCACCGAACTGGCCCGCCGCACCGGGATCTCGCTCGCGTCGGCCAGCCAGCACGCGGGCGTCCTGCGGGACGCGGGCCTCATCAGGACCGTGCGGCGGGGCGGCCACGTCGTCCACTCGCTGCGACCGGCCGGCGCGTCCCTGATCAACGCGCCCACGGACCGGGCCTCGCCGCATCCCGCATGACCGGCGCCGGGACCCCTCCCCGGGCGCGCACCTTACGCTCCGTCCATGACCGTTTCCCGGGTGTGGATACTCCTGACGGCCGGCGCGCTGGCGGTCGCGGGCTGCTCGGACGAACCGGAGGCCGCGCCGAAACCGCCCGCGGCCTCCGCGGCCTCCGCGAGCCCGTCGGCCAAGCCGACCTCCGCGTTCTGCCTCGACCTCGAACTCTTCCGGGTCGGCGCCGTCGTCTACCGGGGCGGTGTGGGCAGGGCGGTGCGCGGCGAGGAGATCGACCTCGATGAGTCGCGCCGGCAGGCGGGCAGGACCATCGCCATGGGCGAGAGGATGAAGGCGAGTGCCCCGCCCGACATCGCCCCGCAGTTCACGACGGCGCTGGAGGCGCTCAAGACCTCGTCCGGGAGGCTGAAGCCGGGCAGCGAGGTCCGCGACGTCCTCGACCCCGTGTACGGGAAGCAAGCGCAGGCCGCCTTCGACGCGGTGGACAAGTACGAGTGCCGCGCCGGAAGCTGACCCGTCACCAGCGGTCGACGTGCAGCACCTCGTCCAGGGGGACGCGCGGGGCGGGCTTGAAGGTCTCGCCCGTGAAGTACGCGGTCGGGATCAGCGCGCCCTGCCGCACATCCGACGGCAGGCCCAGCAGCTCGGCGATCTCCCGCTCGTACACCAGGTGCAGGCTGGTCCACGCGGTGCCGAGCCCGCGCGCCCGCGCCGCCAGGCAGTAGTTCCACACGGCGGGCAGCAGCGAGGCCCACAGGCCCGCCTGGTTGCCCTCAGGCGTCTTGCCACCCTCCACCCGCAGGCACGGGATCAGCAGGACCGGCACCTCGCCCATCCGCTCGGCCAGGTACCCGGCGCTGTCGCCGACCCGGCGCTGCACCTGCGCGCGGGCGGGGTCGTCCTTGTAGAGGACGTCGGCGGACGCCTTCGACGCGGCGTACACCTCGAAGGACCGCCGGTAGTACTCACCGATCGTCGCGCGCGCCTCCGGGTCGGTGACGACGATCCACTCCCAGTCCTGCCGGTTGCTCCCGCTGGGCGCCTGGAGCGCGATCTCCAGGCACTCCCGCACCAACTCCATCGGTACGGGACGGGTCAGGTCGAGGCGCTTGCGCACCGCGCGCGTCGTCGTCAGCAGTTCGTCGGGTCCGAGCGGCAGAGTCGTCATGATCCCCATCGTGCCCAGCGGCGATCCCCGCGACAACCTCGCGGCGCCGTCAAGATCGCGGCGTCCGCTCCTCGAACCACGAGGGCTCCTTCTCCGGCGCGGGCTCCGGTTCCGGAGCCGACGCGCGCCGCCGCGACGCCTTCTTCTCCAGCAGCGCCATGTAGACCATCTCCTCCTCGCCCGGGAAGACCGAGACGATCACCAGGAGGGCGACCGCCACCATGCTGACCCCGATGAGCAGCGGCGTCAGGAAGTCGGCCGCCGCGGCGCCGGATGGATCGCCCTCCCCCGGCACGGCCCGCACCCGCATCGCCGCCATGCCCGTGTAGTGCATGCCGGAGACCGCCACACCCATGATCAGCGCCGCGCCCGCGGTGGCGGAGTGGCCGCGCACCCGCAGCGTGAACCAGAGCGCGGCGGTGGCCGCCACCACCGCGATCAGCACCGACAGCAGCACCAGGAGCGGGTTGTAGGAGAGGTCGCCGTGCATGTCCATGGCCCACATGCCGGTGTAGTGCATGCTGGCGACGCCGAGGCCCGTGACGAGCCCGGCGGGCAGCACGACGCGCGCCCTCGGCCCCCCGAACCCGACCATGAACACCCCGACCCCGACCACCGCGACCGCGATCAGCGCGCTGAGCAGGGTGAGCCCGACGTCGTAGCGGATCTCCATGTCGGCCACGGTGAAGCCGAGCATGGCGATGAAATGCATGACCCAGATTCCGGTGCCGCCGATGGACAGCGCCGCCAGCGCCAGCCAGGACGCCCGGGACCGGCCTTCCGCCGCCCGCGCCCTGGCCGTGCACTGCAGGCCGAGCAGCGCCCCGATGAACGACATCAGATAGGCCGCGACCGGAGTGAACGGCCCGTAGGTGAAGTGATGAACGTGGGTCATCGAACCCGTCCCCCGCAAAATGTCCCGCGTGGCACGGGACAGCCCCCTGTTAATCGCGAAAAGGCTACCTACGGGGTCCATGAGGTTTTTGATACGCGATGACCACGTTGAGTGAGAACGCGAATTCGATGTAACGCCGCCGCGTTCCAGAACGATAGAGGCGCCTCACGACACCGCCCGCCGGCGCCCCGGCACCCCCGAACCTCCACTCACTAGCTCTGACCTGCACGAATACAGGTTTCCCCAGGTCAGAGAGCCGGATTTCCGCCCCACAGCCCGCTCCCGTCGCACCACTGGCCGCTTTTGGCCCTCCTGAGATTCTCTGAACCACCAGCACCAGTGGTCCACCGGGCTAGTCGCCCGCCGTCACGCGGGCGAGCGCGCCGATCTCCAGCGCCGTCCACAGCGCGCCGTCCGGGCCGAGCGCGATGCCGTGCGGCTCGGAGCCGGGCGTGGGCAGCTCATACCCGGTGACCGAACCGTCGGGAGCGATGGACCCGACCCGGTTGCCGCCCCACTCGGTGAACCACGGGGTGCCCGCGGCGTCCAGGACGATGGCATGCGGCCGGGCCTCCCGGTCGGGCAGCGGGTATTCGGTGATCCGCCCCTCGTGGGTGATCCGGCCGATCCGCCCCGCGGCGATCTCGACGAACCACAGCGCACCGTCGCCCGCGGCGATCCCCACGGGCGCGGCGGCCTCGGTCGGCAGCGGGTGGATCGCAACCGTGCCCTCCACGTCGATCCGGCCGATGGCGTTGGCCTGGTTGAGCGTGAACCACAGCGCGCCGTCGCCCCCGGCGGTGATGGCGGACGGGAACCCGCCGGTCACCGGGAGCGGGAACTCGGTGACCTCGCCGCCGACCGTGATCCGGCCGATCCGGTCCGCGGCGGTCTCGGTGAACCACAGCGCGCCGTCCGGGCCCGCGGTGATCCCGAACGGCCCGCACTCGGGCGTGGGCAGCGGGTACTCGGTGAGCTCGCCGCCGGTCGTGATCCGTCCGATCCGATGCGCCCGGAACTCGGTGAACCAGAGCGCGCCGTCCGGCCCCAGGGCGATGATCGTCGGCCCGCAGTCCGGATCGAGGCGGTGGCTGGACGGCTCGCCGCCGGGCACCAGCCGGCCGATCCGTCCGCTGTGGACGAGCGTGTACCACAGTGCGCCGTCCGGCCCGGTGGTGATCGCGTACGGCCCGCCGCCGGGCTCGTCCAGGGCGTATTCGCGAATGGCGATCAAGATGACCTCTCCAGAAACGGCGGCCGGGAGCTGTCCCAGTCCGGCACGTCCAGCGCGTTGAGCGCCGCGACGATCCGCTTCTCCTCGTAGACGAAATGCGTCTCCATCAGCGCGGCGAGGCTGTCCAGTTCCCGCAGCGCCTCGACGGGGTCGGTCCCGTCGACCAGCGCCTGGAGCCGCCGGAGGGAGTCGTCCACGAGCCGGTGGTCACGGCGCAACTCGTCCAGCACCGGGCGCAGCTCCGGAAACTCTTCGGCGAGCCGGGGGAACGCGCCGCCGTCCTCGCCGGTGTGGTGCCGGTCCAGGGCGGAGCAGAAGGTCAGACAGTGGGCCCGCAGTTCCCGGGGCCGAGCGCCGCCGCCGAGGGCATCACGCAGCGCTTCAAGCTCCTCGCGGAGCCAGATGTGTACTTCGATCAACTGGTTGCCGAACGCCGCCAGGCGTCCGTGGGGTGTCGCCAAGGTCGTCCCAGATGTTCCACGCCTCCATGCCCTCGGCGGTCTCCTGGCCGGGTGCACCGCGACGTTGCCAGAACACCTACCACCACCCCAAAAGATCAGTCAAACGTCCACCCGGGCATGTGCACGCGCGGCGGCGGGGATATAATTCAACTGATGATGAATTAGCTCCGATCGGGAGAAGGTGCCACGATGACGTGCACCGATCGCACCACCGTCGCCATCGCGGGCGGCGGCCCCGCGGGCATGATGCTCGGCCTGCTGCTCGCCCGCGCCGGCATCGAGGTCACCGTGCTGGAGAAGCACGGCGACTTCCTCCGCGACTTCCGCGGCGACACGATCCATCCCTCGACCCTGCGGGTCCTGGAGGAGCTCGGGCTGCTCGACCGGTTCCTCGAACTGCCGCACTTCAAGGCCCGCGAGCTGGTCGGCCAGACCGATTCCGGCAAGGTCATCCTCGTTGACCTGCGCGGCTTCGGCGCGAAGTACCCCTACATCGCCTTCGTCCCGCAGTGGGACTTCCTCGGCCTGCTCAGCGACGTCGCGCGCCGCTACCCGACCTTCCGGCTGGTCATGAACGCCGAGGCGGAGGCTCTGGTCACGGCCGGGCGGCAGGTCACCGGGGTGCGGTACCGCACGCCCGAGGGCGTCCGCGAACTCACCGCCGACCTGGTCGTCGCCGCCGACGGCCGCCACTCCCGGCTGCGCGAGGTGGCATTGCCGCGCCCGCGGGAGTTCGGGGCGCCGATGGACGTGGTCTGGTTCCGCCTCTCCCGCAAGGAGACCGACCCGGTCGCCACGTTCGGCCGGCTCGCCCGCGGCAACTTCCTGGTCAACATCAACCGGGGGACGTACTGGCAGCTCGCCTACCTGATCCCGAAGGACGGCTATCCGCAACTGGTCGCGGCCGGTATCGAACGGCTGCGGAGCAAGATCGCCGAACTGCTACCGCACCTCGCCGACCGGGTGGACGAGCTCCGCTCCTTCTCCGACGTCAGCGTGCTGACCGTGCGGGTGAACCGGCTCCGCCGGTGGTACCGGCCGGGCCTTCTGGCGATCGGCGACGCCGCGCACGCGATGTCGCCGATCGGGGGCGTCGGCATCAACCTGGCGATCCAGGACGCGGTGGCGACGGCCAATCTGCTCACGGAGAAGCTGCGCGCCCACGCCGTCACGGAGGCCGACCTGGCGCGGGTGCAGCGCCGCCGGACCTTCCCCACCGTCGTCACCCAGGCCCTTCAGGTAGTCATCCAGCGCACCGTCATCTCCTCGGTGCTGAGCGAAGACGGCGGAGCGGTCCGCATCCCGCGCCCGCTGCGCGCGCTGGCCAGAAGGCGCCTGTTCCGGCGGGTGCCGGGGCACATCATCGGTACGGGTGTGCGCCCGGAGCACGTGCGCACACCCGAAGCGATCTCACCTCGCGCGGCCTGACGATGGCACGCGGCCGGGCCTCCCGGTCGGGCAGCGGGAACTCGGTGATCCGCCCCTCGTGGGGGTGATCCGGCCGATCTGCCCCACGGCGATCTCGACGAACCACAGCGCCACCGTCGCCCGCGGCGATCCCCACGGGCGCGGCGGCCTCGGTCGGCAGCGGGTGGATCGCAACCGTGCCCTCCACGTCGATCCGGCCGATGGCGTTGGCCTGGTTGAGCGTGAACCACAGAGCCCCGTCCGGCCCGGTGGTGATCGCGTACGGCCCGCCACCGGGCTCGTCCAGCTCCAGAAACGGCGGCCGGGAGCCCTCCCAGTCCGGCACGTCCAGCGCGTTGAGCGCCGCGACGATCCGCTTCTCCTCGTAGACGAAATGCGTCTCCATCAGCGCGGCGAGGCTGTCCAGTTCCCGCAGCGCCTCGACGGGGTCGGCCCCCTCGTCCAGGCCGTCCACCAACGCCCGGAGCCGCCGGAGGGAGTCGTCCACAAGCCGGTGATCGCGGCTCAACTCCTCCAGCACCGCTCTCAGCTCGGGAAACTCTTCAGCGAGCAGGAGAACGCGCCGCCGTCCTCGCCGGTGTGGTGCCGGTCCAGGGCGGAGCAGAAGGTCAGGCAGTCGGCCCGCAGCTCCCGGGACCGCCGCCACCGAGGTACTCGCGAAGCGCTTCAAGCTCCTCGCGGAACCAGATGTGTACTTCGATCAACTGGTTGCCGAACGCCGCCAGGCGTCCGTGGGGTGTCGCCAAGGTCGTCCCAGATGTTCCACGCCTCCATGCCCTCGGCGGTCTCCTTGCCGGGTGCACCGCGACGCTGCCAGAACACCCACCACCCCAAAAGATCAGTCAACCGCCCCGAGACCAGCATGGCCTTGGGCCAGCCAACGGTTCAGCCCGGCGGCGACCTCCTCCGGATCTCTGACCCGGAGAGCGATCCCGCGATACGGCTCGCCGCGCCGAGGGATCCAGGGAGGGCCGGTGAGCTGCCTGTCCGCCCCGAGCCTCCAGATCCAGTTGCCCCACCGCAGACGCCTTCCCGGCAGGACGATGTCCTCGCGAAAGAGCACGCTGAGGTTGAGGCGTTCGCGGAACGGGCTGAGGTCGGCGCCGCCGGATTCCGGGCGCTCACGCGCCCTCGGGATCGGGTGCACTCCGGCGATGTCCGCCCGCCGGATCCGCGCGACCTTCCAGAGCAGCACACTGTCCCAGATCAGGAAGTCGTCCTCGGACAGCCAGACGCGCGGCCGCACGAAAGCCATCCTCAGGATCTGCACCGCCACGAGGGCCAGGAGGGGAGCCACGGAGATCAGCATCCACAGGCCGGCCACCACCTCCTCGGGGTGGGGGTCGAACGCGAGTATCTCCAGCGCGATCTGAGGCGACGCCCACGTGAGCAGAGCCACAAGCGGCACGGCGGCGAGCCACAGGAGGGTCTTGGTCCGCGACCGGGCCATGGGCACCATCGTCGGCGATCCCGGTCGCGCCAGCGGGCCCCAGCGATCCCGGGTGACGAGACGGGCGACCGCGGCACGTCCCGACCGCGCGAGATCGATGAAGCGCGGTAACCGGGACCATGGAGTTTGCCGTATCACGATGGGCAGGAGCACGGCCCCCGGTACGCCGAGCAGCAAGGTGAGCATCGAGGCCCCGACCAGGGTTCCGTTGTCCGCGGAGCCGCCCACCGCGTACACGAAGTCGCGGGAATCGACGTCCAGCGCTGCGACCTGTGTGCCGCGCTCGATAGAGCCGTCGTCGACCCCCCGGAGCTCGACGCCTTGCAGCTCGACGATGCCGCTCCGGTCGGCGATGAAGGATCCGTACCACGAACATTGCGAACCCCGCGAGCAATGCAGGTAGGCGGCGATGAAAACGCCTTCGCGCCCCTCACCGTCGTTGAAACGTGCGGTCGCCTTGGAGTCGCGGACAGCCGCCCCGAGGCCGATGGCCGCCCATATCAGCATCGAGATGACCGCGAACCAGTACAGAGCCAGCGGACGGCCATGGCCTTTGGGGGCAACCATAAACAGACCCTCGCACGACAAGCCGATCACGTGAAGCGGGAAAGCGACGACGTCAGCCCTTGATTCTGGCCCAGACGACCTTGCCGCCGCCCTCGACGGGACGCACGCCCCAGGCGGCCGTGACGTCCGCGACCGTCGGCAGGCCCCGTCCGCCCGTGGCCGCGTGGTTCTCCGGCAGGACGTCGGGGAGCCGATCTCCCGCGTCGTAGACCTCGATCAGCGGACGTCCGTCGGCCCCGATCGAGAGCCGGAGGATGATCGCGCCCGCACCGTGCAGGTGGGCGTTGGTGATCAGTTCCGAGACCACCAGGCGCGCCAGGTAATGGTCGTGAATGCCCCATTCCGTGAAGATCCTGGCAGTGAATCCGCGTGCCTGGGACGGCGCCCGGTCGGTGGATTCGAGGATGAGCACGGGCGCATTCCGATCTTGGATCTCGGGCCCGGTCGCGACGTTGCGAATGTCGATCATGGTGAATGTCCCCTGAGGCGTGCCTCGTTCCAGTGATATGGCTGACATTTAAGTGACGAGAGTCTTACACTCCGTAGTAAGTGGAGGTAGTGGTGACAAACCTCGGGCGATCATCACGCCCGGTTTGCTGGCCACTTTCGAGCAGTTGGGAGATGATGAACCCGTGGCCCCTCGACAGAAGCGCGCCAATGTGTCACCGGCCCTTCGTGCCTTCGGACGGCGGTTCAAGCGGTTCCGCGAAGCGGCCGGCCTCTCTCAGGAACGCCTGGGCGTAAGGGCCAATCCAGGGAAGGGGGTCACCGGCCAGTACATCTCACAGGTCGAGGCGGGCAAGACCCGCTGCACGCGGGAGTTCGCCGAAACCATGGACCACGAACTCAACGCCAAGGGCGAGCTCATCGAACTCTGGGACGACCTCGTCACCGACGCCGCCTTCCCCATCTGGTTCGACTGGCCCCCCGTCGAGAACGAGGCCGTCCACCTGGACTCGTTCCAGGCGATGGTCATTGACGGACTACTACAGACCCCGGCCTACGCCTCGGCGCTTCTGTCTGGCGACAAGGAAGCGGCGGAAGCGCGGATCAAGCGTCAGAGCATCCTCACGCGAGAGCAGCCAGCGCCCCCCTCACTGGCGGTGCTTCTCGACGAGAACGTCCTCCATCGGGATATCGGCGGACCAGAGGTCATGCGTGACCAGCTCGAATACCTGGTCAGCCGCATCGGCCCCTTCCTCACAGTGCAGGTCGTCCCCGCCACCGGACATCTCGGTACAGCCGGAGCATTCAAAATCGCTACGCTGGAGGATCGTACGGAGGTGGCGTACGTGGAGACGTCCGCTCGCGGGCTCACCATGAGCGAACCCGAGGATCTCGCAGCCATGTCGAGAACACTCCTGCAACTTCGCTCGCTGGCACTGCCTCTGAACCAGTCGATCGATCTAATTCGTAGGACCGCGGAGGAAAAATGGAGCTGACACAGTACCGGTGGCGTAAGTCCAGCTACAGCGCCGCAAATGGCGGCGACTGCATCGAGGTCGCCGACCTCCCCACCGCCATCGGAGTCCGCGACAGCAAGGACCCCGATGGCCCTCAACTCCACATCCCCCACGACGCCTTCAAGCAGCTCACCAAGGCCATCAAGAACCTCTAGACAGAGGGGAAGCTGATGCGAATCGCATGGCGCAAGTCCAGCTACAGCGGCGGCAACGGCGGCGACTGCATCGAGGTCGCCGATCTCCCCACCACCATTGCCATCCGCGACAGCAAAGACCCCCACGGCCCCCACATCCACATCCCCCACGACGCTTTCCGGCGGTTCGCCGAGGCCATCAAGAGTCTCTGAGGCGAGGCGCGAGCGCCCCGTTCCGCGTTGAGTGCGGAGCGGGGCGTTGTCATGTCGGCGGGTTCTGGCGGTCCACCGGGCTTGCACTCAACTCAGGTTGAGTGCAAGCCGCCCAGTCGACGGCGCAGCGCCGCAACAATCCCACTTACGCCAGGGCCGACGGCCTATCGGGGTGGGTCCTGCCGGGGTGGGCGTTCCTGCCGGAGTTGGACGTTGAGGCGTTGTGCCTCGGCGAGCTGGTCTTCCAGGATGATGATGCGGCAGGCCGCCTCCAGCGCGGTGCCCTGGTCGATCAGGTCGCGGGCGCGCTGGGCCAGGCGCAGCTGGTAGCGCGAGTAGCGGCGGTGCCCGCCGGTGGAGCGTTGCGGGACGATCAGCTTGTTGGCGTCCAGGCTGCGCAGGAACGCCGGAGTGACCCCGAGCATGTCGGCGGCGCGGCCCATGCTGTAGGCCGGGTAGTCCTCATCGTCGAACTTGTCGTCGAGAGTGTCGTCTGAGTCGCCCTGCGGGGCGGGGTGGTCGCCGGCCATCTCCGGCTGGGGTGCTTTCACGAAACCTTCCGTACTGCCTGGGAACCGTGGGCGAGGTAAGCAACGAGGGCCCCGACGCCGAACCGCGGCGCCGGGGCCCAGAGGTACAACACCATCTATCCGGCCCTGAGGCCGGGCTTCTTCCGCGTCAGCCGCCCGAACGAGGGGCGGGGATGCGGGGATCGCGGTTGCGTGACCGTAGACCACCATCCCATCTGTGGAGCTGCGGTACCCGCGCGACGTGACTGGAGCCGCTTGCGGGCGATCCTGATGGCGCCGAACCCTCCCTTCCTCGACTTCACTTCGTGCTACTGCGTGTTCTTCTTGCTGCCGCGGCCCGGTGGCCGCGGGGCGGACCGGCTGCCAGAGCCCCTTGCCTTGCGTTGGCCCCGGCACGCCCGGTCCGCTCATCCATCGCTTCGGGCAGTTCGTCCTCTACCCGTATCTCATGGACTTGTTCGTCGTCGATGACAGGAACACTACCCAATCCCGGACGGAAAATCTACTCCGGTCACTGCAGAGTTTCGTAGATCACAAGACACGGATCTCTCCGTCGGACCACGCCCCGATCGCCTGCTCCGGGGATCAGGTCCTGGTCGGGCCAGCACCCGACCCGGTGGCCTCTGCGGGACCGCACGCAGCACCGCGACCTTCTCACCGAGGATCATGAGGCCGCGCAGGGCTTCGGGAGAATAAAATGCGGTCGGGCTTTGTCGGGACGGGCGCCGTGGAGGTGGCAGGCTGACCGATCTGCACCGGATCGACCTTCCCGGCCTGGTCGGCGACGAGCCGCTGGGGTTCCTCGCCACCATCGGCCTGACGACGCAGCTGATGGAGACCTGCTATCTGAGCTGGGACCCGGACGACAGGCACGCGATCCTGCACTGCCACCGGCCCGCGAGTGTCGCCGACCTGGTCGCGATACTGGTGGAGCGGCTGCGGGGTATCGGTGAGGGGCAGGCGCTGCCGCACACCCGCGGGTTCCCGATACCAGGCGGCGCGGGGCGCCGGACCCGCTGCGGGTCACGCCCGCCGGCTACCGGAAACTGTCCCGCGGCATGGGCGGATCCTGGCTGGCCGCAACGATCACCGACCAGGACACCGACGCGGCCGGCCACTGCCTGGTGAACCCGCTCATCGCCGTCCGAGGCCGGCAGACCATCGGGAGCTTCTGGTACTACCCGATGCTGGAGGTGCGGCGGGATCCCGAGCGGCGCTCACCGAAGCGCTGACCGGCTGGCGACGCGTCGAGGGCTCGGAGGGATGGCTGCTCGACCACCGCGCGTCCTACTCCACCGACCCCGGGCTGCGCGGGCCCGGTGGGAGCATGGCCGTTCCCGGTGCCACCTGGCTGGCCACGCTGGCCGTGCAGAACTTCGGCTATCCGCAGTACGGCAGCCCTGATCTGCCCCACGGCCTGCCCTCCGGCTGGTTCCGTGTCGACGGCGTGGAGGTCTTCGCCTGGCCGCTGTGGACGCTTCCCAAGGGCGACATGACCTCCGTGTGGAACGTCGGCTGGAACAACGGCGGCTGGAAGTTCGCACGGGCGTCCGGCGGCGGGCTGAAGGCCACCATCAGCCAAACGCACGGCGTCCCCGCCCCCAACTCGATCGACCACATCGTCGATCTCGACATATTCGCCATGTGCGCCGCCGCGCGCCCCCGTGGAGGCGGCCCGCTGACCCCCGTCCCCGTCATGGTGGAGCGCGTCCCCTCGGACTATTCGGAGTACTCGCCTTGGAAAGGCTGGGACTGGGACGTCCCCCACGTGGGCGAGTACCCGGGCAAGTACGGCTGGGGGTGATCCTGCGGCCTGCTGTCGGCCTGACGGCCCCGCCTCACTTCAGGTGCCGGCCTCCACCGCTCGGCGCGGGCCTCCTCGGCGGCGGCGGAACGGGGCCGGTCACCGCACCCGGGGAGCTCGATGGTGGCCGCGGCGTAGCCCTCCGCCGGGGTGGCCGAGCAGGATCAGCGGGGCCGGCGCGGACGCGAATCCGGGCGTCCACAGGATGCCGGGGATATCGCCGAGGGTGAATTCGCGCTCGAGGACACCGTCGTCGAGGCGCTGTTCGGAAGTGAATCGCAGGACGGACTCGCCGGTCAGCGGTCAGGTGGTGGACGGGTCGTCCGGTTCGGGCTCGCGGCGGTCACCCCGGGTGGTGAGTGCGTGCTCGCCGGAGACGTAGATGCTGATCAGGCCGAGGAGCACCGCGAACGCCGCGACGAGGATGCTCCAGTCGGCGATCGTGGCTCCCAGGTCGCTCAGCGCGGCGCCCGCGGAGCCGCCGACGGCGAGCGCGGCAAGGAAGACCACGGCCAGGACGGCCGCGAGCAGGGTGGCCACGAACGCCAGCGCTCCGTAGCAGATGGTGAGGGTCTTCTTCACGGTCGCTCCTGATCAGAGTCCGGCGACCGGGAGTAGCCCGGCCAGCAGGATCATGGACATCAGCAGATGGGCGCCGATCCAGATCAGCGCGACCTTGGCGGTCTTGCCGAACTCCGAGCCGGCGATGCCCATCGTGACGAACAGGCCCAGGGCCAGGGGCGGGGTCATGCCCTCCAGCGCCCCGGTCAGTGCGGGCAGCATCAGTGCGGGCAGCAGGGGGTCGGCGCCCGCGGCGGCGAAGGCGGTCACCATGGACCCGCCGAGGATCGCCACCTGCGCGGTGCCCGGCAGGACCATGCCCAGGACGCCGAAGGCCAGCGGGAGGACCACCACCAGCAGGGTCAGATCGAGGTCGAGGCCGGTGAACCAGCGCTCGATCTCCGCCTCCGCGTCCAGGCCGGCGAACGCCTCGGAGATGCTGTAGGCGAAGAAGACCGTGGCGGCGACCGGCACGACCTTGCGCAGCGAGCCGCGGAAGATCTCCAGCACCGGGCCGGGGCGCAGCCGTCCGCCCGGCAGGGACGCGCGGCCGATGAGCAGGGCGTAGGCCGCGGCGATGCCAGGGGTGAACATCAGGACGGCGGAGGAGAAGTTCTCCGCCCCGTCGGCGCCGAGCCTGGCGGCCAGCTGGTCCTCGGCCAGAAAGTCCACGACCAGCGGGATGAAGATCAGCACCGGCAGGATCAGGGCGGGCCAGCCTTCCCGCCAGGCGTCGGCGAACCGGGGCCGTTCCTCGACCGGGACCGGGGCGACCCGGGTGACCCGGCAGATCACGAACAGCACCACGAGCTTCTGGAGGAGGAACCACAGGCCGATGGTGGCGGCGCCCAGCGTCCAACCGCTCATGCTGATCTCGCCCGGGTACAGCCGGTCGAAGACGCCGTAGGAGAGGAAGATGATGCCGGCCGGGGGGATGATGTTGCCGAGCATGCTGGCCGACATCTCGATGGAGGCGGCCATGTGCGGCTTGAATCCGGCGCGCTTCATCATGGGGATCGTGAAGGCGCCCACGGCCGCGGCGTTGCCGGGGCCGCTGCCCGACAGGGAGGCCATGAACGCGCTGGCCAGCGTGGCGACATAGCCGGAGCCGCCGCGGAAGCGCCCGATCGCGGCGAGCATGATCTTCACGATCCGGCCCACGACGTCGGTGGCGTCGAAGACCACGGCCACGACCAGGAACGTGAAGATGACGTAGAACAGGCTGTCCTGCGCCGGGTGGACCAGGTACTCCCAGAGCCGTCCCCACTGGCCGGAGAGCGCCACGAGAAGCACCAGCCCGAGGGCCATGTTCTCGTACATCGGCCGCTTGAAGACGAGGAACATGACGCCGATGAAGGCGATCAGGGCGATCAGCAGCATCAGCGCATCGGGCAACCCGAACAACGCGCCTCCCACGGAACATCGAAGGTACCAGTGGTAATACTGGTTATGTCCTAATGACGGGGGGACCGTAGCACGGCACTGGGCAGCAACAAAAGACCCTTCTTGTCGACCGCAATCGTCTTCCTGTGTACCTACGGACCGCGGGTGCTCGGGATCGATGGCATCCTTGGATCGCGCAGGTCATGGTGTGGTACGAACCTCGGCCGACCGGCACGACCGGCCGAGCGGGCAAGGGAGCGGCGGTTGGACAGGGGCAGCGGGCGTCCGCTGTACGCGCAGCTGGTGGCGGATTTCCGGGAGAAGATCCGGACGGGGGAATGGCCGCCCGGCGGGCAGCTCCCCTCCGAGCGGGAGCTGTGCACCCTGTTCGCGGTCAGCCGGATCACGGTCCGCCGGGCCATCGAGATCGGCGAGCGGGAAGGGCTGCTGCACCGCGTCCACGGCGTGGGAACCTTCGCCGCCCGCGCGCCGATGGAGCAGGCGCTGGACCGCCTGCACAGCTTCGAGCAGACGCTGGCCCAGCGCGGCCTGGTGGCGTCCACCTCGGTGCACGCCGCGACCGTCACCGTCAGCGACCTCGCGCAGTCGAGCGTGCTGCGCCTGGACCCCGCCGCGCCGGTGACCAACCTGCAGCTGATCGGCCGCGGCGACGACGAGCCCATCGTGTTCTACGACAGCTACTTCCCGCCGGACGTCGGCGAGGAGATGACCGCGGCGGCCAGGCGGGCCCACGAGGCGGGCACGCCGTTCTCCACGCTGGACCTCTACCGCGACCAGGCCGGCACCAGGCCCGACCGGCTGGAGCAGGCGTTCGAGGCGATCGTGGCCGACCGGCGCCTGGCCGGACTGCTGTCGATTCCCGAAGGATGGCCGATCCTCCAGGTCACCTCGGTCATCTCCAGCGCCGGTCGGCCGGTCGAGTACCGGATCGCCTGCTACCGGGGTGACCGGTACCGGTTCGCCGTCGACCGGAGCCTGCCCGCCTTCTCCTGACCGTCCCGCACCGCCCCCGCCCTGAGCTGGGCGTACTCCCGCACGTTGACACCGGAGCGGACGTGATGCCACGCTGGCTCTGGTGGTTATAACCACTAGAGATGAGGTATTACATGCTGTCGGAACTCCGCATCGTCAGCCCCAACGGGCACCTCGGCTTCGCGCCGACCAAGGAGGAAAGCTTCCGCATCGCGGCCGCGACCCGGCCCGACTACTACTGCTGCGACTCCGGCAGCGACGACATCGGCCCCGCGGCGCTCGGCTCCGACCGCTCGGTGAGCATGTACGAGTGGCAGAAGCACGACCTGGAGTTGATGCTGCTGGCGGCGCGCGAGCAGGGCGTCCCCATGCTCGTCGGCTCGGCGGGCGACTGCGGGACCGACAGCCGCGTCGACATGTTCGTGCAGATCATCAGGGACCTCGCCGCCGAACACCGGCTTCCGCCGTTCAAGCTGGCCTACTTCTACTCCGAGGTGGGCACCGGCGACCTGCGTTCCCGGATGGACCGCGGCGTGGTCTTCGAGGGCCTGGACGGGCGCTCCGACCTGACCGCCGAAGATCTGGAAGGCACCACCCGGGCGGTGGCCGTCGCCGGGGTCCACCCGTTCCTGGAGGCACTGCGGGGTGGCGCGGACGTCATCATCGGCGGGCGGTCCAGCGACTGCGCGGTGTTCGCCGCGCCGGCGATCCACGAGGGCTTCCCGCCCGAGCACGCCTACTACCTCGGCAAGGTCCTGGAGTGCGCCTCGTTCTGCGCCGAGCCGTACGGCGCCAAGGAGAGCGTGATCGGCACCATCACCCACGAGGACGTCAAGGTGACCGCGATGGCGCCGCACCAGCGCTGCACGGTCGCCAGCGTGGCCGGGCACGCGATGTACGAGCGCTCCAACCCCCACGACGAGTACTTCGCCGGGGGCAGGCTCGACATGTCGGACTGCCGCTACGAGCAGTACGACGAGAGGACCACCCGAATCACCGGCCAGCGGTACGTCCCGGTCGACGGCGACGTCAAGGTCAAGATCGAGGGTTCGGCCTGGATGGGCGAGAAGTTCATCGGCGTCGCCGGAATCCGCGACCCCTACACGATCTCCAACATCGACACGGTGCTGGACCTGGTGCGCGGCGAGGTCGCCGCGCAGTTCGGCGGGATCGACTACCGCCTCAACTTCCGGGTGTACGGGAAGAACGGCGTCATGGGCGACCTGGAACCGGTCACCGAGATCACGTCCCACGAGCTGTGCGTGCTGGTCGAGGGGATCGCCCCGACCAGGGAACTGGCCGAGAGCGTCACCCTGATGGGCACCCGGCAGATCTTCTACGCCCGGCTGCCCGAGGTGAAGGGCACCGCGGGCACCGCGGCCTTCGTGGTCGACGAGGTACTGCCCGCCAGCCCCGCCTACGCCTGGTCCATCAACCACACGGTGCCGGTGGGCGACCCGATGGAACTGTTCACACTGAAGATCGTGGACGTCGACGGGACGGCGCGGTGACCGGCCCACTCGAGAGCGCAGGAGCGAGCATGCCCACCCGGACCCTGGCCGAGCTGGCCAAGACCATCCGCAGCAAGAACGCCGGGACCGACCGGATCACCTTCGACGTGATCTTCCCGTCCCGCGATGTGTACGAGCACGTCAAGCGCAGCGGAGCGGTGACCCGGGAGACCGTGGCGGCGCTGTTCAGGGTGCCGGACGAGCGCATCGTCGACTTCGTCACCTTCGACCCCGCGTACGCGATCAAGTTCACGCTGGCGCGCTCGGCCCCCAGCGGCAGCCCTGGCGAGGGCGACATCTTCGGCTGCCAGCAGTACCCGCCCCTCCTGGACATCGTCGTCCCGGCGCCCTGATACTCCAGTGGCAAGTCGCGATCTTCAGCGTTCTCGGGTCTGTTGTCGCGGGTAGCGGCGTATGCGGGCGCGGGCTTGGTGGCGTCGGCGCCACCGCGACCAGGACCGGCGACGGCGCCGGTCCGGGCGCGTGGCAGCGGCAGCGGTATCGCGGCCGGGATGTTCCTCAGCCCTGGGCCCGCTGGGAGAACCAGGCCGTGGCGGTCTTGGTGTTGAGGAGTGCGAGTTCGACGCCCGCGATGATGCCGACGGCGAGGGTGACCACGATCCAGGCGATGCCCGCGACGATCCAGGTGACCGTGACGGGCACGCTGAGCGCGACCGCGGCGACCACACTCCCCGGGCGCTTCACGGCGGAGCGGTCCCCCTGGGGAGTCAGGTGCATCTCTGTTCTCCTTGAAATATCAACTACTGGGCCGAGCGTAGCATCCCCGCGGCTTCGGGGGGATCATGTCGCGCGGAGGACCTCGTCCAGGAAACGGGCCGTGTCGTAGGGACTGGTCGCGGCCATGCACAGAGTGTTCATGGCGCGCAGATAGGCGTCGACGTCGGGCTGCTTGTCCAGGTAGAGGGCGCTGGTCAGGTATTCCATGAACACCACGTCCGACATGCTGGGCTCGGCGAACCGCAGGATGGTGAACGGGCGGCCCGCCGCGGCGTTGTCGACGGCCCCGAACGGCACGACCTGCAGGGTGACGTTGGGCCGGCCCGCCATGTCGATCAGGTGCCGGATCTGCCCGCGCATCACCTCGCGGCCGCCCAGCGGGCGGCGCAGCACCGCCTCGTCCAGCACCGCCCACAGCATCTGGCCGGACGAGTCGTTGAAGCGTTCCTGCCGGGTCATCTTCAACCCCACCCGGCGCCCGACCTCCTCCTCGGGGGCGTCCGGGTAGCCGAGCCGGACGACGGCGGCGGCGTACTCCTCGGTCTGCATGAGCCCGGGGACGAACTGCACCTCGTAGGTGCGCATCAGCGCGGCGGCGCCCTCCAGGCCCACGTAGGTCTCGAACCAGTCGGGCAGTACGTCGCCGTAGCGGTGCCACCAGCCGGGCGAGTTGGCCTCCCGCGCCAGTCGCAGCAGCAGGTCGCGCTCTTCGGTGTCCTCGACGCCGTAGAAGGTCAGCAGGTCGGCGACGTCCCGCTCCTTGAAGCCGACCCGGCCCAGCTCCATCCGGCTGATCTTGGAGTGCGAGCCGCGGATCTCGTATCCGGCGTCCTCGGTGGAGATCCCGCGCGCCTCGCGTAACCGGCGCAGCTGCGCGCCGAGCAGGATGCGCAGGACGGTGGGTCCGCCCTCCGTCGGAAACCCGATACGCGACTCGGCCACCGCGACGGCCCGCGTCCCGGCCGGGGCCAGGCGCACGGGCGTCAGAGCCTCGTCATCGGACGGGTGACGCATACGGGAAAGCTCGTCACCGTGCCGCATCGGGCTCCTCCTCCCCCGGTCGCCACCGCCCTCGGTCGGCGCCGGGCCCTCGAACGTTATCGCCCCCGCCTCACCCGGCGGCACCCCACCGCGTGATCGGCCCCTCCTTGCGGTCCCCCCACCAGGCCGGACGTGCAGGAAATCGACGCTCAATCGCCGGGCTCCGCATCCCTTTCGGGGGCCGTGGCGCCCACCGGGACCCTGGCCCGGCGGAGGGCGACCGGCCCCGCGTCCCGGAAGGCGAAGACGGGCCCGTCGGCCCCGCGGCCGTCGCCGTTGCGGCGCGCCGTCCACGCGTACCGCGAGGGGACCGCGGGAGGCCGCGGCTCCTCGGTGCGCTTCCTCCGGCCGGGGAACCACCAGTTGGCGTGGCCGAGCAGGCTCATCAGGGCCGGGACGAGGACCAGCCGGACGATCGTGGCGTCCACCGCCACCGCGACCGACAGGCCGAGCGACATCATCTTCACCGTCGGGTCGGGCTGGGGCATGAAGCTCAGGAACACGAAGATCATGATCAGCGCGGCGGAGGTGATGAGCCGCGCGGTGGCGGCGATGCCGGTGACCACGCTGCCGTGCGGATCGCCGCTGCGGTCGTACTCCTCCCGGATCCGCGACAGCAGGAACACCTCGTAGTCCATGGACAGGCCGAAGATCAGCGCGAACATGAACAGCGGGACGAACGACATGATCGGCGTGGCCTGGTCCACCCCGAGCAGCTGGATGCCCCAGCCCCACTGGAACACGGCCGTCACCACGCCGAACGAGGCGCCGATCGACAGCAGGTTCATCAGCGCCGCCTTGATCGGCACCAGGATCGACCGGAAGGCGATGACCAGGAGCACCAGCGCCACGCTGACGACCGCGACCACCACGGTCAGCATGCGGCCGCCGACCATGTCGGCCATGTCGATGATCGCCGGGTTCTCGCCGCCGAGGTAGACGGCCGCGCCCGGATAGGCCGCCTTGGCCGCCGGGAGCTCCACGCCCCGCAGGCGGTGCACCAGGTCGCCGGTCGCCTTGTCGTGCGGCGCCCCGGACGGGATGACCTGCACGGTCGCGGTCGTCCCGGTGATGACGGGCTCGGCGACGAACGCCACGCCCGGCACCTCCGACACCCGGCGCTTGAGGTCCTGGGCGAGCAGGACGGCCCGCCGGTCGGGTTTCTTGGTGAGGTCGGGCGCGCCCTTGACCTGCGGGGTCGTCCCCCCGGGCGGGGCGCTCGGGCTCGGGGTGGGCGAGGCGGGCCCGGTGATGCCGGACAGTCCGGTCAGCCCGGGGTCGGCGGGCTCCTCCTTCCTCTTCTCGTCCTTCTCCTTGGGCAGGGTCGGCGGCTTGACGCGCTCCGCCTGCCCCGGGACCTTGGCGACGACCACGAACGGGCTGTAGTGCCCGGCGCCGAACTCCTTCGCCACGACGTCGTAGGCCTGCCGGGCCGCCATCTGCGGCGAGGAGGTGCTGTCGGCCATCACCCCGAACCTCATGCTGAGGGTCGGGATCGCCATCACCAGCAGGAGCAGGGTGGCGACGATCGCGTACGGCCAGGCCCGCCGGTCCACATGCCGGCCCCAGCGCTCCCACCGCTGCGAGGAGCGGTCCGGACGCACCCGGGGCAGCCGGTAGCGGTCGATGCGGGTGCCGATGGCGGCCAGGACCGCGGGCAGCAGCGTCAGCGCGGCCAGCACCATGAGGCCGACCGCGACCGCCGACGCCAGCCCGATCCGGCCGATGAACGTGATGCCGGACAGGAAGAGCCCGCAGATGGCGAAGACGACCGTCCCGCCCGCGAACACCACCGCGTGCCCCGCGTGCGCCATCGCGCGGCCCACCGCGGTCTCCACGTCGTCGCCCGCGGCGAGCTGCTGGCGGTAGCGGGTGACGATGAACAGCGCGTAGTCGATCCCGGCGCCGATCCCGAGCATCGCGGCGACCATCGGCGAGATCGGATGCACCTCGAACAGCCCGGCGGCGAGATGGATCACCGAGTAGGCGACCACCATCCCGCACAGCGAGATCAGGATCGGCACGCCCGCCGCCAGGTAGGAGCCGAAGGCCAGCAGCAGGACGACCATCGCCAGCATGATGCCGGCGCCCTCCTGCGGGCCGCCCTTGGGCTGGTTGAGGAGCATCGCGGTGATGCCGCCGAACTTGACGTCCAGCCCCGCCATCCGGGCCGGCTCCACCGCCTCGTCCAGCGCGTCGAGGTCGGCGTGGCTGACATCGCCCATGTCGCCGGTGAAGTTCACCCGGATCGCCACCGCGTCGTGGCTCTTCATCCCGCCCATGCCCGTGACGTACGGGTTCTCGGCGAAGGCGACGCGATCGAGCTTGGTGATGTTCTCGATGGACTCGCCGACGACGAGCGCCACCCGCCAGTCCCCGGGGCTCGACTCCGGGGTGGAGTGGAAGACGACCGTGGCGGTGGGGCCGGAGATCGCGGGGAAGTCCGCGCGCATGGTGTCGATCGCGCGCTGGGTCTCGGTGCCCGGCAGGGTGCTCTGCTGGACGAAGATCCCGCCCTGGACGACCCCCAGGACGCCCGTGCCGGCGATCAGCACGGCCCAGATCCCGAACACGGCCCAGCGCCTGCGCGCGCAGAGACGTCCCAGCCTGTCGAGGAATCGCGCCATGACCGCAGAAAAACACGGCCGGTGAATGATTGCAACCGTTGCAAAAATGCAGTCATGGTAAAGTGAGTGACATGCGTCACGTGGACGAACCGGAACTCGCCCGAGGGGCCGGCTCCGGCCTGCGCGAGCGCAAGAAGCGGCGCACCCGCGAGGCCCTCGGCTCCGCGGCGCTGAGGCTGTTCGCCGAGCGCGGCTACGAGGAGACCACCATCGCCGACATCGCCGCGGCGGCCGACGTCTCCCCCCGCACCTTCTTCAGCTACTTCCCCAGCAAGGAGGACGTGGTCTTCGCCGAGGTCGACGACCGCCTCGAGGAGGTCGCCGACCGGCTGGCCCGCCGCCCGCTCGGCGAGCCGCCGCTGGAGGCCCTCCGCACCGCCATCGTCGAGGTGATCGAGGCGCTGGTGTCCGGGGTCGGCGAGTACGGCCCCGTCCAGGTCCGGCTGGCGCTGGAGCGTCCCGCCGTGCGCGCCCGCGCGCTGCAGCGGCTGATGGACGTCCAGGAGGTGATGGAGGCGCTGCTGCGCGAGCTGTGCCCCGGCATCGGCGAGATCGACGCGGTGGCCGCCTCGGGGGTCGCGGTCGGCGGGATGCAGGCGGTCATCATGCACTGCCGCCGGCACGGCTACGACCCGCTGTCGATGCGCGCCGCGCTCGACCGGGGGCTGGCCGTCGTCGAGAACGGGCTGCGCTCCGTCGACGTCCTGACCGTTCCTAGAGACTGAGCATGAGTTGCACGTGCTCAGTCGAACGCCCCGAACGGTCTTGGGCGTTCTGGTCGACCGCGTTCCGGTCGCGTCCAGCGCCATCGGATCGTGTCCGTGGTCTGGGTACGCGTGGGCGGTTTCCCTCGTTCTCCCGGTCACCGGGTCGGGCCTGGGCGGTCCGATGCCCCGCACCATCGCTCTGGTGGTGCGGGGGCGGTGCCGTCCGTCGCCTGATCCGGTGACCCAGGGAACGTCGTCCGATCGCCACCGCTGCGGCGTCGTGCCGTGTCGCGGGGCGCTGCTTGGTGGTCAGCGGCTTCTGCCAGTGCTCGGCGCCCCACATCGAGGTGTACGCCGGGTCGACGGCGATCACGCCGATACCGGCCTGGGCGCACATCGACAGCAGGCGTGCGCGCAGGCGGCCGGTGGGGATGCCCGAGATGAGCTGCCGGAACCGCTTGCGGCGGCCGTGCTTCTCGCGGGTCTTGGAGCCGGTGAAGTCGAGGTCTTCGATCGCGATGGCCCGCACGCCGGTCGCCTCGGCCCAGTGCAGGAGACGGGTGAGGGCGTGACGGAGTTGAGCGTCACGGTGGTCGGCGGTGCCGGTCAGGTCGTAGTCGAAGCGGCGCGGGGCGCCCATCGGGTTGCCGTGCGAGTCCAGCAGCCGTGCGGCCAGGTGGTCGGCGTTGGTGTCCACGCCGATCACTCCACCGGCCCGCAGGGCGTCCAGCGGGATCACGGGGAGGTCTTTGCGGGTCCAGGACGCATCCAGGTACCAGCGCCCGCGCTGCGGGTCGAGGTGGATGCGGTAGGCGACGGCCCGGTTCGCCTCGATGCGGTCGCGCCACTCGGCGCCCCGGTGCCGAAAGGACACCTTCGAGGCCAGGACGTACCGGCCGTGCCGGGCGTTGGCCAGGTAGGCCAGCGGCGCGGGCAGTCTGATGCTGACCTCGCCATCGGGGGTGACGCGGATGGTCTCGTTGCCGAACCTCTTGCCCGATTCCCCGTCGGCGGTCAGGAACCAGCGCGCCGCCTCCCACCGGGCCCGCCACGCCTGCTCGCTCAAGCCCGCCTCGGTCAGGTGGTGACGGGTACGGGCCAGGCGCCTGCCGCCCCGCACCACGCGCACCGCCCCCGACTCCCAGTCGGCCCGGGCCCGTGCCAGCCGGTCGCGCAGGATGAGCAGGCGGCGGGACTTGGCGAACCACTCGCGCCTCGACCGGTACCCGCCCGGCGCCCGCTTGGCCCCCCTGGCCCCCAGAGGAAGGGACAACCGGTGCTCAAGGGTGGCGATCCCCGCCTCCAAGCCCCGCAGGTGCGCGAGTTGGCAGCGCCGGGCCAGGGCGTACTGGTCGTGGGTGGACTTGGTGATCGCGCCCGCCCAGCGGGAGGAGGCATCGGCCGTGAGCGCCTGCTTGCGCACCGCCCACGCCGCCGGGGACCGGTCCGCATTGGCGGCGCCGTAATGGCGCAGATCGCGGGACGCCAGTGAGCCCAGGTGCGCCCCGACCGCACGCAGGACCTCCTCGTCCCGGCCCGACAGGCGCAACCGGTCACGGATCGCCACCCCGGCCGCCTCGGTGACGACGAAGGATGCGGCGATCGGCCGGAACGGCGCCCGCCGCGCACCCGGGGTGGCCGTGAGTGTCACTCACGACACGGTACGTCACAACATTCGAACGCGCAGTCGAATCACCTCGCCGCGTTCTGTCCAAGCCGACCGAGGCCGCCGAGAAGGCACCGCAACGCACTCATCAGCAGTTGCACACACTTACGCACACTCAGGAACCAGCAGTTGAGAACCCTCCCGGTGGAGAGCCGGGGTGAAACGGGGAGCGGCGCAAAGAGTGCTTCATGAACGACTCGATCTCCGCACCGCGCTCCGGAAGGGCCGGTCGCGTCGGGCCGGAGGCCGCAACGCGCCGCCCGCCTGACGCGGTGGAGAACGCGCCGCCGTCCCGGCGCCCGTTCGGGCCGTAAGCGATGATCTAGCCACGACCGCAGACCGCTTGGTGGAAATGCGACAAATGCCCGTGTTCGACTGGATAGAGAAGAAAGCGGGACGCGGACGCGCCCGCGACATCACACGGGAGGCATTTCTGCGATGACGACGACCCTGGGAGAATACGTCCAGCTCGAACAGGAGCAACTCGCACCCGCCACGGTAGGGCGCGTCGAGGCCGCACCCGCGCAGTTCATCGGCTTCGCCGATTTCACCGCGCAGGGGAAATTCATCAAGCCCCTGACGACACCCCCGGGCATCGTGGGCCCCGGGTCTCAGGTCATGGTGTCGATCACCGAGATCGACGGCTCGAACACCCCCTTCATGGGCAACGCGTTCATGCAGGTCTTCAACATCGTGCCGCAGAGCAACCTGATCAGGGTGGCGTGCCAGCTCTTCTGGGGCGACCCGCTCCGGGTCCGGCTCAACGTGGTGATCTTCTGATCACCGGGCCGGTCCCGCCGCTCTCCTAGGGCGGGTCCGGCGCCCGATGGGCATCTGGTGGCGACTTCCCATTGGATGCCCATCGATATATGCAGACAGGAAGAGGAAGGTCCATGGCCGGCACGCCGGAACGGCGCGGCCGGCTCAGTCGGAGATCTTGATGCGGAGGCGGCGGAAGCCCCGGCCCTTGTTCTCGACCTTGGCGACCGTGATGCGGCCGATCTGCTTGGTGGAGGCGACGTGCGTGCCGCCGTCGGCCTGGGTGTCCAGCCCGACGATGTCGACGATCCGCACCTCCCGCACCTCCGGCGGCACCAGGTTGGTCGCGGTGCGGATGATGTCGGGGATCTCGAACGCCTCGGCGCGCGGCAGCGACGTCACCTCGATCCGCCGGTCCGCCTCGACCTCCAGGTTGCAGGCGTCCTCCACGGCCTGCTTGAAGCCCGGCGGCACCTCGCGGAGATCGAAGTCCATCCGCGCGGACATCTCCTCCATGTTCCCACCGGTGACCAGGCAGCCGTAGTCGCGGAAGACGACCCCGCACAGCAGGTGAAGACCGGAATGGGTGCGCATGAGCGCGGTGCGCCGATCGTCCTCCACGGCGCAGCGGACGCCCGTTCCGGCCGGCGGGACCGGGTCGCCCTCGACCGGGATGAGTTCCAGATCGTCGCTTTTGCGTACTCCTGCGATGCGGGTTTGGACACCCTGCCACAACAGAACGCCATGGTCCGGTGGCTGACCGCCGCCGCCGGGATAAAATGCGGACCTGTCGAGGATGATCCTTTCGGGCCCCGCCTCCAGGACGACCGCGTCCCAGTCGCGCAGCGACTGGTCGTCCAGCTCAAGCCGGGCTGTTCGCCCGTGTGAATGAGTGCCCGTCGTCATACTCGTCACCCTAAGGGCCGCGCGGGGGCGCGCTCCCGATCTTGTCCGTTCCGACCGCGGATTCTACGGAGGGCTTGCAGCGTGCCCCGACTGGTCTGGGCCGCCGTTGCGGCGGTGCTGGTGTTGAGTGCGTGCCTGGCCGCCGCCCGGCTGGGCGGCCCGGAGGGCACCGGCCGCGCCGGCGGCCCGGGCACGGGCGCCGCGAAACCGGCCGAACGCCGCGCGCCCGTGGTGTTCTTCCTGGGCGACAGCTACACCGTCGGCATCCGCGGGATCAAGCCGGAGGGCGCCTACGCCGCCGAGACCGCCCGCCTCCTCGGCTGGCAGGTGGTGGTGGCCGGGCTGGCCCGCACCGGCTTCGCCGGCAGCGGCGGCACCGGCAAGACCTTCACCTCGCTGTTCAACGAACAGCTGTCCTGGCGGCCCACCCCCGACATGGTGGTGCTCTCCGGCGGCCACAACGACGTCCGCCAGCCGCCCGCCAAGGTCGCGCAGAAGGCGCGGCTGCTGATGGAGACGGTGCGCAAGCGCTGGCCCCGCACCCAGCTGGTGCTGATGGGCCCGCTGTGGGGCGGCGACCCGGGCCCCAAGGCGCTGAAGGTGCGGGACGTCCTCCGCGAGGCCGCGGCCGAAATGACGGTGCCGTTCGTCGACCCGCTGGCGGGACGGTGGATCACCGGGAACGTGCGCAAGGGCACCGGCAACGCCGACCGCCTGATCCGCTCCGACGGCACCCACCCCAACCCGGCGGGCAACCTGCACATCGCCCGGAGGCTCGTGGCCGACCTGCGGTCGATGCGCCTGGACAGGCCCGTGCTCGGACGGACCAGGGTCACCTACACGCCGCCGTCGCCGGCCGTGCCGTCCCCGGGACCGACCGGCGGGCACGACCAGGCGATCCCCGGCGACGGCGACGAACCGGACGAGGTCGTGCCGCGTCCCAAGCGCGCCCGGCCCTGACGCCTCGGCGGGGCCGCGCGGCTCACCTGCTTACCGGTTCACCAGGGGCCGTACGGGCCGGAGCCGGAGTTGCCGCCCTTGCCCTTGTTCTTGTACGGCTTCACCGCCGGCTTCACGTCCGCCAGGTAGATCGCGGCCACGATGAACGCGGCGATCGGCAGGAACGACAGCAGGTGCAGGAACCTCGTCGCCCCGCCCAGGCCCACCACGGCGGCCACCACCAGCAGGATCAGCCAGAGCTTCTTGGTCTGCTTGTCGGCCGCCGGGAAGGCGCCCTCGGGCACCCGCAGGATGTCGACGAGGGCCACGACCTCGAAGACGAACGCGACGATCGCCAGGAACCAGAAGAAGTAGTCGAGCCCCTCCAACATCCGTGATCACCCGTTCTGTCGCCGTGGACCGTGTGCCCACCCTAGTCAACGACGAAGCCCGGCCGGTTGATCCCGGCCGGGCCTGTTCATCCGTTCGGGGCCGTTCGCCCCCGCGGAGCGGCTCAGCTGCCGCTCTTCTTCGCGGCGGTGCCCGTCCTCGTCCGCGACTGCGCGGGCTTGCGACGCTGCGCGGGGCGGCTCTTCGGCGCGGGCCGTTCGGTGATCTCGGCGACCTCGGCGGCCTCGCGGTGCACGACCTTCTTGCCGCGCTCGGCCAGCTCGTCGATGAACTCGGCGGTACGGGTGCCCACCTGGGTCACGTACGACACCGCGGCGCCCGGGACCTCCCTGACCTCGAGCCTGCCGACGTTGTCGCGCAGCTCGCCGCGGTAGCGGCCGACGGTCTCGCGGACCTGATCGCGGTACTTGTCGAGGTTGCCGCGGACCTCGCCCTGGTACCTGTCGACGGACTCGCGCGCCCTGCCGACCTGCTCGGGCATCTCGCGCAGTTTCTCGGCGGCCAAATCGCCGGCGCCCGCGACGGTGTAGAACGCCTTGTTGTCGCGGAACGTGCTGGCAAGCGTCATCCGACCTCGTCCTTTCCTTGTTCCTTCCGCGGCCCCTTCTTCCGGGCCCGGCGGTGCGTTCCCTCTTCTTCCGGGGCGCCCTGTCGCGCCCCCGGGGTCTCTGGCGATGCCTCGTCCTGCTCGCCGGCCTCGACCGCTTCCTCTTCGGCCTCGACCGCCTCGACGGCCTCGGCGACCTCACCGGCCTCGTTCTCCTTGAGGAAGGAGACGTAGATGTCGAGCAGCACCTGCTTCTGCCGTTCGGTCAGGATCAGGTCGGACCGCACCGCGGCCTGCACGTCGGTGTCGGCCTCGCGGTGCTCCAGGATCCCCGCCTGCACGTACAGCACCTCGGCGGAGATCCGCAGCCCCTTGGCGATCTGCTGCAGGATCTCGGCGCTCGGCTTGCGCAGGCCGCGCTCGATCTGGCTCAGGTACGGGTTGGAGATCCCCGAGACATCGGCGAGCTGGCGCAGCGAGATCTTCGCCCGCGTGCGCTGCTCCCGGATGTACTCCCCGATCGAGCCGACCTTCGAACTCGCCATGTCCTCCACCCTGCGTCATGGGTGCTTGCAATTGCAAGCACTCGGGCCGGCGCCCGGCCGTGATGATGCTCACATGCCGTGACCACATGATCGCAGAGGTGTGATCGCCGTTACTCTCCGGGGCCCTGACCAGCCCGGACGTCCTCCCGGACGCGTGCCTTCAGTCTACGTCCGCGGACGGCGCCGTCCAGGTGTTGCACACCGCCAGCCGCTGGTCGCGGTAGCCCTTGACGACCCAGCCCGCGTAGTTGCGGCCCGAGCCGTGGTCGCGCTCGCCGGGCGGCTGCCGCTCGTCCCCCCGGCCCCGCACGTCGGCGAGGAGCGCCTCGTACTGCGCGCGGGTCATCGGCAGCGTCCGCCGCTCCGCGCCCAGGAACGCGCCCGCGAAGCACTGCGCCTGCAACTCGATGCGGCGGCTGGTCTCGGTGCGCGCCTCGACCGCTTCGGCGCGTTCCATCGCCTGCTGCCCGTACAGCAGGATCCCCGCGCGGTCCTGGACGTGGTGCGCGTACTCGTGCGCGACCACCCGGGCGAACACCGCGTAGTTCGACAGCGGCTCGCCGCCGGAGGTCTCGACGATGTGCTCCATGCCCACGTACATGGTGTTGTTGGCCGGGCAGTAGAACGCCGAGGCGCCCGGACTCGGGTACGTCCCGCACGGGCTGCGGCCCGGGGCGTCCCAGAAGACCCGGCTCGGCGGGCCGTAGGGCATCCGCGCCTTGCCGAACTGGGCGCGCCAGGAGGTGTCCAGGCAGTCGCTGAGCATGTTCATGAACCGGCGCATCGAGTCCGCGCCCGGGTCGATGGCGGGCAGCCGGCAGTTCACCGGGGTCAGCTCGCCCGTCGCGTACAGGCGGCTCTGCGTGGCCGCCTCGCGGCTCGCCGGCGCGCCGGGGCGCAGACCGGATGCGGTCAACCCGCCGTCCCCGCCGCCGAACGCCGTAAAGCCCAGCACCACCCCCACCACCAGGGCGGCCAGCCCGCCCAGGGCCCCCGCGGCCGCCGCGCCCGCGGCACGCCGCCGCGGCGGGCGGCGGCGGGGTTCGTACCGGTAGACCGTTCGCGCACCCCGGTCCGGCAGGCCGCGCGGTGCCGCCGGAGCGGGCGCCGGTGGGGGTCGATGGCCTGCCATAGCGGAAAATCATTGCACACGCGGCAAAGAGGAAGGAACGACCGCGCAGGTCAGCGCCAGGGACCCCCGGCGGACCACCGCGCCCCACCGGCCGTCCACCCGCAGCCGCTACGATTTGCGGCCATGTTGGGTCGCTTGCGGCCAATGGTCGCGTCCCTGGCCATCGCCGCCCTCCTTCCCCCGCTCGCCGCCACCCCGGCGGCGTCCGCCGACGAGCCCGCCGGGGCGCCGCCCGCGTCGGCGGCGGCACCGGAACGGGTGATCAAGGACGAGGTGGCGCTGCGCGTCGGCACCGGCTCCGTCGCGCGGATCAGGGAGACCATCACCTACGAGTTCGGCGGCGGGCGGTCGCTGGAGCGCACGTTCGTGACCAGGCGGCACGAGAGCGTCACCCACGACCGGGTGTTCCGGATCGGCGGCGTCCGCGCCTCCAGCCCCGACGGCGGGCCCACCCGCGTCGCGGTGTCGGAGACCGGCACCCGGACCCTCGTCAAGGTCACCGGCGACGCCCCCCTCACCGGCCGCCGCACCGTCGTCCTCGACTACGAGGTGCGCGGCCTGGTGACGCCGATGGGCTCGGTCGAGGAACTGCGCTGGACGGCCGTCGGCGGCTGGAAGGTCCCGGTGAACGAGGCGCGCGTCACCGTCGACGGCGGCGCCATGATCCGCAACGTCAACTGCTTCGCCGGCCCGCTGGGCAGCGCCATCGGCTGCACGCAGTTCTACACCAACCACACCCACACGCAGGGGATCTTCAGCCAGCAGCAGATGCTGACCGGCGAGTACCTCACGGTCGTGGTCGGCCTCCCCGGCGGCGCCACCGGCGGCACGCCCATCTACGAGCGGCGCCGCACCGTGGCGACCGCGTTCTCGGTGAACGGCGTCACCGGCGCCGCCCTGCTCGGCCTGCTGGCCCTGCTGGCCGGCGGGATCGGCGGGCTCTACCTGCTGCGCGGCCGGGACGCCCGGGTGGTGGTGCGCAAGGCCGCCGAGGGCGACCACGCGCCCGTCGCCGGCGCGGAGTTCGAGCCGCCGGACGGCGTGCGCCCCGGCCAGATCGGCACGCTGGTCGACGAGCGCGCCGACGTCATCGACGTCACCGCCACCATCGTCGACCTGGCCGTGCGCGGGTACCTGCTGATCGAGGAGGAGGACCGGGCGACCACCGGCCGGCTGGACTGGGCGCTGCGCAAGCTCGACCGGCAGGCCCCCGACGACCTGCTGAAGTACGAGCGGCTGCTGCTGGAGGCGCTGTTCACCGGTCCGGGCGGGGAGCCGCGCGAATCGGTGAAGCTGTCGGAGCTGGGCGGGACGTTCGCGACCCAGCTGGCCCGGGTCCGGTCGGCGATGTACGACGACGTGGTCGAGCAGGGCTGGTTCGCGCGCCGTCCCGACACCGTCCGGTCCCGCTGGACGATCGCCGGGATGGTGCTGACCGGCCTGGGCGTGGCCGGCACGATCGCGCTGGCGCTGACCACCGACCTGGCGCTGGTCGGGCTGGCGGTGATCATCGCGGGGGCGGCGCTGGCCTACGGCGGGCAGTACATGCCGGCCAAGACCGCGCGCGGCTCCACCGTGCTGGCGCACACCATCGGGTTCCGCGCGTTCCTGGAGCGCGGCGAGATCCCCGACGGCGCCGGGCTGCCGGACGGGCACGCGCTGGGCGCCCGGCAGCGGATCGCGCTGTTCTCCCGCTTCCTGCCGTACGCGGTGGTGTTCGACGTGGTGCCGAAGTGGGCCGAGACGGTCGAGGACGCGGGCGAGCGGGCCGAGGGCGCCGACAACCTGTACTGGTACGAGGGCCCGGCCGAGTGGGACCTGTCGAAGTTCGCCGAGTCGATGCGCACGTTCACGCTGGCCACCTCGGGATCGATCTCCCAGTCCCGGGGGTTGTGAGGGTTCAGGGACGGTTCGTGTGGTCATGCCGGGTAGGGGCCTTGGTGGAGGTGTGACCACATGCTTGCCGACGCTTCCCCTGTCGGGGACACCACCCTGCTCATCGTCGGCCCCCTTGTCATCGCCCTGGCGCTGGCCTTCTGGCTGGGCCTGACCGCGTACGCGGCGCGCAAGCGGGCCCGCATCGACCGGATGCGCGGCGCGTCCGCGCACCGGGGGGTGGTGCAGGGCGGCGTGATCGAGGGCGATCCGTCCCAGCGCAGCCGCCGCGACGAGGCGCCCCGCTCCGGCGACTGACCGTCCGGCGGCGGGCGTCCGCGGGGACGCTGGACTCCATCCGTAAGATGTATGACATCTGACCGATGGGAGGCCCCGTGGCGCTGAGCCCCGTTCCCGGCGGATCCACCGTCGACGCCGTCCTCGACCAGCTGCAGGCCCAGGTCAGCGGCGGCGGCTGGCGGGTCGGCCAGCGCATCCCCGGCGAGCACGACCTCGCCGCCCAGCTGGGCGTCAGCCGCCCGGCCGTGCGCGAGGCCATCCGCGCCCTCTCCCACGTCGGCGTCCTGGAGGTGCGCCGCGGCGACGGCACCTACGTGCGCAGCAGCGCCGACCCGCGCCCGCTGCTGCGGCGGATGGCCCGCGCGACGCTGCGGGACGTGTTCGAGGTCCAGCTCGCCTACGACGTGCAGGCCGCCCGCCTCGCCGCCCGCCGCCGCACCCCCGAGGACCTCGACCGGCTGGCCGTGCTGCTGTCCGCCCGCGACGAGGCCACCGACGCCGGGACGTTCGGCGCGGCCGACGCCCGCTTCCACTCCGCCGTCGTCGAGGCCGCCCGCAACCCCGTCCTCATCGAGGCGCACCGGTTCTTCCTCGACCGGCTCAGCGACTCCATGCGCGCCATCCGGCTCGACCGGGAGGTCCCCGAGGCCGGGCCCGCCGCGCACCGGGCCGTGCTGGACGCCGTCGCCGCCGGCGACCCCGACGCCGCCGCCCGCGCCGCCGCGGCGGTCGTCGAACCCACACTGGCCGTCCTGGAGGACCTGGTCACCGGTTCCGAACGGCCGGAGGAGCGGTGAGCGGCCGCCGCGCGACCACCGCGCTGCACCTGCTGCTGCTCGTCCTGGTCGCGGTCAACCTGCGCCCGGCGATCGTGGCGGTCGGGCCGCTGCTGACCGAGATCCAGCGCGACTTCGACCTGTCCGGGACCGCGGCCGGCGCGCTCACCACCCTCCCGCTGCTGTTCTTCGGCGCCTACGGGCTGGTCGCCCCGTTCCTGCGGCGCTCCCCGCGCAGCGAGACGCTCCTGGTCACCAGCATGGGACTGCTGGTGGCGGCGCTGCTGCTGCGGCTCCTGGACGCCCCCGCCGCGCTGTTCGCCGGGTCGCTGGTCGCCGGGATCGCCATCAGCGTCGGCAACATCGCGATACCGGCCATCATCAAGCGCGACCACCCCACCTCGATCACCCTGGTCACCTCGGTTTACACGGTCGCGATCACGACCAGCGCCGCGACGTCGGCCGCCGTGGTCATCCCGATCGAGCACGCCCTGGACAGCGACTGGCGGCTCCCGCTGGCCCTGCTCGCGCTGCCCGCCTCCCTCGCCGGGCTGGCCTGGCTGCCCCGGCTGCTGCGCGCCCCCGCGCCGTCCGCGGCCCCCGGGGCCACGGCGGGCGGGGCGGCGGCCGTCTGGCGTTCCCGGCTGGCCTGGCACGTGACCTTCTTCATGGGCGTCCAGTCGCTGCTGGCGTACGTGACCGTCGGATGGCTGGCGACGATCCTCCAGGACCGCGGCATGCCGGAGGCGACCGCCGGATACGTGTTCGCGCTGAGCAACCTGCTCCAGGCGTTCGGCTCCCTGGCGATGCCGCTGCTGGCGCGGCGGATGCGCGACCAGCGCCCGCTCGTCCTCATCGCGGTCTCGCTGACCCTGACCGGGTTCGCCGGGGTGACGTGGGCTCCGGTCGGGTCGTCGTGGCTGTGGGCGTCGGTGCTCGGCGTCGGGCAGGGCGTCGGATTCGCCACCGCGCTGTCGCTCATCGGCCTGCGCGCGCACGACGCCCGCGTCGCCGTCCAGCTGTCCGGGATGGCGCAGGGCTGCGGCTACGTGATCGCCGCGCTCGGGCCGCTGGCCGTGGGCGCCCTGTACGACGCGACGCACGGCTGGAACGTGCCGATCGTCGCCGTGCTCGCGGTCACCGCCGCGCTGGCCGTCCCGGGGCTGGCCGCCGGACGGGACCGCACGATCGGCTCCGGCGCCCCGCCGCCCGCCCCCGCCCCGGCGAGTCCCGAAATCTCACCGCAAAGAGGTAGATAACAGTTCAAGGGCTGGGCGGCAGACGCCGAGACCATGCATGCGCGCCCGTTTTCGGGGGATTTGACCTTCGCGGGCCCGTCCCTGGGCCCGCGACGTCTCCCCCTGGAGGTGGCACGCATGGAGAAGATGATCCTGGCCGCCAACGCCGTCCACATCACCGCCGGGATCGGCCTGGTCATCGGCCCCCTGATCCTCGTCGTGGCCCTGGTCATGTGGCTGCGGATGACCCGCCGCGCCGGATCCAGCAAGATCGAACCCGACAAGTTCCACGACCAGGACTCCCACCGGGGACCCGAGCAGGGCGGCTACTACCGCTACACGCCCGGCGTCTACTCGCACAGCTACCCGCCCGGCAAGACCAAGTACAAGGACATGCCGCAGTAGGCGAGCGCCTCAGGCGGGGGCCGGCGCCCCGGGCGCGGGACGGATCGCCCCTGATCGCGAGAGACGACCCTCGGGGGGTCAGCGGCGTTCCGTGGCCAGAAGGCTCCGGGCTTCGGCGGTGGACATGGGCGGGCGCTGGGCCAGGGCGGCCAGTTCGGCGGCGCGTTCGACGAGCTCGACGTTCGCGATCACCGGGCGGCCCTTGGCGTAGGTGAGGGTGTCCTCCATGCCCACGCGAAGGTGGCCGCCCGCCGAGAGCGCCGCGTACATGACGGGCAGGCTCGTACGTCCCACACCCGTGGCCGACCAGGTGGCGCCCTCCGGCAGCGCGTCCACGGCGGCGACCAGGGTACGTGCGTCGCCGGGCATGCCCCCCGGAACGCCCATCACCAGGTCGCAGTGGACGTGCCCGCCGTACGGGGCACCGTGCTTGTCCAGCAGCCTGTGGAGCGCGGCGACGTGCCCCAGGTCGAACAGCTCGAACTCCGGGACGATCCGCAGCTCCTGGGTGCGCCGGTACAGCTCCACCATGAACGGCCACGGGTTCATGAAGACCTCGTCGCCGAAGTTGACCGTGCCGCAGGTCAGCGAGCAGCCGTCCGGGCCCGCCTCCAGGACGCGGAGCCGGTCCTCGTACGGATCGGTGACCGCCCCGCCCGTGGACAGCTGCACGATCAGCCCCGTCGCCTCCCGCAGCGCGTGGACGGTGTCGCGCAGCCGCGCCAGGTCGAGCGTCGGGCGGGCGTCGCCGTCCCGGATGTGCACGTGGATCACCGCCGCGCCCGCGGCCTCGCACTCCTTGGCCGTCTGGACGAGTTCCTCCAGGGTGACCGGCAGCGCCGGGACGTCCGCCTTCGCGGACTCGGCGCCGGTCGGGGCCACCGTGATGAGCGTCGTTGCTCCCATGCGGGCAGAATGCATGGTCATGAGGGCTGTAGTCCAGAGGGTGAGCGAGGCGAGCGTGACCGTCGGGGGTCGCGTGGCCGGGGCGATCGAGGGTCCGGGACTGCTGGTCCTGGTCGGCGTGACGCACGACGACACGCCCGAACACGCCCGCAGGATGGCGGCCAAGCTGTGGGGGCTGCGGATCCTGGAGGGCGAGCGGTCCTGCTCCGACGTCGGCGCCCCGCTGCTGGTGATCAGCCAGTTCACGCTGTACGGCGACGCCCGCAAGGGCCGCCGCCCGACCTGGATCGCGGCCGCGCCCGGCCAGGTGGCCGAGCCGCTGGTGGACGCCGTCGTCGCCGAACTGCGCGCGCTGGGCGCCAAGGTGGAGACCGGCGTCTTCGGCGCCGACATGCAGGTCGCCCTCGTCAACGACGGGCCGATCACCCTGATCGTCGAGATCCCCGGCTAGGCCGCGTAGCCGTAGACCATCCCGGCGACCGTCACGAGGGTCCCGGCGGCGGCCAGCAGGATCAGCAGCCGGTCGACCTGCGCCAGCCGTCCCCGCACCGCCGGGGACACCAGGACCTGGCCGGTCTCCCGGTTCGGGTCCGGCGCGGCCTTGCGGCGGAACCGGTTCCGCATCCCGACCAGCCGCCACAGCGCGTCGTTCTTCACCTGCTGGTGCTCGTCACGGCAGGCGAACAGGCGGCCCCGCGCCCGCTCCCGGCACGAGAAGCCCTGCCGCGTCCTCACCCGGCAGAGCGTCGGGACCAGCATGAGCTGGTACAGGCACCACCCCAGCAGGCCCAGCAGCGCCATCCGCCACGACCACAGCCACCACGACAGCGCCGCCCACGCACCGAACAGCGCCCACCAGACCAGCGCCGACTCGCGGCGGCGGCGCCGGCGGCGCCCCGGTTCGCCGCGCCTCTGGAGCGGTGGCTCCTCGTTCCCCGGCGTCGCGACCATCGATCGGGACCCACCTTCCCCTGAGGGCGGCCGGACAGCTTTCGTCTACGAAAGACGATTTTGCCCGGGTCCCAGCCGGTTCACCCTCGATTCGCCGCGTGTCGCCGAAAGTCGATCTTGGCGTTGGCTCCGGTGTCCGGGGACACCACGACCTCCTGCGCCGCGGCCACCCCTCCGGCCAGCAGCTCGGCGTCCACCGGGACGTTCCGCTTGACCAGCGCCAGCGCGACCGGCCCCAGCTCGTGGTGGCGGGACGCCGACCCGACGAACCCGACCGCACGGCCGCCGGGGACCTCCACCGGGTCGCCGTGCGCGGGCAGCCGGTCGACGCTGCCGTCCAGGTGCAGGAACACCAGGCGGCGCGGCGGGCGGCCCAGGTTGTGCACCCGGGCGACGGTCTCCTGCCCCCGGTAGCACCCCTTCTCCAGGTGCACCGCCTCCTCGATCCAGCCCATCTCGTGCGGGATCGAGCGGTGGTCGGTGTCCAGCCCGAAACGGGCCCGGTGCTCGGCGATCCGCAGCGCCTCGTACGCCCACATCCCGGCCGGGCGCAGCTCCTCCGCCAGAGCGGGCAGGTCGTCCCGCCGGACGATCCGCGCCACCAGCCCGGCCACGTCCGGCATGTCCGGCGCCGCCCCCGCCACCTTGGCGCCCTCCGGGACGGTCACCACGGCGTAGGCGTCGCTGACGTCCTCGACCTCCACCTGCCGCATGAACCGCATCCGGTCGAGGAACTCGGCCAGCGCCGGCGCGGTGCCCGGCTCCACGTGCGCCCACACGGCCTCGCCGTCGTCCACCAGGTGCAGGTGGTGCTCCACGTGGCCGTGGGGGCTCAGCAGCAGCGCCTGGGTCGGCTCGTTCGGCGCGAGATGCTCCATATGCTGGCTCAGCAGGCTGTGCAGCCAGCCCAGCCGGTCGGGCCCCGACACCCGGACGACCCCCCGGTTGCTCCGGTCGACGAACCCCGTCCCCGCCTCCAGGGCGCGCTGTTCGTGCGCCGGCTCACCGTAGTGGGCGGCGATCTCCTGGTCGGGCGCGTCCGCGCGAACGGCCCCGGGCAACTGCGACAGCGGGCTCTCCATGAAGCCCAGATTATGCGCCGCGAGGGCGGACGCGTCCGTTCAGGTCGCCGCGTTCTCGGGACGGCACTCCCGGCACCGCCCGTACACGGTCAGATGGTGCACGTCGGTCTCGAACCCGAACGCGCCCTCCAGCCGCCCCGCCAGCCCGGCCGCGGCCTCCGGATCGACGTCGTTGACCGTCCCGCACTCGCGGCACACCAGATGGATGTGCTCGGCGTTGGCGGCCAGGTGGTAGTTGGGCGGGCCGTGCCCCAGGTGGGCGTGCTTGACGAGCCCGAGCTCCTCCAGGAGCTCCAGCGTGCGGTAGATGGTGGAGATGTTGACCCCGCGGGCGGTGCGCTGCACCTCGGTGCAGATCTCCTCCGGGGTCGCGTGTTCGAGGTTGGCCACCGCCTCCAGCACCAGCTGGCGCTGCGGGGTGACGCGGTACCCCTTGGCCCGCAGCTCCTCCTGCCACGTCTCGGACATGCTCTGAGTCTATGTGCCCGGGGTCACCGATGAGATCGGGAAAAACCTGCTTGCCCAGATCGCGGACCCTCGCATAACGTGCGAGTACGCGCGAAAGGAGGTGGTCCAAAATCGTGATTGATTCTGGGACTCGCGAGGTGACTGTCCGCTAGTCGCCGTTCCGCCTCGTACCCGTCTCCCATGGAGGCGGTGCAGCCGGTCGGTGACCGGCGAATACCAGGCAGTTACCCGATCCCCGGACCAGATGGACCAGTCCTGTCCATCGCCCCGCCGCCCGGCGGGAAGGTCCGGGGATCGTTTTTTCAGGGGGTCAGGAGACCCGCTTGAGCTGCGCCGAGAGGTGCGACTGGAGGTCCTGGCCCATCGCCGCCATGTCGTACGCCCAGCCCAGGTCCTCGCCGATCAGCCCGTACAGCCGCTTCCCGCCGACGACCTCCTTGGCGCTCTCGGTGCGCGCCACCACGTCCGTCACCAGCTCCACCCGGTTGAACGCCACGTTCCCCACGTAGATCTCGACGATGCCCGTCGGATGCGCCAGCGTGACCTCGACCTGGTGGCCGGGCCGGGGACGCCAGTAGCCGGTCTCGGTGGCCAGCGGGCGGCCCAGCGAACCGTCCTCCTCCAGCAGCCAGGTGCGGCTGGCGTACACCAGGAACGGCTTCCCGATATGGGTGAAGGAGACCTCCTGCCCGAAGCGGAACCCCTCGATCGTGGGATAGCCGCCGACACCGGCGCCCTCCCACGTACCGAGCAGGAACTCCAGGGGTTCGAGGTCGGGGTGCAGCTCAGGCTCCATGGGCATCGAGCGTATCGGCGCCGCGGGCTACTTGAGCCGGGCCAGCCGGACGACGAGCAACACCGCGGCCAGCGCGACCAGGCCGCAGAACAGGATCAGGACTCCCGCGTTCACCATCCCCACGGGTCCCGACCCTAAGGGTTACCCTCGCGGTATGGCGAGATCTCTGGTGATCAAGGCGACGGCGGGACTGGACGGACCCGAGCGGTGCAACCAGGCCTTCACGGTGGCGGCGGCGGCCGTCGCCAGCGGGGTGCCGGTCTCGCTGTGGCTGACCGGCGAGTCCACCTGGTTCGCGCTGCCGGGCCGCGCCGAGGAGTTCCGGCTGCCGCACGCCACCCCGCTGGAGGACCTCCTGGCCGCCGTGCTGTCCGCCGGCCGCGTCACCGTCTGCACGCAGTGCGCGGCCCGCCGCGAGATCGGGCCGGACGACGTCATCCCCGGCGTCCGCATCGCCGGCGCCCCCACCTTCGTCGAGGAGATCACCACCGAGGGCACCCAGGCCCTCGTCTACTGAGCCGCACTTACCTGTCCTTGGCGGTTGATCTCCCCCCGAACGGACATAAGCAGACCGTGGGGAGGGAGTGAAGCGGCGTGATCGAGATCCCCCTGTGGGCCTGGGTGGCGACGATCGCACTGATCGTCGCCCTGTTCGTCTTCGACCTCCTGGTGGCCGTGCGGCGCCCGCATGCCGTGGGGCTGCGGGAGGCCGCCTTCTGGTCGGTCTTCTACATCGCGGTCGCGGTCCTGTTCGGCTTCGGCGTGCTGGCCGTGGCGGGCGGGACGGCCGGCACCGAGTACTTCGCCGGCTGGATCGTCGAGAAGAGCCTGTCGGTCGACAACCTGTTCGTCTTCGTCATCATCCTGTCCCGGTTCGAGGTGCCCGCCGAGTACCAGCAGAAGGTGCTGCTGTTCGGCATCGCGGCGGCGCTGATCCTGCGGACGATCTTCATCGCGGTCGGCGCGGCCGCGATCATGATGTTCTCCTTCACCTTCCTGCTGTTCGGGCTGGCGCTGATCTGGACGGCCGTCCAGCTGATGCGGCACCGCAACGAGGAACCCGAGGTCGAGGACAACTGGCTGGTCCGGCGCAGCCGCAAGATCATGCCGGTGACCACCGACTTCCACGGCGGCCGGATGTTCGCGCACGAGGACGGCCGGCGCGTGATGACGCCGCTGCTGCTGGTCCTCATCGCGATCGGCAGCACCGACCTGCTGTTCGCGCTCGACTCCATCCCGGCGGTGTTCGGCGTGACCAGCGAGCCGTTCCTGGTGTTCACCGCCAACGCGTTCGCGCTGCTGGGCCTGCGCGCCCTGTTCTTCCTCATCGAGGGCCTGCTGGAACGGCTGGTGTACCTGTCGATCGGCCTGTCGCTGATCCTGGCGTTCATCGGCGTCAAGCTGATCCTGCTGTTCCTGCACGAGGACGTGAACAAGGCGATCCCGGAGATCCCGACCCCGCTGTCGCTGGTGGTGATCCTGCTGATCCTCACCGTGACGACCGTGGCCAGCTTCCTGCGCGTACGGAACCACCCGGAGGAACGCGCGCACGCCGGATCGCTCCGCAAGCGCAAGCGCCCGGAAGAGGAGGAGGCCGCCCCCCGGACCGCGTGAGACCACGGCGGCCCGGGGTACGCGTGGTGCGTCAGGCGGGGAGGACGGCGTTCAGGCGTTCTTCGCGGAGGCGGCCCGCCCAGGAGTCGTCGATCGGCTGGAGCTCCTGGCCCACCGCCCAGCGCAGCAGCAGGTCGGCCAGGCCCGGGTTGCGCACCAGGGCGGGGCCGTGCATGTACGTGCCGAGGACGTGGCCGTTGTAGGCGCCCTCGAAGCCGCCGGTGCCGTTCCCGACGCCCGAGAGCACCTTGGCGAACGGCTTGACGTTCTGGCCCAGCTGGGTGACGCCCTGGTGGTTCTCGAACCCGGTGATGCGCGGGACGTTCAGCTCCGAGGAGACGTCCCCGACGATCTCGCCGACCGCGCGCCGCTCGCCCCGCCCGCTGCGGAGGTCGAGCAGCCCCAGGCCCTGCACGGGCTGGCCCTCCTCGCCGCCGAACTCGTGCCCGAGCAGCTGGTAGCCGGCGCACACCGCGAAGACCACCGCGCCCCGGCCGACCGCCTGCGCCAGGCCGCCGTCCCGGCGCAGCCGGTGCGCGGCCAGGATCTGCGGGCGGTCCTCGCCGCCGCCGAGCAGGAAGATGTCGCCGTCGGCCGGGACCGGCTGGTCGGAGCGCACGTTCACGGTCTCGGTCGGGATGCCGCGCAGCGCGGCGCGCCGCTCCAGCACGATGGTGTTGCCCTGGTCCCCGTACGTGCTGAGCAGGTCGGGGTAGATCCAGACGATCTTCAGTGGACGGTTAGAGGACACGGCCATACCTCGTTCGGATGTCCTGGAACGCTGTGTAGTTGGCGATGACGTCGAGGCGGCCGGGGGGGACGGCCATCACGGCCTGCTCGATGTCGTCCACCACCGCGAACTGCACCTCGGCGGCCTCCAGCCGGGCGGCCAGGTCGATCCGGCGCTCGCCGGTGACCCAGACCGGGCGGCCGCGCAGGATGCGGTAGTCGACGTCCCACAGCCAGGAGGTGTCGCGGCCGTCCGGACCCTGCGCGTTGATCGACAGCGCCACCGGGCCGGGCGCGGGCTCCAGGACGTCGAACGCCTCCAGCCAGCCCGCCGGGTTCTTCGACAGCAGCAGCCGGATCTGGCGGCCCTCGTGCTCGACCGTGGTGTAGCGGCCGGCGACCGAGCGGACCTCGCTCAGCAGCGGCAGCGCCTGCTCCGGCGGCACCCCGAACTGGCCGACGACGGCGAGCGCGATCACCGCGTTGGACCGGTTGGCGCGGCCGGGCAGGGCCAGGCTCGACAGCGGCAGGACGCGGCCGTCGGGCGCGGTGACCTGGTCGCCCTTGAGGATCCAGTCGGGACGCGGCCGGGCGAAGTGGCACTCGCGGCAGGCCCAGTTGCTGTTCTCGTCGGTGTCCTCGCGGTCGAGCGGGCCGCCGCACTCGGGGCAGCACCAGGAGTCCTCGCGCCAGTGCTGGCCGGCGGCCACCCACGTCACGCTCTTGGCCGTGGAGGCGCCCCACGTGACCAGCGGATCGTCGCAGTTGGCGATGACGTGGCTCTGCGGGCTGGCCTCCAGCGCCTTGCGCCACTTGCCGGCCAGCAGCCAGATCTCGGCGGCGCGGTCCATCTGGTCGCGGCTGAGGTTCATCAGCGCGACCACGTTGGCCCCGGTCTCGGCGAGCACCATCGGCACGTACTTCTCGTCGCACTCCAGCACGCCGTAGCGGGCGCCGGGCGCGGAGGCGAGGGCGGAGACATGGCCGGTGGGCATGTTCGCGCCGAACGCGTTGGTGGCGACCTCCCCCAGCGGCGTCATCGCCGAGGTGATCAGCCGGGTGGTCGTCGTCTTGCCGTTGGTGGCGCTGACGAGGACGAGCTTGCGGTCCCGGGCCAGCCTGGTCAGCAGCTCGGGATCGAGCCGCAGGCCGATCCGGCCCCCGATCACCGATCCGTCACCCCGGCCCGCCAGCCGGGACATCCTCGCGGCCGTCCGGCCGAGCGCGACGGCCAGCTGCGAACGCAGCGGAAGATCGCTCATGGACTCCGTCTTCTCCGGTTTGGGCCTCTGAAACCGTTCCGAGCCTAGCCGTTACGGCGCACTCCCGTAGCGGCATGGCGGGGACGGAGGGTGGCGGTGATCACCCGGGGGCGTCCCCGGGAATGGGATGAATATCACATGACTTCTCGTAAACCAACCCGACAGATCTTGACCTGTCCTGAGATGTCATGATTCGGTGCGACCCCCGGCAGCGGCGGCACAATGGGGTCTCAGATCCCCATGTCCGCGCCCAGAAGCGGCGTTACCCAGTACTTTGTCGGGAGCCCTGCGGTCCGGCGGGGGAAGACCCGTCCCTACTCCGGCGGGCGAAGGCGGCGACAAGGCGAGGTCTGAACGATGCAGTGTCCGACGTGCGGTACGAACACGCCCGGGACGCTCGGCAGGTGTTCGAACTGCAACGCGCCGATCGACCAGCCGGGGGTGCCCCTGGGAGCGCCGATGCCGATGGCCGACCCGTCGGCCCTGCCCAAGGCCGACCCGGATGCCGAGGCGATCGGCGACAAGACGATGGTGGTGCCGCCGCCCAACCCGTCCTGGACGTCCGAGGCGGCCCCGCCGGCCCCGCCCGGCTCCGGCGCGCTGCCGCTGGCGGGGACGCCGAACATCGCCGACTCGCCCAGCGAGTCGACCGCCCCGTGGGCGTTCGACGCCTCCGACGACAGCGGCGGTTTCGCGGCGGCCCCGCCGCCACCGCCGCCCGCCTGGGGGGCGGCGGCCGAGCAGCCGCCCGCTCCGCCCGCGCCACCTGCTCCGCCCGCCCCGGCCGAGCCGAGCGGGTCCGAGTCGATCGTGCCGGAGTCGTGGTACGCCCGTCCCCGCAAGCCCGACGACCAGCAGGCACCGGACCAGGGCCTCCAGCAGTGGGCACCGCAGCCCGGCGCCGACTCCGGGGACACGACGATGCTCGACTCCCCGTACCCGAAGGCCCAGGGCCCGGCCCACGCCACCCAACTCGACCAGCCCTACATGAACATGGGCCCGCCGATGGGCCCGCCCGACTCGTCCCTCGGCCCGCCGATGAACCCGTACGGCTCGCAGGGGCCCTACGGCGGTCCTCAGGGGCCGATGGGCAACGACATGGGGCCGCCCGGAGGCATGGGGCCCGGAGGCATGCCCGGCTACCCGCCGCCGCCGAGCGGTTCGTCCGGCAAGGCGAGCAAGCCGCTCCTCATCACCGTCTCCGCCCTCGTCGTGGTGGCGCTGGTCTCCGTCGGGCTGGTGCTGTGGCCCAGCGGGGAGGAGAAGAAGCCCCCGGCCGCCAAGCCGTCCACCCCCGCGCCCAGCAACACGCAGGTGGCGCAGAAGCAGCCGATCCCGCCGGCGGCCCGCCAGCAGGCCGTCGAGGTCAACAAGCTGCTGAACGACAGCGCCGCCACCAAGCGGCAGCTGTCCGCCGCGCTCCGCGGCACCGCCAAGTGCGAGACCCTGCCCGCCGCCATCAAGGGCTTCCAGGTCGTCGCGCAGCGCCGCACCAACCAGGTCCGCCGCACCCAGGGCCTCAAGCTCGACCAGATGCGCAACGGCGAGCGGATGCGGGTGACCCTGCGGCAGGCGTTCCAGGCGTCGCTCGAAGCCGACCAGCGGCTGCTCGTCTGGGCCGGCGCGGCCAAGAAGAAGTGCCGCGGCAAGCCCCGCCCCGACGTGTCCCGCGCGCCCGGCCGAATCACCGCCGAACGCAAGGCGACCATCGCCAAGAAGCAGTTCGTCACGCTGTGGAACCCGGTCGCCAAGACCCACTCGCTGCCGCCGCGCATCTGGAACGGTCTGTAGCAGGGGTCCGGTAACAACCGGATTGCTCACCGTCCCCAGAGGGCGGCCGTTCCGGCGCGGGCACAGTATGTTGTGTGCGTCGAGCTTCACGGGGAGGGTCTAGGGATGCGGTGCCCCAACTGCGGTAGCGACACGACCCCGGCCTTGCCGCGCTGCACGCGGTGCAACGCGCCCCTCGGGGACCAGGGCGACGCCACCGCCCCCGACCCGGGGCAGTACCCGCACGGTCCACTCGGTTCCCCCGCGCCCCCGCCCTGGGGCCCGTCCGGCGGCGGTCCGGCCGGCGACCCGGGGTGCTGGCCGTCCTCGCCCCCGCCCGCGTCCTCGCCGCCGCCCCCGATGCCGCCCCACGGGGACCGGGACGGCGAGACCACCATCTCGCTGTCGGACGAGCCGTGGGACAACGACCAGTGGGTCGAGCCGGAGATCTGGAACCCCGACCAGATCCGCAAGAAGAGCCCGCTCCCCTACGTCCTGCTCGGCGGCGGCGTGGTGGCGCTGCTCGCGATCGCGCTGGCCATCGTGTTCTGGCCGAGCTCCGGCGGCACCGGCACACCCACCGCCAACACCCCCGCCTCGGCGGGCGAGCAGAGCCCCGGGTCGGAGAGCCAGCCGGTCAGCGACTCCCCGAGCGACTCCGGCGACGCCACCGACCTCAACCGCCAGGCGGGCCAGGTGGACTCGCTGCTGACCGAGATGTCCAGCACCCGTTCCGAGCTGGGCTCCGTCGTCACGTCCGGCTGCACGACCGCCGGCCTCGAACGCATCCGCAACCAGCGGCAGGAGCAGCTCGGCAAGGCCAAGGCCCTCGACGTCTCCGCCCTGGAGAACGGCACCGCGCTGCGCGACGCCCTCGTCCGCGCCCTGGAGGCGTCGGTCCAGTCCAACCAGCGCTACCTGGACGTGGCGCCCGGCTGCCCGTCCGACGACGACGTCGCCCCCATCAACGGCCAGGCCAGCCAGGCCAAGAGCGACTTCATCGGCTACTGGCGCCCCAACGCCGAGAAGGCCGGCCTGGACGTCCGCGGCCCCGACGACATCTGACCGTCCTCCCCGGCTCAGCGGAAGCCGAGGGCTCCAAGGGCCGCTCCCACAGCCTCGGCGAGCACGGCCACGCCCGCGACCCGACGGCCCAGGCGTTCCATGGCGCCCGCGATCCGCTCCTCGTCGGGGTCGGTCTCGGCCAGCTCGCGGCGCACGTCCTCCAGGTCGCGGCGCGCCCTGGCGCCCTCGGGAAGCCGCTCGCCGTACTGGTCCAGCAACTGCTCGACCCGGTCCAGCGCCACGGCCGCCTCGGTTCCAACGGTGGTGTTGACCTGCTGGTTCTGCGTCACGCTGTCGCCGGAGGCGATCTGGCCGGAGACCCTGGCGCTGCCGCCGATCACGATGCCCCGGTCGCCGCCGTGCTCGGTCGTCATACCCGCTCCTCGCTCAGGGGTTGATGCCCGGACCGCCGCG
The DNA here is from genome assembly GCF_055379765.1 of Actinomadura rugatobispora. Lineage (NCBI taxonomy): Bacteria > Bacillati > Actinomycetota > Actinomycetes > Streptosporangiales > Thermomonosporaceae > Actinomadura > Actinomadura rugatobispora. The sequence goes on along the minus strand of NZ_AP029191.1, from coordinate 5,635,393 downwards.
TCCACCCGGGGCGCCGGAACTCCGCGTCTGGTCGATGCGCGCGTTCCGCCCGCCGACGGCCATCTGCCCGCTCACCGTCCCGCCGGTCATGATCACGCCCTGGTTCAGGATCACGCCCGCCTGGGCGCGGTAGGCCGACACGTCGATGCCGCACTCGGTGCCCAGGTAGTCCAGCAGCGCCTCGTTGACCCGCCGCTCGATCAGCCGCGTGTACTTCTCGACGTCGTACTCCTGGAGCAGGGTGGGGAAGCCGGCGTCGGCGGCCAGCTCCCGCACGCTGATCCGGGCCCCGTAGTCGTGCACGAGGTCACGGGTAGGGTGCCGGGCCAGGTCGTTGGCGAGCGCCGCCCGCGCCATGCCCCACAGTGCCCTCCACACCCGGAGCGGGGCGGTCAGCGGCGCGTGGAAGACATGCGGCCGGCCCGCTGTGAACGCCTTCCAGAACAGCTTTGGGGCACCCCACCCGGGGATCTCGTCCACGACGCGGAACTCCGGCCGGACGGGTGGCAGCACCGTCACCGTGAACTGGCCGTACAGCATCCTGCCCTCGACGGCCAGGTACAGGAACGCCGACAGCCCGACCTCCTGGCCGTCCTCGGGCGCGACGAGACGGCCGTCGCGCACCCTGACCGGCTGTCCCTGCACGCCGATCGTCACGCGCTGGAAGCAGCGGATCCCGGCCTGCGGGTGCCGGATGAGCGCCTCGATGGCCTCCTGGGCCTCCCTGGAGTAGGGCCGTCCGGAGACGGCGTCGATGAGCGGGTGGCCCTGGTAGGTGCCGTTCTCGGTCGCGGCCACGGGACGGGGGCGCTGCGTGCTGCGGCCGGGCGCGACCACGTGCCAGTCGATGCCGAGTCCGGTCACGCGCTCGTTGCCCGGCAGCGGTACGCGGTGGTCGCGGGTACCGCCGTCGCCGCGCATCTCCGCGAGCCGCTCGCTGACGCGCTCGTGCATCACGACCGGGTCCACGGGCGGGTACGTCGCCGATCCTTCCGGCGGCCCCAGGGTGGACGCTCCGCGGTCCAGCTCCAGCACGACTGACCAGGCACGTCCGCCGGGCCCGTCCGGATGGCCGGCGCCCAGGAACGGGTTGTCGCCCGCGAACAGCGTCACGTTGCCGTTCTGTGCCACGCGGACGTGCTCCACCGCGCGCCGGAACCGTCCCCCACCGGCGCCGGGCCCCGGGCCGGACGCTCCCGGCCCCAGATCGCGGCCCAGGAGGTGGAAGACGACGGCGAGGTGGCCGATGACCCCAAGGGCGCCGACGACCGTGACGACGAGACCGAGCGCGAGCAAGTACGCGACGAGCGGGAGGAACAGCCCGCCACCCGCGTCGCCCACCGTGTCCGGTGCAAGCTCGTCGACCAGGTTGGAGAGGACACTCCCCAACATCACAGCGCCCAGGGCGCCCAGCAGCAGGATGGCCGGCAGCGCCAGCACGGTCCGCCGCCACCGGGCCAGCCCGCGCCACCGGACACGCAGCAGTAGGGTGCCGTAAGCGAACAGCATGAGGCCCGGCACGACCAGCAGTGGTGCCGTCACGCACAACACCAGCAACGCCACCGTCATCCCGCCGTCGCGCGCGAGGCGGAGCAGCCGGGAGCGCCGCGCGTGCCGGATGACCGGGTCGAGGTCGAAGCCGTAGGAGGGGGCGACGGCGCGATCGGGCGCGTGGACGTACTCCCTGATGACCAGGTCGCAGATCCGCTTGTCGAGGTAGACCGCCGCGCACAGGTAACGGGTCAGGTCCCCCGGCGGACGCGGCTCAGGGACGACGCCGTGGTCGAAGAAGGCCCCGGTGGTCCGCTCGCCCGTCTGCACGCTCAACGCCGACTCCTCCGCGGTCAGTGAGTAAAGCGTCTGTCAGGTAAGGCCCCGAGGGCAAGAAAATAACGCCCGCGGCCCGGCGATGTAAGCGAATGACGGCGAAACGTGGTCAGCCTTCGAGGAAGGGGAGCCCCCGGGACGGGTCCTCGAACGGGGTGATGAGGCGGCTCGGCCAGCTCAGGACCGGTTCCAGCCAGGCGGTGGCCTCCATGGTCTGGGCGACGTCGGCGATCCGCTCGTCCTCGTCCATGCCGATCGCCACCACCGCGAGGTCCTTGTGGAAGCCCTCGTGGCCGTCGTCGCCGCCGAGGGCGGTGAGGGCGATGGGACGGTTGCGTTCCAGCTCCATCGTCAGGGGGTGGCGGCGCAGGGCGCGGAGGCGGTGGCCCAGCTTGGGCTCGGGAGGCTGCCTCAGGCCGGGCAGCTGGTACTCCAGGGGCGGTGCGGGCGTGTGCTTGTCGGGAGCGCCCATCCCGTAGGGGAAGAGGCGTTCCAACTCGTGCAGCCAACGCAGCTGCGGGATGACCCAGTTGGGCCCTGGGAGCGTCCCTGTGAGGCTGTCGTCGCCCCCCAGGAGCTTCTGCGCGACCTCGGCGACGGCGGCCGTCAACTCCGACGGCAGGAACGCGTGGCGCAGCGCCCACGAGCGGCGGGTCACGGCCCGCTCCAGGACGGTCGCCAGCGTGCACTCGCGCAGCCGCGGCGTGAGGCGCGACCAGGCGCGGCCCAGGTCGGCCGGCACCGCGGGCAGCGGACGGTTGACCACGTGCGCCAGGACGAGCGTGTCGGCCCACAGGCGCAGCCACGCCCAGTCCGGGTGGCTCGCCAGCAGGTCCGCCTCGCGCAGCTCGTACAGCGTGCACGCCCGCCCGGAACGGCACTCGCAGCCGCACGCCGCCGAACGCCGGCCGTCCACCGGGGGCGGCGGGCCCGGCAGGACGGCCTCGCGGCCCTCGCCCAGCGGGATGCGGACGCGCAGCGGACGGTCCATCCCGTCGGCGAACACGGCCGCGACACCGGGACGCAGCGACACGACCTCGCGCGACTGGTCCTCGTCCAGGTTCATCGCCGCCCCGACCTGGTGCCGGTCGTCGAACGCCGGCAACCGGTGCACGACCTTCAGCGCCGTGTTCTTCACCACGTCCGGGACCAGCTTGGTCGGGATCTGCTCGGCCACGATGATGCCCTCGCCGTACGCGCGGATCTCCGCCAGCATCCCGGCGAACAGCTCCACGGCGTGCGAGCTGGTGCGCTCGGGGCCGCGGTTGCGCAGCAGCCGGTGCGCCTCCTCGATCACGATGACGTGCCGCAGGCCCGGCGCCCCCGCGCCGGTGCCGCCGCGCCGCTCGCGCATCCGCAGGTGCTCCACGATCCGGATGATCAGCGTGCCCATGAGGAACGCCTTGTCCTCGTCGTTGGCGACGTCCTCGATGGCCAGCACGATGTTGTCGCGCAGCATCCCGCCGACGTCGGCCGGATGGCCGCCCTCGAAGAACCGGCCCGCCGAGCCGATCCGCAGCGACCGCAGCCGCACGTCCACGAAGCCCTGCACGTCGGCCATCAGCTCGCTGCCGTACCCGACGTCGCCGATGACCTGCAGCGCGGCCTGCTGGAGCTGCTCCAGCGTCGGGACGGCCGGCTCGATGAGGGAGCCGGGGACGCCGCCGCCGGTGACCACGTCCCAGCCGTTGGCCTCGTACACCCGCTGCAGCGCCTGCGCCATGATCTGCGGGAACGGCTCCTCGGCGTCGAACGCGGCCTGGAACAGCGCCCGGACCATGTCGATGTGCGCCTGCACCGGGTAGCCGGGCTCGGGCGCGAGCGGGTTGACCGACAGCGGCACCGAGGCGGGGTCGGACGGGTTGACCACGGTGACGGGGCCGCCGAGGTCGCGGATGCGGCCGGCCATCGACGCGTACTCCGACTTGGCGGGCTCGATCGCCAGCCACGGGATGCCCGCCCGGGTCAGCTGCTCCAGCAGGTGCCGCACCGTCTGCGACTTGCCCGCGCCGGTCGCGCCGGTGACGAACACGTGCCGGTTGAGCGTCGAGCGCGGGACGGTGAAGCGGCCGACCTCGCGGTCCTGGCCGTCCAGGATGGCGCCGAGCTCCAGCGGGGTGCCGGACGCGGCGGCCGGGTCCTCGGTCTCGGAGGTCACGTCGAAGTAGCCGGCCTCCAGCACCCGCAGCCCCGGCACCTCGCGGCGCGGCAGCCCGGCGAGCGCGGCCAGCGCCCCCGCGGTCGCGACGAACGGGAACCCCTGGTCGGCCTCGACCACGGCGCGCGGCGACACGGGCGCGGGATCGGGACGCAGCATCTCGGCGAACGTCCCGCCGCCGTGCCCGGACCGGAGCCGGTACGGGTGGTGCCCGAGCTCCATCGACCCGACCAGCACCGGCGCGATCTGCGCCAGCTCGGCCCGGTCGGCGGCGCCCGCCAGCACCCTGACCTGCCACAGCCCGGCCTCGCGGAAGGCGTCCAGCTCGGCCAGCCGCTGGTCGGCGCGGGCCACCGCGAGCCGGGCCTGCTCGTCCTCGCCGCGCCGCAGCATCCGCAGCTCGTGGTGCAGCTCGCGCATCTCGGCGTCCAGCCGCCGCTCGTCGCACGGCTCGGCGACGACGAACCAGCCGAACGGCCGCTCCATCAGCGTGACCAGCGTCGACTCGAACAGGCTGGCGCCCGCCTCGCCCCGTCCGACCTGCGGGGCCAGGCGCCCGGGGCAGCGCGTCCACACCATCCGCTCGGCGACGCGCAGCCACCGGTCGCCGATCGGCACGCCGCGTGCGCCGCTGGGGAACAGCAGCCCCTGCCGCCCGCCGGGGCCGGGCGCGACCGGGCCCGCGTTGGTGATGAGCTCCAGCGGGGCGCCGCCGCCGGGCGACAGCCAGCCGACCGCGAACGGCTGCTGCCGCCGCGCCGCCGACAGCGCCGCGGGCAGCACGCTCACGAAGTCCCATTCGGCCGACGCGGGCCGCTCAGGCGCGGGCACGTCCGAGATCCGATACCAAGGACCGGGCAGCAGCGTCGAAGGCTGCCCGCCCAGATGCGGCGGCGGTGCGGACGGGTCCGGCGGCCCGTGCTGGGACCCGTATGGAGGCCGGTGCGGGGGCATGGTCACCCCAGCATCCTTACCTCCAGGCGGCGCAGGCGCCACCGGCTGAGGGCTTTACCAGACGCCGACCCCAACCGCCGCGATCGCGTGCGAAGCCGGTTTCGAGCCTGCGAGAAACCGATCGCGCAGCGAGCCGCCAGGCGAGTCGGAGCGATGCAGCGATCGCAGCGTCGCCCGGAGAAGGAGGGCGTTCTACGCCCGACGCCGCAGGGCGACCAATAAACACAGCTACGGTGGGTCGGCGGCGTGTTTGCCGTTCGGTTTCAGGGGCGGGACGATGCGCGTACCGCGCACGCTCGCGCCGCGCGGGTTGGTCCTCCGGGGAAGGGCGTGGCGGGCCCGTGACGACCAGGGGAAGCCGGGCGCCCGCTGGCCTGTGGGGGCCGCCAGCGGCTCCTCGGGAGCGGTCTGCTCTTCGGGCACGGCGGCCGGGTCCTCGGCGGTCTCGGCGGGCTCGGGCGGCTCGTCGCCGCCCTCGTCGTCGCCCTCGTCGTCGTCGCAGCGTTCCCGCTCGCGCAGGTACTCCTCGAACTCCATGACGTGCGCGGTCGGCAGCGTCATGATCCCGGGATTGGCGTCGACCAGCAGGATGCGGCGGCCGGTCGCGCTCGCGTGTGTGAAGACCATCGCCGTCGGCGGCAGCCGCTGCAGCTGCGGCGGCTCGATCCGCAGCTCCCGGAAGCCCTGCTTGAGCTCGCCGCCCTCGCCGCGGCGCCGGTCCTCGGTGGCGGCCAGGGTACGGCCCCACGCGGTGGCCGAGCTGATCCCCTCGACCAGGGCGGAGTCGTCCGGTGCGGGGCCGGGCAGCGGGGACCAGGCGGGGTCGGTCAGCTCGTCGCCGCGCGAGCGGGCGTAGGCGACCGTGCTGGCGTAGCTCTCCCCGGTCATGTCCGACAGCGACTCCCCGGCCGCCTCGGTGATCTCGGCGACCAGCAGCGGCTGCTCGGCGCCGATGTGCTCGGCGGCGATCCGCGCGTCCTCGGGGTTGCCCAGCCGCATGAACCCGACGGCGGCGTGGCCGCGGCGGCCGAGCCGCTCGCGGACGTGCGCCGGGATCGACCGGTAGAGCAGCACCAGGCCCGTCCCGGTCGCCTCGCAGGCGTCGATCAGGCGGTCCAGCACGTCGCCGCGCAGCTTCTCCGCCCCGCACAGGAACAGCGTGTGCTCCCACCGGCCGCCGGGCGGCGACTCGCGGATCCGGTGGGTGAGCGCGGTGGTGACGAACGTGCCGAGGACGCGGTTGGTCAGCACTCCTGCCCGGCGGTCCATGGACACCACGTGCAGCCGCGACGGGGGAAGCCGCACCGGCTCGGCGGCCAGCCGCTCCAGCTTGCGCAGTTGCGCCTCCAGCGCCCAGGCGCGGCGGACGACGATCCGGTCGGTGGCGTCCCGTCCGAACAGCGTGGTGAGGCGGGTCAGCTCCTCGTCGGTGAGCAGGCCGCGGCGCAGGTCGTCGCGCGGGTCGCCGACCTGGGCCAGCACCCGCAGCGCGGCGGTGATCCGGGGGATCGTGGCGCCGTCGCCGAGCACCTCGATGATCCGCTCCAGGATGGAGTTGTCGAACGACAGGTCGCGGGTGCCGTCCTGCTCCTCGCCCGCGCCGACCACCAGCGACAGCACGTCGGCCATCGCCTCGCGGCTGAGCCCGCGGGTGAGGTCCATCCGCGGCAGGTCGGCCGGCAGCACCCACACCAGCGGGTCGTCGCCGCGGGCCGCGGCGACCCGGAGCAGGTCGTGCGCGACCGCGCCCTCGGACAGGTCGATGACGGTGAGGCGGCCGCCGCCGGCGAGCCGGGCCGCGCCCATCGTGGTGACGGCGGCCGACCAGCCCGCGAGGGTGCCGCCGACCACGTCCACCCGGTCGACGCCGGGCGGCACCGCGACCGGGTACCACTCGCGCTGCCCCGCGTAGGCGCGCTGCCGCTCCTCCCACTCCTGGTAGGCGGCGACGTAGTCGGACGCGGCCGCGTCGCGTTCGCGCTGCCAGGCGGCCCGGACGCGCTCGCTCTTGAGCCGTTCCTGGACGAGCCGCGCCCGCACGGCGCGCTCGTCCTGCCACAGGGCGTACCCGGTGATGCCCAGGATGACGGCGCACGCCACCATCGCCACGCCCGCGAACGCCCACGGCACCGCGCCGAGCACGCCGCACAGCAGGAACAGGGCCATGCCCACGCCGCCGCCCATCGCCGCGATCCGCAGCGGCCGGCCCGCGAGGTACTCGCCGGGGCGCCGCTCGGGCGGCGGCGCCGGAGGCGCCTCCCGCGGTTCCGGCCGGCCCGGGGGCGGCCCCGGGTCGGCGTGCACCTGCGCGTAGCGCCAGCCGACGTAAACGCGGTCGGGCTGGACCAGCCGCGTCATCGCGGAACCGCTCGCCATCTCCGTCACGTCGAGAGACCCCTGGGTGTTACGGGAAGGTATGGAACGCCTGGGGTTCGGGTTGGTTTCCTACACCGCACAGAGTAAAGAGGATCCGTGATTTACGCGCCCCGTTCAACCGAACAGTGGCACCTATGACCGACTTTGAACGCCATTTCGGTCATGAAGGTCACCTCGGGGAAAGATCGGGCAAGGCGCCGCCACCGGCGCCCGCCCCGGTCTTGGCCGCCTCCGGGACCGGCATGGCCGCATCCGGCCGCGGCCTCGTCCGGCGCGGCACGGCCAGCGCGGCGGCCACGCAGGCCAGCGGTATCACCGGCGGCTGGTAGCGGTAGTCGAACAGCACGGTCGCCGCGGGCACCACCGTCATCGCCAGCGCCAGGGTCCACGGCAGCAGCGCGGGCCCGCCGCGCCGCCGCCACCCGGCGGCCACCCCGACCAGGCCGACGGCCAGCAGGCCGGTGATGAGGGCGCCCCGCATGTAGACGTGGTCCTGGTAGCCGCGCAGGAACCCGGCGTACGGCTCGACGATCCGCGTCGTGTTGCGTCCCGCGTCGTAGGCGGGGACGTCCGCCTTGATGAAGTTGGGCAGCGGCTTCTCCTCGCGGCCGAACTCGTAGTACACATAGGTCTTCTTGTCGGGGAAGACCGGCCGCGTCCAGGAGAACCCCAGCCGGAGCTCCTCCCACACGGTGGCGGTGTAGTCGCCCGGCTGGTTGCGGATCGCCCGCAGCGCGAAGTCCCGGGCGATCTCCTCCTGCTCGGCGGAGAACCACGGCGGCAGGCTCGGATCGCTGCGCAGCACCGACTTGCCCGCCCAGATGTAGTAGTGCGAGGCCGGGCGCTTCTCGGGCGGCAGCACCGGGCACAGCACCCGCTCACGCCGCGGCGGCGGCTCGTCGAACTCGTCGCAGTCGACGAACGTCATCGCCCGGCTGTAGAGGAAGATCCCGCTGCTGTTGGTGATGGCGAAGCGGTCGTGCTCGGAGTGGAACCACGTCGCGTACAGGGCCAGCGGCACCGCCGCGCCCGCCGCCGCCAGGACCACCGGACGCCAGCCCGCGCCGCGCACCACCAGGTAGACCAGCAGCAGGAGCAGCAGCGGCAGCGCGATCGAGCGGGTCAGCGCCGCCAGCGCCAGCAGCACCCCCGCCAGCGCCGCCGCACCCGCGCGCGGCACCGCCCGCCACATCGCCGCCGTGACCGCCCCCACGAGCAGCGCCGTGAACAGCGTGTCGGACATCACCATGTGCTCGAGCTGGAGCTCGTAGGCGTCCAGCAGCACGGGCGCCGCCGCCAGCGACGCGCCCCAGCCGGGCAGGCCGAACCTGCCGCGCAGCAGCGCGTACACCATCACCGCCACGCCCAGCCCCATCAGATGCTGCAGCACGACGACCAGCTCGAAGCTGTGGAAGGGCCGCAGCGCCCAGAGGAAGAAGGAGTAGCCGGCGGGCCTGGCCGGGGACGGCTCCGGCTCCAGCGCCCCGGCCATGTACTCGAACGAGTCCGGGAACCACATCGTCCACCGGTAGCCGAGCACGGTCACCACGCGCAGCGCGACGCCCAGGGCCAGCAGCAGGAGGAACGGCCAGTGCGCGGCGGCGAAGGACCGGGCACGGGATCCGGGGGAGATCATCTCGCCGCAGCATAAGGCTCAGCCCGCTCCGGGGCCAGGGTCGGCCCACGTTCAGCGGCCCGTCAGGCGCCCCTCGGCGGACCATCGGACGGCGGCGGGCCGTACGGCGACGGCGGCGCCGACGGCGGGGGCCCGTGCACGGCCACCGCCGGATCGGGCCACCCGGCCGCCGGGTCCGGATCGGCAAGGACGTGCCTGCCGCGCGGCACCCGGCCGGTCTCGCCGCCGTCGCCGCCCGGACGGGCGGGACGGGCGGGAGCAGCGGAGGCGTCCGTCCCCTCCCCGCCCGCGCGGATCTGCGCCAGCGCCCTCTTCAACCGGGGCCGCAGCATCCGCTGCAGCGGCTCCTCGACCACCTTCTGGACGAGGTACGCCGCGGCCAGCGAGGTCAGGATCGCCAGCGCCAGCACGTTCCACTTGGAGTAGTACGGGAACAGCGTCTTGATCAGCGGCCGGGACACCGTCTCGTGCATCAGGTACAGCGGGTAGGTCAGGCCCCCCATCACCGTGAAGCCGCGCCAGCTCATCCAGCGCAGCTTCCCGGTCGCGACCAGCGCCATCACCAGGAACAGCACCGCCAGGATCGTCGGGATCAGCCACTCGTCCACGCCCGGCCACCGGAACGCCTCGTCCGGCCGCTTCACCGAGAAGTGCGTGCTCAGCCCGTAGCAGCCGAGCACGATCAGCCACAGGATCAGGTTGGACCCGAACCGGTGGATCAGGTAGAACGCCATCCCCGCGATGAAGAACGGCGCCCAGCCGGAGATCAGCAGCGAGTTGACGAACGTGCCGCCCGCCTCGACCGCGAACGCCGCCGCCAGCAGCCACGTCACCATGAAGATCACGCAGCGGGCGTAGGTGAGGCCGACCCCCACCAGGATCGCGACCAGCACGTAGAAGTGCAGCTCGGTCCAGAGCGTCCAGTACAGCACCTCGATCTTGGGAACGTGCCAGCCGTCCTGGAGCATGGTCAGGTTGGGCAGGTAGCTGCGCGCCACGCCCAGCTCGCCGGTGGTGCCGGAGTGGATCCCGGTGGCCAGGAAGATCACCAGGCCGAGCGTCACCGCGAACCAGTACGCCGGGAACAGCCGGGTGAGCCGGGACACCGCGAAGTCGCCGACCTGCCGCCCCCACACGCTCATCAGGATCACGAACCCGCTGATCAGGAAGAACAGCTCGACGGCCAGCAGGCCCTCGCGGGTGAAGTCGGAGATCTCGTGGAACAGCACCCGGGCGTCCTGGCCCCACGCCGCCGTCGGCACCCCGGTGAAGTGGTAGACCATCACGACCGCGGCGGCGATGAACCGCAGCAGGTCCAACTCGCGCAGCCGCGACCGGACGGCGGGCGGGGCGCCCGTGCCGGTGTCGGGGCCGACGGCCTTCGCGCGGCGTCCGGCACGAGCGCGCGCGCCACGGCGACCGGGAGTGGGAGCGGGGCTGGGAACGGGAGCGGAGGCGGGGGGCAGGGGCGGGCTCATCGCGTATCGAGATCTCCGAGGGCTTCGTCGTTGGACCGCGGGCCCGCGCGCAATCCCGCGGCGACACCGCGGAACAGCCCCCGGCGCAGGACGGCCCGGTCCTGGGAGCGCACGAAGGTCAGCGTCCACCTTCGAGCGGTCGAGCCACCGTAGAGCACGCGCTCGCCTGTTGTCAGCCCGTCACTGCGGGTGAACAACCAGATCTTGTTGCGGACCTCGTAGAAGAAGCGCTCGCCCGGGTCGACGTCCGTGGACCCGAACGTCCTTGTCTTGTGCACGACCACGCTGCCCCGGCACAGCACGCCCGTCCGGCCGCGCAGCAGCCGGGTCGTGAACTCGAAGTCGTCGTTCCAGAGGAAGTAGTCGGCGACGGGCAGCCCGCGCTCCCGCACCGCGTCCGCGTCCACCAGCACCGACACGAACGACGCCGAGCGGATCGGCACGCACCCCGCCGCCTCGGCGGCCCGCACCTCGGCGGCGGGCGCGCGCGGCTTGGCCCGCGGCGTGTTCATCGGATGGTCGCGGCCGTCCGTCCACACCACCCGGCTCGCCACCAGGACGGGCGGGCCCGGGACGTTCGCGCGGGCGTCCAGCAGCGCGGCCAGGGCGCCCGGCTCGGGGACGGTGTCGTCGTCCATGAGCCAGACGAGGTCGGCGCCGCGGTCCAGGGCCAGCCGCAGCCCCGCCGCGAACCCCCCGGCGCCCCCGGTGTTGCGGGACAGCGCGAGCAGCTCGGCCTCCCCGAACCGCTCCCGCACGAGATCGGCGGTGCCGTCGGCGGAGGCGTTGTCGACCACGACGACGGCGTCGGGGACCCGGGTCTGCGCCCGGACCGCCTCCAGCGCCTCGACCAGCAGCTCCCGCCGGTTGTAGGTGACGACGACCGCGACCACCCGCGGCGCGCCGCGCCCGTCACCCACGGGCGCCGCCCCCGGGGCCGCGCAGCCGTCCGGCGGCGCGGCGCATCACCGACGACCGCGCGGCCGGTGCCGCGCTCAGCCGCGACAGCTGCTCGCGCACCTGCGCCAGCTCGTGGTTGATCTCGGCGATCTGGGTGCGCTGCCGCGACTTGGCCAGATCGCGCAGCAGCGCCTCGATCACCTCGATCGCCACCCCGGTCAGCACGGGCGCGTCCACCGGCTCGGCCGGGACCGCGCCGCCGAACTCCGGCATCAACTCGGCGAGATCGCCCACGACGTCGTAGCCGGCCGCCTCCAGGCCCTCGACCATCTCCCGCGACCGCGTCCGCATCCACGGGTGGTGCCGCACCGGCACGACGATCTCGGCATGCCCCTCGGCGCCCTCGCGCCCGGTCAGCAGCGTGTTGGCGACGTGGCGGCGGACCAGCGGCTCGTAGTCGCCGCCCAGCGACGTCCCCAGGCGCTCGTTCAACCGGCGGACCAGCTCGGCCTCGGCCAGGCCCAGCGGGTCCTGCTCGCGCACCGCGGCCAGGTCGCACCACTCCGGCGCGATCCCGGCGAGCTCGGCGAAGCGCCGCCACAACCCGCCCCCGCCCCGCTCCCTGCGCGGCGCGGTGATCACGTGCACCCGCCCGCGCGGGACGGCCGCGCCCCACGCCCCCAGCACCCGCACCGGGTCGTGCAGGCCCCAGAACATCTCGCCGAACGGCTCCGGCGCCTCGATGCCCTTCATCACCAGGTCGTCCACGAACTGGTCGAAGGTCACGGTGTGCTCGTGCTTGACGTGCTCCTGCCAGTCGGCCGCCATCTGCCGCGCCAGGTCGCGGGCGGTGAACACGATGTGCACCTCGCCCGGCCCCAGCGACTCGACCGCCCGCCGCGCCTGCGCCTCCGTCGCCCCGCCCAGCAGCTCGTGGGACAGCACGACACGGTCGCCCTCCCACTCGCGCACCCGCTCCGCCACCCGGTCCCACACGCCGTTCCAGGCGGGGTCGCGGTGACCGCCCCAGGACATCTCGCGCAGATCCATGGTCGCCGCGAAATGCTGGTGGGGGCCTTCGAGGGGGTAGCAGACCCCGTGCGCGGCCAGCACCGGGCCGCTGTGCCACAGCGCCTCCTGCAACGCCCCGGCACCCACCAGCGGCGCCCCGATATGCAGGAAGATCTGCTTCTCAGTACTCATTGCCTCGCCTCCGCTCGGCGGCTCGCACTCATTGCCTCACTTCCGTGTCTCGGATGCGGGGGTGTTGGCGGGGGACGTGGCGGAGGGCGGCGGGGAGGGGCGGCGGGTTGTCTCGGCGAATCGCCAGTATGCGGCGCGGGCGCTCATGACCAGGCGGTTCCGCTCGCTCAGGGTCCGTACGACCTGCTTGACGGGGGACGCCGACAGCGCCTCCAGGTGCGCGGCGTCCTCGCGCAGCCGGGCGACCTGCTCGCGCATCAGGTCGGCCGAACCGTCCTCCTCCCCGGCGCCGTGGCGGTGCTGCACGGCGCACTGCCGCAGCAGCTGCGCCAGCGCGTCCAGCGCCGCGTCCAGGATCTCGGCCTCGGGGACCTGGTCCGGGTCGGAGAACGAGGAGCCCCCGGTCGGCCCCGGCAGCAGGTCGCCGAGGTCGCCCACGACGCGGTATCCCGCTTCTTCGAGCGCCCCGGTCATCTCCCGCGAACGTTCCAGCACCCACGGCCGGTACGCCTCCGGCAGCCGGATGCGGGTGGCCCCCTCACGCGCCGTCAGCACCGACTGGGCCAGGTCGTGCTTGACGTACACGTCGTGCACGGGCCACTCGACGGTCTCGCGGGACGCCAGGTTGATCCGGCGGACCAGCTCGGTCTCGGCGACGCCGAGCGAAGGGTTGGCGAACACCGCGGACGTGTCGAGCTGCGTCGCGTCCACGCCCACGACCTCGCAGAAGCGCTCCAGCAGCAGGCCGGTGGGAGCGCCCGGCGGCGGGAGCGTGACCACGTGCACCCGCTCGGGCGGGACGTCCCGCGCCCAGCGCTCCAGCACCCCGGCGGCGTCCTGCATCCGCCAGAACTCGCGCACCCACGGCGACCGCGACGCCTCCGGCTCGCGCAGGCCGGTGACGAAGTCGCCGAAGGTCATGGCGGAGCGGTTCTTGACGTCCTCCTGCCAGTGCGCGGGGATCTGCCGGGCCAGGTCGCGGGCCGTGTAGACGAGATGGACCTCGGCGAAGTCCAGGTCGGCCATCGCGCGGCTGACGTGCCGGGGATACGCCGAGCTCAGCAGTTCCTGGGAGATGACCGCGGGACCGTCCCAGGCGCGGACCTCGTCCACCAGCCGGGACCAGGCGCCGCGGGTGACCGGGTCGCGGTGGCCGTCGAAGAACGCGCCGCGCAGGTCGAACGCCGCCCACACGTGCGCGGAGAAGTCGTCGCCGCCCGGGTACAGCACGCCCTCCGCCGCGAGGAGCTCGCGGTTGTGCCACATCACGTTCTGGAGGTAGGTGGTGCCGCTCTTGGGCGCGCCCACGTGCACGTACACGACCGGGGTCACGGACCACCACCCAGCGGGTCGGGGAGCGACGGGACGCTCGGAGGGACGGGAAATGGATCACCAAGGCCGGGAACGGCCCGCGCGGGCATCGGCCAGCGGGTATCTTAGCTGCGCACTTGCCCTTTAAGTCCCGTTCTCCGCATCCGTCCCCGATCAGTCACCGGCTCCCAGGTAGCACCAGGTCATCCCCACAGCATGGCATTCATCGCACCGCACCCCGCCCGGCGGGTCGACGGGAACGGCCCTCCCTCCAGCCGACATCGCTCCAGCCGACAACGCCGTCCATCGGGGTCCCCACGTGAATGTTGATCTTGTAGTCGCCGGGTCGGGCTTCTTCGGCCTGACCGTCGCCGAGCGCTGCGCGTCCGACCTGGGCCTCAAGGTCCTGGTCGTGGACCGCCGCGACCACATCGGCGGCAACGCCTACAGCGAGCCGGAACCGGAGACCGGAATCGAGATCCACCGCTACGGCGCCCACCTGTTCCACACCTCCAACGAGCGGGTGTGGGAGTACGCCAACCGGTTCACCCGCTTCACCGGCTACCAGCACCGGGTGTTCTCCACGTTCAAGGGCCGGGTCTACCCGCTGCCGATCAACCTCGGCACGCTCTGCTCCTACTTCGGCCGCGCGTTCACGCCGGACGAGGCGCGCGCTCTCGTCGCCGAGCAGGCGGCCGAGGTCAGCGACCCGTCCAACCTGGAGGAGAAGGCGATCTCGCTGATCGGGCGCCCGCTGTACGAGGCGTTCATCCGCGGCTACACGGCGAAACAATGGCAGACCGACCCGCGCGACCTGCCCGCCGAGATCATCACGCGGCTGCCGGTCCGGTACACCTTCGACAACCGGTACTTCAACGACACGCGCGAAGGCCTGCCGGTCGACGGGTACACCGCGTGGCTGGAGCGGATGGCCGACCACCCGGACATCGAGGTGCGGCTCGGCACCGACTTCCTCGACCTGCGCGACGACGTCGTCGGCAACGTGCCCGTCGTCTACACCGGCCCGCTGGACCGCTACTTCGGCTTCGCGGAGGGCGAGCTCGGCTGGCGCACCCTGGACTTCGAGCTGGAGGTCAAGCCGACCGGCGACTTCCAGGGCACCCCGGTGATGAACTACGCCGACGAGGACGTCCCCTACACCCGCATCCATGAGTTCCGTCACTTCCATCCGGAACGGGACTACTACCCGGGCGACAAGACGGTCATCATGCGGGAGTACTCCCGGTTCGCCGGACGGGGCGACGAGCCGTACTACCCGATCAACACCGCCGAGGACCGCGACCGGCTGCTGCGCTACCGGACGATGGCCCGGCGGGAGGACGGCGTCCTGTTCGGGGGCCGCCTGGGCACCTACCAGTACCTCGACATGCACATGGCCATCGCGAGCGCGCTGAACATGGTCGACAACCGGCTGCGGCCGCACTTCACCGAGGGTGCGCGGCTCGCCAGCGGAGGGACGGACGAATGACCACCGACGCCGAGCTGCGCGTCCTGCATCGCGTCGTCATGCCGGTCGACCGCGACCAGGACATCCTGAAGCTCTACCTCGAGGGCAACATCGTCCGCACGCAGCAGGCCGACCACGCCGACGCCGGCGCGGCGGCGGTGGCGCCCGCGTCCGGGCCGGACACGGAGCCGGCGGAGTTCCAGCCGGCCGAGCACTGGGACGGGTCCGACCGCGAGGACGAGGACGAGGACGACGAGCCGGGCGGCCCCGGCCACGACCGCCGCCGCGTCGTCGTGCCCGCCGGGCGGCGCGTGTCGTTCCTCACCTACTTCAACGCCTTCCCCGCCAGCTACTGGCGGCGCTGGACGCGGCTGGAGGAGGTCGTGCTGCGCGTCCGGGTGCGGGGCGACGCGAAGATCCTGGTCTACCGGTCCAACTCCAAGGGCCACTCGCAGCGGCTGGAGTCGCTCGAGGTGCACTCGGCCGCGGCGGAGGAGCGCCTCTTCACGCTCCCGCTCAAGCCGTTCGTCGACGGCGGCTGGTACTGGTTCGAACTGGTCGCCGGAGAGCGGCCCGCGGTGATGGAGCGCGCCGAGTGGTGCGCCGCCACCGACGCGCCCCAGGGCCGGACCAGCATCGGCATCACCACCTACAACCGGCCCGACTTCTGCGTCGAGCAGCTCGTGGCGCTCGGCCGGGCCACCGACGTCCTCGACGTCATCGACGAGATCTTCGTGATCGACCAGGGCGAGAAGCGGGTCGAGGACCACCCCGGCTTCGCCGACGCGGCCAAGGCGCTGGAGGGCCGGCTGCGCGTGATCGACCAGGGCAACCTGGGCGGGTCCGGCGGCTTCGCCCGCGCCATGGACGAGACCGTCCGCGCCGGCACCAGCGACTACGTGCTGCTGCTGGACGACGACGTGGTGACCGAGCCGGAGGGCATCCTGCGGGCCGTCACCTTCGGCGACCTGACCCGCAAGCCGACCATCGTCGGCGGGCACATGTTCAGCCTGTACGACCGGTCGGTGCTGCACGCCTACGGCGAGACGCTCGCGCCGTACCGCTGGTTCTGGGGGCCGGCGCCGCACACCTTCCACGGCCACGACTTCGGCTACCACCGGATGCGGGAGACCGCCTGGCTGCACCGCCGCATCGACGTGGACTACAACGGCTGGTGGATGTGCCTGATCCCGACCGAGGTCATCAAGGACGTCGGGCTGTCGATGCCGATGTTCATCAAGTGGGACGACGCCGAGTACGGTGTGCGGGCCCGCGCGGCGGGCCACCCGACGGTGTCGCTGCCCGGCGTGGCCGTCTGGCACGTCCCGTGGCACGACAAGGACGACACCATCGACTGGCAGGCCTACTTCCACGAGCGCAACCGGCTGGTGTCGGCGCTGGTGCACTCCCCCTACGACCGGGGCGGCAACCTGCTGAAGGAGAGCCTGTTCGTCTCCGTCAAGCACGCGCTGGCGATGCAGTACTCGGCGGCCGAGCTGATGCTGATGGCGATCGAGGACGTGCTGCGCGGCCCGCGGCACATGCACTCCTCGATCGTCACGAAGATGGGCGAGATCCGCGACTTCCGCAGGCAGTTCCCGGACGCCAAGTACGAGGAGGACCTGGAGGACTTCCCCGCGATCCGGCGGTCCAAGCCGCCGCGCAAGGGCCGCGAGGCCGCGCCGCCGCGCGACCGCAAGGGCATGATCAGGGCGGCGGTGGTCGGCGGGATCAAGCAGCTGAAGCCGGTGGACGCGGCGGCGTCCCGCAACCCGCAGGCGCTGGTGCCGCACATCGACCTGCGCTGGTGGAAGCTGTCGCAGTTCGACAGCGCGCTGGTGTCGGCGGCGGACGGCACGGGCGCGGCCTGGTACCAGCGCGATCCGAAGCGGTTCCGGTCGCTGATGCAGCGCACCAGCGCCCTGCACGGCAGGCTCTACAAGGAGTGGCCGCGGCTCACCACGGAGTACCGCGCGGCCATGGGCGAGCTGACCTCCGCGGAGCGGTGGCGCGAGACCTTCGAGTCCTCGCGCCCCTCGGTATAGGGGCCGCTCGTGACGGCCGCGCACTCCGACGTCCGTCCCGGGTCCGGGTCCGGGTCGGGGTCCGCGTCCCCGGACGGCCCCGGACACGGGCCGGCCGCGCCGACCCATGACGAAACCGCCGGCCAGGCCGACCCCGGCGCCTCCGCGGCCCCGCCCCCGGGCCGCGCGGGCGAGCCGGGCGGTCTCGGGGTCCCCGGCGGCGCGGGCGGGCTCGGCGGGTCGGGGGGGGCCGGGTGGCGCGGGCGGTTCGGGCGGCGGGGGGCACGAGGGCGTTCCGGGGCGGACGCGCGGGCTGCGCGACCCGGCCTCGGCCGGCGGGTTCCGCGAGGTCGTCCAGCCGCAGCGCCGCTACCTGCTGCGGCTGCTGGTGCGCCGGGAGCTGAAGGCGCGCTACAAGGGGTCGCTGCTGGGCCTCGGCTGGTCGTATGTGCGGCCCGCGATGTACTTCGCCGTGTACTTCTTCGTCGTCGGCGTCTTCATGGGCATGGACCGGGTCATCGAGGACTTCCCGGTGTACCTGTTCTCCGGCATGGTGCTGGTCAACCTGTTCACCGAGACGCTGCAGGCGGCGACCAAGTCGGTGCTGCACAACGCGCCGCTCGTCCGGAAGGTGTACCTGCCGCGGGAGCTGTTCCCGACCGCGTCGCTGCTGGTGTCGCTGGTGCACTTCCTGCCGGGGATGGCGATCCTGCTGGGCGGGTCGCTGGTGTTCGGCTGGCGGCCCACGCTGTCCGGGCTGGCCGGCGCGGTGGTGGGGCTGGCCATCGTGGTGCTGTTCGGGGTCGGGCTCGGGCTGCTGTGCGCGGCGGTGAACGTGTTCTTCCACGACATGGAGCAGGTCGTGGACATCACCATGATCTTCGTGACCTGGTCGGTGCCGATGATCTATCCGTGGACCCATGTCCGCGACCACCTGCCCGCGTGGGCCGCCCAGATCTACCTCACGAACCCGCTGGTCAGCGCGGTGTCGCTGTTCCAGCGGGCGTTCTGGGAGCCGGGCGCGCCGGGCGCGCTGCCGCCCGTGCCTGCGCTGGAGGCCCGCACGGTGGCGTCGCTGGGCTTCGCGGTCGCGGTCTTCCTGACCGGGCAGTGGGCGTTCGCGAGCCTGCAGAAGCGATTCGCGCAGGAGCTGTGACCGTGACCGACCATCCCGAGCCCGCTCCCGTGCCCGCCTCCGCGCCCGCTCCCGCGCGGCTGCCGTCGATCGTCGTCGACTCGGTGAGCAAGCGGTTCACGATCCGGCACGCGCGGTCCATCAAGGACATGACCGTGCGCGCGGTGCGGCGGCAGAGCCTGTCGGAGTCGTTCAACGCCCTGGACGACGTCAGCCTCACCATCGGGCGGGGCGAGACGGTCGCGCTGATGGGCCTGAACGGGTCCGGCAAGAGCACCCTGCTCAAGCTCATCTCCGGGGTGCTGTCGCCCGACGCGGGCTCGGTACGGGTGCGCGGCCGCATCGCCGGGCTGATCGACGTGGGCGCGGGCCTGCACCCCGAGCTGACCGGGCGGGAGAACGTCTTCCTGAACGGCGCCATCCTCGGCATGGACGAGGCCGAGATCCGGAGCAAGTTCGACGCGATCGTGGAGTTCTCCGGGGTGGAGCGGTTCCTGGACAGCCAGGTGAAGTTCTACTCGTCCGGGATGTTCATGCGGCTGGCGTTCTCGATCGCCGCGCACACCGATCCCGACATCTTCCTGATCGACGAGGTGCTGGCCGTGGGCGACCCGCCGTTCCGGGAGAAGTGCCTGGCCAGGATCCGGGAGCTGCGGGACGAGGGCCGCACGATGGTGATCGTGGCCCACGACATCCAGATGCTGATCAAGCTGTGCGACCGAGGAGTCATGATGCGAGGCGGCCGCAAGATCTTCGACGGCGACGTGGCGGAGGCGGGGGCGATGTGGCGGGGGGACCGCCAGGCGCGCAACAAGGGCGCCAAGCCCAAGCCCAAGGCCAAGCCGCCCGGCTCCGAGCCGCCGGCCAAGGGGGACGGGCCCTCCACCGGGTCGGTCGAGCGTTGAACCGAGCCTTGAACCGAGCGTCGGGCCGAACGCCGGGCGGGCGGGCGCGCCGGTACGGGGCGCTGCTGGCGGCCTGCGCGCTGGTCCTGTCGACCGCGTGCGGCGTCGTCGGGAACGGGCCGTCCAAGCCCCCCAAGGCCGTGGCCTCGCCCGGCGGGCCCAAGCCCAACATCGTGTTCATCCTGACCGACGATCTGAGCTGGGATCTCGTCCAGTACATGCCGCGCGTGAGGAAGATGCGCGAGCAGGGCGTCACGTTCACCAACTTCATCGCCACCAACACGCTGTGCTGCCCGTCCAGGGCGACGATCCTGTCGGGCAAGTTCCCGCACAACACGCAGGTGCTCACCAACGAGCCGCCCAAGGGCGGCTGGCAGCGGTTCAACGGCAACGGCGGTGAGCGCGACACCTTCGCCACGACGATGGAGGGCTCGGGCTACCGCACCGCGCTGATGGGCAAGTACCTCAACGGCTACGACCCGGCCAAGGTGCAGGCGGGCTCGCAGGCGTTCGTTCCGCCCGGGTGGACGGAGTGGTACGCCACCAGTCTCGGCTACCGGCACTACGACTACACGCTGAGCGAGAACGGCAAGCCCGTCCGGTACGGCAACCAGCCGGCCGACTACCTGACCGACGTGCTCACGGGGAAGGCCGTGGACTTCGTCAACCGGTCCACCACGAGCCGCCCGTTCCTGCTGAAGCTGTCGACGTTCGCGCCGCACGCGCCGTTCACTCCGGCGCCCCGGCACGCGAACCTCTTCCCCGGGGTGAAGGCGCCGCGCGGCCCCGCGTTCAACGAGCCCGACATCTCCGACAAGCCATCCTGGATGCACGCCTGGCCGAAGATCGGCCCCAAGGGGATCCAGACCATCGACCAGAAGTACCGGGGCCGGGTGCAGATGGTGCAGGCGGTCGACGAGATGATCGGCCGCGTCCAGCAGGCCCTCGCGGACCGGGGGCTGGACCGCAACACCTACCTCGTGTTCGCGTCCGACAACGGGTTCCACATGGGGCAGCACCGGCTGGTGGAGGGCAAGGGCACCGCCTACGACCCGGACGTGCGCGTCCCGCTGATCGTGACCGGGCCGGGCGTGCCGAAGGGGCGCGCGGTCAACGAGCTCACGGCCAACACCGATCTGCGGCCGACGTTCGAGGAGCTGGCGGGCGTCCCGATCTCGCCGCTGGTGGACGGGCGGTCGCTGGTGCCGTTCCTGCGGGGCGCGCCGGTGCGGTCGTGGCGCAACTCCATCCTGATCGAGCACGCCGGGCCGGTCAGCGACCCGCGCGACCCCGACTACCCGGGGCGCGGCTGGGGCAACCCGCCGTCGTACATGGCGGTGCGGACCACCAACGAGCTCTACATCGAGTACGACGCGGGCGAGCGCGAGTACTACGACCTGCGCACCGATCTGGCCTCGCAGCACAACATGGCCGCGCAGCTCGCGGTGCCGCGCCGGGACCAGCTGGCCGGGCTGCTGGCGGCGCTCAAGGCGTGCTCGGGCGCGTCCTGCCGTTCCGCCGACCAGGGCACCTGACCACCGGGACGGCCGTCAGGGCCGGTCAGGAGACGTCGATGTGGTCGAGTTCGGCGAAGCCGCTGCCGTAGGTGAGGCGCAGGACGTTCCATCCGGCGCGCAGGCCGGCCTCGACCGTGGCGTCCTTCCACTGCGGGGACGATCCGCCCGGGGGGTAGGCGACCGCGACCGGGGCGGCGCCGTTGACGGTCAGGACGTGCTCGGCCGCCTCGCCGCCGCCCGGTGAACGGTTCGCGTACCGGATCCGGACCAGGTACGCCCCGGCCGCGGGCGCGTACACGTCCAGGTCGACCAGGCACTGGGCGTTGTCGATGTAGCCGACGGCGGCGCCGCCCGACGTGCCGGGCACGTCGCGCAGCACCCGCGCCCCGTACACGCGCCCCTTCTCGGCCTCGTAGCGGACCGGGCTGCCGCGCACGACGGGCGCCGCGTTCGCGGCCCAGCCGAGCTGGGCCACGTACATGGACCGCTGGACGGCGTCGCCGCCCCAGAACTTGGTGATGCCGTGGAACACCAGGTAGGAGTCGGTGCCGTCGTGGACGACATCGGCACCGCCCGGCCCGGTGATCTGCTTCCCGTACCCGTCCGTGGACAGCAGCGGGCCCGCCGCCTTCGTGTACGGGCCGGTGATGGCGGAGGCCGTGGCGTACCGCGTCTGGTAGTCGGGGCTGTAGAAGACGCCCGCGGCGTAGAACAGCACGTAGCGGCCGTCCCGTTTCACCAGGGCCGGGGCCTCGACGAGGATGGGCTCGTCGCCGCTCCTGGTCAGCAACTGGGTCGGTTCCCCGTCGGCGCGCATCCCGTCGGGGGTGGTGCGCTGCAGGAACAGGCCGCCGGGCGCCTTCTTGCCGTCGCCCTCCCGCTTGTAGAGGACGTAGCGGGCGCCGTCGGTGTCGGTGAACGCGGCGGGGTCGATGACGTCCTTGCCGTCGCGGCAGGCCAGCGGCCCCTGCGCGTCGGGCGTGAACGGCCCGGCCGGGGAGGGACCGGTGGCGGCGCCGATGCACTGGTCGTCCGTGCCCTTGCGCCCGGCGGTGAAGTAGAGGAGGTACGAGCCGTCCCCGCGGGCCGACACGTCGGGCGCCCAGGTGCGTCCAGGCTCGGCCCAGGGCGGCAGTACGGGGAGCGCGTCGCCGCCGGTGCGCGTCCAGGGCCCGGCGGGGGACGGCGCGGTCGCGACCGGGACGTTCTTGCCGCCGTCGTTGGTGGCGTAGCCGTAGTAGAGGTTCCCGGCCCGCACGATCTCGGGGTCGGGGAAGTTGGAGTCGAGGGCGGGCCTGAGCTCGGGGCGGGCGGCGTTCATCGGCTGCTGCGCGGGCGGACCGGTCGTTCCCGGCGATCCAGGCCGCACGGGCGGTCCGGATCGCAGCGGCGCGGCCGAGCCGTCACCGTCCGGCGCGGCCAGCGCGCTGACGACCGCGACGAGCACGCTGACCAGGGCGCCCGTGAGGAGCGCGAGGAGCGGCCGCCGCATCACCCGACCGCCCCCTCGTTGTGTTGATCATGTCCCCGTAACGGACGATCTACGGCAAACTAGCCCACCGTAACCGCCGCGGGCGAGCCTACGAGAGGTGTTGCGTGTGCAGTTGACGAGCGGCTGGCTCATCGGGGCGCTCATCGTCCTGGCCGTCGTCGTGACAGGACTCACCGTGTGGCTGCTGCCCCGCGCCTCGGGCCCGGGCCCCGGCCCGGTGCTCGCCCGGTCCGGGCTGCTGGCGGCCTGCCAGGTCGCCCTCGTCCTCGCGCTCGCCGCCGGTCTGAACGGCTACTTCCTCTTCTACGTGACCTGGGGCGACCTGCTGGGCACCGCCGGCGAGGGGCCCGGGAAGGTGCGGGAGGGCGGTCCCGGCGCCGCCGCGGGACGCCCGCTGCCGCGCACCATCTCGCCGCTCGGCGCCACCTCCGGGCTGCGCTCGTCCGAACGCGACGGCCAGCTCGACGAGGTCACCATCCGCGGGTTGCGCACCGGGCTGCGCGCCAAGGCGTTCGTCTACCTGCCGCCGCAGTACTTCCAGCGGCAGTTCGAGCGGCGCCGGTTCCCGGTCACGCTGGTGCTGGCCGGGTACCCGGGCGACCCGCGCGGCATGATCAAACGGCAGGGGCTGCTGAAGGACGCCAGCACCGGCATCAGGACCGGCCGCCTCCAGCCCACCATCTACGTCATCACCCGGTCGATGGTGGCGCCGCCGCGCGACACCGAGTGCACCGACGTGCCCGGCGGCCCGCAGGCCGAGTCGTTCTTCTCCCAGGACGTCCCCGAGGCCATCACCGACACCTACCGCGTCGCCGCCGACTCCCGGGGCTGGGGCGTCATGGGGCAGTCCACCGGCGGGTACTGCGCGGCCAAGCTCGCCATGCGGCACTCCGACCGGTTCGCCGCCGGGGCGTCGCTGGGCGGGTACCTGCGCGCCATCCAGGACGGCTCCACCGGAGACCTGTACGGCGGCAGCAAGCAGGTCCGCGACGACAACGACCTGATCTGGCGGCTGGAGCACCGCCCGCCGCCGCCCGTCTCGCTGCTGCTGGCGCAGACCGAGCAGGGACCCGAGTTCGACCAGGCGCAGCGGTTCGTCAAGCTGGCCAAGGCCCCGCTCCGCGTCTCCACCCTCTTCCCGCGGAACGGCGGCCACAATCTGCGCACCTTCCAGCGCCTCACGCCCGAACTCCTACGCTGGATGAGCGGCCGCCTGACGACGGGCTGACGCCGGTACGACGGGTTCACGCCGACTGCGCCGATATGATCCGAGTCGGCGCATTCGACGCCCCGGTGAACGACACCCCGGTGTCAATGGCCGCCGCACCGACCATGACTTCGCCGAACACGGGGAGACGGGCGTGACCCCACCGAAGACTCCGGACGACGAGCCGGGCGGCGACCGGCCCCAGGCCGAGTCGCCCGACAACCCTGCGCCGGAAGGCGGCCACGCGGCGCCGCCGCCCCCGCAGTGGCTGGACGGCGGGCAGCTCCCGCCGGGAGCGCACCTGCTGCCCGAGCCCCCGCCGCTGCCGGCGTTCGGCGCGGACGAGCCCGCGCCGGCCGACCGCACCATCAGCGACCGGACGATCACCGACTTCGACGCCAACGGCAGCACCCAGGTCTTCGACCGGGGCGCGGGGCCGCCGGTGCCGCCGCCCCCGCAGTCGTTCACGACTCCGCCGGCCCCGGATTCGGAGTCGTCCAGGGGCCCGCGTGCGGACACCACCGTGACCGACCTGTCGCAGTTCATGCCCCCGGCGGGCCGCCGGTCCGACGACGAGGCCGGCGACGAGGGGCCGGGTGGGGCGCCCGCGCCGTCCGCGCCGCCCCTGCCCCCGCAGGAACCGCCGCGCGACGAGGCCCCCGTGCAGGAGGTGCACCTGGAGGAGGTCCGCTTGGAGGACCTCAGCGCCCAGGGCGGCCTCCCCGGCCCCGGCCTTCCCGCGCCCGGCCTGCCTCCCGCCCCCCGGGCCGAGGAGCCCGGCACCGAGGTGCTCACGCCCGAGCAGCTCAAGCCCGCCGGGACGCCTCTCACACCCCCCGAGCCCGAGCCGGAGCCGTCGCCGGACAGCGACAAGACCTCCACGTTCCCGTACGCGTCCGAGGCCCCGGCCACGCAGCAGATCCCGAACGCCAAGTCGGTCGCGGAGTCGGCGGCCAAGCCCGGCACCGAGGCGCAGCAGGCGCCCGCTCCCCCGGCACCGCCCGCTCCTCCGGCACCCGCGCCCTCGGACTCGCCCCCGGCGCCCGAGCCGTTCCCGTACGCGCAGCACATCCCGGAGACCCCGTTCGCGGCGCCGCCCCCGCCCGCTCCGCCGACCCCGTCACCGTCGCCGTCGCCGAGCCCGCCCGCGCCGGAGCCGTTCCCGTACGCGCAGCAGATCCCCGAGGCTCCGCTGCCCGCGCCCACCCCGCCCGCCCCCGCTCCCCCGGCGCCGGCACCGCCGAAGCCGGAGCCCTTCCCGTGGGCGCAGGAGATCCCGGACACCCCCAAGCCTCCGCAGCAGGCCGCGCACCAGGCGCCCCCGGCCCCCGAGCCGTTCCCCTTCGCGCAGCAGATCCCCGGCCCGCAGGCCCCCGTCCCGCAGCCGCAGCCCATGGCGCCGCCGCAGCCCATGGCGCCGCCGCCGCAGATCGACGAGCCGTGGCGCACCGAACCCAAGCCCAAGGCCAAGCGCAAGGGCCCGAAGGTCGGCAAGAAGCCGCTGCTCATCGGTGTCGCCGGGGTCGCCGCCGCGGCCCTGGTCGCCGCGGGCGGCTTCTTCGTCGTCACCTCCCTCGGCGGCGACGGCGATGGTGGCGGCGAGGGCGCGGCCAAGCTCGCCGGGTCGGTCTTCGCGATCGACCCGAACGCCGCCACCGACGGCCGCGACCAGCAGCTCACCTCCGCCGCGTCCGTCGGCAGCACGGTCGTCGCGGTCGGCGCCGAGTCCGACGGGCGCTCCCCGCGCGGCCAGTTCCTGGTCTCCGCCGACGGCGGCCGCACGTTCAAGCCCGCCGAGGTGCAGGGCGGCGGCGCCGAGGGCCTGGCCAAGGGCGAGCTGCCGCGGGTGATCGCGGGCTCGGCCAAGGGCTGGGTCGCGATCGGCGTCAAGCCGGGCGGCGGCGCCGTCTGGACGAGCCAGAACGGCCAGACCTGGACCCGCCAGCCCGACGGCGCCGGGCAGCCGTTCGCCCCCAACACGCGCGTGCGGCGCGCGGTGGCGTCCGACGCTGGCTTCCTCGCCTTCGGCGACACCTCCAGGAAGGGCGACTTCAGCGACGCCGAGCCCACCATCTGGACGTCGGCCGACGGCACCAGCTGGGAGGCGCGCACCGGAAGCCGGATCGGCCTCCCGCTCCAGCGCGGCACCATCAACCTGCTGGAGGCCGCGGGCAGCGGCGACGTCCTGCTGCTGGAGGGCCTGCACACCGCCAACCCGGGTGCCAGGAAGCTCCAGCAGGGGCGCCGGGTGTTCCGCTCCGACGACGGCGGCCGCAGCTGGACCGAGTCGAAGGTGCCGGTGCCCAAGGGCACCCGCGGCCTGATGATCGGCGGCGGCGCGACCGGCTTCCTGGCGATCCGCGAGATCCAGGGCGGCGGCAAGACCTACGGGCAGGCGTTCGCGTCCAAGGACGGCTCCACCTGGACCCAGGCCGGACGCGTGGAGTCCTCCGGCTACCAGCGGACCAGCCGGATCCTGGCGTCCGACCAGGGCTACGCGGCCATCGTCGTGCGCGGCCGCGACGTCGCCATCTCCCGCACCCCCGACGGCTCGGCCTGGCAGGACGCGGGCTCGCTGCCCAGCCGGCCCGGCCGCGTCCTGAACGGCTCGGCGCTGAGCGGCGGGCAGACCGTCCTGGTCGGCTCCGACAACGGCGGCGGCGAGCTGAACTCGCTGCTGGGCGTCTACGACGGCGGCGGCACCCAGCTCCCGGTCGACATCACCAAGGTGCCCGGCGCGGTCCGTCCCGACCACACGGTCGCGGCCGTGGCCGGCGGCTCCGACCGCGCGGTCGCGGTCGGCAGCGCGCGCGGCGACGCCGGGGTGTGGACGACCACCGACGGCGCCGCGTGGACCCGCGCCCAGGCCGGGCAGGGCGTGTTCTCCCGGCCGGGCCCGCAGCAGCTGGTGGGCGTGGCGCAGGGCAAGGCGGGCTGGCTGGCGGTCGGGTCCGACCAGGTCAACCCGCGCCGCCCGCTCGTGGTCGTCTCCGCCGACGGCGCGACCTGGCAGGCCGGCGACTCGGCCGAGCAGTTCAAGCCCGCCCGGAACACCGCGCTCGCCACCTACGCGACCGCCTCCGGCCCGGCCGGCTACGTCATCGTCGGCGAGGACGGCCTGTCCGCGGCCACCTGGTTCTCCGCCGACCTCAAGACGTGGGAGCGGGGCCGCAGCGTCGGCCGCAACAGCCTGGAGGCGCTGCCCGGCTCCAACCGGTGGATGCGCGGCGTCGCCGCCGGCCAGTCCGGTTTCGTCGCGGTCGGCGGCCTGCGCGACCCGGCCGTGGGCAACGGCCCGGCCTCGCGTCCAGGCGTGTGGACCTCACCCGACGGCAAGGCGTGGACGCTGCAGCAGCTCCAGTTGCCGGGCGGGGTGGCCGAGGGCGCGCTGACGCACGTCGCGGCCAAGGGCAACGTCGTCGTGGCGGCGGGCAGCGCGGGCACCTCCCCGCTGTTCTACGTGTCCGCCGACGGCGGCAAGACGTGGAAGGAGTCCAAGCCGCCGATCCCCGAGGGCGCCTCCAACGTCCAGGTCACCGCGCTCACCGCCACCGCGAAGGGGTTCGCGGCGGCGGGCACCGGCGGCGAGGCGGGCGCCACCGACGTGGTGTCGTGGACGTCGGCGGACGGCGCGTCCTGGCAGGCGTCCAAGCCCGAGGGCACCGGCCTGGCGGGCGGCGGCGCCCAGTCGATCGGCGGCCTGGGCACGTTCAAGGACAAGCTGCTGGGCGTGGGCCGCACCGCCGACGCGACGCGCGACCAGCCCGTCCTGTGGGACCGCCCCGTCCCCTGACGCGACGACGCGAATACAGAGGAGGCCGTGCCCCGCGCAACGGGACACGGCCTCCTCCATTGGTCCGCTAACGCTCCCAGGCGGTGGCACCAGGGTTGGGCGTGCCGGGCGCGTCCCTCATGGGCGCAGAGGCGTCTTGAGAGCCGTACAGGGGCGCGGCACCACGCCTCCTCCCCCTCGCATGGCGCGGGACGTAGGGCTCGCGCGGCACGGGCACGCCGGCCGCGCCGGCCGGGGCGACGGACTCGGCTCCGGGCGGCCCCTCCGTGACGACGAGCACGGCCCCTTCCTGCCCGCGCGAACGGTTGCGGCGCGCACCGTACGGCGCCACGATCCACCGGTACACCGGACGCCGGATCAGCGTCGGCACCAGCCGGTACCCGCCCCGCACCACCACGTTGCGCAGGTACTGCGGCTGGGAGATGAACCCCTCGCGGAGCATCTCGCGCTGCAGCCGCAGCTCGGAACGCAGCAGGTCGCGCCCGCCGCGCCGCTCGTACGCGCCGTCGCCCACGCGGTAGTAGACCAGCGGCTCGGGCACGTTCACCACCCGCGCCCCGTTCGCGATCATGCGGACGAACAGCCAGTAGTCCTCCATCAGCGGCAGGTCGCCGTAGCCGCCCGCGGCGATCACCGCGCTGCGCCGGTACACCACGGTCGGATGGTTGAACGGGTCGTGCAGCCGCGAGTAGCGCGCGATGTCGTGCGGGTCGCTGGGCGGGGTGCGGCGGCCGACGACGTCGTCGATGTCGCGGCCGAACTCCAGCAGGCCGGCCCCGACCAGGTCGGCGCCCCCCTGCACGAGCGGCACCTGGAGCGCGAACCGGTGCGGCATCGCGACGTCGTCGGCGTCCATCCGGGCCACGATGTCGTACCGGCTGGCCTGGAGCCCGGCGTCCAGCGCGGGGCCGAGGCCGTGGTTGTCCACGAGCTGGACGAAGGTGACGGGCACGGGGCTGGCCGCGACCAGGTCGGCCAGGCAGCGTTCCAGTTCCGGGGCGACCGGGCCGTCCTGGACGAGGACGACCTGCCCCGGCCGCAGCGACTGGTCGTCCACCGCGCTGCGGAAGGCCGCACGGACGTACTCCACCCGGTCGCCGCCGTACACGGTCATGAGCAGGGCGAAGGGGTCGGGGCGCATGGTTCCTTCTCCGGAAGGGGGCCGTAAGGGGTCCGGCGGAGCCCAGGGCGGGGTACGGCTCCGGAAGCGGCGAGGGGTCGGGGAGCTCAGGGACCGGCCGCCACGCGGGCGGCCGAGGTCGTCGAGGCACGGTCGGGGGGCACGGTCGTGACACGGTCGAACAGGGGGCACGGACACGGATTGAGTTGTTACGTCCCTTGTGGGACGCATAAGGGGGCTTGTTGGTTTAGCGCCGCCAAGATACAGGTGGGTCTGTTCCGACACCTACCGATGGTCCGGATAGCCGGACGTTTTCACTTCGACGTAACTTGCCACGAAGCGCCCGAGCCAGGGTCGGCTCACGTTCGGGCGCACACGTCCTGGTCGGCGCGAATCTCACCGGCGACCTTCGGGACGGGCTTGGCGGCACCGGGCATGTCCGCGCCTTCCTTGCCGACGATGAGGTAGACCTGGCCCGGCTTGCCCGACGGGAACAGCTTGGGCGGATGGCCGGGCATCGCCGCCGCCAGCGCCGCCGCGTGCCGCTGCGCGCCCGGGCCGAACAGGATCTCCGTCTTGGCGTCGGCGGACACCTGCTTGCGCGTCCCCACCTTGACGACCTTGAAGCCCTTCTCCTCGAGCTGCTCGGCGGTGCGCTGCCCGAGGCCGTCGGTGCGCGTCGCGTTGTAGACCGCGACCTGCACCTGCGCGGGCGGCACGGGCGGCGGCTTGGGCGCGTTCGGCCCGCGCTGCTGCGCCGGGACGGGCGCCGGCTCGGGAACGGTGTTGTCCTTGCGGATCGCCTCGAACAGCGGCGCCGCCAGCACCTGGTTGATCTGCACCCGGTTCGGGTCGGGCGGGTAGGCCTGCACCGGCACGGTCACGAAGCGCACCTTGCCCGCGCTCATCCCGCGCAGCCCGCCGGCCAGCTTCTGCATCGCCGACAGCGTCAGCCGGTCGTCGGCCTTGATGGAGCTGGCCACCGCGGACAGGAACGCGTAGGTCTTGCCGGGGTCGGTGAGCATGCCGCGGTCGGTGGCCTTCTTGACGACCGAGGCCATGAACGCCTGCTGCCGCTGGATGCGGGACAGGTCCGAGCCGTCGCCGAGCCCGCCCGTACGGGTGCGGACGTACCCGAGCGCCTGGTCGCCGCGCACGACCTGGCGGCCCTTGCGCAGGTGCAGCTCGGCCTTGGGGTCGTTGACCGGCTTGGGCACGCAGATCTCGACGCCGTCCAGCGCGTCCACCACCCGCTTGAACCCGGCCATGTCGACCTCGACGTAGTGGTCGATGCGGATGTTGGTGATCGACTCGATGGTCTTCCAGGTGCAGGCCGGGCCGCCCTGCGCGTACGCCGAGTTGATCATGTCGAGCCGGCCCGGGGCGGTGCCGCCGCCGGACTTCTGGCAGCTGGGGAGCCGCACCATGGAGTCGCGCGGGAAGCTCATCCCGATCGCGCCCTCGCCGCCGGGCGACAGGTGCAGCAGGATCGTGGTGTCCGACCGCTGCCCCTCCTCGACGCCGTACCGGGCGTTCTCCCCCGCCCGGCTGTCGGACCCCATCACCAGGATGTTCATCGAGTTGTTGAGCTTGGCCGGACGGTCGTCGCCGAGCTTGCCGTCGACGTTCTCGCGGGCGATCTGGCCGTCGATCCTGCGCCAGAACCCGTAGGCGCCGAGGCTGCCCAGCACCATCAGCACGGACAGGGCGATCGACAGCCAGCCGAGCACGCGCCACCGGCGCCCCCGCACCGGCGGTTCCGGTGGCGGCGGCGCGTCGCCGTTGAAGTAGGCGCCCCGGAACTGCCCGCGGTCGGGCGCCGCCGATCGCTGCATCCGTAACATTTCAGCACACACAGGACATGGACCACCGCCGTCACGCGAAACTTCGTCCCGTCCCGGTCCCGAACGCCCCCGGACGCCCCCGGCCTCTCCCCAGGGCCCGACTAGACTCGGGTGAAGATGAGCACCGTAGACGTAGTGACCGACCAGGCCATGGTCCTGCTGCAGGACCGCCCCGTCGTCCCGCTCACCGCCTGGACGGCCGAGGCCATCGGCGAGTGCGCCGAATCCGGCCGCACCCTGCAACTGGTCACCCCGCTCGACTCGCGGCTGTCGCTGCCGATGCGCGCCGCGGCGTCCGGCACCGAGGCCCAGTGGGTCGTCCGCAACGGCGACGGCTACTACGAGGGCCTCACCGGACGCCCCCTCCAGTGGAGCGGCGGCACGTTCGTCCCCATCCCCGAGGCCCGCGACTACGCGCCCGGGTTCACCACCCGGCCCACCGCCCCGATCGGCGCCCAGCTCAGCCTCACCTACCGGCTCCGGCACGGCACCGCCGGCGACCTCGGCGCCCCCGCGCAGCGGATGCTGCAGCTCCTCACCGGCAAGGCCCCCGCCGGCTGGGGCCCCGCAGAACCGCTGCAGCACCCCTGGCAGTCCGACCGCCTCACCGAGTACGTGCGCGCCCGCGCCACCGCCCGGCTCATCGTCGCCGGCGACGGCCCGCGCCCGGCCCAGGCCGTCGCCGAGTTCACCGCCGTCGACGGCGGCGTCTCCGAGGTCACCACCGTCACCGTCGGCTACGCCCCCGAGGACCCGCCGCCCCTCCAGCACCTGCCCTCGCTGATCGGCGCGATGGCCGCCGAGCAGCCGGTGGCGTCGCTGTTCGCCCAGCTCATCCCGGGCCGCGCCGACCTCACCGTGGAGGCCCGCTGGACGGGCGCCGCCGCCCCCATCGGCATGGCCGTCACCGGCACCGTCACCGGCCCCGCCGGACTCCCCGGCCAGCAGGTCGGGCCGACGAGCCGGCCGCTGACGCTGTTCCCGCTCGGCGACGGCCGCTCACCGGACGGCTGGCAGCGCCACCGCATGCTCATGCAGCACCTGCAGTCCGCCGCCGCCCGAACCTGAGCACGTCCCGGACGCCCGGTACGGCCGGTCAGCCCCCGATGACACCGCCGGGGAAGGCCGGGTCCTCGGCCGCCTGCCCGCCCTCGCCCGGCTCCGACGGGTCGGACGCGCGCCAGCTCAGCGCGGGCGCCTCAGGCTGCCCGTCGGGATAGCTCGTACCGCCCACCCAGTGCACCAGCGCCTCGGTGAACTTCCGGGCGATCCGCACCGCGTCCGGCAGGTCGCCCACGGCGCGCACGTCCACCCACCACACCGGCGCGCTGACCCGGGACGCGAACTCCGGCCCCAGCAGCCGCGCTATCTCGCTCTGCAGCACGACCTGCACCGGGTCCTCGATGGACACCAGCAGCCGGCCCTCCGCGTCGTACAGCCGGGTCGGCTCGGGCTCGCCGCCGCGCAGTTCCAGCGCCTCCCCCATGGCGACCAGGCCGTCGGCGACCGCGTGCACGTCCGGGCGCCGGCGGACCAGCGCGATCAGGTCCATGCTCATCAGGGCGCTCCGGGGGCCGAGAGCGAGCGGGCGAACACCTCGTGCACGATCCGGTTCACCGCCGAACGGGTCGCCGCCGCGATCTTGGTCAGGTCGAGCGCGCTCCCGGTGGCGACGTGCCGGTCGTAGGGCACGTGCACCACGGGCAGCCCCCAGGCGGTGAGCATCTGCTGGGCGCGCTCGAGGTCGGCGCCGACCTGCGGGGCGTGCGAGACCATCGCGATGACGGTACGCGACAGCAGCCCCTGCTGGTTGTTGGCGGCGAACCACTCCAGCGCCCCGCGCGCGCTCAGCGCCCCGTCGACCGTGCCGGGAGTGACCAGCACCAGCCCGTGCGCGTGCGCGAGGATGCCCCGGTTGAGCTCGGTCAGGATGCCCGCGCCGCAGTCGACGACCGCGGCGGACACGTACCGGCTCACCGCCCCCAGCGCGGTCTGGAAGGTGTCGAGGGTGAACTCCCCGGCGATCCGGCCGCCGCGGGTCGAGGACATCACCCACAGGCCGTCGGCGGTCCGCGACAGGAACGGCGCGGCCTCCTCGAACGAGCGCGGGCTCGTCCCGGCCAGGTCGAACAGCGAGCGTTCCGCGTGCACACCGAGCCGCAGCGGCAGCGACCCGAGCTCGGCGTCGGCGTCGGCGGCCAGCACCCGGTCGGTGCGGTTGCGGGCCAGCTCGGTCGCCACCAGCGCGGCCATCGTCGTCTTGCCCGCGCCGCCGCGCACGCTGGCCACCGCCAGCTGCCGGTAGCTGGGCACCGAACGCTGCATGAGCTCGGCGAACGCCGCTTGCTGCTGGCCGTCCTGCCCGGCGCTGCCGCCGACCGCCTTGCGCACCCCGCGGCCCATCCGGCGAACCAGCGGGTCGCCGTGCTGCACCTTGCGCACCAGGTCTTCGGCGGGCGGCCGCGGCGCCGCCTGCTGCCCGGCCGCGGCGGCCGCGGCCGCCGGGTCCTGGCCGTGCTGCGCCTGCTGCTGCGGCGGACCCTGCATGCCGCCGGTGGGGTCGTACGGCTCGTCGTCGTCGACGCCGGCGAGCGCGCCGAACGCCAGCGACGCGCCGAACGCGCCCGTCTCGGGACGCACCATCGAGAACGCGGGCGGCTGCTGCTCGGCACCTTGCTGGGACGCCGCGTCCGGCTGCGGCTGCTGCGCTGCGTCCGGCTGCCCCAGGAACGGCGGCGGGGCCGGGGGCCCGGGCGGGGCGGGCGCGGCCTCCTGCTGCTGCGGGTCGAGCGCGGGCGGCGGTGGCGGCGGTGCCGGGGGCGCGGGGACGTCCGCCACCGGCGTGGGCGGGACGGGCGGCCCGGGCATGCTGGGCGGAGCGGGCGGCGGCGGTGGCGGCGGAGGAGGAGGCGCCGCCTCCTGCACGGGCGCGGCTACGGGCATCGGAGGAGCAGGCGGAGCGGGAGGAGGAGGCGCGGACTCGGCCACGGGCGGACCGGGAGGAGCGGGCGCGGGCTCGGCGACGGGCGCCACCCGCTGCTGCTGCGCCGCGAACGAGGGCGGAGGCGGGGGCGGGGCGGGCGGCACCGCGTCCGAAGGCGCGGTGGCAGGCTCCGGCGCGGGCACCGGATCTGACCGTTCCGCCATCGGCGGGGCGGCGGCGCTCTCCGCTCCCAGCGTGCCCCCCGCAGAGGACGCCGAGGGGGGGCCGAGGACCGCGAGGCCCCGCTGCGACGCGCCGAGATCACGCAGCACGCCCTGCTGCCAACCCGAGTCGGACACCTGCCTCCAATCTCCGTCGCAAGCCTACGAGACTCCGCGGATCCCGCGCAGCGTCAACCCCCGGCCGGATCACGGAGACGGCAGTGAACAACGGGACGCGCAAGGGTGTACGGGCACGCCACAACAGGGATCCCCGGTGTGCCGGAACCGGGTATCCGGGTAGTCTTGCCCGATCTTTAGTGCTAAACACGGCTTTGACATGACTATCGGCCTGGAGCTGCGATGAACCCTCCTGAATGGCCTGGCCAGCATCAGCCCGGCCAACCGGGATTTCCTCCGCAAGGTCCCCCGTACGGCCCGCCCGGTTTCCCGCCCCCGAGCCCGCCGCCACCCAGCGGCGGGGGCGGCAACGTGCTGATCCCCCTCCTCATCGTCGGGGCGATGCTGGCGATCGTGGTCGTCGGAGCCGGCGTCTTCTTCGTGGTGAGCCGGGACGACGACGATCCCGATCCCCCCATCGCCGTGCCGACGTCCACCGGACCCTCGTCCAACGCCTCACAGCCGGCCACGACGTCGGACATGAGCACCATCCTCAAGCCGACCATCGCCACCGCGCAGGGCAACACCTTCACGCGCGCCGGCGTCATCCGCAACGGCAGCTGCATCAGCCGCGCGGACGCCGACCTGTTGGGCGCCCTACGCAGCAACGCGTGCGTCCAGAACATGGACTCCGCGCTCTACACCAACACCTCGCGCACGGTCGTGACGGTCATCTCCATCCTGAAGTTCACCGACGCCACCGCGGCCGCCGCGGTCAGCGACGAGACCAGCGAGGGCGCGAACCCCACGCTGCTCCTCCCGCCGTCCGGAAGCGGCCTGCCCGCGCTGACCCGCACGCCGCCGTCCTGGACCCGCAGCTGGACGCGCAGCGAGTACGTCATCTACGCGCAGGGCTACTGGGCCAGCGGCAGCGACCCGGGCAGCCGCACCGGCACCGTCTTCAACACCGCCGGTGAACTGGGCGTCGACGTCGCCAACACCCTCACCTGGGCCAACTGAGCCCCTTCCCCAAGAGCCCGGTGCCACCGGCACCGGGCTCTCGCCTTTCGTCCCTGGGACGTCGGTGAGCGTTGCCAACCTCATGCCGACACCCCCACGGTCACCCCGCAGGAGCGCTCCGTGACACAGGGCCCCGAGAACGTGCCCCCGGCGCGTCCCGCCCAGCCGAACTTCCTTCCTCCCCAGGAAGCGACCCCACCGCCCGCCGCGCCCCTGCCCCCGATCCCGCCGGCCGCTCCGCCGCCTCCGCGGGCGTCGCGCAAGCAGCGCAGGACCTTCCTCATCGTGCTCGGCGTCTTCGCCGTCGCGGCGATCGCCGTCGGCGCCGCGGCGGTCGCCGACATCAGCTCGCGGACGGCGAAGGTCGGAGAGATCCGCCGCTCCGCCGAGAAACCGCTGATCACGTCCTTCCCCGCGAACCCCTGCGAGGTCGTGCCGGCCGCGACGATCGGCCGGCTGGTCCCCTCGGCCGAGACCATCCCGTCCACCCAGGCGGGCACGGACCCGCGCGCCGGATGCCGGTGGCTGGGGCGGGCGTCCGGCGCGTCCAGCCGCCACGTGACGCTCCAGATGACCGCCTACCAGGACGACACCGTCGCCAGCGGCGCCGACACCGCCAAGCGCGAGCTCGCCGGCCACCGGACGCTGCAGCAGAAGCGCGTCCCGTTGCAGCCCCTCCCCGGCGTCGGCCCCGAGGCGTTCGCCGGCCACTCCACCGCGAACGACGGCACGGGCGAGTCCGGCAGGGTGCTGGTGATGTTCCGCACCGGCAACACCCTGGTCGACCTCTCCTTCAGCGCCTCGGACGACAAGGACGGCCGAAGGGTCGCCCCCGACCAGTCCCGGACGCTCCAGGACGCCACCACGATCGCCCGCGAGATCGCGCAGTACCTGACCACGTGCGCGACCTGCGGCGGCTGACCCGCCCGCCTTCGCGCGCCGTAAGTCGTTTGCCGCCCCCGGCCACCTCAACGACACTTCCCGCATGGCCGAATCCGCCCGCAAGGCCCTCGCACTCGACGCGCTCACAGGACTTTCCGTGGGGGACGCCGTCGGAAACCAGGCGTTCCCTCCGCACCTGCGTGTCAGGAAGGCGGGGAACCCACCGGAGGTCTGGTCCTGGACGGACGACACCCAGATGGCCTGCTCCCTGCTCGACGTCCTCGACCGCCACGGGACGGTCGACCAGAACGCCCTGGCCAAGGCGTTCGCCGAACGCGCCGAGACGTTCCGCGACTACGGGAAGGGCGCGCTCCAGTTCATCGACCACGTCTTCCACGGCGGCGACTGGCGCGCCATCAACGCCGAACTCTTCGACGGCGTCGGCTCGTGGGGCAACGGCGGCGCCATGCGGGTCGCGCCGCTCGGCGCCTACTTCCACGACGACCTCGGGAAGGCCGCCACCGAGGGCGCCGCGTCCGCCGAGATCACGCACGCGCACCCCGAGGGAGTCGCCGGGGCCGTCGCGATCGCGGTGGCCGCCGCGCACGTGACCGCGCACCGCGGCCGGACCGTCCCCGACCTGCTGGAAACGGTCCTGGAGCACACACCGCGGGGCGCCGTGCACGACGGCGTCCGGCGCGCGGCCGGCCTCCTGGACCGGCCCGCGATCGAGGTGGCGGGCGAGGTCGGCAACGGCTCCCGGATCAGCGCCCCCGACACCGTCCCGTTCGCCCTCTGGACGATCCAGACCCGGCTCGGCGACTACGAGGCCGCCATCCGGACCAGCACGCTCGTCGGCGGCGACATGGACACCATGGCCGCCATCACCGGCGGCGTCATCGCCGCCCACCACGGCGCCGGCTGCGTCCCCCGCACCTGGCTCGACGCCCGTGAACCCCTCCCCGCCTGGTTCACCGCCTGACCCGCCCCCGTACAGCGGAACTCCCCACCGCCGGACGTCGGCGGTGGGGAGTTCCGTGTCGCTCTACTGTCGCGGCGGAGGCTGCTGCGGAATGTCCTGCTGCGTACGCGGCTGCTGCGGGATGTCCTGCTGGGTTCGCGGCTGCTGCGGAATGTCCATGTGGGTCTGCGGAGCGTACCCACCCTGCGGCGGCCCCTGCGGCGGCCCCTGCTGGGGAGGCTGCTGCGGGTAGCCCTGCGGCGGATACCCCTGCGGGCCAGGCCCCTGCCCCTGCGGACCGGGCCCCGGCGGCATCTGCCCCTGCTGCGGGTACGGAGCCCCGAAGCTCGGCGTCGCCCCCGGCACCGGACCGAGCGGCGCGGGCCGCCCCTTCTTCCGCCGCCGCATCAGCACGAACAGCATGACCAGCGCGATGACGGCACCGACGACGACCCACGCGACCAGGACGATGACACTGGCCATGTCCGCCCCGCCCTTAGGCCCGCCACCCCCCGAAGGCTCCTCGGTCTTCTGCGCGTTCTTGGCCTGACGGTCGTACGCCTCGAAGACCGGGTTGGCACCGTTCTTGGGAACGGTGCCGTTGAACACGCGGTACGGCCGGATGAAACCGAATCCGGTCTGGGGGTCCCTGCCGGACGGGCCCACATCCATCGCCGATCCGATGACCTGCTGGACGACCTCGCGGTTCGACATGTTCGGGAACTTGGCCCGGATCAGCGCCACGGCCGCCGACGTCAGCGCGGTCGCGTCACTGGTCCCGCTTCCGAACGAGACCTTCCCGTCCCGCAGGATGGCGCTCGTCTGCACGCCCGGTGCGGCCACGGTCACGTACGACTGCCGCTGCGACTTCACCCAGGGCCGGAACTGAGCGTCCACGGCGCCGACCGCGACCACGCCCGCGCAGTTGGCGGGGGACATCGAACTGTTCGAGCCGTTGCCGTCGTTCCCGGCGCCCGCGACCACGACCGCGTCCTTGCCGAGGGCGTAGGTCACCGCCTCTTGGAGGTCCGCAGGGCACGCTCCGGGCAGGGCCTGGGAGAGGCTGATCACCTTCGCGCCGCGATCGGCCGCGAAGCGGATGCCCTTGGCATAGGCCGGCTTGCTCTGCGCGACGACGGGCAGGATCTTCGCGTTCGGCGCGACGCCGAGCAGCCCCGTGCCTCGTCCTTGCGCGGCGATCAGTGACGCCATGGCCGTGCCGTGCCCGTTGGACTCGGTCCGGTCGACGTCGGTGCGGCCGTCGCCGCTGCCGCTCTCGGCGTCCATGCCGGGCAGGACGGCACCGTTCAGATCGGGAAGGCTGGCCTGGACACCGGTGTCGATGACCGCCACCGTGACACCCTGGCCTCTCGACGACGTCCAGAGCCGGTCCTCGACGCCCCAGCTGGTGAACCACCACTGCTGCGGGAGCGGCTTGGCCGCGGCCGCCGCCGAGCCCGGGGATGCCACCGCTCCGACCACGAGCAAGGCCAGTGCAGATCTGGCCACAAGCCGACTCCACCGCCGCATCAGAACTCCTCGCACACCGAGACCGCCTGGAACAGGCGCGGGCAGGCCAGGGTATTCCCGGCCTGCCCGCACTGTCATCTCGCCGCCAACGTCCTGGCCCGACGTCAGCCGATCACTGGAGGAGCGGTGTCGTCGTTGCCGCCCCAGACATCCTCGTCCTCGGTGAGCCAGGTGGAGCGCTCACGCTCGTTGTCGTTGCCGCCGCCACCGGCACCGGCGCCCATCGGCATGCCCATCGGGCCACCGGCGGCACCCATGCCGTTCTTCCCGAACGCGCCCGCGCCCGGGAAGGCACCGGGGCCACCGGCGCTGCCGAGACCGGCACCACCGACCGGCGCGCCGCCGGGCATGCCACCGGGGGCACCGCCGCCGAGGCCGCCGCCGGGACCACCGCCGGGCATGCCACCGGGGCCGCCGCCGGGCATGCTGGCCAGGTCACTGCCGGGGCCACCCGAACCGCTGCCCACGCCGCCGGGGAAGTCCGGACCGCCGGGACCGTTCGGGCCACCGGGGCCGTTCGGACCGCCCGGAATGTTCGGCCCGCCGGGACCGTCCGGACCACCGGGGCCGTCCGGGCCGCCCGGAAGGTCAGGCCCACCGGGGCCGCCCGGAAGGTCAGGCCCGCCGGGACCGCCGGGCGGCATGCCGCCGGGACCACCTGGCGGAGGGCCGCCACCGGGCATCTTCGGAGACCCGGGCCCACCCGGAGTGTTCGGAGGACCGGGGGGAGTGTTCTCCCGAACGTTCGGGTTGGGGTTGGGCATGTCCTGGCGGATGCCCTCGGGGAAGCGGTCGTTGGACTGCTCGGTCCCGACGTTCACCTGGTGCATACCCTCGCCGGCGCCCATGTTGTTGGCGAGGAAGCTCGTGACCATGCTGGCGGGGACCAGCGGGCCGGCGCCCCAGCGCGCGACCTCGCGGACCCAGCTGTCGGTCGCGCTGCCCGAGCCGTACTGCTGCTGCCACTGGGTCTGCGTCTGCGCGTGCTGCGTCAGCGCGCTCCCGGTCGTGGAGCCCTTCTGCTGGATCTCGAGGGCCGCGCGGTACGCCTTGTTCATCTGGTCCATCGCGAGCCGGGCGTCCTCACCGCCCCACGCCTCGATGATCTT
Source organism: Actinomadura rugatobispora (assembly GCF_055379765.1). Taxonomy (NCBI): domain Bacteria; kingdom Bacillati; phylum Actinomycetota; class Actinomycetes; order Streptosporangiales; family Thermomonosporaceae; genus Actinomadura; species Actinomadura rugatobispora. Next base: position 5,596,282 of record NZ_AP029191.1, on the reverse strand, counting down.
GTACGACTGGTTGTGGAGCAGTCCCACGGTGGTGCCCATGGCGGTGGCCATGCCCGTGTACTTCTCGCCGGCCGTGCGCACCGTGCCCGGCTTCATGCTGTCGACCAGCTGCTTGAGCTTGTCGAACTGGTCTTCCCAGATCTTGAGGCTGTTCCAGCCGCCGATGCCGTCGGAGGCGCCGCCGACGTCCTGGCGAATCTGCTGCTCGCCCCCGGGCGCGCTGGGCGCTGATGGTGGAGCCACTTACTTCACCCCTCTCGGTGACATTCCCATGACGATCAGCTGGCGAACCGGGAACCGCCGACCGAGTTGACCCCCGCGCGGGACTGGTCGTCGGCGTTGCGGGTGTTCTTCTCCGAGTCGCGAAGGGCCGTGATGACGTTCTGGTAGGCGGTCAGGAACTGGTCGTAGGTGCTCCCGATCGCCGTCTGGGCCGTCTTCGTGGTGTTGTGCAGCCCGTGGCCCGCGGAGTAATCGCCGATGGCCGGCTGACCAGGATTGCCGTAATCCTCGAGGGCCTCTTTCCAGCGCGCGTCGCGCAGCCGGTCGAGGTCCTCCTGAAGACGATTCGCGATCGTCTTCAGCTGGTCGTGGTCCATCTTGATTTCCTTGCCCGCCTGGGGCAGGTTCCTGGGGTAGCCGCCATTCTCGGGAGGTGGTGCCATCCCTGATTACCTCCTGTCGGCCAGTGCCGACCTCTCAATTCCCACTGCCGTCCCGGGAGATGAGACGGCTCAGAAACTCACTCGGTTCGACCGAAACCGGCGGAGCGGGCCCCGGCCGTCGGCGACCAAGGCCCGCTATGTCCCAGAATCCTGGGCGCGCTCGCCGAAGCGGGCCTCAGCCGCCCCAGACGGCGCTGTTGGTCCGCTCCGCCTGCTGGTAGTTGTCGTGCGCGTCGCGGATCGCCAGACCCAGCTGCGAGACGACGTTCTGCATGTCCTTGGCGGCGGCGTCCCACTGCTTCTGGAAGACCCAGTAGGCCTCCTGGGAGGAGCCCTCCCACTCGTTGAGCTTGGTGCGCAGCTTGCCCTCGAGGTCGTTCAGCTCGTCCATCAGGGCGCGCGCGGCCAGGCTGAACTGGGCCTCACCCTCGGTCAGGCCACCGAAATTCGCTCTGGTGAAGTCAGTCATCTCTCTCCTCTATCCAGCCTCGATCACCATGTCGGAGGCGCCGCTCAGGTACGGCCGTTCAGCAGAGCCTGAACCTTGTTCACGCCCTGCTCGGCCATCTCTTCCTTGGCCTCGTAGGTGATCTTCGTCTGGACGAGGCTCTCGTGCATGCCGTTCAGCGCCTCAAGGACCTTCCTGAAGTCCTCGTTGAAGCGAGCGAAGACCGTCTCGAAGGCCATGGAGGCGTTACCCTCCCACGACGAGCGGACCTGCTGCTTGTGCGACTCGAGCTGGGTCTGCAGGCCCTTGATCACGTTCGCCGACGCGTCGATGTCGCCGGCGGCTTGCGTCATTGAAGCTCTGTTGACGGCAGAGTTCTGCCCCATCCGTCACCTCCAGTGAACGGGTACATCGACCCGAGGGGGATGAAGAAGGCAGAGGCGCTCGGGTCGACGCGCCGTAAGCCCCCGTTCAGCAGCACGAAAACCCCTGTGGCTGAGCTTGGCGGGGGGTCGCGCGCCGCAGAGTACGCATCAGACTACGGGCTTGATCGCAAGGTGTCCATCCCTTTCAAGTCTGAGACGGATGTCACACTTGTCATGCCCGATCCGTCCTTTGGTTGGACGCGCCGTGATCAGATCCGGTTCGGCTCTGGTCGGAAGAACTTCGGATCAGTTTCCCGACTGGGCATTCAGCGGAACGGTCGTGGAGACCGCCGCCGGGTCCAGCACCGGGCCCTGCGCGATCAGGTCGAGCACGCCGGCCGGCACCTTCGAGGCGTTGCCGGGAAGCGCGTAGCCGAGGCCTTCCGCGGCCTGCGCGTCCTTGATCGGGAAACGCTTGCCCTCGGCCACCAGGTAGTAGGTGTTGACCTCGGCCGCCTTGCCCGGGCTGGGCACGCGGCCGGCCAGCGCCGCGCTGCCGGGCGGGAACACCAGCTGGTCGGCGCCCACCGGCTGCTGCCCGCCGGGCGGGCCCGGCAGCGAGCCGCCGATGGTCAGCTTGGCGTCGGAGTTGCCGGACGGGTCGTCGTACACCGCGCACAGCGCGCTGCTCTCCTGGTACGGCGCCATGGCGGGCGCCTTCCCGTCCAGGCGGGCGTCACGCAGCTGCTGCCGGGACTGCGGCATCGAGTTGACCCGGCCCGCGTCCACCTGGATCGGCTGGACCTGCTGGTTGCCGTACGCGGCGCGGGTGCGCGGGTCGGCGACGAGCAGGTCGCGCTGGATCGGGGTGACCGGCGCCAGCCCGTCGGCCAGCAGCACGTACGACGCCGCCGACCCCGAGGAGGTGTTGACGCTGAAGACCTGGCCGACCTGGCCCTGACCGGCCGGGCCCTGGACGCGCTGGCCGAGCCCCGGGATCTGCGGCGCGGCGTAGTCGGGGCCCTGCGACACCGAGTCGAGCCACTTGCCGGCGATCGGGGTGGGGCTGGCGCCGAGCGTGGCCATCGCGTACTGCGGCATCCGCAGCCGGGTGTTGCGCCACAGCAGCCAGCTCTGCCCGTCGGCCTGGACGACGACCGCCTGGTCGTCGCGCACCTGCGTGCCGCCGACCTTGCGGCCCGCCACCAGCGTGACCAGCGACTGGCGGCCGGCGGAGGTGCTGTTCACCGCGCGCACGCACACCGACCAGGGCGCCTTGGTCAGCTTCTTGGGGTCGGGCAGGGTGTTGGGCGCGCCCTGGATGCCGATCAGCGGGCCGCGCTCGAACTTGCTGAGGGAGTTGGTGGAGACGGTGCGGCGGCTCTTGGCGTCCTTGCCGGCCACCAGCCGCGCGGAGACGTAGTTGGCGACCGGGCACAGCTTGCCCTCGCACCAGATGTAGCGGGCGCCGGTCTCCTTCTCCACCAGGAGCATGCCGGCCTTCTCGAGGCCCTTGGCGCCGCCCGGGCGGATGATGCCGAAGATGCCGAACGCCGCGCACACCAGAATGGCGATCATGATTCCGGAGAACGCGCCGATGTTCATCCGGCGCAGCGGCAGCTCGGGGTTGTCGGGCTCACCGGAGATGAGCGCCAGCGACGCGCGCTGGGTCATCAGGCGGTGGGCCTGCAGCAGGTCCTTGCGTGTCTGCACGACGAGCTCCTAACCGGCCAGCCCGCGCATGAACGAGAACAGCCCGCACGCACCGGCGGCCAGCGGGACCAGGGCGATCAGCATGAACAGTTCGAGGAGGTCGCCGGCCCGTCCCCAGAACGGCGAGGGGTGCCGGCCGGGGAGCCACAGCCCGACGCCGACCACGGCGGCGGTCAGCGCCAGCACCGGGACCAGGCCCGCGGCCACCATCATGATCATGGAGCCGTCCCAGGCGATCGCGATCGCCAGCACGCCGATCCCGGCCATGCCCGGCACCAGCAGCGCCAGCCGCTGGACGCGGCCGCGGAAGAGCCGGGAGCGCAGCAGCATCAGCACCGAGATGACCCCGGCGGTGACGGGTCCGAGCCAGCCGGAGTCGAACGCCGAGGGGATGAGCCCGAGGAACCCGGTGATGCCCAGCCCGGTGGTGAAGCCGGTGATGAAGCGGTCGGCCTGCGCGGTGCGGGTGAGCACCTGCTGGCCGTCCACCATGATGGTGTCGCGGCGCAGGTCCTCCGCGCTCTGCGGGACGGGCGGCAGCGTCACCTTGGAGAACCGGAAGGCCAGTGTCGGGGTGAGCGGGGTCAGCATCATCGCGACCACGACGACGAACGCCGCGATGCCGGCCGGGTCGAGGTTCTCGAACAGCAGCGCCACCCCGGCGCCGATCGCGGCGAGCAGGCCGCCGACGACCGTCCCCCAGAAGACCGACAGGCCGTCCGACACGGCCGCGGCGCAGATCATCGCGACCAGCACCACGGCGCCGAAGCCCGCCAGCACGTGCAGCGCGCCCAGGTCGCCGAGCGCGGTGTCGCGGGCGGGGCCGAACAGTCCGGCGAGGAAGGCGTGGGGAATGGCGGAGAAGCCGAGGACGGTGCCGGCCTGGGTGTCGCCCGCCGCGCGCGAGACCGACACGGCCGCGATCACCAGCAGCAGCGCGATGACGCCCGCGCAGATCGCCGGGACGATCCAGGACGGCCCGGACAGCACCAGCATCACCGCGGCGACGCCCGAGCCTCCGGCGCCGACACCGAGCGCGTAGGTGCGCGTCCACTCCGGGCGCCAGCGGTCGCGCCGGTCCTTGATGGCGGTGGCGACCACGTCGGCGACGTCGTCGAACGCCAGTTCGGGCAGCTGCGACATCCCCGGGCGCAGGTAGAGCACCTCGCCGTCGCGCAGTCCCGCCTGGGCCGGCGTGGTACCGCCGCCGAACGGGGCCTCGTCGAGGCGCTGCAGGACCCAGCCGCCGTGCGCCAGCCCGGCGTCGGCCATCTGGTTGCCCGAATAGTGCAGGATCGCCGGGAAGAGCTGGGCGAACGGGACGTGAGCGGGCAGCGAGATATCGATGCGGCGCTTGGGAGCCACGACCGTGACCCGGCACAACTCCGCCCCGGTGACTGTAGCCACTGATCTCCCTCACTAGTTCACACGGGCCGCACAGGGCAGTCCGACACGGCGGAAACCGTAACAACATAAACGGTGAGTCGAACCTCGCGCGACAGCTTGTGAGCCCGATCGCCCGCCGCGGTCAGGACGCACGTGACCGCACCTCGCCGGGCGCGCGGCCGCCTCATGGAGGGTCAGACGCGGCGCCGCCCCCATCGGTGTCATGGATCTCCGGCGAACATTCCGGGAACGTTCGGCGTACCGCGCGGCTCCAATACACCTACGGGTTTCGTCCGTAATGAGGTGTCGCTACCGTCGAGGCCGACTTGACCGGGGGTGAGATGTGATGACCGAACTACCGGACGACGACGGCGTCCCGTTCGAGCGCCGCCTGCAGGAGGCGCGCGACGCGCTGGACGAGGCGTCGTCCGCCGGTTCCACGCACGGCGAGGAAGGTACGGGACGAGAGGAGCAGCCCGGCCTCCGCGGTGAAGGCGAGTCCGCCGATGGACGCGTGCGCGCGGTCGCGGTGACCGGAGGACGCATCGCCTCGCTGGAACTGGACCCGAGGGTCATGCGGCAGGCTCCGGACGAACTGGCCCGGACCATCGCCGAGGCGCTCAACGCCGCGCTCGACTCCCTGCGCGCGCGGGCCGCCGCCGAACGTCCCGAGGAAGCGCTTCTCGACGCGGCGCTGATGATGGAGCGCCTGCGCGAGGTGCAGAACGAGGGGCTGCGGCAGCTGAGCATCATGTCCCGGGGGATCAACGACGCGCTGGCGGGCATCCAGGACCGCGCCCACGTCGGCGGCGAGGCGGCGTTCCCCGGCCTGGAGCACCTTCTCGCCCAGGCCCGCGACGTCACCGAACGGGCCCTGGACCCCGACCCCGGCGGGGAGCAGGACGCGGCGGGCGGCACCGGCTCCGCCGCGGACGGCCTTGTGCGCGTCACCGCCACCGCGACGGGACGCGCGTCCAGGAAATCCACCTCGAACCGGACGCGCTCAGGCGCGCGTCTCACGAGTTGGCCACATATGTGATCAACGCGACGGAGGCGGCCCTGGACGAGGCCGGGACACGGGCGGCGGAGCGGCTGAACACCGTCGACGGCGCGGACCTGCAGGCGCGGGTGCGCGCCGTGCAGGACCAGAGCCTGGAGCAGCTCGGCTCGTTCGCCCGCTCTCTGCAGGCCCTGATGAACGGCATCCAGAAGCGCTGACAGGAGGCGGCCCATGGGCAACGAGTTGAACGTCGACCCGCAGACCATCAAGCGGGGCGGCGCGGGAATCCGCTCCGCCGCGCACCAGGTCCAGTCGGAGTGGGAGACGCTGCAGGGGAAGCTCTCCGGCTACGGGGAGCCCTGGGGCGGCGACATGATCGGAATGCTGATCGGGGGCTGCTACGCGGCCATCTTCGAGGTGGCCGCCGAGTGCGTCACCGGGAACGTCACCGGCATGACCGACCACGCGGAGGGGGCCACGCTCATGGCCTCCAACTACTTCCAGTCGGAAGAGGCCAGCATGGTCGAGGTCAACCGCGTCCGGCAGATCCTGGGGTGACGTGGTGGGCATGACACTGCCGGGCGAGCTGACCGGCCTGCTGAGCATGCTCGGGTACGACTGGCCCGAGTCCGACGAGGAAGCGCTGTTCAGGATGGGCGGCGACTGGGTCGGCTTCGCCGGGAACCTGGGCGTCCCGGTCGGCGAGGCCGAGACTCAGGCGGCGCAGATCTGGACCGGGAACATGGGCGAGGGCATCGACGCCTTCCGCACCGCGTTCACGCAGGAGGACGCGCCGGTGCCGGCGCTCAAGGACGCGGGCACCGCCGGCGCGATCATCGGGGCCGCCCTCATGGTGTGCGGCGCGATCGTCCTCGCCCTGAAGATCAATGTGATCATCCAGCTGATCATGCTGGCGATCCAGATCGCGCAGGCCATCGCCACCGCCGCGGTGACCTTCGGGGCCTCGCTGCTCCAGATCCCCCTCTTCAAGATCATAAGCGGGATCATCATCGACCAGCTGATCAACCTCACCCTGCAGGCCATCTTCAATGGGTGAGTCCTCGTGGGGCGGGGCCTCGCCGGGCAGGGCCTCGCTGGGCAGGGTGATCGCGCTCGTCCTCGTCCTGTTCCTGCTCGCCCGCCCCCGGCCGCGGCCCGGCGGGTCACCGGGCGGGGGCGGCGGGAACCCGGGCATCTTCGAGCCGGCGGTGCGCTGGCTGCGCAGGAAGGTCCAGACGAGCGGGCGGCACCATCACGTCTTCCGCGGCGAGGTCCGCCGCGGCCGGGGCGGGCAGATGGTGGGCAGCGGCTACCACCACCGCTTCATGGGGCAGGACTGGGCCGACCGCCGGATCACGCGGGTGGTCCGCACGGGCTCCAACGGCACCTATTCCGCCCGCGTGCAGATGAAAGGGCCCAACGGCCAGTGGGTCGACAAGCCCGCGGACAGCTCGTTCTTCCCCGACAACTGGACGCCCCAGCAGGTGGATCGCACCATCCGGGATGCGTTCCAGAACGGCCGGGAAGTGCCCGGTACCGATGGCAGACGCTGGCGCGGCGAGGCGAACGGGATCCTTGTGGAAGGCTCGTACAAGAGAAGCAGCCGCAACTGGGATTCCGCCTGGCCGGTGGTGGACTGACGAGGAAACGACATGACGGAAAAGCTCTCCTTCTATCGGGATCAGTGGAACGCGCCGGCGTTCCGGCCGCATGACGAGGCCTACAGCGCACTGGGCTCGATGCTCACCAGCGACGTGCAGAACTCCGAGATCCTGTGCCTGGACCGGCTGGCCTGGATCGAGGACGTCCGCAGCGGCCGGAAGGCCGAGCAGGGCTGGCAGGGGAACTCCTGGGACGCCAAGGCGACCCCGCAGGGCCTCCAGTTGTACGACCTCTACTCCGATGACTGGGAGGGTCACTACTCCCTGGAGGAGGCGCACGACGTCCTCGTCGGCTACCTGCGTTTCCTGTCCCCGGGGATGGGCCCGGGCTCGGGGCCGGTGACCGAATGGGAGAAGGAGTACGGCCGCCCCCACCCGTGCCGCGACCATCTCGGCTAGGCGGTGATCGGCGAGATTCGCCGTGCGGCGTCCCGGCCTGACCGGCTGAAGGCCGCGGCGGTGGAACCGCTGCGGAACCGCTGCGGAACCGCGGCGGAACCGGGACGGATCATGCGGCGTCGAACGTGGGCGTCTCGCGGTGGTTGCGGTAGTGATGGCCGCGGGTGACCATAAGCGCACGGTCATGACCGCGACGGCCATGACGCGACCCGCCACGCCTTCCGTAGGATGACCACCCTTGGACAGTGGCGTGTCAAGGGATGAGGGGAGCTTGACCAGTGAGCACCGTCGTGGTCCGGCGCAAGGAACGCCGCAGGCCGCCGGAGATGCCGCGGGGCGAGATCCTGCTGGAGTCCCCGCCCGAGCTGCCCGAAGTCGTCACCGACGGATTCCGGAACGTCCTGACGATGCTGCCCATGGCGGCGGGGTCGGGAAGCATGGCGTTCATGTTCCTCAATCCCAATTCCAACCCGATCCAGATGGTCGCGGGCGGGATGATGGGACTGTCGATGTTCGGCATGATGTTCCAGCAGGTCGGGCAGAAGGGCGGGGAACGCAAGTCCAAGCTGAACGGCGACCGCCGCGACTACCTCCGCTACCTGGGGCAGGTCCGCACCAAGGTCCGCAAGGCCGCCTCGCAGCAGCGCGAGGCGCTGGAGTGGTACAACCCCGACCCGTCCCGGCTGTGGTCGCTGGCGATGAGCGCCCGGCTGTGGGAGCGGCGTCCCGAGGACGGCGACTTCGGGCAGGTCCGGGTCGGCGCCGGCCCGCAGAAGCTGGGCGTGCAGCTGATCGCGCCGGAGACCAAGCCGGTGGAGGACCTGGAGCCGATGAGCGCGGGCGCGCTGCGCCGGTTCATGCGCACCCACTCCACGGTCCCCGCGCTGCCGGTGGCGATCAACCTCCGCTCGTTCTCCCGGATCTTCCTGTCCGGCGACGGCGAGGCCACCCGCGCGATGGTCCGGGGCATGCTGATGCAGCTGGCCACCTTCCACACCCCCGACGACGTGCGGATCAGCGTCTGCACCTCGCAGGAGCAGCTCCTCTACTGGGACTGGGTGAAGTGGCTCCCGCACGCCCTGCACCCCACCGAGCACGACGCCGCCGGGCAGGTGCGGCTGATCGCGCCGACCATGTCCGAGCTGGAGGTCATGCTCGGTCAGGAGGTCAAGGACCGGGCCCGGTTCGTGGCCGGCCGGCCGGCCGGCGAGCTGCCGCTGCACGTGGTCGTGGTGGACGGCGGGATGGCCTCCTACGACTCGCAGCTGGCCGCCGACGGCATCGAGGGCGTCTGCGTGATCGACCTGTCGCAGACCACCGGCACCACCACCGAGGCGGGCACGCTGCGCCTGAACGTCTCGCCCGAGCGCGTCCATATGCTGAAGAAGGACCGCACCGGCAAGGACGTCCCCACCGCGATCGGCAAGCCCGACAACGTGTCGATCGCGCAGGCCGAGGGCCTGTCGCGGCAGCTGTCGCCGTTCCGCAGCAGCGCCCTGGACACCGTGGTCGAGGACGACGTGCTGTCGGCCAACACGACGCTGACCTCGCTGCTGGGCGTCGACAACCCCTACGCCGTCGACCCGGCGCAGGTGTGGCGGCCGCGCGCCCAGCGCAACCGGTTCCGGGTGCCGATCGGCCTGGACGCCGACGGCCGCCCGATCGAGCTCGACATCAAGGAGTCGGCGCAGGGCGGCATGGGCCCGCACGGCCTGTGCATCGGCGCCACCGGTTCCGGCAAGTCGGAGCTGCTGCGCACCCTGGTGCTGGGCCTGGCGATGACGCATTCGTCCGACATCCTGAACTTCGTGCTCGTCGACTTCAAGGGCGGCGCGACGTTCCTGGGCATGGAGGGCCTGCACCACGTCTCGGCGATCATCACCAACCTGGAGGACGAGCTCCCCCTCGTCGACCGCATGTACGACGCGCTGCACGGCGAGATGGTGCGGCGCCAGGAGTACCTGCGGCAGATGGGCAACTACGCCTCGCTGCGCGACTACGAGAAGGCGCGGCTGGACGGCGCGAACCTGCCGCCGATGCCGACGCTGTTCCTGGTCCTGGACGAGTTCTCCGAGCTGCTGTCGGCCAAGCCCGACTTCGCCGAGCTGTTCGTGATGATCGGCCGGCTGGGCCGTTCGCTGGGCGTCCACCTGCTGCTGGCCTCGCAGCGCCTGGAGGAGGGCAAGCTGCGCGGCCTGGACACGCACCTGTCGTACCGGGTCGGCCTGCGGACGTTCTCGGCGATGGAGTCGCGGGTCGTGCTGGGCGTCCCGGACGCCTACGAACTGCCGTCCGCGCCCGGCCACGGCTACATGAAGTTCGGCAGCGAGCCGATGGTGCGGTTCCGCGCCGCCTACGTCTCCGGCCCGGTCGACGAGACGCCCGACCAGAACAAGAACGGCAACACCGGCAGCCAGATCGCCGCGCAGGTCGTGCCGTACATGTCCGGCTACATCCAGCCGCAGGTGATCGAGGAGCCGGGGCAGCAGGAGCAGCCCCAGCAGGAGGAGAACAAGAACAAGGCGTCGCTGTTCGACGTGGTCGTGGGGCAGCTGGCCGGGCACGGCGGGCCCGCGCACCAGATCTGGCTGCCGCCGCTGGACGACGCGCCGCCGCTGAACGAGATGCTGCCGCAACTGTCGGTGGCGCAGCAGCACGGCCTGACCACCGCCGGGTGGGAGGGCCGCGGGAAGCTGTACGCGATGGCGGGCATCGTCGACAAGCCGTTCCACCAGCGGCGCGACCCGTACTGGCTCGACCTGTCCGGCGGCGCCGGCCACATCGGCCTCGCGGGCGGCCCGCAGAGCGGCAAGTCCACCGCGATCCGCACGCTCATGGCCTCGCTGGCGCTCACGCACACGCCCGCCGAGGTGCAGTTCTACTGCCTGGACTTCGGTGGCGGCTCGCTGGCCGCGATGGCCGACCTGCCGCATGTCGGCGGGATCGCGACCCGGCTCGACGCCGACCGGGTGCGCCGCACCGTCGCCGAGGTCAGCTCGCTGCTGGAGCAGCGCGAGCGGGAGTTCGCCGAGCGGGGCATCGACGGCATCGCCACGTACCGGCGGATGCGGGCCTCGGGCGAGTACCACGGCGACGGCTACGGCGACGTGTTCCTGGTCGTCGACAACTGGCTGACCCTGCGGCAGGACTACGAGGCCCTGTCCGACACCATCACCCAGCTCGCCGCGCGCGGTCTCGGCTACGGCATCCACCTCATCGCCGCGACCAACAAGTGGACCGAGTTCCGCACCAACGTGCGCGACCTGCTCGGCACCAAGCTGGAGCTGCGGCTGGGCGACCCGTACGAGTCGGAGATCGACCGGAAGCTGGCCGGCAACGTGCCGGAGAACCGGCCCGGCCGCGGCCTGTCCCGGGACGGGTTCCACTTCCTCACCGCGGTGCCGCGGATCGACGGCGGCGGCGCCGACGAGTCGCTGAACGACGGCGTGATGAAGATGTGCCAGGCGATCGCGCAGAACTGGCAGGGCCCGCGGGCCCCGCAGGTGCGGATGCTGCCGGAGGTGCTGCCGGCCGCGCAGCTGCCCACCCCGGCCGAGACGGGCCTGCGGATCCCGATCGGCATCGACGAGGACGGGCTGGCGCCGGTCTACCTGGACTTCTCCTCCGACCCGCACTTCATGGTCCTGGGCGACACCGAGTGCGGCAAGTCCAACCTGCTGCGGCACATCACGACCGGCATCACCAGCCGGTACACGCCCGACCAGGCGCGGATCATCTTCATCGACTACGGCCGCTCGCTGCTGGACGTGGCCACCACCGAGCACCAGATCGGCTTCGCCGCGTCCGCCCCGGCCGCGACGTCCCTGGTGAACGACATCCGCGGCGCGATGATGGAGCGGCTCCCACCGGCCGACCTGACCCCGGACCAGCTGCGTTCGCGGTCGTGGTGGACGGGCGCCGACCTGTTCCTCATCATCGACGACTACGAGATGGTCGCCACGTCCGACAACCCGCTGCGCCCGCTGGTGGAGCTGCTGCCGCAGTCGCGCGACATCGGCCTGCACATCATCCTGGCCCGCGCCATGGGCGGCGCCGGACGCGGCATGTTCGACCAGACCATCACCCGCGTCAAGGAGATGGCGTCGCCGGGCCTGGTGATGTCGGGCAGCAAGGAGGAGGGCGTGCTGCTCGGCAACGTCAAGCCGGAGAAGCTCGCCGTGGGCCGCGGCTACCACGTCGACCGCCGTACCGGCACCCGCCTGATCCAGACCGCCCTGTACGAGGAGACCCCGCAGTCCTGACCCCGGTTCCGAACCCCGGTTCCGATTCGATCCGTCCGAGCCGCGAACCCGTACGGCAACGTCAACGTCAAACGTCCACGACAGAGGTTCCGTGTTTCCCGCGTCCCCGCCGGGAACGTGCCCGCGAACGCGGGACCCTGCCCGCCACGGCCTCCGGGCCACTACGATGCACCGGTTACGGGCGGCCGCGAGAAACGGGGCCGCCGCCCGGAGCCGTTCGCCGACGCGAAGGAGTACCCGCATGGGCGGTGAGATCAGGCACCAGACCGATTCGATCCGGGATCACAGCAAGAGGTACGAGACCGAGGTGGGCGACCTGCTGAAGAAGACCCGGCAGACCCTCAACGGCGCGCCCCGCGAGGCCGCGTCGGCGGCGTTCACCATGTACGGGTTCGAGCTCGCCATGGCGCACAATCTCGCGACCGAGTGGGCCGACGAGGACCTGCAGACCAAGGTCAGGCAGCTCTACGACTTCGGCAACCGCTTCCGGGCCGTGGCGCAGAACCACGACCAGGCCGAACAGGCGAGCACGCTCAACATCTGACCCGTCCCGTCCCTGTCCCGCCCCCGCTTCTGACCCACCCCCCCGTCCCCCGCTTCTGACCCACCCCCCGTCCCCCGCTTGGGAGCCTCCCGATGTGCGGCGTCAGCGCCTTCAAACTCACCGCCCAGACCGCCTACATGGTGGCCGCGGGCTCGGCCATGCTCATCCCCAACGCCTGGCCCGCCGTCTCGATCATCTACGAGGGGCAGGGCGACCCCGACCAGATCCTGCACGCGGCGATGGACTGGTGGAAGGTCAACGAGCAACTGGGCGAGGTGATGCAGCTCAGTGCTCAACTGCGGGAGTCGATCGACGGCGACACCTGGACCGGCCAGGACCGCAACGCGCACAGCGAGAAGCTGTCGGAGTACGAGAACCAGTGCATGTGGTCGGGCATGCACGCGGCCGCGGTGAGCATGTCCATGTACGGCGTCATGGCGATGCTCATGATCTTCACCGTCATGATGGCGGTGGTCGCCGCGATCCTGTTCGCGCTCGCCATGTACGTCATCGCGATGTACGTGGCCTCGTTCTTCACCGCCGGCGCCTCGGCCGCGGCGGCGCAGGCCAAGGCCAACATCATCGCCGGCAAGTGCTACGCGGTGCTGAAGTCCACCGCCACGATCTTTGAAACGATCATGAGGGTGGCGTCGGCCGTGATGGCCGGGTTCACCGGCCTCATCGGCGTCGGCGGCAACGTGGCCAGCGGCAACTGGATGGCGCTGGCCGACCTCGGCAAGGGCATGTGGAACTCCATCGACGACCTGATCGCCGGCTCGCTCGGCAAGATCGACCAGTCGTTGATGTCCGGGCTGATGAAGGGCCGGCTGGGCGGCCAGCAGCTCTTCAAGTGGACGATCCCCACCGCCTCGCTGCCGCGCGACGCGCGCTTCCCGATCGCGATCCTGGCGGGCATCAAGGGCATCCCCGAGGTCGGGCTGGGCGGCTTCGAGGGCGCCGGCGGCCCCATCGGCCTGGGCAGCATCTACGGTCCGCGCCAGTACGGCGACGACTACGTCAACAAGACCCACCCCACCGACCCGCAGCCGGAGGTCTGAGCCTCTCGCCCCTCGAGGCGGAAGCCACGGGCCTTCCCTGGGCCACAACCGAACCTCCCGGTCTTCATGGGCGCCGCCGTGAAGACCGGGAGGTTCGCCGTTTCCGGGCCGCGGACGCGCGAAGCGGTGCCGGAACGTTCCAGCACCGCCTCAGCGGCACCCTCGCGCGCCGCCACGTTCGTCTCAGCGGGGCGGCCGGCCTCCCTGGGGACCCCGAGGGCCATGGGGGCCCCGGGGACCGTTCTCGTCGTCCTCGTCGTCCTGCCGCTCCTGGGGCTGCTGCGGACGCGACACCGGACCGCCGCCCTCGACGTGGCCGCCCGGGGACCAGCCGCCGCCGGAGCCGCCCTCCACGTGCCCACCGGGCGACCAGCCGCCGCCCGAGGAGCCTTCGACATGGCCGCCGGGCGTCCAACCGCCTTGTGCCTGACCGCCCTGCGGCCAGCCGCCGCCCTGTCCACCCTCGACGTGCCCCCCCGGCGCCCAGGCCGGAGGCGGTGGCGGGGGAATGTTCGGCTGGCCGGGCCCCTGCGGAGCGGCAGGACGCTGCGGGTCCGCAGGTCGAGGCGGGTCGGCGGGACGCGGCGGTGCACCCGGCGGAGGCCCGTAGCCGCCGGAACCACCCGGGGCTGCGCTCGGAGCAGGGTGCGGGCTGGGCGGAGTGGGAGCAGGACCGGGAGCAGGCGGCTGACCGGGCGGAGGCGTCGGGCGCGGGCCCCCGAACGGGAAGCCGCCCTCGCCCGGTGTGAAGAAGGGAAGACCACCGGGCGGGCCGGACGCGGGACCGGAACCGGCGCCCGCCCCCGGACGTGCCGGACCGCCCGGCGCACCGCCCGCGGGAGCATCGCCTCCCGGACCCCCGGACCCGGCACCCCCGATGCCCATCGCACGGCTGACCTGCTCCAGGATGCTCTCGACCTCCTTGGTGGCGCCCTCGAAGATCCGGCCCATGTCGCCCAGCGTCTGGGTGATGCCCTGGGGATCCTCGACGATGTCCTTGAGGTCGTCGGGCGTGAGGTCCTGCGCGCCGAGCGACTCGTCCACCAGCTCCTTGATCTTGCGTTCCAGATCGCGCTTGGCCTCGTATGAGGCCTCCAGGATGGCCGCCTTGAGATCGTCCGAACCGCCGCGCAGCGCGCGCGGATCGAGGTCGAGGTCGGCCAGCCCGCGGTCGTGGTCGTAGACGGCCTTCACCCGGCCGTCGCGGGACTCCCCGTGGCCCTGCAGCTCGGCCATCTGCCGCTGCATGTCGGCGACCTGGTCGAACTGCGACCGGACGTCGCGGAACATCAGCTCCGGGTCGAAGTCGTCATTGGATCCGAGATCCGGCACGAGGTCCCTCCTTGTTTGTCTCCAGGCCCGGCCCCGGGGGCGGCGGGTGGTCGTTCCGGGAGCTTGTCCCCCTGGGTCGGTCCCGGGTTCAGGCGCCGGGGCGCCAGCCGCGGCGCCGGCCGGCCGGGATGACGACGGAGCCGATGGCCACCCCCGCGGCCGCGGTGAGCGTGACGCCCGCGATGGACAGCGCGACGATCCGCCCGACCCGGTCGTCCGGCGGCGGCTGGTCGATCTTCACCTTGTGCGGGCCGGTGGCCGCCGCGGCGGACTGGCCGCGCGCGACCGTGGTCACCGCGCGCAGCGGATTGACCACGCCCGAGCCCGTGCCCTGGCCGCGGGAGCCGTCGGCGGTCAGCTCGATCTGCCGCTTCACCTGCTCGCGGTTCATCCTCGGATGGTACGAGCGGATCAGCGCCGCGGTGCCCGCCACGAACGGCGCGGCCTGGCTGGTGCCGTCGGCCATGTGGTACGTCCCCTGCGGCCACGTGCTGACGACCGACTGGCCCGGCGCGGTCACCGTGACCGGGGTCGTCTGGTTGGAGAAGGTGGCCAGCGAACCGTCCTTGTTGAGCGCGCCGACCGCGATCACACCCTGGTAGCTGGCCGGATAGGCGTTGCGCGGGGTCTGGTTCTGGTCCTTGATGTTGCCGGCCGCGGCCACGATGACCACGTCCTTCTGGAGCGCGTACTGCACCGCGGCGCGCAGCTCGGCGTAGTCGGGCGACTGGGACGACATGTTGATGACCTTGGCCCCCAGATCGACGGCGCGGCGGATGGCCGCGGGCGCCCACTTGGGATCGTTCTGCTGGCCGCCGGTCGCCGCCTTGACCGAGATCAGCTCGATCCCGGGCGCCACCCCGAGGAACGGGATGCCCTGCCGGCGCATGTCGGCCGCGCCGATGATCCCGGCGACCTCGGTGCCGTGGCCGACGCAGTCCTCGTTGCCGGTCTTGGTGACGTCGTACTGCTTGACCCGGCCGCGCAGCTGCGGATGGGTGCCGTCGACGCCGCTGTCGATGACCGCTACCTTGACGCCGCGTCCCCGCGTCAGCTCCCAGGCCTCGGTGAAGTTGAGCTGCTCCTGCGGCCACAGCTGGGCGGGAAGCTGGTTCCTGGGCTGACCGGCCTCACGGGGCTGCGCACAGGGCGCCGCCGCCCCGGCCGCCTGCGCCAGGGGAAGCGGAGGAGCGCACACAAGCCCGACGCCCAGAGCGGACGTGAGCGCCGCCCACCGTGCTCGCCTCAATGCCACCCCTCCCAACGGGCCGACTTCGGAGCCGCTTCAAGAACTGAGTAACAGCACATTACCGGCACCATACGTTCCCGTACCGTCGCGGACCGCGATCATGGACGGCCGGATCAGCCGATCCTCGCGAGCGCCTCGTTGATCGCCCGGGTGAGGAGCGCCATCTGCCGGAGCCCCGGATCCTGCTCCGCACCGTCGTCGCCCGTCCCGTCCTCGGTCTCGTCGCCCTCCGGCTTCGCCGGCCGCGCGGCGTTCCTGGCGCGCGCGTCGTCCAGCGCCGCATTCGCCGCCAGCACCAGCTGCCGGCCGAACTCTTCGGAGGACAGACGCATCGCCTCGGGATCCAGTTCCACCGCGCTGAGCCGTCCGCCCGGCGCCGCGGTCACCCTGATCCGGCCGTCCGCGCCCGAACCGGCGCCCTCGGCCTCCGCGCCCGCGCCGTCCGGGACGTCCACGGGCTCCGCGTCCGGCCTGCGGACGCGGATCGACTCCAGCGTCGCGCGGGCCTCGGCCAGCACCCGGTCCAGATCCGCATCCGAGAACTCCGTCAAACCGGTCTTCCCTCCCATGGTCCGCCCGGTGGCGCGGGCACGCGTCCGCCGCGGCGCTCCGGGCGAGCTTAACGAGCCGTGTGCCCGCCGGAGATCCTTCCGCCTCCCGATGGTCCGATTAGCAGTTTTGCTCCACATTGTGATGTTGACGGAGCCATCCCGAGCCGGCCGCCAGAAGCAACCGACCGAACAGCACCAGAACGCCCGGCGATCACGGCCCGGACAAACGGGAGAACCACGTCCCAGGGAAGAGCGCCGGCCGCCGAGTCGTGGACCGGGAAAGGAGTCTCCAGAACGCGCGAGGCCCCGCCGTCCGCGTGGAGCGGGCGGCGGGGCCGGTGAGCCGTGGCTCAGGTCAGATCGCGACCTCGAGGGCGGCGACCTCTCCGGTCTTCGCACTGATGGTGCTGTCGACGCTCACGCCGCCGGCGGCCAGGACGCGCACGGTCCAGTCGCCGTCGGCGGCGAAGAACCGGAACACCCCCTCGTCACCGGTGACGACCTCGGCGGTGAACTCACCGGTCGAGTCGAGCAGGCGGGCATAGGCGCTGGACACGGGTGCGCCGTCGCGGGTGACGGTGCCCTGGATGACGGCCTCGTTGGCCAGGTCGACGGTCGCCGGAAGGTGCGCCGTCTGCGCGGGCGCTGCGCAGCCCTGGGTCATGATTCCTCCATCTCCGTTTTCACGGGAGTGCTGTCCGCCGGCCGGGCGGAAGATCGTTCACTGGATCGGCCGGATTCACCGGGATCTGTTACTCGGGATCGCCGGGCCCCATTACCCGGGTCAGGTGCTCGGACTGGCCGAGCCGGACGACGCGGCCTACTTGGGCTCGCCGAGCTCGATCGGCACGCCGACCAGCGAGCCGTACTCGGTCCAGGAACCGTCGTAGTTCTTCACGTCCGGCAGGCCCAGCAGCTCGCGCAGGGCGAACCAGGTGTGCGAGGAACGCTCGCCGATGCGGCAGTAGGCGATGGTCGGCTTGCTCAGGTCGACGCCGGCCTCGGTGTAGAGCTCGCGGAGCTCGTCGTCGGACTTGAAGGTGCCGTCGTCGTTGGCCGCCTTCGACCACGGGATGCTGCGCGCGGTCGGCACGTGGCCGGCCCGCTGCGCCTGCTCCTGCGGCAGGTGCGCCGGCGCCAGCAGCTTGCCGCTGAACTCGTCGGGCGAGCGCACGTCGATGAGGTTGTCGGTGCCGATCGCGTCGACGACCTCGTCGCGGAAGGCGCGGATGGCCAGGTCCTGCTCCTTGGCCTTGTACTCGGTGGCGGGACGCTGCGGCACGTCCTCGACCAGCTCGCGGGAGTCCAGCTCCCACTTCTTGCGGCCACCGTCCAGCAGCTGGACCTTGTCGTGGCCGTACAGCTTGAAGTACCAGTACGCGTAGGCGGCGAACCAGTTGTTGTTGCCGCCGTAGAGGATCACCAGGTCGTCGTTGGCGATGCCCTTGGCCGACAGCAGCTGCTCGAAGCCGGTCTTGTCGACGAAGTCGCGGCGGACCGGGTCCTGCAGCTCGGTCTTCCAGTCGATCTTCACGGCGCCACGGATGTGGCCCTTGTCGTACGCCGAGACGTCCTCATCGACCTCGACGAGAACGAGGCCGGGCGAGTCCAGGTTCGACTCGACCCATTCGGCGTCCACCAGGACGTCGGAGCGGCTCATGCGGGAACCTCCCTGTCGGAGCGGATCTTCGTGGTGATGCGGCGGATCAGCAGGTACATCTCGCAGCCGAGGCAGAACCCGAACACCGCGTTCAGGAACGCCGCCCCCAGCGCGAAGGCGGTGGCACCGATACCGAGCCAGGTGAGCTCCAGGGCGTACCCGACCGTGCCGACCAGCGCGAATCCGAGGCCGACGCCCTGGGCGAACCGGGGCGGGCCCTCGTGCTCCAGCTCTCGGGGCGGGCCGAGACGGGGGCGGATCAGCGCTTGGTAGACCAGACCGTACGGTGCGTACCGGAGGCCGAGGAGGCTCGCGATCGCGAACACCACGGCCTGGGCGGCGAGCAGAACCCAGCTTCCCGTCACCAGGACCACGATCAGTACCACCGTCGTGATGGCCGCGGCCGAGCGCTGCCCACGCGGATCAACCTGCATCGGGGTGCTCCTGGCGGAGAGATTCTGTGCGTACGAGCTAGATCGTCGGAATGCTCGGAACGGCGGGCCCGTTGGAGCGGGCCAAGCGGCTCGATGCCTTAGGCCAGGCGACAGAGCGAGGCGGACACGCGGCAGAAATCGACCGCGCGTCGCTTCGTGAGCAGCTGCTCTGTCCGGTAACGCACGGTCCGATGGTAAGCCGACTTCCGTGGCCCTGTCACATCTGTCTCGCCTTTCGAGACAGTTACATTGCCTTTCACGCAGGTCAGCGCGGCGAAGTTCATGGACTGACCGGGTCAGGCAAGGGTGCCGAGGGCCGCGATGACGTCCGCTTTACGTGGCTGGCCGGTCGCTCGGCGGACGATCCGGCCACCGCCGTCCAGCACCAGCACGGTGGGCGTGCGGATCACGTTCAGCCTGCGGACGAGCTCGAGACGGGCCTCCGCGTCGATCTCCACATGGGCCACTCCGTCGACCATCCCGGCGACCTCACCGAGGATCCGGCGGGTGGCGCGGCAGGGCGCGCAGAACGCCGTGGAGAACTGCACCAGCGTGGCACGCTCGCCAAGCTCAACCCCAAGATCGTCCACCCCGAGCCTGTCACCGCCCAAAGCCTCTGGACGACCACCAATGCCCGTGTCGTCGTTCACCGGGGTGCTCCCCTCCGCCGCCTTGCCCTGAACGCGCAGCCTGCCATCGCGGTGCCGCCGAACAAGACCGAACACGGTGGCGGCCACGAGGACCGCGATTGCCACGAGTGCGCCTTCCACGCCAGGGTGCAACCATGCCCGTACACCGTCTCTTCCCCTGACGCCAGCAAGGTCTTCCCTCGCAGCAAGCGGCAGCAGCAAGGCGAGGACGCCGTCGCCGTCGTCCGCGGGCTGCGCCGCCGGGAGCTGCTCCGGGTCGCGGTCGCCGACCTGCTCGGCCTGGCCGACGTCGGCGACGGCGCTCACCGACATCGCCACCGCCATCCGGCTGGGCAGCGGCGCGTGCAATCCGCCCCCATGACGACGATCTCCAGCGCCATCACGCACACCACCTCGCGCAAGGTCAGGCGGGGATGGTGAGGATGGGCTGGCCGTCCAGGGTGACGACCTCGAACGAGTAGATCTCGTCGCGCTGGAACATGGTGGAGCTCTCGTAGACGCCGTAGCCCTTCCGGTACGCCACGTACCAGCTGCCGAGGGCGTCCCGCTGCCCGTTCCGGGCCACCGCGTACCAGCGGCAGTGCCCGCCGAACGGCGCACCCGCCAGATGCAGTTCGACCTTCGTCCCCCATCCCCGCTTGTAGAGCACCAGCTCGGCCTTGACCCGGTTGGACGCGTTGGCGGCGTTGAGCCGCTCTCCTCCGGGGCTCGGCGAGATCAAGGGCGTGGCTGGCGCCGACGGGCCCGGCCGCCCGGCGACCGGACGGTCGTCCCGCGTGACCCCGGACACCAAGCCCCCCGCCAGCGCCCCCATCAGGACGAGCGCGCACGCGGCCAGCGCGGCGGGCGTCCACCACAGCCGGCCCGCGCCGGGCGGGCGTCGGAGGAGCCCGCGGACCCCGCGGCGGCGCCGCGCCGCGCGCGCCAGCAGCGAGTCGAGCAACTCCGGCGGTGGCCCCGTCACCTGGGTGATCTGCGCCTGGTTCACCCGGCCGAGCAACGCGGGCAGCCCCGCCAGCCCGGCCAGCTCGTCCCGGCAGGCCGGGCAGGACTCCAGGTGGGACTCCAGCCTGGCGCGTTCCGCGGGTTCGATCGCGCCGAGGACGTACACGCCCAGCGAGGTGCGCACCTCCGCACAGCCGTTCACGGCGCCAACCCCCGCTCCTCCAACGCGAGCTTGAGCGCCCGGAGGGCGTAGTACGTGCGGGACTTCACGGTGCCGGGCGGGATGCCGAGCGTTTTGGCGGCCTCGGCCACCGAACGCCCCTGGTAGTAGGTCTCGACCAGCACTGCCCGGTGCTGGGGGCTGAGGTCGGCCAGCGCCTCGGCGACCGTCCAGGACTCCAGGGCCCGGTCGATGTCGTCCGAGCCGGCCTCGGTCATCATCAGGTGCTCGTCGATCCCGGTCTCGGGCGGCCTGGCCCGGCGTGCCCGGTGCGCGTCCACCACCAGGTTCCGCGCCACGGTGAACAGCCAGGGCCGGACGGGCCGCCCGGCGAGCGCCTCGGGATGCCGCCAGGCGCGCAGCAGCGTCTCCTGGACCACATCCTCGGCCTGAGGGCGATCGCCACCGGTCAGGCGCAGGACGTAGCCGAGGAGGGGACCACCGTGCTCGTCGTAGAGAGCGCGCAGCAACCCTTCATCCGCGGTCGGACCCACATCTCTCACACGTACGGACTCCCCGTCCGGTTCACGCCCCCGCCATTTCCGCAGATCTTGTCAAGCCGCCCCACCCTCCCCGCAACGGCCCCTCCCAGCCAGACCGCCCGATCTCTCCAGCCGGGCCTCGTTCACACCAGGCTCTTTCAGCTGGTCACCCGACTGCGGCGCCCGGCAGGCTCCTGAGCGAGGACCGTCCAGGCCGCCAGCCCGAGAGTGAGCACCGCCGCCCACAGCCGGTGGGCCTCCTCCCAGCGGTCGTCTCCGAGCGGGACGGTGAGGGCGAGGCCGCCCGGGAGCACGGCGGAGGCGATCGCGATCGCCAGCACCGCGCCGCCCGCCGCCAGGCCGGGCGAGGCCGCGGACGTGAACCGCACGGCCCCCGCCGCGATCGCGAGGGCCGCCGCGACCAGCGCGGCGGCCTCCAGCGTCGCGGCGCCGACGGGCAGTCCGCCGCCCTCCGTCCCCGCCGCGGCCAGGGCGCACACCACCGCCCACCACGCCGCGAGCGGCGGCAGCGCCAGCACGAGCCGCAGCCCCTGCCGGACCGGCCGCTGCACCGGGACGACGTCGGTGGTGTGCCGGGCGGGGTCGTCCAGGACGAACGCCATGCCCAGCGCCCCGGACAGCGCCGCCATCCGCAGCAGGTACAGGACGGTGCCCGCGTCGAGCTCAAGCGACAGGACGAGCGGCACCGCCACCAACACGAGCCCGAGCCCGGCCCCTGCCGCCGGCGCCATCCACACCATCGACCGCGCCACCGGCCGCACCAGCGCCCGCAGAACCACCATCCCCGATCCCCCGCTCCTCCTCGCACCCGACATCACGTCCACCACCCCGCCCACGTGCCGCCCGTCCTCTCGGCATTCGTCGTCACACCAATCCCGCGTCCTGCGTCCCATCCCACCCGCTGCCCGATACCGCCTCTCGCCGCATCCGCCGTGGTGTCCCACGTCCTGCTCCACAAGCGGCCCGGCGCCACGCCCCGCATGGTGCGCAACACCGCGTCCGTCATCACGGCCAGCGGAGTACTCGCGGTCATGAGCAAACCCACATGCGATCGTCAGCGATCGCGCCCAGGACGGTCACACCCAGCAGCACGGCCACGCGGTCTGTGAAGGTCCCCGAACCGACCAGCCCGTCCCAGAGAACGCCTCGACCCGCCAGGCGGGCTCAGCGGACGGCCTGGTCAGCAGGGCGCGGACGACCGTGTACTCGCGAAACCGCACTCTGATCGAGGTCGCCGGTGTGGCGTCCGGCGTGGTGTCGGACGCCGTGATCGACGTGGCGTTCGACGTTATGAGCAGGCCCACCGGCGGTCGTCGGCGGCCTCGGCCGGGGCGGTCACGCCCAGCAGCCAGGCCGCGTGATCCATAAGGGTCTCCGGACGGGCTAAGCCGTCCCAAAATGCCCCGACCCGCCAGGCGGGCTCAGCGGACGGCCTGGTCGGCAGGGCGCGGGCGAGCGTGTACTCGCGAAACCGCACTCTGATCGAGGTCGCCGGTGTGGTGTTCGACGTCATGAGCAGGCCCACAGGCGGTCGTCGGCGGTCTCTACGGGGGCGGTCACGCCCAGCAGCGAGGCCGCGCGGTCTGTGGAGGTGCCTGGACGGGTCAGCTCGTCCCAGGATGCGTTGATCCGCTTGGCGATCTCGGGGGTCGGCCTGTTGAGGAGGGCCTGGACGACGGCGTACTCGCGGTCTCGGACCGTGATCGGGTTCACCGGCGCGAGGATCATGCCGCCGCCACCGCCCATGTTCTTGCGGGCGGTCGCGTACTGCGCCTCGCCGTCCGGGATTCCTCTGATCGCCAGCCAGAACATCAGGACGCCGCGCGCGTCGCAGTGGACGCGGCCGAGGCGTTCCGAGCGCACCACCATGCCTCGGGCGACGCCGGCGGCCAGTTCGAGCCGCCGCTCGCCGTCCCAGGCGGTGCCGATGGTCACCTCGTGGCCGCCGTCGGGGGCGGGCGGCAGCTCGCCCATCGCCGAGGGGCCCTTCACGGCGTACACCCGCTGGCGCACGGTCAGCTCCCGCGTCGCCGCCGGTCCGGCCAGTGCACGCACCCCGTCCACGACCTTGCGCCACTCGGCGGTCCAGGGCTTGAACTCCTCGAAGGCGCAGTAGGTGGTGAGGCCGTGCCGCACGCAGTCTTGAACGGCGGCGGGCTCGCGGGTGGCTCGTTCCCTGGCGGCGGCCAGTTCGGTGGACGGACCGCGGCCCTGCATGACCGCGGCGGCGACGGTGACGGCCAGCGCGCCGGCCGCGACCGCGCGGATCACCGCCGTACGGCCGCCGCTCGCCCACACCGCCACCATGACCATGAGGAACGCGGCGGCCACCAGGTAGAGCGCGTGCCAGCCGGCCGGTCTGCCCACCAGCTCGGCGGTCAGGGGCCGCTCCCCCTCGTCGGCCACCAGCGGCGCCAGCCACCGCGGCCCGCCCTCGTCGGCCACCAGCACGAACGTGGCCGCCAGGACGACGACCACCGCGAGCGGCCCCGCGAACGCCGACCGGGCCAACCGGCCGAGCATCACCCCGACCGCGCCGAGGAACAGCACGATCAGGGGTCCCGTCGCCAGCTCGGCGAACGACCCGTGCCCCACCGCGCCCGGCCGCGCCGCCTCACGGGCGAACAGCGCGGCCACGACCACCGCGGTGACCAGCGCCAGCGGCACCACCGACAGCGCGTGCGCGACCGTCCGCCACCAGGGCGCCAGCACCAGCACGCCGAAGTGCGCCTCGGTGCCGTGCCGGCGGGAGCGCAGGACGGCCGCGTTCACCGTCAGCAGGCCCATGAGTCCGATCAGCAGGGGTCCGAGCTGCGACTCCCGGTCCACCTCGTGCAGGACCGGGTAGGTCTCCCCGTCGCCGGGCCACAGCGTCATGACCACGTGCCCGAGCACGGCGAGGATCACCAGCGGGCGCAGTAGCAGCCGCGCCTCGACCCGCGCGAGCGCCAGCGTCGCCCGCACGGGCGATACCTCCGGCACTGTCTCCACGGGCCTTTCCAGGACTGTCATGCGTCCTCCTTGGGGGACGGCTCCGCGTGCGCCCTTGCGAGGGCGTGCGGTGCTGGGGCTTCCAAGGCGTCGTTCATGGTGCGACCGGCTGTCCGTCCAGGGCCAGGAGGTAGCCGTCCTCCAGGGTCGGGGTGAGCAGGGCCGCGTGGGCTGGAGGGTCGCCGAGGTTGCGGAACTCGCCTGTTCCGGTGCGCCAGCCGGCCAGGGCTCCCGGTGAACGCTCGGTGCTCGACCACACCCGGCCTTCGGCCAGGGCGGCCAGCTCGGCCGGGGTTCCGTCGAAGCGGATCCGGCCCCGGTCCATGACGATCACCCGGCCGCAGAGCATCGCGACGTCCTCGGTCTGGTGCGTGGACAGCAGCACGGTCCGTCCCGCGCCCGCCTCGGCGATCAGTTCCCGGAACCGCATCCGCTGCTCGGGGTCCAGCCCCACGGTCGGCTCGTCCAGCACCAGGAACCCCGGATCGCCCACCAGCGCCGCCGCCAGCGCCACCCGCTGCCGCATCCCGCCCGACAGCGCCCGGATCCGCTTGCCGCGCAGCTCGGCCAGGCCGACGCCGTCCAGGACGCGCCGCACCTCGGCGTGCCGGGCCCGCCGGTCGGTCATCTCCTTGAGGATCGCCACGTAGTCGACGAACTCGAACGCCGTGAAACCGGGGTGGAACCCGGGGTTCTGCGGGAGGTAGCCCAGCACCCGCCGGGCCTCGGTACGCCCCCGCACGCTGCGCGGGTCATGCCCCAGCACCCGCATCGACCCCTTGTCGGGCGGTGTCGCCGTGGCGAGGATCCGCAGCAGCGTGGTCTTCCCGGCCCCGTTCGGCCCGAGCAGCCCGATCACGCCGCGGCCGAGGTCGAGGGACACGTCGTCGACCGCGCGCGTGCCGCGATAGGAGAGGGTCAGCCCGGCCGCCTCCACGGCGGATCCGGTACCGGACGACGGATCTGGACTGGTCACGACAGCCTCCTGGCCGCGAATCGGAAGGACGGGTTCGGAGCGAGGTGCCGGCCGTGGTCGAACCGGTCGCGTACCGCCAGCAGCAGCGACGCCGCCGCCACGACCGCCACCGCCGCGACCACCCGCCCGGCGGGGGTGAACGGGAACAGCGCTCCCCCCACGAGCAGCCGGTCGGCCACCAGCGCCGCCGCCCAGCCGCCCCCGACCACGCCGGGCGCGACGATCGGCCCGAGCCATGGCATCAGCGCCAGCCCGAACGTCGTCAGCGCCAGCGCGGGCAGCAGCCAGCCCGCCGTGACCACCGCGAACGACGGCACCGCCAGGCTCGCCGCCAGCGACACCGGGATCGTGGTCGCCAGCACCGCCACCGTCCGCACCATCAGCAGCCGGAAGGTGTGCAGCGGCGCCACCACCGCCATCTCGTGCGTCGGGTCGAGCCCGGGCCCGAACGACAGCGCCACCCCGGCCAGCGGCAGCAGCGGCGCCGTCGCCAGCAGCAGCAGCGGCGTCGCCGTCCGCCCCACCAGCGCCGACAGCACCAGCACGGTGACCATCGCCAGCAGCCAGGACCGGCGCAGCACCGGTGTCGCCGCCAGCAACCGCGCCGTGTGGTCGGGCACCCCGACCTTGAGCAGCAGCGATTCCACGGGGCCGGGACGCGGGACGTCCATCTCGTCCTGGAGCCGGGCCCAGCCCGTGTCGAGCGCCGCCGGGTCGAACGCGGCCCCCAGCTGCGCGCGGCAGTCGCCGCAGGCCATCAGGTGCCGGTCCGCCGACCACAGCCGGGGCGGCTCCAGCGTCCCGGCCGCGTACGCCCGCAGATCCTCCTCGGGCACATGCCACGGTGTCGGTGCGGTCATGTCAGCTCCTGCCGCAGTTGCCGGCGGGCGCGCATCGCCCGCGTCTTGACGGTGCCGGGCGGCACGCCGAGCAGGGCGGCGGCCTCTCTGGTGGTCAGCCCGTCGATCACGGTCGCCTGCAGGACGGCGCGCAGCTCGGGCGACAGCCGTTCCAGCGAACCGGCCAGATCGCCGTGCTCGACGCGCGCCAGCACGTGCTCCTCGGCGGACCGCTCGTCCCGGTGCCGCATCCGTGCCAGCGCCTGGCGCAGGCGCCCGCGCGCCCCGTCGCCGCGCAGCGCGTCGATCAGGCGCCGCGAGCCGATCCGCCACAGCCAGCCCGCGACGTCGCCGTCGTGCCGGTAGGAGGCGGTGCCGCGCCACACGGCCAGGAAGGTCTCCTGGACGATGTCGTCGACGACCGCGTGATCGGCGCACCGCCCGCGCAGCCGCGCCGTCAGGAAGGGCGCGTACCGGCGGTACAGCTCCTCGAAGGCGTGCCGGTCACCGTCGGCGGCGGCTCTCACCAGCTCGCCGTCGTCGCGGCCGCCCGGCCCGTTCACCTCGCTCACACCCCCTCATCGGAACGGACCCCCGTTTCGGTTCACGGAAGGTGCGGCGGTGAGGAAGCGGCATGCCTGGACGCTCCGGCGCCCGGCGGGAGGCGGAGGTGGGAGAAGGAGGGCGGAGGGTCAGACGCCGCGCAGGTTGCTCATCTTCAGGTTGTCGGCGGTCGCGCTAACGCGGAGCCCCTCGGGGGTCGGCTGGATCTGGCTGATCCGGGAGCCCACCGGCAGGTTGGTGATGGGAACCGTCCAGGCCAGGCGGTCACGGAGCAGCGGGAGCGGGATCTGCCCGGCACCCGAGCCCGCCGACACCGGGGTGATCACGATGCCGCCGCGGGTCGCCTTCACCGACACGACCGCGCTGCCCGTCACCGGGAAGCCCATGATCGCCCCGGCCATGTCCACCTGCAGGTCGTCGCCCTTGGGCCCGATCTTGCGGACCTCCTTGGGGGCGCGCTGCTGGAGCACCTCGTACGGCACCACGGCGGAGGCGGTCGCGGTGCGGACCGTCACGTTGTTGGAGTTGCCCGCCATGACGTCGCTCAGCGGAGCGCCCACCCCGCGCATCTCGACCTTGACGTCCTTGACGGTGATGCCCGACTGGCTCCAGTCGCCGATGGACACGTCGATCCGCTCGTACTCGCCGCCGATCGCCTGGGTGAGGAAGGGAAAGCCGTGGATCTTCACGTCGGGCTGCTGCCGCAGGTCGTACTGCGCCGCCACCTGCCGGCCGATCTCGTTCTGGGCGAACCGGACGCCGAGCCGGTCCGCGGCGATGACACCCCCGACCACGAGGATCAGCAAGACCACCAGCACTTTCCGCATGACTCTCCTCCGGGCGTCGGGACGGCCACACCCTAGTCCGAGCGGAGGGGCCGCCGAGTCGCTCCACAGAACCAGATAGGCAGGAAAAATGTCGGAAAAGATGTGATATCAGCCACCCGCGAACGGCGGCAGCACCTCCACCACACCGCCCTCCGGCAACTCGATGGCCTCGTGTGGCCGCTTCCCGACCGGGACGCCGTCGACCAGGAACGAGCTACGGCCGATCACCCGCCCGAAATCGGCGTCCCGCCCGTCCACACGGGCCGCCCGGGCCAGCGCGTCGGCCAGGGTCACGGCGTCGTACGGCTCCTCGTGAACCCCCGCCGCGGCCTTCGCGGCCGCCCAGTATCTGATCGTTCCCTGAGCCATAACCCCAGAGTCTCATCTGCCTGACCCGGCGGCAGCGGGCGCATACCCCCATTGCCCCGATCCGCGCCTCGGATATGCTCTGCGAAGAGGGATCCGGGCGATGGGGCCGTGGAGTTCATCCGATGACCCAGCATGGCACCACGTCGCGAGCCGTACGCCTGGCCGGGCTCGAGGATGGACCGCCTGGGTCCTTACGTCTTTTTGGCGAGGAGGCGGCACTTGAGCAGCTTGCTCCTGCTGACCAACGCTTTGGAACCTTCCGATGAGGTCCTGCCCGCGCTGGGCCTCCTGCTGCACTCGGTCCGCGTCGCGCCCGCCGAGGCGTCCGCGCTGATCGACGCGCCACCGGCCGACGTCGTCCTCGTCGACGCCCGCCGCGACCTGGTCCAGGCCAAGAGCCTGTGCCGGCTGCTGCGCACCACCGGCCTGGACTGCCCGCTGCTCGGCATCGTCACTGAGGGCGGCCTCGCCGCCCTCAGCCCCGAATGGGGCCTGGACGACGTGCTGCTCCAGACCGCGGGCCCCGCCGAGGTCGAGGCCCGCCTCCGCCTGGCCGTCGGCCGCGCCGCCGCCGTCGCCGAGGCCGACGAGGTCCCCGGCGAGATCCGCAGCGGCGAGCTCACCATCGACGAGGCCACCTACACGGCCCGCCTGCGCGGTCGCGTCCTCGACCTCACCTTCAAGGAGTTCGAGCTCCTCAAGTACCTGGCCCAGCACCCCGGCCGCGTCTTCACCCGCGCCCAGCTGCTCCAGGAGGTCTGGGGCTACGACTACTTCGGCGGCACCCGGACGGTCGACGTCCACGTCCGGCGCCTGCGGGCCAAACTCGGCGCCGAGTACGAGTCCCTCATCGGCACCGTCCGCAACGTCGGCTACCGCTTCGTCCCGGACCACCGCCCAGGCGAACAAGAAGAGGCCGCCGCCGTCCCGTCCTAGGCCCCACTCCTGGACGCAGCCGGGGCTCTAACAGGAGTCTCCGGGTGAATCGTTCACGCTCCTTCTCTGGGTGAATCGGTTCCTCGCCATCTCGCCACGCTCGGGTCCCTGGGTAAAGTCGGTCCTCGCTTCGCTCGGGCTGCGCCCTCTGGGGCTCCCGCCCCAGACCCAAGGCAGGGGGCTCCGCCCCCCACACCCCCGAAACCCGGGACGACCAGCCGAAGACAAGCCCTCAGCACTTGAAGGCCACCCACACCGGGACCGACCGGCTCACGACCCTTTACCGTTCGGTCACTGACCGCCCGGGTTCTCCCGCTTGCCCAGCGGAACGGCTGCTCGGAGATCCCATCGGTAGAGCCGTCCGTCGCGGACCTGCTCGACGAGATGAACTTCACCGACCCGCAGGGGGCGGCCCTGGGGTTGGAGCGCGAGCGCGTCGATGACGGGTTTCGCCGGGCCGTCTCCGTGGCTGTAGGCGACGGAGACGTGCGGGGTCCAGTCGGGCTCGTCGGCGAGCTGGT
The DNA here is from genome assembly GCF_055379765.1 of Actinomadura rugatobispora. Taxonomy (NCBI): domain Bacteria; kingdom Bacillati; phylum Actinomycetota; class Actinomycetes; order Streptosporangiales; family Thermomonosporaceae; genus Actinomadura; species Actinomadura rugatobispora. Next base: position 5,567,214 of record NZ_AP029191.1, on the reverse strand, counting down.
GCACGCGCACCGATGCGGCTGCGGCACCCCGGACCGCCTCACGCACCGGGTCAAGGGCCTGCGGTGGCCGGATGCCGAGCATGATCGCCTCGCTGTGGAACCACAGCTTGCCCAGCTCCACCTCGATCGGGGCCAGGGCGCCAAGCCGTTCCGCGGCCCCTTCGAGCATCGCGTCGACCTCGGCCACGCTGATCTCGTCGGCGAACCCGATGATCTGCGTGGTCATGTGCAGCCACTCCTCCGGGATCAAGTCCAGGCCGTCCAGTCCGGCGAGCTTGTCCTGGTACTGGCGTACGAGTTCGCGGGGCTCGGGCTGGTCGTGCAGCAGGATGTGCCATACCAGCAGGCGCCGACCCGGCCGGACGCCGGGACGCCACCACCAGTGGTCGGACATGCGGGTCGGATATGGACTCATGGGACCTCCGGGGTGGTGAGGGCCGTGTGCTCAAGCGAACCGGTTTGGAAGGCGCGGATGCGTTCTTGCAAGGAGCTGGCCCGAGGGTCGCCCTTGTAACGGTTGTGACCGAGTCGCTGGGCAACCTCGGTCATGCGGCCGGTGATGGTGACGACACGGAACTCCCGGCCGAGGTCAAACACCGGGGCCAGTTCCTTGGCCGCGCCTTCCGGCTCACCCTTCATGACGTAGGCCAGCGCGGCGCCAATGCGAACCTGGGCCCAGGTTCCGTACACACGGGGGTCGCCTTCAGCCCATGCGTCATCGGCGGCCTGAACGGAGTGGAGCATCGCGTCGGGGTCGCGGGCACCGAGGCCCACCTGGAGTGCGTAGGTCTCCTGCCGGGCGCGCGGGCAACTCCAGGCGTCGGCCGTTTCGTCCAAGTTGTTCAGGTCATCGCGAGCGTCCTGGGCCCGCCGTAGAGCCTCATAGGCCGAGCCGATATCGCCACTGGATTGCAGAGCGGTCGCCTCCGAGACTGCCAGCAGGATCCGCCCACGGGCTCCTATGGGCGCCAGGTCGAATCCGCGACGAGCGAACTCGGCCGCCTCACCATAGCGACCTTCCCATCTAGCGGTCTTGGACTGCGCACACAGCACCAGCGCACGGACCGGATCCGAGTCGGCCTCGTCAGCGCACGTCCAGGCCGCGTACCCGTAGGCGTCCGCAAGGTCGTAGCGCCCGACGTCGCCAGCCAGAAGGTTGATCAGGGCGAACAGCTCAGCCGACACAGTGAGCAGCGTCTGCGTCTGACCGAGGCGCTGGCGGCCGTTGCGCAGGATGTACGTCACGCGGGCCTGGAGACCGCGGGCTTCTCCCAGGACGTCCAGCGGCGGCCGACGGGGATAATCGAACGTCAGCCGACGGGTCGCGGTCTCCAGATAACCGATGACACCATCGCCCACATTGGACTGCTCCAGCCACGCGGCAAGTTCGACCGCTTCCTCGGCTGCGTCGTCTCGGGCGGGCTGAGTAATGATGCCGGGGCCGGTGTAGAACAATTCTGCCTCGGTCTTGCCTGTGACCTTCGCGTACAGCGGCCGGTAGATCGGGCCCGGAACGGAGTCGCCCCGCTCCCACTGCTTGATCATGTCCGCAAGGCTCTGGATACCCGGCAGGTCGTCGGCGGTCTGGCCTGCGGCGTTGCGGAGCAGAATGGCCCACTTCTCACGCGAGTAACGCGCACGGCCGGTGAGGCTCTGCGGCTCCTCACGCAGCCGCCGCAGACGCGCGCCGATGGCCTTCCTGATGACCTTCTTGTCGGCGGACATGTCGCGATTCACCTCTCGCCGGGACCCGTCAAGGGGAGGCTGCGTAGCCTCCCCCTCCTCCCCATGGTCCCCCTAGTCCTCCGCCATCCGCCACGGATTCACTGGCTCCAACAGAACGTGCGTCGGCGCGGTGGGTCGATGCAGGCGCACGTCCTGGCCAGAGACAAAGCGGCCCCGGCCTGGTGTTACCGCACCAGGTGGCCCGGGGCCTCGGCCGGAAGGAGACTCCGACCTATGGCTGATGGTAGATCCATCACCGAGCCGCTCGCCCGGCTCGCCGCGTTCCTGGGCGGCCAGGGCCTCAAGACCGAGCTGACCGAGCGCGGCTTGAAGGTGGTCAACCCGGAGATCGCCGGGTGCTGCTCGGCCAACGCGGCCGACACGGTCGCCTGCCGTCCGCGGCCGGAGGACGGTGGCCGACTCTGGCTGTGGACGTCGTGGGGCGAGCCGATCGCCGAGGCCGACCACATCGTCGACGCCGCCCTGATCATCCGTGGCAACCTTGCCCGCCGTGCGCTGGGCGAGGTCGCGCGGTGAGCGCGATGGCTCCGCCGCCGGCGGAGGTCTCCCGCATCGTCGCCGAGTTCCGCCGCTGCTTCCCGGGCGTTGTGGCCTGGTGGGGACGCTCCACAGGGCAATGGTGGGCACTCACCCGTGACGGCTTCGGCCGTGACCACTTGGTGGAGGCGCCCGATCCGGCCGAGCTGGCTCGTCGGGTGCAGGCCGTTCTCACCACGCCCCGATTCGCCCACGACCGCCGAGCCGACGACCCTGCGAGTCCTCTGGCGACCGGTATCGACGGACCTGGTCGGCCCGCCGCGGCCCCGGGCCGCAGACCTATGGCCGCCATGGCTTCGTCCGGCGCGGCCCGCTCTGCGGCCGTCGCTGACACTCTCGACGATCCCTGGAGCGCGAAGCATGCCTCGCTTCAACGAACCGTCCGTCCTGACGCGGTACGCGCAGTTCGGACCGCTCGACAGCCTGCACGGCGCACTCCGCCAAGCATTCCCCCAGGTAAGCGTGGCCCGCGTCAGGAAGCCCTCGGAGTTCGTCGCCGTCGACTGCCGGCGCCGGGGGCCTTGGCGGGTCTGCTGGGAGGACGGCGACGAGCTGTTCATCTGGGCCTCTGGTCCTGACAAGGACAAGCCCGTCGGCACCCTCATCTATGTCGATCGGACCGCGCAACGGATCGCGCGCCTGCTCGGCCTGCCTACTGACGTACTGCGATGCTGACGCCCCGTCCGTAGACGCGGCCGGGATGGCTGATCGACCACCTCGCGTCCCCGAAGTGCACATGGCACACCTACCCAGACGGCGGGGCGGGCTGGCCTCAACGGCGCGGCAGCCGGGCCCGTCCCGCATCAACGCCGTGCGACTGCCCCAGCTCCCACGCCCCCTTCGGGAGACCCCCACGCACTCAGGGCGGTCGCACGGCCCAGAACCCGGGTTGGTGGCGGGGAAACGCCACCGCCCGGGGCAGTGCGGCCGGTGTTCCTTGGCCCCCCGGAGGGACATCGGCCGCAACCACAGACTGCGGCTCCGGTAGATGGCGCGCGCCGGGGCCGTGCCAGGTTCGTCGAAAGCGCGCCGGAGGTGAACATGACCATCACAGCCGACCACACCGATCAGGCCGCGCAGGCCGCTGTCAAGGACCCGCGTGACCTCGTCCCGCCCGAGGTGTTCGACCTTCTCGTGGCGGACATCATCCGCTACAACCACGTCACCCGCGTCTACGCCGAGCGGCTGATGGGGCAGGCGCTGGTGTTCCTCAAGGCGCACGCCGACCTCGTCAAGGCCGCGAAGGCAGACCCCGGCGCCTGGATCAGGATCGTCCCCTCGGTGCCGGTCGACGAGGGCTGGCACGCCTTCCTCAAGCGCACCAAGCCCTACACCGAGTTCGGCATGCACCACGCGGGCGACTACCTGCATCATGTCCCGGTAATGGACGAGGACATCCGGTCCGGCGCCGCGCTGGAGCGGACCGTGCCGATCCTGAAGGCCACCGGTTACCGCCTCGACATGGAGTTCTGGGAGTCCGGTGCCGGGGCGGGCTGCTGCCCGCCCGAATGCAGCACCATCGGAGACTGACGGAAGGCCTCGATGCGCAGCACGTGGGCGATCCTGCCGCACGAGATCCGGGACGCCGTGGCCGAGCGGACTGGTCTCGTCCAGGAGGTCCGGCCGGTCACGGCCGGAACCAACGCCGAGCTGGCCGCCGTGGTGAACGGCGCGGCGGGGCTGGCGTTCGTCAAGGCCGCGAGGATCTCCGGCCGTCAGGCCCGTGCGTTGCGCAGAGAGGCCGCGATCAATCCGCACGTCCGCGAGTTCGCCCCCCGGCTCCACTGGACGGTGGAGACCGAGGGGTGGCTCGTGCTCGGCTTCGAGCACGTCGACGGTCGGCACGCGAACTACGCGCCCGGCTCCCCGGATCTGAACACGCTCGCCGCCTTCATCCGGGAGCTGCACATGCTGGCGTGCCCGGACGTGGTGGAGATGCGCGTCGAGCGGCGTTGGGAGGGCCTCGCTGAGGACGTCTCGGCGCTCGCCGGAGACACACTCCTACACACCGACCTCAACCCGCGCAACCTCCTGATCACCAGGTCCGGCCGCCCTTACGTGGTCGATTGGGCGTTCGCTTCTCGCGGGGCCGCCTGGATCGAGGCCGGCCAGGTCATCCCGTGGCTGATCCATGCCGGGCACAGCCCGGCGGAGGCCGAGGCGTGGGCCGACCAGGTCCCCGCCTGGAGGCTCGCCGACCCTGCCGCGATCGACCTGTACGCACAGGTATCAGCCGAACGGTGGAGGCGGCACAGCCAAGCCAACCCACGCCCAAGCGGCGAAGTGCCGGAATACGTCACCGTGAGGGAACGGTGGGCGCGACATCGCGCACGCTGATCCGCCACGAGAGGAGCGTAAGAGCCCGAGCGCTTCCATAAGCGGGTCAGGCCCGATGTGCGGGGGCGGGCCATCAGCCTTATCGAGGATTGCCTGTTGCTTGTCGGTCCGGAGCTGGTCGGGGGGTGTGGGGGGCGGAGCCCCCTGCCTTGGGGTTTGGGGCGAGAGCCCCAATGAGGGCAGCCCGAGCGAAGCGAGGACCGAATCAGCCAGAGGCCCGAGCGGAGTGGTGCGGGGCGGAGCCTTGCTGGGGGGCTGGCTCCCGAGAGAACACAGCCCCCAGATCGTTCAGCCGAAGCGGCCGGTGATGTAGTCCTCGGTGGCCTTCTGTTCGGGGTTGGTGAAGATGTTGCTGGTGTCGTCGATCTCGATCAGCTTGCCGGGCTGGCCGGTGCCGGCGATGTTGAAGAAGGCGGTGCGGTCGCTGACGCGGGCGGCCTGCTGCATGTTGTGGGTGACGATCACGATGGTGTACTGGCTCTTCAGCTTGGCGATGAGGTCTTCGATCGCCAGGGTGGAGATGGGGTCGAGGGCGGAGCAGGGCTCGTCCATCAGGAGGACCTGGGGCTGGACGGCGATGGCGCGGGCGATGCAGAGGCGCTGCTGCTGGCCGCCGGACAGGCCGGCCCCGGGCTTGGAGAGGCGGTCCTTGACCTCGTTCCAGAGGTTGGCGCCCTGGAGGGACTCCTCGACGATCTCGTCCAGGCGGGACTTCTTGCGGACGCCGTTCAGCTTCAGGCCCGCGGCCACGTTGTCGTAGATGGACATCGTGGGGAACGGGTTGGGCCGCTGGAAGACCATGCCGACGACGCGGCGCACGGCGACCGGGTCGACGGACTGGGCGTAGAGGTCCTCGTCGTCCAGCATGACCTTGCCCTCGACGCGGGCGCCGGGGATGACCTCGTGCATCCGGTTCAGGGTGCGCAGGAACGTGGACTTGCCGCAGCCGGAGGGGCCGATGAACGCCGTCACCGACCGCGGCTCGATCGTCATCGAGATGTCCTCGATGGCGTGGACGCCGCCGTAGTAGGCGTGCAGTCCGGAGACTTCGATCCGCTTGGCCATGGGGTGAATGCTCCTTGTCGAGGGTCGGTCAGCGGCCGCCGGCGGGGCGGTACAGGCGGGCGATCAGGCGGGCGCCCAGGTTCAGCAGCATGATGATCAGGATCAGCACCAGGGCGCCGGCCCAGGCCCGGTCGATGGAGTTCTGGTTGGGGTCGGCGGCCTGCTCCCAGATGAACGTCGGCAGCGAGCCCTGCGGCCCCTCGAACGGGTTGGTGTTGATCGCCTTGGTGAAGAAGATCGTCAGCAGCAGCGGCGCGGTCTCGCCCATGACGCGGGCGACGGCGAGCATGACGCCGGTGATGATGCCGGTCAGCGCGGTGGGCAGCACCACGAAGCAGACCGTCCGCCAGCGGGGGACGCCCAGCGCGTAGGACGCCTCGCGCAGGTCGTTCGGCACCAGCTTGAGCATCTCCTCGGTGGCCCGGACCACCGTGGGGATCATCAGGATGGTCAGGGCGAGGGCGCCGGCGAAGCCGGAGAACTCGAACCCGAAGGTGAGCAGCCAGAGCGCGAGGACGAACAGGCCGGCGACGATGGACGGGATGCCGGTCATGACGTCGACGAAGAAGCTGATGGTGCGGGCCAGCCGGCTGCCGTTGCCGTACTCGACCAGGTAGATGGCGGTGAGCACGGCGATCGGGACGGCGATCACGCTGGTGATGGCGACCTGTTCGAGGGTGCCGATGATCGCGTGGTAGGCGCCGCCGCCGGCGTCGCGGCCGCTGAGCCCGTTCATGGAGAACGAGAAGAACGTGCCGTCCAGGCGAGCGAGGCCGTTGCTGATGACGGTCCACAGCACCGACAGCAGCGGGATGACGGCCAGCGCGAACGCGCCGTACACGAGGACCTGCACGAGCCGGTCCTTGACCTTGCGGCCGGTGGAGACCGAGGTCAGCTGCGAGCCCTTCTTGTACGGGGCCTTCGACACGGCGGTCACACGAACTCCTTGCGGCGGGCGACGACGGCGCGCGCGGCCATGTTGACGAGCAGGGTGATCACGAACAGGACGAGGCCGGAGGCGATGAGCGCGCCCTGGCCGGTGCGGGACGCCTCGGCGAAGCTGTTGGCGATGTTGGCGGCGAACGTGGCGCCGCCGTCCTCGAGGATGTGCCAGTTGATCCCGGGGACGAAGGTCAGCACCATGGCGACCGCGATGGTCTCGCCCATGGCGCGGCCGAGGCCGAGCATGGAGGCGCCGATCATGCCGGAGCGGCCGTAGGGCAGCACCGACATCCGGATCATCTCCCAGCGGGTGGCGCCGAGGGCCAGGGACGCCTCGATGTGCGCCTGCGGGACCTGGAGGAACACCTCGCGGGAGATGGACGAGATGATCGGCAGGATCATGATCGCCAGCACCACGCCGGCGGTGAAGATCGAGTTCTTGCCGGGGCTCTCACCGCCGAACAGCGGGATCCAGCCGAGCACGGTGTTGAGGAAGGAGCTGACCGACTCCATGTGCTGGGAGAGGAAGATCAGGCCCCACAGGCCGTACACGATGCTGGGCACGGCGGCCAGCAGGTCGACCAGGTAGCCGAGCCCGGCGGCGAGGCGGCGCGGCGAGTAGAAGGAGATGAACAGCGCGATCCCGATCGCGACGGGGGTGGCGATCAGCATGGCCAGCAGCGAGGAGGCCACGGTCCCGAACGCCAGCTGGGCGATCCCGAACCGGGGCGGCTGGGCGTTGGGGTCCCAGGCCTCGGAGGTCAGGAAGCTGGCCTCGTTGTCGCGCAGCGCCGGGATCGCCTTCCAGATGAGGAACACCGCGATCGCCGCCATGATCACCAGGACGATGATCCCGGAGCCGCGCGCGGCGGAGACGAAGATCTTGTCGCCGGCCCGGCCGGTGCTCATGCGCCGGCCGGTGGCGCGATGTTTGGCGCCGGCGCCCGTCTCGACGCCGGTCTCGGTGGTCACGGGAGAGCCTCCTCGAATCGCTGCGGCTTCGGCGGAATCCACGTCGGCCCCGCCACCGATGCCTTCGGTGGCGGGGCTTTCGCGGTCGGGATCGTGCGTCAGGACAGCGCCTTGATGGAGCCCTGGACCTTGGTCAGGACCGCGGCGGGCAGCGGGGCGTAGCCGATGCCGGTCAGGACCTTCTGGCCGTCCGCGCTGGCGGTGTAGGTCAGGAAGGACTTGACGAACTGGGCCTGCTCGGCCGGCAGCCCCTTCTCGCAGGCGATCTCGTAGGTCACCAGGACGATCGGGTAGGCGCCGGCCTCCTTGGTGGTGTAGTCGATCTTCAGGGCGACGTCGTTGCCGGTGCCGACGACCTCGGCGCCCGCGACGGCCTTGGAGGCGCTGTCGGCGGTCAGCTGGGTGTACTCGCCGGCGCCGTTCTTGACCTTGGCGGTCTGCAGTTTGTTGTTCTCGGCGTAGGACATCTCGACGTAGGAGATGGTCCCGGCGCCGTTCTTCACCTGGGCGGTGACGCCGTCGGACTTGGCGGCGCCCTGCCCGGCCGTGGCGGCCCACTTCTTGGCGGGCTCGTGGGGCCACGCGCTGGGGGCGGTGGCCTTGAGGTACTTGGTGAAGTTCTCCGTCGTGCCGGACTCGTCGGAGCGGTAGACCGGCTTGATCGGGGTGTTGGGCAGCTGGGCGCCCGAGTTCTCCTTGGCGATCGCCGGATCGTTCCAGTTCTTGATCTTGCCGTTGAAGATGTTCGCGATCGTCTCGGGGGACAGCTGGAGGCCGTCGACGCCCTGCACGTTGTAGATCACGGCGACCGGGCCGACGACCATGGGCAGGTTGACGGCGTTGCTGCCCTGGCAGCGCTGCTTGGCGGCGGTGGCCTCGTCGGGCTTGAGCGCCGAGTCCGAGCCCGCGAAGGCCACCTGGCCCTGGGTGAACGCCTCGATGCCGGCACCCGAACCGCTCGGGTTGTAGTTCAGGTTGGCGCCGGCGCACTTCTGCGCGTAGACCTTGGTCCACTCCTCGATGGCGTTCTTCTGCGCGCTGGAGCCGGCGGCGTTCACCGTGGCCTTGGCGCAGTCGATGTCGCCGGTGGGCACGGCGGACGCGTTGGTGCCCTGGTTGCTGTCGCTACCGCAGGCACTGAGGGCGAGCGCGCCCGCAACGACCACACCGCCGAGGGCGGCAAGCCGAGAACCGTTCTTCACCGGTAGGTCTCCTCTAAGTTCGGTTAGGGGTGTCCCGAGCGGGGCGCTGGAGTAGTTTGTCCAGGTAAGGGGGGTCACCGTCGAAAGCGAACCTAGGCACGGGAGGTGACCAGCCACCCCGATCCAGGTGAACGGAGAATGAACGCGGCCCTCTATTGCCGCGAAGATTGCCCCGCCGTGCCATAGACAGCGGGTTAACAGCGCAGGTGATCCACCCTATGAGCTCGGACATTCCTGGCGTTTCGGACAGTTGACGGTTCATCGATCGCCATGAGTTTCAGCGTGTATGCCCGCAAGGTCCGCGACCCCGCCCTCCCCCTCCGCCGCCGCGTCTCGGCGCTCCGCTCCTGCGCGCAGCTGTACCGTCCGATCGGCTTCCACGCCACGCTGGCCTACCTGCGCGCCAAGGCCGGCCCCTACGAGCGGGACGAAGCCGCCCTGCTGCGCGCCCTCGTCCTCATCGAGACCAGCCGGGCCGCCTGGCACGCCGCGATCCGCGCGTACGACGAGACCCGCCGCGAGGCCAAGCTCAGGGGGCACCGCACGCCCCGTTCACCCGGCCCCTTCTGGCCCGCCGTCTGGTACGGCGCCCCAGAGGAGGCCGCCCTCCACGCTGTGCAGTACTGGCACCGGCACCGCCTCCCGGCTTTGCTCACCCCGGAGGACGAGACGGCACATGCGCTGGCCCGTTGCGTAGAGAGGTGCCTGGCGTCCCAAGGCGTCCTGGACGCGGCAGAGCAAGAGGCGCTTCGGGCGGGCAAAGAGGAAATGGAACGCCGCCAGAGGAACCGCCCACCCGACGCCGAGTACTTCCGAACCCGCGACCTGCTGACCTTGACCGCGCTGCTGGGAACCGCCACCCGCCGTCACTCCGGCGGATCCTCGTAGAGCCCACTGGGAAAAGGTTCAGGGCCGCCAGACCTTGTCGGTCTGGCGGCCCTGTTCGGCCGGTTCACGATCAGGCTTTGTTGAAGGTGTTCTTGGCCCAGAGGTAGGAGAGGACGGCGATGCCGGCGCACCAGGCGGTGGCGATCGCGGCGCTGTTGCCGATCGGGGTGCCGAGAAGCAGGCCGCGGACGGTTTCCATGATCGGGGTGAAGGGCTGGTACTCGGCGAACCAGCGGATGGCGGTGGGCATGGAGTCGGTGGGGACGAAGCCGCTCCCGAGAAAGGGCAGCAGGATCAGGGGCATCGGGGCGTTGCTGGCGGCTTCGGGGGTGGGGGACTTCATGCCGAGGGCGACCGACAGCCAGGTGATGGCCAGGATGAACAGGGTGAGCAGGCCGGTGGCGGCCAGCCATTCGACGGCGGTGGCGTTGGGGTTGAAGCCGATGGCGAAGGCGATGCCGACGAGGACGGCCATGCCGAGCAGCTGCTGGACGACGCTGCCGACGACGTGGCCGGTCAGGACCGAGGCCCGGGAGATGCGCATGGTGCGGAAGCGGGCGATGATGCCCTCGGTCATGTCGGTGGCGACCATGACGGCGGTTCCGGTGGCGGCGGTGGCGGCGGCCATGAGCAGGATGCCGGGCAGGACGTAGTCGACGTAGGTGTCGCGGCCGCCGCCCAGCCCGGCGCCGAGGGTGCCGCCGAAGACGTAGACGAACAGCAGCAGCAGGATGACGGGCGTGATGATCAGCTGCACGGTCATGGACGGGTAGCGGATCAGGCGCTTGAGCTGGCGCCGGACCATGGTCGAGGAGTCGCGCAGGGCGAGGGCGGGGGTGTTCATCGGGTGGCCTCCTGCTTCTGCCGGCCGGTGAGGGTGAGGAAGACGTCGTCGAGGTCGGGGGTGTGCACGGTCAGGTCGGCCGGTTCGATGGCGGCCGCCTCCAGCCGGGCCAGCAGCCGGCGCAGTGCCGCGACACCGCCGTCGTGGGGGACCTGCAGGGTGAGCCGGTCGTCGTCGGAGGGGTCCACGAAGCCGGCGCCGAGCGCGCCGAGCGCGCCGGTGAGCTCGTCGCCGTCGGTGAACCGCAGTGACACGTGGCCGCCGGGGATGAGCCGCTTGAGCTCCTCGGCGGTGCCTTCGGCGATCAGCCGTCCGTGGTCGAGCAGGGCGATGCGGTCGGCGAGCTGGTCGGCCTCCTCCAGGTACTGGGTGGTGAGGAAGATGGTGACGCCGCCGGCGACCAGTTCGCGGACGATCTGCCACATGGAGCGGCGGCTGCGGGGGTCCAGGCCGGTGGTGGGCTCGTCCAGGAAGATCAGGCGGGGGTCGCCGACCAGGGTCATCGCCAGGTCGAGCCGGCGCTGCATGCCGCCGGAGTAGGTCTGGGCGGGTTTGCGGGCCGCGTCGACCAGGTCGAAGCGCTCCAGCAGCTCGGCGGCCTTGCGCCTGCCCTCGCGGCGGGACAGGTGCTTGAGGTCGGCCATGAGGAGCAGGTTCTCCTCGCCGGTGAGCAGCTTGTCGACGGCCGAGTACTGCCCGGTGACGCCGATCGCGCCGCGCACGTCGTCCGGGCTGCGGGCCAGGTCGTGGCCGGCGACCTGGACGTCGCCGCCGTCGGCGGGGATCAGGGTGGACAGGATTTGGACGGTGGTGGTCTTGCCGGCGCCGTTCGGGCCGAGCAGGGAGAAGATCGTCCCTTCGGGGACGGCCAGGTCGACGCCGTCGAGCACGACCTTCTCCCCGGACTTGTCGCGGTAGGACTTGCGCAGCCCCTGGGCTGCGATCGCCAGGTTCGTCATGGTTCTGCTCCTTCAGCGGCTGCGGGTCAGAGGCTGCGGGCGTCGATGTCGCCGTGCGAGGTGGTGGCGTGGATGTCGAGTTCCGCCGTGCCGTCGTTCTTGAGGCCGTTGCTGACGCGGCCGTGTCCGGTGCCGGCGTCCAGGGAGGCCGAGACGCCGGCCGCGGCGCCGACCGAGATGTCGCCGGACTGGGTCCGCAACACGACCGTGCCGCCCACGGCCTCGGCGATGCGGATGTCGCCCCTGGTGGTGCTGATCTCCGCGGGCCCGCCCAGCCGGCCGACCTCGACGTCCCCGTCGATCGCGGTGAGGCGGACGCTCGCGGCCTCGTCCAGCTTGATCTGGCGGTAGGCGCCCTCGAAGGCGACGTCGCCGAGCCGGCCGACGCCCCGCAGTTCGGTGCTCACCGCCTTGACCCCGACCCGGGAACCGGCGGGCAGCTTGACCGTCACCTCGATGGCACCGGAGGGGCCGCGGTACTGGTTCTTCGCCGGGGCCTCGATCCGCAGGACGCCGTCGGCGGACTCGACCGTGGTCTGCTCCGCCATCTTCACGTCGCGGCCCTTGGAGGCGTCCGCGGGCAGGACCTCGACCGCGGTGTCGGCCCGGTCGGCGGCGATGAACTGCACGCGCCCGGCGGGGATCTCCAGGACGGCGGCGATCGGGGCGGGGGTGGCGAACTTCTGCATCGTGTGCTCCCTGTGCGTTGTGCCGTTTCGTTTCCGACATCGCAAAAGCTACGTTGCCTTCAAGGATTCTTCAATCTACTCGTTGCACAGTTTCAGCATTTTACCAGTTCAGAGCAGTGAAATCGTTGCAACCGGTGTCGATGTAACGCAACGAAACCCTGCCCGCACGTTGCAATGATGGTGAGGTGAACGCTATGCTGAAGGCATCAGGGACCACGAAGGAGAACGCGATGCCAGGGGGCAGGCTCACCCAGCAGGAACGCCAGCAGATCGCCTTGGGGCTGGCCGACGGGCTCGCCTACGCGGAGATAGCCAGGCGCCTGGACCGCCCGACCTCAACGGTCACGCGTGAGGTGATGCGCAACGGCGGGCCCACCGGCTACCGCTCCGACCTGGCCCACCGCGCCACGGAACGGCGCGCCCAGCGGCGCCGGTCCGCCTCGTCCCGGGCGCCGCAGGCGGCCCCCCTGCCGCACGGACGCGACGTCGAGGCCGTCCGCGAGTACGAGGAGACCTTCACCGACGTCCTCATGGCCTCGGGCCTGCCCAAGATGATGGCGCGGGTGCTGGTCTGCCTCTACACCACCGACTCCGCCAGCCTCACCGCGTCCGAACTCGTCCAGCGCCTGCAGGTGAGCCCGGCGTCCGTCTCCAAGGCGGTCGCCTTCCTGGAGAGGCACACCCTCGTCCGCCGGGAGCGCGACGAACGCCGCCGTGAGCGCTACATCGTCGACGACGACCTCTACTACCAGTCGATGATGGCCTCCGCCCAGGACATCATCAGGCAGGTCGAGGTCCTCCAGAAGGGTGTCGGCGTGCTCGGCCCCGGCACCCCGGCCGCCGTCCGCCTCGAGAGCATCGCCCGCTACCTCGACTACGTCGGCGAAAGCTTCGCCCGCGCCGCCGAGCAGGCCCGCGACGTCCTCTACACGAAAACCGAGGCCGACGACCGTTAGGTGCCGTACATGACGTCCACGGTGTGGCGGGTGAAGCCCAGGGACTCGTACAGGCGGACGGCGGCGGTGTTGGACTCGTCCACGTACAGCAGGATCGCCGGGACGCCCCGGTCGCGGAGGTGGTGCAGGCCCGCGAGGGTGAGGGTGCGGCCCAGGCCGAGGCCCTGGGCGTCCGGGTCGACGCCCACGACGTAGACCTCGCCCAGGCCGTCCGGGTGGATCTTCGTCCAGTGGAAGCCGGCCAGGCCCCGGTCGTTCTCGGCCAGGAAGAAGCCGGACGGGTCGAACCAGGACTCGGCCTCGCGCTGCCGGACGTCGTCGAGCGTCCACGCGCCCTGCTCGGGGTGGTCGGCGAAGGCGCGGCCGTTGACCCGCAGCCAGGCCGCCTCGTCCTGCCCGGGGACGAACGTGCGCAGCCGCACCCCGTCCGCGACCTCGGTCTCGGGGAGGGGGTCGGCGGCGGGACGGCGCATCTGGTAGAGCGCGCGGACGCGGCGGAGCCCCTCGGATTCGGCGAGCTTGGCGGCGGCGGGCAGGTCGCCGTGGGCCCAGACGCGCAGCGGCCCGGCGGCCCGCTCCCGGACGGTGCGCAGCAGGGCGCGGCCGTAGCCGCGGCCGCGGTGGCCGGGGTGGACGACCAGCTCGGCGGCGGCGCTCTCCTCGGCGGTCGCCGGGTCGAGATGGGCGTAGGCGACGATCCCGGCCGCGTCGCGGTCGCCGCCGTCGGTGATCACGAGACCGTGGCCGCCGTTGCGCAGCCGCAGCAGCGCGTGCTCGGAGAGGGCGCCCGCGCCGTCGGCCGCGGTGGCGGCCTCGGCCAGGGCGAGCACCTCGGCGATCTGGGACTCGGTCAGCGGCGCCTCGCTCATGATCGCCAGCCTATGCGGCCGGGCCCCGCGAGCGCAGCACGCCCCTGACCGAACCGTCACGCAAACGTCACCGAGGTGCGCGGAAGCGGATGCCCCGCGCTCTTACGGTGCGAGGATGACTCGACGACGCATCATCCTGGCGTGCGGCACGGCGGTCGCCGCCGCGGTGGCGGTGGCCGCGCAGCCGGCCGCGGCCAAGCCCGCGCCCACCGCGTCCGTTCGGCTGCTGTCGCTGAACGACTTCCACGGCAACCTGGAGCCGCCCACCGGCAGCTCCGGCACGGCCGTCGACGAGACCGGCGCGTCCGTCCCCGCGGGCGGCGCGGCCTACGTGGCCGCCCACCTCAAGCGGCTGGCGAACCGGGACACGCTGACCGTGGCGCAGGGCGACATGATCGGGGCCTCGCCGCTGATCTCCGCCGCGTACCACGACGAGCCGTCGGTGGAGTTCCTGGGCCGGGTGGGCGTCACCGCGTCGGCGGCCGGCAACCACGAGTTCGACGAGGGCCACCAGGAGCTGCGCCGCATCCAGCACGGCGGCTGCCACCCGGTGGACGGCTGCTCCCCGGCGGGCAGGTGGAAGGGCGCCTCGTTCGACTACCTCGCCGCCAACGTGCTGAAGGAGAAGGGCGGCACGCCGATCCTGAAGCCCTGGACCATCCGGAAGATCAACGGGGTGCGGGTCGGGTTCATCGGCGTCGTCACCAAGACCACCCCGACGATCGTCAGCGCGGACGGGATCAAGGGGCTGACCTTCGACGACGAGGTCGCCGCCGCGAACCGCGCCGCCAAGGAGCTCAAGCGGCGCGGGGTGCGGTCGATGGTGCTGCTCGTCCACGAGGGCGACCAGACGCCGGCCGGGCAGCGGCCGGACGCGTGCGGGGTCGTCCCCGGCGCCGGGACGCGCATCGCCCGCGACGCCGACCCCGAGATCGACATGGTGCTGGCCGGGCACACCCACCAGCAGTACGTGTGCTCGGTGACCGACCCGGCGGGACGGCCCCGGCTGTACTCGTCCGGGTCCTCGTTCGGACGGGTCATCACCCAGGTCGACTTCGCGGTGGACCGCCGCACGGGCGACGTCGTCCGCTCGTCCCTGAAGGGCGACAACCACGTGGTCACCCGGGACGTCCCGGCGGACCCGGCGACCGAGCGGTTCGTCCAGACGTGGAAGGACCGGGTCGCGGAGATCGCGAACAAGCCGGTCGGGTCGATCACGGCCGACCTCACCCGGGCCCCCTCCCCCGCGGGCGAGACCGCGCTCGGGGACGTGATCGCCGACGCGCAGCTGGCGTCGATGAAGGGGCACGGCGCGCAGGTCGCGCTGATGAACCCGGGCGGCGTGCGGGCCGACCTGGTGCACCGGGCGTCCGGTTCCGAGGGCGACGGCGTGGTGACCTACGGCGAGGCATTCGCGGTGCAGCCGTTCAACAACGTCATGGGCGTGGTCACCCTGACGGGCGCGCAGCTCGACGCGCTGCTGGAGCAGCAGTGGACGGGTTCGGGCGAGAAGATCCTGCAGCCGTCGTCCACGCTGCGCTTCACCATCGACCGGAGCAGGCCGGTCGGCGACCGCGTCTCCGGCATCGCGGTGGACGGGACGGCGGTCGACCCGGCCGCGTCCTACAAGGTAGCCACCAACAACTTCCTGCTGGGCGGCGGTGACGGCTTCACCACGTTCACCGAGGGCGCGGACCAGGTGCTCGGCCCGATCGACCTGGACGCGTTCGTCGCCCACCTCGGCGCGAACTCCCCGATCGCCCCGCCCGCCCTGGACCGCATCTCCGGCCGGTAGGCGCCGCCAGAGCGCCCCCGGCGTTCCGGCCGGGGGCGGTCAGGCGCCGAAGAGGTGGACGGCCCAGTAGACGATCGCGGCCACGGCGGCGGCCATCGGCATCGTCAGCACCCAGGCCAGCACGATGTTGCCGGCCACGCCCCAGCGGACCGCCGACAGGCGCTTGGTGGCGCCCGCGCCCATGATGCAGGACGTGATCGTGTGGGTGGTGGAGATTGGAGCGTGCCAGATGTAGGCGGCGGCGTAAAGGATCATGGAGGCCGTCGCTTCCGCGGCGAAGCCCTTCGGCGGGTCGAGCTCGATCACCTTCCGGCCCAGCGTCCGCATGATCCGCCAGCCGCCCGCGTAGGTGCCCAGCGACAGCGCGCCGGCACAGGAGACGATCACCCACAGCGGGACGGTCTCGCCGCTGGCGTGCCCGGTGGTGACCAGCGCCAGCACGATGATGCCCATCGTCTTCTGCGCGTCCTGCAGGCCGTGCCCGAGCGCCATGGACGCCGCCGACAGCGACTGCGCGATCCGGAACCGGCGGCCGACCCGGCTCGGGTGCGCCCGCCGGAAGATCCACAGGATCGCCACCATCACCAGGTAGGCCAGGCAGAAGCCGACCACCGGGGAGATCACCATCGGGACGGCCACCTTGTCGACGACCTTGTCCCAGCTGACGCTGGACGCCGAGGCCAGGCCCGCGCCCACCACGCCGCCGATGAGGGCGTGCGAGGACGACGACGGCAGCCCGAAGTACCAGGTGATCATGTTCCAGGTGATCGCGCCGAGCACCCCGGCGGCGACCACGGTGAGCCCGTGCAGCCCGCTCGGCGGGGTGATCACCTCGCTGACCGTCTTGGCCACCTCGACGCCCAGCAGCGCGCCGATCAGGTTCATCACCGCGGCCATCAGCAGCGCCGCCCGCGGGGTCAGCGCCCGGGTCGACACCGAGGTCGCGATCGCGTTGGCCGCGTCGTGGAACCCGTTGGTGTAGTCGAAGACCAGCGCGACCACGATGACCAGGATGAGGACCGCGGTCTGCGCGTCCTGGCGCAGCCCGAGCGCCCCCGCCGCCATGACCGCCAGCACCGCGAGCAGCAGCAGCGGCCAGAACTTCACCGGGCCGCGGCGGGCCTGCTCGGCCAGCGAAGGCTCGGCGCCGGGGGGCTGGTCCATCACCAGGCTCGCGTCCGAGCCGCCGGAACCGCCGGCGCCGTTGGCCGTCCGGAGGGCGGCCCCGGTCTCGTCCCGGACCTCGCCGGGACCTCTGGGCGCGGGGGGTTCCGCGGCCTCCTCGGCGTCCCGGGAGGTCCGCACCTCGCCCGACGAGCTCATGATTCCTTGACCGCGATGGTCTCGACCGTGTTGGCCACGTGCTCGAAAGCGTCCGCGGCCTCCTCCAGCCGGTCGATGACCTCCTTGAGCTTCATCACCGTCAGCGCGTCGTAGTCACCGCCGAACAGGTGCGCCAGCAGCTTGCGGTAGGCCTGGTCGCCCTGGTTCTCCAGCCGGTTGATCTCGATCCAGTACTCGTTGAGCTCCTTCATCGAGCGCAGCCGGGGCATCGCCTCGGCGGTCAGCTCGGCGGCCCGCTCGAGCACCTCCACCATGTGCACGATGCCCTTGGGGAACTCCTCGATCTTGTAGAGCACGACGAGGTCGGCGGCCTCCTCCATCTCGTCCATCACGTCGTCGATCGTGGAGGCCAGCCGGTAGATGTCCTCGCGGTCGAACGGGGTGATGAACGTTTCGTTGAGCCGGCGCATGATCGCGTGGGTGCACTCGTCGCCCGCGTGCTCGCAGGCGCGCATCTTCTCCGCGATCGCTTCCCGGTCGGCGCCGTCGCTGATGAGCTCCACGAGCAGCCTGGCGCCGGTGACCAGGTTGTTCGCCGAGTCGGCGAACATGTCGTAGAAGCTGTCCTCACGCGGCGTGAGACGCAAGCGCACGTTCGTACTCCTGATGTGCCGTGACGGTCCGCAGAGGATCGTAGGCGCAACCAGGCGTAAAAAGAACCTTTGCCTCGCCTTCGGCTGCCGTCCGCCGTCCTCTCACCTACAAGACTGCCCTTGGGACACCAATGCACACGCACGGGAGAGGGCCCTGTCGGGGCGGAGAGAGCTTGTTTTCCATCGCGCGAACATTCTCTGTGACGAAGCACTCACAGAGTGTAGTCGGAATGGTGTGAGTCAACTCACTCTGCGACTGGACGAAAAGCTCGAGCAAGGGCGGGGCATCAGCCACTAAAGAGTGCCCCCGAAGTCACCATGGAACCGCTGCCCGAGCCAATGCGGGACCGCCGCGGGCAAAGCGGAAGCCGGGCACGCCGCTCGGAGGGCGTCCCCGGCCTGTTGCGGAACTATCGGTCCTGTGGCGTCAGCTCGCGACGACCGGCCTCACCCGAACGCAGCCCGAGCACCATGTCGATCTCGTCCAGCGTCAACGGCCGCTCGGCCGCCGCCACCGCGCTGAGAATCTCGGCATAGAGTTCGATCTCATCCAGCGCGACCCGGTCGTGGACGCGCAGGTCGAAAGTGTGCTGGCGCACCGCGTCCACCTCCGTTCGTTCCCCACACCCGTACCGAGGCTACGCGTCCGTAGCCCGCGGGCACATGACCCAAGAGGGCCATTCCAGAACCACTCTCGGGACGGGTCTTCCCGGCCACGCGCATTGGATGCGGACTATCTACGGATGGTCACCCTCGCTCCCGGAAATCCCCCATCATCTGCTCCAGGGGCGACTCGGGCAGGTCGCGGGCGGTGAGGCGGGCCACGGTGGCCGCGTTGACGTCGACCCCGGCCAGGCGTGCGGCCTGCCGGGCGATGGTCTGTTCGAACAGCTGCCGGACGGTGCGGGCGAAGGCGAACTGCGGATCGTCGCGAAGCCGGGCGAACCGGGCCAGCAGCTCGACCCGCAGCTCCTCGTCCAGCAGGTACAGGTCGCGCTCGGCGTACGCCTGGAACAGCCCGACCAGGTCGCGGTCGCCCATGCCCTCGAACTCCAGCGTCCGGCCGAACTCGGCCTGGAACGACGGATTGCCCGCGAGGAACCCCTCCATCTCGGCGGCCAGGCCGGAGCAGACCACCATCAGCCTGCGCCCGCGCTGCCGCATGCAGCGCAGCAGCTCGTTCACCACGGCGGGGACGCGGTCGAGCCGGTAGGCCTCCTGGATCAGCAGCACCCCGCCCAGCGCCTGGTCGACCATGCTCGCGACCCGGG
Organism: Actinomadura rugatobispora; assembly: GCF_055379765.1. Taxonomy (NCBI): domain Bacteria; kingdom Bacillati; phylum Actinomycetota; class Actinomycetes; order Streptosporangiales; family Thermomonosporaceae; genus Actinomadura; species Actinomadura rugatobispora. The sequence continues at coordinate 5,548,205 of NZ_AP029191.1, read as the reverse complement.
CCTCGGTGTCGAGCTGGTCGCGGCCGGACAGGTGGACGGGACGGCAGGCCACCACATGGCCGGAGTCCAGCAGGCCGAGCGCGGCGTAGATCCCGCCGAGCAGCCCGGCCACGGTCGTCTTGCCGGTGCCGGACGGGCCCACGAAGACCAGGTGCAGCCGGTCGCGGCCGCCCACGCCGTGCCGGGCCCGGTCGGCGGCCAGCGCGGCGTCGTCGGCCAGCTCCCGCACCGCCTGCTTGACCTCCCGCAGGCCGGTGAGCTGGTCGAGCTGGCGCAGGTAGCCGTCGATGTCGCCGGGCGGGCGCAGCGCCGGCTCGATGCCCTCGGCGACGCCGGCGAGGTCGTCGGGGGCCAGGACGAGCCGGTCGCGGGAGGCGCCGCCGGCCCGCTCCAGATGCCGCTGGCAGGCCTGGTCGAGATAGGCCTCGACGAGCCGGGCGTTCACCAGGTCGCCGGGGCCGCGCAGGCGGTCCAGGTCCTCGCGGGCGACCTCCAGCGCCGACGACCCGATCGTGACCCGCCGCTCGTCGGCCAGCAGGTGCAGCAGCGTCATCCGGCGGTCGAGGTCGCCGAAGTCGGGCAGCCGGTACACCCGGAACACCTCGATCAGCCGCGGATGGTCCTGCAGCAGCCGCTTGTAGGCGCGCGGCTCGCAGGTCGCGATCAGCGGCGCGGTGGCGGCGGGGCTGCGGCGGGCCCGGCGCACGGCGGTCGCGACCGCCGCCGGGTCGCCGGCGCCGGTGATCGCCACGTCGAGCCGTTCGAAGAGGATCGCGGGGCCGGGCCGGGTCACCAGGGCCGGCAGCCGCTCGGCGGGCGCGTCGCGGACGTCGTCGGCGTCGTGGGCGCGGATGGCGCCGTCGCCCATCCCGGCGTCGGCCAGCGTCAGGGCGATCAGCCTGGACAGCCGCCGCTGGCCGCTGTGCGGGGCGCCGACGATGAGCACGTTCGGCATACGGGCGGAGGGGGCCGAGGGGGCCGCGCCGCCGTCGAACCGGGTCGCGCCGCCGACGCCGTCGAGGCGGGTCGCGGGGCCCGCGTCCAGGCGGGTGGCCGGGCCGACGTCCATCCGGGTCTGGTCCACGGCCGAGCCGCCGCCCGCGCCGCCCGCGCCGCCCGCGCCGCCACCGGAGGACTTCCAGCGCTCGGCCTGCACGCGCAGGCCGTCGAGCAGGTCGCCCGCGTCCTCGGTGCCGGAGACGAAGTTGATGCCGAACCGCTCCAGGGAGCGCCGCTCGGACCTGTCCTTGGGCGGCGGGATCTTGTGGACGGGCGTCTCGGGGGACGGGGTGTCGTCGAGGAAGTCGAAGTTCCCGACCATGGTCTCGGACATGATCCGCGTCCCGGGACCGGCGTCGCGGCCACCGGGCGTGGGCGGCGGCTGCGGGGGGTGGAGCGCACCGGGGACGTTCTGCTCGCCCGCGGCCTCGCCCAGGTCTTCCGCGCCCAGGACTCGTGTGCGGGGGCGGTCTTGAGGCTGCGCGGGCGGCGGCGGGGGCACGGGCGGCTGGGCGGCCTCCTGCTGATGCGCGGCGGGCTGCTGCGGCATCGGAGGCTGCTGCATGGGCGGCTGCTGCTGCCTGGGCCCCGGAGGAGGCGGCACCTGCCCGGGGGGAGGCTGCATGGGCTGGGGAGGCCCCGGGGGCTGCTGGAGCGGCGCAGGAGGCCCCTGGGGAGCGCCTGAAGGCTGGTATCCGAGCTGCGTGTACGGCGGCGCGAGGTGCTCGTCCGCCTTCTCCTCCTCCTGCTGTGGAGGCTGCGGGGGTTGCGGGGGCTGGCCGTAGGGCTGCTGCGGCTGCTGGGGGTCCGGGCCGGGCGGAGCGTAGGGCGTGCCAGGCGGAGGGCCGGGCGGGGTGCCGGGCATGCCGAAGGCACCTGCGGGGGACGGGCCCTGCGGCCCTGCTGCGGGCTGGCCAGGAACCGCGGGGCCGGGGGCTTGCCTCTGCAGGCCGAGCGCGGTGTACGGCGGGACGGCGCTCCCCTCCTGCTTCTCCTCCGAGGCCGAGAACGCGGCTATCTGCGGGTCGGGCGGAGCGAACGGCGCCGGGCCCGCACCCGGCTGCGCGGGAGGCTGCACGAAGGGCCGGTCGGCCTCACCGGCAGGCTGCGACGGGCGGCGCGCGCCCGGCGGGAATCCCGGCTGCGACTGGGCCCCGTACGGGGGCGGAGGCGGCGGAGGCGAGTGCTGGGCGGCCTGGGCCTGCGCCGAGGGCGCGATGGTGGGCGCCCCGGCGGTGGCCCGTACCCGGCTCCGTCCCACGAGACCGGCCGCGATCGCGTTCGGTACGGGGAAGCCCCGGGGGCGCGCGGGCATGCCCCCGGCCAGCCTGCACCAGGCCAGATCCAGCTCGTACGTCGTGGCGAGGAGCGTTTCGGCGCCCTTGCCCGAGACCGACCCCAGCGGCCTCGGCAGGCGCAGGTCGTCGGGCCAGAGGCGGCGCAGGGGGTGCCCGTTCTGGTGCAGCACCGCCTGGACGGTGTAGCGGATCTCGGGGTCGAGCCAGGGGACGACGTTGGCCGCCACGTCCTTGCGCACGGTGGCCAGGTCGGCGGCCAGCAGCGCGGCGGACACCAGGCGGGGCTCGACGTACGAGGGGTCGCCGGGGTCGCCCACGTGCCGCGCGACCTCTTCGGAGAGCGCGTAGAAGGCGTGCCGGAAGTTGTCGCCCTGCGAACTCTCGTTCCGCAGCGCGGGCACCAGGTGGGGCGGGCAGCGGGTCAGCCACTGCTGCACGATCGCCTGGTCGCCGTACGGGAGCGCCCCGTAGTCGACGGTCGGGTTGCTGAGGGTTGCGCTGAGCATCGCCAGGAGCGCGTCGGCCCGTACCTGGAAGCGAGGGTCTTCGCGTAGCGCGCTGGCCACCGCCCACATCGTCCGCAGTACGACCACCGCCGCGTCGACGCGGCTGGCGCGCAGGCGTTCGGCGTAGAGCGCGACCAGGGTTTCCAGAGGAGGAGGGGTGAGCCAGCGTGGCCCGTCCACATCGGGCAGCGGCTTGGCCCGGTACTGCTTCCAGTGGTCGAGCAACTGCGCGTCGAAGCGCGAGTCGAACACCGGGGCCGCCGCGCACCACAGCATCACGCCCCAGGAGGCGGCAACGGTCGAGGGCGTCTGCGGGGTGAACTGCGACGACCAGTGCGGGTACTCCTGCGTGGGCAGCGCCGCGGCGGAGTCGACGGTCGCGCGCACGCGCAGGCTCAGGTCGCCGTCGAACCCCCGGCCGACGAAGGGCCGTACAGGAGACGGGTCGTAGGAGAAGTCGGGCCCCGCGGGCACGACGTGCGGCGGCAGCGCGGGCACCTGGCCGCCGCCCTGCCCCGCGGGCCGGGCGGCCATGCGGACCTCGGGCGTGCGCGGTGGAGGGCACAGGTACCACTGGCCGTCGGACGGGTGCAGCCGGTACCACCGGGCCCACGCCCCGAACGCCCACCACGTGCCGTCGGGCAGGACGAGGAGCCGCCCCCCGATGGCGTGCTGGCGCTGCTGAGGAGGCGCAGACGGCCACCATCCGGCGGCCACCATCGCCCGCGTGTCACGCTCTGCCGCCGAGAACGGATCTTCCCCCCTCGGGGGGCTGGGCGGCGGAGCACTGCCATAGCCCGGTCCCCACACCACGTGGTCATCGTAGTCAGCCCGAGACCCGCCGAACTCCCCACGAGCCCGACAAAAACGCGTACGCGCAGGTCAAATAGGGTGCTTTCCCGCGAGCCTCAACCGCCTCAGCCGTCCCGGCGGAAATTCTTTGCTAGGCGTCGCGCCATTCCGCGGTCGCGTGGCGCTTGGCCTTGTCCATGTAGGAATCGGGGGTGAGGCGCAGGATGGCCCGGTCGTCGTCGTTCAACTCCCGGACGATCTTGCCCGGGACGCCCGCCACCAGCACCCCGGCGGGGATCTTCTTGCCCGGGCCGACCAGGGCCCCGGCGGCGACGAGGGTGCCGGCGCCGATGCGGGCGCCGTTCATGACGATGGCGCCGATGCCGATCAGCGCGCCGGTCTCCACGTGCGCGCCGTGGACCATCGCCTTGTGCCCGAGGCTGACCCGGTCCTCCAGGAGGGCCGGGGTCCCGGGATCGGCGTGCAGGCAGCTCAGGTCCTGGATGTTGACCTCGTCGCCGACGATGATCTCCTCGTCGTCGCCGCGCAGCACCGAGCCGTACCAGACGCTGGAGGCGCGGCCCAGCGTCACCTTGCCGACCACGACCGCGCCCGGCGCCACCCACGCCTCGGGGTGGATGCGCGGCCCGTCCTCGCCCAAAGACCCGACATAGCTCATGCCGGAGATGGTAAGGCGGTGTCCTGCGCCGGGGCGGCACCGGGGCGGGGCGGGCGGGTCGCGGAACCGGACGGGGAAGGCGTGACGGTAGGTTGCCCACCGCACGGCCATAGACGCGAAATTTCCTGAAATCGGGTGACTTGGCGCATCACCGTGGCAGAAGAAACTGCAGCGAGAACAGGCATTCCGCTTGCGCGAATGGGGTGGACCGGACAAGAGTCGACCCTGGACGTTTCCGATGATGTGCAGCCCGCCGTGCCACGCGAGGCCGTGACGCGCGGGCGAGGACCACGAGCCTGCGCTCTCTCCGACCCTGACGGGGTGATCAGCCCCCGCCAACGACCCCCCAAGGCACCATGAGCAACGAAGCAGAAATCCTGCCGAACCTTCTCCGCGAGGAGACCTTCGAGATCGTCATGCGCGGCTACAACCGCCGCCAGGTCGACGAGTACATCGCCCGCAGCCAGAACCAGATCCGCGAGCTGGAGACCCGGCTCGCCCGCGCGCTCGACGACGTCGAGCGCACCCGCCGCGAGATGGCCGAGGTCCGCGAGGCTCGCAAGCCCACCGGGGACGATCTGAGCGACCGGCTCCGGCAGATCATCAACCTGGCCGAGGACGAGGCCAAGGACAAGGTCGCCGAGGCCGAGGCCAAGGGCCAGCAGATCCGCAAGGACGCCGAGCAGGAGTCCAAGCGGATCACCGACGAGGCCCGCGCGCACGCCGACAAGGACCTCGCCCAGGCCGAGCAGAAGGCCGAGCAGGTGCTGGCGGCGGCCAAGAAGGAGTCCGACAGCGTCCTGACCGCGGCCACCCAGGAGGCCGAGCAGACGGTGACCAGCGCCCGGCTGGAGGCCGAGCGCACCCTCACCGCCTCCGAGCGCCGGGCCAGCGTGATCAACGAGGGCGCCACCCAGCGGCTCACCCAGCTCACCAAGAACCACACCCAGGCGCTGCAGCGGCTCACCGAGATCAGCGAGACGCTGCACCGGCTGCTCACGGCGGAGAACGAGGCCGGTCCGCTGGAGAAGATGGTCGAGGACGCGGTCAAGCAGCACACCGGGCCGGCTCCGTCCGCCCCGGCTCCGCAGCGCAAGCCCGCCCCCGCGCCGTCGCCCGCCCCGGCCGCCAAGGCCCCGGCGCCGAGCCCGGCCCCGGCCGCCACGGCCCCCGCCGCCCCGGCCAAGCCCGCGGGCGGTCCGCCGTCGCCGTCGCCGGCCCCCTCGTCCCCGTCGGGTCCGTCGGCCCCTTCGGCTCCCTCGTCTCCGTCGGCCCCGTCGAGCGCCAAGCACGCCGCGCCCGTGGCGCCCAAGCACGCCGCCCCTGCCCCCGCCCCCGCGGCGGGCGGGCCGTCCGGCGCCCCGGTCGCCGGCTCCCCCGCGGGGTCCGGCTCCGCGCCGGGATCCGGGTCCGCCTCGGGCCCGGCGTCCGGTCCGGCGCCGTCCGGATCCGGCCAGCCGCACCCGGCGATCAAGAAGGCCGAGCCCGAGCCCACGCTGGTCGACAAGCCGGTGCCGCCGGTCCCGTCCGCCGGTCCGTCCCAGCCCAAGGCCGCGGCCCCGGGCTCCGACCTGGACGACCCGGCCGACCGGCCGCTGCCGCCGTCCGGACGCGGTCCGGGCGAGCCTGCCTGAGCCGGCCCGCCCGAGCGGTCGGGAGAACATGCCGCCGGGCAGGGCCCGGCGTGGAGGTCGTTGGCGCGAGCGGTGCCCGGCGGTTCGCCGGGCACCGCTCGCTTTATAAGATCTTGGGATGAGCGAGGCGGTCCGGGGGGAGCGGGGGGCGCGGCACCGTACGGCCCATCCGGAGACTGGGCGATCCGGTGCTGCGGACGGAGTGCGATCCCGTGCGCGCGTTCGACTCCTCCCTGGAACGGCTCGTCGACGACATGTTCGTGTCGATGTACGAGGCGCAGGGCGCCGGTCTCGCCGCGAACCAGATCGGTGTGCCGCTCCAGCTGTTCGTCTACGACTGCAAGGACGACAAGGGCCGCCGCCACGTGGGCCACGTCGCCAACCCCACGCTGGTCGAGGCGGACGGGGAGCTCGTCTCCGAACCGGAGGGCTGCCTGTCCCTGCCCGGCCTCCACTTCACCACCGCCCGCCATGCACGCGCCGTGGTCGAGGGCGTCGACATCAAGGGCAAGCCGGTACGCGTCCAGGGGACCGGCTATTTCGCCCGGTGCCTCCAGCACGAGTGCGGTCATCTGCGCGGCGAGGTCTACATCGACGTCCTGTCAGGCGAGGCTCGCCGCGAGGCCATGCGCGCCATCCGCGCCGCCCAGCCCTGACCCCGGCTTGGCGTTAATGCCAGCGCCCTGAGCGCTGCTTCTTGATGTCCGAGCGGCGCCGCTTGTTCTCCAGGCGGCGCTCGTTGATGCCGCGCGGCTTCTTCTTGGGGATGCGCTTCTTCGGCGGTGGCGCGATGGCCTCGGAGAGGATCGCGGCCAAGCGCGCGCGGGCGGCGTCACGGTTGCGCGCCTGCGAGCGGTATTCCTCGGCCCGGATCGACAGGACGCCCCCGCTGAGGCGTCCCGCCAGCCGTTCGAGCGCGCGCTGCCGGTACGGCTCGGGCAGCGACGGCGAGTTCGCGACGTCGAACGACAGCTCGGCCGCCGTGGCGCTGGTGTTGACGTGCTGGCCGCCCGGCCCCGAGGAACGGGAGAAGCGCCAGGCCAACTCGGACTCCGGGATGGAGACCGAGTCGCGTACATGGATGTCGCCGGGCATGTCTCGATTATCCCTTCCACCGGCCGATCATGTCGCTCCCTTTTCCACGGCGGGTGTACGGCCCGCGGCGAAGGCGCGGGCGCCCTCGGTCCAGGTCCGGTCCAGGTCGGACTGCTCGGGGAAACGGCGGTCGATCTCCAGTATCACCATGCCGTGCGCGAAGGCGAACAGCGCCTGCGCCAGGTGCGGCTCCCCCACCGCGAGGAAGAACGGCTCGCCCGCCCAGTCCTCCAGACCGGGCGCGAGGCGTTCGCGGGGCAGCGGGCCCGCGGTGCTGAGCCGGTAGAGGTTGGGGTTGGCGAGGGCCTGGGCGCGGTACGTGCGCAGCAGTTCGGGGACGGGCCGTTCACTGGCCACGGCCGCCCGCAGCGCGGCGCCGAGTTCGGCCAGGCCCTGCTCGATCAGCGCCGCCTCGACCGCGCCCTTGTCCGGGAAGTGCTTGTAGAGGGAGGGGGCGCGGATCCCGATGCGGTCGGCCAGGACCCGCATGGTCAGGGCCTCGGGGCCGCTCTCCTCCACGAGGTCGCGGGCGGCCGAGACGATCTCGGCCGCCCGCGGTGTCAGCGGCGTCAGCGCCGGCTGCCGGTCGTCGGTCATCGGGCCATTGTCTCGGCCCTGGACTTGAGTGCGGCGTTCATGGCCCGGAAGCCGTCCGCCACGTCCAGTGGCCCCCCGGCGAAGGGCACCAGCGCGCCGGTAAACCGCTCGCCGTGGACGAGGCGCGTGCGGCCGCCGTCGAGCGCCTCCAGGCGGAAGTAGTGCTCGCCGTCCAGCACGCCCGGGACGATGAGGCGGCCCAGCCAGCGCAGCTCGCGGTCCGGCGCGGCGACCAGGATCGTCGGGCTGAACGTCAGCGTGCCGCCGCCCTTCTGGGTGAGCTTGTTGGTGAGCCGGCCGCCCTCCCGGACCTCGCCCTCGGCGCTGATGATGAACGGGTTCCAGTCGGGGTAGGCGCGCAGGTCGGTGAGGACCCGCCAGACGGGGCCGGGCGCGGCGTCGATCTCGATCTCGGTGCGGATCTCGCGGGGCTTGAGCCGGGTCCACGTGTAGAGGCCGGCGGGCACGGCGACCAGCAGGGCGATGATCGCGGCGAGGGTGCGGACGGGCATGGCGGCCTCCTGGACCGGGCTGCGCAAGGCAGGCTAACGCTGTTAGCCTCACCATAGGCTAACAGCGTTAGCCATGCAAGTCCCGGAAACGACGACGGCGGCGGTCGTGCGACCCCGACCCCCTGGGGATCACACGACCGCCGCCTCCCCTGACCGCCGCGGTTCCGCCCTCCGGCACCGCGACGGCGCTGTGCGGCGTGCTCGCCGCGGGCTCAGCGCCCGCCGGTGGAGATGATCGCCTCGGCCGCCCTCCCGGCGTCGTTGATCGGGATCGCGAAGCCGACCCCGATGCTGCCCGAGCCGCTGCCGGACGTGGCGATCGCGGTGTTGATCCCGATCACCTGCCCGGACGCGTTCACCAGCGCCCCGCCGGAGTTGCCGGGGTTGATCGCGGCATCGGTCTGGATCGCGTTCTTGATCACCGTGCTCTCCCGCTGGGACACCTGCTCGCGCAGGTACGGCGGCACCTGCGCGTCGGGCTGCCGCCCGCCCTCCTGGATCTCCCGTCCCAGCGCGCTGACGATGCCCGAGGTCACCGAGCCGTCCAGGCCCAGCGGGCTGCCCATCGCCAGCACCGTGTCGCCGACCGCGAGCGAGCGGCTGTCACCGAGCGCGGCGGGCTTCAGCCCGGACACCCCGGACGCCTTGATCACGGCCATGTCCTTGCTGCGGTCGGTGCCGATGACGGTCGCGGGCGCCGTCCTGCCGTCGCTGAACCGCACCGAGATCTGCCCGACGTCCTCCACCACGTGGGCGTTGGTGAGGATCGTGCCGTCCGAACGCAGGATCACGCCCGAGCCCCCGCCGCTTCCCGACCGGGTCTGCGTCTGGATCGCCACCACGCTCGGCTGCACGGCCGCCGCCACCTGCGCGACCGTCGACTTGCTCGTCACCCCGGCCACCGCGGTCGGGCCGGACAGCCCGCCCTGCGGCCCCGCCAGCTCCAGCGCCGCCACGGCGCCGAATCCGCCGGCTCCGAGCGCGAGGGCGAACACGGCCCCGGCCGCGGCGATCTTCTGCCGCAGCGACCAGTTGCCCCGCCGCGCGGGCTCCGGCCCGGGCAGGTAGGGGTTACCGGGCTGCGGCGGCGGGCCCTGCCATCCGCCGAACGTCCCGCCGCCCCCGTAGGGCGCGCCACCCCCGTAGGGCCCGCTCGGCCCGCCCGGTCCGCCCGGTCCGCCCGGCCCGCCGGGGCCGCCCGGTCCGCTGGGCACCCCCGTGCCGCCCTGCGCGCCCGGAGCGGCAGGCGTGCCGTGCGCCGCCTGGGCCTCCGGTCGCGGTGCGACCCTGACGTCCTCCGGCCTCGTCGGCCAAGGGCGCCGGGCCCCGTACGGGCTCTCGTTCGGCTGGTCCGCGATCATCTGATCCCCCTGACTCTCTCCACCATCAGAATGTCCATCCGGTCTGGAGCAAGCCTGGAACCAACCTGAAAGTCGCCTGAATGCGAACGTTCAGGTGGCGAGCGGAAGGATCACACGGAACACGGCGCCCTCCCCAGGGGTGGAGTCCACTTCGACCTTCCCCTCATGCGCGCCCACGAGCGCGGCCACGATCGCCAGGCCGAGGCCCGTGCTGCCGTCTTCGCGTGAACGGGACGGATTGGCCCTGTAGAAGCGTTCGAAGACGCGTTCCGCCTGCTCCGCCGACAGGCCGGGCCCCTCGTCGGCCACCTCGCACACCGCCGCGGAGGCGTCCCCCAGCGAACCGGGCTTCAGCCGTACCGTCACCGCCGTGCCCGCGGGCGTGTGCGTGACCGCGTTGGTGAGCAGGTTCCCGAGCACCTGGCGCAGGCGCGGCTCGTCCCCCAGCACCTGGTACGCCACCCCGCCCTCGACCGACAGCTCGATCGAACGGTCCGGCGCGACCATCCGCGTCTCCTGGACGCTGTCGGCCGCGATGGCCAGCAGGTCCACCGGCCGCTTCTCGATGGGCCGCTGCTGGTCGAGCCGGGCCAGCAGCAGCAGGTCCTCCACCAGCAGGCCCATCCGCTCGGCCATCTCCTCGATGCGGCCCACGAGCCGGTCGAGCTCCTCGGGCGTCCGCGCCGCGCCCTGCCGGTAGAACTCCGCGAAGCCGCGGATGGCGGTCAGCGGCGTGCGCAGCTCGTGGCTGGCGTCCGCGACGAACCGCCGCATCCGCTCCTCCGAGCGCAGCGCGGTCTCCTCCGACCGCCGCGCCGCCGCCTCCGACTGGGCCCGCGCCCCGAACGCCGACTCGATCTGGGCGAGCATGCTGTTGAGCGAACGGCCGAGCCGCCCCACCTCCGTGCGCGGATCGGCCTCGGGCACCCGCCGGGACAGGTCGCCGGTCGCGATCGCCCCGGCGGTCTCCTCGATCGCCGCCAGCGGGCGCAGGCTGGCCCGCACCACCCACACCCCGGCCGCGGCCAGCACGGTCACCACCAGCAGGCCCACGATCACGTCGATCACCATCAGCCGGTTCACGGTGCGGCGCACCTCGTCCAGGCTGAGCCCGAGCACCAGGACCGCGCCGCCGTCCAGCGGCTCGGCGAAGATCCGCCACGGCGCGCCCGAACCGCCCTGCCCCGGCACGGTGAACGGCTCGCCGAGCCGCTTCCCCAGGTCGGCGGGGACGCGCGGGCGGCCGGTGTCGCCCAGCGCGTTGATGCTCTGCCGCCACCGCCCGTCCGCGTCCTGGACCAGCACGTACATCTCGCCGGGCAGCCGCACCTCCATGTTGCGGCGGCCCATCTGCGGGACGATCTGCGCCGCCACCGGCCCGAACGTCGACTGGAGCTGCTGGTCGGATCGGCTCACCAGGTACTGGCTGAGCACCGAGACGCCGGCGCCGCTCATCACCGCCATGCCGAGCGCGACCAGCACCAGCATGCCCGCGATCAGCTTGACCCGCAGCGGTGTGCGCCCGGGCAGGGCACGCAGCGCCTGAAGGGCCATCAGCCCTGGTCCGGCGGCAATCGCAGGACGTAGCCGACGCCCCGCAGGGTGTGGATGAGCCGGGGCTCGACGTTGTCGACCTTCCGCCGCAGCGCCGACACGTACGACTCCACGATCCCGACGTCGCCGCCGAAGTCGTAGTTCCACACGTGGTCGAGGATCTGCGGCTTGGACAGCACCCGGCCCGCGTTGGCCATCAGATACCTGAGCAGCTTGAACTCGGTCGGCGACAGCTGGATCGGCTTGCCGCCGCGCCACACCTCGTGGCTGTCCTCGTCCAGCTCGATGTCGGCGAACACCATCCGCGGCGTCGGCTCCTGCGCGCCGCCCCGGAACCGCCGCAGCACCGCGCGGATCCGGGCGATGACCTCCTCCAGGCTGAACGGCTTGGTGACGTAGTCGTCGCCGCCGATCGTCAGGCCCTTGATCCGGTCCTGGACGGCGTCCCGCGCCGTGAGGAACAGCACCGGGGTGTGGTCGCCGCCCGAGCGGAGCCTGCGGGCCACGTCGAACCCGTCGATGTCCGGGAGCATGACGTCCAGCACGATGAGGTCGGGCCGGCGCCGCCGCGCGGCCTGCACGGCGTCCGCCCCGTTGGTCGCCGTGATCACCTCGAAGCCGGTGAAGCGGAGGCTGCCGGCGAGCAGCTCCAGGATGTTCGGCTCGTCCTCGACGACGAGCAGCAGCCCCTCCGAGGCCTTCCGCGCCTGCACGGTACGTTCCGCCAACGCCGATCCCCCTCCCCTGATCCTTACCGAGGCTTCCACCCTTTCCTGAAAGTCGCCTGAATACCCCCTGAGGTTTTCCCCGCAACGCGAAGCGGCCCGTCCTCCGAAGAGAACGGGCCGCCCCGGCCGAACGAGCTTCCCCACTCGCCGACAAGATCACCCTACATCCTGGGGCCGCCGCGCGGGGCCCACCACGCCGACCTTGGCCACCCCCGGCCCGTCCCGTCCGGGCCGCGGCCCGGACGGGACGGGCCGGCACCTCAGATCGTCAGGTTCTCCTTGATCTGCTTGAGCCGGTGCCGCGCCAGGGCCAGGTTCGCGCGGCCGCGGTCCAGCGCGAGGTAGAGGAACAGGCCCTTGCCCTTGCGGCCGGTCACGGGACGGATCACGTGGTACTGGCCGCTCAGCGTGATCAGGATGTCCTCGATCTCCTCCTTGATGCCCAGCTGCTCCATCGTGCGCAGCTTCGCGCGCACGACCTCGGTGTTGCCCGCCGAGGCGACCTGCAGGTCCAGGCTCTTGGAACTGCCCAGCGTCCCGAGGGCCATGCCGCTGTTGTAGTCGACGACGGCGGCGCCGATCGCACCGTCGATCGCCATCATGTCCTTCATCGACACGTCCAGGTCGGACATGCTGTTCCCCTTCACTGGTCGGTTTCACGGGCGGCGCGGTGCGGTGCTGCGGCCTCCCTTCCGCGACGGTTCGGCGGTGCGGCGGGGCCGGTCCGGCGCGGCCGCCAGCAGGTCGGCGATGGCGCGCGCCGCCGGGCGGGACTCCAGATGCAGGCGGCCCACGTTGACGTCCGGGGCCGACAGCACGGTGAGCGAGGCGCTCCAGCCGGCGGAGTAGATCACCACGTAGCCGTTGGTGCCGCGCAGGACGACCTCGTGGAACCCGCCCCCGTGGGCCGTGGACGCCATCCGGTGCGAGAGCGCCAGCTCCGCGGCGGTCAGCGCGGCCATCCCGGACGGTTCGATGCCGTCCGGGAGGTCGTGCGCGATGAGCAGGCCGTCGGACGAGGCGATCACGCTGCCGGTGAGCCGGGCGACGCGGCCGCGCAGCGCGGTCAGCTCGGCCAGCAGGGCCGGGTCGGACGCGGGCCGTGCGACATCGTCCATGCGCTCGTGGACCGCCACGTTCGTCATCCTTTCGATCAGCCGTCCCATACGCCGTTTCAGCACGTCAGGCGAGCCCCTCCAGCCCCGACCGGAGCCGGAGCAGCACCTCGTGCCCGACCGGCTCCCACTCCGGGGCCTCCGTCTCGCCGCGCCGCCGGACGGGCAGGTCCGGGACGGGGGCGTCCTGCGGCGGGCGCAGCATCCCGGCGGCGGCCAGCCGGCGCACCGCGAGCAGGCAGTCGAACGCGGACCGGCCGAGGTCGCGGGCCAGGTCGGCGGGCGCGCGGCGGCCGTCGGCGTTGAGCAGGATCTCCGCCTCGACAGCGGTCAGCACCACCCGCTGGCGGCCGACCCTCCGCACCGGGACGACCGGTGCGTGGTCGCGCGCCGCCGAGGGCAGCGCCTCGTCCAGACGGGCCGCCCGCCTGGCGCGCTCGGCGACCAGTTCGTCCGGGGCGATGCGGCACAGGTGCGCGAGCCGGTGCGGCGGTCCCTCGGTGAACTCGGCCCCGTCTTCGGAGCCGAGCAGGAAGTAGGCGGCGTCGTGCAACGCCAGCCGCGCGACCGCCTCCATCCCGGCCTCCCCCAGCGCCCCGGGCGCCGGGGCGGCGGCGAGGAGGTGCTCAAGGCTCGGCGCGCTCCGGCATTCGGCGTACGCGACGGAGCCCTCGACGATGTGCAGCGCGCCCTCGTCCCGCACCCGCAGCACCCCGGTCGCGCGCCGCCCTTCCAGTTCGCGCAGCGCGGCCACCGGCGAGTGGGCCGTCCGGTCACCCGTCATGGCCGGATCCCGCCATTTCCTGAATCGCCGCGCGGACCCGCAGGCGGGCGAGCGCGAGATTACCGGTGTCCCGGTCGAGCAGTAAATGCAGGAACACCCCGCCACCGAATATGGCGCCGACCAGGGTGAGCAGATGATATCCGCGTTCCCCGCACACGATGATCTCTTCGATGCCGTCGCCGTCGGGGGTGGCCGACAGCGCCGGGCAGGCCAGCACCGCGCGCACCGCGTCGGTGCTGGCCGCGGCGTCTTCGTGCTGGTCGAGCGGGCCGTCCGCACCGCCGGCGGCGATGGCCAGACCGCTCGCGCCGTCCACCAGGGTCACCCGGCGGGCGCCGGGAATATCCATGATCTGGCCGAGACAGGCGTCGATACCGAGCACGGACACCCCCACATGCGCCGCGTTTCCGGAAGCCCGACGCTACACGCGACGACACCGCCCGACCACCGATTCATCAGAGAATTTCAGGCCACTTCGGACGCGAAGATAAATGGCCGAAAGATCCCTATGCCCCGGCCGCGGAAATATACCTTTCGGTATCCCGGCCAAAGGCCGGATGATCAGTCCCGGGCGGTGAGCCGGGTGGTGATGTGGGCCCGGATCAGGGGGTGGAAGCGGTACCGGCTCGGGGCGGGCTCCTGGAGGAGGTGGACGTCCAGGAGGTGGTCCAGGAGGCGTCTCGCGCGCGGCTCGGTCGTTTCCAGGAGGACGGCGGCGTCGGCGGCGCTGAAGCCGCCGGGGGTGTGCGAGCCCAGCAACCGGTAGGCATGTCTCTGGTCGGCGGTGAGCCTTTGGTAGGAGAGGTCTAGAGCGGCGGCGACGCTGTGGCGGCCCGCCCGCAGTTCGGCCAGCCGGTCGTCGTTCAGCCGGTCCAGGAGGTGGGCCGGGTTCCAGCTGGGGTGCGCCCGGAGGCGGGCGGCGGCGATGCGGAGGGCGAGCGGGAGGTGCCCGCATCGCTCCGCGATCTCGGCCACGGCCGGTGTGTCCGGGACGCGGGCCGCGCGGCTGAACAGGGCGACCGCCTGCGCCGGCGGCAGGACGTCCAGGGAGAGGGTGCGGGTGTCGTCCAGGCCGGTCAGGCGGCGCCGGCTGGTGACGATCACGCGGCAGCCCGGCCCGGCGGGCAGCAGCGGGCGGACCTGCTGCTCGTCGGTGGCGTCGTCCAGCACGACCAGGACCCTGCGGTCGGCCAGGACGCCCCGGTACAGCGCGGCGCGGTCGTCGGTGTGGCCGGGGATGTGCTCGCCTGGGACGCCGAGTGCGCGGAGCATGCGGGCGAGCGCTTCGCCCGGCTCGACCGGGGCGGTTCCCTCCGTGTGGCCGTGCAGGTCCATGAAGAGCCGCCCGTCGGGGAACCGGGGGGCGAGCCGGTGGGCGGCGCGCACGGCCAGCGCCGTCTTGCCGGCTCCGGGCATGCCGTCGATGGCGAAGACGTCCGCGGCGTAGGTGCCGTGGCGGGCTTCCAGGGCCGCGAGTTCCCGCTCACGGCCCACGAACGCGGCGATGTCGGCGGGGAGCTGCCGCGGGACGGTCACCGCGGGCTCGTCGCGTCCCGCCGGGCGGCCGTGGGCGACGGCGGCCAGCAGTGCCCGCTGGGCGCCGTCCAGTGCCAGCGCCTCGGCCAGGAGCAGCATGGAGGTGACGCGAGGCTGGAACTCGTTGTTCTCCAGCCGGCGGACCGTCCGGACGTTGAGCCCCGATCGTTCGGCCAGCTGCTCCTGGGTCAGCAGCGCCCGCTCCCGCCATCCGCGCAGCAGCTCGCCCAGCGGGGGCCCTGTGATGTCCGGCGGGGATTCGCTCATGGTCGTCATGGCCGGTCGGCATCCGTTCCTCGGTGTCGGCGGGTTCATCGAAGCGGTGTCCTGCCTGTTCCGGCCACCGGTGGGACGGAAGCGGACGGAATCGGACGACCGTGATTGATCGGCGCGGCGGCGATTGGCCAGAATGAACGCCATGGGCGAGGGCGGCCACCGTCGGCCCCCGGCGGGGGTCCGGCCGCATGCGTGCCCGTACCAGGGCCTCGCGCCGTTCGAGGCCGGGACGAGCGGGCTGTTCTTCGGGCGTGCGCGGGCCGTCCAGAACCTCGTTGGACGCCTGGCGCCGCGGCTGGAGGGCCGTGGATCGATCCTGCTGGTGTCGGGCGCCTCGGGGGTGGGCAAGTCGTCGCTGCTGCGGGCGGGGCTGCTGCCCGCGCTGGCGCAGGGGACGCTGCCGGTCGAGGGTTCGCGTGACTGGCCGCGGCTGCTCATGACGCCGACCGCCGAGCCGTTGCGCACCCTGGCCGAGGTCTTGGCGCAGGAGTTCGGCGGCGATGCCGGAACCGTGCTGGAGGAGCTGCGGCACGCCCGCCCGCCGGGCGGCCGGCTCGTCCTGGTGGTCGACCAGTTCGAGGAACTGTTCACGCTGGTGACCGACGAGCGGGAGCGGCAGGCGTTCGTGCGGGCGCTGCACGCGATGGCCGAAGCGTCGGCCGCGGTGGTCATGGGTGTGCGCGCCGACTACTGGGACCGGTGCGCGGCCTACCCGCAGTTCGCCGAGGCCATCCAGGACGGCCAGGTCATCGTGGAGCCGATGGCGGAGCCGGATCTGCGGCTGGCCATCACCGGTCCGGCGGCGGCCGCGGGGTTGGAGATCGAGCCGGGCCTGGTGGAGACCATCCTGGACGAACTGGACGCCGGCGACCGGCACGGGGCGCTGCCGCTGCTGTCGCAGGCCCTGCTCAACACCTGGGAGCGGCGCGAGGACGGCCGGCTGACCGTGCGGGGGTACGAGGAGTCCGGCCGGGTCCGCGACTCGGTGCGGCGCACGGCCGACGAGGTGCTCGGGCGGCTGCCGGCGGAGGACCGCAAGACGGCGTTCAGGATCTTCCGGCGGCTGACGCTGATCACGGCGGGCGGGCGGGTGGCGCGGCGGCGGGCCACGCGGGCCGAGGTGCACGCCGCCGCGCCGGCGCGTTCGGCGGAGGACCGGGCCCGGGTCGAGGCGCTGCTGTCGGCGTTCGCGGAGCAGCGGCTGCTCACCCTGCACGAGGACGCCGTCGAGATCTCCCATGACGCGCTGCTGGGCGCCTGGCCGGCCCTCCGGCAGTGGCTGGAGCCCGATCTGACCGCGCACGGGGTGTACGACCGGCTGATCGAGGACGCCGCGCAGTGGGCCGAGCACCACCGCGACGCCGCGTTCCTCTACCGCGGCGCCCGGTTGCTGGCGGTGCAGGACAGCCGGCCCCGCTGGGAGCGCGATCCCGACAGCTTCCCGCCGCCCGGCCCCACGGTGGAGGCGTTCGTCGCGGCGTCGGCGCGGGCGGCCCGGCAGGCGGGGCGCCGCCGCGGTCTCGTCATGGCCGGCCTGGCGGTGCTGTCGGTGGTCGCCCTGGTCGCGGCCGGCGCCGCCGTCGACGCGGCGGGTGACGCGGGGCGGCAGCGCGATCTCGCGGTCTCGCGGCAGCTGGCGGCGCAGAGCGAGGTGGCCGGCGACCCGACGGTCTCCGCGCTGCTGGCCGTGGCCGCGTGGCGGGTCGCGCCCACGCCGGAGGCGCGCCACCGGATGCTGGACGTGGCGACGCGGCCCGGCCGGGGCGCTCTCCGCGGGCCCGGCCCCGTCACCGAGCTGGCGTTCAGCCCGGACGGCTCGCTGATCGCCACCGGAGGCGGCGACGGCGTGGTGCGGCTGTGGGACACCGCGGCCCGCCGGGAGTCCGGCGCCCCGATCGCCGCCGCGCAGGGGGTGCTGTCGTCCTGCTCCGCGGGGTTCGACATGGCCTTCAGCCCCGATGGGAAGGTGCTGGCCACGGCGTGCTTCCGGAGCGTCCGGTTCTGGGACGTGGCCACCCGCCGGCCGCTGGGCGGCGCGCTGGACCCCGGTAGCCCCGCGGACCCGATCGGTTCCGTGCAGGCGATGGCGTTCAGCCCGGACGGCAGGACGCTGGCGACCTCGGGCTACGAGGGCACCACCCAGCTCTGGGACGTGGCCGCGCGGCGCAGGAGCGGCGCCGCCCTGGGCCGCCCCGACACCCGGACCGGTGACCGGGCCGTCAACGCGGTCGCCTTCACCCCCGACGGGAAACGCCTGGTCACCGCCGGGAACGACGACGCCGCGCGGCTCTGGGACATCGCCACCCGCCGCCAGGTCGGCGGCGCCCTCACCGGGCACACCGCCGACGTCGAAGACCTCTCCGTCGCCCCGGACGGGACGACCCTCGCGACCGCGAGCACGGACGGGACCGTCCGGTTGTGGAACCTCGCCACGCGGGACCAGATCGGCGGCCCGCTGCGGGACCCGGACGGCCAGGGGCATTTCCGCGGTTTCCAGGGCGTCGCCTTCTCGCCCGACGGTCAGCGGCTCGTGACCGCCGGGGCCACCGGTTTCACCCGGTTGTGGGACACCGCCGCCCGCCGGCCGGTGGGCCCGCCGCTCGCCGACAAGCGGCAGCCCGTCCAGAAGGCGGCGTTCAGCCCGGACGGGCGGCTCCTCGCGGCGGCCGGGGAGGACGGCGCGGTGTGGCTGTGGGACCCGGTGTCCCACCGGCAGGCCGGTACCGCGATGCCCGCGCTGAGCGATGTCCGCTTCAGCCCGGACGGGAGGACGCTGGCCGCCCCCGGCCCTCGGGCGGAGCCGGGGTCGGAGGGCGCCGACCGTGCGGCCGGGCTCTGGGACGTCGCCACCCAGCGCCGGATCGGGCCCGCCCTGCGCCCCGGGGACATCCGCGCCCCGGGCGACGACATCCTCTACAAGGTCCGGTTCGGCCCGGACGGGCGGACCCTCGCCACGGCGAGCGCCCGCGGCAACGTCCGGGTGTGGGACACCGCCGCCCAGCGCCAGATCGGCCCGCCCCTCGCCACCGACAGGGACGCCCCGCCGGTGGAGTTCAGCCCCGACGGCCGGTTCCTCGCCACCGGGGGGAAGGACCACTCCATCGGGTTCTGGGACGTCGCGGGCCGCCGCGAGCACGGCCCCCGCATCACCGTCCCCGGCGACGCCTCCCTCCGGGCGATGGCGTTCAGCCCCGACGGCGCCACCCTCGCCGCCGTGGGCGGCGACCGCGCCCTGCGGTTCTTCGACGTGGCCGCGCGCCGCCAGATCGGGGCACCGCTGACCGGCACCACCGACGGCATCGCCCAAGACCTGGCGTTCAGCCCCGACGGAAGGACGCTGGCGGCGACCGCCGCGAACGGTGGCGTGCAGCTGTGGGACGTGGCGCGGCGCCGCCCCGTCGGGGCCGCCCTGACCGGCCACACCGACGCCGTCGCCGCCATCGCGTTCAGCCCGGACGGCCGCACCCTCGCCACCGGCTCGGCGGACCGCACCGTCCGGCTGTGGGACCTGGCGACCCGCCGCCAGATCGGGCCGCCGCTGACCGGCCACGCCGGAACGGTGGCCGCGATCGCCTACGCCCCGGACGGGACCACCCTCGCCACCGTCGGCAACGACCGCACGGCGCGGCTGTGGAACGTCGCCGTGCCCGCCGACCCCGCCGCCACCACCTGCGCCAACGCGGGCCGCTCGTTCACCCGGGCCGAATGGGAGCACTATGTACCGGGCGAGAGATTCCGGCGGACGTGCACGTGACCGGACGGACGAACCGACGGACGGGCTGGCGAGGGATGTTCCTGCGAGGTTTCCGGCGGCGGACGGGCAGGCCCGTCCCGGAGCTGTCCGCGACCTTCCGGTCGATCGTCGACGGCGGCCGGGACGTCCACCCGATGGCGTCCGGCTTCCT
Source organism: Actinomadura rugatobispora (assembly GCF_055379765.1). NCBI lineage: Bacteria > Bacillati > Actinomycetota > Actinomycetes > Streptosporangiales > Thermomonosporaceae > Actinomadura > Actinomadura rugatobispora. The sequence continues at coordinate 5,528,834 of NZ_AP029191.1, read as the reverse complement.
GGAGCACTTCCTGGACGGCGCCGGGGAGTCGCGGACGCTGCCGACGCGCTGGCTGCGCTCGTTCCGGGTGATCAGGAAGGCCGAGGCCAAGAACCGGCGCAGGTTCGAGCGGCAGCTAGCGCGGGAGGCCGGCCGGTTGCGGGACGGCGCGTCGACCTGGCTCGGCGACCACTGGGACGCCCGGATCAACGCGTTCATCGGGACGGAGCTGTTCTACGTCAGCAGGATGAGCCTGCTGCGCTCGCAGGGATCGTTCGTCCTGACCCGGTCCGGGGCGGAGGTGCGGGTGTCCGGCACGGTCCGCCACCACTGGCTGGACCCGTATGACTGGGATCGCGGCCGATGGGTCTACATCCCGCGGCACGGGTTCGTTCCCATCGCGGTCGGCCGGGATCTGGTCGAGGCCGACGAGGCGCGCAACTTCCTGATGGAATCACGCCATGTCCAGACGATCGAGGGCACGTTCCGGGACGGCGGCCGGTGGCCCAGGCGCGGCCGGGCGACGCTGGAGTGGTCGCTGGTGAGAAGGGGGGACCGATGACTCCGGACCGTCCCTCCCCGCCCGATCCCACGGGGGCCGGCAGCGCGGCGGAGTTCGTCGCGTCGCTGGTACGGCTCAGGCAGTGGGCGGGCGAGCCGTCCCTGAGCAGGCTGCGGTCCCTCGGCGGCCAGACGGTGACCGCGGACGGCGCCACGGTCGACGCGCTGCCCAAGAGCACGGTCTCGAACGTGCTCCGGCGGCCGGACAGCCTGCCGCGCTGGGATTTCGTGAAGGCGTTCGTCACCGCGTGCCTGCGCTACGGCGACCATCCGGCCGGGCTGATCCCCGGTGAGCTCGAACGCTGGCGGGCGGCGCGGGAGGCGCTGGCCGTGTCGGGAGGACGGCCGTCCCCGGCGATGACGGCCGCGGCCGCGGCGGGGCCGTCTTCCGCGGTGGACGTGGCAGTGGAGGTGGTGGAGGCGCCCGCGGAGGACGGGCAGGCGGCCCTCGACCATGACCACGCGCACGACCACGCGGTCGAGCTGCTCGTCCGGCGCGTGGCCGGGGAGGAGGACCGGGCGCGCAAGGGCCTGCTCGGCGGGTACAGCCTCGCCCCCGTCTCCTACGGGCCCGACACCGGCGACGGCAAGGGCGAGGGCGCCGCCCCCGGAGACGACCTGTACTCGATCGGCCGGTTCTTCGGCGACCTGAGCCCGCGGCGCCTGCTGGTCGTGGGCGAGGCGGGAGCGGGCAAAACGGTCCTCGCGATCGAGCTGGTGCTCCAACTGCTCGACCCCTTCCTGACCCCTGGCGGACGGCCCCCCGATCACCACGAGCCGGTGCCGGTACGCCTGAACGCGGCCCGCTGGACGCTGGGGAGCCGGTTCGAACCGTGGCTGGCCGAACAGCTCGTCCAGGACTTCGGTCTCGCGTCCGCCGACGCGCTGCGGCTGGTGCGGGACCGCCGGGTGCTGCCGGTCCTGGACGGCCTGGACGAACTGGACCCCGAGCCGTCCACGGGCCCGCCCCGCCGGGCGATCGGGCTGCTGGCCGAGCTCAACCGGTACAGCGACCCGTCCGGGCGGCGGCCGGGGGCGGTCGTGGTGACCTGCCGGGCCGACCGCCACGCCGAGCTGCGCGCGGCCCGCGCCGGGCTGGACGGCGCCACCCGGATCCACCTGCGCGAGATGACCCTCGACCAGATCGGCACCTACCTGCACGCCCGTTGGCCGGACGGGCATCCGTGCGGCGCGCACCGGGACGCGGTGCTCGCGGCCCTGTCCGGGCCGTCGGGCGCGGCCGTCCACGCCGCCCTGGCCACGCCGTGGCGGCTGCTGCTGACCGTGACCGCGGTGGAGTCGGGCGCGGACCCCGCCGAGCTGCTCGGCGCCGACCCGGACGACGATCCCCGCGCGGCGGCGGCCCGGATCGCCCGGAGGCTGCTGGACACCTACGTCCCGGCCGCGACGGAGCTCGCCCCCCGCACCGCGCACGGCACCCCCTACGACCCCGGGCAGGTGCGGGCGTGGCTGGTGGCGCTGGCCGAGCATCTGCGGTGGCAGGCCGCGCACGCCGCCGCGACCGGACGTCCGCCGCCCGGTCTGACGGCGATCGACATCGTCCCGCACCTGGTGTGGCCGATCGGCGGGCGGCGCCTGGTCCGGGTGCTGCACTGCGCGTGCTGCGCGGTGTTCGCGGTCATCGCCATGCTGGCGTTCTGGAAGGGCTCGGCGGTCGACGATCCGGGCGGGCTGCGCGACGGGCTCACCCCGGAAGGCGGCCTCACCGTGGCGCTCATGGCGGGCTGGGTGGGCATCGCCACGGGCCTGTCGCTGTCGCCGTGGCCGTCCGCGGCCGGCGGGCGGAGCGGCGTCCCGCGCAGGCGGCGCGTGGTCGGCGGCCTGCTCGGCGGCCTGGCGGGCGCCCCGGCCGGGGCGCTCGGCGGCCTGGCCGGGCTGGCGCTGACCGGCGGCAGGGTCTTCGGGCCCGGGTTCGCGGTCGCCGCGGGGGCGGCCGGGGGCCTGGTGCTCGGAGCGGTCATCGGGCTGACCGCGGCCGGGCGGCGCGGCGCCGAGCGCATGACCATGTCCGGGGCGATCCGTGCCGAGCCCGTCACCCTGCTGGGCTTCGGGCTGTGCGGCGCGATCACCGGGCTGCCGCCGCTGCGGCTCGCCGGGGCGGGTCCCGTCCCGCTGGCCGCGGGGGCCGCGGGCGCGTTCGTCCTGGCCTTCGCGCTCGGGACCGTCTTCAAGGTCGCCACGGGCGGGTGGAGCATGGACGCGGAGCTGGCGCACCCGCGGGAGGCCCTCCGCCGCAACCCGGCGATCGGGGTGGCCTTCGGCCTCACCGGCGGCGTCGCCGCATTCCTGGTGTTCGTCCTGAACCAGGACGCCGTCACGTCGCTGGCGTGCGCGCTGGTCGGCGGCGTGGCCTTCGGTCTCGCGTTCGGGGCGGTCGCGTGGTCTCGCGCGATGATCGGCCTGGCCGTCGCGGCCGCCCGCGGGCTGCTCCCACTGCGGCTGTGGACGTTCCTCGACTGGGCCTGCGAGGCGCGCCTGCTCCGCGTCAACGGCGCCACGTACCAGTTCCGGCACCGCGAGCTCCAGGACCATCTGACCCCGTCCGGGAGCACCGCGGTGGACGGCCGCTGACGGGTCAGGTCACCCGGGTCCCGTCGGTCCCGTACTCGCGGTCCAGCGGGGCTCCGTACTCACGGTCCAGCGGGATGCCGTACTCGCGGTCCAAGGGAGCCGCGACCGCGGCGTTCCCGGTTCCGGCCCTCCAGTGGTTGTCCTCGGCGGCGACGGCGACGCCCCCGACCAGCGTCAGGGAAAGGGCCCCCAGCACGGCGGTCGACATGACGCGAACGATCCGCATTCTCGTTCCTCCTCTCGCGAACGGCGCGCACGGCCTTGGATAATGGATCGCCGTGCACCCCTGCGTCCGCACAGTCTCGATCGGCGAACGCGACGGGACCAGGCACGCGACCGGGCATTCACCGGGCATCCGAGGAGGCCGCCGATGAGGCCGGGACGGTGGGCGGCCGCACGGCTGGTCCGGCGGGCGGCGGACGAGGGCGGGCCGCACCTGGCCGCGCTGGAACGCCGGGCCGGCGCGGGCGGCCCCGCACGCGCCCTGGTGGTCGAGCTGGCCACCGCGGAAAGGCATCTCGACCACCCGCTGCGCGCCTGGTCGCGGGATTGGATCGCGCGGGCGTGGGCGCGCGACCGCGATCCCGGCCTCCGCGCCGTCGTCCGGGAGCACGGCCTGATCGCCGCCGGGGGCGGCGCGCGCTGGACGACCGCCGCCCTGCACGGCCGCCTCCTCGCCCGCTGGGACGCCGAGGCCGGGCCCGCCGTGCCCGCGCTGCTCGCCGACGCCGACGAGGAGGTGTGCGAGGGGGCGCGGCGGGCATGCGCGGACGCCGTCGAACCCGCGCTGGGCGCCCTCTGGCTGGAGGTCGAGAAGTCCCCGGGGCCCGAGCACAAGACGCTGCTGGACGCGCTGCTGCGCAACCCCCATCCCCTCGACGACCTCACGGTGGCCTGGGCGTGGTCGTCCTGGATCCGCGCACCGTCCCCGAGGCTGTGGGCGTTCCTCCGTGACCGCGGCCAGGCCGCGCCCCGGAGCGGCGGCGTCCCGGCGTGGCGCCTCAGCCGGCTCGCGCTCGGGACGGCTCCGCCGGAAGAGCTGTGCCAGGGCGTGCTCGCCGACGGCACCCCCGAGCATGTGCGGCAGATCGCCGTCCGCATCTGCGTGGAGCGCGGGCTCGTCCCGGCCGATCCGGTCGTCCGGGCGGCGTTCCTCTTGATCGTCAAGCGGTACGGGGAGTACCGGGCGCACGACCCGGACGGGACGCTCCTGGCCGCCGCCTACGCGGGCGCCTCGGCCGGGCTGCGCGCCCGGGTGCGCTCGGCGGTCGCGGCGGCGGGCGAGCTCGACCTGGTACGCGTCCTGATCGGCACCGCCCCGGCGCGGGCGATGAGCGTCCGGGAGCGCGGCTTCCTGGCCGACCGGCTGGCCGCCGAGCAGGCGTGGCCCGAGTTGTGGCGGCTCGCCCGCGATCTCCCGCTCGCCGAGGCGCTCAACGCACTGCGGCCGGTCGGCGGGTGGTGCCCGCCCGGCCTCCCGCCGGAGGAGTTCGCGCGGCTGCGCAGCATGCCGCCGGACCGCGTCGCCGCCGCGCTCGCCTCCCTCGACGTGCGCGGTCCCGTCCTGCCCGAGTCCGGGCTCCGGGTGTCGGCCTGCGCCCTGTCTCCGGACGGGACGCGCCTGGCCGCCGCGGGCCGGGCCGAGGACGCCGCCGTGATCGTCGAGTACGCCCTGCCCGAGCGGGAGGTCATCGCCCGCCACCAGGTGGACCCCTTCGACGGCCGGGGCACGCCGGTGCACACCGGCGACGCCGTGATCGTGATCGAGGGCTCCACCGAGTCCCTGACGGGCCGCGTCATCGGGAAGCCGGTCCGGTACGGCGGCGGCGGCGGCGAACGCACGATCCTCTTCGGCGACACGATCCAGGGGCTGGCCGCGGCGCCGGACGGCGGCCTGGTCGCGGTGGGCCCGGACCGCCTCCACCTTCTCGCGCCGCCGTACCAGGCGCCCCGCCGCACCGTCCGCTTCACCGACCTGGGGTTGGCGTCGGTGGCGCCGTTCGCGGTCGTGGTGGAGTGGTCGACCGGAATGATCGCGCTCGGGGGCACGGAACCGGCGGTGCTGGACGCGGCGGCCGGAACGGTGATCGCGCGCGGGAGCGCGGCTCCCGGACGGGCCGTGCAGGTGGCCTTCGCGTCACCGTCCCGGCTGGTCACGGTGGACACGGACGGCTCGGTCACCGGTTGGCGGCTCGCGGACGGCACGCTGCGTCCGGAGCGAACCGTCAAGCACGGCCGGTACGGCGAAGGCTTGGCCGTACTGCCCGGGCAGGGCCGCGTCTGGGCCGGCCAGGGCACCCACTTCCTCGACCTGAGCACTCTGGAGAAGACAGGGCCGCCGCCCGGGTTCCCCGCGAAACCGCACTCGGTCTGGGCCGCGCCGCGGGGCGGCCACTTCGCCGTCCAGCACCGCGCGCACCCGTCCGAGGAGGAGTACGTCGAGGTGCACGGGACCTACCGCGATTCCGCCGGGCGGATGCTCGACCGGCCGCTCGGCGACGCCGTCCCGGACGACCTGGCACGGCTCGACACGCTCCTCGCCTCCGGAAGATACGCGGGCGACGTGGCCGAACTGCTGGCCCTGCTCCGCATCCTCCTGGAGCAGCGCTACGGCTCCGAGGTCGCCCTGGGCGCGGCCGTGTTCCTCGGCGACGAGACCGACATCGCTATTCGAAGTCGATGAGGCCCAGGGCCGGTTCGGCGAGTTCGGGCGGTGCCGTCTTGGGAGTGCCCGCCTGGAACGGGGGCTCCGGGGCGTACTCGATGGCCAGTTGCACCGTCTGCGCCGTCGTCTCGCCGGCCGCCTCGCCGACGAGGCTCAGGGCCATGTCGATGCCCGCGGAGACCCCGGCGGCCGTCACGATCCTGCCGTCGGTGACGACGCGTTCGCCGACGGGACGGGCGCCCACCCCGGACAACTGCTCCAGCCATCCCCAGTGCGTGGTGGCGTCGCGCCCCTTCAGGAGTCCGGCGGCGCCGAGCACGAACGAGCCCGAGCAGACCGAGGTCGTCCACCGCGTGTGCTCGTGCGCCTCGCGGACCCAGTTCAGGAGGGGTTCGTCGAACACGGCCTGGAGGGTGCCCGGACCACCGGGGACGACGATCACGTCCGGGCGCGGCAGATCGGCGTAGGTGGCGGCGGCGACGAGGGAGAGCCCGCCCTTGTCGTCCAGGACGGGTCCGGTCTCGGCGCCGACGAAGGTGACCGTCCAGCCGGGCGTGAAGGCCATCACCGTGTACGGGCCGACGGCGTCCAGCGCGGTGAACCGGGGATAGAGGGGGATCGCGACCTGCATGTTGAGCGCTCCAAGGGGGTTGCGGTGGCGGCGGAAGGCGCGGCTTCATGCTGGTCAGCGCCGAGCCATGGGGTCAATGACACAGACCTGACATTGCACGCCGTCAGCGGCGGTCCAGCCATGCGGGGAGGGGCTCGCGGAAGCCGAGCCATTCGGGCGGAATGCAGGCGTCCCCGGTTCCGGCCGCGATGACGCCGCCGGCGATCGCGGCGGTGGTGTCCATGTCGCCGCCGACCGTGACGCAGGCGCGCATCCCGGCCGGGTAGTCGTCCAGGTGCCGGGCGGCGGCCCAGAGGGCGAACGGCACGGTGTCCTGGGCGGTGATCCGGGACCCGTTGCCCAGGACCTGCGCCGCCTCCTCCGGTGTCGCCTTCCGGAGGCCGAGGGCTCGCCGGAGGCCCCGCCGCACATAGGTGCCGCGGGTGTGGTCGAGCGCCGCCTCCAGCAGCGCCTCGGTGCCGTCGGCGGCGACGGAGGCCGCGACGGCGACGGCGACCGCGCCCGCGATCCCCTCCTCGTGGGCGTGGGTGATCTCGGCCTGCAGGGCGGCTTCGGCGGCGGCGCGTGCCGGGTCACCGCCGAAGTAGGCGCCCAGCGGAGCGGCGCGCATGGCGGCGCCGTTGCCGTAGGAGCCGTTGCCGCCGAACGACTCGGCCGACACGACCCGCCAGGGCCGCCCGTCGCGGACGCCTTCCAGGAGTTCCAGGGCTCCCGCGCCGTAGCGGCGGCCCGTGTCCATGCGGGTGGCGAACGCGGTGGCCAGGGCGTCCTGGACGATGCGCCCGTGGCCGTGCAGGCAGTCGACGACCGAGCAGGCCATCTCGGTGTCGTCGCTCCACTCCCACGGCGGCGGCGGGAGGTCCGCGGCGGTCAGGTGGCGGTTGGCGTGCAGGAAGAACTGGTCGCCGAAGGCGTCGCCGACCGACAGTCCCGCCAGGGAGGCGTGCATGCGCGCGACGCGCTGATCGTCGTTCATGAGGGTGTCCCCTCTCAGGGGGTCCGGAGGACGGCGGCGATGGTGGTGGTCACCATCGTGTGGACGGTATCGGGCTCCGGCGGCGGGCCGGTGCGGTCGGCGAACAGCAGGTGCGCGGCGCCGATCAGGGTCGGGGCGAGGATGTCGATGTCGGCGCCGGGCGCGACGCGGCCCAGGTCGCGTTCCGCGGCGAGGTAGGCGGCGAGCATGGCCGTGGCCTCCGCGAGGAGCGGGACGCCGGTCGGGCGGGTCCGGCGCAGCCGGGCGCGCAGGCCGTCGCGGAAGGTGATGAGGGGGACGATCGCCACGGCGACCGGCCCGAAGAGGCCGGTCAGCGCGGCGGTGAGGTTGCCGGCGACGGTGCCGGTCCCGGCGGAGTCGCGCAGGTCGGCGGCCTGGGCGTCGACGCGGGCGATGCGGTCCTCCACGAGTTCGGCGAGGAAGTCGTCGAAGTCGGCGAAGTGGCGGTGCAGGACGCCCTTGGCGACGCCCGCCTCGGTGGTGACCGCGCGGCTGGTCAGCGCGCTCGGGCCGTCCCGGAGCAGGACGCGTTCGGCCGCGGCGAACAAGTGCGCGCGGACGTCGCGGATGTGCACCCCTGTCGGCACCGGCTCTCCTTTACGAGTGGGCATGTGCCCACTAGAGTGGGCGCATGCCCACTCTACCTTCCAGACCCGAACCCCATCGGCACCGGCAGGTCGCGGAGTCCTTCGGGGTGGACGCCGAACGCTACGACCGGACCCGGCCCCCCTACCCCGACGCCCTGGTGGAGCGGATCGCCGCCGCCGCACCCGGACGCGCCGTCCTCGACGTCGGCTGCGGCACCGGCATCGCGGCCCGGCAGCTCCGGGCGGCCGGCTGCGCCGTGCTCGGAGTCGAACCCGACGCGCGGATGGCCGAGTACGCCCGCCGCGGCGGGGTCGAGGTCGAGGTGGCGACGTTCGAGGACTGGGACCCGGCGGGCCGGGAGTTCGACGCGGCCGTCGCCGCGACGGCCTGGCACTGGGTCGACCCGGTCGCGGGCGCGGCCAAGGCGGCGCGGGTGCTGCGGCCCGGCGGCCTGCTGGCGGCGTTCTGGCACGCGTTCGACCTTCCCGACGCCGTGGCCGAGGGCTTCGCCGCCGCCTACGAGCGGGCGGTGCCCGACTCGCCGTTCGACTTCCGGGCGGCGCGGCAGACCCGGGACTCCTACCAGCAGATGATGGACATGGCCGCCGGCGGGATCCGGGAGGCGGGCGGGTTCGGCGACCCCGAGCAGTGGCGGTTCGACTGGGAGCGGACCTACACGCGGGACGAATGGCTCGACCAGCTGCCGACGTCCGGCGCCTTCACACGACTGCCGCAGGAGCAGCTGGCGCAGGTGCTGGAGGGCGTCGGGGAGGCCATCGACGCGATCGGCGGCAGGTTCACGATGCCCTACGCCACGGTGGCGGTCGCCGCCGTCGCCTCCGGCTGACGGTCAGGGCATCACGGGGACGCCGTCGCGCGGGGCCGGTTCGGGGCCGCCCATGTCCAGCCGGAACGGCGGGTAGCGGTCGGTCATCAGCAGGGCGTACGCCGCGACCCGCAGGCCCCACCGGTCCATGCCCAGGACGAACTCGAACAGCCCGTGCGGATAGCGCGCCGTGAACAGCAGCGCGATGACCGCGAACAGCAGGAGCAGGTTGATCAGGCCGGGGATCCACGCCGCCCACAGGTACATGGAGTCGTCGTTCCCGGTGCCGCTCGTGGACGCGCCGGTGAAGACCGCCAGCACGAGGTAGTGCGGGATGGCCAGCAGCCACCACTTGACCAGGACGAGCCCCCGCGACAGCCGCTCCGGGTACTCGATCCGCAGGCGGGCGGGATAGTCCTCGACGTCCCCCAGCGTGAAGGGCGGGTAGCGGTCGGTGGCCAGCGCGCTGTAGCCGTAGACGCCGACGCGCCACGACCAGCGCAGCACCCCCAGCGTGAAGTCGAACATGCCGCGCGGGTAGCGGCCGGTGATGAGGATGGCGAAGAAGCTGATCACCGTGACGACCCAGACCGCGATCCACAGGAAGAACAGCACGATGTAGTGCGGGATCAGCAGGAGCCATTTCACCAGCCACAGCCAGCGTGACAGCGGTTCTTCGAGCCGGGCGTCGACACGCACCGGCAGTGGCCTTCCGTCCATCTCGTCCTCCCTCGCGGCAGCCGGCTCCGGGCCCCCGGGAGGTCGAGGCCGCGGTTGGCGTATTTCCCCCTGATCGACCACGTAATCCCATCGGCCTGCGGAGGTCCGAAGCGTCATGCCAGGTTGGGACGGGTGTCACCGCCCATTCGCCTCCGCAGGCCAGGGTCGGTGATCGTCCGGCGGCCGATCGCGGCCGTCCGCTGTCGAGAGGGAACCCCCCATGCCTCGCACCGCGCGCGCTCTCGGCGCCGTGCTCGCCACGATCGTGCCGCTGGCCGCCTTCACGCTGGCCGCCCCCGCCGCCTCCGCCGCCCCCGGCCCCCGGCCCGCGGTCGACGTGATCGCCCACCGCGGCTCGTCCGGCGCCGCTCCGGAGAACACCCTCGCCGCCGTCAAGCTGGCCATCGCGCACAGGTCGGACGTCGTGGAGAACGACATCCAGCGCACCAAGGACGGCGAGCTGGTGATCATGCACGACACCACGCTCGCCCGCACCACCGACGTCGAGCAGGTCTTCCCCGACCGCGCCCCCTGGAACGTCCGCGACTTCACCCTCGCCGAGATCAAGCGGCTGGACGCGGGCGCGTGGTTCGCGTCCGAGTTCAAGGGCGAGCGGGTGCCCACCCTCGCCGAGTGGGTGAACGCCGTCGGGCGGCAGGCCGGGATGCTCCTCGAGCCGAAGGCGCCCGAGCTCTACCCCGGCATCGAGACCGACCTGGACAAGGAGCTGCGTTCGCTGCCGGTGTTCGACCACGCGCTCAGGTCGGGCCGGGTCGTCGTCCAGTCGTTCAACCACCCGTGGCTGCGCGCCTACAAGGACCTCGCCCCGGACGTGCCGGTCGGGCTGCTGTTCAGCAACAAGCCGACCGAGGCCGACATCGCGGCCGCCGCGACGTGGGCGCAGCAGGTCAACCCGGCGCTCGGCCCGATCGACCAGGCCACCGTGGACCAGGTGCACGCTCGGGGCCTGGAGATCCACGTGTGGACCGTCAACGCCGGGCAGGACATGCGCCGGGCGATCGGCTGGAAGGTCGACGGCGTCATCACCAACTACCCGCAGGTGCTGCGCGACATCCTCCAGCGCGGCTGAGCCCGCGAAGGCACGCGGCGACGACCCGGCCGCGTGCCCCGCGACGCGCTCGTGCCGCACACGACCGGTGGCCCCGGGCGGACGTCCGCCCGGGGCCACCGGCGTTCGGCGGCGGAACTCGTCGCGCGCGGGATGCAACCTCCGGGCGGCCCGGCCCTGTCCCCTCCATGTGAGCGACTCAGCGCCCCCGGCGAACGCGCACGGTCCCGCCTCCCGCGGCGAGCCCGAGCTGGCCGTGGTGATCCCGGCCTACAACGAGGAGCGGCGGCTGGGCCCGACGCTCGACAGGATCGGGCGGTACCTGCGCGCGTCGCCGATCAGCTGGGAGCTCGTCGTCGTCGACGACGGGTCGACCGACGCGACGGCCGCCCTGGTCCGCGCCGCGCGCCGCGCGGACCACCGGGTCCGCCTCATCCGGTCGGGCGCCAACCGCGGCAAGGGCCATGCCGTCCGGACCGGGGTGCTCGCCTCGCGCGGACGGCAGGTGCTGTTCTCCGACGCCGACCTCGCCACCCCCATCAAGGAGCTGGAGCGGCTGCGGGCGGCGCTCGCCGCGGGCGCCGACGCGGCGATCGGGTCGCGGGCGCACCGGGCGGCCGGCGTCCCGGTGGAGCGGAGCGTGCCGCGCCGGGTGCTCGGCCGGGCGGGCAACCGGCTGATCCGGGCGCTGGCCACGCCGGGCATCGCCGACACCCAGTGCGGCTTCAAGCTCTTCGACGGCGCCAAGGCCCGCCGGGCCTTCGGTCTCGCCACGATCGACGGCTGGGGCTTCGACATCGAGATCCTCTCCCTGTTCGCCCGGTCCGGCTGGACGATCGAGGAGGTGCCGGTCCGCTGGACGCACCGGCCCGGCTCCAGGCTGCGGCCGGGCGCCTACCCCAGGGTGGCGGCCGAGCTGATCCGGGTCCGGCGCACCGCGCGGCGGGGGCGGGGCCGATGAGCAGGGCGCGCGTCTCCGAACCGGCGGTCGCCGGGGCGTTCCTGCTGGCGTCCGTCCTGGTGTACGCGCGGCTGTGGGCCGCACCGGGCCGCCGCTACCTCGTCAACGGCGGGCAGGACCAGCACCAGTGGGAGTGGTTCTTCGCCGTGACGGCACGGGCGGTCGTCCACCTGGACGACCCCCTCTTCACCCACCTGCAGAACGCCCCGCTCGGCGTCAACCTCATGGCCAACACGGTGATGCTGGGCGTGTCGATCCCGCTCGCCCCGGTGACCCTGGCGTTCGGGCCGAGCGCGACCTGGGCGGTCGTCCTGACCGGCGGGCTCGCCTCGACCGGGTTCGCCTGGTACCGGCTGCTCCACCGCCGGCTGGGCCGCTCCCGCCCGGCCGCCGCGATCGGCGGCGGGCTGTGCGCCTTCGCCCCGGCGGTCGTCTCGCACGCGAACGCGCACCCCAACTTCGTCGTGCTGGCCGTCATCCCGCTGATCGTCGACCGGCTCCTCGCGCTGTGGCGCGGGGAACGCCCGGTCCGGGACGGGGTGCTCCTCGGGCTGCTCGTCACCTACCAGGTCTTCCTCGGCGAGGAGGCGCTGCTGCTGGCCGCGACCGGGCTGCTGGTCTTCGGGCTCGCGTACGCGGCGGCCCGGCCGGAGGCCCTCCGCGCCGCGGCCCGCCCGCTGCTGACCGGGCTCGGCGTCGCCGCCGCGCTGTCGCTGGCGCTGACGATCCACCCGCTGCTCCAGCAGTTCACCGGGCCGCAGAGCTACCGGAGCCTGCTGCACGGGCCGTCCGGCAACGACCTGATGGCGTTGCCCGCGCTCGCCGAACGGTCCCTGGGCGGCCCGAGCACGGTGGGCCCGGTCGCCGCGAGCACCACCGAGCAGAACGCCTTCTTCGGCTGGCCGCTGCTCGTGCTGGTCGTCGTGCTGGTGATCTGGATGCGCCGGCAGCCGGCCGCGCTCGCGCTCGGCGTGGTCGCCCTGGTGTCCGCCGTGCTCTCGCTCGGGCCGGAGATCATCGTGCGCGGCGAGGGGACCGGGATCGCCGGGCCGTGGCTGCTGCTGTCCAGGCTCCCGCTGTACGAGTCGGTGCTGGAGTCGCGGATGGCCATGATCTGCGTGCCCGCCATGGCGATCCTGATCGCCACCGCCACGGACCAGGTGGCGGGGGTGGCGAGGGCGGCGCCGTGGCGGGCGGCGCCGTGGCGGGCGGCGCCGCTGCGGATGGTCTGGGGGATCGTGCTCGTCCAGGCGCTGCTGCCCATCGCCCCGCGGCCGCTGCTCGCCGAGGACCGTCCCGCGACGCCGGCGTTCTTCACCGAGGGCCACTGGCGGGCGTACGTGGGAGGGGGCGGCGGCTCGGTGCTCGTGGTGCCGCCGCCGGACGCGGCGAACGCCGCCGCGCTGCGCTGGCAGGTGGACGCGGGGCTGGGGTTCCCGATCGTGGAGGGCTACTTCGTCGGCCCGTACGGTCCCGACCGCACGGGCGTCTACGGCGCGGTTCCGCGGCCGACCTCGTCCCTGCTGCGCGAGGTGGCGGACTCGGGCCGCGTCCCGGCGCTCACCGCGGCCGAGCGAGCCACGGCCCGCGCGGACCTGCGGTTCTGGCGGGCGGACGCGGTCGTGCTCGGGCCGCATCCCCGGCGGGAGGCGCTGCGCACCACGGTCGAGGGGCTGCTGGGCCCGGGCCGGGATGTCGGCGGCGTCCGGGCGTGGGACGTGCGGCCCATCACGGGACGGCCGCCCGAGCGGAAGGGCAGCGGGTGAGGACGCGGATGGCGGATACGGCGGTACCCCCTTCACGGCCCCGCCCCCGTCCCGTAAAAGAGATCGGGGCACCGGGAAGGCGGCCGATGAAGGCAGCGGAGGAAGAGGACTTCGTCGCGTACGTGACCGTGTCCCTGCCCCGTCTCCGGCGGATCGCGCACTACCTCTGCAAGGACGCCCACCGGGCCGATGACGTGGTCCAGATGACCCTCACCCGCCTCTACACCCATTGGCGGCGCGCACAGCAGGCGAACGATCTGGACCGCTACGTTGAGAAAATGCTCGTCCGGTGCTTCCTGAACGACCAGCAGCTTGGCTGGTGGTCCCGGGTGAGGCTGTCAGGGGCGCCCAGGGACACGCCCGCGCAAGCGCCCGCGCCCCCGGGCCCGGACGTGGAGACGCGCACCGTGCTGCACACCGCGCTCGCGCGGCTTCCTCCCAAGCAGCGGGCCGTCCTGGTGCTGCGGTTCCTGTGCGACCTGTCGGTCGCCGAAACCGCCGAGATCCTCCAGTGCTCCACCGGCAACGTCAAGAGCCAGACCTCGCGGGGCCTGGCCACGCTGCGCGGCCTGCTGGGCGAGCACATGCCGGCCATCCTCAGGGGGGAGTGAACCGTGGACCGCGAAGAACGCGAAGAAGTGGACGCGCGGCGGCTGCTCGCGCCCCTCCGGGACACCGGACCGGACGCCGCGACCCGCGTCGACATCGCGGCGGCCGTGCGGGCCGGCCGCCGCCGGTCGCGCAACCGCCGCATCGCGGGCGCCGGCACCCTCGTGGCCGCGGTGGCCGCGGTCGCCGTCGCCTCCACGCTGCTGGGGCGGACGATGCCGCCCGACGACGTGCGCCCGGTCGCACCGCCCAGCCAGTTCGACCTCACCCGCCAGCACTTCCGGGTCGGGTCGGCCGGGGGCTTCACACCCGATGACTACGAGACGGGCCGCTACCGGCAGCGCGCCCACCTGCGGCTCGCCGACCGGGACGGCCCGCGCCGCGCCGACGGGCTGGTCACGATGTTCCCGCGGGACCGGCTGGCCGGCCGCGACGGGCGCCCCTGGGTCCCGTCCGGGACCAGGGCGCCGGACGTCAACGGCCGCCGGGCGTTCTGGCCGGACCGTCCCGTGACCCGTCCGGGCGCGGTCGAGGTGGCGTGGGAGTGGGCGCCCGGCGCGTGGGCGTTCGCGTCGGTGCGCGGCGACGGCGCCGACCGCACGGTGGCGCACCGCGTCGCGCAGAGCGTGCTGCCGGACGGGCGCGCCGTGGTCAGGGCGCCCGTCACCGCGCCCGCGTCGATGCTGGGCGAACGGAACCGGCTGATCGGCACCGTCTCCTCGGCGCCCACCCCCGGCACCCGCCCGCGGGTGGCGCTCCGATACGGGCCGCAGGACCCGCCGGCCCGGATCGGAGCCCCCGAACCCGGGTGGATCGCGATCGGGGTCGAGCGGCCGGACCCGGATCTGCGGACCGGCACGACGGTGGGAGGCCGTCCCGCGGCCGTGACCAGCACCAGGGTCACCGTCCGGGAAGGCGCGGACACGGCGCTCTTCGCCGAGGCCGCCGATGAGGCCACGCTCGCCGCCTCCGGCGGGAGCCGGTGGCTGCGCGACCTGGCCGCCGCCGTGGCGCCGGTGCCCGGGGTCGCCTGGTCGCCGCCGGCACCCTCCGCGAGCCCCCGTCCCTGACGCCGCGCGTCAGGGCCCGCCGGTCAGGGGGCGGTCCTCCCTCGCCTGCTCGTAGGCGCTGTCGTGGATTCGCAGGGCCTCCTTGAGCGCCGCGTCCAGGGCGCGGAGGCGTTCGTCGATCTCGTCCATGACGCGCTGGGCGTGGCGCAGCCCGGACGCCTTGGTCAGCGCCCCCATCGCCAACCCCTCGACGAGCGCGCGCTCCGCGTCGCGGTGCAGCGTCAGGGACGGCAGCCGCCGCCCCGCCTCCTCGCGCAGCTCCTCGTGCTCGGCGCCCAGCCGCTCCAGCTCGGCCTGCTCCGCCTTGAGCCGGGCGCGCAGCGACTCCACGTCCGCCTCCGTCCGGGCGCCCTCGTCGATCGCGCGGGCGACCTCCTCCCGCAGCCCGGACAGCTCGGCGGCCGACACCGCCTGCAGTTCCCGGACCGCCCGGCCCAGCCGCTGCTCCTCCTCGGCGACCTGCGCGAGCTCCGCGCGGCGGCGGTCCATCAGCGCGTGCTGGTCCAGGAGCGTGTCGAGCCCGGCGCCCAGCGCCTCCAGGCGCCGCAGCTCGTCCAGCTCGGCGCCGAGTCGCTCCCGCAGCGCGGCCTTGCGGCGCAGCTCCTCGACGAGCGGCCGGACGCGTTCCAGCTCGGCCAGCCGCAGGGCGACCTCCGCCTCCCGCTCCTGCAGCTCCTCGTGCCACTCCTCCAGCCTCCTGCGGCGGGTGCCTCCCAGGTCGGCCGTGTCGGCCAGCTCCGGGACGAGCCGGAGCAGCTCCGGCAGCCGGCGCAGGGCCGCCGACAGGTCGGTCACGAACGCGTACGCGGCGGCGTCGTCGTCGGGCGGGACGGCCCGGGCCGCCACGACCAGCTCGTCCACGGCGCGGCCCAGCGACGCGAACAACTCCTCGGCGCTCAAGCGGGCTCCCAGTCGTCCAGTGGTACCAGCGTGGGCTCGGCGTCCGCGATCAGCGGGCTGAACAGCAGCAGCGCCGACCCGTTGACCGTCGACCTGAGACCGATCCGGCAGGCGACGTCGTTGCGCACGGGGATCGTCCCGGGCGCGCCGCCGACGGTGAGCGGCACCCGGCCGTCCGCCGCGCGCAGCACGATGCCCGGCCCGTCGCCCGCGCGGCTGACCAGCAGCGGTTCCCGCCCGAGGAAGGCGAAGTTCCCCGGGCCCGGGACGAGTTCCACCTCGGCCGTCTCCAGCAGGCCGTTCGCCACGCGGTGGACGGGCAGGCGGACGTCGACGCGGCCGGGGCGCGCCATCGCGAACGTCCCGCGCTCCAGCAGCTCCGCGCCGCGGACGGACGCGTCCGGGCCCAGCCGCAGCGCCGGCCCCGGCAGCGCCCGCTCCACCAGCGGGAACTCGCCGAACCCGCCGCTGACGACGAGCCGGTCGTACGACCAGCCCAGGCTCCGGATCCGCTCGCCCAGCAGCTCCGCCAGCGGCCCGAACCGCTCGATGAGCAGCCCGGCGCTGAACTCGACGCCGTCGATGATGTAGACGGGGTCGTCCAGGTAGCCGTCCGAGGCGCGGGACAGCACGGCGCGCGCCCTGGCCGCCTTGGCGGCCTGCACCCCGGCGAACCGCCGCCGCACCTGGTCGGGCAGGCCCGCCGTCACGGCCTGCGCGTACGCGCCGCCGCCCGCGCGCGGCTCGAACTCGCCCGCCAGCAGTTCGATCATCGGGCCGTCCACGCGGCACAGCCCGAGGCTCGCCCCCGACCAGCCCAGGTCGCAGACGAGGTAGACGCCGGCGCCGTGGTCCCGCGCGGCCAGCGCGGCCACCGCGGGGGAACGGCCGTACCAGGTCAGGTCGGGGAACGGCGCGAGCTCCTGCCGGAACGACTCGTGCTGGACCACGCCCCGGCGGTCGCCGTCCAGCCACCGGTCCGGGACCACGATCGCCAGCGGCCCGGCCGGGACGCCGGCGCCCGCCAGCCGTTCCGCCAGGACCGCCGCGACGCTGCCGTGCGGGGTCGGGTACTCGATCGGGGCGGCCGCCCCCGGCGGCAGGATCCGGGTCCACAGGGCGCCGCATTCGGCCACGGGCTTGCTCATCCGCTACCGCCTGAGGAAGCCGCGCTTGCCGAGCAGGTCACGGATCCAGCCTGCGGCCTCGTTGAGCGCGTCCCTCGCCCGGCCCGTCACCTCCCGCTCGGTGTAGTCCGGCGGTATGGAGGAGGTGACCTCGACCAGCATGAGCTGGAACCACAGCTCCTCCTCGGCCTGCGCGGCCACGGCGTTCCGGAAGCCGTTCGCCACGCCGTACTCGTAGCCCTGGGCCAGCGCCTTGGCCATCTCGACGGCCTTGTCGCCCGCCTGCGTGCGGGACGCGCCCAGCTGGACCAGCGCCCGCCGGGTCTCGATGACGACCTCCAGCATGACCTCGCCGGTGGGCCGCGCCTCCGACTTCGCGATCCAGGCCAGGACCTGCCGGGCGGGCGTCCCCTGCCGCATCGACTCGGCGGCGAGCCGGCCGATCTCCTCGGCGCGCGCGCCGCGCGGCAGCGCCGTCAGACTCGTCATGTACTGCTCCTCCACGACCCGGGGATAAGCTGCCGCGATCTTCCGCCACCACCGCCGGTACTCGGGGGACTCGACCATCTGCGGCTTGATCGCGCGGCCGCGCACGACCGCGCGGGCGAGCTCCGACCAGTCCTGGCCCGGCACGTCGCACAGCGCCTCGGCGACCTGGACGACGGCCCGGACCTGCTCCTCGTCGGCGGCCCAGTTCGACCGGACGAGATGGTCGACCATGCCCGCCCGCGCGTTCGGCAGCGCCGGGCGCATCCACGCCTCGCCCGCGTGCCGGCGGAACGCGCGCAGGTAGGCGTCCCACCCCGGGCCGACGGCCGCCGCCAGGTGGGCCGGGCGGGCGCCGGACCGCAGCAGCAGGACGTCCAGGACGGCCCGGTCCTCGCCGCGGGTGGGGGCGAGCGTGGCGAGCCGGTCGGCCCAGGCGAGGCGGACGGCCTCGGGCCGCGCCACCAGCCAGTCGAGGAACGGCGGGATCACCCGGTCCACCCGCCCCAGATCGGTGGCCAGCCAGAGCAGCGCCGACACGCAGCCCTCGCCGTGCCGGGCGACGCCGGCGAGATCGTCGGCGCCCAGGGGCCGGGCGGGCGCGTTCAGGAGGATCTGGAACGGGCGCAGCAGCTCGCCCGGGACCGTCTTCTCCAGCCTCGCCAGCCATGCCCGCAGCCGGGGCCGCGCGTCGGCGTCGGCGTTCTGCGCGATGATCAGGGCGCAGACGATCAGGGGGTTGGTCCTGAGCGCGGCCAGTGTGCGGGGCCAGGGCTCCGGCCCCGCCGGGTCCACCCAGCGGGCCACCAGCCAGGCCGCGGCCGCCACCCGGCTGTCGTCGACCTCCAGGCCCGGTGCCCCGTTCTGCGGCAGCAGCCGGGCGAGCAGATCGTCGGCGAGGCCCAGGCGGTGGGCCATGCCCACGTAGGCGTCCACCCGCCGGTCCGGGGTGCTGTTCCACAGCAGGGCGCGTGCGCTGTCCCGCAGGGTCGTCCAGATCTGGGTGCGGCCCTCCTGGGACGCGCTCGCGTTGACCGGCCGGTAGACCTTCTCGATGGCGGGCGCGAAGTCCGGGCCGCCGAGCCGCATCAGCTCGCACAGCAGGAACACGTGGTCCTGCTTGCGCGGCAGTTCCTCGTAGCGCCCGCTGTCGAAGAGCGTACGCAGCTCCTCGGGCTCGGCGACGCCGTCGCGGACCCGCTGGAGCACGCTCCCGGGCCAGTCGAACCACTCCAGGATCTCGACGGCGCGGCGCGGCTCCGCCTCGGCGAGCGACTCGGTCTGCGTGCCCAGGAACGCCAGCACCTCCAGCAGGCCGAACCCGCGGCGCTCGACGAGCTCGCCGAGCTCCTTCAGGTAAGGGCCCGCGATGTCGGCGCCCGGCGGCGGGCCCTGCACCGGTTCGGCCCGCCAGTCGAGGTGGAACCCGTTTCCGCGCGAGTGCCGGGCGAAGGCGAGCTGGATGTACGGGCTGCCGCCGCGGAACCAGGTCGAGGCGGTGAAGCGGGTCCGCCATCCGAACGGCAGCAGCGCCGCGACCGCGTCCAGGAACCGGAGCCGCTCGTCGACGTCCAGCCCGCCCGCGCCCGTGATCGTCACCGGTCCTTCGAGCAGCATCGCCGCCGCGACCATGGCCCGCTGGTACCAGCCGTCGCGCATCAGGTCGCGCTCGTGCTCCTCCGGCGCGTACGCGGCCACGTCCGCGCCGTCCGGGCCGAACCCGTCCGGGCCGAGGCGATCGACCGCGGTCGCCAGCTCGCGGTACGACACCGGCGCCCGGGAGAACTGGGGGAAGGGGAAGCAGCCGTACCGGGTCTCGGCGATCGGCCGTCCGGCCCCGTCCGATTCCCCGGTCCAGTTCAGCACCGACACGCCGAGGTAGCTGTGGTCGTCGTCCTGGACCTCGCTCAGCGTGATCCAGGGGAGCGCCTCGTCCCCGGTCTTCTCGGGCGGGGGGTTGCCCAGCGCGTACCGGTCGAGGATCGCGGCATAGTCGGCGGCCGAGAACGCTCCCCCGCACTCCAGGACCGCGTAGTCCTGGAAGCTGCGCGGCGCCTTCCCGTGGCGCGCCCAGCCCGCGGTCACCCGTGCCACGCGACCACCCCCCTTCTCACGACGTCTCTCACGACGGTCCGGTCAGACTCCGTACCAGCCACATGATGGGCTCCAGCACGTTGATCGGGTGGACCTTGCCCTTGAGGTGCATCGTGTCAGTACCGTCGGCGTGGCTGCGCTTGACCAGGTTGCTGTAATCGTCGTCGTCGAACCGCCCGGTGTCGGGGTCCAGGTAGAAGCCCACCGCGGAGGTGACGAAGTAGCGGGTCCGCTCCGGCGAGAAGTGCTGCCGGATCTCCCGGCGGACCGCGTCGGCGTTGCTGACCTTGTCGGCGCGGCACAGCTCCTCGAAGAACAGCTCGGCCAGGTCCTCGTGCACGGTGGGGAAGAGGTGCTCGGGGTGGGAGACCGACTCGAAGCCGTTCTTGCGCGCGATGTCGCGCACCCAGTAGTGGTCGTACTTGGTGATGCAGACGGCGAGGTGGTGCGGCAGGTAGTGGTCGCGCGGGTGCGCCGGGGCCCGCTGGCTGATCTCCAGCACGGTCCGGTTGAAGAACTGGTAGGAGTCGGACGCCTCCTTCTCCCGCGTCGGGTCGAACAGGTAGATCAGGCCGCCGCAGGCGGCGAGGTGGTCGACCAGCCGCTCCCGCAGGTCGCCGCCGCGGTCCGGGGTGGACCCTCCGGACGGGCCGCCGGTCGCGAAGCGCGGGCCGCCGCCGGAGGCCGGCTTGGCGTCGCTCTCGGCCGGCTGGCTGTCGAACAGCCGCCCCGGCGGGTCGACGAAGTCCAGGTAGACGCTGGCGCGAACGGACGCCTTCTTGGCCGGCAGGTACTTCTTGCGCTTCTCCTTGACCTCCCGCATCCCGGTCAGCCGCCACGAGAGCGGTTCCAGGCCCTGCGTGGCGGAGGGGAACACGCGCAGCTCGGCCAGCTGGTGGGTGCTGTCGGCCAGGAAGGTGGTGGACCGGGTGTCGACGCCGTCCAGGCGCCACCCGGTGTCGCCGATGCTCATGGCGGTGCGCAGCGCGGCGAGGAAGGTCGTCTTCCCGCTCTGCGGGGCACCCCAGATCCCGATGTTGCTGCGGCCCGG
This sequence comes from Actinomadura rugatobispora, assembly GCF_055379765.1. Lineage (NCBI taxonomy): Bacteria > Bacillati > Actinomycetota > Actinomycetes > Streptosporangiales > Thermomonosporaceae > Actinomadura > Actinomadura rugatobispora. Next base: position 5,508,142 of record NZ_AP029191.1, on the reverse strand, counting down.
CGGGGTCTGCTGCTCGGCGGGCCCGGAGGACTCCGGTGCTTCAGAGGACTCCGGGGCCCCGGAGGACGGGCCGGTGCGGCGCCGGCGGGACGGCGCCCCGGACGGCGCCGGCGGCTCGGACGGCCCCGGCGGCCCCGCCGGGCCCGGCGGCCCCGGCGGGCCCGGCGGCCCCGGTGGTTCGGAGGGCCCGTACGGCCCGGACGGCTCGGCTGGTCGTGTCATGCGTGGTCGCCTCTCAGGGGGAACGGAAGGCTCGGGCCCCCGGCCGGCACGAGCCGCAGCGCCTCGGCGAGTTCGCGGGGTCCCAGGTCCTCGACCACCGCGAGGTGGTCGGCGCCGAGCGCCCGCCAGATGTCGTCGCCGGTGTCGGCCGACTTGTCCAGGACGGCGACGAAGCGCACCCCGGCCCGCCGCAGCCGCTCGTACGCCGCCTGCCAGTCGTGCTTGCGCGGGCACGGCTGGGCCAGCTCCCGCCTGCGGTCCTGGCCCTGGCGGCGCGGATGCGGCGGCCGCCCGGCGACGACGAGCAGCGTGCGCGGCACGCCGACCGGCGGCATCCCGGGCGCGCCCGGCGGCCCGAAGCCCGGCCCCGGCATCCCTGGCCAGGGTTCGTGGGCGCCGGGTCCCGGCATGCCCGGCCAGGGCCCGGCCCGGTTCCGGGCGCTGCGCTCCTCGTCGATCCGCTGGACGATCTCCGCCAGCGCGTCCTCCAGCGGCGCGGCGTCGGCCTGCCAGGTGCCCGCCGCGGGCGGGAGCGCGGCGAGCGCGGCGCGCGCCGCCTCCGGCTCGGTGATCCAGACGCCGTCGGTCACCGGCGCCTGCTCCTCGCCCAGCTGGAACGAGTGCTCGTAGTAGCCGTAGACCGCGACCCGCGCCCGGTCCGGCAGGTCCTCGGCGACGAGCTCCAGCGTGCCGGAGACGAGGTCCTTGCGCTTGGCCGCGCGCTCGGGCGGGCCGCCCAGCTCCACCGCGCACATCAGCTCGGCGTACCCGGACGCGACCGCGCTCGCGCGGGTCTGCGCGTACAGCTCCTCCAGGGTGCGCGCCTCGACGCCGATGTCGGCGGGTTCGAGCCAGCGGACCCGGCCGGGGCCGTCCAGGACGGCCCGTACCGTGGTGGTGCCGCGCGGCAGCCCGGCCGACACGATCGACACGGGCTCGTGGTGCGAGCCGGGCGCCGGGCGCCCGCCGCCCCCGGCGCCGACCACGACGGCGAGCGCGATGTCCTGGTCAATGCCGCCCGGCCCCCGGGTGACCGTGGCCCGCGCCTCCTGGCCGGCGACGCTGCCCGCCGGGAACAGCGGGACGGCCACCGGAACCGGGCCCTCCGGCCGCGCCTCGGCGACGATCAGCGCGTACGGGGAGCGCAGCGGCTGCCGGGCGATCGCGCCCGGCAGTTCCTCGGCCACGGGCACGACCGAGGCGGCGGACCGGGCGGTGGGACGCATCCGCCGCAGCAGCCCGACGGCCTGCTCGGGGACGGTCCAGCCGGGGGCCGTGCAGACCATCACGGCCGGCAGGTCGGGGCGGATGCGGGCGACCAGCTCCTTCAGCCAGCCGCCCAGCGCGGCGTTGAGGGCCGCGCGGTCGACCCGGTGGAGCCCGCCCGCGACCTGGAAGCCCAGCTCATCGGGGTCGTCGGAGAGCATGGGCGCGAACTGCCGCCACGGGTGGTGCTCCCGGAACGGCCAGGGGTCGGCGGTGTCCAGGTCGCGGGTGCGGACGTACAGCAGGCTGAGCCCCGACGGATCGACCTCGATCACGGCCATCATGTCGTTCATTTCGCCGAGCGCCTCGGTGAGCGCGCCCTCGGCGCGCGGCCCGTCCGCGACGCCCGGCCCGCCGGCGCCCTGCCCGGTGGCGTCGTGCCCGCCGCCCGGTTGCGGCCGCGGCCCGGCGGGATGCACGAACGCGCCGTCCGGGCGGGCGCCCTGCCGGCGGTTGCCGAGGGCGGCGTAGGCCCGCGTCCACTCCCCGACCTCGCCGTCGCCCTCCTCCCACGGCGTCCCGCCGCCGACACCATCGCTGGCGGCACCGCCCTGATGCGCGGGGACGCCCAGCCGCAGGGCCTCCTGCCGCGCCTGCGTCCACAGCCCCTCGTCCAGGACGCCGCGGACGAACCGCCGCGCGCCGTCCCCCGCCCGCGCCGCCGCCCTCAGGTCATAGGCCATCCGGGCCCCGGCCAGGCTCCGCTCGAAGCCCTCCCGGTCGCCCGGACCGGGCATCCACCCGGTGTGCAGCACCCAGCGGCACCCGGGGTCGGCGCACCTCCCGGCCGCGTCCGCCTCCGCGACCGGCGACCCGCACACCGGGCAGCCCGGCTCACCAAAGCTCATCGGGGACATCCTCCGGCAGGTACGTCCGCAGTGTCGTGTCGTCCAGCACTTTTCCGAAGACCCGCTCGCTGAGGGCGCCGAACATCTGCTCCTCCAGCTTGCGCACGCTCCGCGCGTTGCCGAACCCGTCGGCCGCCCTGGCCCGCGCCAGCAGATCGGCGGCCCTGCGCTCGGTCCCGTCGCCGAGCCGGAACCCGCGCCGGCCCGCGTCCCGCCGCAGGATGGCCAGCAGCTCGGACGGGTCGTAGGCGGGGAACTCCAGCCGCCCCCCGAACCGCGACCGCATCCCCTCGTTGGCGGCCAGGAACCGGTCCATGGGCTCGGAGTAGCCGGCCGCGATCACCACCAGGCGCCCGCGCATGTTCTCCATGTGCTGGTTGATCGCGTTGATCGCCTCCCGGCCGTACGGGTCGGTGCGCCCGTCGTCGGACGAGACGAGCGCGTACGCCTCGTCGACGAACAGCACCCCGCCGGACGCGCGCTCGAAGCAGTCGGCGGTGAGCCGGGCGGTCTCGCCGAGGTAGCGGCCCACCAGGTCCTCCCGGCCCACCTCGACCAGATGCCCCTTGGTGAGCAGGCCGAGCCGGTGGAAGATCCGGGCGATCTCCCGCGCCACCGTCGTCTTGCCCGTCCCCGGCGGGCCCAGGAACAGCAGGTGCGGGGCGGTGACCCGCTCCTCGCCGAGCCGCCGGCTCAGGTCGATCTGCGCCACCAGGCGGCGCAGCGCGTTCTTGACCGAGGCCAGGCCGATCATGTCCTCCAGCGGCCCGAACAGCTCCTCCGGGCTCGGCGGCGCGGGGTCCAGGAACATCCGGTGCCGTTCGGGCAGGTCCTCGACGGCCAGCGGCGCGGACCGCTCGTCGCGGACCCGCCGGGCCCAGCGCCGCCCGATCTCGTCGGCGAGGTTGCGCATGACGCGGGCGTTGCCGAACCGCGCGTCGCGCGCCCCGTGCAGGCCCTCGACGACCTTCCGCAGCGCGGCGCCGAACTCCTCGTCCCAGGTGTGCGGCGGGTCCACCGACGTCAGCCGCGACACCGCGATGTCGTGCAGCGTCGCCGGGTCGTAGTCGGGGAAGTCCAGGTGGCCGGACTCGGGGAAGCGGTCGCGCAGCCCCTGGTTGGCGTCGAGGAAGCGGCGCATGTCGTCCCGGTAGCCGGCGACGACCACGACCAGCCGGCCCCGGTCGTTCTCCATCCGGGCGAGCAGCGTGTCGATGGCCTCCTTGCCGAAGCCGCGCTCCGCCTGCTCGCTCAGCATGTACGCCTCGTCGACGAACAGGACGCCGTCCAGCGCCTCGTTGACCGCCGCGTCCGTCTTCAGCGCGGTGCCGCCGAGATGGTCGGCGACCAGGTCGCCCGCCTTCACGGCCCGGACGTGCCCGCGCCGCAGCACGCCCGCCTCGCGGAGAATCTCCCCGACGAGCATCGCCACCGTCGTCTTGCCCGTGCCGGGGTTCCCGGTGAACACCATGTGGTGCGCGGGCGGCTCGTCCCCCGCGGGCGGCTGCCAGCGCAGCCCCGTCAGATGCTCCTTGACCTGGTCGAGCCCGCGCAGTTCGGCGAGCCGCTGCCACACGTCGCCGGTCTTCACCGCGCTGGTGACCCAGCCGAGGTCGCGCAGCGCCTGGTGGCCCAGCGGAAGGCCCCGCTCGACCAGGACGCGCTCCAGCCGGTCCTCCCAGCGGCGCAGCGGCTCGTTCTCGGCGGCCATGGCCCGGACGACGCCCGGCAGCGCCGTCCAGTCCTCGATCTCCAGGCCCGCGCGGACGCGGGCGCGCTGCACCAGCCGGGTCAGCTCCTCCTCGCGCGGCGCCCCGACCAGGCCCGGACGCGGCGACCGGCGGGCCCGTTCGGCGCTCACCGCCGTCTGCAGCGCGGGAACGGCGTGGTCGGACTCGGCGGACCGGCCCACCTCCTCCAGGTCGTCGCGGGCGAAGACCAGCACGCACGCCTTCCGCACACCCGGCCGGTAGTCGAACCAGCGCTCCAGGGACGACGCCAGGCCCCGCTGCGCCTCGCTGTGCCGCGCGATCACCTCGGCGTGCTCGAACACCACGGCGGTCGGCCGCGGCGGGCCGTCCAGCAGATGGTCCAGCATCTTCAGGGCGTGCGGGTCGCTCATGCCCATGCTCTCGCCCGCCGCGGGCCCCTCCGGCCGGGACGGCGGCGGCGTGACGATCGCCCGCCCCAGCGGCCCCTCGAAGCCCGCGCCCATCCGCGCCTCCTCCGAAGGCCCCGGCTCCTGGCCGGCACCGGACGGCACCAGCCGGGACGCCGCGTCCCGGACCCTCAGCATGCCCCGCAGCGAGAAGAACACGATCCGGGCGAACCCGGCGTCGTGCAGCGTCTCCCACAGCGCCTCGGCGAGCCCGTACCGCCGGTACGCCGCGTCCACGAAGGCGTCCTTCACGCCCGGCCCGTAGACGAGCAGGACGAACTCCCCTTCGCGCGCCGCGTCCCGCAGGGCCTCCAGCCGCTCAGGAACCATGGCCTTGCCGGCCCCTGTCCCGCACCCGCCCCTCGGCCGCCCGCTCCCGGGTCCGCTCGCGCCGGATCCGGTCGAGGTCCCGGTACGACCGGTCGGGCTCCCCGCCCTCGTCGACCGCCTCGCCCACGTCCAGCCCGTCGGTCCGCAGCGCGTCGCCGACCGCGCGCACCCGCTCGCGCCGCTCGTGGTCGGACGGCGCGTTCTCGTACGACAGGATCCGGACCGTCATGTCCTCGTCACCGGACGGCGCGACCTCGACGACGATCTCGCTGTCGTCGGGATGCCGGAGCTTGGCGAAGAACGCGTCGCGGAAGTCCTCGCCCGCGTACGTCGGCCGGTCCGGCCCGGTGCCGACCTGGTACCCGTTGGCCCGCAGCCGGGTCGCGATCTGGTGGGCGACGTTGACGCGGCGCTGCGAGGCGAACAGCCGCCCGGAGGCCCGCTCCACCAGCTCGTCGAGGCGCTCCCCGTACTGCGGCGCGCGCTCCTCGACGATCGCGCGGAGCGTCTCGACCGTGCACGGGCTGTCGGGGGCGGCGGCCTCGCCGGTCAGCCGCTCGATCTCGGCGCGCAGCTCGGTCAGGCCGCCGTCGGTCCAGAAGTCGACGTCGAGGGAGCCGCCGTCCAGCTCGCGCCCCTCCTCGTCCACGACCGGGCGGGTGGCGTTGGCGGCGACGCGTTCGGCGACGGCGCCCAGCGTCGCGACGGCGACGGCCTGCGCGGCGCGCCACTCCTGGTCGAGCCGCGCCACCTCGGCGCGCAGCTCGCTGAGGTCGAGGTAGACGTCCTGCACCTGCGTGAGGGCGAAGCCGGGCGCCTGCGACTCCAGGTTGGCGCGGGCCACGTCGAGCCGCACCCGCAGCCGGTCCAGGCGGCCGGGCGCGAACCGCTCGTGCGGCAGCTCGTCGCGGATCACGTCGTGGACGGTCACCGCGTCCTGGAACGTCGCCAGCGCCGCCTGGGCCGCGCGGTCGCTCTCGTCCCGCAGCTCGCCGACCCGGGAGTCCAGGGCCTTGATCTCGCGGCGGCGGGCCTCGCTCTCGCGGTCGAGCTCGGCGCGCAGCAGGCGGCCCTGCTCGGCGATCGCCGCGTGCGCCTCGTCCCGGACCTCGCTCAGCCGCCGCGCCTGGGCGCGCAGCCGCTCGTCGGTGCGGCGTTCGAGGTCCTTGGTGTGCTGGCTGAGCTTCTTCAGCCTGCCCTCGACGCGGTCCTGGCGGGCCGAGACCTGCGAGTGGACCCGGTTGAGCTCCCGCTCCATCCGGCGCCGCTCGTCGGCCAGCACGGTCGGGAGGTTGGCCTGCACCTGCGCGAGCTGCTGCCGCGCCCGCTGGGCCCGCCGCCATTCGCCCTCGCCGACGGTGATCCGCTTGGCCCCGCTCATGAGAGCTCCTCTCCCAGCGCGTGCCAGGCCGCCGCCACCGCCTTCGGGGGGACGCCCACCATCAGGGCCTCGTCCCCGCGCAGCCGGATCTCGGCGGTGCGCGGGCCGTCGTCGAAAGGGAAGTCCCGCAGCCGCCCGGTCAGGTGGTGGATCCGCTGGTTCGCGCTGCCGCGCAGGCCGCGGTCGTCGTTGCGGGCGTCCACGTAGCGGCCGTCGATGAGCACGTCCACCTCCCGCAGCAGTTCCTCGGGGCCGGGCCTGCCGCGCAGCTCCTCGATGCGGTGGCCGGTGAAGCAGACCAGGGACAGCGGGCGCCGCCGCCGCGCCGCGCGGATCAGCGCGGCCAGCGCGCCGGGCTGGGCCATCGGCTCGCCGCCGGAGAAGGTGAACCCCTCCACGTCCGGGTCGGCGAGGAGTTCGCCGGCCAGGTCGGCGATGTCCACGTGCCGTGCGGGACGGTCGGGGATCCAGTCCGGCGCCAGGCAGCCCCGGCACCGGAACGGGCATCCCTGCACCCAGACCGCCGCGCGCAGACCGGGGCCGAGGGCGCGGGTGGCCCCGCAGGTCTCGGCCACGTTCAGCATCATCGACGGCGCCTTCCGCGACCGAACCTCCGCCGGAACCAGCCGCCGTCCTCGTCCCGCCGGTCGGGGTAGAACCTCAGGTCGTCGCGGGTGGTCCCCGCGTTGCCGCCGCTGCCGTTGCCGCCGTTGTTGTTGGAGCCGATGCCCCGGATGATGCGGGCCTGGATCGGCTCTCCGGGAGGCGGCGGGGGCGAGCCCCAGTGCCCCTTGGGGTCCTGGACGGGCCCGCCGGGTCCGCCCGGGGCGCCCGGCTGAGCGCCCTGCCCGCCCCACGGGTCGCGGCCGCCGGGAAGCGCCCCGCCGCCGCCCCACGGGCCGCCGCCGTCGTAGGGCTGCCCGTAGTGGGCCTGGCCGCCGTGGTCGCCCTGGGTCACCTGCCGCATCTGCTCGCGCTCCCAGCGCTCCAGCTCGGCCTGGTGGACGCGGGTCTCGGCCTCGATGGTCCGTTCGACGAGGTCCTGCCGCATCTCGGCGCGGCGCCGTTCCAGCATCTGCGAGTACGCGATGTGCTCGCTGTTCTCGCGCAGGCCGACGCCCTGCTGCTTGCGTATCTGGTCCTGGAGCAGCAGCCGGTCCTTGGCCCGGTGCCTGGACACGGCGTCGTCGTACGCGCCGGGCGGCCCGAACAGCTGGAGGACCTTCACGATGATCGGCAGGCACTCCAGGACGGTGATGAACAGGAAGAGCAGGAGCCTGGCCCACATGAGCTGGCTCTCGCCCTCCGACGCCCGGTCCAGCGCCTTGAGCCGGATCAGCAGGCCGCCGTTGTCGCTGTTGCGCTCCTCGAAGGCGGCGCGCCGCTCCTGCTGCCGGTCGCGCAGGGTCTTCAGCTCGCCCTGGACGCCGGGCAGCGCCCGCGCGGCCTGCCCCTGGAGGACCTCCTTGTTCTGGGTCGCCTCCGTGCGCAGCGCCTTGGCCTTGTCCTCGATCTGCTGGTTGATCTGGTCGATCTGCCGGCGGAGGTCGTTCCTGCGCTTGTCGAACTTCTGGAAGCGCGGGCCGGAGCCGCTGCGCCCGCTGGTGTCGGTGCAGCGCTCGCCGGTGAGCTCGCAGGTGGCCTTGTCGTCGTTCTCCTTGTACTCCTTCTGCAGCGCCGGGAGCGAGGCGCGCAGCTGCTTGATCTCCGGGTCGTCCTCGGGGTTCACCAGCCCGTTGCCGCTGCGCTGGGCGAGCAGCTTGGCCTCCTGGGCCTCCAGCTCCTTGATGCGCCGGCCGTCGGGGCCGTTGACCAGCTCCTGCTGGAAGTCGCGGGACGCGTCCCCCTGGAGCTCCTTCACGGCGACCTCGACCTCGGCGTCGAACACCTGGAGCACCAGCGGCGTCGAGATGATCACGCCGAACAGCAGGGCCATCAGCACGCGCGGCACCGCGAGCATCAGGGTGTGCATCTTGCGGTCGCTGCGCTGCAGGGAGACGACCAGCCAGCGGTCCAGGTTCAGGATGACCAGGAACCAGACCAGGGAGAGCAGGATCGCGGCCCAGACGGGGGCGCCCATCGCCATGCGCATCGCGAAGAACATGGAGAGGGTGGCGAGCCCGGCCGTGGTCAGGACGGCGCCGCCGATGCCGATGTACTTCGCGCGGTCGGTGGAGGCGTTCCGGAGAATCTGGGGGTCCGCGCCGGAAAGCCAGATCAGTGGATTCTTCATCGCTCCCGCCCGCGTCGGGGAATCTCCCGAACCTCCTAGAGATAGACGCCGCTCGGGCATTTCGGGTTCAGGGCCGCCGCGGAACAATCGGCCCAGCGAGAGCCTCCGCGCGCTGCCCTCGCGCGAGCGCGTCCGGTCTTCGGGCAGATCGGCCGAACGCGGTGGAGAACCTGGGCTCTCGGGCGGGTGTGGTGGCATGGACCGGCCGCGGCCCGGCCCTTGAGACGGCTCGTTCGGACGCGACACCATCGCCCCCCGGTATCCCGATCTCCCCCGGCACCAGGGCGTCCCTGTATCCGCCCGCGCCAACGAGTGGCACAGTAACCGATCCCGGCGGAACAAATCACCTTACCCCGGGCATGAGCCGAAGAAGCGTGATCCGACCGTGACGGAGCGCATGATCGCGGGGACGCCGGGGAACACCCCCTGATCAGGTCGGCGTGTCGGGAAGGGCCGGTACGGGGGCGGCGCCCGACCGGACCGATTGAGGCACGCGATGATCAGGGCGAAGGTAAAGCGGGCGGGTTGGATGGCGAATTACGGCCCTGTTTCAACAGGGCGATTCGCGGACGGGGATTCGCCCAGGGACGGCGGCGCCGAACGGTAGGCGGGCGGGGTCGCCGAGAGGCCGATCGGGTTGCGGGTGAGGCGGGCGACCGTCCCGTCGCCGCGCGGAACCTCGACGATCGGGTCCAGGCCCAGCGACCCGGCCAGGTCGAAGGCCCCGGCGATGTCGTTGACCTGACCGGCCGGCACGCGCGCCTCGGAGAGGGCGGGCACCCAGACGGCGGCGGGTTTGGCGGCGAGGGCGTCCACCAGGATCCGGCGCAGCTCGTCCCGGTGGGCGACGCGGGCGTCGTTGGTGCGGAACCGGTCGTCGGCGGCCACTTCCGGACGGCCGACCGCCTGGGCGAGCGCGGCGAACTGGCGGTCGTTGCCGACGGCCACCACCAGGTCGCCGTCACCGGTGGGCAGCAGCTCGTACGGCGCGACGCTCGGGTGGGCGTTGCCCATCCGCCCGGCGACCTGCCCGGCCAGGGTGTACGCCGAGCCCTGGTTGACGAGGGCGGCCAGCAGGCAGGACAGCAGGTTCACCTCGACCCGCTGCCCCTGGCCCGTGCGGTCGCGGTGCCGGACCGCCGTCAGGACGCCGACGCTCGCGAACAGCCCGCTGATCACGTCGACCAGGGCGACGCCGGCCTTCTGCGGTTCCCCGTCGGGCCTGCCGGTGATGCTCATGAGGCCGCCGAGCGCCTGGATGAGCAGGTCGTACCCGGGCAGCGCGGCCCCGGCCCCGGCGCCGAAACCGGTGATCGAGCAGTAGACCAGGCCCGGATTCGCGGTGCTCAGGGTCTCGTAGCCCAGGCCGAGGCGGTCCATCACGCCCGGCCGGAAGTTCTCCACGACGACGTCCGCCCCGGCGGCCAGTTCCCGGGCGCGGGCGGCGCCCTCGGGGGTGCCCAGGTCGAGGACGACGCTGTCCTTGTTGCGGTTGACGGACTGGTAGTAGGTGGCCTGCCCGGCGTCGTACGGGGGTCCCCAGGCCCGGGTGTCGTCGCCGGTGCCGGGGCGCTCGATCTTGGTCACGGTCGCGCCCAGGTCGGCGAGGATCATCGTCGCCAGCGGTCCGGCGAGCACGCGGGAGAAGTCGACGACGCGGAGGTCGTCCAGGGCATGGGTCATGTGGGCGGCCCTTTGTCAGGTTCGAGGATGATATGCGAGTATCGAGTTTAGATTTTCGAAGATTTTCCCGCAACGAGAGGCGGCGGCGATGAGCGAGCGCGACGACCGGGTCGAGCTGCGGCCCCACGACTTCCTGGACCTCGACCATGCCCTGTCCGACGAGGAGCGCGACATCCGCGCCACCGTCCGGGCCTTCGTCGACGACCGGGTGGTCCCCCACGCCGGCGACTGGTTCGAGGAGGCGCGGATCCCCCGCGAGCTGCCGCGCGAGCTGGGCAAGCTGGGCGTCCTCGGCATGCACCTGGAGGGGTACGGCTGCGCCGGCACCAGCGCCACCGCCTACGGGCTGGCCTGCCTGGAGCTGGAGGCGGGCGACAGCGGCGTGCGCAGCATGGTCTCCGTCCAGGGCTCGCTGGCGATGTACGCGATCTGGCGCTGGGGCTCGGAGGAGCAGAAGACGCGCTGGCTGCCCGGGATGGCGGCCGGCGAGACGATCGGCTGCTTCGGCCTGACCGAGCCCGACGCGGGCTCCGACCCCGGCGCGATGCGCACCCGCGCCCGCCGCGACGGCGACGGCTGGATCCTCGACGGCCGCAAGATGTGGATCACCAACGGGTCCATCGCCGACGTGGCCGTGGTCTGGGCCGCCACCGACGAGGGCGTGCGCGGCTTCCTCGTCCCGGCCGGAACCCCCGGCTTCACCGCCCCGGAGATCCACAAGAAGCTGTCGCTGCGCGCCTCGGTCACCTCGGAGCTGGTGCTGGACGGCGTCCGGCTGCCCGGCGACGCCGTCCTCCCCGAGGTCTCCTCACTGCGCGGCCCGCTGTCCTGCCTGAACGAGGCCCGCTACGGCATCGTCTGGGGCGCGGCCGGCGCCGCCCGCGCCTGCTTCGAGACCGCGCTGCGCTACTCCATGGAGCGCACCGCGTTCGGCCGCCCGATCGGCGCCACCCAGATCCAGCAGCAGAAGCTCGCGCACATGGCGCTGGAGGTCAACCGGGCGACGCTGACGGCCCTGCACCTGGGCCGGCTGAAGGACGCGGGACGGCTGCGTCCCGAGCAGATCAGCATGGGCAAGCTCGGCAACGTCAACGCCGCCCTCGACGTCGCCCGCACCGCCCGCCAGATGCTCGGCGCGAACGGGATCTCGCTGGAGTACCCGGTCATCCGCCACATGACCAACCTGGAGTCGGTCGTCACGTACGAGGGCACGGCCGACGTCCACGCCCTGGTCATCGGCGGCGCCCTGACCGGGGTCCAGGCGTTCCGCTGACCCGGAAAGGGGACGGCTATGCTCTCGCCGGTGAACGGTCCGCAGTCCTCGGTTCCCACCGCCCAGCAGCATGCCGTCGACTCGCTGCGCCGCCTGATGGTGTCGGGCGCGCTGCGTCCAGGGCAGCGGGTCAACCAGGAGGACGTGGCCGCGCAGGCCGGGCTCAGCGTCGCGCCGGTACGGGAGGCGCTGCGCGTGCTGGAGCAGGAGGGCCAGCTCACCTACCGGCCCCGCCGGGGCTACTTCGTCACCGAGCTGCAGTTCGAGGACCTGCGCGAGATCTACGAGCTGCGCCGCGTCCTGGAGGAGCGGGCGGCCCGGCACGCGCTGCCGCTGATGGACGCCGAGGCGCTGGACCGCGTCACCGAGGCGGCCCGCGCCTGCGCCGCGGCGGCCGAGGCCGGCGACGTGGCCACCGAGCTGGCGGCCAACCGCGTCTTCCACTTCGCGATCATGGAGGCGCCGGGGCAGCCGCACGTGCTGCGGCTGATCCGGCTGCTGTGGGACTCCACCGAGGTCTACCGGGCGATGTACTACAACCTGCCCGAGGAGCGGTCGGCGTCGGTGCACGCCCACGACCGGATCATCGAGGCGATCCGGGACGGGGACGCCGACCGGCTCGTCCGGGAGATGGACGACCACCGCGAGCGCGCGCTGAAGGTCCTGCACGGAGTGCTCGCCCGGCCGGGCGGCTGACGCCCTCCGGTTGCCCGCCGGCCCGCGGACCGGTTCACTGACCCGGCGGACTACGCGGGGAGGGTGCGGGTGGGGGGTCGTCTGGGGCGGGACTTCACCCGGCTGTGGGGGGCGTACACCGTCAGCACGGCCGGCACCGCGGTCGCCACCGACGTCTTCGCGATGATCACCGTGCTGGTGCTGGCCGGCAGCGCGCTGCAGGTCTCGCTGCTGTCGGCGCTCGGCGGCGCCGTGGGCGCGCTGCTGGCGCTGCCGCTCGGGCCGTGGATCGAGTTCCGGCGCAAGCGCCCGGTGATGATCGGCGCGGACGTCCTACGGTGCTGCGCGCTGCTGAGCGTGCCGGCCGCGTACCTGGCGGGCGTGCTGACGTACGCGCACCTGGCGGTGGTCGCCGCGCTCGCCGCCGTGTGCCAGATCGTGTTCATCGGGGCGTCCGGCGCGCACCTGAAGTCGCTCGTCCCGCGCGAGCACCTGACCGAGGCGAACGGCCGGTTCGAGAGCGTGCTGTGGACGACCATGGCGGTGGGTCCCCCCGCGGGCGGGCTGATGAGCTCTGTCTTCGGGCCCTTCATCACGGTCACGGCCGACGCCGCGAGCTTCCTGCTGTCCGCGCTGGGCGTCCGGTCGATCCGCGCGCCGGAGCCCGAGCCGGCGGAGCACGCGGAGGGAGGGGCGTGGTGGCGGGGGCTCGGCGAGGGGTGGCGGCACATCTGGTCGGACGCGATGCTGCGGCCGCTGTTCGTCAACACCGTCGCGGTCAGCGCCCTGACCATCGCGATGTCGCCGGTCCTGGCCGTGATGATGCTGCGCGAGATGGGCTTCAGCATGTTCCAGTACGGGCTGTCGCTCGGGATCCCCTGCGCGGCCGGGGTCGTCGGGGCGCGGCTCAGCCGGCGGGTCGCGGCCCGCCAAGGGCTGCCGTTCGTCCTGCTCGGCGGGGGGATCGCACGGGTGCTGTGGCTGCCGTTGCTGCCCTTCGTCGGAGGAGGCTGGGCCGGACTGGCGGCGATCACCGCGATCCACACCGGCACCGTCTTCTTCACGAGCCTCTTCATGCCCGTCTTCGCGACCGCCCGGATCGAGCGGACCCCCGACCACAAGCTCGCCCGCGTCCTGACCTCGTGGACGATCAGCAACAACGTCGCCCGCGCCGGCTGCACCCTCGCCTGGGGGCTCCTGGCCACCCTCACGACGCCGCGGTTCGCCCTCGCCGCCGGGGCCGTGCTGCTGCTGGCGACCTGCGCGTCCCTCCCCTCGCGGGCGACCGGGACGGCGCGGTAGGAGAAACTGGGGTCGTGACCGCCGAGAACGAGCGCCCCGCACCGCCCGTGACCAGCACGTCCATCATCGTGCTCACGCTGGCGCGCCGGGTCGAGACCGAGCTGAGCGCCGCCCTCGCGCCGCTCGACCTCACCGTGAGCAGGCTCGGGCTGCTCGGTCACATCGCGGGCGTGCCGGGGGTGTCGTTCAGCGATCTGGCCCGGATGTCGGGGATCACCGTGCAGAGCGTCCACACGGCGGTGAAGGCGCTCGCGGCGGCCGGGCTGGTGCGCGACACCACCGCGCGGGCCGGGTCCGCGTCGGCCATCGAGGTCACGCCGGAGGGCGCGCGGCTGCTGGAGGCGGCGGAGGCCGCGATCGCGGAGGTCGACGACCGGCTGTTCGGCCCCGACGCCGACCCCGTCCTGCGGCGGATCAACGACACCGTCCGCGCCGCTTTCGGCGGCTCCTGACCCCTTCCCAGGGCGCCCCCGTCGCGGGGCCCCTTCAGCATGCCTGAAGGTCGGTGTTAGCCTTCAGGTGTACTGAAGGTTGCTGAGGGAGCCCCATGGAACACCTGTTGCTGTCGGTCCACGTGCTGGCCGGCATCGTCTTCGTCGGAGGCTCGGCGATCGCGACGAGCCTGTTCCCCCGCTACGCACCGGTCACCGCCGGGACGGGCGACTCCGGGGAGCGGAACCCGGCGGTGGCCGCCGCGCTGCACCGCATCACCCGCGGCTACGGCATCGCCGGGATCGCCGTGCCCGCGGTCGGGATCGCGCTGGCGATCGTCCAGGGCCGGATGTCGGAGATCTGGATCAACGTGGCGATGGTGCTCACCGCCGCCGCGGGCATCCTGCTGGCCGCGCTCATCTACCCGCGCCAGAAGCAGGCGCTCGCCGAGCCCGACGACGGCGCGCGGCTGCGCACGCTGTCCATGCTCGCCGGCTTCTACAACCTGCTCTGGGCGATCGTCGTCATCCTGATGATCGTCCGCCCCGGGGCGGAGTCATGACCGACCTCGACATGGACGCCTTCGACGGCCTGCCCTTCCCCCGCACCGACCTGGCGGTCCGGGCGATGCGCCACGCGCGCCGCATCGAGGACCCGGCGATCTTCAACCACAGCATGCGCACCTACCTGTACGGGCGCTTCCTCGGCGAGCAGGAGGGACTGCGCCCCGGCCGCGACTACGACGACGAACTGCTGTTCCTCGGCTGCGTCCTGCACGACGCCGGGCTCAGCGCCGAAGGCGACGGCGACCAGAGCTTCGAGATCGACGGCGCCGACCTGGCCGCCCGGTTCCTCGCCGGCGAGGGCGTGGCGGACGACCGGATCGCGGTGGTCTGGGATGCGATCGCCCTGCACCTGTGCTTCGCCGTCGCCGCCCGGAAGCGTCCCGAGATCGCGCTGGTGACCGCGGGCGCCGGGTACGACCTCGGCCCGCACGGCCCGGCCCTCCCGGACGGTTACGCCGACCGCGTCCACGCCGTCCTGCCCCGCCTGCACGCCGCGGCGGCGCTCGAAGACGCCATCATCGGCCAGGCCCTCGCCAAACCGCAGAAGGCGCCGCCGTTCAGCATGCCCGGGGAGCTCGTCCGGCAGCGCACGGGCCAGGTCTGGCCCACCTGGGAGCAGTTGATGTCCGAGGCTCCCAGCTGGAACGACTACGACGGCTACCACCGTCCCGGCTAGTGGGCGCTGGTGAGGTTGAGGGTGACGACGCCCGCCACCACCAGCGCGATGCCCGCGACCTTGGCGACCGTGACCGGCTCGTCCAGGAACAGCGTGCCGATCACCGCGATGAGGGTGGTGCCCAGCCCCGCCCACACCGCGTAGCCCACCCCCACCTGCATGCCCCGCTCGATCGCCTGGGCCAGCAGGACGAAGGCCGTGCCGTAGCCCGCCAGGCACGCCAGGGTCGGCCAGAGCTTGGTGAACCCCTCGGTGTTCTTGATCAGGCTGGTCGCCGCGACCTCGGCGATGATCGCCCCGGCCAGCAACAGGTAGGCCATCGTCCACTCCCGCACCTCGGGTACATATGTACAGGGCGAACGTACGCCGTCACCGGCGCGGGGTCGCGGCGGCATAGCGGCGCCCGAGGACGCGGAGCGCGTCGACCAGTTCGGGCGGGTCGGTGACGGTGAAGTCCACCCCGAGGAGCCCCAGGTGGACGGCGAGGGATTCGAGGGTGTCGGATCCGGTGCGGAGCACGCAGGTGTCCTCGTCCACCGCCTCGACCGTGCCCACGGCCGGATTGATCCGCGCGAGGACGGCGTCGGCGGGGGCGTGCACGGTCACCTCCGCGCGGTGGCGCCAAGCGGCCGAGGAGACGCCGCGCGTCACCCGGGCGACGACGTCCTCGGGCGGCTCGCGCGGGGTGAAGCGCGGCCCGGCCGGGGGCCGCGGGACGAGCCGGTCGACGCGGAACGTCCGCCAGTCCGACCGGTCGACGTCCCAGGCCACCAGGTACCAGCGGCGGCCCCACGCCACCAGCCGGGACGGCTCGACCACGCGCCTGCTCTCGGTCCCGTCGTGGTTCCGGTAGTCGAGGCGCAGCCGCTCGTGGTCGCGGCACGCGGCGGTCAGCGTGATCAGGGTGTCGGCGGCGACCTGCGGTCCGGGCCGGTCCGGCGGCACCGGGACGGTGTAGTTCTGCAGCGCGTTCACCCGGCGGCGCAGCCGGTCCGGCATGACCTGTTCGAGCTTGGCGAGGGCGCGCAGGGAGGTCTCCTCGACGCCGGTGATCGAGCCGCCGGCGGCGGTGCGCAGGCCGACGGCGACGGCGACGGCCTCCTCGTCGTCCAGCAGCAGCGGCGGCAGCCGGGTGCCCGCGCCGAGCCGGTAGCCGCCGGCCGAGCCGCGGGTGGCGTGCACGGGGTAGCCGAGGGCGCGCAGGCGCTCCACGTCGTTGCGGACCGTCCTGGTGCTCACCTCCAGGCGGGCGGCCAGCTCCGAGCCGGGCCACTCGCGCGGGGCCTGCAGCAGGGACAGCAGGCGCAGGAGTCGTGCCGAGGTCTCCAACATTCCTCCAGCATCCCAGCCCATTAGGAACGAAGTCTGCCTATAGGGCTCCTATCGTTCGGGACATGACGGAGAACACCGAGATCACGCCGTTCCGCATCGACGTCCCGCAGGCCGACCTGGACGACCTGGCCGCCCGGCTGGCCCGCACCCGCTTCGCCGAGGAACTGCCCGCCGCGGAGGTCACCGACGGGACCGCCAAGGGCCCGGTCCAGCCCGGCTGGGAGTACGGGGTGCCGGGTTCGTTCGTCCGCGAGCTGGTGGAACGCTGGCGCGACTCCTACGACTGGCGGGCCCAGGAGGCGAAGCTCAACGCCTTCCCGCAGTTCACCACCGAGATCGACGGCCAGACGATCCACTTCGTGCACGTCCGCTCACCCGAGCCGGACGCCGTCCCGCTGATCCTCACCCACGGCTGGCCCAACACCTTCGTCGAGTACCTGGACCTGGTCGGACCGCTCACCGACCCGCGCGCGCACGGCGGCGACCCCGCCCACGCCTTCCACGTGGTGATCCCGTCCCTGCCCGGCTTCGGTTTCTCCGGGCACACCCGCACCAAGGGCTGGGACGCCGCGCGCACCGCCGACGCCTGGGCCGAGCTGATGCGGCGGCTCGGGTACGAGCGCTTCTGCGCGCACGGCAACGACGCCGGCGCGATCGTCAGCCCCGAACTGGGACGGCGCCACGGCGACCGGGTGATCGGCGTCCACGTGAACCAGATCTTTTCCTTCCCGAGCGGCGACCCGGCCGAGTTCGAGGGGCTCGCGCCCGAGGAGCTGGAGTACCTGGGCTTCCTACAGGGCTTCGTGGAGCACGCCGTCCACGACCGCGCGCAGCAGGCGCAGCCGCAGACGCTCGCGCACGCCCTCGCCGACTCCCCCGCCGGGCAACTCGCCTGGATCGGGCAGCTCCTCGCCGGGCTGCCGGACCCGGACGTGATCCTGACGAACGCCACCATCTACTGGCTCACCAACACCGCCGCGTCGTCCGCGCGCTTCTACTACGAGAACCACCACGCGGAGCAGGGGCCGTCCGAGCCGACCACGTTCCCCCTGGGACTGGCCTCGTTCGCGTTCGACTTCCGCCCGCTGCGCCGCTTCGCCGAACGGGACCACCGCAACATCGTGTCGTGGAGCGAGTTCGACCGCGGCAGCCACTGGGCCGCCCACGACGCCCCCGACCTGCTCGTCGGCGACCTCCGCCAGTTCTTCGGCGACCTCAAGTAGCGGACGCGGGGCCGCCCCACCGGCCATCGCCCGGCACCCCGCGCCCGGGCGATGGCTGCCCAGCCCGGACGTCATCGTCCACGACATAACCCCGCATTCCCGGACGGTTCCCGGCGCTTCGTGGAAGATGGTGACCATGGAACCGGCCCCCCGCCCCCGGAACGTGACCATCGCCGCGACGATCTGGATCGTCTTCGCCGTGATCCTCGCCCTCGGCGGGCTGAGCTACGCCCTGAACCCCGAGGCCACCAACCTGAACGCGGGCCCGTTCGCCCCGGTCTTCCTCATCGGCCTCGGAGCCGCCTTCGTCATCCTGGCCATCCGCCTGCGGAAGGGCGGGAACGGCGCCCGGATCGCGCTGACCGTGATGGGCGCGCTGCTGCTGGTGGGCGTCTGGACCGTCCTGTTCGTGGTCCCGGCCCTGGTGTTCCAGTTCCTCCCCGACAGCAACGCCTGGTTCAAGGCCCTCACCCCGCCCAAGGAGTGACCGGTCGAATGCCGATCAAGCGTCCTCGCCTTCCGGTGGTGGCAGGTAGGGGCTGAAGTGGTCGGCGACGATGTCGGCGATGGCACCGGCGTCGCGGGATCCGTCGATCTCGATCACACGGATGCCGAGGCGGCGGGCGGAGCGGACGGCGTCGTCGGCGACGAGGCGGTCACGTTCCAGCCGGTTGCGCTGGGCTTGCGCCGGGTCGCTGACGTCATGGCCGATGGCGGCGGCTCGGGTGAGTGCGTCGAGTTGCCGGTCGCGAAACGCCCCGGTGGGCACCATGACGACCATCTGCCGAGGCGAATCGGTGATCGGGGCGACCAGCTCGGGGCGAAGCCCCCAGCCTTCGGCGATGATGGGGCGTCCGGAGACCAGAGCGCGCAGGTCGTCCAGGGCCCATTCGAACCGGGCCGGGAAGCCGGCCAGGGTTTCGGCGGCCATGTCCTGCGGGGTGGTGTTCACCCAGGTGGCGTCGGGATCCGGGTCCGCGGGAGGTTCGCCCAGCTTGACGCGGCGGGCGATCCGGCGGTCATTGTGGCCGCGGGCATCATGGTAGTCGTAGTGGTAGGCGGTCAGCCCGTATCGGACGCCGAGCAGCCGGGCGACAGTGGACTTGCCGGCCCATTGCCCGCCGCCGATCCACAGGACCCGGCGCAGCGTGCCGAAGGGGTCCCACACGTCGTTCCTGTTCACGAGTCTCCTTGTCCGGGTGCTGACGTCGGCGGCGCAGGTTATCCAATCGCCGGACGAGCACAACGATTGATCCCCACGTCCAGGCCGGACTCTGGCCCGAGGCGCCCACGCCCATGCGGCAGATATCCGGAATTCCGGTCAGCACGCGTCCGCTCTTTTACCAATGACCACAACACGCCTCGTCAGCGACCGTCCCTTCTGGCACGCTACGTTGGCTCGTGCTGACAGCCCGCCATGAACCCGCCAGGTCAGACGATTACCCCGCCGGTTGAGCCGCTCGCTCGACGCTCACCGAACCGTCCCTGAGCGTCGGAAGGAGCATTTTGGGCGAGAACAAAGTCGCCACGATCCTGAACCAGCCAGGGACGAACCCCGCACCCCGCCCCACACCCGCTCCCTCACCGGCCCCGCCCGGGGGCGGCGGCCCCACCTCCGGCGCGCCGCCCGCGTCCGGTGGCGGAGGCGGCCACGAGGTCGAATGGGTCGCTTCGAGCATCAAGAAGCTCGGCCACGCCTTCGAGACCGAGGTCGGCGAGATCGTCCGGCAGGCCCGCAACAAACTGAACGTCAAGCCGCGCGACGCCCAGCCCGCCGCGTTCACCACGTTCGGCATCTCCTGCGCGCTGGTCTACACGCAGCTGATCGAGTTCGCCGACCAGGACCTGATCTCCAAGACCGAGAACCTCAAGGAGATCAACGGCAAGCTGCAGAAGACCGCCGCCACCGCCGAGGAAGCCGACCGCAGGTCGGTCATCAAGGAGATCTGATGGGCAACGCACTCGGCCCGGCGGAGAACCTCGCCAAAGCGGCCACGATCGAGGCGATGGTCGCCGCCGTGATCATACCGGCGGCCATTCCCATCGTCCCCATCACCTACCTCGCGCAGGGAAACCCGCAGCAGCTGTGGGACGCCGCCGACGGCTGGAAGGAGACCATCGACGAACTGGAGAAGGCCCAGGCCAAAATCGAGGAGCTCTACCAGCGCAGGCTCAGCGAACAGGAGTGGAAGGGGGACGACCGCACCGCGTTCGAGGCGAAGATGAAGGAATTCGTCAACCAGCTCGACGCCGCCATCGTCATGGCCTGGTGCGCGGCCATCTCACTGTGGGTCCTCGCGGTGCTCGTCGCGGCCTTCATCTACATGGAGTTCGTCATGTGCTCCATTCTCGCCATCTTCGCCGCCGCCATCGCGATCGCCGCGAGCACCGTCGTCGGTGCACCGGCGGCACTCCAGATGGAGGCCCAGGCCAACCAGTTCGCCGCCATGTTCCACCGCGTCCTCAGCATCGGCTCGGAAACGCTCCGCAACATCTTCCACGCCACCGCCGCCATCTTCGGCGCGTTCATGGGCGGGAATATCGTCACCCAGGCGATCAAGGGAAACGGCGATGTGTGGGGCACGTTCGCCCAGTCGTTCGTCAACAGCCTGGACGACATGGCCTTGGGGACGCTCGCCTACGGCGAGCAGAAGCTGACCGCGAACCTCATGGGAGGAGTACCGGTCTACAAATCCGGTCCGGCATGGAAGCCGGCGCTCGGGCTCCCCACGACATCCCGGATCGCGCCCGTGACCGGCATGGAGGCCAATGCCGGGGCCAAGGCTCTTCTCGACACCGCCGAAGGAGGACCCAGCCTCCACAAAAGGGTCAACGACCTCGTGGAGTGGATGCGGGGCGGGCAGCAGTACGGGTCGGACGAGGACGCGAAGCCCGGCGAGAAGCAACCCGGCGTCAAGTACGTCGACAAGACCCACCCGACGCTGGGGCAGCCCTCCTAACTCGGGCGGTCACGCTTTGCCAGCAGACGCGCCTCTTCCTCGGCCACCCATCGGGGCCTCGCGAAGCGCGGCAGCCACCAGAAGCTGACGCACGTGATCATGCCGGGAGGAATGCCGAACAGGAAAATGACCAGCGCGGCATTGGAGGCACCGAGCACTCCGCAGATCGTCGCGACATAGACGATCAGCCCCGTCACTGAGGCCCAGAAGACCGTCAGTGGCGGGGCGATGCCGTGCATGCCGGTGCCGTTGTAGTGCCAGGATCGCCACCGGCCAGTGTAGGCGAACACCCCTTGGGCAATGCCGCAGAGGAGTAGGACGGCGGTGAGGACGGCCGCGAAGATGTTGCCGGCCGATGCCTCCATGCCCGAATCGGCCACCGGGCGCGAGGCGATCAGCACGGGGCTGATCATTTGGCGCCTCCGGGTTGGTCTTTGCCGCCGAGGTGCTGCTGGAGTTGGTCGATCAACGACCGGGCGTCGCGTCCTGCCTTGCTGAACATGCCCTGGACCTCGCTGAGGGTCTGCTGGAGCCGCTCCCCATTGTTGAGGAGGTCGAGGGGGTTGTCGTCGCCGTACTCCTGGGCCGCCAGCTTCTCGACCTGGCGATCGCGGTCGGCGAGGGCGCGTCGGGCGGTCTCCCTGATGGCGGCGGCGAGGTCGTCGGAGGCCATCCGCATCGCCCTCGGATCGATGCGCAGTTCCGCGAGAGGGTCGTCGGCGGTGCACGTCACCTTGATGCGGCCATCGGGCGTCTCGGCGGTTCCGGTCAGGGCGCCGGCCTGCTCCCGCATGCTCGCGATCCTGGCCACCCGCTCCTGCGACTGCCGCACCAGAGCATCGAATTCCGCGCCATCGGCTCCGAACAAAACGAAGACCTTTCCTGGGGAGCGTACGGCGTCCCAAGGTAGACCAAGGCTCCGGAAGGACTCCAACCGAACCGAATTCCGGACCGACCATTACCGGCTCCATGAATTCAACGACAGTCGGCCCGGAAAATCGGTGGGCCCACGGCGGATCGGCCGCTACGATCGCGGCGGCCGGGAAGCGCGGCCCATGACCGTTCAGGGAAGGGTGTCCCGATGATGCGGCCCGACCACCCCGAACCACTGGAGCAGGGCCATCCGTTCCGCCAGTGGAAGACATGGCGGATTCCCGGCGCGGACCTGACCCTCACCGGCTACTCCCGAGCCAACGACAAGACCTTCTTCCACATACCCGAGCTGCGGTGCAGCCTGGACGCCGGTCTCTGCGAGGGCCGGCAGGTGGACACGGTCTTCCTGACCCACACCCACCACGACCACTCCAAGGACCTCGATTTCCTGGCGTCCAACGCCTCCGGCACCGACATCTACCTGCCCGCCGACGCGGTGCCCTACGTGGAGTCCTACCTGCGCGCGTCCGCCGAGCTGAACCACGGACCGACCTTCGACCCGGCCCTCGCGGGCGGCCACCGCCTGCACGGCATGCGCCACGACGACCAATTCGTCTTCGGACGCCGAGGGCACCGTGTCCGGGTGGTGGAGTGCGAGCACAAGGTGCCCTGCGTGGGCTACGCCTTCTCCGAGAGACGCAAGGCACTGCGCCCGGAGTTCGAGGAACTACGACGGTCCCTGGTGAACGAAGGGCGGGGCAGCGATTTCGGCCGCATCATGGCCCAGCACCGCAAGGACGGAACCGAGGTCGACACTCAAGTCGACCGCCCCCTGTTCGCCTTCCTCGGCGACACGCACGTGAACGTGTTCGAGCGGAATCCGTGGCTCTTCGAGTATCCGGTCATCATCACCGAGTGCACGTTCATCGACGACGCCGAGATGGACCGCGCCGATCGAGTCGGGCACACGGTCTGGAGCCGCCTCCGCCCCGTGGTGGAGGCCCACCCGGAGACCCTGTTCGTCCTGACCCATTTCAGCCTGCGCTACTCGGACCGCGAGATCCTCGCGTTCTTCCGCCAAGAGGGGCACCCGGACAACGTCCTGCCGTGGGCGCACCCGGCAAGCCGCCTACCCGAGCAACACCAGCACACCGGCTCCTGAACGGCCGTGCGTTCAGGCGGGCGCACGCTGACGCACGACCGCCACGTCCCACAACCGCACCGTGTGGTCGTCGCTCGCGCTGGCGAAGGTCTTTCCGTCGGGGCTGAACGCCAGGGCGCTGACAGTGTCGGTGTGGCCGGGGAGGGGCCGGCTGAGGGGCCTGCGCGCGGCCACGTCCCACAACCGCACTGTCCGATCTTCGCTCGCGGTGGCCAGGATCCTGCCATCGGGGCTCAACGCCAGCGCGCCGACAGCGTCGCTGGGCACGAGGGGGTCGCCGATGGGTTCGCGGGTGCGGGTGTTCCACAACCGCACCTCCCGATAGTGGCCTGCGGTGGCCAGGGTCCTGCCGTCCGGGGTGAACGCCAGCGCGCCGACGGTGCTGCTGTAACCCTTGAGGCGCCGGAAGACGGGGCTGCGGATCGCCACGTCCCACAACTGCACCTCAGTGCTCGCGGACGCCAAGGTCTTGCCGTCAGGGCTGAACGCCAGCGCGTGGACCCCGTTGGTGTGCACAAGGGGGGCGTCGGGGTGTTCGCGGGTGCCGAGGTCCCACAACCACGCCGTCCCGTCGCCGTCTCCCGTGGCCAGGATCTTGCCGTCGGGGCTGAACGCCACCGCCTCGATCGCTTCGAAGTGGTCGCCGAGGGGCTTGCCGAGAGGGGTACGAGCGACCGCGTCCCACAACCGCACCGTTCTGTCGGCTCCTCCGGTGGCCAGGATCTTGCCATCGGGGCTGAACGCCACCGCCCTGACAGCATCGGTGTGGCCGGTGAGGGGCTGGTTGAGGAGCGTGCGGGCGGCCACGTCCCAGAACCGCACCGTCCGGTCACCACTCGCGGTGGCCACGGTCTTGCCGTCAGGGCTGAACGCCACCGCGCTGACAGGCCCGCCATGGCCGGTGAGGGCCAGACCGAGGGAAATCGGTCCAGACGGAGCGGGAGTGCGGTTCCCACGGGGCCGTTCGGCCTGCCGCTCGTCGGTGAGCAGGTAACCGACGGGGACGGCCAGGGCGAGGGCGGCGGCGCCCATGGTGACGAGGTAGGCGCGCCGCGAGAGCGACGGTGCTGCGGGGCCCAAGCTCACCATGTCCGGTGACGCGACGGCAGGCGGTGGGGCGTCCCCCAATGCGGTCAGTGCAGCTACGGCGGCCTCAGCGGTAGGACGCCGCTGGGGATCACGGTTCAGCAGGTCGCGCAGGATGGGCGCCAGGAGCTGAGCGCGCCGGGTGGGTGCGGGTTCGCCCCGGGAGACGGCCAGGAGCAGCGCCGCGAGGGTGCCGCCGGTGAAGGCGGGACGGCCTTCGACGGCGGCGTACAAGGTGGCGCCCAGGGACCACATGTCGGAGGCGGCGGTGGCTTCGCGGTCGTTGACCTGCTCAGGAGACATGTAGGCGGGGGTGCCCAGCAGGGCGCCGGTGGCGGTGAGGGTGGCCTCTCCGGGGACGGCGGCGATCCCGAAGTCGGTGACCACGACCCGCTCGCCTTCGAGCAGGATGTTGGCGGGTTTGATGTCGCGGTGCACGATCCCCGCCTGGTGCGCGGCGGCCAGCGCCGCGGCGATCTGCGCCCCGATCCGGGCGGCCTCCGCCTCGTCCAGCGGGCCGTTGTCGCCGATGACGGCGGCCAGGGAGCAGCCCCGCACCAGTTCCATCACGATCCAGGGCAGGCCGTCCTCGTCGTGGAACTGGTCATGGACGGTGATGATGCCGGGGTGCTTGAGCATCCCGATCGACCGCGCCTCCCGCTCCATGCGCGCGACCATCTGCTCGCGCACGCCCGTCGCCAGGCTCACGGGGATCTTGAGCTGCTTGAGCGCCACATCGCGGCGCATCCGCTCATCGTGCGCGCGCCAGACGGCGCCCATCCCGCCCTCGCCCAACACCTCCACCAGCCGATACCGGCCGCTCACCACCGTTTTCGCGTCCTCCGCCACAAAGGCACACAATCACGCGACCAAGCGCTCCGGTACCGCCACCGCCCCAATTGTGATCAGTTCGCGGTCGGAAGGAACGCCCGCACGGCCTCGCGCAGCGCGGCGCGGGTCACCAGCAGCACCCCGGCCCGTCCGGTTCCTTGCTGTCACTCGCGGCCACCACACCGGGAAACCCGCCAACTCAACACAGTCACCGCCGTTAGCCATGGTTGGCTGCGCCGCAGCGCAACCCGTCATACAAGATCGTGGCGATGTGCACTGCATCGTCCTTCCAGCCTTCGGCGCGCATCCCGCAGATGCCGCCGAGGGCGCGCAGGACGATGCGCCCGTTGATGCCACTGCGGACGAGACCGGCCGCGATGCCTGCCGCGAGAAGTTCGTCAAGGGCACGGGTCATCTCGTCGCGCGCGTCGTCGAAGACCGGCGAATCGGTTCCCATGATGCACTCCAGCGCCTCGCCCATACCTCTGCCTACTGCCGCGTGCTCCACGAGCAACAGCAGGAAGGTGCGCAGTGCTTCGTCCGGGGCGTGTTGTGCGAGCAGTCGGGCGGGAGTCGAGCAGAGATCGGCGACTTCCTGGCGGTACACCTCCGCGACGAGCGCTTCGCGCGTTTCGAAGTGGCGATAGAGGGTGCCGACAGCCACGCCGGCTCGGCGGGCGATCTCCTCCACATGCGCGTCGTCGTCGGCGAGGAACGCCTCCCGCGCCGCGACCAGAAGCGCGTCGCGGTTGCGGCGGGCATCGGCGCGCAACGGACGTGATGACGGCAACGGCCCTCCGTAAGGTGAATCGGACTCCGGTTGTGTACAGTTTCCGGAGTCGGGTTCATCTTATTGCCGGAGCACCCCCATGACGATCGAGCACAACGGGCTCGTCGGCCTGCGAGCGCTGGTGACCGGCGGTAGCCGAGGGCTCGGGGAGGCGACGGCTCGTCGTCTCGCCGCAGCCGGTGCCACCGTGCTGACGGCCTCACGAACCGCGCCCCCGGGAGACCTGCCCGCCACCTTCATGCCCGCCGACCTGCGATCTGAGAAGGGGGTGGCGGAACTCGGCCCGAGTAGTGGACAGCGTCTGAGGCATCGACGTCCTGGCCGACAACGCCGGAGCCGCAACCGGACCGATGCCGCCCTGGAGCGGTCGTGTTCGTTCTGCCGGGCTTCGTCGTCACCGAGGGGGCGAGCGACCCCCTCCAGCAAATGGCCGACGGCCAGGGCATCGACATCGACGACGTCAAGCAGCAGATCGTGGACCACCTGAAGGCGCCGACGCGGCGCCCAGTTCCGAGTCGGGCCTGAGCCGCACCCCAACACGCAATCCAAGGAGAGACACCATGCCCTTCAGCCTGACGTCACTGATCGTGGACGCCGCAGACCTGGAGAGCGAAAGCTCATTCTGGCACCGGCTGCTCGGCGGCTCGATCACGAGGACGGCAACGCACCACTTTCTGCAGATCGACGGCTTCCCCGTGATCGTGATCCAGCACGCTCCGGGGCAGGTACCGCCGCAGTGGCCCGACGGCGCCTCCCAGCAGATGCACTTCGACCTCGCCACGGACGACGCGGCGACCGCGGACAAGCGGGTGCTCGACGCCGGCGGTCGACGACTACGACCGACTGACGATGTCGTCGTCTCCACTCAGCAGGGCTCCCGGGTGTACGCCAGCCCGGCCGGACATCCGTTCTGTCTTCGGTCGGCCCGCCCCTGAAACCGAGCACGAACCCACGCCAACGCTGTGTCGGCGAATGCACCACACGTCCCGCACGGCAGGGGGCGCAGGCACCGGGCGGCTTCCACCGTCTCGGTCGTGGCCCGCGACCAGACCGGCGCCGGATCGAACCAGCGGTGCTCGGCGAGTTGGCTCATCCAGGCAAGCAGGGACTAGAGCAGCAGGCGGGGCACGAGCCACCCGAGCAGCAGGACCGACACGAACCCCATCGGCGCGTGCGCGGCCGCCTCGGCCGGCAGGTCCCCGATGGCCCCTGGTGTGCACGGCGTGGAGCGACACCTCCTGCAGGTGCCGCATCTTGATCGCCATCGCCACGGCGGCACCGCACCAGCCGACCGGACCGAGGCAGGCGACCAGCCGCCACCCAACGATCTCAACCCAGTGCCCGGCGAGAAGGAGGGTCGGCGTGACGTCGTTCACTCGTTCCCGCTGGACGGCGTTGAGGTCTCGCGGTGTCGTGAGCGCGGGGAGCCGCAGAGGGGGCTGTGGTGCCACCGATCGATCTGCTGCACAGCGATCCCGAAGGCGATGACTCCCAGATAAACCATGGGCGCCCCTCCGAGCGGGCGTCAGCGGCCAGGGAGCCGTTGATTATGATCAACGCCCTGGCGACCAGTCACCCCTCAGGCTGAACCACCGCCCGCACGGCCTCACGCAGCGCGACACGGGTCACCAGCAGCACCGGGCCATTGGTGTCCTTGCTGTCACGCACCGCCACCACGCCAGCATCACCCGCCAGTTCAACGCAGTTGCCACCATTGGAACTGGTGTAGCTGCTCTTACGCCACTTAGCTCCGGTCAGGTCCATCGATCCAGCACCTCGTCACCTCGTCGGGAGGGCCGCCCGGACGGCTTCGCAAAGCGCAGCGGGGTCACCACCAGCACTGGGCCCATCAGGGTCTTTGCTGTCACTGCACGGCCACTGCACCGGGCAGCAGCCAAGCCAACTCGACGCACTCGCCGCCGTTGTTAAGGCTGCGTGCCGCCTTACGCCACTCGGCGCTTGTCAGGTCCACCGCTCCAACACCTCGTCAGGCTGTCGGAAGCGCTGCCTGGACGGCTTCGCGTAGCGCGGCGCGGGTCACCAGCAGCACCGGGCCGTCCGGATCCTTGCTGTCACTCACGGCAACGCCACCCGGGAAATCGGCCACCTCGATGCAGTTACCGCCGTTGGCACTGCTGTAGGTGCTCTTGCGCCACTTGGCGCTCGTCAGGTCCATCGCCCCAGCACCTCGTCAGGCAGTCGAAAGCGCCGCCTGGACGGCCTCGCGCAGCGCGGCGCGGCTCACCAGCAGCACCGGGCCGTCCGGGTCCTTGCTGTCACGCACCGCCACCACGCCAGGGAGTCCGGCAACCTCGACACAATTGCCGCCGTTGGACCCGGTGTAGCTGCTCTTACGCCACTTGGCTCCGGTCAGGTCCATTTCTCCTGGACCACCTTTCTCACCAGTTCGCACGACATCTCTTCTGTGAGCGCCCTTGATCGGAGCGCTACAAGGGTTCGCGACAGAGTGGACAGGTCCTCGGGGTTGTCGGTCGTGATCGGGCGTATGGCCGTCTCGACATACGCGACCTCGCTTCGATCATCCATCGTCGCTACGACAAACGCACCCATGTTGCCGTCATGCTCGCCTCTCGCCAACACTACTTGAACTGTGACATTGGGCAATGAGGTAAGTGCGACCAGGTGCTCCAGTTGCTCCTTCATCGTCTCGGCGGTGCCGACGGGGCGGTGCAGCGCTTGCTCATCCACGAGGAGAACAAGGAACGGCGCCGCCTTCTCTCCATCTCTGGAGGTGATGACCTGACGCGCGAGGCGCGCCTCCACGGCTTCCTTGTTGCCCTTCAGCAGGGCCGAGGCGTAAGCCGGTGTCTGGGCCAGCCCGGCGATCAGCGTGGGTTCCCAAGAGACGAGCATGGCGGCGTCGGCTTCGATCTGGGGCCAGTCGAACCAGATGGGGACGGGGTGGCCGTCCTTGTTCAGGTCTTCCCACAGCGTGATCAGTGAGCCGCCCGCTTCGAGATGGTCATCGACGATCTCGACGTACGCGCGGGTGGCCCGCCGCTTTCCATTCTCGATGCGGCTGACCTGGGCGCCGCTCATCTGGGTGAGCTGAGAGATGGTCTCCTGCTTGACCCCCTTGGCCTCTCGCATCCGGCGCATCTGGCGGCCGAACGCGATGAGCGCAGGGGATTCGCGAGGACGCTGACGCCTGGGGGGCATGGCGCCTTCCTCTCCACGGAACCTACCGACCTCGGCTCACGCCTTACCAGTAGTGACCAATTGACTCCGGTACGTGAATCCTAGACGGGGAAGTGGCTCAATGTGTGCTGTACGCCACACAAAGTGAGGAGAGATCGTGGGCGAGGCAGTGCGTGGGGAGATGGTGGTCAAGCGGGATCTGGTGGCCGTCGCGGAGGCTCGGAGGTTCGTGCGGCTCACGCTGGGGCGCTGGGAGATGGAGGACTACGTGCCGTGCCTGGTGGCCAGCGAGCTGGTCACCAATGCCATGCGGTACGGCAGCACGGCGGACGATGATGTGATCCTGCGTCTGGTTCGGGCGGACGACGGGATGCTGTCGGTGGAGGTGCAGGACGCGACCTGGGAGATGCCTCGGATGCGGATCGTGGATCTGACCAGCGAGTCGGGGCGCGGGCTGTTCGTCGTGGAGACGTTCACCCGGTACTGGGGCGTGCGGCCCCTGGCAGGGAAGGCGGGGAAGGTGGTCTTCGCCGTTCTCTGGCCGTGAGTTATGGGCCTCGGGTGCCGAAGGCTGAGATGAGGGCGAAAGCGCCTACTCCTAGGAGGGCTGCGGTGGTGGTAGTAGGCCCTAGGTCATAGAGGCGGCCCAGCAGGAGGTCGCCTGCGGACGAGAACATGCCCGCGCAGAACGCCAGGACGCCGTAGTACGAGCCGAAGCGTTCGGTCGGGGCGTGGCGGGCGGCGCGTTGGAAGATGGAGGGCTGGATCAGGCCGTTGGCGACGCCGTTGAGGACGGCGGCGACCATCAGCGGGCCGGTCTGGGTGCCGTCCAGCGGGGCCAGGACGAAGAACGCGCCCGCAGCGCACAGCAGGCCCAGGCGTAGCACCCAGGGGCGTTCGCCTCTGCGGTTGGACGCGACGAACGGTTGGGCGGACGCGGCCACGGCGGCCAGCACGCACAGGCAGACGGTCGCGGCGGCGGAGCCGAAGCCCAGGAGCGGCACGGCCGTCATGATGTGGTTGGCGAGCAGCGTCGTGGGCGCGGTCATCAGCGCGAAGAGCACGAACCTGCGGTCGCGGAAGACCGCGCGTATGCCTGTGAAGATGTCCTTGAAGCGTGGGGTTGTTGCTTTGGCGGCCCGGCGCGGCAGCGAAAGGTACAGGACGCCTGCCAGGGCCCACAGGGTTGCGGCCATCACGGCCACAGGGGTGAAGCCGTGGCCCAGGGCGAGGAGGCCCAGTCCTACGGGAGGGCCCGCGATCGTTCCTATGTGCTGGGTGGCGACATAGGCGCCGAAGCCGCCTGAGCGGCGATCTGGGTGGACGCTCGCCAGCAGGCTCTGGGCGGACGGGTTGGACAGCGCGCCGCCCGCGGCGATGGCTACGGCCGCGCATAGGAGTGCGGTTATGTCGTCGGCGGTGCCGAGGAGGGCGAAGCCGACGGCGCGGATGGCGCAGGCGATCATTCCGGTGCGGCGGGCGCCGATCGCGTCCGTGAGCGCGCCGACCGGGAGCAGCAGCGCGAACTGGACCCCCACCCGGATCCCGAGGATCAGCCCGATCGTCCCGGCCAGCAGGCCCACGTCGTGCCGCAGGTGCGCGACCAGGTGGGACATCACCGCGAAGTAGCCCAGGCAGCCGGCGAGCTGGCACGCGACCACCGTCACGATCACCCTGCGGTCGGACGGGGCCGCGGCGGGCGGGGCGGGAGCGGGGGCGGTGATGGTCACCGGCAGAGGACACCAGAAGGATGCCCGGTCGGTCCAATATGGATATGGGTCGGGCTGCCATAGGCGAATCGATATCGGTCAGGTGTGCGGGATGGTCAGGGAGCTGCCGTGCGGCAGGTCGAGCCGGAAGCGGTCCGGGGTGACGACCAGCCGCAGCGTCACCTCGCCGCAGACCGGGCAGCGCATCACCTGGCCGGGCGCCTGAGTGTACAGCGGGGCGCGGACGAGCAGGTCGGAGTGCCCGCAGGTGCCGCACTGCCCGGACGCCAGCGTCATCTCAGGGACGAACAGCAGGCTGAGCGGGCCGGCGAGGGCGTTGCCGTCCAGGTGCCGGTCGTCGGGGTGCCAGCCGTGAACCATGGTCATCCTCCACTGGGGCCGAATCGTTCGGTACGGATCCGCGCCGGGTCGTGCCCCATGCCGGTGAGCAGGGCGCTCATCGCCTCCACGAATCCGGTGGGGCCGCAGACGTAGCAGCGCGGGGCCCGGTCGGGCGGCACGCCGTACTCGGCGACCTCGGCCGGGGTCAGCCGTCCGGGCGGGCGCGCGGAGCCGGGCGGGGCCCGCCGGGTGTAGGCCAGCAGCAGCCCGTCGTCGAGCGCGGACAGTTCGGCCGCGTAGCACAGCAGGTCGCGGGAGCGGAGCGAGTAGAGCAGCCGCAGGGACCCGGGGCCGCCGCCGTCCCGCCAGGCCCGCACCATCGCCATGATCGGGACGATGCCCGCGCCGCCCGCCACCAGCAGCGACGGCGGTTCGGCGGCGGGCCGCCACACGAACCAGCCGCCGACCGGGCCGAGGATCTCGATCGCGGCGCCGACCGGGAGATCGTCCACCAGGTACGGGGACACCTCGCCGTCCGCCACCCGCTGCACCGTCAACTCGACGCGTTCACCGTCGGCGGGCGCGGCGATGGAGTAGCTGCGGCTGGCCTGGTACCCGTCGTCGGCGGTGAGCCGGACGTCGACGTGCTGGCCGGGCAGATGGCCTGACCAGCCGGGAACGCGCAGGACCAGCGTCCGGGTCACGTCGTTCTCCCGCCGGTCGGCGACGAGCAGCGCGGGCCGCCATTCCGGGCGCGGGCGCGGCGGCGGCCGGGTCGCCGCGGGAGCGCCGTCCGCCGTCAGTCCCACGAGTAACGCTGCTCACGCCAGGGGTCGCCGTAGTTGTGGTAGCCGGCCGTCTCCCAGAAGCCCGGCTCGTCGTGGACGAGCAGCCGGAGCCCCTGGATCCACTTGGCGGACTTCCAGAAGTACAGGTGCGGGACCAGCAGCCGCGCGGGGCCGCCGTGCTCTGGCGCGAGCGGGTACCCGTCGAAGGTGTGCGCGATCCACGCCTTCCCGCCGGTGATGTCCTCGAGCGGGACGTTGGTGGTGTAGCCGCCGTAGCAGTACGCCACCGCGTACTCGGCGGCGCCGGTGTCGAGGCCGTCCAGCAGCGTGTCCACCGAGACGCCCCGCCAGGTGGTGTGGAGCTTGGACCAGCGGGTCACGCAGTGGATGTCGACGGTGGGTTCCTCCTGGGGCAGGCCCATGAACTCCTGCCACGTCCACGTCCGCCGCTCGCCGGGCCCGGCCTCCAGGGTGAGGCTCCAGGAGTCCCGCTCGATCGGCGGGGTGGGCCCGGCCGACAGCACGGGGAAGTCCCGCGTGAGGTACTGGCCCGGCGGCAGGCGGACGCCGGTCTCGTCCTCCTGGCGGCGCCGGTGGAATCCGGGTGAGAACGCCCCCATGTCAAGCCCTGCCCTCGCGGTCACTCATCGTTCTCCTCCCGCTCCCGGGCCTCCTGCGCGGCCATCTCCCGCAGCACGGCGCGCACCGCCTCCGGCAGCGTCTCGTCCAGCGCTTCGTCCAGGACGGCGCCGCGGTCGGCGTCCTCGCTGGTGATGGACATCGCGACCTCCTCCGGGCCGCCGTCGGACTCCTCGTCCAGTTCCCGGGCGAGCAGTTCGCCGTCACCGCCGTCCTCGGCGGCCAGGCGTCCGGCGCGCGGCTCGGGCTCGTCGTCGGGCCCGTACCAGTGCGGGTCCGCCTCGTCCTCGGGCGGTTCCTCCTCGGCCAGCAGCTCGTCGAGCGTCTCGCCCTGCTCCAGCTCGTCGGCGGTCGTGCCGTAGCGGACGGCCGCCGACCAGTGCTCGGGAACGGTGATCCCGCGGTCGAGCGGGTCGGCGGTGGGATCCTCGCCCTCCAGCGTCTGGGCCGGGTCGAGCACCCCGTCGTCTTCGACCGGGTCGCACGGCGGCCTGCGGTCACCGCGCCGCTTCATGGCGGCCTCCCACGCACACCACTCCATAGTCATCAAACGACGATCGACCTGGGCAACCCCGGAATGTGCCCCCACCCCTCAAAGATCGGTCAAGCCCGCGTGTCGGAGGGACTCGGTAGCGTCCCGCCCATGCCGGAGATCGACGAGGACGCCTTCGTCATGCCGGACGCCTGGCGCGCCCATCTGCATCCGTGCCGCGGGGGCGCCCCCGGGCCGCCGGTCGAGCCCGACCCCGGGGCGGCCGAGGCCGTACGGGGGTTCACCGAGGAGGCGCGCGACGCGCTCCACCACCTGCTGGACGCCGAGCAGAGCCACCGCGATCTGGTCGAGTCCGCCCGCGCCCATCTGGACGGCGCGCCCGACCCCCGGGGCGCGGGCGTGATCGCGGCGGTGGTCGCGGCCGAGTCGGGCATGATCGACGACATCTTCGCGTCCGTCGACCGCCTGGGCGCGACCTGGAAGTTCGCGGACGCCTGGATCGCCGAGCACGGGCTCGGGTTCGCGGCCGCCGCCACGGCCGAGCTCGGCCGGGTCATCGTCGACGGCTACACCTACCGGGGACGACAGCCGTGGCGGCATCTCCGCGCCTACCGTCCCGGCGAGGAGGAGCCGCCCGTGGACAAGGTGCGGCACTGCCTTCACCTGGTCGCGAAGAGGGTGCGCGCCTCCCTCGCCGCCGCCGGCGAACGCGACTACCGGGAGGCGGTCGAGGCCCTCGCCCACTGCCGCCGTGACGGCGCGCAACGCCTCATCGCCTCGTACCTGGCGCCGACCCGCCTCGACTGGTCGGACGAACTCTGCGCGTCCCTGCCCGGAGAGCCGAGCCACGGCGAGCTGATGCTCCTGCTGCCCGCGATCGGCTCGCTGGAGCAGCTCGAACTGCTCGAACGGCTCGACCACGTCGATCTCTCGCCGCGCACCTGGACACCCGACCCGCTCTACACGGTCGTCGAAGCCGTCGGTTCCGCGATGGCGCCGAGGATCGCCGCGGCCTATGACGACGGCGACCACTTCATCGCCCAGCAGGCACAGGTGCTCGCCGCCCTGCCCACCGACGAGGCGTTCGGGCTCCTGCTCGCACGCCTGGACAAGCCCCAGATGCACGCCGCCGTGCAGGAGGCGGCGCGACGCTTCCCCGCCCGCGCCCTCCGCCTGCTGGGCGACGCCGCCGTCCAGCGGACCGCTTCGTACGCCACGCGCCTTCTCCGCCGCCACGTGCGAGCCCACCCGGCCCTCACCGCGGCGCTCCTGCCCGGCCTGCCCGCCGACGTGCGCCGCGCCGTCGAAACGGCAGGCGAGGGGTGGGCCGAGGAGGCACCGCCCGAGGCGCTGCCGCTCCTACTGGCCGACCCGCCGTGGACGCGCGAGGGCGTCCACGTCAAGTTCATGATCGTCCGGGGCCTGAAGGCGCCGAACGAGCCGGAGACGGCGTGGGAGCCCGGCGAATGGGAGGAATGGTCGTCGTCCCAGAACGTAATGAAGCGCGTCATCGCCAACGACGGAACGGACGCACTGCCCGCCGCGCTGGAGCTGGCCCTGTCGGAGCCTGCGACCGCCACCGAACTGCTGCTGCCGCTGTGCGACGCCCGAGTCGCCGCACTCATGGCCGAGTCGCTCGACCGCCGCCCATGGCTGCATCCAGTCGTGGAGGGCTGGTTCCAGCGGCACGCGTTCGCGGCAGCGCGCGCGCTCATCCCGGCGGCTCTGGGCAAGGCCGGCCGACAGCGACGCGAGGCGGAGGCCGCGCTGCGCTTCCTCGCCTCCAACGGGCACCGCGACGACGTCACCGACGCGGCCCGCGCCCACAGGTCCAAGGCCGCCGCCGCGCTCGAAGCCCTTCTCGCCACCAACGTCCTGAACGTCCTCCCCGAGACCATGCCCGAGATCGACCCCTTCGTCGATCCGCACCTGCTCCCCCAGGTGTTCCTGCGCGACGGACGCGGGGCGCTCCCCGGTGAGGCCGCCGGTCACATCATCACCATGCTCGCCCTGTCCAAGCCCGACCACGCCTACCCGGGCATCGACGTGGTGAAGGAGACCTGCGACCCCGCGTCCCTGGCCGCGTTCGCGTGGGGCCTGTTCGAGCAGTACGGGTTCGCCGGGCGCAGCGGCGGGCCGGGCGACGACGCGTGGGTCCTGAACGCGCTCGGGCTGCTCGGCGACAACGACACCGTGCGCCGCCTCGCCCCGCTCATCCGGACCTGGCCCGGCGCCGGTGGCCACCACCTGGCGGTCGCGGGCCTGGACGCACTCGTCGCCATCGGCACCGACATCGCCCTGACGCATCTGAACGGCATCGCGCGGAACGTCCGGTACAAGGGCCTGAAGGCCAAGGCCCAGCAGCGTATCGCCGCCCTCGCCGCCGACCGAGGGCTCTCCCCCGAACGGCTCGTCCGCGACCTCGGGCTCGACGGCACGGGCCCGCGCCGCTTCACCGTGGGGTTGGACGAGCGGCTCAAGCCGTAACTCATCGGGCGGCGGGCCGCGCTGCCCCGCCGCCCACAAGCACTTCGCCGCATTGAAGAAGGACGTGCGGACGGTGGCGGCCGACCAGATCCTCCGGCTCGAACAGGCCATGGTCACCCAGCGGCGGTGGACGGGGGGAGTTCCAGACCCTGATCGTCCGGCACCCCCTCCTGTGGCACATCGCCCGCCGGCTCGTATGGACCACCGAGGACGCCCGGACGTTCCGCATCGCCGAAGACCACACGCTCGGCGCCTGGCGCCAGGTCTTCGCCGACTACGAGATCGCGCAGCCGTTCCCGCAGCTCGACCGCCCGACCTCCACGCTCACCGAAGACGAGAGCGCGGGCACCGAACTGAAGCGGTTCCACGGCATCACCGTCCCGGTCGGGCGGGTGCTCGGCATGGAACGCCGGGGCACCGCCGAGGACAACGGCTTCCAGACATGGATCAGCCGGGAGATCGCCGGCGGCCGGGCCGTCGTCGCCGACCTCGACCCCGTCACCGCGTCGGAGATCCTCACCGACCTGACCCCTCTGACCTTTCGGACGCCTTTATGACCCGGCTCCTTAGATGATCAAGATTCCGAGGAGGCGATCATGGCATCGAAGGAGTTCGGGCGGCGGCAGGCGCTGCGCGCGTCGCTGACGGGAGCCGCCGCGCTCGGCGCGGCACAGGCCGGGCTCACACCCGCCGAGGCCGCCGAAGGACGCACGCCCCGGCCACCGCGCGGCGCGTACGCCCACAACATGGAGGCGGTCGGGTACAGCGACCTCGACCACCGGCCCGCGTTCAAGATGGCGATCCGCCAGGTCCGCGGCCGCTGGTACCTCTACACCGGGCACTTCTGGGACAGCGGCTGGAGCGTCGTCGACGTCACCGACCCGCGCCGCCCCGAGGTGGTCGCGTTCGTCCCCGGGCCCGCCGACACGTGGACGCTGCAGGTCGACCTGTCGGGGAACACGATGGTCACCGCGCTGGAGAGCGTCTTCCCCAACTTCGGCGGCGACCCGTCCGCCGACTTCGAGGACGGCGTCTACATCTGGGACATCGAGGACCCCGTACGGCCGCGCCGACTCAGCCACTTCCGGACCGGCGGCACCGGCACCCACCGCAACCTCTATCCGGGCGGCCGGTACGTCCACCTCGCCGCGGGCGTCCCCGGCTTCACCGGGAACATCTACATGATCCTGGACATCTCCGACCGGACACGTCCACGCGAGGCGGGCCGCTGGTGGGTCCCCGGCCAACGCGACGGCGAGGCCAAGGAACCCACGACCCGGCAACCGCACTCGCACGGCTTCTGCTGCGGCAACGCGGGCGACGTGTCGCTGCACGGCCCCGCCTACCCGGCCGGCGACCACGTCTACCTGCCGTACGGCGGCGCGGGCATGGTCGTGCTGGACATCTCGGACGTGTCGCGGCCCAAGCGCGTGGGCGGGCTCAGCTTCAGCCCCCCGTTCCACTCCCGGTTCGGCGTGCACGGCGTGCTGCCCGTCCCGGAGCGCGGCATCGCCTTCGCGAACTCCGAGGACGTGTCGTACGGCGCGGGCCCTGCCCC
This sequence comes from Actinomadura rugatobispora, assembly GCF_055379765.1. NCBI lineage: Bacteria > Bacillati > Actinomycetota > Actinomycetes > Streptosporangiales > Thermomonosporaceae > Actinomadura > Actinomadura rugatobispora. The sequence goes on along the minus strand of NZ_AP029191.1, from coordinate 5,471,665 downwards.
GCACGCCTCGATCATCGACATCTCCGACCCCGCCGAGCCATGGCTGCTGTCCACGCTGCCGTCGCCCGTCCCCCCGGAGAACGCCCCGTACGACGACTTCGCCACTCGCGGCGGCTGGAGCGGCCCGCACAACATCAACCACCACCAGCACCACCCGGACGTGCAACGGCAGGGGAACCTCTTCTACATCGCCCACTTCAACGCGGGACTGCGCGTGTACGACGTGTCGAACGTCCGGCTGCCCCGCGAGGTCGGCTACTTCATCCCACCCGAACCCACCCGCCGCTACGGCCCGATGCCCGAGGGCGACCTGGTCCTGCAAACCGAAGACGTGGTCGTGGACCGCCGCGGCTACATCTACATCTCCGACAAGAACCAGGGCCTATGGATCACCCGCTACACCGGCCCCCGCCCCTAACCCACCCGCCAACTCACGGACGCCACGTCCGACCACGGGCCGCCTGTGCGCCCCCGCCCGCACGGCGGCCCACCGGCCTGCGGGCCCTTCATCGGACCAGACGTCCGACCGCCCCCACGCGCCGGATCACCGAGCCCGGGCCCGACCACCAGCCGCTCGTCCGGATCCGGCGAGTCCAACGATCGGCCCAGCGCCGGGCCAGCAACCCCCGCGTGTGCGACCACCCGTCCGCGCGGCGGCCACCGGTCGACGGGCCCGACCACCAGCCGCACGTCCGATTACCCACGCACCGGAGATCCGGCGCCGCGTCCACCGCTGCCCAGCGCTGGGTCGCCAGCCCGCACATCCGGCCCCGGGCCGCGCGGCCGACCATCGCGACGCCTGTGTGATCTCCAGGTCGCGGATCCGGCCGCTGCCCACACGTCCAACCGCCCACCCACGGGCCGGACCAGCGGGCCGCGGGGTGATTAGTTGTCCGCTTCGGGTTTGGCGCGGGTCTGTGCGGCTTTTACGAGCTGGCTGGCCCTGCTGAAGAGGTGGAGCGCGGTGAGGTCGTCGCCGCGGGCCCGGAACATGAGGGCCAGGTGGTACGTGGCGCCGGGATGCCCGGTACGGGAGGCGCTGCGGTAGTAGGTCTCCGCACCGGTCGGGCGGCCGTCGTCCCGGCGCCACGCGTCGCCGTACCCGGGCAGGGTGAGTTCGTAGGCGAGCTGCGCCGCCAGTCGGGTGCGCCAGACCGGGTCGGCGTGCACGAAGACCTCGGCCACGACGTCACCCGCCGCCGCGGCCGACTCCAGCCAGGCGATGCCCTCGGCGGTCCGCCGCTCGCACAGCAGGAGCAGCCCGAGCCTGCACGCGGCGTCCATGTCCCCCGCCTCGGCGGCGTTGAGGAGGTCGAGGCCGTGGACGCCGAACAGCGCCCGGTAGCGCCGTCCGGTCATGGACTCCAGCGCGCCCCCGGCCGTCCAGTCGTCCACGAGATACGGCCCGCGTCTCGCCTCATCAACGGCCTCGGGTTTGTTCTCTTCACGGGGCGGGAGCCACTTTGCTTCGGCGGTGGGAGGCGGCTGGACGCGGCGATCGCTTCGGCTGCTGGGCGACCGCTCGGTCGGTTTTGCACGTGCAGAATCCTCGCCGGGTTCCGGGCCCGGAAGATCATGAGCCGTCTCCGGTCGGCTCTCGACATCTTCTTCTGCCGAACCGGAATCCAATTCGGCGGTGAGGCTTTCGATCAAGGCCGACATCGATGCGCCGATCAAGGCCTCGTCCAGGACCGCCAGCGGCAGGGTCGCCGCCCGGACGGCGCGGTAGCGCCGGTGCCAGCCCGGCAGGCTGCCGAGGCCCGGGTCCTCCGGCCAGGCCCCGCTGCCCCGCGCGTAGGACTGGCAGGCCAGGACGTAGGAGGCGACCCAGCTCCACGCGGGCGGGCGTTTGCGGCGGCGGGCCAGGACGTCGCTGATCGCGGTGGCCGACAGCTCCTGCAGCCCCGCCAGCTCGTTCGCGTGCCGGGCCTGCGCCTTCCGGGAGAACGACGCCAGGTCGCGCAGGCTCGGTGAACCGCACGCCTCGCGCAGCTCGATGAGGTCCTGGACGAACTCATCGAGCTCGTCGGGAGGGTTATGGATCATCGACGCACCTGACCGATCATCAGCACCGGGCGACCGCTCGCCTGCACGGAGTGAATGGTGTCAAACCGATGACCCGCACGGTATCGACACGGCCTTCCGAATCGTTCCACATCGTCGATCACGACCCGATGACCCCGGATCAGAACGCGGCAGAACGACATAGAAGTGGACTGCGGAGACCGGCTACCATCGAAACCGAATTCGTCTCGGAGTTTTCCACATTAGGGGTGATTGTTGAATTACGTCCGTTTTTATGGGGGAGCCAGGTCCGGACGTACCATCTTGTTCCACTCCGATCCGATACATGGATTCCGCGCCCACTGACCGCCACGGATGTGGCGTACTGGGACGTGGCGGGCCGGCGGCATGCTCCCGAGCCGAGGCCGAGGACACCTACAGAGGTCAGGTGGCGATGAACCTCCCGCACAGCGACGACGAGTACTTGGCCTTCCTGCTGGTGGCGACCTGGTCCTTGCACACCGGCCGGCAACTGCCGCAGGTGCCGGTCGAGGAGCTCACCGCGGAGGAACTGATGGAGTTCTGGAGCGATCCGGCCTGGGAGACCGCGCCCACCCTGGACCGCTCCCCCTGACGGCACCGGGCCGCTCGCGGAGGCGGGCGGCCCGTCCGGCAGACCGCGTCCTCATGGCGGAACCGAGCCGCGAGCGCGTCGGCGCGGGCACGCTCCTGGGACCGCCGGCCGCCTGGGCGCTGCACGACGCCGAGGAGGCTGCCATGCTGCCGCGCTGGGCGCATGCTCTCGTGCCGGAACGGCTCTGGCGGCAGTTGGAGTCGATCGGCGGCGTCCGGTTCGCGGTCGCGGCGGCGGGGATGGGCGTCCTGGTGCCCGTCGGCGGCCGCCGACGGGGGCACCGCACCGGCGGGCGCTCGCCCGCCTACCAGGCCGGTTTGCACGGCGTGGCGCATCCGGCCCAGGCCACCATCGTGCGCGGGTGCGGAGTTGAGACAGCCGTTGGCGCTGAGATGGATTTGAGGGGTTCGCCCTACTCAAAGGGCCGTGACCCTCTGCCACGGACTGCGCAGGCTTCCATTCCGCTCCGTGGCCCGGGTTTCGGCGGCAGGCCGCCGCGGGCGCTCGGGGCCGAACCGGCGCGAGAATCGCCTGCGGAGCGTTGACCTGGGGAGATTCGGTTGAGGGGACCGGACAGCTGATCTGTTCCATCTGGCCCCTGTCCTTGGGGGCGGCCTCCCTGAAGAACCTCGCCCTGAACGACCGCGGGTTCGCATTCGGTGCGAGAACCCCGCACCGGATGCGAACCCGCGACAAGTCGAGCTATCGGGGCCGGAGGTCAGGTCTGGTATTCCAGCAGCCAGCTCGCGGGGATGTCGTCTGCGGTGTCGTTGGGGCCGGCCTTCGCGCGGCCGACGCTGACCTTCTGCGACCCGGCGGGTAGCTGCTCGCCGACGCGCAGGCCGCTGCTGGTGACGGTGATGGTCTTGACGCTGGTCCAGCTGGTGCCGTTGTGGACGGCCATCCTGAGTCGCACGTCGCCGAAGTCGCTGCCGAAGCTGACGTAGCCGTCGCCCAGCCAGTTGCCCTGGTTGGCCTGGGGGATGGCCAGGACGATGGCGTACTTGTAGTGGATGAGGGCGCCGTTCTCGGTGAAGGCGAACCCGTGGGGGATCTGGCCGGTCTGGAAGACGGACATCGTGCTCCTCTCGGTCCGGTGCGGGTGCCGTCGGGGGACGGCGCGCCGGCACCGGGGGAAGGCCGTGGTGATCGGCGGCCGGCCACGGCCCCTCGGCTTCACCCAGCCGCCACAACCAGCGTAATCAAACGGATACGGAAAGCCATCAAATGGCATCTGACCTGGTCTGACATGCCAGGTATCTGTCACCTAGGGGCTGCGCGGCACACGACGCCCGCCGCCGAACCGTCGACCAAGCACCGAACGCCCCGCCGAGAACCCGGAGGGAGGTAGGACGTCACAGACCTCCAGCCGGCCAGGGGCAACACCGCAAGATCGTCCTTGACCGCCAACGGCTGTCCACAGGTCCTCAACCCTGCCGCGCACGGGTCGGTCGCGACGCCGTTGGCGGTCGTCCCGTCCATGCCGTGGGCGCGCCGCCGGCTCCACCGGGCCGGGCTGCTGCGTCCGACGCGGTCCAGAGCCTCGCCCTGGCGGGCGCCGCGCCGGCCCTGACCCACACGGCGGCCCACCACCTCACCCGCCGGCTCCGCACCGCCCCCTGACGCCGAGCCGCTGGTCGGAGGAGTGAGGACGGACACTATTTCCTAGTTAACTGGTAGGCAATATTGACTTAGATGGGATGTCGTGTTTGCATCTATGTGGGCGTGTTCGACTGCTCAGCCCCGGCCCCCATGTCGCGCCCGCCATCCCACCTGCCCGTACGGAGGGACATCACTGTGACCGAGATCCTGCCGAGCCAGGCGGTCGACCCCGCGCGTTACCGCCAGGCGCTGGCCCTGCACGCGGCCGGGGTCGTCATCATCACCGGATCGTCCGAGGGCGAGCCGGTGGGGCTGACGGCGACCTCGTTCTCCTCGGTCAGCCTGGACCCGCCGCTGGTCTCGTTCTATGTGGACCGTTCCTCGACCACCTGGGCGTCCCTCCGCAACGCCGAGCGCTTCGGCGTCAACATCCTGGGGGGCGACCAGGCGGAACTGGCGGCGCGCTTCGCCCGCAAGGGCGTCGACCGGTTCGCCGAGCCCACCGCCTGGCGCCTGGACGAGCACGGCACGCCGCTCCTGGACGACGTCTGCGCACACGTGCTGTGCCTGCCGCACACCACCCTGGAGATCGGCGACCACTTCCTCGTCGTGGGCCTGGTGACCGGCACGGAACTGGTCGCGCCCGGCCGCCCGCTCCTCTACCACCGCGGACGGTTCGGGCGGTTCCTGCCGCACGGATGAAGCGCCCGGGGCGGTCAGCCTGTGGGGAGGCCGGCGGCCTGCCAGGCCTTGAAGCCGCCCGCGAGGTCGGTCGCACGGGTCAGCCCCAGGTCGTGCAGGGAGGCCGCGGCGAGGCTGGAGGTGTAGCCCTCCGAGCAGAAGACGATGACGCGCACGTCGTAGCCGGTGGCCTCGGGGATGCGCGCCTCGGACGCGGGGTCGAAGCGCCATTCCAGCACGTTGCGCTCGATGACGAGCGCGCCGGGGATCTCTCCTTCCGCGGCCCGCTGCGCCGCGGGGCGGATGTCGACCAGCAGCGCGCCGTCGAGCGACTCGGCATGGGCCCGGCCGGGGTCCAGGCGTTCCAGCCGGGAGCGCGCGCCGGCGAGCATCTCGTCGATGGAGCGCGCCCCGGCCGGGCGTCCGGTCACCACTGCTCGGCCTTCTCCTCGACGAGCCGGACCAGCTCGCCGGAGCCGTCGAGCTCGTAGCGGTTCATCGTGCTCAGCGGCGGCGAGTACACGTGGACGCTGACCGCCGGGGCGGTGGAGGTGTTGCGCACCTCGTGAATGTACTCGGCCCCGAACGCCCGGGTCTGCCCCATGGTGACCTGGCGGCTGCCGCCGAGGTCGTGCTCCTCCAGGGCGCCCAGCGCGACCGCGAACGCGCCGCGCGAGCCGCCGTGGTCGTGCAGCCCGGTGGTCTGGCCGGGCAGCCAGCTGATCAGCCAGATCTCGGTCTCGCCGTCGTTGTGCAGCCGCTCGTACCAGCGTCCGTGCGGGCTCAGCCGGACCCGGAGCAGCCAGTCGTCGGGAGCGGCGGCCAGCGCGCTCGCGGTCGTGGCCAGGTCGGTCGCCTTCTCGGCGGGGACGGCCAGGGCGGACGCGGGTGTGCTCAGCGTCATCGGTTCGGGTTCCTTGCCTTCGTCGTTCGTGCGCCTCGTCGTGGGTCTAGGGACGGGCGCGGCGACACAGATCGCTGGCCTGCCGCCGGAAGTCGACGTGCAGGCGTGACCAGAGAGGAAGGCACGGCCGCATGACCGCCAGGATCGCACCTATTCCCTAGTTAGTCAATCTGGATTGTTGGCTAGAAGATCGGTCCACCGGGTCCACTGACCTCCCCTTTTAGGTCATCCCTGACAAAGTCAGGACATGTCATGACTGCTCCGTTCGGGCCGGGCCGCGGTTGCTAACCTGGCCGCGTGCTGGTGGGGCGCGGCCGTGAGCTGGAGCGCATCGCGCTCGCGCTCGCGGACGTCCGCGCGGGGCGCGGCGGCGCGCTGGTGATCCGCGGCGAGGCGGGCATGGGCAAGACGAGCCTGCTGGACCACGCCGCCGCGGGCGGAGCCGGCGAGGGCGTGCGGGTCGTGCGCGGGATGGGGATCGAGTCCGAGACCGAGCTGCCGTTCGGCGGCCTGCACATGATGCTGCACCCGTTCGCCGACCGCTTCGGCACGCTGCCGGCGCAGCAGGCCGCCGCGCTGCGGTCGGCGTTCGGCCTGGCGGAGGCTCCGGTGCACGACCGGTTCCTGATCGGCGCCGCCACCCTCACGCTGCTGTCCGAGCTGGCCGGGGAGCGGCCGCTGCTGTGCCTGGTGGACGACGCGCAGTGGCTGGACCGGGCCTCGGCCGACGCGCTGTTCTTCGCCGCCCGCAGGCTCGGCGCCGCCGACCCCCTCGTGATGATCTTCGCGGTCCGGGACGGCGCGCGGCCGTTCCCCGTCCCGGGCATCGAGGCGCTCCCGCTCGGCGGCCTCGACCGTCCCGCCGCGGCCGAGCTGCTGGACGCGCACGACGCCGGGACGCGGCTGACCGTCCCGGCCCGCGAGCGGCTCCTGGACGAGGCGGGCGGCAACCCGCTGGCCCTCATCGAGCTGGCCGCCGTGCTCGCCGCCGAGGAGGCCGCCGGCCGGACCGACGCGGCCGGCCGGGTGGGGCCGCTGCGGGTCGGCGGCCGGGTCCAGGAGGCGTTCCGGCTGCAGCTCAAGGAGATGCCGCCGGCGACCCGGCTGCTGCTCCTGGTCGTGGCGGCCGACGGCACCGCCGATCTGGGCGTCGTGCTGCGCGCCGCGAGCGTGCTGGGGCTGGCGGCGGCCGACCTCGGACCGGCCGAGGAGGCCCGGCTGGTGGTGCTCGGCGCGTCCGGGGAGGAGGTGCGGTTCCGGCATCCGCTGATCCGCGCCGTCACCTACCAGGACGCCGCGCACCACCAGCGGATCGCCGTCCACGACGCGCTCGCCGCCACGCTGACCGGGCCCGCGCACGCCGACCGGCGGGCCTGGCACCTGGCCGCGGCGGCCGCCGGTCCCGACGAGGCGGTGGCGGCGGAGCTGGAGCGGGCCGCGCGGCGGGCCGGGCAACGGGGCGGGTCGGCCGCGGTCGCCGCCGCGTACGAGCGCGCCGCCCGGCTCAGCGTCGACCGGGAGGGCCGGGCCCGCCGGATCGCCAGCGCGGCGCGGGCCGCCTACGACGCCGGGCAGCCGGACCGGGCGACGCGGCTGGCCGCCGAGGCCGCGTCCCTCACCCGCGAGCCGGCCGTCGCGGCCGAGGCCCTCTATGTCCGCGCCCAGGTGGAGTACGAGCGGACCTCGCCGGCGGCGGACGCCGCGCTGGCGCTGGAGGGCGCCGAGCTGATCGCCTCGTCCGACCCGGAACGGGCGGTGTCGATGCTGACCGAGGCGATGTGGTGCGCCCGGGACGCGTGCGCGCGCGACCTCCTGGGACGCGGCGTCGACCGGCTCGCGTCGGTGGTGCTGCCGCCCGGCTCGGCCCTCGTCCCGGTCGTGGATGGGCTGGTCGCCTACGGGCGGTTCGCCGAGGGCGCGGCGGGCGAGGTGGTCCCGCCGATGCGGGCGCTGGTGGAGGCCGCGCGCGCCGGGACCGTGGACGACCTGGTGCAACGGCTGATCGCCGTGTTGATGGGGCTGCTGGTGGCCGACGACGAGGCCGCGGCGGAGGTGCTGGAGGCGGCGGCCGCCGACGCGCGGGCGGAGGGGGCGCTCGGCTGGCTCCCGTACGCGCTGGAGCCGCTGGCGATCGCGCGGCTGCTGCGCGGCGACTTCCGCGGGGCGGAGGCGGCGCTGGCCGAGGGCGTGTCGCTGGCCACCGACATCGGCATGGACATGCAGGTCACCGTGCTGAAGGGCATCGCGGCCCGGCTGGAGGCGGTGACCGGGGACGCGTGCCGGTGCCGGTCCCTGGCGGGCGAGGTCCTGGAGCACGCCGATCTCCACCCGGTCAACGCCGCGCTCGCGTCCTGGGGCCTGGGCCTGCTCGATCTCGCCGAGGGGCGGGCGGAGGCGGCGCTGGAACGCCTGGGGGCGGTGTGCTCGGGTCCGGCCCGGCACGATCTGCTGGTCCGGGCCGTCCCGGACCAGGTGGAGGCCGCGGTACGGGCGGCGGGCCGGGCGAGCGACCGGGCCCGGACGTACCTGCCCGCGTTCCTGGAGTGGGCGGGCCACGCGGACGGGCCGACCGCCGCCGCCCTGGCGCTGCGCTGCCGCGCCCTGCTCGCCGAGGGCGACGAGCCCGGCGGGCACTACCGCGCCGCGCTGGAACTCCATGAGCAGGCCGGCGGCGACCGCGGGTGCGACGCGGCCCGCACCGGCCTGCTGTACGGGGAGTGGCTGCGGCGGCGGCGGCGCAGGACGGAGGCGCGCGAGCAGCTGACCCGGGCGCGGGACACGTTCGCCCGTCTCGGCGCCGAGCGGTGGGCCGAGCGGGCCGGGGCCGAGCTTGAGGTGCTCGGCGACCGCCCGGTCGCACGGGCGCAGGACGCGGACCTCCTCAAGCGCCTCACCCCGCAGGAGCTCCAGGTCGTCCGGCTCGCCGCGGCCGGTTACAGCAACCGCGAGATCGGCGCGCAGCTCTACCTCAGTCCGCGCACGGTCGGCCACCACCTCTACAAGGCGTTCCCGAAGATCGGTGTCACGCGGCGCATGGAGCTGGGCCGGTTGCGGCTGTGACCGCCGTATCGGTCATCCGTGCGCGCCCCCGCCCGCCGACCTGCGCGGATTCCCCGCGAAACCGCCTCTGACCTGTGCTTTTCCTGGACCCGTCGGTCGTCCGATGCGGGCCCGTCCAGGCCGCGCGTAGCGTCGTGCCAACGACGACGAACGGAGATCGACATGCTTCTGGAGAACAAGACCGCGGTGATCTACGGCGGCGGAGGCGGCATCGGCGGCGCGATGGCACGGGCCTTCGCCGCCGAGGGGGCGCGGGTCTTCCTGGCCGGGCGCACGGCCGAGAAGCTCGACGCCGTCGCCGCCGACATCCGGGACGCGGGCGGGCTGGCCGAGACCGCCGTCGTGGACGCCCTGGACGAGTCCGCCGTCAACACCTGGGTCGACTCGATCGCGGGGATCGCCGGCAGCATCGACATCTCGGTCAATCTGATCTCCCAGGACGCCCTCTTCACGCCGATGATCGAGATGCCGGTCGCCGAGTTCGGCCGGGCGATGGAGAAGGTCGCCCGCTCGTTCCTGCTGACGACGCAGGCCGCGGCCCGGCACATGGTCAAGCAGGGCTCCGGGGTGATCCTGCACTTCGGCGGCTCCGACGCCACCAACTCCGCGCCGGGGATGGGCACCGTCCAGATCGGCTGCGACATGGTCGAGGCGATGCGGCGGCAGTGGGCGTGCGAGCTGGGGCCGCACCAGGTCCGGGTGCTGTCGATGCGCACCGGCGGGATCCCGGACCCCGCCATGCCGGACGAGATCAAGCAGCAGATGGTGGACCACACTCTGCTCAAGCGCACCGCGACGCTGCAGGACGTCGGCGACGTCGCGGTCTTCCTGGCCTCCGACAAGTCCCGGAGCCTGACCTCCACCCAGGTCAACATCTCCTGCGGCGCCCTCGTCGACTGACCCTCCAGCGTTCCTTGCCGCGCACGCCCGCTGCCGGAAGCGTGCGGGGCCCGGCCGCGGATCGTCGCGGCCGGGCCCCGGGCACTCGGACGGTCAGGCCACGTCGTCGTCGGTCACGGTCAGCCGGGCGAAACCGCTGCCGATCAGGGCGCCCTCCGGAGACGAGGCCACGATCTGGTACGACTGCGCGGCCGGCGCCACCGTCGTGTTCCCCTGCAACGGGACCGTGAACGTCGCGGACGACGCCCCGGCCGGGACGACCACCTCGGCGGCGACCTGCCCGATCACCGGCGCGGCCCCGGACGCGATCGACTGGAGGTGGACGGTCACCGCCTCCTTGGCGCGGCGCGACAGCCGCACCGTCACCGCGGCCGTGCCGGGCCCGTCGCCCTCGGCGACGGTGCGGCTCTCCACCGAGACGTGCGGCAGCTCCGCCAGGTCCGCGCGTCCCGCCTCGGCGTCGGAGAAGGCCAGGTCGGCCAGGTAGACGGCGCCCGGCCCGCCCGCGCCGGAGATCCGGACGTCCCGTACCGAGCGCAGGTTCACGCCGGTCAGGGACGACGTCGGGATCCGCACCGTGCGCAGCCAGGTCTTCGGCAGCGGCGAGGCCGTGCCCGGGAAGCGGGTGAGCGCGTCGCCGACCTCCGACACCCGGACCGTCTGGGACCCGCCCTTGGTGTCGGTCACGGTGACGGCCAGGTCGGCGGACGGGGCGGTCTCGTCCAGGGCGGTGCGGAAGGTCAGCGCGTCGTAGCGGCCCAGGTTCTTGGACCCGGCCGGGACGGTGGCCCTGACCTGGCCGGTCTCGTCCGTCCAGGAGAAGCGCAGCACCGGGGTCGAGGGGACGTTGGGCGCGTAGGTGGCCGGGGTCCACGACGGGGCCTGCGAGGTGGTGAGGGTGGTGGCGCACGACGGGAGCCCGCTCTGCGGTGAACGGTCCAGCATGCCCGCGCAGACGGCCCCGGTCGCCGCGCCCTCGATCCGGACGGACGGGGGCAGCGAGGTGAAGGTGGCCACGTCGACCCGGTCGCGGACGGGCGACTGGGCGACGGCGTGCACGACGGTGCGGCCCGCCGAGGCGGCCGTTCCGCCGCTCCCGTCGAACAGCGGCAGCAGCTTGCTCTCCCCGCCCTGGACGAGCCGGAAGAACCCGGCGATGTACGCGGTTCCGGTGGCGTACTGCTCGGCGGCGCTCAGCCGGGACGGCGCCGTGTTCCCGCACACCGGGTCGGCGTTGTTGAACCAGTCGTCATTGGCGGGCGCGTGGGCGACGCCCGGGGTCCACTCGGTGTTGAAGAAGTTGTGGTTGACGCCCATCATCATCAGCGACGACCTGAACGCGGTGTCCTTGGCGTCGGCGTAGCGGGTGTCGTCGTAGAAGTGCTGGCCCTGCTGGTTGGAGACGTCGCCGTCGCAGTACGGCAGGATCACCGCCATCGGCGTGTTGGGCAGCGTTGCGCGGGCGAAGTCGGTGGGTGCGAGCGGCAGCACCGCCCGGATCCCGTAGGGGCGGTCGCGGCCGTCGTTCATCAGCGCGGCCTTGACCACGCCCTCGCCGCCGCGCGAGTGGCCCATCAGGCCGATGTCGTCCATGTCGATGCGGTTCTTGAGCGCGACGGGCAGCGGGCCCTGGCCGCGCGCGGCGGCGGCGAGGAGGTCGAGGTGGCGCATCACGACCTCGCCGCGGGCGAGGGCGCCGCGGTCCTCGCTGTAGGGGTTGTCGGCGGCGTTCACGCCGTTGGCGCTGACGGACACGACCGCGTAGCCGTGGCTGGCCAGCGCCTCGGCGGGCCCGTCGTACCCCTTGAAGCTGTCGATGGGCTGCTGCCCGGTGGGGCAGGGCCACTGGGAGTTGGACGTGGTCCAGGTGGTGGGGTTGAAGCAGGCGGAGTGGCGCCCGTGCAGGAACAGGACGAGCGGCCGCTTCCCCGAGGTCTTCGGCAGGTACGCCTCGGCGCGGATCTCCGCCTTGCGCCCGCCGAGCCCGGCGAGCTCGATGGCGGTGTCGCCGAGGTCGTAGGTGGTGCGCTCGATCTCGTAGGGGCCGCGCGTCCCCGGGTCTACTGGAACGTTCCGGCCGGTGGGCGGCTGCGGCGCCGGGACGGCCTTGGCCGCCGACCTCGGGGTCGTGCCGGGGACCTCGCCGTTCCAGGCCACCTGGACGGACCGCGGCGCGGCGGCGCGCGGGTCGCCGGTGGTGAGGGTGAGCGTCCTGCCGTCCGCGGACTCCTGCGCGGGGCCGAGCGACCTGCCGTCCACGGCCAGTTCGGGGACGGCGTCGCGGACCGGGAGCGGGTCGTCCAGCCGCAGGGTGATGCGGTGGCCGCCGCCCGCGACCTGCTCGACCGTCCAGTCCGGAGCCTGTGCCGGGGCGGCGTGCGCCGCCGGACCGGTGGCCAAGAGCGTGGATATGACCGCCAAGGCCGCGATTCCCGAGGTTCGGCCGCGGATGCCCCGTCCCATGTCGCCTCCGAGCGCCTGCCCAGAAGTCCGGATACGTGTAGTACGTCCTGGACCTGGGCTTTTGTATGATTACGCCGGGAATCACACCGCGCCCACCGGCCCCACGGGTTACGCGCCTGTTGCACGCCTGTAAACGATCAGCAGGGCCGCGGCCGTTCGAGGCCGGCCATCGAGAGAAGCGCCGCGCCAGGTCACACCCCGTGCGGGGACGTATCCTCCGTGACGGGCCGCGGCCATGACGGGACGGCACGGCGCCGCCCGGAACCGGCCGCCTTCCGCCCCGAACCGGCCGCGCTCGCACGGGCCGGACGTCCCCCGCCGCCGAGGAGGCACCGCATGACCGCCCTGACCATCACCGACGCCCTGATCTTCGACGGCTGGTCGGCGGAACTGCGGGAGGGGTCGCTGCACGTCCACGACGGCGTGATCACCGAGATCGGCGACCGGGTGACCCGGGCGGAGCGGGTCATCGAGGCGCGCGGCCGCACCGTCCTGCCCGGACTGATCGACGCGCACTTCCACGCCTACGGCATCTCGCTGAACAGCCTGGAGTTCGACGGCGCCCCGCTCAGCTACCTCGCGCTGGCCGGGGCGCGGCGGCTGGGCCGGGCGCTGCGCCGCGGCTTCACCACCGTCCGGGACGTGGCGGGCGGCGACCCCGGGCTCGCCAAGGCCATCGCCACCGGGCTGATCGCCGCGCCGCGCTACCTGTACACCGGCCCGGCCCTCAGCCAGACCGGCGGGCACGGCGACGGCCGCCCCGCCGACCTGGAGATCTGCCTGTGCGCGCAGCACATGAACGAGGTCGTGGACGGGGTGGACCCGCTGCGCGTCGCGGTGCGGGAACGGTTCCGCCGCGGCGCCCACGCCATCAAGATCATGACCTCCGGCGGCGTGGTGTCGCCGACCGACCCGATCCGGCAGCCGCAGTACTCGCCCGAGGAGATCCAGGCGGTGACCGGCGAGGCCGCCCGCCGCGGCGGCTACGTGGCCGCGCACTCCTACTCGCCCGAGTCGATCCGGCACTCGCTGGTCAACGGGGTGCGCTCCATCGAGCACGGCAACCTGCTGGACGAGCCCACCGCCGAGCTGATGGCCCAGTACAACGCCTACCTCGTGCCGACCCTGGCCACCTACGACGCGATGAACCGGCGCGCGGACGAGGTGGGCCTGTCGGCCGTCGGCCGCGGCAAGAACCAGGAGGTCCTGCACGCGGGGCAGCACGCCGTCGAGCTCGCCCACCGGGCCGGCGTCCCGGTCGGCTTCGGCACCGACCTCATGGGCGACCTGGAGGACGACCAGCTCAGCGGGCTGCGCCTGCAGACCGAGGCCGCCGGGGCACTGGCCTGCCTGCGCTCGGCGACCTCGGTGAACGCCAGCCTCATCAACCGCGCCGACCTGGGCCGGATCGAGATCGGCGCCCGCGCCGACCTGCTGATCGTCCCCGGGAACCCGCTGGAGACGCCCGAGGTGCTGTGGGACGTGGACGGCCCGCGCCAGGTCGTCCAGTCAGGCGTCCCCGTAGAGCAGAACGCCTGACCCGCCGCCGGAGCGCGGAGCGCGGTCAGCAGGTGGAGTGGAAGACGCCGCCGACCGCGTCGCCGTCGCGCGCCAGCCGGTTGTAGAGCTCGACGGCCGCGCCCGTCTCCTCCACGTGTACCGCGACGCCCGCCGCCTCCAGTGCGCGCAGCGCCTCGCCCGTGGTCTGGAGCCGCAGTTCCATGCCCCGGCTGAGCACGACGACCGTGCTGCCCTTGTCGATCAGTTCCCGCACGTCGGCGGCCTGGATGCCGGGGACGTGCCGGGTGCCGGTCTCGTCCCAGTCCCACGGCCGCCCGCCGCCCGGCCAGAGCTTGAAATCCTTGCCGGTGCCGAGGCCCTCGATTTCCATGCGCCCCCACGACAGATGCGTGATGACCGGCGACTTCACATCCTCGTCCATGTCCGTCCCCTCGGCCGCGGCACCCCGCGCGCCTTCCGAACGCGCGCCGCCACCCCATTTTCATGAGGTGCCATTGGCGAAAACAAGTTATGTTGACGTGGACGCCCACTCCGCGTCAATGGCCCGCGAACCCCCGGGCCGCCCCCTGGGCGTCGCATATCCGTGCATTTGCCCGCCCCTTCGAGCCCTCCCCGCCCCACCATGACGGAACCGCGGCACCGCGCCATCTTCTGGGTCGACATCGCCGGCTCCAGCGCCCTGAGCCGTACCGACCTCGACCGCCACAACGCCCGCGCGGGCATGTACCGCGCGCTGCGCAGGGCGTTCCGGCGTGCCAGGCTGCCTTGGTACATCTATGGCAACCGTTTCGGCCGCCACCGGGAGGACCGCGGGGACGGGCTGTTCTGCCTCGTGCCGCCGTCCGTCCCGAAGAACCGGCTGGTGGCCGCTCTTCCCGCGCTGGAAAGCGCGCTGGAGGACTACAACCGCGACGCTCCGGAAGGCGCGGTGATCCGGTTGCGGGTGGCGCTGCACGCGGGCGAAGTGCACTTCGATCCCGAGGGTGTCAGCGGAAATGCGATGGATTACACCGCGCGGCTCCTGGACGCCCCGGAGTTCAAGACGAGTTTCGCCGGATCCGGCTCCTACCTGGGCGTCATCGCGTCGGACTGGTTCTATAAGAACGTCATCAACCAGAATCCGAAGCACCAATTCGGGCAATATAGCCTGACCGTGGTGACGGTGCGCGGCGCGGGGGCGCCCGAGGCGTACGTGCGGCTGTTCCCCCGGTCGGCGCCGCCCGCCGAGGGGCCCTGGCGGCTCCCGGTGCCGCCCCGTCCGGTCCGGGCCGCGGTGGCGCTGGCGGTGCTGGCCGTGCCGCTGACGGCGGCGCCTGGCGAGGCCCCGGTGGCGGCCTGCGCCGCGCCGCCCGTGCAGGTCAAGGTGCGGGTCTCCACCGAGAAGGAGGCGATCGTCCGGGGGCTGGCGCTGGAGTTCGAGCGCGACACGCGCGGTCCGGACGGCTGCCGCCGGGCCGATGTGAACGTGGTGTCCGCCTCGTACCCGGGCGGCGCCCGGGAGGCGCTCCACCAGGGCTGGCTGACCCGCGACCCGAAGGAGGTCCTGGACGAGGCGGACGTGTGGCTGCCCGACTCCTCGCTCGAGGTGGAGCAGGTCCGGGAGGCGCTGCGCCGGAACCGGATCGGCACCGTGCGCCTGGAGGCCAGGGAGCCGGTCGCCACGTCCCGGCTCGTGCTGGCCGTCCCGGCCGCGATGGCCGACGACCTCGGCCTCTCCGGGCACACCGTCGCCTGGGACGACGTGCTCGGCTGGCCCGGCCGGGGTTACTCCTTCGGCCGTGCGAGCCCGCGCGCGTCCAGCGTCGGCCTGGTCGCCACGGTGGCGCTGTACCAGGCCGCGCTCGGCACGTCCATCCTCAACGAGAGCGCGCTGACCAGGGGGGACGCGGCGAGCCGCCTGCACACCGTCGAGCAGGCGATCGCGCGGGAGGACGACGATCCGGGCAAGCTGCTGTGCGCGATGCGCGAGTCGCCGCCGGACGGCGAGCTGCGCCGCACCGCGCTGCTGGTGTCGGAGAAGTCGCTCATCGACTACCGCGGGAACGCGCCACTGGGCAGTGGCGGCTGCGGCCCCGGCGGGCCGTCGGCGCAACCGGAGCTGCGGCCGTTCTACGCCGGGAACGGCATGCCGCTGTTCGACCACCCGTTCGTCACGATCACGCGGGCGCAGCCGCCCGCCGCGGCCCGGCAGCGGGTCATCGACGCCTTCCACCGGCGGCTGCGGCAGCCCGACGCGCAGGCGCGGCTGAAGGACGCCGGCTACCGCGACGCCTCGGGCACCACCACGGCGCGGCAGGACGCGATCCCGTCGCTGCTGCCCGGCCTCGACCTCACGGAGAAGGTGCACGACGAGCCGCTCCTGGACGCGTGGAACAAGGCGCGCAAGTCCGCGCGGGTGCTGTTCGCGGTGGACGTGTCGCGCTCGATGGCGGCGCCGTTCCCGCACATCGGGGGCGACCGGGTGTCCGCGGCGGCCGACGCGATCGGGCTGGCCCGGCCGCTGATGGGCGTCCGCGACCAGATCGGCCTGTGGGAGTTCGCCGACGGGATCGGCGACGGCGACGGCGACCACCGCTCGCTGGTCGCGGTGGGGCCGCCGGATCCGGAGCGGATCGAGCACCTCACCGGCCGGCTGGGGGACCTGGCCTCGACCGGGCGCGCCCCCGGCCTGCTGCCCGCCGTCCGCGCCGCGGTGCGGGAGATGCGGAAGGACGACGCCGACCCGGACGAGACGACCCGCGCGGTGATCATGCTGGCGCACGGTGCCGGCTCCGGCCCCGGTGCCGCCGAGGCCGCCGCGCTCGCCGAGGAGCTCTCCTCCGGCGACCCGGTCCGGGTGTACGTGGTCGCGTTCCACCCGGAGAGCTGCGCGGCGGGGCTGGACCGGGTCACGCAGGCCGCGGGCGGCGCCTGCTACGAGATCGACGGAATGACCGCGATGCGGCGGGCCCTGGACGGCATCGCCGCCGGCCTGTGGGGCACCCCGCCCTGACCGAGGAGGCGCCGGCTGTGAAGATCCTCGAACCCGACCCCGCGGGGCGCTCGCGTGCCGCGGTGGTGGCGTTGCTGACCGTGGCCGCGCTCGGCGCGTGCACGATGGGCGACGAACCCGACCTGGACGGCACGGGCCCGATCGTGTTCGCCGACGGCCGCGACAGCAGCCGCGGCGCCCAGATCAAGCGGCTGGTCGCCCAGTGGAACCAGGCCCATCCCCGGGAGCACGTCGAGATGGTGGAGCTCGCCGAGCGGTCCGACGAGCACCGCGCCCAACTGGTCACCCGCGCCCAGGACGCCGCGGCGGTGCGGGCGACGGCGAGCGGGCGCGGCCAGGACGGCGGCGAGACGGAGACCGATCCGTCCTGCTACGACGTGGTGGCGCTCGATGTCACCTGGACGGCCGAGTTCGCCCGCTGGAACTACATCGTCCCGTTGGACGAGAACGCCATCGACCGCAGGGCGTTCCTGAGCGAGCCCCTGGGCAGCGCGCGCCACGGGGGCAAGCTGTGGGGCGTCCCGCTGCGCACCGACGTCGGCCTCCTCTACTACCGCAAGGACGTGCTCGACGCCGAGGGCCTGGCACCGCCCACGACCTGGGAGGAGCTCCGGCGGCAGGCCAGGACGGTCGCGCCCCGGCACAAGCTCCAGGGGTTCATCACCCAGCTCGACCGGTACGAGGGGTTCACGGTCAACACCCTGGAGTCGGTCTGGGACACCGGCGGCACGGTGATCGGGGCCGACGGCGAGATGCACGCCAGGCCGGAGGTCATCGGGAAGGGGTTCGGCCGGCTGGTCCAGGGCGTCCAGGAGGGGTGGATCCCGCGTGACGCGCTGAGCTTCAACGAGGAGGGCGCCCGCAGCGCGTTCCAGGACGGCCGCGCCCTGTTCATGCGGAACTGGACGTACGCCCACGAGCTTCTGAACGCGGGCGACTCCCCGGTCGCGGGCAAGGTCGGGGTGGCCCGGCTGCCGACGCCGTCCGCGCTCGGAGGCTGGAACCTCGCGCTCTCGCAGTGCTCCGGGCGGCGGGCCACGGCGCTGCGGTTCATGCGCTATCTGTCCAGCGAGGCGAGCGAGCGGAGGCTCTTCGCGGGAGCCGGATTCGCGCCCGCCCGCAAGGCGCTGTACGAGGACCCCGCGGTGCGGCGGTCCCACCTGCCGATCATCCGGGCGAGCGTCGAGGGCGCGCGCAACCGCGGGGCCAGCCCGTACTACAACCAGATCTCCAGCCTCTTCCAGGCGCGCCTGCACGACGTGCTGCTGCGCCCCTCCGGCCTCCGGGACGGCCTCGGCGGCCTCACCACCGACCTCTACCGGGCCGCCGACGGCCGCTGACCCCCATCACTTGAACATCGTTTAGGATAATCAAACAGTGTTCAAGGAGAGGGGACGGCCATGACCGAGGTCCACGTTCACGTCACCACCTGGGACGACACCGCCGCCGGACACGGGCGCGCCGTCCCGCCGGCGCTGTTCGTGCACGGCGTCCTGAGCTGGGGCACCGACGACCGGTACGGCTTCGGCGCGCAGCGCCCGCTGGCCGGGAACCGGCGGCTGCTCATGATGGACCGGCGCGGCTTCGGCGCCAGCCCCGGCACCGCCACCGGACGCAGCGACTACGAGGCCGACGCCGACGACATCACCGGCCTCCTGGAGCGGCACGGCGGCGCCCACCTGGTCGGCCACTCCTACGGGGGCGTGGCCGCGATGCTCGCCGCCGCGCGCCGCCCCGGCCTGGTCCGCTCGCTGGCGCTGATCCAGCCCGGCGCGATGCGCCCGGCCGAACGCCACCCGGTCGTCGCGGAGATGCTCGAACGCGCCCGCGCCGCCCGCGCCGCCGGGGACGCGGACGGCGCCCCGCCCGGCATGGCGCCGGAGGAGTTCGTCCGCGCGTCCACCGAGGGCCTCGGGCTCCCGATGCCGGAGATGACCCCCGAACGGCTCCGCGCCGCCCGCACCTCCATGCGCGAGCGCCCCTGCTGGGACGCCGACGTCCCGCTGGAGCCGCTCGCCACCGCCCCGTGGCCCACACTGATCATCACCGGGACCTGGGAGGACGCCCCGGAGCTCTACCGCAGGTACGCGGGCGAGCCGCTGATGGCCGCGGCCGGGGTCATCGCGGAGGAGATCGGCGCCGAGCACCTGCGCGTCCCCGGCTTCTACCCGCAGGTCGACCAGCCCGCCCTGGTCAACGAGGCCCTCAGCGCCCTGTGGGCCGAGGCCGACCGGCCTAGGAGCCGGACGCCTTCTCCGGTTCGACCGTGATGGACTCGAACGGCTGCGGCCAGGGCACGCCCAGGGCCGTCCACCAGGTCAGATAGGGAACGCCCAGCACGCACGGCTGAGCGCCTCCCTCGCTCCAGGTCGCCGACACCCTGTCGAGGGCGGACGGCTCCACGCCGAACAGCGCGGCCGCGGCCCGGCGGCTCTCCGGCGTGTCGTCCTCCGGGAGGCCGCCGCCCTCCTCGTCGATCGAGGCGGTGTGCACGGCCGCGCCGTCCGGGCCGAGGACCTCGTTGGTCACGCCGTGCTCGTCGAAGTCGGAGGCCGCGATCGCCCGCGCGCCCCACTCGGGCAGCAGCTTCTCCACCGCCGACGACAGCGTCACGCCGAAGTCGGCGAAGACGAAGACCCTGGCCCCCTCGACGACGACGTCGAGCGCCGCATCGTGGGCCGCCGCGAGCGCGCGGACGAACTCACCGGGATCCCGCCCGTCCTTCAGGTCGACGACGGCCCATCCGCTGAACGATGACATGGCGCGACCGTACCAACGCCCTCCGACAATGCGCCTAGAGCGCCCGGCGTAGCACCTCGGCCAGGTGCAGGGCCCTGTCGCCGGTGCCCTGGGCGATCTGCGTGCGGCAGGAGAAGCCGTCGGCCAGGATCAGGTCGTCGTCGTCCGCCTCGCGCACCTTCGGGTACAGCTCCCGTTCCGCGCACGCCTGGGAGACGTCCCAGTGGCCCGGCTCGAACCCGAAGTTCCCGGCCAGGCCGCAGCAGCCCGCCCCGATGACGTCCGGGTCGATGCCGAGGCGCTCCAGGACGGCGCGATCCGGGCCGTAGGAGCCCTTCGCCTCCTGGTGGCAGTGCACCTGCGCGACCGCGTCGGCGTCCAGCCGCCGGAACGGCCACTCGCCCTCGTGGGAGGCGACCAGTTCGGCCAGCGTCACGGTGCGGGCGGCCAGTCGCTTCGCACGCGGATCGTCGGGAAGCAGCTCGGTCGCCTCGTCCCGCAGCATCACCGTGCAGGACGGCTCCAGCCCGACCACGGGAAGTCCGGCTTCGAGCGCGGGCTCCAGGATGTCGAGGGTCTGCCGCAGGACGCGCTGCGTCACGCGCAGTTGCCCGGTCGAATGCCAGGTCAGCCCGCAGCACACCCGCCCCGGAGGCATCAGCACCTCGTACCCGAGCGCCTCCAGCACCTCCACCGCGGCCTTGCCGACCTCGGGCTGGTGGAAGTTGGTGAAGGTGTCCGGCCACAACACGACCTTGCCCTGACGCGCGGCGGAGGCGTCGCGTCCGCTGCGCCTCTTGCGGAACCAGTCCTTCAAGGGCTCCTCGGCGAACCGGATCATGTCGCGGCGCGGCTCCACGCCCGCCATGCGCTTCGCGGCGGCGGCCACGGGACGCAGGCGCAGCGCCGCGTTCGCCGAACGCGCCAGGCCCGGAGCCCCCGTCACCAGACGCGACCACAGGGGCAGCCAGCCCATCGAGTAGTGCGCCAGGGGACGCACGCGTCCGGCGTAGTGGCGGTGCAGGAACTCGGCCTTGTACGTGGCCATGTCCACGTTCACCGGGCAGTCGCTGGCACATGCCTTGCACGACAGGCACAGGTCCAGGGCGTCCCTTACCTCGGTGGAACGCCAGCCGTCCTGCAACGACTCACCGCGCAGCATCTCGGCCAGAGCACGGGCCCTGCCGCGCGTCGAATGCACCTCGTCCCGGGTCACCTTGAACGACGGGCACATCGACCCTGTATCGAGGTTGCGGCACGCCCCCACGCCCACGCAACGGTGGACCGCGGCAGCGAACGACCCGTTGTCCCGGCTGAGAGCGTGCACCGGAGTGACGGAAAGGGTGTCGCGTCCAGGACCGGGCCTGAGATCGGCGTCCATCGGGACCGGATCGACGATGACACCGGGGTTGAGCATGCGCGACGGGTCGAAGATGGCCTTGAAAGCCCTGAACGCGTCCAGAAGCTCCGCCGAGTACATGTAGCGCAGCAGCTCCGAACGGGCCCGGCCGTCCCCGTGCTCGCCCGAGACCGTTCCACCGTGAGAGACGACCAGTTCCGTGGCCGCCTTCATGAACTCCCGGAACCCGGCCACACCACGCGGGTCGCCCAGGCCGAAGTCCAGGCGCAGGTGCAGGCAGCCCTCACCGAAGTGGCCGTAGGGGACCCCTCTCAGGCCGTGGTCGCGCATCAGCGCGTACAGGCCGCGCAGGTACTCGGCGAGACGCTCCGGCGGTACGGCCGAGTCCTCCCACCCGGGCCACGCCTCCCCACCCTCGGGCAGCCGCGTGACGATCCCCGACCCGGCCTCACGGATCCACCACAGCGCCCTCATCCGCGCGGGCTCGTCCACGACCACGGCCGTCGCGCCGGGGAAACGCCCCCGCACCGCCTCGACGAGCCCGTGCGCCGCCTCCTGCGCCTCGTCGGCCGAGTCGCCGCCGACCTCGCAGTACAGCCAACCCCCGCCCGGCGGCAGGTCCGCCCCGGCATCGGCGCGGCCCGGCTGCGCCCGCAGCGCGGTGAGCAGGTCGGCCGCCATGCCCTCCACCGTCAGGGCACCGGCACGCGCCGCGAACGGGGCCAGCTCCGCGGCGGTGAAGACGTCCGGGAACCCGATCACCGCGAGCGCGCGCACCTTCGGCACCGGCACGAGCCGTACCGTCGCCCGCGTGACCAGCCCGCACGTCCCCTCGCTGCCGACCAGCGCCTTGGCCACGTCGAACCCGTTCTCGGGCAGCAGGTGATGCAGCCCGTAACCGGCGACCTGGCGGCTGAACCGCCCCAGCTCCGTGCGCAGCGACCCCAGATGCGCGTCCCGCAGCCGGGTCAGCTCGGCGTCGACGCGGGCGTCCCCGCTGCCGCCGCGGCCCGCCGACAGCTCGCGGCCGTCCGGCAGCAGCATCTCCAGAGCCGTCACGTTGGCCGCGGTGATCCCCCAGGCCACGCTGTGCGAACCGCAGGCGTTGTTGCCGATCATGCCGCCGAGCGTGCAGCGCGAATGGCTGGAGGGGTCCGGGCCGAACGTCAGCCCGTACCGGCCCGCCGCCGCGCGAAGATCGTCCAGGACCACCCCGGGCTCGACCACGGCCGTGCGGGACTCGGGGTCGATGGACAGGATCCGGTTGAAGCGCCGCGAGGTGTCGATCACGATCCCCGGCCCGACCGCGTTCCCGGCGATCGACGTGCCGCCGCCGCGGGCGGTGATCGGCAGGCCCTCGGCGGCGGCCAGCTCCAGGATCCGGGCGAGATCGTCCGCCGAGCGCGCCTCGGCCACCGCCACCGGCACCTGCCGGTAGACGGAGGCGTCCGAGGAGTAGGCGGTACGGGTCATCAGGTCGGTGCGGAACACCCCGGGCAGCGCGGCCGACAGCCGTCTCCCGGTCGCGTCCGGATCACCCGCGCCCACTCCGATCGGCCGGCCTTCTCCCACGACGGTCGCCCTCCCACCAGGTCGTTCCCGCTCTCGGTTACGACCAGGCTAGAGCCACCCGCCACCACCCCGTCCCGCAACCGCCCCCGACGACCCCGCAACCGCCCTTGACCACCCCATCGAACCCGCTCGCAACCGACGCACCCCGCGACCCCCGCTGCTCAGAGCGTCCGGCTCGCGGACGTCACAGTGACCTGCGCGGCCCAGACTCACGGCTCGGGGCGTTCAGGCGATCCGCATCGTGCGGGTCTGGTGAGCACGTCGCCCAAGGGCGATTTAGAACGGCTTCCGGGGCGTCGGCCCATCCCCGTTCTGTTGAAAGGGGGCGGGCATTTCCGCGGACGAGTAGGGCGGCAGGTAGTTCCGCTTGGCGCGCCGGGGACGCGAATCCGTCTCGCACGCCCCAAGGGCGCGGCTACCAGAGTGGATGCCGGGCCGACACAGCCGCGGCAGGAAGAATCGAGGCGCACCGAGAGGGCCCGCGGCCCCTTTGCCGGGCGGCTTCGCACGGCGAAGGCGCGGGCATCACGATGCGCATTCCATTGCGCACCGAACGCCTCGAAGGAGACGTCCGGGTGCGACGAAAGCACGCAAACGACGGGCCCGGCCCCCTGCTCCTCCCGGCGGCGCGCCCACCGCCGGGATTCGCCCGGGGACCGGCCCGGAATGAACAGGGGAAAACCCGTCTGCTCCGGGCGCGAGAGCCCTGTGGTCATTCACGCATGACCTTGCGCCGCGCGTTGAGTCTGCAGACTCAACGGCACTCCAGTTCCCCGTTGGCGATCCGCCCCAGCAGTCCCCGCCACTGCGCGGAATCGAACTCGAGCGCCCCGGCCGCGGGAGCGTGCGAGTCCCGAACCAGCACCGATCGTCCGGTCGTCGCGACCTCGACGCACTCCGGCGAATCCTCGTTCTCTCCGCTCGCGCTGCTTTTGCGCCAGTTCAGCGCGCTCCCCCGAATCGACCGGTCAACCATCCAGCACCCTCCATCCGTTGCCGGCGGGGTCTGTCTCGCCGTCGATCGGGCAAGGACACCCGCCGGACCAGAGCCGAGCAGGGCATAACAAACCACGACCTTGTGGAAAATTTCCCGCTCATGAGTGTAAACGGTTCTAGTTATCCCGCATACACCGGGAACACAAGATCAGCTCACGCGTTATGAGGCCCGCTCGCCTTGTGGGTGCCGGTCGAGGCTGTCACCTCCGGTGATGATCGACAGCGGTGGAAGCCCGGCGGGGTTCAGGTCATCATCTCCTCGGCGGTCTCGCGCAGCAGCTGGACCGACTTCTCAGGCGACAGCGCCTCGTCCAGGAGGACCTCGAAGTTGTCGCGGTAGTCGGCGACGCGCTGGTCGTCGCCGGTGATCAGCGAGCTGGGGCCGGTCATGCCCTCCATGTAGAGGACGTCGCCGAGCCCCCCTTCGAACTCCAGGACGGTGAACGGCCCGTACACGCCCAGGTGGGCGCCCGCGCTGAACGGGATCACCCGCACGGTCATGTCGTCCTTCTGCTCGGCCTCGTCGGCGATGCGGGTCAGCTGCCGCGGCATGATCGCCGGATCGGTCTTGATCCCGACATGCCGCCGGATGACGGCCTCGTCGAGGATGTAGTGCTGCTTCGGCGGGACCTCCCGCTTGGCCAGCTCCTCTTGGCGCTGTATGCGCATGCGCACGTTGCGGGCACGGATGATCTGGCTGACCAGGCCGGTGCTGAAGACCTCGGCGTACTCGCGGGTCTGGAGGAGGCCGGGGACGATGGAGTTGTGGAAGTGCCGGATGTAGGAGGCTCCGGCCGCGTATCCCACGAAGTTCAGGAAATCGTCGCTGACCTCCCCCTTGTAGGTGCTCCACCACGCGCTCTCGCGCGCGCCGCGGGCGAGTTCCTGCATCCGCTCCTGTTTGCTCTCCGAGGTCACGTCGTAGGTGAGCAGGAGAGCTTGGAGATCGGTACGGGTGATGGCGTTCTTCCCGCCCTCCACGCGGATGAGCTTGGACGGCGACCACTCCAGGGCGCGTGCCACCTGCTCCTGCGTCATCCCCTTCTCTTTTCGGAGCCGGACGAGTTCGCCGCGCAGCAGGGCGCTCTGGACGATGGGCCCTTGATCACTAGCCATCTTCGCTCACTCTATGTAGTCGGTGCCATCAACTCGCCTGCTACCTGGCATCCCGGAACCCGCCAGGCCGATCCCTGCCGCCCCGTCACCTTCCGTGGACGTTGATCGACCTGAACACCCGCGGTTCCAGGTGATCAGGCCGATAAGTACGGGTGAAAGTTGCAAATCGACCTTGCCGGATGCTGCATGTCGCGAGTCTATGTTGTAGCGTGCTATGTAGCAGCGTAGCAGGGGTCACAATGGGACCGAGCCCGGTGCGTGGTATGGTAAAGAAGATCTTGCACTCTCGGTAGTGGCGGCGCCGGCGCCCCGGCGTGCTCAACCCGATGACGCCCCCTCGGATCGGGAGGCAGATGACAGCGCCGAAATTCGTCACACACGCACAAAAAAATAGAGTCGCCCTCACTCGCCTCTGATCACCGGTAGCCAGCCAAGCAGATCAAAGGAAGCGGAGGGCGACCCCTTCGGGACCGTCGGGGCCGTTCACCAAGCCTCGGACCTGTTCTGGCACTCTTTGCCAAGACACTCCGCTGACCAGGAAAAACGACCTTAACGGACTCACCCAGTCTAACCGCGTCCACGCGGTTCAGGCTATAGGTGACAGCGACTTCCGATCGGTGCGCCCATCCGATCACGGACTCGAATCGGAACGGCCTAACGCCGACCAGCGCCATCGTTCCTCGGAGTCGCATTCGAGCATGGGGTGACTCGACCATATGCGTACTGACCACAAGGCAACCCCGACCGCAGCCATAACCCCCGCGTCGAAGGGGGCCCAATGACCCGAGACCCGGTACTCGACCCGGCACACCGCTTCGACCCCGACAACACGGGCCGTCTCCCCGACCACCACGGCCATCTGCCCGACCAGTGCGGCGACACCCACCGCCGTCCCACCGCCGCGTCCCACCACGCGGGGCGGACAACGCGCCCCGCCGACACGATGCACCCGGCCCAGGTCATGCGCGAACGCGCCCACCCCCACCATCAGCACGGCGTACTCCAGCAGTTGCCGCCCGGCTTCCCCGCGCACGGCTTCTGGGCGTCGCTGACCCGCGAAGAGCGGCACGCCTTCAGCATCGCCGCCACCACCAAGATCTACTCCGCCGGGGCGGTGCTCTGGCACGAGGGCGAGGTCGCCGGGCACCTGCTGGTCATCCTGTCCGGCTACGTCCGGGTCAGCGTCATCCGGGACGGCCACGAGCGGATCATCGCCACCCGCGGCCCCGGCGACATCATCGGCGAGCGCGCCGCGCTCCTGCTGCGGCAGCGCTCGGCCGGCATCGTCGCCCTGGACGTCGTGCGCACCCTGTGCATGACCACCCAGCAGTTCGCGGCGTTCCTGTCCGACCACCCCCGGGTCGTCGCCGTCCTGGAACGCGAACTCTACGAACGCCTCACCGAGAGCGGCGGCTCGTCCACCGACATCGTCTTCCCACCCGACCTGACGGCCACCGCGCTCTACACGCCCGCCCCGGCCCCACCGGAACTGGGCGGCGCCCACCGCGCGCCCACACGACCCACGACGCCCTACCCGTCCCCTTCCCCGTCCATGCTGTCGGCCTCCCCGGCGTCGGCGCTCGTCCCATCGCAGCCCGCCCCCGCCACCGTCCCCGCGCCCGCCTCCGGGTCGGCCACGTGGGCGGGGCAGATGTGCTCGATCATGTTCGTCGACATCGCCGGGTTCAGCGCGCCGCACCGCAACGACGACGACCGGCTCGCCGTCCGCCAGGTGATGTACCGGCTGCTGCGCGAGGCGTTCGCCGGATCCAGCGTCCCCTGGGACGACTGCCACCGCGAGGACCGCGGCGACGGAGCGATGATCATCGTCCCGCCGCAGCATCCCACCCGCTCGGTCGTCGACCCCCTGATCGCCGACCTCACCGCCGGCCTGCGCCGCCACAACCGCCGCGCCAGCGACGCCGTGCGCATCCAGCTGCGCGTCGCGCTGCACGTCGGCCCCGTCACCCACGACGACGAAGGCGTCGCCGGCTCGGCCGTCATCCACACCGCCCGGCTGCTGGACGCCCCGATCCTCAAGGAGTGGCTCGCCAAGACCCGATCCGACCTCGGCTTCATCGCCTCCGTCTTCGTCTACGAGAACGTCATCGCCCACGCCCCCGGGCACGTCGTCCCGGCGAGCTACCAGCAGGTCAGCTGCACCGTCAAGGAATCCGACATCTCCGCCTGGATGCACCTGTCCACCGCCACCGCCGCCGCCTGACAAGAGGCCGGGCCCTTCCCCGCACCCGGCCCCCCAGGCGCCCCGCCCCGCGCGCCTCGCGCCCCCGCCCGGCCCTGCGCCCAGCGCACCCGCCCCCGGCCCTCGCGCCCCGCAGCCCCAGGCCCCGCGCCCCGCACGCCCCCGAGGCCCCGCGCCCCGCGCACGCGGCCCGATCATCCTCGCGCCCCGCGCACCAATCCGGCCCTCGGGTCTCCCGCCCAGCCCGGTTTCCGCTTTCCGGCGCCGCAGGCACTCGGCCCGTGCCCTACACCGCTCGCGTCGCGCACGCGGCCACAAACCCACAACCCACCCAAGCTCGCCGCCTTGCGCATCCGGCCTCGCGCCGCCTGCCTCATGTACCGGGCTCCGTGCTCCAGGCGCCCAGCCCGCTCCCCTCACGGCTCATGGGTCGCAGGCATCGGTCAGGCCCGCTCGCCGGTCGTGTTCGCGGAAACGTCAGGTTCCGGGGCGTCGCTGGCGGCGCGGGAGTCTCAGGACGAAACGGGCGCCTCGCGGGCTGTCCTCGACCGTGAGGGTGCCGTGGTGTGCGCGCGCTACCTGACGGGCGATGGGCAGCCCAAGTCCCGTCCCCTGCGCGTCGCGTTCACGGCCCGCCTTCAACCGGGCGAAACGCTGGAAGACGGCCTCGCGGTCCTCCGGGGCGATGCCCTCCCCGTCGTCGGTCACCTCCAGAACCGCGGCCCCGTCGTCCCCCCGCACGGTCACGGTGATCTGCTCGACGGCGTGCCGTTCGGCGTTGTCCAGCAGGTTGGCGAGCAGCCGCGACAGCCGCAGCCGGTCCCCCTGGACCTCCACGCCCTGCTCCAGCGACCTGACCAGCCGCTTCTGCCGGTAGCGCGACGCGCGGTCCAACTCCGCGTCGACGAGCGCGCCGAGGTCCAGCCGCTCGCCGCGGCGGCCCGCGCCGTCCCCCTGCGCGACGGCGTCCAGCCGGGCCAGTTCGAGAAGATCGGTGACGATCGCCTGCAGCCGCTCCAGGCTCGCCAGGACGGACCGGCCCACCCGCGGCCAGTCGGCCTCTGCGGGATTCAGCAGCGCCTCCTCCAGCTGGGCCCGGGCCGCCGTGATCGGGCTGCGCAGGTCGTGGGAGGCGTCCGAGGTGAACTGCCGCTGGCGCGCCAGCGCGGCGTCGAGCCGGTCCAGCGTGGCGTTGGCGGTCTCGGCCAGCAGCCGGATCTCGTCGCGGCTCGCCGGGACGGGGACCCGCCGCCCCGACTCGGTGTCGGTGATCTCCGCCAGCTCGGCGCGGATGGCGTCCACCGGGGCCAGGGTGTGGTCCACGGTCCGCCAGGTCCGCACCGCCGCCATCAGGCTCATCAGCACCGACGCCGCGACCAGGAAGCCGAGCAGCCCGCCGCTGACGTACCACGGGACGCCCCGGTCGGACGCGTACACGGTCCAGTCGCCGTCCTGCTGGTAGACCCGGAAGGAGATGACCCGCATGCAGCCGCGCAGCCCGGACGGCGGGCACAGCGTGCGCACGGCGAACACGTTGTCCTCGTCGGGCTGGAACCGCGCCATCCTTCCCCGTCCCCGCAGGTTGGGCGTGGAGGCGACCACCCGGCCGCCCGCGTTCAGCACCTGGAGGGCCTGCGCGCCGGCCGGGTTGAGCGTCGGCGGCAGCCGGTCCCGCTTGATGAGGTGGACGATGCCCAGGGCGGCCCGACCGGTCTGGTTCTGCTTGAAGTCCTCGGCCCGGCCCCGCACGGCGACGATCAGCAGGGCGGTCACAGCGACGGACACGAGTGCGGCGAGGACCCCGGCCTTGAGGGTCATGCGCACCCGTATGGACCCTGTGTGCCGTCCGGCCACCCGACCTCCCAAAGGTGAGGTAATCACCCCGGGCGCCGGAACGCGCTCCCTGGACGGGCGACGGTCGGCTAAGAGACAACAAAGATCTCACCGAAGGCACCCGCCGGGGCCGATCAGACGGCGGCGGTGCCGATCAGGCCCTCCCTGGTGACAAGGGCGACCAGCTCGTCCCCGGTCAGGTCCCCGGTGCCGGACGGGCGGCGCGGCAGCACCATGTAGCGCGCCTCGGAGCTGGAGTCCCACACGGCGATCTCCACCTCGGCGGGCAGGGTCAGCCCGAACTCGGCGAGCACGGCCCGCGGCTCCCGTACCGTCCGGGCCCGGTAGGCGTGGCTCTTGTACCAGGACGGGGACGGGCCCAGCAGCGACAGCGGGTAGCAGGAGCAGAGCGTGCAGACGATCACGTTGTGGACGCCCTCGGTGTTCGCGACGACCTGGAGCCGGTAGCCCTCCCGCGCGGGGTCGCCGGGGCTCAGTCCGAGCTCGGCCACGGCGGCGTTGCCGTCGGCTAGGAGCCGTTCACGGAAACCGGGGTCGGTCCAGGCCCGCGCCACCAGCCGCGCCCCGTTCACCGGCGAGGCGCGGCGCAGGAACTCGCCGATGAACGCGTCAAGGTTCTCGTCGGTGGTGAGCCCGGCGGCGATCACGCGCTCCTCCAGCCGCCGCACCCGTGCGGCCACCGGCAGGTCCTCGTGCTCCGCCGTCTCGGCGTGGTGGTGGTCAGCAGCGCTCAAGGTAGGACTCCCACAGGTCAACGGCCACGGTGTGCCCGCCCTCGCCGCCCCACAGGTCGCGGGCGTCGAACCGCACGACGTACACGGTCTCCACGCGCGGCGGGTCGATGCCGCGCGCCCCGTCGTCCGGCAGCGGCCACGCACCGTGCGACAGGACGATCTCGCCGGCCTGCCCGCGCACGTAGCGGGGCGCCCGGGTGTGGTGGACGGGGTCGCCCGGCCTTACCCGCACCCGGTCTCCCACGGCGAACGCGGACGCCTCAGACAAGGCCCTTCGCCTCCAGCAGCCCTTCCATGGCGTGGAGCCACCGTTCGTAGTACGACGACCGGAGATAGGTCTCCGGCGGCAGGCTCTCGATGGCGTCGCGGAACTCGTCCATGGTGAACACGCCGACGCGCAGCAGCACGGCGCTGACGGCGAACACCCGCGCCTCCCAGTCGGCGTGGAACGGCGGCTCGTCGCCGACCACGACCGGCACGGGACCGAATCCGAGCTGGCCGCCCATGTCGTGCACTCGGCTCATGCTCTGACGCTAACCGAAAGGAGGGCGCGGCGCTCGGACCCGCTACCCGGCGGCCTGGCGGGAGCGGCGCTCCTTCCGCACGCTTTCGAGCACCTTGGGCTTGTTGGTGAAAATGCCGTCCACGCCCAGGCGGATGGCACGGCGCATCCGGGCCTTGTCGTTGACCGTCCAGGTGAGGACGTCCATCTTCAGCTTGTGCACGCGTTTGACGTACGCGGCGGTCAGTCCGCGCTGCGGCGGGTTGATCTGGTCGGCGAACTTGGCCAGCCCTCGCAACCGGCTCGTGGCCGGCTTCCCGAGCAGCCCGATCGGAACGCGCGGCATGGCCTTGTGGAAGCGCCGCATCGAATTCCAGTCGAACGACTGGACGGCCAGCCGCCGCTCCGCCGGATCGCGCCGCAGCCAGGACGGGTGCCGCCGCAGTTCGGCCGCGACGCGGCGCTCGATGCCCGGGTACCCTCCCGGCCGCTTGATCTCGATCAGCATGCCGACCCCGCTGCCGCCCATCGCGCGCAGCGACTCGCTCAGCGTGGGCACGCGCGTGCGCTTGTACTTCTTGCCGAACCACGAACCCGCGTCCAGCCTGCGGATCTCCTTGAGGGTGAACGAGGAGACGCGGTACGGCTTGCGGCGCGGGAAGACCGACTCCACGTTGGTGGTACGCGCGAGCGTGGTGTCGTGCATGAGGATCAGCTTGCGGTCCTTGGTCTGCTGCACGTCCACCTCGACGACGTCGGCGCGCTGGGACCTGGCCGCCCGGAGCGCCGGAAGCGTGTTCTCCGGCGCGTACGCCGACGCGCCCCGATGGGCGATGTTGGCGAGACGGGCCCGCGCGGCGGTGCGCTGCGCGGCCGGGAGCGCGACGTTCGCGGCCGACGAAGCCGCGGGCATTGCGGGCCCCGGGGCGGGCGTCCGCTGCGTCCGGCCGGCGGCGACGGTGGCGGACGGGGGCGCGGCGGCGGCCAGCGACGTCCCGGCCATGATCGCGGCGAACGAGAAACCGAGCCGTCGGAACATTCGTCACCTCTCGGACTAGGAGCTCTCGCTCCCACCGTCAAGGCGCCGGATGACTTCAGAGTAACGACCTGGTAGCAGATAGTGTCTACCGTATGACCTTCTGTGTCCCGTTTCGCCCGGAGACTCGCTGTAACGCTACTGCTGCGCCTCTTTGCGCGTAACGTGCTTAGTTTCCGCAATATCCGATTCAGCGGGCGTCGGAACGCCGTTCGGCCGCCCCTCCACGGGCTAAGACACAGCCCCGCCCCCCGCCCTCCACAGGCCCCGCGCCTTCCGCGCCACCCGCCCTCGCCGCACGTCCCGCCGCGCCCGCAGAGCCCGTGCTCCTCGCATCCCGCACGCGGGAAGCGGGGCCTGCGTCGCTCGCGGGCTCCTCAGTCTCCGCGGCGCGCACTCTCCGCACGGCCCGCGGTCTCCGTACCACCCGCGTTCTCGGCAGGGCCCGCCGCGTCCGCAGAACCCGCGCTCTTCGCGTCCCGCACGCTTGACGCAGGGCCCACCGCGTCCGCAGGGGCCGCGGTTTCCGCGGCGGACGCACTCTCCGCAGGGCCCGCCGCGTCCGCAGGGGCTGCGGTTTTAGCGGCGCGCGCGTTCTGCGCAGGGCCCGCGGCGCCCGCGAGATCTGCGGGGACGGCGGGATCCTCAGTCTCCGCAGCGCCCGCAGGATCAGTGGGAGCCGCAGGATCCCCGGGACCGGCCGAATCGGACGGATCGGCCGGACGCGAGGCGGGTGTGGGCTTTGACGGGCGGATGACGCGGGCCAGCGACACCGTCATCGTGAGCGGGATCGGAATCGACGGCCGCAGCGGGATCCGCCGCGGCCGGCGGAAACGCGGCGGGAGCGGCGGGCGGGGCAGGCGCAGGCGGCGGGCGGCCGAGACGGCGGCCTCGGACATACCCGCCACCGCCGTCGGCGCCGGGACCGGCGGCTCGACGGGATCGGCGACGGCGGCCGGACGCGGCGTCACCAGCCGGGTCTGGCGGCGCCGCCCGCGCAGCGTAACGGGACGCCCGGCCTCCCACTCCGAGGACTCCCGCGGGTCCGCCAGGTCGTAGACGGTCCCGGAGGCCAGCACGCGGCCGGGCGAGACCTTCGCCAGGTCGCTCAGCCGGGCCGCCTCGTTCACCGGATCGCCGATGACGGTGTACTCGAACCGCTTCTCGGCTCCGATGTAGCCGGCGACCACGGGCCCGGCCGAGACGCCGATGCCCGCGTCCAACTGCGGTACCTCGGTGCGCAGCCGCACCGCCAGTTCGCGCGCGGCGCCCAGCGCGGCCCCGCCGGCGTCCTCGATCTCGGTGGGCGCCCCGAAGATCGCCAGCGCGGCGTCGCCCTCGAACTTGTTGATCCAGCCGCCGTGCGCGCCCACCACGTTCACCACGACGCCAAAGAACCGGTTGAGCAGCCCCACCACCTCGTCGGGCGAGCGGGTCTCGGCGAGCCGGGTGGAGCCGGTGAGGTCGACGAACAGCACGGCCACCTCGCGGGTCTCGCCGCCGAGCTCGATGTCCTCGCGCTCCAGGGCCAGCCCCGCGACCTCCTCGCCGACATGCCGGCCGAACAGGTCGCGCAGCCGTTCGTGCTCGCGCAGCCCGGCCACCATGTGGTTGAAGCCGACCTGGAGGCGGCCCACCTCGCTGGCGTCGTACACGGGCACCTCGGCGCCCAGGTCGCCGCGCTCGACGCGGGCCATGCCGGTGCGCACCGACTTGATCGGGTCGGCGATCGCCCGGGTGCCGATGTACGTCACGTACATCCCGACGAGCAGCGCGACGCCGCCCAGCCCGAGGACCGTGATCGCCAGCTGGGTGGTGGCGATGCCGGGGGCCGCCAGCGCCGCGATCGCCACGCAGATCATCCCGAACACGGGGATGGCGGTGCCGAGCGCCCAGGACAGCATCACCCGGGTCGTGACGCCCGGCAGCGCGATCCGCTCCGACAGCCCGCGCGGCTGCCCGTCCGCGCCGGCGGCGGCCGCGGCGGCGGGACGCCAGCGGTTCTCCGCCTCCTGCCGCTCGCTGGCCAGCACCAGCGCCGCCGCGGGACGCAGCAGCCGTTCCGACAGCAGGTAGACGATCGTGCACGTGGTCATCGCGCCGAGCAGGCAGGTCAGCCCGGTCTTCACCGCCAGCCGCGCGGTGAAGAGCGCCAGGTCGAGCACCGCCCAGCCGAACGCGCCGACCACCCACAGCGCGCCGACCAGCAGTGTGAGCCGGAACGGTCCCAGCAGCACGGCACGGCGTTGCGCCTGGTCGGGGATGCCGCCCTCGCGGACGAGCCGTACCACCGGGCGCCACAGGTACAGCCCGAGGACCAGCGCGCCCGGCCCCGCGACCACCGGATAGCTGAAGAACGCGACCGTGTTGACCAGCCGCACGTGGTCGACGTCCGCCAGCGGCGGGTCCGGGACGACGAAGATGGCGAACAGCAGCACCACCACCGCGCCGCCCGCGTTGGCGACCACGACCACGACCAGGAGCACCCAGCGGACCCGCAGCTCCAGCATCGTGCGGGGCAGGCCCGGATAGTGGGGCAGGCTGTCCAGCCGGGCGCCGAGACTGCGCGCCACCGCTCTGCCGGTCACATGCGCCTCCAGCCCTCTGGGGGTCTGCGGCTGGCTCCAGGACTTCGCAACCCGCGTCTACGGCCGCCATTGCCGAGACGGTCCCAACTTTAGAACGCGTCGTCCGCCGGCGCCCAGGGGGACACACCGTACTATGACGGTCACCACAAGCACGGGGCCATCACCGTCCGGTAACATGAGGCGCATGGGAACACCCAAGATGAACCCCACCGGCCGGCTGCGCGCTCTCTGATCTCCCGCGCGATCACGGCACCCGGCTGAGTCCGCGGACCTCGCGTCCCGCGCCACGTACCCGACCGGCAGGCCAGAGCCGTTCCGCAGGAGATGCCGCACCCCGTCGTTCCCCAGGTTCGGAACGACCTCTCACGTCTTCGACGACGTCCTCGGGCGCGGCCTTGCAGAGAACCGCTTCTTCCCGCTCGCCGCCGGGTTCACGTTGTTCCCTTCCTCTCCACGGCCGTTCGAACACGGGCACAGCACCGCACGCAAGCCTTCGTTCCGTACGCGCGCAGGGGGCGAACCGGCTCAGCCGCGCCCCGGTGAGCGGACCCGTTCCGCACCCACCAGGAGACGCATCCATGAACCGCCGCCATCCGCATACGGCAACCTCACAGCTCACCGTCAAGGACGTCGCCAAGTCCTATGACGGCCGCGTCGTGCTCGACGACGTCTCGTTCACCGTCCGGGCCGGCGAGAAGATCGGCGTCATCGGCGAGAACGGCTCGGGCAAGTCCACGCTGCTCCGCATCATCGCCGGTACGGAACGCCCCGACGCGGGCGCCGTCACCGTCGTCGCGGACGGCGGAACCGGGCACCTCGGCCAGACCCTCGGCCTCGCGCCCGACCTCACCGTGGCCGACGCCATCGACCACGCCCTCGCCGACCTGCGCGACATGGAACGCCGCATGCGCGAGGCGGAAAAGGGCCTCGCCGACGCCACGCCCGACGAACTCGCCGCGTACGGCGATCTGCTCAGCGCGTACGAGGCCCGCGGCGGTTACGAGGCCGACGCCCGCGTCGACGCAGCGATGAACGCCCTCGGCCTGGCGCACATCACCCGCTCCAGGACGCTCGGCACGCTCTCAGGCGGAGAACAGTCACGCCTGGGCCTGGCCTGCGTACTGGCCGCCTCCCCTGAACTGCTCCTCCTGGACGAGCCCACCAACCACCTGGACGACCAAGCAGTGTCCTGGCTCGAAGCACGGTTGAGGGAGCACCACGGCACGGTCGTGACCGTGACCCACGACCGGGCGTTCCTCGAAGGGTTCGCCACCGCCATCCTCGAAGTCGACCGGGACCTCCATACGGTCACCCGCTACGGCGACGGCTGGGACGGCTACCTCGCCGCCAAGGCCGCCGCCCGCCGCCGCTGGGAACAGGAGTACGCCGAATGGGTCGACGAGGTCGCCCGCCAGACCGACCTGGCCGAGACGAACGCGGTGCGGCTCGCCAACGTCCGGCCCACCGCGCGCGAGGACCGCGCACGCAGCCATCGCCGCTCCCACGAAGGCGGCATCTCGGCCCAGGTCCGCAACGCCCGTGAACGCCTCCAGCGGCTCCACGAGAACCCGGTGCCGCGCCCACCCGACCCGCTGCGCTTCAACGCCCGCTTCCACGGAAAGGGACGCACCGCCGAACTCACCGACGTACGCGTCGCCGGCCGCCTGCACATCAACACATTCACACTGCACCCGGGCGAACGCATGCTGCTCACCGGCCCGAACGGCGCCGGCAAGACCACCTTCCTGCGCGTCCTCGCCGGAGACCTGGCCCAGGACCACGGCAAGGTGAAGCGTCCGGGACGCATCGGCTACCTCCGCCAGGAACTGCCGGCCGAACACTCGCGCCGCACCGTCCTGACCGTCTTCGCCGAAGGTCTCCCCGGACCGTCCGACGACCACGCGACCGCCCTGCTCGACCTCGGCCTCTTCCGGGAGGAGGACCTGTCCAAGCCCGCCGCGGCCCTCTCCATCGGCCAGCGCCGCCGCCTGGAGATAGCCCGGCTCGTCACCCGTCCCGCCGACCTGCTGATCCTGGACGAACCCACCAACCACCTCTCCCTCGCCCTCATCGAGGAACTGGAAGAGGCCCTGGCCGCGTACAAGGGCTCGCTCCTGGTCGTCTCACACGACCGCCGCTTCCGCAGCACCTTCGACGGCATCCGCGCCGAACTCGTCAACGGCCGCCTCGCCTGACCCGAAGGCCTCCCCGGGCGGAAACGCCCGGGGAGACCCCGGCTCAAGCCACCACCGTCTCCTTCTCGGCACCGCGCCCGGCACTGGACCCGCGCCGCACCAGCGGCCACGCGACCGCGACCAGCACCAGCCACCCGGCCATCACGTACAACGCCACCCGCGTGTCCGCCTCCCAGGCGATCAGCACGGTCACGAGCACGAAGAACGCCAGCACCGCCCAGCTGCTGTAGGGAGCCCACGGCATCCGGTACTCCGACCCGGGCACCAGCCCCGCGCGCACCCGCCGCCGGTACACCAGGTGCGACACGACGATCACCGCCCACACCATGATCGCGCCACCGGTGGAGACCGAGGTGATGTACTCGAACGCCTTGTCCGGCACGACCGCGTTCACCACCACGCCGATGCCCATCACCACCGCCGAGATCACCACCGTCAGCACGGGCACGCCGCGGCCGTTGAGCCGGGCCAGCACCTTCGGCCCGTCCCCGTTGGCCCCGGCCGTCCGCAGCATCCGGGACGTGGAGTACAGCCCGCCGGCGTTGCACGACGACAGCGCCGCCGTCAGCACCACGAAGTTCACGATCCCGGCCGCCGCCGGAATACCGATCTTGGTGAACGCCAGCACGAACGGGCTGGTGCCCTCCTCGAACTCCGTCCAGCTGATCACCGACAGGATCACCAGCAGCGACCCCAGGTAGAACAGCGCGAACCGGATGGGCAGCGCGTTGATCGCCTTCGGGATGTTCTTCTCCGGATCCTTCGCCTCGCCCGCGGTCACCCCGACCAACTCCACGCCCAGATAGGCGAACATCACCATCTGCAACGTCATCAGCGTCGCCCCGAACCCCTCGGGGAACACGCCGCCGTGCGACCACAGGTTCGTCACCGACGCGGTCTTCCCCGCGTCACTGAACCCGATCACCAGCACCCCGAGCCCCACAACGATCATCCCGACGATCGCCGCGACCTTGACCATCGCGAACCAGAACTCCAGCTCGCCGAAGATCTTCACCGAGATCAGATTGACCACGAACAGCACGACCAGCGCGATCAGCGCCGTCTTCCACTGGTCGAACTCCGGCCACCAGTACCGCACGTACTCCCCGGCGGCGGTCAGCTCCGCCATCCCGGTCGTCACCCAGATGATCCAGTACGTCCAGGCGGTCGCGTACCCCCAGAACGGCCCCATGAACTCCCGCGCGTAGTCCGCGAAGCCCCCGTCCGCCCGCCGGTACATCAGCAGCTCACCGAGCGCCCGCATCACGAAGAACAGCGCCAGCCCCGCCACCGCGTACATCAGGATCAGGCTCGGCCCCGCCTTGGCGATGTTCTTCCCGGCCCCGAGGAACAGCCCGGTCCCGATCGTCCCGCCGATCGCCAGCATCTGGATCTGCCGGGTCCCGAGCCCTCTCTCGTACCCCTCCGCCATCAGGCCCCTCTCTTCACCAAAGCACCAGGAGTGACACCCCTGCTACCGCCCCACCATCCCCACAGGGGGTATCCCTAATCGAGTTGGCGTCCCCTCCGCCCATCACGTATGCTTCCGGAGGTCGCCGAGAAACGGGCCAGCCCCGGTCGGAGACCCCCTCCAGATCCGCTAGGCTCTGGACAGCAAGGTCCTGTGGAGCAGTTAGGAGTGCTCGCCACCCTGTCAAGGTGGAGGCCGCGGGTTCAAATCCCGTCAGGACCGCAAGACGTGCGGATGCGCGTCATGGGCAGGTAGCTCAGTCGGTACGAGCGTCCGCCTGAAAAGCGGAAGGTCGGCGGTTCGACCCCGCCCCTGCCCACACTTCTGACCAGCCAAAAGGCCCGGACCGTGATCGGTTCCGGGCCTTTTTGACGGCAACCCTGACGGCAACGTCCTCAGCCGAGCGCATCCCCCAGCATCCGAAGAGCCACCCGCTTGTCGTCCAGCGAGGTGTGAGCGTAGATCGTCATGGTCACCTCAATGTCACTGTGACCAACGATCTCCCGGACGACGTTCGGCGCGATGCCCAGGTGCAGCAGCAGCGAGACGCAGGTGTGCCGCATGTCGTGAAACCGGACCCCGTCCAGCCCGGCCGCAGCGCGGACGCGCCCCCAGCTTCGGCGAAGGTTGTCCGGCTCCATGGGCGTCCCCCGCCGGGACGGGAAGACCAACCCGTGATCTTCCCAGTCGTCCCAGGCGTCGGCCCGTTCGGTTGCCTGCCGCACCTTGTGCTCGCACAGGGCCGTGATGCAGTTCGGAGGCAGCGGGATGGTCCGCTCCGAGTCGTCGGTCTTGGGGCGGACGAAGCGCAGCGCTCCCCTGACCCGTTGGAGCGTCTGTACGACTTCCAGCGTGGCGCTCTCCACCCCGCTACCGGCGCAGGTCTGGCACTCCTCACCGTCGATCTCCCCGCCTTCCCCAGCACAAGCGCGGCATCCGACGAGGGTGACGTCCTCCCAGCGCAGGCCGAGCAGTTCCCCGCGCCGCAGGCCGAGGCATAGCGCCAGGACGTACAGCGCGCTGAGCCGTTCGCCGGCGGCGGCCTTGAGGACGTCGCGCGCCTGGTCGACCGTGAGTCCCCGATTGACCTTGTACTTGGGCGTCGTGACCTTGACCAGCTTGGCCACGTTGCGCGGGATGACCTCCTCCCGGACGGCCGATTCCAGGGCGTTCCGCAGTACGGCATGGATCGACTGGACCATACGAACCGAGGGGTGAGATTCGCAGCACTCCCCACCCTTGAGAGCGCAGCAGCGCGGTACGTCGCGCGCAGCGTCCACCCCGTGCTTGCAGCAGAGGCACTGTGCCCGCACGCGGTTGATGAAGGACCGCACATCCCGCACGGCGAGCTTGCCGAGGCGCTTCTTACCCAGCTCAGGAACCAGGTAGAGCCGGATCACGCTCTCGTACCCCTGGACAGTCCTGGGCTTGCGTTCCGGCTGGACGACGTGTTCCAGCCAGTACGTGAGGTACTGCGCCACTGTCCAACTCTCGGCCGCTACGGGGATGCCCTGGTCAGCCTGTTCCAGGACCTTGGTCAGCTTCCGCCGTACCTCGTCACGCGTCCGGCCGTAGAGACGCACCCGCTTGAAGGTTCCGGCGGTCGTCGGTACGAAGGCCGCTCCCTCGTATCGCCCGTCCTTCCGCTGGTAGATCGTCCCTTCCCCATTGGCACGCTTGCGCGAACGACCCTTGCGAGGCTTAAAGACCGGCGTCTCTTCCGGTTCATCCGGAACGGCGAGCAGGGTGGTGACGGCCATCAGGCAGCGACCTCCGTGAGCTGGTCGAGGTATTCAGCGAGAGCGTTGGCGGGGACGAGACGACGGCGACCGATCTTGATCGTCCGGAGCTGGTTGGAGCGGATGAGGTTGTAGAGGGTCCAGCGGCTGACGCGGAGCCGTTCGGCGGCTTCGTCGACGGTGAGGACCAGTTCGGTCAAGCTGTGCTCCCTTGTGCGGTGGCGGTGATGTTGAGCGGCGGTAGAGGTCTGCCGGTGAGTGCGGCGGTGAGGAGTACTTCGCCGGGGGTGAGGCCCTGGCCGAGGTAGCGCCAATGTGCGACAACGAGGACCTGGTCCTCGTCGGTGAGCGGCAACCGCCCCGTGGTGATTTCGTGTTGCTGCTGGTTGTGGGCGATCCGGGCCTCACGGAGGGCGCCGAGGGTGGTGGAGTAGGCGCGGGATTTGGTGGAGAAGTGGCCGCGGAAGCCGAGCATGTGTGCCCAGTCGGTCAGCCGTAGTTCGGCGAACTCGTCGAGGGCGCCCAGGCGGAGGCATTCGGCGATCAGCCGCCGGGCATGGCCCGTAACCGGCAACTCGTCGAGGTCATCGGTCGCCCGAACCCGCCGGTCAAGGGTGCCGACGCATTCGGCCGCCTTGGTGGCGTACTTGGCGATGTAGCCGGCCACCACCCGATCGGTGAGGTCTCCGGACGTGGTGATGGGGCGGATGTAGAGTTGTGTCCCCCACTCGTGCGTCTGGGCGGGGACGCCGTTGACCGCCGGGGAGGAGACCGCGACCGCCCCACGCGCATGCGTGACCGCAGCGGCCAGCACGTCATGTGTCGCCCAGGCGGGTGGGGCAGCATCGGGTCCGCCGGGTCCGCCGGGTCCGTCGAGGCGGATGACGGCGTGGAAGTGGACCAGGCCGCGCCGCTGGTATTCGGCGACCTTGGCGAAGGAGACGGTCAGTGCCTCGCGCAGTTCACCGATGCGCAGCCCGCCGGCTTTGGCGAGGTGGCGGCGCACGGCGAGGGTGAAGCGGCGCCACAGTTCGGGTGCGTGGGCGTTCCAGAGAACGGCGCCGGTGTAGTCGAAGCAGTCGGGGCAAAGCGGTTGCCCCAGCCGAGGGTCATCGGGGCTGTGTCGGACGGCGCACGACACCGGCCGACCGTGCGGACACGTCCCGCCGTTGCGTCGAGGACGACACGGCGCCGCCTTCCTGCCCTGCTCGCGGCGGGAGTGCACGGGTCCGAAGGACGGCGCGGTGAGGGTGACGAACGCCGCCGGATGAGAGGTGACCGAGACCGGTACGCCCTTCCCACCGATCAGCCCCGCCCGCACCAGTTGATAGGTGTCGGCGCGGTAGGTCTCGGCACACGCCGGGCATCGGGAGGCGCGGCGTGTCTTGCACGCCACCCGCAGCACGCCGCCCGGTTCGCGGGCCGTGGAGTAGCGGTGCAGGACTTCACCGGTCATCGGGTCGATGTGCTCGACGCGGCCCCGCAGGTGAACGGGTTGGGCGCACCCGCCGGTGGAGCGTGCTCGCTTGGCCCAGCGGGCGAAGTCGGGCCGGTTGTAGCGAGTAGCCATGTCGCGGGCGGCGACGCCGGTGATGTGGGGTGTG
This sequence comes from Actinomadura rugatobispora, assembly GCF_055379765.1. Lineage (NCBI taxonomy): Bacteria > Bacillati > Actinomycetota > Actinomycetes > Streptosporangiales > Thermomonosporaceae > Actinomadura > Actinomadura rugatobispora. Next base: position 5,431,195 of record NZ_AP029191.1, on the reverse strand, counting down.
GTGACGGCCGGGGCGGCGTCGGGCACGATGGGCGGGTCTCCCGTTCGTCGTTGAGGCGGGCGAGGGGCGTGGCCCCCGGCGCGGTGTGCTTGCTTGGCGGCTGTGCTGCCGCGCCGGGGGCGTGGTCAGAGGGCGGTCACGAAGGCCGAGAGCGCATCGGCGAGCGCGGCCATGGCGCTGAAGACGGCGGTGAGTGAGTCGGCGGCGGTGGTCGGGTGCCGGAGTACGTACAGGGCCAGGACGATCCAGAGGGCGGCGAAGCCGCAGCGGCGCAGGAACATGGGCGGTTGTCCTTTCAGCAGTTGCCGAAGCCGTTGCAGTCGGGGCAGGTCTCGCCTTCGGAGGCGATGCCGCGTCCGCCGCAGGTGCCGCAGGCCCAGCGCCGCACGCACACCACCACGGGCGGGGAGTCCTCACGCTGGGGGTCGTCCGGGATGTGGTCGTCCATCAGGCGGCCTGCTCGCCATCGGCCGACTCGTCGGCGCCACCCGGGGCCCCGTTGGTGGTCTCGTCGGTGGGCGGGTCGAGGACGATGTTGCGTGCGTAGCTCCACCGGGCTTCGTGGAGTTCCTGGGCGCGCGGGGGGATGTGGACGGCCTGGTAGGTGATGCGGCCGAAGGAGCGGCTGGCCCGGTAGTGTCCGCCGCGGTCGGTGTCGTCGCAGACCTGGACGTCCAGGAGTGCGGCGACGTCGTCGATCAGGGCGCGGCCGTCCGCGTCGGTGTCGGTGCGGGTGTAGACCGCGTAGAACTCACCGAGCGAGGTCACCGGCACGGCCGGGTTGTCCTCTATGAAGTCGGCCAGGGCGCGCAGGCCGGTGATGGTCTGGTGGCGGGCGAACAGGTCACCGGGAACGATCGGGCGGGTCGGGTCGGTGGGGGCGGTCATGGTGGTCTCCCTCAATCGGTCAGGCGTGTTCGGTGCGGAGCTGGCGGAGGAGGTCGGAGGCGAGTTGGTTGGACACCCCCAGCCGGGCACGTAGCGCGTCACGGGTGATCGGGCGCCCGTGCGCGGTGTGGTGTTCGGCGGCGCACACGGCGGGCGAAGTCGACCAGCGGCGCCGGAGACGAGGACGAGGAGGTGTCGCCCTCGTCGGTGGGGACGGGAATCGTGGTCTGTCCGTCCTGGTCGCCCTCCTCGCCAGGACGAGCAGAGACATCGGCGGCCAACTCGGGACGGTTCTCGTCCTGGGGCAGGGGTGCCGGGGACGGGTCGGGACGGCCGAAGGACGGCGGCGCCGTCATCACCGCTGCGGCAGTCGAATGCGACTGTTCGTCGCCCTGGCCGGTCGCCCCGGTGGTACGGCGTTCGAGCATGGAGACCGCGACGAGGAAGGCGCCGGCGGGCGTCGCAGCGGTGATCCAGCCCCACGGGGACGGGTCGGCCTGCGCCAGGTTCGCGGCCAGGGACAGCAGGATGCCGCCGACCAGGACCACCGTCGGCCACGACAGCCGCCCGGTGTGCCGGTCGGTGCGCTTGTCGCGCTGCCGCTCACGGGCCGCCATCACGCACGTCAGATCGATGCACACCGCGATGGCCCAGGCCATCCAACCGCCCTGGCCATGTTCGGTGGCGGTGTCGCGGATGTGGGTGAACGACCCCGCCGCAGCGATCCCCGCCAGGATCAGGACGGGCCCGGAGTCGGCGACGGCGCCCAGGAGGCGGGTCATGCCGCCCGCCGGACGGTGATCTCGGCCAGCAGCGCGACCAGTTCAAGGTCACAGCGGTGCGTGTCGGCCCACTGGTCGACCTCGTCGGCGCGGGACGAGGCGAAGGAGTCGGCGCACATCTCGCACCGGGCGAGGTGCAGGGAGCGGAAGGCGTCCCAGCCCACGGCGACCGGCGGGACGGCGGGGGACGCCCAGGACGACCGGGGACGGGTTGCCGGGACGGGCAGGGACGCGGGGACGGGACGGGGACGAAGGGCGATCACTTGGGCAGCCATGGCTACTACCTCCGAGAGTGCGGTTTCGGGCATGGGTCGGGTAGGGACGTGGCGTGATCAGGGCTCACACCCAGCCGCAGGGAGGGGAGAAGCGGGGGTTACGCGGCCTCAGGCAGAGGCGGGCGCGTGGTGGGGACAGAGCCGATGACGATGTCCCAGGCAGGGGTCAGGTGGGCGTGGTCGCGGGCGGCCTGCTCTGCCGTCTCCTCGGAGAGGTAGACCGACCGGGCACGGTGCCAGGAACCGTCCTGACCGGCGACGACGGCCACGCCGGGAGTCTCGGCGGGGATGGCGCGAGCGGCGTCCAGGGCAGCGGGATCCATGTCGCCGAGCGTCATGTTCGCCGTCTCGGGGTCGTTGCCCCGGTGGCAGACCCGCCCGGACAACTGGGAGCGCAGCGCGGTGACGCCAGGCCCGAGGTCGGACCCGATCCGCTGGCCGCACACGATCAGGTGGACAGCGAACGCCCGGCCGAGCTGAGCCACCCGCAGTAGCGCTGTACCGGTCTTGGCCACCTCGTCCTTCTCGGCCTTGTCGGCCATGAGGAACAGTTCGGCGACCTCGTCGATCAGCACCACGATCGGCACCGGCCGCAGGCTCTCCGGCAGCCGCCACACGTTCCGGGCACCGTGCCGACGGCACACGGCCATGCGGGCCTCTACCTCGCCCACCAGGTCATCCAGTAGCCCCACACACTCCTTACGGGTCGTGGCCAGCGCCGACAGGCGGGGCGCGTAGGGGGTGAACTCCACACCGCCCTTAAGGTCGAACCCGACCAGCGCCACGGGCTGTGGCGCCAGGCCCGCGATGATCGCGTTCGCCAGGTTCGACTTGCCTGATTGGGTGGCGCCCGCGTTGAGCCAGTGCGGGACGGTGCGCAGGTCCATGACCCAGTCCTGGCCGTTCTCCAGCTTGCCCGGCCGCACCCGCAGCAGTTCACCTGTCGCCGGGGTCACGGTCACCTCGGTGAGCGGGTCGCGCATGGTTGCCCACAGCGTCACCAGACCCGGCCGCACGTCCACCACCCGCACCGAGTGCACCCGCCACGCGTGCGCGATCCCCTCCGCCGCACGCTCGTAGTCGGCCGGGACCTGGCCATCGTGCAGCCGCAGGCGAACTCGCCACCCTTGAGCGGTCGGCCGCAGCAGCCCCAGCCGCGGAGCGCGTTCGACGTCGACACGGCGCATGCGCCGCTTGTGCTCGACGATCCCGGCCGCGCCGCGTACCACCAGGCCCGCCGCGGGGACGGCGTCCAGGGTGAGGCGCCAGCGCTGGCGGTGCCGGGTCAGCTTGCAGCCGGAGGCGATGTGATGCCAGGTCAGGTAGACCAGCACCGCCCGCGCCGGGAACGCCACGCCGTACCAGAACGAGGCCGGGTGCCAGCGGCGCCAGGCCCAGAGCCCGGCCGCCGCAGCGGCCAGGACCCCGAGCACCATCAGCGAATCATTCACCGTCATTCCCCCGGCTCAAGCGGCGTCCGCAGTGGCGGGCGAGGGCACGGCCGCGGGGACGATGCGGTCGGCGCGGTAGGCGATGCCCCACCGCTTCTCACCGTTGCGGACCTGCTCCCACGGGAAGGCCACCAGGCCCACCGGGGAGACGATCTGGCCGAGGGTGACCTCCTGGTCGCCGGAAACCGAGATGTTCAGCAGTTCGACCCGGCCCATCGGGTCGGCCGCCGACAGACCCACGGTGAACACCGTCCGCCCGCTGCGGTCCACCTTCACCTCGCCCGTGTCCTGGTCCACCAGCTTCGGACGCGGCGGCGACACACACACGAATGTGAGAGCCGAGATGTCTACAGGGATGTTGCGCACGCGGATCCTCCTGCGGTCCGTCCTGTGAAGTACTTAGACAACATAGTCGACATAGACGGCCAAGCTGTCAAGGCAGCCTTGGCTTTCTTGGTCGGTCGGACTGTGCTGAACTGGAGTCCACAGCCATGAGGGAAGGCGGACGATGGTCAAGAGGACGGGACGCCCCGGATACCTCCAGATCGCCGATGACCTGCGAGCACAGGTCGCCGACGGTCGACTCAATCCGGGGGACGCGTTGCCGTCGACCGCGCAGCTTCGCGAGCAGTACGACGTGTCCGCCGGTGTCGTGAAGGCCGCCATCAGCGTGTTGCGCACCGAAGGCTTGGTCGTCGGCCAGCAGGGCAAGGGCGTGTTCATCCAGGACCGGGACTCAGTCGAGTCGCCGGCCCCGCCCGCCGAAGACGGCGCGCTCATGGAGCAGCTCGCCGAGGTGCTGGGCGCCGTCCGGGATCTGGGCGAACGGGTCGCCCGGCTTGAGGAGAGCGTGTTCGCAGAGCCACCGCAAGCTCGTCGACCCGGCAAGTGAGGTCGTCCAGTTCCGCGAGAATCTGCGCCAGCAGTTCCCCAGGGGTCTGCCTCCGCTCACCCTCCGCCGTCACTCAGAACCGCCCCCTGTCATGCTGCGTTCTCTCGTTTGTCGGCACACTGAGATTTCAACGCAGGAGGCGAAGGAAACCCATCACTTATCAATCATCAGAAGCTTTCACAACGGTTTATACATCCGCTTTCACACCTCCCATGTAGACCGCGAAGCCCGCAGAACGCGGCATTATCTACAGTGAACGGAAAGGCCGATACGCATGACCGCAACCAAGCAGCGTCCCGGTTGGCAGCCCGGCAGGCTTCGTGAGCGACGCGAGGCGCACGGTTTGAGCTTGGAAGCCGCCGGCGACAAGTTGCGCCAGGTCGCCGACCGGGCAGAACTCCGCGTTGCGGCCAACTTCCAAACCCTGTGGGGGCACGAGAGCGGGAGTGTCTACCCAGGGCCGCACTACCGGCGCGCGTACTGCTTGATGCACCAGTCCACAGAGCCCGACCTGGGCTTTCGCCTCCCCCTCCCCGGCGAGGAGGTAGCCCTAGACGCCGTCCTGCCGCTCCCCACGCCCGGCACCAGCCCGGCCGTGACCGAAGAGGCCGCCACCACGATCTCTCGCGGACTGGACAAGGTCACCGACGCCACCCAGGACCGGGACGCCGCCGCCGGGACGGTCCTCAAGAACCGCGTGGTCAACGCGTGGCGAGGTCGAGCACTGTCGGACGGGATCAACAAGCCCGTTCTGGTCCTGGTCGGCGGCTACGCCGGATCGGGCAAGACCGAGTTCGCTCGATTCCTAGGCGATGTATCGGGATGGGCGTTCCTGGACAAGGACTCTCTGACCAGGCGACTCGTCGAACGCCTCTTGACCGCCATGGGCGGCGACGCCCACGACCGGCATAGCGACCTCTACCTCAAAGAGATCAGGCCGCTTGAGTACAAATGCCTGATGGACACCGCGAACGACAACATCGATTGCGGCATTTCCACGATCCTCGCGGCGCCGTTCATCTCAGAACTGAACGACGAAGCTTGGATGAACCGCCTCACCAACCGGTGCAGGGCCAAGGGCGTAGAGGTCGCCGCGATCTGGGTCCGCTGTGACATCGACTCCATGCGCGAGTACATCGAGTTCCGCGACGCTCCCCGCGATGAGTGGAAGCTCACCCACTGGGACGACTACATCCAGGGCATCAACACCGAGGCCAGCCCGCCGGGCGTTCACCTCACCATCGACAACCGCCAGGGCGCAGCCATCAGCATCGCCGACCAGACGCGGGACGCCATCCGTAAGATCCTGGGGTGACCAAGCGAGGCGTGATCCTGTACGGCCCGCCCACCAGCGGCAAGGACACCATCACCGCCGAACTGACCGACCAGGATGACCGGTTCGCGCTGTTGCCCAAGCTGAAGGCCGGAACGGGCCGTACGACGGGCTACCGCCAGATCTCGGCCGACGTCCTTGTAGCGCTTCGCCAGGCCGGGCGCCTGGTCGTCGAGACCGAGCGCTACGGCAACCGCTACGCCGTCGACCGCCACGACATCGACGAACTCACCGAGACGGGCCACGTTCCGGTCGTGCACATCGGCAACCTGGCCGACCTGGCCGAGCTGCGCACCGCCGTCCCACTGGACTGGACGACCGTATGCCTCTGGATACCTCGCGAGGTCTGCGCCGAACGCTCCCACCAACGAGGCGACGTCGACACGCCCGCACGGCTACGGGCATGGGACGAGACCGACGCAGACCTACAACGAAGCCAAACCCAGGAAGGCGTGTCGCCGTTCACCCTGGTCATTCACACAGACCAAGCCGAGCCAGCCGACACGGCCCGCCGCATCATTGAAGCCGTCAAGCCATGACCGGTCACTGCAACGGCCACGGCCAGAACCACGGCTCCCTGATCGCCGCGGCAAGTTCCTGGGGCGTGATCGCCTCCACCAGCCGCGGGGAATCCGCCACCTGAACCAATGCCCAGAACATCCGGGTATGCAGCCCGAACCACAGCAGCACCCCCGGAAACTGCTCGCGCAGTTCCTCCACAGCAAGAGCCGCCGGCGACCCACCCGACCGTGCATCAGCACTCACGACGCACCCCAGCGACCGCCCGTGGTGATACCCCACACGCCCAGCAGCGCCGTGACCGAGTCGGCCGCTCGCCAAGGTTGGGTGCACTGCCCCAGCCATGCGCCCGTACTCGACTGGAACCACCACAGCCCAGGCCCCCGGACGACCAGGATGCTGTCACCCACCACCGGAGCGTTCTTCGAGAACACATGCAGTACCGGCGGCTCCTGGCCGTAACGCCGTTCCGTCGCCCAGCCCTGACGCCGCAGTTCCCGCGCGAGCCGATCCAGTCGACGGCACGCCCAACGCCGCTTCCAGCGATCGGTGAAGGACGGCGCGGCCGATGCATCCGGGGAGATATCCACCGACCGCGCCGCCTTCTCATCCCCCCACGGGGCCGCCCCCTCCGAAGCGGCCCCATCCGGTGATGGCATCGACGGCCCCTCACCATCCATCACCGGGCCCGAGAGCGCTTCTTGACCTGCGCCCGTTGCCCCTCCAGCGCCCCGCGCAGCGCCTCAGGATTGTCGCGGATCACCGTCGCGTCGACGCCCTCCGCAGGGTCGTGCAGAGTCGCGACCCAGTCGCCGAGTCGGCCGTCATAGCGAATCGAGCGCCAGATGCGATGACCAGGGAAGTCCGCGCGAAGCCGGACAAGGGTCGGATCCTCGACATTTCTTGATGTTCCTGTCATGGGAGACCTCGTGTTCATGCACGAATCCAGCCATTAACGACCGGACCCGTTCGCAGGAATGGGGTCGATCCAACTTCCCGCGTGCACTCGTTCACCAAAGGCGTCTGACAGGGGGCCAGCAGGGGGCCAAACTGGAACGAGGGAGGTTGCCGCAGATGACGACCGAGCGACGCAGAGAATTCGGCCGCTACCTCGCACGCCTACGCGGAACCAGAAGCCAGCGCGCCCAAGCCGCCCTCTTGTGCGAGCTGGCAGGAACCGGAACGCTCACCCGTAATGAGGTCTCACGCTACGAACGAGGTGAGCGCATCCCCGACGACTGGTTGCCCTACATCGCCCAGGCGCACAACGTGCCGCTCGCCGTCCTGGAACGCATGGCAGCCCACGCCCGCGGCACCGAACCAGCGCCCACCGGCTACCCGTTCGACCTGTCCGCGTTCTTCCCCCACGCCGACGCGCTCAAGTCCCGCATCGCCAACGCTTGGCACGGCCGCGCGGTAGCCAATGCCGGCGGCGGGCCCGCCCTGGTCCTGGTCGGCGGCTACGCCGGATCGGGCAAGACCGAGTTCGCCCGGTTCCTGTCCAGCCTCACCGGATGGGCGTTCCTGGACAAGGACGCCCTCACCCGTCGCATGACCGAACGACTCCTCGCGTCCCTGGCCGCCGACCCCCACGACCGCCACACCGACCTCTACAAGGCCGAGGTACGCCCCCACGAGTACCGAGTCCTGATGAACAGCGCCTACGCCAACATCGACACCGGAGTCTCCATCATCCTCGCCGCCCCGTTCATCACCGAACTGAACACCGCTGGCTGGCTGCCCCGCCTCACCCACCGATGCCAGGCCCGAGGCGTCGAGGTCGCCGCCATCTGGGTACACAGCGATCTGGACACCATGCACGAGTACATCGAGGTCCGAGACGCACCACGCGACCACTGGAAGCTCAACCACTGGGACGAGTACACCAGCGGCATCAACACCGATGAGCCCCCGCCGGGCGTCCACCACACCATCGACAACCGCCTAGGCGCGGCCACCAGCCTCGCCGACCAAACCCGCGAAACCCTCCGCAAACTCATGGCATGAGCTGTGAGTCCGCCCGAGCGACATCACGCAGACGAGTCCGGAGGACTCCACTCCATCGTGCGCTCATATCGAGTCAGCGCGTCGCGCAGCTCGGCCAAGAGCGTCTCCTGCGCCGCATCCTCTTCCGATCGAAACGCCTCCAACCGAGCTTGCCGCTCAAGTCCACTCGGAAGAGTCGTGATCTCCATACGGGCATCGATAAAGCCCAAGGCCTCGTACCGAGCCCAACCCTCCTCGATCGCCAAGCAGCACATCACGCGCTCCTCCATGACCGCCACGAACTCATGCACCGGCAGATGAGGCTTGCCAACTTCCAAAGTCCACAGGTTCGACCGAGCGCAGGCAGCGATCAGCAGGCCAGCAGTCTCGACCAGTCGAAACCCGCACCCCTCTGCGGTGACGATCGCAAGAGCCACCTCCATAATCGGCGATCTCTCCGGCATGCCTACCTCCACAGTCCAAACCGTGCCCAAGACAGTGCACCACCGACCCGACCAGGCCAGACAGCCCGGATGAGAACTTTCTCTACGTCTTCAAGGGCGCCGCTACGCGTCGCCGACGGCCGCCCGCCCCGGCGCGCCGGGCGTGCGGCCTGTCCCGTCCGGTCCCGCCGCGCCGCGCCGCCCGTCCGCCAAAGATCAAGATGCAGCCCACTGTTTCGATCGGTCGCGTACGGCCTCCGACCTTAGCCCAGCAGTGGGTCAGAAGTATGGATAGCCCTGTGATGCTATGCGCAGATGAGGAACTGCGGTAACTTCAACTCATGGCAAAGGTCCCTGGACTTGAAACGAGATGGCCCTACGGCGAGGCGTCATTTCCCCATGAGGATATTTTCTTTCCACTTTACAATTCTGCCACTTATCATGCACGGTCGGCGCTGGATCTTTTCGCCAGAGGAAGAGCCGAGGAGCAACTTATTGCAGCAATAAATGTCGGGTGTGCGGTCGAGTTGCTGGCTAAAGGGTACATCGTATCAATCGAACCCGCTCTGCTGACTGATCGTGCTGACCGAGACTCCATACTCCACCTATCAGGGAAAAGTCATCGTGCCTCTACCTCTCCAAGCCACACTAAGACGCGGGGCGCAAAGGAGGTTCTGCTCCTGGCGAAGCACTTCTACCCATCGCTCCGATTCAATCCGCAGGGAGCAGATGAGCAGGTACTCCAAGTTAGAAATGCCTCCGTGCACATGGGCATTGTGGACCAGAGAGAGCTTAAGTCCGCAGTGATGGTCATGGTCCGAATAGTCGAGGACCTAATCGCAGCTATCGAAAAAGCGGACCGCGTCAAGTTCTGGGCCGAAGATAGAATACCTCTAGTTGACCAATTTTTGGACGAATCCCTTTCCGATTTGCGTCGTACTGTGGCGGCAAAGGTTGCTGCCGCTAAAAGACAGATAGCACTATTGACTCGCGACCTCCCTGCGGACGCAGCGCGTATAGTTCTGGCATCCTTGTCGGGCAGAGAAGCGAGAACCTTGATTGATCGCGAGCTGCCGCACCAATGTCCAGTCTGCAGTCAAATGGGGTGGCTTGTTTGCAGTGTAGAGCGATCAGATGTTGAGACGGACTACGACGAGAGCGGCATGTTTTACATCGTCCACCAGACGGCTTATCCGCATGTCTTTGAATGTCCGGTTTGTAATCTCACGCTAGAAGATCGTGAACTGGATGAGTTTGAATTTCCCAGGGAGATAACATTGGAGCCGGACACCGAACCCTACAAAGCATTTCGTGAATCGGATGAAGATTTGTATCGGCATCCCTAAGCAGAGGAGGGCTGTGGTCTCGCCGTTCGCACGGGTGAGTTCTCCGGAGCGAGGGGTATCCGTGCCTGGAGGTTGAATTTTAGCGACGCCACAGGGTGTTCATGCAGGTCAGTGGATGAAACGGGCTGGTCTGACTGGACCGATAGCCAAGCTGAAGGCGCCATGAGACCAGGTTCTGATCAGGTGGCCTGCGTGCGAAGCCTACAAGCGGCGCCAACGTCTGCCGGGCTGTTCTATCTAAAACGGCGGATCGTCTGAAAAACTGCCGCTTCCCGTCGCCCAAGGGTCCGTATTTGGTGGTAGCTGGGGTAGGTGCTTCATGATCTCATTGAGGACTCGGTCAACGTTCTTCACGCTACGGCGTGCCCGATCATATAGTGCTTCGAGGTCGCTATTCCACTCCATTTCCCATTCGCCATTGTCGTTTTCATATGTTCCTGATTTCAAAGAGTCGACAAGCGCTCCCTCCTCGTCGAGGATTTCGAGCGAATATGGGTACCTACCGTCATCGTCGTCGGATGCGATTACTACTGTTGCTCCTCCGAGAGTGCTGTGAAATGCGTTCGGTCGATCCGACTCATGCCATTCAACGTTGGAGTCACTCTGCTCGGTGGCCAGCAGCAATCGTTTTACCAGCTCATGGAGTCGGGCCTGTCCGTAGGTTGTCACACCAAACCCCTTCCCGGTTGTAAGCCTTCTAATTCGAACTCTGGTCGCCCGAGCCAACTTGCCTTGCCCCAAAGGGGGTAGCCGTCGAAGTTATTTGAGAAGCCAGCATTGATGTTTCAAGGCAAACTTTTTCGATTGCCTTTCGCACCCTCTTGGTGGCGTTCGGCAGATCAACATTTTCTTTTCCAACGAGATTTGTTTTTGCTAGGGCAGCAAGATTGATTGATTCTTGCGCTAGCGCGTCCAGAGCGGAGCTCTGCGCATGATCGCTTGCAAGAATTCCACGCAAGGAAGAGGCGGCTTCTCGCCACTCTCGCAAGAGTCGCCGCATCTCCTCAACATTTTTTCGTATAGCAGCGTTCTCGATGTCATGCTCAAGGCGTGACAACTTCGGAACCATCAGTAGTAGATTATAGACTCCAATTCGTTGCGTAGCATCATCAACCGCTTTCTTTGTGGCAGTTACAATCCGTCCCATCCGCCAAATCTGCCACATGGCTACGGCTAGTCCGGCAATACTGAGAACGTCCCCGACGCTCATTCACTGATCACCATATTGCACGCCCCACAATCGTCACGTGTATGTGAATTTGGTGACAGAATGCAGCATTGTATCCCAAGTTGGGTCATCGGTGCGGCATCATCGAACATTCCGGTCTCTGTCCCGTAATGGGGTCGCCCGCTGGTCGGCCCTACGATCGCCACGACGTGGCTGAGGTCAGTGCATGGTTGGGGGCGATCGCTGCCGCGGGGCTTCCGGTGCTCGGGCCGTGGCCGGCCTGCGCTCCGGGTCCCCTTGCCCTCGGATGATCGGGTGCTGTGGGGCAGGGTTGCTAACGCGGGTGCTAACGGCGGGGCTGGATGACCCTGGACGAGTGTGGACTGGGGGGCCCGCCGGGCAGGTCAGGGGACGAGCGTGGACGTCTGTGGATCTTGCTCGTCAGACTCGTAATGAATCGCTCGGCACTCAGTCTCGTCGGCCGATCTCGGCGCAGGTCTTCGGGACGTCGCGTCCGAGACCAGGGCGAACGCTTAACCCTCCTCGGGAAAGAAGTCCGGGTCGTGCTCGTCAGGGGTAGCCGGTGCGTACTGCCGCAACTCACCGTCCCTCCGCATCCACCCCCTGAAGAACGACTCCTCCTGGTCCATCACGAAGACTTGCAGCGCGTTGGGGCACCGTCAGGGCATCTGCGCGATGTGATCCAGGACTGCGTTCAGGTCGGTATGGTTGAGCGCTTCGGCCCACGCCTCACACTCCGGATATTTCCATCCACCCTTGCCGAGTCCTGGCCGGTGGTCTCGCAGAGAAAGCCCACACCGCGTTCCGGCGTATCCCACCGCAGCGGATGTAGGTTCCCCAGCAGGCTGAATATCGCACGTTCGCTGAGCAAGCAGTCCGCAGGTCATGGACACGGATGCGCTGTTGATCAATCCGTCGGCCTTGACCACTCTTTGTGAGGTGGCTGAAGCGAGCGCTGGCGGCTATTGCTCGCTGAACAGCGATCAGGGCTGGCGGCGTCCTCAAGAGGCGACGGACCATCGGCTCGTTCGACGCCGAGGATCATGCCGAGTCCGGTCAGCGCATTGTCGGCGAGGAGTGATGGGTTCGCCTCGAACCTTTGAAGCATCTTCGCAACCTGCTCGGGCGGCAACTCTGACAGCGCGTGCTCCAGCTCTTGGAACCCCTCGTCTGCTCGAATGTCGGCAGCAGCCACCAAACGCATCTGCTCCTCAGCGAAGCGTTGCGCTGCCAACGCCATGAGGTAGCGAGCCTGTGCCTCGGAACTGGTCATGTTCATCTTGACCTCAGTGAGGGCGGCCATGTCCTGGGGGGGTTCAACGATCCTCGCCTCAATCACGGCGCTGTTCTTCTCAGCTCGGTGCTGACGGAGGAGTGCTCGAAGTTCGCGCCTGCGTTCTGCTCGCGCCCGGATGGCAGGGCGTAGCTTCTCGCTCCAGAACCGCATGACGTGGGGCGTGCTGTACTCGATCGCAACGATCAATAGCTCGCGTACGACCTTCTGAACCAACTCGTCCCGTTCCTCCTGCTCCTTCGAGCGGCGAGGTGGCTCGGGTTCCTCGCGAACGTGGACTGGCTCTGAGTCGTAGGCAGACGACTCCTCGTTCTCCTCGATGTAACTGAGAGTGACCTGGTCAAGCTCCGCGTCTACCTCGCTGCGAGTGAGTGGACTGAACTCTCCTGGCTTCTTTCGTGAGTTCGAGTAGTGAGAGTCCTTCCGGCGCGTTACATACATCTTCTCCGTGACGTACTCATCATTGTCGTTCTCCTGCGCCATGAAGCAGAGCCTACGCTCGCGCCCCGACATATCCGGTCGGGTCAGCAGAGGTTGACCTTGCGGCACACGTCGCGACGTGGGTAACGCGGTGAAGGGCTAGTACTCCAGCTGTAGATCGCGATCTTGCTGGTTAAGGGCGTTTGGAAGCAGGACGGCCACCGCGTGATCATCGTTGTTTGTGAGGACAAACGAAAACCGGGCGGTGGCCGCTGGCCACAGCGTAGACCCTGGCCGCTGGCAGAGCATGTTCGATGACCTGATGGGCCATCTGGCCTGCCGATTCACCCGGGTGGAGCCACGACGCACGGCCCGGGCGATGCTGCTGGGGCTGCTGGCCGAGCTGCCGCGCAAGAACTGCTGGACGCTGGCTGAGCACGCCGGTCACGCCACCCCGGACGCGATGCAGCATCTGCTGTCGCGGGCGAGTTGGGATGCCGACGCCGTACGCGATGATCTGCGCCGGTACGTGACCGCCCGCCTCGCCGGCGCCGGGGCGGTGCTGGTGGTGGACGAGACCGGCGACCTGAAGAAGGGCACCCGCACGGCCGGGGTGCAACGCCAGTACACCGGCACCGCCGGCCGCATCGAGAACAGCCAGGTCGCGGTGTTCCTGGCCTACGCGGCCGACGCCGGGCACGCCTTCATCGACCGGGAGCTGTATCTGCCCCACGTCTGGGCCGGCGACGACCAGCGACGCCATGACGCCCGAGTGCCCGCCGACCGAGCCTTCGCCACCAAGGGCGAGCTGGCCCGCCGCATGATCGCCCGCGCGCTGGACGCCGGAACGCAGGCCGAGTGGGTGGCCGCCGACGAGGTCTACGGCCAGTACCCTGCCCTGCGCCGTGAGCTGGAGGAACGCGGCGTGGGATATGTGCTGGCGGTGGCGGCCTCCCACCGGGTCGCCCTGCCCATCGGCGCCCGCCGTGCCGACCAGGTGGCCGCCGCCCTTCCCCAGCGGGCCTGGCAGCGGCTGTCGGCCGGGGCAGGCGCCAAGGGCCATCGTCTTTATGACTGGGCGCTGGTCGACACCGACCGGCGGACCGACCGGCCGGGATGCCGGTGGCTGCTGATCCGGCGCAACCGCCGCACACGGGAACTGGCGTTCTACCGCTGCTACGCGCCCGGCCCGGTGCCGGTCGCGGCGCTGGTGAAGGTTGCCGGACGGCGCTGGACCATCGAGGAGGCGTTCCAGGCCGGCAAGGGCCTGTGCGGTCTGGACCAGCACCAGGTCCGCACCTGGAGATCCTGGTACCGGTGGACCACCCTCGCCATGCTCGCGCACGCCTTCCTGGCCGCCGTGACCACAGCCGAACGCGCCCGCCTCGGCGACCAACCCGACCTGGCCCCGATCACTTTGGCCGAGGTTCAGCGGCTACTGACCCGCATGACCTCACGCACGGCCCCTGATCCCGCGCACTGCCTGCACTGGTCGCACTGGCGGCGACGCCACCAAGCCCGCGCCCGCACCTGCCACTACCAGCGACAATCCACCCGGAAACGATAAAGATCACCTTCTACGGCTGGAGTACTAGGAGTGCCGATAGCTCGGGACGAAGAGGTGGCGCGTACCCGGACTGAAGTGTTGGGCGAGAGTGAAGCGGGGGTCTCGCGACCCCCAGCCCCCGCGGGCCGGAGCGCACACCCGCGCGAAGCGGTCTGTCACAGCGTCTCGTCGTTCGCGCGGGCGCGCCCTCCGGGACGGTCGGCGTGCTAACGGGGTGCTAACAACGGGGTTGGATCGGGCTGGACGGTGGTGGATGTGCGGGAAGGGCGTGGCCAGGTCAAGGGACGGATGTGGACGATCCTGGACTGTGTTGATCTTGCTACGGATCATATGACGCCTACTGCCCACTTCCTCATGTCGCCAGCAGAAGCCGGGGACGGCCACTCAACGTGATCACGAAGCTCGTATCCCTGGTCCGACTGGCATCATGTGCCCCGCGGCTCTGGCGTTGGCTGGGTATGCCACCAGGTCAAACCGCAATCGAGGCATCCATGGTCACCGCTCTGGGCGCCATCGAAGTCCATTCGTTCCTTAGCCGTCCTTGGGTGTTCGCATCGAGGTGAGCCAGCGTCCTTCCATCGCTGCTCGATCGCTTTCAGTTCGCTGAGGTAGACCATGCTTCCCTCCGATGTGGGTTTCATCTGCGGAATCAGGACGCTTAGCGGGATGCGTTGGTTGGCTAGCGGGCCCGTGCCTCCACGCTGGTTGAGAAAGCGGAGTGTGCCGAATACGGGCCCAAGTTCGGTATCCGATCGGCGTAAGCTCAGGTCGGAGGAGTTGGGTGGGTGGACTGTGGATCCGCTGAACTGCTGGTCCGAGCCGATCGGCTCTGTGCTGTCCTTCTTTGCCGGCCAAGGTTCGTCAGGGCCGCAGAGTAGGTTCGGGGGACCTGCTGTTGGAGAGGGCCTGTGCTGATGAGTGTTGTCGACCGTGCAGAGCTGGTTTCGGTGCTCGTGAAGGCTTTGCGGGCCGAGCAGTGTGAGCCCTTGCGGCTGGAGTACGGTCCCCAGGTCGACTACGACCTCCTGGTCGAGGCCATGCGCGAAGCCATGGACGCTGTCGGCCTTCACCAGGGCATCAGGACACGCTGGGATCCCACGAATCCAGCGTCGAGCACGTACATGGAGATTGACGTGCGCGGCCAGACTGTGGTCTCTGTTCAGGTGCGCGAGCTTGGGCGGCCACCGATCCCCAGGAAGGTCATCCGTGCCTACGAGCAGGCACACGGCATGTCCGACTCTGACTGAGAGACCAGCCCGCTCCCATGCGTTGCTGGTCAGCATGGAAGTACAGCAACGGCCCTTGACGACAGCTCACGCAGGCTCACGGCGGCACACGTTGCGAGCTGGACGGGGCCGTAGCGGGGCTGGAATGCCGGTGGTTCGCATCCAGGTGGTCACCGACACCGGGCCGAGCAGCGCAACCGGCGCGCCTGACGGCGGAAACACTGAGGTAGAGCCAGTGAGGGTGACGGCAACCCTGACGGCAACGTCGGCCACCAACCCCATCTATCGGCACACGTCTACCACCGTCTGACCTCGGTGGACGGGACGGCGGCAGGGTGGTTGCCACTTCTGAAAAGCGGAAGGTCGGCGGTTCGACCCCGCCCCTGCCCACCACCCTTGACCAGCGAAAACGCCCCGGAGCCAAACGGCCCGGGGCGTTTTTGACGACAGCGCTGACGACAACGACCTCAGCCGAGCGCATCCCCCAGCTTCCGAAGCGCCGCCCGCTTCTCGTCGAGGGCCGCGTGAGCGTAGATCGTCATCGTCACCTCGATATCGCTGTGCCCGACGATCTCCCGGACCACGTGCGGCGGGACGCCCAGGTCCAGGAGCAGCGAGACGCACGTGTGCCGCATGTCGTGGAGCCGCATCTCCCCAAGGCCAGCCGCCGCACGGATTCGTCCCCAGCTTCGCCGGAGGTTGTCAGGCTCCATAGGCGTCCCGAGGCGGGATGGGAACACAAGCCCGTGATCCTGCCAGTTCGGCCAGGCGCCCGCCCGTTCGGCATCCTGCCTCACCCTGTGCTCGCACAGCGCCGTGACGCAAAGGTCCGGCAGCGGGATGGTCCGAGTCGAGTCATCGGTCTTGGGCGGGACGAAGCGGAGTTCGCCGGCCACCCGCTGGAGCGTCTGGACCACTTCGAGCTTGGCGTCTTGGATGCCGGTTTCCGCACAGTGCGGGCACGCCTCACCGTCCAGGGTGCCGCCCTCTCCCCCGCAGACCCGGCAGGGCGTGAGCGTGATGTCCTCCCAGCGCAGCCCGAGCAGTTCCCCACGCCGCAGGCCCAGGCACAGCGCTAGGACGTACAGCGCGTAAAGCCGCTCGCTGTGTGCCGCCTTGAGGACGGCCCGCGCCTCGTCGACCGCCCAGCCCCGATTCACCTTGTACTTGGGCGTGGTCACCGTGACGAGCCGGGCGACGTTCCGCGTAAGGACCTCCTCCCGGACGGCCGCCTGTAGCGCGTTCCGCAGCACGGCTAGAACGAACTGGACCATGCGCACCGAGAGCCGGGACTCGCAGCACTCCCCACCCTTGAGAGCGCAGCACCGCGGCTTGTCGCGCTGCGCGTCCCATCCGTGTCGGCAGCACTGGCACGCCTGGCGGACGTTGGTGATGAAGACCCGCACATCACGCGCCGTGAGCTTGCCGAGCCGCTTCTTACCCGGCCCAGGCACAAGGTGGAGGCGGACAACGCTCTCGTAGCCCTGGACGGTCTTGGGCCGCCGCTCCACCCGCACGACGTGCTCCAACCAGTACGCGAGGTATTGCTCAACAGTCCAGCTCACCGAGGCGACCGGGATACCGTCGTCAGCCTGCGCCTTGAGCTTGACGTACTTGGCGTGGCACTCGTCGCGGGTCCGGCCGTAGACACTCACGCGCTTGATGGTCCCGGCCGTGGTGGGCATGAAGACCTTGGCCTCATACCGACCGTCCTTGCGCTGGACGATCGTCCCCTCACCGTTGGCCCGTCGACGAGCCCGAGCCTTACGCACCTTGCGGCGTTCCGGCTCCTCAGGTGTAGCAAGCGCGGTCTTGATCATCAGGCAGCCTCCTCGGCAAGCAGGTCCAGGCATTCGGCGAGAGCGTTGGCGGGGACGAGACGGCGACGGCCGATCTTGACGGTCCGGAGTTGGTTGGAGCGGATGAGGTTGTAGAGGGTCCAGCGGCTGACGCGGAGCCGTTCGGCGGCTTCATCGACGGTGAGGACCAGTTCGGTCAAGCTGCGCTCCCTTGGGCGGTGACGGTGGGACTGAGCGGCGGCAGAGGTCTCCCGGTAAGCGCGGCGGTGAGAAGTGCTTCGCCGGGGGTGAGCCCTTGGCCGAGGTAGCGCCAGTGCGCGATGACGAGGACCTGGTCCTCGTCGGTGAGCGGCAGCCGCCCCGTGGTGATCTCGTGTTGTTGCTGGTTGTGGGCGATGCGCGCCTCACGGAGGGCGCCGAGGGTGGTGGAGTAGGCGCGGCTCTTGGTGGAGAAGTGGCCGCGGAAGCCGAGCATGTGTGCCCAGTCGGTCAGCCGCAGTTCGGCGAAGTCGTCGAGGGCACCCAGGCGGAGGCATTCGGCGATGAGTCGCCGGGCATGGCCGGTGACCGGCAACTCGCCAAGGTCATCGGTAGCCCGAATCCGCCGGTCAAGGGTGCCGACGCACTCCGCCGCCTTGGTCGCGTACTTGGCGATGTAGCCCGCCACCGCCCGATCGGTGAGGTCTCCGGACGTGGTGATGGGGCGAATGTCGAGCTGTGTCCCCCCACTCGTGTCTCTGAGCCGGAACGCCGTTGACGGCCGGGGAGATGGCGGCGACGGCGCCGCGCGCATGCGTGACCGCGCCACCGGCGTATCGATCATCCTGGCCGGCCCCGTTCGTCACCGAGCTGAACACTGCCGGCTGGTTGCCCCGCCTCACCCACCGCTGCCAGGCCCGAGGCGTTGAGGTCGCCGCCATCTGGGTCCATAGCGATCTCGACACCATGCACGAGTACATCGAGGTCCGAGACGCCCCGCGCGATCACTGGAAGCTGTCCCACTGGGACGAGTACACCAGCACCCTCAACACCGACGAGCCGCCGCCGGGCGTTCACCACACCATTGACAACCGTCTAGGCGCAGCCACCAGCCTCGCCGACCAAACCCGCGAAACCCTCCGCAAACTCATGGCCTGATCCCTGGGGCATGGCCGCCGGTCTTGAGACCATCGACGCGTGAGCGGAACGCCTTCACGAGCAAATCAGCTGGCTGGCTATCGGCGAGTCCTGGAAGCAAGGGGACGCCACACTCCACCCGAACGGCTCCACGAACTGGCAGAAGACCCGCTTCCCGCCGTACGAATCGCGATCGCAAAGAACCCGCAGACACCGCCCCAGGTCCTACGACGCCTTGCCGACGACGAACACCCAACCGTTGCGTGGAACGCGCTGCTACGCCCTCAGATGCCCGAGACCGGCCTACGCCGACTCGCGGAACTGGAATCCCGAAACCACGGCCGACGAAACCTCGCACTCCGCGAAGCCATCGCCCACCATCCCAACGCCCCCGAGCCACTACGCACCGAGCTGACCAGCACGGGAACCTGCCGCGACGCGATCACCTGCGCCACCATGAGGGCAGCCCTCAGCAGAGCAGCCAACCCCGGATGAGACCTCCGATGTTGTTGGGACGTCAAGCCGCTTCCACCATCTCGGCTGACGTGGGCTGCTGAGATGATCCCCATATCCACCGCGGCAAGGAGAGCATGTGGCCGAACTCAAGGTGACTTATGACCAGCAGGGCAACGCCGCCTACATCTACTTCGAGGACCCTGCCCAAGCCGGAGCGCCGGGGTCGGCGGTGAAGACTTACCCGTGTGATCCCATCGCCGTCGACGGCATGATCAACCTCGACTTCGACGAGGAGGGGCGCGTCATTGGCATCGAGATCCTTGGCGCCCGCTCCAAACTGCCGCCGTACCTGCTCGGCACCGCCGAACGCCTGGATCCCTGACCAGCGAAGCCACTCGGATGAGACCTCCGATGGCGCTAAGGCGTCGAGCGGCTGCGGAAAGTGGCGGGGGGGGGGAATGCCTTGAGTGGGTCGTAGGTCTGGCGTGTTTGGAGGCAGTGGTGGAGCTGTCCGAGCATGCGGTTGAACAGGTGCCGTAGTGCGGCGGGGTGCTTGTCGCCGTGGTCGCGTCGTTGCTGGTAGTGGGTGCGCGCGGGCCCGGTTTTGGAGGACGCGCAGAACGCCCATACGGACCCTGTTGCAGCCAGCTGGTTGTTCTTGACCGAGCGACGGGTGATGGAGACGCTGCGCCCGGGGGCGCGGGTGATGGGTGCCGATCCGGCGTAGGCCTACAGCGCGCGGGCGTGTCGGTGAACCAGGCCCGGTCGTCGCCGATCTCGGCCAGCAACCGGGCCCCGAGCTCGTCGCCCAGGCCGGGGAAGCTGGTGATGATCTGGTAATCGGGGTGCTGGGCGAATGCCTCGGCGACCGCCTGGCCGAGCCGGTCGACGTTGTCGCGTTCGGCGTCCAGGACGGCCAGCAGCGCGCGGGCCTGCTCGCCCATCGCCTGTTCGACCAGGGGCGGCTGGTGTAGTTGCGGCTGCCGCAGGGCCTGCTGAATCCGTCGGGCCAGCTGGTCGATCCCGCGCTGCCGACCTGCCCGGCGCAATGCCGCGGTGATGCGGGTTCGCGGCAGATCGGCGGCCGCCGTCGGCGTGAGCGCGATGCCGAGCACCGCGCGAGCGTCGCGGCCGGCCAGGTTGGTGGTGCGGTCAGCGAAGGCGGCCAGGAAGGACGGGAAGTACTCGCGCAGCAGCGAGCGCAGCGCGTTGGAGGCACGGGTGCGGCGCCGGATGGCGTCCTGGTGGGCGCGGGCCAGCACGGCGATGGCGCGGGCCAGGTCGGTGTCGGTCGGCAGCGGCCGGTGAGCGTGGGCGTCGGTGCGCAGGATCCCTGCCAGCGTCATCGCGTCGACGTGGTCGGACTTCTTGCGGGCGACCGAATGGCGCTCCCGATAGCGGGCCACCGCCATCGGGTTGATGGCGAAGACCTGCCGGCCACTGCCGCGCAACGCGGCCACCAGCAGCCCGCGCAGCGTTCGATCGCCACCGGCGATCGGATCGTCGGGGTCATCGCCGACGTCGGCGAGCAACTGCAGCAGCTCCTCGAACCCCTCGACGGTGTCGCTGATCCGGCGTTTGGCCATCAACTGGCCGGCCTCGTCGACCAGGGCGACGTCGTGGTGATCCTCGGCCGAGTCGATCCCGCAGAACGTTCTCACCCGGAAGCCCTTCTTCGGACAGCCATGACCCGTCGATGCAGGTGGCGGCCTGGCTGGGACGCGCGGCGCTCTAATCACAAGGCTCGCTGGCCTTCCCTCCGATGGAGCCGTTCGCGATCCCAGCGACCCGCGCGGGTCCCAGTCTCATCCGGAAGCTCGAAGGCTCGGAACTTTCTCAGGGATCACCGCGCGGGCGGCTCGAACCACGACCAGCACCCTGCCGCACCCGCCAACACGGCGGAGCGCATCTGCCGGAACCGCCACCGACCATGTCTAGTCCCAGGAGATGCTTGACGTTTTGGTCCCAGGACATGCTTGACGGATGCTCTAGGAATCATGGGGCGGCCTTGCGGGGCCGGTGAGCCTTGATGCTGCGGACGGGCTGGGTGGTGGTCCGCCGGACGGTCCGGGTGTCGTCGTCGCCCAGTTCGATGGACAGGGTGGTGTCGGCGACGTGGATGGTGACCACCCGTCCGGCGTGCAGACGGCCCAGAGCGACCTTCTGCCCGGCGACCATGACGACGCCGGTGTTGCTGGCCCGCCGCTGCACGGTGATCGGCTCGGTCCGTGGCCGGGGCGGTGGCCCGGCCCGCCGCAGCCCGCGCAGCGCACGGACCCGATCGGGAGTGAACGGGTTGGGCCGCGTCCGCAGCAGCTCCCGCGAGTGCAGGTCGAAGAACATCAAGGTGGCCGGTTCGATCCGGATGCCGCCCCCGGCGGCCGCGCAGGATCTCGGCGGCCAGCACCAGCCGGCCGCCCAGGCCGACGTTGCCGTCCTTGTTGACGGTCCGGTCGACCTCGACCGCGTCCCCATTCTCGGCGGGCGGCAGCGGCGGCGGGCCGGCTGCGCGGGCCCCGCGGGCGGCCAGCGTGGTCAGGTCGGCAGTGGACAGGTGCGAGCGCACCGACTTGATCCGGGCCCCGGCATTGAGTAGGTGAATGACATCGGTATCGGCCCAGAACGTCACCGTGACGCCCGCCTGGGCGGGGCCGAGCCAGAACTGGCGCCCGGCCACGAACATGTTGCCGCTGGCCGGGACGGTCCGATCGAACTCCACCGCCCCGCCGTTCCACACCTTGATCTCGGCGGCGGCCGCCACCGGCACATCGGTCGCGGCGGGTTCGGGGACACCGGCCGGTTCGGTGGCCGCTGGGACGGCGGCCAGGCGGATCGCGGCGGGCAGCCGCAACGGCAGCAACTCCTGCTCGTCTTGGGCGGCCCGGGTGTCGAACCGGTCGGCCGGGCAGGCCATCCCCAGCGCCTGATGAGGACGGAGCGTGTCGTAATCCACCCGCCAGGCCGCCACCGCCTCCCGGGCCGCGGGCAGGTCATCGAAGGGCACCGCATCATCCAGCAGTTCACGCCGCATGCTCTGATGGAACCGCTCGACCTTGCCCGTCGTGGTCGGTGAACGCGGCTGAGTGAGCCGGTGCACGATGCCGTTGTCGCGGCAGATCCGGTCGAACAGCACCTCACCGCCCCGCCCGAACCGGTCGGTGAACTGCTTACCGTTGTCGGTCAGCACCTCGGCCGGCACCCCGAACTCACCCAACGCGGCAGCGAAGGCCAGGCACACCGCCCGCCCCGTCGCCCGCGGCACCACCGAGGCGATCACACAGAACCGCGAATGGTCATCGACCCCGGTCACCACCTTGCACTCGGTCCCGTCCGCCAGGAACACCCCGCCGACGATGTCCATCTGCCACAACGCCATCGGCTCATCACGCTCCCAGCGACGGAACTCCGCCCGCCTGCGCCGCCGCCGGCCCGGCTCGATCAGCCCATGCCGCACCGGCGCCCGATGCACACCCATCCGCGAGGGCACCGGCTCCACACCCAGCCGGGCGATCTCGTGCACGATCCGCAGCGGCCCCCACCGCGGATGCTCCCGCCGCAACTCACACACCACGGCCTCCACCCGCGCGCTCATCTGCCCAGGAGAGGACACCGGACGCCTGGACCTGTCGGCCAGCCCCGCCAACCCCTCGGCGCGATAACGCCGCACCCACGCATGCACGCTCTGGCGCGACACCCCGAACCGGGCCGCCACCTCGGTCACCGGCACACCCGCCTCGACCTCCAGCACAGCCCGATACCGCTGCTCAACCACCGACAACTCGACCAGGGCCAATCCCGGCCTCCCTGACACGCGACGCCCGCAAACGAACACGCGACAGCCAAGCCGAACAGGCACCTGTCAAGCATCTGCTGGGACAGAGGTGTCAAGCATGTCCCGGGACAGCACAAACCGCCACCGACCACCCTGATTAGAACTTTTTCCACGTCTTCAAGGGCGCCCCGCGTTGCGGGGCGCCGGGCGGCCGACCGGCCCCGGGCCGGGCATGCGGCCTCTGCGGGCCGACCCCCGTCCCGAACCGACCGGCCGCCCACACGGCACACCATGAAGCGGAGCAAGCCTCATACCGTACGCTTCTCGAGCCGAGTCATCCCCAGCCGCTCGATCGGCTCGGGCGATTACGGCCGATTCAGTGCGGCTGTGCCAACTGGTACCAGAACCGCAGCAACATCCACTGCCCGCTCGCCCTTACAAAGCAAGTAGCGATCGGGGCGCTGGGAATGTCAGTAGTTTGTGGACACTATCTGGGTGCCAGATTCTGATCTTATTCAGAGGGTTCGTTACTGTGGGTTGGCCCCTGTTCGGACTTCTGGTCCGGTGTGGCGCGGGCCGACAGAGGTGGCCACATCAGTCGGCGATGCGTCCGTCGGAGACTGGCATTGTCGCGGATGCGGGCCGCTATCATCCCAACCTCCCTATGCCACAGGACAGCTATACAGGGGATGCTGACCGCGACCATCTTGGTCCCCAGCCGGGTCAGGCGAACGCTCCACACGGCCTTCCACTTGGGATACGGCCGCCGGTCAGGCGGGAGCGTTGGGATGATCTCATCCCAACGCTGCTGGATCTGGCGTCGGTCGGTGGCCGATAGCCCGCCCCTGCCCAGTCGTGCGGCCAATCTGTCCAACTCGTCCTCGTCCCCCGGAACAGCGAACACTGGTCCGGTTGCCGTACAGGACAGCGGTTTTCCATCAGCTACGTTATAGAAGCCCGACTCGCCCGGTTTGCACGACTCACCGGGGTGTGCGAACCCGATCGTGGAGGCATCCTTGATCTCATCGCCCATCACGCCGCCCTGCGAAAGGGATACGAAGCCGACCACGAAGAGGCCTGCGCAGCCGTATTTGGCGATTATCACCAACAAGCGAAGTGAACGACGCATGCCCCTACCTTCGGCAGCGGACCATATCCGGTATTAAACATTCTGGTACGGTGACAAGGGTAGCGAGGCATGGCCGGGACCTGTCCCGAGACAGCCCATCTCCACATTAGGGCGCCGCGACGGATAAGGCCGTGACGATCGCAATGGGCGGTTGCGCGCCGTACGGGGTTGGGGCGATCGACTGCCGCCCCCGCTTCCGTTCCTCGGGCTGTGAACGGCCCTGCGGTACCGGTCGGGTTACTCCCTATCACGGTGGTTCTCTCGCAGGTCAGCGCGACTGCTGTACAGCACAGAAGTACAGCGACACCGCCGTCGGCAACTGTCGTGATCACACGCCATCACACATCGGAGCAAGGTGAGGCGGCGCCGACCATGATCCCACCGAGAGTCCGGGACGAAGCGTCGGGTATCCAGCCGAGCCGGTTGAGCGAATCCGAAGCGGGGTCTCGCGACCCCCAGCCCCCGCGAGTGTGCCGTTGAGGAGAGAAGGACCCAGGTCAGACAGGGGCGTAGTGTCATTAAGGACGGTGATCAAGGGTCAATCGCCGCTACTTGCGATACCCACGAATGCCAGGTCGGGAAGGGTGACGGCCGAGCCGCGATGGTTCCCAAGCCGACAGCTTCGTCTCGACGGCGAAGCCCCACGATCGCCACTGCGTGATTGAGCACCGCGCGGGGTTGAGGGCGATCGCTGCCGCGCGGCTTCCGAGACTCACGTGTGCCGCATGTCGTGGAAACGCATCTCGTCGAGTCCCGCCGCTTCCCTGATACGGCCCCAGCTTCGCCGTAGGTTGTCCGGCTCCATGGGCGTGCCGAGGCGGGACGGGAACACGAGCCCGTGATCTTGGCAGTTCGACCAGGCGTCCAAGGCTTCGGTCTGCTGCCGGATCTTGTGCTCGCACAGGGCCGTGATGCAACAGCGCCGGAAGGGGAACGGCCCGCTTGGAGTCGTCTGTCTTGGGCGGGACGAAGCGCAGCGCTCCCGCGACCCGTTGCAGTGTCTGGACCACTTCCAGCGTGGCGGCTTCGATGCCGCTTTCCTCGCAGCGCTCGCACGCTTCACCGTCGAGTGTGCCGCCCTCGCCGCCGCACGCCCAGCAGGGCACGAGCTTGACGTCCTCCCACCACAGGCCGAGCAACTCCCCACGCCGCAGGCCGAGGCCGAGCGCCAGGACGTACAGCGCATAGAGCCGCCCGAGCAGCCTGGAGCACGTCGCGCGCCTGGTCGACGGTGAGCCCACGGCGCTGGGCACGGCTGGTTCAAGATCATGATGTGAGGGCGGGTGCCGGGTCGGTTTGGGAACGTGTGCGGGCCCGGAGGAACCAATGCGCGGCGATCAATGGGATGACGCCGACGGGGTACCAGGCAACATCAATGAGGTCGAACTGGGCGCCCAGCAGCTGACGCGCAAACCAGCTGCGTTGGGAGAGTGCCGCAGGTATGGGGGTGAGCTGTGCGAACTCGATGAACCAGCAGTATGCGATCGCGGCACTGCCGGCGGACAGTGGGGAGATCAGCGGCCATATGCAGATCACTATCGTGTAGACGATGGCCGCGGACAAGGCGGCGCCTGAATATTGTTCGATGGGCCCGTCCATCGCGGCACGGATTGCGAAGGCCGCGACTGCAAAGCCAGCTGCCGAGACCACCATCAGCAGCCGAATCCAGCGCACTACGAGCGACATGACGCAATGGTAGGCGACAGCGCAACTAAGGTGGCAGCTGGTCTGCTGAGCTTGGACGCGCCGCAACCGCATCGTTTCCCATGCCGAAACGCGACCCGATGAGTCTTTCACTCGGCGCGAACGCCACCAAGCAGCGCGTCCAGGCCAGCTGCTCGACGAGATCCGCTGGGCGGGACCACATACGAAGCTGCGGGATATGCGCGGGATGGTTCGGCGGCCACGGGGCGCCGATATCGGTTTCCGCGCTGGTCAGAGGGGGAGTGCCCTGAGAATCCCCCACGGGCTGTAAATCCGACTGCCCAGTCGGGCGGACCCGCCCGGTAACACTGGTGAGCCAAGCCCTCAAGGGCCGACGGAGGCCGTGAGCGAGCGAGAAGTACCGCAACAGAGTCTTACGAGTGCTGGCACCGGCGACCGAGCGCACATGGTTCTACCTGCGATGACGGTGGTGATCGTGGGGCGGCCGGTCTCTTGTGAACAGAAGGTCAGGGGTTCAAGTTCCCTCGTCGGCCCCACGTCGAAGCCACCTCAGTTGCCGGAAAGGTGCTACCGCGGTGCCGGCAAGACCCCCGCCAGGTGTACCGCTCATCAGTGAGCGGGTGGTCTGGGCATGGCGTCTGGAAGAGCCCAGGCCGGTGGTCCGACGCCGCGGATCCTCACGGTTGGGTTGATCAGATATAGGCGGTACACCAGGTCCCGGAAGTCCGCAGAGACGATTCCGGTGATTCGGCCCTTGCGGAACCCCTGTGACGTGGGTCAGGGAGGTAGATCACGGCCTGCCACATCCGAAACCCTCCGCCGTTCCAGCGGACCCGTGCGAGGCCGAATCCCCCGCGGGCGACTGCGGAGACGCTGATCTCGGTCAAGCACCGCACATCTACATCGATGTGCTGCCCCAGTCCGGTGACGGTCAGACGGCCATCGCTCGACAACACCACGTCCCGTTTGAGGATGACGTTCGTGACAAGAATCGACACAACGACCACGGTCGAGGAGGTCAGGTAGGACGGAGCCAGCCAATACAGCGGAAGCAAGACAGACGCCACCACAACCGCGACGACCACAGAGATACCCACCGGCAGGTAGGCCCGATAGTGAAGAGAAGTCCTGCCCGCGTTGCCACTCTGTGTCAACGGCGCCCACTCCATCAGGTCTGGGACCCCCGAAACATCAGCCTGACATCCCACAGCACGCTCGACAATCCCCGGTTTCCTGGGGTAGGAGGTGCGTACCTGATGTGAGCCGAAATTGCGTTCCTGGTCGGCTTGTCCTCAGATTGTGAGGGCTCGCGGCGTACGCTGACTCCCCGGCCCGGTTACCCGGTTACCGTCGAAGCATGGACGCGGCGGAGGTGAGTGGACAGGTCTGGCGGGATCAAGTGCGCCAGCGGGGAACCGTCTAGCCTCGATCTTTCACAGCGCCGGTTGGGTCGTGTGGCGGCCTGACCGGTTTGTGTTTTCTGGTGGTGGTCAGGTCGGTGGCCCGGATGTCGCTCCGGGTGGGCGGGGTTCCACGGCCCCTGGTTCTCCTTCCTGGGTTGTGGGGACGGTTGGTGCTGGTCAGCCGGGGTTGGGTAGTGCCGCGAGGCGTGCGAGGGCGTCAGTGATCAGGGTGGTCCAGGGCCAGTGCCGGGCGATGCGCAGGATGCGGCGGCGTCCGGTGGTGACCAGCCGTCCGGCGGTGTGCAGCAGCCGCAGCCGCAGGCGGCGGGGTTCCCAGCGGCGGGCGGGGCCGGTAAGGGCGAGCATCGGCATCCAGGCGAGCAGGTCGAGGGCGAGTTGCACGATCTCCAGCCAGATCTGGTTCTGCGCGGTGTCGTGCAGGGGGAGGTTGCGCAGGCCGGTGGCGCGGGCGGCGCGGACGCGGTCCTCGGCCCGGGCGCGGCGGCGGTGCCGCAGTTCCAGTTCGGCGATCGGCGTGCCGGGCGTGTTGGTGGCGAAGCAGGTCAGGCGCATGCCGTCGGCGTCGGTGAGGCGCAGCTGGGCGCCGGGGTGCGGGCGTTCTTTGCGCACGATCAGCCGCATCCCGGGCGGCCAGCCGGCCAGCACCCGGCCGCTCAGCTCGGCCACCCAGGCGCCGTGGCGGATCCGGCCGTCCGGCTCGAGGGCCGGGGTCCAGGCCGGGTCCGGGATCTGCAGGACGGCGGCGTGGATGGACTCGGTGATGGTCATCCCGACCGAGTAGCCCAGCCACCGGCCCCGCGCGGCCAGCCACTCGACGAACCCGTGGGTGCCGCCGGCGGTGTCGGTGCGGATCAGGGTGCGGCGGCCACGCCGATAACGGGCGGGCAACTGGGCCAGCGCCAGCTTCGCTGCGGTGATGTGATCGGCGGCGGTGTTGGACCCGGCGTTCCCGGGCCGCAGCAGCCCCGCCACCGGCTCCCCCGATCCGCCGGGACCGTGATCGACGAACGCCATCAGCGGGTGGTGGCCGAAGGTCTTCTTCCAGGTCGGGGCGGCGTCCTGCTTGTCGGAATGCGCGATCACCAGCACCCCGTCCACATCCACGATCACCTGCCCGCCGGTGTCCGGGGCGGCGTCACCGGCCAGCGCCCACACCCGTTCACGCACCTGGGCACGAGCCCGGCGCAACGCCCTCAGCGCCCGCTCACCGCCACCGGCCAGGACATCGATCAGACGGGAGAACGTCGGGTCGGAGGCCACCGGCCCGAACAACCCCGGCTCGGCACGCAGCATCGCG
Source organism: Actinomadura rugatobispora (assembly GCF_055379765.1). Taxonomy (NCBI): domain Bacteria; kingdom Bacillati; phylum Actinomycetota; class Actinomycetes; order Streptosporangiales; family Thermomonosporaceae; genus Actinomadura; species Actinomadura rugatobispora. Next base: position 5,402,926 of record NZ_AP029191.1, on the reverse strand, counting down.
ACATCGGCCAGGCAGTCACCGCCCAGCGCCACCGCCAGCGCCATATCCATCACGATCTTGCCCGGATCATGCCGGGCTCGCGGCCTGCGCCAAGGCGCCAACGCCGCCGAAAGCGCGCCGTCCAGCCCGCTCTTGCGGACCGTTTCCACCAGCAGCACGGCCCCGGCCTGCGAGACCACCCCGCGACCACAGCCATCGACGCCCACACGCGGGTATGACCCGATACGCTTGCTCACCTGAAAAGTGCCTTCTGGACTGGTACGGACAGGACCTTCGACAAGCCCTATCCTCCCAGCACAGAGGCACTTTTCTTATCTAAACGGTCACTCCCGGCCCATCGCCCGGTGAAAGCCCGAGGCTAGCGGGACCGGGCGGCCTTGGCTCGTCTCATCGAGTACGACGCTGACCCGTTCGAGGTCGAGTTGTACGAGCTGGCAGCCGACCCGTAAACGTTGCTCATCGACCGCGTCCAGCGACGCCGAGCCGGACAGCACGAGCGACACGTCCGTCGGTTGAAATACCGAGGTCGACGAGCCGGAGACTGACAGCAACAGCAGCCAGCAGCCCCAGGCACGAACGCACACCGCCAGCCGTACAACCTCGGCCGACTCCCACCCGGCAGGGGCGTTGCTATGGCTGAAAAGCTGAAGGTCGGCGGTTCGGCCCTGCCCCTGCCCACCTCTCTGAACAGCCAAAAGGCCCGGACCGTGACCGGTTCCGGGCCTTTTGACAGCAGCCCTGACAGCGAAACGACCGTCCGCCTTGCGGCATCACGGTCGGCATGGGCCACTGCACAGTGGCCGCCTGACCTCCAAGACTCTCGGCATGCGCTGATGTCGCGGCTCGTCTGGATCCCGCCGCAGTCGTCTGGATGCGGGCGTTCGGCCGCGATGTTGGACTGACTCTGCTCGTACTGGCGTCGGTATCGGCGTCTGGCTGTAGCCGAGGCCGCATCAACGGATTTCCGTCTGACATATGCTGTGCGCATGATCGAGAGAATCGAGTGCTCCGTCCGCCTGTGAACGAGACCCCCGAGCCCGGACTGCTCGGAAATCAGAAGAGCCTGTACGAACACGCTCTGCAGCTTCACCGCCTCCATCCCGATGTCGCCCTCTCGGAAGACGGCAAGCCCTATCCGGACAGCGGCCTTCATCGCACACGGAACTCATGGCCACGCGACCAGCGTCGCCAAGGCGCATCTGCGGCCGCCCTCCTGGACGCCTTCTTCGCCCGCCCCGACGCCACACCGGATGAACTGGTCTGGGCCTTCCACGACGTGGACGTCCCCATCCACCGCAATGACCACATCACTGCCGCCGCGCTGCGCGCCGATCGAGAACGAGCCCAGGAAACCGGCCGATGGCTGGTCCGCCACAGCACCGACCGATGCTCCGCCCTGATCGGGCCCGCACTACTCGCCGCCGATTGGGACGGCGACATCGACCTCATCCGACACATCGGCCTCTTGTCAGAGACATTCGGCCCACTCGCCGCGATTGCATTGAAACGGCGCAAGGCTGGAAGCGAGTCACTCCTGTGGCTCGCCGAACGAACCGCCGGCTGGGGGCGCGTCTACATCGTCGAAGCCCTCTGCCAAGTCGGCAGCCGTTCAGCCCGTCCCTGGCTCCTGCGCCGTGCCTTGGACGGCGATGCCCTCAACGGCTACTACGTCGGAGACGTCGCACTTGCCGCCGACGTCCACGAGGCGATCACAGCCAACGATCCCGACGACGAACTGATCGACCACACCGGCCGTCTCCTGCACATCATGGCCGGCAACAGCGGTATGGGCATGACCTGGAACGGCTACCACTCGATCCGTCGTGTCCTCGACGCCCACGTCACCCACCTGGCCCGCCAGCACCCCACCCTGGACCGCTACTTCACCGCTGCCTCCATCGCCCACCACCTCCTCAAAAGTGACCTCACCACCCCGAACCTGCCGCCAGACCACCGGACCGACCTTCTGAACCGCTATGTGGCCGTCCTCCACCACGAGGACTGGTCATCAATGGCCCGCGCAGCACTCGACCCCACCGACGAATTCACCGCCTGGTTCCTGGAAACCATCGCCCCGCGCCTCCGACTGCTGAGCTGACAACCGCTACTCCTGAAAAGCGGCAGGTCGGCGGTTCGACCCCGCCCCTGCCCACCTCACCGAGCAGCACAAACGCCCCGGAGCCACCAGGCCCCGGGGGCCTGTGACAGCGACCGGGCTCGTATGCAGCGACTGACGTGCATCCTTTGTTGAGTGCCGTTGTTGTACAGCAGCGGGCGCACTGTCGCACACGGGTCTCGAGACCGTTGGAAACGGGACCGGCCCCGGTCGTGGTGCGTGACCGGGGCCGGAGCATGCGCGCTGTCAGTCGGCGCAGATGGCAAAGACGCTGATGCCCACGTCGTTGTAGCCGTCCTGGCGGCCGAGACCGATCCAGCCCCGGCCGTCGTCGGTGGGGAAGGAGCCGACCAGGATCGCCCGGTTGCCCCGGGCCTCGGCGCCACCGCCGAGAACCCTCTTGGTGCCGGGGCAGTAGAGGGTGCGACGCTGGAAGTTGGGGACGTTCGCGTTGGGCAGGGTCACCAGCTGCCAGCCCGGGGGCAGCGCCGTCGACTGCTTGGCGGGCGCCTGTGCGGGAGATCGGGCGGGCTGGGCGCTGGCGGCTCCGGCCGTGGCCAGGCAGGCCCCGGTCGCCAGGACGGCGAGGGTGAGGGCGGTGGTCCGCTTCACACGCATCTGCTCTCCTCTGGTGGGTTCCCTGTGCCTCAGGCGTTGACGGTTGCCACTGGGACGCCGGCGATCGTGACACCAGTGAACGTGAGAGACGAGGGAAGGTCAGTGTTTCGTACACGAAGAGTGTCCATGGAACGACTCAGCGTTTCCATAGCTGCTTGCAATCACTTAATTACGTTGAGTGCTCATAATGCAATTACGGAGGGTGTCTGATGCCTTCCCAAGCCGTTCACCAGCGGTAATCACCAGGGGGCAGAGAACCGCTGTCCTGATCCGGCCGCCGTTGGCGGCCTCAGATCGGGCTGGCGACACCATGGCCACACTCACTCCCCACCGAATGCGCCGGGTGACCCGGCCGGGACAGAGCTGCTCGAGGCCGCCGCCTACGGGACTGAGCCCACCCACGTACGAACAGCGCGCTGCCCAGGGACGGCGCGTGAAGCGCCGGGACACTGGCCCACGGCACTCCGCCAATCAGGCGACGAGGTTGTACTGCCTGGCCCCGCAGCCCGCGAGGTCACCGTTGCTCGCTCGCTGGCACACCTCGATCGACGAAGTACGTCCTTCCTCGAACGGCAGGTTGTAGGTCTCGCTGTCGACCGGCCCTTCGTGCGGGCACTGTCGAAGGTGCTGTAACACCAACCGAGCCCGGCTACCGCAGCCCGGACTCCGGGAGTCGATGAGTCCCTTTCACCGGCTGGGCTCCCCAAGTCCACCTGTACGGCGCCCTTGTCGTCGCTGTCGTGTTCTCTGAACTACCGATCTGGCTTACGGCGTGCGAAAGAAGCGCTTGCCAAGCCTCACAGACCGGACACTGACCCATCTCACCCCAGGTGGCCCGGCTATGGGGGGAAGCGCAGCCTTGCCCGACCGTCGTCGTGGCCGGCGCGCTCCCCGCAGGGTAGGACCAGGTTCGTACAACAACATCGGCGCACAGAGGCTTGCCGCATGCTGTTCGTCTTTGACTCAGAGCGTGCCGCGAGCTCCCTAGTGGGCGGGGACAACGCCGGGCAGTGGTCCCGTTGGTAGGACCCGTCCATCCCCTTGGCCAAAGCCCGCTACGCCCAGTGCCAGGCTGCAAAGGATGAGGAACCGGACAAAGAGCACCGGATGCTGCTGGCAGGACATCAAGGCAGAAGCACGTCGTCGCAACCCTGAACTGGCTGTCCCCGAGCAGCAGACCCAGGCTCGCGCCGAGCTGGACGCTTATGTCGACGGCCACCACCTCAAGGAACTCCGCGGACCATCGGCAAGACGCAAGCCGAGGTCGCCGCGATCCTCGGCGTCTCCGAGTCCCGCGTCTCTCAGATCGAGAACGACGACCTCGAAGCCATGGAACGGGAAACGCTCCGCGCCTACGCCACCGCACTTGGCGGTCACGTGGACGTCACCGTCAGCGTGGGGTCCACTCGATCAAGGTCGCCTGACAGCATCGACCGGGGGACGGCAACGTCGACGGAGCGGCGGCGGGGTGGTGGCCAATTCTGACAAGCGGAAGGTCGGCGGTTCGTCCCCTTATGCGCCAGGTTTGCCCAGCGGAAACGCTGGACGGTCGTCAGCAGGTTCCACCGCCCGTCTCAGCTGGGCCCCGCGGTGGCGATGTCCTGCCGCAGCACCGCCGTCATGTGCTGGTACCGCTTCCCATAGCTCCGTGCGGCTACTTCTGGCCTCGATCGCGGCGTGCTCGGGAACGCCGAGTTGCAGCAGCGCCATCGCTGCGGTGTGACGGGGGTCAAGGGTCCACCCGGGCCGTACTCCGGTGACGGTGAGCAGGCTTCCATTCGTTACGGTCCATCGTCGGGTCGATCGGCCGACGGTTCTTCTGAGCGAACATCCGCTCACTGTCTTCCCATACCGTGCCGACGTGCTCGCGCTCCCGGCTCTGTTGCGCCGTTCCTGTAACGGGTTCCCTTCTGAATCACGCGTGATCAGCGCCTCACGAACTCAGTGACCTCCGCCCTCCTCAATGAGCGGGCACCGACACGCAGACCATCCTGGTGTCCTCAAGGGCCTCGACGACCCCCGGCGCCTGCTCCGGAACGTGCACGAAGTCGCCTGCGCGTACTGTAACGGCGTCGCTCTCGGCGCCCACTCGTAGTGCTCCGCTGAGCACCACCCAGACCTCCGCGTAGGAGGCCGGCAGATCGGCACGCGCCCCCGCGTGGAAGAACGCCGAGTAGGCGCTCATCGACCCGCCGGCCTCTTTACCGAGGGCGGGCGCAATGAGGATCCGGTCGCCGAAGCGGACGGCGTCGTCGCCGATCGCCGAGCTGAACCTGCGGGCCCGTGAGGGCGTGACAGCCATGCCGCCACCTCTCTCCCTGCGTAGTGGTCAGGCGTCGAGCTCGGTCGCGGCGACGACGTGCACGGGCGGCGCCTGGATCCCGAGCTCTCGTGCGATGGCCGGGATGTCTGGATCCGCGAGGAACCTGTCGTAGTCCTTCGCGTCCCAGTCGAAGACGGACCACACCCGGTGCGCGTCGTCGGGATCGAAATAGACCCGGGCGGCCCGGCAGCCGTGCTCCCGCCGCTTCTCCGCACCCACGGTCTCGAAGACCTCCAGGAACCGATCGGGGTCGGTGACCCTGGCGATGGTGACGATCACTACCTGCTCCTAAGCGCCGTGGACGACTTCCCGCCAGTCGATCCGGACCCTAGAACCTCGACTCTGGTTGAGGTCAAGTGTCGGCGTCGGCGCCCCGAAAAGGGACTCTTGGGTTCGTGCGGACAGTCGCCGCGGACCTTGATCGGGCTCGTCATCGCCTGACGGTGACTACGCCAGTTAGCGCCGCTCGACCCGCGTCGCAGATCGCTGCGCGTCACACTGAGGGGCTCAACCGTCAGGCCGTCTCAGTTCTGCTCCGTTTATGCTGTGACAGGCGCTGGCCGATGGTCCATTGACCAGGGACTCAATCTGACCGGCACTGCCCGGAACGGTGGTCCGCAGACCTGAGGAGAGCGGAAGACCGACGGATCGCCCCCGCTCCTTCCGACTCACCAAGCAACACAAACGCCCCGGAGGCACAGGGCCCGGGGCGTTTTGACGACAACGTCCTCAGCCGAGGCATCCTCCGTCTCCGCAAGACCGCCCGCTTGTCGTCGAGCGGGGTATGCGCGTAGATCGTCATGGTCACTTCAATGTCGCTGTGCCCAACGATCTCCCGGACGACGTTCGGCGCGGTGCCCAGGTGCAGGAGCAGCGAGACGCCGGGGCGCGGTCAGGTGGCGTCACCCAACTGTTCAGCCAACCGCTCTAGGCCACCCTTGATGAGCTGCCCATACTCGTCGTCGCCAAGTGCACCGATTCCGGCGCGCGCCTGCTGGAGGTGCTCACGAGCGCGACCGAAATCGTCCAGCTTGCGATAGCACTCGCTCATATTGAGGTGCAACGACGGATACAAGCCAGCCACTGAAAGCGTCACCCCAGCTTGCGCCACCCGCTCATCGGTGACCAGATCGGCGGCGGCAAGCGCCCGCATGTCCCACATCAGCTCCTGGTGCACGTCGTCCTGCACGTCGGCCATCGCATGGGCAAGGACACAAACATGCAACGGGTCGCCTTGCTCGCCGCCGATATCGTCCCAGATCTGCGCGAACAACTCGCGAGCAGCTTCACGCTGACCTTGGTGGTGATGCAACTCCACCCCCTGTCCGATCCGTATGATCGTCGGGTCGGTGATCATTGGCGACTCCTTATCAGCGCTGCAGCCGCAGCCTACGTGCCTGACGCAGCTTAACGATCTTCAAGGCTCTGGCCGGCCAGTTCGCTCGACAACCCCAGATAGCGATGGCGTCCGGGAGCCGCAGATGCTTGCACCCGGCGGTCCAGACCCTTCCAAACCAGCGGCCACACGTCTCTTAGCAATCACTTGAACACGTTAGGTGAATAGTCGAGCCGCCGGGTGCTGCTACTTCTCACCGATATTCGGGGCGTTCAGCCCCTCGAGTGCCGTCCAAACTGACCGACAAACATGCCGCTACTCATCAGTAATGTCGGCGTGCGTAGTGACGGCAACAGCCACCACCAACACATCTCAACCGCCGTCCAAGGTCGGGTGAAGGGGAGGAGGCAGGCGGTTGTTGTTCTTGAAAAGCGGAAGGTCGGCGGTTCGGCCAAGCCCCCTGCCCACAGTTCTGGCCAGCCCAAAGACCCCGAGCGATCATCGCCTGGGTCTTTCTGGTGACAGCAACGCCATCACCAGGGCAGCCGATGGTCAGGCCTGAGTGATCTCGCGGTCCGTCCGAGTTCGCCAAATATCATGACGGCCATGTCGCGTGACCAGCCCCCATGCCGCTGCCTTCTCTGCCATGACTACGGCGATGAGATCGAACCGATGACCGCGCAAACCATCGCACAGATCCACGAGCACGGCTGGCAGGTCATGATGATCCCCACGGACGATGTCGGTCCGGGCTGGGCCTTCACCATCGGCCTATGGCACACCCACGGGATCCCAGAGCTCGCCATGTTCGGTCTGGATATCTATGACATGAAGGACGGCCTCAACGGGCTGGCCGAACGTGCCCTCAAGGGACGCCCCGTCAAGGCCGGCCAACTCCGGCATGAGGTCATCGACAACCACCCCGTCATGCTCAAAGCCGTCGACCTGAGGTGGTACCGGACCTTCTTCGGCAGCGCGATCATGTTCTATCGTCGACCGCCCTTCCCGCTTCTACAGGTCGTCTGGCCCGACCATGACGGGTTCTTCCCCTGGCAACCAGAAAGCGACGTGCCCTACCGGAGGCTGCAACCGCAACTGTGGCTCACCCCCACCGCCCACCCAAAGGGCGTCTGGACCCAAGACCTTTGAGCAAGCGCCGACAGGCCGGGCAAGCGGCTCAACAAGATCATCTGGTAGCGGAACCAGGATCCGAATCCGACCTCGTCAAGCACGCTGCCTACCGGCATGGCCCACAGCCATACCCGCCAGCAACGGTGACAGCTTCTCGTCAAGGGCCGTGTGAGCGTGGATCATCATGGTCAGTGAGCCCGACAATCTTCCGTCCTCCATGACGCATGTCTTGGAAGCGGATCCCGGCCGGTCCGGCGGCGTCGCGGTCGCGGTGTCGGCTTCGGCGAAGATTCCGGCTCGATGAGCGTGATCTTCTCAGTCGTCGGCCCGTTCGGTGTTCTGTCGTCGGTCTTGGGGCGGATGAACCCCCTGGACGTCTGTACGACTTCCAGCGTGGCGCCTTGCCCGCACTACCGGCACAGGTCGGCACGCCTCGATCTCGAACGGATGAGGCAGAGCGCCAGGACGTACAGCGCCCTGAGCCGTTCGCCGGCGGCCCGAGGGTGTCTCGCGCCTGGTCGACCGTGAATGACCTTGCGGGCGTTGTGACCTTGACCAGCTTGGCCCTGTGGCGCGGGGTCGTGGACCGTGTTTCGTTGTGACGGGTCAGGATGCTGTCGCGATCGACACGAGCGCCAACGCCATGACCGCGGCGCATATGACACCGGCGACCGCGAACGCGATCCGGTAGGGATGCCGTTCGGCCCACGACACGAGGCCCGGGTAGGTTTGGGCGAACTCGTTGGCGTTGACGGGGTGGTCGGGGCCGTCGCAGGGCACGCCGAGCGCCTTGACCAGCCGGTCGAGGTCCTCGCGCCTGTAGGCGCCGGTGGACACTCTGATGAGCAGATTGCGGTGTGCGTCGAGCAGGAACAGGCTTTCGCCGGGCGATCCGCGTGGTGCGGTGATGGTCGCGCGCACCACCTCCGTGACGCGCGGGCGTGACCGACGCTGACGGATGAACAGCCATCGCACGATGATCTCGTTCGAGGTCAGGATGATGCGGGAACTGAGAAGGGCCCCGGTCGCCAGAATGATCAGCACGGCGAACAGGCCGCCCACGATCGGGGCGAACACCGCCGGGGCGTCGCCGATCAGGATCGCGGCGACGATGCCCACGGTGGCCACCAGCATGGCGATCAACATGACCAGTCCTGCCCGGAGGTCGGGTCGCAATTCAAGGTCGCCCTGGACATCACCCACGCGATCTTGCTCCCTTCGTCCGGCTGGTCAACAGGGTGCCGCATCGGTGATGGTGCTTCCGCCGCGGAGTCGGGGGCGTACAACGGCTCACCTGCGCCGCCTTGAGAACGGCCCGCACTTCGTCGACCGCCAGGCTCGATCGGCGTGGCCACCGTGACGGGCCGAGCGACGTTAGGTGTGGGGCCTCCTCACGGACGGGCGCCTGTCGTCCTTGACTGCTGGTCGTGGATGGCGAGCGGTCTGCGGTTCGCCTCACGCGGATGGGCATGAATGGCCTGAGCTCGCGCATCTGGGCGGACATGCGTGCCTGCCAGGTGGACGGTCTGGTGAAGACGCTCCTGGTCCGTTCTCCTGGGCGATCGCCGGGACAGGCGGGCGGTCGCGCTCGGCCAAGGCTTGGATGGCCACGCGGTCGTGGCAGTCACAGGGCGGAACCCCTCTTGCCAGGACGAAGTGCCTGCGGAGAGAAGCGGCTGAACGCAATCACCGCGGGAAGGGCGCCGCTGGTGCCCGCGCTCGACTGGGCGGCGGCGCGCCAGCGGCGGACGTGTGTGCGTGCTCGTGATGCCAGCCGCCTCGTTCTTGTCCAGGGCCGCGGCGATCACCGCCCGTTCCAGGGGTGAGAGCGTTTCGAGCACGACCAGTAAGGCGAACTACACCGCTTCCTTGCGGAGAACGTTCGTGAGGAGCGGTTTGGGCATAGGTTTCGCGTCGGGCCTGGACTCAACGACCAGCCGGGTCGTGGTCGTCCTCCGGATCGGCCACGGTGGCGTCAGAGGTTTCGGTGTGCGAGGTAGACGGCCCCGTGCGGCTCCATCCGTGTCTGGCTAACGATCCGGGCCGCCCTTCCCAACAAGCAGACGAGGGTGTTTGCTTGACGGTGTCGAGTCGCTGGGGGGTCGGAGTGGCGGAGAGGTTTCCGGTCGCGGTCGCCGCGGTGGCGGTGCGGATCTCGTCGGTTCTGGGCCTCGGCAGGATGCGCGCCGTCGCGCGGTTCAACCGGCGCGTCACCAATCCGATCCAGCGGCTGTGGGCCCCTCACCTGCCCTATTTCGCGCTCATCGAGCACACGGGCCGCAAGTCCGGGAGGAGCTACCGGACCCCGGTCATGGCCTTCGTCGAGGGCGGCACGATATCGGTGATGCTGAACTACGGCGCGGAGTCGGATTGGGTGCGCAACGTCCAGGCCGCCGGTTCGGCCGGGGTGAGGCATCGGGGCCGACGTTATCGGCTGACCGATCCTCGTGTCATTCCCATCGATTCCGCGGAGCTGCCGCCGGCCCTGCGAAGCGCCGGCATATCGGCGCGGAGTGCTCTCTTGGGAGCCCTCGTGCGGGCGTAGAGTGCGGGGATGATCGTCGAGGCTCGGGATGTGGGAGTCGAGCTCGGGGGCGGCCAGGTACTCGCGGGTGTCGGGCTCCGTGTGGGCCGGGGCGAGATCGTGGCCGTCACCGGGGAGAACGGGGCGGGCAAGTCGACGCTGCTGCGGTGCCTGGCCGGGCTCCAGGGCGGGGTGTCGGGGGATATCGCGGTGTTCGCCCGGCCTCCGGTGGACGAGCCGGGGTTCTGGCGCGACGTCGTTCTGCTGGAGGACGAGCCCGCCTGGTATCCGGGGCTGACGGTGCGCGAGCATCTGGAGCTGATGCCCTCGGTGCACGGCGCGGCGCGGATGGAGGTCGGTGCGGCGCTGGCGGCGTTCGGGCTGGACGAGGCGGCCGACCGGGTGCCGACGGCGATGTCCACGGGCCAGCGGCAGCGGTTGTCGCTGGCCATGTCGCTGATCAGGCCGAGCAGGCTGCTTCTGCTGGACGAGCCGGAGCGCGGGCTGGACCCGGCGTTCCGGACGCGGCTGGCGGCGACGCTGGCCGGGTACGCGCGGGAGGGCGGCACCGTGGTGATGGCGACGCACGATCCGGATCTGGTGGCGGCCACCGGTGCCCGTGAGCTGAGGCTGCGGGCGTCGTGAGGACCTGGACGGACCGGTACAGCGCCGCCTTCGCGTTCGCGACCGTGGCGATGCTGCTCCTGCCGATGCTGGGGGCGGTGCTGTCGAGCCTGGCGCGGCCGGTGGACCCGTCCAGGGTCGGCGCGGGCGTCGCGCTGGTCCTGCTGGCTTACGCGGGGTATCTCGCGCTGGTTCGCAGGTTCGGTCCGGTCGCGACCTCGGCCGCGGACGCGGCGTGGCGGGTGCTGTCGCCGCTTCCCCGGCGCGGGGTGCTGCGGAGGACGGTCGGCGTCCTGGTCGCGGTCGCTTTGGCGTCCGGGCTGATTCTGGCTGTGGGCGGGCTGTCGGCGGTCGGCGTCCGCGACCAGTTCGCGCTGCGGGTGCTCACGGCCGGGGTCACGGGGATCTCGGCGACGGTCGGCGGGATGGCGGTGGCGGTGCTGGCGCAGGCGTCCCCGGCGTGGGACGTGTGGCTGCTGGGGGTGATCGTCGCGCTGGTGGTGCTGGCGGTGCTCGCGGCGGTGCTGGGAACCGGTCCGCCGGCTTCGCTCGCCGGGGTGCCCGCGGCCGCCGTCGCCGCGGTGCTGGTGCGGCTGGCGTGGGCGGCGCTCGAACGCGTCCCCGCGCGGAGCATCCTGGACGCCTCGACGCGTGCGGGGCGGGTGGTCACGGCGGCGTTCCTTGTGGATCCTTCGGCGTTGAGCTGGATCGCCGAGGACGAGCATTGGCGCCGCCGGAGGCTGCGGTCGCGTCCGTGGCCGCGGCGGTTTCCGGGCGCGCTGGTGCTGGCCTGGTCCGACTGGCGGCGGCTGGCGCGCCGTCCGGGGCGGTGGGCGTTGCTCGCCGCCGGTGTCGTGCTCCCGGTGCTGACGGCGCGGGCCGGGGGCGGCATCACGGTCGTCACGGTGGCGGTGGTGGCGGTGGGGGCCTTCGCAGCGGCCGCGGCGTGCACGGCGGGTGCGCGGCGGGACGTGGACGATCCGAGCTTGGTGCGGCTGTCGGGTGTCGGCGTCCGGGCCGCCCTGGCGGCGCGTGCTCTGCTGCCCGCGCTGGTGGGCGGCGCCTGGCTCTCCCTCGCGCTGACGGGGCTCGTCGTGGTCGGCGCTCTCGGCGCGGGCCCGTGGTGGCTGTTCGGCCCCGCGGCCGCGCCCGCTCTGGCCGCCGGCGCGCTGCGGATGGCGCGGCGGGGCCCGGTCGACTATTCGATGCCGCTCGTCCCGATTCCCGGCGGTGCCATGGTCAGTGCTCCGATGCTCTGGGCGGTGACCGGGGTGGACCTGGCCGCGCTCGGCTGCGTCCCGGTGCTGTCGGCCTTGTGGGCCCAGCCGCACGCGCTCGGCCCGTCTCTGGTCGCGCAGGCGGTGTCCGGGGCGCTCGTCGCGGCGGTGTTCCTGCTCCCCCGCAGGAGCAGTTGACTCTTGGGACCGGTCCCGGGGCACTCGGTTTAGCGTCCGGTCGTCGGTGTTGTTGAGAGAAGCGATGGAGGCGCCCATGGCGACGCACTCGCCGCTCGGCGTTCTGGTGGCCGGTGTCGCGGTCCTGCTCGTTGCCGGTTGCGGAGGGGCGGAACCGCGCACGGCCCCGGACCGCACCAGCACGACCGCGGAACCGCGCACGGCCGCGGACGGTACCAATCTGGCCGCGTGCCAGGACGGTACGTGCGAGGTGAAGGTGACCGGCCCGGCGAAGCTTCCGGTGGATCCGGCGAAATTCAAGCTGGACACCTTGGAGGTCAAGCCGGAGAAGGGTGATTCCGTGTCGTTCACCGTGCGGAATTCCGGTGCGGTCGAGTCGACCTCCGTACGGGTCTGCGGTCCCGACGACCGCTGCCTGGACCTGGGCGGGGGCGGTTACGCCTCGGGGGACGGCGACTCGTCCGTGACGTCGAGCACGAGCTGGACGGCCGTCGAGGGTTCGCGCATCACGGCCAACGGACTCTTCATCACGGTGGTCTCGGCCGACGACGGTTCGGCGATCCTCCGCATGAGACCGGCCTAGTGCGTTCCGCACGGTGAGCCGGTGCGTTTCGCACGGTGAGCCTGTGCGGATCGCATGGGGAGGTGGTGCGGTCTGTTACTGGTCGCGTCCGGCGGGTCGGCTCAGAATTTCGGTAGTCCATTGCCGAGCCGGGAGCCGCCGGGATGAATCCCACCGAGTTGGAACGTGACGAACGGGCCTCCGGCTCGCCGGAGAGCGGCGGTGCGCGCGGGAGCTGGTGGCGCTTCGCGGGTCACTACCTGGAAATGGTGCTGGCGATGCTGGCCGGGATGCTGGTCGTCGGGGGCGCCGTCGGCCTGGTCGTCGACTACTCGCACGCCGACCATCCGACGGCCGGCTCGCTGGAGATGGCGTTCGCCATGTCGGTGGGCATGGTGGCGTGGATGCGCTACCGCGGCCACGGCTGGGCGGGCACGCTGGAGATGACGGCGGCGATGTGCGCGCCGCTCGTCGTGCTGCTGCCGCTGCTGTGGGCGGGCGTCATCTCTGGTGACGCGGTGATGATGCTGCTGCACGTCCTGATGCTGCCGGCGATGCTGGTCGCGATGCTCCGCCGCCGGGACGAGTACAGGGCCGTCCACCACGGGCGGGGCGACCGGGTCGTGCGGGTGGCCGGACGGGCGATGGTCGTGGTGCTCGCGCTCGCCCTCCTCCCGGCACCGGTGTACCTCGCCGGATCGCGGTCGTACGAGGCGAGCCAGTACACGAGGCCGGAGGCCACCACGGTCGCGGCGGCGCCGCCGGCGCACGATCCCGCGAAACGGACGGTCGCGGTCGTCGTCGGCAACGAGGGCGCCAACATCGCCGACGCGCTCGTCTCCTACGAGGTGCTGGCGGCCACGCGCGCGTTCAACGTGTACACCGTCGCGCCCGCGCGGCGCGCGGTGCCGCTGCTGGGCGGGCTGGACCTGGTCCCCGACCTCGACTTCGCGGAGCTGGGACGGCGGCTGGGCGGTTCGGCGCCGGACGTCACCGTCGTGCCGGCCATGGCGGACTCCGAGCCCGCCGTGACCGCGTGGGTCCGGGACACCGCGAGCCGCGGGCTGCTGCTGAGCGTGTGCACGGGCGCGGAGGTGCTGGCCGAGGCCGGGCTGCTGGACGGCCGGGACGCGACTTCGCACTGGTACCGCATCTCCGGGTTCGAGCAGGACCACCCGGAGGTGAACTGGCGGCGCGGGATCCGCTACGTCGACGACGGGAACGTGATCTCGACGGGCGGGCTGCTGTCGGCGGTGGACGGGTCGCTGCGCGTGGTGGAGCGGCTCCTGGGCGACGAGGCCGCGACGGCGGCCGCGCGGACGATCGGCTGGCGGCACTACTCCCCCGGGAAGGCCGCGACACTTCCCGATTCCAAGCTGACCGTCGGCGACGCCGTCCTGCACACGCTCAATGTCGGCTTCCGCTGGGACGCCCCCACCGTGGGGGTGGTGCTCACGAACGGGGTCGGGGAGATCGAGCTGGCCGCGGCGTTCGATCCGTACGCCGAGCACTCGATGGCCGCGCGGACCCTCGCGGTGGGGACCGCCGCGATCCGGTCGCGGCACGGTTTGACGTTCGTCCCGCGGGCGGGTGTGGCGGAGGCGGCGGACCGCGTCGACCGGCTGCTGGTCCCCGGCGCCGGTGCGGCGGCGAGGCCGGATCCGGGTGTCGCCGCGGCCGCGCGCCGCGCCGGCGTGCCCGTGAAGTACCTGCAGGACCGGCCGGGCTTCGCGTTCGACGCGGGGCTGCGGGACGTGGCCTCGACGATGGACGTCCCCACGGCGCGGTGGGCGGCGAAGATCCTCGAATACCCGGTCGCGGGGGTGGGGCTGTCGGGTCCCGGGTGGCCGTGGACGCTGCTCCTGCGCCCGCTCCTCCTCGGGCTGGCCGGTCTGGTCCTCGTGTTCGGCGCCGCGCGGGTGGTCCGCTCGCGCCGGTCGTGACGCCGCGGACAGTTGTGCCCTGGCACTGCCCGATGCCGCGCTGCTTAATTGGGTAGGGCCGGCGCAGGGCGTCTCGGGGAGGGGCAGATGATCCAGGTTCTCATCGCCGAGGACATGCGCATCCTGCGCGACACCCTGGTCTCCCTGCTGGATCTGGAGGACGACCTGAAGGTCGTCGCCGAGCTCGCGTGCGGCGCGGACATCCTGCCCGCGGCGCTCCGGCACGAGCCGGACGTCGCGCTGATCGACATCGATCTGCCCGGCACCGACGGGCTCACCGCCGCCGCCGAGCTGCACGAGCGGCTGCCGCGCTGCCGCACGCTGGTCCTGACCGGGAGGGGCGGGCCGGGCACGCTCCGCCGCGCGCTCGCCGCGCACGTGTCCGGTTTCCTCGTCAAGGACGCCCCGTCGCGGGAGCTGATCGACGCGGTGCGGCGGGTGGCCGCGGGGCACCGCGTGATCGACCCGGAGTTGGCGCTGGCCGCGCTGGAGGCCGCCGACAACCCGCTCTCGCCGCGGGAGGCGGAGGTCCTCCGGCGCCATGCGACCGGTGCATCGGCGGCGGAGATCGCCGCGGAGATCCACCTGTCCTACGGCACCGTGCGGAACTACCTGGCGTCGGCGGTCACCAAGCTGGGCGCGCGCAACCGGGTGGACGCAGCGCGCATCGCCGACGAGGCAGGCTGGCTGTAGGAGCGTCCAGTGGACGGCCGCGAGGCCCGGAACCTGGCTGGTTCCGGGCCTCGCGGGCTAGGGGCGGCTCAGGGGACGGTTGGTTGGGTCCACAGGTCGCACTTGTGGTCCTGGGGGAAGGTCGTGATGGGGCCGGTTCCCTCAGGGGCCAGGTTCTGCACTTGCGGGAACCTCTGCCAGGCCGGGGCGCCCGCGCTGTTCGGGTCGCCGGTACGGGCGAACGTGGCCCAGTACGACAGCATCCGGTCCGACAGCGCGTTCTGCTGGGGCGTCCCGCTCACGCCGCCGAAGACGTACCGGAGCTCCGAGCCGTGCGGCGCGCCGAGCGGGAAGCTCAGTGGCAGCCCGAGGTAGTCCATGGCGTGCGGGTCGTTGAACTCGTAGCCGTACGCCCTGGTGTGCCGCGCCAGCAGGGTCGTGGACGCGTGCGACGGGCAGGAGAACTGCGCGTCCGTGAAGATCGCGCCGAGCGCCTCGGCCGGAGTCCCGGACTCCGGCAGCGGGTAGCGCTCCAGGACCCGTTCGGCGTTGGACGGGAAGGCCCGCCGCACGGCCGCCGGGTACTCCTCGGCGGTGAGCCTGCGCCCGGCCAGGTCGTACATCGTCGCGACCGTGAGGCGGCCCTCGTCGCGGGTGGTGCCCTGGACGACCGGGATGCGCGGAAGGTCCCCGGTGCGGAAGGCGTCCATGACCTGGTCGCGGATCACGACGCCGTCCTCGATGGGCGTCCAGGGGAGGCGGCCCGCGGACGGGTCGGCGCCGGCGGCCTGGATCTGGTCGGCGGGTTTGCCGCGCAGGCAGGCCGCGTCGGAGCAGCCGAGCCCGGTGGCGAAGCGTTCACCGGCGGCCTCGGCGGTCTGCAGCGACGGCGTCGGGAAGGCGCAGCCGGACTGGGCCACGGCGCGGTGGAACAGCCCCCGTGCGGTGGGCGAGATCAGGTTCTGGCAGACGCTGCCGCCGCCCGCGGACTCGCCGAACGCCGTGACGTTGGCGGGGTTGCCGCCGAACGCGCCGATGTTGGCCCTGACCCAGCGCAGCGCGGCCTGCTGGTCGAGCAGGCCGTAGTTGCCCGAGGAGCCGGTGCGGGATTCGCCGGACAGCCCCGGATGCGCCATGTAGCCGAAGGCGCCCAGCCGGTAGTTCAGGGTGACGACCACGACGTCGCCGCGCTCGGCGAGGGCGCCGCCGTCGTAGAAGGTGCCCGAGCCGATGGTGTAGCCGCCGCCGTGGAACCAGACCATGACGGGCCGCGGTTTCACGGGACGCTTGGACGGGACGTGCACGTTGAGATAGAGGCAGTCCTCGCTGGGCGTGCCGGGGCCGGCGAGGTCGCCCCAGGGCGTCTTCGATCCTGTCTGCATGCAGGGGTTGCCCGGTTTGCCGCCGTCCCGCACGCCCTTCCAGGGGGCGGACGGCGCGGGCGGTTTCCAGCGCAGCGCGCCCACGGGCGGCGCCGCGTAGGGGATGCCGAGGAAGGCGGTCCCGTTCGTGTTGGAGACGCCGCGTACGGCTCCGTCGCGGGTGGGCACGACGGGTTCCACGTCGGCGGTGGCCTGGACGGGGGTGACCGCGAGCACGGCCGACATCGCGATCCCGGCCAGGGAGGCGATCAGCGTGGCGACCGTCCTGCGTCGTCGGCGCGGGTGGCGGGGGGACGGGGAGGTCATACAGATTCCCTTTCTGGGGGAAGGGGGACGAGGGTCGGTCTCCTCAGCTCAGGTTCTTCTGCAGGACGTCCCAGTCGGTGCTGCACAGGCCACAGTTCGGGCCCACGAACAGGCTCTTGGCCGCGGCGTCGCCCTTGAGCTGCCACTTGATCCAGGCGGAGCCGACGCGGCCGAACTCGCCGCCGTTGGGCTGGTCGTAGGTGGCGAAGTGGCCGACGTCGAGGTTGCCCATGAAGGCCGGCAGGGCGGAGGGGAGCCGCCGCCAGTCGTCCATGGCGTTCTGGTAGGCGATGTCGGACGGGCCGCCGATGAAGTAGCCGACGGGGGCGCGGAGCCGGGACAGCATGGGCTTGTCGGCGGCGCTCATGAGGCCGCTGTTGAAGATGCCGGTGGTGGTCACCCGGCTGTCCCTGCTGGACACCTCGTACGCCTCGATGCCGCCGCAGGACTGCCCCATCACCGCGACCCTGCCGGTGTCGATCTTGCCGCGGTACTTGCTGCCGACCCGGCCGTTCTCGGCGATGGCCCAGTCGACGGCCTCGGTGAGCATGTCGGCGTCGGTCTGGCCGAAGCCGCCCGGCCGCCCGTTGGCGATGACCAGGAAGCCGTGCGAGGCGAACTCCTTGAGGATGTTCTCGAACCAGGTGCCGTCGGCACGGCACGCGCCGTTGCCCCAGGCCACGATCGGCAGTGTGAGGCCGGCGGGGATGGTGTTCGGCCGGTAGATGGTGTGGTCCCGGAGCCGGAGGCTGGTCTCGTAGTCGGCGGGATAGGGGCCCGTGCCGCCGGGCGCCGCGTGGGCGGGCGCGACCGGGACGTGGAGCAGCGCGCCGGCCAGCCCGAAGACGATGCTCGCCTTGGCCAGCCGCCGGACGAACCGTCGGAGGTTCATGGTGCGGTCTCCTCGATGTGGGGGTGGGGGGAGGAGCGGGGAGGCGGGTCGGCTCCCCGCCGTGTCGTCGCATTGCACTTTCAGGGGCGCGCGCACGTTGAACTGTCGCAAGAGGAACGGCGGGCATCAATGGCCCGGCCGCAGGAGTGGGGACGGCACCAATCCGTTGAAAGACGGCCTTGGACGCCTCACAGACAGCTGGACATACGGCAGCCCGAAGGCCGTACGTACACCGAATCGCCGTACGTCCGGTCGGTGCCGGTGCCCGCCCGGTCCTAGACTCGGGCGGTGTGACGGGTACGCGCGCGACGACCGCCGGGCCGGAGGACGCACCGGACGGGGAGATCCGCCTCCCGCGGATGCGGAGCGGCCCGCAGCCGCAGCACCTGCTCCTCACCCTGCTGGGCGACTACTGGTACGGGCTGCACGACCACCTGCCGTCGGCCGCGCTCGTCGCGCTCCTCGGGGAGTTCGGCATCTCACCGGCCGCCGCCCGCGCGGCGCTCAACCGGCTGGCGCGGAGGGGTGTGCTGGAGTCGTCCAGGACGGGTCGGCACACCGGCTATGGGGTGACCCGCCGAGCCCCGGTGGAGGTCAGGCTCGGCCACGCGACGCGCAGCGCCATCCTGTTCGGCGGCGCCCCGCCCACTTGGGACGGGCAGTGGCGCACGGTGGCCTTCTCGATGCCCGAGGACCAGCGGAACGTCCGGCGCGCGGTCCGGGCGCGGCTGCGGTGGCTCGGTTTCGCGCCGCTCTTCGACGGCGTCTGGGTCTCACCCCATGAAAGGGAGGAGGAGGCCGGGCGGTTCCTCTCCGAGCTTGGGATACGGACCTACGTCGTCATGACCGCCCGGATCCCGCCGGGCGTCCCCCAGGGCACCGCCCCCTTGGACGCCTGGGACCTCGGAACGATCCGCGCGGGCTACGACGAGTTCATCGCCGAATGGGAGCCGCTGCTGGGCCGCGCGCGGGAGGGGGCCGTGGGCACGGCCGAGGCCCTGCTCTCCCGCACGGGGCTCATGTACGACTGGATGCACTTCCCCGGCGTCGACCCCCTGCTGCCCGAGGAACTGCTCCCGGCCGACTGGCCGCGGCGCCGCGCGCACGAGATCTTCGCCGAGCTGTACGACTCGCTGGGCCCGCTGGCCGAGACGCGCGTCCGCCAGATCATCGCGCGGTTCTCCCCCGAACGGGCGGCCCTCGTCCGCCACCACACCCACCGGGGACCCTGAAAGGCGCTGGGCGCGGAGTCTCAGAAGTGGTCGGCCAGTTCGGCCAGGAGGCGGCGCTTGGAGCGGGCGCCCACGATGCGGTGGACGACCTCGCCGTCCCGGTAGAGGTTCATGGTCGGGAAGCCCATGACGCCGTACCGCGTCACGATGTCCGTGTGCTCGTCCCCGTTGATCTTGCCGACGGTGAGCCGGTCACGGTACTCGGCGGCGATCTCCTCGAGGATCGGCGCGATCATCTTGCACGGGGGGCACCAGTCGGCCCAGAACTCGACCAGCACCGGCCGGTCGGCGTTCAGCACCCGCTCGTCGAAGTTCTCGCTGGTCAACGTGATCATTCAGGTCCTCCGGGAGGAGCGCGCAGCCCGGGCAGGCGCGCGCCAGCTGATCGGCCACCTCGGCCCGCAGCCCGACCAGTGCGCGGATCTCCGCGTCGATCTCGGCGAGCCGACGCCGGTAGACGGCCCGGGACTCCGGGCAGGCCGCCCCCGCCTCGTTGCCCGCCCGCAGGCAGTCGACGAAGGGCCGGGCGTCCTCCAGCGTGAAGCCGGCCGCCAGCAGCGAGCGGATCTCCTGGACGAGCCGCAGGTCGGACTCCTCGTACTGCCGGTAGCCGTTGTTCGAGCGCCGCGCCGCGAGCAGTCCCTGCTGCTCGTAGTAGCGCAGCGCGCGCGTGCTGACACCGGCCCGCTCGGCGAGCTCCCCGATCCGCATCGGCCCTCCCTGATCCGTGGCCGTCCACGACGCTACCCCTTGACACCGGCGTCAAGGTCAAGCCGCTTCCGGCTCCGAACTTGGTGATCACGTGAACCCGCGGCGGACGGGGCGCGCTAGCGTCGGAGGAATGACCAGTGCGGACTTGCTCGTCGACGCGTTCGGCAGGATCAGGGAGATCGTCCACCGGGCCGTCGGCGGCCTCACGCCCGAGCAGCTGGCCCACCGGGTGAACGGGGAGGCCAACTCCATCGCCTGGCTGGTGTGGCATCTCACCCGGATCCAGGACGACCACATCGCCGAGGCCGCGGCGGTGCCGCAGGTGTGGACGGCCAAGGGGTGGGACGAACGGTTCGGGCTGCCGTTCGGCCCGGCCCAGACGGGATACGGCCACTCCAGCGAGCAGGTGGAGGCGGTCAGGGTCGACTCGTGGGAGTTGCTGACCGGCTACCACGACGCCGTGCACGAGCAGACGGTCGCCTATGTGGAGACCCTGGGTGACGCCGATCTGGAGCGGATCGTGGACCGGTCCTGGGATCCCCCGGTCACGCTGGGGGTGCGGCTCGTCAGCGTCGTGTCGGACGACCTGCAGCATGCCGGTCAGGCCGGCTTCATCCGCGGCCTCCTGCCCTGAGCCCCTCGCTGGGGCGTCCCGAATGTCGGTGGCGTGCGGCAGACTGCCTGGCCTGCGCTTCCAGGGAGGTGGTGGGCCGATGGCGATCCATGTGGCGAGCCGGCGGCGGGCCCGGGCCTCGATCGAGGCCGCCCATCCGGGCGCGCTGATCGTGGACGTGACGTCCCGCGCGGAGGAGCCCTGGGTCCGGCTCAGCCCGTTCTACCCGCACGGCGGCATCCCGGTGCCGTTCACGCCGGGGGTGACCTCCTGGTCGGTGGAGGGGATCTGGCAGGCGCTCAAGGTCTTCGCGGACGAGGACGTCGACCCCGGCAGGCTGGCGATCACCTCGATGAAGGGGATCAAGCGGACCGTCCGCAAGTACGGGGAGGTCCGGGGGCATCGCCGGGGCCTGGCCGGGGCGGAGCTGCTCCCGTACGAGCGGGCCCGCCGGGAGATCTACCTGCCGTCCTACCGGTGGGTTCTGGAGCACCGCGCGGCCGATCTGGTCGCCGAGCTGGCCCGTCTGGGGTCCGAGGGCGACGTCGTGCTGCTCGACTACGGCACCAACGGCGATGTCGGTGATCTCTCCAGCCCGCTGTCGCACGCCGCCCTCGTCCGCCGCCACATCGAGGGGCCGCGCGCGGACGCCCCGAAGGCGCGGGACGCGCCCGCGACGTGATCTCCCGTCCGCGTCGCGCGCACGGCACGCACGCGGAAGGCGCGGCGCGCTACGCTCGGTGCCCGTTCCGCGACGTCGGGGGATCATGACCACCAGTGCCGAGGACGGGCCGCCCCGGGGCCCGCACATCAGGCTCGCCGGGGCGGACGACGACGGCCCGCTGCTGGAGCTGCGCATGGCCCTCGACCACGAGACCAGGTTCATGATGCTGGAGCCCGGCGAGCGCGAGCGGCGGGAGGCGCTGCCGAGCCTGTCGTTCCGGGTGGTGGCGGCCGAGGGACGGCGCCTGGTCGGGTACGTCGGGGTGGCGGTGCTGCCGTACGCGCGGGCCTGGCACCGCGGGCAGCTGGTGGTGGGGGTGCGCGCCTCGCACACCGGGCGGGGGGTGGGCCGGGCTCTGCTGGACGCCACCGTCCGCCAGGCGCGCGAGCGGGATCTGCGGCGCCTCGAACTCACCGTGATGACCCACAACCGGGCCGCCCTGGCGCTCTACACCCGCTGCGGCTTCCAGGTCGAGGGGCTGCGCCGTGCCGCGCTCCGGGTCGACGGGGCGGACGTCGACGAGTACTACATGGGGCTGCTGCTCTGACCGTCCCGAATTCATTCCGCGAGCGCATCGGCCGCGCGCTCGGCGGGGATGTAAGCGCGCGATAAAAAGCCGACGGCGGGGTTACTGAATTTTCCGGTAGGGGGGATTTCTTGGGAAATATCAGCCCGCCCGAACGTGATCGTTTATCACGGCCGGTCGTACGGTGGGGTGCAGGACACGACCGGGCCGCCGTCCGGTGCGAGGCAGGAGCCGAAGGGAGCCGCACGGGACGCGGGCGAGGAGGTCGCAATGCCGCAGATCACGTCGCACGAGCCGGGGACGCCGAGCTGGGTGGAGCTGAACAGCCCGGACGTCGGGGCGTCGAGGGCGTTCTACCGCGCGCTGTTCGGCTGGGACTCCTACACGCTGGTCGACGCGGTGACGGGCGAGTACGAGATCTTCACGCTCGGCGGCTCCGAGGTCGCCGGGCTGACCCCGCTCGCCGACGACTCGCTGTCCTCCACCTGGACGTGCTATTTCACCGTGGACGACGTGGCGGAGACGGCCGCGGCGATCCGCGAGGCCGGCGGGCAGGTGTTCGTCGACGGGCTCGCGCTGGGGCGGATGGGCCGGATGGCGCTCGCCGTCGACACCGAGGGCGCGGGGTTCGGCCTGTGGGAGCCGGGCCAGCTGCACGGCAGCACGGTCGTGGACGAGGCGAACACCGTGTGCTGGGTGGAGCTGGCCTGCCGTGACACCGAGGCCGCCCAGGACTTCTACGGCCACGTCCTGGGCTGGAAGGAGCCGGCCGAGTTCCGGGGCGTGACCGGAGACACCTCCTACCTGTGGCGGATGGCGGGCCGCCCGGTGGCCAGCCTGGCGCACAGCGGCCCCGGATCGCCCGAGGACGACGGGGTCCCGGCGCGCTGGATCCCCTGTTTCGCGGTCGCCGACTGCGACGCGTGCGCCTCGGAGGCGGTGCGGCTGGGGGCGGGCGTGACGGCGCCGTGCGCCGATACGCCCCATGGCCGATGCGCCGAGCTCGCGGACACCACGTCGGCGCCGATGTCCATCATCCGGCTGCCTTCCTGAGCGCCTTGGGGGGCGGCGGGAATCCCGCGTTCTCACATTTACCCGGAATTGCTTTCCGAATGGCGAGCAGTCCTTTTCCGCAGCGGTCAGGAGGCGTGGACGGCGCGGACGGCGTCCACGGCGTGGAGGGCCCCGGGACGCAGCCCGCTCAGGCGGTCGAGGGCGGCGGCGGTGGCGTCGTCGGCGGGCAGGTAGACCAGCAGCCGCTGGCCGTCGGCGACCGACAGCGTCTCGTACGACAGCCGCAGCTCCCCCGCCTCCGGGTGCGCGAAGCGCTCGTCCCCGGTGTGGCTCGGGAGGGGGCTCACCGACGCGATCCTGCGGGTGAACGGGGCGCCCGCGATGACGGTCAGGTCGTCGTTGAGGTGGACCAGGTGGGGATCGTCGGGGCAGGACTCGCTCTTGAGCCGGGCGATGTGCTCGTCCGCGACGCGTTCCCAGTCGGGGTAGACCGTCCTGGCGCGGGCGTCGGTGAACAGGTAGCGGAGCAGGTTGGGCCGCTCCCCGTCCAGGATCCCGGCCGGGCGGGCGAGGTGGTCGAAGCCGGTGGTGTGGGCGAGCACGTCGCTCAGCCGGTTGAGCAGGACGGCCGGGGCGGGTTCGAGCCGGTCGAGCAGCGCCCGCACGGTCGGCCGGACGGTGTGCACCGGCGGCGTGGAGGCCGGGCAGGGGAACGCGGAGGCGCCCTCGGCGGCCTTGGCGAGGCGGCGCAGGAGGAAGCGCTCGTCGGGGGGCAGCCGCAGCGCGTCGGCGAGGGCGGCCAGGACCTGGACCGACGGGTTGCGGTCGCGGCCCTGCTCCAGCCGGGTCAGGTACTCGACGCTGATCCCGGCGAGGGTGGCCAGCTCGGCGCGGCGCAGACCGGGCGTGCGGCGGCGGGTGCCGGCGGGCAGCCCCACGTCGGCGGGGGTGACGGCCTCGCGGCGGCCGCGCAGGTACTCGCCAAGCGGATTGTCGCTCACGGCCTGGAGATTACCCGCGCCGCGCGCCCGTAGCGTGGCCCTGAGAGGGCCATCATTCACGCGGCCTTCCTCCGGCCGCCGCCGGTCGGCAGGGTCTCCGGCATGACGACGAACACGACGAACACGAACACGACGCTCCCGCTCATCGCCGGACGCTGGGAGATCGACCCCTTCCACTCCTCCGCCGGGTTCTCCATCCGCCATCTCGGGATCTCCAAGGTGCGGGGGCGGTTCACCCGCGTGGACGCCGAACTCGTCGTGGGGGAGACCCTCGACGCGTCCTCGATCACCGCCACCGTCGACCTCGCCTCGATCGACACCGGGAACCCCGACCGGGACGCGCACGTGCTGGCGCCCGACATGCTGGACGTCGAGCGGCGGCCGCGGATGGCGTTCCGCTCGACCCGGATCGAGGGCGAGGGCGAGGACTGGACGCTCGACGGGGAGCTGACCATCGGGGAGGTGACCCGGCCGCTGGCGCTGGAGGTGGAGTTCGGCGGGGTCGAGGAGTCGGCCGTCGACGGGCGGCGGCACGCCGGGTTCGAGGCGAAGGGGAAGATCCGCCGGAGCGACTTCGGGCTCGGGTTCGCGCCCGGGGTCCTCGGCGAGGTCGTCCAGATCACGCTCGACGTGCAGTTCGTCGAGCCGCGCTGACCGCCGGCGGTCAGGAGCCGGCGAGCTTGGCGACGACGGGGGCGAAGGCGCCGAGGTCGGTCTCGCGGTGCAGGACGAAGTAGGACATGCCCTGCTCGTCCCGCCAGCGGCGCAGCTTGTCGGCCATGGCGGTGACGTCGCCGGTCAGGACCTGCGGCGTGTCCCCCTGACGCGAGGTGTCGGCGGCGCTCCACGCGGCGCGGGGCCCGCCGTCGCCGACCCGCATGACGCTGGTGCCGATCTCGATCCGGTCGAACCTGGGCCCGGCCGCCTCCCGCAGCAGGGCGATCTTCCGGACGAACGCCTCGGCGCCGCCGTCGGACGGGTCCGGGCCGGAGCCGTCGGGGAGCGTCCGCATGGTCAGGTTGACGATGTCGGCCTCCCGCGCGGCCAGGCGGAGCATGGTGGGGCCGCCGCCGCCGATGAGGATCGGCGGATGCGGCCGTTGCAGGGGGCTGGGCTCCTGTTCCAGGTCGTGGACGCGGTAGTGCTCGCCTTCGTAGGAGAAGGGCCCCTCGCCCCAGGCGCCCTTGAGGACGGCGAGACCTTCGCGTAGGCGGCCCAGGCGTACGCGTGGTTCGTCCAGGGTGAGACCCGCGCCGCGGTAGTCCTGGGCGAGCCATCCCGTTCCGATGCCCAACTCCAGGCGTCCTTCCGAAAGGACGTCGAGCGTGGCGGCCTCCTTGGCCAGCAGGACGGGATGCCGGAAGTCGTTGGCGAACACCATCGTGCCGACCCGCAGCCGGGTGGTGGCGTCGGCGGCGGCCATCATCGCCGCGATCGGGCCGAACCGGGGCCCGACGATGTGGTCGGGCACGAGCATCACGTCGAAGCCCGCGTCCTCCAGCCGCCGTGCCTTGCCGACCCACTCCCGCCGCGTGCCCGCCAGCCGGACCACCGCGCCGAACCGGAACGTCCGCATCCCGAACCCCTTCCACACCGAGCAACTACCAAGCATGCGCTTGGTCGCATCCCTACCGTGCCCCACGACGGCCGCGGCGTCACCCCCGCGAGTACGGTTGCGCCATGGGCGATCTCGGCGCGGCGGCGCACGGCGGCGCCGTCCCCGGCCTGCCGGACGACGCCTACGACCACGACGGCCAGCTCACCAAGCGCGAGGTCAGGGCGATCACCCTGGCCCGGCTGGCGCCCGCCGCCGGAGAGCTGCTGTGGGACGTCGGCGCGGGCGCGGGCAGCGTCGCGATCGAGTGGATGCGCGCCCATCCACGGTGCCGCGCGGTCGCGGTGGAGGCCGACCCTGAGCGGGCCGCCCGCGCCGCCGCCAACGCCGCGGCGCTCGGCGTCCCGGCGCTGCGGGTGGTCACCGGCACCGCCCCGGACGCCCTGGCGGGCCTCGACCCGCCGGACGCGATCTTCGTGGGCGGCGGGGTGACCGCCCCCGGCCTGATCGAGACCTGCTGGGCGGCGCTGCGCCGTCCCGGCGGCCGGCTGGTGGTCAACACGGTCACCGTGGAGGGCGAGCGGGCCGTGCTGGAGGCGCATCGGAGGCTGGGCGGCGACCTGACCCGGATCGCGGTCGACCGGGCCGCCCCGATCGGCGGCTTCACCGGCTGGCGCCCGCAGATGCCCGTCATCCAGTGGGCTGTGTTGTTTGAAGTCCCGGCCCACGGGGCTCGCCTGGCGGCTCGCCCCTAACCGGGCCTTTGGCGAGCGCGGCATCGCTCCGCGATCTGGCCGGTGGCGCTCGCCTCCGGCTTCGCACCACCGGCCAGGTAACGCGCTCGCGCGGTACCTCAGGTCACGTCGAAAAGTCCCGGCCTACGTTGCTCGCCTGGCGGCTCGCTCCTAACCCGGCCTTGGCGAGCGCGGCATCGCGCTCGCGCGGTATCTCAGGTCACCTCGAGAAAGGCCCTGGGTCTCAGGCGCGGCCTACGATCGTGCCGGCCCGGTCGATGACGACGACGTCCACCTCGACCGGGGCGCCGCGCAGCACGTCCAGGGCCACATCGCGGGCGCGGGCGGCGACCAGGTCGCCCAACGGCAGCCCGGCCTCCGCGCAGATCCGGAGCGCGTCCAGCGCGGTGTTGGCCTCCCGCACCCTGGCGGCGAGCCCGGCGTCGCCGCCCGCGTCCTGTAGCAGACCGGCCAGCAGGGCGAAGTCCACCTGAGAGCGCTTGGAGTGCAGGTCCAGATGCCCGGCCGCCAGCTTGGCGATCTTGCCGATGCCGCCGGCGACGGTGAGCCGGGGGACCGGGTGGCGGCGCAGGTACTTCAGCACCGCGCCCGCGAAGTCGCCCATGTCCAGCAGCGCGTCCTCGGGCAGGCCGTGCAGCTCGGCCACGACCCGCTCGGACGTGCTGCCCGTCGCGCCCGCCACGTGCTCGCGCCCGGCGGCGCGGGCCACGTCCACGCCGCGCCGGATGCTGTCGATCCAGGCCGAGCACGAGTACGGCACGACGACGCCGGTGGTGCCGAGGATCGACAGGCCGCCGAGGATGCCCAGCCGCGGGTTCCAGGTGCGGCGGGCCAGCTCCGCGCCGCCGTCCACGGAGATCTCCACGATCGCGTCGGCGTCCCCGAGCACCTCCCGCATCATCCGCCGCGGCACCGGGTTGATCGCGGGCTCGCCCACCTCCAGCGGCAGGCCGGGACGGGTGACGGTGCCGACGCCCGGCCCCGCCCGGAACACCACGCCGGTGCCGGGGGCGCCGTGCCGGACGGTGGCGCGGACCAGCGCGCCGTGCGTGACGTCGGGATCGTCCCCGGCGTCCTTGACGATCCCGGCCGTCGCGGCGCCGTCCGCCAGCTCCTCCACGGCCAGCGCGAACGCGGGCCGCTGCCCGCGCGGCAGCGTGATCTCGACCGGGTCGGGGAACTCGCCGGTCAGCAGCGCCGTGTGGGCCGCCTTGGTCGCCGCGGTGGCGCACGCGCCGGTCGTCCACCCGTACCGAAGAGAACTCACGCACCTAACATGCACCCTGTGCGTGTGCTGGTGCTCGGCGGGACCGGTGAGGCCCGCCGGCTGGCGGGGCTGCTGGCCGGCCGACGGGGCGTCGAGGCGGTCACCTCGCTGGCGGGGCGGGTCGCCGATCCCGCGCTGCCGCCGGGGGCGACGCGGGTCGGCGGGTTCGGCGGCGCGGACGGGCTGGCGGCCTGGCTGGACGCGGAGCGGATCGGCGCGGTGATCGACGCCACGCACCCGTTCGCGTCCGCGATCACGGCGTCGGCGGTCGCGGCGGCCGGGCGCGCGGGCGTGCCGCTGCTGGTCGTGCGGCGCCCCGGCTGGACGGAGGGGCCCGGCGACGACTGGCGGCGCGTGCCGTCCCTGGCGGAGGCCGCGGCGCGCCTTCCCGGCGAGCGGGTCTTCCTCACTGTCGGCCGCACGGATCTGGCGGCGTTCGCCGGGGACGCCCGCCGCTTCTTCCTGGTGCGCTCGGTGGACCCGCCGGGGCCGCCGCTGCCGCCGCGGACGCTGGCGGTGCCGGGGCGCGGGCCGTTCAGCGTGGACGGCGAGCTGGCGCTGATGCGCGAGCACCGGGTGGACGTGCTGGTCACCAAGGACAGCGGCGGTGCGATGACGGCCGCCAAGCTGACCGCCGCGCGGCGGCTCGGGGTGCCGGTGGTGATGGTCGACCGGCCGCCGGCGCCGGACGCTCCGACGGTGGGCACGGTGGACGAGGCGCTGACCTGGCTGGAACGGCAGGGTTGCCCTTCACAAAACACCCGCCAAAACCCGACTTAACCTCTTTTCCGGACGAATCCCGATTACGACGGGATCATTCCGGAGAAACGCGGCACAATACAACGCGGCGGCCTTACCCTCGCTCCGAAAACGAGGTAGGCGATGAGCGGTTCCGAGTACGGCCGGTACGGCGGCGGAGGACGGAGAAGGTGGGCCGAGGTGCTCGTCCCCCTGGCCGGGGCGGTCACGCTCGCCACACTGCTCGGCATCGGCGCGTACGCGTTCGCGAGCGCCGGCGCCGCATGCTCCGGCGATGACACGGTCACGCTGGACGTGGCCGTGGCGCCCGGCATCGAGCCCGCGATGGCCAAGGCAGCCCTCCGCTTCAACACCGACCGCCTCCCCACGAACGTCCGGCCCGGCGGCGACGCCGGCGGGGAGGGCGGGCGCTGCGCGCGGGCCGTGGTGCGCAAGGCGGACCCGGGGGCGATGGCCGCGCTGCTGGCCGGACGCAGCGTCCCGCAGGGCACCGGCGACCGGCGGCCCGACGTGTGGATCCCCGACTCGTCCCTCTGGACGGCGCTGGCCGCCGCCACGCCTGCGAGCCCCGGCTCCACCCCGTCCCCGTCCCCCGCGCCGGCGGGTGGCGGCGCGGTCGAGGTCACCCGGACCTCGGTCGCGCGCAGCCCGGTCGTCGTCGCGCTGCCCCGCACCCTGGCCGCCTCCCTCGCCCGGCAGGGCGTCACGGCCGCCCCGTCCTGGGACAACCTGCTCAACGCCGCCGGGGGCACGGCGGGCGGCGCGGTCACCAAGAACGCGGTGATCCCGCCCGGTTCGGTGCGGCTGCTGGTCCCCGACCCGGCCCGCGTCGCCGCCGGGATGCACGCGCTCGTCCTCACCGACATCCTGCTGGCCAACGACCCCAACAAGGACTCGATCTTCACCGGCATCGTCCGCACCGCGCGGGAGAGCACGCTGCCGACCGTGGAGTCGCAGTTCACCCGGTTCCGTCCGGCGGCGACCGGCAGGCAGCCGATCGCGCTGGCCTCCGAACGGGACGTGTGGGCGTTCAACCGGACCCGGCCCGCCGAGCCCGCCGTGGCGCTCTACCCGCAGGAGGGCACGCTCTCGCTGGACCACCCGTTCACGATCACGACGGCCGATCCCGGCCGCCGGGCCGCCGCGCGCCGGCTCGAACGCGCGATGGCGTCCGAGGCCACCCGCGCCGACGTGCGCGAGCTGGGTTACCGCTCCCCCGACGGGAAGGCGCCCGGCTCGTTCACCGCGGCGGCCGGGGTGAACCCGGGACGGCCGCGCGAGCTGCCCGCGCCCAAACCCGCCGCCGTCCGGCAGGTCATGCAGTCCTGGTCGAAGCTGTCGCTCGGCATCCGCATCCTGACGCTGCTGGACATCTCCGGGACGATGGCCGAGCCGATCGCGCCGGGCATCACCCGGTTGCAGGCCACCGCCCGGACCGCGCAGGGCGGGCTCAGCATGATGTCCAACGACACCGAGCTCGGCGTGTGGGCGTTCTCCACCGAGCTGCAGGGCGACCAGGACTGGCGGGAGCTGGTGCCGGTGGGCCCGCTCGGCGAGCGGATCGGGTCGGCGACGCGGCGGCAGGCGGTGCTGTCCCGGCTGGGGTCGGTCCGGCCGAAGACGACGGGCGACACCGGGCTGTTCGAGACGCTCACGGCGGCGTACCGGGAGATGACCCGCACCCACAAGGCCGAGTTCGGCAACACGGTGCTGCTGTTCACCGACGGCAAGGGCAACGACGACCCGGGCGGCCCGTCGCTGGAGCGCACGCTGGCCGACCTGCGGGAGATCACCGATCCGGGCCGGCCGGTGCAGATCGTCATGATCGGGGTGGGCCGCGACGTGGACACCCGGGAGCTGCGGCGGATCGCCGAGGTCGTGCCCGGCGGCGTGTACGTGGCCGAGTCGCCGGACCAGATCGTCAAGATCTTCCTGCAGGCGCTCTCCCGCCGCATCGGCGAGTGAGCCCGGCCGCCGCGCCCGGGCCCGATCAGGAGTCGAGGCCCGGGGCCGGGTCCAGCAGCCGGACGGCGCTCAGCGCCAGCACCACCTCGGTCAGGTCGCCGGGACGGGCCAGCAGCCGCCCGGTGAGCTGCTCGATCCGCCGCAGCCGGTTGAGCACGGTGTTGTGGTGGCAGTACAGCCTGGCCGCGGCGCGGGCGGCCGAGCCGTCGCACTCCAGCCAGGTGGTGAGGGTCGACAGCAGCACGTCCCGATAGACCGGGTCGATCTCGTACAACGGGCCCAGGACGGTGCGGCCGAGCCGTCCGGCCAGCCGGGGCTGGGAGACCACCAGCGCGGCGGGCAGCCGCCGGTCCAGCAGGGCGATCTCGGGCTCGTCCGACCAGCAGGTGCGCAGCGCCAGTTCGGCCAGCCAGCGGGCCGTGCCCAGTTCCGACAGCGCGTGCACGACGGGGCTGACGCCCGCGTGCGCCCGGACGTGCGGCCGGACCGCCTCGATCAGCTCGTCCAGGCTCGCGTTGCCCAGCGCGACCAGCGCGACCTGGGTTTCGGCGCGCATTCGCCACAGGAAGCGGATCCCGCCCGTCGTGGAGACCGACTCGGCGGCCTGCACCCCGGCGCGGGACGCGGCGGGGCCCGGCCGCGCGGCCATGTCGGCCTGGCCGAGGACGACGACGGCGTACCGGCCCTGCTCGGGCAGCCCGAGCACCTCGTTGGCGGTGGCGAGCAGGCCGCCGTCGGTGCCGTGGCCCTCCAGCAGGGCGTCCACGACCGCCTGCATCCGCTCCTCGTTGCGGCGCAGCAGGTCGTACTCGGTGCGGTGGTAGGCGGCGGCGGCCGTGCTCGACTGCTCGTCGATGGCGTACCAGGTGCGGGTGGCGTGCCGGACCAGCGTCGGGACGTGCGCGGGCTCGTCCTGCGCGACCGCCTCGACGACGGCCTCCCAGAACACCATGCCGGCCAGCCGGTACGAGCGCAGCAGCTGGTCGAGGGGCTGGCCCTGCTCGGCGCGGCGGCGGCCCAGCCGGGCGGCCCATTCCAGGTCGGTGCGGCCGCGGTCGGGGTCGAGGATCGCCTCCATGCCGTGGCCGAGACCGATGTGGCACACCTGCCACAGGTCGTCGCGCAGCCCGGAGGGGCGCTCCCATTCCTCACCGTCGCCGCGCAGGATCTCGGCGACCAGCCGGTCGGCGAGGTCGGGCAGCCGATCGGTGAGCCGCTGGACCGCCTTGCGCATGATCGCGGTCCCACTGCGGTCGGTTGACGTCGTCGGGCTCGACACCGCCTTCACCTTCCTCCACGAGAAGTGGCGCCATGGTGCCATCGGCGCGCGGTTGTGACCAGTCACCGGGGGCGGCGGCCGGAGGGATTGTGTCCGCTCACAATCGGCGGGTCCGCCGGTTGCTTCGCCTCCCTCAATGAGAACGCCGCTCTAGACCTCCTCTCACGGCCCGTGCTCTTGTTCAACCCCCGGCCCGACTGAGGCTCTGAAGGAGGCAAGGTGCGCGCTCGGCGACCGCTGCACGGGAGGGCTCCCGCATGAGTCCACCGGCACTGACCGTGACCGATCTGACGGTCGACTACGGCCCGGTGCGGGCCCTGCGGGAGGTCTCCCTCCTGGTGCCCGAGGGCGGTTTCGTGGCCGTGCTCGGCGGCAACGGCGCGGGCAAGTCCACGCTGCTGCGGGCGATCTCGGGCGTGCTCGGCTACCACGGCGGAACGGTCCGCGGCGGCACGATCGGCGCCGGCGCGGACGCCCCGGGCGGGCGTGCGGCCCGGGACCGGCGGCCGGACCGGATCGTCCGGAGCGGGGTGGTCCAGGTCCCCGAGGGCCGGGAGATCTTCGCGCGCATGACGGTCGGGGAGAACCTGCGCGCGGGCGCGCTGGGGGCCCGCGACCGCAGGTCCGTGGCGGCGGCCCGGGACCGGGTGCTGCGGCTGTTCCCGGTGCTGGCCGAGCGCGAGCGGCAGCGCGCCGGGCTGCTGTCCGGCGGCGAGCAGCAGATGCTGGCGATCGGCCGCGCGCTGATGGCCGAGCCGCGGCTGCTGCTGCTGGACGAGCCGTCGCTGGGCCTGGCCCCCATCATGATCGGCCGGATCGCGGAGACGATCCGCGCGATCAACGGCGAGGGCATCGCGGTGCTGCTGATCGAGCAGAACGCGGCGCTGGCCCTGGAGCTGGCCTCCTACGCCTACGTGCTGGAGGTCGGGGCGGTCGCGCTGGAGGGTCCGGCGCGGGAGCTGGCCTCCTCCCCCGAGGTCCGGGACCGCTACCTGGGGGTCAGCACGGAGAACGACGCCACCGACGACGCGATCGCCGCCGCCGCGCCCGTCCGCACGCTGTCGAGGTGGACCGGATGAGCGCCACCGCCCCCCACCCCGAGGCCGCGGAGGCCGCGCACCCGGACGCGCCGGAACTGGTCGTGGACCGGCTCACGGTCCGGTTCGCCGGGCTGACCGCGCTGGACGAGGTGAGCCTCACCGTCGCGCCCGGCAGCCTGCACGCGTTGATCGGCCCCAACGGCGCGGGCAAGTCCACCTGCTTCAACGTGCTGTCGGGCGTGTACCGGGCCACATCGGGGAGCGTGCGGCTGGGCGGCACCGAGCTCACCTCCCTCGCGCCGCACCGGATCGCGGCGCTCGGGATGGCCCGCACGTTCCAGAACATCGCCCTGTCGGGACGGCTCAGCACCGCCGACAACCTCATGCTCGGCCGGCACCGGCTCACCCGCACCGGGTTCGTGTCGGCCGGGCTGCGGCTGCCCGGCGGGCGGCGCGAGGAGCGGCGGCACCGCGACCGGGTCCGGGAGATCGCCGAGTTCGTCGGCATCGAGGAGCATCTGGCGACCCCGGCGGGCCTGCTGCCGTACGGCGTGCAGAAGCGGGTCGAGCTGGCGCGGGCGCTGTGCCTGGAGCCGCGGATCCTGCTGCTGGACGAGCCGGTCGCCGGGATGAACGGCGCGGAGCGGC
The DNA here is from genome assembly GCF_055379765.1 of Actinomadura rugatobispora. Taxonomy (NCBI): domain Bacteria; kingdom Bacillati; phylum Actinomycetota; class Actinomycetes; order Streptosporangiales; family Thermomonosporaceae; genus Actinomadura; species Actinomadura rugatobispora. The sequence continues at coordinate 5,369,993 of NZ_AP029191.1, read as the reverse complement.
TCGCGATGGCCGCCACGCTGCGCCAGGTCCGGGCCGGGCTCGGGCTGTCGCTCCTGCTGGTCGAGCACGACATGGACATGGTGGCGCGGCTGGCCGACGAGGTCACGGTGCTCGACTTCGGCCGGCGGATCGCCTCCGGCCCGCCCGCCGCCGTCCAGCGCGACCCCGAGGTGATCCGGGCCTACCTCGGCACCGGAGGCAACGGAGAGAGGAGCGAGAGCACGTGAGCGCGTTCGCCGAGGTCCTGGTCAACGGGCTGTCCAGCGGGGCCGTCTACGCGCTGATCGCGCTGGGCTTCGTGATCATCTACAAGGCCACCGAGGTCATCAACTTCGCCCAGCCGTCGCTGCTGCTGGCCGGCGGCTACGTCATCGCCGAACTGCACGACGACATCGGGTTCGCCGCCGCGCTGCTGCTCGGCATCGGCACCACGGCCGCGCTGGCCGCGCTGGTGGAGGTGCTGGTGCTGCGGCGGCTGAAGGCGAACGCGGCGGGCGGGCACTCCACGCTCAGCATCGTCACGATCGGCGTCGACATCATCCTCACCGTCGAGCTGACCCGGCGGATCGGCACCCGGGTGCTGCCGCTGGGCGACCCGTGGGGCGACCGGGTGGTCCGGCTGGGCGACGTCACGATCGCGCAGACCCGGCTGGCGGCGATCGCCGTCGCGGTCGTGGCCATCACCGCGTTCCTGCTGGCGTTCAAGTACACCTCGTGGGGCATCGCGATGCGGGCCACCGCCGAGCGGCGGGAGACCGCGGCGCTGATGGGCGTGCGGCTGGGCCGGGTGTCGGCGGGGGCGTGGGCGGTGGCCGGGGCGTTCGCCGCGCTGGCCGCGCTGTTCCTGTGCGTGTTCCCCACCCCCGGCCTCGACCGCACCACCTCGTTCGCCGCGCTGAAGGCGCTGCCCGCCGCGGTGATCGGCGGGGTGGACTCCACCACCGGGGCGCTGGTCGGCGGGCTGCTGATCGGGATCACCGAGTCCGCGGTGGTCGGCTACCAGGCCGACTTCTCGCTGCTGGGCGGCGGCTTCGCCGAGGTGGCGCCGTACCTGCTGATGGTCGCGGTGCTGCTGGCCCGCCCGGCCGGCCTGTTCGGGACGCGGGAGGCCGCCCGTGTCTGAACGACTGCCCCGGGTGCTCCTGGTCGCGGGCCTGGCCGGGCTGCTGGTCCTGCCGTTCTACGCGGGGTCGTTCTGGCTCCAGGCGGGGCTGTTCGCGATGTCGGCCGCGGTCGGCGCCATCGGCCTGAACGTCCTCACCGGCGCCGCGGGCCAGCTGTCCCTCGGGCACGCCTTCTTCCTCGCCGTCGGCGCGTACTCCTACGTGTGGCTGGCGGCCGAGCCGGAGAAGGCCGCCGGGCACGAGCTGACCGGCCTGGGCCTGCCCACCTGGCTGGCCGCGCTCGCCGCGGTCGCGATCGCCGGGGCCGCCGGCGGGCTCTGCGCCCCGATCGCGGCACGGCTCAAGGGCGCCTCCCTCGGCGTCGCCACGCTCGCGCTGGTCTTCCTCGGCCAGCACGTCCTGTTCCGCGCCGATCCGGTGACCGGCGGCGTCAACGGGCGCGCGGTGCCGCCGCTGGAGCTGTTCGGGTTCACGTTCGCGGACGTGCCGCAGCCGGTACTGGTGCTGGGCGTGCCGTTCGGGGGCCTGGAGCGGCTCTGGTACCTGGCGCTGGCCGTCCTGCTGCTGTCGGCCTGGTTCGCCCGCGGCGTGCTGCGGTCCCGTCCCGGCCGCGCCCTCAACACGCTGCGCGACCACGAGATCGCCGCCGGGGCGCTGGGCGTGCCGGTCGGCCGCTACCGGGCCGCCGCGTTCGTGCTGTCGTCGATGTACGCGGGCCTGGCCGGGGTGCTGCTGGCCCTGGTCTTCCAGCGGACCGTCCCCGACTACTTCGGGCTCGCGCTGGCCCTGGACTACCTGGCCATGATCGTCATCGGCGGGCTGGGCACGGTGGCCGGCGCCGTGCTCGGCGCGGTGTTCGTCGCCGTGCTCCCCTCCCTGCTCACCCGCTACGGCGAGGCCATCCCGCTGGTCGCCGAGCCCGGCGCGCCCTCGGGCGTCGCGCCCGCCGAGGCGGCCCGGCTGGTGTACGGCGCGGTGTTCGTCGCCGTCCTGCTCTTCCTGCCGGGCGGACTGCTCGGCGCGGCCGCCCGGTTCCGCCGCGGGCGCGCCTCCTCCCGCCACCGCACCGGAGCTCCCCCTCCAGCCCCGCACAGCACCGGCAAAGCCGGCCAAGCCAGCCATGAACCCGAGGAGCAACGCGCATGAAGCATCCGATGAACCGGCGGCGGGCAATGCTCGCCGCGGCGGCCGTGTCCCTCAGTGTCGCGGTGGGTGCCGCGGGATGCAGCGGCAAGGCCGCCGAGGGCGGCGGGTCCGGCGACGTGAAGGCCGGTCCCGGGGTCACCAAGGACAAGATCACGCTGTCCGCGCTGACCGACCTGACCGGGCCGTACGCCGCGCTCGGCAAGGGCGTCACCCAGGCGCAGAAGCTGTACTACGACCAGCTGAACGCGGCCGGCGGGGTCTGCGGCCGCAAGATCGAGCTGGTGGTCCGCGACCACGGCTACGACGTGCAGAAGGCGCTGGCCGCCTACAGCGAGGTCGGCCCGCGCTCGGCGGCGATCCCGCAGGTCATCGGGTCGCCGATCACGATCGCGCTGCGGCAGCGGCTGGAGAACGACCACCTGCTCACCATCCCGCAGGCGTGGTCGCACACCCTGCTCGGCAGCAAGTACGTCCAGCTCACCGGCACCACCTACGACCTGGACATCATCAACGGCGTCGACTTCCTCATGCGGGCCAAGGGCGTGAAGAAGGGCGACAAGGTCGGCCACCTGTACCTGGAGGGCGACTACGGGCTGAGCGCCCTGGCCGGCGCCAAGTACGCGGCCGGGAAGGCCGGGCTGACGCTGGTCGAGCAGCAGGTGAAGGCCACCGACGCGGACATGACCGCGCAGGCCGGCGCGTTCAAGAAGGCCGGGGTGAAGGCGATCCTGGTCAGCGTGAGCCCCAAGCAGGCCGCGTCCCTGGTGGGCGTGGCCGCGGCGAGCGGGCTGAACGTGCCGTACGCCGCGAGCAACTCCGCGTTCGCCCAGCAGCTCCTGGCCACCCAGGTGGGCGGGATCATGCAGAAGGACTACTACGTGGCCACCGCGGGCCCGCCGTTCAGCTCCGGGACCCCGGCGCTGCAGAAGCTCGCGGGCGAGTACCAGATGGCCTACAAGGGGGAGCCGCTGGACTCGGCGGTGTACTCCGGCTACGTCACCGCCGCCATCGTCGGCGAGGCGCTGAAGAAGGCGTGCCAGAGCAAGGACCTCACCCGGGACGGCATCGTCGCCGCGCACCGCTCGAACGCCAGGTTCGACCTCGGGTTCGGCGCCGCCACGATGGACTTCACCCAGTGGAACCGCCCGTCGGCGCGCGGCAGCTTCATCGTCAAGCCGGACAAGGCGTCCCAGGGCGGCACCAAGCTCGTCGAGCCGTCCAAGGAGTCCGAGCTCGCCAAGGGCTACAACCCGCCCGCGGGCTGACGGCCGGCGGGCTCCGCCTCTGAGGGGGGACGCCGCCGGGCCGGCCCATCGGCCCGGCGGCGTCCGGAAGAGGCGACAAGCGGGGGTTCGTGCGCCCGATCGACACGAACGGAGAGTGTGACGTGACCGCCACGACGACCGCCGCCCGCCTGCTGGAGGCCGTCCCGGACCGCCACCGGGACGCCGCCCCGGCCCCGGCCGTGCTGCACGGCCGTGACCGGGAGCTGGAGGCCATCGGCGGGCTCCTCGACCAGGCCCGGGACGGCCAGGGCGGGGCGCTGGCCGTGCTCGCCGGGCCCGGCCTGGGCAAGACCGCGCTGCTGGAGGCCGCCTCAGAGCGGGCCGGTCCCGGCTTCCGGACGCTGCACGCGCGCGGCGTCCGGCAGGAGTGCGCCGTCCCGTACGCGGGGCTGCACCGGCTGCTGCATCCCGTGTCCGGTGCGATCGCGCGGCTGCCGGAGGCGCTGGCCGGGTCGCTGGCGCCGCTCGCGGGCGGCGCCGACCGCGACGGGGCCGCGCCGTTCACCCTGTACTCGGCGGTGTGCGCGCTGCTGTCGGAGGCCGCCGCCGACGGCCCGGTGCTGTGCCTGGTCGACGACGCGCACCTGCTGGACCGGGTCTCGCTGGAAGCGCTGGCGTTCGCCGCCCGGCGGCTCCGCGGCGTCCCGGTCGCGATGGTGTTCGCGGCCCGGCCGGGGCCGCCCGTGTCACCGGTGGTCGAGTGCCTGGCCGACATCCCGGCGCTGCGCCCGGCCCCGCTGGACGAGGCCGCGGGCCTGCGCGTCCTGGAGGACCTGACCCGGGGCGCGCTGGACGAGGAGGCCGCCGAAGAGATCGCCGAGCTGGCGGCGGGCAACCCGCTGGCGCTGGTGGAGCTCACCGCGGCGCTCACCCCCGAGCAGTTGTCCGGCACGGCCCCGCCGCCGCGCGCGCTGCCGCCGCGCAGCGCGCTGCGCTCCCACTACCGGCGGCGCTACCTGCGGCTGACCGCCGGGGCGCGGCGGCTGGTGCTGATGGCCGCCGCCGACGACCGGCTCGACCTGAACACCCTCGCCCGCGCCGCCGGCGAGGACGGCATCGACCTGCGGGAGCTGGAGTGGGCCCGCGCGTCCGGGCTGATCCTGGTGGACGGCGACCGGGTCGAGACGCCCAGCGCGCTGATCCGCTCCAGCGTGTACGCCGACGCCCCGCCGGCCGAGCGGCGGTCCGTGCACGAGCTGCTGGCCCGCGCCCTGGACCGCGACGGGCTCGCCCCGCGGCGCAGCTGGCACCGGGCGGCGCTGGCCGAGGAGCCCGACGACGCGCTCGCCGCCGAGCTGGCCCGTGCCGCCGAGTCCCTGCGGAACGACGGGCGGCACGAGGAGGCGTCCCGGATCTGGCAGCGTTCCGCGGTCCTCACCGCGGCGCCGGAGATCCGGGCGGACCGTTATATCGCCGCGGCCCGCCAGGCCTGGACCGCGGGACGGACCCGGCGCGCCCGCGCGATGCTCCGGCAGGTCCGGCCGTGCACGTCCGACCCCGGGCGGATCGGGCGCGCCGACCTGCTCCAGGGCGAGATCGAGATGTGCGACGGGCTGCCGGTGATGGCGCTGTGGATCCTGCAGGAGGCCGCCGACCGGCTGGCGGGCGTGGACCCGGCGCTGGCGCTGGAGGCGCTGCTGAAGGCGCAGGCCGCCGCCGACACCACCGGCGACCACCACTGCTACCGCGGCATCACCGAACGCGCGATCGCGCTGCCGTCGCCTCCCCCCGGAACCGCCGTGCCGGTGATGGAGCTGTTCCGCGACTACTTCGCGGGGCTGAAGGCCGCGGCCAAGCACCGGCAGGACGAGGCGGAGCGGCGGCTGCGGCGCGTCCTGGGCGCGGCGGAGGCGATCGACGAGCCGTCCGTCCGCTCCTGGGCGAGCGTCGCCGCGATGGCGCTGGGCGACGACCGCCGCGCCCGCGACCTGGCCGCCCGCGGCGTCGCCGGGACGCGCGGGCGCGGCGGCACGGTGGTGGAGCCGCGCGCGATGACGCTGCTCGCGCACTGCGAGATCATGCTCGGCCGCTACCCGGCGGCCGAGGCCACGGCCCGCGAGGGGATGCGGCTGGCCCGCGCCGCCGGGCAGCGCAACCAGCTGATCGAGCAGCGGGCCGTGCTGGCGCTGCTGGCCGCCTTCCGCGGCGACCGGGAGGCGGCGCTGGAGCAGCTGGACGGCCTGGCCGAGGAGGGCGGGCGGCGCGGCCTGATCCGCGCCACGTCCCTGGACACCTGGGCGATGGCCTGCCTGGACCTGGCCGACGACCGTCCGGCCGACGCCGCCGCCCGGCTGCGGCACCCGGCGGGTTCGGGGTCGGCGTACCCGGTGCTGCGGCTGCTGGCGATCCCGCACCTGGTCGAGGCGGCGGTGCGGACCGGGCGGCGCGGCACGGCGCTGCGCGCGTTCGCGGCGTTCGAGCGCTGGGCGGGCGACGGCCGCGCCCCTGTGCGGGCGGCGCTGGCCGAACGCTGCCGGGCGCTGCTGGCCGAGGACGACGAGACCGCCGGCAAGCACTTCGAGGAGGCGCTGCGGCTGCACGAGGGGGGCGACTCGGCGTTCGAGCTGGCCCGGACCGCGCTGCTGTACGGGCACCGGCTGCGGCGCGGCCGGCGGCCCCGGGACGCGCGGCCGCACCTGCGCAACGCCGCGCAGATCTTCCAGCGGGCGGGCGCCGAGCGCTGGGCCGCCCGCGCCCTCGCGGAGCTGCGGGCGGCGGGGGAGACGCTGGAGCGGCCGGCGCCGGACGGGTCCACCGGGCGGCCGGGGCCGCTGGCGGAGCTGACCGCGCAGCAGCTGCAGATCGCGCGGCTGGTCGCGGGCGGCGCCACCAACCGGGAGATCGCCGCCCGGCTCGTCATCAGCCCGCGGACGGTGGACGGCCACCTGCGCAACATCTTCACCCGGCTCGGGCTGCGCTCCCGGATCGAGCTGGCCCGCCTGTTCCACTGAGGCGCCCGCGGCCGGGCCGCGGGCGGGGGGCGCCGTCCGATTCGGCCCCGCACGCGGGCTATCGTCCGGATCATGACGCGGATCGGGCGGGAGATCATCGAGCTCTGCCGTGAACGGTTCGGCCCCCCGCCCCGCGCGTTCGAGCGCGGCGACGCCCGCGAGGTCCGGCTCGGTGCCCCGGTGTGGCTGCGCCTGGCCCGCGACGGTTCGCTGCGGACGATCCTCCGCGACGTCCTGGAACGCCAGGAGATGCTGCTCGCCCACGGACGGGTGGTGTGGGGCAGCGTCGTCCAGGCGGACGCGTCGCTGTTCCGGCGCGGCCGGGGCGACCGGCCCGCGCTGGTCATCTACAGCCCCGACCCGGCCTTCGACGAGATGCCCGACGACCTGCAGGACATCGCGGGCCGGCTGTTCAGGCTGCGCGGCGCCGCCCCCGGCGACCCGGACCTGCGGAAGTTCGCGGCGATGCTCGCCGACCCGGACCGGCGGCCCTCCCGCGCCCCGGTGCCGCGCCCGCTGGTGGGCAGCCTGCCGGTGTACGCCACCACGGTGCTGGTCGCCCGCCGGCACGTCCCGGACCGCCATCTGGCCGCGGGCACGTTCCCGCTGATCATCCATCCGGAGACCGAGAGCACCATGCTGCTGCCGGGGCGCTACTGGCCGCCCCCGCTGCTGGCGCTCTGGAAGGCCGCCGCCGACGGCACCGGCCGTTCATGAATTGACAAACCGGATGTTTCACTGTGCTCATCTCCGATACGGAGACCGGTGAGCGATCCGACCGAGGAAGTTTACTTGTTCCACGATGTCCGGACGGCTCCGGCACCGATACGGTGGTCCCGCCAGATGAGCGGGCACCGGGCACCGCGAGCCGTCCCGGATTCCGGCTCGGGGCAGGGGCGCCCGGCGAATTCGATCGTGAACCGCGTACGGTGCGCGCCGCCGATCTTCCGACTCGCAGAGTGGTGACCCCGTGACCCTAGGTGCGACACCGTGAGCACGAGCACGAGCGAACCCGCGATGGACCGGCTCGGCGACCGGCTGCTGCTGCCCGCCGCGACCGGCTCCCCCGGCGACGGGCGGGCGGTGCGCCGCGCCGTCCGCGAGCGCGCGGCCAAGGTCGTCGGCGCCCCGGACGTGCTGGACGACATCGAGCTGATGACCGCCGAGGCCCTGGCCAACGCCGTGCTGCACGGCTCGGGCGCGATCGGGATCACCGTCGCGACCGACGGCCGGCGGCTGCGCGTCGAGGTGCGCGACGACGGCCCCGCCGACGTCCGCAAGGACCCGGCCCGGCGCTGCGTCGACCACGGCCGCGGCCTGGCGGTCATCGACGCGCTGTCGGCCGAGTGGGCGCTGGAGCGGTCCTCCGGCGAGACCCGCCTGTGGTTCGTCGTGGAACCGCCCGACGCTCCTGACCCGGCGTCCTGACTCAGGCGGGGTCGTCCTGGGCGGCGGGGGCCAGCCTGGCGCGGACGATTTTGCCGGTGGCGTTGCGCGGCAGCTCGTCCACGAAGTGCACGTCGCGCGGCACGGCGAAGCGGGCCAGCCGGGAGCGCACATGCTCGCGCACCGCGCCGGCGTCCAACTCCGTGTCAGGGTTCCGCACCACGTAGGCCACCAGCCGCTGCCCGAAGTCGGGGTCGGGGGCGCCCACCACGGCCACCTCCCGCACCTCCGGCAGCACGGCCAGGACCTCCTCCACCGCGCTCGGGAACACGTTCTCCCCACCCGAGACGATCATGTCGTCGTCCCGGCCGCGGACGAACAGCCGGCCCCGCTCGTCCAGGTGCCCGACGTCGCCCAGGCTCATCAGGCCGTCCCGCATCTCCTTGGTCTCGCCGCCGGTGTACCCGGCGAACAGCAGCTCGTTGGCGGCGAAGATGCGGCCGGTCGTCCCGGGCGGCACCGGCTCGCCGCGCTCGTCCAGGATCGCCAGCCGGGTGCCGGGCGGCGGGGTGCCCGCGGTGTCCGGGCAGGCCCGCAGGTCGGCCGGGGTCGCGATGCTGACCCACGACGCCTCGGTCGACCCGTACAGGTTGTAGAGGTGGTCGCCGAAGGCGTCCATGTACGCGGTCGCCAGCGCCCCGGGCAGCGCCGACCCGCTCGCGGCGGTGATCCGCAGCGTGGACGTGTCGTACCGGCCCCGCACCTCCCCGGGCAGTTCCAGGACGCGCTGCAGCATGACCGGCACGACGATCAGCGCGGTCGCGCCGGTCTCGGCGACCGCGCGGAGCGTCCGCTCGGGGTCGAAGCGGCGCCGCAGCACGATCGTGGCGCGCAGCGGGACGGCGGCCTGGAGCATCGCGTACCCCCAGGTGTGGAACAGCGGCGCCTCGATGAGCACCCGCTCGCGCACCCGGAAGGGGATCCGGGACAGGATCGAGGCGAGCGGCGTCATGCCGGGCCGCGAGTGCCGGTCGGCGCCCTTGGGCGTGCCGGTGGTGCCGGAGCTGAGCACGATCGTGCGCCCGGCGCGCGCCGGCGGCCGGATCCGGGCGCCGGCCGCCCCGGCGATCAGCCGTTCCATGTCCGAGTCGGGGCCGTACGCGGTGACCACCCGCACGCCCTCCGGGACCGCGTCCAGGAACTCCCCGAACTCGGGGTCGGCGATCACCACCTCGACGCGCTGCCCGCGCACGACGTCCAGCAGCTGCGCGGTGCTCATCCCGGTGTTGAGCATCACCAGGTCGGCGCCCAGCTTGCTGCACGCCACCAGCGACTGGACCATGCCGCGGTGGTTGCGGCACAGCACCGCGACCCGGGACGGGGAGCCGAGCGCGCCGAGGGCGGCGGCGAGCCGGTCGGTGCGCTCGTCCAGCTCGGCGTAGGTGAGCTCGCCGTCGTCGTCGACGATCGCCGTCCACCCGGGGTCGCGGCCCGCCGACGACACCACCGTGCCGCCCATGAGGGTGCCCCAGCGGCGCAGCGCGTTCAGCTGGCGGGCGACCCGGTGCGGCGGGCCGGGCCGCAGAAGCCCGCTGCGCGCCATCATGACGCCGATCCGCCAGGCCGCCAGGGCGCGGGCTCGGAGGCCCGATGGTCCGGTCATGTGCTGCTGTCACCGCCTGTGTCGTCCGGCTGCGGGCGCCGCTCGCACCACGACCGTAGAGGCCGCCTCACCGAACCGGCTTCTGCCCCAGGACAGGTATTCGGAGCGGCCGTTATTAACGTCCTGACAATCGGCGGGCGGGGGCAGCCGTCACTCAATCCCGGCCAGTACCACCGGGGCGAGTTGTCACTCCCGCCCATAGCCCGCGCCGCCGCGGTCGAGCACACTGCAGGGCAGTTCCCGAGCCGCGAGGTGAAGGCAATGACACGCATTTCCTGGCGCCGCTCCCTGGCCGCGGGCGCCCTCGCCATGGCCGCCGTCGCCGCGGCGGGCACCGTCACCGCCGGCCCCGCCCGGGCCGGCGCGGGACTGCGCGCCGACACCGGGGCGGAGATCGTCAAGGAGACCCGGCTGAGCGCCCGCCAGGTCGACGTGACCATCGACTCGCCGTCGCTCGGGAAGTCCGTGAAGACCCGCATCCTGCTGCCGGCGGGCTGGAGCGAGGGCGCCACGACCACCTGGCCCGTCCTTTACGCCTTCCACGGCGGCCAGGACGACTACACCTCGTGGACGCGCAACACCGACATCGAGGAGTGGGCGGCCCGGTACGACGTCATCGTGGTCATGCCGGAGGCGGCGAACGGCTCGTACGCCGACTGGCACAACTACGGCAAGCGCGGCACGCCCCGGTGGGAGACCTTCCACACGACCGAGGTGCGGCAGCTCGTCGAGCGCAACTACCACGGCGGGGCGCTGCGGGCCGCGATCGGCAACTCCTCCGGCGCGCAGGGCGCGGTGTCGTACGCGGCGCGGCACCCGGGCCTGTTCGAGCACGTGGTGTCGCTGAGCGGGCTGCTGTCGATGCGGTCGCCCGGGATCCCGGCGATGCTGATGTTCACGAACGCGGCCAACGGCCAGGACCCGTACGCCATCTGGGGCATCCCGCGGCTGGACGACGCCAGCTGGAAGGCGTACGACCCGTACGCGCTGGCCGAGAAACTACGCGGCACCAAGCTGCACTTCACCGCCGGGACGACCGGCCGGCCCGGCCCCGGCGACCCGGACGTGGCGCCGTGGGACATCGGCCTGCTGAGCGAGATCGCGATCGGCGCCAACAACAAGGAGTTCCGGAAACGGCTCGACCAGTTGGGCGTCCCGTACACCGCGAACATCTACGGTGACGGGCGCCACAACTGGCCGGCCTGGATCCGGGAGGCGACGGCCGTGTGGCCGTCGCTCATGGAGTCGATCAGCGCCCGGAAGGCGTGACCCCGGCCTCCTTCGGGTCGTCCGCGGGCCGGGGGGCCGGGACGGTTTCCGGGGCGGTCTCCGGGGCGGTCGCGGCCTCGGGAGCGGTGTCGGCGGGCAGGTCGAGCGCGTCCCGCAGCACGACCGGCTTGAGCGCCAGCGCCGCGACGATCCCGACGACCGCGATCCCCGCCGAGATCAGGAAGATGTGCCCGGTGGCGTCGCCGTAGGCGGCGCGCACGATCTCCCGGACGGGGGCGGGCAGCGCCGCGATGTCGAGGTCGCCCCCGGCCCCGCCGCCCTGGATGCCGAGCCGCTCCAGGCCGCGCGTGATGTTGGTGGCGACGTGGTTGGCCAGGACGGCGCCGAGCACCGACACGCCGATCGTCCCGCCCAGTGAGCGGAAGAAGGTGACGGCCCCGCTGGCGGCGCCGACCTCCTTCAGCGGCACCGAGTTCTGCACGACCAGGACCAGGTTCTGCATGGACGCGCCGACCCCGATGCCGACCAGCAGCATCCCGAACGCGACGTACGGCAGCGGCGTGGCGTGGTCGATGACGCTCAGCGCGGCGAACCCGGCGGTCAGCACGACCGTGCCGAACACGATGTAGGGCTTGACCCGCGCGGTCTTGGTGGTGAGCCGTCCGATGATCGTGGACGAGCCCAGCACGCCGACCATCATCGGAATGGTCAGCAGGCCGGCCTCGGTCGGGCTGTAGCCGCGGCCGATCTGGAAGTACTGGCCGAGGAAGACCGCGCCGCCGAACATCGCCATGCCCACGGCCAGGCTGGCCACGATCGACAGTGCCGTGTTGCGGCGGGCGATGATGTCGAGCGGGACGACGGGCTCGGCGACCCGCGCCTCCACCCAGACGGCCGCGGCCAGGAGCACGACGCCCGCGCCGGCCATGGTGAAGCTCTCCCAGGAGACCCAGGCGAACGACTCGCCGACGAAGGTGATCCAGAGCAGCAGCAGGCTGACGCCGGCCGCGATGAGCAGCGCGCCCCAGTAGTCGATCTTCACGCCGCCGCGGCGGACCGTCGGCAGGTGCAGCGTCTTGTGCAGGAGGCCGAAGGCCACCACCGCGAACGGCACGCCGATGAAGAAGCACCAGCGCCAGCCGAGCCACGAGGCGTCCACGATCAGGCCGCCCAGCAGCGGGCCGCCGACGGTGGCGACGGCCATGACCGCGCCGAGGTAGCCGTAGTACCGGCCCCGGTCCCGCGGGCTGATCATGCTGGCCATGACGATCTGGACCAGGATCTGCAGCGCGCCCAGGCCCAGGCCCTGCACGGCGCGGGCCGCGATGAGCTGCCCGGTGTTCTGCGCGAAGCCGGAGACCAGCGACGCGACGGTGAAGATCACGATGCCGATCTCGAGAAGCAGCTTCTTGTCGTAGAGATCGGCGAGCTTGCCCCAGATCGGCGTGCTGGCCGTGGAGACCAGCAGGGTGGCCGTGACGACCCAGGTGTACTGCGACTGGCTGCCCTTGAGCGCGCCGATGATCTGCGGCAGCGCGGTGGAGACGACGGTCGCGCTCAGCATGGCCACGAACAGCACCAGCAGGAGGCCGCTGAGGGCCTCCAGTGTCTGCCGCCGGCTCATCGGCGCGGACGCCGGCGCGGACGAGCTCTGCACGCTCGAAGCACCCGCCCTTCCAGGGATATAAGGATTGTGGTGACGTGACACAGAATGCTCTGGAGGCACAGAATATTCCCAGTGGGCAAAATTTCCCACTGGGAAGCCAAGGTAAGCTGGGACACATCATGGGCACCCCGGGCGGACTCCGCGAACGCAAGAAGGAAGCGACGCGCCAGGCGCTGCACGAGGCCGCCATGCGCCTCGCCGTCGAGCACGGCCTCGACGCCGTCACCGTCGAGTCCATCGCCGACGCCGCCGGGGTCTCCCGGCGCACCTTCTCCAACTACTTCGCCGGCAAGGAGGACGCCGTCCTCTACGGCGACGAGCAGCGCGTCGAGCGGATGCTGGAGACCTTCAGCGACCGTCCCGCCGACGAGACCACCTGGACCGCGCTGCGCCTCGCCTTCCACAGCCTCTACGACGAGGCCGGCGAACCCGACCCCCAATGGGCCGCGCAGTCCCGCATCGCCCGCCAGCACCCCGGCGTCCTGGGCCGCCAGCTCGCGCACTACGCCACGCTGGAGCGCCGCCTCGCCGAGGAGATCCGCGCCCGCGAGGGCCTGCCCGCCGGGAACCGCCGCGCCCGCGTGATCGCCGCCGCGTTCCTCGGCTCCATGCGCCTGGCCGCCCACATCTGGGCCGAGGAGCAGCCGCCCGGCCCGCGCCGCGCCCTCATCGACGAGATCCTCGACGAGATGGCCCGCCCCTTCACCTGAGGAAGTCCTGGCCGGTCCGCGTCACGCGGTGGACGGCCTCGGCGAGCGACTCGGCCCCCCAGATCGCCGCGCTCCGCACGTCGGTCCGGGCCCCGGCGTCGACAAGCGCCCGTACCGCGGGCGCCGGGGCGCCGGTGAGCACGGCCGCCACCAACGGCGTCCGGTCCCAGAAGTCGCGCGCCTCCAGATCGAACCCCTCGTCCAGCAGCCGGGGCAACAGCACCTCATGGTCCAGAACGTGCAGCCAGTGCAGCAGCGAACGGCCATCACCATCGCGCGCGTGCGCGTCGTAACCCACGTCCAGGCACCGCAGCACGCCTTCGGTATCGCCGCGCTCGACGCGGCGGAACAGCTCACGGCGCTGCTCCCGCAACGCCCGCGGCAGGAAACCGGCGCCGTCCCAGCTCTGCCGCACGGCGAAGCAGCCCGCGACCTTGCCTCCGAAGGCGCGCAGCGCCTCCTCCCACCGCCGCTCCTCGTCCGTGTGCCCGCGGATGCGCAGCGCGCCGCGCTCGAACGACACCTCGTGCCAGGCGTCCCCGCACCGCACCCGGGCGACCTTCGGCGGCGCGGATTCCCCCGGCCCACCGCCTCCGGCCGCGTCCCGTCCCGGAAAGAGCGCCTCCCGCACGAGCGGATGCAGCTCATCCGGAGTGAGCCGCCCCGCCCGCACGAGATCCAGATCCGGGGACCGGTGCCAGAACAACTCCGGCAACGCCACCAGCGGCTCGGGCCCCAGATCAGCGCGGTTGCGCACATAGGTGACCCGCAACCCGTCGTCCAGCGCCTCCAGCAGCAGGCTCATCAAGCTCACCTCGGTCGGCCGGGGCAAGGGCAGGAACGGCTGCAGCGGCCAGTTGAGGCGAAAGCGCCCACCCCCCAGCAACCCCACCTCCGCCTCGATCCGGTGCAGGGCCAGGGGAAGCATCCCGAGCTTCCACCGCCGCTCGTCCAGGTCCTGCGGATCATCCGGGTGGAGTTGCAAGCGGATGCCCGCCTCCGCGAACGCGTCCTCGACGAGGCCCCGCTCGTGCAGCACGCTGACCCGCTCCGCCCACCCGACCGGATCACCCGGGCTCTCCGCGGCCTCGCGGGGCGTGCCGTCCGCCTCGAAGAACGGCGCACGGCCGCGCCCGCCATGCCGGGCCAGGATCTCCCCCGCCCGCCGGACGTCCCAGACGTATCCGGGAGCGAGGAACCGTCCGGGCCTGGCCGGCCCGAACTCCAGACTGTTCGGACGCGGCCGTGGACGGAAGAGCCGCAGATCGCCGTACGCGGCCAGCTCATAGCGGTCGGCGTCCCCGCTCAGATGCCAGCGCAGCAGGTCAGGAGCCAGATAGAGCAGATCATTCTCCAGCGCCTCGGCGACACCCGTCCCGTGCTCGGAGGCCACCCGCGCCAGATCGAACCCGACGACCACACCCGCTTCCCGGCACGCGCCCCGCCAGTCCCCGGCCAGCCGCCGCTCCGTCGCCCGCTCGATCAACCAGCGGGGCACCTCGTACCGGCGCTCCCGCTCCCAGAACCCCGCGACCTTCCGCCCGAACGGCCCGCACTCGGACGTAGCCGGATGCGGCCCCGACCTTCCCATGCCCCTCCACGACGTTCAGGTGGCGAACCGGCCGGATTCGAACCGGCGTCCTCCCGGATCAGGGCCGGGTGCGTCGACCTCTGCGCGACGACCCGCCACCGCGCAGCCTAACCACCCCAGAACGCATATCTCGCCCCTATTCACCGGCGTCCTGGAGGAAGGCCAGGTCCTTCCTGTTCCAGATCCGGGCGATCTCGGCCGGCAACCCGCCGCTCACGTCGGCGCAGGCCCCGGCCCCGATGAGCGCCCGCACGGCCGCCGCCGACGCGCCGTTCGCCACGGCCGCCACCAGCGGCGACCGACCCCAGACGTCGCGCGCCTCCAGATCGAACCCCTCGTCCAGCAGCCGGGGCAGCAGCACCTCATGGTCCAGAACGTGCAGCCAGTGCAGCAGCGAACGGCCATCACCATCACGCGCGTGCGCGTCGAACCCCGACTCCAGGCACCGCAGGACGCCCTCGGTGTCACCGCATTCGACCCGGTGGAACAACTCCCGGCGCTGCTCCCGCAACGCCCGCGGCAGGAACCCGTCGCCGTCCCACCTCTCCCGTACGGTGAAGCAGCCCGGAACGGTGCCGCCGAGCGCCCGCAGCGTGCCCTCCCGCCGCCGCTCCTCATCCGTGTGCGCGTGAACCCGCAACTCCCCGCGCCGGAACGACACCTCGTGCCACTCCCCCCGGCACCGCACCCGCGCCACCTCCGGCGGCGCGCCCCCTGGCCCGACCGGACCGTCCGGGACGCGCTCCGGGAACAACGCCTCCCGCACGAGCGGATGCAGCTCATCCGGAGTGAGCCGCCCCGCCCGCACGAGATCCAGATCCGGGGACCGGCGCCAGAACAGCTCCGGCAACGGGTCCGCCGGCCCGTCCACATCGCCCGGCCGCATCCACGTGACCCGCAACCGGTCGTCCATCGTCTCCAGCAGCAGGTCCGTCTGCGCGTCCCACGTGTTCGGTGTGAGGGAGAAACGCCACATCTGCACGAGAAAGCGCCCGCCGCCCAGCAGCCGCACCTCCTTCTCGATCCGGTGCAGGTCCAGTGGGACCCTGCCGACCAGTGGGACCCTGCCGAGGAACTCCAGCGCCCGAGCGTTCCCGGGGGCCAGCAACTCGATCCCCGCCTCCGCGAACGCCTCCTGCACCGCCCCCCGCTCGAACAGCGCGGTGAGCCGCTCGGCCCGCTCCACCGGACCGTCCGGCACCTCCGGCGGCTCCCGCGGCGTCCCGTCCGCCTCGAAGAACGGCGCCCGCCCACGTCCCCCGAGCCTCGCGAGCAGTTCCCCGGACCGCCGCACGTCCCAGACATGACCGGGAGCGAGCAGGACATCGGGCTTGGCCCCGAACCCCAGCCCCTCCGGCCAGCTGAGGAACAACCGCGACTTCCCGTACGCGGCCAGCGCATAAGCGTCGGCGTCCCCGCTCAGATGCCAGCGCAGCAGGTCGGGCGCGAGATGCAGGAGATCGCGCTCAAGCCTCTCGGCGACGCGCGCCCCATGCTCGGAGGCCACCTCCGCCAGGTCGAACCCCACGTCCACACCCGCCGCCCGGCACGCACCGAGCCAGTCACCCGCCAGCCGCCGCTCCGTCGCCCGCTCGATCCGCCAGCGGGGCGTCCCGTACCGCCGCTCCCGCTCCCAGAACCCGGCGGCCTTCCGCCCGAACGGCGGGCACGCCGCCGTCCCCGGCCTGCCCATGCCCCTCCACAACGATCAGGTGGCGGAACGGCCGGAATCTAACCGGCGTCCTCCCGGATCGAGACCGGGTGCGTCGACCTCTGCGCTACGGCCCGCCACCGCGCAGCCTAACCACCCCAAAACCCCACCGCCCGCCTTTCCGATCGCCCTCACCAGCTCCGCCGGCGTGGCGGCCTCGACCAGCCGGTGGCGCCCGTACCCGTCGAGCGTCATCGCCCACCAAGCACCCGTGTACCTCCCCCACCACACGCAGACGCCCGGAAACCGCCGCCCGACCTCGGCCACGACCCGTTCGACCTGCCACGACGCACCCCCTCCCGTCACCGCCCACGCTCCGCGACCCGCCGCTCGGCGAAGAAGCCGAGAACGAAGACGACCGCATCCGCGATCCGCTCCACGTGCTCGCAGCACCCCGGCGCGTCGGGACCGGTCACCCGCAACCCGCGCCCCGTCAATTCCACGGCGAACGCTCACCCATAGCCGGGACCCTTCTTCTCCAGACCACCTCGCCACTGATCCGGGACGTACGCGTCCCGCTACCTTGAGTGAACCCTTGGCGCGTCCCACCAGCCCAGAGAGAGAATCGTGGAGGACCAGGGAGGCGCCGCCTCCCCTTCCCCCCGGCGAGAGGTGCGCTTCCATGCCCACCGACAAGAAGGCCATCGGCCTCCGGCTGCGCGAGGTCCGGGAGGCCACCCCGTACTGGTCACGCGGAAAGCTCGCCCGCCTCCTCCGCGCCGCCGCCGACCCCCGCGAACGCGAGGACCTGCCGCACGTCCAGAGCCTCACCGACATGATCAAGCAGTGGGAGTCCGGCAAACACCTCCCCGCCCCCCGCTACCGCAAGCTCTACGCCAGGGTCCTCGCCGAACCCGAGCCGACGCCGGCACACCTCCTCCCCGTCATGGACCTCCCGACGTCGAGCGGGCATCCCGCCGACGGCGCCTTCGTCGAGGCCCTGCGCCGGACGAACGAGGATCTCGTCCGGCTCGACGGCCAGTGGGGCGGCCACGACGTCCTGTCCCTCGCCGTGCGCGTCTTCCGCCGCGCCCACCACAAGATCGGCACGGGCGCGCACGAGCCGGCGATCGAACGCGACCTGCTCGCGGCGGCGGGCGAGACCGGCGAGATCACCGCCTGGCTCGCCTACGACGCCGATCAGCAGGCGCTGTCGCGGCAGCTCATCATGGAGGCGCTCATGCTGTCCCGCCAGGCCGGGGACCTCGACATGGAACTCTTCGAGCTGAGCCACCTCGCCATGCAGTCGCTCCACCTGAACCGGCCCACCGAGGCGATGAGGATCACCGCCGCCGTCCTCGACGAGGACCTGCCACCCCGCGTCGCCGCGCTCTTCGAATTGCGCCGGGCCCGGGTACTCGCCCAGTCCGGCGACGAGCACCGCGCGATGGCCGCGATCGAGAAGGTCAGGTGCGTCCTGTCCGACAGCGTGAGCCCCCGCGACCCGCGCTGGACGTGGTGGCTCAACGAAACCGAGGTGAACCGCCACAAGGCCACCGCGTACACCCGTCTACGCCAGTGGGAGCGAGCCGTTCCACTTCACGAGGAGGTCGTCGTCGACGATCGGGCCGCCCACGTCTACGGCAACCTCGACATGACCCAGCTACTCGAAGCGCTGGTGCACGTCAGAGATTGGCGCCGGGCCGAGGACGTCATCACCGAGATCGCGGTACTCGGAGAAGCCATCACCCGAGGGCGGGCCGCGAGTCTCCTACGCGGCGTCCTCAAACAGATCCGCCGAGCGGGCAACGCCCCGTCCACGGTCACCGACACCGCCGAAACCCTCGAACGCGCACTCGCCTAACACCCAGGGAGCGGGGCGCAACCGGGGGGTGGGGATCGGGATAGAGGAGGTGTCAGCAACCCCCCGAAACGAGGACACCCCCATGAAGAGACGCCCATGGCCGTGGTGAGCCATGCCAGGGACGAGTCCGACGATTCGATGATCGTCGCGGCCTCCCTGGAGGATCCGGAGGCGTTCGGTGAGTTGTTCCGGCGCCATTCGCCGCGCCTGCACGCGTACGTGAAACGGCGGCTCGGGGTCGCGCTCGCCGACGACCTGGTGTCGGAGACGTTCGCGATCGCGTTCCGGCAGCGTGAGAAGTTCGACGGGCGCGCGGAGTTCGGCGCGTGGCTGTGGGGCATCGCCAGCAAGCTGATCGCCAAGCACCACCGCCAGGAGACCCGCATGTACCGGGCGTTCGCCCGGACCGGCGTGGACCCGGCCGAGGAGGGCGTCGCCGACCGGGCCAGCGAGCGGACGACGGCCGCCGCGCTCGGCCCCCGGCTGGCCAAGGCCCTGGCGGGGCTGGGCGCCCAGGAGCGCAACGCCCTCCTGCTGCTGGCCTGGGGCGAGATGTCGTACGCCGAGATCGCGGCGACGCTCGACCTGCCCCTCGGCACCGTGAAGGCCAAGATCCACCGGACCCGGATCAAGCTCCGCAAGACCCTCCCCGAGGTGACGAACGATGGATGAACTCGACGCTCTGCGGCAGATGCGGACCGGCCTGGCCGAGGAGGAGCACCCGGACCGGATCGCGCTGCGCACCAACTGGCGGGCCGGAATGACCGGGCGTCCCCGCCGGGGATTCAAGCTCCCGCTGCTGAGCCTGGCGGCGACGGCGGCCGTGGTGGCGGGGGCCGTCGCGGTCGTCTCGCTGCCCTCGGACGAGGTCCCGGCGCCCGGCCCGAGCGGGACGACCGTCCCGCAGCGGCAGGGCGACGTGCTGCTGATGGCCGCCACCAACGCGGAGAAGGCGCCGATCGGCAAGTACTGGCACACCAGGACCGTCATGGGCGAGATCTACGCGGTCGGGTCGTCCCGCGCGGACCACTACAAGGTGGATTCGCGGCAGGGGAACGAGTACTGGATCGACCGGAACGGTCAGGGGCGATTCGCCCACCTCGACTTCACCGACGTGCCGGTGACCGCCCAGGACCGGCGGAAGTGGCAGGCGGCCGGTTCACCGACGTGGGTGTCGATCCCGAACTCGGAGGGGTCGGACGCCGAGATGCGCCTGGACATGCGGCCACTGTCGGGAAGGGCGTTCCGCTGGATGCCGGCCGATGACCGGTACTTCGGCATGACGCAGAAGCAGATCGCCGAGCTGCCCACCGAGCCGAAGGCGCTGGAGAACGCCTTGCTGAACCTCAAGGGTCGGTGGCGGGCGGTGGGCCAGAACGGCCCGGATGAGCGGATGCGCGCCCTGAAAGGGCAGGAACGCGCCCGGGCGCTCAGCGAGGCGGCCGGGGATCTGCTGTCCAGGATTCCGGCGCCTCCCGCGGTTCGGGCCGCGGCGTTCCGGATGCTCGCGGCCCAGCCCGGGGTCAAGGCGGAGGGCGAGACGACCGATCCGCTGGGCCGTAAGGGAACGGTCGTCTCCCTGCCGCTGAAGACGACCACGCCCCTGGGCATCTTCACCGCGCCCAAGCAGCTCGGCACCTACCGGCGCCAGTTCATCGTCGACCCCGGAAAGGGAATGCTGCTGGCCGTCCGGGATCTCGTGGCGACGCCGCCGAAGGGCAGCCTGAGACTCCCGCCGGGGGACGACGGGAAGCCCCGCAGCCTGAAGGCCGAGAACATGCCCGACCGTTTCCACCGCCCCGGCGAGCCGGCCTCGTACAAGGTCTTCGAGATCGCTGAATGGACCGACGCGGAGCCGCCACAATAGCGGCATGACCAAGGGAGGACGGCCGTGAGTCTTGGAGTTCATTTCGCCCTGGATCAGGAGCAGGAAGGTCTGGTTCTCGGCGCCGCGGACGATGAGGAACTCGCGGCCGTCATCGAGGAGATCGAGGAGAACTCCGACTCGTACTGGCACATGCCGAGCGACAAGGCGTGGGACGCGATCCACCGCTGCCTGGCGGCGGTGGACCGTCCCGGCGCCGATCTCTCCCTGGTGGTCCTGGGCGGCCGGGACCTGTACGAGGGTGCCGACTATTTCGTCGCCCACGTGACCGCCGAGGAGGTGCGGGCCCTCGCCCAGGTGCTGCCGTCCCTTGACCGTGAACTCCTGCACCGGCTCTTTTTCGCCATGGACGTCGACGATTACTACGGTCCCCACGACGAGCAGGATTTCGACTACACGTGGGAGAACTTCGAGGACGTCCGGGCGTTCTTCACGCGCGCGGCCGAGGCCGGGCGCGCGGTCGTCTTCACCGTGGACGCCTGACGCGTCCTCGTCAAGATCGAGGCGTGTTGGCCGGGGAAGTGCACACCGGGCATTGGCACTCGCCGCGCGCCTTGGCGACGAACGCGCGTTCATCGACGGTGAGTTCTTCCAGGGGAATCCACGCGTCGTCACCGCCCACACCGTCGTCCGAGGCGCTCCAGATATCGCCCCGGAGGGTGACGAGTCGTCCTTCCGCGGTGGTGGCGGCGAGTTCGGGAGGCCCGCTCGCGAAGGTGAGGCCCCGGTGGTCGCCCATCGCGGTGAAGATCTCCCAGTCGACGGCCAGGAAGTACCGCAGCCAGTGCATGCCGGCGCGCTCCGACCGCGAGCAGCAGCCGCCGGGGTTGCCGAACCACCAGGTCAGCGAGGTGTCGTCCGCGGTACAGGTGACCTGCTCGAACAGATACTCGGCCATCCGGGTGTAAAGGGGCTCTCCGAGATCGCCCCAGATGAAGTCGCACACGGTTTCCCAGATGATCGACCCCAGCCTGACGCGGTCGCCGTCACCGTTGACGTCCAGAGAGAATCCGCTCGCTCCCATGCCGCGGCACCGTACACGCCCCCGCCGACACCGGCCCGGTCAGCGGAGAAGGGCTCCGGGCTCGGCGCGCGCTCGCCGCGGTCAGCGCGCAGAACGCCTGCCGCAGGCAGGGCTGAGTATGACGCCGAGCGGCGGATCGCGGCAAGGGCTGGCGGAAGCGGCTGGTGACGCGTGGCTCAACTGTTCGTCAAGGCCCTGATCATATTGCCGGATCGCCCTTTTATGGGCTCCTTGAAGCTCTTGGCGCGCTTTGCTGTGATCGTTTGGATTTAGGGGTGTTCTTCTGCGGGTGTTATCAGCGGCGGGTTTCCGGGACTTCGCCGGTGTCGGCGCCTGTTCTGCCAGCCAAGGAGTGTGACCATGACCCTGCTGACCTACACCGTGCTCACCGATCCGGCCCCCCTGGAGGCGTCCAGGGCGGGGCAGTCCAACTCCACCGGGACGGTGTACCTGGTGGTCACCAACACCGACAGGATCGCGGCGCACTGGTCCGAAAACAAGGTGACGGTGCCCGTCGGTGACGGCGCCGACGACCTGACACGCGACATCACCAAGATCACCGCCACGGCCAAATACCACAGCCTGAAGACGGGCGCGCAGCCGCTGAAGGTCCAGCCCCAGGCCACTACCAAGTCCTTCCAGGTCACCGACCCGTCGAGCAAAAGTATCCCTTTCGCCGCCGGCGACTACCTGGTGCTGAAACTGGAGGGCGTTCCGGTCGCCGCAGCCGCCGGGCTGGCCGTGCTGACGGTGACAGAGGCCGCCAGCAGAAAAGCCGGCGCGAAGGCGAGCACCAGCGTCGCGGCGGTGCCGCTGGTGAAGACCGCCGCCAAGCAAGCCCCGGCGCCCAGCAACTTCCGCCCCGACAAGGCCATGGTGGACGACGGAGACAGCATCGTCCTGCGCTGGGACGGGCCCGCCGACTGGAAATACACGATCAATTCGCCGGACGGCACCCCGGCGACCCCACCCGTCACCACCCCGGGCCAGTGGAAACCGAACCCCGGGACCGGCCCGAAACGCGACAGCACCTACACCCTCATCGCCACCGACCCCACCGGGCGGGAACACTTCCTCACCACCACCGTCCAACTGCGCACCCCCACCTTCGAGACCGGCATCCTCACCCCCCAGGTCCAGGGGACGACGGCGAGCACCGGGATCCTGGCCCTCACCACCGACGGGGTGCGGGTCGCCAACACCTCCGGCGGCGAGAAGACGATCCTCGCCGACAAGATCACCGTCAACCAGGTGAGAGCCGAACGGTTCCAGGGGCTGAGTTACACGGGGAGCCTGACCTTCACCGGCGACGGCGTGGAGATCTCCAGCAGCTACAACACTCAGGGAGAGGTCGTCGCCGACCGGGTCGTCGTCAACCGGGTGAACGCCACACGGGTCCAAGGAAAAAGCACCACCGACGGATGGATCAGCTTTCCTGAATCTGGCATACAGGTAAGCCATGGCGCGTACAACGACCCCCCTCGAATCGGCGCCGTGTACGCCGAGAGCGGTATATATCAGAGGCAATTCGCCCCTGGGCAGGAGAATCGCTGGATCCGTCTGTCAGATGGCGGAGAGATATCCCTGCAACAAAGGAGTACGGATGGGACGGACAGCTACGCGCGCCTGACGGTGTCCAGGCTGGAAACCAGTACTTCCCAGTGGTGAGTGCATGATCGGTGGCCTGCTGCCCCGGCTCGTCGAGGGATTTGCCTACGTGGGGGCCGACCGCCATCGCCAGCATCGCCAAGGCCACCAACGTCCCGTTCCAACAGGCACTCCAGGGTGTCCAACCGCTGACGGACATTGCCTTGTGGCCTGAGCTGATTGTTGGACCGTGGGAGTAGATCCTGAGCCTGGCCAGTGCAGTGAAGGGTGAACTCCGTCCACGCGGACGCGTTCGTGGACGCGGCGGTCGCCAGCATCCCGGCGGGGCGCATGGCGCGTCCCGAGGAGGTCACCGTGGACGGCGGCCTGGTCTCCAACGGCCTCTACCACCACATCATCACCGAGTCCGGGGGTCTCTCCGATGGAACCTGACGTGATCGTGGTCGGCGGCGGGGGCATCGGCGGCCGGGCGCGGCGCCTCGGTGCTGCTGAGGCGGAGGGCGAGCTGGGCGGCTCCACGCAAGTGTGGGCGGGGATGTTCACGCGGCGGGCACCACCGTGCAGGCCGGACTCGGGATCGAGGAGTCGCCCGAGCGCTTCTTCCAGCCCTACATGAACCTCAAGCAGTGGATGCTCAACCCCGGGCTGGTCAGGGCTTCTGCGAGCAGGCCGGGCCGACGCTGGAATGCCTGATCGGGCTGAGCGTGGAGATCTTCGCGGCCGTGTCGCACAGCGCGCCACATGCCAGGGCTGTGCCGGGCCGGGGTCGAGGACGTGTGGCGCGGCCACGTGCCCAGGGACCAGGGGTACGAGCTCGTCCAGGTGCTGGCGCGGGCGTGCCGGGCGGGCGGTGTGGAGATCGTCCCGAACACGCGGGTGCAGCGGCTGGTGGAGGAGGACGGCCGGGTCGTGGGCGTGGTCGCCGACGACGTGGGGGACAGGGCGGGCGCGGTCGTGTTCGCGCACGGCCCCGATCTCCTGGCCCGCCACTACCCGCCGCAGGGCGGGCCGGGGACGCGCTGTTCGTGGTGACGGCGCCCGGCAGCCGCGGCGACCACCTGCGGTTCGGCGAGCAGGTCGGCGCGGCCGTCGCCGGCGAGGAGTGGGGGCTGATGCTCCGACCGCCTACTTCCAGCGGCTACACCAACTGGCAGTCGGGGTTCCCGCCGGTGTCGCGGGAGCGGACGGCGGTGGGGCCGGCGGCGATCAACTCGATTGGGTCGCTGGGCGGCTTCTTCGGCCCGTGCGTGATCGGCAAGAACGCCACGATCGGGCTGTACTTCCCGATCGGCTGCCTGGTGGTGTGCGCGGTCATGCCGGCCTTCCCCGCGAACCGAGGCGACGGCGCCGAAGTAGTACATGTGTGAATCATCTTGCCCGCGCCGCTAGGGTGGTGGCCATGGCCGCCGCAGACGAGGACGCCACCGCCCCGGAGCTCGATTTCTGGTCGTTCGTCGAGCTGGCCGACCGCCGGCTTTCGGAGGAGTTCGGGTTCCCGCACCGGCTGGCCACCCAGGTGCTGCTCACCCTCAACCGCGCCTCCATGATCGTCACCTATGACCTGGAGGCCGCGGTGCACCGGCCGCGCGGGCTGTCCTGGGCGGGCTTCCGCCTGCTGTTCGTGACCTGGCTGGCCGGCCCGCTGGAGTCCCGGCGGGCCGCCACGCTGGCCGGGATGAGCCGCGCGGCCGTGTCCAACCTGGCCAAGACGCTGGTGGCCGACGGCCTGCTGGCGCGCTCGCCCGGCGAGCGCGACGGCCGCGCGGTGCTGCTGTCGCTGACCGAGCGGGGGCGGAGCGCGATGCTCGAGGTGTTCCGGGCGCAGAACGAGCGCGAGCACCAGTGGACGAGCGTGCTCACCGAGACCGAGCAGCGGATCCTGATCATGCTCCTGGACAAGCTGATCGCCAACCGCGACCAGTTCGACGTCCGCGAGCGCAGCTGACGCCCTTTCCCTTGGACGCCCGGTCGCGGGCTTGACGTCCCCGCACGTCCGACAGATAGTCAATGTGTTAACTAGTTTCCGGAGGAGGAGGGGCAGGCATGGCGTACTACCGCCGGGTCGGCGACGTCCCGCCCAAGCGCCACACCCAGCACCGCGACGCGGACGACCGGCTCTACCACGAGGAGCTGATGGGCGAGGAGGGCTTCTCCTCCGACTCCTCGCTCCTCTACCACCGGGGCCTGCCCTCGGCCATCGTCGACTCCCGCACCTGGGAGATCCCCGACGCCTCGACCACCCCCAACCACCCGCTCAAGCCCCGCCACCTGCGGCTGCACGACCTGTTCCCCAAGGACGCCCAGGCCGCGTCCGACATCGTCACCGGCCGCAGGCTGATCCTGGGGAACGCCGACGTGCGGCTGTCGTACGCCGTCTCCACCGCCGACTCGCCGCTCTACCGCAACGCCACCGGCGACGAGATCGTCTACGTGGAGTCCGGGGAGGCCACGGTCGAGACCGTCTTCGGCGCCCTCGCCGCCGGGCCCGGCGACTACGTCGTCCTCCCCGCCTCGACCACGCACCGCTGGCTGCCCAAGGGCGAGGGCCCGCTGCGCGCGTACGTCATCGAGGCCACGGGGCACGTCGCGCCGCCCAAGCGGTACCTGTCGCGCTACGGGCAGTTCCTGGAGCACGCCCCGTACTGCGAGCGCGACCTGCACGGCCCCGCCGACGTCCTCCAGGCCACCGGCACCGACGTGGAGGTCCTGGTCAAGCACCGCACCTCGCGCGGCCTGGCCGGGACCCGGCTGGTGTACGCCGACCACCCCTTCGACGTGGTGGGGTGGGACGGCTGCCTCTACCCGTTCACCTTCAGCGTCCACGACTTCGAGCCCCTCACCGGCCGCGTCCACCAGCCGCCGCCCGTGCACCAGGTGTTCGAGGGGCACGACTTCGTGGTGTGCAACTTCGTGCCCCGCAAGGTCGACTACCACCCGCTGTCGATCCCGGTGCCCTACTACCACTCCAACGTGGACTCCGACGAGGTCATGTTCTACTGCGGCGGCGACTACGAGGCGCGGAAGGGCTCGGGTATCGGGCAGGGCTCGGTGTCGGTCCACCCGGGCGGGCACCCGCACGGGCCGCAGCCGGGCGCCTACGAGCGCAGCATCGGCGCGGAGTTCTTCGACGAGCTGGCCGTCATGGTCGACACGTTCCGGCCGCTGGAGCTGGGCGAGGGCGGCCTGGCCTGCGAGGACCCCGGCTACGCCTGGACGTGGGCGGGCCGCCGCGCGGAGGGTTCCCAGTGAGCGTTCCGAGGTTCGCGGTGGGGCTGTGCGACGACGCGGCCGTCTTCCCGCCGGGGTCGATGCCGCTTCCCGAGGCCGTGCCGGCGCACGTCCGGCACAAGCGGTCGCCGTACGCGGCGCTGGTCGGCTCGTTCATCGTCGCCGCACCCGCCCTGGAGGAACTGGGCACGCTGCTCGCCGGCGGCGATCCGGTGCTCGATCTGGTGGTCACGCTGCCCGGCGGGCCCGATCAGCTCCCCGGCGCGGTCTCGGCGGCGGCCGGGCTCCCGGTCCGGCTCGCGGGCGTCGAGGTCGCCGTCCCGCCCGGCCTGGCCGCCGCCGACCTGCTGGCCGCGCTCGACCGCGCGGCGCCCGCCGGGGTGCCGGTCTTCGTCGAGGTGCCCCGGGACGAGCTGCGCCCGGAGATCGTCGCCGCGCTGCCCGCCACTCCGTACCGCGCCAAGTTCCGCACCGGCGGGGTCAAGGCCGGACTCCACCCGGACGAGGCGGAGCTGGCCGCCGCGATCAGGGCCGTGGTGGACGCCGGAGTGCCGTTCAAGGCCACCGCCGGGCTGCACCACGCCGTCCGCAACACCGACCCGGAGACCGGGTTCGAGCAGCACGGCTTCCTGAACATCCTGCTCGCCGTCGACGCCGCGCTCGCCGGCGCCGCCGAGGACGACCTGGTGACGATCCTGGCGCGTCGCGATGGCACGGCCGTGGCCGCGGGTATCACCGACCTGGACGGTTCCCGTGCCGAGGCCGTCCGCGCCCGGTTCCTGTCGTTCGGCACGTGCAGCATCACCGACCCCCTGGCCGACCTGACCGCCCTGGGCCTGGCCGACGGAGAAGGAGACCCCGCGTGACCACGATCCCCATCCCGGAGGGCTCGCCGTTCGGGCTCGCCAACCTGCCCTACGGGGTGTTCTCCTCCCCCGGCGGGGCGCCGCGCGTGGGCGTCCGCGCCGGAGACTCCGTCGTCGACCTCGCGCGCGCGCTCGGTGACGAAGTCTTCGCGCGGCCGTCGCTCAACGCGTTCATGGCCCAGGGGCACGAGCGCTGGGCCGAGGTCCGGAGCCGCGTCACCGAAATGGTGTCGGGCGAAGTGCCCGGCGACGCCGTGTTCGCGGTGGACGCGGTGACGCTGCACCTGCCGTTCGAGGTCGCCGACTACGTGGACTTCTACGCCTCCGAGCACCACGCGTCCAACCTCGGGCGGCTCTTCCGTCCCGACGCCGAGCCGCTGATGCCCAACTGGAAGCACCTGCCCGTCGGCTACCACGGCCGCGCCGGGACGGTCGTCGTCTCCGGCACCGGCATCGTCCGGCCGCGCGGCCAGCGCAAGGCTCCGGCCGACGCCGCGCCGACGTTCGGGGAGTGCCGGCGGCTGGACATCGAGGCCGAGCTGGGCTTCGTCGTCGGCACCGGGTCGCTGCTGGGCACCCCGATCGGCTGCGACGACTTCGCCCGGCACGTCTTCGGCGCCGTCCTGGTGAACGACTGGTCGGCCCGCGACATCCAGGCCTGGGAGTACGTACCGCTCGGCCCGTTCCTCGGCAAGAGCTTCGCGACGTCCGTCTCGCCGTGGGTCGTCCCCCTCGCCGCCCTGGAGCACGCCCGCGTCCCCACCCCGCCGCAGGACCCCGAGCCGCTGCCCTACCTGCGCGAGAGCGCCCCGTGGGGTCTGGACGTCGACCTGGCCGTCGAGTGGAACGGCGAGGTCGTGTCGCGGCCGCCGTACCGGGAGATGTACTGGTCGCCCGCGCAGATGCTGGCGCACCTGACGGTCAACGGCGCCTCCGCCCGCACCGGCGACCTGTACGCCTCCGGCACCATCTCCGGCCCCGCGCGCGAGCAGCGCGGCGCGTTCATCGAGTTGACCTGGGGCGGCAAGGAGCCGGTCAAGGTGAACGGCGAGGAACGAACGTTCCTGGAGGACGGCGACGAAGTGGTCATCTCCGCCACCGCGCCCGGACCGGACGGCGCCCGCATCGGCTTCGGCGACGTGCGCGGCCGCGTCCTTCCCGCCGCCCACTGAAACCGGGGAAACGCGGAGGAAACCGTCGTCCGAGCATCATCACCCCGAACGATCCGGCGGGCCGCGCGCACCGCCACGGACGTCCCACCGGCGGCCGCGTGCACCACCGTGATCGTTCGATAGCAAATCGCAACATTGAACGCAGGGGACGGGACCGTCCTTACCGGGTATTTTTTCAACATCATCAAATTTGGACCTTCATCGGGACAAGCCTTGGTACAGGCTGGCGGGACAGGTTCGGTACGGCGGGAAGCCGGCTCGGGGTGGCACAAGTGCGCATGAACGGCAGAATCATTCGACGTTGGACGGCCGCTGGGGTGGCGGTGGCCGGAGTACTGGCGCTCACCGCCTGCTCCTCCAGCCGCGAGGGGACCACCGCGGGCGGTGACACCAAGGTCCCGGCGGCCAAGGTGTCCATCACCCCGGCGCAGGGCGCCGAGAAGGCCCGCCCCGACAAGGGCGTGGTCGTCACCTCGGCGGGCGGCACGCTGGAGAACGTCACCGTCCAGGCCGGCGGCAAGGCCATCCCCGGCGACTTCAACGCCCAGAAGACCCAGTGGCGCTCGCGCTGGACGCTCAGGCCGTCCACCACCTACACCGTGAACGCCTCCGCGAAGAACTCCATCGGCACCGCTTCGCAGGCCGCGAGCAAGTTCAGGACGCTCAAGCCGAAGGAGACCCTCTCCGCCTCGGTGGACTGGATCCTGGAGGGCAACAAGGGCAAGAAGTACGGCGTCGGCATGCCGATCATCCTCGACTTCGACCGCGCCGTCCCCAACAAGGACCTGGTCGAGAAGGCGCTGGAGGTCAAGGCCGAGAAGCCGGTCGAGGGCGCCTGGCGCTGGATGGGCGACCAGCGCGTCGTCTACCGTCCCAAGACCTACTGGCCCGCCCACCAGAAGGTCACGCTGAACGCCCGGTTGGCCGGGGTCCGCGCCGGCAAGGACATCTACGGCACCAGGAACCTCAGCCGCACCTTCGAGATCGGCGCCGCCCGGATCGCCAAGATCAACCTGAAGAAGCACAAGATGACCGTCAGCATCGACGGCAAGAAGGCGCGCACCGTCCCGGTCAGCGGCGGCAACGCCAGCACCCGCGAGTACACCACCACCAGCGGCGTGCACCTGACCATGGAGAAGGGCAACCCGGTCCGCATGGTCGCCCCGGGCCGCAAGAAGGGCGACCCCGGCTACTACGACGAGCTGATCAACTACGCGGTCCGCATCTCCAACAGCGGCGAGTACCTGCACCAGACCTCCGGCCAGGAGTACTGCCTGGGCGAGATGAACTGCAGCCACGGCTGTGTCCGGCAGCCCGCCAAGGACGCGCTCTGGTTCTACCGGAACGTCCAGCCGGGTGACGTCGTCACCATCACCGGCACCAAGCGCGACCTGGAGTACGACAACGGCTGGGGCTTCTGGCAGCTGTCCTTCGACAAGTGGAAGAAGGGCAGCGCCCTCGCCTGACCCTTCCCCGCACAATGACGCCGCCCCACCCTGCCGAGGGTCGGGCGGCGTCGTTCTGGTCTACCGCAGCGACCAGGACACCGGGCCGTCGTCGGTGTCCAACCACACGCGTTGTTCGTGACCGTCGGTGCGTATGCGGAACTGGTCGATCTCGGGGGAACCGGCGCGGCGCCAGATGGCCACGGCGGATTCGGCGTCATCCCACAAGCGGATTCGACCGGACTGCCGGACGGTCCATCCGCCGCCGGGCTCGGGTGTGAGCGAGGCGGCGGACCCGGTCGCGGTGTCGACGTAGTAGGTGATCAGTGGTCCGCCGTCGATGCTGATCGTCTTCACCTGGGCCGCGGGTAGGGCGAGTTGCGTGACGAACGTGCCGGCCCAGTCCTGGCGGATGTCAGGGCCGACGACGGCCGCCCGCGAGGTGGCCTCGGTGAGCGCCTTGAACGCCGTGCTCATCTGATCGTCGCTGATCGGGGACGGTGCCTGCGGACGGGCGATCATGAACGAGACCGTTCCGGGCAGGAACCGGCCCTCGGCGACCCCGTCGTCGCCCATGTCCAACATGGCAAGCCCGTACCCTCCGAGCCATCCGGTGACGGTGACCAGGATCCGGCCCCCGGATCGGGTCTGGTCGAGCCACGCGCGCGGGATCTTCCGGACGGAACAGGTCGCGATCACACGGTCGTAGGGAGCGCGCCCGGGGACACCGTCGAGGCCGTCACCGTTCACCAGGTTCGGGGCGAATCCCGCACGCCGCAGCGCGGCGGCGGCGTTCGCGGCGACGCCGGGGTCGACCTCGATCGAGGTGATCCTGCCGTCGCCGAGACGGTCGCACATCAGCGCCGTCGAGTACCCGGTGCCGGTGCCGATCTCCAACACCGTGGTGTCGTCGGCGACGGCGAGGTACTCCAGCATCCGAACGACCAGGCCGGGCAGTGTCGAGGACGAGGTCGGGTCTCCGCTGACCGGCTCGGTCACATCGTGCGGGGTGATGTGCCGGTCGAGTTGGGTCACCCATGTCTCGTCCCGGTAGGCGAGTTCGAGCCATCGGTCCGGGTCGTGATCGCCGCTGACCGGCGCCCACAGGGTGACCCCGTTGGGGCCGTCGGTCCAGCGGAAGAACTCGGGCACGAACAGATGGCGCGGCACTCGCTCGACCGCGCGTCGCCATTGCGGCGAGTGCAGTTCGCCGACCCGTTGGAGTTCGTCGGCGAGCGCGTGCCGTAGCGAAGCGGCGTGTGCGTCGTGGTCGGTCATGCGTGTCCCCGTTCGAGGAGATCGGCGAGCGCGGCGGTCATGGGGAGCCCGGTCTCGTTCTCCAGCCAGGCCCATTGGCCGTTGGGGTTGCACTCCAGGAACACCGGCGTGCCGTCGGGCTGTAGTGCGAAGTCGAAGCACCCGAAGACCAGATCGAACCGCTTGAGGTAGGCGGCGATGAGATCGGGCATGCCGGGCGGCGGGTCGGTGGCGGTGTAGGTGAGCGCGTCGTAGTCGTACCGCCAATCCAAGAGGTCACCGGAGTCGATCCGCACGCAGAACACGCGGTCGCCGATCGCCGTCACCCGCAGATGGCCAACGGCCTGCACCTTCGTTTGGAACAGGTGCGCGGTCGCGGCGATCGACTCGTCGAATTCGGCCGGGTCTACCTCGGTGACCCACACGGTTCTCGCTTGGCCGTCCTGACGGTACGGGCTCGCGCGAAGCGGCTTGTAGATGACCGGCCCGTGCTCGGACGCGAACATCTGAGCCTGGCCAGGGTCGTTGGTGACCAGCGTCGTCGGCACAACGAACCCGAGGTCGGCGGCGACGGTGAGCTGCGCGGGCTTAAACTCGGCGTCGGCGATGGCGTGCGGATGGTTGACGTACGAACACCGCGGAAGCGACGCCAGCACGCCACCGAGCCCGAAACGGGCCTGCAGCGTGGCGAAATGGGCCTCCTGCTCGTCGAGACCGGGGAAGGTGAAGCCGCGCGGGCGCCGGTAGTACAGCGACCGCGCGGCATCAAGGTCGGCACAGCGCGTCGAGGTCGTCAGGCTGCCGCGCAGCCCGTCGCCGTCGATCGTCGCCGAGAACGCGAGCGTGTGCGGGAACTCGGCGGGATCGAATCGCACGACGGGCACGTCCCGCCGGTTGAGTTCAGCGACGACGATGTCGGCGGTCACATCATTGGGTTGCGTGACCACCAGCACGGGGCGTGATGGGGGCATCAGTCCTGGTCGCTGTCCTGCGCGTGGTCGGTGTCGGTGCCGGAGTCCCTTCCGTCGCCCTTGTTCGTGCTGGTCTGGCCCTCGGTGCCGGTATTGGAACGCTTGTGCTTGGCGTCGATGAGTTCACCGTCGGCGGCTGCCCCCATCTGCGTGGCGGCGTCGATCTGCGTCGCGACGAAGCCTGCGACGCCTGTGTTCTTGTAGGGCGCCATACGCCGCAGACCCCAAGGCCGCACGGTGCCGGGGGCATCGGGGCGCGGCGCGCCGGCGGGGAGACGATCGGCGTTCTTGAACATGGGACTTCAACTCCTCCAGGGTGAATTGCGCTCGCTGACCTGGACTATCGCCTCGGCGAGCGCGACGCGCTCGGCCAGCAGGTTGTGCGCGTCACACAGAATCACCAGCTCACCGACCGCCGACACGGTGATCTCGCCGAGACAGCCGTGGCCGAGTTGGTAGTCGGACAGCTTCGCCAGACGTCGCGCGACCAGCCGACCGCCCGTCCGTTCGGTGTGCCATCCGGGGCACAGGTCACCCAAGACGACGCTGTCACCTCTCGCTTCATTCGCCGTCGGCGCGTTCGCCATGGCGGCACCTCCTCTCTCTAGGGATCGCCTACCGCCGGAACACCCTCCGCCACCACCCGCCGCGGGACGCCGCCGCACCCCGCCTCCGAGCCTGCCGCGAGTACGCGGCGGAACGCGGAGCCCGGGACGGCGAGGGCTCAGGCCGTAGCGGGGCCGCCCGGGACAACCGCGGTGCCATCCGGCCGCAGATCTCCTCCAGCCGCCGCCCCAACTCCGCCGGGTCGGACGCCTCCACCAGACGATCCCGCCCCGACCGATCCCGCGTGATGGCCCACCACGCGCCGGTGTACTCCCCGTACCACGCCCGCGCCCCCGGGAACCGGCGCCGCAGTTCGGCCACGATCCGATCGGGGTCGATGTCCAGCGCCGCCCACGGCGCGGCCACGCTCACCGCCCGCCTCCCGCCGCGTCCCGCGCCGCAAGGTTGATCTTCACCGCGATCAACGCGTCGGTGATGCGGTCCGCCTCGGCCAGCGGCTGGCCCCACGAGCTGAAAACCACAACCGGCCGCCGTCCTCCTGACGCGAACGGCATGTGATGGTGTCGGACGCGTGCGCCACCTCGGGGCAGCAGCCGGCGACCTGGGGGTTGGACACCTTCAACCCGCGGTCGGTCAGCTCGACGGCGAAGCCGTGCGCGCCCAAGTGCGCGCCCAGTGCCGCCAGGGGATTGGGTCGGGCCAAACTGGCCATAGCCGGACTCACTTTCCGGTCAGGCCCCGGCCGACGCTCTCATCGTCGCGTCCGGGGCCGCCTTGTCATGGGACACAGAACGACCACCCGTCTGTCCGAGCTCGCCGTCATCGACAGCACCGGTTTCAGATCGTCATGCTGTGAGCGCTCTCCGTGAAGCTAGACCTCCACAAAGAGTGGTGACCGTACAATTTGTGTGGGTCGTGCACTCAGGAACCGGGGATTCTCTTTTCGATGGCTGAACACCAAGAGGTCGGGCACCGGGTCGCCTACTGGCG
Organism: Actinomadura rugatobispora; assembly: GCF_055379765.1. Taxonomy (NCBI): domain Bacteria; kingdom Bacillati; phylum Actinomycetota; class Actinomycetes; order Streptosporangiales; family Thermomonosporaceae; genus Actinomadura; species Actinomadura rugatobispora. The sequence goes on along the minus strand of NZ_AP029191.1, from coordinate 5,336,712 downwards.
AACGCGCCGCGGCATGACTCGGAAGCACTTCGCCGACCTCGTCGACCGCTCGGTCAGTTGGGTCGAGAAGGTCGAAGCGGGCGATCGTCGCCTCGTCAGACTGCCGATGATCCAGAAGGTGGCCGAGGCTCTCCAGGTCGATTGGCGAATCCTCGTCGACGAATCGGAGGCTGAGGAGGCTACTCGCCTACCCGACGCCGCCGAGATCCAAGCGATCAAGACGGCGCTTGCCCGATACGAGATGCAGAGTCAGCCGTCCGGCCTCGACGGGGCACCCGACCTCGGCAGCCTCGCCCAGCACGTCGAATACGTACAAGAGGCGTTCCTCGCCTCGGACTTCGCGGTTGTGGGGACGGCGCTTCCCAAGCTGATCAGGGATTGTCAACACGCGGTCCGGCTCCACAGGGGGGCCGACCGGTGCGAGGCTGCCTCACTACTGGTCATGGTCTACAAGGTGACCAGCTCAACCCTTCATAAGTTCGGCAGTCACGAACTCGCATGGCTTGCAGCGGATCGCGCCGTTCTGACGGCGGACATCGCGGGGGATCCCGTATCCCTTGCGCGTGCCGCGCGGTGCGCTGGGCGCGCGCTGATGTCGAACGGCCTGCCCGGCGAAGCACTCGACTTGATCAAGCGGACGACTGCCCGTCTTGAGTCCACTGTCGCCACGGCTTCGAGGGAACTGCTGTGCCTGGTCGGAATGATGTGTCTGGCCGGAGAGATCGCCGCCGCTCGCGAAGGCGACGCGGACACGGCCAAGACCATGCACGACAAAGCGGACGCCGTGGCCGATCGCCTTGGCGTTGATTTCAACGATCGCACGACGGCGTTCGGCAAGGCCAACGTGGCACTCCATCGGGTGTCGTCCCTGGTGCGGCTCGGAGACGGCCGCGCGGCGCTCGTTCTCGCTGAGAGTCTCAACACGGCGGCTCTCGCCCGGCTCCCGCGGGAGCGCCGGGTCAATCACCTGCTCGACGTCGCCCAAGCGCACCGGCAGTGCGGGGACGCCGGACGCGCGGTTGCCGCGCTCCGGGAGGCCGACGCAACCGCCCCGCAGGAGATCCGGCGCCGTCCAGTGGCGCGAGACCTCATAGCGGAATTGTCCGCCACCACCACTGATCCTGAAGTGTCGTCCCGCTTGCGGCAGCTCGCCGCCAACGCTGGACTGTCTCTGTGACCGACACTGATCAACGCCCTATCCTGTACGTGATCGTCTGCGCTGCCGGTCCGGCTTCACAGGTCGACCGGCTCGTGACTCTGGCGCACGGCCGAGGGTGGGAGGTCTGCGTCGTCCCCACGCCAGCGGCCGAGGGGTTCCTCGACGTCCCCGCACTCGTCGACCTCACCGGACATCCTGTACGGAGCCGTTACCGCAAGCCGGGCGAGCCAGGGAGGCTTCCCAAGGCTGACGCGATCATCATTGCTCCCGCCACATACAACACGATCAACAAGTGGGCGCACGGAAACGCGGATAACTATCCGCTTGGTTTGCTCGCCGAGCTTGTTCCCCTTGGCGTCCCCACAGTCGCCCTGCCCTTCGTGAACTCTGCGCTCGCCGCGAACCCCGTACTGTCCCGCAGCATCGCGGAACTTCGAGCTCTCGGGGTTCGCGTCTTGTTCGGCCCCGGGGAGTTCGAGCCGCATCCCCCGGGCACCGGAGGGGCCCGTCTGAACTCCTATCCATGGGGCATGGCTCTCGACGCCATAGACGACATCCGATCCACCGGAGGCAAGATCTAGCGTCCATTTCGCGGGGTCCCTGGGCAAGCCCGAAGAGGAGCTGTTCCCCGCCCTTCCGCGCCCCGAAAATCGACCGGCAGCCGTTTCCGTGGAGAAACCAGGCAGTACGGATTGGGGCGATATGGAGCGTCGGCTACTGCTGCAAATGGTCGCCCTGGGAATCGGCGCGGGGGCCCTCCAACCCGGCGAAACGGCCCGGCACCTGGTGGACCTGGCCTTGACCGCCGAACCCCGCGACCTGGACGAATGGCATTTGGCATGCGGTGACCACCTGCACGCCATCCGCACCCGCCCGCCCGCACAGGCACGCCAGGACATGGCGGTCGATTTTCTCGCGCTCGGACGGCAGATCAGCACCGCCGACGCCGCCGACCTCACCGAACTACAGCGGGTCAAAGCCGCCCTGTCGGTCCTGCACGCCAACGTGCTGACACGACTGGGCGACCACGGCGCCGCGATCCGCTGGTGGCGCACCGCCAAGGCCGCCGCCGACGCGGCCGGCGACCTCGCACTGCTCCTTTTGGCATGCGAATCCGAAGCGGGCTTCGGGCTCTACGGCCAGCGTTCCCCCGAAACCGTGCTTCACCTGACGCGGAAGTCCCGCCACCTCGCGTCGAGCAAGCCGTCCGTGGGACTGGCACTTCTCGCAACGGCAGAGGCGAAGGCCCTGTCCCTCCTGGGCAGACACACCGAAGCCCAAGAGACGATGCGCGGTTTCACCGACGTCACTCCCGGCGGTTCTCTTTCCACCCTGCTTCCCACCTACTGGACTCCTGACCAGGTCAATTTCACCGAGAGCTGGGTCTATGCGGGTTCAGGAGACGAAGCCGGAGCCGACGAAGCCCGTGAGCGTGTCCTGGTTCAAACGTCCGACTACCAGTACAACGCCAACGTCCGGCTCCACGAAGCGCTGTGCACCGTCGTGAACGGTGGCACCGACCAGGGCGCGCAGCAGGCCGCGAGGCTCCTCGACTCACTCCCGGCGGCGCACCGGAGCCAAATGATCACCGAGACGGGCACCACCGTGCTCCGGGCCGTGCCGTACGGCCAGCAGGACCGCCCCGCCGTGCGGGCGTTCCGCGAAGTGCTGGACAGACCGCGCCCACGCCCGCGCTGCCCTCCGGAACCTGACCCCCGACGCACCGAGCGGTCAGCAGGCGAAGCGGCTGATGAGGATGGTCAGGCGTTCGTCGTGGTCCTCGCGGAGGAGGCGGCCGCTGCGCATCAGGGTCATCAGGCCGTGCAGCCCGCTCCAGAACGTCTCGGTCAGCGCCGGAAGATCATCGTCGCCCGCGAGCGGACGCAGGGCCTCCACCAGCTCGCCGAAGGCTTCCTTCAGGGCCGGTGGAGCCTGCGGGGTGGCGAACGGCAGGTCGCTGGCGTGCGTGAACATCGCGTCGTACAGCGCGGGCCTGCGCTCGGCGAACGCGGCGTACGCCGCGCCGACGGCGGCCAGGGCCTCCCGCGGTCCCGGTGCCGCGGTCCGGGCCGCGCGCAGCTCGGCGGCCAGATCGGCGCAGCCCTCGACCGCGACGGCGGCCATGATGGCGCCCTTGCCCTTGAAGTGGCTGTAGAGGACCGGCTGGCTGTACTCGATCTCGGCGGCCAGCCGGCGGGTGGTCACCGCCTCCCACCCCTCGGATTCGGCCAGCTCCCGGGCCGCCGTGACGATCAACCGCTCTCGCTCTGCCCGCTCGCGCTCCCGGCGTGCCTGGATCGACATGCTTCCGATCCTAGCAGTGATAGCAAGCCTGCCAGCGCTCTGCTAGTGTCGTTCTCGTTCCTAGCGCTGCTAACCACTGGAGGTCCCCGTGCTCACCCCGATCGCCTACGGACTCGCCATCGCCCTGGTCGCCTTGGTCGTCTTCATCGGACTGCGGTTCCTGGTGGTCCCCCGGCCCGCGGCCGCCGGGTACGGCGTGCCCGCCAAGCAGGACGGCGACCCCGCGTACCTCACCATCAAGGGCCTGCGCGACCTCACCTTCGGCGTCCTCGGCGCGGCCCTGCTCATCTTCTCCAGCCCGCACGCCGCCGGCCTGTACATGCTCGTCGTCGCGATCGCTCCCCTGGGCGACACCCTCATCGTCCTGCGCCACGGCGGCACCAAGGCCGTGGCGTTCGGCATCCACTTCGCCACCGCCGTCGCCGTGCTCATCAGCGCCGCCCTGCTGTTCGCCATCTGAGCCCCCGGCCAACCGCGCCGCGGCTACGCCTGATCGGGCTGGCTGCGGCGCTGTGCTTTGGCCGCGGTGACCGTGAGTTCGTCGGGGACGTGCGGGAGGACGGTGCGGAAGTAGTCGCGGGCCGCCTCGGTCGTGTCCAGGTCGTGGCCCGACCGCTCCGACAGGAACCAGCGGTGCTCCAGCACCTCATGGAACACCTCCACCTCGTCCAGCCGGTCCTGCAGCTCCTCAGGGATCGCCTGGACGACCGGCTCGTACACCTCGGCCAGCCACATGTTGGCCGCCACGACCTCCGGTACCGTACGGCCGCCCTGGCGTTCCAGATGGCCCCGGTAACTGGCGACGTCGTTCAGGAGGCGCCGCGCCTGGTTCTCCTGCGCGGCCAGCCCGGTCCGGGTCAGCAGCAGCTGCCGGTGGTGCCCAGGCTCCGCCACCCGGGTGCGGACGCGGAGCCGGGCGCCGTCCTCGCCCGCGTCCACCAGCTCCACCTCGTCCACGTCGAAGCCCAGCTCGTTGATCCGGCGCAGCCGCTCGGCGATCCGGTACCGCTGGTCGTCGGGATGCAGGATCTCCTCGCGGGTCAGCTCGTCCCACAGCGCCTCGTACCGCCGCACCGTGTCGTCGCCGACGCCGATCGGGTCGACCTGCGCCGGGAGCTGCCCCGCCGCCTGCAGGTCGAACAGCTCCCCCGCGATCCGCTCCCTGGCCAGCTGCACGTCGTAGTGGCGCTGCCCCTCGGTCAGGGACGGGTGCAGCTCCGCCGTCTCCGCGTCCACCAGATACGCGGCGAACGCCCCCGCGTCGAACCGGAACAGCACGTTCGACAGCGAGCAGTCCCCCCACATGAACCCGGCCAGATGGAGCCGGACCAGCAGCTCCACCAGCGCGTCCAGCAGCCGGTCCGTCGGGTGGCCGCCGCGCGGGTTGGCGAACAGCGCCCGGTAGGAGCTGGAGAACTCCAGGAACCGCGTCACCAGGACCGCGTCCATGTCCTCGCCCCGGTCCACGACCGCGCCGACGACCTCCACCGCCGGCAGCGCCAGCTCCCGCAGCCGCCGCAGCAGCCGGTACTCGCGGCGGGCCAGCCGCGCGTCCAGCTCCTTCAGCGCGTACACCGAGCCCTCGTCCACCACGAACCGGACGACATGCCGGGACAGACCGCGCTGGCGGATCTCCACCAGGCGGTCCTCGTCCCACTCCTCCAGCGGTTCCCGCCACGGCAGCCTCAGCAGACCCGCGGCCGTCTCCGCCGGAGGCGTGAAGACGAAATGCACGGGTCTAGTCGCTGCCGCTCTCGGCGTCGGCCCCCTCACCGGCCCCTCCGGTCGCCCCCGTCGCCGCGGCGGCCACCGTGGGCGCGCCCGGCTCCTCCCGCTGCTGCGCACGGCGCTGCGCCGCCCGCGCCCGGTCGGCGCGGCGGCCCAGCTCGGCGACGCGCTCCTCGTCCCGGGTCAGGTTCTCACCGGACGCCGGGTCGAAGATGTGCGCCTTCCCCGTGTCGATCCACAGCTCCGCGTCCTCGCCCGCGTTGATCAGGCTGGCGGCGTCCAGCGCCACCACCGCCTGCGTGCGGAGCTGGTCGCTGTCCAGCTCCCGGGACAGGTCGCGCAGCTGCGCCGCCAGATCCTCCGGCGCGTCGTACGGCACGTACGCGTACTGCTCGTTGCCCAGCCACTCGGTCACGTCCACGTGCGCCCGCGCGATCGTGCCGCGCGCCCGCTTCTCGTCCGAGATCAGCGAGGCGTCCTCGAAGTCCTCCGGCCGGATCCCGACCAGGACGACGCTGCGGCCCGCCACCGCGGCGGCCTTGCGCGCGTCCATCTCGAACCGGCCCAGCGGCGTCTCCAGATGCCCGTCCTGCACGGTCGCGGGCAGGAAGTTCATCGACGGCGACCCGATGAACCCGGCCACGAACAGGTTGGACGGCTGCTCGTACAGCTCCCGCGGGCTCCCGACCTGCTGCAGCACCCCCTTGCGCAGCACCGCCACCCGGTCGCCCAGCGTCATCGCCTCGGTCTGGTCGTGCGTGACGTACACGGTGGTGACGCCGAGCCGCCGCTGCAGCCGGGAGATCTCGGTGCGCATCTGGCCGCGCAGCTTGGCGTCCAGGTTCGACAGCGGCTCGTCGAACAGGAACGCGTCCGCCTGCCGGACGATCGCGCGGCCCATCGCCACCCGCTGCCGCTGCCCGCCGGACAGGTTCGCCGGCTTGCGCTGCAGGTGCTCGGTCAGCTCCAGCAGCTCGGCGGTGTCCTTGACCCGCCGCTCCACCTCGTCGCCGGGCGTCTTCGCCAGCCGCAGCGGGAACGCGATGTTCTCGTACACGGTCAGGTGCGGGTACAGCGCGTAGTTCTGGAACACCATCGACAGGTTCCGCTCGCGCGGCGCGATCCTGTTCACCACCCGGTCTGCGATCCGCATCTCACCGGAGGTGATGTCCTCCAGGCCGACGATCATGCGGAGCAGGGTGGACTTTCCGCAGCCGGACGGGCCCACCAGGATCATGAACTCGCCGTCCTGGACGTCCAGGGTGACGTCGTTCACGGCCGGGAAACCGTCGCCGTACTGCTTGACGATGTTCTTCATGGTGATGGCGGCCATGCTCGGCTCCCTACCCCTATCCCTTGACGGCGCCGGAAGTCAGCCCGGCCACGATGCGACGCTGGAACAACAGGACGATGACCACGACCGGGACCGTGACCACCACGGCGGCGGCGCAGATCGCGGTGGTGGGCTGCTCGAAGTACGACTCCCCGGTGAAGAACGCCAGCGCCGCCGGCACCGGCCGCGCGGCGCTGGACGAGGTCAGCGAGATGCCGAAGACGAAGTCGTTCCAGCAGAAGAAGAACGTCAGGATCGCCGCGGTGAACACCCCGGGCGCGGCCAGCGGCACGATCACCCGCCGGAACGCCTGCCAACTGGTGGCGCCGTCCACCTGCGCCGCCTGCTCCATCTCCCACGGGATCTCGCGGAAGAACGCCGACAGCGTCCAGATCGCCAGCGGCAGCGCGAACGAGATGTAGGGGATGATCAGGCCGGGCCAGGTGTCGTACAGGCCGATGTTCCGCCACAGGTCGAACAGCGGCCCGACCAGCGACACCACCGGGAACATCGCGATGGCCAGCGCGAACGACAGGATCAGCCGCTTGCCCGGGAACTCCAGCCGGGCGATCGCGTACGCCACCAGGGTCGCGAAGACCACGCCGACGAACGTCGCGATCAGCGAGATCCCGATCGAGTTGATCAGGGCCGAGGTGAACAGGTCGGTCTTGAAGACCGTCTCGTAGTTCTGCCAGGTCCAGTCCTTGGGGAAGAACCCCTTCACGTTGCCGATCTCGCTGGGGTTCTTGAACGACAGCATCACGATCCACAGGATCGGGAACGCCGTCCAGACCAGGATCAGCAGCGAGGCGACGATCCACAGCCACTTCGACCGCGCCGTTTCCATCAGCGATCACCCCGCACTTGCGAGAGGTCCACCCGGAACCCCTTGATGAACACGGCGGCGATCAGCACCACCGACAGGAACAGCAGCACCCCGACCGCGTTGCCGAGCCCGAGCTCGGTCCGGGTGATGATCTGCTGGTACGTGAGGAACGACAGCACCTGGGTCTTCTCCTGGCCTGCCGTCATGATGAAGACGTTGTCGAAGATCCGCCAGGCGTCCAGGGTGCGGAACAGCACCGCGACGAGGATGGCGGCCTTCATGTTCGGGATCGTCACCCGCCACAGCCGCTGCCAGGCGGTCGCGCCGTCCACCGTCGCGGCCTCGCCGAGGTCGCGCGGCACCTGCGCCAGCCCGGCCAGCAGCAGCAGCGACACGAACGGGGTGGTCTTCCAGATCTCCGACAGGATGATCACGAACAGCGCGGCCCAGCGGTCGGAGAACCAGGCGAAGTCGCCGAGGCCGAACCAGGAGTTGACGAACCCCGACTGGACGTCGAAGGCGTACTTCCAGGCGAACGCCGAGATGACCGTGACGATGCCGTAGGGCAGCAGGATCGCGGTCCGCACCGTCCGGCGGGCGAAGATCGCCCGGTGCATCACCACGGCCAGCGCGAAGCCGATGACCAGCTCCACCCCCACCGTGATCACGGTGATGACCAGGGTGGTGACCACCGTCTGCCAGAACAGGCCGTCGGTCAGCGCGGTGGCGTAGTTGCCGAGGCCGACGAAGCTGCGGTCGTCGGGCGCGGTGAGCCGGTAGCTGAACAGCGACTGGTAGAGCGCGCTGGCCAGCGGGTACGCGGTGACCAGCAGCATCACCACGACGGCGGGCGTCGACAGCAGCAGCCCCAGCTTGCGCTCGGCCCGGCCGCGGTCGGAGATCTCCGCGCGCGGGCGGGCCCCGGGTCCGGGCTTGAGCTCTGGTGCCGATTCGACGGACGTCATCCGAACACCTCCGTTAGAGCAGGGCCTGGCCGCGCAGGACCTGGCGGATGAAGTCGCTGGACCCGCGTGGCGTCGTCTCGGGGTTCACCGAGGCCGGTGGATGCCAGCGGTTCTGCACGGCGCCGGACACGTCCGGGTAGTACGGGGTGGCGGGCCTGGGCGCGGCGGCGGCGATGGAGTCCCGCATCAGCGGGGCCATCGGGAACTCCTTGAGGATGTCCGGATCGCTGAAGATCGCCGGGCGGGCGGCCGCGTTGCCCTCGTCGAGCATGTACTGCTTCATGTTCGCGGGCGAGGTGATGCAGCGGACGGCGTCGATCGCCAGGTCATTGCGGTGCTTGCCGTAGGCGCCGATGCCGACCTCGATGCCGCCGAACGGGGGCTTGCTCTCCTGCTGGGGGTTGACCCGCGGGTAGCGGGCCCAGCCGAGGTCGTTCGGGATGTTCTTGTCGATGACGCCGTCCGCGGCGTCGCCCTTCTCGGCGCGCCAGACGTACCCCCAGTTGAGAAGGAACCCGCCGCGCGGCCCGTTGATCGTGGCCCGGGACGGCTCCTCGATGTCGGTGGACAGCGTCGGGCTGGCGGCGCTCGACCGGGCCAGCTTGGAGATGATCCGCGCGGCCTCCCGGCCGGCCGGCGAGTCGATCTCGATGGTGGCGTCGTCGCCCCGCTCCGCATGGCTGATGATCCGGCCGCCGGCGGAGGCGATGAGGGCGTTGATCCACACCATGTAGCCCTCGTACCGGTTGCCCTGCACGCCGATCGTGGTGTTGGTGCGGATCGCCGCGTCGATCATCTTGTCCCAGGTGAAGTCGGGCGCGTCGGGGTCGATGCCCGCGCGCTTCGCCACCGACTTGCGGTACCAGAGCAGCTGCGTGTTGGCCCAGAACGGCGCCGCGTAGAGCTTGCCCTCCCACGTGGAGCTCTGCACCGCGCTGGGGAACACCCCGTCGGTCAGCGGCTTGGCCTCGCTCGCCGTGAAGGGCCGCAGGAACCCGGCGTTGGCGGCCTCGGCGACGAAGACGGGGTCCAGGCTCATGAGGTCGAGCCCGTGGTCCTTGGCCGCCAGCCGCCGCACCAGTTGCTCGCGCTGCTGGGTCGCGTCGCTGGGCAGCAGCGAGGTCGCGATCCGGTACCGGCCGCCCGCCGCCTTGGTGCACGACTCGGCGATCTTCGCCTGGCCGCCGTTGTCAGGGTTGATGTACCAGTTCAGGGTCGGCGGCCCGGCGTCGCCGCCACAGGCGGCCAGGCCGGAGGCGACCAGCACCGCCGCGACCGCGCACCGCACGCTCCTGCCCGCACCACGGCCTCCGCCGTACCGGGTACGGGTCCTGATCGGTTCCACCATCGGACCTCCCGCAGTTCCCACCACGTGCGGGCACTTCTCCGGGCCGCATACATGGCGAGACCGGTCTCCACATAAACACCCGGCTTGAAACCTGTCGAGATCCGGATAAGTACCACGAACGGATCGTGAGAAACACGCAACCCAAAAGAAACAGAAACGCGCTGGCATCCCGCCACCGTTCCCCGAGATAACGCGCCCGCGCGCGCGAACCCCCATCGCACACCCCCCAAGCGCCCGCCAGATCCACCTTCGCCCGGCCTTGCCAATCACCCCCACCCACCTCAGGTACATTTCTGGCAAATCTGGCATTTCTGCAGTTCATCGAGGTCCGGACCGGAGGCGCGCAACCACCTCCCAATGAACACGAGAAGGCGTGGAGACTGGCGGACCCCGACCGACCCGCGTTGTCTCCACGCCTTCGCCCGTGGGGCGCGGCGGTGCTCGCCGCGCCGTGGCCCCCCAGGTCAGGGGAGCCTTGGTGAGGTGCTCAGTAGCCGCCCCCGTAGCCTCCGCCGGCATCGGTGGTGATCTTCTTGCCCTGCGGTGACACGACCCACCACACGTTCTGCGCGCCCTGACCCGTGGCGTCGCCCGGCTGCTCGTCCTCGGCGTAGTAGTACATCGGCCAACCGTTGATGGTGAGCTGGCAGGAACCGTCGTCCCTGCGCTCGATGAAGTCGACCAGATCGCGGTCGACGCCCTCCACCTTGAGCTTCTTCCAGTTCGTGAACGTGACCACCGGCCACGCCTTCTTGCACGCGCCGAAGCAGGTGGTGGTCTTCGGACGGTCCTTGTCGAACCGGTACATCACGCGGCCCTTGCCGTCGGTCACGATCGGCCCGAGTTGAGGATCCTGCCTGACCTTGACGACCGTCCAGCCGGCCCAGCGGTCACCGCCGCCCTCGTTCCGGTCCGGCTGCGCCTGCTGGGGCGCGGTCGCCTTCTTGCCGTCGGGCGCGGCGGCGAACCAGGCGTTGCTCTTGCCCTGGCCCTTGACGTCCCCGGGGCCGTCGTCCTGCGCGAACCGGTAGAGCGGCCAGCCGCCGAGGGTGACCTGCCACGCGCCGTCCGGGCGCCGCACCTTGCCGACCAGGTTCTCGTCCACGCCCTTGACCTCGATCTGCCCCTGCCCGGTCATCACCGGCGGCCACGCCTCCGCGCACGCCTGGTCGGTGCAGTTGGACGCCGGCGGCCGCGCGGTGTCCTTGTCGAAGCGGTAGAGCGTCCGACCCTCCTTGTCGGTGACCACCCGCCCGATCCGCTCGACGTCGGCGGCCTCCAGCGTGGCCGGCTGCGCGGGCGGCGGATCGGACGGATCGTCCGACGGGTCGGCGGCCGGGCTCTGCCGCGACCCCGCCCCCGAGTTCAGGGTGCCCGCCGGCTCCTGCCCACAGGCCGTGAGGAAGACCCCCGACGTGGTCAGAACGGCGGCCACCGGTAGGGCCCACCGTGGGAATTCCATGTCTGTCCTCCAAGTCGGACCTTCGATCGAGGCGGAGCGGCCGCACCGCTCTACCGGATCGACGAGCAGTACGCGGGGCCGCGGACGGAGGGTTCAACGCCGGTTCGGGATCACTACTGGAACTTCGCAGACAGAAGGGACATCCAACATGAAAGGACGCGGCCGCGTCCGGACCCGCACGGCCGGGACCGCGGACCGCGTCGATCGCCATCGGGAGCACAGCAGTGAGCAGGCCGCCGGAGAACGACCACGTCCCCCCACCGCCCGTCGACCTGACCAAACCGCCGGCCGCGCGGACCCGTCCCGCGGCGACCGGCCCGGCCTGGATCGTCGTCCCGGCCCGGGTGGTGGCCGTGGTGGTCGTGCTGCCGCTGCGACTGGTGTACGACCTCGTCGCGCTGCTCTTCCGTGGCCTGAAGCGGACACCCCGAGGGGTCGGGCGGTTCCTGCTGGCCGCGTACATGGCGCTGCTGCACCCGGTCGTCCGCGTGATCGGGCAGGGGGCCGTCGCGCTCTGGTCTGGTCTGGTCTGGCTGTGGACGTACGCCGTTTACATCCCTCTTCGCTGGGTGGCCGTCGTCGTCATGCTCGGGGGGCTGCGGCTGTTCGGGCGGGGCTCGGGACGGCTGGCGCGCTGGTTCTACTCGATCTTCGTGGCCCCGGTCGTCCGGCTGCTGGCCGCCATCGGGTCCGTGCTGGGCTCGGGGCTGGCGTGGCTGGGTTCGGGGGTGCTGCGCTTGCTGGAGCTGGTCGTCGCGCGTCCCCTCGTCGCCCTCTGGGCGGGTCTGGTGTGGGCGGCCAAGGGCGTCGGCGCCGGGCTGATGTTCCTGCTCAGCGTGCTCGTGGTGGTGCCGGCGGTTGCGCTGTGGCGGTACGTGCTGCGCCCGCCGCTGCTCGGCCTGGCCTGGCTCGGCCGGACGGCGGGAACCGGCGTCGCGGCCCTGGCGGCCATCTTCGCGGGCGCGCTGGTGTGGGCCTGGCGGATGCTCGGGCGGCTGCTGTACTGGGTCGCGCGGATCCTGTTCGTCATCCCCGCGCTCTTCGTGTACCGCTACCTGCTCCGGCCGATCGGCCTGGCCGGGCGCTTCCTGTGGACGAACGGGGTGGTGGCGCCGTCCCGCTGGGTCAAGGACGCGCTGCTCGTCCCGGTCGGGAGGGGCTCGCGGGCCGTCTGGCGGGTCTCCGTCCGCGACCCGGCGCGCTGGGCGCGGCGGAGCGTGCTGGCCCCCGTCCGGGACGCGGGCCGCGACGTCCGGCTCCAGCTGCGGCGCGCCTTCCGCGGCTGAACGAACGGGCCGCCGCCCCGGTGATCATCACCGGGGCGGCGGCCCGCCACTTCGGTCAGCTCTCGCTCGTGTCGTTGTCCTGCCCGGAATCGCTCGCCCCGGTCTCGGCGGCGGCGTTGCGGGCGCGCATCCGCTCCAGCAGCTCCTTCTTCTGGGCGGCGGCGTCCTTGCGGCCCTGCGAGGACGGCCCGCCCTCGCCGCGCAGCGCCTTGCGCGAGATGTTCCTGCGCTGGCCGCCCACGCCGAGCATGCCGTTCTTGCTCCTGGCCATGCCTGTACTCCCGTTCGGCTGGGTGTGTGCGATGAACCTGCGTGCACCCACGTCCGGCACGGAAACCGGCGGCCCCGACTGGATCGGCGTCCTTCGGTCCCTTACCGGATGGGCCCGGCCGCGGAGCGGTCGCGGTAGATGCGCTTGGGCACGTGCCGCCACAGGAGGACGGCCGTATTGGTCAGCATGCGGCCAGGTTAGGACGCGCCGCCCCGGCGCCTCAAACGAATATCGGTGCTGACAGAATCGGGGCCGATGTACAGACTCCTGTTCTCACTGGTCATCTCCCGGATCCCGGCCGAGACCGCGCACCACCTCACGATGCGCGCACTGCGCGCGATCCAGGCGGTGCCCGGCGCCGCCCCGCTGCTCCGGCGGGCCCTGGCGCCCCACGACCCGGCGTTGACCGTACGGGCGATGGGCCTGGAGTTCCCGGGCCCGGTCGGGCTCGCGGCCGGCTTCGACAAGGACGCCCTGGTCTACGACGCCGTGGGCGCGTTCGGGTTCGGGCACGTCGAGATCGGGACCGTGACGGGACGGCCGCAGCCCGGCAACCCGCGGCCCCGGCTCTTCCGGCTGCCCCGCGACCGGGCGATCGTGAACCGGATGGGGTTCAACAACGAGGGCTCGGAGGCGGCGCTGCGGCGGCTCCGCGCGCGGCGTCCCGGCACGATCGTCGGGGTGAACATCGGCAAGACCAAGGCCGTCCCGGAGGCGGAGGCGGTCGGCGACTACGTGCTCAGCACCGAACGGCTCGCCCCGTACGCCGACTACCTCGTCGTCAACGTCAGCTCGCCGAACACGCCCGGCCTGCGGAACCTGCAGGCCGTCGAGCACCTGCGGCCGCTGCTGGCGGCGGTCCGCGAGGCGTCCGGACGGGCCGCCGGGCGGCACGTCCCGCTGCTGGTCAAGATCGCCCCCGATCTGGCGGACGACGACGTGGACGCGGTCGCCGACCTCGCCCTCGAACTCGGCCTCGACGGGATCATCGCCGCCAACACCACCATCGGCCGCGAGGGCCTCGACAGCCCCGCGGAGCTGGTGAAGGAGGCGGGCGGGCTGTCGGGCGCGCCCCTGAAGCGGCGTTCGGTCGAGGTGCTGCGCAGGCTGCGGGCGCGCACCGGCGACCGGCTGGTGCTGATCTCGGTCGGCGGGGTGGAGGACGCCGACGACGCCTGGGAGCGCATCCGGGCCGGGGCCACGCTCGTCCAGGCGTACACGGCGATGATCTACGAGGGGCCGTTCTGGGCCCGCCGCGTCCACCGCGACCTGGCCCGCCGGCTGCGCGGCAGCGCCTTCCCCACGCTGGACGCCGCCCGCCGCTGACGGCCCGTCAGTCCTCGGGGACGAGTTCGAAGAAGCCGTCGGCGACCAGTTCCGGGAGGACGGCCCGCGCGTGCGCCCGCACCTGGTCCGCGTCGAGACCGGTGAGCTGGGCGATGGCGTCCAGCAGCGGCCCCAGCGGGAGCGTCCCGTCGCAGACCCCGGCCAGCGCCGCCTCGACCGTGCCGACGCCGGCCACGCGGCGCAGCCGGCCGTTCTGGCGGAGGAGGATGCGTTCGGGGTCCTCGGCGCCGGGCGGGCCGATCTGCTCCTGGACGACACCGTCCGCCGTCCGCAGCCGCCGCTCGAACACCCCACCCTGTCCACAGCCTGTGGAAAACTCCCGGGCTGCGGCGAGACCGTCCAGGACCGCGCCCGCGTACGCGCCCACGGGCTCCTCGACCGCGTGCCGCAACTCCTCCACCCGCGTCACGGGACGCTCCGATCCCGTACGCCGCAGGGCGATCCACCCGAAACCGACACCGGTCACCTCGTGCCGCTCGAAGTAGTCCAGCCACGCCTCGTACCGCACCCGGTACTCGGGCGTGCCCGCCTCGCACGAGTCGCGCAGCCACAGCTCCGCGTACTCCGCCGGGTCCTGGACGTCCCGCCGCACCACCCAGGCGTCGCACCCGGACTCCTCCGCCCAGGCCCCCACCCGCTCCTCCCACGGAACACCCCTGACCTGCAGCCAGTTGGCCAGCAGCCGGCAGTGGCCGCCCTCGTTCAGCAGCGCCGGAGCCTCGGCCACCAGCCGCCGGCAGAAGTCGTCGCCGGGCAGGCCCGACTCGCGGTACACGTACCGGGGCCCCGCACCCGGCGGCGCGATCACGAACGGCGGATTGGACACGATCAGGTCGAACCGGCGCCCGGCGACCGGCTCCAGCAGCGGCCCCTCCGCGAACTCCACGCCCTCGGCGCCCGACAGCGCCACGCTCATCGCGGCCAGTTCGAGCGCCCGCGGATTGACGTCGGTGGCGGTGATCCGCCGCGCCCGGCCCGCCGCCAGATGCAGCGCCTGGACGCCGCATCCCGTGCCCAGATCGAGCGCGTTGTCCACAGGGCTGTGGACAGCGAGCCGCGCCAGGCTCGCCGACGCGCCGCCCGCGCCCACCACATGATCGGGACGGACCGTCCCGCCGCTCCCCGGCCGCACCCTCAGATCGGACACCACATACCCGGCATGCCCGCCGGCCCCGGAAACGACCGACTCGAGCGGCTCCACCCGCAGCAGCGCCCGGACCTCACCGCCCGACTCCTCCGCGAGCCCCGCCGCCACCAGATCCCCGGCGAGCGCCGGCGCCGCCACCGGCACCTGCAACCAGAACAGCCGCGTCAGCGCCTCCAGCAGCGACCCTCCCGCGGTCGCCCGCAGCGCCGGGACGATCTCGTCCCGCGCCAGCGCACCGCCCGCCACCGGGCCGAGCAGCGCCCGCACCCCGCCGACGGTGTACCCCGCCCCTTCGAACGCGGCACCGAGCCGCCGCAGATGATCAGACACCCGCCCATCTTGCCCTGCCGCGAGGCCCCAGGCGGCTCAGCCCTTCCGGAAGTAGTCGTCCAGCCCGGCCGCCAAAGCGACCGCGACGCGCTGCCGGAACGCCGGCGTCGACATCTTCGCCGCCTCCGCCGCGTTCCGCATGTTCCCGCACTCGATGAACACCTTCGGCACCGTCGACAGGTTCAGCCCGCCCAGATCGCTGCGCGGGTCGAGCCCCTTCTCGCCGATGTAGTTCGAGTACGGGACGCCGGTGCCGGACCGGTACGCGTCCCGCAGCGACCGCCCCAGCCGCTGGGCGTCGGGCACCATCTCCGAGTTGTGCCCCTTCACCGCCACCGGCTGGATGATGTGGAACCCGCGCCCGGACGGCTTCGCCCCGTCGGCGTGCACCGACACCGCGGCGTCGGCCTTCGCCCGGTTCCCGATCGCGGCCCGCTCGGTGATGCACGGCCCCACGCCGGTGTCGTTCTTGCGCGTCAGCAGCACCTTGGCGCCCTGGGCCCGCAGCAGCCTCGCCAGCCGGTTGGAGACGTCCCAGGTGAAGGCGTGCTCGGGGTACCCCGCGTTGGTGGAGGTGCCGGTGGTGTCGCACTCCTTCCGGCCGTTGCCGATGTCGACCTGCCGGTTGATGTACGCCGGGTTCTTGGCGTTGCCGCCGTTGTGCCCCGGATCGATGACGATGACCTTGCCGCGCACCGAGCCGTCCTGAGACGCCCCCTGCCGGGTCACCGATGTGCCTGATGTGGCCTTCGCCCCAGCGGTCGGCGGACCGACGCCCTCCCCCTTGGCGTCCGAGGCGGGCGAGCCGCCACCGCACGCGGTGAGCGCGCCCAGGCAGAGCGCCAGGGCGGCCGCCGCCGAGCCGCGCCGGTGGAATCCCATGAATGGCCTCTCCCCGTGATGACTTCGTTACCGACCCTGCCAGTCTGCACACCGGCATGCGTACGTCAAACGAAGTCCGGGAAATCAGCCCGGCGCATCCTCCTTGCCCAGCAGCGCCGCCAGGGCGCGGGCCTCGTCGGCATTCAGGCCCAGCACGACGCGGGGCCGCCCCCACGGATGGTCGATCGAGTGCGCCACGTAACTGGCCACCGACTCCGACAGCTGCTCCGTCAGCCCGCGCCCGTGCCGCCACTCCGACCAGGCGCGTTCCAGCTCGCTCGCCGCGCGCTGCGCGCACGACACCAACTCCGGATCACGCACGACCCGTCCCCCCGCTGCCTGCGATCCTTTCCGATGGCCCCACGGCGAGGTCCCCCGACCCGCCGAAGGGTCCACCCATTAACCCGCCGGCCGCGTCCCGCGACCCGCCGGTTGCAGCAGCCTTGGCCGTGCCATTACCGGAACCTAGGGCGCCACCGGCTGGGGCACCGGCCCCGTGGTGGACCGCACCACCAGATGCGGGACGACCAGGTTCTGCCGGGCCACCCGCCCCGGATCGTCGATCCGCGCGGTCAGCAGCTCGGCCGCCACCCGGCCCATGTCGCGCCGCGGCTGGTCGACGCTGGTCAGCGAGATGTGCCGGATCGCCGCCAGATGCGTGTTGTCGTACCCGACGATCGAGACCTGCTCCGGAACGGGCAGCCCCAGCTCGTCGGCCGCCGACAGCGCGCCCGTCGCCACCAGGTCGTTGGGAGCGAAGATGGCGGTGGGACGGCGCTCCAGGGAAAGCAGCGTGCGGGCGGCCCGGTAGCCGCCCTCCTCGGTGAAGTCCCCCATCTCCACCACGATCTCGTCGGTCAGGCCGTGGCGCCGCATCGCCTTCTCGTAGCCGGCCCGCCGGTACCGCGCGGTCGTGGAACGTGCCCCCTCGATATGGGCGATCCGGCGGTGCCCCAGCTCCACCAGATGGTCGACGGCCAGGCTGGCGCCCAGCTCGTCGTCGTCCACGACGATGTCCACCCCGACCACGTCGCGTTCCCCGACGACCACGACCGGCACGCTGGCCGCCGCCTCCTTGAGCGAGTCGGGGACGACGCTGAGCAGCACCAGGCCGTCCACCCGCATCTCCAGGAACGCCTCGACCGCCTCCGCCTCGAACAGCGGATCCCAGCGCCCGCTGCCCACCAGCATCCGCAGGCCCTCGCCGTGCAGGGTCTCCTGCAGGCCGTCGAGGAACTCGGCGAAGAACGGGTTGTGCAGGTCGGCCACGATGGCGCCGATCAGCCTGGTACGGCCCTCCACCAGGCTCCGGGCGACCGCGTTGGGCCGGTATCCCAGTTCCCGGGCGGCCTGCAGCACGGCCTGCCTGCGCCGCTCGCTCACATGGGGCGAGCCTCGCATCACCAGGGACACCAAAGATTTCGATACGCCCGCGCGTTCCGCGACATTTCGGATCGTCGGTTTGGGCACGGGCAGCGTCCGCCCCTCACCGCTCCGCGGCAGGGGGACGCCGTTCTCTCGCTTCTCTCGCTCGCGCGGGGGACTACTACCTTCACCAGCTGACATGGCACTCCGTCCAGGGGGGCCTGCAGGACCTGCCGCCTCGGCGCCCCGGGCCCGCTGCGGTGGGCCGGCGCGCCTTCCCCACTCGTGGGGAGATGCCATGATGCCTTGCCTTCACCCGAAATCGTCGCAACAGCGAGTAACGGGCAGCCGTCAATGGCAGTTCGGGTATGTGGTGTCCTGGGTCACAACCATGGAATTCTCTGTTCACAGGACGAAAGAAACGGCCTGGAACCGATCGAACACGGGGTGAATGTTCACCGGTGGGGGATCCGCCGTGCGCGGTCGCGTCCCGCGCTCGGATAGGCTTCCCAGGTGGGAGATCGTGCAGTGGCCGCGGAGAAGTCGAAGAACGGGCGGCGTTCGGGGGGCTCCCCCCGCGCACAGCGCCCCGCCCCGCGGACCCGCCGCAGGCTGAGCGTCGACGAGCGCCGGGACGAGCTGATCGAGGCGGCGCTGCAACTCTTCAGCACCCGCCCGCCCGAGGACGTCTCCATCGACGACGTCGCCGCCGCCGCGGGCGCCTCCCGCGCCCTCGTGTACCACTACTTCGGCGGAAAATACGAGCTGTACCTCGCCGCCCTGGGCAGCGCCGCCAAACGGCTCGCCGACCTCCTGGAACCCCCCACCGAGGGCAAGCCGCTCGAACGGCTGCAGATTTCCCTGGAGCGCTACTTCGATTTCGTGGAAAGCCACGCCGCGGGCTTCACCGCCCTTCTTCGCGGCGGCCCGGCCGACCGTTCCGGCGAAGTCGGAGAGATTGTCGACGGCATGCGCAGGCTCCTCCTGGAGCGCATCCTGCACGCCCTGAACGCGGAGACCGCGCCGCCCGTCCTGCGCATCACCCTGCGCTCCTGGATGGCCTCGGTGGAGACCGCCGGCCTCGACTGGCTGGAGAACCGCGACCTCACCCGCCCCGCACTGGAACGCCTGCTGGTCGACCAGCTGGTCGTCCTCCTGGACGTCGCCGGCAAGCACGAACCGTCCGTAGGCGCCCTCTTCAGCACCCTCGCCCACCGAGAAATGGCCCACGAGAACTAAGCCACGTTCCCCTGGCGCCGTAGCCGCGTGCGAGCTGCACACCGAGGCAGGCAGTCGATCAAGCGGCCGCTGCCAGGCCATGCTCGGCTGGCCGCCAAGCGGGACACCGAAGCACCCACGGCCCTACAGCGCGTAGCGGCAGCCGTGCAGTCGCGCAACAAGGCACACCGCGATCAAGCCGACGAGGCGTGCCGCGTGGTGGCCGCCGTCCGAATCGCCCGACACCACCCACGGCGAACAGCGACGAAGCGGCCGTGAGCAGGCACGGCGGACGAGCCGCGATCGCGTCGCCGCAGTGCAGGCGCGCGGCACCGTCCGACTGAGGCGCACGACGATCAAGCGGCCACGCTCACGCGTCCCCGACGCAGGCATGCCGCACGGCGGCCGCAGCGCGAACCGCGCGACACCACCCAGTCAGGGCGGACGGCGACGAAGCGGGCACGGTCAGGCGTCGCTAGCGGAGTCGCGTCGTCGCCGCAGCGTAGGCGTGTCATCGTCCAGATGGGCGCGCGGCGATCAAGCGCCGCGATCACGCGTCCTCGACGCAAGCATGCCGCGTGGTGGCCGCCGTGCGAATCGCGTGACACCGCCCAGGTAGATATGGCGAACGGCAACGCAACAGCCGTGATCGCACATCGCGGACGGGGCACGATCGCGCCGCTGCCGCGGCGCAGGCACGGGGCGCACGGCGATCACGCCGGGCGTGGTCACGCGTCGCGGACGAGGCGTGCCGGGTGGCGGCTGCGGCGCGTGACACCGCTCGGGTGCGTGCCGCGATGACGTGTTGTGGCTGGGTTTGTGGCGTGTGCCCTACGGGCGGGCGCGGCCCTGGTCTGGGCCGTTGTGGTGCGGTGTTGGCGGTCCCGCCCCCCAGCGGGGATCCGCCGTGCGCCTGGTCCTGGGTGTGGCAGGGCCGGGCGCGATGACCGGAGGTGTCCGGTCGGTGTTCTGAAGAGGTGTCCCGTTCGCCAGGCGAACGGGACCTCACTCCAGTGTTGAGTGATCCGGGACCGCGATTCTCGGATGATCGTGGTCCCGGATCCGTCGTCCAGGAGATGTCCGGACAGTGACCGTCCGGGCACTCCTGTCCCCCCTCAAGGTGAGCCAGGTAGGGCCGGCGAGTGCCGAGGGCGCTCGCCGGGCGGAGTGTGCTACTCCGACCTCTGCTGCGGGATTCCCGCCAGCAGCGCCCGCACCTCGGCCTCCCGGTAGCGCCGGTGCCCCCCCAGCGTGCGGATGGACGTGAGCTTTCCAGCCTTCGCCCACCGCGTGACGGTCTTGGGGTCGACGCGGAACATCGTCGCCACCTCTGCCGGCGTCAGCAGGGGCTCGGCCTCTGGCGTACGTGCTGACATGTGTGCGGCCTCTCCTCCGTGGACCGATGACAGCGATCCTGCGATTGATCCTCGCGCGGTCACTGATGTCCCCTATGGCCCGAAAGAGCCACTATGACATCACAACGTGTAACCTTGCCACCACTCAACGCGACAAGCAAGCTCCTGGCGAGAGTTGCGTGGGAACATCCCCGCGACCACCGGGAGCGGTGCGTCATCATGGCAACCGAGTCACGCAGCGTGATTCTAGCGATACGTATAGTCGTATCGCGCGCGGATTCGGGAAATTTGTTCAGTTCGCCGATTCCAGCGCCCTGACGTGGCGCCATCGGGCCCGCAGGCGCCGCCGCATCGCGGTGGCGAGCTCGGCCTCGCCGCGGGCCGCCGCGGCGAGCGCCACCCCCGTCTCGGCGACCGACTCGTCGGCGCGGAGGAAGTCGTCGTCCAGCAGGTGGACCAGGCCCCCGTAGTCGAGTTCGACGAGTGCGCGCGGGTGGAAAGCGGCCAGCCAGCGTGCGACCGTCTCCAGGTGGCCCGTGCCGGGGGCGTACGGGAGGGCGGCCTCCACCCGGGTCCGCGCCTCGGCCATGGTGGTGACGTAGATCAGGGTACGGGTCGCGGCCGCCGTCGCGGGTCCGCGGCCGCGTTGCTCGGCGGCGGTGCCGCCCAGCAGCAGGCAGCGCTCGGCGGCGGTGAAAAGGGCGAACCACGACGGTGGCACGTGCCAAGTGCTGGAGAGGATGTGCGGGCGGGACGTGCCCTGCCGGGACTCCTCCTCCACGCGCCGCATCACGTCGGGGGGCATGTAGCAGGCGGCCATGAGGGCTGAGGTCTCCTGCCTGAAGCGGGAGAAGGCGTGCCAGGAGCGCAGGCGGGTCTCCCAGGGGCAGATGTAGAGCATGTCGTGGGAGCGGCGTACGTAGGCGTCCGCGCTCTCCCGTTCGGGGGCGACTACAGGGGGTGACGCCACGAGGCGGCGCCTGGCCTGGAGGTGCTCCGCTCTGAGGGCGTGTACGCGCCGGGGCCGCTTGCGGGAGTCGGCGTAGGCCGTCCAGAGGGTGCGGGCCGGTTCGGGGAAGGCGGTCACCGGCTCGTATACGCGTAGGTACGCGGCGTACGGAAGCACACCCGCATCGTGACATGTCCAAGGTGCGGGCAAAGGGACCACCGCGCCACCGAGATCCCCGTGTTACCTCCTCTAGGCTGATCTACAGACGGAGAGGAGGGCACTACCGTGCCTAATGTCTTCGGGTCGCCCCACAAGGGCACAGGACCCACCGACCAGCCCGTATCCCGCTTCGGCAGCCACGAACAGGTCGTGTTCTGCCAGGACGAGGCCAGCGGCCTGCGCGCGATCATCGCGATCCACTCCACCGCGCTGGGCCCGGCTCTGGGCGGCACCCGCTTCTACCCGTACGGGTCGGAGGACGCGGCGCTGACCGACGTGCTCAACCTGTCCCGCGGCATGGCGTACAAGAACGCCCTGGCGGGCCTGGACCACGGCGGCGGGAAGGCGGTCATCATCGGTGACCCCGCCACCGTCAAGACCGAGGCGCTGCTGCGTGCCTACGGGCGGTTCGTGCAGTCGCTGAACGGTCGCTACTACACCGCGTGCGACGTCGGCACCTACAGCGAGGACATGGACGTCGTGGCCCGCGAGTCGCGCTTCGTGACGGGCCGTACGCGCGCGCACGGCGGCGCCGGAGACTCCTCCATCCTCACCGCGTTCGGCGTCTTCCAGGGGATGCGGGCCGCGGCCGAGGCGGTCTGGGGCGCTCCCACGCTGCGGGGACGGCGCGTAGGGGTCGAGGGGGTCGGCAAGGTCGGGCACCGGCTCGTGGAGCATCTGCGGGAGGACGGCGCCGACGTCGTCATCTGCGACGTGAGCGAGGCCGCCGTGGAGCGCGTCCGGGCCCGCCACCCGGATGTGGAGGTGGTCGACGGCAAGGACGCCCTCGTACGGGCGAATCTGGACGTCTACGCCCCATGTGCCCTGGGGGGCTCCCTGGACGACGACAGCGTCCTGACGCTCACGGCGAGGATCGTGTGCGGCGCCGCCAACAACCAGCTCGCCCACCCGGGCGTGGAGAAGCAGCTCGCCGACCGCGACGTGCTGTACGCGCCCGACTACGTGGTCAACTCCGGCGGCGTGATCCAGGTGGCCGACGAGATCGGGGGGTTCGACTTCGAGCGGGCCCGGGCCCGGGCCGGCGAGATCTTCGAGACCACACGGCGGATCTTCGCGCTGGCGGCGGAGGAGGGGGTGCCTCCGGCGGTGGCGGCGGACCGTCTCGCCGAGCGCCGGATGTCCGACATAGGACGGTTGCGCGGCATCTGGCTGTGATCGTCGCGGACGCGTCGCGGGCCGCGTGTGTCCCGGTCCCGCGACGCGTCCGGACCTCGACCGACCCGGCCGGGCGTCCGTTTGGTGGCGCGTCGTCCGGAGCGAGAAGACCCTTGCGCAGCGGATACACTGGTGTTCTCCGCAACGAGCATGCCGCCACGGACTGACGATGTACCGAGCCGGGCGCAAAACGGGTACGGTTGTATCCGTGACTGACGCATGGCTCATCAGGCATCGGTTCGTGTGGTACACGCGCGCGTTGATGGGCCCACGAAAGCCCTGACCATCGAGGGGGTCGAGCCAATGGGTCGCGGCCGAGCCAAGGCCAAGCAGGTGAAGGTTGCCCGCCAGCTCAAGTACCAGAGCGGCAACACGGACCTCGACCGCCTGAAAGGCGAACTGGGAGTCCCTGACCCCGCCGGCGACGACTACGACGCTTACGACGAGCTCGCCGAGAAGTACGCCGACTACGCCGACGACGGCCCCGAGGATCGCAAGGACGGCACCTCCGGCTGATCGCCAGGCCACCACGCCACCGCCCGCCGATTCACGCGCGGGCGGTGGCGTTTTTTCCGCCCTGGAGGGCGGTCAGCGGGCGGCCAGGGCGTCGTGGACGCCGGGTTCCGCGCGGCCCAGGTGGGCCGGGTCCGGGCGGGTGGCGAGGCTGGTCATCGCCTTGAGCATCGCGAGGGGTTCGCGGCCGTAGCCGATGGTGGTGCCGGGCATCGTGCGGGGGCTGGGGTCGCCGACGCCTCGCGCGTCCAGGCCGGCGGCGCGGCAGAGGGCGACGGCGCGGGGCAGGTGGAAGCCCTGGGTCACGACGGTGAGCCGCTGCACCCCGAAGATCCGCTTGGCGCGGGTGCAGGAGTCCCAGGTGTCCAGGCCGGCGAAATCGCGGACGATCTTGCGGTCGGGGACCCCGGCGGCGACCAGGTGGTCGCGCATCACGGTCGGCTCGTCGTAGCCCGCGACCCGGTTGTCGCCCGACACGAGAATGACTTTGACCTTGCCCCGCTGATAGAGATCTCTGGCCAGTTCGAGGCGGCGGGCCAGGAAGATCGACGGCTGGTCGCCGCGGATCCCGGCGCCCAGCACCAGCGCCACCGGGCTCGGCGGCACGTCCGCCGCGGTGTGTCGGTAGCGGGCCGTGTCCGCGTACGCCCAGCCCATCGGGGCCGTGACGGCGTAGGCGGCCAGCGCGGCCAGGACGAGCAGCGGCCCGGCCCAGCGCCGCGACGGCCGCGGCAGACGTCTGATCACAATGTCAGGGACGTCCGATCTCATGCCGGAGTTCCCGGCCCCGAGCGACGCGCTCGGGGCCGGGTCAGGAGAACCTGGCCGTGCCGGTACCGGGGGACGATCTCGCCGAGCCGCCAGGCGGGCACGCCGCGCTCCTCCAGCAGGCGCAGCGCCGCGTCGGCGGCGTCGGCGGCCACGATGGCGGCCATGCCCACGCCCATGTTGAACGTCGTGTCCATGTCGGCCCGGGCCACGTCCCCGTACGCGCGGAGCACCTCGAAGAGCGGCGGCACCGTCCACGACGCGCGGTCGAGGACGGCGTCGAGCGAGCCGGGCAGCGAACGGGCCAGGTTGCTCTCCAGCCCGCCGCCGGTGATGTGCGCGAACGCGTGCACGCCGCCGGCCCGGGCGAGGGCCAGGCAGTCCTGGGAGTAGATGCGGGTCGGGGTGAGCAGTTCCTCGCCGAGCGGACGGCCCAGCTCCGCCGGCCGCGACTCCAGGGTCAGGTCGGTGGTGGCGAGGATGTGGCGGACGAGTGAGTACCCGTTGGAGTGGATGCCCGAGGACGCCATCGCCAGGACGGCGTCCCCGGCCCGGACGCGGCCCGGCCCCAGCAGCCCGTCGGCCTCCACGACGCCCGTCCCGGCGCCCGCGAGGTCGAACTCGTCGGGCGCCAGGAGGCCGGGGTGCTCGGCGGTCTCGCCGCCGACCAGGGCGCAGCCCGCCAGCGCGCAGGCGTCGGCGATGCCGCCCACGATGTCGGCGATGCGCTCCGGGACGACCTTGCCGCACGCGATGTAGTCGGTCATGAACAGCGGCTCGGCCCCGCACACCGCGAGATCGTCGATCACCATGCCGACCAGGTCGTGGCCGACGGTGTCGTAGATCCCCAGCCGCCGGGCCAGGTCGACCTTGGTGCCGACGCCGTCGGTGGACGTCGCCAGCAGCGGGCGCCGGTAGCGCAGCAGGGCGGAGGCGTCGAACAGGCCGGCGAAGCCGCTGGCGTCGTCCACGACCTCGGGCCGCCGGGCCCGGGCGACCCTGGACTTCATCAGCTCGACGGCGCGTTCGCCCGCCGCGATGTCGACCCCGGCCGCCTCGTAGGAGGTGCTCATCGCCGTTCCGTTCCCCTGCCTTCCTTGGTGTTCACGTTCTGGACGGCTCCAGGAGGTGCTTGCCCCGCGCGCCCTCGTCGACCGGGATCGGGTACTTCCCGTCGAAGCAGGCCCGGCACAGGTTGTCCTTGGGGATCTGGGAGGCGGCGATCAGCTCGTCCAGCGAGATGTAGCCGAGCGAGTCGGCGCCGAGGGAGTCGCGGATCTCCTCGACCGACAGGTTCCCGGCGATCAGCTCGGCGCGGCTGGCGAAGTCGATGCCGTAGAAGCACGGCCAGGCCACCGGCGGGCTGGAGATCCGCACATGGACCTCGGCGGCCCCGGCGTCCCGCAGCATCCCCACGATGGCGCGCTGGGTGTTGCCGCGGACGATCGAGTCGTCCACCACGATCAGCCGCTTCCCCTCGATCGCCTCGCGCAGCGGGTTGAGCTTGAGGCGGATGCCGAGCTGGCGGATGGTCTGGGACGGCTGGATGAACGTGCGGCCGACGTAGGAGTTCTTCACCAGCCCCTGCCCGTAGGGGATCCCGGACGCCTCGGCGTAGCCGATCGCGGCCGGGGTGCCCGACTCGGGCGTCGGGATGACCAGGTCGGCCTCGACCGGGTGCTCGCGGGCCAGCCGCCGGCCCACCTCGACCCGGGTCGCCTGGACGCTGCGGCCCGCGATGGTGGTGTCGGGACGGGCCAGGTAGACGTACTCGAACAGGCAGCCCTTGGGCCGCGGCTCGGCGAACCGCTCGGACCGGACGCCGCCGCCGTCGATCGCGATCAGCTCGCCGGGCTCGATCTCCCGGACGAACCGGGCGCCGACGATGTCGAGGGCGGCGGTCTCGGACGCGACGACCCAGCCGACGTCCTCGAAGCGGCCCAGCACCAGCGGCCGGATGCCCTCGGGGTCGCGGGCGGCGTACAGGGTGCCCTCGTTCATGAAGACCAGGGAGTAGGCGCCGCGCACGACCGGGAGGATCTCGCGGGCGGCCGCCATCGGGTCGCCGCCGGGGTGGGTGGCCAGCAGCGCGGTCAGGACCTCGGTGTCGGTGCTGGCGGTCAGCACCCCGGGGTCGAGCCGGGCGGCCAGGTCGGGGGTGTTGATCAGGTTGCCGTTGTGGGTGAGGGCCAGCCCGCCCGCGTCGGTCGAGCGGAACGTGGGCTGGGCGTTCTCCCAGGTCGGGGAGCCGGTCGTGGAGTAGCGGCAGTGGCCGACGGCCAGGTGGCCGCGCAGCGTGTTCAGCACGGATTCGTCGAAGACCTGGGCGACCAGGCCCATGTCCTTGAAGACGACGATGCGGGAGCCGTCGCTGACGGCGATGCCCGCGGACTCCTGGCCGCGGTGCTGCAGCGCGTACAGGCCGTAGTAGGTGAGCTTGCTCACTTCGGCGCGGCCCGCCTCGGCAGGCGGCACCCAGACGCCGAACACCCCGCAGGCGTCCTGTGGGGGGCGGTCAGAGGGATCGATGTCGTGGCTCAAACGTCCATCACCGAGAGGCACGCCCGCCAGTCTAGATGCCCGCCTCACCTGCTCCGATCGGCGGATCTCCTGGAAGGACCTTTACCCGGCGGTACGGGGCCGCGGCGACCGGGCGCGCCACCCTTGACCCGGACGTCCGCCGCGGGGACGCGGACGTCCACGACGGGAGATCACGGGAGCGCGCATGACGACGCCGGGGAGCCGGCCCTACCCGCCACCGCCGCCGCGGCAGGGACCGCCTCCGAAGCCGCGCGGCAGGGGCCCGGCGGTGACCTCGCTCGTGCTCGGGCTGCTGTCCGTGCCGACGCTGCTGATCTGCGGGCTGGGGATCCTGCTGGCGCTGGCGGGGCTGGTGGTGGGGATCATCGCCCTGGTCCAGGCCCGGTCCAGGGCGTCCGCCGCGTGGGCGCCGCCGGACGCGTGGCCGCCGCCCGCGACCGGCCCTGGGGCGCCGGGACGCCGGGGCGTGATCGTGATGGCGGTGGTCGGGATCGCGGCGTCGGTGGCGACGCTCGGCCTGACCGCCTGGCTGGTGATCAAGGTGGCGGGGTGCGGGAATCCGGCCCGGTACCCCGACGACGCGGCCCGCCAGCGCTGTGTGGAGCGGGAGTTCCCCTTCACCCGGGCCGCGACCGATCCCGCGGCCCCGTAGAAGGTCAGGACGGGGGGCGGGCCAGGGCCTGGACGGTGCCGGCGTCCAGCGCCGAGGCGTACACCCGCAGATCGTCGAGCAGTCCCGTGAAGCCGGGGCGGTCGGGCTGGCCGCCCAGGTAGATCGGCCCGTACGGCGGCACCACCTCGTGCTCCAGCGGGACGCCCACGTCGAGCCGCCCGTCAATGTAGAGGTACATGCCGTCGGCGTCCGCGACGAACGCCACATGCGTCCACTCACCCACCCGCAGGGACGTGCGGCTGTCGACGTAGTCGGGGCCCTTGGCGGTGAACACCTGCCCGCGGACCCGCATCGCGTCCGGGTAGAGCCACATGCCGACGCCGCGGGCGTCGTTCTCGCCCACCGGCTTGTAGAGCAGGCCGCGCCACTCGCCGTCCGGGGGCGCGGTCACGTTCACGAAAAAGGCCAGCGCGAACCCGAACACCTGGCTGAGAACGAGCTGCGGCGCGGCGGGGATCACGGCCTGCGCGCGCCCGTCGAACGCCAGCGCCTCGCCGTCCCGGCCCGGGACGACCCGGACCGACTCGTCCAGCACGACGGCGGGCGCGGCGCCCTGGACGTCGGCCGCGCTCCGGCCGTCGATGGTGTCGATGTCGAAGATCCAGCGTGCGATGAGCATGGCATCGCCTCTCCGTGCCGTCCCCCGGAGCGGTCGTGGGTCCGCCGTCCACGCTGGCAGCGCCGGGCCGCCGGGACAACCCCTCAGGCGGCGGGCGGCAGCGGGAGGTGGCCGGAGAGGTCCGCGCGGGCGCCGCTGGCGCGGATGCGCCCGGACTTGAGGGCCTCGTCCCAGGTCAGGCGGCCGGTGGCCAGGGCGATCCAGGTGGGTGCGTCCATCTCGACCACGTTTGGGGGGGTTCCACGGGTATGGTGCGGCCCGTCGATGCATTGCACGGCGGCGTACGGGGGCACCCGGACCTCCACCGACCGTCCCGGCGAGAGTTCGGCGAGCCGGTCCAGCAGGAAGCGCACGGCCCCCCTCAGGACCGGCCGGGCCGGCTCGGCGCCCGCGTCGCGGGCGGCCAGCACGGCCTCCAGCGCGGACCTGCGCAGGTCCGCGGGCTCGTCGGACCCGGCGTGCGGCGGCAGGCCGAGCGCGCCGCGCTGCTCGTCCAGCACGGCACGGGAGAGAGGTGTTCGCGACATCGGCACCGACGCTACCGTTCCCCCCGGTGCGGCGGCGTGGCCGAACCCCCGGGAGACCGCTCCCGGGCGCTCCTGTCCGTCACGGCCCGGCTCCCGCCGGTCACCGCCCGGCATCCGCCGGTCACGGTACTGCCGCCGCGACGGTCACGGTACGGCCGCCACGGCATCGGCACGCTCGCGCAGCCGGTAGAAAGGGACCGCGCCGGCCGGGGGCGAGGACGGTTTCGGGGGGCCGGCCGGGGAGGGATCCCCGGCGGGATGACACGGAGGTTGTGTAGATGGCCGAGGCGCTGCCCCTGCAGCCCGGTGACCCTCGCGGACTCGGCGAGTACGAGATCACCGGCCGGCTCGGCGTCGGCGAGCACGGCGCCGTCTTCCTGGGCCGGGACCGCTCCGGCCGGAAGGTCGCGATCAAGCTGCTCCACCTGCGGCTGAGCGGCGAGCCCGCCGCCCGCGACCGGTTCGCCGGGTCGTTCGCCGCCGCCCGCAAGGTCTCCGGCTTCTGCGTGGCCGGGATCCTGGACGCCGACGTCGAGGGCGGCCGGCCGTACGTGGTGAGCGAGTGGGTCGACGGCCCCTCCCTGCTCCAGCTGGTGGCCGAGGAGGGCCCGCGCGGCGACGCCGTGGCCGAGCGGCTCGCGGTCGGCACCGCGGTCGCGCTGGCCGCCATCCACCGCGCCGGCGCGGTGCACCACGACTTCAAGCCCGCCAACGTCCTGCTCGGCCGGGACGGACCCCGCGTGAGCGACGTGGCCGTCACGCCCGCGCTGGACGCGGTGGACGCCGCCCCCAACGGCCGGGTCTCCGACGACCCGTCCTACAAGGCGCCCGAACAGCTCAGCGGCATCGACATCGGCCCGGCCGCCGACGTGTTCGCCTGGGGCGCCACGCTGCTGTACGCGGTGACCGCGCGCCCGCCGTTCGGGGACGACGCGCCCACCGAGGTCATGCAGCGGATCATGTACGACGACCCGGACCTGAGCGCGTTCCCGGAATACCTGCGGGGCATCGTCGCCGAAGCCCTGGCCAAGGACCCCGCCGGGCGCCCGACCCCGGCCGGGCTCCTCGAACGGCTGCTGGACGAGTCCGGCCCGCTGGCCGAGCGGATGCCGGAGGGCCTGGTCGCCGAGGGACGGGCGCTGGCACGCGGCACCACACCCCCGCAACCGCAACCGCAGACCGCCCCCGCCGCCCCCGCCGCCCCACCGGCCGCGCCGCCCCCGCCTCAGCCGCCGGAGCGGCCGTCGAGCACCGCGCCGGCGTCGTTCGGGCAGGGAGCGCAAACGGGCGGGGACGGGTCGTCCAGCGGGGACCCGTGGCCGCCGGAGGAGCCCGCCGAACTCACCCGCGTGGACTTCCCGCTGCCGTTGCAGAGCGCCGCCGTCCCGCCCGCGAACGCGCCGGTGCACGAGGACGCCGCCACGCAGGCCATCCCGTCCGTCCACCCGCGGCCGCAGCCGCCCGCCCAGGCGGATCCGGCCGACCGGACCGAGCCGACGCCGCACCTCATCCCCGGCATGGGCGCCTCCCGCGACGAGGACGAGCGGAACTCCACGGCGGTCCTGTCGCTGCCGCCCGAGGAGCCGCGCCGCGGCGTCCCCGGCGCCCTGGACCGGCTGACCCGGCTGCGCCCCGGCAACCACCTGCTCGGCGTGGCGCTCTCGCTGACGATCGGGGTGCTGGTCGGCGTCGCGATCATCGCGCTGGTGCTGCTGCCGCAGTGGCGGGACGACGCCGGCGGCTCGCCCGGACCCGGGGCCGCGCCGCCCGACGACCGTCCGGTGAGCGCCGTCCCCGACGGGTTCTCCGGAACGTGG
This sequence comes from Actinomadura rugatobispora, assembly GCF_055379765.1. Classification (NCBI taxonomy): domain Bacteria; kingdom Bacillati; phylum Actinomycetota; class Actinomycetes; order Streptosporangiales; family Thermomonosporaceae; genus Actinomadura; species Actinomadura rugatobispora. The sequence goes on along the minus strand of NZ_AP029191.1, from coordinate 5,306,584 downwards.
AAGGGCACAGCGGTCAATCCCTCCCGGGGCGCCTCGTTCCCGATCGAGGTGACGTTCACGGCGGGCGAGAAGACCGCCAAGGCCGTGTACCCGCGGAGCCACTGCACCGGGACGCTCACCCTCACCGAGGGGACGAACCGGCAGCTCACCATGGCGCTGGCCATTCCGAAGCCGTGCACGAACGGCACCGTGCAGGTCAGCCGGCAGCCGGACGGCACCCTCCAGTACGCCTGGAGCACGCCCGGCCAGCCGCAGCTCGGATACCAGGGAAAGCTCACCCGCGGCTGACCCGTGCCACCTCCGGCCGGAATGCCGATTTAAGCGTGATTTAAGGGCTCTTTTCGCAGGAGATCCATTAAGGTACCTCCGGGCCGATCGATCATCTCGGCCACCCGCGGGCACCGCGTACGGTCCCGCCGGAGAGAAGGAGAACTCTTGCGGACTGTCCACCGAAGGGTCCTCGTCGTCGGCGCGGCCGCCTCGTGCGTCACCGCCGCCGGCGTCCTGCCCGCCTCCGCAGCCCCCGGGGCGGGTGAGCCGGTCACCGTCACCGCGGCGCGGGGCACCCCGCTGCCGGGCCGGTACATCGTCACGCTGAAGTCCGGGGCGTCCACCGCCTCGGCGGCCCAGCGGGTCCGCGCCACCTCCGTCAAGCGCTTCGACGGGGTGCTGAACGGCTTCGCCGCCAAGCTGAGCACCGCGCAGCTGGACAAGCTGCGCCGCGACCCGGCGGTGGCCGCGATCGAGCACGACCAGGTCGTCAAGCTCGTCGCCACGCAGAGCAACCCCACCTGGGGCCTGGACCGCATCGACGAGCGCCCCCTGCCGCTGTCGAAGTCCTACACCTACACCTCGACCGGCACCGGCGTGAACGCCTACGTGATCGACACCGGGCTGGCGCACAGCCACCCCGAGTTCGGCGGCCGGGCCAAGACGGTCTGGGTCGCGCCGGAGTTCAACGGCGACGGCTGGGACCACAACGGGCACGGGACGCACGTGGCCGGCACCATCGGCGCCAAGACCTGGGGCGTGGCCAAGAACGTCAACGTGCGCGGCCTGCGGGTGCTGGACGCCGACGGCTTCGGCTCGGTGTCGACCATCGTCCAGGCCGTCCAGTGGGTGCAGCAGAACGCCGCCAAGCCCGCCGTGGCCAACCTGTCGATCGGCGGCCCCAAGTCGGCGGCGCTCAACACGGCCGTGCAGCAGCTGTCGCAGTCGGGCGTCTTCGTCTCGGTGGCGGCGGGCAACGAGAACCAGAACGCCTGCAACACCTCGCCGTCCAGCGCGGGCTGGGTGATGTCGGTCGGCGCGACCACGATCTACGACAACCGGGCCACCTGGTCGAACCACGGCTCGTGCGTCGACATCTTCGCGCCCGGCTACGGGATCACCTCGGCCTGGCCCGGCGGCGGCAAGTCGACGATCTCCGGCACGTCGATGGCTGCACCGCACGTGAGCGGGGTCGCGGCGCTCTACCTGGCCGGCAACCGCGGGGCCACGTTCCCGCAGGTGCAGAAATGGCTGAACGACAACTCAACAAAGGGAAAGATCGGACGGCTGCCGTCCGGGACCGCCAACCGGCTCCTCTACAAAGCGGGTCTGTGAGCCCGGTCACGTAGGATGGCCCGGCCATCGAGCCATCCCAGGTGCCGCTGGGGTTTAATCTTGGCGAGGATCTTACAGTTCGTTGGCATCCGGCCGCCGAGCCGCCCGTTTCGGGCGGGGCGGCGGCCGGCCACGCCGAGTCCCGCGGCGCTACCCCGCCCGGGAGCCGGGGACCCACAGCCATCAGGTCCGGGGGCGCGCCCCCGGACCAGACCGGCCGGGGTGAATTCACCACCCGTGACCGCGGGCGGTGATAGGGCTGACTCCCGGCCCGAATCCGTCAGCTAACCCGGTAGGCGATCGAGGAGAGGAGAGGACGTGGAGGAGACCCCCAACTCCACCCGCCGCTGGCCCGCCCGGCTACGGCGTCCCGCCTTGGCACTCGCGGCGCTCGCCGGTGCCCTGCCGCTCGCCGCGGGCACCGCGCCCCCCGCTCAGGCCGAGCCCGGCGACGCGGGCCGCATCCGCAAGCTGAACGCCCAGATCGAGAAGCTCGACAAGGCGTACGGCGGCGACCTGGCGAAGCTGAAGGACACCCGGTACAGCGTCAAGGTGGCCCTGGACAAGACCAAGGTGCTCAGCAAGGACCTCCAGACCGCCCGCGGCCTGGTCGCCCAGCTCGCCGCCAACCAGTACATGACGGGCGGCGCCGATCCCTCGGTCAACGTCCTCTCCAGCGACGACCCCTCCAACGCGCTCAGCAACCTCAGCCTGGTCAGCCACGTGGCGCAGAACCAGTCCGCCCAGGTGCAGCAGATCCAGAAGCTGGTGAACGAGCAGGAGAAGTCCAAGCGCGAGGCCGAGCAGAAGATCAAGGAGCTCGAGAAGGAGATCCGCGACCTGGTCAAGGAGAAGGCCAGGATCAAGGCGCTGGTCAAGAAGTACAAGCCGGAGTCGCCCAGCGTCGGCATGGGCGGGGTCACCCCCCGCATGCTCAAGGCCAAGAACAGCATCGACATCGAGTTCGGACCGTTCCCCACCATCGGCTGCTTCCGCGGCGGCGTCGACGCCCAGGACCACGCCACCGGCCAGGCCTGCGACTTCATGGTCAGCACGGGCGGCTCGATGCCCTCGGCCAACGGCCGCGCCCAGGGCGACCAGACCGCCGCGTACGCCATCGCCAACGCCAGCAGGCTCGGCATCAAGTACGTGATCTGGCGCCAGCGCATCTACGACATGCGCAGCCCCGGCTGGCGCAGCATGGAGAACCGCGGCGGCACCACCGCCAACCACTTCGACCACGTCCACATCTCGGTCTTCTAGACCGGGGGCGCAGGTCATGCGCTCGCCTTGCGCATCAGGTGCGTGTACGTCCGGATGTCGACGCCGCGTTCGAGTAGGACGCCGGCGAAGCGCGTGGTACCCGTTCTCGCGCATCGACGGCACACCGGCCCGCTCAAGGACCGGTTTCCAGGCCTCAGTACGGCTGATCGGCGTGCGCTGACGAGTCGTGAAGACCAGCCGCGCCGTGACGGGCTTATCGTCCGGGACCCGCCAAGGCAGGGTCAAAGGAATCGGCCATCATTTCGCCGTCTCGCTTGGGCGCTCGCGCCGCTTTCTAGGAGGCTGTGCCATCACCCGGCACCCATGGTGCAGTGCGAGTCGATGGTGTCAGGTGTTGAAAGCCATGACGTAGACGGTCAGGGTGCTGGGGTCGGATGTGTCGATGACCACTTGGCGCACGGGTGCCTCTTGTTCAGGGTCGATGGGGTCGTGGATGCCTTCAAAGTGTGAAAGCTGATCCAGATGCCAGCCCAGGTTGTCGCCGGAGCCGGGTTGGATCGCCGACAGGCCGGGCTTGGGCCTGGGAAGGCCGCTGCCGTGCAGGAAACGCTGTCGGATAGACGCGGAAGTCTAGAACTTCGGCACATAGCCCAGGTTCATTCGCCTCCGGCGGGGGCCTCTGACTCTGGGAAGCCCATTCCGCGCCCGTGACGGTCGTTGCGGGATGGCCGCTTATCTATCAGGTAGACGCTAACCATCGCGCGGCCGCCGGCCGGCCCTCCGGCGAACGGCGGTCACGTGGTGCGCGCCGCCGGAGCTCGAAGCGACGAGGCAGATGGCCCAGTCCGCACCCCGGGTCCCACCCTTTACCGTGCGGACGACCCCGCCGCCGCGAACAAGATAGCGAGTACCGCGCCTCCGGCGGGCCTCCGGCTCTGGGACCGCACCCCGCGCGGCTAGGAGGCCCCGGCGGGGTCGGCGGGGTGGAAGTAGACGGTCGCGCTCACCCACGGCCCGTCCTCGGTGATCTCCTCGTGCAGGATGAGGTCCTGCACCTTGACCGGGCCCAGTTCCTCGATGGAGTCGGCGACCCTCCGCAGCAGCGCGGGCACGTCACCCTGGTCCCGCCCCTTCGGATTCGCCTGGGAGAAGTGCCGGATCGTCCATGAGGGCGTCATCCGGCGATGATGCCAGGTTCCGCGATCAGTCGGTCGTGAGCGCGGGCCGGCGGCGGCCCGACCGAATAGGCTCCCCTGCATGTCCAGCCATGTCGGATTCGTGCGTTCCTGCTGCGGCGAGAAGCACGACGAGTTGCCCCAGCACTACTCCTCCGAGGCGCCGGCGTACTGGTCCGAGGAAATCGCCGCGCACCCCGACAGCGAACTCACCTCCGACCAGTGCGTGATCAATGGAGAGCACCTGTTCGTGAAGGGCCTGATCGAGATCCCCATCATCGGCGGGGACGTCTTCTCCTGGGCCGCCTGGGTGTCGCTCAGCCCGCAGAACTTCGCCCGCATGAGCGAACTGTGGGAGAGCCCGGGCCGTGAGAACGAGCCGCCCTACTTCGGATGGCTGGCCACAGAACTGTTCCTCTACGACCAGAGCACGCTGAACCTGAAGACCCACGTCCACACGCGACCGGTGGGCCGGCGTCCCTCCATCGAGCTCGAGCCCACCGACCATCCGCTGGCCGTCGAGCAGCGGACCGGCATAAGCACGGAGCGCCTGCAGTGGTTCGCCGAACAGCTGATGCACCCCGAGGCGTGAGGTTCGGTGGCACGTGATCGGGGGCGTCAGGCGGTCGCTGTCTCGACGGTGGGTTCGTGGCGGACCTTGAAGTTGACCGAGTTGGCGATGAAGCACATCCGGTGGGCGCGTTCGTGCAGTTCGGGCGTGAGCGCGGCCTGGTCCGCGGTGGCCACGGTGACCTTCGGCCGCAGGACGACCTCCTCGAAGTGGCCGCCGTCGCGGGTCTCGACCATGGTGCCGTGCGGGCGGTCGGTGTACCCGGTGACGATCACCCCGGCGCCGACGCACAGGTGCAGGAACCACAGCATGTGGCACTGCGACAGCGAGGCCACCAGGAGTTCCTCGGGGTTCCAGCGCTCGGGGTCGCCGCGGAGCGCGGGGTCGGAGGACGCCGGAATGACCGGTTTGCCGTCCGCGGTGAGTTCGTGGGCGCGGTCGAAGTCGCGATAACCGCTGGTACCGGTGCCGCGGTCGCCCGTCCAGGTGACATCGAGTTCGTAATGATGGGTCCTGGCCATGTTCGTCCCCTCCGGTTCGCTAGGCGCTCAGCCTCTGCTTCAGGGACCGCCACGTCTTCCGCACGAGCCAGACCAGCGCGATGAAGAGGAAGAATGAGAGCGGCGCCGGTGTGAAGGGCATGTCGAAGACGACGACCGCGGCGAAGCAGAAGAGGAACCACAGCCCGCCGATGAGCGGGAGCAGAGCCTCTTTGACCTGCCTGCGGTGCGTGGATCCGCGCAGGGACCACAGCGCCCAGGAGGTCGCCGCCACCCCGACCACGCCTATCAATGCGATCTGCAGACCGGCCCACATGACGACCCCCTGCGGAGATCATCCCTAGTGGTGGCCGCCGCGACAAGGGGCGGCGTGGAAGACGCGGCCTGGAAAGACCGAACGGGCGCCCGGGGTGGGCGCCCGTTCGGCGGCGGTCAGCCGGCGTAGCTGGGGAGGGTGCGCTCGTGGGCGTCGCGGAGTTCCACGAGCGGAATGGAGAACAGCTCCTGGGCCTCGCCGTCGGAGCCGAGGGTGGAGATGTCCAGGGAGTCGCCGCCGATGACGCCGAGCTGGGAGACCGGGACGCCCGCGGCCTCGCACAGCTGGACGATGCGGCCCTCGCCGCCGGGACGGATGGCGACCACGGTGCGGGCGACCGACTCGCTGAACAGCGAGACGAACGCGTCCCCGCGCAGGGTGATCTTGGCGCCGAGGCCGCCGCGCAGGCAGGACTCCACCAGCGCCTGCGACAGCCCGCCGTCGGACACGTCGTGCGCGGCCGTCAGCAGGCCCTCGCGGGCCGCGTTGACCAGGACCGAGGCCAGGGCGCGCTCGGCGGCCAGGTCGACCAGGGGCGGCAGGCCGCCCAGGTGGCCGTAGACCACGTGCGCCCATTCGGAGCCGCCGAACTCCTCGCGGGTCTCGCCCAGGAGGGCGAGGGTGGCGCCGTCGGAGGTGAACGACATGTTCACGTGGCGGCGCACGTCGTCGTGGACGCCCAGCACGCCGATGACCGGCGTCGGGTTGATCGGCGTGCTGCCGGTCTGGTTGTAGAAGCTGACGTTGCCGCCGGTGACCGGGACGCCCAGGTACTGGCAGGCGTCGGCCAGGCCCTCGACCGCGCGGGCGAACTGCCACATCACGCCCGGGTCCTCGGGGGAGCCGAAGTTCAGGCAGTTGGTGACCGCGAGGGGGCGGGCGCCGGTGGCGGCCACGTTGCGGAACGCCTCCGACAGCGCGAGCTGCGCGCCCGCGTACGGGTCGAGCCGGGTGTAGCGGCCGTTGCCGTCCAGGGAGAGCGCGATGCCCAGGCCGGACTCGTCGTCGATCCGCACCACGCCCGCGTCCTCGGGCATGGCCATGACCGTGTTGCCCAGGACGTACCGGTCGTACTGCGAGGTCACCCAGGTCTTGCTCGCCAGGTTGGGCGAGCCGGCCAACCACAGGACGGTGCGGCGGATCTCGTCGGCGTTGGACGGCCGGGTCAGCCGCCCCGGGGTGTCGGACTGGAGGGAGCCCAGGTCGGCCGGGGGCTCGTAGGGCCGCTGGTAGACCGGGCCCTCGTCGGCGGCGGTGGTCGGCGGGATGTCGACGATCGTCTCGCCGCGCCAGGTCATGACCAGGCGGCCGGTGTCGGTGACCGCGCCGATCGTGGTCGCCGGGATCTCCCACCTGGCGCAGATCTCCAGGAAGCGGTCGACCTTGCCCGGCTCGACCACCGCCATCATGCGCTCCTGCGACTCGCTCATGAGGATCTCCTCAGGGCGCAGCGTCGCGTCGCGCAGCGGGACGGAGTCGAGCTCGACGTGCATGCCGCCGGTGCCGGCCGCGGCCAGCTCGGTGGTCGCGCACGACACCCCGGCCGCGCCGAGGTCCTGGATGCCCACGACGAGGTCCTCGCGGAACAGCTCCAGGCAGCACTCGATCAGCAGCTTCTCCATGAACGGGTCGCCGACCTGCACGCTGGGCCGCTTGGCCTGCGACTCCTCGTCGAAGGTCGCCGACGCCAGCACCGAGGCGCCGCCGATGCCGTCCGGGCCGGTGCCGGCACCGAACAGGATCACCCGGTTGCCCGGGCCGGGCGCCACCGCCCGCTTGATGTCCTCGTGCTTCATCACGCCCACGCACAGCGCGTTGACGAGGGGGTTCTGCGCGTAGCACTCGTCGAAGACGGTCTCACCGCCGATGTTGGGCAGGCCGAGCGAGTTGCCGTACCCGCCGACCCCGGCCACCACGCCCGGCAGCACCCGCTGGGTGTCGGGGGCGTCGGCCGGGCCGAACCGCAGCGAGTCCATCACCGCGATCGGCCGCGCGCCCATCGACATGATGTCGCGCACGATCCCGCCGACCCCGGTCGCCGCGCCCTGGTACGGCTCGACGTAGGAGGGGTGGTTGTGCGACTCCACCTTGAAGGTGACCGCCCAGCCCTGGCCCACGTCGACGACGCCGGCGTTCTCGCCCATCCCGACCAGCAGCGCGTCGGTCTGCGGCGCCTTGTCGCCGAACTGCCGCAGGTGCACCTTGGAACTCTTGTACGAGCAGTGCTCGCTCCACATCACCGAGTAGATCGCCAGCTCGGCCGAGGTGGGACGGCGGCCCAGGATGTCGCGGACCCGCCGGTACTCCTCCTCCTTCATGCCCAGCTCGGCGTACGGGAGCGGGCGGTCGGGGGTGGAGGCGGCGATCGCGACGGTGTCGGTCGGGGCCTCGGGACGCCGCACGGCGGGCTGAGGGCCCGTCTGAGAGACGACGGGCTGGGGGCCGGTCTGCGACACCGCCGACTGGGGCCCGGTGTCGGACACGGCCCGCTGGGGCCCGGTGTCCGACACGACGAGCGGCGGGCCGGTCTCGGTCGTGGGAACGCCGGGGGCGGGGGCGGGCTGCTCGGCGGGCTCGTCCTGCCGCCCGGACTCCGCCGCCGGGGCCTCAGGGGCCGTGACCGCCGGATCGGCGGGGGCGCGGTCCTCCTCCGATGCCCCGGGGAGCCCGGCGTCGCCGAGCCGCTCGAGGATCTCCGCGGCGGTCGCCGGTGCGGGCGCCTCGGCGGCGACCGGGGCGGCGAGCGGCTCGGGAGCGGTCTGCTCGGGCTCCCGGTCGCCGTCGTCCGCGCGGGTCTCGGCGGGGTCGGCGTCCTCGGCGGGGGCGGCGCTCTCGGCGCCCTCCGATGCCGCGGGGACGGCGGGCTGCGGACCCGTGTCGCCGGAGACGGCGGGCTGCGGGCCCGTGTCGCCGGAGACCGCGGGCTGCGGGCCCGTGTCACCGGAAACGGCCGGCTGCGGGCCGGTGTCGCCGGAGACGGCCGGCTGCGGGCCGGTGCCACCGGAGATCGCGGGCTGCGGGCCCGTGTCACCGGAAACGGCCGGCTGGGGGCCGGTGTCACCGGAAACGGCCGGCTGGGGGCCGGTGTCACCGGAAACGGCGGGCTGGGGGCCCGTGTCGGACACGACGGGCTGCGGGCCGGTGGAGGCGGCGGCCTCGCGGGCGCCTTCCTCCGCGACGGCCTCGTAGGCCTGGGCCACCGAGCGGTCGACCGGCTGGAGCTCCGGGTCGTCGGCGTCGGACTTCAGGCCCGCGAGCCACTCCAGGCTCGGCTCGTCGTGATCACCGGACGCGGGGGCGTCCGGGCGGCCTGAGGAGGTGGGCGGCTGCTCGCTCATGCGTTGACCAGTCTCTTGACGATCGAGGTGAAGAAGCCGAGCCCGTCGGTGGACGGGCCGGTGAGGGACTCCACGGCGTGCTCGGGGTGGGGCATCAGGCCGACCACGTTGCCGGCCTCGTTGCAGATCCCCGCGATGTCGTCGAGGGAGCCGTTGGGGTTGAGGTCGAGGTAGCGCGCCACGATCCGGCCGCTCTCGGCGAGTTCGGCGAGGGTCTCGGGGTCGGCGGTGAAGCGGCCGTCCCGGTTCTTGATCGGGACGACCAGTTCCTGGCCCTCGCTGTAGTCGGCCGTCCACGCCGTGGTCGCGTTGTCGACGCGCAGCCGCTGGTCGCGGCACACGAAGTGCAGGCCGGCGTTGGGCAGCAGCGCGCCGGGCAGCAGGTGCGACTCGCACAGCACCTGGAACCCGTTGCAGATCCCCAGCACCGGCAGTCCGGCGCCGGCCGCGGCGACCAGCTCCTCCATCAGCGGCGCGAACCGGGCGATCGCGCCGGCCCGCAGGTAGTCCCCGTAGGAGAACCCCCCGGGCAGCACCACCGCGTCGACTCCGCGCAGGTCGTGCTCGGCGTGCCAGAGCGCGACCGGCTCGGCTCCGGCGAGCCGGACGGCCCGCGCGGCGTCGCGGTCGTCGAGCGAACCGGGGAAGGTGATGATCCCGACCCGGGCAGCGTCCATCTCTTCTGTTCCTCCGAAATGAGGGCGGCCGGGACTGGGCGGTTCTTCCGCCGGACGTCGCCGCCGGGAAGCGGCGGCGGTGCCGTTCATCGATGAGCGGCGCGATCCCCCCGCGCGGGTCCCAATCTACCCGGCGCTGTGCATGAGGCTGCGGTCGAGGCGCCGGATCAGGGCCTCGTCGCGCCAGGTCAGGCGCTTTCGCATCTGGACGACGGTGCCCTGCTCGGGCGCGGAGTCAATGCTCAAATCGTCCACCAGCGCCCGCATGATCCTAATACCGCGGCCCGATTCGGCCAAATCGCCCTCTTCGGGGGCGGGCGGCGGCACTTTCCGCGGCCCGCGTCCCCCGTCCGTGATCTGCAACCGGCAGATGTCGTCGTCGACCCGTCCCGCGACGTGGAAATCGCCGGTGGCGCGGGCGTGCAGGACGGCGTTGGTGCATGCCTCGGAGGCGGCCACGACGATGTCGCCGACGCAGTCCTCGGCGACCCCGAGGCCGCGCAGCGCGTCTCCGAGCACGCGCCGGATCACCGGGATGCTCAGCGCCTCGCGCGGTAGCGCGAGCGAGAACTTCATGTCCACCGGTCACCTCGTGCTCTTGCCGCGCCCCTGGTCAGGCCCGGTCCCCCCGAGCGCGTTCGACGTACTCGACGCAGCTAAGGCTTCCCCGGCGGTATCTTCCGTAATCGTTGGACCGCCGGGTCTTTTGCGTGAACAGTGGGTGGCGGTCCCGCCGGAGCCCGGTGCGGCAGGGCCCCCGGGGCGGGGCCCGAGGGACGCGGCGGGGCGGCCGGCGCACATTCTGGAGGGCGTTCTGGAAAAGGGTCTGGATCTGTTGCGCCGAGCCGGCGCCGACACTTTCCGGTGCCGTTTCCCATACCGTTCGGAATGCTTTTCCGGAACGGTCCGGGGGGAAGAACCGGGACGAACCGTACGGCCGGCGCGCCGTCCGCGGTCCGGACGGCGCCCGCCGGGTTCAGAGAACGCGCACCTCGAAGTTCTCGATCACCGGGTTCGCCAGCAGCGTCTCGGCGATCCTGCGGACCCGGTCCAGGGCCTCCTCGTCCGCCGCCCCGTCGAGCTCGAGCTCGAACCGCTTGCCCTGCCGGACGGCGCCGATCCCCTCGAACCCCATCTGCGGCAGTTTGCGGGCGATCGCCTGCCCCTGCGGATCGAGGATCTCGGGCTTCAGCATGACGTCCACGACCACGCGCGCCACGACCGCTCCCTTACTGATCTGCGGTTTCATTTCCGTCAGAAGCGTACGGCACCATGGCCGGAGCAGGATCACCAGCACCCGGAGTCGAGCCGATGAACATCGATGAGCTGTCCCTCGCGGAGCGCCGCCTGTGGGAGGCGTTCCCGCGCGGTGAATCCGTCGACCTGTCCAGTGCCGACCCCGCGCTGAACGATCCGTCGTACTCCGACCGGTGGGGGCCGGAGCGGCTGGTGCGGGCCGAGGTGCTGGTGGCGCTGCTGGCGGGTGCGCTGGAGGCGGAGTCGGGGCATGTGGCGGCGGTCCGGCTGACCGGGGCGCGGATCATCGGGTCGCTGAACCTGGGGCACGCGCGCGTGACGGTGCCGCTGGCGCTGACGGGGTGCTCGTTCGACGAGGCGCCGCACCTGTACTGGGCGGAGATGAACAGCGTCCACATGATGCGGTGCCGGCTGCCGGGGCTGGTGGCCTCGGGCACCCGGGTGGACGGCCATCTGTGGTTGGAGGGCAGCCGCATCGCGGGGGGCCTGTGGCTGGACGGCGCGCACATCGCCGGCATCCTCAACATGTCGGGCGTCCACCTGAACAACCCGGGCGGTGACGCGCTGCTGGCCGACCGGCTGACCGTGGACGCCAACGTGTACTGCGACCAGGGGTTCACGGCCAACGGCGAGGTGCGGCTGCCGGGCGCCCGGGTGGGCGGGCAGCTGATCTTCCGGGAGGCGCGGCTGCTCAACCCGGGGGGTGCCGCGCTGTACGCCAGCCGCCTGGACGTGGCCGCCAACGTCTTCTGTGACGGGGGTTTCTCGGCGCAGGGCTCGATCCGGCTGCGCGGCGCCCGGGTCGGGGGCTACCTGTCGTTCGTGGGGGCGCAGCTGTCCAACCCGGAGAGCATCGCGCTGAACGCCGACGACCTGGCGGTGGAGACCGACGTCTACTGCTCCGACGGGTTCCGGGCCGACGGAGGCGTGAGTTTCGCGGGGGCGCGGATCACAGGGCAGCTGAGCCTGCGCGGGGCGTACCTGAACCACCCGTCGGGCACGGCGCTGAGCCTGCAGCGGCTCCAGGCCGAGGAGGTGCTGCTGCGCCCGGCCGAGCAGGTGAAGGGTGTGGCCGATCTCTCCTACGCCCGGATCAGCCTGCTGCGCGACGACCGGGCGACCTGGCCGGAGCGGCTGCAGCTGGACGGCCTGCAGTACGAGAACCTCGACCCGCCGCTGTCGGCCCGCGACCGGCTGGACTGGCTGCGCCGCGACACCGACGGCTACCAGCCGCAGCCGTACGAGCGGCTGGCGCACACCTACCGGGCCCTGGGGCTGGACGCCGACGGCCGCTCGGTCCTGCTGGCCAAGGCCCGCGACCGGCGGAAGACGCAGGGTCCGTCCCGCAAGACCATCGGCTGGTTGCAGGACGTCCTGGTGGGCTACGGCTACCGCCCGTTCCGCGCCGCGAGCTGGCTGCTGGGCCTGCTCGCCTTCGGGACGATCGTGTTCTCCATGCACAAGCCCGCGATCCTCAACGACGACGACCATCCGCACTTCAACCCGTTCATCTACTCCCTCGACCTGCTGCTGCCGATCGGCGACCTGGGCCAGGAGCGGGTCTTCGCACCGGCCGGCGTCTACCAGTGGATCGCGAACTTCCTGGTCGTCTCGGGTTTCATCCTCGGCCTGACGGTGGCCGCCGGCGCCACCCGCTCCCTCTCCCGCGAATAGCACCTGCCCCATTATCGGCTTTTGTCCACTTTAACCCGTGGCTGGCCATAACAACGCCATCACCCGCCGATCTCACGTCATTGACGATGTTGGTCAAGTGCGCTATTTCTGGCCGCTACGGGCGGAAGGGGCGGCGGGGTGGCCGACACGAAGGTGGACGCGCAGGCCGTCCAGGCGGAACTCCGGGGGATCGCCGGCCTCATGACCGAGGTGACCCGGCTGATGGGCCCCCAGGTCTGGCAGGGCGGGTCCGCCGGCGCGTTCACCACCGACCTCCAGGGCCACAACCGGTCCCTCGGACGGATGATGGTGGAGATCCTGCGCACCGTCTCCGAACGGAACCGCGCCCCGATGGTGCTGGACCCACCGGACATCCCACGCGTCGCCCCCGCGCAGAGCCCGCCGGGACTCGCCTCCGTTTCGGTCACCGGCCTGGAACGCCTCGAAACGGCTCTGAAACGCGCCGCCGACGGCCTGCCCCGCCACGGCGGCCGCATACGTTCCCTGCTGCGGGCGGCAGGCCCGGGTGCGGGCGGCACGATCCAGTGCGAGCGCACGGGCAACTGGTGCCACGAGCAGGCGGTCCGCATGCGTACCCGACTCCGGTACGCGCTCGCCGAGAACCAGACCAACCCCGCGTGGGTCCTCAACGGCGGCATGACACGAATCCCAGATCAGGAACGCCTCGGCCCCAAGGAGATGGCCGAACTAGGCCGCCTCCAGGCGACGGTCTTTGGAAGGCACCTCACCCATCCCGACGCCACGAGTTCCGGCCTCCTCGCCGACATCGCCGCGTCCCTGCGGGAGAACCACAAGAACCAGGCGTACCTTGGCGCCTTCTTCGGCAACGTCCCCCCGGGTTCGGTCGGCAAGCTCGCCCACCACCTCCACAGGCGCAGCGGAGGCGAGGGGGTCACCGCGGCCGACAAGAAGGTGATCGGCGACATGGGCACCGCCCTCGCCGCCCTCTCCCGCAAGAAGGAGAACCAGGCCACCGTCACCCGCGCGCTGGGCCCCACCGGCTCCGACATGCCCGGGCAAGCCCTGCTCGTCGGTCTCAGCGCCCCGGACGTCAAATGGGGCTCGGCCGTCCTCCTGGACCTGGCCAAGGCCGCCCTGCGCTGGCGGCAGAAGTACCCGTCCTATGAGATCAGGAGCAACACCGGCCTGCCGGGGTCGGGCGTCACGTCCGTGGCCAACCAGCAGCACCGTCCGTGGTGGCACGACTGGGGCTTCCAGCAGCAGGTCGGGGATCCCGGCCCCGCGAAGCTGCGCGGCTACGATCCCGCCCTCAACGTCCTGGGCCGCATCGCGTCCCAGAACGACCGCACCGCCGCCCGCGAACTGGCCGCGACCCATCTCGGCACCGCGTTCACCATCAAGGACGCCGCCAAGGCCGACAAGCTGACCTGGCTCACCCGAGGCACGGGCCACACCTACGGCGCCCTCCTGGTAGCCCCCGACTGGATGGACCAGGGTAAAGCGGCAGGCCAGGTCATCAAGCTGGCCACGACACCCGAAAAGGGCCACGAGGTGAAGGCCGCCCAGAACGCGGCGAACTTCATGACCACGGTCGCCTGGTGGAACGACGTCGGCCGCACCATGCTTCACAAGGCGCTCGACAAGGGCAAGGTCGCCGACTACAACCCCCTCGCGTCCGACGGCCGAGCCCTCGGCTGGCTCCCGCACAACGGCGAGAACCACTTCGCCGAACTCGGCCCCGGCCTGCGCGACGGCCTCCTCCACATGACCCGCATGTACATCCCGGCCATCGCCGACGCCGACCGCACCACGAGCGGCACGAACCGGCCCAACGTCGACCCCGTCACCAAGACCACGTACGTGGACATCGGCGGAAAGGCCATGCAGGACTTCCTGCGGACGCTCGCGATCGACGACAAGTCCTGGGCCCAGCTCGTCTCCGACACCCAGCTCTACCGCCAGCGCCTCTACGCCTGGGGCCTGGAGGACCGCATCATCGGCGACGCCGTCGTCCGGGCCGGACGCCTCGAAGGCAACCTCATCGCCGCCTACGGCAAGGAACGCATCAGCAACGAGGAGCTCACCAAGAAGCAGTACGAGGACGCCCAGAAACAGATCGCCCTGCTCCGCGACGTGGCAGCCGGAATCATCGGCGCCACTCCCGCCGGCAATGTCGGCGCCTCCGAAGCCTTCGAGATCGGCACGACCCCGCTCCTCGACAAGATCAAGCACTCGGACTTCGAGAAGAACGTCGCCCAGATCAAGAGCAAGCACGAAACCTATTCCGACCAGCTCTACATAGACCTGGCCCGCGGCTACTACCTCAGCCGCGACGGCAAGATCGAGGACAAGGAACTAGCGTCCCTCCTACGCAAACCCACTCTCTCCCCCGAAGAACAAGCGGCCGTCATCGACACCATCAGAAGGCATTACTTCAGCGGCGGCGAGGACACAGAAGAAGTGATCACCGGTCGAAGCATCATCCATCAGACGCAGGGTGCCGCAAACGACAACATCCCGCCAGAGTGATCGATGGTCAGGACATTCCAGGTGCCCGGAAGGCTAGGACACGACCGCAGAACTTATCACTGATCACGATGCTCCCGTCCGGTCGCCGGGCCGCTCCACCTGGGCTGGCTGCCGCGATGGCGGTCATAGAGCCATCGAAATCTTCACACAGGACTCTCGGCCGCCCCCACGCCAGAGACTCAACCGTCCCATCACGCTTCAGCAAGGCCGAAGCCGGCCTTCTATCCACTCCCACCGGCTCCCCCAGCAACAACAATGAGTCATTGTTGTAGGGGACAGCAACGACATATGGACTCTTCTCGCCTTTCCGAGTTGCCAACGACGCCTCTACAGCCCTGCCGTCTCGGGGCAACCGGATGACCCCCCGGGAGCCGAGCAAGATTAGCCCACCTTTGCCATCACTCCTGATATCGGTCGGCCCGAACTCTTCTTCTCCAGCGACTCGGGCAAGAGCTTCCTCGTAGCCGGGCGGCTTCCATCGCCGGAGTATTCCATCCGTGGCCTCGTAAAGGTCACCCCTTCGAGAGACGACCATGGGGTTTCCGTCATCGCGTACGGCGAATCGCGAGCCAGGCCAATATCGATCCACCTCGACACGCTCACGACTTGACAGGGTACGCCCTTCTTCACTGACCACCCTGAGCTTCTCACCAGACGCAGTCTTCCAGGCAATGACCGTACTCTGACTCAGAGATTTCCGGTCGACCTTCGCCAAGTCCAGCCCTCTATATGAACTGAACACCCACAACAAACCGCCGTGAAGGGCCAGTTGATTCGGGACATTACCCAGCTTCATCAGAGAGATCGTTCCATCACGTTCGAGTCGCGCAATGCGACCACCGTTGCGATGGGACACCTGGAAGTAGACGACTCCATCACCGGCAACGGCGAGACCGCCATCGGTGTATGCACTGGTCTTCAATGCCACCTCGCCGTCACGGGGATCACGTTCGACCGTGTGGTCGCCGGCGATGATCACGACCTGCCCGGGGCGGGTCGGCTTGGGGGTGGGGTTGAAGGCGGGCTTGGGCGCACCACCGGTGCAGCCGCCGAGCATGCCGAGGACGGCACCGAGGGCGATGATCCTTATAGCGCGCACGACACCGATGATGACAGTCCGGCACGCCTTCGGTCAGCCACATGCCAGGACGGGAGCTTCGGACGCCAACGGTAGGCAGCCTTCGGAGTTGATCTCGCGATGGCCGTTAGCGGGGCACACGCTCTTCCCCGCCTCGGGGAGATCTCGGAGTGCGGCTCGCGGCTCGCCAGCGGGCAGCGGCCATACACCTGAAGGCAACTGCCGAACTCGCCCCCACCGTCACCACCATTCCCGAACCGACACTCGCCGTATCTGTCCGGATAGCAGCGATCAACGCCCCCAGGAAGATCACCGTGATGACGGAAATGATGACGGCCGCGCCAACCGCAGACTCGACATCATCCCCAGTGGCCGCGATTGCAACCAGGATGACCACGAGCAGGGCCAATCCATAAATGATGTTCTCTGCCTGCGCGAAGTCTGGCGGCAGGTCCCAGACCGCGCGAGGCTCTCTGGAGACGACCTCTGGCAGGCTGCCTGGCTCACTGCCTCCCAGCCACGGCATCCCCAACGAGGTGAGCAACAGGAAGGTGGATGTCAGTAGCCAGACGATGTCGACGGTCCGCCGATCGAGATCGCGACACCTCTCGCATCCATCAGTAGCACCGCTCATGCCAACAGTCACCTCCGAGGAAACATGGCTGAGGGCGTTGCCCGAACAGTGCTACAGGTCGTGGGCACCGCTCTTGATGTCAAGCAGCAGTTTTCGCCACACCTCTGGATGCACGGCGATGACATCGCCGTGAGGATCCTTCGAGTCACGGAACGCGCATATGGGGCCGATCGCGGCGATCTCAACGCACTCGGTTCCACCTAGCTGCGATCGGCTGCTCTTACGCCACGTCGCGCCGGAGAGGATTACGAAGCTCATCAGATCCCTCCCAACAGATGTGCGCTCAGCCTCCGCTCAGCCGCCCACGAGGGGCAGGAACTACAGATCGTAGGCGCCGCTCTTGATGTCGTGCAGCAACCCTCGCCACACGTCCGGACGGACGGCGATGACGTCGCCGTGAGGGTTCTTCGAGTCGCGCAGCGCGCGCACCGGGCCGACGGCCGCGACTTCCACGCAATCGGTTCCGGCAGGTTGGGATCGGCTGCTTTTGCGCCAGGTCACGCCGGAGAGGCTCACGAAGCTCATCGGATCCTTCCCGACAGATGCGCGCGGGTGGCCTCCGGGTCGAGCGCAACCTCACACAACCTGTCAAATCGGATCATATAACGCTTGAGATCATCCTTCTCTTCGAGCATGCGGTCGTCGAAGGTCGTCTCCAGGAAGACGATGTCCCGCTCGCCGGGGTCCGCGAAGCCGAGGTAGGTGAATGACTCACCCGAGCCCGCGTAGAGGCCGGCCTCGAACGGGATCAGCTGGATGACCACGTTCGGCCGCTCGGACATGGCCAGCAGATGGCGTAGTTGGGGAACCCGCACCTCAGGGTCGGCGATTCTCGCGATCGCGTTCTCGTCGATGACGGCGTGCAGGCGGCATGGATCAGTGGGACGGAAAAGGATCTCCTGGCGGGCCATCCGAGCTGTTACATGACGCTTGATCTCCGCTGGGTCGTCAACGTCTCTGACCGGCGGGAGTGCCTCCGCGTACTCCTTGGCCTGGAGGAGACCGGGTAGGTAGAGGTTCTGGTACGTGCGGACGAAGGACGCCGCGGCCTCGAAACCGGGGTATTCGTTGCGGAAGACGTCGTTGTAGCGGGTCCACCAGCCGCGTTCGCGGGCACCCTGGGCGAGTTCGATCAGCGCGGCGCGCTCCGGGCCTTCGACGCCGTACAGCTCGCAGAGGATCTCCACCGAGTCGTCGCTCGGCTCGATCCACTTCGCCTTCTCGATGTAGTTGAGCTTGCTGGGGCTCCAGCGCAGCCGCCTGCAGACCTCCGTGGTGGTGAGTCCCTGATGCTTGCGGAGCTCGACCAGCTTCCGGCTGAGGGCTCGCTTCTTGATCGTCGGGCTGTAGCCGGCGGCTTGGATCTCAGGCACGCCGTCACTCTCCCATTCCGGGCGGTCACGCGCCGTCAGAACGAGGTGATTAGATTTTCTATCCGGGAATCTATGCGACCCTCCAAACCTTCTGCCACACTCTGCATTGACGTGCTCACCGTCAGCGATCGTCGCTGGCATGCTCCCAGGTGGTGACCAT
Source organism: Actinomadura rugatobispora (assembly GCF_055379765.1). NCBI lineage: Bacteria > Bacillati > Actinomycetota > Actinomycetes > Streptosporangiales > Thermomonosporaceae > Actinomadura > Actinomadura rugatobispora. Next base: position 5,288,491 of record NZ_AP029191.1, on the reverse strand, counting down.
GCAGAACCCCCCGGCCGACGAGTACCGCCCGAGCGACGAACCGCCCCCGGCCGGGTGTGCGGTGTGGCCGTTGCCCGTTGACGGGACGTGTCCGCGAGAGGCACGTGCGCATGTTCGGGAGGCGCTGCGGGCGCTGCATGTCTCCGATGAGATGACCGACGATGCGTGCACGATCGTGTCCGAGCTCGCGTCCAACGCGTTCGTGCACGCGCTGGACGGTGTGGTGCCGGTCGCCGGGCTTCCCGAGCTGTGGGTGTACCGCCGGAACTCGCGGGCGGAGGTCGTGACCAAGGTCTTCGACAGTGCTCCGTGGAAGGGGACGCTGCCCCTCGGGCGGCTGCGGCCTCCGGTGGGGTCCGAGCGTGGGCGCGGGTTCGAGATCGTGGACGCGCTCACCAGAGAGCACGGAGGAAGCTGGGGCGTTCACCGCACCAGATCGAGGCTGGGCGAGATGCCCGTCTCCGGGAAGGTCGTCTACTTCACGCTGCCGGTTCCGGCGGCCGAAGGGGGCGTTGGGCGTAGTTGCCGTGCTGTCGTGCGGGAGTTGGAGGCGGCGCTCGCGCTGCGGGGGCTCGGCCCCCTGCACGGGTGCGAGGGCTGGAACATGGCGGTGCTGTCGGTGCGGGCCGAGATCACCGTCTGGGCGCGGCGGGACCACGTGGTGTTGACCACACCGCAGACGGGGATCAGGCGGTTCTCGCTGGACGATGTGGTCGAGATCGCCGAGGTGATCGTCCAGTGCGGCGAGGAGTTGGACGCGCGGTGACGGACGAGCTGCTCACGGCCAAAGAGGTCGCGGTGATCTTCCGGGTGGCCAGGTCCACGATCACGCAGTGGGCGGCGCGGGGGCTGCTGCCCCACACGCGCACGCCCACCGGGCGGCTGCGGTTCTACCGGGCGGACGTCGAGCGGGTGCTGCGGGAGAACGCCGGATCGTAGGGGGCGCGGCGGGGTAGGGAACGGGGTACCCGGGGGTTGCGCTTCCGGGTGTGATGTCTGCCACCATGGCTTTAGCGGCATTTATCCCTTACCGGGGAACGATGCCACTGACGTCGGCCGGCGAGCGGCGACCCCGCGGACCGGCCCCGAACGAGGAGTAGTCATCGATGACGATCGACTCCGTGCGCGGCGCTCCGGCCAACCCTGGGCACGCCGAACCCGAACTCGTGCAGCTGCTGACCCCCGAGGGTGAGCTGGTCGAGCATCCCGACTACCCGCTGGACCTCTCCCCCGAGGAGATCCGCGGGCTGTACCGGGACCTGGTCACCGTACGCAGGATCGACCTGGAGGCGGTGGCCCTCACCAGGCAGGGCGAGCTGGGCATCTGGGCCTCCCTGCTGGGCCAGGAGGCCGCCCAGATCGGGTCGGGACGGGCGCTGGGCGCGCACGACATGGTCTTCCCGACGTACCGCGAACACGGCGTGGCCTACTGCCGCGACGTCGAGCCGCTGCGCCTGCTGGGCCTGTTCCGCGGCGTCAACCACGGCGGATGGGACCCCGCCGAGCACGGCTTCCACCTGTACACGATCGTGATCGGCAGCCAGACCCTGCACGCGACGGGCTACGCGATGGGCGTCCAGCGGGACGGGGTGCTCGGCACGCCGTCGGCCGGGGGGACCATCGCCTACTTCGGCGACGGCGCCACCTCGCAGGGCGACGTGAACGAGGCCTTCGTGTTCGCGTCGGTGTTCAACGCCCCGATCGTGTTCTTCTGCCAGAACAACCAGTGGGCCATCTCCGAGCCCCTGGAACGTCAATCGCGTATTCCGCTCTACAAGCGCGCGCAGGGGTACGGCTTCCCCGGCCTCAGGGTGGACGGCAACGACGTGTTCGCCTGCCTGGCCGTGACGCGGAAGGCTCTGGAGGCCGCGCGGACGGGCCAGGGCCCCACGCTCATCGAGGCGTACACGTACCGCATGGGCGCCCACACCACGACCGACGACCCGACCCGCTACCGCCTCAAGGCGGAGGAGGAGTCGTGGAAGCTGAAGGACCCCATCGAGCGGCTCAAGGCCTTCCTCGTACGGGGCGACCTGGCCGACACGGCCTTCTTCGAGGAGGTGGAGGCGGAGGCCAAGGCGGGCGCGACGGAGCTGCGCAAGCAGTGCCTGGCGCTGCCCGATCCCAAGCCGCTGGAGATCTTCGACAACGTGTACGCCGAGTCCCACCCGCTGATGACCGAGGAGCAGGAGCAGTTCGCCGCCTACCTGGCGTCCTTCGAGGAGGTGTCCTCATGACCACGATGGAGACCACCCCTGCCGCGGCTCCGGCGGAGGCCCCCGTGCTCACGCTCGGGAAGGCGCTGAACGAGGGCCTCCGGAAGGCCATGGAGAACGACCCGAAGGTCCTGGTCATGGGCGAGGACGTCGGCAAGCTCGGCGGCGTGTTCCGGGTGACCGACGGGCTGCAGAAGGACTTCGGCGAGGAGCGGGTGATCGACACCCCGCTCGCCGAGTCCGGCATCGTCGGCACCGCGATCGGGCTGGCGCTGCGCGGGTACCGGCCGGTCTGCGAGATCCAGTTCGACGGCTTCGTGTTCCCGGCCGCCGACCAGATCATCACGCAGCTGGCCAAGATGCGGCTGCGGTCGCTCGGGAAGCTGTCGCTGCCGGTGGTCGTCCGGATCCCGTGCGGCGGCGGCATCGGCGCGGTCGAGCACCACAGCGAGTCGCCGGAGAACTACTTCACCCACACCGCGGGGCTGCGCGTGGTGGCGTGCTCCAACCCGGCGGACGCGTACACGATGATCCAGCAGTCGATCGCCTCCGACGACCCGGTGATCTTCTTCGAGCCCAAGCGCCGCTACTGGGACAAGGCGCCCGTGCCGGTCGAGACGGGCGGGTGGACGCCGCTGCACGAGGCACGGGTCGTCAACCCGGGTGAGCACGTCACTGTGTTGGCGTACGGGCCGGCGGTGAAGACCTGTCTGGAGGCGGCGTCGGCGGCGGCCGAGGAGGGCCGCTCGCTGGAGGTCGTCGACCTGCGCTCCCTGAACCCGCTCGACATCGGCACGGTCGTGGAGTCGGTGAACCGCACCGGGCGCTGCGTGGTCGTCCACGAGGCCCCGGTGTTCAGCGGGTACGGCGCCGAGCTGGCCGCGCGGATCACCGAGAAGTGCTTCTACCGTCTGGAGGCCCCGGTGCTGCGCGTCGGCGGCTTCTCCACCCCCTACCCGCCCTCCCGGCTGGAGGACCACTACCTGCCCGACCTCGATCGCATCCTGGACGCGGTCGACCGGACGTTCACGTGGTGACCTGGGGAGCGGAGATCACAGCATGAGTGAGCTGAAGCACTTCAAGCTGCCCGATGTGGGCGAGGGGCTGACCGAGGCCGAGATCGTCCGGTGGCATGTGCAGCCGGGCGACCGGGTCGAGGTCAACCAGACGATCGTGGAGATCGAGACGGCCAAGGCGATCGTGGAGCTGCCGTGCCCGTTCGAGGGCGTGGTGGCCGAGCTGCTGGCCACCGAGGGCGCCACGGTGGACGTGGGCGTCCCGATCATCGCGGTGGACGTGGCGCCGGACGGGCCCGCGGTGGCGACGCCGGTCTCGGAGCCGCCCGCGCAGGCCGCCGCGCTGAAGGAGGACCTGGTGCCGCCCGCCCCGGCGGCGGCGCCGGAGGAGCCCAAGCGGCAGCCGGTGCTGGTCGGGTACGGGGTGAAGCCGGGCGCGACCAAGCGGCGTCCGCGCAAGCAGGCCAACGGCACCCCGGCGACGGTGCCGCCGCCCGCTCGTCCACAGCCTGTGGAGAACCGGTTGCCGCTGGCCAAGCCGCCGGTCCGCAAGCTGGCCAAGGATCTCGGCGTGGACCTGTCCACGATCACCGGGACGGGCCCGCAGGGCTCGATCACCCGCGATGACGTGCGCTCCGCCCAGTCGGCCCCGGCGCCGCAGGAGGCGGCGGCTCCGGCCGCGGCGGAGCGGGAGGAGCGGATCCCGGTCAAGGGGGTGCGCAAGACCACCGCCGCGGCCATGGTCGGCTCGGCGTTCACCGCCCCGCACGTCACCGAGTTCCTCCAGGTGGACGCCACCCCGACGGTGGAGGCGGTGCGGCGGCTGCGCGAGCTGCCCGAGTTCGCCGAGGTCAAGGTCTCGCCGCTGCTGCTGGTGGCGAAGGCCCTGCTCACGGCGGTGGCCCGCAACCCGATGGTGAACGCGACCTGGGTGGACGGCCCGTCCGGCGCCGAGATCGTCGTGAAGCGGTACGTCAACCTCGGCATCGCGGCGGCCACCGACCGCGGCCTGATCGTCCCGAACGTCAAGGACGCGCAGGCCAGGTCGCTGCCCGAGCTGGCCGCCGCGCTGGCCGGGCTGACCGCGACCGCGCGGGCGGGGAAGGCCACCCCGGCCGACCTGACCGGCGGCACGATCACCATCACCAACGTGGGCGTGTTCGGGGTGGACACCGGCACCCCGATCATCACGCCGGGCGAGTCGGCGATCCTGGCGTTCGGCCAGATCCGCGACATGCCCTGGGTGCACGAGGGCGAGCTGGCGGTCCGCAAGGTCACCACGCTGGCGCTGTCGTTCGACCACCGGGTCATCGACGGCGAGCTGGGCTCGCGGGTGCTGCGGGACGTCGGCGCCATGCTGGAGGACCCGCTGCGCATCCTCGCCTGGGACTGACCGGAGACGCGGCGTACCGCGGGCGCACGGCCCGCGGTACGCCGCACCTCGACATCAGCGCGGCGGCTCGTCGTCCCCGCCGTAGTAGGAGCCGCGGTCCCCGTCGCGGCCGCGGGTCAGCCGTCCGCCGCCCGCGCCGCGCTGCGACATCCGGCTCATCATCAGCAGCTGCAGCGCGAACGTCACCCCGCCGACGATGATCAGGATGACGCCGACCACGTGGATGTCCAGCGGATCGGTCATCGCGTCCTCGGCGATCGCGAACTTGAGGATCAGCCCGAGGGTGATCGTGAAAATGCTGACGCCGACACCCATGCGATGACCTCCGCCAGACGGTCCGGACCCGTGTTCTTTAACTATCCGCCCGGATCGCCGGTCACACGTGCGGCGATCACTTCGGTCGGGTCACGATCGCCGCCGTCCCGATCAGGGCGCGGTCAGGAGACGGGGACGTTGTTGGTCTTCCCGAACGGGCCGCCGTCGAAGACGACCGTGCTCGGGTTGCCGGGCGGCGCCGGAATGTAGACGAATCCGCGCACCGGCTCGTTGACCGCGGTCCGGAACACGGCGCGGCCCGGGTCGACGTAGGTGGCGCTGTTGGCGGCGGGCGCCCCGATCCGTACCGCGCGGTAGACGTCGGTGCCGCCGGGCAGCAGCACCGAGAACGAGGTGAACGCCCCGCCCAGGTAGTCCTTGTGCGGGTATGCCGCGTCCGGGGGCGTGGTCCCCGGGCCCTCGTTGACCAGCTCGAACACCGCGACCAGGTAGGCGCCGTCGCGGTAGAACGGCTTGACGTCCAGCCGCCGCTTGGCCCCGGCGAACCGGCCGAACCGGCTGGCGACCGTCTTGCCGTCCTGCGCGCGGAACGCGGCGGGCTGGACGGTGCCGCCGCGGCCGTCGGCGGCGGCGGTGGAGGTGCCGGTGGCGCCCGCGGTCTGCTGCCGCACCACGTAGGAGATCTCCACGCGGCGGTTGCGGGAGCGGGCCTTGGCGTCGTCCGAGCCGCCCTCCTTGGCGATCAGCTCGGCCTCGCCCTTGCCGTGCGCGGAGTACCTGAAGGTGGTGCCGAGGCGGTTCTGCAGTTCCTTCTGGACGGCCTCGGCGCGCTCCCGCGACAGCTTGAGGTTGTAGTCGTCGGCGCCCTTGCTGTCGGTGTGGCCGTTGATGGTGAGCGGCCGCTTGCCCGGGTCGGCCTTCTCCCGGATCTCCTGGGCGGCCTGGTCGAGGACCTGCTTGGCGCGTCCGGACAGCTTGGCCGAGTCGAAGTCGAACAGCACGTCGGTGCGCAGGTTCATCTTGACGTCGGAGCCGCTGGAGGTGACGTCCTTGATCTCGCCCTCGGTGATGTCGTACAGGTCGGCGGGGTTGGCGTTCGCGTCGGCCGGGCCGTCGGGCGCGGGCTGGTCGCCCGCGGGGGCGGGCGCGGGCTGGTCGCCCGCGGGGGCGGGCCCGGTGCCGGTCACGGGGACGCCGGTGAACTCGCCCGCGGTCCCGGTGGTGATCACGGTGACCTTCTGGACGTTCGAGGGGATCGGCGGGAAGTCGGCGGTCAGCTCCTGCGTCGCGCCGGGCGCGAACTGCACGGGTGCGGGCGCCGCCGCGGGCGCCGCGGGGGCCGCGGGCGTGCTCGCCCCGCCCGCCGGCGTGCTCGCCCCGCCTGCGGGCGTGCTCGCGCCGTCCGTGGGCGTGCTCGCGCCGCCCGCCGGGGCGCCGGCCCCGCCCCCTCCGGCGGGGGTGCCGGTCGGCCGGTACAGCTTGCGGCCGACCGGGTCCAGCAGCGTCACCCCGAACGGGACGGACTTGGCGGCCGAGTCCATCGAGGTCACCGCGTAGCGCAGCACCGACTTGGCGCCCTGCCGTTCGAGCCCCTTGATCTCCACCCGGGCGCGCAGCCCGTCGGCCGAGCCGAACCAGCCCTCCTTGACGAGCCTGCCGCCGGTCTGCGGCGCCCCGCTCGACCCGCCCGCCTTGGTGGTCGGCGGGTCGGACTTCTCCGTACCGTCCGACCCCGAGCACCCGGTGGCGACCATCAGTCCGGTCAGCGGTACGGCGATGGGGAGGAGGAACTTGCGAGCCGGCATGGACACTCCGGTCTGTCGAGATGGCAGGGGGCTACGGGTGCGGGGCGCTGGCATTCCCGGCCAGCGTATAGAGCCCGCGGCCGCCGTACCGTCCGATTCCTCCCAACCGGTGCCTCACGCCCTCAGACCGGGACACCGGAACGGCCCGGTCCCGGACAGGGTCCGGGGCCGGGCCGGGAGTGCCGTCCGCGGTGCTCGCGCGAGGCTCAGAAGGCCGACTCGGGCAGCTCCATGATGTCCAGCGTGGTGCCCTCGACGACGGCGCGCTCCGCCGCGAGCCGGGGCAGCACGGTGGCGCAGAAGAACTGGGCCGCGGCGACCTTGCCCGTGTAGAAGTCGCGGTCGGCGCCGGACACCTCGCCGCCCAGCTTGGCCAGGGCGACCTCGGCCTGGCGGCACAGCAGCCAGGCCACGATCACGTCGCCGAGGGCCAGCAGCAGCCGGGAGCTGTTGAGCCCGACCTTGTAGATCTCCTTGCCGTCCTCCATGGACGCGAGCGCCCAGCCGATCATCGGCTCCAGCATGCCCTGGACGTCGTCGAGGGCCCGGCCGAGCCGCTCCCGCTCGTTCTTGAGCCGCCCGTTGCCGGCCTCGCTGCCCGCGAACGCCCTGATCTCGCCGGCCAGGTGCTGGAGGGCCGCGCCGTTGTCCCGCAGGATCTTGCGGAAGAACAGGTCCATGCCCTGGATGGCCGTGGTGCCCTCGTACAGGGTGTCGATCTTGGAGTCGCGGATGTACTGCTCGATCGGGTAGTCCTGCAGGAAGCCCGAGCCGCCGAGGGTCTGCAGCGACTCGGAGCCGAGCAGGGCGTACGCGCGCTCGGAGCCGAACCCCTTGACGACCGGGAGCAGGAGGTCGTTGACCTTCTCGGCCAGCTCGTCCCTGCGGCCCTCGTGCTCGGCGATCTGGACGGCGTCCTGGTACGAGGCGGTCAGCAGGACCAGCGCCCGCATGCCCTCGGCGTAGGCCTTCTGGGTCATGAGGCTGCGCCGCACGTCCGGGTGGTGGGTGATGGTGACGCGGGGCGCGGTCTTGTCGGTCATCTGGGTGAGGTCGGCGCCCTGCACCCGCTCCTTGGCGTACTCCAGCGCGTTGAGGTAGCCGGTGGAGAGGGTGGCGATGGCCTTGGTGCCGACCATCATGCGGGCGTACTCGATGACGAGGAACATCTGCTTGATGCCCTCGTGCACGTCGCCGACCAGGTACCCGACGGCGGGGTGCCGCTCCCCGAAGGTGAGCTCGCAGGTGGTGGAGACCTTGAGGCCCATCTTCTTCTCGACGTTGGTGACGTAGGCGCCGTTGCGCTCGCCGAGCTCGCCGGTCTCCAGGTCGACCAGGTACTTGGGCACCAGGAACATCGACAGGCCCTTGGTGCCGGCTCCGGCTCCCTCGGGACGGGCCAGCACGAGGTGGAAGATGTTCTCGGACATGTCGTGCTCGGCCGAGGTGATGAAGCGCTTGACGCCCTCGATGTGCCAGGTGCCGTCGGGCTGCTGGACGGCCTTGGCGCGGCCCGCGCCGACGTCGGAGCCGGCGTCCGGCTCGGTCAGCACCATGGTGGCGCCCCACTGCCGCTCCGCCGCGAGTTCGGCGAACCGCTTCTGCTCGGGGGTGCCGATGTTCCACAGGATCTGGGCGAAGCCGGGGCCCGAGGAGAACATGTAGACGGCCGGGTTGGCGCCGAGGACCTGCTCGGCCAGCGCCCAGACGAGGCTGCGCGGGGCGCCGGTGCCGCCGAACGCGGGGGCCAGGTCGACCCGGTACCACTCGGCGTCCATCCACGCCTTGAACGACTTCTTGAAGCTCTCGGGCATGGTGACCGTGCCCGCGGCGGGGTCGAAGACCGGCGGGTGGCGGTCGGCGTCCTCGAAGGATTCGGCCAGCGGGCCCTCGGCGAGCCGGTTGACCTCCTCGAGGATGCTGCGCGCGGTGTCCTCGTCCAGGTCCTCGTAGGGACCGCTGCCGAGCAGGTCCTGGCGGCCGAAGACCTCGAAGAGGTTGAACTCCAGGTCCCGGAGGTTGCTCTTGTAGTGCCCCATCGAACACTCCGTCTGTCCGGCGGCGCTCCTGGGCCCCGCGCACGTACTGGTGGGTAACTCGACATCATGCTACCCGCTGGTAACCGGGTTGCAACCACAACGGATCGGACGATTTCAAACATCCACATGTCGGACACGATCAAGGTCAAACGTAGGACGTGACGCAACTCACAGTTGCCAACTGGTCACATGTCCAGAGTCTTGAACGTTCCAATGAATCACCACAAACCGAACATTTCACCCCCGACAATGAGGGTGACCATTGTCAGGAGTTTCGGAAATGTGTCCGGCGCACAGCCGTCCGATTGCCGATGCGTCGATTTCTCGACTTTTCGCGACATTCGCTTGACGGCGAAGACGACAAACCGGTATCAGAACCGCCTCTCCGGACCTCCCTGGCCGCATCTGGCAATACTGAACCTTTCCGTAGGGTCGTCACTCTTACTGGAGGTGGCACGGGGTCGCAAGGGTCAGGAGCTCTCCTCGGGCCCACGGAAGGAGGAGTCTTGTCGTCTGTCACGGGGTGGCTCGCAGACGCCTGGGAGGCGATAGCGGGGGCGACGGCGGGGGGCGACTGGCGCAAATTCGTCCCCCTGGGCTTCGCCGGACTGCTGGTCTGGGGGCTCTGGCTGTACCGGGTGATCTTGAGCCGCATGGACAAGCCGGTCGTCAACAATTTCCGCACCACGGTCTCGGTGGTGGTGCCCTCCTACCGCGAGGACCCCGAGATCCTCATCCGCTGCCTGGAGAGCTGGCTCGCCCAGAACCCCAGCGAGGTCATCATCGTCGTCGACGTCGGCGACACCGAGGCCCACCGCAGGCTCGCCCAGGTCACCGACCCCCGCCTGCACGTGCTGGTGTACGAGCACTCCGGCAAGCGCTCCGCCCTCGGCGTCGGCATCCGCGCCGCCCGCGGCGAGATCGTCGTCTTCGCCGACTCCGACACCTGGTGGCAGCCCGGCCTGCTGGACGCCGTCCAGATGCCGTTCGAGGACCCCCAGGTCGGCGGCGTCGGCACCCAGCAGAACGTCTACCAGCGCACCACCAGCGTCTGGCGCCGCATCGCCGACTGGCTGGTCAACCTGCGCTACTACGACTACGTCCCCGCGATGGGCTCCAAGGGCGGCGTGGCCTGCCTGTCCGGCCGCACCGCCGCCTACCGCCGCTCGGTGATCCTGCCGGTGGTGGAGAACCTGGAGAACGAGTTCTTCCTCGGCCGCCGCTGCATCGCCGGCGACGACGGCCGGCTGACCTGGCTGACCCTCTCCCAGGGCTACAAGACCGTGCACCAGTCGTCGGCGCGCGCGATCTCGATGTTCCCCGACTCCTTCCGGGCCTTCGTCAAGCAGCGCATCCGCTGGAGCCGCAACTCCTACCGCTGCTACCTCACCGCCCTGTGGAAGGGCTGGCTGTGGAAGACCCCGTTCGTCACCAAGGTGACCGTGCTGCAGATCCTGCTGACGCCGGTCACCATGGGCGTCACCCTCGCCTACCTGATCTTCAGCCGGATCCTGGACAACCTGCACCCGCTGGGCATCGCACTGGCGATCGGCTGGGTGCTGTTCGGACGCGGCGTGCGCGGCTGGTCCCACCTGCGCCGGCACCCCAAGGAGATCCTGCTGCTGCCGCTGACCGCGCTGGTCATCATCATGATCTCGCTGCCGATCAAGCTCTACGCGTTCCTCACGATGAACAAGCAGGGCTGGCTGACCCGGAGCGCCGACCAGATCGGCGGCGCCGGCCAGACCGCGGGCTCGCTGCAGGGAGTGGGCTCCCCGTGATCGTTCCGCAGCGCCGCAGGGTCCTCGGACTGGGGCTCGCGCTGGGCGCCGGCCTGACCCTGCCGGCCGGCCTGGCCCCGGTCGCCCCGATCCCGGCCGCCCACGCGGGCCCGGTCGAGGACGCCAAGCGGCAGGCCACCCTGGTCGACCAGGAGGACCAGCGGATCATGCAGGTCCGCTCGGTGCTGGCCGCGATCCTGCAGATCGGCGGCGACCAGACCACCACGTGGAAGCGGCCCCAGGTCTTCGGGTCCAGCCACGGCAAGACGCTGGTGCTCCCGCCCGTCGCCAGCGGCAAGCCCTACACCGTCGCCGACCTCCAGAAGATCGGCGGCAAGTACTTCCAGCGGCTCGGCGACGGCTCCTTCATGCTGTCCGCCCACCTGTTCGTCGCGGACGGCGCCAAGCTCGTCCTGAGCAACCCGGCCGGCCCGCTGCACATCCGGATGGCCAGCAGCCCCACCTCCTTCAGCTCCATCGTGAGCTTCGGCGGTGCCCTCCAGATCGAGGGCACCGCGCAGAACCCCGTGCGGATCGACAGCTGGGACTCGCGGACCCGGCGGCCCGACGTCCAGGTCGCCGACGGCCGCCCCTACATCCGGGCGGTCGGCGGCGAGTTCAAGATGAAGTACGCCAAGGTCTCCCAGCTCGGCTTCTGGAGCGGCCGGACCGGCGGCATCGCGCTGACCGGCACCGACCGTCCCGCCAACGCCGTCAAGCGGCTCAACAAGGAGCAGCGGCACGAGGCCAAGAAGAAGCGGCTGGAGCAGAACCAGCAGGGCAACACCACCGGGGGCGGCGGCCCCGGCGACATCGAGATCGAGCAGCCCGGCGGCACCGCCACCCACGTGCCCGCCACCGACCTGGTCACCGGCTCCATCGACAACAGCACGATCGTCGGCGACGCGTTCGGGCTGTTCGTCTCCGGCTCCAACCAGACCCAGATCACCAACAACCGGATCGAGGGCAGCCTCGTCCACGGCGTGCTGATGCACCGGTTCGCCAAGAACGCCACGATCCAGAACACGACCGTGACCGGCAGCCGCGGCGACGGGTTCGTCCTGTCGCGGGCCACCGAGAAGGTCCGGGTCACGGGCTGCACCGCCGAGCGCAACGGCCACAACGGCTTCACCCTCAACGGGCAGGCGCTGGCCAAGGGCCCGTCGGCGTCCGGCGAGTCGCTGGAGAGCTTCGGCGACAGCTCGGTCACCAACAGCCTGGCCAAGGACAACGGCCACTACGGCATCGAGCTCATGGGCGGCGACAAGCTGTCGGTGCAGAACAGCCGGGTCATCGGCGGCGACATGGGCATCGTCGTCCGCAACGGCGCCACCGACGTGCAGATCTCCGGCAACCAGCTGCAGAAGCAGGTGCGGCAGGGCATCGCGCTGCGCGACGGCGTCCGCGACGCCAGCCTGGCCGGCAACACCGTCGTCGGCGCCCGCACCGGCATCTACCTGCGCAACGCGAACGCCTCCATGGTCGGGAACGTGGTGCAGGGCGCCACCGCGCACGGCATCACGCTCAAGGGGGACAACGACGGCTCCACCGTCCGCAACAACACCCTCAGCGGCTCGGGCACCAGCGCGGTCAGCACCTCCGGCTCGGACGGAACGGTCCGCAAGGAGGACAACAACACCGAGGGCTGGCACGACACCGCCTCGCTGTGGATGAAGGCCAAGCGGTACGCCAAGCCGATGAACCTGATCTGGGCCGCGGTGTTCCTCATGGTGATCATCTCCATGCTGCGGGCCCGGGGCGGGGGCGGCGTCCGGATCGGGCGCACCGGCGTGCACCCGTACTCGCTGCAGCAGGCGATGGAGAAGCGCCAGGTGTGGAGCCTGCCGAAGCGGCCCGGCAGCGGCCAGCAGATGATGCCGGGGCAGCCCGTCGCGGGCCGTGCCACCAACACCGGCGGCTTCCCGCTGCCGGGACAGCCCAACATGCCGGGGCAGCCCGTCGCCGGACGGCACGCCACGGCGAACGCGCAGGGCCAGCCGGCCCCGCAGAACGGCAACGGCCGGGGCGCCCGCCGGGCGCCGCAGCACCGCGCGCCGCAGCCGGCCGTCCCGATGGCCGCCCCGATGGCCGCCCCGGTGCCGCAGGGCGCCGGCAACGGCGCCGGGCACCAGCAGCCGCCCGGGCACCAGCCGGCGCACGCCACGCCCGTCCAGGGCATGCCGCAGCCCGACCGAGGGGGTAGGTGACATGGCGAGGGCGAAACCGGGCGCGCACGCGTCCAAGGTGGAGGAGCCGCCCGCCAAGCAGGGCTCGTTCGGGAAGGTCGTCACGACCATCCTCGTCCTCAGCCTGGCCGGCGGCGGCACCTACGCCTACCGCACCTACTTCTCCGGCGACGGGCAGGGCATGCCCGCCGTGAACGAGGTGACGTCCTCCTCCGCGCGGCAGCAGTCGACCCTGGTCGACCAGGAGGACACGCGCATCATGCAGGTGCGCGCCAACCACGACTCGCAGCTGGCCGACGGCGGCGCCCGCGCCGCCCAGGTGCGGCAGCCCTACAACGCCGCCTCCGCCAACGGCCGCACCCTGGTCCTGCCGCAGCGCCGCGAGCCGTACTACGTCGCGGAGCTGGAGAACAAGCGGGTCCTGGAGAAGCAGTCCGACGGCTCCTACCTGCTGACCATGAACATCCTGGCGGTCGAGGGCGCCAAGCTGATCCTGCAGAACGCCTCCGGCCCGCTGACCATCCGGATGCGCAGCGTGCCGGGCCAGTTCACCTCGATCGTCAGCTCCGGCGCCAGCGTCCGGATCAACGGCTCGGCGCAGAACCCGGTGCGCTTCCTCAGCTGGAACGACGACACCCGGCAGCCCGACACCCAGGTGTCGGACGGGCGGTCCTACATCAGGGCCATCGGCGGCGAGTTCAGCATGAAGTACACCGAGGTGTCGAACCTGGGCTTCTGGAGCGGGCGGACCGGCGGGCTGGCGCTGACCGGCACCGACCGTCCCGACTCGGCCGCCGAACGCGTCCAGGCGGGCGCGCCGGCGCGGCGGATCCAGCTCCCGAGCGGCGGCCAGGACACCAACAGCGGGACGCGGGAGGAGATCCAGGTCGGCGCCGCGCCGGGCGGCGGCGGGGCCACCTTCTACGTGCCGCAGGCCAACCTGGTCAGCGGCACCATCGACAACGTCCGGGTCACCGGCAACGCCTACGGGCTGTTCGTCACCGCGTCCAACCAGACCCAGATCACCAACAACCGGATCGATGGCAGCCTGGTGCACGGCCTGCTGCTGCACCGGTTCGCCAAGAACACCGTGATCGAGAACACCACGGTGTCCAAGAGCCGCGGCGACGGGTTCGTGCTGTCGCGCGGCACCGAGGGCGTCCGGGTCACCAACTGCACCTCCCAGGGCAACGGCGGCAACGGCTACACCCTCAACGGGCAGCCGCTGGCCGACGGCGCGTCCGCGTCCGGCGAGTCCATCACCGCCTTCGGCGGCAACCTGATCAGCGGCAGCACCGCCCGCGACAACAAGCGGTACGGGGTCGAGCTGCTCGGCGGCGACAACACCGCCGTCCAGAACAACCGGATCATCGGCGGCGACATGGGCGTCGTCGTCCGGGAGAAGGCGACCCGGATGCAGATCTCCGGGAACCAGGTGAGCAACCCGTCCCGGCAGGGCATCGTGCTGCGCGACGGCGTCTCGGGCGCGACGGTGGCCGGCAACGTCATCAGCGGCACCGACACCGCCCTCTACCTGCGCGACTCCAGCGGCGCCATCAACGGCAACACCGTGCAGTCGGCCTCCCGGCACGGGCTCACGCTGCGCGGCGCGGTCGCCGGGACGCAGATCACCGGGAACACGCTCAGCGGCACCGGGACCAGCGTGATGGACGTCGACCGGGCCACCGGGGCCTACGTCAACGCGAACAACAACACCAAGGGCTGGCACAAGACCGCCGGCTTCTGGACCTGGGTCAAGCGGCTCCTGAAGCCGATGAACATCATCTGGTTCCTGGTCTTCCTGCTCGTGGCCGTGTCCATGTACCGCTCCCGGGACGCCGGGATGCGGATCGGGCGGCGCGGTTCCCACCCGTACGAGAACCAGAGCAAGCTTGAGGATCGTCCTGTGCGGCTCCTGCGCCGCACCGCCACCGATTCCGCGGCTCCCGGGCACGACGCGGAGCGGGCCGGGGCGGGCGCCCGCCCGTGACGGCGGTACGGGGCACAGAGCGATCATCGAAGGAGTGGTGCGGCAATGACGATCAAGGTTGATGTGAAGTTCCTGGTGGGGCTGGCGGTGGGCGCGCTGGTCGTGGCCGGGCTGGTGTTCCTGGTGACGGGGGTGACCGGCGACGACAAGGCGTCCAACACCTCCGCGAACGGCCCCGGTCCCGCGCCGTCCCCCGACGGCGGCGACGGCGGTGACGGGGACGGCGGCGACGGGAACGAGGGCGACGGCGGTGACGGCGGCAACGGCGGCGGCGCCAAGCCCGGCGCCCCGCTGACCCTGCCGGTGCCCGAGGGCGCGGGCAAGATCTCCTGCCCGAACCCGACCAAGACCGTCGGCAACGCCCAGGAGCTGGAGCAGGCGCTGAAGGGCGCTGCCGCCGGCGACGTGATCAAGATGAACGCCGGCACCTACGAGGGCAAGTTCGTGGCCACCGCCTCCGGCACCCCGCAGCAGCCGATCTTCCTGTGCGGCGACCAGAACGCGGTGCTCGACGGCGGCGGCGTGAAGAAGGGCTACGCCTTCCACCTGAACAAGGCCGGCCACTGGCGGCTGATCGGCTTCACCGTCAAGAACAGCCAGAAGGGCGTGATGGCCGACACCAGCAACGGGTCGATCATCCAGGGGCTGACCGTGCACGACATCGGCGACGAGGCCATCCACCTGCGCAACTTCTCCACCGGCAACAGCGTCCAGTACAACAAGATCTACAACACCGGGCTACGCCGGGAGAAGTTCGGCGAGGGCGTCTACCTCGGCACCGCGCAGTCGAACTGGAAGCGGTTCTCCGGCGGCAAGATCGACAACAGTGACAACAACGTGGTGCGCGGCAACGTCATCCGGGCCACCGCCGAGGCGATCGACATCAAGGAGGGCACCTCCGGCGGCAAGATCATCGGGAACGTGTTCGACGGCTCGGTCACCGGCGGCGACAAGCACAACGACTCCTGGATCGACGTCAAGGGCAACAACTACGTCATCGAGGACAACCGCGGCACCAAGACCCCGGCCGACGGCTTCCAGACGCACGAGATCGTGGACGGCTGGGGCAAGGGCAACGTCTTCCGCCGCAACACCATCGACCTGGCCGGCGGCAACGGCGTCGGCATCAACGACACCGTCGGCGGCAACACCATCGCCTGCGACAACAAGGTGACCGGCGGGCAGCTCACCAAGAAGGGCGGCTGCTCCTGACCGGCCGCGGGCCGGCCCGGAGCGGCACGAGGTAGATCGTGGCAATCGACTGGAAGTTCACCGGCCTGCTGGTCGCCGGTGCCGTGGCCACCAGCGCGGTCGTGCTGGTGGCCACCGGGAGCGGGGACGGCGGCTCCGGCGAGCCGGCGGCGGGCGACGCCCCGCTCCCCGCGCCGCCCGCGGGCGGCCCGGCACCCGGCGCCGCACCGGGCGCCACCCCCGGCGCGGGCAACCCCGGCGGGCCCGGCGGCCCTGGCGGGCCCACCGGCCCGCAGCAGACGCTCCCGCTGCCCGCGATGGGCGGCCGGATCACCTGCCCGAACGCGACCGCGACCGTCAGCTCGCCCGTCGAACTGCAGGAGAAGCTCAACGACGCCAACCCCGGCGACGTCATCCGACTCGCCCCCGGCACCTACCCGGGGCAGTACCGCACGCAGCGCTCCGGCACCGCCGACAAGCCGATCTTCGTGTGCGGACCGGCCGGGGCGGTGCTGGACGGCGGCAACGCCGGCAAGGGCTACGGCTTCCACCTGGAGGGCGCCAGCCACTGGCGGCTGGTCGGCTTCACCGTCCGCAACAGCCAGAAGGGCGTGATGCTGGACGGCTCGTCCGGCTCCGTCCTCCAGGGCCTGACCGTGCGCGACACCGGCGACGAGGCGATCCACCTGCGCCGGTTCAGCACCGGCAACGCCGTCACGCACAACACCATCACCGGCACCGGACGCTCCAACCCGCGCTTCGGCGAGGGCGTCTACCTCGGCTCGTCCCACAAGAACTGGGCCCAGCTCACCCAGGGGCAGCCGGACAAGAGCGACAACAACCTCGTCGCCGCCAACCGCATCCAGGGCACCACCGCGGAGGCCGTCGACATCAAGGAGGGCACCTCCGGCGGCCGCATCGCGGGGAACGTCTTCGACGGCTCGCGGCTGTCCGGGGACAAGGTCAACGACTCGTGGGTGGACGTCAAGGGCAACAACTACGTGATCGAGGGCAACCGCGGGTCCAGGACCGTCAAGGACGGGTTCCAGGCACACGAGGAGTATCGGGGCTGGGGAACCGGCAACACCTTCCGCGGCAACATCGTCGACCTCGGCGGGGGCCGGGGCGTCGGCTTCAACCTCTTCTCCGACGGCAACCGGGTGGCCTGCGACAACCGCGTCACAGGCGGCCGGCTGCTCAACAAGGGCGCCTGCTCCTGATCTGAGCACCGCCCCGTTCCAACGACTTCAACGACCGCACAGCAAGGAGAAGGCACATGAACCCCACGGGGGCTCCGAGGCTCACTGTCATCGGCACCGGCTACCTCGGTGCCACACACGCGATCTGCATGGCCGTCCTGGGCTTCGAGGTCCTCGGCGTGGACGTGGACGAGGGAAAGATCGCGAAACTGGCGGCGGGGGAGGTACCGTTCTTCGAACCCGGACTGCCCGAGCTGCTGGCCAAGGCGCTGGAGTCGGGGCGGCTGCGGTTCACCACCTCCTTCGAGGAGGCCGGCGGGTTCGGCGACGTCCACTTCGTGTGCGTGGGCACCCCGCAGATGCCCGGATCGGACGCCTGCGACCTGACCTACGTGGACGCCGCCGTCCGCGGGCTGGCCCCGTACCTGGACCGGCGCACCCTGGTCGTCGGCAAGTCCACCGTGCCCGTGGGCACCGCCGCCCGCCTCACCTCGCTGGTGCAGGAGCTGGCCCCGGCCGGCACCGACGTCGAGCTGGCCTGGAACCCCGAGTTCCTGCGCGAGGGCTTCGCCGTCGACGACACCATGCGCCCCGACCGCCTCGTGTTCGGCGTCGCCTCCGACTGGGCGGACGAGCGGCTGCGCGCCGCGTTCAAGCCCATCCTCGACCAGGGCACCCCGGTCATCCGCACCGACCTCGCCACCGCCGAGCTGGTGAAGGTCGCGGCCAACTCCTTCCTCGCCACCAAGATCTCCTACATCAACGCGATGGCCGAGGTCTGCGAGGCCGTCGGCGCC
Organism: Actinomadura rugatobispora; assembly: GCF_055379765.1. Lineage (NCBI taxonomy): Bacteria > Bacillati > Actinomycetota > Actinomycetes > Streptosporangiales > Thermomonosporaceae > Actinomadura > Actinomadura rugatobispora. Next base: position 5,270,602 of record NZ_AP029191.1, on the reverse strand, counting down.
GACATCAAGGACCTCGCCGACTCCCTCGCCCTGGACGACCGGATCGGCGGCAAGTTCCTCAAGCCGGGCCTCGGCTTCGGCGGCGGCTGCCTCCCCAAGGACATCCGGGCCTTCGCCCACCGGGCCGAGGAGATCGGCGTCGGGCAGGCGGTGTCGTTCCTGCGCGAGGTGGACGACATCAACCGGCGGCGCCGCGCCCGCACCGTCGACCTGGTACGCGAGCTGCTCGGCGGGCAGATCTCCGGCCGCCGCATCGCCGCCTGGGGCGCGGCGTTCAAGCCCAACTCCGACGACATCCGCGACGCGCCCGCCCTGGACGTGGCCCGCACCATGCACGGCCTCGGCGGCCACGTCCGCGTCTTCGACCCGGCCGCGCTCGACAACGCCCGACGCGCCTACCCCGAGCTGCGTTACGGCGAGAGCGCCCTGGACGCCGCCGAGGACGCCGACGTGGTGGTCCTGCTGACCGAGTGGTCCGACTTCCGCGAGATCGACCCCAACGCGCTGGCCGAGGTCGTCCGGCACAAGCGGATCGTCGACGGCCGCCACGCCCTCGACGCCGCCCAGTGGCGCGCAGCGGGCTGGGAGTACCGCGCCCTCGGGAGGAACTGATCTCCTGAAACACGCCAGGCTTCCGGCGGCGGGCCGATGGTGAACCGCCTCACCATCGGCCCGCCGCCGGAAGTTCTTGTGTTTTCGGCTTGTTAGCATCCAGGTGAGGGCCGTTCCCGGCCTTCCCGGACGAGGTGCGCGCCGTACCCGGCAGGCAAAGACGACGCGCGGGCAAGGCATACCCGTCCGGAAGGAAAGATCATGGCCTGGGTCCTCGTCGTCGTCGCCGGTCTGTTCGAGGTCGCGATGGCGCTCTGCCTCAAGCAGAGCAAGGGCTTCACCGAGCTCGTCCCCTCGATCGGATTCCTCGTCTTCGCCGTGACCAGTTTCGGCCTGCTCAGCATGGCGGTGAACCGGCTGGAGGTCGGCACCGCGTACGCGGTCTGGGTCGGCATCGGCGCCGTCGGCACGGCCGTGCTGGGCATGGTGCTGATGGGCGACCGGGTCACCCCGCTCAAGCTGGGCGCGCTCGCGCTGATCGTGATCGGCGTGGTCGGTCTCAACCTGGCCGGCGGTGGCGCGCACTGACGTCCGCCGGACCGTCCTGAATGGGGCGGTTCCGCTGCGAGTCACGCAGGTGGAACGTAGCCTCCCCCCAACGCGTCTATCCGAACAAGCACGCCAAACCGACATGGACGCGCGGGGAACGGGAAGGCGTCCACGGCACGGGAGGAAACCTTGGTCTTCAAGAAGCTCATGCAGGCGATGGGAGTCGGCGGCCCCCAGGTCGAGACCGTCCTGCACAACCCGAACACCACGCCCGGCGGCACCGTCACCGGCGAGGTGACGATCGTGGGCGGCGAGCACGACTCCGACATCATCGGCGTGAAGCTGGCGCTGAAGACCCGGGTGGAGATCGAGTCCGGCGACAACGAGTACTCGTCCAACCTGGAGTACGCCAAGCTGCCGATCGCGGGGGCGTTCAAGCTGGAAGACGGGGCGCGCCACAGCATCCCGTTCCAGCTGCCGATCCCGTGGGAGGCGCCGCTCACCCACTTCTACGGCCGGGCGCTGCACGGCACCACCGTGGGCGTCGCCACCGAGCTCGAGGTGGCGCGGGCCGTGGACGCGACCGACCTCGACCCGATCGCGGTGCACCCGCTGCCCGCGCAGGAGCGCATCCTGCTGGCCTTCTCCAACCTCGGCTTCCAGTTCCGAAACGCCGACTGCGAGAAGGGCCGGATCTGGGGCGTCCACCAGGAGCTGCCGTTCTACCAGGAGATCGAGTACTACCCGCCGTCGCAGTACGCGCGGGGCATCAAGCAGCTCGAGGTCACGTTCGTGTCGTACCCGCAGTCGATGGAGGTCGTGCTGGAGCTCGACAAGCGGGGCGGGGCGTTCACCGAGGGGCACGACGCGTTCAGCCGCTTCACCGTCGACTACGCGACCGTCGAGCAGACCAACTGGGAGCAGAAGCTCGACGAGTTCCTGCAGAAGGCCGGCCGCCGCAGGGGCCTGTTCTAAACACCGAATGAGCGAGGCCCGGGGGGAACCCTCCGGGCCTTGATCATTCAGGGGGGTTGCCCATAGAAAGGGGCCTTGTGGCGGAACCTCCCGGACTGAGCGATGCGGAACGACGACTGTGGACGGCCTTCCCCAGCGGAGGGCAGGTGGTCCTGGGAGATGAGATTCCAGCCGGGCCCGACCCCGACCGGATCGTCCGCGCCGAGGTGATCTCCCAGTTGCTGCTGGGGGCGTGCGAGCCGCGCAGCGGCTTCGTGGCGGCCGTGCGGCTGAGCGGTGCGTACATCATCGGCCCCCTGGAGCTTTCGGGCGGCACGGTGGAGTACGAGCTCCGCCTGACCCACTGCCGCCTGGTGGAGGTCCCCGACTTCTCCAACGCCCAGGCCCGCCAGCTGCGGCTCTCGGACTGCCGGATGCCGGGGTTCGACGGCGGCGGGCTGCGCGCCGACGGCTACCTCAGCCTGTCCGGCTCGGTGGTCGAGGGGCAGGTGCGGCTGACCCGCGCCCAGCTCATGGGCGGGCTCCGGATGAACGGCACCCGCGTCTCGGTGACCGATCCCGGCGAGTGGGCGATCTCGGCCGCGGCGCTGCTGGTCGAGGTCGGGCTCTTCGCCCGCGAGTGCGAGATCGAGGGCGGGGCGCGGCTGGTCGGGGCCCGGATGAACGGCGGGCTCTGGATGGAGGACGCGGTGCTGCGCAACCCCGGCCGGCTGGCCATGGACGCGCAGAACATGGTCGTGGAGGACGCCGCCGAGTTCAGCCGGGCGACCACGATCGGGACGGTCCGGCTGCGCAGCGCCCGGATCAACGGGACGCTGTCGTTCTCCCGGGCCCGGATGGACGCGGGCGCGCCCGACCGGATGGCGCTGCACGCCAGCCACATGGTGTGCGACGAGCTGACGCTGTGGCCGGCGGAGAAGATCCAGGGCCGGGTGGCGCTGTCGTACTCCCGGATCCAGCTGATCATGGATCATCCGGACATCTGGCCGGACGAGCTGTGGCTGAACGGCCTCGTCTACGAGACGCTGCGGGGCGGGGACTTCAAGGACCGGCTCAGCTGGATCTCCCGCGACAAGGAGTTCCACACCCAGCCGTACGAGCAGCTGGCCTCCTGGTACCACGGGATCGGCCACGACGACCTGGCCCGCAAGGTGCAGCTGGCCAAGATGCGCGCCCGCCGCCGCAACCTCAACCTCATCGGCCGGGCCTGGAACGGCCTGCTGGACTGGACGGTCGGCTACGGCTTCCGGCCCTGGCTGGCGTTCGCGTGGTTCGGGGTGCTGGTGGCGGTCGGCACGCTGGTCTTCTCCCTCAACCCGCCCAAGTCGATCAAACCGGGCGAGGAGCAGCCCGACTTCCACGCGCTCGTCTACACGCTGGACCTGCTGATCCCGATCGACACCTTCGGGCAGCAGCAGGCCTACGACCCGCAGGGCTGGTCGCGCTGGATGGCCTACGCCCTGATCGCGACCGGGTGGATCCTGGCCACCGCGCTCATCGCCGGCGTGACCCGCGTCCTGCGTCCCAACTAGGCTGTGTCTCAAAGTCCCGGCCTACGGCGCTCGCCTGGCGGCTCGCCCCTGACCGGGCCTTGGCGAGCGCGGCATCGCTCCGCGATCTGGCCGGTGACGCTCGCCTCCGGCATCGCACCACCGTCCAGGTAACGCGCTCGCGCCGCACCTGAGGCCACTTCGAGACAGGCCCTAGGAACGTGAGGCGAACCTGTGGGCCGGACCGCGCATCGACCACGATGAGCGAGGAGAATGGGGCGTCATGGGCATGTATCTGATCACGGGGGCGACCGGCGGGATCGGCGCCGCCGTCGCGGGGCTGCTGGCCGAGCGCGGGCACGAGCTGATCCTGGCCGGACGGTCGCCGGAGCGGCTGGCGGCGCTGGCGCAGCGGATCTCCACCGGGCAGCACGGGCGCACGCAGGTGCTGGTGCGGGACCGCAACGGCGAGCCGGGCGCGGTCCGCACGACCACGCCGCAGGGCTCCGCGCGCACCCTCACACTGGACCTGACCGAGCCGCGGCGGCTGGAGGCGGCGCTGGCCGAGGGCGGCGTCCCCGCCCGGCTGGACGGCGTCGTGCACAGCGCGGGCGTGGTCGACCTGGGCGCGGTGGCCGAACAGGACGCCGACCACTGGATCGACCAGCTGATGGTCAACCTGGTGTCGGCGGCGGAGCTGACCCGGATCCTGCTTCCCGCGCTGCGCGCGGCCGAAGGGCACGTGGTGTTCGTCAACTCGACGGCGGGGCTGCGCGCCAACCCGAAGTGGTCGGCGTACGCGGCGAGCAAGTTCGGGCTGCGGGCGCTGGCCGACTCGCTGCGGGCGGAGGAGCCGGCGATCCGGGTGACGACGGTGTACCCGGGGCGCACCTCGACGGAGATGCAGCGGAAGGTGCACGCCCAGGAGGGGCGGGTCTACGACGAGGACGCGTTCACCGATCCGGCGACCGTGGCGCGCGCGCTGGTCGCGGCCCTGGAGACGCCGGCGGACGCGGTCGTGTCGGAGATCACCGTCCGCCCCCGCGGCCGCCGCCCCTGAGCCCTCCGGGCGCTCACTCGTAGGCGGGCGCCCGGACCTCCTTGTCGTGGCCCCGGCGCAGCACCCAGGACGCCAGCACACCGCCGAGCATCCCGAACAGGTGACCCTGCCAGGAGATCCCCGGGTCGCTCGGCAGCACACCGAAGATCATCGTGCCGTAGACCAGGACCACGCCGACCGCGATGGCCAGGTCGAGCAGCCGCCGCTCGAACAGGCCCCGGCCGAGCAGGTAGCCGAAGAAGCCGAAGATCAGGATGCTGGAGCCCAGCGTGTTGGCGGAGCTGAGGAACCACACGCCCAGCCCCCCGACCACCACGATGATCAGGCTGGCGACCAGGAACTTGACGATGCCGCGGGCGGCGGCGAGGAACCCCAGGATGACGAACGGGAGGGTGTTGCCGATCAGGTGGCCGAACCCGCCGTGCATGAACGGGGCGGTGAAGATGTCGGGCAGGTCGCTCACGTCGTGGGGGCGGATGCCGTAGTCGTCCAGCGCGCCGTTCATCACGTAGTCGGCGATCTCCAGCACCCACATGCCGGCGGTGACGACGCCGATGATGATGGCCGCCGACAGGGCGCGCACGCCGTGCGTCGCGAGCCCTTCGGAGCGGTGCTTCTCGGGGACCGGGGGATAGCTCATGTTCGCCCACCGTTGGTGTGATGACCCTGCCGTCATTATCGGTAACGTTCGCGGGCCGCGCATCGTGCCCGTCCCGCTCGTCCCACCCGTACCCGGCGCCCCGGTGTGGCGAACGGGATTCGGTTTCGCCATATTGATGCAATGCGCTCAGTGGTATGCGAAGAACTCGGTTCGGTCGTCGTCCGGGACACCGCTCCCGTCGAGCCCGCCCCCGGCCAGGTGGTCGTCGCGGTCGAGGCGGCGGGGGTCAACTACGTGGACGGGCTGTTCGTCCAGGGCCGGTACCAGATCAAGCCGCCGCTGCCGTTCGTCCCGGGCAGCGAGATCGCCGGGACGATCGTCGCCGCGGCGCCCGGCGTGACCGAGCCGCCCGTCGGCACACGCGTCCTCGCCATGTGCGGTCTCGGCGGCTTCGCCGAGCGGATCGCCCTCGCGGCGGCGTCCGTGGTGCCGATCCCCGCCGAACTGGACGCCGCGCGGGCCGCCACGTTCACCCAGAGCTACTGCACCGGCCTGTTCGCGCTGCGGGAGCGCGGCGGGCTGCGCTCCGGGGAGACCGTGCTCGTGCTGGGCGCGGGCGGCGGGGTCGGGCTCGCCGCCGTCCAGATCGCCACGGCGCTGGGCGCCCGGGTACTGGCCGCGGCGTCGTCCGCGGAGAAGCGGGAGGCCGCGCTGGCGGCGGGCGCCGACGCCGCGGTGGACACCTCGTCCGAGGACGTGAAGACCGCGGCCCGCGCCTGGTCGCCCGGCGGCGTGGATCTCGTCTACGACCCCGTCGGCGGCCGGCTGGCCGACCCGGCACTACGGTCCCTGCGCGAGTTCGGCCGCTACCTGGTGATCGGTTTCGCGTCGGGCGACATCCCGTCGCTGCCGCTCAACCAGGTCCTGCTCCGCAACCGCACGGTGACCGGGGTCGACTGGGGCGCCTGGTCGGGGGCGCGCCCGCTGGAGCAGCGGGCGCTTCTGGAGGAGCTGCTGGCGATGGTCGCGGACGGGCGGCTCGCGCCGGTCGCGCCGCGCACCGCGCCGCTGGAGTCGGCCCCCGCCGTCCTGGACGACCTGCTAGGCCGCCGCGTCGTCGGCAAGGTAGCCCTGACCCCCTGACTCAGGCCGTGCCTTCGTGGGGGGACGACCCCCCACACCCCCCGGCAAGAACGGCGCTCTTGCCCTCGCTTCGCTCGGTCAAGCCGCGTCCTCCACCACGTCGCCGCGGACCATGATGACGGGCAGGCGGCGGCGGGGCGGGGCGTCCGCGGAGCGGCGCAGGTGGCGGCGCTCCTCGGGCGTGGTGCCGCCCCAGACGCCGTCCGGCTCGCCCACGCGCAGCGCCCAGGCGAGGCAGTCGGCCGTCACCGGGCAGTGGCCGCAGATCGCCTTGGCCGCCCGCTCCTGCTCCCGCAGGATCGGCGCGGAATAGCCGATGGGGAAGAACAGGTCGGGGTCGGCGCCGCGGCAGATGGCGTGGTCGCTCCAGTGTTCCTCGTTCTCGTCGTGCTGCATGGCTGCTCCCTGGGGCGTGCTCGGACGCCGGGCAGTTCCGGGGCGGGATTCTTTGCTGAACCCAACGTAGTACTACAAGGCGTAGTACTACAAGTCGTTGTGTCGAGAGGGACGATACGGCCGGATAACCTGTGTGACGTGCGGCGTGATCAAGAAGTGACCTTCCGGGAGGCGACCCGGGCGGATCTGCCCGCGATCGTCCGGCTGCTGGCCGACGATCCACTGGGCCAGACCCGCGAATCACCGGGCGAGGTCATCCCCGAGGCGTACTTCGCCGCGTTCGACGCGATCGACGGGGACCCCAACAACAGCGTGATCGTCGCCGAGATCGACGGCGCCATCGCGGGCACGCTGCAGCTGACCTACATCCCCGGCCTCACCTACACCGGCGGCGAGCGCGCCCAGATCGAGGGCGTGCGCGTCGCCTCCGAGCACCGCGGCCACGGCGTCGGGCAGGTGCTCATCCGCTGGGCCATCGACCAGGCCCGCGCCCGCGGCTGCCGTGTGGTGCAACTCACCACCGACCGCCAGCGCCCCGACTCGATCCGCTTCTACCAGAAGATCGGCTTCCGCCCCTCCCACATGGGCATGAAGTACCACCTCAAGGACGGTTAGCCCCAATGCCGGGTAGTTAAGGGCTTGGGGTGGGCGTCAACTCAGGTGGGTGGAGGATGTCGATGGTGAGGGTCGCCCGGTGGTTGGTGCGGTCGACCTGGCCTTTTGCCCGGTGTTTGGAGATCGCTCGTTTGACGATGCGGGGGCAGCTGCGGTCTCGGCGGGCGGGCAGCGGGTTGTCCAGGACCGCCCGGCCGATCTGTCCGACCAGGTCGATGACGGTGCCGGCGATGACCCCGGCGGCGTGGACGACCTGGTCGCGGGCGGCCAGCAGCGCGACGGTGAAGCTGGCCCGGTCGGCGGGGAGGCCGCCGCCGGCCGTGGCGTCGGCCATCGCCAGCCGCAACGCCTGGTAGACGGCCAGCAGAGCGTAGATCTCCTGGTCGGCGCCCTGCGGGGTACGCGAGCGCAGGACACGGCCGCCCAGCATGGTGGACTTCAGCTCCAGATAGGTCGTCTCGATCTCCCACCGCTGGTGGTAGAGCCTCACGATCTCCGCAGCCGGGTGGAGGCGCGGATCCAGCAGGGTGGTGATCAACCGGTAATGGCCGGTGCGGTGCCCGCCGCCCGACAGGGTGAGGGTGATCTGGGCGTCGATCACCCGGATCGGCACCCCGCCCAGCACCGAACGCCACGATCGGTCGGCCAGGGTCTCAAGACGGGGCAGCGGCCGGTTGCTCTTGCAGCGGATCAGCAGGTCCGCGCCGGTGCCCTGCGGACCGGCGATCGCCGCCACCAGGGCTTTGACGGCGAAATTGCGGTCGGCCAGCAGCAGCATGCCCGCCTTGAGGCAGCCGAACAACTCGGGCGCGTAGGCCGTCTCACCGGTCGCGAACCGGCCGAACCCGGCCCCCAGCACGGTGCGGGTGCCGCAGGCGACCACCGCGACCAGCCGGACCAGCGGATAGCCCGACCCGCCATGACTGCCGCTCTGATGACCATAGGCCGCCAGATTGGCCGGGCTGTCGGGGACACTCATCGTGGTGCCGTCCATCGCGCACACCAGCAGCCCCCGCCACCGCACCGCCCCCGCGGGCGGACCGGCCAGCAGATCGAACAACGCCCGCAGCGGCGCGACCCCCACCCGGCGGCGGGCCTGGGCCAGCACCGACGACGAGGGCACCCACCCCGGCCCCTCCAGGCCCGACACCAGCCGCGCCCACACCTGCCCAAGGCCCTGCCCCTCGAACAACCCCGCCGCCAGCAGCAGATACACCACCACCCGCGACGGCAACCGCCGCACCCGCCGCTGCGCCGACCGCGTCTCGGCCAGCACCTCGTCCACCATCTCGAACGGCACGATCCGGGTCAGTTCCCCCAGATGCCCGGGCGCGAACACCCCGCCCGCCCAACGGTCGACCGAACCCATGGCACAGGCCCCAGCAGACCTGGCAGACTCAACACCCAACGGAGATCCAGTAGGTCAGACGGACGATGGTAGAAGATCACCCGTTCTACTGGATCTCCGTTCCCACGTCTCCAAGATCCACCAAACCCCTGGACAACCAGCCCACAGGCCTAACTACCCGGCATTGCGGTTAGCCCGGGGGGCCGGTGGTGATGCCGGCCATGACCAGGGTGAAGAGGTGGTCGCGGCGGTCGGCCAGTGAGGGGGCCTGGTCGGCTAGCCAGCCGATGGCGCTGACCAGTGCGAGCAGGTCCACGCGGTCCACTTCCGGGCGGACGTGGCCGGACTTCTGCGCGCGTTCCAGCAGGTGCGCGACGGCCTCGCGCATGCCCTGGCACGAGGTGTAGAGCGGCGAGGTCTCGTCGTCGAGCGTGGCCATCATCGACGCGGCCAGGCCGCGGTAGGCGGTGCTCCCGGCGAGGAAGTCGCGCAGCCATTCGGCCAGCGCCTCCTCGGGCGGGCGGGTCTCGGCGAGCGTTCGGGCTTTCGCGGCCAGGTCGTCGAAGCCGCGGCCCAGCAGGGCCTCCAGCAGCGCGTCCCGGGTCGGGAAGTGCCGGTAGAGGGTGCCGAGGCCGACCCCGGCGTGCCTGGCGATCTCCCGTAGCGACGCCTGGGTGCCCTGCTCGGCGACCACGGTCCGGGCGGCGTCGAGGACGCGTTCGCGGTTGCGCCGGGCGTCGGCCCGCGGCGGGCGCGGCGGTACGGGGTCGGGCGTCATGGGACCCAGTATCCCTGAGTTGACAACCGGAGCACTGCTCCGCTTATTATCTGGAGCAGTGCTCCGGATATGGCCGGAGTCTGGCGAAGGGTGATGGCGACGATGAAGGCTGTGCAGGTGCACGAGTTCGGCGGGCCCGAGGTGCTGGTGTACGAGGACGTCCCGCGCCCGGTGCCGGGCCCCGGGGAGGTCCTGGTGCGCGTCCACGCGGCCGCGCTGAACCCGCCCGACTGGTACCGGCGCGTGGGTTACACCAACTTCCCGGAGGATGTGCGGCCGCCGGCGCCGCCGCTGCCGTTCATCCCGGGCTCGGACGTCTCGGGCACGGTCGTCGGGACGGGTCCAGGGGTCACCGCGTTCCGCGAGGGGGACGCCGTGTTCGGCCTCGTGCGCTTCCCCACGATCGACAACGCCGCCCGGGGGTACGCGGAGTACGTCACTTCGCCGGTGGAGCATCTGGCCCTCAAGCCGGAGACCGTCGACCACGTGCACGCCGCGGGTGTGCCCATGGCCGGGCTCACCGCCTACCAGTTCCTGTTCGACCACGTGCGGCTGGGCTGGGACAAAACGGTGCTCGTCAATGGCGCGGGCGGGGGCGTCGGCCACTTCCTCGTCCAGTTGGCCAAGACCAGGCGGGCGCACGTCATCGGCGTGGCCTCGGGGCGGCACGAGGCGTTCCTGCACAAGCTGGGCGTCGACCGGTTCATCGACTACACCACCACCTCGGCCGGGGAGACCGTCCGTGATGTTGACCACGTGTTCGACACCGTCGGCGGGCCCGACGGCCACCGGTTCCTGCCGGTGCTCAAGCGCGGCGGGACGCTCATGCCGGTCTTCTACGGCGACTACCACCAGGACCGCGCCGATGAGCTCGGCTTCACGTTCCTGTCGGGGCAGGTGCGCTCCGACGGGGCGCAGATGGCCGAGCTGGCCCGGCTGATCGACGACGGCCGGGTCCAGGTCGGGATCGACGCCGTCTACCCGCTCGCGGACGCGCCGGCGGCCCACGAGCGGGCCGAACGCGGGCACATCCAGGGCAAGATCGTTCTGCGGGTCGCCGAGGACTGACCCGGGGCGGGTTTACTGGTGTGAGGCCGGAAGCGGCCGCCCGGAGGGCACGGCGTCGGTCAGTCGACGGGAAGATGTCTGTATCTGTTAACCCTGTCGTGTAATGCTGGCCATAAAAGCCTGGTAACCAGCGCCGTTGCACCGGTGAGGAGCCTTACGTGGCCGTGAAGCATGTGGAGATCGAGCGCAAGTACGACGCCGCCGCCGATTTCGCCGTCCCCGAGCTGACCGTCCTGCCCGGGGTGGCGTCGGTCAGCGCGCCCGAGACGCACCACCTGCACGCCACGTACTTCGACACCGCCGACCTGCGGCTGGCCGCGCGCGGGATCACGCTGCGGCGGCGCCGCGGCGGGACGGACGCGGGCTGGCACCTGAAGATCCCGGCCGGTCCCGACAGCAAGAACGAGCTGCGCGCCCCGCTGGGCCGGGCGCATGTCGTCCCGGCCCGGCTGGCGGGGCTCGTCGCGGCGTACGCGCGCGGCGCCGAGCTGCGGCCGGTGGCCACGCTGGAGACCGACCGCACCGTGCTGCGGCTGCTGGACGACTCCGGCGAGGTGCTCGCCGAGGTGGCCGACGACGCGGTGACCGGACGGGTGCTGGACGAGGGGTCCGGCGACGCCTGGCGGGAGATCGAGGTGGAGCTCGCCGCCGGCGCCCGCGACCTGCTGAAGGCGGCGGGCAAGCGGCTGCGGAAGGCGGGGGCGCGCAAGGCGTCCTCGTCCTCCAAGCTGGGGCGGCTGCTGAACGGGCAGATCGCCCGTCCCACCGCCCAGGAGACCGGGCGGCAGGCCCTGGCCAGAATCGCCGCGCCCGCCCCGACCGCGGGCGACGCGGCGGTCGCCTACCTCGCGGCGCAGGTGGAGGCGCTGCTGGCGTACGACCCCAAGGTGCGGCTGGCCGAGTTCGACGCCGTGCACCGGATGCGGGTCGCGACCCGGCGGATGCGCAGCGTGCTGCAGAGCTACCGTCCCGTCCTCGACCGGGAGCGGACCGATCCGCTGCGCGAGGAGCTGAAGTGGCTGGCCGCGGTGCTCGGCGAGGTCCGTGACCTGGAGGTGCTGCGGATGCGCTTCACCGAACGGGTCGAGGGCCTGGAGGGCATCGGGGAGCCCGCGTGGCTGGAGGAGCTGGCCAAGCAGGAGCAGGCGGCGTACCGGCGGGTCAACACCGCGCTCAAGCTGCCCCGCTACTACGCGCTGCTGGACGCGCTGGAGGCGCTGGTGGCCGACCCTCCGCTGACCGCGCGGGCCGGGCGCGACGCCACCGCCGAGCTCCCCCGCCTGGTGGTGCGGGCGTGGAAGCGGCTCGCCGACGCCTACGACGGGGTCGCCGCGTCCGAGGACCCCGAGCTGACCCGGCACGAGGTCCGCAAGGACGCCAAGCGGGCCCGGTACGCGGCGGAGGCCGCGGTGGCGGTGCTGGGCGACCCGGCGAAGCAGACGGTGAAGAACGCCAAGCGCCTCCAGGAGGTGCTCGGCGGCTACCAGGACGGCGTGATCGCCAGCGAGCACCTGCGCGGGGCGGCGGAGCGCGCCCGCGACACCGCCGACGCGTTCACCCTCGGCGTCCTGTACGGCATCGAACGCTGCGAGGCCCAGGCCGCCCTCGACCGTCTCGAAGGCACCTGGGCCGACATCCCCGCCCCCGCCTTCTAGCGGCCCTCGCCGTAGGCGCCGTGGCGTTCCAGCGCGGAGATGGCCGGGGCGCCGTCGTCGCCGCCCGCCAGGTGCGCCACCCAGAACGAGCCCTTGCGCAGCGACGGCTCGTCGGGGACCTTCTCGCCGAGCGTGCGGCACAGCCCGGTGATCAGGTCGGCGACGATCTCGCCGTGCGTGCACACGATCACGGGGACGCCGTCGTCGGCCAGTTCCAGCAGCCGCTCGCAGGCCCGTTCGGTGTCGGTCTCGCCGATCGTGAACGCGGTGTCGGTGACGGCGGGGGCGCCGGTCCGCCGCGAGTACGGCAGCACCGTCTCCGTGCAGCGGGCGGTGGCCGAGGAGATCGGGCGGGCCGGGCCGTAGGCGGTCAGCAGCCCGGCCAGCCGCTGCGCCTCGGCGCGCCCGCGGGCGTCCAGCGGCCGCAGCTCGTCGGGTTCGTGCCAGCGGGTCTTCTCGCCGGCCGAGCCGTGCCGCAGGATCACCAGCGGCCAGGTGTGCGGGGGCCCGGCGGCGAACTCGCGCAGCAGGTCGACGTCGTGGGAGTAGGACAGCCGCGCCTCCGCCTCCCTGACGGGCAGCCACGCGATCCGGTCGACCTCGTCGTTCGGCACCGCGTGGCCGTCGGAGGCGCCGAGGCCGCGGGCCGTCCAGTAGTCGACCCGCTTGGTGCGGTCGTCCTTGGGATAGGTGCTGGAGGGCAGGCGGCGGCCCAGGCGTGGAACGATCCCGGTCTCCTCCTCGACCTCCCGGACGACGGCGCGCAGCACGTGCTCGCCGTTCTTGAGCTTGCCCTTCGGGAAGGACCAGTCGTCGTAGCGCGGCCGGTGGATCAGCGCCACCTCCGCCTCGCCGGGCTCCGGCCCGTCACGCCACAGGACGGCCCCGGCCGCGCGGATCAGGTCGTCCTGCGCGCCGGGGCGGTTCTCGCGACCGCGCCGCTCAGGCATCGACGGTCCTCCAGCGCCGGCTCCGGACGAGGTGGGTCTGGATGTCCAGCAGCGGCGCGTCGGTCATCGCGGAGCGGCGGGTCCAGGTGCCGTCGCCGTCCAGCCACCACGCGTCGGTGCCGTCGTCCATGGCGAGGGAGATCAGGTCGACCAGCTCGTGCCGGTGGCCGCGGTCGGTGACCTTGACCAGGGCCTCCACGCGGCGGTCCAGGTTGCGGTGCATGAGGTCGGCGCTGCCCAGCCACACCTCGGGGTCGCCGCCGTTCTCGAACGCGAACACCCGCGAGTGCTCCAGGAACCGGCCCAGGACGCTGCGCACCCGGATCGTCTCCGACAGCCCCTGGACGCCGGGGCGCAGCGCGCAGATCCCGCGCACCCAGACGTCCACCGGCACGCCCGCCTGCGCGGCCCGGTAGAGCGCGTCGATGACGACCTCGTCGACCACCGAGTTGCACTTGAACCGGACGTGCGCGGGGCGGCCGGCCTCGTGGTGCTCGATCTCCCGCTCGATCCGCTGCACCAGGCCGGGCCGCAGGCTCTGCGGGGCGACCAGCAGGCGCTTGTAGGAGTTCTGCCGGGAGTAGCCGGTGAGGTGGTTGAACAGGGCGCTGACGTCCTCGCCGACGGCCGGGTCGGCGGTGAGCAGGCCGAAGTCCTCGTAGAGCCGGGCGGTCTTGGGGTGGTAGTTGCCGGTGCCGATGTGGCAGTAGCGGCGCAGCGCGCCGTCGGCCTCCTGCCGGACGACCAGGGCGAGCTTGCAGTGCGTCTTCAGTCCGACGAACCCGTACACGACGTGGCAGCCGGCCTTCTCCAGCTTGCGCGCCCAGGCGATGTTGGCGCGCTCGTCGAAGCGGGCCTTGAGCTCGACGACCACCACGACCTGCTTGCCCGCGGCGGCGGCGCCGACCAGGGCGTCCACGATCGGGGAGTCGCCGCTGGTGCGGTAGAGGGTCTGCTTGATCGCCAGGACCCGGGGGTCGTCGGCGGCCTCCTCGATGAGCCGCTGCACGGTCGTGGTGAACGAGTCGTAGGGGTGGTGCACCAGGACGTCGCGCTCGCGGACGGCGGCGAAGAGGTCGGCGTCGGCCGGCAGCGCCTCCTTGGACGGCACGAACGGCGGGTACTTCAGCTCGGGCCGGTCGAGGTCGGCGATGGCCGACATCCCGGCCAGGTCGAGCGGGCCGTCCAGCCGGTAGATCTGCCGCTCGTCGATGGCCAGCTCGGTGGTGAGCAGGTCCAGGACGCCTTCGGAGATGGAGTCCTCCACCTCCAGCCGGACGACCGGGCCGAAGCGGCGGCGCAGCAGCTCGCGCTCCAGCGCCTGCAGCAGCCCCTCGCTGATGTCGTCGTCGATCTCCAGGTCCTGGTTGCGGGTGACGCGGAACGCGTGGTGCTCCACGATCTCCATGCCCACGAACAGCTGGCCGAGGTGCTGGGCGATGACGTCTTCGAGGGGGGTGAACCGGTTGGGCGAGGCCTCGATGAAGCGGGGCAGCACCGGCGGCACCTTGACGCGCGCGAACATGGTCGCGTCGTTCCCCGGGTCGCGGACGATCACCGCGAGGTTGAGGGAGAGCCCGGAGATGTAGGGGAAGGGGTGCGCGGAGTCGACGACCAGCGGGGTCAGCACCGGGTAGATGCGGTCGCGGAACAGCCGGCGCATCCGCTCCTGCTCGGTGTCGGCCAGGTCGTCCCAGCGCAGCAGCTCGATGCCCTCCTTGGCGAGCGCCGGGAGGAGGTCGTCGCGGAAGGTGGTGGCGTGCCGCAGCATCAGCTCGCGGGCGACGCCGGCGGTGCGCTCCAGCACCTCGCGGGGCTGCCGGCCGCTGGCGGACTGGACGGCCAGTCCGGTGGCCATGCGGCGGGTGAGGCCGGCGACCCGGACCATGAAGAACTCGTCGAGGTTGCTGGCGAAGATCGACAGGAAGCGGACCCGTTCGAGGAGCGGCAGCCGGGGGTCCTCGGCCAGTTCCAGGACGCGCTGGTTGAACCGAAGCCAGCTCTCCTCGCGGTCCAGGAACCGGTCGTCGGGCAGCGCTTCCGCACCGTGAGGGATTTGTCCTGGATTGACGCTCATACGGTAATAATCCCTGCTCAAGATGAACGGCAAACGAACGAAGGCGTCGCGGATGTCTCGGATCTGTCAGCCCCGAGTCAGACAGGCGGATGATGCCCGCGGTTCCCGCTGATCACTCGAACGACCGGGCCCGGGGCCGTGCTCCGGGACGCGATCGGGCCGCGAGTGCGGTCCGTGATCGGCGGGACGCGGGAATCCTCCGCCCGGCCGCCCCGGCCGGGCCGATGGTCCATCCCCCATATGCCCCCATGTCTCCAGATTACGTGCCAGGGATCGCACCAACCCGATGAACGACCATGCCGCACGGGGGTACAACGTTTGACGTGACCCCTACCGAGATATCGCGGTCGTCCACACTCGCCCCGATTTCGCCCTCTCCGTGGCTGCCACTCGGGCGCACCTGGCCGAGATGCGGCGCGGAGGACGGATGCACGGAACGGGCCTGCATTCCCTATCCCGCCTGCCTGGCCCACCTCACCCCGGACGAGCTGGAGCGCATGCTCGCCGGGCTCAACCCCGGGGCCGACATCGACCTGCGCGGGTCGACCGTCCCGGAGCGTGTCTTCGCCGCCCTGCTGAAGGCGGTGACAGGCCCCGACAAGCATCCGCACCTCGGACGCAGCCGCTTCGACGGGGCCGTGCTCCCCGCGGGAGCCTCACTGAGCGGGGTGTGCTTCGAGGGGGACTGCTCGTTCGACGGTGCGCGCTTCGACGGCGGGGTCTCGTTCTATGACGCGAGGTTCCTGGGGCACGTGTCGTTCCGTGGGGCGCGCTTCGCGGGCAACGCCTCGTTCCACGGGGCGCGCTTCCAGCGGCACGGGTCGTTCGACGAGGCCGTGTTCGCCTGCGACGCGCTCTTCGGGGAGACGGTGTGGCGGGCGGACGCCTCGTTCAGCCGCACGGTCTTCGTGGGAGCGGTGGCCTTCGACCGCGCGCACTTCGGCCGGGACGCGGTGCTGGAGGCGGCGCAGTTCGGCGGGGCGGCCTCGTTCAGGCGCGTCCGGGTGGCCAGGCACGCGCGCCTCGACCGGACCAGGTTCCGCCAGGACGTCTGGATGGGGCCGCTGGCCACGCGCGGACGGCTGTCCCTGACCTACGCCAAGGCCCACCGCGGGCTGCGCGTGGACGCGGTGGCACGGCAGGTCGACGCCAACCACGTCGTGGCGCACGGACCCGCCGAGTTCAGGCTGCGTCACGCGGACCTCGACCTTGAGGACGCGTACTTCCACGCGGGAGTGACCGTACGGTCCCTCTCCCGTCGGTTCCAGTGCCTGACCGAGGACGACTTCGACGGGCGGCACGGCCCCGTGCGCCTGCTCTCGGCACGCGGGCTGTCCGCGCCCAAGCTGGAACTGGCGGACGTAGACCTGAGCCGGTGCAAGCTCCTCGGCCTGGAACACCCGGAGGGGCTGCGCATCACGGGCGACTGCACGTTCGCGACGCTGCCCGCCCGCCGCCGCGTCCGGGGACTCCGTGGCCGCCAGAGCCCCCGCGACCGCCAGGGGTGCGCCGTGCTGGTGGAGGAGCTGGCGGGCTCGTACGGCGGCCTCGCCGTCCTCTACCGGCACCTGGCCGCCGCCGCGGCGGAGGCCGACCCGGACCTGGCCCGCGACCTGCGCTACCGCTCCTTCGAGGTCCGCCGCCGCGCCGATCCGCGGACCGTGCGGCGGTGGCTGCTGCACCTGTCCTGGCTGATGTGCGGGTACGGCCTGCGGACGGGACGGCTGACGACCTGCATGGCGGTCCTGGTGGTGCTGCTGGCGAGCGGCGCCGCGTACGCTGCGCGTCCATGACCGACAAGATCGGCACGAACGGGTTGTTCGTCTACGGCACGCTGCGCTTCCCCGAGATCCTGGAGATCCTCCTCGGCCGCGTGCCCCGGCTCGCCCCGGCGGCCGTCGCCGGATGGCGGGTGCGGGCGCTGCCCGGCGTCACCTACCCCGGGCTGGTGGCCGATCCGGACGCCACCGCCGAGGGCGTGCTGATCAGCGGGCTGACGGAGGCCGAGCAGGGGCTGCTGGACGACTTCGAGGACGAGTCGTACGAGCCGGCCCTGCTGCCGCTGGCGGACGGCTCGGGCCGGGCGCGCGCCTACGTCTGGCGCGGGCCCACCGAACCGTACGACTGGGATCCCGGCCACTTCGCCGAGCACGCGCTGGCCGACTTCGCGAAGGGCTGCCGCAGCTGGCTCGGCGGGCGGCTCTGACCCGCACCTCACCTTCATCTTCACGGTTTGCTTATATAAGCCACGACAACAATAATGAGGTCATGCACGCCTTCGACGTTCTCGGGGATCCGGTCCGGCGCCGGATCCTGGAGCTGCTCGCGGACGGCGAGCGCGCCGCCGGCGAGATCAGCGCCGTGGTGCAGGAGGAGTTCGGCATCAGCCAGCCGGGCGTGTCCCAGCACCTGCGGGTGCTGCGCGAGAACGGGTTCACGACCGTCCGCGCGGCCGGCACCCGCCGGCTCTACTCGGTGGACCCCGCCCCGCTCCAGGAGATCGACCGGTGGCTCGACCGCTACCGGCGGTTCTGGACGCAGCGGCTGGACGCGCTGGGCACCGAGATCGCGCGCGGCAAACGAGAGCGTCGGCACACGAGTCCCGGGGAGGACACGGAGACATGACCGACATCGATGACGCGATCAAGCCGACCCACCGCGAGATCGGCGAGCGGAAGATCGAAGGCTACGACGCCACCGGCACCGTCGTGCTGCGCCGCGCCTACGACACCACCGCCGAGGACCTCTGGGACGCCGTCACCGACCCGGCCCGGCTGGCCCGCTGGTTCCTGCCCGTCAGCGGCGACCTGCGCCCCGGCGGCACGTATCAGATCGAGGGCAACGCCGGCGGCGAGATCCTGGAGTGCGCTCCGCCGCGCCTGCTGCGGGTGTCCTGGGTGTACGGCGACCTGAACAGCCACGTGGAGGTGCGGATCTCCGCCGAGGGCGGGCAGGCCGTTCTGGAACTGGAGCACGGCGGCGTCCCCGAGGGCTTTTTCGAGGGCATCGGCGGCGGCTGGGATCCCGCGGTCTGGGCCCTTGACCAGCACCTTCGCGGACTTCTGCCGGAGGATCTCGCCGACCGGATGAAGGCCGGAGAAGTGCCCCCGGTGCTGCAGGAAATCTTCGCCAGGACCGCCGAGGAGTGGCACGCGGTCGCCGTCGCGGCCGGCAAGGAGGGGTTGAAGGGACCGGGCGCGGACACCGATTCCTGATCTCCCCGGGATCGCCCCGGGATCGTCCCGGGGGCCGCCTTCCGAGGGGCCGCCGGCCATTCGATCGATATCCGCGGATGAATTGTCAGACCCTTGGGGAATCATTCGTGGTATGAGCAGAGACTCCCATTCGGGGTTGCAGTGCCCGCACTGCCGCACGCATCTCGCGCTCGTCGCCGCGCCCGACTCCGCACCCGACCCGAAGACCGCACCCGCCCGGCCGGCCGCGGCGGTGGATCAGCCCTTCCTCGTCCGCGAGGAATGGTCGCCGCCGCCGGTCGGCGAGGTGCTCGCCCAATACGCCCATCTGACCAAGGACACCGCCACCGCGCTGCGCGGCGCCGCCCGCGTGCGCGACAGCCTCAACCGGGCCCGCCAGGCCGCGGCCAGAAAGCGCACGGAACAGCGCGCGGCCCGCAGCGCATGACCGCATGACCGTCCGGGCGCGCGACGCCCGACCGGCCGCCGGGCATCCGGGCGACCCGGCGTTTCGCCGTTCCCGCGCTCCGGCGTTCCGGCACTGTGACGGCGGCCTTACGGAAAGGGGTTGAGGGCTTTTCGGCCGATCGTCAGAGAACGGCCGATCGCCAGGGAAGGGTGGGCGACCACCGCGTCCCGCGGCGCTCGATCAGCATCCGCGCCCGCCGGGACACGCTCGGCGGAAGCAGCGCTTCCATCGCATATCTCCAACCCCGCGGGTAACACCTGGCCGCCAGCATTACCTCACCGCCGGGTCAGCCAATCCAGACCATCGAGCCCGGCTCGATCCCCCGAACGCGGGCCATAGCGGGGCAGACCCTTGACCCGTCCGGATTTCAGGCGCGGACGGGCGCGGTCTCGCTCCCGGAATCCCGCCCGGCACCGGATTCACCCCCGGCCCCGGCCACGGATTCACCCCCGGCCGCGGAATCGTCCTCGGCCGCGGAATCTTGCTCCGCATCGGGCGCGGACCCCGGAATGCCGTTCCAGTCCAGGCACACCACGACCGCGTCGTCCACCTGCTCGGCGCCCTGGTGGTAGGCCAGGAAGTGGCGGATGAAGGTGCGGACCGCCTCGGACGGGTTCTGCAGGCGGGTCTCGCGGAGGGCCTGCAGCAGGGCCAGCGTCCCGTACAGTTCCCCGGCGGGCGACTTGGCCGAGTGCACGCCGTCGCTGACGACGACCAGCCGGTCACCCGGCTCGATCATGAACTCCTCGGTCGTGTAGTGCGCGTCGCCGAACATGCCGAGCGGCAGCTGGGCCTCGAAGTCGAGGATCTCGGTGGTGCTTCCGCGCATCCGGTAGACCCGCGGGGAGCCCGCGTCGATCGCCAGCACCCGGCCGGTCGCCGGCTCGAAGTCCAGCAGCAGCGTGGCCAGGTGCCGGGTGCCGCGGTGGTGCGCGTACAGGGTCTGGTCGGCCAGCGCGGCCTGCTCGGCGATGTCGGCGCCGGAGCGGCGGGCGTTGCGCAGCGCGCTGATCGCCAGATGGGTGAGCGCGGCGGCCTCGGTCCCGGTGCCCGTGCCGTTGCTGACGGTCAGGGTCAGCCGGTCCTCCGACACCGACCAGTCGAAGTTGTCGCCCCAGACGGCGTAGGCCGGTTCGAGCTGCCCGGCCAGGTGGAACGTGCCGGTGTCGCAGGCCCGGCCGGGCAGCAGGTCCCACTGCATCTCGGCGGCGAGGGTGAGCCGGGTGCGGCGGCGGATCCGGCGGTAGAGATCGGTGTTGGCGTCGGCGATCTTCAGCGCGCGGGCCAGGACGACCGCGGCGGACTCCATCCGCTCCTCCCAGGGCGGCCCCTCGCCGTTCGCCTCCCTCAGGTCCTCGTCCGCCTTGGCGGACGGGCGCACGCTGAGGACGCCGAGCCGGTCGCCGTGCACCGACAGCGGCAGGTGCAGGACCGGCTCCCCGTCGCGCTCGCCGCGGACCACCCGCTGCGCCGCGAAGGCATGGCCCTCGGGGGTGTTGTCCACCCGGACGGGGTCGCCGCCCGACACCGTGGGGACCAGGTACGCCTGGCGGTAGTCGGCCAGCAGGATCTCCACACCGGCGGCGTCCGCGTGCTCCTCGAACGCCGCCCTGGCCCTGCCGATCAGCTCGTACGGCAGGGCGTCCCACAGGGCCTGTTCGAGATCTCGCGACTGGGCGGAACGCATCGTGTCCTCATCTGCATGTATCGCCCGCCCGGGCGTTCCCGGGCGGATCACTAGGTGGGGGACTCGGTGGGGGAAAGGTGCCGCGACGGACGCGGTATGTAACAGTGGAGGGCATGGTCGACACGCCGGGTCAGGGAGCCGCCGAGTCGGCCGCCGCGCTGGACGAGGCGGCCGGCACCCTGATGAGCGTATGGGCTCGCGCCCATAACGGCCCCGACGTGCCGGTCCCCGCGACCCAGCTGCGCGCGCTGTTCGTGCTCGAACGGGGTCCGGTCAACATCAGCAGCCTGGCGACCGAGCTGGGCGCGCTGGTCTCCTCGGCCAGCAGGCTCTGCGACCGGCTGGAGGCCGGGGGGCTCCTCCTGCGCGACCCGGGCCGCGACCGCCGCGAGGTGACGGTCCGGCTGACCACGGAGGGCCAGGCCCTGCTCGACCGGCTCCGGGTACGGCGCCGCGAAGAGCTCGCACGGGTGCTGGCGACGATGTCGTCCCCCGCCCGCGCAGCCCTGCTCTGGGGGCTCGCCCAGTTCCACGAGTCGGCCACTGCTTCCTCGGACGGCAAGGATACGTCCTCGTTCTCCATGCCCGCCTGACCGTCCCGCTGCACCAGGTGCCCGCGGCCAGGGCCTCGATGTGGCCTCGGCCACCGCGCGAGCGCGTTACCTGGGCGGTGGTGCGATGCCGGAGGCGAGCGTCACCGGCCAGATCGCGAAGCGATGCCGCGCTCGCACAGGCCCGGTGAGGAGCGAGCCGCCAGGCGAGCGCCGTAGGCCGGGACTTGGAAACACAGGATTCCCCTCCCGGACTTCCCAGCCCGTCGCCGCGCCTTTCGGGCGTGATGCCTCCGCCGCCGGCCATCGCATCACCCTCCCGACGATAGTTGTCATGCGGCAAATGTAGCGTGTGCCCCCGGTTCGTCGCGCCCGGCCACCCGGAAAGGCCGTACGGGTAGGCCCTGCGGGCGCGGACCGCGCCGGCGGCCGCCCCGCGGCGCCGCGACCGGCGCACACTCGCCCGCCGACCCGCCCGCCGGCCGGCTCCCGGATGGTGCACCTTTTTCCCGTTGTCGCTTTTGCCCGGCACCGTGGAATTGCCGATGAAATCCGGTGACGCGGGCAATGCCGGTACCCGGCGAATGCACCACGGCAAAGAAATCAGTTCGTTCACCGGAGTTCTGGACGCGCCCCCGCCGCCCGGCGCTAGCATCCCGGCGAACGGTCACCGCCAATCGCATTCCACGGGGGAACGGAATGCGCGACATGCCACGGGGGGCATTTCTGATGCATCGTGCACGCGCCGCGCGCGCCGTGGTCGCGGTCGCCGCCGCGGCCGCCACGGCGCTCCCGGCCGCCGCCTGCACGGGCTCGGCCCCGTCCGCCACGTCCGCCGGCAGGGAGCGGTCCGGGGAGCCGCCGGTCGGGATCCCCGCCGAGCTGCCCGAGTCCACCACCCACACCACCGTCCACGGCGCGCCCAGGGACCGGGCCGCGCACGCGGCGGCCGCCACCGACGGGCTCGTCGTCCGGGCGACCACGGACAGGACCGTCCTGGACGCCCCGGGGGGCCGTCCCATCGCGACCCTGCCCGCCCGCCAGCTCGGCGGCCCCACCTGGGTCCCGGTGGTGAGCCGCTCCGGCGCCTGGCTCCAGGTGCTGCTGCCGAGCCGCCCCAACCAGGCCACCGGATGGATCTCGACCGCCGAGGGCGGCCTCCGCACCGCCCGCACCCCGTACCTGGTCCGGGTGGACGTGCCGCGCCGCCGGCTGTCGCTGCTCCGGTCCGGCCGGACGGTCGGCCGCTGGCGCGTCGCGGTCGGCGCGCCCGCCACCCCGACCCCGATCGGCCGCACGTTCCTGCTGGCCCTGCTGCGGCCGTCCCAGCGCACCCCGAGCCCGCTGCTCATGCCGCTGGGCGCGCATTCGGCGACCCTCGACACCTACGGCGGCGGCCCCGGCACGGTCGCCCTGCACGGCTGGCCCGACCGGACGGTCTTCGGCCGGGCCGTCACCCACGGTTGCGTGCGCGTGCCGAAGGACGCGCTGCGCGCGCTGTCGAAGGTCCCGCTCGGAACCTTGGTGATCATCACTGGCTGACCGGCGGGCCCGACCCGCCGGAGCCTCCCAACCGCGAAAGAGAGACACCGTCATGCGCTCCACGAAGTTCCTGCCGGCCGTCGCGCTGCTCGCCACCGCGACCGCCACGGCCACCGCCGTCACCGGCCTGGCCGCCCTGGCGTCCGGACCGGCGACGGCGGCCGCCGCCGTCCCGTCCAGACCTCCCGTCCCGGCCCAACCGGAGGGCGCCGCCTACGGGGTGGCCGCCACCGGCCCGGTCAGGCTGCCGGCGACGCCCGCCGTGGTCTCCCGCGGCGCGGAGGTCCGCAAGAGCCTGGCGCATGAGAACCGCACCAAGCTGTTCAGCGCCACCGCGATGGACACCAGGGCCGCCTCCCGGCACGCCCGGTCGACGGTCAAGGACCTCAAGGTGCCCGGCGCCGCGCTGTCGGCCGACGCGGTCTCCGCCCGGTGCCGCGGCGGACGCGGCTCGGCCCGGCTCGCCAACACGGTCATCGACGGCAAGAAGATGGGCGTCAGGCCGCGCGCCAACAGCGTCGTCCCGGTGAAGATCCCCGGCGTCGGCACGGCGCAGGTGACGCTGAACAAGCAGCAGCGGCTCCGGGACGGGCGGCTGGCGGTCACCGCCGTGGAGGCCAAGGTGCCGATGGGCAGGCGCGGCACCGAGACGATCAGGACCGGCGCCGTGACCTGCGGCCGCGCGACCCACAAGCACGGCGGCCCCACCTCGCCCAACTCTCCCGGGGCCCCGGCCGGGCCCGGCACGCCCGCGAAGCCGGCGGCCCCGGGGGCTCCGGGCGGCCCCGCGAGGCCCGCCAACCCGGGGGCGCCCGGCGGTCACGCGGGAGCGCCCGGCGGTCACGGAGGCCACGGCAAGGGCGGCGGCGCCACGACGCCGGGCGCCGCGACCGCCGGCCAGCCCGCCAGGGCCCCCAAGCCCACGCCGGTGGACGGCGACCTCCCCGTCACCGGCTGACGACGCGGCCGCACGCCCCCGGTCCCGCCCGGCCAGCCGGCCGGCCGGCCGGCCGGGGGCGTGCGCACGCCGGTCGGTGGCCCGGGTCAGCTGGCCAGGGACTTCTCAAAATGAACGATCGCGCCGTTCCTGTCGGCGCGACCGGTGATGTTCAGGTCTTCGGTGAAGGCTCTCATCAGCTGGAGCCCCCTCCCGCTCTCCGCGATCGGCAGAGCGCGGCGCTCGCGTTTCCACAGCGCCATGTCGCCGGAACGGCCGCCGTCGATGACGTCCACGACGCAGCGCACACCGTCCATATGCGCGCGGACCTCGTACTCACGGCTCGACTCGGCGTGCTGGATGACGTTGGCGCAGGCCTCGCCAAGAGCCAGCGCGATGTCGGCACGAATCTCGGAGGTCACTCCCAAGCCCCGCAGGGACGCGTCGAGCGTATGCCGCACCAGTGGCGCGCTCTCGGCGTCCCGGGGCAAGGTCATCTCGATCACGACCTCCATGGCACCCTCCATTCCCCGTCGATAGATCAAGAGTTCCCGATGTGATCGAGCGGAAACACAGCGCTTCGGCAATGTGTCGAAACCCTCCCGGCCGGGTTCGAATGGGAAATGATTCTCACTGGCTACTCACCTGGCTGACAAAGCGGGCCGATTATCCGTGCTCCCGCGCGACAGTGCAGGCCCGCGGCGCTCCGCGATAATCCGTTGGCTTCCGTCCGCGGACGGAAGGGCATCCCCGTCGACGACGCACGGTTCGCTGGAGGTTCGGTGCCGCGACACCCAGATCCCCCGCACGGTGACGACCGGCGGCTCGCCGAGGAGCTGCGCGAGCGGCGCCCCGGCGCCGTCGGGCACGTCTACAACGTCTACGGGCCGCAGCTGTTCGAGTACGCGCACGGCCTGCTGGGCGATCGCGACCTGGCCGTGGAGGCGGTCCGGGCCGCGCTGCTCGCCGGGCGCGACGGCCCGGACGCCGTCCCCGGCCCGGAGCGGTTCCGCACCTGGCTGTACGGCCTCGTCCAGGACGAGTGCCTGGGCCGTCTCGAGGACGAGTCCACCGGGGCCGCCCCCACGGTCACGCCGCCGGCGGGCGCGGCCGAGCAGAGGGCACTGGCGCTGGCCGTCCAGCGGAACCTGCCCGTCGCCGAGTCGTCGGTCCTGGTGGGGCCGCCGCGGCCGGACGGCGGCGAGGGCCGGACGGCCTTCGCGGCGCCCGCCCCGGACATGCCCCCGGAGTTCATGGCGGCCGCGGCCCTCGAAGGAACCTCGAACCCGCAGGATCCCGGGCCGACCGACGACCCCGTCCAAGCCCTGGTGGCGCTCGCCACTCCCCAGCCGGACCCGACCGCCCTCGACGCCCACCAGGCCGCGCCCTTGCCGGAACCGGCCACTCCCCACGGGACCCCTGTGGCGGGGGAGGCGCACCGGAAGAAGGACGAGCCCTCCCCGCGCGTGCACCGCGCCAGGCTGCTGCTCATCGCGGTCGGGAGCGCCGCCGCCGTCGTACTGACCGGCCTGCTCATCATCGCCCAGATGCCGGACGACGGACCGCCCCCGGCGGGAGCCGCCGCCGCGCCCGGCACCACCGCGCCGCCCGTCCCGCCGCCGTCCGCGACCGCGCCGTCCGCGACCCCGGAGCCCAAGAAGACCAAGAAGCCCGAGCGGCGGACCACGACCAGGCCCGCGTCGTCCGGACGCCCCCGGCTGGTGATCGGCGACTCCGGCTGCCGCTCGGTCGCCGCGGCCGGGCTCGGCGGACGGTGCAGCATCCGGCTCACCGCGCGCGGCGGGACCGTCCGCTGGTCGGTCTCCTCGGTCAGCGGGACGGGCGTGTTCGCCTCCGGCGGCGGCACGCTGTCCAGCGGCCGGTCCACCTCGGTGACCGTGACCGTGCGGCCCTCCATCCGCTGCTACACGCGCGGCGGCGGCACCGGCAGCGTCGCGTTCTCGCCCGGCGGGCAGGCGAGCGTGAGCTACACCTGCCGGCCCGGCTGAGCCCGTCCGGGGACGCCCGGCGGCTGCTAACGTCGCCGCCTGTGGTGAACGTCTACGTAGGGAACGCCGGAGTCGACGCCCCCGGCGACCGGGGCTGGCTGCTGGGCCACTTCAAACCGCCCGGCGACCCCAGGCACAGCGACGACGTCGAGATCAAGTGGGGCACCCACCGGCCCGGCGACCGGCGCGCGCAGTGGGCCACCGGCGAGCGGCGCACCGCCCTGCTGGTGCTGATCAGCGGCCGGTTCCGGGTCGAGCTGCCGGGCCGGAGCGTGCTGCTGGGCAAGCAGGGCGACTACGTCGTCTGGGGGCCGGGCGTGGACCACTCCTGGTACGCCGAGGAGGAGTCGGTCGTGCTGACCGTCCGGTGGCCGTCGATCCCCGGCTACGCCGTACCGGAGGACCTCCTGAACGACTGATCCCCCGGCCGCCGGTCAGGTCGCCACGGGTTCCTCGCGCGCCGGCCCGCCGTCGCCCTCCCCGTCGACGGCCGCCTCCGGGCCGGGGTCGGAGCCGTCCTTGCCGTTCGTCCCGTTGCCCGGGACGACACGCAGCTCGAAGTCGCCGTCGTACAGCTCGTGCCCGGTGATGACGGCCGTCTCGACGGCCTGCTCCCCGCGCTCGCCGCGCAGGATCAGCGGGTCGTGCCGCAGGTCCCGCATCAGCGCCACGCACATCCCCACCATCACCAGCATGAACGGCACGGCCACCAGGATCGTGAGGTTCTTCAGCCCGGTCAGCGCCGCGTCACCGCCGCCGCCGACCAGCAGCATGATCGCCGCGACCGCGCCGGTCAGCACGCCCCAGATCACCACCACGGCCCGGGTGGGCTCCAGCGTGCCGCGCTGCGACAGCGTCCCCATGACGATCGAGGCCGCGTCCGCGCCGGACACGAAGAAGATCCCCACCAGGATCATCACCAGCAGGCCGGTGACGCCCGCGATCGGGTACTCCCGCAACACCGCGAACAGCTGCCCCTCCGGGGTGGCGTCGCCGCCGGTCAGCCCGGCGCCCTGCGACTCCAGCCGGGTCGCCGTGCCGCCGAACACCGCGAACCACACCAGGCTGACCACGCTCGGCACCAGGATCACGCCGCCGACGAACTGCCGGATGGTGCGGCCCCGGCTGATCCGGGCGATGAACAGGCCCACGAACGGCGTCCAGGAGATCCACCAGGCCCAGTAGAACACCGACCAGTTCGACAGCCACTCGGCGATGTTGTCCCCGGCGGTCGCCTCGGTCCGGGCCGCCATCTGCGGCAGGTCCTGCAGGTACGCGCCGATCGAGGTGGGCAGCAGGTCCAGGATCTGGACGGTCGGGCCGAGCACGAAGACGAACACGACCAGCATCAGCGCCAGCACCATGTTGGTGTTGGACAGCCACTGGATGCCCTTGTCGATGCCGGAGACGGCGGAGGCGACGAACGCCAGCGTCAGCACGACGATGATGAGGACCAGGATCCCCTCGGAGATCTCGTCGGTCCATCCGGCCGCCTTGGCGCCGCTGCTGATCTGCAGCGCGCCCAGTCCCAGCGAGGCGGCGGAGCCGAACAGCGTGGCGAAGATCGCCAGGATGTCGATCACCTTGCCGGTGCCGCCGTTGGCGTGCTTCTCGCCGATCAGCGGGGTGAACACCGCGCTGATGGTCTGCCGCCGGCCCCGGCGGTAGCAGCTGTAGGCGATGCCCAGGCCGACCACCGCGTAGATCGCCCACGGGTGCAGCGTCCAGTGGAACAGCGTGGTCGCCATCGCGGTCTCGATCTTGTCCGCGGGAACGGTGTCGTGGGTGCCGGGCGGCGGGTCGGCGTAGTGGGTGAGCGGCTCGTTCACCCCGTAGAACATCAGCCCGATGCCCATGCCCGCGCTGAACATCATCGCGACCCAGGAGATCGTCCGGAACTCCGGCTCCTCCCCCTCCTGCCCCAGCGTGATCTTCCCGTACCGGCTGAACGCCAGCCACAGCGCGAACACCACGAATCCGGAGGCGGCCAGCACGAACGCCCAGCCCAGGTTGTGCATGGTGCCGGTCAGGAGGGAGGTCGACACCTCCTCCAGCGAGTCGGTGGCGGTGGCGCCCCAGACCACGAAGGCGAGGGTCAGCACCGCCGTCACGCCGAACACGATCCAGTCGGTCCGGGGCGGCAGCGCTCCCCTCAGCCCGGCCGACGTGCCCAGGACCTCCTCACCGCCCTTGCTGTCCGGTTTCACGTGTTCCTCCGGCATGTTCCTCGTCCTTCTGTCTCGTTCTCTGCACCGGACGCCCGTCCGCACCTCGCGGATGGACCGTTCCGGCCACGGCTCGCCGCGCACCTCCGCGCTCCGACCACCCCAGCCCGCATAACAGACCAAAAGAAAAACAGTGCAGTCAAGTAAACCTAGATGCCCGTTCAAGCGTCAGGCAACACACGCCGGTACGCACGGTGACGCCCGCACCCCGCCGCGCCACCGGCCGGAGCCACCGGCCGGAGCCACCGTCCAGGGGCCCGATCCGCCCTGCTCAGCCCCCGTACAGGAGCCGGACGACCGCCCGCCTGAACTCGCCGAACGCCGGCGACTCGCCCCCGAACCCCTGAAGGAACCCCAGCAGCGCCTGCAGGCCGCCCGGGTAGTCCAGGCAGGTGCGGATGATCTCGTAGGTGTCGGACCGGGCATTGAACGACCGCGGGATCACACCGGCGATCTCCACCGGCAGCGCCGCCACCACCCGCTCCCGCTCCCCCGCCAGTTGCGCCATCCCCAACGCCAGATCCACCAACGCGAACAGCACGGCGCCCGCGCGCAGGACGCCGGCCGACGCTTCTACCGGAGTTCGAGCAGTTCTTCGCGAACAGGGCGCTTCAGCACAGCGGCCAACACCCTGGGGAGACGACGGACCAGACCGATAACGGCACAAGCCGACGAAATCGGCTATTGCGCAAGCCTGAAAACAATCAATGTCTTCAGAGAAGACCGATTCGGCCAGAAGTCATCCGAAACACGAACTAGAGCCGACCGTCGGTACCAGGAGTCAGCCGCTCAGATCGTTCGAAAAGCCACGACCCGGTCGGCCCGACCCCGGCGCCGGATCCAGTGTCTCGAACAAGGCCCGCATGAGCGGCGACTCAGGGGAGGTGGTCAGGCGAGAGAACGACAGGCCGGAGGTGTCGATGAGCTCAAGGCTCGCCTGGGGACCGGCGTGCACATCGGAACTCGCCTGTGTCATGCACTCTCCCTGGTCGCAGGCATGGGACACTGCTGGTCATCATTATACCCGGCCACCCGATCGACATGGCCGCGCCGCCCTGCGGCAGGCGACGCCGCCGGGCTGTTCCATCCGAAGCCCGTGCCCGTAGCGCAAGTTTAGGACATCAATAATCCAAATTATTGGAGCCCAAAATTAGAGCCTCGTCGGATGAGATGATCCCCTGAACCCGCTCACGCAAAGGGAATGGCCGATCCGCCCGCCGCATCGGACTTGTCTCTCCGCTTGACAGTACGGAGAATTGCGTGCATTGGTCGATACCTATGCAGAGGTGGCTCGGATGACCAACCCACGCCCGGGAGCAACGCGACCGGCCGGACGTGTTCCCGAGGTATGGGGAAGGATCCCACCCCGCAACAAGAACTTCACCGGCCGGAAAGAGTTGCTCGGCCGGCTCCACGACGGCATCGCGGGGCAGGTCACGGCGGTCGTGCCGCACGCGCTGCACGGCCTGGGCGGCGTCGGCAAGACCCAGATGGCCGTCGAGTACGCCTACCGCTTCCGTTCGGAGTACGACGTCGTCTGGTGGATCCCCGCCGACCAGCCCGTGCTGGTGCGCTCCTCGCTGGCGAGCCTGGCGCCGTCCCTCGGGCTGCCGACGCCCACCGCCAGCGGCATCGAGGACGCCGCCAAGGCCGTGCTCGAGGCGCTGCGGCGGGGAGAGCCGTACGACCGGTGGCTGCTCATCTTCGACAACGCCGACCAGCCCGAGGACCTGAACGACATCATCCCGCACGGCCCCGGGCACGTCCTGATCACCTCCCGCAACCACCGCTGGGAGGGCGTCGTCGACACCGTCGCGGTGGACGTGTTCCGCCGCGAGGAGAGCCTGGAGTTCCTGCGGAAGCGGGTGCCGCGGGCCATCACCGACGAGGACGCCGACCGGCTCGCGCACGAGCTCGGCGACCTCCCGCTCGCGCTCGAACAGGCCGGCGCGCTGCAGGCCGAGACCGGCATGAGCGTGTCGGAGTACCTCGGGCTGCTGGCCGAGCGCACCAGCCAGCTGCTAGCCGAGGGCAAGCCCAGCGAATACCCCGTGCCGATGACGGCCGCGTGGGGGCTGTCGGTGGCCAGCCTCAACGACAAGCTTCCCGAGGCCATCGCCCTGCTCCGCTGCTGCGCCTTCTTCGGTCCCGAGCCGATCCCCCGGGACGCATTCAGCCAGCCGCGCGTGGAACTCGGCGACCCCCTGGCCGGGCTGGTCCGCGACCCCATCCTGCTCAGCCGGGTGATCGGCGAGCTGGGCCGGTACGCCCTGGCGCGCCTGGACATACCCCACCGCACCATCCAGGTCCACCGGCTGATCCAGGCGCTGCTGCGCGAGGAGCTGCCGCCGGACGAGCAGGGCCGGCTGCGCGACGAGGTCCACCTGCTGCTCGCCGGGTACGCCCCCGGCGACCCCCGGGAGCCCGGCAGCTGGAAGCGCTACTCCGAGCTGCTGGGCCACATCGTCCCGGCGAAGGTCGGCTTCAGTCAGGTGCCCGACGCCCGACGCCTCTCCATCGACATCGTCCGGTACCTGTACGCGTCGGGCGACTTCGAGTCGGCCCGTGACCATGCGGAGAGCTTCCTCACCAAGTGGATCGCCGACTCCGGTGAGGAGCACTCGGACGTCATCGAACTCCGCATGGAACAGGCCAACATCCTGCGGGACCTCGGCGACTACGAAGCCTCGTCCAATCTCAATCTCAACACCCTGAAGGCGGCCGAGAAGACCCTTGGTCCCGATGACGAGCTGACGCTGCGCTTCCTGCGCGGGGAGGGCGCCGACCTCCGTGCCCACGGCGAGTTCCAGCGTGCGCTCGAACGCGACGAGGAACTCCTGCGCCGCTACGAGGCCAAGTTCGGTCAGGTTGACCTGAGGACCATCAGAACGGCGAACAACGTGGCGCTGGACTACGGGCTCAGCAGTGCCTACGTCCGCTCCAAGGAAGTGCTGGAAGACGCCTACCAGGCCTGCCTCGCCCTGGAGGCGAACAACTTCGACAAGCTGACCCACATCGCCATCTGGAGCGGGCTCGCTCGCGCCGTCCGGCTGTGCGGCGACTACTCGGAAGCCTGCGACCTGGGCGAGGACGCCTACGCCTACAGCGTCGAGGAGTTGGGGGTGGAACACACCCGGACGCTCCGGACCGGCAAGGACCTGTCCATTGCCTGGCGCCTGCTGGGCGAGCTCGATCGTGCCGCCGAGTTGACCGAAGAAGTTCACGTCCGATGCGTCCGGCAGTTCGGCCTCGACCACCCGGACACCCTCGCCGCGGCGATGTGCCTGGCCAATCTCCTGCGCACCCGTGGCGACATCTCGGAGGCCTTGGACTTGGCCGCGGACACGGTACGGCGCTATCCCAAGGTCTACGGGCCCGCCCACCCGTACAACTACGGCTGCATGGGGAACCTCGCCATCATGCACCGTGTCCGGGACGACCCGCACTCCGCACGTGAACTCAACGAACGGGCGTTGGCCGGGCTGGAATCGAAGCTGGGCCGCGACCACCACTATGCCCTGACCGTCGCGACGAACCTCGCCAGTGACCTGGCGGCGCAGGGCGACCACGACAACGCGTGCCGCCTGGGGCGGGGCACCCTCCGGCGGCTGCGCGCCGTCCTGGGCGCCGAGCACCCCATGACCCTCCTCTGCGCCGCCAATCTGACATCGGATCTGAAGGTGCTGGGCGAGGAAGAGGAGGCCATGGGTCTCTTCGAAGAGACCAGGGCCGCGTACCACCGGACGCTGGGCCTCGAACATCCCAGCGCGGCGCTCTTCCTCGAGGGCGGGCGCATCAACGTCGGCTTCGACCCGCCCCCGATCTAGGAGGTCGTCGCGCCTCGCAGGGCCTCGACGTCGGCGGACACGACCCCGTGGATGTACGTGATCAGCCGGTAGAGGTCATTGCAGTAGATGGAGCGGTCGCGGAAGCCGTTTCCCGAACGGTAACGGTGCACGTAGTGCCCGCCGCCGCACACACGCTTGATCCGGCAACTCGCGCAATGGGGACCGAGGGCCCGTTGCCCGATCTGGCGGGCGACGATCGGCGGCAGCATCAGGGCCGCGTCGAACGGGTCGCGCGAGACGTGCAGCGGCGTGACCGCAGCCCCCTCGAACGTCGACTTGAGCGAGTCCACCTGCTCGATCTGACCGTTGGCCTCCACCACGACCAGCGCGATCGGCGCCAGCCCGACCGCCTCGGCGGTGGGATGCCCGCCCAGCAGCAGGCGCATGATGTCATCGAACAGCCGGAGGCGGGTCTCCCTGGCCTTCGCGCCGTACCAGCGGTCGAACACGCTGATGAGCCAGTCGCCGTACGGCGTGGTGTCGTCCGGGGGACGCCCCGGAGGCGGCGAGTCCCAGTTCCCGTGCGGCAACAGGAAATCCACGGCGGGCGGCTCGAAGTCGAGCAAGGCCTCATAGGTCCGTACCGGATCGTTCTTCAGGTCGATCGTGCCCAGCAGTCCACCGAACAGCCGCTTGTACCGAGGCGCCCGCAACGCCTCGACGCCGGCGCGCACCGCCTGGAAACTGCCCCGCCCGTTGGCGCGGCGCCGATGGAGGTCATGGCCTTCCTCGTCGCCGTCCATGCTGACCCCGACCATGATGTCCAGTTCATCGAAGAGCTCGAGGAACTCGGCATCGATGAGCACACCGTTCGTCTGCACATGCAGGCCGACGTCGATCTCGGGCATGGCCCGGCGCAGGGTGCTCGCCGTGTAGCGCACGTGCTCGACCCCGGCCAGCAGCGGCTCACCGCCGTGCAAGATCACGTCGACCTTGGGCAGGAGGTTCGACCTGGCGTGCTCGGCGATCCTGCGCGCCACCTGGTCGACGATGGGACGGCTCATCCGCCGTGGTTGGCGTCGCCACCCCTGGTCCGCCATCTCGTACATGTAGCAGTAGTCACAGGCCAGGTTGCAGCGGCTGTGAATCTTGAGCACGAACTCGCGGAACGGCGTCGGCCGCCAGCCCTCCTCAAGGAGGGCCCTCACATCGAGAGTGTCGGGCCACTCGGGCCGCGGGCGGTGGGTAGGCAACTCAACGTCGAAGGCCACGTTCGCCCTCCTCAGTGAGATTCGAGCGCGGCGCCGCGCACCAGACTCCTCGTCCGCCCACGTACGAGGCCACGTGCGCTAGCTCCGATCGTCGACGATGGCCCAGCGCTCATGGTCCCGCCACACCCCCTCGATCCTAATCAGTTTCGGCGAGAATCCCTCCCGGCGCAGGCCGACCTTGGCCGCCAGGCTCAGCGACGCCGTGTTCCCCGGCTGGATGTCGGCCTCCAGCCGGTGCAGCCCCAGCCGCTCGAACCCGTGCCGGACCGCCAGCGCGACGCCCTCCGTCATATAGCCGCGCCCCTCGTGCGGCGTGAAGGCCCCGTACCCCAGCACGCCCTTCTCGTACGAGCCGCGCTCGATCCGGCTGATGCTGACGAACCCCGCGATCGCCCCGGTCTTCCGCAGGCAGACGACGAACCCCACGGCCGCGACCTGGTCGAACCGGGCCAGGTACTCCTCGAACCCCTGCTCCGTGGTGGGCACCCACACCCAGGGATGGTGCAGGTCCCCGCTGGCCCTCGCCAGGCCGATGAACTCGTCCCTGTCATCGGCCGAGGTACGCCGCAGCACCACCCGACCGCCGTCCCCGGCGTCGTCCACCGGCCGCCCGTGCTCCATGCGCCCAGTATCGCCCGGTACGCGAACCGAAAACCGCCGGACCGGGCGCGGTCCAACGGAGCCCTCTCCAGGCGCGCACGCTCGGATCAGCCCAGCCGCTCGGCCAGGAAGTCCTCCCACGTCCGCCCGCCGAGGTCGGCCCCTTCGAGGGTCAGGTTGTCGCCGGCCCGGTACGCGCGTCCGACCTTCCCCGGGATCCGGACCGGCACCATCGCCCGCCGCTTCCCGCGCACCCGCAGGTACTCGCGGACGAGATCGGCCATCCCGTACACCGCCGGCCCGGCCAGATCGTCCACCAGGCCGGCCGGCTCGCCGAGCGTCAGTTCCGCGAGCCGGGACGCCACGTCCCGCGCGTCGACCGGCTGGAACCGTAGCCCGCCCGGCGCCGGGACGGCCGGCAGCGCCGCCATCTTCCGCACCACCCCCAGCACCAGGTCGTGGAACTGGGCCGCCCGCAGCATCGTCCACGGGACGCCGGAGCCGGTCACGGCCTCCTCCGCGCCCAGCTGCGTCCGGAACCAGCCCAGCGGCATCCGGTCGGCCCCGATGACCGAGATGTGCACCAGGTGCCGCGCACCGGCCCGCGACACGGCCCGCGCGAGGTTGCGGGTCGCCGCGTCGTCGCCCTTGGGGCCGCCCGCCAGGTGCAGGACGGTCTCGGCCCCGTCCACCGCGGCCTCGATCCCCTCCCCCGCGAGCAGGTCGCCGGTCACGTGCTCGACGCCGTCCGACGGGTCCCCGCCGCGGCGGCTGAGCACCCGCACCTTGCACCCCGCGTCCAGCAGCAGCGGCGTGACGTGGCGTCCCAGGGTGCCGGTGCCGCCGGTGATCAGGACGGATGATGTCATGGCCTTCTCCAGAGCTCGCTCTCGGACCGGGCTCCCGCCCGGCCGGACCACCGGTTCCGGGGTCCCGCCTCTCTGAAACGCCGCCCGCGAGGAATGTGACAGATGGACGAGAACGCATCGCTGACCGAGCGTTTCGAGGCGGACAGGACCCATCTGCGAGCCGTCGCCTACCGGATGCTCGGCTCGCTCAGCGAGGCCGAGGACGCCCTGCAGGAGGCCTGGCTGCGCGCCAGCCGCGCCGACACCTCCGACGTCGCCAACCTCGGCGGCTGGCTGACCACGGTGGTGGCGCGGGTGTGCCTGAACATGCTGCGCGCGCGCCGTTCACGCCGCGAGGAGCCCATCGAGTCGCTCGCACCGGACCAGGCCCCCGCCGCCCGCGACGCCGGCGCCGACCCCGAGCGGGAGGCGCTGCTGGCCGACTCGGTCGGGGTCGCGCTGCTGGTCGTCCTGGACACGCTGGCACCGGCCGAACGGCTCGCCTTCGTGCTGCACGACATGTTCGCCGTGCCCTTCGACCAGATCGGCCCGATGATCGAGCGGTCCCCGGCCGCGGCGAGGCAGCTCGCGAGCCGCGCCCGCCGCCGCGTCAAGGGCGGCACTCCGGCTCCCGGCGCCGACCTGACCCGCCAGCGCCGCGTCGTCGAGGCGTTCCTGGCCGCCACCCGCGGCGGCGACTTCCAGGCGCTGGTCACGCTGCTGCACCCGGACGTGGTGCTCCGCGCGGACGCGGCCGTCGTCCCGACGCCCCGTCCCATCGTGGTGCGCGGCGCCGGCAGCGTCGCCGAGGGCGCGATGGCCGCCACGGGCCGGGCGCGCTTCACCGGGACGGCGCTCATCAACGGTTCGGCCGGGCTGGCCATGGCCCCGGGCGGCCGGCTGTCCCTGGTCCTCGCCTTCACGTTCGACGGCGACCGGATCACCGAGATCGACGTCATCGCCGAGCCGTCCCGCCTCGACCGCCTCGACCTGACCCCGCTCCCGGCCTGATCTGAGATCATGGATCATGGCCGAACGCATCGGAGGGCCGGTCGGCGCCGACGGCCGCCACCCGCTGCTCCTGCCCGATGACGCCACCGAGCTGGTCGACGAGGAACTCCTCCGGCACGACGAACTCGACGCGATCTCCCACGGGCCGAGGGTCGATTTCCGCACGGCGCTCCGCCTGGACGGCCCGCTCGCCGGGCAGACCGCCTACGCCGTCAACGAGCTCGGCTCCCGGTCCGGGTTCTACGAGCTGGTCGAACTCGCCGAGGGCGAGATGCGGCTGGTCGGGCTGAACGGCCGCCCTCTGCCCTAGGCGACATCCGCGGACGGCACTCTCCGGCAAGCAGCCGTTTGCCTGGCCTCAGCGAAGGAGGCACTGCAGACCCGCAAAGTGCAGGCGAACGCCCACGGAGGACCATGACCGACATCGACAGCACGGTCGTCGACGCCGCCGAACTGCTCGCGACGGCCATCCGGCACCTGAACGACCACGACACCCGGCGGCCCATCGCGGAGATCCCGACCCTGGACGAAGCGGCAACGCGGCCGTTCCGGCCGTTCCCGGCCCTGGCGATCGCCATGGCGTCCCACGTTCTCAGCGCATGGGAGGTGAGGACGTTCCAGGTCGAACGCGGCGACCACGGCGACCGGATCCGCTCCTTCACCGCCGTCGGCCGCGACCCCCTGCGCCCCTTCCGCGCGTGCACGGTGTTCGTCCCGGACCTCGGTACGCAACGCGTCGTCGAGATGTGCGGGCACGCCTTCTGCCCGAACATCGCCCCCGCGGGCCCCGGAAGCCGCTGCCCGGAACATCTGCGGGACCCTGCACCCGAGACCCCGCTCCATTGGCTCCGGCTGGCCGGTGAAGCCGCCAGAGCAGCGGAGCGCGAGCGCGGTGACCGTCCCGAAACGGAGAACCTGGCCCTGGCCTCCGTCCGCCTGGGACTCCCCCTGGACGAGATCTGCCGGGCGACCTTCCTCAACGAATGGACGGTGCAGGCCCTGGCGGACGAGCCCCCGCCGCTACCGGACGACGTCGCCGACTCCGACAACCCCGATCAATGGCCGCTCGTCCTCACCCCGGACCGGGACATCACCGCAGCCGACGCCCACCGGGTCTACGTCCTCGACGGCGGAAGATACGCTCCCGCCGATCCGCCCCCGGAAACGGTGCTCGCCCGCAGCGGCGGGTTCTACACCTACTTCCACACCCATGACCATGGGCCGCTCATCGTGGCCGGGGAGGATCGGCGCTTCTTCAGATTGGAATGGTGGCAGATCCAGGACCACCTGCCGCAACACCGCCTGGCCCGCCGAGCCGACGAACGCAGACAGGAAATGTACGAGCCCCCGGACCCCTGGGGAGAGCACTGGTAGGCACCGGTCACCCGCCCGAAAAGCGGGAATCCGCCGCCCCACCCGAACCTGGTGAGACGGCGGATGCCCACACTGCGATCCCTAGATGTCGCCGTCCTCGTAGCTCTCGTAGTTCTCGTCCTGGTCGCCGTAGCTCCCGTCGTAGCCCTCCTGGCCCTTGTTGGCGCCCTCGTGGCCCTTGAGCCCCGCGTGGTGCCCCTTCTCGCCCTCGTGGCCGCTCTGAAGGCCCTCGTGGCCCCCCTGCTGCCCCTTGTGGCCGCCCTGGAGGCCCTCGTGGCCCCCCTGCTGCCCCTTGTGGCCGCCCTGGAGGCCCTTCTCGCCCTGGCTCTTGTCGCCGCCCTGGAGACCCTTCTCGCCCTGGGCCTTGTCGCCGCCCTGCTGACCCTCGTGGACGACCTGCTGGCCCTTGTCGCCCTGGAGGCCCTTGTCGCCGTCGCGGCCCTTGTCGCCCTGGGGAGCCTTGTCGCCCTGGGGAGCCTTGTCGCCCTGGTGGGCCTTGTCGCCCTGGTGGGCCTTGTCGCCCTGGGGAGCCTTGTCGCCCTGGGGAGCCTTGTCGCCCTCGTGGCCCTTGTCGCCCTCGTGGCCCTTGTCGCCCTCGGGGCCCTTGCCGTGCTGACCGAAGAACTCCTCGAATGCCTGGCTGTGAAGACCATGGAGATGACCGAGGAACTGGCCGTGATAACCGTGCTCCCCGTGCTCGCCGTCGCAGTCCTGCGCGAACGAGCACGTGGGGGAAGTCGCTGCCTGGGCGGCGTTGGTTTGCGCCGCGCTCGACATGGTGGCGGGACCGAACGCGGCGAAGCCGGCGGCCGCGACCATGCTGGCACCGGTCAGTGCAGCCATGCGCAGCGGAGTCGGAATCTTCATGCTTCCTCCTGAAGTAAGGGCACCGAGCCCGTGTTTTCGCACGTCACGTACCCTCACCGTATTCAGGCAATTACAGAGAGTGAGTAAAGGCGTTCCAGGCTGGCCCCCACCCCGCCGCACTCTCTTGTTCTGACATCGGCCGGGTAAAGGCCAGTGATGATCACCCCACGGCACGACGGCATGCCTCTTACCCGAGGAAGCTCATTCACCCAGCGCGACCCGACAATCTGGACCGAGTTCCGCCGGTCGCAGGGGCGTGACGGCCCACCAGAAGGCGACACACGGATCACCATCAGGTCTTTACCAACACCCAAAGCCGGACCGCTGCGGCAGAGCGACTTCAGCAAAGTCACCTACAGATGGCACTCCGCGCGCCGAACCCGCACACGAATCAGCGAATCACTCACAACTCGCATAAGCCATCACAACCAGCAACCCCGTATCGCCTTGCCAGTCTCCCTCAATCGCCGCTGCTCATACGATCACGGGCATACCGGTCAGCGCAGCGCCGGCGCCTCGAGAGCCATTGACCTCGGTCGTCGCCTTCACGAGCCCGGAATCCGCACCCCGGCCAATGACCTGAATCGCAGGCAGCCTGCGCATCGAGCCGCACCCAGGCTGGAAACGGCGAGACCTCAGCAACGAAGCATCCACGAAGCCACCCGACCCCTAGTACTCCAGCTGTAGATCGCGATCTTGCTGGTTAAGGGCGTTTGGAAGCAGGACGGCCACCGCGTGATCATCGTTGTTTGTGAGGACAAACGAAAACCGGGCGGTGGCCGCTGGCCACAGCGTAGACCCTGGCCGCTGGCAGAGCATGTTCGATGACCTGATGGGCCATCTGGCCTGCCGATTCACCCGGGTGGAGCCACGACGCACGGCCCGGGCGATGCTGCTGGGGCTGCTGGCCGAGCTGCCGCGCAAGAACTGCTGGACGCTGGCTGAGCACGCCGGTCACGCCACCCCGGACGCGATGCAGCATCTGCTGTCGCGGGCGAGTTGGGATGCCGACGCCGTACGCGATGATCTGCGCCGGTACGTGACCGCCCGCCTCGCCGGCGCCGGGGCGGTGCTGGTGGTGGACGAGACCGGCGACCTGAAGAAGGGCACCCGCACGGCCGGGGTGCAACGCCAGTACACCGGCACCGCCGGCCGCATCGAGAACAGCCAGGTCGCGGTGTTCCTGGCCTACGCGGCCGACGCCGGGCACGCCTTCATCGACCGGGAGCTGTATCTGCCCCACGTCTGGGCCGGCGACGACCAGCGACGCCATGACGCCCGAGTGCCCGCCGACCGAGCCTTCGCCACCAAGGGCGAGCTGGCCCGCCGCATGATCGCCCGCGCGCTGGACGCCGGAACGCAGGCCGAGTGGGTGGCCGCCGACGAGGTCTACGGCCAGTACCCTGCCCTGCGCCGTGAGCTGGAGGAACGCGGCGTGGGATATGTGCTGGCGGTGGCGGCCTCCCACCGGGTCGCCCTGCCCATCGGCGCCCGCCGTGCCGACCAGGTGGCCGCCGCCCTTCCCCAGCGGGCCTGGCAGCGGCTGTCGGCCGGGGCAGGCGCCAAGGGCCATCGTCTTTATGACTGGGCGCTGGTCGACACCGACCGGCGGACCGACCGGCCGGGATGCCGGTGGCTGCTGATCCGGCGCAACCGCCGCACACGGGAACTGGCGTTCTACCGCTGCTACGCGCCCGGCCCGGTGCCGGTCGCGGCGCTGGTGAAGGTTGCCGGACGGCGCTGGACCATCGAGGAGGCGTTCCAGGCCGGCAAGGGCCTGTGCGGTCTGGACCAGCACCAGGTCCGCACCTGGAGATCCTGGTACCGGTGGACCACCCTCGCCATGCTCGCGCACGCCTTCCTGGCCGCCGTGACCACAGCCGAACGCGCCCGCCTCGGCGACCAACCCGACCTGGCCCCGATCACTTTGGCCGAGGTTCAGCGGCTACTGACCCGCATGACCTCACGCACGGCCCCTGATCCCGCGCACTGCCTGCACTGGTCGCACTGGCGGCGACGCCACCAAGCCCGCGCCCGCACCTGCCACTACCAGCGACAATCCACCCGGAAACGATAAAGATCACCTTCTACGGCTGGAGTACTAGACGGCCGTCCACGCCGGGAAATCAATGGGCGGCGAGGTGCGGTCGGACGAGGGCACACCGCCCTCCCTATAACCAGGTGAACGGAAAATGCCGGTTTCGGCCCTTACCGGCGTCCACCGAATTCCCAGTCGTGCACCTCTATGCAGGCGTACCGGTCCATGGTCAGGACGGCGCGTGCGGTGTCCGGGTCCGGCGCCTGGACCAGCGCCGCCGTCCCCAGCCAGGTGATCCCGTCGTCGGACAGCAGCGGCCCGTACGCGATCAGCTCGTCCTCCTCGGGCGGGAGGGCGAGGTCGGCGGCCCGCCCCGAGCCGAGGCCGAGCACCAGGTACCGGTTGCCGCCGGTCCGGCCACCGGGGAAATCCCACATGGTGCGCCCGAGCGTGTTGCGCCACCGCCGGAGCAGCACGTCCCGGTACACACCGGCCTGGTAGTTGGGCTCGTCGAAGGCGAACGAGCGGGCGTCGGCCGGACCGGGCAAGTCGACGATGTGCAGGCTGCCGGAGGGCGTGTCCCCGTCACCGGCGAAGGTCGGACCGCGAGCGATCATCTCCGTCGCGTACCGGTCCATGTAGGACCAGTGCTCCTCAAGCAGTTCGGCGCGCAACGCCATGGAGCCGGTCCGGTCGCGGTGATAGCAGAAGAACTCCATGCCACAACTCTCTACAGGACAGCCACGGTGGGCCTCGTCAGGACGTGATCGCAGCCGACCGCCGAGGTCAGAAGTACGCTCCACTCCGTCCTCGAACACGCACGCCTTCGGCGGGCGTGTTCGGGGCGTCCGGACGGTTCATGACCGCGCTCCGGCTACTCGAAGTCGTCG
Organism: Actinomadura rugatobispora; assembly: GCF_055379765.1. Classification (NCBI taxonomy): domain Bacteria; kingdom Bacillati; phylum Actinomycetota; class Actinomycetes; order Streptosporangiales; family Thermomonosporaceae; genus Actinomadura; species Actinomadura rugatobispora. The sequence goes on along the minus strand of NZ_AP029191.1, from coordinate 5,230,044 downwards.
TCGAACATGCCGCTGGGGACGAGTCCCTCGACGAACGATCGGAAGTCCGGCGCCAGGGCGAGTTCCGTTCCTCGATCGGCGTCGAGCCAGGTGACCGACGGCTCGCGGTCCACCCCGGAGGCGCGGTAGTCAAGCGCGATCCAGTAGTGCCCATCACCGGACAGCAGGACGACCGGGGAGGGCAGACCCCACTCCTGGGTCAGGTACGGGGTATCGAGCAGAGACAGGGTTCCCTCTCGTCGGCCGATCCCGAGGAGATCGGGGAAGGGGACATGGTCAGGACTCCACGAGTTCGGCTCATCGGTGGGGAAGGCGTCCCATGCCTCAGCGACCTCGCCACCGTTCTGGACGCTCAGAAGATCGAGCAACAACGCGGGCAACCGGAGCGCGAGCTCCCGCTCGGCCTCCCCGACCGCCTCTTCCGTCAAGGGTGATTGGACGCCGTAGCCGTCCTCTGCCCAGAAGGTGAGCTTGACGTCCTCGAAGTCGGCCATGAGAACGGAGTCTAGGTTCACCGGGATCGCGCGGTCCTCGTTGACCAAAGCTCAGCCGGCCATGAGGACGGGCGACGCGCCTCACCAATGCGGTGACGGGCATCGGGACCGACTGCCTCCGCAACGCCGCGACACCTCGCCTGGTGACCACCGAGGCAAGGCGTGGTCACCAGCCGAATTCAGGTGGCCCGATCACCTCCGCGCCGACTTGGGCCGCCAGCCACTCCGCCCGCCGGTCCTCGTCAGGGCCGGCATGCACGAAGACGGTGTGATCGGGAGCCGGCTCTTCACAGAAGATGTCGCGGCTGTAGCAAGCGATCTCCAACTCGGCGTACTTGTGCTGCTCTCGGAGACCCAACTCGGGTACGGCGGGCCAGAAGATCCAGTGCCACAACACGTAGCAGGGCGTGATGCCCATTCCCGTACGGAGCGCGGCCGCCGCCTCCTCGAACGACCCCACCTTGAAGGTCACTTCCACCGGGAACAGCGATCCCTCTCGCCCGTACGACCTGGTCGCAGCATCGGGAAAGGCGGTCGTCAACCGCTCAAGAACAGATTCGGTACGGGCCCAAGCGTTCAGATAGCACGACGTGGGGCTGTAATCGTCGGCAACGGACAGTAGCCGCCGCGCCAGATCCAATGCCTGAGACACCTCTGCCGTCCTCAGTACCGGCCAAGCGCGAGTGTTGCCCATGAGAATGCATCATGGCACCGACGCGTCAACGACGCCGTTCTGCTGCTCCCCTTTCACAGGAAGCGCCCCCAAACGCCCCGCCACTCTAAGGCCGAGAGGTGCCCTTGAAGCTGCCTGAGAACGAGCACACGGACGTGATGCAAACGAATCGCTTCACTTGGACATGATCTCGGTAACAAACCACGGACGGGTGCTCGACCAGCAAGAAGACCCTCCGGCCGTAGCGGAGGTACACGCTTCCACCGGAAGTCTTGACGGGTCGCGCCAACGCCCGGCTGACGCTTCCCGGCGGATGCCCGCTGGTTCGCCGTGTCGTGCTGGAGGGGAACACCGGTGGGTGGGCCGCTTCCACCGCCAGCGGCTGGAGCGGCCTGGCCGACCGGTGCAGAGGGCCGTGCTCCTACCTGTCGCGGACACCCACTCGCGGGTCGAGGAGCGGGCGCTGCAGCCGCGTCGCGCGTTCCGTGCCGGGCCCGACCACATCTCCCGCGAGACCGGGATCTCGGCCCGCACCGTCACCCGGATCCTGCGCCGCCAGGGCGCCCTCGTCCTGGCCGCCTGCGACCCGGTCACCGGGCAGCGGATCCGCGCCTCCCGCATCAGCCCGGCGGCGCTATGAGCACTCCGCCGCCGGGCGAGAGGATCCATCTGGACGTCAAGAAGCTCGGCCACATCCCCGAGCGCGGCGACCAGCGCGTCCGCGTCACGTCGCGAGACGGTCCGCGGGCGCAGTTCGGCAGCGCGGCCGTGTGCTGGGCGCCCGACATCTCGGCGCGGTGAGGTAGGCACCGGTTCACGGTCGAGCCGCTGAGGCTCGGGGCGATCGGCGCTCATCACCGCACAGGCGGCGCCCACACGCCGCGGAGCCGCCTCTGCCGGGCTCGGCTGGCGGTCTTGAGGACGCTGCCGCAGCACGCCCCCGCCCCCCTTCGCTTTGTGACCGCGCGGGATCGGCTACAACCACGACCACACGTGCCTGGCCTACGCCGTTTTCGTGCCTGATGAGAGGGGCACCACCTCCGCCACGTTCCTTGCGTGGGCAGCGGAGTCGTTTCGCCGCCCACGGCCATCCACTAGGCCATGACCGACATCGCCAAGAATCACCAGTCCAGCCGCGCCTCCCAGCAGGTTTGCGCCGCCTGAAGGGGCGCGGCGCGGCGGAGACGGGCGCAGCGCCCTGCGGCCCGCGGCGGGGATGGCGCAACCGGCGCCCTGGGCACCCGCCAACGCGCCCCATCGCGGACGCTCGACGAGTCGCCCATGTCCCGAACAAATTGGGGTCTCCAGGCAATGCGCGTGCCAGCGGGGCCGAGGGTTGGAGCGGTCTGGCCGATCGGTGCTGCGGGCTTGTTCGCGCGGCCGTGGTGCCCACTGTCAGGCGGATCCCGTGGAGGGCCGCGGGTGACTTGCGCGGCAGCCCCTTACCGCTGCGAACAGCCGCGCCGGACGAGATGATCCGCTTGAACGTCAAGCTGATGGCTTGCGCGGGGGACGACAACGAGAGCGCTGCGTTGCGCTACAAGTTCGTGCTGAACGAGCAGCAGCGGAGCTAGAGCGGGACGGCGGGGAAGCCGATCGCCGCCGCGTTGTCGCATGGCGAGCGCGAGACACACCGGACCAGAAACGGTCAAGACCAAGTGCCCGGAATCAGTCTGGCCTGGACCTCTTGGTGGAGCAGGTGACGGGGAATCGAAGCGGATCCACGCGCTCCGAAGGGGCAGTTTGGCTCTGCAGTTGCTTCGGGCCGCCGCAGGTGGGCCGAGCTGGTCATCCACCAGCGTGCTCTTCGTCCGGACGTTCTCAAGGTGGGTCGGCAGGGCGGGCCCGGAGGGAAGCCGTGCACCGCTCGTTGGGCCTGTGGGGCAGCGCGGTTTGGGTAATGGCGTCCAATTTCCGGGGAGGGAGCTCTGATCGTTCCCGTTACCGTTGCGAACTTTGCTGTCGCCTTCGTCGGGCCCCGCTGAGAAGATCGGCACACCCCGGACAGTTGGTGAGGTGGCGTCATTGGAAGCGCTGGCAGACGGCGACCCGCGGACGATCGGCCGTTATCGGCTTGAGGCACGGCTCGGGCACGGCGGCATGGGTGTGGTGTTCCTGGGACGTTCCCCCAGTGGCAGGGCGGTGGCCGTCAAGATCGTGCGTCCGGAGCTGTCGACGGACCAGCAGTTCCGGCAGCGTTTCGCGGCCGAGGTCGAGGCGGCGCGCCGGGTCGGCGGATTCCACACGACGCCGGTGGTGGACGCCGACCCCGAGGGCGATCCGCCATGGCTCGTCACGGCGTACATCCCGGGGCCGTCCCTGGCGCAGGCGATCGCCGCTCACGGTCCGCTGCCGGAGCACTCGCTGAAGGTGCTCGCGGCGGGGCTGGCCGAGGCGCTGGAGGCCATCCATGCAGAGGGCCTGGTGCACCGGGATCTGAAGCCTTCCAACATCCTGCTCGCCGACGACGGCCCGAGGGTCATCGACTTCGGCATCGCGCGGGCTCTGGACGGGACCGCGATCACCCGGTCCGGGGGAGTCGTGGGAACGCCCGGTTTCATGGCGCCCGAACAGATCACCGGGGCGGGCTCGGGGCCGGCGGCCGATGTCTTCGCCTTCGGCTCGGTCCTGTGCCAGGCCGCCGGGGTCCAGCCGTTCGGTGAGGGTCCCACCACGGCGATGCTGTACCGGGTGGTCCATCAGGAGCCCGACCTGGGCGGGCTTCCCGGTGGCCTCCTTGACCTGGTCGCCAGCTGCCTGGCCAAGGACCCGGCCCAGCGTCCCACTCCCGCCCAGCTGCTTGAGCGCCTCTCGGTCGCGGGGCCGACGCGGGCCTGGCTGCCACACGAAGTGCAATCCATGCTCCCGGACGTCCCGGACACTCCGGCGCGCCCGGCCCCTCCTCGGACCGCGCCGCGCGGAGTCAGGTTTCCGGGAGTGAAGGCGTGGCCGGCGATCGGCCTTGCCTCCTACCTCGTCGGCCTTGTCATCAGCGGCTTCATGCTGTTCCTAGGGGTGGCCGGATTCCTGGGCGACAGCGGCGGCGACGGCCCCGTGCCCCTCATGGTGGCTTTGCTGGGAATCTTGGGCGTCACCTCCTGCCTGCGCGGCATGTGGGCGAGGATCAACACCCTGAGCCGACCGTACGACCTGAGCGTCGGCCCAGGCGGGCTGGACCTGCGGCACAGCGGCCGCCACACCATCTATCACTGGGCCGACATCAATCGTGTCGCGGTACGCCGGGGCGCCGAGAAGCGAGCCTGGTCGGTGTGCGTCTCTCTGGTCCCCGGCTCCCCGCCGCCTCCGGCCAAGGACTTCCGCGCGCCCTTCCCTCACCTGGAGAAGAAGACGGGCTGGATCGTCCTCGCCCTGACCCGTGAGCTCAGCGCCCCGCGAGCCGACATCGAGGCGGCTCTCGCGCGCTTCGCGGGCCCGCGCTGGGGAGGCAACGGGTGACCCGGCGCTCCGAGAGCCGCCTTCGACGTCGTCGCGAACGATCGTGATCCGCACGCCGGACGGCCGGGGCCCTCCCGTCCTGGAGCATCTGCCGCTCGTCCCACGTCGACGCCGACGATTCGAGCGGATGAGGTGCCCGTGCGAGGGCCCCGGTCAGGTCAGGCGCCCACGTAGGCCGCGAGGTGCTCGCCGGTGAGGGTGGAGCGCGCGGCGACGAGGTCGGCCGGCGTGCCCTCGAAGACGATCTTGCCGCCGTCGTGCCCGGCGCCCGGGCCGAGGTCGATGATCCAGTCGGCGTGCGCCATGACCGCCTGGTGGTGCTCGATGACGATGACCGACTTGCCGGAGTCGACGAGCCGGTCGAGCAGGCCGAGCAGCTGCTCGACGTCGGCGAGGTGGAGACCGGTGGTGGGCTCGTCGAGGACGTAGACGCCGCCCTTCTCGGCCATGTGGGTGGCCAGCTTGAGCCGCTGCCGCTCGCCGCCGGACAGCGTGGTGAGCGGCTGGCCGAGTTTGAGGTAGCCGAGCCCGACGTCCGCGAGCCGGCCGAGGATGCGGTGCGCGGCCGGCGTGCGCGCCTCACCGTCCCCGAAGAACTCCTCGGCCTCGGACACCGACATCGCGAGCACCTCACTGATGTCGCGGCCGCCGAAGTGGTGGTCCAGCACCGACGCCTCGAACCGCTTCCCCTCGCACTCCTCACACGTGGTGGCGACACCGGCCATCATCGCCAGGTCGGTGTAGATGACGCCGGCGCCGTTGCAGTTGGGGCAGGCGCCCTCGGAGTTGGCGCTGAACAGCCCCGGCTTCACGCCGTTGGCCTTCGCGAACGCCTTGCGGATCGGGTCGAGCAGCCCGGTGTACGTCGCCGGGTTGCTCCGCCGCGAGCCGCGGATCGCGCTCTGGTCGACCGACACCACGCCCTCGCCGGCCGGGATCGACCCGTGCACCAGCGAACTCTTGCCCGAGCCGGCCACCCCGGTGATCACGACGAGCACCCCGAGCGGGATGTCGACGTCCACGTCCCGCAGGTTGTTGGCCGTCGCACCGCGGATCTTCAACACGTCGCCGGACTTCCGCACCGCCTCCTTGAGGGTGGTCCGGTCGTCGAGATGGCGGCCGGTGACGGTGCCGCCGGCCCGCAGCCCCTCCACGGTGCCCTCGAAGCAGACGCTGCCGCCCTCCGTGCCGGCGCCGGGACCGAGGTCGACGACATGGTCGGCGATCGCGATCATCTCCGGCTTGTGCTCCACGACCAGCACCGTGTTGCCCTTGTCCCGCAGCCGCAGCAGCAGGTCGTTCATCCGCTGGATGTCATGGGGGTGCAGGCCCGCGGTGGGCTCGTCGAACACGTAGGTGGTGTCGGTGAGCGAGGACCCGAGGTGCCGGATCATCTTGACGCGCTGCGCCTCACCGCCCGACAGCGTGCCCGACGGCCGGTCGAGCGAGAGATAGCCCAGCCCGATCTCCACGAACGAGTCGAGCGTCCGCCGCAGCGTGCCGAGCAGCGGAGCCACCGACGGCTCGTCGAGGTCGCGGACCCATACGGCCAGGTCGCTGATCTGCATCGCGCACGCGTCGCCGATGTGGATGCCCTTGATCTTCGACGACCGCGCCGCCTCACTGAGCCGGGTGCCGCCGCACTCGGGGCACGTGGTGAAGGTGACCGCGCGGTCCACGAACGCCCGGATGTGCGGCTGCATCGCCTCCTTGTCCTTGGACAGGAACGACTTCTGGACCTTGGGGATCAGCCCTTCGTAGGTGAGGTTCACGCCCTCGACCTTCACCTTGGTCGGCTCCCCGTAGAGGAAGTCCTTCATCTCCTTCTCGGTGAACTCGCGGATCGGCTTGTTCGGGTCGAGGAAGCCCGACTCGGCGTAGGTCCGCACCGTCCACCAGCTGTCCGACTTCCAGCCGGGGATGGTGAACGCTCCCTCGGCGATCGACTTGGAGTCGTCGTAGAGCTGGGTGAGGTCGATGTCGGAAACGGTGCCCCGGCCTTCACAGTTCGTGCACATGCCGCCGGTGCGGGAGAACGTCGCCTTCACCGTCTTCTTGTCACCGCGCTCGACGGTGATCGCGCCGCTCGCCTTGACCGACGGAACGTTGAACGAGTACGCGTTGGGCGAGCCGATGTGCGGCTGCCCGAGCCGGCTGAACAGGATGCGCAGCATCGCGTTGGCGTCGGTGGCCGTGCCGACCGTGGAACGCGGGTCGGCCCCCATCCGCTGCTGGTCGACGATGATCGCCGTCGTCAGCCCGTCGAGGACGTCGACCTCGGGCCGCGCCAGCGTCGGCATGAAGCCCTGCACGAAGGCGCTGTAGGTCTCGTTGATCAGCCGCTGCGACTCCGCGGCGATCGTGTTGAACACCAGCGAGCTCTTGCCCGAGCCGGAGACCCCCGTGAACACCGTCAGGCGGCGCTTGGGGATCTCGACGCTGACGTCCTTGAGGTTGTTCTCCCGCGCGCCGTGCACGCGGATCAGATCGTGGCTGTCGGCAAGGTGCGGCGCAGGCGACTGCGGGTCGGTCCTCGGGGCCATGCTCATCGTTTCTCCATCTGTTACTCGGGACCGCCGTTGCGGTCACCGCCGGCGCCGCCTGGCTCGCTCGAACCAGCTTCGACCAGCACGTCTGGCTCTCCTGCGTCAGCGCGATCGCGGCAACAGCCCCCTGTTTACCTGATCGCCGAAGCCACCCGGGCGCCCGACCAGCAACGCCCCCGCCCGCCTGACATCGTCCAGTGACGCCCCGCCAGGCTGACGTTGGCGGCAACAACCCACCCGCGTGACTCCCACCGTCAGCACCCGCCCGGCTGACACCGGCGACACCCCGCCAGGCCGACGGTCACGGCGACGGCCCGTACACCTGATGCCAGCGGGGGTCGCGCCCATCGTTAGAACCAAGGCGCCCACGCCACTGCGCCGCGCCCTCGCCATCAATCCCGGGTGCCTGCGCGTCAGACCAGCCAGCGGCCGTCGCGCATCAACTCGCGATCAGTCAATTCGTTCTCCTCGCGCCAAGCCTGGACGCGGCGCGGAGAGACCCGGAACCAGCGGTACGACGTGTCCGACGCCCGCGGGTCGAAACCGGCGTGCGCGACGAACCGGTCGCCCCGCTCCTGTGGCAGCACGTCGATCTCGAGCACCTCGACGTCACCCTCGATCATGGTGACGTCCCGGGTGTGCCCCAACCCCAGCCGGACGACCCGGGTGGCGGCCAGGTTCCGGCCGGTCGGGCTGTCCGCCGGCGTGGCCAGCAGCAGCGCCTCACCGTCCCAGTCGAAGGAGAGCGGCACCATGTACGGCGCACCGTCCGCCGAGGCACTCGCCACCCACACGTCCGAGTCATGGGTGAGCCGATGCTCGGTGTCGCGACGACGCTGGACGCGGGAGCGTGGGCCGGCGCTCATAGGCCGGAAAGCGGTTCGGGGACGGAGACGGCAGCCTCCAAGCGGCCGCCACCAGCGTCACGCGCGGAGGCGGTTGCGCGTGCCATGACCACGATCATCGGACGGCTCAGCGTGCTTCCTGAATGCGGATCATATTGCCGGCAGGATCACGGACGGCGCAGTCGCGAACCCCGTAGGGCTGGTCGGTCGGCTCCTGGACGATCTCGACATCACCCGCCTGCAGCCGTTCGAAGGTGCCGTCGAGGTCGGCGGTCGCCAGCAGGATTCCGGCGTAGGTGCCCTTGGCCATCATCTCGACAATGGTGCGGCGCTCGTCGTCGGTGATACCGGGATCGGCGGCCGGAGGCTGCAGGACGATCGACGTATCGGGCTGGTCCGCGGGGCCGACCGTGATCCACCGCATCCCGTCGTACCCCACATCGTTGCGGACCTCGAACCCGAGAGCGTCGCGATAAAAGGCCAGGGACGCGTCCGGATCGTCATGCGGGAGAAAGCTCGCCTGAATGCTGATGTCCATGCCGGTCACGCTAGCCGCGGCTCCGTAATCCGCGCTTCTCGATTCCTGATCGGTCCGGTCACCCGCCCCACCGGACCACACGAAGGGACCCCTCACCCAACGCCGATGGACACCCACTCAAGTGGCAACTCTCCGCATCGGGCACGAGCAGGAGGCGCACACCATCCAACGCGACCACGCAAGCGCTCGGCAGACCTACAAGATCGCTCCGCCCCCAGAACCTGGGGCGTCCCGCCACAACGACGCCCCCACCGCTGTCGGCCGCGCGGTCGGGTTGCCGAACCGCATGTTCGTCGCCGGGGCTCTCCCAGGTGCAGCCGCGTGTATTCCAGATCGGCCAGGACAAGGACGATGCCCCCGCACACGAGCCCAGACATCGCGCAATTGCCGGGCTGGGGTACCAAGTGAGCCTGCCCAGGGCCTATCCCGCCGGGCCAGGTCCCCCGCCCCTTGCCGACCGTCCCAAAACAGCCGAACCACGCTGAGCAAGCCGTCGTCCTCCGACGCCCGCGCCCCTGCAACACCGCCCTCGGCACCCCGACAACGTGAGCGAGGCACACCTCCAGCCGCCCGGTCGGCTTGCGGTGGCCCCAGGCCGCAAGTGTCACCGGCCAGCTAACGAAGCGACCCAGGCCCCGTTAGGCGAAGGGCCCTCACCTAGACAGGGCCGACGAAACGGAACTTAGGACCTGTCTCAGAGTGGCCCCCGGACCCGGCCGAACGCCATACCCGGACGGAAAGGCCGCTGCGCCGCGGTCAGGGCCCCGGCACCGCCCCCGCGTGCCCGACGCTGCGGCACCACGGCGGCCCGCCTTCCGGCGCTCGACGACGCCGAGGCCGCTGCCTGGCGGCGGACCGGCGCCCTAGTGCGCGATGCCGGAGGCGAGCGTAACCGGCCAGGGTGCGTAGCGATGCCGCGCCCGCCAAGGCCGGATGGTGCTCGAGCCGCCAGGCGAACGCCGTCTCCGGGACGTCGAAACACAACACAACCGCAGCCCGGCGGCCGTACCGCCGACCGTTCCTCACTCCGGAGCGCTCGTCGTCGCGAACGACACTCGTCCGCAGCAAGATCGCCCTCAGAAACCCCGCATCCGGTCTCCTGCTCTCGCACCACGCACCGAGCCGGTCCGGGCCACAGGAGACACCTGCTCCGGCAGCACCAAGCACTCGACGGCCCCGCCCTGCCATGCGAATGGCGTCACCGCCGGCTGCCGTACCCGACGTCCCGTCCGGGTATGACCGTACGATCGCAGGACACGGAGACGCGGGCCACCGCACCGGACGGCTGAACTTCTGCGCCGACCATGTCGAGACGGTGCCGTCGGCCGCGACCTTCCTGTGAGCGGCCTCCCCGCCGGAGGCCCGGACAACGATCACAGGAGTAATGATGAGAAAGATCTTCGCGTTCTTCGTGGTGACCGCCGACGGATACTACGAGGGACCCAACGGGGAGTTCGACTGGCCCAACGTCGACCAGGAGTTCATGGACTTCTCCGTGGAGCAGCTCGACGAGATCGGCACGCTGGTGTTCGGGCGGATCACCTACGACATGGTGGCCGCACACTGGCCGACGCCCCAGGCGCGCGAGGACGCCCCGGCCGTCGCCGACAGGATGAACGCCACACCCAAGATCGTGGTGTCCCGTACCCTCCAGCGAGCGGACTGGGCCGACACGCGGCTGCTCGCCGACGATGTCGCCGGGGAGCTCACCAAGCTCAAGCAGCAGCCCGGCAAGGACATCGCGATCTTCGGGAGCTCGAACCTGACGGTGAGCCTGCTGGACCTGGGACTGGTCGATGAGCTGCGGATCATGGTGCATCCGATCGTCCTGAGCGAAGGCAAGTCGCTGTTCCACACAGCAGAGCACAGAATCCCCCTCGAACTGACCGGCACCAGGGCCTTCAAGTCGGGCAACGTGATGCTCTACTACCGGCCACTCACTAACTGAGGACTCTCGTCCCAGAGGCCCTTCGCAAGACGGCCTGGCCAGCACAATCGCGCGAACGAGTCCACCATGGGGCCTGGAAGTCGCAGGATCCCAGCAACACACCACGGCAATCGGCCCGTCAGCCAAAACGGCAACCCTCGGACTATTCCGAGAATCCGGCTGTGTGACGATGGCCGCATGATGCTGATGACTCGAAAGGGCCATGCCGCGTAGGCAGCCATCCCGCCTGCGTGCTGAGATGCTGCTCGATCGGCATCGCTGCAGCTGTTCCAAGAAGGTCTCGTGGTTCCCGCACATGTCCGGACGAGGCCGCCTCGTCCTGGCCAGCTTGGAACACACGCGGCTGCAACCGGGAGAGGCCAGGGAGGCATGGGAAATCTGGGCCCATGCGGTTCGGCAACCCGAGCACCGTCTGTACGCGCGGCCGAGTCCCTCCTATCTTTCCGGCTCACACGCCTATGACCCGGGCCATGACCTGCCGCTGCCCGGGTACGTCGACGGCCCCTGGGACTGCAACAACCCCTACCGCGCGCGGGAGGTACTGGAGGTCGTAGCCTGCGCGCTTCCTGGTAGAGACGCGCGGGAGTTTCGACGACGACTGAGCGCCCTCGACGAGCTGTGGTGATAGGACGGCGCCGAGCACCCGGCGACAAAGTCAACCAGCGGCCGTACGGCCATCAGGGCCCTGCCAGCGCGGCCAGTCGCACCAGGGCAACGCTCCAAAAGCCAAGCCAGGTCGGCGTTCAAGACGGCAAACCAACACAGCCACCCCGGACGCCCGCTCACCAAGACGATGAGCCGGTTAGGGCACTCTGAAGCGCCCCGGGTCGGATGGAGGCTCGATTTCCTGAGAGGATCGAGTCATGGCACGTCCGTCCCGTTATCCCCCTGAGCTGCGCAATCGTGCGGTCCGCATGGTTGCCGAGGTTCGTCCGGACTATCTGACCGAGTGGTCGGCGATGAAGGCCGTCGCGGCCAAACTGGGTGTCAAGCACGCCGAGACGGTGCGCAGCTGGGTGCGTAAGGCCGAGGTCGATGCCGGCGGGCGGCCGGGGACCACAACCGAGGAATCGGCCGAGCTCAAGCGGCTCAAGCGCGAGAACGCCGAGTTGAAGCGGGCGAATGAGATCCTCAAGGCCGCGGCGGGTTTCTTCGCGGCCGAGCTCGACCGGCCACACAGGTACTGATCGCGTTCATCGACGCGTTCCGCAAGGTGTTCGGGGTCGAGCCGATCTGCCGTGTCCTGTCCGAGCACGGCACCAAGATCGCCCCGTCCACCTACTACGCCGCCAAGTCGCGTCCCGTCTCGCCCCGAGCGGTGCGGGACGAGCGCCTCAAGTCCGAGATCACCCGGATCTACCGGGCCAACTACCAGGTCTATGGCGCTCGCAAGATCTGGCGGCAGCTGCACCGCGAAGGCCACGTCGTGGCGCGTTGCACGGTGGAGCGGCTGATGCGCGAGCTCGGCCTGCAAGGTGCCCGCCGCGGGAAGAGGGTCCGCACCACCGTGCGCGACGACGGGCATGAACGGGCCGGTGACCTGCTGCGGCGGGACTTCACCGCGCCCGCGCCCAACCGCCGCTGGGTGGCCGACTTCACCCACGTGGCCACCTGGGCCGGCGTGGTGTACGTCGCGTTCGTCGTGGACGTCTTCTCCCGCGCCGTCGTCGGCTGGGCCGCCGCGACCACCAAGCAGACCCGGCTGGTGCTGGACGCGCTCGACATGGCGCTATGGCGGCGCGACCGCGCCGGACGTCCGGTCGGGCCGGGCCTGGTTCACCACAGCGACGCAGGCTCGCAATACACGTCCTTCCGGTTCACCACCCACCTGATCGAGGCCGGGATCGACGCCTCCATCGGCACCGTCGGCGACGCGCTCGACAACGCCCTGATGGAATCGGCGATCGGCCTGTACAAGATCGAGCTCATCAAGCGCCATGGGCCGTGGAAGAACCTGACCGGCGTCGAACTGGCCACCGCCGAGTACGTGGACTGGTACAACACCACCCGGCTCCACGGTGAGATCGGCCACGTCCCACCCGATGAATACGAGGCCAGCTACTTCCAGAACCACACAGAACCGCAGGTCACAGCCACAACCTAGAGCCTCTATCGAACCCGGGGCGCTTCACTCCTCCACGCCTATGGCCCGTCGCGTCAACGCTGAGCAGAAAGCCCAACGGCCGAGGAGCAATCGGGCGCAACGGAGGCGAGGAAGCCTGAGGAAGCACGAAACCACGCCAGCCAACCACGCTCGCACCTGGACCTGCGACCGCGCCCAAACCCCCGGCCCGTTCGACGCAACGTCCACGGGACGGCCTCCGCCGCGATAGGAACCCAGCGGGCCTGCAGGTGGGACGAGCGCTCTACAGCAAAGCGGAGGCACCACGCGGCTAGATCATGACGACCAGGGCATCGGCGACTCCAGGCGAACGCCTGGAAGGCGCGGCCATGTTCGGCCGACTGCACGCAACAAGCAGCCGGTTGCCGCAGTCGCACCGCCGCAAAAGCAGTTCGCATCCCCCCGCCACCTGACGACGCCTAGCTGTGCCCCGCGCTCCTGGCCCAGCAGGCAATCGACCGCCCGATGTCAACGACTCGCGGGCGGCCACCCGTCATGATCGACAGCTCATCACCCGTGCATCGGCCGCCGACACACTCCCCTGACGACACGGCCAACGATCATGACGAGGAGCCTGGAACAGCCACGCGAACCGGCTCGCCGATCAAGGTTGCCGCTCCGCTTCAGAGGTGCCATGCTCCGCCGATGAGTCCGCTGAAATTGATCGAAACCTCGCCCGGGGCCTTCTCACTGTTGTTGAACGCAGGGACGACGCAAGTAGACGAACTCATCGAGCAACTCGGTCACGAACCGAACGGCTACTTCTGGGAAGGCGTCGCGCAGATCCTCGTGAGCACGGAGGCACAAACTCTCGAAGGACGCTTCTCATATGACCCGGAAGGCGGCATGTTCTGCGCGTACGGCAAAGACCGAACCGCACTCCAGGAGCTCGCCGATCTCATGAGCGCCGTCGCCACAGACAACGATCGGATGCGGAAGCTCGTCACGTCGGCCAAGGCCAACGGTTTCGAGTTCGACGACTGATCACCCACCAGCCGCTCGGCCGATCCACCACAAGACCGTCAGCCCCCAGAAGCGTCCAAAGACCATGCACCCCCCAGCGCCGTCGTACCACTCGCATCACCCACGCCGCTCGCCTCCCCAGTTCCCGCCTACTGGGCCTTGGGACGAGTGCGACGGCGCTCCGCGGTCTGGCCGGTGACGCTAGTCTCCATCCTCGCCTCACCGGCCAGACAAACCCCCTCGCGACAGGCCTTGCCCTGGAGGAGGAGCACTCACACGACCGAGACGTGCATCGCGCGAGGGCACCTCTCCCCCATAGGCGCTTGGGCCACGAGACCCACTCCACACTTGCCGCGCCGACGCCCCACGTACTGCGGTGCCTCCAAATTCGAGACCGAGGCCTGCCAGCGCGCAAGAGAATGAGGCTCCGCCCCCTAGTACTCCAGCCCTAGACCATGATCTTGCCGGTGGTCCCTGCAGCCATGGGGTCGATCGATATCGGATCGCGTGAGACGGATGCCAGCTGGCACGCTGCCTCTATGGATCGCGCAGAAGTACTGCTCATCGGAGGGCGGGCCGGAGTCGGCAAGACGACGGTGGCATGGGAGGTTTCGGCGCAGCTCCGGGCTGCGGCGGTCTCGCATGCGGTCATCGAGGGAGACTTCATGGGTCAGGTGCATCCGGCCCCGGAGGGGGATCCTCACCGTTCTGAGATCACCGAGAGCAATCTGACCGCTGTGTGGGCGAACTTCGCCCAGCGCGGCTACCGCCGACTGATCTATACGAACACTGTGAGTGTGCTGCCTGAGGCGACCGGGATGTTCGAGCGTTCCATGGGAACGGAGGTACGGATCGTACGGGTTCTGCTCACCGCCTCCGATCTCACCGCCCGCGAGCGGCTGGTGCGCCGGGAACTCGGCTCGGAGCTGGAGCAGGAGCTGGAGGGCAGTGCTCACAAGGCTCGGCTGCTGGACCAGCGGGCCCCTGCGGAGACCGTGCGGGTGGTAACGGATGGGCGGGCTGTCGTGGAGATCGCGCGCGAGGTGGTAACCACCACCGGTTGGGCCAAGCAGCACTCCCCGACTCTGAAGATCAGGCGGTGACCGCAGGGTCACAACATAGATGCCCCCTGGCAGGAGGCGTAAGAGCTCCTGAGGTCCCGGATAGCGGGTCGGTTCGCACGGGTTGAACCCCGGCGTTGGGTCAGTGACCTGGCGTTGGGCCTGCTGTCGGACCTGCCACGCAAGAACTGTTGGAGCATCGCAGAGTGGGCCGGGCAGGCCACTTCGGACGGCATGCCGCCCTTACTCGGCCAGGCCAAGTGGGAGGCCAACACCGTCCGCGAGTACGTGCTGGACCATCTCCACGACGAGGATGCGATGCTGGCGGTCGACGGACCGGGGATGCAAAAAGAGCACACCAGCGCCAATACACCGACCGCCGGGGGATCGAAAACGCGCAAGTCACGGTCGATCTCGTCTACGCAGGCGCACGGCGGTGCACCGTGAGCTGTACATCCCGCGCTCGTGGACGTGCGACCCAAACCCCACGCACCTGTCATAGGGCTCCAGCCGCATACGCTCGCCCATCTCATCCGTAGCAAGCTCGACGATGTCCAAGACCACCCAGCGCCGCTGTTAGCCCTCCCGCTCGCACGCCACCCCTCCCAGGGCGTGCGCCCGTGCAAACGGCGAGACGGCTTCGCGCAGGAGCCCCTCCGCCGCCCGCAGGGGACTGGAGCCGCAACGCCCCGCTTCTGGCACGCTCAACCGGCCTCCTCCGGGCGCGGCAGCAGACTTCGGGCCTCCTCGACCATGCTGATCTCCAACTCCCTTCGACGAGCCGGGTACTCCGCCCAGAGAGCCATCAAGTAAGGGATGTCGCCAATCTCTTGAGGTGATCCCAGCGCAACGCCGTAACGTTCGATCTGCGAAGCGCCCTCGTATGGACTGACCGTCGCTTCGACCATGCATCGGGCCCATAGCCGAACCTTCTCCCACAGCACCGAGTCCGCATCTGGCATCGGTATTTCCAGTTCGGCCATGGCGGCGAGATAGAGATCTCGGATGTCCCGGACATCGTCTGATGCGTTGCAGCCGGCCAACTCTCGGAGCGCCAGGGAGTCGACGCCTCGCGCAAGCGCCTCGGCAGCGATCGAGGGAAGCGCTTCTGGGCCCAACTCGCCAATCACATAGTCGCAGGCCAGACGATGAAGGCCGGTCACGATCCCGCCCACCGGCTCGCGGCGGCGGCGCTCGTGGGCCTGGAAGCGGTGGACGAGACCGTGATCGGGCAACTCACCGTCTCCTCCATCCAGGCGAACCTAGTCGAGACCAAGACCTTCGGTAGCACCCTCGTCGCCTCGCGCCCGCTTGAGGGGATCACACGATCCCCATCGCGCGCCGAAGCCCAATCCGGCCGCATTCGACCGGGCCTTGGAGCGGCTGCGCACTGGTCCGGCGACAGAGGCGCCGCTGATGGCCGGGGCAGCGCTGACGTTCGCCTTCGACATCCTTGATGTGGCCGACTGCTGCATCTACACGTCGGCTCCGTTCCTGACCGACATCCCTTATGACGACCACGAACGCGAGCCGGACAAAGAGATCGAGCCCTTCGACGATCGACACCGAGACGTCGTCCGGGCGCTCGCCGGCCTCCCCCGGACTCCTGGCCGATCTGACCGAGCCCCCGCTGCGGCTACTGCTACCGTTCATCCAGAATCATGGTTCGGTCGGCGGCAAGGCCGTCGCCAGTGCGAAAAGAAGTCTCTTCATGACCCTCCCCGGACTCGACCGGGTCGAATGGTCCACTCTCCAGCATGCCTACGGATCGGCCGGTGACCTGCCGGAATTGTTGCAGCGGATCGCCGATGACCAGGACGCCCCCGACGCGGTCTTCGATCTGGAGAACAAGATCTACCACCAGGGCGGATTCGTGTGCTCCGCCGCCACGGCGGCCCTGCCCTTTCTCGTCCTGCTGGCCAGGACTGCCGAGGTCACCGTGCGGCGGGGTGTCGTGGCACTGCTCGGAGGGCTGGCCGGGCAGGCCGTCCTCGCGGCGCCTCGGCATGTCGACCCTGGCTGGCGGCCGGCCTGGCGGGCGGCGCTGCCACGCCTGCTGGCACTTCTTGACGATCCCGATGTCGACTTGCGCCGTGGCCTGGCGCGGGCGCTCTCAGAGGCCGCCGCGGACGCGGATCCGGCGGTCACCGCGCTCTGCGACCGGTACTCCCGTGAGGAGGATCGGGCGGTACGGATCGGGATCATCCTGGCCGTCGGGGAACTCACGGCCAGATGTTCGGCCGAGGTCCTGCCCGAGACGGCGATCTGGCTGCGGGGGCTGCGCGCACATGCCGACCCGCAGATCCGGCTGGCCGCGGCGGTCGCGCTGGACAAGGCGATCGCCGCCCAGCGGTTGGGTACCGATCTGGACACGCTCATCGAGGCCTTGGGCGACGATGGGATCGGGGTTTGGCGGGACGTCCCATGGGTCGGCGCGATGCCGGCTTGGCTGACCGAGTACTACGGCGGGAGCGCCGCCCGGTTGGCCGGTTGGGTGGACCGGCGGCTCGGGGACGACGCGACCACACGTACCGAGGTGTGCCGGGCCTTCATCGGGAACCGGGACGCCGACCGGCGGGTGGGGGCCGTACGGGCGGCGGCCGAAGTCTTCAGCACCTGGCGGTCTCCGGGCGAGCGGCTGCTTCCTGCTCTGGCGGAGCGGACGGCCGACCCGGCTGGAGCCGTCCGCGCCTATGCGACCCACGTGCTCGCAGCCGCCGGCGAGGAGACGGACCGGTACCGTGACCTGCTCGCCGCGCGGCTTTCCGACGACCAGCGGCTGTCCCGGCACGGCGGCGGGCGAATCAGCGATATCGCTGCCTGGGGGCTGGCCTGGCGCCACGACGTGCGGTGCCTGCCGCACCTGCTGGACCGGCTCGGCGACCGCGAGCTCGGTTTCGGCACTGCCATCGTGCACGGTTACACGTCGTACGCGACGACCCTGCCGGCCGTACATGAAGTGCTCGCACCGCTTCGCGAGCATGCGGGCGTGCTGCTACCGGTGATCCGCGAGCGGCTACGTGACGGTGGCCATGAACTCCGCCGAGCCCTCGCCGGACTGCTCGAGCAGTGGGGTGAGGTCTCGGCGCCCGCCGTTCCTGAGCTGGTGGACCTTCTCGGTACCGAGACGCACGCACAGGGAGCCCTCGCACTCGGAGCCATCGGTCCCGCCGCCGGCTCTGCCGGCCCGGTCATCGAGCGGCTGCTGCGGCGGCCATCCGAACCGCCCGGGGCGTGGAACGCGCGGGTGTCCGCCGTCGTGCTGCCGTGGTCGTACTGGCGGATCACCGGCGATCCCGAGCCCGCACTCGCCGCGATCGGCGGCATGCTCGACGCGAAATCCGACGAGTGGGGCTTGCAAGAACACTGGCGCTGCCTCGCCGACCTCGGCACGCACGCCACGGCGCACATCGACCGGATCCGCGGCCACATCGACCGACAGAACAAATGGGAGCAGGTCCTCGCTGCTCACGCGTTGCACCGGATCACGGGCGATCCCGAGCCCGCCGTCCAAGTGCTCTGCCGCGAGATCTGGCCGCTCGCGTCAGGCGAGGAGCTCCCGGTGACGTGGGCGGCGTTGCGCTATCTCGCCGAGACGGGTGCCACGGCGGAGCCCTGCCACTGGGTGCTGCGCGACGTGCTCGACTCCGACCGCCGACACAGCACCGACGGCGGCTGGCGCAGGTTCACGCAGGACCGGGAGCTGCGCGAGCTGGCGGCCGGCATCCTGAGCTCCGCCGAGGTGTAGCCCCGAGCACGAAACGGAAACCCACGCACTCGAAGGGCGAGCCGACCCGGAGTGCAGGGCCGACTACGGCCCTGCGCTCCGAAGCGGCGCGGCAGCGATCGCCGACAACCACCGACAGACATTGGTTATCTACGGCGATCGTCTCGAATCTCCGCCGTCGCACTCGTCTGGTGATCGATGATGGCGGCCCTATGCTTTATCACACGCCGGGTTACCGCGCGTGCACCACCGGACTGGTGGTCGGGTAGAGGAAGTCGTTTCCCTTGAAGCGCGCTCGGAAGTACCCTCCGCGCGCAGGGAACGGGTCGCTCTCCGATTCCGGGAGGCCCCGGTCACGGGTGCCAAAAATCCCGTTGTCCATGGAGATCAGTTGCCCGAGGTGCCGCCAGCGGGTCCTGCCGTTGCGCGACCACTCGATGATGATGGGCAGATTCTTCATGTTGTGGAACAACACTTCGCCGTTCGGTCCCAACGGGCTCTCGATGGCCCCGAAGACGCCCGCTCGGCCGGGTTCGTTGAACGCGACATTGAAGTTCACGAACCGCGGCGTCCCAGGCGCGACGACCACCGGCACGTTGCCCTCCGCGTTGCCGCAGTTGACGGGGAAGAAGTAGAGGTCGTCCGACGGAATGTCGGGTGCCACGTAGAGGGGGTGGAGGCCCGGGTCCGCTGTGATCGGTACCGTGGCGCTGAATGCTCCGGCGGCGTTCAGCGGTGCGCTTCCCAGGATCTGGAAGTTCTTGTCGTCCCGTACCACGATGTTCCGACCGGTCAGGGGTACGGGACCGGCGCCGGTGTCGTAAGTGACGGTGCCGGTGACTGTGATGGGTGTCGTCTTGGTGACCCGAGTGGGGGTGACCTCGCAGGACTGGACCCGAGCCGCGGTCTGCCGGACTTCGAGCCACAGTTGTGGCGCTCTCGCTGCCGCCACCTGATCGGTCTCCTGGATCGCCGCCTCCACGATCGTGGACCGGTCGTCCGGGGTGATAGCCAGGCTGAAATGTCCGTCGCCGTCCGTGGTCAGCGTCCGTGGCTGGCCGGCTCCGACATCAGGGTTGACCTCGACCTGCTGGTTGGTGAGCGGCCCAGTACTCCCGTCGGGCATGGTCGCGGTGACCGTGCCGGTCACGACGGCCGTCCGATGGTCGACGTCGAGCGGGTTCCTGTCCGCCGTAAGCGTGATGGTCGGCTGGATCTTGTTAGTGGCGTCGGCGGCGCGGGCCGTGGCGAGGTTCACGATCAATGCGATCGCGAGGGCGAGCACGCCAGGGCCAAACAGAGGGTTTCGTCGCAAATCAGCACCTGCCCGGAGTCGATGAAAAACCGTCGCGTGTTCGATCACACACAGGGGAGACGCCCCAGGTGACGCCGGATTTGTCCGGATGTCCGGATGTGGACCGGTTCCAGGAACGGGCTGATCCGGCCGGCAGGACGGCGGCATAACGCCGCTGTTGGCAAGCCAGGCACCGTCGAAGCCCTTTCCAAGATCGAAAGGGCCTCTGACGTGCAGCCGCCCGTCGGAATCGAACCGACGCCCCTCATTACGAGTCTCACGAGCAAAATCCAGGACTGTCCAGCCTCGTCCGCTGACCTGCTCGGCACCCTCTCTGACGCCCGCTGGTTCCACGCTCGTCCAAGAGCGTCCAGACGAGTCGTTAGCACCCGCGTTAGCAAGCTCAGTGTCCATATCGACCTGTCGACGGGTTCACTCGCCGCCGGTACGCCGCGTCTCTACGTCGGAATGAGTGCCATCATGAGCCACGTGACAGACCAAGACGAGCTGCTGGGCCAGGTCGCCACCCACGCAAGGCAAGAATCCGGTGGCGCGCCCTCCCCGCGACCGGTGAACAGATCAGAGAAGCGCACCGATCTTGCCTGTCACCGGGGCGGATGGCCCGTACGCCTGTCCCCAAGTGATCGCCGTTGCACCTTGATCGCCGCTCCCGATTGCACGCCGGTTGCACAGCCACAGCTCGCTGACCAGAGCGATCAAGGTTCATGTCACACGCAGCTCAGTGGAATCCACGGCGTCCACCTCCTACCCTCAGACACGAACCCGTCTCGAAGATGAAGAAGGTGGTCGTCTTACGTCGGCGCGACATGCCTCGCCAAAACCGTGACAATCCGCTACAGGCCGATACGTCAACACCGGACGTGCTTACGGCATACGCCCCAGTCGTCACTTTTCAGAGAACAAGTCAGACCACCGGCACCGTCCCGAGCCTGACTACGCTAGGTAGCCCCGCTGGTCACGTCATGTGAGGCGTTGAGACTTCAGAGAGACACATGCGCGGGTCCGTGGGCTTGCGCTATTGTTCAAGTCAACATAATTCGTGACGGGTCGTGGGGGCCGAAAATGTCCGAGTCGATTCCAAGCAGTGACCTGATTCCAATTGAGAGTCGAACAAAGACCATCCAAACCTGTTTTCAACAGTGCCTGTATGAGGTTCCCAATTTTCAGCGCCCCTACAGCTGGTCACAGGATCAACTCAGCGATTTTTGGGACGACGTCATCTTGGCGAAGGGTGATTTTTTCTTCGGATCCACAGTAACGTGGGTCAGCAAAAAAAGGGATCTCTTCAACGACACATACTCAATCATTGATGGCCAACAGAGGCTAACCACGAGCGCAATCCTACTATCTGTTGTTCGTGACGCTTTTAACGACGTGGCTACTAAATATATTGATGTCAATGATTTCGATGCACATGCAGCTACGAGTCAGGCGCTCACTACTCAAAAGTATCTGATGGTCAAAGACGATGACGGCAAAAGTCATCCCGTTTTGCGTCGCCCCGAGAAGATGTTCTATGAAGTAATCCAAAATCCGAACGCCATTCCATCCGGGGCAGAGTGGAATAGGAGCGCTGAACGGATCGGAGAGGCGCGATCCTTCTTTGAGGCGAAGATTCTCGCTGCAGTCAAGGGATTGACGCCGAGTGGGCAACTCGAACGCCTTAAATCAATTCGGTCAAACGCCTTGAAGGCACGCGTAATTCAGGTTGAGTTGGCCTCTGAGGAAGACGGATTCCTGGTCTTCGAGACATTGAATACGCGCGGGGCAGATCTGCGCCTATCCGACCTCGTCAAGAACCTTCTGATCCGCGGCGGGGCCACGGACCCAGACGATCGCCAAGCAGTCGCAGATCGTTGGGACCGACTCGTCGACCGTGTTCAGCTAGGTCGTGTAAGCGCGGACTTTGTCGACAGATTCATTTGGCAGTCCTGGAACTCGCGACGCGAGGCGGTTAGGGAACCCGAACTGTTCAAGGAGATTAGCCGCATTGTGGGCGCCATCCCAGCAGCACACCTTTCCTACCTGGAGGAACTCGAACGAGATGCGGAAACCTATCAGTGGCTAGAGGCGGAGCATGTACAGGTTCAACCAAAAGTTCGTGGCGAACGCAATGCTTTTGCAATCCCTGAATTTGTTGACAGTGTTCGCGCACTTGCGATCTTCAATGTCTCGGTAGCAAATTCGACGGTCCTCGCCGTGGCCCGGAAATTCCGAGAAACAAAATTGATCAAGCAGGCACAGGTCATTGAAGTATTGAGGCTAGTTGAGTCTTTTCATTTCCAATATACCGCACTGACAAATAGCGGTTCAACTGGTGGCACTCGGGGTCGATATAATCGCTTCGCTGTCCGCTTGGAGAATGCTACCTCTGCCAGCGAAGTGGCGTTGGCTATCGGGGACCTGAAAGAAAAACTTCGCAAAAGTCTACCCGATCATACGAGAGCTCTCCAAGCATTCTGCTCCTTGTTCTATGCGCCCACACTTCAGTTGACCCAGGCGCAAAAACTCCGATCTCGTAAGATTTTCATCGCTTACGTGCTGATGTCGTTCGCGAAGTTGGAGGGCCTGCTGCCTGCGGGTCAGAATCTTACGACGTGGTCGATTGAGCACATCAAGCCTCAGGCAAAGGCCTCAGCGGATTATCGCGATCCGATATACGCGATAGGAAATCTGACACTACTCACCGATCGTCTCAATAGTTCCCTTGGGGACGCTCCGTTGTCATCCAAGGCTGAGGCCCTCAAGAGAGGAAGGGCGTATTTCGATTCGGAACTTGCCACGTGGGAATCAAGCGCCAACGATGCTCCGTCTGATGCCCAGATCGAGGCGAGGTCGCGTTTCCTGGCTGCCGACGCGCTGGATCGAGTTTGGCACCTATAGACACAGGAGGCGCTCCAGGTCGGGCTCGGGATGTCATGCCACCGATCAAACGGACCCGTAGAACCCCTCCCGGAACCCCAGCAACACCCCACGATCGGCATCTATGCCCGAACTCGCTCTGAAGGCTTCCCGATAACCGCTCTTCGTCCTCGCCTCATCCTCGTCCCGGCGCCCGTTCTGCCTCGTCCTCGGTGGGAACCTGGCCGTCATGCAGCCGGCCCCACGTCCGCCAGCCCAGCAGGGGCGGCCGCAGCATCCCCAGGTGCGGCACAGCAGGCTATGAGGATGGCGATCACGCTGCGGTTGCGCAGGTCGGTCACTACGCCGCGTCAGAACACGGCGCCCACGCCGGTCGGGCCATCGGCTGCTTTGGGCACCCAGATGCCCAGGACGTGCATGTCACCGTCGGTGTCGATCCCCCCGTGCCATTCTGTGAGATGTGCGTGGACGCACTTTGTCACAGCCTCGTACGCCGAGACGGAGAATGCGCCGACAATTCGTCCCCTCCGCTCGTCGAACTTGGGCCTCGTGACCGCTGACCTGCGCACCCTCGGCCCGCTCGGACGACGACCGCACATGCCTCATCCGAGGGCAAGCGGACCCGGAGCGCAAGCGGTATGCGGCATGGAGTACCTCCCGGGACACTTTAGCTGGGGCCTCAGCGAGGGCCGCGAACCAGTCGGGTCCGGCCGGTAGGCCCACAGGGTCTGTCCAGGTAACGGTGTAACTGGATCTTGTATGGGTTAGTTGCGGGTGGTCAGGCCACCTTCGAAGGTGATCTCGAAGGCGTTCAGGGCGGCTTTCCATCGGGCGATCCAGCGTTTGCGGCTGGTGCCGGTGGGATCGAGGCTCACCCCCGCCAGGTAGACGCACTTGACTGCGGCCTGTTCGTTGGGGAAGTGCCCGCGGGCCTTGACCGCTCGGCGGATCCGGGTGTTCACCGACTCGATCGCGTTGGTGGAGCACACCACCTTGCGGATCTCGGGGTCGAACTGCACGAACGGGACGAACTCGGCCCAGGCTTTCTCCCATAGCCTGATGATCGCCGGGTACTTGGTGCCCCAGTCCTCGGCGAACTCCAGCCACCGCTCCATCGCGGCGGCCTCGGTCGGTGCGGTGTAGACCGGCTTGAGGGCCTTGGCGACCTTGTCCCAGTCCTGGCGGGCGGCGTAGCGGAAGCTGTTGCGCAGCAGGTGCACGATGCAGGTTTGGACCAGCGCCTGGGGCCACACGTGGGCGACCGCGTCCGGGAGCCCGGTCAGTCCGTCGCAGACCACCATGAAGGCAACGGCGACGCCGCGGTTGCGCAGTTCGGTGAGCACCTGCAACCAGTACTTGGCGCCCTCGCCACCGCCGACGCCGGCCCACAGCCCCAGATGTCGCGGGTGCCCTCGACCGTGACCGCCAGCGCCACGTAGATCGGGCGGTTGGCGACCTGGCCGTCGCGGATCTTCACATGGATGGCGTCCAGGAAGATCACCGGATACACGCCGTCGAGCGGCCGGTTCTGCCACTCGGCCATCCCCTCGATGACCGAGTCAGTGATGGTGGAGATGGTCTGCTTGGACACGCTCGCGCCATACACCTCGGCCAGGTGCGAGGAGATCTCGCCGTGGGTGAGGCCCTTGGCCGACAGCGACAGCGACAGCGACAGCGACAGCGACAGCGACAGCGACAGCGACAGCGACAGCACCATCTCATCCGCGCCGGTCAGCCGCCGCTGCCGCTTTTTGACCAGCTGCGGCTCGAAGCTGGCATCGCGGTCGCGGGGCACCTCGATCTCGACCGGGCCGAGCTCGGTGGTCACGGTCTTGGCACGGTGCACGTTGCGGAAGTTGGCCCCGGTCTTGCCGGCCGCGTCGTGGCGGTCGTAGCCGAGGTGGTCGGTGAGCTCGCCCTCGAGCGCCGATTCCAGCACCCCGCTTGGTCAGCTGCTGCAGCAGCCCGCCTTCACCGACCAGGTCCAAGCCCTGCTCACGGGCCTGAGCGACCAGCTGACCGATCAGATCCTGGTCGACCGGGCCGATGCCCTTGCTCTCGGCCGGTTTGTCGGACTTGGCCACCGAGGCGTCCGCATTCTCTTGAGTTGTCGTCATCAGGTGTCACTCCTTGATCAGGAGTTACACCGAAAACCGTACAGCCCCGGCCCACATGTAGGAGCGGTGTTCGGGGCTGGTGCCTCGGTCGGCCAGGTAGCCGTTGATGGTCTTGTCTGTCCACCAGGGGACGGCGGTGCGGAGGTAGTCGGCGCACTCGATCATGGGGGTGCCGTCGTTGATGGCGCGGTGGGCTCGGGCCAGAATGAGTTGGGTGTTGTGGGTGAGGCGGACCCGGATGATCAGGACCTTGTCCTCGGGGAGCAGGAACAGGGGCCATACCTGGGCCAGTCCTTCGAGCATCACTTGCTGGGGCGCGTGGATGCTCAGGAGACGGCCCCAGGGGACGTCTTCGGCGGCGGCTGGGCGGTAAGGCTGGCGCTTTGGAGTCCGTGGCCGAGTACCTCGTGTAGGGCGAACTGTTTGGCGCCGGTCTGGGTGAACTCGATGTTGGGGAGGTTGAGACGGAGTCTGACGTTCTGGCCGGCGCCGTCCAGCCAGTAGGCCCAGTACGCCTCTACCTCGGCGGTCTCGATGGTGAGTGTGTAGGGCGCGGTGCTGCCGGTGGCTTCGCGAACTAGGGGCTCTAGGTTTTCGGCGGCATGGCGGATGGCGTCGGGGGCATCGCTGACGTCAAGGAGGCCCTCGGCCTGGCGGAGTTCGGCGTTGGTTTCGCTCCCCCACCGGATGCCCAGATCGGCCAACGCTTCGCGGAAAGCTCGGCGCGCTCGGCGAGGTACTCGTCTGGCCAACCAGCCGTGCCGCATCCCTGGATCGCACAGACGTAGTCGGCTAGGGGGCGGTGTTCGCCTAGCAGGGCGTCGAGGTAGGCCAGGTCGGCGTCAAGACGAGTCGCAAGCGGGCCCGTAGCGGCGGGGCGCAGGTCCGCGAGCTGGCGATAAGCGGTGAGGCGGTCGGGGGCTGGTATCGGTTCGGGACCGCCAGGGTGGCAGTCGAAGTCGATGATGGGTGAGTCGCCTCGGTTGACCTCGTAGGCGTTCCACGCTCGGAGAACGTTCTCGATCTCGTCACGCAGATTCATGCAGTACATCCCATCGCAGTTTGAGCGCCTGGTTCGGGCGGAGGTAGTCGCGGGGTCAACCGCATGACCCTCGGCGACCTGGCCCCCGCCGCCCTCGACGCCGCCCGCGCCATCCCCGCCGAAACCCCCGGCGTGTGCGTGGTCGCCGATCGGGCACGGCGCCTGGCACCGCGCCCAATCGGTCTACGTGCCTGAGCAGGCAGCCGAACAGGCTGCCCGCGACTACGCCGACCTTGCTCCGGACTGGGAGAGCCTCATCGGCTCCGTCCCGGACGTCCGCCCCGCCGTGTAGGCGAACCCCACTCCCCTGCGGCTCGGCGTGAGCCCTGATCGCGCCACGTCCCTACCCGACCCATGCCCGAAACCGCCTCTGGAGGCTCTCCCATGGCCGCTCGCGTCCATGTCCTTCGTCCTCGGCCCCGGTTCGTCGCCGTCCCGTCCCCGTCCCGGTCGTCCTCGGTGTCGTCCTGGGACGTGTGGCCGGTCGGCGTCGAGTGGGACGAATTCCGTTCCCTGCATGTGGCCCGCTGCCAGCAGTGCGCCGAGTCGCTCGCCTCCTCGTCCTCGTCCGAGGTGGACGACTGGGCCGACGCGCACCGCTGTGACCCGGAGCTGGCCACGCTGCTCGCCCTCGCCACCCGGCGGGCGGCATGACCCGGCGCCTCTTCGGGGCCGTGGCCGACTCCGGGCCGGTCGTCATCCTGGGGGTATCGCTGCGGCGGGGTCGTTCACCCACATCCGTGACACGGCCACCGACCACGGACAGCACGGGTGGATGGCCTGGGCCATCGCCGTGTGCATCGACCTCACGTGCGTGATGGCGGCTGGGGAACGCCAGCGCGACAAGCGCACCGGTCGGGAGACGGGACGGCTGTCCTGGCCGACGCTCGTCCTGGTCGGCGGAATCCTGCTCTCGCTCGCGGCGAACCTGGCGCAAGCGGATCAGTCGGTGTGGGGCTGGGTCACCACTGGCACTCCTGCCGGGGCGTTCCTGGTCGCGGTCTCCATGCTGGAACGCCGGAAGGACGCTCCGGCAGCGACGGAATCCACGGCTGTTCCGGAGCCTGCCGTCCTCGCAGGAATCCGCCCCGTCCTCCCCGTGGGTCGTCTGGGAGGACCGTCCCCGCACCCCTGACCCCGTCCAGGACGACCAGCCCCCGGCGGGCGCCACGGACGGCCAGACGGAGATCCCCGTCCCGATAGAGGAGTCCGCCGAGTCGGCTCCGGCGGCTCCGCTGGTCGCGTTCGTCCGCCGCGTCGCCTCTGAGCACGAGGGCCGGCACGGACGCCGGATCACCCGTGACGCGCTGCGCGCCCGGCTCGGGGTGTCCAACCAGCTCGCTTCCGACCTGCTCCGCCAGATCCGCGCCGAATCCGCACCCGTCGCCCGACCTCATGGAGGCACCCCACCATGACCGCCCACTCGATGCCCATCGTCCCCGGTGACCTGTTCTCGCGTCACCAGATCATCACCGGCCTGCGAGAGTTGGCCGACTTCCTAGAGGCCACCCCCGACGTCCAGGTCTGCGAGTACGGCGCGACCCTCCAGGTCTTCGCCCGCGAGGGCGACGACGCCAGCTCGGCCGCCCTGGTCGACCAGGTGGCCGCGCTCCTGGACGTGACCGTCGCCGATGACCGCGCCTCCGGTGCCCACTACGTCGCGACCTGGACCTTCGGCCGGGCCGCCTACCGCATCGTCCACATCCCCCAGCGCTGCCGGGAGGAGCACGAAGCACAGACCAGCTACTTCGACAACCTTCGCCTCGACAACGGCAGGCAGGCCGCCTGATGACCCCCCAGACCTCGACGCCATGGCGACTCCGCTGCTGGGTCTGCAACCACACCAACCACGGCCTCAACTGGGTGACCCTGCTCGCCCTCCGGGACGGCCCCGCCTGCTCGGCCTGCGGCTCGCACGAGGTGACCGCACAGGACTCCGCGACCGGAGCGGCCGTCACCTTCCCCTGCGCGGCCGTCTCGCTCGGCGAGTGGTGGCAGTGCTGCAACTGCGGCGGAACCGGCCTGGACTCCGGCGGCGACGCCTGCCCGCACTGCGAGGGCCTCGGCCACTGCCATCGCCGATGGCCCCGTAGAACCGATGACCGTGTCCGACGTATGGAGGGCTGCCTAATGGCGAACAAGGGTGGGCACCGCCGGTTCGGCAACATCCGCAAGCGTGACTCGGGGGGCGATACCAGGTCCGCTATCCAGGGCCAGACGGCCGCATGTGCACAGCACCCAAGACATATGCCAGCAAGACAGAAGCGGAACGCGCCCTGACGCTGATCGAAGCGGAGATCCTCACAGGGACGTGGACTGATCCTGAGCGGGCCAAGGTCAAGCTTGGCGTCAACGCCGAACTGTGGATCGAGCAGCGTCAGAGCTCCGGCCACGCACGCGAGAGCTGTACGCGTTGCTGCTGCGCAAGCACATCAGCCTCACCTGGGCGGTGTGAGCCTGAGCAACCTCAGTACGCCGATGATCCGGGAGAGGCTGACGACTCTCGCCAGCAGCGGCGTGGGGGCGACCTCGCGCGCCAAGGCGTACCGGCTGCTGCGGGCCGTGCTGATGACGGCGGGCGTGGAACACAAGCTTCTCCCCGCAACCCGTGCCAGGTGCGCGGGGCCGGCACCGAGCATGCCGAAGAGCGTCCGACACTCACCGTCGCCCAAGTCTTCGAGCTGACCGAACGGGTCGGCGTCCGCCCGGTCGGCAACTTCCACAAGTTGGACTCCGGTGACTACCGGCTGCGGTACCGCGTGAAGGGCGGAACCGTGCGGCGCTTCCCGCAGACGTTCGCCACCCGCGCGGAAGCGGAACGGGCTCTGTGGAAGATGGCGGAGGATGGGCACGCCGATGTCATCAGGGACGAGCGTCTGCGTGCGTTCATCCTGCTGGCGACCTTCGCCGTCTGCGCTGGGACGAGATCACCGCGCTTTGCCGCTGCGACCTGGACCTGACCGCGCGCACTGTTCGTGTCCGGCATGCCTACGTCGAGCAGGCCAACGGCCGCATGTTGCTCGGCCCGCCCAAGTCCAAGGCGGGAGTTCGGACGGTGACCATCCCGGCCGCGATCGTCCCCCACCTGACGGCGCACCTGAACAGGTACACCAAGCCCGAAGCGAACGCCTTGGTCTTCGCCGGGCTCAAGGGCGGGCCGCTGCGGCGTAGCGGCTTCAACAAGGTCACCAATTGGCGTCACCTGGTGGAGGCACTCGGGGTGCCGAACCTTCATTTCCATGACCTTCGACACACGGGCAACCAGCTCGCAGCCGACATGGGCGTCTCGACCAAGAACCTGATGGCTCGGATGGGCCACGACAACGAGCGGGCCGCGCTGCGCTACCAGCACAAGTCCGCGAAGGGTGATCGGATCATTGCCGATGGCCTCGATGAGCTGGTCCGTGCGGAGCAGGGCGAGGAAGGCGGCGGCCGGTTGGTGCCGGTGGCCTAACCTCGGGCTTTCACCGGGCGATGGGCCGGGAGTGACCGTTTAGATAAGAAAAGTGCCTCTGTGCTGGGAGGATAGGGCTTGTCGAAGGTCCTGTCCGTACCAGTCCAGAAGGCACTTTTCAGGTGAGCAAGCGTATCGGGTCATACCCGCGTGTGGGCGTCGATGGCTGTGGTCGCGGGGTGGTCTCGCAGGCCGGGGCCGTGCTGCTGGTGGAAACGGTCCGCAAGAGCGGGCTGGACGGCGCGCTTTCGGCGGCGTTGGCGCCTTGGCGCAGGCCGCGAGCCCGGCATGATCCGGGCAAGATCGTGATGGATATGGCGCTGGCGGTGGCGCTGGGCGGTGACTGCCTGGCCGATGTCGCGATGCTGCGTGCCGAGCCGGGGTTGTTCGGGCCGGTGGCCTCCGACCCGACGTTCTCCCGTCTGATCGATGTCCTGGCCGGTGGCGGTGAGCGGGCGCTGAGGGCGTTGCGCCGGGCTCGTGCCCAGGTGCGTGAACGGGTGTGGGCGCTGGCCGGTGACGCCGCCCCGGACACCGGCGGGCAGGTGATCGTGGATGTGGACGGGGTGCTGGTGATCGCGCATTCCGACAAGCAGGACGCCGCCCCGACCTGGAAGAAGACCTTCGGCCACCACCCGCTGATGGCGTTCGTCGATCACGGTCCCGGCGGATCGGGGGAGCCGGTGGCGGGGCTGCTGCGGCCCGGGAACGCCGGGTCCAACACCGCCGCCGATCACATCACCGCAGCGAAGCTGGCGCTGGCCCAGTTGCCCGCCCGTTATCGGCGTGGCCGCCGCACCCTGATCCGCACCGACACCGCCGGCGGCACCCACGGGTTCGTCGAGTGGCTGGCCGCGCGGGGCCGGTGGCTGGGCTACTCGGTCGGGATGACCATCACCGAGTCCATCCACGCCGCCGTCCTGCAGATCCCGGACCCGGCCTGGACCCCGGCCCTCGAGCCGGACGGCCGGATCCGCCACGGCGCCTGGGTGGCCGAGCTGAGCGGCCGGGTGCTGGCCGGCTGGCCGCCCGGGATGCGGCTGATCGTGCGCAAAGAACGCCCGCACCCCGGCGCCCAGCTGCGCCTCACCGACGCCGACGGCATGCGCCTGACCTGCTTCGCCACCAACACGCCCGGCACGCCGATCGCCGAACTGGAACTGCGGCACCGCCGCCGCGCCCGGGCCGAGGACCGCGTCCGCGCCGCCCGCGCCACCGGCCTGCGCAACCTCCCCCTGCACGACACCGCGCAGAACCAGATCTGGCTGGAGATCGTGCAACTCGCCCTCGACCTGCTCGCCTGGATGCCGATGCTCGCCCTTACCGGCCCCGCCCGCCGCTGGGAACCCCGCCGCCTGCGGCTGCGGCTGCTGCACACCGCCGGACGGCTGGTCACCACCGGACGCCGCCGCATCCTGCGCATCGCCCGGCACTGGCCCTGGACCACCCTGATCACTGACGCCCTCGCACGCCTCGCGGCACTACCCAACCCCGGCTGACCAGCACCAACCGTCCCCACAACCCAGGAAGGAGAACCAGGGGCCGTGGAACCCCGCCCACCCGGAGCGACATCCGGGCCACCGACCTGACCACCACCAGAAAACACAAACCGGTCAGGCCGCCACACGACCCAACCGGCGCTGTGAAAGATCGAGGCTAATGGCCCGTTAATGGCCCGGCGGCGGTGACGCCCAACAACGATCAAGGCCCAGTGTTCGGGATCATGTCCCGGACCTGGGCCTTCTGTGTGGAGCGGGTGACGGGAATCGAACCCGCGCTGTCAGCTTGGGAACCATCCCGATCTTCCTCGTTAACGGCGCTGACCTGGCGTTCGGCCGTACCGCGACTGACCGTGAATGCCCCTTGATCACCACCCTTAATGGCACGCTAATGGCACGCCGACCAAGCCCGTGGCCTGCGCGCTCGCCACGCGTACACGGGCGCTCCTCGCCCTGGAGCGCTCATCCGCGCGAACGGCGAGCCTGCTGACTGGCTGGGGGCCGCTCTGTTGAGCGGCTATCAGTCCGTCGTGCCGAAAACGTCCTTCACGGCTCGGAGTACCCTCCGTCGTTGCCATGTAGAAGCGCTGCGGAACTTCTGCGTAAACATATCCCATGTCTGCACATCCTGGGCGAAGGCGACCATGTCCGGGTCCGGCTCCGGCTCGTATCCAGCCACCTTCAACAGTTCGTAAGCTCCGAGGCCCGCTCCCCTGTAGTGACGGGCGAGCGCACGACCGAGCTTCTGCACGTCGCCGTAGGAAGGCTGCACTCCGCGTTTCCATTGACTGAGGCGCTGCTCTCGGATACCTGCCATCCGCTCTAGCTCAGCGTAGGTGAAGTGAAACTGAGAAAGACTCATCTGATCGTGGATGTACTCGACAACTGCCGGGCCGCTCATGGCGGCAACCTAGCCACATCCGATTGGTGATCACTTTAAGTGGCCGGAGTTGGCCTACCGGTGATGGCCACCTAAGAGCCGAGGTCGCAGACATCGTCTGATCCGTAGCAAGATCGACACCGTCCAGGCCCGTCCACACCCATCCCCTGACCTGGCCGCGCCCCTCTCGAACGTCCACCGCCGTCCGAGGTCATCCAGCGCCGTTGTTAGCACTCCCGTTAGCACGCCGACCGTACCGGAGGGTGCGCCCGCGCGAACGGCGAGACGGTGTGACAGACAGTCTCGCGCGGGCGTGCCCTCCGGCCCGCGGGGGGCTGGGGGTCGCGAGACCCCCGCTTCACGCTCGTCCAGCCGACACCCTTACTCCCTGACAACCGCACACGTCGTTGACACAAGCTCCGCCGGCACTCACACTGCTCAGCCAACACGGTTAGCAGCGGTTCGCCCCTTGTTCCAGCTTTCGACGACCATCTGGTAGCACTGACTCTCTCGGGACCCGGTACCACTGTTGTTGTAGCCCCCGTTCGAGGCTCGCGTCAGAGCTTCGGAGCGCCAGCGCGCAGCCAAGCCTCGCTTAAGCATCTTCTTCGCGAGTTCGGCGTCCTCAACGCCGTCGCCGTGGCGGCTGAGAAACATCGCCACGCCGCCCAGGATCACGCCGTCCCACGACTCTTTGTCCCTCCCCCAGGCTGCTTCGACCACCGTGAAGGTCCGGTCCAGGGTAGCTGCTCCATACTGTCTCGTGATGCGCAGCACCGCCGATACAGCACCCACGCTGTTGGTCGAACTCGACCCCAGACCGAGGCTATGGCTCTTTAGTACTTGGTCGACACTCACGCAGAGGGCGTCCCCGGCGGTCAGGCCCACTCTGTACTGGTCCAGCGTGCTGACCTTGGCAGATTCTCGGTTCTTGATGAGGAACAGAGTCGCTTCCTGCTGCTGGCTAAGTCCGTAGTGGATTTCCGCCTTGATCGTCCGAAGGCCTCTTAGCTTGCACGCCTCGGTCCGGTGCATGCCGTCAACGACGTATCGCTGGCCATCTGCACGTTCGGAGACCACGATCGACCCGAGGGCATCAATGATTAGACCATCAGCGATGCCCTTCGCGCGCTTCGAGTTGAGGCCACGCTGCGCGTCCTCATCGATCTTGAGTGAGTCGATCTCGATCTCGACCCCGTACTCAACGCGATGATCTGGGAGTTCGTACTGGAAACGAGCTTTGGCCATGGGGGTTAGACCTCCATATTCGAGGGTGGCGAGAGTCTAGAGTTCAGGGTGACGAGGATCGTGAGGCGGATCTAGAGGCGGAGGAACGCGCTTGAGGAACTCGGTGGCCACCTTCTCACTCGTAGTCGACACCGACCTGCGAGCATCCCCGTTCCGTTCCTCGCAGCGCAGCACCAGAGGAATCTGCTGCCCTCGATGGCGACTGGGCTCGCTATGCTGTTCGCCCTGGTCAGCCTTGGAATCAAACCACACTGCCAGGACAACAAGACCAAGCACCACGGCCCATGTCAGCAGGTTGTACTTCCACTCTGTAGCAAGGTTGACCGCTATAGCCACCCCCGCTGTAGCGAGCGCACCCCAAACCTTCCAGGGCTTGATCTTCATGTTTTGATGGCCTATCAGGGTGAGTTCCTGCACGGAAGGCCATCCTGTGTCCACGCTCAACACCCCTCAGGCCCGCACCCGGCACTCTACTCACGGGCTTGACCTGTGCACAACAAGAACCGCGCCAATCTCTTACCACAGACGCTAGCAAGCCATCGAAATTTTGACAATCAGTCCTGGTGAAACACGTGATCGATGTCGCGATCCTAGATTGACAACAAAGAGATAACTCCTCTCGATATTCGAGAAATATAATATGGTGATCAGTGGTTCGCGTGGCCGGTCGGTGCTGGCTCCGCAGTCCTGCAACGGGCATGACTCATGGGCAAGAGGAACAGATAGAGGCGACGTCGTGGGCTGTGCGGGATGCCCCTGTTCTCATGCCGATGTTTCGCATGGTGGCTGGGCGGCCGTGGCCGGGCTGCGAGACGGGACCGGACGGAACAGGCCGCATGCCCGGCTCGCAGAGCCGGGCGCGGCCGCCCGGCGACCCGCGCAGCGGGGCGCCTTTAAAGACGTACAGAAAGTTCTCATCGGGCAGGCTGCCGCCCTATCCTCTTGGTGCGTTCCTGCTGGTCAAGCCATCAACTTGCGGAGTGTTTCGCGGGTTTGGTCGGCAAGACTGGTGGCTGCGCCTAGGCGATTGTCGATGGTGTGGTGAACACCCGGCGGTGGTTCCTCGGTGTTCAGGGTGTTGGCGTACTCGTCCCAGTGGGACAGCTTCCAATGGTCGCGTGGGGCATCGCGGACCTCGATGTACTCGTGCATGGTGTCGATGTCGCTGTGCACCCAGACGGCGGCGACCTCGACGCCTCGGGCCTGGCATCGGTGGGTGAGGCGTGGCAACCAACCGGCGGTGCTCAACTCGGTGGTGAACGGCGCGGCGAGGATGATTGAGACGCCGTTGTCGGTGTTGGCGTAGGCGCTGTTCATCAGGACGCGGTACTCGTGGGGGCGTACCTCGGCGTTGTAGAGGTCGGTGTGGCGGTCGTGGGGGTTGGCGGCCATGGAGGCTAGGAGTCGTTCGGTCATGCGGCGGGTGAGTGCGTCCTTGTCCAGGAACGCCCATCCGGTGAGGCCCGAGAGGAAGCAGGCGAACTCGGTCTTGCCGGATCCGGCGTAGCCGCCGACCAGGACCAGGGAGGGGCCTCCGCCGGCGTTGGCCACGGCGCGGCCGTGCCATGCGTTGGCGATGCGGGACTTGAGGGCGTCGGCCTGGGGGAAGAACGCGGACAGGTCGAACGGGTGCCCGGTGGGCGCTGGCTCGGTACCGCGGGCGTGAGCGGCCATGCGTTCCAAGACGGCGAGCGGCACGTTGTGCGCCTGGGCGATGTAGGGCAACCAGTCGTCAGGGATGCGCTCGCCTCGTTCCCAGCGGGAGACCTCGTTACGGGTGAGCGTGACGGTCTCTGCCAGTTCGCACAGCAAGGCGGCTTGGGCGCGCTGGCTCCTGGTTCCGCGTAGGCGTGCGAGGTAGCGGCCGAATTCTCTGCGTCGCTCGGTCGTCATCTGCGGCAACCTCCCTCGTTCCAGTTTGGCCCCCTGCTGGCCCCCTGTCAGGCGCCTTTGGTGAACGAGTGCACGCGGGAAGTTGGATCGACCCCATTCCTGCGAACGGGTCCGGTCGTTAATGGCTGGATTCGTGCACGAACACGAGGTCTCCCATGACAGGAACATCAAGAAATGTCGAGGATCCGACCCTTGTCCGGCTTCGCGCGGACTTCCCTGGTCATCGCATCTGGCGCTCGATTCGCTATGACGGCCGACTCGGCGACTGGGTCGCGACCCTGCACGACCCTGCGGAGGGCGTCGATCCGACGGTTATCCGTGACGACGCTGAGGCGCTGCGCACGGCGCTCGAAGGGCAACGGGCCCAGGTCAAGAAGCGCTCTCGGACCCGGTGATGGATGGGGAGGGGCCGTCGATCCCATCACCGGACGGGGCCGCTTCGCAGGATGCGGCCCCGTGGGGGGATGAGAAGGCGGCGCGGTCGGTGGATATCTCCCCGGATGCATCGGCCGCGCCGTCCTTCGCCGATCGCTGGAAGCGGCGTTGGGCGTGTCGGCGGCTGGATCGACTCGCGCGAGAACTGCGGCGCCAAGGCTGGGCTACGGAACGAAGGTACGACCAGGACCCGCCACTACTGCACGTGTTCCCGAAAAGCGCTCCGGTGGTGGGTGACAGCATCTCGGTCATTCGAGGGCCTGGACTGTGGTGGTTCCAGTCGAGTACAGGCGCATGGCTGGGGCAGTGCACCCAACCATGGCGGGCCGCTGAATCCGTCACGGCACTGCTGGGAACGTGGGGTATCACCACGGGCGGTCGTGGGGGTGCGTCGTGACCGCTGATGCACGGTCGGATGCGTCGCCGGCGGCTCTCGCTGTCGAGGAACTGCGCGAGCAGTTTCCGGGGGTACCGCTGTGGTTCGGGCTGCACACCCGGATGTTCTGGGCGCTGGTCCGGGTGGCGGACTCCCCGCGGCTGGTGGAAGCGATCACGCCCCAGGAACTCGCCACGGCGATCAAGGCGCCATGGTGGCCGTGGCCGTCCCAGTGACCGGTCAGAGCTTGATGGCTTCGATGATGCGGCGGGCCGTGTCGGCTGGCTCTGCTTGGTCGGTGTGAACGACCAGGTCGAACGGCACCGCGCCTTTCTGGGATTCGCCTCGTCGTAGGTCTGCGTCGGTCTCGTCCCATGCTCGCAAGCGTGCGGGTGTGTCGACGTCGCCTCGTCGCTGGGAGCGTTCGGCGCAGACCTCGCGGGGTATCCAGAGGCATACGCTCGTCCAGTCCAGCGGGACGGCGGCGCGCAGCTCCGCCAGGTCGGCCAGGTTGCCGATGTGCACGACCGGAACGTGGCCCGTCTCGGTGAGTTCGTCGATGTCGTGGCGGTCGACGGCGTAGCGGTTGCCGTAGCGCTCGGTCTCGACGACCAGGCGCCCGGCCTGGCGGAGCCTCGCCAGGTCTTCGGCGGAGACCTGGCGGTAGCCCGTCGTACGGCCCGTTCCGGCCTTCAGCTTGGGCAACAGCGCGAACCGGTCATCCTGGCGGGCCAGTTCGGCGGTGACGGTGTCCTTGCCGCTGGTCGGCGGGCCGTACAGGATCACGCCTCGCTTGGTCACCCCAGGATCTTACGGATGGCGTCCCGCGTCTGGTCGGCGATGCTGATGGCTGCGCCCTGGCGGTTGTCGATGGTGAGGTGAACGCCCGGCGGGCTGGCCTCGGTGTTGATGCCCTGGATGTAGTCGTCCCAGTGGGTGAGCTTCCACTCATCGCGGGGAGCGTCGCGGAACTCGATGTACTCGCGCATGGAGTCGATGTCACAGCGGACCCAGATCGCGGCGACCTCTACGCCCTTGGCCCTGCACCGGTTGGTGAGGCGGTTCATCCAAGCTTCGTCGTTCAGTTCTGAGATGAACGGCGCCGCGAGGATCGTGGAAATGCCGCAATCGATGTTGTCGTTCGCGGTGTCCATCAGGCATTTGTACTCAAGCGGCCTGATCTCTTTGAGGTAGAGGTCGCTATGCCGGTCGTGGGCGTCGCCGCCCATGGCGGTCAAGAGGCGTTCGACGAGTCGCCTGGTCAGAGAGTCCTTGTCCAGGAACGCCCATCCCGATACATCGCCTAGGAATCGAGCGAACTCGGTCTTGCCCGATCCGGCGTAGCCGCCGACCAGGACCAGAACGGGCTTGTTGATCCCGTCCGACAGTGCTCGACCTCGCCACGCGTTGACCACGCGGTTCTTGAGGACCGTCCCGGCGGCGGCGTCCCGGTCCTGGGTGGCGTCGGTGACCTTGTCCAGTCCGCGAGAGATCGTGGTGGCGGCCTCTTCGGTCACGGCCGGGCTGGTGCCGGGCGTGGGGAGCGGCAGGACGGCGTCTAGGGCTACCTCCTCGCCGGGGAGGGGGAGGCGAAAGCCCAGGTCGGGCTCTGTGGACTGGTGCATCAAGCAGTACGCGCGCCGGTAGTGCGGCCCTGGGTAGACACTCCCGCTCTCGTGCCCCCACAGGGTTTGGAAGTTGGCCGCAACGCGGAGTTCTGCCCGGTCGGCGACCTGGCGCAACTTGTCGCCGGCGGCTTCCAAGCTCAAACCGTGCGCCTCGCGTCGCTCACGAAGCCTGCCGGGCTGCCAACCGGGACGCTGCTTGGTTGCGGTCATGCGTATCGGCCTTTCCGTTCACTGTAGATAATGCCGCGTTCTGCGGGCTTCGCGGTCTACATGGGAGGTGTGAAAGCGGATGTATAAACCGTTGTGAAAGCTTCTGATGATTGATAAGTGATGGGTTTCCTTCGCCTCCTGCGTTGAAATCTCAGTGTGCCGACAAACGAGAGAACGCAGCATGACAGGGGGCGGTTCTGAGTGACGGCGGAGGGTGAGCGGAGGCAGACCCCTGGGGAACTGCTGGCGCAGATTCTCGCGGAACTGGACGACCTCACTTGCCGGGTCGACGAGCTTGCGGTGGCTCTGCGAACACGCTCTCCTCAAGCCGGGCGACCCGTTCGCCCAGATCCCGGACGGCGCCCAGCACCTCGGCGAGCTGCTCCATGAGCGCGCCGTCTTCGGCGGGCGGGGCCGGCGACTCGACTGAGTCCCGGTCCTGGATGAACACGCCCTTGCCCTGCTGGCCGACGACCAAGCCTTCGGTGCGCAACACGCTGATGGCGGCCTTCACGACACCGGCGGACACGTCGTACTGCTCGCGAAGCTGCGCGGTCGACGGCAACGCGTCCCCCGGATTGAGTCGACCGTCGGCGACCTGTGCTCGCAGGTCATCGGCGATCTGGAGGTATCCGGGGCGTCCCGTCCTCTTGACCATCGTCCGCCTTCCCTCGTCGCTGCGGACTCCAGTTCAGCACAGTCCGACCGACCAAGAAAGCCAAGGCTGCCTTGACAGCTTGGCCGTCTATGCAGACTATGTTGTCTAAGTAGTTCACTCGACGTAGGAGGTTCCGCATGCGGAACATGCCCATCGACCTCGCGAACCTGGCGTTCGTGTGCGTCTCCCCGCCGCGTCCCAAGCTGGTGAACTAGGAGACCGGAGAAGTCAAGGTCGACAAGAACGGGGAGGCCGTCTATCAGGTCGGTCTGTCCTGCGCGAACGCTGAGGGTCGTGTCGACCTGCTCAACGTCGCGGTCACCGGAGACCCCGGTGTCTCGCTCGGCCAGGTCGTCACGCCGGTCGGCCTGGTCGGGTTCTTCTGGGAACAGACGATCAATGGTGAGCGGCGGTCGGGAGTCTCCTTCCGCGCTGAACGCGTGGTCCCGGTCGGCGGCGAGAGTGCGGCGGCTGCCTGATGGACGCGTCCACTGTGTACCTGGTGCTCGGGGTCCTGGCCGCTGCGGCGGCCGGGCTCTGGGCCTGGCACCGCTGGCACCCGCTGTCGTTCTGGTACGGCGTCGCCTTCCCGATCCGGGTCGTTCGGGTCTACCTGACATGGCGGTCGGTCGCCTCGGGCTGCAAGCTCACCCGGACCAAGCGCGCGTGGCGCGTCACCCTGGATGCGATTCCGGTGGTGGGGCCGGCGGCGCGGTCGGCGGCGACGGTGGTGGAGCAGAAGCGGCGGGTGCGGCGGGTCGATGTCGAGCAGGCTCCGCGGCTGGGCCTCATGCTCCCCACCCCCTACGGGTGGCGGCTGCGGATCAAGCTCCTCGACGGTCAGATCCCGGAGGACTACGCCAAGGTCGCCGAACGGTTCGCGCACTCCTGGCGGGTGCACGGGGTGCGGGTCCTGGAGCACAAGCCCGGCCGGATCACCCTGCTGGCCACCCGGCGCGACCCGCTCAAGCTCGTCACCGTGACCGCTGGCGGGGCTGGCGCGGGTGACCTGCTGGTCGTCCGTCCGGGCGTACTGGAGAACGGTGAGCCGTGGGTGATGGACTTCCGCACCGTGCCGCACTGGATGATCGTCGGTGCGACGCAGTCGGGTAAGTCGAACCTGGCGAACGCGATCATCCGAGCCTTGTCCCCTCAGCCGGTGGCGCTGATCGGGTTCGATCTCAAGGGCGGGGTGGAGTTCACGCCGTATGCTCCTCGGCTCTCGGCGCTGGCCACTACGCGCAAGGAATCGGTGGACCTGCTGGCTGAGCTGGTCGCCGAGGTGGAGTCCCGGATGGCGGTGTGCCGTGCGCAGGGTGCCCGCAACATCTGGAAGCTGGCGGAGTCGGCTCGGCCGGTCCCAATCGTCGCCCTGGTGGACGAGGTCGCAGAGCTGTTCCTGATGGGTGACAAGTC
Source organism: Actinomadura rugatobispora (assembly GCF_055379765.1). Taxonomy (NCBI): domain Bacteria; kingdom Bacillati; phylum Actinomycetota; class Actinomycetes; order Streptosporangiales; family Thermomonosporaceae; genus Actinomadura; species Actinomadura rugatobispora. The sequence continues at coordinate 5,190,638 of NZ_AP029191.1, read as the reverse complement.
CGAGAAGGACGAGGTGGCCAAGACCGGTACGGCGCTGCTGCGGGTGGCCCAACTCGGCCGGGCGTTCGGGGTCTTCCTGATCATCTGCGGACAGCGCGTCGGCTCCGACCTCGGCCCCGGCGTGACCGCGCTGCGGGCGCAGTTGTCCGGGCGGGTCTGCCACCGGGTCAATGACCCCGAGACGGCGAACATGGCCCTGGGCGACCTCGACCCGGCGGCGCTGGAGGTCGCCCGGTCGATCGCGGCTGAGACTCCCGGCGTGGCGGTGGTCTCCGGTCAAGACGGCACCTGGCATCGCGCCCGTGCCGTGCACGTCAGCGAGGAAGAGGCCGAGCAAGCGGCCCGTGACTTCGCGCCCCTCGCCCCGTCCTGGGATGACCTGATCGGCGGTCCCCCGGCCATCGACGCCGCGTAACCCCTCCCCCTCCCCCTCCCTTTCCGGCTCGGTGCGGGCCCTGATCGCGCCACGTCCCTACCCCTGCCATGCCCGAAACCCGTCCTGGAGGTGTCCATGTCCGCGCGAGCGGCCTGCTTCCGTCCCCGTCCTGGGGCCGTCCCCGGCTCGTCCTGGGCGTCGTCCTCGCCCGTCCTGGCCGTTAAGGGCGCGCGGTGAGTCGGCGCGTGCTGGGTGCCGTGGCGGACACGGGGCCGGTGCTGGTCCTGGCCGCGATCGCGGCGGCCGGGTCCTTCACTCACATCCGCGATACCGCTGCCGAACACGGTCAGGGCGGTTGGATGGCCTGGGCCGTCGCGGTGTGCATCGACCTGACGTGCGTGATGGCGGCCCGCGAGCGTCAGCGGGACAAGCGCACCGGACGGGACACGGCGCGGCTGTCGTGGCCGACGCTCGTCCTGGTCGGCGGCATCCTGCTCAGCCTGGCCGCCAACCTGGCGCAAGCCGAACCGTCGGTGTGGGGCTGGCTGTCGGCGGCGACCCCGGCCGGTGCCTTCCTGGTCGCCGTCTCGATGCTGGAACGCCGCGCCTCCGGCTCGTCCGCGTCCCGTCCTGCGGTGCCGGCCGTCCCGTCCTCGGACGCGCTGACCGTCCCGCCGTCCTTCGGCCGTCCCAACGACTCGCCCTCGACCTCGACCGCGTTCCCGGTCCCGGCCGAGTCGCCGGTCCCCGTGGTCGAGGACGAGTCCCGCCCGGAACTCCCGGCCGTGCAGGACGAGCAAACCGAGATCCCCGTCCCCGCGGCCGAGTCGGCTCCTCGTCCGGCTGCTCCGCTCCTGGACTTCGCCCGCCGCGTGGCCGACGAGCGCAAGGCCCAGCACGGGCGCCCGATCACCCGTGACGCCCTCCGGGGCCGACTCGGCGTCTCCAACCAACTCGCCTCCGACCTCCTCCGCCAGCTCCGCACCGACACCCCCGCCTGACCACACCAACCCAGGAGATCACCATGACCGACCACGCCTTCGCCCCCGACGCCGACGAGACCGCCCACCGCAACCGCATCATCGACGGCCTGCTCGACCTGGCCGCCTTCCTGGAGGCCAACCCGGCTCTCCCGGTCCCCCGGTTCAACTGGACGCTGAGCATCCCTTCCGGCGTGAGCGTCAACAGGACCACCGACCTTCGCCAGCGCGCCGAGATCGACCGCATCGCCGAACTGCTCGGCGTCCCGGTCTGGGACGAGACCGCTGACGGCGGCCACTACATCACGCGCCGCCACTTCGGCCCGGTCACCTACGAAGCTGTCCATATCCCGGCCCGTCGCATGGCGCAGCACAGGGCGGCAGACAGCTACCACAGCAACATCACGGCCAGCTTCGAGGGTGAGGCGGCCTGATGATCAACGAGTACCTGGCGGTATGGCGGCTGCGGTGCCGCGCCTGCAACGTCACCACCACCGGCCTGAAATGGATGGTCCTGCTCGCCCTGCGGGGCGGGCCCACCTGCCCCGCCTGCGGCTCGCACGAGGTCACCGCGCAAGATCCCGCGACCGGAACGGCCATCGCCTTCCCGCGTCCGCTGGCACCGCCGGTCGAGTGGTGGCGCTGCTGCAGCTGCGGCGGGACCGGCGTCGACGCCTACGGCGATATGTGCCCCCACTGCGCGGGCCTCGGGCACTGCCCCTAACCCTGAGCGCCCCCGGCGTGGCCGCACGAGCCGCCAAGCACACGCGCCACGTCGGGGGCCATCCCCTCACCCGGACCGAACCGGTTAGGAGACCCCTCCATCGTGCCTCACCCTGTCATCACGCCGACCGACGCCCGGCTGATGGCGCGCATCATCGACCGACCCGACTTCGACCGCTGGGCCGCCCGTGCCCGCGCCACCGGCGGCTGCTCACAACCGGTCTTCCTCACCGGCACCGTCAAACACGTCCACACCGGCACCGGCGAACTCCTCCACCAGTACACGACCGACACCGAACCCGACGGCGCGCTCCCGGTGGCCTGCAAGACCCGGCGGGCCTCCCGCTGCCCCGCCTGCGCCGAGATCTACCGCGCCGACACCTACCAACTCATCCGCGCGGGCCTAGCCGGAGGCAAAGGCGTACCCGACACCGTGCCGGGACACCCCGCCGCGTTCGTCACCCTCACCGCGCCCTCGTTCGGGCCCGTCCACGCACGGCGGGAAAAGGCCGGCGGCCGGGTCGAGCGCTGCCACCCCCGCAGAAACGCCAAACCATGCCCCCATGGCATCGTCGCCTCCTGCGGCGCCCGGCACTCCGCCGATGACCCTCGGCTCGGTGAACCGCTCTGCCCCGACTGCTACGACCACGCCGGGTCGGTCCTGTTCAACGCCCTCGCTCCGGAGCTGTGGCGACGCTTCACGCTGGCGCTGCGCCGTTACCTCGCCAAGGCTGCGGGACTGACGCAGAAGGAGTTCCGCGAGACGCTGGCGGTCTCCTTCGCCAAGGTCGCCGAATACCAGCGGCGCGGCGTCGTCCACTTCCACGCCGTCATCCGCTTCGACGGCCCCACCGGACCGACCACACCCCCACCCGGCTGGGCAAACGTCCGGCTCTTGGACGACGCCGTCCGGCACGCTGCGGCCGCCGTCTCCGTCACCACCCCGGCCGCTCCTGGCACTCCGGCCCGGTCACTGGGCTCGGGCTCACAGGTGGACGTACGAGCTATCACGACCTCGGGCACCCTCACGCAACAGGCCGTAGCGGGCTACGTGGCCAAATACGCCACCAAGGCCGCTGAGTGCGTCGGCACGCTCGACCGGCGCCTTCGCCCCACTGACGACCTGGACGCGCTCGCGATCACGCCACACGCCCGGCGGCTCATGAACGAATGCCTCCGCCTGGGCGCCCTGGAAGAGTTCGCAGACCTCCGGCTCGCCCAGTGGGCTCACATGCTCGGCTTCCGCGGCCACTTCTCCACCAAATCCCGCCGCTACTCCACCACTCTCGGCGCGCTCCGGGCCGCGCGCATCGCCTACGTCCGCGAGCACCATCCCGGCTGGCAACCGCCGGACGACCAAGACTCCGCGCTGGTCGTCGCCCTCGGCGAATGGCGCTTCCACAGCCAGGGACTCACGCGCGGCGAAGCCCTCGTCACTGCCGCGCTCACCGGACGCCCCCTCCCTCCTCCCGCGACGACCGACAGGAGAGCCGCATGAGCAAAGCCAGGACTCAAGCGCCCTCGATCGATCTGAACGAACGGCTGCTGACGATCACTGAAGCCGCCGCCTTCCTCAACACCTCACCGCGCTTCCCTCGACGCCTCGTCGCCGAACGGCGCATCCAGTTCGTCCGCCTCGGCGAGCCGGGCAAGCGCGGACACATCCGCATCCCGGAGTTCGCGCTCCGCGAATACGTCTCGGCCGGACTGGTCGAGCCCATGACCGCTTCCGACATCTGGAGTGCTGCCTGATGGCCAATAAGGACGGACACCGGCGCTTCGGCAACATCCGCAAGCTGCCCTCGGGCCGGTACCAGGTGCGCTATCCGGGACCGGACGGGCGCATTCGTACCGCGCCCAAGACGTTCGCCACCAAGCGCGACGCGGACCGCTATCTGACGCTGATCGAGGGCCAGATGCTCAGCGGGGAATGGACGGATCCGGAGCGCGCCAAAGTCAGGCTCGGCGACTATGCCGCGAAGTGGATAGAGCAGCGTCAGAAGCTGCGGCCCCGCACTCGGGAACTGTATGTCTGGCTGCTCCGCAAGCACATCGCCCCGCACCTCGGCGGGGTCGCCCTCGGCCAGCTCAGCACACCGATGATCCGGGATTGGCTGTCGGCGCTGGCCGATGCCGGGGTCTCGGCGACTTCGCGCGCCAAGGCGTACCGGCTGCTCCGGGCCGTGCTCATGACGGCCGTGGATGAAGACAAGATTCTCACTCGGAACCCGTGTCGCGTGCGCGGGGCCGGCACTGAGGACGCTCCCGAACGACCGACCCTGACGGTTGTCCAGGTCTTCGAGCTGGCGGAACGGGTCGGCGTGCGGCCGGTCGGCAACATCCGCAAGCTGGACTCAGGTGAGTACCGGCTGCGCTACCAGATCAAAGACGGGGTCATGCGACGGTTCCCGCAAACCTTCGCGACCCGTCTGGAAGCTGAGCGAGTCCTCTGGAAGCTGGCAGAGGAGGGGCGCGCGGACGTGGTCCAGGACGACCGGCTTCGGGCCTTCATCCTGCTCGCCGCGTTCGCAAGTCTCCGGTGGGGCGAGGTGACCGCGCTGCGGCGGTGCGACATCGACACCGTGAACCGGACCGTTCGGGTACGTGCGGCCTACGTCGAGCGGGCCAACGGAGAGATGATCCTCGGCCCCACCAAGTCGCGGGCGGGGATGCGTACGGTCTCCATCCCGGCTTCGATCGTCCCTCACCTGGTCGCCCACATGAACAAGTACGTCCGGCCGGGCACCGATGCGCTCGTGTTCACGGGGATCAAGGGCGGGCCACTGCGGCGTAGCGGCTTCAACAAGCTCACGCGCTGGAGCCACGTGGCGAGCGCGTTGGGCGTGCCGAATCTGCACTTCCACGACCTTCGCCACACTGGCAACACCTTGGCCGCGGACATGGGCGTCTCGCTCAAGAACCTGATGGCACGGATGGGCCATGACAACGAGCGGGCGGCTCTCCGGTATCAGCACCGGTCAGCCAAGGGGGATCGTGCCATCGCGGACGGGCTTGACGCACTGGTCCAAGCTGAGCGGGGCCAGGACGACGACGGCGCGGCGGGTGCTCTGGTGCCGGTGGCCTAATGGCACGCTAATGGCACGAGTGCCCGCGTACGCGAAAACGATCAAGGCCCAGTGTTCGGGATCATGTCCCGGACCTGGGCCTTCGTGGTGGAGCGGGTGACGGGAATCGAACCCGCGCTGTCAGCTTGGGAAGCTGAAGTTCTACCATTGAACTACACCCGCGTGGTGCTGGGCACCGTGCCTTGGACATCGTACCGGACGGTGGGGGGTTCGCGGGACGGGACGTGGAGCCGGTAGCTTTTCTGACGTGCTGCTCTCCGATCGTGACATCAGGGCCGAACTCGACTCCGGGCGGGTGAAGATCGACCCCTATGACCCGGGCATGGTCCAGCCGTCGAGCGTGGATGTGCGGTTGGACCGGTTCTTCCGGGTGTTCGAGAACCACAAGTACCCGCACATCGATCCGGCGATCGAGCAGAGCGATCTGACGCGGCTGGTGGAGGTCGGCGGGGACGAGGCGTTCGTGCTCCATCCGGGGGAGTTCGTGCTGGCCTCGACGTACGAGGTGTTCGCGCTGCCCGATGATCTGGCGGCGCGGCTGGAGGGGAAGAGTTCCCTGGGGCGGCTCGGGCTGCTGACGCACTCGACGGCGGGGTGGATCGATCCCGGGTTCAGCGGGCACGTGACGTTGGAGTTGTCGAACGTGGCGACGCTGCCGATCAAGTTGTGGCCGGGGATGAAAATCGGGCAGATGTGCCTGTTCCGCACGAGTTCTCCGGCGGAGCATCCGTACGGGTCGGAGAAGTACGGGTCGCGGTACCAGGACCAGCGGGGGCCGACGCCGTCGCGGTCGTATCTGAACTTCCACCGGACGAAGGTGTGACTTCGCAGGTCGTGGGCTAATGTGACGCAGATCACCAAAAGGTGAAAGATTCTCCCAGTACGGGTAGTTTCGTTCGACGCATGAGGTTGACGTCCGGTTGACCGGCTCTTTTCCGGACGATGCCGAGCGAGACGTTTTCGCGCGGGTGCGCGGAAACCCGGAAGGAGACCGTGTCCATACTCCGCGCACAAGGCGTTACCAAATTGTTCGGCCGCAAGGCCGCCGAGGCACAGCGAAAACTCGGCGCCGGCGCGGCGCCTGAGGAGATCCGCCGGCTGGGGGTGACCGCGGCGGTGGTGGACGCCACGTTCGCGGTCGAGCAGGGCGAGATCTTCGTGGTCATGGGGCTGTCGGGGTCCGGTAAGTCGACGCTGATCCGGATGCTGAACGGGCTGCTGGAGCCGACCTCGGGGACGATCGAGATCGAGGGCCGGGACATCGCCCGGCTGGGCGGCAAGCCGCTGCGGGCGCTGCGCCAGAACAAGGTCAGCATGGTGTTCCAGCACTTCGCGCTGTTCCCGCACCGGTCGGTGCTGGAGAACGCGGCGTACGGGCTGGAGGTCCGCGGCGTCCCGAAAGAGGAACGTGCCAAGAAGGCGCGGGAGTTCCTCGGGCTGGTCGGGTTGACCGGCTGGGAGGACAAGCTGCCCGGGCAGTTGTCGGGCGGGATGCGGCAGCGGGTGGGGCTGGCCCGCGCGCTGGCCGCGGGCACCGACATCATCTTGATGGACGAGGCGTTCAGTGCTCTGGACCCGCTGATCCGCCGTGAGATGCAGGATCTGCTGCTGGACCTGCAGGCCAGGCTGAACAAGACGATCGTGTTCATCACCCACGATCTGAACGAGGCGATGCGGATCGGCGACCGGATCGCGGTGATGCGCGAGGGCCGGATCGTGCAGATCGGGACGGCCGAGGAGATCCTGACGGATCCGGCGAACGACTACGTGGCGCAGTTCGTCGCGGACGTGGACCGGACGCGGGTGCTGACGGCGGGGTCGGTGATGGAGAACCCGCTGGTGACCGTCCCGGCGAACACCGGGCCGCGGACGGCGCTGCGCACGATGCGCGAGCACCAGACGTCGGCGGCGTTCGTGGTGGGCCGGGACCGCAGGCTGGTCGGGAAGGTGACCGGGACGGCGGTGGCCGACGCGGTGCAGGACGGCGTCCAGACCCTGGACGAGCTGATCGATCCCGAGGACCTGGAGCCGGTGGCTCCGGACACCCCCGTGGCCGATCTGTTCGCCCGGTGCGCGGAGAGCGACCTGCCGGTGCCGGTGGCGGACGCCGACGGGATCCTGCTCGGGGTGATCCCGAGGGTGACGCTGCTGGCGGCGCTGGGCGCGATCAACACCCATGTGGCCGATGTGATCAGCGAGGAGGGCAGTGTCGTTGAGAAGCGGTGATCTGGCGGCGGAGCTGCCCCGGGTGCCGGTGGGCGACTGGTTCGACGGGCTGGTCACCTGGCTGACCGACAACGTGTCGTGGCTGTTCGACGCGATCGGCGCGGCGGTCGAGGGCGCGGTGGAGGGGCTGACGGCGGCGCTGACGGCGCCGCCGGCGCTGGTGCTGACGGCGGTGTTCGCGCTGCTGGCGCTGTTCCTGAGCGGCTGGAGGCTGGGCCTGTTCACGCTGGTGGGCTTCGGGCTGATCGAGAGCATGGAGCTGTGGGAGCCGGCGATGGACTCGCTGGCGCTGGTGCTGGTGGCGGCGCTGGTCTCGGTGGTCATTTCGATCCCGCTGGGGATCGCGGCGGCCCGCAACGACGTGGTGAGCCGGGTGGTGCGGCCGGCGCTGGACCTGATGCAGACGATGCCGGCGTTCGTCTACCTGATCCCGGCGATCTTCTTCTTCAGCATCGGGGTGGTGCCCGGCGTGGTCGCCACCGTGATCTTCGCGCTGCCGCCCGGGGTGCGGCTGACGGAGCTGGGCATCCGGGGCGTGGACGCGGAGATGGTGGAGGCCGGCGAGGCGTTCGGGACGCCGCCGGGCCGCATCCTGACCCGGATCCAGATCCCCCTGGCGATGCCGTCGATCATGGCCGGGATCAACCAGCTGATCATGCTGTCGCTGTCGATGGTGGTCATCGCGGGGATGGTCGGCGCGGGCGGCCTGGGCAACGAGGTGCTGGAGGGCATCCAGCGGGTCGACATCGCCCAGGGCTTCGAGGGCGGCCTGGCCGTGGTGGTGCTGGCGATCTTCCTGGACCGGGTCACCGGTGCGCTGGGCGACCGTACGGCGGTGTCCCGCGCGATGGCGCAGATGACCTGATTCGATCTACCGAAAGGAACGTTCCGAGCATGCGCTTCAAAGGTGTGACCGTCGCGGCCGTCGTGCTGTCCCTGGGGCTGACCGCCGCGGGCTGCGGCGGCGGTGACGACTCCGGATCCGGCGACAAGAAGATCGTGATCGGCTCGGTGGCGGGCTGGGCGGAGGGCGAGGCCGCCACCGCGCTGTGGCAGAAGATGCTGCAGGACAAGGGCTACCAGGTCGAGGTGAAGATGCTCGACGCCGGTCCGCTGTACGCGGGCATGGCCAAGGGCGACGTGGACCTCTACCTGGACGCGTGGCTGCCGGGCACGCACGAGGACTACTGGAAGCAGTACGGCGACAAGCTCGAGAAGATCAGCATCTGGTACGACGAGGCGCCGCTGACGATCGCGGTGCCGAACTACTCGCCGCTGAAGTCGCTGGAGGACCTGAAGGGCAAGGGGTCCGCCTACGGCGGCAAGATCATCGGGATCGAGAAGAGCTCCGGCCTGTACCGGGTGTCCAAGGAGGACATGCTTCCCGCGTACGGCCTGGAGGGCGAGTACGAGGTGACGACGTCGTCGACGGCGGCGATGCTCACCGAGCTGAAGAAGGCCACGGACGCCAAGAAGGACATCGTCGTCACGCTGTGGCGGCCGCACTGGGCGTACGCGAAGTTCCCGATCCGCGACCTGACCGACCCCAAGGGCGCGATGGGCAAGCCCGACGGCGTCAACATCGTCGGCCGCAAGGACTTCTCGAAGGACCAGGCCGAGGTCGCGGGCTGGCTGAAGAAGTTCCGGATGGACGACAAGCAGCTGGGCACGCTCGAGGACCTGATGGAGAACAAGTACAAGGGCAAGCCCGAGCAGGCCGTCAACGAGTGGGTGCAGGCCAACCCGGACTTCACCAAGAACATCACCGGCTGACCTCCCCCGCATGGGCCGTCCGACGTTTCGGGCGGCCCATGCCCTTGTGTCAGTCGGCGACGCCGACGACGACGAAGACGGCGAGGACCCCGCACGCGGTGGCGCACAGCGTCAGGACGCGGGGGTGGCGGCTGTGCGCCTCGGGCAGGATCTCGGCGGCGGCCAGGTAGAGCAGGACGCCCGCGAAGAAGCCGAGGTACGGTCCGAGGACCGCTTTCGGGACGGTCACCAGCAGCGTGGCCAGCGCCCCCGCGATCGGCGCCAGGGCGTCGGCGGCCAGCAGGATCAGCGCGGGACGGCGGTCGGCGCGGTTCAGGGACGCGGCGGTGAAGGTGTTGAAGCCGTCGGCGAAGTCGTGCGCGATCACGGCGAGGGCGACGACGACGCCGACGTCGTGGCCGGCCTGGAAGCCGAGGCCGATGCTGAGCCCGTCGATGAAGCTGTGCCCGACGAGCGCACAGGCGGCCAGCAGCCCGCCCTTCCCCGGGCCCGCGTGGGCGTGGACGTGCGGCGCGTACTCGCCCTCGTGCGCCCGGTGGATGGCGGCGGACTGCTCGACGACGTGCAGCAGCAGGAACCCGGCGGCGAAGCCGATCATGGGGGCGGGCACGCCGAGGAGGCTGGTCTCGGACTCCTCCAGGGCCTCCGGGACGAGGTCGAACGCGACGATGCCGAGGATCAGCCCGCCGGCCAGGCCCAGCACCAGGTGCCGGCGGTCCCGTACGCGCATCGCGACGAGCCCGCCGGTCAGGGTCATCAGGAAGGCCACCGCCGAGAGGACCACCGCCGCCATGGGACGGTCCTACCAGTCGTCCGGCCCCGTACGCGCGGAGACGGCCGCGTGTCGCGATCGCGAAGGCCCCCGGATCCCGCCGCGAGGGGCGGGGGCCGGGGGCCTTGGTCCGTCGGTCACTCGGCGGCGGCGGGCTGCTTCTCCTTGGCGGTGCCTTCGCCCTTGATGGAGCGGATGAGGAGCTGGGAGACGTCCACGACCTCCAGCGATTCCTTGGCCTCGCCGGAGTTCTTCTTCTCGTTGATGGCATCGCCCAGCATCACCAGGCAGAACGGGCACGCGGTGGAGACGGTGTCGGGGTCGGTGGTCAGCGCCTCGTCCACCCGCTCGGTGTTGATGCGCTTGCCGATCCGCTCCTCCATCCACATCCGCGCACCGCCGGCGCCGCAGCAGAAACCGCGGTCCTTGTGCCGGTGCATCTCCTGGGTCTTGACGCCCGGGACGGTGGCCATGATGTCGCGGGGCTGCTTGTAGACCTTGTTGTGGCGGCCCAGGAAGCAGGGGTCGTGGTAGGTGATGTTCTCCTCGATCGGGGTGACCGGGGTGAGTTTGCCCTCCTCGACCAGGTGCGCCAGCAGCTGGGTGTGGTGCACGACCTCGTAGTCCCCGCCGATCTGCGGGTACTCGTTGGCCAGGGTGTTGAAGCAGTGCGGGCAGGTCGCCACGATCTTCTTGGCGCCGGCGTCGTTGAGCGTCTCGACGTTCTGCTGGCCGAGCATCTGGAACACGAACTCCATGCCCAGGCGGCGGGCCGGGTCGCCGGTGCAGGCCTCCATCGGGCCCAGCACGGCGAACTTGACGCCGGCGATGTGCAGCAGCTCGGCGACCGCCTTGGTGGTCTTCTTGGCCCGGTCCTCCAGCGCGCCCGCGCACCCGACCCAGAACAGGTACTCGGTGTCCTCCGACAGCTTGTCGTCGACGACCTCGACCTCGAAGTCCAGCTCCTCGATCCATTCGAGGCGCTTCATCTCCGACATGCCCCAGGGGTTGCCCTTGTTCTCCAGGTTCTTGAGCATCACCCCCGCCTCCGACGGGAACGAGGACTCGATCATCACCTGGAAGCGGCGCATGTCCAGGATGTGGTCGATGTGCTCGATGTCGACCGGGCACTGCTCCACGCACGCGCCGCAGTTGGTGCACGACCACAGCACGTCGGGGTGGATGACCCCGTCCTCGCCGACCAGCTCCTTGTCCACCTGCATGGCGGCCTTCTGCTCGTCGGTGAAGGCGGCCCGCTCCTCCTCGGAGGCCAGCATGTAGGGGGCCTTGGCGAAGGCGTGGTCGCGCAGCTCCAGCACCACCATCTTCGGGGACAGCGGCTTGCCGGTGTTCCAGGCCGGGCACTGGGACTGGCAGCGCCCGCACTCGGTGCAGGTCGCCATGTCCAGGAAGCCCTTCCAGGTGAAGTCCTCGATCTTCCCGCGCCCGAAGGTGTCCTCGTCGGGGTCGGCCTCCTCGAAGTCCAGCGGCTTGCCCCGGCTCATCATCGGCTGCACCGCGCCCAGCCCGTCGGGGCGGCGCTTGAACATCACGTTCAACGGCGCGATGAAGATGTGCAGGTGCTTGGAGTTGACCACGATCACCAGGAAGATCAGCGCCACGCCGATGTGGGCCAGCAGGAAGAAGGCCTCCAGCCCGTTCAGCAGGCCGCTGTCGGGCTCGCCGATGTTCTCCAGCAGCCGGCCGACGCCGTAGGAGGCGTAGGCGGCCCTGCCGTAGGAGAAGTTGCCGTTGGCGACCTCCATGCCGCGGAAGGCCAGCATCGTCCAGATCACGTTGAAGATCATGAACAGGATCAGCCACGCGCCGCCGGTGTGCGAGCCCTTGAACCGCGACCCCCGGTCCAGCTTCTTCGGCGAGTTCCTCACCCGGATGAGCGCGAAGGTGGCCAGACCGGCCAGGCACGCCAGCGCGATCGTGTCCTGGACGAACCCGATCGGCCCCCAGGTCTGCAGGAACGGGATGTGGGCGTGCAACCCGAACAGCAGCTGGACGCCCGCCTCGCCGTACACGGTGATCAGCAGCAGGAACGCCCACATCACCGCCAGATGCGCCGCACCGGCCACCGTCCACTTCAGCAGCTTGCGCTGCCCCAGGACCTCGGTGACCTGCCCCTCCACACCGCTCTTCTTGTCACGCTTGAGCTGAAGAACACGATCGGGGTCGGGCTGACCGCTCTTGAACAGATCCCACAGGAACCTCACCCGCCGGCCCGCCAGCGCTAGCGCCACCGCTACACCGACGAGCCCGACGATCAACGTGATCGCGTACTGCACAGTTCCGTCCTCCTGAGGTACGGGCGTTGGCTGTCAGCGTAGGGCTCGCGACAGATCGCACTTCATCCGGGGCCCGAATACTACTCGGCAGTAGCTTATGCGTCTCCCGAGGCGAACCGGCCACGTGATGTACCACTTGTGACCGGTGTATATACGCGCGGCCTTATCCCAGGCAAACCCGTCCGTCCCGGAAACCGCCGAACAGGGACGCCGGCGGCCCGTGACGGGCCCTCGCTGGGCCCTCTCACAAAAGAGCACCGGCCGTACCCGGAGAAGGTACGACCGGCGCTCTCAGCGGCGGGTCAGGGGAGGGCCGGGGGCCTCGGGGCCTCGTCGGTCCAGCCCGCGCCCAGGTAGAGCGTGGTGCGCTCCTTGCCCGGGACGGCACCGCCCTTGACCTTGCTGATCACGTGCTCCGACAGGACCTGCGAGGTGCCCGGGTCGATGATCAGCCGGGTGCCGGTCGAGCTCGTCCCGTACGAGGCGACGATGGAGAAGGCCACGCCGGGCCGTCCGCGCCCGTCCACGGCCCGGCCCTCCGACCGGACGACCGGCATGTCGGCCAGCGCGCGGAACGCCGCCGCCCGCACCTTCGGCGGCACCGGCGCGGTGGTCAGCAGGTCGAGCAGCTTGCCCGCCGCGAACACCTGCCTCACCTGCTCGTTCGCGGCGTGCAGGCGATCCCTGCCGCCGTCGTTGAGCGCGCGCTTCTCGGCGAGCTTGCGCAGAACCGCCGGGTCGGTGGGGAGTTTCTCCAGGTCGGCGAACGACGGCCTGTCCCCGGCGATCGGGACCTGCAGGCCGGCGGACCCGGCCACCTTCACCAGGGTCCCCCGCTCCGGCTTGGTCTGGACGTACACGGGCCGCTTGTCGACGGTGTCCCCGATGCCGAGGGTCCATCGCGCCGGGGAGCCGTCGAGCCGCCACGCCTTCTCGTCCTGCGGGGTCTTCGGCTTGGCCCCCACCGTGCGGTGGCCGCTCCAGTTGCTCCCGTTCCGGGCGGTCCACTGCTCCGAGATGCGGGCGTCCTCGACGGTGTAGGGACGGTCCTTCGGCCCCACCTTGATCGGCAGCAGGTACATCTCGCGGACGCGCCAGTACTTGCCCGTCGCCGGGGCCGTCTCCGCCTTCGCGGCGGCGGCGAGCAGCACGGTGCGGGCCGACGTGGCGTCCAACTGCCCGGCGGTGGGCCCGCCGTCGCCGCCCGGTGCGCCGTCGCCGGGGACGCCGCCGCCCGTGGACGCGATGACCAGCGCCGCCGCGGCGGCCGCGCCGACCAGGCCGAGCCCGCCGCCCCACAGCGGGGCGACGCGGCGCCGTCCCGGGACCACCCGGCGGTCCGCGGCGCCGCGGGCGGCGGCGGGCGCCATGGCGTGGGCCAGTTCCGCGGCCCGGGTCCCGGCGTCGACCGGGGCGTCCGGGTCAAGGTGGGTGGGACGCGCCTCGGTGAGGGTCCGCATCACGTCGCGGCTCATGACATCTCCTTACTGACCATCCGAACGCGGGAACGAGCGGGGGCGACCCCGTCCGCTGGGGCCTCCACGGGGCCGTCCTCGACCGCGCGCAGCAGGCGCTTGCGGGCGCGGTGCAGCCGTACGCGCAGCGCGGTGGCGCTGCACCCGACGACCTTGGCGGCGTCCTTCGGGGACAGGCCCTGCCAGGCGACGAGGATCAGGATCTCCCGGTCGCCCTCGGGCAGCGCGGCCATGGCGCGCAGCACCGCGAGCCGCTCGGCGACCCGTTCGGCGATGTCATCCTCGGCGGCGCCGGCGAGGCCCTGGCGGCCCCGGCCCCGGCCGGGCGGCGGCTCGTCCGCGAAGTCGGTGGTGAACGCGGCGCGCCGGGCCTCCTCCCGGTAGCGGTCGCGCAGCACGTTCCGGGCGACGCCGAGCAGCCAGGGCAGCGCCGGCTCGGGCACGTCACCCAGCCGGCGCCACGCCACCGCGAACGTCTCGCTCACCACGTCGTCGGCGGCCTGCCGCCCGGCACGCGCCGCGGCGTACGCCCAGACGCGCTGCCGGCAGGCGTCGTAGATCGCGGTGAAGCGCCCGGCGTCCCGGGACTCCCCCGGTTCCCCGGGCGCTCCGGATCCTCCGGATCCAACGGTCATCGCCCGCACCTCCGTCCGTCCCTTGTCTTCGGTGTGTTCTGACACCAGGAAGTGGGACGGGAAGGCCCATCGTTACCCGGCTTCGCAAAGATTCCGGGAGAGGAGGGTCAGGCGGGGACGCGCTCGAAGACGGCGGCGAGGCCCTGGCCGCCGCCGATGCACATGGTCTCCAGCCCGTAGCGGGCCTCGCGGCGGTCCATCTCGCGGGCCAGGGTGGCGAGGATCCGCGCGCCCGTGGCGCCCACCGGGTGCCCCAGGGAGATGCCGGAGCCGTTGACGTTGAGCCGGTCGTAGTCGTCCTCCTTCAGGCCCCACTCGCGGAGGACGGCGAGGACCTGGGCGGCGAACGCCTCGTTCAGCTCGATGAGGTCGATGTCGGACAGGCCGAGCCCGGCCCGCTCCAGCGCCTTCGCGGTGGCGGGCACCGGGCCGATCCCCATCGTGCGGGGCGGCACGCCCGCCCGCGCCCAGGACACCAGCCGGACGAGGGGGCGCAGGCCCAGCTCGGCGGCGCGCTCGGGCGTGGTCACCACGCACACGGCGGCGCCGTCGTTCTGGCCGCTGGAGTTGCCCGCCGTGACGGTGGCCTGGTCGTCGCCCTTCCCGAGGACGGGACGCAGCTTGGCGAGGCTCTCCACGGTGGTGCCCGGACGCGGGTGCTCGTCGGCGTCCACGACCGTGTCGCCCTTGCGGGACCGCACCGTGACCGGGACGATCTCGTCGGCGAAGCGGCCCTCGCGCTGGGCGGCCACGGCCCGCTCGTGCGACATGACGGCGAGGCGGTCCTGCTCGTCGCGGGAGATGCCGTACTCGCGGCGCAGGTTCTCGGCGGTCTCCAGCATGCCGCCGGGGACCGGGTACCGGTCGCCGCCCGCGGTGACGCGGCCCCGGGCGAGCGAGTCGTGCAGTTCGAGGCCGGAGCCGCGGATGCCCCAGCGCGCCTCGGTCGTGTAGAACGGCGCGGAGCTCATGCTCTCGGCCCCGCCGGCGATGATCAGGTCGCTCGCCCCGGTCTGCACCTGGAGGGCGGCGTTCACGACGGCCTGGAGGCCGGAACCGCAGCGCCGGTCGATCTGGAGGCCGCCGACCTCGACGGGGAGCCCGGCGTCCAGTGCGGCGACGCGGCCGATGGCGGGGGCGTCGGAGGTGGGGTAGCAGTTGCCCAGGAACACCTCGTCCACCGCCTCGCCGGGCAGGCCGGTGCGCTCCAGCAGCGCCCGGATCACGGTCGCCGCCAGTTCGACCGGCGGGACCGTCTTCAACGCCCCGCCGAACCGGCCGATCGGGGTCCGTACCGGCTCGCAGATCACCGCTTCGCGCATCACTCGCTCCATGTCCCTTGGCGTCCGCCCTGTCCCCGGGCGTCCGCCACGAGGATAGGCACGCCCCGGGCGCACCGGCCCGATCACGGTCGATACCAAATCCGGCACACAGTGATACGCCGGCCGACATAATCGCCCGCCGCGGAGATCGCTAGGAGGTCTCCGGGGTGGGCAGGACCTCCTCGGCCACGGCCAGGACGGAGCGCAGCGCCGCCGACGGGTTGTCCGCGCGCCAGGCCAGCGCCAGCTCCAGCACGTTCGGACGGCCCGCCAGCGGCCGGTAGACCATGCCGGGGATGCGGATGTGCTGCACCGACGAGACCGTCAGCGTGACCCCGACCCCCGCCCCGACCAGCGCCAGGATCGTGTACGAGTCGGGCGCCTCCTGCACGATCCGGGGCTGGAACCCGGCGGCGACGCAGGCGTGCACCAGGGCGTCCCGCACCGCCGAGCCGCGTGTGCCGGGGAAGGTCACGAACGGTTCGGCGGCCAGGTCGGGCAGCCGGATCTCGTGGTGGCGGGCCAGCGGGTGCTCGGCGGGCAGCGCCGCGACCAGGAACTCCCGCTCGATCAGCCGGACGAGGACGCCCT
This sequence comes from Actinomadura rugatobispora, assembly GCF_055379765.1. Classification (NCBI taxonomy): domain Bacteria; kingdom Bacillati; phylum Actinomycetota; class Actinomycetes; order Streptosporangiales; family Thermomonosporaceae; genus Actinomadura; species Actinomadura rugatobispora. Next base: position 5,174,382 of record NZ_AP029191.1, on the reverse strand, counting down.
CGCGGTGCACGGGCAGCCGGACGAAGCCGAGGTCGTGGTCGCCGCCCGCGACCTTGGTGACGGCCTCGCCGGAGTAGGTCTGGCCGCGCAGCACCAGCTCGATGCCGGGGTGCCGGGCGCGGACGGCCTTGGTGAGCACGGGCAGCGTCTCGTGGCTGCTGGCCCCGGCGAACCCGATCGTCACCCGGCCGACCTCGCCGCGTCCCCCGGCCTGCGCGGCGCGGCGGGCGACGTCGAGGTCGGCCAGCACGCGCCGGGCGGGTTCGAGGAACGCCCGGCCCGCCGAGGTGAGCCGCACCGAACGGGTGCTGCGCTCGAACAGCTGCACGCCGAGCTCGTGTTCGAGCTGGCGGATCTGCTGGCTGAGCGGCGGCTGGGCGATGTGCAGGCGGGCGGCGGCCCGGCCGAAGTGCAGCTCCTCGGCCACGGCCACGAACCCGGCGAGGTGCCGGAACTCCATGACCCGATTATGACTGTTCAGGTATCAGCCATCGGTCGATTGTACTGAGTCAACTCTTGAATTCGACCGCCCCGGTGGGATTCCATACCAGCACGACGACACGCGACCGCGGTGCCGGAACGACAGGCGGGAACGACAGGGAGATGCGCTGATGGAGCGGTGGACGGCCGGGCGGGTCCGCACGATCCGGGTGATCGGGACCGGCGTGATGGGGCGCGGGATCGTCCAGCTCGCCGCGGCGGGCGGCCTGACGGTGGAGCTGGCCGACGTGCGCGCCGAGGCCGTGACCGCCGCCGTCGACCAGGTCGGCGCGATGTTCGACAAGCTCGCCGGCAAGGGCCGCATGACGGCCGGCGACGCCGCGGCGGCCAAGGCCAGGCTCCGCCCGGTCGGCGACCCGCTGGCCCCCGCCGACGGCTGCGACCTGGTGGTCGAGGCCGTGCGCGAGGACCTGGAGACCAAGCGGGAGCTGTTCGCGGCACTGGAGAAGGTGTGCGGCGAGGGCACGGTCCTGGTCACCAACACCAGTTCCCTGTCGGTGACCGCGATCGGCGCCGCGATGGAGGATCCGAGCCGCCTGGCGGGCCTGCACTTCTTCAATCCCGTGCCGCTGATGCGCCTGGTCGAGGTGATCCCCGGTGCCCGGACGGCCGCCTGGCTGCCCGGCGAGCTGGTGGACCTCGTGCGGCGGCTGGGCCACGAGCCCGTGCTGGCCCCCGACACCCCCGGCTTCCTGGTCAACCACGCCGGGCGCGGGCTGGTCACCGAGGCCATGCAGGTGCTGTCCGAGGCGGTGGCCGAGCCCGCGGACCTCGACCGCATCGCCCGCGAGGCCCTCGGCTTGAAGATGGGCCCGTGTGAGCTGCTCGACATGACCGGCCTGGACGTCTCCCACCCGGTGATGGAAATCATCTGGAACGGCTTCTACGGGGACCCGCGGCTGCGGCCGTCCAGGGTCACGCGCACCCGCGTAGAGGCCGGGCTGCTCGGCCGTAAGACGGGCGAGGGCTTCTACCGGTACGTGGACGGCGCCAAGCAGGAGCCGCCCGAGCCGCCCATCCCCTCGGCCGACCCGCGTCCGGTGTGGGTGCACGACTCCGAGCCCCTGCGCACTCTCCTCGCCAAGGGCGACGTCCAGCTGGAAGCGGGTCCGCGGCCTTCTGATGAGGCGGTCATCCTGGTCACCCCGTACGGCCAGAGCGCGCTTGAGGCCGCCCATGCGCACGGCCTCCCCGCCGAACGGACCCTCTCGGTCGACCCCCTGGGCGACTTCTCCGGGCGGCTCACCCTGGCCGTGCACCCCGGAGTGGACCCCGCCGTAGGACGGGCCGCGCTCGCCGCACTCGGCAGCACCGGCCAGCCCGTGACCGTCGTACGAGACGCCCCCGGTACGGTCGCGCAACGGCTGCTCGCTTCGATCGTTAACGTCGCCTCCGCGATCGCCGAACTGCGCCTGGCCGACCCCAAGGACATCAACACGGCCGTCAAGCTCGGCCTGGGCTACCCGCAGGGACCTCTGGAATGGGGCGATCGCGTGGGGCCCTCCACCATCCTGCGCATTCTCCGCGCCCTGCACGCCGCCACCGGCGACCCGCGTTACCGCCCGAGCCCCTGGCTGGTCGAACGAGCCGAACTCGGCCTCCCCCTGAGCGAGACCGGCACCACCCCCGGCGACCTGCGCTGACCGAAGGAGTCAGTCCGACTTCGCCGGCTCCGCCGAAGGAGCCGCTTGCGCGACGGGCGGCGCGCCGGGAACGGAGCGCCGCAGCACGAAGGCGGCGAGCAGGGGGGCGTCCAGCGCGGCGCCCGCGCCGTTGCCGAACGCCGCCGCGACCGCCACCTGCAGCAGCGCCAGCCCGGCCTTCAGCGGCCCGTACGCCAGCACCAGCTGGAGGAACTGGGTCAGCGCCAACAGCGTCCCGGCCAGCGCGAACGCGAACAGCGCGATCACGATCGCGGCGCCGGAGAAGCCGGGCCGGGCCAGCAGCCGCAGATCGAGCATCGGCTCGGGGTTGCGGTGCTGCCAGGCGGCGAACGCGGCCAGCGCGACCGCGGCGACGGCCAGCCCGCCGAGCGTGCGGGCGCCCGTCCAGCCGTGCCCGGGCCCGGAGATCAGGCAGAGTTGACTCGCACACTGTACGAGTAAACTCGCACGCTGTTCAACTCTCATACTCTGTACGAGATACGCGGGAGAGGTGAGGGAGAGGAGACCGGGCGATGGCCGGGAGCGAGAAGGGCCCCACCTCGGTGTGGACGCGCCCCGAACGGCGGCGCCGCGAGCAGCCCACCCTCGGCCGCGACCAGATCGTCGACGCCGCCCTCGGCCTCCTCGACGCCGAGGGGCTCGCGGGCCTGAGCATGCGCCGCCTCGGCACCCGCCTCAACGCGGGCGCCACCTCCGTCTACTGGCATGTGGCCAACAAGGACGAGCTGCTCGAACTGGCCCTCGACCGCGTCATGGGCGAGGTGACCGTCCCCGACCCCGCCGAGCGGGGCTGGCGCGAGGCCGCCGCCGGCTACGCCCGCGGCCTCCGCGCGATGATCCACCGACACCCCTGGACGGTCACCCTCTTCGGCGACCGCCCCATGCTGGGCCCCAACGCCGCCCGCGCCCTCGACGAGACCCTCGCCGTCTTCGCGCACGCCGGCTTCACCGGCCACGACCTCGAATACGCCTGGTCACTGGTCGTCGACTACGTCGTCGGCGCCGCCGGGAGCGAGGCCGGCCGGCACGCCGCCCAGACCGGCACCACCGCCGCGGACTGGATGCACTCCCTGGGCCCCTACCTCGCCCGGATGGACGCCGAACGCCCCCGCTTGGCCGCGCACATCCGCGACATCTGGTCCGGCGACGACACCGAGAACATCCTGGAGGCCCGCTTCGCCTTCGGCCTCGAAACCGTCCTCGACGGCCTTGAGGCGCGCAGGCCCGGCCGGGGGTGAGTCCCCGGCCAGGCCCTCCGCAGCATGGAGTGTCAGGCGTGGTGCGGGGTCTCGTTCGTCCAGCCGGCCTGGAGGACGAGATCCCGGTTCAGGACGTCCCCCGGCCGCATGCCCTTCATGGAGCCGCCCGGCTTGACCACGACCTTCCGCCCGGAGAGGATCCGGTAGGTCTTCGGCTCCAGGATGAGCTGGTAGTCGAAGACGGTTCCGCTGCCCTCCTGCATGGTGCCGCGCGCGGCCAGCCCGATCCCGGTGCGCCCCCGGTCGTCGGTCACCGACCCGATCGTCCGGACGCCGGACACGCCGGCGAGGAGACGGAACGCCGCCGCCCGCACCTCGGGCGTCGCGGGGCGAAGGGTGAGGAACATGAAGCCCGACATCAGGTCGCCCGCGGCGTCGCGTTCCTGCGTCCGGAGACCTGCGGGCACCTCCCGGGCGTGCGCTGGGATCTGCTTGGTGCGCTTGGGGAAGAGCAGTTCCCCGACCTTCGACGGGTCGGCTACCACGCTCACGTCGTTCGGGCCCTCCCTGAGCGCGCGGCAGTCCGCGTCGGAGAGGGGCTTGCCGTCCTTGCGCATCTTCGCGCAGACCTGCTCGAAATCCTTGGCGGCCCGCTTCTTCCGCTCGGAGGTGGTGCGGTCCTCCTGCCACCCGCCGGGCCCGACACCGTACGTCTTGCCCGGGACGGTGCTGAGCGTGGCCCAGTGGTCGTTGGACCAGACGCGCATCGTCTTGGGCGAGCCCGCCTTCTTCCAGGCGGCCTTGTCGGCCGCTGTCAGCGGGCGGGCGCCCAGGTCGCGGGCATAGAGGACGTTGTCGTCCGAGTCTGAGCGGGCCGTCCACCTGTCCCACTGGGAGGTGTAGCCCAGGACGGTGTAGCCGCCCGCGCCCTCGTCGCCGACCCGGTATGCCTGGCCGTCGACGGTCTGGACGCGCCAGTAGCGCCCGGTCGGCTCCTTGGCCGCCTGCTCGGCCGCGGCAAGCAGGATCGACCGCGCAGACGTGCCGCCGGACTCCTCCGGCTGCGGTACCGCCGTCCCGCCGCCCCCCAACGTGGCGACGGCGACGGCGGCCGCGGCCCCAGCGGCGACCAGGCCGGTGAGGCCGAGCTGCATCCGCCCGACCAGGCGCCGCCGGGCCCGGACGCGGCGCCGCGGACGGCGTCCGGCGATCTCCGACTCCAGGGCCTGCAATGCCGCGCCGGTGGCGCGGACGGACGGCGGCGCGGGCTCGGCGAGCAGATCGCGGACCATCTTCATCTCGTTCATGCCGTGGACTCCTCAGTGGTCAGCATCCGATCGGCCCCGCCCAGCGCCTCGCGCACCTTCTTCCGAGCCCTGTGCAGCCTTGACGCCACCGTGCCGGTCTTCAGATCCAGCGCCGCCGCGACCTCGTCGTACGAGAGGTCCGCGAGCGCCACCAGGAGGAGGACGTCGCGGTCGCCGGAGGACAGCCGGGCCAGGGCCCTGGCGAGCTCTCCCCCGACCTCGCCCGCACTGACCCGGGCGGCGACGCGGTCCTCGTGACCGTCGGCGACGCCGTCGACCGGGGTGCGGGCGAGCGCGCGGTAGTGGCGCCGCTCGGCCCGCCGGTGCAGGCCGACCTGGTTGGTGGCGATCCCGTACAGCCAGGCCCGGACCGCCCCCTTCTCCGGGTCGAACCGGTCCCGGCGGCGGAACGCGGCCAGGAACGTCTCGGCGGCGATGTCGTCGGCGGCGTCGGCGCCCAGGCGGCGGGCGACGTAGCGGTGGATCTCCGCGAAGTACCGGTGGAAGATCCCGGCGAACAGTTCGGGCTCATGCCACGACCTCGCGATCGTCTCCGCGTCGTCCGCCGGTGGGTCGGATCCGGGCTCCGCGGCCTCGGCCGAGGCGTGGCTCTGTCTCATGGGAGGTCCTTGTCGTGGGGGAGGCTGTCACCCCGTACTCATCCGCACCGGGGATCCGCCTTCACGGCCCCGCCCCGGCCTCAGGGAGCGGTCGGCACGCGCGGCTTCTCGTCGGTCCAGCCGACTTCCAGGTAGGTCTCCGAGAACTCGGGGTGCCTGGGAAGGACCGTCCTGATCGACAGCAGTTGCGAGGTGGCGGGATCGACCAGCACACGCTCCTGCCCGTCCTTGCCGAGCCGCAGCTCGCGGCCCGGCCGTCCGCGCTGGTCGCGGGCGACGCCGCCGTCCCGGACGCCCGGCCGGTCGGCCAGCGCCCGGAACGCCGCCGCCCGGGTCGCGGGCAGCGCGGGCACCTGGACCAGCAGGTAGGTCAGGAGGGTGTCGACGAATCCCTCGATGTCCACCTTCCGCCAGTTGGGAGAGACCCCGGACGCGACCTTCCGCGCCCACCGCTCGATGCCCTCGGGGGTGGTGGGCAGGCCGCGGATCTCCTTCAGGGTGAGCGGCTGGTCCACCACCGAGAACCGGTTCGACCGCGGGCCGCGCGTGAGCCAGCCGCGCTCTCCCGCAGGCTTTCTGGGCCCTCCGAGCCAGAGGTGCCCGCTCCAGTACGCCCCGTCCTTGCCTTTCCAGTCCACCTCAAGTGACCTGCCGGCGTGGTTCTGCCGGATGTGGCTCACCTTCCAGTAGGCGCCGTCGGTGGCCGGCTTGCGTTCCGCCGCGGTCGCGGCCATCAGAAGCACCTGCCGGCTCGACATCTGCTGCAACGCCTCCACCGACGCCCCTGGCTGCCCGGCCTTGGTCGGGGGCGCGGACGGCGGCCCGGCCGGGGTGCCCGTCCCGAGACCGCTGATCGCCACGATCGCGGCCGCCGCGGCGGCGGTGAGGCCGGTGCCGAGGGCGGCCCAGCGCGGTGCCCGGCGCGCGGAGCGTCCGCCGCGGCCCGTCCTGGACGGTCCCGGGACGGCGGCGGTCATGGCGCGGGCGAGGTCGCGGTCGCGCCGGGACGGGTCGTGCGGAGGTGTGAGGGAGGCGGGACGGGTGCCGGCGATCCGGTCCATGATGTCGTCGCGGTCGCTCATGCGCGCTCACTTCCAGGGGTCAGTACGGATCGTGCGGCGGCCTCCCCGGCCGGAGGGGCGGCGGGAGGCAGGGTGAGGGCGCGCGCGAGGCGGCGCCGGGCGCGGTGCAGGCGCACGAAGAAGGTCGCCTTCGAGCACCCGACCACCCGCGCCACCTGGCCGGGGGTGAGGCCGTGCCAGGCGACCAGCGTGAGGAGCTCGCGGTCCTCCGCGGAGAGGGCGGCCAGCGCCCGCAGCATCTCGGCGCGCTCGACCACCGCCTCCGCGATGTCGCCGGCGGTCAGCTCGGCCGGCGAGGTCCAGGCGCGCAGCTCGGCGTCCAGGGAGTCGCGCCGGGCCTGGGTGCGGTACGACTCGCGCACCACGTTGCGGGCGATGCCGAGCAGCCACGGCAGCTCGGCGTCCGGCAGGTCGCGCATCCGCCGCCAGGCGACACAGAACGTGTCACCGGCGACCTCTTCGGCGAGATGCCGGCCGGCCCGGCTCACGGCGTAGGCGTACACGCGGTCGTAGTGCGTGTCGTACAGCGCCGTGAACCGGGCCCTGTCGTCGGGATCCGTCACGTCGAACCCTTCGTCCCGGGGGTTTGGGGGCCATCACCCGGGAAGTGATCGAGATCGGCCACTTCTTACACCCCGGTCCGGAACGCCCGCCATCGCCCGGCGTCCTTCTCACGGCGGAGGGCGGTCGCTCGTCCGGCGGAGGGCGCGGCCCCGGGCCGTCGTCCTCGGCGACGAATCTGCGCTCGCTCCCGGCCGCGGGGAACCGGAATACATCGCTCAATCGTCCTGTTGAAGAGGTCGTCAGCAAAGTTGAGTCGCCAAGACTCAAGTGATTTGACAGAGGGAGTCGCTCACGGCACCCTTGCCAACAGAGACTCGACCGGCCGCCGTCCCGCCCTCAGGCGGAGGCGGGCCGGCCCACATACCGGACGAGAACCACACGACGGAGGACGAGGGACATGACACGTGCGGTCGGTATCGACCTGGGGACGACCAACTCGGTCGTCGCGATCCTGGAGGGCGGCGAGCCCACGGTGATCGCCAACGCGGAGGGTTCGCGGACCACGCCGTCGGTGGTGGCGTTCGCCAAGAACGGCGAGGTGCTGGTCGGTGAGGTCGCCAAGCGGCAGGCGGTGACCAACGTCGACCGCACCATCCGGTCGGTCAAGCGCGAGATGGGCACCGACTGGAAGACCAAGATCGACGACAAGCCGTTCACCCCCCAGCAGATCAGCGCGTTCGTGCTGCAGAAGCTCAAGCGGGACGCCGAGGCCTACCTGGGCGAGAAGGTGACCGACGCGGTGATCACCGTGCCGGCCTACTTCTCCGACCACCAGCGGCAGGCCACCAAGGAGGCCGGGCAGATCGCCGGGCTGAACGTGCTGCGGATCATCAACGAGCCCACCTCCGCGGCGCTGGCCTACCACCTGGAGAAGGAGAACGAGGCCACCATCCTGGTGTTCGACCTGGGCGGCGGCACCTTCGACGTGTCGCTGCTGGAGGTCGGCGACGGGGTGGTCGAGGTCAAGGCGACCTCCGGTGACAACCACCTGGGCGGCGACGACTGGGACAACAAGGTCGTCGAGTGGCTGGTGGAGAAGTTCAAGAACGCCAACGGCGTGGACCTGTCCAAGGACAAGATGGCGCTGCAGCGGCTGCGCGAGGCGGCCGAGAAGGCCAAGATCGAGCTGTCGTCGTCCTCGGAGACGCAGATCAACCTTCCCTACATCACCGCTTCCTCCGAGGGTCCGCTGCACCTGGACGAGAAGCTGACCCGGGGCGAGTTCCAGCGGATGACCTCCGATCTGCTGGAGCGGACCAAGGCGCCGTTCAAGCAGGTGCTCAAGGACGCCGGGATCACCGTGGACGGCATCGACCAGGTCGTCCTGGTCGGCGGCTCGACGCGCATGCCGGCCGTCAGTGAGCTGGTCAAGGAGCTGACCGGGGGCAAGGAGCCCAACAAGGGCGTCAACCCCGACGAGGTCGTGGCGATCGGCGCGAGCCTGCAGGCGGGCGTGCTCAAGGGCGAGGTCAAGGACGTCCTGCTGCTGGACGTGACCCCGCTGTCGCTGGGGATCGAGACCAAGGGCGGCATCTTCACCAAGATCATCGAGCGCAACACCACCATCCCCACCAAGCGCTCGGAGACCTTCACCACGGCCGACGACAACCAGCCGTCCGTGGAGATCCAGGTCTTCCAGGGCGAGCGGGAGATCGCCGCCTACAACAAGAAGCTGGGCACCTTCCAGCTCACCGGCCTGCCCCCGGCGCCGCGCGGCGTGCCGCAGATCGAGGTCACCTTCGACATCGACGCCAACGGCATCGTCAACGTCAGCGCCAAGGACCAGGGCACCGGCCGCGAGCAGTCGATGGTCATCACGGGCGGCAGCGCGCTGCCCAAGGACGACATCGACAAGATGATGCGCGACGCCGAGGAGTACGCCGAGGAGGACCGCCGGCGCAAGGAGGAGGCCGAGGTCCGCAACCAGGCCGACACCCTCGCGTACTCGACCGAGAAGTTCCTGCGGGAGAACGACGAGAAGATCCCCGCGGAGACCAAGACCGAGGTCGAGGAGGCCGTCGCCGAGGTCAAGAAGAACCTCGAGGGCACCGACGTCGACGCCATCCGCACCAGCGCCGAGAAGCTGGCCCAGGTCAGCCAGAAGATGGGCGCGGCGATGTACGCGCAGAACCCCGAGGGCGCGCAGGCCGGCGCCGACGCCGGCCCGACGGCCGACGCCCAGGGCGGCGCCGCCGGTCAGGACGACGAGGTGGTCGACGCCGAGATCGTGGACGACGACAAGGAAAAGAAGGACGGTGCCGCGTGACGACCCCTCCCACCAAGGGCGAGGGCGAGGAGCGTGAGGGCCCGGTGATCCGCGACAAGCGGCGCATCGACCCCCAGACGGGCGCGGTCCGGGAGCCGGCGGCGCAGCCGCAGCCCCCGGGCGCGCCCGGCGGGGCGGCCCCCGGCGGCGCCACCCCGGGCGGGGGCACGGCGCCCGCCGCGGACGGGGAGGCCGCAGCGCTCAAGACCCAGCTCGCCGAGCGCACCGCGGACCTGCAACGGCTCAAGGCGGAGTACGACAACTACCGCAAGCGGGTCGAGCGGGACCGGGTGGCCGTGCGCGAGCAGGCCCTGGCGAACGTGCTGAACGAACTGCTCCCGGTGCTGGACGACATCGGCCGGGCCCGCGACCACGACGAGCTCGTGGGCGGGTTCAAGTCGGTGGGCGAGGCGCTGGAGGCGGTGACCGGAAAGCTCGGCCTGGAGCGGTACGGGGCGAAGGGCGAGCCGTTCGACCCGACCGTCCACGAGGCCCTCATGCACGGGTACTCGGCCGACGTGACCGAGACCAGCGTGACCGACGTCCTGCAGCCCGGCTACCGGATCGGGGAGCGGGTCCTGCGGCCCGCCCGGGTCGCGGTGGCCGAGCCCGACCCGAGCGCCGCGCCGGCGCCCGGCGCCGCCGGTTCCGGCGGCACGGCCGGTGACGGCGAGCAGGCCGGCGGCCCGGCCTGATCGCGCGCCGTCCGGGGCGGGCCCGTCCCGGCGGCGCGCCGGCCGACACTCGCGGTGGCCCCGCACCCGGCGGATCGGGGCGGGGCCGCCGCGGGGCAGACACGACTTGACGACAGTGGCACGAGCAGAGAGCGGGGCGCCGTGAGCACCAAGGACTACCTGGAGAAGGACTACTACAAAGTCCTCGGTGTCGCGAAGAACGCCTCCCAGGACGACATCAAGAAGTCCTACCGGAAGCTGGCCCGCAAGTACCACCCGGACGCCAACAAGGGCGACACCGACTCCGAGGACCGCTTCAAGGAGGTCTCCGAGGCCTACGACGTCCTGTCCGACGAGAAGCGCCGCAAGGAGTACGACGCGGTGCGGGCGATGCCGGGCGGTTTCCGCGGGCAGCAGGGCGGCGGCGGCTTCGGGTTCGACCTGGGCGACCTCTTCGGGCAGACCGGGGGCGGTGGCGGCGCGGGCGGCGCCGGGGGCGCCGGCGACCGGCTGGGCGACCTGTTCGGCGGGCTGTTCGGGCGCGGCGGTGGCGGCACCCGGACCACCGCCGGGTCGCGCCGGGCACGGCGCGGCGCGGACGTGGAGACCGAGGTGACGCTGTCGTTCGGCAAGGCGATGAACGGGGTGACCGTTCCGCTCAAGCTGACCAGCGAGGCCGCGTGCCCGAGCTGCCGCGGGACGGGCGCCAAGGCGGGCACCGTGCCGCGGGTGTGCCCGTCCTGCGAGGGCACCGGGCACGAGACCCGCAACCTGGGCAGCTTCGGGTTCCAGGAGCCGTGCCGCGAGTGCCGCGGCCGGGGCCTGGTGGTGGACGACCCCTGCCCGACGTGCACCGGCAGCGGCCGCGCGACCGGCACCCGGACGATCCAGGCGCGGATCCCGGCGGGCGTCGCCGACGGCCAGAAGATCCGGCTCAAGGGCAAGGGGGCGCCGGGCGAGAACGGCGGCCCGGGCGGCGACCTGTACGTGAACATCAAGGTCCGGCCGCATCCGGTGTTCGGGCGCGACCGCGACAACCTGACGCTGACGGTGCCGGTGACGTTCCCGGAGGCGGCGCTGGGCGCGGAGATCAGGGTGCCGACGTTCCAGGGGCAGCCGGTGACGCTGCGCCTGCCGGAGGGCACCCCGAACGGCCGGACGTTCCGGGTGCGGGGCCGCGGCGCCTCCCGGCGCGACGGCACCAAGGGCGACCTGCTGGTGACGGTGGACGTGCAGGTGCCGCAGAAGGTGGACGACCAGACGCGCGAGGCCCTGGAGCGGCTGCGCGCCACGGGCGCGGGCGACGACCTGCGCAGTGAGCTGCTCCAGAAGGCGCGGGAGGAGTGAGTTCGTCATGGACGCCTTCGGCGACGACACCCCGGTCTATGTGATCTCGGTGGCGGCGCAGCTGTCGGGCCTGCACCCGCAGACGCTGCGCACCTACGACCGGCTCGGGCTGGTCTCCCCCGGCCGGACGGCCGGGCGGGGCCGCCGCTACTCGATGCGCGACATCGTGCTGCTCCGGGAGATCCAGCGGCTCTCCCAGGAGGAGGGCATCAACCTGTCGGGCATCAAGCACATCCTCGAGCTGCAGCGGGACAACGTCATCCTCCGCGAGCAGCTGGCGAAGGCGCACGCCGCGCTGGAGGACCTGGCCAACGAACTCGAGTCGACCCGGGCCGTGGCCGCGCGCCTGGCGCAGCAGCGCCGGCGCGGCGACACCGCCCCGGCGGCGGGTCCCGGCGGGACGCCGGGCGGCGATCTGGTGCCGATCCGCCACACCGGTGTCGTGGTGTGGCGCGAGCGCGGCCGCGAAGACTGATGTGACGGGGAGTGGGGGTCAACCGAACATGGACTACAAGCTGACGCAGAAGAGCCAGGAGGCGGTGTCGGTCGCGGTCCGCCGGACGGCGGCCGAAGGGCACCCGCAGGTCGAGCCGCAGCATCTGCTGGTCGCGCTCATCGGCCAGCCGGAGGGCACGGCGGTGCCGCTGCTGGAGGCGGTGGGCGCCGACTGGCAGGCGCTGCGCCGCCGCGCGGAGGAGCAGCTGGCGGGCATGCCGAAGGCGGCGGGGTCGACGGTGTCGTCGCCGCAGATGTCGCGGCAGCTGATCGTGGCGGTCAACACCGCGGCGAACCGGGCCAAGCAGCTGGAGGACGAGTACGTCTCGACCGAGCACCTGCTGGTGGGCCTGGCCGCCGACGGCGGTCCCGCCGCGGGGCTGCTGAAGGAGTTCGGGGCGACGCCGCAGGCGCTGCTGGACGCGTTCGAGAAGGTCCGCGGGCACGCCCGGGTGACCAGCGAGAACCCCGAGGACACCTACCAGGCGCTGGAGAAGTACGGCGTCGACCTGACCGGCGCGGCCCGGGACGGCCGGCTCGACCCGGTGATCGGCCGGGACGCCGAGATCCGCCGGGTGGTGCAGGTGCTGTCCCGCCGGACGAAGAACAACCCGGTGCTGATCGGCGAGCCCGGGGTCGGGAAGACCGCGGTGGTGGAGGGCCTGGCGCAGCGGATCGTGGCGGGCGACGTGCCCGAGTCGCTGCGCGGCAAGCGGCTGGTGTCGCTGGACCTGGGCGCGATGGTCGCGGGCGCCAAGTACCGGGGCGAGTTCGAGGAGCGGCTCAAGGCCGTCCTGAACGAGATCAAGCAGAGCGACGGGCAGATCGTCACGTTCATCGACGAGCTGCACACGGTCGTCGGGGCGGGCGCCGCCGAGGGCGCGATGGACGCCGGCAACATGCTCAAGCCGATGCTGGCGCGCGGCGAGCTGCGCATGATCGGCGCGACCACGCTGGACGAGTACCGCGAGCGGATCGAGAAGGACGCGGCCCTGGAGCGCCGCTTCCAGCAGGTGCTGGTGGGCGAGCCGTCGGTGGAGGACACCGTCGCGATCCTGCGCGGGCTGAAGGGCCGGTACGAGGCGCACCACAAGGTGCAGATCAACGACTCGGCGCTGGTGGCCGCCGCCACGCTGTCGGACCGGTACATCACCTCCCGGTTCCTGCCGGACAAGGCGATCGACCTGATCGACGAGTCGGCGTCCCGGCTCCGGATGGAGATCGATTCCCGGCCCGTGGAGATCGACGAGCTGCAGCGTGCGGTCGACCGGCTCAGGATGGAGGAGCTGGCGGTCGGCAAGGAGACCGACGAGGCGTCCAAGCAGCGCCTGGAGCGGCTGCGCCGCGACCTGGCCGACCGGCAGGAGCAGCTGAACGGGCTGGTGGGCCGGTGGGAGCGGGAGAAGGCGGGCCTGAACCGGGTCGGTGAGATCAAGGAGCGCATCGACCAGCTCCGCGGGGAGGCCGAGCGCGCGCAGCGCGACGGCGACCTGGAGACCTCGGCGCGGCTGACCTACGGCGAGATCCCGGCGCTGGAGAAGCAGCTGGACGACGCCGTCGCCGCCGCCGACGGCGAGAACCGCGACGCCATGGTGAAGGAGGAGGTCGGCCCGGACGACGTCGCCGACGTGGTCGCGTCCTGGACGGGCATCCCGGCCGGGCGCCTCATGGAGGGCGAGACCGCCAAGCTGCTGCGCATGGAGGAGGAGCTCGGCCGGCGGCTGATCGGGCAGGAGCAGGCCGTCCGGACGGTGTCGGACGCGGTCCGCCGCGCCCGCGCCGGGGTCGCCGACCCCGACCGCCCGACCGGTTCGTTCCTGTTCCTGGGCCCGACGGGCGTGGGCAAGACCGAGCTGGCCAAGGCCCTCGCCGAGTTCCTGTTCGACGACGAGCGGGCGATGACGCGGATCGACATGAGCGAGTACTCCGAGAAGCACTCGGTGGCCCGCCTGGTCGGCGCCCCGCCCGGCTACGTCGGCTACGAGGAGGGCGGGCAGCTCACCGAGGCCGTGCGGCGCCGCCCGTACTCGGTGGTGCTGCTGGACGAGGTCGAGAAGGCCCACCCCGAGGTGTTCGACATCCTCCTGCAGGTGCTGGACGACGGGCGCCTCACCGACGGGCAGGGCCGCACGGTCGACTTCCGCAACGCGATCCTGATCCTCACCTCCAACCTGGGGTCGCAGTTCCTGATCGACCCGACGCTGGAGAACGGCGCCAAGCGGGACGCCGTCATGAACGCGGTCCGCGCCGCGTTCAAGCCGGAGTTCCTGAACCGGCTGGACGACGTGATCCTGTTCGACGCGCTGTCCACGCAGGAGCTCACCCGGATCGTCGACCTGCAGGTCGACCGGCTCGGCAGGCGGCTGTCGGACCGGCAGCTCACGCTGACGGTGACCGAGGCGGCCCGCGAGTGGCTGGCGCTGACCGGCTACGACCCGCTGTACGGGGCGCGCCCGCTGCGCCGCCTGGTGCAGACGGCGATCGGCGACCAGCTCGCGCGGGAGCTGTTGTCGGGGGAGATCCTCGACGGCGACGAGGTCGTGGTCGACCTGGACGAGGCCGCGGACGCGCTGACGGTGGGCCCGGCGCGGAGCATCACCCTCGCCAAGTCCTGACCCGATCAGGACCTCGCCGAACCGCACCGCGGCGTGCCGTCCCGGGCCTGGAACCGGTCCCGGGACGGCACGGCTTCTTTCGGTCCGCCCGGTCGCCGCCCGCGCCGGACGCGGTCAGCGAGTGATCAGGGAGCCGAAGGCGGCACGGATGTCGGCGGTGGAAGGCTTGACGTACTTCTTGCTCGGCGGAGAAGAGCCGAGACCGGGAACGGAGCTGTAGGAAAAGGACGATGGGCAGCTCCTGCCGCCGATCTGCAGTTCTCTGTCGGCGACGCGTTTCCCGGTCCGCAGTTCGTACGCCTTGACCGGGACGGCGATCTTGCGGAAGGTCACGTAGGTGACGCCGGTCCCGGCCCCGGTGTAAGGACAGGTCTGGGCGACCTTGCCGTACTCCCTCTCGTCCACGCAGACCACGAGAACCGCTTTGGCGATGTCCGTGGTCCGCCACGTGCCTGGGAGGCGGCCGGTGTACTCGTCGTCGCCGGCGAAGAAGGCGCGGTTGGTCCCCTTGCCGTACGGAGCGGCGCCGCTGTACTTGGCGGGCTCGGAGCAGTACTCGGGCTGGTCGCCGAACCTCTCCCCCAGAAGCGCGCGGACCTGCGCGAGTTCGCCGGCCAGGGTGGCCCGTTCGACGCCGTCTTCGGCTTTGCCCCTGAGCCCGTGGCCCGGGTACTCGTCGAGCATCTGCTGGTAGCGCATGCGCGCACTTGCCCAGTCCTCGGCGGTCATGGTGTCGTCGCCGCATCGGACGAGGGCGGCGGGCGCGGTCTGGGGGACGATGGCGGTGGCTCCGTCCAGCACGTTCCCACGGGCCCTCCGCAGGAGGAGCTCATCGGTGATCGCGGCCGTGGCGCAGGGCTTGCCGGCGGGCAGCCGGCGGAGGAACCCGTCCAGAACGGTCCGGACCATCTCCTCGTGGCCCGGCAGATCCGCAAGGACCCTCGTGAGACCGTGGAACCCGGCCCGCAACGCGTTCACGTCACCCGACAGCGCGGCGGCGAGCTTGTCCTCGGCCGCCGCGATCCTCCGGCATGCCTGGACGGTCTCGTTCCCGCGCGCCGCGAGCGGGGCGTCCGCCACACGCTGGCCGAACCACACGCGCCGCTGAGCCGCCAGCGCCCGTGCGCAGTCGCCGCTGCCGCGGGCCTTGGCGGTGGCCTCCTCGATCCCGGAGGCGTCGAATCGCAGGACCCCCACCGTCAACAGCACCGGGAGTGCGGTCGCGGCCGCGATCAGCCGCCGTCTCCGCCGGACCGGCCCACGGGCGGCCAGTGTCCACCCGTGTGCGATCAAGGCGGCCCACCACAGCACCACGATGATTTCGAACCACACCGCCTGCACGACCGAGGCGAGCAGGACGGCGAGCACGAGTGTGACCAGCCCGGTGACGACCGCGAGCCCGCGCCGTCCCAGGAACAGGTAGCCGATGCCGAGCAGGGACGCGTTCGCGAGAGCGACGGCCAGCGGATCATCACCCGTTGGGCGCGGAGAGTCGGACATCCTGGTCCCTTCATCGTGGACGGACAGGCCGACGCCATTGTTTTCCGCGCACTTCGGGACGGGTCCCAAGCCGAACCGCCCGGGTCACCGTCCCACCGGTCCGGGACCGGTCCCGGACCGGACCGCCTAAGATCCCCGCAACGCGAGCGGGTCCGGCCAGACCTTCAGTCGGGAGGGCAGCCCAGGAGGTGGACGAGGCGTCTCCCCCCGTCGCCACCGGTAATCGCCCGTCCGGACCAGGACGGGCACCCCCGGCAACACGCAGCGAGCGCACAGGGAAAGGAGCGGCCGATGCCATTGGCGCCGCAGGAGGGGTCCCCGAAGGTCCGCCTGTTGCCGCGAGAGGTCGGCAGCCTCGCACACGGGATCCCGAGGGCCACGCCGCCGGGAACGCTTTTCGTCATGGGGGTCGAAGGCGGCATGCGCGTGGCACCGGACGCGGGCTTCACCCTGCTGTTCGGGCGGTGCGAGCCCGATGTCCACGTATGCGTCGGCGCCGCCGACCGGCATGTCAGCAGGCGGCACGGATACATCGCGCACGAAGGTTCGCGCTGGGTGCTGCACAACACCGGCAGAATGGCCATCCGGTTCCCGGGCTCGCGCCTGGTGCTCGGCGGGCAGCAGGCCGAACTGCCCGCCGCCTACACGCCGCTGTTCATCGTCACCCCGCGGCAGGAACACCTTCTCGAAGTGCGGATCGCCACCGGGGCCGCGCTGTCGTCCCGGGAGGCACTGCACGAGGCCGAGACGGACAACTCCGACAAGTGGAAGCTGTCCAAAGAAGAGCGTCTGCTGCTGGTGTGTCTCGCCCAGCGCTACCTTCGACAGGAGCCTCACCCCCAGCCGCTGACCTGGGCTCAGGTCGCCTACGAGCTCGACCTCCTGCAGCCCCGGAGGGGCTGGACAGCCAAGGTCGCCTCGTACGGCGTCAAGACCGTGCGGGAGAGACTGAGCGGGAAAGTGCACGGGTTGACCGAGAAAGAGGTTCCACCGCCGATCGGCAACGCGCTCAACCACAACCTCATCACCGAGTTGCTGGTCACGGCGACGATCCGCGAAGAAGACCTGGCGCTGCTCGACCGGTCCGACGGCCCGTGAAGGGCCGGCGCGGGAACCGACCGGCCTACGTGTCCGAGTAGCTGAAGTTCCGCGTTCCCGCCCAGGTCGGTGCCGTGACGCGATACCGGTGCGCGCGTTCGTCCTCGGGATGGCCGGGCCCGATGTCGACGACGTCGGCGCGCGCCCAGCGACCGCCGATCCGCTGGTCGACGTAGTAGGTGAACTCGTTGAAGTCCTTCGTCGACGACGCGAACGTGTTTCTTATGACCAGGGCCTTCCTGTCCGCGGTGAGGGGCGCCGGGAATTCGACCGTCTGGTCCTTCCAGGTGACGAGGGACCCGTCCAGCCCCACCCACAGTCCGGCCCGTCTGCCGTTCACGGAGATGACCGCACTCTGTCCGGAGACACTGGAATCGAGTCGGCGTGTCAGCCGCACACCCGTGTTGGCCGGATCGACCCGCACGGTGAACTGACTCCACCCGCCCGGCCCGAAGGCCCTGCCGTCGTCGAGCACGAACCGCCGGGTGGCCGGTGGCCGCTCAGCGGACCCCGACAGCGTGAGGACCAGCACCACGGCCCCGGCGGAAAGCACCGCGACGGCGGCCCCGGCGACCAGCACGGCGCGGGGCCGGAGCCGGCGTCCGCGGCCGGGGTCCAACGTGCTCTGGTGGTGCATGCGGGGGTCTGTTTCACCGGTTCCCGACTTCAGCGCGCCGATGGACTCCGATTCGGTGGAGTGGATCATGTTCATGACGGCGGCCGGCAGCCAATTGCCGTCCGGCCAGGAACCGGCCAGCCGGGCGAGAATGTCGGGGAGTTCCGGACGGGCGGCGGGATCCTTGGCCAGGCACCCGGCGATCAGATCGCGATACCCGTTCTCCACGGGTATGTCGCCGAGATCGGGTGGTCCGCCGGTGATGCGATGAAGGGTCGCCGCGACCGTCTCGGCGCCGAAAGGGCTGCGACCGCCCGCGGCGAAGCCCAGGACCGAGCCGAGGGCGAACACATCACTCGCGGGGCCTGCCGGATCGCCGTTCACCTGCTCGGGGGACATGTAGGCGTAGGTCCCCAGAACAGCGCCGGTCGCGGTCATCCGGTCGGCGTCCTGCGTGCCGACAACGCCCAGATCGATGATCCTGGGCCCGTCGGCCGCCAGGATCACGTTGCCCGGCTTGAGGTCCCGATGCACCAGCCCGCAGGCGTGGATGGCGAGCAGGCCCTCGGCGAGCCCGGCGCCCAGGGTGCGCACGGCCTGCAGGTCGAGCGGACCGTGCTCGTCGACGGCGCGCTGCAGGGACGGACCGGGAATGTAGGCCGTGACCATCCACGGTGGATCGGCGTCGGGGTCCGCATCGATCACCAGCGCGGTATGGAATCCCCCGATCCGGCGAGCGGCCTCGACCTCGCGGGCGAAACGGGCACGGAAACGGCGCCGGTGAGCGTATTCGCTTCGGATGAACTTCACCGCGACCGGCCGCCCGCCAGGGGAACGGCCGAAGAACACCCGCCCCATTCCGCCTTCGCCAAGGCGTCCCAGCAGAAGATACTTCCCGGCATGGGTCGGATCGCCAGGCCCCAGAGGATCCACTCAAGCCCCCACTGCTGGTTCGCCGGTCGCCCCGAGGACGGCAACGCGAGCCGCCACCGAAAGGGCGTCCCCGTCCCGGGAAACAAGTTAGTCGAAGCGCGGCGCCCTGGGGGAACCAGTACGGCAATCCGAGAGATCGCACTCTGAGCAGAAGATCATCTGCCGGTAACGCGGGACGGCCGCCCAATGATCTTTATGTGCGACGATCAATGACCCCATTGGAAGATTGGAGTCATTCTGCGACAATCGCGGGCCATGAGCGTTCTGGTCATCATGATGCGCAAGAAGGCCGTCCAGGAGTGGAGCGCCGCACGTCACCCCCTGCGCGACGCCGAAGTCGCCTGACCATCACGCCACCGGGTGGGTCGGGACGTTCAGGCGGGTGCCGAGGCGGGTGAGATTCTCGTTGAAGGCTTCGCGGGTGCGGTCGGCGAAGCCTATGAAGAAGCGGTTCGCCAAGGGGACGCCCCAGCGCATCCACTGTGCGACGTTGATGACGCGGTGGACGAGCAGGGCCCCCTGGGGATGCGGCCTGACGCTCCACTCCCCGCGGTACCACCAGCCGCCCTGGAACGCGATGGTGTGACCGGTCACCTCCACGGTGGAGGTGTGACCGGGGGCGTCCTCGACGGTGAAGCGGCCGGTGCGCCTGCCGTCGGGCAGCAGGTCGCCCGCGAGGGCGTCCCAGACGCGGGCGACCGGGGCCTCGATGATCCCGGACACCTCGGCGATCGTCTTCATGACGCCGCCCTGGTGTTCTGGAAGGAGGCGAAGCGCCAGCCCTCGGGCGTGCCGACGGCGGTGAAGGAGACGATCGAGTCGCGCGGCGGGCCGCCCGCCAGGGCGGTGCCGCCCCGGGCGATCACCAGGACCGGGCCGTCGGCCAGCGGCTTGGCCGCGGTGTCGCCGGGCGCGGACATGGTGGATCCCTTGAGCGGCCCGTCGAACAGCCACCGGTGGGACGACTCGATGGCCGCACGCCCCCGGGTGTGCGTGCCGTCGAAGGCGATGTAGTCGGCGTCGTCGGTGAAGACGGCGGCGTAGGCGGTGGCGTCGCCCGCGTTCCACGCCTCGGCGAGGCGGGAGAGCAGGCCGGCGATTTCCGCGTTCACGGACATGGCGCGGCTCCTCACGGTCGCGGCGCCTATCCTTGGATCGCGCGTCCAGGCAGGGCAGGCGCCTTGTTCGGATGTCCGGCCGCCGGGGTGTTGGCGCACCCCGGCGGCCGCTTTCTTCAGGTCTCGCCGAGCACCTGGGCCAGCGGTTTCGCTTCGGCGGCGCTCGACCATTCCAGTTCGCCCGACTCCAGGCGTGCGACGAGCCCGCGGACCCAGGCCAGCTCGGTCTCGGTCAGCGCCCGCTCGTAGTCGATCTCGATCACCAGGATGTCGGGCAGGCCGCTGTCCTTCAGGGCCTTCAGCTGGGCGTTCATCCCGGTGAGGGCCCCTTCGAGCGCCGCCGCCCTGGTGCGCAGGGACTGCAGCGCGTCCGGTACGGGCAGGACGCCGAGCAGCGAGACGGCCGCGGTGAAGGTGCGGCGCTCCGCGCCCGGGTTCTCCAGCAGCACCCGGAGCCGGGTGGCCAGCTCGCGGCGGCCCTCGTCGGTGATCTCGTAGACGGTGCGTTCCGGCCGGCGGCCCTCCCTGCTGGTCTCGACCGGGACGATCAGCTCCTCGCCCGCGAGCCGCTCGACCGCGTGGTACAGGCTCCGGGGCAGGCCCGTCACGTAGTCCTTGTGCGTGTCGACGATGAAGCGGTGCAGCTCGTACGGGTGGCCGGCGCGCACCGAGAGCATCGCCAGCACGGTCAGTCCGACCAGGTCGGGACGCCGCGCCATGCCTCCCCCTTCCCTCGTGGGACACCCGCGTCGGCGGCAGTGCACTACAGCATAGCGCCATAGTGCGATTTGCAATATAGGGGTAAGCGGTCGTACGCCCTCCCCGATTTCGCGGGACGGGTCAGTGGAGGCGGGTCTCCAGGCCGTCGAGCAGGGCGCGGAGGCCGAACTCGAAGCTGCTCTCGGGGGCGGCACCGTACTGCTGGGCGGAGGCGTCGCCGAGGCGGGCACGGAGCCGCGGGAACTGCTTGCCGACCTCGGCAGCCTGCGCCATGGTCTCGCGCAGGCGTTCCCCGGCGTCGTCGCCCATCCGGTTGAGCTTCCTGGTCAGCGAGGCGGTGGACGACTCGCCGAGGGCGTTGCCGAGCACGAACATGAAGACGCCCGCTGTGGCCTGGTCCGCCTCGGCGCCGGTGAAGCCCGCGGCCTCGTAGACGCCCAGGCTGTGGTCGTCGTGGCGGGCCTTGTCCGGACCGTACAGCACGTGCGAGGCCAGTGCCTGCACGACCCAGGGGTGGCGGGTGAACATCGCCAGCAGGTCGGTGGCCATGGCCGTGGCCGCGGCGCGCCAGCCGACCGCGTCCGGGTCGGGCAGCCCGATCTCCTGCCACACCTGGTCGCCGGCCAGCAGCAGCAGGTTGTCCTTGCTCTTGACGTGCCAGTAGACGGCGGTCGCGGCCGAGTCGAGGCGCTGGCCGAGGGCGCGCATGTTCAGGCCTTCCAGCCCTTCCTCGTCCAGGAGCTCGATGGCGGTCCGGACGATCTGCTCCTTGGTCAGCGTGGTGCGCGGCATGCGGCCACGATACGGCAGCGGCGACCCTCCTGCACAAAGTTCAAGTCGACCACTTGCACTTAGTTCAAGTCATGCTTAGGGTCGCACTTGAACAAAGTACAAGTCACTCGCCCCGGGAGCCCCCATGACGACCGTCGCCGCCGTCGCCCAGATCCTCGTCGCCCTCGCCTTCGTCAGCATCCCGATGCTGCGCCACCGCTACGGCGCCACCACCGCCAAGGCCAACGCCGAGGCCGAGCTGAGGCGCCAGGGCATCCCCACCCGCGTGCTGGCCGAAAACAAGCTCACCTTCGACGCCGGCGGCCACGAGACCGCCGTGCCCGTCTCGGTCGCCGCGGTCATGGCCGCCGTCGCGGCCCTCAACCTCGCCGGGAACGAGTGGGGACAGACCCTGACCTATGTCTTCTCGTCGCTCGTCCTGGTCGGGAACGGGCTCATCCTGTGGAGCCAGCTGACCGCCGTGCAGTCCGTCCAGAGGGCCTTCAAGCGCAAGGGCGACCCCATGCTGGAGCGCGTCGACGTGCCGGCGCTGCTCAAGGCCGCCGGGAGCGGCTTCCCGTCGTGGACCCCGATCCTCCAGAACGTCCGGCACGGCATCGCCTTCGCCGGCTCGATCATCGCCCTGGTGGCGGTCGGCCTGGCGTGACGGCCTCGGCGTCCGCCTAGTGCAGGGGGATGGCCGGGCGGACCAGGACGTCGCGGGCCTCGTTGGCCGTAGGCCCCTCGGCGCCGTCGCGGTAGGACGTGGCCAGGGGAAGCCACCCGAGGAAGAAGCCGGAGCCGCCGCACACCGCGCTGCCGCCGTCGCCGCCGCAGAGCACGGCCGGGTCGGCGGTGGCTTCGCGGAGGGTGGAGCGCTGGCCGATGTTCAGGCCGAACGCGTTGGGCTCCAGATGCGGGCCGTGGTCGGGTTCGACGCTGCCGTCCCCGCGCATGGTGGCGCCGGGGTAGCGGTCGGCGGGGCAGTCATCGCCCCAGCGGAACAGGGTGGCGGCGCCCGCGCCGCAGGCGTGCTCCCACTCGTCCGGGGTGAGGAGCCGCATCCCCTTGGACGCCATGCGTTCCAGGTCGTCGGCGAGCGAGAACATCAGCCAGGCCTCGGTGACCGTCCCGTCCGGGGTCAGGAGCACGCGGGCCTGGCGCGCGGCGTGCTTCCCGGGCGGCCACATGACGCGGACCTCCCGGGGCTCCGCGGCGCGATCCTCCCGGGGATCGGCGCGGTGCATGGCGGCGGCCTCGGCGATCAGGGGGTGGTCGGGGGCGACACGGGTGAGGCCCGCGTCCCGCGCCTCGACCGCCACCAGCAGCGGCGGGACGTCCACGGCGCGCGGCGGGGACGTCAGCGTGTCGACGGTCTCGCGGATGTCGGCCGGAAGGCCGTAGTCCTCCCCCGGCGCCCCGTACTCCTCGTACGAGGAGGCGTAGGAGGCCAGCTGCCCCTCCGACGGGACGAACCGGGCGCCGTCGTAGCCGACCTCGACGCCGCCGCCCGGGACGAGGCCGTACAGCTCCCCGTCGCGGCGGAACAGCACGTACCGGACGGGTCCGGCGGGGCCGGGGCGCCACCCCGTCTCGACCGGTTCGGCGTCCGCGCGCGAGGCGATCCGGTCGGCCAGTCGGCCGGCGTCGCGATCGTCCAGGTCACGCCACTGTTCGAGGTCGAGATCGTCCAGAGCCACCGCGACAGCCTAGCGGCGCGCCGCCGCGAGCCGCGGGCCATTGACAAAGAACTCTTTTACGATAAAGACTTGTTTCATCATGAAGGAGATCTTTTGCATTGAGCGCTTCGAGCAGGCGGAGGCCCTGCTCAAGCCGCAGCGGGTCGAGGTCCTGCGGCAGCTGGCGCGGCCACGCTCGTGCACGGAGGTGGGAACGGCCCTCGGGCAGTCGCCGCAGCGGGTCTACTACCACGTCAAGAAGCTGGTGGACGCCGGGCTGGCGGCGCAGGTCGACGAGCGCCGGGTGCGCGGCATCCACGAGGGCGTCTACCAGGCCAGCGCGCAGTCGTACTGGCTGTCCCCGCGGCTGGTCGGCACGATCGGGCGGCGCCGCGTCCGCGACGAGCTCAGCCTCGGCTACCTGCTGAACCTCCTCGAAGACGTGCAGACCGACCTCGCCGCGCTCGACCCCGCGATCGACGAGCTGGCCACGCTGGCCGTCTCCGGGGAGATCCGCCTTCCGGCCGGGAACCGCGGGGAGTTCCTGGACGACCTGCGCACCACCCTCCAAGACCTGTTCGCCCGGCACGGCGGCGCCGAGGGAGACGCCTTCCGGCTGGCCGTGGCCTGTTACCCGAAGGAGAACCCGGATGAGTAGTGACGAGCTGTCGATCGAGGCCCGGCTGGGCGCCCCGCCGCCGCGCGTCTACCACGCCCTGACCGACCCC
Organism: Actinomadura rugatobispora; assembly: GCF_055379765.1. Taxonomy (NCBI): domain Bacteria; kingdom Bacillati; phylum Actinomycetota; class Actinomycetes; order Streptosporangiales; family Thermomonosporaceae; genus Actinomadura; species Actinomadura rugatobispora. The sequence goes on along the minus strand of NZ_AP029191.1, from coordinate 5,150,885 downwards.
GGCGCGCTGCGCTCCTGGCTCGCCGAGCACGCCGCGTCCGCCCCGGAGCGGCGGGAGTACGCCTTCTGGGGCCGGCACACCCCGCAGGGCGAGATCGGGCGGCAGACCCTGGTGGCGGCCGAGGAGGACCGGCGGCTGGTGTTCGCCTGGACGCTCGACGACCAGCGGACCACCGTCGAGCTGCGGCTGGAGCCGTACGGGGCCGACGGCACCACGCTGCGGTTCCGGCAGGACAAGATGCCCACGCTCGAGGAGCTGATGGCCCCGCCGGGGCGGCGCGACGGCCGCCACTCGATGCACACGTTCTGGGGCCTGGCCGTCGCCAACCTGGCCGAGTACGTGGAGGGGCGGCCGCTGACGCCCAAGGCCGACTTCGGCCCGGCCCGGCCACGGGAGATCAGGGCGGAGGTCGTCATCGGCGCCTCGCCGGAGGAGGTGTTCGCGTCGCTGGTCGATCCGGCGCGGATCCGCCGCTGGTTCGGCTGGGAGGCCGAGGTCGAACCCCGTGTCGGCGGCCGGATGACGCTGGGCCTCGAGGGCGAGATCTCCGCGTTCGAGCCCGGGAAGCAGCTGGTCTACGGGGACGGCGAGGGCACGGTCGTCAACTGGGAGCTGGCCGGGTCCGAGGGCAGGACGTTCCTGACGTTCGTGCAGAGCGGCTACTCCGAGGACGAGCTCGACAGCGCCGCCCAGCATGAGGCGGGCTGGCTGGGCGGTATCGCCGAGCTCAAGCGTATGCACGAGCTGGGGGACGCGTGGACCCCGCTCATCACTGAGCTCCCCGGCACCGAGGAGGGCGAGCCGACCTGAGCCGGGTCGTGCCGGGTCGGCACAGTGGGGGCGGTCACCCGGGTGGACGGGACGTGGCACCGCCGGCGGTCGGCCCGCAGGCGGGGCTGGAGAACGTGCAGCCGCCCCTTACGAACAGCGGGAGCGGGGCGGCGAGCGCGGCGATGCAGGCCCCCACGAGGAGTAGGAGATCCGTGCCGAACCGCGCCACCGCCAGGCCCGCCAGGAGGTAGCCGATCGGTGTCAGCGACTCGCTGCCCAGCCAGTCGAGGGCCATGACGCGTCCGAGGACCTCGTCGGGGACGTCCCGTTGCACGGCGGTCGTCCACAGCACCTCGAAGATGGTGATGCCCGCACCGGCCGTCCCCCACAGGAGGAGAACCCCCGGCAGGGGGAGCGCGGCCAGGGAGAGGGGGGCTCCCGCCACGAGGACGATGCCGATGACGGCGGTGGCGCCGGGACGGCGCGTTCTCAGCCTGGCCGCCAGGAGCGCCCCCAGGATCGAGCCGACGCCCAGGGCGGTGAAGGCCGCCCCATAGGCTTGCGGGCTGTCCGTGGCGAGAGGTGCTATGAGCATCATGGGCGCGACGGTGATGCTCATGACCAGCATGGACGCGACCATGGACGCCCCCAGCCAGGGCCGCCTCCGGACCGCTTGGAACCCCTCGCCCAGGTCCAGGGCCGTTTGCCTGAGGCTCCAGGGCGGCGGCTTGGTCGCGGCCTCCGCCTGGGACTCCCTGACGAACGCGAGCGTGGCGAGGCTCATCGCAAAGGTGCCGACGTCCACCCACAGGGCCGCGGTCGTTCCGGCCGTCGCTATGACCGCGCCCGCCAGGGACGGGCCGATGACCAGGGCCGTGTACTGGGAGAAGGACGTCAGGGAGTTGCCCGCCTGGAGGCACCCGGCCGGAAGCGTGCGCGGGATGACCGCGGCGTAGGCGGGCTGGAACAGGCCCTCCGCCACGGCGATCACGATGACCAGGCCCACCAGGGCGGTGTCCGGGGTGAAGGCGAGCGCCGCCACGGCGAGGGCGCGGGCCAGGTCGGTCCACAGCATGATGGCGCGGCGGGGGAGACGGTCGGTGACGGCGGCGGCCAGCAGCGTCCCGACCACCAGGGCCACGCTCTGCACGGCGAGGACCACCCCCAGCGCCGCGGCGCCGGAATGCCGGTCGAGGACGACCAGCGCCAGGATCACCGGGAACATCCGGTTCCCGACCGCGCTGAGGGACTGCCCGGCCCACAGCAGCGCGAAATGGCGATGCCTCAGGGCCCCGAGCATGCAGCGCACCACATCACAAGATGATCATCACTTCAAGGTGGTGACCTTATGCGGTCAGGACCATTTTACGAATCTGTCAAGATGCTGAACACTGGCCGGATGCACACACCCCGCGACAATGCGCCCGGCCGCGACGCACCCGGGCGCAATACGCCCGGCCTGCGCGTGACCCTGGCGTCGATGCCCTGGCAGTCGTTCGAACTGCCGTCCCTGCCGCTGGCCTTGTTGAAGGCCCGGCTCGCCGAGGTACGCCCCGCCGACACGGTAGGTGAATATCACGGCTACCTGCGGTGGGCGGAGCACGTCCTGGAAGAGACCGGGGGCGAGATCACCCCCGCCACCTGCGAACGGGTTTCGGTCGATGACGTATTCCACGGAATCGGCGACTGGATTTTCGCGGGCGCGCTTTACGACGACCCCGAATGGCGGGCCGGGGAGCTGGAGTCGTACGCCGCGCGGGCCCGCGGCGGCGGCCCGCTCGACCTCGGCCCGGCCCGCCGGATGCGGCCGCTGGCCGCCGGGTTCATCGACCTGGCCGCCGCCGAGATCCTCGCGGGCGAGCCCGACGTCGTCGGCCTGACCTCGACGTTCATGCAGAACGTGGCGAGTCTCGCGCTGGCCCGGCGGCTGAAGGAGCTGGCCCCCGGCGTCGCGGTCGTCATCGGCGGCAGCAACTGCGACGGCGCGATGGGGCACGCCCTGCACCGCAACCACCCGTTCGTCGACTACGTCGTGCGGGGCGAGGGCGAGGTGGTCTTCCCCGAGCTGCTCGACCGTATCCGGGCCGGCAATTCCCCCGAGCACCTTCCGGGCGTCTGCTGGTGGAAAGGCGAGGACTCGGTGGCCAATGAGGCCGCCGCCCGCCCCGTTCCGCCGATGCTCGTCCCGCGCCCCGATTTCGACGGCTGGCAGCAGGTCCTCGACGCTTCGCCGGTGCGCCCGTTCGTGGAGCCGAAACTGCTCCTGGAAGGCTCCCGGGGGTGCTGGTGGGGCGAGAAACACCAGTGCACTTTCTGCGGGCTCAACGGCTCGTCCATCACCTTCCGGTCCCGCCCGGCCGAACGATTCCGCGCCGACATCGACCACCTGGTGAAACGGCACCGCATTCTCGACGTCATCACCGTCGACAACATCATGGACATGTCCTATTTCCGCGACCTGCTGCCGGGACTGGCGGCGTCCGGATGGGACCTGCGGATCCACTACGAGGTCAAGGCGAACCTGCGCGCCGACCAGCTGCGGCTCCTCGCCGACGCCGGCGTGCACTGCGTCCAGCCCGGCATCGAGAGCCTCAGCACCCGGGTCCTGGAGCTGATGGACAAGGGCACCACCGCGACCATCAACGTGCGGATGCTGCGCGACTGCGAGGCCGAGGGCATCACCACGTCCTGGAACCACCTCTGCGGCTTCCCGGGCGAGACCGACGACGACTACCTCCAGGTCATCGAGCAGATGCCCGCGCTCGTCCACCTCCAGCCGCCGGGCTCGGTCGGCCGCATCCTCCTCGAACGGTTCAGCCCGTACTTCGAACGGCCCGAGCTGGGCTTCGCCGAACGCCGCCCCCACCGCATCTACGACCACGTCTACGACCTCCCGGAGGAGGAGCTGAACGACCTGGTCTACCTGTTCGACACCCCGCCCGCGGGCATATCCGGCGCCCTGGAGAAGCGGCTCCAGGACGCGGCCGCGCGGTGGCGCGACGCCTACCCCGAATCGACCCTCGTCCTCTATGACGACGCAGAGGACGGCCTGCGCGTCGAAGACCGCCGCGTGGGCTGGCCCAGGGCCGACCACGTCCTCACCGGGTGGGAGGCCGACGCGTACCGCGCCCTGGAACGCGGCCGTACGGCGAAGGCGCTCATCAAGACCCTCGCCGAGGACTTCGGTGTCAGTGGGGACGTCCCCGTCGAGGCGTGGCTCCAGGAGCAGGTCCGCCGCGGCCTGCTGTTCCGGGACGGGCCGGTCTACCTGGCCTTGGCCAGCCGGGGCGCCCCCGTCCACAAGGTGTCGGAGCTCATGGAGGAAACCTCCCGTTGGAGGCCCCACGTATGACCGCGATCGACAAGCCCCTCGACCTGGGCGGCGACCCCGCGGCCACCACCCAGGCCGTGGCGCTCCTCCGCGACCTCGCGCCCACCGGCCAGCACGTCGACTGGCGCGGCAGGGTCACCGGCCCCATCGACCTCAGCCTGCTGCACCACCTGCCGCCCCCGGCCGAACTCGAACACGGCCCCGGCGATGGGACCGATGCCAAGGAAGCCTGGGCGCGTTCACACGACTTCGGCTCGTGCTACTACCGCATGGGGCCCGGCTTCCTTCAGGTGAAGGACGTCCGCAATCCCTCCAGCCCGACCCAGACAGTCCTGGACGACCCGGAACTCATCGACGCCTTCACCACCTGCCTCACACCGACCCGCGTACGGGCCCTGCAGGCCGCGGCCCTGCGCGACCTCGTCCGCCGCCGGCTGCTCCTGCTCGTGGACGACCTCGCCGTGACGCTCCCCTACCGCCTGACCAGGTGGCCGGTCCCCTTCTTCGCCATCTGACCGCCGCGAGCGGCTCGACGGGGCTGAGGGCTGGGGGTCCGCGCGGCCCCCAGCCCTCGGCTCAGGGGCCGTGAGGAGCGGGCGTGGGGCGGTTGGGCTCGACGAACTGCGACGGAGGCGTCCAGGTGATCTTGGAGTCGGTGAAGTTGACGGCCGCGGTGCCGGTGGGCGCCAGGGTGGCCAGCCGCATCGTCGAGCCGGCGCCCAGGACGGCGGAGAAGATGTTGTTGGCCGTGTTCAGGAAGTCCCGCACGGCGTCGACGAACATGGCCACCGACACGACCACCATCACGCCGATCACCGCCTTGGCGATCCGCGCGGGGATGCTCACGGCCGGGTGCGGCACTTTGGCCAGCGCCCACAGCGCGAAGATCATCGGGGCGACCGAAAGGATGAGGCTGCCGATGGACAACCAGTAGTCCATGTACATCTTGGCGATGCTCTCGACCGTCCCGCCGACGGCCTCCGCGTGCTTGCGGACGACCTCGACGTGCCCGATGAACTCCTCGACGGCGCGGGCGAACGCCTCCTGGTCGTCGGCGATCCAGTCCGTGCCCGAATTGGTCGCGATGCCGCGCATGAGCTGGTTGGCGGGCTTGTCGAGCTGCCCCGAGATACCGGTCTTCCAGTTCGACGAGGCCTGGTAGATACCCGGGATGTTGGCGATGCCCAGGGTGGCCATGGCGATGCCGACGAAGATCAGGTACTCCTTCTTCGCCACCTTCTTGAAGTTCTTCAGGACATCGTCGACCAGCGATCCCGCGGACGCGGGCCCCTTCGGCGCCGCACTCCCCGGAGGTCCGGGCGGACCCGCGGGGCCCCGGGGACCGGTCGCGCCTGGAGGGCCGGGCCGGCCAGAAGGACCCGCCTGGCCGGGCTGGCCGGGAGCACCGGTCTGACCGGGCGGACCGGCAGGACCGGTCTGGCCGGGAGTGCCGGCGGGCCCCTGAGGACCGGTGGGGCCTGTGGGCCCTGTGGGGCCCGGCTGACCCGGCTGGCCCGGGTAACCGGGCGGCCCCTGAGGACCCGTGGGGCCCGCGGGCCCGGTAGGTCCGGGCGGACCGGCGGGACCGACAGGACCGGTCCCGGGAGGCGGACCGGGCGGGCCGCCCGGCGGCCCCGACGGGCCGTGGTAGGGCGCTCCCGGCTGGTACGGCCCCCCTGGCGGATACCCCCCGCCCCCCGGCGGATACCCCGCGGTCGGATAACCCGGAGGCGGACCGCCCGGCGCCGGTTGCGCGGGCCAGGGACCCCCGGGGAGGCGAGGGTCGGGGGGCTGGTTGGGTGTCGTCATCTGCCTTCACCTCCACGCGGGGCCGAGACGGCCGTACCGGAACGGGTCGGCTCGGGGCGAGCACGAACGGTCGCGCGCACGGTCATTGGTAGACCGCGGGACCGGTGATGTTCACGTCCTGTCCGTTGGGGCCCTGCACGACCTTGGGCGCGCTGTAGTCCTCGGCCGCCCGCCAGACCCGCTTGATGTCCTCCAGGGCGGTCCGCCACGCCTCCATGACGTCGACGGCGTCCTGCATGTACCGCTCCATCTCGGTCTGCACATTGTTGTACGTGGGCGAGATGGCGATCATCCCGAGAAGGCCGAACCCCGGAAAGCCGACATCGGTTTCACCGACCATCTTCTTGACCTGCTGGAAAAACGGTATGGCCTCCTGCTGGAGGGTCACCCGAATACTTTCGATTCCCTCGGAGGTGACGTACTTTTCCTGCCCCGGAGCCATGCCGACGCCCCTTCCCCGTTGAGCCGGCCTCGTCCAGCCCCACCTTCTACCGCAGCCGCCCGCAACAGGACAAGCGGTTCTCCGGAACAGCCGATCTTTCCCATCCGATTCAAGAGATCAACACATGTGATTCCTGGCTTATTACCGCGTTATTCATGTTCGGTTGGTCGACTGTACGCCACTTTCCCCTCACGAAAGGCCCGCGATGTTCGACCTCAACCCCGCGAACTTCCGCATCGAGGATCTCGAACGCGTGATGCACCAGGCCGACGAGCTGATGAAGCGGCTGGGCGAGTCGAATGACGAGATGGCGGAGATGGTCGGGGAGGGCGAGTCGAAGGACGGCCTGCTGCGCGCCACGGTGGACTCCGGCGGCCGGCTCAAGTCGATCGACATCAATCCGCGGGCGATGCGGCTGGACAGCACGGCGCTGGCCGAAGGGCTGACCGAGGCGATCCAGGCCGCCCAGGACGACGCGGTGAACCGGTCCGAGGGAATGGTGACCGAACTGCTGGCCGCCTACGGGCTGCCCACCGATCCGGACACCGGCGACGTCAGCGACCAGATCAGCACCGTCACCGAGGCCGCCCAGCGCCGTTTCCGGCAGAACCACGATGAATTGAACGAGGTCCGCCGAAACATTCCCTGACCCGGAACACAGGGAATTCTCGGGACCGGGTTCCGGCGCGGAAGGAGAAACGGCCGATGACGGGGCGCGACCACCCGGAATGGGGCCGCAGCCTGTCGGTGAGCCCGGATCGCGGCACCTGGTTCCTCACCGCGCTGTACTGCGCGTTCATGCTGGCCGCGGGCGTGGCATTGGCGATCCAGACGGTGATTCTGGCACGGGACGGGCGCGGCACCGCCCCGTTCGCCGTGATGTTCGGGGTGTTGGCGGCGGTCGCCCTTTCCGAGACGGTCCTCAGCGTGCTCAGGCGTTATCACCGCGCCTTCTGGCTGAACGGGACGGTGCTCACCGCGCGGCGCGTCGGCGAGCCCGTCCGGTGCGACCTGTCGCGGGCGTCGGTCAGGCTGCACCGCGGCTCCAACGGCCTGGGGGGCCGGCGGCTGACGGCGACCGGGCCGGGCACTCGGCCGATCACCGTGCCGCTGCGGCTGAACGAGTCGTGGAACTCGACCTCCGCGGACGAGCTCCGGGCGCTCGCCCAGGCCATCGCCGCCGGCCGGGAGGGCGGCGGGGACGAGGCGGAGGAGGTCGCCGCCGAGCTGATGCGGCTGGCCGCCGAAGAGCGTGGAGCGGAAGAACCACCCCGCCCCTCGCCGTCCTAGACGAGCAGGCTGGGGTGTGGACGGGGCAGGGGCGCGGAGTCGGTTCAGTAGGTGGTGCCGTCGGGGCGCCTGCGGAGGGTGCGGCCGGGGAGGGCGCCGGTGTGGCGGCCGTCCTCGATGACGGGCACGCCGCCGACCAGGACGTGCGGGATGCCCTGGGCCTGCCGCCTGGGGTCGTCGAACGTGGCCGTGTCCCGGACGGTCGCGGGATCGAACAGGACGAGGTCGGCCCGGTAGCCGGACCGGACCAGGCCGCGCCCGGCCAGCCGCAGGCGCCGGGCGGGACGGCCGGTGAGGTGCGCGACGCACTCCTCCAGCGACAGGACGCCCAGGTCGCGGGAGTAGTGGCCGAGATAGCGCGGGAACGTTCCCCAGGCGCGGGGGTGGGGCTTGGCGGGGGCGAGCAGGCCGTCGCTGCCGCCGGTGTGGGCGGGATGCCGCATGATCGCTCGCACGTTGTCCTCGTCGCCGACGTGCTGGAGGATCGTGGTGCCGAGATCGTCGGCGAGGAGGCGTTCGCAGTAGACGTCGAACGGTGCGCGTCCCGCCGACTCGGCCAGTTCGGCGACGGTACGGCCCACGGCCGACGCGTCCGCGGGCGAACCGGCGATCTCGACGGTCGCCCATTCCACCGGGACGCCGTGGCAGCCGTCGGAGCCCTCGACCTCCATGGCGTACCGGATCCGTTCCCGATCGGACGGATCGGCGAGCCGTCGCAGGGTCGCCTTGGGGCCGCCCTCGGACGCCCAGCTCGGAAGCAGCGCGGCGAGGGTCGTGGCACCGGGCAGGTAGGGATAGGTGTCGAGGCTTATGTCGCAGCCCTCGGCGATGGCCTCGTCGAGGAGGTCGAGCAGTTCGGGGGCGCGTCCCTTGTTGACGCCGAAGTTCATGGTGGCGTGCGCGAGGTGCAGGGGGCAGCCTGAGCGGCGCGAGACCTCGACCATGTCGGCGTAGGCCTGCAACGCTCCAGCGCCGTACGAGCGGTGGTGCGGTGCGTAGAAGCCGCCGAGCGAGGCGACGACGCGGCACAGCTCGGTCAGCTCGTCGTCGGCTGCGTACATGCCCGGCACGTAGGTGAGCCCACTGGACATCCCCACCGCCCCCTCGCGCATGCCCGTGGCCACGAGTTCACGTTGCCGATCCATCTCCGCCTGTATGGGAGGGCGGTCGTCCCAGCCCATCGCCAGCATCCGCACCGACCCCTGGGGGACGAGGTAGCACGCGTTGACCGCGATACCCGGGTCGTCGAGCCGGTCCAGGTATTCGGCGACGCTCCTCCAATTCCAGTCGAAGCCGGCCGGATTCCCGTTCCAGCCCGCTATCGCCTGGCGCGTGGCGTCGAGCGTCGTGTCGTCCACGGGGGCGTAGGAGAGGCCGTCCTGACCTAGCACTTCGCAGGTCACGCCCTGGCTGACCTTGGCGAGATGGTCCGGCTCCACGAGCAGCGCCAGATCGGAGTGCGCGTGCATGTCGATGAAGCCGGGCGTCAGGACGAGGCCGGTGGCGTCCAGGACGCGCCGTCCCGTGGGCGTGGACGTGCCCGTGACGTCCTCGATCCGGCCGTCCGTGACGGCCACATCGGCCACGCGGCCTGGAGCGCCCGTGCCGTCCATCACGGTCGCGCCCCGGATCACCAGGTCGGCCATCAGAACCACGTCCTGACGAAGTCGACGACGACGGGCCGCTCGGCGTCGGCGTCGTCGACGACGGGGATGAGCGTCCACTTGTCGAACGTCGTGCACGGGTGGGACAGGCCGAGCCGTACGACGTCCCCCACGTCCACGTCGGCGCCCCTGAGGAAGGCGTGCTGGTCGTTGAGGGCGGTCACGCGCGCGCCCGCGACCGCATCGGCGCCGCGCGGGCCGCGTACGAGCTGGGGCGCGGGCATGCCTTCGTCGAACGGCAGATCGCGCTTGCCCGCGTCCAGCAACGCCAGCTCCGCCTCAGGCCGCGACACCACCCGCCCCCACCCGTGAATGGCCGACCGCAACCGTCCGGCGGTCGCTTCGGTGTGCGGGCGGGCGAAGGGGGAGATGTTCCGGTAGAAGCCGTCGTCGTGCGCGATGTAGGCGCCCGAGCGCAGCACCAGCCGCCCGTCCAGGCCGCCCAGTAGGTCCACGACCTGGTCGAAGAAGGAACTGCCGCCCGCCGTCACCACCGGCGCGTCGACTTCGTAGGCGAGGCGGTCGTGCAGGTTCGCGAGTCGCCTCAGGTAGGCGTCCACCGCCGCGAGCCCATCGGCGGACGCGTCGTGGGACAGGGCCCCCTCATAGCCGCCGGCCCCCGCCAACCTCAGGGTCGGCGCCTTGCGCACGGCCTCGGCCACGGCGACGGCGTCGTCCTCGTCGCGCACCCCTGATCGGCCGTGCGGACCCCCGAGTTCGACGCACACATCGACCTGCCGCTGCGCGCGCGCCGCGCGCAGCGCCTCGTCCATCAACTCGACCGAGCGCACTGAGTCGACCCAGGACAGGAACTCGAAGTCCGGGTCGTGGTCCAGTTCTCCCCCCAGCCATGCGAGCCCGGCTTCGTCCAAGAGCGAGTTGGCCAGCAGCACGCGGCGCACACCGAAGGCACGCGCGACACGCACCTGGGGGAGGTTCGCCAGGGTGATGCCCCATGCGCCCGCGTCGAGCTGCCTGCGCCAGAGCTGCGGGGCCATGGTGGTCTTGCCGTGCGGGGCGAGCTCCACGCCCGCCGCGCGCGTCCACTCGGCCATCAGGCGGACGTTGTGGTCGAGGGCGCCCGCGTCAAGGGTCAGCAACGGGGTACCGAAGTCGTCGAGCGGTCGCCTGGCGCGGGCCTGCTCGCGCACGGTCGAGCCGTGCGCCGAGGCCGGGATCGCCTTGAAGCGCCAGTCGAGGATCTCCTCGCCGAGTGCGTCGACCGCGTCGTTGTCGATGGCGTCGACCATCATGACCTCCTATGTTGCGTGATATGCAATGTGCATTGCGTCACACGCTTCTGCGGTTGTAACATCGCGTCGCACCCCGGGTCAACGCCCCCACTCCCGCCCCAGGAGCCCGATGAGCCAGAGCCTCGCGCGGGCGTTGCGCATCCTGGCCGAGCTCGGCGAGGGGCCGCGCACGCTGGACGAACTCGCGGCCACCCTCGGCGTGCACAAGACCACCGTGCTGCGGCTGCTGCGCACCCTCGAACAGGAGCGCTTCGCCTACCGCGACGACGCCCACCGCTTCCACCTGGGCTCGCGCCTGTTCTCGCTGTCGGGGGCCGCGCTCGAACAGCGCGGCGTCCGCGACGTCGCCGCGCCCCACCTCGCCGGGCTGAACGACCTCACCGGCCAGACCGTGCACCTCGGCGTGTACGAGGGCGGCGAGGTCGTCTACCTCGACAAATACGACTCGCGGCACGCCATCCGCATGTACTCGCGCGTGGGCCTGCGGATGCCGCTGCACGCCACCGCCATCGCCAAGGTGCTCCTGGCCGACCTCCCCGAGCCGAGGCGCCGCCGTGTCGCCGCCGACATCGACTACGTCCCGCACACCGGCAACACCATCACCGACCCGGCCGCACTGCTGGACGAGCTCTCCCGCGTGGCCGCCCAGGGGTATGCCGTGGACGACGCCGAACACGAGACATTCATCCGATGCATCGCCGTCCCCATCCGGGACGCCGAAGGCCGCGCCATAGCGGCCGTGTCCATTTCAGTACCGGACGTCGTTCTGGGACGCGAACAAGTGATGGACCTACTCCCCGACCTGCAGGCAACCGCCCGCGCCATCTCCGACCACTACGGCTACACAGCCCCGACCCCCCGGTGACCGCGGCTATTTGGGGAAGGCGCCGTCGTCGGCCAGTCGGCCCGTCGCGACCAGTTCCAGCGTCACGATGACCGCGGTGGCCTCGATGGCCAGCAGCCCGATCAGCACCAGCAACTGCGTCGCCCCCGCCTCGACCGGGTCGGCGCCGCCCAGCAGCACGCCCACGAACGCCCCCGGCAGCGTGACCAGCCCCACCGTGCGGGTCTGGTCCAGCACCGGCACCAGTGCCAGCGCCGCCGACGAGCGGCACACCTCCAGCGCCGCGTCCCGGGGGAGCAGCCCCAGGGCGAGCCCGCCCTCGTACTCGCCGCGCCGGGTGCGCAACTCGTCCAGCGTGCGGCGCCCGGTCAGCGAGGTCGCCGTCATCGCCCCGCCGATGAAGATCCCCGCGATCGGCAGCACCGCGACCGGGCGCGGCGGCAGCACCGTCGAGGCCAGCAGCAACGCCAGCACGGGCGCCACCCCGGCGAGGATCGGCAGCAGCGTCCACCAGGCGCGGCCGCGGAACGACCCGGTCACCCGCCGGCCCGCCGTGGCCGCCGCGACCACCACCATCCCCGTCACGAACACCGCGGTCCAGCCCGCGCTGCGCAGCACCGCCGCGATCAGCAGCGACACGGCGGTCAGCTGGACGGCGGCGCGCAGCGCGGCCACCACGACATCGCGCGACAGGCCGAGCCGGCCGAGCCGCACCAGCAGCGCCGCGACGGCCGCCAGCGCGAGGAGGACGACGGCCAGCAGCGGGCCGACCGCGGGTGCCGCGTTCATGACCGCGTCATCCCCCGTTCCGCCGCCGCACGCACCGAACGGAGGCCGTGGCGCCGATTGAACTCATTGTGATCGTTTCTCCGCGTTGGCCCCACCGACACCGATAGCGTTTGCGGCGTGGGGGTAGTCGATTCGAGCCTTGCGTCTCGCCGCAGGGCTCTCTGGTTGATGGGTGCGGCCGGTTTCGCTTGCCTGGCCGCCGACAGTGCGGGCGCGTCCACCACGCCCCTGAGCGCGCGGCCCGGGAACGCGGCCCGTACGCGCCCGGTGGTGCACCGCCCCAGTCCGACACCGACGCCCACACCCACCCCTACTCCGCGCCCCGCGCCCTGGACGCCGACACGGCTCACCGCGGTCAAGCCAGGCGAACCCATCCGCAACCTGACCGAGCTCATCCCGCCGGCGCCCGACAAGTCGATCGCGCTCACCATCGACGACGGGCCCAGTCCCCAGTGGACGCCCAAGGTGCTCGACCTCCTCGCGGAGCACCAGGTGCGCGCGACGTTCTTCATCATCGGCGCCCAGGTCAAGGAATACCCCAAGCTGACCCAGCGGATCGCGGCGGCCGGGCACCAGATCTGCAACCACACGATGACGCACCCGCTGTCGTTCGACGACCTGTCCACCAAGACGCTGCGCAAGGAGATCGGCGAGGCGCACGACCGCATCGCGCAGATCTCCGGGGTCGTCCCGCTGTTCTTCCGCGCGCCCGGCGGCGCCTGGTCGCCCCAGGTCATGGAGGTCGTCGGGGAGCACGGCATGCTGCCCATCGACTGGGCGGTGGATCCGCGCGACTGGGCCCGGCCGGGCGTCGCGAGGATCCGCAAGACGCTGATGGGCTGCGCGTCCGGGAACATCCTGCTGGTGCACGACGGGGGCGGCGACCGCTCCCAGACCGTGAAGGCGTTGAAGGACGTCGTCCCGAAGCTCAAGAAGCGAGGCATGACCTTCGTCCCCCTCTGAACCCGGGTGGTGTAGATAAGTACACCCCTGTCCGGGTTTCGGGCACACTGTGCTCGCGGGGCATCCGCCCAAGACTGGACTCCGTACGGCCGCAGAGGTACGGAGGAACCGGTGGAAAACGAACTGACCAGACAGACCTGGCTCATGGAACGGGCCCGCGCGCCCTGGCGCGGCTTCCGGCTGTGGCTGCTCTCGATCCCCACGATCATCATCACCTACCTGGTGGCCAGCACGTTCTCCGCGATCAGCATCGGTCTGGGCGTCCTGATCGTCCCGCCCGCCGTGGAGGCCGCGCGCCGCTGGCTCGGCGTCTACCGCCGCCTCATCGGCGAGTGGACCGGCCACCGCATCGAGCGTCCGTATCTGCCGGAACCGGCCGGCGCCGCCGACTCCCCCCACCCGAGGCTCCAGCGCTTCCAGCAGGTCATGGCCGACCCCGCCACCTGGCGCGACCTCGGCTGGATGGTGGCCGACCCGATCGTCGCGCTGTTCACCGCCGCGCTCCCGGCGAGCCTGATCCTGTACGGCTTCTGGGGCTGGAACCTCACCTTCTGGGCCGGCCACACCATCGGCAGCCAAGGCTGGACGGAGTTCTACACCTTCATCCGCGTGGACGCCGGGTACACCTCGAACGCGGCCAACGTGGTCGGCACCGCGGTGCTCGGCACCCTCTTCATCGCGATCGGCTTCCTCATCGGCCCGAAGATGCTCGACGTGTACGGCCGCTGGGGCCGTTCACTGCTCGGCCCCACGGAGAAGGCCCGCCTCGCCCTGCGCGTCCAGCACCTCACCGAGACCCGGTACAACGCGGTGGACGCGTCCGCCGCCGAACTGCGCCGCATCGAACGCGATCTGCACGACGGCGCGCAGGCCCGCCTTGTCGCCATGGGCATGAGCCTCGGCGCCATCGAGCACCTGCTGGACAAGGACCCCGACAAGGCGAGGCTGCTGCTGGCCGAGACCCGCGCCTCGTCCGCCATGGCCCTCGCCGAACTGCGCGACCTCGTCCGCGGCATCCACCCGCCCGTCCTCGCCGACCGCGGTGTGGGCGACGCGGTCAAGGCGCTGGCACTGGACCACCCGCTGCCCGTAGAGGTAACCGTCGACCTGTCTGGACGCCCCGAGCCCCCGGTGGAATCGGCCGTCTACTTCGCCGTCTCCGAGATGCTCACCAACACCGCCAAGCACTCGGGCGCCGAACGGGTGTGGATCGACCTCCGCCACAGCGACGGGATGCTGCGCGCCACCGTCACCGACAACGGCCAGGGCGGCGCCTCGTTCGAAGGCGGCACCGGGCTGCGCGGCATCGAACGGCGGATCGGTAGCTTCGACGGAGTGCTCGCCCTGAACTCTCCTCCGGGCGGCCCCACCATCGTCACCCTGGAGGTCACGTGCACGCTCGACTCGCCCCCCTCCCCGTAGGGAGCGCGCACTGATGCGCGTCGTCCTGGCCGAAGACCTGGCTCTCCTGCGGGAGGGCCTGGTCAGTCTCCTGGAGGCGCACGACTTCGAGATCGCGGCGGCCGTGGACAACGGCCCTTCCCTGGTCAAGGCACTGCTCGACCACCGCCCGGACGTGGCGGTGGTCGATGTGCGCCTGCCGCCCTCGTTCACCGACGAGGGCCTCCAGGCGGCGCTGGAGGCCCGCCGCCGGATCCCGGGCCTGCCGGTGCTGGTGCTGTCGCAGTACGTCGAGCAGCTGTACGCGCGCGAACTGCTGGCCGACGGCAGCGGCGGCATCGGCTACCTGCTCAAGGACCGGGTCTTCGACGCCGCCCAGTTCGTGGACGCGGTGCGCCGCGTCGCGGCGGGCGGCACGGCCATGGACCCCGAGGTCATCTCCCGGCTGGTCGCCAGCACCCGGCAGCGGCCGCTGGGCCGCCTCACGCCCCGCGAGCTGGAGGTGCTGGAGCTGATGGCGCAGGGGCGCTCCAACGGCGCCATCGCGCAGCAGCTCGTCGTCACCGAGCGCGCCGTCACCAAGCACACCGCCAACATCTTCGGCAAGCTCGACCTCGCCGTCTCCGACGACGACAACCGCCGCGTCCTGGCCGTCCTCGCCTACCTCAACCGCTGACCCGGCCGCATCGCGACCGGCGCGTGGGCAATGACCTTGCTGAAACGCGATATCGGGCTATCCCGGTCCTCACATGGTGAATTATCTTGCCAGGCAAGATTGAGCCCTTCTGGAGGGGCCGCCATGACATGGATCCTGGTCCTGCTGTGCCTGGCGATCGCGGGCCGTGAGCTGTACCTGGCGTTCGAGCGCAAGCGCCCCGGCACCACACCCGAACTGGCCGACCTTCGCGCCCGGCTCACCGACACCCGCGAGGAGGTCGAACGGCTCCGCTCCGCGCAGGACGAGCGGTTCGAGCAGACCGCCGCCGACCACACCCACCTCACCGAGTCCCTGGGCGAGACCGACGCCCGCATCAGCTCCCTCATCGGCCAGATCAACGACCGGATGGTGCCCGAGGTCAACACCCGCCTGACCCGGCAGCGCGAGACGATCGAACGCCTCGGCTCCGAACTGGCCGGACTCCGCGGCCACCTGATCGCCCGCCTCGACCAGGCCGTCGCCGCCTCCCTCGGCGCCGACCCCGTCGACACCGTCGCCGGAGCGCTCGCCGCCGACGCCACCGCACCCCGCACCGACCTCGGCCGCGCCTTCGAACGCCTCACCGGCCAGTACGGCCTCCGCGTCGAACTGGCCGACCCCGCCGCGTACCGGATGCCCGGCTCCTCCGACGCCTGGCAGACCCGCTACTACCTCTCCGGCCGCAGCCCGCGCGGCCTGGAACGCGACTTCATCGACCTGCTCCGCGCCCTCGCCGGCCCCGGCACCGACACCAAGGCCGAGGCAGCCCAAACTCTCCTGGGCGCCCTCGAACACACACGAATGGGCGGCGCCCAGATCGGCCCCCTCGTCATAGCCCGCACCCCCCACTCCCTCATCTGCGGCGTGCTCCCCCTGGCCGACCTGCAGAAATCCGAACCCGCCGCCCGCATCGCCGACCCCCTCACCACGGCGGCCAAACTTCAGGCCCTCCCCCCAACCCGCCTCTACACCCCCCGATCCCCCTGAGAGGAGGGGTTGCTTGCGGGTTAGTGGTGGGGGGTGGTCCAGGTGAAGGTGGGTGGGCGGCGTTGTTCGAAGGCGGTGACGCCTTCGGTCATGTCGCCGGTGGGGGCGTGGGCCTCGGCCAGCCAGCGGGCGGTGGTGGACTCCAGGTCGGCGCCGGTCACGATCGTGTCGACGATCTCCTTGGTGGCGCGCTGGGTGAGGAGGGAGCGGGAGGCCAGGGTGGCGGCGAACTCGGTGACGCGCCGGTGCAGGTCGCCGGGATCGACGACCTCGTTCAGCAGGCCGATGCGGAGGGCGTGCTCGGCCGGGACGAGGTCGGCCGAGTAGAGGAGGTACTTGGCCGCGGACGCGCCGACCTGGCGTACCAGGCGCCGCGTCGCCGAGGCCGGGTAGACGATGCCGAGGCGGGCCGGGGTGATGCCGAAACGGGCGTCGGCGGCGGCGAAGCGCAGGTCGCAGGCGGTGGCGAGCTGGCAGCCGCCGCCGACACAGAAACCCTCGATCGCCGCGACGGTCGGCTTGGGGAACGCGGCGAGGGCGTCCTCGGCGACGGTCGAGGGGTGCGCGTCGCCGCGGCGGCGGATCTCCGCCAGCTCGCCGATGTCGGCACCGGCGCAGAAGTTGCCGCCCGCCCCCGTGAGCACCACCACGCGCACGGCCGGGTCGTCGGCGAACACCTCCAGGAGTTCGGGGAGCCGGTGCCACATGGCCGTGGTCATCGCGTTGCGCTTCTCCGGCCGGTCGATCGTGATCGTCGCGACGCCGCCGGCGACCTCGCCGTGCAGCCACTGCTCCGCCATCCCGCCCCCCTCTGTTCGCGGCAATCGTACGAGGCGGCCCTTTCCCGACTCCGCCCTGGGTACGACTCCGCCTCCTCCGCCGGGTGAGGCGCAAGACACCACCTGCGGGTGAGGATTTCGGCGGCGCCGCGGCGGATTCTAGATGTGGGGGCGGCCCGAGGATCGGAGTTCGTGGTGCCACCAAGCACGCGCGTCTTCTGGACCATTCCGCTCGACGACGCCCCGGCCGCGCGCGCGGGCGCCAAGGCGGCCAACCTGGCCCGCGCGGCCCGGCACGACCTGCCGGTGCTGCCCGGCTTCGTCATCCCCGTCCGTCCCGGCGACGGCACCGGTGACCTCCGCGACGCCTGGGCCCGGCTCTCCGCGGGCGGCGAACGCCCCCTGGTGGTCCGGTCGTCGTCCACGCAGGAGGACGGGGCGGTGTCGTCCATGGCGGGCCGGTTCGTGTCGGTGCTGGACGTGCGCGGCTGGGAGCGGTTCCAGACCGCCGTCGACGAGGTCATCGCGTCCGCCTCGGCGCCCGGCACGATGGCGGTGCTGGTGCAGCCGCAGCTGGACGCGGTGGCGGGCGGTGTCATGTTCGGCGCCGACCCTGTCGACGGCCGCACCGACCGGGTGATCGTGTCGGCGGTGCCCGGCGGTCCGCACGCGCTGGTCGGCGGTGAGATCGACGGCACCCGTTACGCGCTGACCAGGCGCGGGCGGGTGGTCGGAGAGCACGGGGGCGGGCCGCTGACCCGGTCGCAGCTGCGCGCGCTCGCCCGGCTGGCGGCGCGGACGGCGTCGGTGTTCGGCGGCCCGCAGGACGTCGAGTTCGCGTTCGACGGGGACGGGCGGCTGTGGCTGCTGCAGAGCCGTCCGGTCACGGCGCTGGCCCCGGTGCCGCCGCGGCGGGCACCGCTGCTGGGGCCGGGACCGGTGGCGGAGACGCTGCCCGATCCGCTGTCGCCCTTGGAGGAGGACCTCTGGCTGATGCCGCTGGATCGGGGGCTCGGCGAGGCGCTGGCCACGGCGGGGGCGGTGTCGCGGCGCGCGCTCCGCAGGCGTCCCACGGTCGTCTCCGTCGGCGGGCGCGCGGCGGCCGACCTGCGGAGGCTGGGGGCCGCGCCCGGCGGCCGCCCGTGGCTGCGGCTGCTCAACCCCGTGCCCGCCGTCCGGAGACTGGCGGTGGCCTGGCAGGTGGGCCGCCTGCGCGCCGGGTTCCCCGAGATCGCCGCGCGTACCACGGCGCGGGTGGACGCGGAGCTCGCGGCCGTTCCGGGGTTGGCGGAGCTCACCGACAAGGAGATGGTCGCCGCCCTGCGCTGGACGCGGGCCACGCTGGTCCCGCTGCACGGTCTCGAAGCGCTCGCTGGCTCCCTTGTGACCGCGGAGAAGTCCGCGACCGCCGCGGCCCAGGGTCTGGCCGCGCTCACCGGGGCCCGCGCCCGAGGTCTGGACGACGCGCGGATCGTCGCCGCGAACCCGGCGGTCCTGGCCCTCACCCCACCGTCCATCGGTCCTACGTGCCTGCCACCGACGCGATGGGGGACGGCGACGCCCGGCTCTGGCCTGGGGGCTCGGGAGGGGTTGCGGTTGCGGATTCGGTGGGTGCAGGAGCTCGGCGCCCGGCTGGCGTGGGAGGCCGGGATGCGGCTGACCTCGGACGACGCGCTGCCGCGCCCCGAGATGGTGCGGGTGCTGAGGTTCGATGAGCTGGTGGCGGCGTTCGAGGGCGGCTCACTCCCCGCCGGTCTGGAACGCGGCGCCGCTCCGCCGCGTACCGCTCCGCTGCCGGCGGTGTTCCGGCTGGCTGGCGGACGGGTCGTGGCGGAGGCACCGCCGCCCGGGGACGGCGCGCGTCCCGCGGGCGGCGGACGGGGGTCCGGGCCGGTCCACGCCGGCCCGGGCTCTCCCCCGGCGGGTTCGGTGCTGGTGGTACGGACCCTGGCCCCTTCGCTGGCGGCGGAGCTGCCGGCGCTGGCGGGGCTGGTGGCCGAGACGGGGAGCCCGCTGTCGCACCTGGCGATCCTCGCCCGGGAGCTCGGGGTCCCGACCGTGGTCGGGCTGCGCGGCGCCCTCGACCGGTTCCCGCCCGGTACCGAGATCGTGGTGGACGGCGACACCGGCGCGGTCGAGGCCGCGGCATGAGGCGGCTGGTGTACGCGGGCCTCGGGGCGATGGTGGCCGCCACCGGGGGTTACACGGTGGTGTACCTGGCCCGGTGGGAGTGGCAGCGGTCGCTGATGGCGGGCGAGTTGCTGCTGGTGTGCCTGATCGTGCTGGTCGCGGTGGCCGGGGCGCACCGGTTGCGGCGGATCGAGCGGCTGCTGGCCGGAGGGCGGCCCGCGGAGAAGACAGAGCCCGTGGAGAAGACAGAGCCCGTGGAGGGGGAGGTGCCGCGGTTCCGGTGGCTGGAGGCCGAGTCCTCCTCGTACAAGGTGTTCATTCCGGTCCTGCTGGGGGTGGGGATCGTGGTGTCGGGCCTGGCGGCCCTGGTGGAACGGGTCGCGGCCTCCATCAGTCGGGGCACGGCCGGGGGCGACGTCGTTCCGGGCTCGCTGCGGTTGCCTGAGGGAGGGGTGCTGGTAGGTGCGCCGGAGCCGCCCCCGGCCGGGCGTGACCTTCGGGTGCGGGTGTTCGGGGCGGGCGTGGCGCTGGTGGTGGCCGCGCTGGGCGTCATCGAGCTGGCCGACCACACCCAGGACCGGCCCGACCCGCCGATGCGCGCGACCGCGAGCACGCTGATCCTCCAGGCGGAGACGAACGGGGTGGCGGCGTCCGGTCCGCTGACGGCGCGGCTGTGGGAGTACTGCCGAGGCTCCACCCGGCCCTACCTGGAGCGCGGCGGGCTCGTCCCCCTGGCCGAGGGGCGCTACGCCCTGGTCGTCCAGCCCGCTCTGGGGGAGTACGCGCTGAGGCGGCTGCGCGGGTGCCTGCAGGACGCGGTCATCGATCACGGGCGGTTCAGCGTGCTGTCCGTACGGCACGACCAGGGGTGAAGAAGGGAAGCGCGGGGAACTTGGGAAAGGGATGCGGAGTCATACGGGGTGTCAGAGAAAGGATTCGGGGGCTCTGCGAGGGGGATCGTCATTATGGACGACCGGCGTGAAGGGATCGCCGGGCGGCGGGAATGCGGAACGGGCGTTGCGTGCTGTACTGTCGTGATAGCGCCTGTGTGTTGCCGCCCCACATCGGTTGGGCGGTGAGGGCGTTTCCTCCCCGCCCGGGCCATCTGAGCGCCCGGTGATTGTGTTCCCCCATTCGTTCGTGTCCGGGGGTACGCGCGGATCCGCGTCCCGGACCATCGCACCAAGGGAGCCGACGGCAGCACGGTGAACCGGAGCTGCATCTCATTCCCTCCACGTACGGGCCACGCGCCGAGCGCGAGCCGTACGCGGAAACCGACTCCAGGCGCCGCACAACGCTTTCCGCGGACGCCTGAGAAGGGATTTCCATGACCACCATGACCACCGAACGCACGGCCGTGCCCAAGCAGCAGGCCACGCGCCGCCGGACGGCGCGGTCCTCGCGGCAGGCGACGGCCGCCACGGGGGCCGGCACTGCGGTGCGGCGGCCCGACCAGCCGGCCGCCGAAGAGACGGTCATCCCGTTCCAGGGCGTGCTGTCCGTGCAGGACAAGCACGCGTTCGTCCGGACGCAGGGCTACGCGCCCGGCCCGTCCGACGTGTACCTCTCGCCCGCGCAGGTGAAGGCGGCCCATCTGCGCCCCGGTGACGTCGTCGCCGGGACGGCCCGCCCGCCCCGCTCCAGCCGCGAGAAGCACAACTCCCTCGTCCAGGTCGAGGCCGTCAACGGGGGCTCCCCCGAGGACGCCGCCGCGCGGCCCGAGTTCGGCAAGCTGACCCCGCTGTTCCCGGAGGAGCGGCTGCGGCTGGACAGCGGCGCGCTCGCGACCCGCGTCATCGACCTGGTCTCCCCCATCGGCAAGGGCCAGCGCGGGCTGATCGTGTCGCCGCCCAAGGTCGGCAAGACGATGATCCTGCAGGCCCTGGCCAACGCCATCAGCATCAACAACCCCGAATGCCACCTCATGGTCGTGCTCATCGACGAGCGGCCCGAAGAGGTCACCGACATGCAGCGGTCGGTGAACGGCGAGGTGCTGCACTCGACGTTCGACCGCCCCGCCGAGGACCACACCGCGCTGGCGGAACTGGCCATCGAGCGCGCCAAGCGGCTGGTCGAGCAGGGCCGCGACGTGGTCGTGCTGCTCGACTCGATCACCCGGCTGGGCCGCGCGTACAACCTGGCGGCGCCGTCCAGCAGCCGCATCCTGGCGGGCGGCGTGGCGACGACCGCGCTGTACCCGCCCAAGAAGTTCTTCGGCGCCGCCCGCAACATCGAGGACGGCGGTTCGCTGACCATCCTGGCGACCGCGCTGGTCGACACCGGGTCCCGGATGGACGACGTGTTCTTCGAGGAGTTCAAGGGCACCGGCAACATGGAGCTGAAGCTCGACCGGGGCCTGGCCGACCGGCGGATCTTCCCCGCGGTCGACATCGAGGCGTCCGGCACGCGGCGTGAGGAGCTGCTCATCGGCCGCGAGGAGCTGCAGCTGAACTGGCGGCTGCGCCGCGCCCTGCACGGTCTCGAACGGCAGCAGGCCGTCGAGATGCTGCTGGAGAAGATGAAGGGCACCACCTCCAACGCCGAGTTCCTGCTGCGCGTGCAGCAGACGACCTGACGCTCCCTCCTCCCCCTCCGCCGGCGGTCAGCCGGTGCGGAAGGATTCCAGGATGCGGTCGTAGCGCCGTTGCGCCGGTGTCCAGTGGCTGTCGGGGGCGTGGAAGGAGAACTCGTATCCGGCCGCCCGGCTGCGCAGCGCGTGCGAGCGCTCGCCGTCCTCGCCCCAGGTGAACTCCCATTCCGCCGCGTCCGCGAGCAGCGCCGGCACGGCCTCGAGCCGCAGCAGGCGGTAGCCGGGGTAGGTTCCGGACGCCAGCGCCTCGTGCTCGGCCGCGCGCAGCCCGGCCAGCGGGTCGCCGGAGACCGGGGTGATGCGCAGCGCCTGCTCGGCCGCCGCGTCCTGCCACTGGACGGTGCCGCCGAGCCGTTCGCGCCGCCAGTCGCGCGGGATGTCGATGTGGTAGCCGCCGGAGCCGGCGACCTCGTGATAGGTGATCATTCTGGGTGAGCGGTGCCCGGCGGTCCCGTGCTCGTCCCCCGAGGCCGGGAGCAGGGCCAGGGGTTCGCTCTTGCCGACGGAGTTCCAGCGCGCGCTCCAGGCTCCCAGGACGACGGCCATCACGACGACCGTCGTGAAGCACGCCACCGTCAGGGCGCGCGGGCGGTTGTCGTGGGCGTGCGCCGCCGGCCCTGGACGGGCCGGGCCGGGATCGGGTTCGTCCACCATGAGGCCGAGGCGCGTAGACCACTGTCTGGGAATCCGCCGCCGCCAGAGCGGGACCGGCGGGTCGGGGGGACGGCCCGCCTCGCGCAGCATCCGCGCAGCGTCGGCTGCCCCCAGCCGCTGGGACGGGTCCTGTTCCAGCAACCCCTGGATGACGGGGGCGAGCCGGCCCGCGTGCACGGGCGGCGGGTAGTCGCCCAGCAGCACCGCCAGCATGGATGCGAGCGCGTGGCGTCGCAGGAACGGCGACACTCCCTCCACGGCCGTGTAGAGCGTCGCCCCGAGCGACCACAGGTCCGACTCGCGCCTGCCGGGTTCCCCCCGGACGCGTTCGGGCGGCATGTACGCGGGAGACCCCTCGATGCCCGCGACGAGCGTCTCCTCCGGTTCCTGGCCGCCCTGGTCCATGTGGACGGCCAGGCCGAAGTCGGTGAGCACGATCCGGCCGTCGTCGCACAGCAGCACGTTGCTGGGTTTGACGTCGCGGTGCAGGATGCCGGCCGCGTGCGCCGCGCGCAGC
The DNA here is from genome assembly GCF_055379765.1 of Actinomadura rugatobispora. NCBI lineage: Bacteria > Bacillati > Actinomycetota > Actinomycetes > Streptosporangiales > Thermomonosporaceae > Actinomadura > Actinomadura rugatobispora. The sequence goes on along the minus strand of NZ_AP029191.1, from coordinate 5,127,974 downwards.
ACCGACAGCACGCGCCGGCCGATGCGGGCGGCGCGTTCGACGCGCACCGGGCCGCGTTCGGCGATCTCCTGGTGCAGGGACCGGGCGTTCAGCAGTTCCATGACGATCCACGGACGCCCGTCCTCGATGACGATGTCGTGCACGTCGATGACGCCGGGATGGCGCAGCGCCGCGGTGGCGCGGGCCTCCTCGATGAGCCTGCGGCACAGGAGCCGGCACTCGCCCGCGGTGAAGCGTTCCGGAAGGCGCACTTCCTTCACCGCGACGTCGCGGCCCAGCATCTCGTCATGGGCGCGCCACACCGTGCCCATCCCGCCCCTGCCGACCACCGAGAGGAGGCGATACCGCTCGGCCAGCGGAATCAACCGATCTCTCCCCATGGGGTGGTTATGCGCGCGAACCGCCCCAAGGCATGTTCCGGGGCACCAAATCCTTTCTTGACCGATCCCCGACCCGGCGCTGAGCCGGGGCGTGGGGAGCGCGCGTGAAGTTAAGGAGCGTTCGCGCGCCTCCTCAAACGCCAGCCGCGGGCGCGGGCGTGGACGAGGGCGTGGACGCGGCCGGTTCGGGGTGCGGCTGCGGGCGCGTTTCCGGCGCCGGCGCTGGCGTCGGTGTCGGCTCCGGTTCCGCTTCCGGCTCCGGCTCCGGCTCCGGCTGCGCGCGGGGCGGCACCGGGCGGCGGCCGCGAGCCGGCTGCGCGACGGGAACGGGCCACCGGTCCAGCGGGTGGTGCAGGACGGTGCCGGGCGGCAGGTCCCGCCGTACGAACCACTCCGTACCCAGAACGAGCCGGAACACCACGCGCGGCAGACGCAGCAGCGCCGTGAACGTGCAGACCGAATCACCGCACAGCCGGTGCGTGACGTGGGCGGCCATGACGGCTCGCTTGGTCGCGCTGTACTTGCGGACGCGGATGCGGTGCGTGATTTCCCCGCGCGAGGTGTACGCGTGCCGCGCGCGCGGGAGCAGGCCGAAACGTGCGATCGGCCCGAGCGCGCGCAGGAGAAGGTCGCGGTCGACCGTCGCCTCCAGGACGACCGGCGTCCCCGCCAGTTCGGCGGCCCTGACCCCGACCCGGTGCACCTGCACATGGTCGGGGTGCCCGTAACCTCCGGCCGGGTCGTACACGGTGAGCAGGTCTGCCTGCTCCTCGCGCAGCACCTCGGCCACTTCCTCGGCGGCGAGTTCCACCTTCGTACGGGAGAACCCGCCGAGCGCGCTGCCGTCGGGACCGGAGTCCTCGTACCCGAGCAGCACGACGCGCTCGCATCCGAGGACGTGCGCCGGCGCGTCGAGCACGTCGGTGCGGACCTGGCCCCTCGGGCGGGCGTCCAGGCCGCTCGGCGCGTGCTCCGCCGCGGCGACCACGAGCACCACCCGGTGGCCCTCGGCCGCCAGGCGCGCCATCGTGCCGCCCGTCAGCAACGCCTCGTCGTCACGGTGGGCGTGGAAGAAGACGCAGGTCCTTCGCACGGCGTGTAGATGCCCCGACCCGGTTGAAGATCATTCCACCGGCTCGTCAAACCTGCGCCATACCCGCCACGCCGCGCACGACCGCGCCGGACGCCCGGTGCTAGGCGGCCCGGTCGAACGTCCCAATAAGGTCAGGTAAGGACGGATTTGGCCCACTTGTAGTCGGACTTCCCCACGGCGGTGCGGTGAACCTCGTCCACCACCGTGATCTGGCGGGGCAGCTTGTACCCGGCCAGGCGGCCCCGGCAGTGCTCGACCAGCGCCTCCAGGGTCGGGGACGCGCCGGGGCGGGCGGAGACGACGGCCGCCACGCGCTGGCCGAAGCGCTCGTCCGGAAGGCCCACGACCACGGCGTCGTACACGTCGGGGTGGGACTTGAGCGCGACCTCGACCTCCTCCGGGTAGACCTTCTCGCCCCCGGTGTTGATCATCAGGGAGCCGCGGCCGAGCAGGGTGATCGTGCCGTCCTCCTCCAGCGCGGCGAAGTCGCCCGGGACCGACCAGCGGGTGCCCTCGGCGTCGGTGAAGAACGTGGACGCGGTCTTCTCCGGGTCGTTGTAGTAGCCGATCGGGATGTGCCCGCTGCGCGCCAGCCGGCCGATCTCGCCGGGCCGCACCGCCTTGAGGTCGTCGTCCAGGACGGTGATGCCGGGCTTCATCATGAAGCGCGCCGTGCCCTCCTTGCCGCCGCCGATCGACGGGCCGCACGCGCCGGTCTCGGACGCCCCGTAGTTGTCCATGAACAGGATGTTCGGCAGGAGCGCCTGCAGTTCGGCCCGGGCGCCCTCGGTCAGCGGCGCCCCGCCGGACGCGATCGCGAAAAGCGAGGACGTGTCGTGCTCGCCGGTCGCCAGTTCCTTCGCCACCGGCCGCGCCATCACGTCCCCGACCAGCATCAGCACGTTGGCCTGCTCGTCCGCCACGATCCGCAGGGCGCGGGCCGCGTCGAACGCGTGGTCGGTGTAGAGGACGACCTTGGCGCCGCTGAGCAACCCCATGAACGCCACCCACTGCCCGGCGCCGTGCATGACGGGCGCGCAGTCCAGGACCGCCATCGGGGGCTGCTCAGCGTTCGCGGCGATCCCCTCGGGGCTGGTGATCGGGTCGCCGAGGACGTTCCCGCCGCCGAGCGCGCCGAAGAAGATGTCCTCGCAGCGCCACTCCACGCCCTTGGGGTAGCCGGTGGTGCCGCCGGTGTACATGATGTAGCGGTCGTCGCTGGACCGCTCCGGGAAGTCGTCGCCGGGGGAGACGGCCGCGAGGGACTTCTCGTACTCGACGGCGCCGGGGACGTCGGCGTCCGAGCCGTCCTCCAGGACGACCACGTGCCGCAGCTTCGGCAGGTCGCCCCGTATCTCCTCGACCCTGGCCAGCAGCGAGCGCTCCCCTATCAGCGCGACCGCGTCGGAGTCGGACAGCACGTGCCGCAGCTCGGCGGCGACGTAGCGGTAGTTCACCGGGATCGGGACGGCCCGGACCTTGAAGGCGCCGAGCATGCTCTCGATCCATTCGGCCCGGTTGTAGGCCAGGATCGCGACGTGCTCGTCCGGGCGAACGCCGGCGGCCGCCAGGTGGTGGCCCACCCGGCTCGCGCGTTCGTCGAGCTCACGGTAGGTGCGGCGCTCGTCCCCGGCGACGAGTGCGGGGCGGTCCGGTCCGGCGGCGGCAAGGATCTCGAGAAGGTCGGCCAGGTTGTAGCTTCGCGCCATGCCACGTCCTCGCGGTCGGGGGGTGGGTGGTATGCGGGTGGGCGGAGCGTCGGTTCCGTCGGGCTTGTCCGGGTTCCGCCGGTGGGGTCATCCGATCATGTCTGGCGTCCGTGCGGGGCTCAATCGCTGCTGACGGATCGTCCAATGGCATCGCTCACAAGGGCGTGAACGCCCCGGTCAATGAGCGATCCGTCACACGACCGCCGCGACCTGGCCCCATCCGGCCACCCCGCCGATCGGGGAAACCGCAGTTCACCAGGGATTCCGCCGGAACGACCCCGGGAGGGCCCGGCGCCGCATCCGGCCGGCCAACGACGTTCTTACACGGCTCTTATCTGGGTACCGGCATGCTTGGCCGTAACGATTTCGCATCAGACGGGGGTAGCGGTGAGCGCAGGCGCGATGGCGTGGACGCCTCCGACATGGGAGGAGATCGTCAGCGAGCACTCCACAAGGGTGTTCAGGCTGGCGTACCGCCTGACCGGTAACCGGCACGACGCCGAGGACCTGACCCAGGACGTCTTCATCCGGGTGTTCCGTTCCTTGTCCTCCTACAGCCCGGGGACCTTCGAAGGATGGCTGCACCGGATCACCACCAACCTCTTCCTCGACCGCGCCCGCCGCAAGCAGCGCATCCGGTTCGACGCGCTCGGCGACGACGCGGCCGACCGGCTGCAGGGCCGCGAGCCGTCGCCCGCCCAGGCGTACGACGAGCGGCACCTGGACGCCGACATCCAGCGCGCGCTGGACGCGCTGGCGCCGGAGTACCGCGCCGCGGTGGTCCTGTGCGACATCGAGGGCCTGACCTACGAGGAGATCGGCGCCTCGCTGGGCGTCAAGCTCGGCACCGTGCGCAGCCGCATCCACCGCGGCCGGGCCCAGCTCCGCGCCGCCCTGGAGCACCGCCGCCCGCCCGAGCCCGCCCCGGCCCCGAGCCTGGACGGCGACACCGTCCCCACCTCCTACTGACCCACCCGGCCACCCCCGCCACCTGCACTCACACCGCCTGGCGAGCAGAACCCGGCCGAGGTCGGCCTGCCCCGACCGTCCACACCGCGCCCGCCGGCGGGGTGCGGGCGCGGCGTGAGGACCGTCACACGTGACCGGCCGGTAACTTGTGGCCTACCCTCAGCCCGTGGACATCGTCTTCGAGCGTCGCGGCGACGGGCCGCCGCTGGTGCTGCTGCACGGGATCGGCCACCGGCTGCAGGGCTGGCGGCCGGTCATGGACCGGCTGGCCGGGGAGCGCGACGTGATCGCGCTGGATCTGCCCGGTTTCGGCGACTCGCCGCCGCTTCCTCCGGGCACCCCGTACACCGTGGACGCGACGATCGACGTCCTGGCGGACCTGTTCGAGCGGCTCGGCGTGGAGCGGCCGCACATCGCGGGCAACTCGCTGGGCGGGCTGTTCGCGCTGGAGGCCGCCGATCGCGGGCTGGTCAGCTCCGCCACCGCGCTGTCGCCGGCCGGGTTCTTCAACGCGCGCGAGCTGGCGCGGGCCGCCTCGATCCTGCGCGCCTCGCGGCTGGGGGCCAGGCTCCCGGACCCGCTGATGGCCCTGCTCGCGCGCTCGCCGCGCCGCCGGACGGCCATGTTCGGGATGATCTACGGCCGTCCCGACCTGCTGGACGCCGAGGCGCTCGCGGGGGACGCCAGGGCGATGCGCACCGCCGCCGGGTTCGAGCCGACGCTGCGGGCGGGGCGCGGGGTCCGCTTCCAGGGCGCCTGCGCGGACGTCCCGGTGACGATCGCGTGGGGCACCAGGGACCGGCTGCTGGGCGCGAGCCAGGCCGTCCGCGCCCAGCGGGCGCTGCCGGACGCCCGGTTCGTCTGGATGGAGGGCTGCGGTCACGTCCCGATGGGAGACGATCCCGAGCTGGTGGCCAAGGTCCTTCTGGACGGCAGCGCCCACCCTCTCCTCGCGGCGCAGGCCAGGTCCACCGCCTGAGCGGCCCTCCGGAGCGGTCTTCGCCAGGCGTTTGACATATCATTGAAGTCTCAACTAACCTCACCGTAGGCAAGTCGTTGAAACTTCAAGCAAATCTGGAGTGACCATGAGCATCGCCACCGCGGCCCCCGGGCTGACCGCCGGCACCTGGAACATCGACCCCGCGCACTCCGAGGTCACCTTCGTGATCCGGCACCTGATGACCAAGGTACGGGGCAGCTTCACCGACTTCTCCGGCAGCATCGTGATCGCCGACGACCTGGCCTCCTCCACGGCCACCGCCGAGATCAAGATGGCCTCCATCGACACCCGCCACGCCGACCGCGACGCGCACGTCCGCTCCGCCGACGTCCTCGACATCGAGAACCACCCGACGATGACGTTCGCGACCACCGGCCTGCGCTCCGAGGGCGGCGACCACTACCTCGACGGCGACCTCACCATCCGGGGCGTCACCCGCCCGGTCTCCCTGGAGGTCGAGTTCAACGGCGTCGGCGACGACCCGTGGGGCGGCTTCCGCGCCGGTTTCACCGCTTCCACCACGATCAACCGCAAGAACTGGGGCATCGAGTTCAACGTCCCGCTGGCCGGCGACAAGGCCCTCCTGGGCGACAAGGTCGACCTCCAGCTGGAGATCCAGGCCGTCCGCGCCTGACCTTCCCCTCCCGGGAGGTCACGAGGCGACGCCCCACTTGCCGAAGGGCCGCCCGCACCACGTGGTGCGGGCGGCCCTTCGGCATTCCCGTCCTTCAGGCGGGTGTGCCCGTGGCCGCCCGGAGGTACTGGCGGGGATAGAGCGACTCGACCGGCCCGGCCCCCAGTTCCCGCGCGGCCCGCAGCGGCCACGACGGGTCGCGGAGGGCCTCACGGGCGAGCAGCACCGCGTCCGCCGAGCCCTCCGCGAGGACGGCCTCGGCCTGCTCGGGACGGGTGATCAGCCCGACCGCCCCGACCGGGACCCCGGCCTCGGCCCGCACCCGGCGTGCGAAGGGGACCTGGTAGCCGGGCCCGACCGTGATCCGCTGGGCCGCGTCCAGGCCGCCGGACGACACGTCCATCAGATCGACGCCCCGCTCCCGCAGCGTCCCGGCGAGGTCGGCGGTCTCCTCGGGCGTCCATCCGCCCTCGATCCAGTCCGAGGCCGACAGCCGCACGAGCAGCGGCATGCCGTCCGGCCAGACGCCGCGGACGGCGTCGACGACCTCGCGGAGCAGCCGGGTGCGGTTCTCGAACGAGCCGCCGTAGCGGTCGGTCCGCCGGTTCGACAGCGGGGACAGGAACTGGTGCAGCAGGTATCCGTGTCCCGCGTGGATCTCGATCAGGTCGAACCCGGCGGCGCCGGCCCGCCGCGCCGCGTCCCGGAAGGACCGGACGACCCCGGCGAGCTCCTCGGCGGTGGCCTCGCGGGGCTCCGCCAGCCCCGGGTAGGCCAGCGGCGACGGGCCGAGGACGCTCCAGCCGCCCTGGTCCACCGGCAGGGGGCCGCGTCCGTGCCAGGGCGCGAACGCCGAGCCCTTGCGGCCCGCGTGCCCGAGCTGGACGCCGACGGCGGCGCCGTGCGCGTGGACGAAGTCGACGATGCGCGCCCACCCCGCCACCTGGTCCTCGTTCCACAGCCCGGTGTCCTGCGGGCTGATCCGCGCGTCCGGGCTGACGGCGGTGGACTCGGTGAGGATCAGCCCGAAGCCGCCCGCCGCGCGGGCGCCGAGGTGGACCAGATGCCAGTCCGCCGGGACGCCGTCGCCCGTCTCGACGCTGTACTGGCACATGGGCGAGAGCCAGGCCCGGTTCTTGATCGTCAGAGCCCGCAGGGTGATCGGTGTGAACAGGCGCGTCATGATCCGTCACCGTGAAGGAAGGTCCGGGCGTTGCCCGTGAGGGCCTCGGCGTCGAGCCCGGCGCCGGTCGCGAACCCGACCGGGTCCTGCTGCGCCATGTCGAACGGGTAGTCGCTGCCGCAGACGACCGCGTCCGCGCCGGCGTGCGCGGCGAGCAGGCGGAGCTGGCCGGCGTCGTGGGTGACGGTGTCGAAGTACAGCTCCCGGAATGTCTCGCGCGGCGGGCGCGCGGAGCTTCTCCGGACGTCGGCGCGCGTGCGCCAGCCGTGCTCCCACCGTCCGAGCAGTCCGGGCGCGCAGCCGCCGCCGTGGACGAAGCAGATCCGCAGCCGGGGGAGCCGTTCCTTGACGCCGCCCAGCAGCAGCGCGGCGACGGCGGTCGCGGTCTCCACCGGGTTGCCGATGAGGTTGGCCAGGTAGTGGTCGCCCCACTCCGGCCGGGGCAGCTGCATGGGGTGCACCAGCACCGCCAGGCCGAGCCGTTCGGCCTCGGTCAGGACGTGCAGCAGCGCGCCCCGGTCCAGGGAGGCGCCCGCGACCAGCGGCGGGATCGCCGCGCCGGCGATTCCGGGTGCCGCGGCCAGGCTCTCCAGCTGGGCGCTCGTCTCGGCGGGATCGTCGAACGAGACCATGCCCAGACCGGCGAGGGTGCCGCCGGCGTCCGCGACGAGGGCGCCGAGGGCCTCGTTGTACGCGGTGACGTAGCCGGTCGCCGGGCCCGCGACGGGGAACGCGAACGGTGGCGCGGACAGCACCCGCACGCCCACCCCTCCGGCCCGCATGTCGTCGTGGATCGCCCGCACGTCGCTCATCGCGCGCGTCTCGATGGACAGCGGGATTTCGCCCAGGTACAGCTCGCCGTCACGGTCCCGCATGGGGCCGTAGGGCGCTCCGGGAGGGAGGTCGAACAGCTCGGGCGGCAGCCAGTGGGCATGGACGTCGATCACGCCGCCGTCGATCACGCCGCTCATGGCGTCCGCCTCTCACGGTGGACGTCCAGGGGCTCGTTCGCGCTGTCCAGGTGCTCCACGGTGGTGAACACGAGCTCCCCGTCACCGATGTTCTCGATGTCGTGCAGCAGGTACTCGCCGGGGCCGAAGGTGAAGTGACGCGTCTCGCCGGCGGTGTAGGCCACCTCCCGCGTGGTGCCGTCGCTGGTGTGCTGGCGGCTGCGGCCCGCGTCCACCGCCGTCCAGAAGTAGTCCAGGACGTGCCGGTGGGCGTGCCAGCGCTCGCCGGGCGCGAGCCGGATCTCCCAGACCCGCACGCGCTCGTTCTCACTGAGCAGGCGCGACCCGACGTGCCCGTCGTGGGCGTACGTCTCGAACTCCTCGCGCAGTTCCTCGGACCAGCCGTCGAAGCCGGTCGCGACCAATTCCCCGGCCAGGGGCAGGTCGCTCAGGAACGAGGTGTCCGTCATGGTGTCTCTCCGTTCGTTACTGGTCGCTATTGGCCGGGGCCGTAGAGGCCGAACCGCAGGCTCGGGTCCCCCGGGATCCAGGTGTTGCTGAACTGCGAACGCTCCCCCATCGCGACGACGCGTTCGAGTAGGCGCGCGCTCAGCTCGAGCTGGGCGGGCTCCCATTTGCGCAGGGCGGCCGGAATGTCGCCCCTGGCCTCTTCGAGCGCCACGACGAGCGCCCACGCGTCCGCCGCGGCCTTGGCCGTGCCCGCCGCGGCGTGCGGGCGGGCGGCGCAGGCGGCGTCACCGATCAGCGCGACCCGCCCGTCGGCCATCCGGGACGCGCGCACGTCCGACACCACCTGCACGTACGGAGCGGCCGTCGCCGTCACCACCTCGGCGGCGGCGGGCGCGAGCATCCGCCCGGCGGCCTCGCGCATCTCCTCGACGTAGCGGTCCTGCACCTGCCCGGGATGGAGCGACACCTTGCCGGGGAAACCGCGCTTGTCGAGCAGCATCTCCGACAGCTCCGCGCCCTCCGGCACGTTCCGGTACCAGACGTAGTTCATCAACCGGTCGCGCGGCCCGGTGCCGCCCTCGCCCGGGATCGGGTAGAGCGTGATGTGGGAGTGGGGCACCACGCTGTATGAGATGGCGTCGCCCAGCAGCTCCCGCGTGGACTCGGTCAGCTCGTGCTCGGGGACGGTCCCGCGCCACCCCACGTACCCCGAGTAGGTGAGCCGGGCGGCGGGATCCAGCCGCTCCCGCCCGACCGAGGTGATGCCGTCGGCGAAGACCACCAGGTCGGCGGTCTCCCGGCGGCCGCTCACGAAGCGGACCGTCGCCCCGCGCTCGTCCTGGTCGAAGCCGCACGCGAACTCGCCGAGCCGGTAGCGGTCGAGCCCGAAGTCGGCGAGCAGCGCCCGGTAGAACGTGCCCCACGAGGTGTAGCTCCAGGAACGGCGGTCCCGGTCGATGATCTCGTTGCCGGGGCCGAGGTACTGGACCCACTCGGTGGTGGTGCTGAGCGCGTCCGGGCGCTGGGTGCTGCGCTCGTTGAACCAGCGCAGCGTGTCCGGCTGCAGGACGATCCCGCTGCCGCGCCCGTCCAGGGCCGCCGGGGTGCGCTCGAAGACCTCCGTCCGGAAGCCCAGGTCGCGCAGGAGCAGGGCGGCGGTGAGTCCGCCGATGGAGCCGCCGATGACCACGGCTCGCGCGCCGTCGTAGACGCTCATGACCTGGTCTCCTCTCCGGTCGTCGTGGTGGCGGGCGCGGCACCGGGCGCCGGAGCGACCGGGGCCGGGACGACCGGGACCGGGTCGGTCGGGAGCGGCGCCCCGCGGGTCTCCGGCGCGAAGAACAGCCCGATCGCGCCGAGCATGCCGACGGCGACCACGCACGTGGTGGCCAGGCCGAGATCACCGCCGAACCAGGACGCCGCGATGACACCGGCGACCAGGGGCCCGGAGGCGGTGATGAAACGGCCGATCCCGTTGTAGAGGGCCATGCCGGTCGCGCGGACGCTGGGCGGGAACAGCTCCGGCCCGTACACGAGGATGCCGGACAGCGCCCCGTACAGCCCGAACCCGGCCACCGGGATGACGAGCAGGAACACGCCGTACGAGCGGTCGAAGGGGAAGAGGAACAGCACGCTCGCCGCGGAGATCGCGAAGCTGAGCGCGAACGTCTTCCGGCGGCCGATGGCGTCGGCGAGGAAGCCCCAGGTGGCGTAGCCGAGGACGCCTCCGGCGTTGAACAGCATGGACGCCGTGGCCACCCGGTCCTTGACGGCGTCCGCGGGCAGGGCCGCCGCCGTCGCCGCCTCGCGCAGCACCTGCGGGTACCAGGTCGACACGCTCCAGAAGGCGAGCAGGGAACCGGTGGCCAGGGCGGTCCCGACGAGGGTCCGGTGCAGCAGCGGCGGGGTGAGCAGGCGGCGCAGGACGAACCGGTCCTCCTCCGCGCGATGCCCCAGCGCCTTGCGCGTCCGCCGGGCCTCGATCGTGTCCTTGATCTCCGGGGGCTCGGGGACGTGGCGGCGGATGAACCACACCAGCAGCGCCGGCGCGACCGCGATGCCCATCATGAGGCGCCAGCCGTAGCCGCCGAGGACCGCGTACGCGAGCGCGGCGACGAAGAATCCCAGGGCGTACCCCGACATCATCACGCCGCAGGCGCGGGCCCGGTGCCGGTTGCGCCAGACCTCGGCCACCAGCGCGGCCCCGACCGGGGCCTCCACGCCGGAGCCGAGTCCCGCGACGAACCGCAGGACGCCGAGCTGCCACCACGTGTCGGCGAACGCCGCGAGCGCGGTGAAGACCGCGTAGGTGACGATCCCGACCGACAGCACCCGGACCCGGCCGAAGTAGTCGGCGAGGATGCCGAACAGGATGCCGCCGGTGCCCCAGCCGAACAGGAACAGGGCGGCGGTGAGCCCGCCGTAGAGGCCGATGCTCCCGCCGTCGACGGCGATGCCGCTGTTGGGCAGCAGCTCGGTCATGGCCGGTCCGAGGACCAGCGTGTAGAGGCTTCCCGCGAACCCGTCGAGGGCCCAGCCCATGGTCGTCCCGAACAGGACGAGCCACTGGGTGCGGGTGATCTCGGCGCGCCAGCCCCGCGGAGGCGGTGCCGGGGTGGGGTGGGAGGGCATGGCGATCCCTTCGTTCGTGCGACGGATCGGTGGATCAGAGGGGGTGGGGGAGGTCAGTTGAGGCGGCCGGGTTCGTCCCGGCCGTACCAGTCGGCGTCGTCGGCGGCGGTGCGCACGACGACCGTCTTGATCCAGGTGAAGTCGTCGAAGCTCTCGGTCCCGGCGTCCCGGCCCGTCCCGGACTCCTTCGTCCCGCCCCACGGCAGCGACGGTTCGAGCCGGTGGTGGTCGTTCACCCACACCATCCCGGCGACCAGGCGGTCCGCGACCCGGTGGGCGCGGGCGACGTCGCGGGTCCAGACGCCGGCGCCGAGGCCGTACCGGTTGTCGTTGGCCTTGGCGACGGCGTCGTCCTCGTCGTCGAACGGCACGACCACCGCGACCGGCCCGAAGATCTCCTCCTGGGCGACCCGCATCGCGTTGGTCGCGCCGGCCAGGACCGTCGGCCGCACGTAGAAGCCCCCGCGCAGCGGGCCGGGCAGGTCGCCCGGGACGCCGCCGCCCGTCACCAGGCGGGCGCCCTCCTCGACGCCGACGTCGATCATCCGCAGCACCCGGTCGCGCTGGACGGCGCTGATCAGCGGCCCGAGGCGCGTCGCGGGGTCGGCGGGGTCGCCGATGCGGATCGACTCGGCCCGGCGGGCGAGGGCGGCGACGAACTCGTCGTGGATCCCGCGCTGCACCAGGAAGCGGGAGCCGGCGACGCACGACTGCCCGGCGGCGACGAACGCCGCGAACGCGGCGCCCTCGGCGGCGGCCGCCGGGTCGGCGTCGTCGAACACCAGGATCGGGGTCTTGCCGCCGAGTTCGGCCGTGACCCGGGCGAACCGTGCGGCGGTCGCGACGGCGGCGGCGCGTCCGGCCTCCGTGCCCCCGGTCAGCGTGATCTTGGCGACGCCGGGGTGGGCCGTGAGGTGCTCCCCGACGTCCCGGCCGCCGGTCACCACGTTCACCACGCCGTCCGGCAGGCCCGCCTCGCGCAGCACCTCGACCAGCGCCAGCGTGGACAGCGGGGTGGTCTCGGACGGCTTGACCACCACGGTGTTCCCGGTGGCGAGCGCGGCGGACAGGCTGCGCGCCAGGATCAGCAGCGGATGGTTGAACGGGGTGATGATCCCGCAGACGCCCAGGGGCGCGCGGCGCTGGTAGGTCAGGTACGGGCCGTCGGACGGGAGGACGGCGTCCCGCTGGGCGGCGAGCAGCCCCGCGTTGTAGCGGAACCATTCGGGGACGCGGGAGAGCTGGGCCCTGGTCTCGGTGATGGGGCGCCCGTTGTTGCGCGTCTCCAGCCGGTAGAGCGTCTCGGCGGCGGACTCGACGGCGTCGGCGGCGCGCAGCAGGTGGCGGGCGCGCTCGCTGCGCGGCAGCGCGGGCCAGGGCCCGCCGGTGAACGCGGCGCGGGCGGTGCGCACGGCGTCGTCGACCTCGGCGATCGTGCTGTCGGCGACGGTCTGGATCACCTCGCCGGTGGCCGGGTTCAGGACGGGCCGGGCCGCCGCGGCGGCGTCTGTCTGCGTCATGCGGTGCCTTTCCAACGCGGGGTGGGACCGGCGTCCCGATGCGCCGGTGCGATCGAGTATGGAATCGGACAGACCAGATTTATATGTATGGCGGAACACTCTTTCCGGTGATCTATGTTCCGCCTACCATTCAGATCGTGACCCCGACGAACGAACCGGACCACCTGCCCAACCACCGGCCCGACACTGAGTCGCTCGCCGAGCTGCGCCGCTGGCTGGACGCAGTCGGAGCCCTCACCGCGGCCGTCAACTCGGGCCGCGGACTGCGCGAGGTCCTCGACCTGATCGCGGAGACCGCGCGGTCGCTGCTCGGCCTCGACTTCTGCGGCGTCCTCGTCCCGGACGCCGCCGGGCGGAACCTGGTCATCGCCGGCTGGAGCGGGCTGACGGAGGAGTACGTCGCGCGGGTCAACTCCGACCGGCCGGTGCGCCTGGAGACCGGCGCGCGGGGCGGGGCTCCGTCGAGCCGGGCGTTCCGGTCCGGGCGGCCGGTCGCGGTCGCCGACATCTCGGCCGAGCCCGACTTCAGCTGGGCGGGCGTGGCCCGCGAACAGGGCTACCGCTCGATGCTGTCGGTGCCGCTGGTCACGGGCCCGGCGGTGGTCGGCACGCTGAACAGCTACCACTCCGCCGTCCACGACTTCACGCCGCTGGAGATCGACCGGCTGCGGCTGCTGGCCGACCACGCCGCGATCGCGCTCACCTCCGCCAGGATGCTCGACGACCTCCGCCACCAGCACGAGCTGGTCACCCGCTCCGAACGGATCCACGAAAGCCTGCTCCGCGTCGCCCTCCGGGCGGGCGGCGTCGACGGCATCGCCGCCGCGGTGTCGGACCTGCTGGCCAGGCCGGTGCTGGTCGAGGACGCCCGCGGCGAGGTCATGGCGCACGCCGGCCCCCTGGAGGACCTGCCCGGCGCCGAGATCCGCAGCACGAGCACGGCCAGGCCCGGAACGGACCTCGTCCGGCAGCACGGGGAGCACGTGGTCATCGGGGTGCTCCTGGAGGGCTCGGTGGTCGCCCGGCTCTGGCTGCCGCGCGGCACCGAGCCCCTCACGCCCCTGGACGAGCGGGCCCTCGAACACGCCTCGATCGTGCTGTCCCTCGAACTGTTCCGGCTCCGCACCGCCGCCGAGGTCGAGCAGCGGCTGCGCGGGGAACTGCTCGCCGACATCCTCGGCGGCACCGACCCCGCCTCAGGCCCGCTCCGCGAACGCGCCGAACTGCTCGGGCACGACCTGTCCCGCCCGCATCTGGCACTGGTCTGCCGGATCGAGCCCGCCCAGACCGCCCTGGCCGAGCGGGCACTGGCCGCGGTCACCCACCTGGCCTCCGGATTCGTCCCGAGACCCCTCGTCGCCCTGCACCGCCAAGCGCTCGTGGTGCTGTGGCCGGCGGAGGACGCCCGCCCTCGGGAGATCGGGGAGAGGGTGCGGAAGGCGCTGACGTCCGTGCCCGGGGTCACGGAGGCGATGGTCGCGGTGTCCGCCCCTGCCCACCACGGCATCGTCCAGTCCTACCGGACGGCGCTCGGCGCCCTCACCGTCGCGGCCAGAGCGGGACGGCCCGCGTCCACGGTGACGGTGGACGACCTGGGCATCGGCGGCCTGCTCCTACAACTGGACGACAGCGCCCAACTCCTCGCCTTCGCCGACCGCACGCTCGCGGACGTCCGCCACCACGACCGCGAACGCGGAACCGAACTCCTGCACACGCTCCGCGTCCACCTCGACGCCGGGCTCGACCGGCGCGAGACGGCGCGGCGGCTCAACGTCCACCCCAACACCGTCAGCCAGCGGCTGCGCCGCATCGAAACCGTGTCGGGCCTGGACCTGTCCCAGCCGGAGACCGTCGTCAACGTCCGGGCCGCCCTGGTCCTGCTCGACGTGGCCGAGGGCGCCGCCCCTTAGACGAGCATCAGCACCCCGCTGAACACCGCGAAGAACCCCTGGATCCACGCCCAGTGCTGGACGGGGATGCCGTAAAGCGTGTGCTCGTTGAACCCCCGGTACCCACCCTGACACGCCGCCCCGCCGTCGTCCCAGACTTCGTGGAGCAGTAGCGTCCTGCCGCAGTGCCTCTTCCCACAACGCGAGCAGCGCTCATGAACACCTCGGCGGAGAGCCCCCTCAGCGGCCTGGAGTCGGTCGGCTGGGCTGAGCTCCACCGCGCCTACGGCCCGGCCGTGGACGTCCCCGGCCAGCTCAAGGCACTCCTGTCAGCGGACGAGGAGGAACGCCGCCAGGCCCATCACCGGCTCCGCGGGAACGTCTACCACCAGGGAACCCGCTGGCAGGTGAGCTGCCATGTCGTCCCGTTCCTGACCGCACTGGTGGACGACCCGGCGACCCCGGACCGGGCGGCCGTGCTCGACCTCCTCCGCATCATCGCGCTGGGAGACCGCGACGACACCCACCTCCCCTTCGCCCTAACCCCGGCCGAGAACGTGACCGGCACTGCCGTAGCGGCCGTCGTCGCGTGGCTCTACGGCGACGACGACCGCGACGAACCCGAGGAAGCCGAAGCGGTCGCGGCGTCCTGGGACCGCGACGCCTACCTCGCGGCGGCCGTGCTCAGCGACCGGTTCGCCGCGTGGACCGACGACCCCGACCCGCTGGTCGCCGCGGGCGCGGCCGAACTCCTCGCCTGGTTCCCCGCCACCGGGCTCACCGTCTCGCGGCTCCTGGAGATCCCGGCGACCCAGGAGATACCGCGCGCGAGCGCCAATCTCACCCTCGGCTACCTCGCCCCGGCCGAACCCGCCATCGACCACCGGCTGACGTCCCTGCTCACCACCGAAAGCCTCGCCGTCCAGCTCACCGCCGCCGTCGCCCTCGCGCTCCGCCTCGGCGACCGGCTGCCCGACGCCGCGCTCCAGATACTCGCCGAGGCCCCCGACCACCCCGACGAGATCACCGCGTTCCCCATCCCCTGGGACCGCTCACTCCTCGGATTCGCCGCCCTCGCCCTCTACCGCATCGGCTTGTCCCCCTAATCCTCTAGGTTGCTCTCCATGCCGCTTGACGACGGTCTGAAGGCCCGGATGGCCGAGCCCGGCTTCTGGTCCGCCTACCTCTTCGAGGACGATGCCCCCGACTTTGAAGAGGAGGAGCCTTGCCGCGCTGAATTCGACGTAGGCGACGGCCACGCGCTCGTCCTCGACGTGGACCTCGCCTACGGCGCCTTCGAACTCGCCGTCGCCGTCCCCGGCACGGCGGAGCCCATCCAGGTCGGCTGGGATGACCAGGCCCACTTCCACCCGCACGTGATGCGCTGGTCCGAGCTGGACCTGCTGGCCCGGGCCGCGGCGCTGCGCGATGCCGAGCTGCGTCACCCGGGGCCATTCCTCGCCCTGCTGGCCCGCTTCGCCGTCCTGGACGAGCAGGACGACCCGGACGCGATGGCCCCGCTCGTGGACGGCGCCTTCCACCTGGTGCGTCCTGGCACCGTCAGCGGCCTCCGCCCTGAGACCCGAGAGTGGTACGAGCTGCGCGATCTGCGCGGCACCGGCCTGCTCTGGACGACCCGCCCGGACGGCCATCCCGCCGTCGACCAACCCCTCGACATCTCGATCGAGCGGCCGCTCTACTCGCTGCGAGCCCCCGACTCCGACGACTTCCCGTTCGCGGCCTGGGCCGCCCTCCTCGACCGCGCCCGGCATGCCCTCGCCGCCGTGGCCGCCGACCCTGCTCTCCAGGACGCCGCCGTCCGTTCCGCCCTGCAGCGCTGCTCCACCGCCCGCGGCCACCACGACCTCGTCCCACTGGCCCGGGCACTGCGCACCGCCGGTTTCGCCCAGCCCGTCCTGCTGCGCGCCTTGGAGGACCCGGTGAGCCGGGCGGAATCGTGCTGGGCGATCGAAGCGTTGGCCGGCCTCGACCAAGGCTCCCTGGTGAAACGCTGGTTCGGCCGCAGCCTCCTGGCTACGGCCCGTTTCTGGGAGCTGACCCTGACTCTGGCCGTCGAGGGCCGCCCGCAGGCCCACGCCCGTACCGTGGCGGCCGATCTCAGCGATGCCCTCAAGCAGGCCGGGCTGGGCCGTGCCGAGATCGGTGGCGGCACCTTCCGCCAGGCGCCGGGCGGCGGCTCCGTCGCCGAGAAGGTCATGATCGAGGTCACGGTCCGCGACGACCTGGACCGCGGAGCCTCCCTGGTCCACGAAACCCTGCGCCGCCACGACGCGACGGACACCGCCACCCTGGCCCGCTCCGGCCCGCCCTACGACCCCGTCCCCCTGGACCGTTGATGGGATATCGCTGAAGGGCGCGATGTGTCCCACCACGCCTCCTGGGGCGGCCTGTGGCCATTGACCAGCACCGACATCTCCCATCAACGATCTAGGGGCGGCGGTTCACGCGCCGGCACTCCGGGGGGACGTCGCGAGCCGCTCGCCGCCGGTGCGGTAGTCGAGCAGGACGAGGCGGTCGTCGATCACGGTGGTGCCGACGAGGTCCAGATCGGCCACGGGCAGTTCGTCGAAGACCGGCGCTTCCCCCTCCACACCGTGGATCATGGGGAAGAACATCACCCGGACACGGTCGACCAGCCCGAGCCGGAAGAGGCTGCGGACCAGGGACGCGCTGCCGATGGTGCGCATCGGCAGCCCGTCGTCCAGGGCCTTCAGCGCGGGCACGGCCGTCTCGACCGGCTCGTCGACGAGCGTGGTGTTCGCCCACGTCAGCGGCGGCCGCAGCGTCTTGGAGAACACGATCTTGGGGAGTTCCGCCATCCGGGGGAAGGTCGGGTCGTCGACGCTCGCGACGATCTCGGCCATCTGCCGGTACGACGTCGCGCCCATGAGCATGACGTGCTCCTCGGCGAGCTGGGCGTCCATCCATTCGGACAGCCCCGGCCCGATGTACCCCCAGTACGGGGCCGACCGCGGCCCGCCACCGCCGTACCCGTCGACGGTGCTGAACATGTCGACCATCAGCTCACGCATGCGCTCTCCCGGCCATCGGCTGGAGCCGGAGCACCCGTTGCCCCGACTTCTCCCCTGTAGACCTCCCCGGCCCGGAGAACTCATCGCCCGCACCTTCCGTCGTGCGCACCACCCTTGACACGACACACGAACGCACCCCGCGCGGCCGCATCGAAGGCCGGCCGGGGACCATCCGGGTCCTTGGAATCACGCAAACCGATCACAGGAGCCAGGTCCGCCACCTCGACGCACTCACCACCGTGATCGTCGCTGCGGCTGCTCTTGCGCCACCGGAGAGCTTGAGAGTCCATGCGTGCAGGCACCCCGCCGAGTCAATGTGGTGATCGCCACGGCGGGACCGAAAAGCAGGGAGAATGGCGATTCTATCCCCAAGGGTGCCGCGATGATCAGGCGACTCGCAGTTCGGCACCACGATCGTAGGATGTGCCGGACGGTAAGTCTTCCGGCAGACCTCGAGGGGCGATCGCCATGACCCAGAACGACCTGTTCGCAATTCCCCAGGAAGACCGGCGGTTCGAGGACTTCGTACCCGGCATGACCTATGAGCACAATGGGCAGATCGAGGTCACCGAAAAAGAAATACTCGACTTCGCGGGGGCCTTCGACCTGCAGTCGTTCCATACCGACCCGGCCGCCGCCTCGGACGGCCCCTTCGGCGGCCTGATCGCGAGCGGCTGGCACACCACCGCGCTGATGATGCGGTTGCTGACCGAGCACTATCTGCCGAGGACCGCCGGTTTCGGCAGTCCGGGCGTCGACGACCTGCGGTGGCTCGTCCCCGTACGGCCGGCCGACACGCTGCGGCTCCGGCTCACGGTCACTGACGCGGTCCGATCCACCAGCAGGCCCGACCGCGGCCTCGTGCACTTCCGGCCGCAACTGATCAACCAGGACGGCAAGGTCGTCCTGGACATGAAGGCCCTCATATTCCTGCGGACCGCGGAGGGATGAGATGAACGAGCCCGAAGTCCTCTGGCGGCCCCCGCCCGGTGTGCTGGACGCCTCCCGGATCGGCGCCCACCTGAGCATGGCTCCGCCATGACCGCGGGCTCCGCCTCGACGATTACCTCTCGCTGTGGGAATGGTCGGTGCGCGATCTCGAAAACTTCTGGACGTCGATCGCCGAGCACTTCGACGTGAAATGGCAGGTGCCGCCGGAAACGGGCCGGTCGCGACTCGACGATGTGGCCGGCGCCGTCTGGTTCCCCGGGTCGCGGCTCAACTACGCGGCCAACGTTCTCCGCCTTCCCGGTGTGGCCCCCGACGACATCGTGGTGCGCGCCTACAGCGAGACCCGGCCACCACAGAGCCTCACCGCGACCCAGTTGCGCGACACGGTGACACGGGTGGCGGCCGGGCTGCGCCGCCTGATCTTCGCTTGGGCTTCCTCAAGGTCAGCTTCTCGGCCGTGAACGGGCCGAGCTTGCGGCTCGGCCGTTCACACCTTGTTGCGCTCCCGGCCGCCACTGGCCGTGGTGCGCGGGTCGCATCACCCTTCTCCCGCCACGGGGTGGGGGGAGGGGCGGGCATGCTGACAAATACCGACGCCGTGCGCGCCCTTCGGTGGACCTTCACGGCGGCGATGTCGTCGGCCAGGCCAGCGAGCCCGCACACGACGCAACGCAACCCGCCCCTGGTGGGGCGGTTCATTCGGGAGACGTGCCCACACCACGGGTTCGGGCACCTCTGCGAGGTGTGGGGGTGCTCACTTGTTGGTTTCGTCCAGGATGTATCGCGCGAGGATGACGTCGCCGATCAAGCATACTTCGGCGACTTTCATCCGGTTGCCGGGGTGGTGAGGGAAAGCTCCGCCACCTACGAAGCGGGGGGCGTCGGTCTCACCGACGAAGAAGGGGGCGATGACGAGCTGGAGCTCGTTGGCGAGCCCTTGGGTGAGGAACTGGGTGTGGACGGTGCCGCCGCCTTCCACCATCAACCGCTGGACGCCTCGCATGGCGAGATCGTCCAGGACCTTCTCCAACTGAACTGTGTCGCCGGCGTTCACCACAGTTGCGGCGTCGCCGAGGCGGCCACGGCATTTGTCCACCGCGGCACCGGCGCAGTACACGATCTTTTCCACCTCGCCCGCGGCGAAGAACTTGGCCTCCGGGTCGAGATCGCCATGGTTGGTGAAGGTGACCTTGATCGGGCTTTCGGGGAGGCCACGGGCGAGACGGTCTTCACGGCGTTCCCGGGCCCGGACGAGCAGCCGGGGGTTGTCACGCCGAATGGTGTTGGCGCCGACAAGGATCGCGTCGCTGCCAGCCCGGACTTCGTCTACACGGTCGAAGTCTTCATCGTTGGACAGCAGCAGCCGCTTGTCGGTCGAGTCGTCGATGTAGCCATCGATCGAGGCCGCGCAGGACAGCAGTACGTAGGGACGTTCAGTCACATGGGGCTCCATGGTGGTCGTGGATCAACTGCTCGACGATCCGAACGAAATCCTCGGCGGAGTCCTCGCAGGCGTTCAGAGAGGCAAAGTGCTCGTGGGTCATCCATGAGCACAGGCGTTGGTCTCGAATCGCCTGCTGGTAGAAGCGCCGCGCCCTACCTCCGCTCGCGGGCAACACGATGATCTTCTTGCCCAGCGAGTGGGCGAGGTCGATCTCGGTTTGGGTGCCGGCCGCGCCACCGAGCACGATGACGAACTCGGCGCCCTGGACGACGTGGCGATGGCCGAAGAGTCCTATGGCCAAGGTGATGTCGGGTGGGCGGTACTGGTCAGCGATGTAGGTCATGACCTCGATGCCCACGCCGACCGGGCCGTGGCTGACCTTGTAACCGCGGCTCATGACCAGTCGTGCCAGGCACCGGACGACCGCGTCGATCACAACGGCGTCGGTATCGGGTGCCCGGCTGCCACAGATGGCGATGTGTACGGGACCAGACCTGGTTCGCACTTCAGTGCCACTGTGCGTGGTGACGCGCGGTGGCATGGGCGGCCGGTCGGCTCTGGGATCGGGGTTGTGGGCTGCTGGGGCGAGCCCGAGCAGGAGGCGGCTCTGGTCGGGTATGTGCAGGCCGTCGGCGATGCGGGAGGACTTCGATGTCGGAGACTCGGCCTTGGCGGGTGCCTCTGACCCAGTTGGAGATGTCGGAGCGGTCGTGTTGGGTGAGAAAGGCGAGCTGGGTCTGTGTGCAGTCGGGGAACTCGTTGAGGAACAGGCGGAACAGGCTCGCCACGTCCCTTTCGGTAAGGCATCGCTGAACATCGTCGCCGCACCAGAACCCCATGGGAACGGCTCCGGGATCGAAGACCCTGCGCCTGGCCACGTCGCCATTCGTCCTTGATTGGTTTGTCACCCCGGCCCCAAGCCTAGCGACCCGCAGGCGGCGGGCAAGCGCATTCGTTGGGAGTGACCCGTGGGGCGGTTCCACGGTCACAGACGACGTGCTCATTCCCTGCCGCAAAACGCGGGACGGACCACAGAGTAGGGCTCGGCAAGTCCGGCCGCAGGGGGCGGTCGGCCAGGAAGGAGTCCCAGTGAAGGACGAGAACGGCAGCAGCGGCCTGGTGGTGGCCGTGGAGAAGATCGTGGCGGCCCGCGGGCGTGCCACTCAGCCCTCCGACGGCGGATCCACCGGCAAGTCCGACCTGAACGACGGCTGAACCACGATCATGATCGACCTGATCGTCGAGGTCCTGGGCGGGGAGAGATTCCTCGCCCAGGACCTGGGCCGCACCCACCGCGTCTTCCCCGCCCCCGCTGCGGAGCGGGACCGGTTCGCCGGGCTGCTGAGCTGGCCTGCGTTGAACGAGATCCTGAACACTCATCGTCTGGAGCCGCCCCGGCTGCGGCTGGCCATCAACGGGACGACCGTGCCGACCTCCGATTACTGCGAGCAGCGCACATACCGGCGGATGCAACCCTGGAACGCCCCGCAGCCGCACCTCCTCGCAGCACAGCTGCGTGACGGTGCAACCCTGGTCCTGGACGCGATCGAGGAGATGCACCCGCCGATCCGCGACATGGCAAGCAGGCTGGAGCGGCACCTGCGCACCGGTGTGCAGGTCAACGCATACGCCTCTTGGACCTCTAAAGAAGGCTTCGGCGTTCACTGGGACGATCACGACGTCATCGTCATCCAGGTGGCCGGAGCGAAACGATGGCGTGTCTATGGCCCGACACGACTCACGCCGCTCTACCGAGACATCGACTTCGACGACACACCACCCGAGCACCCCACCGACGCCTTCACCCTCGAGGCAGGAGACGTTCTGCACGTCCCCCGCGGATGGTGGCACGCAGCGGCCGCGTCCACCGGACGGCCTTCGCTTCACCTGACCTGTGGCCTGGCCACGCACACGGGCATCGATCTGCTCTCCTGGCTGGTGGATGAGCTACGAGCCCACCAGTCCATGCGCGCCGACCTTCCGCGTTGGGCTGACGAAGCTACCCGATCAGCCTGGCGCCGACATGCCGCCGAGCTGCTATCCGAACGACTCGACGACCCATCGATCATCGAGAACTACCTGGCCGCGCGAGACGCCGCCTACGGGTCCCACGGCGGCTTCTCCCTTCCACACGCCGTCAGTGCGCAGCCCTCAGACGCCGACCTCAGGGTCCGGCTGACAGCGCCACGTGCCCTGATCCGCGATGCTGGTCAAACCGTGGCGTTGGAGGCCGCCGGGCAACGCTGGATACTTGCAGCCGAGGCGGCACCCCTGCTGGACATGCTCGCCTCCGGCCGGGAGACGGGCGTCGGCCGCCTCTCCGCGGCTGCGGGAATCGCTCCGGAACAGGTCGCCGAATTGCTGCACCAGTTCCTCCAGGCCGGCGTCGTGGCCGTGAGCGACGCGTGATGGCACTTCTGGGTTTGGGGACGTACCGCTGCCGTGACGTCTCCGCCGCCGCACGCGTGGCCGTCTCAGCAGGGGTCACTACCATCGACACCGCCCCCGTCTACGCCCAAGGAACCGCGCAAGCCCAGCTGGCCCACATCGTGGCCGCCCATCCCGAGGTGCGCCTCTTCTCCAAGGTCGGGCACATGACCCGCACGCAGGCCCAAGCGGCCCTACGCGCTGGAGTCATCGCGGCGCGGGATGCCACCCGATGCCACTCCATCAGTCCGGCCTATCTCGACTACCAGATCGCCACCACCGGCGCCGAACTGGACCGCCAACGCCTCGACCTGCTTTACCTGCACAACCCCGAGCATGACGCCCACACCGATCCCCGGCGCCTACTTCACCAGATCACACGAGCCTTCGCGACCTGTGAAAGGCGGTTCATGACGGCAAAATCGCCGGCTACGGCGTCGCCACCTGGAGCGGTTTCACCCACGGCGCCTTCAGCGTGCACCACCTCCTCAACGCCGCGCGAGACGCCGCAGGCGGCACCAACCACCACCTACGCGCGATCCAGTTGCCCGTGAACCTCGTACACATAACGCCCCTCGCCGGAGCATTGAACGGGGTCGGCCCAGTGGCCGAGGCCGCGGAAGCGGGCTTGCAGGTTTGGGCTTCGGCCCCGCTGAACGGCGGCGAACTCGTCGACATGGTCACCAACGAACTCGCCGCCCTCATCAACCCATGCCTGTCACCCGTCGCGGCGACCCTTGCCATCGTGGCGTCCACACCAGGATTAACCGGTGCCCTGCTGTCAGCATCCACTGCGGCACACTGGCACGAGGCCCTGACCGCGTTCCGGACTCCGGCCGTCCCGCCCTCGCACCTCAAGGAGATCTGCCATCTTCTCCGAGCCTGACGACCCCGCCTTGGCCGAAAGGATGCGCTCAGCCTTCACCGCCGCAACGACGCGACTCGAGCT
The DNA here is from genome assembly GCF_055379765.1 of Actinomadura rugatobispora. Lineage (NCBI taxonomy): Bacteria > Bacillati > Actinomycetota > Actinomycetes > Streptosporangiales > Thermomonosporaceae > Actinomadura > Actinomadura rugatobispora. The sequence continues at coordinate 5,104,721 of NZ_AP029191.1, read as the reverse complement.
CACACCGCTCGACCAGACGCCCAAGGTATGGGGCCACAGTGGCCGCACCCTCAGCGGCCCCGTCACCACGCACTCCGGACGCGCATGGCTCCGCCTGCTCGAAGCCCCAGCAGGCAAGGAGGGCGGCAAGCTATGGACCGGAACCCAGCAAGCCACCACACTGCTCCCCACCCAAATCCCGCGTCCCCGCCTGCTCCGCACCACCCACTGGACGCATGACGCGCACGTCTACCGCGCCGAACTCACCACCTACGAGCCGACCCCCGTCTGCTCACCCACACCCGACCTCACCGAACCGATCACCCTCCCCGACGCGTGGTGGACCCAACTGCGCCAGGCCACCGACGCCCTCAGCACAACTCCAGCCCCGCACGACCGCCAGCCCGTCATCAGCCAGGAGTACATCCACCGCACCATCCCCCGATACCTCGGCGACATCGGCATCGACACCGCCGTCCAACGATGGAGCCTGGCCCACGGCGACCTCCACTGGGCCAACCTCACCAGCCCGAAACTCACCATCCTCGACTGGGAAGGCTTCGGCCCCGCCCCCCACGGCTTCGACGCCGCCCACCTCCACGCCTACACACTCCCCAACCCCGAACTTGCCGCCCGCGTCCATCACAACTTCGCCGACATCCTGACCACACCACAGGGCCGACTCGCCAGGCTCACCGTCGCCGCGATCCTCCTCCAAGCCGCCGACCGCGACCCCACCCACGCCCGCCTCGCGCCCCACATACGAAAGCACGTCCATCAGTTGCTGGCATCAGCGATCTGAGCGGATCAGCCCAGGTCGTGCACACCAGCCTTGACACGGCGCGTGAACGCACCCCACGCAGCGGCATCGAAGGCCAGCCTGGGACCATCCGGATCCTTGGAATCACGGACACCGATCACAGGAGCCAGGTCCGCGACCTCGACACACTCACCGCCGTGCTGGTCGCTGTGGCTGCTCTTGCGCCACTGGAGAGCTTGAGAATCCATGCGCGCATCATCCGCTGGCCCACGGCCCCGGTCCAGACCGTGGGCACAACGCATCCGCCTCAGCCCAGGTCGAGCACACCAGCCTTGACACGGCGCGTGAACGCACCCCACGCGGCGGCGTCAAAGGCCAGCTTCGGACCATCGGGGTCCTTGGAATCACGCACACCGATCACGGAAGCCAGGTCTGCCACCTCGACGCAGTCACCGCCGTGATCGTCGCTGTGGCTGCTCTTGCGCCAGTGGATGATCGCCGGATCGTCCATGCTCATAGCTCCTCCATCACACTCTTGATCAAGTCCTGCGACTTGTCGACGGGGAGTGCGTGACCGCGCACCATGTCATAGCGTACGAGGCGCCTTGCGACTGAGGCGCGGTCATTGATGAGGACGCCTTCGCCCGTAGATTCGGTGTAGGCGACGTTCTTGCCGTCCCTCAGGTCAAGGATGGTGAACGTTCCTCCGAGTCCTTCGTGGTAGCCCGTGTCGAGCGGCACGATGTGCACCATGCTGGTTGGGCGCTCGCTAAATTCCAGAAGGTGGGCGAGTTGCTCGCGCATGATCTCCCGGCTGCCGACGATCCGTCGTAGCACCATCTCATCCATGACGAACCACGCGTGCGGCGGATGCTGGCGAGTGAGGATCCGCTGACGTTCCATGCGCTCCTGCAAGAGACGTTCGGCCTTCTCGGGGACCTGGTTGCTTCCGAGGACTGTGCGGGCGTAGCCCTCGGTCTGGAGAAGACCATTCACGAGCGTCGGGTCTGTCCAGTTAACGGTGTGACTCGATATTGCTGAGGTCAGCTGCCGGCGGTGGTGAGGCGGCCTTCGAAAGCGATGTCGAAGGCGTTGAGGGCGGCCTTCCACCGGGCGATCCAGCGTTTGCGGCCGGTGCCGGTGGGGTCCAGGCTCATCACCGCGAGGTAGACGCACTTGAGGGCGGCCTGCTCGTTGGGGAAGTGCCCGCGGGCCTTGACCGCGCGGCGGATCCGGGCGTTCACCGACTCGATGGCGTTGGTGGAGCACACCACCTTGCGGATCTCGGGGTCGAACTGCAGAAACGGCACGAACTCGGCCCAGGCGTTCTCCCACAACCGCACGATCGCCGGGTACTTGGCGCCCCAGGTCTCGGCGAACTCCAGCCACCGCTCCATCGCCGCCGACTCGGTCGGTGCCGTGTAGACCGGCTTGAGCGCCTTGGCGATCTTGTCCCAGTCCTGCCGGGCGGCATAGCGGAAGGAACCGCGCAGCAGATGCACGATGCACGTCTGGACCAGGGCCTGCGGCCAGACGTGGGCGACGGCGTCGGGCAGCCCGGTCAGCCCGTCGCACACCACCATGCAGGCGTCGTCCACGCCCCGGTTGCGCAGCTCGGTGAGGACCTGCAGCCAGTACTTGGCGCCCTCACCGCCGCCGTCCCCGGCCCACAGCCCCAGGATGTCGCGGGTGCCCTCGGCGGTGACCGCCAGCGCCACATAGATCGGGCGGTTGGCGACCTGCCCGTCGCGGATCTTGACCTGGATCGCGTCCAGGAAGATCACCGGATACACGGGGTCGAGCGGCCGGTTCTGCCACTCGATCATGCCGTCGATGACCTTGTCGGTGATGGTGGAGATCGTCTGCTTGGACACCGAGGCGCCGTAGACCTCGGCCAGGTGCGCCGAGATCTCGCCATGGGTGAGGCCCTTCGCGCTCAGCGACAGCACCATCTCGTCCACCCCGGTCAGCCGCCGCTGCCGCTTGCGGACGATCTTCGGCTCGAACGTGGCGTCCCGGTCCCGCGGCACCTCGATCTCGACCCGGCCGACCTCGGTGGTGACCATCTTGGAACGGTGACCGTTCCGGACGTTCCCGCCACCCTCGCCCGTCCGTTCGTGGCGGTCCCGGCCCAGGTGATCGGTGATCTCGCCCTCGAGCGCCGACTCCAGCACCCGCTTGGTCAACTCGGCCAGCAAGCCCCCCTCACCGGTCAGCTCCAGGCCCTGCTCGCGGGCCTGGGCCACCAGTCGGCCGACCAGCTCCTGCTCGACCGCGGCCGTGGTCGGCTTGTCGGACTCGGCCACCACAGCCTCCGTGCTCGTTCCGGTTGTCATGTGTCACTCCATGATCAGGAGTTACACCGAAAACCGTACAGTCCCCGAGCGTCGGGCTGACGTTGCGGATGGTCTCGGCGTTGGCCTCGTAGGCGAGGTACTGGGGGAAGCCGGGCGGGAGGGTGGAGAGGTGGCGAGTCTCCTCGATGCGCTTCCAGAGGCGGTGGAAGAGGCCGTTGGTCTTGAAGTAGGTGTCGAGGTCCTGGGCGAACTCCTGTGAGGGAAGGTTCTTGCACAGTTCGACCTGGCCCACGTAGGCGTCGGTGCAGCCGAGGGCCTGGGCGAGGGCCGTCTTCGTCAGCCCGGCGGCCGTCCGCCATGCCTCCAGTTCGGTGGCGAACGTGGTGATGGCGGGGGCGTCGTAGGGCTCGGGACGTGCGGGCATGGGGGCCTCCCGTATGTCGAACCTGATCGGCCGGGTTCGGACGATCTCGGCTGGGGTTTGTCGCTGGTAGTGCCTGGTCGCTTCCTCAGGGTAATCACGTGTGCGAGTGTGGTGGCAGCAATTCCGATGGAAGTGACACGAAGGTTTCTCGATGGACAGGGACTCGAACACTGAAGAGAAAGTTCTCGAACAGCTACGTCAAGAGTTCGAGGGGCATCGGATCTGGCGGTCGGTCCGTGCGGACGGCCGGCTCGGCGAATGGATCGCCAGCTTGCACGATCCCACGGCCGGGGTAACGCCCACGTTGATGCATCCAACGCCCGAGGCATTGCGAACGGCGCTCATACGGGAGCGCGTGCAGGCGCGGGCAAAGGACCTATAGGCCCAGTGGCGGTTTTCCCGTGGCCGCCACTGGAAAAGAGGGCGCCTCTATAGGAGCACCCTCAGTTGTAGTGGAGACGGCGCGGCCCGGTGTGCGTTCCCCCGTGTGCACCTGGCCGCGCCGTGGTCAACGGTCGTCCACAAGCGAGCGAGGTGAAGCGGATGTGGTTCGGTAGGGGCCGCCATGCGGCGACCGATGGGCAGCGGCGCAGGACGGGCAACCAGCGGCGCGAGCATCTGGAGAGGCTCGGGCGGGCCGTCGGGGCCAGGCCCGGGTTCAAGTGCCGGGTCGGAGAGGAGGGCGGGGTTCACGCCCTGCACGTGGAGAAGGGCGGAACCTCGCTGGAGGTGGGGTGCGACTTTAGGGACGGGCGCTGGTGGTTCACCTGGCCCGGCGACGGTCGGGCGATCGTGCCCGTCGCGGCTCTGTACGGTGCCGTGCGGGTGATCGTCCAGGAGTTGGGCGGGGCGCGGGCATGAGTCAGGGCGGGATGGTGCCGGGGCTCGCCTGAACGTCAGTCTTCGATGGTGATGCCCATGGCGGCGGTGAGGGCGTGGAGGAGGCCCTGGGCGTCGGTGGTGTTGACGATGGCGCCCTCGAAGCTCTGGATGCCGTTGACCCCGTACAGGTCGCAGTTGGCGATGCGGGTGCCGTGCATGTGGGCGGCGCTGAACTGGGCTCCGGTGAGCCTGCAGTCCTCGAATCTGGCGCCCCGGAGGTCGGCGCCCTGGAAATTGGCCTCGGCCAGGTTGCAGCCGCGGAAGACGACGTTCTTGAAGCGCGAGAAACGGAACGAGGTGAGATCGGCCCGGCAGTCGCGGAAAAGGACGTCGCGGAAGCCGCAGTCGGTCAGGGAAAGGCCGGTCAGGCGGCAGTCCTCGATCGCGACACCGAACATGCGGGAGTCGAACATCCGGAGATTGGCCAGGTCGCAGCCCTTGAAGGCGACGTCGGCCAGGCCGGTGCGGCGGAAGGTCGTGCCGGCCAGGCGGGTCTCGTCGAACCGGCAGCGTTCGAATTCGACGGCTTCGACGTCCAGGCCGACGAGGTCGAAGGCGCCGTAGTGCAGCGAGAGGTGGACGGAGTCGTCGGCGGGTTCGTCCTCCGGATAGGCGGCCCGGGCCAGCTTGGGCGGGAGTTTCGGTGCCACCGGTTCTTTCAGGCGTGCCGCCTCGTGCGTCCGCATGGCCCTGCACTCTACGGGGCGAGGGGGAGTGAAAGGGCGAAGCGGGCGCCTTGGGGGTGGTCCTCGATGCGGAGGGAGCCGCCGTGGGCCTGGGCGATCTCGCGGGCTATGGCCAGGCCCAGGCCGGTGCCTCCGGAGCCGCGGCTGCGGGCGGAGTCCAGGCGGGTGAAGCGTTCGAAGACGCGTTCGCGGTCTTCGGGGGGAACCCCGGCGCCGTCGTCGGTGACGGTCAGGCGGGCGTGCCCGTTCTGGGAGTCGACCTCGATCTCGACCTTGCCGCCCGCGTAGCGTTCGGCGTTGTCGAGCAGGTTGCCCAGGAGGCGGACGAGCTGCATCCGCACCCCGCGGACGGCCACGCCGGGGTCCAGGCTGGTGTGCACGGCCAGGCCGGACGACGTGCGGCGGCGCAGTTCGGCGGCGGCCAGTTCGGACAGGTCGATGGTCTCCTGGGCGGCGGTGCCGCCGGTGCCGATCCGGGCCAGCAGGAGCAGGTCGGTGACGATCGACTCCAGGCGGTCGGTGTCGCGGAGCGCCGAGGCGATCGTGCGTTCCAGGTCGGTGTCGTCGGGGTGCATCGAGGCGTCCTCCAGGTTGGCGCGCAGGCCCGCGATGGGGGTGCGCAGCTCGTGGGAGGCGTCCGAGGCGAACTGGCGCTGCCGGGCGACGGCGCGTTCCAGCCGGTCGAGGGTCTCGTTGGCGGTACGGGCCAGCTGGGCGATCTCGTCCTCGCCCGGCGGCTCGGGGACCCGGCGGCTGAGGTCGCTGGCGCTGATCTCGGCGAGCTGGGTGCGGATCTCCTCGACCGGGCGCAGGGTGCGGCCGACGAACCGCCAGGTGATCTTCGCGACCAGGGCGGACAGGGCCAGCACCGCGAGGGTCAGGAGGGCCTCCAGGAGGCCGGTGACCAGGATCCGCGGCATCGGCTTCACCGCGTACACGACGACGGAGTCGGGCGCGGTGGTGGTGCGGATGACCTCCAGGACCTCGCAGTGGCCGCCGGGGCCGACGGCGCGGCACTGGGTCCTGTCGATGATGCGCTCGTCGCGGGACGGCCACACGTCGCTGAGCGGCGGGCGTCCGGCGGCGGCCGGGGTGGCGCCGATGACCTCGCCGCCGGGGGCGACGACCTGGATGAGGATGCGGCCCCGGGTGTAGTCGGGGATCCGGGGGCCGGTGAGGGAGCCGTCGCGGACGCCGGCGCTGACCCGGCGGGCGGCGATCTGGGTCTCCTGGAGCAGCTCGGCGCCGGTGGCGTACCGCACCGCCAGGTCGGTGCCGGCGGCGATCGACCCGAAGACCAGGGCCGCCAGCACGGCGGCGATCAGGGTGTCGCGCGCGCGGATCGACCGGGGTCGCAGCCGCATGGATCTCCTCGTCCTGGCGGGGGGCGGGCGCGGAGCGGGTGGGGCGGGGTCGGGCCTCGCGCCAGGGTGGCACGGCTCCCCCCGATACCGCCCGGGACTCGGCCAACCGTACCGGCAAGTAACCAGCCGGGGGGCGAACCGGGCCGCAGGTCCGGGCGATTCACCCGGGCATCGGTCTGACCGAAACCGGCTCTGGGGTTTCGTCACGGCCCGACTGGACATGCGTCTCATAGCAATCCAAATCCAGCAAGGCGGGACATATGGGCAGGGATGTGAGCGCCACCACCATCAGCGGGGAGGACCGGCGTCGCTACCGCGACAAGGTCCGCAGCTGTCTCGACGTGCTCGCGCGGATGCTCGGCGAGTCGCAGTTCGACTTCGAACGGCCGCACATCGGCCTGGAGATCGAGCTGAACCTGGTCGACGCCATGGGCGATCCGCTGATGCGCAACGCCGACGTGCTCAAGGCGATCGCGGACCCCGCCTGGGCCACCGAGCTGGGCCAGTTCAACCTGGAGATCAACATCCCGCCGCGGGAGCTGGGCGGGTCCGGCACCGGGGAGCTGGAGGCGGAGGTCCGCGAGCATCTCAACCGGGCCGACGCGCGGGCCCGCGAGGTCGGCGCCCATCTGATCATGATCGGGATCCTGCCCACGCTGCGCCGCTCCGACATCGGGGAGGAGTCGCTGTCGTCCAACGCCCGCTACAAGATGCTCAACGACCAGATCTTCGCCGCCCGGGGCGAGGAGATGCGGATCGCGGTGGACGGCCCCGAACCGCTGCGGATGCACGCCGACACGATCATCCCCGAGGCCGCGTGCACCAGCGTGCAGTTCCACCTCCAGGTCAGCCCCGACCACTTCGGCGACTACTGGAACGCCGCGCAGGCGCTGGCGGCGCCGCAGGTGGCGCTGGCCGCCAACTCCCCCTTCCTGTTCGGGCACCGACTCTGGCACGAGACCCGCATCACCCTCTTCGAGCAGGCCACCGACACCCGCCCGGACGAGCTGAAGACGCAGGGCGTGCGGCCCCGGGTCTGGTTCGGGGAGCGCTGGATCACCTCGGTCTTCGACCTGTTCGAGGAGAACACCCGCTACTTCCCCTCGCTGCTTCCGCTGTGCGACGACGAGGACCCGCAGGAGGTCCTGGAGAACGGCGGCATCCCCGAACTGGGCGAGCTGAGCCTGCACAACGGGACCGTCTACCGCTGGAACCGCCCGATCTACGCCGTCGTGAACGGCCGCCCGCACCTGCGCGTGGAGAACCGGGTGCTGCCCGCCGGGCCCACCGTCGCCGACGTCGTCGCCAACGGCGCGTTCTACTACGGGCTGGTGCGGACGCTGGCCGAGGAGGACCGGCCGGTGTGGACGCGGATGTCGTTCCAGACCGCGGCCGAGAACCTGCGCCGCGCCGCCCGCGACGGCCTGGACGCCATGCTCTACTGGCCGGGCGTCGGGGAGGTGCCCGCGTGCGAGCTGGTGCAGCGGACCCTGCTGCCGATGGCGTACGAGGGCCTGGACCGCTGGAACGTCGACCCGGCCCGCCGCGACCGGCTGCTCGGGATCATCGACCAGCGCTGCACGACGGGACAGACCGGCGCGTCCTGGCAGATCCAGACCGTGGACGCGATCGAGGAGTCGTTCGGCACGGAGCGGCACGAGGCGTTGCGGCTGATGACGCAGAGTTACACCCGGTTGATGCACTCCAACGAGCCCGTCCACACCTGGCCGATCGGACCGTGATCGCCTTCACATAACCCCTACATTTCCCAACGAACTCGGACACGCTTTCTGCGTACAGTTCGGGCTGTGACAGCGAACCAGCAGCGCATCCTGGTCGTCGAGGACGAGCCGACGATCGCGGGGGCGGTGGCGGACCGGCTGGCGGCCGAGGGCTTCGCGGTCGAGATCGCCGCCGACGGGCCGTCCGCCGTGGAGCGGGCCCGGTCGTACCGGCCGGACCTGATCGTCCTCGACCTCATGCTGCCCGGCTTCGACGGCCTGGAGGTCTGCCGCCGCGTCCAGGCGGAACGTCCCGTGCCGGTGCTGATGCTCACCGCCCGCGACGACGAGACCGATCTCCTGGTGGGCCTGGGCGTCGGCGCCGACGACTACATCACCAAGCCGTTCAGCATGCGCGAGCTGGCCGCGCGCATCAGGGCCGTGCTGCGCCGCGTGGAGCGCTCGTCCGACGACCCGGACGGCGGGCCGGAGCCCGCCGGGCCGCTGCGCGCCGGTCCGCTGGAGATCGATCCGCGGTCCAGGAGGGTGCGGCGGGACGGGGAGGAGGTGCATCTGACCCCGACCGAGTTCGAGCTGCTGGGCTGCCTGGCCCGCAACCAGGGCACGGTGCTGACCCGCGCCGTGCTGCTGGAACAGGTCTGGGACTGGGCGGACGCCTCCGGGACGCGCGCCGTGGACAGCCACGTCAAGGCGCTGCGCCGCAAGCTGGGCGCCGACCTGATCCGTACCGTGCACGGCGTCGGCTACTGCCTGGAGATCCCCGCATGAGTACCCCCGAGGCCCCTCCCCGGGGCACTGTCCACAGGCTGTGGACGATCCTGCCGCGGCCGCTCGACCCGCTGCGCTCGATCAAGGTGAAGTTCGGGGTCGTGACGTCGGTGACGGCGTGCACGGCCATTCTCATGGTGCTGTGGGGGTACGCGCTCGATCTTCGCGCCCGGCAGACGCTGCCCGCCGGGGTCCTGGTCTCGCTGGTGATCATGCAGCTGCTGGCGCACGGGATGACCGCGCCGCTGCGCGAGATGACCGCGGCGGCGCGGGCGATGGCGCGCGGCGACTACAGCCGCCGGGTGCGCGCCACCTCGCGGGACGAGGTCGGCGAGCTGGCGCACGCGTTCAACCGGATGGCCGCCGACCTGGCCGAGGTGGAGCGGCAGCGGCGGGAGTTCGTGGCCAACGTCTCGCACGAGCTGCGCACCCCGATCAGCGCGCTGCGGGCCGTGCTGGAGAACGTCGCGGACGGCGTCACCCCGGCCACCCCCGAGGTCCTGGAATCGGCCCTCGACCAGACCGAGCGCCTCGGCCGCCTGGTCACCCAGCTGCTCGACCTGTCCCGGGTGGACGCCGGCGCGGCCCGGCTCGACCTGGCCGGGATCGATGTCGCCGCGTTCCTCGGGGACGTGACGGCGGAGGCCGCCGCGGGCCGTCCCGACGTCCGGTTCGACATCGACGTGACCCCCGGCCTGCACGCGGTGGCCGACCGCGACCGCCTCCACCAGGTGGTCGCCAACCTGCTGGACAACGCGGCCCGGCACAGCCCGCCGGACGCCCCGGTCACCGTGACCGCCGCCCCCCTCGGCACGGTCGGCGGCGGCCTGCTGCTGGAGGTCGCCGACCGGGGGCCCGGGATCCCGCCGAGCGAGCGCGCGCGGGTCTTCGAGCGCTTCTCGCGGGGCGCGCCCGTCCGGGAAGACCGCACCCGGGTCGGCACGCCGGGCGGCGGCACCGGCCTCGGCCTGGCCATCGCCCGCTGGGCCGTGGAGCTGCACGACGGGGAGATCTACGTCGTCGACACGCCCCAGGGCTGCCGCATCCGCGTCACCATCCCCGAGCAGCCGGGCGAGGCGGAGGGGCTCAGCGGCGCAGGTTCGTGACGACGCCGGACGGACCGGAACCCGGATCGCCCACGGCCGCGCCGGGCCCGGACAGGACGCGCCCCTCGGCGTCGTCGGCCAGCAGCGCCCGCGCCCGCAGCACGATCTCCAGGTCGAAGCGCAGGTCAGGGTCCATCAGCTGGTCCCCGAACAGGTCCTCCAGCTGCCGCAGCCGGTAGCGGACGGTCTGCGGGTGGACGTGCAGCCGCATCGCCACCTCGTTGGCGTTGCGGCCCGACTGGAGCCAGGCCAGCAGCGTCTCGGCCAGCCGGTCCTGCTGCCCGGCGCGCAGATGGCCGAGCGGCGCCAGCCGCAGCTCGGCCAGCGAGGTGATCAGCTCCTCGTCCTGGAACAGGATCAGCGTGGACATGTGCTCGACACTGCGGATCACCCCGGTGTCGGCCTCGATCACACCGCGTTCGACCAGGCCGAGCGTCTTGCGGGCCCACTGGATCGACCGGGCCGCCTCGGCCACCGGGACGCTCGGGCCGACCACCGCCAGGCAGCCGCTCAGTGAGCGGTCCACCACGCCGGCCCGGCCGGGGCCGTCCGGATCGGGGATGATCAGGCTGGGCGTGCGGCGGGTGAGGTCGACCAGGACGTCGGGCGGGAAGGCGGGCAGCCGGGAGTCGCGGTGGTGGCGGCGGCCCAGCGCGACCGCGGCGATCGTGCGGGGCACCGGCCAGTGCGCCGCCGCGGCCAGGTCGGCGATCGCCTCCGGGCCCACCGGCGGGTCGGCGAACAGCAGGTCGAGCAGGCGCTTGCGGCGCCGCTGCATCTCCCCGGCCACCGCCGCCTTGGCCTGCGCGAAGCCCTCGGCGGCCGCGGCGGCCAGCTCGTCCTGGAACTGCATGAGGACCTCGCCGACCGTGCCGAGGGTGCGCGGGGCGACCTCCAGCGCCGCGGCGCCCTCGCTGATCCGCCGCCAGGCGACCATCCCGCCGACCCGCATCGCGCTCTGCATCGCGTCCAGGCTGCGGCCCTCGGCGGCCTCGCCGCGGCCGATCGCGCGGAAGAAGTCGGTGACCGGGCCGGAGTCGTGGTCGGGGTCGGCGACCCGGTCCACGAAGTAGTGCAGGACGCGCTCGACCGCCTGCCGGGTCGTGCCCGAGTAGGCGCCGTCGGCCGGCCGGTCGTACTCGCTGACCCGGGACCGGATGGTCTGGATCATGTCATCGGCGACCTCGTCGAGATGGGGCCGCATGTGATCGGCCAGTTCCCGGGGCAGTTCGTGCCAGGCCCGCCCCAGGCCGGATCCCTCCTCGGCCACTGTGCCTCCCGCCGACGCGATCCCCCGGCGTGGCAGTCCGGCCACCCGGGGTAATTGCCTACTTATGTGCTTTATGTGGTGAAAATCATGTCCCTAGACGGGCGTCCACGCAAAGCCCCCTGCGGCGTTTCGACCAGATTCGGTCCGACCGAATGCCCCGATGTCACAACCCTGGTCGCCGGGGCGTCTACCGGGTAGTGCGACATAGAGGAGACGTACCACCCGGGAGGTCCGCGTGGCGGCGAACGAGGACGGCGGCGGCCAGGGGCCGCCGAAGGCACTGGCCGGCGCCGGCCGGGCGATCGACGAGCGCTTCGGCGCCGCGGCCTTCACCCGCAAGGCGTTCCGCAAGGCCTTCCCCGACCACTGGAGCTTCCTGCTCGGCGAGATCGCGATGTACTCCTTCGTGATCATCCTGCTGACCGGGGTGTTCCTCACCCTGTTCTTCAAGCCGAGCATGAACGAAATCGTGTACGACGGCTCGTACCAGGCCCTCCGCGGCGTCCGGATGAGCGAGGCCTACGCCTCCACCCTGCACATCAGCTTCGACGTGCGCGGCGGCCTGCTCATGCGGCAGATCCACCACTGGGCCACGATCGTCTTCATGGCGGCGATCGTCGTCCACCTGCTCCGCAACTTCTTCACCGGCGCCTTCCGCAAGCCCCGCGAGCTGAACTGGCTGATCGGCATCCTCCTGTTCATGCTCGTCATGCTGAACGGCCTGTTCGGCTACTCCCTCCCCGACGACCTGCTGTCGGGCACCGGCATCCGCATCCTGGAAGGCGTCCTGCTGGGCATCCCGGTCGTCGGCACCTACGCGCAGATGTTCCTGTTCGGCGGCGAGTTCCCCGGCGACCTGATCATCCCCCGCCTGTACGTCATCCACATCCTGCTCATCCCCGGCATCCTGCTCGCCCTCATCCCGCTGCACGCCATCGTGCTGACCTGGCGGCAGACCCACACCCAGTTCCCCGGCAAGGGCAGCACCAACCGCACCGTCCGCGGCTACCCCTTCTTCCCGGTGTTCATCGCCAAGACCACCGCGTTCTTCCTGTGGGTCTTCGGTGTCGTCACCCTCCTGGCCACCTTCTTCCAGATCAACCCGATCTGGCTGTTCGGCCCGTACAACCCGGGCGCCATCAGCGCCGGCTCCCAGCCCGACTGGTACATGGGCTGGCTGGAGGGCGCGCTGCGCATCATGCCCGCCTGGGAGATCAACGCCTGGGGCCACACCGTCACCTTCAGCGTGATGGTCCCCGCCCTGGTCGTCCCGGGCGTCCTGTTCACCGGGCTGGCGCTCTACCCGTTCCTGGAACGCTGGGTCACCGGCGACCACCAGATCCACAACCTCCTGGACCGGCCGCGCGACGTCCCCGCCCGCACCGGCATCGGCATGGGCGGCGTCGTGTTCTACGCCGTCCTGTGGATCGCCGGCGGCAACGACATCCTCGCCAACACGTTCCACATCCCGCTCTTCTGGACGACCTGGTTCTTCCGCGGCGCGATCATCCTCGGCCCCGTCCTCGCCTACGTCATCGCGTACCGGATCTGCCTCGGCCTGCAGCACCGCGACCGCGCGCTCATCGAGCACGGCCTGGAGACCGGCATGATCCGCCGCTCCCCCGAAGGCGAGTACACCGAGGTCGAGCACCCTCTGGACGACGAGCGCGCGGCCCCCATCACCGACGCCCGCCCACCCGCGGCGATCGCCATGGGCCGTCCCGAACACCAGGGCGTGGAAGCCCCCGAGGCCCGCGGCCGCCTGGGCAGGGTGCGCATAGCCCTGAACCGCCGCTTCATGACCGACCTGGCCACCCCGCCGTCCCGCACCGGCGACCGCGAGGAAAAGGAACGCAAGGCCGTCGAACGCGGGTCGCGTTAAAGGGAAAAAGGTTGACACAATCACCTTGACTGACCTGATCCGGCCAGTCCGATATCCCTTCCCACATTTCGCTTGTTTCGCAATAGGCCGTCGCTAAGCTGCGTGCTCATCGTTCTCTTCCATCCCACCGGATGGAGCGCGACCTCTGCCGACCGCGCCGATGCGCGGCTTCCCCGCCACGACCGAGGCGCGTCTCCGGCCTGCCGGAAAACACGATCAGAGGAGAAAGGCATGCGCGCGATTCGCCTGGCCGCGACGGGATTCGCCGCGGGGGCCATGGTCCTGGGAATGGCCGCCCCCGCCCTCGCCGCCGAGCCCGTCCCCACCACGGTCACCCCTGGCGCTTTCTGCAAGAACGAGCACCTCGGCCAGAAGAGCAAGACCAAAGACGGCACGCCCATGATCTGCCTGAAGAAGCCCGGCGAAAAGCAGGGCCGCTGGCGCGCCGTCGCCCCCGACGTCCCCACTCCGCCCAAGCCCGTGTTCAAATTCGGCTACGACAAGGTGAAGCTGTCCAGCCGCCGCGTCGTCCCCGGCGGCACGACGACGTTCACCGTGACCTGCCCGTCCACGGTGACCATCACCGGCAACGGCTACACCCGCAGCCCGCTGGCCGTGAAGAAGCTGAGCGCGAACCGCTGGACCGCCACGGGCACCTTCCGCACGAACCTCCCCGACCCGACGACCGCCACGGTGGTCTGCAAGGGCTACGGCTCGGTCAAGCTCAGCACCAGCCCGGAGAAGAACGACGGCCTGAAGCCCAAGCAGCCGAAGATCCCCACCGGCCGCATCGACACGGGCGACGGCAGCACCCAGGGCAACGGCTCGGCGCTGCCCGCCGCCGGCCTGGGCGCACTCGCCCTCGCGGGCCTCGGCGCCTTCGCCCTCCGCCGCAGGACGGCCCGGGAGCGGTCGTAAGGTGCCCGGGTACCCGGCCTCGGCCGCCGGTCGCCGCGCCGCGTGCGCGGCGGCCGGCGCACTGCTCACCACACTGCTCACCACGCTGCTCGCCGGCTGCGGAGGCGGGGAGAACACCGCCGCCCCCACCCCCGGGCCGTCCAGCAGCACCGTCCCGGCGGCGAACACCGCACCCCTGCCCGAGTCCCCGCCCACCAAGATCACCATCCCGGCCATCAAGGTCTCGGCCCCGGTGGACCGGCTCGGACTCCGCCCCGACGGGCGCATCGAGGAACCGCCGCTGAGCCGCCCCGGCCTGACCGGCTGGTACAAGGAGGGCCCCACCCCCGGCGAGGTCGGCCCGTCCGTCGTCCTCGGCCACGTCGACGCCAACGGCAAGGCGGCCGTCTTCGCCCGGTTGAAGGACCTCAAGCCCGGCGACCGGATCCAGGTGACCCGCCAGGACGGCTCCACCGCCACGTTCGCCGTGGAGAGATCGGAGCGCGTCGACAAGAACGCCTTCCCGCACAAGAAGGTCTTCGGCGCCGACCTGGACCACGCGGCCCTCCGCCTGGTGACCTGCGGCGGCGCCTTCGACCAGGCGTCCGGCCACTACAAGGACAACCTCATCGTCTACACCCGCCTCGTCACCACCTGACACCGTTCCCGCGCCCCTCGGTCCGGCGAGGGGCGCGGGAGCGGGCCTCCAAGAGGTCTGAGCGGGGGGCGAGCAGCGCGGCGGCGGCCACGATGGACGCACCGCCGAGCAGCGCGCTGGTGAGGCTGGTGGTCTCGGCGAGCACACCGCCGGTGAGGGGACCGAAGAGGAGCCCGACGCCCTGCATGCCGGTCGCCGCGGCGATCAGCACGGCGGTGAGGTCGTCCGGGGCCACGGCGATGGCGGCGATGGCGGCGGCCTCCAGCAGCGCGGTGAGCACGAACGTGAGGCGGGCGCCGAGGCGGGCGATCACGTCCGCGGCGGCCAGCCCGGCGAGGCTGGTGATCCCGGCCACGCCCAGCAGGATCCGGCCCGCGGCCTGGTCGAGGCCGGCATCGCGGACGTGGTCGATCGCGAAGGTCCAGAACGTCGCGCTGCCGAGCCCGATCAGCAGCGCGGCCGCGAACATCGGCAGCGCCGAGGGGCGCCGGCCGGGCGCGGACGCGGGTGGCGCCGCGGTCGTCGTGGTACGTCCGGGCAAGGTGCGTGCGGACAGCAGCGTGCTCAGGAGGGCGCAGCCGGCGAAGCCGAGGTAGGCGATCCGCCACGCGTCGCCGGTCAGGACGGCGATCGGGGCGGCGACGGCGACGCCCCACCCGGTGCCGCAGCTGATCGTCGCCAGCGTCCGAGCGCGCTCCACCGGGGGCAGCCGGTCCACGGCGTCGCCGAACGGCGCGTACACGAACCCGGCGCTGGCACCGGCGACGGCCGCCCCGGCGCCGAGCGGCACCGGGCCGTCGGCCAGCGCCACGACGGTCGTGCCCGCGACCGCCAGCAGGCCGCCGCCCACGACGGTGGCCCGGTGGCCCGCGCGCTCGACGCAGCGGACCACGAGCACCGTTGCGAGCAGGTAGGCGGCGTAGGCGAGCGTCCCGATCACACCCAGCGTGCCCAGCCCCAGCGCGAGGTCGTCCTGGATGTCGGGCAGCAGCAGGCCGTAGCCGTAGCGGGCCATTCCGAACGCGGTCGCGACGGCCGCCGAACCGGCCACCGCGAGGAGGAGCGGCGACGGGCCGCCCACCCCCGCCTCGGCGGTCCGGCCCGTCACCCGCGCGGCCTCGTCCTCGCGCCTCCCGGCCTGGTGGTGTGCTCAAGTGGGCAGCCCGGACCCGAGGTGCAGCACTCGCGGTCGCACAGCCGGCAAACGCGGACCGCCCCCGGACGATCCGCGGCCAGGCCCGCGGTGACCTGCCCGAGCAGACGCTCCAGCGTGCCCCGCTCACCCGGTGACAGCCCGGCCAGCAGAGGCGCGAGGGCCTCCGCCCGCGCCGCCAGGACGGCCTCTGCCGCGCGCGAGCCGGCCTCGGTGAGCACCAGCGCGACCGTGCGCCGGTCAGGCCCCGCGTCGCGGCGGAGCAGCCCCCGCTCGACGAGCCGGTCCACCAACCGCACGGTCGCCGGCTGCGAGAGGCCCACCACGCCGGCGAGGTCTCCCACCGAACCGCCGGGCCAGGCTCGCACATGCACCAGCGCGCCGGCCTCGGCCTCGCCCACCGTCGCCACACCGGCGCGCAGTCGATCCATCACGGCCAGGGCCACCACGCCGAGAAGCTGGTCTGTGCGGTCGTCCATACGGATGATCATATGCGTGGCGCATCATATGCACAACAAATACATCTGGCCGGTGCGGATGCAACAGATCGGGGGGCCGGCGCGTCCCGGGGGTGACGGAAAGGATGCCTGTGGACGATGACGGTTCGACCTACGAGAGGTTCGTCACCGAGCGGGCCCCGGCGCTCCTGCGGTACGGGTACGTCCTGACGGGCGACGCCGACGACGCCGTGGACCTCATGCAGGAGGGGCTGGCCAGGCTGCGCGCCGCGTGGCCCCGCGTCGTCCGGAAGGACGACCCCGAGGGCTACACGCGGACGATCATGGCCCGGCAGCACGTCAGCATGTGGCGGCGCCGCCGCCGGGAGCGCCTGGTCGGCGAGGTGCCCGAGCGGGAGTACGCAGACCCCGGCCTGGAGCGGGCGGAACGCGACCCGCGGCTGTGGCGCTCCCTCGCCGCCCTCCCGCGTCGGCAGCGGGCCGTGCTGGTCCTGCGCTACTACGAGGACCTCCCCGACGAGGAGATCGCCCGGATGCTCGGCATCTCGCGCGGGACGGTCCGCAGCCAGGCCGCCCGCGCCCTCGACAAGCTCCGCGCGGACTGGAGTCCGGCGGCCCGACCGACGACGGGAGCGCACCATGACCGATGAGATGCGGGAGGCCCTGAAGGGCACCCTCAAGGCCGCGTCGCTGAACGCCCCCGAGGTCGCCCCGGATCTGCTCGATCGGCTCGCCGACCGGCACCGGGCCCGCCGCCGCAGGCGCGCCACGTCCGCGGTGGCGGCGGTCGCGGCGGTCGCGGTCGCCGCCGGCGGGACGACGCTGGTCCTCCGCCCCGGCGGCGACGCCGGCCCCGAGCCGCTCAAGCGGCCGACGCCGCTGACGACCGCCACGCTGCCGAAGCCCGTCCCCGTCCCCGAGGGCGCGGTCCGGACCCTGCCGAAGACCCTCCCCAACGGCCGCGAGTACCGCCCGAAGGTCGCGTTGAGCGGGACCGCACTCCTGGTCTCCACGGAATCGAGCCTCCAGGTCACCGACCGCCTGTGGGTGTACGACCTCCGGACGCGCGCGGCCACCAAGGTCACCGACGTCGTGGTGCCGTCCGGATCGAAGATCTACGCGTCGTACTTCGCCGTCGGCGACGGCCAGGTCGCGTGGTGGCTGCAGCGCAGGAGCGGCGCCCGGATGATGACCGAGATATGGACGGCGCCGCTCGCCGGCGGAACCGCCCGCAAGGTCCTCGCCCTCGACGCGGCATCGGACGAGGGCAGGAGCATCGGGCGGCTCGTCGTCGGCGCCGGCAAGATCCGCTGGGGCCCGAACGATTTCATGCCCCAGGCCGGCACGGCAGTGTACGAGGCGCCTCTCACCGGCGGCCGGGCTCAGAGGATCCCCGGGACGGAGGGATCCCGCATACTCGCCTGGCCCTGGGTCGGCACGCCGGGCGGCACGTCGGGCCGGGTCGACGAGGCGTCCTTCAAGCGGCTCCGCAACATGGACACCGGAGAGACCCGGGACGCGGAACTCCCCAAAGGCAAAGCCTCCTGGACCTGCGGGATCACCTGGTGCCTGGGCGGCCAGGCCGCCGGCGTCACCTACACCGGCGGCGCACCCGACTCCTATGCCCTGCGGCGGGACGGCAAGGCCGGACACGTGTTCAAGATGCGCGACCTGGACCTTTTCCCTGGGGCGGATCCCCTGTACGACCGCTTCCTGCCCCAGCTGGTCGCGGCCACGTCCCAGGGCAAGAAGCTCGCGCGCAACGCGATGCTCTACGACCTTGCGACGGAGAAGCTGATCGATCTCGGTCCGAACAAGGGCGGGGCCGTGCCGGGCACCATCGCCAACGCCTGGCAGGGCGGCACCGGCCCCGGTCTCGACCGCTACATCGTCAGGGAAACCGCGGACGGCTCCTTCCAGATGGTCGACCTGGCCGCCCTCTCTTGACCACGGAGTCCACATTCGGCTTAGGGTTCTCGTTGTGGGAGTCGACTGGATTCGGATGCGGGTCCGGGACGGGGTGTCCCGTGCCGAGCTCCAACGGCTGGTCGAGGCGGAGAAGGACGCGTTCGCGGCTTTGGGGAACTGGTACGACGGGGAGTTCGACCACCTGGTCTCCTCGGCTCCGCCCGGGAATCCGGAGGGGTTGCGCGAGCACGTGGACATCGACGACGGGCCGGACGACTATCGGCGGGTCATGCTGTTCTCGCTGAATCCGGTGTTCCCGGCGGAATGGCGGCTGGCGGCGTACCGGAGTTATCTGCCCGATGAATTGCCGGGAGCGCTGGAGGTGTGGCTGGCGCATCTCGAGCGGGTGCGGGCCGGTGGGCACCGAGACTATCTGGAGGCTTGGTACCGGTACGCGACCAGCCGGGACCTGTCCCTGGAGTGGGCGGCGTTGCGGGAGCAGGCCCTGGAGGCGCGGGGGCGCGCCAATGCCTGGGCGGGACGGGCGGAGCTGGTGGAGGCGCGGGAACGGATCATCAGCGTGCCCGTGCCCACGGTGTCGCCCGTTCCGTTCTGGGAAGGCGGGCCCGTCGAGGCGGCGGCCTCACCGGATTTCGCGGGGGCGGTCGCGCTGGCCCGCGAATGGAATTACCGGGTGCCCAGGAAGCAGCGGGTGCACGTGACGCAGCCTGCGGGGTTCGAGGAATGGCTGGGCGAGGCGCTGGCGTCGGAGAGTCTCGCGGATCTGCTGGGGTGGCTTCGGCGGTCGTGTGACGCGGAGTTCGGGTTGTTTCTCGACTGGTGAAGGGTTGCGGCGTGCCGTCCCCCTGTGAGCCCTCGGTGCGGGGACGGCACGCCGCAAGTACTCAGCGGCGGAAGAGGTTGAGGCGGGTCTCGCCGACGCGGCCGCGCAGGGCGTGGTCGGTGACGCCTTCGCCTTCCTTGGGGGCGCCGCACAGGACGGCGACCTTGCCCACGTGCTGGTTGGTCTGGACGGCGCGCGTCGCCTCGCCCGCCTCCTCCAGGGGGAACACGGTCGAGAGGGTCGGGTGGATCATGCCGAGGCCGATCAGGCGGTTGACCTCGACGGCCTCGTGGTAGTTGAAGCCGTGCGAGCCGATGATGCTCTTGAGGCGCATCCACAGGAAGCGGTTGTCGTACTCGTGCTTGTAGCCGGTGGACGAGCCGCAGGTGATGATGGTGCCGCCGCGCTTGGCGACGTACACGGAGGCGCCGAACGTCTCGCGGCCCAGGTATTCGAAGACGATGCCCGGGTCCTCGCCGACCAGGCGGCGGATGGCCTCGCCGAGGATCCGGCCGGCCTTGGGGTGGCGCATGCCCTGCTCGCCGAGGTTGAGCTCGTTGCGGTTGATGACGTGCTCGCAGCCCTGGGCGCGGACGATCTCCGCCTTCTCCTCGGAGGAGACCACGGAGACGGGGATACCGCCGCCGTTCTTGACGAGCTGGGTGGCGTACGAGCCGAGCCCGCCGGTGGCGCCCCAGATCAGGACGATGTCGCCCTGCTTCATGCGGGCGCCGTGCTTGCCGACGAGCATGCGGTACGCGGTGGCGGCGCACAGCGTGTTGGACCCGGCCTCTTCCCAGGTGAGGTGGGCGGGCTTGCGGATGAGCTGGTTGGCCTTGGCGATGCAGAACTCGCCGAGCGCGCCGAAGTTGGTCTCGAAGCCCCAGGCGAGCTGGGTCTCGCTCATCATGCCGTCGTCGTAGGAGCCGTGGTCCTCCTCGTCGACGTAGGACGGGGAGATGACGACGCGGTCGCCGGGCTTCCAGCTCTTGACGCCGGAGCCGACGCGGACGACGACGCCGGCGGCGTCGGAGCCGAGGATGTGGTAGGGCAGGTCGTGCCGGGCGCCGTGCCAGCCCTGCCGGCCGAACTTCTCCAGGAACGCGAAGGTCGGGACCGGCTCGAAGATGGCCGACCACACCGTGTTGAAGTTGATCGCGGCGGCCATGACGGCGACGACCACCTCGTCCGGTGCGAGCTCGGGCATCGCGACCTCGCCCACGTGCAGGGAGCGGCGCACGTCCTTGTCGGTGTGACCGTCGAAGATGCCGACCTCGTCCTTCAGCGTGTAGGCGGCGCGGAAGGTGGACGGAAGGTCGAGGTCGAGCAGCTCCTGCTCTCCGGCGCCCGAGCGTGCGGCGTCGAGCAGGTCACTGGACCGAGCGGGCTGAGCCATGGATCTCCTCCGGGAGGGGCGGGGACATGAGCGGGTGCTGCCGTCCGGGCCGTTCCGGTGCGGCGAGCCTGTCCTCCAGGTGCGCGGCCATGAACCCGACCCCGGGCGGGTCGAGCAGGTTGAGGTGGTGCGCACCGGGAACGGTGACGATCTCCAGGTCGGCGCAGAGGTCGCCGAAGCCGTTGGTGCCGTCGAGCACGTAGCGGGCGTCCTTCACCGACCACGGCGTCTCCTCGGGCGCGTGGTAGAGGACGACGCGGCCGTCGTACGGGCCGGGCCGGTACGCCTCCAGGGATCGGGTGTCCTGGTGCGAGGTGAGCTGGTGGGTGAGGGCCGCCGGGGGGATGTGGTCGACGAGGGGTTCCGCGCGTTCCATGACGAGGGCGAACTGGGCCTCCTCGTCCAGTCCGGCGAGTTCGTCGTAGGTGAGGGCGACGTCGAGCCCGTAGGTCTGGTTGATGTAGTCGGCGAACGCGGCGAACCGGCGGGCGAGGGTGTCGGACTCGTCCTCGACGGGGAGGGGGAGCCCGGCGTCGAACAGCGCGACCAGTTCGACCTCGCGGCCGGCGGCGGTGAGCTGCCGGGCGGTCTCGTAGGCCAGGACGCCGCCGAACGACCAGCCGCCCAGCCGGAACGCGCCGTCGGGCTGGGCCTCCTGGAGGTGCCGGACGTAGCGGGCGGCGCGTTCCTCGACGGGCGGCGCGTCCTCGAACCGCTCCAGCCCGTAGACGGGCTGGTCGCCGCCGAGGAGTTCGGTGAGGGTCCGGTAGCAGGCGGTGGTGCCGCCGGCGGGGTGCGCGATGAAGAGGGGGCGGCGGGTGCCGGACGACTTCAGCGGCCGGACGGTCTGCCGGGCGGCCTCCTCGTCGGAGGCGCGGATGAACTCGGCGACGTGCTCGGCGGTGGGCGTCTCGAACAGTTCGCCGCGGGTGACGGCGTGGCCGAGTTCGGTGGCGACCTGGGCGACGACCTGGTCGGCCTGGTGCTCCTGGCCGCCGAGGTCGGCGAAGAAGTCGGCGGTGACGCCGACGCGGTCGAGGCCGAGGACGTCCTCGAACAGCCGGACGGCGAGGCGTTCGGCGGCGTCGCGGGCCATGACGTAGCCGGGTTCGGCGTTGGGCGTGGCCGCGGGTGCGGTGGGCGCCCCCGTCAGGCCCAGTTCGCCGGCCGCCCATTCCTCGAACACGTTGACGCTGGCGCCCTGCAGCAGGACCGACGCGGGGACGGTGAGGCCGAGGTCGTGCTCGACGCCGCTCTTGATCCGTACCGCGACCAGGGAGTCCAGGCCGAGGTCGGTGAGCGGGACGGCGGGGTCGAGCCGGTCGGGTTCGAAGCCGAGCACGGACGCGATCCGCCACCGGACCTGGTCGGCGATGAGGCGGCGGGCGGTGGCCGGGTCGAGGTCGGCGAGGGCGTCCACGCCGGGCCAGTCGGCGGCGGCGCCCGTGCCGGTGTCGCCGGCGGCCTCGGTGAGGGACGCGAAGTAGGGGATCCGGCGGATCTCCGGGAACAGGCTCACCGCGGCGTCCGGGTCGAAGCGGAGGACGCCGGTCGCGGGCCGGTCGTGGACGAGGATCGCCTCCAGGGCCTCGGCGCCCTCGTCCGGGCTGATCGGCTCGATGACGGCCAGGTTCAGCTCGGCGGCGCCGCCGACCTGGGACCAGGCGCCCCAGTTGACGGTGGTGCCGGGGCGGCCGTGCGCGCGGCGGTGCGCGACGAGCGCGTCCAGGGCGGCGTTGGCCGCGGCGTAGGCGGCCTGGCCGGGGGAGCCCAGCAGTGCCGCGGCCGAGGAGTGGGCGACGAACCAGTCGAGGTCCTCGCCCCAGGTGGCCGCGCTGAGCCGCCGGGCACCCTCGACCTTGGCGTTCCAGACGCGGTGCAGGTCGTCCGGGCCGAGGTCGGTGATGAGCCGGTCGTCGATGACACCCGCGCCGTGCAGGACGCCGCACAGCGGCGTGCCGCCCTCGCGGGCCACCGCGACCAGGCGTTCGGCGACGCCGGGATCGGCGATGTCGCCGAGGACCAGGCCGATGTCCACGCCGTTCTCGCGCAGCCGCGCGATCGCCTTCTCGGCGTCGGCGTCGGGGCCGGACCGGCCGGACAGCACGATCCGGGCGGCGCCGCGCGCGGCCAGCAGGCGGGCGGTGACCAGGCCGATGCCGCCGTAGCCGCCGGTGATGACGTAGGCGCCGCCGCGGCGGGCCAGTCCCCGGCGCCGCCGCCGCGGGAGGGCGGGACCCTCGGCGTGTCGCCCGTCCGCAGCGGTCTTTACGGGCGACACGCCGGGGTGCCGGGGGCGCGCCGCCGGGCCCGGGTCCGCGGCCGCGGAGTCCGCGGCGGCGGCCGGGTCGAGGGCGGCGCGGGCCAGGCGGGCGGTACGGCGCGTGCCGCTCCGCCAGGCGGTCTCGCGGGCGTCGCCGTCGCCGAGGATCTCGGTGACGAGGTCGGCCGGGCGGTCGACGTCCACGAGGGTGGCGCGCTGGACGGTCCGTTCGAACGCCAGCACGCGGGTCAGCGCGCGGGCGGGGGCGTGGCCGGGCTCGCCGGCCTCGCCGTCCAGGACGGGCAGGGCGGAGCGGGTCGCGATCCACAGCCGGGGCCCGTCGGGCAGCGACCGGCTCACCCCCGCGACGGTGAGGACGAGGGCTTCGTCGACCAGGTCCGCGGGCGGCACCAGGACGACCGCGTCCGGGGCGGCCTCGGCGTCCTCCGGCGGGTGCCCGTGGGGCGCGCGGTCGGCGAGGCGGTGCCGGACGACGCGGTGGCCGCGGGCCTCCAGGCCGGCGGCCGCGGCGGCGGCGAGGGGGTCGTCGTCCTCGGCGAGCAGCAGGTACGTGCCGTCGCCGATCGCGGGCGCGGGCGGCGCGGTCTCGTCCCAGACGACCTCGACGAGCTTGTCGGCCAGCGGCACGGGGACGCCGGAACGCTCGACGCGCCGCAGCACGATCCCGGTGGCCTCGGCGAGGACGGACCCGTCGGGCGCGACGAGCCGCACCGATCCGGTGGCCTCCCCGGAGCCCTCCTCCCCGGCGGCGGCCTGCACGCGGACGTGCCCGCCGCGGTGCGCGGGCCCGTACACGCGCAGGCTCCCGATCGTCTCGGCCAGCCAGACGCCGCCCGGCTCGCCGGTGACCGCCGCCGCCTCGGCCGACAGGACGGCCAGGCAGCGGTCGAAGACCTCGGGGTGCAGCCGGTAGTGGCGGCTGCCGCGCTCGGCGCCGGCGACCTCGGTGGGCGCGCCGGTCAGCGGCGGCGCGGGCGCGCGGTGGTCGGCGCCGACGTCGGCGCTGGCGAGCCGCGTCCACGTCCCGGCGGGGGTGCGGGCGTGCATCTCGACGCGCTGCTCGTCCTCGTCGAACGTGGTCGTGACGACGGTGTGCTCGGCGAGCGCGAGCGGCCGCTCCATCCACAGGCTGTTGACGCGGACCTCGTCCAGGCCGAGCGCCTCCGACCCGGCGGCCAGGGCCATCTCGGCGTACGCGGCGACCGGCAGCACCCGCAGCCCGTGCACGCGGGACTCGGCGGGCCAGTCCCACATGGCGGTGCCGAGGTCGGCGCGCCAGGCGTGCCGCTCCTCGCCGGGCAGCTCGACGTGCGCGCCCAGCAGCGGGTGCTCGTCGCGGCCGCCGGAGGGCCGCTTGGTGTGGTCCACCCAGAAGCTCTCGTGCCGCCACGGGGACGCCGGGACGTCGACCACGGCGCCGCCGTCGGCGGGCGGCCCGACCGGGACGCCGTGCGCGGCGAGGGCGCCGAGCTGGGCGTGGAAGGTCAGGGCGTCGTCGGTCGCCTCGCCCTTGCGGGCCCGCTTGAGGGTGTGGGTGACGAACGCGCCCGTGCCCTCCAGGGTCTCACCGACGCCGTGGGCCAGGATCGGATGCGCGTTGATCTCGACGAACGCGCGGAAGCCGTCCTCGGCGGCGGCGGCGATCGTGCTGGTGAGCCGGACCGGATTGCGCAGGTTCGCCGCCCAGTACGCGGCGTCTAGGCGGGCGCCGTCCGCGAGGAGGGCGCGCGGGTCGTCCAGGGCCGTGGTGTAGAGCCGGATGCCGTCGGCGAGCGGCACGCCGGGCTCGGCGCCGATCCCCGCGAGCTCCTCCCGCAGGTCCGGGAGCAGCGGGTCGACCTGCGGGGAGTGCCCGGCGCCCTCGGCCTTCACCATGCGGGCCAGGCGGCCCTCGGCCTCCGCCCGCTCGACCATGGTCGCGATCTGCGCGGCGTCGCCGGTCACGACGGTCTGCTTCGGCGAGGAGTGCACCGCCGCGTACACCTCGGGCAGGCCGTCGGCCAGCCGCGCGACCTCCTCGGCGGACGCGCCCAGCACCGCCATCGCCCCGCCGCCCACCAGCCGGGTCAGCAGCCGGGAGCGGCGGCAGATGACCTTGACGCCGTCCTCGGCGGTCAGCGCGCCCGCGACGACCGCCGCCGCGACCTCGCCCATCGAATGGCCGACGACCGCGCCCGGGACGACGCCGTACGACCGCAGCGTGCGGGCCAGCGCGACCTGGATGCCGAACAGCACCGGCATCGTCTCCGCCGGGCCGTCGGGCTCGCCGCCCTGTTCCAGGATCGTCCACAGGGCCGGGCCGCCCTCCTCCTGGAACAGCGTGTCGAGGTCGTCGACGGCCTCCGCGAACGCCGGTTCCTCTTCCAGGAGGCGCTGCGCCATGCCCGGACGCTGCGCGCCGTACCCGGAGAACACCCACACGGGACGGCCCGGGGCGCCCAGCGCCGTACCGGTGACGACGGCGGGGTGCGGGCGGCCCTCGGCCAGCGCCATCAGCCCGTCCACGAGCCCGGCCCGGTCGCGGGCGGCGACGGCGGCGCGGGCCCGGCCGCGGCCGGCGCGGCGGTGCAGGGTGGCGGCCAGGTCGGACAGGCGCACGCCGTCCTCGGCCTCGGCCTCCGCGAGCCAGCGGGCCAGCAGCCCGGCGTGGTCGCGGATCCGGTCGGCGTCGGTGTCCGACAGCGGGAACGCGCGGACCGCCACCGGGTCGTCCCCGGCCTTCTGCGGCGGCGCCTCCTCCAGGACGAGATGCGCGTTCGTCCCGCCGAACCCGAAACCGGACACCCCGGCGCGCGCCGGATGCCCCCGGTCGGGCCACGGCGTCTCCTCCGCCGCGACCGCGAGCCGCAGGTCGTCGAACGGGATGTGCGGGTTGGGCTCCTTGTAGTGCAGGCTCGGCGGGATCGTCCGGTGGTGCAGCGCCAGCACCGTCTTGATCAGCCCGGCGACGCCCGCGGCCGACTCCATGTGCCCGAGGTTGGACTTGGCCGACCCCAGCAGCAGCGGCTCCCCGGCCTCACGCCCGGCGCCCGCGCCCAGCACCTCGCCGACCGCCTTGGCCTCGATCGGGTCGCCCAGCAGCGTGCCGGTGCCGTGCGCCTCCACGTAGTCGACCTCGCACGGGTCGACGCCCGCGGTCGCGTACACCTCGCGCAGCAGCGCCTTCTGCGCGTCGGAGTTCGGCGCGACCAGGCCGTTGGAGCGGCCGTCGGAATTGACGCCCGAACCCCTGATCAGCGCCAGCACCCGGTCACCGTCGCGCAGCGCGTCCGGGAGCCGCTTGAGCACCACGGCGCCGCAGCCCTCCGCCCGGACCATCCCGTCGGCGGACGCGTCGAACGCCTTGCAGCGCCCGTCGGCGGCGGTCGCGCCGGACCGGTCGAACGTCATCGTGATCGTCGGCGACAGCAGCAGGTTGACCCCGCCGGCCAGCGCCACGTCCGCCTCCCCGCGGCGCAGCGCCTGCACCGCCAGATGCGCGGAGACCAGCGACGACGAGCACGCGGTGTCCACGATCATGCTCGGGCCGCGCAGGTCCAGCAGGTAGGACAGCCGGTTGGCGATGATGCTGAGCGCGGCGCCGGTCGCGGTGAACGCCTCCAGCGCCACCGGGTCGGAGGCGGTGTAGGCGGCGTACTCCGGCGCGGACACGCCCACGAACACGCCGGTGCGGGTGCCGCGCAGCGCCGCGGGGGCCAGCCCGGCGTGCTCGAACGCCTCCCAGGCCACCTCCAGGACGAGCCGCTGCTGCGGGTCCATGACGGCCGCCTCGCGCGGGGTGATCGCGAAGAAGCGGGCGTCGAACGCCGACACGTCGTCCAGGAAGCCGCCCAGCCGGGTGGTGCGGGCCAGCAGGTCGCCGACCTCGGGCGAGCCGTCGTCGAACGCGTCCCAGCGGCCCTCGGGGACCTCGCGGATCGCGTCACCGGACCCGGTGAGGAAGCGCCAGTAGTCGCCGGGCCCGGTCAGGTCGCGGTCGCCGCCGGGGAAGCGGCAGCCGATCCCGATGACGGCGATCGGCTCGTCGCCGGACGCGGAGACGGCGGGGGTGGGCGGGGGCGTCGCCGCCGTGGTGGCCGTGGGCGACGCGCCGGAGGCGATGTCCGCCAGCGCGACGGAGAGCTTGTTGATCGTCGGGTGTTCCCAGACGAGGGTCGCCGGGAGCGCGCGGCCGAGCAGCTGCTCCAGCACCCCGGCGACGGCGACGGCGTCCCGCGAGCCCAGCCCGAACTCCTCCAGCGGGCGGTCCGGGTCGATCTCTTCCGCGGCGATCCGGGAGCGGCGCGCGATCTGCTCGATCAGGTGCCGACGAAGCGCATCCTCGCTGATCCGCGTCTGGTCCTGCGCATCCTGCCGCGCGGCTCCGGAACGATCGTTGCTCTGCATGCGTGCGGCTCCCCCAACAATACGAGGATCGAAACATGGGATCGTTCGGCGGAGGGACCACTTTGTCCCACGCTGACCGGCTCATGATGCGCACGCAGACCACTTTTCTCAGCGACGGCTTGTCACGGTGATGACAAGACTCAGAAGTAATCGATGTGGCCTGATGGGATGGTGGAAAATCCCCGTCCCACCGGCGGGGTCGTGACACAACGCGAACGAAATGTAACGCCGCACACATGCGCCGGAACAACACCCAGAACAGCACGTGAGAACGCGTGAACAACAGAACGTACAAGCCCACTCACGCAATAGGGGGGAGCGGCGAATTCCCGGGCCGCCGGCCGGGACCGACGCGCCGCGCGATCAGGTGACCCGGGGCCGATACCGATGGGCGCTGGCGGTGGTCGCCATCAGCGCCTTCATGATCACCATGGACAACACGGTGGTCGCCAACGCGCTGCCCACCATGATCCGCGAGCTCGACATGTCGAACTCGGCGAAGGACTGGGTGGCCACCGGCTACATCCTGATGTTCTCCTGCCTGATGATCGCGGGCGGGCGGCTCACCGACGTGTACGGCTGCCGCGTCACCTTCACCACCGGCATGGTCGTGTTCACGCTGGCCTCCGCGGTGTGCGGGCTGGCGCCCGACGACATGGTGCTGATCCTCGGCCGGATCGTGCAGGGCGCCGGCGCCGCGCTGGCGCTGCCCGCCACCCTGGTCATGGTCACCGTCGGCCGCACCGACAAGCAGCGCTCCCTCGGCACGATCGTCTGGGTGGGCGCCGCGTCCGGGGCCACCGCGCTCGGCCCCACCATCGGCGGGATCATCGTCTCCCACTGGCCGTGGGGCTGGATCTTCCTCATCAACATCCCGGCCGGGATCCTCGTGATCATCCTCGGCCTGGTGGTGCTCAACGGCAAGGGCGACAACGCCGACGCCCGCGTCGACCTGCCCGGCGTGCTCATCTCCGCCACCCTGCTGTTCGCGCTGGCCTACGGCCTGGAGACCGGGCGCGTCCACGGGTGGGGCGACCCGTCGGTGCTCGCCGTGTTCGCGCTGGCCGCGATCGCGCTCGTGTGCTTCATCGTGGTGGAGACCTGGGCCCCCGACCCGATGATGAACCTGCGGTTCTTCCGCAACCGGGTGTTCGTGGGCGGGCTGCTGTCGCAGATGCTGTGGGGCATCGGCTTCAACGGGATGGTCTTCTACTCGGCGACGTTCCTGCAGACCTACCTCGGCTTCTCCCCGCCGAAGGCCGGGCTGGTCATGCTGCCCTCGGCGGTCGCCGTCATGGTGACCACGCCGGTCGCGTTCTGGCTGGCGGGACGGGTCGGGCCGCGCGCCGCGGTCGGCGGCGGGATGGCGGCCATGGCGTTCGGCATGGTGCTGTTCTCCATGCTCCGCCGCGACGACGGCTTCGCCGAACTGATGCCCGGGGTGCTCATCGTCGGGATCGGCTCGGCCATGTGCATGCCACTGGCGATGTACGTGCTCAAGGCGGTGCCCGACGACCAGGCCGGGCTGGCCAGCGGCATCCTGAACGTGATCCGCGAGGTGTCCGGGGCGTTCGGCATCGCGATCGTCGGGCTGCTGATCCACGAGGTGCCGCGGCAGGACGCGGGCGCCGCGGAACTGGAGGCGTTCCGGCACGGCACCGCCTCCGGACTGATCATCGGCGCGGTGCTGGTGCTGATCGGCGGCATGATCAGCGCGGTGACGCTGCCCAGCAGGCGGGGCTGGTTCGGGCCCAAGCACGGCCGGCAGGGCGGGCGCCGTCCCGCCGCCCCGGCACGCCGGGCCGCTGCGCCGCGTCCCGCGCAGCCCGTCCCGGCCTCCATCGGGGCCGACGGCGGCGGTGGCGGAGTGGGCGTCCTGGTGGCGGAGCAGCCCGCCGAGCCCGCCGAGCTACCGGCGCCGGAGCCGTACGAACCCGAGCCGCATCCAGACCTGCTCTCGTCATTCCGCCGACCTTGGGAGGGACTGGCCGTGACCACCTCGGGTCCTGCCTACACAGGACCGCCGCGCTACCCGGCGTACCCCGCGCCAACGGCGGAGGAGACCCCGCCCGTGGAGGAGAAGTCACCGCCGCCCCCGCCCGTGGACCCGGTCACCCCCCTGCGTGCGGCGCCGCCTCCCGCCGGGGAGTCCTCACGCACCACCCGGCCCGAACATCCGATCGTCAAGCCCGACCCCGAAGGCGAGGACGAACCCGACGCCTGGCGCCCGCCACCCCCGCCCAAGGGCTGGTACCACCCGTACGTGCCGGACGACACCCAGACGCCGCAGAGTGATTCCTGGTGACCCGGACCATCGTCATCATCGCGGCAGGGTCGCGGGGGGACATCCAGCCGTGCGTTGCACTCGCCCAAGCGCTCGTCGCGTCCAGGGGCGACCGCGTGCGGCTGGTCGCCTCCAGCCGGTACGCCCAGATGGTGGAGGCCGCGGACAGGGCCGTCCGCCGCGGCGGCATGACCGCTGGAATCGAGCTGTCCCCCCTGACCGCCGACCCCACCGAGATCCTCGACTCAGAGGCCGGCCAGGAACTCCTCGCCGGAGGCCGCAACCCGGTCACGTTCCTGGGCGGCTTCAGACGCATCCTGGGACCGATGGCCGAACGGCTCCTCGCCGAATGCCTCGACGCCTGCAAGGGAGCCGACCTCGTCATCGGCCCCACCCTCGGGATGCTCCCCCGGCACCTGGGCGAACACCTGGGCGTCCCCTGGGCGCTCGTGCACTTCCAGCCGAGCCACCCCACCGGAGCCTTCCCGCACCCGTTCGTCCCGCAGACGCAGAAACTGGGACCGTGGGCCAACCGGCTCGGCTTCCTGGCCATCGACCAGATCGCCTGGCAACTGTCCCGGCCCTTCATCAACCCGTGGCGGCGCGACACCCTGGCGCTGCCCACACTCTCCCTGCGCGGCCCTATGCACCAGGCACGCCGCCAAGCGAAGACCGTGCTCGCCTGCTTCAGCCGTGCCGTCGTGCCACGCCCCCGGGACTGGCCGCGGTACGTGCACCTGACCGGCTACTGGTTCCTGGACGAGCCCGACTGGGAACCGCCCCCCGCACTCGCCGCCTTCCTCGCATCCGGCCCGCCACCGGTCTACGTGGGCTTCGGAAGCATGCGGCCCAAGGACCCCGAGGCGACCGACCGCGCGATCCGTACCGCACTGCGGACGGCCAAGGTCCGCGGCATCGTGCAGGGCCCCGACCCCGAATCGTCGGACGACGACGTACTCGCCGTACGCGACGTCCCGCACTCCTGGCTGTTCCCCCGCATGGCCGCCGTCGTCCACCACGGCGGCGCCGGCACCACCTCCGCAGGACTGCGCGCAGGCGTTCCAACGGTCGTCTGCCCGTTCTTCGGCGACCAGCCCTACTGGGGCGAACGGATCGCCGCCCTCAAAGCAGGCCCTGCACCCGTACCGTTCCGCGACCTGACCGCACCACGCCTGGCCCGAGCCATCCAACAAGCCCAAGCACCCGTCATAGCCGAACGCGCCGCCGCACTAGGACGCCGCATATCGACCGAGGACGGCGCAGCGCGCGCTTGCGAACTCATCGACCGCATCGCCTGAACACAAAACGCCCCGGCCACCGGCCGGGGCGCTCCGCGTTCTCAGCCAACCTGCTTGGCGCCGAGGGTCTTCATCATCATCGGCCAAGCGGTGTGCATCTCCCGCTTCCAGTACGGCCACGAGTGCCGGCCGTTGCCGTAGATGTGCGCGGTGACCGGGATCCCCAGCCGCTTGGCCCGCGCCGCGAACTGCTCCACCGTCGGCCCGATCGCCCGCTCGCTCAGGTAGCCGATGTCCCAGGGGGCGATGTCCGGCGAGTCCAGCGGGCCGCGCTGGCCCGTGGTGCCGGACGACACGTACAGGCGCGTCCCCTTCATCCTGGGAAGCAGGTGGATCGGGTCGTGCGCGTCCCAGTTCGCCTTGTCGATCCAGGGGATGCCCCAGATCGCGTACGGGTCGTTCCCGTTCCCGCTGTTGGTGTACATCAGCAGCGCCGGCATGCCGGGCGAGCTCATCGACAGCACACCGCTGAAGCACGCCGCGTACCGGAACATGCCCGGCGCCCGGCCCGCGTACGTGCACGCCCCCTGCGCCCCGGACGAGATGCCCATCGCCGCCCTGGAGCCGCCCGCCTGGTAATTGCGCTCGACGAGCTGCCGCACCTCGCGCAAATGGAATTCCTCCCACCGCGGCGTGCCGCCCTTGCCGCCGTTCCACCAGTCGGTGAACGAGCCGTTGGAGGCTTCCGGCATCACCACCATGACGCCCCACTTACGCGACAGCGCCTCGATATCGGTGTTCTTCTTACGCGTCCACGACGTGTAATTGTCATTGCCCCCGTGGTAGGCGTACACCACGGGCCAGCTCTGCCGCGAGTTGTACTTCCACCCCTTGGGCAAGAGCACCCGGACGTTCTGCGACGCCCCCAAGGCCGGGGACTTGACGGTGAAATCGAACGCCGTCTTCCCCTTGTTCAGCCACCGGTAGGCGGTGATGCTCGCACCGTTGTCGGCCTTCTTGAACCCGGCGGTCGCGGCGGCCGGAACGGCGCCCGCCACCACCGTCGCCGCCCCCACCGCGACAGCGCCCACCACCGCCGCGGCGCATCTCACGGCACGCCGGCGTCCATCATTCGACATGTTCACTCTCCACTGTCCCTCCAGCGCCACCCCGAACCGTCGGGAGCGGGAACTATCTCGCGCTTGTTGCGGCTGTTGCGTTGCGGTACCGGCTCAGGCTGCCCATTGGCCCAGGGCGCCCAAGGCCGCCCTTCGTCGTCCCGCGCGGGCGGCGGCGGGTCCGCCCGCCTGAACGTCACGTCCCCAGAGAAATCACGCCCCCCGAAGGCGACAGCCCCCTCCACCCCCTGCCCCGAAGGCTGCGGGCCTGGCTGCGCCGGGGGCTGTGGGCCATGGGCCGACGGCCTGGCCTGAGGCAAGGACCGCACGCTCTGCGCCAGAGGCTCCCCGGCCGGTCGAGGCTTGGCCGCCCGAACAGGCACCCGCGCAGGATGCCCAGGCCCCATGGGCGCAGGTCCCGCGGGCGTAGGCATTGCGGGCGTAGGCATTGCGGGGCCCGGCCCCATGCGGGTTTGCCTTACCGGGGGCTTCGGTTTGGCCTGGGGCGGGGTGCTCGGGGTCGGCTCTTCCCAGCGCATCGCGTACGGGACGGGCGGAGGGCCCGGCTTGGACGCGGGCGGGGCGGTGGGGGTGACGTCGTCGCGTTCGCGGAGGTCCATGCGGGCGTGCAGGCCCGCCAGCGGGCGCGGGAGCCACCAGTTGGCGGCGCCCATGAAGCGCATGGTGGCCGGGACGAGCAGCGAGCGGACCAGCATGGCGTCCACGACGACGGCGACGAACATGCCGACGCCGATGAGCTTCACGACCGTGATGCCGGCCATGCTGAACGCGCCGATGACGACGAGGAAGAGCAGCGCGGCGCTGGTGATGATGCTGCCGGTGCGCTGCATGCCGACGGCGACGGCGGTGCGGTTGTCGTGGGTGCGGTCCCACTCCTCGCGGATCCGGCTGAGCAGGAAGACCTCGTAGTCCATGGACAGCCCGAACACCACGGCGAGGATGAGGATCATGCTGGTGGCCTCGACGCCGCCGGTCGGGGTGAAGTCCAGCAGGCCGGCGAGGTGGCCGTACTGGAAGCCCCACACGATCGCGCCGAACGAGGCGCCGATGGACAGCACGTTCATCACGATCGCCTTCAGCGGCAGGACGACCGAGCCGAAGAACATGAAGAGCAGGATGAACGTGGCGACGCCGACGGCGATGGCCATCATCGGGAGCGTGCGCATGAGGCTGGACATCAGGTCCATCTGCGCGGCCGTGCTGCCCCCGACGTCGATGTGCATCGGGTAGCCGTCCTTGGTCAGCTCCATGGCCCGGACGCGTTTGACGAGCTCCTGGGCCTGCGACGCCATCGGCTCGTACCGGTGCGTCACGGAGATGCGCACGCCGCCGTAGGTGCCCGAGTAGCCGGTGAACTTGGCGTCGGTGACGCCCGGCAGCTCGGCCAGGCGCTTGCGGAAGTTCTCCAGGTACGGCGGGATGGTGTCGCCGTCGCGGCCGGGCCGCCAGTTGCGCGGGATGAGGTCGCCGGAGACGACCACGTCGATCGGCTCGGCGGTGCCGTTGGGGAACTCGGCCTTGACGGTCTCGACGACGGCGCGGGTCGGGCTGTCCTTGGGGAGGACGCGCGCGTCCACGCTGGAGAACTGCACGTTCAGGAACGGCCCGAAGAGGACGGCGAGGATGACCAGCACCACGGCGAAGTAGGGCACGGGGTGCTTCATGACGCTGTGGCCGAGGCGGTACCAGAAGCCGCTCTCGGGGTCGCGCTGCGCGCGCTTGGCGCTGGGCCTCCGCCAGGGCATGCGCCCGCCCTCGACCTTGGGTCCGAGGACGGCGAGCAGGATGGGCAGGACGACGATCGCGCCGAACACGGCGACCAGGACGGTGGCGATCCCGGCCAGGCCGATGGTGCGCAGGAACATCTGCGGGAACAGCAGCAGGCCGCCGAGTGCCGCGGACACGGTGATGCCGGAGACGACGATGGTGCGGCCCGCGGTGCTCATGGTGATGGCGAGCGCGTCGCGGCGGACCGGGTCCAGCGCGCGCTTGTACGCCTTCTTGTCGGCCCTGCGTTCCTTGCGGGTGGGGAGGCGTTTCCAGGGTTTGCCCTGGGGGAGGCCCTTCGCGTCCATGCCGCGGGCCAGTTCCTCCCGGAACCGGGACACGATGAACAGCGAGTAGTCGATGGCGAGGCCGACGCCCATCATCGTGACGACCTCGAGGGCGAACGAGGTCACGCTGGTGAGATAGGTGACCGCGTGCACCACCGCGAGCCCGCCGACGATGGAGAAGATCGCCACGACCTGGGGCAGCAGCGAGGCCACCAGCGCCCCGAACAGGATGATCAGCAGGGCCAGCAGCGGCAGCGCGGTGATCATCTCGGCCCGGATGATGTCGGCCACGACCTGCTCGCCGAACTCCTTGCCCAGCGGAATGTTGCCGCCGAGCTCGACGCGCAGGCCGGGCGCCGCCAGCCGGTCCTTGATCGCCTCGTAGTTGGCCAGCTTGGTGGCGTCGTCCCTGCCCTCCAGCTTGATCGACACGAAGGTCTTGCGCTGGTCGCGGCTGGCGAACGGCGCCGCGTCCCTGCGGTCGAACGACCAGTACGAGATGACCTCGGCGACCCGGTCCTTCGGGAGCCGCGCCACCGTCGTGATGACCGCGCCCATGTAGCGGGGGTCGCGGACGGTCGCCGAGTCGCTGCTGTAGAGGACCAGCACGTCGGGGTTGGTGCTGCCGAAGTAGCTGGCGCCGAGCTTGGCCACCAGCGTGGACGACGCCTTGGGGTCCTCGAAGCCGCCCTGGGAGAACTTGCTGAAGACCCCCAGGCCCCAGCCCCCGGCGCCCACCGTCAGCAGCAGCACCAGGACAAGACCGGACCAGCGCCGTCGGTGAATGAGACGCCCCAGCCCGGCGAGCATGATCCTCCTGTGTCCCTGTCCGGTCGTGTCCCAGTGCGGCGGGTCAGCCGCGCCCGGCCAGCCGGTCCGCGGTGCCGGGCAGCTCTCCCTTCAGGAACCGCTCCCGGGTCGCGTTGCGGGCGATCTTGCCGCTGGAGGTGCGCGCCACCGCGCCCGGCTCCACCATCACGAACTCCTGGACGGCCATCTCGTGCTCGATCGTGACGGCCGCGCGCACCGCCGACTCGACCTCGTCCAGGTCCAGCCGGGCCAGCGGGACGCGCCGGTTGCGCTCGGCGACCAGCACCAGCCGCTCGGTGCCCTCGCCCGCCACGGCGAACGCGGCCACGTGGTCGGGACGCACGGCGGGGTGCGCCTCCTGCGCGGTGAGCTCGATGTCCTGCGGGTAGTGGTTGCGGCCGTCCACGATGATGAGGTCCTTGATGCGGCCCGTGACGTACAGCTCGCCCTCGTGGATCACGCCGTAGTCGCCGGTGCGCATCCACGGCCCCGCGGGGAGGGCGCCCGGCTCGGCCAGTTCGGCGCCGAAGGTGTCCTGGCTGCGTTCGGTGTTGCGCCAGTAGCCGCGGGCGGTGTTGGGGCCGTGCACCCAGATCTCCCCGACCAGCCCGTCGGGCTGCTCGACCCGGGACTCCGGATCGACGATCGCGACGTACTGCCCGATCGGCCGCCCGCACGACACCAGCGGGCCGGACCGCTCGTCGCCGGGCTCGCCCACCCGCAGCAGGCCCTGGGTCAGCGCCTCCCGGTCCACCGTGATGATCTTCGGGGGGACGTCCTCGGCCGCGGCGGTCACGAACACCGTCGCCTCGGCCAGCCCGTACCCCGGCGCCTGCGCGCCCGGCCGCAGCCCCGCGCCCGCGAACGTCTCCGCGAACGCCGACAGCGTCGCGGGACGGATCGGCTCCGCCCCGTTCAGGCACGTCACCAGGCCGCTCAGGTCGAGGCGGGCGAGCGCCTCGGGGGTGGCCATGGACGCGGCGTACTCGTAGGCGAAGTTCGGCCCGGCCGTGTAGACGTTCTTGTTCGGCCGCGACGCGATCAGCTCCAGCCACCGCAGCGGGTTCATGATGAACGACACCGGATCGGTGTAGATCGCGTGGTCGCCCCGCACCAGCGGCAGCGCCATCGTGGCGATCAGCCCCATGTCGTGGAACAGCGGCAGCCAGCTCACCAGCTCCGGGTCCGGCCGCTCCGGCGCCCAGCCCGACCACAGCTGCGCCGCGTTCGCGGTGACGTTGCCGTGGGTGATCTCCACCCCGGCGGGGCGGCGGGTCGAGCCCGAGGTGTACTGCAGGTACGCCAGGTCGTCGAACCCGATCGGCTCGTCCCGCCAGAACTCGGCCGGGCCCTCGTCGATCTCGTCCGCGAACACGATCTCCCGGGGCCGCGGCACGTCGTGGTCGGCGAGGAACTTCTCCACGTGCGGCAGCGCGTTCCGGGACGTGGCGATCAGCGTGGGCTCGGCGTCGCCGTACGCGCCGATCAGCCGGTCGGCGTGGCCCGGCAGGTCGGGGGAGAACAGCGGGACCGCGACAACGCGCGCGTACATCGCGCCGAGCATCGTCATCATGTACTCGAGCGTCTGCGGCAGCAGCAGCGCCACCCGCTCGCCCGGCTCGGCCGACCGGCGCAGCCGCGCCGCGGTGGCACGGGCCCGCCGCTCCACCTCCGCCCAGGTCAGGGTGACCTCCGCGCCGGAGGGGTCCAGCGAGTAGTCGACGAAGGTGAAGGCGGGTGCGTCCGGCTTCTCTGCGGCCCAGCGGGCGACCCGCTCGATCAGCGGGGTGCGGCCCGAGCCGCCGGGCTGGAGTTCGGGAAGCAGCGAGCCCAGTGCCATGGGTCCAACTCCTGGGGGTGAGCGGGGGGCGCGCCGCCGGGAGGGGCCGCCGGCGCGTACGAGCCATGGCCGGGCGCCCCCGCGGAGCCCCGGCATGAACGGTTCTACCGTGCAGCGTGAAGCTACCGGATGGTAGAACGCGAAGACATTGGGCCACGCGCACATTCGTTCCGCGCGGCTTTGTCACGGGGGTGACAAGAGAGGATCATCGCGTGTGCGCACGGGCGACCGTCCGTGACGGCCGCCGCACCAACGGTTTCCGGTGCCTTTCCTCGGCGCTTTCCCGGGGCTTTCTCGCGGGCTTCTCGCGGGCTTCTCGGGGCGTCTCGCGGGATTGTCGAACGCTCAGCGCGTATGCCTCAGGCGGACCAGGGTCCACCGGCGCCGCAGCACGAGCAGGCAGGCGAGCATCCACAGCAGGCCCACCTCGGTGACCAGGGCCGCGCCGAACACCGCGGCCCAGTCGCGCTGGTCGCTCTCTTGGCCGACCAGCGCGAGGCCCGTTCCGTTGGTGGCCAGCCGCGGCGGCATGGGCGGCGGCATGGGCGGCGGCGAGGGCAGCGTGAGCGGGGGCGGCACGGAGGGCGGTCCCGGAGGCGCGGGCGGCAACGTCGGCGACAGCGGACCGACTCCCAGGGGCTCCTGTGAGGGAGGCACCGGCACTCCTCCCAACGACGTCTGCTCCTCTCCCTTGCCTATGGGCTCCCCCTTGCCCTTGGGCTCTCCCTTGCCCTTGCCGTGCTCTTGGACTTCGTCCTGGACTTCCCCGGGAGGCACGGGCGGTTGGGCGCCGGGCTCGGGCAGGCCACCTGGGAACGGCGGCATGGCCTTAGGCGCGGACGGTTTCTTGGGCTTCGGCAGGGTGGACGGCTTCGAGGGGGAGGAACCAGAGGGGGAAGGCGTCTTGCCCTTGGGCAAGCTGACAGGCCCCTGCGCGGATCCAGACGGCTCCTTGGGCATGGGCGGCGTGGGCTCGCCCGGCCCAGCCGGCCCCTTGAACCAGGTCGGCGCCATAGGCCACGGGGGTGTGTGTTCATTGGGCCAGGGCGGCCTCTGGGGCCAGGTCGGTTCCGTGGGCCGGGTCCATGCCCGAGGGCATACGCAGCGCTCCCTCTGGGACCGGGTGGCCAGGTTGTGGTGCGATTCGCCGCTGCGCGCCGGGGGTGTGGAGGACGCCGCCAACCCGACCTGGTGACCGCTCAGGGGGGACGGCGCCGGGAGGGCGAGCAGGGCCGTCGTGCACAGCGTCGTGACCCCGATGCGCTGGACGCTTCTCGTGCTGCCCGGCGTTGGCACACCGGTCCCCTTTCGACGGTTCCCTCTACGGTTCGGTGGCTCCCGGGGGGACGGCACCATGACGACCTCTCCTGGCCGTAGTGAGTATTACCGCCCGAACACGGAGAGTAACGTCCCGTGCACCTTTCGCTGGCCGAAATCGATACTCCGTAGAATGCGGGGATCGCGAGGAGAGGAGGGCCGGTGGCGGAGGCCGTACGGTCACTGGAGCGCGCCTTCGAGCTGCTGGAGCATCTCGCGGACGCCGGGGGCGAGATGGCGCTGTCGGAGCTGACGGAGGTGTCCGGCCTGCCGATGCCGACCATCTACCGGCTGATGCGGACGCTGGTCAACCGCGGCTACGTCCGCCAGGAGCCGTCCAAGCGCTACGCGCTGGGGCCCCGGCTGATCAGGCTGGGCGAGAGCGCGGGCCGGCTGCTGGGGTCGTGGGCGCGGCCGGCGCTGACCCGGCTGGTGGACGAGGTGGGCGAGACCGCCAACATGGCGGTGCTGGAGGGCGACGAGGCCGTCTACGTCGCGCAGGTCCCGTCCCGGCATTCGATGCGGATGTTCACCGAGGTCGGGCGCAGGGTGCGGCCGCACTGCACGGGCGTCGGGAAGGCGCTGCTGGCCCAGCTGCCCGAGTCGCGCGTACGGGAGATCCTGGAGCGCACCGGCATGGAGGCGCAGACGCCCAACACCTTCACCGATCCGGAGGCGCTGCTGGCCGAGCTGGAGCGGATCAGGGAGCAGGGGTACGCGGTGGACGACGAGGAGCAGGAGATCGGGGTCCGCTGCGTCGCCGTGGCGCTACCGGGGGCGCCCGCGCTGACCGCGCTGTCGGTGTCGGGACCGTCCGCGCGCATGACCGGCGCGACCGTCCGGGACGCGGTCCCGGTCATGCGCGAGATCGCCGGCGGTTTCGCCAAGGAGCTGCGCCCCGGCGCCCCCTGAGCCCCTGCCGGCCCCTGGACGTCCGTCGGCCGCCGCTCACCGGGCGGCCCCTGAGCGCCCGGAGAACGGCGGCCGGTGGTCGATGGCCGGTGGTCAGCCGGCGATGTCGCCGACGACCACCTTGGGACGGCCGCCGCGTTCCCACCTGACGTAGTCGCCCGCCGACCGGACGAGGACGGCGGCCATCCACAGGGCCACGCCGGTGTCGTCGGCCAGGCCGAGCGGCACGAGGACGTCGGGGACGACGTCGAGCGGGGAGAGGATGTAGACCAGCCCCACCGCCATCAGGCCGAGCGTCTTGTACGACAGACCCTTGTAGTCGCCGCGCATGGCCGCCTTCAGCATGCGCGGCACGGCGCGGACGCGCTCGCCCATGCGGGGCGCGTCGGCCTGGAGAGTCTCGCTGTAGATGTTCCACGCCTGACCGGCCGCGGCATCGCTACGCTTCCTGTCCACAGGTGTCGCTCCTCCAACGTTGCTGGGGCGCGCCCCCGCGGCGCCCACGTTCTAGTACGACGCGGCGGGGGTTCAGTATGTTCCCTTCCGCGAAGACCGAAATGCCATGTTTCGTCGGCTCCGTAGCCGAATGTCGGCACTTCCCCGGTCTCACCGCGGGGATTCAGGGCAGGAGCGTCTTCATCGAGTTACCGCCGGTGAGGCATTCATCACTCTCGTGGGCGAGGTGCGGGGATTCGGGAGCATTCTTCGCCGTCCACTGAAAACATGGGGGGTGGGAACCTCCGGGTCCACGGGGAGTGCGCCGGCTCTCTGACCGACCGGCATCGGGAACGGAGCGCCAGCGGTGTCTGCCAGTGACGGGTTTCGGTCGGTCCGCTTACCGGGGGAGCCGGGGGGTACGTCCCCCCGGCAGCACAGACGAGTGCGATCCAGCACTATTGCCGAGCACAGCAGGAGCTGACCCAGAACATGAGCGGCGATCGCCCCACCCTGCCCGAAGCCGGGAGGCCCGTTCACGGGACCGCCGCGGGCACCGCGTACCTCGCCCTCCCGCCCACCGCCGTCGACGCCCGCCCGTCCGGACCCACCCGTCTCGTCGTCGCCTGGCCCGGGTTCGACCCGCCCCGCACCGCGGCCGCGCTGGCCGCCGCGATGCCGCTGACCGGCGTGCCGACCTGGCGCGTCTACCTCGAACTGACCGCGCCCGGCGGCGCCCCGTCCGAGGGCCTGGGCTCCGGCGCGCTGCTGGAGGCCCGCGGCGTGGAGGCGTACGCGGCGGCGGTCGAGGGCGCCGTCGAGAGCCTGCCCGCCGTGCTCGCGGCGCTCCGTGCCGACCTGGGCATCGAGGAGGGGCCGGTCGGCCTGGCCGGGTTCTCGGTCGGGGCGAGCATCGCGCTGCTCGCGCTCGCGCGCGGCACCGTCCCGGTGAGCGCCGCCGCGCTGGTCACCCCCGTGCTGGCGCCCGCCCGCGCCGCCACCTCGCTGGAACGCCTGGCCGGCCGCGAGCGCGACTGGGACGACCGGGCCGCGGCGGCCGCCGAGCGTCTCGACCTCGCCCCGCTCGCCGAGCGGATCGCGGGCGGTGACGCCGCGGTGCTGCTCATCGCGGGCGCCAAGGACCGCGTGGTGTCGTCCCTGGAGATCACCGAGCTGCGCGACCGGCTGCGCGAGCACGGGCTCAACGCGGTCGAGGCCGCCACGTTCCGGATGGGCCACGCCATGGCGGCGCAGCCGGGCATCGACGCGCAGCCCCCGACCACCGAGGCGGTACGGGTGGACGGCGTCCTGAACGACTGGTTCCGCGAACGGCTGGCCGTCGTGACCGACCCCGGCGGCGACGCGGAGCCGCATCCCGGCCACCTCGCCCCCGCCACGGCCGACCCGGTCGAGGCCGATCCGGTCACGACCGGCCCGGCCGGTGCCGGGCCCGTCCCGGTCGAGCCGGCCGCGCGGGCCGCGGAGACCGTCACCCAGCCCTTCTCGCGCCCCGCGGGCGGCTCCATGACCGGCACCGGCGCCGGACTGGACGCCGGCTCCGACGCCGGTCACGGTTTCCAGCCCACGCCCGGCCCCGGTTTCGGTTCCGGTTCCGCCGGATCCGCGCCCGTGATGGGGTTCGGCACGGTCCGCAGCCCGATGGGCGAGTATCCCGCCGACCTGTCGCAGGCGATCGGCCTGGGCTGCCACAACTGATCCACGACCGGTCAGGCGCGTTCGAGCACCTGGTACCGGACCGGGATCACCCCGGATCCGGTGCCGCGGACCTCGGTCATGGCCGCCTTGGAGAGGTCCAGGCAGCGGCCGCCCGCGTACGGGCCGCGGTCGTTGATGCGGACGATGACCGAACGGCCGTTGTTCTTGTTGGTGACCCGCACCTTCGAGCCCATCGGCAGCGTCTTGTGCGCCGCGGTCAGCTCGCCGGGGTCGAAGCGCTCGCCGCTGGCCGTCATCTGGCCCTGCCAGTAGTACGAGGCCTCGCAGGAGCCGGACCTGAGCACGCGGTACTCGGGCTTCTTCTTCGCCGGCTTCCGCGGCGCGCGCTCCAACTGGGAACTGGCGGTGGCCGTCATGCTCGGCGCCGGCTCGGGCGTCTCCGTCCGGGAACCGCCCCGGTCGGCCCTGGACGGCACGGGCCGCGGCGGGTCCGCCTGGGCGCCGGTGGCCTCCGGCGCGATCCGCGCTGCGCTCGCGTTGCCGGCACGGCCGCCGGACGCGGC
Organism: Actinomadura rugatobispora; assembly: GCF_055379765.1. Lineage (NCBI taxonomy): Bacteria > Bacillati > Actinomycetota > Actinomycetes > Streptosporangiales > Thermomonosporaceae > Actinomadura > Actinomadura rugatobispora. Next base: position 5,063,308 of record NZ_AP029191.1, on the reverse strand, counting down.
CGAGGCGAGCGCCCACGCGCCCGCTGCGAGCACGGCCACGGCGAGGCCCGAGGCGAGCATGACGGTACGGACACGGGTGTTCTTGGGGCGATGCCTGGCACGCCGGCCCACAGAGTTGCCCACAGAGAGAGTCCTTTGGTCGGGGACAGGTCCCCGGACGCCCGGCGTGCGAAGCACCGCCGTCTGTAATTCGGCGCAGCCGGGCGACACCCTCGTCCCCCGAACTCATGCGCCGCGCAGGGGCCGGCCCGCCGGGAGAAACAATCCCGGGGCCCCCGCCGCCACGCCCCCGATAAGGGCGCCTTACCGCGTCATCGCGGTCATCGGCGTCCGGTCGGTGCGGCTCGGCGTCTGTTCACTTGAGAAATCGAACCCGTTCGTCATGAGCCGCACACAAGTTCCAGACCGTACGTCGAATTCCGCGTAGATCAAGACGTGCGGCGGGACTTTGTGGGGTTTGTCACCCGTCTTTTTGCGGTACGGAGTCGATCATGTGCAATGGGTGATCGCCTATGAAGATCGTCTTTACCCGTCCGGCGAGGCCGATCTCGGGTCGGTAAATCCCGGTGAAGTGATCATTTTCCGCGAAATGCCGGCGGGCGCCCCGCGGGATGCCGTCGCATCCGCGGGACGCCCGTCCGGGTGTCCTGAACCGCCGGTCTCCCGGCCGGCGTCAGCCGACCATGGGCAGCCCCGGGGCGCCGCCGAGGATCGCGCCGGTCGAAGGCGTGGCCGGGCCCGCGACCTGGCCGGGCATCCCGGTGACGGTGGACCGGAGGTCACCCGGCAGCGGCGCGGACACGAGCCGCTTCGCGGTCTTCGAGGCGTTCCCGGTGGCGGGCCGCGGAGCACCGGCCGACTGGCCGGCCCTCGACTTCTTCGACTTCTTCGTGGTCTTCGGCTTCTTCGACTTCGTGGACTTCGTGGTCTTCGGCTTCTTCGAGGTCTTCGGCTTCTTCGGGGCCTTCGGCGCACCCGCCGCCGGAGCCTCCGGGCCCTGGGGCGCGTTCGCGGCCGGGGCGTTCGGGACATTCGCCGCCGTGTCCTGCGCCGGGCCCTGCGGGGCATCCGCCACCGTGTCCTGCGTCAGGACCTCCGGGGTGTCCGCCGGCGACGCGTTGGACCGCGGTCCGGACCGCGGCCCGGACCTCGGCACGGAGCTGGGCAGGCCCGCGAGCGCGCCCATCTGCGCCATGTTGATCAGGTCGCGGAGCGTCCTCTCGCCCCCGTTGAACAGCAGGCCGTCCCGGTCCGGATCGGGGGCGCGCCGCTCGCCGGCCTTGGCGCGGGTCGGCTTCCCGAGCCCGGCCCCGTTCGTGCGGATGCCGGCCGGGCAGCGGGCGACGGCGTAGTCGCGGGTGACCCCGTTCGGTTCGGTGACGGCGGCGCCGACGACGGTGAGCGCGCCGGTGGCGTCGCGGAGCTGCTTGTTCAGGGTGACGGTCCGGCCCTTGGGAGCCGGGACGCGGTGGTTCTTCGCCGGGCGGGCCGGCACCTTGCCCAGCGCCCTGTTCAGCGTGGCGTCCGGGTTGATGCGGGTGAACCCGCGCACCAGGCCGTCCAGGTCCTTCTCGCAGCTCGCGGTCATCCCGGTGAAGCGCATCTCGCCCTGCGCGGTCCGGAGCGTGCCGGGGCCGAGCCGGGACGCGGCGCCCTTCGGGTTCACCGACGCCAGGCCGGGCTGGGCGGTGAGCACGTCGTTCGCGGCCGTCGCGGGGATCCGCACCAGCGGGTGGGCCGCGTCGGCGACCTCCGCGGGCAGGCTGCCCTTGGCGGCGTCCCTGGACAGGAAGGCCTGCGGGCCGGCCTCGGCGGCGCCCGGAACGGCGGGCGTGGCCGCGGCCGGAACGGTCGCCGTGGCCGCGGTGCCGGTCGCGATCGCGGCGGCCAGCGGAGCGACCACGGACATTCTCCGCAGAGCAGCCAGTGAACGGTTCATATTTCCCCCCCGGGAATTCCAGATTGAGCTGCGCGTCGTGCGGGGACGTTAGTACAAACCCGCGACCGGCGCCTGGAATTGTTCCCGAAAATGGTGAACCGAAAGGACGATCTACGGAAGGGCGACCCTTGGATTACCGGTGGATCCGCCAATATTCCCGGTGAAATGCCGATGCCCGGCCGGTCCCGGTGACCGGCCGGGCGCGGGCGTGCGCACGCGCTCGCGGCCCCCAGGGGCGGGCCGCAGGGCGAGGGGCGCCGCGGCGGCTCAGCCGGAGGCGCCGCCGAGGGCGACCGCCGCGTCGACCTCCCGCTTCCGCGCCGCCAGCTCCTCGGCGTGCCGCTCCTCGTCGACCTTCTCCGCGATCTCCTCGTCCTGCCGCATCAGGGCCTCGAGGTCGGACTTGGCGTTGTCCAGGACGCCCATGTCGTCGTAGGCCGCCTGCACCTTGTCGCCCCACAGCCCGACATCGCGCACGCACGGAACGATCCGGCTGAACAGCAGCGACTGGTAGAGCGTGTACATATCGGAGTTGTCGACGTACTCCATGCATTCGGCGACCGGCATGCCGAGGGTCTCGAAAATCTCACGGCCCTTGAAACGGTCCCGCATGAGGTAGCAGCCCTCGACGACGAACTCCTCGCGTTCCGCCCGCTCCCTGTCGGTCAGTTCGGCGTAGTAGTCCTTGAGCGCCAGCCGCCCGAACGCGACGTGCCGCGCCTCGTCCTGCATGACGTACGCGAGCAGCTGCTTCACCAGCGGGTTGGTCGACATGTCGCGGTACAGCCCGAACGCGGCCAGGGCCAGCCCCTCGATGAGCACCTGCATGCCGAGGTAGGGCAGGTCCCAGCGGCTGTCCTCCAGCGACTCGGCCAGCAGCTTGGCCAGGTCCTGGTTGATCGGGTAGTACATCCCGATCTTCTCGTGCACGAACCGGGTGTAGAGCTCGACGTGCCGCGCCTCGTCCATGGTCTGGGTGGCGGCGTAGAACTTGGAGTCCAGGTCGGGCACCGACTGGACGATCCGCGCCGAGACGTTCAGCGCGCCCTGCTCGCCGTGCAGGAACTGGCTGAACAGCCACGCGCCCTGGTGGCGGCCGAACTCGTCGCGCTCCTTCTGCGACATCCGGTCCCAGATCTCGGAGCCGAAGAGGGGGTTGAAGTTCTCCGGAAGCCCGGCGATGTTGACCGGGTCGACCTCCAGGTCCCAGTCGATGCGCTTCTGGGCGTCCCACTGCTTGTCCTTGCCCTTCTGGTACAGGCTCAGCAGGCGGTCGCGCCCGGCGTCGTACTCCCAGGTGAAGCGGGCGTCCCCGGCCATGGGGACGTTCCAGGTGTCGTGGGGGACGGGGCTGGAGTAAAGGTCATGGGAACTCACGGGGAAGCCTCCTCGGAAGCGCCGGCGCATCGTCGCGCCGGGTGGGGTCAACCGCCCACGGCTTTACATCCCTTCGTAACATGTAAAGGGCGCGTTGGCCATACCTGTGTGCTCCCTCACGCTCCGCACACGCCCGGGACCGTACGATCGGACGATGCGACGCCCTCTCGCGCCCGCACTCGCCCACACCGCGACCGCCGTCGCCCTCGCCCTGCTCACCGCCGCCGGGTGCTCAGCGCTTCCCGGCGGCTCCGGCGACCGCGGCCCCGCGAACGGGAACGGCGGCGCAGTCGGACGCCCGGCGGCTCCCGTCCCGCAGGCGAGCGTCCCCGCCGGCCGCCGGCCGGCGGTGCCGAGCACGGGCTGCCGCGCCGCGCAGGCGGCTCCCGCGACCGGGCGGCACACCTTCGCCGGACGGTCCTACCTGCTCAAACGGCCGAACACCGACCCCCGCAGACCCGCCCCGCTGATCCTCGACCTGCACGGCCTCCACTCCAGCGGCTTCCAGCAGGCCCTCTACAGCCAGATGGCCACCGTCGGATCGGCGCGCGGCTTCATCGTGGTCGAGCCCGACAGCGCCCCCGGCAGGGAGGGCTGGAAGCTGCCCGGGATGCCCGACGGCTCGGCGGACGTCGCGTACATGGGGCGGCTCCTCGACCACCTGGAGAGCGCGCTGTGCGTCGACCGCGCGCACGAGTTCGCGACCGGCTTCTCCAACGGCGCGGGCCTGGCGACCGCGCTGATCTGCGGCCTGGACGGACGGCTCGCGGGCGTCGCGCCGATCGCGGGGTTCAACCTGGCCAGGCCGTGCGCGGGCGCCCGGCCGACGACGGTCGTCGCCTTCCACGGCACCGCCGACCGGATCATCCCGTACCGGGGCGGCGAGCCCTACGGCGGCGACCGCACCCGGATCCCGCCGTGGATGCGCCCGTCCGACGGCGCCTTCGCGCTGCCCTCCGTGCGCACCGCCGCCGCCCGCTGGGCGCGCGCCCTCGGCTGCCGTACGACCGGCGACGGCGCCCGCAACGTCCAGAGCGGCGGTGAGATCGGCCGGCTGAGCTACCAGCGCTGCAAGGGCGGTGCCCGGCTGGACCTCTACACCGTGGCGGACGGCGGTCACACCTGGCCCGGAACGATGCCGATCGGCCTGGGGAAGACCACGACGCGGCTCAACGCCACGTCCACCATCCTGGACGCCTTCTCCCGCACCTGACCCGGAGACCCGCGAGGTCAGCGGGACTGGAGGGCGTCCAGCGCGACGGCCTGCGCGATGACCAGGCGGCGGTCGAGGTCGGGGTCCTTGATGTCGACGACGTACCGGTCGCGGAGGGAGAACTTCTTCTCGACCGAGAACGCGAGCCGGTCGCCAGCGTAGAAGTCGAAGTGGTACGGCCACGCGAACGGCAGCGCGTCCACGTACGGGATGATCCCCCACACCCGCCGCAGCACCGCCACCGCCTTGTTGCGCTCGCTGCCGGTGATCGCGCGCCGTCCCGGCTGCTCCAGGTGCCAGGTGGAGGCGAGCAGGGAGCGTTTGAAGTCCTTGCGGAAGAGCCCGATGGGCCGCCCGGCCTCGTCGGTGACGTCGTACGTCGCGGCCAGGTCGATGCGCTTGCGGGCCTTGAAGCCGAGGATCGGGCGGGTCTTCTCGGTGTCGGCGTACAGGGTGACCTGCTCCTTGAACGCCAGCCGCTTCTGCTGCGCGAACGCGACGAGGTCGCCCTCGGCGCCGCCGGGCGCCTCGGTGCGCACCTCGTACTGGTTGACCATCAGGCGCAGCCGCTGCCGGACCAGGAACCGTTCCCGCGCCTGGATCCCTTCGGCGCCCGCCGCGCCGCCCGCCGCCTCGCCGGTCATGTGGCCCTCCTCGCCGCGCCCGCCGCACTGTCGGTCTTCGGCCTCCCGGTCCGGCTCGGCGCGGGGGCGTGCCGGGCTAGGCGGGATCCGGCCGGGTTCGACCGGACATCGGCTCATTGTCCTTGATGTAGGCGGCAAGGTAACCGTGGATGAGCCGTTCCGCCTCCGCGATGATCGCCGGGTCGCCGCCGGGGGCGCGGCGGAAGGCCAGCTTGAGCACCGCGTCCCCGGCCTCGACCGCGATCGCCAGCGCCCGGGCCAGCTCGGCGGTGTCGGAGATCGCGAAGTTCTCCACGATCATCCGCCGCAGCCGGTCGGCGACCACCGAGTTGTTGTCGCTGACGGAGTCGAGCAGGTTGATGTCGGCGACGTCGCCGAAGCGCAGCTCGCGGAAGCCGGGGACGGTGCGGTGCATGTCGACGAAGATGTCGATGATCGCGCCCACCGTGTCGGTCCAGTGCGCGAAGCCGCCCTCGGCCAGCCGCCGCGAGATCCGCTGCCCGAACTGCTCCAGGTTGCGCAGCGCCAGCGCCTGCGCGACCGCCCGCTTGTCGGGGAAGAACTGGTAGACCGAGCCGATCGCCACCTCGGCCCGCTGCGCGATGCGGGTGGTGGTGAGGCCGTCGTAGCCGTCCTCGTCGAGGATGTCCGCGCACGCGTCGAGCATCCGCTGGACGCGTTCGGCGCTGCGGCGCTGGGCGGGGCGGCGGCGGAGCGGGGTCCGGATCTCGGTCACGCCCCCATTGTCACCTTTCCCCGGCGCGGCACGACACGATCGCCATCTCTGCCACCCCCGTCAAACTTCTGCCCGGCGACGGCACCGAAGGGGGAGCTCTCTTAAGCAAACTTCTCGTAATGAGCTTTCTAAAAGTTAGCTCATACCCTATCGTCGTGCCCGATGACCGGAAGGGAAGGACGGGCATGAGCCGAGTCGCACTGATCACGGGCGCCGGACGGGGCATCGGCGCCGCGACGGCCCGGGAACTGGGCGGTCGCGGGTTCCACGTGATCGTCAACTATGTCCGCGACGCCGCTTCCGCGCGCACCGTGGTGAAGGACGTCGAGGCCGCGGGCGGGACGGCGCGGGCCGTCCAGGCCGACGTGTTCGACCCCGAGCAGGCCGGGAGACTGGTGGACGCCTGCCCGCGCGTCGACGCGCTCGTCTGCAACGCCAACCGGCAACCGCCCTTCGCCACGCTGGAGGACATGACCTGGGAGGCGTTCCACGGCAAGCTGAGCGACGAGCTGGCCGGGGCGTTCCATGTCAGCCGGGCGGCGCTGCCGCGGATGCGGGAGCGCCGCGCGGGCACGATCGTCTACGTCTCCAGCCTCAGCGCCGAGCTGACCAGGCCGGGCGCCATCGCGCACTCCTCCGCCAAGGCCGCCCTGAACGCGTTCGCACGGCATGTGGCGCTGGAGGCGGCACCGTACGGGATCACCGTCAACACCATCGCGCCCGGCGCCGTCGCCACCGACGCGACCGCCGGGGTGTTCACGCCCGAGGCCCGCGCCGCGTTCGCCGAGAACTCCGTGCTGCGGCGCGTCATGGAGCCGGCGGACGTCGCCAGGGCGATCGCCGCCACCGTGGAGGGCGGCCTCGAAGGCGGCGCCTTCGCGGGCGTCACGGGGGCCCGCATCCCTGTCGACGGCGGCTACCGCGTCATCAGCGGCAACGCCTGAGCGGCAACGCTTCAAAACCCGGCCGTCCCGTCCGGAGGCCGAAAGCCGACCTCCGGACGGGACGGGTAGACCTTGGTCGCTATCCGTGCGCGCCCGAACGCGGAACGATCGCGTCCATGAAAGACGCCAAGTCCTACGACTCGCTCATGACCGCCGTCTTCCTCATCGGGGCCTACGAAGGGGTGGTGCCGTTCATCGCCAAGGCGACCGACACGAAGCCCATCCTGTCGCTGCCGGCGAGAATGCCCTCACCCCTCTGGTGGATCGTGTCGTCCGTGGTGATCGTGGTGGCGTTCTTCCTGCTCTGGGGTCTCGACAGCGCCAAGAAGCGCCACCAGGCACGCTGACCGCCGCCCCGCCCCCGCGGACGGGGATCGTCAGCCTCCCAGGCGGCTGCGGAGGCCGTCGAGGACCTTCTGGGCGTTCTCGGGAGGAAGCGTGGCCACGGCCTCGACGATCGCCTCCGGCGGCAGCCCGGTCAGCACGCCCTGCGCGAGCGCCCGCTGGTCACCGGCCGGGGACTGCGCCGCCAGCGCCGCCACCGCCGCCTTGACCTGCTGGACGCTGGAGTAGGTGTCCCGCACGATGTTGACGTGCCGCCACGTCGGGTTGTCGGCGGCGGACCCGGACGGCGCGGGAGCGGTGTCGCTGTTCCACACGATGTCGCGGATCTTCTGCAGGTCCTCGTTGGACAGTGGCATGTCGTCCTCCTGGTAGTCCGGGCGTCCGTACCCGGCGATCGCCGTCGACGAGCGGACCCTGCGCAGGCACTGGTCGCTCGTGTTCCCCTCGATGGTCTGCACCCGGCCGCCGCCGAGCGCCTTCTCCACCACGCCCACGTGGTCGATGGCGCCGACGGAGTTGGTGTTGCCCCAGTCGAAGAACACGATGTCGCCGGGCCGGGCCTTGTTGACGTTGGCGGTCGTGCCGGTGAACCACCGGTCCGCCTTCTGGAAGTCCTGCGCGTGCCAGACGGTGTAGGCCCGGTCGCCGCCCAGCAGCACGGCCCCGGCGTTGCCGGAGCGCCGCGCCCAGTACGTGACGGCCATGTCGCACCAGGCGGCCCGCAGGAACTCGTCCCCGTGCCGCTTGGCGTAGTCGCGCGTGATCGTGTTGGGGCGCCCCGACATGCCCAGGGACTTGCGGGCCTCGGCGAGCATCCCCTCGGCCGAGCCCATCAGACGCCCTCCCCGCGGAACACCCCGTCGGGATCGGGCTCCCCGTACAGCTCGCGCAGGATCTGCTCCTCGTCGGGCTCGGTGGCCGTGTGCACGCCCGGGTGCCGGTCCACGTCGCGCTCGACCAGCGCGGCCTCGTCGTTCTCGCTCATCGCCTTCCACATCCCAGATCGATTGGCACTCGTCTCTTCGCCGTCCCCGCCGTTCCCGCCGTCGCTCACCGGCCGCCCCATCGCGACTATCCGCCGTGAAGCGCGTCCGCGCGGGGAACGTACGGTCGGCTCATCTGCCGTTCACCTGGACGTTCTCCAGAAATCCTCCTCAACCACGACAAATCGCCTTTCACGCGCATGCCTCAATCGCCGACCGGAAACGACCCGATCGGCCCCGACGCTCCACAACCCGGCACCCGCCCGCCCGGACACCGGCCGCCCGGACACCGGCCGCCCGGACACCGGGCGGCCGTCATCACGGGCGGTCCGCGCGACCCTGCGCGGGCCGGGCCGGCCGGCCGGTGCGCGGAGTTCCCGTCACCGGCCGGCGGCCCGTCCGGTCAGCGGTCCTGGCGGACGGTGAGGCGGCCGGACACCGCGCGCGGCACCGGACGGCCGTCGGCGGGGCCGGCCGGGTAGACCGCGATCGCGGCGTACACGTGCTGCCCCTTCGTCAGCCCTTTACTCATCGACCCGGTGACGATCTGCGCCCCCTTGGTCGCGGGGTGGTCGGCGTGGATCTCGTCCCACCGGGCGCTGCTGCGCCCGTCCTTCCAGTCGTGCACCTCGTACCGCAGCTGGTACTCGTCGCCCGGCGCCAGGCCGTCCACACGCACGGACACGGTGAGGTCGGCCCACGAGCTCTGCGGCGCGACGTAGCCGGGGAAGTCGCCGTCCCCGTGCGCGCCCGCCGGGTCGGCGTACTCGGCGTCCCAGCTGATCGGGACGAACTCGCCCCACTTCAGCTCCTGGGCGCGCGTCTTGCCGAGGCTGGTGCGGATCGGCATGTCATCCTCCTCGCCGGTCCCGAGGGCCAGCGCCCTCAGATCGTTCAGGCTCGTGCGGTAGGCGTTGGCGTCGCAGCGCCCGGAGATGCCCGGCACGCTGGCGCTGCTGGTGAACTGCAGGACGCTGATCGGCTCGCCGCCGAAGGAGTCCCACCACGCGTCGGGGACCTTCGCGTACAGCGACGACGGCGACCCGGTGCCCTCCACGTAGTGGCTCTGCCAGATCGTGTCGAAGAACGACAGGTCGGGACGCCCCTGCTGGTCCCAGTACCAGCGCGGGAAGTAACCGATCACGGGATGGCCGCCGGTGCGGTCCTTGAACTCGCTGACCCAGTCGCGGGCGGTGGCCGCGTTCGCCCCGGAGGCCTCCACGTCCAGGGCCACCGCGAAGTCGCCCAGATCGCCCGCCTTCGACAGGAAGTAGCGCGCCTGGGCCGCCCCGTCGCCGCCGTGCAGGAAGTGGTACGCGCCGGGCAGGAAGTCGTCGCCGAGCGACAGCATCCCGGACCGGTTGTGCGACCAGGTGGGGTTGGTGTAGTCGGTGTCCTCGGTCACCTTGCCGAAGGCGAACCGGATCCCGGAGCCGTGCACCTTCGACCAGGACGGGTTCCCCTGATATGAGGCCACGTCCACGCCGTACAGCGGCATAGCGGCCCTCCCTCTCGTCGACGATCGCCGTGCGTGCGGGCAGCGCCACCCTAGAGAGAACCAACGTGATCAGGGGGAGAAAAGGGAAAGGTCACACCTTGCGTGCACCACGGGCTCACGGTGGGGACGCTCCCCGGACCAGGCCGAATGCTGCCAGGCTGTGTTTCACGGTCCCGGCCTACGGCGCTCGCCTGGCGGCGCTGGTCTTGTCGGCTCTCGCCTACCGAGCCTTGGCGAGCGCGGCATCGCTTCGCGATCTGGCCGGTGACGCTCGCCTCCGGCATCGCACCACCGCCCAGGTAACGCGCTCGCGCGATACCTGAGGCCACTTCGAGACAGACCCTAAGTCAGGAGGAGGGGCGGGCGGTGAGCCCGGCGCAGCCGCGCAGCGACGCCCACCGCTTCTGCCCGGCGGCCTCGGCGGGGCCGGTGAGCAGCCTGGGGAGGCCGCCGGAGATCCGGGCGGGCTTCCACTTGTCGGCGGTGACCTTGCCGTTCTCCACCCGCAGCACCAGGACGCCGGACTCGGCGGTCGGGCCGTTGGCGGAGTAGAAGACGAAGTTGCCCAGCCCGTAGTGGACGTAGGCGCCCTCCATGTAGCCGCCGCCCTGCAGGACGTGCGCGTGGCCGCCGACGATCGCGTCCGCGCCCGCCTCCACGAGCCGCCGCGCCAGCTCCTTCTGCCGGGGCAGCGGGCAGGTCGCCAGCTCCTGCCCCCAGTGCAGGTGGACGATCACCACGTCGGAGCCCTTGGCCGCGTCCCGTACGGCCTGCACCATCCGGTCGACGTCCTTCGCCGAGGCCAGCCCGCCCTTGGTGTCGGTCGCCGTCCACGCCGGGATCAGGTGGTCGTCCAGGACCTGGGTGGCGCCGACGATCGCGACCCGGTTGCCCTTCACGGTGACGCGGTGCGCCCGGTACGCCTCCGCGGCGTCACGGCCGATGCCGACCGTCGGGAACCCGGTCGCCTTGATGGCCCTGAGGGAGTCGCGCAGCCCGGAGTCCATGTAGTCCATGCCGTGGTTGTTGGCCATCGACGCGACGTCCACCCCGGCGGCCTTCAGGGCCGTGAACGCCGACGGCGGCGCGCGGAAGGCGAACTCCTTGCCGGGCGCCTTGGTGCCGCCGGTGGTGATGGCGGTCTCCAGATTGACCATGGCCAGGTCGGCGGCCTTGAGCGTGCGGGCGATGGGGCCGAGCGCGGTGGCGGGGGAGGCGAGCCTGGGCCGCAGGATGCCCTCGAAGTGCACGTCGCCGCCGAACGCCAGGGTGATCGGCTGCTTGGCGGCGGGCGCCGCCGGCCGGGACGGGGACGCGCCGGCGCTGCCGGGCGCGGTCGTGCCGGTGGCGCCCTGGGCCTTGGGCGTGCCCGAGTCGCCGCCGCACGCGCCCGCGGCCAGCGCCATGACGACCGCCCCGCCCAGGGCCGTCGCCACCATCGAGTTCCTGCGCATCCCGAGTCCCCCTCGTCATCGCTCGGGACAGCATGCCACGCCGCGCCGGGCCGCTCGGGGCGTCCCACCGGGTATCACGCTGCGTGAGCGGATCCGCACGCGGACCGGATCCACGTGAAACATCACCGTCCGCCGGAAGGCCGTTCAGGACGGGCCGGGGCGGACGTCGGCGCAGGTGCGCAGCGACTCCCACCGGGTGCGGGCGGTCTGCGCCTCGGCGCCCGACAGCGGCCGGGGGATCCCGCCGTTGATCACGGCGGGTGCCCAGTCGGCCTTGGCGACCCGGCTCGCGCCCGTCTTCGCGCCCCGCGCCTTCGCGCCGCCCTGCCCGCCGGGCCCGGGGTCGAAGGTCAGCGTGAGCACGCCGCTCTGCGCCGTCCGGCCGCTGGAGTTGTAGAAGACGAAGTTCCCGAGCCCGTAGTGGACGTAGGACTTGCGCAGGTAGCCGCCCGCCTGGAGGACGTGCGCGTGGCTGCCGACGACGGCGTCGGCGCCCGCGTCCGCGAGCTGCGCGGCGAGCTGCCGCTGGACGGGGGTGGCGCAGGAGTTCAGCTCCTGACCCCAGTGCAGGTTGACGATCACCACGTCGGCGGCCTTGCGCGCCGCCAGGACCGCCTGGACGAGCCGCGGCACGTTCTTGGCCGAGGCGAGCCCGGCCTTGGCGTCGGTGGCGGTCCACGCCTGGATGAGGTTGTCGTCCAGGACCTGGGTGGCGCCGATGACCGCGACCTTGGCGCCCTTCACCGTGACCGTGTACGGCTTGTACGCCTCGGCGGCGTTGCGGCCGATCCCGACCAGCGGCATCCCGGCCTGGCGTCCGGCGGCCAGGGAGTCGGTCAGGCCGGTCTCGCCGAAGTCCATGCCGTGGTTGTTGGCCATCGTGGTCACGTCCACCCCGGCGGAGCGCAGGGCGCGGAACGCGGTCGGCGGCGCCCTGAACGCGAACTGCTTGGGCGCCTGCGTGCCGCCGGTCGTGACCGCCGTCTCCAGGTTGACCATGGCCAGGTCGGCCCGCTTGAGCTGCTCGGCCACGGGCCCGAGGGCGGTGTCGGGGGCGGAGTCGAGCCGGGCCCGCAGCATGCCCTCGAAGTGCACGTCGCCGCCGAACGCGACGGTGAAGGGGCGCTTGGGGCCGCCGCCCTTCCCGCCGCCGCCCCCGCCCCCGCTCCCGTCGCCGGAGCCGTCGGAGCCGCCGTCGGCCGCCAGGGTGACGGCGACGCCGCCCGCCGCCAGCGCCGTCCCGGTGACCAGTGCCAGGACGACCGCCATGGCGGTCGAGCGTCTCTTGCGGCGACGCCGCTCGCGCATCGCGGCCTCCCCCGTGTCCGGACCGGCCCGCCGGGGCCGGTCTCTGAGCGTCCACCACTTGGATGCGGTCGACCACCGGGAAGTTCAAACCACCCGAAACCGCCCTCGCATCATGGAGGGCCGCCGGGAGTCGACGGGTCCGGATCGGCAGAGTGGCCTGAAGCGGTCCCGGTGCGTCCGGCACGGCGGGGCCTGGGCTCTCCCATATGTCGCATCGGCCACCCCTGTCCCAACAGAGGGTCAGCCTTTATGTGTGGCGTTATGTCAATGCTTCGTCGCGACATGCGAGGCTTGGCGCACCTCCGGAAAGCGCGCCATTATTAACACGGTCCCGGTCACAAGGAGTGTCTCGATGGGCAGCCGCATGGCCTACCGCACGTGTCCCCTCTGCGAAGCCCTCTGCGGCCTGGAGTTGACCCTGGACGACTCCGGCACGGTCACCCGTGTGCGCGGTGACCGCGACGACCCCTTGAGCAAGGGGTTCATCTGTCCCAAGGGCGCCACCCTGGGACGGCTCGACGCCGACCCCGACCGCCTGGACACGCCCCTGCTGCGCCGTCCCGACGGTAGCCACGTCCAGGCCCCCGGCTGGGACGAGGCGTTCGAGGTCGTCCGGCACGGCATCAGGAAGGTCGCCGAGCGGTACGGCAAGGATTCGGTCGCCGTCTACATCGGCAACCCCACCGCGCACTCCATCGCGGGCCCGCTCTACGGCGCGGCCATCATCAAGGCCCTCGGCACCCGCAACGTCTACACCGCCAGCACCGCCGACCAGATGCCCAAGCACGTGAGCTGCGGCCACATGTTCGGCGACCCGCTGGCCATCCCGGTGCCCGACCTCGACCGCACCGACCACCTGCTCATGCTCGGCGCCAACCCGCTGGAGTCCAACGGCAGCCTGTGCTCGGCGCCCGACTTCCCCGGGCGGCTCAAGGCCATCCGGGGGCGCGGCGGGAAGGTCACCGTCGTCGACCCGCGCCGCACCCGCACGGCTGCGCTCGCGAGCGAGCACGTGTTCATCCGGCCGGGCACCGACGCGTACCTGCTGATGGCGCTGGTCCGCACGCTGTTCGCCGAGGACCTCGCCGAGGTGCCCGCGCACCTGGCCGGGCGCGTCAACGGGCTGGACGACCTGCGCGCCCTCGCCGTCGACTTCACCCCCGAGCGCGTCGCGCCCGTCACCGGGATCCCCGCCGCCGCGATCCGCCGCATGGCGCGCGACCTCGCCGCCGCCGGCAGGGCCGCCGTGTACGGGCGGATCGGCACCTGCACCCAGGCGTACGGGACGCTCAACAGCTGGCTGGTGGACGTCCTCAACGTCCTGACGGGCAACCTCGACCGGGAGGGCGGCGCGATGTTCCCGCGCGCCGCGCACATGCCCGCCTACCGCCGCAAGCGCCCGTTCACCACCGGCCGGTGGGTCAGCCGCGTGCGCGGTCTGCCGGAGGTCAACGGGGAGCTGCCGGTCGCCACGCTGGCCGACGAGATCGAGACCCCGGGGGAGGGCCGGATCCGGGCGCTGATCACCATCGGCGGCAACCCGGTGCTGTCCGCGCCGAACGGGGCCCGGCTCGACCCGGCGCTGGACGGCCTGGAGTTCATGGTCAGCGTCGACCCGTACCTGAACGAGACCACCCGGCACGCCGACGTGGTGCTGCCGCCGCCGCGGCCCGTCCAGACCCCGCACTACGACCTGGCGCTGCTGCCCCTGGCGGTCCGCGACTACGTGCGCTACTCGCCGGCGGCGGTGCCGCTGCCCGCGGGCCGTCCCGCCGAGTCGGAGATCCTCGCCCGGCTGGCGGTGCTCGCCTCCGGCCTGGACGGCGACCCGGCCGCGCTGGACGAGATGGTCATCGCCGCCACGCTGGGCAAGGCCGTGGCGTCGCCCGGTTCCCCGGTGCAGGGCCGCGATCCCGACGAGCTGCGCAAGATGCTGACCGACGACGGGCCCGCCTCCCTCACCGAGCAGCGCCTGGACATGATGCTGCGGCTCGGCCCTTACGGTGACGGCTTCGGCGCCGTCCAGGACGGCCTCACCCTGGCGCGCCTTCGCGACGACCATCCGCACGGCCTCGACCTGGGCGCGCTCAAGCCCCGCCTGGACGAGGTGCTGTGCACGGCGTCCGGCCACATCGAGCTATGCCCGCCGTCGTTCGCGGCCGACGCCGCCAGGCTGCGCGCCGCGCTGGACGACGACCGTGACCGCGACCCGGCGCAGATGCTCCTGATCGGGCGCCGCCACCTGCGGTCCAACAACAGCTGGCTGCACAACGTCCCCGAGCTGGTGCGCGGGTCCAACACGTGCACGCTGCAGCTCAACCCCGAGGACGCGGAGCGGCTCGGCATCGGCGGCGGAGACGTGGTCCGGGTGGTGTCGCGTTCGGGCTCGCTCGAAGCCGTCGCCGAGACCACCGACACCGTGATGTCCGGCGTGGTGAGCCTGCCGCACGGGTGGGGCCACGACCGTCCGGGCACCCGTACCGAGGTCGCGCGCAAGCACGCGGGCGTCAACGTCAACGCGGTCACCGACGAGAACGAGATCGACCCGCTGTCGGGGACGGCCGTCTTCAAC
Organism: Actinomadura rugatobispora; assembly: GCF_055379765.1. Taxonomy (NCBI): domain Bacteria; kingdom Bacillati; phylum Actinomycetota; class Actinomycetes; order Streptosporangiales; family Thermomonosporaceae; genus Actinomadura; species Actinomadura rugatobispora. Next base: position 5,048,295 of record NZ_AP029191.1, on the reverse strand, counting down.
GGCGTACCCGTGACCCTCGAACCGGTCCTCGCGCCCGCCGCCCCCGCCGCGAGCCCGCGCGCCGAGGCGGAGGGCGCCGGGACGGCCACGGCCGGGTGACCGCGAACGGCACCGACCCGGCCTTCCCCTGCGAATACCTGTCGGCCGCAACGCGGGTTTAGGGCGTGCTACCTATAGGTAGGTATCCACCACTGTGGGTGCCCGCCACCGGCTGGGAGACCGTACAAGACGTCCCCCGGGTGGCTACACGTGAGCACGGGGGCTAGTGTCGCAACGAGCGTCCCATTACGGCCGTCCCCATCGACACCGGACGCGCACCCGAGGAGGGACATGAACCGTAGGGCGAGCAGGATCTTCCGGCGCGGTCCCCGGCCGCAGGCGCGGCCGCATCCGGTGGACCTGGCCGAGAGCCTGGAGCACGCCCAGGGCCTGGACGGCGCCATCCGGACGCTCTCCACGGCGGTCCAGCGGGCGATCCACCCCGGCCTCGTCAAGGACGCGCTGCACGGCGTGCCGATCGGGCATCCCGCGCACCCGCCGCTGACCGACCTGCCGATGGGCGCCTGGATGTCGGTCGCCGTCCTCGACCTGTTCCCGGGCACGGGCCGGGCGTCCCGGGCCCTGGTGGCCGCGGGCCTCGCGGGCGCCGTCCCGACCGCGCTCACCGGGATCGCCGACTGGTCGGCCCTGCACCGCCAGCAGCAGCGGGTCGGCCTCGTCCACGCGATGAGCACCGCGACCGCGAGCGCGCTGTACACGGCCTCGTTCGTGGCCCGCTCCCGCGGCCGCGACGCCGCGGGCCGCGCCCTCGGCTACGCGGGCCTCACCGCCCTGCTGGCGGGCGGCTACCTGGGCGGCCATCTGGCCTTCCGCCAGGCGGCGGGCGCCAGCCACGCCGACCAGACCGCGCACCTGGTGCCGCTGGGCTGGCACGACCTGTGCGACTCCGCCGAACTGCCGGACGGCTGGCCCGTCCAGCGCCGCCTCGGCTACATCAGCCTGTTCGTGCTGCGCGAGGGCGAGGAGATCCACGTCCTCACCGACCGCTGCAGCCACCTGGCCGGGCCGCTCCACCAGGGCCGGATCGTCACCGACGAGAACGCCGACACGTGCGTGGTCTGCCCCTGGCACGGCAGCACGTTCCGCGTCCGGGACGGGTCGGTCGTGCACGGGCCCGCCACCGGCCGCCAGCCCTCGTTCGAGACCCGCGTCCTGGAGGACGGCACCGTCCAGGTGCGCCCCGTGGCCTGAAAGCGGCTCAGTCGGGCTCGACCTCCGAGCCCCCGCCGTGCCGGGCGCCCGGGTCGTCGCCGGAGACGTGCGCGTCGGAGATCGGGTGCTCCACCAGCGCCAGCACCCGACTGGCCATGAACCGGGCGGTGCGGACGGGCGACCCGGTACGGGTGACCTCGCTCACCTCCACCACGCCGCGGCGATTGGTGATCTCGACCCGGCGCCCCGCCCGGGTGGCGCCGACCTCGTAGGTGCGGGGGCCCTCGCCCCCGGCGTCGATGACGATCTCGACCCTGTCGCCCTTCATCCGCACACCCCTCCGGGTCCTCGAACGTATATTCGAGTTATACCCACCCAAAGCGGCAGTGAACCCCCGAAATCGCTGGTCAGAACAGCAATGTGTAAAGGGCGGCGAGGCCCACCACGACGATGAACGCGCGCAGCGCCATGGGCGGGATCCGCCGCCCGACCCGGGCCCCGACCAGCCCCCCGATGGTCGCCCCCACCGCCACCAGCAGCACCGCGAGCCAGCTGATCTCGGTGTCGGAGAGCAGCCACAGCGCGATGAACACCACCGCCGCGGACCCGTTCACGATGGCCGACAGCACGTTCTTGGCCGCGTTCACCCGCTGCAACTCGTCGTCCAGCGCGATGCCCAGCAGGGCGATCAGCACGATGCCCTGCGCCGCCCCGAAGTAGCCGCCGTACACCCCGGCCAGCAGCACGCCCACCCACAGCCACGGCCCGCCGTGCGGGTGCTGCTTCTCCCGGCGCGCCAGCAGCCACCGCTGCAGCCTCGGCTGGACGACCACCAGCACCAGCGCGATCGCGATCAGCACGGGCACGATCACGTCGAACGCCCCGGCCGGCAGCCCCAGCAGCAGCACCGCCCCGACCAGCGCGCCCACCAGCGAGGCGCTGCCCAGCCGCAGCAGCCTCGGTCGCTGCCCCTTCAGTTCCTCGCGGTAGCCGTAGGCGCCGGTGACCGAACCGGGCACCAGCCCGATGTTGTTGGAGACGTTGGCGACGACCGGCGGGAAGCCGAGCGCCACCATCGTCGGGAACGTGATCAGGGAGCCGGACCCGACGACGGTGTTGATACCGCCCGCCGCGATCCCGGCCGCGAAGATCGCGGCCGCGTCAAGCACGTCCAAGAACCGACCATCCAAGCCTGTGACTTCTCAACGGACAACGATGGTAGGGAACCCCGGCCCACCCCCCGACACCGGGTCGGACCGGACAGAGAACCACGTCCCACTCGAGACGGCTCTCAGGAGGACACCGCCGCCGAAACGCCCTCGCAGGCACTGAAGAGTCGTCAGCGGACGGCGCGCGCGTACCAGCGGCCGTCCTGGCGCTCGACGCCGAGGCGCAGCCCGAAGCACTCGCTCAGCCGCTCCGCCGTGAACACCTCGTCGACCTTTCCCTGCGCGATGGCCTGCCCGCCGCGCAGCAGCAGCGCGTGGGTGAACCCGTCGGGGACCTCCTCCACGTGGTGCGTGACCATCACCATCGTGGGCGCGGCCGGGTCGTCGGCCAGGCGCGCGAGCCGGGCGACCAGGTCCTCCCGGCCGCCGAGGTCGAGCCCGGCGGCGGGCTCGTCCAGCAGCAGCAGCTCGGGGTCGGGCATCAGGGCGCGGGCGATCTGGACGCGCTTGCGCTCCCCCTCCGACAGCGTGTCGAACCGCCGCCGGATCAGATGCGCGCAGCCCAGCGCCTCCAGCAGCTCGACGGCGCGGCCGAGGTCGAGCGAGTCGTACTCCTCCTGCCAGCGGCCGAGGATCGCGTACGACGCCGTCAGCACCAGGTCGATGACGGTCTCGCCCGCGGGGACCTTCTCGGCCACGGCGGCGCTGGCGATGCCGATGCGCGGGCGCAGCTCGAACACGTCCGTACGGCCCAGCTCCTCACCGAGGATCGCGACCGACCCCGACGTCGGATGCAGCAGCGCGCCGGCGATCTGCAGCAGCGTCGTCTTGCCCGCGCCGTTCGGGCCGACGATCACCCAACGCTCGTTCTCGTTCACCGTCCATGTGACCTCGCGCAGCAGGTCGGCGCCGCCGCGCCTGACCCCAACCCTGCGAAGGTGCAGCACCTCACCGGTCATCGCGCGCCTTTGTCCCCAATCTCGCCTGCCAGGGCATCCGTCCTCAGGAGAGAACCTATGCGATTGCGAGCACTTATGGTGGTCTGCATGTGCGCTGGGACTCGACAGGACGGGCCGGTCAACGACGCGGGCGACGCGGCGACCGCTCTGGTCGCGTGGGGCAACGCGTGGCTGACCGGACACGTCGGTCTTGACGAGGGCGTGGACGCGGTCGAGAAGGTCGCGGGGCCCCAGATCGTGAGCGGTCTCACCGCGGTGCCCGCCGGGGCCGCCGGCGCGCCGCCGGGCGAGGTGCCGCTCCGCCGCGCCCTGGGCGACCTGCGGGTCTGCGGGCTGGCCGGGCTGCGGCTGGCGCTGCCCGCGCCCGGCGACCCGCTCGGCCTGACCGGCCCGCCCGACTTCAACCGGGCCGCGATCGACGCCGAGGCAGCGGTCATCGCCGTGCTGCCCGACCGCACCATCGGGCTGGTGCCCGGCGAGGACCGCCGCGGCTCGTCCTACGTCGGGGTGCGCTGGCGGTCCTGGGACGGCGCGCCCGGCACACCGGACGTGCCCGCGCTGCCCGACGCCGACCGGCAGTTGACGCTGGCCATGCGGGACGCGACCGAGGTGCTGCTGACCGTGGACGACGTGACCGGCGTCCCGCCGGAGATCGCCGACGCGCTGGCCGACCTGCGCGATCCCGACCGCGGCGACCATCCGCTCGCGCCCGGCTACCCTCAGCGCGCCCACCGGGTCGCCGCGCTGGCCGGACGGCTGGCGCTGGTGGTCGACCTGGCCCGCCGGCTGGACGCGCACGGGCTCACCGCCGACCAGATGCGGCGGCGTAGTGAGGCGCTGCGGATGCTCGACCGCGCCGTACGGCGGGCCCGGGTGGCCGCGTGCAACAGCGCGTTCGATCCCGTGCCCTGAACCCGGCGTTCCGCACCGCGCCGATCCGGGTTGGAGCGGTCCCGAATCCTTTGCCCGAGCCGGTGACCACGGCGTTTCCATGAGACTCCGGATATTTCCGGGCGAACACGCGGAACGGGGCGCCCCCGTACCCGCGGCCCGGGGACCCTGTGGTCCCGCCGGCCTCGGATGCGAGGACGCCCCGTCGCTCACGTGCGGACGCCGTACCTGCGCCTTCGGGACGGATCGCCCCGGTCGGCGGCGTGTCAGGCGCGGACGACGAGCGTGCTGACGATCTTGTCGTGCCAGGTCTGCTTACGCTCGTCCCACAGCGGCCAGAGGTAGCCGATGGGCAGGCCACAGACGATCGTGTCGACGATGTGGCAGATCCTGCGCAGGAACGCCATGCCGAAACCGATCGGCTGGCCGGTCTGGGCACCGACCACGCGGATGCCCATCTGCCGCTTGCCGATCGTCTGCCCGGTCGTGCCCTCCTGGTAGATCATCCAGATGCTGGCCGCGAAGGCCGCCAGCCCGCCGATCGAGAGCAGCAGCAGGCCGATCATCGCCGCGGCGCCCTCACCCGAGCCGGCGAGCAGGAAGAACAGTATGTAGAGCACGAACATCGGCCCGGCGATGATCACGTAGTCGATGAGGTAGGCGCCGACGCGCGAGCCCCACTCGGCGAGCTGGCCGGTCGCCCCGTAGTGGTGGTGGTGGACTTCCTGGCCGTAGCCCGGCTGGGCCTGAGGCTGCTGACCGTAGCCCGGCTGCGCCGGCGGCTGCTGACCGTAGCCGGGCTGCTGACCGTACCCGGGCTGCTGACCGTAACCGGGCTGCGCCGGGGGCTGCTGACCGTACCCGGGCTGCTGACCGTAGCCCGGCTGCGCCGGGGGCTGCTGACCGTAGCCCGGCTGCGCCGGGGGCTGCTGACCGTAGCCCGGCTGCTGGCCGTACGGGTCGTAGGGGTTACCCACACCTGCTCCTTATTGATTGACCCTGTGGTTATGTGACGCCCGCCGGACCCGGAGGGCTCCGCAAGTTTGACCGACGGAACTCGCGGCTTCAAACCCGCAGGAGACCGAGCCGGACAAGCTGCCACAGCTCCGACCCCAAGAGGGCGGCGCCGAGCACCCACGCGCGGGTGTTCGGCCGGAGTGCCCACCACCGGTCCCCCACCCCCAGCGGCGCGATCGCGAGCGCGACCGCCCCGGAGAAGGCCACCGGGTTCGCGAGCACGGCCTGGGCGGGACGGCCCGAGCCGAGTTCGACGAACACGGTGGTGCCCCCGCACAGGGGGCAGGGGATCCCGGTGAACGCCCTGAGGGGGCAGAGCACGCCGGGGTCGTTGACACGATGGATCCATGCCGCGCCGATGGCCGCCGTGGCCATCGCAGCGACGCGCAGCACCACGCCCGCAGGGCCGTGCCGCGCAGCAGTGAGGGTCCGGGCGACCGGGCCGCCCAGCGCACCGCGTGGCGCACCGGTGGCCGACGCCCCGGGCACTCCCCCCAACGGATCCTCCGCCTCGATGACTTAATCCGGGTGACCCGTATATCGGGTGCACCCCAAGGTGGGTCAAGCCCCGACGACCATCTGCGATCGGACCGTGACCTAGAGCGCGATCAACTCCACCTCAAGGGCAAGGGTAGGACAAACCACCACCAGGTGGGGCTGTCTTTATGGGCATCAGCCCGGGGAGGGCGGCCGTGCGCGGGGCCGCCGGAGGACCGGTGGAGAGGTGCGCGAGGGGCCCGGTTCGCCGTGCCGCCGTCCGCCGGGGCCGCCGGCGAGGGGCGGGCGCCGGGCCGCGAACGGCGCGGGCGCAAGGGCGCGGGGAGTGTTGGGGCCGGTGCGCGGGGAGGGGTGCGTGTGTTTCAGGAGGAAGCCGTGGCCGCGGACGTTCGGTGGGGTGGGGACGCCGCCGCTATGACACTGATCACCCGTCGCGCGCGTGCGCCGTCCGGCCGCGAACGGGCGGTGAACGGGGTGCGTCCCGGCACGTGGAGGGGCCGGGCACGAGACCGACCCGGGCACGGTTCGAGTCGGGCTCCGTGTGTCGCGGCTCGTGTGTCGCGGCTCGTGCGGTGCGGTGCGGCGCGTCGCGGCTCGTGCGGTGCGTCGCGGCGCGGTGCGGCCGTGCGGTGGCCCGGCGGCGTACGCGGTCCGGTGCGGTGCGGTACGGGCCGGGCTCGCGATCAGGTGTGGGTCTGGGCCGCCGCGCCGACGACGAGGGGAGGACCGGACTCGGTGAGCTGCTCGGCCTCGACCACGTCGGCGATCACACCGGTGATGTTGTCGGGGCCGCCGCCGTCGCGGGCCAGCCCGATCAGCCGCTCCACGGCGCGCTGCGGATCGGCCTCGGCCACCAGCACCTCGTAGATCGTCTGCGCGTCCACCACGCCGCTCAGCCCGTCCGAGCAGAGCAGGTACCGGTCGCCCGGACGGCCCTCGCGGAGCCGCAGGTCGGGCTCGCGGTCCTCGCGGCCGTCCAGCACCCGGTAGAGGACGTGCGACAGCCGCGACGCCTCGGCCGGGTCGGGGGCGGGGCCGCCGCCCGCCTGCTCGGCCTCCTGCTTGAGCAGCTCGTCCATGGTGTGGTCCTGGGTGATCTGGAAGAGCTCACCGTCGCGGAGGAGGTAGCCGCGGGAGTCGCCGATGTGGGCGAGCGCGACCGCCGTGCCGGTCCAGAGCATCGCGGTGAGCGTGGTGCCCATCCGGCTCAGGTCGGGCCGCTCCTCGCGGACGATCCGCAGCTTCTCGTTGGCCTCGGCGACCGCCCGTCCGAGGGTCTCCTCCAGATCGTCGTAGGGGGCGTCGGCGTCCAGCGAGCGCAGCGAACCGATGACGGTGGAGCTGGCGACCTCGCCGCCCGCGTACCCGCCCATGCCGTCGGCGACCGCGATCAACCGCGCACCGGCATAACCCGAGTCCTCGTTGTTCTCGCGGTTGCACCCGATGTCACTGCCTGCTGCGTACCTGATTGCTACGTTCATACCGATTTCGATGACGATCCTGTCAGAGGAGTTGTATCACTCGCCGGCCAGTCCATGGCGGACGGCGAACAGCGCCGCCTGCGTACGGTCCTGCACTCCCAGTTTCATGAGCAGATTACTGACGTGGGTCTTGACGGTCTTCTCGGAGACGACAAGGGCGCGGGCGATCTCCCTGTTGGACCTGCCCCGCGCGATCTGCACGAGCACCTCCCTCTCCCGTTCGGTCAGCGCGGCCGGGCCGCGGTCGTCGGCGGCCGGATCCGCCCGCACCATCGCCTCGGCGGCGTCCGGGGCGAAGAGGACATGCCCATCATGGACGGCCCTGATCGCCTGGACGAGCGCCTGCGGGTCGACATCCTTGTAGAGATACCCCGCCGCGCCCGCCTGAACGGCGGGCAGGACGTGTCCACGTTCCGTCACGCTGGTGAGGACCAGGACGCGCGCCGCCACCCCGCGAGCCCGCAGCTCCGTCAGCGCGGCCAAGCCGTCGGCGCCCGGCATCTTGAGGTCCATCAGCACGATATCGGGCCTGAGCGATTCGGCCAGCGACACGGCGGCCAGGCCGTCGGCCGCCTCGCCGACCACCTCGATGTCGTCCTGTATGCCCAGGAACGTCCGCAGGCCCTGCCGGACGACCGGATGGTCGTCGGCGATCAGCACCTTGATCACGTCCCCCTCCCCCGCGGCATTGCCGGGAACGGCCTTAGCATGCCTCACAGTGGCACCTCCAGCCGCACCACCGTGCCGACGCCGGGCGCGGCGTCGAGGGACAGCACCGCGCCGACCGACTCCGCGCGGTCGCGCATCGAGGCGAGCCCGAGCCCTCCGCCGCCGCCCTGCGCCTCCCCCTGGCCGCCGGGCGGCTGCCCGCCCGCGGCGCCGTTCGCGGAGCTCAAACCCCGTGCGGTCCCGCGCGCGGGACCGTCCGGGACGCCGTTCGCGGTGCCTGAGGCGGGCGCGGTGCCGTTCGGGACGGCGTTCGCGGCCAGTCCGGCGGGGTCGAAGCCGGTGCCGTCATCGGCCACCTCCAGCACGGCGGTACGCCCGGGCGCGTCGCCGCGGGCCTCATCACCGCAGGCCCCGTCACCGCGGACCCCGTCACCGTGGACGCCGCCGTCGCGGACCCGCAGCCGGACCTCGACCGTGCGGGCCGAGGAGTGCCGCAACGCGTTGTGCAGCGCCTCCTGCGCGATCCGGAACAGCACCGCCTCCTGGTCCTCGGCGAGCGTGACCGCGCAGTCGGCGGTGAAGCGCACCTCGGTCTCGTACGCGCGGTCCAGGACCTCCACGTGCTTGCGGAGCGAGGCGACCAGGCCGTCGGCCAGGTCCGCCGGCCGCAGCTCGAAGATCACCGCGCGCAGCTCGGCGAGGGCCTCGGCGGCCAGCCGCTCGACCTGCTCCAGCTCCCGCACCGTGCGGCCGGGGTCGCGCTCGGCCAGCGCCGCGGCGGCGCGCGCCGTCAGCCGCAGCGAGAACAGCTTCTGCGCGACCGCGTCGTGCAGCTCGCGGGCCAGCCGGTTGCGCTCGGCCACCACGGTCAGCTCCCGGTTGTGCTCGTACAGCCGGGCGTTGGTCATGGCGATGGCGGCGTGCGCGGCGAAGAGGGTGAGGAGCTCCTCGTCCTCGGCGGAGAACCCGCGCGGGCGGCCCTCCCGGCGGTTCTTGTTGGCCAGGAAGAGGATGCCCAGGACGTCCTCGCCGTCGCGGATGGGCACCCCGAGGAAGTCCTTGAGCACCGGGTGCGCCACGGGCCAGCCCTCGAACTCCGGCTCGCGGCGGATGTCGTCCAGCCGCTTGGGGGCGTTGTCGCGCAGCATCGCGGCGAGCATGCCGTGCTGGCGGGGGAGCGGGCCGATGGCCTCCCACTCCTCGTCGGTGATGCCCTCGACCACGAACTCGGCGAACGAGCCCTCCTCGTCGGGCACGCCCAGGGCCGCGTAGCGCACGTCCAGGAGCTGCGCGGCCGCGCGCACGATCACCTGGAGGACCTCGTGGACGGACAGGTGCCGGGTCACGGCGAGCACGGCGGAGCTGACCGCGTGCAGCGCGGCGTCGGCGCCCCCCGGGGATCCGTTCCGGTCCATCCGCTCGTCCATCCCGCCGTTCCGTCCGGCGGCGCGTGTCACCGGTCCGTGCCCGGTACGCGTCGCGGCTCCGTTGTTCGGTGCTTCCGTGTTTCCGTGCTTCCGTGGTTCCTGGGTGACGGGCGTGTCGCCCCTCTGAGAAAAACGTACTCCCCGTACGGGGGCCGCCGAATCAGCCCGGCGTCGTAGGTGGGAGCGAACCGCGCCCTCCCGGGGTCTCGGTGCCGCCCGACCCGTATCACCCTGCCGGGTTACGTCATTTATGTCGGGTTTATTGGGCGGGGGTTCCGGAGGTCCTAGGACCATGGTTCGAGCGGTCCCGGACCCGCGCGCCCGATGTCGCCGGCCCCCGGGATTCCTAGCGTCGAGACCATGACGGACATCGATCCCGGCCACGCAGCCCCCGATACCCGCACCCGCCCCCGTACCGCGGTCGTCACCGGCGCGTCGCGCGGCCTCGGCCTGGCCCTCGCCCGCGAACTCGCCCGCGACGGATGGAACCTGGTGATCGACGCCCGCGGCGCCCCCGCGCTCGAGGACGCGGCCGAGGAACTCCGCGAGACGGCCGCGAGCTCCGCGGCCTCCGGGACGGCGGTGATCGCTGCGCTCGCCGGGGACGTCGCCGATCCCGCGCACCGCGCGGCGCTCGCCCGCACCGCCCTGGAGATCGGGCACGGCGTCGACCTGCTCGTCAACAACGCGAGCGTCCTGGGCACCACCCCGCTGCCCCGGCTCGCCGCCCAGCCCCTCGCCGACCTGGAACGGGCGTTCGCGGTCAACACGGTGGCGCCGCTCGCGCTCGTCCAGGCGCTCCTGCCCGCTCTGCGGGAACGCGGCGGCGCCGTCCTCAACATCACCTCCGACGCCGCCGTCGAGGGCTACGAGACGTGGGGCGGCTACGGGGCGACCAAGGCCGCGCTGGAGCAGCTCTCCCGCGTCCTGGCGGCCGAGGAGCCCGGCCTGGCGGTCTGGTGGACCGACCCGGGCGAGATGCGCACCCGGATGCTGCGCGAGGCGGGTGAGGACGCCGATGCCGCGCCCCCGCCCGAGGAGGCCGCGGCGGCGCTGTACCGGCTGGTCACGGACCGGCTCCCGAGCGGCCGCCACCAGGCCGCCGACCTGGCGGGTGAGCGATGACCACGGTCACCGGCCCGTCGGCGCCCGCCGCCGACCCCGTTCAGGACGCCTCCGATCCGGGGCGGGCGGAGGGTCTGCTCGGCCGCCGCCACCGGGCCGCCACGCTCGGCATCGTCCTGGTCGTCACGCTGATGGCCTTCGAGGCGATGGCGGTCGCCACCGTCATGCCGGTGATCGCCCGCGAGCTGGACGGCCTGGCCCTGTACGCGTGGGGGTTCAGCGCCACGCTGATCGCGGGCGTCCCGGCCAACGTGCTGGCGGGCGGCTGGGTGGACCGGTCCGGGCCGTCCACACCCATGCTGACCGGGCTGGCGGCCTTCGTGGCCGGGCTCGTGATCGCCGGCGCCGCCCCCGACATGTGGATCTTCGTGGCCGGGCGGGCCGTGCAGGGCCTGGGCACCGGGATCGCGATGGTCGCCACGTACGTCCTGATCGCCCGCGTGTACCCCGACCGGCTCCGCCCCCGGGTGTTCGCGGCGCTGTCGGCCGCCTGGGTGCTGCCCGCGCTGATCGGCCCCGCGATCGGCGGCGCGGCGGCCGAGCGGCTCGGCTGGCGGTGGGTGTTCCTGGGGCTGATCCCCCTGGTGGTCCCGCCGACGCTCATGCTGGTCCCGGCGATGCGGGGCCTCCGCCGCACCGTCCACTCCAACGGCGCGAAGGCCGGCTCCCGCCGGAGGAGGCAATACCTGGCCGCGATCGCCGCCGCCCTGGGCGCGGCCGTGTTCCTGTACGGCCTCGACCATCCCGGCTGGGCGGTCCTCCCGCTCATCGCCGCGGGCCTGGCCGGGCTGGCGATCGGGCTGCCCCCGCTGTTTCCCGCCGGGACCCTTCGGATGCGGCGCGGCCTGCCCAGCGTGGTGCTCGTCAGGGCGCTGCTGTCGGGCTCCTTCTTCGGGACGGACGTGTTCATCCCGCTCGCGCTTACCTCGCTGCACGGCTTCACACCCACGCAGGCCGGGCTGGTCCTGACCGTGGGCGCGCTGGGCTGGTCCGCGGCCTCGCAGATCCAGGGCCGGTCGAAGCGGTCCGGGGCGTTCTACGTACGGCTCGGAGCGGCGCTGGTCACCACGGGCATCGCGACGTCCACGCTCGTGCTCCAGGTGACGGGCTGGGCGGCCGCACTGACCTGGATCGTCGGCGGTGCCGGCATGGGCTTCGCCATCGGCAGCCTCAGCGTGTTGCTGCTGGAGCTGTCGCCAGAGGAGGAGCAGGGCTCCAACTCCTCCGCCCTCCAGATCGCCGACACGCTCGGCTCGTCCCTGGTGGTCGGCGTCGCGGGCGCGCTCGTCACGGCGTTCGGCACCGACCGGCTCGCCCTGGGCCTCGGCGTCGCCGGGTCCCTCTTCGCCGCGATCGCCGCCGTGGGCATCGTCGCGGCCCTCCGCCTGGAGGCCAAGGCCAGAACCGGGGCCGGAACCCGCATTCCGCTCAGTGGAGGCTCGTCATGAACACGGCTCCCTCGCTTGATTTCACCCTCCCCAAGGCCCTGGAAGCCCAGGAGCCACCCGAGGAGCGTCCCGCCCGCCCTGGGGATGACCTGAGGCTTCTACCCCCGCCAGAGGCTCCTGAGGGGCGCCTGCGCCGGCGTACGCGCGACGACGTCCGGCTCCTGGTGGGACGGCGCGGCAGCGGGGCGGTGAGCCACCACAGGTTCCGCGAACTGCCCGACCTCCTGCGTCCCGGAGATCTCCTGGTGGTCAACACCTCGGCGACGCTGCCCGCGGCCGTCCACCTGGACAAGATCGCCGTCCACTTCTCCACCCCCTTCCCAGAAGGGGACGAAGGGATCTCCCCTGGCGGAGGCGAAGTGTGGCTGGTGGAGCTACGACGCCGTACGGGAAAGGGCAGCATCCCCTATCTCGGCGGCTCGCCCCACGAATGGATCCCCATGCCGGGGAACGCCACCCTCACTCTCCTGCGACGCCATACCGAAAGGCTCTGGGTGGCGCGCCTCGGCACCAGCGTCGTCCCGTACCTGCGCCGCTACGGCGTGCCCATCCGGTACGGGTACGTGCGCCGCTCCTGGCCCACCGCCGCCTACCAGACCGTGTTCGCCCACGACCAGGACGGTGAGACGGGAAGCGCGGAAATGCCCAGCGCCGCCCGCCCCTTCACCACGGACCTCGTCACACGCCTGGTCTCAAGGGGAGTGCTCATCGCACCGCTCACCCTGCACACGGGGGTGGCCTCTCCAGAAGCCCACGAGCCCCCGTACGCCGAACGCTACGAAGTGCCCCAAGCCACCGCGGCCCTTGTCGAACACGTCCACGCCCAGGAACCCAGGGGACGCGTCATAGCGGTGGGCACCACCGTGGTGCGAGCCCTGGAAACCGCCGTGGACGCCAACGGCCGCGTCCGAGCCTCCAAGGGCTGGACCGAACACGTCGTCACACCGGACGACCGAAAAGCAGGGGGAGGAGTGCGCGCGGTGGACGGTCTCCTCACGGGCCTGCACGAGCCCAGGTCGTCCCACCTGATGATGCTCACCGCCATAGCGGGCCATGACCTCGTCAAGGCCACCTACGACGCCGCCCTGACCGAACGCTACCTCTGGCACGAATTCGGTGACCTTAACCTTTTGGTTCCCTGACGCTCGCCGCACGCATACTCGCAGGCCACCCCCCGTATACAGGAGCGTCACCGCTGCCGCGGGCCGCGCCGTCCCGCATTGTGGACACGATGCGCGGTGCTTTGGCTCGGCCCGGTAGCGTGGTGAAAAGCATGAACGGGTCAGCACAGCGCACGCTGCTCATAACGCTCACCGGCCGCGACCGCCCCGGGGTGACCTCGCGGCTGTTCACCATGCTCTCCGAGTTCCCGCTCACGGTGGCGGACGTGGAGCAGGTCGTCATCCGCGGCCGGCTCGTCCTCGGCGTCCTGGTCACCTACCCCGAGGGCACCGACATCGGCCGGGTCTGGACGTCCGCGGAACGGGTCGCCACCGATCTCGACATGGAGATCGAGATGTCGACCGGCCGCGACAAGAGCATGCCCAGCCGCCGCGGCCGGCTGCACGTCACCGTGCTCGGGGCGCCGCTCCGGCCGGACGCGATGGCCGGGATCTCGGGCCGGATCGCCGCCGGCGGAGCCAACATCGACCGCATCGAACGGCTCGCCCACTACCCCGTGACCTGCATCGAGATGGACGTCTCGGGCGCCGATCCGGAGGCGCTGCGGGCCGCGCTGGCGGTGGAGGCCGCCGAGCGGCAGGTCGACGTGGCCGTCCAGCAGGGCGGGCTGCACCGGCGGGCCAAGCGGCTGATCGTCATGGACGTCGACTCCACGCTCATCCAGGGCGAGGTGATCGAGCTGCTGGCCGGGCACGCCGGGTGCCTGGACGAGGTGGCGAAGGTCACCGAGGCCGCGATGCGCGGCGAGCTCGACTTCGAGGGCTCGCTGCGGGAGCGGGTCGCGCTGCTGGCCGGCCTGGACGCCGCCGCGATCGACGCGGTCCGCGACCAGGTGGAGCTGGCCGCCGGGGCCCGCACGATGGTGCGCACCCTCAAACGGCTCGACTACAAGTTCGCCATCGTCAGCGGCGGGTTCACCCAGGTCACCGACGGTCTGGTGGAGGACCTCGGGATCGACTACTCCGCCGCCAACACGCTGGAGATCGAGAACGGGAAGCTCACCGGGCGGGTCACCGGGCCGGTGATCGACCGTGCCGGGAAGGCCGCCGCGCTGGAGCGGTTCGCCCGCGAGGCCGGGATCCCGATCAGCCAGACGGTGGCGATCGGCGACGGCGCCAACGACCTGGACATGCTCCAGGCGGCCGGGCTGGGCGTGGCGTACAACGCCAAGCCGGTGGTCCGGAAGGCCGCCGACACGGCGGTGAACGTGCCCTATCTCGACACGATCCTCTTCCTGCTGGGGATCTCCCGTGACGAGATCGAGGCCGCCGACGCCGCCGACGCCGTCCACACCGCGCGCTGACCTTTCCCTGCCGGCACCACGCCCGTCGCCCGCGGGCTCGCTGACGCGCGTCCGCTACGGCTGATTCCGGACAGCCGGAAAGAGCCGTCCGCCGTGCCGTCCGGACTATCGCCGGTGCCCCGTGCGGGTACATGCTGATCGTCCAGAACGCCACGAAACCGACATGAGCGGACCCGACACGGACCGGCGAGGGAGACGTGCGCCACTTCTTGCGCGGCGACCGAAGGGCGGCCCTGGAGCGCGCCCGCGAGGCGTACGCCAGGGTCGAGGGGCAGACGGCGCCCTTCTACGGGCTCGCCGCCTCCCTCGCGATCTCCCTGCCGCTCCTGGTCGGCACGCTCACCGGCCACGCCGCCCAGGGCGGGCTCATCGCCCTCGGCGCCTACCTCGTGGCGCTGCGCACCCCCGAGGGCCCGTACGGCGCCCGCGCCCGCAACCTCGCCAGCGCCGTACTGGTCATCGCCGTCGGCGCGACCATCGGCGGCAACCTGGCCGCGCACGCCTGGCTCGCGGTCATCGTCGTCCCGCCGGTCGTCGCGCTCGGCAGCGCCGTCCCCTGGATCGGTCCCACCGCGGGGCTCGCCGTGCTGCTCACCGCCATCCGCCCGCCCACCGGCGACGTCCTGTACGGCGGCTTCCTGGAACTGCTCGGCGGGCTGCTCACCACCGCGCTGCTGCTGGCCCCGTGGCCGGCCCGCCGGCTGCGGCCGCTCCGGACCACGCTGAGCGAGGCCGCCGACGCCGTCGCCGCCGCCCTGGACGCCGTGGCCGAGGACGTCGGCGGCCCCGACCCCGGCCCCCTGGAGGCCGTCGAGCTCACCGATCCCGGCCTCGCCTCCGTCGCCCGCAAGCCCGACTGGGACGAACGCCGTCGCGCCGCGTCCCAGGCCCTCACCGCCGCCCGCGCCACCTACGGCTTCTACCGTTCCGGACGCGGCCGCGAGGAGCCCACCCGGCCGGAGCGGCTCATCGACGCGCTCGCCCGGATCATGCAGGAGACGGTGGCGCTGCGGGCCCTGGTCGAGGCCGCGCGGCGCCGCCCGCCCGACCGCGAGTGGGAGCAGGAGGCCCGGGTCGCGATCGCGGCGCTGGCCGCCCGGGTCCGGCTGGTCGCCGGCGCCATCGAGGCGACCGGGAAGGCGCCCCTGGGCACCGTGGAGTCCGCCGCGATCCGCCGGTTCGGCCGGCAGACCGAGAGCATCCGGCGGGCCGGGCTGGCCGGCGACGAGGACCTGGTCGCGGTCGCGCTGATCGTGCAGATCCGCCGGTCGGTCGAACGGATCGCCGGCGGCGTCAACGCCGCCCGGCGGCTCGCGGCCGGCGGGGTCCGGATCGGCTTCGGCCCGCCCCGGCTGCTCGCCGAGGTCCCGGGCCCGGTCAGCACGTGGGGGCGGCTGGGCCGGGCCGTGCGGACCCGCTCACCCGGGTTCCGCGAGGTCGGACGGGTCACCTTCATCGCGTTCCTGGCCATGTTCCTCGCCACCGCGCTGGACCTGCCGCACGGCCAGTGGATGACGATCACCGCCATGTTCAGCCTGCGCGGCACCTACGGCCAGACCGTCGACCGGGTCGTCCAGCGGGTCGGCGGCACCGCGGTCGGCTCCGCCATCGCCGCGCTGCTGCTCGCCCTGGCCCCCGACCAGACCGCCACCGCCCTGATCATCTTCGCGTTCGCGCTGGTCAGCTTCACGCTGCGGGCGGTGAACTTCGTCTACTGGGAGCTGTTCAACACGGTCGTGGCGATGATGCTGCTGGGCTTCTCCGTGCCGTCCACCTGGGTGGACGCGGGCGAGCGGATCGGCCTCACCATCGCGGGCGGGCTGCTGGCCTTCCTCGCGGTCCGGCTGCTGTGGCCGACCGGGCACGCCGAGCGGCTGCCGGTCCAGGCGGACCGCCTCCTGAGCGTGCACGCGGACCTGGCCCGTTCGGCCGCCGCCGTCGTCGAGGGCAACCTGGAACGGCTCCCGCACGATCAGCTCGTCGCCGCGGAACGGGCCGCGGAGACCCTGGCCGACACCCGGAGCCGGCTCGTCCACGAGCGCCTGCCCGACGAAGACCTGATCGACCGGCTCGGCAACGCGGTCGACGCCGCCCACCGCGTCCGCGACAACCTCATAGCGATCGGCCGCATGACCCGTGAACACGAGGTCGACGCAGGCCCGCTCCCAGAGATCCTGGACCGCCTGGCCGACCATCTGGAAGAGGTGGCCGACTCCTTGGACGAGCCCGAACCCGCCTTGGACGAGGGCTCTCCCGACGCCCCGTCCCCTAACGAACGGCTGGACGAGGAGTTCTCCGACCTGGACACCCACCTGTCGGCCCTGGCCAGGCGCCGCCGCGAGGAAATCAAGGCCGGTGTGAGCACCGACGAGTTCACCCCGTTGCGACACGCCCTCCTGCAATCCTCAGGCACCCGCTACACCGCACGCTCGCTCCGGGCCGACGTCGAAACCCTCATCGAGAACACTTGCGCGGCCCTGGCCCCACAGGCACAGCTCGCTTCGGCCGCCGCGGAGCAGGCCGACTCCAAGGAACCCCGCCCCGTCTCCTGACGCGCTAGGCGCCGCCCTTGGGAGTGCGGTAGGAGGTCAGGTCACCCACCCCCGGGCGAATCTCGCTCCACGCCCCCGGAACGTCGATCACGGCCAGCGCGCACGTGGGGAAGGACTCGGGCGCCTCGCCGGTCAGATCGTGCACGAGCTGATGCACCGACGGGTTGTGCCCGACGAGGAGGACCCGTCCGGCCTCGTCCCCCGCCTCCCGGGCCAGGGCCAGCAGCGTGTCGGCGTCGTTGTCGTAGATCTGGGACTCGAACCTCACCTGGTTGGTCGCCAGCGCCAGCCGTTCCAGGGTCTGCCTGGTCCGGACGGCGGTCGAGCACAGCACCAGGTCGGGGGTCAGCCCCTCGTTCCGCAGCCACTCGCCCGCGGCCGTGGAGTCCCGCCGTCCACGGTCGTTGAGAGGACGGTCTATGTCGGCGAGCCCCGGCCCAGCGGCGGCCTTGGCATGGCGGAGAACGATGAGCGACGGCATGCCGTCACCCT
The DNA here is from genome assembly GCF_055379765.1 of Actinomadura rugatobispora. Classification (NCBI taxonomy): domain Bacteria; kingdom Bacillati; phylum Actinomycetota; class Actinomycetes; order Streptosporangiales; family Thermomonosporaceae; genus Actinomadura; species Actinomadura rugatobispora. Next base: position 5,030,870 of record NZ_AP029191.1, on the reverse strand, counting down.
AGTCCTCCTCAGGGAAGCCGCCGGTCTTCCTTACAGGACGCGCATGCACCCGCCGCCAGGCAATGCGAAAGCTTTACTCCGGAGTCCCGCTCAGGGAGCGACGAGGGCGGCGATCCCCCACAGGACCAGCATGACCCCGAGCATCCCGCCCAGGATGATGGCAAAGCCCTTCGGCCCGGCAATGGTGGACTTCCCGCCATCGTTCACAGCCGCGTCTCCTTCGTATCGTCGTCCACTGCCAGCCTATGTGCGCCCCCCGTCCACCCCGGACACACCCCCGCCCAGGCAAGGAGAAAGGGGCCGGCATGACGCCGGCCCCTTCCCCGAGGTGGTTCGGATCAGGCCTTGTTGGCCGAGGAGGTCTGACCCGGATCAGGGGTCGCCTCACCGGCCGCGTCGCCCTTCGCACCCGTTCCGTTCCCGGCCTCGACCGCCTCCGCGGCGTCGCCGGAGGCCACCGACTCGTCCGGGACCGCGGTCCGCGCGGCAGGGACCGCGTCGCCCGTGCCACCGCCCGCGGGCTTGGCGTCGCCCGCGCCGATCGGGTCCGCCTGCCGCTTGGAGATCACGATCGCGCCGACGACCACGGCGACCGCCGCCACGGTGACCCCGATCCGCAGCGGGACGTTCCCCGCGTACGTCACCACCGCGTCCGCGATCAGCAGCGCGACCAGGTTCATCACCTTGATCAACGGGTTGATCGCGGGACCGGCGGTGTCCTTGAACGGGTCGCCCACGGTGTCGCCGATGACCGTCGCCTCGTGCGCCTCACTGCCCTTGCCGCCGAGGTTGCCCTCCTCGACCAGCTTCTTGGCGTTGTCCCAGGCGCCGCCGGAGTTGGCCAGGAACACCGCCATCAGCACACCGGCCGCGATCGCCCCGCCGAGGAAGGCGCCCAGCGGCGCGTACCCCAGCGCGAACCCGACCGCGATCGGGGTCAGGATCGCCAGCAGGCCGGGCGTGGCCAGCTCCCGCTGCGCGTCCCGGGTGCAGATGTCGACCACCCGGTCGTAGTCGGGCTTCTCGGAGAAGTCCATGATCCCCGGCTTGGTGCGGAACTGCTCGCGCACCTCGACGACCACCCGGCCGGCCGCCCGGCCCACCGCCATGATCGCCAGCCCGGAGAACATGAACACCACCGCGGCGCCCACGATCAACCCGATCAGCACGTTCGGCTGGTCGATCGACAGGCTGAAGGACGCGAACGTGCCGAGCGCCTCACGGGCCTCGTCCGAGGCGTCCGAGAGCGCGGACACCACCGTCGTCCGGAACGACCCGAACAGCGCCGTCGCCGCCAGCACCGCGGTCGCGATCGCGATGCCCTTGGTGATCGCCTTGGTGGTGTTGCCGACCGCGTCCAGCCGCTCCAGCACCGCGGCGCCCTCGCCCTGCACGTCGCCCGACATCTCGGCGATGCCCTGGGCGTTGTCGGAGACCGGGCCGAAGGTGTCCATCGACACGATCACACCGACCGTGGTGAGGAGACCGGTGCCGGCCATCGCCACCGCGAACAGCGCGACGGTGGTGTTGCCGAACCCGAGCAGGAACGCCCCGTACACCGCGCCACCGATCACCAGCGCCGTGTAGACCGCCGACTCCAGGCCCAGCGAGATGCCCGACAGGATCACCGTGGCCGGCCCGGTGCGGGCGCTGCCGGTGACCTCCTGCACGGGCTTGCGGTTGGTCTCGGTGAAGTAGCCGGTCAGCAGCTGGATCGCGCTGGCCAGCACGATGCCGATCAGTACCGCGCCGAACGCCACCACCCGCGGATCGGCGTCCAGTCCCTGGATCGCCCGGTCCGAGACGCCGGTCAGCTCGGCGAACGAGGACGGCAGGTAGGCGAAGGCCGCCACCCCGACCAGCACCGCCGAGATGATCGCGGAGATGAAGAAGCCGCGGTTGATCGCCGACATCCCGGAACGGTCGCGGTCGCGGGGCGCCACCGCGAAGATCCCGATCACCGCGGTGATCACACCGATCATCGGCACGATCAGCGGGAACACCAGACCCTCGGTGCCGAACGCCGCGGTGCCCAGGATCAGCGCCGCGACCAGCATCACCGCGTACGACTCGAACAGGTCGGCCGCCATCCCGGCGCAGTCGCCCACGTTGTCGCCCACGTTGTCGGCGATGGTCGCGGCGTTGCGCGGATCGTCCTCGGGGATGCCCTGTTCGACCTTGCCCACCAGGTCGGCGCCCACGTCCGCCGCCTTGGTGAAGATCCCGCCCCCGACTCGCATGAACATCGCCAGCAGCGCCGCGCCGAACCCGAAGCCCTCCAGGACCTTCGGCGCGTCGCCCTGGTAGGCCAGCACGACCACCGCGGCGCCGAACAGCCCCAGGCCCACGGTGAACATCCCGGCGACGCCGCCGGTGCGGAAGGCGATCCGCATCGCCCGCTTCTCGCCGCCCTCCTCGCGGGCCGCCGCCGCGACCCGGACGTTGCCGCGCACCGCCAGCCACATGCCGACGAACCCGGTGACGGCCGAGAACAGCGCCCCGATGACGAAGAAGACCGAGCGCCCGATCCGTTCACCGGTGGAGTCGGCGGGGAGCAGGAGCAGGACGAGCGGGATCAGGATCACGAAGACCGCGACCGTACGGAACTGGCGTTTCAGGTACGCGCCGGCGCCTTCTTGCACGGCTCGCGCGATGTTCTGCATCTTCTCGGTGCCCTGACCCGCGGCCAGTACCTCGCGTACCAGACCACCGGCGACGACCAGTGCCAGCAGCGCGATCACGGCGACGACGACAACCAGTGAGAGGTCGCCGCCGCCGAGATCCACGTCTGCGCCGGCCGGGCTTGACAGGGAAAGCCCAGACATCCGTCCTCCTCGACAGGGGCATTGCGACTCGACCGTCTATGGACGATCTTTACCGCGTACCCACGCGGGTGGCGCTTTAGACGCCCGCACGGCAACGCGGGTGCCGGGAGTCTACGCACGAGGTGGACGGAAGAGAAGACTTACCTTGCTTCAATCGAGGAGTCAGGGAAGCCCAATCTGCGGTCCGTCAGAATTTGCCCTGAAACCTGCCCTCACTCAGCATCACCGCAGGTGACCATGGGTGCACGCCCCCGACCATTACGATCTTGAATCTTGACCATCCAGGCCGCCCCCGAGTCGCGCACGCCTCACCTCCCAGATACCTCCCAACACAAATACCAATTACATTCCGCCCAAAATTCACAACCTTTCCAAGATCGCCGCAAACAACATCCCATAACCCCCAACCCCACCCAGCCACCGCCCCCCTCGAAACGCCTTCCCCACCCCCGCAACCCGCGCACCACAAAGAGCCGCCGAACAACCACCGACAGCCCGCGACGGCCGCGAGAGCGCTCACTGCCCACGCGAGCGCCCTGGACCCGCCCGGGAGAGCCCGTACCCCTCCTAGAGCGCCTGGAGATCAAGAGGAGTGCCATGTGTGCCGCAGGGCGGCCTTACGGGACGCTCGGCGCGCCCAGGGCCCCCGCCGCCCCCGGACGACGACGGCCCGCATCACCGCAGTCGGGGCGCGCGGCCCACCCTCGCGGCCCTGCCGTCCGCAGGACCTCAGCGGTCGCAGGCACCGGCGACCGCCGAAGAGCGCGCGGGCCTCGTCCGCCGAACGGCCCCACCGGGCACATGCGTCAGGTGAAAACCAGTTGCCGGCCGACATGGCCGGATGTTTCGCTAGTAAGACATGGCAACTCACCATGTACCGGACCCGCGACAGACCGCGGAGCTCGCGGAGCACATCCGCCTCTACAGCGCGGCCTACGGCACGTCCGCGGAAGAGCTCGACCGTCTCTACGAGGACCGCGCTCTCCTCGTTCCCCGTCCAGGACACCCCGTCACCGGTTCTGAACGCCTCGCAGCCCACCGCCACATGATCGGCATGGGCACCACCCTGGAAGCCAGGCCCCGCCACACCTACGTCGTGGACGACATCGCCCTCCTCGTCGTCGACTGGACGATGAAGGGCACCACCCCTGACGGCCAAGGCTTCCAGTACGACGGAACGGCCGCCGATGTGGCCCGCCAGGGGCGAGACGGCCGCTGGCGCTACGTCATAGACAACCCCTTCGGCACAGCCTCCTGAGCCCCGCTAAGGCCGTCCAGAGCACCCCACACCAGCCTCAGCCCAAGCCGACAGCCATCAAGCCACCACCCCTCCAGCAGACGCCAGAGCCGAGGCCAGCCCAAGGCAACCAGCCAACAAGCCTCCCCCCCTCCAGCAGACACCGGAGCCGAGGCCCACCCAAGCCGACGAGCCATCAAGCCTCCGCCCCTCCGCCGATGCCGGAGGGGCGGCCCACTCAAGGCGAGCGCCGATCAAGCCTCTGTTCCCTCTGGCAGATCCCGGAGCCGAGGCCAGCCCAAGCCGACCAGCCAACAAGCCGCTGCCCCTCCAGCAGACGCCGGAGGGGCAGAAGCGGAAGGGCGAGAAAGAAAGATCGCGGCCGCCCGGTCGGGCGGCCGCGATCTTTGTGTCGGGTCGGTTCTCCGGTCCGTCAGGAGATCGGAGGAGGTTCTCCCGCGGCGGGCCAGCTCATCCGGATCTGCATGCCCTTGGGGGTGGAGGAGAAGTCCACGTCGTCGGCGAGGCTCGCGATCACGGCCAGGCCGAGTTCGGCGGTGTCATCACCCCACACCTCGTCGAACGCCTCGTCCGGACCACTGACCTCGGGCAGGCCGGCCGTCTCGGCGAGGCCGCCGGCGGCGTCGTCCTCGGGGACGGCGTCGCTGACGACGACTTCGAACCGGTGGCCTGCGCCACTCAGTTCCAGCCGCACCGGTTCGTCCGGGCAGCGCCTCCGGTGCGCCTCCACGGCCCGGGAGCACGCTTCACCGACCGCCAGCCGAACCTCGTCCAGCAGGGCCTCGGCCACTCCGCTGCGGCGGGCCACGGCGGTGACGATCAGCCGGGCCGTCCGGACGTGGACGGGTAGCGCGCTGAAAGAGAGCTCAACGGTCGCCATGTCGTCCGCGTGCCGCTACTTCGCGCCCTTGCGCTTTTCCTCGGCCTCGGCGATCGAGTCATGGATGCCGAAGACCTTGGTCAGCCCGGTGATGCGGAAGATCTTGAGGATGCGCTCCTGGGTGCACACCAGCTCCAGGGAGCCGTCGTGCGCACGCACCCGCTTCAACCCGCCGACGAGGACGCCCAGGCCCGTGGAGTCGAGGAACTCGACCTTTTCCATATCCACGAGCAGGTGGAACTTCCCCTTGTTGACCAGATCGATGAGCTTCTCACGAAGCTTCGGCGCCGTGTAGACGTCGATCTCGCCCTCCACGGTGATGACCGTGAGGCCATCTTCGGTGGTGCGGTCGTTCACCTTCAGGTCCACAGATCCTCCAGCGCCCTACAACTCACTGTGCTCTCGGAGCCGCCGCACCGCCGGGACGCCCTGCGGCGACGGAACTCCGCCCGTGATTCAACCACGCTCCGGCGTCGCTTACGCAGATAATCGCCCACTCGGGCGAAACTTCGCGCCATCCCGCTGACCTGCTGTTCCACCGGTCATGGCAGGGGGTACGGAGCCACCGGCGCCGGGGCGTTCCCGTTGTTCTGCCCAGGCTGGCAAACTGAAAACCTGATGGCCGTCCAAAGATCTTCTTCTCCCCTGGACCGACTGCTCGCCGACCCCACGCGCCGTGGACGCATCACCCATGTGGAGAGCGTTCCCGCACGTCAGGGGCGTCGTGCGGGCTGGCCTGACTGGGCGCCGGGGCTGCTGGTGGAGCGGCTCGCGGCGGCCGGGATCGAGGCTCCCTGGGAGCATCAGGCCACGGCCGCCGAGCACGCCCGCGCTGGCCGTTCTGTGATCATCGCCACTGGCACCGCGTCCGGGAAGTCGCTGGCCTACCTGCTGCCCTCGGTCGCCGCGATCTACGAGGAGGACGCGCGGCGCGAGGGCACTGTGCTCTATCTCGCACCGACGAAGGCTCTGGCGGCGGACCAGTTGCGCGCGCTGAGGGGGCTGCGCCTGACCCGTGTGCGCGCGGCGACGTACGACGGCGACACCCCTCGGGACGAGCGCGCCTGGGTGCGGCAGCACGCCAACTACGTCCTGACCAACCCGGACATGCTCCACCGCTCGATCCTGCCCGCCCACGCGCGCTGGACCTCGTTCCTGAGGCGACTGCGCTACGTGGTCATCGACGAGGCCCACGGCTACAGGGGCGTGTTCGGCTCCCACGTGGCCCAGGTGCTGCGCAGGCTCCGCCGGGTGTGCGCCCGTTACGGGGCCGAGCCCACCTTCGTCCTGGCCTCGGCCACCACTTCGGAGCCCGCCGCCACGGCCTCCCGCCTGACGGGCCTGGACGTGGTCGCGGTCCATGACGACGCCTCGCCGCGCGGCCCCGCAACCTTCGCGCTGTGGGAACCGCCCCTGACCGAGTTGCGCGGTGAGCGCGGCGCCCCCGTCCGCCGTACGGCGACGGCCGAGGCAGGGGACCTGCTGGCCGACCTCGTGGTCGAGGGGGTGCAGACCCTGGCCTTCGTACGGTCTCGCCGCGGCGCCGAGTCGGTGGCCCTCGGCGCCAAGCGCGCGCTGCACGAGGCGGCGCCCGAGCTGGCCGACCAGGTGGCGGCCTACCGGGCCGGGTACCTGCCCGAAGAGCGGCGTGCCCTCGAGGACGCCCTGCGCTCGCGCTCCATCATCGGGTTGGCCAGCACCAACGCCCTCGAACTAGGCGTGGACGTCTCGGGCCTCGACGCCGTCGTCGTCTGCGGCTGGCCCGGGACACGCGCCTCCCTGTGGCAGCAGGCCGGCCGCGCGGGCCGTTCAGGGCAGTCGGCCCTCGCGGTCCTGGTCGCCAGGGACGACCCCCTGGACACCTTCCTCGTCCACCACCCGGAGGCCATTTTCGGCACCCCGGTGGAAGCGACCGTCCTCGACCCGGACAACCCCTACGTCCTCGAACCGCACCTGTGCGCGGCGGCCTCCGAGCTACCGCTCACCGAGGCCGACACAGAACTCTTCGGGCCGTCCACCCGAGACCTCCTACCCGACCTCGTACGCCGCGGTTTCCTACGCCGGCGCCCCGCGGGCTGGTACTGGACGCGCCGCGACAAGGCCACCGACCTGGCCGACATACGCGGCGCCGGAGGCACCCCCATCCAGGTCGTGGAGGCCCTGACGGGCCGCCTGCTGGGCACGGTGGACGAGGCGTCGGCCCACACCACCGTCCACGAAGGCGCCGTCTACATCCACCAGGGCGAGTCGTACCTCGTCCAGACCCTCGACCTGGACGACTCCGTGGCCCTCGTGGAAGCCGCCGACCCCGACTACTCGACCACCGCCCGCGACATCACCGACATCAGCATCGTCGAACGCCTCCGCTCCACCGCCTGGGGCGAGGCGACCCTCTCCTACGGCACGGTGGACGTGACCCGCCAGGTCGTCGCCTACCAGATGCGCCGCCTCCAGACCGGCGAGATGCTGGGCGAGAAGCCACTGGAGCTCCCGCCCCGCACCCTCCGCACCCGCGCCGTCTGGTGGACGCTCTCCGAAGCGCAGATCGAGAACCTGGGCGACCTCGACCTCGCCGGCTCCGCCCACGCCGCCGAACACGCCTCGATCGGCCTGCTCCCCCTCTTCGCCACCTGCGACCGCTGGGACATCGGCGGCGTCTCCACGGCCGTCCACCCCGACACGGGCCTGCTCACCGTCTTCGTCTACGACGGCCACGAAGGAGGCGCGGGCTTCGCCGAACGCGGCTACGCCGACGCCTCCGAATGGCTCCGCGCCACCAGCGACGTCATCACCGCCTGCGAATGCGCGTCAGGCTGCCCGTCCTGCATCCAGTCGCCCAAGTGTGGAAACGGCAACGACCCCTTGGACAAGCAAGGCGCCCTCATCCTCCTGGCAGAACTCCTGCGACAGGCCCCTGACCGCTAGGCCTCTGGACGACTGCCCAACACAAGATCCCACGCGAATCTCCAAGGCGAAGCCTGGCCGCGCCCCAGAAACCAAGCCCCCCGCCGCAGGCCTGACCGTCCAAGACCCATCGCCGACCCCAAAACGACACCCCTGGCCAGACTCCATCCGCCCGAGTCCCGCTGTCCATGCCGGACTACGGCCTCTCCGCGGTACAAGGGTCCCGCCACGGCCGACTCCATAGCCGCCCCGATGGGCAGCGATGGGGGCGCCTTCGAGGAACGCACATCAACTGCCCCAAGGCCATCCCTCTCGAACGTCACCTTGGACGTTCCTCCACGTCTTCGGCTCCGACCAGAGCTAACGCCCTCACAACCTCGGCCCGCCCCTGAATCGCCCACAGGACTAGGGCTCCGAGAGAAACTCCACACCTGGCCCGAGACCGCAACGGCTCGACCGCCTACTGACCACGTCCGCTGGGACGACCCCAACCCCAAGGTGCGAAACTCGCACGTGGCATCGCCCGAGAAACGCGCACCACATGGGCCAACCACCAATGGAACGCTGTTCACTTCGCGCCGTTCGACCAACCTGGACCTTCGGCCGCATCCTCTGAACTACGCGACAGGGGCGTTGCGTGGCGCGTTGCGCCGAGCCTGCGCAAGCTCCCGCTGCAGCTGCCGCTTCTCCAACTCCAGCGTCTGCATCGACTCCGCGTGCTCGTCTCGAAGGTCGCGCAGCTCGCGCCGGATCCCCACCGCCCGCTTGAACCCGAGCGCCGCGACCGTGACACCCGCCATGAAGACGATCGCCACCACCGCACCGGCCATGAAGACCTGCCACTCCTCGGTGACACCGGGAACCTCGTTCCCGAACGACGTCAATCCGGCCGCTTCCGAGTTCCCCATGACCACGGCCGCACCGGCCACAACGGCGGCGACGGCCAGCACCAGTCCCAAGAAGATCATACGGAGGGTCTCCTCTCCGGATTCCGGGCACACCGGGAGATCTCAGCTGGCAAAGGAGCCTAAACCCTCCCCATTCCAAAACACCACCCCCACCAGACACGCATCCCCCGCACGCGGCCCTAAAACGCGCACGCTCACGGCCGCCGCCCAACCTCAACAGGCTGACTCAACCAAAGCTCTGCCCACACTGAAGCGAGCTCACCTGCGCGACACTCCACCCCACCCCTCCCGCCATCCAGGGACATCGTCACCGGAGCCACGTCGCGGCGACGCGGCATCCAGCGCGGCCAAGATCGTCATGGTGGTCCTAGCCCTACCCTCGAAGTGGAGTTCGCCTTATCGGCGCGACACCACAGGCGTACCTAGCGTTATCCCATGAACAATCACCGCCGCCGCAACCGCCGCCTGACCACCATCGTCACCCTCAGCGCCCTCGGGCTGCTGGGCGCCCTTGTCGCCCCCCAGGGAACGCTCGCGGCACCGCCCTCGTCATCCACCGACACCCTCCAGCAGGGGCTCGACTCGCTGGTGCACAAGAACGGGTCCCCGCCGCGCTCGCCTCGGTAACCGGACAGGACGGGCGCGTGCGCCACTACACCGCTGGCGCCGGTGACCTGAAGACCCAAGGCAGGGTCCCGGTGCGCATCGGCAGCAACACCAAGACCTTCACCGCCGTGACCGTCCTGCAAACTGGTCGGCGAGGGCAAGCTCGAGCTGGACAAGCCGATCGAGACCTACCTGCCCGCGGAACCGGAAGACGGAACCGGAACGCGGAACCGGAACGCGGAACCGGAAGGGGAAACAGGGAACCGGAAGGTGGGAGTGGAAGGGGAGCACCGTCTCGGCCGGGATTTGGGACGACAACCCAAGCTCACAAGGCCACCAGACCTGCCCACCAACAGGGCCGCCGTGCTGCGCCTTACTTGCGGCGGCGGCCTCGGGAGTTGGCGTGACGGCCACGACCGTCGACCGGCTCACGTCGGGGGCCGCCGCTACCTGGCTGAGCGATTCGCACGCTCACGCCACTGGAGCCGCGCGCTGACGTGCCGGGACGCCGTCCACCCCTCGGCGCGGACGCGGAACCCTGTCGGGAACTCGTGTCACCCCTGCGAGCTGCCGTCGTCCGGGCGGGCTTGCCGCCGCTTGCCGCCGCCAAGGGCACCGCGAGCTCGCTCGTCTTGGCGACCGCCTCGGCCCGTGCGATCTGCTCTCGGGCATTGCGGACCCGTGTGCGACCGCTGCCGCCCCGTGCCGTGCGAGCGGCCTTGCCTTGAGCGCTCACTCCGGCCTGCGCGACGCGCAGGCGCCTGGTCCACGTTCCCAGGTGAGCCGCGACGACGAGCAGGACCAGGGCGATGCCCACGCTCTTGCCCCACTGGAGGCTGTCGATCGCAGAGGCGTTCTCCGCCTTCGGTGACATCTGGTTGGCCACCTGCGGGGTCGGATAGGTGAAGCCCGGAGCGGCGCCGTCAGGCTGGACGGAGGGCAGGGTCACCGGCGACTCGTTGTTGAACGGCCTCAACGGTGCCGTTCCGCTCGGAGGGGCGGCGCCCGGTGCCGCGGGCGGAACCGATCCCAGCGAACCCGAGCCGGACCCGCTGCCGCTGCCGACCGAGGCGCTGGTCGCCGCGATACCCGAGGAGACCGAACCGCCCAGGCCGTCAGGACGCTTGGCACGCACCTTCACCGGGATCGAGCCACTGGCGCCGGACGGGATGCTCAGCGTCGTGGTGCAGTTCGTCCCCGAACAGAGAGAGCCGGCCGACCCGCTCTTGGAACCGGCCGAACCGGCGCTCACGGTATAGCCCGAGATGTCGTCCTCAAGGCCGAGGTTCCACTGCACGACGAGCTTGCCGCCCGATGCCTTCGCCGACACCCCGCTGGGCTGAGCCGGCGGGATCCGCACCGTGAAGGTGTTCGAGTCGTACACGTGGCCGGTGATGCCGCCCTTCATGTACACGGTGTACCGGCCGTTGCGGCGGAGCGGAATGGACGCCGACATGTCGCCCGCAAGGTTCCGCTTGGTCAGGAACGTGTCGCCCGACCCCGGAATGTTGGCACGCAGCTGCATGTCCACGGCGAAGTCGAAATGGGCGCGGGCGGTCACATTGGATCCGCTCGTGATCACCGCACCGTTCTGGGGAGCGAGCACCGTCGTCGCCGCCGCCTCGGCGGGCACCGACGCACCGAGAACCGGGAGGCCCATCGCAAGCGGTGCCGCCAGCATGAGTGCACCAGTCCTGCGAATCCTTGTCACGGCCTCATTCCCTTCATCGAACGCCCGACCGACCGCGTCGCGCTCAACCCTTGGGGAGCGGAGGCGAGTGGCCGTTGCAGTCGCCGTGTCGAGTGGTACCTGTGCGCTTACGGCAGGGTAACGTACCACCTGGTAGCAAGAGTCATCCGATGGTGACAAAAATCCAGCCGATACGGCTCACCCTCCGAACACCTATTGACGCCCAGTACAACGAACATGGGCCGTCAGGGTACGCTTTCGCGCTCCACAGGACCAGCCCTCGCCCGCGAGACGACGTCCAGCCCGCGGACCGGCCCTCTCAGCACCATCGCCACCGAGACCTCGGCGACACGGTCACGTACCGAGCAGGCCGACAGGCGGCCACCCGATTTCCTCACCGCCTCGGCCGCCGCCTTGCAGGCCACCTCAGTCCCCTCCGGCGCCCGCGCCGCCGCCCCGAGGGCCGCAAGGTCAGCCGCAGCATCTGCGCGGTGCCGTGTCACACGCGCCGCCCCCACCGTCATGGCCGCGACCCCCACCACCCAGACCAGCGCCATGCACGCCACCACCCAAACCACCCCCGCCCCCCGATCATCGCTCAGCGACACATCTCGTCCCCTCCCAACGAACACCCCCACACCCCCTCCCGACTCACGGACCTACTCCTCACGCACGGACCCAGCCGTGTCTCACTTCCAGGACCATTCGGCCGAGGGCCCAGTGCACTTTGCCGCAGCGGTCATGAACACCTCCCTCCTGTCGGCTCTCGCTCACGCCGAACTACGCAACGTCCGTGCCGGCACCGCCACGCGAGGCATGGGCCGCATGCCGTGGTCGCCAACTCCGGGTTCCGTGACCGCAGTCGCGCGAACTCGGATCACGAGCGGTGGGAGATCCGCGCTTGCGGGCGCTTCGACCGGGGCGGCGATCTCGACACGGGTGCTTTGCGCATCTCGATAGACGCGTACTGAAGCTCCGGCAGGCAAGGAGCGGGCGACGCGTGCTCGTACCACGTCTATGGGCTCTCCACGGGCAGCCGCTCTGGCCCCACTCCGCGCAGCGTCCGTGCAGGCGATCTGCGTAGAGGCGGCGACCACGCCCCAGATGGATAGGGCCATGACCAGTACGAGCGCCGGCAACGCGACCGCGATCTCCGCCGTCACCATCCCCCGCTCCCGGTCGGCGCGACCTCTCACCCGACCTGCTGCAGAGCGTTCTTGACCGCGGCTAACAGCAAGCCTTTGACGTCCGAGCCGGTCATGACCTTGAGCAGCACGCCCGCGAACGCCACCGCGGCCAGCATTCCGACCGCGTACTCGGCCGTCGACATCCCGAGATCCCTCGCTTCGCTTCGCCATCGCCGCACCACCGCCGTTCTGGCCCATGGCCGCGCCAGCTTCGCCATGAAGCGCATACACGCTCTCCTTTCGCCTTGCGGGCACCGATCGGCGCCAACATCAAGCCTGCAGACTTCGCGAGGCCGGCAACAGGCGAATCACGTTCTGTGGATAACGGGTCATCCAGCCGAGCGAGGGCCGTGACCAGCTAACACAGGCTCAGCCCACCGTCCCGCCGTCCCGCCGTCTTGCCGTCTTGCCGTTCCGCTGGCCCGTCCAGCCCGCTTCTGGGCGACCGGCCATTCAACGCACTCTCGTCAAGGTGAGCTCGCCCTCGGGAAGCCTCTGAACGGGACATCCGAAAACAAATTGATCTTCATGTGTGCGTCCGAGAAGCTGCCCGCCAGACTGTCTCGGCCTGGCAAGCGGGGCGTTCGGTCACGGAACGGAGGTCAGGGCCGTGTGGTATCCGAAAATCCCGCAGCGGTTCGGCGATGGACCGTTGCCCGGCGGGACCTGGGTGGCCGAAGAGAAGGTGCACGGCGCCCATCTCGCGTTGGTCAGCGACGGCCGGACGGCGCGGGCCGCCGGGCGACGCGGGCTGTTGGACGAGGATCGGCTCGAGACGTTCTTCGGGGTAACGCGGCTGTGGCCGGTACTGGCGACAGCGGCGGCGGCAGCGGCCCGGGCTGCCGGACAGGACGTGATCTTGTTTGGGGAACTGGCCGGCGGAGGCTATCCGCACCCGCAGGTACCGCCGGTCAAGGACATCGGCCCGGTGCAGACCGGCGTGTGGTACAGCCCTGACCTGGTCTGGCTGGCGTTCGACGGCGCCGTCGGCGCATCACCCGGCCAGCGCTGGATGAGCCGCGCGGAACTGGCAGACCTCGTGGCCGGTGTGGGCTTGGGATGCGTGCCGCTGGTGGGTCAAGGCCAGCGGCAGAAGCTAAGAGAGCTGACGGTCGACTTCCCGACGCTGGTCTCCAACGCGCTGGGCCTTCCCGAACTGCCCGGCAACCGCGCCGAAGGCTACGTCCTCAAGCCCGCCAGCTCCTGGGATACGAGCGAACTGGGACCACGGCCGGTTCTGAAGGTCAAGCATCCCGACTTTGCCGAGGACGCCCGCTACAGCGGCGCCCGGCCGTTCGTGCCACCGCCCGGCGGAGTGACGGGAGTGCCGGCTTGGCTGTTGGCGGCTGCAGTAGAGCGCCTCACCCCGCCGCGAGTGGACGGGGCCCGCAGCAAGCTCGGCCCAGCCGCTGACACCGCCGCATTGGCCACCGAGGTGGTGGCCGACCTGCTCGCCGACCTCGATGACGACCTGGGCGGCCTGCCCGAGTCCGATCGTCAACGCCTGGCCGCCGCGCTCATGCCGGCAGCCCGCGCACTGTCCACATTTCACCACCGCTGAAACAGCCCTACTTGGCCGAGGCATCAACGCGCAGCGATGCGAACGAGTTCTGGGTCGCTTGAGCTAGGCGAACGAGGTCCCCGCAGATTTAGCCACCCCCTCGCCAAGGACGGGACCGCGGAACGCTACATCGGTTGCCGGGGGACGGGGTCACGATGGCAGGAGGATCGTGGAGGCTACTCCGGCGATGGCCGGCACCACTCCGAGAAGCACGAAGGCAGGGAGGAAGCAGGCACCCATGGGTGCCAACGCCTTGATTCCTGCGGCGCGGGCACGCGTGGCGGCGGCCGTCCGGGCGTTCCGCCGTTGGTCACGGGCAAGCCGAGCAAGTGCAGTCGCGGGTGCGGCGCCGCTTTGTACGGCTCGGACCGCGGTACGGGCGAGAGGTGCCAGCGCCGGGTCTTGGGTGAGAGCGAGCCAAGCATCGGCGGGGTCGGCGCCCAGCCGGATCTGAACGGCGACCCTGTTCAACTCGTGGCCCAGCGGACCACCGACGGCACCGGCAACGGCTTCCACTGCTTCGCTCCACGGTGTGCCGCCGCGCAGGCAGGCGGCAAGCAGGTCCACCGCGATGGGAAGGTCCGCGACCAACCTCGCGTGGCGCTTCCGGTGCTCCATACGCTCCGCGCGGTTGAACGCACGATAGACCGTTGCCATGGCTGCGAGCCCGACCATGGCTCCGGCCAGTCCACCGACGCATACTGCGCAGCTCACGCAGACCAGGGCCGAGGTGAGGCGACGGAGCCGTTCTTTGCGGGGGCCATCTTTCAGGCTGCTCTCTGCTGTTGGCCCCTGGGGTGGCGGCAGTGAAAGGAACGGGCCGTCGTTCGCACGCTTTTCGGCGTGGTGGAGGTGTTGGACGGGTCGTGTGGCCCGACCCCGATGTCGCAGGGGAGACAGGCGCCAGCTTTTGGAGGGTGGCGGGTTCGGTGTGAGTTGGCGGGTCAGCCTGCGGGGCGTGCGGAGGGGCGCCTGAGTGAGAAGGAATCCGCACGCGGCGCTGCACAGTACGGCTATCAGGATCAGCATGTATGCCTCCATGGGCGCTGCGGCGTCACCGGAGTTCCTCTGCTGCTCGGGCCAGCCGGTGTGTCCACCAGAACCCGACCAGGTTCAACGCCAGTCCTGCGCACAGGCAGCCGAAGCCGGGAGCTGTTCCGAGGAGGAAGGACACAGGATTGGAGCCGAGTGCGGCGGCCATTCCCAGGCCGAGTAGCGGCAGCACAGCCAGCAACCGTGCGGTGGCGCGCGGGCCGGCGAGTTGGGTGGTGACTTCCTGGCGTTGTGTCTCCTCGTCCCGAAGCGCCGTGGCCAGACCGTCCAGGACGGTGGCCAGCGTGCCGCCTCTTTCGGCACCGATACGCCAGCTCACCGCCAGCATTCGGAGACCTTCTGCGCCATGGTTTGCGGCCAGTCTCTCCAAGCGGTCGATCGGTGGACCTATGGCTGTATGCGCGACCAGCTGCTGGGGGTGGTCCGCACGTGGCTGGTCGGCGTCGAGGGGCTGGTTGGGCCTGCTGCTGATAGCGCCGTACTCCGGCGGTGGCTGCCGCCACTGGTCGGTTGGCTTTTGGTGGCGCCGGGGCCTGCTGCGTCCGGGACGCCAGCGGGCGGGAGGCGGAAGGCCGCCGTGCAGCTCCGGAGCCCTGGCGCCCGAGGCTCGTCGGTCGGGGAGGGCGGGTGCCGATGCCGAGAGCGGTATCGGTTCCGCCGGCTGCCGTGCGCCGACGCGCGGAGGCCGATTGGCTTGAGCAAGCTGGGTGGGGGATGGTGCATGGGGGTTGAGGCCTTGGGGAGCGCGTGCGAGCTGTTCAGGAAACTGTGGCTCGCCTAGCAGCTCCGTGGCGATGCGCGGATCCAGGAGTGCCGCGGTTATCTTGAACGCTTCGTCGGGCGACCGTCCGGCCGCGAGTTCGGAGGCCATCCCGTCGCAGAGTTCGATGGCCGCCTCACGCCATCGTTGGCGTCTCCGGCTCCGTTCACGGACGCGCTCATAGCGGGACGCAACGTCTTGCACGAGCCGCTCGGCCCTGCTCGGCATGGGAGTGCTCTGGAGATTGAGCAGGTGCCCCAGTCGTTGGCTGGCCGTGGTCGATGGGAGAAGCAGCCATGCGAGCACGGCGGCGCAGCACGACGCAAGCCAGGCCGACTCCATCGCATCCTCCTGCTCTTGGTTGTGGGGTCACGTGGCGGGTTGCTGTCACTCGCGGGCGCCGGGGCGAGGTGCAGGCTTGTCGTTGCTCGAGGTCAGGGTGGCTTCCATAGGTTGTCGAGGCGGGCGGCCAGTGTGGTGGCGCCTGGCGCCAGTACCGTCTCGCCCGACGGGGTGAACGAGACGGCGGGGACCACGCCGACCAGCCCGTCCGGTGCGCGGCGGAGCAGGCACACTTCGGCGACCCGTCTTGGCTTCTTGGGGGACTCGCGGGTTAGATGGACGACGATCTCCAAGGCGGCGGCAAGCTGGCTGTGGACGGCCTCACGGCTGAGCCCGGCGGCACAGGCGAGGGCTTCCAGGCGCGCCGGTACATCGGCGGCCGTGTTGGCGTGCAACGTGCCGCAGCCGCCTTCATGACCCGTGTTGAGGGCGTTCAGCAGAGTTATGACCTCGACGCCCCTCACCTCGCCGACGACGAGCCGGTCAGGACGCATGCGCAGGGCTTGGCGCACGAGGTCGTCCAGCGTCACGCCGCCCGCCCCCTCCACATTCGGTGGCCGGGCTTCCAGCCGTACGACGTGCGGGTGATCCGGCTTCAGCTCGGAGGAGTCCTCCACCAGGACGAGCCGCTCGGCAGGGTCCGCGATCGACAGCAGGCAGCTCAGGAGAGTCGTCTTGCCGGTTCCGGTGCCTCCCGTGATGAGAAAAGCCGCCCGTGCCACCACGAGAGCCGCCAGCAACTCGGCACCGGCGGGTGGGACCGTGCCGACGTCCACCAGTTCGTCGAGCGTGAACGCGCGCCGGCGCGGCAGGCGCAGGGACAGGCACGTGCCGTTCGGGGCGATCGGAGGCAGCACGGCGTGCAGGCGGATGCCTCCTGGGAGGCGGGCGTCGGCGTAAGGGGACGCGTCGTCGAGTCGGCGACCGGCCGCGGCGGTCAATCGTTGTGCCAGGCGGCGGAGGGTGGCCTCGTCCGGGAAACGGGTCGACGTGCGCGTCAGGCCGTCCCCCGCGTCGATCCAGACCTCGCCCGGTCCGTTGACGAGGACGTCGGTGACGTGCGGCGAGCGCAGCAACGGTTCCAGGGGACCCGCCCCGACGAACTCGGCCTGTAACTGGTCGGCCAGCGCCAGAACCTCCCGGTCGCCCAGCAGTCGTTCTTCGGCCCGTACCGCAGTGGCGACCCACCCTGTGGTCGGCTCGGCGCCACTACCGGCGAGCCGGTCGCGTACAGCGTCGGAGAGACGGTTCACGATGCTTGCTGCTCCCTTGGGGCCTCGTCGATGCGCGGACGGTGAGGAATAGGTGAGGGGTGCGGGTGCTGAGTTGAGAAGTCCGGACGGTGAGGACTGCGGATGCTGAGATGCGCCGACGTCAGGTGCCCGAACGGAGAGATGCGTGGATAGAGGAGATATGTGCCGGTGAGGTTCGCGCTCAGGTGCACGCGAACGGTCGATGCGCGGACGTTGAGGGGAGTCGAGGAGTGCAGACAGCGAGGTGGGCGAGCGGCGAGGTGGGTGGACGGTCAGGAGCACGCGGACGGTGAGGAGCATGGGCGGTAGGAGCAACAGGGCCTGTCATATGCGCGGGGGACCACTCGGACAGGCGGTGTACGTGGTGAGGTCGGGCGTTCGGGCAGGCGGCGCGTGGGTGGGGTACGGCCCGTGATGAGGAGCACGGCGGTCATGTGTGCGGGTCTTGAGTTGACGCGGACGTTGAGATGCATGGGCACCGAGCAGTCCGGACGGTGGGAGCACGCGGACGGTGGGAGCACGCGGACGGTGGGAGCACGCGGACGGTGGGAGCACGCGGACGGTGGGAGCACGCGGACGGTGGGAGCACGCGGACGGTGGGAGCACGCGGACGGTGGGAGCACGCGGACGGTGGGAGCACGCGGACGGTGGGAGCACGCGGACGGTGGGAGCACGCGGACGGTGGGAGCACAGGGACCGTCCTATGTGCGGGGGTTCACTCGGACAGGCGGTGTAGGTGGTGAGGTCGGGCGTTCGGGCAGGCGGCGCGTGGGTGGGGTACGGCACATGGTGAGGTGCACGGCGGTCATGTGCATGCGGACTGTAGGGAGCCTGGACGGTGGGATAAGCGACTGTTAGGTGCGCAGGTGACGAGGCGGATCAACGGTGTGGTTCATGAGTTGTGCCAGCGGTGAAGTGCACGAGTGTTGATCAGGTGCTCGTGGGGTGTCGAGGCTAGGGAGGCAGGGAGCGTTGGTCATTGCGGGATACCAGGTGGCACGGGTCGTGTCGCGGCGGCATGGGTTGACCGCAGGAGTGGGGACTTTGGGGTGGCTGGCGGGTTAGGCGGCTTGGGGTTCTTCGTGTGGCTCCTGCAGTTGCGGGTGGAGAGTGGGCAGGAGGTGGGCGCACAGGTCGGCGAGGGGGCCGCGTCGTAGGGCTCGTTCCAGATCACCTGTCTCGAGGGTGCGAGTGAGCTTGCGGTCGCATTCCAAGAGGCCGGCGAGCGGCAGGGCGAGGGCGTCGGCCACCACCTCGGGGGTGACGTCACCGGGGCCGGGAGCGCGGACGATCACCTTCATGTTGGTGGAGTCGTCGCGCAGGGCGGCGACCTGGGTGTCGGCCGCCAAGGTCGCGCGGACCTCGGCCGGGACGAGGACGAGGGTGGTGTCGGCGGCGCGCAGGGCCGCCCGGCCGATCTCGCCCTGGTAGCGGGGGACGTCGACGATCACCAGGTCGAAGGCGCGTACGGCGGCGTCGATCAGGGATGGGGCCGCTTCGCTGTTGACGGTGGTCAGGGTGCCGCGCCGGCAGGAGAGCACCGAGAGGTCGCCCAGACGGGGAAGCGCTTCGTAGAGGGTGAGCGCGCTCAGGCGGCCGGAGCGGGCGGCGAAGTCGGGCCAGCGGGCTCCCGGCTGCTCTTCGATTCCCACGACCAGGTCGATGCCGCCGCCGTACGGGTCGGCGTCGACGAGGAGCGTGCGCAGGCCGCGGTTCGCGGCGGTGAGCCCGAGCGCGGCGGAGAGGACGCTGGCGCCGATACCGCCCGTGGCTCCGAGGACGCAGACCAGTGCCCCCTGGCCCTCGGGTTCCGAGGCGGCGGCCATGGCGTCGATGATCCATGACTCGTCGCCGGGCAGGCAGGCGACGTCCTGGGCGCCGACCTTGACGGCTCTTCGGTAGACCTGCTCGGTGTCCGGGTCGTTGGTGACCACGACGACGCCCTGCCGGCGTTCGGGTGCTTCCGCCGCTATCGCGTCGGCGAGATCGTTGCCGACGAGGATGAGCGAGGGCCAGTGCCAGCCCTGGCGGGCCCGGTCGGCGTCGTGGACGAGTTCTATCCGGGCGTCCGCGGCGGCGGCGAGCCGCAGCAGGTCGTCGGTGAGCGAGGGGTCATCGGTCGCGATCATCGCAGCGATGGTCATCCTGCCTCCCTGGGTGTCGGAGGTATCCACCATGCGCCGGCGGCGAGGGGCGGCGAAAGACCTTCCGCGAACTGTGGATAACTTCGTGGGAGGGGTGCCGACCTGCGAAAATGCGGCTTTTGCGAGGGTTGAGGTATCCGGCTGTGCGTACGCCCCGGGCCCGGCTGCGCCGGCGCGCGGCAGTCCCCGGCGCCATCGGCCCGGCGCGTCGTGGCGGTCAGCGTTCGTGACGGCTCGCGCGCCTTCCGCGGGGTCGGTCCCGCGGAAGGCGCCTTCGAGGCGGCCGGGCGGCCCTCGGAGAGGGTGGGCCACCGACTTGGGACGTGCGGCCGGGGGGCGGATCCGCTGGTAGGCGGGCCGCCCCCCGACCACTCACGACAGGGCGACCCCCGCCGGGGGGGATAGCGGGGGTCGCCTAACGGTCCGGCTCCGGGGGGGTAGAGCCGGCCCGTTTTCCCAAGAAAGTCTCAGGAGAGATCACGCTAAGCCGATCGCCAGTTTGATCTATAGGCGAGGCAAAGTCGTTGCCTACAGTCTAGGCAGATACAACATATGCTGCCCGATCGTCGAGACTTCCGTCGAGCCGCAAAGTCGTCCGACAGGTCACGTTTTTTCGCACCTGGTCGAGATGATCCCACTCTGGGAGTGGGGCGACGCCGCCGGTCGTTCGCCGCCCACGCCGGGGGATCCGGCGAGGAAAGCCCTGGACGAGAGTGGGAGCGTACAGCAGATCTAAAGATCCTTCCGGCACGGCACGAGATCACCGACATAAAGAATCGATCACACTGCGTGATCGAATCGCCGATGTGCCGGAGAAGCACCGATACCTCCCGAAAGGTACGGCGGCCAGTGCGGCTGAGGTGCACACGGGGGCGCGGTGGTTCATGAGGTCCCCCCTTTCGGGCGCGCACATTTTCCGAATAGGGGCTTGTCAACAGGGCAAAGGGGGCGTACACAGGAACTACGGACCAAGTGTCCGGGCACGGCAGCCGGGCACCCACGCGCGACCAGCCGCGGGAGGCGCGTCGTGACGGGCTTGACCCGATGCGACGGATATGAGGTGCACGCTTGGTAACCCGGTGTGACGTGACCGGCGACGGCGCCCCAGAGCGAGGGGCGCCGTTCGCTATGCGGACGACCCCTTCATCACATTCGCGTATCACCTTGATGTCGTGAAGGCAGCGCGTTCGATACTTACCATCTGGCAAGCCCGTGATGACGGCGAGCGCACGCAGACCTGGCGCCTGTCGTGGCGAGTCAAGGCGCCGGTTGCTCCGTGCCTGAGCAGGCGATCAGGCCCGTGCGGGCGCCTTGGGATTTGGGTGCGCGCCCTTGGGCCGCCGCCCCCGATGGACGCGGCGTCGCCTCCCTGGGCTCTCTGAATTCCCATTCGACCGCCTTGACCGATATGGATCAATCGCGGCCGCGTCAGGGGCGGTTCGGGCTAGCCGCGTTGGAAGGCTTCGCAGATGGCCTGGGAGTCGCGGGCGGCCGCGGCGACCGAGTCCGCGCAGTGGCGGATCCAGCCGGCCACGCCCTCGGGGGTACCCGTGATGTAGCCGTGCAGGGCCTTGGCATAGCCCTCGGACAGCTCCGCGTGACCGATCTCAGGGGCGGTCAAGGACTTGGGGTCCAGCCCCCTGGAGACGAGGGTGAGACGCTCCGCGGCGCGCGCGATGATGCCGTCCCCCCAGCCGAAGGGACGGAGGCTCAGGAGTTCGCCGTGCACGACGGCGGCCACCACAAGGGCGGGGGCCTTGGTGGGGTTGGTCAGCAGACCGCTGAGCATGTCCAGGCGTCCTGCCACTTCCGCAGGGGCCGGAGGGGCCTCCAGGCCGAGGATGTCCCTGGCCGGTTGGTCTTCGGAGCGTGGACGGCCCAGTTCGGAACTCTCGACGACGTCCGCGGCCGCCAGTACGTGGAGGCGGGCCAGGACTTGGCGAGGGGCCTGGCGCCAGGTATCGGAGAGGGTTCCGAGTTCGGCGGAGACCCTCAGTGCCCCCTGGACGATGGGGTCCTTGGGGCTTTCCTCTCCTCGCAGCTCGTCCAGAGTGACCGTGGCCCCTTCCAGGACGGCGGAGGCCCGGGCACCGCGCAGCGCGGATTCGGTGGAGACCTCTGCGCTGCGGCGTCGCAGGATGCGATGTCCTAGCAGCCTGTCCACCGCGGTACGGGCGTCGTCCACGGCGTCGGCCACTCCAGGCAGATTCGCCACGTGGGCGAGGGCGTCGGCTTCGGTCACGGGGATGACCCTACGTGGTGGGGCACAGCGCTCTGTTCCCACCCCCGCACACGTGTATGGATGCCTTCCCCGGGTAGGGGTGGCTGATTCCGGGTGCGACTTGGACGCGACGGCCCTTCGTCTACGTCCGATCCGGGGCTAGAAGCGCCGGGCGTCCGGCCGTGCAGCCGGGAAGGACTTGTGGGTCGGCACCGTCCCTGGTGAAGTGGGGCTCACCGGGCGCCTTCCTCTCGCAAGCAAGGAGTACGCGTTGAGTCAGAGCCAAGAGACACTTTCCAACCTGTTGCAGGAGACGAGGCGCTTCCCACCTCCGGCCGACCTCGCCGCGTCCGCGAACGTCCAGGCCGACGTGTACGACGAGGCCGCCTCCGACCGGCTCGCCTTCTGGGCCCGGCAGGCGGAGCGGCTGTCGTGGGCCAAGCCCTGGGACGAGGTCCTCGACTGGAGCAACCCCCCGTTCGCCAAGTGGTATGTGGGCGGCGAGCTGAACGTCGCGTACAACTGCGTGGACAGGCACGTGGAGGCCGGCAAGGGCGCCAAGGTGGCCTTCCACTGGGAGGGCGAGCCCGGCGACAGCCGTACCCTCACCTACGCGGACCTGCAGCGGGAGGTGAACAAGGCGGCCAACGCCCTGCTGGAACTGGGCGTGCGGAAGGGCGACCGCGTCGCCATCTACCTCCCGATGATTCCGGAGCTGCCGATCTCGATGCTCGCGTGCGCGCGCATCGGCGCCACCCACTCGGTGGTGTTCGGCGGTTTCTCCGCGGACGCGCTCCGGACCCGCATCAACGACGCCGAGGCCAAGGTGGTCGTCACGGCGGACGGAGGCTACCGGCGCGGCAAGCCGTCGGCGCTGAAGTCGATCGTGGACGAGGCCGTCGAGGACACCCCGTCCATCGAGCATGTCCTGGTGGTGCGGCGTACCGGCGAGGAGGTCGCGGAGAACTCCCGGGACGTGTGGTGGAGCGACCTCGTCGAGCGGCAGAGCGAGGAGCACACCGCCGAGGCGCACGACGCGGAGCACCCGCTCTACATCCTGTACACGTCCGGTACGACGGGTAAGCCCAAGGGCATCCTGCACACGACGGGGGGCTACCTGACGCAGGTGGCCTACACCCACCACGCGGTGTTCGACCTCAAGCCGGAGACCGACGTCTACTGGTGCTCGGCCGACATCGGCTGGGTGACGGGCCACTCGTACATCGTGTACGGGCCGCTGGCCAACGGCGCGACCAGCGTCATCTACGAGGGCACCCCCGACACCCCGCACCGGGGCCGCTGGTGGGAGGTCATCCAGAAGTACAAGGTGACGATCTTCTACACCGCGCCCACCGCGATCCGGACGTGCATGAAGTGGGGCGACGAGATCCCGGCCGGGTTCGACCTGTCGTCGCTGCGGGTGCTGGGCAGCGTCGGCGAGCCGATCAACCCCGAGGCCTACATCTGGTACCGCGACCACATCGGCGCGGGACGCACCCCGGTGGTCGACACGTGGTGGCAGACCGAGACCGGCGCCATCATGATCAGCCCGCTGCCCGGGGTGACCTCCGGCAAGCCGGGCGCGGCGATGACCCCGCTGCCCGGCGTGGTCGCGGACGTGGTGGACGACCAGGGGCAGTCGGTGCCGAACGGCGGCGGCGGGTTCCTGGTGGTCAAGGAGCCGTGGCCGTCGATGCTGCGCACCATCTGGGGCGACGACGAGCGGTTCGTCAAGACCTACTGGTCGCGGTTCGAGGGCATGTACTTCGCCGGCGACGGGGCCAAGAAGGACGACGACGGGGACTTCTGGCTGCTGGGCCGGGTGGACGACGTCATGCTGGTGTCGGGCCACAACATCTCCACCACGGAGGTGGAGTCGGCGCTGGTGTCGCATCCGAAGGTGGCCGAGGCAGCGGTGGTGGGCGCGACGGACCCGGTGACCGGGCAGGCCATCGTGTCCTTCGTGATCCCGCGGGGCAGCGCCGGCGAGGACGTGGAGGGCGAGGAGTTCCTCAAGGAGCTCCGCGACCATGTCGCCAAGAAGCTGGGCCCGATCGCCAAGCCCCGGCAGATCATGATCGTTCCGGAGCTGCCGAAGACGCGGTCCGGGAAGATCATGCGCCGGCTGCTGCGGGACGTCGCCGAGAACCGCAGCATCGGGGACGTCACCACGCTGGCCGACAGCACGGTGATGGACCTGATCTCCGAGAAGCTGCCCAGCGCCAAGTCCGAGGACTGACGCTCCGGTGGCCCGCCCGGCGGCCCGCCTAGCGGGCGCACCGCTTCGCCGCGCCGTGCCTCGGTAGTTCTACGCGGCTCCAGTCGTGTGTTGCGTGGGGCGTAGGTGAGGAGGAGTACCCCGGGTCGCGTAGTGCGCGACCCGGGGTACTCGGCTTTGGGCCCTGGCCTGTGGAACATGCCGGGTTCACCTTGGAGCGCGCTGGCTCTCCTAGGGCGAGGGTGGGGCGGAGTCTGCCGAATGCCGAACAGGAGCGCCCCGCCATACGGCAGAGCCTTTTCGCCGGTGTTCTGTGCGCCCGGTTCAAGCGTTCAGGCCCGCTTGCTGTGGCGTTGGAGAGCGCGGGGCCAAGAGGGTGTTCGTCCACCTGGTGACCCTGTTTGTGTTCGCCGGGTTGATGATCGGTAAGTTCGTGGGCGTCTTCGGCGGGGCGTTGGCTTCCCGCAGGGCCGGGCCGGTCACGCTGGGGCGGAACCGCATCGGCGGGAATCACCGGGGTCGGGATGCTTGCCGGACGGGTTTCACCATTTCGCTGCTGATCGGCGGTTTGACCTATACCGACCCCGCACAATTCGAGAGAGTGACAACAGCGGTCCCGATCGAGAGCGGCAGCCCGTCCGCTCGCGTTTGTGACCGCCACCGTCGTCTTCCGGAGGCGGGTGCACCGGCGGAACCCACGTCCCAGAGGGGCTCGGGAGCATGCCCTGAGGCTTGAGGGAGGCGTCCTGGGCCTGGGGGACGTCCTGAGGCTCGGGGAGTGCGTCTCGAGGGTGGAAGGGTGCGGCCTGAGGTTCGAGGGTCGCGGCCTGAGGCTCGGGGGTCGCTTCCTGAGGCTCGGGGTCGCGGCCTGAGGTTCGAGGTCGCGGCCTGAGCTGGAGGGTCGCGGCCCTGAGCTGCAGGGTCGCGGCCCTGAGGCTGGAGGGTCGCTTCCTGAGGTTTGGGGGTGCGGCCTGAGGGCTCGCGGGTTGCGCGCTGGGGACTCTGGGCGCCTGTGGCTCGTTCTTGGGACGGGGCGTGTTCATGGTGTCCTGGAGGCTCGACGGGCTGGTGTGAAGGGTTGTGCGTCTTGACACATCCGGATCACCGATGGCACTACCGGGTGGCCCGACCGATCGCCCGGCTGACAGGCTGTGAGGCCCGTCCTGAAGGCCGGGGCCCTGGAAGGAGAGAGCGAAATGTCCGAGGCACTGCCGGACGAGCGCATCGAGGACAAGTCCCTCGGCGAGCTGGTCGCGCTGGCGTCGAGCAACGTCTCCGACCTGGTCAGAGCGGAGATCGACCTGGCCAAGCTGGAGCTCAAGGCCGACGCCAAGAAGGCCGCGTGGGGCGGGGTCATGTTCAGCATCGCCGGGCTGATCGCCGGGCTGATCGTGATCCTGCTGTCGATCGCCGCCGCCTACGGGCTGGTCGCGCTGGGCATCTGGCACTGGGCGGCGTTCCTGATCGTCGCCGGGGCGTACTTGCTGCTGGCGGCGCTGCTGCTGCTGATCGGCTACTTCCGGATCAAGAAGATCGACGGAGCCAGCCGGACCCGCAAGACGCTGAAGGACGACCTGACCATGCTGCGCAAGCGCGGCGATGCGGACACCCCCGCACTGACGGACTGAGGACGATGCCCCGGCACGACGCGTCGATCGTCGAAGTCGACGGCCCCTGGACCCACCGGGCGATCAGCGCCGGGGGGACGCGCTTTCACGTCGCGGAGGCGGGTGAGGGCCCCCTCGTGCTGCTGCTGCACGGCTTCCCGGAGTTCTGGTGGTCGTGGCACAACCAACTGGTCTCGTTGTCCGCCGCCGGCTATCGGGCCGTCGCCGTGGACCTGCGGGGGTACGGGGGGAGCGACAAGCCTCCCCGTGGATACGACCTGGTGACCCTGGCAGGGGACGCCGCGGGGCTCGTCCGGGCCCTGGGCGAGGCGAACGCCACCGTCGTCGGGCACGACTGGGGCGGGCTTCTGGCCTGGACCATGGCGGTCTACCACCCCAAGGTCGTCCAGCGTCTCTCCGTGGTGAGCGCGCCCCATCCCCTCCGGTTGCGGCAGGCCATACGGAGCGATCCGCGCGGTCAGGGCTGGGCCGCACGGCACACGTTCGGCTACCAGCTGCCCATGTGGCCCGAGCGCCGTCTCATACGGGACGACGCCGCGCTCGTGGGGCGGCTTCTCCACGCGTGGTCCGGGCCCGGATGGCCTGATGAGCGCACCGAGAGTCTCGTACGGCGGGCCATGCAGATCCCCGGCACGGTTCACTGCGCGATGGAGTACCACCGGTGGTTCGTGCGTTCCCAGCCGCGCCCTGACGGCATCCGGTACGCGCACCGCATGCGTACCCCGATCCAGGTGCCGACCCTGCAGCTGCACGGTTCCCTGGACCCGTGCACGCTCCCCGCCAGCGCCCAGGGGTCGGGCCGGTACGTGGCCGCACCGTACCGCTGGAAGCTCATCGACGGCGCCGGCCACTTCCCCCACCAGGAACGCCCGCGCGCTTTCGACGCCCAACTGCTCGGCTGGATGAAGGACCCGGAGACCGCAGGCTGAGAGGCCGGCCTGGAGCCGCCCACTCCGAGAGCTCACGCGGAGGGGTGACAATGGGTTCATGCGGGATCGGGACGAAGCGGGACGGCCGCGTAACGCTCGGCCGCGCGACGCGTACGGCCGCCCTCTCCCCCGGGGCGCCACCGGAACACCGACGATGCCCGACGACCTGGCCGTGACCCCCGTGGAGGCCCTGGAGGAGGCTCAGCGCCTCCTGGACGCCGACAGACCCTTCCATGCGCACGAGGTCCTGGAAGCGGCCTGGAAGTCCGCACCGGAGGCCGAACGGGAGCTGTGGCGTGGGCTGGCCCAGGTCGCGGTGGGAATCACGCACGTACGCAGGGGCAATCCGCGCGGAGCCAGGGCCCTCCTGGAACGAGCGGCAGACCGTATCGAGACCTACGGAACCGCCGACGTTCCCCACGGCATCGACGTCCCGGGCATCGCCGCCGAAGCCCGGCGCACCGCCGAGCAGGCCGCACAGGGCTCAGACATCCCCGTCCACCTCCGGCTCCGCCTCGCGCACGGCTGACCGAACACCGCCGGGGCGGCCAGGAGGACGACAGGCCCGCCCACTGGCCGAGAGTTGCCCCCGGGGAGGGGCGAGTTCAGTCGGAGCAGGTCTGGGTCGACACAGGCGTGGTGGCGGCGGCACCGGCGCGGGCGTCCGGGGCGACCTCCTCGGCGGTCAGCGCGTAGCCCGTCGCCGGGGCGTCCAGGGCCGCGGCGAAGATGACGCCGTAGACGCTGCCGTCGCGGGCGAGGAGCGGGCCGCCGGAGTTGCCCGGCTCGACCGTGCCGCGGATGGCATAGATCTCCCGGCTGACCTGGCCGGCGTGGTAGATGTCGGGGCCCTTGGCGGTCTGCCGCGCGCGGACCCGGGCGGCGCTCGCGGTGAACGGGTGGTTCTTGGGGAAGCCCGCGATGATGGCGTCGTCCCGCACCCGGGCGGGCCCGGCGAATCTCAGCGGCGGCGCCTGCAGGCCCGGCACGTGCAGGACGGCGATGTCGCGCTTGGGGTCGTACAGGACGACCCGGCCGCGGTCGCGCGCCCCGCTCAGCGACGCGATGACCGACTGGCCGCGGGCGCCCGCCACCACGTGCGCGTTGGTCATCACGCGCTCCGGCGCGTACACGAACCCGGTGCCCTCGATCTTGCGCTGGCACTGCGGCGCGGTGCTGACCACCTTGACGATGCTGCGCTTGGCCTCGCGCAGCGCCCGGGTGTCGAGGATCGCGTCGTTCGGCGGCGGCACCTCCACCACCGACTCGCCGCCGAGGCCGTTGAAGACCTGCGGGAAGTCGCTGCTCTTCACGAATCCCTGAAACGAGGCGAACCACGTCTCGGCCTGCCCGGGCATCAGGTCGTTGATGCCGTTGATGATCGTGGAGGCCTTGACCTGGGTGCGCACCGGCCGGAACTCGGAGTTGGCGACCAGGGTGCCGAAGAACCAGGCGACGATCAGCAGGGACAGGGCGCTGACCACCGCGCCGCCGGCGGCGTCGGCGGCGCGGGCGTTGTCGCCGGTGACCCGGTTGCGCAGGACGGCCCCCACCGAGGAGGCGATCAGCTGACCGAGGGTGGCGGACAGGAACGCGACGACGATCGCCAGCAGCGCCTGCTGCGCGGCGCCGTCCACGGCCGCCTCGGCGATCGGCGGGGCGATGAGGACGCCCACCACGCCGCCGCCGACGAAGCCTCCGAAGCTCAGCAGGCTCACGATGAAGCCCTGCCGGTACCCCGAGACCCCGAACAGCACGAGGAGCACGAGCAGTATCAGGTCAAGAAGGTGGTCGCCCAGCACCGCTTCACCGTATAGCGCCCGGCCCCGTGTGCACGTCGCCTCGGTGTACCAGATTGGGCGGACTCACGTAGTCGTGCGGTGTGATGCGAAGCCGTCACCGTGCGCCAAGTCGGCGAGTTCGCCGGTCATCGCACGGTTACCGGCCGATCATGGACATGCGCCCGCCGCGGGGACGGCGCACGCGTCCCGCCCGAACCGGAAGCCGCGACACGCCTGGCCCACGCCCCCGCCCAACCGCCGCTCGCAGCGCAGGGCGGTGCGGGTTACTCGCGGGCGGCCAGGTTGAGGACTTCGGACGGGAGGTCCTCGACGTGGTCGACGTTCCAGGGACGGTTCCAGCCGCCCGCGTCGAGCACCTGGATGAGAAGCCCGGCCGTGAATCCCCACACGAGCATCTCCCGTACGCGGAAGGCCGGGCCCAGGGTGAGTCCGGACGGGTGCCGCACGGTCAGGCGGTTCGCCGGGTCGACGAGTTCGGCGATCGGCACCCGGGCCACGGTCGCGACCTCGCCGGGATGACCGGGCGCGATGTCGGACGGCTCGCGCCACCAGGCCGCCACCGGCGTCACGCGGTGCCTGCTGCGGGACAGGTAGAGCTCGGGGAGGGACGTCAGGACGTCCACGCCCGACGGCTCCACCCCGGCCTCCTCCCAGGCCTCGCGCAGGGCCGCCCCGACCGGTCCGTCGTCCTCGGGGTCGATACGGCCCCCGGGGAACGCGGGCTGGCCCGCGTGCGCCGCGAGCGTGGCGGCACGCTCCGTCAGGAGGACGTCAGGCCCCTCCGGCCCCTCCCCGAACAGGATGAGCACCGCCGCCGCGCGCGCGCCGTTCACCGGCTCCAGCATTGGCGGCACCGTCATGTGGGGGGCTTGCGCACGGAATCGGTCGAGCCAAGGCGGGCACTGAGGGAGGTCGGTCACTCTTGACCCAACCCCAGGACGACACGGTTACTTCCCACGAAATTCACACAGCTCCCCTTCCAGCCCCTTCGCCCTCCGAAGCGGGCCTCACGCAAGCCCCGCCCGGCCCTGGCCGCCCCTTCCTGGTGCGTCCGGTGCGTCCGGTGCCGGTCACCCGCATCGCAGGGTCACGAGAACGGGCCCTCCTTGACGAGCTTGCCCGCCGTGGCCGCGTCGGTGGGGCCCTCGCCGAACGACGGGCACAGCCTGGCCAGCGGGCAGGCGCCGCAGGCGGGACGGCGCGCGTGGCAGATCCGGCGGCCGTGCCAGATCAGCCGATGCGACAGGATCGTCCAGTCCTTGCGGGGGATCAGGGCACCTATCTCGTGCTCGACCTTGACCGGATCGGTCTCGGTCGTCCAGCCGAAACGCCGGGCCAACCGGCCGAAGTGGGTGTCGACGGTGATCCCCGGGACGTCGAAGGCGTTGCCGAGCACCACGTTGGCGGTCTTGCGGCCCACGCCGGGCAGCTTCACGAGCGCCTCAAGGGTTCCCGGAACCTCACCCTCATGGCGTTCGCACAGGTCATGCCCTAGTTTCATAATATTGTTGGCCTTGGCCCGGAAGAATCCGGTCGACTGGATCAGTCGTTCGAGTTCCTCGCGGTCCGCGGCGGCGTAGTCCTCGGCGGTCCGGTACCGGGTGAAGAGAGCCGGTGTGACCGCGTTCACCCGGCGGTCCGTACACTGGGCGGACAGGATCGTGGCGACCAGCAGCTCAAGCGGACTGGTGAAGTCCAGCTCGCAGTGTGCGTCGGGGTAGAGCGCGGCGAGCTCGCGGTTGATCCGCCGGGCACGGCGGACCAGGGCGAGGCGCGTCTCCACCCGAAGCCGGGGCTTGCGGGGCGCCGTCACGGGGGCGGGACTACCGTTGCGAGGCACGTGGGCAAGGGTACGTCCTCTGGCCCCCGCGTTCGGCGCGCCGCGGACCCTACCTTCGTACGCGGTGGGACGTACGTCACACTATGTATGTAGGTGTTTAGGAGGAGAAGCGTGACCGACCGCGACGTGGACGTATTGAGCAGGGCCCCGCTCTTCGAGGCACTCGACGAGCAGGGCGCCAAGGCGCTGCGCGCCAATGTGACGGAGGTGCGGCTGGCGCGCGGCCAGACGCTCTTCAACGAAGGGGAGACGGGCGACCGGTTGTACGTCGTCCTCGACGGGAAGATCAAGCTGACCCGGGCCGCGCCGGACGGCCGGGAGAACCTCCTGAGCGTCCTCGGCCCGAGCGAGATGTTCGGTGAGCTTTCGCTGTTCGACCCGCGGCCCCGTACGGCCAGCGCGATCGCGGTGACCGAGTGCCGGCTGGCCGGGCTGGGCCATGACGATCTGCGGCCGTGGCTGACCGGTCACCCGGAGGTGGCGGTCCAGTTGCTGCGGGCGCTGGCGCAGCGGCTGCGGCGGACCAACGACGTGATGGCCGACCTGGTCTTCACCGACGTCCCCGGGCGGGTCGCCAAGCAGCTGCTCGACCTGGCCGAGCGGTTCGGCCAGCCGTCGGAAGCCGGATTGCACGTCCACCACGACCTCACCCAGGAGGAGCTGGCGCAGCTCGTCGGCGCGTCGCGGGAGACCGTGAACAAGGCCCTGGCCGACTTCGCGCAGCGCAACTGGCTGCGGATCGAGGCGCGGGCCGTGGTGATCCTCGACATCGAAAGGCTCCGCAAGCGCTCCAAGTAACCGCCTCCGCAGACACTCCGGCCACTCTGGACGTCCCTCCCGACCCCTGGGCGTCCGGTGCACGTCGCCCGAACGCGCGTTGCTCCCAGGCGCCCAGGGCCTGTCTCGCCGTACGCGCGAGCGCGTGCGCGTCACCTGGGCGGTGGGCGAACGTCACCCGCCAGGTCGCGAAGCGATGCCGCGCTCGCTGGAACACAGCCCGGTGCTCGGCGCCCCACGAGCACGGGCAGGCGGGCGGCCGTACACCGGAGCGCGGAAGGTCAGGGGCGTCGTTCGTTGAGGTAGTCGAGCTGGGACTGGACGGACCACTCGGCGGCCGGCCAGAGGGACTTGTCCACGTCCGCGTAGACGCGCGCGACCACCTCCTTGGCGGTGCGGGCCCCGGCCGCGACCGCCGCCTCCACCTGGGCGAGCCGCTCGCGCCTGTGGTTGATGTAGTGGTCGAGCGCGCCGATCGGGTCGTCGAGCTTGGGGCCGTGTCCGGGGAGGATCGTGACGGCCTCGACGTCCTCGGAGAACTTCCGCAGCCTGTCCAGAGAGCTCATGTAGTCGCCGAGACCGCCTTCGAGGACGGTCGTGCCGTACCCGAGCACGGTGTCCCCGGTCAGGACGGCGCGGTCGGCGGGCAGGTAGAACGTCAGCGAGTCGTCGGAATGCCCCGGCGTCTCCATCACCTGCAGCTCCACGCCGCCGGTGACGACCACGTCACCCTCGGCCAGACCTTCGTCACCGAGCCGGTGGCGCGGGTCCAGCGCCCGCACGGGGACGGTGCCGGCCCGCGTCCCGCCGGGAGCACCGGGAGCGGCGGCGGCCGCGGCCGCGGCGAGGCCGGCGAACTTCACCGCGCCCGCCGAATGATCGGGATGCCCGTGCGTGAGCAGCACCAGCCCGACCCGGCGGCCCTGTGCCGTGATCCCGTCCACGACCCGCCTGAGGTGGACGCCGTCCTTGGGGCCGGGGTCGATGACCACGACCTCCTCCGCGCCGGGCTCGCCGATGACCCAGGTGTTGGTGCCGTCCAGCGTCATCGCGGACGGATTGGGCGCCAGCCAGCAGGTCGCCCGTTCCGTGCCCATCCCGTCGATCTCGCTCATCTGCCCCATCCTGCCCGACCGCCGATCGGGGTGGCGGACGGGGTTCCACCCCAGCCGGTCCAGGTGCCGCAGCGCGGACGTCCCGGCCAGCCGCCACACCACGGCTCGCGAAAGCGGTACATTCCCACCACGGCGCGGTGACATCGGATCAGCCCTTCGGGTAGTGCTCCTCCTTGCCCTCCGGCGGGACGAGATACGCCTCCCCATCGATGATCTTGGCCACGGGCTCGTGCACCACGATCTCGCGCGGCGCGGCGAGCACGTCCGCGACCGTCTCGTACCCGGCCAGCTCCGACAGCGTCGCGAGCGTCGGCGGCATCAGGAACCACTCGCCGCGGGACGCCCGCTCGACCGCCTCGGCGGGCCGCACCCACGCCACCTGGTCGGCCTCGGTGCTGACGTCGCGGGCCCGCTGCCCGTCCGGCATCCCGGCGACGAAGAACCGGGTGTCGTACCGCTTGGACTCCACGAGCGGGGTGATCCAGTGCGCCCAGGGACGCAGCAGGTCGGTGCGCAGGACCAGGCCGCGCCGGTCCAGGAACTGCCCGAACGACAGCGAACGGTCCAGGAGCGCCTGCCGGTCGGCCTCCCAGTCCTCGCCCCTGGTGTCGTCCACGACCGACGCCTCGGTGGGCCCGGCCAGCAGGACCAGCGTCTCCTCGAACGTCTCGCGGACCGCCGCGCAGACCAGTTCGCGCGCGACGGTCTCGCTCGCCTTGAACGCCGCACCCCATTCCGCGGGGGAGGGCCCCGACCACGCGAGCACCGCCTCGCCGTCGCGCGGGTCGACCGAGCCGCCGGGGAAGACGTAGGCGCCGGGGGCGAAGTCCATGGACACCACCCGGCGCAGCAGGAAGGCCTGCAGCCCGTACCGCGCGTGGTCGCGCAGGACGACGACGGTCGCCGCGTCGCGCGCGGACACCGGCTCGATCTTGCCGGCCTGGATGTCCTCGATCCGCTCCCGCATCTCCTTCGGGAGCTTCAGCCCGTTCACCATCGCCCGTCCCCGCAACTGATCCTCATGGCGGCCAATTCGGACATACCGAATGTCATTCCGTCAAGCCCCGCCCCCGGGAACCAGAGGGCAGGGGCAAGGGCCCGCCGTGAGATCGGCGTACGACCCGGACGCAATCTCACGGCGGGCATCTGCGGACGGCGCGTCGTCCGCGCCCTCTCCCGGCGCCGCGCGGCACCGGGACGCGTGCGGTCCGGCGGTCACCGCGCCTCGGAGGTCAGGAGACCTCGGCGATCAGTTCCACCTCGACCGGGACGTTGCTGGGCAGCACGGCCACCCCGACCGCGCTGCGGGCGTGCCTGCCCGCGTCGCCGAAGATCTCGCCGAGCAGATCGCTGGCGCCGTTGATCACCTTGGGCTGGCCGTAGAAGTCGGGGGCGCTGGCGACGAAGCCGACGACCTTGACGATCCTGACGACCCTCGACAGCTCGCCCAGCTCCGCCTTGAGCGCCGCGACGCAGTTGAGCGCGCAGATCCGCGCCTGCTCGACGGCCTGGTCCAGGTCGACCTCGGCGCCCACCTTGCCGAGCACGCGCAGCTCGCCCTTGACGAACGGGACCTGCCCCGAGGTGTAGACCAGGTTCCCGGTCCGCAGGGTCGGGACGTACGAGGCCACCGGCGCGACGGGTTCGGGCAGCTCCAGCCCGAGTTCGCTGATCCGCTCTTCGGGCGTGCCCACCCTCACTGCTCCAGTTCGCGCTTGAAGTAGGCCACGAGGTTCTCGGGGTTGGGCCCCGGCAGGACCGTGACGAGCTCCCACCCGTCCTGGCCCCAGTTGTCAAGGATCTGCTTGGTCGCGTGGACCAGCAGCGGAACGGTCGCGTACTCCCACTTCTTCATGCCGCTCAGCCTAGCGATCCCCCCTCCCCGCACAGCGCCTCCACGGCCCGCGCCGCCGCCCCTGGCTCAGACGGCCACGGCCCACACCCGTCTAGGGCAAGCCGGAACCAGGGGCCGCCTGGTCATCCGTTCCCGGTCGGCCGGGGGAGCGTCCGTCCGATCAGGACTCGCGATGGGGAGCTTCCGCGGTCTCTCCGTCCGGCCGCTGCCCTTGGCCGCGCCCGGCGGCGACGCCACGCTCATCCCCACCGGCGCCCTCGCCGGTAGCCGCCGCCTCAGCCTCCGAGGTGGACGAGCCGGACTCCAGTCCGGGCGTCCGCTGCTTGGGCGCCCTGGGCTCGTCCAGGCCGATCACCGGGGGCACGTCCTCGGCCGAGCCGAGGGCGGACGGCTCCTCCGCCGCCTTGAGCAGGTCCTGCTCGGCCTTGGCGAGACGTTCGCCCAGCCCCGGACGGTCCTTCTGGGCGCTCTCCCCGGCTGCTTCGGCCGGGCCGCCCGCCATCCGGTCGAAGAACCGGAGGACCTCCACCGGCAGCGGCATGACCAGCGTGCTGTTCCGCTCGGCGGACACCTCCACGACCGTCTGCAGCAGCCGCAGCTGCAGCGCGGCCGGGTCCTGCGACATGATCTCCGCGGCCGCGGCCAGCCGCTTGGACGCCTGGAACTCGCCGTCGGCGGTGATGATCCGGGCGCGGCGCTCCCGTTCCGCCTCCGCCTGGCGGGCCATCGACCGCTTCATGCCCTCGGGCAGCGAGACGTCCTTGATCTCGACCCGTTCGATCCGGATCCCCCAGGGGGCGTCGGTGATCTCGTCCATGATCCCGCGCAGCCGCAGGTTGATCTTCTCGCGCTCGCCGAGCAGCTCCTGCATGTCGGTCTGCCCGATCACCGAGCGCAGCGAGGTCTGCCCGATCTGGGAGACCGCGTAGCTGTAGTTCTGGACGTTCACGATGGCCTTCACCGGATCGATCACGCGGAAGTAGACGACCGCGTCGACCCGGACGCTCACGTTGTCCTGGGTGATCCCCTCCTGCCCCGGGACGTTCATCGTGACCGTCTGCTGGTTGACCTTCTGCATGCGTTCCACGAACGGGACGATGAGGGTGAGCCCCGGGCCGCGCAGCGCGCTGGGCCGGAGCCGCCCGCCGCGCTGCACCTGGCCGAACCGGAACACGATGCCGTGCTCGAACTGCTGGACGACCCGCAGCGACGACGCCGCCCCGATCAGCACCAGCACCCCGAGGACGAGGATGAGGAGGGCTACCGCTTCCATCACGGGCACCTTTCACGCGAGGGTGGTCCCGGGCCGTCTGAGACCCGGGAGGCCGGCCGTTCGCGCGGGAGGTCCGGCCTTGGGAGGCAGCCCCTGAAGCCGGCCGCCCCCGGCCCGACGACCGGTTGCACGTTTTCCAGCTAACCTCCTGGGCACGGCGGAGAACAGGGGTAGGGGGGATCGTTCCTGGAACGGCCCCTGGAACCGTGTCAGGAATCACTTGCATGAGGCGGGGCACCCTCTAAAAGTCCT
The DNA here is from genome assembly GCF_055379765.1 of Actinomadura rugatobispora. Classification (NCBI taxonomy): domain Bacteria; kingdom Bacillati; phylum Actinomycetota; class Actinomycetes; order Streptosporangiales; family Thermomonosporaceae; genus Actinomadura; species Actinomadura rugatobispora. Next base: position 4,995,589 of record NZ_AP029191.1, on the reverse strand, counting down.
TGCCGAGCGAACGATATGGTCGATCGGGTGAGCGCGAGAGACACCGACTGGGACGGCGTACGCCTCCACGTGGTCACGGGCAAGGGCGGGACCGGCAAGACCACGGTCGCCGCCGCGCTGGCCCTTGCGCTGGCCGCCGGCGGCCGGAAGGTGCTCCTGGTCGAGGTCGAGGGCCGGCAGGGCATCGCCCAGCTGTTCGACTGCCCCCCGCTGCCGTACGAGGAGCGCCGGGTGGCCGTCGCCCCGGACGGCGGGGACGTCTACGCGCTCGCGATCGACACCGAGGAGGCGCTCCTCGAGTACCTCGAGATGTTCTACAACCTCAAGCGGGCCGGCAAGGCGATGTCCAAGCTGGGCGTGGTCGACTTCGTCACCACGATCGCCCCCGGGCTCCGCGACGTGATCCTCACCGGCAAGACCGCGGAGGCGGTGCGGCGCCGGGCCAAGGACGGCTCGTACGTGTACGACGCGGTGGTCATGGACGCCCCGCCCACCGGCCGGATCACCAAGTTCCTGAACGTCAACGAGGAGGTCTCCGGGCTGGCCAAGGTCGGCCCGGTCCGCAACCACGCCGACACGGTGATGAAGGTGGTCCGCAGCCCCGAGACCGCCGTGCACTTCGTCACGCTCCTGGAGGAGATGCCGGTCCAGGAGACGATGGACGGTGTCCACGACCTCACCGAGGTCGGCCTCCCCGTCGGCGGCGTCATGATCAACATGGAGCATCCGCCGATGCTGGGCGCCGACGCGCTGGCCGCGGCCGCCGCCGGATCCCTCGACCGGGACGAGATCATCCGCGGGGTGAAGGCCGCCGGCCTGGAGCACGACGCCGAGTCGATCGCGGTCGCGCTGGCCGCCGAGGCCACCGAGCACGCCCGCCGCACCGCGATGCAGGCCGGCGAGAAGGAGCGCCTGGAGTCGGTCGACCGCCCGCGCTACTCCCTTCCGCTCCTGTCGGACGGCATGGACCTCGCCGGCCTGTACGACCTGGCCGAGTCCCTGCGGGCCCAGGGCGCCGCGTGACCTCCGGGGCCGGGGCGCCGACGCGCTCTCCAGAGACGAACGGAAGGGGCCGCCCGAGATGAGCCCGACCGCGAAGACCCCGCCCGTCCTGGACGTGGACGCCCTGATCGACGACCCGCGCACCAAGATCATCGTGTGCTGCGGCTCCGGCGGCGTCGGGAAGACCACCACGGCCGCCGCCCTCGGCGTCCGCGCCGCCGAACGGGGCCGCGACGTCGTCGTGCTGACCGTCGACCCGGCCCGCCGCCTGGCGCAGTCGATGGGCCTGTCCGAGCTGGACAACAATCCGCGCCGCATCGAGATCGACGGCGACGGCGAGCTGCACGCGATGATGCTCGACATGAAGCGGACCTTCGACGAGATCGTCGAGGCGCACGCCGACCCCGACCGGGCCAAGCAGATCCTGTCCAACCCCTTCTACCAGTCGCTGTCGTCGTCCCTGTCCGGGACGCAGGAGTACATGGCGATGGAGAAGCTCGGCCAGCTGCACCGTTCGGGCGCGTGGGACCTCATCATCGTCGACACGCCGCCGTCCCGGAACGCGCTGGACTTCCTGGACGCCCCCGAACGCATGGGCCGCTTCCTGGACAGCCGCTTCATGAAGCTCCTGGCGGCCCCCGCCAAGACCGGCGGCCGCCTCGGCGTGAAGGTCCTCAGCGCGGGCTTCGGCATGTTCACCGGCGTCATCAACAAGGTGCTCGGCGTCCAGCTGCTCCGCGACGTGCAGACGTTCGTCGCCGCCTTCGACACGATGTTCGGCGGCTTCCGCGAACGCGCCGAGAAGACCTTCAAGCTGCTCCAGACACCGGGCACCGCCTTCCTGGTGGTCGCCGCCCCCGAGCCCGACGCCCTCCGCGAGGCCTCCTACTTCGTGGAACGCCTCGCCGAGGAGCGCATGCCGCTGGCCGGCCTGGTCGTGAACCGCGTCCACGAGGCCGCCACCGACGCGCTGTCCGCCGCACGCAGCCAGGCCGCGGCCGAGAATCTGGAGGAACGCGGCGAACACACCCTGACCGCGGCCCTCCTCCGCATGCACACCGCCCGCATGCAACTGGCGGCCCGCGAGGAACGCCTCCGCGAGCACTTCGCCTCGACCCACCCCACGGTGCCCATCACCGCCGTCCCCGCCCAGGCCGAAGACGTCCACGACCTGGACGGCCTACGCCGAGTAGGCCAGGACCTCTCCACCCAACAAGCCGCCTGACAAAGGCACGTCCCGCACCGAGCCGGACACGCCATCCCAGGACGCACAGCACTCCCGCCGCCACACCACACGCCCTCCCACCAAGACACGGCACGGCGCGAGGCGACCCGCACGTCCGTGAGCGCGACGGGAAGGCGGCGCCGCCGAGTGACAAGCAGGACGACTCCACGCGCGCGGGGACATGGCACGCATGCCTTGGAGCGCCTCACCGAGGACACGGCCCGGGGTGGACATAGGGGATCAAAGCGGCGGCCTCGGGCTAAACGGGCACCCCGTGGCCGGATCCGGCCACGACGGGTTACGGACCAGAAAGGCACCACATACGGCCGACCAATACCGGCTCGCCATCCCCGTGATCGCCTCATCGCGATGCGCTTCGCTCGCCGCCGGAGGCATCGCCCGTCACCCGGAGCCCCCGCGTCCGGCACCGGGAGAACCCGCGCGACGGACGCGAGAGGACGCCGCGCCGCGTCCCGCACACGCCTCCGCGCGCATGGCGGGCGGACATGAGCGTGGGCCCGCACTCAACCAACGAGTGCGGGCCCACGACCCACTGATCAAGACCTTGAACTTCGCCGAACCGCGCCTCTGCCCCTCAGGGCCGCATCCGATCGCCGCCGGCCGGCACACCGGTCAACTGGCGACGAGTTCACTCTCGTCGGGTTCGACCGAGCGCTCGTACTCCTCCTTGGCGGTTTCCAGCAGGTCGCGCCACGAGCGCACATCCGGACGCCGCCGTAGCAGGGCACGTCGCTCCCGCTCGGTCATGCCGCCCCAGACGCCGAACTCGATCCGGTTGTCCAGAGCGTCCGCTAGACACTCCGTCCGCACCGGGCAGCCGCGGCAGATGAGCTTGGCTCGGTTCTGCGCCGCCCCCTGCACGAACAAGGCATCTGGATCCGCGTTACGGCAGGCGGCGCGGGCGGTCCAATCCGTGATCCACATCTTGGCCCCACTCCCCTAGGGTCTGTGTCGATTTGCGCTCCTTGGCCAGACGGGCGCGGACGTCAGGCCGCCAAACGAAAGCCGTGGGGAAGAACTTACGGAAGCGAGGGAGGATCCACCACTCCCCGATGGGCCCATTCTCGATATAGCCCTCCAGGGCCATACCGCCGGAACGGACTAGTTACCTTTGCTTGACGCGCGAGCCGCGCGCCTGGTTGACACCAAACCGAGGATCGTTCGGGCGAGCCGGGCGCACACCGTCGTACCGGACAGACACACCGCCCACCCCCGTCAACGCCGACCCGAACCCGAGCGCACCACCCACCCGGCCGCACGCTCCGCGCACACGTGGGCACTCCGCGGTTCACTGCCGCGGCCACGACCCCATCGTCCCGCACCGACGACCGGGGCGGATGGGAAACCGGCAATCCGGTCCCCGTGACCAGGCGTCATGGCCTGCGTCAGGCAACACTGAGCACGGACAAACAACAACGAACAACCACACCGAACGCACCCGGCCCGCGCCCCGAACCCGCCACCCACCAGCAGGATCACCGCCCGAGCGCACGCCGCCGCCCGAGCCCGCACACGCCGCCTCCGCCGGACGTGTCCCGTATGCACTGGTCATCCCCGCGTACCCTAGAGCGCGTGCACGGTGCAAAAGAGAATCGGCGGCAGGCCTTCTCCACGCTGTTCCGGCTCCTGGGAGCGGGTGTCGTCGCGGGCGTCCTGGTCGCGTTCATCGCGCTGCCCGGTGTCGGGAGCGCGGGACTCACCGCGCGCGACGCCGCGAACAACTTCGAGAGCATGGAAGGCGAGCTGAAGACGTCGCCGCCGTCGGAGAAGACGGTGATGTACGACGCCAACGGCAAGGAGATCGCCCGGTTCTTCGACAAGTACCGCGAATCGGTCCGCCTCGACCAGGTCAACCAGGTCATGCGGCAGGCCATCATCGACATCGAGGACTCGCGCTTCTACGAGCACGGCGCGCTCGACCTCAAGGGCACCATCCGCGCGATGGCGACCAACGCCAACTCCGAGCAGACCCAGGGCGGGTCCACGCTCACGCAGCAGTACGTGAAGAACCTCCTGGTCGACAACGCCAAGACCGAGGAGGAGTACCTCGACGCCACCGCGCCCACGGTCGGCCGCAAGCTGCGCGAGCTCCGCTACGCGCTCGACCTCGAACAGCGCCTCACCAAGGACCAGATCCTCGAGGGCTACCTGAACGTCGCCTACTTCGGCGCGGGCGCGTACGGCGTGCAGGCCGCGGCCAAGCGCTACTTCAGCAAGCCCGCCACCCAGCTCTCCCTGGAGCAGGCCGCGCTGCTGGCCGGCATCACCCAGAACCCGACCGCGTTCGACCCGATCCGCAACCCCGACGCCGCCCGCAAGCGCCGCGACATCGTCCTCTACCGGATGGTGCAGCTGCAGCACATCACCAAGCAGCAGGCCGACGCGGCCGCCGCCAAGCCCATCGAGCTCAACAAGACCGAGCCGGTGGGCGGGTGCGAGACGAGCAAGGCGCCGTACTTCTGCGAGTACGTGAAGTACGACATGCTGCAGATCCTGTCCGGCGGCAAGTACTGGCAGATGAAGCCGAAGCAGCGGCAGGACATCGTCAACAAACTCAACCGCGGCGGCTACACGATCCGCACCACGCTCGACATGAAGGCGCAGAACTCGGTCGACCGGGCGCTGCGCGGCAACGTCGCGCCCGGCGGCAACCGGGTCGGCGCGGAGGCGATGGTCGAGCCCGGCACCGGTCACGTCAAGGCGATCGGGGTGAGCAAGCGGTTCGGCGCCGGCAAGGGCCGCACCACCATCAACCTGGCGGCCGACTCGGCGCACGGCGGCGGCAGCGGCGTCTCCGCGGGCTCGACGTTCAAGGTGTTCACGCTGGCCGCCGCGCTCGACCAGGGCATCCCGGTCAGCACCAGCATCAACTCGCCGGAGACCACGAGCATCAGCGGCTTCCAGCCGTGCAAGTACACCGGCATGTTCAACGGCAAGAAGTACGACAACGAGTGGCTCGGCGGCGGCCCGTGGCCCTCGGTCTCCAACGCCGGTGACAGCGAGGCGGGCAACTTCAACCTGAAGACCGGCACCTGGCACTCGGTCAACACCTTCTACGCCTACCTGGAGAAGCGCGTCGGGGTGTGCAACTCGGTGAAGATGGCCGAGAAGTTCGGCATGAAGCGCGCCGACGGCAACCCGATCGCGCCGCTCCCGTCCCAGGTCCTCGGCGTGAACGACATCGACATGGTGCACCTGGCCGCCGCCTACGCCGGCTTCGGCGCCCGCGGCAAGTACTGCGCGCCGGTCTCGGTCGTGGACGTGGTCGACTCCGAGGGCAAGAAGGTCAAGCTGCCCAAGGCGGACTGCCGCCAGGTCGTGGACGAGGCCGTGGCCGACAAGGTGAACAACATCCTGCAGGGCGTCCTGACGCAGGGCACCGCGAAGGGACGCGGCATCGGCCGTCCCGCCGCCGCCAAGACCGGCACGTGCGAGGCCCACAGCTGCGCGGTCTTCGCCGGGCACACCCCGAACATGGCCGCCGCGACCGCGTACTGGGACTTCCGCGGCCCCTGGCGCTACAAGGTGTACGGCGTGTACGGCGCCGACACCCCGGGCGCCATGTGGCAGCAGAGCATGCGCGGCGCCCTGGCCGACAAGCCCTCGCCCGGGTTCGCCACCCCGACCCGCGACTTCGGCGACACCATCCGGGTGCCGGACGTGAAGGGCATGTCGGTCGGCGCCGCCACGGCCCGCCTCAAGGCCGCCGAGCTGGAGGTGAAGGTCTCGCCGCGGCCCATCGAGTCGGACGCGCCTCGCGGGTCCGTGGCGTCCACGTCACCGGGCGCCCAGACCGAGGTCGGCCCCGGCACCACCGTGATCATCTATCCGAGCAACGGCAGCCGCAGGAACGACGGCTGGCCCGGCCGCCGCCCCAACGAACCGGGCTTCCGCTGGCCCTGGGAGAACTGACGGAGGTCGCCCTGCGGGGCGCGGAGGGCGCCCTACCGGGCGCCCTCCAGCCTCAACCCCCCGCAAGCTGCCGCTTGACCTCGCCGGCCACCCGGCCGCCCTCGGCCCTCCCTGCGACCTTCGGATTCACAACCTTCATGACCTGACCCATCGCCCTCGGCCCCTCGGCCCCCGTCTCGGCGATCGCCTCCGCGACCAGCGCGGCCAGCTCCTCGTCGCCGAGCTGGGCGGGCAGGTACTCCTCCAGGACCTCGCCCTCGTCCCGCTCGGCCCGCGCCTGCGCCTCCCGGCCGGCGTCGTCGAACGCCGTGGCCGCCTCGCGGCGCTTCTTGGCCTCGCGGGTCAGCACCTTCACGACGTCGTCGTCGGACAGCTCGCGGGCCCGCCTGCCGGCGACCTCCTCGTTCTTCACCGCGGTGAGGGCCATGCGCAGGGTGCGGGTCCGCACCTCGTCACGGGCCTTCATCGCGACCGAAAGGTCGGTTTCCAGCTTCTCCTTCAGGGCACTCATGGTCACAATCATGCCCGTCCGGTCTCCCAGGTCTCACCAGGATTACCGTCGTACGCGACACTGCCCGATTCTGGGAGCATATGAGGTGTCGGGTTCGGTGCCTTGGAGGGAGAACCGTGCGAAAGCTCTACGCCCTGCCCCTTGGGATGGCGGGCGCCGGCGCGGCCACGTTCGGCTACGCGTCGGTCGTCGAGCGGAACTGGTTCCGCCTGCGCCGCTTCGACGTGCCCGTCCTGGCCCCGGGACGCCCCTCCGTGAAGATCCTGCACATCTCCGACGCCCACCTCACCCCGGGCCGGAAGCGCCTGATCAACTGGGTCCGCTCCCTCGACGCCCTGGAACCCGACCTGGTCGTCAACACCGGCGACACCCTCGCCCACCGCGACGCGATCGGCCCCTTCCTGGACGCCCTGGGCCCCCTCCTCGACCGTCCGGGCGTCTTCGTGTACGGCTCGAACGACCTCTACTCGCCGATCTTCAAGAACCCCACCCGCTACATCTGGCGCACCAGCAAGTCCGATTACAAGAAGCGCCGCCGCGAGCCCGACCTCCCGTACCGCGAACTGGGCTCCTCCCTCATGGCCGCCGGCTGGCTCGACCTCAACAACCGGATCGGCCGCCTCAAGGTCGGCGAGCTCGACGTGGAGTTCGGCGGGATCGACGACTCCCACATCAACCGCGACCGCTACGACAAGATCGCCGGCCCGGTCGACCCGCAGGCCGACGTCCACCTGGGCGTCATGCACTCCCCGGAACCCCGCAACCTCGACCGCTTCGCCGTCGACGGCTACGACCTCCTCCTCGCCGGCCACACCCACGGCGGCCAGGTCTGCGTCCCCTTCTACGGCGCCCTGGCCACCAACTGCGGCATCGACCGCCCCCGGGTCAAGGGCCTGCACCGCCACCGCGGCTCCTGGCTCCACGTCTCCGCGGGCCTCGGAACCTCCCCGATGGCCCCGATCCGCTTCTGCTGCCCACCCGAAGCATCCCTCCTCACCCTCGTCCCCCGCTAAATAGGGACGCAGCACCCCCAGACATCCGCTAAAGTGGACGAGGCGCCGGGAGGCACGTACGACTCCCGGGCAGCCACCACCGGGGTGTAGCGCAGCTTGGCAGCGCGCTTCGTTCGGGACGAAGAGGTCGTGGGTTCAAATCCCGCCACCCCGACAGAAACCGCCAGGTCAGAGGCCGGTTCTCCAAACAGGAGGCCGGCCTCAAGATCTTTTGTCCGCGATTCGTCCGTGGGACTGAACCTCCACCCACGAACACCGTCCGTCCCGGACCAGCACCCACCGAACACCCATCTCCCCCGTTACCTTTCACGTCCCCGCCTCGGGGGGAGCCAAGTCACCCGGCCCGGCATGGCTCAGGCTTCCTGTCGCAGGCATGATCCGGGAGGTGTTGTCACCGGGCCGGGGTGGCGTCGGTGGACCGCTCATAGGGACAAGACACCGTCTGTGACGAGGGAATCGTTCGCCATAACGTGGCTGCCGGCAACCGTCGCCAGAGCTGTGACCAGGCCGAACACAGCCCCCGAGGGAGGTGGAGCGTGAATGGCGAATATGCGGTGTTCTGGGTCTGGACGTGGGCAAGGGCGAATACCTGCCCGGCCTGACGATGCGCCGCCCGGCCGACCTTCACCCGGGCAACGCCAAGACCGACGCCCGCGCCTCCCGCACACCCTCCGACGAGTTGACACCGGCCAGGAGGCCCTGGCCTAGCGGGAAGTCCTCGTCGGGCTTGACGATGACCTGGCCGGGGGAGGCGACCAGGCTGGCCAACCGGCCTGCGGACTGCCGGTCACCATCCACCCCGCCCTGGAGATGGCCCTGGGACCGTGACAGCACCGCCCCGCCGCCCTGGAACTGCTCATCGCCTTCGACGGCCCGGATGGTCTGCGTACCGCCAGCCGCGACCAGCTGCTGGCCACCGCCAAGCCGCTGGCACCCCAGATGGCCGGACGGCTGATGGAGTCGTCCTGGCCGCGCTGGAGGCCCAGGCCGTGATCGTCCCCGACACACGGCAGCATCGACCGTCCTGCCGCACCTGGCCCGCTCGCTGCGAACGGTGCACGAGCAACGCGAACAGGTCGCAGTGCAGGTGTAGAAGACTTCTGATGCGCACCCTCTTGCCAAGGTCCTGATCTCGATGCCCCGGCTCGGGATCAGAACCGCCGCAAGGATTCGCTGGAGATCGGCGACATTGCCGCCGTCTCCACTCCCGGACACCTGGCGGCCTACGCTGGACTCGCCCCATCACTCGCCGATCCGGCTCCTCCATCAAGGGCGAACACCCGCCCAAGGGCGGCAACAAGACCCTGAAACGCGCCATACTACTCGCCGCGTTCGCCTCCCCTGTCCGACATGGGAACAGGGCCCTTCTGCCACGGCGACCGAAGGTCGAGCACAGCGCGGCCCGCACTGCCACGCTGTGCCGGGAGTTGGCAGTGGGGTAGTCGATGGGCCGGGTCGAATGCGCGCTGGTCAATGCCGCCGCGGAGGCGTTCCACTCAAAGCTGAAGATCAAGTTTTGCGCACCGGCCGCGACCCGCGCCGAAGCGCATCAAATTCTCGACCTTGATCAGTGACCTTCTACAACACACCGGAGACACCGCCAACCACGGACTCGATCTGATCACGCGCCAACGCCAGACGGCTGAGCGGCGGAGAGCATCAACCGGCCCGGCCCGGCTCGGAGCCGAGGTCGCATTACACCGCCTCCACGTTCTCCTCTCTCGCACCGCAGATCAGAGCGTCGAGTCGCCACAGCGACCGTGAGCTGTACGTGATTGTCGCCTGCCTGCTTCCCAAAGGTTCGACCACCTCCGGCCAAGACCTGCACGCCCCTGCAGCGTGATGCCTTGGCGCCCAGTATGTAGCCATGGGCGGCTATGAGGCTCTGGGGCAGGACGAGACGAATTCACAGAGACCACCAACCAGGAGTTTGGGAAGTACGCCGGAACCACTGCTTCCAACGTGCCTCCGCCACAACCATCGGCAGCAGGGCTTCACCTCCGGAGGCAACCGCTCCACCAGGTGCAGCGAGAGCGCTAGCAAAGCAGGCATACCGCGCTGTCGAGTTGAGCCGGCGCACCAGCACTGGCGCTCGCCTCATGCTTCCGGCGTGGGGTAGCGAAGCTCGGCGCGTACTCTCCGGAAGCTGCAGAGCATGCCTTGCCGAGGGCCGACATCCGAATCACTAGCAAAACACCTCCAGGGTTCGTCAGGTCGGATGCCTCTAGCCGGTTGACTTCTCGTCGTAGATCATCTAGCTACACGGTCGCCTTCACAGTGAATCCGAGGTCCACAGCACTGGCTGATCGACAATGTACTCTATGCAACGTTTGTGCAGGTCAGCCATGATTTCGAATCCTGGATTGCAATCCGTTCACGCAATCTGCTAGCGTTGGGCTATCGTAGGCTGGACTACGGAAGGAAGCTCGCACATGGCCCCCCGAAACTCCCGGACGGCACACCCCGCTGTCTCTCAGCAGATCGAGCAGATGCTCAGAGCGCGAAGCATTGAGTTCGACTTCGAGCCCAACGTGCAGATCTCCGAGATCCGTGACGCTGAAGGAAACCAGGTGCGCCTGACTGAGCATCGCGCTCCAAAGGACCAGATCACCCGGTACGCCGTCGCGATGAAGCACGGCGCACAGTTCCCCGCGATCGTCCTGAACGACCGACTGGAGCGCATCGACGGCAATACGCGTCTTGAGGCCCGCATCAGGAACGGCGACACGACCATCCCCGCGTACATCTGCCACGGACTTACGCCGTTGGAAGCGCGCTCTCTCTCAGTTGAGCTCAACCAGTCCAATGGCCTTGCCATGACCGAACAGGAAATCCGCAGGTTCGTGGACGGTGCTGTTCTGGAAGGCCAGCACGCGGACATCCGGAGTTTGTCCCGGATGACTGGCGTGAGCGACACAAAGATCGCACGTTGGATCGCCGAGACCCAGTTTAAAGCGCGGGCAGGACGTGAGGGCATCGAGGACCGGCACGTAAACGTGCTGCCCCCAAGCACTCGAGCCGCCCTCCACGCGGCACGCCTAGCCACCGTCTTCCGCGCCATTACCCAACTTGCCGCCGAGGCGCGTATTCCGGCGGCCGAGGCTAAGAAGGTCGTCGCTAAGGCGAACGCCGCCCCATCGGAGTCGGAGGCGCTGACCATCGTCGCAGCCGAGCGCGATGCTCGCCTGGAGGAAATCCGGGCCGTCGGGTCCGGTTTCAGTCCCCGCAACAACCGACGCTCCCAAGGGTCGGCCCAACACATTGGCGGTCTGGTCCGCTTCGAGGTTGACGACCTGCTGGACGTGGCCCCTGAGAAGCAGTTCGAGACATACCAGCGCATGAAGCTTCTTCGAGACCGGCTCAATGATGTAGTCCGGCGCGCCGAGGAAGAGTGGAACCTGACGCCGCCAAGCGACGAGACAGAGGGTCGGTTCAGCGACCAGTCCGACTAAACCACCGGCGCCGCGGCCGACATCTCCGGCTAGTCGCGCTAGCTCCACCTAGGGCTCCGAGAGAGGAAGACTTCATGCACCCTGCAGCCTCGGCTCAGACCGAGAGCAAACTCGCTGCCCGCCATGTGCGCTACGTGTTCGAACCGAACCTTGCCATCCATCAGATCCGCGATGTCGAAGGTAACCAGGTTCGCTTGAGTGAACACCGGGCACCAAAAGCGATGGTAGATCGTTACGCAGAACAGATGAGGGCCGGAGCAATCTTCCCTGCCATCGTCGTCAGCGACAGGTTCGAGATCGTGGACGGCAACAGCCGCTGGATGGCCTGCCGGCGCAACAAATCGGAAACAATCGCCGCCTACATCTGTTCGGACATCTCTGCGCTCCAAGCACGATCGCTGTCCGTAGAACTCAATCAAACGCACGGCCTCTCAATGACAGACGAGGAGATCCGCGCATTCGTAACGGGCGCTGTCGACGAAGGGCAGGTGCTCGACACAAAGGCATACTCTCGTATGACAGGGGTCAAGGCGTCTCGGCTTGCCCGGTGGGTGGCCGCCGAACACTTCGCCCTGCGAGCGGCCCGGGACGGTCTGGCCACCGAACAGCTGAAAGACCTGGCCGATAGCGCACGCGCAGCACTGAACGTGGCAAAGCTAGAGACTGTCTTCGTGCAGGCTACAACCCTTGCCATGGATGCGAGGGTCCCCGCTGCGCACCTCAGGCGGATCATCACCGAGGCCAATGCCGCACCTTCAGAAGCGGAAGCCATCGAGGTAGTCACACGAGCCCGCGCAGCTCGATCCGAGGACATCAAGGCGATCGCGTCGGGGTTCAAGAGTACTCCCCGCAAGAGCAAGGGATCGGCGCTTCACATTAGCGGCTTGCTCCGCTTCGAGGTAGATGACCTTCTGGACGTCTCTCCAAACAAGCAAGCTGAGATGTTCACGCGGATGAGCCGTCTCCGGGGGCTACTCGACGGAGCGCTCACGCAAGCGCGGGTCGATTGGAACCTGGATGACTTCCCCTCGACCGAGCAGCTAGACTCTCCACAGTCGCGCGATCTCACGCATGTGAGATGATGGACCGATGCGAGAGACTGCGAACACTCAAGATCTCCCCCCCGACAACGCATCACGGTTGGCTATCTACGACGCCGTTCACGAGTACGTTGCAGATACCGATAGCTCAGCAATAACCGACATCGAGCTTTTTGGACGCGTAATCGGACGCCTACGCGTGCTTGTACCTCGTGAGCTGCATCTCGCTGGGGACAGCGAATACGTGAACGAAAAGGTCCAGGCCTGCGTGCAGGCAGGGATCCTCATCACGGGGATCGATAACGGAACACGGACTCTTAGCTTGACGGGGCGGCCGCCACTCGTCCGCTATCCCGACGGAGAAATTCGTAAATATACGCCAGGGCTCGAACCTGCACGCGAGCGACTCGACCGTGACAACACACGCCTAAGAGCAGCTGGATTTGACGTCCGAAAGTTCATCCCCAGTATCGCCGATAAGCCAGAGGGGGGCCCGTTTCAGGCACTGCTTTCCTCAATGCGCGAGCATGGATTCATGAAGCAGTTCCCCGTCGTTGAGTATGAGGACGGTACCATCGTTGATGGGCTGGCTCGTCGCCGGGCGGCTACAATCCTGCAGCTCGACGTCGAATATTTGAAGTACGGCTCTGAAAAGGAGCGAAAAGCTGCGCATTTGCGCGACATGCCGCTGAATCGTATCCTGATCGCAGTGCACAGTAACATTGGCCGCTTGCAAGGTGATGTCGTAGATGCTGTGCACGAGAGCGCTTCCGAGGTTACCGGCCGGGCCTGGGACGAAACGGCGGCCGACCTCGCGCTGACTCAAGAGTGGCGGCACTCAAGACCATCCGAGTACACGCCGAGGTTCGAGGTCACGAGACTCGCCTACCGCGAGGGTGAGGATCCGAAGGTCCAGGTCACGGCAGACCACAAAGTGATGGTGCGTTCGTTGGTGGAGGCCGGCGGGCTTGCGAGCTACAAGATCGACACGCAACTTAGCCGTCACGTGCCGTTCGAAAGAGCTCGCAGCGCATACAGCGGTGGGCGAAAGGCATACTTTGCACGGGCCGAAGACTTGATCGCAGGGATTACGGCGATGCAGCAGGAACGACGGGCAGCAAGGCGCAAGACGGATCCCGAGTGGGAGCAGATCCGTGAATGGCTCGTTCGTACCTTCGGACCCACACAAGACTGAACGAGGACACCCGTAAGCTGTCTAGCAATGATCGCCTGACGCGGCGTGTCGTTGTGAGCATGGGTTGACAGTGCGAGTATCGTCGCTTCAATGAAGTGGCAGAGGTCGTCGTGATCGACGACATCATCCCCAGATCCCCCGTCGACAGGCTCAAGCGAGACTACAGCAAGAAAGAACTTCAGGCCGAGTTCGATGCTGACCTCGTTTCGGCTGTCATCGGGATGAGCCGTGCCTTCATGGTCCGTGCGCTCGACCGGCCAGGTACCCGCCCTCGGGTATTCACACTCGCTGAAGTCCTGACGTTGCTAGACGTCGATGGCTTTCAAGAGACCTTCATTCCTCGCAGTCGCATCCCGAAGTACCTTCTTGAGTATTCGGCGACGCCACCCAGCCAGATTCCTGGGCTTCGCCGCTCGTCAAGACAGATCGGAGACGCTACGCTGTGTGTCGGGGACGCTCGGGAACTAATTCCGCGGCTCGAGGCCGGCTCGGTGCAGTGCGTAGTGACGTCGACGCCCTATTGGGGCATGCGCGTTTACGATAATGAGCGAAACATCCGTTGGGCCGACGGCGAAAGCTGCCCGTACGGCTTCGAACAGACCCCCGAAGGCTTCATTCGCCACACGATTGAGCTACTTCTGCTTTTGAAGCCAGCTATCAAATCAGAAGGATCGGTGTGGTGGAATATCATGGATACTTACAACACTCGGACGCCTATCCGTGGAAACGCTCGTGAGTGGCTGGATGCCATGGGAGAAAAATCCGGAAGCCGTAAAGGGTGGACGGAGCATAGCGCCTGTCGGCATAGCGCTGGACATATGTACCTCGATGACGCTGAACTGAGTTCCATTCCTTCGCGAATCGCAGAGCGCGCGTCGCGAATTGGCTACAAACTCAAGAGTTTCATAACTTGGCGAAAACATCCGGCAATGCCAGAGCCTGCCAAGAGCCGGGTTTCCCGGCAAGCCGAGTACATCCTGCACCTCACAATCGAGCGCACGCCATTCTTTAATAAGGAAGCATGGCAAGCTCTGGAACCAGACCTCGGCGGCCCCAACCTGCGCCATGAATCAGCAGAGAAGATCACCGATGTATGGTCTCTACCCACGTCAACGGGCAAGAATGGGCACGGCGCAGAATTTTCTTTGGCGCTCGCTGGGCGCTGCATCGCCTTGACCAGCCGAAAAGGCGATCTCATACTTGATCCATTCGTAGGCGCCGGGACAACAGCGGTCGCTGCTGTCCTAATGGGGCGCCGATGCCTAGGTTATGATATCAGTGAGAAATATATAGACGCAGCTGAGAACCGCCTTAAGGTCGCCACAAAAGACGGTCAGCTCAGTTTCGACGACACCATGGATATTGAGTCACCAAACGTTGATGCAGCAGAGACACACGCATCAACAGCGTGACCCCCTCAAGAAGCACCGAGCAGCCCTTGCGCGCCTTGGTTGCGCAGGCCTCAGCCTGGCTGGTGAACATGGTCCAATGCGGACGATGAATTGTTGCCGAACCTCCTGGTAACGCTGATCACCACCCGATAGGTGGCGCGTGTAACGACCCGGAGGGCTTATCCGTGTGAACAGCGGGGGACGGTGTGACAGACAGATGCCGCGAGGAGGACTCCTCTGGATCGCGGGGGCTGGGGATTGCGAGACCCCTTTTGCTCAAGTTCAACCGCGCGCAACCAACCCACCGTCAGACACCGCCCCTTGAAAGGATCATCTAAATCTCGGGCGGTGCCGGTTTGCAGCTGTCAGAACACAACGTTCGGTCGGGGCACACCGCAGAGGTCGCAGCCTGCCGCCCCGGGGCTGCAGGCCCCCTTGTAGCGGGTGCCCTTGAGTTCTCACCCTGATCTAGGCGGGGTCTGCGTGCTGTCCCGGGGACGACAACTCGACCATGGTCGATCAATGCTAGCCATGAGGCGTCGGAGGTCGGCGGTGACGACTCGATAGCTGGTGCCTACGCGGATGACCTTGCAGGGGAAGCGGTTCTAACGGGCTAGTTGGTAGGTGCAGGTTCGGCCGAGGCCGAGAGCTCGGGCGGCGGTCTCGATGGTGGTTGTGGTGGGGAGGGCGGCGAGTTCCTCGTGGGTCATCGGCTCGATCATCAGGCCTCCTGGATGTTTTCCACTGCGGACGTGGATGGCTGTTGCGTTCGCTGGTAGGAGGCGGTGGGAGGAGCGTCGGGTCGGTGATCGGTCTGGGGAAGTCATTGGCCGCCGCTGCTACACCGACCTCCGCGTGTGTCTCGCCTCCGGCTGTCGAGGCGGCTGCGCGTTCGCAGGTCGGAAGGGAGTGGACAGCGTTGATAGCGGATTGGGCGTCCCTGAGGGCCACACAGAGAACTTGAGTATGGTGCCTGGCCTCGGCCAGAGCCTGGCCATGGCGGCCAAGTACGTCGGTGAGGTTTTCGCCGTGGTCGTGGCCGAGGTGGCCGGCATGGACAGCGTACCCATCGCGATCGACTGTTCTACTCGAGCGAACAGCGCAGGCGCGAGATGAACCTGAAGGTCCTGGCCAGCCTGGGCGGCACCCTGCTGTGGGTGTCGAGAGAACTGCGCGGAGCGGTGCACGTTTTCAAAGCGGCCGTCCCTGTGCCGCCGGTACGCACGGACGCCCGCACCGGGCCGCAGGTTCGGGACGCGCCGGGTCGGATTGATCACGTCGCGGCGCGCCAACCTCACCGGCCCGCGCCCGTATCTCACCCGGTACAGCGCGATCATGAAGAACGCGCACCGAGGACGGGAGCGGAGACCCATGCGGAAGATCGTGATCACCGGTGTGGCGGCGGCGCTGGCGCTCGGTCTGACGGCCTGCGACGGCAACGGTCCGGCGGCGGCGCCCTCGTCACCCGCCGGCTCCGCGCCCGCGCCGAGCGACAACTCCACTCCGCGGGGCGGCACCTCCACCCCTGAGGGCTCGGGTGATTCGGGTGCCCCAGCGGTGCAGCGCACCCCGCTCGCGCAGCAAGGGGGCCAGCAGATCAAGTCGCAGTGGGGACGGCTGCGTTACATGGCGCCGGGCAAGTTCGCCGTCGGCGACGTCGTCTTCTTCACCGCCGAGGACACCGTCCTGTACGTGGCCGGGAGCACGTGCCCGGACGGCATCAGGCCGCCCGGCGCCAGCAAGTGTTCCATGGCCGGATTCGACGACTGGGTGAAGGCCGCGCCGCACAACGCCACCGTGCGCTTCTCCGGCCAGGCCGCCACCCTCATCCGGGAGACCCAGTAGCGAGTTCGTGCGGGGCGCGAGATTCACCCAGACTCGCAAGGTGGGGCCATGGCGCGTTCGCCACGTCAGCCACTTTTCCGGTGCGGCGCATGACACGTCGACCTGTGATCGCTCCGACAATGCTTTGCCCCAGGAGGGCCGGGTCCTCCCTACAGTTCTGCCCCTCTATTGAGCGGTTGGCCTGGGGTTTCCCCGGCGTCGGGGAGTGTGTGGGTAGCGCTCGGTTGTGGCGGTGGAGGCGTTCTGGCTACCGCCTGGAGGTCTGCGCCGCCGCGCACTTCTTTGAATGGCCTTGAGAAAGGGGGTTTTGAACTCAGGGCTCAAATCGTGTGGACGCCGTCGTGGCCCCCTTCCGTGACGGAGGGGGCTTTGGTGGTTCGGGTTAGTAGGGGTGGCGGGTGGGTTTGGTGGTCCAGGCTTCGTAGGCTTTTTCACCTAGTTCGGGGTGGATTTGTTCTATGTGGATGCGGCGTTGGTCCATTGGTTTTTGGAAGTCCTCGTACTGGAAGGCGTCGTCGAAGCCGATGGCGGCGGTGGCGGCCAGGTCGTTGGCGAAGTAGACCTCGTCGATGCGTGACCAGTAGATGGCGCTCATGCACATCGGGCAGGGGGCGCCGCTCACGTAGATCGTGCAGCCCTGGAGCATGCGGGCTCGTTCGCTGAGGGGGTCGGGGGAGCCTTCGGGGCGGGGGACGTATTCGAGGGTGCTCTCGTTCTGGTGCTCCTCCGAAATGGAGGGGGCTTCGGGGTTGAGGCGGGCGATCGCTTTGCGAATGGTCTCCACTTCGGCGTGCGCGGTGGGGTCGCCGGTGAGGAGTACGCGGTTCTGACCCCGGGCGACGATCTCGCCGTCCCGGGTTATCACGGCGCCGAAGGGGCCGCCCCAGCCCTGTTCGACCGACTCGACGGCCAGCCTGACGGCCTCTTCCAGGAACTCCCGCTGCCCCATGGCGCAACCTCCGCTCGGTAATTTATGGGCAATTTGTCCTGTTTGTCGCTTTGTTACTACGCTACCCCTTATGGGCGTCAGGGCAAATGACGGCTCGGCCGGGGCGACGGTGGTCACGTCCCAGAAGGTTCTGCGGGGGTGCGAGGACGACTACCGGCGCTGGCAGGAAGGGGTGAACCGGGCCGCACGGGGCTTCGACGGGTTCGAGGGGACGGAGTCGTACCCGCCGGAGTCCGGCGCGAGCAACGAGTGGGTGGTGGTGTTCCGCTTCTCCGACGTCGACCAGTTGAGCGCGTGGTTGAGGTCCGGTACGCGGCGGCGGCTTATCGAGGAGGGGCGTGGGCTGTTCGAGGAGGAGCCGGCGCAGGAGGTGCTCAGTGGTGGGGCGCGCGCGCAGGAGGCGGTGACCGCGGTGGTGTCGCATGAGGTCAGGGCTGGGCGGGAACAGGATTTTTTGGAGTGGCAGCGTAAGACGTTGAAGGCGCAGGAGAAATTTCCCGGGTTCATGGGGTCGGAGCTGTTCGAGCCTGTCGAGGGGATTCAGGATAGGTGGGTCGTTATTTTTCGTTTTGATAGTCGGGAGAATTTGGGACGGTGGATGGACTCCGAGGTTCGGAGGCGGTTGTTGGACGAGGGGGACGAGTGTTTCAGCGATTATGAGGTGCGCGAGATCCGGTCGGCGTTCAGTGGGTGGTTCCGGTTCGAGGGGGCGCGGGAGGGGGCTCCACCTAGTTGGAAGCAGGCCATGGCGGTGCTGCTTGCGTTGTATCCCACGGTCATGGTGTTGACGTTGACGGTGGATCGGGAGGTTTCCGGTCTGGGGGCGCCGTTGTATCTGGCGCTGTTCATTGGGAATGTGCTGAGTGTCTCGATTCTGACCTGGGTCATGATGCCGCTGGTGAATCGGGGATTGGCCTTCTGGCTGCCGCCCGGACGCTCGCGGCGCGTTCAGGTCGCGGGCGCGGCTTTGGTGGTGGCGTGTTACGTGCTGCTCATCGTGTTGTTCGCACTGGTCACGTGAATGGACTGCTTATGGACCTGAACGGGATCACTTCGGTGGTGGAGGCGCCCACCCGGGCGGTGCAGGCGGCGTGGCGGCCGGGGGACGCGTGGCTCGGCGGCGGGACGTGGCTGTTCTCCGAGCCGCAGCCGGACCTTGAGCGGCTCATCGATCTCCGGGGCTTCGGCTGGGAGCCGCTGCGGATCGGGCCTGGGGGTTTGGAGATCGGCGCGACGTGCACCTTCGCGAAGTTGTCGGTGGACATGCCGGCGGACTGGACGGCGGCGCCGTTGATCGACCAGTGCCGCCGGGCACTGCTGGGCTCCTTCAAGGTGTGGAACGAGGCCACGGTGGGCGGCAATCTGTGCATGTCGCTGCCCGCGGGTCCGATGATCTCCCTGACGGCGGCCCTGGAGGGCGAGTGCACGATCTGGACGACCGGCGGGGGCGAGCGGCGGGTCGCGGCGGCGGATTTCGTCACCGGGCCGGGAAGGAATGTCCTGGAGCCGGGTGAGCTGCTGCGTTCGATCATGCTGCCGGAGTGGGCGATGCGGTTCCGGACGGCGTTCCGCTGGACCTCGCTGGCGCCGCTCGGCCGTTCGGCGGCGCTGCTCATCGGCAGGTGGTCGCCTGACGACGGCTCCTTCGCGCTGACGGTGACCGCCTCGACGCCGCGTCCGGTGCTGCTGTTCTTCCGCCGGACGCCCGGGTCGAGGGAGCTTCGGGATGCCCTCGACGTCGTGATCCCCCCGGAGTCCTATTTCGACGACGTGCACGGGACGCCGGAATGGCGCCGGCACATGACGCTCCGGTTCGCCGAGGAGATCAGGGACGAGCTCGCGACGGCCGGGGGGAGGTGATCCGGATGCGGATCGAGGTCAATGGTCGGGTGTTCGATGCCGAGGCATGTCCTGGGCAGTGCCTGCGGACCTTTCTGAGGGAGCTCGGTCATTTCGGGGTGAAGAAGGGCTGCGACGCGGGCGACTGCGGCGCGTGCACCGTGCACGTGGACGGCCGGCCCGTGCACAGCTGCCTGTTTCCCGCGTTCCGCGCGGCCGGGCACCGGGTGACGACGATCGAGGGGCTGGGGCCGCATCCGCTGCAGCGCGACTTCCTGGCGGCGCAGGGTTTCCAGTGCGGCTTCTGCACCGCGGGAATGATCATGACGGTGGCCGCGCTCGATCAAGGGCAGCGGGAAGACCTCGCGCGGTCGCTCAAGGGGAACCTGTGCCGCTGCACTGGTTACCGTGCGATCGACGACGCCGTGCACGGGATCGTCCACGTGGAGGAGCCGGAGGAGGGCGATCCGTGTGGACGGAACGTACCGGCACCGGCCGGGCCAGAGATTGTTAGCGGGCAGGCCCGCTACACCCTGGACGTGGCCATGGAGGGCCTGCTCCACCTCAAGCTGCTGCGCTCGCCGCATGCGCACGCCCGGATCGTCTCTATCGACACGAGCGCCGCCCAGGCTGTCCCTGGCGTGCAGGCGGTGTTCACGCACGAGGACGCGCCGCGGCGGCTTTACTCGACCGGACGGCATCAGAACCCCGGCGACGACCCCTCCGACACGCTGCTGTTCGACGACGTCGTCCGGTTCACCGGTCAGCGGGTCGCGGCCGTCGTGGCCGAGAGCGTGGCGGCCGCCGAGGAGGGCTGCCGACGGATCGCCGTCGACTACGAGGTGCTTCCGGCCGTCCTGGATCCCGACGAGGCGATGCGGGATGGTGCGCCCGTGCTGCATGGGGACAAGGGCGCCGAGCAGCACATCGCCCGTGCGGAACGCAATATCGCGGCCGAGGTGCACGGCGGCATAGGCGATGTCGAGGCGGCGTTCGAGGAGGCCGACGTCGTCCATGAGCACACCTATGCCAGCCATCGTCTCCAGCACGCGCACCTTGAGACCCACGCATCGATCGCCTGGGTGGACGAGTCGGGCCGGCTGACGGTGCGCACGAGCAGCCAGGTGCCGTTCCTCACCAAGGACGCCCTGTGCGCGCTCTTCGACCTTCCGGAGGACGGCGTGCGCGTGGTGTGCGGCCGGGTGGGCGGCGGGTTCGGCGCCAAGCAGGAGATGCTGACCGAGGACGTCGTCGCGCTCGCGGCCCTGCGGACCGGACGTCCGGTGCAACTGGAGTTCACCCGCCAGGAGGAGTTCGAGGCGGCCGTGACCAGGCATCCGGCGACCGTGGAGGTCAAGGCGGGCGCGCGGGACGACGGCACGCTCACGGCGCTGCGGCTGCGGGTGGTCACCGACACCGGCGCGTACGGCAACCACGCGGGCGTCGTGTTCCACGCCTGCAACGAGTCGATCGGCGTGTACCGCTGCGCGAACAAGAGGGTGGACGGGTACGCCGTCTACACCAACACCGTCCCCTCCGGGGCCTACCGCGGCTACGGGCTCAGCCAGGGGATCTTCGCCGTCGAGTCGGCGATCGACGAGCTCGCCCGCGCGATCGGCATGGACCCGGTGGCCTTCCGGGAACGCAACATCATCCGTCCCGGCGACGCGATGGTGAGCTTCCAGGTCCCGTCGGCGGACGAGGCCGTGATCGGCAGCTACGGCCTGGACCAGTGCCTGGCCCGTGTCGACGAGGCCCTGGGGCGCGGCGACGGGCCCGAGGAGGAGGGCTGGTCCGTGGGCAGGGGCGTCGCGCTGGCGATGATCGACACGATTCCGCCGCGCGGGCACCGGTCCGAGGCGCGGATCCGGCTGCTGGCCGACGGCGCCTACGAGCTCGCGGTGGGCATGGCCGAGTTCGGGAACGGGACGACGACCGTGCACCGGCAGCTCGCCGCCGCCGTCCTGGGCACGACCGTCGACCGGGTCCGGATCGATCAGGCGGACACCGACAAGGTCGGCCACGACACCGGCGCGTTCGGCTCGACCGGGACGACGGTCACCGGGCTGGCCGTCGCCCGCGCGGCGGGGGCGCTGCGCGAACGCGTCGCCGCCGTCGCCGGGGACCACGCGGGCGCGGACCCGTCCACCCTCGTCTTCGACGGCGACGAGATCCGCTCCGGCGGCACCTGCCTGAAGCTCGCCACCGTCGCCGCGGCGGCGCGGCTCGGCGGCCGGGAGCTGGTCGCGGACGGCGCGTCCGACGGGGCGCCGTGTTCGGTGGCGTTCAACGTCCAGGGGTTCCGGGTCGCGGTGTGCGCCGCGACCGGGGAGATCAGGATCCTGCAGAGCGTCCACGGGGCGGACGCCGGGCGGGTCATCAATCCGATGCAGTGCCGCGGGCAGGTCGAGGGCGGTGTGGCGCAGGCGGTGGGCGCGGCGATGTACGAGTCGCTCGTCGTGGACGGGGCCGGGCGGGTCGCGACGCCGGTCTTCCGGCACTACCACGTGCCTTCGTTCGGGGACGTGCCGCGCACCGAGGTGTTCTTCGCCGACACGTCCGACGCGCTGGGCCCGCTGGGCGCCAAGTCGATGAGCGAGAGCCCGTTCAACCCGGTGGCCCCCGCGCTCGCCAACGCGGTGCGGGACGCCACCGGCATCCGCTTCGGGACGCTTCCGCTGGCGCGCGATCGCGTCCACGCGGCGTTGGAGGCCCGTGGGGCGGCCGGAGCCGCCCCACGGCAGGCGCGGCGCCGCTAGCCGGTGGTGCGTTCTTCCAGGAGGGTCTGGAGGAGGGTGCGGGACTCCTCGGGGGAGGCGGCGGACTTCTCCTCGATGGTCTCCCAGAGGTCGGTGAGATCACCCCGCGCCAGGCCGATGCCCAGAATGGTGTGGATGAGGCTGATCCGGTCGCTGATACCGGGAAATTCCAGGACGTCGAACGGGTGGGCGCGGTCCTCGTAGAACAGCGCCCCGTCGGGCACCACCCGCACCCTGGCGTCGGGGCTCTCGCCGAGTTCCAGCAGGTGGCGCAGCTGCGCGCGCATCACCTTCGGATCCTTGACGGGCAGGGTCAGGGCGTGCTCGTCGACGATCACGTCGAGGAAGCGGCGGCGGCCGCCGGCGCGGAAACGCCGGCGGTGGTCCAGCAGCTCCCACTCGGCCTCCTCGTCGCACTCCATGATCTGGACGGAGGCGACGAACCGGGCGTACTCCTCCGCCTGCGCCAGATCCGGGATCTTCTGGAAGCCGTAGGTGTGGACGACGCACGCCTCCGACTCGGAGATGAGGGCGTCGCGCGCCTCCGCCTTCATCGTGCGCCCGGCCAGCCAGGGCGGGCCGTCCGGTCGCGAGGCCAGGTCGATCATCAGCTCGGCGACCTTGGCCTCGCGGACCTCGTAGCGCTCCAGCAGCCGTTCCACCTCGGCGGGCGCCGGCGGCGCGAAGCCGGTCTCCACCCGCACCAGCCAGTCGGACTCGCAGCCCGTCCGCGCCGCGGCCTCCTCGTACGACAGCCCCACGATCTCCCGGGTGCGCTGGAGGTACAGCCCGAGACGGCGGGCGTTGATGTTCGGACCTCGGTAATCGCCGGTCATTCACGCCTCCCGCCCTCCATCTTCGGTCACGATCGCGGAGGGCGCGCGGCTTCTCACGAGATGCAGAGTCTATGTACTGGTATGTCGATTTTCTTTCCGGGACGCCGCGCGCCACGGCGACCGCCTCGATTTCCAGGAGCCGGGATTCGTCGTAGATACCGGTGATGATGATGGAGGCCGGGCCGTGGTCGCCGAGGACCTCGTGGCGGATCCGGGAATTGGCTGCGTGCGGCTACAGGGGACGCAGGACCATGATGACTTCGTCTCGGGTGCCATTCTTTCCCGGGCAGACGGACTTGGGCCATCGGCCCACTTCCCGCCAGCCGAGCCGTTCGTAGAAATGCTCCAGGCCGAGTCCGCCGCGTGCGGCGAGCTGGAGCCGTTCCAGTCGCATCTCCTCGCGGGCGATGTGGTGGAGGCGGCGCATGAGGGCCGTCCCGACGCCGCGCTTGCGGTGGGACGGCAGGGTCTGCAGGAGGTTGACGCTGCCCCAGTGCGCGATCCGGGGGTTGGGGTCGCGGCTGAGGGCGACCCACCCGGTGAGGGCGGCGCCGCAACGGGCGACGAGGAGCCGTTCGCGATGGGGGTGCAGGCGGGTGATGAGGGCGTCCATGACGGGGGCGACGTTGTGGGCGTGGACGGGCGGGAACGGGAAGCCGGCTTCGCCGTCGCCGTTGGTCACTCGGGTCCAGCAGTCGATGAGGCCCCGGCGCAGCGCCGGGGTGACGTCCGAACGGTCGGTGAGCTGGATCAGGTCGGTCATTCGGGGGCCGCCTCTCACGCTGTTGATCTGATGATCCCCGCGCGGAAGGCGTTAGAAAATGGGCGATTTGACCGTTTTCGGCTTTGGGGCCGGTGCTGTGCGCGCAACGGGACGACCCTAAGGTCAAGGGGTCGGCGGGGACACCGCGATTCGTCGTTCGGGAGGGTCAGTGAAGGCTGGGAACGCAACGGACGGCGGACCCGCCCACGCCCCGGAAGAACCCACCGTCCCCGACGGCCCCACTGCCCCAACCGCCCCAGGCGAACCCATGGGTGGGCTGGGCGGGCCCACTGTTCCGCGCATTCTGTTGGGGGCGCGGCTGCGCCGCTTCCGGGAGGCGCGGCGGATTCCCCGTTCCAGGGCCGCCCATGCCATCCGGGCCAGCGACTCCAAGATCAGCCGCATGGAGCTGGGCCGCTCCCCGTTCAAGGTGCGGGACGTGGAGGACCTGCTCACCCTGTACGGGATCACCGAGGCACGCGAGCGGGAGTCCCTGCTCCAGCTCGCCCAGGAGAGCAACAGGCCGGGATGGTGGTACGGCTACAGCGACCTGATCTCCACGGGCACCGACCACTACCTCGGCCTGGAGGTGGCCGCCTCGCTCCTCCGGGTGTACGAGCTGCAAGTCGTCCCCGAACTCCTCCAGACGAGGGACTACGCGCGGGCCGTCACCAGGCTCAGGCAGCCCCGCACCCCCGATCTGGAGGTCGAGCGCTGGGTCGACCTGCGGATCGAACGCCAGGAGCTGTTCCTGAAGGCCGGCGGCCGCAAGCTCTGGGCCCTCCTGGACGAGGCCGTCCTGCACCGCGCCTGGGGAGGCGCCGAGGTCATGCGCGGGCAGCTGGAGCGGTTGCTCGAACTGAGCGAATCGCCCGAGGTGACCCTCCAGATCGTCCCGTTCACCGCCGTGACGGCCCTCGGCGTGGGGGGCGCGTACACGGTGTTCCGCTTCGCCGAGGACGACCTGCCCGACGTCGTCCACCTGAACCAGGCGACCGGCGAGTACTACATGGACAAGCAGGAGGACGTCGACCGCTTCGTCCACGAGTGGGGCCTGCTCTCCGGAGACGCCCTCCCCCCGCACGAGAGCCAGGCCCTGCTCTACGAGACGCTCGCACGCTCGTAGCGCAGAGGCTCGCAGGTAAAGGATGCGGGGGACCGGAAGTTTCGCGGGGCGGGTGGAGTTATGCCTAGAACGGCTCTAGGGGCTAGGTCCCCTCTCTTTGGGGGCTTTCCCCGATAGCGATGAGTTCGCCGGATCGTCAGAGTCTTACTTAGCGGCAGGGGCTTGGAGACCCCCCACCGACGGAAGAAGGCACACGATGTCGCACACGCTGAGCCCCACCTCGATGAGCACCTCCGACCTGGCCCAGATCCTGTTCGCCTCCCCGCTGCAGGCATCGGGACGTCCCACGCCCGAGCAGGTCCGGGCCGCGATCGACGCGCGGTTGTGCGCCTGCGGAGGCGACCACGCGCCGTGCGCCGCGTACGTGGCGCAGGAGGCCGGCGATCACCCCGAGGCGTACACCGTCCGGATGCGCTGGGCCCTCCATGCCATCGCCCTCGCCTTTCCCGCCTACACCACCGCCGCCTAGCCCTCGTCGTACCGTGCGCAGAGGAGGCGACCCAGATGCGCTCCCGATACGCCGACAAGCCTGAAGAGTTCACCGACAGGCGCGAAGAGATCGTGCCGCGTTCGCTTGAGCAACTGCTCCTGGCCGATGACCCGCAACGCAAGGATCGGCCCCGGCGGCGCAGGCCACGCAAGACCACGGCCCGGCGGAGGCGCGTCTAGCCCCCGCGGACGCGTCGTGCGTTAGTGGCTCTTCTTGCGCTTCTTCTTCTTGGAGTCGCCGCCGGACTCCCACTCGTACCCGGGGGTGTTCTTCTCGCAGAAGCTGTCGCTGACCACGGTGTCGGTCGCGTCATGCTCACACCAGCGGTCCTGCGAGCACGAGGTCACCCCCAGCCCCGAGACGAGCACGACGGCCGCGACCAACGTGGATGAGGTCCTGGGCATGAACGATCACCCTTCCAGAACGGGGAGCGCGTGAACGGGACCGGCTGAGATTAGCCCACCCAGGCCCGGCCCCATAGGGCGCCCCTGGGAAGTCCCGGTACCGGAACGGTGAACCGACCGCGGGGACAGACCCGGATATCGGGCCGCAAACCCCGACCGGTCCCGCTTCATCGCGATCACGCAGTGTGCGGGGACCGTGGCGAACTATGCTTGCGCCGTGAGCGACAATCCGGCGCGGGAAAACGGGGGCCCGACCCCGGCGAACGAAGCGATCACCAGCGCCGATCCCGCGCCGCCGCGCCCCGTCCGGGAGTACCGCATCGCCGAGCTCGCCCGGGCCGCCGGACTCCCCGTCCGCACGCTGCGCTACTACCAGGAGCGCAGGCTGCTGCCCCCGCCGCGCCGCGCGGGCCGGATCGGGCTGTACTCCGAAGACCACCTCGCCCGCCTCCGCATGATCGCGAGCCTGCTGGAGCGCGGCCACACCCTGGAGGGCATCCGCGAGCTGCTGTCGGCCTGGGAAGAGGGCCGCGACATCGAGGCCGTGCTCGGCGTCGAGCAGGCCGTGACCACCCCCTGGTCCACCGAGACCCCCGTGACCCTGACTCTGGACGAGCTCGCCGCGCTGTTCCCCGGCCAGGTGAGCACGCGATCGGTCGAACGGGCCGTGCGCCTGGGGCACATCGAGATCGACGGCGACCGCGTCACCCACTGGAGCCGCCGCCAGCTGGAGGCCACCGTGACGCTGGTCCAGGCGGGCGTGCCGCTCGAGGAGGTGCTCTCGGCCAGCCAGGAGCTGCAACGGAGCATGGACGACCTGGCGGCCGTGTTCGTCCGGCTGATCACCAGGCATGTGGTCGCGCGGATGGCCGAGCAGGACCTCGCCGGCCTCACCGACGTGCTGGCCCGGCTGCGCCCCGGCGCCCAGGTCGCGGTGGAGGCGGGCTTCGCCCGCGCCATGGACCGCCAGGTGAGAGCCGAGATCGACCGGGTGCTCGCCCGGCTGGCCGCCCCCTCCGAGCCCAGGCGCCCCTGACCTCCGGCCTTCCGCGGTCAGCGCCGCCGAGCGGGCGTCGGCATCGAGACCGCACCGTCATACTTGAGGGCATGGTCGACGAAGAGCGCTGGAAGGCCCGGTTCCGTGCCGCGCGGGTGAGCCTGCCCGGCTGGGCCCTGGACGCCCCGCACCGCAGCACCTACCGGTCGAACGTCACCGGCACCTGGGAGATCTACGCCTGGGACCGCACGACCGGCACCCGGCGGCAGGTCACCGACCGTCCCAACGGCACGTGGATGGGCGGCGTCGACCCCACCGGTGAGTCGATCTGGTGGTTCGCCGACACTGACGGCGACGAGTTCGGCATCTGGCGGCGCACACCGTTCGGCGCCGCGGACATCGCCGGCGCCGACGGCTCGGGCAGCGATCCCGCCGTGCCGGGCCTGGAGCCGTCCTACCCGTCCGGGCTGGCCCTGGGGTCCAGCGGGCTCGCGCTCGTCGGCCGGACGACCGAGAGCGGCAACACCGTCCACCTGTGCCGTCCCGGGGCCGCCCCGGAGACGCTGTACGAGCACGCCGAGGACGCGCACGTCGCCGCCCTCTCCCGCGACGAGACCCTCGTCGCCATCGGCCACAGCGAGCACGGCGACAGCCGCCACATGGCCCTGCGCGTCGTCCGCCCCGACGGGACCGCGGTCGCCGACCTGTGGGACGGCCCCGGCAAGGGCGTGTACGGCGCCGGCTTCTCCCCCGTCGCGGGCGACCCCCGGCTGCTGGTCGGCCACGAGCGCCGCGGCCGCGACGAGCTGCTGATCTGGGACCCGGTCGCGGGCACCGAGCAGGAGATCGTCCTCGACCTGCCCGGCGAGATCGGCGCCGACTGGTACGCCGACGGCTCCGCGCTGCTGGTCTCCCACTCCCACGAGGCCCGCGACGAGCTCTACCGCTACGACCTGTCCGGCTCCGGCGCCGGCTCCCTCACCCGCATCGACACGCCCCGCGGCGTGATCGGCGGCGCCACCGCCCGCCCCGACGGGACGGTCGAGTTCTCCTGGTCGTCGGCCGCCGAACCGCCCGTCGTGCGGTCCACGTCCGGCGCCGTGGTGCTCACCCCGCCCGGCCCGACCGCCCCGCCGTCGGTGCCCGTCGAGGACGCCTGGGTGGACGGCCCCGGAGGCCGCGTCCACGCGCTGGTCAGCAGGCCGGTCGAGGGGGAGGGCCCGTTCCCGACGGTGTTCGACGTCCACGGCGGCCCGACCGCCCAGGACCAGGACTCCTTCGTCCCGGCCGCCGCCGCCTGGATCGACCACGGCTTCGCCGTCGTCCGCGTCAACTACCGGGGCTCGACCGGGTACGGCTCGCAGTGGCGGGACGCCATCGAGGGCCGCGTCGGGCTCACCGAACTGGAGGACATCAAGGCCGTCCGCGACTGGGCGGTGTCGTCCGGCCTGGCCGACCCGTCCCGCCTCGTCCTCACGGGCGGCTCCTGGGGCGGGTTCCTGACCCTGCTGGGCATCGGCACCCAGTCCGACGACTGGGCCGTGGCGGTCGCCGCCGTCCCCGTCGCCGACTACTTCGCCGCCTACGAGGACGAGATGGAGGGCCTCCAGGCCTTCGACCGCTCCCTGTTCGGCGGGTCGCCGGAGGAGGTCCCGGAGCGCTACCGCGAGTCGTCCCCGCTGACCTACATCGAGAACGTGAAGGCGCCCGTCCTGATCCTGGCCGGGGAGAACGACCCGCGCTGCCCCATCCGGCAGATCGACAACTACCTCGGCAAGCTCACCGAACTGGGCCGTCCGCACGAGGTGTACCGGTACGACGCCGGCCACGGCTCCCTGGTCGTCGAGGAGCGGATCAAGCAGATGGAGGCCGAGATGACCTTCGCCCGCAAGCACCTCGGCCTCACCTGACGTGCCGTGAGCACGACCGGCGGGCGGGGTCGCGTCAGGCGCGGACGTCGCGGATGATGTCCACCAGCTCCCGCGTCACCGACTTGAAGCCGGGCAGCCGCGACATCGCGACCATGCGGTTGACCAGCGGCACGGTGCGGTCCACCAGGAGGTAGGTCTTGCGGCAGCCGGGGGAGCTGTCGTGCACCCAGTACAGGACGATCCCCATGGAGTAGAGCCACAGCAGCTCGGGAAGCTCCTTGCGGAACTCCTCGTCGATCTTCAGGGTGGAGCCGTCCACGACCTCGCGGTAGATGGCGACGGCCGCGGTCCGCGCCGGACCCGCGTCAGCGCTGAACGGGTTGAGGGGGCTGGTGGGCTCGGCCGCGAACTTGAAGAACTTCCCGGCGAACTCGTGGTACGGCACCATCGTGTCGACCCGGGCCTTCAGCACCCCCATCAGCCGCGCCGCGAACTCCCGTTCGGTGTCGAGGACGGCCCGGCAGGCCTTGACGTGGTCCTCCTGGAGCTCGTCGTAGTAGGCCTGGATCAGCTCCTCCTTGGAGCCGAAGTAGTAGTAGGCGTTGCCGACCGAGACCCCGGCCTCCTTGGCGATCGCCCGCATCGTCGTCGCCTCGTACCCGCGCTCGCGGAAGAGCCGCAGCGCCGTCTGCACGATCAGCGCACGCGTCTGCTCCGACTTCACCGCCTTGGTCTCGGTCACGTAGGCCACCCTAAGGCGCGGAAGCTCAACTTGTTCGCGCCCCGCCCCGCCGCTCCCGGGCGCCCGAATCCCAAATGACCTCACCGGGCCGTCCCCCAGCACAACGACGTCCGAGGCCGGTCGATCGCCTTGACGACAAGTCACTGGACGTCAACGGCCGAGCAGACAACGCCAACGGCCAAGGCGACCGCCTCAACGATCAACCGTCCGCGCTGACGCCCAGGCCGCCACCCCCGCGCCCCAAGAAGTCTCGACGACCCGTCGCCAGCGCCAAAGGGCCAAACCCCGCCGCCCACCGCCGATGGCCAAGCGCCCTCGCCAACGGTAGGGCGCCTTCGCTTCAACGGTTGGGGCATCGACGACGACGGCCGTCGCCGGGGGCTCAAGGCCCCCGGCGACGGCCGGGCGCTCGTCGACGATCGGTGGCCGGCGTCAGCGGCCGGTGCCGCCGTAGACGACGGCCTCGACCTGCTCGGCGTCGAGGTCGAACGCGCGGTGGGCGGCCGCCACCGCGGTGTCGATGTCGTCCTGGGCGACCACCACCGAGATCCGGATCTCCGAGGTGGAGATCATCTCGATGTTGACGCCCGCGTCGGCGATCGCGGAGAAGAAGGACGCGGTGACGCCCGGGTGTGAGCGCATCCCGGCGCCGATCAGCGAGACCTTGCCGATCCGGTCGTCGTAGCGCAGCGACTCGAACCCGATCCGGTCCTTCACCTTGTTCAGCGCGGTGAGCGCGGTCTGCCCGTCGGTGGCCGGGAGGGTGAAGGAGATGTCGGTGCGGCCGGTGGAGGCGGCCGAGACATTCTGGACGATCATGTCGATGTTGATCTCGGCCTCGGAGAGCACCGTGAAGATCGAGGCGGCCTCGCCGACCTTGTCCGGGACGCCCACCACGGTGATCTTGGCCTCGCTGCGGTCGTGCGCGACGCCGGAGATGATCGCCTGTTCCATGTTCTGGTCCCTCTTGCCCTCGATATCGCTGCTGTCGACGACCCAGGTGCCCTCCTTCTGGCTGAAGGAGGACCGCACGTGGATCGGGATGTTGTAGCGGCGTGCGTACTCCACGCAGCGCAGGTGCAGGATCTTGGCCCCGCTGGCGGCCATCTCCAGCATCTCCTCGTAGGAGATGCGGGGGATCTGGCGCGCGGCCGGGACGATCCGCGGGTCGGCGGTGAAGACGCCGTCCACGTCGGTGTAGATCTCGCACACGTCGGCGTCCAGCGCCGCGGCCAGCGCGACCGCGGTGGTGTCGGAGCCGCCGCGCCCGAGCGTGGTGATGTCCTTGGTGCCCTGCGAGACGCCCTGGAACCCGGCCACGATGCAGATCGAGCCCTCGTCCAGGGCGGTGCGGATCCGGCCCGGCGTGACGTCGATGATCTTGGCTTTGCCGTGCGCTCCGTCGGTGATCACCCCGGCCTGGGAGCCGGTGAACGAGCGGGCCTCGTGGCCCAGGTTGGCGATGGCCATGGCCAGCAGCGCCATGGAGATCCGCTCCCCGGCGGTGAGCAGCATGTCCAGCTCACGGACCGGCGGGAGCGGGCTGACCTGCTTGGCCTTATCGATGAGGTCGTCCGTCGTGTCACCCATGGCGGAGACCACGACGACGACGTCGTTCCCCGCCTTCTTGTTCGCGACGATGCGCTGGGCGACCGCCTTGATGCGCTCGGCATCGGCGACGGAGGAGCCACCGTACTTCTGCACGACAAGAGCCACGAGTGGGCGCTCCTCGGATAGGGGTCTGGCGTACCGCGGTCGAGTCTACCGAGGTGACTCGAATGCGTTACGACCAGGTAACTCCACGACTTTGATCACGCTTGATCGAGTATGCCCCGCAAAACCGCGAATATCCGGACTCGCTCCGGTCAGAGCGGCGCCCGGCCGGCTCGGAGACCGCCCGGGCACGTACGGGCCGCGGCCGCGCACGACGCGCCGCCGCCGACCCCGTCACCGCGTCAGAGGACGCCGGCCGCCTCCGTCGCCGCCGTGGCCTCGTCGGCGACGTCCAGGCGGGCGCCCGCGATCACGGCGTGCAGGGCCCGGAGCGCGGCGCCGGCGTGGTTGCCCCAGTGGTTGAAGTAGGAGTACTGCCACCACCACAGCGCCTCCAGCGGACGGTCGTGCTGGTAGTGGCGCAGTCCGTGGACCAGGTCGCTGGCGACGTCGACGAGGTCGTCGGAGAGCCGGTAGGACGTCGTCTCGTCGTCCTTGTACGGGTCGAAGACCTCGGTGTACTCGTCCACCCCGATGAGCCGCTCGGACAGGCCCTGCCGGATCTCGTCCAGGTCCGGGTCCTCGCCGACCTCCGGCTCCCAGTTGTCCGGAAGGATCACGTCGGCGCTGGCGCCCAGCTGCGCACCGGCCAGGATGACCTGCGACACCTCCAGGAGCAGCAGCGGCACGGTGTGGCGGCCGCCATCGCCCCGGGCGACGGCCTCGAGCCCGTTGAGATAGTTCTCCACATGGCGGGCCACCCGCTCGGCGAGGGCGTTCCAGTCCTGTGGGCTGTTGGAGTCAGACATCGAGCAGCCTCCGTCCTTCGAATGCGCGGCCCAGCGTCACCTCGTCGGCGTACTCCAGATCCCCACCCACCGGCAGGCCGCTGGCCAGGCGGGTGACGGTCAGCCCCATGGGCTTCACGAGACGGGCGAGATACGTCGCGGTGGCCTCGCCCTCCAGATTGGGGTCCGTGGCGAGGATCAGCTCGTTCACGGTGCCGTCGGCGAGTCGCTGCATCAGTTCCCGGATGCGCAGGTCCTCCGGGCCCACGCCCTCGATGGGACTGATCGCCCCGCCGAGCACGTGGTAGCGGCCGCGGAACTCCCGGGTCTTCTCGATGGCGACGACGTCCTTGGACTCCTCGACCACGCAGATGACCTGGGGGTCGCGGCGCGCGTCCCGGCAGATCCGGCACTCCTCCTCCTCGGCGACGTTGCCGCAGGTCTTACAGAAACGGACCTTGTCCTTGACCTCCTTGAGCGCCTTGGACAGCCGTTCGACGTCGGCGGGATCGGCGGCGAGGAGGTGGAAGGCGATCCGCTGCGCGCTCTTGGGGCCGACGCCG
The DNA here is from genome assembly GCF_055379765.1 of Actinomadura rugatobispora. Lineage (NCBI taxonomy): Bacteria > Bacillati > Actinomycetota > Actinomycetes > Streptosporangiales > Thermomonosporaceae > Actinomadura > Actinomadura rugatobispora. The sequence goes on along the minus strand of NZ_AP029191.1, from coordinate 4,963,142 downwards.
GGCAGCCTGCCCAGTTCGTCGATGAGGTTCTGAACGACCCCTTCGTACAACGGTCCCTTCCTTTCACGCTAGGCCGTCGATGGGTGACGACGACCGACCACGATACGACTCCCGGCGCGGTGACGGTATGGTCCGCTCACCTCACGGTGACTTGCGGACGGCCTGTCCGGCCTGCCGGAACGGCCGATCCGTCCAGGCACCGGGCCGTGTCCGGCTCCGACGGAAGATCAGCTCCCCGGCTTCCCGGCGCCGCCCTGCTCCTCCGGGCCCTCGCCGCCTTCGTCCTCCGAACCGCTCGGCCCGCCGGGGCCACCGGGCGCACCGGGCGCACCGGAGCCGGGCAATCCTGGGAATCCGGGCATGCCCGGGAGGCCGGAGATGTCGGGCATGCCGGGGATACCACCCCCTCCGGCACCACCGAGCCCCGGAAGCCCGCCACCGAGCGCGGCGAGCGGCGCCATCGCCGACTGCTGCAGCTCCTGTACGCCTCGTCCGGCGTCACGGATGGCCGCGAGCACCAGGTCGGCCAGGGTCTCGGCGGTATCGGCCGGATCGTCGGGATCGATCGTCTTCGGATCGATGGACAGACCGGTCACCTCGCCCTGGCCGTTGACCGTCGCGGTGACGAGCCCACCGCCCGAAGTGCCCGTCACCTCGGCCTCCGCGAGCTCTTGCTGCGCGGTGAAGATCTTCTGCGCCTGCTGCAGGAGCTCCTGGAAGTTCACCTGACCACCGGGTTCCACGGCGTGCTCCGTTTCCTCTCGCCCCCGAAGGGCCCCGTACTCGGCGGATCCGCCGACCATCGCGTCTGTCTTCCCGAGACTACGGGTTTCGCCCGCGTTCCGGTACGTGCCGACTCCGTATCCAGAATCCCACGCGCCCCCGTCGCGGAACGGCGCTGCTCCAAGGCACGCACCCCCGATGATCTCGCCCGACACGCCCGGACCAACCCCAAAGGACTCCTGCGCCGGCACCCCCGCCCGCTTAGGGCGCGGGCTATCGGTGCTGCCCCCTGCCCGTGCCCAATGGCGCCGCTCAGGGGGTTCAGGGTCGGGCGGCCTTCAGGAGTTGTCGATCTCGCGGATGATCTGGCCGCCCAGCTCCCGCTGGATGAGGGCCATGCCGCTGGCCTCGGCTTCCGCACCGTCCGCGTCGGCGTCGCCTTCCGGGTCGACCTCGTCACTCTCGTCCACCGGCGAGGGCTCGGGCGGTGGCGGAGGCTCGTCGGGCGGCGGAGGCCCGGGGTCGGGGTCCTGCCGTACGGGACCGGCCCCTCCTTGCCCCGCTCCCGGGACGGAGGCCGCGGACGCCCCGTGCACTTGCGGTGCGCCGGACGGCTCCGGTTGCGCTGCCGGCTGACCGGGTCCGGGACGCGAAGGCTCGGGCGCGGAGGCCCCGCCCCCGCCGAATCCGGACGCCGACGCGGGGGCCGCTCCGAATCCACCGCCCCCGGGACCGCCCGATCCGCCGGGCCTGCCCGCCTGCCGACCGCCCGAACGCCCGCCCTGACCGGCGGGCATCGCACCGCCGAGCACGGTGTCGATCCTCCATTCGACGCCCATCCGCTCCCGGAGGACCTCGCGGAGCACCACGTCCCGGCCGCCGTTGGTGAAGTTGGTCCGCGCCCCCTCCGCCTCGAACGACAGGGTGAGGAGGTTGCCGTCCAGCGAGATCGGCCGGACGCCCGACATGATCGCCATCCAGGCGACCCGGCTCTTCTGCTTGACGGCCTCGACGATGTCCGGCCAGTACCGCTGGACGGCCGAGACGTCCGCCCCGCCCTGCGAGGGCGCCGGCGGGGCCGCTGGTGCCGACTGCTGTACCGCCGGGGCCGGGGCTGGCGCCGGGGCCGCTGGACGTGGCGGCGCGGCCGCCTGAACTGCGGCGGGCTGCGGCGCCGATCGGGGGGCTTCCTGCGGACGGGCGGCGGCTGCGGGCCCGGCATCGGCCGGGGCGCCCCGGCCGGCGTCCCCGCCCGGCCGGTTATCCACAGAACCCCGTTCGCCTTCCCCGCCCCCGCCACCACGCTCGACAATCGAAGACGAGCCGGACGGCCCCGCCTGCGGCACCGGAACGTCCGCGAACGCCGGCGCCGGCCCGCCGCCCGCAGGGCCACCGCCACCGGCTCCGGCGAACCCGCCCTGCGCCGCCTGGCGCTCCAGCCGGTCCAGCCGGGCGAACATCGACGCCTCGTCCTCGTACGCGGCGGGAAGGAGGATCCGTGCGCAGATCAGCTCCAGCAGCAACCGCGGCGACGTCGCCCCGCGCATCTCCGTCAGCCCGGTGTGCAGCAGGTCGGCGGCGCGCGTCAGCTCTCCCGGCCCCATCGACGCGGCCTGCCGCCGCATCTGCTCCAGCTCGTCGGGCGGCACGTTCAGGAGCCCGGTCCCGCCCGCCTCCGGCACGTTCGACAGGATCACCAGATCCCGGACGCGCTCCAGCAGGTCGGCGGTGAACCGGCGGGGGTCCTGCCCGCTCTCGACCACCCGGTCGATCGCGGCGAACACGGCCGCGCCGTCACGGGCGGCGAACGCCCCGATCACCTCGTCCAGCAGCGCCGAGTCGGTGTAGCCCAGCAGCGACACGGCCTTGGCGTAGGTGATGCCCTTCTCGTCCGAGCCGGCCAGCAGCTGGTCCAGGATCGACAGGGTGTCCCGCGCCGATCCCGCGCCCGCCCGTACGGCCAGGGGCAGCGCCGCCTCCTCGTACGGGACGTCCTCCGCCCTGAGGATCTCCTCGACCAGGTCCTGGAGCACGCCCGGCGGGATCAGCCGGAACGGGTAGTGGTGCGTCCGGGACCGGATCGTCCCGATGACCTTCTCCGGCTCGGTGGTCGCGAACACGAACTTCAGGTGCGGGGGAGGCTCCTCCACCAGCTTCAGCAGCGCGTTGAAGCCCTCCCGGGTGACCATGTGCGCCTCGTCGATGATGTACACCTTGAAGCGCGCCGAGACGGGCGCGAAGAACGCGCGTTCCCGCAGGTCACGGGCGTCGTCGACACCACCGTGGGAGGCGGCGTCGATCTCGATCACGTCGATGTGGCCGTTGCCGGTGGGGCCGAGCGCGACGCAGGAGTCGCAGCTTCCGCACGGCTCGGGCGTGGGCCCCTTCTCGCAGTTCAGCGAGCGGGCCAGGATCCGGGCACTGGACGTCTTGCCGCAGCCCCGCGGACCGCTGAAGAGGTAGGCGTGGTTGATCCGCCCGTTCCGCAACGCCTGCTGGAGGGGCTCTGCGACGTGCTCCTGCCCCTTGAGCTCGGCGAACGTCGCTGGCCGGTACTTGCGGTACAGAGCCAGGGTCATCGGGGGTCCGCCCTCCTCGAGAAGCAGAGCGTCAGAAAGCACAGTGTCGCCTTAAACCAAGGGACCCCCCGCACACCCGCCAGAGCCTGCTTATCCTTGCTGCCTTCCGGCCCTGGGGAGGTTCACAGGGTGACGCCGTGCGAGGGGTCTGCCCCGAGTCTATGGCATCCGCGGCCCCGGGTTTGCACGGTTGCCACGTCCGCCCCAGATCGACTCACGTAGGCTCCGGCCCTATGCCCGCCCCCCACCGCTCGTCCCCCCAGGAAACGCTCCTCCACATCGCCGAGCGCCACCACTGGGAATCCGCCCGCGACACGGGTGTGTCGTACACCATGTCCACCCTGGGCCGCACTTTGGACGACGAGGGCTTCATCCACTGCTCCGCCGACCTCGCCCAGGTCGAGGGCGTCCTGTCCCGCTTCTACAAGGACATCGACCGCACGACCCTCGTCCTCCTGGTCATCGACCCCGCCCAGCTCCCGGCCCCCGTCCGCCACGAACCAGCCGACGGCCAGCTCTTCCCCCACGTCTACGGCCCGATCCCCCTCTCGGCCGTTATTGATGTCCGGTCAGTCCTCGAGAACCGGTAAGCTCTCCTGCGGAGGATTCGCCTAGTGGCCTAGGGCGCACGCTTGGAAAGCGTGTTGGGTTCACGCCCTCGCGAGTTCGAATCTCGCATCCTCCGCCAGCGTGAACAGGCACAACGCCGGGCGGTTCCCACAGCGGAGCACCCGGCGTTCTGCGTTTGGTCTCCTTCGCCGTCGGATCGGCCCGAGATCCAGATCAGCCTGCCCAGGCGCTGTGCACGGCCCCGGTGATGTGCTGGTGGCGAGCGGCCCATCGCCCTGGTGGACGAGCCGATCACTCCCATGACGCCTCGCCAGCCCTTAGGCGCCATCATGCAAAGGCGTTTCGGGCAACCGCGCGCTCCTGGGCGTGGCCGCGGCCGCGCTGACCGTCATCATCGGCCTCGACGCCTGGGCCCTCAACCGGCAGCGACGCACCTCATCCACGGTGTACGGCTCGACCTCAGATTCGCTGCCCGCCGTGCCTTGGCGAGCGCAGCGGGGTTCCTGGTGCCTTCCGGAAGCACGGCTTGCGATCGCCCGTCGCATCGCGGCACCGCCCTGTTATGCGAAGTCACCGAATCCGCCTCCAGGAGATCAAGGCGCCACCTCCGGCGGCGTAGGCCGGCCACCCCAGCCGGGCGCTCGCTCACCACGCCTCCGGCCCGGCGTGGGGTCGGCTACCCAGCCCCACGTGCCCCTGGGGCGCCTCCCGTCACCAATGATTCAGCGCGTGGTCGCAGGTCTACCCAGGCGAACAGTCGCACCGGAGGGATTCACATGCTGCAAAGGAAGACTGCCGTGATCTACGGAGCCGGCGGATCCGTTGGCCGGGCCGTCGCACGTGCGTTCGCCGAGAACGGGGCGTGCGTCCACCTGGCCGGTCGAAACCACTCGGCTGTCCAAGCCCTGGCGGACGAACTCACAGGCTCCGGGCTCAGCGCGTCCGCCGCTGCACTCGATGTCACCGACGCCGTCGCCACCGGCGAGCACGCCCGGTCTGTCGTGGACGTCGATGGCCGCATCGACATCGCCTTCACAGCCGTCACCTATGACGAGGTACAGGGGACCCCTCTTCACGAGTTGCCGGTCGACGACGTCGAGCGCACCCTCTCCGTCGCCGCCCGGTCCCACATGCACACGGTCCAGGCAGTGGCACCCCACATGATCAAGCAACGCGACGGCGTCGTCCAGACCATGGTCGGATATGGGCCGCCCCACCCCCTCATGGGATCGACGGCGCTGGCGTGGCAGCTCGTCGAAGCCATGTATCGCCAGTACGCCGTCGAACTGGGCCCATCGGGAGTGCGAGTCCAATGGTTCCGGACCGGCGGGTTCCGCGAGTCGATCGTCGACGCCCCCGACTACGGCAGCACCTACGCCGGTGACACGTCCACGCCCGAGCTGCTGGCATCCCTGGACGAGGCGACCGCCCTGGGGCGCGTGCCATCCGTCAACGACGCGGGATCATTCGCCGCGTTCGCCGCCAGTGCTGCCGGACGATCCCTGACCGCCGCCGGGTTCAACATGACGTCCGGCGCCGTCTCGGACAAGACCACCCGACCCGGCACCGCGCGGAGACAGGGGAAGTGCGGGCTGGTGATCTCCTCATGGCGCGCCGAGACGGCAGCCAGACACTGGCGGCGGCCTAGCTCGGCGGCATCGCCCGGCCGGAGCCCCGCCAGGCCCGTCAGCGCCCGCGCCGCGCCGGCGAAGACCATGCCGCCGAGCATGCGCTCGACGAGCCGTACCCACCGCCCCGTCAACGCTGACCTCCCGCGGCCGACGGCTCCTGAGGTCACGACTCGGGACCGCCGGGCCGCCGGTCTGGTGCCCCTCCGAGCGGTCCTGAGCGACCGCCCCCAAAACCCCTGCCTCCCCGGCCCCTAGAGGCATGAGCGCGGTGTGGTGCTCAGCAGCACGGTGACGGGCCGCCACGCCCAATGGCATCCGGCGCCCGACCCGCCAGCGCGCGGCGGCTTGGCGCAGGCGCGCGAGCTCGGAGGCATCGCCCGGCGGCGACCGGGAGTCGGCCCAACCTGCGGCGTTTCGCGACCTACGCCCTGCGCCCGGCTTTTGAAGCGGCCGCTGCGCGCACGACCTAGGCGGTGGGGAAGCTTCGCCGGGGCTCTGGGCACGGTCAAGCAGCGTGTGGGGGCCTTTGGCCTTGCGCAGCCGGTCGGAGGTAGGACGTTCGAGCGGAGCGGTGCGATGGGGTGTGGGTCGGGTGGGGTTTCCGCTGCGTGACCGGTTGCGGGTTCCGTGTCTTGGGGGTGACGGGGACGGCTGATGGGGAATGGTGGGGCTCGGAGGACCGGCCGGGGGGGGAGTGAGATGGACGGACCGCGCGGGAACGGCGAACTGTGCCTGGTGACGGGGGCGACCGGCTACATCGGCGGACGACTCGTGCCCGAGTTGCTGGAGGCCGGGTACGCGGTGCGCTGCCTGGCGCGGTCGCCCGAGAAGCTGCGCGACCATCCGTGGGCGCATCGGGTGGAGGTCGTGCAGGGTGACGTGACCGACCCCCAGTCGATGGCGGTGGCGCTGAAGGACGTCGCGGTCGCGTACTACCTCGTCCACGCGCTCGGCAAGGGTCCGGAGTTCGAGGCCACCGACCGTCGCGCCGCCGAGATCTTCGCGGCCTGCGCCGAGGAGGCGGGCGTGCGCCGGATCGTCTACCTGGGCGGGCCGGTGCCCCCTGAGGAGGCGGACCAGGAGTTGTCCCCGCATCTGCGGTCGCGCGCCGAGGTCGGGCGGATCCTGCAGTCGTCGGCCGTGCCGACCGCGGTGCTGCGGGCCGCGATGATCATCGGGTCGGGGTCGGCGTCGTTCGAGATGCTGCGGTACCTGACCGAGCGGTTGCCGGTGATGGTCGCGCCGCGGTGGGTGCGGACCCTGGTGCAGCCGATCGCGGTCCGGGACGTCCTGCGCTACCTGGTCGGATGCGCGTCCCTCCCGGCCGAGGTGGATCGCGGGTTCGACATCGGCGGCCCGGACGTCCTGTCGTACCGGGACATGATGCAGCGGTACGCGTGGGTCGCCCGGCTGCCGCGGCGCCTGATCCTGCCCGTGCCGGTGCTGACGACGCGGCTGTCGAGCCTGTGGGTGGGGCTGGTGACGCCCGTGCCGCCGGGGATCGCCCGGCCGCTGGCCGAGTCGCTGCGGCACGAGGTGGTGTGCCAGGAGAACGACATCACCCGGTACGTCCCGGATCCGCCCGAGGGGAGGGTCGGGTTCGAGCGGGCGGTGGGGCTGGCGCTCCAGAGGATCCGGGAGGCGGACGTGAGCACGCGCTGGTCGTCGGCGTCCGTGCCCGGCGCCCCCAGCGACCCGCTCCCGACCGACCCGGGCTGGGCGGGCGGCAGCCTCTACGCCGACCGTCGCGCGCGGGTCGTGGACGCGACGCCCGGGGAGCTGTGGCGGGTCATCGAGGGGATCGGCGGGGAGAACGGCTGGTACTCGTTCCCGCTGGCCTGGGCGGTGCGGGGCTGGATGGACCGGTTGCTGGGCGGGGTGGGGCTGCGGCGCGGGCGGCGGGACGCGGCGCGTCTGCGGGCGGGCGACTCGCTGGACTTCTGGCGGGTGGAGGAGATCGAACCGGGTCGGCTGCTGCGGCTGCGCGCGGAGATGCGCCTGCCCGGGCCGGCGTGGCTGGAGTTGATGATCGGACGCGACGCCCGGGGCCGGACGGTGTACCTGCAGCGGGCGGTGTTCCATCCGCACGGGCTGGCGGGGCACGCGTACTGGTGGGGCGTCTCCCCGTTCCACGCGGCGGTCTTCGGCGGCATGGCGCGCAACATCGCGGCGGCGGCCGAACACCGTCCGGGCGGGGGCGCGTAGCGTTACACGGAGGCCAGGTCCGGGCGGTGGACGTGCCGCCGGGGCGTGTCCCGGACGGTGCCGCAGAGGGCTCTGATCAGTGACTTCGCGGTTGACCGGACGCACCGGCACGGGTGACCCGGCCGGTTGCGCCGTCTTCTCTGGCCCCACCAGACGCCGTAGACTCAGAGGGTGATCTTCAAGGCGGTGGGTGACGGGCGGCCCTATCCGGAGCACGGCCTGACGCCCCGTGACTGGGCCAAGATCCCGCCCCGCCAGGTCCGGCTGGACCAGCTCGTCAGCACCAAGCGGGAGCTGGACCTGCAGTCTCTGCTGGCCAAGGACTCCACGTTCTACGGCGACCTGTTCCCGCACGTCGTCCTGTGGCAGGGCGAGCTCTACCTGGAGGACGGCCTGCACCGGGCGCTCCGCGCCGCCCTCCACCAGCGGCTCGTCCTGCACGCGCGCGTCTTCGACATGGACGCGGGCCGCCCGAACGGTTAGCCGAGCGCGTTCCGGCCACCGGCGGCCGATCCCGCGGGGACGGCCGCGGGGACGCCCTTGGGCTCGATCAGCTTCTCCACGCCCTCCTCGCGGCGGGGTGGGCCCGTCCGGACGAACGCGGGGCGGGCGGCGAGCAGGCCGAAGATCAGTTCGGGGACGACCAGGGCCAGTAGCAGGCCGAGCGACACGTCCCAGTTCCCGGTGGCGCTGTGCAGGAGGCCGACGGCCAGCGGTCCCAGTCCGGCCAGGAGGTAGCCGCCGCCCTGCGCCATACCCGACAGTCGCGCGGCCACCAGCGGGGTCGGCGAGCGGAGGGTCAGCAGTGTGAAGCCCAGCGGGAACGCGCTGCCGGTGGCCACGCCGAGGATCGTCACCCACACCCACGCGGGCTCGGGGAACAGCAGCAGCCCGGTCAGGCCCACCGCCATGATCGCCGCGATGCCGACGATGAGGGGCCGCTGGTCGCGCATCCGGGCGGCCACCACCGGGGCCAGGAAGCCCAGCGGGATACCGATGATCATCATGACCGAGACCATGCTCCCGGCGGCGGCGGGCGGCTGCCCGTGATCGCGCATGATCTCCGGCAGCCACGACATGAGGACGTAGAACATCAGCGAGGCCAAGCCCAAGAACGCGGTGACGTGCCAGGCCAGCGGCGAACGCAGCAGCGACCCGTGCCCGCGCTCCGCCCCGGCGGACGCCCCGTCCCGGACGGGCGTCGCGTCCTCGCGGCGGCGGCCCCTGAGGGCCAGCGGGCCCCAGGCCAGCGCCGCGAACAGCGAGGGCACGGCCCACACGGCCAGCGCGACCCGCCAGCCGGCCGCGTCGTTCAGCGGGACGGCCAGCCCGGCGGCGATCGCGCCGCTGGTGGCCATCAGCATCATCGCCATGCCGGTGAGCGACCCGACGCGGCGCGGGAACACGCGCTTGACCACCGAGGGCGTCAGCACGTTGCCCATCGCTATGCCCGCGCCCGCGAGGACCGTCCCGGCGAACAGCGCCGCCCGCGACGGGACCACCCGGAGCACGATCCCGGCCGTGATCAGCAGCAGCGAGAGCGCGATCGCGGGCTCGGCGCCCAGCCGCCGCGCCAGGAGGGGCGCGAGGTAGGCGAACAGGCCCAGGCACAGCACGGGCAGCGTGGTGAGGACGCTGACCTCGACCCCGGACAGCCCGAACACGTCCCGCAGGTCGGCGAGCATCGGCGAGATGCCGGTGATGGCCGCCCGCAGGTTGACGGTCAGGAGGATCAGGCCGAGGAACGTCCACGCGGCGGTGGCACGGCTGATGTTCGGTGATGAAGCAGTCATTTCGCCTTCGTCGGCGCCCGCGCGACCGGGCAGGAGAGCAGGGGAACAGGTATCGGGGACGGGATGGGGCCGGGGCCGGGCTCCGCCGGGCGTGCACGCCCGCGGGATCAGCGGCTCGTGGTGGACGACGAGCCGGCGGGCCGGCGGCGCACGTGGTCAGGCGCCTGGAACGGTCCCGACGAACGGGCCGGGCCGGAACGGCGGAACGGCGGAACGGGCCGGGAGGCCGTCAAGAAGGAGCCGGTGCGGCCTGGGTGGCCGGCGGACGCGTCTCCGTGGACCGGAGGATCTCGTCCAGACAGGTGTGCGTGGCCTGCGCCGCGGCCTCCGCGTCGCCCGCCTCGATCGCGGCGGCGATGGGGCCGTGCGGGACGTCCGAGTGCCGCAGCAGGGTGCCCGCGGCCCCGATGCTGGCCCGCAGCACGGCGCTGAAGTCGCGGTAGAGCTCGATCAGCACCCGGTTGTGGGTGGCCTCCACGACCGCCGTGTGGAACTCCAGGTCGGCCTCCACGAACTCGGCGTGCGCCCCGGCGGCCCAGGTGGCGTCCCGCCGGGCGAGCGCGTCGCCGATCGCGGCGATGTCGGCCTCAGTACGGCGCGCGGCCGCCAGCCGGGCGGCCTCCACCTCGAACCCGCGCCGCACCTCGAGGATCTCGACCAGTTCGGCGGTCTGCAGCCGCCGCCGTACGGCGCCGGACAGCTCGCTGGTGGCCCGCACGTAGGTGCCGTCGCCCTGGCGGCACTCCAGCAACCCGGCGTGGGTCAGTGCCCGTACGGCCTCGCGGACGGTGTTGCGGCCGACGCCCAGGCTCTCGGCGAGCGCGGGCTCGGGCGGGATCTTGGCCCCGACCGGCCACACGCCCGTCGCGATCTCACCCCTGAGCTGGTCGATCACCTGCTCGACCAGGGACGAGCGGCGGGCTGTGCGCAGAGTCAAGACTCCCCCTCGAACGATCACGGCGGCAGGACGGCGGCGGCCGATTCCACCAATCATCCTACGTTTACATGTTAGGACCACCGCTGCCGTGGTTATATTCCGGCCCTGCCAAAGAAGCCGGTCACGCCTTCACCGGACGAGGGCCAGGTCGCCCTGAGCTCGGCCCTCTCCCCGACTCGCCTGGGCTCAGTTTCGCCGCAGCTTGCCGGGCTCAGACCCGTGCCAGGTCGCCTTGGGCTCAGGCCGTGCCGGGTCGGCCCGGCTCAGACCCGTGCCAGATCGTCCGGGGTTCGGCCATCCCCGGGGTGCCCCGGGCTCAGAACGGTCGAGGTCATTGAGCCGGGCTCAGACTCGGCCCAGGTCGCAGTCGGCGGTGTGGGCGCGGGCGGGGCGGAGTCCGGCGGCCTCTAGGGCCTGGCGGTACGCGATGGTGGCGCCCTCGGTGTCGCCGGCGAGTTCGAACAGCTCGCCCAGTTCCCTGAACAGTTGGGCGGCCTGCCGGCCGGGGGTCAGCCGCTTGAGGTCACCGTCGGCGGCGCGCAGGACCACCAGGGCGGCCGTCGGGTCGCCCTGGGCCAGCCGTGCCCGTGCCAGGACCATGCGTGCCTGCGTGGTCTTGCGCACGCGGGCGGCCGGGTCGACTCCGGGGTGGGCCGTCACATGGGCCGGGATGTTGGCCGTGGGCGCGGCCAGGGCCATGCCGGTGTCGAGGAAGTCCTCCAGCATGGCGGTCGCCTGGTCGGGACGGCCCACGAGGACGAGCGCGCGGGCCTTCTCGATGGTGCTCTCGGTGGCCTCGAAGCCTTCGAGGACGGAGGTGCCCTCAAGGAGTTCGATGGCCTCTTCGGCGGCCGTCGCGCGCGCCCCCTCGTTCCGCTGCCAGCCGGGGCCCGCGGGACGTCCCAGGAGCACACCGCCCACGGGCTGCTCCTCGTCGCCCTTCTCCAAGGGGGTGGCGAGGTCGAGTTCGTGGCCGAACGGGGCGACGCCTCGCAGGAGGGCCTTGGCCCCGGCCAGGTTCAGGCGGGCCTGGGCGAAGGCGGGGCTCGCTCCGCTGTACGCGGCGAGCGCCTGGTCGGCCAGGTAGAGGGCGTCCCCCACCGCGCCCTCGCTCAGCGCGCGCGAGCTGGCCTTCTGGTAGCCGTCGGCCGGTTCCGTGTACTCCGCGGGCTCGTCGGGGGTGGTCTCCCTGGGCGCCAGCATGCGCCGTCCCAGCGCGTGGGCGCGGACGGGGTCGGACCGGTCCACGTACGCCAGGAGCAGGATCCGCCCGACCTCGGTGTACTCGTGGCCCACGCCGAGGCCCAGATGGCGCAGGCGGTTGAGGGCGCGTTCTCCCAGCGCGACCGCCTGGCCGAGGTCGCCGACGGCGTGGTAGCAGCGGGCCAGCGCGATCACCGGGGGCAGCCAGCTCGTCCGGCCCGGGTCGCGTTCGGCCTGCTCGCGCAGCTCCTCGAACAGGGTGATGGCGTCGTCGGTACGGCCCAGCTCCTCCAGCGCGCGGGCGCGGCCCCAGCGGGCGCGGGAGGTGAGGTCGGGATCGTCGCTGCGGGCGATCACATCGTCGAAGCCGGCCTCCGCCGTGGCCGGGTCACCGGCCAGCAGCGCCAGGTGCGCGTGCCTCTCCCGGACCTCCAGGTGGGCGCGCTGCTCCGGCTCGACGCCCTCGGCGAGGTACTCCGGGGTGCAGCCGAGCCGTTCGGCCAGCATCCGCAGGACGGTCGGCGTGGGCGTCCGCTTTCCGGACTCGATCAGAGAGATATAGCTGTCGGAGAGGTCGTGACCGGCGAGTTGCGCCTGCGACAAGCGTCTGGTCAGGCGCAGGTTGCGGACACGTTCGCCGACGTTGCCTGGACCCGGCATGTGGACTCACTTAGCGGAAGTAATCAGGCGGCTGGGGTGCCGACATGATTGCACATTGCGGGTTAACACACATCGAGAGTAAAGAAGCGGCACGGGTGGCGATCACCTGGCCGGCTCCGGCCCCCATGCCCTTCACCGGTGTGCGCCGCCGATCCCGGGACGCCGTCGGGGCCCCGGGATCACCCGCGCGCTCAGGGGATCTTCCTCTTACCGTAGCCGGTCACGTGCCGATCGGTCGGCGATGCCCTAAATTCGCGTAGACCGAGCCCGAAAATCCCTACAAACCCGCCATATCACGGCAGTTGCTACCGTCGAGTACGGCCGAACCCGGCCGACTTTCACCCCCGAACCACCCCAGAACGACCCGAGGCGGAGCGGGAGCCGGGACGGGGATCAGTCGTCGGAGGGGTTCTTGTTGGGGAAGATCATCTCGCAGACCTCGAGGTACAGCTGCTCGGGGTAGGGCAGGTAGTCCACCGTGTCCAGCGCCTGGTCCTGACCCGCGGACTCCAGCACGAAGTCCCCGTACCCGAGCATCCGGCCCATGATCGTCCGCCGGAAGCTCATGTCGGTGACCTTGGCCAGCGGCATCATCGCGACCTTGCGGGTGATGAGCCCGGTGGTCAGCAGCATCCGCTGGTTGGTGATCACGAAGTAGTCGACCGACCACTCGGCCACCCGCCAGACGAACCAGGCGAGCAGGATCAGCCAGCCCCACCAGATCCAGCTGGTGGCCTGGGTGACGGTGTTGCTCAGCACGCCGGCGACGATCAGCCCGGCCAGCACCAGGCCGACCGGCAGCATCAGCACGGCGGGATGCCGCCGCACCGTGATCACCTGGTTCTCGTGCGGCAGCAGGTACTTGTTCACCGACGCCGGCGCGGAGTCGCCGGGGGTCACCAGCCTCATCCCGACCCCCTCAGGCCAGCGTGTTGACGAAGGTGACCAGGGAACCGGCGACGGAGGCGAGACCGTCCGCCGCGTCGTTCAGCGACCGGGTCGCGCGGTCGGGCTGGCTGACGACATAGAACGCCACGAAGGCCGCGGCAGCCCACGTGATGTACTTCTTGGCGGGCACGGCTGCCTCCCGGAGCATGATGACCCACAGACCCCACGCCAGTCTCGCACAGCCCCGATGTGCCGCAAAGTAAGGGCTATGGAGCGTTGCCGAGGGTCGAGCGCGGCGACCGCCGGCGCTTCTCGGCGGCCACGACCGCCAGCACCTGCAGGTGCTTGCGGGCGATCCGTTCCACCAGGTCCGGCGCCGCGCCCCCCGTGACCTCCTGCGCGCCGTGCCGCGCCGCGGCGACGCAGCGCTGCACCGTCTCGGGCGGGTGCACGCCCGCGAACTCCTCGGTGAGACGGTCGCCGACCTCTTCGTAGCCCGACAGCCGCTGGTTGTCCCCTTGGTGAGCCATCACGTGTCCTCGAGCCTCGCTCGCACCGCCCCGGTCCTCGCGGTCCCCAGTTGCCAGGGCGGCGGAGGGGAACGATCACTGCGTTCCGTAGCTGCTTATTACCCACCGTGACCCATCCGCGAACATCGCACCTTCTGGGCTTGGTCAAGAGTCGGTACGGTCCGTCGCAAGTTCGGCGTCAACGCAGGTGAGAGGAACTATTCGTCCCAGTGCGGACTCTGGGGCCGGGGCGCGGCCCGTGCGGCGGCCACGGGGACAGAAGAGAAGAAGCCGTGTGAGTGGGATATGTCACACGGCTTCGGGAGAAGGGCGCAGGGCCGATGGGGCGATGGGACGTGCTCAGACCACCCCGTAGAGGCGGTCCCCCGCGTCGCCCAGGCCGGGCATGATGAAGCCCTGCTCGTTGAGGTGCGCGTCGATGGCGGCCGTCACGACCCGGATCGGCGCCTGCGTCCCCTCGAAGGCCTGCTCCATGTACATGAGCCCCTCCGGCGCCGCCAGCAGGCAGATCGCCGTGACGTCGTCGGCGCCGCGCTCGAACAGCAGCCGGATCGCGGCCGCCAGGGTGCCGCCGGTCGCCAGCATCGGGTCCAGGACGTAGCACTGGCGTCCGGAGAGGTCTTCGGGCAGACGCGTCGCATAGGTCTGCGCCTGCAGCGTCCCTTCATCGCGGATCATCCCGAGAAATCCCACTTCAGCGGTGGGGAGCAGGCGGGTCATCCCGTCCAGCATCCCCAGCCCGGCGCGCAGGATCGGGACGACGAGCGGCTTGGGGCTGGCGAGCTGGACCCCCTGCGCCGGCACCAGCGGGGTCTCCACGGTGACATCGGCGACCCGGACGTCACGGGTGGCCTCGTAGGCCAGCAGCGTGACGAGCTCGTCGGCCAGGCGGCGGAACGTGGGGGAGTCGGTGGTCACGTCCCGCAGCATGGTGAGCTTGTGCGCGACGAGCGGGTGGTCGACGGCAAGGGTCTGCATGCGCACACCGTACCCGCGCCCGATCATCCGGCCCGCACCCCAGGCCGCGGCCCCGGAACGCGTCCGTCAAGGCCACACAAAGCCGACAGGAGGATAGGAGTCCGCCCTGCGGGGCACGATGCCGTTATGACCCGAGATCGCGACCAGCAGCCGAGACGCGCGGCGTCGGCCGATGACGCCTTCCTGGAGGTCACCGGAGCGCTGGCGAGAAACGAGGGAGCGCGCGCCAGGGACGCCGCGGCCGGCGGCGGAGACGAGGAGGACCGGGCGGCGCCGGGCGCGGCCGCCGGGGCCCCGTCCCGCGACCGCACCGCACGCCCGTGGACACCCCCCGAGGACTCCGAGGAGGCGGCGGAGGGCGCGCACGATGCCACCGAGCCGGCCGTGTCCCCGGAGGAGGTCCGCGACCACCTCCGCCGCCGCGCGATCTTCCTGCGCGAACTGGCCGAGGCGCGCGAACTGCGCCGCCGCGTGACCCCGCACCGCTCCCGCCGCGCCCGGATCCACGCGGCCCTCCGTCGCCGCACCTTCCGGATTAACTGATCAGGAATCGAGTAGATTCGTCCGCGGCGCCCAGAAGGCGCTGTCGGCTCACCTCACGGACGGTCACGAGGGCCAGTTTGGCGGTGGGGGACACGAGGGCGCGCCGCATCTGCGACCATGCCCTGGCAGGAACCGCGCCGGTGGGGTGGAAATGACGGATGTGGACGCGACGGACTTCGCCGTCGTGGTGTATCGGGAGGACGAACGCTGGGAGGCGGAGGTCCTCCCCGTCGCGCTGACCGAGGACCTGGACGGGCTGATCCACGCCCTCCGCCAGCAGCCGAGCCTGGGCGGCACCATCGGGCTGGTGTCGGTGGGCGACGACTTCTTCGTCGCGATCCGGCTGCTCGGCGACGAGGTGATGGTCTTCCTCTCCGACGTGACCGCGTCGGTGGACTGGCCGCTGGCCGGTCAGGTGCTCGATCATCTGGACATCCCGATCCCGGAGGACGAGGAGCTCGACCAGGTCCTCCCGGTGGGCGACATGTCGATCTTCGCGGAGCTGGGCCTGGACGAGATGGAGCTCGGCGCGATCTCCGGCGACCTGGAGCTCTACCCGGACGAGATGCTGCTGAGCATCGCCGGCCGCGTCGGCTTCGCCCCCGCCTTCGAGCGGGCGCTGGACGCCATCGGCTGATCACCCCCGCCCGGTCCCGGACAAGGGGTGTGACCGGGGCGATCTCGTGGGTCACAATGAGCTGGTGTCCTACTTCGCCGCCGTCTTCGCCCGGACCCCGCAGGGGTGGGTGGGGACCGAGGCCGTGCTCGCGGAGGCCGAGGGCGTCGACGACGTCGCCGACCTCATGCGCGAGGCCGCCGTGGAATCGTACGGCGATCCGGTGCTGCTCCTGATCGAGCAGGACGACGACTGGTTCGCCGTTCTCCGCCTCGACGGGGAGAACGAGCCGAGGGCCTTCATCTCGACCGTCCGCGAGGACGGGCTGGGGGGCCTGTTCTACCAGCTGGTGGGCGAGGCCCCGGACGGCGACGTGGGCGGCGACCCCGAGCTGCTGGAGGATCTCGGCGTCGACGGCAAGCGGCTCGCCGACCTGGGCGAGCGGGCGCTGCCGGGGGACGCCCTGCTGACGGTCGCCGAACTGGCCGGGTTCGGCGAGGAGTTCGACCGGCTCCGTGACTGAGATCACTCCCCAGGGCACCGCGCACCGTCCTCCGGCGGGCGGCGGAGCGGTCGAGGCCGAGTTCGGCGGGCCGATGCGGCTGGCACTGGACGAGGCGCGGCGGGCCGCCGAGTCGGGGGACGTTCCGGTCGGCGCCGTCGTCCTGGACGCGTCCGGCGCGGTCATCGGGACCGGCCACAACGACCGCGAGCGCTCCGCCGACCCCACCGGCCACGCGGAGATCGTCGCGATGCGCGCCGCGGCCGCCGCACGCGGCTCCTGGCGCCTGGACGGCTGCACGCTGGTGGTGACCCTGGAGCCGTGCACCATGTGCGCCGGGGCCGCCGTACAGGCCCGCGTGGACCGCATCGTGTACGGAGCGATCGACCCCAAGGCGGGCGCCGTGGGCTCGCTGTGGGACGTCGTACGCGACCGCCGTCTCAACCACCGTCCCGAGGTCATCGCCGAAGTGCTGGCGCAGGAGTGCGGCGCGCTCCTCGTCGAGTTCTTCGCGCACCGCAGAGTCGGGTAGGCTTCCCCGCGGTGGTGTCGCCTAGTGGACGAGGGCGCACGCCTCGAAAGCGTGTGAAGGGCAACCTTCCGTGGGTTCGAATCCCACCACCACCGCCATTCTGAAGCGCCCCTGCCGTGCACCACGCCACGCCGGGGGCGCTCCGCGTTTCCAGGGGCTCCTGAAGCCTCCGCACGCCGCCCGGCAGGATGCCGCCGAGCCACCCACTCCACAAGGCACCTCACACGACAGGCCCGCCGGTTCCGCGACCGGCTCCTTCGACCGATGGACGGCCCAGGCCATCAGCAGACACCGGTGTCTGTTTGGAGGGGGTTCGCACTATGCTTCCCGCTGTGATCGAGGACCTCGGGGAGCTGTTGGGCGGCCGGTACCGGATCCTCGCCCCGATCGGCCGCGGCGGCATGGGCGTGGTGTGGCGCGCCTGGGACTCCGACCTGGACCGCACGGTCGCGATCAAGGAACTGCGGCTGCCCGAGCAGGTCGAAGCGGAGGAGCGCCAGGTCTTCTACGCCCGGATGGAACGCGAGGCCCGTGCCGCGGCCCGGCTCAAGCATCCCGGGATCATCACCGTCTACGACCGGGTGGCCGGTGAGGACGGCCGCCCGTGGATCGTGATGGAGTACATCGAGGGCGGTTCGCTGCACGACCTGCTGACCGAGAGGGAGCGGCTGCCGGTCGGCGAGGTCGCCCAGATCGGCGTCCAGATGCTGGACGCGTTGCGGCTCGCGCACGGCCAGGGCATCGTGCACCGCGACATCAAGCCCGCCAACGTGCTGCTCGAGGGCCGGCGGGTGGTGCTGACCGACTTCGGCATCGCCGCGCTGGACGGCGATGCCACCCTCACCCAGACCGGCGCCATCCTGGGCACCCCGGCGTTCATGGCCCCCGAGCAGGTGCGCGGGCGGGACGCCACCCCCGAGTCGGACCTGTGGTCCCTGGGCGCCACGCTCTTCGCCGCGGCCGAGGGCGGCCCGCCGTTCACCGGCACCAACCCCGGAGCGGTCTTCGTGGCCATCGCCACCGAGGACCCCGCCCCCTGCGTCCACTCCGGACCGCTCAGTGAGGTGCTCACCGGTCTCCTGAACAAGGACCCGGCGGCACGGCTGACCGCCGACCGCGCGCACGACCTCTTGGCCGCCCTGGCCACCGAAGCACCCGCTCCTCCACCACCGGCCGACGCCCCTGCGCCCCTGCCAATGCCAGGCGTTCAGGTGCCACCACCCGGCCCTCCGCCCGTACAGCCACAAACCAGGGCGGACGGCCCCGCACGGCAGGCGACGCCGGACTCATCCGACGAACTGCGTCCCCAGCTCATCGGCGCCTTGGCGGCCGTGCTCGTCGCGGCCGTCGTGATCGGGGCGGCGGTGCTCTTCTGGCCGGAGTCCGACAACGACCGGCTCGTCCCGGCGACCGGCTCGACGCCGCTCGGAGCGCCTCCTCCCGTGCAGCCGAGCCCCAGCCCCGAGGTCACCGGCACGCCGCGCGAGACGCTCAAGACCACCGGCGGGGCACGGTCCGTGTCGTTCAGCCGGGACGGAACCAAGCTGGCCGGCAGCTCCGACGGCGGCTCGATCAGGCTTTGGAACGCGACCGGCGGCCGCCCCACCGTCACCATGAAGCTCGAAACGCCCAAGTTCCCCATGGTGGCGTTCAGGCCCGACGGGAAAAGCCTGATCAGCGGCCAGTGGGACGGCTCCGTGCGGCTCTGGAACGTGGCGTCCCGCAGCTCCTCGGTCATCATGTCCGACCCCGACGGCGCCGGCGGGATCGCGATGAGCCCCGACGGCACGAAGGTCGCCCGGAGCGAGGGAAAGAAGATCCGGATCTTCGACGTGCCCGGGAACCGCACCGCCCGCACCCTGAGCGGCCATACCAAGTCCGCCGGCTCGGTGGCGTTCAGCCCGGACGGCAGGCTCCTGGCCAGCTCGAGCAGCCTCGACAACACCGTCCGGATCTGGGACGTGGCCTCCGGCCGCGCCCTCCGCGTCATCCCCAGCGAGGAACTGTCCATCTTCAGCGACATGCTGGCCTTCAGTCCGGACGGGAAGACCCTGGCCAAGGCCAACGACAAGAACAGCGTCCAGCTCTGGGACGTCGCCACCGGCAGCCTGACCAAGACCTTCACCAACGTCGAGGACTCGTCGTTCTACTCGCTGGCGTTCAGCCCCGACGGGAAGACCCTGGCCACCGGCACCGGCCGAGGTCTGATCAAGTTGTGGGACGTGGCGGGCGGCCGCGTCACCACCGTCCTCGCCGGCCACGACGATTCCGCGACGGTCAACGGGCTCGCCTTCCGTCCCGACGGCAGATCGCTGGCCAGCGCCGGCAGCGACGACACCGTCCGCCTCTGGGTAACCCCCTAACCCAGCCCCTGACCACTCCGGTAGGCCCGCGCTCCGAAGGAGCCGCCCCAGCGCCGCGGCGAGCAGCGCGGCAGATGCAAAACGGCCTACCGCCCCGCCAGGAACAGGCCAACTGCACCCCCGGCGGGCGGACGGCCCCAGCGCCCCCAAACATCCTCAAGCGTTCCCCGGCACTCCGACGCTCCCAGCGCCCCGACGCTTCCGGCGGACCCGGCGTCCGGGCAGCCCCGGCGTCCGGGCGGTCTCGGCACCCCCGGCGGTTCCAACGCCCCGACGCTCCCAGCTCCCAGCGCCCCGGCACCCCGAGTCTCCCAGCGGACCCGGCGTCCGGGCGGACCCGGCGTCCGGGCGGACCCGGCGTCCGGGCGGCCCCGGCGGTCCCAGCGTCCCAACTGTCCCCGGACGCCCCCGGCGGTCGGACGGTCCCAGCGTCCCGACGCCCCCGACACCCCCGGCGGTCCCAGCGTCCGGCGGTTCCGGCGGTTCCGGCGTCTCGGGCGGTCCCAGCGTCCGGGCACTCCCGGCACCCCGGGCGGTTCCGACGCCCCCGAAGCTCCTAGCGTCCCGGCGGTCCCGGCGGTCCCGGTGTCGGGGCGGCCCCGGCGTCTCGGGCGGCCCCGTCGGTCCCAGCGCCCCGACGTCCCCGGACGCCCCCGGCGGTCGAACGGTCCCAGCGTCCCGGCGGTTCCGCTGTCCGGGCGGCCCCAGCGTCTCGGGCGGCCCCGGCGTCCCGGCACCCCGGCGGTTCCGACGCCCCCGACGATCCCAGCGCCCCGGCACCCCGACGGTCTCGACGCCCCCGAGGGTCCCGGCGTCTGGGCGGTCCCGGTGTCCGGGCGGTCCCGCGCCCCCGACGCTCCCAGCGTCCCGACGGTCCGGGCGGACCCGGCGTCCGGGCGGACCCGGCGGTCCCAGCGTCCCAACTGTCCCCGGACGCCCCCGGCGGTCGGACGGTCCCAGCGTCCCGACCTGTCCCCGGACGCCTCCGGCGGCCCGTGGTCCGGGCGGTCCTAGCGTCCCGGTGCCCCCGGCGGTCTGAGCGTCGGGGCAACTGGGTTGTTGGGGGGCGGCTGATCAGCCGATGGTGACCAGGGCCACGCCCGCTGCGGCGATGGCGAGCCCGAGGCGTTGGACGACGCGTAGCCGCTCGCTGTAGGCGATCCTGGCCAGCAGCACCGTGATCGCGGGATACAGCGAGGTCAGGACGGCGGCAAGGCTGAGCATGCCCTGCTGGGCGGCGACGAAGTAGAGGGCGTTCGCGGAGGCGTCCAGGGTGCCTGACAGGACGGCCAGGCCGATGAGCAGCCGTCCCGAGACCGGGGGGCCGAGGTCTGCGCCGCGGGCCCAGATCATGACGGCCAAGGCCGCGCCGATCACGCACAGGTTGCCGACGCGGGCGGCGACCACCGGCCAGAGCCCGCTCGCGTCGCCGGCCCCCTTGAGCATGATGAAGAAGATCCCGAAGCAGACGCCGGAGATCCCGGCCATCAGCGGCCCGCTGTCCGCGAGCCGGGCGGACCAGGCAGGCATGCCCGCCACCCGCCCATCCGTGGACGCGGCCGCCTCCGGGGATGCCGATGGATTCGGAGATGCCCCGGTTGCGGTGGGGGTGTTGTTCTCCATGCTGATCAGGCCGATCGCGACCAGGCAGAGCAGGACGCCGGCCAGGACGGGGGCGTCCAGCTGCTCGCCGCGTAGTGTGCCGACGCCCACGGGCAGGACGGCGGCGGCGAGTGCGGACACGGGGGCCACCACGCTCATCGGGCCCCGGGCCAGTGCCCGGTAGAAGGTGATCAGGCCGGTGCCGCCCGCCAGGCCGGCGCCGAACCCCCAGGCCAGGGACGTCCAGGTGAACCGCCCGCCGATGACCAGCGCGGCCGCCAGGATCACTGCCAGGCCGACCGGCACGCACCAGGCCAGCGCCTTCAGCGCGCTGGTCCGGCGGGAGACGGCGCCGCCGAGGAAGTCGGCGACGCCGTAGGCGAGGGCGGCGCCGAGGGCCAGCAGCGTGACCATCAGCCGTCCGCGCCGATCAGCCGGCTTTCGATCCGCACGTCCGGGCTGATGGCGCGCAGCCGGGCGGCCAGGTCGTCGCCGGCGGCGCGGAGCCGGTCGAGGGGGTACGGGTCGAGCCGTTCGAGCAGGAACAGCCCGTTCACGGTGGATTCGGTGATGCGGGTGCGGACGCACTGCCGCCAGTTCCAGCGGCGGCAGGTCACCCCGGCGTCGTCGCGCCAGACCACCTCGCCCGGGAGCGGGTGCTCGACGGCAGGCTCGCCGCCCGCGACGGTGTCGAACGGCTCGTCCCCGGCCGCCCGGACGAGCCGTGCGGGCCCGCGGTAGGCGTCGAGGTCCTCGCCGCCGACCGGCAGGGCGTACTCGACGCTGATCGCGTTGTAGGCGTCCACGACCTTGTTGATCTGGGGCAGGGAGTCGGCCCGGCGCACCAGGGCGTCCACGGAGGGGCGGGTACGCTGCGGTTTGGCGCCGAAGGCGCGGTAGGCGTTCCGCCAGGCCTCCAGGTGCGGGTCGTCGGCGGCCTGTGCGGCGGCCTTGGCCGCCAGCGCCAGCCAGTCCGCCGTGAGGGCGTCGCCCGGCCCGTTGGCCAGGCCCTCGGCGGTGACGGCGAGCACCGCGACGTCCGGGCGCAACTCCCGCACGGCCCCGTCGATGACGATCCGCTCCAGCATTCCGGGCTCCCCTCCAGCACGGTCATTTTAATGAACTCCGCATACCATCTTACCGACCGCGAGGGGTGCTCGCGACGCTCTAAGGTGACGGAGGGGAGGACACCGTGAGCGATCAGGAAGCCATCGGCGAGGCCGTGGCCAGGACCGTGCGGGCGCTGCGGGCCGGGCACGGCTGGAGCCTGGACGAGCTGGCCGGCCGCGCCGGGGTGAGCAAGGGCGTCCTGGTCGGGCTGGAGCAGGGCCGCGGCAACCCCAACCTCGGCACCCTCATCCGCATCTCCGACGCCCTGGGCGTGCCGCTCACCCGGCTCGTCCAGGTCGAGGAGCAGCCGCCGATCAGGATGTTCCCGCCCGACCGCCACGTCGTCCTGTGGGAGGGCACGCACGGGGGCACCGGCACGCTCCTGGGCGGCAGCGATCCCCGGCCGTCCCTGGAGCTGTGGCGCTGGGAGCTGCGGCCGGGCGAGGTCAGGGAGAGCGATCCGCACGTGCCCGGCACCAAGGAGATCGTGTACGTGGAGGAGGGCGTTCTCACCCTGAACGTCGACGGCCGCGGCGACCTGGTCGAGGCCGGGACGGCGGCGGTGTTCGTCGGCGACCGGCCGCACACCTACGGCAACGCGGGCAAGGACGATCTCCGCTTCATCCTGGCCGTCCTGGACCTCTGACGCCCCCGGTTCTTTCACCCCCAAAGCGCGTTCCGGTCCGCGAGGGGTTTTCTCCGCGCGGCGTTCGGCGCATCGTCGTAGACGAGCGTGAATCAGGAACGGAGCATGCGCGTCAACGCGTTGGACGGGGTGTGCAGACGCTTGTCAGGACGCCACGGGACGGTCGTTGATCCCACCCGACGCGATTCGTCCCAGGCTCAGGTGAGAGGCCGTCAGCGGTGAACCGACACGAGACCCAGGGCCGCTCCGGGGTTACAGGCGCGCTGATGGTGCTCTCCGGTGGCACCGCGTGGCAGGTCGTCTCCCCCACGGTCGTCGAGGCTTCGCACATGCTCGCGGGAGTCGCCGCCGCGTCTCCGGCCGAGGTGTGGGTGGTGGGGCACGTCGGGCAGCATCCCCTCGTCGCCCGCTGGGACGGCACGAGGTGGACGATCCCGCCGGGCCCGCTGCCCGTCGCGAGCCATATCGGCGCCGGCTTCCGGGGGATAGCCGTCGCCGGCCGTGACTCCCGGGCAAAGCCCGCACGTCCCGCCGGAAGGCCGGAAGCGGACGTGTCCGTCCAGGCCATCGCGGTCGGCGGCGGCTACGACCGGCTGGCCGCGGCCGAGGTCCCGCTCATCCACCACTGGAACGGCTCCGTCTGGGACGCCTGGGAGGGCTGGCCCGAGGATCCCCGAGCGGCCCGCGGCTTCGTCCTGACCGACGTCGCCATGGTCGGCGAGGAGGCGTGGGCGGTCGGACACGGCCTTCTGCGGGGCGGCCCGCCCGGCCCTGTGGCCTTGCACCGGCACGGCGGCGCCTGGCACGCCGCCGAGACGCCTTCCGTGGCCAAGGGCAGACTGCTCGCCGTCTCCGCGACCAGCGACGGGGACGTGTGGGCCGTGGGCGCGGCCGACCGTACCGGGCTCGTCATGCACTACGACGGCCGCTCTTGGACGCGCGTGCCGATCCCCACGACCCGCTTCCCGCTCACCGGTGTCGTGGCGCTCGCCCGGGACGACGCCTGGGCCGTGGGCCGCGATCGGGTACTGCGCTGGAACGGCCGCAAGTGGCGCAAGGTGGACGCCCCGGTGACGGCCGCCAACACCGTGACCGCCCTCGCCCCGGACGACGTGTGGGTCGCCGGTGGACGCGGCGAACTCGCCCATTTCGACGGCCGCACCTGGAGCCGGACGCCGTCGCCCCAGCCGCTCGGCGACACCGCCGTGTGGCTGGCCTCCGCCTCCCTGCCCGCCCCCGAGGCGGGCGGCGCATGGCTGGTCGGCTCCCACCAGGTCCCCCAGGCCGGAACGGTCGGCACCGCCTCCAGCATCACCGCCCAATCCGGCGACTCCTAAGGAGGCGTCAGGCCGTCGTGCGGCGCCGGCAGGCGCATCGCCGTGCAAGCGGATCCCGGCACCCCACGCCGACGAGGGCGGGGACGTGCCGGGCCCCGCGATAGGCGGGTGGGCGGCTGTTACCGAGGGGTGTTCAGGAGGAGAGGCGGACGGGCATGGCCAGGTAGCGGTAGCCGGTGTCGCCTCCCGGGTCCGGTGGGGTCTCGTCCTCGGGCGCCTCGGCGTCCTTCTCCGGGTCGGGGACGGCGGTGAGGAGGGCGGCCTTGGTGGGGCCGGTGCACTGGAGCCGGGCGAACTCGGTGTCGATCCCGGCCAGACCGTCGAGCAGGTACTGCGGGCTGAACGCGATGTCGATCTCTTCGCCGTCCAGCGCGGCCGGCAGGCTCTCGTTGGCGCGGGCGGAGTCGCCGGAGGCGGCGCGGATCCGCACCTGGCCGGAGGCGAACGCCAGGCGGACCGGGGTGTTGCGCTCGGTCACCAGCGCCACCCGCTTGATCGCCTCGACGAACGGGGCGACGCGGACGCGGGCGGTGGAGGTCCACACGCCGGTGAGCCGGGACCGGTAGTCGATGAACTGGTCGTCGAGGAGGCGGGTGGTCATGCTGCGGCCGCCGCCGGAGACGCCGATCAGGACGTCGCCGGTGCCGGTCAGGCCGATGGCCACCTCGGCGCCCGGCCTGATCGCCTTGGCGGTGTCGGCGAGGGTGCGGGCGGGGACCACGACCCCGGCGGCGAAGTCGTCGCGGGACGGCGTCCAGGCCAGCTCGCGGGCGGCGATCCGGTAGCGGTCGGTGCAGGCCATCCGCATGGTGGTGCCCTCGACGTCGATCCGGACGCCGGTGAGCATGGGGAGGGTGTCGTCGCGGCCGGCGGCGGGCGTCACCTGGGCGACGGCGGCGGCGAACACCTCGCCCGGGACGGTTCCGGCGCGGGCGGGCGGCTCGGGCAGGCTGGGGTAGTCCTCCACCGGGAGGGGGAGCAGGCCGAACTCGGCGCTGCCGCAGCTCACCACGATCTCCGAGCCCTTGAGCGCGACGTCGACCGGTTGGTGCGGGAGGTTGCGGACGATCTCGGCCAGCAGCCGCCCCGGCACCAGGACCCGGCCGGGCGCGGTGACGGTCAGCCCGTCCTCGGCCGTGATCCTGGCCTGGGCGGACACCTCGTAGTCGAAGGCGGCCAGCGCCAGCTCGCCGTCGGCGGTCGCCTCGACCAGCAGGCCCGCGAGGACGGGCAGCGCGGGCCGGGACGGCAGCGTCCGCGCCGCCCACGCGACCGCGTCGGCCAGTGCCTGACGATCGACCCGGAACTCCATCGGTCGTGCTCCTCTGCCCCGATTCGTGCGTGCAGGGCCACCGTAACCGCCGCGTCCGACAGAACGCCGCCCGGCGGTCAGAAGAGGGTGGTCGCGGGCGTGCCGGAGTCCTTCACGCGGCGTTCGAAGTCGAGGAGGTAGCGCTTGCGCTCCAGCCCGCCGCCGTACCCGGTGAGCCCGCCGGACGAGCCCACGACGCGGTGGCACGGGACGATGACGCTGACCGGGTTGCGGCCGTTGGCCAGGCCGACGGCGCGTGAGGCGCCGGGCTTGCCGATCTCCTGTGCGAGTTCGCCGTACGAGACGGTCTCGCCGTAGGGGATCTCCTGGAGCGCGTCCCAGACCCGCTGCTGGAAGGGTGTGCCGCGCATGGCCAGCGGCACCTCGAACCGGTTCAGCTCACCGGCGAAGTAGGCCTTGAGCTGCTCGGCGACCTCCCTGTAGGGGGTGCTGTCGGCCGAGTCCGCGGGCACCCCGAAGGTCTCCTGGGCGGGGCGGTGCCGTTGCAGGTCCATGTAGAGCCCGGCCAGGGATCCGCCGTCCACCACGGCGGTCAGCGGGCCGATGGGGCTGTCCAGGACGGCGTGCGTGCGCTCGCCCGTGGACGTCGTGCCGATGCTCATGATTTTCCTTTCGATGGCATGGCCGCTCAGGCGGCGGGGAGGCGGTTGATGGCGTGGTCGCCGGTCGCCCAGAGGTACTGGACGGCGTATGCCCGCCAGGGGCGCCACGCGGCGGCGCGGCGGGTGAGCGCGGCGGGCGTCCCGGGCAGGCCGAGGTCGCGGGCGGCGGCGCGGACGCCCAGGTCGGTGGGGATGAACGCGTCGGGGTCGCCGAGGGCGCGCATGGCGATCGTCTCGATCGTCCAGGGGCCGATTCCGGGGAGTTCGCCGAGGGCGGCGCGGGCCTTGTCCCAGTCGCTGCCCGCGCCGAGGTCGATGCCGTCACTGGCGAGGGCGGCGACGAGGGTGGTGAAGGTGGTGCGGCGCGACTGCGGGAAGGCGAGCGTGGACGGGTCCAGGCCGGCCAGCGCTTCGGGGCCGGGGAACAGGTGCGTGAGCCCGCCCACCGGGGTGATCGGGTCGCCGTGGGCGGTGACCAGGCGCGCGGCGTGGGTGCGCGCCGCGGCGGTGGACACCTGCTGGCCCAGCACCGCGCGCACGGCGAACTCGGCCGGGTCGACGGTGCGCGGCACGCGCCGTCCCGGGGCCTTCTCCACCAGCGGCTCCAGGAGCGGGTCGGAGCGCAGCAGCTCGTCGACGGCGACCGGGTCGGCGTCGAGGTCGAGCAGGCGGCGGCAGCGGCTGATCGCGATGGTCAGGTCGCGGAGGTCGGTGAGGGACAGCGTGCAGGCGACGTGGTCGGGGTGCGGGCGCAGCGCGACGACGGCGTGCCCGTGGGGGAGGCGCAGCGTGCGCCGGTACGCGCCGTCCCGCCACTCCTCGACGCCCGGGACGGCGGTGGCCACCAGGTGCCCGAACAGGTTGTCCGGGCACAGCGGGGCGCGGAACGGCAGCCGCAGCGACAGCGACCCCGGCCCCGCGGTGGCCGGATGCCCGCGCGCCACCCGGTCGCGCAGTTCGCTCGGCGTGAGCGCGAACACCTCGCGGACGGTGTCGTTGAACGCCCGGATGCTGGCGAACCCGGCGCCGAACGCGATGTCGCCCATCGGCAGCGCGGTGGTCTCGATCAGCAGCCGCGCGGTCTGCGCGCGCTGGGCGCGGGCCAGCGCGAGCGGGCCGGCGCCCAGTTCGGCGTTCAGCAGCCGTTCGATCTGCCGCGGGCTGTAACCGAGGTGCGCGGCCAGGCCCGGGACGCCCTCGCGGTCGACCACCCCGTCCGCGATGAGCCGCATGGCGCGGGCCACGACGTCCGCGCGGTGGTTCCACTCGGGAGAGCCGGGGCTGGCGTCGGGACGGCAGCGCTTGCACGCCCGGAACCCGGCCTGCTGGGCGGCCGCGGCGCTGGGGTAGAAGCGCATGTTCTCCGGTTTGGGGGGCACCACGGGGCAACTGGGCCGACAATAGATGCCGGTGGTGACGACGGCGGTGTAGAACCACCCGTCGAACCGGGCGTCCTTGGACTGCACCGCGCGTACGCATCGCTCCACGTCCTCGTGCATGCCTCCAGCATCGTCGATGGTCACCGCGTTCCACTAGCGAGAATCCGACATCATCGTCGGCGGTCGCGGCGGCGATGACCCGCCAGGTAATCGATCTTCCGCGTCCGGCTTGGCACCGTGGTCCGTGCCGGGCGGCGAACCCCCGCCGCCCGCGTCACCGGACACGGAGGAGCGGACGATGAGCGACGTCAAGGACCTGGTGGAACGCTACCTGGCCGCCTGGAACGAGCGGGACGCCGGCGCCCGGCGCGCGGCCGTCGACGGCCTCTGCGCCGAGGACGCCACCTACACCGACCCGCTGGTGGACGTGGCGGGCCGGGACGCGATCGACGCCGTGATCGGCGCCGTCCAGCAGCGGTTCCCCGACTTCGTCTTCCGGTTGGCCGGAGACGTGGACGCGCACCACGACCTGGCCCGCTTCACCTGGGAACTCGGCCCGGAGGGCGGGGAGGCCGTGGTGGTCGGGTTCGACGTGGCGGTTCTGACCGGTGACGGCCGGATCGGCAAAGTGCACGGCTTCCTCGACAAGGTCCCCGCCGCCTGACCCGGCCCAACCCGTCCCAGCCCCGCTCACCCGGAACCGCGCCGCAGACTCCGGGGACGGGCTCGGCGCAGGGTCTGGCGCGGATTCCAGGGCGGGGCGGGCTCCGGCGAGGACGGGTCCGGCGCGGGCGGGGCGGAGACGCCCCGGGCGGGTTGAGGCCGGGCGGGGCGGAGGCGCCCCGGTGGGGGCCTTGAGGCCGGACGGGGGGGGCGTGGTTGCGGGCCGGTGAGGTGGGGTTGCGCTCCTACGGTTCCCCCAGCGCAACCCCGGGCTCTCCCCGGGCGCCGTGACGCGGGATAGGGCTGGATAGGGCTGGATAGGGCGCCGATACGATCGAGTGAACGGCGTGGCCCACGGGGATGGCGGACTCATGAACGGTCGGCGTGGAAGGCGGGCGGCGCGTTCTCTGGTCGAAGGCGAGGCCGAGACCCTCACCTGGGCGGATGAGCGGGACGGCGACGGGAGCGGGGCGCGGCATTCGGCGCGGTGGCGTTCGGAGAGCGGTGCGCCCCCGCCCGGACGCGTGGTGGTCGCGGACGACCGCGTGAAGGCCGACGACGCGTACCGGCTGGCCTGCGAGGGCACCGCGCTGCTCTGGCAGGGCGATTTCCAGAACGCGCGGCAGTTGCTCCAAGCGATGATGCGGCGCGTGGACCGTCCGCCCAAGCGCGCGCAGCGAAAGCGGCAGCAGGCCGCGGAGCCGTCCCTGACTCAGGCGTTCCACATGCACCGCCAGGCGCAGGCACAGCGCGCCCGCACGTTGGGCATGGTGCTGATCCCGGTGGAGGCGGGCCATGTCGTTCCACTGCGACGCGCTCCCGATGTAAGGCAGGCGTGCTTCGAGGCGTACGGGCCGGGCGACGAGCCTTACGTGGTGTCGTTGCGCGAACTGCTGGGCGTCATCGGCGCGCACGAGTGGCGCGAGAAGGGCGTCTCCATCCCGGCGCTGGGCGGAGACCGCATCCATCCGCATTACGGGGTCTTCTCCCCGGTGCGGGGCGAGTACGTCTCCCTGGTCGCGGAGGCTCCTCTTCCGGTGTCCAGGTCCTTGGCGTACGACATCGGCACTGGGACGGGGGTGCTCGCAGCCGTCCTGGCACGCCGTGGCCTGGAACGCGTCGTGGCCACCGACCAGGACCCGCGCGCGCTTGCCTGCGCCCACGAGAACATCACGCGCCTGGGTCTGACGGACCGGGTGGAGGTCGTGGAGGCCGACCTGTGGCCGCCGTCCCCGTCAGGCGGCGCATCGCTGGTGGTGTGCAATCCGCCGTGGGTGCCCGCACGCCCAAGCTCCCCTTTGGAGCACGCGGTCTACGACCCTGAGAGCCGTATGCTCCGCGCCTACCTCGGCGGACTCGCCCAGCACCTCGCGCCCGGCGGCGAGGGCTGGCTGATCCTCTCCGACCTGGCCGAGCATCTGGGCCTGCGGACGCGCGCAGAACTCCTGGCGGCGTTCGACGCCGGCGGCCTGAAGGTGGCGGGACGCCTGGACGCCAAGCCCGTCCATCCGCGCGCCGCCGATGCCGACGACCAGCTCCACGAGGCGCGCGCGGCCGAAGTCACCTCCCTCTGGCGCCTCGTCCCCGCCTGACCGCCTGACCCGACTTCGAACGCCGTTCCCTCCCCTCTGCTGTGCCCTATAGTAAACGAACAGACATTTATTAACTCTGGAGAGGGACGACGATCATGGGGCAGCTCACCGACACCGTCGCGCTCGTCGCCGGCGCCACGCGCGGGGCCGGCCGGGGGATCGCCACCGAGCTGGGCGCGGCCGGGGCGACGGTGTACGTCACCGGCCGCACGTCCCGGGACACCGGCCGCTCCGACCTCGACCGTCCGGAGACGATCGAGGAGACCGCCGAACAGGTCACCGGACGCGGCGGCACCGGCATCCCGGTCCGCTGCGACCACTCCGACCCCGACCAGGTGCGCGCCCTCACCGAGCGGATCGCCCAGGACCACGGACGCCTCGACCTGCTCGTCAACGACATCTGGGGCGGAGACGCCCTCACCCAGTGGGACAAGCGGCTGTGGGAGCACGACCTCGGCAACGGCCTCACGCTGCTGCACCGCGCCGTCGACACCCACATCATCACCAGCCACCACGCGCTGCCGCTCCTGATCGGCACGGGCCGCGGCCTGGTCATCGAGATCACCGACGGCACCGAGCAGTGGGTCGAGGAGATGCTCGACGGCTACCGCGGCACGTTCTTCTACGACCTGGCCAAGCACGCGGTGATCAGGATGGCCCGCAACCAAGCCGCCGAGCTCAAACCGCACGGCGTCGCGGCGCTCTCGCTCACACCCGGCTTCCTGCGCTCGGAGGCCATGCTCGACCACTTCGGCGTCACCGAGGCCACCTGGCGGGACGGCGCCGCCAAGGACCCGCACTTCGCCCAGTCCGAGACGCCCGCCTACATCGGGAGAGCCGTCGTCGCGCTCGCCGCCGACCCGGAGATCATGTCCAAGACGGGCGGCTCGTACGACACCGGGGGCCTGTCCGCGGAGTACGGGTTCACCGACGTGGACGGCACCCGTCCCGACTTCGCCGCCTACTACCGCGACTTCCTGGCCACCTCGAAGACCACCCCCACCCCCTGACCGCCGAACGTCCCTCGGCCGGCGCCCTCAATTGGAGGCTTCTCGGCGGGCGACCTCGTCCAGAGGTTCGGCGGCGCCCGCCTCGAAGTCGTTCTCGTAGGCGGCGTCGCCCAAGGCGAGGCGGAGGCCGGCGGCGATGCGGTCGACATCGCCCCGCTCCGCCGATGGCAGCGGAAGGCCGACCGACGCCCTGGCCGCATGCGCCGCGCCCAGCAGCCGGGCCGCGCGGCCGTGCTCGTCCACCAGTACCCACGCCCCCGCCAGGCCCTCGAACGCCAACGCCAGCGCGCGCCGGTCCTCTGTGGAACGAGCGGCGGCCAAGCCCTCCCGGTGCAGCGCGAGTGCCTCCCCGGCGTCGCCACGCAGTTCCGCCACGAACCCCAGCTCGGCGAGGGTGAAGGCCACCCCGGCCTCGCCCTCCCAGCGGCGGCACCACTCCAGCCAGGCCCGCAGGTGCCGCTCCGCCTCGTCCAGGCGTCCCCGCCTTCGGGCCAGCATGCCCAGGCCCACCTCGGCGAACTCCTGGCCGCGCAGGTACGAGCGTGCCGCGGCCAGGTCCCACGCACGCCGGTGCAGTTCCTCAGCCTGGTCGAGGTCACCCTTGAGGAGGGCGACCCGTCCCAGCCTGGCGAGCATGCCGGACGCCTCGTTCCACAGCCCCAGGTCCTCGGCCACGCGCAGGCCGTCCCGGCGCAGCCGCTCGGCGCGCTCGTAATCGCCGGTGATCTCGGCCAGCTCGCCCAGGACATGGACGATCTTCAGCTCCCCCCAGCGGTCGCCGAGCTCCCGGAACAGCGCCATGGCTTCCTCGCCGTCGCGCTGTGCCCGGTCCGTCTCGCCGCGGTAGAGGGAGACCTCCGCGCGGACGCTCAGCGCCGCCGCCGTACCCCAGCGGTCACCGAGCATGCGGTGCTCCGCGAGCGCCTCCTCCACCAGCGCGAACCCGGCACCGGCCGCGGAGTCGCCGAAACCGAGCCGGCAGAACCCCACGAACCAGCGCGCCCGCGCCCGTCCCGCCGGGTCGTCGGCCTCGTCGTACAGGCGCAGGACCGATCGGCTGTACCGGATCGGATCCGGCTCGCTGCCGTCCAGGACCAGCAGCGCCATGCCCGCGTCCCAGGCCATCGCCGCCGCCCGCACCGGATCGGCCGAGGGAACCGCCGTGCCCGCCGCCGTCAGGGCCAACTGGAGTGAGCGGCGCGCCTCGGCGTACCGGCCCCGCAGAAACCAGTACCAGGCCAGCGCATTGACCAGCCGCAACGCCGCCTCCGGAGCCCTCGCCCCCGCACCGGACGCGTCCCCAGCGCCCGGCGCCAGCCCCACATCGGACGTGGGAGCCACACCGGCGTCGCACGCAGCGCCCGGCGCCAGCCCCACAGCGGACGCTGGCCCCGGGCCAGGCGTCGGCGCGGCGCCGGTTGATGCGGTGCCTACCGCTGTTTCCAGGGCGGTGCGGAGGTTGGCGGCCTCGGCGTCCAGGTGTTCCAGCCAGCGGCGCTGGTCATGGCCGCGGAGGAAGGGTTCGGCGCGTTCGGCCAGTGCCAGGTGGTGGTCGAGGTGACGGCGCCGCACGCGGTCGAGTTCGCCCGCCTCGTCCAGGCGTTCCCTGGCGTACGCGGCGACCGATTCCAGCAGCCGGTAACGCACCTCCCGCGCCCCGGCCGCATCCGCGGTGGGAGGGTGCACCGGGACGACCAGGGAGCGGTCGATCAGCCGGCCCAGCAGCCCGAGCACCTCGTCCGCCCGGACGCCGTCCCCCGAGCAGACCTCCTCCGCCGACCGCAGCGTGCAGCCGCCCGCGTGCACCGCCAGCCGCCGCAGCACGACCCGTTCGGGCTCGGTCAGCAGCTCCCAGCTCCAGTCGATCATCGCCCGGAGCGTGCGCTGGCGGGCGGGCAGGCCGCGCGGAGCGGCCGTCAGCACCCGGAACCGGTCGTCGAGCCGTTCCGCCAGCTCGTGCACGCCCATGGCCCGTACCCGGGTCGCCGCCAGTTCCAGGGCCAGCGGGATCCCGTCCAGCCGGCGGCAGATCGCGGCGACCGCGGCGGCGTTCGACGCGTCCAGGGCGAAGCCGGGGGCGGCCGCCCGCGCCCGCGCCACGAACAGCCGCACCGCGCTCGACCGCCCTTCCAGCAGGTCGCCGGCATCCTCGGCGGGAGGCAGGTCCAGGGGCTGGACGGTCCACAGGCGTTCCCCGACCACCGCCAAGGGCTCCTGGCTGGTCGCGAGGACGCGCAGGTCCGGTGCCTCGCGGAGCAGCTCGGCGGCCAGTTCGGCGGCGGGGCCCACCACGTGTTCGCAGTTGTCCAGCACGAGCAGCATCCGCTTCATGCGCACGGCCTCGACGAGCCGTTCGAGCAGCGGGCGGGTCCGTTCGTCCGCCGCCGGACGCGAGGCCGGGCCGTCGTCGCGGATGCCGAGCACCGCGGCGACGGCCTCGGCCACCCGCGCGGCACCCTCGCTCCCCGCCTTCGCCGGGGGCTGCGCGGCCAGTTCCACCGCCAGCACGCCGTCGGGGAACGCGTCCTCCGACCGCCGCGCGGCCTCGAACGCCAGCCGGGTCTTGCCGACGCCGCCGGCCCCGGTCAGCGTCACCAGGCGTTCCTCGGACGCGAGCAGCCCGCGCACCTCCCGCACCGCGTCCTCCCGTCCGATCAGCGCGGTCAGCGGATGCGGCAGGTTGCTCACGGGACGAGCCGTCGCGGGAGACCGTGACGGCGGCGTTCGCAGAGCGGGGTCCTGGCGCAGGATGGCCTGGTGTAGAGCGACCAGCTCCGGCCCTGGGTCGATGCCCAGTTCGTCCTGGAGCAGGTGCCGGAAGCCGGTGTAGTCGGCCAGGGCCTCGCTCTGCCGTCCCGACAGGTAGAGGGCCCGGATGTACGCGGCGCGGAGCCGTTCACGCAGAGGATGGACCGAGACGGCATCACCGAGCTCGCTCACCAGGGTCCCGTGCTCCCCCAGCTCCAGCCGCGTCTCCGCCAGGTCCTCGACCGCGACGAGCCGCCGCTCCTCGAGCCGCTGGATCTCCGTCCGCGCGAACTCCTCGTCGGCGAAGTCGGCGAACGCCGGGCCGCGCCACAGGTCCAGGGCCTGCGCCAGCGACCGTGCCCGGGCCCGCGGATCGGCGCCGGCCCGCTCGTCCGCGTCCCGCAGCAGCGCGAGGAAGCGGTCCGCGTCCACCTCCCCCGGAACCGTCCTGATCAGGTAGCCGGGGGAGCGGAAGGCGACCAGTTCGAGGCCGGGACGGCCGGTCGCGCCGGCCAGGACGCGGCGGAGCTGCGACACCTTGGCGCGGAGCGTGGCGGCGGGGCTGCCCGGCGGTTCCGTCCCCCACAGGTCCTCGATCAGCCGGTCGGCCGGCACGGGACGGCCGCGATGGATCAGCAGGACGGCCAGCAGCGCCCTGACCTTGGTCTCCGGTACGCGGACGGCCCTTCCGTCCGCCGCCCAGACTTCCAGCGACCCCAGCACCCCGAAACGCACGCGGCCAGTTAACCCGCACCCCGCCGCGCACCGCACCACAAGCCGACCCGAACCAGACCGCAACGCCCGTCCCGCAGTGTTGAGACCGCCCCGAACCACGACCGACGAGGAAGACGATGACGACCGATACGACGACGAACAGCCCGGTCACCGTGCTCGGGCTCGGCTCCATGGGAAGCGCTCTCGCCGCGGCCCTGCTCAAGGCCGGGCACCCCACCACCGTCTGGAACCGTTCACCCGGGAAGGCCGACGACCTCGTCGCGGCCGGAGCCGTCCGGGCCGCCTCCGTCACCGACGCGATCAAGGCGAGCCCGCTGGTGATCGCCTGCCTGCTCGACTATCCCGTCGTGGAGGAGCTGCTCGCCCCGGCCGCCGACGCCCTCACCGGCCGCGACCTGGTCAACCTCACCAACGGCACGCCCGACCAGGCCCGGGCGCTCGCCGCCCGGCTGGACGCGCGCGGCGCCTGGTACGTCGACGGCGGCATCATGGCGATCCCCCGGCTCATCGGCACGCCCGAGGGGTTCATTCTCTACAGCGGCTCGCGCGAGACGTTCGACCGGGCGCGGCCGGCGCTCGACCGCCTCGGCGGCGCCCACTACCTGGGCGGGGACGCCGGGCTCGCCTCGCTGTACGACCTGGCCCTGCTCAGCGCCATGTACGGGATGGCCTCCGGAGTCCGGCACGCGATCACCATGGTGGGGGAGGAACGGGCCGCCGAGTTCGGCTCGGCGTACCTCGCTCCGTGGCTGCAGGCGATGGCGGCGCCGATCGGGCAGGGCGCGGCGGAGGACGAGGAGGCCTCGCCGCTCGGCATGCAGGCGGTCGGGATGTCCAACATCGTCGAGGCGTCCCGCGGCGAGGGCGTCCCGAACGTGCTCCTCAGCCACCTGCTCATCGCGATGCAGGACATCGTGGACGCCGGTCACGACGACCTCCTCCCGCCCCTGATCGACCAGATCAGGAAAGCGGGCTGACGGCGATCGGCCCCGGGCTCGCCCGGGGCCGACCAGGAGGCGCGCCGCCGGCCGAAAGCGGTCCGGAAGTCCGCCAGAAGTGCTCCCCGGCAGGGTGAAACCACCGAAGACCAAGGAGCCGACATGACGACCACCACCGCCACCCGCGCCCCCGTGACGATCCTCGGGACGGGCCCGATGGGGCAGGCGCTGGCCAGGGCGTTCCTCAAGGCGGGGCACGCCACCACCGTCTGGAACCGCACCGCCGCGAAGACTGAGGCGCTCGTGGCCGAAGGGGCCTCCGCCGCGCCGACCGCCGCCGAGGCCGCGGCCGCGAGCCCCCTGGTGATCGTGTGCGTGCTGGACTACGACGCCGTCCAGACGATCACCGAGTCCGCCGCGTCCGCGCTCAAGGGCCGCACGCTGGTCAGCCTCACCGCCGACTCGCCCGAACGCGCCCGCGCGATGGCCGCGTGGGCGTCCGGGCACGGCATCGACTACCTCGACGGCTCGATCATGACCCCGACCGTGACCATCGGCGGACCGGACGCCGTCCTGCTCTACAGCGGACCAGAGCCGGTCTACCGCGCGCACCGCGACACCCTCGAAGCCCTGGGCGGCACGGGCACCTACCTGGGCGCCGACCCGGGACGGGCCGCGGCCTACGACGTGGCCCTGCTCGGCATCGCCTGGACGTCCGTCAGCGCCATCATCCACGCGTTCGCGCTGGCCAGGGCCGAGAACATCGCCCCGGGCGACCTGGCGCCGTTCGCCCAGGGGATCCTCGGCATGCTGCCCGCGTTCGGCACGGAGATCGTCCGCAACCTGGAGACGGGCGACTTCCGGGACGACGTCTCCAACACCACCTCGATCGCCGCCGGGATGGAACACGTCATCCAGGCGTCCGAGGCACGCGGCATCGACGCGGCGTCCCTGCGCGGTGCCCACGCCGCCGCCCGGCGCGCCATCGACGCGGGCCACGGCAGGGAGAGCATCGCCCGCGTCATCGACTTCCTGACGTTGGACGGAACGGGCCTCAGCGCAGGAGCCGGAAGAACGCCCGGACATCGCCGGTGAGCAGCTCCGGCACCTCCAGCGCCGGAAGATGACCGCCCCGGTCGAACTCCGTCCAGTGGACGACATCGTGGACGCGTTCGGCGAACTGCCTGATCGGCAGCACCAGATCGTGCGGGAACACCGCCACGCCCAGCGGCACCGGGCACGGCAGCGGCCTGCCGCCGCGCTTGCCGCCCGACTCGCGGTGCAGGCGCGAGGACGATCCGCCCGTCCCGTTCAGCCAGTACAGCATCACCGTCGTGAGCAGCCGGTCATCACTGATCTCGCTCGCCGGATCGCTCCACTCCGCGACCTTGTCCGCGATCCACGCGAGCTGCGCCACGGGGGAGTCGGACAGCCCGTACGCGAGGGTCTGGGGTCGCGTGGACTGCATCCGCCAGTACCCGGCCGGCTCCGCCAGATAGTTCCTCATCCGGTCGAGCCGCGCCCGCTCCTCCTCCGTCAGGTCGCCGTCCTCCCCGCCGGACGGCGTCGGCAGGTAGTTGAGGTGGAGTCCGATGACCGACTCCCGCTCCTGAAGGGCCAGTTCGTGGGAGATCGGCCAGCCGAAATCGCCCCCCTGCGCGCCGTACCGCTCGTACCCGAGCCGCCTCATCAGCTCGCCCCACGCGCGGGCGACGCGGGGGACGTCCCAGCCCCGATCCCTGGTCGGCCCCGAGAACCCGAAGCCGGGGATGGACGGGACGACCACGTGGAACGCGTCGGCCGGATCGCCGCCGTGCGCCCGCGGATCGGAGAGCGGCCCGATCATGTCGAGGAAGTCGGCGGACGTGCTGGGCCAGCCGTGGGTCAGGATGAGCGGCAGCGCGTCCGGCTCGGGCGAGCGCACATGGTAGAAGTGCACGTTCGCCCCATCGATCTCCGTCGTGAACTGGGGGAACTCGTTGAGCCTCGCCTCCTGGGCGCGCCAGTCGTACCCGGTGCGCCAGTACTCGGCCAGTTCCCTCGTCCGCGCGAGCGGGATCCCGTGGTCCCAGCCGACGCCCGGCAGTTCGTCCGGCCACCGCGTGCGGGCCAGCCGCCCGGCGAGATCGTCCAGGTCCGCCTGGGGCACCTGCGCACGGAACGCGACGATGTCGGCCATCTCCCACTCCATTCATTGGCATCACCAACATTGGTGTAGCCAACGATAACGTTAATCGTGGGTGTTGCCAACAAGTTGCTAGACTCGCGCGCATGATGAAGGCCGAGGGCCCCCAGCCCGCCCGCCTCAGGCACGCGCCCAGCTGGCTGCTCGGCCAGGCCTCCATGCACAGCCACCGCCTGATCGGCGAACGGTTCGCCGCCGAGGGCGTCCGCGGCTACCACTACCGCCTGCTCGCTGCCCTCGAGGAGTTCGGCCCGTCCAGCCAGGCCGCCCTGGGCCGCAGCACGGGCATCGACCGCAGCGACGTCGTCGCCGCGCTCAACGAGATGGCCGCCAAGCACCTGATCGAACGCTCCCCCGACCCCGACGACCGCCGCCGCAACGTCATCACCCTCACCCAGGTCGGAAGCAGGCACCTCAAGGAGCTGGACGGCGTCGTGACCGAGATCCAGGACACCCTCCTGGCACCCCTCACCCCAGCCGAACGCGCGACCCTGACCGACCTCCTGTCCCGCCTGGTCGACCACCACACCCGCCCCTGAACCGACCCGCAGGCGGCCGCCGCACAGCCGAGATCGGCCCTGGGCGCACATCCACACGGCCGGTCAGAGCCACCCCGGCATCCGGGGATGGGGATGGTTGCGTGGCCAAGGAAGGCCAGGACAGCAGGCGGCAGGGCGACCGCGCCGCCGGCAGCGCGGGCAGCCCCGTGCGCGGCAAGACACAAGCGCCCCAAGTGCAAGGCAGGCCGCCCGAACGGGACGCGCGGCCGCTCGGACACGCCGCTACTGCGCCATGTCCACGAAGCGGCTGTAGTGCCCCTGGAACGCCACGGTCACCGTCGCCGTGGGGCCGTTACGATGCTTGGCCACGATCAGGTCGGCCTCACCCGCCCGTGGCGACTCCTTCTCATACGCGTCCTCACGATGCAGCAGCACGACCATGTCCGCGTCCTGCTCGATGGAGCCCGATTCGCGCAGGTCCGACACCATGGGCTTCTTGTCGGTCCGCTGTTCGGGACCACGGTTGAGCTGAGACAGCGCGATCACGGGCACGCCGAGTTCCTTGGCGAGGAGCTTCAGCGAACGGGAGAACTCCGAGACCTCCACCTGCCGGCTCTCCACCCGTTTGCCGGAGGTCATCAGCTGCAGGTAGTCGATGATGACCAGCCGCAGGTCGTGCTGCTGTTTGAGTCTGCGGCACTTGGCGCGGATCTCCATCATCGACATGTTGGGCGAGTCGTCGATGAACAGCGGGGCCTCGGCGACCTCGCTCATCCTGCGGGCCAGGCGGGTCCAGTCCTCGTCCTGCATGGTGCCGGACCGCATCGCGTGCAGCGCCACCCGGGCCTCCGCCGACAGCAGCCGCATCGTGATCTCGTTGCGCCCCATCTCCAGGCTGAAGAACGCCGAGGTCAGACCGTGCTTGATCGAAGCGGCGCGGGCGAAGTCGAGCGCGAGCGTCGAGTTGTGCGTGGGGATGCAGGAGCGCCCGGCCAGATACATGTGGTCGGCGTTGTCGACCTGGACGCACCGCACCGGCACGCTCTCCACCGGCCGCACATCGACGATGTACCGGACCCGCGCCTTCGGATCCACCCTCTTGCGCTGCCGCTCCAGTTTGCGCGGAAGCCGGAACACCGGCTCCGCCGGAGTGAAATTGATCCGATAGAACGTCGAGGTCTCAGGTGAACGCCCCTTGACCGGCTTGGTGGTCATCGTCGCCCGGTAGCCGAGACTGAGGATCAGCTCGTGCGCCCCCTCGGCCAGCCGCCTGTTCACGAACGCGAGCTGGACCTGACCGATCTCGGAAACGTACCCGTCGGTGTCGAGCATCCCGGCCAGCAGAGCGCGCCGCTGCTCCTCGGACGCCCGCAGATAGCGCGCGGGGATGTGCTTGTTCCGCCAAACCCCCAACTCCTTGAGCTTCGTTACCAGGCGAGGGAGACCGAACCGTCCAGGCGTCTTGTACCGCACGACCGGCTGCCCGGCCGTTTCGATCTGCTCCAGGATCTCCTCGTCGAAGCACGTGATGGCCCCGGCCCAGCTGTCCCCATCACCAAGCCACGCCCCCAGGACATAGGGGTCGACGGGCAACTCGGCGTGCGGCAGCCGGAAGGGCGCGGCCACTTCGACCGCGTGGTTGGGACGGTTGTCACCGCCACAGCGCAGGGTCGCCGCGATCTCCTCCGTCGTCTTGATGGGCCGGTGCTCCGCCGTGATCGCGAAGTTCTTCGGACGGACGGCGCGCTGCAGCAGCCCACGGTAAAGAGTCGCGCACTCATAACGGACCTGTCGCTTTGAGATGCTCGTATCGACCTCGCCGCGGTGGCCCAGTTGCCTGGTGACCGCATGGAGCGCATGGTGGAACTCCGCGCCGACCTCTGCCACCGCCTGGCGATGCGAGATCAGTCTCCTGGGCTGCTCGTTCGCGGCCGCCGTTGCCCACCGAACCCGGTTGATCGCGTCTGCGGACCAGTGGTAGGCAGGCCTGCGCTCATTACGCTGGCGGCGGCTCGCACGGGTCGTCGTCCGCCACTGGTGCTGCGCGTCGGCGACGAGTACCTCGCCGTCGGAGAACTCGACCTCGTAGCAGGGGCGGCCGTACATGACCTCGGTGGCGGCGACGACGCGGGTCGGCTTTCCGTCGGCCCCGATCAGGTAGTCCCCCACCTTGACCTCCCCCATCGTCGTCCAGCCGGTGGGGGTCGCTAGTGGGGTATTTGTCCGGAATGCCTTTCCCATTGCAGGGCGGGCGGCGACCACGATCATCTGGCCGGGGTGGAGGCCGTTGGTGAGGGCGTCGAAATCGGCGAAGCCGGTGGGGACGCCGGTCATCTGGCCGCCGCGGCTGCCGATGGCCTCGATCTCGTCCAGCGCGCCCGGCATGATCTCGCTCAGCGGCACGTAGTCCTCGCCGGTGCGCTTCTCGGCGATGGCGAAGACCTCGGCCTGGGCCCGGTCGAGGACGTCGTCCGCGTCGGCCCCGTCGGCGGCGTATCCCATCTGGACGATCCGCGTCCCGGTCTCGACCAGCTTGCGCAGCACCGCGCGCTCGCGGACGATCTTGGCGTAGTAGCCGGCGTTGGCCGCGGTCGGGACCGAGGAGATCAGGGTGTGCAGGTACGGGGCGCCGCCGATCCGGGCGATCTCGCCGCGCTTGGTCAGCTCCCCGGCGATCGTGACGGCGTCGGCCGGGTCGCCGCGGCCGTACAGGTCGAGGATCGCGTCGAAGATGATCTGGTGGGCGGGCCGGTAGAAGTCGTGGGTGCGCAGGAGCTCGATGACCTCGGCGATGGCGTCCTGGGAGAGCAGCATGCCTCCGATGACGCCCTGCTCTGCGGAGATGTCGTGCGGCGGGGTGCGCTCGAACTCCTGCTCGTGCGGTCCGAGCTCGGTCACGCTCATTCCAGCAGCCCCCCATGGCCTCAGTCGCCGCGGCAGTCCCGTCCGGCTCCTCTAGGTTCCGTTCATCTCATGTGCGTCTGACATTCTCCGAGCCGGACACGCCCGAGGGCAAAGCCGGGTGTGGACGAGCCTGTGGAGGCGTTGTGCAGACACGCGGGGATCGTTGTGCACGACCTGGGGACAACTTTGTGGATAACCGTGGACGGCTTCCACTCCAACCCTCCTGACCTGCGATGACCCCGTCCACCGGCTGTGCGGGAAAGAAAGTCCGAAGATCTGTGTCCCGCACGCCCACGAACACCCCGTAACCGACAAATTGCTCATATCCCTTACAGCTTGCTAGCCTGACGTGGATCATGGCCGGCCTCCCCCTGCGTGCGAACAAGCACGACCGCGAGATCCTCCGCCTCGCCATCCCCGCGTTCGGCGCGCTGGTGGCCGAGCCGCTGTTCCTGCTGACCGACAGCGCGATCGTCGGCCACCTCGGCACCGCCCAGCTCGGCGGCCTCGGCGTCGCCGGCCAGGCCCTGGCCACCCTCGTCTACCTGTGTGTCTTCCTCGCCTACGGGACGACCGCCGGAGTCGCCAGGCAGGTCGGCGCCGGCGACCTGCGGGCGGCGGTGCGCCAGGGTATCGACGGCATGTGGCTCGCGCTGGGGCTCGGCCTCCTGCTCATCGCGGTGTGCTGGCCCTTGGCCCCCTGGATCGTGGACCTGTTCGGCGCGTCCCCGTCGGTCGCGCCCTACGCCCGCACCTATCTCACCGTGAGCCTGATCGGCATCCCCGGCATGCTGGTCGTCCTCGCCGGGACGGGGGTGCTGCGCGGCCTCCAGGACACCCGTACACCCCTGCTCGTCTCCATCGGCGGCTTCGGCGCCAACCTCGTCCTGAACGTGGTGTTCGTGCTGTGGCTCGGGTGGGGCATCGCGGGCTCGGCCTGGGGGACGGTGCTCGCGCAGACCGGGAGCGCGGTCGTGTACGTGGTCGTCGTGCTGCGCGCGGCACGGCGGCACGGCGCCCCGATCCGGCCCGACCTGGCCGGCCTGCGCGGTGCCGTGTCCGCCGGGGTGCACCTCGTGCTGCGGACGGCCGCGCTGCGGATCGTGCTGATCGTCGGCACGTCGATCGCGGCCCGGATGGGCGACCCGGAGATCGCCGCGTACCAGGTCGGCTACCAGGTCTGGAACCTGATGGTCTTCGCCCTGGACGCGATCGCGATCGCCGGGCAGGCCATCACCGGACGCCATCTCGGCGCGGCCGACGTCCCCGCCACCCGGTCCGCGACGCGGCGCATGGTGCAGTGGGGCGCGGCCTGCGGGGTCGTCTTCGGCATCGCCGTCCTCGCCGTACGACCGTGGCTCCCCGCCCTGTTCAGCCCCGACGACCAGGTGCGGAACCTGCTGCTCGGCTCCCTGATCCTGGTGGCCCTGCTCCAGCCGATCGCCGGAGTGGTCTTCGTCCTGGACGGCATCCTGATCGGCGCGGGAGACGGCCCGTACCTCGCGGTGACCTCGGTGATCGCCACGCTGGCGTTCCTTCCCGCGGCCC
This sequence comes from Actinomadura rugatobispora, assembly GCF_055379765.1. NCBI lineage: Bacteria > Bacillati > Actinomycetota > Actinomycetes > Streptosporangiales > Thermomonosporaceae > Actinomadura > Actinomadura rugatobispora. The sequence continues at coordinate 4,921,057 of NZ_AP029191.1, read as the reverse complement.
TGCTCGCCTACTGGGCGGACGCCGGGCTCATCGGCCTGTGGCTGGCGATCGGCCTGTGGATGGTCACCCGCCTGATCACCCTCGGCCTGCGCGCCAGGGGCGACGCCTGGCTGGTCACGGGCGCCGTCCGGCGCTGACCGCCGGGAAATCGGTGAAGCTCACCCGTCCCACCGGTCACTCTCGCTAGGATTCGAACATGTGTTCCACACACGGCGAGCGGATGGCCCGCCTGACGCAGGCGATCGACGACCTGGCGGCCGAGGGCCTGGCCGGGCTGCCTCCGGAGACCCTGGTGGAACGGGTGGCGGGCATCTGGTCCCTGGTCGAGGGCATCGACCCGGAGATCGCCCGCCGCCGCACCCGCTACACGACCCCGGAGTCCTGACGTTGGCACGTTCCCACCGCTAGGGCAGCATCGGCAGATCGGGAAGCTCCAACGTCCCGTCCTCGAGCAACGGAATCCCGGAAGACGGCTCTTTCGGCTTCGTCTTGGGCTTCGCCTTAGGCTTCGTCTTGGGTTTCACCTTCGCCTTCGGCGGCGCCTTCTTCGGCTTCGCCTTGACCTTCGGCTGCGCACTCACCTTCTCCGAGTCGAACTCCTCGTCCGATTCGTCGGAGGTCTCGTCCAGGTCCAGGAGCCTGGCCACATCACCGCGAAGCTCCGGCAGCCGCGCGTAGAACACGTCCCCCGGACAGTCGGTCGCCACCAGGTCCCGGTGCCCGACGATGGCGCGGAACGGGTCGAGGCGGTACTCGGTGCACAGCCAGGCGCACGTCTCCACCAGGGACGACCAGAGCCTCGCCGGCACCGCGGCCTGGCTGTAGGTGCCCTCGTTCTCGATACCGATCGTGTGGGAGTTGTGGTGCAACGCCTGCGCGCCCACAAGATGCCGCCCCGCGCGTATGGCCGCGAGGCTGCCGTTGCGGCCCTCCATGACATGGCCGCCGCGGCTGATGGTGAGCTGCTGCCCGGCGTCGTCCCACCTGCGGGTGTTCATGTGGAAACCCTGGATCTGCCGTGACAGCTGATAGGCGTGCGCGACCGAGTAGTCCTTGGAGTTCGGGGTCGCCGTATGGTGCACGACGATCCGATCCGGAGCCCGACTGAGCACCTGCGCCCGCCTGCGCGGCGGCACCGCCTTCCACTGCGCCCGCGTGTGGACGCGCAGAGGCGGCGTGTCCCATGCGAACGCCTTGTCGACCAGGAGCAGGTCGAGAAGCCCGAACCCAAGGATTCCCGCCATACTCCGGCGGGTGAGCCGACCGTACGGATGCGTGGACACACCGCCCCCTCCAGTGAAGATCCACTTCGGACGGTAGCCACAGCTCGCCGCATGATCCAAAGACAGGGCGTTTCAATGTCATGTCCCACAAAACCCCGACTCCCCCACACCAACCCCCCATGGCCGCCCCACCCCGATCGCTCCAACCACAGCGCTCACGCACAACTCCGTAAGCCCTAACCAGCCCGCAGCTCGCATAGCCACACGTCGCCTTCGCGTGACCGGCCAGGCGGGGCGAAGACATGGTCGCCGGGGCTTGGACAAGGAGCTCCGCCCCGGCCAGACGGGACGGAACACCGTGGCGAGCCATGGCCCGACGCGGCAGACGCGACCACAGGCGGCCGCAACCTGACCAGGCGAGCCGGGGGCGGGCCATGATGCAGCACAACTCGGCACGCGCCACCACAGGCCGTCGTGACCTGACCAGACAAGACGGGGCATGGTTGCCCCGATCTGGCCAGGCGGGCGACGCAAGGGGACGCTACGGCCCAGCCAGCAGGACGGAACGGAACGCGGTGGCCCCGACGCGGCGGACGCCACCACCGGCTACCGCGACCAGGCCAGGCAAACCGGGCCGCGACATGATGCGACACAACTCGACAGGCGCCACCACAGGCTGCCACCAACAAGCCAGGCGAGCCGGGGCGGGGCATGATGCGACGCAACCCGGCAGGCGCCACCACAGGTTGTCGTGACCTGGCCAGGCGGGATGGAGACATGGTTGCCGGGCCTGGACAAAGGAGCTCCGGCCCGGCCAAGCGGACGGAAGGGAAGACCGTGGCGTGCCATGGCCCGACTACGACGCGACCATAGGTTGCCGCAACCTTGACCAGGCGAACGAGGGCGGGGCGTGATGCGGCTCGGCGGTCCGGGCCACAGGTTGTCTTGACCTGGCTAGGTGGGCGGCGCGCGGGGAGCGGAGGCATTGGGGGTGTGCGGGCGGGGGGGGGACGGCTACGGCCCAGGTGGACGCTGGTGCGTCCACCTGGGCCGTTGCTTTGTGGTCCTGCTCACGGGTGGTGTGAGCGGGGTCAGGCCTCGACTACATCGACGTCGATGGTGGCGTTGACGTCCGAGTGCAGGCGGATGCTGACCCGGTGGGTGCCGACGGTCTTGATCGGGTTGCCGATCTCGATGCGGCGGCGGTCCAGGTCGGGGCCGTCGGCGGCCTTGACGGCCTCGGCGATGTCGGCGGCGGTGACGGCGCCGAACAGGCGGCCGTTGCTGCCGGTGCGGGTCCGCAGGGTCACCTTGAGCGCCTTCAGCGCGCCGGCGACCTCCTTGGCGTGCTCGACGGTCGCGATCTCGCGGGCCGAGCGGGCCTTCTTGATCGAGTCGATCTCGCGTTCGGCGCCGCGGGTCCACTTGATCGCGAACCCGCGCGGGATCAGGTAGTTGCGGCCGTAGCCGTCACGGACCTCGATCACGTCTCCGGGCTCACCGAGTCCGGAGACCTGCTGGGTGAGGATGAGCTTCATGGTCGTCGTTCCCCCTCACTCAGCGCGCGGTGCTGGTGTACGGCAGCAGCGCCATCTCGCGGGCGTTCTTGATCGCCGTGGCGACGTCCCGCTGGTGCTGGGTGCAGTTGCCGGTCACCCGACGCGCCCGGATCTTGCCGCGGTCGGAAATGAACTTCCGCAGCAGCCCGGTGTCCTTGTAGTCGACGTAGGAGATCTTCTCCTGGCAGAAAACGCAAACCTTCTTCTTCGGCTTGCGGGGAGGTGGCTTCGCCATCGTGGTGCTCCTTTATGAGAGCCCCGCTCACGCGGGAATGGACTGGGTTGGTGTGATCGCCTAGAACGGCGGGTCGTCGGAGAACCCGCCGCCACCGCCGGAGCCGCCGCCGGTGGCCCAGGGGTCGGCCGGGGCTCCGCCGCCGGGGCCGCCCTGCTGGCCGCCGCCGAAGCCGCCACCACCACCGCCGGGACCGCCCTGCTGACCGCCGAAGCCGCCGCCTCCGCCGTCTCCGCCGCCGAAGCCGCCGCCACCGCCGCCCTGCCGCTGGGTCTTGTTGACCTTCGCGGTGGCGTTGCGCAGTGAGGGACCGACCTCCTCGACCTCGATCTCGAAGACGGTCCGCTTCTCACCCTGCTGGGTCTCGTACGAGCGCTGCTGGAGGCGGCCCTGAACGATCACCCGCATGCCGCGCTGCAGGGTCTCGGCCACGTTCTCGGCCGCCTGCCGCCAGACGTTGCAGGTCAGGAAGAGCGCCTCGCGGTCCTTCCACTCGCCCGACTGGCGGTCGAAGTACCGCGGCGTCGAGGCGATGCGGAACGACGCGACCGCCTGGCCGCTCGTGGTGAAGCGTAGGTTCGGGTCCTCCACGAGGTTCCCGACGATCGTGATTACGGTGTCGCCTGCCATGGGCTCGCTCCGGCTGGTGTGAGGGCCTGAGCCTGGCTCAGTGGACCTCGGGGCGGATGACCTTCGTACGGAGGATCGACTCGCTCAGGTTGAGCTGCCGGTCGAGCTCCTTGACCGTGGCAGGCTCGGCCGAGAGGTCGACCACCGCGTAGATGCCTTCGGACTTCTTCTGGATGTCGTAGGCCAGACGCCTGCGGCCCCAGATGTCGACCTTCTCGACGCTGCCGCCGCCGTCCTTGACGACCTTCAGGAACGGGTCGAGCGAAGCGGACGCGGTGCGCTCGTCGATGGCGGGGTCGAGGATGGCCATGAGTTCGTAACGACGCATGCTGTGTCCCTACCTCCTCTGGACTGATGCGGTCACGGTCTCTCCGTGACAGGAGGGTTCTTGCGTCTCTCGGGCCGCGCGGCACCGGCCGGGTGGCCGTGCACCGGCCGCGAGACCGATACAGGCTACCAAGAGTCGGCAGCGTGCAAGCCGTTTCCGCACGCGGACGGGCACGGAGCGCCTCCGCAACCGCACCGTCCGGCGCCGGCCCGTCCGCGTGCGCGGGGCCGGCGCAGGAGCCGTGCCGTCCGCACGTGCGGGCGGCACGGCTGCGGCGGCCGGTGGCGGGACGCACTAGCGCCGGGCACCGGGAGCGCGAGCGGCGCAGCGCCGGCGCTCCAGCTCGGCCATGATGTCGGCCATGCGGGCGCGCATGCGGGCGGTCTGGGTCGTCAGCAGCGACAACTCCTCGACCAGTTCCGCGTCGCCGATGACCGCGAGTTCACTCTGCCTCATCTCGGCACCTCCTGACTCTCCCCGCTTCCCCTCGGGGCGGACCGGGACCGGCGTCCTCGAATCCATGTTCGACCGTACCGGGTGCCGCCGACAATTTCGGGGAGCGGACAGCCGAATGATCATTCGTTTCCGGGGGAATCCCTTGTACGGGCGCGTTCCGGCAGCCCGTCCGGTACCCGCGCGTCCCGACGGAGACGGCGAACACGCCCGCACCGGCAGGAGGTGTCCCGATGTCGCAGGAGGCAGCCGGGAGGAAACGGTCGGCCCTCACTCTGAACACCGACGGCGAGCGCCATCCGGTGGAGAACTCTCTGGCGGTGGCCGCGCTCACCACCGGGCTGCTCGCCCTCGTGCTGGGATTCATCCCGGCCACCCACTTCTTCGGCGCCCTGGCGGGAGTGATCGGGCTTCCGCTCGCCCTCTACTCGCAGATGGTCTCCGCGACGACCGGGGAGCGCTGGCTGAACGTGGTCGGCATGGTGGCCGCGTTCATCGGGGCCGCCTTCGCCCTCAGCCACGGCGGCTTCTCCATCTGAGCCGCCGCCCCCGGCGGCTGACCTCAGGCGGGTGATCCCAGGCCGCTGATCCGGTCGCTGGTCCCGGCTGCTGGCCCCGGCCGCTGGTCCCGGCGGTTGATCCCGATCGCTCCGGCCGCTGATCTCGGCGGCTGGTTCTGGTCGCTGGCCCCGGCGGCTGGTCCCGGCCGCTGGTCCCGGCTGCTGGCCCCGGCGGCTGGTCCCGGCCGCTGGTCCCGGCTGCTGGCCCCGGCCGCCGGTCCCGGCCGCTGATCCCGGCGACTGGTCCCGGCCGCCGGTCCCGGCCGCTGATCCCGGCGGCTGATCCGGGCCGCTGATCCCGGCCGCTGATCCCGGCGACTGGCCCCGGCCGTTGATCCCGGCTGCCGGTCCCGGCGGCTGGTCGTGGCGGCTGGTCGTGGCCGGGGTTCTCGGGCGGTGGTCTCGGCGGGGGCCTGGTGGGGCGTTGCCATCGGGCGTGCCTGGGGTGCTGGCGCCGGATACCCTCGGAGGCATGCGCATCGGAGCCCATGTCGACCAGACCGACCCGCTCGAGAGCGCCCGCGCTCGCGAGGCGGACGTCGTCCAGTTCTTCCTGGGCGACCCGCAGGGCTGGAAGAAGCCCGTGATCCCCGAGGGCGCGAAGGCGGTCCAGGACTCCGACGTGGACGTGTACGTGCACGCCCCCTACGTGGTCAACGTGGCGACGTCCAACAACAAGATCCGGATCCCGAGCCGCAAGATCCTCCAGCAGCAGCTGGAGGCGGCGGCGTCGATCGGCGCCAAGGCGCTGATCGTGCACGGGGGGCATGTCCTCAAGGCCGACGACCCCGAGACCGGCTACGAGAACTGGCGGAAGGTCTTCGAGCGCATCGACTGCCCCATCCCGGTCTACATCGAGAACACGGCGGGCGGCGACAACGCGATGGCCCGCAAGTTCGACCGGATCGCCCGGTTGTGGGAGGTCCTGACGGGGGTGGACGGTCTCGAGTCCAAGCTCGGCTTCTGCCTGGACACGTGCCACGCGCACGCGGCCGGGGAGGAGCTCATCGACGCCGTCGACCGGATCAAGTCCATCACCGGGCGCATCGACCTGGTGCACTGCAACGACAGCCGCGACGCGTTCGGCTCCGGCGCCGACCGGCACGCCAACCTGGGCTCGGGCACCATCGAGACCGACCTGATCCTGTCGGTCGTACGGGCCGCGGGCGCCCCGGTCATCGTGGAGACCCCCGGCGACGGGCAGGCGGCCGACATCGCGCTGCTCCGCTCCAATCTGACCTGATCTTCGGCGGGCCGCCCGGATCGGCGGACGTTCGCGCGCGGAAATGCAGGGTTTCGATCTCCTGGAGCGGGGCCGCTTTCGGTCGTTCCGGCCTTGGCGCATGACCACGTCGCCGCGTGTGAGCATCGCGGGGGAGCGGCGGCATTCCCGGGCCGCCGACCTGCGGGGGAGCCGCGCGGGTTCCCGGACGGGGCCCGGGGCCGGATTGGGACGGGAGTAAATTCCCGAGGTTCGCAGGAACCTCGCGCTTGGACGCGGCATCTAATCTCTCACAGCACCGCAAAGCGCGAGTAAGCACCACACTGGCATAATCCGGAAGACGACCTCAGCCCCAGCGCACGCGCGCGTGACCATGCGACGACGGGCGCGCCGAACGATCGGGAAGTCAATGGCACAACCCCCTTACGACCCGTACGGCGGCTACGGGCATTCCGACCCGTACCAGCAGCCCGCGGTGCAGCACCACTACTACGGTGGCGGGCCGCCGATGGCGCCGCGCAACAACGGCATGGCGATCACCTCGATGGTCCTCGGCATCATCGGGGTCATCACCTGCGGTGGCGTCCTGTTCTCCGTCGGGGCGATCATCTTCGGGCACGTCGCGCAGAGCCAGATCCGGCGCACCGGCGAGCAGGGGTCCGGGATGGCCGTGGCCGGTCTGGTGCTGGGCTACATCTTCGCCCTGCTGGGGCTGATCTACTGGATCGTGGTCGTCGGCATCTATGGTGCGGCGATCTGGAGTCTCAACGAGAGCGGCGGCACCACCTACTGAGCCGAGGCCCTACTGGGTCCGGGCTTCGCAGAGGCTTGGCGCCGGGGACAGGCCTGGGTGTTCTCTCTGCCGCTCCTCACCCGAGTTTGGGAACGCCCGCCACCTCCACGCCGATGCTCGACAGCAGCACGGACATGGGGGTGGCGGTGTCCTGCCATGCGGTGACGGCGCCGGAGAGGACGTCGAGCGCCGTACGGAACGCGCGCTGATCCGCTTCCGCCAGTTCGGCCCACGACTCGTACAGGACGAGGTAGCCGCGGCTGGTCGGCGCCCAGGACAGGTCCCTCAGGCAGTCCTCGAAGGCGTCCCAGTTGCCGCCGAACCACTCCGGGAAGTCGAACGCCTCCGCGGACAGCCGCAGGAACGACTCCTTGTCGCGGGCGCGGCGCCCGTTCAGGTAGAAGGCCCGCCAGCCCCGATCCTCCGCCCGCGCGGGCCAGTCCGCGCCGGCGACGCCCGCTCCCGGGGCCGCGGGGGCGCGCCACTGGTAGACGCCCGGCTTCAGCCGTCCCTCGATCAAGTCGGTCAGCGCGCGGTTCGCGCCCACGTCTTCTTCCGGCACCGTCACTTCTCCGGTACGGACCTTCCGGTACGGATCGGTCGCCATCGGCGCGGGGTCCCCTGCCCCGTTCCGCATATTCTCCGTCCACATCGGGCCCCGTCCTCGGACCCCCCGTGACCGTGCGAGTCTCCCCGGATCGGGACCCGCCATGCAGGGTTGAAGGTTTCGAGGGGGAGGGACGGAAGTGCCCGGGGAGAACGGGCTTGAGTCTCCACCGACTGGAGACCCGAAGGTGAGGGACATGGACGGCGACACCCTCTACACGATCGGTGAACTGGCCCGCCGCACCGGCCTTCCGGTGCGGACGATCCGGTTCTACTCGGACGCGGGCGTGGTGCCGCCGGCCGATCGCACCGACACCGGCTACCGCCTGTACGACCTGGACGCCGTGGCCCGGCTCGACCTCGTCCGCACGCTGCGCGAGCTGGGTGTGGACCTGGCGACGGTCCAGCGCGTGCTGGCCCGCGAGATCACGGTGTCGGAGGTGGCCGCGGCGCACGCCGAGGCCCTGGACGTCCAGATCCGCACGCTGCGGCTGCGCAGGGCGGTCATGCGGGCGGTGGCCAAACACCGATCCGGTCCCGAGGAGATGGAACTCATGCACAAGCTCGCCAAGCTCTCCGACGAGGAGCGCAGGCGCATCATCACCGACTTCATCGACGAGGCCTACGCGGGCCTGGACGCCGATCCGGCGTTCGCGGCCAAGCTGCGTTCGGCCATGCCGGAGCTGCCCGACGATCCCCAGCCGGAGCAGGTGGCGGCCTGGGTGGAGCTGGCGGAGCTCGTCCAGGACCCCGGGTTCAAGGCGCGGATCCGGCAGATGATCGAGTACCAGGCGGCCAACCCCGTCCCGGCGGACCAGGCCGGCGGCATGGAGCTCGCGGAGGTCACGCAGGAGCGGGTGGAGGCCGCGCGGGCCGCCGGGATCGCGCCGGAATCGGCCGAGGCGGCGCCCGTGGTGGACGGCCTGGTGGCCGCGTACGCCGCGGCCTTCGGTGCCACCGACGACGCGGCGTACCGCAGGCTGCTGCTGGAACGCATGGAGATCGGCAACGACCGGCGGGCGGAGCGCTACTGGCAGCTTCTCGCGACGATCAACGGGTGGCCGTCCGTTCCGCCGACCCTGACGCCGGTCTTCGAGTGGTTCATCGCCGCGCTCCGCGCGCATTCCTAGGCGAGCGCTCCGCGCAGCGGCGCCGGCTCGCCGCCCGGTCTCCTGGACGCGGGCGGCGGCCGGCTCCCGCACCGCGGGAGGCGACTATCGGAAGCCCCAGTTCAGGACCTTGGCGGCGTCGGTGAAACGGGCCCTGTACTCGGTGCGCGAGCTGTCCAGGACGACGCCGACCAGCGTCCGGCCCTTGCGCCGCGCGGCGAACAGCATGCTGTAGCCGGCGGCCGAGGTGTGACCGGTCTTGATGCCCATGATGCCGGGATAGCCGCTCAGGAGGGCATTGGTGCTGGTCCACACGTACCGCTGGTGGCGGCGGGTCGCGGGCAGGACGTGCTGCCCGCGGCGGACGGTCTCGCGGAACGCCCGGAAGCGCAGCGCGTACCGGCCCAGCCGGGCCTGGTCGCGGGCGGTGGAGTGGCCCGGTGAGGGCGGGAGCCCGGCCACGTCGTCGTAGCGGGTGCGGGTGAGGCCGAGGGCGCGCGCGGTCGCGTTCATCTTGCGGACGAACCGCCTTGGCCCCGGACCGTAGGTGTCGGCGAGGGCGGCGGCCGCGTCGCATCCGGACGGCAGCAGCAGGGCGTGCAGCAGTTCCCGGGTCGTGAGGCGGTCGCCGGGACGCAGCCCTGCGGTGGAGCCGTTGCGGCGGGCCGCGTAGGACACGTGCCGCGGGCGGATGGTGATGGTGCGGTCGGGACGTGCCGAGCGGAGCACGACGACGGCGGTCATGACCTTGGTGATGCTGCCGATCGCGCGGCGATCGTTGGGCCGCCTGGACCACAGCGTGCGGCCCGTCCGGGCATCGAGCAGGTAGGCGGATCGCGCCTGGACCCCGGTCGGTCCCCTCGCGGCGTACGCCCCCTGCCCGGCGATGTTCGACGCGACCGCCCCGGGCGCGGAGCTGGTCTGGACCCCGGTGTACGCGGCTTGCCTTGGCCCGGCGATGCCTGGCGCGACCGCCCGGGGCGCCGCATTCGACGCTGCGGCGGCGAGCGCGGGTGCAGAAGCGGGGCTGGCCTGCCCCATAGCGACGTACGCGCCCTGCGCCGGCCCGGCGATGACTGGCGCGACCGCTCCGGGCGACATATGGGTTCCCGGCGTCGATGAGAGTGCGGAGGCGGGGCGGGCCTGCCCCGTCGCGGGGGACGCGCTCTGAACTGGCGCCGCTGGGGCGGGGGCGGCCGGTGGTGCCAGTGTGATCGCACAGGTCAGAGTGACCGCGGTGATCAATGTGATCCGCATGGTCGGGTGATCTACCCTGCGGGGCCGCCGCTCGACCGCGCTGTACCAGATCTTGACCCTGCGCCCACATACTGCGGAATGGACCATTCCGTTCTGATAGTGTGGGAACAGAACGATCCGTTCTGGAAGGGGACGCCCATGACCGGCAGCAGCGAGATCCGCCCGTACCGCATCGAGATCCCCCAGGCCGACCTCGACGACCTGCGCGACCGCATCGCCCGCACCCGCTGGGGCGCGGCGCTGCCCGGCGGGCCGTGGGAACGTGGCGTCCCGGCGGGCTACCTGCGCGAGCTCGCCGAGTACTGGCGCACCTCCTACGACTGGCGGGCGCACGAGGCCGAGCTCAACCGGCACCCGCAGTTCGTCACCGAGATCGACGGCGCGACCGTGCACTTCCTGCACGTGCGCTCGCCCGAGCCGGACGCGCTGCCGCTGCTCCTCGCGCACGGCTGGCCCGGCTCGATCGTGGAGTTCCTCGACATGATCGGGCCGCTCACCGATCCCCGCGCGCACGGCGGCGACCCGGCCGACGCCTTCCACGTGGTCATCCCGTCGCTGCCCGGCTTCGGCCTGTCCGGTCCGACCCGGGAGCCCGGCTGGAGCACCGGCCGCACCGCCGCCGCGTTCGCCGAGCTGATGAGCCGGCTCGGGTACGAGCGGTACGGCGCGCAGGGCGGCGACCTGGGCGCCTTCATCGCTCCCGAGCTCGGCCGGATCGACACCGGCAAGGTCGTCGGCGTGCACGTCAACGCGGCGACCTTCGGGTTCATCCCCTTCGGTGAGGTGCCGGAGGACGAGCGGGCCGGGCTGACGGACGTGGAGCGGGCGCGGCTGGAGCGGCGCGCGCACTGGACCGAGGACGGAAGCGCCTACTTCCAGATCCAGGCCACCCGGCCGCAGACGCTGGCCTACGGGCTCACCGACTCCCCCGTGGGGCAGCTGGCCTGGGTCGTGGAGAAGTTCAAGGAGTGGTCCCACCCGTCGGAGGCCCTGCCCGAGGCCGCCATCGACCGCGACCGCATGCTCACCAACGTGATGCTCTACTGGCTCACCGACACGATCGGGTCGGCGGCCAACATGTACTACGAGAACATGCACGCGGCCGGCGGCTGGAACGCGACGCCGCCCACCACCCCGACCGGTGTGGCGGCGTTCGCGGAGGACATCGCGATCCGCCGGTACGCCGAGGCGGGCAACAACATCGTGCACTGGTCGGACTTCTCCGAGGGCGGCCACTTCGCCGCCCTGGAGGTACCCGAGGTGCTCACCGCCGACGTGCGCGCGTTCTTCCGGCCTCTGCGGGACGAGAAGCCCTGACCACGCCCTCAGGCCGTCGCGGGGGCGACGGCCTTTCGGCGTTCTCGCCTGCGCAGCGTTCCCAGGGAGATGACGTCGGGGGCGTGGTCGAGCACGCCCCCGGCCGGATCGTCGACCCCGTCCTGGCGTACGACGTCCCAGGACGGGCGCAGGATGTCCCAGACGACGAGGGCCGCGAGCATGGCAACGGTGAGGAACCGCGCCAGCAGAGCCAGGTAGTAGACGTTGTTGTCGATGCCCTCCGCCGGGAGGTCGAAGCCCACCAGCGTATTGATGAGCTCGGAGAGGTTGGCGCCCTCCGCGCGGACGGTCACCGACAGCAGGAACCACCAGATCCCGAAGAAGTACAGGATCTCCCCTATCTGCCACACGATGAACGCGGGCAGCTTGGGACGGGCCAGGACGACCAGTGGAAGCAGCCACAGGACGTACTGCGGCGACCAGACCTTGTTGGGCAGCATGAAGGCCACCAGCACGAGGAACAGCAACTGGGGGAGACGCGGGCGGCGCGGCGCGGCCAAGGCGAGGACGGCGATGCCCAGGGCCAGGACGAGGAACGTGCCGGTACCGAGCAGATTGAGTTTCTCGGTGTCGTCGAGCCCGGACAGCCCCCGGTCCTGGAGGAAGAAGAAGATGGAGCCCCAGTCGATGTTCCGCTCCTGGCTGAACCTGTAGAACTCGATCCACCCGTCCCACGCGAAGAGCATCACAGGCAGGTTCACGGCTAGCCATGCGCTCGCCGTACCGGCGAGGAGCCGTCCCATGGCACGCCACTGGCCCGCCCTGATGCACAGCAGGACGAGCGGCCCCAGGAAGAGCAGCGGATAGAACTTCGCGGCGATCGCCAGCCCGAGCAGTACCCCGGCCCAGGCGGGGCGGCGGCTCGCCCAGGCGAACACGGCCAGCGCCGACAGCCCCACCGCGAGAAGGTCCCAGTTGATGTACGCGGTCAGCAGCAGTGCCGGAGACAACGCGACCATAAGGCCGGTCCGCAGCGAACGCGCACCGGCCACGTACGCCGTGGCGAGCACCGTCACCACGGCGAGCATCCCCAGCAGCAGCGCGGTGATGTTGAAGAAGGCCATCCCGCGCGCGTCCAGGCCGAACGGCTGCACCAGCACGTTCACCACGTGCATCAGGGCACCGCTCAGTACGGGGTACTCCACGTACTTGATGTCGCCGGCACCGGAGAAGGTGTCGAAGTAGGGGACCTTGTTGTCGTTCAGGCCCCGGACGAAATAGAGCGGGTAGATGTCGGTGTAGCAGGCGCGCGTCGTCGTCTTGACGAAGTCGAACGAGGCCGACGCGCACGGCTGCTTCTGCACCCAGCCGAGCACGGCGGTGAGGGCGGCCACGCCCGTCAGCAGCGGCGCCATCCGCGCCATCCGCCCGTGCCCGTCGTCGTCCCCGGCCCGCTTCGAGACACCGACATCGGTATCGGCATCGGATTTCGCCGGCCGGCGTGACTTCGCCGGACCGTCGGACTCGGGCTCGGCCCCGTTCTCAGGACCGGCCCCGGAATCGGGGGAGGACGACGACATGCCAGCAGACTATTGGGCGTCCGCAAACCCGCGAACACGCCCTGTGGATCACCGGCGCCCGTAGGTCGTCAGGGCCGGGTGCTCTGCGCCCTCGGACGGCCGGGACCCCCGTCCGGGGAGCACTGCGGGCTCCCGGGGTTGCGGTCGCACCACCACGCCGGCGGCGGATCGCTCGGCGGGACGTTCGGGTCGCAGCCGATCGGCAGGCCGAAACGGTCGCACGGCACGCTCGCGCCCGGCGGCCCCGTCGGCTGCCCCGGCGTCGGGCCGGGCGCCCCCGGGACGCACGGCTCGGCACCGGGCTGCCCCGGAATCTGCGGAACGCCGGGCGTGCAGGTGGGGCCGGGGGACGGCGACGGCGAGGGCGGCGGCGTGGGCTCCGGCTTCGGCACGGCCCACGGCGCCACCGTGCCGACGTCGCCGGGCGGCCCGAACTGCTCGATCTCCTCGTCCGCCAGGGCCCGGTTCATGAACCGGGCGAACAGGTCCGCCGGGACGGTGCCGCCGTAGATCTGGTTGTAGCCGCCGATGCCCTGCAGCGACTTCAGCGCGCCGTCCTCGCCCTGCCGCCACATCGCGACCGACGTGGCGAGCTGCGGGGTGTAGCCGACGAACCACGCCGACTTGTTCTCGTCCGTCGTGCCGGTCTTGCCCGCGACCGGGCGGGCGCCGAGGCTCGCCCGGGTTCCGGTGCCCGAGCGCACGACCGCCTGCATCGCCACCGTGGCGTCCCGGGCCACCTCGGGCGAGAACACCTCCTCGGCCTTGTACGGCACCTTCTTGAGCGTCTTGCCGAGCTCGGTCCGCACCGGGCCGCCCTGCCGGTCGGTGACCTGGCTGATGACGTGCGGCGGGATGTGCTTCCCCTCGGCGGCGAAGGTGGAGTAGACCGAGGCCATGGTGACCGGGCTCACCGAGATCGTGCCGAGCGGCAGGCTGGTGTAGCCCTTGTCCAGGTCGGCGGTGCCGGGCGGGACGCCCATCTTCTTGGCCATCTCCGCGACGTTCTCCAGCCCGACCTTCTGGCCGAGCTCCACGTACGCGGTGTTGATCGACATCTCGGTCATCTGGGCGAGGGTGTAGACGCCGTTCTCGCTGCGCGCGTCGTTGGTGAAGGTGTCGCCGTTGATGGTGCGCTCGTACGCGCCGTCCATCGTGGTCCGCAGGCTGATGCCCTGGTCGAGCGCGGTGGCCAGCACGATCGGCTTGAACGACGACCCCGGCTGGATCTTGCCGCCGAAGGAGTTGTCGAACTGCTGTCTGGTGTAGGACGGGCCGCCGTACGCGGCGACCACCCCGCCCGTCCTGGGGTCGACGGCGGCCAGCCCGAAGTGCACGTCGTCCTCCAGGCCCTTCTCCTTCCGGATCTGCTTGACGAGACTGGCGGTCTGGTCCTGGAGCCTCTTGTCGAACGTGGTCGTGATGCGCAGGCCGCCGGTCTCCAGCATCTCGTCGGTCACGCCGAGCCGCTTCAGCTCGTTCAGGACCCGCTCCTTGAGGTAGCCGGCCTGGGAGGTGGCGGGGACGTCACTCCAGTTGCGCTCGGTGGTGGGGAAGGTCTGCCTGTCGCGTTCGGCCTTGGACAGCCAGCCCTCCTCGACCATGCCGTCCAGCACGTACTTCCAGCGGTCGATCAGGGCCCGCTTGGCCGGCTGGGTGTCGGGACCGGTGGTGACGAAGAAGCCGGGCCGCTGGATCAGCGCGGCGAGCATCGCCGCCTCGCTCACCGTCAGCTTCCGGACGTCCTTGTGGAAGTACGCGCGGGACGCGGCCTGGATGCCGTACGCCTGGCGGCCGAAGCTCACCGTGTTCAGGTACAGCCCGAGGATCTCGTCCTTCTCCCGCTCGCCGTCCAGCCGGATCGAGATCAGGATCTCCTTGAGCTTGCGGCTGACCGTGCGCTTCTGGCTGAGGCCCTGGTAGTAGTTGCGGGCCAGCTGCTGGGTGATGGTGGAGCCGCCCTGGACGTCGCCGCCGGTGGCGGTCTTGAACAGGGCGCGGGCCACGCCGGTGGGCGAGACGCCGTGCTCGTGCTCGAAGTTGCGGTCCTCGGCGGCCAGCACCGCGTGCCGCACGACCGGCGGGATCCGGCTGATCGGGACGCTCTCGCGGTGCATGCCGATCCGGGCGATGGGCGTCTTGCCGTCCCGGTAGTAGATCACCGACTCCTGGGCGATCGCCTCCGCCTGCGCCTCGGTGGGGATGGGGGTGTTGGCGTACGCGACGCCGATGAGGGTGGCCGCGCCGAGCGTCATCAGGCCCATGACGGCGGCGACGGTCTTCCAGGACGGCACGAACCGCCGCCAGCCCGTCCTGGGGGCCCGGCCGCGGCGCCGCCGCCGACCGCCCGCACCGCCCCCACCGCCAGGCCCACCAGGCCCACCAGGGCCGCCAGGGCCGCCAAGCCGTCCGGGACCGGGCGGACCGCCAGGCCCCCCAGGACCCGCCGGGCCCACAGGGTGTGCGGGACCGCCACCGCCGAGGCCGAGGGCGCTGAGACCTTGACCTTGACCTTCACCGCCGCCGTGGCGGGGTTGCGTGGCGTACCGTCCGGACACCCTGGCACCGCCCGAACCGCTGAGCCGCTCCGGCAGCGCACCATGCCCCTCCACCGCGTGGCCGCCATGCGCGTCAGGCCGCGCATGCCTGCCGCGGGCCGCGGTGCCCCCGATGGAGGAGTCACCGTTGCCCGGGTCTTCCTGGGCATGTCGCCCGAACTGGCCTGGGTAACTCACGCGCGACCTCACCCCTGGAGTACGGCTGTGCGTCGTCCGAGGGTAACGCGCAGGTCTCGATGCGGGGGGTCACCGGGTCAGTCCATGGGCCGAATCAGGGCCGAATCAGGTGAGACGACCGGCGTGTCGCACGACTTGAGCCGTGCTGATGCGCTAACGACCGAAGGTCCGTGATGTCGGACACGAAAGACGGCGGCCGGCCCCGCCCCCTCAGGGACGAGACCGGCCGCCGCCGGAACTCTCGCTTCTCCCGCTACTCCTCTATTCGGGCCCGTTGCTGCGACTGCGGGAAGACAGGCTCGTCATCGTCCGGACCCCCGGGCCCGCCCGGCTGCCCCTGGTCGTCGTTGCGGCAGACCGGGTTCTGCTTGTGCGTCTGGCACCACCAGCCGTCGTCCCTCGGGTTCTCCTCCGGCGGCTTGTTCGGGTCGCAGTTCTGCTGCAACGGCGCCGTGCACGCCGGCAGGTCGCCGGGGTTCTGGCCGGGCTCCTCCTGGTCCTGGCACTGCGGGAGCTGCTTGAAGCGGGGTTCGTTGCAGTACGCCGGGCGGGTGTCCTCCGGCTCGGGCCGCTCGGTCTTCTTCGGCTTCGGCGGCTGCGCCCACTGCTGCTGCGCACCGCCCCACGCCGGGGGCTCGAACTGCTCGGGCGTGGTCCCCTGGGTGGCCTTCGTCATGTAGGCCTTCCAGATCTTGGCGGTGATGCCACCACCGAAGACCTCCGACTGCCCGTCCAGGGTCAGCGTCTTCTTGTCGTCGTTGAACAGCGTCACCGAGGTGGAGATCTTCGGAACGTAGCCGACGAACCAGGTCGCCACGTTCTTCTCGGTCGTACCGGTCTTGCCGGCGACCGGCCGGTCGGCGAGCTTGGCCGCCTCCGCCGTGCCGCCCGGCTGCACGACCTGCTGCAGCGCGTAGGTGACGTCCCGGGTCACCGTCTTCTTCAGGACGTTGTTCTGGTGCTTCCAGCTCAGCTTCTTGTAGTCCGCCGAGCCGTCCTTGGTCTTGACCGCCTTCACCACGTGCGGCTGGTGGTAGATGCCGCCGTTGGCGAAGACCGCGTAGGCCGACGCCTGCTCGATCGGGCGGATGTCGTTGATGCCCAGCGCCAGACCGGCCTGCTGCCGGTAGGGCTTCACCAGGTCCTCCGCGACGCCCATCTTCTCGACGTTGTCGACGACCTCCGACACCCCGACCTTCAGCGCGAGTTGCACGTAGCCGGTGTTGGACGACTCCTTGGTCGCCTTGATGAGGTCGATGGCGCCCGGGGCGCTGTGGCTGTTGACGATCGGTTTCAGCGCGCCCGGCGTGCCGTTGGGCACGACCTTGCCGGTGCCGTCGAACGAGATGCCCGAGCGCCCGTCCACGAGGCTCTTGAGGCTGTACCCCTTCTCCAGCGCCGTCGCCAGGACGTACGGCTTCATCGCCGATCCGGCCTGGGCCGAACCCGACCAGACGTTGTCGAAGGTCTGCTTCAGGTAGTCGGGGCCTCCGTAGATGGCCTCGACCTCACCGTTGGTGGTGTTGACCGAGGCGACCCCCAGGCGGATGTTCCGCTTGAGCAGCTTGGCCGGGTCCCCCGGAACGGTATTCACCACCGCGTCCTTGGCGGCCTTCATCTTGATAGCGTCGAAGGTCGTCACGACGCGCAGACCGTTGTTGAGCACCGTCTCCTCGGAGATGCCCTGATCGCGCTGCAGCTCCTTCATCGCCCGCTTGATCATGTAGCCGCGCTGGCCGCCGAAGGTCTCGTACCCGCCCAGCTCCTGGGTCTCGGGGAGCTTGTTGTAGTACTTGGCGTAGTCGGCCTCGCTGAGCTTGCCGGTCTTGCGCATCCCCTCGAGCACGTAGTTGTAGCGAGACAGGGTCTGCTTGACCAACTCGGGGTCATCGCTGGCCGGGTCGAACTTGCCGGGCTGCTGGATGATCGCGGCCAGCACCGCGCCCTCGCCCGGCGTCAGCTTGCCGACGTCCTTCTTGAAGAACGCCTTGGACGCCGCCTGGATGCCGTAGGCGTTGCGGCCGAAGTAGATGGTGTTGAGGTACTGCTCGAGGATCTTCTCCTTGCTCCCGAGCTCGTCCTCCAGCTTGAGCGAGATGAACAGCTCCTTGAACTTGCGGCTCATCGTCCGCTCGTCGCTCAGGTAGTAGTTCTTCGCCAGCTGCTGGGTGATCGTCGAACCGCCCTGGGTGGAGCCGCCCTGGAGGTTGACCCACACGGCACGGGACAGGCCCTTGGGGGAGAACCCGCTGTCGGTCCAGAAGCTGCGGTTCTCGGCCGCGATCACGGCCTCCTGGACGTGCTTGGGCACCTTGTCGATGGCGACCATCTCGCGGTTCTTGCCGAGCCGGCCGATCTCCGTCTTGCCGTCGGCGTAGTAGAAGATCGCCGCGGTCTTGGTGGCGTCGGAGTTGCCGACCTCCGGCACCGGGGTCTGCGCGTACGCGACGCCGACCAGCGTGAGGAAGCCGATGAAGCCCAGGGCCAGGACGCCGGTGACGATCTTCCAGTTGGGGACGTAGCGCCGCCAGCCGGTGCGCTCCTTGCCGGAGCCCTTGCCGTCGCCGTCGGTGCGGCGCCGGCGGCCGACGCCTCTACGCTCGTCGTCGCCTGGGCCGTCCCAGAAACCGTGCGGGCCACCGCCGCCGCCCCGGCCGCCGCCAGGGGGACCGCCCGGCCCGCCCGGCCCACCAGGACCGCCACGGCCGCGACCACCCGGGCCGCCGGGACCGCCCGGACCACCGGGGCCGCCTCGGCGACCTCCGCCGCCCGGGGGACCGCCGCGCGGGCCGCCGGGACCACCCGGCATGCCGCCGCCGCGCGGACCGCCTGGACCGCCCGGAGCGCCACCGCGCGGACCTCCCGGACCGCCTGGACCACCCGGACCACCTGGCATGCCGCCTCGGGGACCGCCTGGACGGCCGGGCCCGTTCGGGCCGGCCGCGCCGCGGCGCGCCGAAGGACGGGCCGGCTGCGCCGAGCCGGGGGCGGAGCCCTGCCGGCTTCGGACACCGGGCCTGCCGGAGCGGGGGGTCCTCTGCCCGCCCGGCCACGTCGACCTGGGTTCTGGTCGGGGCTGGCTTGGTTTACTCACGCGACCTCATCAACGGGGTTAACGGCTGGTGCGTCGTCCGAGATTACTGTGCAGGCGGGTGAGCGAGAGACCGCCGTGCGAGGCCGAAACCTCTCCTCGGGTCGTGCCGAGCCCCGCCGGCTGCGAGGCCGTACGACGTGCCCCCGCCGGCTGCGGAGGTCGTCGCCGTGGCCGAGAACGTACGACGCGATCAGGTGGTTCCGAGCGTCAACCTTGGCACACTTCGACCACAAAGACCCTGAATTCTCCGCATTCGCGGGTGCATGCCGCAAGCCCACGGGCCCCTCCGGCGCGTCCTGGGCCACACCATGAGTCGTGGTAATTCACACACTCTGTCACGCCTTGCCGCTCAGCGCCCGACAGATCGTGATCTTTGCGGAGGTGGGCCGCGGCGCCCACGGCTTTCCCCGGCGGACTTGCCACGGCGGCGGCACCCTACGTATCTTGTCGATGTATCGAGCCGATACATTGACTCGATACATCGAGGAAACACATCGGGCCGACATATCGGCCCGGCGCATCGAGCGGGGTCCCGGCTCCGCGGAAGTGGAGAGGGCATGGGAGGCAGGAAGGGTGCGGGAGTACTCGAGCTCGCCGTCCTCGGCCTGCTGCACGAATCGCCCATGCACGGCTACGAGCTGCGCAAGCGCCTCAACGCCCTGCTGGGCATGTTCCGCGCCTTCTCCTACGGCTCCCTCTACCCCTGCCTCAAGCAGCTCCTCGCCAAGGGGCTCATCGTCGAGGACCGGCCCGAGGAGCCCAACACCGCCCTGGCCCTGCAGAGCCGCCGCTCGAAGATCGTTTACAAGCTCACCGCCGACGGCAAGGAGCGGCTCCAGGAGCTGCTCACCGAGTCCGGCCCGGCGGCCTGGGAGGACGAGGGGTTCGGCGTCCACTTCGCCTTCTTCTCGCACACCCGCGCCGACGTCCGGCTGCGGATCCTCGAAGGCCGGCGCAGCCGCCTGGAGGAACGGCTCGAACGGCTGCGCGCCGCGCTGGCACGCACCCGCGAACGGGTCGACAGCTACACCCTGGAGCTCCAGAACCACGGTCTCGAATCCGTCGAGCGTGAGGTCCGCTGGCTCAACGAGCTGATCGGACGCGAGCGGGCCGAGCAGGAACGAGCACAGGCCAGGGCCGGCAGGCCCGACACAACCACGAACACCACTCAGGACACGCCCCCCGAGCAGGACCGCTGACCACGGCTGCCGGACGGGGACGGTCGAGAGCACACAGGAGAAGGAGCAACCGGATGGGTTCGGTGCGCGTCGCCATAGTCGGTGTGGGCAACTGCGCCGCTTCGCTCGTCCAGGGCGTCGAGTACTACAAGGACGCCGACCCGGAGACACGCGTCCCGGGCCTGATGCACGTCCAGTTCGGCGACTACCACGTCGGTGACGTGGAGTTCGTCGCGGCGTTCGACGTGGACGCCAAGAAGGTCGGCATGGACCTGTCCGAGGCCATCGTCGCGAGCGAGAACAACACCATCAAGATCTGCGACGTCCCGCCGACCGGGGTGACCGTCCAGCGCGGCCACACCTTCGACGGGCTCGGCGAGTTCTACCAGCAGATCATCGAGGAGTCGAGCGCGCGGCCGGTGGACGTCGTGCAGGCGCTCAAGGACGCCCGCGCCGACGTGCTGGTGTCCTACCTGCCCGTGGGCTCGGAGGAGGCCGACCGGTTCTACGCGCAGTGCGCCATCGACGCGGGCGTCGCCTTCGTCAACGCGCTGCCGGTGTTCATCGCCTCCGACCCCGAGTGGGCCGAGAAGTTCACCCAGGCCGGCGTGCCGATCGTCGGCGACGACATCAAGTCGCAGGTCGGCGCCACCATCACCCACCGCGTCATGGCCAAGCTGTTCGAGGACCGCGGGGTCGAGCTGCTGCGCACCTACCAGCTCAACTTCGGCGGCAACATGGACTTCATGAACATGCTGGAGCGGAAGCGGCTCCAGTCCAAGAAGATCTCCAAGACGCAGTCGGTGACCTCGCAGATCCCGCACGAGATGGCCAAGGCCGACGTGCACATCGGCCCGTCCGACCACGTGCCGTGGCTGGACGACCGCAAGTGGGCCTACGTCCGCCTGGAGGGCCGCTCCTTCGGCGACACCCCGCTCAACCTGGAGTACAAGCTGGAGGTCTGGGACTCGCCCAACTCCGCCGGCGTGATCATCGACGCCGTCCGCGCCGCCAAGATCGCCAAGGACCGCGGCATCGGCGGCCCGATCCTGTCCGCCAGCTCCTACTTCATGAAGTCGCCGCCCGAGCAGTACAACGACGACGACGCGCGCGAGGCCGTGGAGAAGTTCATCCGCGGCGAGGTCGAGCGCTGAGACCCTTCTCACATCGGGCACAATGAGGCGCCCCGGCAGTGGACATCCACGCCGGGGCGCCTTTACATCCCTAGGGAAAACGCCGATGTTGAGGTGGTTGTCACCCTCTGGCTCTAACCTGGCACCGCCAGTAATGGTGTGTGAGGCTCCGAGTCGAGCTGAGGAGAGGCATGGCACGCGAGACGCTCAAAGTGACGGCCGGATTCGCCGGGCTCGCGCTCGGCCTCTCCGCATGCGGGGCCGCAGGCGGCCCCTCCGACATCCCCACCGGCCCTCCCCGGGACGGCGGCACGCTGAAGGTGGTCGGCTCCTCCGACGTCGAGCACCTCGACACCGCCAGCGCCAACAGCGTCGGCGCCTACGGCCTCACCCGCACCTTCGCCCGCACCCTCTTCGCCACCAAGGCCTCCAACGACTTCAACGAGGCCGTCGCCCTGCAACCCGACATGGCCGCCGAACTCCCCACCAAGGAGAACGGCGGCATCAGCAAGGACGGCCGCACCTACACGGTGAAGCTGCGCAAGGGCGTCCAGTGGAACACCAAGCCGCCCCGCCCCGTCACCGCGGCCGACTTCGTCCGCGGCTTCGAACGGCTGTGCAACCCCGCCTCCCCCTCCAGCGCCAAGGGCTACTACACCTCCACGCTGAAAGGCATGGACCGCTACTGCGACGACTTCGCCAAGGTCGACGCCAAGAGCGCCCAGGCCATCGCCGACCACCAGAACCGCCACGACATCGACGGCGTCGAGGCCGAGGACGACCACACCCTGGTGTTCCGGCTCCAGAAACCGGCCAGCGACTTCCTCAACCTCCTCGCCCTCCAGTTCACCGCCGCCGCGCCGCAGGAGTACGACCGGTACGTCCCCGACAGCGCCGAGTTCCGGCGGAACACCGTCTCCAACGGGCCCTACCAGATCACCGAGTACCGGCCCGGCAGCTCCTACACCCTCGGCCGCAACCCCGCCTGGCGCCGCGAGACCGACCCGCTCCGCGGCGGGCACGTCGACAAGATCCAGATCACCCTCGGGCAGGACTCGGCGCAGGCCGTCCAGCAGCAGCTCGAAGTGGGCACCGCCGACCTCTCCTGGGACCACCCCGTCCCCACCTCGGCCATCCCGCGGCTGCGCAACTCCCGCGACCCCCGCTTCGCCATCCGCGACACCCCGAGCAACAGCCCGTACGTGGTCTTCAACACCCGCAGCCCCAACAACGACGGCGCCCTGGGCGAACGCGCCGTCCGGCAGGCCCTCCAGTACGCCGTCGACCGCACCGCCCTCATCAAGATCGTCGGCGGCCCGGAGATCGCGCAGCCCCTGCACACCGTCATCCCGCCCGGCAGCTCCGGCCACGCCCCCGCCGACCTCTACCCGACCCCCGGCGAATCCGGCGACCCCGCCCGCTGCCGCCGCCTCCTGGCCGACGCGGGCTACCCGGACGGACTCAGGCTGAAGTTCCCCTACCGCACCAACAGCGTCCACAAGCTCATCGCCGAATCCCTCAAGGCCAACCTGGAGGCCTGCGGCGTCCACGCCGAACTCTCCCCCGACGCCGGCGGCACCTTCTACGCCAGAACGCTCTCGTCCCCCGACCGGACCCGCGACGGCGCCTGGGACATCGCCGCCCCCGGCTGGACCCCCGACTGGTACGGCAACAACGGCCGCTCGATCATCCAGCCCCTCTTCGACAGCCGCGACTACGGCCCCGGCTCCACCAACTACGGCGGCTACGACAACTTCCAGGTCAACGGCCTCATCGACGCCGCCCTCACCGCCCCCGAGCCGTCCCACGCCGCGGGCTACTGGCGCCTCGCCGACCAGAAGATCATGGAAGACGCCGCCATCATCCCGCTCCTCAACCGAGCCCAGCCCATCTTCCACTCGTCCCGCGTAGGCGGCGCCGTCTTCCTCCCCACCACGGCCGGCTACGACTACACGAGAGTCTGGCTCGGTTGACTGTGTTTATCTGGGGGGCCACCCCCCAGACCCCCGGGTCGGGTCGATCGGCCCCTCCGCTCGCCTGGCGGCTCGCTACGGGCCCGCCCACCCCGGCAAGGGGCTCCGCCCCCTGCACCCCCGGCAGGAGGGGCTCCGCCCCCCTGCACCCCCGGCAGGAGGGGCTCCGCCCCCCTGCACCCCCGGCAGGAGGGGCTCCGCCCCCCTGCACCCCCCACCAACACCGCAGGGTGAATTGAGGGGTCGTGTTTACCTGGGCACCAACCCCCGCGCCGCCAGGCGGGGAGGGCTCCGCCCCTGCGCCCCTGCGCCCCCGACAAGCAACACCGCAGGGTGAATTGAGGGGCCCAAGACCTTGCACAAGACCATCTGCTCATTGGCGATACGTGGGCCTGGGTGATTGAGGTCTCCCCTATGGAAGGCCGTTCGGGGGTGCAGGGGGTGTCCCCCTGCCGGGGGCGTGGGGGCGGAGCCCCCACCGGGGGGTGCGCGCCCTGGAGCGAGCCCCCAGGCGAGCGCAAGGGCGCGAACGCCCCGCCCTGGGGGTCCGGGGGGTGGCCCCCCGGGTAAACACAGCCCCCCAGATACATACTGTGCATATGTGGGCTGATGGGTTGCTTGAGGTTTTGCGGGGGCGGGATTTTCGGCGCCTGTACGCTACGCGGCTGACTTCTCAGCTCACTGACGGGGTCTTTCAGGTGGCCCTGGCGGGTTATGTGTTCTTCTCGCCGGAGCGGCAGGCTTCGGCGGGGAAGGCCGCGGCGGCGTTCGCGGTGACGTTGCTGCCGTATTCGGCGCTGGGGCCGTTCGCGGGGGTTCTCATCGACCGGTGGCAGCGCCGGCAGATCCTGGTGTGGACGCCGGTGCTGCGGGCGGTGCTGGTGGCCGCGGTGGCGGCGCTGGTCGCGGCGGGGCAGGACGGGGCGTTCTTCTTCATCGGCGTGTTGATGGTGCTGGGGGTGAACCGGTTCTTCCTGGCGGCGCTTTCGGCGGGGCTTCCGCGGGTGGTGCCGCGCGAGCACCTGGTGACGGCGAACGCGTTCGCGGTGACGTCGGGGACGATCATCGCGTTCGTCGGCGCGGGCGTGGGCTACGGGCTGCGGAACGTGTTCGGGGCGGGGGATTCGGGGACGTCGGCGATCCTCGTCGTCACGACCGGTTGCTTCCTGCTGGCGGGACTGGTGGCGACCTCGTTGCCGCGGCTGGTGCTGGGGCCCCACCTGGAGGAGGCGCCCGCGCAGACAGTGGAGGAACTGCGGAACGTCGTCCGGGGCCTGGTGGACGGGGCGCGGCACATCTGGCGCCGGCGCCCGGCCGCGCTGGGGTTGGCGGCGATCTCGTTCCACCGGTTCCTGTACGGCGTCGTCCTCATCATGACGCTGCTCCTGTGCCGTAACCACTTCAACGCGAACGCCGAGGCCGGCCTGGCGACGTTCGCGTTGATGCTCGGGGTCTCGGGGGCGGGGTTCTTCGCGGCGGCGCTGGTCACGCCGTGGGTGGTGCGGCGGATCAGCAAGCAGGCGTGGATCTCGTTGCTGCTCGGGGCGGGCGGGGTGTTCCTGCTCGTGCTCGGCACGCCGTTCAGCGAGGTGCCGTGGGCGGCGGGGGCGTTCGCGCTGGGGGTGGTGTCCCAGGGCGTGAAGCTGTGCGTCGACACGATCCTTCAGGAGTCGATCGACGACGCGTACCGCGGGCGGGTGTTCGCCGTGTACGACATGCTCTTCAACGCCACGTTCGCCGCGGCGGCGGCGCTGGCGGCCGCGTGGCTGCCGCCGGACGGCGTCTCGTACCCGACCCTGGGGATCGTCGTCACGGCCTACGGCATCGGCGCCCTGCTCTACTGGAACGCCGCCTCACGCGCGTCGGCCAAGGTGCCCTAGACCCGCCTCAGGGTGCGAACGAGCGGGCGGTGAGGAGACGTCGAAGGCGAGCTTCACCGCCCCGATCGCGAAGCGACGCCGCACCCGCCAGGCTCGCTCACCCGGCGAGCGCCGTAGGGCGCCGCCTCGGGTGCCGCGCGAGCGCGTTCCCTAGGCGGTGAGGCGACGCCGGAGGCTCGTGCCCGCACGGGGCTAGAGGGATGCGGCTATGGCGTACATGGCGTCGGCTATGTGGCCGGTCTCGTCCTCGGTGCAGACGTACGGCGGCATCGTGTACACCAGCTTGCCGAAGGGGCGGAGCCAGATGCCGTGGTCCATGGCGATCTCCTGGACGGCGGTGACGTCCACCGGCTCGCGTGCCTCGATGACGCCGATCGCGCCCAGCACGCGGGCGTCGGCGACGCCGGGGAACTCCCTGGTCGGCTCCAGGCCCTCGGTGAGGATCGCCTCGATGGTGTCGACCTCGTCGCGCCAGTCGCGGGACAGGAGCAGGTCGATGGAGGCGGCGGCGACGGACGCCGCCAGGGGGTTGGCCATGTAGGTCGGGCCGTGCATGAGCGCGCCGCCCTCGCCCGAGGAGATCCGTTCGGCGACGTCGTCGGTGCACAGGGTCGCGGCCATCGTCATGTAGCCGCCGGTGAGCGCCTTGCCCAGGCACATGATGTCGGGGGCGATCTCGGCGTGGTCGCAGCCCCACAGCTCGCCGGTGCGGCCGAAGCCGGTGGCGATCTCGTCCAGGATCAGCAGCAGGCCGTGCTCGTCGGCGAGTTCGCGGAGGGCGCGCAGGTATTCGGGGGCGTAGAAGCGCATGCCGCCCGCGCCCTGCACGATGGGTTCGACGATGATGCCGGCGAGTTCGTGCGCGTGTTCGGCGGCGAGCTTGGCGAGTTCGTCGAGGTAGGCGCGGTCGGGGTCGGCGGAGTAGCCGAGCGGGGGCGGCGGCGCGAACAGGTGCCGGGCCAGCACGTCGGTGAACATGTGGTGCATGCCGTTCACCGGGTCGCAGACGGCCATGTCGCCGAAGGTGTCGCCGTGGTAGCCGCCGCGGACGGTGAGGAGCCGGTGGCGTTCGGGGCGGCCCTGGGCGCGCCAGTACTGGAGCGCCATCTTGATGGCGACCTCGACCGTGACCGAGCCGGAGTCGGCGAAGAACACCTTGGTGAGCGGTTCGGGGGTGAGGTCGACGAGGCGTTCGGCGAGCCGCACCGCGGGCGGGTGGGTGAGGCCGCCGAACATGACGTGCGCCATCTTCCCGAGCTGCGAGGTGACCGCCTCGTTCAGGACGGGGTGGTTGTACCCGTGCACGGCGGCCCACCACGACGACATGCCGTCGATGAGCTCGGTGCCGTCGGCCAGGGTCAGCCGGACGCCGGACGCCGACACGACCGGGTGCGCGGGCGCGGCCGCGGGCATCGGCGCGTACGGGTGCCAGATGTGGTCGCGGTCGAAGGCGGCGAGCCGTTCGGCCTCCCGCGGGCTCATCCGGGCGAGCTTCAGGTCGATCACGCGTCCCCCTCGATGAGGCCCTGCTCGCGGGCCCAGCGGCGCAGTTCCTCCGCCGCGGCCTCCTTGCCGATGAGACCGCGGTCCAGGCGTACGTCCAGGAGGAACTTGTACGCCTTGCCGACCAGCGGCCCGGGCTTGATGCCGAGGATCTCCTGGATCTCGTTCCCGTCGAGCTCGGGACGGATCGCGGCGAGCTCCTCCTCCTCGGCGAGCCGCTCGATCCGCACCTCCAGGTCGTCGTAGGTGCGGCGCAGCCGTTCGGCCTTGCGCCGGTTGCGGGTGGTGCAGTCGGCCCGGGTCAGCTTGTGCAGCCGCGACAGCAGGGGCCCGGCGTCGCGGACGTAGCGGCGCACCGCCGCGTCGGTCCACTCGCCCGTCCCGTACCCGTGGAAGCGCAGGTGCAGCTCGACCAGCCGGGACACCTCGGCGATGACGTCCTTGGGGTAGCGCAGCTCGCCGAGGCGCTTGCGGGTCATCTTGGCGCCGACGACCTCGTGGTGGTGGAACGACACCCGGCCGCCGTCCTCGAACCGCCGGGTCTTGGGCTTGCCGATGTCGTGCAGCAGCGCGGCCAGCCGCAGCACCAGGTCGGGGCCGTCCTCCTCCTGGGCGATCGCCTGCTCCAGGACGATCAGCGAGTGCTCGTAGACGTCCTTGTGCCGGTGGTGCTCGTCGATCTCCAGCCGCAGCTTGGGCAGCTCGGGCAGCACGTGCGCGGCCAGCCCGGTGTCGACCAGCAGCGCCAGCCCCTGCCGCGGGTACTGGCCGCAGACCAGTTTGGACAGCTCCTCGCGGATCCGCTCGGCGGAGACGATCTCGATCCGCCCGGCCATGTCCGTCATCGCCGCCACCGCGTCGGGCGCGACCGAGAAGCCGAGCTGGGAGGCGAAGCGGGCGGCGCGCAGCATCCGCAGCGGGTCGTCGCCGAAGGAGTCCTCGGGACGGCCCGGGGTGCGCAGCACCCTGTCGCGCAGGTCGGTCAGGCCGCCGAACGGGTCGACGAACTCGTGCCCCGGCAGCCGGGCGGCCATCGCGTTCACCGCGAAGTCGCGGCGCCGCAGGTCCTCCTTGAGCGAGGTGCCGTACTGGACCTGCGGCTTGCGGGAGCGGGGGTCGTACGACTCGCTGCGGTAGGTGGTGATCTCCAGCTGGTGGTCGCCCTTGCGGAGGCCGACCGTGCCGAACTCGATGCCGATCGTCCAGACGTTGTCCGCCCAGCCCTTGATGATCTCCAGGACCCGTTCCGGGGGCGCGTCGGTGGTGAGGTCGACGTCCTTGCCGGGACGGCGCAGCAGCGCGTCGCGCACCGGTCCGCCGACCAGTGCCAGCTCGTGTCCCGCGGCCTCGAACCGGGTGCCGAGCTCGTCCGCGACGGGGGCGATCCCGCGCAGCAGCTCGGCGATGGCGACGCGCTGGGGCTGGGGCAGCGGCGGTGAGGGCGGCGACTGCTCTGGGGTCATTTTGCGATCGGGCACGGCCATCCAGCGTATTTCCTTGCGAAGCGGCTGACAAAAGGCTTTGCGGCGGTCCCGGAGGCCCCGCGGGCCCCGCGACGTCGCGGGAATCCCTGGGGCACGGCGCACCGGCAAAGAGCGGTGAGAGAGCCCTTCACATGGCGCGATCCCCGGGTTACGTTCACGACACCCCGATGACGCCCCCGCGCGATCCGCCGGTGAGGCCTCCCGTAAGACAGTCCACGGTAGCGGGGACCGTCGGGGCGTGCTCAACCGCGTCACAGGCGGCCCGACGTACGACAGGGGACGAAGGCGGGCTCCAAGGACGGGTGAGGGGCTCCTGCCGCCGCAGGGCCCCGCTCCGGCCCGCACCGGGACCCTGACCGAATCGGGGGGTGTGTGCGGGGCGATCCCCGCGGGACGGAGCTGACATGAAGGACGCCCTCACCATCCACCGCGCGCTCCTCGAACGCGAGACGCGGCACGAGATCGTCCGGCTGCCCATCGCGATCGCCCGTGCCGACGACCTGCCCAGGGCGCTCGGCCTGCCCGCGGAGCGGTGCCTGGTGACGCGCGTCCTGGCCTGCAACGACGTGCAGCGCGGGCGGCGCTTCCTGACCGGGGTGATCGTGGCCGCCGGGACCGTGCCGCCGCTCGAGGTGGTCCGGCACGCGGTCGGCGCCCGGCTGATCCGCCCCGCCCGTGCCGACCTGGTCAACGCGGTCACCGAGTACGCGGCCGACCTGGTCTGCCCGCTGCTCCTGCCCGAGGGCATGGAGGTCCTGATCGACCGGGCGATCATCGACGCGCTCCCCGTGGACGAGGTCGTCTACACGGCGACGGGGGAGGCGTCGACGGCGCTCGGCATCCACGCCCTGGACCTGTACGCGCTGAGCCGCGCCCGGCCGGTCCGGCTCAGCGCCCGTTCCGGTCGTGCGGAGCGGGGTGGGGACGCGGAGGTCGCCTGACACTGAACATCCGCCTCTTCCACCGCAGTGCCCACTACCGCACCAGCCCATGGCCGCGTCCCAGGACGGTTCCGCCGCCGGGAACACCGACTCTTTATGCAAACGTGAGGCGGCACGCGGCAGGGTTACGGGCAGAGCGAGGAGAAGGCGTAACGCCACGCGGAAGCGAGACACGATCGTTTTGGGGGTGCCCTTGGACGGGACGGATCGGCCGGACGGCGGCTCGATCCCCGGCGGCGGCAGGCCAGGACGGCCTTACGGCACCGGTGTCGGGACTACCATCGAGCCCGTGATGCGGGAAAGCGACGTCCGCCATCCACGGGCGGCCCGGTCGTCTCCGGCGGCGGGCGGTCCTCGGGCGGACATGGCGTGAGAACTGTCCTACACGCGGTGGCGACGGCCGCCCTGCTCGCCTGCGTCACAGTGGGCACGGCCCCGGCCGTGGGCGCGGTGCCCGCCGTGGGCGCGCTGCCCGCCGCGCCCGACCCGGAGGGCGGGGGCCAGTCGCGCGAGCGCCAGCAGGTGGCGCTGGTGCTCGACAAGGTGACCCCGAAGACGGCGGGCCCGTCCGGCGCCCAGTCCAAGATCAGCGTTTCCGGGCGGGTGGAGAACCGCTCCGGCCACGCCCTCCCCGGCCTGAAGGTCCGGCTGCGCACCTCGGCGCAACGCATGACCAGCCGCAACCAGCTCGCCCAGTACGCCGCCGGGCAGCCGTCCTCGCTGCGCGGGCTCGCCGCGGAGGGCCAGCTCGCCCAGGCCGCCGGCGCGGGCGGCAAGGCCGCGTTCTCGCTCGGCACCACGACCGCGACGATCGGGCTCCAGGCCTTCGGCGTCTACCCGCTCGGGGTGGAGGTGGTGAACCAGTACGGCCAGGTCCTGACCGGCGTCAACACCTTCATCACCTTCGTCCCGAAGCAGCGCGACTTCAGGCCGCTGTCGGTCGGCTGGATCTGGCCGATGATCGACCGGCAGCACCGCACCACCGACGACACCTTCCTGGACGACCAGCTCGCCACCGACCTCGCCCCCGGCGGGCGCCTGGCCGGGCTGGTCGACGCCGCCGCGACGACCAAGACCCCGGTCACCTGGTCCATCGACCCGGCGCTGATCGACGACGTGCAGACGATGGCCGCCGCCCCCTACCTGGTGAAGGGCCCGCGCAACAAGAAGGGCACCCGCAAGCCCAAGAGCACCGCGGCCGCCGCCTGGCTGAACTCGCTGAAGACGGCCTCGAAGAACGACCCGTACTTCGCGCTGCCCTACGCCGACCCGGACGCGGTCGCGCTCGTCCGCAACAAGATGTCCAACCATCTCTCGATCGCCTACGCCAACAGCGGCGGAGTGAACCAGGCCCTCGGCCGCCCGCCCGTGCAGATGGCCTGGCCGCCGTCCGGGATGGCCGGGCACAGCACCCTCAACGAGCTGGCCAAGCGGGGGCGGCTCGGCAACGGCGCGTTCGTCATGAGCAGCGCCGCGTTCGCCGATCCCACCCAGGGCTACACGCCGGGCGCCACCACCCGGCTGGAGACCGAGGAGGGCCCCAAGAAGACCGTCGTGTACGACGAGACCCTCAACCGGATCGTCAGCGCCGACACGCGGTCGCCGGGCGCCGCCGTCCTGGCCGAGCAGCGGTTCCTCGCCGAGACCGCGATGATCACGGCGGAGGCGCCGGTGCTGGCGCGCTCGCTGGTCATCGCCCCGGACCGGCGCTGGAACCCCTCGCCCCAGTTCGCCAAGAACCTGCTCACCTACACCGCCGCCGCGTCCTGGATGGCCGAGACCCCGCTCGAGAAGATCGCGAACGCGGCGCCGCTGGACCGGGTGTACCGCGGCTACCCGGACGCGATGGAGGGCTACGAGCTGGGCCGCTCCTACCTCGACCGGGTCGCCGAGATCTCCCGCCGCGCCGCCCGCTTCTCCTCGATCATGGTGGAGCCGGTGACGGTGTCGTACCGGCGCGCGGTGCTGCGCATGGAGTCCACCGCCTGGCGCGGCCGCAACTACAGGCGGGCGGTGGAGGCCCGGCGGGTCCTGTCCGAACGGCTCGACGACGACATGGGCCGGGTCCGCGTCCTCATCGGCCCCGCGCAGCGCGTGACGCTGGCGGGCAACTCGGGCCGGATCCCGCTGACCATCGCCAACGAGCTCAGCAACCAGACGATCAGGGTGCGCCTTGAGGCCGTCCCGGAGAAACCCGCCCAGCTCCAGATCGGAAAGTTCGACGACGAGGTCATCGAACTCGGGCCGGGCCAGAAGCAGACCCTGTCCATCCCCATGCGGGCCGCCGGCAACGGCAAAGTGCGGGTGAACCTGCGGCTGACGTCCGCGGACCGCCGCACGTTCGGGTCCAAGCATGTCATCACCGTCCGCAGCACCGGCTATGGGCGCGTCGCACTGCTCATCACCGGGGGCGGACTTGCCGTACTCTTCGTGGGCGTCGGAGTGCGGGCCATGAGAGCGAGGCGCCGCCGGAAAGCGGAGGCAGCCGGTGACGGAGCGACCGGAGTGGGACCAGTGGCGGCGGGACCCCCAGGACCAGGGATCCCCGGCGCCGCGGAACCCGGCGTCCCCGGAGGACCAGGAGCCTCCCCCGGCGCCGGGCCAGGGCCCTTCGAGCCCTTCTCCGGAGGGACGCTACCCGGCGGAGGGGCAGGGGACTTCAGGACGCCCACCGACGCCGCCCCCCTCCCAGCACCCACAGCACCCGCAGCGCCCTCAACAACCCCCTCAGCACCCGCAGCATCCCCAGTACCAGCAGCGCCCTCCGTACCCGCAGGGCCAGCAGGGCCCGCAGGATCCGCGGAGGCGGCCGAACCCCCAAGCGCCACCACCGGCCCACTACCCGCCGCCCCCGGCCCAGAGGCCGGGTCAGGGCCAGGGACAGGCACCGGGCCAGGGCCAGAGGCCGGGGCAGGGTCCCCCTCCGGGGTACGGCCCGACGCCGGGCCAGAGGCCACCAGGAACGCCGGGGACGCCGGGCAGGCCACCGGGGGCAGGCGCCGGAGCGGCAACTCGCACTGACCTCCCCCTCCCGGGCGGCGGCCACCCCGGCCACCCCGGGCATGGCGGGCACGCCGCACCCGGCGGCCAAGGCGGTCGGTACGGCCCCGGCAGGCCGGGCGCTCCCCAGGTCCCGCCCGGCGCGCCACCCGGAACATCGGCCGGGACACATCCCGGCGGCCTCCCCACCAACGTTCCCGGCGCGCCCGGGGGCCCCGCGGGGCCGTTCCCCGGCATGGGCACGCCCGACGTGACCGCGGAGCCGGGCCCCCCGCCGCCCCCGCCCGGCGGCGAGGGCGAAGGCGGCGGAGGCGAAGGAGGCGGCCGCCGCGGCGGGGCGTCCGGGCTGCTCCGCTCGGGCGCGATCATGGCGGTCGGCACGCTGGCGTCCCGGCTCACCGGCTTCCTGCGCACCGCGATGCTGGTCGCCGCGCTCGGCACCGGCGCGCTCGCCGACGCCTACAACACCGCCAACACGGTCCCGTTCATCGTCTACGACCTGCTGCTCGGCGGCATCCTCACCGCCGTCGTCGTCCCGCTGATCGTGCGGGCCCGGGAGCGGGACGAGGTGTACGGCGCCCGCTACGAGCAGCGCCTGTTCACCCTCGCCGTCCTCGGCCTGGCGCTGATGACCACGGTGGCGGTGCTGCTCGGCCCGGTCTTCATCTCCATCTACGGCGGCTCGATGGAGGGCGCGCAACGCGACCTGGCGGTGCTGTTCGCCCGGCTGTTCGCGGTGCAGATCTTCTTCCTGGGGGTCAGCGCGTTCTCGGGCGCGATCCTCAACACCCGCAAGCGGTTCGCCGCCCCGATGTGGGCGCCGGTCCTCAACAACATCGTCATCTGCTGCACCGCGGGCGCGTTCCTGCTGGTCGCCACCGGCCGGGTGTCGCCCGAGTCGATCACCGACGGGCAGGTGGCGCTGCTGGCCGGCGGCACCATCGGCGGCATGGCGCTGCAGACGCTCGCGCTGTGGCCGTCGCTGCGCGGCTCCGGCTTCCGCTGGCGGCCCCGGCTGGACTTCAAGAAGGGCGAGCTCGGCCAGATCGGCAAGATGGCGGTCTGGACGCTGGCCTACGTCGTCATCACCCAGATCGGGTTCGCGGTGACGACCCGGCTGGCCAACTCGGCGGGCGTGCTGGGCCGCGAGCAGGGCCTCGGCGACGTCGGGTACACCCCGTACTTCAACGCCTACCAGCTCTTCCAGCTCCCGTACGCGATCATCGGCGTGTCGGTGATCACCGCGCTGCTGCCGCGGATGAGCGAGCACGCCGCCGCGGGCCGGATGGCCGAGGTCCGCGACGACTTCTCCAGCGGGCTGCGGCTGTGCTCGGTGGTGATCCTGCCCGCGGCCGGGCTGATGGGCGTGCTGGCTTCGGAGATCACCGTGGTGCTGTTCGCGCACGGGCAGACCAGCGTGGCGAACGCGCAGGTGATCGCGGAGGTGCTGCGGATGTTCGCGATCGCGCTGGTGCCGTTCGCGGCGTACCAGCTCATGCTGCGCGTCTTCTACTCGATGCAGGACACCCGCACGCCCACGTTCATCGGAATCGGCGTGGTCATCACCAACATCACGATGGCGCTGACCGCCTACGCCGTGCTGCCCACCAACAAGATCATCGTGGGGATCGCGGGCGGCTTCGCGATCGCGCAGACCGCCGGCGCGGTGCTCGGCTGGGCGATCCTGCGGCGCCGGCTGGGCGGCATGGACGGCCGCCGCATCTTCGTGTCGTACCTGAAGCTGGCGGTGGCGCTGTGGCCGCTGATCGGCTTCGCCTACGCGACGCACGCCGTGGTGGACGCGGCGCTCGGCGCCGGGCTCGCCTCCGGGCTGATCGCCCTGGTCGCCGGGAGTGTCGGCGGCGGCCTGCTCTACCTCGTTTTCGCCCGGATGATGCGTGTGGAAGAGGTCGGATCCATGCTCTCGATGGTGACGCGCAGGTTGCCCGGACGGGGATGAACCAGGCGAACCGCCGGAACGCCCGGGGGACGCGTGGCAAAGTACACAGGACGCGCCCCGATAAGGCAGCCGCCCAACAGAGTAAGCACTACCATGTTGGAGACTACGGCCTGCGGGGCGACACCCTGGGGAACGCAAAAGGAGGGTCGGAGGCGTAAGCTGCCACGCCACGAACATGGGATCTGACCACCTGTGCAGGACGCTGTGAGCACGTCCGTCATCGAGCCCGGCACGCGCCTCGCCGGCCGCTACCGTCTCGAGGAGCGCATCAGCGACTCGGGCGGCTCCTGTCTCTGGAAGGCCATCGACGAGATCCTGGCTCGCGCCGTGGCCGTCCGGACCTTCGACCCCGACTTCCCTCGCATCGCCGAGGTGGTCACCTCCGCCCGCGCCGCCAGCCGGCTGACCGACCCCCGCCTCACCCAGGTGTTCGACGCCGACGACAGCGGCGAGAGCGCCTACGTGGTGAGCGAGTGGGTCGCCGGCGAGACCCTGGAGCAGATGCTCGGCAAGGCCCCGCTGGAGCCCGGCCGCGCCGCGACGCTGCTGTACGAGGCGGCCGAGGCGATCGCCGCCGCGCACGAGGGGGGCCTGGCCCACCTGTGCCTGTCCCCGCGCGACCTGGTGTGGACGACCGGCGGCACGGTCAAGGTGCTCGGCATCGCCACCGACGCCGTCCTCGCCGACCGCGACTCCGACGATCCCGCCGCCCAGGACGTCCAAGGCCTGGGCTCGATGCTGTACGCGGCGCTCACCGCGCACTGGCCCGGCGCCCCGGAGCGCTCGTCCCTGCCCGCCGCGCCGACCGCGCCCGCGCCGGCCGCCGCCTCGGCGGAGCCGGGCTCCGGCGACGAGCAGCCCAAGGCGCCCCGGCAGGTGCAGGCGGGCGTCCCGTTCGCCGTCGACTCGATCGTCTGCCGCTGCCTGGGCATCGAGGTGCCCGGGCAGGAGCCGCTGACCGAGCCCGCCGAGGTCGCCAAGGCGCTGCGCGGCGTGCCCCGCACCCCGCTGCCGCTGTTCGCCGGGCTGGCCAACAACCATCCCGCGCCGCCGGCCCCGCGGTCGGGCGACGACGCGTCCACCGCCCAGCGCACCCGCCGGCTCGACAACCCGCCCGCGCGGCCCCGCGAGCAGGCCAACCGGCAGCGCCAGCCGCGCCGGCAGGACGGCGCGCAGCAGCAGCGCCGGCACGCGATGCCGCAGCCCGCGCCCGCCCCGTCCACCCAGCGCACCGCTCCCGCGGCGCACGCCGGGCACGGCTCCCACGGCGCCCACGCCGCCCGCCCCGCGGGCCGGTCGGGCAACCGCGCGCTCCTGGGCATCGCCGCGGCCGCGCTGACCGTCATCATCGGCCTCGGCGCCTGGGCCCTCACCGGCAGCGACGACGAGGGCGACCCCGGGCCGAACGCCAGCGGCAAACCGCAGCAGTCCCAGCCGGCCAAGCCGCAGGCCGCCAAGCTCCAGGTCGCGAACGTCGAGCCGGCCGAGGAGTCGATGAACAACCGCCACGACAGCACGATCGCGCGGCGGCTCGAACTCGTCACCGACGGCCGCGCCGGCGACGCCTGGGAGACCCAGACCTACGCCGACGTCAACTTCGGCCGCTACGCCAAGGCCCTGGGCGTGCTCCTCGACATGGGCCGCCCGGTCACCGTCAGCAGCGTCAAGGTGCACGTCCCCGAAGGCGGCGGCACGCTGCAGCTCAAGGTCGGCGACGGCAAGAACCCGGCCGCCCTGCCCGTGGTGGGCCGCCACACCACCATCCCGGGCGAGAACACGATCAACGCCACCGGGCAGGCCCGCGGCCGGTACGTGGTGGTCTGGTTCACCAGGCTCCCGGCCTCCCTGAAGGGCAAGATCAGCGAGATCACCGTCTACGGCTCCGCCGGCAACTGACCGCGGGCGGCGCCGTGCCGCCCCGGTCCCGAACTCCCTCCGAACCCGAGGAGCGCGGATCACCGTACGCACGGGACATCGCGCGGGCAGCGTCGACCTGCTCGATCGTCGCGCTCCCGCCCCTCACGGCGACGCGACGACGGCGAGACGGCATCCGCGGCCACCGGTTCGCACGATGGCGAGGGGTACGCGGACGCGCTCCGGAAGCGTCCCGGCCGGGCGGCACGGCACCGATCAGTCCCGTTCGCCGTCGGATGATCTGTGCCGCGACGTGTCGCATGTCGGTATCGTGCCTGTGAGCATCATGTCCCCTCACCACAGGATTTCAGCGGTGTCGACGCGACCAGGCAGGACCGATCGCACGTACCCGGCGCGGCACGGCGCACGCACGCGTGGGGGCGGGCGCCCATGACGTCGGTCAGCACGCGGCACGTGGACGGGGTGCCCGACAAGGAACTGCTCGCGCGGCACTCCCAGGGGGACCCGCACGCGTTCGCCACCCTCGTGCAACGCCACCGCGACCGCATGTGGGCGGTCGCGCTGCGCACGCTCGGCGACCCGGAGGAGGCGGCCGACGCCCTCCAGGACGCCTGCCTGTCGGCGTTCCGCGCGGCCGGCCGGTTCCGCGGCGACGCCGCCGTCACCACCTGGCTGCACCGCATCGTGGTGAACGCCTGCCTCGACCGCATCCGCCGCAAGTCCGTACGTCCCGCCACCCCCATGGGCGACGACGCCACCTTCGACGCCGTCGCGCCGAAGATGCCCGACCCGACCGACGCGCACGGGGTGTCGCTGGACGTGCACTCCGCCCTGGCCAAGCTGCCGTTCGAGCAGCGGGCGGCGCTCGTCCTGGTCGACATGATGGGCTACTCGGTCGACGACGCGGCCCAGGTCCTGGAGGTCCCGCCCGGGACGATCAAGAGCCGGTGCGCGCGCGGGCGCGCCAGGCTGGCCCCCCTTCTGACGCACCACAGGAACCGTAGGGACCCGCGGAACGTCGGAGGTGTGGAAGGAGGTGGCGTGCCTTGATGAACCCCGCGCATTATGACTACGAGACCCTGGCCGATCTGGCCGAGGGGCTGCTCGAAGACGACAGGGCCGCCTCCGTGAGCGAGCATCTCGATTCCTGCGCCGAGTGCCGGGACCGATCCGCCGACCTTGCGGACGTCTCCCGGCTCCTGGCGGAGGCGCCCGTCCCGTCCATGCCCGCCGAACTGGCGTCACGCATCGACTCGGCGATCGCGGCCGAGTCGCTGAACAGCGCCACCGTGGCGAGTCTGGAACGCAGACGCGGCCGGCGGCATTGGCGGATCATGTCGGCCGCGGCCGCGACGGTGATCGTGCTCGGTGGCGGAGGAGTGATCGGCAGCCTGGTGCTGAACGGCTCGAACGAGCACCAGGGCTCGGCCAACGCCCCGGTCTCCGACAACAGCGATCGCGGCACGTCCGGCGAGTCGTCGTCCAACCAGAAGAGGAGCACCCTGGTCGCCCCCGAAGGCCAGGCCTCCGCACGGACCGCGTTCAAGGTCTCCCAGAGCGGCACCGGCTACGGTGCCACCACGCTCGCCACCCAGGTCAACGGCCTGCTGGAGGGCCGGGCCGGGGCCGGGGCCGACGCTGACCGGGCACCCGATCCCGCCCTCGCCGGCTGCGTCGGCGCGGTCACCGGGGGCCGGGCGCCCACGCTGGTGGACACCGCGGAGTACGAAGGATCGCCCGCCACGGTGATAGCGGCCCCCGGATCCACGTCCAAGACCCTCGACATCTGGGTCGTCGGACCGGGCTGCACCGCACAGAACACCAAAATCATCAAGCATCTGGCCGCCACCCCTCGCGACTGACGGCGCGGGCCGGCCGCAAGGCCGCCGTCCCGCCACGGGCATGCGCGCCGCCGTCCCCAACGGTGGGCGGCGCGCATGACCCGCACGCGGAACCCGGCCGTGGCGGCCGGTATATATCAAGGCGAGCCCCCTGCCGAGCGTCGTGGCCAAGGCCCGGGGCACACTCGGAACGATCCACTGAACCGATCCACTCACGCCCGGTCTACGGAACGACGGTCACCGCGAAACCACAAGGTGACCACTCCATGAACGCCGCCCCATCCGGGACGATGAGAACGCGACCGGCCAGGCAGGCCGCCACATCGCCTCACCGGGCGTCCGCACGCAAGAGGACGCCCGATCCCGCGGGTGGGGCGATGCCGCCCTCTCCACGTTGCAGGCCGGGGCCTGGAAACACAGCGGGCTAGAGGTCGGCGATGAAGTCGAGGGCGATGGCCCAGGCGCGTTCGGCGGCCTCGGGGTCGTGGTCGGGCAGGCCGGGGTCGGTGAACAGGTGCCCGGCGCCCGGGTACCGGTAGATCTCGACGTCGGCCCCGGCGCGGCGCATGCGGAGGTACCAGGCGTTGAGCCAGTCGACGGGCTCGTAGGTGTCGGGATCGGCCACGTGCAGCTGCACCGGGAGCTCGGTGGAGACGTCGTCCGCGAGATCGGACGTGCCGTGCATCAGCAGCAGCCCCCGCGCCTTGCCGTCGGCGAGGGCGAGGTTCTGCGCGATCGAGCCGCCCAGCGAGAACCCCGCGTACACCAGCCCGTGGTCCGCGTGCGGCGCGGCGGCGGACACCGCGCGGCGCAGCAGCTCGTCCCGGCCGATCTCCTCCTTGATCTCGATGCCGGCCTCGGGGGCGTCGACGACGCGGCCGTCGTACAGGTCGGGTACGTGCACCTCGTGGCCGGCCGCGCGCAGCCTGCCGGCGGCGTCGTTCACGGCGGGGCGCAGGCCGTACATCGAGTGGAGGAGGAGAATCGAGGCCATGGGATCAGCCTAAGGCCGTCCCGGGCCGCGCGAACTGCGCCCGGGCGGGACGCTCGCGCACGCAAGGGCTGGTCGGCGCGGATCGGGAATCACCGGGCCCTAGTATCGGTTGACGCGACTGGCAGGCCGGGTCGTACGGGAGGTGCGGCGGGCCGGCGCTCGCGCCGGACGCGGAACGCACCCCGTGGCGGCCACGACAGGCCGGCTGGCACCGGAAGGTGAAAGAGGAGAGGCAGCACAGTGAGCGACGTACGCAACGTCATCATCATCGGCTCGGGCCCAGCCGGCTACACCGCCGCCGTCTACGCCGCCCGCGGCGACCTGAAGCCCCTGGTGTTCGAGGGTTCGGTGACCGCCGGCGGCGCCCTGATGAACACCACCGACGTGGAGAACTTCCCCGGGTTCCCGGACGGGATCATGGGCCCCGACCTGATGGACAACCTGCGCAAGCAGGCCGAGCGGTTCGGCGCCGAGCTGATCGCCGACGACGTCACCGAGGTCGACCTGACCGCCGATCCCAAGGTCGTGAAGGTGGGCGAGGACGTGTTCCACGCCCGCTCCGTGATCATCGCGACCGGTTCCGGCTACCGCGAGCTGGGCCTGGAGAACGAGAAGCGGCTGTCGGGCCGCGGCGTGTCCTGGTGCGCGACGTGCGACGGCTTCTTCTTCCGCGAGCAGGACATCGCCGTGGTGGGCGGCGGTGACACCGCGATGGAGGAGGCGATCTTCCTCACCAAGTTCGCCCGCTCGGTGACCGTGGTCCACCGCCGCGACGAGCTGCGCGCCAGCAAGATCATGCAGGACCGCGCGTTCGCCAACGACAAGATCACCTTCCGCTGGAACAGCGAGGTCGTCGAGGTGCACGGCGAGGACCGGCTGACCGGCGTCCAGCTGCGCGACACCCAGACCGGCGAGGAGAGCAGCCTGGACGTCACCGGGCTGTTCATCGCGATCGGCCACGACCCGCGCAGCGAGCTGTTCGCCGGCCAGCTCGACACCGACGACGACGGATACCTCCTCGTCGACGCCCCGACCACCACGACCAAGATCCCCGGCGTGTTCGCCTCCGGCGACGTGGTCGACCACATCTACCGCCAGGCCATCACCGCGGCCGGCAGCGGCTGCGCGGCCGCCATCGACGCCGAGCGGTGGCTACAGGACCAGGGCGCCGCCGAGACGGTGCGGCAGCCCGCCAAGGAACTGTCCCACCAGGGTTGAGCAGGCGCGGCGGGCGGCGCGCCGCCCGCCGGGACCGACACTAAGGAGATGTCATGAAGGCCGTGACCGACGCCGATTTCGAGACCGAGGTCCTCAAGAGCGACAAGCCCGTGCTCGTCGACTTCTGGGCCGAGTGGTGCAGCCCGTGCCGCATGATCGCCCCGATCCTCGAGGAGATCTCCGCGGAGTACGGGGACAAGATCGAGATCGTCAAGCTCAACATCGACGAGAACCCGCAGGTCCCGGCCAAGTACGGGATCATGGCCATTCCCACCCTGAACGTCTACCAGGGCGGCGAGGTCGTCAAGCAGATCCAGGGCGTCAAGCCGAAGGCCGCGCTGCTGCGCGAACTCGGCGAGTTCGTCTGAGCGCCACCGCCGCCTCTCCTTCGCTCCCAAGGGCCCGTACCTTCCTCAGGTACGGGCCCCGCGCGTTTCCCGGCCGGGAGGGCTGAGAGGCGCTCAGACGGGACGGAGGGCGCCTTCCGGGGTCATGGAGCCCAGGAGGCGTTCCAGTGCCACCTCGACGTCCTCACGCCACGACAGCGCCGACTTCAGCTCCAGCCGGAGCCGCGGATAGCGGTGATGCGGCCGGACGGTCTTGAACCCCACCGACAGCAGGTAGTCCGCCGGGACCATGCACCCGCCGTCCTCGCCCTTGAGATCGCCGAACGCCTCGATGGCCTTCACCGCGCGCCGGGTGAGGTCCTTCGCGACCCCCTGGACCAGCATCCGGCCGAGACCGCCGCCCGCGAACTCGGGCACGATGTGCGCGGTCATCAGCAGCACCGCGTCGGCGCTCACCGGGCTGGTCGGGAACGCCACCGAGCGCGGTACGTACAGCGGCGGCGCGTACAGCACGAAACCCGCCGGCACGTCGTCCACGTAGACGATCTTGCCGCAGCTGCCCCACTCCAGCAGCGTGGAGGAGACCCACGCCTCCTTCTCCAGGTCCGGGTCGCCGGCGTCGACGGCGCGGTCCCGGCTCACCGGGTCCAGCTCCCAGAAGACGCAGCGGCGGCACCGGCGCGGAAGATCGTCCAGATTGTCCAGTGTGATGTTGACGAGACGACGCGACACCGGATCTGCACCCCCCTGAGGGCCCTCCCGACCGTCCCGCGTCCTCGGTGGCGCCTGAGCGGGGAACCGGCGAGCGAGCACTTCTGGTGTACGTGAATTCTCGTGCGGAGCGCCACATCGCGGAATTCCCGGCAACACTCCGGGACCCTGGGGCATCGTATCGGACAGGGGAGTTTCCCCCAGCGAGCGGCACGAACGCGCGAACGCCCGCCGCACAAGTACAGAGCGCCCCCTCCGAACCGGGGGCGCCGCCCATCGCACTGACGACGATGCCGTAGTTTGCAATGACGTCCGAACACCCCCGGAGGTGCCTCGTGAACCAGCACTCGCGCACAGATGCCTACACCGATCGCTACGCCGCCCGTGCCGCCGGCATGGTGGCCTCGGAGATCCGGGCTCTGTTCGCAGTCGCTTCGCGTCCCGAGGTGGTCTCCCTGGCGGGCGGCATGCCCTACGTCTCCGCGCTCCCGCTGGACGCCGTGGGGGAGATGGTCGGCGAACTGGTCGCGCGCAACGGCGCCGAGGTGCTCCAGTACGCCTCCGCCCAGGGCGACCCGCTCCTCCGCGAACGCATCTGCGAGGTCATGTCCCTGGAGGGCATCCAGGCGTCGGCGGACGACGTCGTCGTGACCGTGGGGGCGCAGCAGGCCCTCGACCTCATCACCCGCATCTTCGTGGACCCGGGCGACGTGGTCCTGGCCGAAGCCCCCTCCTACGTGGGCGCACTGGGAACGTTCGCCTCGTACCAGGCGGAGGTCGTCCACGTGCCCCTGGACGACGGCGGCCTCGTCCCGTCCGCGCTCCGCGAGACCCTCGAACGGCTCCGCCGCGAGGGCCGCCGCGTCAAGTTCCTCTACACCGTCCCGACGTTCCAGAACCCCGCGGGCGTCACCCTCACCACCGCCCGCCGCGCCCAGATCATCGAGATCTGCGCCGAATACGACGTGCTCATCATCGAGGACAACCCGTACGGGCTCCTCGGCCTGGACGGCGAGCCCATGCGCGCCCTCCGCGCCGACGACGCCGAACGGGTGATCTACCTCGGCTCGTTCTCCAAGACGATCGCCTCCGGCCTCCGCGTCGGCTGGGCACTGGCGCCGCACGCCGTACGGGCCAAGCTGGTCCTGGCCGCCGAGTCGGCGATCCTGTGCCACCCGAGCTTCTCGCAGTTCGCCGTACGGGAGTACCTCAGCACCCAGCCGTGGCAGGAGCAGATCAAGGACTTCCGCGAGCTCTACCGCGAGCGCCGCGACACCATGCTCGAAGCCCTGGACGCGATGATGCCGGAAGGCTGCACGTGGACGCGGCCCGCCGGGGGCTTCTTCGTCTGGCTCACCCTCCCCGAGGGCCTCGACTCCAAGGCCATGGCCCCGCGCGCCATCGCCGACCGCGTCGCCTACGTCCCGGGCACCGGCTTCTACGCCGACGGCACCGGCCAGAGGCACATGCGGCTGTCGTACTGCTACCCCGAGCCCAACCGCATCCGCGAAGGGGTGCGCCGCCTGGCCGCCGTCATCGAGAAGGAGATCCAGCTCCGCGACACCTTCGGCGGCGTCGGGTCGACCTCCCCCACCGGCTTCGACACTCCGGGCCCCGGGGTCGTCTGACAGTTCACAAAGGCGCGCCGGCTCCCCCATCCTGGAGCCGGCGCGTTTCTACGAGAACCACCGGTGGAACGCTGAGATTCCCGCCACCGGCCATTTCGCGTCCTGAGGGGCGCCTGTGACACAAGGGGCATCGATTGGAACTCGGGCATGTGGTCGTCCTGGCCGGGGGTCTGTCGTACGAGCGGGAAGTCTCGCTGCGATCGGGCCGCCGCGTCGCGGACGCCCTGCGCGCCGTCGACGTCCCCGTCGAGCTCCGCGACGCCGACGCGACACTCCTCGACGCGCTCACCAACGACCCGCCGGACGCCGTCCTCCCCGTCCTGCACGGCGCCGCCGGTGAGGACGGCGCGATCCGGGACGTCCTCGAACTCCTCGACATCCCCTACGTCGGCGCCCGCCCCGACGCCTGCCGCGTCGCCTGGGACAAGCCCAGCGCCAAGTCGGTCGTCCGCCGCGCCGGACTGAGCACGCCCGCCTCCGTGGCGCTCCCCAAGGAGGTCTTCCACGACCTCGGGGCATCGTCCGTCCTCGACCACATCGTGCGGCGGCTCGGCCTCCCCCTCTTCGTCAAGCCCACCCGCGGCGGCTCGGCGCTCGGCGGCTCCGTCGTACGCGAGGCCGGCGAACTCCCCGCCGCCATGGTCGGCTGCTTCGCCTACGGGGACGCCGCCCTCGTCGAGCAGTACATCGAAGGCACCGAGATCGCCGTCAGCGTCATCGAACGCTCCGGCGAGCCGCAGGCCCTCCCCGCCGTGGAGATCGTCGCCCCGGGCGGCCGCTACGACTACACCGCCCGCTACGACGCCGGCGACACCGAGTTCGTCGTCCCGGCCCGCCTCACCCCCGAGGCCGCCGAACGCGCCACCCACGCCGCCGTCACCGCCCACCGCGCCCTGGGCCTCCGCGACCTCTCCCGCACCGACCTGATCGTGGACGCCAACGGCGAGGCCCACTTCCTCGAAGTCAACGTCGCCCCCGGCATGACCGAGACCAGCCTCTTCCCCCTGGCCGTCAGCGCCGCAGACCTGGATCTAGGCGCCGTATGCCGCGACCTTCTCCAAGCCCGTTTCACGTGAAACCCCGCCCCCACCCAACCGTTCCACAAGAAACACAAACCCCAAGCGCACCAGCCACGTCCCGGCCAACCAGCACCGGGCGCGCCACCCCAGGCGCATAATCCCAGCAAACCCAGACACGACGCTCGACCACCCCGTCCAACCCCACTGGACCGGGCACACCAACTCTCCCGCATACGCGCCAGTCGCCCCGCCCGACACAAGCCAAGGACCACGCCAAGCCGCGGAGAGCTCCCGCAACGCACGCCAAGCCGATCCCCCAGCGACGGTTCGGGCTCCGAACTCCGGTGCGGGTGGACCAAAGCTACCCAGGACAGCGCAGCCCGGTCGTATCAAACCCAGGCACCTCGCTCCCACCGACTCAACCAATCAGGCCCACTGGTCCATTGGGTCGGCCCCCGCGCGTTCTGTGTCGAGCGTCGAGCCCACGCCAGCGACAAGCAGACCGCCATAAGAGCATGCCCCCGAGTCGAAGGCGTCGATCTTCCTGAAGGCCCAGGCTCCCCGGAAGGCACGTCGCTCTACTGGCTCTGAGAGCTCGGATCCCCATCCAATGGCCACTCTTCGGGACCACCTCGACCTCCCGACCACAAGCCACGCTGGATACCGAAGCCGACGGGCCAGGATCGAGATCTGGGGGCGTCGATGGAGTCGGTGAACGGCTGGCGCAGCTATCGGCCGGCATCGACCCGTTAGATGCTCTCCGCCGAGACACCGTAGAGCCCGGACACCGCCCGCGACATCCGCGCGGAGGCACCTTAGCTCCGTGCAGCCTCGCCAGGGGCACCTCGTACGAGCAACCCCGCAGCTACCAGACGGCGCCAGCAGACCACGCCCGAACCCGAAGCCTCCTACTACGCCGACGTTCCCAGGCGCCACCAACAGGATGCCCTGGCTCACCAGAGATTCCGGATATCACCAGCCGATGCTCAACGTTGGGCAACGGCGGCTCATCGTCAACTTCCCACGGCGGGAAATCTGCGGCTCGCCGGGAGCACTGACGGCGATGCTCCGTGCGGACCGACACCCTGCCCGACGAGCGCGGTGTCCCACACGCGAAGCAGCCACCATGGCGGCGAGGAACTCGCCGACCTCCCGCCCGCCGGAGCCACCGAGACACCCCACCTCCAGGACCAACAACCCCGGAATGATCCGAAGACCCCGAAGATCATTTAGCGAGAAGTTCTAAGACGGGTCAGCATCGGCACAGGCAATGACATCAGCCGAACATCCAC
The DNA here is from genome assembly GCF_055379765.1 of Actinomadura rugatobispora. Classification (NCBI taxonomy): domain Bacteria; kingdom Bacillati; phylum Actinomycetota; class Actinomycetes; order Streptosporangiales; family Thermomonosporaceae; genus Actinomadura; species Actinomadura rugatobispora. Next base: position 4,876,418 of record NZ_AP029191.1, on the reverse strand, counting down.
TGAAAGCCGTAACGCATAGCGCATGGCACGCCAACACGCCACGGGCAACAGGCAACAGGCAACAGGCAACAGGCAACAGGCAACAGGCAGGCTAGCTGGCGCAGCCAAGGACCAGGCAGACACTCTTAAACCCCTGGGCCATCCCCCAGACTTACTCCGCGCGCTCCAGATGGAGTCTCTGCAACGCAGCAGCTCGACGTTTCCCGTGAAACATCCGCGCCCAGCTCCCCGCCTGCCATGCCGGCCACCGCGGGTCGCGGCGGAAGTCGAGGAGCCCGTCCGTGGCGACCCGCCGCGGCAACAGCCTGCACTCCTCGTCCTTCCGGCCGGTCATCGTAAGACGGAAACGCCCGCCGCGGCGGCCAGGGCGGCATCGACGGTGCGGTCGGTGTCGTCCTGCCCCTCCGGCTCATGACTGCCGCCGGCGTCTCTGACGGCGCGCTGAGGATTGCTGCTTCAGCGATCGACCGCCCAATCGGCATCGGGAGGCGGGGAACCCACCGTGAGGATGTGGCCAACAATCCTGAAGGCCTCCTCCAGAGGCACGGTGGCCTCGTCGGGGTACTCGTCGTGCTGGCCGTTCTCCAGGACGAACCCGTCGCTCCAACCAGCAGCCCCCGAATCAGAGGCATGCTCACCGGCGTCACCGTCACCATCGAGCAGCATCACCATCGCGCGCTCAGTGTTGGACACGACTGCCAGCCGTCGTCCGGACGAACTGGTGAGCCACGATTCGAGCCGACCTTGAGCAATCCGTTGCCGAAGCCCTGTCAATGCGGCCGCCGGCGAGACGGGCTGCGCTCCGTCACTGAAGCTCCATGACTCAACCACGCATAGGACCCTCTCACCACCAAAGTTTGGGAGGGATGTGGACGGACGCGAGTTTTTCGAGGTTGGCGGCCAGCCTGGTTGAGGCTGGCGGCCAACGCTTCTCGAGGTGGGCGGTCAGTTGGGGTCGGGTGTGGTGGCCAGCGGGACGACTCCGCGTCCGGCGAGGGCTTCGGCCAGGCGGTGGGACTCGCCTGAGGTCTCGACCAGGTGGGCGTGGTGCATGAGGCGGTCGACGGTGGCGGTGGCCATGGTCTTGGGCATGATGGTGTCGAAGCCGGAGGGGTGGATGTTGCTGGTGACGGCCAGGCTGCGGCGCTCGTAGGCGGCGTCGACCAGGCGGTAGAAGGCTTCGGAGGTGTCCTGGTCGACCGGGAGCAGGCCGATGTCGTCGACCACGATGATGTCACTGCGGCAGATCTTGGTGATGGTGCGGGCGACGGAGTTGTCGGCCTTGGCGCCGGTGATGGCGGCGGCCAGGGATTCCAGGGTGAACCAGGACACGGTCAGGTCGTGGTCGATGGCCAGGTGGCAGAGCGCTTCCATGAAGTGGGTCTTGCCGGTCCCCGACGGGCCGGAGATCGCGCAGTTCTCGCGGCGGCCGACCCATTCCAGGGTCTGCAGGGCGTTCTGGGTGGGGATCGGGATCGAGGACAGTTCGCTCTTCCAGGAGGCGAAGGTCTTGCCGCTGGGCAGGCCGGCGTTCTTGCGGCGGGCCCGGCGGGTGGCCGCATCGCGGCCGAGGGCTTCTTCCAGCAGGAGGACGCGGACGACTTCGGCGGGGTCCCAGCGTTGGGCGCGGGCGGTGGCCAGCACCTCGGGTGCGGCTTTGCGGGCGTAGGGGAACCGCATCCGGGTGAACAGCTCCTGCAGTTCGGCCGGGACGGATGCTGGCTTGGGCAGGGTCACGCTCATATCCTTGGTCTCCAGACTGATCGAGAGTCGGTCGATGCGGCAGGCGGGCGGTGGGCTCGTGCCGGAGCCCCCGCCGCCGGGCGCTGGTCAGGGCGTGTGCCGTCCTGGCGCGCCAGTGCCGCGGACGGCGGCCCAGGAGCCGGTGCCGGGCTGGGCCGAGTGGGTTTCGTCGGCGATCTGGGCGGGGCCGGCGGTGTTGCCGCTGCGGGCCAGGTGGTCGCAGATCGAGGCCAGGTCGCTCTCGCCGAACCGGCCGTGGATGGCGGCCATGCCCAGCGCCTTGTCGACGCGCTGGTCGCCGACCAGTGAGGCCAGCTCGATCGCGCGGGCCATCTTGGCGCGGATGCGGGCGACGCCGGTGGCGGCGGCCTCCACCAGCCACGCCTCGGCGCCGGGACCGATCGCCAAGAACTCGCGCTCGGCCTTGGACTGCGGGCGCGGTCTGGGCCGGCGGGGCCCGTTGCCGCCGGGATGGTCGGGGTAGTGGGCCTCGACGATCCTGGGGCGTCCGGGCGTGGACAGCCTGTGTCTCCACAGTTCAGCCAGTGGTGCCCCGCCGGGCCGGCCGGCGCCCTGGCCAGCCGGGTCGCGGGGGCCGACGATGACCAGTTCGTCGCCGTGGACCCGGCACCAGACCCTGCGGCCCTCGTGCCCGGGCGGCACCGAGTAGCGCACATCGCCCCAGCGGACGGTGCGGTCGTCGCCGACCAGGCGTTCCTCGCCCAGCGCCAGCGCATAGGGCTGCCCTGGGACCGGATGCAGGTGCGGGCGTTCCTCTTCCAGCATCGCCGCAGGCGAGCGGTGGGTGGTGCGGTGGGTGCGCAGGTTGACCTGCTCGCACCACGCCGCGCAGGCCTCCTCCAGCTCGGCGAAGCCGCCGTAACGAGCACGCAGGTTGGCGCGGGCGGGCACCAGGTCCGCCTTGGCGATCTTGACGGTGTTCTCCACCCCGCCCTTGGACTCGGGGTCGAACGGCTCACAGGTGTGCACGACGCAGCCGTAATGCCTGCCCAGCTCGACCATCTGCGGATGACGGACCGGCACCCGGGCGACGTGCTCGACGGTCACGGTCCGCGGGTTGTCGGTCAGCAGATAGGTCGGTGCCCCTCCGATTATCCGCAACGCCGCGTCCAGGCAGGCCGTCAACGACCCCAGGGTCTGGTCCCAGGCCGGCAGCACCACCCGGAACTTCGACCAGGCCAGCCAGGCGCAGAACAACTGGGTCCGCTGCCCGGCGATCCTGGGGCCCTCGCCCCAGTCCCACTGCAACCACATTCCCGGCTCGGGGATCCAGGGCCGGTAGACCCGCCGGTTCCCCTCCCGCCAGGACTGCTTGATCGCCGCGACCGCCCGCCGGGTGCTGCGCTCGGACCCGGCGAACCCCATCGCCACCAGGTCCCGGTGCACCACATCGGCACGGATCCTGCCCTGAGACCTCTCGACCTTCTCCTCGATCTTGGGCAGGAACGGATCGATCGACCGGGCCCGCGGCGCCCGCTGCTCGGGCAACCGCCCCACCGCCCGCAACGCCACATACCGCTGCACCGTCTCGGCGGCGCACCCGACCAACTGCGCCGCCGACCACGCACTGCCCGTCAGGTCATACGCCTCGAAGATCTCCAGTATCTCGGTGTCGGACTTCATCGACTCCCCCCGGCTCCAGACGGCTTCACAGCTCCACAGCCAAGCCGGACGCGAGAGAACGAAGATCACCGACACGGCAGACAAGATCAACTCTTGCCTGGCCGCCTACCTCGACTTTTGCTGGCCGCACACCACGACCCGGACGGCCATCCACCTCAACCGAACTGGCCGCCGATCACAAGATCCAGATGGCCGCTAACAGAGGGAGTCGCCCGTCCAGGTGAAGGTGCTGCCTCGAGTCGCCCTCGGACACATCCTGGGGGAACCAACAGCGCCATGGTGAGCCGACTGGCTCGAAGCCGCCGTCCCACACGGCCCGTTAGGCAAGCCAAGGCAACTGGGCTATGCCTCAAAGACCCGGCCTACGGCGCTCGCCTGACGGCTCGCCCCTAACCGGGCCTGCGCGAGCGCGATATCCCTTCGCGGTCTGGCCGGTGAAGCTCGCCTCCAGCATCGCGCCACCGTCCGGTTAACGCGCTCGCGCGAAACCGGCAGCGTTGGGGCCCGCCAGTCCGGCCGCCGGATGGGTGCCGGGCGCGCCGTGGGCCGGCGGCCACATGCCCGCCCCGGCGCCAAGCCGCCAGGCATCAGGTGACGGTGGCAGTCGGGCCATCGACGCCGCATACCGCTCGCGACGCCGCCGTCCAGGCCGGGCGGGGAGGCGCCGCAGCGACGGGCCAGCGCGCCGGGCCGCCAGCCCACCGTCGGCGCGATCGGCGGGCTTCCTCCGGTACGCGTTCGGCACTTCGCGCTTGCTGGCGCGCGCCTCCGCGCTGGGGATGGGCACTTCTAACGCATCCGCCGCCTGGCGAACAAGACGCGTGACCGTCCGGACAGCGGACACCGCTCTGCCCGAGCATGCTGACGTCCCCAACGGCACCAGTCACTCATCAGGGCACGCTCATCCGTTGGGCGACGGCCACTTCAACCCCGGCAACGTGGTGCCGGACGGGGTGGGCGAGCGAGAGCTGGGGGCAAGGAAGCTCTATTGAACGTCGCGCCTTGGCCAACAGCGCCCCCTTGAGAACGGCCATGCCGGCAACTGTGCGCTCCGCGCCCACCGCGGCACGACGAGCCAGCCGCAGCGAGGCACTGGGGTACGCCGCCCTCACGCGGGCAGCGGCCAGCCCGGCTTGCTCGCCGATCCGGCCGTGCGTCAACGGCGCTGCCCCGGCCCGTCGGTCCGTCGGGAGGCACGGAGGCCGGCGGCTGGATATGGGCCCGCGATCGTCCGTAGCGGTGCCCCCCACTCGGCCCGGAGGCGGCTTCCAACTGACGCGCAGCACCGCCGTGGAGAACGGCTGGTACGGCATCCCTGCCAACGCGATCTGTCCCAGTCCGATCCGCACCCCTGGCGTTCGAACGGTACGCGCCCGATCTGGACTAGGCGCGACGGTCGGATAAGCCGACCACTCCGGATATGAAGCTCTCACCCGCGTGGCTACATGGCGACGCCTATCCGGTAAGCGAGCCGGGCGGACGGCGCCAGCAGCCCGCAGCCGTGCCCGCCCAGGCCGGGCGCGCCGTCGGCCCGCCCATGCGAGGCCGCTTGGCCAGGGCCGCCTAGCGCCGACTCGGCTGAGGCAAGCCGCGACGATACCGACCAGAGCGGTTGAGCTGGAAACCAGCACACCCCACCATTCGAGGGCCGCTGCCGGGGAGTCACCCTGCCCCGGGCCGGGCAGCGGTTCCACCCAGCAGGAGCGGGCGGCACATGAAACGGGCGGCCGTGCGAAGAGTTCCGCGGCCGTCAGCCTAAACGTTGGTGGCGCTGCGGACGATGACGGCAGTCATGGGCAGGGCGCCCAGTGCGCTGTAGACGATGTTGCCGGAGCCCCAGCAATCACCGCTACAGGAAGTCCTTACGTGGACTCCGACATCGCGGGGCTCGCCAAGTCGTTCGCAAGAAGCTTGCCACGGGGGAGTGCCGCTGAAATCGCCGTCCCGGCCACACTGGCATGGTCAGTATCCGAGCATCCTCGCGGAGGGGATCGTGGAGCGGCATCTACGGTGTTTCACGGGAAACATCGGCCGGTTCCTCATGGCTCCTTTTGGGACGGACAATCGCCGACGACAGGGCCATGGGGATGGCCTACTAGCGGCCGGGGCGCGGCGCCTCCGGGCGGCACCTCGTTTTGGCGAGCCCCATGGCAATGGCCTGAGCGTCGACTTGGCATTCGTGGAGCTCGTCACTGCCGTCCACTCACCCCCGACCGAGGTCCTGGAAGCCGTAGGCCAGGGCTCGGCGAGCGGCTTCGGCGGCGTAGCGAGGGCCGCGCGGCACGCCCTGTGGCTGCGGGTGCCACCGTGGGGACGTGTCACCAGGGGACGGCGGCGACGCTCATGTGGGGCACTGCACCCTGACGCGCCGCTGCAGTTGGAGGTCGGCCGTTGCGACTCCCGGCGGCGGTGGACGACCACGGCAATCGGGGCATGCCGGTCCAACTCCGCGGTCGCTGCCCGGTCGGCCGGCGTCCACCCGCCGACACCTCGATGTCGAGTTGCTCTTCAGTCAGCAGCTGCAAGGACCGGGCGCAGTATTGAACGCTTCGGACTTCGGCTTGCAGCGCCCCGGACGCCCAGGGGGACCAGGTTGTCGGAGCCGAGCTCGCGGGGCTAGCCAGCCCTGCGGCACCTGCTTCCCCAGTCCTGTCGAGATCGTTGTGTTTTGGCCCCAGCTTCTGCGGCGACTTCGGCAACCTACTGCCAGTGCGACGGACTGGACGGCGACGCTGATGCCAGCGCCTCCTCTGGGAGGAGGCGTCCCTCAGCATCAGTTCGACGTTGCAGGTGGGGACGCCCAGGACCGAAGGCTGGCGGGGACGGTAAAGAGGGTGTTGTTCGGCCCACGGCGGATGGGGGCGTTTCACGGGAAACATCGAGAGTTGATCGGTGGCTTCATGCCGAGCGTGATCCCCGAGGGCGGTGAGGTCGACCACCTTCCGCTCGCTCCGAGGGGTGAGGAGCAATCTTGGGAGGCTTGTGGACGGGTTATGGCGGGTCACGGCACAGTGAGCTGCCAGGCCAGTGCGGTGTGCGCGGGCGATCCGGTGTTGATGCTGACCGCTCCAATCAAGGCGACCAGGAGTTTCTGTCGCGGGCGAGGCTGGGCATCGGCGACAACGACGTGTTTGAGGTCAACGAGGCGTTCGCGTCGACCTCGCTGGACTAACCATCAAGCCGAAGCGGACCTCAGGCAACGAGAACTTGGCCTCGGCCAGGGCGGTGATCCAGTCGCAGGCAAGGGCGAGTCCGAAGCCGTCGGCGCCTGGTCGCCAGCAACGCCGATATCCCCGCCCCGGGCAACGTCATCGCTCGCCTGCCCACGCGACGGAAGGGCGTGGCGGGAGCCGACACGTCCCTACGTCCTTGAGAATCTTCGGGTCGATCAGACGCAGCGTGACTTCCGCGACCTGCGTGCACCGCACCACGATGAGGCCGGTCTTGCGGGTGAACGTGACCGTCGAGCACAGTCCGGCAGCAGCCCACCAGCCGAGCCGGGCCGATACCGCTGACACCCCGGAGGCATCACTGCCCGACCAGCCCGGGGCGCCGCCCCGGCAAGGCCGCTGGGCCAGAGCCCGCCTGACACCGATCCGGCTGAGGCAAACCGCGACGATACCGACCGAAGCCCCCAGGTGGCCGGTACGGCGCCTTCAAACCAGGGGCGCGCGAGAGCCGGGGGCAGGCTCCTTGTCGAGCCTGGCTCGTGGTCCCGGAGATCGAGGTGGGTCTCGCGGAGTGTGGCCAGTGGGTGGCGATCGGAGTCATCAGGCTGCGCCACCCGGGCGAGGGCCTCGTGGTCCCCGGCGCGGGTCACGTCGGCGCGGGCGGCGACCAACCGTCCTCGCCCGCGACCTCCCCTGCATCCGGAACCGGGTGGAACCCCCTACGCCGAGCGTGGCTCGTGGGCGAGCTCGGTGCCGGAGAACGACGTGGCTCCTGCAGGCGTGTGGGCCCTCAAGTGAGGGGTCGACGCCTTCAAACCTGGGCACTCGGGAGCTGGGGAGGCTCCTGGCAGGTTGCCGCCCCATGCCGCCGACCGACCTGGCCGAGACGCTGGAAGCGCGGCGTGCTCCGGGCGGCGCGGGTCCTGCGCCGGCAACCAGCGGCGGACGCGCGGACTATCGCGCAATCTGCGGCACCGTCACCCGCGGCGGCAAGGCAACCGTCGCCACACTTCTTTGTCGAGCGTGGCTCCGGGGTTGGGAGCTTCCTTGAGCTTCTGCACTTGTGAGGCGAGGTGGCTTCTGCGGGGAGTGGCTGGTGAGTGGAAATGGGCCCTCAGGCTGGTGCCGCTCAGCGCTGGGAGGGTTCCTACGCGGGAGCGTGGATGGTGTTGCTGACGGGTCTCGGTGGAGGCGTCGGCTGGGAGAAACGGTGCGGATGGTTGGGTGGGGTTGCATGGCGGGGACGGTTTGGGGGCTACGGGTGAGATTGGGGCGCTGCGGACGGTGTGATGCCCGGGGTTGTGTGAGGTTGCGTCCATGCAGGGGATGTCGCCCGACGGGGAGTGGCCAGACTCGAGGGGGAGCGGCTCGTACGCCGACAGATCACGGGCACCCGGGCGGCCGACACCGTGCCGTTGTGGTTGGGCGAGTCGGTGCTCTCGGGCGTCTTGATTGGGCCGACCGGGTTCCTTGCGGTGCTCTGGTCCGCCGCTGGTGGTGTTCCTCGTCGTCCAACCGTTCCGGCGAGGAGTGGACGGCCCGACGGGGAGTGGCAGGCGGTGGGGAACTGGTTCGTCGTCCTCGGCCTACTCGGGCTGGACGGCCTGGTGCTGTTCCTCGGCGTCGAGATGCCGGGGTGGATGCTCGGCGTTTGAACGCCCCGGGAGCCAGTGGCTTCCGGGGCGTTCACTCAGTCCTCGCCGGCGATGCTCTCGTCGGGGGCCATCGCCTTGATGATGCGGTCCAGGTCCTCCATCGAGCCGAACTCGACGACGATCTTGCCCTTCTTGCTGCCGAGATCGACCCGGACCTTCGTCTCGTACCGGTCGGAGAGGCGTTCGGCCAGCTCCTCGAGCACGGGTTCGACGGGCTTCCGGCGGCGGCCCTGCCGGGGCGCCCGCGGGCCCTCCTCCGCCTCGCGCAGCTTGATGATCTCTTCGACGCTCCGTACCGACAGGCCCTCCTGCACGATCCGCAGGGCCAGCGCCTCCTGCGCCTCGACGGTTTCGAGGCCGAGCAGGGCGCGGGCGTGGCCGGCCGACAACACTCCGGCGGCGAGGCGGAGCTGGACGCCGGGCGGGAGGTTCAGCAGCCGCAGTGTGTTGGTGATGTGCGGGCGGGACCGGCCGATCCGGGTGGCGAGCTGCTCGTGGGTGGCGCCGAAGTCCTCCAGAAGCTGCTGGTACGCGGCGGCCTCCTCCAGCGGGTTGAGCTGCTGCCGGTGGAGGTTCTCCATGAGCGCGTCGCGCAGCATGTCCTCGTCGCCGGTGTCCCGGACGATCGCGGGGATCATCTCGAGACCGGCGATCCCGGCCGCGCGCAGCCGGCGCTCGCCCATGACGAGCTCGTACTGGTGCTTCCGGCCGGAGACCCGGCGGACCACGATCGGCTGGAGAAGGCCCACGATGCCGATCGACTCGGCCAGCTCGTCCAGGGCGTCCTGGTCGAAGTGGTCACGCGGCTGGCGCGGGTTCGGCTCGATGGAGTCGAGCGGGATCTCGGCGAAATGCGCCCCGGCGACGGGCTGCATCTCCTGGCCGGCCGGTCCGCCCTGGACGGCGGACGTGCCGGCGGTCCCGTTCCGAGGGTCCGGGGCATCGCCCGGGTCGGAAGCGGGAGGGGCGGGCGGTGCCGTCGGGATGAGCGCGCCGAGGCCCTTGCCCAGCCCGCGTCGCTGCTGGCTCACTCGGGCGCTCCCCGGTGTGCCATCTCCGACGCGGCCTCACTGTAGGCGAGCGCACCGCTGGACCCCGGATCGTACGTCATGACCGACTGTCCGTAGCTGGGGGCCTCGGAGACCCGGACGCTGCGAGGGATCACGGTGTTGAGGACGACGTCGCCGAAGTGGTTCCGGACGTCCTCGGCGACCTGCGCGGCCAGCCGGGTACGGGCGTCGTACATCGTGAGCAGGATCGTGGAGACGGTCATTCCCGGGTTGAGGTGGGCCTTCACCAGGTCCACGGTACGGATCAGCTGGCCGAGCCCTTCCAGCGCGTAGTACTCGCACTGAATCGGGATGAGCAGCTCGTCCCCGCCGACCAGGGCGTTGACGGTCAGCAGGCCGAGCGAGGGCGGGCAGTCGATGAGGACGTAGTCGAACGCCTCGGTGTCGTAGGCGTCCAGCGCGCGGCGGAGCCGGGACTCGCGGGCGACCTTCGACACCAGTTCGATCTCCGCGCCGGCCAGGTTGAGGTTGGCGGGGGCGCAGTGGAGGTTGGGAATCTCGGGGGCCGGGACGACGATCTCGGCCATCGGCAGGTCCTCGATGAGGACCTCGTAGATGGAGGGGACGTCCGCGTGGTGCTCCACGCCCAGCGCCGTCGAGGCGTTGCCCTGCGGGTCGAGGTCGACCACCAGCACCTGGGCGCCGTGCATCGCCAGCGAGGCGGCCAGGTTGACCGACGTGGTCGTCTTGCCGACACCGCCCTTCTGGTTGGCGATGGTGACGATCCGGCAGTCGGCCGGCCTGGGCCATTCCTTCTCACGCCGCTCGGGTCGGACCCTTACGGCGGTTTCACGTGAAACTTTCGCGTCCTTGAGCGCCTCACGCACCAGTTCTGACTCCCCCTGAGATGGTCCGTTGCGGGGGCCCGGCGGCTGGACGGTGCCGCCGTTGGTCGGTACGTAACCGACGGTCTCCGCGGTGCCGGACGTCGTGCTTCCCCACATTGCGTGCCCGGAGGGGGGTGCCTCCCCCTCCTTGCCGGTCTGCGCCGCCGCCTCGCCGCCGGCGGGCAGGCCAGGGCCGGGCGGTGGTTCGTCGGGGGATTCGCTGGAGCGGTCAGGCCCGGGGGGCCTGTGCGAGGAGCCCAATCCTGGTCCCGTGCTCATGAAGACCTCTTCTTCCTCGACCCTTTGGCGTGTCGGGGCATTCGTTCGGCGACCACACGGACAAGCGTTGTCGGCGGGTCGACCTTACCGCGCCCGACTTGCAGCAGTTCGGCCGTACGGACACCGAAGCGCTTGAGGACGGGCTGGGCCTCCTCGAGCTCGACCGCGGCGCGCTCCCCTTTGAGCGCCAGCAACTCCCCGCCGGGCCGCAGCAACGGCAGGGCCCACTTTGCCAGGCGTTCCAGCGGGGCGACAGCACGGGCGGTCGCGACGTCCATGGAGAACTCCTTGGCGACCTCCTCGGCCCGCGCCCGTCGTACCTCCACGTTCGGCAGTTCGAGCAGGTCCACGCACTCGTTGAGGAAGGTGGTCCGGCGCAGCAGCGGTTCCAGCAGCGTCACCGAGAGGTCGGGTCGGACGATCGCCAGCACGATGCCGGGCAAGCCCGCACCGGAGCCGATGTCGACGACCGACGCCTTGGGTTCTATCGCCTCCGCCACCACCGCGCAGTTGATCAGGTGACGTTCCCAGAGGCGGTCGACCTCGCGCGGACCGATCAGGCCGCGCTCCACCCCGGCCTCGGCGAGGAACGCCGCATAGCGCTCCGCGACCGGCAGCGCATCACCGAAAACCTCGCTCTCGATCCCCACCGTACGAATCGTTCCACACATGCGAGGGACGGCGCACAACCCACACTGCCCGGACGCCACAGGAGCCTTACGGATCGGGCCACTCGGGGGTGTCCATGAATACTCCTCCACCATCGGGTACAGGGATCGACAGTGCCGCCCGTCCTGTCCCCCAGACGGAAGGAGGCTCCGAAACCATGGGGATCGGAGTCAGTCTCGCCTTCATCGCCATCGGCGCCATCCTGGCGTTCGCCCTCAACGTCGACCTCAGCGGAGTCAACATCCACTTGGTCGGCTTCATCCTGATAGCGGTCGGTCTCATCAGCATGTGGTTCACCCTCAAATACACCAGACCGCGCAGGCGCGCGAACCTGATGGCGGGGACGGACCCCGGCTACGTGGAGGCCGAACGGCCCGCGCCCGAGACGGTCGTCCAAGAGGAACGGATCATCGAACGTCCCGCGGACGGCCCGGTGGAGCGGGTCGAACGTGTGATCGAACGACCGGTACCACCGAGCGGCCAGACCGGTCACTCGCAACCCATCAAGGGCGACCCGCCCACCGGCCACGCCGCCCAGGACCCGGCGCATGCCCAGGACCCGGCGATCAGCCAGGATCCGGCGCGGGAGAACCTGACCCACGCCTCCCAGAGCCGGCGCCGCTCCCCGTTCAGGCGCTGACCGCCGCCGAGCCCTACGCGCCTCGCGGACGCCGCCCGGCCCTCTGACCACAAAGGCAGCTATATCGGGACACGATTCAGTCGGGAAGCGAGGGCACCTGGAGCAGCGCCATCGGCGATGCCCAGTACCCGCTGACACCGACTGAATCGATCTCGGGCCGGCACGCCCCGCCGGGACCGGCTCCGCAAGGCACGACCGCCCAGGTCGCTCAGGCCACGCTGGCCGCCCAGGTCAGCGTGGCCACACGGCCGCCTGAGCCACTTCGACTCCGTCGACCAATCGGCCATGCTGGCCGCCCGAGCCGCCTCAGCCCCCGGACCGCCTCGACTCCGTCGACAAGCCTGGGCCGCACCTGCCCGGATCGCCTCGGCCCCACGCTTACCGCCGCTGGCGGCGCAGGCCGCGTTACCTCGCCTGGACATGATGCCGCCCAGGCCACGCTTCGACCTCCCCGTCGGGTAACCCACCACCGCCTGGCAGGCCAACGCCGACACCCTGCGCTTCACCAGCGTCTTGGCCAAGCCACTCTTCTCGCCTCCCGCCGGGCCCGACCCATCTCGCCACGATCCGCGACGGCCCCCTGCCGCCTTGACCATGCTGGCCGCGCAGGTTGCGCAGGCGTCGCAAGGGCTACGCCGGGCACCCCAAGCATCGGCGTCAGGCCCCCTCGACTGCGTCGACCACGCCGACTGCGCAGGCACATCGACCATGCTGGCCGTGCGGGTGACGCCGACCACCTAGGCCACACCGGGCACGGCGGGCGCGCCTATCCATCGCCACTCGCCGGGCCGCGGGCCGTCCCAGCGCAAGGGGACGCGGCAGCAGAACATCCGAGCCGCCTCAACTCCGTCAGCCACGCTGAGAGGCGCAAGCCGCATCGCCTACCCGGGCCACGCCAGTCATGCTCGACACATGGGCCACGCCGGGCAAACCAAATTGAGTCGGAGTCCGGGCCACCCCGACTGTGTCGACCACGCCAACAGTGCAGGCAGCCTCAAGCACGTCGACTACGGGTGACACCGACCACCCAGGCCATGCCGGGCGCGCTTGGGCATCGCCACTCATCCGGCCGCGGACCGTCCTAGCAACGAGGGGATGCGGCGAAACGTCTGAGTCGCCTCGACTCCCTCGACCACGCTTGGGGCGTAAGCCGCATCAGCCACGTCGACCACGCTGGTAGCGCAGGCCGCATCGGCCTGCACGTGCCGCTGGGCCGTCGGGCCGTCGGGCACGGCGCGCGCTCCGGCCGCGCCTGGCCATCGCCACTCGTCCGGCTGCGGGCCATCCCAGCACCGGGGGAACACGGCGGACCGGCCGGGCTGTCTCGACTTCGTCAACCCCGTCCGGGAGCGCAAGACCGCATCGGCCACGTCAATCACGCCGACCCGAGCAAACCGCATCAGCCTGCCGCTCACGCTGGCCACCCGGCACGGCGTGCACGCCGGATACCGCTGGCTCGCGCGCCTGACCATCGCCGCTCGCCCGGCCGCGGGCCATCCCAGCGCAAGGGACGCTGCGGCGGAACGTCTGGGCTGTCTCGACATCGTCGACCGCGCCCAGGGCAGCCCGCATCGACCGCGTGACCATGCCCACCACGCTGGTGGTGCAGGCCGCATCGGCCTGTCCGGGCCACGCCGGGCGGGCCGGTCACGCTGCCCGCCCAGGTTGCCTTAGGCGCGTCGACCATGCTGGCAGCGTCGGCGACGTCCGCCGCCCAAGGCACGCTTACCGCGCAGGTGGCGCAATTGGCCTCGTGCGTCTGGCACCCATGTCACGCTGGGCGCCTGGGGCACGTCGGCAGCATCGCCCACGCAGACCACGCCAGCCTGCAAGTCGCCTCGGCCACGTCCACCGCGCCGGACGCCCCGGCCGAGTTGGATGCGAGGTGGCGCAAACTTGCCTCAGCGGCGTCGGCTGCCCAGGCGGTGCCGGGCAGTCGGTCATGCTGGCCGCCCAGGACCCGTCAGCCCTCCACGTCGCCTCGGCCGCGTTGACCATGCCGGGGCGTCCTGGCCGCGCAGGCACGGGGTGGCGCAAGTGGCCTCGGCCGTGTCGGCCGCCTGGGCCACGCTGGCCGCGTCGACCATTGCCGGGCGCCTCGACGCGCAAAGAGCTTCGGCCACGTCCAGCATGCCGGCCCCCCAACCAAGCTGGACGCGGGGTGGCGCAAGTAGCGTCGGCCGCCAGGGCCAGGCTGGGCTTGCCGGTGACGCTGACCGCGTTGACCACGCCGGGCGCCCTGGCCGCGTTGGACGCGTGGCGCAATCAGCTTTGGCCGCGCCGGGCGTGTAGACCGTGTCGGCTTGGGGGAACGGCGGAGGCCCCGCTCCCGGGTGGGTGCGGGGCCTCTCGTCTGCCTGTCGGGAACGATCCCGCCGCCGGTGGCGCGGCGGCGCGCCTGCGCCAAGCGCGTTCGGCGGCCGGCGGTCAGGACGGGTGGACGACCACGTAGCGGTCGGGCTCCTCGCCCTCGGACTCGCTGCGGAGCCCGGCGGCCGCCACCGCGTCGTGCACGATCTTGCGCTCGAACGGGGTCATCGGCGCCAGCGGCTTGGCCTCGTTGCTCTGCTTGACCTCGGCCGAGATGTCCTGGCCCAGCTTGGTGAGCTCGGCGCGGCGACGCTCCCGGTACCCGCCGATGTCGAGCATCAGCCGGGTGCGGTTGCCGGTCTGGCGGTGCACGGCCAGGCGGGTCAGCTCCTGGAGCGCCTCCAGCACCTCGCCGCGCTTGCCGACCAGCTCGTCCAGGGAAGCGCCGACGACGGCGACCACCGCGCGCTCGCCCTCGACGTCCATGTCGATGTCGCCGTCGTAGTCACCGATGTCCAGCAGGCCCTCGATGTAGTCGGCGGCGATCTCGCCTTCCTGCTCGAGCGCCTGGACGTCGACCTCGGTGGTGTCGGTCTGGCTCAACGGGATCTCCTTCTTCGACAAGGGCAGGGGTCAAAACTAGCGCTTCGGGCTGCCGCTGCGCTTGCTGCGCGGCTTGCGCGTCGGCTGGTTGCGCACGACCTTCGGCTTGGGCTCCGGCTCGGGAACCGGCTCCGGCTCCTTCTTCAGCTTGCCCTTGATGCCGGAGGAGCCCGCCGCGGCCTTGGCACCGCCCGCCCCCTTGCCCGCGCCCGCCTTGCCACCGGCGGCGGGCTTGCCGTCCGCGCCGTTCTCGCCGTTGGCGCCCAGCGGCGGGTACTTGGAGTAGATGTAGTGCTGCTGGACGAGGGTCCAGCTGTTGGACGTCACCCAGTACATGAGGACGCCCAGCGGGAAGCCGAGGCCGAACAGGCCGAACAGCGGCGCCAGGAAGACCATCATCTTCTGCGCCTGCATCATCGGGTTGTTCTCGTCGGTGACCGGCTGCCGCTTCATGCTGGACCGAACCGTGAAGAACGTGGTGATGGAGCTGATCACGACGGCGATCGCGGTGACGGTGACCGCGCTCCAGTTGCGAGGGTCGGACCCCCAGGCGGTCAGGAACGTGTCAGGAATGTGCGCGCCGAAGATGTTGGCCTTCTGGGCGCTCTGCACCAGGTCGGGGGTGACCGCGAAAACGCCCTGGCCAGGGTTGGCGTCGGAGATCCGCTTGAGAACCTGGAAGAGCCCGATGAACACCGGCATCTGCACCAGGATCGGCAGGCAGCCCGACAGCGGGTTGGCGCCGTTCTCCTGGTAGAGCTTCATGACCTCCTGGTTCATGCGCTGCTTGTCGTTCTTGTACTTCTTGCGCAACGCCTGAACCTTGGGGTTCAGCTCCTGCATCTTCCGGGACGCGTGGATCTGCTTGACGAACAGCGGCACCATCAGCAGCCGCAGCAGCACCGTGAGCAGGATGATCGAACCGCCCCAGGCCCATCCGCTGTCCTTGGGGAAGACGGCACTCAGTCCCGTGTGAATCCACACGATCAACTGAGCGACGATCGAATACAGCCAATCAAGCACCGGGCAGCTCCTTGGGCTCTGCTAGGGCGGGGCCGCTCTCCGCGCGGCCGGAGGTGGTGGAGGGGGCAGCGCCCTTCGCCGGCGGTACGGGGTCGAAGCCGCCACGATGGAACGGGTGGCACCGGCCGATCCGGCGAACGGTCAGCCAGCTGCCGCGCAGCGCGCCGTGGACCTGGAGCGCCTCCAGGCCGTACGCGCTGCAGGTGGGCTGGAAGCGGCACTGCTGGCCGAGCAGGGGACTCAAGAAGCGGCGGTAGGCGCGGACGAACAGGATCAGCACACGCGCAGCCGGACCGATGCGCCCTGCTGCGGGCTCGGACTCGGCGGCGGGGGGACCTCCCCCTGGCTGGCTCGTCATCTCCGCCCCTTGGAGGTGGGCCGCAGCAGCCGGTCGAGCGCCGACTCCAGATCCGCGGCCAGTTCGTCGTTGCGCGCCGTCCCCGAGGCGGGATTGGCGCGCACTACGAGCAGGCTACCCCCCGGGAGGCGGTGCAGGTGCGGGCGGACCAGGTGCCTGAGGCGCCGCTGGACGCGATTACGCACGACGGCATTGCCGACCGTGCGGGCCACGATGAAGCCGACGAGCGGCGTCGCCGCTTCGCCGGGAATGTCGTCCCGGCGAAGCAGGTGCACGACGACGGTGGGCCGTCCTGCGCGGCGACCGCGCCGGACGGCCTGGGTGAACTCCTCCCGCCGCCGCATCCGGTGACGGGACGGCAGCATGCGAAGGAAGGCCGGTCAGACCGCGATGCGCGAGCGGCCCTTGCCGCGCCGCGCGGAGATGATGGCGCGCCCGGCGCGGGTGCGCATGCGCAGCCGGAAGCCGTGCTTCTTGTGGCGACGACGGTTGTTCGGCTGGAAAGTACGCTTGCTCACTCGAGGCTCCAGTGCTGCGGTCGGTCTGATCGGGTCTGATCTTGAGGCGCGATGTCTCGCATCGAGGAACGCGTCCGGTCCCCCGCAGCGGGGGCCCACCCGTGCTCGCCCGTCGTCCACAGTGGGAGAAAAGGGAACGAGACGGCGGGCACGCGTCATCTCCATCGATGCGACTCGACCTCAGAACGTTACGGGCAACCGGGCCGTCCGGTCAAACGGAGAGCGCCGTCGGCGTTCCTCGCGACCTTGAACTTCACCGGTGTTCACCCAGGGCGGACGCCCGTGTTCACCGAGCACTACCACCCGCGCAAGGTTGCCGGCGACCCCACACCCGCCTGCCATACGCGTCGCCAAGCCCACTGGCCCCTGTTCCCTCGGCCTGTCTCCACGCGCTTCAGGCCACTTGGCAACTTTCGAGGCCTCCGATGCGCCTGCCCACTTGCGTCTATCCGCCTGCACTGTCGGCCCGTTCTACCTGCCTGGCCGCTCACCCGCCAGGGATCCCGCTCGCCTATGCCGCTCGCCCGCCAGCGCCTGCCCACCTACACCCCTGCCCGCACGTGCCTGTGTGCCGCGGTTCACCGACCCCATAAGCCCGTGGCCTCGCCCGTCTACGCCCACCGCGCCCGGCCAGAGTCGCCGGGGGCAGCGCCCGCGGGCGCGGGCCTGGGCGGCTCCGCCCGGCACGGACGGCCCAGCCGCTGCGCTCCTGGTGGATGGCCGCGGGGGCTACGGCCCGGGCCGGGCGGCCGGGAACGGCATCCCCGGCCCCGGTGGCGCGGCGCCTGCCACTTCTCGCCCGCACCCGCCTACCTGGGCCGCTCGCTCGACTGAACCCGCTGGCCGAAGCACCTTGGGCCACGCTCGCTTGCAACCATCCGTCTGCGCCGCCCACTCGACTGCGCCCGCCTCTGGGCCGCTCGGCCGCTCAACCCGCCCCCCGCCCACCTGTGCCCACCTACCTGGGCCTTGCCCGCGTTGCCTGCCTTGGCTGTGCGCTCGGCAGGGCCCACCCATGCGGCCTCGCCGTGCTCGTCCACCATGCCCTGCACCGCCCGCAACCGCTCGCCCTGGACCATGCCCTGCACCGCCCGCTCGCTCGGCTGGCCCTCGCCCGCCTCCGCTCGCCCGCGTGGGCTCCCACACGCCAGGGTCGTACTCGCTTACGCCCATGCGCTGCCGAGGAGGCGTAGACCGCCGCGGCCGCGCTCGCCGAGGCGGGACCGGATCTGAGATCGTCGGCACCCCCGCCGCCGAGCTGTCCGGGCCTGGTGCGCGCTCGCGGCGCTGGCCCTTGTCTCCGGCGATGGCCCCGGCGCGGACGCGCGGCTTGACCGGGGCGTCGAACTCCTCGGACTGTCGCTGGACGACCGGCTCACGTGCCCCGGCGAGCTCCCGGGCGCCCGCCTCCAGTGGGCGCTGGGCACCGTGCTCCTGCTGCGGTACGACCCGCGGCGCGGCCGGGGTGACAAGCGCGCCGGCCAGGATCTCGGCGCGGGCATCGCGCGCCTGGAACGCTCACGGGAGCTGTCGGCGGTCCGCCCCGGCGATCCGTCCAGGGCCGCGTGCCTGCAACGGCTGGCCCTGCTCTACCGCGACATGGCCGACACGGACCGGGCGATCGAGGCCGGCATGGAGGCGCTGCGCGCCCACGTCGACGACGTCCTGCTCCAGACCACCTCTGACGTCTCGGGTGCTCCGCCGTTTGTGCCGTGATCGGCTGGGCCCGTTCGCATGGACCGGCCACTCGGCTGGAGTCGGCGGCCAGCTACGTCCCTGCGCGGCTGGGTTGGGCGGTTGAACGTTTGGGCTCTGTGGGGCTTGGGGCGGGGGTGGAGAGCATCTTGCGGCTGTGTACGGGTGAGTACGGAGCGAATGTGGTGATGGCCACGTGAGGCGGATGACCCTCGTGACCCGTGTTGCGAGTGCGCGGCGGCGGGCGCTACTGTCTTCCGGGCGAGCCGATCGACGCTTGCGGCGTCCGCGTCGGCCCCGACATCCTCCCGAAGTCCCGCCTCGAACCGAACCGTTCCGTTTCCGCGGCGGGTACTCGCCCCCTGAACGTCATCCCGAGCCTGTGCCGTACCGCCTCATCGTCGACCCACAGACTTTTCCACACGGGCTCCGGTGCTCATACACAGCGTGTGGACAACTCTGTGGACAACTCGTGAGAGAGTAAGTCTTCCGCGGCGTCGGTGAGCTCCTGGAGACGGGCCGCGTACGTGGGGAAGCTGGGCAGTCAGGTGCTCCGGGCACGGAGTGTTGGGGAGGGGACCTTGCGCATGGACGGTCAGGATCTCGCGTCGGTCTGGACCCGCACTCTGACCGCCCTGTCCGAGGGAGAGCTGCCTCCGAGCTACCGCGCCTGGCTGCCGCTCGTGCGTCCGCTGGCCCTTGTGGAGGGCACCGCGCTGCTGGCCGCGCCCAACGAATTCGCCAAGGACGCACTGGAAACGCGGCTGCGCAACCTCATCACGCAGGCGTTGTCGCACGAGCTGGGCCGGGAGATCCGCGTCGCGGTGACCGTCCAGCCGGAGCCTCCCGGGGCGGCCGGCGGCGAGCCGGGCCAGGGCCATCATGAACGTCCCCCCGACCCCTATTACGACGACCGGTCGTTCGATGACCGTCCCTCCTATGAGGACCGCTCTTACCGTGACCGTCCCTATCCCGAGCAGGGGTATGGAGGGCGTCCGTCGTCAGGTTCTATCCACAGCCCCGGCGCTCCCGGTGGATATCCCCTTCCGGACGAGGACCGCGGCTGGCCCCCGCGTGAGGGCGACCCCGGCGGCGGTTTCCCATCGACGTCCCGTCCTCCCGCCTTCGGGGGGCCGGGTGGTCGTCCGGGGCCCTTCGACGGGCGCGGCTATCCGGGGCGTCCCCCTGGGTCAGAGAACTACGAGCCTGAGGGTTACGGGCCCGCGGGCGAATCGCGCGGACGTCACGGCGGTTCGCCCCAGGGGCACGCGCCTTCTCATCTGAACGACCGCACGCTCGGCGCCCCGCGTCCAGGACGCGGCGGGCCTCCCCAGCCCCGGGGCGGCGAAGGCCAGGGCGAGCAGCCGCGCGGCCGTACCGAGGACTCCTTCGCCTCGGCCCCTGCCGGCGAGTCCTATCAGCCGACCGACTCCTACCGCGGCGACGAGTCTCCTTATAGAGGAGGAGACGACAGGGGAGAAGGGGCCTTCCGCGACGAGGAGCCTTCCGCCGTGCCCGAGACGCGCGGCGGGCACCCGCATACGGGCAACGGTCCCGCCCCCGGCGCGGAGCACGCGCGGCTCAACCCGAAGTACACGTTCGAGACGTTCGTCATCGGGTCGTCGAACCGGTTCGCGCACGCGGCGGCCGTCGCGGTGGCCGAGCAACCGGCCAAGGCGTACAACCCCTTGTTCATCTACGGCGACTCGGGGCTGGGCAAGACCCACCTCCTGCACGCCATCGGGCATTACGCGCAGAGCCTCTTCAACGGGGCGCGGGTGCGGTACGTGAGCTCCGAGGAGTTCACCAACGACTTCATCAACTCGATCCGCGACGGAAAGGCCGACGGCTTCCGCAGGCGGTATCGGGACGTGGACATCCTCCTCGTCGACGACATCCAGTTCCTCGAAGGCAAGGAACAGACGCAGGAGGAGTTCTTCCACACCTTCAACACCCTGCACAACGCGAGCAAGCAGATCGTTATCTCCAGTGATCGGCCGCCCAAAGAACTGGTGACGCTGGAGGATCGTCTGCGCAACCGGTTCGAGTGGGGGTTGACCACCGACGTGCAGCCGCCCGAGCTGGAGACCCGGATCGCGATCCTGCAGAAGAAGGCGCGGCAGGAGGGTCTGGCGGCGCCGCCGGACGTGCTGGAGTTCATCGCCTCGCAGATCGCGACGAACATCCGCGAGCTGGAGGGCGCGCTGATCCGGGTGACGGCGTTCGCCAGCCTCAACCGGCAGTCGGTCGACATGAAGCTGGCGGAGATCGTCCTGAAGGACCTGATCCCCAACGACACCGGCCCGGAGATCACCGCGGCGATGATCATGGCGCAGACGGTGGAGTACTTCGGCACCACGATCGAGGACCTGTGCGGCCCGTCGCGGTCCCGGATGCTGGTGACCGCCCGGCAGATCGCGATGTACCTGTGCCGGGAGCTGACCGACCTGTCGCTGCCGAAGATCGGGCAGCAGTTCGGCGGCCGCGACCACACCACGGTGATGCACGCCGAGCGCAAGATCCGGTCCCTGATGGCCGAGCGCCGTGCGATCTACAACCAGGTGACCGAGCTCACCGGGCGGATCAAGCACCAGGCCCGCAAACGCTGACCGTTCGGTCCACCCGCGCGACTCTCCTGCCGGCCGCCCCGGCGGACGGCGTCCGACGCTACCCACAGGTTGGGGAAAACACTGGGGATCCGCGTGGAAAAGCCAGGGGAGAACCTGAGGATAGATCGTGGATGGTTTGTGGACGGGTTGGGGACCGGGCGGGGGACCCGACCGGCATCATGGGGACGACTCCGTGGACAGCCTGGGGAACACCTGGGGACGTGCTGGGGACGGGGCGTCCGGACGGCCCGTCCCGATGGCGTCCGATGCGGGCGGCCCGGCGGCCGGCGGGAAAACCTGCGGAGAACTCGTGGACAACCGGGGGATGACATGAGGATCGCGTGTGGGGACGGTTTCGCCGTCCTCAGGCGGCGGCGGCGCGTCCACGGCCAGTACACACGGCCGGTGGAAAGAAACTGGGCTGTCACCTGCGAGGACACCCGTCATCCACACTATCCACGGCCCCTATGACGAGTACTGCACCTTGTTTCTACCCAAGAAGAGAATCAACTCAACTCAGGGCCTGGGGATCCCGTGTCCCGGGCGTGCCGATTGATCAGTTCCACCTCACCCTCGTACCGAAACCTTCAGGAGGCGGGTCCCCATGAAGTTCCGCATCGACAGAGACGCCCTCGCCGACGCCGTGGCGTGGACGGCCCGGACGCTCCCGGTGCGTCCGCCGGTCGCCGTGCTGGCGGGCATGCACCTGGAGGTGACCGACCGGCTGAAGCTGTCGGCGTTCGACTACGAGGTGTCCGCCCAGGTGTCCACGGACATCGATGTGGAGGAGCCGGGCAGCGCCCTGGTGTCGGGGCGGCTGCTGGCCGAGATCTCGCGCAGCCTCCCTCCGCACCCTGTGGAGGTGACGACGGACGGGGCGAAGGTGATGCTCCGCTGCGGCAGCGCGAAGTTCACACTCCTCACCATGCCTGTGGAGGACTACCCGACGCTGCCGGAGATGCCTCCGGCGGCCGGGTCGGTGGGCAGCGACGAGTTCGCCGCGGCGGTCAACCAGGTCGCGGTCGCGGCGGGCAAGGACGACACCATCCCCATGCTCACGGGCGTGCGGGTGGAGATCGAGGGTGAGACGGTCACGCTGGCCGCCACCGACCGGTACCGGCTGGCGGTGCGGGAGATGCACTGGAAGCCGGACCGCCCCGACTTCTCCGCGGTGGCCCTGGTGCCGGCCAAGACGCTCGCCGACACGGCCAAGTCGCTGACCGCGGGCGCGGAGGTGTCGATCGCGCTGGGCGGCACGGGGAGCGGCGCCGGCGAGGGCATGATCGGGTTCGAGGGCGGCGGCCGCCGCACCACGTCCCGGCTGCTGGACGGCGACTTCGTCAAGTACCGGTCGCTGCTGCCGAGCGAGTACGCGGGGCTGGCCGAGATCCAGACGTCGCAGTTCATCGAGGCGGTCAAGCGGGTGTCCCTGGTCGCCGAGCGGAACACCCCTGTGCGGCTCTCGTTCAGCCAGGGAGAGGTCGTCCTGGAGGCGGGCACCGGGGATGAGGCTCAGGCCGTCGAGGCGCTGGAGGCGACGCTGGAGGGCGAGGACATCGAGATCGCGTTCAACCCCGGCTTCCTGCTCGACGGGCTGGCTGCGATCGGCTCGGACGTGGCCAGGCTGTCGTTCACGACGCCGACCAAGCCCGCGGTGCTGACCGGCAAGCCGCCGCAGGACGGTGAGAACCCCAACTACCGCTACCTGATCATGCCGGTGCGGTTGTCCGGTTGAGCCGATCCCCGAACGGCGGCCGCCTGAAACCGTTGCGGCTCGGGCTGCGTCATGCACAGGTGTGTGGACGACCGGCGCGCGGCGCACGAGCGCACAGCCTGTGGACGCGCCACGCGTAGACGCCGGTTTCCGGGTACGCCTATGCGCGGCGGTCGCGGACGGCATGGAGCCAGGGCCGGACGCACCGCGCGTGTACGGCGCGGCGGCCCGCCCCTGGGCCCGCACGCGGGGTCTCTGTACCCGCATGGGGGTCGGCCGCCCTGTGCAGGGACGATGTAGGGCACGCACGACACGTACGGCAAGGACGCTACGTACAGGAGTGAGCATGGAGCTGGGGATCATCGGCCTGGGCAAGATGGGCGCCAACATGGCCGAGCGCCTGCGCAGGGGCGGCCACACGATCGTGGGGTACGACCGCGATCCCGAGATCAGCGACGTCGCCTCGCTCGATGAGCTGATCGAGCGGTTGCCCGCCCCCCGCGCGGTGTGGGTGATGGTGCCCGCCGGAGCCCCGACCCACGACACTGTCCACAGGCTTGGGGAAATCCTCGAACCTGGGGACATCGTGGTCGACGGCGGCAACTCCCACTATGTGGACGACCAGAAGCACGGTGACGAGCTCGCGGCCAAGGGCATCGGCTTCCTCGACTGCGGCGTCAGCGGCGGGGTGTGGGGCCTGGAGAACGGCTACGCGCTCATGGTCGGCGGCGACGAGGAGCACGTGAAGCGGGTGATGCCGATCTTCGAGACGCTCAAGCCCGAGGGCGAGTTCGGCTTCGTGCACGCGGGGAAGATCGGCGCGGGCCACTTCGTGAAGATGGTCCACAACGGCATCGAGTACGCGATGATGCAGGCCTTCGGCGAGGGCTGGGAGCTGATCGAGGCCAGCGACGTGGTGACGAACGTGGCCGAGACCTTCCTCAGCTGGGAGCAGGGCACCGTCATCCGGTCGTGGCTGCTGGACCTGATGAACCGGGCGCTGGCCGACGATCCCCACCTGGACGAGCTCCGCGGATACGCCAACGACTCCGGTGAGGGCCGCTGGACCGTCAAGGCGGCCGTGGACCACGCGGTGCCGCTGCCCGCCATCACCGCCTCGCTCTACGCGCGGTTCGCCTCGCGCCAGGACGACTCCCCCGCGATGAAGGTCGTGGCGGCCCTCCGCAACCAGTTCGGCGGTCATGCCGTGGAGTCCGCCAAGGGGGCCGACTCCCCCGGCGCGGACGTCGAGCCGCCCCAGCTGTAGAGGTGTGAGCGGCATGGTGGGGTAGCAGTGGCCGGAAGGCTCTACGCTCGTGTCTCGTGCACGTCGCCCACCTGTCGCTCCAGGACTTCCGCTCGTACGCCACCGCAGAGGTCGCGCTCGAGCCGGGGGTCACCGCGTTCGTGGGGCCCAACGGCCAGGGCAAGACCAACCTGGTGGAGGCCATCGGGTACGTGGCCTCGCACGGCAGCCATCGCGCCGCCACGGACGCCCCGCTGGTACGGCACGGGGCCCCGCGGGCGATCGTGCGGGCCGGGCTGGTGAAGGACGACCGCAAGGCCCTGATCGAGTTGGAGATCAACCCGGGCAAGGCCAACCGGGCGCGCCTGAACCGCTCTCCCGTCCCCAGGCCCAGGGAGATCCTGGGGTTGCTGCGCACGGTGCTGTTCGCCCCAGAGGATCTGGCCCTGGTGAAGGGCGACCCTGGGGAGCGCCGTCGTTTCATGGACGAGCTGCTGACGGCGCGCGCGCCCAGGTTCGCGGGCGTCCGCTCCGACTACGACCGCGTTCTCAAGCAGCGCAACGCGCTCCTCAAGTCGGCCGCCGCGCACAGGCGCGCCCCCGGCCAGGAGGTGCTGGCGACCCTCGACGTGTGGGATTCGCACCTCGCCCGTACGGGAGCGGAGCTGCTGGCGGCCAGGCTGGACTTGGTGAGCGCGCTGCGTCCCCTGGTGGTCCGCGCGTATGCGGCGCTGGCCCCCGGAAGTGACGCCGCCGACCTCATCTACAAGAGTTCCCTGGGCGACGAGGCGGAGTTGTCCACAGACCGTGCAAAACTCGCCGAGCAGTTGCTGGCGGGCGTGGCCGGTGCGCGGCGGCAGGAACTGGAGCGCGGGGTGAGCCTGATCGGCCCGCACCGGGACGAGCTCGTCCTGCGGCTGGGGGAGCTGCCCGCGCGCGGTTACGCCAGCCACGGCGAGTCGTGGTCGTTCGCGCTCGGGCTGCGGCTGGGGGCCTTCGACCTGCTGCGGGACGACGGGGACGACCCCGTGCTGATCCTCGACGACGTGTTCGCGGAGTTGGACACGGGCCGGCGCAGCCGCCTGGCGGAGATGGTGGCGCCGGCGGAGCAGGTCCTGATCACCGCCGCGGTCCCGGCGGACGTGCCGGAGGAGCTGACCGGTGTCTCGTACACCGTTTCGGACGGGGAGGTGGCCCGGTGAGCGATCGTCCACAGGATGTGCATAACTCCCCCGATCCCGTGAATGCCTCCGACGTCCCCCCTGGGACGGGCACATCCGGGTCTGGCGAGACGCACGCCGCATCAGCCTCCGGCCAGGGCGCTGCGGAGGCCGCCCCGGCCAAGTCGGGGATCGAACTGGCGCGCGAGGCTCTGGCCCAGGCCAAGGCAGACGCCCGTAAGCGCGGCTCTATCCCGGGGCAGGGGGGCAAGCGTAAGAGCGTTCGCCCTTCGGTTGTTCGGGAGCCTGGCCGTGGGGGCGATCCCAAGGCGTTCGGCGCGGCCATAAGAGACCTGCTGGCCTCCCGGGGGTGGGAGCAGCGCGCGGCCGTCGGCGGCGTCTTCGGCAACTGGCCTGGCATCGTGGGCCCCGAACTGGCCGAGCACACCCGTCCCGACCGGTTCGAGGACGGCGAGCTCACCGTGGTGGCCGACTCCACCACCTGGGCCACCCAGCTGCGGCTGCTGTCGTCCACGCTGGTGCGGCGGCTGAACGAGGAGCTCGGGCACGGGACGGTGCGCAGGGTGAAGGTGGTCGGCCCGTCCTCGGGTCCGCGCCGCACGGGCGGCTGGCGCGTCCGCTGACCCCCTCCGCGCCCTGATCATCCGTAGTCCGTCGCTCACTCACCGTGCCCTGATCGCCCGCCGCCCGTCCGTTGATCGACGCCGCTCCGCTGTTGATCGTCGTCGCTCCGCCGCCCGGGGGCTGATCGCCGCCGCCGTCCGGGAAGCGCCGGCGCCGTCCGGCAACCGGCCGCGAGGCCGTCCGGGAACCGGTCAGGAGGCCGTCCGGAGGGCGTTCGGAGATCGTGTCGCCGCAGGCCGCGGGGGTGGCCGGAGCGCGAGGCGGCGGCCACGAACTGTCAGTGGCGTGTGGCAGGCTCCGATCCGCGAGCAAGACCACCACAAGAGAAGACATGGACCACGTGCGGAACGTGACCGGCCCGTCGCGGGCGGCGATCGCACGGGTGGGAACATCTGTTCGGTGTGGCGGTAGATGAATTTCGCTGCGAGCGCGCCGTAGGCCAGAGAACCCCCCGGGGCCTATGGGGGGATGCATCTCCTCGCCCACTCGCCCGCCACACGCGCATACAGGGCCCGTCAGTGCCACTTTTTGCCTCGCGAGCCGGTAGAATGAGAGCGGGTTCAGGATGCTGCGCCGCCAATGGGTCGCCCGGGTCTCTGGCCGACTGACCAGAGCATGAGGGCGCCCTTACGTGTGTTACGGGGCACACCGCGTTCTCCCGACGGGAACGGGCGCGGGTGACGAGCATCCCCGGCAGGAGGATCTCCTTTGGCGTACGACGCTAGTTCGATCACTGTCCTTGAAGGTCTCGAGGCGGTGCGCAAGCGCCCGGGCATGTACATCGGCTCGACCGGGGAAAGAGGCCTGCACCACCTCGTCTATGAGATCGTCGACAACTCGGTCGACGAGGCGCTCGCCGGCTATGCCGACGAGATCGTGGTGACGCTGCTGGCCGACGGCGGCGTGCGCGTGCGCGACAACGGCCGCGGCATCCCGGTGGGCGAGCACCCGGTCGAGAAGCGGCCCGCCATCGAGTTGGTACTGACCACGCTGCACGCGGGCGGCAAGTTCGACGGCAAGTCGTACGCGGTCTCCGGCGGCCTGCACGGCGTGGGCTCGGCGGTGGTCAACGCGCTGTCGACCCGGTTGGACGCCGAGGTCAGGACGGACGGCCACTTCTGGCGCCAGTCCTACACCTGGCAGGGCCCCGTGGCGCCGCTGGAGAAGGGCGAGCCGACCGACGAGACCGGCACCACGATCTCCTTCTGGCCCGACGGCGCCATCTTCGAGACCCTCGAGTGGAACTTCGAGACGCTCTCGCGCCGCATGCAGGAGTACGCGTTCCTCAACCGCGGGCTGTCGATCACGCTGCGCGACGAGCGGCCCGAGCACGCCGACGGCGAGCCGGGCGAGCCCGGCGAGCCGCGCGAGGTCCGCTACCACTACGAGGGCGGCATCGAGGACTTCGTCCGCTACATCAACAGCAAGAGGGACGCGGTCCACGACTCGGTCGTCTACTTCGGCGACGACACCGAGGGCATGTCGGTGGAGATCGCCATGCAGTGGAACTCCTCCTACGCCGAGTCGGTGCACACCTTCGCCAACACGATCAACACGGCCGAGGGCGGCACCCACGAGGAGGGCTTCCGGGCGGCGCTGACCAGCATCGTCAACCGGTACGCCAAGGAGCAGAAGCTCCTCAAGGAGGGCAAGGACGACAACCTCACCGGTGAGGACGTCCGCGAGGGCCTGACCGCGATCATCTCGATCAAGCTGGCCGACCCGCAGTTCGAGGGGCAGACCAAGACCAAGCTGGGCAACACCGAGGCCAAGTCGTTCGTGCAGAAGGCGTGCCACGAGCATCTGCGCGACTGGTTCGAGCGGAACCCGGGCGAGGCCAAGGAGATCATCAACAAGGCCACGCAGGCGGCGCGGGCCCGGATCGCGGCGCGGCAGGCGCGCGACCTGACCCGCCGCAAGAGCCTGCTGGAGTCGACCTCGCTGCCCGGCAAGCTGTCGGACTGCCAGTCCACCGACCCGTCCAGGACCGAGCTGTACATCGTGGAGGGCGACTCGGCGGGCGGCTCGGCCAAGGGCGGCCGCGACCCGCACTACCAGGCGATCCTGCCGATCCGGGGCAAGATCCTCAACGTGGAGAAGGCGCGGATCGACCGCATCCTCAAGAACAACGAGGTGCAGGCGATCATCACCGCGCTGGGCACCGGGGTGCACGACGAGTTCGACATCTCCAAGCTCCGCTACCACAAGATCATCCTGATGTCGGACGCCGACGTGGACGGCCACCACATCAACACGCTGCTGCTGACCCTCCTGTTCCGGTTCATGAAGCCGCTGATCGAGGCGGGCCACGTCTACCTGTCCCAGCCCCCGCTCTACAAGATCAAGTGGGATGCCCGGGGCCAGGACGCCGACTACGCCTACTCCGACCGGGAGCGCGACGCGATCATCGAGGCGGGTGTCGCCGCCGGCAAGCGCGACCCGCGCCCCCGCGACCTCGTGCAGCGCTTCAAGGGCCTGGGCGAGATGAACGCCAACGAGCTGTGGGACACCACCATGGACCCCGACAACCGGGTCCTGCTGCAGGTCACGCTGGACGACGCGGCCCAGGCCGACGAGCTGTTCAGCGTGCTCATGGGCGAAGAGGTCGAGCCGCGCCGCGAGTTCATCCAGCGGAACGCGAAGGACGTCCGCTTCCTGGACATCTGAGCATGGGCGCCCCGGCGCCGTCCGGGCCGCCGGCCGTCCCGCGCCTTCCCGTGGTGCCGTCCGGGCACCGCTCCCGGCGAAGGCGGCGCGGTACGGCGGGCGACGGCGGGTCAACGGCGGCGGAGCGTCCGGGAGCGGCGGCCCTCCGGGGTGGCCGCGCCGGCGTGGACGAACTTCCTTCCACTACGTAGAAGAGGTCTTTCAGAGTGACGGACGTGACCACAGAGGGCGGGCACCCGGGCGAGCGGATCGAACCGGTCGACATCCAGGTCGAGATGCAGCGCAGCTACCTCGACTACGCGATGTCGGTCATCGTCGCGCGCGCGCTGCCCGAGGTCCGCGACGGCCTCAAGCCGGTGCACCGCCGCGTGCTGTACGCGATGTACGACGGGGGCTACCGCCCCGACCGGGGCTACTTCAAGTGCGCCCGCGTCGTCGGCGACGTCATGGGGAACTACCACCCCCACGGCGACTCGGCCATCTACGACGCGCTGGTCCGGCTGGCCCAGCCCTGGTCGATGCGGTACCCGCTGGTCGACGGCAACGGCAACTTCGGTTCGCGCGGCAACGACCCCGCCGCGGCCATGCGGTACACCGAGTGCCGTATGGCGCCCCTGGCGATGGAGCTGCTGCGCGACATCGACAAGGAGACCGTCGACTTCTCCCCCAACTACGACGGCCGCTCCCAGGAGCCGGACGTCCTGCCGTCCCGGTACCCCAACCTGCTGGTGAACGGCTCGGCCGGCATCGCGGTCGGCATGGCCACCAACATCCCGCCGCACAACCTGCGGGAGGTGGCCGAGGGCGTCCAGTGGTACCTGGAGAACTACGGCGCCACGGACGAGGAGCTGCTGGAGGCGCTGATCCAGCGGGTCAAGGGCCCCGACTTCCCCACCAGCGGCCTGATCGTCGGCCGCAAGGGCATCGAGGAGGCCTACCGCACCGGCCGCGGCTCCATCACCATGCGGGCCGTGGTCGACGTCGAGGAGATCCAGGGCCGCACCTGCCTGGTCGTCACCGAGCTGCCCTACCAGGTCAACCCCGACAACCTCGCGCTGAAGATCGCCGAGCTGGTCAAGGACGGCAAGCTCGACGGGGTCGCCGACGTCCGCGACGAGACCTCGGGCCGCACCGGCCAGCGGCTGGTGATCGTGCTCAAGCGGGACGCGGTCGCCAAGGTCGTCCTGAACAACCTCTACAAGCACACCCAGCTGCAGGAGACCTTCGGCGCGAACATGCTCGCGCTGGTCGACGGGGTGCCGCGCACGCTGCGCCTCGACCAGTTCGTGCGGTACTGGGTGGCGCACCAGATCGACGTCATCGTCCGCCGCACCCGGTTCCTGCTGCGCAAGGCCGAGGAGCGCGCCCACATCCTGCGCGCCCTGCTCAAGGCGCTCGACCGGATCGACGAGGTCATCGCGCTGATCCGGCGGTCGCCGTCGGCGCAGGAGGCGCAGCGGGGCCTGATCGGGCTGCTGGAGATCGACGAGATCCAGGCGCAGGCCATCCTCGACATGCAGCTGCGCAAGCTGGCCGCCCTGGAGCGCCAGCAGATCACCGACGAGTACGACAAGCTCATGGCGGAGATCGCCGACTACAACGACATCCTGGCCTCGCCCGACCGGCAGCGCCGGATCGTCGGCGACGAGCTGGCCCCGATCGTCGAGAAGTTCGGCGACGAGCGGCGCACCGAGATCATCCCGTTCGACGGGGACGTGTCGTACGAGGACCTCATCGCCGAAGAGGACGTCGTCGTCACCATCACCCGCGGCGGCTACGCCAAGCGCACCAAGACCGACCTGTACCGGGCGCAGCGGCGCGGCGGCAAGGGCGTGCGCGGCGCGCAGCTCAAGCAGGACGACATCGTCGACCAGTTCTTCGTCACCACGACGCACCACTGGATCCTGTTCTTCACCAACAAGGGCCGGGTCTACCGCGCCAAGGCCTACGAGCTGCCCGACACCAGCCGCGACTCGCGCGGCCAGCACGTGGCCAACCTCCTGGCGTTCCAGCCCGACGAGCACATCGCCCAGGTGATGGACCTGCGCGACTACGACGTCGCGCCGTACCTGGTGCTGGCCACGAAGAACGGCCGGGTCAAGAAGACCGCGCTGCGCGACTTCGACTCGCCCCGCACCGGCGGGATCATCGCGATCAACCTGGTCGACGACGACGAGGTGATCGCCGCCCGGCTGGTGTCGCCGGAGGACTACCTGCTGATGGTGTCGACCGGGGCGCAGGCGATCCGGTTCCTGGCCGACGACGAGTCGCTGCGGCCGATGGGCCGGGCCACCAGCGGCGTCATCGGGATGCGGTTCGACGACGACCAGTACGTGCTGAACATGCTGGTCGCCCAGCAGGACGCGCACGACGTCCTGGTGGCCACCGAGGGCGGGTACGCCAAGCGCACCCCGATCGACCAGTACCCGGTTCAGGGCCGTGGGGGTAAGGGCGTCCTCACCGCT
The DNA here is from genome assembly GCF_055379765.1 of Actinomadura rugatobispora. Taxonomy (NCBI): domain Bacteria; kingdom Bacillati; phylum Actinomycetota; class Actinomycetes; order Streptosporangiales; family Thermomonosporaceae; genus Actinomadura; species Actinomadura rugatobispora. Next base: position 4,845,708 of record NZ_AP029191.1, on the reverse strand, counting down.
AAGATCGTGCAAACTCGCGGCAGGCTGGTAGGGGCGTTGATGGTGGGGCCCGACGACGAGGTGTTCGCGATGACGTCCAACGGCGGCGTCATCCGTACCACGGCGGCGGAGATCAAGCAGTCCGGCCGCCAGACCATGGGCGTCCGTCTGATGAACCTCGCCGAAGGGGACAGCGTCGTCGCCATCGCGAGGAACGTAGAGTCCATGGAGGACACGGACACCGAGGCGGACGAGGGGGGGCGACGGTGAATGAGGTCCCCGGTTCCGCCCACGAACCGCCGGGGCGGGTTCGCCGCGCCCGGTCCGCTCCGGGCGGGCGGGTGCCCCGCCCCCGCGCGGAGGGACCGGGAACGAGTGAGCACGCCCTAGGCCAGGAGGACACGTGAGCAGCCAGCCCGGCAAGGACGAGGCCCGGTCAGACGCCGGCCGTACCGGCAAGGGATCAGGCTCCGGCGACTCCCCGGCGGGCGGTAAGCCCAAGAAGTCCAAGAAGACCGTGGCGGCCTCGGCCGCCAAGCCCGGGCGGGACGAGGCCACCGTGGAGATCCCGCCGGCGGAGGAGACCAAGGCCGACCTCCCCCGGATAGAGCCGGAGCCGTCCGGGGAGGCGGCCGGCCGCGACCAGCCGGAGATCACCCCGGTCAGGGACACGCCCGGCGCGCCGCCGGCGGCCTCCGACTCCTCCTCGGAGCCGAGCTGGACCAAGCCCGCCGAGCCCGCGGCCTCGGTCTCCAGCGGCCGCGCGGAGCCGTCGTTCGGGGCCCCCGAGCCCCCCGCCGACCATTCCGCCCCGCCTGTTCCGGGGGTGATGAACCCGGGCGGGCCCTCGCCGCAGGCCGGCACGGGTCACACGGGCACGCCCGGCTCCGGGGGCACGTCCCGGTTCGGCTCGGGCTTCGCGGGCAGCGTCCTGAAGAACCGCGGGCGCGGCACGTCGCCCGGCTCCGCCAAGCCGGGCGGTGGCGGCGGCAAGACCGCCCGCAAGGCCCAGCTGCAGCTGGCCCGCCTGGAGCCGTGGTCGGTCATGAAGTTCAGCTTCGTGATGTCGCTGGTCTGCTTCGTGGTGCTGCTGGTCGCGGTGATCGTGCTGTACGCGATCCTGTCCGGCCTCGGCGTGTTCTCCGCGATCACCGACACCGTCTCCGACCTCACCCGCCGCCAGGGGGAGACCAGCGGCGGCCTGGACGCCGGGAGCTGGTTCTCCTTCGCCCGCGTCTTCGGCTACACGGTGCTGGTCGGCGCGCTGAACGTGCTGTTGATCACCGCCCTGTCCACGGTCGGCTCGGTCATCTACAACCTGGCCGCCGACCTGGTCGGAGGCGTCGAGGTCACGCTCAAGGAGGCCGAGTGACGACCGTGTGACGACCGGTCGAAGGCTGCCGCCGCCGCCCCGCGTTTATCGATTTCCGGTTGTCACGCCGGATGGGGTAATCTCTCGTTGCGCCGCTAGGGCGGCGGCACAGCACGGGCCTATAGCTCAGTCGGTTAGAGCGCATCCCTGATAAGGATGAGGCCGGAGGTTCAAGTCCTCCTAGGCCCACCACTCCAGAAGCCTTCACCGGGTGTCCGGTGGGGGCTTCTGGTTTCCGGGGCGACGGCTCTCGGACGAGAAGACCGGGCGTGAGCTGGGCAACCACCGTTTCAGAAGGTGATCTCGAACTCTGAGATGTCGTCGTGGGGGACGGCGCCCCACTGCTTCACCAGGACATCCCAGACACGCCGCATCAGTGCCCAGTCGACTTCCCCGATGAGCTGGACGGAGACCAGCAGGTCACTTCCCCAGATGCCGTGGGTGTCGCCGTCCGGTGTGAGTTGGAGGATCTCCTCGGCCAGCTCTTGGACACCTGTCCACACCTGCACATGCAGCGGGTGGGTGCCTGAGGCCTTTTCGCCGGTGAGATCACACCAGGAGGTCCCCAGCCCCCCGCCCCTCTCCTGCAGCAGGACGGGACCACCCGTCTCCGCGACTGCCGCCGCGAGTTGATCGAGAGCGTCAGAGGCCGTGACATCACTCCGCTTGCCGAAGAACTTCACGCCGTAGACCATCCACACTCCCAGCCCGCACCCGGTCCGAGATCCTGAACGTACTCCATGGCCGGCTTGTCACGGCCTGCGCGGAACGGACGGCTTTGATGGGCCGTCCGTTTGATGGTCAGGTAGGGGTACTGCTCGTCCTGGTCACTCCGGCAGCCGTGACGGCAACACCGGCGAACGCCGCCGCACGTGATCAGCGAGCACGCGGTCACGATGACGGAGAGAGCCGGCCACCATCGAGGCCGGTGGTTCCAGTCCACCTGGGCCCACCAGCGCGGAAGCCCACCGGGCAGGTGGTGGGGGCTTCTGGTTTCTGTCGGGACGGGGCCTCTACGCTGGCCATGAAGCGACGTGAGGAGCAGTTCCATGGGCAAGCATGAGAACCCCGACACGGACCACCTGGCCGAGTTCCGCTCGTTCGACACCGATGGCTCCGGCTACCTCAGCAGGGACGAACTCATCGCCGCCCTCGCCGCGTCCGGCGACCCCCGTTCCGTCGAGGAGATCGACGCCTACATCGCCACCGCCGACAAGAACGCCGATGGGGAGATCTCCTACGAGGAGTTCCTCGGCGAGGACCGTTAGGAGCGTCGTCGCTGTCAGTAGGGTGCGGGGCGCCGGCCCAGCAGCCATCCGCCGAACACGATGCACCACAGCCCCGCGCACGCGAGGGACGCGGAGAGCATCCGCATCCCGGTCCGGCGGGCGGGGCAGCTGGAATGGTTGGGCGAGTAGCCGTCCAGGGAGAAGAGGAAGGCGCTCCCGCAGGTGAGGCGGCTGTGTCCGTCGAAGCCCCACGGGTTCGGGTACAGGCTGGCGACGAAACCCGCGGCGAGCAGTCCCATGCCGGGCACGGCCAGCGCCGCCGCCGCGAAGGATCTGCCCATGGCGTGGCCTTCCTGCTGGACCGGGAGGTGCTCAGTGGTAGAAGCAGACCAGGTCGCGGCCGGATGAGTGGCAGGTGCGCAGCCAGTCCTGGACTTCGCGGATGGAGTCGAGGGCGCCGTACTCGGTGACGGCTTCGGCGTTCATGCCGTCGAAGGAGGTCAGGAGGGCGGGCATCGCGGCGGGGGCGATGTGGCCGATGGTGGGGAAGTCGTCGATGCGGGGGAGCGCGACCGGGACGCCGGTGAAGATCAGGTCGGTGGGGTCGAAGTCCACCCCGGCCGCCTTCATCTCGGAGCCGACCGTCTCGAACCAGCTGAAACGCATCGCCGACCAGCCGCTGTTGGGGAGGAACTCCGAGGAGCGGTGCGTCTCGATGAGGATCTTGAGGCAGTAGCCGTACAGGAAGCCGACGCGGGCGTCGTACTCCTCCCCCATGATCATGTGCGTGAGGGCGCCCCGCGCGGAGGTGACGTCGTCGCCGTCCAGGCCGACGTTGCCGCGCAGCTCGTCGAGGTCCTCCAGGTCGCGGGCCCGGGAGGCCAGCAGGTCGTCCAGCAGCCGTTGGCCGCCGGAGCCGATCATCGCCTTGACGCCCTTCAGATGCACGGCGTACGCCATGATCCCGTAGCTCACACCGGGTCCCCTCGGTCGGAAATCGATCAACCGTCAGACGCTTGTGCGGCCGGAGCTGTTCCACGGAGGCGGCGGAGCATCCGGGCGTCGGTGAAGCCGACCGCGCGGGCGGCCGATTCGACGGTGGCGCCCCGGCCGATGAGGTGCTCGGCGCGTTCCAGGCGCAGGGTCTGCTGGTAGCGCAGCGGGGTGAGACCGGTCGCGGCGCCGAAGGAGCGGGTCAGGGTACGGGGGCTGCATCCGGCGGCGCGGGCGAGGGCGTCCAGGGGGAGCGGTTCGGCGAAGCGCGTCGATGACGTCCTGGACGCGGTGGACCAGGTCCGAGAGGTGGGAGCGGTGGCGGAGGACGGCGCTGGCCTGCGGTTCGGTGCCGTTGCGCCGCGTGTAGACCACCATGTCGCGGGCGATGCGGGCGGCGACGGCCGGGCCGTGCCACAGCGCGGCCAGGTGGAGGGCGAGGTCGATGCCGCTGGCGATCCCGGCGGAGGTGACGATCCGGCCGTCGACGACGTACAGGACGTCGCGGACGACCGTGGCCCTCGGGTGGCGCCGGGCGAGCTCGTCCTGGACGTCGTGGTGCGTCGTGCAGCGGCGCCCGTCGAGGAGGCCCGCGCGGCCCAGGGCGTCCGCTCCCGCGCACACGCTGACGAGGGTGGCCCCGGCCTCGTGGTGGTCGCGCAGGCGCCGGAGCGTCGACGGGCTGAGCGGCCCTGAGGAGGCCAGGGTGGGCGCCCGCCAGCCCGGGACCACGACGACGTCCCCGGCCCGCGGCTCCGGCCAGGCGGTGGACGCGCGGACGGTGATCCCCTGTGCGGTCGGGACGTCGGGCTCCTCGGCGACGTAGCCGAGCTCGTAGTCCAGGCCGGAGAACACCTGGGCGGGGCCGGCCAGGTCGAGCAGGTGCAGCCCCGGCACCAGGAGGAAGGTCACGCGTGTCATCGGGTGAGGTCGGCGATGGTGCGGATCTCGGCGAAGCGTCCGGACAGCGCGTACTCCGTCCCGGCGATGACGTCGTCCACCGGCAGCGTGCGCGGGTCGGCCAGCACCTGGGCGGGGGTGAGGCCGGGCGGGGAGCCGGGCGGGGGGGATCGGGTTGGTCGCGGTCGCGTCGGTCACGAAGGTCACGCGGTAGCCGAGGTCCGCGCCGATCCGCGCGGTCGTCTCGCAGCACTGCTCGGTGCGGATCCCGGAGATCACCAGCTCGCGGACGCCGTGCGCGGTCAGGTACTGGTGCAGGTTCGTGGTCGTGAACGCGTTGTGCGAGGTCTTGGTGAGGACGGGCTCGCCGCCCGCCGGGGCGAGGCCGTCCATCGGCCGGACGTGCCCGGACGCCGGGTCGAACGGGCCGCCCGTCCCCGGCTCGGCGTGCAGCACCCAGACGACGCGGTCGCCCGCCGCCCGGACGGCGCCGATCAGCGGGTCGATCCGGTCAGGGAGGTCGGGGGCGGAGATCAGCGGCCACAGCGGGTGGTGGCGGAACGACTCCTGGACGTCGAGACGAGAAGGGCTCGGCTCATGTCTTCCAAGCCTGCTCGCGGTGTTCCGCCCGGACAACGCCCGATCGCGTCAGGTGGCGGAACGATCCGGTCATGGCCCGGGGGCGGCGCGGATGCCGCGGCGGAAGTATTCCAGGAGCCGGTGGGCCTGGTCGGGGCCGGACGCGGCCAGCGCGATGCCGTGCGCCGCGGCGACGAGGTCGGCCACGTCGTGCCGCGCGCCCGTACGGGCGAGGAGGGCGCCGGCGGTGGCGTGCATGGCGTCGTGCCAGCGCTCGAACAGTTGCGAGCGTTCGCCGTCGCGGTCCTCGGGGATCGCCAGGATCAGCTCGCGCTTGCCGGCGACGTGCTCGACGAAGCCCCGCAGCCAGGTGAACAGGGCGTCCCAGGGCGCCTCGGCGTCCAGGAGGTCGCGGCCCTTGGCGCACAGCCGCTCGACCTCGTCGGCGTACACGGCGACGATCATGTCGCGGCGGGTCGGGAAGTGCCGGTACATGGAGGCGTTCCCGGCCCCGGCCCGGCGGGCGATCTCGTCGAGCGGGACGCCGGCGCCGCGCTCCTCGAACAGCTCCCTGGCCACCTCCAGCAGCCGTTCGTGGTTGCGGCGCGCGTCCGCCCTGCGGGGAGGCGCGGGCCGCATCGTGCCCTGCCAGGGGCCGGCACCGGACGGCATGACCCTCCTCGCTGGACGGAGAACTCGCAGCTCAGCGTACTGCGCCGACGCTCACGGCCACGGCGGAACGGCGCGGAGAGCCGCCCGTGGCGGGAGGGCGCCGCGGTGGACGTGTCGCCGGCCGCGGCGCCCCGTCCCGGCATGTGAGGATCGAGCCTCCTGGGGATATCGCTGCGGACAACGAGCCGGCGGCTCGCCGGGGCCCTTGTGGAGCAGGTTATCCACAGGCTGTGGACGAAGTCGGCGCGTTCGGGCCTTCCGGCAGGTCAGCCCGGGTGTGGGCGGCTGAGCTGGGGAGAAGGCGCCGGGGGACGGACGGTGGATCGCGGCGGGAGCCGGTTGTTCACGCCTGGGGATCACCGCCGTCCACAGGCTCGCGGGTGAGTACCTCGGCCACCACGTGGCTCACGTTGCCGGGGCCGCCCGGCCGCTTGGCGAGGTCCAGCAGCTCCCGCACCCGGATGGGGCCGACGCCCCGCGGCACGGCTTCCCCAAGGACAAGGGCAATTCCCGGGAAGGAACAGGGCCCCGCGGGCATATGCCGCGAGGCCCTGTACCAGGGTGGTCTTCACTTCTTGTACGGCACCAGCTTCTCCCGCAGCTCCAGCATCGTCCCGCGCAGCATCTGGCTGAGCTGCTCCCGGCCCGCCGGATCGGCGCTGATGAGCCGGTCGATGTCGATGATCTGCTTCTTGGTCGCCGTCACGGAGTTGAGCTGGTGGTCGAGCTTGATGTCGCCCATCCACGGGTTGCGGAACAGGTTGGCCATGTCGGTCCTGAACATCGCCACCAGGTCGTCGGGGTCGGCGAGGTGGTTCTTGACCTCGCCCACGAACATCAGCGTGGCCTTGCTGCCGATGACCGCCTGCTGCAGCGCGCTGTCGCCGGTCTTGCGGTCCAGCACGATGGTCATGCTGTAGAGCACGTCGTCCTTGACGGGCTTGAACTTCACGTACTGCAGATCGGTCCCGGCGTGGAAGCCGATGGTGGGGCACCCCAGGTGCGCCATGGCGAACACCATCTCGCCGATCAGGACCTCGTCCTTGCTCTCCCGCGCTTCGGCGCTGTTCTTGAACTTCGACAGCAGCGACAGCATCGAGACCTCCTGAAGGGGTTGGTCGGCCGGTGGCCGCGGGTCAGGCGGGGGCGCCGGCGGCGCCGGGCGCACCGGCGGCGAGCCGTCCCCGCAGGTACTTGGCCAGGGCCTGGCGGACGGCCGACAGATGCTGCTGCAGCAGGGGGTAGCGGACGGTGTAGTCGTCGGCGAAGTACGGTTCGAGGTCGAGTAGCAGCTCGACCTGCACGTACACGTAGCCGGTGGTCAGGTCGGCGTCCACGGTCATCACGCCGGGCTCGCCCACGTCCAGGAAACCGCTCTTGATCTCCGACTTGAGGGCCTGCCAGACGGTGCGGGTGTCCTGCACGCGCTCGCCGTACCCCATGTGGACGGACGCGTAGTGGCCGAGCGTCCTGGCGGCGGCGAGGCTTCCGGTGGCGTGCGTGAGCCGGAACATGACGCGCTGCTTGCCCTGCGGGTGCTCGAACCGCAGATGGTGGTGGTCGCCGTTGGAGTTGAGGTCGATGAGGGAGTTGCCCTCGGCCACCATCGCGACCACCACGGCGCCGACCAGCAGGTCGTCGATCTCGCGCGCCCGCCGCTCCTCGTCGAACCGCTGCCAGCTGCGTTTCACCAGCTGGCCGAACACCTGATCGAGCTCTTCGCTCACCGGTCCTCATCCTCCCCGTCGGAATGCCGGTCCCCGGGCGGGGCGCGGCATCCGCACCGGCCCCGTCGCGCGCACTACCTTCGCCCGAAACATCCCGCCCGTGCAAGACCCCCGCCCCTCGGGCCCAAGCCCTGCGGCCCCAACCGTCCGACCGAATCTGACCGGCCGACCGGACGCCGGGCCTCGGCCGTGGTCGGCTGGCGGGGTTAGTCGGCCAAGGCTGTCAGGGAGCGGTCGGTGTTGGGGGCGCCTATGAGGGCCAGGCCTACGGGGAGGCCGTCGGCCTTGGGGCCGGGGAAGACGGCGCAGGGGAGGCCGGAGACGCCGGCGGCGCAGGTCAGGCGGAGGGTGGCGCCGCGTACGGCGTCCACCTCGGCGGCGGAGCCGCCGAGCGGGACGGCGGGGGCGGAGGCGGCGGGCAGTGCCAGCGCGGTGCCTTCCGGGACGAGGGCGCGGACGCGGGCGCGGGCCTTCTCGATCGTGGCCCTGGCGTCGCGGAGCTCCTGTGCGGTGACGGCGGCGCCGCCGGCGAAGCGGGCGTGGATCTCGGCGGCGAGCACGCCGGGGTTGGCCTCGATCCAGGCGCCGTGGTTGGCCCACGCCTCGGAGGACTGGACGATCCGGAAGGCGTTCGCCCAGTCCGCGAGGTCGGCGCCGAACGTGCGGTCGGGCTCGGTGACGGTCAGCCCCTTGTCCCCGGCCAGGGCGAGGGCGGCGGCGCGGACGGCGGCGGCGGTCGCGGGCTCGGCGAGGGCCAGCAGGTCGGCCGGGACGATCAGGCGGCGGACGGGGGCGGCGGCGGGCAGGAACACGCGGGCCACGGCGCCGAAGAGGGCGGCGTCGCGGGTGAACCAGCCGACCGTGTCGAACGACTGGGCGAGCGGGAGCAGGCCGTCGCGGGAGACGAGGCCGTGGGTGGTGCGGATCCCGTAGAGGCCGCAGTTGGACGCGGGCACCCGTACCGAGCCGCCGGTGTCGGTGCCGAGCCCGATGTCGGCGAGCCGCTGGGCCACGGCCGAGGCGGGGCCGCTGCTGGACCCGCCGGGGACGCGTCCCGGCGCGGCGGGGTTGCGCGGGGTGCCGTAGTGGATGTTGATCCCGGCGAGGCTGTAGGCGAGCTCGTCGGTGGCGGCCAGTCCGGTGACGTCTGCGCCGGCGGACAGCAGGCGCTGGACGGCCGCGGCGTGCCGGCGTTCGACGGGCGCCTGCTCCAGCCAGAACGGGTTCCCCGCGCCGATGCGCTCTCCGGCGACGGCGAACAGGTCCTTGACCGCGACGGTGCGGTGGGCCAGGGGGCCGGAGCGTGCGCCGCGGGCGAGGGGGGCGCCGATCGTGCGCCACACGGGGTTCGGGACGGTGGCGGGCCGTCCGCGCCCGGCGGGTCCGGCGGCGTGCGCCGGGGAGCCGCCGAGGGCCAGCCCGGCCACTCCGGCCGCGGTGGCGGCGCCCAGGAGGCGGCGGCGTGCCATATCGCTCATCAGTGTCCCTACTTCTCGATTCGGTCAGGCCGAATCATGTTGTAGACACCGTTTGTTTCGTACCCATGTCGTCCGTGTTTCCGCGGCCGCCACGCGGCCGGCGGGTCCGGGCGGCGAGGGTTTCGACGATGGCGGAAATCGGGGCGCGGGTGTCGTAGGCGGGCGCTAGATTGCGCCTCATGCCGACTGGATCCCCCTTCGCCGAGCTCCCCGGCGGACTCCCCCCGGGCGCCGTGCTGGAGACCGACCAGGACTACTTCGACGACGAGACGTGGGCGGGACGCGACGTCCTCTGGGTCTCGGACGAGCGGCTCCCGGACGCGGCCGCCCACTGGCTGCGGCTGTACGAACGCCGCGCCGAGACCGGCCTGTACCCGCTGCTGCTCGACACGCTCGGCGGCGACGACGCGCGTCCGTGGCACAGCCGCGAGTTCTCCCCCGCGCCCGTGGGCACCATCGACGTGCTGTCGGCCGCCGGGGTGCTGCGCCGCTTCTGGGACGAGGTGGCGGCCGAGCCCGAGGAGGACGAGGACGCCGACATCCCCACCGGCGCGTGGCCCGGCCTGGCGGCGCCCGGCGAGGACGGCCGCGATCCCGACGCGGTGGCGCGCGGGCTGGCGACCTCGCTGGGGGAGTCGCGCTCGTGGCTGCTGGGCCTGGTGCCGGCCGGGCGCGGCGCCGACACGCTCACGCTGGCCGGGTGGGACGGCCCGGTCAACCACACCGGCTACACGCAGGAGCTGTCGGCCGTCGTGCGGTCCTGGGAGGAGCGGTTCGGGGCGCGCGTGGTGGCGGTCGGGTTCGACACCCTCGACCTCTCCGTCGCGGCGCCTCCGGTGACGTTCGAGCACGCGCTGAACGTGGCGGCCGAGCACCACGCGTTCTGCCCCGACAATGTGTGGCAGGGCAGCGGGTCTCTGGAGGAGTACGCCAAGGGCCTCGTCGGCGCCGATCGCTGGACGTTCTGGTGGGACTGACGACGTGTCCACAGGCTGTGGACAAGTCTGGGCGCCTCCTGGGGCGGGTCACACGGTGTCGGCGCCGAAGGCGGCCTTGAGTTCACTCTTCAACGCCGTGCTCGGGGTGACGTAGTAGCGCGCGTCGATGCGCATGAGGACGTCCCCCTCGGGGCGGATCAGCCTGATGCGCACCTCGGTCGGGCCCGGGTGGGCCAGCAGGATCTCCTTGAGCCGGGAGACCAGCGGCGGGGTGACCCGTAGCTCGGCGAAGGTGAGCGTCAGCGGGGCGCTGTCGGACGCGGCCGCCAGATCGGGGACCTCCATGTCCATGACCATGAGGCGGGGGACGTCCTCGCGCTTGTCCAGCCGCCCCTTCACCAGGACGATGCGGTCCTCGGCGAGTTGCGGGCCGGCGAGCAGGTAGGACGAGGGGAAGAACAGGCAGTCGATCGTCCCGCCGAGGTCCTCGACGGTGGCGATCGCCCACGGCTTGCCCTGCTTGGTCATCTTCCGCTGCAGCCCGGAGACGATGCCGCCGACGGTGACGACGGCGCCGTCGGGGAGGCGCTCGTCGGCGACGAGGGCGGCGATGGGCTGGTCGGTGCGGGCGCGCAGCGCGTTCTCCAGGCCGAGCAGCGGATGGTCGGAGACGTACAGCCCGAGCATGTCCCGCTCCTGGGCGAGGCGGTGGGTCTTGTCCCATTCGTCCGTCGCGAACTCCAGGCCGAGATCGAAGCCCGTCCCGGTGCCGGCGTCGTCCGGGACGTCGAGGGCGAACAGGTCGTGCTGCCCGAACGCGCGGCTGCGCTTCACCCCGATGACGGCGTCGACGGCCTGCTCGTGCTGCTCGGCGAGCCCCTTGCGGGTGTGCCCGAGCGAGTCGTACGCGCCCGCCTTGATCAGCGACTCGACGGTGCGCTTGTTGCAGACCACCGCCTCCACCTTGTCCAGGAAGTCGGGGAACGACCGGAACCTCCCCCGCTCGGCGCGGGTCGCCAGGATCGAGTCGACGACGTTGGCGCCGACGTTGCGCACGGCGGTCAGCCCGAAGCGGATGCGGTCGTCGCCCTGCGGCGTGAACTCGGCGTCGGAGTCGTTCACGTCCGGGGGCAGCACGCGGATGCCCATCCGGCGGCACTCCCCCAGATATACCGCCATCTTGTCCTTGTCGTCCTTGACGCTGGTGAGGAGCGCCGCCATGTACTCGGCCGGATGGTTGGCCTTCAGGTAGGCGGTCCAGTAGGAGACGAGCGCGTACGCCGCCGCGTGCGCCTTGTTGTAGGCATAGCCGGCGAACGGCACCATGACGTCCCACACCGCCTGGACGGCCTCATCGGAGTAGCCGCGTTCCCTGCACCCCTTCTGGAACGGGATGAACTCCTTGTCGAGGATCTCCTTCTTCTTCTTGCCCATGGCGCGGCGCAGCAGGTCGGCCTGCCCGAGCGAGTAGCCGGCGAGCTTCTGCGCGGCGCGCTGCACCTGCTCCTGGTAGACGACGAGCCCGTACGTCTCGCCGAGGACGTCCTCCAGGGGCTCCTCCAGTTCGGGGTGGATCGGAGTGACCTCCTGCTGGCCGTTCTTGCGCAGCGCGTAGTTGGTGTGCGAGTTCATCCCCATCGGACCCGGCCGGTAGAGCGCGGTCACGGCGGTGATGTCGGCGAACGTGTCGGGCCGCATCATCCGCAGCAGCGACCGCATCGCCGCGCCGTCGAACTGGAACACCCCGAGCGTGTCGCCGCGCGCGAACAGTTCGTAGGTCGGCGTGTCGTCCAGCGGCAGGTCGAGCAGGTTCAGGTCGAGGCCGCGGTGGCGGCGGATCGCCTTGACCGCGTCGTCCATGATGGTGAGGTTGCGCAGGCCGAGGAAGTCCATCTTCAGCAGCCCGAGCGACTCGCACGTGGGGTAGTCGAACTGCGTGATGACCGTCCCGTCCTGCGGGCGCATGGACACCGGGACGTGCTCGGTCAGCGGCTCGGCGGACATGATGACCCCGGCCGCGTGCACCCCGGTCTGCCGGATCAGGCCCTCCAGCCCGCGGGCGGTGTCGATCACCTGGCGGACCTCGGAGTCGCCCTCGTACAGCGCCCGGACCTCCGCCGCCTCCGCGTAGCGCGGGTGGGAGGAGTCGGAGATGCCCGACAGCGGGATCCCCTTGCCGCCCACGTCCACGGGCATCGCCTTGGTGATGCGGTCGCCGAGCGCGTACGGATGCCCCAGCACGCGGCACGCGTCCTTCACCGCGGCCTTCGCCTTGATGACGCCGAACGTCACGATCTGCGCGACCTTGTCCGCCCCCCAGCGGTCGGTGACGTACCGGATGACCTCGCCGCGGCGGCGTTCGTCGAAATCTATGTCGATGTCGGGCATCGAGACGCGCTCGGGATTGAGGAAGCGCTCGAAGATGAGGCCGTGCGGGATCGGGTCGAGGTCGGTGATGCCCAGCGCGTACGCCACCAGCGACCCGGCCGCCGAACCGCGCCCCGGCCCGACCGCGATGCCCTTCTCCTTGGCCCACATGATGAAGTCGGCGACGACCAGGAAGTACGACGGGAAACCCATCTCGGCGATGACGCCCATCTCGAACTCGGCGCGCCGCCGGTACTCCTCCTCGGCACGCCCACCGCCGCGTCCATCGCTGCCGGAACCGTCGCCGTAGCCGTCGGGAAAACGCCGCGCCAGGCCACGCCACACCTCGGCACGGAACCAGCCCTCCTCCGTCTCCCCTTCGGGGACGGGGAAGCGCGGCATGAGGTCCTTGCGGTCGAACATCCCCGCGGTGTCGACCCGTCCCGCGATGAGCGCGGTGTTGCGGCATCCGGACTGCCACGCCTCCGACGGGTCGATGGCGTACATCTGCTCCGGCGACTTCAGGAAATAGCCCGACCCCTCGAACCGGAACGCCGGGTCGTCCAGCCGCGAACCCGTCTGCACGCACAGCAGCGCCGAGTGCGCGGTCGCCTCGTGCTCGTAGGTGTAATGCGAGTCGTTGGTGACGACGAAGGGCGCGCCGAGCCGTGCCGCGACCCGCTCCAGACCGGCGCGCGCACGCCGGTCGATGTCGATGTCGTGGTCCATCAGCTCGACGAAGAAATCGTCCTTGCCGAAGATGTCCTGGAACTCCCCGGCCGCGCGCAGCGCCTCGTCCTCCTGCCCCAGGCGGATGCGCGTCGCGACCTCGCCGGAGGGGCAGCCGGTCGTCGCCATGAGACCGTCGGCGTACCGCGCGAGCAGCTCGCGGTCCATGCGCGGCTTGCGGAAGTATCCCTCCAGCGCCGCGCGCGACTGGAGGCGGAAAAGGTTGTGCAACCCGGTCGCGTCGCGCGCCCAGATCGTCATGTGCGTGTACGCGCCGGCGCCCGAGACGTCGTCGCCCTTCTGCGCGGGCGTGCCCCACCGGACGGGCTTCTGCGTGGCGCGGTGCTCGGGCGCGAGGTACGCCTCGATGCCCAGCACGGGTGTGACGCCGGCGGCGACGGCCTGGCCGTAGAACTCGTACAGGCCGTGGAGGTTGCCGTGGTCGGTCATGGCGAGCGCGCCCATGCCGAGATCGCCGACCGCCTGGAAGAGGTCTTCGAGGCGCGCCGCGCCGTCCAGCATGGAGTACTCGGTGTGCACGTGAAGGTGCGTGAATTCCTGGGACCCCACCGGTCCGTCCCCCTCCCGTCCTGCGTTCTCGGAATCGGCCGCTTTATTCGGGACGGAGCGCGTCCAGCATGGCCTGGAGGCCGAGCGCCACGTCGTCGGCGGACGGCGCGTTCTCCGGGTCCACCAGCCACTGGAGCGAGAGCCCGGCGACCAGCGCCATGTGCACGGATCCGACGGCGCGGACCGCCTGCTCGTCGCCGGGGTCGACGCCGGGGAAGGCGACGCCCATCGGCTCGCGCGACCGCTCGTAGGCGGCGGCGATCTGCTCGCGCACGCCGGGGAGCCGGCCCGCCTGGGACAGCGCCTCGATGGTGGAAACGATCATCGCGCGGTCGGTGACGTACGACTCGATCACCGCCTTCCACATGGTCGCGAACCGCTGCCGCCGCTCGGCCCCCGTCGCGGCCGCACCGGCCCCCGTCTTCGTCCCGCCCGCCTCCGGGGGGGCCTCGCCGGGGGTGTGGACGACCTTCTCGCCCCAGGCGTCGACGGTCTCCAGGAGCGCGGCGGTGAGCAGCTCCTCCTTGGAGCCGTAGTGGTAGTTGATCGAGGCGACGTTGGCGTCGGCGGCCGCCGCGAGGTCGCGCGAGGTGGTGCGCGCGTACCCGCGCTCCGCCAGGAGGCGCCGGGCCGCGGACAGCAGGCGTTCACGTTGTCCCATGGCGCCCGACCCTACCTCGTTTCAAGCAAACGTTTAAAGCGCATGTTTAATGCGCGCGGGTCGTGGCTCGCGTCTTGACCGGACGGATCCGGCTGCCTAGTGTGTGGACAGTACTAGACAGACCTGTCTGTCTGGTACCCGGGAGAGGTGGACCTCGCCGGAATGCGGTACGAGCGGCCGTTCGTCGTGCACGGCGCGGCCGCCTGGGAGACGACGAACTCGCCGCGTACGTGCGGGCGTACCGGGAACGGCCGGCACACGGCGGCAGCGGCATCGGATGGAGGCGGCCTGACATGAAGATCGTGGTGATCGGGGCGAGCGGGATCATCGGATCCGCGGTCGCCGCCGCGCTGGAGAAGGAGCACGAGGTCGTCCGGGCGTCGCGGCGCGGCCCGGTGCGGGTGGACATGAACGACACCGCCTCGATCGACGCGCTCTTCGCGTCCGTCCCGGACGTGGACGCGGTGGTGTGCTGCGCGGCCGGCGCCCCGCTGACGCCCCTGGACTCCGGCCCCGGAGTGGACGTGGAGGACGTCGTACGGCCAAAGCTGTTCGGGCAGGTCCATCTCGTCCGGTGCGCGGTCCGGTACCTGCGGGACGGCGGCTCGGCCACGCTCACGGGCGGGGTGTTCGAGCGCCCGATGGCGGGCGGCGCGCTTGGCGCCATGGTGAACGCTGGGCTGGAGGCGTTCGTCGCGGGCGCGGCGATCGAGATGCCCCGCGGGCTGCGCCTGAACGTGGTCAGCCCGGGCTGGGTGGCGGAGACGCTGGAGTCCCTGGGCATGGACGCCTCCGAGGGCACGCCCGTCGGCGAGGTGGTGAAGGACTACGTCGCCGCCGTGGAGGGTGCCGACCAGGGGCGGACGTTCCGGCCGTCCAGACCGACAGGTCTGTCTATAGAGTGAGGTGAGGAGCGCCAGGGAGGTTCCATGGCCGGCACCGGCAGGACGAGCGCGCGAGGCGGCGCCGCCACCAAGAGGTCCGCGCGCGAGCCGGCCCGCGACCGCATCCTGCGGACGGCGACCGACCTCTTCTACACCTACGGAATCCGCGGCGTCGGCATCGACCGGATCATCGCCGAGTCCGGGGTGGCGAAGGCGACGCTGTACGCGCACTTCCGGTCCAAGGACGAACTGGTGCTCGCCTACCTCCGGCAGGCCGATGAGAAATGGCGCCGCATGCTGCGCGAGGCGGCCGCCGCGGCAGGCGACGACCCGCGCGCCCAGCTGCCCGCCATGTTCAACGCCATCGGCGCCCCCAGCCCGCCTACCGACACCGCGGCCTTGGACGCGGAGCGCTCCACCGGCGTTGGCGCGTCGCGCGATGGCGGGACTCCCAGCGGTGCTGAGGGCTTGAGGGAGGGCACTGCCTCGCGCGGCGCGGCGGCGGGGAGCTTCCGGGGGTGTGCGTTCATCAACTCGGCGAGCGAGTCGCAGCCCGGGTCGCCCGTGCATGAGGCGACGATCGAGCACAAGCGGCTCGTGCGCGAGTGGGTGGAGGGGCTGGCCGCCAAGGCCGGGGCCGCCGATCCCGCGCTGCTCGCGCGTCAGCTCACGGTGTTGCTGGACGGCGCGATGTCGGCCGCGTCCACCGAGCCCGTGCCCGATGTCATCCCAGCCGCCCGTGCGGGCGCCCAGGCCCTGGTGGCCGCCGCCTGCCCGTAAGGGGCTGCCCCGGCGCACCGTCACCAGGCGCAGCGACAGCCCGGGTCGCCGATGAGGCCGGGCTCCGGCAGGCCGCCGACGCCTACGGGACCAAGTACGGGCGCCTTCCACGACACCGAGGGGCGCCGACCGCCGGCCCGCCCTCGTGTGCGCTGTTCGGGATCGTCCCGGACAAGGGGCCGGCGTTCCCGGTCGACGAGCGCTAATCGCCCCCTCGCTGGAGGTTCTGACCCCGTCGCCCCGGCCGGGGAGGCGGTGTGTCGGCTGGAGCGGGGGTGGGGATGCCGCGAGGGTGTTTCCCACAGGGCGCCCGTTGTTGACGCGGCTGGGGAAGACCGGTGGGCGACGACAATCCACCGCCCTGGGGGCATTGTGGAGCGGCACTGCCCACAGGGTGTGAACGCCCTGTGGGCAACTCGTCGCTCGGTGTGCTTTCGACACTGGTCAGAGGGTTCTCCACGACGTGGAAAAGCGTCCCGGCCGGATGTGGAGGCATGGGGATGACCGGTGGACGACGCCTTCGGGCCATGACTCACACGGTGTGCGCAATAGTTATCCACAGGCTGTGGATTGCGGTGGACGACGGCGACGGCCGCGCCGTTCCTGTG
Organism: Actinomadura rugatobispora; assembly: GCF_055379765.1. NCBI lineage: Bacteria > Bacillati > Actinomycetota > Actinomycetes > Streptosporangiales > Thermomonosporaceae > Actinomadura > Actinomadura rugatobispora. The sequence continues at coordinate 4,829,242 of NZ_AP029191.1, read as the reverse complement.
AAGCGGCGGGGCGGCGGGGCCCGCGGTCGTGGAAAGCCTGGCTTCCTGGGGATTTCGCTGTGGAGTGACGGACCGGATACGCCCCCGAGCAGGGCTTCCAGGCTGTGCGTCACGTTTCCCCCAGCCTGTGGATGAAGTGTCTCAGGCACGCGTCCCGGCCGCCATGAAGATCGGGACGGCGACGAGCAGCCGGCCGGCCCGGGCCCGTGCGCGCTGCTCGCCGAGCCAGGCGCCCGCCTCCTCGTCCGTGATCGCGTTCGCCGCGCGGCAGGCCGCCGCGGCGGCGGCGAGCAGGGGAAGCGCCGTCTCGTCGGTGAACACGGCGGTGCGGGCCTCCACGGTCACGTCGCGGAAACCGCCGTCCAGCAGCAGCGCGCGATGGGCGCGGGCGGCGCGGGGCGAGGCGATCCGCCCGGCACGGGTGCGCACGATGGTGCGGGTCAGGCCGGGCCGATCGGAGTCGATCACGATGGCGTCCCAGTCCTGCCCGGTCAGGACCGCGCGCCCGCCCGGTTCCAGGACGCGCCGCGCCTCGGCGACCGCCCGCGCCGGCTCGGCCAGGTCGTGCAGGACCTTGTCGGCCCGGTAGCCGCCGAGTTCACCGTCCCCGAACGGGAGCGCGAGCGCGTCGCCGGCCCGGAACGCCGCCGCGTGCGCGGGCCACCGCCGCCGCGCCGCCGCCACCATCCGCTCGTCGGCGTCCAGGCCGATCGCCCGGACGCCGCGCTCGGCGAGCTCGGCGACGGCACGGCCCGCGCCGCACCCCACGTCCACCACCCTCGTCCCCAAGGCCGGGACGCCCGCGCTTCCGAGCAGGTCGTACGAGCGGGCGCGGAGGGCGGCGGCGTCGGGCCGGGCGTCGGCCAGATCGAGCCGGCGGACGAGATCGTCGAGGTCAGGAGTGGACATGGCGGACATGCTGCGACTTAATGTCGACATGAAGTCAAGCCCCGGGATGAGCATCGGCGCGGCCGCCGCCCGTTTCGGCCTGGCCCCCCACGTCCTGCGGCACTGGGAGGCGGAGGGCCTGCTCGCGCCCGCCCGCGCCGCCGGGGACCGGCGCCGGTACGGCACCGGCGACCTCTACCGGATCGCGATGATCGTGCGGGCCAAGGGGGCCGGGCTGGGGCTGGAGGAGATCCGCGCCATGTTCGCCACGGCCGCGCCCGCCGAGCGCCGCGAGGTCCTGCGCCGCCGCCGGGACGAACTGCGGCGGCGAATCGCCGAGGCCCGCGCCGCGATCGAGATCATCGAATGCGCGCTGGACTGCGACCACGAGGACTTCACCCGGTGCGCCCACGTCCAGTCCGTGATCGGGGCGCGGACGGGCCCGCCCGCGCCGCCCGCGCCGCCGCGCCCGGCGCCACGCCCGGGCGCGCAAATGCTCGGCGCCCACGGGCCCGCGGGCCTACCGTGAGAGCGCGCCTCCTCCCCGCCCCACTCCGGAAAAGGCCCCCCACCTGCGAACATCAGTTCGAATCGGTGCTAGGCTCGCGGACTCATGGGGCACCTTCTGAACGAGCCGATCCGGGCCGAGCACGACCCGTCCGGCAGGCTCACCGCGTACGAGTGGCGGGGCTCGCGCTACGCCGTGGACGAGGTCCTGAAGACGTACGGATCGTCCCCGGACGCGCTGGTCTACCGGGTCAGGATCAACGGGGACGACGGCGTCGCGATCGCGGAGCTCAGCCGTGACGCGGACCGCTGGCGGATCCGGCACCTCTTCTCCGCCTGATCCGGCCGTTCCAGCCACGCCGGCACGCGGGGAACGCTCGGCGCCGGTCGCGGACCGGGTGGTGTGGACGCGGATCGACGGCATCCAGGGCCTCCCCCTGGACCTGATGGCCGCCCGCATCGGGCGCCGCCACTACGCGCCGCACTCGCACGAGGAGTTCGCGATCGGCGTGTGCACCGGCGGCCTGGAGGCCATCCGCTACCGGGGCGAACTCCGGTACAACGGCCCCGGCAGCGTGGTGGTCGTCGAGCCAGGCGAGCCGCACACCGGCGGCCCCGCCAACGAGCAGGGCTTCGCGTACCGCGTCCTGTACCCGGCGCCCAGCCTCCTCGCCGAGCTCGGCCGCGGCGCGCTGCCGCACTTCCGGGACGCGATCATCGCGGACGACGACCTGGCCCGCCGGATGTGGACCGTGCACCGCGCCCTCACCCGGCGGCCCGGTCAGGGCGCGCGGCCGGAGCCGCTGGAGGGCGAGTCGATGCTGCTGTCGCTGCTCGACGTTCTCGTCCGGCGCCATGCCGGACGGTCCGCCGGCGCCGCCGTGCTCGGCGGGCGGCGGCACGACACGGCGGCGGCGTGGATCGCCCGGACGGTGTCGGTCCGGCTCGCCGACGAGCTCACCGGCCCGCCGACGCTTGAGGAGATGGCCGCCGACCTGGGGCTGTCGCGGTACCAGGTGCTGCGCGGGTTCCGGGAGATCATGGGCATGCCGCCGTACGCGTGGCTGGCCCAGCACCGGGTGGCGCGCGCCCGCTCGCTGCTCGACGCGGGCCTGCCCCCGGCCGAGGCGGCGGCCCGGGTCGGGTTCGCCGACCAGGCCCACCTGACCCGCTGGTTCAGGCGGGTGCTGGGGGTCACGCCGGGCGCGTACCGCAACAGCGTTCAAGACGGCACCGGCCGCGCGATCCGAGACTGAGGACTCATACCGGATACGACCGGGCATCCGGAGGAACCGGGCCCGGAGGCCGATGGAGGAGCCGGTGAGTCGTCGGGGCTGGGTGCTGTTCGCGCTGATGAGCGTGCTGTGGGGGATCCCCTATTTGATGATCAAGGTGGCGGTGGAGGGCGGGATCTCGGTGCCCGTCCTGGTGTTCGCCCGGACCGCGCTGGGCGCCGCCGTCCTGCTGCCCCTCGTCGTGCGGCGCGGCGCGGGCGGGCCGGGCGCGGGCGGACTCGGGACGCTGCGCCGCCACTGGCGGCCGATCCTCGCCTTCGCCGCGCTGGAGATCCTCGGCCCGTGGGCCCTGCTGTCGGACGCGGAACGGCACCTGTCCAGCTCGATGACCGGCCTGCTGATCGCCGCCGTGCCGATCGCGGGACTGGTCCTGGCCCGGCTGCTGGAGACCTGGGAGAGGGCGCGGGGCAAGGAGACGGCCGGTACCGGCGAACGGCTCGGCCCGGCGCGCTGGGCCGGGCTGCTGCTGGGGCTGGGCGGCGTCGGCGTGCTGGCGGCCCCGCATCTCGAAGGCGGCAGCGCCTGGGCGATCGGCGAGATCATGCTGGTGGTGCTGGGCTACTCGATCGCCCCGATGATCGCGGCCCGGCGGCTGGGGGAGGTCCCGAGCCTGCAGATGACCGTCGCGTGCCTCACCCTCGCCGCCCTCGTCTACGCCGCCCCCGCGGCCGCGACCTGGCCGGAGTCGATGCCGGACGGGACGGTGCTGGCCGCGCTCGCCGGGCTCGGGATCGTCTGCACCGCGCTCGCGTTCGTGGTGTTCTTCGAGCTGATCCGCGAGGTCGGGACGTCCCGGGCCATGGTCTTCACCTACGTGAACCCGGCGGTCGCGGTGGCCGCGGGCGTCCTGTTCCTGGACGAGCCGCTCACCGGGACGATCGCCGCCGCGTTCGTGCTGATCCTCTGCGGCTCCGTCCTGGCCACGGGCAGCCGCCGCCGACCCGGCCTCCCGCCCGAACCGGAGCGCCGGTCGGAGGAGGTCCGGGCCGAGCCGCACGCCTGACCTCAGCGGAGGACGGCGATGAACGTCCGCGGCTCGCCGACGTTCCCGGACGCGTCGATGGCGCGGTACTCGATGGTGTGGCGGCCCTTGCCGATCCCGCCGTACGACAGGTGGTCGATCACCGTCCCCTTCTCGGTGAAGCGGAACGGCGCCGTGGAGTCGGTCGGCCAGCCGAAGTAGTTGTACCAGCCGTCCCCGTCCACCCGGAACTCGCCGACCACGGTGCCCGGCCGGTCGTCGGACGCGGTCAGCCGCATGGTGAACGGCCCGTCGAAGACGTACTCGGGCGGGTGCCCGGGCCGCCGCCGGATCTCGGACGCCCGCGACAGCTCGTAGGCCACCGTCGGGCGCCGCGCGTCGATCGTCCACTCGCGGACCGCGCCGGCGCCCACGCGGGCGGTGAGGCGGTGCGTCCCGGGGGAGAGCCGGAGCCGGCCGAGGTCCACGGAGCGCTCGCCGCCGCGCACCACCCGCCCGTCGATCTCCCAGCGGATCCGCGGGACCTCCCGGACGGGATGGGTGGTCTCGGCGTGGACCACGTCATCGGTGCTCACCGCGCGGTCCGTGGGCGTCGAGGCGCCGAAGCCCACCGGCACCTCGGACGGCGGTGTCTCCACCCGCGTGTCCACGTTCCACGCGCGGGTCTGCGTCAGCGCCGCCGACGCGCGGATCGCCGGATCGCGGACGAACCCGGTCGGGTCGGTGACCGTGGCCTTCACCGTGTGCGCGCCGGGCCGGAGTCGCAGCCGCGCCAGGTCGAGATTGCGGGCGCCGCGCGCCGCCCGCACCTCCCGGCCGTCGACCTCCCAGGAGATCGACAGCTCGTGACCGGTCGGATGCGCCGTCTCCAGCCACAGCACCCGGTCGGCGCCCACGGGCGCGTCGTTCGGGGCGTGCGCCTGGACGAGGGCGACCTTGGCGGAGATCCGCTGCGTCATGCGCTCCCGCGCGGGCTGGTCGAAGTAGTAGCCCAGCGTCTTCATCATCGAGTGCCGGCTCGGACGCCAGACGCCCCTGGTGCTGTAGAGGCCGCCCTCGTACCGTCCGATCAGGCCCCCGGACTCGCTCGGCTCGCCCAGCCACCGCCACCACTTCGTCCGCCGCTCCCTCATCTGCCGCTCGGTGAGGAGGGTGTGATGGACGGAGTCGGGCTCGCCGCCCTCGTACGCGCCGCCCGGGACGCCCCGCTGGTAGTAGTCGTACTCGTCGTCCAGCCCCCCGAGCGAATGGCCCAGCTCGTGCGGCGTGATCAGCGCCGACAGGGCGTTCCCGCCGGACGCGGTGGCGTAGGTGCCGCCCGCGCCGCCGTAGGTGTCGCTGTTGGCCAGCGCGAGGATCTGCCGGTTGGCGGAGGTCGTCCCGGGGACCATGTCGGCGTACGACTTCGCGGCGGCCGAGTTCATGGTGAGCAGGCGCTGCGGCCCCGCCTCCTTGCACCCGCCCCAGAACGCCATGCCCAGCGGCGTGGTGCGGCGCGGCGACGACAGACCGGGATCGCAGCTCACCCCGCTCTCACCGGAGGTGATCTCGACGGCGTAGACGTTGACATAGCCGCGGTACGACTTGAACGGCTCGATCGTCCACAGGTCGTTCAGGTGCTTGTCGAGGTGGGCGCGGAACCTCGGCATGTCCGCGGACGTGTAGCCGTCGCCCAGGACCACCAGGTTGAACCGCCTGGCCGGATCCCCGGTCACCTGAACCGGAACGACCTCGGCCGCACCGCCCTCGTCCTGCGCGGCGGCCGTGGTGCTGGGGCCGCCCGTATGGACGGTGGCCGCGGCGCCCGTCGCTGTGAACGTCGCCAGCGGCAGCATGGCGGCGGTGGCGATCGTGCTGACGCTCTTGGCCTTCTTCGCCCTCGGCATGCGCGCACTCCTCGCGTCGGGGCGCGCGGCGGGCGAGGCAGCCCGGGGGGACGGCGCGCCGGCTCAGCCCGCTGATCAAGCGGACTGAGCCGGATTATCGCCAGGAGACCGCGGTGCTGTCGCCGTCGAAAACGTACGAAGAACACGGCCCGGCGGCGTCAGCCGTCCGGGAGCACCGGCTTTCAGGCGAGCTTCTCCAGCTCAGCCACCTCGTCCCCGGAGAGGGAGACGCTCGCCGCGGCCGCGTTGTCCTCGAGGTGGCCGACCTTGGACGTGCCAGGGATCGGCAGCATCACCGGCGAACGGTGCAGCAGCCAGGCCAGCGCGAGCTGCGCCGGGGTGGCGTCATGGCGGCGCGCCGCCTCGGCGAGCTTCCCGCCCGGCTCGGCCAGCTTGCCCGTCGCCAGCGGGAACCACGGGATGAACGCGATCCCCTCCGCGTCGCACCGTTCCAGGACGTCCTGCGACTGGCGGTTGGTCAGGTTGTAGAGGTTCTGCACCGACACGATCGGGACGTGCCGGCGGGCCTGCTCCAGCTCGTCCACCGTGACCTCGGAGAGCCCGATGTGGCGGATCTTCCCCTCGTCCCGCATGTCGCGCAGCACGCCGAGCTGCTCGTCCAACGGCACCTCGGGGTCGATGCGGTGCAGCTGGTAGAGGTCGATCCGCTCCAGCCGCAGCCGCCGCAGGCTCATCTCCACGCACTGCCGCAGGTACTCGGGCCGTCCCAGCGGCACCCACTCGCCCGGGCCCGTCCTGGTGAACCCGCCCTTGGTGGCGATCACCAGGTCGTCCGGGTACGGGTGCAGCGCCTCGGCGATCAGGTCCTCGCTCACGAACGGGCCGTAGGAGTCCGCGGTGTCGATCAGCGTGACGCCCAGCTCGACGGCGCGCCGCAGCACCCGTACCGCCTCGCCGCGGTCACGGGGCTCGCCCCAGACGCCCGGACCGGTGATCTGCATCGCGCCGTACCCGAGCCGATGCACCGGCAGATCGCCGCCGATGGCGAACGTGCCGCTGCTCGCGACGGGACGCACAGGGGAATCGCTCATGGTCGCTCCTGGATCGCAGTCGTTCTCGCCGATCCATTGGATCACTGGCCCGCGGCCCGGCCGCGACCCGGGCGGGCCGAGCGAAGAACGGACGGCGATGGGAAGAATGCCACCGTTATCAGCGTTTGCCGCGCTGCCCTTCCGCCAGCCCGCGCGCGACCCGGTCGCCCCCGACGCGGCGCTGCACGGCCGCCGACAGCGCCGGGGCGGCACCGCCGAGCAAGGCCCCCACGCGCAGCCCGAGCGGCGCCACGTCGATCTCGGCGACGTTCTTCTCGACGGCCCGCACGGTCGCCCGCGCCACGTCCCGCGACGTACGAGTGCCCACGCCGCGCGGCAGCGTCACGCCCGCGTCCGCGAACATCCCCGCGTCCCGGATGAAGCCAGGGAAGACCGTCGACACCCCGACACCGTGCTCGCGCAGATCCTCGCGCAGCCCCAACGCGAACCCGCGCATGCCGAACTTCGTGGCGTTGTACAGCGCGGCCCGTCCGGACGCGGTCTTCCCCGCGAGGGAGGAGATGAAGACCAGATGGCCGCGGCGCCGCTCGGCCATCCGCTCACCGGCGAGCTTGGCCATGACGATGGGGGCCCGCAGGTTGACGTCCAGCGCCCGGTCGATCTCGGTGACGCTGTAGTCGGCGAGCAGCCCCGAGGCGGGCAGCGCCGCGTTGGCCACCAGGACGTCGATGTCACCGGCTCGTTCCAGCAGATCCGCGGGCGCGTCGCGATCGGCGAGATCGGCGGCGAGCGCGATGGCCCGCACGCCGGTCCGCTTGGTGATCTTCTCGGCGAGCGGCTCCAGCACGTCGGCGCGCCTGCCGGTGAGCACCACCGAGGCGCCGCGCGCCGCGAGCGCGAGGGCGAGCGCCTGCCCGATGCCGCCGGTCGCCCCCGTCAGCAGGGCCGTGCTGCCGCGCAGTTCCATGGCCGCGATGATCGCATGCCCGACGCCACGGCCGAACACGAATCGCCTGCGGCCGCCCACCCAAGCACCCCTGGCCGGAACCGGACGGCCCCCGTCCAGGACAAACAGACATCGATCCCCCAAGTACGAACACCAGGCACCAGAACCGACGACATCGGACGCCGAAGGGCAGGCCCCGAGGCCCGTGCGCCGGACGGCAGGACCCGAGCCCCCAAAGACCCGGCGCTGGACAAGGGACGGCGGTTGCCGGACGACGGGCCCCGGGGCTCGGGAACCGAGGTCTTGGTGCCGTGCGCCGTCCGCCGGGCGGCGGGCGCCGAAGGTCCGGGCGCCAGAAGGCGGGCATCGAAGACCTGACGTCGGGCGATGGACGACGGGCCCCGAGCTTCGGGAACCGAGGTCTTGGCGCCGTCCACCGTCCGCCGTCCGCCGTCCGCCGTCCGCCGTCCGCCGTCCGCCGGGCGGCGGGCGCCGGGGCTTTGGGCGCCGAAGGTCCGGGCGCCAGACGGCGGGCACCGAAGACCTGGCGCCAGAGGAAGAACGGAGGGCGCCGGACGCCGGACGCCGGACGAAGGAGCAGGGGCGACAGGCCTCGGACGGCGGGCGTCGAGGTGAGAACGCCGAAGACTCAGGTGCCGAAGACCTGGCCCGTACGGCATTCGCCGGGTGGGGGGGGCGGTGTCGGCTCGAGTCGGTTCGCGACACGGTTCAGCGCGCCGTCGCCGCAAGCTTGAAATGATCTTGACTTCCGGTCGCCGGAACGTCCCGCAACGCAAGGAAGCCCTCGTGGCAGGGCAGGAACGAACCCGCCTGACGGCCGGCGAACACCACCGATCCCCCAAACCGCGGCGTCCACCCCGTCGGAACGGGACGGACCTCACATGCCGGCGCGCCAGAGCAGCAGGACCAGCGACGAGAGCACCAGCCCGGCGGCGCCGAGCGGTACCTGGCCGAGCGTGATGAGGGCGGTGCAGCCGGCAGCGGTCAGGGCCGCGACGAGCACCATGCCGCGCCCGCTCCCGTCGCTCCCGGGCGGGCGCGGAGGCTCCAGCTCCCGCTCCCAGAGGGCGAAGTCATCCTGTGCGCCCATACTTGGATTATCCGTCCGATCGGCGTCCCCGGCGAGATGACGGAACGGTCACAGCATCCGCACCATCCAGTGTTCCCCATCACACTCGTCCGGCGAATTTGGACGATCGGTCCGATAACACGATCGGGGTGCGGACCGCCCGGCATCGGTTGCTAGGCTGCGGAGAGCCTGGGGGAGCATCAAATGATCCGAACGTCCCCGGGCTTGGCTTCATAGTCGAGGTGAAGGGGTCCCCACCGTGAAGAAGCTGCTTGTTCTCGCTGTTGTCGCTCTCGGTGGCTTCGTTGTCTGGCGTCGGCTCCAGCAGGACCGTGCCGAGCTCGACCTGTGGACCGAGGCCACGTCCACCGACAGCTGACGCGCCGGAGCGCTCCCGCCGCGAACGGGAGACCGACTTCGAGGGAGGGCCCGGCGTGACCGGTGCGGAGCGGATCACCATCGCCTGCCTCGATCTCGCCGGGACCACGCTCGTCGACGGCGATGCCGTGGAGACGGCCTTCGCCGAGGCGATCGCGACCGTCGGAGTCGTTGCTGGAACCGCGGCGCACACGCGTGCGATGGCGCGCGTCCGCGAGTTCCGCGGCCGCCAGAAGATCGAGATCTTCCGGGCCCTGTTCGCGGGGGACGAGCCCCGGGCGCAGGCCGCGAACCTGTCGTTCGAACGGTCCTACGACCTGGTCGTCGACCGCCGCGGACTGGCTCCCGTGCCCGGCGCCGAGGCCGCCATCGAGCGGCTCAGCGGCGCCGGGGTGCGCGTCTGCCTGACGACGGGGTTCAGTCGCCGCACCCTTGGCCGGGTGCTGGACACCCTTGGCTGGTGGGGGCGGGTCGATCTCGCCCTCTGTCCCGAGGACGGGGGCGGCTCGGGCCGGGGGCGCCCGTACCCGGACCTCATCCTGTCCGCCGCGCTGCGGCTGGGCGTGGACGACGTCCGGCACATCGCGGTCTGCGGCGACACCGACAACGACGTCCTCTCCGGACGGCGTGCCGGGGCGTCGATCGTGGCGGGGGTGCTGACCGGTGCGCATTCCCAGGACCAGCTCCTGGGCGCGGGGGCGACGCACGTCCTGGGCAGCGTGAAGGAGTTCCCGGACCTCTTCCTGCCCGTGTCCTCGTCCGCGCTCTCGCCTCCGTCCGCGCCGCCCGATACGCACCACACGGTGCGATAGCCTCTAGGGGACACGTCCCGGGGTCATAGCTCAGTTGGTAGAGCGCCGCCCTTGCAAGGCGGAGGTCTGGGGTTCGACTCCCCATGGCTCCACAACACCCGCGTCGGCCCGCCGCGGCTCAGCGCCCGGTTCTCGCTCACCGCGCCTCGCATGGCGACTTGGCGTCCGCGCAATGCACACTTCTCGAATAATTCGAGCGGTCATTATCCTGGGACGCCCTCCGACGATCGACTCGCCACTGTATGTGTCCGGTTAAAACCGGTACGGCAATCTCCTGCATGCATGGCCGACTTCTGGGCTGTCGGTAAATACGTGATCTGATACCCCTTTTTGCTACCCCTCCCGTTCCCGTCCGGCAACTGAAAGGGTGGGGCGGAACAAGCCCCCACCCCACCACCCGGCAGAAGGTGAGGATGAACGTGACCGAGAAGCCCGGTACCGCGGCCGACCTGAGCTGGCTGCTGGACGATCTGGTCCGCCGGCTGCCGCACGTCCTGCACGCCATCGTGCTTTCGGCGGACGGGCTGCTGATGGGCTCCTCGTACGACCTCCCCAAGGACGACGGCGAGCACCTGGCGGCGGTGGCCGCCGGAATCCAGAGCCTGGCCAAGAGCGCGGGCGAACGGTACGGCGACGGCCCGGTCCGGCAGACCATCGTCGAGATGGAGTCGGGATTCCTGCTGGTGACGACCGCCGGCTCCGGCGCCTGCCTGGCGGTCCTGAGCGACGCGGAAGCCGACGTAGGCGTGGTCGCGTACGAGATGACCGTGATGGTCGGCGGCCTGGGCGAGCACCTCACCTCCCCGTCCCGGGCCCGCGGCACGGCACCCGCCTGACCGCGCGCAATTGCGCGCGGATGATGAGGGCACGCGTTCATGCGCCAATGTGCGCCGACCCTATTGTCACCTCGTGTCAATATCTCGTGCCGCTCGTCGTCAATTCCGACGTCCGGGGCCGGGAGACCGGCGCACGGCCATCGCCGCCGAACTCGCCCTCCCGAATTGAACGAAGAGATGGACCGCCCGTAACGCCGGAGGAGCAGGAACCCGCCGTCCACCCTCGCCAAGCTCCCGCCGCTGACCGGACGGCCTGCCAACGCAACAAGGGGACAATGCCTGACAAAAGCCCTCATTCTCACCGGCTGTGGTCACGATGGCATGTCCCGGTTTCTTCAACGGAACCACGACCGGCGCCCACCCGCACCTGAGCGGCTCCACCGACCGGGTCACCCTCGGTGTGGTACGGGACGATGCCGCAGCCAAGGTCGGCATCACGCTGCTGGATCACCCAGCTGAGACAGGTAACGCGGGAGCCGCTGGCCACCGGCAGCGGATTCAGCGCGACGCCCGACGGTGTTGCCGTCACCGCGACGGCCGCCGTCCGTTCCGCGCACGACTCCGACGAGTACGCCGTAGCGGCACGCATCGAGGAACTGTTCCGGACGCCGATCACCGCGGACCGGACGGCCGTCAACGACCCCATACGCGGTGACTCCGGCAACGCCCAAGGACTCTTCGCCGGGGTGAGTCACACGCGAGCGCCACTGAACCGGCCGGAATACAGCAGAACATGCGGTACCTGCTCCCGGGCACGGTCAGCAATGAATGAAGCCCATCGCCGCACAGACCGTCGGCGGGCGCCCGGGACTCAGGCTGGACGGCGTCCTGAGCGACCCCGCCAGGGAGCGCGTCTGCACGTCCGGACCTACCTCGTCCCACGTGCCGACTCGCCGACCGCGTTCCTCATCCTCTTCCGCGCCCCGGGCCACTGCCACGAGGACACGATGAACCGAATCGTCTCCAGCGCAAAGTTCACCACCGACTGACCGCCCCAGGGAGCGCACGCACACAGACGTTCACTCCCTGGGGGGCCGGCATTACGCGGGGTCGAGGAGGACCAGATAGATCGCGTTGGGGCCCAGGTCGACGGTCTGGGTGTGGGTCGTGCCGGGGGCGACGATCTTCTCGTCGACGAGTTGGAGGCCGGCCCTGGCGGGGTCGGTGAAGTAGTTGCTGGTGGTCTGGTCGATCCGGTACATGCGCTGGCGGACGGGCCCGTGCCTCAGCTTGGAGGGCAGGCGGGACATGTCGATGGTGGTCCTGTAGCTGTCGGCGTGGGTGTGCTGCCAGTTCCAGACCATCAGCGACGCGCCGGTCCCGTCCTTGGAGGCGATGGCGTAGACGCCGTTGTCGCCCTTCTCGCCCGCGTCGCCTTTCCGGCCGTCCGAGACGGCGGACACCCGGGTGTCCTTCATCTTGGACTGCATCAGCATCATGTTCCCGTAGGGCGTGAAGGTGTCGGTGGCCGGCCCGCCGGGATTCCGGGTGACCAGCTGGTCCTTGCGTTCCTCCACCCGGTGCCGGACGCACCAGTTGAACATGTAGGTGTCGGGCTGGCCGGCGTACAGGTAGCCGTAGGTCGCCAGGCCGGCCGCCTGCCGGAGATAGTCGTTCTTGGGGTCGGGCTCGTCGAACGAGGGACCGGGATAGATCCCGGTCTCGGTGACGAAGCTCGGAATGCCGGTGGGCAGGCGGCGCTTCTTCAGCCACGCCCGGACGGTTGCCCGGTCCGAGCCCACCACCCGCAGATCCTTGCTGTAGAGCGTGGGCACCTGGTAGTCGTCGTCCCACTTCAGGTAGGAGTGGTAAGAGAGGAAGTCCAGGCGCTTGCGGGGGTCGCGGTCGGCGGCGTAGCCGTCCAGGAACGGCTGCAGCCACTTGGGATCCATGAACATCAGCGCCGGTCCGCCCACCTGAAGCCGGTCGGCGCGCCGGAGTCCCTTGTTGACCTTGTGGACGGCCTCGTAGAACGGCCGGTAGAAGCGGTAGAGCCCGGTCGGCTGCAGTGTGGTCTGGTCTGCCGGTCGTCCTTGCTTTCGCTCCTGGCCGTGGAACTGCCAGTCGGGCTCGTTGAACACCTCGACGTACTTGACCCGGGGGTACTTCTTCTTCAGGCTCCCGACCATCAACTCCAACAGCGGCTGGAGATCCTTGAACGGCCTCGTGCCCTGGACGAAGTCGGTCGGATTGAGGTTCACCAGCACCGAGTCGGACACGGTGCTCGCCTGGGTGAGGTAGGCGTCCAGCCTGGAGAAGTCGCAGGTTCCGGCCGCCAGGTCGCACTGGTTGAACAGGTTGTCCTCGGCGGGAGCGTTGGGGCTGCTGAGCCAGACCCGGTAGATGTCGCCGTGCAGCCCCTGCTTGTTGAAGAACTCGACGTCCCCGGGACGTTGCTGGGGCCAGGCGGTGACGTTGCCGAAGTTGTTGTACCTCTCTGGACGTGACAGCCCGCCCTGCTCGAGCCCGAAGTCAACCGACACCCTCGCAGGGGCCGAATCATGCGCGTCGGCCCTGGCAGGGGGCTCGAGACTTGCCAGGGCGCTGCTCGCCAGCAGGACGCCGAGCAGAGGTATCCCCAGGACGCGCGGCCACGTCAGGTTCGACATGCATCACCCTCCTCCAGCCCTCTGTGACCCGTGTCACGGCGGCTCAAAGTAGGGTTGCAGTACAATTTTCGTCTGTCAAGAATCCTCCTCTCAACAACAAACAGCGGTATTCCGGCGCGGTCACTCGGCCAGGGCCGGCACGACGGAGGCCAGGAAGGCGCGCAGACCGCCCTGGATGTCGACGGTGTCGCGGTCGTAGAGCCACTGGGCCTGCAGGCCGTTGAGCAGGGCGAGCGTCATGGTGGCCAGAGTCTCCGCCGGGACGGGCGAACGCAGTTCGCCGCGCTCCCCCAAGGCGGTGAAGGCGGCGGTGAAGAACTGGCGGAGCTTCCGGTAGCGCTCGGTGTAGTAGGCGTGGGCGGGATGCTCCGGCGAGGTGGCCTCACCCGAAATGACACAGTGCAGCTCCAGCAGACCCGGGCTCAGCGAGTTGTCGGCGCTCACCGCGAGCAGGCCCTCAAGCGCCTTCAGCGGCTGCCCGACGGGATCGCGGGCGCCGGCCGCCTCCATCAGGCGGGTGCTCTGCTCGCCGCGGAACTCCAGCACCGCGATCAGCAGATCCTCCTTGCTCGGGAAGTGGTGCATCAGCCCGGTGTAACTGATGCCCGCGCGCCTGGCGACGTCCTTCATCGTGGCGCCGTAGAAGCCGGTCTGGGCGAAGGCGTCCACACACGCCTCCACCACCCGCCGCCGAATGGCCGCCGACTTCGCATACGGGCCACGGCCCACCCCAGACGTCATAGACCTTCCCATCATCCGAAAATGCCGCTACGCGCCGTCAGCGTAGATGAGCACCGCCGAATCGACCGGACGCCGGTGGAAGACCTTCCCATTCACCTTCGACGACGACGCCGCCCAGTGCAGAGATCAGCCGTGAGCGGTCCCGCGACTATCTCGCCGTCTCCATGCGTGCGGATCCAGCCTCGGCCGGGTGGCCGTCGGTCCTGGGCCCGTTTCGGCCTGGAACGCGAACGGCGGGGATGCGTCGTGCGACGCATCCCCGCCGTTCAGAAGCGGAGGATCGGAGATTTGAACCCCCGATGGCCGATAAGCCCCAACAGACCGCCGCCATCAGCCAAGACCAATCCCGTCTAGAGCCTGCCTCGCCATCACGATCGCGCCTCATGAGATGACTCAAGCGATCGATCACTCGCCGCCGTCGGAGCCGTACCTGTGCGAGTCGACGCTTTGGGTCGCGAACATGGGCGGATATTCGTGGTGTTGTGGTGGGCCGACCACGCGGTGGGCGGGGGTCAGATGGTGATCGCGATCTTGCCGGCGGGTTGGCCGGTCTTGAGGTAGTCGATGGCGTCGGAGGTTCGGGCGAGGGGGTAGGTGCGGTCGAGGGCCGGGGTGAGGGCGCCGGAGTCGATGAGGTCGGCCAGGGTGTGCAGGTCGGCGGCGGGCTCGGTGGACATGAGGCCGGCCAGGCGCTGGCCGACGAAGGGCGACAGCAGCTTCGCCCGGATCTGGCGGTCGGCGCCCTGGAGCACCCGTCCGCCTCCTGGCCCGCCGACGATGACGAGTGTGCCGCGGGGGGCGAGGGCGCGGCGTAGCCGGGTCAGGGGGCGGTTGCCGGCCGTGTCGAGTATGAGGTCGTACCGGTCGGTGCCAGTGGTGAAGTCCTCGCGGGTGTGGTCGATGACGCGGTCGGCGCCGAGGGAGCGGACCATGTCCGTCTTCGCGGTGCGGCACACGCCGGTGACCTGGGCGTCATAGGCCTTGGCGAGCTGGACGGCGAAGCTGCCCACGCCGCCGCCGGCGCCGGTGACGAGGACCCTTTGCCCGGCGGTGAGCCGGCCGGCGTCGCGCAGTCCCTGGAGGGCGGCGCAGGCGGAGATGGGCACGGTGGCGGCCTGGGCGAAGGTGAGGGAGGCCGGTTTGGGGGCGAGCTTGTCCTGGTGGGCGCGGGCGTACTCGGCGTACGCACCGTCACAGGTGCCGAAGACCTCGTCGCCGGGACGGAACCGGGTGACGTTGGCGCCGACGGCTGCGACGCGGCCGGCGACGTCCATGCCCGGGACGGGGTTCTTGGGCCGGCGCAGCCCGAAACCGGCGGCGCGCACCACGTAGGGCAGGCCGGTGATGACGTGCCACACACCCTGGTCGACGCCGGCGGCCTCAACGCGAACGAGCACATCGTCGGCGCCGATGGTCGGCACGGCCATGTCGCGCAACTGGAGCTGCGCCGGTGCGCAGTAGGTGTCGCGGGCGATCGCGATCATCGTCGTCTTCGTCATGGTCGGGGTGCTCGTGCGGTGGCGACCGGATTGGTCATGGGAGGTGGTCCTCTCGGATGAGGTGGGGGGCCACGAGGCGGTGGCCAGCACTCGGAGATGGGTCAGGTGTCGGTGTCGGGGTAACCGAAGACGTCGTCGAGCGGCACGTCGAACACCCGGGCGATCTTGAAGGCCACCTCCAGCGATGGCGAGTAGCGGCCCTGCTCGATGGCGATGACGGTCTGCCGGGTCACCCCGACGCGGTCGGCCAGCTCCGCCTGGGTCATCTCGCCGTTCGCGAACCGCAGCGCCCTGATCGAGTTCGTGACCTTCGTGGGTTTGACCATGGCTAGAGGCCCCGGCGGTACAGGACGATCTTCGTGATCGACGAGGCGAGTGCGGCCAGGACGAACGCCAGGTACAGCGCGTTGGCGATCCAGAAGTGGGCGGCCTCCGCCATGGCCAGGGCGAGCGGGACGATCGCGGCGATGCTCATGACGTAGAACCCGACGTACTCGCCCAGCCGGTGGATCTGCCGGTCGCGCTCGTCGGCCCGGCCGGCCTCTTTCGGCGAGGCGATGGCGGCTGCGATGCCGGCGACGATGCCCAGGCCGATCCCGGCACCGATGGCGATGAGCATCGGCCGCACATAGGCGATCCGCGCGACGTCCGCGCCCGGCACCTTCGGCAGGACGGTGACGAAGTAGACCGCGGCGACACCGACGGCGACCACGACGTAGATCCACGAACGTCTCTCTTCGGAGGACATGCCCCACTCCCATGTAAAAGAACTTTGACATGTCCCAAGGTAAAACGGCGCAGACATGATGTCAACAATTTTTGACCAGGACGCCCGAGGCGCACGCGCCAACGAGCCGAGGCGCGGATCCGACCCACGGCCTAGGTGGCCGCGCGGACGGTGCTGTACATCGGGTCGTCGCCGGTGGTGGGGTCGTCGACCACCGGTGCTGGGCTGGTGTCGAGGGTGCTGAGGCGCTGGATGAGCGCGGGCAACGGGGCTGACTCGGTGACCAGCGCGTTGACCTCGATGTTGGCGCCGACCTCGATCGTCTGGGCGGTGAGCACCATGAGCGGGCGGCCAGGCTGCCGTTGGCGGCTGGCGCGGAGGCGGTCGTGGTGGGTGTGCAGCAGGTAGTCGCTGCCGATGGTGCACGCGCAGCTCACCTTCAACCAGCCGGTCACCGGCCCGGTCCTGGCCGGCGCGATGCGCTACTGCGGGCTGGGCCTGTTCGTGCCCGCGGCCGATGGGGCCGATGGACGCGCCCTTTCCGAGCAGGGCCTTCCCCGTCGCCGCCGGAGACCGTTGTTCCTCGGCACCGGCGACAGGGTGCTGCGCGCCTTTGACGCCCGTGATGGTTGCCGGCGGTGGGCCGTGGACACAGGTGCTTCACCCACCTCGGGGGCATGTTCCGCCGCCGTTGGTGGGGCAGGGGCCGGTCTTTGTTCGCGGTGCCGACAGCGTCCGCGCCCTACGGGCCGACGACGATCACGTGCGCTGGGACCGCGGGACCGACAGTTCGCGGGAGAGCCTGCGCCCGGCCGGGGACAGGCCGCATGTCCCCGGCCGGCGGGAGCTCACTTCGCACGATGCGGTCGGCAGCCGGGGCGTGAGCGGCTCGACCTGCACGACCACCATCGCCGTTCTGACCGGCCGGGACGGACTCCGCCCTGGAATTCTCCAGGGGCGTCATAAACGCCCGGCTGTCATCGTCATCGTGACGAGCTACGTACACCGTTGCGTTTTCCGGTCGTTCAATGCCGTGGGAGGGAATCCGATTGTCCGAGACGGGGTTCCGGAGCGCTGACGCATGTCCAGAGGAGGGGTTCCAGCACGCCCGCATAGAGTTCAGCAGCGAGCACGACACTGATTTCCGAGCGGAGTATCGCGCGCTCGAACTCGGCGCGGTGACCGTGTGGCCGATGAACCGCCGGCCGGTGATCTCGCTGCGGCCTCCTAGCCTCGGGCTTTCACCGGGCGATGGGCCGGGAGTGACCGTTTAGATAAGAAAAGTGCCTCTGTGCTGGGAGGATAGGGCTTGTCGAAGGTCCTGTCCGTACCAGTCCAGAAGGCACTTTTCAGGTGAGCAAGCGTATCGGGTCATACCCGCGTGTGGGCGTCGATGGCTGTGGTCGCGGGGTGGTCTCGCAGGCCGGGGCCGTGCTGCTGGTGGAAACGGTCCGCAAGAGCGGGCTGGACGGCGCGCTTTCGGCGGCGTTGGCGCCTTGGCGCAGGCCGCGAGCCCGGCATGATCCGGGCAAGATCGTGATGGATATGGCGCTGGCGGTGGCGCTGGGCGGTGACTGCCTGGCCGATGTCGCGATGCTGCGTGCCGAGCCGGGGTTGTTCGGGCCGGTGGCCTCCGACCCGACGTTCTCCCGTCTGATCGATGTCCTGGCCGGTGGCGGTGAGCGGGCGCTGAGGGCGTTGCGCCGGGCTCGTGCCCAGGTGCGTGAACGGGTGTGGGCGCTGGCCGGTGACGCCGCCCCGGACACCGGCGGGCAGGTGATCGTGGATGTGGACGGGGTGCTGGTGATCGCGCATTCCGACAAGCAGGACGCCGCCCCGACCTGGAAGAAGACCTTCGGCCACCACCCGCTGATGGCGTTCGTCGATCACGGTCCCGGCGGATCGGGGGAGCCGGTGGCGGGGCTGCTGCGGCCCGGGAACGCCGGGTCCAACACCGCCGCCGATCACATCACCGCAGCGAAGCTGGCGCTGGCCCAGTTGCCCGCCCGTTATCGGCGTGGCCGCCGCACCCTGATCCGCACCGACACCGCCGGCGGCACCCACGGGTTCGTCGAGTGGCTGGCCGCGCGGGGCCGGTGGCTGGGCTACTCGGTCGGGATGACCATCACCGAGTCCATCCACGCCGCCGTCCTGCAGATCCCGGACCCGGCCTGGACCCCGGCCCTCGAGCCGGACGGCCGGATCCGCCACGGCGCCTGGGTGGCCGAGCTGAGCGGCCGGGTGCTGGCCGGCTGGCCGCCCGGGATGCGGCTGATCGTGCGCAAAGAACGCCCGCACCCCGGCGCCCAGCTGCGCCTCACCGACGCCGACGGCATGCGCCTGACCTGCTTCGCCACCAACACGCCCGGCACGCCGATCGCCGAACTGGAACTGCGGCACCGCCGCCGCGCCCGGGCCGAGGACCGCGTCCGCGCCGCCCGCGCCACCGGCCTGCGCAACCTCCCCCTGCACGACACCGCGCAGAACCAGATCTGGCTGGAGATCGTGCAACTCGCCCTCGACCTGCTCGCCTGGATGCCGATGCTCGCCCTTACCGGCCCCGCCCGCCGCTGGGAACCCCGCCGCCTGCGGCTGCGGCTGCTGCACACCGCCGGACGGCTGGTCACCACCGGACGCCGCCGCATCCTGCGCATCGCCCGGCACTGGCCCTGGACCACCCTGATCACTGACGCCCTCGCACGCCTCGCGGCACTACCCAACCCCGGCTGACCAGCACCAACCGTCCCCACAACCCAGGAAGGAGAACCAGGGGCCGTGGAACCCCGCCCACCCGGAGCGACATCCGGGCCACCGACCTGACCACCACCAGAAAACACAAACCGGTCAGGCCGCCACACGACCCAACCGGCGCTGTGAAAGATCGAGGCTAGGAGCTTCAGGCGACCCGAGCCCGATGCGTACTGCCTCTCCCTGCTCCTCGACATGATCAAGACAGTGGAAGCCGAGATCCCCAAGGATCTGCTTTTGCTCCCACGGGGCATGGCCGACCGGGTGATCGGACGTCCGATACCGGCACGCGATGGCGTCGGTGCCCTGCTGGCGGGTTTCCTGGCCCGGATCTGCACCGACGCCGGCGGCTTCACCTCGACCGACGGCCCCCGCCTTGGGGCGATCCTTGCCGGCCTGACCTCGGCGCTGGTGGCCCACACCCTCGAAACCGAGGATGGACCGGAGCCCGAAACACATCCGCGAACCGTGCTTCTGGGCATCCGCGACTACATCGATCATCATCTCCACGACCCGGACCTCACGCCGGGCGCCATCGCCGCCGCGCATCACATCTCCATCAGCTACCTGCACCGTCTTTTCAGGCCCGACGGTGTCACGGTCTCGGCCTGGATCCGCCGACGGCGTCTGGAACGGGCATGTGACGCGTTGGCCGACCCCGCACTGAGTTCCGTATCCATTCACGACATCAGCGCACAGTCCGGCTTCCTAAGCCACGCGGGGTTCACCCGAGCCTTCCGCGCGGCATTCGGCATCACACCCGGCGAATACCGTCGTCACCACCAGTCCCGTAGCCGCCGCGGCTAGGAATTGTCGGGAACGGCGACCTTGGGTCGTGCCTCTGCCCCTGGTCGATGGCGGAGAGGGGCGGCCAACAGGGGGACCAGGGACAGCGCCATGTAGGCGACCGCGATCACCAGGACGGTGGCCGACGCGGTGGTGTGGGCCAGCACCAGACCTGCGGCCGCGCTGCCGAGGGGGTAGCCGAGCGAGCTGACGGCCATCCGTCCCCCGACCACCTGGCCCCGCAGCTCGTTCGGTATCAAGCGTTGCACCATGGTTCGTTCGACCACGAAGTAGGGTCCCCACAGGAAGGCGGACAGCGCCGCGAGGGCGACCGCGATGCCGGGTTGGGAGACCAGGCCGAGCAGGGCGAACGGCGGGACCCCGGCGAAAATGATCAGTGCGACGCGAAAGCCGGGGCGCAAACCCCGCAGGAAACCGATGCCCAGCATCAGCCCCAGCAGGGAGCCCACGCCGGACGCGCCGACGAGTAGTCCATAGGTCTCGGAGCCCGCATGGAGCTCCTGGCGGCTGAAGACGGGGAAGAGCACTTCGATCATTCCGCCGAGGAACAGGAAGCCGGTGGTGGACATCGTCAGCGCGAGCACGGCGGGCAGACGGAACAAGGTCAGGAAGCCCAGCCAGCCGCGTAGCAGCCCCTGCCGCTCCTGCACGGATCCCTGTGCCGTGGGGGCCTCGATCCGCAGCCCCAGGCACAGCATGCTCATGACCACAAAGCTCAGGGCGTCCACGAACAGGGCAGGGGAGGCGCCGATCCAGGCGATCAGCAGCCCGGCCGCCGGGGGACCCAGGATCGAGGAGAGCTCCCAGTTCGCCCCCAGCAGCGCGTTCGCTCCTTCAAGGTCCTCGTCATCGACCATGCGGGGCACCAGAGCGCCTTCGGCGACCTCGCTCGTCACCGACAGGACCGCGCAGAGCGCCGCGATAACGTAGATGTGCGCGATGTGCATCGCACCGAGGAGGTCGAGCACCGGGATCAGAGCGATCAGTACCCCCCGCAGCGCGTTGTCCCAGAAGAGCAGGAGCCGGGCCGGGAAGAGGTCCAGGAGCCGCCCCGCGAACGGGCCGGCGATGACCCGGGGCAGGCCGAAGAGCAGCAGCGTGATCCCGAGCTCGGACGGTCCCGCGGTGGTGAGCACCAACCAGGACAGGGCGACCGTCGTGAACGCGTCGCCCACCCTGGAGATCATCATCCCGATCCAGAACCGGGCGAACCGTCGGTTCCGGCGGACCAGGCCCAGGGCACCGATCAGTTCTCGCACGGGTTCTCCGCGTGGTCGTCGGCCCCGGCGGCGAGCACCGCGCGCACGATCTGGGTGTAACCAGTGCAGCGGCAGACATTACCGGCGAGGGCCTCCCGGACGGTCGCCGTCGTGCGGCGCGCGCCGTAGGTGGCGTTCAGGAACGCCCTGGCGGCGACCACCATGCCCGGGGTGCACATGCCGCACTGGACGGCGCCCTTCTCGACGAAGCACCGCAGCAGCGCGTCGCCGCGCGCCGCGAGCCCCTCGATCGTGGTGATCTCGGTATCGCCGAGCGTCGCGGCCATCGTGGTGCAGGCCAGTGCCGGATGGCCGTCGACCAGGACCGAGCAGCCGCCGCAGTGCCCGGCGCCGCAGGGATGCTTGGTGCCGGTGAGGCCCAGATCCTCGCGCAGCCAGTGGACGAGTCGCCTGCCGTCGGACGGCACCGGCACGGCTACTCCGTTGACCGTGGCCGAAGGCGTGCCTGTCATGCGGATTCCTCCTCTTCCAGTTCGGTGAGCAGCCGCCGGGTGAGCACCTTCACAGCCGCGCGGCGGTAGTCCTCACCGGCCGCGCGGCCGGGCAGCACGACCGCCTCGTCCGCAGCGGCCGCGGCTGTGCGGCGGGCACAATGGTGGTCGCGCCACACGGCCTCCGCGTGCGGCAACCGGTGAGGGACGCTCCCGGTGGAGCCGACGGCGATCCCGCAGTGTCCGCGGCCGAGACGTACGGCCACACTCGCCGTGTTCGGTCCCCCTGCCGCGCGAACCGCCGTTCTGGCGAACGCCGTCCGATCGCCGACGGCCCCTTGCCAGCGCACGGACAGCACGACCAGGTCGGCGCCGCCGAGCACCGTTTCGACGGGAACGTGCCTCGGCGCCGTCATCGGGTACCGGCCGATGACGTGTGCGGAGGCGTCCAGGGTGAGCAGCACCGCTGCCAGGCAGCCTGGCCGGGCCGCTGTGACGTTCCCACCGATCGTGGCCGCCGCGCGGAGAGCCGGACCGCCGATGGTGGCCGCCGCGGACCGCAGCGCGTTCGGCAGTCCTGGGGCGCGAGCGATCTCGGTGAGGGTGACACAGGCGCCGAGCGTCACGTGCCCCGCGTCACGCGAGCGACGGCGGAGTTCGAGCACGGAAGGCAGATGAACGACGCTCTCGGGCGCCCCGTGCCCGCCCCACCGGGGAAGGGCGAGCGTGCCCCCGCCGACGACTTCGGCGGCGGGGTCGTTGAGCAGCGCGTACGTCAGGTCGGCCAGCGTGGAGGGGCGGTGCACCCGGGACGGTGCGGACCGGCCGATCACTGGTGCCCGTCCGAGCCGGCGCCGTCCCTCAACGCCTGCCACAGGGCCGATGGGCGCAGCGGTATGGTCGTGGGCAGCACGCCTGTGGCGTCGGCGACCGCGCTGAGGACCGCCGCGGGGACGGGGACGATGGGCAGTTCCCCCAGGCCGAGACCGCCGTAGGGCGCGTTCTCTGACGGCTCACCGGTGAAGACGGCCCCGACGTCCGGCACGTCCAGCGCTGTGGGAACGCCGTGCTCCTGGACGGTGCCCGGTCCCCGTCCGGTCGCGTCGGCGGACCACAGATCGATCAACGCCAGCCCGAGCCCCTGGACGCAGGCTCCATGGACCTGCCCCAACGCGCCCAGGGGGTTGAGGACCCGTCCGCAGTCGGTGACCACGTCGCACCGTTCCACGTGAACGGTGCCGAGCTCCATGTCGACGAGCACCGTGACGAAACAGGCGCAGTAGCTGGGGGGAACCGGCGACGCGCGGTAGGTGACGGGGACACCTGGCGCGGTATGAGCCGTCCTGGCCGCCTCCCTGGCCGCGCCCGCCCCGAGAAGGACGCTCCGCTGAGACGCGCTTCCCACGTCCACGTGACCGCGCTCGGTGTCGCCCTCGAGCACCTGGACGTCGGCGACGGAGATGCCCAGCTCCTCGGCCACAATCTGGGCCAGCACGGTGGAGGAGCCGGTGCCGGCGTCGCAGGTTCCTGTGACCAGGACGGCTCCCCTGTCCGAGGTGCGGGTGAGCGAGGCCGTGCTGACGTCGGACGCGTCCCCGGTGACGGTGGCCTTGGCGGCGACTGCCACGCCATGCCCCCTCAGGAGGTTTCCAGAGGGACGGTCGTTCGCGCGCGGGGGCGCGGGGAACACGCGAGCCGCCACGTCCAGGCATTGGCGCAGCCGTTGAGGGCTGTTGCGGCGGCGTACCTCGATGGGGTCGAGACCCATGCGCCGGGCGGCCAGGTCGAGCGCGCCTTCGACAATGACGTTCGCCTGTGCCACGCCGTACCCCCGGTAGGCGCCTCCGGGCAGGGTGTTGGTCCGCACGACCCTGCCGGAAAAGCGGTACGCGGCATGCGGATAGGTGGCCGGCACGGTCAGCGCGACGGCGTTCGCGACGTACGGCGCGTGGGAGGCGTAGGCGCCCGAGTCGACGACCGCGTCCAGGTCGATCCCGGTGATGACCCCGTCGTCGTCCAGGCCGAGGCGAACGCGGGCCCTCAGGGCATGACGCCGACGGGTGGCATGCAACTCTTCCTCGCGGTCGTACACCACTCGCACGGGACGGTTCAGGTCCAGCGCGAGCCATGCGGCCAACGCCTCCTCGTAAAGTTCCTGGCGGCATCCGAACCCGCCGCCTTCGTCCACCTTGCGGACATGCACGCGGTCGTCGTCCATGCCCAGGATCTCGGCCACCAGCGAACGCAGCTCGCCGGGCGACTGGGTGTTGGACCAGATCCGGACGCCGCCGCCGGCCGGTTCCGCCCGGCAGGCATGGGTCTCCAGGCAGACGTGCTGTGCGCCTGCGACCTCGAACCGTTCCTCGACGACGACGGCGGAGGCGGCAAGGGCGCCGTCCACGCGGTCGTCGCCGAAGTCCATTCGCCCGATCACCGCCCCCCGCTGGAGTGCGGCGTCGATGTCCAGGACCGGCTCAAGGACGTTCCATTCGGTGCTGGCGGCGCGGACCGCGTCCTCGGCGTGCGCGGCGCTGGTCGCGACGACCACCGCGACCGCGTCGCCCACATGGCGGGCCGTCGTCGCCAGCAACGGACGATCAGCCGCGGCGCGCAACTGGTCACTTGACGGCGCCAAAGCGGGGTTGAACCGGACGCGCGGAACATCGGCCGCCGTGCGAACCGCGACGACGCCCGGGGCGTCCACCAGCAGGCCGGTCAGTTTCGCCTTGGGATGGGGAGAGCGCACCAGCCGCATCCACGCGTCGCCGCCGAAACTCATGTCGGTGAGGAAGGCATGTCTCCCGGTCACCTTTGCCCAAGCGTCGACACGTGGCACCGCGCGGCCGACGACAGAGAAGGACCCATCGGCGTCATGCATGTGGCATCGGCACCAGATTCAGTTCGTCCTCTGACAGCGGATCGGATCGCCAGCCCAACTCGACCGCGGCGCGCTGCACCACGCCGTTGCCCAGGTACGGGAACGCCGCCGGGGAGTTCGGCACCAGCCCCGGTACCAGCACCCGCACCACGCGAAGACCCGCGGCGGCGACGTCCGCGGTGGTGATGTCGGCGTAGAACACCTCGTAGCCTCGGGCCTCCACCGCGCCGCGCAGGTCGCTGGGCCCGGGAGGGGCCAGGTCGGTCTCGGCGGGCATGTCGATCCAGGGCCGGATCAGATCGTGGGCCCGCGGGTCGAGATGCACCTGGACCTGGCACATCAGGTCGGTCACATCGCGGAAGTCGCCACGGTAGTCGTCGAGATACCGCCGGTCCGCGCGCGCCGGCTTCAGGCTCGACGCGTCGATCATGCCGTGTTCGGCGGCGGCGCGGTACGCACCGAGGGGACGCGCCAAGTCGCGCGCGATGTCGTGGAGAGTCAGCGCTTCCGCCCACGCCTTACGGCCGGCCTCGGCGGCGTCCTGACGCGCGGCGAAACCGATGGTGAGCAGCCCGTCCGCGGCATGCTCCACGCAACCGGCCAGTACCGGCACGGAGAACTCGTTGGGAAGCTGGATCAGCCAATGCCGCATCGGGCTTTCCCCCGTCCCGTCCGACCAGAGCGCCTCCAGTTCCGGGGTCGGTCTCACCGAGGGCACGGGGTGGGCGTTCAACCACCAGACCATCGTCACGTGCCGCTCCACGACCTCATACAGGGCCGCGTCCAGCGCCGAGTCCAGCGAGGACCCCGCCGCGATCCCGGAATAGAACACGGGGTTGATGAACGGCCCCTCCGAGACCGACAAGGAGTGCCAGTTGGCATAGACCATGCTGGCCGGAAGCCAGGCGGGCACATCATGGGTCAGCGACCGGCCCCGTACCCAGTGGACCTTCCGATCTGCGGTGAAAGGAACGAACGGAAATCCTGGGGACTCGTACATGCGCTGTGAGAACAGCACGAGCTTCCGAGGGTCCACGGCGCTCTCGCCACGCTCCCGCAGTTCCGCGAAGCTGGCCTGGGTCACCAGGTCGTGCCGAACCACGTTGCCGCAGTAACGCTCGACCGCCTCCCCGACGGCGGCGTGCTCGGCGGCCGCCCGGTCACCGAAGGTGCTGCCCCCTGCCACCGGGTCGTTGCGCCATGGCGTCACGCGGCTCACATCACTCGTCCTGGCGTGCACCGTCGTCAAGGTGCGGGGAATCGAAGGATGGTGCTCCACGTCGACGACTCTGCGAATGATGCCCGTGCGCTCGTCCACGAGCAGATCCGAAGGGGCGCCGGGCAGGGCGGCGATGGACGCCGCCGGTGACGATCCCGGCAAGGGCAGCACCGGGTGTGCGGACACGGCGAGTTCGACAGGGTCGAGTTCCACCTCGTGCCACGCGCCGCGTGCCGGCAGTCCCGCGACCCAGCGCCCCAGGTCGGTAAGGACGGCACCGAGCATCCAGAACAGCTCCCCGACCGGTGGGAGATAGCGGTCGCCGATCAGCGGCGGGCCGTCCAGCGCCGCCAGGACATGCGGGTCCGCGGCCGCCGCTGCGCGGCGGGCGAGCAGGTCCTCGGCGTCGGGACCATTCTCCGGATCGACATGGGGGCCGAACCAGCCGCGCTCACGCTCGAAATGGAAATGCGACCACCGCAGACTCCGCTGTCGGCAACGCCGGTCGACGTCCCGCAGAAACGCGCGATCAAGATGGTCGGACAGCGCCAGCAGGACCGTGTCGTCACTCTCCACGGTCGCGATTTCTGCCGGTGCGGCGAGACTGCGCACAGACCCGAACCCCGCCGACCGAACCAGGGAGTCCGCCGCCGAGACCATGGCGGCACATTCTCCTTCGCCCACCACGACCAATTCGGGCAGTGGCGCCATGCCGCCATTCATCTCGGGCGTCGCGAAACGCACTCGGTCCTGTTCATCCCGCACGGGCGGCGACATTGAAAGGACCCCGCTCTCGCAGAGCGCAGCCAGCATGGGGTGAAGATCGGCACCGAACGCGGCGGCGGACGGGAGAGAATGCACAGGCCGCTGTCCGTCACAACCTTCGAGCAGAGCGATCACATCCTCAGCGGACGCCTTCACCCGATACGAAGTGCCCTTGGGCGTGAAAATGACGACGCCTCCGCCGGGGTGGCCGAAAACCTCCGCACGCACCAGTCGGGGGCCGCGGGTCTGGCTCGGAACCTCAGTCATCGCCGGTCCATACGAATATGCTGGCGACGGGACGCTCGCTGGTTTCATGGTCGTAAGTGATCCAAAGCACTCGGTCGATGACCAGCTCGTAGAGAACGCTGTCGGCCGGCACGCGCACGTTGCCGTCCGAGACGTCGGCGAGCGCCGCGGCCTCGTCCGATGGCAGCCGCCGAACATGGCCGTTCAGGCTGAGCTCGGCGTCCTTCGGCCCAGGCAGCGCGTGCAGCACGAACCGTCCGTCACGCTCCAGGTCACCCCTCTTGGAAGAAGAGGGAATAACGCCGATATAGACGCGGCCATCAATGATCACCGGACAGACGGGGTGGACGCGAGGACCGCCGTCCCGGCGCACCGTTCCGAGATAGGCGATTCCATACTTGCGCAGCATGCGGGAGCCCAGCTCCGCGATGTCCGGCTCCTGTTCGGCGAACTCCGCCCACGTGGCCATTCGATTCCGTTCATCCGGGGCTCCGGCCCCCGGGCCACGCTCGCGGCCCGGGAACCGGAACTTGTTCAGAACGAGCGCATTACTCGTCGTCGTCCTGGGACTCGTCCCACACGAACGACTTGAACGTCGCGCTGTGGTGGCCGGGCGCCAGGATCTCGCGCTCACTGTCCTTCTTCTCGATGTCCTCGAACATGATCGCCTCCTTTCTCTTCCTCGAGTCATGGCCGCGAGCGGCCGCCACGCCACCCGTGATTTCTTGCGATATATCAGCGGGCTTCATGGCCTACATCGACAACTCTGCCCCAGGAACTCGACAAGATCATTGACCAGGAGTGCACTGTTGGTTGATCGGCAGTGCACCCGACGCCATATCCAGGGAATCCGCCTCTTGGCGACCGTCCGACAACTCCATGTGATCCCGGATCACGCTGCCGTAACAGCCGCCTGCGCCTGCCTTTGCTGCGCCTGCCCGACGAGGAGACGGTCTTCCTCTTCACGCTGCTCAGAACCGCCTCACCCGGAGCCGAGAACCCGCAGGACATGGTGGAGGCCAACCGTTCCCTCTACCTGCGCGCCCAAGCCGTCGGGGGTTACCAGTACCCGGTCGGCTCCATACCGACCACGGCTGAGGAGTGGCGCGCCCACTACGGCCCCGCATGGGCCGCCTTCAAGACGGCCCGTGAACGCTACGACCCCGACGGAATCCTCACTCCAGGCCAGGGCGTCTTCCCTCCGGGACCGTGAAGTCCGCAGCCGGATCACCCGTGCCGAGTCAAGGGCGCGGTGTTGCAGGACCTTCGCGTTGCCGACGCTGGCTTCGAGCGCCGCCGCTGCCTGCCGGAGCGTACGGCTCTGCAGGAAGCGCAGCTCCAGCACCGTCCGGTAGTGCGGGGGCCGGGCCGACCTCATCGGCAGCGGCTACACCGGCCGCCGCCCGCTCGATCAGGAGCAGGACGCCACGCTGCCTTGATCATCGCTTTTCACCGGTACTACCGGCACAACGTGCGCTTCCCCGATCCTTCCAGGCGCCACATCCACCAAGAAATGGTCGGCTTCGTGAACTCACTCGCGCACCTGGACTGGTCAGAGGCACCGTCCATAGGCAGGCCGCAAGATCAAGCATCGTCCCCGCGCTGACGGCGCCGCCCTGCGGGTGCTCGGGCTGGCGGGAGATGAGGAGAGGACGCCCGGAGGTTCTTGCGGACGGGCCGGGGCCATGGTTCCGGAGGCGCGGTGGTGCGGCGGGCCGTCCGGGTGGATGGACCCGCCGCGACTCTGCGTATGAGGGGCGAGGGATCGGCTGTGGGTCAGCGGGTCGTAAGGGCGGAGTTCACGGCGGTGCGTAGGGCCGTGCGGGTCAGCAGGAGGACGGGCCCGTCCGGGTCCTTACTGTCCCGCACCGCCACCACACCGGCCGCGTCCGCCAATTCGACGCAGTTCCCGCCGTTCTCGCCGCTGCGGCTGCTCTTGCGCCAGGAGAGCGCTGCTAGCTCCACGCAGTCCCCGCCGTTCTCGCCGCTGCGGCTAGCCTTGCGCCAGGTGAGGTTCGTCAGATCCATTTCTCCAGCGCCTCTTTCATCTTGTCCCGGGACATGTCTTCGGGGAGCGCCCTCGCGCGCAACTCTCTGAGAGATTCGGAGAGTTTGGCGAGGTCGGAGGGGGTGTCGGTCGTGATGCCTCGTACCGTCGTCTCCATGTAGGCGACCTCGCTCCGATCTTCCATGGTAGCCACCACGAAAGCGCCTCCCGTGCCTGCCGGACGCCCGTTGTTCTGGACGATCTGGATGGTGACGTTGGGAAGCTCGCTGAGGGTGATCAGGTGCTCTATCTGCTCGCGCATCACCTCGGGTGAGGTCACCAAGTAGTCGAGGACGTATTCGCTTAGGAGCGCGACCAGCGCCGTTGGGGGCGCGTCCTCGCGACTGAGGATGGCCTGACGTGCCATGCGTGCCTCGACGGCCTCGTTCGAGTTGAGGAAGCCGCGGGCGTAGGCCGGAGTCTGGAGTAGTCCGGGGACGATCGTGTGCTGCCAGGTGACGAGTTCTGCGGCGTCCGACTCGGTCTGGGGCCAGTCGAACCAGATCGGTACCGGGTGGCCGTCCCGATTCAGGTCCTCCCACAGGTTGAGGAGCGATCCGCCCGCCTCCAGGTAGTCGTCCACGAGCTCCACGAAGGCGCGGGTGGCGCGCT